>CAWKNB010000022.1:0-144599 GCA_963850835.1 uncultured Actinomycetota bacterium | reverse complement strand
CGCGGTGAGCTGGTCCAGGGCTGCGACCTCAATGCCTGCCCGACGTAGCAGAGCGGTGAGATCACCACCCAGGTCGGCGACGAGATGGCGGTAGCCCCGCAGCGCCTGCACGCGCACCATCGCAGCGGCCATCAGCCAGCCCCGATCTTGTCGCAGGAAGGTAAAAGTCTGTCGCTCACGGCCGAGACCCGCAAGCCGCTCATACCTCACACTGATCACACACAAGCCCGTCAGTCCGCCGGGTACCGCGTCACCCTTTGCGTCCCATCACCTAATGAGGAGCCACCTCCGCAATGCCTACTTTCCTCCGGCGCCGTCGCTGCGCCCTGACCCGCGGAGGCGGAGGCCAAGACGCCACCCGAACTGCAAGCCGCGCCGAGCGAGTAGCCGCGACGGAGGAGCGATCGATCGCCACCCCCAAGCAGCTGACGCGCGTGGCTGTGGTGATCGCCGGGTTGGCGATGGTGTTGTGCGGCTGCTCGGCCAGTGTCCAAGTAGGCCACGCAGGGGGCGCCGCCCAGAGTGGCACGTCGCAGAGAATCGGATCGCCGAGTTCGTCCCAGGCGGCGGCTGAGCCCAAGGCGGCCGAACCGGCCGCACCTACCATCGGCACGCGCACCACGACGGTTACCCGCGTGGCGCCGGCGCCGGCGCCACAGGCCGCGCCGATGTCGTTGCGGGACGTGGTCGACTCGACGACTCCGCTCGATCCCGCCCCGTACATGGGTGTGCACGCGAACGTGTATTTCCTTGCGCCGAGCCAAAACATCGGCTGCTATGTCTTCGCCGACGGCGGCGACTCCGTGCAATGCACCATCGCCCACTACGACTTCGACCAGCCAGGACCCGACTGTCTCAACGGCGCCATTGTCCAAATCGACAGTGCTGGTGCGCCGAGCTTCGTCAGCTGCGCCCAAGCCCCGCTCTATCCCGCGGGTAGCACGATCCTTCCCTACGGCAGTTCCCTGACCAACGGCCAGTTCAGTTGCGGAAGCGCCGAGAACGGCATCTCGTGCATGAACCGAAACACCGGCACCGGGTTCACGCTGAGCAAGCAGGCCTTCACCCGCTACAACTGATACACCGACACCTGTCGCGGCGCCGACCGCGACCGCCGAATGCGCGACAGTCGGGTCGAACGGGCACACAGACCCGGATTTCGGAAAGAAATCGACCTCGCGCTCACCGGGCCCTCAACGGGCACAGAAACCTCAGATAGATCCTGGAGATCACGTGAAGTTACGCACCACCGTCACCCTCGCGATCGCCGTCTTCGGGGCTCTAGCCAGCCTCCTGGTTGGCACCGGAACCGCGGACGCCGCGAGCGCCCACACGGTCGTGAGCGTGCTGCGCCCGGTCACGGCCCATGGACACGCCGCCCCGGGCTACCACGCTTCCAACGATCCCTGGGGCAACACGGCCGACTGCGACGGTCATGGCTACAACATCGCGAGCCCAGCCGCGGTGAACCGCAACATCGACTTATGCTCACCCAGCGCCGTGCAGGCAACCGCCTGCTGGAAGAGCGCGACGCCGCACCGGGTGCTGTGCCTCGACGACCCGGTGTTCAATCGGTCCAGGCACCTCACCTCGTTCCCGCTCACGGGCAGGTTCACCGCCGGCACGCCCGTCAGGGTGAAGCTGCCCTTTGTGGTGCACCTGACCAACGGCACGGCCTGCTCGCTGCGTAACGGCGGTGCCGGGCCACGGCTGAACGCGCACCCCACGTGGGTGGCTTGGTACTACTGCCAACACAACCTCGCGATCTGGGGCTCCTACCGGGCCTCCACGCCTTTCAACAAGCACACTGCCCGCTGGAGCGTCACCGTGGCGGGGGAGAGGCCCACCTCGCGGCCGTCATCCCGGACAGTCGCGCAGGCCTGGTACGTGGGGACGCACTCCTGATCATTTGAGCGACGTTGCCTCGTTCCACATCGACAGCAACGTTGGGGATAATCGCCGTAGCGCCCTCACCCCGGCGAGCGACAACCGTGACTGTAGGCCGCCTAATTGCGGTCCGCCGGCGCTCACAATCAGGGCTCCTTGACCGAAAAACCGCTCGCACCTCCCTTTCCCCACACACATGCAGGCAATAGGCCTGTCTTGCCAGAAAGAAGCCGATGAAACGGGAAGTTGTGACACATTCGCGCAGCATTGCGGCTGCCTACGCGACGGGCAGGAACGGTCTCAACTTGATCCGCCTAGCCCTGGCGGTGTTAGTGATCGTGTCCCACGCATGGCCGATCGGTGGCTACGGTGCCGACCCAGAGTTCCTCGGGGTGACCTTGGGTCATTGGGCGGTTATCGGCTTTTTCGGGATTTCCGGGTATCTGATCACGGCCAGCCGCGAGCATCACGAGCCGCTGCCGTTCCTCATCCGGCGCGCACTGAGGATTTACCCCGCCTTCTGGGCGGTAATCGCGGTGACCGCGTTCGTATTCGCCCCGATAGCGGCGGCAATGACGTCTGCGTCGTACGGTCTCCACGACGGGCTGCGATACCTGCGTTACACCTTCACGCTTCAGATGCACACGTTCCAGGTCGGTGACACGTTGAAAGACGCGCCAATGACAGCGTGGGACGGGTCATTGTGGACGTTGAAATATGAGTACCTCTGCTACCTGCTGATTGGCCTGTTGTTCACGGTCCGACGGTTACGACTGATCGCCGTGTTGGCGTTGTTCGTGGCCGCGGCGGTACACAGTTGGATCCACGGAGACGACCTGTCAGGATTCGTTGCGGTGTTCGCGGCCGGGTCGCTGCTCGCGTTGAGCCGGCGGCGTATCCCCGTCACATGGTGGCTCGCAATACCCGCAGCAGGGTTGGTGGTGGTCGGTGCAGCGATAGGGCACGTGTACGCCGTCGCCGGTCTTGGATTGGCGTACCTGCTGCTGTCCGCGGGCGCCGTCTTGCCGCCGTGGAGGTTCGTACAGCGAAACGACCTGTCTTATGGCATGTACATCTATGCGTTCCCAGTAGCGCAACTGCTGCTGCTCGCGGGAGTAGGCGGCCTGCCAGTCGGCGTGGTCGTGACCCTCGACATCGTCGCAACAATCCCGCTGGCGGTGGCGTCGTGGTATCTGATCGAAGCTCCGGCCCAACGCTTCGCTCCGACCCTGGATCGAGCGTGGTCGAAGACCGTCGATGTCGCACTTCGCCGACCAGCGGACACAAGGCCCGAGAACGACACCCGAAGTTTGGTTACTCCGCGCCTCCCTGGTCGGCACGCTGAGAGACTCTCAATCATCCCAAGCGGCCAATCGGCCACGCCGCCTCCGCGATAGGAGGCGGTCACGCAAGTGAACTCACAGATACCTGGGCAGCCCAGACCACCGACTCTTTGCAGATTGGTAGTCGATAGTAGGCAGTTTGCGATCGCAACACGCCAACGTCTCGGCAGGCTCAGCCCTACCGCCTTCGCGGTCGAAAAGGGCACCGCCCGTCCGCCGATTTACTGCGACTGGAACGCCGGCAAGCAGCGAACCGAGCGGTTCGGCTATCACCTATCGCGAGCTCTGTCGGCGACCCCGGTTCTCTACATCGACGCAGCGGTGGCGTCATGAGGAATCGCACCATCGCGGTCCTCGCCGGGCTGCTGTCCACCCTGCTTGTGCTCGGCCTGTTGCCGAGCACGGCAGAAGCAACTGTCTACCGGCGGGTCAATCCGCACTACCGCAGCACAGTGGTGGACGTGGTCGACGGCGACACCATCCACGTTGCCTACGGCCACGGGATGATCAGCGTTCGGCTCATCGGGATCAACGCCCCGGAAATCCGACACGGCAGCTTCGGCACCAACCAGTGCGGTGGACTCGCCGCTGCCACCAAGTTGCGGTCGCTGTTGCACCCGGGCACCCGGGTCACCCTGACGCGGCCTGCGCACCACCCCGACTTCGACTCTTGGGGCCGGGCGCTGCGCTACGTCGCGCTGCGCGGTGGCGACGTCAATGGGTGGATGGTCTGGACCGGCTACGCGCGCGCCGCCTACGACTACGGCAGCTACGGCAGCCATCCGCGACGTGCCTTCTACCACTCCATTGACTGGCGGCACAACATCTCGCGATGCAAAGGCCTGCGGCAGGGAGCGCCGTTCCGGGGCTATCGGCCACTGCGTCACACCACACCCAAGGCCGTGGCCGGCGATTCGGGCTGCGGGCCAGATCCGTTCAAGTACAGCGACTATTGCCCGTCTGCGGGCGACCCATACCCGGGCGTCGGAGAATGCCATTGGCACGTTTGCGATGGCGAATAGGAGCACGCATGTGGCTGTGTCCATGAGCGCGATGGGCGGCGCCTCTCCCTTGCCGCCGTTCACGGCAACCGCATTGCGGTTATGGGGCACGTTTCTTGGATCGTTGAAGGCCCTTTCGCCGGGTCCTTCAGCGGTGGGGCTGTTGCATCAGTTGTCTCTGCGTCGTATGTCTGATGGCTGACGGTCACGAAGACGTTTCTGCATGTAGCGTCACGACCACAATCGATTTCCGTGTCCGTCAGGCGACACGGAGACCTCACCCGCGCGGGGTGCGCTCATCGTGTGCAGGCTGACCAACCCCGGGCGCGGCCTCGGCGCGGTCCGAGGTGCAGCTGGCCGCGCTGGGATTGCCGGCACGCGCCATGCGATCTACAGTGACCGGCACCAGGGTCGGCTTGACCGGCTCGCCGGCGGCAACGTGGGGGACGGGGCCATCACCGATGCCGAAGAGCGGACTGCGGCGTGGCAGATCACGCAACCTCAGCGTGGCGCTCGAGGCGCTGCTCGTGATCATCGTGCTGGTCGTCGCGGCGCATCTTCCGGCACCGAGCGCGCCGACGTACATCACGCGGGCCAGGGTGCTGCTGCTACCGTCGAACGGCACGAGTAACCCGTACAGACGTGACATCACGTCGCTCGTCGACGTGGAGATCATGGCGCTCACGAGCCACACCAGCCGAGCTCGCCTGCAGCGCCAAGGAATGACTGGCGACTACACGGTGAAGGCGACGAGTACGAACACGCCGTTGCTCGCGATCACCACCGCGGACAGCAGCGCCCGGCGGGCGCTGCACGACGCGCATCTCATCCTCGGCGAAGTGCGAATGACGTTGCAACACTTGCAACGCGTAGCCGGGAACCAGGATCGGGTGCGAAGCGTGGTCGTCGATCCTCCGATCACAGCGATACCAGTCACCTGGATGAGCCGCTTCCTCGGGCACCACCTCCCATAGCACCAGCTGCAGATGCCAAGGTGGCCTACTCGATTGCAGGCCCCTCTGAGACGCCAGACACGAAATATCACCTGGACAGGCCTGACAGGTTTCATCTGCGCGCCGGCCGGGACTCATCCGAGAAGCGCAGATCGAGGCCTACGAGCGCCCCATGCAAGGGTTCAGAAGAGCGCGGCGGGCCCGAACTGTATGCCCGGTCCGTCGAGACGGGCGGGGCACAGGCGCGGATGGTCTGAGACGCGGCAACCTGCGGACCGGAAACCGCAGCGCATCGCGTCTCGCCGAGAGCAAACCAAAAATGGGTGCCATGCGGGGCGAATGGGTGCCGCGCGCCAGCCGCGATACGAAATCCGAGCGCCGTTAGATACCCAGATGCCTTATAGTAGAAGGCATCTGGGCACATTCCCATTGTGGGCCCCGCGGGGCTCGAACCCGCAACCTACGGATTAAAAGTCCGCAGCTCTGCCAATTGAGCTAGAGGCCCCGTGCCACAGGTCCATGTGGTCGGACCTGCGACACCCAACGATAGAGGTTCCTCCTGCCGTCGATCTACGCGAACTGCGGGTACAACGCCCCGACGCCGCCCGACAGGCCGGAGAGCACCGTGCGCGCCGTGTCGTCGGCGACGATCTCGTACACGCCGTCCGCCACGCCGTCGATGGCGATGCGCGCGATGTCGGCGGGGGCCGACTTCGGTGCGTCGACGGTGCGGGCCATGTCGGTGTCCATGTAGCCCACATGCAGCCCGGAAACGACGGTGCCCTGGTCGGCGAGCTCCAGGCGCAGCGCGTTCGTCAACGACCATTCGGCCGACTTGGCCGCGCAGTACGCACCCACGCCGGGGAAGGTGACCCAGGACAGCGCGGACAGGATGTTCAGGATCGAGCTCTCGTCGTGACTGCCGAGTTGAGGGGCGAAGGCCCGCACCACGGCGAGCGTGCCGAAGAAGTGCGTGTCCATCTCCATCCTGATGTCGCTCAGGTCGCCGGTCAGCAGCCCGGCGCGTGTGGAGGATCCCGCATTGTTGACGAGGACGGACACGTCGCCGGTGGCCTCGGCCGCTGCTTGCACGGTGGCCGGGTCGGTCACGTCGAGGCGGATCGGTGTGACCCCGTCGAGGTCGACCGAATCGGGATTGCGAGCGCCTGCGTACACTTTCGCGCCGCGGTCTCGCAGCTGCTGGGCGAGGTGGCGTCCCAGCCCTCGGTTGGCGCCGGTGACAAGTGCGGTCGTGCCTTCGATCTGCATGGCGATGCCTCTCCGTCTCAGTTGGTTTTCCCAACTTAGCCTACCTGAGTTGGAAGCGACAACTCAGGGTGGCTACCATCGACGCATGGGGCACGTTCCGGATGATCCGTGTGCCATCGCTCGCACCCTCGGGGTAGTCGGCGAGCGATGGACCTTCCTCGTGCTGCGCGAGGCATGGGGCGGGACCACACGGTTCTCCGACTTCCGCACGGCGCTGGGCGTGTCCGCGGACGTGCTGACCGAGCGCCTGAACACGCTGGTCGAGCACGGGGTGATGGAGAAGGTCCCGTATCAGGAACCGGGTGCGCGGCCGCGGTCGTCGTACGTGCTCACCCCGGCCGGCGCGGAACTCGGGGTAGCGCTCGCCGCGCTGCAGCAATGGGGCGATGAACACCTGCCCTGGCACGCGGGGCCGAGCATGCTGCGACGGGTCAAGGGCACGGACCGGCCCGTGCACGTCGGGTTCGTGGACGACCGCGGCCGTGAGGTCGCCCCGGACCGGGTCGACATGATTCGTACCGCCGCCTATCCCACCTCGGCGTAACCGGGCCGGTGGATCGCGTCGCGAACACGTTGCAGAGCCGTCGAGCGCTCGTCATGTCGGTGAAACGAGCCGATGCGAATGTCGCAGCATGCACACGATCCCGAACAGTTGCCCGCCGGTGGCCGTCCGCGATGTCGGCGAGCGGCGGCGGACCGAGGACCCGATGCTGGTCGAGCTGGCGCGCGATCCTTGGACGTTGCGGGTCGGGACCACCGCGATGGTGGTGCGGCCCACGTCGGCGCGCGACCTGCCCGCAGTGGCCCGGATGCACACGCGCTGCAGCCCGCGCGCGTTGCTCGACCGGTATCGCGTGGGTGGCCGGC
Organism: uncultured Actinomycetota bacterium; assembly: GCA_963850835.1. Taxonomy (GTDB): domain Bacteria; phylum Actinomycetota; class Actinomycetes; order Mycobacteriales; family Jatrophihabitantaceae; genus Jatrophihabitans. The sequence continues at coordinate 137,279 of CAWKNB010000022.1, read as the reverse complement.
CACCGGCCGTCGCGGCGCTTGATCACGACCTGCGCGGGCCCTACAGCGTGGTCGTCACCCTGGCCGACGGCTCGATCGTCGCCCACGGCTCGCTGACCCGCGATCGCGCGCACGGATCGCTGTGCGCGACGATCGGGCTGCTCGTCCAAGACGCATGGCAGCACCGCGGCATCGGCAGCGAGCTGACCACCCACCTCGCCGGTGTCGGCTACGCGGCCGGTTTCCAGGAGCTCATCGCCTACCCGGCGACGGCGGTCGCGGCCGCGCAGCGGCTGATGGTGGAGGTCGGTCGGACCCGGATGGTCCCGGACACCGACCTCCACCTGCACACCTACCTGTCCGATGCCGCGTCGCTGGGACTCGGCGCGGTGCGGCAGCGGCTGGCAGGCTGAACCTGCGTCAGCCCTGCTTGGCGGCGAGGGCGACGAGCACCCCGGCGAGCGCGAAGTGCTTGTTGCTGCCGAGGTCGGCGACGGTCTTGATGTTCAGCGCCTCGGCGAGCGCCTTGTCGTGCTCCGCAGTCAGCCCGGCCAGCGCCGACGGCGGCCCGGCGAGGATCTCGTCGAGCGACTTGTTCTCGTAGGCCTTGTCCAGGCCCTTTGCGAGATTGACGGATACGGCCATGCTGGTTTGCCTCCCTGATTGGTCCGACTTGTCCGATCATTGCGCATCCGCTGCGCGAGCTAGGCACCACCCGGCGCGACGCGGGCCCACTCGACCGTGACCTCGCCGTGCCGGGCCCGCGTCGCGTCCACCGGCCAACCGCTAGCGGCCAGGCGGGACACCGCCTCGATCCACCGCTGCCGAGGGCCGAAGGCGGCGAGCGGGGCCGCGGCCGCCCACTCATCGTCGAACGCCCGCAGGAACGTGTGGATCGGCTCGCCGGGCACGTTGCGGTGGATCAAGGCCTTCGGCAACCGCTCCGCCAGCTCACTCGGGCGCTCGAGCGCCGGCGACCCGGCACGCCAGGGTCAGCGTGAGCGGTCCGGTCCGGTCGAGCAGCACCCACGCGCCGCGGCGGCCCAGTTCGTCGCAGGTGCCTTCGACGATCACCCCGCCCTCGGCCAGGCCGGTCTGCAGCGTGGCCCACGCCCGGGCCGCGGCCGCCTCGTCGTACTGACGCAGCACATTGGCCGCTCGCACCAGCGCCGGGCGCCGCCCGGCCAGCTCGAAACCACCTCGTTCGAACGCCAGTTGCGGTGGGTCGGCGGCCGAGGCGGCGGCAGCCACCCGGTCCGGGTCGATCTCCAGCCCGAGCACGCGCACGTCCGGCCGGATCCGGCGCAGCCGCTGCGAGAGTTCGACGGTCGTGACCGGCGTGGCGCCGTAGCCCAGATCGACGATGAGCGGATCGGCCGTGTCACGCAGCAGCGCTGCCAGCCGGGCGGTGATCCAGTTGTCCATCCGGCGCAGCCGGTTCGCGTTGGTGGTGCCCCGGGTCGGCAGTCCCAGCGCCCGGGCCCGGCCGGCAGCCAGGCGCGGCATGCGCCGCGAAGGTGAGGCGCCCGGCACGGCACCGAGTCTAGATTCGGTAGCGTCGCGAAGCGTGCCCGACGTGCTCGCCGACCTCACGACGCTGCGGCTCGGCGGCCCCGCGAAATCCGTTCTCACCGCGGCGACGACCGACGAGCTCGTCGACCACGTGCGCGCGGCCGACGCGCGGGGCGAACCGGTGCTCATCGTCGGCGGCGGCAGCAATCTCGTGGTCGCCGACAACGGCTGGGACGGCGTGGTGGTGCTGGTGCGCACCGAGGGCGTCTCCTACGCCGACGGCGATGCCTCGGTCACGGCGGATGCCGGGGTTCCGTGGGACGGCCTGGTGGCCCGCACAGTCGAGCTGGGCTGGTCCGGGCTGGCCGCGATGTCGGGCATTCCCGGCCTGGCGGGTGCGACTCCGGTGCAGAACGTCGGGGCCTACGGCAGCGAGGTGGCCGACGTCATCTCCGCACTGCAGGTGCTGGACCGGCAGACCGGCACCGTGGAGCGTTGGCCGCCCGACCGGTGCGGTTTCGGATTCCGTACGAGCGCCTTCAAACACACCGATCGCTACGTCGTGCTGTCGGTGTCCTTTCGGCTGCGTCGTTCACCGCTCGCGCCGCCGGTGCGCTACCTCGAGCTGGCCCGGCGACTCGGAGTGCAACCGGGCGACCCTGCTCCCTCGGACCAGGTTCGCGACGTGGTGTTGGAATTGCGGCGCAGCAAGGGAATGGTGCTCGACGCCGGCGACCCCGACACCTGGAGCGTCGGGTCGTTCTTCGTCAATCCGTTCGTCACCCCCGACCTGGTGCCCGACGGATGCCCGCACTGGGAAGTGGACGACCAGATCAAGCTCTCGGCCGCCTGGCTGATCGAGAACGCGGGATTCGCCCGCGGTTTCGGACTCGAACGCGGCGCCGGCCGGGTAGCGGTCTCGACGAAACACACGCTCGCACTGACCAACCGCGGGGGCGCCTCGACCGCGGAGCTGATCGATCTCGCGCGGACGATCCGCGACGGCGTGCAACGGCGTTTCGGCATCCGGCTGCGCCCGGAGGCGCACCTGATCGGCGTCGAGCTCTGAACGGTCGCTAGACGGACCAGGTGTCGGCGCCGGCGAGCAGGGTCTGCAGCGCGTCGGCGTCGCTGGGTGCAGCCGCGCTCGCCTTCTCCAACTGCTCGCTCATCATGTGGTCGTAGACGGGACGCTGCACGTCGCGGAAGACCCCCATCGGGGCGTAGCCCGATTCGGGGGACGACAGCCGCGACAGCGCGAAGGCGTAGGACGGATCCTCGCGGTGCGCGTCGTGGACCACGACTCGCGGGTCGTCGTCGGCGACTCCGTCGGCGATCGACAGCGCACCGAATTCGTCGCGGACGACGGCTTTCGAGCTGTCGGCGCCGAAGCGCAGCGGCTGGCCGTGCTCGAGCCGGATGGTCCAGTCGTCACGGGTGCCGGCGTCCTTCAGGACGTCGAACGCGCCGTCGTTGAAGATGTTGCAGTTCTGGTAGATCTCGACCAGCGCGGTGCCGGGGTGAGCGGCGGCCGCGCGCAGCACCGAGGTGAGGTGCTTGCGGTCCGAGTCGAGGGTGCGCGCCACGAAGCTGGCCTCGGCCCCGATCGCCACGGAGATCGGGTTGAACGGGTTGTCGATCGAGCCCATCGGCGAGGACTTGGTGATCTTGCCGAGCTCCGACGCGGGTGAGTACTGGCCCTTGGTCAGCCCGTAGATCCGGTTGTTGAAGAGCAGGATCTTGAGGTTGACGTTGCGGCGCAGCGCGTGGATCAGGTGGTTGCCACCGATCGAGAGCGCGTCACCGTCGCCGGTGACCACCCAGACCGACAGGTCCGGGCGCGAGGCGGACAGCCCGGTGGCGATCGCCGGCGCGCGGCCGTGGATCGAGTGCATGCCGTAGGTGTTCATGTAGTACGGGAACCGCGAGGAGCAGCCGATCCCGGAGATGAACACGATGTCCTCGCGCGGCACCCCGAGTTCGGGCATGAAACCCTGCACGGCGGCCAGAATCGCGTAGTCGCCGCAACCAGGGCACCAGCGGACTTCCTGGTCGGTCTTGAAATCCTTTGCCTTGAGCGTCAGCTCGGTCATCGCAAATCACTCACTCTTGGTCAGTGGCAGAAGCATCTCGGCCAGCTCCTCGGCCTTGAACGGCAGCCCGCGCACCTGCGTCACGCTCATCGCGTCGACCAGGTACTTCGCGCGGATCAAGGTCGCCAGCTGCCCGAGGTTCATCTCCGGGATGACGACCTTGTCGTAGGACGCCAGCACGCTTTCCAGGTTGGCCGGGAACGGGTTGAGATGACGCAGATGGGCCTGCGCGATGGACCCACCCGAGTGTCGCACCCGCCGGCACGCCGCGCCGATCGGGCCGTAGGTGGAGCCCCACCCGAGCACGAGCACCCGCGCATCGCCGTCGGGATCCTCGATCTCGAGATCCGCGATCGTCGCCGCGATGCCGTCGACCTTGGCCTGCCGGATGCGGGTCATGTAGTCGTGGTTGTCCGGGTCGTAGGAGATGTTGCCGGTGCGGTCGGCCTTCTCGATCCCGCCGATGCGGTGCTCCAGCCCGGCGGTACCGGGCACCGCCCACGGCCGCGACAGCGTCTGCGGGTCACGCAGATAGGGGAGGAACACGCCGTCCTCGGCACCGGTGCCGTTGGGCGCGGTGGCGAACTCGACCCGCAGGTCCGGCAGGTCGTCGACCTTCGGCACCCGCCACGGTTCCGAGCCGTTGGCCAGGTAGCCATCGGAGAGCAGGAACACCGGAGTCCGGTAGGTGAGCGCGATCCGCGCGGCCTCGACGGCAGCGTCGAAGCAGTCACCCGGCGAACGCGGCGCGATGATCGGTACCGGAGCCTCGCCGTTGCGGCCGTACATCGCCTGGAGCAGGTCGGACTGCTCGGTCTTGGTGGGCAGACCTGTCGACGGGCCGCCGCGCTGGATGTCGCAGATGATCAGCGGCAGCTCCAGGGACACCGCCAGCCCGATGGCCTCGCCCTTGAGCGCGATGCCCGGCCCTGAGGACGTCGTGACCGCCAAGGACCCGCCGAACGCGGCGCCGAGCGCGCTGCCGATGCCGGCGATCTCGTCCTCGGCCTGGAAGGTGCGCACACCGAAGCGCTTGTGCTTGGACAGCTCGTGCAGGATGTCGCTGGCCGGGGTGATGGGGTAGGCGCCCAGGAACAGCGGCAGTGTCGAACGCTGCGAGGCCGCCACCAGTCCGTAGGCGAGTGCGAGGTTGCCGGTGATGTTGCGGTACCGGCCGGTCGGCAGCGCCGCCGGCTTCACCTCGTAGGAGACCCCGAACGCCTCGGTGGTCTCACCGAAGTTCCAGCCGGCCTGGAACGCCGTCACGTTCGCCTCGGCGATGTCCGGCTTGTTCGCGAACTTCTGCCGGACGAACTTGAGGGTGCCCTCGGTGGGCCGCGAGTACATCCACGACAGCAAGCCGAGGGCGAACATGTTCTTGCTGCGCCCGGCGTCCTTGCGCGAGAGCGTCGAGCCTTCCAGCGCGTCGAGCGTGAGCTGGGTGAGGTCGAAGGCGTGCAGGTGGAATCCGTCCAGCGAGCCGTCCTCGAGCGGGTTCACGGCCCAGCCCACCCGGGCCAGCGCGCGGGTCGTGAAGTCGTGGGTGTCGATGATCAGCGTGGCGCCCTTGGGGACGTCGGCGATGTTGGCCTTGAGCGCAGCCGGGTTCATCGCAACCAGGACGTCCGGACGGTCGCCGGGGGTCAGGATGTCGTGGTCGGCGAAGTGCAGCTGGAACGATGACACCCCGGCAAGGGTCCCGGCCGGCGCACGGATCTCGGCCGGGAAGTTGGGCAGCGTCGACAAGTCGTTGCCGAACACCGCGGTCTCCTGGGTGAACCGGTCACCGGTGAGTTGCATCCCGTCGCCGGAATCGCCGGCGATGCGAATGACAACCTGGTCCAGTTCTTCGACGTTCTTGGTGCTCATAGAGCGCTGGCGCCTCCCCGGCATCGCGATGCGACTACCCGGCCGACACGGTCGAGCTCGCAACTTGTCCATATTACGGTCGTGCGTCCTGCTCCCGCGGGTGGTCTGGCTCACCCGCGAGCCGCCGAGCGGGCTCCGCGCAACTGAGGATCCGATATGTCCGGGTCGTGATCGAGGTCCGCGGAACGGGTACCGCTACGTGAGGTAACCGGACGCGATCGAGGGATCTTCATGGCTGATCTGACCTTGCCGGCATTCGAGATGGACTGCCGCGACTGGCTTGTTCTCGACGCCGCCGAAGCCGGGTACCCGGAAGACGCCGCCGAGGCGCCCGTGCTGGCCGTGCTCAGCACCGCGGTCATCGACGACGACATCCGGGAGGCCACCGGGGCGCTGACCGTCGGCCTGCTCGACGACGACGATTTCGAGGCCCGCCAGGTCGCGCCGGGGGCCGACGCCCTCGAGCTGCTGGACTGGACCGTCGAACCCGGCACCCGCCGCTACGTGATGCCGGCGCCGGGCGAGCACCGGCTCGCGGTCCTGGCCGAATTCGTCCTCCCCGGCGATCTGAGAAGCGAGAGCGACGAGCTCGACCGCCGGGTCGAGGCCCTGATGGCGTCCTTCCGGTGGCAGGACGCCTGAGCGTCCTCAGCTCACCTCGGTGACCGTCGCGGTGGCAACGTCGAACACGAAGCCACGAACGTCCTCGCGATAGGGCAACCACGGGCACTCCCGCACGGCCATGACCGATTCGTGGGTGTCCTGGTAGACGTCGGTGAATCCGGTGACCCGCCAGGTGGGGGCCTGGCCGGTCTGCTCGGTGAGTTCGCGGCGGAAGGCCTCGTCGTCGAAACCGTCCATCCCGCACTCGGTGTGGTGGATGATCACGACCTCACGGGTGCCGAGCGAGCGCTGACTGAGCGCGAGCGAGCGCAGCACATCGTCGGTGGGGATGCCGCCGGCGTTGCGGATGAGATGCGCGTCACCGATCTCCAGGCCAAGGGCGCCGAACAGGTCCAGGCGCGAGTCCATGCACGTGACGATGGCCAGCCGCAGTTTCGGCCGCAGCGGACGAGGGCCGGGGAACCGGGCGGCGTACTGCGCATTCGCGTGCACCAAATGGTCGATGGCGGACATGATGGGCAGTCAATCAGATCGGGAACGCCGCAGCCCCGGCCAGACGTTGACCGGACATGCATGGGGTCGAGAACGGTCTGAAGACCGCTGTTCTCTTCGGCGTGCTCGGCGCGGTGTTCGTCGGTTTCGGGGCGTATTTCTACGGCCCCACCGGGGCCGTGGTGGGCCTGGTCATCGCGCTCGGCATCAACGCTTTCAGCTACTTCAACTCCGACAAGATCGCGCTGCGCTCGATGAACGCGCGGCCGGTCAGCCAGGCCGAGCAGCCGGCGATGTACCGGATCGTGCAGGACCTGGCCACCACCGCCCGGCAGCCGATGCCGCGCCTGTACGTCTCGCCCACCGCCGCGCCCAACGCCTTCGCCACCGGCCGCAACCCGCGCCACGCCGCGGTGTGTTGCACCGAGGGCATCCTGCAGATCCTCAACGAGCGCGAGCTGCGGGCGGTGCTCGGGCACGAGCTCAGCCACGTCTACAACCGCGACATCTTGATTTCCTCGGTCGCGGGCGCGATCGCGACCGGCATCACGCTGCTGGCCCAGTTCGCGATGTTCTTCGGCGGCGGCGGTGACAACGACCGCGACCGCAACCCGTTCGCCGCGCTGCTGATGGTGATCCTCGCCCCGCTCGCCGCCGGGTTGATCCAGCTCTCGATCAGCCGGGCCCGCGAGTACCAGGCCGACGAGTCCGGCGCCAAGCTGTCCGCCGACCCGCTCGCCCTCGCCTCGGCGCTGCACAAGCTCGAGGCCGGCACCGACGCCCGGCCGCTCCCGGCCACCCCCCGGCTCGAGACCACCAGCCACCTGATGATCGCCAACCCGTTCGGCAGCCGGGTCCGCGGCCTGTTCTCCACCCACCCTCCGATGGAGGAGCGGATCGCGCGCCTCCAGCGGATGGCGAAGTCCGACCCGCGGTACCTGCACTGACGCGCTGCTCGTCCCCAACCTCGACTCTTGCAATGAGATGACGAGATTCGGGCGGAAATCTCGTCATCTCATTGCAACAGTCGGGTGCAGCGCGCGCAGGATGCGCGCGACCGTTTCCTCGGGATGGCGCACGACGTCATCCCAGGTGACCCGCACGACGCGGTACCCGGCTCGTTCGATCGCCTCCTGACGCAGCTTCTCGAGCGTCAGGGCATCCGAGCGACGGCGGTACTTGAGCAGCCCATCGGCCTCGACGACCAGCCGCTGCGCCCGCAACAAGAAGTCGACGACATACGTCCCGCGTCGCGTCGACACCCTGCCCTGCGGCTCGAACGACGTCAACCCGGCGTCGATCATGCACAGCCGGGTCAGCGACTCAAGCGGCGATTCTGCCCGTCCGTCCGCCAATTCGACGACGCGCGACGCAGCGATCACACCCGGCCGCCGTCGGGCTCGACGCAGGCTGGCAACCAGTCCGGCCCGCGTGGCCAAACCCTCTCGGAGCGCGGCGTCGCCGGTCACGAGCCCGGCACCCACGCCGCTGCTGCGTGCGACATCGATGACGGTGCGCGCGACGGTGGTCGTCGGACAACCGAACCAGTCCGAGTCGCTCGAATCGTGGGATCGGGCATGCGCGGATGAGGCAGTCTCGCCAGCCGCCTCCCGCGCTCGCCTTCGTGACGGTCAGCGTCGGTCGCGGCGGCGGGTCCAGAACCGGTAGCCCGTGCAGGACCGCTGCGCTCTCGTGGCTGGCTACCGTGCCCGGGCGACTGCGGACGGCGGCCGCGATCGTGATCTCCGGACTCGCGCCGTGCGGCCGCTCGTCGTCGCGCGCCGGGAGTGGACACACGACGCCGTAACGGGGACGGGTCCACGAACCCGACGCCAACCGGCGCCGCACGACAGCGCTGGTGAGTCCGAGGCGCGGCACCTGGTCGCGCGTGAGGACGAACCCCTGGCGTGTGGCGAGTGTGATCGCCGGGTGTGCAGCGGCGTCGAGGAGGTCGTCTCGGGTCTGCAGCCAAGCGCCGTGGCGCATGGTCGCCGGCCCGACCGCCCGTCCACCGGGCTCGGCGACGAGCGCGAGGGCGCCCTCCCACCAGATTTGATCGTCATCGTCGGCAGCGACCATCGCGCGACGGTAGAGCCGTCCCGGTCAGCCGTGCGGCTCGGCCTGTGGACGACGACTCTTGCAATGAGATGACCGAATTTGGGTTCGATTTTCCGTCATCTCATTGCAAGAGTCGGGAACGGGAGGTGCGGTACGAGCGGTGCGGTGGCGTGGGACCGGTCAGCGGTAGTTCGTGAACTGCAGCGGGACGTCGAGGTCGGCATTGCGCAGCAGCGTCTGCACCGCCTGCAGGGCGTCCTTCTTCTTGCCCGACACCCGCAGTTGGTCACCTTGGATCGAGGCCTGGACGCCCTTGGGGCCTTCGTCGCGGACGAGCTTGGCGATCTTGCGGGCATGGTCGGCGTCGATGCCCTGGCGCAGGGTGCCGGTGATCACGTACGACTTGCCCGACGCCTTGGGGTCGTCGGCGTCGAACGCCTTCATCGAGATCGAGCGCTTGACCAGCTTCTCCTTGAACACCTCGAGGGCGGCCTTCGCGCGCTCCTCGGTGTCGGCGCGGATCGTGACGCCGAGTTCGCCGGACCATTCGATGTGCGCATTCGTGCCGCGGAAGTCGAAGCGCTGGGACAGCTCCTTCGCCGCCTGGTTGAGGGCGTTGTCGACCTCCTGGCGGTCGACCTTGCTGACGACGTCGAAGGACGGGTCGGCCATGCCGGGGTCACCTCATTGCTGATGCGGTTGGGCGGGACGCCCTCGACGGTATCCGATGCGCGACTCGGGTAAGCTTGCGAGCCGTTGCCGCAGCGATGCGGCAGCCGGTAGCGCCGGAGCGATCCGGTCTACGGCGGGTTGCCCGAGTGGTCAAAGGGAGCGGTCTGTAAAACCGCCGGCTCAGCCTACGTTGGTTCGAACCCAACACCCGCCACACCGAAGGCGGCCCCAGGAGATGGGGCCGCACTCAGGCTCGGATGATCTTCGGGAAGGCGTAGGTCCCGTCCAGCACCGCGTCGCCGGGGATGTACAGGCGCATCACCAATCGGAACGGACCCTCGGGTGCCGGTAGCCAGTTCGGGCGCAATTCCGCGCCGGGCTCGGTGTGGCCGACGGTGATGGTCAACGATCCGTCATCGGTTGCAGCACGTAGTACCGGTCTGCGAGGTCCGGTACCTCCAGCACGAGCGGCCCGACCGACAGATCGAGCGAGGCCATCGAATAGATCGCGTCGTTGCTGATCGTCACGAACGTGCCCTGCGGACCGCCTCGACCAGTACCACGCCCGGCGGGGTGCTCAGGCCGAGATGGTGCTGAGCAGGTCCCGACCGATGGGCGTGAGGCGGTACATCACCTGACGCCCCTCTCGGTGGCCTTCCGTCAGATCGGCGTCGGTCAGCGCGTGAAGATGATGCGAGACCGTCGATTCGCTCAGCTGCAGGGACCGGGCGAGCTCACGCGTCGTGTGCGGTGCCAGCAACGCGGCCATGATCCGGGTTCGACTGCGGCCGAGCACCGCCGCCCTCGCCCCGAGTCTCTCGCGCATCGTCCGTGCGGGTTGCACGACCGCACGGCTCGAGGCGACCAGAGCATCGACAACCGCTCGCACGCCGGCCTGCGTCGGTGCGGGTGTCGTCCGGCGCAACGCGTAGAGGCGACGCCAGCCGGCATCGCCGAAGGGCGTCACGACGACTCCCGTCGGCGGCCTGGACAGCGCCAGGTCCGGCACCACTGCTGCTCCCGCACCGGTGGCAACCAGGTCCAGAACACTTGCGAAGGCGCAACATTCGTAAACGGGCGCCGGTACGGGGCGGCGAGCGTCGTGGGCCATACGCTCGACCGCGGTTCGAACGCTGGAACCGGGCGGACCGACGACCCAAGGCCGGTCGAGCAGTTCCTCCACGGCACCCGGGGGGCGCCAAGAAGCGGGTACGACGATGCGATAGCGGTCGTCCATCAGCGGCAGGGCCGCAAGGTGTTCGGCCGGGTCGGCGACCTCCGAGACCTCGGAGACCGCAGCCTGTTCGTGATCGGGGTGGACCGATCGCACGGCCGCACCGGCCGGGCTGAACAGTCGTTCGACCACGGCGCACTCGACGCTGCCGGTCCGCAGTCGATCGACCAGTCGGCCGTCCTCGGACTCGATGTAGACCGTGATCATCAGGTCCGGGCGGGAGACGGCGAGCGACGTCAGCGCCGGCGCGACCAGATGACTGGCGATGGAGGCGTAGGTGGCCACCGCGATCTGCACGTTCGGCCGACGCTGCACACATCGAATCTGCCCAGCGCGCAGCGCTCTCGTCAAGATCGCTCCGGAGCGCCTAGCCCCCGACGCAGATGTTGCCGGAGTCGTTGAACCAGCCGGACGGTGTGTAGTAGGCCCAGAACCGCGCGCACCACAGCGCACCCTTGTTGCCGGTCATGAAACGCGAGTAACTGTAGGTCTCACCGCCGCCCCACGTCTTCGTGACACTGTTCGCGATGTGCCCGGCCGGGCCGAAGAATTCGAAGTGCCCGTAGAGCCCGGGCCTGCGGAGCACCGACATCTTTGTGACGTTGTGGCCGAGGACGCCGTCGAGGGTGATCGTGACGCAGATGCTGCCGCCGCACTGGCTGCGGTCGTGGCTGAGCAGCGCGTTGGCTCGCGGTGCGGCCGATGCTGGGGCGGTGAGCGCCCCCACCAGCACGGCGACGCAGACACTCACGAGAACCAAGCACGTCCTGATCGTTCGCGGTCGAATCATCGGTACCTCACACGTCGCTGCGGCTGGCGTACGCCGAGCATGCCTGAAGCTGCAACGGTTCCGCTGACCTTTCGAACCAGATCGAATCCACGCGGGAAATGCCATCCGCCAAGCAACGGCGCAGGTGGGGGTACTACTACCTTCGTCCTATCGCGCGTGTTGATCAACGCCTCTTAGTGTTGCCGAGCGCAGCCCACCAGCCCGATTCCGATCGCCTGGAGAACGCCATGAAGCGTCTGCCCATCAGTCTGCTCGCGCTCAGCCTCGCCACGCCCGTCTTGGTCTGTTCCCTGCCGGCGACCGCAGCGACAGCACCTGCACCTGCGCTCGTCGGGTATCAGCAGGTGATGTCGCCAGTGTTCACCGAGCCGCCCGGCGGGCATGACGTCACGTTCTTCAGCTGCCCGGACGGGACGAACGTCATCGGCGGCGGCACCATCTTGTTCAGCACCGACCCCGACCAGAACATCCAGGACGAAGGCCCCGCACCGAACGGCCAGGGGTATGACGCGCGGGTCAACAACAACTCGACGACCGATGCCGACTTCCGCATCTACGCCATCTGTGCCACGAACGTCCAGAACTACAGCTACGTCACCGGTGAGAGCGCGCCACACCGGGCAGGCACCCAAGCCACCGCGGACGCCACCTGCCCGACCGGCACCGTGCCATTCACCGGCGGAGGTGGCACCGATCTGAACGACCTGGGAATCCGGACCAACAGCTCCTACCCGCTCGGCAACGGCTGGCGAATCAAGGTCAACAACGCCACCAGCGAGGACCGCACCATCAACGCCACCGTGGTATGCGGCAACCGACCGGCGGGTTACCAGCGCATCACCGGAACCGCCGTCATCCTCAAGGCCGCCACCCAAGGCTCAGCGAGCGCCGCGTGCCCATCCGGAACGAAGGTGCTCAGTGGCGGTGGCCGCTCGAGCGCCACTTCGACCTCGGTCGACCTGAACTCCAGCGCCCCGGCAAGCAACTCTGCCTGGCAGGTTTTCGAAAACAACAATTCGCCTCGTACGAACACCCTGACCGCCTACGCGATTTGCGCACGCGCAACGCGAGCCTGACCGGCCGCACATGGGGCGCAGACGATCAACGGCCCCCGCGGAGGCTGCTGCTACGGCAAGGTGAATCCCTGCAGCACCACCGGGCCGGCCGTGTAGTCGAGTTCGGCGGACTGCTCGGTGCCGGTCGGCGGGATCGTGTCCATGACCTTCGGCACGGCGGTCGGGTCGAACGTGCACTTCGGGTCGGTGCTCGGCGCCGCGCACACACCGAACGAGTAATCGCCCGGCGTCGGGGTGAACGCCCGTGCCAGGTCGGAGCTGAACCCGTCCTGCCCGGTCAGCGTGAGAGTGAACGTCCAACCCGAACCGGGAGTGCCGCCCAACGCCGACTTGGCCACCGAGAACGTGATGTAGCGCGAGATCGCGTTCGCGCTGATGTTCACCGTGCCGACCGTGTTGGTGTTCGACGCGTCGACGAAGCGCTGCCCGAAGCCCTGCACCTCGATCAACCGATCCCACGCATCGGCCGCGGCGATCGTGTAGTTGCGACCCGGGAACGATGCCGCCGTCGAGGTGCTGGTCGCTCCTGGCTGGCGCACGTACAGGTCGATCAGCTGCGCGCCGAGGGGGCTGCCGAACGTCGGCGTGAGGTCACCGGTCTGCGCCCGGAACGTGATCGTGTCGCCGGTGTCGTAGATCTGGAAGTCGGTGAGGTCATAGGCACCGGCGTGGAAGTCTCCGGCCTTCGGGTAGGCGTAGTTGCCCGGTCCGTTGTCATCGCCGCTCGGATCGGTGCGGTCGTAGATGAGTTGACCGTCGACGACGTCCTGAACGACCGTGCGCACCGCCTGCGCGGTACCGCCGTCGGGCGCGGTTGCCGTGACGACCAGGACGTTCGTGCCGTTGACGAGCGAGACGGGGACGGTGAACGTGCCAGAGGCGCCGACCGTCGTCGTGGCATGTGAGGTGGCGCTGTTCTGATCGGTGCCGACGTCGGCGACATCGATCTGCGCCCCGGGGGCGGCAGTGCCCGTGACGTCGACGGAGCCAGTGGCCGGTGTCTGGTCGGCCGGCGCTGTCACCGTCAGTGCAGTGGAGCCCTGCGTGTGCCGGACGTAGCGGTCGGTGGTCACACTCGGGGTCTCGAGCACCTGCCCGGCGGTGAGGTCGGCGACCAACCGCACCTGCGACGCCGCGCCCCAGGTGAGCGGTGCGGCCGATCCGTCCGGCTTGCCGTTGGTGAAGCCGATCGACGCGGTGGTCGGATCGGTGCCGTAGGCAGAGGCGGCGACATCGGGAGCGTCCCAGATCTGCTCGGGCACCAGCCCGACGCCCGAGGACTGCGCGTTGATCGAGCCGGCCAGCGAGCCGGCGGTGCGGCTGTCGCCGGTGAAGATGGCGTATTCACCGCGCTCGCCGGACAGCACCGGCCACGGGTGCCCGGTGCCCTTGTTGCTCGGTGCCCACGGCGATCCGACGGTGGTGCAACCGGCGTCGACCGGCTTGCTGCAATCGCCGTAGCCGTCGCCGTTGTAGCGCAGCCAACCCGGTCCGGTCGCCGTCTGCACCTTGATCGTCTTGTCGACCACCGGGAGCGAGTTGCGCACGTCGGTGTCATTCGCCGAGAGTTCGCCGAGCCGGACCAGCTCGAGGAATCCGGCGTCGATGACCGAGCGCTGGTCGAGCGTGGGTCCGCCGTTGCCGAGGTTGTAGGTGATGGCGGCGTTCGGGTCACCGGTCTTGGACAGCCGGATGAAGTAGGGCTTGTCGGACAGCGGGCCGTTGCTGGTCACGGTCCAGCCCTTGATGCTGCGCTGGTACTGGTCTGCGGTGGCGAGCCAGATCCGGGCGTCAGCCGCATCGCCGCGGGCTTTGGCGATGGCGCCGGCCGCTGCCAGCCCGGCGATCTCGGCCGCGATGGTCGACGGCGAGTAGCCGCCCTGCTCCTCCCAGCGCTCCGGTCCGGCCGACGGGCCATGGCTGATCAGGTAGTTCGCGGCATCGCGCAGGTGCGGCCACAGCTGCGGATCGCCGCTGATCCCCGACTGCCAGGCCATCAGGATCGGGTATGCGACCTCGTCGAGTTGGATGTTGAACGAGTCCGGCGCGGTCTTGCCGTTGACCAGCGAGTTGCGCGGCATCGAACCGTCGGGCAGCTGTTGGCGCTGCAGCAGGAACCGGGCGGTGTTGCGCGCCGTGGCGATGTCGCCGTCGGTGAGCAGTCCGGTGAACGCCTCGTACAGGTCGCGGCTGAACACCTCGCGATACGAGCCGAAGTAGGTGTTCGTGGGATCGCCGGCCGATACTGCCTGTCCCCACGGCGACGCGAGCGACGCAACGATCGCGCCGGGGAACGTCTTGTCCTCGCTGGACTTCACGACATTGGCAGACAGGTAGTACTGCGCGACCACGGCGCGTTCCTGTGCGGCGTTCAGACCGGGAAGGTGCTGGCTCGGCGCGCGCAGACCGGCGTCGTAGTTCTGCCACCCGTTCTGGTAGTCGCGCATCAGGCGGTCGAAGGAGGTGGCCGCACTCGCACCTGCGGTGCTCACCGCCTGCGCCTGCGTGGTGCCGAAGCCGAGGGCGAGGTCGAAGGTCCCGTTGCCCGGATCGATCTCGGCGGTTTGTTCGACGTTGCCGCCGGTCGCGGTGTCGGTCGGCGTGAGCGCGTGGGAGGTGTCGAGTTGCGAGAGCCCGTCGCTGTCGGTGCCGACGAAGCCGCTGCTGACCTGGCCGAACGGCTGGTCTGCCTGCAGCGCAAGGTAACTGGGCACCGCGTAGTCGCGGTTGGCTGCGTTCGTGGTGGTCACCGTGTCGAAGGAGACCGGCACGGCGCGGCCGGTGCTGCGGTCGACGGTGGCCGAGTCGGCGCCGCCGTTCCCCGAACCGCCGCCACCGTTGCCCGCGACCGTCGCGTCCAGGCGCACGTACAGGTGGTAGCTGCGCGCCGCCTTCGTCCGCGGCGTGTAGGTGGTGCGCGTGACGACGCTGTCGCGTGCCGGGTCGGTGAGGTACGTGGTCGTCAGTCGGTAGGCGCCGCTCTTCGCGCTCGAGGTGACGGTACAGACCATGCCGGTGGTGTCGGCCTTGACGGTGTAGGTGGTGTCACGGGTCTGGAGATCGGTGAACGTGGAGCCGTCGGTGACGACGTACTGCATCGTCTCGACGTTC
This sequence comes from uncultured Actinomycetota bacterium, assembly GCA_963850835.1. Lineage (GTDB taxonomy): Bacteria > Actinomycetota > Actinomycetes > Mycobacteriales > Jatrophihabitantaceae > Jatrophihabitans. Next base: position 121,769 of record CAWKNB010000022.1, on the reverse strand, counting down.
GTGGTGTCGATCGTCGGCGCGTACACGTCGGACAGCACGCCGTTGGCGACGGTGTACCAGATCTTGGACGTCGTGTTGCGGGCCGTGCCGAGACAGTCTTTACGGGCGAGGTCGAAATGACTCAGCGCGCCGGGACCGCCGGCCGCCGCCGAGACCGGATCCGCAGTGGCGGTCGGAGCCGCGACGAGGAACGACGCCGCGACCACGGCAACGGCGGGCAGCGACCAGAACCGCACACGCATGACAGACCTCCCGGACGGGTGGGTGGGGCACGCTTATCCGAGCGGTTCGCGCACGACCTGTCAATAGTTCGGGCACGCGACAAACCGGCCGGGGAGTTTCACTCCCCGGCCGGCGCCGACGCTACGGGTTCGTTGCGCTCAGCGAACGGACTCCGGCGCGGCCGTGGGTGCGTTCGACGAGGCGGTCGAGGCGATCTTCTTGGTCGTGTTCATGGCCCACACGACCAGCAGCACCGGGATGCCCCAGTTGAGGATCAGGTCGGCAGGTCGCGCCCCGGCGTGTGGTGCCGATGCCGGGTCCAGCGCACCGGCAACGAGGTGTCCGACGCCCATCGCGAGCACCGCCACACCCCACACCGCGCTGATGCGCCGGTTGACCGACCGGAAGACAGGTGATTTCCAGTAGCGGCGATCCACGGTCTCGCGTGCGTACTGCTCGGTGAACGGCACGAACAACGCCGAGACCAGCATCACGAGGCCCAGCACCAGCGCCGCGCCGCCACGGCCGAAGTCGATGACCTTGTTCTCGACCGACACCCCGCCGACGGCGGCGACCGCGGCCATCGCGCCGAAGAGCACGATGCCGAGCACGTCGATCATCTTCACGCTGCTGTCCTTGCTGCTGCCCTTGACCGCGAACACCAGCGACAGGCCGGCCGCGACCAGGCAGGCGGCCACAGCGCCGTTGGCGCCGTGCCGTGCGGCAAGCACGGAGAAGGCCAACCACGGGATGAAACTGAGGAACATCTTCTTGCTGTCCACGACGGGTCTCCTCCGGGTCGTTCGTTCGATACCTCGATTTCAGCCCACATGCGGCCGCGCGTCTGTCCGGCCTCGAACACGGTGAATGTCCGGCTGCCGACACTCAGCGCTGCTGTAGCTGCGCCGCTGCCGCGCCGGCGCGAGGCGGTTGGTGCCACCGCAGCCGGGCGCCACTGAGCGCGGACGCCACCGACTGCAGCACCACGATGTAGAGCAGTTGCCGGTAGAAGATCTGGGTGACGGGCAGTGCCCACAGCGGCCGCGCGCTTTCCCGGTCGAGCCGCAGCGCGATCCACGCAGACAGCAACTGCAGCACTGTCATGACCAGCCACACCAGCACCACGGTGCGTAGGTCGAGGAACAGCAGCGCGTAGATCAGGTACAGGTCGATGATCGGCGCGAAGAGCGGTTGGGCCACCTGGAACATGACGAGGTACGGGATGCCGCGGCTGCCGACGTGCCCGCGGCCGTGGCCACGCACCGGACGGATGCTGCGGCGGTGCGCCCACATCGCCTGCATCGTCCCGTAGGACCAGCGGAACCGTTGCCGGGCGAGCGCGCTTACGGTGCTCGGCGCCTCGGTCCACGCGATCGCTCGCGCCGCGTAGACGACCTCCCACCCGGCGAGATTGACCGCCATCGTGAGGTCGGTGTCCTCGGCGAGCGTGCGGGTCGGCACCCCGCCGCCCGCGTCGGCGAGCGCGGCGCGCCGGAATGCACCAACCGCCCCGGGCACCGTCGGCATGCAGTCGAGGAGCTGGAACATCCGACGGTCCAGGTTCATCCCGATGACGTACTCGAGGTGCTGCCATCGACCGAGCAACCCGCGCCGGTTCGCGACCTTCGTGTTGCCGGCCACTGCTCCGACGTCGTGGCGCGACATCGGAGCGACCAGCGCGGCCAACGTGTCCGGCTCGAACACGGTGTCGCCGTCGACCATCACCAGGACGTCGTGGCGCGCGTGCCGGATGCCGGTGTTCAGTGCGGCCGCCTTGCCGCTGTTGGGCTGCCGGAGCACCGTGGCGCGATCCGCGAAGGTGGCGAGGACATCCGGCGTCCGGTCGGTCGAACCGTCGTCGACGACGATCACCTCGAAGTCCGGATATCGGCTCGAAAGCAACGATGTCAGCGTTGCCGCGATGTTCGCCTCCTCGTTGTATGCGGGCACGAGGATGCTCACCGGTCCCTGGAAGTCGCCGACTGCACTGGGCCGACGTTTCTCTTTCCGAACCTGTGCGAGCGCGAGCGCCGTGACGACCACTGTGCGCAACACGGCCAAGGCGCCGAGCGGCAACAGCAGCCACCCGAGAATGACGACGAACGCGGCGGAGATGCGAAGGGCATGCACGGTGATCCACGCGCGGATCGATTCGCCGGCGGACACCGGGTGCATCGCAGCCGAGGTCGGGCGTTGGTACGCATCGCTCACCGTGGTGAATCGGTAGCCGCGTGCCTGCAGCTGGTCGATGATCGCAGGCAGGGCCTGCAGCGTCTGATCAGCCTGCGCATCCGTGGCCGGGAGCGAGACGATCACCCCTTGTCGGCCGTTCGGTCGAGCTAGTTCGGCCAAGGCTGCCGGGCCGGGACGATCCCATCGCGTCGGCGATTGCCCTGTCGGCACGACGTCGTAGCCGGCCAGTGCACCGCGGCCCACCCGCAGGCCATCACCCGCGCTCTGCACGCCGGGGCCGAACGGGCGCGCCAGCGTGGTGGCCGTGCCGGTCGCGTCGACGATCGCCGACTGCGTCGCGTTCATCTCCAGGTTCTGACGCCAGGAGTGGCTGTTGGCGAGGTCGCTGTAGGTGAATCCACCGTTGCCCAACTCGTCACCGCCGGCGACGATCGCGCGCAGGGTGGCCGGATGCCGAACCGCATCCGAGCCGGTGACGAAGAACGTGGCGGGCACACCGCGGTGCCGGAGCAACGCGAGAATGCGTCCGGCGGCGCGCGGCGACGGGCCACCGTCGAAGGTGAGGACGGCGGTGCGCTCGGCGAGTGGCACGGGCGCGCGGGCGGGGTCGGTGAGCTTCGTCAGGCTCGACGCGTCGGGGCGCTTCGGGTGCACGCCGTTCGGATAGCTCGTGCTGCGATTGATCAGGCCGGCGAGCAGGAGCGCCACCGCGATCGTCGACAACACGATGCTCGCGAGGATCCACCCGAGGGCGAGCCGCCGGCGCGGCATCAGCGGCACCGAGACGCTGCGACGTCGTGCGCCACCGAGTGCTGCGGGCGGCAGCCGAGCGCATGTGCCGAGTCGACCGCCACCACGCACACCGTCGCGATGCAGACGAGCGCCACGACCGCGCACACCGCGAGGACCCCGAACCACCACCTGCCACGGGTCCCGGATGCTTCGACGAACACCGGGGTCGATGCGCGGCGTCCGGCCTCGACCTCCACAACCACAGACACGACTTCTCCCATCACCACGACCGCCCTCGGCGGTCAGCTTCGAACCCTCGATCACAGAAAGTTATGGGCGATCACTGCTCGCGTCTGTCAAGGCGCCGACGCAACGAGCGTCGTCCCGCCAACACTGGGATGCGCACGCCGGGCAGGTGACCCGGGGCGGCTCACACCCGGCGCCGGGCACGTCCATAGGTCACGCGAGGTTTAATCGCGTACATGTCCGCGATCGCCCGCTCGCCGTCGGGCGCGGAGCCCGAGAGCAGCGGGGAGATCGTCTGCTCCTGCGGGGTCGCCAGCCCGGCCACGGCGCGTTTTTGTGCGAACTGCGGGCGCCCGCTCGCACCGCCGGCGGAATCCGAGGAGGAGCGCCGCTGGGTCACGGCGGTGTTCGCCGATTTGTCCGGTTTCACCTCGCTCGCCGGACAGGTCGACGCCGAGGGGCTCGTGGTGATCGTGGACGACGTCATCACCGGGCTGTCCGGGATCGTCGAGCGGTACGAGGGCCGGGTGGCGAAGTTCGTCGGGGATGCCGTGCTCGCGTTGTTCGGCGCGCCGATCGCGCACGAGGACGACGCCGCCCGTGCTCTGCGCGCCGCACAGGAGATGCACGACTGGTTGGCCGCCCGGCCGACGCGCGCCGGCATCCCGACCTTGGCGCTGCACATCGGCGTGAACACCGGCGAGGTGGTCGCCCGGTCGCTCGAGGGCGGCGGTCACTCCCAGTACGACGTGCTCGGCGAGTCGGTGATCATCGCCCAACGACTCGAAGCTCTTGCGCCCAACGGCCAGACGTACGTCGGGGAGCTGACCAGGCGCCTTGCCGCGGCATCGTTCGGCTTCGAGGACCTCGGGTTGCATCCGGTCAAGGGGCGCACCGAACCGATCCCGGTCTTCCGTCTGCTCGGCCGCCGCGCCAGTTCGGTCGGCGTCGGCACCGCCATGTTCGGTCGCGACCGCGAGTTGGCCGCGCTCGTCGACGCATTGCGCACCGCCCACGACACCGGTGCCGTCGTGCGTGTCGTCGGCGCTGCCGGGTCAGGCAAATCCCGGCTGGTGGCCGAGCTGAGAGCACATCCCGCGGCAGCCGGGGCGCTGTTCTGCGAGATCATCGGCGAGTCGTACTCGCAGTCGCCGTATCGCAGTCTTGCTCCCTTGTTCTCCGCGGCGCTGCAGGGCCGCTACCCGGACTGCCCGACGACCGCAGCGCAACTCGCCGCGGTGGAGGCCGACCGAACCGCGCCCGCCGGCGTCGATCTCACCTCGGTGCTGCTCGGCGAACCGGTCCGCCCGGACTTCTTCGCCGGCCGCGGCGCGCACCAGGTTGCTCGAGAACTGCATGCGACCGCGGCGGCGTGGCTGCAGGACCTCAGCACCCGGCAGGACGTCGTGGTCGTCGTCGAGAACCTGCAGTGGTTGGAGCCGTCGTCGGCCGACCTGCTCGACGACCTCGCGTCGGACGCGGACGTGCCGGGTGTGCTCTTCTGCTTCGTCGGCCGCCCGTCGCAGCCGACCGGGCACACCGGTGCGCAGTTGATCGAACTCCACCCGCTCGACGCCGCCGACATCGGCCGACTCATCGACGACGAGCTCGGCCTGGATCCGGACGAGCGGATGACCGCCTTCGTCACGCGCCGCAGTGACGGCAACCCGCTCATGGCGCGCGAGACGGTCCGCAACCTCTGGGACGAGGGCCTGCTTGACGCTCTGCACGGGCACGTACGCCTCGTCGCCGGCGCGGAAGCCAAGAGCGTGCCGGCGACGCTGCGAACCCTGCTGGCCGCTCGGCTCGACTCGATGCCCGCGAACCTGCTGCAGGTCGCCACCACAGCCGCCGCGATCGGCATCACCGTTCCGGCCGCGCTGCTCGCTGTGCTGTGCGACGACGACGACGGACGGCGTCGACGCACGCATCGGCGAGCTCGTCGACGCCGGCGTGCTGAACCGGCGTGACGAGTCCAACCTGCGCTTCGACAGCCCGATCGTGCGCGATGTCCTCTACACGCGCCTGACCCGGCGCCGGCGCCAGGTGCTGCACACACGCATCGCGGATGCGATCCCGGGCGTCGTGCCGCAGCGCGAACGTGCTACCGCGCTGCTCGCCGAACACCGCTTCCTCGCCGGGGACCCCGCCGCCGCGTTGCCCTGGCTGCGCGCGATCGCCGACCAGGCGCGACGGGTCTACGCACACGATGACGCCGTGGTCGCGCTGTCCCGGGCGATCGAATCGGCGCGAGCGGTCCAACCGCCGCAGGTCGAACTGCTCTCGTCGTTGCTGTGCGACCTCGGCGATGTCCGGATGGAGCTCGGGGAGTACGCGCTCGCCGGGCAGTCCTACCGCGACGCGCAGGACACCGGCCGCGACGCCCGCGCCTTCGCCGGCTACGGGGCCTCGCTGCGCCGCCGCGGCCGATACGCCGAAGCGCGCAGCGCGCTCACCGAAGCGTTGGACGATTCGCCGACCGGGGACCTGCGCCACATCTGGGGCGAGCTGAGTGCGGCGCGTTCGGTGTCCGGTGACCTCGCCGGCAGCCTGGCCGCCGCACGGACCGGTCTGGCACTCGGCAGTGCCGACGATCGCGTCGCGGCATTGTTGCTGCTGCAGATCGTGCGGGCCGAGACGTTGCTCGGCGACACCGACACCGCGCAGACCAACATCACCAATGCGATTGCCGTGTTCGAGCGGATCCGTGACGACGCCGCCTTGTGCACCGCGCTGCGGCTGCTCGGCTCGGTTCAGGAGAGCAGTGGGCGGCTGGACGAGGCAGCGGCGACCCTGCAGCGCGGCTTCGAGCTCGCCGACCGCCTCGGGCTGGTGGAGGAGATCGGCGGTTGTCTGGTGAATCTCGGGCTGGTCAAGGGCGCTCAAGGCGACCACCAGGGCCGCGGCCGACTGCTACGCACGCGCGGCCGTCACCTTCGAGCGAAGCGACAACCGTGCCGGCCGTGCCACCGCCTACGCCAATCGCGCGTACGAGTTGTTCATGCTCGGTGACATCGCAACAGCCCGCGACCTCGGTACCGATGCGTTGGCACTCGCCGGCGAGGTCGGCAATCACCTGACCGCGGCCGACGTGCAGCACACGCTCGGGCTGATCGCCGAGGTCGAGGGCGAGCGGCGCAGTGCCCGCGAGCACGCGCGGGCCGCCATCGAGGAATTCGAGCTCGCGGGCATGCCGGAAGCAGCCCGCGCCAGTCACGAACTCGCGCAGCGCAGCGCCGACGACTGAATCGTCGTTACGTCAGCAGGCAGACAGAACGCCGTCATCCCTTCAAACCTACGATGCCGTGGTCGCACGGTGGTGCCTGTCACCACAGGGACGAGGACCCCTTGCGTGGCCGCCGGAATCGCAGCCACCCAGCCGACGCCCGACCGGTGTCGGACGCCGACTCGGTCACGGTGACCGGGTCGCAGGGCCGGCCCTGCCTGCAGTCATCTGCCCGACGTCCTACCACTGAACCGAGTGCCGTCACCGTCCCCAGGACTTGCGCAGGAGCGCTTCGCGCTCGAGATCGACGAAGCACGTCTCGTCGATGACGAAGTTGGCCGGCCGGTCCGGTCGGTAGGCGGTCCAGCCCAGCGTGTGCGCTGAGTCCGGGTCGCCGGTGCGGGCGAAGGACACCCATGCGCCGTGGACGAGTCCGGCCAGGCGTGCGGCGGAGGTGCCGCCGACCAGCGCACGTGCGAGCGGCGTGTCGAGCCGGTCGAAGACCAGCGGGACGTCCATCACGTGGCAGGCGCCGAACTCGGTCGGCGAATAGGCGAGCTCGTAGAGATACGTCCGGCCGCCGGCGGTCGCATGCGCGCGGGCCAGGTCCAGGACGGGCAGGCGGAAGAACCGATCGGTCTCCATCGCCTCACCGACGGCGAAGTCGTCGCGGTGGAGGACCCGGTAGCGCGCCTCGACGGCGGCGGTTCCGACACCGCGTCGGCGCAGGTCCGCCCGCGACAACTCGAGCATGCGCCGCTCACTGAACACCCCTCCGGGGAACATCCGGTACAGCCCGTACTCCTCGGAGTTCGACCCGACGACGAGGTCGACGTCGCCGCCGGCGCCCTGGCGCACGAGATCGACGGGCAGCGCGTCGACGACCTCACCGTTGGCGACCGGCATGAGGCACACCAGCAGATCCGCATCGCCGGCCCATCAGGGCCTCGGCACCGCCGTGATCGTCGAGCACCTGCGCGTACAGCGCATCCTGTGCGGCAAGGATGCGATTGACGTCCATGGCGCGCAGAGCGTCGACATCACCGCGGCGCACGCCGAGCAGATCCAGGTAGGTCGCGGTGATCGGCGCGGCTTCCGCGGTGGTGAGCACGTGGTCGCCCGCGCCGCTCTGGCAGATCGCGCGCCGGAACAACCCACGCGCACGAGGCGACGCGAGCAGGGTCGCCACCGCCCAACCGCCGGCAGACTCCCCGAACACCGTCACGTTGTCCGGATCACCGCCGAAGACCGCGATGTTCTCCTGGACCCACTCGAGGGCGCAGATCTGGTCGAGCGCGCCGAAGTTCCCCGACCCCTCGGTCGATCCCGAAGGCGTCGGCGACATCCAGATAGCCGAGGACGCCGAGACGGTAGTTGATCGTCACCAGCACGACGCCGTCGCGGGCGAAGCTGTGCCCGTGGAACGGCTCGTCCGATCCGCTCTCGTCCGCGTATCCGCCGCCGTGGATCCACACCATCACCGGCGATTTCGCCTGTGGGTCGGTGTCCGGCGTCCACACGTTCAGCGACAGGCAGTGCTCCGAACTGGCCCGGGTGCCCAGGAGCGTGCCGAAGGGTGGTTCGGGCGGGGCCTGCGGCGCGGCGTCGCCGAAGTGTTCTGCCGAGAGGATCCGCGCGCCCCAGGAGGCATGCCGGCGCGGTGGCGCGAAACGCCGCTCACCGGTCGGTGGTTCGGCGTACGGGATGCCACGGAACTCGGCTCCGCTCGCCGCCCAGCGGCCGCGCACGGCGCCTTGGGCGGTGCGCACGACCGGCGCCGACCTCGCGTCGGCACGGGGCATGCCGGACAGCGCCGACGCCCCGATCCGTCTGTGGTCGGGGTCGGGAATTCCGAGGTACATGGTCGCCACGGCGTCAACGACCCTCGAAGCTGCTGCGCGCGCGCAGGACACGACAATGGACGACTTTCCCCGTGAGCATCCCGGCAATGTACTGACGGCTGCCCGGCGCAAACCGTTACGGCGATGACGCTGCGAACGTCATCTTGCTGACACTCGCCGAGTGTCACCGCAACGACGCTCCTGTGGTCAGCGAACGAACAGACCGCCGACCGAGCCCGATCTAGGTTCTCGTCATCGAAGACATCGATCGCTCGGCAAAGGGTGAGGATCATGACCGCAACGATGACCACAGACCGGACCAAGGCCGACGCCCGGGTGCGCGCCGCAGCCGAGCACGTCTACGACGCCGAATGCGCGCTGCACGCAGCCCGCCAGGCGCACGTCGACGCCTGGATCGCGGCCGCCACGGACAAGCTGCACGACGCGATCGTCGCGCACCTCTCGGCGATCGACTCCGTCGCCGGCGTGCGGTGATCGCGGCTCAGCCGCGGTGTCGACGCAGCGTCTCGACCTCGAGCACGCGGATCCGCCCTCGGCGCAACGCGATGGCACCGCCCGATTCGAGGGTGCGCAGCACCTGATTCACCGTCGGGCGGGTGGCGCCGACCAGACCGGCGACGTCATCCTGCGTGATCACCAGATCGACCGGCCCGGCGGCCTGCGCCGGCTGGTACTGCGCGTAGAGGCGCAGCAGCACCCGCGCGACGCGGTGGCGTACCGGGACATATCGGGACTCCAGCAGCTGGCCGGTGAGGATCTCGATCTGTCGCGCCAGCAGGTCGATGATGAGCTGGTCGATGTCCGGCCGATCCGCGCGCAAGCTGTCCAGCGCCCGGCGCGAGAGCATCGACGTCGTCGTCTCGGCGATCGCCGTCACCGTTGCGGCCCGCTTGCGCCCTTCGCCGAGCAGCGCAAGCTCGCCGAAGGTGTCTCCGGCGCCGAGGACGACCAAGGTGCTCTCGTCGCCGTACTCGGTCACGGTGCGCACCGCGACATGACCTGTGCGGATCAAGAACATCGAGTCGCCGGTGTCGCCGGTGTGGAAAACGACCTCGCGGTTGCGGTACTTGCGGGTCACCGCTGCCGACAACACGTGCTCGCGATCCGCTTCCGACAGTCGGGTGAGAACCGGCCACGTCATGCGGACCAGCATATTGCGATCAACGCAGTCGGCTGAGACGTTCGCCGCGCGACACTGCGGACGTCAGCGCGACGACAGACGAACTCCTCCGGTCCACCTACGTTCGGAGCCATGTCTGCAACTCGATGCCGGCGGCGGTCCCGATGACCGCAGCACCGATGACCACGGAGTCCCGCGCGGGGGCGTCGCTGGCGGCGTTCGCGCGTCGCTGGGGCTGGCTGGCAATGCTGGTGAGCGGCCTCGCGATGTTCATCGCGGTGCGGGCCGCCGTGATCAGCACCGGGAACCCCAATCTGGTGCCGGCACTCATCCTGCTGGGCGCGGTCACCGTGCCGTGTTCGTTCGCCACCCTCGTCGCGCAACGTCTGCCCGGCATCACCGTCACCACCGGCGCGGTGCTGTGCACGGCGGTCGTGGGGGGCGTCACCGGGCTGGTGTGCGCCGGTGTCCTCGAATACGACGCCACGTCGTCCTCCGGCCACCTCCCGGCGGTGACGGTCGCGTTGATCGAGGAGCTGGTGAAACTCATCGCCCCGCTGGCCTTCGTGCTGTTCGCCCGCCGCACCACCCTGGCCGACGGCCTGGTCATCGCCGTCGCCTCGAGCGCCGCGTTCGCGGCCTTGGAGACGATGGGGTACGCGGCCACCACGCTGATCCGCGACCCGAACCTGAGCCAACTCTCCGCCGTCGACGACCTGTTGCTGTGGCGCGGGCTGCTGAGCCCCGCCGGGCACATCGCGTGGACCGCCATCGCCGGCACCGCACTGTGGTGGGCGGTGCAACGCCACTGGGCGCCGCGTGCCACCGCTCGGTTCGTCGCCGCGTTCGCGCTCGCCGTCGCACTGCACACCCTGTGGGACAGCGTCGCCAGCCTGCCCGCGTACCTGTGCCTGGCCGCGGTCAGCCTTCCCCTGCTGGGTTACACCGCGCACCGCGCACAGGTCGGCACCCGGATGCTCGCCGAGGCGAGGGCAGTGCCTCAGCCGTAGGTGGGGTGCTGCGGCCACCCGGGCGGCGAGTCCTCCCAGTCCTCCTGGCGGCCCCACACGACCAGATCCATCATGTTGTTGGCGAACAGCACCCGGTCGACGCCGCGCTGCGTGGTGGAGTAGGTCCGGAACACGTCCTCGCCGTCGCGCAGGAACGCGTTGAGCAGGAAGCCACCGCCGGCGCCGCAGTCCTCGGAGAACGTCGTCCCGCGCGAGGAGTAGAAGGGCATCGTCCAGCCCTTCTCGTCGACCGCGCGCGCGGATCTGCTCGATCGGCATGTTCGACACCGTCGCCCAGCTGATCCCCGCGCGGTCGAGACCGGCGAGGTCGGCCACGTTGTCGGTGAGGTGCGTGCAGCCCGGGCACAGCCCGTCCGGGCCGACGTCCATGAACTGGTAGACGAGCAGTTCGTCGTTCGAGCCGAACAGGTCGAGCAGTGTCACCGTGCCGTCGGGGCCCTCGAACTGATAGTCGTTGCCGAACGCGACCATCGGCAGCCGGCGGCGTTGGGCAGCGATGCGGTCGAGCGTGCGCGTGGCCTCCTTTTCGGCGACCAGCAACTCCTTGCGAGCGGCTTCCCATTCGGCGGCGGGCACGACGTCAGGTCTGGCCATGCCCCGAGTCTTGCACGGGTGATCTAGAAGGTTTGCAGCCCGAGCGTCGCGCGGAATCGGTTCTTCAGGTGGACGCCGTCGCGCGGCGGGAGTGCCCGCGGCGGCTCGTCGGGATCGATGGCGACGCAGCAGAACACGGTGCCGGCCCGGGCGATCGACCAGCTCGGCGAGCCGGGCGGCACCGTCGGGCTCGGTGATCCGCAGCGCGGTGTCGATGCCGCAGCTGCGCGCGACTCCGACCAGATCGACGCCGAGGCCGGTGTGGCTGGGCTGCATGCCGGTCTCGCCGTAGTGGCCGTTGTCGAGCACCACGATCGTGAGGTTCGGCGGCCGCTGGACCCCGACCGTGGCCAGGCTCGTCAGCCCCATCAGTTGCTCGCCGTCGCCGGTGACGACCACGACGGAACGCTCCGGCTGCGCGAGCGCCAGACCCAGCCCGACGCAGGCCGCGCCGCCCATTGCTCCCCACAGGTAGAAGTTCTCGTCGCGGTCGCCGGCGGCGTACACGTCCCAGGTCGGCGAGCCGAGCCCGGTGATCACCAGCGCATCAGGGGTCGCCGCCAGCAGGTCGGCCACGAACGAGCGCCGCTCGATTGCCGTCGTCATGTGCGCTCCCACTTCTTGCGGCCGATCAGGCTCTGGCCGAGCACGACCGCCACCCGCTCACCGGCCAGGAACGCGGATTCGATGCCGGCCGACACCGCGTCCGCGACCTCGTCCGGCGCGTCGGCGCGGTAGACGCGGATACCCATCATTTCCAAGACATCCGTGGTGCGGCGACCCATCGGGCTCTGCCACGGATTGAACTCGGCGTACTCGCCGCGCATCGTGACGAGCGTCAGGAACGGAAAGCGGCAGTTCTCCAGCAACGAGAACATGTTGACGCAGTTGCCCACGCCGCTGCTCTGCATCAGCAGCACCGCACGCTGCCCGCCGAGCCAGGCGCCGGCCACGACGGCGACGCCTTCCTCCTCGGTGCTCAGCACGATGTCGCGGATGCGCGGGTCCGAGCGCGCCTCGCGGATCGTGTAGGCGTGCCCGGCGTCCGGGACGAACGCGAGCTGTCGCACGTCCGCCGCGACGAGCGCGTCGAAGACTTCCTTCTGCCACGGCCGTTGCTGCTCGGTCATCGAGTCGCTGCTCTCAGGCGTCGAGGTGCGGGTAGCGGTAGTCGGTGACCGGCAGATGGTTGCGCTTGACCGACCTCGGGCTGGCGAACCGGATCATGTTCCACACCGTGCCCGCCTTGTCGTTCGTACCCGATGCCCGCGCCCCGCCGAACGGCTGCGCGCCGACCACCGAGCCGGTGGGCTTGTCGTTGACGTAGAAGTTGCCGGCTGTGTAACGAAGCACGTCCCCGGCCTCGCGCACCGCCGACTCGTCGGCGGCGAACACCGCTCCGGTGAGCCCGTACGGCGTGGATTCGTCGACGAGCCGCAGCGTCTGCTCCCAGTCGGCGTCGTCGTAGACGTAGGTGCTCAGCACCGGCGCGAACAGTTCCTGGGTGAGGAACGGCGAGGTCGGGTCGTCGACCTCGAGCACGGTGGGGTCGACGAACCAGCCCACGCTGTCGTCGGTGTTGCCGCCGACCACGACCAGGCCCTCGGCACGCGCCCGGGCCAGTGCGTCGGCGTGCTTGGCGTGCTGCTTGGCGTTGATCACCGCCCCGACGTAGGTCTCGGGCAGGGTCGGGTCGCCGACCACGATGCTCTCGGTCAGGGCGACGAGCCGATCCTTGAGCGCAGGCCACAGACTGCGCGGCGCGTAGAGCCGTGATGCCGCCGAGCACTTCTGCCCCTGGTACTCGTAGGACCCGCGGACGCACGCAGCCGCGAGGGAATCGACGTCGGCGGACGGGTGGGCGACGATGAAGTCCTTGCCGCCCGTCTCCCCGACGACGCGCGGGTAGTTGCGATAGCGATCGATGTTCGCGCCCACGGTGCGCCAGATGTGCTGGAAGGTGCCGGTGGAGCCGGTGAAGTGCACCGCGGCGAGGTCGCGGTGGTTGAGGGCCACCTCGCCGATCTGTGCGCCGTCGCCGTAGACGACGTTGACCACGCCGTCCGGCAGGCCGGCCTCACGCAGCAGCTGCAACGACAGGTGGGCGACCAGCGACGCGCTCTCGGCCGGCTTCCACACCACCGTGTTGCCGAGCACCGCCGGCCCGAACGCCAGGTTGTTCATGCAGGTGAAGTTGAACGGCGTCACCGCGAACACGAAGCCCTCGAGCGGGCGGTACTCCGCCGAGTTCCACTCGCCGGGCCGCGAGGTCGGCTGCACGTCGTACATGGCGAGCATGTTCTTGACGTTCGCGCGGATGAAGTCGAGCGTTTCGCAGGCCGCGTCGATGTCGGCCTGATAGGTCGTCTTCGACAGCTCCAGCATGGTGGCCGCGTTCAGCTTGTCGCGCCACGGGCCGTGCTCGAGCATGTCGGCGGCGCGCAGGAACGGCGCCACCCGGTCCTCCCAGGGCAGCCGCCCCCACCACGTCGAGGCCGCGAGTGCGGCGTCGATGGCCTGCTGGGTCTCGGTCGCACCCGCCCAGTGCACGTTGCCGAGCTGCACCTTGTGCTCGTGCGGGGTCACGATCGGCACCTGTCGCGCGGTGCGGACCTCCGCTGCGCCGATGATGTTCGGCACGTCGTAATCGGCCGCGCGTTCCGTTGCCAGTGCCGCGGTGATGCGGGCTCGTTCGGGCGATCCGCCGGCGAAGTCCAACGGGGTGGTCGGGCCGATCGGGAACAGCGCGGTTCGGGCGGCGGGAGCGGTCATCGCGGCAACCTCGGCTCGGGGTGGGTGCTGGTGGGTCGACGCTATGCCGTGGCTCGAGGGCGTGGGCTTCGGTGCGGTGGCGGAAACTCCCGCACCCGGTTCCTACAATTGTCGAATCGGGCAGTTCACGACCACGTGGAAGGGCGCCGCCGGTGCGCGACGTACAGGACGAGGTCGAGGCACTGGCCGCACGCCTCGGCTGTGCGGTGCTCGTCGAGGATGCGCGGCACCGTCCGCTGTGGTGGAGCACGCAGGGCGAGGTCGACGGCACCCGGCTGCGCACCATCCTGCAGCGCGAACCGCCGCCGGCCGCCGCGGCCCTGGTGTCCCGGCTGGGGCTGGCGGACGCTCAGGCGCCGGTGCGCACCCCGGCCCTGCCCGAGGCCGACATGGCCGAGCGCTGGTGCGTGCCGGTGCGCAGCGGCCGGCAGCTGTACGGGTACCTGTGGGTGCTCGACGCCGACGGCCGGGTCGGCGAGGCGGATCTGCCCTCCGGCCATCGAATGTGCCGACCTCGCCGCCCGCACCCTGGCCCGGGCCCGGCCGACCGACGCCGAGCGGGAGCGCCGCCGCGTCGCGCTGCTCACCCGGCTCTACGACACTCCCGATCCCGAGGTCGCCCGGGCGTTGATCGATCTCGACGATCTGCCGGCCGACGCCGATGTCGGGGTGCGCACGACTCCCGGGCCGGGTGGGTCGCCGGTGCCCGGCGGGCTGTACGCCTTCCTCGCACCCGCACCGGGAACCGCATTCACCAGCGGGACGCCGGTGCCGCTGCTCGACCTGCACATCGCGGTCGCGCGCGCGACGGTCACACGCCGCGCGTTGCGCGCCGGCGCCCGCCTGGCCGCGCCGACATGGGACGCACTCGGGGCGTGGCACCTGATCGTCGGCGCCCCCGCCGAGCTGACCCCGCCGATGATCCACCCGGGTGCCGATGCGTTGCTCGATCCGCGCCGCGCCGACCTCTGCGCACTGCTCGGTGTGTGCTCGACAACGGCGGCGATGTCACGGTCAGCGCGGCGCACCTGCACATCCACCGGACCACGCTGTACTACCGGCTCACCCGCATCGAGGCGCTGACCGGCGTCAATCTGCGCCTGGCCACGGGTCGCGACGACCTGCACTTCGCGCTGCAGCTCGCCGCCTACCGCGCGGCCGAATGACTCGCGGCGGCATTCGACGATTGTCGAACGTTGTCGGGCCGACTTCCGCTTCCGCGCCGAAGCCCAGGGCGGCCTGGGGCTTCTACGGTCGCACCATCGTCGACGGCGGAGGTGCAGCAGCATGACCGAGCAGCTCACCGCCGACGTCACCGTCATCGGTGCGGGTGCGATCGGCGCCAGCACCGCGCACCACCTGGCCCGTGCCGGGCAGCGCGTGGTCGTCCTCGAAGCCTTGGACGGTCCGGCCGCCGGCAGCACCGGGCGGTCCTTCGCCTCCATCCGCGGCCAATGGGCCGACCCGCTCAACATCGAGATGTCCTGGCGCAGCATCCAGGCCTATCGCGACTTCCCGGCCACGTACGGCGTCGACGTCGGGTACCGGCCCACCGGCTACCTGCTGCTGGTGTCCACGCCCACCTGGGCCGCCCAGTTACAGGCCGTCGAGTTGCAGCGCGAGCACGGCGTGCCCGTCGAGGTGTTGAGCTTCGCTGCCGCCCGCGAACTCGTCCCGTTCGAGACCGCCGGGCTCGGCGGCACGACCTGGGGCCCGGCCGACGGCGTGGTCGACCCGCACCTGGCCACCGTCGCGTTCCTCGACCTCGCCCGCAGCGCCGGCACGCAGGTCTTCTTCCGGCACCGCGTTTCGGGCATCGAAGCGCACGACGACGGCGGATGGGCGGTGCGCGCCGGTGATCTCACGGTCCGCAGCGAGTTCCTGGTGAACGCCGCAGGCGGCTGGGCCGGCGAGTGTGCTGCGCTGGCCGGTTTGGTCGTGCCGGTGGTGCACTCGCGGCGCAATGTCTACTCCTCCGCACCAGATGCGCTCGCCGCCCGCCTACCGATGACGGTCGACTTCACCTCCGGGGTGTATCTGCGCAGCGACGGGCCGCGGCTGCTGTTCGGCGGTGCCCGCCCCGACGAGACCGACGGCTACCGCACCGACGTCGACTGGCCGTGGATGGAGCAGGTGCTCGTCCGCGCCGTGCCGCGGTTCCCGTGGCTGGCGGATCTGCCGCTCGACCGGGCCGGCTGCTGGGCCGGAACCTACGAGAACACCCCGGACCGGCACGGCATCCTCGGGCCGGACCCGGCCCACCCCACCTGGGTCAATGCGTGCGGGTTCTCCGGCCACGGCCTGATGCAGGCCCCGGAGATCGGCCGGTTGGCCGCCGAGCAGATCACCGCGGGCGCGATCGACAGCATCGACGCGTCGGCACTGCGAATCGAGCGTTTCGCCGACGCCGCCACCGCCCGTGTCGAGCTTGTCTTCTGAAAGGGAAATTCGATGGATACGCCGTTCCGCCGGCTGCACCACGTCTGCTTGGTCGTGCATGACATCGACAAGGCGCAGGCCTTCTATGAATCGGCCGGCATCGGGCCATGGCGCGAGTACCCGCCGCTGACCGAGTACGTGGATCTCGACGTGCCCAATCCCCAGGCCTTCCAACAGCTGAAATACCGGGTGGCGGAACTGGACAACATCCAGCTGCAGCTCTGTGAACCGCCGGCGCTGGACTGCCCGCAGCGCCGCTTCCTCGACACCCACGGCGAAGGCGTGTTCCACCTCGGCTTCGAATCCGACGTCAGCGCGGCCATCGAGCAGGCCGGTGCGCTCGGTATCGACGTCCTCATGCGCGGACAGCGCGACGACCGCAGCGGCTTCGTCTACTTCGACACGCTCGACGACGCCGGCGTGGTGCTGCTCGCCCGCCGGACCCCCGGCAACTGACCCGCACCGATCTGCGCCGCTCGCCGCAGCGCTCTCACTCCGCTGCGAACAGTTCCTCGACGCCGGTGAGACGCAGCAGCATCCCGACCGGCTTGGTGACGTCGCGCAGCGCGACCTCGACGCCGTCGACCGCAGCCGCGCGGCGCACCTGCAACAACGCGCTCAGCCCGGACGAGTCGAGAAACTCGACGGCACCCATGTCGATGACGATCCGGGCGGCATCGGGCGCCTTGTGCAGCAGATTCACGCCGGCGTCGGCCACCTCGTCGGCGCACGCCAAGTCGATCTCGCCGCTCAGCACGAGCACGGGTCGGTCGGGGTTGCTCAGATCGATCGACACGGCCATGCCCAGATCCTTGTCTATCCGGACCCCGAACCGGAAACCGCCGTGTCCAGCGGCGGCTCGCCGACGTCGACCGGATCCGTCGGCACGGTGAACCACACCGCTTTTCCGGGGCCGGTGATCGGCGCCCGAACTCCCCAAGTCTGCGCCAGTTGGGCCACCAGGTACATGCCACGCCCGCGGATGTCTTCGGGGGCCGCCCGGTGCACGGCGACATTGCCGCCGCCGTGGTCGGTGACGACGACGCGCACCCGCTCCGGCGAGCGGAACACCTCGACGGTGAAGGCGCTGCGCGCGTGCACCACGCTGTTGGTGGCAACCTCGGACATCATCAGCTCGAGGTTGTCGCGATTTTGGCCGGTGAGGGTGTCGGCCGCCAGCACGGCGAACGCCCGGGCTCGTCCGACCGACTGCGGGTGCGCGGGCAGGCGCAACCGGCCGACCGCGATCTCGGTCTCGATCTCGGTGGAGGTCCGAGCGGGATCGTGCGCACCCGTACCAGCCGCCGCGGTCGCCTCCGGCCCCGGGACCCGGCGAACGGCAAGCACCGCGACGTCGTCGACCGTCGCGGTGTCGCCGACCAGGTCGTGCATCACCTGATGACACATGGTCTCCGGGTGGTCGGCCTGCACGGCGGCCCTCAGCCGGTCGAGCCCGACGTCGATCGCTTCGCCGCGCCGTTCGACCAGACCGTCGGTGTAGAGCAGCAGGGCCGCGCCGGGGTCGAGCTCGAACTCCTCGGCGGCGTAGGTGGCGTCCGGCATCGTCCCGATCGGTGGGCCGGGCCGCACCGGGAGCAGCTCGGCCTCGGCCCCGGGTGCGACCCGCACCGGCGGCGGGTGACCGGCCGAGCTGATCTCGAAACGGTCGTAGGGCGGGCTGGCGACGGCGCACGTGATCGTCACCATCGTGCCGATCTCGAAATGCGACAGCTTGCGGTTGGTCAGTTCGAGCACCGGCGCCGGCCCGCCACCGAGGAGCGCATAGGCACGCAGCGCGCTCTTCACCCGGCTCATGGCCACCGCCGAGTTGAGGCCGTGCCCGGCCACGTCGCCGATCACGACCCACAGCCGGCCAGAGGGCAGGACGAAGCAGTCGTACCAGTCTCCGCCGATGGAGCGATCCTCGGCCGGCGCGTAGCGAGCGGCGAACTGAAGGCCCGGCAGCCGGGGTAGGCGGGTCGGCAACAGGCCGCGTTCCAGAGAGGCGGCCGCGGCCGCCTCGACGGCGAAGCGTCGGGTCTGGATCGCGGTCGCGAAGCGTTCGGCCGCCACCTGCAGCAGTTGGGTGTCCCGATCGGTGAACGACTCCGCGCGCTTGCGCCCGAGGTGCAGGACGCCGATGACGCTGTCGCCCACGAGCAGTGGCACGCCGAGCAGCCGTTGCACGCCCATTTCCCACAGGAGCGGGTTCGCGACCGTGGTGGCGTCGACGTGTTCGAGGCGGATCGGCTCCCTGCGGGCGGCGATCGTGCCGGCGAACCCGGTGCCGATCGGCACCCGAACGCCTTGCCGGACCTCCAACTCCAGGCTGACCGCAGCACGCGCGACGAGATCGTCCGAGCCCTGTTCACGCAGCAGCACCACGGCGGTGTCGGCGGCGAGAATCGTGCGCAACCGGTCGAGCATCTCGGCAAGCAGATCGTCGACGTCGAGGCGGGTCAGGCCGATGTCGGTGACGGCCAGCAGGTCGCTGAGCTGGTCCTCGAACCGCCCCTCCGGCATGTCGCGAGCGTAATCGGAGAATCCGGGCCCGAAGAAACGGGTGCACGGCGGCGGTGCGGCGTGCGCTGTTACGCGTTCGCCTTGACGGCCTCGAGCACCGTCTTGGCGATCCCCTCGGCGTCGAGACCGTGGGCGCTCATCAACGTGGCGACCGGTGCCGATCCGGGCACGCGCGTGATCGCGAGCCGGTGCAGCGGCGTGCCGCTGCCGGCCTCCGCGAGCACCTCGGCGACGGCACTGCCGAGCCCGCCCGGCAGGTAGTGGTCCTCGGCGGTCACGATCACACCGGTGTCCGCTGCGGCGGCGAGGATGGTCTCGGCGTCGATCGGCTTGATCGAGTAGCAGTCGATCACCCGCGCCGACACCCCGTGCTCGTCGAGCAGCTGCACCGCACCGAGCGCCGGATGCACCGTGGCACCGGACGCGACGATGGTGACCGAGTCGTCGGCCGAGGAACGCAACACCCGGCTGCCGCCGATCGGGAACTGCTCTCCGGCTGGGTAGATCACCGGGGCGCCACTGCGGTGGGTGCGCAGATACGCGAAGCCGTCCGCGTCAGCCATCGTCAGCACCAGTTGGGCGGCCTGGTTGCCGTCACACGGCTGCAGCACCACCGAGCCGGCGACGGCCCGGAAGCAGGCGACATCTTCGAGCGCCATGCCCGAGGGCCCGGACTCGCCGGGGGTCAAGCCCGCGTGGGAACCGCAGAGGCGAATCGCGGCGCCCCCGACCGCGGACATGCGGACCAGTTCGAAGGCCCGCGTGGTGAAGGCGGCGAAGGTCGAGGCGAAGGGCATCCAGCCGCGCGCCGCCAGCCCGGTCGCCGCGGCGATCATCTGCTGTTCGGCGATGTACATCTCGAAGTAGCGGTCCGGGTATGCGTCGCGGAACAGCTCGGCGTAGGTGGAGTTACTGGTCTCGGCGTCCAGTACCACGACGTCGCCGCGCGCCCCGCCGAGGGCGACGAGCGCTTCGCCGTAGGCCAGCCGCGTCGGGATCAGCTCGCCGATCTCGTAGGTCGGCAGCTTGGTCTCCGAGCGGTGTGGCGTGACCCGTGCGGTCATCGCGGGCGGCGATAGCGGGGGCAGCGCGGCGGCCGGATGCACACCGAGACCGGCCAGCGCCGAGTCGGCGTCGGCGAGCGGGCGTCCGTGCCAGCCCTCGGCACCCTCGACCGCTCCGAGTCCGCGGCCCTTCTCGGTCTTCGCGACGATGACCGTCGGACGCTCGGTCGAGGCCGCAGCGGTGCGGAACGCGGCGTCGATCTGGGCGAAGTCGTGGCCGTCGATCTCGATGGCCTGCCACCCGAACGCGCGGGCCCGATCGGCGTACGGACCGGTCCGCTGGCCCACCATCGTCGGCCCGCGTTGACCGAGCCCGTTGACGTCGACCAGCACGACAAGATTGTTCAATCCGAAGTGGGCGGCGTGCTCAAAGGCCTCCCACACAGAGCCTTCGGCCATCTCGCTGTCGCCGCACAGCACGTAGACGCGAGCCGGCGAGTGCTCCAACTTCTGCAGCGACAGCGCCAAGCCGACCGCAGCCGCCACGCCCTGCCCCAGCGATCCGGTGGCGACGTCGACCCACGGCAGCACGCCACGCGGGTGTCCCTCCAGTCGGCTGTCGAGTTGCGCGTAACCGAGCAACTCCTCGTCGGTGATCGCACCCATCGACTTGAGCCACGAGTAGAGCAGCACCGACGCGTGTCCCTTGGAGAGCACGAACCGGTCGTTACCAGGATTGCCCGGGTCGTCGAGGTCGGTGCGAAAGTGAGCCGCTGACAGGACTGCCACGAGGTCGGCGCCGGACGCGGCCGAGGTGGGGTGCCCCGCCTTCGCGGCGTTCGTCGCGCGGACGGAATCGATGCGCAACTGGCGGGCGATGACCGCGGGATCGCGGGGCGAGCTCGACATGGGCCTGACTTTCGGGAGTTGACGACGCCGGCGAGAGTTGGGTAACTATACAACGACTCGACTAAGTAGGAATAGCCCTCGAGATTGTGAGGCGATGCGTGATTCCCGTTGCGCGACGGTTGTGGCAGGTGATCGAGCCGATCCATGCGGTGCTCTACTTCGCCCCGGAACTGCGGGAGGCGGCGGGCCCGTCCGGGTTGGCCGAGCACGGCAGCACCTACTTCGCGTGTCGTGCCGCTCCGCTGGGTCGGGCGTCGGCCGGGCTGGTCACGGCGGCGTTCTACGGCTTCAGCCCGGCCCGGGTGGCGCGATCGGTGCCGTCGATGTGGGAGTTGATCGAGCCGTCGGCGGCGCTCGACCTGCGAGCCGGCGTGGCCGACGCTGCGCTGACCAGGTTGCTCGGCGCTCTGCGGTCGGATCCGGCGACGGCGCGGGCGGCGCAGTTCGCGCAGCGTGCCGTCGATGCCGCTGATCTCGCCGGCCGTCCACTCGCCGCCGCCAACGCCGAGATCGTGGCGGACAGCGAGCCGACCCGGCAGCTGTGGCAGGCACTCACGACGCTGCGCGAGCATCGCGGCGACGGCCACCTTGCCGCACTGCTCGTCGCCGGCGTGGGTCCCTGCGAATCACACGCGCTGCGAGCCGGCGCCGGCGCGGCCGACCCGGACTTTCTGCGCGCGAGCCGCGGTTGGTCGGCTGAGGAATGGGCGACCGCGACCGAGCGGCTGCGCACGCGTGGCTGGCTGACCGCGGACGGTTCGCTCACCGCTGCGGGCCGCGAGCTGCGGACCGGGTACGAGGCGGAAACGGACCGCCTGGCAGCGCAGCCGTTCGTGGCGCTCGGCGACGACGCCACCGAGGATCTGCACGCGGCATTGCTGCGCCTGGCAACCGCCGTCGTCGAGCGCGGCGGGGTGCCCGTCGACCGCGGGCTGGGCAGCCCCTGGCCGCCCGCCGCGTGATCCGGTGGAGACCTGCAGCGTCGGTAGGCTGGCCGCGTGACCGGGATCGACCTACGCGCGTGGCCGGCGCCCTGGTCGCCGGAGCCGATCGTCGCCGAGGTGCAGATCCCGGGATCGAAGTCGGTGTCCAACCGCGCGTTGCTGCTCGCCGCGCTCGCCGACGGCCCGTCCACGTTGCGTGGCCTCCTGCTCGCCCGCGACACGGTGCTGATGACCGACGCACTCACCGCGATGGGCACCCACGTCCACACCGACGACGGTGCGACGCGGGTGGAACCGCACGAGCTGAGCGGTCCCGCCGACATCGACTGCGGCCTCGCCGGGAACGTGATGCGATTCGTGCCGGCGATCGCCGGCCTGGCCGACGGCCGGATCGCGTTCGACGGTGATCCGCGCGCCCGCGAACGCCCGCTCGGCGGATTGCTCGCCGCGCTGCGCGAGCTCGGCGTCGCCGTCGAGTCCGACGCGCACGCATTGCCGTTCGTCATCGAGGGTTCCGGCGCGGTACCCGGTGGCCGAGTGGTCATCGATGCGTCGGCCTCGAGCCAGTTCGTGTCGGCGCTGCTGCTCGCCGGTGCGCGGTACGAGCAGGGTGTGGAGATCGTCCACCAGGGCGGCGCGGTTCCGTCGCAGCCGCACATCGACATGACGATCGAGATGCTGCGCGATCGTGGCGTCGACGCTGCGCAGTCGGGGCAGGACCGATGGGTCGTTCGCCCCGGCCGGATACAACCCGTGGACGAGGTGATCGAGCCGGACCTCAGCAACGCGGCGCCGTTCCTGGCCGCCGCGGCTGTGACCGGCGGGACGGTCACCGTGCGGAACTGGCCGGCGCGAACGGAGCAGCCGGGCGACTACTTCCCGGACATCCTGCAACGGTTCGGGGCGAGCGTCGAACGCACCTCGGCCGCTCTTTCGGTTTCCGGAACGGGCGAACTGACCGGGATCGACATCGACCTGCACGACCACGGGGAGCTCACCCCGGTGGTCGCCGCGGTCGCCGCATTGGCGACGTCGCCGACCCGCATCCGTGGCGTGGCGCACCTGCGCGGGCACGAGACCGATCGCCTCGCAGCGCTCACGCACGAGCTGGGCCGACTCGGCTGCGACGTGCGCGAGACGGAGGACGGCCTGCAGATCGACTCGCCGGCGGTCCGGCCCGGTGACGTGTTCGGGACCTATCACGATCACCGGATGGCACATGCCGCCGCGGTGATCGGCCTGAAGGTGCAGGACCTGCTGGTCGACGACGTCGCGACGACGTCGAAGACGTTCCCCGATTTCGCGGGCTTCTGGACGCTGTTCGTCACGCCGGCCGGATAGCACCCCGCCGCCCCGTTGCCGAGTGATCACGAGATACTGACGTCACGATCACCCGGAGGTGTCAATGCCGTCCACGCCCGTACCCGCGGACATTCTCGAGTTGCTCGCCAAGCCCAACCCGGCGGTGATGGCGACCATCGCTTCCGACGGGCGCCCCGTCACGGTGGCGACGTGGTACCTCCTCGAGCCCGACGCAACGATCCTGCTCGGTCTCGACGCCAAGCGGGCGCGGCTCGATCACCTGCGCCGCGACCCCCGTGTCGCGCTGACCGCGTTGGCCGAAGGCGACTGGTACACCCACGTGAGCGTGCAGGGCCGGGTCACGTCGATCGTCGACGATGAAGGGCTGCGCGACATCGATCGGCTCTCCGAGCACTACACCGGCCGGCCCTACGCCAACCGCGAGCGCCCGCGGGTGAGCGTGCACGTCGCGATCGATCGCTGGCACGGCTGGAGCAAGGGCGCTCCGATCGGCGACTGATCCGGTTTGCCGCGACGGATTTGCCGGGCCGCGCTCGTCCTACCTGGATGAGCGAAACGTTTCCGAACCCGGAGGTCGTCGATCGGGCGACGTGGCAGGCCCAGCTGGACACGTTGCTGGTGCGCGAGAAGGCACACACCCACGAGGGCGATGCGATCGCCGCGGCACGCCGCCGGCTGCCGATGGTCGAGGTCGACGCGACCGTCACGGTCGTCGGCGCACACGGGCCGGTGCCGCTCTTCGACGTGTTCGAGGGGCGCCGCCAGCTGATCGTCTACTTCCACATGTGGCACGACGGCCAACCGGCCGCTGACCAGTGCGAAGGTTGCACGTTCTTCAACGGCCAGGTGCGAGAACTGTCCTACCTGCACTCGCGCGACGTCACCTACGCGACGTTCTGCGAGGGCCCTTACGGGCAGAGCGTCCGTTATCGCGACTTCATGGGCTGGGACGTGCCGTGGTACTCCGCCCGCGACAGCGCGGATGCGCTCCTGGCCGGCCGATGGTTCGGCATGCAGGTGTGTTACCTGCGCGTCGGCGACCGGGTGTTCGAGACGTATTGGGGCAGCGGCCGTGGCGCCGAGGCGCTCTCGCCGTCCTACCCGTTGCTGGACATGACCGTGTACGGCCGGCAGGAAGTGTGGGAGGACTCGCCCGACGGGTGGCCGCAGGGCTTCGCCACGAACGGCGACCAGTTCCGCGTCGACGGGCGGCCCACCGCCCAGTGGGCCAGGCTCGCGGCCGGCAGGTCCGACGACCTCGGCGCGGCGCGGTGACGGTGTAACCCACCACTTCAACACGGCCATCGGTCCGGCGAACCACCCCGTCGCGGGTGGTCCGGATCGTCGGCCGGACTGCTGTCATGACGGGATGGGAACCGACGGTCGGTCCACCGGCCGATGAGCCACGCCGACCAGTCGAACGCCGCTGCCGAGCCGCCGCTGAACCTGCGACTCGCCATCCTGCTGGCAATGGCCATGTTCGTCCTCGTGGTCGACACGTCGTTGATGAACGTGTCCATCTCGGCGGTGGTCAAGGACCTGCACACCACGGTCAGCGGGGTCCAGTCGGCGATCGCCCTGGAAGCGCTGGTCTCAGCAGCTTTCATCCTCATCGGCAGCAAGGTGGGGGACCTGATCGGCCGCAAGCGGGCCTACGTGATCGGACTGCTCGGATACGCCATCGGCGCAGCGGCCATGACCCTCGCCCAGAACCTGACCACGATCATCATCTTCTGGGCGATCATCGGCGGTCTGGGCGCGTCGATGCTGTTGCCGGCCATGCAATCGCTCGTGCACGGCAACTTCGAGGGTGCCGCGCAGCGCAAGGTGTACGCGCTGGTGGGCGCCGCGGCTGCGATCGCGGCGGCGGTCGGACCGCTGCTCGGCGGATTCATCACGACCTACCTGTCGTGGCGCGTCGGGTTCCTGCTCGAGGTGGTCGTGATCGCGGTCGTGTTGTCCGGCATCCGACTGGTGCGCGACGTGCCGTTCACGGGCGACCGAAGTGTCGATGTCGTCGGCGCGTTGCTCTCGATCGTCGGCATGGGCGGAGTGGTGCTCGGCATCCTCGTCTGGCAGGAGGGCGGCGAGTCCGTCGCTGCACTGATCATCCTCGGCGCGGCAGCACTGGCCGGCCTGGTGTTCTGGCTGGTGCGCCGCAACGCGCGTGGCAAGCCGACGCTGCTCGATCCGCACCTGTTCCGCTCGAAGGTGTTCCGCCTCGGGATCTCCGGGCAGACGCTGCAACAGATCGCCCTCGGCGGCACGATGATCGCGCTGCCGATCTACCTGCAGATGGTGCTCGAATACGACGCCATGGCCGCAGGCCTGTCGCTCGCGCCGCTGTCGCTGACCATGTTCTGCGTCGCGCTGCTCGCCGGGAGGAAGGCAGGGCGACGCCGTCCGAGCACCATGATCATGGCCGGATTCGCCCTGCTCACGGCCGGGTTGCTGGTGCTCCTGCCGATCGTGCCACGGGCGAGCTCGGGTTGGTACCTGGTGGTGCCCCTGATCATTTGCGGCGCGGGGTTCGGGTTGCTGGTGTCCCAGTTGAACGACTACACCCTTTCTCCGGTCTCGCAGGAACGCGTCAGCGAGGCGGCCGGCGTCAACTCCGCGGGCGGGTCCTTCGGTCTCTCGTTCGGCCTCGCATTCGCGGGCGCGATCATGCTGGCGGTGCTCTCGTTCACCTTCACGACGATGGTCGACAACAGCACGGTGCTGCCGGCTGCGGAAAAGCAGCAGGTCACCCAGGTGCTCGAGGACGACGCCGAGCTGATGAGCAACAGCCAACTCGACCAACTGCTCGTCAAGGAGCCGCCGGAGATCCGGGCCGAACTGATCCGTATCAACACCGACGCACGGCCGATAGCCTTGCAGGTGGCGCTGGTCATCCCCATCCTCGCTGGTCTGCTGGGGCTGCTCAACGCCGTACGAATGAGACGACAACCCGACCCGACACCGTCGGGTCCGGTCGCCGAGACCGTCTGAGCGCGATCGGAAGTGATGCGGCGCATGTGGGACGTCGTCGTGGTCGGCAGCGGACCGGCCGGCAGCGCCGCCGCCATCGGAGCGCTGGCCGCGAACCCGTCGGCCTCGGTGCTGATGCTCGACCGCAGTGAGCATCCGCGGGACAAGTGTTGCGGCGACGCGGTGCTCGACGAGGTGTTCGACGAGCTGGCCCGGTTCGGGGTGCCGCGCGAGCGCATCGTCGCGGACCGGCCATCCGTCGACACGCTGCGGATCGTCTCGCCCCGAGGATCGGAGGTACTGGGCATCGCCCCGGTCCCGATCACGGTCGTGCGCCGCTCCGAACTGGACGCCGGGCTGTGCGCCGCGGCCTGCGATGCCGGTGCCGTCTGGCGCCGGCACACGGTCCGCGCGATCGTCGACCACGGCACCCACGTCGAGATCGACGGACGGATCCGCGCCCGGATGCTGATCGGTGCCGACGGCGCCGAGTCGGTGGCGCGACGCACCCTGGCCGGCGATGGACGGCGCGACCTCGCGGTCGCGATCCGCGGCCACGACCGCGCCGACGGTGACGCGGTGCCGACCGTGATCCTCGACGAGCGACCGGGCCTCGCGTACGCGTGGCGGTTTCCCTACTCGACGGGCGGGGCGAACGCCGGATACGGACATCTGCTCGCACCGGGCGAGTCGGTGAGCCGCGGCGCACTGCTGCGCGGGCTCGAACGGATGCTTCCCGGGCGGCAGCTCGACCCGAGCACCCTGCGTGCGCACCGGCTTCCGCTGTCCACGGCGCGTCCGGTCCCGGCACGGGGCCGGATCCTGTTGGCCGGCGACGCGGCGAGCCTGATCAATCCGGTGTCCGGTGAAGGTATCTACTACGCGATCGTCTCCGGTCTGGCCGCAGGCGATGCCGCCGCACCGGGCCGGGCGCGCGCGGCGGCGCGCTACCGGGCGACCCTGCGGCAGCGCTTCGCGCGGCACCACCGCCACGTCGGGGTGCTCGCCCAGGTGACCCGGAACAGCAGGTTCCTCGAAGCGGGGGTGCAGGCCGCCCGGATCGACCATCGTGCATTCGAGGATCTCGCCCGCATCGGGCTCGGTGACGGCTGCCTCACCCCGCGGCTGCTGCTCGGCATGGGGGTGGCCCTCGTGCGCGGCGATGCTCGCGGACGCACCTCGTTGCGGATCGCCGTCGATCAGCGCTGAATCGTCGAGTCCACCCGCTCGCGGGTGATGCGCGGTACCCGCAGGAAACGAGAACCTGACCAGCATCAGGGCCGCCTCGCGTGGCCACGGTTGCGAGCTGGAGGTAATGGCTGTGGTCCTCGCGGACGACTTCGGAACGGGCCAGGTGTTCTGGTCGATGCTGTGGTTCTTCCTGTGGATCATCTGGATCTGGATGCTGATCGTGGTCTTCGGCGACATCTTCCGCAGCCATGACCTGGGTGGCTGGGGGAAGGCGCTGTGGACGATCTTCGTCCTGGTGATCCCCTTCCTGGGCGTGCTCGTGTATCTCATCGCGCGCGGACACAAGATGCAGCAACACTCGATCGACGCGGCCAAGCAGCAGGACGCGCAGTTCCGCAAATATGTCCAGGATGCGACGAGTTCGTCGAGTTCGGGAACCGCGGACGAGTTGTCGCGGTTGGCCGACCTGCGGGACAAGGGCGTCCTGAGCCCGGCCGAGTTCGAGCAGGCGAAGGCCAAGGCGCCTGGGCTGGGCGAGGATGAGCTCGCCCGCCGCGGTCGACCCGCAACACGAATGTCGCATCGTCGTGTTGTGGCAGTGGCTCGTCGACCGCGGCGGCGCATCCGAGGCAGTCACCAGATTCGAGCCGGTCGAGTACTGCGTCCTGCGCGGGCCCGGCGGCCGCATCGACGAAGGGATCGTCGCGCAACTGGTCGATCTCGTGCAGCGTGGGCTGGTGCGTGTCGTCGATCTCGTCGCGGTCACGTCGGATGCGGACGGGAGCATCGTGTCCTTCGAACTGCTTGCGGAAACGCCGACCGCCCTCGAAGGATTGCGGCGGCTTCGAGGTGGCGCATCGCGGGACGACGACGAACCAGGGGCGGGTCTGCGGGTCTACGAGAACCTCCGGGCCGCACCCTTCGCAGGCGTCGTCCGCCGCGCCGGCGGGTCACTGCTCGCCGACGGGCGGGTCGCCGTACCGCGATGACGGTCAGTGCAGGTTGGTGACCACGAAGTTCTTCAAGACGATCATGACCGCGCCGAGGGCACCGGCGATCAGCGTCACGGTGAGCAGCCGGCGGCCGTGCAGGTCCGCGGCCCGACCGGCCGACCATCCGTGGAAGAGCAACAGCAGCACGGTGACGCCGAGCGCGATGTTCGCGGCCACCACCGCCGACGCGCCGGCCACGCGGGCGACGACCAGGGTCAGCACCGGCACGTAGGCGGCGCTGACCATCGGCCAGGTGTTCGCCAGTTGCGAGAAGATCTGCGCGGCCGTCGGCAACCGGCCGTCCTCGACCTGTCCCCCGAGCAGCTCGGCGTATTCCTCGGCGGCCCAGTACACGACCAAGGTGACCAATGCGGCCACGGCCAGCGCAGCGGTCGACATGGTCGCACCACCCGCGGCCAGCACCGCAGCGGTGACGATCGTGCCGTAGATGCCCGCCGCGCGCCGACGCCCGCCCCGGTGCTCCTGCGGACCGGGTGTTCCGCGCTGCGGTCGGTGCGCCGCTGTCGCCGGCTGATTCTGCGTGCATCGAGGCGTCCTTCGACTAGGTGTTGACCAGTCCGGCGATCCCGTCGTGCAGCAGCGATGCCGCCAACAGGAACACGAGCGCCGCTGCGACCTTGCGGGCGTTGTGGATCAGCCAGTCGCGAGCGACGTGCAGCCACCGCATCGTCCGCTCCCGCGCCACCGTGAGCATGATCAGGGCCACCGCCAGCGGCAGCAACGACACGACGGTGAAAAGGATCCACAGACCAATGTATTGCGCGGCACTCGGGTCCGTCTCGGAGATCGCCTTGAGGGCGATCGGGATGAACCCGCCCGGATTGGCCAGCGCCGCACCCGCACCGACGATGGCGACTGCCGGAGAATCCGCGACCCGGCCCATGCGCGCGACCATGCCGGCCACCTTTTCCGGATTCGGCGGGCGCCGCAGCAGCCACACCATCCAGACCACCAACGCGACCGCAGCGACGACATCGAAGATCGCGACCCAGGTCTTCGGCTGCGACGGATCATCGGACGCGGCGCGGCCGCCCAGCACGAAGGCGGCGACCACACCGACGGACAGGGTCGCGCCGAAAGCGCCGACGTAAAACCACAATCCGGTGCGTCTCGGGTGATTGCCGAGAACGACCGCAAGGACGCAGAACGACAATGTCGTCGGCGATGCCATGGCGGCCAGCGCGATCAGCACGATCTCGGCGTAGGTCCATCCCACGTGACTGAACCTAGTGCGACCGAGGCCGAGCGGACGAGCGCCGCGGTGGGCTAGCATCACCGATCACGACGCCCGACGCAGGGGACTTGGACCTAGACGTGGATCGGTTGTACGACATCACGTTGGTGATCGCTCTCTGGGCGACGGGGCTCAGCCTGGGGTTGTCCGCCGATCCGCGCGCGTTCGTGACTCCGTTGCGCCGGCGTCGCATGGTGGCCACCATCGCAGCGCTCGACGTGGTGGCCATTCCATTGGTCGTCTGGGGGCTCACCCGGCTGTTGGGCGTGACCGGCGACGCCGCGACCGGGCTGCTCCTCGTGGGGATCGCGGCTGCCGGGCCGCTCGGGATCACGATCTGCCGGCTCGCCGGCGGCAACGCACGCGCGGCCGTGTCGTACGTGGTCGTGCTCGAATTGCTCAACGCCATCGCCATCCCGGTGTGGGTCGCCCTGCTGTTGCCGGCCGGCGTTCGTCTCTCGCCCGGGCAACTCCTCGTGGCCCTCGTCGGGCTGTTGGTCGCACCTGTCGTCGTCGGTGTCGTGCTGAGCCGGTGGCGCGAGGGTCTCGACCGCTTCGTCCGGGCCGCTCGCCCGGGTCGCGAATCTGCTCGTCGTCGTCATCATCGCCTTGTCGATCGCGCGGTACCACCGGCAGTTCAGCACGACGTTCACCAGCCCGGTGGTCGCCGTTGCGGCGCTGAGCACGCTGTTCGCGCTCGGCGCCGGATGGATGCTCTGTGGACCTGCGCAGAGCAACCGCATCATGGGTGCGTCGATCACCGCGGTGCGCTCGAACGGCGTTGCGCTCGCCGTCGCGCAGGCGTCGTTCCCGGACCGGCCGCAGATCGTCGCCTCGGTGGCGACCTTCGGGCTGTGTTCGGTGCTGCTGCCGGCCGTGGCCGCCTTCGGGTTCGCGAGCCGTCCGCGGGCGCGCCGCACGTTCCCCGCCCGACGGGTCGCCGTGCCGGACGCAGGCGCGAAACGCAGCCAGCCGCCCGCCTAGCCGGCGTGAGCCGCTCGGGCCCGACCGCCGTGTGCCGCGAGGGCGTAGATCACGAGGACCCCGAGCCCGACGTACACGAGTGACCACACCGGGTAGTAGGGCATCCAGGTCACCGCGCCGATGCACGCCAACGCGCCCCCGACGATGCCGATCCAGCGGCCGAGCTGTGAGCGGTAGAGCACCAGGAAGCCGCCGACGAACAGCACCAGGGCAGTGATCAGGTACACCCACCCGTAGGTCTTCAGGTTGTCCCCGAGGGTGGCGTCCTCGAGGCCTTCGGGCAGGGCGGCGTGGGAGCTGAACGCCCAGATCGCGTCGAAGACCCGCATCAACCCGGCCATGAGCAACACGATGCCGGCGAACAGCCGCCAGCCCTCACCGTCGTCGTTCATCGTCGTCTCCTGTCTCGGTGTGTGCTGGGCATGACAGCACCGCAGGAGAACAGTCGCCATCACCCGACACGGGGTGGTATCCGGGACACGGTGTCGAGCAGCGCGAGACGTTCGATGGCTTGTCGCTGTAACGCTTCGGCCACGGTCGGCGCGACCGTGAAGTCGTCACAGAGCACTTTGTCGGCCAGATCTGCACGTTTGACGACCAGCGCGTCGGGATCGCTCGCGCAGCGCGACAGGTAGGACTGCTCGGTCTCGTCGGGTCGCCGGGTCAGAATGTCGACCAACGCGACAACTCGGTCGTTCGCGGTCTCGGCGCGAAGGTCCTCGAGGCTGATTCGGCCGGTTTCTACGACATCGTGCAGCAATGCAGCCGCAAACGCGTCGGGGTTCCCGCGGCGCAGAACCGCCGCAGCGACGCGACGGGCGTGCGCAATGTGGAGTCCGCCCAGTTTTGTCCGGATCTGACCCAACAGCCGGGCGGCCAACTCATCGACGTCTTCGAGCGCCAACACCTGATCAGGACAGCACACGTCCGCGACGGTCCATACCACCCCGGGGCGGGTGGTCTGCGATTTGCGAAATATCGGCGCAGATTCATCCATTTCGAAGGACGCGTCGGGAGGGTGACCCGCCAGTACGATGAAGCCTCCGGACCTGAACCCCGAAGGCGGTACAGCAGTGTCCACGCCTCCATCAGCCATACGGCGCGCGAAGCTGCGCGCGCCGGCGGCGTCTCCGCAGTACATGCGGCGCGCCCGGTTGATGGAACTGCTCGATGCTGTCGTGGCCGGACAGGTCGCACTCGTGACTGCGGGCGCGGGCACCGGAAAGACGACGTTGGTGGCCGGGTGGGTTGCGGAGTCCGAAATGCCGACCGCCTGGGTCTCGTTGGACGACACGGATCGCGATGTCAGGTCGTTCTGGGCCTCTATGGTCGCCGCGCTGCGCACCCTGTTGCCTGATTGCGGCGCGCAGGCCGCGGCGCTGTTGCGGCAGGGGAGTGCTGTCGGCGCTGTCACGGACGCCGTGGGCGAGTTGCTCGATGATCTGGATCGACGCGATTGCGGCCCGTCGGTCCTCGTCCTCGACGACGTTCATCTCGTCGACGACGTCGACGAGGTCATGCGATCGCTCGACCTGTTCGTCCGGCATCTTCCGGATTGGTTGCACCTCGTTCTTCTCTCCCGCCGCGATGTGGCACTGCCTCGGGACCGGTTGCGCGCCCAGGGCCGCCTCGGCGAGGTGCAGTTCGCAGAACTGCGGTTCTCGCCCACCGAATCGCGTGAACTGTTGCAGCTGCTGGCCCCGACGATGTCGGCCGACGGCATCGATGCGGTCGCGACCCGTGCCGACGGGTGGGCGGCCGGGTTGCGTCTCGCGGCGCTTGCGGCCCGCGCGGCTACGGCGCAGGGGATGGCGGAGTCCGCGGGCACCGACGACGACCGACTGGTCCATGACTTCGTGCTCCATGACGTGTTGGCTGCGGAGAGCCCGGACCTCGTGGAGTTCCTGTTCGCGATCGCTGTGCCGGTCCGGGTGAACCAGAGCCTGGCCGAAGCGCTGTCCGGCCGGCCGGATGCGCACGACTACCTGTCGCGGGCCGAAGCGCGCGGGCTGTTCGTCAACCGCCTCGGCGCCGACGGTTGGTTCCAGATGCACTCGCTCGCGCGTGCCGCGCTGACCGCCGACCTTGCGAGCCGCTCGGCCGCCCAGCTGGGCGAGTTGCACCTGCGCGCGGCGCATTGGTACGAGGAGATGGGCGAGACTCCGTTGGCGCTCGAGCACCTGTTGCTCGCTGGTCGTCCGCGAGACGCGCTGCGCCTGTTGGCCACCGAGGCCGCTGACCTCTACGACCGCGGGCAGGAAGCGACCGTCAAACGGGCGATGACCGCCATCGCACCCGAAGTCGTCACGACCGACCTCGAATCGATGATCGAGTTCGCCTGGTGCCACCTGCTCGTCGACCGGCGTCGGTTCACCGAGATCATCGAGCAGCTCGACTGGTGGGTGCAACGATCGGAGCCGCCGACCACCGTGCGCGGCCGGGTGATGATCCTGCGGTCGATGGCGTCGGCCATGAACGGCAGCTGGATCGAGGCTGGCACCCTCGGGCGCGAGGCGTTGGAAGCATTCGGCGAGGATGCGTGGCGAGACCCGTACGGTCGCTTCGGCTGGAACATGGTCGCTCGCGAGATCGCGCTGAGCGAGCGATGGGACGACGACAGCGACGAAGTCCGCGAGACGCGCCTTGCGCTGGGTCGCGATCCCAAGCGCGGCTTGGCCTACGAGGGCACCAGGGCGATGGGGGAGGCCCTCGCCGGTCGCCCGGTCGATGCCCTCCGCGTGGCTTCGGGCGTGCGTCACGCCGCCGCAGTTTCCGAAATGACCCTCCTGCGTGCCGAGCTGACCCTTGCCGAAGCGATCGCGCTCCGGGAGGTCGGCGAACGCTCCCGCGCAATCGAAGCGCTGCAGGTGCTGAACTCCGGTCCGAACGAGATCACGCTGTTCTGCAAGGTGCGCGCCGGACTCGAGCTGGCGCAGGTCTCCCTCGACGTCGGCGACCTCGACGCCGCGAATGAGGCGTTTGCGCGCATCACAAGCGTTGGTCGACGGCGAATCGTTCGGTGTGAACGGCCGCGATTGGCTGTTCCGGATGGGCACCACGCTCGCGCTGGCCAACGGCGACGCCGGGCGGGCGGGTCACTTCGCCCTGGCAATCGACGACCCGTTCTGGGCCGCGATCAGCGTGGCTCGCGTGTCGCTGTTCGAAGGCGCGCACGCTGACGCCGCCACGATGCTGGAACTCGCCGTTCCGCGGTGCCCGCGGCACGAGGTGGTGCTCGGCCTGCTCACCGCCCGCGCGCACCCGCACCAGGACGATGCCGTCAAAGCCGCTGCTATCGCTGTCGAGCGTGCTGCCGCCGCCGGCATGGTGCAGACCGTCGTCGCCGAGGGCCCGGAGGTCGTCGAACTCGTCGAACGCGCGGCCTGGCAGGCACCGGCACCCTGGCTGAACCGGGTGCGCCTCGCCGCCACGGCCCCGCCCGCACACGTCGACAAGCTCAGGCTGATCGAACCGCTGACCGAGCGAGAGCGCGATGTGCTGCGTTTCCTACCGAGCCGGCTCACGATCCGCGAGATCGCCGACGAGTTGTTCGTCTCCATCAACACGCTTGAAATTCCACCTGAAAGTGATCTACCGCAAACTCGGCGTCTCGTCACGGGCCGAAGCGGCCGAGGTCGCACGCCGGATGTCACACCTGCCCGGTTCGGCATCGTGAGCGCACCCACGGGGAGCCCTTCGGAATCCGAGGAAAACGTCACGCCCGGCGAGCCCGGCTTCGTGTCGCGGTGGTCGAAGCGGTTCGAGCGGTGGCGAGAGGCGCTCGAGGAGCGTCCACGCATCGGCTTCCTGCTGCGCACGGTGCGTCGTTTCGACGAGATGGGGGGCAAGCACCTTGCGCTCGTGATCGCCATCAACTTGTTCATCTCGATCATCCCGTTGCTCATCCTCGGCTACGCGATCGTGGTGGCCTTCAACCCGGACCGCAGCTTCGGGTCCGTGCTCGTCGACTCGTTCCACCTGACCGGGACGACCGCGGACACGGTCAAGCAGACGTTCAGCAGCGCTCGATCCGGACGCAATACGGCACTGAGCATCAGTGTCGTCTCGCTCCTCGTCACCGGATTCGATGTCGCCGCCACGGTGCAGCTCGCCTATGCCCGAGCGTTTCGGATGCGGCCGTTGAAGGGACTGAGCAAGTACCTGCGAGGGGGCGCCTGGTTGGTCGTGCTGCTGATCGTCACCAGCGGCGTGCTGGCCATTCGCAACTTCGTCTTCGATCGACCGTGGTGGGTCCTGGTATTCGTCGCTCCGCTCTATCTGTTGCTGTGGTTCACCTTCTTCATCATCACGCCCCGCCTGCTGCTCGACCTGCCGTTCGTGTGGCGCGACCTCACCCGGGGCGCCGCGGTGAGCACTGCCGCCGCGCTGTTGGTCAACGGGTTCACGGCCTTCCAGTTCCACGGTTGGCTGCGCGCCTACGGGCAGGCCTACGGCGGCTTCGGCATCGGGCTGGCCATCATCGCCTACCTCGGTATCGTCGCGCTGTTCTGGGTGTGGATCGCCGCGGTGATGGGCGTGTACTGGGAACGCGGCGCCGGCAGGTCCCGGGTGCAGCAGATGCGCGAGTTGTCCCAGAGCGACCACGACCGCGCCGAGGCGGCGTGAGACCACCCGGGCAGGGGTGGTGTCCGGCCGGACGGTTCATGCTGTCATCGAAGCGACCCTCGGAGAGGAAGGCGTAGATGGCCGCGACCGAGCCGCGACGCGCCGCGGCTGACGCGCCGGCCGCCGGGTCGGCGGCCCAGCGCGCGCTCGCGCTGACCGCCTTCGGCTGCCGCCGCCGCGGCCGTGGTCGTCCTGATCGCGAGTGCAGGGCTGCGCAGCATCGGCCTGCTGGTGCTGATCGTCGCGGCCTGTGCGGTGCTGCTCGCCGCCGGTTTCTGGTTCCTGACCAATCGCGGCGTGGTGCGCTGGATCGCGCTGGTGGTCGCGGTGCTGA
Source organism: uncultured Actinomycetota bacterium (assembly GCA_963850835.1). Lineage (GTDB taxonomy): Bacteria > Actinomycetota > Actinomycetes > Mycobacteriales > Jatrophihabitantaceae > Jatrophihabitans. Next base: position 86,277 of record CAWKNB010000022.1, on the reverse strand, counting down.
CACCGATCCTGGTCGTCGTCGTGTTCATCAACGCCGGCTTGTTGCTCGAAGTGCTGATCGCACTCGGGCTGTGGCTGCTGGCCGTGCTTGCCGGAGCCGCTGCACTGGCCCGGGACGTGCCGCGCGCCGGTCCGGCCGAGCGCGAGGTGCCACCTCCGACCCGGCCGTTCATCATCATGAATCCACACTCGGGCGGCGGGAAGGTCGCCAAGTTCGCCCTCGCCGAGCGCGCTCGCGCGCTCGGCGCGGAGGTCGCTCTCCTCGAAGGCCCCGGAACGGTCGATGTCGCTGCCCTGGCCACCGACGCGGTCGAGCGCGGCGCGGATCTGCTGGGCGTGGCCGGCGGTGACGGCACCCAGGCCTTGGTCGCGGGCATCGCGGCCGAACACGGCCTGCCGTTTCTCGTCATCAGTGCGGGCACCCGCAATCACTTCGCGCTGGACCTCGGGCTCGATCGCGAGAACCCGGCTCGCTGCCTCGACGCGTTCAACGACGGTGTGGAGCTGCGCATCGACCTCGGCGTGATCAACGGCCGGACGTTCGTCAACAACGCCTCGTTCGGCGCATATGCCGATGTGGTGCAGCGCCCGGAGTACCGGGCGCACAAGACGAGGACCGCACTCGAGCTGCTTCCCGACCTGATGATGCAGCGGCGGGGCGCGCATCTTTCGATCGAGGCTGACGGCGTCACGATCGATGCCCCGCAGGCCCTGCTGATCAGCAACAACCCCTACGGCGCCGGCGACCTGACCGGCCTGGGCCGTCGGCCGCGGCTGGACCTCGGCACTCTCGGCGTCATCGGCGTGACGGTCCGAAGCACGCGGCAGGCCGTGCGTCTGCTCCGCCGCACGTCCGAGCACGGCGTCGACCGCGTGGCGAGCGCGGAGGTGGTGGTGCAGGCGGACACCCCGACGGTCCCGGTGGGCGTCGACGGTGAGGCGTTGATGATGGACGTGCCGGTGCGCTGCACGAGCCGCCCGGCGGCGTTACGGGTCCGAGTGCCACGCCACCGGCCGGGCGTCCCGGCGCCGCGGCCACGTCTGGACTGGGTACGACTGCGACAGCTCGCGTTTGCCGGAAAGGGCGCGTGATGCCGCTCGGCGCGGCGACGCTGCGCGAGCTCGTGCCCGGCATACAGGTTGCGGCCTCCTATCGCCGCAAGTGGCTCGTCAAGGATGTCGTCGCCGGCATCGTGCTCACCACGCTGCTCGTCCCCCAGGGGATGGCGTACGCCCAACTCGCCGGAGTGCCGCCGATCTGCGGGCTGTACACGTCGATCCTCTGCCTCATCGGCTACGCGGTGTTCGGGCCGTCGCGCATCCTGGTGCTGGGCCCGGATTCGTCGCTCGGGCCGATGATCGCCGTGACGATCGCGCCGCTCATCGCGAGCGGCGGCGATCCTGCGCGCGCAATCGCGCTGTCGTCGATGCTCGCGCTCATGGTCGGCGTCATCCTGGTCGTCGCCGGGATCGCCCATCTGGGATTCATCGCGGACCTGCTGTCGAAGCCCACGGTCATCGGATACATGAACGGCCTGGCCCTCACGATCGTCGTCGGCCAGCTTCCGAAGCTGTGCGGGTTCAGCGTGGACGCTGACGGATTCATCGACGAACTGCGGAAATTCGTCTCGGGGGTGGCCGACGGCAAGGTGGTGCCGGCCGCGGCGGTGCTCGGGGTTTCCGGAATCGCCTTGATCCTGCTGTTGCAACGATGGCTGCCGAAGGTGCCCGCAGTGCTGGTGATGGTGGTCGGCGCGATCGTCGCCACGACCGTGTTCTCGCTCCAGGACCACGGCGTCGATCTCGTCGGCGTTCTGCCGAAGGGGTTTCCGCCGTTCACGGTGCCCTCGATCAAGCTGTCCGATGTCGGCCCGCTCGTGATCGGTGCGGCGGCGATCGCGATCGTCTCGCTGGCCGACACGATCTCCACCGCGACGTCGTTCGCGGCCCGCACCGGACAAGAGATTCGCGGCGACCGGGAAATGACCGGCATCGGCGCAGCGAACATCGCCGCAGGGCTGTTCCAGGGCTTCCCGATCAGCACGAGCGGGTCACGCACCGCGGTCGCCGAGCGCTCCGGCGCGAAGACGCAACTCACCGGCGTGGTCGGCGCCCTGCTGATCGCGTTGATGATCGTGTTCCTGCCCGGCCTGTTCAAGAACCTGCCGCAGCCGGCGCTGGCCGCCGTGGTGATCAGCGCGTCGATCTCCTTGGCCGACATCCCGGGAACGGTGCGGCTCTGGCACCAGCGGCGCACCGAATTCGCGATCTCGTTGACCGCCTTCCTCGCCGTCGCGTTGCTCGGGGTGCTGCCCGGGTATCGGCATCGCCGTCGGGCTGTCCATCCTGACCGTGTTCCGGCGGGCCTGGCAGCCCTACCAGGCCGTGCTCGGCTGGGTGCCGGAGCTCGGTGGCTACCACGACCTGCGCACGCACCCGGACGCGCAACAACTGCCCGGTCTGGTGATCTATCGTTTCGACGCGCCGTTGATCTTCGCGAACGCCAAGAACTTCCGCGACCACGTCCGGGTGCTGGCAGCGCGCACTCCGCGTCCGAAGTGGATCATCATCGCCGCCGAGCCGATGACCGACGTCGATCCGACCGCGGCGGACATCCTGCGCGATCTGGACGAGGCGTTGAACAAGGACGGCACCTCGCTCGTGTTCGCCGAGATGAAGGACCGGGTGCGGGAGAAGATCGAACGCTACGAATTGACGCGCACCATCGACTCGGAGCACTTCTACCCGTCGGTGGAGTCCGCGGTGCTCGCCTACGGCCGGGTCTCGGGCACGGTGTGGCCGGTGTCCACCTGACCAGCGGTGCTCAGGCGCGGGCGACCTTGGCCTTCTGCGCTTCGAACTGTTCATCGCTGAGCAATCCGCGGGCTGCGCAGGTCGGCCAGCTCGCGGAGTTGGGCGACCGGGTCGACCAGCCCGTCCGCCCAGCCGAGATCCCCCTCGGGCGCGCCGCACGGTGGGCGGACGAGCAGGTCGTGGCGGTGGCGTCGAGAACCGGTCATCTGCTTCATGGGTGGAGCCCTTCCTCACTCGGGGAACGTGTCGTCGAGGTCGGCGAGCGCGGCGTCGACTCGCGCGGCCGGGATGCGCTCCCCGGCCACGATCTGACCCCCGCCGCGGACGGCGGCCTCGGCGAGTGGCTGGGCCCAGCGCCCCTCGGTGACCAGCACGATGCCGGCAGTCCCCGGCCGCAGCGCCAAGGAGGCCAGTTGCAGATCGTGATCGCTGAGCAGCGCGCCGGCCTCTCCGTCGATCTTGCGCAGCGCGACGAGCTGGGCCACCGCGTCGACCTCGAGGACGTCGACCGCACCGTCGGCGTCCTTGGAAAGCACGACCACGTCGACGATGCGAACCAGCCCCGCATCGACCAGCCCGGCCAGCGGGACGGTGACGTCCGACAGCGACGCCACACTGGGCATGGCGATGATCAGGTATTCCACCAGATCGGTGCGCAGCCCACGCAAATTGTGGCGGTCGGCATTCATCGTGATCGGCTCAAGGCTCCTCGGGCGGGTTACTCGTCCCAGCATGGACTGATGACCAGCCACCGCGGACTACTCGGTTACGGGTAGTTCCGAAGGTCGTCGGCGCCGCAACCCACCCGGGCGGGGGTGAGGCGGGATCACCCGTGCCGGCGTCATGATCGGCTCGCGTTCGTCCCACCACGACACAAGGAGTCCTCATCGATGAGCACCGGAGAAAGCGGTCCGATCGACATCGTCATGCTCAACTTTCCCGGCAACCAGTTCAACGGCGAGATCGGGCCGGCGCTGCGGGACCTGGTCGTCCGTGACCTGATCCGAGTGATCGATCTGCTGTTCGTGTACAAGGACGTCGACGGCAGTGTCGGTTCGGTCGAACTCGCCGGGCTCGGCCCGTCTCTCGAACCCGCGTTCGTCGATCTCGACGGCCAACTCGGTGGCGGCCTGCTCGATGCCGAGGACGTCGAGGACGTCGCCGCCGCACTCGAGCCGGGCAACTCGATCGCGGTCGTCGCCGTCGAGAACCTGTGGGCGATCCCGTTCATCAACGCAGTGACCAGTGCCGGAGGGCAGCTCGTCGACCAGGCCCGGGTGCCGGCACCTGTGGTCGACGCGGTCCGCGGCGCGAACGGCTGAGGCGCGACATGGGACTCATCCGCGGGCTGGCCCGCACCGCCGCCGTCGCCGGTACCGCCACGGTGGTCTCGAACCGGGTGTCGAGACGGCAAGGTCGCCGCTGGGCCGAGAAGGACGCCGAAGCGCAACCAGCACCGCAGCAGCAATACGCCGCCCCGCCGCCGCAGCAGCAGTACGCCCCGCCGCCGCAGCAGCAGTACGCCCCGCCGCCGCAGCAGCAGTACGCCCCGCCGCCACAGCAGCAGTACGCCCCGCCGCCACAGCAGTACGCGCCGCCGCCGCCCGCCGCCGCACCGGCCGGAGGGGTCAGCGACGAACTCGAGCGCCTCGGCGACATGAAGACCAAGGGACTGCTCACCGACGAGGAATTCGCTGCGGCCAAGGCCAAGCTGCTCGGCATCTGAGGGTGGGCCCGGACGTAGGCCCGGCAGCTGCGACGACTCAGTCGACTCGTAGGCGCGGGCGATGATCGCCGCGATCGTGGTGCTGTGCGTTGCACTCGGTTGGGTGCTGGCATCGCGGCGGCTGACCCACCGCAGTGTCACGGCGCCGATCGTGTTGTCGCTGGCCGGGTGGGTCCTGACGGCCGGTAGCAACCCGGTGTTGACGGTGGACGTCGACGCGTCGAGCGTCCGGTCGGTCGTGGAGATCACGCTGGCGTTGGTGCTGTTCGCCGACGCCTCGACGGTCGGGTTCGGGTGGTTTCGGACCCGTTGGCGCTGGCCCGCCCAGCTGCTGCTCATCGGGCTGCCGCTGACGATTGCCGCGGGTTTCCTGACCGGCGCGGCGATGCTGCCGGGTCTCGGCTTGGCGGCGATCGGCGTGGTGGCCGCGGCGCTCGCCCCGACCGACGCCGCGCTCGGCGCCTCGGTCCTGGAGGACGACCGCATCCCGGACCGGATCCGGCAGACGATCAACGTGGAGAGCGGGTTGAACGACGGCCTCGCAACGCCGGTCGTGTTGCTGCTCATCGGCCTGGCCGGCGGCGAGGCCGGGCACGTTCATTTCCTCGTCGAACTCGTGGTCGCGGCAGCGGTCGGGCTCGCGGTCGGCGGCGGAGGAGGCTGGGCGTTGCACTTCGCCGACCGGCACCGGTGGTCGATCCGCGACGAGGAGCCGATCGCGGCGCTCAGCCTGGCGCTGATTGCGTATCTGGTGTCCGTCGAACTGCACGGCAACGGCTTCATCGCGGCGTTCGTCGCCGGGCTCGCGTTCGGCGCGCGATTGGCGCAACGAGAGAGTCGACAGGTACTCGAGCTCACTCGCCAGGTCGGGCTGCTGCTCGGGTTCGCGGTGTGGTTCCTGTTCGGCGCGGTGCTCCTCCCCGTCGCGCTGCACGCACTGAGCTGGCAGGTCGCCCTCTACGCCGTGCTGAGCCTGACCGTCGTGCGCATGCTTCCGGTCGCGATCGCGTCGAAGGGGACCGGTGCGGACGCCGCATCGATCGCCCTGGTCGGTTGGCTGGGCCCGCGCGGCCTTGCCTCGATCGTCTTCGCGATCATCGCGATCGAGCAGTTGCCTGCCGACACCGCCCAGCCGATCGCTCGCGTCGTCGCGTTCACCATCGGGTTGTCCGTGCTCGCCCATGGTGTCACCGCACGAGCCGCGGCCGGGTGGTTCGTGCGCCGAGAAAGCTAGGTCGCCGGTCGAGTGTCGGCGAGGTGGGCCGCTACGGCCCGGAACACGTTGCCGTGCAACCGGTCGCGGCCGATGAGATCAAGGACACCGTCGCGTTCCAAGACCGCGATCACGACCGGTTTGACCCGGGCCAACCGGAGCATGACCTGCGCATCGTCGGCGAATCGCGCGATCTCACCCAACTTCTGCGAGCCCTGCGAGTCGATGAAGTCGATCCCGCCGAAGTCGAGCACGATCCCGTCCGTCGGTGCAGAGGACTCCACGACTTCGCGTACCCGGTCCTCCAGCGCGTCCGCCGTGGCGAAGTACAGGCCGCCGTCCATTCGCAACACGACGACGCCCGGCACCTGCTCGTCGTCCGCGTGCTGCGCCAGTTCGCGAAACACCTGCGTGCCCGGCTCGCGAGCCAGCTGCGGGATCGCCGGCCGCGTCGCGACCGAGATGAGCCACAGCAGCGAGAGCGCCACCCCGATCGCCACCCCGGCGAGCACCCCGACGAGCACCGTCGCGACGATCGCGGCCACCGCGATCCAGAAGTCGAAACGCTGCACCCGGAACAATCGCCGCAGCTGCGGGATGTCCATCATCCCCATCACCACGGCCTCGATGATCAGCGCCGCGAGGACCGGCTTCGGCAGATCGGAGAACAGCGGCGCGAGCACGAGCAGCGTGAGCACCACGGTGATGCCCGACGTCAGCGACGCGACCCCGGTGCGCGCTCCGGAGTGGTCGTTGAGGGAGCTGGCGGACAAGCTGGTCGACACCGGCATGCCGTGCACCAGGCCCGAACCGATGTTGGCCGCCGACTGCGCCAACGACTCCTGGTCGATGTCGATCTGGTACCGGTGCTTCGCGGCGAAGGCACGAGCGTCACCAGCAGTCTGGGAGAACCCGATCAGGACGAGAGCGACCGCCGCGACCGCTACGACACCGGCGTGATCCCACATCAACCCGACATCCGGCACCGCCACCGTCGGGAGGCCACGTGGCACGTCGCCGACCAGGGCGACGCCGTGCTCGCCGAGATCCAGCGACCACGAGGCGACCAACCCGCCGACCACCAGCACCAGCGCGCCGGGAACCTGCGGCGCAATCCGGCGCAGACCGAACACCACGACGAGTGAGACGAGCCCGACGATCACCGTGGCCACATCTGCTTCGTGCAGCGTGCCGAACCAGGACCACAGCTCGGCCAGGGCGTTCTTGCCGCTGACCTTCGTGCCGGTCAGTTTCGGCAGTTCGCCGATGACGACGTCCACCGCGGCGCCGAACAGGAACCCGGTGACGACCGCGCGCGACAGGAACTGGGCGATCCAACCCATCCGGAAGACCGCGAGCAGCAGAAACACGATCCCGGAGGCGAGGGTGATCCCGGCGACGAACGTCGCGACATCGACCTCGTCGCTGATGCCGGAAGCCACCACCGCGCTCGCTGCCACCGCGGCGAGACCGGAACTCGGCCCGATCGAGATCTGCCGGCTCGTGCCGAACACCGCATACAGGATCGCGCCGGCGGCCGCAGCGTAGAGCCCGTTCTGCAGTGGGATGCCCGCAATGCCCGCATACCCGAGGTTCTTCGGCACGATCAACGCCGCAACCGTCAGACCTGCGATCAGATCCCCTCGCAGCCAACGCCGCTGATATCCGCGCAGCACGCCGATCAACGGCACCCGACGCGCGAGCGAACCGGCAAGCGGTGTCATCCGGTCATGTCAACAGCTTCCTGGGTGGGCCCGACCACCCGGGGCGGGGTAGTTTGCAGCCACCCCGATCGCTGAGACCATCGGCCGCGTGGGCGCCACCGAACAGCCGCACGCAGCGGCGAGCGCGCCAGCCGAAGTGACGTCCGGCCCGCCGCCCTACCTGCGCACCGCGGCGGACGTCGTCGCAGATCTCGGCACCAACGCGGACAGTGGCCTCACCAGCGCAGAGGTCACGGGCCGACGCGAGCGCTACGGACCGAACGAGTTGCGCGGTGACCCGCCGCCGTCGCTGTGGCGTCTCGCCGTCGCACAGCTGCGCGATCCGATGAACCTCATGTTGATCGCGGTGACCGTGATCAGCCTGGTGATCGGGCAGATCCCGACCGCCATCACCGTTGCGCTGCTCGTGGTTCTGAACCTCGTCCTCGGCACCCGGCAGGAGCTGAAGGCTCGGGCCAGCGTCGATGCGCTGTCGCGGATGCAGGTGCCGCACAGTCGAGCCGTGCGCGACGGCTCCGTGGCGATGGTGGCGGCCACCGATCTCGTCCCGGGTGACGTCGTGCAGATCGAGGCGGGCGACATCGCGCCGGCCGACGCGCGCATCCTGCACTCGGCCACCCTCGAGACGCAGGAAGCGGCCCTCACTGGCGAGAGCGCGCCGGTGAGCAAGGGCCCCGACGTCCTCACCGGTCCTGACGTCGCACTCGGCGACCGCACGAACATGCTGTTCCAGAACACCTCGGTGACCCGGGGGACCGCGACCGTGGTCGTCACCGCCACGGGGATGCAGACCGAGATGGGTCGCATCGCGTCGATGCTGACGGAGGTCAAGCGCACCCGTTCGCCGTTGCAGCGCGAGCTCGACCAGCTCACGAAGGTGCTCGGCACCATTGCCTGGTCGGCGGTGGCCGTGATCGTCGTCGTGGCGCTGTTCCGGGGTATTCCGTTCTCCCAGGTCATGTTGCTGGGCACCGCGATGGCGATCTCGGCGATCCCGACCGGTATGCCGGCCTTCGTGTCCGCCTTGTTGTCATACGGCGCGAAGCAGCTCGCGGCCGCCAAGGCCGTGGTCAAGAACCTCACCGACGTCGAGACGCTGGGGGCCACCAGCGCCATCAATACCGACAAGACCGGCACCCTGACGATGAACCAGATGATGGTGTCGACGCTCTACGCGGCGGGCACCTGGTTCACCGTCGACGGCCAGGGTTACGACAAGAGCGGCGCCATCCGCGCCGTCGCCGGCACCCCTACCCCCGACTTCACCAGGCTTGCGCTCGGCTTGTGTCTGGACAGCGACGCGACGGTCAGCGACGACGGAGATGTCGTCGGCGACCCCACCGAGGCGGCACTCGTGGTGCTCGCCGCGAAGCTGGGTGTCGACGCGGAAGAGACCCGGCGGGCCTACCCCCGGCTCGCCGAGGTGCCGTTCGACTCCGAGTACAAGTTCATGGCCACCTTCCACGAGGCCGATCTCGACGGACAACGGCATGTGCTCGAAATCGTCAAGGGTGCGCCCGACGTCGTGCTCGCCCGATGCAGCTACGCGGGCGGCCCCCTGCGCGGCGAACAGATCCCCATCGAAACGGCTCGCGCCGAGATCGAAGCAGCGAACAACCGGCTCGCTGCCAAGGGGCTGCGGGTGCTCGCCTTCGCAGCGCGGACCATCGATGCCCACGACCGCGCTGCGATGGCAGACGACCCGATGTCGCTGACGCAGAGAGCTCGGCTTCTACGGCATGGTCGGCATCATCGACCCGCTGCGCAAAGAGGCCAAGGCCGCCGTCCAGACGGCCCTGAGCGCCGGCATCGACGTGCGGATGATCACCGGCGATCACGCGGTGACGGCAGAGGCGATCGGGGAGTCGCTCGGCCTCGGGCCTGGCGCCATCAGCGGCGCCGAACTGGCGAAGCTTTCTGATCCCGAACTCAAGGAACGGCTGCCGCAGCTGCACGTGTTCGGCCGGGTCACTCCGCAGGACAAGCTCCGCCTCGCCCGGGTGATGCAGCAGCAGGGCCTGATCGTCGCGATGACCGGCGATGCGGTCAACGATGCTGCAGCGCTCAAACAGGCCGACATCGGCGTGGCGATGGGTAGCGGCAGCGAAGTGACCAAGCAGGCCGGGCGGATGATCCTGACCGACGACAACTTCGGCACGCTGGTGCATGCGATCGAACTCGGCCGCACCGTGTACGACAAGATCGTCGCGTACGTACGGTTCCAGATGAGCCAGCTGCTCGCACTGGTCCTGCTCTTCCTCGCCGCGACCGTGTTCGACCTGAATGACGGGGTAGCGCTGACACCCCTCATGGTGTTGTTCGTGGCGTTCTTCGTGGTCGTGTTCGGCGTGGTCGTGATCGCCGTCGATCCGCCGGATCCCGGACTCATGCGCCGGGCGCCCCGAGACCCGAAGGTCCCCATCAGCAATCGGCCTGCGGTCATCCGGTGGGTGATCTACGGCGGCACCCGCTTCCTGGCGGCGTTCGTGCCGCTCGCTTTCGGGCCGGACACGCTACACGTCAAGGAGCCGAGTGCCTCGATGACGATGGCGTTCGTGGTGATGTGTCTGTCGGCGACGTTCAGCGCCCTCGTGATGCGCCGCGACCCGTCCAGCGGGTTGTTGCCGCCGGTGCTCAAGGCAATGGCGATCCTGTCCATCCCGGTTGCCCTCACCGTGCTGGCAACCCAGCTGGACGGCTTGCAGAAAGGCCTGCTCACCCAGCCGCTCACCGGGCCACAGTGGCTCGCCTGCCTCGGTCTGGCGCTCGTCACGCCGGTCGTGGTCGAACTCGACAAGCTGCTGCGGGCCGACCATCGGCAGCGTCGCGGAGGTGAAGCGCGGTGACGAAGAAGATGAAGCGCAAACCGTATGAACAGCACATGCGGGTGTTGCACGGTGAGCTCGTCGCCATGCAGGAGTGGGTGAAGAAGTCCGGTGCCAAAGTCTGCATCGTCTTCGAGGGCCGGGACACCGCGGGCAAGGGCGGCACGATCAAGCGCATCACCGAACGCGTGAGCCCACGCGTGTTCCGGGTGGTCGCCCTACCGACGCCGACCGAGCGACAGAAGTCGCAGATGTACATCCAGCGCTACATTCCGCACTTTCCGGCCGCCGGCGAGGTCGTGATCTTCGACCGTAGCTGGTACAACCGGGCCGGCGTCGAACGCGTCATGGGGTTCTGCAAGCCGGAGGAGACGATCCGGTTTCTGGAGCAGGTTCCCGCTGTCGAGAAGGCGATGGTCGATTCCGGGATCCTGCTGATCAAGTACTGGCTCGAGGTCAGCGCCGATGAGCAGACGAGACGCCTCGAGAGTCGCATCAACGACCCGCGTAAGGTCTGGAAGCTGTCGGCGCTGGACCTGAAGTCGTACAGCCGTTGGTACGACTACGCCCGGGCGCGTGACGCGATGCTGGCCGCAACCGACACAACGTGGGCACCGTGGTACATCGCCGACACCGACGACAAGAAACGGGCCCGACTCAACATCATCACCCACCTGCTGAGTCAGGTGCCGTACGAGCCGCTGGAACAGCGCACCGTGACGCTGCCGAAACGGCAGCGGCCGAGGGGCTACCGCCGTCCCGACGCGCCGCTGCGACGCATTCCGACGCCGTTCTGACTAGCCGGCCGTCACTTGCGCCGCCGGCGCCTGCTCCGCGTTGCACTGCGCTGCGGCTGGGTCCGGTTGATCCCCCCGCGCATCGCCACGGCGATCAACGCGATGATCAGCACGACTCCGATGGCGATGCCTCCGACGTACCACATGCCGTGACTCTATCTATTGCGCCAGTTCGGCGGACGTTTCTGCGCGAATGCGACCGGCCCTTCCTGCGCGTCCTCGGTGATCAGCAGGTCGTCGATCGTGTCGGTGTCGCGGTTCACCGCGTCGATCGTGTCGGCGATGCCGGCCGCCTCCCGCATGATCTGCAGCGAGATGCGCACCGACGTGGGTGAGCCGGCCAGGATCTCGGCGGCGAGTTCCCGCGCCCCGGTCAACGCGGATCCCGCGTCGACCACGCGGTTGACCAGACCCCACTCGTGTGCCTCCGCGGCGCCGACGCGGCGGCCGGTGAGGATCATCTCGGTGGCGACCTTCGGCGGGATGGTGCGCGGTAACCGCACCAGGCCGCCGGCGCCGGCCACCAGTCCCACCCGTACCTCGCTCAGTGCGAACTTCGCGTTCTCGTCGGCGACGATCAGGTGGCAGGCGAGCGCGATCTCGCAGCCGCCGCCCATCGCGTAGCCGTTCACCGCGGCGATCACCGGTTTCGGTAGCTCGGGGCGATTCGTCAATCCGCCGAACCCGTTGAGCGGGACGGTGATCGGCTTCCCGCTGGCCGACCACACGAGATCGTTGCCGGCGGAGAACGCGCGATCGCCCGCACCGACGAGAATCGCGACCCACAGGTCCGGGTCGGCGAAGTAGGCGTCGAACACCTCGTCGAGCTCCGCATTGGCCGGCGGGTGGATGGCGTTGAGCGCATCCGGGCGGTTCATCGTCACCTCGAGCAGGTGACCGTCGCGCCGCACCAGCACGTATTCGTAGTCGTCGCGGAATCCCGGCGCGCGGACCGGGAGCAGCTCGTCCATCTGCGCCTTCGTCGACGCGACCCGGTTGCCCTCGGGGAGGGCGCGGACGTAGATCGCCGCACCGAACGGTTCACCATTGCCGAGCAGTTCCAGCAGGTCGTCGGCGCCGGGCGCGAGGGTGGCGACGAAGCGCCGGCCATCGGCGTCGAGACGGCCGATCACCACGGCACTGCGCTTGCCGTCGCGGGTATGGCGCACGGTGTAGGTCTCCAAGGTCGCCGGACCCTCGGGGTGCCGGGCGACCTCGACGGTGGGCCGCGCGTCGAGCTCGGCCTGCAGCGACGCGCTGTGGTCGGCGCGCCACGGCGCCGGCGTGGTGGAGTAGACGCCGACGGAGTACTTGGACAGCGTCCCCCCATTGGCGCCGACGAAGCCGAAGGTGCCCGGCGCGCTGCGGGCCCGATCGAGGGTCTCGACGACCGCGTGCATCGAGTAGTTGTTGCCGGCCCCGCCGAAGAACGGCAGGCCACCGGACAGCGTCATGCCCCGCGGGTCGTCGGCGGCGATGCCGAACGCGTCGGCGATGTTGAAAACCGGGATCGGGAAGCAGCTGTACAGGTCGATGGTCGACATGTCCGACATCGACTGCCCGGCCATCTCCAGCGCGGCCTCGCTGGCCACGATCGCGGCGCTGCTGCCGCTGAGGTCGGGCCGGCGCAGCAGCGGCGGCTCGCGCAGATCGGCGTGGCCGTGCAGGAACACCCAGCGATCCTCGGCGATGCCGAGGCGACGGGCCGCGGCCACCGACATCAGCACCACCGCCGCGCCCTGGTTCACCTGATCGCGGGACACCAGGTAGCGCGGGTACGGGTCGGCGATCATCCGGTTGGCGTCGGTGGGCGTCACGAGTTCGGTGGCCGACCGCTCCACCGGTGCCGACGCGTAGGGGTTGCGCGCCGCGACCTTCGTGAACGGCGCGAACAGTGCCCCCATCTCGGCGGCGTATTCGTCCCGGGTGAGCTTGAGCCGTGCGCGTCGGGCGTTGTCGAACAAGGCGTACTGGCCCGGGCCGTCGGCCAGGGTGTGCGCGGCCAGGTGCGGTGACGCGACACCGGCGAGTCCGTAGCCGCGGTCGTCGAGGCTGCCGCCGACCGTCTCGGTCCAGTCGGGCTTGTCCTCGGCCTTGGCGAAGTTGCGCACGGTGGAGATCGCTTCGGCGCCGAAGACGAGCGCGACCTCGGTCTCGCCGGCCGCGATCGAAGCGGCGAGCTCGGTGATGAGGTGCTGGGGTGCCTGGCCGCCGGACACCTCGAGGATGGCGCGGCGCGGGTCGGCGCCGATCCGCGCCGCCACCGCGCGCGGGAAGTTGTCGGCTCGGCCCAGCGGAGCGACCGCCATCGGCGTGGAGGTCTCGAACTGCCGCACGCCGCCGACGGTGTCGATCGCGGCGGCCACCGCGGCCGGGTCCGCGCCGGTGTCGTCGAGCGCGCGCTGCGCCGCGGTCGCGGCCAGCCCGACGGGCGAGAGCGCCTGGTAGTCGGGCGAGTTCAGCATGTCGGCGGCTTGTCCGCCGCCGACGAGGACCGGTGTACGCGGATCGAGATCGGCGAGGGTATGGGTCATGTTCACGCTCCTGCGGGTTCGATAGGCATGTCGGACTCCTCGAGCACACCGGAGTCGATGAGCTGCTGGATCTGTGGGTCGGCCAGACCGAGCACCTCGCGGACGACCTCGCGGGTCTGCTCGCCGTGCAGCGGCGCGGGACGCGGCGGCGAGACACGGATCCGGTCGAAGGTGGCCGGGCGGCTCTCGCTCGGCAGATCGCCGAGCTGGGGCTGGTGCATGGTGGTGAAGAAATCACGCGCGAGCAGCTGCGGATCGGTCAGCAGCTCGGGTACGCGGATCATCATGGCCGCCGGCACGCCGATCGCCTGCAGCGTCGTCATGACGTCGGTGGGGGAGCGTTCGGCGGTCCAGGCGCCCACCCGGGCGTCGAGGTCGGCGCGACGCGCGATCCGGCCCGCGGCCGTGTCGAGGTCGCTGTCGGCGGCGAGGTCGTCCGCGCCGATCGTCACGCGCAGCCGGTGCCAATCGTCGGTGTCGCGCACACACACCACGCACCACTGGTCCTCACCGGCGCAGGCGTAGACGCCGCACGGAGCGTCGAACTCGCCGCTGTTGCCGACCGCGACGAGCGAACCGGGTTCGACCGACTCGCGCAGGAACTCGGCGGCGAACTGGCCGAGCATCACCTCGGCCTGCGCGATGCTCACCGTGGTGCCGCGGCCGGTGGCGCGGGCCGCGATCAGCGCCGCGAGCGCGGCCGCTGCGCCGACCCGGGCGCCGGTGTGATCCGGATAGATCGTGATGGCATCGCAGAAGCCCCCGGGGTCGTCCGGGTAGCGCCAAAGACTCGTGACGCCGGAGCGGGCGCGGACCAGTGGTCCGTAGCCCATGCGTCGGCTCGCCGGTCCGGTACTGCCCAGTGCGCTGGAGTCGACAGTGACGATCTCCGGGTTGACGGTGCTGAGCTCGTCGAAGCCGAGTCCGAGTGACTCCATCGTGCCGGGCTTGAAGTTGCTCAGCACGATGTCGCTGACCGCCACCAGGTCCAGGAAGAGCTGTCGACCCTGCGGATTTCGCAGATCGATACCGAGGCTGCGCTTGTTCCGATGCCCCCAGGCAAAGGTCGGGCTCAGCGTGCCGAGCGGCGCGGCGGCGCGAGAGCCGTCGGGGAAGGCGCGCGATTCGACCTTGATGACGTCCGCACCGAGGTCGGCGAACAACCGGCCGGTCTCACCTCCGACCACGATCACCCCGAGGTCGAGCACGCGCAGCCCGGACAACGGACCGGGATCGGCGCTACGGGATGCCTGCGCGCCGATCTCGATCGCCGCCGAGCGGGTGCGGAATCCCCGCTCGGTGCCCGACTCGTCGAGCAGGGCGCGCAAGCCGACGCGTCGCCCGCCCACCTCGACCAGACCGTGCGGCATGCGGCCGGCGCGCCCGGACGGCAACTGCACGTCGACGAACGCGCCACGCGCCTGCAGATGTTCGTCGACCAGCACCTCGGAGGCGGGCTTCACCGCCTCGATCGGGATGCCGCGCTGTTGCGCTTCGTCGATGACCTCGTCGTGCTTTCGGTCGGCGAACAATGCTGCGATCAGCGGGTAGAGCCGGTCGCGGTCGCCGAAGCGGGCCGCGTTCGTGTCGTACCTGGGGTCGGCGAACTCGGCCGGACTGCCGAGCCAGTCGAACATCGCGCGCCACTGCCGCTTCGCCAACATCACGAGCCGGACGTGGCCGTCGGCACACGGGAAGATCGGATACAGGTAACTGACGTCGGGGCGGCCGGGCGGCAGGTCGCTCGCCGGCATGCCCCCGGTGGCCGTCCCGCCCATGCCCCAGGCGGAGTCGAGGCTCTGCATCGTGGCCTCGAACACCGAGACGTCGACGTGCTCGCCCTGGCCGGTTCCCAGCGCCGACCAGTAGGCGACCATGGTGGCCCACGCCGCTTGCGCGCCGGCGTGTTCGGCGGCGAGGCGGCCAGGCGGCATGAGCGGCGGCCGGCCCGGACTGCCCGAGCGCGAGAGCACGCTGGACAGTGCGAGGTGCACCCAGTCCGTGCCGGCCCAGTCGCGGTAGGGGCCGGTCTGCCCGAAATCGGTCACGGAGGTGATCACCAGGCGCGGGTTCACGGCGTGCAGTGCGGCGGCGCCGAGTCCGGCGGCAACCAGCCGACCCGGTGCCAGGCTCTCGAGCAGGACGTCGGCGTCGGCGGCGAGGGCGAGGAGCTCGTCACGACCGGCCGGCGTAGTCCAGTCGATCTCCACCCGGCGCTTGTTCACGCTCTGGGTGAGGAACGGGAGGCTGACCTCGTCGACGAGTGGTGCCGCGGCGCGGGCTCGCGCACCTCCCGGCGGTTCGACCAGCAGCACGTCGGCGCCGAGATCGGCCAGCAGCCGGCCGGTCATCGCGCCCGGGCCGTCGGTGAGGTCGAGTACGCGCACCCCGTCGAGCGGAAGCCGATCACGCGCAGCCTCTGGCGGCATCCGGACCTCCGTTCGTGCGGTGTGCGGCGAACATACTGAGCACGCAACAGTAACGTCAACGGTTGCGTGAGTGGCCTCACCCGGAGCTTGCCAGTTGCCTCGGCCGGGGCTTACCTTGGCCGCAACTGTTGAGTCGACAGTATGGCGGACGGAGCACCGATGGTCTTCTCATTCACCGCCGAGCAGGATGCGCTGCGCGACGCGGTGCGCTCGTTCGCCGGCGCCGCCCTCGGCGAGGCCGAACTGCGCAAGGCGTTCGACACCGCGACCGGGTTCGACCCGGCGGTGTGGACCCGGATGGCCACCGAGCTCGGGTTGCCGGGACTCGTCGTGCCCGAGCGGTTCGACGGCTCCGGCGCCGGGATGGTCGAACTGGCGATCGTGGCCGAGCAGTTGGGCCGGGCGCTGTACTCCGGGCCGTTCACCTCGACCGCGCTGGCGTCGTTGGCGCTGCTGGCCTGCGGTGACGAAGGCGCGCAGGCCGACCTGTTGCCCGGTATCGCGGCCGGCGACATCGTCGCGACCCTCGCGATCGCGGAGGCCGACGGGCGGTGGGCCGAGGACGCGCTGCGCTGCACGGCGGTCGCGGCCGCCGGCGGCTGGACGCTGCGCGGCACCAAGCACTACGTCGTCGACGCGCACGTTGCCGACCAGCTCATCGTCGCGGCCCGCACCGGCTCGGACGTCGCCTTGTTCGCCGTGCGCAGCGACGCGCCGCAGGTGCGCGTCGAACCGGTCACCGGCTTCGACCTCACCCGTCGGCTGGCCGTCGTCGAATTCGACGACGCACCCGCGCGGTTGCTCGGCGATGTGGCCGACGGCGCGCAGGTGCTTGCTCGAGTGCTGGACGCGGCGTGTGTGCTGGCCGCCGCCGAGGCCGTCGGCGGCGCGAGCGCCGCGCTCGACATGGCCGTCGCCTACGCCAAGGAGCGCGTGCAGTTCGGCCGGGTGATCGGCAGCTTCCAGGCCGTCAAGCACATGTGCGCCGATGCCCTGCTCGACGTCGAATCCGCTCGTTCGGCCGCTTACTACGCCGCGTGGGCGGCCGACGACGCCGGCGAGGAGCTCGCCACTGTGGTGCCGTTGACGAAGGCGTTCTGCTCGGACGTGTTCTTCGACACCGCGGCGCTGAACATGCAGGTGCACGGCGGCATCTCGTTCACCTGGGAGCACCCCTGCCACCTGTACTACCGGCGCGCGAAATCGGCCAAGCAACTGTGGGGCGCGCCGAGCGTGCACCGTGATCGGCTTGCGACGGCACTGGGCCTGTGACCGGACAGGAGATCGAGATGAGCGACGACATCCGCGCCGAGGTCCGGGACTGGCTGGCGGACAACTGGGATCGCGACCTGCCGCACGACGAGTGGCGGCGACGCGTGGTCGAGTCCGGATGGGCCGCGCCGACCTGGCCGGTCGAGTACTTCGGCCGCGGTCTCGACGCCGACGCGCGAAAGATCGTCGACGAGGAGTTCGCCGCGGTCGGGGCAACCGGCACCGGCATCGACGTCATGAACCTGTACGCGAACACGATCCTGGCGCACGGCACGAAGGAACAGAAGGACGCGTTCGTCCGCCCACTCGCGCTTCGGCGAGCATCGCGGGTGCCTGCTCTACAGCGAACCGGGCGCAGGGTCGGACCTCGCCGCGCTGCAGACCCGCGCCGATCGCGACGGTGACGACTGGGTGATCACGGGTCAGAAGGTGTGGACGTCGAACGCACTGGAGGCCACCCACGGCATGCTGGTGGCGCGCTCGGACTGGGACGTGCCCAAGCACCGCGGCATCACGTTCTTCTGGTTTCCGATGCGACAGAACGGCGTCGAGGTCCGGCCGATCCACCAGGTGACCGGCGGCGCCGAGTTCAACGAGGTGTTCCTCGACGGCGCCCGGGTGCCGGATGCCAATCGGCTGGGCGACGTGCACGAGGGCTGGCGCACGCTGCAGACCGCGCTCGGCTTCGAGCGGCTCATCATGGGCGCGAAGGCCGGAGGCAACACCGGCGACCGTCGCCCGGACTGGACGCCCGAGCAGCAGGCTCAGGCCGACCGCGAGTCGCCCTGGACCCGGGAGGTCGGTGGCGCCGACTACGTCGAGTTGGCCCGATCGCTCGGCAAGGGCAGCGATCCCGTCATCCGGCAGGAGATCGCCCGGCTCTACACCTACGAACAGGTCAATGCCTGGAACGCGCAGCGCGCCCGGGCCGAGGCCGGGCCGGGCGCCGCCTCACCGCTCGCGTCGCTCGGCAAGTTGGCGATGTCGCGCATCGTGCACTCCGGCGTGCGAGTGACGAGCGAACTGCTCGGCGCGGAGTCGGTGCTCGACGGACCGGACCACCCGATCCCCGCCGAGGTCAACCGCTCGGCGTTCGCCGCGTACGTCAGCTCGATCGGCGGCGGCACCGACCAGGTGCAGCGCAACATCATCGGCGAGCGACTGCTCGGCCTGCCCAAGGAGCCCGAACTCGACCGCAGCGTGCGCGTTCCGCGACGTCCGCAAGGCACAGGCCACCCGCCGCTTCAGCTGAGGAGAGCACCGTGCGCACAGCGATCTGCGACCGGCTCGGCATGGATTTCCCGATCTTCGCGTTCAGCCACTGCCGCGATGTGGTCGCTGCCGTCACGAACGCGGGTGGGTTCGGCGTGCTCGGGGCCACCGGGCACACCGCTGAATCGCTGGAGATCGACCTCGCCTGGATCGACGAGCAGGTGCGGGGGAAGTCGTACGGCGTCGACCTGCTCCTGCCGGCAAACCTCGCCGACACCGACGTGCTCCCTGCGGCGCACGTGGCCTTCGTCGACGACGTGCTCGACCGGTATCAGGTACCGCCACTGCCGTCCGACGTGCCGGTTCGCACCGGCGAGATCAGCATCGCCCCGGATGCCGCCGAGCGACTGCTCGACGTCGCGTTCGCGCATCCGATCAGATTGGTGGCCAGCGCGCTCGGCCCGCCGCCGCGCTCGCTGATCGAACGTGCGCACAGCCGAGGGAGTGGTCGTCGCTGCGCTGGTGGGCAATCGCGAGCACGCGCGGCGGCAACGGGCTGCCGGCGTCGATCTCGTCGTGGCGCAGGGCACCGAGGCGGGCGGGCACACCGGGTCGATCTCGACGATGGTCCTGGTGCCGGAGATCGTCGAGGAGGTCGCGCCGACGCCGGTGCTTGCGGCGGGCGGGATCGTCACGGGCGCGCAGGTGGCTGCGGCCTTGGCACTCGGCGCCGAGGGCGTGTGGTGTGGATCGGTGTGGTTGACCACTCCGGAATCCGAAACCGATCCCGTGGTGCGCGAGAAGATGCTCGCTGCCTCGTCGTCGGACACTGTGCGATCCCGGTCGCTGACCGGGAAGCCGGCGCGGATGCTGCGCACCGCATGGACCGAGGAATGGGAGAGCGGCGATTCACCCGGGACGCTGCCGATGCCGCTGCAGACGATGCTCACCGCGTCGGCAGTGCAGCGGATCAACCGGTCGTCGGCGAAGGAAGCCGGTGCACGCGAGTTGGCCACCTACTTCGTCGGGCAGGGCGTGGGCCTGATGACGAAGGTCCGCCCGGCCCGGCAGGTCGTGGAGGACATGGTCCGCGAGTACCTCGAGGTGGCGCAACGGTTCGCGCGGCAGGTCGAGGGCTCATGACCGCGACCCGGTTGCCGCGCGGCACGTTGGACGCGAACACGATCGCCGACGCAGCCCTGGACGCGGTGGCCGAGGTGGGGGTCGACGCGCTGACCGTCCCGATGGTCGCCCGGCGCCTCGACGTGCGGCCGACCGCCGTGTACTGGCATTTCCGGCGCAAGGAGGACCTCCTGCAGGCGCTCGACGGCCGGGCGCTGGAGAAGTTCAATGCGCTGTTCCCGCCCCTGCCCACCGGCAGTTGGCAGGCGAACGTGCGCGCCTACTGGATGGCGTACCGGCGCATCCTGCGTGCCGATCCGGTGCTGTGCGAGCTGATCATCGTGCGGTGGGCGAAGACGATCAACTCACCGGCCGCGGTGCTGGAGCACCAGCGGCGGATGGACGGGCAGATCGGCGTGCTGCTCGACGCCGGCTTCACCCCGCAGCAGGCCGCCCGCGCCTATCACGCGCTGTCGACCTACACCCGTGGCTGCCTGCTCAACGAGCGCAGCGTCACCGCCGAGCAGGGTCCGGTCGGGGCCGACGGTTACGCCGGCCTGCGCCGCGAGTTCGACCGCGCCACCCTCCCGGCGCTCTACCGCACCCGCAAGTACTGGAACGCGACGTTCGCTACTGACGACGACTTCGCCGCCGCCCTGGACATGGTGATCACCGGCATGGCCGCCCTGCTCGACCCAGCCTGAGGCGGCCTGCGCGCTCTGCTCCACTTCGCGCCCAACCTCCACTCTTGCAATGAGCGACGAGATTTCGGGGTCGGAATTCCGTCATCTGCGTTGCAAGAGTCGGGTCGGGGTGGCAGGTCAGGACAGTGCGAAGCCGCGGTAGTCGTCCTCGGCCACCTCGTCGCAGATCTTGCGATAGTTGCCGACCCCGCCGACGTACGGCATGAACACCCGGGGCTTGCCGGGCACGTTCGCGCCCAGGTACCACGACGCTGCCTTGAGCATCAGGGTGCGGCCGGCCGCCTCGTTCACGTGCGCGACCCAATCGGACTGCGCTCGCGTCGAGGCCTCCGAAACGGACAGGTCGTGCTTGCGCAGGTACTCGAGATGGTCTGCGATCCACTCCACGTGCTGCTCGATCGAGACCACCACGTTCGACAGCACCGACGGGCTGCCCGGCCCGGTGATGAAGAACAGGTTGGGGTAGCCGGCACTCGCGACCCCGAGGTAGGTGTGCGGTCCTGCGGCCCAGTCGTCTCGCAGCGAGCGGCCCTCGTGGCCATGGATGTCGACGCGCAGGATCGCGCCGGTCATCGCGTCGAAACCGGTGGCGAAGACGATGACGTCGAGTTCGTACTCGCGCTCGGTGGTGCGGATGCCGTTCGGGGTGACCGTGTCGATCGGGTGCAGCCGCAGGTCGGCGAGCACCACGTCGTCGCGGTTGAACGTCTCGTAGTAGTCCGTGCCCAGGCACATGCGCTTCGCGCCGACCGGGTACTCCTGCGCGGTGAGCGCCGCCGCGACCTTCTGGTCCGACACGATCGAGCGCACCTTGCCGCGCAGGAAGTCGGCGAGGGTGTCGTTGGACTCCTGCACCCGGGTCAGGTCGTTGAACGCGACGATGATGTCGTTGCTGCCGTACTCCCAGCCCGCCTCGTAGCGCTCCTGGATCAGCTCCGGCGACGCCGCGGTTGCGGGATCGTCGTGGACGTGACGCAGCGTGCCGTTCGAGGTGGTGCGCGCCCTGGCCCGCAGCTGCGGGTAGTTCTCCTTGAAGTACGCGACCTTGTCCGCCGTCAACGGCTGATTGCGCGCCGGCATGGTGAAGTTCGGAGTGCGCTGGAACACCACGGTCTCGCGCGCCTGCTCGGCGATCAGCGGGATGATCTGCACGCCCGACGACCCGGTGCCGATCACGCCGACCCGCTGGCCGGTGAGGTCGACGCCCTCGACGGGCCAGTCACCGGTGTGGAACGTGCGTCCGACGAACGAATCGAGGCCCGGGAACGACGGCACCCGCGCCTGCGAGAGGCACCCGGACGCCATGATGACGAACTGCGCGGTGACCGACCCGAGGTCGGTGCCGTCGTCGACACCGACGGTCCAGCGTTGCGTCGCGTCGTCGTAGGTCGCCGACAGCACTGTCGTCTCGAGCGAGATGTCCGGACGCAGGTCGAAGCGGTCCGCGACATGGTTGAGGTAGCGCAGGATCTCCGGCTGGGTCGCGAACCGTTCGGTCCACTCCCACTCCTGCTGCAACTCCTCGGAGAACGAGTAGGAGTACTCGAGGCTCTCGACGTCGCAGCGCGCGCCCGGGTAGCGGTTCCAGAACCAGGTGCCACCGACGCCGCTGCCGGCCTCGAACACCCGCACCGAGTACCCGGCGTTGCGCAGCCGGTGGAGCATGTACATGCCGGCGAATCCGGCGCCGACGACCACGGCGTCGTAGTCGGTCGAGGGGCGTTCGCGTTCGTCTGCCACGTCGAGTACTCTACACGTATTGGTGCGCATGAATAGCATGAATGTGACCGAGGCGGGGACATGAAATTCGGTTTGGCGATCATGAACGACTTCCCGCCCGGGACCCGAGCGACGGACCGGGTGGCGATGCTGCGCGAGCAGGTGCGCGCCGCGGCCGACGCCGGCATCGACTCGGTGTGGGTGCTGCAGCACTATCTCGGCAACATGCCGACGCTGCAGCCGGTGCCGCTGCTCAGCGCCCTGGCCGCCGACGCGGGGGACATGTACCTCGGGACGAACATGTTCATCCTGCCGTTGCGTCATCCGGTCGGCGTGGCCGAGGAGTTCGCCACCCTCGATCACCTCAGCGGCGGCCGCGCGATCGCCGGTTTCGGCATGGGATATCGCGAGAACGAGTTCGCCGCGTTCGGCGTGCCGATGGACGAACGAGCTGAGCGCTTCGAGGAGAGCGTCGAGATCGTCCGCTCGCTGTGGACCGGCGAGACCACCGCCTACGCCGGCAAGCACTTCCGCATCGACGGCGAACAGATCAGCCTGCCCCCGGTGCAGCCGGGCGGACCGAAGATCTGGATCGGCGCGGGGCCGCACAAGGTCGGTGCCCGGCGCGCGGCCCGACTCGGCGACGCCTGGATCATCCCGCCGCACGTGACCCCCGAGCGGCTCGCCACGCTGCTGCGCCACTACCGCGAGGAGCGCGAGCGCTGCGGTCGGGGTGATCCGAGCGAACTGGTGGTGCGCCGCGAACTCGTGCTCGACGACGACCGGGACCGGGCGCGCGCCATCGGTATCGAGGCCCGCGGCGCGCTCACCCGCAAGTACGCGGAATTCGCGGCGCCGGACCAGACCGTCAACTATCGCCACCTGGAGTCGGTCCAGGCCGCCGAGGAGACTGCCGACCGGTCCTACCTGTTCACCGATGCGGCCACCGCGGTAACCGCGCTGCGCGATCTCGAGGCGCAGGGCTTCACCTACGTGGTGCTGCGCATGCAGTGGTACGACCTCGCGCAGGACCGCATGCTGCAGACCCTGCAGACGTTCCGCGACCACGTGCGGCCCGCGTTCGCATGATGACCACGAAATTCCCCTCCCTCGACGCCGACATCGCCCGGCTGCTCGACGCCGCCCGCGCCGCCGGCCTCCCACCCCTGACCGAACTCGATCCGACCGCGCTACGGGAGCGCGTCCGCGGCGGCGACGCCTTGGGCGCCGACGGTCCGGAGCTGGCTTCGATTACCGAAACTACGATTCACGACGGCATCCGCGAGCGCCGCTACCAGCCGCACACCCTGCGCACCGACGTGGAACTCGTGTGGTTCCACGGGGGCGGCTGGGTCACCGGCGACCTCAACTACTCCGAGGGCTTCTGCCGTCGCCTGGCCGACGGCCTCGGCGCGATCGTGCACAGCATCGACTACCGGCTCGCGCCCGAACATCCCTACCCGGCTGCGGTCGACGACGCCACTGCCGCAGTTCGGGCGATCGCCTCGAACGGCCCCGTGATCGTCGGTGGCGACAGCGCAGGAGGCAACCTGTCGGCAGTGTGCGCGCAGGAACTGCACGACACGATCGACCTGCGCGGCCAGCTGCTCGTCTATCCGGTGCTCGACACCGACGTCACCCGGCCGTCGTACACGCGCAATGACGGATTGGTGCTCGGCCCGCGCGAGATGACCTGGTTCTTCGACCGTTACCTACCCGAGCCGGCCGACCGGAGCTTGCCGCGAGCCGCGCCGCTGCGTGCGATCTCGCTGGCCGGCCTGCCACCCGCGGTGGTCGTCGTCGCCGGCCACGACCCGCTCTACGACGAGGGCATCGCCTACGCCGACGCGTTGCGTGCCGCCGACGTGCCGGTGACGCTGCTCGACTTCACACCCCTCGTGCACGGCTTCCTGCGCTACCTCGGCCCGGTGCCGGCCGCCCGCGACGCGGCAGCGCAGATCGTGGCCGCCACCGCGCACCTCGTCTGATCAGTCGCTCAGTTCGTCCCGCGCCAGGCCAGCGAGCCGCCGTCGATCATGATCGACGCGCCGGTGATGAACGACGAGTCGTCCGAGGCCAGGAAGGTCACCAGCTTCGCGACCTCCTCCGGCCGTCCCTGCCGCGGGATCAGATGCGACGCGGTCATGAACTTCAGGATCGCGTCCTTGTCCGGCGACGCGTCGATGAACTCGGACGCCATCGGGGTGTCGATGGTGCCCGGACAGAAGCAGTTGCACCGAATGCCGGGTGACAGCTCCACCGCCGTCGCCTTGGTCAGCTGGATGACGCCGCCCTTGGACGCGACGTAGGCCGGGGAGCCGGCGTAGCCGGTCACGCCGCTGACCGAGGCAGCGTTGACGATCGCCGGGCCGCGCGTCGAACGCCGCAGGTGCGGGGCGGCGTGCTTGGTGGCGAGCCACATCGCCTTGAGGTTGACGCCGAAGACGGTGTCCCAGGTGCGCTCGTCGAGGGTCTCGATCGTCGGGTTCGGGTCGAGCGCGGTGTCGATGATGCCGGCGTTGTTGACCAGCACGTCCAGCCCGCCGAACGCGTCGACTGCCGTGCTCACCATCTGCTCGATCTCACTCGGTCGGGTGAGGTCGGTGCGGACGAACTCCGCCTTCGCCCCCGCCGCCCGCACCAGCTCCGCGGTCTCGGCACCGGTGGTCTCGTTGATGTCGACCACCGCAACGGCCGCCGCGCCCTGGGCGGCGAGCTCGATTGCGATCGAGCGACCCATCCCTTGTCCGGCACCGGTGACGACGCAGACCTTGCCGTCGACGCGTGCGCTCACTGAACCGGACCCATCGCGATGGACTTGAGCTCGCGGAAGTTCGCGAGGCCCTCCGGCCCCATTTCCCGGCCGATGCCGGACTGCTTGTATCCACCGAACGGCGTGCCGAAGGCTTGCGGCGCACCGTTGAGGCTCACCATCCCGGTGCGGATGCGCCGGGCGATCACCGAGCGCACGGTCGCGGTCGGCCGACCACACCGACCCGGACAGGCCGTAGATCGAGTCGTTCGCGATGGCCACCGCTTCGTCGACGTCGTCGTACGGGATGAGCGCGACGACCGGGCCGAAGATCTCCTCCTGGGCCACGCGCATCGAGTTCTGCACATCGGTGAGCAGGGCCGGGTTGACGAAGAACCCGTCCGAGTCCGGCCGGCCGCCGCCCACGATGCGGGCTCCTTCGTCGGTCGCGATGCCGAGGTATCCCTCCACCCGGTCGCGCTGCCGTTCGCTGACGAGCGGCCCGATCTGGGTCTGCGGGTCGAACGGGTCGCCGACCGGCAGCGCGGCGAAGGCGGCTGCGAGTGCGTCGGCGACGTCGGCCTGGCGGGCGCGCGGCACCAGCACGCGGGTCTGCGCGATGCATGCCTGGCCGTTGACCATCATCGCCATCGGCAAGATCGTCCTGACGAACTGCTCGAGGTCGGCGTCGTCGAGCACGATCGCCGCCGACTTGCCACCGAGCTCGAGCGTGATCCGGGCGATGCGCTCGGCGCACAACGCCATGATCTTGCGGCCGGCCGCGGTGCTGCCGGTGAAGGCCACCTTGTCCACCTCGCGGTGCCGCACCAGGTGCTCGCCGACCTCGCGGTCGGCCGGCACGATGCTCAGCACGCCTTCGGGTAGCCCGGCCGCCGACAGCGCGTCGGCGAGCAGGTAGGCGGTCAGTGGTGTCTCCGGCGGCGGCTTGAGCACCACCGAGCAGCCTGCGGCCAACGCCGGCGCCACCTTCAGCGCCGGTGCGCTGAGCGGGCCGTTCCACGGCGTGATCGCGGCGACGACGCCGACGGGCTCGCGGGCCACGATGCTGGTGTTGGTGCCGTCCGAGCGCAGTTCGTCGGTGTTCTCGTCCTCGACCAACCCGGCGTAGTAGCGCAGGTGACGGATCGGGTTCGGTACGTGGGCGCGGGCCGCGAACCACCGCGGGCAACCGAGTTCACGGGTGAGGAGGTCGACCGCCGCGTCGCCGAGTTGTTCCAGGTGGTCGGCTGCGCCGCGCAACACGTCGGCACGCTCGGCAGCAGGTCGGTCGGCCCACACGCCGGCGTCGAAGCTGCGCCGGGCAGCGGTGACGGCGGCCTCGACATCGCCGATACCGGCGAGCGTCGCGGAGCCGAGCACCTCGCCGGTGGCCGGGTTGAGCACCTTGTGGTCGGTGCCGTCGACCGAGCGCTGCCAGACACCGCCGACGAAGACGTCGGGGCGGCTGTAGAGGTCGGGTGAGGAGGTCATCGTCACGTCCATATCTCTGATAATGAATCTAAGCTATTCTGCGATCGGTGCAGACGTCAACGATGCGTCGATCACGAAGGAGTTGACCGGTGCGAGCCGCTGTCCTGGAGCAATTCGACGCGCCGCTCGTCGAGTCCGACGTCGAACTCGCCGAGCCGGCCCGTGACGAGGTACTGGTCCGGATCGTGGCCTCGGGCATCTGCCACAGCGACCGCAGCGCGCACGTCGGCGCCCAACAACGACCGCTGCCGACGATCCTCGGGCACGAGGCGTCCGGGATCGTGGAGCAGGTCGGCACCGACGTCACGACAGTGCGCCCCGGGGATCATGTGGTGGGCAGCGCGTCGGCCTACTGCGGGCGCTGCACCTGGTGCCTGCGCGGGCTCACCCAGCACTGCACCGACAAGGGCCAGGCCCGCGCCGACGGCAGCCCCCGGGCGACGCGCGACGGAGCGGAGGTCCATCCCTACGTCGGGCTCGGCGGGTTTGCCACCCACATGCTCGTCTCCGAGCGCGCGGTGGTGAAGCTGCCCGAGGAGATGCCGCTGGACAAAGGGGCCCTGCTCGGCTGCGCCGTGCTGACCGGCGTCGGCGCAGTGCGCAACGGCGCCCGGGTCCAGGCCGGGCAGACCGTCGCGGTGATCGGGTGCGGCGGGGTCGGGCTGAACGCCGTGCAGGGCGCGCGCCTGGTCGGCGCGTCGCGCATCATCGCCGTCGACCTCAGCGCCGCGAAGCTCGAGCGGGCCCGGCAATTCGGTGCCACCGACGTCGTCGACGCGTCCGCCGACGACCCGGTCCAGGCCGTCCTCGCCCTCACCGACGGGGGCGTCGACCATGCGCTGGAAGTGGTCGGGCTCCCGACCACGATCGAACAGGCATTCGGCATGACCGGGGTGTGCGGCACCACCACGGTCGTCGGTGTCGCCGGCGCGCAGGCCCAGGTGACCCTGCCCGCGCTGGCGATCATGGCCACCGAGAAAAAGGTGCAGGGCAGTCGGCTGGGTTCGGGCAACTTCCGCCTCGACGTGCCGCTCTACAGCGCGATGTACCTGCGTGGCCAGCTCATGCTCGACGAACTGATCTCCGAGGTCATCGGGCTCGACGACGTCAACCGCGGCCTCACCGAGCTCGACGGCTCGGACGGCGCCCGCAGCGTCATCCACTTCGACTGAAGCGCACAGCGCGCTGAGATCAACCGCACTGGTCCTTGACGACGGCTAATTCATGCATATCATTATCGAAGATTGCTGTGGCGGCCCTCGGGCCGGTAACTCACCGGAAGAGGGGAGCGAGCCGACATGAGCGAAGAGGCCATCTCGGTCACCGCAAGTGTCGCGAGTGACGCGACGCAGGAGCACGCTCCGGCCGCCCATTCCGACTTCCAGGCCGAGTCCGCCCCGGTGGTGCTGCGGATCGAACACCTGTCCAAGACCTTCCCGGGCACGAAGGCGCTCAACGACGTCGCGATGGAGATCGCCGAGGGCGAGATCCACGCGTTGGTGGGTCAGAACGGCTCCGGCAAGTCCACGCTGATCAAGGTGCTGGCCGGCTACCACCAGGCCGACCCGGGCAGCCAGGTGTGGCTCAACGACGAGGAGCTGGGCGTCGCCGACGCGGCCGAG
This sequence comes from uncultured Actinomycetota bacterium, assembly GCA_963850835.1. GTDB lineage: Bacteria > Actinomycetota > Actinomycetes > Mycobacteriales > Jatrophihabitantaceae > Jatrophihabitans. Next base: position 58,322 of record CAWKNB010000022.1, on the reverse strand, counting down.
GCGCGCCATCACCGGCTCCGGTTCGTGCACCAGGACCTCGGGCTGTTCCTCGAGCTGAATGCGGTCGACAACCTCGCGCTGCGCGGGGAGTTCCTGCTCGGGCCGGTGCGCAACGTCAAATGGAACGAGCAGGCCGAGATCACCCGCAAGCTGCTCGAGCCGTTCGACCTCGACCTGGACATCACCCGTCCGCTGTCCGAGGCCACCCCGGTACAGCGCACCATCGTCGCGATCGCCGCGGCGCTGGCCGGCTGGGAGGGCGGGCCGGGCGTGCTGGTGCTCGACGAGCCCACCGCGGTGTTGCCTCCGGCCGATGTCGAGCGGCTGCTCGACATCGTGGAGCGGGTCCGCAGCCGTGGCACCAGCATCCTGTACGTCTCGCACCGCCTCGACGAGGTCTTCCGGGTCGCCGACCGCGTCACCGTGTTGCGTGGGGGCGAGCTGGTCGAGAGCCGGCCGACGAAGGGCCTGGACACCCAGATGCTGGCCGAGCTGATGGTCGGCACCGACGTCGACGCCGCCTTCCGCGCGCATGTCGCGCCCGCCACCGACCGTCCGGTGGTGTTGCGGGCCCGCGGGGTTCGCGCCCGCTTCCTCGACGGTGTCGACGTCGACCTGCACGAGGGCGAGATCCTCGGCGTGGCCGGACTGCCCGGCTCCGGGCGCAACGAGCTGCCCTACGCGATCGTCGGAGCCACCGACGACGCGCTCGGCGAGCTCGAGCTCGAGGGCCAGCCGCCGATCCCGGTGCACAAGGCCACCAGCCTCGACATCCCGATCGTGCCCGCCGACCGCGCCCGCGAGGCCTCGGTGGCCGAGTTCAGCGTCGGCGAGAACATCTCCATGTCGATCCTGAGCCGCATCGCCAAGTGGGGCTGGGTGGCGCGCCACTCGGAGCGCCGGGTGGTCGACACCTGGATGCGCAACATCGAGGTCAAGGCCGGCTCGGGCGACGCGCCGATCACCACGCTGAGCGGCGGCAACCAACAGAAGGTCATCATGGCCCGCTGCCTGGCTCGCGACCCCCGTGTGCTGGTGTTGTGCGAGCCGACCGCCGGCGTCGACGTCGGCACCCGGCAGGCGATCTATGAGTTCATCGCCGACCGAGCACGCGCCGGGCTTTCGCTCATGGTCTCGTCGTCGGACACCGGCGACCTCCTGGCGATCTGCACCCGGGTGCTGGTGATGTGCAACGGCCGGGTCGTCCGGGAGCTCGTGGGCGACGAGATCACCGAACAGACGCTCTTGCAAGCGATGGAAGAGATGGAGCAGGTATGAGCGTGCAGACGCCAACGGCGGCGGACAAGCCCGCAGCGCCCAAGGGCAACGACGCACCCGCGCGCCGCGGCCGCAACTGGGCCTCGGCGCTTGAGTGTGCGCAACATCGGCTCGGTCTACGTGCTGATCGTGATCATCATCGTGTTCTCGATCTGGGTCCCGGACACGTTCCCGACCTGGGACACGGTCAAGCAGGTGCTCAGCAGCTATGCCATCACCGCGATGGCCGCGCTCGCGCTGATCGTGCCGCTGTCGGCGCGCACCTTCGACCTGTCGTTCGCGTACGTGATGTCGCTGTCCGGCTGCGTGACGGCGCACTTCATGGTCAGCAACGATCTCGGCATCGTGCCCTCGATCCTGCTCGGGCTGGCCGCGGCGCTCGCCGTCGGTGTCGTCAACGGTTTCGTGGTCGTGGTGCTGAAGATCGACTCGTTCATCGGCACGCTGGCCACCGGGTCGCTGGTGCAGGCGTTCATCACCTACTTCACCAACGACACGACGATCAACGACCCGAAACTGGCCGGCACGTTCGCCAAGATCGGGCAGGGCTCGATCTGGGGCATCACCTACCCGGTGTTCTACGCGTTGGGCCTGGCGATCATCCTGTGGCTGTTCATGGAGTACGCCTCGACCGGTCGGCGCCTCTACGCCACCGGATTCAACACCGAGGCCGCGCGGCTGGCCAACATCCGCGTGGACCGGCTGCGGTTCTGCGCGCTGCTGACCTCGGCGCTGATCTCCGGCTTCGCCGGTATCGTGCTCGCGTCGTCGCTGAGCTCCGGCTCGCCGAGCGCGGGCACCGGCTACCTGCTGCCGGCCTTCGCCGCGGTGTTCGTCGGCGCCACCCAGCTCAAGAACGGCCGGTTCAACGCCTGGGGCACGATCCTCGCGATCCTGATGCTCGGCACCGGCACCATCGGTCTGCAGCTGGCAACCCCGTCGCCGTGGGCCCCGGCCATGTTCACCGGCGTCGTCCTGCTGGTCGCCCTCGGCGCCACGGGCTTCAAGCGGCGTTCGCTGCGTGAGGGCCGCGCGTCCGGGCTGCTGTCGCGGCTGCGCCGGCAGCCTGACGCGGCGTGACTGCGCCGCTGCACGGCTATCGGGTCCTCGACCTCACCGATGAACGCGGGCTGCTCGCCGGCCGCATGCTTGCCGATCTCGGCGCGGACGTTGTCCAGGTCGAGCCCGCGGGCGGTTCGCCGGCCCGGGCAGCCAGTCCGGTCTCGGCCTCCGGGAGTTACGTCTGGGACACCTACGCCGCGAACAAGCGTGGGATCGTCGCCGACCCGGCCACCGACGCGGGTCGGGAGCTGATCCGGGAGCTGGCGCAGCAGGCTGATTTCTTCATCGAGTCCCTCGGCCCCGGTGTCGCCGCCGGGCTCGGGCTCGGGTGGGAGCAGTTGCGTGAGCTCAATCCCGCGCTGGTGTACGGCACGGTGACCGCGTTCGGGCACGACGGGCCGAAATCCGGCTATCGCGACGCCGACCTCGTGGTGTGGGCAGCGGGCGGCCCCTTGCAGCCGAATCGCGATGGCGATCTCCCGCCGTTGCGCATCTCCGTGCCGCAGGCGTATCTCAACGCGGCTGCCGATCTCGCCGGAGGGCTGCTGCTCGCGCACCACGCCCGGGTGCGGACCGGCCGCGGCCAGCGCGTCGACGTGTCGGCGCAGGCCTGCCTCGGGCTCGACACCCTCGGCCGGGTTCTCGCCGACAGCGTGCGAGACGCGAACCCCGAATGGGCCGCGATTGTCAGCCCGATGAAACGCACCGACCAGAGCGGCAGCGGGAGCGGGACGAGCTCGCATCTGAAGAAGTGGACCTGCGTCGACGGGCTCGTCGAGTTCCACCTGGCGATGGGTGCGGCGGCGGGTGGGTTCACCAACAACTTCTTCCGCTGGATGCACGACGAGGGCAAGTGCTCCGACCGGGTCGCTGCGTGGGATTGGCGGGCGTTGCCGAAGCTCGTCGAGAGCGGCGAGTTCGACGGCGACGACATGGACGAGGTGCGTGCGGTGGTCGAGGCGTTCCTCGCCGGGAAGACGAAGGACGAGATCCTGCAGGCAGCCATCGCCTACCGGTTGCTGTGTATCGGCATCAGCGACACGCATGACCTGGCCGACAGCCCTCAGTTGGCCGCCCGCGACTTCTTCGACACCGTGGGCGATGGCGAGCGCAGCCGCACCATGCCGGCCCGCTGGGCCCACGGGACCATCGACGTGACGAGGTTGCACCGGCCCGCGCCGCTGCTCGGCGAGCACACCGACGAGGTGCGCCGCGAGTGGCTCGCCGATCGGCCTTCGACTTCCGAAATCGTGGCCGACCCGGCGCGGCTGCCGTTGGCCGGCCTCAAGGTCGCGGACTTCAGTTGGGTGGTTGCCGGGCCGGTCGTCGGCCGGGCGCTGGCCGACTTCGGCGCCACCGTGGTGCGGGTGGAGTCCTCGCGCCGTGTCGAGACCGCGCGGATGATGCAGCCCTTCTACGACGGCGTCGCGGGCTCGGAGAACTCCGCGCTGTACGGGACCTGCAACGCCGGCAAACTCGGTGTCAGTCTCGACCTCGCCACCGACGAGGGCCGCGAGGTCGCCCGCGACATCGCCCGGTGGGCCGACGTCGTGGTCGAGTCGTTCTCGCCGGGCCAGGTCCGCAAGTGGGGGCTCGACTACGACACGCTGCGCGCCGACAACCCGTCGGTGATCATGCTCAGCACGTCGCTGATGGGCCAGACCGGCCCGTCGGCCAAGCTCGCCGGCTACGGGAACATCGGCGCCTCCATGAGCGGCTACCAGGGCCTGGTCGGCTGGCCGGACCGATCCCCGATCGGGCCGTTCGGCCCGTACACCGACTACGTCGGGCCGCGCTTCTCGCTCGTCGCGTTGCTGGCGGCGCTCGACCGCCGCCGGCGCACCGGGGCGGGCTGCTACCTCGACGTCGCACAGAGCGAGATCGGGGTGTTCTTCTTGTCGCCGCAGCTCGCCGACTACTTCGACCGCGGCACCATCGCGGCCCGCCGCGGCAACGCCGACGAGCGATTCGCGCCGCACGGTGTCTACCCGTGCCGGTCGGACGGAGACACCGACCGGTTCGTGGCCGTGGCCGTGTGCGACGACGCGCAGTGGCGCGCCCTGGCGAGCCTGCTCGCTACGCCCGAACCGGCTGACGCGCCGCGCCATGCCGGCGCCGCCGCGCGGCTCGAGCATGCCGGCGAGCTCGATGCGCTGGTCGCGGCCTGGACGGCCGAGCGCACGGCTGAACAGGCCGAGCAGCAGCTGCAGGACGCCGGTGTGCCGGCGCACGTGGCCGCGAGCAGCGCCGACTGGAGCCGCGACCCGCAGCTGGCCCACCGCGGACACCTCGTCGCGTTGCCGCATGAACGATTCGGCACCGCGACGGTCGAGGGACCGCGCTACCTGCTCTCGGACACCCCCGGCCAGGTGACCCGGCCGGCGCCGGCCTTCGGGCAGGACAACGAGCACGTGCTGCGGACGCTGCTCGGCTACGACCAGCAACGATTCGACGCGCTCGCCGCCGCGGGCGTTCTCGTCTGAAGGAGCGTTCGTTGACCACCTGGCAAGACGAATGGCAACCGCTCGTCGATGCGGTCGGGCAGCAGTTCGGCGACGACACCATCAGCTGGGGCGCCGATGCCGTGGAGCTCGGCACGATCCGTCGCTACCTGGAACCGCTCGAGCTCGGCTCGGCGCTGCACCACGACGCCGAGGCGGCCCGCGCGCAGGGCTACCCCGATGTCATCGCGCCGTACACGCAGACCATGAGCTATGCAGTCGCGCCGATGTGGCGGCCCGGCGAGCCGACGCTGTACGACAGCGCCGAGCCGGACGCGCAGCCGGCCCGCAGCCCGATCAACAACGAGGACATGCCGCTCGGGCCGAAGACCACCGGCTTCTTCGCCACCGACATCTCGATGGACTTCGTCCGGCCGGTCGTCTGTCGGAGAACGCGTCGGTCGGCGCGGACGCAAGCTGGTGTCGTGCAAGCCGAAAGAGACGTCGATGGGGCGGGGGGCCTTCATCACCTGGGAGAGCGAGCTCGTCACCGGCGATGGCGATGTCGTCGCGTACGTCCGGACCGGCACCTACGCGTACAACCCGCACGGGGAGAGCTGATGCAGCGCACCGTCAAGGATGTGTCCGTCGGCGACGACCTGCCGTCGGTCGACTTCCCGCTCTCGATCTACCGGCTGGTGGTCGCGGCCGGCGGCAACCGCGACTTCAACTCCATCCACCACAACAGGTCCTACGCCAAGGCGAGCGGTGCGCCGGACATGTACGCGAGCACGTTCATCCTGATGGGCGCGTGGGAACGCGTCATCCGCGACTTCATCGGCGACGCCGGCACGATTCGCTCGATCGCCAACTTCCGGATGCGCAAGTTCAACCTGGTCGGTACGACGATGACCGTCGGCGGCCGCGTCATCGACATCCGCGACGACGGGACCGTCGTGCTGGAGGTCACCAGCCGGGTCGGCGACGATCTCACCGTCGGTCCGGGTGTCGTCGAGGTGACGCTGCCGCTCGCCTGACCATCCCCGTCGGGCAAGGTTAGGCAAACCTAACTGCTGCCCGTATAGTCTGCCCCAGTCGGACCAGCCGGCGGGTGACGGGAGGTGGCTGCGTGTACGTCTGCATGTGCTGCGCCGTCACCAGCCACACCGTCGAGGAGACGATCCGCTGCGGCGCCCGCTCGACCAGGGACGTCGCCGCGCAGTGCGGCGCCGGTTCGGTGTGCGGCCGGTGCCGTGCGAACGTCCGGGAGATCCTCGAAGAGGGCTCCGGATCGCTGCGCCGGGTGCGCGGCTGGCGCCGCGACGCCGAGACCGACCCGGTGATGGCCTCGGTCGAGGACCGCCCGGTCGCCCGGGCCGGTTGAGGTCGCGCGCCCCTTATTTCGGTTTGCGGAACCTGCCCTCGATCAGTCGGGCGACGAGGTGCGCGCCCGCGACGCACACCACCATCGGTACCAGCAGCGCCTGGCCGGTGCCGGTGAGCTCCAGAGTGAGCAGCACCGCGGTCACCGGCGCGCGCATGGTCACCGTGAGCAAGGCTGCCGCGCCGACCATCGCGTACTCGACGGGCGTGGCGCCGGGCCACAGCAGTGTCCAGATGCGCCCGGTGAACACGCCCAGCGCGGCGCCGGTGGCCAGCGCCGGGGTGAGCAGGCCACCGACGGCGCCGGCGCCGAGACATGCGGCGGTGGCGATCGGCTTCAGCAACACCAGCACGCCGGCCAGCCCCAGTGCGAGCGTGCCTTCGAAGGCCAGCCCGGCGATGCCCTTGCCGTTGCCGAGCACTGTCGGGTAGGCGATGGCGAGGGCCCCGAGTGCCGCGAACACGACGGTAGTCGCCACTGCGGCGTGCCAACCGTGTGGCGCCCGGACCCGCGCCGTCGTCATCAGTCGGGTGAACAGGACGCCGCCGGCGCCGGCGATCGGCGCGAGCACGACGGCCCACACCAGTACCGGCGCATCGACGCCCACGCGGTGGATGGGGTAGATCGGCCCGTGTCCGAGCACCGGCCAGGCGACCACGGCGGCGAGCCCGGAGGTGACGAGGGCGGGCACCACATCGCCGAGCGCGAGGGAGCCGAGCAGCACCTCCAGGCTGAACGCGGCGCCACCCAGCGGCACGTTGTAGACGGCGGCCAGGCCGGCGCCGGCGCCGCACGCGAACAACGTCCGCAGCTGGGCGCCGGTCAGGGCGAAGCGCGCGCCGATCCAGCCGCTCACCGCGGCGGCGCTCTGCCGAGGGGCGCCCTCGCGGCCCAGGGATGCGCCGACGCCGACCGCGACGATCTGGATCACCGCGTCCGAGATGGTTGCCAGGATCGGCAGTCCGGGCCGTGGCGAGCGCAGGCCGTGGGTGACCGACACCGCTTCGTTGGGCACCCAGCGCCGTCGCAGCCACCACGCCACCCCGACCACGGCGCCGCCGATCGTCATGGCCAAGACCCGCCGGGTCGACCCGGCATGCTCCACGCCGATCAGGAACGTGTTCTCCGTGTAGCCGAAGGCGAGGTGCTGGACGAGATGCAGGACGAGGGTCAGTGCCGCGCCCACGATGCCACTGGCCAGGCCGGCCAGCACCACGGCGCCGGCCATGCGCGCCGCGGCGCGCCGGTCTGTGTTCGTCACGTCTCCCGGTCGAGGTGGATGACCGTCGTGTCCCGGGTCAGGGTCGACGTGGCGCCGCGCAGGTCGGCATCCGCGCCGGCGGTGAGCAGGTCCGTGAGCCAGCGACCCTGGGCGGACCGGGCCGCGTCGGATCCGACCGGCGTGGTGACCATCCGCACACCTGAATCGAACCAGACGTGACCGCTCACCTGATCGGTCCGGCCGGTGTCCATATCTGCGATTCCCGACATCGGAGGAGATGGCAATGGGCAAGATCGTGATCAGTACGAACATGACCCTCGACGGGGTCGTCCAGGACCCGGACGGCAAGGAAGGGTTCGCGCACGGCGGCTGGTTCAACCAGTTCGGCGCAGCGGACCTGGAGCTGTGGGCGCAGCTCGCGACCGACGAGGCGCTGCACGCCGACGCCCTGCTCCTGGGCCGGCGCAGCGACGAGTGGTTCGCGCAGCGCTGGCTCGCGCGGTCCGGATCGTGGGCAGACCGGCTCAACGACATGCCCAAATACATCGTGTCCTCGAGCCCCGCCGCGGCCAGCTGGAGCAATGCGACGGTCATCAGCGGCGACGTCGTGCCCGAGGTCGCGCGGCTCAAGGAAACCTCCGGCGAGATCCTCGTCTACGCGAGCTACCACCTCGGTCGCACCTTGCTCGACCACGGCCTGGTCGACGAATTGCGGCTGTTCGTGTTCCCGGTCGTGCTCGGCGCCGGCGATCGGCTCTTCACCGAGACGGCTCACCCGAACCCGTTGCGCCTTGTCGACAACCGCACCATCGGCACCGGACTCAATCTCGTCACCTATGAGATCGTGCGGTAGCCCGCTCCGGGGTACCTTCCCGGCCCGCTGTCGTCGCCATCGTCTACGGTACCGACGTCATGGAAGCGAACGAAGACGGGCGCGACATCACGGTCGGCATGCTGAGTCATTCCGAGAACCGAAACGTGTCATTGGTCCAGGACCTGGTCATGCGGATCAACGAGGTGTACCGCACCGCCGAACTCGGGATGTGGCGCGACGGCGCCGAGCGGACGAGCGCCGCCGAAGTGGCCGACCTGATCGCAGCCGGCCAGCTCGCCGTGGCCCACCGCGACGCCGAGCCGGTCGGGAGCGTGCAGATCACGGACGTCGCGGCCGACACCGCCCAATTCGGCATGCTGGTCGCAGATCCTGGGCACCGCGGCGTCGGGATCGGGCGGGCGCTGGTCGATTTCGCCGAGCAGCGCAGTCGGGCTCGCGGCCTGGGCGTGATGCAACTCGAGCTCCTGGTGCCGCGCACCTGGCAGCACCCGCACAAGGAGTTCCTCAAGGCCTGGTATTCGCGCCTCGGCTATCGGTTGGTCAGGACGACCGCGTTCGACGAGACCTACCCGCACCTCACGCCGCTGCTGGCCACCGAGTGCGATCTGACGATCTATCAGAAGGCGCTGTCGCGCTGACCGCGGAATGCGCCGGTCGCGACCCGGTGTTCTCCGGGTATGCAGGTCGAGGTGTGGTCAGACGTGGTGTGTCCGTGGTGCTATCTCGGCAAGCGGAATCTGGAGCGAGCACTGGAGACGCTGCCGTTCGCGAACGAGGTCGCGGTCACCTATCGATCCTTCGAACTCGACCCCACCGCGGCCCGGGACGAGACGGCACCCACCGTCGACATGCTCGCGACCAAGTACGGCATGTCCGCCGAGCAGGCACAGCAGGCACAGCGCCAGATGGAACAGCGCGCGGCCGATGTCGGTCTCGTCTTCCGCATGGACCGGCTGGCGAGCGGAAACACGCGCGACGCTCACCGCCTCGTCCACCTGGCCAAGGACCGCGACCGTCAGACCGAACTCGTCGAGGCGTTGCACCGGGCATACTTCACCGAGCAGCGTTCGATCTTCGACGCCGATTCGCTCCTCGACATCGCCGCCGAGGCCGGGTTGGACCGCGCCGAGGCGAGCCGGGTCCTCCAGACCGACGCCTACGACGCGGACGTGGCTGCCGACGAGGCGCTGGCCCGCTCGTTCAGCGCGAACGGCGTGCCGTTCTTCGTCGTCGACCGCCGCTACGGCATCTCCGGCGCCCAGCCGCCGGAGGTCTTGGCCGACGCGCTGCGGCAGGCGTGGAGCGAGTCCGCCTGATCCCGGCGCCGCACCAGGCTCACCGCAACCGCAGCCAAGCCGAACGCCGCGATCGCCCACAACAGTCGGTCGAGGGTCGGGCCGAGCGCCGGATAGGCGTGCCCGGCGGCCAGCAGCAGATCGTAGGTCGCGTGGCCCAGGACGAGCGGCCACACCGAGCCGACCCAGCGGTAGAGCAGGTAGACACCGGGCACCCAGAACAGCACGAACAGGCTGCCCCATGCGTAGTAGAGGTGCGGCAACCAGCGCAGCGCGAGCAACACCCCGATGGTCGCCGCGCCGGCCCAGCGGGGTCGCCGAGCGATCCAGTGCTGGTCGAGGACGGCCACGGCAAGGGCGACGAGCACGAGCTCCTCGGTCAACGCCGCCGCCGACCCCGCGGCGCCGCCGAGGAACAGGTCGACGCCGCCGCGTCCGGCGCCCGGGTACTCGTTGTGCGGCAGGCGTAGCGCAGCCACCAGCCGGTCGCCGAGCCAGCCGCTGGCGAGTGCGATTCCGATGTACGCGGCGGTGGCGCCGGCGATCCCGCCCGACACCCGGCGGGTGCGGCCCCAACCGATCCGGCGGCCCAGATCAGGTGCGTGGCGCGGCACCCAGCGCAACACGGTCGCGGCTGCGAGCACGACCACGAACACATCCCATTCGAGTGCGGCCACCTGGTTGGCCCAGCCCGTGGCCCAGACATCGGCCCCCGGGTCGATCAGGACGCGCAGGGAGTTGACCACCGCCGGCCCGAAGATCGCGGCGTAGAGCCCGGCCAACGCCGCCAGCCCGATGACGAACTGCCGCCGCGCCGGCTGTCGACCGGGGGTCATCCGTCGCCGACCCGCGGCCGGCGGCAGCCGCCGTCGACGTGATCGACCCGGCCCGGTCCTGGCTCGAAGTCGGCGTGCTGCACCTGCATCGGCTCGCTGCGGCGCCAGACCCCGCCGAACCCGGTCAGCTTGGTCTCGACGACGACGACCTTGTCGCCGCACCCGCTGCAGGGCTGGCGGCGCACGGACCAGGTCGACGCCACGGTGTCACGGTACGCGTCGATTCAGGCCGTGAATCCGCCGTCGACGGGATACACGGCGCCGGTGACGAACGTCGATTCGGTGCCGGCCAGCCAGGACACGAGCGCCGCGACCTCCTCCGGTGTCCCGAGCCGACCGACCGGATGCCGGCCGACGAGTTCGGCGTATCGGTCATCGTCCATGCGCTGCGCCAGCATCGGCGTGTCGATGTAACCGGGGCAGACGAGGTTCGCTCGCACGCCGTCGGCCGAATACGCCTGCGCGACGCTGCGATGCAGGCCGACCAGGGCGTGTTTGGCCGTCACGTACGTGGGCACCCGGGCATGACCGCGCAGGCTCAGCACACTGCCGATACCGATGATCGATCCGCCGCCGGTGGCGAGCATCGCTCGCAACTGCGCGCGCACGCACAGGAACACGCCGTCGAGGTCCACCGACAGCACCCGGCGCCAATCGGCGAAGTCCAGCTCGGCCACCGGTCCGCCGTTGTCGGGCACCGCAGCCGAGTTGACGGCGGCCGCGAGCGGGCCGAGTTCGAGTGCTGACTCGACCATGCGCGTCACCGACTCCTCGTCGGCGACGTCGACCGCGATCGCCCGTGCGGCCCGGCCACACTCGCGAGCGACGCCCGCGGCGCGCTCGGCATCGCGATCGCACACGGCCACCGTGAATCCGTCGGCGGCGAGGCGGCGCGCGCAGGCGGCACCGATGCCCGATCCGCCGCCGGTGACCAGGGCGACGGGCACGGTCAGCTCGATCGGGTCAGGGTGATGGCGCGTTCGGGGCAGGCGGCCTCGGCCTCGGCGGCGTCGGCCAGCTGCTCGTCGCTGACCTGCATCGAGCTGCCGCGCAGCGTCACGAAGCCTTCCTCGTCGTCGCTGAGCAGATCGGGTGCCACGAAGTAACACCGACCGTGCCCGGTGCACTTCGCGGCGTCGACCGACAGGGTGCCGCCCATCAGACCGCCCACCGCAACGGGAGTCGGTCGATCGCGAGCTGCGCGCCGCGCTCGCGGATCTGGTCGTCGCTGACGGTGAGTTCGTAATCCGGAATCCGTTTGTGCCACTCGGTGAGCGCGATCACCAGTTCGTGGCGCGCCAGATGCATGCCGAGACAGCGATGCGGTCCGGCTCCGAACGCGAGGTGGTGGTTGATGTGGTCGCGGTCGCTGTCGAATTCGAGCGGATCGGCGAACTTCTTCGGGTCGTGATTCGCACTCGACAGGCCGAGCCACACGACGTCGCCCGCGTAGAACTGCACGCCGTGGAACTCGATGTCCTTCGTCACGAGGCGGCCGTCCGTGTACACCAGTGGATAGAGCCGGATGAACTCCTCCACCGCTTTGGGCCAGCGACCCGGATCGGCGGTGAGCTCATGGCGCAGGTCCGGGTTCTTCGCAAGGTGATGGAAGATGTAGCCGAGTGCACTGCGTGTCGTGTCCAGGCCGGCGAGCATGAGCGTGCTGCAGATGGTGATGATGGTCTTGCGGTCGATGGGCACGCCGTCGAGGTTCGATACCAGCAGCCGGGAGATGAAGTCGGTCTCGGTGTCCAGAGGATCCTTCTCCCGCTGGTCGACCGCCCGGCCGAAGTACTCGTTGATCCAGGCAAAAGAAGCGGCGGCCTTGTCGAGATCCTTGCCCGCGAACCCGCGGAAGATCCACTCGACCCGCTCGAGGAACTCGTCCCCGTCTTCCACCGGAAGGTTCAACGACTTCAGGAACATGTCGGTGGGGAACCGAATTGCGAAATCCGCAACAACGTCGCACTCGCCCTTGGGCTGGATCTCGTCGATCAGCTTGATGCAGTGGCTGAGCACGTCCGGCTCGATGCGGCGCACGGCCGCGGGGGAGAACCAGCGATTGAGCACCCGCCGCATCGTGGTGTGGTCCGGCGGGTCGAGGTACTGCGGCAGCAGATCGATGGTGTGCTCAGGGGTCAGCGCACTGATGACCTCGTTGCTGAACACATCGGGCATCTGCAGCGCTTCGACGACGTGGTCGTACTCGGTGATCATCCAGAACGGCTTCCTGTGCGCGTCGTTCCAGAGGATCGGAGCCGAGTCGCGCTCGGCGTTCACCAGTTCGTATGTCTCGAAGATCGGCCGCTCGATCGTGTAGTCGTTGTGCGAGACGGGGCAACCGCTCGTTCGCATCGCCTCGGTCACATCTCCTCCTGGAGCCTGTCGGTGTTCATCGTCAGCCGCGCCGGCCGGCCTCGAAGATCGCGCCGCCGTCGGCGTGTTTGCCGGTGGAGAACGGCGATTCCGCGCCGATCGACGTATAACCGCCGTCGACCACGAGTGTGTGGCCGGTGACGAACGCGGCATCGTCGCTGGCCAGGTAGCTGACCGCCGCGGCGAGATCGGCGGGCAGTCCGGGGCGGTTGTCGGCGGTGTCCCCCGCCAGCAGCTGGGTCACCTTGTCGATGGCCTGGGCGTCGCCGAGCACGAGGTCGGCGGTCATCGCGGACACGACAGCCCCCGGCATGACGGCGTTGACCCGGATGCCGTGTGGGCGCAACTCGGCCGCCACCGACCGCATCAGCCCGATGATGCCGGCCTTCGCGGCGCTGTAGGCGTGGTTGCCGACGCCGCCCACGACGGCGGCCGGGCTGGTGGTCGCGATGATGACCCCGCTGCGCTGCGGGCGCATCACCCGCGCCGCGTGCTTCATGCTCACGAACACACCGCGCAGGTCGATGGCCCAGGTCGCGTCGACGTCGGCCATCCGGGCGGTGTGGATGGGACCGTAGGCACCGAAGACGCCCGCGTTGGCGAACATGATGTCCAGCCGGCCGAACTCGGCCACGGCAAGATCGACAGCAGCGGCGATGTCGCGTTCCTCGGCGACGTCGACCTGCACGGCCCGGGCGCGTTCCCCGATCTCGTCGGCCAGCAGGCGCGCGGCATCGGGCTGCACGTCGGCGATCACCACTGCGGCGCCGTCGCGCACCAGGCGTCGCGCCGTTTCCGCGCCGATGCCGCTGGCGCCGCCGGTCACCACCGCGACGCGGCCTTCCAGGCGCTGGTCGGTCATGGGCGCGCGCTCAGAAGACATCCGCCGCAGCGGGTTCGGTCCCGGGCCAGCGGACCGGGCGCTGGGCGGTCATCGAATCGCCGAGCTCCTGTACCGGCACGGCGTACGCGACCTTCAGGGCGCGGTCGGCGAATCGCCACGCGCCGTCCGAGCCGCGCTCGTAGGTGTCGTAGTAGCGGATGTAGCACCGCACCGTCGTGCCCTGGATGTCCAGTTCGGCGTGCGTGAGCACGATCCCGCTCGCGTGATCGTCGTCGGCGAAAGTGACGCTGTGAGCTCCGGGCACGTGGATCGTGCGGCCGTACGTGCTGCGGATGGAGCGCAGGGTGTCGACCACCTCCTGCCGGCCGACGATCGCCCCGAGGGTGGCCTTCTCGGTGTACAACTCCACCAGCCCGGTGTAGTTGCTGTCATCGATCGCGATGCAGTACTGCACCGCCAGTTCGGTGATCGCGTCGCGATCCTCCAGCCGGCGGATGCGTTCGGCGAGTCCGGGTGCGGACATGTCGGCTCCTTCGCAGACGGCAGACGTCAGCCCTGCACCGCAGCCTATCGCTGATGATGATTAGAAGGAATAGCGATGAGCCGGGGATCACCCGAGCAGGCCGTCCCAGGTGATCGTCTGGTTCAGGACCTCGGGGAATTTCTTGTGCGCGTACCGCGTGTAGGCCTCGATGTGTTCGCGCATCCGCTGCTCGGACGCCTCGGCATCACGGCGGGCCAGGGCCTCGTAGATCTCCTCGTGCGCCTTGACGATCGCCACTCGCCGATGCCGGGGATAGTCGATGCCGATCACCGTGCCGTCGAGGATGCCGAGCAGGGAGTCGACGAGGTAGGCGAACAACACGTTGCCCGACGACCAGGCGATGATGTCGTGGAAGCTCTTGTTCGACTCCAGGAACAGGTCGCGGTCGTTGAGATCCCCGCGCATCGCTTCGATGGTGCCGGCCAGCTCGGCCAGTTGGTCGTCGGTCATGTGCTTGGCGGCCAGCTGGCTGATCATCGGCTCGACCGCGTTGCGGACCTCGACGATCGATTGGTACGGCGCCCGGTTGAGCTGCATCAGCAGCATCAACGTGCTCGCCAGGTGCGAGGCAGGTGGGCTCATCAGCACCGGGCCGCCGCCGGGCCCGGGCTTGAGCGAGATGACGCCCTGGAATTCCAGCAGGCGAAGTGCTTCGCGCAAGGTGCCGCGGCCGGTGTCGTAGGTCTCGAGCATGATTCGCTCGGGGGGCAACAGCTCACCGGGTGACATGCCCGATCGGACGACGTCGCGCACGATGCGCTGGGCGACGAGCATCGCCGCTTTCGGAGGTCGGCTGCCGGCGACCGGGCGAGTACTCGTGGTCACTGTGCGGTCCCTTTCCCCGACCTCATTTAATCCATAACATTAGCATCGATTACCCACGAAGATCACCGAACCGGGACGAGGGGTGAGTGCCGTGGCGAGCGCGCAGGTACGGGTCGAACAGCGGGGCGTCGCGACCTGGATCATCCTGGACGCTCCGGAACGGCGCAACGCGTTCGACCCGCCGATGGCCGCCGCGGTGGTCGATGCCGTCGAAGGTGCGTCGGCATCGAGAGCGGTCGTGATCACTGGCGTGGGCAAGGGATTCTGCGCCGGCGGATCGCTGGGCCAGTTGGCCGAGCCGACGGTGGGGGAGATGCGCGGCCTCTACCGCAACGCGTTGCGGATGTTCGACGCTATCCGTCAGTGTCCGCGACCGGTGATCGCCGCGGTCAACGGCGCGGCGGCCGGCGGCGGCAACGAGCTCGTCGTCGCCTGCGATCTCGCGATCGCAGCGCGCTCGGCCACGTTCGGGCAGACCGGTCCGCGGGTGGGCAGCGCACCGGTCACCGGCGCCACGAACGTCATGAGCTTGCAGATCGGCGAGAAGCGGGCGAAGGAGCTGTCATTCCTGTGCCGGCGCTACCCGGCCGAGCGAGCGCTGGAGCTCGGCCTGGTGAACGCGGTCGTCGACGACGATCAACTCGAGGCAACGGTCGATGAGTGGGTCGCCGAGCTCGCCGCGCTGAGCCCGCGCTACCTGGAGATCGCCAAGATCAGTTCGAACGTGTGGTGGAACGCGGCGCGGGACTCGTTCAGCAGCGGGCTCGGGATGTTGGTGCAGGCCGTCGGCAGCGCGGACATGGTCGAGGGCGCGTCGGCATTTCTCGGCAAACGCCCGCCGGTGTTCCCCGACCCGGAGTGACCCTCAGCGACCTGCCCACCGGGCAGCACGCTTCTCCTTGAACGCGAGCGCGCCCTCGCGAGCGTCGTCGGACTCTCGCACCGGCACGCTGATCGCCCGCTGCCGCTCGAACTCGTCCGTGCGCGACCAGTCGCGCGCCTCGACCAGGATTTGCTTGGTGGCGGCGACGGCGAGGGGACCGTTGGCGGCGATCGCCTCGGCCAACGCCACCGCCTCGTCGACCGCGGCGCCGGCCGGCACCAGGCGGTTCACCAGCCCGAACCGCGCGGCCGTCTCGGCCGGCACGAACTCGCCGGTGAGCGCCCACTCCATGGCCAGGTGGAACGGAATGCGCCGGGACAGCCGCATCAGGCCGCCACCTGCCGCGACCAACCCGCGCTTGACTTCCGGCAGTCCGAACCGGGCGTTGTCGGCGGCGACGATCAGATCGCAGGCCAGCACGATCTCGAAGCCGCCGGCGACGGCGGTGCCTTCCACCGCGGCGATCAGTGGTTTGGCCGGCGGCCGCTCGACGATGCCGGCGAACCCGCGGTCGCCGACCGAGGGCTTCTCACCGGCGAGGAACGCCTTGAGGTCCATGCCGGCACAGAAGGTCGAGCCGGTGCCGGCCAGCACACCCGCGACGAGCGTGCGGTCGTCGTCGAGCTCGTCGAGTGCGTGCGACACCGCCCAGGCGGTCTCGGTGTCGATCGCGTTCTTGACCTCGGGCCGGTTCAGCGTGATGACGAGTACCCCACCGCGGCGCTCGGTCAGCACCTTGTCGGTCATCGGGGGGTCATCCGCTGCGCACCGTCGAGGCGGATGGTCTCGCCGTTGAGCATCGGGTTGTCGATGATCGCCTCGGCCAACTGCGCGAACTCACCGGCCTGCCCGAGCCGCTTCGGGTGCGGGATCCCGGCTGCCAACCCGGCTTTGATCTCGTCGGAGAACCGGGCGAGGATCGGCGTGTCGAACACCCCGGGGGCGATGGTGCACACCCGGATCGAACGTTGGGCGAGGTCGCGGGCGGCGTTGAGTGTCATGCCGACGATCCCGGCCTTCGACGTCGCGTACGGCAGCTGCCCGATCTGCCCCTCCCACGCCGCGATGGACGCGGTGAGGACGAACACGCCGCGGTCGCCGTCACGCTCGTCGTTTCCGGCCATCGCCGACGCCGCGAAGCGCAGCACGTTGTAGGTGCCGATCACGTTCACCCGCAGCACCGTCTCGAACAGCTCGAGGTCACCGGGGCTCCCGTCCTTCTGCAGCACCCGCACGGTGCCGCCGCGTCCGGCGCAGTGCACCACCGCACGCAGCGGTGCGATCTCGGCGGCGGTGCGCACGGCCGCCGCGACCGCATCGGCGTCGGTGACATCCGCCGGCGCGAAGGCTGCCTTGCCACCCAACTCGGCGGCCCGCTCGGCCCCGGCCGAGCTCGGCAGGTCGACGACGACGACATGCGCGCCGCGCCCGGCCAGGCGCTGTGCCGAGGCCCAGCCCAGGCCCGATGCGCCGCCGGTGACGAGTACGGATGCGTCACTGAGATCCATCGATGCACTCCTTCGCAGGTCAGCCGAGTCGTTCCAGGATCAGCGCGTTGGCCATGCCGCCGGCCTCGCACATGGTCTGCAGCCCGTAGCGGCCGCCGCTCGCCTCGAGCTGGTTCAGCAGCGTGGTGAGCAACCGGGTGCCGGACGCGCCGAGCGGGTGGCCGAGGGCGATCGCGCCGCCGCGAGGGTTCACCTTCGCCGGGTTCATCGGGAACTCCCGCAGCCAGGCCAGCGGAACGGGCGCGAACGCCTCGTTGATCTCGACGGCGTCGATGTCGTCGAGGGTGAGCCCGGCGCGGGCGAGCACCTTGTGGGTGGCGGGGATCGGCCCGGTCAGCATGAGTGTGGGGTCGTCGCCGCACACTGCGGAGGCGACGATGCGGGCCCGCGGCCGCAGCCCGAGCGCCGACGCGCGTTGTTCGGACATCAGCAACACCGCGGCTGCGCCGTCGGTGAGCTGGGACGAGTTCCCGGCGGTGATCTTCCAGTCGATGTGCGGGAACCTCTCCCGCATCGTCTCCGTGCCGAAGACCGGCGCGAGGGCGCCGAGTTTCTGCGCGGTCGTGCCCTCCCGGATGGTCTCGTCCGCGGTGACCTTGCTGCCGTCGGCGGTGACGATCGCGGTGATCTCGTCGCCGAAGGCGCCGTTCGCGCGGGCCCGGGCGGCCAGTTCGTGCGACCGGGCGCTGTATTCGTCGAGCTCGGCGCGCGAGAGCGACCACTTGTCGGCCACGAGTTCGGCGCTGACGCCCTGCGGCACGAGATCGGGGAACCGGGCCCGCACCCCGGGCCCGTACGGGTCGGCGCCCTGACGGGCCGAGCCCATCGGCACCCGGCTCATCGACTCGATGCCGGCTGCGATGACCAGGTCGTAGGCGTCGGCCACGATGCCCTGGTGCGCGAAGTCCACGGCCTGCTGCCCGGATCCGCACTTGCGCTCGATGGTGGTCGCCGGCACGTGCACGGGGTAGCCGGCCGACAGCCAAGCCTGGCGGCCCGGCGTGCGCCGATTGCTCGCCGTTTTGCCCGACGCAGCCGACGAGCAGGTCGTCGACCGTCCCGGGATCGATGCCGTTGCGCTCCACGAGCGCGGTGATGGTCTGGGCCAGCAGGTCGACCGGGTGCACCCCGGACAGGGCGCCGCCGGGCTTGCCCTTGCCCATCGGTGAGCGAAGAGCGTCGACGATCACAGCGCCGGCCATAACAACCCCAATCATTATCATGGTTTGATAGTCGGAGAGCGGAGCTCTTACGAGCCTCGACGTCCGTCTGATAAAACATGCTAACGAATATCATAGAATTCGGAGGGTGACCGTGGACACGGGATCTGGGTCGAGCGACCACACGAAGGAACTCGCCGCCCTCGCGCGCTCGCTCGCCAAGGAGCGCTATGCCCCGATGGCGGCGCAGTGGGACCTCGACCGCACGCCCTTCCCGCACGAGGAACGCGAGTACCTCGGATCGCTGGGACTGCTCGGCATCTGCTTGCCCGAGCGCTTCGGTGGTGGCGGTGCGCCGCTGTCCGACGCCCTCGTCGTGATCGAGGAGCTCGCCAAGGAATGCCGCCCGGCCGCGTTCCAGGTCTTCGAGGCCAACACCGGCCCGGCCCGGGCGCTGTGCTTCCTCGGCAGCGAGGAGCAGCAGGCACGCTTCCTGCCGCAGATCATCTCCGGCCAGGCGACGATGGCCGTCGCGATCTCCGAGCCCGACGCAGGGTCCGCGGCCACCGACATGACGACTCGCGCCAAGCTCGCGAACGGTTCGTACACCATCAACGGATCGAAGCGCTGGATCTCCAACGGCAGCGAGGCCGACTACTACTTCCTCTACACCCGGCTGACCGACGACCCGGGCGGCAAGGGCATCGGCGCGATCATCGTCGAAGCCGACCGGCCCGGCGTGAGCTACGGCGCCCGAGAGAAGCTGATGGGCTTTCGCGGCATCCCGTCCGCGGACATCATCCTCGATGACGTCGTGGTGCCCGAGGAGAATCTGGTGGTCCCGGCCGGCAGCTTCCGCACGTTGTTCACCCCGTTCTCCATCGAGCGGTTGGGCAACGCCACCATGAGCCTCGCGATCGGCCAGGCCGCGCTCGACCGTACCGTCGCCTACGTGCAGGAGCGGCTGCAGTTCGGCAAGCCGCTGATCGAGTTCCAGGCCGTGCAGATGACCGTTGCCGACATGCTGATGCAGGTCGAGGCCGCGCGCCTGCTGATCCAGCGCGCGGCCGGCAACGCCGGCACCGGGCTGCCCGACCCGCTGCAGACCTCGCTGGCCAAGTGCACCGCCAACGAGATGGCCAAGCGGGTGTCCGACCTCGCGATGCAGGTGCACGGCGGCAACGGTTACACCGAGGAATACGGCATCGAGCGGCTGCACCGCGACGCGCACGGCTGGGCGCTCGCGGGTGGTACCCCGAACATGCAGCGCACCCGGATCGTGACCGAGCTGCTCGGCCGCAGCTTCGATCAGCGTCGATAAGAGGATTCGATCGTGACCCGTTACTTCCAGGACCTGCACCCCTTGGAGCCCGACCGCTCGAAATGGACCGTTGCCCACGCGCTGCGCAAGCAGGCGAACGCCGGCCCGGATCGCACCTTCCTGATCGTGCCCGAGGAGGGGCGTGAGTGGACCTACGGCCAGACCCTCGCCGACGCGGAGCGGGTCGGCGGCGGATTGGTGGCCGGCGGTGCCGTCGCCGGTGATCGCGTGGTCGTCATGGCCGCGAACTGCTCGCGATTCGTGCTGACCTGGTTGGGCTGCGGGGTCAGCGGGCTGGTCGAGGTGCCGGTGAACACGGCCTACGAGGGCGAGTTCCTGCGTCACCAGGTCGCGCTGGTCGGTGCGCGGTGGGCGGTGATCGACGACGTGCACGCCGCCCGGTTCGTCGCGCTGCGCGACGTCCTCCCGGTGCTGGAGGGTTTCTGGGTCATCGACACCGGACACCTCGACGACGCGCTGCACCGGCTGCGCACTGCCGGCTGGATCGCGCAGCCGTGGGACACGCTGCTGGAGGCCGAGCGGTTGCAGATCCCCGAGCCGGCTGCGCACTCGCTGGCCTCGGTGTTCTACACGTCGGGCACGACCGGGCCGTCGAAGGGTGTGGCCATGCCGCACTCGCAGATGTACTTCTTCGGCCAGGAGGTCGTGTCGTTCACCCGGCTCACCGCCGACGACACCTACCTCACCACGACGCCGCTGTTCCACGGCAACGCGCAGTTCATGGCGTCGTTCCCGGCGCTGATCGCCGGCGCGCGGCTCGTGGTGCGCTCGAAGTTCAGCGCCAGCCGTTGGGTCGACCACTTGCGCGAGAACCAGGTCACGGTCACCAACCTCGTCGGCGTGATGATGGACTTCGTCTGGAAGCAGCCGCGCCGTGGCGACGACGCCGACAACGTGCTGCGCTGTGTCTACGCTGCGCCCACGGCGTCGACCATCCTGCTCGAGTTCATGGACCGGTTCGGCGTCGAGGCGTTCGTCGACGCGTTCGGTCTGACCGAGACCTGCGCGCCGATCATCTCCCCGTACGCAGAGATCCGCCCGCCCGGCGCGGCCGGGCTGCAGGCCAGCGACTGGTTCGACATCCGCCTCGTCGACCCGGAGACGGACGAGGAGGTGCCGGTGGGCACCATCGGTGAACTCGTGGTGCGCTACAAGGTCCCGTGGACGTGCAGCCTCGGGTACTACGGCATGCCCGAGAAGACCGCCGAGGCGTGGCGCAACCTGTGGTTCCACACCGGTGACGCACTGCGCCGCGACGCGGACGGCTGGTACTACTTCGTCGACCGGTACAAGGATGCGCTGCGCCGCCGTGGCGAGAACATCAGCTCCTACGAGGTCGAGCAGGTCGTGCTCGCCCACCCGGCCGTGGTCGAGTGCGCGGTCATCGGCGTCGCGGCCGGCGTCGATGCCGGCGAGGACGAGGTGATGGCCGTCGTGGTCACCGACGGGTCGTCGGTCACCGCCGGCGAGTTGTGGCAGTTCTGCGCGGGTAAGGTGCCGGCGTTCGCCATTCCGCGGTTCGTCCGCTTCGTCGAAGCACTGCCCAAGACGCCGTCGGAAAAGGTGCGCAAAGGCGCGCTGCGCGACGACGGGGTCACCTCGGACACCCACGACCGCACGGCAACGGCGGTGTCGGCATGAGCGCGGCGGGGACCGCCGGCCCGCTCGACGGCATCCGCGTGCTCGAACTCGGCACGATGTACGCCGCTCCGACCGCGGGTCGGATGCTGCGCGACTTCGGTGCCGACGTCACCAAGGTGGAGGACCCGCAGACCGGTGACTTCGCCCGGCACTGGCCGCCGCAGAAGGACGGTCTGTCCCTCGGCTTCGCCCGGCTGAACGCGGGCAAGCGCTCGGTCGCGATCGACATGCGCAGCGACGCCGGCCGCGACATCGTGCGCCGGATGGCCGCGACCGTGGACGTCGTGGTCGAGTCGTTTCGTCCCGGCCGGCTCGAGGAGTGGGGCCTCGGGTACGAGGTGCTGTCGGCGGACAATCCGGGGCTCATCCTGACCCGGGTGTCGGGGTTCGGCCAGACCGGCGCGTACAGCTCGCGGCCCGGCTTCGGCACCGTCGCCGAGACAGCCAGTGGCTTCGCGTTCGTCAACGGCTGGCCGGAGACTCCTCCCACGTCGCCGCCCTTCGGCTTCGCCGACTCGATCGCCGGGATCTCGGCCGCGATGGGCACCGCGATGTCGCTGTACCGGCGCGAGCGCAGCGGTGCGGGTGATGTCGTCGACGTCGCGCTGTACGAGCCGTTGATGTTCATCGTCGGCGACATGATCCTCCAGTGGAGCGCGACCAACGAGGTACAGGGTCGGGTGGGTAACGGCACCGGTTCGGCGTCGCCACGCGGCATCTACCAAGCTGCCGACGGCACCTGGCTGTCGATCGCCGCGTCCAACCAAGGCATTGCGAAACGGCTGTTCGTCGCGATGGACCGTCCGGACATCCTCGACGACCCGCGCTTCGCGACCAACCCGGCCCGGTTGGCCAACAACGACGCGATGCAGGAGATCGTGACGGAATGGGTCGGGCGCCGCCCCCGTGCCGAGGTGCTCGGCATCCTCGAGAAGCACGAGGTGGTCTGCGCACCCGTCAACGATGCGAGCGACATCGTCGAGGACCCGCACTTTCGCGAGCGCACGCTCGTCGAGCTCACCGGCAACGACGTCCTGGGCCGGGTGCTGATGCCCGGGCCGGTGCTGCACATGCGCGACTACGCGGGCCCGACCTACGACGGCGTGCCTGCCATCGGGCAGCACAGCCGCAGCGTGCTGGCCGACTGGATCGGACTCGACCAGGCCGCGTTCGACGAGTTGGCGGACGCGGGAGTGGTCGCTCAAGCCTCCTGAGTCGGCGCCTTCAGGATCATCCCGGTGCGGTGGCACAGGTGGATCAGTTCGTCGTGCTGGTTGTAACCGCGGTGCTCGAACCAGACGATGCCCGCGTCGTCACGGCTCTTGGACTCCCGCTTGCGGAGGATGGTCGACTCCGCGCGCAGGGTGTCGCCGTGGAACACCGGGTTCGGGAAGGTCATCTTGTCGTAACCCAGGTTGCCGATCGTGGTCCGGAAGGTGAGCTCGGGCACGATCATGCCGCCGATCAACGCGGCGGTGAACAGGCTGTTCATCAACCTGCGGCCCTGTGGCAGGTTCGCCCGCGCGTATTCCTCGTCGAGGTGGATCGGGGCGACGTTCATTGTGAGCGAGGTGAACAACACGTTGTCCATCTCCGTCACGGTGCGGCTGAACGAGTGCCGGAACTGCGCACCGTCGACCATTTCCTCGAAGTACAGGCCGCGCATGTCTATCCCTCCGCGGGAGTTGTCACAGCCCGCCGTGCAAGGTGGCCAGGGCGTCGACGTGTGCGAGCCACTCCGTCGCCTTGTCGGCGTGCGCTTTGTCGATGTGGATGTCGCCGTACATGACGGCGCCGAGTCCGGCCGCTTCGGCCTTCTCGTACGCCTCGCGCAGGCCGCGGTAGAACTCGATGTCGGCCTTGTCCGGTGTGTACACGCGATTGACCACCGGCACGTGGGTCGGGTGCAGGACGATCTGGCCGCGAAAGCCCATGCGCCGGTTCCCGCGGGTGAAGGTCTCCAGGCCGTCGAGGTCCCGGATGCGTTCCCAGAGCGCCGTCAGCGGGTGCACGCCGGCAGCCCGCGCGGCGAGCAGGATGCGCGTGCGGTGGAACAGCGACTCCGTGCCCTCCGGCGTCCACTCGTACCCGACGGCGCGCGCGATGTCCGCGTGCTCGGCGGTCGGCCCGATCAACGCCCCGACGCGAGGTGAGGCGAGCGCGATCTCCTCGCAGTGCTGGATCCCCTCGATGGTCTCGATCGGCAGGATGTACTCGATGCCCGTCGCGCCGCTGCGTCGTTCGAAGTAGTCCACGAGCGCGTCGTACTTGTGCACGTCGATCGCCGAGCCCACCTTCGGGGCGAAGACGCCCGTCAGGCCCGGCACGATCACCGCAGCGAGGTCGTCGCCGGTTGCACCGGTGTCCAGGCCGTTGGGTCGCACGAACAGGCCGACCCGCGGATGCTCGGCGGCGATGCGTGTGATGGCATCGCGGATCGACTCCCTGGCCTGCTCCTTCTCGGCCGGCGGCACCGAGTCCTCGAGGTCCAGGCAGAGGCAGTCGGCACCTGCGGAGACCGCTTTGTCGTACCACGACGGCTTGTTGCCAGGTACGGAGATCACGGTTCGGTACGGCTTCATGTCGGACCTCCTGTGGTGGATATCAGTACCTATCATAATCAGCAATAGGCGTCAACGCGCCTATCTCGGTCCAGGCGCTTCCCATTGTTTCTAATAACTATTATCATAGTAAGGACACCGCAGACAGGGAGCGACTCGTGGTCGACATGCTCAGCGCCGAGGACGAGCGCGAGATCAGGACGTCATTGCGGAAGGTGCTGGTCAAGTACCCCGACGAGTACTGGATGCAGCACGACCTCGATCACGAGTTCCCGTGGGACTTCTACCGCGAGATGGCCGGCGCCGGTTGGATCGGGATCTGCATCCCGGAGGAGTACGGGGGCGGCGGCGCGGGCGTGCAGGAAGCCGCCCTGCTGCTCGAGGAGGTCACCGGCAACGGCGGCGCCCTGAACGCCGGCACGACCGTGCAGGTCGCGCTGTTCGGGCTGGAGCCGGTGGTCAAGCACGGCACGGAAGAACAGCGGGAGCGGTTCTTGCGCCCGGCGGCCATCGGCAACCTGCAGGTCTCGTTCGGGGTGACCGAGCCGGACGCCGGCACGGACACCACCAGCATCACCACGTTCGCCGAGAAGGTGCCGGGCGGGTATCGCGTCAACGGCCGCAAGGTGTTCATCTCGCGCGCCGAGCAAGCCGAGCGGCTCCTGCTCATCACCCGTACCGCATCGCGCGACGCGGGCGCCAAGACGACCGACGGCATGACGCTCTTCCTGGCCGAAATGAACCCCGAGCACATCAAGGTGCAGCCCATCTCGAAGGTCGGCCGCAATGCGATCTCGACGAACATGCTGTTCATCGATGACTTGTTCATCCCCGAGGAGGACCGCATCGGCGAGGAGGGAAAGGGCTTCAAGTACCTGCTCGCCGGGCTCAACGCCGAGCGCATCATCGTTGCCGGCGGTTGCCTGGGCATGGGCCGTGCGGCGTTGCGCAAGGCTGTGGAATACGCCAAGGAACGCTCGGTGTTCGGCCGCCCTATCGGGATGAACCAAGGCGTGCAGTTCCCGCTCGCAGACTCGCTGGCAAAACTCGACGCGGTCGAGTTGCTGATCCGCAAGGCCGCCTGGCTCTACGACAACGGTCAGCCGTGCGCCAAGGAAGCCAACGAGGCGAAGTACCTCGCGTCGACGTGGGCGTTCGAGGCGGCCGATCGAGCGGTCCAGTTCCACGGCGGTTACGGCTACACCAGCGAGTACCACGTCGAGCGGTACTGGCGCGAAGCTCGGGTGCAGCGAATCGCACCGATCTCCAACGAACTCGTCCTTGCCTACCTCGGCGAGAAGGTGCTCGGGCTGCCCAGGTCGTACTGACCCGCGCGGCACATATCATCTGCGGGTGCCGAGAACCGAAAAGGTCGCCGAGTCAGTCGCTCGGGAGATCATGCAGGACATCCGGCGCGACAGCCTGACTCCGGGCTCCCGGTTGCCGTCCGAGACGGAGATGCTCGAACGGTTCCAGGTGGGCCGCGGATCGTTGCGCGAGGCACTGCGCATTCTCGAGGTCAACGGCCTCGTCGTCATGCGAACCGGTCCGCGGGGCGGCCCGGTCGTGGCGCCGCGCGACCCCGCCGCGTTCGGTCAGATCCTGACGTTGCACCTGCAGTCCGCGGACACCACCTACCGCCAGTTGCTCGAAGCTCGCGTCGAGTACGAGGTACTGCTTGCCCGGATGGCAGCCGAGCAAGAGGACGATACGGCAGCTGCGCTCGTTCGGAGCGCGACGTCAGGGCAGTCGAGCGACAGCTCCGACGAGAAGTACGGCGTCGGCACGTCGCAGTTCCACAGCGCGGTCGGGCAGGCGTCCGGGAACCCGGTGCTCGCGCTCGTCGCCGACGCCATCTACAGCATCTGGGCAGTCCGCGTGACCCGGGTCCTGTACCCACCGGACCTTCGCGACGTCGTGCTGCACCAGCACGAGCTCATCGCCCGGGCGATCGAGCGGCACGATCCGCGGCGCGCCGAACGGCTCATGCGCGAACACATGCAGGGATACAAGGAGTACTGCGAACAGCGTTATCCGGCGCGGATGGACGAATACGTCGACTGGAACTGACCTAGTCCCACACCAACGGCAGGTTCTGCAATCGGAGCTGACCGCCTCGCTCAGTGATCGCGGCGCCCGGCGTCAACCGGTAGTCCGGGATCGCTGCGTGCCAGGCCTCCAACGCGATGACCAGCTCGGCGCGGGCCAGGTGCATGCCGATGCAGCGGTGGACGCCGGCGCCGAAGCCCAGGTGGTGGTTCAGGTCGTCTCGCTCCATGTCGAACGTGTCCGGATCGGCGAACTTTCGCGGGTCGCGGTTTGCCTGCGCCAGGCCGAGCCAGACCATGTCGCCCTTGTTCATCGGGCAGCCGAGGATCTCGGTGTTCTCGCTGACCATCCGACCGTCCTGGATGACCAGGGAATAGAGGCGTACGGATTCCTCGACGAACTTGGGCCACAGGTGCGGCTCGGCAACGAGGCGGCGGCGGTCGTCGGGGTGGGTCGCCAGGTGATGGAAGATGTACCCGAGCGCGCTGCGGGTGGTGTCGAGCCCCGCGGTCATGATGGTCATGCAGATCGTCGTGACATCGTCGTGGCTGATCGGCTCGTCGTCGATGCGGGCCACGAGCAACCGGCTCAGCAGATCGGTGTCGGGATCCTTGAGATCGGCTCGTCGCGCGGCCACACCCGCATCGAAATATGACTTGATGTTCGCCACCGCCTCGCCGGACCTGGCGAGCTCTTCCGGGGTCGAGGCGAAGAAGCCACCGAAGATCGCCTCGACCCAGGGCAACATCCGGACCCCGTCCTCGATGGGCAGCCCGAGCAGCGCGAGGAACAGCTCGGTCGGATAGATCATCGCGAACTCGACGCCGAGATCGACGGACTTGCGCGGCGCGATCTCAGCAACCAGCGAAGCGGCGCGCTCCTCGGCGAGGGCTCTCAACCGCTTCACTGCCGACGGCGAGAAGAACGGGTTGAGCACCTTGCGCAGCTTGTTGTGATCGGGCGGGTTGAGCGAGTTCGGCAGCAGCGGGATGGTCATGTGCGGGTCGAAGGAGTTGACGCAGTCGCTGCGCAACGTGTCGGTGTCCCGCAGCATCTCGACGACGTCGTCGTACCGCGAGACCATGAGAAAGCCGTACTCGGTGCTGTCGTTCCACACCGCACGCCCGAGCTCGCGGTCGGCGTTGAGCAGGCCGTAGGTCTCGAAGGCCGGCCGGTCGATCCGGTAGTCGGTGTGTGCCACCGGGCAGGTACCGGTCTCGCGCTCTTGCGAGGGTCTCACGACGCCCCCAGGTGCCGTCGAATGGAGCGGTTAGCGTATCGCAACCCTGCCTATTATGAACATAGTTATACGCGAAAGCGCTACTGCCCGCCGTCGACGGTGACGACGGCACCGGTGGTGTAACTCGACGCGTCGCTCGCGAGGTAGAGCGCGGTGCCGACGATCTCCTCCGGCCGCCCGCCGCGCTGCAGCGCGAACGTCTGTGCGCGGGACTCGAACGCGTCCATGTCCCATGCCTTGCTGACGTCGGTGAGGAAGGTGCCCGCCATGATCGCGTTCACCCGCACCGACGGGCCGAACGCGCGGGCCAATCCGACGGTCATGGCGTTCAGCCCGGCTTTGGCGGCGGCGTAGGGAAGCACGTCGGCGCGCGGACGGACCGCGGCAGCGCTGCTGATGTTGACGATCGAGCCGCCGTCGCCGGCGGCCATCCGGGTGCCGATCAGTGCGGCGAGGCGGAACGGCCCTTTGAGGTTGACGGCGAGCACCTTGTCGAACAGCTCCTCGGTGATCGAGTCGACGCCGTCGTAGAGCGGCGACATCCCGGCATTGTTGACCAGCACGTCGACGTGCCCGAACTCCCCGTACGCGGTGTCGACGAGCGCCTCCAGCGTGCCCCACCGGCCCACGTGCGCCGCCACCCCGAGCGCGCGGCGCCCGGTGGCGGCGGTGATCTGCTCGGCATAGGCCGCACAGCTGTCCCCGTCGCGGCTCGCGATGATCACGTCGGCGCCGGACTGCGCGAAACCGGCGACCATGACGCGGCCGAGCCCCCTGCTGCCGCCGGTCACGAGCGCGACCTTGCCGGTGAGATCGAACGACGGCGGCACAGGGAGATCCATCACTTCATCGTAGTGCAAATCCTTGTTATGGTATGCATGAATTGCCGAGCGAGGGAGCTGTCTGATGTCTGCCACCGACGACGTCGGCCTCTACGAGCTCCCGGCCCGGTACCGCGACCTGCAGCAGGAGGCCCGCACACTCGCCGCGTCGGTTGCCGACCGCGCCGGCGTGGCCGACGAGTCCGACAGCATCGACCCGGTGATGCGGGCGGCACTGGCCGACAGCGGCCTGGCCGCGGTGCTGGTCGGCGCGGAGTACGGCGGTCGGTTCGAGCGGGTCGACTCGCTGGCAGCCGCCGTGGTTCGTGAGGCGCTCGCCGGCACCAGCGGCCACCTCGACTCGCTGTTCGTCATGCAGGGTATCGGCAGCTTCCCGGTCAGCAGCGGGGGCAGCGACACGATCCGCAAGCGCTGGCTGCCGCAGGTCGCTGCCCTCGATGCGATCGCCGCCCTCGCACTCACCGAGCCGCATGTCGGTTCCGACCTCAAGGCGATCACGACCACGGTGCGCGTCGACGGTGACGAGCTCGTCGTCGACGGCCACAAGTCCTTCATCACGAACGCCGGCGACGCCGACTTCTACAGCGTGCTGTGCAAGGAGGCCGACCAGTACTCGCTGGTCTTCGTACCCGCGGACACCCCAGGATTGAGCGTGCGCCGGCCGCACCAGATCATCGCCCCGCACGTCCTCGGCGACGTCATCCTCGACGACGTGCGAGTGCCGCTCGACAACCGCATCGGCGAACCGGGCAAAGGCTTCGCCCTCATGCTCGCCACGCTGGCCACATTCCGGGTCTCGGTGGCGGGCGCAGCAGTGGGGGTGGCGCAGGCCGCGCTCGACGAGGCACTGCGGCACACTGCCGGCCGCGAGCAGTTCGGCGTTCCGCTCGCCCGGCTCGGGCCGGTGCCATCGTTGCTCGCGCTGTCGTGGACCGAGATCGAGATGGCCCGCTCGCTCACCTACCGGGCCGCCGCGGCGGCGGCCCGTGACCCGTACGCCAACCTGAATCTGTCGTCGATGGCGAAGGTCGGTGCGACCGAGGTGGCCGGTCGCGTCGTCGACCGTGCCGTGCAGGTGATGGGCCGCTTCGGCTTGGTGCGCGGCAGCCTGATCGAGCGGTTGTACCGCGAGGCCCGGCCGATGCGCATCTACGAGGGCTCCACCGAGGTCATTCTCGACTCCCTCGCCAAGCAGCTGCTCAAGAAGCAGGCCGGCAGATGATCATCGACGCGCATTGTCACGTCTGGCCCGACCACATCGCCCCACAGATCCTCGCGACCCGGCCGGCCGGGCTCGATCCGAAGCACGACGGCACGCTCGCCGGGCTGCGCCGCACCCTGGACATCGCGGGCATCGACCACGCCATGTGCCTCGGCATCGCGGGGGTGGCCAAGAACGTCGAGCGCACCAACGAGTTCATCGGGGCGGTTCCACGTGACCGATTCACACCGTTCGGCACGGTGCACCCTGGGTTGTCGGTCGAGGCGAACCTGAAGTCGTTGCACGACAACGGAATCCGCGGTGTGAAACTGCATCCGCTGTTCCAGGACCTGTCGCTCGCCGATCCGCGGGTCATCGACATCCTGCACGGTCTGGCCGAGAACGACATCACGGTGATCACCCACGCCGGAGCAGGTGCGTCGGCCGAGGCGAACGACCGCGGCACACCTGCCAACGTGCGGTTCGCGCTCGACTCGGTGCCCGACCTGCGACTCATCGCCTGCCATTTCGGTGGATACCACCTCCTCGACGACGCCGAGGAACAGGTCGTGGGTTCGCGTGCCTACCTCGAGACCTCCTGGCCGCCGCGGCTCGGCGATCTCGACAAGGAGCGGATCCGTTCGATCATCCGGCGGCACGGTGCCGACCGGGTGATCTTCGGATCCGACTGGCCGATGGCCGATCCCGGCGTCGAGATGCAGGCGGTGCGCGAACTCGGCCTCGAACGGCACGAGGTCGACGCCATCCTCGGCAACACGCTCGCCGGCATCCTGGGTCTGCCGTGAGTGATCCGACGGTCGTCGTCGGCGCCGGACTGGCCGGTGTGCGCACCGTGCAGGCATTGCGCCGGCGCGGGTACGACGCACCGATCACCCTCGTGTCCGCGGAATCGCACCTGCCCTACGACCGGCCGCCGCTGTCCAAGGAGTTCCTGCTCGGCAAGGCCGGTGCCACCGACATCGCGCTGTGCACCGCCGCCGAGCTCGCGGACCTCGACATCGATCTGCGGCTGGAGACCCGAGGCCTGCGATCTGGACCCGCGCACCCGGACGCTGCGGCTGAATGCCGAGCAGGTGCGCTACGCCACGCTGATCGTCGCCACCGGATCGACACCACGAATGTTGCAGGACTGTGATATCCCGGCCGGCGTACACACCTTTCGAACTCTCGACGACGCGGTCGCCGTGCGGGATGCATTCGCCGCCGGGGCCCGAGTGGCCATCGTCGGTGGCGGGTTCATCGGCTCGGAAATCGCGTCCGTCGCGCGGCAGCTCGGCCTCGACGTGACGATCGTCGATCCGTTGCCCGCATTGATGATGCGCGGCTTGGGTCCGTCGCTGGGCGAGGTATTCGCCCGCCGGCACGCCGACAACGGCGTCCGGATGCGGCTGGGCCGCGGCGTTGCCCGCCTCGACGGCGACGAACGGGTCGAGCGTGTCGTGCTCGACGACGACAGCACGGTCGACGCCGACCTCGTCGTCGTGGGCATCGGCGTCGTGCCGGCGACCGGTTGGCTGGCCGGCAGCGGCCTGGAGATCACTGCCGGCCTGCACTGCGACGCGACCCTGTGCGCGGGCGCGGACATCTACGCGGTCGGCGACGTCGCGAGCTGGCCCACGCCGTGCGGGCGCCATCGCACCGAGCACTGGACCAGCGCCGTCGACCAGGCCGCGGCGTTGGCCGCCACCCTCACCGGAGCGCCGAAGGCCTTCGAACCGCTGCCCTATGTGTGGTCCGACCAGCTCGACGGCAAGTTGCAGGTCTGGGGCGAGGTCCGTGCCGGCGACGAGCTCATCTACGCCGACGGCAGTGCCGACAGCGACGAGTTCGTCGCTGTCAGTGGCGGTGAGGGGCAACTGCGCGGCGTGGTCGCGTTCGGTGCGCGCCGCGAAGCCATGCGCGCGATGCGCATGCTGCGCGCGGGTGCGGCATGGGAGCCCGGAACGGGCCCGCGTGAATCGCCGAAACCCGTCGGCTGAGATCCGAGGGTCGCTCAGGTCACAGCCTGGTGACGCCGCTTGACCTCATCGAATTCCTGAATATGATTACGCACAATCCGGCTCGCCTAGCGGGGCTCCGCGGCCGGTCAGAGACCCGAGCGAGGCACGACGTGCCCGCTCGACTAGGAGGACTGGTGACGACTCAACTCGGCAAGCGGCGCTACAAAGTGGTCGGCGCGCTCGTCGTGAGCGCGGCGCTCGCGCTCTCGGCCTGTAGCTCCAGTGGCGGTGGCGGCGGCAAGACCTCGGCCGCGGCCGGCGGCGGCGCAACGACGGCAGCCGCCGCGAGCGGCAGTGCCGGCGGTGGCAGTGGCGGCGGTGGCACCACCGCGGCGAAGGCGTTCGTCACGAAGTACTCGTCGCGGCCCACGGCGATCCCGGTCACCACGCCAGTGGGCAAGACCGTGCCGAAGGGCAAGACGGTGTTCTTCGTCAGCTGTGGCACGCCCGAGTGCGCGCAGGAGTCCGACATCGTCAAGCAGGGCACCGATGCGTTGGGCTGGACCCTGAAGACGATCAACACCGACGGCACCCCGGAGACCGAGAAGGCCGCGTTCGAGCAAGCAGTTCGCGCGAAGCCGGTCGGCATCCTCTACACGGCGATCGACAAGTCGGTGTTCGCGCAGTACATCCCCACGCTGCATGCCAACGGCACCATCCTGTCTGCCTGCTGCATCATCGACCCGGTCGGCCCGAACAGCATCGACTACGCCGTCGAGGTCCCGACCCAGACCGGTTTCGTCGGCCAGCTGCAGGCCGCCTGGGTGGCCCAGGACGCGGGTGGCAGCACGAACTCGGTGTTCGTGAACATCCCGTCCATCCCGATCCTGACCTTCGCGCTGACCAACTACAACAAGTGGTTCCCGAAGTACTGCTCCGGGTGCAAGAACGACACGCTCAACATCCCGATCACCGCACTGGGCAAGGACGTGCCGACCCGGATCGTCGCCTACCTGCGCGCGCACTCGAACGTGAAGTACATCGTGATGAGCACCGACTCGCTGGCGATCGGCCTGCCTGCCGCGCTGAAGGCGGCCGGGCTGAACACCAAGGTCAAGATCGTCGGACAGGGCGCCACGGCCACCAACCTGCAGTACCTGCACAGCGGTGACCAGGCCGTGTCGGTGGCCTTCCCCTTCTACGAGTCGATGATGATGATGCTCGATGCGGTCGTGCGCCACGCCGCGGGCGCACCTATCGTCCCGTCGGTCACCCCGCCGCAGTGGCTGCTGACCAAGGACAACGCGCCGAACACGTCCAAGATCTTCCCGATCGTTCCGGACGTGGTCGACCAGTTCAAGAAGTTGTGGGGCGTCAACTGACACCCACTGCAAGACCCACGACGGGCCGCCGAGGACACCCTCGGCGGCCCGTTGCGTTGTCCGTGATCAGTCGAATTTCTGCGCCAGCTCGTAGGCCTGTCTGGTCGCGAACACCACCCGGCGCGGGGCGAACGCGTCGCCGAGCACATGCACGTCGCCGCGGCGTGACTTGACCGCACCGAACAGGTCGCTCACCGGCAGCGCGCCGCAGGCGAGCACCACCGAGTCGACGTCGTCGATGGCCCAGCGCCGGCCGCTGTAGGCATTGGCCACGATCACGCGGGTCGGCTCGACCGCCACCAGCCGGGTCATGGGAATCGTCGACACACCGCCCTCGTCGAGGCGGGCCAGCACCGCTCCGATCGTGTACTTGCCGACCAGTGGCGACGGCGCGGTCGATCGATACATGAGTGTGACCCGTCGACCCTCGGCCGCGACGTGATCGGCCACCGCGAGCGGCGCGAGCCGGTCGTCCTCGGACACCACGAGCACATGGTCGCCAAGAGAGACCGGGCCGCCGCCGACGAGGTCGGTTGCGGTGTACACGTGCGGGAGGTCGATGCCGGGCACGTCCGGCCGCCGGGCCCGCGCGCCGGTGGCGATGGCCACGATGTCGGCGGGTTCGCCGGCCACCTGGTCGGCGTCGGCCAGCCGGCCGAGCTCCACCTTCACCTGCAGGCGTACGAGCCGGTCGTGCTGCCAGCGGATCCACTTCGCGTATGCCCCGTTCATCCGCAACCGAGCAGCCAGCGCGAGTTGGCCGCCCAGCTCGGATTCGCGCTCCCACAGCTGCACCCGATGCCCGCGCTCGGCCATCTGCGCGGCGAACTCGGTGCCGGCCGGGCCGCCACCGATCACGAGCACTGACTTCGGATTCGACACAACCGGGGCCGGCGGGTCTTCGGCCTGCCCGGCGCGGGGGTTGACCGCGCACGAGAACGGCAGTCGCTCCACCACCCGACGGTCGATGCACTCCTGCAGCGCAACGCAGGGCCGCACCTCGTCGGCGCGGTTGTCCCTGGTCTTACGGATGAGATCGGGGTCGGCGATCATCGCCCGCGCGAAACCGACGACATCGGCGTGGCCGTCGGCGACGATCTGCTCCGCGCTGGCCACCGACGTGACCCGCCCGACGTAGACCACCGGCAAATCGGTCGCCTGCTTCACCTCGCCGCACATCGGTGCCCATTGCGCCTCGTCGTAGAACCCGGGCTGGATGTAGCTGATCCGGCCCCAGTTGTCCCCGACGTCGAGGCTCATGTAGTCGACCGTCGCGTCGGCGGTGAACGCGGCGACGAGGTGCTGCGCGTCGGCAACGGTCGTGCCGCCGTCGATCATCTCGTCGATGCACAGCCGCAGCCCGATCGTGATCGGCCGCTCGACGTGCGCGCGCATCGCCTCGACCACCTCGCGCAGCAATCGCCTCCGGTTCTCGAAGGAACCGCCGTATCCGTCGTCGCGACGGTTGGTCAGCGGCGAGAGGAACCATTGCAGCACGTCGTCATGGTTGGCGTGCAATTCGAGCGCGTCGACGTCGCTCTGGGCCGCCAGCGCCGCGCACTCGCCGTATTCCCGTATCAGCCAGGCGATCTCGTCGAGGTCCAGGGCGTGCGGGATCCGGTGGTCGAGATAGCCGGACAGGGTGCTCGACGGCGCGGACGGCATGCCGCCCTGCAGCACGAACTGCGCGCTGCCGTAACCGCCGGCGTCGTGCAGGCGGCCCATGTACTGCGCCATGCGTTCGACGAAGTTGGGCGCGCGGAACATGCTGATGCCCGGGTTCGCCCCGACGCCGGTCGGCTCGAACCCGGGGATGAGTGGGTTCCCGACGTGCATCGGGCTGCCGCCGACCCAGGCCGCGCCGCCGCGCAGCCGCGCCGACCAGTAGGCGCAGTGGCGCTCGAACAACTCGGGCGCGCCGAGTAGTGATCCGCCGCCCCCGGAGTGCGGCGGAACGGCCAATCGCGAGGACAGGTCCATCGTGCCGACTCGGATGGGGCGGGCGGTCAGCGGAAAGGAGTTGGCCACGCCTGTCACGGTCGCACGGGTGCCGGCCGGTGCCAATGTTCACAGCGGAAACCTCACATTGTCCGCTACGTTCCGCCGCCAGGTGCATGGGTTGGTACGCGTCTCGAAAGAACGCGAGGTCAAGAAATCGACAGTCGTTCGGTCCCTGTCCCGGATGTTCGCGGGTGTCATGTCCGCGTCGCCTTCGTGATGAGCCCGTTCGGAAGTCTGCGGTGGCGAGAGCCACGCACCACCTTTTCCCCCCATGCACCCCACAACGTCTTGCGGGGGTGAGAGCAGATGGCTCGCCACGCCGGCTACGCGATCGTGGCGAGCCTGCAGCACACCGTGATCAACGGCCTGTTGGCCGAACAGTTCGCCAACGCCGGGCCGTTCTACTTCCCGCTCCCGACCACCGTGCCGGTCGGTGGTTCGACCGTCTCACTCGCCGGCGTCGCGGCCATGTCCGCGCCGACGGTCGAGCTGCACCCGAACCCCAACGACGACGTCATCGTGCACATGGCCTTCTTCGTCAACCTGCGCAGCCAGGTGGGCGCCGGGCCGGTCACGACGCGGCGGGTGCGGCTGGACACGAGTGCGACGGTGCGCTTCCTGCTAGGGCCGGTGAACGGCCGCATTTTGCTGCAGGCGAATCTGGCGACCGTCACCGTATCCCCGTTCACCGTCAGCGTGCTGAGCGGCCCACCGCTGGCACCACCGGTGGTGACCGCACTGCAATCACCGCAGCTGGCGGCGACCGCGACCCGGATCGTGCGCACCATGCCGGCATTCAGACTGCGCGACCTCGGCCCGTCCCAGCTCGAGCGGACGCAACCCGGCAGCTTCAAAGAGGCTCAGTTCTCGCAGTTCGAGTGGTTCACCATCCGGTTGACCGTCAGCACCACGACCTACCGGGTGCTCGAGGGCGCGGTCTCCGTGGGCATCGACTTCGCCGGCGTCACACAGGGCGATCGCAGCCAGCTCGTCGACCTCACCCACTCGCACGGCGGCGGAGCCATCTATACCTGGAAGATCGGGCCGGAGTACGACCCGAGCTCCCGGCCGGTGCTCGTCGGCCAGTCGCACACGTTGCCGAACGTCGCAGCTGCTCGTCAACATCGCGGTGCTGACCAACGTGACGCTGGGCCAGATAACCCCGCAGATCGACGGCACTCCGATGACCAAAGAGGTCAAACTGCGTCGAGTGATCGGAGAGTATTCGCATTTCGAAAAACCGCTGCGTGGGTGGGAAGATGCGCTGCTGCTCCGGGCGTTCGCGACGTCGCATGGCATCGGAATGGAAGCGTTCATCTACCTGCAGCCGACGATCCGCTTCTACGACGGGCCGTCCTCCGATGCGCAGAAGAGATACCCGCCCACCTGGCTGATGATGGTCGGTTACGTCGAGGTCCCGACACCGTGGTGGGTCGACGCCGCCATGCTGTTCCTGCGCTTCCTGAGCATCGTGCTGGTCGACGCGCTGCTCTCTGTCGTCGAACTCGTCGTGCCGCTCGCCACCTCCCAGGTGGACAAGTGGATCGAGGGCGTGCACACCGCGTTCACCCAGAGCGACCCGGACAACATCGCGGGCAACGCACGGAACAGTCTCGAAGGAGCGTTCGCCGACGTCGGACTGCCCGCCTCGGCGACCTTCATCTCGATGACGCCCGGACGGCATGGACATGGGGTTCGGGGTGGGCGGCGACTTCCCCCCGCAGCTGCCGAAAGAGACCTGGTTCGACGCCGCCATCTCACCCACCGCCTGCTCGGTGTTCCACCGCAAGCCGATCGTCACCTCGGTACGCCTCGATCCGAAGGCCGACAAGCTCAGGCGTGAGGCGCTGATGGCAAACTGGGTGGTGCGCCGCAAGGACACCAACGAGGTGATCGTCACCGGTGCGAAGCCCTACAACAACGGCGTCGACAACGGTGTGTCGATCCCACACCATTCCGAGGCGCTGTACCGGGTCGGCGAGTACACCGTGCAGTGCACGCTGACCCTCTCGCTGGGCAGTCAGGTCGCCGACATCTGGTCGGGCATGGTCGACCTCGTGATCTTGGACGAGCTGGACTACTGGGCGTCGGGCAGTGACGAGCTCGGCGATGTTCCGCCCCGGGGCAGTGCTGATTCCCGGGAAGGGTCGGCAGCTGCCGTTCGTCGAATGGGGACCACGGATCGTCCGCTACCCGAGCGCCTGGCTGCGGGGAAAGCTCGGCCCCAACGCCGATACGATCCTGCGCGGGGCCAGCAACGACCAGATCGCGGCGTACGTGGCCGCCGCCAACGCGGCCGGCGAGGACTTCTTCTGGCAGCGGATCAGCCGCTCCCGCATCCACCGCACGGCGGTCGCCGCCCGCTGCAAGATGTTGCGTCAGGTGGGGGACACCCACCGCTCGCTGCCCTTCTTCGGCCTGCGGTTCCGCGAATACCTGCCGTTCACCTGGGACAACATCGCGGCGCACCGCAAGGAGTTGTGCGACTACTGCTTCTGGGGCGGTCCGGACAAGACCGCGCCGTTCCCGGCCTACGACTGGTACGAACCCGACGAGCTGATCAAGCCCGAGGGCTTCGAGAAGCACCACTTCGGGTGAGCTGCGGCTCCGGCCGCAGCACGCGCGACAGGAACAGGGTGAGTTCGCGCAGCAGCGCGAGGCGGGACTCGACCCGCTTGTAGTCGTGGCCCTCCCCGGCGAGTTCGAGATAGGAGACATCGCAGTCCAGTTCGCGCAGCCGCGACACGATCTGCAGTGCCTCGTTGCGTGGGACGTTGGTGTCCAGCTCGCCGTGCACCACCAGTAACGGCGCCTCGATCGCCTCGGCCCGATGCAGTGGCGACACCTCGGCGAGCAACGCGGCGTCACGCACCGGATCGCCGTACTTGGTGACTGCAGCGGCGGCGATCCACGGCTCCGTGTCACGGTAGAAGGTCAACAGGTCCGACATTCCGCAGATGTCGACCCCGGCGGCGAACAACTGTGGGTGCTCGGTGAGCGCCATCAGCGTCGCGTAACCGCCGTAGGAGCGGCCGCTCACCGCGATGCGACGCGGATCGGCGAGCTGGCGGTCGGCGAGCAACCATGCGCAGCCGGCGACATCGTGGATCGCGTCGAAGCGGCCCCAACGGTCGTCGGCATGCACGAAGAAGCGGCCGTATCCCGAGGAGCCGCGGATGTTCGGCGCGAAGACCGTGACCCCGGCGGCGACGAGCACCTGGTGCTGCGGAGTGAACACGGGCCGCTCCTGCGCCTCCGGTCCGCCGTGCAGGCTGATCATCGCCGGTGGTCGCGCGCGGCCCCGGCGCTTTGCGCGGTAGAGCCAGCCGGAGAGCTCGAGTCCGTCGTGGCCCTCGAACCGGATCAACTCCGGAGTGACCAGGTCGTTGCGCGGCAGCATGCTCGAGGCCGTCACCGGTGACCAACGCCGGGTGGCGACGTCGAGCCGCCAGAGTTGCCGCGGCGCGACCGGGCTCTCGACCGACATGACGACGCAGCTTCCGTCGCGGGCGATCGCGACTCCGGAGACGACCTCCCCGGGAAGTCCGGGACACGCGTGGAGGGTGCCGCTGCCGGTTTCGAGCAGCTCCACCTCGTTGGTCCCCTCGGTGTTCCACACGAGGACGATCCATCGACCACTGCCGTCCGCGTCGGCGAACTCCAGCTCGGCGCCGTCCCGCGCGGCCGTGGTGCCCGCCCCGATCCGCTTGCCGTTGGCGTCGATGCCGATGGCGATCAGCTCGTGCCGGGGACGGCCGGCGTCGGTCACGAGGTAGACCGCGCGGGTTGCCTCCCCACCGGGAGGCGCGGGTCGCAGCAACCCGATCTCGGCCGAACCGGTTTCGGGATAGGGCAGCACGGGGTGGTCGATGTCGGCCGAGCGGTCCACGAGCCGGCAGAACTGAGCCCCGCGGGTGCCGTCGCGCAGCAGCGCGAACCGGCCGTCAGCGGTGAGGTCCAGGACGTGGATCAGCCACCCGGCCGCGATCACCTCGCTGTCACCGGTGTCGGGGTCGATGAGCAGGCATTCGTTGGGCGTGCGCGGTTCGTCCGAGCACAACGTGACCACCAGGCCGTGGCCCTGGCGCGCCCACGGGCCGAGCACCGCATGCTGCTTGCCGCCGGCCACCAGCCGTGGCGAGGTGCCGTCCGGGCGCACCACCCAGACCTCCGTGCGCACACCGCCACCGGTGGCCACCGAGCACGCGAGCCACAACCCGTCCGGCGACCAC
This sequence comes from uncultured Actinomycetota bacterium, assembly GCA_963850835.1. Classification (GTDB taxonomy): domain Bacteria; phylum Actinomycetota; class Actinomycetes; order Mycobacteriales; family Jatrophihabitantaceae; genus Jatrophihabitans. The sequence goes on along the minus strand of CAWKNB010000022.1, from coordinate 19,377 downwards.
GACACCGACACCACCGGGTCGGCCGAGAGCTCGATGTATCGGGCGGTGTCAGCGGCGGCCGCGTCGACGTCGGCGACCCACAGCTGCGGGACGCCGCCGCGGTCGCTGACGAACGCCACGCGGTCGCCGTCCGGCGTCAGGGTGGGCGCCCAGCACCCCCACGCCGAAACGAGTTCGCGCGCGAGCGGCTGCACCGCGTCCCAGGCCGCGGTCGAGGTAGCGGTGACCACGGTCAGCCGACACCCATCGTCTGCAGCCACATCTCGAGCAACGCGAGCTGCCACAGGGCGTTCGAGCCCAGTGTCGTGCGTGTGGTGTTCGGGTCGGCGAGCATCGCCTCGACGGTCTCGGGCCGGAACATCCCGCGGCTCTTCGCCGCCGGATCGGTCAGCGCGTCGCGGACCCGGTCGAGATAGGGGCCGGCCAGCTGCCGGATCGCCGGCACCGGGAAGTACCCCTTGGTCCGGTCGATGACCTCGTCCGGGACGATGCCGCGACTGGCTCGCTTCAGCACGCCCTTGCCGCCGTCTGCGAGCTTGAGCGCGGGCGGGATCCGGGCGGCCAGCTCGACGAAATCATGGTCGAGGAACGGCACCCGGGCCTCGAGCCCCGCGGCCATCGTCATGTTGTCGACCCGCTTCACCGGGTCGTCGACGAGCATGATCTCGCTGTCGTTGCGCAGCGCCGCGTCCAACGCGGTCTGCGCACCCGGGCGCCCGAACTGGTCGGCGATGAACTCGCGCGGCGCATCGTTCTCGATCAGCCATTCCGGATTCAGCAATTTGGCCAGCTCCGGGAACGGCCGGTCGAAGAACACGCGTGCGTAGGCGTCGACGGCGTCGGCACGGGCGACGTCGGCCAGCGGCGGGTACCAGTCGTAGCCACCCAGCACTTCGTCGGCACCCTGGCCCGACTGCACCACCTTGACCGACTTCGCGACTTCCTGGCTCAGGAGATAGAACGCGACGCAGTCGTGGCTGACCATCGGCTCGCTCATCGCCGCGACCGCGCCGTCGATCGCCGGCAGCAGGCGCCGTGAGTCGATCTTGATGCGGTGGTGGTCGGTGCCGAAGCGCTGCGCGACGATGTCGGAGTACTCGAACTCGTCGCCGGACTCGTCACCGGCCGAGTCGAACCCGATGCTGAACGTCTGCAACCCGGTCTGACCGGCTTCGGCCAGCAGCGCCACCACCAGGCTGGAGTCGATGCCGCCGGACAGCAGCACCCCGACCGGAACGTCGGCGACCATCCGTCGCTCGACCGCGACGCGCAGTGAGTCGACGACGGCCTCTTGCCAGTCGCCCTCGGTCCAGTCCGCGCGCTGGTCGTCGCGGGTGAACGGCGGATCCCAGTAGCAGGTGTCCGTGCTGCGGCCGTCGGGTTCCACCACGCGCACCGTGGCAGGGGGCAGCTTGCGGATCCCGTTCAGGATGGTGCGCGGCGCGGGCACGACCGAGTGGAAGGTCATGTAGTAGGCCAGGGCGACCCGGTCGATCGAGGTGTCCACGCCGCCGGAGGACAGCAGCGCCGGCAGCGACGACGCGAACCGCAGCCGGGCCGGGGTCTGGTCCAGGTAGAGCGGCTTGATCCCGAGCCGGTCGCGGCCGAGGATCAGGCGTCCGGAGTCGCGTTCGGCGATCACGAACGCGAACATGCCTTTGAACCGCTCGACGCACGCGATGCCCCACTCGGCGTAGGCCTTGAGGATCACCTCGGTGTCGGCGTGCGAGAAGAACCGGTAGCCGAGGCCGGTGAGCTCGTCGCGCAAGGCCTCGTAGTTGTAGATGCAGCCGTTGAACACGACCGTCAGCCCCAGCTGCGGGTCGGTCATCGGTTGCGCACCGGCGGCGGACAGGTCGATGATCGCGAGCCGCCGGTGGCCCAGCGCGACCGGGCCGTTCACCCAGATGCCGCTGCCGTCGGGCCCGCGGGGCGCCATCCGGGCACAGCTGCGCTCCAGCGCTGCGACGTCGGCGCCCGCGCCGTCGAAACGGATCTCACCCGCCAGCCCGCACACGCGTCATCTCACCTGCTCTCGCTGCCGTTGTCGGGTTCTTCGCCGCCGTCGACGATGATCCAGGTGTCTTTCGCCCCGCCCCCGCGGGAGGAGTTCACCACCATGCTGCCCGGTGGCGCCACTCGGGTCAGCGCGAGGTCGGCGAGGTGGACCTCGTCCGGACCGGTGCCGGACTGGTACACGAACGCCCGCAGATCGACGTGGCGGGGGTCCAACCGGGTGCCGTCGAAGGTCGGGTGCGTCGACATCGCGACGACCTCCTGGGCGATCCATCGGCCCGGATTCCGTTCGATCGCGTCCCGGCGCTCGATGAGCTCCGCCTTGGTCGCCGCCGGGCCGACGAGCACCCCGCCGCCGCCGTACCCGTCGACCGGCTTCGTGACGAGTTCGTCGAGACGCTGCAGGACCGGGCCCAGCTCCTCGGGGCGCCCACAGCGGTAGGTGGGCACCGGGAGCAGCAGCGGCCGCTCGTCGAGGTAATAGCTGATCAGGTCCGGCACGACGCAGTACATGGCCTTGTCGTCGGCCACCCCGGATCCGGGCGCGTTCGCCAGCACGACGTCGCCGTCCTGGGCGGCCTCGAGGATGCGGGCACCGACCATGTCGCCCTGGGTGGTGTGCAGGTGCGCCAGCTCGACCGACAAGCGCAGGTACAACACGTCGACCCGACGCCCGGCGGCGAACACGCGCCCGTTCTTGACCTCGATCTGGCTCGGTTCGACGAGCAGCAGCCCGGCGTGCGCGGCGATCAGCCGGTGCTCGTACCACGCCGAGTTGTCCGCGCCGTCGGAGAGCAGCGCGACGACCGGCTCGGGTCGCCATGCGCAGGCGCGCAGGGTGCGGCCGATGAGCTCCATCGCCGTGCGCGGGTCCCGGATCGCGGCGTCGTCGGTGAGTTCGGGCAGCGACTCGCGCATCAGCTTGCGCACGCCGATCGAGTACCCGACGCCCGACGGCACCCGGGTGTTGTCCTCCAGCACCCGCCAGCCGCCGAGCGAGTCGCGGACCAGGTCGAAGCCGATCACCGGGGCGTTGACGACACCCTTCGGCAGCGCCGAGGCGGCCTCGTTCCAGCCCGGCGTGGCGTGGACCGTCTCCCAGTCGAGCAGGCCGTCCTCGACGATGCGCGCCGGCCCGTAGATGTCGCGCAGGAACAACTCGATGGCCCGCGCCCGCTGGGTGAGCCCGGCCGCCAGCGTGTGCCACTCGTGCGCAGGGATGATCCGGGGCACCAGGTCGACCGGGAACGGCCGCTGCTCACCGCCGATGCCGAATGTGAGCCCGTCGGACAGCGCGTTCTCCCGCAGCACCTCGACCCGTTTGCCCAGTTCGGCCGGACCGAACTCGTCGAGGACGTCGAACACCGGCCGGTACGCGGGATAGGGGATGCCGGACAACGCCAACGCCTCGTCGTCGGGAGCATCCGGGTATCCCGCGGTGATCTCCGGCGTGTCGAGGGTGAATGCGATCCGGCCCTGGGTCTCGGCCACGACGAGCGCCACGACGTCGGACACCCGGCCGCGCTCGGCGAACCTGGCGCGCTGCCGGGTCGCGGAATCGCCGTGGGCGAGCAGCGCGCCGGTGAGCTCCTCCACCTCGTCCCGATCGCCGGTCTCCTCGAGGTGCTCGGCGAGCCGTTCCACGAGCGCGCGCACCACGTCGGCGGCCGGTTCGTCGACCGGGTAGGTGTCCGGGGTGAGCAGCGGGCCGTTGAGCCCACTGCGGGCCGCACGCCACATCGCCGCGCGATGCACGGGGTCCGGCCGCCCGCGTAGGGACGCGCCGGCGTTGTCGGCGGCGATCGCTTCGGCGACCAGGGCCCGGAAGATCCCGGCGATCAGCACCCCGTCATCGGCGATCGGGCATGCGTCGCAGACCCGCAGCTCGACGGTCGGCACGTGCGTCGAGGGCCGGACGTCGAAGTAGGCCATCTTCGGATCGGAGATGACATGAGCCTCGATGAGATCGGCGACCAGCCGGTCGTAGTCGGCCGCCGATTCGACGTAGCCGAACGTGCCGGCGGTCGGCCAGCGCTGCCACACCATGGTCCGGAAGCTCGAGTAGCCGGTGTCGGTGCCGTGCCAGTACGGCGAGCTGGCGCTCATCGCGAGCAACGTCGGCAGGTCGGCCGACACCCGTTGTGCCACCCGCACCGCGACGTCGCGGTCGGCCACCCCGACGTGCACCTGCAGCCCGCAGATCAGCTGGTCGTCGACCAGGAAGCGGTAGTCCTGCTGCATCCGGCTGAAGCGGCCGAGCGCGGTCAGCTCGAAGTCGCCGGTGCGCGAGAGCGGGGCGGTGCCGGTGGCCGCGACGCCCAGCGCCGCCTCGGCGGCCACCGTCTCCGCGAGCTTGCGCAGCCGGATGATCTCGGCGCGCAGCTCGGTGAGCGTGGTGCAGACCGGGGTGTTCGTCTCGACCGTGCTGCGCTGCAACTCGAAGGAGAAACCCTCGTCAGGCAGCCCGCGAAGCAGTTCCGGCGCCCTGGCGCTGAGCCGGCCGGACGCGAGATCGACGACGTGCAGCTCCTCCTCGACGCCCAACGTGCGTGCGTCCGGCATCGAATCAAGGTAGGTCGTCGAGATTTCCGGCACATGTCATCGAATACCCCGCAGCCACACTTCGGCAACCGGCACGCCTCGGGGCTGCCTGTGGGCCAAGACGTACAAACCGACACGTTCGTGTTGCGTCCCACGCGGATGTGCGCATACTGGTGGAGTCCAGGCGGACGTTCCCCCCGTACGGCCGCCTGGACCTGATCGTTAATTGGGCCGGCGGCGGATCTTGTTACCGAGCCACACCAGCGGGTCGTACTTGCGGTCGACGACGCGTTCCTTGAGCGGGATGAGCGCGTTGTCGGTGATCTTGATGTGTTCGGGGCAGACCTCGGTGCAGCACTTGGTGATGTTGCACATGCCGAGCCCGTGCTCGTCCTGAGCGATGTGTTGGCGATCCAGCGCATCCATCGGGTGCATGTCCAGCTCGGCGATGCGCATCAGGAACCGAGGACCGGAGTAGGACTCCTTGTTGTCCTCGTGGTCGCGGATCACGTGGCAGACGTCCTGGCACAAGAAGCACTCGATGCACTTGCGGAACTCCTGCGAGCGGGAGACGTCCTCCTGCGCCATGCGATACGAGCCCGGCGCGTATCCGGGCGGCGGCGCGAACGCCGGCACCTCCTGCGCCTTCTTGTAGTTGTAGGACACGTCGGTGACCAGGTCCTTCATCACCGGGAACGCCCGCAGCGGCGTCACCGTGACGACCTCTTCATGGGTGAACGTCGACATCCGCGTCATGCACATCAACCGCGGCCGCCCGTTGATCTCCGCGCTGCACGAGCCGCACTTGCCGGCCTTGCAGTTCCACCGCACCGCGAGATCGCCCGCCTGCGTGGCCTGCAGCCGGTGGATGATGTCGAGGACGACCTCACCCTCGTTCACCAGCACCGTGTAGTCGACGAGCTCTCCGCCTTCGGCGTCGCCGCGCCAGACGCGGAAATGCGCGTCGTAACCCTTGCTCGAGCCGTCGGCAGGCTGCCCAGCGGGCTGCGCCGGCGCCGGCGTCGACGTGGTGGTCTCGGCATCGTCGACCGCGGTCATGCGGTCACCTCCTCCTGTGCGGCATCAGGTTGCGGCACGTCACCCGGGAGTGTGGCGATCTCCTCGTCGGTGTAGTACTTCGCCAGCTCGTCCTTCTCGAACAGTGCGAGCAGATCCGGGCGCATCGGCGGCATCTTCTGCTCGACGACGTCGACGCCGTCGGCAGCCGCGTTCTGCGTGCAGATCAGGTTGTACTGGCGCCACCGCGACGACAACCCCGGGAAGTCGTCGCGGGTGTGGCCGCCGCGCGATTCCTCGCGCATCAGTGCGGCCTTGGCGATGCACTCGCAGATCGCCAGCATGTTGCGCAGGTCCAGAGCGAGGTGCCAACCGGGGTTGAACGCCCGACCACCGACCGCCGACACGTGCTGCGCGCGGTCCTTGAGCTTCTCCAGCCGCTCCAGCGCGTCCTCGATCTCACTGGACTTGCGGATGATCCCGACGAGGTCGTTCATGCATTGCTGCAGTTCCTCGTGGATGTCGTAGGCCGTCTCGCCGCGCCCCTCGAACGGCGCGAGCGCTGTCTGCTCGCAGGCCGCGAGCTGCTCGTCGGTGACCCCCGGGTACTTGCCGTTGAGGGCCTTCACGTACGCGGCCGCGCCCTCGCCGGAGCGGCGGCCGAACACCAGCAGGTCCGACAGCGAGTTGCCGCCGAGCCGGTTCGAACCGTGCATCCCACCCGCGACCTCGCCGGACGCGTACAGGCCGGGCACGTTCGTCGCCGCGGCCGTGTCGGCGTCGACCTCGATCCCGCCCATCACGTAGTGACAGGTCGGACCCACCTCCATCGGCTCCGCGGTGATGTCGACGTCGGCGAGTTCCTTGAACTGGTGGTACATCGACGGCAACCGGCGCAGGATCTCCTCCTTCGGCAGGCGGGAGGCGATGTCCAGGAACACCCCGCCGTGCGGCGAACCGCGACCCTCCTTCACCTCGGAGTTGATCGCGCGCGCGACCTCGTCGCGGGGGAGGAGGTCAGGGGTGCGCCGGTTGTTGTCCTGGTCGGAGTACCACTTGTCGGCTTCTTCGGTGGTCTCGGCGTACTGGCCCTTGAAGACGTCCGGGACGTAGTTGAACATGAATCGCTCGCCGTCGGAGTTCTTCAGCACCCCGCCGTCGCCGCGCACGCCCTCGGTGACGAGGATGCCCTTCACGGACAGCGGCCACACCATGCCGGTCGGGTGGAACTGGATGAACTCCATGTTGAGCAGGGACGATCCGGCACGCAGTGCCAGCGCCATACCGTCGCCGGTGCATTCCCACGAGTTCGAGGTGACCTTGAACGACTTGCCGATGCCGCCGGTGGCCAGCACGATCGCCGGCGCCTTGAACAGCACGAACTCACCGGTCTCGCGGTAGTAGCCGAACGCACCCGCCACCGCCCCGGACTCGTCGGTGATCAACTCGGTGATCGTCACCTCGGCGAAGACCTTCAGCGCGCCCTCCTCGGCGCCCTTCTGGCCGCGCTTGCGCGCGTCGTCCTGCTGCAGCGACACGATCTTCTGCTGCATCGTGCGGATCAGTTCCAGGCCGGTCCGGTCGCCGACGTGGGCGAGCCGCGGGTACGTGTGCCCACCGAAGTTGCGCTGGCTGATCCGGCCGTCCTTCGTCCGGTCGAACAGCGCGCCGTAGGTCTCCAGCTCCCAGACGCGATCCGGCGACTCCTTCGCGTGCAGCTCGGCCATGCGCCAGTTGTTGAGGAACTTGCCGCCGCGCATCGTGTCCCGGAAATGCACCTGCCAGTTGTCGTTGCTGTTCGCATTGCCCATGGCGGCGGCGCATCCGCCTTCGGCCATCACCGTGTGCGCCTTGCCGAACAAGGACTTGCAGATGACCGCGACGCGCAGCCCCTCCTCGTGCGCGGCGATCGCCGCGCGCAGCCCGGACCCCCCGGCGCCGATGATCAGGACGTCGTAACTGTGCTTTTCCACTGCGGCCACCTCAGTTGTAGAAGCGCGGGTCGCTGATCGCTCCGGACGCGACCAAGCCGATGTAGGCATCGGTGATCATCAGCGTCAGCAGCGTCGTCCAGGCGAGTTGCATGTGCTTGGTGTTGAGCCTCGACACGAACCCCCATGCCTTGTAGCGCATCGGGTGCGAGGAGAAGTTGCGCAACCGGCCGCCGATGATGTGCCGGCACGAGTGGCACGAGATCGTGTACGTCCACAGCAGGACGACGTTGATCAACATGATGATCGTGCCGAGCCCGAAGCCGAAGGTGTGGCCCTCGGGTCTGAACGCCTGTACGACGTCCCACGTGTTGATCAGCGAGATGACCCCGGCCGCGAGGAAGAAATAGCGGTGCAGGTTCTGCACGATCAACGGGAACTTGGTCTCCCCGGAGTACGACGCGTGCGGCTCGGCGACCGCGCAGGCCGGCGGCGAGGCCCAGAAGGCGCGGTAGTAGGCGCGCCGGTAGTAGTAACAGGTGAGCCGGAAGCCGAGCAGGAACGGCAAGGTGATCAGCGCCAGCGGGATGAACGGCGGGAGGTGCCCGAACCAGGTGCCGAAGTCCCGCGCGGCCTCCGGACACGACGCCGAGACGCACGGCGAGGTGAACGGCGAAAGGTAGTGCTCCTTCGGCGCGAAGTAGTTCGACTGGCTCACCGTGCGCACCAGCGCGTAGAGCACCCAGATGCTGAGCAGCAGGAACGTGATGAGCGGCGCGCGCCGCCAGCTGTCCGTGCGGAGGGTGCGGACCGAGATCCGGGCCCGTCCCGGTGCTGCGACGCCGTTCTTCATGTCTGTCATCGGTGAGCCGCCCACTCCGCTGTAGTCCGAGTCGTCCGGCCCGGCCCAAGGGGGCCGAACTCGACGAATCCACCTGGGCACATGATGCCAATACCGGCGCCGAAAGGCTCGTATCGGGGGCCCGGATGTGACGGTGAGAACGCGCCGATGCGGCGTTCACGGTCGTGTACGCTGATGTGTCGGCGCGCGCACCGACGGGAGATCGACGCACCTGTCGGCGCGCGAGCGGCTGGCCCCCTTAGCTCAGTCGGCAGAGCGTCTCCATGGTAAGGAGAAGGTCTACGGTTCGATTCCGTAAGGGGGCTCGGTGCTTTCCCGCGGCGGGGTAGCTCAGTCTGGCAGAGCAAGCGGCTCATAATCGCTATGTCGCCGGTTCGAATCCGGCCCTCGCTACCAACCGGCGCCGCCAGCGCCGCGTCATGACACACATCGAGAAAGAAGGGCAGCTCCAGTGGCAGCCACCGAAGTTCGACCGAAGATCACCCTGGCCTGCCAGGTCTGCAAGCATCGCAACTACATCACCAACAAGAACCGCCGTAACGACCCTGACCGGTTGTCGATGAACAAGTTCTGCCCCAACTGCGGCAAGCACACCGAGCACCGCGAGACCCGCTGAACCGGTCCGTCGACCGTTTCCGGCCCCGTCAGGCTCCTGCCTGGCGGGGCTTTGCGTTCCCCACTCATCCGCCGCGCCGCCACGTTCGGGTTAGCCTTCTGCCCATGCCGCTGGACCAGTCCTACATCGGGCGCGTCTACCCGCCGACCCCGCCCTACCAGGTCGGACGCGAGAAGATCCGCGAGTTCGCCACCGCGATCGGCGACCCGAATCCGCTCTACCGCGACGTCGAGGCCGCTCGGGCCGCCGGCCACCCGGACGTGATCGCCCCACCCACGTTCGCCGCCGCGCTGACGTTGCCCGCGGGGCACCAGGTGATCTCCGATCCTGATCTCGGCATCGACTACTCACGCGTCGTGCACGGGGAGCAGCGCTTCGTCCACCGCCGCCCGATCCGGGCGGGCGACGAGTTGCAGGTGGTGGTCACGGTCGACAACATCCGGGTCGCGGCCGGCAACGACATGCTCACCACTCGCGCGGACGTCTCGACCGTCGACGGCGAGGAGGTCCTCACCGCCTACTCCACCATCGTCGCGAGGGGGACCGCCTGATGGGGCCGAAGGTGGGGGACGTGATCGGCCCCGTCGACTATCCGATCAACCGCGTCGACCTGATCCGCTATGCGGGTGCCTCGGGTGACTTCAACGTCATCCACTGGAACGAGCGGGTGGCCACCGAGGTCGGGCTGCCCAACGTCATCGCCCACGGCATGTTCACCATGGCGACGGCGATCCGGGTCGTCACCGACTGGTGCGGCGACCCCGGCGCGGTCGTCGAGTACGGCGTCCGGTTCACCCGGCCGATCGCTGTGCCCGATCCGGAGGGCGCGATCCTGACGGTGCAGGGCACCGTGCGCGAGGTGCGCGACGACGGGTCGGTCGAGGTCGACCTGAAGGCAACCGTCGAAGGTCAGACCGTGCTGGCCAAGGCCCGCGCCGTGGTGCGGGCGAGCAGCGGGCCGGCATGGGTCGACGCCCCCGCCTGAGCGCGACGGCCGCGGCGATCGCGGCCTGCCTCACGGTCGCAGCGTGTGCGCCGACGACGAGTGGGCGCGGTTCGCATGCCGCGTCCGACGCCGGACATCCCGAGCAGCACCGCGAGCACGCCGAGTCCCGCGGCGAGTCCGGCTCCGCGCGCGAGTGGCGCCACCACTGACTGCCCGACCACGTACGCGCAGCCCGACCCGAAGCGGCCACGGGTGCAGCTGCACTTCACCTTCGCGCCCGGGCTGGCGACGGTCACCGGCACCGAGGTCATCGCGTTCACCCCGGACAAGGCCGTTGACGAGCTGGTCTTCCGGCTGACCGCCAACACCAAACCGACGGTCGCCCGAGGCAACCGGATCGAGGTCACGAGTGCGCGGGCCGATCATGGCGGCGGCGCGTACACCTTCAGCCGCGCCAATGCCGCGCCGTCCACCCAGGGCGGACTGCTGCACATCCCGTTCGCGCGTCCGGTCGCCGCCGGCACGACGATCACGGCGCATCTCGCCTTCAGCGTGCAACTGGGCGCCAGCTCCTTCGACCGGTTCGGTCGCGCCGGGCAATTCGCCTACATCGGCTCGGCGCAGCCGCTGCTCGCCTGGGAGCGCGGGTACGGCTGGCACGCCGAAGACATGATCGACTTCGCCGCGGAGAGCGCGACGAGCGAGGCCATGGACACCGCGCTATCGGTGACCGCTCCGGCAGCCGACACGGTGATCATGTCCGGCGATCCGTCCGACCCGCCGCGCGCCGGCGCCACGCGCACCTGGACCTCGCATCTGGCGGCGGCTCGCGACGTGAGCGTCGCCGTGGGGCCGTTCTCGGTGGCCGACACCGAGGTCGGCAACGTCAAACTGCGGGTCGGAGCGCCCGACAGCGGGATCCGTGACGCACTGGTGCCGGAGTTCCGGCGGGCCATCACCGAGCTCGTGGCCCGGTTCGGACCGTTCCCGTTCCCGTCGCTGTCGGTGGCCCGCGTGCCGGCCCAGGGCGGCGGCATCGAGTACCCGAGCTCGATCCTGATGCTCGACGGATCTCGCCTGGTCGCGGTCCACGAGACGGCCCACCAGTGGTTCTACGCGATGCTCGGGGATTCCCAGGCGCTGCATCCCTGGCTGGACGAGGCGTTCGCGTCCTACGCGGAGCAATTGGTGAACGACGATCCGGAGGACCCGGTCGCACTGCGGGCGCCGGGCCCCGTCGACGCGTCCACCGAGTCCTACGGCCGCAACGTGCAGCGCTACTACTACACGACCTACAACAAGGGCGCCGCCGCGCTCGAGGCCGCCCGCAACGCCACCGGCGCCGGCGAGTGGGATGCGGCCATCCGTTGCTACGTCGCCGCGAACGCCTGGCGCATCGTCAACCCGCCGGATCTGCGGCAGGCGCTGACCGAGTTGCCGGCCGGCGTGGCCGTCCTGCGCCGGGCCGGCGCCCTGTCCTGACCGACTCAGCCCTCGGCGACGAGCTTCGCGATACGGCCCACGCCCTCGGCGAGGTCGTCGTCGCTGAGCGCGTAGGACATCCGCAGGTAGCCCGGTGTGCCGAACGCCTCGCCCGGCACGACGGCCACCTCGGCCTCGTCGAGGATGGTCCCGGCGAGCTCGGCCGAGCTCTCGGCCCGCCGGCCGCGCAGCGAGACGCCGAGCAGCCCCTTCACCGACGGATAGGCGTAGAAGGCGCCGAACGGCTCCGGGCACACGACGCCCGGGATGTCGGAGAGCATCGACACGATGTTCTTGCGCCGCCGGTCGTACACCTCGCGCATGTGGGCCACTGCCGACAGGTCACCGGACACCGCAGCCAGCGCGGCGACCTGCGCGACGTTGCTGACGTTCGAGGTCGCGTGCGACTGCAGGTTGGTGGCTGCCTTGACGATGTCGGTCGGGCCGATCATCCAGCCGACCCGCCATCCGGTCATGGCGTAGGTCTTGGCGACGCCGTTGAGGACGACCACCTGCTCGCCGGCGCTGTGCGCGATGGAGACCATCTCGGCGCCGCCGTAGACCAGGTGCTCGTAGATCTCGTCCGTGACGACCCACAGGCCGTGCTCCTTGGCCCAGGCGCCGATGGCCTCGACCTCGGCGCGCGGGTAGACCGCGCCGGTCGGGTTCGAGGGCGACACGAACAGCAGCACCTTGGTGCGGTCGGTGCGCGCGGCCTCGAGTTGCTCGACGCCGGTGAGGTAGCCGGTCGTCTCGTCGGTCATGACCTCGACCGGGACGCCGCCGGCGAGCTTGATCGCCTCGGGGTAGGTGGTCCAGTAGGGCGCGATGAGCAGCACCTCGTCGCCGGGGTCGAGCAAGGCTGCGAAGGTGTTGTAGACGGCCTGCTTACCGCCGTTGGTGACCAGCACCTGGGCGGCCTCGACGTCGTAGTCGGTGTCGCGCTTGGTCTTCGCGGCGATGGCCGAACGCAGCTCGGGCAGCCCGCCGACCGGGGTGTAGCGGTGGTACTTCGGGTTCTTCGCGGCCTCGATGGCCGCCTCGACGATGTAGTCGGGGGTCGGGAAGTCCGGTTCGCCGGCCCCGAACCCGATGACCGGCCGCCCGGCGGCCTTGAGCGCCTTGGCCTTGGCGTCGACGGCCAGGGTGGCGGACTCGGCGATGGCTGCGACTCGGTCCGATACGCGTGCTCCCATGCCCTCCATGGTCCCAGACCGGCGCAGCCCGGTTGACTGCCCTTCCCACCCCGCCGCCCCTCGCTGATCAACAGCCGAAAATGGTCGGATCACGACCGAAATGCTCTCTTGATCACGCGGGGGAGCCTGGTGGGACCTGGTCGGGTGACGCCGGGTTGGAGACCGGCAGGCCGGACCCGTAGACTGGCGTGTCGGGGTCCACAGTGGCCGTGCGTCAGCATGCGCAGGCACCGGCCGGGCGGCGCTCCGAGGGTCCCTAGGGGCGTGGCTCAAGTGGTAGAGCACCGGTCTCCAAAACCGGCGGTTGCAGGTTCGAGTCCTGTCGCCCCTGCGTTGGAAGCAACAGGTAAGCAGTATCCGAGGGCTGGATCGGCTGGTTCGCCAGTGACGGCCGGAAAGGAGTGGTCGTGACCGCGACTCGCACGCAGTCGTCCCCGCCGCCGCGCCCCGCCAAGGGCCGTGGCTCCGCCCCGACCCGGTTCGTTCGCGAGAGCGTCTCGGAGATGCGCAAGGTCCTGTGGCCCTCGCGCAGCGAACTCGTCACCTATTCGATCGTGGTCATCGTGTTCGTGGTGATCATGGTGTCGATCGTCGCCGGCCTGGACATCGGCTTCGCGAAGCTGGTCCTGCTGCTGTTCGGCTAGCCGCCGCCGGCGAGACCTGCCGAGACCTGCACCATCGTCTGCAAGAGAAGAGAGAACGTGTCCGAGTACCCCAACGCGGTTGACGACGAGTCGCCGCGCTCCGAGTCGGCCGAAGCCGCCGAGCACGGTCCCGCCGACCTCGCCGAGGCCGCGCGGCTGCTCGGTGCCGACGAGGACGGCCCGACCCGTGATGCCGCTGACGACGCCGACACCGACCTCGGGGCCGGCGGCGGCAGCGACGGCGAGCCGGGCGACGACGTCGACGCGGTGAGCACCGCGACAGACGCAGACGACACCGACGTCACCGCGGCGACCAACGAACTCGCGAGCGAGGCGGTCGCCGAGGACAGCCTGGCCGAGGACGAGGACCCGATCGAGACGCTGCGCCGCGAGCTGCGCACCCAGTTCGGCGACTGGTACGTCGTGCACTCCTACGCCGGTTACGAGAACAAGGTGAAGACCAACCTGGAGAGCCGGATCTCCTCCCTGGACATGGAGGACTACATCTTCCAGGTCGAGGTGCCGACCGAAGAGGTCGTGGAGATCAAGAACGGCAAGCGCCAGCAGGTCCAGCGCAAGGTGTTCCCCGGCTACATCCTGGTCCGGATGGACCTCAACGACGAGTCGTGGGGCGCGGTGCGCAACACCCCGGGCGTCACCGGCTTCGTCGGGGCCACCTCCCGGCCCTCGCCGCTCAGTGTCGACGAGGTCGTCAAGATCCTCGCGCCCCAGACTCGCAAGGCCGCTGCCGTGGCCGGCGGCGGCAAGGCCGCGGCCACCGGCGAGAAGCCCCGCGTCGAGGTCGTCGACTACACCGTTGGTGAATCCGTCACCGTCATGGACGGCCCGTTCGCCACCCTGCCCGCCACGATCAGCGAGATCGACGCGGTGCACCAGAAGCTGCACGTCCTGGTCTCGATCTTCGGCCGGGAAACGCCCGTCGAGCTGGCGTTCAGCCAGGTCTCGAAGATCTGACCCGTCACACCCACCGAGAAGAAGAGAAAGTCATGCCTCCGAAGAAGAAACTGGCCGCGGTCATCAAGCTGCAGATCCAGGCCGGTGCCGCCAACCCCGCCCCGCCGGTCGGCCCGGCGCTGGGCCAGCACGGCGTCAACATCATGGAATTCTGCAAGGCCTACAACGCAGCCACCGAGTCGCAGCGCGGCCAGATCGTGCCGGTCGAGATCTCGGTCTACGAGGACCGCTCGTTCACCTTCGTCACCAAGACCCCGCCCGCGGCGCGGCTGCTCCTGAAGGCTGCCGGCGTCGACAAGGGCAGCGGCGAGCCGCACACGAAGAAGGTCGCCAAGGTGACCATGGACCAGGTCCGCGAGATCGCGCAGACCAAGATGGAAGACCTCAACGCCAACGACATCGACCAGGCCGCCAAGATCATCGCCGGCACCGCCCGGTCGATGGGCATTACCGTCGAGGGCTGAACCACCGCCGTGGGAGGGCAGTGAGAGTCACTGCCCGCTGACCACTGACCCGCGCTTTGACGCGGGAGAACGGAGCACCACCATGAAGCGCAGCAAGGGCTACCGCAAGGCCGCCGAGCTCATCGAGCCCGGCAAGATCTACAGCCCGCTCGAGGCCGCGAGCCTCGCCCGGGAGTCGTCGCCCACCAAGTTCGACGGCACCGTCGAGGTCGCCCTGCGACTCGGCGTCGACCCGCGCAAGGCCGACCAGATGGTGCGCGGCACCGTCAACCTGCCGCACGGCACCGGCAAGACCGCCCGCGTCATCGTCTTCGCCACCGGCGACAAGGCCGAAGAGGCCCGCGCCGCAGGCGCCGACAAGGTCGGCAGCGACGACCTGATCCAGGAGATCCAGGGCGGTTTCCTCGACTTCGACGCCGCGATCGCCACCCCGGACCAGATGGCCAAGGTCGGCCGGATCGCCCGCGTGCTCGGCCCGCGCGGTCTGATGCCGAACCCGAAGACCGGCACGGTCACCCCGGACGTCGCGAAGGCGGTCTCCGACATCAAGGGCGGCAAGATCGCGTTCCGGGTCGACAAGCAGTCCAACCTGCACATGATCATCGGCAAGTCGTCGTTCACCACCGAGCAGCTGGTGGAGAACTACTCCGCCGCGCTGGACGAGGTGCTGCGGGCCAAGCCGTCGTCGTCGAAGGGTCGGTACCTGAAGAAGGTCACCTTCGCCACCACGATGGGCCCCGGCATCCCGGTCGACGTCAACCGCACCCGCAACCTGCTGGCGGACACGCAGACCGCCTGAGTCAGCGTCCCCGGTACGGCGTCGCGGGGTCGATCCCGTGCGCGGCGAACACGCTGCTGATCGACTGCAGCGGGTCGCCGTCGTTGCCGCGGGCGTGCCTGAGGCCGAGCGCCACGAGGTGGCAGCGGTGCTCGCCGAAGGTCATGCCGTTGTCCGGGTAGTACGCGGCTGCCGGCGCCCGGCGCCAGCGGTAGGCACATCGGTGCCGCGGTCGAGCGAGAGCATCGGCGCGAGCCGGTCGAGCAGATCGTCGGGCAGTGCCCCGAGCTCGGGCAGGTCCAGGACCGCGGCGCCGGCGCGCATCGTGCGACGCGGGTCGGTGGCGCAGCCGAGCGACCACGGCATCGGCGCCCCGAGCAGTGCAGCGGTGGTCGTCGCGACGAAGTCGGCCAGGCAATGCGGGCGCGGGCTGAACAGGATGCGCACCGAGCCCGGCCGGGTGCGCGGCGGCGTCCAGGCCTCGCCCCAGGTGCGCCACCAGCCGTTCGGCGCGATCACGTCGTGCCGGGCGATGGTGACCACGTCGGTGTTCAGGCGGCACTGCGTGGTGCCGGCATGCGCGGCCCGGTAGACACCTGCGAGCGGGCGCCGGGCCCGGCGCAGGTCCAGCGTCGCGATGGACGGCGTGAACCAGTTGCGGTAGAGCAACGCGGCGAGCCGTGACTCGGCGGGCGCCGCCGCGGCGAGCGCGACGGCCTCTTGCAGCTGCGATTGCGCCCATTCGGGCCACTCCGGCGTCGCCTGCCGACTCAATGCGGTCGACCGCGGGCCGGCCACGGCGCCCCCCAGCGTTTTCTTCGTGGCCGGCCCAAGGTCGACGATCGTGTCGCGAGCCCCCCCGGTGCCGTCGGGCCCCCCGACCCCGACGGCATCCCGCGCATCGCCGCCGCTGGCCACTCGGTGTGTGCCGTCGTGTGCCATCAGCAACCTCCGCTCGATCGTCAATCGATAGGAGTGCCCGGTGGCTTCGGTGATACACCCGGACCGGATTCTTGTCGATCTTGGATTTGGCCCGGCTTCGCGCGGATGCGTATGCTGGATCACGATCCAACCGAAGACCGCTGGTCGTCGCGTGCGCGCACGCGTTCGAAAGCCTCCGGAGCGCCGGAGCGGCCCGCGCAGGATGGCAGGTTCGGCTTGTGCAGTGCACTCTCGCCGCCCCGTGCGTCCCGCGCCGGGGCGTTTCTCGTCTCTCGGCATCGACCGGCACGGACGAGTACGAGAGGAGGTACCGCATGCCGAACACGGAGAAGGTCGACGCCGTCAGCGAGCTGACCGAGCATTTCTCGAGTTCGTCCGCCGCCGTGATCACCGAGTACCGCGGACTGACCGTCAAGCAGTTGCGTGATCTTCGGCGGGCGCTGGGCCGCGACACGACCTACGCCGTCGTCAAGAACACGCTCACGAAGCGCGCCGCAAGCGACGCCGGAGTGGCGATCGACGACGCGCTGCTCACCGGTCCGACGGCCATCGCGTTCGTCAAGGGCGACGCGGTCGAGGCCGCCAAGGGCCTGCGCGACTTCGCGCGCAGCAACCCGCTGTTGATCATCAAGGGCGGGATGCTGGACGGCAAGGCGCTGTCCGCAGCGGAGATCGGCAAGATCGCCGACCTGGAGTCGCGCGAGGTGCTGCTGGCCAAGCTGGCCGGCGACCTCAAGGCGCTCCCGACCCGGGCGGCCGGGCTGTTCCAGGCCCCGCTCGCGCAGGTCGCACGCCTGGCCAAGGCGCTCGAGGAGAAGAAGCCCGCGAGTGTCCCCGAGGTCGACGCCCAGTACGCGGAGAACGTCGACACCGCCGACCCCGACCCGGTCGGCGAGGCAGTTGCCGAGGCAGCCGCCGCCGAAAACGCACCACCCGCCGAGCCGGCGGAATAACACCCGATCAGCCGGCTCACCCGGCGAAAAACAGAAAGGACGCCATCATGGCGAAGCTCAGCACCCCCGAGCTGCTGGACGCGTTCAAGGAGATGACCCTCCTGGAGCTCAGCGAGTTCGTGAAGCAGTTCGAGGAGACCTTCGACGTCACCGCTGCGGCGCCGGTCGCGGCCGTGGCCGCCCCCGCCGGCCCGGGCGGCGGCGCCGACGCACCGGTCGCCGAGGAGCAGGACGAGTTCGACGTCATCCTCGACGCCGCCGGCGACAAGAAGATCCAGGTCATCAAGGAGGTGCGCACGCTCACCAGCCTGGGCCTCAAGGAGGCCAAGGACCTGGTCGACGGCGCGCCGAAGCCGGTCCTGGAGAAGGTCAACAAGGAGGCCGCCGACAAGGCCAAGGAAGCCCTCGAGGGCGCCGGGGCCTCGGTCACCGTCAAGTAATTCCGCACACGCCACCGGGGCGGCGCGCAGCAGCGCGTCGCCCCGCTCGCGTTAACCACGACGTCTCTGCCGGCGACGCGGGCTAATCCGCCAACAGCGCGGCGAGCTCCTGCGACGCCCGGATCTCACCGACGGGCGCGCCGGCGCCGAGTGTCGGCACCGCGGCCCAGCGCCCGACGTCCGCGCCGTCGAAGCCCCAGCGCCGCAGCACCGCGGCGAGCAGCGGCGGCCGGCCCCGGCCGGTGCCGTCGGCGAACTTCGCGGCAACCGCCCGCCCGTCCGGCAGCGCCGCCGCCAACATGCCCTCGGCGCCGTCCTTCGCGACGAGCCCGGCGACCGCGCGGGACAGTTCCACGTGCGCTCCACTGGTCCCGCTCACCAGTTCCGGGTGCTCCCGCGTCGCCGCGGCCACCTCGGCCGCCGGGCCGGACGTCGCCGTGGCGATGGCGGCGAACGCCCGCGCCAGCGCGGTCAGGCTCACCGCGAACGCCGGCGCCCCGCACCCGTCGATCTCGACGTCGGCCACTTCCTCACCTGCCAGCTCGCCGAGCCGATCCCGGATCGCGATCTGCAGCGGGTGTGTCGGGTCGCGGTAGGACGCCACCGGCCAGCCCGCGGCCTGCGCAGCCATCAGCATCGCCGCGTGCTTGCCCGAACAGTTGTGGCACACGCGCGCCGCCCGCCCGCCGGCGGCCACCCAGTCGATCACCGCCGGCTCGGCCGCCGGCAGCCCCGGCGGGCACTGCAGGTGGGCCTCGGTGAGCCCGGCGGACGCGAGCATCGACCGCACCCCGGCGACGTGCACCGGCTCGCCGTCGTGACTGGCGCATGCCAGCGCCACCCAGGCCGGTGGTCCCCCGAACCCGGCCTCCAACAGCGCGACAGCCTGCAGCGGCTTGAGCGAGGAGCGCGCGAGGACCGGGGTCGTGACGTCCCCGGCGCTCACCTCGACCCGCCCGTCGGCCCCCAGCAGCACGAGGGAGCCCGGGTGCCGGGCCTCGACGAAGCGCCCACGGGTGACCTCGACCAGCACGGGCGGCGGATCGGTCATGGGGGATATCTTGGCGCGTCCACCTGCCAGCACGGCGCGCCAGTGATGCCGTAGAGCTTGACGTGTCGCCACAAGCGAGGCACCCTTTCTGAGCACGGCAAGGGCAACGCGGGTGTTCCGAGTAGGGAGCCTGGTGACTGAAGTGCACGCCAGATTTGGTGTGTTTGCTTGTCATGCCCAAAGGAGCTAGACTCCTTCTTTGCGCTGCCCTCTTTCGCCCTGCGGCCTGCCTGGATTCACTCAGCGGCCTATTTCGTGGTGCCTGCCGTGCGGGTGTCCACGCAAGAACAGGGACGACGGGCGGGTAGCGCGGGTGGACCCGTACTAAGTCCTTGGAAGGACGCATCTTGGCAGTCTCGCGCTCCGGTCAGTCTCGTTCCGACAACACACGACTTGGGGGGACCAGGTCGGGAATCCCGGGGGCACCGCCCCGCACATCCTTCGCAAAGATCCGCGAGCCGCTCGAGGTGCCGAACCTCCTCGCGCTGCAGACCGAGTCGTTCGACTGGCTGATCGGCAATGA
>CAWKNB010000021.1:0-84522 GCA_963850835.1 uncultured Actinomycetota bacterium | reverse complement strand
GTCGATTTCGAGTATTCGATTGCGTTCCCGGGCCAGGCCTGTACCGGGCCGCCGGTACAGCAGTGATCGCGGTGATGCTCGCTAGTGCGTGAGGGCGATCAGTTGCCGGTGCAGTGCCGGGATGTGGGCATCGGTCTCGGGTTTCATGAGGACGCTGCGCAGGATCCGGGCGTGGGTCTGGTCGGCGGTGACGTCGTGACCGCGTGCAGTGAACGCGCCGGCGTCGGCGGTGTAGGTGGCGAGATACAGCGCTTGGTCGGGCGGCAGGTGCATACCCGCGTCGAGTGCGCGCGCGCTTGCGTGATCGATGTCGGACAGGCGTTGGTGGGTGGGGAACGAGGTGAGGATGTCCAACTGCGGTGGTTGGTAGAGCGTGAGCTCATCGCTGTCGTCGATCAGTTCCGCCCAGGCGAGCGCGGCGCGGCGTCCGGGTCGCAGGACCGCGCCGAGCCCGTCGGCGGTCAGCGGGAGCAGTTCGAGGGTGAGCCACAGAGCGGCCGCCGCGGCGCCGGCCCGTGAGCATTCCAGCGAGATCTCGCCGAGGTGCAACTCGTCGGACGTGAAGTAGGTATACGGGGAGTCGTGCAGGTAGTGGCGGGCGACGGCCGGGTCGCGGAACAGGACGGCGCCGCAGCCGTAGGGCTGCAGGCCGTGTTTGTGCGGGTCGAGGACGACCGAATCGGCAGCGGCGATGGCAATGAACGGCGCCGAGGCGACGCCGTCGGCGCTGTCGTCGGCGATGAGGCGGAAGAAGCCGCCGTAGGCGGCATCGACGTGGACGCGCGCGCCGTGGTCGTGAGCCAAGGTGATGATGTCGTGGATCGGGTCGACGGCGCCGAGCCCGGTCGTGCCTGCGGTGGCGACGATCGTGCCGATGGTGCCGCCCCGCAACTGCTGCTCGAGCGCGTCGAGGTCCATGGTGCCGTCGGCGCCGGTGGGTATCGCGACGGTGTCCAGGCCGAGCAGGTGGCCCATCCGCTGGTGGGTGTAGTGGGCGTCGGCGCTGTGGGCGATCGCCTTGCCGGGGTGGGTCTCGCGCGCGACGAACAGTGCCTCGAGGTTGGCGATGGTGCCGCTGCTGGTCAGGTGCCCCAGATGCTCGGCGAACCCGAACATCGAGGCCAACCGGCCGACGACGTCCTTCTCCATGACGGCAGTGCCCGGGCCGCCGTCGAGGGCATGGTTGTTCGGGTTGATGAGCATGGCGCTCAGGTAGCCGACCACGGCAGCCGGGTGCGGCGGTTTGAGCATCTGCCCGACGTAGCGGGGATGGAAGAAGGGGTAGTTGTCGCGCAACCGCTCGTGCAGGGCATCGACCGCGGCCTCGACTCGCTCGATCGGGACCTCCAGCGACGGGTGGGCCTCGTACGCGCCGTACTCGTTCATCCAGGAACCGATCGCCGTGACGCTGCGGGCCAGCAGGTCGCGCAGCTGGGCCAGTCCGTCCGGTCCTGCGCGCAGCACGTTGGGTGATGCCGACGTGGAGGCTGTCATGTCCGACACGAAACCCTCTTCTCTTGAATTATGCAACGATAACTATGATGTCATAAGCGACGAGATACAGTGGCGTCGTGCCGGGTGCAGCGGGCGAGGATGATCCCTACAGCGAATTGGCTGACCTGATCCTCAACGTCAGCCGATTGATCCGCCTGCGCACCCCGAGCGGGCTCGACGCGGTACCGCTGACGTCCACCGAGCGCACAGTCATGCGCGTCGTCGACCTGTATCCCGGCAGCGCCCCCAGCGAGATCGCCACTCGCACGCAGCTGCAACGCACGAACGTCAGCACGGCACTGCGATCCCTGGAGGCGAAGAACATGCTCGTCCGTGAACCGGGCCCTGGCAGGAGCGTCGCGGTTCATCCCACGCCACGGGCGGCCACCAACCTCCGGACACTGCGCGCAGCGTGGTCACAGCAGGTCCTCGACGCGCTACCGGGCGACCGTGCCGCGATCCAGCGCGCCAACCGGCTCCTGGGCCGGCTCGAACACGCCCTCACCAACGCTCATTGACTCCCTGCAGCACAAAAGTGGTGTGGGCATGCTGCGATCATCGAGCAATGCCGTGGACCGAAGCCGTGCGCCAGTGTTGAGGCAGGTCACCGAAGGTGTGCAGATCCACGAGAGCGAGTTCTGCCGGAGCAACGCCGTCGTCGTGCACGGCCGAACCGGGGTGTTGCTCATCGACGCCGGGATATTGGGCTCGGAGCTGATCGCCCTCGCCGACGACCTCAATGCAATGGGCCGGCCCGTTGTCGCGGGATTCTCAACGCATCCGCATTGGGATCACCTGCTCTGGCATGCCCGGCTCGGCAGCGCACCCCGGTACGGCACCGCCCGCTGCGCGGCCACGGTTCGCGAGCGGCTGTCGGACGCCGGCGCGATGGCCCGCGTTGCCACGCTCATTCCTTCCGACATCGTCGAACAGGTACCGCTGGATCTGCTGGGTCTCATCACCGGCCTGCCCGCCGATGCGACACAGGTTCCCTGGGACGGCCCCCGAGTCCGGATCCTCGAGCATCAAGCGCATGCCGCGGGCCATGCGGCGCTGTTCATCGAGGAGTGCGGAGTCCTCGTCGCCGGCGACATGCTCTCCGATGTGCTGATTCCGATGCTCGACCCGAGCTCCGCCGACCCGATCGACGACTACCTTGCCGCCCTGCAACTGCTCGAGGGCGTGGCAGGCGACGTCGACGTCCTCGTCCCCGGTCACGGATCTGTCGCCGGAGCCGATCAGGTACAGACGCGGATCGACCAGGATCGTGCGTACGTGCACTCCTTGCGTGACGCTCAAGTCCCGAGCGACCCGCGCATCGGTCCATCGGCCACGTTCGGCAAGGGTTGGCTGCCTGGCGTGCACGAGCAACAAGTCCAGCGTCTCGCCCGAGGAACCTGATCAGTGTGTCGGATGGGCGCCTGAGCGCCACACCCGTCCCTGTCGGGTATAGGCCTTACCGGTTGCTGCGCTGTCTGCCGCTTCGGTGCCGAACTCTCGCTCGATGATCCACAGTCCGAGGTCGATGCCGCAGAACAGGGCGCCGGCGGTGATGCGGTCGTGGTCGTCGACGACGCGCTCGTCGACCAGCTGTCCGACGAGGGGGCGGAACTCCTCGTAACACCCCGGGTTGGTTGTTGCGCAACGCCCGGCGAGCAGACCGGCTGACGCCAGGATCATGCCTCCCGAGCAGACCGAGGCGAGCCAGGGAAGCGACGGCGCCAGTTCCACGAGACGCGCGGTGAGCCGCCCGCTAGCCACTTCGGCCCAGGCGCCGTGTTCGGCACGGTTACCCCAGCCGCCGCCCGGAACGATGATGCCGTCACACGTATCGAGCACCGAGTCTGCGCCGACGGTGATCCCGCGCATCGACCGCACCGCCCTGCGTTCGTCGAGCGTCGCGAGCTCTAACCTGATCCCGGGCGCCGACAGCATCTCGTAGGGACCGAACACGTCGATCTCGTCGAACCCGTCGAACAATGCAATCTGCAGGTGAAGGCTCACGCCATCATCAAAACAGCTCGTACGACGTGGTTAACGTAGGTCGCGAGAGTCGTCGTGAGCGAGACGGTGGCACAAGATGGACAACGGATTGCGCGACATCATGCTCGGCCACCTGGCCGAGGCGGTGGCGACGGTCGAGGTCGCGCACCCGACTCGAGTTGCCGTCGACGGGCCGCCGGCCGCCGGCAAGACCACGCTGGCCGACGACCTCGCCGCCGTGTTGCGCGCTCAGGGCCGCGAGGTCGTCCGGGCGACGATCGAGAGCTTTCTGTTTCCCGAAGCACAGCGATATCGGCGCGGCGAGTTCTCGCCTGACGGCTGCTATCACGACACCCACGATTACGCGAGCCTGAAGCGAGTTCTGCTCGATCCACTCGGGCCGGGCGGAGATCGTCGTTTCCAGCATGCGGTCTATGACCGAACCACGGACACGGCGGTGTCGGCGCCCGCGGCAAAGGCCCGCGCGGACGCCGTCCTCGTCTTCGACGGTGTCTTCCTGCTGCGCCCGGAGGTGAACGACCGGTGGGATCTGAGAATCTTCGTGTCGGCGCCGTTCGAACACACCGTGGCTCGCGCCCGGATCCGCGAGCGGGGTGTGTTGTCGGAGGCCGATGTCGAGCGCCGTTGGCGCGAGCGTTACATCCCCTCGCAACAGTTCTACTTCGCTACCGTCCGGCCTACCGAGCACGCTGACATCGTCGTGTACAACGACGACTTGCAGCATCCGGCGTGGGAAACCCGGCGACGCTGAGCCGATATGACATACGGGTAGAGCCGCGTGCGCCGGTCGAGGGCATAGATTTGTCCGGTGCCGAGTGAGCGCCCGGACCGAGCCGCGCAGGCGGCATACGCGCGACTGCGAACCGCACACCTGCACGAAGTACGCGCCACCATCGAAGACCACCTGGCTCGAGTCGATTGGCCCCTGGACCGCATCGAGCGTTACCGAACCGAGCGTCTGCGGGCGCTGCTCGCGTACGCGAAGGAGCGATCACCGTTCCACGCCTCCCGGATCGGCGACATCGACGTGTCGTCGGCGACCGTCGCGGACCTGGCCCGGATCCCGCCCATGGAAAAGCGCGACGCCCAGAACGAGTGGGACTCGATCGTGACCGTCCCCGGCCTGGACCGCGCCCGCGCGGAAGGCGTCCTGGCCACCGCGCCGTGGTTCGCCTACACCGCGGACGGGCAGCAGATCTTCAGTTCCGGCGGATCGAGCGGCGTGCGCGGTGTGTACGTCTGGGACTGGCCGGTGTTCGTCTCCATCGCCTGCCTGGCGTGGCGCATGCAGATCCGCGCCGCGCGAAGGGTCGGGGCGCCGCCGCCGAGCGGCCCGCTGTGCGTTCTCGAGGCCGGCGAGCCGCCACACGCGAGCACGCCGTTGTTCGACGTGCCGTTGATGCCCGGTGAGCGCAGCGTCGTGGTGCGGGCCGGCGATCCGTTCGAGCAGGTTGTCGCGGCGGTTGCCGCAGCCCGCCCGGCGCAACTCGTCGGTTATGCGTCGGTCGTCGGGCGACTCGCGCGCTCGAGCCTTGCCGGCGAACTCGACATCCGGCCGACGCGGGTGAGCACGAACTCCGAGCCTCTGACCGCCGAGGACCGCGCTTCGATCGACGAAGCGTGGGGGGTGCCGGTTCACAATCTGTGGGGGTCCACCGAGATCGGCGTGCAGGCGGTTGGTTGCGGTATGGGCGACGGTCTGCACGTGTGCGCGGACGAGGTGATCCTCGAGCGGGTCGATGCCGACGGGATGCCGGTCGGTCCGGACGACCCCGCCAAGCGCACGCTGGCGACCGGTCTCGCCAACCGCACCTTCCCGTTCGTCCGCTACGACCTCGGCGACGAGGTGACGATGTTGTCCGACCCGTGCCCGTGTGGCAGCGCGCTGCCGCGCCTCGCAACCGTCGAGGGTCGCCGTGACGACGACTTCCGCTACAGCGAGCTGACAGTGCCGGCGGGCGTGTTCCGGCATGTGCTCGGCACCGATCCCGACATCTCCGAGTACCAGGTTCACCAGACGGCCGCCGGGGCCGACGTGCTCGTCGTCGGTGCCGCTGCCGATGCCGATGCACTGGCCGATGCGCTGACGGCGGCGCTGCGCGAACGTGGCCTCGCCGACCCGCACATCGCAGTACGGCTCGTCCCGGCCCTGCAGCGGCACGCCGCCACCGCCAAGCTGCGTCGCTTCGTCCCGCTGGCGACGCCCGGCGGCTAGAGCCGCCGCAGCAGGTCGGCGAGTTGGCGTCGCTGCGCAGGCCGCAGTGCGGCAAGGCGCGCACTCTCGGCGCCGGCCTGCAGCGTGAACACGCGATCGGTGAGCCGATGGCCCCTCGCGCTGAGTCCGACCAGGATCCGCCGTCCGTCGATCGGATCGGGCCGTCGCGTCACAAGTCCGCGGCGGACCAGACTGCGCACCCGAGCCGTCATCGCCGCCTGCGTGACGCCGAGTTCGACTGCGAGTTCGGTCGGGGACGCCAGATACGGCGACCCCTGACGACGCAGGGCGTACAGGGTCTCGATCACCCACATCGGCAGCCCGAGCGCGCGAACCGCCTGCGCCTTGTCAGCACTGACCGCACGGACGAGCAGCGACATCCGGGTGAAGATCTCGACCGCCGTGCGGTCGTCGAACTCGCCGTCGTCCTGCCATCGGTCCAGGACCAGATCTACGTGATCCTTCATCTGCTGAAGCGTAGTAGAAGATACTTCACAGTCTAAGTACTTTGGCGGAATGCACGACGTTGTCGCGAATGCGGCCCGAGATCTGACGCACGCCGGTCGGTGGGAGACGGCGGCAGCGCTCGTCGCCGCCCTGCCAGAGGACGTCGAGGCCAGACGGCTCCATGCGGAGGTGCTGATCGACCAGGACTTCTGGCTCGGAACCGACGACGCCGTGGCGGTCCTGGACGACCTTGCCGGTGACGAGTCGTGGGACGCGTGCTCGCTGCGAGCCCGGCACGAGTACACCGTGCGATTGCGGAGGCTGATCGCCGGGGAACGACCCGACGCGACGTTGCTGGGCACGCAATGGGAGCAGCTCCTCGCCGACGCGCCCGACACCCGGCGTGCGGCTATCGCCCATTTGTACGCGGGACTGACCGCCGAGGTGCTGCTGGAACAGCCGGACCGCGCGGCGCAGCACTACCGCGCCGTCGTCGACGGCGCCGATGCCTACCTCGCCGGGTATGCGCTGCGACACCTCGGTGGTCAGGCTGACGACCGAGGCGAGCACGAGGCTGCGCAGGACCTCTGGCAACAATCGCTGCGGTTGCGCCAACGTGTCGGACACGTCCCCGGCACGCTCGCGCAGTTGCAGCTGATGGCCGACGCGCTGACCGTCGCCGAGGTCGTGACGATGTGGGCGGACGAACTCTCGCTGCACCCGTGGCTCGGGCTCTCGACGGATCGTCGTCAGCCCGGTTCATACTCGTCGCCGTAGTCCGGGCTCGTCTGGTAGACCGGGAGTGGGTTGCCGAGCGGAGGAACCGTGAGCGATGAAGCCCGGATTCGTGAGCTGATCGAGCGCTGGGCACGCGCCGTGCACGAGGGCGACATGTCGGCGGTGCTGGCAGATCACGCCGATGACATCGTCATGTTCGACGTGTCACCACCGTACGTCGGCGTCCGCGGGCTCGATGCATATCGCGACACGTGGCCGGGTTTCTTCGACTGGCAGTCGAGCGGCGCCGTTTTCGAGATCGAGTCGTTGGATGTCACTGCCGGCGACGACATCGCTTTCGCCTTCGCGCTGTTGCGGTGTGGCACCGGAGCGGACTTCGATCGCGAACCCGAACAACGACTGCGGCTCACGCTCGGACTCCGCAAGATCGACGGCCGCTGGACCGTCACACACGAGCACCACTCGTTCACGGATGCGACGCCACCTACTCCCAGCTAGCCCGCAACGGTGTCCCGGCAACCCGGCTCGATTACGGTGTCGCTATGCGGCTTCCTCGTGGCGCACGGGTGGCGGTGATCGGCGCCGGTCCCGGTGGTCTTGTCGCGGCCAAGCACGCGATCCAGGCCGGCTTCGCGGTCTCGGTCTTCGAGGCGAGTGACGACCTCGGCGGCCAGTGGCACAGCAGGGGAGAACACAGCGGCATCTGGCCCGGGATGCGCACCAATACCAGCCGTGCCATGACCGCGTTCTCCGACTACGCGCCGCCCGCGACGTGGCAGTTGCATCCAACGGCCGAGCAGGTCCACGAGTACCTGCGTGCGTACGCGATGGCGTTCGACGTCCGGAACCGGATCAGGCTGCAGACCCGGGTCGAGTCACTGGAACCGGGTTGGCGGGTGAACGGCGAGCCGTTCGACGCGGTCGTGCTCGCGTCCGGACGATTCCGGGCACCGCTGCGACCGTCGGCCCTCGACAGTTTCAGCGGGCGCCTGCTGCATGCGTTCGACTACCCGGGTGCCGAGCCGTTCGATGACGGCACGGTCCTCGTGTACGGCAACGGCGTCAGCGGTCACGAGATCGCCTCCGACCTCGCGTCGCACGCCGGGGGTGCCACGCCGGTGATCTCGGCCTATCGCAAGCCGCGCTACGTACTGCAGAAGAACGTGGCCGGAGTCCCGTCGGACTGGCAGTGGTACACGCAGATCGCCGCCCTGCGGCGGGCGACGATGTCGCCGCGCAGCTATGCGCAGATCTTGCGCGCCCGGGTCGTTCGCGTCGCCGGTCATCCAGCCGATTTCGGTGCGCCCGCTCCCGACGATGACATTCTCGTGGCCGGTCACTCGCTGTGCCAGGACTATCTCGTGCAGGTTCGCGAAGGCACGATCATGTGTCGCCCGGCGATTGCAGCCGTACACGGCCGTGACGTCGAGTTCGCCGACGGCACCCGCGCGAAGGCCGACACGATCGTCTGCGCCACCGGCTACCGGCTCGACATTCCCTATCTGCCACCGACCATGTGGTCCGCCCTCGGGGCCGATCTGCGGCTGCACCATCGCACCCTGCATCCGGATATTCCCAGTCTCGGTGTCATCGGGCAGTTCGCGTTGCAAGGGCCATACCTCCCGTTGCTCGAACTCCAAGCACGCTGGATCGTTGGCGTCTGGTCCGGCGAGATCCCACCGCCGGACGAGCCGACGATGCGGGCCAGCCTGACCGCGGCGCCACCCGCGATGGACGCCCACAACGTGCTCGCCATGACTCTCGCCGAAGCCGCCGGCGTCACTCCCGACCTACGCACCCGTCCCGACCTCGCCGAACCGTTGCTGTTCGGGCCGATGCTGCCGCCGCGCTATCGTCTCGACGGCCCCGGCGCCTCGACCGACGCCGCGCAACAGTTCCGAACACAACTCGCCTCGTCACCACGGCCGGCAGTCGAACCCGACGACATCGATGCCTTGGCAGATCTGGGCCTGCCAGACCTCACCCCGGTCATCGACAAGACGGACCACACCTAGGATGACTCAGTGCCCGACCTGACGTCCGAGAGTCACGCGTTACCACGGATCCCGGCGTCGGCCGGCGCGTTGATCTGGAGCCGAAGCGGTCGGCTGCTCATCCTCAAGCCCACGTACAAAGGTGGCTGGACGTTGCCGGGCGGAGTCATGGAGGCCGACGGGGAGTCACCGTGGGAGGCGTGTCGACGCGAGACCCGTGAGGAATGCGGCCTCGACGTCGACCGCGGTCGACTCGTGTGCGTCGACTTCCTGCGTCCGCGACCCGGGCGCCCGGGAGGCATGCGCTTCCTGTTCGACTGCGGCACCTTCTCCAAGCGCGCACTGGCGGGCATCGTGCTGCAGGAGGAGGAGATCTCCCGTTTTCGGCTTGCTCGCGTCGAACGAGCACTCGAGCTGCTCAGCGGGCCGGTGCGGCGACGTGTCGCGGCCGCGGTGCAGAAACCTCGCCGAACGCGTTATCTGGAAAGCGGACTGCCGGTCAGCTGACCGTCCAGGGCCTGAGTTTCTCCGGGTTGCGCACTGCCCAGATGTGCTTGATCCGATCGCCGGCGAGATCGAACGCGAACACCGTCACGGTGACGCCGTCCTGCTGGGCCACGAGTCCGGGTTGACCGTTGACGGTGCGTTCGAGCAGCTTCATGGATCCGGTCGCCCGGTTGGCGATCTCGATCCAGGCGTGCGCGATCTGCTCGCCACCTTCGATGGGGTGCAGGAACGTGACGGCAAGCCCGCCGCCGTCGGCAGTAGCGGTGGCATCTGGATCGAGGAGGGCGATGAGGGCGTCGATGTCCTTGGCCTCCCAGGCCAGTTTGAAGTCCCTGATGACGTCTGCACGCTGCGCGGTCGGCGGCGCCGGTGCCTGCGCGGTGCGAATGCGGCGTCGGGCCGAGGTCGCAAGCTGGCGACATGCCGCCGGGGTACGGCCGACGATCTCGGCCACTTCGGCGAAGGAGTAACGAAAGACATCGTGCAGGATCAACGCGACGCGCTCGGCAGGGGTCATCGACTCGAGCACGACGAGAAACGCCATGTTGATCGACTCGTCGAGCGTGACCCGATCGGCCGGGTCGATCGAGGCTGCGACGGGCTGTCCGGCGATCCACTCCGTGCGATCCGGTAGCGGTTCGGGAATCCACTCGCCCACATAGCGCTCGCGCCGCGACCGGGCCGAACGGAGCACGTCGAGGCAGATGCGGCTGGCGACCGTGGTGAGCCAGGCGCCGGGGGATTCGATGGCATCCTGCTCCTGTCGCGACATGGCGTACCACCGCGCGTAGGTCTCCTGGACGGCATCTTCGGCCTCGGCCAGCGAGCCGAGCAGGCGGTAAGCCAGGCTGATCAGCCGACGCCGCTCGCTCATGATCACCTGTAGATCGGGATCTGCGCTGCCGGATTGCGGCTCGGGCGGGTTGGTCATGGTGTCGACGACTCCTTCGGTGGCGGCTGTCCTCACCGGTACGACGAGGCAGAGCCGCTGAATGTGAGGCCGGCGCTTCGCCTCACAATTCGCCGAGCTGCGGTGTCGAACATCCGAACCACCACATCATCCAGCGAACAGCCCAGGAGACGCCATGTCCATGTCGATGCCCACGACCTCGTTCACCGATCCGGCGCCCGCGCAGCGCCTGGAGCGGGCGGCCGCCGCGCTGCGCGAGCACAACTTCGCCGTCGACATCCTCGATGATGCCGCGGCCGCCCGAACCCGCATCAAGGAGTTGATCCCCGAGGGGGCCAATGTGTTCACCGGGGCCAGCGAAACCCTCCGGCTGTCCGGCATCGATGACGACATCAACGCGAGCGGGCGCTACGACGCCGTCCGCCCGCGGGGGCTGGCGCTGGACCGCGCGACCCAGATGGACGAGATCCGGCGGCTCATCGCCAGTCCCGACGTCATCGTGGGCAGCGTCGCCGCAGTCACCGAAACCGGCTCACTCGTGATCGCGTCGGCCAGCGGAAGCCAGCTGACTGGGTACTCCGGCGGCTCCGCCCACGCGATCTGGATCGTGGGAGCGCAGAAGGTGGTGCCCGATCTGAGCACCGCACTGCGGCGGGTCGAAGAGCACTGCCTCCCCTTGGAGACCGAGCGCGCCCTCGAGGTCTACGGACTGCCGAGCGCGATCAACCGCCTGCTCATCCTCAACGCCGAACCCTACCCAGGGCGCGGCACCGTCCTACTGCTGCGCGAAAGCATCGGGTACTGATATCTCGCGATTCGTGACCCGCGTCGCCGGGTGGTCCGATCAGGAGATCTCACCTCGCCAGGTCGCCGCCGAACCCGGTTCAGGTCAGGTCGTGTACTTGAGGTGCGTGACGCCGGGCGCCTGGACCGCCCGGACCTGCTCGAACCGCACCTGCGTGGCGCCGAGATCGGCGAACAGGCGAGCACCGCCGCCGAGCAGAATGGGAACCACGTGCAGTTCGAGCACGTCCAGCAGGCCCGCGGCCAGGTATTCGTTGACGACCTGGGCGCCGCCCCACAGCATGACGTCCTTGTCGTCGGCGGCGTCGCGTGCCTGGTCCAGCGCCGACTCGATCCCGTCGGTGACGAAATGGAACGTGGTCTCTCCTTTCATCTGCAACGGATCGCGCGGGTGATGGGTGAGGACAAAGACGGGGTAGTGGTACGGAGGATCGTCGCCCCACCAGCCCGTCCAATGCCCGTCGCCCCAAGGGCCTCCACCGGGCGGCCCGAACATGTTCCGGCCCATGATCGCCGCACCGATGTTCTCGCGCGATTCCTCGACCGGCCGTGCGCTCTCGTTCACCTCGCCGCCCTGCATGCCGTGCAGTTGGCGCCACGCTGCCAGCGAAAAGGCCCACTCATGCAGGCGCTCGCCGCCCTCGCCGAGCGGGTTGTCCTGGCTCTGGTTCGGTCCGGCGACGAATCCGTCGAGCGAGATCGAGATGTGGCATCTGAGGTTGCTCATCATTCCTCCGGGCTGATTCATGGGTCGTTCTTCGGTATGCGCGGCGATGCGAGACCGATGCTCGCGTAGTGCGCCCGCGCTTCGGCGAACGCGTCCTGGTCCCACGCGACCGGACGACCGGCGAGCGACGGTGCGAGCCGCGAGAGGGAGACGTGCAGCCCAGCGACATAGGACTTGTCGATCGCGCCGGCCGGGTCGGTCAAGAAATGGCTCAGCCGCAACACGCAACCGCTGTCGACGGGCTCGATCTCCCAACGCAGGTACGACTCGGCGTCGAAGTGGGTGTGCTCGAACAACACGGGCGCCTCGACGCGAAGGATCATGCACGTGATCGTCATCGGCTCCTGACTGCGCGGGGCAATCACCATCCGGCCGCCGGCCCGGAGGTCGATCGTGATGTCGGCGTCGAACGACGGCCACCATTCGGCCAGCCGCGCCGGATTCGTGATCGCGTCCCATACTTCGCGGACCGGATAGCGAAGGTGGCGTTCGAACCGGATGACACCACCGTCGGTGGTGCGTTCCAACGTGCCGTCGTAGGAAGCGGACGGGAGGCCGTTCATCGGCGCTCTTTCGAATTTCGAGGGACCGGAAGCGCCGTGCGTCCCAGGTGGTCCTCGAGCGAATCGAGCCGCGCTGCCCACTCCGCTCGATACGGCTCCAGCCACGCGTCGAGCTCCATCAGCGGCTCTGGACGCAGGCGGTACAACCGTCGCTGAGCATCGTGGCGGACCTCCACCAACCCGGCGTCACGCAGCACCTTCAGGTGACGGGACACGCCCGGCTGATGCATTCCGACCTTCTCGACCAGTTCACCGACCGACCGTTCGCCACCGCGAACGGCATCGAGGATCCGCCGCCGCGTTGGTTCAGCGATCACTTCGAGGACCGTCGAGGTTGCTGGCACCGATTCAACATACGTATCAACATATATATGTGCAAGCGTATATGAGTATGAGCCGATCAGGTCGTCGTCAGGGGATGCGCGATCTGGAAGAGGTTGCCCCAGCGGTCACGCACCATCGCGCGATGATCGCCGTAGGGAGTGTCGAGTGGCTCCTCCATGCTCACGCTCCGCCTGCGACGGCCCGGGCATATCGAGTCGGCGTCGTCGACGTAGACGTAGAGGAAGACGGGAAATGGCCCGCGTTCGCCCGCCTCGCTGATCATGACGAGTGAGTCCCGATCCGCAGCTTGCCGGACGCGCCGGTTGCAGTTCGCCGGTCGCGCCGAAAACCGATCGGAGGAACTCGACGGCGGCAGCGACGCCAGAGACGAATCGCGGAGTGACCGACCGGTAGCCGGGCGGCGGTTCGACGTGAATCATCCATTGAGTATCACCGACATGAGGGGAGGCGATGATGATGCCGTTCGCCGACGGCGAGTTCGTCACCGAGACGTTCAAGTACGACGAAGGGCGGCAGGTGACGGTGTATGTGCCCCCGGAGCGGCCCGAGGCGGTCGTGTTCGCCGGAGATGGTCAGGAGCTCACACGTTGGGGCGTCGACCTCGAGGCGGCCGACATGCCGCCCACGTTGATCGTCGGTGTTCACCGACGGGCCGACGAGACGCTGCGGCTTCAGGAGTACTCGCCGAGCTTCGATCCGCAACGGTTCACGGCTCATGAGGCGTTCTTCGTCGATGAGGTCCGGAGATGGACGACATCTCGGTTCGGTGTGGCGGTGCCCGCTGAACGCACAGCGGTGCTCGCGTCTCGGCCGGCGGGGAGTTGGCGCTGGCTATGGGACTCCGTCACCCGAACACCTACGGCGCCATATTCTGCGCCTCGCCGGGCGCGGGGTTCCGACCGCCTGCGGTGATGCCGACGCCGCTACCACGGGCGTACTTCGTCGCCGGAACCGAGGAGCCGTTCTTTCACGCGAACGCGACCCGGTGGGCGGCGGCATTCCAAGCGGCCGGCGCGGACGTCGTCATGACGGAGCGCGCCGGATCACACGGCGATCCGTTCTGGCGTCGGGAATTCCCGAAGATGGTGGCGTGGGCGTTCGCACGATGAGGCAGGGTCCATTGACACCGGCGCGGGTGGCGGCGTAGCGATGGCGCCATGGCGCCTCCGAACATCGAACGACTCACTGCCCACGCTGTGCGGGTGCCGATGCCGCATCCGCACCGCACGGCGGCCGGCACCGTCCACGAGTCGCCGCTGGTCCTCGTCGAGCTCAGGACGAGCGACGGAGTGCGCGGGCGCGGTATGGCATTTACCTATTGCGTCGAAGCGCTTGCACCGACGGCTCGGCTGATCGACGACGCCGCGCCGCTGCTGGTCGGCGCGGCGCTCTCGCCGGCCGACGTTTCCCGGACGTTGACCGCGAAGTTCCGGCTCGTCGGAACGCACGGCCTCACCGGAATGGCAATCGCGGCCATCGACATGGCGGTCTGGGATGCGCTGGCGCGCAGCGCGGGCTCTCGTTGGTGCGGTTGCTCGGCGCCCGCGCTCGTCCCATCCCGGTGTACGGCGGCATCGGCTACGACGGCGCTGACAAGTCCGCTGCTCGGGCTGCGGCCTGGGTCGAGCAGGGGGTGCGCGGGGTCAAGCCGAAGATCGGCTACCCGACGCTCGCGGAGGACCTCGCGGTGGTGCGGGCGATCCGCGCTGCCGTCGGTCCCGACGTCGAGATCATGGTCGACTACAACCAGTCACTCGACCCGGCCGAGGCCCGGGTGCGGCTACGCGCCCTCGACGACGAGGGCCTCGCGTGGATCGAGGAGCCGCTGGCCAGCCACGATTACACCGGCATGGCCGCGCTCGCCCGCGAGATCCGCACGCCGCTGCAGGCCGGGGAAAGCTGGTGGGCCGGAGGAATTCGGCCCGCCGTCCGACTCAGCGCGAGCGACCACCTGATGCCCGACGTCATGAAGGTCGGCGGAGTGACCGGCTGGCTGCGTGTCGCAGACTCGCCGCCGCGCATCAACTGCCGGTCAGCAGCCACCTGTTCCCCGAGATCAGCGCGCACCTGCTGTGCGTCACCCCGACGGCGCACCGGTTGGAGTACGCCGACTGGTGGAACACCGTGTTGGAACAGCCGCTCACCCTCAACGACGGCCACGCTGTCATCGACGAGGACGCGCCCGGCACCGGTGTCAATTGGGACGACGACGTGCTCGCCCGCTACGCGACCGACTGATCCATCCAACTGGTGGTCACGCGACTGGGGCCCAGTGCTCGGATTCAGTCGAGGACGAAGACGGGGTGCTTGGCGGCGATCGCGGCGATCTGCTGGTCCGAGGATTTCGCGTCGACGCCGTCGAAGAAGGCGCCGACCTCTGCCTTCCACTTCGCCAGATAGGCGCGCAGCACCGGCACCTTGTCCGCGTCCGGCAATTCGGTGGCGTGCCGCCGTTCGCGACGCTTGCCGAGAAGCAACGTGAGGCTGCCGTCGGCGGCTCGGACGTTGCGAACCCACGAGCCGGTTCCGCGTGCGGACACCAAGTAGTCGCGCCCTTCGAGGCGCAACAGGTTCACCGGCACCCGCCGGGGTACACCGCTGGTCCGACCGGGCACCTCGAGCACGCGACTGCCCCACACGCTGATGCCGGCCCGAGTCAACCCCGCGACGACACGATTGGCCACGTTGCGGGTGAACCAGCCCGGTTCTCGGTAATGCACCTGGTCGGACATCAGCGCTGCCGTTCACGTGAACTGGTCATGGGAGAAGCCTAGTTGCCGCGCACCTGAACGATCGTGAAGGCGTGTGTTAATCCAGGGGAGGTGCCGGGCAAGCACTCTTGCGTGGTTCGACGGAGTGCGATCGGCCGGTTCACCCGGTTGGTTGCGTTCGTTGTTCCGATGTGTGTCGCCGCGGCGTTGCTCGTCGCGTGCAGTGGCCCTGGTGGTGGCCGCCGAAGGTTGCGCTCATCCTCAAGGAGTTCACGAACCCCTACTGGATCTCGATGGAGGCCGCTGCCAAGACGGAGGCCGCCAAGCAACATCTGTACTTGCAGGTGACCGCCGGAAAGACCGACGACGACACGTATTCACAGATCAACCAGGTCGACGCCGCGATCGCCGAGGGCGTCAAGGGCATCATCATCACCCCGAACGGCGACGCGGTGAACACTGCGTTGAACCAGGCCAAGACCTATGGCATCACCGTGGTCGTCCTCGACACGGCGCCGGTGCCGGCGAGTACGGCCGACGTCACCTATGCCACCGACAACACCCAGGCCGGCATGCTGGTCGGCAAATGGATGGCGACCAAGCTCAACGGCAAGTCCGCCGATATCGCGTTGCTCGATGACCTGTCCGACCAGGTGCTCAGCGTCGATGTCAGCCGCGATCACGGGTTCCTCAAAGGCATGGGCATCCCGGTCGGCAACCCGGGCGTCAACGGCGCGGAGCCGAAGAGCGGGCACTACACCGGCGGCAAGGGCGGTACCTACAAGATCAGTTGCCAACTCGCCACGCAGGGGGCCGAGACCGGCGGTCAACAGGCGATGGAAACGTGCCTGTCGAAAGACCCGAAGATCAACACCGTCTATACGATCAACGAGCCTTCAGCCGAGGGCGCGACGACGGCGCTGCGCAATCAGGGGAAGAAGGACGTCACCGTGGTCACCGTCGACGGCGGCTGCGCCGCGCTGCACTTCGTGAAGAGCGGCGCGATCGGCGCAACCGCCGGCCAGTACCCGGACAAGATGGCCCGGCTCGGCGTCGACGCGGTCGCCAAATTCGCGAAGACCGGTAAGAAGACCGACGAATCAACCGGGCCAGGACTTCATCAACACCGGTACGAAGCTGTACACCGACGATCCGCAGCACGGCGTCGCTGGGTTGACGACAACGCAGGCCCAGAAGATCTGTTGGGGTGGTAAAACGACATGACTACCAGCGTCACCTCGTCAGAGACTGCCGGCGCGCCGGACGATTCTCCCGCCGAGCCGGACGACGCATCCGCAGCGTCGGCAGAATCCGATCCAGGCGCAGCTGCACGCACACCCGGCCCTCGGTCCGCTCGCGGTGCTGATCGTCGCCGCCGTGGTGTTCGCGTGCATCAACACCCGGTTCGTGCAGCTGGCCAACCTGTCGATCATGCTCCAGGAAGTCGCGGTCATCGGGCTGCTCGCGCTCGGGCAGAGCCTCATCATCCTCACCGCCGGCATCGACCTTTCGGTCGGCGCCGCGATGATCCTCTCGCAGATGGTGATGGCGGGTCTCGCCGTCAACTCCGGCGTCCCGGCGGCGCTCGCGATCATCATCGGGCTGATCGCGGCGCTCGTGACCGGTCTGGTCAACGGCGCCGCTCGTCACGAAACTGCGCGATCCCCCCGTTCATCGCCACACTGGGCACGCTCGGGGTGTTCACCGCCGTCGGGTTGAAGTACGCGAACGGCCAGACCATCACCCCGGCGCAGCGGCAGCTTGCTGCTGTGGACCGGCAAGATCATCAAGTTCGGCGACGTTCCACATCACCACCGGCGTGCTGATCATGCTCGTGCTCTACGTCCTCGTCGGCGTGGCGCTGGGCACGAACCGCGTGGGGCAAGCACGTCTACGCGGTCGGCGACGACCAGGAAGCCTCCCGGCTGATGGGCATCCCGACCACGCGGGTGCTCTTCAGCGTCTACGTCACCGCGGGCGTCGTCTACGGCATCGCCGCCTGGGTGCAGATCGGCCGGGTCGGCGACGCCAGTACCAACATCTCCTCAACGCTCAACCTCGACAGCATCACCGCCGCGGTCATCGGCGGCATCAGCCTGTTCGGCGGCCGCGGCGTCGTCATCGGCACGCTCTTCGGCGCGCTGATCGTGCAGGTGTTCCAGAACGGGCTCGCCCTGGCCGGCGTGCCCGACCTGTACCAGCAACTCGCGGAGGGGCTGCTGGTGATCGCCGCGGTGAGCGTCGACCAGTGGATCCGGAGGGTACGCAGATGAGCGACGAGAAGACCCCGGTGCTGCAGGCGAAAGGCCTCTGGCAGTTCTACGGACGGGTGGCGGCGCTGCGCGGCGCCGACTTCGAACTGCTGCCGGGCGAGATCCTCGCCGTCATCGGCGACAACGGCGCCGGCAAGTCGTCGCTGATCAAGTGCCTGTCCGGGGCGGCCGTCCCGGATGAGGGCGAGATCCTGCTCGACGGCGAGCCGGTGCGCTTCCGCACGCCGCAGCAGGCGAAGGCCGCAGGGATCGAGACCGTCTACCAGACCCTCGCCGTCGCGCCGGCGCTCGACATCGCCTCGAACATGTACCTCGGCCGGGAGATCCGCCGCAGCGGACCCGCTCGGGCGAGCGTTCCGCTTCCTCGACACCGCCACGCATGCGCGAGCAGGCGCAGGAGCAG
Source organism: uncultured Actinomycetota bacterium (assembly GCA_963850835.1). Classification (GTDB taxonomy): domain Bacteria; phylum Actinomycetota; class Actinomycetes; order Mycobacteriales; family Jatrophihabitantaceae; genus Jatrophihabitans. Next base: position 66,387 of record CAWKNB010000021.1, on the reverse strand, counting down.
GTCAAGGCTCTCGGCATCGCCACGCTGCAGGACATCACCCAGGCGGTCGAGACGCTGTCCGGCGGGCAGCGCCAGGCCGTCGCCGTCGCGCGCGCGGCCGCGTTCGGCAGCAAGGTCGTCATCCTCGACGAGCCGACGGCGGCGCTCGGCGTGCGCGAGTCCGGCCAGGTCGTCGACCTGATCAAGCGGCTGCGCGAGAACGGCCTGCCGATCGTGTTGATCAGCCACGACATGCCAAGTGTGTTCGAACTGGCCGACCGCATCCACGTCCAGCGGCTCGGTCGTCGTGCCGCGGTGATCTCGCCGTCAACACATTCGATGGACGACGCAGTCGCGATCATGACCGGCGCTCGAACCGCCTGACCAACGGCACGGCGCAACTTCGCGTAGCTCGGACTCAGCCGGCGTCACGGGTTTGCGGAGTCGCTGTGTGCACGAGCTGCTCGCGCCGACGACGGTCCGCGGGGGAGTTGCGGCGATCGATGCGGCTCGCCAGGATGTCGGCAGCGAGGTCGAGGCGACCGGCGGCAGCTGCGCAATGGATCAGCGTCTCTTGCACGATCTCACGTTGGGCGGCGCTGCCGCCGAGTGGCACCCACGCCTCGGCCGGACCGAGACCGAGCAGGGTCTCCAGCGCGCCTTGTGGGTCGTCGTGAACCAGATCGCTCAACGCATCGGCGAACGGCGCGACGATGTCGGCCAGCGCACCGGGGCGCGTGCGGGCATAGCGACGCAACGCCACCAGTCGGTGGCAATCGCCGGCGCCGGCGAGCGCGATTGCAGCGTGCAGCGCGGCGAACGGTGTGGGTGGCGCGATCAGGAGTCGCTCCGGCACGCTGTCGAGCACGTCGGCGACGTTGGCGATCCTGCCGGCCCCGGTCATCCGGATCCGCCACACGAGCGACGCCGAATCGACCAGTGCACGCATCCCGCTGGCCGCCGGCGGCGCCAACTGCGCTCGATAGCGCGCCACCGCCGCCGCTGCGTCGTCGAGCGCAAGCTCGTGCAGTGCGGCGTGCCAGGAGAAGTGAGCCAGGTGCGACGCCCTGGCGCCGCAGGTTGCGATCCATGCGTCCAGCCAGGCCAGCCCGGCGCGGTGTTTGCCGGTTTCATAGTGCACGTGGGCCTGCGCATGGACTGCGTGCCCTGACGCTGGTTCGAGTGCGAGTGCACGCGCGGCAAGTTCGCCGGCCTCGGCGAAGCGTTCCTGTTCCTGACGGGTGAAGGCGAGCAGCCCGAGATACCACCAGTCGTCACCGTAGGCGGGTTGCAACGTGTCGACGAGCGCCCACGCCTCGGTCGGTACGTCCGTGGCTCCGCCGAAAGCGATCGTCGGTACCGCCAGACTGACCGCGAGCGCGTCTTCGGGATATGACTGCAGGTAAGCGATCAAGGCAGCGGCCGAGGCCTGTCCCGGAGCGTTCACTCGAGCGGCAGCAACCTCGATGAATCGACGCTCGCGCTCGTCGGCGTTACCGCTGAGCGCTTGTGCGGCCGCGAGCGATTCTGTCGCATCGACGTCAGCACCCCATTCGGTGCCGAGCAGCGCGAGGACCGCATGGCCGAGCGCGAACTGCGGGTCCGCCTGGACCGCATCTGCCACGAGGGTCTCGGCGCCGGACTGCACCCGAAGGATGCGGTGCAGCGCTTTCACGTACTGCGCAGCGGCCGACGACGATGCGCTGATCGGCAGCCCGTAGGGATCGCGCGGGCGGCGCCGCACGGTCTCGGGCGGCAGCGCGGTGAGCACATCGACCGCCAGCTGCTGTGCTTGAGCGCGGATCTCCGGAACTGCAGTGCTTTCCCACAGTTGTCCGCGCCGCAGCGGACCCAATGTCCACATGGGCGCGGCGCCGCCGCTGCCGCGCAGTCTTCCTCGTCCGTCGGTCGCCAGGCCCAGATCCAACGGGCCGGAGGTGACGAGCCCATTGGTCAGCAGGTTCATCATCAGCGGGTCCGAACTGCGGTCGATGCTGGTGCAACTGCCGGTGCAGTTCAATACCGCCGCGGCGCGGATGACGGACCCGTCGGTCAAGCTGAGCACTGGGTGGTCGCCGTCGGTCGAGGCAGCGGCCACTGTGCCGTCGTGCACGACCAGGGACCCGTCGGCACGGCGCTGCTCGACCCAGGCATGCAGGGCAGGATCGATGCGATGCCGGACTCGATCCCAGCGACGACACGCCGCGCGCAGGAACGTCCGCCGTTCGCCCTCGGCCCAGCCGGCCCACGTATCGGCAGTGACCGGTCGCAGTCCGTCGACGACGCGTCGCCAGTCTCCGTCGGCCTTCCTGATGGCGGTGAACACCGATCGCCGTGCTGCGGCAACGGTCGGTGCCAGAGCGTCGACGGAGGGTACGGCCGATGCCGGTGACGTCGCGTGCGGCAACGGCAGCATTCCGTGCCGTGACACGACGTGCACGCGAGTTCCGGAGCGTCCCCATTGCTGGGCCAGGTCGAGCGCGGTGAGGCCAGCGCCGACAACGACGACGTCGTCGCCGAACTCGAGTTGGATGTCCGGAGTCGTGCGCCACGGGTCGGCCACGAACCGTGGACTGCGGCGGAGTTCGGCCGGCACCCAACCGGTGGCGGGTTCACCGTGCCCGAGTGCCAGCACGACGGCGTCTGCCGGCCGACTGCGGCCGTCATCGAGCGAGATGCGGAGCCGGCGGCCGATCACGGTCACGTCGGTCACTCGCGCGCGCACGATGTCGAGATGGACCTGCGCGGATGCGCGGGCGGCCGTGTCGAGCACGTCGGCGAGGTATTGCGCGTAGTGAATGCGAGGCGCGAAGCCGCCTACGGGAAAGTCCGCCGCCACGTGCCGGCGCAGCCAGCGCAGGAAGTGGTCACCGTCGTCCGGCCACGCGCTCATCCCTTTGGCCGCGACATTGAGTCGATGTCGCGGATCCGTCGTCGAGTAGGCGACGCCACGTCCGGCCGGCTGGGAGTCGAACACCACGATGTCGAGCGCCCGCTGACGGCTCGCTGCCTCGCGGGCAAGGTGCGCCGCGGCGAGCGTGCCGCTCGCGCCCGCACCGACCACCGCGATGACGGCCCGAGTGCTCATCGGTGTGCTCCTATGTCTATAAAATTGATAGGAATATAACCCGTGGACCGCCTGCTCGCTTGTTGACGCGGCGGTCTTCGTAATCTCTACTGGACAAGTAGGGAATATCTGTGCATGAGCGTTGGGTTGGGTTGGCATGACAACGTCGTTCGACGTCACTTGGGACTACCGCTGCCCGTTCGCGCGCAACGCGCACGAACACGTTCTCACCGGTCTGGCTGCTGGAGCCGACTGGCAGGTCGGCTTCGTGCCCTTCTCGTTGGGGCAGGTTCATGTCGAGGAGGGCCAACCCGATGTCTGGGACAAGCCCGAGCAGGACACCGGCATTTTCGCGCTGCAGGTCGGTGTCGTGGTACGCGATGAGCACCCCGACGAGTTCGCTGCCGTGCACCGTGCGCTGTTCGCGTTGCGCCACGACGAGGCCAAGCAGCTCGACGACCGAGCCGCCGTCGCGCGCGTGCTCGAGGGCAACGATGTGCCGTCCGGGCCGGTCTTCGCCCTGGTCGATTCCGGCGAAGCCCTCCGCCGGGTCCGGGCCGAGCACGTGCGCCACGCCGAGTCGCACAGCTTGTGGGGCGTGCCCACCTTCGTTGCCGGCGACCAGGCCGTGTTCGTCCGGCTGATGGACCGTGCCCCGCTCGGTTCCGCCGCGGCCGCATCGATCCGGACCGTCGAACGGGTCGTGGACCTGTTGTCCGGCTGGACCGACCTCAACGAGTTCAAACGCACGACCATCCCGCGGTGAGCGACCACGGGTTGCCCGAGGACGGCACCGAGCCAGGCGAGGTCATGGCGCGGCTGCGGGCCAACCGTGATGGCGACGCGCCGTGGCGGCAGGGCCGCATCTTCAGCCTGATCTTCCCGCCGGACGATCCGGTCCTCGAGGATCTGCTCCGGCAGGTGAGCAATGAGTACCTCGCCGAGAACGCCCTGAATCCGATGAAGTTCCCGAGCCTTGCCCGGTTGGAGATCCAGGCGACCGACATGGTGAGCGGGTTGCTCCACGGTCCGGCGGGCGCGGCCGGGCTCACCAGCGGCGGCACCGAGTCCATCTTCGTCGCGGTCGCGGTCGCGCGCACCGTCGCCCACGAGCGTGGGATCGAGTACCCGCAGATCATCACCGCGACCACGGCCCATCCGGCGTTCGCCAAAGCGTGTCACCTGCTCGACATCGAGCAGGTCCGGGTACCTGTCGGCGCCGACAAACGCTTGAACGCCGAGGCCCTGGCGGCGGCGATCACAGCGGACACAGCGCTGCTCGTCGCCAGCGCACCGTGCTACCCGTTCGGCGTGGTCGATCCGGTCGGGCCGGTCGCCCGGCTCGCGCTCGAACGCGACATCTTGTGTCATGTGGACGCGTGTCTGGGTGGGTTGGTGCTGCCGTTCTTCGAGGAGCTCGGTGAACCGGTGCCGCCCTGGGACTTCCGCGTCCCCGGAGTGACGAGTATCAGCGCCGACGTACACAAGTACGGATACAGCTTCAAGGGCGCTTCGATCATCGCGTTCGGCACGCCGGAGCTCGCAGGCAAACGGATCTGGTTCGACGACCAGGTATGGGGTGGTGGTCTGTACGCCACCCCGACACCAGCGGGCACGCGCCCCGCGCCGCCGATTGCCGGAGCATGGGCGGCGCTGACGTATCACGGGCATGCCGGCTACCGCGCCAAGGCACAAGCGGTGCTGGCCGCGCGGCGCGCGTTGGTCGGCGCCGTCGAAACGATCGACGGCCTGCGCCTGACCGCGCCGCCGGACGGCCCGGTGCTGCAGTTCACGAGTGACACCCTCGACATGGCGGCGGTTGGTGACGCGCTCGAAGATCGTCGCTGGTGGCTCAACCGGCAGCCGGGCGGTTTGCATGTCATGCTCTCGCCGCTGCATGCGCGGGTGATGCCCGATCTGGTCGAGGCCCTCCGGGCAGCGGTGGACGAGGTCCGCGCCGGACGTGTGGCGTCGGGGCACGCCGCCCTCTACGCCGGCCCGGCGATTCACCAGGCAGCCGGGTTACCCGGCCGCTGACCTCGCCTCGGCGGCCACGACACCCTGCTGGCGAAGCAACCGGCCGGGACCCTCGCCGAACCAGTACGCCTCCTCCAGATGCGGCTGACCCGACAGGATGGCGTGATCGATGCCGAGGGCGTGATATTCCTCGAGTCGCTCGGCGACCTCCTCGTGGCTGCCGACGAGCGCGGTGCCGGCCCCGCCGCGGACCAGCCCGTAGCCGGCCCACAGGTTGGGGTAGATCTCCAGTTCGTCGCGGCGCCCGCCGCTGTGCAGCGTCTGCATGCGGCGTTGCCCCACCGAGTCCATCGCGGCGAGTTGCGCCTGCACCTCGGCGACCCGGGCCGGGTCGAGATCATCGACCATGCGTTGCGCCTCGGCCCAGGCCTGCTTCGCGGTGTCCCGGCTGAGCACGTGCAGGCGAATCCCGAAGGTGAGCTCGCGGCCCGCCGTTGCGGCTTTTTCGCGCATCCGGTCCAGCCGTTGTTTGATCTGCGGCGGTGTCTCACCCCAGGCGAGGTAGACGTCGACGTGGCTCGCGGCGACGTTCTCCGCAGCCGGGCTCGCGCCGCCGAAGAACAGCGGCGGCATCCCCCAGGGGCTCAGCGCGGCGGTCGCACCCTCGACCCGGAAATGGTCCCCGGTGAAGTCGAACGGCGTACCGCTGCTCGCGCCGCGCAACACCTGGAGGAACTCGGCGGTCCGCGCGTACCGCTCGTCATGGGCCAGGAAGTCGCCGAAGCGCCGCTGTTCGATGGGATCGCCGCCGGTGACCACGTTGAGCAGCAGCCGTCCCCCGCTGATCCGCTGGAAGGTCTGCGGCCTGCTGCGCGGCCAGCGTCGGGCTGATGAAACCCGGTCGGAACGCGACGAGGAACTTCAAGCGTTTGGTCACCTGCGACAGCGCCGCCGTCGTGAGCCACGCGTCCTCGCACCAACTACCGGTCGGCGTGAGCACCGCCTCGAAGCCGAGTTGCTCGACCGAGCGGGCGATCTGGCCGAGGTAGTCGATGGTCGGCTGCCGTTCCACGGCGTAGGTCTCGCCGACACCGCCCGCTCCGGCCCGGCCGGAGCCCACGATCCCGCGCCCGTCGCCGTTGGTGGGCAGGTACCAGTGCAGGTGCAAAGACATGCTGCTACCGGCTGGTGGGGTCGGTGCGGCGGTGCAGCAGCCGCAACAGGCTGTCGAGCGCGAGCCCGATGATGGCGATTGCCACGATGCCGCTGACGAGCAGGGACATCTGCAGGTTCTGGCCGGCCTGATTGATCAGGTAGCCCAGGCCGCTCGTGCTGGCTATGAGCTCGGCGGCCACGATGCTGGTCCACGCGCCGCCCATGGCCAGGCGCATGCCCGTGATGATCGTCGGTAACGCGGCGCGCAGGCGCACGGTGCAGCAACGACCAGAGCGGCGACGCCCCGAGGCTGCGACTCGCCTGCACCAGCTCCTGTGGGACGGCATCGAGCGCCGTGACCGTCGCGATGGTGATGATCGGGGTGACGCCGATGACGATCAACGTGATCTTCGGGCGTCGTCGATGCCCAACCAGACGATGAGCAGCGGAAGAAAGGCCAGCGGCGGCAGCGGCCTGGTGAGCTCGATGATCGGGTCGACCATGAACCGCAGGACGCGTAGCGAGGCCATCGGCCCCGCCGAGTGCCACGCCGATGATCACGCCGATGGCCCAGCCCGTCAGGATGCGGCGCGTGCTCGTGAGCGCGTGCCCCACAAGCGTGTGTCCGCCGACGGACGGGTAGTCGTTGAACAGGTAGTGCCAGAAGGTCTTTGCCGTTGCCGGCACCGTCGGCAGGATCGCCGGGTCGTCCTTGATCAGGGCGGCGATCTGCCAGATCGCGAGGAACACCAGCAGGCCGAGCACGCCGAACCCGATGCGGGCCCAGGAGAAACGGCGCCGCTGCCGCGGCTCGGCCAGCTCCAGGTCCGCGTCGTCGACGACGACCTTGTAGTCCTCCTGCACGTCGGTGTCACTCATCGCTCGTCCTCCCTGCTTTCGAGGGCCTCGCGGATCTGGCGCTTGATGCGCACGAACTCGAGCGTCTCGGTGGTCTCGATGGTGCGCGGGCGCGGCAGGTCGACGGTCAACTGCAACCGGGCACGTCCGGGGCTGCCGGTCATGACGCACACCCGGTCGCCGAGCAGCGCGGCCTCCTCGACGTCGTGGGTGACGAACACGATCGTGATCCGTTCGCGTTGCCACAGATCGAGCAGGAACCTCTGCATGGCCACCCGGGTGATCGCGTCGAGCGCACCGAACGGCTCGTCCATGAGCAGCAGCTTCGGTTTGTTGATCAGCACCCGGGCGAACGCGGCCCGGTGCCGCATGCCGCCGGACAGCTCGTGCGGGTAGGAGTGCACCGCACTGCCGAGGCCCACCGTCTCGAGCAGTTCGATCGCCCGATCGCGCACCTGCTTGCCGCTCTCGTGGCGGGCACGCGGGCCGTAGAGGACGTTGTCCAGCGCGGTGAGCCACGGGAAGAGCATCGGTGTCTGGAAGAGCACGCCCCGGTCGGTGCCCGGGCCGCGCACCGGGGACCCGTCCACCAGCACCTCGCCGCCGTCGGCATCGGAGAAGCCGGCGAGCAGGTTGAGCAGCGTCGACTTGCCGCACCCGGACGGGCCGAGCAGGCACAGGAACTCGCCCTCGCGCACGGTCAGATCGAACCCGTCGAGCGCGAGGCGACCCGCCGACCGTCGGGAGCGGCCGGCGAACTGCTTGCGAACGCCGTTGATCTCGACAGCGATCGGCGCGTTGCCCGACGACCTACTCGGCGCCTCCGGGGCCGCGGTCACGAGCCGCAGCCGTCCTTGACCGCCTGCTGAACGTAGGTCGGGTCGATGTGCGCACCGATCTGTGCCTTCGTCGGGACGCTCGTGACGCGGCCCTGCTCCTTGAGGAACTGACCGGTCTTGACGTAGGAGTCGGCGATCTTGCTGTTCGACGCATCCTTGGAGGTGCCGAACCACGTCAGCTGGTCCTGCGCCGACACGAACGGCAGGCCCTTGGTGGCGGCGATGGCCGTCGCAGGTGTCGCGCCGACGAGCTTGGAGCCATTGGTGATGTAGGTGTCGCCGTCGGAACCGGCGACCTTCGCCTGCGCCTTGATCATCTGGCACACCAGGTTCTGCACGATCGTCTTGTTCTTGCTTGCGAACGCGTCGGTGACCACCAACACGTTGAGTGAGGCGTAGCCGAGCTTGGCGATCTGCTGGGCCGTGACCACGGTGCGGTTCGACGGTGTTCTTCAACAGTTCCTGCGCCTGGGCGATCTCGACGTAACCGCCGTCGATGCGGCCGGACTTGTATGCGGCCTCGACGGCCTGCTCGCTGGGGAAGCCGACGACCTTGACCTTGCCGTCGAGCCCCTGCGTCTTCAACCAACCGCGGATCTCGTAGTCCTCGGACGAGCCTTGGAGGTCACCGACCGTCTTGCCGGCCAGGTCGGCGTTTGCCTTGATCTTCGACCCGACGATGAGCTGGGCGGCGTCGTAGTACTCGGCGAAGACCACCTTGAGCTTGGTGTCGTTGGCGATGGCGCCCGTGACCGGCGGGTTGCCGACGCCGGACGCGAACGGGAAGGCGCCGCCGCGCAGCGACGCGAGACCGGTGACGCCCGAGTCGATCGGCGTGAGCTTGAGCTTGCCGCCGACCTTGCCGGCAAGGTCGGCGTTGCCGGCCACGAGCACCTCGGGACCGATCGTCGCGCTCTCGAAGTAGCCGACACCGACCTCGGTTCCGCCACCTCCACCAGCGCCGCCGCCGCCCGAACCGGACGAGCTGCATCCCGCGAGCGCCAACATCGCTGTGCTGGCGAGCGCGGCCACCTGCATCAGTCTCGCTCGGCCGGACGAGGCGAACGCTCTGGTTGACGAGTTGCGCATGGACGGGTTCCTCCGTGGGAGTTTGCGAATTCATTGGGCGCGGGTGCGGCACCCACTGCACAGCTGATCGAAGGTGTGAGGAGAACTGCTCCTGATCAGCGTCGACAGCCCAAGGCCGCGCCGATCTGCCGACGCGGACAACCGCAGCCGCTCCGGCGCCGAGTCTCACTCACAATGTCTATAATCTCTGTAGACATAAGCGAAGTCAAACCTGCGAGGTGAGTTGTGACCGCCATCCACACGACCGATGTCGGCGAACCGACCCGAGCGTCGACATGGTCGATCGAGCGACTGGTCCCGTCGTTCGCCGCCCGCATCCGCAGAGTCGATCTACGTGACGTCGTGGCGCAGGGCGATGCCGCGAGCGCTGCGCGATCTGCTCGCCGAGCACAAGGTGCTGTTCTTCTCCGCACAGGACCTCGACGACGACAGCCAGATCGAACTCGGCCGGGCCATCGGTGAAGTAACGGTGTCGCATCCCGTCGTTGCGGGCGCGACACCCGACCATCCCGAGGTGTACGAACTCGACAGCCTCGACGGCGGCCGCTCGGACGTGTGGCACACCGACGTGACGTTCATGCCGCGTCCACCGATGGCATCGATCCTGCGCGCCGTGAACATCCCGACCGTAGGCGGGAACACGAACTGGGTCGACCTCGAGGCCGCCTACGACTCGCTGCATCCCGCGATGCGTGAGCTCGCGGATCAACTCACCGCCGAACACGACGGCAGCCGCGAGTTCGCCGACTACCTCGAGCAGCGACGTGGCGGCGAGGGCAACGAGTGGGATGGCGAACCCGTACGTCAGCTCAAGCCCGTCCCTCATCCGGTCGTGCGTGTCCATCCTGAGACAGGACGACGCTCACTGTTCGTGAATCCCGGCTTCACGACCCGCATCCGCGACGTGAGTGACGCGGAGAGCCGCGGTCTGCTCGACGCCTTCTTTGCGCACGTCACCAAGCCCGAACACATGGTCCGGCACCGGTGGCAGCCCGGTGACGTCGTCATGTGGGACAACCGCAGCACCGCCCACTACGCCGACTTCAACTACGCCGACTTCCGTCGCGTCATGCACCGCATCACCCTGCGCGGCGACATTCCCGTCGGGCCCCGGGAAGTCGGCGCCTGACGAATGAGGCTGCTCACCAGCGGCCGCGGTGGACCACGTCGTCGAAGGGCCGGCGGTCCGGCGTGGCGATGGGACGCAGAGGCCGACCGGCCGGGTATCCGACGCCGATCAAGAACGACACCATGTGACGCTCCGGGACGCCGAGAATCGCGCGTGCCCGGTCCTGGTCGCCCACCGACGAGTGCCCGGTCCCGATGCCCAGATCAGTCGCAGCGAGGATCATCGCGTACGTCGCCTGACCGAGGTCGTACTGATCGATGACCCGGGTCCGATCATCGCCCGGTTCGGGTACGACGAGAGCGATCGCCGCCGCGGCATCAGCGATGTGGCGTGCTCCCTGCCACACCGTGGCCAACTCGCCCAGCTGTTGACGATCGGTGACGAGCACGAAGTCCCAGTGCTGGCGGTTCGCCGCCGACGGGGCCCGCCAGCCCGCTTCGAGGATGCGTGACAGATCGTCGGCGGGTACCGAGTCGGGCGCATAGTCACGAACGTTTCGACGCGCACGAATCGCATCCCAGGTCTCCATCTCACTCCTTACGGGTCGCCGGCAGGGTCCAGTCGAGAAGCGGTGTGAGCGGGGCGGTGAAGGAGTCGAAGTCGGTGGTGTCGCGGAACGCGGGGAACGCGTACAGGGCTCGCGCGTACGCCCAGAGGTTCGTGAACGCACTCAGGCGCGGCCCTGCCGCACCGGTCGCGTTCGGACCCGCGTCGTAGCGGACGAGCAACACCCACAATCGGATATCGGCGAGCGTGAGGCGGTCTCCCAGCAGGTACGGGTGACGCTCGACGCGGGTGTCGAACGCCCGCAGCTGACTGCGCAGCTCCACTTTGGCCGAGTCCAGATACACCGCTCGGGTGATCGTCTTGCGGAGATTGGCGATCTCCGCCTGCGCGGTGTCGATGGCTGCGCGCAACGCGTGCGGGTAGAGGTCGACGGTGGCGGCGGCCGGCAGCGCGGTGGCCAGGTCGATGTCGATCAGATCCGGATCGTTGGTGACGATGCGCCCGTCGCGGCGGTCCCACAGCGCCGGCACCGTCACGACACCGTCGTAGCCGGGGTCCGATGCCTCGTAGGCGTCGCGAAGCAGGGTGAATCCGTTGACCTCGTCCGGGCCCGTGCGTTCTCGGAATGCCCATCCCCGGGCGTCACGCATGGGGTCGACGTAGCTGACGGAGATCATCGCGCCGAGTCCGGCGAGAGCTCGCACGATGGTGGCGCGGTGTGAACCGGGGCAGAACCAGCCGGCGTAGAGGTGATACCGCGACGACGTCAGCAGACCGTTCGCCGTGCCGTCGTCGACGATCCGTGCGGTGAATCGCCACCTGCGAGCACCGGGCCGGGCCGGGGCCACGCGATGCTCCCCGAACGCGGCGGCATCGATCGGGCTCGCGAATCTCGACTCGACCGTGGTCATGGTGCCAGCCGCCGGAACCGCCGGCCGTGGAACACGAGTGGATGGATGTCGTGGTCGGCGCGGTGGTCGTGCACCCCGAGCACGACGATGTCGTGATCGCCGGCCCGGTGCTCGGCCTCGATGCTGCACTCCAACCACGCCGTCGCGCCGTCGAGCAGCACGGCACCCGCCGCGGTCGAGTGCCAGTCGAGATCGGCGAACCGATCGGTGCTGGGAGCGGACAGCTGCCGACAGGCCTGTTCCTGATCAGCGGAGAGCACGCTCAGGCCGAACATCCCGGCGGCGCGAAGCACCGGCCACGTGGTGGAGATGTGTGCAATGCACACGGACACCAGCGGCGGATCCAGGGAGACCGAGGTGAACGAACTCGCTGCCAAGCCGACGGGGGCGCCGCCGACGAGCGCAGCCACCGCGGTGACACCGGACGGGAAGGTGCTGAACGCCTCGCGTAATCGCATGGGATCGAGAACGGAGGGGCGGCTCACGTCGCCCCGGCAGGATCGAGCAGGTGCTGCGGCAATTGCCGACGGGCCAGGTCGAGCCACGAGCGCAGCGCTTCGGAGTCGGTGAAGTCCGAGTCGAGAAGGAACAGCCCACGGGTGGGCGTGCTTGCCCCCAGCTCGGCAAGGACCGGTTTGAGGAACGCCTCCGGCGCCAGCGAATGGCGCAGATCGCCGCCGAGCATGAGCGGGATCGCCGTCATCGCCGCGAGGGAGCCGGCGCCGTACCGTTCGAGGAAGAGCTTCAACAGGCCGGTGAAGGTGGCTTTGTAGGTCGGGCTCGCGAACACGACCAGCTCCGCGGAACCCACGGACTCGACGAGGCCGGCCACGCGAGGGTTGTTCCCGTCGAGCAGGTCGGCACCGAGTCCGACCAGATCGACGACCAGGTCGGGCGCGGACCCGGTCAGGCGTTCGACGACGAGCACAGCAGCCTGCAACGTGCGCGATTGCGGCTTCGGATTGCCGACCACGACGGCGGTGCTCACAACGGTCGTCCTCCTGTCCGCAGGTCGATGAACCAAGGGAAATCAGCAATGCATATGTTACCTAGCGGAATAATGGACAAGACTATTCCCTTGCAGCATCGGTAGCGCTGCGTCGACGTCGAGGAGCCACACATGCCTAGCGATCCGTTCCATCTGGCTGTGGCGCTGGACGGCGCCGGCTGGCACCCGGCCGCGTGGCGCGAGCCGGCGGCCCGTCCTGATGAGTTGTTCACGGCCGGTTACTGGGCGGATCTGGTCGGCGAGGCAGAAGCCGGGCTGCTCGACATCGTCACCATCGAGGACTCGCTCGGTCTGCAGACCGGCCACTGGTCCGGCCCCCAGCCGCGGACCGATCGTGTGCGCGGCCGGTTGGACGCGGTGCTGGTGGCGAACCGAGTGGCTCCGTTGACCCGTCACATCGGCTTGGTTCCCACTGCCGTCGTCACGCACACCGAGCCGTTTCACCTCTCCAAGGCGGTCGCGACGCTCGACTACGTCAGCGGCGGCCGGGCCGGAGTCCGCGTGCAGGTCTCGGCCCGCGCCCACGAGGCAGCGCACTTCGGTCGCCGAACGATCCCCAGGTTCGGCTACGCCGAACGCGACCGGCCCGAGATCGCAGCGTTTGATCGAGGAGCTGTTCGACGAGGCCCGCGACTGGGTGGAGGTCGTTCGCCGGCTCTGGGACAGTTGGGAGGACGACGCCGAGATCCGCGACGCCGGCACCGGCCGGTTCATCGACATCGACAAGTTGCACTACATCGACTTCGACGGGCCGAGGTTCAGCGTCCGCGGGCCCTCGATCACGCCACGGCCGCCGCAGGGCCAACCGATCGTGAGCCTCCTGGCGCACCAGGCGATCCCCTACCGGCTGGCCGCCACATCCGCTGATCTGGTGTTCGTCACCCCGGACAACGCCGACAGTGCCCGCGACATCGTGACCGAGATCCGCCGGGAGACAGCTGCCGCCGGTCGGTCGGGCCAGCGCCTGCACGTATGGGGCGATCTCGTCGTGATCCTGGGTGACACGTCGACGGCCGCACGCGCTCGGCTGCGTCGCCTGGACGACACGGCGGGCGGGGAATACCGCAGCGATGCCCTGATCTTCGCCGGCACCGCGGCCGAGCTGGCCGATCTGCTGCAGGAGTGGCAGCACGTCGGCCTGTCCGGATTTCGGCTGCGACCGGCCGCGATTCCTGATGACCTGACGAGGATCACCCGGTCGCTGATCCCCGAGCTGCAACGCCGTGGCGCGTTCCGCACCGCGTACGGGTCCGACACCCTGCGCGGTCGGCTCGGGTTGCCGCGGCCGTCAAACCGTTACGCCGCATGAACCGGCGACCCGAACGCACCGGAGGACATGCATGAGCAGGGCCGGCAAGCAGATCCATCTCGCTGCGCACTTCCCGGGGGTCAACAACACCACGGTATGGAGCGACCCGGCGGCGGGCAGTCACATCGAATTCAGCTCGTTCCAGCAATTCGCGCAGACCGCGGAGCGGGCGAAGTTCGACTTCCTGTTCCTCGCCGAGGGACTGCGCCTGCGCGAGCAGGGCGGTCGGATCTACGACCTGGATGTGGTCGGCCGTCCGGACACGTTCGCGATCCTGTCCGCGCTCGCCGCGGTGACCGAGCGGCTCGGCCTGGCCGGCACGATCAATTCCACGTTCAACGAGCCGTTCGAGGTGGCTCGGCAGTTCGCCACGCTGGATCACCTGTCGGCCGGCCGGGCTGCCTGGAACGTCGTGACCTCCTGGGACGCGTTCACCGGAGAGAACTTCCGCCGCGGCGGTTTCCTGGCCGAGGAGGACCGCTACGAGCGGGCCAGGACGTTCCTGCAGACCGCGATCGAGCTCTGGGATTCCTGGCACGGTGACGAGGTCGTCGCGGACAAGGCATCGGGCCGATTCCTGACCGACGGTCTTGCCGGCACGTTCGAGCATCACGACGCGCACTTCGACATCTCCGGGCAGTTCCCGGTGCCACGCAGCCCACAGGGCCATCCGGTCATCTTCCAGGCCGGTGACTCGAACGAGGGCCGGGAATTCGCCGCGTCCAGTGCCGATGCGATCTTCAGCCGGCACTCGACGTTCAGTGACGGCAAGGCCTTCTATCGAGACCTCAAGAGCCGCCTGCCCCGCTACGGTCGCAAGCCTGACGAACTCAAGATCCTGCCCGCCGCGACGTTCGTCCTCGGTCGACTCCGAACGCGATGCGGCCGACAAGGCGCGCGAGATACGCCTGCAGCAGGTCAGCCCGGCGACCGCGATCAAGTTCCTCGAACAGCTGTGGAACCGCGACCTTTCCGATCACGATCCGGACGGGCCGCTGCCGGTGGTCGATCCGGTCGTCGGGGAGAACACCATCGCGAAGGGACGGGCCAGCGTCCGCATGCACCGTGATCCGATCGCGACGGCCAACGAGTGGCGCGCCAAGGCCGAGGCGCAGAATCTGACCAGCCGCGAACTCATCGTCGAGGTCACCGGCCGGCAGTCGTTCATCGGTACTCCCGCGACCGTGGCAGACACCATCGACCGGTTCGTCCAGGAGGACGCGAGCGACGGATTCATCCTCGTCCCGCACATCACTCCCGGCGGCCTGGACGAATTCGCCGACACCGTCGTCCCGTTGCTGCAGGAACGGGGCAGCTTCCGCACCGACTACACCGGCACGACACTTCGCGATCACCTCGGCCTCGCGCCGTTGCCGGCCGTCCGCACCGCCACCGGGGTGGCTTCGTGAAATACCTGACCGGAGCATTCGCATGAACACACCGCTCGGCATTCTCGACCTCGTCCCGATCTCCTCGGGCTCGTCAGCGCCCGAAGCGCTGCGAAACAGCATTGATCTCGCGCAACACGGCGAACGACAGGGCTACACCCGATACTGGTTCGCCGAACATCACCTGAACCCGGGTGTCGCCGGTACCTCGCCGGCAGTCGTGCTGGCACTCACCGCCGCGGCGACGACCGAGATCCGGCTCGGGTCAGGGGCGGTCCAGCTCGGTCACCGCACCGCCCTGTCGACGGTCGAGGAATTCGGGTTGATCGACGCCCTGCACCCCGGCCGCCTCGATCTCGGCCTGGGCCGTTCCGGCGGCAAACCGGCACCGGTCAGAGAGCCTGCGGTGGTCAACGGTCGTGAACGGGTCGTTGACGGATGGACCGACAACGGTCTTCGCATTCCGAAGAAGTGGTCCCCGGCCGCCCTGTTGTCCTCACCCCGCTTCGTGCTGCAGAAGACACTGCTCACGCAGCCCGACGCGCATCCGCAGAACTACACCGAGCAGGTGCGTGACATCCTCGACCTGTTCGCCGGGCGGTACGTCAAGGACGGGCAGGAGGCGCACGTCGTCCCCGGCGAGGGTGCTGGACTGCAGGTGTGGATCCTGGGGAGCAGCGGCGGGGAAAGCGCAGTGCTTGCCGGTGAACGCGGGCTGCGCTTCGGCGCGAACTACCATGTCAGCCCGGCGACCGTGCTCGAGGCGGTCGACGGATACCGAGCCGCCTTCCGGCCGTCGGCCGATCTCGAAGCGCCGTATGTGATCGTCTCTGCCGATGTCGTGGTGGCCGAGGACGACGGCGCGGCTCAGGAGCTGGCCACCGGGTATCCGCTGTGGGTGCGTAGCATCCGATCGGGCGAGGGCGCGATCGCATTCCCAACCCCGGAGCAGGCCCGGCGCCACCGCTGGACGGACGCCGACCGTGCCCTGGTCGAAGACCGGGTGCAGACGCAGTTCGTCGGGTCCGCACGACATGTCGCCGATCAGCTCGAGCGCCTACGCGACGCGACCGAGGCCGACGAGCTCCTGATCACCACGATCACTCATGACCACTCCGACCGCGTGCGCTCCTACGAGCTGCTGGCGAACGAATGGCGGCATCGATGACGCTGCTTCGCCGCTGGTGGCACGGCTACGTGTCCGCGGCGCTGCTCGGTTCCGATGCGGACGTCGTTGCGACGCTCGCGCGGCGCTACAGCTGACTCATCGCGACACGGCGGGCGTGGCGACACCCACGAGCACGTCGACCCGGTCCTGGTAGAAGGCGATGTGGTCGCGCAGCCGGGCTACCTCGTCGTAGGGCTCGGGGTAATCCCACGCGACCGGCTCGCGCCCGTCCGAGAGACGCCAATACCTGGCATCACCCTTGTACGGGCACCGCGACTCGTCGTCGGTCTCGACCAACAGATCGCGGCGCACATCTTGCACCGGGATGTAGAAGACGAGCCCGTGATCCTGCTCGTCGACGACGATGCTCGCGCTCGTGTCGGCGAGCTCCACGTCGCCCTGCCGCACGACGACGCGGTTGCGGCGCCGGAGCAGGTCGACGCGGTAGTCGGGCCGCTGCAGGTAACCGGTTGCGGTAGCTGTCATGTCCTCACCAACACGTGCGGAGGTGGCGTCATTCCTCGGACACGTCCTTTGCCGGTCGGACCTGGATGTCGACCTGCTCGCTGTAGAACGCGATGCGATCGCGGATGGGCTCGACGGCCGGGAGCGGGTCCCGGTAGCGCCATGCGATGTCACTGCCGTCGGCGCCGGCCAGGGTGAACGCGTCGGCGATGCCCTTGTACGGGCAACGGGTGGTGTGCGGCGCCAGGTGCAGCCGGTCGGTGCGAACGTCCTCAACCGGCAAGTACCACCGGGTCGGCAGGCGAGTTTCGAATACCGCAACCGTGTTGTCCGATTCGGCCAGCACCTCACCCCCCGACGAAACCACGACGTGCCGGCTCGTCGGTAACGCATCGACCCGCTTGTACGGGTCGCGCGGGTGCACGAACACCTCCTCGTCCTCCTCGAACCAGTGGTCGAGACCGGGACTGCGGCGACGGAACCAGTCGAAGCCGATCAGCTCGTCCAGCTCACCGGCCCCGCCGTAACGCCAGGCGATCGCTTCGCGCCGCTCACCGGCCACGGACAGGTCGAACCACGCGACCGCGCCGGGACGGTCGCCGGCGCGGTCGCTCGGACGCAGCAGGTCGGTGCGAACGTCCTCCTGCGGGAAGGCGTAGAGGGGGACGGGTGCATCGGGCTCCCACACCAGTACCGGCCGGAACGAGTCGACGACGGTGACGCCGCCGAGGTCACCGTGGACATGACGCTCGCTCGGCTCCCAGGTCAGCACGCCCGCCGGCACCGGATGGCGCCGTGACGCCTGCAGGGCAGTCTGGGTCATGCGTCGGCCAACGTGGCGACGAACGGGCGGCCTTCGCGCCAGGCCGCGATCTGCTCGGGCCTGCCGAAGACCGCGAGGTACTCGTCGACGTCGTTCTTGACGCCGTCCCAGATCACCACCGGGTCGAACTCCGCCTCGCCGTCACCGACGAAGGCGGCCAACGGTTCGATGGTGGTGTCGACGCGTGGACTCCAGAACATGCCGCTGGACAGACGGGTGACGCTGCCGCCCGCGACGACGCGGTGCCGGCCCGGCTTCAGCGCGCCGTTGGTCCAGCGCGCGAGATTGCCTCCCGAGAAGACCTGCAGGGCGCCGGGAATGATCGGCACGGTGATCCAGGTGCCGTCCTCGCGCTGGCCCTGCAAGCCGTTGTAGTCGCCGCGTTGGTGCAGCACGGTGAGCACGTTGCCGTCGGCGTGCTCGAGGAGCAGGAGTTTCTGCTCGTCCGGCGCCGACGCGTCGTAGCCGTCCCAGGTCCACGTCGGATAGTTGTTCACGACCAGTCGACTGTGATCCGGTCCGTCGCCCACCGGGAACACCGACGGCTCGTGCCCGAGCGCGAGTGCATAGGCACCCAGCACCCGCCGTGCCAGTGCATCGGCCGCCGCGTGATAGGCCTTCGCGACCTCCCGCAGGCCCGGCTGCTGCGGCGGCCAGACGTTGGCGTGCGCGTACTCCAGGCTGTACTCAGGCTCGAGACCCGCGTTGCGCGCGTCTTCCGTCGAGTCGTACTTGCCGAAGGTGAACCGTTCGAGTTCGAGTCGACCGAAATCGTCCGGCCACTGCCGCCAGCCGCGGTACGGGTGCCCGGTCGGACTCGCCAACTCGATCTTGTCCTCGCGAGGCAGGGCCAGGATTGCCGCGATGCGATCGTGGAACTCCTCGATCAGCGCCTGATCGACGCCGTGATCGACGACCTGGATGATGCCGAGGTCTTGGCCGGCGAACCGCAGCCGGTCGAGCTCGGTGCGGTCGCCGTCGAGAGCGCGGCCGAGATCGATCAAGGCGATGTTCTCGGTAGGGGTTGTGGTCATGGTGATCCGTTCCTCTCTATTGCCTAGCGAGCAGGGCCGCTACCGCGGCCGGGGCTGTTGGGTCGGTGTCGGGATGGGTGGTGATCTGGATACCGCGCTCGGCGAGCGCGGGTGGTGGGTTGTCAGGCGCCGGGACTCCGACGAGCACGACGCGGGTGATCGAGCGGGCTCGCGCGGCTGCGGCGAGTGCGGCGGCGGCCCCACCGCCGCCGAGCCCGACGAGTGTTTCGGTTTTCGGTGCGAACGACCACGCGGCTTCGGCGAGCGGACGAGCCTCGCGCGCGGGCGTCGAGGGTGCGGGACCGCTCGATCGTCCGGTGCCGAGTCGGTCGACCAGGACGACGGGGGTGCTCAGGCGAGCCCCCAGTTCGTCGAGGTCGCGGGCGGTCACACCGTCGTCGGGCAGCACCACGAACTGCGGTGTGCCGGTGCCCCAGACGACGGCGCTGACATGTCCGCCGACGGAGGCGGTGAACCAGTGACGTTGCACGGTGACTTCTCCGGACAGGTCGGCGAACTCGTTCTCCGGGCCGACAGGTGCGGCAGTCATGCTGATCTCCTTTCTGTTGAGCTGACAGGCAGTTGTGGCACAGGCAGGTGACACCGCACGGCATGCCCCGCCGCGATGTCGCGCAGTGGCGGCGTCTGCTCGTCGCAGACGTCGCCGAGATGCAACGGGCAGCGGTCCGCATACCGGCAACCGCGGTCATCCGCCCGATGGTCGAGCGTTTTCCCCGTGCCGGTAGACACCGGCCGGCGTCGGGCCGCGCCGACCAACTCGGCGGTGTAGGGATGGTGCGGGCCGTCGATGACGTCGGTCGTCGATCCGCTTTCGAGGACCTGGCCCCGGTACATCACCGCTACCCGGTCCGCGAGGTAGCTGATGACGGCCAGGTCGTGCGACACGAACAGATACGCGGTGCGCTCGCGGGCTGCGCTGTCCGCGAGCAGGTCGAGGATCTGGGCCTGCACGCTGACGTCCAGTGCCGAGACCGGTTCGTCCAACACCACCAGGTCGGCCGACCCCGCGAACGCTCTGGCGATGGCCACCCGTTGCTTCTGCCCGCCGGACAGCGTCGATGTCCGGGCCGGCAGCAGCGCCGGCTCGAGATGCGCCCATTCGGCCAGCTGTTCGGCCGAACGCGTGCCGCCGAGCGTGCGGATCGCGCGGGACAGCACCCGAGCGGTCGTGTGCGCCGGGTTCAGCGTCGCGTCGGGCTCCTGGAAGACCATCTGCAGCCGGCGCAGCACTTCTCGCGGACGACGCGCCACCTGCTCGGCCAGCGGCTCGCCGGCGAGGCGAACGGTGCCGCCGCCGCGGGGGCCGAGGCCGACGATCGCCCGCGCCAGCGTGGACTTGCCGCTGCCCGACTCGCCCACGATGCCGAGCACCTCACCGGCCCGCACGTCGAGATCGATGCCGTCGACGGCGACGTGTCGCCCGTAGCTGCGGCGCAGGTCGCGCACCTCGAGCAGGGCATCGCCTGGTTCTGGCGGGATCTCGCCATCCTCGGTCGTCGGAGTGAGGCGACGCCGGCTGCGGGGAACGCCGAGCTCTGGAACGGCTTGCAGCAATGTGCGCGTGTAGGGGTGGTCAGGACGGGTGAGCACCTCGGCGGCGGCACCGTGTTCGACAACTCGCCCGGCGTGGAGCACGGTGACGTCGTCGCACAGGTGACCCACCAGGCCGAGGTCGTGGCTGATCAGAATGACAGCGCAGTCGAGCTGGACCCGCAGCTCCTCGATGAGGGCCAGCACACCGGCCTCGACCGAGGCGTCCAGGCCGGTGGTCGGTTCGTCGAGAACGAGCAACCGGGGCCGGCCGGCCAGGGCGGCCGCGATGACCACGCGCTGCTGTTGACCGCCGGACAGTTGATAGGGATAGCGCTGGGCCGCAGTGGTTGGCAGCCGTACCTGATCCAGCAATGCTGCGGCCTGTTCGGTGCGCCGGGCACGCGGCACGCCGTGCAGTTCGAGGATCTGGGCGAGCTGCGTGCCGATGCGCATCGTCGGGTCGAGCGAGGCACCCGCCTCCTGATGGACGACGGCGAGCGAGGACGCCCGCCACTCGCGCAGCGCCCGGCCCGAGAGACCGAGCACATCCACGCCGTCGACCTCGACCTTGCCGCTCACCCGCGCACCGGGGTCGAGCCCGTTGCCCAATGCTCGGCCGAGGGTGGTTTTGCCCGAGCCGGACTCACCGACAACGCCGAGCATCCGACCGGGTGCGCAGGCGATGTCGACGGATCGCAGCACGTGGACTGGGCCGCGGCGGGTCGCGAAATCGACAGAGAGCGAGTGTGCGCGCAACCCGTCCATGTCAGGCGTCCAGCCGGTAGCGCAGGTCGTCGCTGACGAGCGCCACGCCGATGACGAGGGACGCAATAGCAAGGGCCGGGGCGAGAACAGTCCATGGCGCGATCGGCAACCACGACCGGTTGTCCGCGACCGATGCGCCCCAGTCGGGCGAGCCGGGCGGCTGACCGAGACCGATGAACGACAGCGTTGCCGCGGCGAAGACCGCGTCGCCGAGACGGGAGGTCGCCTCGACGAGCACGGTGCGGTTGACGTTGGGCAGGATCTCGCGAGCCAGCAGTGACCATTGCGGCTCACCACGCAGGCGGGCGGCATCGACGTAGGGCAGCTCACGCTGCACGAGTGTGGCGGCGCGCACGCTGCGGGTGACGATCGGAACGAACGCGAGCCCGATGACGATCACGAGCACTGTGGTCGAACGACCGAGTAAAGCCACGAACAGGATGCTTGCGATGATCGCCGGGAACACCATCACGATGTCGAGTGCTCGCATGATCACCGTGTCGACCCGTCCCCCCGAAGCACCGGCGAGCAGGCCCAACGCCGTTCCGCACGCGACCGACACCGCAGTGGCGATGGGTGCCACCTCCAGCACCGGACGCGCGCCGGCGAGCAGCCGCGAGAAGGTGTCGCGACCGAACTGATCGGTGCCGAGCAGATGCTCCCTACTCGGGGCGGCGAACCGGTGCGTGATGTCGAAGTGCGCCGGGTCGAACGGGACGAGCCATGGCCAGGCGATCGCAGACACCACCCAGACCCCGATCATCGTGACTCCGATGACGAGCGCGATCGGGCGGCGCCGCCGGACGACCGGGGGCGGCGAGTCCTCGAGCGTCGGCGCGGTGTCCTTCGCGAGCACGACGGTCATATGCTCACCCGCTCGCCTGCAGCACGGATACGCGGATCCAACAGCCGATACACGACCTCGACGGCCAACATGATCAGCAGGTAGATGAAGCCCAGGACGATCGCCGTGGCCTGCAGGGTGGGCAGATCCTTGTTCACCGCGGAGGACAGCAGCAGCGCACCGATACCCGGGTAGTCGAAGAGCAACTCGACGGCGACGAGCCCGCCGAGCAGGAACTGCGCCTGCACACCCAGCGCGCTGGTCGCCGGGACCGTCGAGTTTCGCAACACGTGACGCCGCACGATCGCCGACCATGACACGCCACGCAGTGCCGAAGCGCGCACGTACGGACTCTCCACGACCGCGATGGTGCTGGCGCGGACGTGGCGCGCGACGTAACCGGTGCACAAGAGCACGAGCGTGATTGCGGGCAGCACGAGGTGGTAGAGCCGCTCGACCAGCCCGGTGCCAGGTAGGACCTGTCCCGAGACCGGGAACCACCCCAGTTGCACGGCGAAGACCAGCAACAGGACGACACCGGTCACGAACTCGGGGATCGCGCCGAACACCAGGCTCAGGACCGAGATGCCCCGATCGACGGGGCGGTCATGCCAGAGGCCGGCGACGATGCCCAGGCCGAGCGAGACCGGGACGAGCAGGACGAACGCGAACCCGGCCAGCAACATGCTGTTGCCGAGTCGATCGAGGACGAGCTCACGCACTGGCACCCGCAGGGTGTACGACTGGCCCCAGTCACCCGTGACGAAGTGACCCAGCCAGCGCAGATACTGCGCGACGATCGGATCGTCGAGGTGCAATTGGTCGCGCAACTCGCGCACCGATTCATCCGACGCTTCCCGACCGAGCACCGCCCGTGCGACGTCACCCGGAAGCACCTGCGTCGCGACGAACACCAACGCCGACACCGCCAGCAGCACCAGCGGGAGCGTCAGCAGGCGGCGCGCGAGCATCCGACGCACGGTCAGACCCGGGATACGTCAGTCAGGTCGAGAAAGCTCTCCGGGTGGGCCCGCACGCCGACGAACGTGGTCCGGTCGTAGGCACGGGCTGCGCCGTTCCACACCGCGATGATCACCGGCACGTCCTCGTGCATCGCGGAGGCGATGATCTCGGCCTGCGCCGCCCGCTCGGCAGCCGTCGCCGCGGCGTCGTAGGCGACGAGCGCCGCGTCGAGCTTCGGGTTCGCGTACTTCGAGCCGTTCCACACCCCCTTGCTGGTGACCATCGGGGCGACGAACTGGCTCGGTACGGCGCGCCCGGCCCAACCCACCAGATTAGCCGTCGAGAACAGCCACGGTGTGTCCTTCGTCTGGTTGCCGCCGTAGAACGCCTGCGAACTCTGCTGATCGAGGGTGACGGTGATCCCGGCGTCCTTGAGCTGATCCTGGACGGCGAGGGCGAAGTCCTTGCTCGGCGGATCATAGGTGAGGGTGAACGCGAGCTTGTCGACCCCGGCCGTCGAGAGCAGGGAGCGCGCCTTCGCCACGTTCTTCGCACGCTGGGCGATGTCCTTCGGCGCGGCCGGGAACAGCGGCGCCAGCAGGTGATCATTGCCGAGCTGGCCGATGCCGTCGTTCGTGGCGGTGTTGATCGCCGGGCGGTCCAATGCGTATGCGACGGCCTGCCGTACCTCCTTCTTGTCGAAGGGCGCCTTGTCCGTGCGCAGCGTGAAGGTGGTGATGCCGGTGCCCGGCGTCTTGTCGATGGCAATATTGCCGCCGGTCGGCACATCGTTGATCTGGGTGAGGCCCAGGACGTCCACGGCTCCGCCCTGCAGTGCCAAGGTCTGGGCCTGGCTGTCGGCATAGAAGTGGATCTGCACGCCGTCGAGATAGGGCTTGCCGGACTGCCAATACTTCGGGTTGCGCGTCAGCGTCGCTCCACCAGATGTGCTGTAGCTGCCGAGCAGGAACGGGCCGGTCCCGATCGGCTTCTTGGCGAAGTCGCCGGCGTAATCGGCCTTGAGGATGACGGCGTTGTAGTTGCCGGCGGAGACGAGGTAGGGGAAGTCGGAGAAAGTCCGCTGCAGGGTGAAGACGACCGTCCTCGAGTCACGGATGGTCACCCCGCCACTGGCGAGGATGCCATCGAAGGCCGACAACGCCGCGGACTTGTTCTTGGGGTCGAGGAGCCGGTCGAACGAGGCCTTCACCGCCTGGGCGGTCAGCGGCGTGCCATCGGAGAAGGACACGCCGGAGCGCAGCGTGAACGCCCAGCGTTTTCCGCCCTGCTCGGCCGTCCACTTCGTCGCAAGGCGGGGCACGAGCTTCAGGTCGCTGTCGAGCCAGATCAGATAGTCGGCAACGAGTTGGACGATGATGATTGCCGAGCCGTCGTACATCGTCACCGGGTCCACCGCGGTCGGGGGTGCCGGAATGCCGACCTTGATGGTGCCGCCGCGCTTGCGGGCCGACCCGGCGGCCGACTGGCTGGCACCGGACGACTCGGGAGCATTCGGATCGCCGGAGGTGCACGCGGCCAGGACCGCGAGCAGGCCGCTGGCACCGGCTGCGGCCAGGAATGAACGGCGAGTGGGAACGGGAACGGGCGATGTCTGCATGACACTTCCTGCGTGGGTTCTGGTGCGGCTGTGGCCGGCGACGAAGGATCGGCGAGGGGAGTCAGGACGTCGGACAACAAGGGCCTGCGTGGCGCGGTCGGCCGACCACCGTCATCCACGTCAACGTCGCTCCGGAGTTCACTCGTATTGTCTATCATACCGATAGAGTTAATAGAGTACGCGGTCAGGCGCCTGCTACCGTCATGCCGACCGAACAACGGGAGTAACGATGTCTGTGATCACCGAGGTCCTCGAGGCCAACGAGCAGTACGCGGCAACGTTCGGCGCCAAAGCCGACCTTGCGCTCCCGCCGGCTCGCGGATTCGCCATACTGACGTGCATGGACGCCAGGCTCGACCCGGCGAAATATGCCGGGCTGAGTGAAGGCGACGCGCACGTCATCCGCAACGCCGGTGGCCGCGCCAGCGATGACGCCATCCGCTCGCTGGTGATCTCCTACAAGCTGCTCGGCACCACCGAATGGTTCGTCATCCACCACACGAACTGCGGCATGGAGTTCTTCACCGACGACGTCATCCGCGACCTGCTCGCGAACAGTCTCGACACTGCCGAACTCGGCGCGGACGGCTTCCGCGACGTCGGCACCGGACCGGGTTCGGCCGAGGGCGCTTACATCGACTGGCTCACCATCTCCGACAACGCCCGCAGCGTCGCCGACGACGTCTCCCGCATCCGCCGGCATCCGCTCGTCCCTGGTCGCATCCCGATCTATGGCTACATCTACGACGTGGCCACCGGCCGGCTCGTCGAGGTGCCGGAGGCGACAGCGGCCGGACGTGCGACATGATCTCCGATACCGCGCCCACGCGGCTCGAGCGGCGAGAGCGGGCGGGCGGACTCTTCACGTTCCCGAACCCGGTCAACGAACGAGCGGCGCGAACAGTCGCCGCCGGCGTCCTGCTGTTGGCGCTTGTCACGCTCGTTCTGAGCCTGACCGCTGGAGCGAACTGGCTCTGGCTCAGTGTGTTCCTCGCGTACGGCTTCCTCGCCCGGGTCGCCTCGGGCCCGACGCTGAGCCCACTCGCCCAGCTCGCCACTCGCGTCGTTGCGCCCCGGTTGGGTGCGCCGCGATTGGTTCCGGGCCCGCCGAAACGGTTCGCGCAGGCGATCGGCGCAGTCGTCACCACGTGCGTCGTCGTGCTGACGGCCGTCGGTCAGTACGGAGTCGCCCAGATCCTGCTTGCGATGATCATCGTCTTCGCGTCCCTCGAATCGCTCGCGGCGGTGTGCGTGGGGTGCCGAATATTCGCCGCACTGATGCGTATCGGACTCATCCGAGGGAGTATCTGCGAAGCGTGCGTGAACGTCAGCCATGGTGCCGGACTGCCTGCCGTGAGGTCGGCGTAGTTGAGGTACGGCTCACCGCGCGCACTCGTCCCCGCTCCAGTCATGCGTTGATGCAGATCGCATTCGCCTCGAAATAGGTGTTGTACTGGTTGGAGGTGACGACCAAGGTCGACGCCCAGCCGGTTCGGCTCTCGTCGATGCTCGATTCGGAGACGTAGGCCCACTGCGCGTTGCCCAGACCGGGGAAGGCGTTGCCGTAGTGTGCGCCGCCTCCGACGGGAACCTGCCCCGAAGGGCAGTGGACATCGACGAGCTGCTGGGTTCCGGTGTTGACGGTGACGTATTGCGTGACCACGTTGTAACCGCTGGCGCCGGCCGGGCCCTGAGGACCGGCGGGGCCCTGTGGTCCGGCCGCACCGGTCGCGCCGGTGGCACCGGTCGCGCCGCGGGCGGCGAGCACGCTCCAGTACGTCGGGTTGGTTGTCGGGGCCTTGCCGTGCGAGGCGGCCCTGGCGAGGTAGGACGTGCCGCCGCTGGTGACGACGTCGAGAACGCTGTAGGTCACGGAGGCCGACCAGGCACCGCGGTAGGTGTAGCCCTTCGACCAGTTCAGTGTCGTCTCGCCCGTGACACAGCGGTGGCCGGCTTGAGCGTCGATGATTCGCACCCCACCGCTGGACGTCTTCACGCAGGCAGTAATGGCCCCGGTTGTGGTCGATGGAATGGAGGCGATGGCGGCCCCGCCGCCGATCACGATCACCGCGGACACAGCGCCGGCGGCGAAGACAGCAACGCTTCGACGACGTAGTGAAAACCGACCTGCCATGACAACCCCCTGAAACCAGCCGCGGGAACCCTTCCCGACCGTAGGAGGCGCGATGCCGGTGCGCTGATACCACCGGTCCGGCAGCGTTGCTCCGCCGAGATCGACAAATATCCGACAGGCCGAGACCTTGCGTGGGCGCCGGACGCCGCACGAGTATTTCCTCGCCCGATCCAAAACCGTGCGGGAGTCCGATCATGGCAGTGGTGTACACGTTCGACACGATCAAGTCGGTCAACAAGCCCAAGTATCCGAAGGAACCCGAAACGGTCACGAAGGTCGAGAAGGCGTTGACCGCCAAGAAGATCCCGAAACCGCACATCGTCAAGTTCGTCACCGCGCTGAAGGCATACAACTTCAGCAGCGTGTCGGTGGAGGCGCAGCGGTACGTGGAGAAGAACATGGTGGCCAAAGGCCTGGCCCCGGTGGGCAATCTCAACGCGCTCGAAAAGGCCATGACGGTCGCGCTGTTCGGCCCTCAGAAGTTGGTGCTGACCGCCCGGTTCGACCTGTCCGTCCACCTCAAGGGCGCCAACCTCGAGATGCAACACACCACGTGCAAGGGAACCTCGAAGGTGCTGTTCACGGTCGCTCCGTAGTCGAGACCTTCCCTGGCAATTACGGGGTGACGATGTTGAAGTTGGGATCGAACTCGTCGAGGACGCCGGCGTAGGTCTGCAGCACCGTCGCGTCGCCGTCGAGGGTGAGCTGACCGGCCTCGGCCAGTTTGCCCGCCGCCGCGGGTTGGAGGACAGCGCCGACGAGGGCCGCCTTGGGCCCGGAGACGGTGACGTGGGTGTCTGCCGACGCGCCGCGCCGGGCGTTCAACACGCCGCGCCTGACCCACACCGTCCAGGTCTCGTCGAGGTCGGTGAACACGAAGTCGATCCGTAGGTCGACCTCGGCGGCCTTGTCGCCGTCGACGTGCACGGCCGCGAAGTCGAACAAGATGTCGATCGGCATCGCCATGATCGAGTCCTGGCTGGCCGTGGCGAACGCGGCGGGGAGTGCGCCTTCGCGCAGTTCACGGGCGGCGGTGAGGAAGATGCCGCGCCACTGAGGTCCTTCGGCCTGGTAACCCATCTGTTCGTAGGCGTCGGCCTGCAGGTTCTTGGCCTCGGTGTTGTCGGGCTGGGCGAACACCAGCTTGTGCAGTATCTCGGCGGCCCATCGGTAATCGGCGGCATCGAAGGCTCGCTTGCCCTCGGCGAGGATCTTCTCGGGGCCGAGCAGGTCGACGAACCGTTTCGCGGATTCGACGGGTGGGTGTGGGTGCAGCGACACCGGGTCGCCGTCCCACATGCCCAGCTCCTTGGTGTACACGGCTCGCACGTCGTGGTGCAGCGTGCCGTGGTAGCCGCGGTTGTACCACTTGCGGCCCAGCTCCTCGGGCAGCTCGATCACCTCGGCTGCCTCGAGCGGGGTGTAGCCCTTGTTCGCCAGCCGCAGCGCCTGGTCGTGGACGTACTTGTAGGTGTCGCGCTGCGACTCGATGAACCCGACGATGTTGGCGTTGTCCCATACCGGCCAGGTGTGCGGCCCGTAGTGGACCTCGGCCTGATCGCCCCAGCGTTCGAGGGTCTCGTCGAGGTAGCGGGCGAAGTTGCGGGCATCGCGGGTTCGGGCTCCCCGCAGGGTCTGGATGTTGTGCAGCGAGTGGTTGGCGTTCTCCGCGCAGGTCAATGCCTTGAGCTGCGGGATCCAGATGTGCATCTCCTCCGGCGCCTCGGTGTCCGGCGCGTACAGGAACTCGAACTCCAGCCCGGCGAGCTCGCGCTTGGTACCGGTCTCGGTGATCGCGTCGGTCGGCGAGATGTAGGAGATGCTCGGGCCACGGGTCGACAGCATGCCGATACCGCACGAAACCGTTCCCGTCGGGCCAAGATCGAGCAGACCGCCGAACGCGTACTGCGCGCGCCGTGACATCGCATTGCCGGCTACTACGTTCTCGCCGATCGCGAACTTGTCGAACGAGGCGATGGTGCCGGGCCCGATGATCGGCACCTTGCCCGATGCCACGTCGGCCGGGTCCACGACCCCTTTCACGCCGCCGTAGTGATCGATGTGGGTGTGCGTGTAGATCACTGCGACGACCGGCTTGTCACTCACGTGTTCGTGGAACAGGTCGAGGCCTTGTCTGGCGCTCTCGACCGAACTCGTGCAGTCGACGATCACCAGGCCGTCGTCGCCCTCGACGATGGTGAGATCCCCGATGTCGTTGTTGCGGACCTGGTAGAGCCCGTCCACGACCTTGTACAGACCACCGCGTTTGATGAGCTGCGACTGCCGCCACAGGCTCGGGTTCACCGTGTCCGGCGTCGGTTGCTCATCGCCGAGGTAATCAAGCCAATCCGCGTCATAGATGACGTGGCCGTCCGGGCCCAAGACCGGCCCCGGCAACGGCGCGATCAGCCCGCGGTCGGCATCGGCGAAATCCTGCCGGTCGTCCATGTCGTAGCGCGCGATCGCGTCACGGTTGAACTGCGCGGTGGCCGACGTCGCGTCGTTCGGGCTGTAGGGCACTGTCAGCTCCTTGGTCGGATGTGCTCCTTCGTACCATCCGAACTCGTCGGCGAAGCCGCTGCCCTCGTTCACCTCGCATCGGGCGTCGGTGATGTCGCCGCGATCACCCGCGCACTGTCAGCGTTCGAACAGACGGTGCGGCACGTCGGGACCTACGGTGCTGTCGGTTCCTGCAACTCGGCACGAGCCGACCCTCTTGCACCGAAGGACCACACGATGAGCCTCGACCGGACTCGAGCCACATTGCGCACCGTGACGACGACTGCGACGGCCACGCTGGTCGCCGTGTCGGCCCTGGCGTTGACAGCCTGCTCCAGTGCCGATTCCGACGATGTCAGCGCCGCCGGGCCGATGATGAAATCGACCACGTCGCGCGCCACAGTCGCCGACGCACCGGTTCCTCCGGTGCCGTCCGGTCTGCAGGCTTCGTACAGCACGCCGGGTTCGACGAACTCGGTGCATGTTCCGCAGGGCGTGACGCAGGCGATCGTGTTCCTGCAGGGTGGCGCGGGCGACAGCGGTGGGCATGGCGCGTTCCGGCCGGGGGCTTCGGTCACTGGAACGCTGTCGGTGACCCCGGGTGAGGACCTGACGGTCGGTGTCGGTGCCGACGGCAGCGACGGGAACGGCGGCGCGGGCCCCGGTGGAATGAACGGTGGCGACGGCGGCGGCCTCGGTGAAGCGTCGTCGCCTGGTGGTGGCGGGGGAGGCGCGACAGCCATCCTCGATTCGAGCGGCGCCCCGTTGATCGTCGCCGGCGGCGGTGGTGGGAACGGTCAACAGTCCGGCTTCAGTTCCTGCTACGGCACCGGAGGCACCGGCGGTGCAGACGGGACCCCGGCGTTCAACGGGTCCGGTTGCTCTTACCCCGGATACACCGCCGCCGGCGGTGCAGGTGGGGGTCAGAGCGCCGGCGGCGGAGCGGGCGGCCAGTACACGGCGAGCGCCATCGGTGGCGGTGGCGGCGGTGGCGGTTATCGCGGCGGCGCCGCCGGCGATGCAGGACAGACGGCCAATCAGCACCAGTCCGCCGGTGGGGGTGGCGGCGGCGCCGGGAGCTCGTGGACCGATCCCTCCCGGGTGACCGTGTCGTCCATCCGGCCCGGCACGACCACCAACGGCGGGTCGGTGACGGTCTACTGGCAAGGCCTGCCCGGCGTCCTGATCCCGGTCAACGGCCAGACCCAGACCATCACGGTGCCAGCAGGCGTCACGGGCGGCACCTTCGTCGCGATCGGTGGCGGTGGAGGCAGCACCGGCGGCATCCACGATGCCGGTCACGGCGGGAACGGCGCTCTCGCCGCCGGAACGCTCACGGTGACAGCGGGAGAACAGCTCACGTTGACCGCCGGCGGGCAGGGACAGTTCCGCACTTCTGGCGGCGGCTCCGGCGGCGTCGCCGGGCAAGGGCTCGCCGCCTACCAGGGCGGTGCCGGCGGAACGGTCGGCGGCGGCAAGGCTTCCGATTCCACCGGTGGCGGAGGGGGCGGAACGGCCTCTGTCGTGCAGACCAGCGACGGCACCCCGATCATGGTCGCCGGCGGCGGAGGCGGCGCAGGATCCGGTTACCCGAATGCCGGGACGGCAGAGCACGGCAACGGTGGCGCTGCCGGGGCCAAGGCCGACAACGGCGGTTCGGGTGGCGGTATCGACGGCGGTGGCACCGGCAAGGGCGGATACATGTCCACCGGTGTCGGCCAAACCGCGAGCAGCGACCAGTACGACGACACCGGTGGTGGTGGCGGCGGTGGCGTCAAAGGCGGATCCGCCGGGACGGCCGGCAGCGGCGATGGCATCGGCGCCGGCGGGGGCGGGGGAGCCGGATCCTCGACGATCTCCGCGCAGTTCAGCAACACCACCCTCACCACCGACGCGACGAACCAGGCCGGCGTGATCTACATCGTTTGGATCACCGGCTGACGCGGCGGTCAGTCGATTGCGGGTGGCCCGGCTTCGATACGGCGCAGCACCGAATCGGCGCGGTAGAGGTCTGGGGTCGTCTGAAGCTGGCGTTCGTCCCACCAGGTGGCGCCGGCGTCGCGGAGTGCTCTGATCAGCCCAGGGGCGCTCGACGGGTCGCTCACGCCGCCGACGACGATGTCGAACGGCTGCTCTCGCCGCTCACCGCGATGCCTGCCGAGGTAGTCAGCGAGATCGCGCACCTGCTCCGGCGATGGCGCCTGACCGTGCCGCGCGGACTCGAACAACGGCACCGCACCGTCCCACTGTGCCGCGCGGCGCATCGGCCGGCGGTGCGGCCAATAGCCGGCGATCCATACCGGAGGTCGGGGCCGCTGGACCGTCGCGGGCAGGAGCGCGGTGTCACGGACTCGGTAGTGCCGCCCGTCGTGATCGACCGTCTCACCGGACCAGTACCGGCCGAGCAGCTCCCAGGCCCTCGTCGAGCCGTTCGGCGAGAACCCGCGGATCGGTGGTGTCGCCGAAACTCGCGAACTCATCATCGATCGGACCCCCCAGCCCGGCGCCGAAAACGACACGGCCGCCGGACATGAGGTCGAGGGTGGCAACCTGGCGAGCCAGCTGTTCAGGGCGGCGGCGCGCTACCGGAGTCACCAGCGTGCCGATCCGCAGTGTCGACGTCGTCAGCGCGGCGGCGGTCAACAACATCCACGGATCTCCGAACGGCTGTCCCCGGCGCGCTCGCTTGTCGTGAACGACGTGGTCCCAGACGAACAAGCCATCCCACCCCGCTGCCTCGGCCGCGGCGGCGACCGTCGCTACCGTGCGGGCGTCGGCGAACTCGCCGAAGTTGGGAATGTTGATCGAGTAGCGCACCCTGCCAGTTCTACCGGACGCGATTTCGAGCCCGGCTAGGGAAGGAGGACGAGTTTGCCGCGGACATGCCCGGACCGGCTGATCTGGAACGCCTCGCCGGCGCGGTCCATCGGGAAGGTCTGCACCTTGATGACGAGCTTGCCCTGCTCGAGCAGCCCGGCGGTCTGGGTGAGGGCTTCGAACGGGTGCGCGTCTGCGCCGCCGCCGGTGATCTGGACGCCTGATTCACCGGCACCGAAATTGGCGATCGTGACGACCTGGCGGGGTTCCGCGACGAGACCGATCAGCACGTCGATCGGGGTTTTGCCGGCGACGTCGACGACGCCGGCGATCGTGGCATCGGCCGCCGCGCGTACCCGATCGGCGACGCCGTCGCCGTAGAGCACCGGTGTCGCGCCGATCTCGCGCAAGTAGTCCTGGTTGTCGGGGCCCGCCGACGCGACCACGCGCAGGCCATCCGCGACGGCCACCTGGACGGCTACTGCGCCGACGCCGCCCGCGCCGCCGTCGATGAAGATCGTGTCACCGCTCGTGACGCCCAGCAGCCGCAGCACGCGCTCGGACGTCTCGCCCGCGACCCCGGCGGCGGCCGCGACGGCCCAATCGATCGACGGATGCTTCGGCGCCCAGGCGTTCAGCACGGCGAACTGCGCGTCGGTGTTCTGACCGGTGCCGAAGACCTCGTCGCCCACGGACACGCCCGACACCCCTTCGCCGACCTGGTCGACGACCCCGGACGCGTCGAAGCCGAGGAACCCGGGGCCGTCGGGGGCCTCGCCGCCGGACATGGCTCCGGACAGCAACTTCCAATCGAGCGGGTTGACGCTGACCGCGCGGACGGCGATACGTACCTGGCCGGCCCCGGCGTGCGGCTCGGGAGCCTCTGCCACCTCGAGCTGCTCGGGCCCTCCATAGGCGTGATACTGCAATGCGAGCACCGGATCTCCTTCGCTCGTGGGCTGTTCGTGCCGTAAGCATCTCTCCGGTCGGGCTATTCCTCGCAGCCTCGCGGGCCGGCGCCGAATCCGGCATCGTCCCCAGGTCGTCCACGGACAATTCGTGATGCCACGACTTGCCGTCAAGGAGAGTTGCAAGGGCTACGGGGTCGGGGCCGTCTCGGTCGCGTCGAGCCGGAGCGTGGTTTCCACGGCGTCGTCGTTCACCATCTGTGCGACGGTCGCGGCACCGTAGCCGCCGTACTTGGTCCGGTAGGCAGCGTCGATGCGCGCCCGCCGATGCGGGCCGACCTGCACGACCGTGACGTCGGTGTCCAGGCCCGGCACGGCGATCCGCGCGGCGCCGGAGCTGACGGCGTGGCCGAACCAACCGGTGGCGCGCCGATGCCAGGTGCGCACGTAGACGCACCCGTCGACCGCGACCGCCCAGATCGGTACGGCACGTCGCAGCGTTTCGTCCGGACGCCTCGTCGCGATCCGCAGCTCGTCGGCGCCCTCGATCTTCGCCAGGTCTGGTTGCGTCCACTCACTGGGCATGTCCGGCATTGTCCTCGCGCGCGAGCAGGTCAGATGGGCACCGCTGTGACGACCACGTTGTCGCGGTACGAGCGGGCGCGCGGGTCGAACGAGCCGCCGCAGGTGATCATGGTCAGCCGAGGTGCGCCGGTGAGTGAGAACAGGGCATCGAGCGGAACCGAACCCTTGCGGAACGCTTCGCGCGCAACCACGTGATAGGCCGCGGTCCGCCCGGAAGGCAGCGTCAGCGCGATGCGGGCACCGCGTTTGATCTCCTGCAAACGGAAGAACGCACCCGCGCCCTGCACGGCCGAGTCGACGTGCCCGACGAGCACGGTGGATCCCTGCGCCGATCCCGGTCGTGCACCGAACCGGTACCAACCGACGGTGTCGACCCGTTCGGGTATCGCGACCTCGCCGGCCGCGTCGACGCCGACGGGGTAGACCGCGGCCCGGATACCGACGCTCGGCGCGGCGACGGACACCGGCCCCGGGCCGCGCCCGATCGGCCCCGGCCGGCCGCCGAGCGTGGATGTGGCCGAGTGGGTCGATCGGCCATGCGAACTCGAGTGCGGTACCGGCGTGCGATGTCGAACGGTCGGCGACGGTCGCGCCGCTGCAGACGGCGACGCGACCGGCGCGGGGGTTTCGGCTGCCAGCCTGGTGGCAGCACCGGTGCCGACCGGCGCCACCGCGGTGACGTGATGCCGCGATGCTCCCCAGATCAGCGGTATGGCGACGGCGCCGGCGCTGCCGACGACGATTGCCGCCGTGCACGCGATCAGCGCCGTGCGCCGTCTCACCTCTGGTGCTCCTCGATCATCAGCCTCCGGTGCGGGTGAGGCGGTATGCGCCACCCGCGCCGAGCAGCGCCACCAGCAACGCGCTTGCGCCGGCGAACCACACCCATCCCGGAGTGCCCGGGTCGCGGTCCAGCAGGCCGCCTGATCCAGCCGGCACGCCGCCGGGTGCCATGTGCAGCCCGTCGATGGTCTGGGTCACGAGCGCCAAGGTCTTGCCGGTTGCAGAACCGATCGCGTAGACGATGGTCGCGGTGCCCTCGCCGAGGTCGAGCGTCGCCGGGCCGATTGCGACCGTCGACGTGCCGGCCAGCACCACGTCGGCCTTGATCGAGCCGGCCGGCAGGTCCGCCTTTGCCTGGTTGGGGTTGGTGAGGTTCGCGAAGGCGACCTTGCCGTTGGCGCGTACGTCGACCGCCGGAGCTGCCGCGTCGTGCCGTACGACGAGTCGGGCCTTGCCTGCGGCGACCTTCGAGACATCGTTCTGATAGGCCGTCAGCGTCGGCTTGCCCGCGGTGGTCAGATGTGCGACGAGCGAGTAGTTGTTGCCCGCTGTGACGCTCGCCGTCGCCTTGATCACCGGTGTGCCGGTGCCTTTCGTGTTCGAGGCCGGGAAGATCGTGACCGTGTAGGTGCCGGCTGCCAGGTCGAGTGGCCCGGCGACGCTACCGGGCTTGAAATCCTGCAGTGTCGACTTGCCGTTGACGAAGACGTTCACGGGTGTGTTCGGAATTCCGTGCACCACACTCACCTTGGCCGGACCAGCCGCGCCGGACGGTGCCGCGACCGCCATCAGAGCCGCCACCAATCCAGCCGTCACTACCAACAGCATGCCTAGCGCTCTTCGCATCGTGCCTCCAGTCGTTGCCCGGTTCTCGATATCGGAAATACCGATGCGAGGGCCGCCGTGGACGCCGGAAGACCAGTAGTGGCCACGAAAGCGACGCGCTGAATCCAGCCGCACCGCCACGGACGTAGCAAACAGGGCGATTCCGCGACGGGTTGCGAGGTCGATGGCGCCGAGGCCTTCGCTACAGTCCGTAATGCGTGCACACTGTCCGTATGCGCCGCAGGTTTGTGCTCGCGATCCTCGTCGTCCTCGCCCCGTTCCTGACCGCCGCGCCGAGCGGCGCGGCCGCGCTGACGGCGAATGCCTGGTGGGCCTACCACGGCAACGGCGCAGCGAACGGGCTACGCGACGAGCATGCCGACCTACACCGGCGGTATGCACATCATCAGGCGGTTGGTGCTCGACGGCGCGGTCTACGCACAGCCGATCGTCGCGGACGGTCTGACCTACGCAGCGACCGAGAACAACAGCGTGTACGCCTTCGACGTCAACAACAAGCTGGTGTGGAAGCGGAATCTGGGCGCGCCGTCGCCGGCGAGTCAACGCCCATGCGGCGACATCGACCCGCTCGGCATCACGAGCACCCCGGTCTATTACTCCGCCACGGACACCATGTACGTGGCGGCCGAGCTGGGGACCTCGCCGCCCACTCATCGGCTGTACGCGCTGAACGCCCGCACCGGCGCAATTCGGTTCTCGCACAGTCTTGATCTGTCAGGTGTCGATCCGGCCGCGATGCAGCAGCGCGGCGCGCTGACCTTTTCTGTCGGTCGCGTTTGGGTGCCGTTCGGCGCGCTCGCCGGCGACTGCGGCAACTACAAGGGCCGACTCGTAGGTGTTCCGCTGTCGGGCAGTGGTTCAACGCTCGCCTACACGGCGCCGACCGAGCGTGGTGGCGGCATCTGGGCGCCTTCCGGCCCGACCACTGACGGGAAGGGTCACTTGTTCGTCGTGTCGGCGAACGGTGCCGCGTTCCCCGGCGATGCCTACGACTTCACCAACTCGCTGCTGGAGCTCTCCTCGGCCACCGGCACCGTGCTCGACTCGTTCGCGCCGAGCGATTGGGCCGAGAACAACCAGGGCGACGTCGGCCTGGGCTCGCAACAACCGGCCCTCGTCGGGCCGTGGATCTTCGTCGCAGGAAAGTCCGGGCCGGCCTACGTCTTGCGGCAGGACGATCTCGGCGGGATCGGCGGCGAAGTCAGCCAGGTCGACCTGTGCCGCTCCTTCGGCGGCACGAGCGTGATCAACGATGTCGTCTACGTGCCCTGCAAGGACGGTATCCGCGCGGTGCGCATCGATGCCGCCGGCGCGATGCATGTCCTCTGGCACGCCGCGAATGCCACGGCGTCGCCGGTGTACGGCGGTGGTGTCATCTGGTCGCTGAACACGGCGGCTCACGTTCTCTACGGCTACAGCGCCACCACCGGCGCCCTGCGGGCGACGGTGACGATCGGTGTGCTCCCGACCCAGTTCACCACGCCCGCCGTGTCCGGCCGAAGACTCCTGATCGGTGTCACGCACGGCCTTGATGTCCTGGCCTTCTGATTCAGAACGTCAGCGTCGATCCGATGGTTGTCCAGGCCACGTCCCCTGACACGTCCGCGCTCATCGACGGACTGTGCCTGTTCGAGCTGGCCCTCGACGGGCTCACTATCCGCGGTCACGCTCGGCCAGGTCCTTGAGGAACTTCGGCATGCGGCCGGCACCGAAGTCGTAGAACCGCACCCATTCCGGGGTAATTGCGATTCGGGCCTGCTGGTCGTACATCGCGCGAACGTTGCGCTCGAACTCTGCCGCGGCCTCGGCGTCCATGCTCTTCCGGGCGGCGGCGAGGTACTCCGGCACGACACCGTCGACGATCTCGACACGCGCTCGTCCGCGAATCGACAGGGCTCGCGCCGAGCCAGGTGTACCGCCCGAGTCGATGGCCAATGAGACGTCCGGACGAGTCGAGAGTGCTTTGACTTTCGGCGAGGCCGGCGCCGTAGCGACGACGAATTCCGCGCCGGTCCAGAAGTATCCGACCGGAATGACTCGCGGCGTGCCGTCCGCGGCAACGTAGGCCAAGTGGGCTGCCGATGTCGATGCGAGCATTTCTTGCGCTTCGGGCACTCCCAATTCCTCGTTGATCTCTTCGCGGTCCATCGACGGTCTCCGTCCCGATCCTGTTGTTCCTGTCCCAGTCGTAGCACGCGAACCAGGTCGACAGCATCGACTTCACGAAGTGCTCGCTATCTCACCGTGGCCTGTGCTGTA
This sequence comes from uncultured Actinomycetota bacterium, assembly GCA_963850835.1. GTDB lineage: Bacteria > Actinomycetota > Actinomycetes > Mycobacteriales > Jatrophihabitantaceae > Jatrophihabitans. The sequence goes on along the minus strand of CAWKNB010000021.1, from coordinate 29,105 downwards.
ATCCATACGCTCACGACCACCGGGGGGACACGTGCATCGCATCCGTCGGACAGTCGTCGTGTTGGCGGCAGCGTTGCTCACGATCGCGCTCGGCGTCACCCCAGCGAATGCCAGTGGCGGGTCCTGGATCGCTGCCAAGTCGGGCACGTCTGCGTGCTCGAGGGCGTGGGGCACCAGCTGGGCGTCGAAACTGGGCGGCGACGCGCAATACAACTGGTCGTGGACCGGCTATCTGTACAGCGACAAGCTTTCCGTGTATTCCGGCGGCGTAGCGAAGGTCCACGACCTGATGGACTGCTACTCCGGGTACGGAAGAACGGCGCACAAGATCAAGATGCACTTCGAATTCATCCTGACCGGAGCGGGGCTGTCGGGTTGCTCGGTCGGGTTCCCGTCCGGGTTCAGTTGCTCGGCGAGCGGGCAGCAGGAAGTGCTCACCCACAACGTCACGTGCACCGACGCGAAGAGCTGCACGTGGAACTTCGGGCCGATGACCTTCTATGCGCCCGACGGTGGCCACTTCAGTGCCGCCTACGGGCAGCTGTTCGTCGACCTCGTGAGTTCCAGCGGCAGCGAGTACTCCTTTTCCTCCACTCGCTCACCAAGCTGACCGAACGACTGCGCCTTCGCACGTCGATCGGTCCACGTCCCGACCTGCCGGCAGCAAGAGATGACACCGATGAACGCGACAGATGAGCAGTTCGACACCTTGCTCGACAACCCGTCACCCGCCGTGCTGACCACCTACCGGAAGGACGGCAGTGCGGTCGGCTCACCGGTGTGGTTCCGGCGTTTCGGCGACGCGCTCGAGGTCGTCATCGCCGACGGCGACGTCAAACTGCAGCACCTGCAACGCCGTCCGCTGTGCGCGCTGCTGGTCTTCGAGGCGACGGCCCCGTTCCGCGCGGTGCGCATCGAGGGCAGCCCGGTGCTCGACCGCGACGGCGTCACCGAAGCCCGACGTGCGATCGCCCGGCTCTACCTCGGCACCGACGACGGCGACCGCTTCACCGCCAACCGCGGCCCGGGTGCGATCCTGCGCCTGGGTCTCGACGGTGCCCGAGCATGGGACCTGCGCGGCATCCTCCCGACCTGAGCGGCGAGTCTCGTGACAGGCTCGGTGTCATGGACGGTCACGACGATCCGATGATCGAGCGACCTGTCGCGACGCATGCCGATCCGGTGAAGCCCCGGATGCGTGGTTGGCTGCACGCGGTGATGGCACCGCTCGTGCTCGTGGCCGGCCTCGTGCTCATCGTGATGGCGCCGGCCGGTGCGCCGCGCCTTGCCGTGGTCGTGTACACGATCTGCGGTCTCGCGCTGTTCGCCACCAGCGGGGTCTACCACCGCGGCACCTGGGGTGCCCGCGCGTATGCGTGGCTGCGCCGGGCCGACCACGGCAACGTCTACCTGCTCATCGCCGGCACCTACACACCGGTCGTGACGCTCGCCCTCAGCGGCACCACCAGGACCGTGATGCTGTGGCTGATCTGGGCCGGCGCGGCGCTCGGCGTCGGGTTTCGCTACCTGTGGCCCACCGCGCCACGGGCGCTGTACACAGTGCTCTACGTCGCGCTCGGTTGGTCGATCACGCCGGTCCTCGGCGACCTCCTGCACTCGGCCGGGGTCGCGGTGTTCGTGCTGACGCTTGCCGGCGGTGTGCTCTACACGGCGGGCGCGGTGGTGTACGCGATCAAGCGCCCTGACCCGGCGCCGTCGTGGTTCGGCTTCCACGAGGTGTTCCACGCGTGCACGATCGCCGCGTGGATCTGTCAGTACATCGCCATCAGCATGCTGGTCGACCGCCGGTGATCAATCCTCGACGGCCTGGTAGGCAGCCGTCAGGAAGTCGAGGCGCCACTGTGGCGCGTTGAACTGCTGGGCCATCAGGATCGTCGTCATGTCCTCGGCGGGGTCGTTGTACCAAGCGCAACCGAATCCGTTCCATCCGTAGCTGCCGACGCAGGGTCCGAGGTCCGTGCGGCGGGTGCGGACCGACATCCCGAATCCCCAACCGAAGTCGTCGAAGTACCCCGGCCAGAATCCGGAGACCGCTTTCTGCGCCGGACTGAGGTGGTCGGTGGTCATCAGCGTCACCGCCGCCGGCGACAGGATCCGCTCGCCGTCGTGTGTGCCGCCCGCGCGCAGTGCCGAGGCGAAGGCGAAGTAGTCGTTGGCGGTCGACACGAGCCCGCCGCCGCCGGACTCGAAGTCCGGCGGCCGGCTCCAGTAGCCGTCGCGGCCGTCTTCGACGACGGCCTTGCCGGTGTCGCTGTCACGCCGGTATGCGGTCGCCAACCGGTCGAGGCTCTCGCCGGCCACGCTGAAGGCGGTGTCGTTCATCCCGAGCGGCCGGCAAATGCGCTCCTGCAGGGCGTCCCCGAAGGACATCCCGGTGGCCCGGGCGACGAGCACCACGGTCACGTCCGCGGCGAGCTCGTACATCCATCGCTCGCCCGGTTGGAAGAACAGCGGAAGATCGCCGATCCGGCGGATGTACTCGTCCGGCGGCGGGGGCGGCTCGAGCGCGTTCACCAGTTCGGCGATCGGGGTGGTTGCCGGCTCGTCGCCCGGTGCGGCGCCGATGTCGATGCCGACGGCCATCCCGGTGCCGAGAGTGAAGGTGAGCAGATCCCGCAGCGTGATCGGGCGTCGTGTCGCGACCGTGTTGTCCAGCGGGCCGTTCGGATCGGCGAGCACCCTCATGTCGGCCAGTTCCGGAAGGAGCTCGTCGACCGGATCGTCGAGGCGCAGCGTGCAATCCTCGACGAGGGTCATCGCGCACGCGGCGACGATGGGCTTCGTCATCGAGGCGATGCGGCAGATGGAGTCGGGCGCCATCGGCGTCGTCGAGCCGGCGCCATCGAAGGCGAGCTTGCCGAGTGCATCGATGTGGACCTCGCCGCGGCGGGCGACGACGGCGACCGCGCCGGGACCGTCGCCGGCGTCGATGTGACGAGCGAGCACGTCACGCACCCGGGACAACCGTTTCGACGAGAACCCGCCAGTGGTCACTCGTGACCCCGTGTGTCGAGCAATCGCGGCCAGTGATACATGTTTCGCAGCGTAGATCGCACGCATACCGATTACCCGCCGATGCCAGATCGGAGCAGACGATGAAAGCAGCCCGGTTCAGCCGGTTCGGCGGCCCGGAGGTGCTCGAGATCGTGGACCTGCCCGATCCGCATCCGGGTCCGGGTGAGGTCCGGATCGCGGTACGCGCGGCGGGCATCAATCCCAGCGACTGGAAGAAGCGCGAAGGATTGATGGACGAAGCACTGCCGCAGACGATGGGTCATGAGGCTGCGGGCGTGGTCGACGAGCTCGGCGAGGGTGTCACGGACGTGGCCGTCGGCGATCGGGTGTTCGGCTTCACCGCCGACGAGGCCGCGCAGGCCGAGCTGGCGGTGCTGGCCTACTACGCGCCGATCCCGCCGTCGCTCGATTTCGCCGAAGCTGCTGCGTTGCCGGCTGCTGTCGAGACGGCGACGCGCGCGCTGGATCAGCTCGGCGTCGGCAGCGGCGCCACGGTGCTCGTCAACGGTGCCTCCGGGAGTGTGGGGAGCGCGGCGGTGCAGCTGGCGGTGGCGCGTGGCGCGAGCGTGATCGGCACCGCCGGCCCGGTCAACCACGAGTACCTGCGCGCGTTGGGCGCCGTGCCCGTCGCGTACGGCGACGGCCTGGTGGAGCGGGTCCGCACGCTGGCGCCCGGCGGTGTCGACCTCGCGCTCGACGTCGCAGGGAGCGGGGTGCTGCCCGAGCTCATCGAACTCACCGGCGGGGCCGAGCGCGTCATCACCGTCGCCGACTTCAGCGGCGCCCAGGAATTCGGGGTCAGGTTCAGCCGCGGCGACGCCGGCCGCGCAATGCACGTGCTCGACGAGATCGGGGACCTGATCGAGTCCGGGCGCTTGTCGGTCGCGGTGGCGCAGACCTTCCGGCTGGCCGACATCGCCGAGGCGCACCGGGTCGGCGAGCACGGCCACCTGCGCGGGAAGCTCGTACTGTCGGTCGAGTGACGATCGGTGGACTCGGCCGTCAGCCGAGGATCTCGACGTAGCCGTCCGTACCGTGCACCCGGATTCGCTGTCCGTCCAGGATCAGCCGGGTGGCGTTCTCGACCCCGACGACGGCCGGCAGGCCGTATTCGCGAGCGATCACGGCACCGTGCGTCATCAAGCCGCCGACCTCGGTCACCAGACCGGCGACGGTGACGAACAACGGCGTCCAGCTGGGGTCGGTGTAGGGCGTGACCAGGATGTCGCCCGCCTCGACGTCGGCCTGCGCCATGTCGGTGATCACGCGGGCGCGCCCTTCGATCGTCCCGGTCGACACCGCGAGGCCGGCCAGTGCGCCGGCCGGAAGATCGGTGCGCCGGTACTCGCCGGTGATGGCTTCGCCGTCGGAGGTGAGCACCCGCGGTGGCGCGAGCGCGGCATACGACTCGAACGCCCGCTTGCGCTGATCGATGAGGTGCTGGTCCACCCGATTCGTGCGTGCGACGTCGTGGAGCTCTTCGAAGCGCAGGTAGAAGATGTCTTCCTTGTCGTGCAGCGTGTGCGCGTCGACGAGGCGTTCGGCTTCGCGCAGCAGTGCTTGCTTGTAGACGAAGTAGCGGCAGACCATGCCGTACTTCGGGTATTCGCGAAACCCGGCGAAGGTCCGGACGCGGTCGATCATCTGCTTGACCTCATCCCCCTTCTGCGCGCCGTCCGGCAGCACCTGCAAGCGGGCCACCAATTCGTGTTCCTTCTGCTCGGCCTCGCGTCGCCCTTGCTCGAGCCGCCGCTTCGCAGCGCCCGGCTCGAAGTTCTTGATGTTGCTCAGGATGATGGGCACGAGCGTGGCGGGCTGCTCGCTCCAGCGCGGGCGGGTGATGTCGATCTCGCCGGCGCAGCGCATGCCGTACGTGTCGAGGTACCCACAGATGGCATCTCGGGACTCGCGGCCGCCCGCGAGTGTCGACAGTTCGGTGAGGAAGCCGCCGTCGTCGCGGTCTTCGTTCTCCACGTCCTGCAGGAACGCCACCACCTCCGGATACGGACGGATGACGTCGGCGAGGTCGAGCAGCGCGAGACCCATCTCGGACGTGATGTTGTGCGGGACCGATTGGGTGAGGGTGTCGGCCACGCTCTTCTCGCCGAGCCACTCCTGGAGCCGGTCGTTGAGCCACCACCGTGCCTCCATCCCGGCCATGATCACTTGCATGCTGAGCGGACTGAACAGGTGCCGTTTCAGCTCGCCGCGGATGTTGGTCAGGATGAAGTCGAACAGCGCCGGCCCGGAGACGGTTCGGATGTCTTGTTCCAGGGCGGCGAGGGACGACCGGCTGTCCTCGATCAGTTCGGTGACCACGGCCGGATCGGTCGCGATCGGTGCGGGCGCCTCACCGTCGTGCTTCCCGTCGGCATCGGGCTCCGGCACCTCGATGATGAAATCGCCGCGGTCGAGTACCGACTGCAACGCGTCGGTGATCAACGGATCGGACTTGCCCAACGCGTCGAGGACACTCGCACGACTCCCCGGCGAAGCCAGCGCCGGGCCGACGTCGACGAACAAGCGTCCGCCGGCCTCGGCCATCGGCCGTGGTGTGGTCAGCTGCCACACGGACAGGCCGAGCGGCTTCATCGGGTCGGTCATCATCTGCTGGTGCCCGACGGACACGTACACATGGTTCTGGTCGTCTTTCGTTGCAGGAACCGGGAACAGCGTGGTGATCGGCCGGCTCTGGACGAAGGAGAAGTCGTCGTCGACGCGGCACCATTCGATGTCCTGCGGACACCCGAAGTGGGACTCGATCAGCCGGCCCAGCTGCGCGAGCCGCACGACCTGCTCGTCCGTCAGCGCCGGCACCGGGCCCGCAGTCGTGATCGGCTTGATGACGAGCTTGCCGTCACGCACCTGGTAGGTGTCGGGGTTCGCCGAACCCGAGACGAGGGCCTCACCGAGACCGAGAATCGCCTCGATGGAGACGACCCTGCGGTTGGAGGTCACCGGGTCGGCCGTGAACATGACGCCGGCCGCGTGCGCGGACACCATCTGCTGCACGATCACGGCCATCTGGACGCGGCGGTGGTCGAACCCGTTGCGCATGCGATACGTCACGGCCCGCTCGGTGAACAGCGAGGCCCAGCACCGGCTGACGTGTCGGAGGATCTCCGCCGGACCCACGACGTTCAGGTAGGAGTCCTGCTGACCGGCGAACGATGCGCCCGGCAGGTCCTCCGCGGTCGCGCTGGATCGCACGGCGTAGGCAGCCTGTTCACCGAGCCGTGCCAGCTGTGTGCGTATCGCCGCCGCCACATCGTTCGGGATCGCGATTGTCTCGATCGCATCGCGGATCTGCGCGCTCGAGACGCGGATCGCATCGCGGTCGTCGGGATCTCGGCGTGCGAGCCGATCGAGCATGACGTCGATCGACGGCGTTCGGGCCATGATCTGGCGCCAGGCATCGGTCGTCACACAGAAGCCGTCCGGCACCCGGACACCGTCGATGTGCGAAAGCTCGCCCAGCTGCGCGCCCTTGCCGCCCACCACCGAGACCTGGTTCCGGTCGGTCTCCTGAAGAGTCGATATGTAGCCCAATTCCGCAGCTCCTCATTCGTTCTGGTCGCACGTCCGCGGCGATTCTGCGCCACAGATCGGCGCCTCATGAGGTTTGCGAATCGGGTATAAACTGAAGGCAACGAGCCATAGTGATGTCGTGAGAGATCTCATCATCACCCAGAACTGCACGGTCGACGGCGTGATCGAGGCGACCGACGATTGGTTCGCGCTCACCGGGGAGAACGTCAGCGCCGATCAGGTGGCGGCCCTGGCCGCGCAACGCGATGCGTCCGACGGCTTCCTCACCGGCCGCCTCACCTTCGAGGCGATGCGTGACTACTGGGCGCCGAAGACCGACGACACCACCGGCGTGACGGCGCACCTCAACCGGGTCGCGAAGTACGTGGTCTCCTCGACGCTCACCGAGCCGCGGTGGGACAACACCGAGGTCTTGCGCGGTCCACTGCCGGACGCCGTCGCCGAGATCAAGCAACGACCGGGCGCCGACATCGTGTGTACCGGCAGCATCACGCTGTGCCGGGCGCTGATCGCGGCTGACCTGGTCGACGAGTTCCGCCTGTTCACCTTCGCGTACGCCCGCGGACGGGGGGAGCGGTTGTTCCGGGAGACGCCGGCGCTGTCGCTGGGACTCGCCGAGTGCACAGCGTTCGAGAGCGGCACCGTGCTCACCCGATACCGTCGGCGGCGCTGAGATCGGCCGCCGAGCAGGTGTCACTGCGCGAGGATCCATTCCGGCCCGTCGCCCGCAGGCGGCTCGTAACTGCATCGCGCACCGGTGTGCACGGCACCGCGCAGGTGTTGGCCGAGTGCCGCGTCCACCGCGGTGATCCGAGTGATCGCAGCCGTGATCGCTTTGGTCACGGCGATCCGGGCCCGCTCCTGGCTGGAACCGGTGGTGCGGGCCCGGCCGCCGAGACCGGTCGCTGCGGCGAGTTCTCGGATCAGCGCATCGCGTTCGGCGCTCAGCCGCGCCGAGCGTGCGCTGTCGCACCACTCATCGGCCTGCGCGAGGTCGTCGTCGATATCGCGCAAGCGCTGCCGGTACGCGGTGACCGCCTGCTTGTCGATCACCTCGCCCAGATCCGATTGGGTGACGTGCCCATCGCCGGCGATGAGGTCGAGCGCCGGCACGGGTCGCCCCACGTGTTCGACGAGCGTGTGCAGGTAGCCGTAGCCGCGCAGCGCCCGCATGGGGACGGCCGAGTCGACCGCACCGATGAGCCAGAGACCGTCGGCGGTCTCGTGCAGGCGCACACGCGGCGCAGCCACGGGCACGAGCGGAGATTTCCAGTTCCGAAGTCGCTCACGCCACCAACTCGCGCCGATGCGCTCGTAGGTCGCCAACGCTCTGGCGCGAAACGCCTGCGCTGCCGCGGCGTCACCGAGCACCTCGGCAGCACGGGCAAGGGTGTCGTCCGTGACTCCGTGGAACATCACCGCCCCCGCGTTGACGACCGCGCGCCCGGCGTACGGCCCGAGGAGCCGCGCCCCGGTCTCGATGACCGGACGCTCGCCGCTCGCCAACGCCGCCTCGAGCACGCATTGCTGGACGAGCAGCCAGTTGACGTCGCGCGGCAACTCGTCCAACACGGAACCGGCGAAGGTGCGCACCAGCCGCCGGGCCCGGTCGAGATCGCCGGCGCCGGCCCACAGGAACGCTGCTTCGGCGCACACCGTCGTGGCGCCCTCGGCGAGCGCGAACTCCTCGCACTGCGCCGCCAGCCGGGCGCACAGGACGGTGTCACCGGACTGGACCGCCGTGTATCCGGTCAGCGCTGCGATCACCATCCAGGCATCGGCCAGCCCCGACCGCCGTCCGGCCTGCGCAGCCACCTCGATCAGCCGATCCGCGGTGTCGGTGCGCCCGCGCATCAGATCGAGCATGAGCCGCCGCGACGCCGCGAAGAACTCGGCCCGAGGTGATTCCTCGCCCAGTCGCTCGAGCGCCCGCATGTGCTGGTGCATGGCCGGGATGTCGAGCACCTCGCAGGCGATCTGCAAGCCCCAGAGGTGCGCCTGGGTGCGCGCCACCGGGTCCAGTACGTGTGCCGCGACCTCGTCCAGCCGGGCCACCAGGGTGATCCGGGTTTGAAGTTCGTCCGGCCCCCAGTGCGTCGCGAGCGCCGCATCGAGGCAATCGGCGAGCAACTGCGGCTCGGCTCGCCGCTGCGCGTGCGCGACAGCTTCGTCGGCGAACCGCACCGCCCGGGCCGGCTGACCGGCGTAGGCCCAGCAACGGGCCAACGCCGCGGCCAACCGGGCCCGGTCGGCGTCGTCGGTGGTCCGGGCCAGCACGTCGTACAGCTGCGCGGGCAGCTTGCCGGGATCGGTGCCGAACAGGTACAGCGACGCCGCTCCGAGTGCGGCCCGGATCCAGCCGGCGAGGTCGTCGAGGTCGCGACATTCGCTGATCGCCTCGTCGTAGAGGCGCGCAGCCTCGTCCGCTCGGCCGGCTGCACGGGCTGCATCGGCCCGGTCGAGCAGATCGACGCTGGTCGACGATGCGCTCATCGCGCCTCATCGTAGGACGACGCCGTAGATCACGGGCGGATCAATCGGACCGAGGCCGCATGCTCGCGTTGCTTCGCCTCGTCCCAGTCGCCGGTGCAGTAGATCGACATGTCCACGATGGTGTCGCCCTCGACGTCGGCGCGGATCATCTCCCGGCAGTACCAGTGCTGGCCCTCGTGCTCCCAGCGCTCCTCGAACTCGATCGTGAACCCGTGGCCGGTGTGCTCGACCCGCTCGACCCGGACCTGCCCCGGGAACGGGTGGCCTGCCACGCGCTCGGCGAGGATGTCGGCTGCGGTTTCCGTCTGGATCCGCCAGTGGGGCAGGGACAGGTCGGCGAACAGGTCCGGCGCGAACAGCCGGTCCGCCACGATGCCGGTCTCCAGGAACCGGATGAGGTCGGCCACGGCGGTGCCGGCGGTCGTGGGTGCTTGTGCGGCGCTCATGATGTCGCTGCTTGCGCGGTCAGGTTCCGTTCGACGACGGCCATGGTCGCCGCCAGATCCGCGCTCGGGCTGAACTCGACGATCGACGTGCCGCCGGTCAACAACGGAAGATGCCCGGGCGGTGCGTAGTACGCGTCGCCCGCGACGTAGGTCTCCTCGTGGTCAAGCCAGCGGAAGGTGAGCTGTCCCGCATTCACCACGCCCCAGTGCGGACACTGGCAGCGGTCGTCGGGCAGCCCGACGAAGTACGGCGCTGGGTCGGTGTCCTGCTTGAAACGCTCGAAGCCGACGGTGTAGTCGCCAAGCGGGGCATAGCGCCCCTCGAGCTGCTCGATGTCGACGCCGACCGGGGTCGACATCCGATTGGTGCTGGGCATGGTGTCCTCCTTCGGGACCAGAACGCTGTCACGTGGAAGGCGTGACTCCCGCGGGAACGGTTGTGCAGTGCCCTGGAACGGCGCGTGCGCCGGGAGGACACTCGTACCGAGCCGCGACGGGGGCGATGACACCCGGGCTCGACCTGCTGCAACGACCGTCACCTCGTTGAGCCACAATCTCGGGTGTGCGGGCCTTCGACGAGCTGGTGGCCGAGGGCGCGTCGGCTGACGTGACGGGATGGGACTTCAGCTGGCTCGACGGGCGGGCGACCGAGGAACGGCCGCCGTGGGGTTACGCGCGCTTGTTGGCCAGGCGGCTGCCGACGGTGCGATCCGCAGTGGACATCGACACCGGCGGCGGCGAGGTGCTCGCCGAAGCCGCCCGGCTGCCGGCCCGGATGTGTGTCACGGAGTCGTGGCCGCCGAACGCCGCCCGGGCGCGGGAGTTGCTCGGACCGCGTGGGGTCGAGGTGCATGTCACGCGGGAAGGCATGCCGCTCCCGTTCGCCGATGCGACGTTCGACCTGGTCACCGCGCGACATCCGGTGCGACCTGATTGGACAGAGTTCCACCGTGTACTGGTGTCTGGTGGCCACTACCTGGCCCAACACGTCGGCCCGGCGTCGGCATTCGAGCTGATCGAGTACTTCCTCGGCCCGTTACCGGACCACCGGCTGGAACGAGATCCGCTCCGCGAGGCAGCGGCCGCCGAGAGTGCCGGTCTGGTCGTGACCGACCTGCGCACGGCCCGGTGCCGGATGGACTTCTTCGACATCGCTGCCGTGGTCTACATCCTGCGCAAGTGCGTCTGGTGGGTGCCGGACTTCGGCGTGGGGCGTTACCGCGACCGGCTTCGCGCTCTCGACGCGCGGATCAGGCGCGACGGCGTGTTCGTGGCCCATTCGACCCGGCACCTCATCGAGGCGCGTCGCGCTCGCTGATCGGTGCCAGCCATTGACCGTGACCACTCATCAGGATCACGTTCTGGGTGGCTTCGCGGTCGCGGTGCATTCGCAGCGCCGGCCGGTCGTCGGCGGCGTCGCCCCGGTGCGGATCGGGCTCGAGCCAGATGTGGATCAGCGGCCCGCGCCCGGCCAGCGCATCGATCGCGTCGTCGAAGGCGGCGCGGCGATCCGTCGGAACGTGCATGCGTGTGGCGGCGTGGAAGACCACGCACGGTTCGCCGTCCGGCAGGCCGGCGCCGATCTCCGGCACCATGTCGATGGCATCGCCCGCGACGAGCGGGGGCGGGTCGGCGGCGACGACGTCCATGGCGTGTTCGAGGAGCTCGGCATCGGCCAGGTTCTCCGGCCAGACGAGCGCCCGCAGCCAGCGACGCTCGTCGGGGTCGGTGACATCGACCGGGTGCAGGTCGATCCCGACCCGGCTCGCGATCGGCGGAACGGGATCGAGCGGAGGCGCCGCGCCCGGCCCACGCCACGTGCTTCGGATCGTGACCTCGGCATCGGGCGGACCGGCGAAGATCCCGTCGAGGTCGTACCGATACCGATCGACGAACAGATGGACTCCTGCGCTGGCGCCGACCTCGACGAGATGGACCGGTGTGCCGTGGGTCTGCGCGCAGATCGCCGCCAGCGCCACCCGGAGCCCGACGACGCGGCGTACCGCGTTGGTCTGGACGAGTCGGGTGCGGATCAATGGTTCCAGGTGGTCGACATGCTCGCGGCAGAAGTCGAGCAGCACCGAGCCGGCATCGTTCGGGTCCTTCGCCGCATCACCCACAAGCGAAGGGAAGTAGTCCCGCAGCGGATGTTCGGCGCCGGCCAGCAGCAGGTAGTGCACCGCGCCGAAGAACAGGTAGGGCGCCTGCTGACCGGGCCGGCGATGGCTCAGCAGCTCGAGCAGGTCCGGTTGCCCGGCCACCACCGGGCGCAGCGAGCGATACAGCGGCGAGGTCGGGAAGTCCTCGGCGCCGGCGCCGACGAACTGCGCCGCGATGGCGGCGTGGTCGTCCGGCGTCACCGGCGACCGGCCGGCAGGGCGGGCAGCGGTTTGTGGAGGAGCCACTCGGTGAACAACGGACGCAGCGAGCGCTCGGCGTACTGCTCGGCGTGCGCCACGAACAGCGCCGTGTTGACGCTGCCGTGTCGGTGAGCGGCCACCCAGTCGCGCAGCAGCGCGAAGAACGCTTTGTCACCCACGGTGCGCCGAATCGCGTGCAACGTCAGCGCGCCGCGCTTGTAGAGCCGGTCGTCGAACATCAGCTGCGGCCCCGGATCGGCGATCACGAGATCCTGCGGCAGGCCCGCCAGCCGTTCGTGGTGGCGGGCGGCCAGGCGCGCGGCCGACGTACTGCCGGACTCCTCGGACCACAACCACTCGGCGTAGCACGCGAATCCCTCGTGCAACCAGATGTGTTCCCAGGCATCCGCGGTCAGGCTGTTGCCGAACCACTGATGCGCAAGTTCGTGGGCGATCAGCCGTTCGTCACCGTCGTCGCCCAGGATGTCGGCGCCGAAGATCGACATGCTCTGCGCCTCGATCGGGATCTCGAGGTCGTCGTCGGTGACTACGATCGTGTATTGCGGAAAAGGAAATGGACCGAACAGCTTCTCGAAGGCTGACATCATCTCCGGCTGGCGGCCGAACCGAGTCGCGAATTCCTGACGGTGGCGCTGGGGCAACGCCGCCTGTTGTCGCACCGGCTTCTTGGCGACGTTGAGAAGTTCGTACTGGCCGATCTGCACGCTCGCGAGATAGGTGGCCATCGGCTCGGGCTGGTCGTAGACCCACGTGGTGTTGCTGCCGCGCACCGTGTGGTCCAGCAGGCGGCCGTTGGCGACGACGCGATACGGGGAATCGGTGGTGACGGTGATCCGGTAGCTGGCCTTGTTACTGGGGTGATCGTTGCAGGGGAACCACGACGCCGCGCCGTTGGGCTGGTTGGCCACCAGCGCACCGTCGGTGAGCTCGTCCCAGCCGAGTTCGCCCCACGGACCACGGAGCGGTCGCGGGTTCCCCGAGTACTGGATGTCGACGGTGAAGGTCGCGCCGACGCTCACGGGCTGATGCGGCCACACACGCAGCTTGCGACCCCGGTTGCTGAAGCGATGCGCCCGGTGTCCGTTCACGCTGACCTTCGCCACCCGCAGACCGGCGAGGTCGAGGGTGAATCGCGACAACGACTGACCGGCCACCGCGAACAGCCGAGCGCGTCCGTGCAACAGATTGCTGCTCATTCGGTAGGTGAGGTCGAGTTCGTAGCGGGTGATCCGGTAGCCGCCGTTGCCGCTGTCGGGCACGTACGGGTCACCGGCGGAGCTCGAGCCGTGACTGGGCGAGTCCGAAGCGTGCGGCTTCACGTCGTGGTCCACGGCGCGATCGGATTGCCGATCCACCGAGACCCGGCCGGGACCGCCTCGCCGCGCATCACGAGTGAGGCCGGCCCGACGGTGGCGCCCGGGCCGATCGACGCGGCGGGCAGGACGATGCCGTGCGGCCCCAGCGTGGCGCCCGGGGCGAGCTCGACGGTGTCCATCCGCAATATCCGATCATGGAACAGGTGGGTCTGCAGCACGCACCCGCGATTCACGGTGGCGCCGTCACCGAGCGTGATCAGGTCGGCCTCCGGCAGCCAGTAGGTCTCGCACCACACGCCCCGCCCGATGCGCGCGCCGAGGCTGCGTAGCCACAGGTTGAGCACCGACGTCCCCGACGCGGCGCTCGCGAACCACGGCGCGGCGACCATCTCGACGAAGGTATCCATCACCTCGTTGCGCCACACGAACGAGCTCCACAGTGGGTATTCCGTGACCCGGATGCGGCCGACCAGCACCCACTTGGCCACTGCGGCCACCCCGCCGGCCACGGCTCCGGCCGCGAGCAGTGTCAGCCCGCCCAGCAGACCCGCCGCGAGGAACGAGATCTCGCCGACGATCAGCTCGAGCGTCAGCAGCAACCCGACCCCGATCGCGACGGTGCACATCGTCGGGATCAATCGCCCGGTCTCCACCGCGGCGCGGGCCACCTTGAGGCGCACCGGCGGTGCGAACGTGCGGCTCTGGTCGGCGGTGTCGGCCGCCCGGCGCAGCTGCACCGGCGGGCTGCCGAGCCAGGACGAACCCTTCTTGGCCTTCTGCGGCGCTGCGGACAGCACTGCCACGAGGCCGTTCTTCGGCACGACGCGACCGGGCGCGGCCATCCCGGAATTGCCGAGGAAGGCGCGCTTCCCGACCCGGGCGGGGGAGATGTGCAGCCAGCCGCCGGCGAGTTCGTAGGACGCGACCATGGTGTCGTCGGCGAGGAACGCGCCGTCGCCGACCGTGGTCATCTTGGGCAGCAACAACACCGTCGATGCCTCGACGTCGCGGCCCACCTTGGCACCGAGCGCCCGCAGCCACACCGGGGTGAGCAGGCTGGAGTACAGCGGGAAGAGCAAGGTACGGGCGGCGTCCATGACCCGCTCGGTGGCCCAGGCCTGCCAGCCGATCCGGCTGCGCACCGGGTGGTAGCCCTCGCGCAATCCGATGCCGAGCATCCGGACGATCACCACCGTCAGCACGGCGTAGGTGACCAGCCAGGCGAGCGTAGCGAGCGGTACGGCCGCCATCGCCCCGCCCGCCGCCGACGCCAAGGAACCGGAGTGCCGGACGAACGCGGCGATGATGAGCAGTCCGGGGATCGCTGCCAGCAACGGCAACGCGGACAGGAACGCCGAGGTGAATCCGTACATCACCAACCATCCGACGGCGCGTGGTGGGCGGCGGTTCGGGCCCTCGTGCCGGGCCCGGCCCTCCTTGGCCGCGGGCGCGCCGGCCCATCGCTCGCCGTCGGGGATCACTCCGGACACCCACGACCCCGGTGCCACTTGAGCGCTCGCGCCGATCTGGGTGCCCGGACCGAGCGTGCTGCGCGAGCCCACGGTCGTGTTGGCGCCGACCCGGACGGCGCCCAGCCGGAGCAGGTCGCCGTCGACCCAGTAGCCGGACAGATCGACCTCGGGTTCGATCGAACAGAACTTGCCGAGCGTCATCATCCCGGTGATCGGTGGCAGCGTGTGCAGGTCGACGCCGCGGCCCACCTTGGCGCCCAACGCCTTTGCGTAGTAGACGATCCACGGTGCGCCGGCAAGGTTGGCAGCACCCACCGCCTCGGCCAGACGTTCGGCCGACCAGATCCGCAGATGCACGCTGCCGCCGCGCGGGTACGTGCCCGGCCGCAGCCCGCGCAGCAGCAACCGGGCGCCGGCGATCGAGATCGCCATCCGGCCGAGCGGGCTCATGAACACCACGAAGCCGGCCAGCACCCACCACCAGGACAGCGTCGGTGCCCACGAGTAGCTGCCGGTCCAGCTGAGCAGGTTGTTCAGAGCCGCGAGGACGGTGAGCCAGCGCAACCCGGCAAGCGTGTTCACCACGGCAGTGACCGCGATCTGCACCGCCTGCGACGTCAGCGGCGTCGGGCGCACCGTCCGCGTCTCGATTGCGGCAGACGTCGATGTGGAGTCGAGCAACTGCGCCAGATCGCCGAGACGCGGGTGCTGATAGAGATCCGCGACGGTCGCCTGCGGATAGCGGGTTCGCAACACCGAGACCAGTTGCGCAGCCGACAGGCTGCCGCCACCGTGGGCGAAGAAGTCGTCGTCCGGCCCGGTGACCGCCGCGCCGAGGATCTCCGACCAGTGGGTCGCCAGCCAGCCGGCGGTGCCGGTGAGGTTGTGGGCCGGTGCGCCCTGCACCGACGGCAGCGGCCAGGGCAGCGCATCACGGTCGACCTTGCCGGACGTCCGGGTCGGCAACGTCTCGACGACGGCCAGGCTCGGGACCAGCGCCGCGGGCAGCACGTCGCGCAGGTGCGCCACAGCCGCGTTCTGGTCGAACCCCGACCCGGCGACGACGTACCCGACCAGGATCTGATTCCCGGCCTTCGTTTTCCGAACTGCTGCGGCGGCGCCCGCCACATCCGGCAACGCCTGCAGCGCCGCGTCGACCTCGCCGAGCTCGATCCGGCGGCCGCCGAGCTTGACCTGCTCGTCGGCGCGGCCGACGAACAGCAACCCGGCCGGGTCGAACCGCACGAGGTCGCCGCTGCGATACGCCCGCGGCCAGCCGAGTTCGGGCATCGCGGCGAACTTCTCGGCGTCCTTCGCCGGATCGAGATACCGGGCCAGGCCCACCCCGCCGATGATCAGTTCGCCGATCTCGCCGACGTCGACCGGCCGCCGGTCCTTGTCGACGACGGCGAGCTCCCAGCCGTCGAGCGGCAGCCCGATGCGCACCGGGCCGTCTTCGGTCAACGGCGCTGCACAGGCCACCACGGTGGCCTCCGTCGGGCCGTAGGTGTTCCACACCTCGCGGCCGTCCTCGACCAACCGCTCGGCCAACTCCGGCGGACACGCTTCACCGCCGAAGATGAGCAACCGGACGCCGTCGAGGCAGTCGTGCGGCCACAGCGCGGCCAGGGTCGGCACGGTGGACACCACCGTGATCCGCTGATCCACGAGCCACGGACCCAGGTCGACCCCGCTGCGCACCAGGGAGCGCGGCGCGGGTACCAGGCATCCGCCGTGGCGCCACGCCAACCACATCTCTTCGCACGACGCGTCGAACGCCACCGACAGGCCGGCGAGCACCCGGTCACCCGGGCGGATCGGCTCGCCGCACCAGGAACAACCGCGCCTCGGCGTCGACGAACGCGGCCGCGCTGCGGTGGCTGACCGCCACCCCTTTCGGCGTCCCGGTCGACCCCGAGGTGAAGATGATCCAGGCGTCGTCGCCGAGCTGCGGTCGCTGGCGGAGCACGCCGTCCACGCCGGGCAGATTCGAGTCCGCATCCAGGACCAATGTGACCCCGGCCTCGCCGAAGACCAGCCGGGCGCGTTCGTCGGGGTCGTCCGCGTCGACCGGCACGTACGCCGCCCCGGCCGCCAGCACCGCCGAGGATCGCGACGTAGAGCCCGCACGTTCCCGAGGGCAGCCGGACGCCGACGCGATCGCCACGACCCACGCCCGCGGCGGCCAGCCGGTCGGCGAGCGCCTCGGCAGCGCCGGCCAGCTCGCTGTACGACATCGCGGTGCGTCCGTCGTCGACGGCCGGCGCATCGGGATGGGCGGCCACGCTCGCCGCGAACACGTCCAGCAGCGTCCGGGCCGGCGGGGCGTCGTCGTGGTCGCCGAGGATTCGCGGGCGCACCGCGAGCTGTTCGGCGGTTCCCGACCCATCGATCACAGGCGACATCCTCGCAGCCGGTCCTCGGCTATGACGCAGCCTGCGTCGCTTTCGTCATGCAAGCTCGGTGTCTATGCTCGACAGGGTGCTCGGCAGGACCTACGACGCAGAGATCTGTTCGATCTCGCGCGCGCTGGAATTCGTCGGCGAGCGGTGGAGCCTGCTCATCATTCGCGATGCGGTCTTTGCGGGCACGACGCGCTACAGCGATTTCCAGCGCTCGCTGGGGATCGCCACCAACGTCCTGCAGAATCGCCTGGACAGCTTCGTGGCAGCCGGGCTCATGTGCCGCGAACCGGCGCCCGGGCAGCCCGACGTGCACGAGTACATCCTCACCGAGATGGGCCGCGACCTGACCGCCGCGCTCGTCGCGCTCACCGCGTGGGGTGACACGTGGGCGGCGCCGGACGGGCCGCCGATCCTCTACCGGCACGCCACGTGCGGAACCGCGGTGGGGCAGCAGCTGGTGTGCGAGACGTGCGGTCCGATCGCCGAACCGGCCACCGTGCAGGCGCAGCCCGGCCCCGGCATGCCCGTCGAGCATCTGGAGCGCAAGAACAACGCCCGGACGCGGTTGATCGACGTCAGTATCGATGCCGGGCCAGGCGCAACCCGCCCCGCGCCGCCGTCACCCTCACCGGTGCGCAGCGCCGGCACCATCTCGCTGGTGACCAGGCCGGCCTCGGCCGTCAACTCGTCGACGATCTCGAACCATTTCGCGGTCCGCGCGGGCGTGTCGATCGCGATCGTGACCGTGGGCACCTGCCTGCCGAGCTGCCAGGTGCGATCGCCGTGCGGGACGCCCGCGCCGTGGAATCCCCAGATGCCGCGCAGCGTGGTTGCACCCGCAGCACCGGCGCTGCGCAGCCGGCGGGTGATGACGCGGTGGAGCGGCTGACCCTGCCACAGCTGCGACTCCGACGTGTAGATCATCAACTTCTGCCACAGCGTCAGGCCGTGCTCATCGGTCCCCGGCAACGGGTGCGGGGTGCTGAGCAGCTGTCCGTCGCGCTTGCAGACCTGGATGCGTTCGAGCGTGACCAGCGGATCGCGCAGCAGGCTGCTCAGCTCGGGCAGCGCCAGGGCGATCCGCTCGGACGCGCCGACCGCAATGACCATGGTCGGCACCGTGGCGTTACCGCCGAAGAAGCGGGCTCGTTCCCGAGCGCCGCGCGCCGTGCCGTCGACGCCGAGCAGGGTGCTGGCGCCGGCGATCTCGCGGCGCCGCAAGAGGTCGCAGACCGCGGCGTACGCCGGCGAGCCGGCAGCCCGCTCGTGCCGGCCGAGGTAGACGGTCAGTTTTGTTTCCGCGCCGAGTGCGGGCGGCACCGCGATGGCGTGGTCGTTGCCGCTGAACAGCCGCGCGCGTTCGAGGGTCAACAGCGCGCCTTCGCAGACGGCGGCGGCGTCGCCGACGAGGGCATCGATGCGTTGCCGCGTGTCCACGGCGACGGCCACTGCCGGCAGGTCTTCGGACAGCGTGAGCGAGCTGTCGGTACGCAGGTGGTGCCTGATCCCGAAGCCTTCGACGCCACGCATCAGGATCGACGTCGCGAGCTGGTGCTGCGCGAACAGGTCGAGCAGCGCCTCGGCGACGAACCTGCCCTCGGTCCGCTTTCGTTCGCCGAAGTAGGCCGTCAGTTTCAACGCATCGTCACTCATATGCGCACCCCCAACCACTTTCCGAGTGCCGCGGCCGCCACACCGAGCGCCAGGCTCGCCACGATGTTGACGATCGCCGGCCGATACTGGCGCTCCTCGGTGAGCCGTTGCGTCTCCAACATCCAGGTCGAGAACGTGGTGTAGGAGCCGACGGCCGCGGTGCCGGCCAACAACGCCGCGTCGTCGGAGAGGGCGAGCCCGCTGAGCACACCGAGGATCACCGCGCCGGAAACGTTCACGACGAGCGTGCCGTACGGGAAGTCGCGGCCCAGGCGAGCGCCGACCGCGCCGTCGACCATCAATCTGGCCACCGACCCGGCGCCGCCGATGAGCGTCACGAGCGGCCAGATCCACACGCTCATCGGCGCGTCCAGGTGCGACGGACCGCTGCGGTGGACAGGTGTACGGCGGCGTAACCGACGACGATCGACGTCGCGGCGTATGCAGCGGCCAGGCCGTAGGCGTGCGCGTCGATCATCCTCACCAGCTCGACCTGCATGGTGGAGAACGTCGACAACCCGCCGCAGATCCCGGTGCCGAGCAGCGGTCGGCGATAGCTGGACAGCGGCAGCCGCTCCTGCAGCCGGGTCACGAAATACCCGAGTAGCGCAGCTGCCACGACGTTGACGATGAAGGTCGGCCAGGGCCAGTTGTGCGGACCGTGCCTCCACGCCTGTGCGAGTGCGGCGCGCAGCAGCGTGCCGACGGCGCCGCCGACGAACACTGCGGCCACCTCGCGCACGTCGAGACGCGGCAGCAGGCGAGGCGGCGCGGAGGGCGCACCGCGACCATCAGCCGGACCTCCTTCCGCGGACAACGACGAACGCCGCAGAAGCCATCAGCCGGACGGTCGGCGGTTCGGGAGGCGGGCCTCCACACCAGGGCATCATCTGGTCGCGCCCAGCTTAGCGACACGATTTAGGCTTCGACCGTGGTGCTCGGACCGCGGATGCCCGAACTCGCCGCATTCGACGTGCTGCTGTCTGTGGCACGCACCGGCAGCCTGAACGCCACCGCCGCCGAATTCGGCGTGACGCAGCAAGCGATCTCGGCGCGCGTGTCCGCACTCGAGGCCCGCACCGGCGTGACGCTGCTGGTGCGCAGCGCGCACGGCTCGACGCTCACCGCAGCAGGCGCGGTCGTCGTCGAATGGGCCGATCGGTTGCTGCGGGTCGCCGCCGAGGTCGACGCCGGCATCGCAGCGCTGCGCGACGACAGTCGGCGCCGGCTGAAGATCAGTGCGAGCCTGACCGTCGCCGAACAGTTGCTGCCCGGCTGGCTGGTCTCGCTACGACTCGCGGCGAGTGTCCGGGGGAGCACGCCGCCGGAGGTCGTGCTCACCACGACGAACAGCGACACCGTGCTCGAACACGTGCAGCGCGGCACGGCCGAGCTGGGATTCGTCGAAGGGCCGCGGGTGCCACGCACGCTGCGCAGTCGGGTCGTGGGGCATGACGTGCTCACGCTCGTCGTGCCGCCCGACCACCCGTGGGCGCGCCGGACCCGGCCGGTATCGGCCACAACGCTTGCCGGTACGCCGCTCGTCGCCCGCGAACCCGGATCGGGCACTCGCGACGCGCTGCGCAGCGCGCTCGTCGCGGCGTTGGGACACGACGCGGTGATCGCTGCGCCGGCGCTCGAGTTGTCCACGTCGGCCGGCGTTCGGCAGGCGGTGCGGGCCGGAGCGGGCCCGGCAGTGCTCAGTGAGTTGGCCGTCGCCGACGATGTGACCGCTGGTCAGTTGCGCGCCGTGCCGGTCGACGGGGTCGACCTGCGCCGCACCTTGCGTGCGGTGTGGCGCGGTGCGCGTACGCCGCCGGCCGGGGCAGTGCGCGACCTGCTCGGCCACATCGGCCAGACACAAGTCTGATTTGTATCCCTACAACGTCTTGGCCCGTACCCGCCGGGCCGCCAGGGCAGCACTGTTGGTGCCATGACCGCATTGGCGATGCACACCGAACGTGGCATGTTGCGTGACCTGCCGCATCCGAGCCCAGGCGTTCGCGGCGATCACTCCGAACTGGTACGCGACGGTGATGGGCACCGGGATCGTGGCAGTGGCGGCCGCGGGACTGCCGGTCCACATATCCGGGCTGCGGACGCTCGCGGCTGCGATGTAGGCGCTGGCCGCCGCCCTGCTCGTCGTCGTGAGCGTCGCCACTGCCGTGCATTGGCGATGGCATCCCGCGACCGCCCGCGGTCATGTTCACGACCCGGTCATGGCGCATTTCTACGGCGCACCGCCGATGGCGCTGCTCACGGTCGGAACCGGAGCGTTGCTCGTGGGCCGGGACTGGATCGGTCTGCACGCCGCGCTCGCGCTCGACTGGCTGCTGTGGCTGTCCGGAACCGCGACCGGGCTCGTCACGGCGGTCGCAGTCCCCTTCCTCGTCTTCACCACGCACGAGGTGCGGGAAGACGCGGCGTTCGGCGGTTGGTTGATGCCGGTTGTGCCGCCCATGGTGTCGGCTTCGACGGGTGCCCTGTTGTTGGCGCACACGCCGGCCGGCCAACCACGGCTCACGCTGCTGGTGTGTTGTTACGCGATGTTCGGGCTGGCGCTGATGGCATCTCTCGTCATCGTCGCGTCGATCTGGCAGCGCCTGACCCGGTACAAGATCGGCCCGGCTCGCATGGTGCCGACGCTGTGGATCGTCCTGGGACCACTCGGTCAGTCCATCACGGCGGCGAGCCTGCTCGGGGCCAATGCGCATCTGGCCGTTCCGGACCGCCTCGCCTCGTGTTCGAGGCGTTCGGGGTGCTGTACGGGCTCGCGGTATGGGGCTTCGCACTGCTCTGGGTTGCGTTGGCAACAGCGATCACGGCCCGCGCCGCGGCCGGACACCTGCCGTTCTCACTGACATGGTGGTCGTTCACGTTTCCGGTGGGCACGCTCGTGACCGGCACCTCGGCTCTTGCGCTGCACACCGGCGCCGATCTGTTCGAGGGCGCCGCCGTGGTGTTCTTCCTCGGCCTGGTGGTTGCCTGGGTGATCGTCGCGGCGCGTACCGCCCACGGCGCGCTGGTGACCGGGCAGTTGTTGTTGCCTGCCGCGCCCTCGGCGTCAGACCGGTAGGCCGGCGATCCAGTCGAGCGTCAGTTGATTGAACTCGGCCGGCCGCTCCTGGTGCAGCCAGTGGCCTGCGCCCTCCCAGCCGACTGCATGGCTGTACTCGTCGACCAGTTGTTGCTCCTCCCACCGGGCCATCGCGGGAAAGCGGTGGAACGTGAGCACCGGTGATCGGCGCCGGGCGAGGAACGCCTCGGTCTCGGCGCGCATGCCGAACTGGTCAGGCGCGAAGTAGATGCCGTGCAGCGTGTCGCGGACCACCGCGGGCGGGCACCCGATGGTCCGGCGCCGGTGCCATTGGCGCAGCCAGGCCGGTGTGTTCGGCTCGGCCGCTCCCAGCACGTCGGCCACCGCCACGTTTCCGGCGCGGGAGCCGAGTTGCGACAACAACCCGGTCAACAACTGCCCGGTCGGCGCGTCGACGCCGTAGGCCGGATCGACCGCGACGCTGGCGCGCACCACCTCGGGATGTTCCACCGCGAGCGCGGCGACCACCAGACCGCCGAGCGAGTGGCCGACCGCGACCACCGGCCCGCAGCCCAATTGCTCGACGAGGTGCGCGAGATCGGCAGCAAAGATGTGCGGGTCGTATCCGTCGGCCGGCACTGCGGAGCGTCCGTGCCCCCGCAGGTCGGCGGCGATCACGCGGTGCCTCGCCGTGAACGCGTCGAACTGAAAGACCCAGTCGTGTGAATCGCAGGTCCAGCCGTGCACGAGCAGCACCGGGCTGGCGGTGCCCTCGTCGGTGAAGAACAGATCGTCGGGGCCCAGTGGCGTCACGGGCCCAAGCTAGCGTCCGGTCACAGGCCCATGTGCTTGAACTGCCTGCGCATCGCGTCCGCGTCCATCTTCGCGGCCTGCTTGTAGCGGCGTTCCAGTGACGCGGTCTCGAGGAACGGCCTGACCGCCTCCGCCTTCTTGCGGGCTGCGGCGTCGTTCGGGTTCTTGGCCAGTGCCGCGTTGATCTGCTTCATCTCGCCTTCGATGCGCTTGAGGTCCTTGGCCAGGGCATCGGTGTAGTCGCCCATGTTTCCCTCCGCAGGGCTGCTGGTTGAGGTGCGAGCGATCGTGGCACAGCGTGTTCGACAGACACTCGGGTTCGTCAACAATCCGACATGCGTGCGGCGCGACAAGGACATCCCCCGATCGGAGGAACGCCATGTCATCCGTGGCCTCCGCCGCTCGGCCGAGGCCGCGCCGGCCCGACACCGGCAGGCTGGGTCTCACCACACAGACACGACGTAGGAGGCCCACCATGACCGCGATCCTCGAGCGCCCGGTGCTCACCGACATCCGACCCATCGCCCGGCCGCGGCGCAGCCGGCCGGTCGCCGCCGCGATCCTCGATCCGACGCTGACCACCGCCGAGTACAACCGGGCTTTGGCCGCCTATACCCGGGTCGCGCAGCCGCAGGCGATGTGATCTCCGGCGGCAGCACCGACCACCTTCAGGATCGGTTCGGCGGCCACCGCACCGCTGACCACGATCGCGACGACGATCGCACCGATGGTCGTCACTGTCCCGATCCAGGCCAGCGAGTTCACCGGCGCCGTCGCGGCACACACCACCCGCACCGACGCAGTCCAGCACGAACGCGATGCCCCACACCGCCGAGTGACGGCCGAGCAGGCGGCGGAACCGCGCCGACGGTCCGCAGCCGCTCCAGGCATTCTCCGCGCCCGACCCTGGTCACAAGGGCGCATGCCTGGCCATCACTGGGGTGCCGCGAGCACCGAGCAGGATGCCGAAGCCGACCACGCTGCTGACGCGGCTCGCAGGCCGCTATGAGGCGGACGTCGCCGGTCATGAAGCTGAGCGCAGGCTGACCATGTTGACCGCGAACACCAGCGCGGACAGTCCGTTGAGGCGGCGATCACGTACCGCGGTGAACGCCATCCGGGCAGCGATCCACGCTGCTGGCGAGGTATGCGGTCACCAGACTGGTGCCGAGCGCGTGGCGCGACACGTCGTACGTGGCGACCGGTAGACCCAGATCCAGCACCAGCGGTCCGAGCGCTGATTTCCAACCCGGTTGCGCGGCGTCGACCGCGAGGGTTCGGTGACGGGGGCGGTGAGCTCGGTCATCGCGGCGATCCCTTCGGGTCCGGCTGTGACATGATCCAGACTCGTCCGCTCCTGGGATCGCGCCCAGTGCCCTCATCACTCGTCGCGCTGGGAATTCCGCCGTCGCGACGTGACGTATGGCATCCCGCCCGATGCCTCGAACGGATTGCCGGACCTGTGAACTGCTGGCGTGGGCAGACGATGTCGCGTCGCTGCGGTGGGCCGTGCCGACCGGCACCGACCTCGTGACGGGGGTGCTGCCGGGCGGGTGACTACGCGGTCGCCACCAGCGCCTGGGAGTGCCGGCTCGAGGAGTACCTCACCGACCCGGCGCTCGAGCCGGACCTCACCAGATGGGAGACCAGGCTCGCCTTCAAGCTGGCGTGACGGAGCCGACCTCGCTGCGCACCACCGGGCGGCGCCGTGCGAACGACAGCACGCACGCCTCGGCCAGCCAACTCGCCTCCAGTCCGTCGGCCAGCGAGCACGGCGACGGCGCTCCGGCGACCACGTCGAGGAATGCGCCGAGCTCGGCGCGAAACGCCTTGGCGAACCGGTCCATGAAGAACTGATGCGGGGCATGGTCGGGGAAGGTGACACCCGGCTCGGTCGAGCGCAGCGGTAGCGAGGCGTCCAACCCGGCGGCCACCGAGTCCGCCGAGCCGTGCAACTCGAGACGCACGTCGTAGCCGCGGCCGTTGTAGCGGGTCGTGGAGATGACACCGAGCGTGCCGTTGTCGAAGGTCAGCACGATGGAGGCAGTGTCGACGTCACCGATCTCGGCGAAGAACGGGTCGCCCGCCGCGGTGCCGGTGGCGTAGATCTCGACGATCTCGCGCCCGGTCATCCACCGCACGGTGTCGAGATCGTGGATCGCACAATCACGGAACATGCCGCCCGACTTCGCCAGGTAGGCGTGCGGCGGGGGCGCCGGGTCGAGCGTGGTCGAACGCACCGTGGTGAGCCGGCCCAGCACGCCGGCGTCGAGCTCTTCTTTCGCTTTCCGGAATGCAGGGTCGAATCGACGTGGGAAGCCGATCTGCACCGGTACTCCGGTTGTCGCTGCGAGCGGCACGAGGTCAGTAGCGGTCGCGGGGTCGGCTGCCACCGGCTTCTCGCAGAACACCGGCACTCCGGCCCGCAGTGCGGCCTCGATCAGCTCCACGTGCGTCATCGTCGGCGTCGCGACCACCACGCCATCGACGTCACTCGCGAACACCTCGACCGCGGACGCGACGGTCTTCGCCGCCACATGGTCCTGGAGCCGGGCGGCCACGCTGTCGGCCGCACCCGGAACCGGGTCGGTGAGGAGGAGTTCGTCGACGCGGTCCAGTCGGCTCAGGGTGTCGGCATGAAAGGCGCCGATCCGGCCCAGCCCGATCACTGCGAGTCGCACGACAATCGACGCGGATGGCATTCCAGTCCTACCCGTTTACCTGTAAGGGACGAGATTGCTAACGAATAATCGGCAAGGACAATGGGAATAATTCCCGAACTTTATTTCCTCTTCATCCAATTGTTGCGCGTCGAGCCGATGCAGTCCTAAGAGATTCGCTGCAGGCGGATGGAACAAAATCCGCCAACCATAAAATCCGCCCCGCCTTCGGAGACATCCATGCGTCTGACAGCTTTGCTTTTCGCGCCCCTCGCAATTTTCGCGTTCTCCGCTTCCTCCGCCTTAAGCGACGACGCGCAAGCGACACTGCCCGAGCGAAAAGCCGGCCTGTGGGAGCTCAAAACCGTGATGGACGAGGGCAATGGTCCGCGCGATGTAACAATGAAGCTCTGCGTCGATAGCAATATGGAAAAGAGCACTGTTTCCGCCAGCATTCTTGAACACAAGGCGAACTGCACGTCCTACGACATCAAACCCGCGGCCGGCGGCACCGAAGTGAATGCCGATTGCCTCTATAACGGCCGCAAGGTCATCAGCACCACGAACATGTCCGGCGACTTCAAAACCGCATTCGAAATCAAGATCCAATCCACGACGAGCGAACCGAAGACCACGGCACAAAGTGTCGTTGTGAAGCGGACGATCACGCAGCTTGGGAAGTATGTCGCCGAGTCGTGCGGTGAACTGAAGGGCGGCGAAGCCGAGGCCTCCGGACGGAACGCGCATGCTGGTTCAGTAACTTCGCAAGGCTGATAGAAAAATGCGTCGTCTCGCCGGCATCGCGCGCGCTTCAGCGCTCGAGTATAGCCGCTTTTTTAACCTTGGCCGCCATCGTTGCCAGCCATTCGGCGCTTGCTGCCGATGGTGCAACCGTTCAAGCAATCAACGATTGCCCCGCCGCGCGTTGCCCGGACATGGTGGTTATCCCGGCCTCGCCTCCAGGATTTCAGATCGGCTCTCCGGAAGACGAGCCTGAGCGCCTCCCGACGGAGAAACTGCATCCCGTTTCGATCAGATCGTTCGCGATTGGCAAATATGAGGTGAGAACCGCCGAATATATGGCCTGCGTCACCGCGAAGCCTGTAGGCCGCCGGAATGGCTCGAACCAGGCCGGAGAACACAACATCTTACACCGGCAGTGGCGTGACCTACAAAAGCATGGCCGATTACATCAAAGGCGATAACCAGCCGATCGTTGGCGTCAGCTGGGACGATGCTAATGCGTATGCGGATTGGCTTTCAAAGAAAACCGGCCACCATTACCGCCTACCGTCTGAAGCTGAGTGGGAATACGCCGCGCGCGCGGGCGGAAAGACCCCATACTGGTGGGGTAATGATCCCAAGAACAATGGCGAAGTCATGGCGTGCTGCCGCGGATGCGGAAGCGATCGCGATGGCGTCGGCGCTCTTTCCCGTCGATAGTTTCAAGCCGAATGGCTTCGGCATCTTTAACGTCCACGGCAATGTCTGGGAGTGGGTCGCCGATTATTATTGCGACGACTACGAAACCAGCCCAAAGGACGGCTCCGCCCGCCAATCGAAAAGCTGCGGCAAACCGGACGCGATCGAAGGTCTGCGCGTCTTCCGCGGCGGATCATGCTTTTATGAGCCACGGCAGATGCGGGCCGCGATGCGACTAAGAAATTGGCCCGTTTTTCGAAATCAGACGCTTGGCTTCCGGATCGCTAGGGATCTATCGCCATAGCAACGTCTCTAAAGCGTGAACGGCTCTTCAAACGAGTTTCAGTTCGGCAGCGATGCGGACCATTTCTGAGGACGTCCGGGCGCTGAGCTTCGTGCGCAGCATCGCGCAATCAGCAGCAACCGTCTTATAGGAAACCGAAATGTCGTTGGCGATCTCGGCCATGCTACGGCCTCTTGCCAACATTCTGAGAACCAATGCTCCCGCTCGCTAAGTAGCGCTGTCGTTCCGCGCGCGGTGGCACGCAACAGCGCCATCTCCTGAATGAGTTCGTCGGATAGCCAAGAGTCGCCTCGCGCCACCGCAAGAACGGCATCCCTCAGATCGAACGGATCGCCATTCTTACTGACATAGCTTTTAGCCCCACATTCGATTGCTTGAATGGCCAGCATCGGCGTGTCGCTCATGGAGAAAACGACAATCCGGACTTCAGGATCTTGAGTCACAAACTCTCGGGTCAAGTCGAGGCCGGAGCCATCCGGAAGATTGATGTCAATGACGGTGACGTCGGGCAATTCTTCCTTCATCGCGATGCGCGCTGCAGAAGCCGTCCGTGCTTCTACCATCGTCACCCCATCGTCTTGGGAAAATAATGCCCGACAACCGGAGATAACAATAGGATGGTCTTCAACGACGAGAAGCTTCACAGCGGTTCGTGCTCACCTTGACTTTCTCTCTTGATTTCGTTCTAGCGAGCGATGAGCGATTATCAATGCCGATCTTTCTGCGGGATTTTTTCCCGACCAAGTAACGAGCGTTACATGTCCATTCAGTTGCGCCTCAATCTCGCTATCGGCCTTTTGTCAGGGCTTGGCCTCGTATGCATGATTGCCTTCATTCTCATCGACGCAAAACCTCGCATGGACGTCGAAAACGCGAGCACGATGCTGCTGACCGAAACTTTGATCCATTCGTCTCTGCTCCCACTCAAAGATTCGACCGACCCAAGAGCGGCGTTGCTACGGCTCGTCGGCGAACTCAAGAACCTTCGTCACGCGTCGGTGTCTCTGGCCTCGCAAAGGGCAGCTGGGGATGACAGCGATCATAATGATATCGAACAGACATGGCTATCGCGATGGAGAGACTTGCGTCTCGTCCCTTTGAAAATGCCAGTCGAAGTCCGCGGCGAGCTGATCGACACCATTGTCATCACGCCCAAGCCCAGCGATGAATTCGGCGAGCTTCTCGAAGCAATTTTTCAGATCTTCCAATGGGGCGTGATCATCTCCGCGGTGACGCTTGCATTGACGTGTTTCATCATCAATCGCTCGCTCAGTCCGGTACGCGCTCTCCGCGATGCGATGCGCCGCATGGCTGCAGGAGAGTTTGATCTTCGCGTTCCGGAGAGGGGCCCCCCCGAGATCAAGAGTATATGCGGCAGCCTCAATGGCCTGGCGGCTGCATTGCAGAAAGCGCGGCAGGACAATCAACGTCTCACGGGAAATATGATCCTCATACAGGATCAGGAGCGGCGCGACATCGCGCGCGAGCTTCACGATGAGCTTGGCCCTTACCTGTTCTCGATCCGGACGGACGGTACGCTCGTCGCTCGTGAGCTCGAAAAATCCGGACCTGATATTGGCCGAGTCCGGGGCTTAATGGACAGATCCTGAGCCACGTTGATTTGTTGCAGCAGACGAACCGCAGAGTCCTCGAAAGATTGACCCCACCGGGGCTCTCAGAGCTTGGTTTAAGCGGCGCTCTGCGCGCGATGGTCGAGATGTGGCGTAGAAACAATAGCGCGGTCAACATCGAGTTCTCTATCGACGGTTCAGTCGATACGCTCGACGAGACAACGAAATTGACGGTCTACCGAATCGTCCAGGAAGGCTTAACGAACGCCTTTCGTCATTCAGGTGGCTCGTTGATCGCGGTCAACGTTTCTTTGCAGGCAAACGACGTCGTCAATGTCAGCGTCCGGAATAATGGTCTCGCCCGCAAAGAAGCGTCGCCGGATGGCTTTGGCTTGAAAGCCATACGCCAACGCGTGAGTGCCCTATCAGGCTCGTTGTCGGTCTTCACGCCAGCCGACGGTGGTACCGACCTTCAGTGTGACACTTTGCCCGGCAGCCGCTACGACACTGCCTTCTCCCTAAGCGCCGAAAGCTTGTCACCGCCAAC
>CAWKNB010000020.1:0-124131 GCA_963850835.1 uncultured Actinomycetota bacterium | reverse complement strand
GTGCAGCACGCGAAACTGTTTGAGGACGGCCGGGTCTCGACCCCGATCCCGTCGTACGTCGCGTCGTACCGCAAGTGGCAGGAGCTGGGCCGGCAGGTCGAGCGGGGCCAGACCGGGATGGCGATCATCGCGCCGATGCGCGGCGTCCCGCGACGCCATCAACGGGCACGGCACGGCGCGCGGCCGCTCGCCGCGGCGAGGCGCCGGCCAAAGGAGAGCACGAGGTCAAGACGGGCTTGCGCGGATTCACGATCGAGAAGGTATTCTGCGCCGAGCAGACCTTCGGCGACCCGCTGCCGACCCCGCCTGCGCCGCAGCTGCTCGAAGGCGAGGCGCCCCGCGGGCTCGGTGACGCCGTCCTGCGGCTGATCGAGGCTCACGGGTTCACCGTGTCGACCGTCCCCGACGCCAGCGCGCTGCAGGGCGCCAACGGGCGCACCACCTGGTCGACCAAGACGGTGCAGGTCCGGGCCGACATGGACGACGCGGCGATGGTCAAAACTCTCCTTCACGAGGCAGCGCACGTGCTATGCACGACCCGGATCGCACCGGCCGGCCGTTGCCGCGCAGCCACAAGGAGGTCGAGGCGGAATCGGTTGCGTTCATCGTCGCCCGAGCACACGGCATGCCCACCGACGAGTACAGCTTCGCCTACGTCGCCGCGTGGGCCGGAGAGGACCACGACGAGGTCCTCGCCAAGACCGCGCAACGGGTTGCCGCCTGCGCCAAGGCCATCATCGCGAGCTCCCCGGCCGAGCACAGCCACGGCGGCAAGGATCAGCCGCGACCTCACCGCTGACCGCACTCCGACCCGCGAGCGAGTCGTCGGACGATCGGCCGGCCGCCGGATCGATGCGTGTCCCGATGGGTACCGCGAGCCAGCAGCCCGCGGCAGGGACGCCCGAGCAGCGGCCGCAGACGCTGACTCGACCTCACCGGCTGACCTAGTCCCACTGGCTGACCGGGGCTCACCGACACGAAGGCCACGACGACCGTGGCAAAGCGAGCGCCGCCGCGACCGGGCAGGACCTGGCCCTCGGCTCGGTCCTCGCCGGCGCCGGTCTGTTCGGGCTGCTCTGGGTCGCTGGCGTCAGCGTCGCGTGGTTGAGCGGGCATCGGGTGCCGCATGGGCATCCGGGCGGCGGTCACCGCGTTCGCGCACCCTTCGACCCGTCGCCCGCGTGGGACGCCCCGGTCGGCCCGGCCGGCTGTACTGGGCCGTGACCGCCGTGTTCGTCGCGGCCGTCGCCGCGCTGGTGGTCCTCGGCTGGCGGCTGCGGCGCCTGCTGCGGCGCGGACCGAGAACGACCCGGCACGCCTGCCCGGCCTCGCCTCGCAGCACGAGGTGCGGACCGCCGCCGGGGAGAAGGCGTTGCTGCGCAGGGCCGCCACCCTGCGCCCGGCCCTGCCACGCCCGGCGGCCCGCGATCTCGGCTACCGGCTGGGCCGCGCGCGGGATGACTGCTGGTCCTCGGTGGAGGACTCGATGATCCTGCTCGGCCCGCCCCGCTCGGGCAAGGGCCTGCACACTGGTGATCCCCATGATCCTCGACGCGCCCGGCGCGGTCGTCACGACCGCGACCCGGCCGGACAACCTCGCCGCCACCATCGCCGCCCGCGCGCGCGACGGCCGCCGGTCGCGGTGTTCGACCCGCAGCACCTCGCGCCCGGTATCGCGTCGGCGACGAGGTGGTCGCCGATCCGCGGCTGCGAGAACCCGCAGACCGCGATGATCCGCGCCAAGGCGCTGTGCGCCGACCCCGGCCGACGGGGTGGAGAACGGCTCGTTCTGGGCCCAGCAGTGCTACACCGCGGTGCGCTGCCTGCTGCACGCCGCCGCGCTCGGCCGGCGCCCGCCGGCCGACCTGTACCGCTGGTCGCTGTCCCCGGTCGCCGCGGAGGACGCCGTCGACATCCTGCGGTCAGCACCGCGCGCGGCGCCGGCCTGGGCCGCGGCGCTGGACGCGATCCTGTCCGCCGACCCGCGCACCCGCGACTCGACCTGGGCGATGGTGGCCAACACCTTCGCGCCGCTGGCCGACCCCGCCGTCCTCGACGCGGCTCAGCCCGCGCGAGGGCGAACAGTTCGACCCGGCCGGGTTCCTGCGCGAGCGGGGCACCCTGTACCTGCTCGGCACCGCCACCGGCGCGTCGGCCACCGCCGGCCTGGTCGCCGCGTTCGTCGAGGACATCGTCGAGGCCGCCCGCCGCCTCGCCGCCGCGTCCCCGCGGGCGCGGCTCGACCCGCCGCTCGCGCTGATCCTCGACGAGGCCGCGAACTACCCGCTCCCGTCCCTGCCGTCGCTGATGAGCGAGGGCGGCGGCACCGGCATCACCACGCTGGTCGTGCTGCAGTCCCTGGCCCAGGCCCGCTCGCGGTGGGGACAGCACGAGGCCGAGGCGATCTGGGACTCCGCGATCGTCAAGATCGTGCTCGGCGGCTCCGGCAACGCCGACGACCTGCGCGACCTGTCCGCGCTCATCGGCACCCGCGAACACCACCAGATCAACACCACCTGGGGCCACGACGGCACCCGCTCGTTCTCGACCTCCACCCTCGACAAGCCGATCCTCGAGCCCGGCCAACTGCGCACCCTGCCCTTCGGCCACGCCGTGCTGCTGCTGCGCTCCGCCCCGCCGATCATGATGCGGCTGCACGCCTGGACCGACCGCGCCGACGGCGACGTGCTCGCGGCCGCACGAGACCAGCGCGAAGCCGCCATCCGCACGGCGGCCGCAGCCGCGCCCCACCCCACCGGCCAGCACGCCGACCACTCCACGCCGTCCGCGGCGCGCGTGATGCGCCCACCCCGCCCCGGCTCCCGCCGGGCCGCCCGCCGGCTGCAGCCGTGGCGGCTATGCGGACACGACCTGCACGACGCCAGCTACCCGCGGCGGCGGCGCGCCGGCGAACAAGCCGAGCGCGGTCCGCTTCGGCGCCCTCCGCTGTGCGCCCATCTGCTGGTGCCTCTACCGCCGACACGGCACGGAGCGGCGGCATGAGCCCCGCCGCCGGCGGCGACGGGCCGGTCGCGCGGCCAACGACTCGCCCGTCGTCGCGGCCCTCACCGAACTGTCCGCCCGGCTCGCGGCCGACGGTGGCGACTTCGACGAGCTGGAGGGCCCGATCTACTGGCCCACCCGCGACCCCGACCTAGTCGAATTCGACTGGCCCTCCCTCGCCGCGTGGGTGCACCGGCTGCGGGCCCGGTTCCCGCACCTGACCGCCCGCATCCCCGACTGCTGGTACCGGCACAACGACCTCGTCGAAGCGCTGCTCGCCTTGCGTGACCACGAACGCGCCTGCTACACCGCCAGCTCGCCAGCCTCGGCCGCCGTCGAGTGGCACCGCGCCTTCCGCGACATGGAAGCCCGCTGGGACAGCTGGATCAAACGGTTCACCTGCACCGTCCCCGGCAAGGGCCACCCACCCCCCGACCTCGTCCGCAGCAACCCGGACGCCGAGTTCGCCGCATTCGTCAAAGACGACCTCGCCCGCCGCGCCACCAACGGCCACAACGACACCCAAGCCATTGGAGGCGTCGATAGGACGTCCGCGCCTACCCGGTGACGGCCCGAGGCGGGCCGAGACAGGGAGCCCCGGCCGTGGCAGCCACGACGACCTGGCCCATCACCCACGCCTGCCCGCACAGCGAGGACCGCGACCTGTCCGCCAACGGGCCGACCTGCGTACCGGCTACGCCCGCTGGCTGGCGCGCAACGACCGCACCGACCGCTGGCACGCCAACCACACCGAAACAGGCGACCGGCTCACCAAACGGCAGTCGCTGGAACGCAAGCGCGGCGATGAGGCCGAACCGATTCTCGTGTGGGAGCAGCGGGCGGGCATGACGCCGCTGCACCGCTCCCACAAGGCGACCGACTGGGGACGGCGGGTACGGCACGCCAGCCTGATCCGCCGCGTACAACGCGCTGACGGCGCCGCCGGCGACCGGAGCGACGA
Source organism: uncultured Actinomycetota bacterium (assembly GCA_963850835.1). Taxonomy (GTDB): domain Bacteria; phylum Actinomycetota; class Actinomycetes; order Mycobacteriales; family Jatrophihabitantaceae; genus Jatrophihabitans. The sequence goes on along the minus strand of CAWKNB010000020.1, from coordinate 120,167 downwards.
CCAATGGCCCGCGGCCGCCGAGCACCACGACGGCTTGTCCCTCGAGCGTCCTGGTCGATCGGCAACCGCGACAGCGACCCGGCCGACGTTGCGGAACCCGTCGCTGCAGCCCAGACCACCTCCGCGGTGGTCTGCGAGAAACCCGCCTGAGCCGATGGCCCCGCTGCTCACCGACACCGAGCTCGCCCGGGTGCGGGCCGAGCACTCCGCTCGTGGACGTGCTCGGCCGCCTCGGGATCAACCCGCCCGCCCGGTGGGACGGCGCAGCCGACTACATGATCTCCTGCCCGACCCCCGGCCATCGCGACTCCACGCCGAGCTGCATCGTGCACCCGCAAACTGACCGGTGGCACTGCTTCGGCTGCGGCGCCGGAGGCGACGTGCTCGAACTGGTCCGCCAGGTCGAGGGCGTCTCCTCGCTGCGCACCATCGCCGACATCCTCCACAGCGGGCGCCCGCTCCACCCGGCCGCTCTCGCCCAAGGCACCGCCCCGCACGTCGCCGCCGCGTCGGCCGGTTCCGCGGCGGAGCGGCCTGACCCGAACCGCACCCCCTACCAGCGGGTGATGGCCGCCAACGCCGCGGCCTGGCGCTACCTGTCCCTGCCGAAGCTCGCCCAGCGCGGCCGGGCCTACCTCCACTCGCGCGGGATCGACGTGACCGCTCTGGAAACTGAACTGCGCCAACCTGTCGCCGGGCACACGCCCTACCAGCCCGACGGGCTCGTCACCAGTCTGCGCAGCCGAGGGTTCACCGACGACGAGATCGTCGACGCGGGCTGGGGCGCCCGCCGTGACGGGCAGCTCACCGACCGGTTCCGCCGCCGCTTGATCATCCCGGTCCGCGACCAGCACGGCCGCGTGATCGGCGTTTACGGCCGCGACGTGACCGGGACCGCCAACCAGAAGTACCTCAACACCGCCGACACCGTCGCCTTCCACAAAGGCTCGGCCGTCTACCGGCCAACCGTCTTCCCGCTCGACCCACACGCCACCGTCATCGTCTGCGAAGGCTCCCTCGACGCCCTCGCCATCGCCGGCAACGCCGCCCTCGCGGGCAAGTCGCGCTACTACGCGCCCGTCTCCCCGTCCGGCACAGCCCTCACTGCCACCCAAGCTGCACTCGTCCTCGCGATCAGCGACCGGCCACCGCTGGTGTGCGCCGACGGCGACGAGGCCGGCCTGGCCGCCGCCGAGAAATGGATCCGCGCCCTCATGAGCCACGGCCGCGAAACGATCGTCACCGTCCTTCCCGATGGCCATGACCCCGCTTCATGGCTCCGCGAGCGGGGCACAGCTGCGCTCTGCGCCTTCACCCGCAAAGGCTGCCTGGACCTACCCGACGATGCCGTCAAGCCCACCCCGGCCGGTGGCCTGCTCGCGGAGCGCATCCTCGCTGGGCACGTTGCCGCCGCGCGCAGCCGTGATCCGAATACGGAGACCGTCATGGTCCTCCCCACGGTCATCCGGCAGCTCGCAGCAGAGGCGGTCAACGTGTCCGGCGAGGCAGCGACGCGGCGGTTCGCTACTGCGGCGGGGCAAGCCCTCGCTCGTCTTGCCGATGGCGTGAATGCCGAGGGTCGCACGCATGAAGTACTAACCGCGGTGCGCGGTCATACCGAAACCATGAGCAGCAAGCCGCGTCAACAATCGGTCGACCCTGCCGCTCGCCGGCAGTCGTCGACAGATGCGAGCCGGGTACACGTCGGGTTTTGACGGGAGTCGTGATGGGCGGTACAACAGCGCGCGAAGATCATCGGGTCGTTGGTGTTGAGGCCGACGTTGCTGATCTGCGCCGCCAACTCGGATTCGTACTCGCCGCGTTGTCGGCGTCCACATCAAGTGAGGTCGAGCCGGCCGTGGGCGGTGCGTCGATATCGGACGACGATCAGCACCAGCTACCGCCCGCACTCGACGAGTTGCCGGCGTTGATCTCGGTATCTAAGGCTGCGCACGTCCTCGGCATTAGCCGCGCCTCAGCGTATCGATACGCGGCGTGCGATGACCTTCCGACGGTTCGGCTGGGGGGCCGGTTGTACGTCGTCACCGCACGGCTACGGGAGTTTCTGGAGGCAGTGTGACACGTCGGAAACCGCGCCGCGGGATACGCGGAACCGTCTTTCGTCGTGGAAACAAGTGGTCGTATGTCGTTGACATCAGCCCCGACCTAGTCACCGGGAAGCGTCGGCAGCAGTGGGGAAGCGGGTACCCCACCGAGGATGAGGCGTGGGACGCGCTCGCCGAGGCGAACGCCGCGTTACGTGACGGCACCTTCGTCAAGCCAGTCAACCTGACCGTCGCTGAGTTCCTGAGCCGCTGGCTCGACACGATCAAGGTCGAAGTTAAGCCGACCACGCACGCGAACTACACAGCGCTGGCGAACGCGTACGTCATCCCGCACATCGGGCAGCGCAGGATGCGCGATATCGAGCCGCAAACGATCAGCGAGCTGTACCGGCGCCTGTTCGAGTCGGGCAGACGCAAGCGTGACGCCAACGCGGTCATGTTCGAACACTGGAGACTCCGGACAAAGGCAGGGCATACGGTCAGCGCGACCGAACTGGCTCGAGTGGGCGATGTCGGCCGCTCCTCCGGAGCGCGTGCGCTGGCCCGCTATCGTTCCGGCCGGTTTCCCAAGGCTGGAAACGGACTGTCGGCCAAGACGATCGCGAGCATCCACATCATGCTGCGTGCGGCGTTCAACGACGCCACGAGCAAGGCGTGGCACGTGATCCACGACAATCCCGTCCCGCACGCCACCCGGCCTCGCGTTCCGAGATCGACACGGACGACATGGAAGCCGACCGAACTCACCGCGTTCCTCCGCGCCGCGCGGGAAGAACGGCTTTACGCGATGTGGCTGCTGTTCGCGACGACGGGCGTTCGGCGTTCCGAGGTGGCCGGAGCTCATCTCGCCAGGCTCGACCTGGATGCTCTTGAACTCTCCGTCGGGCCGACGCGGGTCGTCGCGGCAGGCCGTGCACAGGATTCGGACGGAAAGAGCCCGAGCAGCGTCCGCACGTTTGCCCTCGACCCGATCACCGCCCGCGTGCTACGCGGGCACCTCAACATGCTCGCGCGCGAGCACGCGGAATACGGCGACGCATACGTGGACCACGGACTGCTGTTCTGCTGGCCCGATGGCAGCAAGATCTACCCCGACACCATCACCCGCCAGTTCAACCGGCTCGTCGACAGGGCCGGGCTCCCACACATCGGACTCCACGACATCAGACACACCTACGCCACGATGGCCCTGCGCGCCGGCGTAAACCCGAAGACGGTGAGCGCCCGAATCGGGCACGCGTCCGTCGCCTTCACGCTGCAGGTCTATACCGAAAGCGTCCCTGAAATGGACCGAGCCGAGGCCGAGCGCATCGCGAGTCTGTTCTTGACCGCCGACCTCGACCTGCCCGAGTCTTGATCGAAGTCTCGACCGTTGCCGCCCGACTCTCGATGTCTCAAACAGTCGCAGGCGACAAGCTCAGCAGCCCGTTTGTTTGCAACTCTGTTTGCAGTCCCTCGTACCGGCTCGCCGGCGATCGTCGATCGGTGATCGGGAAGCCCGGAATCTAGGGCCTCGGATTGGTCGGGGTGACAGGATTCGGGGTGACAGGATTTGAACCTGCGGCCTCTTCGTCCCGAACGAAGCGCGCTACCAAGCTGCGCCACACCCCGGCTGCAACCGAGCCAGCATACCTGGGCCACCGAAGGCGAGTTACCGGCGCGGCACCAGGGTGAGCAGGGTCGCTTCCGGGCGGCAGGCGATGCGGACCGGCGCGAAAGGGTTGGTGCCGAGACCGGCGCCGACGTGGAAGTACATCCCGTCGTCCCATTGGTGCAGCCAGCGGGCCCGCCGCCGGTCCAGCCCGCAGTTCGTCACGATCGCCGGGCCGAACGGCACCCGCACCTGACCGCCGTGGGTGTGTCCGGCGAGCACCAGGTCGTAGCCGTCGGAGGCGAACGAGGACAAGAGCTCGGGCTCGGGGGAGTGGATCACGCCGACCCGCACGTCGGCAGCGGCGTCCGCGGGCCCGGCGATGAGTGAGTACCTGGCCTTCTTCAGGTGCGGGTCGTCCGTGCCGGCGAGCGCGACGGACGACGAACCGCCCTTCAGCGTGGTCCTGACGTGGGTGAGGTCGACCCAGCCCGACGACGACATCGCCGTGGCGAGCGCCGGCCAGGGAAGCTGCGGCCCGTGCGGCGGGCGGTCGTCGGGAAAGAAGTAGCGGATCGGGTTCTTCGGCTTCGGCACGTAGTAGTCGTTGTTGCCCGGCACGAACGCGCCCGGGAACTCGAGCAGCGGCTCCAGCGCCCGCATCACCGCCGGGATGCCGTTCTCCGCCGACAACGTGTCGCCGGTGTTGATCACGAGGTCGGGTCGCAGGTCGGCCAGGCCGCGGATCCACTCCTGCTTGCGGCGCTGCGGCGGCGTGATGTGCAGGTCGGTGATGTGCAGGATGCGCAGCGGCGCGGCATCCGCGGCGAGCACCGGCACGTCGAAATACCTGACGGTGAAGGCATTGCGCTCGTACAGCCCGCCGTACGCGAGCACCGCGCCACCGGCGGCACCCGCGGTCAGCACGGCGCGCGGCAGCGAAGACATGTGCCCAGCGTACGGAGCACCGACGTCGGTAGCGTGGTCGGCATGGCTGACCTCAAAGCGCGGCTACAGACAGATCTCAACACCGCGATGAAGGCACGCGACGAATTGACCACCGCCACCGTGCGGATGGCGCTGACCGCGGTCACCACCGAGGAGGTCGCCGGCAAGGTCGCGCGCGAGCTGTCCGACGGCGACGTGCTCAAGGTGCTGACCAAGGAGGCCAAGAAGCGCCGCGAGGCGGCCGAGGCGTTCGCCGCGGCCGGTCGACAGGAGCTCGCGGACCGCGAACTCGCGGAGGAGACGGTACTGGCGAGGTACCTGCCCACGCCGCTCGAGGACGCCGAGCTGACGACGCTCGTGAGCGCCGCCATCGCAGAGGCCGGGGCCACCGAGGCACGCCAGATGGGCGCCGTGATGAAGCTGGTCCAGCCCAGAGTGGCCGGGCGCGCCGACGGGCGTCGGGTCAGCGACGAGGTGCGCCGCCAGCTCGCCGGGAGCTAGTGGCGGGGCCGGTGCCGCCCGGCGCCGGCGGTCCCGTTGCCGTTGCCGTTGCCGTTCCCGTTCCCGCCGTTCCCACTGCCGTTGCCACCGGCGGTCTTCGTCTTCGTCTTGGTCTTGGTCTTGGTGTTGTTGTGGACCGGGACGATGATCTTCGGGGGAGGTGGCGGCTGGTAGGCGGGCACCTGACTGCTCGGGCACACGGTGATCGTCGATCCGGGCAACGCCTTGCTCGGGCCGTAGTAGGCCACCGATTCCAGCGGCTGGCTGCTCGGGCACAAGAGCTGATCGGCCTCGTCGAGCACCGTCATCTTGAAGTGCGCGTCTGCCAGGGTCTTGCGGGCGGCGTCGATGGTCTGCCCCTGGACGTTCGGGACGATGTCGCCGTCGACCTGGTCCGGGTCGGGCCACGACCACGTCTGTGAACTCAGGGTCGGCTTGAGCGCGCTCAGCCACACCTTCGCCGCGTAGTCACCGTAAGCGGCACCGGTCTTCTCGCCGGGCAGCCCGCTCGACGGTGCGCTCGACAGATCGAAGTTGATCAGCCCGCTCGCGGCCACCAGCTTCGGGGTCATGCCGACGAACCAGATCGAGCCGTTCTGGTTCTTCTTCGTCGACTCGTTGGTGCCGGTCTTGCCCGCGATGGCTTCGGAGTGGTCGCTGTACCAGCTGGTGAACTTCGTCCGGGACGTGCCGTTCTGCGAGTCGGTGTCCCCCTTGAGGATCTGCGCCGCCTGCGCCGCGACCTGCGGCGCCACCGCCTGCACGCCGGGGGTGCGTTTCACCTGCAGCGCCGAGCCGCTCTGGGTCTTGATCGACACGATCGGCGCCGGCGTGTTGTAGAAGCCCTTGTTGGCGATCGCCGCGTACGCGCCGGCCAGCTCGAGCGGGCTGGTCGGGACCTGGCCGAGCGTGAGTGCCTGCGCCCGCTGCTTGCCCACGATCGCCTGCGCCCAGGTCTGGTGGGCGATGTCGCTCGGTTGCTGCATGCCCTTCATGCCGAGCTTGGACATGATGTCGACGATCGGGGCGAGGTGGCAGCCGAGCAGCTTGTCGGCGAGCGCGACGAAGTACGTGTTCGACGACTTCTCGGTCGCGGTCTTCAACGTCTCGAGGGCGTCGTAGTTGATGCTGGCGTCACCGTTGCGGGCGTTGCTCTTCGTGACGCAGTTCTTCGACTGGTAGGTGCCCTGGTTGCCGGTGGTCTGCAACTGCCAACCGCTCGGCACGCCGGTCTGCAACGCCGCGAGCAGGGGGAAGAGCTTGAATGTGGAAGCACCGTTCGCGGTGTACTTCGTGAAGATCGGCTGTTCGGTCTGGGTCCGGTTGGCCGCGCCGTAGGTCTTGCTGGAGGCCATCGCCAGCACGTTGCCGGTCTTCGGGTCCAGGACCGGCAGCACAGCGGTCATCGGCGAGGTGGCCGGTATCGCCGCGGAAACACCCTTCTGCACACTGTTCTGGATCTTCGGGTCGATCGTCGTGATGATCTTGAGGCCGCCCGTCTCGAGCAGGCTCTCGCTGATCTTGTCGACGTTGCGCAGCCAGTTGACCGCGTACTCGCAGAAGAAGGCGGCGTTGGAGATGTTCGTGTCGGCGTTCGCGCAACCCTGCTTCACGAGCGGCGGGGCCTTGGTGGCGAGCGCGACCGGCGTGGCCTTCTGCTGGTCGGCTTGGACCTGGCTCAACTTGCCGACGTCGACGAGGTTCTGCAGCACCTCGTCGCGGCGCTGCTTGGCGGCGGCGAGGTTGTAGAAGGGGTCGTATGCCGTCGGCGCCCGCAGCATGCCGACCAGCAGCGCGGACTGCGCCAGCGTCAGCTTGGACACCGGACGGGCGAAGTAGGTCTCGGCGGCCACCTGGATGCCGTAGGCGTGCTCACCGAAGAACGCGATGTTCAGGTAGTTCTTGAGGATCGTCTGCTTGCTCTCGTGCTTCGGGCCCTCGATCTCCAGCGCGCACTTGGCGTCTTCCATCTTGCGCTGGATCGTCTGCGCGATCGCGGCCTGCTGCTTCTTCTTGTCGTCGCCGGCCTGGTAGTAGCGGATCTGCTTGACGTACTGCATCGTCAGCGTCGAGCCGCCCTGGGTGTCACCGCTGGTGGTGTTGACCGCAGAGCGGATCAGGCCGCGCAGGTCCACGCCGTGGTGGCTGTAGAAGCGGCGGTCCTCGGTGGCGATGAGCGCGTCCTGCAGGTACTGCGGCACCTGGTCCAGCTCGACCGGCTTGCGGTCCTGGGTGAACAGGCGGGCCAGCACGGTCTTGCCGTCGTTGGCGTAGAGCGTCGTCGGCTGGGGCGGCTTGGTCTCCTGCAGGGTGCAGGAGGTGTCGAGCCACTTGTTGGCCTCGTTGCGGGCGAGCAGGCCGGAGCCCAGCACGAAGGGCATGAACAGCCCCGCCACCAGCACCCCGGTTGCGATCAACGCGACGAGGAGCTTCGCGATGGTCCCCCACCGGTTGGGTCGTCCTGCTACGGCTGCCACGGGGACAGGGTACGGGGCAAATCACCCCGGGCCGCCCACATCTCGGGCCCGGCTCAGGCGCCGAGCAGGCCTCCGATGGCGTCCAGGCCCGCCAGATCGTGGACGTCGACGGGCAGCGCGGGCACCGCGACCAGCGCGACGGTGGGGTGCGCCGAGGCGAATCGCTTGGTCATCCGGGCGTCGTGCTCGGCTGCTTCGGCGATCTCCGCGTGCACCCGCAGTGCGGCGTGCGCCAGGGCCGCGGCTGTCTCGTCGACCTCGTCGGACCGGTCGGCGATCACGTCGGCGGCGGCCTCGGCGCGGGCCGCCCGCAACGGCTTGCCGCCCGCTACCGGGGCGGTGATGCGGGTGCGGTTGACGATCATCCCGGCGAGCGGCATGTGCTCGGCCGAGAGCCGCTCCACGAAGTAGGACGCCTCTCGCAGCGCGTCCGGTTCGGGGGCCGAGACCACCACGAAGGCCGTTCCCGGAGCTTTGAGTAACTCATACGTGTGCTGTGCGCGTTCCCTGAATCCGCCGAACATCGATTCGAGCGCGCTGACGAACGTCGACAGGTCGTTGAGCAGATCGCCGCCGATCACCTTCGTGAACGCGCGGGCGACCACTCCGACCGAGACGGTGACGAACTTGAGATAGGCCTTCCCGCCGGCCTTCGCCGGGGCGGTGAGCAGCCGGACCATCCGCCCGTCGAGGAAGCGGCCCAGCCGGTTCGGCGCGTCCAGGAAGTCCAGCGCCGAGCGCGACGGCGGCGTGTCGACGACGATGAGGTCCCACTCGTCGGCGGCCACGAGCTGCCCGAGCTTCTCCATCGCCATGTACTCCTGCGTGCCGGCGAACGAGGACGACAGCGATTGGTAGAAGGGATTGGCGAAGATCTGCTCGGCGCGTTCGGCGGAGGAGTGCTCGAGCACGACGTCGTCGAACGTCCGCTTCATGTCCAGCATCATCGCGAACAGGTGATCGTCGGCGACGCCCTTGACCACCCGGGGGGTGTTGTCGAGCTCCTCCAACCCCATCGACTGGGCCAGTCGGCGCGCCGGGTCGATGGTCAGCACCACCGTGCGCCGGCCGGCGCGGGCCCCGATGAGCGCCATCGCCGCGGCGGTCGTGGTCTTGCCCACCCCGCCGCTGCCGCAGGTGACGACGACCCGGGTCTCGGGATTCCGAACGAGGGCCGCGACGTCGAGCGGAGCCGCACTCACGAGCCGGCGCCTTGCCGGAAGCAGGCCGCGAGGTCGCGCAGCTCGCCGAGCTCGATGGGCGGGTTGAGGTCGGGCAACTCCACCCGCGGAAGGTCCAGGCTGTCCAGCCGGGCGGCGTTCTCCTCCTGCAGCCGCTGCCGCTGGGCGTAGTCGGCCATCTCCCGCGCCAGGGCCGGGGCATGGATGGCGCTCACCCCGGCGACCTGCAGTCCGGCGCGCAGCTCGGCGTCGTCGACGGCGCCGTCCTCGCCGATCAGCCCGGCGGTGACGAGCGCGGGGCGGGCCCGGTTGACGATGAGGACCCCGAGCCGGAAGCCCAGCTCGCCCAGCTCGGCCGCGGCGTCGAGGGTCTCCTGGACCGGCATCTCCTCGAGCAGGCGTCACGATGTGCACAGCTGTCTTGTCGCCGTGCAGCAGCTTGATGACGCCTTCGCTCTGGCTGTTGATCGGCCCGAACTTCGTCAGCTTCGCCACCTCTTTGGTGGCGTCGAGGAAGCGGACGATCCGCCCGGTCGGCGGGGCGTCGAGGACCACCGCGTCATAGACGGGTTTGCCGTCGCGGCTGCGCACGACCGATTCCTTCACCTTGCCGGTGAGCAGGACGTCGCGCAGCCCGGGGGCGAGGGTGGTGACGAAGTCGACCGCGCCCATCTTCTTCAGCCCGCGGGCCGAACGCTTGAGCCCGTAGAACATGTCGAGGTACTCGATCATCGCCTGCTCGGCGTCGACGGCGAGCCCGACCAATTCGCCGTCGTTGCCCACCTGGGCGAGGCGGGTCTCCTCGTAGGGCATCGGCGGCACCCCGAACAGCTGGGCGATGCCCTGCCGGCCCTCCACCTCCACGAGCAGCACCGAACGCCCGGTGTCGGCGAGTGCCAGGGCGAGCGCGGCGGCCGCGGTGGTCTTGCCCGTGCCGCCCTTCCCGGTGACGACGTGCAGCCGGGTCCGCGTCGAGATGCCGCGCACGAACGCGCTTGCGGCGCGAGTGGCGGCCATCCGGTCAGCGTAGAGACATCTGGTCACCCACGGTGGCCGGGGGATCGCCGCGGAGACTCCCTGCCGTCGACGCGGTGTCGACGCGGTGGATACGGTCGCCGCATGACCACACCCTCGTCGCGCCTCGCCGAACTCGGCCTGCAGCTGCCGCCCGTCGTCGCGCCCCTCGCCGCCTATGTCCCGGCGCGCCGCAGCGGCTCGCTGGTGTTCACCGCAGGTCAGCTGCCCATGGTCGACGGGGCGTTGCCGCGCACCGGCAAGGTGGGCGCGCAGGTCACACCCGAGGACGCGAAGGATCTCGCCCGGCAGGCCGCGCTCAACGGCCTGGCCGCGATCGACGCCCTGGTCGGGCTGGACGCGGTCGCCGGCGTGGTCAAGGTGGTGGGTTTCGTCGCGAGCGCGCCGGAGTTCACCGGTCATCCGGTGGTCGTCAACGGCGCCAGCGAACTGCTCGGCGCGGTGTTCGGCGACGCCGGCGCGCACGCCCGATCGGCCGTCGGGGTCGCCTCGCTGCCGCTCGACGCGCCGGTGGAGGTCGAGTTGATCGTGGAATTGGCGTGACCGAGCAGGTCCCGATCCGCGATGCCGCCACCGTGGTGCTGCTGCGCGACGGCGCCGCGGGTATCGAGGTGTGGCTGCTCACCCGGGTGCGGCAGATGGCCTTCGCGGCCGGCATGTCGGTGTTCCCCGGCGGCCGGGTGGACGACGACGACGAGCACCTGCCGCTGCACGGCGCCGACGTCGCGTACATCGCGGTGCGTTTCGAGTGCGACGAGCCGGCTGCGCACGGCCTCATCGGTGCCGCGGTGCGCGAGATCTTCGAGGAGACGGGCGTGCTGGTCACCGTGCCGCCCGCGGATCTGAGCTCGGCCCGCGCCGACGTCGAGGGCGGCCGGATCTCGTTCGGAGGCCTGCTGCGCGAACGCGGGCTCGCCGTCGACGCCGGTGCCCTGCGTCCCTGGGCGCGGTGGGTGACCCCGGCCGGCGAGACCCGCCGCTACGACGCCCGGTTCTTCATCGCGGCGCTGCCCGAGGGTGTCGACGCGAGCGCGGTGACCACCGAAGCGAGCTCGGCCGAGTGGGTAGCCGTCGACGCCGCGATCGAGCAGGCGCAGCGCGGCGAGCGCGGGCTCATGCCGCCCACCATGGCGACACTGGTTTCGCTGCAGGAGTTCGCCACCGTGGCCGACGCGATGGCCGCGTCGGATGCGCGCTCGCTGACCCCGGTGCGCCCCCGGCTGCGGATCGCCGACGACGGCTCGCCGTCGGTCGTCCTGCCTGACGGCTCCACGGTCGCGATCCCGCGGAGCAACGTGCGTTGACCCATCCCGCCTACGAACAACTGCGCCCGGTGCTGCCGCAGGCGGGGGTCGTGCTGCAGGACAACCCGGGCCCGATGACGCTCGACGGGACCAACACCTGGCTGCTGCGCGCGCCGGGGTCGTCGGCGTCGATCGTGGTGGACCCCGGCGATCACGGCCCGGCCCATCTCGACGCGGTGCGCGCGGTGGCCGGCGACATCGAGCTGGTGCTGATCACCCACGGGCACCACGACCACACCGGCGCCTCGGCGGCGCTGCACGAGGCCACCGGCGCGCCGATCCGCGCATTCGACCCGCAGCACTGCCACGGCGCGGCGGCGCCGCTCGTCGACGGCGAGCAGGTGGGTGCCGCTGGCGTGCAGGTGCACGTGCTGCACACGCCTGGGCCACACCGCGGACTCGGTGTCGTTCGTGCTCGCCGACGGCGCCGGCGTGCTCACCGGCGACACCATCCTCGGTCGCGGCACGACGGTGGTGGCGCACCCGGACGGCGTCCTCGGCGCGTACCTGGAGTCGCTTCGGCGGCTGCGCGACCTGGGCGCGGTGCCGGTGCTGCCCGCGCACGGCCCCGACCTGCCCTCGCTCGAGGCGATCGCCGAGGAGTACCTGGCCCACCGCGCGCAGCGCCTGGACCAGGTGCGCGATGCGCTGGTCGTGCTCGGCCCGGACGCGACCGCCCGCCAGATCGTCGAGCTCGTCTACGCCGACGTCGACCAGGCCGTGTGGTGGGCCGCGGAGTTGTCGGTGCGCGCGCAGCTGGACTATCTGCGATCTTGATGCCGCCGGGCCGGGTATGCCGCGGCTCCCGCATCAAGATCGCCGTGCTGAGGCCGGCCGGAGGAGCCGGCGCAGCTGATGGGCGACCAGTTTCGGGAGCGTCGCGCACCACGACGCTGGGGAAGCGCAGCACGACGGTCCCGCTGATGACGATCTCGTTCTGCCGCAGCGCGTCGTCGTACCAGCGGCGCGGGGTCAGATGGAGCGCGCCGTCGATCTCAGCCGCGATCACCCGGCCGTCGGGGAGCCGCCACTCCACGTCGAGGTAGCGGCGCCGGCCCGACGGTTCGACCCGGACTGCCTGACGTGTCGGGGTGGGCAGCCGGTACCGGCGGCACAGGCGGGCGAAGTCGATCTCGCTCAGTGCCTCGGCGCCCTGCGCGATGTCTGCCACCGCAGCAAGCAAGGCGGCTCGGTGCCGGGTGCGGGTTGCGTCCCGAACCGCCGATGCGAGCTCGCCCGGCCCGATCAGTCGCTGCTGGACCGCCGCGGCGAACAGCCCGCAGGCGGGCCGGGACTGCGCGAAGCTGCTTGCCGCGAGCACGAGCGCCGGCGCGAGGCGGTGTCGACGAGAGATGCGGGTGACGTCGACGCGTTGCCAGTTTCCGGTGCGGTGCAGTACGACACCCGGCAACTGCGGCCGGCGAGTGCCCGCGGGCGCGAGCACATGCACCTGATCGCGCTCCCACCCCTGCAGTCCCCAGGCTTGCGCCGCGGTGAATGAGGTGAGCACCGCTCGGGGGCCGCAGTTGATCAGGACCACGCGCTGGTACTGGGCGCGGGTCGGCGTGCTGTTGTGCAGCACGACGGCGCTGCCGATCAGGCCCCAGCGCCGCGCCGCGACCTGACTGGCGATATGGGCGGCGTCGATCCCGCGCGCGGCGAGCTCACTTCGATGCGCGACTCCCGCGAAGTCGGCCAACCAGCGGTCGTCCCAGCGCTTCGCCGCGGCAGTGGTCACCCCCACCGAGCATCGCGGGAATGCGGTCGGGGCGTGGCTGCGCCGGTGTGCCTGTGGACAGCCACCCGGCGATCTTGATGCGCGCAGCCGGGTATGCCCGGGCTACGGCATCAAGATCCGCGGCGAGCAGCGTCAGCGGGCGCGGCGGGCGAGGCGTTCGCGGTCGAGGATCACGACGCTCTTGCCCTCGAGCCGCAGCCAGCCGCGGGACGCGAAGTCGGCCAGCGCCTTGTTCACGGTCTCCCGGGAGGCCCCGACGAGCTGGGCGAGCTCCTCCTGGGTGAGGTCGTGCGTGACCCGCAGCTGTCCGCCGTCGATCGAGCCGAACCGCTGGGCCAGCTGCAGCAGCTGCTTGGCCACGCGCCCCGGCACGTCGACGAAGATCAGGTCGGCGAGCATCGTGTTGGTCCGGCGCAGCCGCCGGGCCACCACCCGCAGCAGCTGCAGCGCGATCTGCGGCCGCTCGGTGGCCCATTTCGTCAAGGCGGCCTTCGGCAACCGGGCGATCCGCGCGTCGGTGACCACGGTGGCCGTCGAGGTCCGCGGCCCGGGGTCGAACAGGGACAGCTCGCCGAACTGGTCGGCCGGCCCGTAGACCGCGACGAGGTTCTCCCGGCCGTCGGGCGAGCGGCGGCCGAGCTTCACCTTCCCGGCCAGCACGATGTAGAGGCTGTCGCCGGGCTCGCCCTCGCTGAACAGCACGGTGCCGCGCGGCGCCTCGAACGTCTCGAATTCGCCGGCGAGCGCCTCGACGTCGTTCGGGTCGACCCCTTGGAACAGCCCGGCCCGGCGCAGAACCTCGTCCACGTGTGCTCCTCGGTAACCGTCGATGCGAGCCTCGTCACAGTCTCGCGGGGAGTCTAGTGCTATACCGACCAGTCAGTTCGGCGCCTTGCGCCAGCCCTTGCGGTGCCGAGCCGGCCGCAAGCGATTCCGGAATCGGCGCAATGCGGAATCGGTGCCCTCCTCGACGAAGGTGTTCAGCTCCTCGCGGTTGGCGGTGTCCAGGAACCGCGCGATCTCCTTCTCGCCGTTCGTATGGCTCAGCGGTTGCTCCACCCGGCCCATGAGCAGCACGAAGGCGAGCAGCCCGAAGGGGAACAGGATCAGCAGGAAACCGAGCATGATGACTCCGTATTGTGCCGCAGCCTGCGTCGTCGCCCGCTCGCCCTACGCTCGACGGCGTGCCGTCCCCAGCCGCAAAGACCGCCGAAACCCCGCTCGCCCTGACCCGCCGGGCCCGGCGGATCAACCGGGAGCTGACCGACCTCTACCCGGATGCGCGGTGCGAGCTCGACTTCACCAACCCGCTCGAGTTGTCCGTGGCCACCATCCTGTCCGCCCAGTGCACGGACAAGCGGGTCAACGAGGTCACCCCGGCGGTGTTCGCGAAGTACCGGTCGGCTGCCGCGTACGCCGCCGCCGACCGCGACGAACTCGAGGCGATGATCAAGCCGACCGGCTTCTTCCGGAACAAGACCACCTCGCTCATCAAGCTCGGCCAGCAGCTCGAGGAGCGATTCGACGGCGAGGTGCCGAACCGCTTGCAGGATCTCGTCACCCTGCCGGGCTTCGGCCGCAAGACCGCGAACGTCGTGCTCGGCAACGCCTTCGACGTCCCGGGCCTGACCGTCGACACGCATTTCGGCCGCCTCGTGCGGCGCTGGGAGTTCACCGCCGAGACCGATCCGGTGAAAGTCGAGCATGTCGTCGCGGGACTCATCCCGAAGAAGGAATGGACGATGTTCTCCCACCGGGTGATCTGGCACGGCCGGCGCGTGTGCCACTCGCGCAAGCCGGCATGCGGGGCCTGCGCGATCGCGCGGCTGTGCCCGTCGTTCGGGGCCGGGCCGACCGATTACGAGACCGCCGCCAAGCTCGTCAAGAGCGAGAAGCAGATGATGGAGACGTGACGGACCTCCCGACCTGGTTGCAGCCGCTGGCTGCCAGGACCCGGGAGATCGACGGGACGGACCTGTCCCGGTTCCTGCCACCGGCCGACGGGACCGGTCGGCAGTCGGCGGTCCTGATGACCTTCGCCGACACCCGGTCTGGCCCGGCCGTGCTGTTGCTGCAGCGCGCCGCCGACATGCGCAAGCACCCGGGTCAGGTCGCCTTCCCCGGCGGCGCGCTCGATCCGGGCGAGTCGGCGGCGCAGGCCGCGATACGCGAGGCCGGCGAGGAGGTGGGCCTCGACCCGGAGTCGGTCCAGGTGGTCGCCGAGTTCCCGGCGGTCTTCATCCCCGTCACCCAGTTCGTGGTCACCCCGGTGCTGGCGTGGTGGACGCACCCGCACGAGGTGAGCGCGGTGGACGCGGCCGAGGTCGCCCGGGTGGCCTTGGTGCCGGTCGCCGAGCTCGCCGACCCGCAGAACCGATTCGTCGTCACCCATCCGTCCGGGTTCATCGGACCGGGCTTCGAGGCCGGCGGGCTGTTCGTATGGGGGTTCACCGCGGGTCTGGTCGACCGGCTGCTCACCTTCGGTGGCTGGGCGCGGCCCTGGGACCAGGACGTGCGCAGGCCGCTGCCACCCGCGCTGATGGGCCGCTGAGCAGGTCCCGCTCACCGGACCTGAGCCACACCGGTGCCTGTCCGAGCGCCGGTACCGTCGTGCCATGCTCGCCGGCCGTCGTGTCCTCGGCGGCCTCGGCCTGCTCGCCGCGGTTGCCTCACTGGCGGCATGTACCAACGCCGAGCCGACCATCAACAAGGGCCCGCACACGGGAGTGACCACCGCCGCCAGCAGCGGCGGAGTGCAGCAGGTCCGGGTCACCACGGGCGTCGACCTGCGCTTTCACCCGTCGACGATCGTGGTGCACCCGGGCAAGGTGCACATCGTGCTGGTGAACAAGACCGGCAACGGCGTCGGACCTCCGCACGACCTCGACGTCACCGGCATCCCGGGCGCCTACGTACCGCTCGCGCAGCCGCAGCAATCGCGTGAGGTGACGTTCACCGCGCCCTCGCCCGGCCGATACCGGTTCGTGTGCACCATCCACGCGAAGCAGGGCCAGACCGGCGTGCTGGTGGTCCTCAAGTCGTGAACATCCTCGACGTCGTCATCGTCGTGCTTGCGATCGCCTACGGCTTTGCGGGTTTTCGCAGCGGCGCGCTGGTCGGGATCTGCTCGCTCGTCGGGTTCCTCGGCGGGGCGGTGATCGGTGCGCAACTCGCCCGCCCGCTCGGGTCGCACATCGCCGACGGGCGCGCTCAGGTGCCGGTGGCCGTGGTGTGTGTGCTCGTGTGCGCGATGGCCGGGCAGCTCGCCGCGGTGTTCCTGGCGGGCATGATCCGCAGCCGGCTGCTCGCCGGCCGGGCCAGGCCGCTCGACGCCGGGATCGGCGCGGTGCTCGGGGTGCTGTCGGTGCTGCTGGTGTCGTGGATGATCGCGGTGCCGCTGGCATCTTCGCCATTCCCCAAACTGGCCGCCGAGGCCAGCCAGTCGAAGATCGTGCGGGCAGTCAACAACGCGGTGCCCGACGACCTGCGGCATGTGTACGCCTCGCTGCGCACGTTCTTGGACCAGAGTGGATTCCCGCCGGTGCTCGGCGACCTGCCGTCGACGTCGCTGGTGCCCGTCGACCCGCCGAGCAACCTGTCGCCCGCCGTCACCGCCATGGTCAACCGGGTGCATCCGTCGGTGGTGAAGATCTACGGGCAGGCGCCGTCGTGCGACCGGCAGATCGAGGGCTCCGGCTTCGTGTATGCGCGGCACCGGGTGCTCACCAACGCGCACGTGGTGGCCGGTACCAAGCAGGTCACCGTGCAGTCCACGAACGGCGACACGCTTGCCGCCAGGGTGGTGCTCTACGACCCGCAACGCGACGTCGCGGTGCTCGACGTGCCTCGGCTGAACGCTGCGTCCCTGCCGTTCCGGACCACCGCGGCCAGCACCGGCGAGTCGTCGGTCGTGCTCGGCTATCCCGAGGACGGCCCGTTCACCGCCGGTTCGGCCCGCGTGCGCTCGCAGACGACGTTGTCGGGTCGCGACATCTATGACGACCAGAACGTGCAGCGCGAGATCTACTCGGTTCGGGGCACGGTGCGCAGCGGAAACTCCGGCGGCCCGCTGGTGGACACGAGCGGGCGGGTACTCGGGATGGTCTTCGCCCGCTCGCTCGACTCCAGCGACACGGGATTCGTCCTCACCGCCGGTGAGATCGCCGCCGACGCGGCGCGCGGGCGGGCGAGCACCGCCGCAGTGGGCACGCAGTCGTGCACCAGCGAATGAGGGTCAGTGCTCCTTCGCCCAGCGGATCAGCTCGCCGCTGACGAACTCGGGTGTCTCGTCGTGCGGGAAATGCCCGACGCCGTCGAGGATGCGCCACTCGTATTTTCCGCTGACGTATTGCCCTGACCCCTGCGCGGAGGCCGGCAGGACGCAGGTGTCGAAATCGCCGTGCAGGTGCAGCACCGGTGCCGTGATCGGAACGCGCAATGATGCGGCGAACCGGCGGCCGTCCGAGCGCGGCACCGAACGCAGCATCCAGCGGTAGTGCTCGGCCGCGCAGTAGGACACCGGGTGAATTCGCATCGCCTGCGCGTAGGTCTCGACGTCAGCGACGTAGGCAGGGGTGCCGCGCCAACGCGGCCCGGTCCAGCGGTCGAACAGCTCGCGGACCCAATGCGAGTCGGGACTGGACAGCAGGTGCTCGGCGCGGCGCGGGATCTGGAAGGTGCGCAGCGCGAATGCCGAGGCGCGCCGCTGCGCCGAGCCGGCGCCGAGCTTGAGCTCGGCGCGGATCCGCAGCGGATGGGCGGCGCCGAGCACCGCCAACCCGCGCACCACCCGCGGGTGACAGGCAGCCATCGTCCAGGCCAGCGTGCCGCCGAGGTCGCTACCCACGACGAGCGCGTCCGACTCGCCGAGCGACGTGACCAGGGCGGCCATGTCGGCAGCGAGCGTGGGTGCGTCGTACCCCCGGGGTGGCTTGTCGCTGGCGCCGTACCCGCGCAGATCGACGGCGACGGCTCGGTATCCCGCCTCGGCGAGGTCGACGAGTTGGTGTCGCCAGGCCCACCAGAACTGCGGGAACCCGTGTATCAGCAGCACCAGCGGGCCGGTGCCGACCTCGGCGACGTGCAATGCGATGCCGTTGGCGCGCACCGTGCGGTGCGTCCATGGTCCGTCGACGAGGACGGTCGAACTGTCTGGCGCTCCCGGGAGCGGCCCGAACCCCACGTGGCTTACTTCCCTGACGTTCGCGATTGTTTGAGGTAGTCGACGGTCTCCTTGGTGGTCTCGATCGTCTTCTCCGGCGCCTTCACCCGCTTCACCTTGCGCATTCCGATGAGCACCAGGATGCCGACGACGATCAGCTGCAGCACGAAGACGACCAGGTAGGCGGCCCAGCGCCACAATCCGGCGGCCACCAGACCCTCGGCGAGCGCGAGGAAGCCGAAGGTCAGCGAGAACACGAACACGACCGCCGCGCCGATGAACGCGCCGGCGCCGGTGCCCGCGTTCTTGACGGAGGTCCGCAGCTCGAGCTTCGCGAGTTCGATCTCGCCGCGCACCAGCGTCGACATGTGCGTCGACGCGTCGGAGACCAGCTTGCCCAGGGACGGCGGCGCGGGGTCTGGCACCGCCTGCGGCACCGGACCGGATGCCGGAAAACCGCCCTGGGCGGGCGCGGGTCGCGGACTCGCCGTCACGTTCGAACCTCTCGTCGCGGAGTCGGGCTTTCGGCGCATCATTCCACTTGCCGCAACGGTCTCGTCACCAAGCGGCCGCGGCACGCGGCGCACTACCCTGCGACCTCGTGGCCGCCGACCCGCTCGCCCCGCTCCTCGACCTGCCCGATGTCGAGGCCGGCGTGAGCCGCGCCCGGGAGGCGGTCGACGCGCTGCTCGGCAATCGGGTCCTGCGCCGCCGGTCACCGGATGTCTCGGCCGAGTCGGCCCTGCGCGGCGCATGGGCCTCGGCGTGGCTCGCCGGGTGCGAGGTGCCGCTGGCGCAGGTGCGCTCCGGGGCCGCCGCTGACGACCCCTTCGTGCAGGGTGCGTTGCGGGCGCAGTCGGTCGTGGGCAGTCTTGCCGAGGTCTGGACGCGCGCGCCTCGGCAGGCGCTGGCCCGGTTGCACGCGCTCGCCGCGGCCGACCTCGTCGCTGCCGATGAGCTGGGTCGCCCGGCCCCGGGGACGGCGCAACGACTGGACACGCTGGCCGTCGTGCTCGCCGCGACGAGCGCGCCGGCGCCGGTGGTGGCCGGCATCGTGCACGGCGAGCTGCTCGGCCTGGACGCCTTCGCGCCGGTGTCGGGCATCGTCGCGCTGGCCGCCGTTCGGTTGACGCTGATCGAACGTGGCTTGGACCCGAAGTCGCTCGTCGTCGTCGAGGTCGGGCACCGCGAGGCGGGTGCCGACTACCCGGAAGCGCTCGAGGCCTATCGCAGCGGGACGCCGGACGGCATCGCGCGATGGCTCGTGCACTGTGCCGAGGCGATCGCCGGGGGCGCGCGTGAGGCGCGGGCGATCTGTGAGTCGATGGCCCGCGCAAGCTAGTCAAGGTGGAATAGTCTGTTCGCATGTCCGCGACTCGTCTGCTGGTGCTCGGCGCGATCCGGATCATGGCGCCGGTGCACGGTTACGACGTCCGTCGCGAGCTGCTCACCTGGCGCCTGGAGGAGCTCGCGAACATCAAGCCGGGTTCGATCTACAGCGCGATCCGCACCCTGGAGAAGGACGGGTGCATCGCGGTGCACTCGCGCGAGAGCGGCGAGAGCCGCCCGGAGCGGACGATGTACGTGATCACCGGCGAGGGCGAGAAGGAATTCCAGGTCCTGTTACGCGAGACGTGGTGGTCGGTGCGTCCGTCCGCCGAGCCGCTCATCCCGGCGCTGTGTCTGATGCTGTGGCTGCCTCGGGACGAATTGACGGCCGCACTGCAGGCCCGACTCGGCACCCTGCGCGGGCAACAGGACTCGCTGGCCTTCTTCGCTCGCACGATCCGCGACGGCGCGACCGGTGCCGACGGCGAGGTCCCCGAGCACGTGCGCGAGATCCTCGATTTCGTGATGAGCAAGCAGCGGGCCGAGATCGACTGGACCCGCGGTCTGATGAAACGCCTGCAGGACGGCAAGTACCGGTTCGTCGACGAGCCCGGCTTTCTCGAGTCGGAATAGGTCAGTTGTCGCGCAGGGCGAGAGCCATGCACGTCGTTGCGGCGGTCAGCGCGACGGTGCGCACGTGGTTCCACGCGGTCCAGCCCGAGTAGTAGCTCCGCCAGGCCGCAGTGTCGTCCGCGTGCACCCTGGCCAACGCGTCGTTGTGCGGAACGTGGTAGACGGCGGTGAGCACGATGCCGACGAGGTAGCACGCCGCCGCAGCACCCAGCCATGCCGTCGCTGCTCCCGGACGCCGCAGCGCCGTGACCACGAGTACCCCGAGCAGGATCAGTGGTCCGAACAGCACTGCCATGAACAGCGGCGTCGGAGCGGCCTTGTTGATCGACTGCATAGCCGCGAGGCCGCCGGTGGCCGGCAGCCGGCGCAGCGCCGGCATGACGAAGGTCGAGAAGGCGAAGAACACGCCCGCGCACAAGCCCAGGCACACGGTCGTGACGATCGCGAGAATGCGTTGCGTTTCGGTCATGGCACCAGCCAACGGGACATTCGCGAGCGTCGACATAGCCGATCGACTCGGATTCATTCGTTTGCGTCTACCGTTGTCGGGTGGATTCGCTCGCCGGACTCCTCGACGGGCCGCGGGCTCGTGGTGCGTTCGTCCTGCGCTCGGTGCTCGATCCGCCGTGGTCCCTGCGGATCGCCGACGAAGCGCCACTCACCGTCGTCGCGCTCGTCAACGGCGATGCGTGGCTGTTGCCCGACGGTCTCGGTCCCACCGGGTTGGCTGCCGGCGACGTCGTCCTGATCCGCGGTCCGGATCACTACACCGTGGCCGACGATGCGCGCACCGCGCCGCAGGTACGCATCGGGCCGGGACAGGTGTGCACCGACCTCACCGGCGCCGATCTGGGCGAACAGATGAGCCTGGGTGTGCGCACGTGGGGCACCAGCTCGACCGGTTCGACGGTGCTGCTCACCGGGTCGTATCAGCCCGGTGAGGTCGGCCGGCGGTTGCTCGATGCGCTGCCGCAGGTCGCGGTCATGACGCCGTCGGACTGGGACTCACCGGTGGTCGATCTGCTCGGCCTCGAGGTGGGCCGGGACGGCCCGGGGCAAAGTGCCGTGCTCGACCGGCTGCTCGACCTGCTGCTCGTCTCGTTCCTGCGCGCGTGGTTCGACCGGCCGAGCAGTGCGGCGCCCGGTTGGTATGCGGCGCAAGGCGATCCGGTGGTCGGCCCGGCGTTGCGGCTCATGGAGCACAACCCGCAACAGCCGTGGACGGTCGGCACGCTCGCCGCCGCCGTGGGCGCGTCGAGGGCGGCATTCGCCCGGCGCTTCGCCGAGCAGGTCGGCGAGTCACCGATCGCGTTCCTGACCACCTGGCGCCTCGCGCTCGCGGCCGACCTGCTCGCCGGCGGCGACGCGACGGTCGCGCGGGTGGCGGGCCAGGTCGGGTACGGCAGCCCGTTCACGTTCAGCACGGCGTTCAAGCGCCACTACGGGGTCAGCCCGCAGGAGTATCGCGCCCGCGGCGCAGTATCTGCTTAATCAAGCTTGACCAATTGCTCATCGGCTGCGACCGTCGGCGGATGACCACCGAGCTCATGATCACCGCGCGCGGACTGGCGCGTCGCTTCAAGACCAAGGCAGGTCCGATCGACGCGGTGCGTGGCATCGACGTCGACGTGCGTGCGGGGGAGATCGTCGGTCTCCTCGGCCCGAACGGCGCCGGCAAGACCACCACGCTGCGCATGCTGACCACGTTGTTGATGCCGAGCGCGGGCACCGCAACGGTCGCAGGACACGACCTGATCCGCGATCCGCGTGAGGTGCGGCGCCGGATCGGCTACGTCGCGCAGGTGGGTGCAGCGCCGAGCGCGGGCACGTTGGTCGGCGAGGAACTCGTCGCCCAGGCGCGGTTGCAGGGGCTGTCGAAAGCTACGGCGTACGAACGATTGCAGGCGGTTGCTCCGCGTCTCGACCTCGGCGGTCTCGAGGGACGCGCGCTGCTGGAACTGTCCGGCGGTCAGCGGCGCCGCTTCGACGTCGCGCTCGGGCTGATGCACTCGCCGCCGTTGGTGTTCCTCGACGAGCCGACGACGGGCCTCGACCCGCAGAGCCGGGCGAACCTGTGGCAGCACATCCGCTCGCTGCGCGACGACCTCGGCGTGACCGTCGTGCTCACCACGCACTACCTCGACGAGGCGGACGCCCTGTCCGACCGGGTGATGGTGATGGACGACGGGCGCATCGTCGCCGACGACACGCCTGATGCGCTCAAGGCCCGGATCTCCGGCGATGTCGTCACCCTGGGGCTCGCCGCCGAGTCCGACCGCGCGCAGGCCGAGCGGGTGGTGCGCGAGGCGGTCGCGGTGCGCGAGGTCGTGCAGACCGAAGCGGCATTGCTGGTGACCGTCGACGAAGGCGCGGTCGCAGTGGCGCCGCTGCTGCGTGCTCTCGACGCCGCAGCGTTGAGCCCGACGTCGATCACGGTCAACCGGCCCACGCTCGACGACGTCTTCCTGACCCTGACTGGTCGGTCGCTGCGAGAGGAGGCGGCGTGATGCTGACCGAGACATGGGTGATCTTCCTGCGGCAGATGCGGATCCTGCTGCGCAACCCGGTTTGGGTGTTCTTCGGGCTGACCCAGCCGATCCTGTACCTCGCCCTGTTCGGGCCGCTGCTCAAGAGCGTCACCGGCGGTGGTCTCGGCGGCGACGGCGCATGGCGCATCTTCGTGCCCGGCCTGCTGCTGCAACTCGCGATCTTCGGTGCCGGATTCGCCGGCTTCGGGATCATCCAGGAGCTGCGCGAGGGTGTGATCGACCGGCAGCGGGTGACGCCGGCCCGGCGTACGTCGCTCATCATGGGCCGCACCGTCAGCAACATGGTGACGATCGGCGTGCAGGCGATCGTGCTGGTGCTGGTGGCGCTGCCGTTCGGGTTGAGCGCGTCGTGGCGCGGGGTCGTCTCGTCCGTCGTGCTGGTGTGCCTGCTCGCGCTCGGGATCTCCGCCGCGTCGTACGCGATGGGGTTGATCCTGAAGGACGAGGACTCGTTCGCGCCGTTCATCCAGGGTGTCTCGTTGCCGTTGCTGCTGCTGTCCGGTGTGCTGTTGCCGATGTCGCTGGCGCCGGCGTGGCTGCGGCACACGTCGCAGGCGAACCCGCTCACCTACGTCGTGGATGCCACCCGTTCGTTGTTCCGCGGCGACTTCGGCGATTCGCACGTGTGGATCGGCTTGCTCGTGACCATCGGGCTCGCGGGGTTGCTCGGGTGGTGGGGAACCCGCACCTTCCAACGGCAGAGCGCGTGACCTACGGCTCGGGACCGAACGCCATCGGGAAGCCGGCGGCCTGCCAGGCCTTCACGCCGCCGTCGATCGAGAACGCGGTGCGCCCGGACCGATCGAGCAGGTCGGCCGCGCGCCCGCCGCGACCGCCCATCGAGCAGGTGGTGAGCAGCTGCCCGGCGGGCAATCGGGCGGGGTCGAGCTCGTCGATCGGGATGTTGATCGCTCCGGCGATGTGCCCGTTGGCGTATTCGCTCGGACGGCGCACGTCGATCACGACGTCACCGGCACGCATCATCTCCCGTGCGGTGTGTACGTCGACGCGTTCGGCGGCCACGCGCCGAGCCTAAGGCGACCCGGCACGACGACGGCGCCGCGACCCTGAGGGGCGCGGCGCCGTCGATGCAGACGCGATCGGAGGGGTTACCAGGCGTGCCCTGCGGAATGTCAGACGCGGTCCGCGGCTCCGATGCCTCGGTCCCGCGCCGACTCACCTGCTGCGTGGTGGGTTCGCCGCGTGGGTGCCCTTCCGATCGTGTCCGGACGAAGGCCGCTGGGGGCTGTACCGCCATCGACGTCCGCCGTCCGTGCAGTCATTGGACGCCGGGTGACCTGGATCACGCAAGGGGTGGACGGCGTGTCCTGAACAGGTCCATAGGACCTGCCCAGCTGATTTACGCCGAACGGACCCGCGCCGCCCGTCGGCGTGCGGTCAGCCAGACGATCCCGGCCGCGGCCATTCCCGCGCCGACGACTCCCACAGCGGTCACCGGGTGTTCGGGTCGCATCCCGGCGATCCGCGCCCGCAACGGGACGGCATTGGAGAAGGTGAGCACCGGCCAGTCGCGTTCGGCCGCCACCTTGCGCAGCGCCCGGTCCGGATTGACGGCGTATGCGTGGCCCACCGTTTCGAGCATCGGAATGTCGGTGGCCGAGTCGGAGTAGGCGTAGCTCGCGTCGAGGTCGTAGTGCCGGTCGTCGGCCAGCGCCTTGACCGCCACCGCCTTCTCCGGTCCGTACGCGTAGCGGCTGATCTCGCCGGTGTACTTGCCGTCCTCGACCACCATCTGGGTGGCGACCACGTGATCGGCGCCGAGCATCGCGCCGATCGGGCCGACCACCTCCTCGCCCGAGGTGCTGACGATGACCACCTCGCGGCCGGCGGCCTTGTGCATCGCGATGAGATCGACGGCCTCGTCGTAGACGATCGGGTCGATGATGTCGTGCAGGGTCTCCTGCACGATCTCGCGGACCTGCGCGACGTCCCATCCGGAGCACATCGACGTCAGATACGCACGCATGCGCTCGATCTGGTCGTGATCGGCCCCGGCGAGCGCGAACACGAACTGCGCGTACGCACTGCGCAACACGGCGCGGCGGTTGATCAAGCCGCCCTGGTAGAAGGGCCGGCCGAACGCGAGCACGCTGGACTTGGCGATGATCGTCTTGTCCAGGTCGAAGAACGCCGCGCTCCGGGTAGCCCCCACGCTGACAGAGAATACGGAGGGGCAGTAGGCACTCGCTGGGTGAGGCGGTGTCAAATCCGTCGTCCACAGGCCGGGTCGCCGTCCACAGCGCGTTCGGGCTCCCCGCATCTCCTGACCTTCGGGCTGTTGCCTGGGCGGATGACCGCGGTGGTGGGCGTTGTGGGCGGCAGCGGCGGCGTGGGCGCGTCGTCGTTCGCCGCGATCCTCGCCGCGAGCGCCGGATCGGCGTTGCTCGTCGACCTCGACGTCACCGGCGGCGGCATCGACGTGCTGCTCGGGATCGAGGCGGCGGCCGGGGCGCGGTGGTCCGGATTGCGCCTGGCAGGCGGTCGGCTGGATCCGGCGACACTGCTCGCCGGCCTGCCCCGCTGGGGTGGCTGTGCCGTGCTCGCCGCCGATGTCGCCGCACTCGAGGCGTCGGCGGTCGCGCAGGTGATCACTGCCGGCGTCGAGGCGCGGGCGCTGGACTGCGTCGTGATCGACGTGCCGCGCCACGACTGCCCGGAACGCGGTGCCGCGCTCGCGCAGGCGGATCTGCTCGCCGTGCTGGCGCGCTCGGACGTCGCGGGGCTGGTCGCGGCCCACGGCGTGGTGGCCGCGCTGGGTGAGGCGCCGGTCGGTCTGGTCGTCCGGCGCGGACCGTTGTCGGGCGAGCGCGCGGCGGAACTTGTCGGCGCGCCGCTGCTGGGCACGTTGCCGCCCGTCGGCCGGGCGCTGCCCGAGCTGGAGTTCGACCGGCTGCCGCGCAGCGCAGCGAAGGTCGCGGCCGGGATGCTCGGCGGACTGCGGTGACGGACAGCGCCGATCTCGTGGGCCGGGTGCGGCAGCGGCTGGTCGCCGACGCGTCGGTCCGCACGGTGGACGAGGCGTTGCGGGCCGAGTCGAGAGGCATCGTCGACGACACGGTGTTCGCCCACCTGCGGCGTGAGGTCGACGCAGAACTGCACGGCGCCGGGCCGCTCGAGCCGCTGCTCGGGTTGCCCGGGGTGACCGACGTGCTGGTCAACGGTCCAGGCGAGGTGTGGCTCGACCGCGGCGCCGGGATGGAGCGCGCCGGGGTCCGTTTCGCCGACGAGGCCGCGGTGCGCCGGCTCGCGCAGCGCCTGGCCGCGACGGCCGGGCGGCGGCTCGACGACGCGATGCCCTTCGTCGACGTGGTGCTGCCGGACGGCTCCCGGGTGCACGCCGTGCTGCCGCCGCTGACCCGCAACACCACCATCTCGCTGCGGGTGCTGGCTCGACGCCCGCTCGATCTCGCTGGACTCGTGTCGCTGGACGCGATGCCGGCCGAGGTCGCCGAGCTGCTGCGTGACGTGGTGGCAGCTCGGTTGGCCTTCGTCGTCGCGGGCGGCACCGGGGCCGGGAAGACCACCCTGTTGGGGGCGCTGCTCGGCGAGGTCGATGCCAGGGACCGGGTGCTGGTGATCGAGGACGCGCCGGAACTGGTGGTCGCACATCCCCATCTGGTCCGACTCGTGTGCCGCGCGGCCAACGTCGAAGGCGCCGGGGCGGTCGGGATGCGCGAACTGGTCCGGCAGGCGTTGCGGATGCGGCCGGATCGCCTGGTGGTGGGGGAGTTCCGCGGTGCCGAGATGGTCGAGCTGCTGGTCGCGCTCAACACCGGGCACGAGGGCGGCGCCGCCACCTTGCACGCGAACTCCGCGGCCGACGTACCGGCGCGCTTCGCGGCACTCGGTGCGCTTGCCGGGTTGCCGTCGCCGGCGGTGACGAGCCTGGTGGCCAGCGCCGTCGACCTCGTGGTGCACCTGCGGCGGGGGGCCGGTGGGCGCCGGATCGTCGGCGAGATCGGCATGTTGTCGCGAGTGGATGCGGAGCTGGTGGTCCGCTCGTGCTGGTCGGCCGATGACGGGCCCGGGGTTGCCGAAGCGCAGCTGCGCCAGCTGTTGCGTGCCCGGTCCGGGGGCCGGCCGTGACCCCGACGTCCTGGCTCGCGCTCGGTATTGCAGTGCTGGCCTGTGCCGCGCCCGCCCGCACCCCGGCACGACTGCGGGACCTGGCAACGCGAGATCGGCTGGCCGGTTCGACCGGTCGATCGGGTCACCGCCGGCTGGCGGTGAGCCGACTGGCCGGTCCGCTCGGCGCGGCGCTGGGCATGTTCCTGATGGCGCTCGTCGCCTGGCGCTTCGGTCCGGCGCTGGGGGTGGCGGCCGGCGCCGTGCTCGCTGTCGGCGCGGTGCTGGTCCGCGACACGCTGGCGGCCCGGGGGGAGGCGGCCCGGCGGGCCGAGCTGCGTGCCGCGGTCCGGGTCCTCGTGTCCGAGCTGGCGGCCGGGGGGATGCCGGGCGCGGCCCTGACCGCTGCGGCGGAGGTCGCGCCTCGATACGGATCGGTGTTGCACGCGGCGGCGCGCGCAGCCTCGGCCGGGGGCGACGCCGCGGACGAGCTCCGCGGCGACCCTGACCTGCGGGCGGTGGGGTTGGCGTGGTCGCTCGGGCAGGACACCGGCGCGCCGCTGGCCGAGGTGCTCGAGCGGGTCGCCGACGATCTCGCTGCCACCGACGAGCAGCGCCGCGCGGTGCTCGTCGCATTGAGCGGGCCGCGTTCGTCGGCGGTGCTGCTGGCCGGGTTGCCGGTCGTGGGCATCGCGCTCGGTGCGTCGATGGGAGCCCGGCCCCTGGCCTTTCTCACCGCAGCAGGTGCGGGGCAGCTCGTCTGCCTGCTCGGCGTGCTGCTCGACGCTGCCGGCGTGATGTGGATGCGGCGCATCCTGCGCGCAGCCCAGCGCGCGTGAGGACACGACAGCCGTGACCGGCAGCGTATCGGCGGCCTGGGGTCTGCTCGGGTTGGCCGTCGTCCTCGTGCCGACGCCCCGCCGCGGGGCGCGGGTTGGTCCGCGTTCGGGACGTCCCACGCATCGGGCGCACGACAAGACCGCGAAGCCGAACTCCGGCGGCCGGGCCACGCGCGGCGCCCCGGTCCTGGCCGCCGTGGCCGCCGGCGGTGCCTGCGTCGCCGCCCTCGGGGCCACGCGCGGGCTGGTTGCGGGCGCGGTGGTGGCTGCCGTCGTCTGGCCGGTGCTGGGCTGGCTGCAGCGGCGACCGACTCCGCAGGCGCCCGATCCGGCATTGCCTCTGGTGCTCGACCTGGTCGCCGCGGCGCTGCGCAGCGGCCGGCCGCTCGCCGACGCGCTCGACCTCGCGGCCGATGCGGCGCGGGCCGACGTCGCGGGCGGACTGCGGCGGGTGGCGGGTCTGTGGCGGCTCGGCGCAGACGCCGCGCAGGCGTGGTCGGTGGTCGCGCCGGGCGGCCCGCTCGCGGTGGTCGCGCCGGTGGCGATCCGCAGCGCCCAGAGCGGCATCAAGATCGCCGCGGCCTTCGAGCGGCTCGCTGCGGAGCTGCGCGCCGAGCGTGCCGCACGCCAGGCTGCGCGCGCCCACCGCGCCGGGGTGCTCGCGATGGGACCGCTCGCGGCCTGCTTCCTGCCCTCGTTCGTGTGCCTGGGCGTGGTGCCGGTGATCGTCGGCATCGCCACATCGGCGTTCGACGTGTTGCCCGCCAGCCGCTGATCAGCGTCGATCGCACGGAGCGCCCCGCAGGACCGTAGCGGCGGCGGCCGACAGCGGTTCGGATGCTGTCCACAGGCCGGCGAACGGTCCACAGATCTGCGCCGGACGGCCCGCCCCGGTCCGGATCTCGCGAGGCTTGCGGCATGACATCTCTTCGCCGCTTCTTCCGCAGATTCCGTACCGATCTCGGCATGTCCACGGCCGAGTACGCAGTGGGCACCGTGGCCGCTGTGGCGTTCGCCGTCGTGTTGTACAAGGTGGTGCGCAGCCCGGCGGTGTCCTCCGCGCTGACCTCGATCGTCCAGTCCGCGCTCCATGCCCTGTAGGCGCAGCGCGAGGTGACGCCGGGATGGCCACTGCCGAGCTCGCCGCGTGTCTGCCGGTACTCATGGTCGTGCTGGCCGTCGCCCTGACAGCGGTCTCGGTCGCCGCCGCCCGGGTTCGCGTCCAGGACGCCGCCCGCGAAGCGGCCCGTGCCGCCGCCCGCGGCGATTCGGGCGCGGCCACGCAATTGGCCCACCGTGCGGCGCCGGGAGCCGCCGTCAGCGTCCGCACGGCGGGCGACGACGCCGTCGCCGACGTGCGCGCCACGGTGCGACCACTCGGCAGTTGGCTGCCGGCATTCACCGTGACCGCGCAGGCCGTGGCGGCGGTGGAGCCGAAGGGAGCTTCGCCGTGAGGCGCCCACGACGCGGGTCCCCGGTTGGCCGGTTCGGCCGCGACGACGGCTCGGCCACGGTGTGGGTCGCGGCGTGCTGCGCGCTGGTGGTGCTGGTCGCGACGGTCGTCGTACTCCGCTCGCTGGCGGTGCTCGCCCGGCATCGCGCCGAGGCCGGAGCGGACCTCGCTGCGCTCGCCGCGGCGACCGAGATCGGGGTCAGCGACCGGTCCTGTGCCGCAGCCGGTCGGATCGCTGCCCGCAATGGTGTGCAGCTGCGTTCGTGCCGCCTCGCGCTCGACCCGAGCGGCCGCAGCGGCACCGTCGTGGTGAAGGTCACGCTGCAGGTCCGGTTGCCGCTGCTCGGCGCCGATTCGGTGACGGCTAGCGCGCGGGCCGCTCGACTGCCGGCCTGAGCGCGCAACGCGTCCGCACCCGCGTCACGCAAGGGGTGCACATGCCGCAAAAACGGTGGCTGGGGCCGCCGCATGCGGGGTCGTCGAGCTCGCCTAACCTCGTTAGCTCGGCTGTGGCATGCTGGCGCAGGCCACCAACAAGGACGCCACAAGCCGGGCGACGAACTGTCCGGGCTGCAGATCGATTGAGGAAGTGGATCGCGTGGATGTCTCGGTATCCCGCCGCAGCGGTGACGTGCCTGTTGTGGCGGTCAGCGGCGAGGTCGACGTCTATTCCGCGCCGGCGCTCAAGGAGAGCCTGACCGGCCTGTTGAACGCCGGTACGAACACCGTCGTGGTGGATCTCACTGAAGTCGCATTTCTCGACTCCACCGGACTCGGCGCCTTGGTCGAGGCCCGGGCCGCGACCAACGAAATAGGCGGATCACTGCTGGTCGTGTGCAGCCAGGAGCGCATCCTGAAGCTGTTCACGATCACCGGGCTCGACGGCGTGTTCGCCATCCACCCGACCGTCGACGACGCCCTCAACGGGCTGCAGGTCTGAAGCAAGCGTTTACGGCAATACCCCCGGCTCGCCGTCGGCATCACCCGGGTTAGACTCCGCCGGGTCAGCGCCGAGGCGCCACGCGACCCGTGGCCGCGAACGGCGTTTCAGTACGTCGCCGTAGCCCGGTCGCCCACACGGTCTCTCTGGAGCCTGCGTGACCGCCGAGCATTCGGTGTCGCTACCCGAGCCGAGTCAAGGGGAATTGCATGGCTTTGCACCACCTCGCTGCCGGTGGAGCCGATCGGCTCCTCGCCGACAATCCACTGGCGATCACCAGCGGTCAACGCAGTTTCGTATTCGTGCTCCTGGCGTTGGCGGTCGCGGCGCTGATCTACTCCGTGCTCCTGGTCCGCGAGGTGCTTGCCGCCGACACCGGCACGCCGAACATGCAGGCCATCTCCAAGGCGGTCCAGGAAGGCGCGTCGGCCTACCTGAGCCGCCAGTTCCGCACCCTCGCGGTGTTCTCGGTCATCGTGTTCGTGCTGCTTCTCCTGCTGCCCGTCAACGTCGACCACGGTGAGACCGCAGTTCGGATCGGCCGGGCCGTGTTCTTCCTGGTCGGCGCGGCGTTCTCGGCATCGGTCGGCTACATCGGCATGACGATGGCGACCCGCGCGAACGTCCGAGTCGCCGCTGCGGCGCGCGGCGGCAAGTCGAAGTTCGGGTTCCACATCGCGTTCCGTACCGGCGGCATCGTCGGCATGCTCACCGTCGGGCTGGGTCTGCTCGGCGCGTCGATCGTGCTGTTGAGCTACAACGACAACGCGCCGACCGTCCTCGAGGGCTTCGGGTTCGGCGGCGCACTGCTCGCCATGTTCATGCGTGTCGGTGGCGGCATCTTCACCAAGGCCGCCGACGTCGGCGCCGACCTCGTCGGCAAGGTCGAGGCCGGCATCCCGGAGGACGACCCGCGCAACGCCGCCACGATCGCCGACAACGTCGGTGACAACGTCGGGGACTGCGCAGGTATGGCGGCCGACCTGTTCGAGTCCTACGCGGTGACCCTCGTCGCGGCGCTCATCCTCGGCCAGGCCGTGTTCGGCGCGAAGGGCCTGATGCTTCCGCTCATCATCGGCGGGATCGGCATCATCAGCTCGGTGGTCGGCATCCTCGCGACCCGCCTGCGCGACAGCGACCGCAACGGCCTGGTGCCGATCAACCGCGGTTTCGTCATCTCGGCAGTGGTCTCCCTGGTGCTGGTCCTGATCGTGTCGCTGGTGTTCCTGCCCAGCAAGTTCAGCGACTTCCGCATCGACGCGGTCAGCGGTGTCGACGCCAACCCGAGGTGGGTGGCCTTCATCGCCGTGCTGATCGGCATCGTGCTGGCGGTCATCATCCAGCAGCTCACCGGTTACTTCACCGACACCGTGCGCCGTCCGGTCAAGGACGTCGCACGCACGTCGCTGACCGGACCGGCGACCGTCATCCTGTCCGGCATCTCGCTCGGGCTCGAGTCGGCCGTCTACACCGCCGTGCTGATCGCGCTGGCGGTGTTCGGCGCCTTCCTGTTGGGGAGCGGCTCGATCGGGGTCTCGCTGTTCGCGGTGGCCCTGGCCGGGACCGGCCTGCTCACCACCGCGGGCGTCATCGTCTCGATGGACACCTTCGGACCGGTCAGCGACAACGCCCAGGGCGTGGCCGAGATGAGCGGTGACATCGACGAGAAGGGCGCCCAGGTGCTCACCGACCTGGACGCGGTGGGCAACACCACGAAGGCGATCACCAAGGGCATCGCCATCGCCACCGCCGTGCTCGCCGCAACGGCGCTGTTCGGGTCCTATACCGACGCCCTGTTCACGGCAGCCGACAAGCACAACGCGCGGATCGGCTACGCGAGCTTCTCGATCGTGCAGCCGAACATCCTCGTCGGCGTGATCATCGGCGCCGCGGCGGTGTTCCTGTTCAGCGGCCTGGCAATCAGCGCCGTGGGTCGCGCCGCCGGCCGGGTGGTCTACGAGGTCCGCAACCAGTTCCGCACGAAGCCCGGGATCATGGACTTCAGTGAGCGCCCCGACTACGCGCGCGTGGTCGACATCTGCACCCGCGACTCGCTGCGTGAGCTCGCGACGCCGGGTCTGCTGGCGATCTTCGCTCCGATCACCATCGGGTTCGCATTCGGCGCCGGTCCGCTCGCCGGCTACCTCGGCGGTGCGATCGCGGCCGGCGTGCTCATGGCGGTGTTCCTCGCGAACTCCGGCGGTGCGTGGGACAACGCGAAGAAGATGGTCGAGGACGGCATCTACGGCGGCAAGGGCAGCGACGCGCACGCCGCGACCGTGATCGGCGACACCGTCGGTGACCCGTTCAAGGACACCGCCGGACCCGCCATCAACCCGCTGATCAAGGTGATGAACCTGGTTGCCGTGCTGATCGCGCCGGCCGTGATCCAGTTCAGCGTCGGCGACGACAAGAACAACGCCGTCCGCGCCGTCATCGCGATCGTGGCCTTCTTGATCATCGCCGCCGCGGTCATCGTGTCCAAGCGGCGCCAGGTGTCCATGGGCGACGAGGCGCCGTCCACACCCGAGAACGAGCCGGCGAACGTGGCCTGACCGGCCCGCATCTCCGGCTCGCACCCGTCAGCGACCCCGGTCGCGCCATCCGGCGCACCGGGGTCGTGACGTCTGCGGGGGCCATCTCTTTGGCACACTGCCCACAACCGCAGCCGTAGCCGAGGGGAGCCGTTCATGACCGATGTCCCACCCGGCCAGCCGCCCTACGGCGGCCAGCCGCCCGGCGGCAATCAGCCGCCCGGCGGGAATCAGCCGCCCGGCGGGAATCAGCCGCCCGGCGGGAACCAGCCGCCCTACGGGAACCAGCCGCCCTACGGGAACCAGCCGGGCTACGGCAACCAACCGCCCTACGGGCCGCCCGACGATCCTCGCCGGCAAGGCCCTCAGTACTCGATCGGTGCCGACGGTCAGGTTCGGGCCCAGCCGCCGCGCCCACCGGGCCCGCCGTCCTCGGGCAACCGAACGGCCATCATCGTCACGATCATCGTGGTGCTGGTGCTCGCCGGCGGCGTGATCGCCGCGATCCTGGTCCTCACCAACGACAACGGGAAGGGCTCCAGCCCGTCGACCAGCCAGACCTCCTCGGCGCCACGGACCGCGCCGACCCCCACCCCGCGCACCAGTTCGACCACGAGTGAACCGACCACGAACCCACCGACCACCAGCGCGCCGCCCACCAGCTCGGCACCGGCGACCCCGTCCGGCGACGCGTCCGGCGCCGAGTCGGGCGTGGCCAACGGATTCCAGACCACCGCTACCGCGGCGGGTAACCAGTACTTCCGGGCGCTGGGCACGCACGACCTCGCCGCATTGCGCCGCCTTGCCTGCCCCTCGACCACGATCACGCTGTCGCAGACCACGCTCGACCGCGTCACGAGCGCCAAACCCAGCGGCCCGGCACGCGGCACCGGCAGCACTGCGACGATCACCGGCCGGGTCACGGGCAACGACCGCAGCACCGCGACCATCACCGCGCACCTCGCCGCCAGCGCCGAATACGACGGCCGCTGGTGCCTCGCGCAGACCCAGGTCGGCTGACGGGGCGGCCGGCGGCGCGATGACGCAGTACTCCCTGTTCGGCGCGGCCGTCGCAGAGCCCGCGCTCGGCGACCTCGACGGCCTGCTGGTGGCCGGCGCGCAGTGGGTGCGCTCCGGATCCGGCGCGCGGCTCTCGGTCGTCGTGGCCGACCGGTGGCGCGCGGACACGCTCGCCGCCGACTTCGAGCGCCTCGGCATCGCCGGGCCCGACGCGGTGGTGCCGGCCGAGGCCGCGGGCCCGGCCCTCGGCGTTCGCACCGCCTTCAGCCCCGCACTCACGCCCCACGCCCAGCGCTGGACCCGCGGCGCCGGCCAGCGGCTGCCCGCCGACTTCCGGCTGGGCGTCGGCGGGTTGCGCGCGTGGGCGATCGCCGCCGGCCGGACCGACGAAGGCGGCTACCTGCTCGCCACCCAGACCGACGACGAACCGCTGCATCGCATCGCCGGCGGCCAGCTCGCCCGGCTCGGTGTGACCGCCGTCTCACTCGGCCGGCGCGGCGGCCCCGGCTGGCGAGTCACCTCGACGCGCCGGCTGCGCCGCCTGGTGGAATTGCTCGGCCCGCCGCCTACGGCCGACGCCGACTGGCCGATCGACCGCTCGCCCGCCCCGAACGACGGATCGCTGGCAGCCGACTAGCGGTTGTCACCGCATCTGCACACACGTCCTGTACCGTCCGCGACGGCGGTCATGGGACCCGCCGGGCGCGATGGAGCAGGACGGGAGAGGGAACGAGTGGCGGCAAAAGGCGGATCCGCGGGCACCAAACTGGTGATCGTCGAGTCCCCGGCCAAGGCCAAGACGATCGGTGGCTATCTCGGCGCCGGGTATGTCGTCGAGGCGTCGATCGGCCACATCCGCGACCTCCCGCGCAACGCCGCAGACATCCCGCCCAAGTACAAGGGCGAGGCGTGGGCCCGCCTCGGCGTCGACACCGACCACGACTTCGAGCCGCTCTACGTCGTGAGCCCGGACCGCAAGCAGCAGGTCAGCAAGCTGCGCGCCCTGGTCAAGGACGCCGACGAGCTCTACCTCGCCACGGATGAGGACCGCGAGGGCGAGGCCATCGCCTGGCACCTCGTCGAGACGCTGAACCCCAAGGTGCCCGTGCGCCGGATGGTGTTCCACGAGATCACCCCGTCGGCCATCGCCGCCGCGGTCGCCGCGCCGCGCGACCTCGACGACAACCTCGTCGACGCCCAGGAGACCCGCCGCATCCTCGACCGGCTCTACGGCTACGAGGTCAGTCCGGTGCTGTGGAAGAAGGTGCTGCCGGGCCTGTCGGCGGGCCGGGTGCAGTCGGTGGCCACCAGGATGGTGGTCGAGCGCGAACGCGAGCGGATGGCCTTCCGCAGCGCGTCCTACTGGGATGTGCTCGGCACGTTCGCGCCGGCCGCGCCGAAGCCGACCGATCCGGAGACCTTCAGCGCCACGCTGGTCAGCGTCGATGACACGAGGCTGGCCACCGGGCGCGACTTCGACCCCGCCACCGGCCGCGCGCCGAGCAACGTGCTGCACCTCGACGAGGCCGGCGCCCGAGGTCTGGCCGCGCGCCTGCAGGGCCGCGACTTCACCGTGCAGGGCGTCGAGGAGAAGCCGTACCGGCGCCGCCCGTACGCGCCGTTCATGACCTCGACGCTGCAGCAGGAGGCCGGGCGCAAGTTCCGCTGGTCGGCCCAGCAGGTGATGCGCACCGCGCAGCGGCTGTACGAGAACGGCTTCATCACCTACATGCGGACGGACTCGACCACGCTGTCGCAGACCGCGATCGCGGCCGCCCGGGCGCAGGCCCGCGATCTCTACGGCGACGCCTACGTGCCGGCCGAGCCGCGCGTCTACTCGCGCAAAGTGAAGAACGCGCAGGAGGCGCACGAGGCCATTCGCCCCGCAGGCGACTCGTTCCGCACGCCGGGCGAGGTGGCCAACCAGCTGTCCGGCGAGGAGTTCCGCCTCTACGAGCTGATCTGGCAGCGCACCCTCGCCTCGCAGATGGCCGACGCCGTCGGCACCACGGTGTCGGTGCGCCTCGGCGCCACCTCGGTGTCCGACGAGGCGGTCGTGTTCACGACCTCCGGCCGCACGATCACCTTCCCCGGTTTCCTGCGCGCCTACGTCGAGGACAGCGACCTGGCCGGCGCCGAACGCGACGACGCCGAGAAGCGGTTGCCGCAGCTGGCCCGCGGTGACGCGCTCGACGCCCGCGACTTCGCGCCGACCAGCCACACCACGACACCGCCGGCGCGCTACACCGAGCCGTCGCTGGTGAAGGCGATGGAGGAACTCGGCGTCGGCCGCCCGTCGACGTATGCGTCGATCATGCAGACGATCCAGGACCGCGGCTACGTGTGGAAGAAAGGCCCCGCGCTCGTCCCGACGTGGACCGCGTTCGCGGTGGTCGGCCTTCTGCAGTCCTACTTCGCCCGGCTCGTCGACTACGGCTTCACCGCGTCGGTCGAGAACGATCTCGACGACATCGCCAGCGGCGAAAGGTCGCGGATCGAATGGCTGCAGCGGTTCTACTTCGGCTCCGAACCCGGAACCGCTGACTCGCCCGAGCGCATCTCCGCACAGGGCGGGCTGAAGCGGCTGATCGCCAACCGACTCGAGGAGATCGACGCCCGCGGCGTGAACTCCATCTCGCTCGGCGACGACGCCGTGGTCCGGGTGGGCAGGTACGGCCCCTACCTGCAGCGCGGTGACGGCGAGGGTGCGCAGCGCGCGTCGATCCCGGAGGATCTCGCGCCCGACGAGCTCACCCCGGAGAAGGTCGAGGAGCTGCTCAGCGCACCGTCCGGCGATCGTTCGCTGGGCTGGACCAAGGCCGGCCGCGAGATCACCGCGAAGGCCGGTCGCTACGGCCCGTACGTCACCGACGGTGAGAAGACGGCGTCGCTGTTCAAGTCGATGTCGCTGGACACGGTCACCCTCGACGAGGCCGAGGAACTGTTGACCTTGCCGCGGACTCTGGGTCAGCTCGACGGCGAGGACGTCACCGCCCAGAACGGCCGCTACGGCCCGTACATCAAGAAGGGCTCGGACTCTCGCTCCATCGACGCCGAGGAGCAGCTGTTCACCGTCACCCTCGACGAGGCCGCGGCGATCTTCGCCCAGCCCAAGCAACGCGGGCGGCGCGCCGCGGCTGCGCCGCCGCTGCGAGAGCTCGGCAACGACTCGGCGTCCGGCAAGCCGATGGTGATCAAGGACGGCCGTTTCGGCCCCTACGTCACCGACGGCGAGACCAACGCCTCGTTGCGCAAGGGCGACGCGATCGAGGAGATCAGCGACGAGCGGGCCTCCGAGCTGCTCGCCGACCGGCGCGCCCGCGGCCCGGTCAAGAAGACGCCGCGCCGGGCCGCGAAGAAGACCACCGCGAAGAAGACCGCCGCGAAGAAGACCGCCGCCAAGAAGACGGCCGCGAAGAAGAGCCGCCGCGAAGAAGGCCACCGCCGAATCCTCGTGATCAAGAGCGCGATTCGGTTGCGAGACGACCACAGAGCGCTCTTGATCACCTGAAGGGGTGGCGAGCGATCGGGCCGGCTCAGTAGACGTGCCGGCGCAGGAAGTCGTTGCCGAAGGTGCGCTGCGGGTCGTGCCGGTCGAGCAGCTCGCGGAAGTCCGCGAGCCGCGGGTAGTGCTCGCGCGGGTCGGCCACGAACACCTTGCCCCAGTGCGGTCGCGCGTCGAACGGCGCCAGCGCCGCCTCCAGCCCGCGCACCGCGGCGTCGACCAGCGCGTCGTCGTCGATCCAGGTGAAGTGCAACGCCACGGTGTCCCGGCCGCCGCACGGGCTCAGCCACAGGTCGTCGGCGGCCACCGTGCGCACCTCGCACACCTGCAGCGCCGGCGCCAGGGCCGATACCGACCGCAGCGCGTCGAACGCGGCCGCGCCGTGCTCACGGGGGAGCAGGTATTCGGTTTGTTGCTCCTCGCCGTTGCTCGGCGTGAACTCCAGCCGAAAGTGCGGCAGCCGGGCGTGCCACGGGCCGGGCACGCCGAGCTGCTGTGTCGCTCCTGACGTGTCCTGCCCGGTGATCGGGTGCTGGGCCTGCGTCGCCGGCCGCGCGGCCCACTCGCTGCCGTCGGCGAGCGGCCGGTCGGTGCGCGACTTGACCCAGATCTTGTCCACCACGTCGGGCCGGCCGAACTCGGTGAACACGCTGACGCTGTACCCGGCGGCCATGATCTCGTCGAAGCGCTCGAGCACGGTCTGGAACGGGGCGTCGAGCCAGACGTCCTGCCGCACCTCGTAGGTCGGCTCGATCCGCATCGTCAGCGAGGTGACGATGCCCAACGCGCCGAGTGCAAGCACCGAGCCGCCGAAGGCGGGGTCGTCGGCGGCCACGCGCACGAGCGACCCGTCCGCGGCCACGAACTCGACGGCGACGACGGACGCGGCGAGGCAGACGTTCGTGTTGCCGGAGCCGTGCGTCCCGGTGGCACACGCCCCGGCCAGGCTGATGTGCGGCAGCGAGCCGAGGTTGTGCAGCGCCCACCCCGCGTCGTGCAGCACGGTGCTGAGCTCGCCGAATCGCAGGCCGCCCGCGGCAGTGACCGTTCGCGCGTCCGGATCGATGTCGATCACCGGGGGCAAACCGGCGAGCGAGACGAGTTCGCCGTCGCTGTCGGCGATCGTGTTGAACGTGTGGCCGGTGCCCAGCGCGTGGATCCGCGCTGCCCCCGACACCAGCTCCTGCAACCGTTCGACGTCCGGTGGGCGGTGGACGACGTCGGTGGAGTAGGTGATGTTGCCCGACCAGTTGCGCACCGTCACGACGCCGATGGTGTCACGCCTGCTGGAACTCCAGGCGGTTGCCGAACGGGTCGAAGCTGTGGAAGCGCCGCACGAACGGGATCTCGCCGTCACCGGAGGTCCGTTCGTATCCGGCCGCCGACAGCCACAGTGCCACCACGTCGAGGTCCGCGACGAGGAATGCCGGGTGCGCCTTGCGGGCCGGGGTGAACGGTGTCTGCACGCCCAGATGCAGCATCGCCGCGCCGGAGGCGAACCAGCACCCACCGCGGTCGGCGAGCGCTGCCGGCTTCGCGACCTCGGTCATGTGCAGCACCTCGCCGTAGAAGCGACGCGCGCGCGCCTCGCCGCCGTTGGGAATGGCGATCTGCACGTGGTCGTAGCCGGTGATCACGATCGGTGCCCGACCGCGAAGATGCGACGGAACGCGAAGATCGTGCCGTGCGCGGTGCGCGGGTATGCCCGGCGCAGCTCGGCGGCGTAGTCCGCCTCGAAGTCCGCGAAGTCGTCCGGGCGCAGCGCCGCCATCACCGGCCGCAGTCCGGTGCCGCGCACCCACTGCAGCACCGGGTCGTCGCCGGGCAGCACGTGTGCGTACGTCGTCTCCCAGACGTCGACGGACAGGCCGGCGTCGAGCAACAGCTCGGCGTACTCGCTCGGTTGCGCCACCGAATCGTGGTGGCGCAACACGTCGGCCAGCGCGTCGCGCCAGCGCGCGGACGCGGCCACGTCGCGCATCAACGTGTGCGACGGCGAGTCGAAGTTGCCGGGCACCTGGAAGGCGAGCCAGCCACCCGTCGGCAGGCCGTGTGCCCAGCCGCTGACGACGCCGCGGTGCTCGGGCACCCACTGCAGGGTCGCGTTGCTGACGATGACGTCGGCGTCGGCCGGTGGCTGCCACGTGCTCGCGTCGCCGACACGGAAGGTGAGCTGCCCGGCGGCGAGCGGCGTCGCAGACTCGATCATCTCCGGCGACGAGTCGATGCCTTCCACGATCGCGGCCGGCCAGCGCTGCGCGAGCGTTGCGGTGAGCTGCCCCGGCCCGCAGCCGACGTCGATCACCCGCCGCGGCGCGGTTGCTGCGATCCGCGTCACGAGATCGATGAAGGGCCGGCCCCGCTCGTCGGCATATCTGACGTACTGCTGCGGATCCCACTGCACGGTGTCACCTCCGAGAGATATCTTGACGTCAAGATATCTTACGACCCGATAGCGTGCGCAGCGTGCCGGGAGTGTTCGTTGCCTTCGAGGGTGGCGAGGGCGTCGGCAAGACCACGCAGATCGCCGTCGCTGCGGCATACCTGCGGGCGGCCGGTCACGACGTCGTCGAGACCCGCGAGCCGGGCGGCACGCCGCTGGGCCGCGAGCTGCGCAGCCTGGTCCTCGACCCGGACGGGCTCATCGCGCCGCGCGCCGAGGCGCTGCTCTACGCCGCCGACCGAGCTCAGCACGTGGAGACCGTGATCCGCCCGGCGCTCGAGGCCGGTCGCGTCGTGCTCACCGATCGCTACGTCGACTCCACGCTCGCCTACCAGGGGACCGGGCGCGGACTCACCGTCGAAGACGCGCGGGTGATCACCGACTGGGCCACCGGCGGCCTGCTGCCCGATCTGACCGTGCTGCTCGACCTCGACCCGCGCTTCGGCCTGGCGCGCGCCGAAGCGCGGTCGGCGCCGGACCGGCTGGAGTCGGCCGCGTTCGAGTTCCACCAAGCGGTGCGCGACAGCTTCACCGCATTGGCCGCCGCCGCCCCGGACCGCTACCTGGTCATCGACGCGGCGAAACCGGTCGAGGTGATCGCCGTCGCGGTGCAGGAGGCACTGGCGGCGCGACTCGGTTGAGGACATCTCGGCGTCAAGAGATGTGACAGCATGGCGGTATGGCCGATGCCGCGAGCGACGAGGTCGACGACATCGTCGTGGCCTGGCGACACGAGCGGCCTGATCTGGACGTCGAACCGTTGCAGGTCCTGTCCCGCCTGGACCGGCTGGCCGGTGTGCTCGGCGAGCGGCGCGCGGCGATCTTCGCCCGGCACGACCTGCGCCGCCACGAGTTCGACGTGCTGGCCGCGCTGCGTCGCGCCGGAGAGCCGTTCGAGCTCACCGCCGGCGAGCTCGCCGCCCGCACCTACGTCACGTCGGGCACGATGACCAGCCGTCTGGACGGGCTGACCGAGCGCCGCCTGGTCACCCGCGCCGCCGACCGCGAGGACGGGCGGCTGGTGCGTGTGGCGCTCACCGCCACCGGCCGGGCGCGGGTCGACGCCGCGTTCGAGGCGCTGCTCGCCGCCGAGCGCGACCTGCTGACCCCGCTGCCGCCGGAGTCGCTGAAGCCGCTGGCCGCCTCGCTGCGTACCTTGCTCGCCCGGGCGGTCGACCGATGACGGTCTGGGATGGGCTGATCGGCCAGTCCGACGCCGTCGCCGTGCTCCGGTCGGCGGCGACTGCGGCGCGCGAGATCGCCGCCGGCCGCTCGGCCCCGGTCGGCGCGATGACGCACTCGTGGTTGTTCACCGGCCCGGCCGGGTCCGGACGCTCGGTGGCGGCGCGCGCGTTCGCGGCCGCACTGCAGTGCGAGCGTGCCGACGTCGTCGGCTGCGGCGAGTGCTCCGGATGCCGCACGGTCTACGCGCACACCCATCCCGACGTGCACGCCGTCATCCCGACCGGCCTGTCGATCGGGGTCGACGAGATGCGTGCGGTGGTGGCCCGCTCGGGCCGTCGACCGATGATCGGGCACTGGCAGGTGGTCGTGATCGAAGACGCCGACCGGCTCACCGAACAGGCCTCGAACGCGCTGCTCAAGGCCGTCGAGGAACCGCCCGCACGCACCGTGTTCCTGCTCTGCGCGCCGTCGCTGCATCCCGATGACGTCACCTTGACGATCCGGTCCCGATGCCGGTTGGTGTCGCTGCGCACTCCGTCGGCCGAGGCGATCGCGCAGGTGCTCACCGACGACGGGATCGAGCCGGACACCGCCGCCTGGGCGGCCGCCGCCGGGCAGGGGCACGTGGGCCGGTCCAGGCGGTTGGCGCGCGACGCCGACGCCCGCGACCGCCGTGCCGAGGTGCTCGCCATCCCGGCCTCGCTCACCTCGCTGCAGGCCTGCCTCGAGGCAGCCGATCACCTCGTCGGGGCCGCCGAGGCCGAGGCAGCAGCGCTGTCCGCCGACCTCGACGACGACGAGACCTCGGCACTGCAGGTCGCGCTCGGCGCCGGCGCCACCGGCAAGGGCGTCGCCACGTCCATCCGCGGTGCGACCGGAGCACTACGGGAACTCGAGCGGCGGCAGAAGTCCAGGGCCACCCGCACCCAGCGCGACGCCCTCGACCGCGCCCTGGTCGACCTCGCCGCCTTCTACCGCGACGTCCTGCTACGCCTTGCCGGTTCGGCGGTCGCGCCGACCCATCCCGACTTCGCCGTGGACATCGCCACGGTGGCACGACACGTCGATGCCGCCGGCGCGCTGCGCTGCCTCAACGCCGTGCTCGGCTGCCGGGAGGCCCTGGAGCTGAACGTCAAGCCGCGCATCGCCGTCGAGGCCATGACCGCAGCACTGCGACTGCCAGACCCGGTGGGGCGCCCGGGTTAGGGTGGCCACGTGGGCATGGTCTGCGCGGTGGTGTTCCAGGCGCAGGGTCGGCTGTACTACGCCGACCCGGGTGAGCTGCGACCCCAGGTCGGCGATCACGTCCGCTATCCCACGAACGCCGGGGCTGAGATCGCCCAGGTCGTCTGGGCGCCGGAGTACGTCGCCGACGACATCGGCGGGCTGCCCGTCCTGGTCGGTATGGCCGATGACGCCGACGAGCGCGACGCGCTGACCAGCCGCAAGAAGCGTGCGGCCGCCCGGGTCGCAGCAAAGCGTCTGGTGCGCGAGCACGACCTGCCGATGAAGATCTCCGGGGTCGATCACGTCGTCGGCGACAACCACACGACCATCTACTTCACCGCGCCGCACCGGGTCGACTTCCGGGCGCTGGTGCGCGATCTCGCCGCCACCCTCAAGGGCCGGGTCGAACTGCGTCAGCTCTCCCCGCGCGACGAGGCGAGGCTGACCGGTGGGCTCGGCTCGTGCGGGCGGGAGCTGTGTTGTGCGACGTTCCTCGTCGACTTCGAGCCGGTCAGTGTGCGGATGGCGAAGGACCAGGATCTGCCGCTGAATCCGCTGCGGATCTCCGGGGCGTGTGGGCGCCTGATGTGCTGTTTGAAGTACGAGCACCCGCTCTACGACGAGGCGGCGAAGGAGGGACCGGGGATCGGCGAGACCGTCGAGACCCCCGACGGTCCGGGCACGGTCGAGGGTCGCAACGTGCCGGCCGAGAACGTCGTCGTCCGGCTGGCCGCCGACGGCCGGCGCACGACGTGCGCACTCGCCTCGGTGTGTTCGAGCCGCAAGGCCTACGAGTCACGCGACTGACGCCGGACCGGCGCTAGCCGCGCCGTGCGCGTTCGCGCAGCGTTTCGATCGCGCCAAGGATCTCGGCCTGGGAGCCCAGCGTGCCGATCGTCAGCTCGACGTTCTGGGCGATCACGGGCGGCGCCTGGACGGTGAAGGTCTCGCGCAGGCCGTGCTGAATGTGGTCGACGGCTGTCCCGACGGTGTTGTCGAGGATCAGCAATTCCGGATCGAGAAATGTGCACAGGTGCGCCAGCGGCCGCCCGAGAGTGCGGCCGATGTCGGCCAGCATGCGGGCAGCACCCGGGTCGCCCCCGGCGGCGAGGCGAGCCAGGAAGCCCAGCGTGATCGGTTCGTCGTAGGCGGCCTGCGCGGTCTCCGAGATCAGCGAATGGATGTGTGACTTCAGGCAACCGCGTCCCCCGCACGCACACAGTGGCCCGTCGGGATCGAGCTGCAGATGGGCGATCTCGCCGGCAAAGCCGTGCGCGCCCCGCGCCAGGGCGCCGTTGACGACAATGGCGCTGCCGAAGCCCTGCTCGTTGATCTTCAGGTACACGGCGTTGCGCGCGCCTGCGCCGACCCCGGCGTACAGCTCGCCGAGGGCGGCGAGGTTGGCGTCGTTGTCCATGACCACCGCAATGCCGTGGGTGCGGGTCAGTTCGTGTTCGAGGTTGTCGTCGACCGCGATGGAGAAGGTCGGCATCTCCTCACTGCGATGCGGCATCTCGGGAGCGCCGCGCCCGCGCAGGAACGGAGCGGGGACGCTGACAACGATCGCGAGCAGCTGCCGATCGAGCTGCGCAGCCACTGACCGGAGCTGGGCCACCGCTTCATCGAGACCGGCCGCGCCGGCGTAGGGATCGGGCGCGGCGAGCGTGTGCGTGCTCAGCAGGGCGCCGGCGAAATCGTGACAGGCGACGGTGAGCCCGGCGTCCTGCCAGCCGATCAGACCGAACGCGGTCGGGGGGCCGTTGCGGCGCAGGATCCGCGGCCGGCGTCCGGAGGTGCCGCGGGCCAGGGTGTCGCCGGTATCGACGACGGCGCCGTCGGCGAGCAACCGCTTCACGGTGCTGATCACCGTCGGCATGGGCAGATGCAGCTCTTCGGCCAGCGTCACCCGGTCGATCCCGTCGGAGTAGCTGACGAACTCGGTAACCCGCTCATCAGTGAGCATGACATCATCTCAATTTGCTGATACTGGCGAAATAGCGGTGGGCGGCAGAAGTCAATGAATATCCGATGCGCTAGCCTCGAAACGTCACATCAATCGTTTGAACAAGTAAAGATGATATCACCTCTATCGATCCGAGTCGCTCGGCCGTGGTTCCCAGCCCTCCTGCTGGTCACCGGTACCAGCGCGCTGTCCACCGACACCTACATCTCCTCGCTGCCGGACGTCCAGGCCAGCCTGCGCACCTCGTCGTCACTGACGCAATTCACGATGACCACGTTCATCG
The DNA here is from genome assembly GCA_963850835.1 of uncultured Actinomycetota bacterium. Classification (GTDB taxonomy): domain Bacteria; phylum Actinomycetota; class Actinomycetes; order Mycobacteriales; family Jatrophihabitantaceae; genus Jatrophihabitans. The sequence goes on along the minus strand of CAWKNB010000020.1, from coordinate 76,176 downwards.
CCGGGTTGGCGATCGGCCAACTGCTGTCCGGTCCGATCAGCGACGCCCGCGGCCGGCGCCGCATCGTGGTGGGCGCCTGTGCCGTGTTCACCGTGATGTCCGCGTTGTGCGCGATGGCCAGCACCGGTTGGTTGCTCGTGGGCGAACGGGCCGTGCAGGGGCTGGCCGCCGGTGCCTGCGTCGCCGTCGGTCGGGCGGTGGTCAACGACACCTATCGAGGGCGCGCCGCGGCTGCCACCTTCGGCACGCTGTCTGCGGTGTCGCTGACCGCTCCGGTGATCGCGCCGGCGCTCGGCGGGCTGCTCGTCACCTTCGGCGATTGGCGCACGGTGTTCTGGTTCCTCGCCGTCGTCGGCGTCGCCATGACGGTGGCGGCCATCTACGGCCTTCCCGAGACGCTGCCCCCGGCCCGCCGTCAGCCCGGTGGCCTGAGCCAGTTGCACCACCGGACCAGGGACCTGCTCACGGATCGCCGGTTCGCCGCGCCGGTCGCGATCCAGTGCCTCACCGTCGCCGGGTTCTTCGTCTACATCGGCGGTTCGTCGTTCGTGCTGCAGGACGGCGTCGGGATCAGTCAGCGCGAGTACACCGTCGTCTTCATGACCAACGCCGTCGCGATGGTCACCAGCAGCGTGCTGTTCCGCGTGCTCGTGATGCGAACCGGTCCGGTGCTGCTTCGCCGCTGGGCGGTCGTCATCCAGACCACTGCGGTGGCCACCCTGTTCCTCGCCTGTCTCGTGGCGCCCGGGCACCAGCCGCCTCTAGCCGTGGTGTGGGTCGCCCTTGCCGGCATGACGTTCGGGCTGGGCAGCTACCTGCCGGCCAACGCATCGATCGCCCAGCAGGCCGGGCGCCGCTACGCCGGCACCGCGTCCGCTCTGGGCGGCGGACTGCCGTTCCTGTCCGGTTCGCTCACCACCCCGCTGACCGGCGCGCTCGGCCACCAGACCGTGTTCACCATGGCGACCTGCATGGCGATCTTCTTCGCACTCGCGGCCACGGCCGCCTGCGCCCTGCGCGACGCCACCCCGGCCGACGACGCGGATGTGACGGCCGAGCCGAAGGCGCTGCGCGAGGTGACCCCCGACCCGGCCATGGCGGCCTGACCGGCACTTGCGTCGGGGCGGCCGACGGCCCGGACGCGCTGATCACCGCTCTGGCCATCTGACCGTTTCGGCCGGGAAGGCGCGCTTCCCGGCCGAAACGGTCGATTTTCGTCCAGGAAATCGTCCAGTTCAGCCGGGAAGCCGAAGCTTCCCGGCCGGGTCGGTCACGTGCCGCCGGTCAGGTCGTAGACGGTGGGGCGCCGACGGTGCAGGACGTGAACGTCGAGGTCACCCACTGCCGGCAACATGGCGATCTGCGCGGCCAGCACGTCGATCAGGAGCCGATGGAGGTCCGGCTGTCGGCCCGCAACGCCGTCAGGTGCGCCCGCGACAACATCAGCGTGTCCGTATCGGTGATGGCGACGATGGTGGCGCGGCGGGTCCGGCCGCTGCCGGACTGCCGACGTGCGGCAGGTCCGAATAGCCATGATCATCAGCGTATGACCGGTGAGGGCGGCTCGTCGCGGCGTTACGACACTATGGGCGGTGAGGACCGACCGAGGAGCGACGTGAACCTCTCCGACTACGAGCGCCTGCTGTTCGACCGCCGCGACCACGGCGTCCTGGTCATCACCATGAACCGGCCCGACAAGTACAACGCCGCCGACGCGCAGATGCACGGTGAGCTGGCCCGGGTCTGGACCGAGGTGTCGGCCGATCCCGAGACGCGGGTCGCCGTCGTGACCGGCGCCGGTAAGGCGTTCTCGGCCGGGGGAGACCTGACCTGGGTCGAGGAGACAGCCGGCGACCACGAGAGAGCCGCCGCGCTGCTCCAGGAGATGAGCGAGCTCGTCTACAACATGATCAACTGCGCGAAGCCGATCGTGTCCGCCATCAACGGCGTCGCCGTCGGCGCAGGCACGGTCGTCGGCCTGCTCGCCGATATCTCCATCTGCGCGAACGAGGCCAGGATCGGCGACGGGCACGTCAGACTCGGAGTGGCCGCCGGCGACCACGCCGCGATCATCTGGCCGCTGCTGTGCGGCATGGCAAAGGCCCGCTACTACCTGATGACCGGCGAGATGGTTTCCGGCGTGGAGGCCGAACGCATCGGACTGGTCAGCAAAGCCGTCCCCGCGGAGCAGGTTCTCGACGAGGCGCTGCGCGTTGCCGACACGCTGGCGACCGGGTCGCAGCACTCGATCCGCTGGACGAAGAAGGCGCTGAACAACTGGCTCACGATGGCCGGCCCCATCTTCGATCAAGGCGCCGCCTACGAAATACTCGGTTTCCTCGGCGCCGACATCACCGAGGGAATCGCTGCGCTCAAGGAGAAGCGGGCACCCGAGTTCCCGTCCGCGAACTGAGGCTAGCGTGGGCCGGGTGCAGATCGGTGTGGTCTTCCCGCAGACCGAGATCGGTGGCGCTGTCGCGGGGGTGCGTCACTACGCACAAGCCGTGGAGCAGCTGGGCTACCAGCACGTGCTGGTCTACGACCACGTGCTCGGCGCCGATCCGTCCGTGCACGCGCCGTGGGACGGTCCCTACGACGTCCACACGACCTTTCACGAACCGTTCGTACTCTTCGGCTACCTGGCCGGTGTGACCTCGCTCGAGCTCGTCACCGGGGTTGTCATACTCCCGCAGCGCCAGACCGCGCTCGTCGCCAAACAGGCGGCCGAGGTCGATCTGCTGACCGGCGGCCGGTTCCGCCTCGGCGTCGGCGTCGGCTGGAACCGGGTCGAGTACGACGGCCTCGGTCGCGACTTCACGTCCCGTGGACGCCGCAGTGGTGAGCAGGTCGAGTTGCTGCGTCGGTTGTGGACCGAGCAGACGGTCACCGGCACAGTCGACGACGAGCGGGTCGTCGGCGCCGGCCTCTCGCCGCTCCCCGTCCAGCGCCCGATCCCGGTGTGGTTCGGCGCGCAGTCGCCGCCGGCGTATCGCCGAGCGGGACGCCTCGGCGACGGGTGGTTCCCGCAGGTGCAGCCCGGCGCCGAACTCGACAGCGCTCGCGCCATCGTCGAGCAGGCCGCGCGCGATGCCGGTCGCGATCCCGCCGGGCTCGGCATGGAGGGGCGCGTCAAGTGGCGTGGCAGCGCCGATGAACTCGTGGGGCGCGTCGAGGCGTGGCGCTCGGCCGGGGCCACGCATGTCTCGATCGACACCATGCGCGCGGGATTCGGTTCGGTCGACGATCATCTGGCTGCGCTCGATTCGATCGCCGCCGTGCTCACCCCGGCCGACGACCAGCCATGACGTCGACGCAGGCGCAGAAGCAACCCACCGGTGCTCCGGACGGGTTGCGAACGATCGGGGGCGCCGGGCAGCGGTTGTCGGCCGCGCAGGTCAGCGCGTTCGTCACCGAATCCGTCGCGGCGGCCGACCTGGACGGCAAGCGGGTCTGCCTCGTCGTGCCCGACGCCACCCGCACCTGCCCGCTGCCACTGCTGTTGCAAGCGGCTCGCGAGGCCATGCAGGATCGGCCTGCGTCGGTCGACGTGGTGATCGCGCTCGGTACGCATCACGGCATGGACGAGGACCATCTCGCCCGGCATCTCGGGTACGACCCGGGCGACGGCGACGCCGCGTATCCGGGCTGGACCATCCGCAACCACGAGTTCTCGCAACCCGCGACGTTCACGACCCTGGGCACGATCAGCGCGCAGCGATTGACCGAGCTCACCGGTGGACTCATGCGCGATACCACGGTCGATGTCAGGATCAACCGTCACGTCGCCGAAGCGGACGTCGCAGTCGTCATCGGACCGGTGTTCCCGCACGAGGTGGTCGGCTTCTCGGGGGGCAACAAGTACTTCTTCCCCGGGGTGTCCGGGCCGGAGTTGATCGACGTCTCACACTGGATCGGAGCGTTGATCACCAGCGCAGCGATGATCGGCACGAGCGGGATCACCCCGGTCCGCGCCCTGATCAACGAGGCCGCTGCCATGATCCCGGCGCGCCGCCTCGCGCTCTGCGTCGTCGTCGACTCCGGCAGCGACGCACTGCACGCTGCCGCGTTCGGCAGCCCGGAGGACGCCTGGGCCGCGTGTGCCGAGGTGTCCGCGTCGACGCACATCACCTACCACGACCGACCGGTGCAGCGGGTCGTGTCGATCATGCCGACCAAGTACGAGGACATCTGGACGGCCGCCAAGGGCTTCTACAAGCTGGAGCCGATCGTCGCCGACGGCGGCGAGGTGATCATCTATGCACCCCACATCACCGAGGTGTCGGTGATGCATCCCCACATCCGCAGGATCGGCTACCACAACCGCGACTACTTCCTGGGCCAATGGGATCGGTTCAAGGACGAGCCGTGGGGAGACCTCGCCCATTCCACGCATCTGCGCGGCCAGGGCACGTGGAACGCCGACGACGGTGAGCGCAATCGGGTCACCGTCACGCTGGCCACCGGCATCCCGGAGGACGTCGTCCGGGCGGTCAACCTCGACTATCTCGATCCCGCCTCGGTGGACATCGCCGCGTACGAAGCCGATCCGGACACGCTGGTCGAACCGCACGCCGGTGAGGTGCTGCACCGGCTACGACCCGACGGCCAGTCAGCATCAACCGGTGAGCCGGACGGCAGAACGCCGCCGCGATCCGGATTGGACGGCTGAACGAGTCACGGTGCGGCCACCTCGTCGGCGAGGGAGGCCACGGCCGCGCACAGCTCGTCGTCGTCGGCCAGCGGCGCATCGAGCAGGGCGAGAACACCCCGGGCTGCATCGCGCGTCGTACCGGCATGGGCCGCACTCGACAACGCGTCTGCACGCGGATCACCCGGCGGATCGGCGAGGGTGCGCAGTGCGGCGACGTAGGCGCCCACCACCCGCACGGCCGCAATCGGCATCCGACCGGCGGCCCGCTCGGCCCGCAGCACCGGGAAGACGCGCACCGGAATCTTCTGCGAGCCGTCCATGCCGACCTGTCGCAGCTCGTGCCGCATGCGGCCGTTCGTGAACCGCGCGGCCAGGGCGTCGCAGTAGGCCGACGTCGCAGCCGGGCCGAACGGCAGATGCGAGCCCGCCAGGTCCCACCACTCGCGGGTCCAGCCCAGCAGCGTCGGGTCGTGAGCGGCCTCGCTGATCGTCTCACGGCCGCGGACCAACCCCGAGTACGCCAGCAGCGAATGCGCGCCGTTCAGCAACCACAGCTTACGCATTTCGAAATCCGAGACGTCATCGACGATGTGGGCACCGGCGTCCTCCCACTGCGGGCGCCCGGCGGGGAAGGCGCCGCTGAGCACCCAGTCGTGATACGGCTCGGTCACGACCGGCGATCGGTCGATCCATCCGGCACGACGCACGAGGTCGAGGTCCGCGTCGGTGGCCCGCGGGGTGATGCGATCGACCACCGTCGAGACGAACGCGACCTGGTCGTCCATCCATGCGCGCAGGGACGGTTCGACTGCTTCGGCGAGGTCGGCCACTACCCGCTGCACCGCGGCGCCGTTGGCCGGCAGGTTGTCGCACGGCACGATGCTGATCGGCCCGGCATCGTCGCGGCGGCGGGCGAGCAGACCGGCGACGAGCCGGCCCGGAGCCGACGTCACCACTGCCGCGGGATCGGTCCGCAGTGCCGCGACGTCCGCTGCGACGGTGGGATCGGCGTGGTCGAGACCGCCATCCGCGTCACGGCAGTACCCGGCCTCGGTCACGGTGAGCGTCACCAACGCGACCTGCGGCTCGGCGAGGTATCGCAGGTAGGCCGCGTGGTCCGCCGCGGCGTGCGCCGCGGACACGGTCGACACGACCTCGAAGGTGTCCTCTTCGTCGGAACGGGTGATGAGCGTGTACAGGCAGTCCTGCGCGCGGAGTTCGTCGGCCACGTCGCGGCGCCGGCCGGTGAACGCGGCGATGCCCCATTCGTCGGCGGCCGGCGCGTGCGCCGTGTACCAGGCCTGGTGGGCGCGGAAGAAGTTGCCCAGCCCGAGATGCACATGTCGGACGGGCGCGGGCGGGGTCGAACGGTGCAGGGCGGCGCTCACAGCTTGAACGCCCGCTTCGGGTTGTCGACGACGAGGCTGCGGGCTACGTCCGTCGCTTCGTCCTCGTCGAGTCGGTGTTCGGCGACCAGGCCGGCGAGGTATCCGGCGTCGATGCGCCGCGACATGTCGTGCCGCGCGGGGATCGAGCAGAACGCCCGGGTGTCGTCGACGAAGCCGCTGCTGCGGCTGAAGCCGGTCGTCTCGGTCACTGCGGCGCGATAGCGGCGGATGGCGTCCGGGGCGTCCAGGAACCACCACGGCGCGCCCGCGTAGACCGACGGGTAGAACCCGGCGAGCGGTGCGATCTCGCGGGAGAAGGTCGTCTCGTCGACGGTGAACAGCACCAGGTGCAGGTTGGGGTGGGTTCCGTAGCGTTGCAGCAGCGGCCGCAGCGCCGTCGTGAACTCCGTCGCGACCGGGATGTCGTGCCCGGTGTCCGAGCCGTACCGCGCGGCCGTCGCGCTGTGATGATCGCGGCACACACCCGGGTGGATCGTCATCACCAACCCGTCGTCACAGGCCATCCGCGCCATCTCGCCGAGCATGTGCCGCCGGAACGCCGTGGCCTCGGCCGCAGTCACCGTGCCCTCGACGGCCGATCGGTAGATCCGCTGCGCCTCGCCCGGCTCCAGCGGATCGGTGCGTGCGTCGGGTGCGCCGTGATCGCTCGACACCGCTCCGTGCGCCGCGAAGTAGCGGCGACGGTTCTCCAGCGCCGCGATGAACCCCCGGTACTCGCCGGTGTCGATCTGCGCCACGGTGCCCAGACGTTCGATCGCGCCGTGCCAGTCCCGAGCAAAGGGATCGAGGTAACGGTCGGGCCGGAAGGTCGGCACGACCCGTCCCGTCCAGGTCGGATCACTCCGCAACGCATCGTGCGCGGACAGGGCGTCGCAGGGATCGTCGGTGGTGGCAAGCACCTCGATACCGAAGTCGCGGTACAGCGCGCGCGGCCGGTAGTCGTCCTTCGCGAGGCACGCCGCGATCTGGTCGTAGATCGCGTCTGCGGTGTCTGCGGACGGACGTCGGGTCACGCCGAAGGTCTCACGCAGTTCGCTGTCCAGCCAGTACCGGACCGGGGTCCCGCGAAAGACCGGCCAGTGCTCGCACAGCAGGCGCCACGCCGACCGCGACTGCGCCTCGGTCAGCGCGTCGGCGCCGACGCCCAGGCGGTCGAGCGTCACCCCACTGGCGTGCAGCAGCCGGGTGACGTAGTGGTCGGGGGCCACGAGCAGCGTCGTCGGGTCGGCGAACGGCAGGTCCTCGGCGAGCACCCTCGCGTCGACGTGACCGTGCGGGCTGATGATCGGCAACGCCCTGATGTCCTGGTAGATGCGACGTGCCACAGCGCGCACCCCCGGATCGGCGGGCAGCAGGCGATCAGGGTGGAGCGTCTCGTCGGGCATGCGTCCATCGTCCGGGGCGCGCGTCGGCGTCCGCAACGGGCCCCGTGACGAACCGCGAGGGCGGGTGGTGACCGGTTCGGGGCCGTGGGAGCATCGGCCGATGTCGACGAGCGCTGCGCGGTGGTCGGCGCAGGACGAAGCGGCCGTCATGCGGGTGGAGGCCGTCCTCGAACATGCCGCGCCGCTGGGAGTCGCGTTCTCCGGTGGTGCCGATTCGTCGGTGCTGCTGGCACTCGCCGCTCGCTACCTCGGCCGCGACCAGGTGCTCGCCATTCTCGCCGTCTCGCCGAGCCTGGCCCGTGACGAGCGCGACGGTGCGCACGACATCGCTCGTTCGCTCGGCGTTCGAGTCGTCGAGATCCGCACCGACGAGGGCCGCAATCCGGACTACCGCCGCAACGGGCCGGATCGATGTTTCCATTGCAAGGACGAGCTGTTCACCCGGATCGCCGACGAGGTCGTCGATGCGCACGGATTGCGTGCGGTTGCCTACGGCGAGAACCTCGACGACACGCGACGGGCCGATCGGCCGGGCGCACGGGCCGCCGCCAACCACCAGATCCTGCGCCCGCTCGCTGACGCCGGGATGGACAAGGCGAGCGTTCGGCGGGTGGCCCGCGCCCTCGGGCTGGCCAACGCCGACAAGCCGGCCGCACCCTGCCTCGCGTCCCGGATCCCGCACGCGCACGAGGTGACGCCGGCCAAGCTCGCGCAGGTCGAGCGGGCCGAGGCCGCGATCCGCCGCCTCGGCTTCACCGACGTCCGGGTGCGCCACCACGACGAGATCGCCCGGATCGAACTCACCACCGCCGAACTGGCTCGCGCCGTGACCGAGCCGTGCCGAGGGCAGTTGCACGCGGCGGTGCTCGCCGCGGGCTTCCGGTTCGTCGCGGTGGACCTCGCCGGCATCCAGTCCGGGGCGTTCACGTTGCCGTTGGTCGCTCGCGATGCGTGATCCGGACGCGGATCTCGTCGGGGACTTCGCCCGCCTCGATCACGATCGGCTGGCCCGGCGCGGTTACCCGGAGGCGGTGTTCGCCGAAGGCAAGACAGCGCGACAGCTCGCCGAGATCGCCGACGCGGTCGCGGCCCGGGCCGAAGGCGTCACGCTGTTCACCCGGGTCGACCCGGCCGCCGCGGCCGCCGTCCTCACTCGGCTGCCCGACGCTGTGCACGACGCAACGGCTCGGATGATCGCCTGGCCGCCGGTGCCTCCCCAGCCGTCGGGCGGGCTGGTGACCGTGCTGGCGGCCGGCACCTCCGACCTGCCGGTGGCGCGCGAGGCGGCACTGACCGCCTCCTACCTCGGCCGCCGCCACGAGCTCGTCGTCGACGTCGGGGTGGCCGGGCTGCATCGCGTCCTGCGCCACCTCGAGCTGCTGCGCGGTTCCCGGGCGATCGTCGTGGTCGCCGGGATGGACGGCGCGCTGGCGAGCGTGGTCGCCGGTCTGGTCAGCGCTCCGGTCGTCGCGGTGCCCACCTCGGTCGGCTACGGCGCGTCGTTCGGTGGTGTTGCCGCATTGCTCTCGATGTTGACCGCCTGCGCGCCGGGCGTCGCCACGGTCAACATCGACAACGGCTACGGCGCCGGGCATCTTGCGGCACAGATCGCCGCGCCGTTCCCACCCGACTGACCTTCCGCTCAGGGGGCGGGGGCACCCGGCTGCAGCCCGGCGGCTGCGGCGGCGCGCTGGGCCTCGGCCAGCACCTGGGCGACCGGCCGACCGAGCCGCGCTGCTGCGGCGGCAGCGTCGTCGAACTCGGCGCTCACCTGCGCGATCACGCCACCCCTGTGGGCAATCTTGACGCGGACCTGCTCCCCGGCCACGTCGACGATCCGCCACGTCCGGGCGAGCGCGTGTTTGTCCACGGGATGGCTGCGGGTGCCGATCGCGCTCGTGTGCTCGACGACGACGGCACGCAGCGGCTCGGCGGTTGCCGGGGCCGCGAGCACGTGCAGGGTGTGCGCGGGCCGACCCTTCTTCATCAGGATCGGCGTGAGCCACGCATCGCGCGCGCCGGCGTCGAGCAGCGCGGTGAGTACGCCCGGCCAGGCCCGTGGATCCAGGTCGTCGACGTTGGCCTCGATGACGATCTCGACGTCGGCCACCGGCGCACTGGGTGCAGCCGAACCGAGCACGACGCGCACGACATTCGCCCGCCCGTCGCGCTCCCGGGTCCCGGCCCCGACTCCGATCCGCTGCACGACCAGGCTCGGCAGCGGCCCGGCCGCGTGGGCCAGCGTCGTCGCCAGCGCGACGCCGGTCGGCGTCGCGAGCTCGCCGTCGCCGCCCGCAATGACCGGCCACCCGCGGGTCAGCTCGAGCACGGCGGGCACGGGCACCGGCAACGTCGCGTGTTCGGTGTCGACCGTGCCGGCGCCCAACGCGACCGGCGAGATCGTGATCGACTCGACGGCGAGGTCGTGCAACGCCGCGCAGACGCCGACGACATCGCCGATCGCGTCCAGGGCGCCGACCTCGTGGAAGTGCACGTCGGCGGGGTCGATGCCGTGCACGGTCGCCTCTGCCGCGGCCAGCCGGGTGAAGACCGCGGTAGCGGCCTGGTGCACGGCGGCATCCAGTCCGGCGGCATCGAGCAGCGCCCGCACCGCGGCCCAGGTCCGCGGCCGTGGCTGCACACTCGACTGGATCACCGTGGCCTTCGCCGCCCGCAGACCCGCCCGGTGGACGCTGGACACCTCGACGCTCAGTTCGCCCGGCACCACCCTGGACACCTGGGTCCGCACGTAATCGAGATCGGCGCCCGCATCGAGCAGGGCACCGAGCAGCATGTCGCCCGCAACTCCGGCCGAAACGTCGACCCACATGACCCGGCGGTCTCGAGTCGCATCCGGCATGCGGTCATTGTCCTGGACGGCCTCCGGCGAGCAGGTCACCGAGGCCGCCCGCGGCGAAGGTGCGGCGGACCGCGCCGCAGGGGTGGCACAGCACCAGTTCGCGTCCGGGCGCCTTCAGCTCGGCCTGGATCCGAACCATCTCACCGAGCCCGACAGCATCGATGAACTGCAGGCGGTCCAGATCGATCGTGACGTCGCCTCCGCTGCAGGCCAGCAGCACCGCCGCTGCCCTGCGGAGTACGTCGACGGTCGACAGATCCAGTTCGCCGACCAGCGTCAGACGGCCGGCGGCGATGGCGACCTCGATGCCGAGTGGCGTCGTCGCAGCGCCGGTGGTCACCGCGTTCGCGTGCGCGTCGGTGACGGTCATGCGCGCCGCCCGGCGATGAGCGCGGCGGCCTGATACGGCTGCAAGGCGCAGTTGTTCGGACACAGGTAGACGGTGTCGCGCTGCGCCTGATCCGCGTGCTCGTCGACCGGAGCGAAGCTGATCACCGCATCGGCGTGGCAGCGTGGGCACACCACGCTGCGGCTCAAGAGGTGCATGTCATCGGCCATCAGGCGTGTTCCCCGTCGGCCCGTTCGGTCGCCCCGTTCCTGTCATGCTTCGACCGAATCACCCGTAGGGCGGGTGCGCCACACCCCTAGGTGGGTTCATCGGTGGACCCCGACCACGCATGCCGCGAGGCCGGCACTCGGCCGGCCTCGCAGGTTCCTGACTGGATCGTCGGGGTCAGGTCGTGACCAGCTTGCCGTCGTCCTGCGTGGCCTGGGTCTTGTCGGCGCCGGCACTGCGAGTGCTCGCGACATAGCCGCGGGCCACGATGGTGGCGATGCGGACGCCGACCTCGGACAGGGCCAGCAGCACCAATGCCGTCTGCCAGGCGTTGCCGCTGGTGATGTGGTGCTCGGCGGAGAACCGGGTGATGGCCTGCTCGCCGGCGGAGGTGTTGCTGATCCAGACGATGAAGGCCAGCCGGGCCGTCATCGAGGCGACCCAGAGGGTGGCAGCAGACCAGCCGGCCCGCACGAAGGCCGTGCCGTTGTGCGCCCGGACCCGGGTGAGCAGTCCGCCGGCCAGGCCGAGCGCGGCCCCCACAGCGGTGAACATGCCGATCAGCACGACGTCGTTTCCCGAGGTGGGGAAGCCGTGCAGGTAGTTCTTCGCGACGAAGAACACGATCGCGGCCGGCAGCAGGACGAACCGGACGGTGAGGCGCTCCTCGCGCAGCTGGCGCAGCACGACGAATACGAGGGCGATGTCGATGATCCAGTCAGTGGTTGTCATGGATCAAAGACTCGTCCGCAACGGCTCCCGGCGGATCAACCCCAGGGTGGAGACGGGGTTGAAGTCCTCGGTTGCGGATGACCTACCAGGGGCTGCTGCCGAGCCGGTCGACGATGACATCCAGGTCGAGGCCGAGGCGCCGCAGAGTCGCCGCGTCGCGGTCGAGATGAACCACGTCGGGCAAAATCTCCTGAGCCTGCGAAATGCGGTCGGTCATACCGAGCCTGCGCATCACCGCAAGGATTTCCGCTTTCGAGCGCGTGTCTCCAACCATGCGATCTCCAGGCAGTGGTCACCCGTGCAGACGCCGCACGGGTGATCACATCCAAGCACCGACGAGCGTGCCTGCAAAGCGACTCGGAGCTACGCGACGGTCACCGTCACGTTCTCCTGATCGGTCGCGCCGATCTGATCGCTGACCTGCAACGTGAAGCGGTACGTGCCGCGGATGCTCGGGATGCCGATGATGTTGCCGGCCGTCGTGCCCTGCGAATTCGGCCCGCTCATCCCGGTCGGAATGCTGCCTGCGACCACTCGCCATTGCACCGGGGTGGGCGTGAACCCGCTGTTGGTCGTGGTGTCGCATCCGGAGGTCGAGAAGTTCACCACCGAGTTCGTACCGAGCGCGAGCGTCGCCGGTGGCACCGCGGTGATCACGCAGCTGCCGGTGGGCGGGGCCGGTGTCGGCGGCACCGGGATGATCGACGGGGTACAGCCCGGGATGGTGACCGTCGCGGTCGGGGTCCCGCTGTCGGTGACGGTGAGCCGGCAGTCGGGCGCGCTGAAGTTGGTGGCCTGGACCTTGAAGCGTCCGTCCACTCCGACCCGGTCGCCGACCACGTCGGTGGTCGACGCCACGCTGACGAAGGTGCCGCCGATACCGCCGGCACCTTCGACTCGCAGTTGGCCGTTCTTCACCTCGACCTTCGTCGTCGTGACCGCGCCGGCCGGCCCGGCCCACAACGCCTGGGCGCCGACGACGATCGGAAGCAGCACGGCGCCGGCCACCAGGGCACGGCGAACAATCGGTTTGCGCATGGGTCGTTCTCCTCGGGATGCGATGCCTACCCGGGCTGGTTTCCCGGTTCTGCGGGTGAGTCGTGAACGGGTACCCACCAGCCGAAACGACACCGATGATCATTTGGTTCAGCGCTACCCGGGCGGCGCAGCTCGCACCCGATCAGACGTTCAGCTGCCGTGGCCGATCAGTGGCCCGGTATGCCCGGCAAGACATCGCCAGCCGTCACCGTCGTCGATCCAGACCTGCGTCATCGGCATCTCGTAGACGGTCGATCCGCTGCCGACGTCGACGACGTCGCTGACCGTGCAGATCATTAGCGCCCTGCGGCCGGCGATCGTGACCGCCGGGTCGATCAATCGCTGACTGTGCCAGCGCACGTCCGCCAGCAGGTTGCACCGGATGTAGGTCTCGCGGTCGAAACGTTGACCGCGGTGCGAGGTCCACACCAAGCCAGGGTGCAGGAGTGCCGCATACTTTCGACGTGCGGATTCGGGTCCTGGTCGCGGCCGGCCTCGCGGTCGCCGGATGCTCGTCGTCGGGTGGTGGATCGCCGACCTCGCCGGCCACGGCGCCGCGGACGACGGTCTCGTCGACCGCCGCAAGCGCAACCGCGATCGGATACGTGGCCGCGGTGAATGCACTGTGCCAGGATCTGCTGCCGAAGATCCTCGAGGTCACGAACAACGGCGATCCCGCGGGCTTCACCGTCGCGCAGTACAAACAACATCTCGCCGCCCACACGGCGCTCGAGCGTGACTTCGACCGGAAGTTCGCCGCGCTCCCGGTGCCGACCGGCGCTCGGAACGCGAACGCGGCGATGCGCGCCTACATCGCGTATGCGAACCGCATCGACGCCCGGCGGCTGGCCGCCGCCGACCGCGGGCAGCGCGCCTTCGTGACCGAGGTGCACTCGGAGGGCCCGCAGTATCTGTCGAGCTCGGTCAAGGCAGCGCGCGACGCGGCCGGCTTCGACGCTGCCTGCGACGCCCGCTGACGCACGGCGCACCGCACCCTGACCGATCGCGAGTCCCCACGCGCGGATCCGCGCGTCCAACTCGTTCCAACGATCCGCACCGTCGATCTGTCCGCCGAACACCACTGCGACTTCTGGACCGCGATCACCCCGGCGCGCTGACCTCGTCCCAGGTGAACTCCGGCCGCCAACCGATGACCCGTTGTGCGCGCGTGCAATCGAAACCGCCGGCGGTGCCTGTGAAGGGCCGTCGGCGTTCCACCTTCGGAAACCACTGGTCGAGCAGCTCGGCGGTCGGCGTGCGCATCATCGTGTCGGCGGCCGCGATGACGAGTCGGGTGGAACTCGCCCGGCGATAGCTCCGCGGTGGCGGCGAGCACGCACGCCCGCGCCGCGTCGTCCAGTTCGACGTACCCCCACAGATTGCGAACGCCGTCCTCGGCGTCGAACCTGTCGCGGAGGTGGCGCAATTCGTGCGCTGCCACGATCCAGTGCAGGCGCAGCGCGAGCACCGTCATGCCCCGGCGCGCGAACATCGCTCCGATGCGCTCGCCGAGGTCCTTCGTGAGCGCGTACGGGTCGACGAACTCGAACGGGGTGGCTTCGTCGACGGGTACATAGGCGGGGTCGATCCTGGTCGGTGACCAGGCGTAGCCGTAGATCGATCCACTGGACGCGATGACGACCCGGTCGATTCCGCGCTGCGCCGCCGCCTCGAACACATTGAACGTCGACATCGTGTTGTTCTCTACGAGCACCGACGGCTGCACGCCGCCGGGGCTGGGTATGGCGGCGAGGTGGATGACGCTGTCGGCACCGGCCATGGACTCGGCGACCGCTCGGTAGTCGCGAAGATCCACCTGAAGTGCACCGTCGGTGCTGACCCGGTCGACCGCGACGACCTCGGTCCCCGCGGCACGTACCTTCTCGACCACGGCGGCGCCGAGCTTCCCGGCGGCTCCGCTGACCCAGATCGGCACCGCACAAATGTAGTCAGCGGCGATAGTGCGGCCTAGCGAGTAACAACGACGATGGTGAGGTCCGCGCGGCGGGCGAACCCCATCGATTCGTAGAGCCCGATCGCCGACGTGTTGTCCTGCAGTACGTGCAGGAAAGCCGTGGCACCCGCGCGCCGGATCGCAGCACGCGAGGCGGTGACGAGTGCACGTGCCAAGCCCCGACCGCGGTGATCGGGGTGCGTGCAGACCGCGCTGATCTCGATCCACCCCGGCGGGCGCAGCCGATGACCGGTCATGGCGACGAGGCGCGTGCCGTCGCGGACGCCGACGTACCCGCCGAGTTCGATCGTGGCCGCACCGAACGGTCCCGGCTTGGTCAGGTCGGCGAGCTCGAGCATCGCCGGAACATCGTCGGTCGTGAGTTCGACGATCGACGGGGTGGGCCGGACGTCCGGCGCCGAACCGTCGTCCATCATCTGGACCGCGCGAAGGACCATCGGGGTCTGCCACCCGGGCGGGACGGCGTCAGCCGGTGCAATGACCGCTGCCCGATCACCGGGCGGCATGAGGTGCGCAAGCTGTGCCCATGCGTGCGGATCGTGCACATCGTCGACGGCCGCGAACGACGTGACGTCCGGGCGGTACCGGGCGGCGCGCGGCGTCGGCGTGTCCACACCGGCCAGCGCGAATCCGCGATGTGCACCGCGCAGGGCGTGCCAGACAGGGTTGTCCAACACATCGGTGGTCTGGGCGGTTTCACTCATGGCTACTCGAAGATCAGGCAGGTGGTCGAGGCGTGCGCGACCAGCCGTCCCGCGGCGTCGGTGATCCGTGCGTCAGACGTCGCGGTACGTCGGCCGATCGTCACGACCGTACCTTCACCGCGGAGTCGCCCGGACTCGACCGTGACCGCCCGGGTGAAGTTGATCTTCACGAACACCGCACGGCCGTCGGAGAACTCGACCGGGTGGATGCCGGCGGTCACGAGTGCAGGTGGTGGGGGCAGGCGCCCGTCCGCACACGCGGTCAGGAAGTCCAGGCCGCTCATCGTGGTGCCGGCTCGCGCCAGCGCGATCGGATCCTCCCAACCGTACGTACGTTCGCTGCCCGTGATCACGACCGCACCTGGCGGTGCCGCACGAATGCGACGGTCGGAATCGCCATGACGAGCAACACGATGCCTCCGACCACCAGGCCGAGGTGAGTCGCACCGGTGAACGCACGTGCCACCGAGTCCGCCACCGCGGCACGCAGCGCGGTCGGCACGGCAGAGATGCTCGCACCGCGTGTCGCACCCTCCACGACCTGGTGCGCCGCCGGCGCCGCGACGCCGTGGACGTCGAGTTGGTGGGCCAGATTGCGCGGGAACCGGGTGGTGACGATCGTGCCGAGCACGCTCGGACCCAGGGCCGAAGCCGGCCAGCGAGTCGAAGATCGTCTGGCCGGCCCCGAGGAACGCATTCACCCGCCGTCAGAAATTCATCACCTTCGAGGTGCCGGCCTGCATGGTGCCGTTCAGGAGCGTCTTGCCGTTCCAGGTGACAGTCACGTCGTACTTCGCGTTCTGGCGTGGCCCTTGGCCGGCTGCCAGTCCGAAGTGTGGTCCGGCGTACTTCTGTCCGTTCGGGTCACGGTGGACCCATATGTAGTTGCCGTTGGGGACCTCTTCGATGTTGAACGTCCAGCCCTCGACGATCTCGGCGTCGGCCCTGAAGTCGCCGGAGGCTCCGGTGGCATTGTCGTAGACCGAGACGTAGACGTCGCCCTGGACGTCGGCGGCTGGGGCGGCGGACGCGACTCCAGCACCGATCGCGGTGAAAGCGGTGGCGGCGAGCACGGCGGCAGTTGTCTTGCTCAAGATGTTCATGATGGGTATTTCTCCTCGTTGGTAGTTGTTGGTGACTGTGGTTGTTCAGTGGTGGTGTGGGGCTCGAGCCCGCTGAGAACAACAGTGCCTGATGGGGTTCGGCCAACTGATCCGCCAATCGGGCCAAACGCTGGACGAACAGCCCTCCACCGATCGGCTGAGCGTCGAGTAGTCGCCGCCGGGTCGAAGCCACTGCACGATGACCGCGTCGGAGTCTGCGCCGGTTTCAGCCGGCTGCGGCCGCCGAGGCCGAACTCGCCCGACGACGCTAGGGTGCCGGCCGTGGAGTTGATCGATGCGGCGTCGGCGCAGTTCGAACGGGTCGTACGTCAACTGCCGCCGGGCTCGTGGGATCGGCCCACGCCGTCGGATATCCCGGTCCGTGACCTGGTCGAGCATGTCGTGGTCGGCAACCGGTTCACGGCACTGCTGCTGACGGGCATCGATCGCGACGCGGCCCGGATCGGGCTCGCGGGTGATCAGCTCGGCGACGACCCGATGGCTGCCGTGGTCGAGTCGGCGCGAGATCAGGCACGGGCGTTCGCCGCGGCGCGGCCCGACCAGCCGGTCGCCGGGCCGAGCGGGACCGTGACCGCCGCTGCCTACCTACGGTTCCGTCTCGTCGATCTCGTGGTCCACGCGTGGGATCTCCTGCGTGCCACCGGGCTCGACGAGACCCTCGATCCGCACGTTGTCGTCGGTGTATCGGGGATGGTCGAGCCACACCTGCCGGACATGCTCGCCACCGGCGCGTACGGCGCGGGTCCGAGTGGGACGCTGACCGCCGATGCGTCGCCACAACGTCGCCTGCTCGACTGGTTCGGGCGGCGGCCCTAGCCTGCGTCGGTCGCGGCGAGCGCACCGAGCGCCGGCCATGGTGGGCCGGCGCGGAGCACGGTCAGGATGGTGCGGCCGTGCCGGTGCCCGTCCGGCAATGCATCGTGGACGTCCCATCGCCAGG
Source organism: uncultured Actinomycetota bacterium (assembly GCA_963850835.1). Taxonomy (GTDB): domain Bacteria; phylum Actinomycetota; class Actinomycetes; order Mycobacteriales; family Jatrophihabitantaceae; genus Jatrophihabitans. The sequence continues at coordinate 58,802 of CAWKNB010000020.1, read as the reverse complement.
CCGCGACCATCGCGAGGACGAGCCGTCGGCAGTCCGCGAACAGATCGCGATCGACGTCCGGATAGAAGGCGGCGACGGCGTCCGGTACGTGCGCGACGTCGAACTCGATCGGACCTCGGCAACAGGTTTCGAAGTCGATGAAACGCAGGCCGTCCTTAGTGGAGAGCAGGTTGCCCGGATGCGGTTCGCCGTGCAGCAACTGCTCGCCCGCGCCGCGGTCGTGGATCCGCCGACTGGCGCTGCGCAGGGTGTGTGCGAGGAGGCGGCGATCGGCCTCGGCGAGCGCGGGCGTCGCGTTTGCGTCGGCGACCAGACGCTCGGCCGCTGCGACACGATCCGTGAAGTGCGGCGTCGCGATCTCGACGCTTTGCATCCGCGAGTGCAGGCAGTGCAACGCGCCGGCGTAGTCAGCCGGCGGTGATTGCGAATCGACCGGCTCGTAGTAGGTCCAGAAGGTCACCGCGAAGCCGTCGTCGGCATAGACGCGGGGCTCGACCCGGGCCTCGAGCGCTGCGACGGGGCTCGCCATCGCCGCGAGTCGTTGAGCGAGTTCCACTTCGAGCGCTGCGGTCTCGTGCCCCGCCGGTGCCACTCGCGCAAAGACGTCACACGGCAACAGGCGGAGTGCGAGCTTGTTGGAATTGCGGATCACCACGGCGTCGTCGACCCGCAGACCCAGCGCTGCGGCACACGACCTCGCCGCGGCGATCCCGCGCGAGACGAGCCGTGCCTCCACGGCTCGATCCTGACATCCGGTACGGCCCGCGAGCGCGAACGATGTCGTCTATTGACTCCGGGTACACACTGAGTGTACACACTGAGTCATGACGGTTCCGCTGACGCTGCTCGGCCTGCTCGAACGCGAGCCGAGTCATGGCTATGACCTCAAACGCGACTACGACACGTTCTTCGGGCGGGGCAAGCCGTTGCCGTTCGGGCAGGTGTATTCGACGCTTGCGCGCCTGGCCCGCGACGGAAAGGTCGAGGCCGGCGACCCCGAGCCAGGAGCCGGTCCGGAGCGCAAGCGCTACGTCATCACCGAGCAGGGCGTGTCCGAGGTGCAAGCCTGGTTGGTCGAGCCGGTGGAACCCGAGCCGCATCTGCAGACGGTGCTGTTCGCGAAGGTCGTGCTCGCGCTCATGACCGAGCGCCCGGCTGACGTGTATCTCGACACCCAACGTGCCGCGCACCTGCAACGGATGCGGGAGCTCACCGAGCTCAAGCGCACCGGCGGTCTGGTCGACGCACTGCTGGCCGATCACGGCCTGTTCCACCTGGAGGCCGATCTGCGCTGGATCGACCTCACCTCGGCGCGGCTCGACGCGCTGGCTGCGGCGGTGCGCTCATGAGCGCGATCGGCAATCGCGTCGCAACCCGCGCCGTGAAGGAGCCGCTCATCTCGGCCCACGACATCGAGCTGTCGTTCGGTCCGACGCCGGCGCTGCGGGGGGCGAGCGTTTCGGTGGCGGCGGGCGAGATCCTCGCCGTCATGGGTCCGTCCGGATCCGGGAAGTCCACCCTGCTGCACTGCCTGGCCGGCATCCTCGTGCCGGACGCCGGGCAGATCCACTTCGCCGGGTCGCGACTCGACACCCTGCGCGAAGCTGAACGCAGTGCGCTGCGCCGAGATCGATTCGGCTTCGTGTTCCAGTTCGGCCAGCTGGTTCCGGAACTCACCGCACAGGAGAACGTCGCGCTGCCGCTGCTGCTCAGCGGCGTCCGCCGGGCCGACGCGCTGGCCCGGGCCGCCGGCTGGTTCGATCGCCTGGAGCTGGACGGACTCCAGCAGCGCCGATCCGGTGAACTGTCCGGCGGCCAGGCCCAGCGGGTCGCACTTGCGCGCGGGCTCGTCGCCGGCCCACAGATCTTGTTCGCCGACGAGCCGACCGGATCGCTGGACTCGCTCACCGGCGAACACGTCATGGACCTGCTCACCACCGCTTCGCGCGAGCAGGGGAGCACCGTCATCCTGGTCACCCACGAGCCACGGGTCGCGGCCTACGCCGATCGGGAAGTCATCGTTCGCGACGGCACGGTGACTTCACTGTCCGGGGATTGGGCAGTGGTGTGATCCGCCTCGGCCTGCGGCTGACCGTCGCCGGCGGCAGGGAGGCGATCACCCGGCTCGCGCTCATCGCGATTGCCGTGGCGATCGGCACCGGGCTCCTGCTGACGACGTTGGCCAGCCTCAACGCCGTCAACGCACAAAACGCTCGGTACGCGTGGCTGGAGACGGGCTACGCCGGCTCGAACGCCCCGGCCAGCAGCATCGGCGCTTCGGATTCGCCGAGCGCGTTGTGGTGGCGGCTTCGTGCTGACTACTTCAAGGGCAAGCAGATCGGGCGCGTCGACCTCGCCGCGACCGGGCCGCACTCGCCGATACCCCCGGGGCTGCAAAGGCTTCCCGGACCCGGCCAGTACTACGCCTCACCTGCGATGGCGGCGCTGCTGCGCACGACACCGCCCGCCGAGCTCGGCAATCGCTACCCGGGCACGATGGTCGGCACGATCGGAACGGCCGCCCTGCCGGCGCCCAACTCCCTGATCGTCGTCATCGGCCGCAGCGTCGCCGATCTCTCCCATGACGGCAGCGCCGATCTCGTCGATCGAATCAGCACCACCGTCCCGAGCAGCTGCAGCGCGGATTGCGCGCTGGGCGTCGGCTACGACAGCAACGGCATCACGCTCATCCTGTCAGTGGTCGCCGCCGCGCTCCTGTTCCCGGTGCTCATCTTCATCGGCGCGGCCACCCGGTTGTCAGCCGCGCGCCGGGAACAGCGTTTCGCCGCGATGCGCCTGGTCGGCGCCACCCCTTCACAGATCTCGGTGATCTCCACGATCGAGTCCGTGCTCGCCGCCGTGTTCGGAGTGGCTGCCGGCTTCGGCCTGTTCTTCGCGTTGCGCCCGGCGGTTGCCGCGATCCCGTTCACCGGTGATCCCTTCTTCACCAGCGACGTGTCGCTCAACCTCGGTGATGTCCTGTTCGTCGCGCTCGGCATCCCGATCGGCGCCGCCGTCGCGGCGCGTGTGGCGTTGCGCCGCGTCAGCATCTCTCCGCTCGGCGTCACTCGCCGTGTCACACCGAAGGCCCCCCGCGCCTGGCGCGTCATACCGCTGCTGGCCGGCATCGTCGAACTGAGCTACTTCGCCTACATCCACGACATCGGAGCCGACACGAACACCAGCAGCACGACCGAGGCCGCCGTCTTCCTGGTCGGCGTGCTGCTGGTCATGGCCGGGCTGGTGATCGCCGGGCCCTGGCTGACGATGCTCGCCTCGCGGCTGACTGCCCGACGAGCTCGCCGACCTGCCTCCCTCATCGCCGCACGCCGCCTGGCCGACAACCCTCAGGCGGGGTTTCGGGCCATCAGCGGGCTGGTGCTCGCCGTCTTCGTCGGCACCTGCGCGATCGGGATCATCACCGCGATCGCAACCACCGGCGGCATCCCGCCGAGCAACAACGCAGCCTCGAACGGCACCTTGATCGACCAGTTCGGGCCACCGGACCGGACCGGAACCATCACCGCGATCCCATCGACCACGACGAGCACACTCACCGCGATCCCGGGCGTCACCGGGCTTCTCGTGATCCGCGCCCGAGCGAACCCCGACCCGCCACCACCCGTTCTTCACGTCACTCGGTCCGGCGCTGCGGCACACCGGAATCTGCGGTACGACCCCAGGCAAGAAGTCGTGTCATGTGCCCAGCTGGCGGCCGTCCCCGCGCTCGGACGCTGCCAGCCCGGCGCCACCGTCGCGGCGATCGAGCCCGACTACGGCGGTGGCTTCATCGGCCGAGCGTCGATGGCCGAAACCACCTGGCCGTCGGTCCAGGCCTCCACAACCGACGTCACGCGCCTGCCGATCGACACCCTCGTCGTCGCGACCGACGGCAGCACCTCTGCGATCGAGCAGGCTCGCGGCGCGCTCGACTCCGTCTACCCCAGCACGTTCGCTCCGCAGACCGTCCGCGAGCTGCGAACCAACAGCACGCGGGAGATCGACGGCTACCGACAACTGGCCAACGTCGTGATCCTGACCAGCTTGCCCATCGCCGGTTGCAGCCTGGCCGTGAACATCGTCGGCGGACTCGCCGAGCGCAAACGGCCGTTCAGCCTGCTTCGGCTCACCGGAGCACCGCTGGCCATGCTGCGCCGGGTGATAACGCTCGAAGCTGCCGCCCCATTGCTCGTCACGGCCGTCGTGTCGATCGGCGCCGGGTTCGTCACCGCGCACCTTTTCCTGCGCGCCCAACTGCATGAAACCCTGCAGGCCCCCGGTCTGCAGTACTGGGTCGTCGTCGCGGCGGGTCTGTTTGCGTCCATCGCAGTGATCGCGTCCGCCATGCCACTGCTGAACCGGATGACCGGGCCGGAGACAGCACGCAACGACTAGCCCCCGATGCACATGAGGTAGATTCGACATAATCATATGCAGCGATATGCAGCACAGGGGCGCCCGATGTCGATGAGTGACACTCGACGGCCCGGCGTCGCGCTGGTGACGGGAGCCGCCTCCGGAATCGGTGCGGCGGCTGCCGTGGCGCTGGCGAAGACCCACCACGCCGTCGCGCTCCTGGATCTGGGCAGTGCCGACCTGAGCACCGTCAGCGCGCGCGTTGCCGACGCCGGCGCCGAACCGTTGCCGATGGCCTGCGACGTCACCGTCGAGTCCGACGTGGATCGCGCTGTGGGCACAGCCGCACAGCGCGGGGACCTCGTCACGGCCGTGAACAACGCGGGCATCGGTGGTCCGGTGCAGCCGGTCGGCGAATACTCCCTCGACGACTGGCGAGCCGTGCTCGAGGTCGACCTCACCGGTGTCTTCCTGTGCCTCCGTGCCGAGGTGCGGAGAATGACCCGGCCCGGCAGCATCGTCAACGTCAGTTCCGTGTACGGCACTGCGGCACTCGCGTTGGCTCCGGCGTACACGGCCGCCAAGCACGCCGTCGAAGGTTTGACCAAGAGCGCCGCACTCGCCTACGCCTCCGTGGGACTGCGCATCAACGCCGTCGCGCCCGGCTACATCAGCACCGAGCTGTTCCTTGGTCGGAACACCCAGCAGCAGGCCGACGCGATCGGCGCCCGCCACCCGGTCGGGCGACTCGGCAGCGTCGACGAGGTTGCGGCAACGATCGCGTTCCTTGCGTCCCCCGCAGCAAGCTTCGTCACCGGTGCCTCCTACCGCGTCGACGGCGGGTACTTGACCCAGCCCTGAATCAGGAAAGGCGGCCAGTCATGGCTCGACTCAGCCCGGCACCGTTCGAGCAGTACTCCGCTGCCTTCGGCGTCGATGCCCCGATGCGTCACCAGATCTATGCGCTGAGCCCGGGGATCGCCAAGAAGTTCCTGGAGGTCGGTCAGGCCCTGCGGGACGAGCACACGCTGCCGCCGCGCCTGATCGAGCTGGTGCGGCTTCGGGTGGCCTTCCACAACCAATGTCGCAGCTGCATGGCTGCTCGCTACGACTACGCCGTTCAGGACGGACTGAGCGAGGAGCTGGTCTGCTCGTTGGAAAAGCCACACGAGGCAGACGACCTGACTGATCCCGAGCGTGCCGCGCTGACGTACGCAGACCTGATGGCCACCAACCATCTGGCGATCAACGACGACACCTTCGCCGCACTGAAGGAGCACTTCACCGACGCCGAGATCATGGAGCTGTGCTTCAACGTCGCGTTCTTCGTCGGCATCGGTCGGATGACCATGGCGCTGGACATCACCGACGGCTTGCCCGAGGGGTTCCTCAGAAGCGGAGTCGTCACGCCGTGGAACCAGGACGAGCTCCAGCATCTCGCTTGAGCCGGAGCGCCAGGCCGGGCACGAGAAAGGACAGCAGAAGGACAGTCGCCTCTGTCGGACGCCGGCCCCACAATGAGCCGATGAGCGCCGATCGACACACGTGTGCGTGCGAGCCCGACCTCGGCCACGCTTCATACGCTCGCGCGTGCGACTACTGCGGGACTCGATCGGCCGGCCGCCAGTCGTCCACGCTGCCAACCAGGACCCGTGTCCCGAGTGTGATGTTCTACCGGTGTCGCAGCTTGCGTGACCGCTCGCGCGGCTGAACCTCACCGTCGACTTCGAAGACGTATAGCTCGACATCCCACTCAGTAGTCGCGACCGAGACCTGACCGAGGTTCGCGAGAGGGTCGATGTCGCTCCGGTCGCGGGGCAGCGACCAGATCCGGACCACCGTGCCAAGGATCGTCACCGGCGGCGTTGGGTCGTCTGCGTGCCAAACGTAGATCCTCGTACACGCGGTGTTGTCTTCCCCGGGGCGGCAAATCGACGCTCGTCGAGGCGATCGCGCAACTGTACGGACTTTCACCCGAGGGCGGCTCGACGGGCGCGCACCACACCACCCGAGTGTCGGAGTCACCGCTGTGGCGTGCGCTGCGATTGCGGCGAGGGATCGGCGCGTCGCGATGGGGCTTCTTCCTACGGGCGGAAACGATGCACGGGTTCTACACCTATCTCGAGGAGCACCCAGCTGGCCCGCTCCTCGGTGACGGCGGCCGGGTGCCGGAGCCGCTGCACGACATGTCACACGGCGAGTCGTTCCTCGAGGTCGTCAGGACCCGGATGGACGCACCCGGCCTGTACGTGCTGGACGAACCGGAGTCGGCGCTGTCGTTCACGGGCTGCCTCGCGCTCGTCGATGTTCTTCGCCGGATCGCCGGCAGCGACACCACCCAGGCCATCGTGGCAACCCACTCACCGATCGTCGCCGCCACACCTGGTGCAACGCTGCTCGAAGTCAGCGACGACGGGCTGCTCGAACGCGAGTGGAAGGAATTGGATCTCGTCCAGAACTGGTCCGCCTTCCTCGACAACCCAGGGCTCTTCTTCCGCTACCTCGACGACTGATGGCTCCGCACAGCGCGCTGCTCACAAGACCGAGGGCGGCCAGCGCTGCTCGCGCCACCCGTCCCAGGTGGCGAATCCGGCCGGCGGATCGTCGATAGGTTCACTGCCGTCGAGTTCGGTCGGCGTCGGGATCTCGATGATGGCGGCCCACGCGGCGAGTTCTTCGTCGGACATGGGCCACGTCGTGTGCGGCGCCTCGGCCTGACGCAGGTCGAGGCGTCTTCGCTGTTCGGCTGGGGCGAGTTCGAAGTAGCGCATCTCCGCTCTGGCGCCGCGGTCCGCTGCTGCCTGCCGGAGAGCAGAGCGCTCGTCTCGACTCCACAGGCCGTAATCGATCACAACATTCGTGCCGAGTTCGAGCGCACGCAGCCCGATCCGGATGAGCCGTCCTTCGATCACCTCCTGAGCCGATCGCGGATTCTCCTGGCCGTACAGCGCCTTCACCCACTCGTCCTTCGTAAGACGAAGTGCGTTGTGTTCTGTTTCTATCCGCCGCGCCGCAGTGGTTTTCCCGGTGCAGGGCAGTCCCACGGTCATGAACAGCGTCGGTTGCCTCATCATCACCCCTATCCGAGCGCACCCACATCATTGCTGATTGCAGTGGCGTGTCAGCGAAATGACGGTCGTAGTGTCATGACTGTTACGGCCGCGGCAGCGCAAACCTCATAGCGTGCGGTGCGTGCGACGCGTCGGATGTACCTGACAGCAGGGGTCGTCCTGCTCACCGCGTGGTGTTACCGCCGTGGTGCAGCCCGCGTCGCCGATGCCAGTGGTCGAAACCGTAACCGTCCCTTCGCCGACCGGCACGGTATTCGTGCCCGACGGCGGTACCGCGCAGATCCTGCAGATCACTCCGTCCGGAACGCAGTCGCCGGCGGTGACGCGGGTGAAGTCGATCCAGGGCTTGGCAGTTGATCCGGACGGGAACGTCTTCTACACCGACCTCGAGGAGGACCACGTCGTGAGAGCGACGGGGAACATCACCATCGCAGACACGTTCCGACCCGTGGTCATCTCCCACCTGAACCAACCGACCGGCTCGCTGACCCTGTCGGGCAACCACGGCGGGGTCGACGTCGCCGTCGCACCGACCCAGCACTGAGGGCGGTTATCGCTGCCGGACTGCGTAGGTCAGGTGTGTCACCCGCCGTGACGCCTCCGCGCGAACCGGGGTCAGGGCTACGCGGCCCGCATCCACGCCTTGGAATAGGGCGATTCCGCCACCGAACAGCACGGGTGACAGCGCGATCGAGAACTCGTCGATCAGGCCGGCGTTGAGATATTCCAGGATCGTGGCGCCGCCGCCCGCGATGCGGACGTCGCGGTCGCCGGCAGCCTCGCGAGCCTGCTCGAGCGCGGACTCGATGCCAGCCGTGACGAAGTGGAAGGTGGTCGCGCCCGGCCGCTGCCAGGGATCACGTTTCTCGTGGGTCACGACGAAGACCGGTGTGTGGAACGGAGCCTCCTCCGGCCACATCTGTTCGCCGGCGTCGAACATGCGCTTGCCCATCACACTGGCGCCGGTGCGCTCGAACGTCGCTCGCGCGATGTCGTTGTCGCGCCCTTCCTCGCCGCCCTCGCCGAGCTTCAGATTCTCCCGGAAGAACCGCAGCGGGAAGATCCACTGCTGCAGTTCCATCCATTGCTGTCCCATCAGGTCCCCGACGGACTCGGGTGCGATGTACCCGTCCAGCGACATCGACACGCTGAAGAACACCTGTCCGGCCATCAGTTCTCGACATCCTTTCGAAGCATCTCGGTGACGTAGGCAGCCAGGCTGCTCAGGGTCTGCCGGCCGCCCTCGACCGCGTGATATTTCTCGGCGGCCTCGTCGCGCAGCTCTTTGGTGGGGAACACCGTGCGCATCTGGACGCGGGTAGCCGCGCCGGTGGGCACGAACGTCAGGGCCGACTCGAAGGCGTTCGGATCATCGCGGGATTCACCGTGCACCAACGTGATCCGTTCGGGTACGACGATCTCGGTCCAGGTGATCCACTCCTGGTAGTCCGTCCCGTCCGGGCCGTGCATCACGAAGTTCCACTCACCACCGTTACGGAATTCGAAGGTCCGGGTGGTGGTGGTGAACCCGTCCGGTCCCCACCACCGCGACAGGTGCCGGACCTCGGTGAACGCCTCGAACACCAGCTCCCGCGGGGCATTGATGATCCGGGAGAGCACAATTTCGCGCTCGGCTGTCGGGGACTGCACCGGCGCATTCCGTTCTGTCGTTGCCATCGTCACTTCTCCTGCCGTTCTTGTTCGAGGTCCTGCACGTACGCGTCCAGCCGGTCGAAGGTCTCGTTCCAGAACTGCTCGAACCCGCCGGTCCACTCGTGGACCGGTCGCAGCCCGCGGGCGTCGAGGTCGTACATGCGCTGCTTGCCTGTCCGGCGGTCGCGCACCAGCCCGACTTCTCGGAGCACCCGCAGATGCTTGGACGCCCCCGGTTGGGTCATTCCCAGCTCCTGCGCCACCTCGGTCACCGGCCGCTCACCTGCCCGCAGCAGCACCAGGATCTGCCGCCGCTGCGGCTCCGCGATCGCGTTGAACACGTCCGACGTCGTCGCTGCTCGTGCCATGTGCACAATCATATGCCGATATGGGCATGCGTCAAGCGGCCTGTTGCCGTCCGACGCGTCCCGGTCAACGACATGTTCTGGGAACGTCGGCTCACCACGGCACGGGCCCGTCGTTTCCGACGAAGGTGCAGGTCGGACCCTCGCAGCTCAGGGTCGCCATTTGCACGATGATCTCGGTGTTCTCCTCGACGGTTCCACCCCGACCGGCGGTCAGTGGCGAGAACTCGGTGGCGGTCAGGCCTGGCGTCGCGGAGTTGATGCGCCATCGCGGGTAGGCGTGGGCGTACTGGATGGTCAGCATGTTCAGCGCAGCTTTCGACGTCGGGTAGGCGACCAGCGACCACGGGGAGCCCGGTGCGGCATTGCCGGCGAGGGACCCCACCGCGCTGGACACGTTCACGACGACGGGGTTCGTGCTGGCCTCCAGCAGTGGCGTGAACACCGACAGCACCCTCGCTGCGCCGACGACGTTGGTGTCCAGCACGCGTTGCAGATCGTCGATGGTCGACTCGGCCGGCGGGCGCTGGTCGCCGGCGATGCCGGCGTTGTTGACGAGCACGTCGAGCAGGCCGGTGTCGTCGCGGATGCAATCGGCGGCGGCGGCAACCGAGGCGTCGTCGGTGACTTCGAGCTGCACCGCGATTGCACCGACGTCCGCGGCGGCCCGCTCGCCACGGGAAAGGTCGCGTGCGCCGAGGTACACCGTGTGGCCGATGGCCACGAGTCGGCGAGCGGCCTCCAGCCCGACGCCCCGCGTTGCACCGGTGATCAACGTGACGGTCATGTCCCCATTGTTCCCCGAGGGGTCGCGTCCCAGATCCCGAAGGCATTGGTCGACACATCGCACTGCAGCTGAGCAGATCGCGGACGTGTCGCCGACAGGTAGGTCGGCGCATGCCCTTCAATAGGGACATGGCCGGTATCTACGAGGTGTTGGACCCGAGGTTCGCGAGTTCGGCGAGCGGTGATCAGCAACTCGAGGTGCTGTATGACGGTTGCCGGTGGGCCGAGGGGCCGGTCTACGTTCCGGCCGGGCGCTACGTGATCTGGAGCGACATACCCAACGATCGACTACTGCGTTGGGACGAGACGAACGATGTGGTGAGCGTGTTCCGCTCTCCTGCCGGCTACGTCAACGGAAACACACTTGATCCGCAGGGCCGACTGGTCAGTTGCGAGCAGGGCAACCGACGAGTGACGCGCACCGAGCATGACGGGTCGATCACCGTGTTGGCCAGCCGCTATGACGGGAAGCGGCTGAACAGCCCGAACGACGCCGCTGTGAAAGCCGACGGGTCCGTGTGGTTCACCGACCCGGACTTCGGGATCACCAGTGACTACGAGGGACACCGAGCGGACAGCGAGATCGGTGCGTGCAACGTGTACCGCATCGCTGCGGACGGGGACGAGGTCAGCCTCGTGATCAGCGGCATGTCGGGCCCGAACGGCATCGTCTTCAGCGAGGACGAGCAGACGGTGTTCGTTTGCGACAGCCGCGAGAACCACGTCCGGGCCTTCGACGTCGACGCGGACGGGGAGACCCTGTCGCACGAGCGGGTGTTCGCGTCCAGCCAGACGGGTCAGTTCGACAACATCCGCTTGGACAACCGTGGCCAGCTCTGGGTCGGCGCCGGTGACGAGGGCGTCCATTGCTACGCCTCGGACGGCTCGTTGATCGGGCGCATCCGCGTGCCGCAGATCGTGGCCAACATCCGATTCGGCGGTCCGAAGAACAACCGCATGTTCATCGCCGCGAACACGACGCTCTATTCCCTGGTGATGAGCACCACCGGCATCGCCGGCACCTCGCCTGCTCCGCGCTGAGCAGCATGAGACCTCTCAATCGCGCGGACGACCACGCCGATGATGAGAGGCAGAGCTCACGGGAGTAGGCGGCTCTCATGCGCTTCGTACACACTGCTCAACGCCTCGGTGTCCGGTGGTCCTTGCGTCGGCAGGACTGCGCCGATTGCGGTCATGAAGTCCATCGCCGGGCCGGAAGGTCCCCAGATTCCAAGGACACGAGCGGCCGTGTCCGAAGGGTTGGCGAATCCGTGACGCTCGGTCCGGGGTGCGACGAACAACTCGCCGACGTGAAGCTGGACCGGCTCGCCGTCACCGGTGACCACGATCGAACCGTCCAGCACGTAGATGGCTTCATCGAACGCGTCGTGGGCGTGCGGCGGTGGCCCAGGAAATCCGGCCGGGACGCTCAACTCGGCGATCGCGAACCCGATTGGGCGCTCATGCAGCCCGGCGAGGATCGGCATCGGCCGCCCCGCGTACTGGATCGTTGCGGCCGACCGGGCGTCGACGGAGAAGCTCATGGCGCGACGCTACGCGAGCGGCTCGAGGCATCAACGGCAACCACACAATCACATCTTGGGCGCCGGGGCATACGGATGAGGGAATCGCTGCGGCCCGGCGGAGCGCGCCGGTCGCATCCGCTGTCCGACTGATCGGTCAGTAGCCGAACACACGCACCGTTCGCCTGCCGACAGACGAAGCGCCCTCGATTCGACAGGCTCCTCATGTCAAGACGGTCGCCGGCGTTGTGGAGCATTGCATGGGCAGGTATGGACGCACCATCGCGGGTTCTGTAGGGACCTGCGTCGCTGGCCTGCGGCCTCGCCCGCGCCCGGTGCGACGCTGCGGACGGGCAGCGTCAGGGCGGTCGGTGGTAGCGATCGTCGGAGCGGGAGCCTCCGGCCTGCTCACCGCTCTTGCCCTCGTCGACGCCGGGCGCTGCGATCCGACCGACATCCGGATCATCGACGCCACCGTCGATACCGGACGGGTCTGCACACACCGCACGCCGGCAGGAGGTGTCATGGAATTGGGTGCCGGACGGATCAGCACAACACTGCATCCGCGTACCTGGGGCCTTCTCAAGCGATTCGACATAGCCGTTACGCCCTTTGACTACGCGCTTCGGTATCAGGACCTGCCAGTTGGTGAACTGGACGATTTCCGCAACCTCGACCTACGCCTGCTTCCTGCGGCTGCAAGCTTCCACGAGGCATTGGTCGCCACGCTCGGCCCCCACCGCGCCGATCGATTCTGCACTTTGACCGGTTATGAAGCGTTGCGGGACCCACGCTTGCCGGTGGCGGCCGGAATCGAAATCGTCTCGACCCATCCAGAATCCTTCCAAGGCACGGCACTACGACACACCTGGTGTTCACCGACGAACGGATTCAGCCATGTACTCGACGTCGTCCGGCAGCACCTGATCACCCGCGGTGTGCAATTCATGCGGCCGTGGACAGTTGTCGAATTGACCGGCCACGCAGGGGAATATCGGCTCCACCTGCTCGACGACGTGTCCCACCGCGCACACATCATTGCGGATCGCGTCGTCCTCGCAATGGCGCCGTCAGATCTCGACGCCATCCGACTCCCCGACGGCGTCGACCTACCCGCCTGGACGAAGGATGTCGTCACCGTGCCGTTGTTCAAGGGATTCTTGACCTACGACCACCCATGGTGGGACGACTACGGATTTCGTAACACCTGCTTGATCACCTCCGACGCCGCGCAGAAGGTGTACTTCGATTCGACCAGCCGAGCGATCTTTTGTTACGCGGACAGCCGAAACGCGCGCATGTGGCACCGCGCCGACGCCGCAGGCCGAACCCGGGTGGAAACGGAGATCACCCGCCGCGTCGCGAAAGCCAGCGGCCTGCCATTGTCGAGCTTGACCCGATTCACCGACTCGGCCTGCACGTCATGGGCGGCAGGCATCAGCTACGTCGGGACACAGCGGCCGGACCCGGGTCTAGGTCGGCTCGCGCCGGGCATCGGACTGGTTACCGACGCGGTTACGCCGGCTCCCGGATGGCTGGAGGGTTCCTTCCAGGCGGCGGACCATGCGTGGGACCTACTACGGCTGCACGCCGAGCTGGTCTCGTAGTGGAGAGTGACGGGTCAGCCGGACAGGCCTCGAATGATCGCGAGGTTCGCGGTCGTGACGCCGTCGACGTGGAGCGCGAGCAACTGGTCGAGCCGCTCACCGTCGTTGACGGTCCAGGCCAGCACCGACAATCGGCGCTCGTGCGCCCACGTCACCAGGCTCGAGCTGACCAATCCCTGGAAGACCGAGATGCCGCCGACCGCGGCCGTCAGGGTCGGGTCGCCCTGAATGCGAGCCACCGCGTCCGGAAACGGCACGCTGAACAGCAGCATGATTCCCGTTGCCAGCCGGGGCCGCAGATACTCGATCGCGCCGGCGTCGCGGGTCGAGATCATCAGCGGGTGCTCGGACCGGGCGCCGTGCAGAAAACTGACGAGCGAGTCCAGCAGGCCGTGGTCGGTCTGCTGCAGGTCCAGCTTGATGATCTGGGCCGGCGCGGCGTGCCGCCACGCCTGCGCCAGGGTCTCGCCGCGAAAGACCCTCTCGGCCAACCAGCGCACCGCGTGCGCGCGCCCTGCGGCCAGGTGCCCATGCACGGTCATGACGTCGATCTCGATGACGTCGGCGCCGTAGGCGAGCGCCCGGGCCGTGGTCTTCGGGTTGTTCCCCGCGTTGTGCGCGACCCCGAGGACCTCCCGGCCACCGGTGTCCGGTGCGGCGGGCAGCGCGCGGTAGAACTGGTCGGGCGGTGCGGAGCCGGTGTACACCCGCACCCACGGCCACGCGATCGCGACGGCCGCGACGGCGATCATCGCCGCGATCACCACCACGAGCAGTCGTACCCGCCTGGGTTTCATCTCGGGATGCTCGCTATTGATGGCTATGCAGACGGTGAGGAGCCGCTCTTCACCTTGGTCGGGATGGCCGAAGCGCCGGCGATGCCGGCCCACGCAGTGTCGGCGTCCGGCATGGCGGCGATCTCGTCGCGTATCCGTTCGGCGGCGGCCCGGTACGACGACGGCTGGGTGCTCACGGTAGTGATCGCAGCTGCGATCGAGTCCACTGCGTAGTCCTCGGGCGCCACGACCACGCCAGCTCCGGCCCGCGCGAGGAGAGCCGCGTTCTGCGGCTGGTCGGTACCGCGCGGCAACGCGACCTGGGGCACGCCGTGCGCGAGACCGCCGAGCATCGTGCCCGAGCCGCTGTGGGAGACCAGCAGGTCGGCCCGTTCGATGACGGCGGCCTGAGGTGCGAACTCGGCGATGACCGCGTTCGACGGCACCGCCGCGAGCTCGTCAGGATGGAGTTGATGACCTGTCGTTGCCACCACGACGCCGTCCCAGACGTCCAATGCCATGAGGGCGGTCGTGAAGTCAGCGGCATCTGTGTTCTTCACAGTGCCAAGAGTGAAGTACGCGATGGGTGAATCGGTCATGAGAACCTCGGCGACATTCGGCGGCACCCGGCCGGCTTCGCCGGCACTTGGCCGCAGCGCGGCAGCCCTTGGCCACGGACGCGGGCCCTCCGGCTGCAAAGAGGCAGGGCAGAGATCCAGGGCCTGCTCGGTCGAGACCTGCCGCCAGAGCTCCGGCTCCCCGATCGCGGCGCCGGTGGCGTCGATGAGCTCGGCATAGAACGCGAACATCGGACCGATGCCGTGGACGACGGCGGGCACTTCCAATTGCCCCGCCAGTAGACATCCCGCCGCCTCCAGGACCTCGTGCACAACGACGTCAGGGCGCCACTGCTTCGCCAGCCGGACCAGATCGGCGAGTCGACCGAGGGCCGGCGTGCCGAACAGCGCCACGACTCCATTCATCATCTTCTGCTCGTCGGGCAGGTCCGGGTCCGCCCACGCGGCGTCGTGCGCTGTCCAGGCAACATCCCAGGTCGGTCCGACGCCAAGGACCGTCAGCCCGAAAGAGGCCAGCGGGCCGGCGAGGTCCGGGCCGGTCGCGATCCGAACCTCGTGCCCCGCACGCTGTGCCGCGCGGATCAAAGGCAGCATCGGCAGAGCGTGCCCGTACGCCGGACACGAGGTGAACAGCACCCGCGCCATGCCAGCAAGCCTGACAGGCCGCTCGACGTCCGTCGATGCGCGGAGGCTGATGACCGCTGCGGTGCCCCGTGCCCGGTTCGAGCAGCACTGGTCAGACGGCGACGCATTCGGGTTCAGTGTCCTCGACCGGCGTACGCGCCGGAGCCGGCGCGTCTGCGCCGCCCTTCAGCAGGATCGCGCCGATGGCCAGCGCGACGACGATGAGGCCGGTCGCGATCCAGAAGGCCAGGTGGTAGCCGCCGAGCAGCGACGCGTTGACCGAGTGGCCTGAGGCCAGCAGCGAGCCGGAACGGGTGGCCGACAAGGTCGCCAGCACGGCCAGGCCGAGCGCGCCGCCGACTTGCGCGGTGGTGTTGACCAGTCCGGAGGCCAGGCCCGCCTGTTCGGGCTTCACGCCGGACATCGCGAGCCCGACCAGGGCCGGGAAACAGGCGCCTGCGCCGAGCCCGAGCAACGCCATGGTCGGAAGCAGTTGAGTCACGTACGACGCCGAGGCCGGCGCGACAGCGAACAGTGCGAGCCCGACGGCCATCAGCACCAGGCCGGCCAGCGACGTGGCACGGGCGCCGAACCGGGTGATCAGCTTCTCCGAGTACCGCACCGACAACGTCCCCATGCACACCGTTACCGGCAGGAACGCAAGACCGATCTGCATCGCACCGAAGCCCTTCACATTCTGCAGGTACAGGGTGCCCAGGAAGAACGTCCCGAACATGCCGGCCGCACCGATCACCTGGATCAGGTTGGCGCCGACCAGGTTGCGCGAGCGGAACAGCGACAGCGGCATCAGCGGGCTCGCCGCATGCGCCTGTCGCACCACGAACAGGGCCAGCAGCGCCACGCTGATGCCGCCGAGCACCAACGTCTCGGTCGCCAGCCAGCCGTCCTCGGCCGCAGGCTTGACGATGGTGTAGACGCCGATCATCAGTGCGCCGGTGACCAGCACAGCGCCGGCGATGTCCGCACCGGCCTCGAAGCCGAGGCCCTTGTCGTTGCCGACCAGACGCAGCGCAGCCACCGCCACCATGGCACCGACGGGCACGTTCACGAAGAAGATCCAATGCCAGCTCACGGCCTGGGTGATCGCACCGCCAGCGAGCAGGCCGACCGCACCGCCGGCCGATGCCACGAACGCGAAGACGCCGATCGCCTTGGCCTGCTCGCGCGGCTCGGGGAACATCGTCACGATCATGCCGAGCACGACCGCCGAGGTCAGCGCCCCGCCCGCACCCTGCACGAACCGCGCGATCACCAGCATCTGCTGGCTCACCGCCAGACCACACACCGCGGACGCCGCGGTGAACACGGCGAGGCCGCTGAGGAAGATCCGTCGTCGCCCGGCGAGGTCGCCGAGGCGACCGGCGAGCAGCAGCAACCCGCCGAACGCGATCAGGTAGGCGTTGACGACCCACGCGAGGCTCGACGAGTCGAAGCCCAGCTCGACCTTGATGGCCGGCAGCGCCACGTTCACGATCGTCGCGTCGAGAACGATCATCAGCATGCTGCCGCACAACACGTACAGCGCG
Organism: uncultured Actinomycetota bacterium; assembly: GCA_963850835.1. Taxonomy (GTDB): domain Bacteria; phylum Actinomycetota; class Actinomycetes; order Mycobacteriales; family Jatrophihabitantaceae; genus Jatrophihabitans. The sequence continues at coordinate 41,916 of CAWKNB010000020.1, read as the reverse complement.
AGCCAGCGTCCACGATCGATGGTCCGGTCGCCGGGGTCGACGTTGGTCGTCATCTCGTCCCTCGTTTCAGGTTCCGTTGGTGCCCTTCACACCTACGTCGATCGAGGGACGCCGATTTCGACATGGATCGGGAATTGGCTCAATGTGGCGGCTCGCGGACCACGCAAGCGGCCGCAGTGGCTCAGCCGACGCTTGTCGCCGCCAGTTCGGGTACGAAGGTCTTCGCATCGATGGTGCCGACGCCTGAGGCGAGGTCGTAGCCGGCCCGGGCGGTGAAGCCGCGCACGGTGTGGATCTGGCCGTGTTGCGGGAACGAGACGGTGTTGTTGCCCGAGGTCACGTCGACGAGTCCAGGCGCGTGCTGGGCCGACATCCGATACAGCGCGGGATTGATGAGTCCGAGCGAGTGGTGCGCGGCTTGGTCGGCAAGGGCAACGATGCCGGCGAACAACGGCGTCGACTCACTGGTACCGCACACCGGATACCAGCCTGTCGGCTGGCCGGGGAAGCTCTGATAGGTGTTGACCGCGCCGTTGCAGGCGCCGCTCATCGAGATGTCCGGCACGCCGCGTCGTGACCCGACGCTCGTCGAGACGGAGTCTTGATAGCTGGGCCGGCCGAAGATGACTGATCGGCCGCCTCCGCCGGCCAAGGGATTCGGGCCGGTGTCGCCGAAGATGTACTCCTGGGTGGCGACGTCGTAGGTGTCGTTCCACACCGTGTCCGGCGCGGTGTGATCACCTGCTGCGTCCAGGTGCAATTGAGTGCCGCCGACACCAGTGACGAGCGGGTCGCTGTCCGGCCACGAGGTGACCGGATGGAGGTAGTAGTCGATCTCGTTGGACTTCACGTCGGCCGCCCCACTGTCACCGGAGGCGGTGAGCACGGTGACCCCGTTGGCCGCGGCATCGGTGTAGGCGCCGCGCAGGTTGAGCAGTGCCTGCTTGCTCGGGAAGGTCTGTTCGGTGGCGCTGAAGCTCTGGCTGATCACGTCGCCGAGATGGTGATCGATCACGTACTTCTCCGCGGTGACGATCTGCGGGAACCCGGTGGTGCCCTCTTCCTCCGACACCGGCGTCTCCACGAGCAGGATCTTCGCGCCAGGGGCGATGGTGTGCGCGTACTCGACGTCCAGGGTGGTCTCGCCGGCCCAGCCTTCGTCCGTGTCGTTCGCGACCCAATGCACCGTGCCCGCGGGCTGGACAACCCGCAGCGACGGCGGGTCGGGCAGCTTGTACGTGCGGTCGAACACCGCCAAGTCGTGGCCGATCGTGGGGGATCCGAACGGGTCGACGATCACGATCGTGCGGCCTCGGCCGGTGGTCCCGGAGCGATACAACGCGGGCAGGTCGTAGGCGTGTTCGATCTGGCGGGCTCCGTAACAGGCAATGTGGAATGCGTTCTCACAGTCGGCTGTCGACGGCGGATGCCGGTCCGCCGCGCCCGCCTTCGTGACTCCTGGCGCAATCCGGACGAGATCGCCCACCGTGCTCGCCAGCCGCGCCCGCGAACCGGTCCTGGCCACCCGGGGCGCCGATACCCCGACCACAGCCAACGCGGCGCAGACCGCCACCAACGCTCCAGCCCGTGCGCGCTGCAACCCCGTCATCACAACCCCCACCGCGTCACCATCGCCTCGTGCGCACGCTAGACGCAGGCAACGGCTTGGGATAGCCGTCCGGTTGTTTGTGCCCTCAGCGTTCTGGCAGCTTGCGGCACGCACCGGCCGCCGAGCGAGTCACCACCTCGGCCACCGCGCTTGTGCAGCCGCCGGCCCAGTCCGCGAGATAGGCCGGTGAAAGATCATCGAACGCCGTCGGTGATCTGCCGGGTGACGGCGCGCGGTCGCTGTCAGTGTCCGTCCGCGTCGAGCTGGGCGATCTGTTCGGGGGCCAGATCCCGTCGATCAACATTCGACATGATCCGCCACTTGTGATCGACCGGGCAGCGCATCAGCCGCTTGGGTCCGAAGTGTATCGATGTGAACAGCCGGCCGCCTTCGGACGAGTTGAACAGATGGCCGTCGGAACATCGCAAGATGCGTCTGCCGATGACGCCGTCCATCACGATTGCCTCCTGTTGATCATCACGACCGTATCGCGCTGAACGGACGGGTCTGCGCGGATAGTCGGCGGCTAATGCAACGCGGCGAATGGGTGTGCCCACTGCTGCAGCGCGGTGACGACCGAGGCCGCGAGCACCGCCTCAGTGTCCGGCTGGCTGGGAAGGTGCATGAGATGGTCGGTGTTCTGAATCAGCTCCAGCCCGGGACCGTTCGCGCCCGCCGCCTGCAACGCCTGCACGAGCGGGCCGACGGTGCTCGGGGGGACATTGGTGTCGCGGGTGCCCTCGGTGACGAGGACCCGCGTGCCCCGTTGCACGTGCTCGGCCAGTTGCGCCGGGACCAGCTCGTCATCGCTGCGCTCGAACGCGACGATGGTGGGTGCGACGACCTGACTTTCAACGACCTGCGCGATCCGCGCAGCCATGCCCTGAGTGCTCACCAGCTGCCGCTTCCGGAACGCGCTCAGCGCCCGCGCAACCGCTGCCGCGTTGCTGCGCCCCTGCGTGGCGGACAGCTGGCCCTGGGCGACCAGGCTGTTGATGATCTCGTCGTCCTGAATCAGGACCAGGTCCAGGATCCGCTGGTCCTGCGGCTCGAGCAGTGCCAGGCCGGCGGGCTTGTCGGTGGCGTTGTCAGCGACCTGCAACGCGATCATGCCGCCCTCGCTGTGCCCGACGACCAGCAGCTTGGCCGGGTCGGCTTGCGGCTGGTGGGCGAGGAAGTCGTAAGCAGCGTCGGCCTGACGGAAATAGGTCGACATCGTCAGATCCTGCACCTCGACCCTGGCCGGGCCGGTCTTGCCCGCGCCGTACTTGTCGTAGCGCAGCGTCATGATGCCCTGCCGGGCGAGCAGATCCGCGAGCAGTTGCAAGGTGCCCGCACTGACGCGCAGGCCGGGATCGTTGCCGTTGCGGTCGTTCGGACCGCTACCTGAGATCAGTAGAGCCGCGGCCAACCGCTCGCCGTGGCTGTGCGCCGGTACCTCGAGCGTCCCGTACGTCTTCGATCCGTTGACGCTGAACGACACCTCACTGCTACTCGGCGCGGCGCTGCTGCCGGTGCTGGTTGGGCTCGATGACACACCCGGCGATGCACCGCCTGAGGAGCTGCATGCTGCGGTCCCAAGCATCAGCAGCGCCGAAGCGGCGATCAACCGGAACCCACGCATGAAGCCTCCGACCGTAGGCCCTGCTGCACCGATCTCGTTCGATCAGCACACACCGGCAATCCGGCACTCGTTATATCGTCGCACGGACAGGACGGGTCGTTGATCTTGATCGGCGGCGCGCCGACACCTCATCTGCGCACGTGACGACGCGAGATGTCTGCCCGCCCGTCGGCACCGGATATGGCAGCCTCAACGGGTGCGGATCGTGAGTCTGAACGCGTGGTGTGGAGGCATGCTCGAACCGTTGGTCAACTGGCTGCCTGACAGTGGTGCGGATGTGCTGTGTCTGCAAGAGGTGACGTGGACCCCCGGTTATCGAGGGTGGGTGACCTACACCGACTCGGATCGCATCTCGAGGCAGCGTTCCAGTCTGTTCGAGGATGTTCGGCTGGCGTTGCCGACTCACCAGGCGCAGTTCTTCACCTGCGACACCGGACCGGTGCGGTGCGATGACGGTTCGATGCGTCGCCAGCACTTCGGCATCGCGACGTTCCTCGCTTCTCATCTAGCGTTGCTCGAGGCCGAGACCGCGTTCGTGCACGGCGGCTTCGCTCATCACGACGCCTGGCCGGCCGAAGACCGCGGTCGGTCGGCGCATGCATTCCGAGTTGCAGACGACGACGGCAGCAGCGCAACGATTGCTCACTTCCATGGCGTGCGCATGGCTGCGGGCAAGGGCGACAGTCTTGATCGACGCGGTCAGGCGCAACGTTTGGCCGGTCTCGTCAATCGCGTTCGTAAACCGAAGGATCTGGTAGTGGTAGCCGGGGACATGAACGTGCTGCCGAACTCGGAGACCTTCGAGGTGCTCGGCGGGATCGGGCTCACCGATCTGGTGGGTGCGAGCGATACACGCACGTCGGCATACGCAAAACCCGTTCGCCATGCCAGCTATCTCCTGGTCTCCGACCAAGACGCGGTTGCTTCGTTCGAGATACTTGAAAGCCCCGAGGTGTCGGACCATCGTCCGCTCGTCCTCGACCTGAAACCGTTGTCGGGCAACGCTCCATGGGGTTGATTTACCCTTCGGTGTGGCCGACGGACGTGAGTCGCGGCGGTGCGTTCGGATGTGGCTGGAAGCCGGTCGTCGCGAGGTGCTGGGTGATGAGGGCGGCGCAGCGTTCCGGGTCTTCGAACCAGGGGCCGTGGCCACCGGGCACCTCGCGCAGGGTGGCGTGCGGGAGAAGGTCGATCGAGGGCCGTGCTTGCGCCGGAGTCAGATAAGGGTCGTCCTCGCCCCAAATGAACATCGTGGGGGTGGTGGTCCGGCGCAGTTCATCGGTGGTCATGACGCTGGCCGTGCGCGGCCGGCGGAAGTGATTCAAGGCGTGCATCAGCGAGGCGACAGTGCTGGCGTTCACCGGCCGTCGCGCGGACAGGCGCAGAGCCTCCAGCAGTGGTTTCGGGGCGGCTGCGGCCGCGGCCGGGCTCATTCCTCGCCCGAGGAAGTAGCGGTACAACGGCCGAGGTGTCGGCGCGCGCAGAAACAGGGGCCCGACCCCTCGGACGGTCATGACCGAGAGCGGCATCCGAACGGTGACACCGGGCAACGCGACGGCGGGATCGCCGATGGCGACCAGGGACGCGATCCGGCCCGGCTCCTCACTGGCGTACCACAGCGCGAACATGCCGCCCAGCGAATGGCCGACGACCGGCACCGCATCGAGTTCCATTGTGTCGAGGACGTCGTCGATCAGTTGCACGCTCGTCGCCCGAAGATCCTCGGGTCGATATGTCGACGGGCCCGACAGCCCGTGCCCAGGAAGCTCGAGGAGATGAACCCGGTAACCGGCCAGCGACGGCAGAAGGGGCAGCCACGCGGCGGCGGCCAGGCTGACGCCGTGCAGCAACACCACATCTGGGCCGGCGCCGGTGCTCAGTACTCGAAGACGTAGGCCGGGCAGCTCGAGGAAGGACTCTTGGATGCCCAGCTCGTAGATGTCGGCGAGTTGGGCCTCGGCCGCGCGGAACTTCGTCTCACTGTCCATCGTCGCATCTCCTGTATCAGCTCGCCTGATATAGGACTGTATCAGGCGAGCTGATATAAACGACCTGTGGCGACCGATCGAGATGACGTGGATGCCGCGCGCGGACCAGATGGGAACGTGGGTTACCTGTTTCGTCTTGCGTATCAGGCATTCCGGAGGCGTCTCGAGACGGCGCTGGTCGATCACGGGCTGACCGTGCCGCAATACTCGGCCTTGAGCGCATTCGACGCCCGTGCCGAACTCTCCTCAGCCGAGCTCGCGCGCCTGCTCGACGTCACGCCGCAGACGATGAACATCGTGGTTCATGAACTGTTGGGCCGTTCATTGCTGCGGCGTCAGCAGCGGCCCAACCGGGGCAAGACCCTCCTGCTCCGACTGACCCCACAAGGGCGGCGGTTGCTCGACGCCGCGACCGGAACTGTGCGCGGCATCGAGCGTGCGGCGCTCCGCTCGCGATCCGCCGGCGAGCAGCGCGTGATCAAACAATGGCTGTCCGACCTCGCCCGCGACGAGTGATCGAGGCTGAGGCCGTATCGACTTGGGGTCGCCGAGTCGGACGTTCGTGATGTCGAGGCGCTGGTCGCGGCGGCCGGCTTCGCGGTGCATCGCTATTACGACCCCTGCGGATGAGCGTCGGCCCAGCGGGTCGGCGGCGGGGTACATCCGGCTCGGAGCCGAGCGCTCGATGCGCCGGTTCACCGATGCAGAGGTCGAGGCGGTCGTCGATGAGGTCCAGGCGCGCGCGGCCGTCACGTGTGTTCGGTCGGCACCGACTCGTGGACTGCGGGAGGCGGGTCGCTCCGGCGATCGCGAGCCGCGCGTGCCGCTCCCGAAAAGCAGCGACGGTACGGCGGCAGCCGGCCGTGGCCAGGCTGCGCCGGGATAGGGCCGTCGTTCTAGCCGACGTGCCGTGGGTCAGGGCGTGATGTTCTGGTTGTGATGGAACAGGTTGTCCGGGTCGTAGGCCTGCTTGATCTCGACCAGGCGCGGGTAGTTCGTGCCGTAGTTGTCCGGAGCGCGGCCTTGATCGTCCTCGGACATGAAGTTGATATAGCCACCGGGTTCGGAATGCGGTGCGATGGCGTCGTAGTAGTCGCGCACCCACTGGATGTGGCTTTGGTCCTCGGCCGGGTCTTGCCAGGCCGCGACGATGACGGGCGCGAAGGTCGCGCTGCGGTAGGAGAACGCCGTTGCGTCACCGTCGACGCGGCCGGCCGCGCCGTTGATCGGATACAGGTGCATCGTCGCGCTGACCCCGGGGACCTGCGGGCCGTGCGTGACATGTGCGTCGATCGCGGGGTCGGTCAGTTCCGTGACGTAGCTGCCCTTCCAGTAGCTGCGCATGCCCTTCGGGAAGAGGCCGTCGAAGGCGGCGTTGAGCGCTGGGTAGGGCATCGGTGCGACCATTTCGGCGGCGCGCGGGGCGAAGTCGCGGAACGGCGCCATGGCGGCTTCGCCTTCCTCGAGTGGCCCCGCCCAGTGCACGATCGCCGCGCAGAACGTGTCGCCGTGTCGCTCCTGCGGAATGAACGGCAGCGGCGGCGCGATCTGGAAGGCCGGGAACGCGCCGTACGCCTCTGGCGCTTCCTTGATGAAGTCTCGGAAGAACCGCAGGAGGTCGGCGGCCTGGTCCAGCTCGTAGAAGAAGAGCCCGACGTAGACGTCCTTGAGCGGATGGACCTGGAATTCGAGCGAGGTCGCGACTCCGAAGTTGCCGCTCCCACCGCGCAACGCCCAGAACAGGTCAGCGTTCTCGTCGCTGCTGGCGATCAGGTATCGCCCGTCGGCGGTCACGACCCCGACGGACGTGAGGTTGTCCAGTGCGAGCCCGTGGCCGCGGGTCAAGTACCCGATGCCGCCGCCCAGTGTCAGTCCTGCGACGCCCGTCGTCGAGACGATCCCGCCGGTCGTCGCAAGCCCGTACGCATGCGTCGCATAGTTGAAATCCCCCCATGTTGCACCGCCACCAGCGCGGGCAGTGCGTGCCTGGGGATCCACGTGCACGTGGCGCATGAGCGAAAGGTCGATCACGAGACCCCCGTCGTTGGTGCCGAAACCCGGGGCACTGTGCCCCCCGCCGCGGACCGAGAGCTCCAGATCGGCGTCGCGCGCGAAATTCACCGCCGCGATGACGTCGGCAACCTGCTCGGCTCGCACCACCGCCAGCGGGTGCTTGTCCGACATGGCGTTCCACACAGCTCGAGCGTTGTCGTAGTCGGCATCGTCGGCGGTGATGACCTGGGCGCGAACCTGGTCACGGAACTCGGCGATCGTTGATTTGGCCATGACCTCCCCCTCGTGACCGGCCGAAAGAGTCGTACGCGGTCCGTGGTGCACGCAGGTGCCCCCGGTGGCACCACCGGTCGGCAGCGACTCTTCTCGGAAATCGCTTGAGGGACAACAAGAACGCGGCGCAATGGCGCGAGGTGTGCGGCGCACGAGCAGCTTCGGCACGACGGACACGGGACGAAGGGGGCCGAACTGCTCATAGCCGAGAGCCCGCCGCTGCGCCGGCTCGACACGGAAACTGCGGGTAGACGCCGGATAGGTGCCGGATGTGAATGCGGGTTCCGGCTCGCGATGTATGCGATTCCCCATGCGCAGCCGGAGTCGGTTCATCGGGCATCGGCTCATCGACTCAGCTCTACAGCGCAAGTGCTGATGTCATCGCGAAGATGGTCAAGGCTCAGCAGCACATCGATCGGCCTTTGTACAACCAGGTATTCAGCGACGACCCACCGTCGGGTCAGCTCCGTTTCGATCTCATCGAATGGCGCGACATCCTGGTCAGAGCAGACAAGCGTCTCTCGGCGATACTCGACGTGCCGCCACCCCGTCGCCGCGACTTCGCCAAACGCTATCCATGGGCGCGCCGCCGACTGAACGTGTTCTAAGCCACCTTGTGAGGTCCGAGCGCTGCCGGTTCAAACGGATGGCGCGAGGGCGTCGAGGATGTGGTCCAGCTCGTCGATGCTCTGCTTCGGCGGCAGGGTGACGATCGGCATGTCGGCGCCGGCCGCCTGCCAGCGCTCCAGTCCTCGCCGCGCGGCGGCAGCGTCGCCGCAGAGCGTGAGTTCGTCGAGCAGGATCTGCGGTACATCTCCGGGCGTTGCCAACACCTGGTCGACGGCTTCAGCGAGGCCGAGTTGCCGGAGCCGGTCGGCGTAGAGCGGACCCATGTTGGTCACGTAGAACCGCACCCACCACGACGCCAGCGCCGTGGCCCCGGCCGGTTCGGGTGACACCGCCGCCGGGATGCACGGACACACCTGCGGCAATGCCCGCCCGACGGCGCCTTCCTCCAAGAGCCGGACGCCGTCCTTGAGTGCGGAGACCGGAAACAGAAACGGTCCCCAGTTGTCCGCGAGCTCGCCACACACGCGGATCGCCGCCGGACCGAGCGCCGCCAGCGTGATCGGCACGGGCGACGGCTCGAGCGCGAGCCGCAGCCCACGGCCGCTCGCAGTCGCCACTCGCCCACCGTCGAGCAGCGCGCGGACCTGGCGGGTCACTGCCGCGAGTCTGGTCACCGGCTCACGGAACGGCACGTCATGTAGGCCCTCGGCCAGCGCCGGGCTGCCGGCGCCCAGACCGAGGACGAATCGCCCGTGCGAGACCTCGTTGAGGGTGCTCGCGAGCATCGCGATCTGCGCGGGGCTCCGACCCCAGACGTTCAACACGCCCGTGCCGATCTGGATCCGGCTGGTCCGAGTGGCGATCTCGGCCAACAACACCGACGAATCGTGACCCCACCCCTCGGCCAGGAAGAACGCGTCGTAACCGAGCGACTCGGCGCGGGTGGCGACGTGCAGCACGACCTCGCGCCGGGTCTCGAGCGGCGTCAGGCCGACTGCGAGTTTCATCTCGATCCCTTCTTGTGCACCGGTCAGCGCACCTGGGGACGACGCTAGGTCCAACCGTTGCCGGCCGCTGTCGAGTGAACTACCGATGCAGGCGCGTCTTGCCCCCGTTGCGAAGCGAACCGGTGCTCGCGTATCGGATGAACTACCTAGCCGATCCGAGGTCGCCGTGCATCAATCCTCCAGGCTCTTGACGTCCGGGCCGGCTACCCCGGACGGCACCTGTGCGCACGTCCCGGTGGGCACCAGTCCGCCGGCAAGGCTGCGATCCTGTCCCCGCCCGCGAATGATTGTCCAGCGAGGATGACGCGCGGCAGCCGCCGTGGTCGGGACCACGGCGGCTGCCGGCGTTGCTGGTTGTTCAGTTGACCCACGTGATCGTGGCCATGCCGTCGGATTCGGAGTTCGCCGCAATCGCGGACGTGCCCGTGGCCGAGCCGAAGTAGTCGCCGCCGGCACCGCCGCCGCCGCCACCGCCGCCGCCGAACCCGCCGTGGGTGCCACCGGCGCCGCCGCTCCAGCCACCGCCGCCGCCGCCACTGCAGCCGCCGGTCCAGGTGCCGTCGTGACCGGTCGTGCCAGCCGACAGTGCTGAGCCACCCTGGCCGCCCTTGCCGCCGCCGCCCGACCCGTCGCCGCCGCCCCCGCCGCCATTGCCGTTGTCAACCGTCGACGTTCCGCCCGTTCCACCATGCTGGGTGAGGCCGCCCGACTCGCCGCCCCCGCCGCCGGCCCCGGCGACGGCGACCGTGGTGCCGTCGACCTCGAGGGTGCTCGCGGCCCCGCCGGCGCCACCGTCACTGCAGCCCGCGCCGCCACCGATCGCAGCGGCCAGCGGGCTGCTGCCCGGGGTGGTGTCGTCGGCGCTGCTCCCCAGGTTGAGGGTGATCACCTGTCCACCGGTGACCGGCCAGGTGCCGGAGATCGCGGTGCCGTACCCGCCGTCGGCGACCCCGGCGCCGCCGGCGCCGCCGTTCATGGTCACCTTCATGGCGGTGATGTTCTCGCCGGCGGGGACGGTGATCGTGGCCTGGTGGCCGGAGTACTGGCACGACCAGAACGGCGGCCCGTTCTGGCCGGTCTCCTGCTGGCAGCCCCACAGCTGGTCACCCACCGTCGCCGCCTGCACCGCGTGGTGCGCGGTCGGCGGGTTGTCGACGGCCAGTGGCGCGCTGGCGCCGGAGCAGCCGGCGACCAGTGCGGCGCCGGCGGCCAGACCGCCGATGCCGACCGCGATGCGGATGTTCTTCTTGTTCATGATGTGTCCCTGTCGTTTGAGGGTGTGTCGGAATGGCTCCAACTGTCGGCGCAACGGGCTTCGGCGTCTGTACGCCCGCAAACACAACGCTTGTAACCGCCGACACACGCCACACAGTCAGGCGATAACCGGATGACGTCGCGGTTCATCCCCGCGAAGATGGCCGACGTGGCGAAGGTGGAGGTTGTCGTCGCCCACTCCGAGCGCGCGACCCTGCGCGTCGGTGATGTGTTCCTGAAGATCGACGCTGATCAGAGCCGCACCGACGTCGAGGTCGAGGCGATGGCGATGGCGCCGGTCCCCACCCCGGAGATCCTTTGGCGCAAGCCGCCCGTGCTCGCGCTGGCCGCTGTGCCGGGGACGGCACTCGGCCACCTCGGCCGGCCGTCCACCGCCTCGTCGACGGCGTGGGCCGCGGCGGGTGCCGCCGTCCGGGCGCTGCACGACGCGCCTGTGCCGCCATGGCTCGGTCGCAACGTCGACCAGCTCGCAGCACTCCTTGACGGCGAGTGCGAGTGGCTCGTCGCCAACGACGTCCTTCCCGCCGATCTGGTCGCCCGCAACCGCAGGCTCGCCGAGACCGCACTGCGGCCGTGGACACCCGTGTTCATCCATGGCGATCTGCAGGTGGACCACGTCTTCGTCGCCGGTGACGCGGTCACCGGCGTCATCGACTGGTCTGAGGCGGCCCCGGGTGACGCGCTCTTCGACCTCGCCACCCTCACGCTCGGGCACCCGGAGCACCTTGACGACGTCATCGCCGGCTACGGCACCGACGTCGACCGCGACCTCATCCGCGCGTGGTGGGCATTGCGATGCCTGAGCAATGTCCGTTGGCTGGTCGAGCACGGCTTCGACGCGTCCGCGCCAGGTTGCGAGATCGACGTGCTCCGATCGCAACGGTGAGACCGCGCGAGCACCGGTCCCCGCAGGTCAGCCGGGCGTCGGATCCGGCGCCCTCACCGACGGCGACGCCGGCGCGGAGCCGGTCGGTCAGCCGCGGGCCAGCGCTCGGACCCGGGTGATGTCGCCGTTGAACCGGTCCTGGTCACCGGGGAACGTGCCGTGGTCGGCCCACTGCCAGATCGTCTGCCATGGCCATCGGTACGGCATGGTGCCTGGTGATGAGCAATAGCAGGCGAGGCTCAGCGGGTTGGTGGACGAGAAGTTGCCGGTGTTCCCGACGCACGTGCTCCACCAGGAGTTGGCCGTGTAGATGATCGGCCAGCGCGTCGTCTTGCGGTGGTACTCGTTGCTGAAGGCGAGGATCCATGCCGTCATCGCCGTCTTGCTCTTTCCGTAACACATGCCGCCGTAGGGATTCCATTCGATGTCGAGCATGCCGGGGAAGGTGCGGCCGTCCTTCGACCAGCCGCCTCCGTGCGCCACGAAGTAGTCGGCCTGCGCGGTGCCGCTGCTCGTGTCCGGGGTGGCGAAATGGTAGGCGCCGTGGATGATCCCGTGGGTGTACGCGCCGGTGTACTGCTGACTGAAGTACGGATTGCGGTAGTAGGTGCCCTCGGTCGCCTTCACGATGGCGAATTTGGCGCCTTTCGAAGCGACGCTGGACCAGTTGACGTTGCCCTGCCAGCTGCTGACGTCCAGTCCTGGTGTCTGGACGACCGCGTTCGCGACGGCGGCCTTCCCGGCGCCCTTCGCCGTGTGAACCGCGACCTGCGAACCCATCCAGTCCCGGTCCGGATGGCGGTCCGCGACGGGCACGGTGGGCTTGGCGGCCGCACCGTTCATCGGGAGCAACAAGCACGTGGCCGCAACGGCGGCGATGGACACGGTGGCGCGTCGCAGCATCGACAGTCCTCCTCGGCAGCTGGTGACTGGTGCGCCACGGTTTCTATCGGAAGCTCGACGATCTTGTGAAGTGTCGACATCGCGACCAGCCGCACCCGCGGCATGCCATGGATGTCGAGCCGGCTGGATCCGCGGACGTTGTGCGGGGTTATGCGAGGTATGACAGTCTGATTTGCGACGTTTGTGCGATCACATTGCAATGAGGTGAATTCTCGTGGGGTTCTTCGGGAAATTGCGTGAACGCCAGAAGCAGCGCGTCGAGGACGCGAAGCGGGAGGCGGAGCAGCGTGCGCAGGCAGCCGGCGCGTCCGCACAGGAGGTGGCCGAGGCTGCCCAGCAGGCGGCCGACAAGGAGCACCGTCGCAACATCCGTCGCGCCGGCGGGTCGTGATCCGGTAAGACCCCCGTGGCGCGGACCTTGCTACGCCAGAGCAGTATGCCGAGCAGGATCCCGACGTTGCTGGAGATCCTCCAGCTGCGTCGGGAGGAGGCCGTGAACGCTGACCTCGGGCAATGGAGCGACACGCTGTTGCGCCAATGCCGGCTCAGGCGCGGACACCCACGTTGGCGCAGTGGTTGCCGGCCGACGGGTTGAGCAGGCCGACCTGGCCCAGGTCGTTGCCGCACACGTTCACCGGGAGGTGCACCGGCCCCTGGGCGACGTCGCCCGCGACGTCGTCCGCCTGGGTGGACGCAGTCGTCGTGGACACCTGCGCCGCGGACGCCGACTCGACCAACAGCATTGCGCCGACACCGCCGAGCAGGAGAGTGGCCGCAGTTGCGGTGACCGCCCGGCGCAGTGAGTTCTTCATGACTGTCCTTCTCTACGTCGTCGGTGGTTCCGACGTCACCCATGACGTTGCCGGAAGGACGGCGTTCCGTCCCTCGACCGAACAGGTGAGCGCGTAGCGGACAGCGCATCCCCCGATCGGGGGACGAAATCCTGACTTCCGAGATCGTGCGACCTGACCCGGTCGGTCCGGAGATCGCCCGCCGGCACAGGAATCGTGGAGACGGTCCGTCAGCTCGGCCGCACCTCCGAGGCTCGATGACCGACCGGGCGGCCCGTCACAACTGGTTGATGCCCTTGACGACGAGGTACACACCGACCCCGACGCCGGTGAGCAGCAGGATGGTGCTGGTGTTCTTCGAGACGAACCGCGCGAAGGCGTGTAGGGGCCTGTCGGCCCGTTCGCCGATCAGGGCGACAACCACGATCGGCAGTTCCGTGACCGCCAGAGACACGACGACACAGGCGACCAGCGCGCCGACGATCTGCCAGCCGTCGTAGTTCTGGTCAGCGATGATCTTGATGGCAGCGAAGTAGGACAGCATCGGGAGATAGATCAGCGCGCCTGCCACGAACGCGGCGCGCAAGGTCTTCTCGGTTGGTTCGGCGGCCGTCGATGCTTCGGGCGTCGCACCGTTTCGGCCTCGTCGCCGGTGCTCGACCACCAGCCAGATCCCTGCAGCCACGGTGACCGCCACGCCGAGGCCGATGTACACCGCGGCGTTCGGCGTCCGGTGGTGATCGGGGTCGACATGGAACTGGCGGAACAGCACGACCAGTGCGGTTCCCGTGACGAACGAGATGATGACTCCGCCGGCGAGGAACGCAGCCGCCGTGGGTAGAGGCCGGGCGCTGCCGAGGTAGGTGAGCACAGCCAGCAGCGCCACGGGGTACAGCGAGCCGACCAGACAGAGCAACAGCGCCTGGCCCATGTGTCGTCCTCCCGCCGCCGACCGCGTTGATTCTGACACCGGAGCCGGCTCGACCGACCCACGACGCACGGGTTGCGTGTCGCCGTGTCGCTCCTAGGCCTGCGTGGGATGCTGCGCCTGAGTGAACAGGGCACCCTGCGCCGCCGCCGAGCCGGCCATACCGCCACCGCGGCCGCGCAGGATGTAGGCGATTCCGACGGCGAGCACGGCACCCAGCAGCGGGCCGAGGATGTACACCCAGTAGGCGGAGAAGTCGGCACTGATCGCGTCGGGACCGAAGGTGCGGGCCGGGTTCATGGACGCCCCGGAGACCGGGCTGGCCCACAAGCCGGCCAGCGCGATGTAGCCGCCCACGCCCAACGCGCCGAACACGCCGAGGTTCTGTGCGCCGGACGCAGTCCCGAGGATCACACTGACCAGGCCCATCGTGAGCACGGCCTCCATGAGGAACGCATCGAAGGAGCTGTAGTCAGAGGCGGGGTAGTTGGACCCGAACGACGCGGACACGTTGAGCACGCCCTGGAGAAACCAGGCCGCAACCGTTGCTCCCGCCAGCTGGACGACGATGTAACCGGGCACGCGTTGCCACGGGAAGTTGCCGCGCAGCGCGAAGGCGATACTGACCGCCGGGTTGAGATGCGCGCCGGACACTCTGCCCATGAACAAGATGACCGCCAGCACCATCAGGGCCGGCGCGACGACCGCCGCGGTCCGGCTGATCGTGTGCGGAAACGCCTGCCCCATGACCCCGCCGCCGGCGGCGACGAGGACCAGGAAGAACGTTCCGAGAAATTCCGAGAACAGACGCCGCCATTCCTGCGACGGGTCCTGGAAGTCTTCGAAAATCGACACGATTCTGCCGACGGCTTGCTCGGTGACTTGCTCGACTCCACCCGCCTCGCCGTCACCCACAGCGGCGGTTGGCTCTGGCCTATCCGTCATGACGACCCGCTCGGGTTCGCAAGCCCTGACCGACGCATAGCGTCACGCTCCCATCTGCGATCGGATCAATCCGGTTTTGCCTTGGCGAGAACTCGCGGTTGCCATCGACGGTCGAGCGCTTGCGCCACGGGTGCGTGGAGGCGCATCGTCAGGCCGAGCATCCGCCTTGATGGCCTGTTGGCGCGAAGCCTCGATCGTCACCAGCGGACACACGTAGACGTAGGCCTCGTGGGTCACGGTACGAAGGTTGGTTCCCACGGGTGGCTACTGGGAATCCAGGCGACCCCGCCCCTCTAAACCGTCGAACGGGCGCACGTCGCCGGGCCCGGCGTGGGCCACGAGCGCGTAGATCGTCAGGATGCCGAGGCCGATGTAGGTCAGCGACCAGACGGGGTAATAGGGCATCAACCAGATGGCGGTGACGGCCATGACCGCGCCGGCGACGATCCCGATCCAACGACTGGCCTGTGATCCGGCGAGTACACCGAACGATGCGGCGAACAGGAGTATCGCGACGATGAAATCTATCCAGCCATAGGTCTTGAGGCTGTGCCCGAACAGCGCGCCTTCGAGGTTGTCCGGAAGCGTGCCGTGGTGACTCCACGACCACAGCGCGTCGAAGAACCGCATCGCGGCCGAGATCCCCAGCACCGTGCCTGCCAAAAACCGCCAACCTGCGCCCGTTTCCATGCCATTGGTCCCTTCCGTGCGCCATGCCCCGTCGCGTCCTGGGGTGCGGGTCCATCAAAGGCCTGGACGGGTCATCCGCGCCTCATCCGCCCGGGATGGTGTTCTACGCTGCCGCGACCAGCGATCGGCATGGGTGATAACCGGGGAGCGACGCGTCCCGGCCCGCACGCAACGGCGACCTTCGCGGTGGCCGGCCGCGGGCCGGTCCCGGCGTCAGGTGTCAGCGCCGTCGCGCTCACCGTGACGGTCACCGCACCGGCGGCCGGCGGCTACCTCACCGTCTACCCCGGTGCCGGTGTGCGGCCGGCGGCGTCGACCCTCGACTTCGCAGCCGGGCAGACCGTCGCCGCTGCGTCCGCCGCACCGCTCGGCGTCGCCGGTGCGGTGTCGGCGTACAACGGCTCGAGCGGCGCGACGCAGGTGATTGCCGACGTCGACGGATACTTCCTGTCCGCCCCCACCTCCGAGGTTGCGCCGAACGTCCCGGCGGCCTTCGAGCTCTCGCCGTCGCCGCGCAACGGCGCGACGCCGGCTTGCGGCGTGCCCGGTGCGGCGCTGCCCGGCGTGGGTCCGGTCCTGTCGCTCGGCGCATGGATTTCCGACCCGAACGGTCTGTCGACACGCTGCACGCGCACTTCCGGCTGCGCGACTACGGTGCCAGCGCCGACGACCCGTCGACCGATGTCGTGGGCTTCGACGACGATCGCGGGACCTCAGCGCCGGCGAGTGGTTCCGGCCGGTACGTCACGGTCGCTGTGTCCGGTGATCTCCTCGTCGACGGCCACGAGTACGCAGCGGACGTGCGGACCGATGACGGTCATACCACCGCCACTCCGGCGCCGGCCTGCTTCTTCCGCTACGACAGCACCGTGCCCACCGCGTCGATCAGCACCGGTCAGACGACCTTCCACGTCGGTCAGCCGGTCGCCCTCGAGTTGGACGGTTCCGATCCCGCCCCGGCGATCGGCAGTGCGAGCGGGCTCGATCACCTGGCGTTCTCCACCAGTTCGTCGGCCGCCGCAAGTGACGGCGGGATCCATTTCGGCCCGGGTATTCAGTGCTCCTGACCCCCACGACCTGGGGTACGAACTACGCCTACCTCACCGCTACCGACCGCGCTGGGAACCGATCGGCGGTGTACACCTTCAGCTGCTACGTTCAGGGCTGACACTGAATACCTCTGCGCACGGTGGCCGATCAGGATCGCGAGAAACCCTCCGATCGACCACACAACGAGCACCGCAACGTGTGCGGCCGATCCGTTGCCGTCGAAGTATGCCCAGGAACGGATCAGATTGAGTCCTGCACCAGGTGGCAACCACTGGCCGATGTGATCGGCGGCGTCGGGCAACAACTGCGGCGCTGACGAGGCAGCTGCGAAGGGGTTGCCGACGAACACGAACAATGCCGCAGCAACAGCGAGGCCCGCGACGCCGACGACGGCCACCAGGCCTGCCGTGGCGCTCGACATCGCCAAGATCGTCAAGGTCAGCGCAAGCCAGTCACCTGCCCCGTCGTACGGAAATGCGCCGAGCCAACCCTGGCCGATCGCGTATGCCCCGGCTGCCGCGATCGCTGATATCGCCGTCACGGCAACGAGCTGACGCCAGGCCGGCCGGACCCGGATCGCGACGCCGATGGTCGCCGCGATGACAATGCTGCAGATCGTCAGCGGAAGTACGGCCGAGGACAGCACGAGTCCTTTGGTGTCCTTCGTGGAGATGGGAACCACGTCCACCGTCGACACACGCGTCACACCCGGCGTACCGGCCGCAGCGCTGGTCAGCAGCGCAGCGACCGCGGGACCGGCCGCGCTCGCCTCCATCACCTCGAGATCGGCGTCGGTCGCGATGAAGGCGCCGTACACAACGCGGGATCGGATCGCTGACCGCGCGCCGTCGGCATCGGAGTAGACGCGAAACGCGAAACCGCCTGGTTCGACCGCATCGAGGTGAGCAATCACGCGTTGCGCTTCGACCGTCGTGCCGACGATGCCGACCGGAACGTCGCGTGGCCGGATCCGGGCGCTGGGCCAGGTGAATGCGAGTACGGCAAGCATGACGATCAACGGCAGCGCCACCGCGACGGCCAACCTCGGCGCCCAGGCGGGCCGGGTGGTCAGCGGGTTCTTCATGACATCCTTTCAGTAAAAGAGAATGAACGTTCTGTTTTACCGCCCCACTTTTGTCGGTGGAGTCAG
Organism: uncultured Actinomycetota bacterium; assembly: GCA_963850835.1. Classification (GTDB taxonomy): domain Bacteria; phylum Actinomycetota; class Actinomycetes; order Mycobacteriales; family Jatrophihabitantaceae; genus Jatrophihabitans. The sequence continues at coordinate 24,214 of CAWKNB010000020.1, read as the reverse complement.
AGATGTCAAGGCGAACGTCCGTTTTTCTTGTATCGTGCTCATGTGCCGAAGGTGAGCGAGCAGTACCGGGACGCCCGTCGCAATCAGATCCTCAGTGCTGCGAAGCGCTGCTTCGTGCGGAACGGGTTCCACGAGACGTCGATGCAGGATCTGTTCGCCGAGTCGGGTCTGTCCTCCGGCGCGGTCTACCGATACTTCCCGGGTAAGGAAGACATGATCTTGGCGATCGCAGAGGAGAACATGCAGGATGTGGTCGCGCTGATCCATACGCTTGCCGCGCAGACCGCCCATGACGGGATCGGCGAGATGCTCGCCGCCATCTTGGAACTGCTGCGGGACAAGAACCGCGACGACGCCCTCGGATCGATCGCGGTGCTCGTCTGGGCCGAAGCGGTTCGCAACCCCACAGTCGCCGAGCGGTTCGAGCCATTACTTGCCCAGATGCGATCAGACCTTGCGGATGCCGTCGCCAGACGACCGCACGTCGACGCGTCGGTGCCGAGCGTGGGTCCGGACGACTTCGCTTCCCTGCTGCTGGCAGTCGTCCCCGGCTTCATCCTGCAGCTCGCCGTCTTCGGTGACGACCGAATGGCGAACGTTCCCGATGCCGCGCGCGCGCTGATACCTGGCTAGTCCATGGCCTCAGTCCTCCTCGAGACGTCCGTCTCGGGTGCTGTTGCGATTGGCGACACCGCGCTGGGCGGCGCCGAACAACACCCGAACGACCACGCCGAGTACGACCAGGTCGAGCAGCATCTGCACCGAAACGAACAATCTGGCGTAGTCGGTCTGCGGGCTGATATCGCCGAAGCCGACGGTGGAAAACACCGTGATCGTGAAGTACAGCGCGCGGGTGCGGTCCAGGTCGACGCTGAAGGCATGGGAGGCGAGGGTGGACAAGGTGAGATAGATCCGCGCAAACATGATCAAGAACAATGGAATCGCAACCGCCATCGACTCCACCGCTCGCCACTGCGGATGCAGTGAACGGACGATCGCGCGCACGTGCAGCGCGATGATCACGGCGAACGCCGCCAGCGCTGCGGCGAGCCACAGCAGCTCCTGCGCAGGCGTCTTGGCACGGACCGGTGCGAGGTAGTAGGCCGCGACCAAGATCGCCGCGGTGGCGGTACCGCGCAGTCCGATCCGGACTGCGACCAGGGCCGTCTCGCGACGCTCGCGACGATCTCGACTCGGCTGTGTGCTCATGCCGCAACCGTGCAAGACGTCCCGGCTGATCGCAACAGCGGCGGATCGAAAAGTCCTACGACCCGGTCGCGGCGCCGTCGGTCGTTGCTTGCTGCGCTGAGTCGGCCACCGATGTCGACGGCGTCGAGGAGGGAGTGGTCGGCGCTGCGGACGTTGTCGGCGCGGACGGGGATGTAGTCGACGGCGGCGACGCCGGAGTGGTCCGACTGGTCGCAGCGGTCGGCGGCGCCGGCGGGTTGGCCCGCGACGCCGAGCCTGGCTGTGCGTAGGTGAGGGTGACCGACGCCGACCGGGCGAACCACGATGTCGACACCGCGACAGCGACGGAACCCGCCTCATGTGCCGGGGCCCGGAACACGATGGCCGAATCCGACTGCTGCGCGAATCGCCGCACCGTGATCCCGCCGAGATACACCGTGTCCACACCGGCAAGATGCGCGCCGCGCAGCGTGATCGTGCCGCCCTTCGACGCGACGGCGCCGCGCGGTGCCACGAGTGTCGGCGTCTGCCCGGTGAGCGGCCGTACGGCGCCGCGGTAGACGCCGTCCTCGGCCATCAGGGTGGCCAATGTGGACAGCCGGGTCACCGACCCGCTTTGCGGCGCCTCGATGACCATTCCGTCGCCGGCGTAGATCGCTACGTGTCCGGTGCCGCCGGGAAGATAGCCGGAGAAGAAGACCAGGTCGCCGGGCAGCAGTTGATCGACGGTGGGGTGGAACGCGCCCGCGCTGCGCTGAGCGTCGGCCAGATGCGCAAGCGTCGTGTAAGGCCCCCAGGCATACATCGTCAGACCCGAGCAGTCGAAGCCGACGACATGGCAGTCGAGGTCACCGCCGGTGCCCGGGGCGCACCGCCCGAGCGTGGGCCCGGAGGCGTTGCCGCCGGCCCAGGAGTACGGCATTCCGATCCAAGACTGCGCGCGCGCGACGGCGGTGCGACCCTGGGCCGGCGTCCAGTATGCAGACCGCGGTGCCGCGGGCGCGTCCTGATGTGCGCTCACCAGCTGTGCCGACAGCGCCTGCTCCTGGTGGACGGTCAGGCCACCTTGGATCGGCGTGTCCATCGACGCGGCGGCGACCGCGGCGCCGGTGCGTGCGGCTGCTTGCGGCTGCGCGGCCTGGGCCGCGGACCGGGTCGCGGCGGGTGCGTTCGCGCCCGCGGGTGCGTCAGCCTGTACCGGCCCCAGGCCGGGGGCCGGCGACGGCGAAGGTTGCGCGGACACCGCGCGGGCCGAGGCGGGTGCCGATCCGTTTGAGGACGCCGCGGCGCAGATCGCCGCCGCCGCGAGCAGGACGAGAGCCAGCAGCCATGCCCATCCCGTCGAGCGTCGCCGTGTCTCTTCTCGACGACGGACGATGTCGGGCACTACGAACTCCAACGGATCTCGATCGAGCTGCTCGTGATCAGCTTCGTCCGAGATCGGCGTCAAGCCAAGGCCCCGCCCTGTCAACTTTGCGCGAACGTGTGCAGAACCTGTGCGACGCGGTGCCACAGATCGGCAACCGTTCACGCTCCGTTGGCCTGATGCCCAGGATGCGGTCAACGGCACTCAGCAAATTAGCACCTGCCATGACCGCCCTGCTGCAGAGGAGAACTCCCGTGACCAGCCCGCGTCCGCGAAGTAGTACGACCCGCACGGCCCTGCTCATCGGTGCGACCGCGATCGTCACCGCCGGCGCCGCGACGGCGGTGGCCGCAGCGAGCACGCCCGACCGCACCAAGCAGGCACGTCAGGCCATCCAAGGCGGCAAGGCCAAGAACGTCATCATGTTCCTCGGTGACGGTATGGGCGACTCCGAGATCACGATCGCGCGCAACTACGCGGTCGGCGCCAACGGTCGCTTGGCGATGGACACGCTGCCCCTGACCGGCGAGTACACCACCTACTCCGTGCAGCAGGGTTCGCGGACCGCGCCGAACTACGTCACCGACTCGGCGGCGAGCGGCACCGGCTGGGCGACCGGGCACAAGACCTACAACGGCGCCATATCCGTCGACCCGGTCACCGGCAAGGCGTTGCCCACGATTCTCGAACTCGCACAGGAGAAGGGGTTCGCGACCGGCGACATCACCACGGCTGAGCTCACTGACGCCACGCCGGCGGTGCAGGTCTCCCACGTCACGGACCGCTCGTGCGAGGGCCCGCAGGACATGGCCGCGTGCCCGACGAACACCATCGAGAACGGCGGCCGCGGTTCGATCGCCGAGCAGAGCGTCAACCACGGGTTCGACGTCTTGCTCGGAGGCAGCACCCACGACTACGGCGAGACCGTGACCGCCGGTCGGTTCGCCGGACTGACCGTCACTCAGCAGGCGCAGGTGAACGGTTACCAGGTAGTCACCGATGCCGCCGGGATGCAGGCAGCTTCGGCCAAGGCACCGGTGCTGGGCCTGTTCGCCGAAGGCAACATGGATCTGGAGTACGCGCCCTACGTCGCTGCGCCCTACCCGGCGAACACCACGCCCACCGCGTGCACCGCCAACCCGGCCTACCCGGCGACCGAACCGCACCTCACCCAGATGACCCGCAAGGCCATCGATCTGTTGCAGGCAAAGGCCAATCGCAACGACAACGGCAAGGGCTTCTTCCTGCAGGTCGAAGGTGCGTCGATCGACAAGCAGGACCACGCCGAGAATGTCTGTGGACAGATCGGCGAGACCGTCGAGTTCGACACGTCGATCCGCATCGCGCTGAACTACGCCAAATCACACCCGGACACGCTGATCGTGGTCACCGCGGACCACGGCCACACCAGCCAGATCATCGAATACCCGCAGACAGCCACCCACCACAGCCCCGGCGCCATCGCCACGCTGTTGACCGCCGACGGGCAGCCGATGGTCGTCAACTACGCGACGAACCTCGACGGCCAGAGCCAGGACCACACCGGCACCGAGGTGCGCATCGCCGCGCAGGGGCCACAAGCGGCCAATGTCCTGGGCATCACCAATCAGACCGATCTGTTCCACACCTACGCACGTGCGATCGGCGTCGAATGACGTGAAGCTCGCAGTCGGGGTGGAGCGGCACGCGCCGCTCCACCCCGGCGGCCTACTGCCGGATCGTGACGATCCGACGTTCTTCTTCGTGGGCAGGTGGGCGAGGAACGGTTGTTACCGGTCGAGACATCGCGGGACTGGTCGATCGCAGGCAGGCACGTCGTCACGGTGTTACCGCAACGCGACGGCGGGAAGGCTACGGAACAAGCGCCAGCTGGCGTGCTGTCATCCCGACGGCTCGGCCGACGAGAGGACTGTGCATGCTTGCCTTCATTCTGCTGCTCATCATCATCTGGATCATCCTCGGGATCATCGGTGCCACGGTTCACGGGCTGATCTGGTTGACCATCCTGGCCGCCGTGCTGTTCCTGGCCACCCTGATCTTCAGCGGGAGCCGCCTGCGCGGCGGCAAGGCGCGACGATAACGAGAGCATTACCCGGGCGCGCGCCGTCGCCAGGCCGGTCCGGTCGCCGGCGCAGTGCCCGGGGGTAGTGCGAGCGGACCAGCTGGCCAGGCGCCGGCGTACCACGACGGCCAGCCGGGCGGCGCCGGCCACGCGCGCCGATCATGAACCAGTTCGATACGCACGAGGTCGATTGCCGCCGACCAGCCCGGGCGGGTCAACGAGGCAGCCGGCACCCAGGCCGCCGCGTTGAGCTGCTGTGGCCCGTCGGGCGTCATGACACCCACCTGGAACTGGATGCATCCCCACCAGGCGTCCGGCGCTCGACCCCACGCGACGAGCTGCACCGATCGAGGCGGCCGGTCGAGGTGGACCGCCATGCCGGGCATGGACGATTAGAACATACGAGCGAAGCAGGCGAAGAATCTCGGGACCGGTTGCACGTGCGCAAGCTGCGATGTCGACCTAGGCTGGGGGGGCTGAGACGCCAGCCGGTCCAGAGGTGGCCCTTCGGGTCCGCCGCGAGCATCGCTCACGCTGGACGCACCAGGGGTTGTCGAACCCCGAGGAACCTTCGTGAGCTCTCGGATGGGTGCGCGCGTTGCGCCGCACGGCGTCGACCGAATGGCTCCATGGACGCTGTGTACGGCGCTCCTCGCACCGTTGACGCTTGTCGCGGGTTGGCTCGCCGCAGGCTTGGTCCAGCCCGGTGACTACGACGCGGTGCGTCAGACCATCAGCGTGCTCGCCGGCCACGCCGCGGCCCATCGCTGGATCATGACGCTCGGCCTGTACTCGGTCGCCATCTGTCAGATCCTCACGGCCGCAGGCCTGTCCCCGGCCCGCCGCCCGGCGCGCATTCTGCTGGCGCTGGGGGGTCTTGCCGGACTCGGTGTCGCCATCTTTCCGCAGCCGCCGCACGGCACCACTGCCGTGCACCTGGTCTGGGCGACGCTGAGTGTGAGCCTGCTGGCGATATGGCCGGCGACGATCGGTTCACGGTGGTGGTCGCGGCCGATCGTCCTGACCGTTCGTGGCTCGATGGTTGCGACCGCCCTGTTCCTCGGGCTTCTCGCCTGGTTGTACGCCGCGGCACACGGCGGCGGCGCCTTGGGCGTCGCCGAGCGGGTCGATACCGCGATTGCCAATGCCTGGCCGTTGGTCGTGGTGCTCGCGATCCGCCGCGCACAAGCGCGTGAGGAACCGGATCTGGCTACCGGTCCGCCGAATCCGCAAGGCGTTGACTGCGCCACAGAGCGAACGCGACGACGAACGGCCAGCAGGACTGCAGTCCAGAGCTCAATCGTTCTGCCAGACCGAGCATCGGCCCGTGTTGAGTCTCGATCGCCATCCACACGAACATCGCCACGGAAACGGTGATCGCGACGACGGTGAGACGCGCACCGACGGCGCCGAGAACGGATTCCTGCAGCGCCGCCATTGCCGGCCAGATCGCGATCACGATGGCCCCCACGCCGGTACAGAAGGCATGAGCCTCGTTGGTGCCGTGCGCGGGTTGGGGGAACGACGCGAGGCCGATGCCGGCGAAACCGGCGATCACGAGCCCGACCCGGGCGCTGGGGATGAGCGTTCGCAGACCGAGGGCCGTGACGAGATAGGCCAACCCGACCGCGTACAGGGCCGCGGTCACGATCCAGCGGTCGGCTGCCGCCTCGCCGGAGAGCACGCTGACGGTCTGCCGTACCGGGCTGTAGGTCGCGGGCTGGCGCGAGCCGGCGATCACCCACGCAGTGACCAGCACGATCGGGAGCAGCGCCGAGCTCAGCAGCGCCCACAGCGGCACTCGCGCGATCGGTGATTTGGCAATGGTGGATCGCGACCTGGCCGTTGTCCCGACCACATGTCGCCCAGCAGCGGTCGTCACGATCCCACCTAGAGAGCACGAGGCCGTCGATGTCGCACCGTTGCGATCACGCTACTCGGGCGCAGGAGCTGGTTTGGGGGAGCCGGCTCAGACTCGCGCGGGTGCGATATTGCCGGCCTCGACGATGCCGCGGCGGATCGGGACCCGGGCCAGCAGGACGAACCCGAGCAGGAAGAACACCACGAGTGACACGAGGGCGGTGCGATAGCTGGCGGTGTTCTGGTAGGCGAGCCCGAACACGAGTGGCCCGAGCCAGCTCGTGCCGGCGTCGCTGATCTCGTAGAAGCCGAAGTAGCGCGCCTCGGACCCGACCGGGATCAGCCGGGAGAACAGCGACCTGGACAGCGCCTGGCTGCCACCGAGGACGAGGGCGATCAAGACCGCGAGCGCGTAGAACTGCAACGGCATGCGTGCTTGCAGCAGGTATCCGAATCCGATCGCGACCAGCCAGACGAGCAACGAACCGAGGATGACGCGCTTGGCCCCCCATCGGCCGGCAAGCCTGCCCAGCCATACGGCGCCGAAATAGGCGACGAACTGGACCAGCAGAATCCCGAGCAGCAGCGTGCTGTCGGACAGGTGTAGTTCCTTGTCGCCGTATTGCGCGGCAACCGTCGTGACGGTCTGGATTCCGTCGTTGTACACCAGGAACGCGATCAGGAAGCTCAGGGTGACCGGGTATCCCCGGAGTTCGCGCAACGTGCCGACCGCTTGCCGGAAACCCGCCGCGATCACAGACGTTCCCGGCGCCGGGTCCACGACCGCGCTGCGCTTGTCGAGCAGCCGAAGCGGCACGATCGAGAAGCCTATCCACCAGATCCCGGAGGCGCACAGCGCCAAGCGGGCGAGCAGCGCAGTGTCGTGCAGCACGGTGCTCGCCACGAACGCGAACGCGAGCAACACTCCGCCGCCCAGGTAGGAGATTCCCCACCCGACAGCGGAGACGCGATCACGGTCGACATAGGTCGACACGTCGGAGAGCATCGAATAGAAGACGACGAGCGAGCAACTGAATCCGATGAAGGCGATCGCGTACAGACCGGCACCGAGTTGCCAGGCGACGCGCGTGACGCCCGCCATGGCCACGCACGCCGCGGCGCCCACCCAGCCGAAACCGAGCATGATGTCCCGCTTGCGTCCGCTGCGATCGGCGATGGCGCCGATGACGGGCATGAGTACGACCAGCAGGATCGTGCACATGCTCACGTCGAACACGAACAGGCTCCCGGGTGCGATCGGGATACCGAGCACGTGGACGCGACCCTGCTCACCAACGGCGTTTTCCGCGACCTTTGTCAGATAGCGGGACATGAACACCGTTGTGACGAGGGTGGGGAACACGTGGCTGGCCCAGCCGTACGCGTACCAACCCTTGCGCCGGGTGTCCACCGACTTGTTGTACCCCAGTTTCGCGGCGGCGCGCGTAGCCTGGCCCCGGAGGGACATGAACACCTTGTGGCGCGGACTCGCCGATGGCGTGGTTGCAGTGCACTACGCCTACATGGCCTATCTCGTGGTCGGCGGGTTCATCGCCTGGCGGTGGCCGCGAACGATCTGGCTGCACGTTCTTGCTGTCGGGTGGGCGGTTGCAATCGTCGTGACGAAGGTTCCGTGTCCGCTGACCGCGCTGCAGAACCACTTCCGGGAGAGCGCCGGCGGGCGTCCGCTCTCGGACAGCTTCATCAACCTCTACATCCGCGGCACCTTCTACCCGGCGGACCAGCAGACCATCGCGCGCGTCGTACTCGGCGCTGTCGTCCTCGGTTCGTGGATCGGTTTCGTGCTCATCCAGCGGCGGCGCAAGCACCACGCCGCCGATCACCGCGGGCCCGGCGCCGTTGGCGCGACGGTTGTTCCCAGCGAACGCGGTGACGCCGCGGCCCGGTAACGCCGCGCGTCGCCCGGCGGTGGCGCGCACGCCACCGCCGAGCCGACGCGCTCGCGGACCCGAAGAGTGTCAGCCGGTGCTGGGTCGTTCGGCGTTGCGCTTGCGGGTTGCCGCGGCCTTCGCGGCGACTTCGCTGCGAGTCTGGGCCGCCTGCTCCTCGGCCTGCGCGTTGCGCCTGCGGGTCTGTGCTGCCTTGGCGGCAGCGGCCTGGCGCTTTGCAGCGGCCTGCTCTGCGTTCTCCTTGCGAGTGATGGCGGCCTTGGCGGCGGCGTCGCTGCGGGCTTGGGTCGCCTGCTCGCGTTCGACTGCGCGGGCCTGCCGGGTCTCGGCGGCCTTGGCGGCCGCGGCCTTGCGCATCTCGGACTCCTGGGCGGCGGCCCGATGGACAGGGGTGGTGCTGACCGCGACCTCGCCGGCCGGGGTGTTGCGCGCAACGGTGCGGTGAGCCGGGATCTGTCGCGCGGCGGTCGGGCGCACCGGTGTCGAGGTGGCCGCGGCGTTCTCCCGCTCGGCTTGCGCAGCGGCGCGTGTGCGCATCTTCTGCGCGATCGATGTCAGCTGGTTCGACGCCTTTTCCACCCGCCCGTCGACGGCACCGACGACCCGCGCGACCACCGGGTCGTGACGCAGGTCCGTGGCCACCTGCTCACCACGGTCGCCGAGCTTCAGGTACGCGTCCTTCACCTGCTCGAGACCGTTGCGCACGCTGGTGGAGGTGTGTGCCGGGCTGGTACGAACCGATCGGGCGACCGCCTTGCTGCGTTCTCTCGTGTCGGCGACCGTAGAGGTCAGCTTGTCCTGGGTCTGTGTGATGAGCTCACCGCTCTTGGCGACGCCGCCCCTGGCGCTCTCGACAAGCTGCTGGATCCGGTTCCGGGTCTCGGCCGGCAGTTCCGCACCGCGCTTGGTGATCACTGCCAGTGCGGCGTCGCTCGCGCCGATCTGCACATACACGTGGCGACGACTTATCGACATCAGACCCGTCGCGGCACTGCGCGTGTCGACGACAGCGCTGCGCGTGCGCGCTCGGGTATCACCGGCCAAGGCCTCGACTCGGTGCTGTGTTGCGGTAAGGGAAGACCGGCCCTCTTCCAGGGCGGTATCTGCGGAACGACGAGCGCGGGAAGCGATCGACATAGTGGCGACTCCTTCAGTTCAGAGCGTGCGGTCGGTGGCGCCGGCGTGTTGGATGACTCGCGTGATGGACGATGTCGTCATCGGTGCGCGACATGTGTGTTCAAGGCGCTTGGAGTCGATGCGGCAGCTGTGCCGCTCAGATTCTCGAATTCCGTACCGGACTGCCTCCAGCATGCGCCCCCGGTGCTGTCTGCTGCAAGCAGGCTGCTAGCAGAGTGGGAAGTGTCACCGCTGTCGGCCGGCCGCGCGCCTTCGCCGATCAGGCCGGAGGTGCGTAGAACTGCAGATCGTTGCCCTCGGAGTCCTTGAACGGTGCGATGCGCCCCCACGGGTGATCGCTGATCTCACCGGTGAATTCCACGCCGGCTGAGGTGAGCCGGGAGACTTCCTCGTCGATGCTGTCGTCCGGCTGGAATGTGATCACCGCGCCGCCGCCGTTGCTGACGGCTTCCTCGCGGGCATTCAGGCCGATCGTCAGCCCGTTCGCGTCGATCTCGCTCCAGTCGTCCTGGCGCATCGTGACGGTCAGCCCGAGGACGTCGCCGTAGAACTTCAGCGCGCGGTTCATGTCCTCGACCGGTACCCATACCGTTGCTACGCCTACTGCCATGACACTGCTCCGTTCATGATGTCGTGCGGGGGTGTTGCGGGGCTGGACGGCGTCCCGGGTCACATCTCGTGCAGCATGTCGATCACCAGGCGCAGCTGCCGCGGTGGGATCTCGTAGCCGTCTTGGACGCGACGCCATCGGCCGGTCACGTCCAGCTCGACAATCGCGAGAGTGATGTCCTGCGCGATCGTGGCGAGGAATGCGTCGGAGACGAATGCCGGGCGGTCGGTGAGCCCGGACACGAGCGCCGCACACAGGTGCAGCTGCAGGCCGAGCGTCGACAGCTCGCCGGGCAGGTCCGGGTCCGCCGCTGTGGTCGGGTCGCGGGACAGTGGCACCCGGTGTGCTGCGCGCGCTCGCTCAGCAGGCATCTCAGCCGGCGAAGCGCTGGCCGAGGCCGGACAGCAAGGCGCGTGGGCGCTGTTGCTCGCCGGCGAACGAGCTGACCACGACGAGCGCGCCGGTGAGCGCGGGGACGACCCATTGCAGCGTGGTGAGTTGGCGCTGCGCGTCGCTGACATCGTGCGGGGTGCGCGCACTCGGCGTCGTCGCATCCTCGACCGCGACCGCCGAGCGTTGTGACACGCGCTTGCCAAGCATTCGGGACCATGCGCTGACTCCCAACGCCCCGGCGGTGAGCCCGGTCTTCACCAGCGCCATCGTCGCGACGCGCTTGTCGTTGCGTACCCGGTCGCGGTTGCCGGCCAGTTGCCCGATGCTGCCGACCAGATGCGCGCCGATCGCGGCGCCGTTGGCCGGTGTCCAGCGGTCCCATCCGGCGTTGGTGACCGCACCGGCGGCCTGCGGGCTGCCCGCCGCGCCGGCCGCTGCGTTCAATGCGATCGCGTTGGCCAGCGTGCCGCCGAACCAGGCAGCGAGGCCGACATCGTGCAACGAGCGAGAAACGGTGTTCGTGCTGGACATGACGTTGCTCCATGAGATCGATTGCTGCGGGTACCGACCCGTTGCTTACGGCCGGGCGTCGCCTGTCGAGAGCCGAGCTCCGCAAGATATGCGACTCTTGGGCCCGGTGCTGGAGCCTCGCAGCCAAGTTTATAGTGACTCTACGTTTTTGTCACTATCCAGCGGACCGACGTCCGAGGCAGGCGTGCTCACTACGGAAGTGATGGAGGGCTATGACCGGCCGGCGAGAGTTGAACAAACAGCGCACCCGACGCGCCATTCGTGGCGCCGCGATGGGTTTGTTCGCCGCGCACGGATTCGACGAGGTGACCACAGCTCAGGTCGCCGAGGCGGCCGGCGTGTCCCCGGCGACCGTGTTCAACTACTTTGCGACCAAGGAGGACCTGTTCTTCGGTGAGATCGAGCGTCTGGAGAACATGTTGATCGACCTGGTGGCGGCCGTGCCACCCGGCTCGTCGATCTGGACCGCGTTGCAGGGGCACGTGCTGTACGAGTTGACCGCCGGACGCGCGTACACCGACCCGGCTGCGGTCGCACCGTTCCACGCGGTGCTCGCCGCCAGTCCGAGCCTGCGCGCTCGCGAGGCGGAGATCTACGAACGACGCGTATTCGTCCTGACCCAGGCACTTCGCGACGCCGGACAGGAATCGCTGCCCGCCAGCGTCGCCGCGCGCCAATTCGTGGCCGCCGAACAACTCGTCGCTGCCGAGTTGCGCCGGCGAGTGACGCGCCGCGCGCGCGCCGCGGCGCATCCTGCGCGAAGTCGAGGAGCTCATCGAGCAGGTCTTCGACACCGTCCGCGGCGGCATCGGTGACCTGCCTGCACGACCGCGGCGCGCAGCCGCGAAGTGAGACCCATCTCGTCCGCCGCGTCGGTGTGATGCGCTGCCTGCAGACGGACAGGCTCTGTACGGCGAGCGTGACGCGGCCGAAACCGCCCAGCCGGGGACACCCACCATGTCGAACTCAACGGCAGCCGGGTCTCCACGATGATCGAGCTGCTGACCGTGCACACGTATATCCAGTACGAGGTGCTCGAATCCTACGAGGAGCACCACGTCGCCGTCCTGCTGTGCACCGGACTGTTCGCCATGTCCGCCGACGCCGAGCGTTTCGACGCCAAGACCACGGTGCTGATCGAGAACGTCACCCACTACATCCAAGAAGAAGAAGAGGACGAGCAATTTCCGCGGGTCCGAACCGGTCTGGGCCGCGAGCAGCTGTCCGAGCTCGGCGCCCGATTGCTCGAGGCGAATGACGACGCCCCACGCTCGCCGGCTCAGCCATCGGCACTGAAGAAGACGATCGACGCCGTCATCAAGTCATCGAATCAGCGCGATTCGGGTGTACGCGCCCGACGTCACTCACCGGTGTGCGTTCGCACCGGTAGGGGCGCCGGGGGAAGGCAACCGGCTTCGATGACGTCGACGGCGATGTGTCGGATCTTGCGGTTGGCGCTCTGACTGGCCAGCCGCAGCAGGTCGAACGCGCGGTCTTGGTCGATCTTGTGCAAGCTCATCAGGATGCCGATTGCGGCCCCGATCTGCCGGCTGTTGTGCAAGGCGATCTGTAAGTTCTCGGCGTTCGTCGTGGCAGCCTCGGCTGCCTGTTCGCTGCGCTGCCAGGCCACCGTGCGCACGGCGTGTTCGACGAGCGCGCCGACCAATATGCGATCGGTTCGTGACGCGGAACGAAAGCGCCACACGAAGCTGACGGTGCCATGGAATATCGCGCCGAGCGAAGGCGCTTCGTCGCGAGGGTCGTCACCGGCCGGGCCATGTGCGAGGTTGGCGAACTGCACCTGCGCGACGTGTTCGGCTGTGACGGCCGCGCGTTCGATCAGGCCCCCGAGATCGCCTGCCGGGGCCATGCTCGACGGGTAAGCGATGCGGACCTCGGCAGTGGCGCCGTCGACGATGTCGACGATGCAGTCGTCGCACAGATCGGGCACGCACCCGGCGGCCAGGCTGGCGAACACGACCCGTGGATCGACCGACGGCACGAGCGGCACGAGAGGGCGGTTGATCCGTGATCCGGCTCGGTCGACGAGATCGAACGCGCTGCGTGGTCTTCGCAAGCCCGTTTCGCTGGACGCGCGCCGACCGTCGTCACCGGCGGCGGTCATACCGCCACTCCGCCGCCACGCGCTGATGTCTGACTCGGTCGATGACCTGGCTGACCGGGGCAATGCCTGCGTTGGCTCAAGGTCGAGGTCGGACCGTTCAGTCGGATCGATGCGCAACTCATCGACACAAACACCATCGTTTGGCTCCCTGCCCACGGGCATTGGTGCGCCAGGAATCCTGGCGAACGGGCTGTTGCCGTGGCGCGCGGGTCACGGAAGCCGTGTTTCCGGACGGGCGGTGTTCCAGTGACTCGAGCGTAGCGCATTCGAGGCCTCGCTTAGAGTCACTCCACAACTCCGTAGGCACCACAGTGGCCGATAGCCGGCCGGCCGTCTCGGGTACAGGCAGGTCATCGGTTGGGACGTAGCCGTGACCGGCCTGCTCGGCTGAAGCGCGGAGCCCGCGTTGATGCTGCAGCACCTGAGCGTCAATACATCACCAACTCGAGAGGATCGCCATGACCGAGGAACGCACCGGAAATCGCAAGCCCGACGACGCGGGGACGACCGTTCCCGGGCGCGGTGACGACGAGCAGGAAAACCGCGAGCAGATCGACAAAACGGGAGAGCCGACCACCGACGCGCTCGGAAACGCTGACGGCGCAAGCTGATGACGAACCCGGCCCGAGACGAGCGAACACGCACTGCACGACGGCGACGACGGCTCCACCCACGACCCGGTGGACACGCCGCCGACCGACTCCGGGCACTCCGATGCCGCCACCCAGACCGAGCGCAACGCCGAGGACGAGTCGCCGTCTTGAGCGACTCGGACAACACCCGGTGACAACGAGCCGGTTCAGGTGAGCGGGTTCCGACCACGGCCGAAGTGGGTATCCTGAAGCCGTTGGGCACCAGCCAGCCCGGGTCGGCGAACATCTGCCGAGAGCACTCGCTCGAAGCCGGGCACTACGGCGACCTCTCGTCGAGGGGCGTCCCGTTGACGTCAGAAAAACTGCTTTTCTCCCGTGTTGCCGCCACGCAAAGAATTGACCGCCAAGGATCCCTGCAGGTCCACCGCGGCAGTGACTATGCGACGTTGATCAAAACGGTGCGAGCGGCAGGCCTGCTCGAGCGGCGGCTCGTGTCCTACAGCATCCGTGCGGTTTTGACACTCGGCTTCTACGTGGCGACCTGTCTGGCCATCGTGTGGGTCGGCGACTCGTGGCTGCAGTTGATCAATGCTGCAATCTTCGGCCTCGCGTGGGGCCAGATCGCATTCCTCGGCCATGACGCCGGCCACCAGGCGATCTTCGCCGGCCGCCGGTGGAACGACGCCCTGGGCCGGACGTTGGGGAACGTGCTGGTCGGTTTGAGCTTCGGCTGGTGGGTGGACACCCACAACCGGCATCATGCGAATCCGAATCACGAGGGCCGGGACCCGGACATCGGCGACGGCGTACTCGCATTCACCGCCGCGCAGGCCGCAAAGCGCAGTGGGCCGGTGAGCCAGTTCATCGCGCGACGCCAGGCCTGGCTGTTCTTCCCGCTGTTGATGCTGGAAGGCATCAGTCTGCACGTCGACAGCGTCATCGCGGTCAAGACCGACAGGTACCGCAGTGCGCGCGGTGGCACTCGCCGGTTCGAAGCGATCGGGCTCATCGTGCACGTCGTGCTCTACGTCGGCTTCTTGCTGCTGGTCATGTCACCGGAGAAGGCGTTGGCGTTCGCGGCCGTGCACCAGGCGGTGTGGGGGGTGTACATGGGTTGCACCTTCGCGCCGAACCACAAGGGCATGGCGGTCATCGCGCCGGATGAGAACGTCGACTATCTACGCCGCCAGGTGCTCACCTCACGCAACGTGCGGGGCGGTGTGTTCACCGACTTCGCGCTGGGCGGCCTGAACTACCAGATCGAGCACCACCTGTTCCCGAGCATGCCGCGCGCATCCCTGCGGCACGCACAGCCGATCGTGCGCGCGCACTGCGCAGCCGTGGGGCTGACCTACACCGAGACGTCGTTGTTCGCGTCATATCGGGCAGCGCTCGCGCACCTCGATGCGATCGGGGCGCCGCTTCGCGCCGAACGTCTCGCGAAGGCTGCAAGTCAGCCCGGCTGACATCTCGAGCTGCGGCGCGGGACGCCGAACCACAATGGGCGTCCCGCGCCGCGTCCATTGTCCGGACTCGACCGCCGATGCCCGGGCCGCGATGTCCCAGCGGTCAGCCGGCTGCGCGGCAGATGCAGTTCCGGCTGAGCGCGTGGGCCTCGGTCGCCTGGCAGAAGCGGTGGCCAATCGTGTCGTGGCTGGACAGAGTGTGCTCACAGACGGAGCAACGCTGCTCCTCGTCTGCCTCGGTCCGACCCGGTGCCGCCTGCTGGGTGGTGCTCATGAGCCGTCCACCGAACCGGCATCGCCGACCGCATTGGCTCGCTCGAGGATTTCCTCGGCCCGGTACGGATCGTCCGCCGAACTGGCGATCTGCATCGCCCGGTCGGCGACGGACGGATCGGTGTCCGGTGCGATGACGAGGATGTCGATGCGCTCGCGGCCCCACGCGTCGGAGAGCCTGACAGTGAGGGGATCACCAGTGGCGAAGCCACCGAGGCGGACCTTGCGGCTCTCGATCTGCATCTGCCGTGGAGCCGGCTGCCAGGCCGTGCTGTTGTAGGTGATCCGATTGATGTCGCGACCCGCGCTGAACACAACATCGAGCAGGAGTGGCAGCTCTGCCGTGAGGTCGAGCGTTCGGGGCCACCAGGCGGCATCGATGAATCCGGTGCCGGAGACGGGCTGGCGGAAGCTGATTCGGCTCGCTTGTGGCGACGGTGCCGAGTCCTCGTCGGACTGGACACGGGGCGGAAGCTGACTGGTGGTCATTGGACGCCTCGCAAAGGCCCGCTCAGGGGCCTGGCTTGCTGATTCACGGAGGGCGACGCCAACAACGGTGGCTGGCGTACGAAATAGCCTCAGCCCACTCGACTCTACTCGCCTCGGAAGCGCAGCGGTCCGTACGCGGGACTCCGCGGCGTGCTCCGGGTGGGTGCATGTTCGGCGATCGAAACGTGCCGAGGGAAACCCGCGGCGCGCCTCGCCCGCATCGGTCGGGATCGGTCAAAGGCGATGGGCGCGGCCACTGCGTGCGTGCGCGCGGCGCACCGCTTCCTCGACCAATCGTTGCGCAATGACCGATAACTTGACGTTCTCGGCCTGACTGATCTGCCGCAACTGCCCAAACGCCTCGTCCGCGCTGCCGCCGGATCGGCTCCGCACGATCCCGATGGCCTGGTCGATCACGGCGCGGCTCTTGAGCGCCACCTGCAACTGCATCGCCTGAGTGTGCGCGGCATGCAGGCGTTGGATGTTGCGCACCGACACCGCGGCCGGTCCGGCAAACTGCTCACCCAGTCGGAGCGCACGTTCGGTGAACACGTCGCGCTCATGGGCGTAGATGTTGAGGGCGCCGACCACAGCCCCGCGCACCGCCAACGGCAGCGACAACGCGGAATGGACCCGCAGCCGGGCAGCACGCGATCCGAAACGGGGCCAGCGAGTATCGCTGCCCAGCGACCCGCTGATCAGCGCGCGCCCGGTCTGCATCGCCGTCAAGCACGGGCCCTCGCCGCAGATGTCGTACTGCAAATGGTCGATCTCGCGCACGAATGCGTCGGTGACCGCCCACGCGACCACGGCCGGAGGACCGTCACTCGCGCGGACCAGGGTCACCCCCGCCCCGTCGGCACCCGGCACCGATGCCGTCACGAAACCGGCGATCTGGGCGAGCACGTCGTCAAGATCATCGACATCGGAGACCACGCCGGCCAGTCCCCGCAGAGCCACGACGACGTCGTGATCCTCGGAGTCGCTCCGAGACGCGCTCAACTCCGGCTCGGGCGGCATATCCCGCCCGACCTGCGCGTCGTAGTCAGCCATCACCGACCAGTATCACCCACTTCGCGGCCGAGAATGCGTGTCCTCCGCGCTCGTCAAGTACCCCCCGGCGAACGGGCACACTGGTTGGATGCCGGTGTTGGCGTCATTCGCGCTCGTGGTCATCGTGGGATTCGACGTGGCTGACCGGGTGAGGCGCTGATGTCGATGCACGAGGCGTTGGTGTCAGCAGTGGGTGCGCGTCGGGGCATATCGGCCGCCGACCGGTTGTGCGAGGCCTGCGTCGAGCTGCTGGGGGTGGACGCGGCCGCGATCTCGTTGGTGTTCGACGGCGCCAACACCGGGACCCTCGGGGCCAGCGGCGATCGGGCGCGAATCTATGACGAATTGCAGTTCACCCTGGGCGAGGGGCCGTGTCTGGAGTCGGTCGCGGTGCGCTCACCCGTGCTGGTGATCGATCTCGCCGACGCCGTGCAAGAGCGATGGCCGACCTACGGTCCGGCGATGATGGCCAACGACGTGCGCGGCGTGTTCGCGATGCCGGTGCTGGTCGCCGGCGAGTATCTCGGCGCGTTGGACCTGTTCCGTGCCAGCGCGGGGCCCCTGACCGGCGACGACCTGACAGGCGCGCTGATTGCTGCGGAACTGGCCGAGCTGCCGATGCTGGATCTGCTCGGTCAGGATCTGCAGGCCGCGTTGGCCGATCCGGACAGCTACGCCTGGGCGGAGCTGAACACGATCACCCGGGCCGAGGTCAGCCAGGCCACCGGCATGCTCGTGGCACAACTCGGGATCGAGCCCGCCGAGGCGCTGGTGCGGCTGCGCGCACACGCGTACGCCACGGGCCGCTCGGCGACCGAGGTGGCCCGCGACATCCTCGAGCGTCGCTTGAGATTGGATCCGGACTGATGCGCTTGAGCGTTTGGCTGTTCTGCAGCAGGGGTTGGAGGGTTCGTCATGTCGAACGGTGATCGAGAAGCCCGGGTACTCGACGCGGTGGTCACGCTGGTGGACAGTTTGCTGCACGATTTCGACGTCGTCGAGCTGTTGACGGACTTGACCGAGCGGTGTGCGCAGCTGTTGGACGTGACCTCGGCGGGCCTGCTGCTGGCCGATCCGCGGCGCAACCTGCATTTGGTGGCGGCGACGTCGGATCGCACCGACGAGTTGGAGCTGCTGCAGCTGCAGGCCGAGGAAGGTCCGTGTCTGGACTGCTTCGCCAGCGGGGAGCCGGTCTCGGTCGCCGACCTGGCGAGCGCGATCGAGCGATGGCCGCGGTTTGTGCCGGCCGCGCGCAGTGCGGGGTTCGAGTCGGTTCACGCGGTGCCGATGCGTGCGGCCGGCTGGGTGCTCGGTGCGCTCGGCCTGTTCGGCACTGAGGTCGGAGAGCTCAACGAGGCCGACCTGCTGGTCGGCCGCAGCTTGGCGCACGTGGCGAGCGTCGCGATCGTTCAGGAACACCCGCCGACATCAGACACGGTTCTGCCGCACCTGCGCAGCGTGCTGGCCAGCCGGGTGGTGGTGGAGCAGGCGAAAGGGTTCTTGCGCGAACGGCTGGACATCACGGTGGCCGACGCGTTCACCCTGTTGCGCCGTTACGCCCGGACATCGGGCGTCGGGCTGAGCGAGGTGGCACGGCGGTTGATGTCCGAACCCGATGCGCGGCCGGCGATCATGGCCGGGGTCAGCGATGTTGCCGCGCAGATGTCGTAGTGCGGAGTCGCCAGACCTCCGCCCGAGCGCCGAACATGGACGCGGTTGCGGGTCAGACCGGTGCGCGTGACACGCGGGACGGGGTGTGGGTCAGCATGCCGCGCAGCAGATGCGCGACGAGGGTGGGGTTGAGCGTGCCGGCGGCCAGGCCGAGTTCGACCAAGCCGTCGAAGGCTCGCTGGTTGTCGCGGGTTGCTGCGACGACTGTTTCGATCAGGCTGCGGCGGGTTGTGGCCTGAGCCATGAGGTCGGTGTGCCGCAGGTGTCGGCCCAGATGGCGGCGCATGGCACGTCGGTAGTTGCGGGCCGGCTCGGGGGTCGTGGCTGCGGTGCCGGCGAGTTGGCCGGAGCGGACGGCGTAGTAGATGCCTTCGCCCGTCAGTGGGCTGATCAGGGAGGCCGCGTCACCGGCGAGCAGCACCGGCCCGCGGGCGAACACCGGTCGGCCCGGCGTGAGCGGTAGCCGGTGGCCGCGCAGTTCGGTGGCGGCATGGATGGGTTGGTCGGGCAGCAGCGCGGCGAGTTGGGTGAGCAGTTGGGCGCGGGTGGGTCGAGGGCCGGCCCGGGGAAGTTCGCCGTAGCCGACGTTGGCCAGGCCGTTGCCGATCGGGAACGCCCAGGCATAGGCAGGCCAGCGAGCCGCGCTCATCACCAACAGTTGCTCGCCGGCGGGGAGCTGGTCGGCGGGCAGGTAGCCGCGGATGGCGAGCGCGACGCTGGTCGGCGGAGGGGGCTTGACCGGCACCGCGCGGCGGATGACCGACTCGGCGCCGTCCGCACCGATGAGCACGCGGGTGCGGAATCGACCGTCGACGAGCACCGAGTCCGCCTCGACGGCGAGGTGCCGGACCCGATGCTGGCGCAGCGTGGCGCCGGCCGCCTGTGCCTGCTGCACGAGTCGGTGGTCGAACCAGCGGCGGGGCACGACCCAGGCAGGCCGGGCAAACGCCCGCGCGGCCTCGACGCCGGCGGGAGAGCGTAGCCGCAGCGTCTGGATCGCGGTGGTTCCCGCAACCAGCTCCGTGGACGAAACGCCGAGTTCGGCGAGCACGTCGAGGGCGTGCGGGGCGATGCCGTCCCCGCACGCCTTGTCGCGGGGAAAGGCGGCGGCATCGAGCAGCAGTACCCGCGCGCTCGGATCGGCGCGACGAGGCGGCCAGCGCCGCGGTCGCGCCGGCCGGCCCGGCGCCGACCACGACCACGTCCCAGTCGGATTCCTGCCGGATCGTGTCGGGCACGGTCAGCCGGCCAGTTGGTTGACGGCCACGGCGAACAATGCGGGTGCGCGCGCGGCGAGTGGGACGATCCGCGGGGCGAGGGCCGGCCGGCGGCGCGCGGCCAGCAGGGACGCGGTGATCCAGCGGGATCGACGCGAGACGCGCCGCCAGGCCGCTTCGTAGTCCTGCGGCCGGTCCCGGCCAAGGCACGCGACCAGTTGAGCGGCAGCGGCCAGGGACACCGCCAGCCCTTCGCCGGTGAGCGCGTCGATGTAGCCGGCGGCGTCCCCGACCAGCAGGACCCGGCCGCGTACCCGTGCCGTGGCCCGTTGGCGCAGCGGGCCGGCGCCGCGGCTGCGCGAGATCGGATCGTGGCCGGCCAGGCGCGTGGCCAGCGAGGGGAACGCGGCGAGCTGGTCGGCGAAGCTGCCGCGGCGGCTGGTGAGGATGGCGACCCCGATCTGGTCGTGGGCCACCGGGGTCACGTAGGCCTCGGATCGTGCAGCCCAGGTGACGTCGACGTGATCGGTGTCGGGGGGCAGCGCGAAGTGTTGTCGTAAACCCCAACGTGGCGCCGCGCGTGTCGGCGCGCGGTCCAGGCCGAGATGTGTGCGCAGCGCAGAATGCAGCCCGTCGGCGGCGACGAGGTACCGCGCCCGCACGTCGCCGGCACGGACCAGAGCTGGGGTCTGCTCGACCGAGCCGATGACGCCTGTGCAGATCCGCGCGCCGGCGGCCGTGGCCGCATCCCGCATCGCCTCGTGCAGCACCGTGCGTCGCACGCCGCGGCCGGGCCCGTGCCGGAACCCGGCCCGGGCCACCCACTCGTCGCCGTCGAGAACGCCACCGTGACCCGCACGGGCGCCCGCAGTCTTGGCACGACCCCTGCGGCAGGCCTGCCGGTAGGTGATGCCGGTCATCGGCCACCCGGGCGGGTCGACGCCGAGGGCCTGCAGGTCGCGCAGCGCGCCGGGCATCAACCCTTCGCCGCAGGCCTTGTCGATCACCCCGGCGCGCCGCTCGTAGACCAGCACCTCCAAGCCCGCCCGGGCCGCGCCGATCGCGACGGCCAACCCGGCCGGGCCGCCGCCGGCCACCACCACGTCAACCATCCTCGTGCCGTGATCCGGGCGCGTCGGGCCGGTCGCCCGCGGATGAGTACTCATCCGGCCGGAGTGGGGTAGGCGTCGGCCAGGGCGTGGTTCTCGGCGCGGATGCGCACCGTGAGCAGACCCGCGTTGAGCACGGTGAACACGGAAGCGGTGATCCATGCGGTGTGCACCAACGGCAGCGCGATGCCCTCGACGACGACAGCAACATAGTTGGGGTGTGGCACCCACCGGTACGGGCCGCCGGTGACCCGGGTGAGCCCAGGGACGACCACGATGCGGGTGTTCCACTGGTGTCCGAGCGTGGCGATGCACCACCAACGCAGCCCCTGCGCAGCGAGCACCAGCACCAGCATGGGCCAGCCCAACGCGGGCAGGAACGGCCGGTCCGCGATCCACACCTCGAGCAGGCAGCCGGCCAGCAGCCCGGTGTGCAGCACCACCATGAACGGGTAGTGCCCGAACCCCGTCTCGTGGGCGCCGCGAGTCTGGCTCCAGGTCAGGTTGCGTTTGGACACCACCAGCTCGGCCAGCCGCTCGACGGCGACCAAGGCGACCAGCACCGTGTACCAGACCTGGCTGGTCACCGGCTCACGCCCACTGGTTCACGCCCACCGCAGGAGCACCAGTTCGGCACAGAATCCGGGGCCCATCGCCATCAGCACCCCCCACTCGCCGGCGGCGGCCGGACGTGCCGCGAGAGTGTCGCGCAGCACGAACAAGACCGAGGCCGACGACAGGTTCCCGATGGTTTCCAGGGACTGCCACGTCATCGCGAGATCTGCTTTGGTCAAGCCGAGCACCGACTGGATCGCCTCGATGACCTTCGGGCCGCCCGGATGACAGATCCATCGGGCTACGTCCCCCATGCCCAGCCCGTGCCGGCCCAGCAGTGTCTTGACGTCGTCGGCAAGGTAGGTCTCGACCAGGGTGGGGACTTCGGCGCCGAGCACGACTTTCAGCCCGGTGCTCCCCACGTCCCAGCCCATCGCCCGGCCCGTGTCCGGGTACAGGTGGCTGACCGAATCGACCACCTGCGGCGCCGCGCGTCCGCCCGGCACGGGCGCGGCCAACGGGTGATGGTCACCGAGCAGCACGACCGCGGCCGCGCCGTCGCCGAACAGGCCCGAGGCGACCATGTTGGCCGCGCTGGGATCACCACGCTGCACCGTCAGCGAGCACAATTCGACCGACAGCAGTACCGCGGCACCGGTCGGGTCGCCGCGGAGGAAGTCATGCACTCGGGCAATTCCGGCCGCGCCGGCCAGGCATCCCAACCCGTACAGCGGGACCCGTTTGATGTCCGGCCGCATCTCCAACCGCCCGGCGATGCGCGCCTCCACCGAGGGAACCGCGATCCCGGTCACCGTGGTGAACATGATCAGATCAACCTGATCCGGGCGCAGTCCGGCCTGCTGCAGCGCGCCGGTCACCGCCTCGGCACCCAATGTCACCGCGACGTCGATGAACGCGTCGTTCGCGGCGGTGAAATCGTTCAACTCGGCGTAGCGCTCCAGCGGCAGCGCCAAGTGCCGCCGCCGCACCCCGGCGTTGCCGTGCACCCGCCGCGCCGCGCCGCTGCTCGACGACGACGCGCCCGGCATGCACAACGCCACGAACAGATCGGTCAACTGTTGCTGCGGGTAGCTGTGCGGCGGCAACACCCCATGAACCGCGGCCACCGTCGTCATCTGTCCGAACGTACCCACTTACGCTGCTCACGTGTCCGTCCCCCCGCCAAGCAGCGGCTCGGCGTCGAAGTCGCCCGGACGGATCAGGTCACCTGGGCGCCGGTCGGTGGTGCTCGGGTTGGTCGGCGCCTGCCATCCGCTGCCCAGCGTGGCCGTCACCACCGTCGCGGTGCTACTTGCCGTCGGCGTCGGCCTCGCCGCCGGCGTCGTGGTGCTGCTCGGTGCGGCGGTGCTGTTCGGCCAGCTCTCCATCGGTTGGTCCAACGACCGCCTCGACGCTGCCCGCGACCAGACCATCGGGCGAACCGACAAGCCCGCCGCCTCAGGGGTGGTCCCGCTGCCCGTGCTCAGCGCTGCGGCCGCCGGCGCCCTGGCCGCGACAATCGTGTTTTCGGCACTGCTCGGGTGGCCGGCCGCGGTGGCTCATCTCACCGGCGTCGCCGCCGGCTGGGCCTACAACCTCGGCCTGAAGAGCACGCCCTGGTCCGGCGTCGCCTATCTCGTCGCGTTCGGTGCGCTACCCGCCGTGCCCTATCTGGCCCAACCCGGACATCCCGCACCGCCATGGTGGGTCTGCGCCACCGGAGCTCTGCTCGGCCTGGCCGCACACCTCGCCAACGTGCTCCCCGACCTGAGCGCCGACGCCGCGACCGGCGTCCACGGCCTCCCGCACCGTCTCGGCGCGGTCGGCAGCACCATCACCATGGCCGGCGCACTCGCCGCCGCGGCCGTCATCCTTGCCACGGCGCCATCCGGCAGCACCGCTGCATTCACGATCACCGCGATCGTCGTCGGGGTATCCCTGGCCGCGGCCGCCGCGTTCACCGCTCTGCGTCGACCAGACAGCGCCGTCGCATTCAGACTCACCGTGCTCATCGCCGTTCTCGACGCTGGACTGCTCGTCGCCCTGGCCACCCGCACCTGACTCGAGCACGATCGGCGCCGGTGCGAAACGTCGGCTTGCGAACGCGTTCGCGTCAAGCCCGCGATTCGATGAACCTCTTGAACCGGGCAAGATCACTCTTCAGCGCCCGGCCGTCGAATCCGATCACTGCCACGACTCTCTCGAGCAGTCCCTGGGGCTGCCAGTCCAGCTGCACGGTGACCTTCGTGGTCTCGGGTCCGAGCCGGTCGAAGGTCACCACACCGGTATGCGGGAAGCCCTCTTCGCTCTTCCACGCGACGCGTTCGTCCGGGCGCTGTTCGATGACGACCGTGTCGAACTCCCGCCGGATCCCGCCGATCGAGGTCTTCCAGTGCTGGCGAGTGTCGTCGATCTGGCTGACGTGATCGACTCCGGTCATGAACTGCGGGAACGAGTCGAACCGGCTCCACTGGCCGTACGCAGTCGACACATCGACGTTCACGTCGATGGACTGGGTGAGCGAGGGCATCCGACACTCCTAACACCGACGGCGGGATCAGGTGATCCGGATCCGAGCCTTCACAGTGACTGCTTCGCCCATCTTC
>CAWKNB010000019.1:0-17321 GCA_963850835.1 uncultured Actinomycetota bacterium | reverse complement strand
GTATGAAACTGACGTCAAGCTTCGACGTCAAGTCCCTGTTAGTTTAGCAGACCGCGTAGCGGTGGCCACGCCGGGCGCTGCGGGCATTTCAGCGGCCTGGTCTGCCCCCTCGGCCGACGGCCGGGACCGCGGCTGCAGCACCACCGCGCCCAGCAGGATGGCAGTCGGCGCCGCGGACAGCAGCGGGCTGAAGAACACATTCCAGAGCATCCAGATGCCGAGGAACAACACGAGACCGTTCGCTGTGCGGGCGTTGATCTGGCGAAGCAGCCCGTACAGGAACAGCAGCACCAGAACGAGCAGCAGTAGCAGGCCGACCGGGCCCCACCGCACCCAGACGTCGCCGAACATCGAGTGCAGTTCCACACCGTTGCCGAGCATGTAGCGGTCGACGTAGCCGTTGTTGTTGGCGTTGTAGTTGATCTGGGCCATGCTGCGCTGCACGGTGGCGATGTTCATCGGATTCGGCAGTGCCCCGACGCCCAACCCCCAGAAACTGTCGCGCATCAGCCCCACCGTCGCGGCCAGTTCCGGTCGGCCGCCGAGCAACAGCGAACCCGTCGCCTGCAGCTGGCTGATCGTCCGCAACTGCGCCTGCTCGCCGAGATACCCCTCGACGAGCAGCGACTCGATCAGGCGGTAGGTGGTGTAGGCGACGGCGGCGAGGAACACGGCGCTGAGCGCCACCGACTGGCGCGTGCTGCCACTGCGCGGGCGCAACTGCCACAGCCGCAGGATGAGCGCCAGGAAGAACGTGGCGGCGAAGGATCGGGAGTCGTTCATCGCGCACAGCAGGCCGAATCCGGCCAGTGCCACGACGTCGACGGACGGGCGCTTGCTGGCGCTGGTGAGCGAGAACAGGATGATCGCGAGCGGGAAGGACCAGAAGAATTTCCACGCGTTGCCCGATGCGAACGGCGGGGTGGACAGGAACTGCTGGGCCAGCACCCCGAGGCCGTACGCGGTGCCGACCAACCACAGCGGCAGCACGGATCGGGCCCACATCAGCGCGCCCATGCCGCAGATGATCGAGACGAGCAGGAACGTGTCGGTGAACTTGGTGCGGCTGCTGAAGGAGTTGGTGTCTGCGTTCACCTGGACGAGCACGAGTCCGGCGATCACCGCGGCAACGCCGAGGAGCAGGATCAGCCGGCCGCCGAAGCAGCGTCGCATCAACGGCAGCCAGAGCGGCAGCACGACCAGCGAGATCAGCACCCCGACCGCTGGCGCCGTAGATGAGGTTCTGGTGGATGCCGACGGCGAACGACACGATCAGCGCGAAGGGCTTGTCCAACTGCGCGAGCGCAGCGAACCCGCTGGGTTCGACCTCCGGCGCTCGACTGTCTGGCTTCACTCGCTGCCCGTCCTGAGTGCGCCCGGGGCGCGTGCCGCGCTGACGCTCCCGATCGTACGCGCGAGCTCAGAAGGTCCCGACGTGCAACGTGCCGGTCGGCTGCCCGACCGCGGCCGCGACGTCGGCCGGCAGCGGCACGGCGTACGAGGCCACGGCCGGCCGAGCCACCGACTGGTAGGCGACCGACGAGTTCGTCCAGCTCGGACCCTTCGCCGCCTGGAAAGCTGCGGTCGTCTTGTAGATCGTCACCGTGTGGTTGTCGTTGCCGCCCCAGCCGATCATCTGCGGGTCGGTGCTCGCCACATCGCTGCGGAACAGGTTGCCGTCGATGGTGATGTGCATGACGTCGGCCGAGCGGTTGGTCTGCTTGTCCAGCGAGTAGAACTGGAACATCCCGGTGGCCCCGCTGAAGTCGTTGTTCGCCACGACGATGTTGCGCACGATCCACGGGTCGGCCGCCGACGGCAGGACGTTGGCCGTCGACCGGCCCGGCTGATAGCGGTTGTCCTGCGACAACCCGACATCCCACCGGGCGTTCCCGTGGAAGGTGTTGTTGTAGACGGCGACGTTGCCGGCGTCCATCGCGGTGTAGCCGCTGTCGGTGTT
This sequence comes from uncultured Actinomycetota bacterium, assembly GCA_963850835.1. Taxonomy (GTDB): domain Bacteria; phylum Actinomycetota; class Actinomycetes; order Mycobacteriales; family Jatrophihabitantaceae; genus Jatrophihabitans. The sequence continues at coordinate 15,361 of CAWKNB010000019.1, read as the reverse complement.
GTAGATCGTGTTGTCGGCCACGATCCCGGTGTCGGAGAGCTCGTTGATGATGCCGAAGGTGCTGCCGTTGTCGCCGACCGTGTTGCCGGTGATCGTGAAGTGCTCGACGTTCTCGTCGGTCCAGATCCCGTCGGTGCTCAGATTTCCGGTGACCACGTTGTCGCGAATGGTGATGTCGTGCATACGCGCGACCTTGATTCCGGCCGACGCCGGTGCGGTGTTGAAATGCTGGGTGTTGTTGCCGGACATGACGGAATTGGAAACGACTGAATCACTGGAATAGGCCATCTGAATTCCGGTCATCCCGTTGCGCAACATCGACAGGTGATCGAATTTCAGATTCACCGCGTCGGTGCCGATGCCCTGGGTGGCATTGTCGGCGATCACCATGTTGCTCAGCGTGTCGCCGCCGGTGCCACCGACGTACACGGTGCCCATCTGCCACATCGAGGTCGCGTAGTAGTGCACGCCGATGCCGCGGATGGTCACGCCGGCACCCCCCACGGTGAGCGCCTTCTGCTTGTTGCTCGCGCGTACCGAGTGGCCGGTGGGATCGGAACCGACGGTGATCGTCGCCTTCGCGTAATCGACGGCGAACTGGTTCGCGCCCGGGTTCGCCGCCACCTGGTCGAGTTGACGGCCGTCGATGAACACCTGGTCCGGATGGGCGGCCAACGGGTACGCAGGATTGACGAACCCGCCGGCGTTCGAGCCTCTCGAGTACGACGCGCTGCTGTCGAACTGGTACGGCCAACCGCTGTGCACCCAACCGGTTCCGCTCTTGGTGAATCCGGTCACCGGGATGGAACCGTCGAGCCAAACCGTCTCACCCGGGTAGTTCTGGATCGTCAACGTCTTGCCGACGAACACTTCCTCGTTGTAGCTGCCGGCCCGCATCACGATGGTCGCGCCCGACGGCGCGGCCGAGACCGCGTGCGCCAGCGTGCGGTAGGGGGCCGAGATCGATCCGCTGCCCGTCGAGTCGTTTCCGGTCGTCGACACGAACACCGCAGAAGCCGGATACGCGTAGGCGGTACTGCCGAGCGGCGCCGCGCCGGTGCCCGTCTGCGCGGGAGGCGGCGGGGCGGGAGCGGTCGTGGTCGTGGTCGTGCTCGCGGCGCTGGACGCGGCCTGCGTCGTCGACGTCGCGGCGCTCGACGTGGTGGAGGGGGGCGGCGGCGCAGTCGTGCTCAGGCTGGTGGTCGGGGCCGGCGTGGTTGTCGTCGGCGCGGCGCTCGTCGTCGATGCTGCGCCGGACAGTCGCCACCCCTGCAGTTGCAGCAACCGCACCATCGCTGCGGGCGAGGCGCCGGACTGGTACACGCTGATGCCCACCGCACCCGCTTCGCTCAGCGCCGCATCGGTGTCGCTGGCAGTGCTCTGCCAGCCGGGCGTCGCGGCGCCGGCGAGCCAGGCCCGGGCCGACAGTTGCGTGCCGGCGATCCGGCCCTCGAGGTTCAGGACGTCGTCGGCCTGGAAGGTCCCCGGCACGGCGACCTCGCCGTTGAAGTAGGTCGCGGCGCCGTGCGAGATCTTGCCCAGGCTCACCCGCATCTGGCCGTCGCCGGCGATCCGGGCCCGGGCGAAGTAGTTGTCCCCGCTCGACGTGCGCCGCAGCTGCAAGGAGAGGTAGGTGCCGTTGCCGGTACCGGCGAGCCTGGGCAGCGTGAACTGCGCTGCGAGATCCTCGTCGGTCGCCGAAACGGCCGGCAAGGTGACGCCGCGAGTGACACCCGGAGTCACCGGGCCGATCGACGCCGCGCCCGGGCGGACCGAGTAGCGACTGCCCGCACCGCTGAACGTGTACGCACCACCGAGGTCGGCGCTGCCCAAGCCCTGCTTCACGGTGCGCTGCATCGTGTCGGAGACGTTCACGACTCCCGGCGCGGCGCCGGCGTCGTCGCCGTTGCCCTGTGCCGCTGCGGTGCCGATCACCACGGCGGCGGCGAGCCCACCACCCGCAAGGGCCAGGCCGAGCGGTCGCGTGCGAGTCGCGCTGCGATGCGATGCACGCCGGGGACCGATCGACGCGGCGGGCCGGCGGCGGGCGTGCCGCGCCGACACCTTCGTGTGTCGTCCCATCAGGGTCCCTTTCGTCGTCCCGGTCCCCCGGTGTGAGCGCGAGTTCATCACATCGAGTTCGCGTCGGACAAATTTCCCCTGCAACGGCAAATAATCGCGCGCAGCCGGATAACACAGCGCTGACCAGCTTGCTTTATCCGAATGCGACGTCGTTGCTTCACGCACGATTAACCTGACCCATTTCGACGCGCATGTTCTCGGGCCCAGTACGGTCGGATCGTGGCCAACCCGGGCGCGACGTTTCACGCACTCGTGGTCTGTACCGCGAATCAGTTCCGGTCGCCGTTCGCGCAGCTGTTGCTCGCCCATCGTGCGACGCAGCGCGGGCTGGCGTGGTCGATCACGTCGGCCGGTATGGCCGCCACTCCCGGGCGCCCGCTCGACGACCGCATTGCGCGCCTGCTGGGCGAGCGCGGGGTGCCACCGGCCGCCGAGTGGCGCTCGACCCGGCTCGACGCCGGGCTGGTGCGGGCCGCCGACGTCGTGCTCGTCGCCGAACAGAAGCATCGCCGCGCGGTGGTCGAACTCGAACCCGCCGCGCTCGGCCACACCTTTCTGCTCGCACACTTCGCGCGGCTGCTCGACGCCGCGGATGTCGATCGCTTCGCCGACGGGCCGCACCTTCTGGCCGCGGCGCGGGCACAGCGGGGCCGGATGCAGCCGGTGCCTGCGGAGAACGACGAGATCCCGGATCCGGCCGGGCGCTCGGCACGGCGACTGCGCGCGTGCACTGCGCGGATCGCCGAGGTCGTCGACCTGCTGGTGGGCGAGACCGGGAGTTAGTGCTTGGCCGTCTCGTGGGCCGGCGAATCAGCGTCCGCGGTGCGTCGACGCCCGGCACCGGAGCTGTCGGTCGGTTCGGGGAACGCAGTGCCGGCGGCCGTTGCGTCGTGTTCCTGATAGCGCCCGTAGTAAGCGCGCTCCGAGCGCTTGATCGGCTTCATGTTCATCACCGCACCGAGCTTGCGCGCGCCGACGACGTCCAGGGCGTGCATGGTGCGGGCGAGCTGGGCCCGCTTGGTCTTGCCGTACCGGAAGACGACGAGCACGCCGTCGGCCTGCGCGCCCAGGACCGCGGCGTCGGTCACCGGCCCCAGCGGAGGCGTGTCGATGATCACCAGGTCGTAGTCCTGGTGGAACTGGGCGAGCAACTGCGCCATCGCCGGGCTGCCGAGCAGCTCCGACGGGTTCGGCGGGGTGACGCCGCCGGTCAGCACCTGCAGGCCGTGCGGCCCCCAGTCCTGCACGACGTCGGCGAAGGTCGCCCGACCGATCAGGACGTTGCTGAGGCCGACGCCGCGTTCGAGCTCGAGATAGTCCGCGACGCGCGGGCGGCGCAGATCGCCCTCGATCAGCAGCACCCGGCCCCCGTTGGCGGCCGCGACGATCGCCAGGTTGACCGATGTCAACGTCTTGCCCTCGGACTCCACCGACGACGTGACGACCACGGAGCGCAGCGTCCCGGCGGCGCCGAGGAACTGCAGGTTGGTACGCAGTCGACGCAACGCCTCCGCGCGCAACGAGTGCTCCTGATCGCCGATGACGAGCGGCGACTTCTCGGCCGCCCCGTCGAGCCCGATCGTCGCCAGCACCGGCGCGTCGACCAGTCGCTCGAGCTCCTGCGAGGTGCGCACGGTCGCATCCATCACGTAGCGCACGATCGCGGCCACCAGGCCGATCACCAGGCCGGCGAGCAGGCCCAGCCCGATGTCGAGCGTCTTGCGCGGTGACACCGGCGCCGAACCGACCGACGGATCAGACGTGACGATCAGCGTCGCCTGCGGGTTCTTCGGGTCGCTGTTGGTGAGCGTGTCGGCGAGCTTCGGCAACTCGGTGGCGACGCCCTCTGCGATCTTCAGCGCCCGGCTCGGCGACGAGTCCTCGACCGTCGCGTTCACGAACAACGTGTTGAGCTGAGCGGAGCCGGACATCTCGCTGGAGATCTGCGCCGCGGTGAGATCGACGCCGGAGGCGTCCTTGACCATGTCGGCGAGCTTGCTGCTGGAGGACAGCAGCTCGGCGTAGGACACCGCGCGGGCCTGCGCGAACTGCTCGCTGGAATAGGCGTTCGACGGCGAGTCGGCGGTGTAGGTCTTCACCCAGAACTGGACGTGCGCGGCGTAGATGGGCGTGGCCCGGAAGGCGAGGAACGCGCCGAGCGCGGCGCCCAGCACCGCGCATCCGACGATGATCCACCAACCGCGGCGTATGGCGGTGAGGTAGGAGCGTAACTCCATTCGGCGTTACCTCCGTCTGGTCCGGAACCGCCCACCGCATCGAGGGCGTCGCGGCTGTTCACGCAGTTTATGGCACCTGTGAGCCCACAGCACGAGCCGATCACATGGGGCGATCAGTTCTCGTCGTCGTGCCGGCCCACCAACGACCGGGCCCGCCGGTACGCCTCACGATGCTGTTCGGCCAGCTCGGGCCAGTCCCGCCGCGACAGATCCGGCGCCGCGGCCGGGGGGTCGGATACGGCCGCCAATGCCGTCACCAGGTCCTCGGCGTCGAGCGGCGCGGCGAACAGCTGGATCCACCCGGGCCCCACTTCCTCGGCAAGATCGCGGTTGACCGGGTTGTCCGGCACGAGGATCGGCCGGTCCACGGACAGGGTCGCCAGCGCCGCGCCGGAGTTGTGCATTTCCGGGTAGGGCAGCACCACGAGCGCCGCCGAGGTGACCTCGTGGACGAGTTCGGCGTCGGTGATCGTGCGCAGGCACAGCGTGATGCGCGGGTCCCGGTCGGCCATCGCCTGCAGCTGGGCGGCGAGCTCGTCCGAGCTCGGTCGGCCGCTGATCTGCAGGGACAGCGCCGGGTCGGTGGTGTCGGCGAAGGCCTCGGCCAGCTGCGGCACCGCCTTGTAGCGGCGTACCGAGCCGACGAACGCCACCCGGCCGGGCGTGATCGCCGACCGCTCGTACTCGGCGAACCAATCTCGGTAGTGGCCGTGCAGGATCGTCTCGAACGGCTGGCCGGGCGGCATCTCGGTGTCGTCGTTGAGCCTGATCCGCAGCGTCGTCCAGCGCCGGGTGAGCAGCAGCAGCGCGCGGTCCACCCGCGAGATGCCCTGCGGCAGGTCCACGTTGTGCACGGTCTGCACCAGCGGGATGCGGGTGAGCTTGAGCCGCAGCAGCGAGCAGCAGGAAGAACGCCTGGCGGGCCGCCTTCTTGAGCCGGTTCGCCCCGCGCAGGTGAGCCTCGGCCCAGTGCATGTGGAACACGTCGTAGCGGCCGAGCAGCGCACGGCGCCAGGTGAAGGTCTGCGCAGTCACTCCCGGGGTCTGCGACAGACTGGTCAACAGCATGGTTGCGTAAGGATTGGTCGAGGGCCGCAGCGCCGGTGTCGACATCTGCACCACGAGCGGCTTGGCACGCGCGTTCACGACCGATCCCTCCTTTGCGTGGACTGTGAGCAGCACTCACGCGAGCTCACGCCGATTTGACGTCATATCGCACGGTCGGCGACAATACCTTGGCAGCACACCAGACGCGCAACTCGAACCGATAAGGCCCTACCTGTGACATTGACAGCGGCGCGTCCGGACGTCACGAGCCCGCAGCAGCGGGCTCGTCGCATGTCCGACACGTGGGCCACGGTCGGGCGCAGCGCCGGGGCCCGCATCCTGGTGCTGCCCATCAGCGCGATCCTCGGCATCCTCATCACCCGCCTGCTCATCGAGCACTACGGCGTCGGAGCGTTCTCCCAGTACCAACTGCTCGTCGCGATCGCGGCGATGCTGCCGTTCGCCGATCTCGGCATCAGCGCGGCGGTCATCACCGTGGTGGGCCAGTCCGACGACCCGGCGCGCGACGATCGGGTCGACCGGGTGCTCGTCACCGCGGTCCGCGGGTTGACCGTCTCGGCCATCGTGCTGACCCTGATCTGCGTCGTGATCAGCCTCACCGGCACGTGGCGCACGCTGCTCGGCGGCAAGCTGATGCCCGATTCCGGTCCCACCGCGGCGCTGCTGTGCGGCGTCCTCATCGCCATCGCGCTGCCCATCGGCTTCGGCCAGCGCATCCTGACCGGGTTGCACCGCGCGCACGTCACCGTGCTGCTGCAGAGCATCGCGACGCCGGTGGTGCTGCTGGTCCTGCTGACATTCATCTGGACCGGCGCAAACCTCGGCGGTTACGTCGCGGTGGCTGCCTACGCCGGCACCTTCGTCGGCTGCCTGGTGATGACGATCATGGCCAGTCGGGCCATCCGCCCGGCGGTCGGGCGGGCGCTCGGACGCGCATGGCGGCTGCGCACGGTGCGCGGCGGCGGCGTGTACGACACCGCGTGGCCGATGCTCGTCCAGATGATCGCGATGCCGATCGCCATGCAGAGCGACCGCGTGATCCTGAGCCACGTGTCCGACCTGGACAACATGGGCCAGTACAACATCGGGGCGCAGATCTACATGCCGGTCGTCGCCGTCATCGGCGCGGCCGGCTACGCGTTGTGGCCCGTGTTCGCCCGCGCGCGTGCCGATTCGACCGCCCAGGCACCGTCGCCGATGAAGCTCGCCAAGGTCTTCGGGCTCGCGGCAGCGGCGATCTGCCTGGTGCTCGGGCTGGCCGCGCCGCTGCTCGCCAAGCTCGCCTCCGGCGGCGAGATCCAGCTCGGTGTCTGGCTGATCGTCGCGTTCTCCGTGCTGACCGTGATGCAGGCGCTCAAGTACCCGCTGGGTATGTACCTCACCGACCCGCGCGGTATGCGGTTCCAGGCCGTCACGTCGATCCTGTTCCTGATCGCCAACCTCGGCATCTCGCTGGTGCTGGCGATCCACTTCGGCGCGATCGGGCCGGTCATCGGCTCGGCCCTCGCGGTGCTGGTGTTCCAGGTACTGGCCAATTGGTGGTGGGCGCGGCGCGAGATGCGGCGCGCCGCGACATCTTCGTGACCGCCACTCGCACCCTCACGGTCGCGGTGCTCACGTTCAAGCGCCCGCAGCGTTTGCAGGGCAACCTCGTCACGATCCTCGAGCACGTCCGCGCCCTGCAGCTCCGATCCGCAGCGACAGGTGAGCGCCGACGTCCTGGTCATCGACAACGATCCGGCGGCCAGTGCCCGCGACGTCGTCGCCGGGCTCGAGGCGCCCGACGTCCGCTACGTCGTCGAGCCGGTGCCGGGCATCTCCGCGGGCCGCAACCGCGCCCTCGACGAGACGACCCACAGCGATCTGCTGGCGTTCATCGACGACGACGAGGAGCCGCAGGACGGCTGGTTGACCACCCTGGTGGACATCTGGCGCGCCGGCGAGCCGGGCGGGGTCGTCGGACGGGTGGTCTCGCGGCTCACCGGCGACGTCGATCCCTGGGTCGCGGCCGGCGACTTCTGGGTACGGCGCCGCCATGCCACCGGCACCGAGGTGCCGATGGCCGCGGCCGGAAACCTGCTGCTCGACCTGCGCCAGGTACGCCCGACCGGGGTCCGTTTCAGCGACCGGCTGGGCCTCACCGGCGGCGAGGACAGCCTGTTCACCCGGCAGTTGCACCGGGCCGGGTTGCGGTTCGTGTGGTGCGACGAGTCGATCGCGGTGGACGTGCTCGATGTCTCGCGCCTCGACCGCGGCTGGGTCCTCAAGCGGGCGCGCAGCCACGGGAACCGGTTCGGTCTCGTCGAGCTGATGCTGGCCGAGTCAGGTCGCGACCGGGCGCTCACACGCGTCAAGCTCACCGGCAAGGGCGCGGCGATTGTCGGCGTCGGCATGCTGCGCTACGTCCGCGGCGTGCTGACCCGCTCCCTGCGGCACCGCGCCCGCGGATTGTGGATGGCCCAGCGCGGCCGCGGCATGATCGCCGCCGCCTGCGGCGTCGTCACCCGCGACTACGCCCACTGAGCGCTTCCCCGTTGAGTGGCGACTTCCTCTGATGAGTGGCGACTCCCGGGAGCTGAGTGTGGCGATTACACGGCGCCACTCAGCGTCCGGTCGCGCCACTCAACCGCGGCGGGCCGTCACGCGCCGCGCCCAGGCCCGGGCCAGCAGACCCAAGCCCTTCGAGGGTGCCGCGCAGGGTCGCCAGGAGCGGGCGCGCGGATTGGACGAGTTGACGCCGCCCACCACGCAGCAGGATCTCGATGCTCGCCTTCGGGGTGCGTAGCAGCCAGCGCAGCTGCCCGCGCGTGGGCAGGTTGTGCGCGGCGAACAGCAACCGGTTCCGGCAGTTGTACCGGTAGTAGATCGCGCTCTTCGCGGTGCCGCGCCGCTCCCCCTGGGTGCCGCCTTCGTCGTGCACGACCTCGAGGTCCTGCCGTACCTGCAGTCGCGCGCCGGCTGCGACGGCGCGGACGCTGAAGTCGACGTCCTCCCAGTACAGGAAGTAGTCCTCGGCGAACCCGCCGATGCGGTCGAAGACCGCGAGAGGCACGCCGAGGCAGGCGCCGGTCAGCCACAACTGCGCCGGCCGGGCGGCCGCGCGCGCGTCGAGGTCCAACCCGGCGCGACGCATGGTGCCGTCGTCGAGCATCAGTTCGACACCCCGGAAGACGGGTCGACCGGTCGAGTCGACGATGCGCGGCGACACGATGGTGTCCGGCTCTGCGCGCAGATGTGCGGCGATCGCCTGAGCCTCGGCAGCGCCGATCCGGGCGTCCGGATTCACGAGTAGGACGGCTGAACAACCGAGTTCGCGGGCCCGTCTGGCGCCGGCGTTGACGGCCACGCCGAAGCCGCGATTGTCGGGCATGGGGACGGCGTGCCATCCGCGCTCGGCGCACATCGACTGCACCGTGGCGCGTTCACCGGCCGAGTGCAGGTTGTCGACGACGACCACCGGCCCGACACCGAGATCGGTGGCGATGTTGGCCGCGATCAACTGGGCGGATCCGTAGTTGACGACGACGACGGCCACGTCGCCGGCGGTGTCGACCGACATGGGTTTCTCTCCTCGAAATGACGGTTATACCGCAGCGAGGCCCCATCCGTAGTGGATGGGGCCTCGCTCGGTTCAGAGCGACCGGATCAGGCCGGCTTGGTCGCGCTGAAGTTGTCCACGCTGATCGTAACGGGGGAGTTCGATGTCGCGGACAAGTAGAACAGCATGCCCACGCTGCCGGCAGCTTGCAGGGCGGCTGTTGTGTCGGTCGACGTGATCTGGGCCGATGCGGGCTCGGTGCTGCCCACCTTCCAGATCTTGCCGGCCAACGTGGTCGTCCCCGAGCCCGTCACGGTGAAGCGCATACGCAGCGCGTCGCCGGGGGTGTAGACAAGCGCGGAGACGTTGACCTCCTTGAGGGTCGTCTCGGTGCCGTTGACGACCTTGCTGAGCACCAGGTGCACGACCCCGCCGGGCATGATGCGTTCCTTGAGGCGGTAGTCGCTGGTGCCGATACGGCGAGCCACGATGGTGACGTAGGTACCGGTTCCCGAACCCTGGACATCGGAGGCGATGTCCGCGGTCTCGGTCACGTCCTGCGCCGACACGCTGTTCAGCATCGCACTCGTCGAGTTGAGCGCGGTGGTCAGCTTCGCGGTACCCACACTGCCGTTCACCGCGAAGGTGCTCGTGCTGGTGTGCGTCCAGACGCCGCCGGTGTCGGCGGTGCCCCACTTGCCGGTGGCGGTGCGGGCGTACCCGTCGTTCGCGTAGACCGACGAGACGGTCGCCGTCACGGTCACGTTGTGCGAGACCGAGTCGGTCGCACCCTTGTCATCGGTCACGGTCAGCTTGACGGTGTAGGTACCCGCCGCCGCGTAGGTGTGCGCCGGGCTCACCCCCGAACCAGCCGCCGAGTTGTCACCGAAGTCCCACGAGTACGAAGCAACCGAACCATCAGCATCAGCCGAACCCGAACCGTCGAAGGACGCCTTCAGATCCGCAGCCGAGCTGGTGAACGCCGCCGTCGGAGCCTGGTTCGGCGCCGTCACGGTCACGCTGTGCGAGACCGAGTCGGTCGCACCCTTGTCATCGGTCACGGTCAGCTTCACGGTGTAGGTACCCGCCGCCGCGTAGGTGTGCGTCGGGCTCACCCCGGAACCGGCCGCCGAGTTGTCACCGAAGTCCCACGAGTACGAAGCAACCGAACCATCAGCATCAGCCGAACCCGAACCGTCGAAGGACGCCTTCAGATCCGCAGCCGAGCTGGTGAACGCCGCCGTCGGAGCCTGGTTCGGCGCCGTCACCGTCACGCTGTGCGAGACCGAGTCGGTCGCACCCTTGTCATCGGTCACGGTCAGCTTCACGGTGTAGGTACCCGCCGCCGCGTAGGTGTGCGTCGGGCTCACCCCCGAACCAGCCGCCGAGTTGTCACCGAAGTCCCACGAGTACGAAGCAACCGAACCATCAGCATCAGCCGAACCCGAACCGTCGAAGGACGCCTTCAGATCCGCAGCCGAGCTGGTGAACGCCGCCGTCGGAGCCTGGTTCGGCGCCACCGGCGCCACAGCGGACGCCTGGTAGTGCGCCTTCACCTGATCGGCAGAGAGCACGTTCGAGTACACCGCGACCTCGTCGATCGAGCCGGCGAACCACGGCTGGACGCCGTCCCAGGCGTTGTCCCCGCCGATGCGCCAGTACCCGTTGTAGGCCTGTGCCTGCGTCTGCGGGTTCGTCCCCGCCAGTGCACCGTCGACGTAGAGCTTCATGCCGTCGCTGCCCTGGGTGGCGACCACCTGGTGCCACTTGCCGTCGTTGTACGACGCGCTGGTGTTGATCTCGTTCTCCTGGCCGGTCCAGGTGCCGAAGGTCAGCTGACCGGAGCCGTTCATGAACACGTGCCGGTCGTAGCTGCCCGACGTGCCGCTCTGCTGGTCACCGAAGCCGATGATCTTCCCACCGTTGGTCGAGGTGGTCTTGAACCAGGCCTCCTCGGAGTAGGTCGTCGGGTTCGAGACCTGCTGGCTCGAGGCCACGGTGCCGCTCGAGCCGTCGAAGGTCACGCCGGTCCCGTTCGCGCCGGTCACGTCGCTTTGCGTCTGGAAGGTCTCCGAGCCCGCATAGGTGCCGGTGTTCTGGTTGCCGGACGTGTCCTGCGCGGTCGGGCCGTTCGCCTCGTCGAGGCGCCAGTACAGGTCCGGGCTGTCCGCGTAGACGGCCTTGCCGTACTTGTCCGTCGGCGCGGACGGGACGTTGAGCGTGCGGCCGCTGGCCGTGTACTCGTCCTGCACCGTCTGCTTGGACAGCACGGTCGGGAAGATCGCGGTGTCGCCGATCGAACCGGACAGGAAGTTGCTCGACGGCTGGTTGGTCCAGCTGCCAAGGTTGTCACCTCCGACGCGCCAGTAGCCGCTGTAGTCCTGACCCCACGTGACGTCGCTGCGATGCGCGACCCGGATGCCGTCGATGTAGAGCGTCATGCCGTCGGCGCCCAGGCTGGCGACGATCTGATGCCACTTGCCGTCGTTGACCGTGGCCGAGGACTGCAGCGTGGACACCGTGTTGTTGTAGACACCGAAGATCACGTGACCCGCGTTGTCGAGGTACAGGTGCCGGTCGTAGGACGACGACGTACCCGAGGTCGCATTCCCGAAGCCGAGGATCTTGCCCACCGCTCGTCGAGGTCGTGTTGACCCAGGTCGACGCGGTGAACGTGTTCGGACCCGCAACAGGAGTCTGCGTGGACGCAGTGCCGTTCGACGTACCGTCGAACGTCGTCGCGGTCGTACCGGAGACCGGACCGGCGGCGCCACGGGTGATCCCGCTGCCCGCGACCGCGTCGTTGAAGCCGGCGTTGTCGAAGAGCGTCGAGCCCGAGGACTCGCCCATCGGCCAGTACGTGGAGGCCCCGTCAGCCAGGACCTTCTTGTCGTACGCGGTCTGCGTGCCGCCGGCGCTCACGGTCACCGTCTTGGTGTCACCGCGCACGAAGTTGCCGTCACCGTCGGTCGCCTGCAGCCGGTAGCTGTAGGTCTGCCCCGGCGTCAGCCCGGTGTCGATGAAGCCCATGTTCGGGGTGTTCCACCACTGCGAATCGGCCTTGATCGTGTACACCGGCGTGGTCAGGTTGCCGTTGCGGTAGACGTTGTAGGTCAGGCTCTGGTCGTCGCGATCCCAGTTGGCCGGCCACGAAACCCGCACCGAGGTACCGGACAGCGGAACCAGCGTCGGGGTGAAGTTCGCACCCGACAACATCGGGCCCTGCTTCTTGGGCGCGATCGACGGCTGCGCGAACCGCACGAGACCCTGCTGCTTCGTGCCGTTGACGGACGGGAACTCGCCGCCCTCGACGACGTACTTGCTGGTGCCGGTGATGCTCCATGAGGACTGCCCGGCCGCGGTGTAGGTGCCGTTCTGGAAGTCCGGGAACCAGTCGATGATCGACGGTGCGGGCTGGCCGTAGAAGTCGGCGTAGCCGCCCTGGGTGTTGTGGGCCAGCGTGCCGGTTGCGTTGGCGGTGAAGGCGACGGTGTGCCGCTCCTGCCACGGGTTGTAGACCGGCCAACCGTTCAAGGTCTGCAGGTAGTGCGCGTGGCTGATCGTGTACACGATGCCGTTGACCGAGTAGGTGCCGTAGGTGTCACCGTGGCCGTCCTCGATCCAGCGCGTGGCGCTGTTGCTCTGGTCGACGGCGAAGGTGCCCTCGAAGTTGCCGGAACCGCCGTAGTTGTAGGCGGTGCCGTAGACGCCGGTGCTGTCGGTGCTCAGGGTCAGGAAGGCGGCCGCGGTGCCGTAGGCCTGCACCGTGTTGTTCACCGGGAACGGCAGCGAAGCGCCGGTGTTGGCGTCGAGCGCGCCGACGCCGTACACCGGGGAGCCGTTGAGGTTGGTGAAGCCACCGGCGGCGTAGACCTTCGAGCCGTCGGTGGACAGCGCTACCGCGTTGACGTTGTAGTCGGCGACCGGCGCCCAGCCGGTCAGTGCACCGTTGCTGGCGTTGATCGCCGCGAGCCGGCTGCGGGCCACGCCGTTGACGTAGCCGAAGATGCCGCCGACGTAGACGGTGGTGTTGGTCGCCACGATCGAGTACACCGACGCGTTGAAGGTCGGCGCGAAGGTGGTGATCAGCTGGCCCGTGGCCGTGCTGTAGGCCGCGATGCGGTTGCGGGTCTGCCCATTGGCCGTGGTGAACGAGCCACCGACGTAGATCCGGCTGCCGTCGGGCGAGGCGGCCACCGACTTCACCTCACCGTTCAGCGACGGCACGAACGAGGTGTTCAGGTTGCCGGTGGTGAGGTCGTAGGAGAGCAGGTTCGACCGCGGCGTCAGGTTGGTGCCTGCGGCGGCACCGGCCGGACGCGCATTGGCGAACGAGCCGCCGGCGTACACGGTGTTGCCGACGATCGCCTGCGACCAGACGACGCCGTCGATCTGCACCGTCGGCAAGGCGTCGGCGGTGACGTTGTCGGCACTGCGCTGCTGCACCGGCGCCGGGCCGGGCAGGGTGTCGGCGGATGCCGGCGTGGCGGTGATGACCGCCATACTGCCCGCCAAGGCCACCGCAGTGAGCGCGGCGACCTTCGTGCGGACGCGGATCGCGTTGAGTTTCATCGAGGCTCCTAGTTGACCGGGCCGACGAAGGCCGCGGTGGGCGCGCTCGTCGAGTAGAAGGCGGTGACCGTGACCGGATCACGGTGCGTGGCAGACAGGGTGAAGACGTAGACGCCGCTCGCGGACTTGCCCTTCGCGAGGGCGCCGGACAGCGGCTTGGCCGGTGCCGTGCTCATTTGGTTGCCCGGGCTCTTGTCCGAGCCCGTGACGTTGAGCACGACGTTGTTCAGCGACATCGCCTTGGCCGAGTTGTTGACGAACTTCACCGTGACGGCGATTGCCGGCCCGGCGACCTCGCCGGGCAAGCGGGCCGAGGCCTTCATCGCTCGCACCTGGGAGAGCTCGACGGTCACACCGTTGCCCAACCGGGCAGCGTGATCGAGAGCGACGGCCGGCAGTGTCACGACCTTGTGCGCCGCGACCTGCTCCTTGACCGATCCGGCGATCGGCGGCTGCACCGTCTTGTGCGGTACCGGCCGAGCCTTCGTGTCCTTCGGCGCCGGCTGGCTCGAAGCACTGTTGGTGGCGCCCTTCGGCGCCGGCAGCGCGCTGCTGCTGGTGCCGGCCGAGCCGCCACTCGCAGCGGCCTTGCTCGGGCCGTGTGACGACGACGAGCAGGCGGTCAGCGCCACCGCTGCCACCAGCACGGCACCGACCGGGCCACCGAGCCGGCGCACCGTGCCGGCCCGGCGCGCTGCAGGCGCCTGTGATGTGTTTGTTGCCGTCCCGGACGCGCGCCGAGACAGCAGGGTATGCACCCTCATGATCCCCCCGAATTTCCCCCGATTTGACCGGCACCGAACGACGCGGTGTAAGCCGGTGAATGTATGGTACGTGTTAAGTCGAGCAAACGTCAAGACGAGCTAACGAGCGCTCGCTCACGCGTCTTGATGAGGCGTGCGGGCACGCCTCCGTAAATGCCTCGCGCCGGATATTCGCCCGCGGTGACAACCGAACCAGCCGCGATGATGCACCCGTCGCCGATGACCGCACCGTCGAGAATCGCGGCCCGTGCACCGATCCAACAGTCGTTGCCCACCGTGATCCCTCGGTGGGTGACACCCTGCAGCCGGATCGGTCGCTGCACGTCGTCGGCGACGTGGTTCTCGGCGTGGAAGCTGACCATGTTGCCGACGATCGTGTCCGAGCCGATGTCGATCCCGCCGGCGCATCCGTAGAAGCAGTCCGTACCCAGTCCGACGTTGTCACCGACCGTCATTCCGCGGCCGAGGTGGCGCATGCTGCCGACGCACTCGATGCGGGTATTGCGGCCCACGGACACGTTCGCGCCGAGCCGGACGCCCTCGGTGGACATCGCGTCGATCACCGCACCGGGTGCGATGCTGACGCCGGCCCCCAGCTGCAGCCTCGACTTGCCGCGCAGTTCCACCCGAGTGCCGAGCGCCGGGGCCGGGCGTCGCAGCGGAAAGCGCAAGCGGCCGCGGAGTCGCATCAGGACGCGGGACATGATCGTGCGGGCCAGGTAGCTGTCGGCCAACCGTGGGTCGACGGAGAACTCCTCGCCCTTCGCGCGTGTGGCGGCAGCGCTGAGCACCCCCGCCAACACCGGCTTACGCGGTTGCATCGATCGCTCGCATCTCGCCGAACCAGGACAGCAGCTTGCCGCCGAGGAAGATCGCGTTCGCGATCAGCAGCAGTGTGTACACGGCGACGAACGCCGGTTGCGAGCCCAGCAGCACGAAGCTCAGGGCCAGCACGCCGAAGTCGGCGGGCAGCACCATGATCGAGCGGGCGACCTTCGTGTCCCCGGTCTGGGTCGGTCGCGCGCCCGCGGGCGTGCGGGACCGGCGCAGGAGATCGGTCAGGATCATCGCGAAGAACCACACGCACGAAACGACGGTGA
>CAWKNB010000018.1:0-69813 GCA_963850835.1 uncultured Actinomycetota bacterium | reverse complement strand
CGAAGCCGACCCGGTTCAGCCGATCAGTGGGCGTGCTGGGGATTGCCGGTCCACCGATCGGTCCCGCGCTGCCGCCGCCGGATACGTGCTGGTTGGTTTCGGCCGGATCGGGCACGCTGGGGTCATGGCAGGTCGTCCTCGAATCGTCATCGTCGGCGCCGGGTTCGCGGGTTTCTACGCGGCGCGTGGGTTGCAACGGCACGCACCCGAGGCGGAGATCGTCCTGATCAATCCGACCGACTACTTCCTCTATCTGCCGCTGCTGCCCGAGGTGACCGCCGGCATCCTGGAACCGCGCCGCATCTGCGTGTCGCTTCCCAAGCAGCTGCCGAAGGTGCAGCTGATCCTGGGCACGGTGACCAGCGTCGACCTCGGCAACCGGCGCGTGAACTGGACCGACTCGGAGGACCAGGAGGGTTCAACCGGGTACGACCGCCTCGTACTGGCGGTCGGCAGCGTCAACAAATTGCTGCCGATCCCCGGCATCGCGGAGTACGCGCACGGTTTCCGCGGCATCCCGGAAGCGCTGTTCCTGCGTGATCACATCACTCGTCAGGTCGAGCTCGCGGCGAGCGCGACCGATGCCGCCGAGCGCGACGAACGATGCACCTTCATCGTCGTCGGCGCGGGGTACACCGGCACCGAGGTGGCCGCCCAGGGACAGCTGTTCACCGAGCGGATCAAGCGACAGCGGCCTGCGCTGGTCGGTCAGCGCATGCGCTGGATCCTCGCCGACACCGCGCCGCGGCTGCTTCCCGAACTCGACCAGCGGCTGTCGCGGACCGCGGAGCGGGTACTGCGCAGGCGCGGTCTCGAGGTACGCACCGAGCAGTCGATCAAGGAGGCGCGGCCGACATCGGTCACCCTGACCACCGGCGAGGAGGTCGCGACCCGGTCGTTGATCTGGTGCGTCGGCGTGCGCCCGGATCCGCTCGTGGCGAGCCTGTCGATGGACACCGACCACGGACGGCTCACGGTGCGTTCGACACTCGAGGTGCCCGGGGCCGACGGTGTGTTCGCCTGCGGTGACGGCGCCGCGGTGCCCGATCTCACCCGGCCGGGATCGATCACCGGCATGACCGCACAGCATGCGCAACGGCAAGGCACGCTTGCCGCGCAGAACGTCGCCGCATCCCTGCACGGCCGGCCGCTCGAGCAGTACAAACACCATGACCTCGGGTTCCTCGTCGACCTCGGCGGCACCCAGGCGGCGGCGAACCCGTTACGCGTCCCGCTGTCCGGCCTTCCGGCGAAGACGGTCACGCGTGCCTACCACCTCTACTCGCTGCCGGGAAACCGGATCCGGACCGCCGCCGACTGGACCCTCAGCGCAGCGCTGCGCCCCCAAGCCGTCGAGCTCGGGTTGGTGCCCGGCGACCGCGTGCGCCTCGAGGCGACCTCACCCTGAGCTGTCCACGCGCAGGCAGTGCCCACGTGCAGGTATCCGCTACCGCCCCGTTCTGCGTGACCGGCAACGATCCCGGTTCAGCGCAGCCCGCGTAGGGCATGGCGGGCCATCTTCAGGTGCATCTCCGCGACCGGAAGGTAGCCCTTCGCGAACGCGATCACCTCGGGGTCGGTGCCGGCCGCGATCTCGTGTCGGGTGGCGGCGATGGACTTCTCGTGTCCGGCGACCTGCACCTGGAGGTAGGTGAGGTCGAACGCGCCGGCAGGTACGGTTGCCAACCGGGCAGCGGCCTTGCGCTGACTGGTATTCGGCTGGTCCGGGAGGTGCACGCCGGTGTCGCTCGCGACTGCCGACAGCTGCGACAGGGCGGTCGTGTGGTCGGAGATGGTCACGGTCGCAAGCTCGCGCACCGCGCTGTCGGTAGACCGGTCGAGTGCGATGCCGCCGATCGTGATTTCGGCGAGATCGGTGTGGGCGTTGCCGCGCATGAATGCGGCGTCGGTCCGGCTGACCGTGGCGGCGGGCGCGGCCAGCGCGCCTGTCGCCGGCACGAGCACGGCGAGTACAGCGAGAAGGCCCAGGAGCGGGCGCAAGCAGCGATTCATGATCCCTCGACAATCGGTGGGGCGCTGTCGGCTGCAGCTTCAACCTGGGGGTCGATACCCGTCTTCACAATGCGGTACGTGCGCACGCGCATGTTCGGATGCGGTGATCGGTCCATCAACCCGGACAGCGCATCCCGCGAGCGCTGCACCGCACGCCGCCCGGCGTCTCGAACCAGCTTGACCGGGCGCTGCTGTTCGCCCCACTGGGCGCCTAGTGGTCCGTCTGTGATTTAGTACGGTAATATGTAGTCGTGCCTGTTCGAGATTGCTGCGGCGATGCCGGTGAGTGCTGATCAACGTTTGGCGTTGGTGCGGATGTCGAGCGTCGACGTCGTTGCCGCATCGCGCGGTGGTGCAGGCTCAGGGGCTTGTTGTTGGCCAGCGGACGGAGTCGCGAATCAGGAGATCGCCCGCCGGTGTGGGGTCGATTCGGACACGGTGCGGCGGTGGCGGACACGGTTCGCCGATAAGGGTGTCGGGGTGTCGGGCGTCATCGCCAAGGGTCGCGGGCGTAAGCCCTCGATCCCGGTCGGGCACGGTCGAGGAGGTCGTTGCGTCTTGACCCATCAAGGAGCGGCCTGCGGACGGTTCGACGCACTGGAGCACCCGTTCGATGGCCTCACACGTCGGGATCGGCAAGGACGCCGTCGCCCAGATCTGGGCCGATCACGATCTCAAGCCGTGGCGGATCGAGACGTTCAAGGTCAGCAATGATCCGCGGTTCGAGGAGAAACTCGTCGACGTCGTCGGGCTCTATCTGAACCCGCCGTCGCGAGCCGTGGTGTTCAGCTTCGATGAGAAGACCCAGTGCCAAGCTCTGGACCGCACTCAGCCCTCGCTGCCGATGAAACGCCGGCCGGGCCGGCACGATGACCCACGACTACAAACGCAACGGCACCATCGACCTGTTCGCGGCGATGAACATCGGCCACCGGTGAAGTCCTGACCGATCTGCGCAAAGGCCACGCCGGCGCCGACGTGTTGCGGTTCTTCAAACAGATCGACGCAAGCGTGCCCCGCGGTCTGGGCGTGCACGTCGTCCTGGACAACCTCTCCGCCCACTCGACCCCCGAGATCACGAAATGGCTCGCCCACCGCGACCGGCGCCGCTGGCACCTGCACTTCACCCCGACCTCGAGTTCGTGGCTCAATCTCATCGAACGCTGGTTCAAAGAACTCACCGACCGACGCCTACGCCGCGGCATCTTCACCAGCGTCGCCGACCTCAGCGAGGCCATCACCACCTGGGCCGAGCACTGGAACACCGACCCCAAACCCTTCATCTGGAAAGCCACCGCCGAGGACATCATCGCCAAAGTCCAACGCGGCCGCGCCACCCTCCACCAGATCAAAACGCAGACGGACCACTAGCACGACCAGCCCGGCGGTGAGCGCCGGAATGAGCCACTGCACGACGCGCAGTCGGAGGACCTGGCTGCGCATTCAGCCGATAGCGCTCGACCACCCGGCTTCGTGCGGCGATGCGTCACGACGCGTGTCGGCGTGCCCGGCGATGGGGAGAATGGGCACCATGAACACGACCCAACTGGCCAAGATCCGATCCGGGCAGGGCTTCTTCGCGGCACTCGACCAGAGCGGCGGAAGCACGCCGAAGGCGCTCGGCGACTACGGGATCGACGAGAGCCGGTACAGCACAGAAGAGCAGATGTTCGACCTCGTGCACGCGATGCGTACCCGGGTGATCACCGACCCCGCATTCGACGGGTCGCGCATCCTCGCGGCGATCCTGTTCGAGCAGACGATGGAGCGCGCCATGGACGGCGTGCCCACCGCGCAGTATCTGTGGGAGCGCAAGCAGGTCGTGCCGTTCCTCAAGGTTGATAAAGGCCTCGCCGACGAGCAGCACGGCGTGCAGCTCATGAAACCGATCGACACGCTGGACGATCTGCTCCGGCGTGCGCAGCGTCATGCGATCTTCGGCACGAAGATGCGATCGGTGATCAAGGACGCCGACGACCGCGGGGTCACCGCCGTCGTCGATCAACAGTTCGAGTACGGCGCTCGGATCGCAGCGGTGGGTCTGGTGCCGATTCTCGAACCGGAGGTGAGTATCGACAGCCCGCACAAGGAACAGGCCGAAGTGCTTCTGCGTGATGCGCTCGAAGCCGGCGTCGACGCCTTGCCCGACGACACGTCGATCATGTTGAAGCTGACGATTCCGACACAGGTCGGCCTGTACGCGAAGCTCGCCGCCGAACCGAAGGTGCTGCGCGTGCTTGCGCTGTCGGGCGGTTACGAACGTGACGAAGCGTGCAGCCTGTTGGCCAGGGATCCCTCCATGATCGCGAGTTTCTCCCGCGCCCTGCTCGAAGGCCTGTCCGACCAGCAGACCGACGAGCAGTTCACCGCCCGGTTGGACGCCTCGATCTCGCGGATCTATGAAGCGTCAGTGCAGAAGACCGCCGTGGCGTGAGCCGTGCCGGTCACGGTTTCAGGACGACCTTGACCATGCCGTCCTCCTTCTTCTGGAACGTCTCGTAGGCGGCCGGCGCCTCGTCGAGAGACAGCCGGTGCGTGGCGAAGGTCTCGACGCCGAGCGGGTCGGCGTCGGTGAGCAGCGGCATGATGTCGTCGACCCAGCGCTTGACGTTCGCCTGCCCCATCCTGAGCTGGATCTGCTTGTCGAACAAGGTCAGCATCGGCAGGGGACTGCTGGCGCCGCCGTACACGCCGGAGAGCGAGATGGTGCCGCCACGGCGGACGATGTCGATGGCTGAGTACAGGGCTGTCAGCCGGTCGGTGCCGACGTTTTGCATGAGCGGTTGCGCCACCTTGTCCGGGAGCAGGCCGACGAGACTCTGCGCGATCTTCGGCACCGTCGATCCGTGCGCCTCCATGCCCACCGCGTCGACGACCGAGTCGGGGCCACGGCCGCCGGTCATCTCGCGGATCGCGTCACCGAGGTCCTTCTCGTGCTCGTTCAGGTCGACGACCTCGATGCCCCGTGATCGCAGCCGATCGAGCCGCTCGGGCACCAGATCGACCCCGATCACCCGCTTGCCCTGCAGTGCGGCGATGCGGCTGGACATGTCGCCGATCGGTCCGAGGCCGAGGACCACGAGCGTGCCGCCGTCGGGCACCGCGGCGTATTCGACTGCCTGCCAGCTGGTGGGCAGCACGTCCGACAGATACACGAACCGTTCGTCGGGCGGCCCGTCCGGGATCTTGACGTGAGTGAACTGCGCTTGCGGGATTCGCAGGTACTCGGCCTGCCCGCCGGGCACCTCGCCATACAGCTTCGAGTAGCCGAACAGCGCTGCTCCCGATCCGTATTCGTGCACTTGCGTGGTCTCGCATTGCGAATAGGGCCGTTCGCTGCCGCCGACGTCGGCACCCCCGTCGGTCGGTCGTCGTCGGGACACGGCGGTGAGTTGGTGGCCCCCGGCACGAAGCCGGCGCAACAGCGCAGTGCCGACGTTGCCGGATCCGCCGGTGATCACGATGCGCATGTCGCGCAGGTACCCGCCGATGGCGGGCAGTAATTCGGGTCAGCTCGCGCGGCCCCGCCTCATTCGACCCGCGGGACGGCCCGCCCGGTGTGCAGGAACCGGGCCCGGCCGGCGGCATCGCCTCCGACGAACTCGACGGTTCGGCCCACCGCGCCTGAGTCGTCGATCGTCACGAACGTGTTCGCGTCGAGCCGCCGCAACTCGTGTCGTTCGGATTCCGGAACAATGCCGGCGCGTTCGAACATCGCAATGGCCTCGTTGCGGTCGGACCTGGTCAGCCACAGTCGGCCGTCGTCGTCCGCGGTGACCTCGTTGCGGACCACTCGATCCTGGTAGCGACCGGCATACCGCAATGGGTCGCGCACCGGTTCCGGCGGTGGGGTGGCGAAATCGCGACGGTACGGCGCGACGCCGGCCAGTTCCTCGAGCACCGGGTCGACGAGCTCGTCGACGAGTCGGTTCGCTGCGCCGCCGTTGGTCAGCACCGCAACTGCGACGCCCTGTTCGGGCACCACGCTAAGGAGTGCCGCTACGCCGGGCGCATCGCCGCCGTGCTCGATCACGCCGGGACACTGCGACAGCATCCAGCCCAGGCCGTGTCCGCACGTGGCCCGCTTCGGCGGCAGGTGGTCGACCTGCTGGGTGCGCATGGCCTGTACCGCGGCCGGGGTCAGCACCCCCGCGCGGTTCGTGACGTGCATGGCGCCGAACGCGAGCAACGCCCGCGCCGACATCGCCAGCTGATTGCCCGCTGCGGGATTGGACGGCGGCAGCACCGCCCACCGCGGGAGTGGCTGCGTGGTCGCTTGCGAGTGAGGGCGTACATGCCCGATAGCGGTGCGGAAGGCGAGCGCTTCGTCGGCGTCGAAGGCGAGCTCGTCGATGCCCAGCGGCTCGGCGAGGAAGCGTCGCGACGCCTGCGAGTACGGCAGACCGCGCAGCACCTCGACGAGCCGGCCCAGCACCCCGTAGCCGGCGTTGCAGTACGAGTACATCGCGCCTGGTGCGAAGTGTTGTGGCGCGTCGCAGACGAGATCGGTCACGAATCGTTGCAACGCGTCCGGGCCGCACGTGGTTGCAGCCCAGATGTCGCCCTCGAAGCCGCCGCTGTGCGTCAGCAGGTGCCGCACGGTGATCTGTTCACTCGCACGTGCGTCAGCGGTCCGGAACTCCGGCAGGTAGCTGCGCACGGGGGCGTCGAGCTCGATCGATCCCTCGTCGACCAGTTGCATGACCAGCGTCGCGGTCCACACCTTGGTGATGGACTGGATCATGAACAACGTGTCCGGAGTGACCTCGACGCCGGTACGCAGATTGGTGACGCCGGCAACGCCCTGCACCACTTGCCCGTCCACGAGGACGGCCACCGACACGCCCGGCACCTCGTGGGCGGACGCGAGCTGCGGCAGGTCGTCGAGCCGGCGACGAAGCCACGCGACCTGATCCGGGCGTTTCACCGCTGGTCGTGCTCGGCGAGCCGGTTGACGTACCAGGTGCAGAACGCGTCGACCTGGTACTCCGACGGCAGGTACGGACCGGGCACGTAGTCCGGATCGCTGACCCCGCGGTGGGCGCGCGCCACGTACACCCGGTCCTGGTCGTTGGTCTGCTTCCACACCACCGTCAGGTTGTCCAGGTCGTAGTCGTGTCCCTCGACGGCATCGCGGTGCACCAGCCAGGTGGTGCGGACCAGCGTGCGGTCAGCAGCAATCGGGAGCACCGAGAAGGTGACCGCGTGGTCGCTCATGACGTGCAGCCACGCGTTGGGTTGCACGTGCAGCGTCAGGCGCCCGAGCCGCGCTTCGTCGTCGGACATCAGCAGCCGGCGGCACGCGCGCACACCGTCCAGCGTGAACGACTCGCCGGCTTGATCGAGAGGTTCGCGCTCGATGCGGAACGCGGTCGACGGGGTGTCGAGGCGTTCGACGACCTCCCACGGCAGCCCGAGCGTGTCGCAGCGGATCCGGAACTCGTTCCGCACACCGTGGTAACGGTCCCAAGCGCTGCGCAGCCGCGGGCTGATGTCGGCTTCGGTGTAGGCGTAGACCGGAAAGAACGATTTCGTCAGCTCGGGATGGCCGCCGCAGTGTGCGCATTCGCGGTTGTTCTCCATCACCAGTTTCCAGTTGCCGTCCTCGATCCAGTCGATCTGGGCGGCGACCTTGGCGTGGGCGAGGTCATGGGGCGCGAGATACGGTGTCACGGTATCGGCAAAGGCTTCGAAATCCGAAGGAGCTTGATCGGCGAGACAGATGAACAGCAGGCCGCCGACCGAGCGCACGTGAACCGTGCGCAGCGGAAGTTGGCTCCGGTCGAAGTCGGGCGCAGTGGATTCGGCATGGCGCAGGTTGCCGCTCTTGTCGTAGGTCCACTTGTGATACGGGCAGACGAAGGTGCGCGTGCGCCCGCTGCGATCGTCGAGCAGTCGAGAACCGCGGTGCCGGCAGACGTTGTGGAACGCCCGCACCGTCATGTCGTCGCCGCGCACCAGCACAACCGAGCGGCGGTCGATGTCGACCGTCACGTAGTCGCCGGGCTCTGGCACCTCGGCGTCGCTGGCGACGTAGAGCCACACCCGGCCGAACACTGCGGCCAGATCGGTGTCATACGCGTCGGCCGAGGTGTAGAGCCGACCGGGCAGGCTGTAGCCGGGGGAGCGGTAGGTGGTGTCCGACGCGACTTCCACGGTGGTCATGCTGTCTCCTTGCTGGGTGCGGGTTCGCGCAACGTCCGCCGAATCCACGCGGTGAGGGCGCGCCGCGCGTCGTCGGGGCCCAGTGGTGTGCGGGGCAGGTAGGCGTGCACCGCCAGGCCGTCGAACAATGCGAGGAAATCGTCGACGCAGGCCTCGAGATCGACATCGGCGATCTCACCCTGCTCGCCGGCCAGTGACAGCAGCTTGAGCACGTCGGCCCGCCATCGCAGGTAGCTGCGCTGCTGCCATCGGGCGTAATGCACATCGTGGGCCGACACGCTCCAGAAGTCGAGCCACAGTCGCCAGTGCGCGGCGGTGCGTTGGTCGTCGGCGAAGAAGCAGTCGATCACCACCTGCAGCCCGTCCAGGCCGCGCCCGGCGGAGTGCGCCTTGTCGATCACCGGCTCGTAGAACACGGTCATCTCGCGCTCGAGCAGTTCTCGCAAGATCTCCGCGATGCCCGAGAAGTGGTAGGTCAGCGTGCCGACTGAGACGTCCCCGGCCCGGGCGATGTCGCGCATGGTGGTCGCGGCCAGACCGCGCGCGGCGATCACCTCGCGCGCGGCGTCGAGCAGGAGCACGCGGCGGATCTCGGTCGGCTGCCGTTGCCGCTCGGCCCGTGGCTTCGCGTTCGACCGGTTCATCGGAGGACTCCCGCCCGCCACTAATCTCACGATTGTACGAAACGACTGTACAGCTGTACGACTAGGGCGCGGGCACCCGCACCGTCCCGACGTCGGTCTCGACGCTCGCCCACGGCCCGGTTCCCCAGCGCGCGGTGAGATGCGCGGTGATGTGGCCGGGGCCGGTGATCGTGAGGTCGGCACTTGCACCGGTGCTCGTGTGCCGCACGCCGCCGCTCACCCGCGTGTCGACGGTGTAGCGGACTCCACGAAGCGTCGCGTTGCCGTCGGCGTCGTAGCGGACCCGGCCGCCGCGCAGTCCGAGGTCGCGCTGCGCGTCGACATAGTCGTAACGGATGAGCGCGTCGCCGGCCTCTGCGACGGCGACCGACGCAAGTCGCCGGAGCGCGAGCGGCGCGTCTCCCTGTGCCGGCGTGGCCTGCGCAAGTGTCGTCGGGAAGTTCGGCACGGCTCGGATCGTCGGGATCGACAGCAGGCACGACGTGTCCGGTTGCGCCTCGGGATGTCGCACGAACTGCTGCACGACCTGCGGCCCGCAGTCGTAGGCGCTGTCGAGCGCGACGAGGTGCACGTTGTTCGCGGCGACGTAGGCGTGGGCCGCCGGGCCGATCTGCCGGGCGACGTGTGCGCCGCCGGCTGCCGGCGTGAGCGAGTCGAGCTCGCCGTTCAGGATCAGGACCGGCACGTCGCTCGCGTCCATCGCCACGCCGTCCGGCACGGGCGGGTCCGCAGGGTGCGTCGGCGCGGGCCAGGTCAGGCAACCGGTGTAGGTCTCGGTGTAGGGGAGCATGCCGAGCCATTCGCGAGTGGTGAACGGTGCGAACGTGGCGGGAGGCAGCGCCGCGACGGCGGCGTCGAGTTCCGTTCGACGTTGCGCGGGCGTAGCTCGCATGTCGAACAGCTGCGGGTAGTCCGTGCAGGCGACCGCCATGTACAGCCCGTCCGAGTAGTAGCCGGCGTCTGCGGAGTAGTCGCTGTAGTCGTATCCGATGTCCTGCGCGTACAGCCGCAACAGCGCAGTGGCGTCACCGTGATCGAGGTAGGCGCGGGCGGCGGCGTCGAGTTGCCGGTACGGGTCGGTGTCGTAACCGGCGTCGTTGACGATGTTGACCAGTGCCGTGATATCGACGCGAATCGAGTGCACCTTCGCGTCGGTGCCGACAACGGTCCCGCTGACGGGATGGGCACGCAAGGCCGCGGCGAGCCGGCCGATCCGTTGCCACGCCGAACCCGACGGACAACCGACAGCGCGGCGGCACACCGTGTCGAACGCGCGGCGGGCGGTGGTCACCGTGGTGCGGTACCACGGGTCGAGGTCACGCGCCTCGTACGCGGAGTCCAGGATGACGGAGCGCAACAGCTGTGGGTAGCGCGCCAGGAAGGCCTGCCCGAAGTACGTGCCGTAGGAATCGCCGTAGTAGTCGACCTTCCCGAGCTCGAGCGCGCCGATCACCTGCGCCAGATCGCGAGCGGAGTTCGCCGTACTGAACAGATCCGAGGCATGCACGTAGCCGCCGCCCGCGCGTGGGAACGTGTGGTCGAGCTGCCGGCCGCACGCGGTGACGGCAGCGGTGAAACTCGGCGACGGGGCAGGCAGCGACTGCAGCGGCTCGCAGTCGAGCGGCGTCGATCGTCCGGTGCCGCGAGCGTCGACCACGAGTAGGTTGCGCTGCTGCAGCACTGCGCCGAGCATGTCCGCGTAATCAGGTGCGGTGCCGGTGGAGGGGTAACCGGGGCCCCCTTCCTGGGCGACGACGGTGCCGCGTGCCGCACCTGTGCTCGGCAGCCAGCCGAAACCGATCGTGATCGTCGCGGCGCCGGGGTCGGTGTAGTCCAGCGGCGCGCGGATCGAACCGCACCATGCCTCGCGCTCGGTGTGCAGATTGCACCGATGCAGGGTCACGGTGCCCACCGAGCGCGTCGGGGGAGTGGCTGCTGTCGCTGCCGGCGCGCCGACGAGGAGGAGGGCGGCCGCGGTGCAGCCGAGAAGGCGCAACATGTGCGGATCCTGCCTGACCACCGCGCGTGCTCAGGTGAAGCGCAACGCAGTCACGTGGGAGGTGTGGAACGTCACCGACCCGTCGCGCACGACGGGAAGATCGGCGAGGCGACGTTCGACGTCATTCATCGTCTCCGCCGACAAGATCATCAGAATCCGATTGCCGACGGCGTCGTGGTAGCCGGACTGCATGAATCCGGCGTCCACCATCGGGCCCAGCCAGGCACTGGCGGCTGCTTGCTTGTCGCCCTCGACGGGACGGTTGATGATTCCCTCGGCAAAGATGAGCACCGGCTCGCGCCTCCTGTGTTCGGACGTCCCTTGCCGTCGATCCTGCCAACCGAACCTGCTGACGCATACCCTTGCAGTGGATCCTTGCCGATTCGGCGTGCCGATCAGGTCCGTCGCTCGGTTCTCACTGCTCCGGTTGCCGCTTGCCAGATGGAGATCTCGAGCGCGTCGGAAACGACCCGGGTGAGCACGACCGTGTCGATGTCGAGCCGGAATCGGTCCGGTTCGACCTCGATGACGTGCGCCGCGATCTTCCCATCGCCGAGCCAGGCCTCAGGGTCGCCCTCGGGAGCGTCCTCGGTCGGACAATGGATCGCCACCCGAGGATCTCGGCGCAGGTCCGCCCCACGGCGGGTGTCGGGCATCATGCCGATGTAGATCTCGCCGTCGTCAGCGAAGTCGATCTCGGTGCCGCTGATGCGCGGGGCTCCGTCGCGGGTGACGGTGGCCATGGTGGCGTGTTTTCGGATCGCGAAAGACTTTCCCACGATGTGTGCGATTTCGGGAGCGCTCACGACGACGTCTTGCCAGGATGTCATGAGGGGGAGGCTAGCCGTTTTTGGATGACGAAAAGCTGCAGCGACGAGGGGATGGGCTGGGTCTCGGGTGCCGCCCTCGGGTCGCGTTTCGCCGGGCTTGAATCTTCTGTTTTCGGGGTTGTGGATAACCCGGATCCGGCGGTTCCGGCCCTCTAAAATCGATCGTATGAGCAGCGCTGTCGAGGTGGGCCGGTCCGCGGTCGGCTTGGCCGACGCCCACGCGGCGGTCGATGCGCTGCTGGCTGCGGATCTGACTGGCGGCGTCCGATGCGGAGCTGCTGGATTCGTTGCGGGAGGTGGAGCGGCTCTCGCGGCGGTTGGCGGCGGTGGGGCACGGGTTGATCGCGGAGGCGTCAGCGCGGTCGTTGCCGGATTCGCGTGGGGCGTCGTCGATGGCGGCGTTGGTGCGGCAGGTGCTGCGCCTGCACCCGTCCGAGGCGGCGGCGCGGGTGCGGGCCGCGGAAGCCGCGGGGCCGCGGCGGGCGCTGACCGGCGAGCCGTTGGAGCCGGTGTTCGCCGACGTCGCGGCCGCGCAGGCCGGACGGGGTGATCTCGCCCGAGCATGCCCGGGTGATCGTGCGGGCGGTCGAGGCGCTGCCGGCGGCGGTGCAGGCCGAGCACGGTGTCGAGGTGGAACGCGAGCTCGTCGCCTACGCCGCGCACGTTCGATCCGCGGTCGCTGCACCAGCTCGCGCTGCACATCCACACCTATCTCGACCCGGACGGGTCCCTGGACGACCCGAACGAGCGTGACCGCACACGCGACCTCACCGTGCAGCACCGCCCGGACGGATCCGCGTCGGTGCGCGGGGAGTTGACCGCCGAATGCGCCGAACGCCTCCTCGGCGTGTTCGACGCCCTCGCCGGCCCCGCGCCGGAGACCGACGGGGTGAAGGATCGCCGCAGCGCCGGGCAGCGGCGCCACGACGCGCTGCTCGACGCGCTCACCCGGCTGTGCCTGGCCGGGTCCCTGCCCGCCGCCGGGCGGGATCGCCACCACGGTGATCGTGATGATGTCCGACCAGTCCTTCCGCACTCGGCACCGGGTCTGGCCGAGACCAGCCACGGCGCGCTCGTCCCGGCCCGTCACGCGCTGCGCTGGGGCGGCGCCGACCAGCGCATCCTCACCGTCCGCGTCAGCAGCGAGGGCCCTGAACGACCGGCGCGCGTGACCGGGCACAGCGACACCCGGCGGCTGTTCAGCGAGAACCAACGCCTGGCGATCCTGGCCAGAGACCGCGGCTGCACCTTCCCCGCCTGCGACCGGCCCGCAGCCTGGTCCCAGATCCACCACATCACTCCCGTGGGCCGACGGCGGACCCACGACGATCGACAACGCCGCGCTGATCTGCGGCCACCACCACCGCACCTTCGACAAGTCGGGCTGGCGCTGCATCACCCAACGAGGCCGACCAGCCTGGATCCCACCACCACACATCGACCCGCACCAACAACCACGCCGCAACCAACTCCACGACAAACCACTACGGCAATGAACGGGATCGGTCGGGAAGGATGGGCAGGTGGTCGGTTGGTTTCTGGGTGCCGCGGTGGTCGCGACCTGGCTCTATCTGACCGTCGGTCGCAGCGGGTTCTGGCGAACCTCGATCCGGTTGCCGTCTGGTGCCGATCCGCAGCGGTGGCCCTCGGTGGTGGCGATCGTGCCGGCCCGCGACGAGGCGGCGGTGCTGCCGGCGACGCTGCCGACGTTGCTGGCCCAGCAGTACCCGGCTTCGTTTCGGGTGATCGTCGTCGACGACGAGAGCGACGACGGCACGGGTGACCTCGCGAGGGCTGCCGGCGCCGAGGTGGTCCGTACGAGCGGACCGCCGAGTGGCTGGGTCGGCAAGGTTGCGGCGCAGTCCGCGGGAACGGTGGCGGCAGGCGAGGCGGACCTGCTGCTGTTCACCGACGCCGACATCGCGTGGCCGCCGCACGCGCTGACGCGCCTGGTGCGCGGGGCGCAAGGGCAGCGTCTGGTCCTCACGTCGCAGATGGTGCGACTCCGCGCGCAGACCGGCTGGGAGCGTTTCGTCGTGCCGGCGTTCGTGTACTTCTTCGCACAGCTCTACCCGTTCGCCGCGGTGAATCGACCGGGCCGCACCGCCGCCGCGGCCGGCGGTTGCATGCTGGTCGATCGTGCGGCGCTCGAACGCGCGGGCGGTCTCGCCGAGATCCGCGCGGCGGTGATCGACGACGTCGCGTTGGCCAAGCTGCTGAAACCACACGGGGGGATCTGGCTCGGCCTGACCGACGACATTCGCAGCGTCCGGGCGTATCCACGGCTTACTGATCTGTGGCAGATGATCACTCGCAGCGCGTACACCCAACTGCGCCATTCACCGCTGTTCCTGGCCGCCGCTGTCATCGGCCTGATGTTCGTCTACGTGCTACCGCCGACACTCTTCGTCGTCGGGCTGGCAACCGGCGCCGGTTGGGTCGCGGTGCTGGGTGCGGTCGGCATGGGCGTTGATGACTGCCACATACGTGCCGATGCAACGCTTCTACGGCCTGGCGTGGCCGCGTGCCCTCCTGTTGCCGGTCATCGCCACGCTGTATGCGGTCATGACGATCGATTCGGCCCGTCGGCACCGGCGCGGCCGCGGCGCGGAGTGGAAGGGACGCGTGGCCGGGCCGCCGCATGCATGACCGCGGCGGGTGCCTGCCGGGTATGACAGCGCCGACTACTTCGGGATGAAGTTGAACGTGTCCGGGTCGGGCCCGGTGCGCTGATCGCGATTCAACGAACTGATCGCCGCGACGTCTTCGGCGCTGAGCTCGAAATCGAAGATGTCGAAGTTCTCCCGGATCCGATCCGGTGTGACCGACTTCGGGAACACGATGTCCTCGCGGTCGATGTGCCAGCGCAGCACGGTCTGGGCGGGTGTCTTGCCGACGCGCCCGGCGATCTCACGGATCACCGGGTCGTCGAGCACGGCACCCTGCGCGATCGGCGACCACGCCTCGACCCGGATCTGATGCTCGGCGCAGAAGTTACGCAGGTCGTCCTGGGTGAGGAACGGGTGCACTTCGACCTGGTCGACGGCCGGGGGGATCTCGGATTCCTCGTGCAGGCGGCGTAAGTGATGCGGCTGGAAGTTCGACACGCCGATCGATCGCGCCCGCCCGGCGCGGTAGAACTCCTCGAGCGTCTTCCAGGTCGAGACGAAGTCACCGTTGTAGAGACCGGGCAGCGGCCAGTGGATCAGGAACAGGTCGACGTAGTCGGTGCCGAGCGCGGCAAGGGTGCCGTCGAAGGCGCGGCGGGCGTCGTCGGGCAGATGGAATCCGTTGTTGAGCTTGCTGGTGACGAACACGTCACTTCGATCGACGTCGAAGGCGGCGATCGCTTCGCCGACCTCCTTCTCGTTGCCGTACATCTGCGCGGTGTCGATGTGCCGGTAACCCGTTTCGAGCGCGGTCGTCACCGCCGCGAAGGTGTCGGCCGGGTCGACCTGGTACACGCCGAACCCGAACTGCGGGATCGTCTGACCGTTGTTGAGCATCACATCAGGAACTGCATTCACCGCTGACCACTACTTTCACTCTGGTTCGGGCGCGCCGCTCGGCGCGCGTTCCCATTGCGAGTACCCGTGCGCGGCTCGGGGGTCACCGCGACGTGAGCTATTTGTCAGCAACACCCACGCAATCCGGCGAGCAACCGGTCGACGTCGTCCGCGGTCGTGTACGGCGCCAAGCCGATCCGCAGCCCCCCGGCCTCGCCGAGCCCGAGTCGATGCGCCGGTTCGTAGGCATAGAAGCTGCCGGCCGGTGCGTTCACCCCGCGGGCGGCCAGGAAGTCGCGCACTACGCGCGGATCGGTATCGGCGAAGGTGACGAGCAGCGTGGGGGTGCGTCGGTGCGCCCGCGAATGGATGTGCGCGCCCGGAAGTTCGGTGATCGCGGATTCGAGGCGCTCGAGCAAGCTGCTCTCGTACGCGTCCAAGGCCTGCATCGAGACCACGAGCCGCGCGCGGCGGCCCGCGTCGGACCCGGCGGCGGCGGGTGCCAGCTCGGCGAGGAAGTCGATCGCGGCGGTGGTGCCGGCCATCAGCTCGTAGGGGAGGGTGCCGAGTTCGAAGCGTTCGGGCACGGCGTCGGTGGCCGGTACCAGCTTGTCCGGACGCAGCTGCTCGAGCAGGTCGACGCGTGCGGCAACCACGCCGCAGTGCGGCCCGAGGAACTTGTACGGCGAGCACGCGTAGAGGTCCGCTCCCAGTGCGTCGATGTCCACGGCGGCATGTGGCGTGTAGTGGACACCGTCGACGTAGAGCCAGGCGCCGACGCTGTGGACCGCGGCGGCGATCGCGGGCAGGTCCGGGATCGTGCCGAGCAGATTCGACGCAGCCGTGACGGCGACGAGTCGCGTTCGTGGACTCAGCACTTGCTCGATGTGCTCGGGCAGCAGTTCGGCGGTGTCCGGGTCGAAGTCGGCCCATCGCACGGTGGCGCCGGCCGCCTGCGCGGCGCACACCCAGCTGCGCACGTTGGCGTCGTGGTCGAGCCGGGTCACCACGACCTCGTCGCCCGGCCCCCAGTCCTTGGCGACAGTGCGGGCCATGTCGAAGGTCAGCTGGGTCATGCTCCGGCCGAAGACGATGCCCGATGCAGTGCCGCCCAACAGATCGGCGAGCGCGGCACGCGCCGCCTGTACGACGTGTTCGGCATTGCGCTCGGCATCGGTCGTGGCGCCGCGATTGGACAGCGGACCAGTGATCGCGGCGTAGATGGCTCGGCCGACGACATCCGGTGTCTGGGTGCCGCCCGGTCCGTCGAAGTGGGCCACGCCGGCCTGCAGCGCCGGGAAATGCGCGCGGATCCGATCGACGTCATAGCTGGCAGTCGGGCTCACGGACGTGATTGTGCCGCGGTGGTGTAGGCAGGGAACATGCAGCTCGGATTCGCCCTACCGACCTCGGGGACCTGGGCCACGCCCGACAACATCGCCACCATCGCGCGAGAGGCGGAGCAGCATGGGTTCCACGGCCTGTGGACCTTCCAGCGATGGCTGGCCGACGAGGGACTCCCGGGTGTCTACCAGAGCGTGCTCGATCCGATGATCGCGCTGGGATATGCGGCGGCGGTGACCGAGCGGGTGCGGCTCGGCACGGCGATCGTCAACGCGCCGTTCTACCCGCCGGTCGCGCTGGCAAAGCAGTTCGCGTCCTTGGACGTCTTGTCCGGCGGACGGCTCGACGTGGGTCTCGGACTCGGCTGGTCGGAGACGGAGTTCGACGCCGCCGGGGTGCCGCTCGCGCACCGCGGTCGCCGCTTCGACGAATGGCTGGACTGTCTCGAGGTGCTGCTGACCGGCGACGGAGGTCGAGTTCGACGGCGAGTTCTACACCATCCCGCGCTCGACGATCGCGCCGCGCTGTGTGCAGCGGCCCCGCCCGCCGATCCTGATCGGCGGCTCGGCACCGGCCGCGTTGCGACGCGCGGGCACGCGAGGCGACGGCTGGATCAGCAGCAGCCGCGCCTCGCTCGACGACATCCACGCGGCCATGTCGATCGTCGACGAGGCGGCAGCCGCGGCCGGCAGACAGGCGCGCTACGTGGTGCGAGGCGTGACGATCGTGCACGCCTCGCCGGTCCGGGAGGCCGGCCGGGCACCGCTGACCGGGACACCGGAGCAGATCGCGGAGGGTCTCGCGTCGTACGCGGCGGCGGGTGTCGACGAGGTGTTCCTCGACCTCAACTTCGACTCCGCGCGGGTCGGCAGTCCCGACGCCCATCCGCACGTCGGCATGGAACTCGCGCGCGCCCTGCTGCCACTCGGTACCCAGACCTGGTAGCGCGAGCGCCGGTCAGCGCACCACGCAGCGAAAGCCGAGATGGCTGGTGCTGCTCAGCACCGCCTGGCCCTGGCGGGCGGGCGGCCGGTATCGCTGGCAGTACGACGCTGCGCACAGGTGCGACCCGCCTTTCATCACCCGCCGGTCGGACTCGGTCAGGGCATGGCCGGGTGCGCAGCACGAGCTCGGTGCATCCACCGCACCGTCGGTGCCGTGGCGGTCGCTCCAGGGCGACCTGGTCCATTCCCAGACGTTGCCGATCATGTCGACGAGCCCCCAGTCATTGGCCGGGTAACGGGCCACCGGGGTCGTGCGTTCGCGTCCCGGCGCTGCATTGTTCTGCCACGGGAATTCGCCGTCCCACGTGTTGGCCATTCGCCGTCCGTTGCGCAGGAAGTCATCGCCCCATGCGTACTGCGTCGGAGGCCGGCCACCTCGTGCCGCATACTCCCACTCCGCCTCGCTCGGCAGGTCCTTGCCCGCCCACTCGGCATAGGCCAGCGCGTCGACGTACGACACGTGGACGACCGGATGTCGTTCCAGGCCACCGAGGTTGCTGCCCGGACCGGTGGGCGCGCGCCAGTTCGCGCCGGGCGTCCACTGCCACCAGCGCCGCCAGTCGTCGAGCGGGACCGGGCCCGGGGTGGGCCGGAACACCAGCGACCCCGGCACGAGGTCGGCATCGTCCGCGTCCGGGAAGTCCTCGCGCGACGGTGTCTGCTCGGCGGTGGTCACGTGACCGGTCGCGGCGACGAAGCGGCGGAACTCGGCGTTGGTCACCGGATGGACGTCGATGGCGAACGCGGCCACCTGCACCCGATGCGCCGGGCGTTCCTCGGCGTAATGGTCGTCACTGCCCATGACGAACTCACCGGCCGGAATGTCGACCATGTTCTTGCGATCGACGACGGTCCTCGCATCCACCTGCGAGAGCCTACGTCGTGGTCAGGGCCGCCCGAGCCGATCCACCGGCACCGGGCCGCGGCTGCGCGACGTGCGGATGACGAAGGTGCTGCGCGCGTCGCGGACCGGAGCGATCGCCAGTACCTCGTCGAGCAGCAACCGCTCGTACGCGGCCAGATCGGGCACGACGGCCTCGACCAGGAAGTCCGCCTCTCCGGAGATGACGTGGCAGCCGACGACCGCCGGGATCGCGGCGAGGGAGTCCTCGATCTGCCGAGAGGTCTCGCGTGAGTGCTGGTCGACCCGCAACGCGATGAACACGGTGAGGCCCTGCCCGACAGCGTCGCGATCGACCTCGGCCCGGTATCCGGAGATCACGCCTGCGGCCTCGAGCGCTTTGGTCCGGCGCAGGCACGCCGACGGCGACAGCGATACCGCGTCGGCGAGGTCGACGTTGGCCATCCGACCGTCGCGCTGCAGGTGCTCGATGATGGCACGATCGGTCGCGTCGAATCCCAACTTCCGGCATGCAGGTCACTGTACCCACCAGCAGGCGGCACGATATTGCGTACAGGGCAGCTCTGGAACACGGATTTGCAATCGCGTGCACCGGGTTTCGCGCCATGCTCGGCAGATGACCACGAGCCGTGCCGCAGCCCTGTACATCGGCGCCCTGCTGGGGCCGAGCGTGCTCATCGTGCCCGGTCTCGCTGCCGCCATCGCGGGGCCGGCGTCGATCGTCGACTGGCTGGGCCTGCTGCTCCTGTCCGGCCTGTTCGCGTGGATCTTCACGGCGCTGGGGCGCCGGCTGCGCGATGGTGGGGGGATCGCCGCGTATGCCCGCGCCGGTCTCGGCGAGCGAGCCGGCTCGGCCGCCGGGTGGAGCTTCCTCGTCGGTGTCGTGCTCGGCGCGCCGGTGGTGTGCGAGGCGGGCGGCGGCTACATCGCGTCGGTGGCCGGCGGCGGGCGCGGCGTCGCCACGATGTTCGCCGCCGGGCTGTTGCTCGCGGTGCTCGCGGTGACGTTGAGCGGTGGGCGTGCCTCTTCGGGTGTGCAACTCGTCCTGGTCGGTGTGCTGGTGGCGGTCGTGGTCGTCGCGGTTGTCGGGTCGGCCGGCCACTCGCAGGTGTCGAACTGGGCGCCGTTCGCGCCGCACGGGTCCGGGTCGATCGGCCGGGCCGCGACGGTGCTGATGCTCTCGTTCGTCGGCTGGGAGGCGATCACGCCGCTCATCGCAACGCTGCGCGATCCCGACCGCCAGCTCCCGCGCGTGATCCTGATCGCGTTCGTCGTCACGTCCGGCGTGTATCTCGCGCTCGCCGTGTCGACCATCAGCGTCCTCGGGCCGGCCGCGGCGAGCACGGCGCCCTTGGCCGACCTGCTGCGCATCGCGCTGGGCCCGGCCGGTGGCATCGTGGCCGCGACCGTGGCAACTGCGCTGGTGCTGGCCGCGACCAATGCCTACCTCACGGGTGCCGCCGCCCTCGCCCGGCAACTGCGCCCCGGCAGCAGCCCGCGGGTTCTGCAACTGGCGGTCACCGTTTCCGGCGTGGCGATCCTGGGCGTCGTGGGCGCCGGCTGGATGTCCCTCGCCCAATTGGTGGCAGTGCCGACCGCACTGTTCCTCACCGTCTACCTGTTCTGCACGGCCTCGGCCGCCCGGATCCTGCGCGGGCCGGTGCGAGTCGCGGCCGCGGTGGCCTGCGTCGTCACGGCGGTCATCCTCGCTTTCAGCGGCGCCGCGCTGGCCGTGGTGGCGGTCGTCGTCGCGATCGGCTTCGTCGCGGTGCGGCAGCCCTCGTGCGTCCCGGCCGTGCCGTGTCAGCAGCCGTGTGCGGCTTAGTCCTGTGCGAGGTGCGCGTGTTGCTGGCGCAGGTCGCGCTTGAGGATCTTGCCGCTGGGGTTCTTGGGCAGCGCGTCGCTGAAGACGACGTACTTCGGTCGCTTGAAGCCGGCGAGGCGATCCTTGGCATGGGCGTGCACGTCGTCGGCGCTGAGGGTGACGCCTGGCTTCGATACGATCACGACGGTGACCGCCTCGATCCAGTGCGGGTGCGCGATTCCGAAAACCGCAACTTCGGCCACACCGTCGAGTTCGTAGATCGCCTCCTCGACCTCGCGTGAGGCGACGTTCTCACCACCCGTCTTGATCATGTCTTTCTTGCGGTCGACGACCGACAGGTAGCCGTCCGGGGTCATGATTCCGAGGTCTCCGGAGTGGAACCAGCCGCCCCGGAAGGACTCTGCGGTCTTGGCGTCGTCGCCGTAGTACCCCAGCGCGGCATGCGGTGAGCGGTGCACGATCTCACCGACCTCGCCCGGCGCGACGGGGTTGTTGTCGTCGTCGACCAGCATCGTCTCGACGTTCACCGACGCCTTGCCCGCCGAACCGGCGTGTTCGAGCTGTTCGTGCGGCCGCAGGATCGTGGCCAGCGGCGCCATCTCCGTCTGACCGTAGAAGTTCCACATCTGCACGTCCGGTAGCCGGCGCTGCATCTCCCGGAGCACCTCGACCGGCATCGGCGAAGCGCCGTAGTAGCCCTTGCGGAGGCTGGACAGATCCGTGGTGTCGAAGTCGGGGTGGCGCAGCAGCGAGATCCACACCGTCGGCGGGCAGAACAGCTTCGTGACCTGCTCGCGCTCGATGGTGGCGAGGATGGTGGCGGCGTCCGGCGCGGGCAGGATGATCGACGTCGCGCCGAGGTAGACGTCGACGGAGAAGAAGCAGTCCAGCTGCGCGCAGTGATACATCGGCAAGGAGTGCAGTTCGACGTCCTCACGGGTCATCCCGCCGTCGATCACGCACGACACGTACTGCGCGATCAGCGAGCGTGAGGACAGCATCACGCCCTTCGGCCGGGACTCGGTGCCGGAGGTGTACATCAGACGCAACGGATCGTCGTCGGCGACCTCGATGTCCGGCGCCTGGTCGGGTCCTTCGCGCCACCACGGGCCGATGTCCTCCCAGCCGTCGCCCGTCGGCGCGCCCGACAGACCTATCCAGCCGCGGATCGCGTTCTCCGTTCCCGCACCCGCAAGGGCCGTGTCGGCGGTGTCAGCCAGGGCGTCCTCCGCGACGATTCCCTTCGCACCGGAGTGGCCGAGAATGAAGCCGATCTCGTCCGCGCCGAGCATGAAGTTCACCGGCACCACCACGACGCCGAGGCGGGCGGTCGCGAAGACCAGCACCGCGAACTCCCAGCAGTTGTGCGACAGCAGTGCCAGCCGGTCGCCCTTGGCGAGCCCGCGGTCAGCGAGCGCGTGCGCACACCGGTTCACCGCCACGTCGAATTCGGCGAATGTGGCCCGGATGTCGCCGGCAACCACGGCGAGTTTGTCCGGATCGCGGCGCGCGGTGCGATGCAGCAGGTCGCCATAGGCATGCCGACGGGCCCTGGCGATCGCTTCCTCGGTGGCCGAGCTGAACACGGACTCCATGGGCGGTCCTCCCGGTGGCTGCGAGCGAAGACCCGCGAAGACCTGGATCGTACGGTTTCAGCTGCGCAGTTGGGCCAGCAGGCCCGCCTCGTCGGCGACCATCCGGATGGAGGCGATGCGGCCGTCGCGGAACCGCAGGATGTCGATCACCTGCAGGTCGAACGGCTTGCCGGTGGCCGGCCACTCGCCGAGTGCGCTGCGATACGTGCCGACGTGCGAGCCGTGCATGCGAAATGCCACCACGACCGCGGAATCGGTGGTGACCACGTCGAGGACCTCGACGCCGTCGCGGCGCAGCGAGTCGTGCAGCGCCGTCGCGCGATCGACGAGCGCGGACAGCGGCATCGAGGTGCCGTTGATGGTCACCGGGTCCTGGTACAGCTCGGCGAACCGCTCTCTCGCAGCAGCGGCGTCCGCGACCGGCTCGGCCCACAGCTGCAGCAGTCGATCCACGAAGTCGCGGGCGGCCAGCGGCGTATCCGACGTCGTGCCGATCATGGTCGCTCCTTCGCGGTTGGTTGGTACGTCCAGCATCGACGATGCGGCGGCGTGGGGCATCGACCCCGGCTACCTATCTGGCCTCGAGCGGCTACCTAAACCGGCGCGCGTGGTCCACAGGCAGGCGTGAGAATCGAAGATTTTCTGGGTAGGCGCTGAGTACCCACAAGGCGTGGAAGTTCATCGACGGGGAGTTGGCATGAGGGTTTCGCGGTTGGCGGTCAAGCTCGGTGCGGTGGCCGTGGCCACGTGCGTGGCCGCGTGCAGCAGCAGCGGCGGAGGCGGCGTGAGCACCAGCAAGCTGGAATCCAAGCTCAAGAACGAGCCGGCCATCTCTTCGGTGATCAGCCAGGGCGGGGCCAAGGCCAAGGTCACCAGCCAGCTCGTCGACTGCATCGCGAAGGCGCTCAAGAAGGACGCCGATCCCGACGACCTTG
This sequence comes from uncultured Actinomycetota bacterium, assembly GCA_963850835.1. Taxonomy (GTDB): domain Bacteria; phylum Actinomycetota; class Actinomycetes; order Mycobacteriales; family Jatrophihabitantaceae; genus Jatrophihabitans. The sequence continues at coordinate 47,091 of CAWKNB010000018.1, read as the reverse complement.
CGAAGTACGTCGACGGGAAGATGAACCTCAACGACATCGGCGGGAAGGACAAGGGCTCAGCCAACGACGCCCAGTCGGACGCCAAGACCTGCGCACAGAACGCGGTGAAGCAGGACAAGTCCTCCGCACCCTGATCGGTGCGCGCGGCGACATCTTGGTCGAATCCGGCCCGATCGGGCCGGATTCGATGAAATCGGTGTGAAACCTAGGGTCTTTCCCTAGGGACTCGGTCGCGCCCGGCGGAGATCGTGGTTCGGTCATGCGTGTCGTCATGGAGATTCGCCGCAGCGGCGAGCGTTACGAGGGGTCACTGACTCGCATCGGTGACGGGGCCGGTAGCGCTGATGTCAGCCTGCCGTTCGCCGGGATCCTCGAACTCCTGGCGGCACTGGAGCGGTTGGAGTCGGACGATCCCGAGTCGGGTGCCGACAGTGGCCTCGGAGGGTAGCCGTGAATGCATTCCTGGATCGGATGGGCCGATTCTGTGCGCGTCGGCACTGGATCGTCATCGTCGCCTGGGTGATCATCCTCGGTGCGCTGCTGCTGCTGAAGAACGCGTTCGGCGGGGAGTTCGTCAACGACTACACCGTTCCGGGTAGCCAGTCGTCGCAGGGCTTCGACCTGCTCAACGACAAGTACCCGCAGCAGGGTGGCTACGCCGGGCAGATCGTGTTCCACGCGAAGAGCGGGAAGATCACCGACAGCTCGTTCACCGGGCCGATCAACACCTCCATGACCAACGTCGGGAAACTGCCAGACGTCGTGCGGGCGACCAGCCCGTTCGCCACCCAGAACTCCCCGCAGGTCGCCAAGGACGGCACCACCGCCTACGGCCCCGCGTCATGGAGCGTCGTGCCGGCCTCGCTGGACACCGACTACCTGCACAAGCTCGACAACGCGGTGGAACCCGCTCGCAAGGCCGGCCTGCAGGTGGAGTACGGCGGCGGCGCCGGGCAGATCGGGCAACAGACCGACGACAAGTCCTCGGAGATCATCGGTCTGACCTGCGCGCTGTTGTTGCTGTTGTTCATGTTCGGCTCGCTGGTCGCAGCGGTGTTGCCGCTGCTGTCGGCGATCTTCGCCGTGTTGTCCGGGTTGTCGGTGGTCGGGCTGCTGGCTGCCACCATCACGTTCCCGGTGACCGCGCCGACGGTCGCAACGCTGCTCGGCCTGGGCGTGGCCGTCGACTACGGGCTGTTCCTGATGGCTCGACATCGAGAACAGCTCGACCACGGCATGGCGGTGATCCCGTCCGCCGGCCGGTCCACCGCCACGTCCGGGGCGGCGATCGTGGTGGCCGGCGGCACCGTGGTGGTCGCCATCCTCGGCCTCTACGTCTCCGGTGTGCCGTTCGTCGGGGCCATGGGTCTGGCCTCGGCCGTCGTCGTGGCGATCACGATGATCACCGCGTTGACGCTCATGCCCGCGTTCATGGGAACCGCCGGACAGACCGTGCGTGCGCTGCGCGGCCGGCTGGCCGAGCGCAAGGCGCGGGAGGCAGACCCTGCGCATGCCGACCAGGTGATGGCCGACATCGCCGCGAAGGGCGACGCTGCGCACGAGCAGAGCGCGTTCGCCCGGTGGGGCCGGATGGTCAGCAACAAGCCGTGGCCGTGGGCGATCGGCGCCACCGCGCTGCTCATCCTGTTGACGATCCCGCTGTTCTCGCTGCGTCTGGGCCAGCTCGACGCGGGCACCAACCCGACCTCGGACAGCATCCGGCGCGCCTATGACCTCATCGACGAGCATTTCGGGCCGGGTTCCAACGGCCCCCTGGTCGTCGTCTACTCGCTGCCGAAGGGCAACACGGCGGATCAGAACCAGACGTTGTTGACGAATGCGCAGACCTCGATCAGCAAGACGGCGAACGTTGCTGCGGTGAGCCCGGCGAGCGTCAACAGCGAGAACACCGTCGCCACGATGAACGTCGTGCCCGGCACGTCGCCGCAGGACGCCAAGACGACGACGCTGGTGAAGGACCTGCGTAACACGGTGCTGCCCAAGGTGCCCGCCACCACCTATGTCGTCGGAACGACTGCGCAGTACTTCGACTTCACCGCGCAGATCGCCAAACGGATGTTCTGGCTGATCCTCGTGGTGGTGCTGCTCGCCTTCCTGTTGCTGCTCGTGGCGTTCCGGTCGGTGCTGATTCCGACCAAGGCCGCGGTGATGAACCTGCTGTCGGTCGGCGCGGCGTACGGCGTGGTGGTGGCGATCTTCCAATGGGGTTGGGGTTCCTCGCTGGTGGGCATCCACGAGAAGCTGCCGATCCCGGCGTTTGTCCCGATGCTGATGTTCGCCATCGTGTTCGGCTTGTCGATGGACTACGAGGTGTTCCTGATCTCGCGGGTCCACGAGGCGTGGTCGAAGACGAAGGATGCGCACCGCTCGGTGGCGATCGGCATCGGCAGCACCGCCCGGGTCATCACGACCGCCGCCGCGGTCATGATCGTGGTGTTCCTCAGCTTCGTGCTCGACGACGACCCGACGGTGAAGATGCTCGCCATCGGTATGGCCGTCGCCGTGCTCGTCGATGCCAGCGTCGTCCGGATGGTCCTCGTGCCGGCGGTGATGTCGCTGCTGGGCAAGAGCGCCTGGTGGTTCCCGAAGTGGCTCGACCGGATCACCCCGAACATCGACATCGAGGGCAGCGAGCACCTCGCCAAGCTCGCTGCGGCCGAGCAGGAGGCCGCCGACGCGAGCACGGCGAAGGGGCACCCCGACGGCGTCGGGGACGCCGACAAGGCGCCGGTGCCGACCACGGGGGAGTGACCGCGGCGCCGGTACGCACGGGACACTGACACACCGTGAGTGGTCCGACCGAACTCCTGCTGGTGGCGGCGGCGATCGTCGCCGTGGGCTTCGTGGTGGGTGTGTCGGCCCGGTGGCTGTTGTCGCGGGTCAGCGCGCCGCAGCTCGGCCTCGCGGCCAGCACCCTGTGCGGCATCGTCGGTGGCGTGCTCGGCGGTGCCGGCACGGCAGTGCTGTTCGGCGAACCGGTGGTCGACGAGCCGGTGCGGGTGCTGCTCGGTGGTCTCGTCGGGACGGCGATCGTCCTGGCGGGCGCCGAGTGGCTGGCCCGGCGCCGCCGCCCTGCGCTGCCCGGTCCGGCGCAGCTCATCGCCGCGGGGGAGAGCGCGACGGTGGAGTTCAAGTCCAGCGCCCGGTTCAACCAGCACACCCGCGCCCGCGACCCGAAGCTGGAGCTGGTCGTCGCGACCGCGGTCGCCGGCTTCTCCAACGCGCGCGGCGGGACCCTGCTCATCGGTGTGGCCGACGACGGCACTGTGCTCGGCCTCGCCGACGACTACGCCCTGCTGCGCCAGCCCGACGCCGACCGGTATCAGCTGTGGCTGCGTGACCTGCTCACCACCACACTGGGCGCGCCGGTCGCCGCGCAGGTCGAGATCACTTTTCCGCAGCTCGACGGGCAGGAGATCTGCATGGTGCACGTGGCCGCCGCGCATCGACCGGTGTTCGTGCGGGCGCCCAAGCAGACCGCGACCCAGTTCGTCGCCCGGATCGGCAATTCGACCCGGGAACTCAGCGGTCAGGAGATGTTGCACTACGCGGTCGCGCATTGGCCGGTGCGAGCGCTCGCGGGGACGGGCCGCCGCCGGTGATCATCGGGCCGGCAGGTAGTTGCTGAGCTCGATCAGGTTCTGGTCCGGGTCGCGCAGATAGACGCTGCGGATCGACCCGGTCGCACCGGTCCGCTCGACCGGCCCTTCGATGATCGGCACTGCTGCCGAGTCGAGGTGCGCGATCACGTCGTCGATGGGGTCGTCGACGATCAGGCAGACGTCGGCGCTGCCGGGTGTCGGGCGATCCGCCTTCGGCTCGAACTCCTTGCCCACCTCGTGCAGGTTGATCTTGCTGGATCCGAAACTCAGCGCTCGGCGACCGTCGCCGAAGGTCACCGCCGTCATGCCGAGCAGGCGGGTGTAGAAGTCGATCGTCGCGTCGAGGTCGGCGACGGTGAGGACGAAGTGATCGAGCCGGTTGACGTGCATCACCGCTGCGGCACTTCACCGGTCAGGGTGACCGATTCGGCAACCTCGGCGAGCTTGCGATTGAGTTTCTGCGAGGCCTGCGCCAGCTGTGCGAACGCTTCGTCCGGCGTGATCCGGTGTCGTTCCATCAGGATCCCTTTGGCCTGGCCGATCGTGTCGCGATTGATCAGCGCTCGGCGAAGGTGGGCGGCCCGCTGCGCATCGGAGAGCGCCAATGCCCCGTGCGTCGCGAGCAGCTCGGCAACGTTTCGGGTCTGCTGGTCGAACGCGGACGGTTTCATGCCGTACAGGCTCAACGAACCGAGACGCACGTCATCGACCCACAGCGGCACGCAGAACATCGACAGGACGCCGAGCTCGTAGGCTCGCGGGCCGAAACCGGGCCACCGTTCCTCGGCGCGGGTGTCGACGATCTCGATGATCGTCTGATCGCGCGAGGCGTCGATGCACGGCCCCGCACCGGTGCTCTGCTGGAACATGTCCAGCGCGTGCGGTTCGTCGCCGAGGACGGCCTGCGGCTGGAACTTGTCGCGCACGATCAGGTTGAGGCCGGCAGCCTCGGCCCCGGGCACCATCCGGCAGGCCAACGCGAGGATGGCCAGCAGCGTCTCGCCCAGGTCGCCGTCTGCGACCCGCATCGCGCGACTCAAAGTGATCAACGACGTCAGCAGACGGTCGTCGAGCTCCGGGAAGGGCGGCTCGGCGGAGTCGAAATCGGATGTGTATGTCGACACGACGCAATTGTCCCCCGATGGGCGTCGCGCCACACGCACGCACCGATGCCTTTCGGGCCGTGCCGGAGCCGAAGTGGGCGTTTACGACCGTCGGGGCCCCACGGGAGCGCATCGAGGCAGCGCGTCCTGCAGCCGGACGTCTCGCCACGGCGCCGGACTGCTGCGATCGTGGCGGCCGAACAGTCGGCCGATGTGCTCGTCCACCTCGGCGCTGTCGGTGTCGGGCACGCCGGCGCAGCAGCTAACGGCGCGGGCTGCGCGGACGACGATGGCGGGTGAGCTCACCATCCCGTGCCGCAGCGCGAGGTCGGCGAGGGCCGCCAGCTCGCTCAGGTCGCAGGCTGCCGACATGTCTGCGACGACGGCCGCGCGTGCGGTCACATCCGGTGGCGGCGAACCGGCATGCACCCGGGGGTCGGCCAGCTGTGCCGTGGTCGATCCGGCTCCCGGCGCGACGAGCCACACCCCGCAATCCACCCCGGCGGCGAACGCAGAACGCACGCAGGCCAAGACCTGCGCCGGGTCGGTCAGCGCGGTGCGGACCACGATGTGGGGATAGGGCAGCCACTGACCGTGTCCGCGCAGCCCGGGATCGGGCAGTAACCGCGCCAGTTGCAGGATCTCGGTGTTCTTCGACTGCCGGTGGGCAGCATCGGGCCGCCCGGCCCAGTCCGGGCCGTCGTGCCACGCCTGCGCGTCGGGTTCGTGCTTCACGAGCGCTCCGGCATGCCAGGCCCGGTTTGCGAACTCCCAGTCCTCGCCGCCATACGCGGTGAACCGCTCGTCGAAGCCACCGAGCCGAGCGAAGAACTCCCGCCGCAGCCCGATGACAGCACTGATCACGTAGCGGTAGGCACCCGGGCCGGCATCGCGCAGATCGTGGGAGGCCGCGTACCCCCGCCGCAGCCAGTCCGGTTCGTCGAGCGCCGGCGGCCCCGGCCCGCCACCGCAGAACCAGCTGTCCAGCTGCCCGGGCCTCCAGTTCTCGAGGTCGGCATGTCGACGACGGCCGACCGCGAGCCCACGCGGGTGCCGGCGCGGCAGCCGGAGCAGACGCTCCAGGTAGTCCGGCGCCGGCACGGTGTCCGCGTCGAGGAACGCCAACAGCTCGCCGCGGGCCACGCCGGCCCCCAGGTTGCGGGCCCGCGCGGCCCCGAAGCCCTGCCGCTCCTGCCGCACGGTGCGTACCGGAAGGTCACCGGCGGCGGACAGGTCCGGCGGCACCGGTGAACCGTCGTCGGCGACCACCACCTCGAGGGTGCGCCGCCACGTCTGCAGCCGCAGCCCGGCGAGCACCAGGTCCAATCGGCGCTGGTCGTCGTAGTAGGGGATCACGACGGAGACCTGCGGGCACCGAACGTCGCCGACGTCACCCAGCAGGTCCCATCGGTTCCCAGGGACCAGCTCCACCGGATCAGGGGCACGCCCGACGCGCAGCACGCGTGGCGACGCGCACGCAGCGAGATGGGACCGATACGCCGCTGCGACCTCGTCGGGCCCCGGGCGCAGTCGCGTGGTGGCCGGCAGCCGGGTCGACGTCGGATCGCGCAGGGCCGCCACGATCGCCTGCCGCAGGGCCCCGGGTTCGTCGGGGTCGTACCGGCGCACGCTGCCAGGCATCCGGTCCAGCAATTCCTCGGTGTACGGCGTTGCAGGCACGATCGGGCGGCGTCCGTGCGCCAGCCAGGTCCCGATGGACCCGGACGCCGTCACTCGGCGATTCGGCGCAACCGGCACCGGCGCCGCCTCGAGGTAGGCGGCCAGGGCCGCGTCGGGCACGAAGCCGGTCAGCCGCCAGGTCGAGCCGTGGTGTCGGGCGAGCAGCGCGAGGCGGTCCGGAAGGTTCTCGTGCCCGACAGCGGCCTTCCCCAGGGCGGTCAGGCCGCTGCCGGCGGGCAACGCCGCCAGCACCTGTTCGTAACCGCGGTCGGGGAAGACGAACCCCAGCACCACGACGTCGCGACCGTCCGTACCTCGGGTGCCGGCCGGATCGGCGGGCCTCACCCGCTCGATCGGGAGTGGGATGCACCGAACGCTGTGGGCGTCGAAGGACATGTCCTGCACCGCAGCCAGTTCGGTTCGGCTGTTCACCACGACACCGCGCGCGCCGCCCACGACCGCGGCATAAGCACGTCGTCGGCGCTGGTCGAGCTCGGTATCGCCGTGCGGGACATCGTGCAAGGTCACCGACAGTTCGGCGCCGGATTCGGCAATGCACGCGCCCACCGACGCGACCGCGTGAACGGCCTCTTCGCAGGTAGGTCCGAACAGGCGATCGGTGAAGGCGAGGTGCACCACGTCGAAGTCGTCGTAGGACAGGTCGCGGGCAGCCCGCCAGTCGAGCACGCGGAGAACCTGCTGGTCACACGACCGGGCGATGTCCAGCGCATGCATAACGACGCCGTGCTCGTCGGGGCCCACGGCCAGATGCGCCACCCGCACCGCCGCGGCCGTCATCGATCCCTCATCACGTCTCGATACAAGACCTCGTGCCCCGCGCGGATATTTTCTCTTTCCGCAAGCCGGTTGGCTCGTTCGGCGGCCGCGGCTGGTGCCCGTTCGACCGCGAGCCGGGTCGCGGTCCGCAATGACGTCGCATCCAGTCCATGCCGCTCGTCGTTCGTGTACGAAAGCACGGCCGGCCACTGATCTGCATAGTGTCCGCACGACGCCGCGACGACATGGGTGCCGACATCGCGCGCCACTTCGACCCAACCCGAATGCGTGCCGAATCGATACGGCAGGACGAGCGCGTGAGCGCGACGCACGAACTGGACCAGCTCGGCCTCGCTGAACCGGTCGTGGCGCATCAGCTCGAGCCGCCCGCAGTCGGCGAGCGCACGTATCAGGTCGAGCCGCGCGTCATCCGCCACCTCGTGCCGCACGCTCACTCGCACCCGCGCCGGGTCGACCGCTTCGTCGACGCCGTTCACCACCGAGGTGACGACCGCAGCCGGCTCTGCGACGTTGCGGCGCAGCATGCCCAAGAGGACGACCACCTCGCGAGTCGGCGATGCGGCCGGCGTCTCGTCGCGCACCGGTAGGTCGACCACGGTCGGGTGCGGCACCACTGCAACCGCCCGGCCGTAGCGCGCTTCGATTTCCGCAGCCGCCGCCGCGGTCAGCGTCACCACTCGAGCCGCTGCGGTGACGAGAATGCGCAGGTGCTCGTCGTGACGTCGGTTGTCGTCGAGGTGCGGATTGCGCAGGTCGTGCACCGTGAGCACGATCGGGATGCCCAGTTCGCCCGCTGCATCCGCCCATGCCCTCAGCTGCTCACAACTGAGATGTTCGAAGCCGAAATGCAGGTGGATCACGTCGATCTCCTGCGCGTGGGTACGCAGCTGGTCCGGTGACAGCAGCGGATCCGGTTCCCAACCATGTACCCGCTCCGGGCGCACGATCGTGCTGCGCCGCGGCTGAACCGCCGCGACGTACGGGTGGTGCACCGGCACCGTGGCCAGCCGGACCGGCCGGGATCGATGCCAATCGCGACCATCGCGGTGCACGAGCCCGAGCTGTTCGAAATCGCGCAGCCAGCCACCCATCGGCCACTCACCCCACCGAGCGGCGTATCGGCCGCCGTTGCGAAGAATGGCATCGACATGCTGAACGGGTGGCTTGCTGGTCGGATGGTGTTGGTGGAACGCGTCGGCGTGGCCGACCCAATACATCGGGACGCCACGTTCATGGGCGCGGCGGGCGAAATCGGTGTCCTCTGCGCCGTAGCCCACGTAGCCCTCGTCGAAACCCCCGGCCCGCGCCCAGGTGTCGGCGCAGAGCGCGAAGCTCAACGACCAGAACAGTGCCGGATCGGCTGCGACCACCGCGCCGGGCGGCGGGTCCGGCCGGGCCGGGTGCGGATTGCGGTACTCGCGGAGCCGACCGGGCGTCCATTCACCGCCGGGGCGTGGTGGGAGGTAGGTGACGGGCCCGCACAGCAATGCGTTCGGCTGCAGTGCGGCAGCATCCGCGTAGCGCGCGAGGAGGTCCGGCGCCGGTAGGCAGTCGACGTCGAGGAAGATCAGGAGGTGCGCCCCGCCCGAGACGGCGGCCCGAGCGCCCGCGTTGCGGCCGGCCGAGAGTGGCAAGCCCTCCGGTCTGGCCGGCAATCGGACCACGACGGTCGGCGGGTCGTCGCCGTGCGCCGCACGCGCGAGCACGCAGCTGATCTCCGGGTCGCCGAGAGAGACGACGACGTGCATCCCGATCGCCGGATGCATCATCCGTATCGCCCGACGCTGATTCACGAGATGCCGATGGCGGCCGGCCACGACGGTGACGACGGCAGCGCTCACGACCGCGGGCTGTCGATGCATCCGGTGATGACCTCGGCCGCGCGGGCGGCCCCGTCGCCGGGATTCCACGAGGTCCACCTCTCGCGTTCGGAGCGGGCGGTGTCGAGCAGTTTGCTCCAGGCCGCGGACGCCGGCCACCGCGTCGCGACGGTGGCCAGCCGATGGTGGCGCAGGACCTCCCCGGTCGTGGCCTGCTCCGCGAATGGGCGCGTCTGCGGTACGACGATCGCCGGCCGTCGCGCCGCCGCGACCTCGGCGAGCGCGTTCATGCCGGCGTGCGTCACCACGATGTCGGCGCCGCACAGCGCACCCCAGACATCGTCGGCCCACGGGGTGCCGTCGACTCCCGGGGCGAGCCAGGCGTATTCGGGTGTCGCGGCCCGCGCGCGGGCCAGTGCCTGGTCGTCGATGCTGGCGCCGCCGGCCCCGAGGAGCAGCAACACGCGCGGCACCTGGGGTGGCGGCGTCGCGTGGAGCCCGTCGAAGCGCGAGAAGGCACCGACGTAGCTCGTCTTGGCGGCGTGTGGCTCCAGGTGCGCCGGGCGGTACAGGTCGCCCGGCCACGGCGCGAGGATGTGATCGGCCAGGCCATACGCGAGTTGATGTGCGGCGTCGTCGCGACGCCCGATCCCTGCCACGACGACGACCGGCACCCCGAGCACGCGGCACAAGGTCGTCACCTCGACCGAGACGTCGACAACCACGAGATCCGGCCTGGCGTTGGCCAGCCAGTTCGAGACGCGGTGCATCCGGGCGCGGTATCCGGGCGACCCGAGCGGCGCCCAGTGCAGGCGCTGATGGGCCTCGTGATCCCGCGCGTCCGCATCCTGGTCATCGCGGGCGAGGTCCACCCAATCCGCGAACGGCTCGAGGTCGTCGGGCCGGGGCAGCGAGGACAACGCGACCAAGGGGGTGTCCATCGCACGTGCAATGGTGGCCGCGCGATGCAGGTGCCCGCGCCCCTGGTGGTGCACGTAGTAGCCGATCACGTCGGCTCGCCGGCCAGGAGCAGGCGCCAGTGTGCCTCGTAGTTGCTGATCATGGCGTCGACCGAGCAGTGCCGCTCGGCCCGTTGCCGTGCCGCCGTCCGATCGAGTGTTGCCGCCTCGCGGATCGTGGCGGCGAGGGCGGCGAGATCGCCCGGCCGGGCGAGGCGCGCGCAGTGCTCGTCGACGATCTCCGGGACACCCCCGCGGGCGAACGCCGCGACAGGCGTGCCGGAGGCGAACGCCTCGGCCACCACCAGTCCGTAGGGTTCGTCCCAGTCGGGCGTCACCACAGCGACCGCGGCGTTGCGGACGACCTCCGACAACGAGGGTTGATCGAGATGCCCGAGGTAGCGCACGTCGCGGGCGAGGCGGGTGCGGATCTGCTCGTCGAAATAGCGACGGTCGACCACCGGACCACACACATCGACGCTCAGGCCCGCGAGTCGGCACGCGTCGATCGCGAGATGCACCCCCTTCTCCGGCGCGATCCGGCCGGACCACACCGCGCAATCGCCCCCTCGACCGACGGGCCAGCGATCGAGATCGACGCCGTTGCGGATGACCGGTACCGCACCCGCGACGTGCTGCCACGCGCGAGCCGTGTGCTCGCTCACCGCGACGAAGTGGGTGCGTCTGGATGCCGCACCGATCCGCGCCGCCGACTCCAGCCACGGCGTCGGCGGTGTGTGCAGCGTCGTGACGACCGGCACGCACACTGCATCCGCCATCACGACCGGCAGGTAGTGCAGGCTGTGGTTCTGCACCAGGTCGAGGTCGTATTCGCCGCCGATCCGGGTCATCAGCGTCAGGTAGGCGTGGTGGTCGCCCACGACGAGATCGGGTTGCATCGACACGTCTCGCCGTGCGTCCAGCGAGAGCCACGTCGTGCTCAGTTCGAGCTCGACCGGTTTCAGCTCTGGGTCCGAGCCCGGAGCCGCGAAGAGCGTGACATCGTGGCCCCGCGCGCGCAGGGCCTGCGTAGCGCACCAGACGTGCGCCTCCAGACCACCCGCGAACGGCTCTGCAATGGGTGAGCGCGAGGGCGCGATGATGCCGATGCGAAGGGCGCCGGCATCCAACGGCTCGGGTTGCGGGTGGGCGTCGGCAGCGTAGGCCGTAGCGCCTTTCGACGGGGAAAACGACAAGCGACGCTCCAGGCGGCCATGCTCGCAGTCTGGCTGCGAGCGCGTCGCCCGGAAGTTTCGAACGCGCTATGTGTTCATGGAATCATGCGCCTCGGACAACGGTGCCCGCCAGCGAGGCCCGATCAGCGCGGACCCACGGCACCCGGCGGGCGCCTGACGGGTCAGTCCTCGACGCCGATCATCACCTCGGTCGACTTGACGAGTGCCGTGCATGCGTCGCCGGCCTTGAGCCCGAGTTCGGCCACGGCGTCCTTGGTGATGGACGCGACGATCTGCTGGCCGCCGTCGAGGTCGACCTTGACGATGCTCATGACCGCACCATCCTCGATCGAGGCGACGGTACCGGTCAGCTGGTTGCGAGTGGAAAGACGCATCCCGCCAGGGTATCCGGCACGGGTAGTGCGTGGTTCAGCCCCGGATTGCGCGGACCGCGCTGTAGATGCCGAGGACGGTCATCACCACCGCGGCGATCCGGGTGATCCAGGTGATCGGTAGGAACTTCAGCAGCGTCCGGCCGCCGAGGATCGCGAGCAGGCCGACCGCCCACAGGCCGAGCACGGCGCCGATGCCCACGGACAGCGGATCGTGGTATTTCGCGGCCAGGTTCGCGGTGAGGATCTGGGTGAGGTCGCCCCACTCGGCCACGAAGATCACCCCGAACCCGAGGCTCGCGACCCGCCAGAACCCGGCGTCGTCCGGCACGGCGGACACCTCGGCCTCTTCCTCGGCCTCTTGCTGCATGCCCTCACGCCAGATCAGCACGGCGCCCACGAGGAACAACACCGCCACGACACCCTCGACGAGCCGCTGGGGGAGCAGGGTGAGCAGCGAGCCGGCGAACACGGCGATGACGACGTGGACGAGGAACGCCGCGGCAATCCCGGTGAACACCCAGCGGGCGGGGAACCGGGTGCCGAGCACCAGACCGGCCACGGCGGTCTTGTCCGGCAGCTCGCCGACGAAGACGAGACCGAAGACCGTCGCGAGCACTGCGAGGTCGAGCACGAGCAAATCCCCTTCAGGCGGGGCTGCGGCACCGCGCCTGAAACCGATACGACCGGCGAGAGCGCGGACTGCAGCCTCGACGGCTGTGGTCCGAACGTCTCGTCCGGTCTGCGTGCGACCCCGGACACCGGGCCTGTGGATCTAGGCGGCCAGTATGTCGACATCCGGTCGAGGGACTACTCCCGTTCGCCACTGAGTCTATCGGTGCATCGCCGCCGAAACGGCCCCGGCGCTCGTGTGTTCGGGCACACCGGCACCCGGCCAGGTGTCCTCACAGCGCGCGCAGTCGATCCAGTAAGGCAGGTGCGACCTCGGCGAGGAACCGGTCCTGGCTCTCGTCGCCGACCTGCACGAGCGCGACATCGGTGAACCCGGCGGCGAGGAACGGGCGCACGGACTCGGCGAGCTCGTCCAGGTCCGGGCCGCAGGCGATCGACTCGGCGACGTCGTCGGGCTCGACGAACTGACTGGCCGCCTCGAAGGCGACCGGGGTCGGCAGGTCGGCGTTCACTGCCCAGCCGCCGCCGAACCAGCGGAACAGCTCATGGGCGCGAGCGGTCGCACGCGTCTTGTCCGGACCCCAGCAGATGGGGATCTGGCCGATCTTGCGGTTGGTCGCGAGCCCGGCGGCCGAGCGCGCCGAGTCCCAGCTGCTGACCAGGTCGGGCTCGGGTTCGACGGCGATGAGGTGGTCGGCGTGCTCGGCGAACCGTCCGATCGACGCCTCGCCGGACACCGCGACCCCGATCGGCACGGGCCGCGCCGGCAGGTCCCAGACGCGCGCCGACTCGACAGTGAAGTGCGTTCCGGCCCAGCTGATCTGCTTGCCGGTGTGCAGCGCCCGGATGATCTGCAACGCCTCCACCAGCATGTCCTGGCGGACCCGGGCCACCGGCCACCGCGCGCCGACGACGTGCTCGTTGAGGTTCTCACCGGACCCGAGGCCGAGCACGAACCGGTCGTCCGACAGCAGCGCCAGCGTCGCCGCCTTCTGGGCGACGACTGCCGGGTGGTAGCGCATGGTCGGGCAGGTCACGTAGGTCATCAGCTCGATGCGCTCGGTGACCTGGCTGATCGCGCCGAGCACCGACCACGCGTATGGCGCGTGGCCCATCGATTCCAGCCACGGGAAGTAATGGTCGCTGGACACCGCGAAGTCGAATCCGGCACGCTCGGCCCCCGCGGCATAGCGGACCAGCTCACGCGGGCCGCTCTGCTCGGTCATCAGGGTGTAGCCGAACGCGCTCATCGGCGGGCATCCGTTCTCGCGAGCGGTGAGTCCGCCCAATGGGCAAGCAGGTCGGCCGGGTCCTCGTACGTGTCGGTGGCGCCGGCCTCGCGCAACTCCGCGGCGCTGGTGCCGCCGCATTCGAGACCGACGCATTGCACGTGCGCGCGCGCCGCCGCCTCCACGTCCCAGACGGAGTCGCCGACGAATACCGCAGCATCGGCGTCGAGCCCGGCGCGCGCGAGTGCGGCCGTGACGAGGTCGGGCGCCGGCTTGCTGTCCTCGGCATCGCGGGAACTCGTGGCGTGGTCGAGCGCATCGCCGGCGTCGAGCACATGCTCGAGCACCTCGAGCTCACGCGCACCGGCCGAGGATGCGAGCACCGTCACCAAACCGGCCTCGTGCGCATGGCGTACCAGGTCTGCCGCGCCCGGCAGGCAACGCAGACCCGGCCAGTACGTGGAGTAGAGGGCACTGTGGGCGGTGTCGAATGCTTCGACATCGGCGTCGTCGTCATCGAGCACGTGCGGGACGAGTTGGTCGGCACCCATCCCGATCGACCGGTGGATACGCGACATCGGGACGTCCAGCCCGGCCTGCCGGAAGGCGAGCCACCAGCACACCGCGTGCAGATAGTTGGTGTCGATCAGGGTGCCGTCGACGTCGAACAGCACACCGTGCCGTCGCGTCACGACCATGCGCTCCGGAAAGCGTGCGTCGGGTCAATCACCAGCTCTTGTTCGGGTCGTCGTCGGCAAGGTCACCTGAGTCGTCCGGGTCCGGCTGGTCCGCGTCGGCCTGGGCTTCGGCGTCCGGGTCAGCGACCGGCACCGTCGTCAGCTCGTCCTCCTCCGGAGGAATGGAGACGTCGCCCGGATCCACGTTCTCGAGATCGGCCATCATGTTTTCCCGTCCTTCGTGGGTGATTCCTCGTTGCCCGGCCAGGTGCCGGTCGCCCTGGCGAACCCGGTGGCGCCGGCGCGGTTGATCGCTGCCTTGACCACGCCGTACAACGCACCTTCGGCGGTGGCCGCGATCAGGACCTCGCTCCACGTGCGCTGCTTGTCGGTGGCGTTGGGGCTGTCGTCCTCGCCGGCGACGGCCCGCCAGATGCGTTTGAATGCCATGCCGGCGACGATGCCGCCGAGCACGCTGATGAGCACGGCAAATGGCTTGTACAGCACGGTCATGACGATCGCCTCCGCCACACGATCAGGACAACGGCCACGACCAGCGCGCCCGCCAGCCCGGCGATGATCTCGGTCCGATGTGGCTCGGCGCGGGCCGCGACGTCCTGCGCGCGGCGCTGCACGTTGCGCTTCACGTTGAGTTTGTCGCTCAACGCGTCGACGGTGTCCGACAGCTCCGAACGGGTCGCTTCGATGTCCGCACGGACCGCATCGATGTCATTCGGGGGGTCAGCCGGATTGGAAGTCATTCGCCGCTCCCCGGCTTGAGGGCCTGCACGTCCTGTTTCACTCCGCTGATGGCCTCCTCGGGCACCGGTGGCGTTGCCTGGGTCACCTCGCGCTTGCCGATCAGTGCTGCGATGCCGGCGATCACGAACAGCGCGGCGGCCACGATGACGGCCGCGAGCCACGGCGAGAGCGGTCCGGCCAGCGCCAGGATCGCCGCCGCAACGAGTGCCCCGAGGCCGTAGAGCGAGAACAGCCCGGCGCCCCCGAACAGGCCCGCACCGATCCCGGCTCGTTTGCCCTTCTCGGCCATTTCGAGTTGGGCAAGGCGCAGTTCGTCGCGGACGAGCCGCGACGTCTGTTCAGACATGCTGGACACCAGGTCGCCGACCGACTGGTCGGTGGCCGGCGCTGATCCGGGGTTGTCCTGGGTCATTGGCAACAGCCCTCACGAAGTCGCGGTCGTGTTGCGGCGGCCCTGTGCTTCAAGGCGGGCGGATATGCCGCGAACGATCCCACCCGTCGAAGCGGTACCCACCTCTTGCGCCGGATAAGCAACGCGCGCGACGTGTCCACCGTCAGGTTTCGCGCTGCGCCGCGGCGCTCAGCGGCCCAACGCCTCGACAACCGCCTGAATCCGAAGTCGCTCGAGCAACGCCAACTGCCGCTCGGCGCGCGCGATCAGCTCGTCGATCCGGCCGACGTCGAGGCGGGTGTCGGAGGCGCTGAGCTCGCGCAATGTGCGCCAGCCCGCCCGCTTGCCCGTGACGCCCAGGGCCATGGCCTCGAGCTCGACGACCGACGACAGCGGCGAACGCGCAAGCAGGGAGCCGTTGGGTTTGAACCGGCCGAGCCGCTCGGCCAGGATCGCGACCGGCTCCTTGTAGTGCGTGCGGTTGACACCGACGTCGCTCATGATGGCGATGAGTGATTCGCGATCCTCCGCGACCTCGGTGGCGAGTTGGCTCAGTTCCGCGCCCGCCGCGGTGTCGCGATGCGAGCCGGCGAGCCGATCGGCCAACGCGGTGCCGGCCGCCGCGCCGGCCAGATGATCGTTCAGGTACACACCCAGCAACTCGGGACGGGCCGGCACGGGCACGACCTTTCGGTCTTCGGTCATACCCGCGGTCTACCCGCGATGGGCTCAGCTCGTGCGGTACCTCGGGTCCACATTTCGGCGGCGCTCGCCCCAGGGCGTCTGCACCGTCTCGGTCCCGGCGTGGATCTCGGTCCCCGTGTCGCCCGGGGTCTTCGTGTAGGGCGTGCCGTCCCGCTTCACCCGCATGTTGTTGCTGCCGCCCGTGACCTGGCCCGGAACGATCTTCTTGCTCACCAACTGGGTCTTGAGCTCCAGCGCGAGGGGGGCACCTCCCGCGCCGCTCTTGCAGGCGACCAGGTCGATGTTCACACCCGAGGGAAGGTCGTGCTTGCTGAACAGCTCGGCCAGCTGCTGTGCGGTCAGCTTGCCCAGGCTCTTGCTGTTGCCGTGCCCGACCAAGATCAACTTATCGCCTTTTTTCATGTTCCCGAGCCTGTCCACGCCGCTTTTCACGGTGATCACCGCGGCGCCGCTGTTCGCCTTCTTGAGCCTGTCGACATAGGTCGTGACCGTTGCGTCGCCCTCGTTGAGGCGAAGAATGACGGTGCTCACGCGTACCTCCCGATCCGTTCCGGGCCGGCACCCGGCAAGCGAGTCGACCGTATGAGCGCACGCTGCACGGTCACAAGCGGGACGGCCGGTCGGATAGTCGACAGAGCCGCGATTCGGGCACCGACGGGGTCAGGTGAACATGGCAGACACGGCAGGCGCGACATCGCGGTATCCGCGGATGCGCGCCAGCCGCCCGCGGCCGAGGCGGGCCAGGTCGTGGGCGAGCAGTTCGTCCTGTTCACCCGACGTGTCGAGCAGCACGTCCAGGCGGGCGAGCCCGGCCGCAGCCGAGCGGGGATCCGGGCCGGCGTTGTGGACGCAGTCGGACAACAACAGCACCCGAGCGTCGCGTGCGGGCACCCGAGCCAGTTCGCGGCGGGCGATGCGCAGGGGGAAATCGATGTTGGTCAGTCCGCGCGCCGGGATCCGCAGCAGCGTGTCCAGCAAGCGCGTGGACGACACGCGATGGCCCAGTGGCACCAGGAGCGCCGCGTCGGACCAGAACGCGATCACGGCGAGATCGTCGCGGGCCAGTTCCGACGCCAGCGCGCCGACGGTTGCGGCCGCGGTGCGGACCCGCTCGCCGCGCATCGAGCCCGAGACGTCGACCACCAGCACCACCGAGCGGCGGGTCCGGACCCGGTCGCGAACGATGATGTCGTCGTCCTCGGGCATCGGGTGCTCGACGAGGTTCTCCAGGGTGGCGTCGAGGTCGATGTCGTCGGAGTTGCCGCGGTACCGCACGCTGGCGAGCTCGCCGATGCCGCGCCGGGCGGTGATGTCGCGGCGGGGCCGGGGGACCGCGAGGCGTTCCGCGATGCGCCGCGCCTGGGCGGCGACGGCGGGATCCGGTTCGGCGTCGGCCGGGATCTCGGTGAGCAACCGGGCCGGCTCGTCAGTCGTGCCGGGGGCGCCGCTGCCTCGAGCGGCGTTCGCCGGTCGGCGGGTCCCCGCGCCACGGGCGGTCAGCACCGTGCCGCCGCCGCCCGCGGCCGCGTCGAACAACGTGGGGTCGGCGTCGAGTTGCTTGGGTTTGCGCCGCAGCGGTCGCAACCCGCGGCGTTCGGGTGGCCGCTCGGCGCGGCGCTGGATCGGCGAGTCGGCCTCGACGGCTCTTCAACCGGGCTCGGCGGTTGCCGGCGCGAGCAGGAAGTGGTCTTCCCAGATCTGGCGCAGCACGGCCTCGGGCGTGCTCTCCGCGGTCTCGTCGAGGTGGATGCGGCCGGACAATGCGACCACCATCGCGTCATAGACCGTGTCGGCGTAGCGGCGGCGAGGGGTGTCGTCGGTGCCGATCCGTCCTTCACCGGCGTGGTCGATGCCGCGCAGTGCCAGCAGTTCGGCGGCAACCAGGGTGAGGTCGATCGCGCCCCGGACGCTGCTGCCCTGCCGCAGGTCGGGATGCTCGCGGGTTGCCCGGGTCACGGCTACCGCGTCGGCCATCAAGGTCGGGCCCAGGCCGGCGGACACGGGCGATTCGTACAGCGGGGCTCGGAGGGCGACGATGCCGCGCTCGGCGGCTTCGTCCTGATACCCGATAGCGAGGCGGCACATCCGGTCGTGCACGCTCGTCGAGAGCCGGGTCGTGCCGACATTGTCGAACGGGTTCATCGACGCGACGACCCGAAACGACGACACGGCCGTCACGCGACCGACTCTGGGCACCGCGACCTCGCGTTCTGCCATGGCGGTGAGCAGGGTGTTGAGTGTGTCCTCCGGTGCGCGGTTGAACTCCTCGATGTAGAGGAAGCCGCCGGCGCGCATCGCCTCCAGCAGCGGGCCGTCGACGAAGTTCTCCGCGCTGTAGTCCTCACGCAGCACCCGGGCCGGGTTGTGGTGACCGACCAGCTTCGCCGGTGTCAGGTCCGCATTGCCCTCGACGAACACCAACGGGATGCCCCACTCGGCGGTGATCGCGCGCAGCAGGGTGGTCTTCGAGGTGCCGGGCGGTCCTTCCAGCACGATGTCGCGGCCGGCGCCCATGGCAGCCAGGACGAGGTCCAGCTCGCGCTCGCGTCCGACGATGCGCGCAGCGATGCGCCGCCGGGCCTCGGTCAACGACGCGACAGTCGCACTCACCTGGCTGATCCCTACTTGATCGTGTAGCCGGCGTCGACCTTGAGCTCGGTGCCGGTGACGTACCGCGCCTCGTCCGAGCCGAGGAAGAGCACGGCGTTGCTGATGTCGACCGGTTGCACCCACGGCACCGGGAGCGCATTGGTCGGGGTGAACGCAGCTTCGGCCTGCTCTTTGGTGGGGTGCTCGACATCGGGCATGAAGAGCCGCCAGGTGGCGTCGTTCATGATCATGTTCGTCTCCACGCCGGTGGGGTGGACCGTGTTGACCCGGATCCGGTGCGGTGCGAGTTCCAGCGCGAGGGTGCGCATGAGGCCGACCACCGCGTGCTTGCTGGCGGTGTAGGCGGCAACGTAGGGAGTGCCTTTGATGCCCGCGGTCGAACTGGTGATGATGATGGACCCGCCGGTGCCCTGCTCGATCAGGTGCGGGGTCACGGCCTTGGTCGTGTGCCAGACGCCGGTCAGGTTGATGTCGAGGACGTCGGCCCACTCCCGCTCGGACACCTCGTGCGAAGCGTTTCCGAATTCGAAGATGCCGGCGTTCGCGGCGACGATGTCGACGTGCCCGAGCTGCGCGATGCCGTCGTCGAGTGCCGCCTTGACGGCGGAGTAGTCCCGGACGTCTGCCTTGGTGGCCACGATGCGCCGGTCGAGCGCCTCGATCTCTCGCACGGTCTCGGCGAGGTCGTCCTCGGTGGCGCCGGGGTAGTACGGCGTCACGGACTCGATGGACTCGCACAGGTCGAGGGCGATGATGTCGGCGCCCTCCTGGGCCAGCCGGATGGCGTGGCTGCGGCCCTGCCCGCGTGCCGCGCCGGTGATGAATGCGACCTTGCCCTCGACCCGTCCTGGCATGTGTGTCTCCCTCGACCTATTTGGTGGTGAAACCGGCGTCGACCTTGAGCTCGGTGCCGGTGACGTAGCGCGCCTCGTCGGAGGCCAGGAACAGTACGGCATTGCTCACGTCGACCGGCTGCACCCACGGCACCTCCAGGGCATTGGTCGCCTGGTAGGCCGCCGCACCCTGTTCGATCGTCGGGTGCTCGATGTCGGGCATGAACAACCGCCACGACGCCTCGTTCATGATCATGTCGGTTTCCACGCCACAGGGGTGCACCGTGTTGACCCGGACGCGGTGCGGGGCGAGCTCCAACGCGAGGGTGCGCATCAACCCGACCACCGCGTGCTTGCTGGTGGTGTAGGAGACGACGAACGGCGCGGCCTTCAGGCCGAGCGTGGAGCTGGTGAGGATGATCGAACCGCCGGTCCCCTGCTGGATCAGGTGCGGGGTCACGGCCTTGGTCGTGTGCCACGCGCCGGTCAGGTTGATGCTCAGGATGTCCGACCACTCCTGCTCGGACACCTCGTGCGCCGGGTTGCCGAACTCGAAGATGCCGGCGTTCACGGAGACGATGTCCACGTGCCCGAGCTGCGCGACGCCGTCGTCGAGCGCCGACTTCAACGCGGCGTAATCGCGCACGTCGGCCTTGGTCGCCACGATGCGCCGGTCCAGCGCCTCCACCGCGCGAACCGTCTCGGCCAGATCGGCCTCGGTGGCGCCGGCATAGAACGGTGTCACCGACTCGATCGACTCGCACAGGTCGACGGCGATGATGTCGGCCCCCTCCTGGGCCAGCCGGATGGCGTGGCTGCGGCCCTGCCCGCGAGCTGCGCCGGTGATGAATGCGACCTTGCCCTCGACCCGTCCTGGCATCTGCTTCCCCTCAGATCAGCGCGAAGCCGGCGTCGACCGGCATGGTGATGCCGGTGATGTAACGGGCCTCGTCGGAGGCCAGGAACAGCACGGCGTTGGAGATGTCGATCGGGTCCACCCACGGGATGGGCAGCGCGTTGAGGGTCTTGTAGGCCGGGACGACCTCGTCGCGCGTCGGGTTGTCGGCCTCGGGCATGAACAGCTTGTAGTTCATCTGGTTCTGGATCATGTCGGTGTCGACGGTGGTGGGGTGGATCGTGTTGACCCGGATGAAGTGCGGCGCCAGCTCGAGCGCCGCGGTGCGCATCAGCCCGATCAGGCCGTCCTTGGCCGAGTTGTAATGGCTGAGGTTGCCGGCGGCGCGCAACGCGAGCGACGAGCTGGTGATGATGATCGAGCCGCCGCCACCGGCAGCAATGAGGTGCGGGATCGCGGCCTGGACGGTGTTGAAGGCGCCGGTCAGGTTGACGTCGATCATGTCCTTCCAGGCCTGCGCCGGCAGTTCGGCCACCGTGCCGACGGACAGGATCCCGGCGTTGGCGCAGACGATGTCGAGCTTGCCGAGTTCGGCCACCGCGTCGTCGAGAACGGCGCGCAGGCCCGGCCCGTCGCGGACGTCGGCCCGTGCCGACACGATGCGGCGGTCGAGCGCCTCCACGGCGGCCACGGTCTCCTCGAGGTCACGCGGCTGCGCGAGCGGGTAGGGCACCGACTCGATCTGGGCGCACATGTCGACGGCGATGATGTCGGCGCCCTCTTGCGCGAGCCGGATGGCGTGGCTGCGGCCCTGCCCGCGCGCTGCGCCGGTGATGAGGGCGACCTTGCCCTCGACTCTTCCTGCCATCGCGGGTGTCTCCAATTCAGATACCGACCGGTTGGTCACCGGATGGTATTACCCGCGTCCACCGTGAACTCGAGACCTGTGACGTAACGCGCCTCGTCCGAGGCGAGGAAGAGGACGGCGTTGCTGATGTCGCGTGCCTCGACGATCTCGACGGGATAGGTGTTCATGAAGATCGGGCCGAGGTTCGGGTCACGTTGCAGCAGCGGGTCCAGGCCACCGAGCCCGGCGACCATCGGAGTGTCGACGCCGGTGGGGTGCACGGTGTTGACCCGGATGCGGTGCTCGGCGAGCTCGTTGGCCAACGACCGGCAGATGCCGACGACACCGTGCTTCGCGGCGACGTAGGGCGCCAGGAACGGCAGGCCCTTGATCCCGGCGGTCGAACTCGTCGCGATGATCGAACCACCGCCGCTGTCGATCAGGTGCGGCACCGCGGCGGTCATCGAGTTCCACACGCCGGTGAGGTTCGTGTCCAGCGTGTCCTGCCATACCTGCGGGGTGACCTCGTTCCACGCCTGCACGGTGCAGATGCCGGCGTTGGCGCACACGATGTCCAGCCGGCCCAGCTCGCTCACGCCTTCTGCGAGCACGCCGGTGAGCGCGTCGACGTCACGCACGTCGGCCTTGCGGGCGATGATCCGTCGATCGAGCGCCTCGACCGCGCGCACCGTCTCGTCGAGGTCGGACTGCGTGGACATGCCGTACTGCACGGTGGCGTAGTCCTCGAGGACGTCGACGGCGATGACGTCGGCGCCCTCCTCGGCGAGGCGGATCGCGTGGCTACGGCCCTGCCCACGCCCCGCGCCGGTGACGAAGGCAACCTTGCCCTCGACTCTTCCTGCCATGTCTCGTTCCTGTCTGTCGTGGTTCACTTGACGAAGAAGCCGGCGTCGACGGGCAGTGCCACGCCGGTGATGTAGCGCGCGTCGTCGGACGCGAGGAACAGCAGCGCATTGGTGATGTCGATGGCCTCGACCCACGGCAGATCCAGCGCGTTCATCTCGCGCGCTCCGGCGTCGAAGTCCGCGCGGGTGGGGTTGTCCAGATCGGGTCGGAACAGCCGGTACATCGCGTCGTTCTGGATCATGTCGGTGTCGGTGTTCGTGGGGTGAATGGAGTTCACCCGGATCCAGTGCGGCGCGAGCTCGAGGGCAAGGGTGCGCATCAAGCCGACGACACCGTGTTTGGCCGACACGTAGTGCGCGACGTTGGGGAAGCCTTTCAGGCCCGCACCCGAACTCGTGATCACGATCGAGCCGCCGCGCCCGCCTGCGATCAGCTGCGGGATGGCCGCCCGCACCGCGTGCCAGACACCGGTCAGGTTCACGTCGATCATGTCCTGCCAGGTGTCCTCGGCCAACTCGTGCGTGGGACCGACGGAGAAGATGCCGGCGTTGGCGCTGACGACGTCGATCCGGCCGAGCTGTGCGAACCCGTCGTCGACAGCGGCGGTGACCGCTGCCAGGTCGCGCACGTCGGCCTGGGTGGCCACGATGCGCCGGTCGAGTGCCTCGACCTGCCGAACGGTCTCGGCGAGGTCGTCGGCGGTGCCCATCGGGTAGGGCACCGAGTCGATCTGGGCGCACAGGTCGACGGCGATGATGTCGGCGCCCTCCTGCGCGAGCCGCACCGCATGACTGCGGCCCTGCCCGCGCGCGGCGCCGGTGATGAATGCGACCTTGCCCTCGAACCGTCCGGCCATCATTGCCTCACTTCTTGTTGGTGAAGCCCGCGTCCACCGGCAGCATCACGCCGGTGACGTATCGCGCATCGTCGGACACCAGCCATGCGATCGCGTTGGAGATGTCGACGGCCTCGACCATGTCGACGGGCAGCGCGTTGGCCATCGAGTTGGACAGCGAGGGGTCCTGGGCGAGGAACTCCATCATCACGTCGTTGACGACCATCGGCGTGCTGACGCCGGTCGGGTGCACGGTGTTCACCCGGATCGAGTGCGGCGCGAGGTTGTTGGCGTAGGAACGCATGAGGCCCACGACCCCGTGCTTCGCGGCCGTGTAGCCGAGGCCGCCGCGGGTCGGACCGCCGATGCCGTTGTTGCCCGCGGTGGAACTCGTGAGCACGATCGCGCCGCCCTGACCGCGCTCGATCATCGACGGGATCGCCGCCTCGACGGTGTTGAACACGCCGGTGAGGTTGGTGTCGATGACGTCCTGCCACGCGTGTCGCGGTTCCTCGAGCGACATCGGTGCGATCCCGGCGTTGGCCAGCACGATGTCGACCGGCCCGATCTCGGCGACGCCGGCGTCGAAGGCGGCCTGCAGCGCGGCGTCGTCGCGCACGTCGGCCTGGGCGACGTAGATGCGCCGGTCGAGCGCCTCGACCTCGCGCGCGGTCTGGGCCAGTTCGTCGGGCGTGGCCATCGGGTACGCGACCGATTCGATCTGCGCGCACAGGTCGATGCCGATGATGTCGGCGCCTTCCTGGGCGAGACGAACGGCGTGGCTGCGGCCCTGTCCGCGGGCCGCGCCGGTGATGAAGGCGACCTTGCCCTCGAGCTTGCCCATGCGAGATCTCCGTCCTGTCTTGTGCACATCTGCGTGGCGCGCAATGCTGGTTGTGACACCAAGTGCCGTAGTTCGAAAGCTAACCGGACGGCCGCGCCGGCACAAGGACTGCGGTGCTGTGAACCCGGTAGATGCAGGCATTGCCGAAGGGAACGGTCCATGAGTCGCGTCGGGTCGGTGGGCGGGCGGCCGCCGGTGACCACGCACGACGAACTTGCTCGGGCCGCGTTGCGGCTCTTCGATCGCAACGGGTTCGACGAGACCACCGTCGACGAGATCGCTGCGGCCGCCGGTGTCGGTCGCCGCACCTTCTTCCGGTACTTCGCGACCAAGGCGGCCGTGCTCTGGTACGACTTCGACCGGCACGTGGGCGCGATCCGTGAGTCGCTGGCCGACGCCGCCGACGACGTGCCGATGATGGTGGCCATCCGCGACGCCGTACTGCTGGGCAACCGCTACGGCCCGGCCGACCTGCCCGATCTGCGCGCCCGGATGGCACTGATCAGCACGGTGCCGGCGCTGCAGGCGTCGGCCACACTGCACTACGAGAAGTGGGAGCAGGTCGTCGCCGAGTTCGTGTCCGCCCGCACCGGCCTGTCGGCGGACTCGCTGTACCCGTCCGTGGTCGGCCGGTGTGTGTTCGCGGCCTGCCGCGCTGCCTACGCCGACTGGGCCGCCAGCGGGGAAGCCGCGCTGCGCGGATATCTGGTGGCCGCCCTCGGTGCGCTCGAGCACGGCTTCGACGAGCAGCAGCTGCGCCGCGACGGCCGCCGGGTCGCCGCGCAGCGCCGAGCGCGCGCCCGCCGGGCGGCGCGCCGTTGAGCAGCGCCACAATCACCGTATGGCTCACCGGATCGCGCTGCGCGAGGTCGTGATCGACGTTCCCACCGACATCCTGGCCGCGGAGACTGCGTTCTGGGCGCGGGCGTTGGACACGGATGCCCGGCCGTTGAAGGACTACGCCGAGTTCACCGAACTCGTCGATCCGGCGGCAGGCTGCGTCGTGGGGCTGCAGGACATCGGTTCGGACGTGGCGCGATACCACGTCGACATCGAGTCCGACGACGTCGAGGCCGAGGTCGCGCGGCTGCTACGCCTCGGGGCGACCGAGGTCTCCCGGCACCTGTCCTGGGTGGTGCTGCGCGACCCGGCCGGACTGCTGGTGTGCGTGGTGCCGCCCGACACCGCGGACTTCGACCAGCGCGCCCGCACCGTCGACTGACGGGCGCACCCGCGCCCACCACCCTGACGAAACACATCGCCCCGATGTGACACGTCCGGGGATACCTCACACCTCGTCACGACGACCGCGGCCGACCCGTCACCTCTACGACACAGCTTGTGTCGCGCTCACCGCGTACGGAGGTAACCCCTGATGTCGTCGACCACCGCCGCGCCGTCGTTCCTGGCGACGCGCCGCGGCAAACTGACCCTCGCGCTGTTGTGCGCGATCGCGTTCCTCGACTTCGTCGATGCGTCGATCGTCAACATCGCGCTCCCGGACATCCGCGCCGACCTGGGCTTCTCGGTCCAGGATCTGCAGTGGGTGCTGTCCGGCTATCTGCTCACCTATGGCGGGTTCATGCTGCTGGGCGGTCGCGCCGGCGATCTTCTCGGCCGGCGCCGGGTGCTGGTCACCGGCACCGCCGTGTTCGCGGTCTCGTCGCTCGTCGGCGGGCTCGCACAGGACGCCGGCCTGCTCGTGGCCGCCCGGCTCGCGCAGGGCCTGGGCGCAGCGCTGATGCTGCCCGCGGCGCTGTCGCTGCTCACCACGAACTTCCGAGAGGGCAAGGACCGCAACACCGCCCTCGGCGTCTGGGGCGGGGTCGCCGGCCTCGCATCGGCGGCCGGAGTGTTCCTCGGCGGCCTGCTGACCGAGGGCCCGGGCTGGCGGTGGGTGTTGTTCGTCAACCCGCCGATCGCCGCAGTGCTCCTGATCGCCGTGTTTCGCCTGATCCCCGGCGAGCGGCCCGCCGGGCGTGCCGCTGTCCTGCGCAACTTCGACCTCGCCGGGACCGTGCTGGTGACCGGCGGCATGCTGTTGCTCGTCTATGCCCTGGTCAAGGCCCCGGACCAGGGCTGGGGTTCGGCCCGCACCATCGGTGAACTGGTCGCCGCCGGTGTACTGCTGTTCGCGTTCATCGTCAACGAGCGGCGCAGCGCCAACCCCCTCGTACCGCTGTCGATCTTCCGGGTGCGCGGGCTGGCCGCGGCCAACGTCACCATGCTGGTTGCCGCAGCCGGGATCATCTCGATGTTCTTCTTCCTGACCCTCTACATGCAGAACGTCCTGTCCTTCTCGCCGCTGCAGACCGGCGCCGCCTATCTGCCGTTCACGGCCGGCGTCGCGGTGGCGGCCGGGATCAGCTCGCAACTGCTCAACCGGATCGGCAGCCGGCCGCTCATCGTCGGCGGCGCGCTCATCGGTGCCGCAGGCATGTACTGGCTCTCACGGATCCCGGCCGACGGTTCCTACGTGAGCGACCTGCTGCCCGGCATGATGATCGTCTCGCTCGGCCTCGGCGCCATGTTCGTCTCGGTGGTGACCGCGGCGAATGCCGGCGTCTCCGCCGACCGGGCCGGGCTCGCAGCTGCGCTCGTGAACGCCGCGCAGCAGGTGGGCGGCGCGCTCGGGTTGGCGATCTTCTCCGCGATCGCGACCGCGCGCACCGACCATCTGTTCGCCGGGCACGCCGCGCCCGACGACGCACTCACCGGCGGATTCCGGCGCGCGTTGCTTGCCGAGAGCATGTTTCTGTTGGCGACCGCGGTCGTCGCGTTGCGGACCGCGAACAGCCACGGAGAGGCCGACCAACCCGCGGGCACGGTCGTCCCGGCGCTGGAAGCGGCGGGGCGGTGATCACCGGTGGGTGATCAGGCCGGGCGCTGGTACATGACGAACGTCCGCTCGCAGCGCGCGCCGACCGTGCGCCGGTAGAAGTCAGCCGGCCCGATCCAGCCGATCTGGACCGCCGCCATCCCGGCGGCGGCCAGATCGTCGAGGCAGGTCTCGAGCAGCGCCTGCCCGACCCGCGCGTGGCGATGGCGCGGGTCGACGCCGATCGGCCCGAACCAGTCGACGCGGTACACGCCGTGGCAGGCGAACCCGGCCAGCCGGCCGTCGAGGTGGGCGAGGAACACCGTGGCCGGGGAGTGGTCGAGCGCACGTGCCGCCTCCCGGCGCCAGACGGCGTCGAACCGGGCCGCGATGAAGGCGTCGAGGGTGTCACGGTCGCCGCGCTCACCGCGTCGCACCACCAACCCGTCTGCGACCGCCCGGTGCTCGCCGGCCACCCAGCCGGCGAGCTCGACAGTCATGTTCTGCGGCGGTCCCGCTGCGCACGAAGCCGCACCGCTCGGCCAACGCGATCGCGGCCGGGTAGCCCGGATCGATACCCGGCCAGGCATAGGCCGTCGCGGCGTTGTCACCGATCGTGATCGTCAGCGCGCCGTCGGCCCGCAGCCGTGCTGCCGCCGCGTCCAGCAACCGGGTGCCGATGCCGGTGCGCTGCCGGCTCGGGTGCACCGCGAAGCCGTCGATGTGGCCGCGGGCGGCGTCGCGCGAGGTGAACACGCAGCCGATCGGTTCGGCCCCGGCGACGGCCACCAGCGTCGCGGCGCTCTCCCGGTGGAGCAGCAGCTCGGCGAGCGCGGCGCGCTGGACCGGTTCGCGCTCCAGCGTCAGGGCGAACAGACGGCGCAGCGCCGGCAGATCAATCGGTCGTGCGGCGCGGATCGTCACCGGCGCGCTGTCGATCACGACGCCGATCCAAGCGCATCAGCACTGGTAGCGGTTCGAGATCTCCACGAACAGGTGCTGCCGATCGAAGACGACGTCGATGTGCTGGCGCAGGTACCTGCCCGAACGCCATC
This sequence comes from uncultured Actinomycetota bacterium, assembly GCA_963850835.1. GTDB lineage: Bacteria > Actinomycetota > Actinomycetes > Mycobacteriales > Jatrophihabitantaceae > Jatrophihabitans. The sequence continues at coordinate 19,579 of CAWKNB010000018.1, read as the reverse complement.
GAAGCAGCCGGGTCCCGTCGTCGAGGTCTCGGACCTCGTTCGGACAGCGCCGCATTGCGGTCACCCACTGCCGCTCGGTCTTGCCATGCGGATCCCCGAGGCGCCGTAGCCCCGAGCCGACACTCATAACCGCAGGTTAAGTAGCTGTTGGATTCTTATCAAGTTCACAGATAGGTTATTCTCAGATCAACTCGCGGCGAGCATCACCACGGCCGTCCCGGTCATCGCCAGTTGGCAGCCGATGCCCAGCGCACCGCGCGTCGTGCCTGGCGCATCGGTCGCACGGTCCAGCACGGCTGCAGCCAGGGCCGGCAGCGCGACGGCGACGGCCAGCACGGCGGCAAGCAGGCCAGCAGCGCCGCCGCCGTGTGCCATGCCAGGCATTGCGGGCGTGTGCCACCAACGGGGCGAGCAGCATGTACGCCATCGCCGCGCAGATGGGCACCTGCAGCGCGGGCGGCCGCGCAGCGGCCGCGCCGGCCCAGATGTAGCTGTGAATCGCATCGGTGAGAAACCAGACGAGCACGGCAGGAAAGCGCCGGCAGCGACGTGCTGCGCGAGCCGCGGCAACGTCGCGACCAGCATCGACGCCATGCACGATGCCCATCGCGAAATGTGTCAGCTCGAATCGATCCGACCGCGGTTGCGGCCGCCGCGCGGCGATCCAGCCGGCGGCGTGATACGCGGCAACGGCAGCATGAGCGACCGCGAGCACCCACCGCAGCTGCTCCGGTGCCGACATCGCGCGCCTCCTCTCCTCGGGAGCATGCGAGCGAAGCGATCTCCGCGTCAATGCCGAATTAAGGGAGAGCTTAGGTCCCCGTTGACAGGCCCCCGCCGCCAGCAGAGGGTGCGGGCAGCGCCCGATGACCGTGCAACGGGCCGGACAAGGGGGTTCGGATGCAGGTACCCGCGCCGTTCGAGTACGAGCGGGCCACAAGTGTCGATCATGCGATCGGCTTGCTCGACCGACTGGGCGACAGCGCGCGGTTGGTCGCCGGCGGCCACAGCCTGCTGCCGATGATGAAGCTGCGGCTGGCCAACTTCGAGTACCTCATCGACATCAACGAGCTGCATTCCGAACTCGGCTACATCACCGTCGAGACCGACCAGATCCGCATCGGCGCGATGACCAGGCACCGGGAGTTGCTGGAGTCGGCCGACCTGGCGCGTGCCTTCCCGATCTTCGCCGACGCCGAACGGGTCATCGCCGATCCGGTCGTACGCAACCGGGGCACGCTCGGCGGCTCGCTGTGCCAGGCCGACCCGTCCGAGGACCTGTCGGCCGTGTGCACCACGCTCGGTGCCAGCTGCGTCATCCGCAACACCGACGGCGAACGCGTCGTCTCGATGGAGGACTTCCACCGCGGCCCGTACGAAACCGCGGTCGGCGACGCCGAGATGCTCGTCGAGGTCCGGTTCCCGGTGCGGCCGAACGGTTCGAGTGCCTACGAGAAGGTCGAGCGGCGCGCGGGGACTGGGCCGTGGTGTCCGCCGGCGCGGCGGTCTGGCTCGACGGCGAGGTCATCGCCGATGCCCGGGTCGGGCTGGCTGCCGTCGGACCGAACACCGCCGGCATCCCGGAGATCTCCGCTGCCCTGCGCGGCAACGCGCCGTCCGAGGAGCTGTACGCGCAGGCGGGTGAGATCGCGGCGCGCTCGTGCAATCCGGCCACGGACATGCGCGGCAGCGAGGAGTACAAGCGACACCTCGCCGACGAGTTGACCCGGCGCGCCCTGCGACGTGCAGTCGCCCGAATCCACGAAGGGGCCTGACATGCAAGTGACGATGACCGTCAACGGCGAAGAGGTCACCCGGGAGATCGAGGGCCGCCTGCTGCTCGTGCACTTCCTGCGCGATCACCTCGGGCTGACCGGCACCCACTGGGGCTGCGACACGAGCAACTGCGGCACCTGTGTGGTGTGGCTCGACGACGAGCCGGTGAAGTCGTGCACCGTGCTCGCGGCCATGGCCGGCGGCCACTCGGTCCGCACGGTCGAAGGGCTCGAGCAGGGCGGCGAGCTCGATCCGATCCAGCAGGGTTTCATGGCCTGTCACGGACTGCAGTGCGGCTTCTGCACGCCGGGCATGTTGATGACCACCCGGGCGCTGCTCGACCGCAACCCCGATCCGAGCGACCACGACATCCGCGAGGCGATCTCGCGGGCAGATCTGCCGCTGCACCGGCTACACGACCATCGTGCGATCCGTCCAGTGGGCCGCCGCCGAACAGGCCGGCACCCGCACTGCCGTCGTGGAAGCAGGTGCGTCATGACCACCGTGGAAGAACCGCGGGTCACCGAGTTCGTCGACAACGACCAGAAGCCGGTCGGGCACGGCCGGATGCTGCGCAAGGAGGACCCGCGCTTCATCCGCGGCAAGGGCCGCTACCTCGACGACGTGCAGCTACCGGGCATGCTGCACCTCGCGATCCTGCGGGCGCCGATGGCGCACGCCACGCCTGGTGTCGCATCGACACGACCGCTGCCGAAGCGCTGCCGAAGGTGAAGCTCGTCGTGACCGGCGCGATGCTGGCCGAAAAGGGTCTGGCCTGGATGCCGACACTGTCCAACGACGTGCAGGCCGTGCTGGTCACCGACAAGGTGCGCTTCCAGGGCCAGGAGGTCGCGTTCGTCGTCGCCGAGGACCGCTACGCCGCGCGCGATGCGCTCGAGCTCATCGACGTCGAGTACGAGCCGATCGATCCGGTCATCGACGTCCGCAAGGCGCTGGAGCCGAATCGGCGCCGGTGATCCGCGACGATCTCGAAGGCAAGACCGACAACCATTGTTTCGATTGGGAAACCGGCGACGAGGCGGCAACCGACGCGGTGTTCGCGAAGGCCGACGTCGTCGTCAGCCAGGACATCGTCTACCCGCGGGTGCACCCGGCCCCGATGGAGACCTGCGGCGCCGTCGCCGACTTCGACGCCATCGACGGGCAGTTGACGCTGTACTCCACGACGCAGGCGCCGCACGCGCACCGCACGCTCTACGCGATCGTCGCCGGCCTGCCGGAACACAAGATCCGCATTCGGGCCGGTGACATCGGCGGCGGCTTCGGCAACAAGGTGCCGATCTATCCGGGCTACGTCTGCGCGATCGTCGGGTCGCTGCTGACCGGCAAGCCGGTCAAGTGGATGGAGGACCGTTCGGAGAACCTGACCAGCACCGGGTTCGCCCGCGACTACGTGATGCGCGGTGAGATCGCGGCGACCAAGGAAGGCAAGATCCTCGGCGATCCGCACGCACGTGCTGGCCGACCACGGCGCGTTCAACGGCACGGCGGCACCGGTGAAGTACCCGGCCGGCTTCTTCGGGGTGTTCACCGGCAGCTACGACCTGGAAGCGGCGTACTGCAAGATGACCGCCGTCTACACGAACAAGGCGCCCGGCGGTGTCGCCTACGCGTGTTCGTTCCGGATCACCGAGGCCGTCTACCTGGTCGAGCGCATCGTCGAGTGCCTGGCCTACGAGCTGCAGATGGATCCGGTCGAGCTGCGGATGAAGAACTTCATCCAACCGGACCAGTTCCCGTACACGACCAAGACCGGGTGGGTCTACGACTCCGGCGACTACGAGCCGACGATGCGCGAGGCGATGCGGATCGCCGGCTATGACGAGTTGCGTCGCGAGCAGGCGGAGAAGCGCGAACGCGGCGAGCTGATGGGTATCGGCGTCGCATTCTTCACCGAGGCGGTCGGTGCCGGCCCGCGCAAGGACATGGACATCCTCGGCCTCGGCATGGCCGACGGCTGCGAGTTGCGCGTGCACCCCACCGGCAAGGCCGTGGTGCGGGTGTCGTGCATGAGTCAGGGGCAGGGCCACGAGACGACCTTCGCGCAGATCGTCGCCGAGGAGATCGGCATCCCGCCGGCGGACATCCAGGTGGTGAACGGCGACACCGACCAGACGCCGTTCGGTCTCGGCACCTACGGCAGTCGCTCCACACCGGTGTCCGGCGCAGCCGCGGCGCTCGTGGCCCGCAAGGTGCGCGACAAGGCGCGCATCATCGCCTCCGGCATGCTCGAGGTGTCGGTGGCCGACCTCGAATGGGACAAGGGCTCCTTCCACGTCAAGGGCGATCCGGGCAAGACCGTGAGCATCCAGGAGATCGCGATGCGGGCACACGGCGCCGGCGATCTGCCGGAAGGCGTCGAGGGCGCGCTGGAGGCGCAGATCTGTTACAACCCGTCGAACCTGACCTACCCGCACGGCGCCTACATCTGCGTCGTCGACGTCGATCCCGGCACCGCCGTGGTCAAGGTCCGTCGGTTCATCGCGGTCGACGACTGCGGCACCCGGATCAACCCGATGATCATCGAGGGCCAGGTGCACGGTGGCCTCACCGACGGCGTCGGGATGGCGTTGATGGAGATGATCGCCTTCGACGAGAGCGGCAACTGCCTCGGCGGCTCACTGATGGACTACCTGCTGCCCACCGCACTCGAGGTGCCCGAATGGGAGACCGGGTTCACCGTCACCCCGTCCCCGCACCACCCGATCGGCGCGAAGGGGGTCGGTGAGTCGGCGACTGTCGGATCGCCGCCGGCCGTGGTCAACGCGGTGATGGACGCGTTGAAACCGTTCGGGGTACGGCACGCCGACATGCCGTTGACGCCGTCGCGGGTCTGGGACGCCATGCAGGGTCACCCGCAACCGCCGATATGAGTTCGCGAACGGCGCAGCGCGCGCGGGAGCTGAGTGCCGAGGGCGCGCGCGTTCGTCCAGGCCACCGTCGTGCGGGCGCAGGTGCCGTCGTCGGCGCGGGCCGGCGACGCCGCGATCGTGCTCGAGGACGGTTCGATCGAGGGCTTCGTCGGTGGTCAGTGCGCCGAGAGCTCGGTGCGCAGCGCTGCGCTGAACGCCCTGGCCAGCGGCGAGTCGATGCTGCTGCGGGTACTGCCCGTCGGCGGGCCGGACTTCCCGGACTCGCCGGGGGCGCAGGTCGTGGTCAATCCGTGCCTGTCGGGCGGGGCCCTGGAGATCTTTCTCGAGCCGATGCTGCCCCCGCCGCTCGTGCGGATCGTCGGAGAGACGCCCGTCGCCGAAGCGCTCGTCGCGCTGTGCGAGGTGCTCGGGTACACGACCGCGCGATGGCGCTCGGGCGAGCCGATCGCCAGGACCGATGCGGTGGTGATCGCCGGCCACGGACGCGACGAGGGCGAGCCGCATCCGCGCGGCGCTCGCTGCCGGGGCGCGGTACGTGGCGTTGGTCGCGAGCCCGCGCCGCGGTGCGGGCGTGCTCGACGAACTAGGCCTCGACGTCGACGAGCGGGCGCGGATCAGTACACCGGCCGGCCTCGACATCGGCGCGCGCACCGCGCCGGAGGTGGCGTTGTCGATCCTCGCCGAGGTGATCACTGCGGTGCGCCGGGCGACACCGGCCGGCGAGCCCGAGCCGGTGCGCTCGGCGCCGGCGCAGGTCATCGACCCGATCTGCGGCATGACCGTGGCCGTGACCTCGCAGACCCCGCAGCTGACCGTCGACGGTGACGACTACTGGTTCTGCGGGCCCGGGCTGCCGAGCCCGCTACGCCGAGTCCGTCGGGCGCGCCGAGTGACGACAGTTCGCCGACATCGACGAGGTGCGGCATCGTCTCGACGGCGCCGACTACCTCGTCGACGAGGGCATGGCGACCGCCGTCTACTTCGCTGTCACCCTCCAGCGGCCGCTGCTGCTCGAGGGCGAGCCCGGTGTCGGCAAGACCGCCGCCGCCCGCGCGCTGTCCAATGCACTACGGACGCCGCTGATCAGGTTGCAGTGTTATGAGGGACTGACCGTCGGCGAGGCCCTCTACGAGTGGAACTACCAGCGTCAGTTGCTCGCGGTGCGGCTGGCCGAGTCGCGGCACGAGACCCTTGCCGACGCCGATCTGTTCACCGCGGAGTTCTTGCAGGAACGGCCGATCCTGCGCGCCGTTCGGCACGCCGGGCCGACACCTCCGGTGTTGCTGATCGACGAGATCGACCGCGCCGACGACGAGTTCGAGGCGCTCCTGCTGGAGTTCCTCGGTGAGGGTGCGGTGACCGTCCCCGAACTCGGCACGTTCGTCGCCGATCGGATGCCGGTCGTGGTGCTCACCTCCAACCGCAGCCGCGAGCTGCACGACGCGCTGCGGCGGCGTTGCCTGTACCACTGGATCGACTTCCCGGCGCCGGCGCGCGCCGCGGAGATCCTGCGGCGCAGCGTGCCCGGTGCGGCGCAGCCGCTGATCGCGTCGACCACCGAGTTCGTTGGCGGGGTCCGTGGTCTGGATCTGGACAAGGCGCCGGGCATGGCCGAGGCGATCGACTGGGTGTCGGCGCTGGCCGCGTTGGGCGTCGCCGACCTGGCGCGCGGGGACATCGTCCGAACCCTCAGCGCCTTGGCGAAGACGGTCGACGACCGCATCGTGATCACCGAATCGCTCGACGAGCTCGGTTACGCCGACGCGCCGTCATGACCGCCCCGCCGGTGCTCGGTGGCATCGACCGCGCGGCGTTCACCGTGGCGCTCGCCGCCCGGCTGCGGGCGCGGGGCTGCAACGTCGGGTTCCCGGCCATCGGCGATTTCACCCAGGCTCTGGCGGTGTCGCCGCCGACGACGCGGACGCGGCTGTACTGGACCGCGCGGGTGTGCCTCGTCCGTCGGCTGGCCGAACTGCCGGTCTTCGACGCCGTGTTCGCCGCGGTCTTCGAGGACGCCGTGCTGAAGCTGGACACCAACGCGCGACGCACCGGCGCCGCGCCCAGCAAGGCGAGCATCGACGACGGGACGGACCAGGCACCCGCGGCGCCGGCGAAGGTCGAGGCCGACGGCCTGCCGTGGGCCACCCTGCCCACCGCCGTGCCCGACGACGGGAGCGACGTCGACACGGTGGTGCCGCACCTGCTGCCAAGCGATCTGGCCCGCCTCGCCGACCTGCCCTTCGACGAGCTCAGCCACGCCGACCTCGTCCGGCTGCAGGGTTACCTGCAAGCGGCGGTACGGGCTTGGCCACGGCGCCGAACCCGTCGAGTTGCGATCGACCGCCGGGGACACCGCATCGCGCTGCGGTCCACGCTGGCCCGCTCGCGATCGACGGGCTGGGAACCGATCCGGCTCGTCCGCACCCGGCGCGTGGACAAGCCGCGCCGTGTCGTGGTGCTGTGCGACGTCAGCCAGTCGATGCAGGCGCAGGCGGTGGCCTACCTGCATCTGATGCGCGCGCTCGCCCTGACCACCGACGCCGAGGTCTTCGCGTTCTCGACGCGGTTGACGAGGCTGACCAGCGTGCTGGCGCACAAATCGGCGGAAGTGGCGATCGCGCAGGCCACCGCGAAGGTGACCGACCGGTTCGGCGGCACCCGGATCGCGACCAACGTGCGAGCGCTGCTGGCCTCGCATCACGGGAACACGGTGCGCGGTGCGATCGTGCTCATCGGCTCGGACGGCTGGGACAGCGATCCACCTCAGGCGCTGGCCGCGGGAGATGGCACGCTTGCGTCGGCGCGCACACCGCATCGTCTGGCTCAACCCGCGAGCGGCCTCGCCCGGCTTCGAGCCGACCGTGGCCGCCATGGCGGCCGCGCTGCCGTACTGCGACGCGCTGGAGCCGGTGGACACGGTGGCATCGCTGGCCACTGCGATCGCGAACCTGCCCGACGCAGTCAACTCCACAGCGTCACGTGGATCGAGGGCCGGAACCGCCCGACGGTGACGCCGGCCCCGCGCAACATCGCCTGCGTCGCGCGCGGTGTCGCCGCGAACCGGATGAATTCGGCGGCGGCGGGCGATGCGTTGCGTTCGTCGAGGCACGAGATGTGCCACGTGCCCGCGGCATGCACCTGCTGGCCCTGGAGCCGGACGAGGTCGTGCTTCGCCAGATCCCGCGACACCGCGAAGCCGAGGGCCGCGGTAACGCCATTGCCGCGTTTGGCCTCCTCCAGGGCCGCGGCCTGGCTCTGGAAGATCTGCTGGCGGCTCTCGGGTACCTGCAGGCGGCGCAGCATCGCGGCGACCACCTCGGCGTGATCTGCGGCCGACGGCCCGAGCAGCCAGTTCCGCTCCTGCAGTTCGCCCACCGACGGGGTGACCTTCGTGATCGGGTCGTCCGGACCAGCCACCACGATCACCTGGTAGTTGAGCAGCGGCGCGACCGCCAGCGCCGCGTCCGTGGCCTCCGCCGGGGCGCGCGGTCCGATCGCCACGTCGACGGCGCGGGTGCGGAGCAACCGGTCGAACTGCCCGGCGGAATGGACGCTGAGCTCGACGTCGAGATCGTGCGCGCGCCCGGCGAACAACTCGATCAGGCCGGGCGCCGAGTGCTCGGCGAACAGGCTCGACGCGGCAACGCGCAGCAGCCGTCGACCCTGCCCGGCCTGGCTCACCTCGAGGACCGTGCGGTCCTGCAGGCCGAGCATCTCCGCGGCCCGGCTGGCCAGGCGCAGACCGCCGGGGGTGAACGCGATCCCTGCGGCGGTGCGGGTGAACAGCTTGTCGCCGAGTTCCTTGCGCAACTGACCGATGTGCAGCGACACCGCGGCCTCGGACACCCCGAGTTCGGCGGCGGCCTGCTTCACCGAACCCAGTCGGACGACGGTCGCGAAGGCCCGAAGCTGGGTAGGCGTCACGCCCGGCCTACCTCCCCTTCGACTCGCTCCGACCCAGCCAACCTACTCGCGGCGGACGGGAGGCCGCTCAGTCGAGGAAGGTGTCTCGCAGCGCTCCTGGCCCGCGGCGTCGATGCCGAGGCCGTCGGCGAAGTAACCCTCGATCGTGGTGAACCGGTCGCGCATCTCCTCCAGCGCCGCGTCCAGATACGCGGTGTCGACACCGAGCAACGGGCGCAGCAGCGCGGGGTCGCCGCCGCCGGCGGCGAACCGGTCGAACATCGGTGCCAGCGCGGGGAGCAACTCGTCGTTGGTGCGCAGGTAATCACGCTGCACGTCGTCGGGGGAGACGCCGAGCAGCATGAGCAGCGCCGCCGCACCCCAGCCGGTGCGGTCCTTGCCCGTGGTGCAGTGGATCAGCGCGGGGCGCCGATCGGCATCGGCGAGCCCGGTGTAGAGGACGCGGTAACCGTGCAGCGCGCTCGGCAGTCGGATGACGTCGCGATACGCCTGGGTCAGCAGCTTCGCAGCACGCCCGTTGCCGAGTGACTCGGTCGTGCCCACCGGGTCGTCGAACAGGTCCGGCAACCGGGCCGGCAGCCCGAGCGTCATGTCGGCGAGCACGTCGGCCACGACGAGCGCGGTACCGGTCGGCACCCGGTCCGGCTCGGCGCGCCGCTCGGACTCGGTGCGCAGGTCGTAGACGGTCCGCACTCCCAGCGTGGTGAACGCGGCCAGGCCCTCGTCGTCGAGCTTGGACAGTTCCACCGAGCGGTACAGCTGCCCGCGGCGCACGGTGCGACCGTCGTGGGTCGGCCAGCCGCCCACGTCGCGCAGGTTGGGCAACGTGGCGATCGTGATCGGCGCCCCGGGCGGTGTGTGCATAGCGCGCATTGTGTCAGCGACCGTGCCGCGCCTTGTGCCGGTTCAATATCGTGTGCGCATGACCTCGGACCTGCAGCACTTCTCGATGCTCATCGGCGGCAAGCCGGCCGACGCCCGTTCCGGAAAGACCTGGGAGTCGCAAAATCCCTATACCGGCAAGCCCTGGGCCGTCATCCCGGACGCTGCGGCCGAGGACGTCGACGACGCGGTCGCCGCGGCGCGGGCCGCCCTGTCGGGCGACTGGGCGACCATGGGCGGCGCCGCCCGCGCGGCGCTGATGCACCGGCTCGCCGACCAGATCGACGAGAACGCCGAGTGGCTCGCCCGGCTCGAGGTGTCCGACTCGGGCAAGTTGCTGCGCGAGATGTCCGGGCAGATGAAGGGCCTCGGCTCCTGGTACCGCTACCACGCGGGGCTCGCCGACAAGCTCGAAGGCCGGTCCATCCCGACGCCCAACCCCAACTACGTCGTCTACACCAAGCGGGTGCCGGTCGGCGTGGTCGCGGCGATCACGCCGTGGAACTCGCCGCTGCTGCTGATGACCTGGAAGCTCGCACCGGCGCTCGCCGCCGGCTGCACGGTCGTGGTCAAACCGTCCGAACACGCGCCGGTGTCGACGCTCGGTTTCGCGCAGCTGGTCACCCAGGCCGGCTTCCCCGACGGCGTGTTCAACGTCGTGTGCGGCCAGAGCCGTGAGGTCGGCGCGGCGCTGGCCGGGCATCCCGGCGTCGACAAGGTCGCATTCACCGGCTCCACCAACACCGGTCGCGCGGTGGGCACCGCGGCCATGCAGAACCTGAACCGGGTCACCCTCGAACTCGGCGGCAAGTCGCCGCAGGTCGTGTTCGAGGACGCCGATCTCGACGCCGCGCGCGACGGCCTGCTGGCCGGCGTGTTCGCCGCGACCGGGCAGACCTGCATGGCCGGGTCGCGGCTGATCGTGCACGAGAGCGTGCACGACGCGCTGGTCGCGAAGCTCGTCGAGCGGGTCGACAGGATCAAGTTGGGCGACCCGACCGACCCGGACACGGAGATGGGTCCGGTGGCGAACCGGCCGCAGTACGAGAAGGTGCTCGGCTTCCTGCGCACCGCAGTCGACGACGACGGCGCCACTGTGGCGTGCGGCGGCGGTCCCGCCGACGACGTCGGCGCGTTGTTCGTCAAACCCACCGTGCTCACCGGCGTCGGCCGCGACGCCACCGTGGTGCGCGAGGAGATCTTCGGCCCGGTGCTGTCGGTCTACACGTTCACCGACGAGGACGACGCCGTGCAGGCGGCCAACGACACGCCGTACGGGCTGGCCGGGGCGGTGTGGACGAAGGACGTGCACCGCGCGCATCGGGTGGCCGGGCAGATCCGCGCCGGCAACGTGTGGATCAACGCCTACCGCGCGGTCGCGCCCGGGGTGCCGTTCGGCGGGTTCGGCCTGTCCGGGATCGGCCGGGAGAACGGGATCAACGCCGTCAACGAGTACCTCGAGGAAGTCTCGATCTGGGTGGAACTCACCGGCAAGAGCCGCGACCCGTTCGTGATCGGCTGATGACCCGCCCCGAGGCAGCCTGGTTCCCCGACTCGATCCTCTACGAGATCTACCCGCAGTCCTTCGCCGACAGCAACGGCGACGGCGTGGGCGACTTCCAGGGCGTGCTCGACCACTTCGATCACCTGGCCTGGCTGGGCGTCACCGCGATCTGGTTCAACCCGTGTTTCGCGTCGCCGTTCCGCGACGCCGGCTACGACGTGTCGGACTACCTGCAGATAGCGCCGCGCTACGGCACCAACGACGACCTCGTGCGAATCGTCGAAGCCGCAAGCGAACGCGGCATGCGGGTGCTGCTCGATCTCGTCGCCGGTCACACCTCGATCGAGCACGCGTGGTTCCGCGCGGCGTGCGCCGACCCGGCCGACAACCGGTACGTGTGGTCGGATCGACCTGGCCCGGGATTCGTGCCGTCGCCGGGCCCGCGTCCCGGTTTCTATTTGAAGAACTTCTACGACGAGCAGCCGGCCCTGAACTTCGGCTACGCGCGCCTCGATCCGGATCAACCGTGGCGGCAGGCCGTCGACGCGCCCGGGCCGCAGGCCAATCGCGCGGCACTGCGCGAGATCATCGGGTTCTGGCTCGAACGCGGGGTGGCGGGCTTCCGGGTCGACATGGCGACCTCGCTGGTCAAGGACGACCCGGGCCTGAGCGAGACCGCGAAGCTGTGGCGCGAACTCACCGCGTGGATGAACGCTGCATATCCCGAAGCAGTGCTGCTGCCCGAGAGCGGGTATCCGATGCCCGAGGACTTCGGGCTGCGTGGCGGTTTCGACGGCGACTTCTTCCTCCCGATCCACGAGGCCCACAGCGCGCTGTTCAACAACGGCGGCGCGGGTGTGCTGCCGTGGCTGGTGAACTACCGCGGCTGCTTCTTCGACGCCGCCGGACCCGACGGGCCTGCCACCTTCGGCCTGTTCGATCGGCTCTGGCGCGAGCACCGGGCGGCGACCTCGCCTGCGCGGCCGGTGATCCTGGCAACCGCCGACCACGACTTCTCCAGGCTCGCGTGCGGCACCCGCACCGCCGAGCAACTCGGCGCGGCCTACGCGTTCCTGCTCACCTGGGGAACGGTGCCGGCGATCTACTACGGCGACGAGATCGGCATGCGCTACCTGCCCGGCATGCCCGATCACGAGGGCAGTGTCTGGGACCCGCACTACAACCGCAGCGGTTGCCGTACCCCGATGCAGTGGGACGACGCCGCGCCCAATGCCGGGTTCTCCGCGGCGTCGGTCGAGCAGCTGTACCTGCCGCAGGACCCCGATCCCGGCCGGCCGACCGTGTCCGCGCAACTCGCCGACCCCGGTTCGGTGCTGCACACCGTGCGGGACCTGATCGCGCTGCGCAAGCAGGTGCCCGATCTCGGGACCGGGGCGGCGACCACCGTGCTGCACGCCGGCTATCCGTTGGTCTACCGGCGTGGTGAACGGCATTTCGTGGTGGTGAACCCGCTCGGCGCGGCTGCCTCCGCATCGGTCGAGCTCGACGGGCGCACAGCGCACCTGCTTGCCGGCACCGGTGTGTCCGTCCGCGACGCGCACGTGCAGGCCGAACCGTTCGGCTACGCGGTCTTCGAACTCCGTTGAGTCGCCACTCAGCGAGCAGCGTCGGCCCACAGCGCGGCGACGTGCCGGGCGTCGGTGCCGCAGCAACCGCCGACGATGGTCAGGTTGGGCAGCAGCGGCTCCAACTGCCGGTGCGCCGAGGCGAGTTCGGCCGGGTCGCCCTCGTCGAGATCCTCGGCGTCGTCGAGTTCGGCGTGGCTCTTGATCGAGGCGTTGCACCGCAGCCCGACGATCCGCTGCCGCCAGGCGCCCTCGGTCAGGCCGCCGGCGACGTGGGTGGGATGCGCACAGTTGACGAGGAAGTAGTCGGGCGCGGCCGCCGCGTCGACCGCGCCGACCGCATCGGCGAGGGTGGAGCCGTCGGGCAGCCGACCGTCGGTCTCGACGGTGAAGGAGATGGCCACGGGCACGCCGACGTCGCGCGCGGCGCGTACGATGCCGATCGCCTCGCCGGCGCCAGTGAGGGTGTACGCGGTGACGATGTCGGCACCGCCGGCGGACAGTGCCGCGACCTGGGCGTGGTGATAGTCCGCGGCCTCGTCGGGATCGGGTCGCTCACCCGCCTGATAACCGTCGCCCCGCGGCCCGACGGTCCCGCAGAGCACGACGTCGTCGATGCTGCGCACGATACTGCTCGCGCAATTCGGAGAGGTGCTCGACGGCTGCCCGGTTCACCCGGTCGAGGTCGGCGGGGGAGTAGTCGACCCGGCTGCCCCAATCGGGGTTCGCCCGCCAGGTGCCGGACTCGAGCATCAACCCGGCTCCGGCGTCGCGGGCGATCGCGGCATACCCGTCGTAATAGGTGCGCAGCAGCTCACGGCCGGCCGCGTTGTCGAGGAGCGGGAACGACGCGAACTCCGGCAGGTCGACGCCGTGGTGGAAGATCAGGTCGGTTTCCAGGCCGCCGTCGGTGACCATCCTCCGGCCGGCCAGTTGGGGCAACGCCATGACGACCTCCGCATGCTCGAGAACCAGACCAGCTGGTCTGTTTGTACCAGACCAACTGGTCTGGTACATCTAAGTTGTGCCTAAGAATGGTGCGCCGACCCGCACCCGGATCCTCGACACCGCCGAACGATTGGTGATCGAGAACGGGTTCGCCGCAACGTCGGTCGATCAGGTCATCGCGGAGTCCGGCACGTCGAAGGGGGCGTTCTTCCACCATTTCGGCTCCAAGCTCGACCTCGCGCAGTCGCTCGTCGACCGGTACGCCGCCGCCGACATCGCGCACCTGGAGGCGGCGCTCGAGCACGCGGCCACCCTGACCGACGACCCGGCGCAGCAGGTCATCGAGTTCGTGCGGTTCTTCGAGACCGGTGCCGACGATCTGATGGCCGCGCAGTCCAGTTGCCTGTACGTGTCGATCCTCACCGAGCGACAGCTGGTCGACAGCGGCACCGCCGCGCAGATCGGTCAGGCGATCACGGCATGGCGTACGTCGCTGTCGCAGATGTTGCGCGCCGCGCTCGCGGAGTTGCCCGGCCCACCGGCGATCGACTGCGATGCGCTCGCCGACCACGTGTTCGTGACCTTCGAGGGTGCCTTCCTCCTGTGCCGCTCGACGTCGGACAACTCGCACATGCGCGCCCAGCTCACCGCGCTCCGGCAGCTGCTGGGGGCGTTGCTGATTCCGTAATCGAAAGTGCCAGTGCCGGGCAGGCCGCGACCGCGCGGCGCATCGCGGGTGCATCGGTGTCGGCGTCGACGTGCGGCCGGTGAATGATCGGGAAGCCCCACTCGTCGAGCTCGATGCGCTCGGGCAGCAACGCGCGGCACAACCCGTGGCCGTCGCATCGGGTCCAGTCGATCGTCAATGTCTGCACGCCGCTCACCCCACCGGCAGGCGGCCGAGTACCGGTCGCCCGCACGTGCCGTGCGCCAGATGCCGTTCGGTCTCATCGCGCAGCAGATGCAGCCCGGAGGTGACGAAGCGGGCGGTGCCGTCGGGGTGCGCGCATGCACCCCGACCGACGACCGCGCGGCCGTGTGCCAGGGCGGCACCCACGGCCGGCGCGCCGGCAACCAGCGCACCGACGTCGCGGGCGAGCGCCGGCAGGCCGAAATGGCACGGACCGCACTGTCCGGCGGACTGCGCGGCCAGCCAATTCGTCACCCGGGCGAGTTCGCCGAGCGCGCAGGTGGCCTGGTCGAGCACCAGCACGACGCCGGCGCCGAACGAGCCACCCGCGTGGCGCAGCCCGGCGCGGGAGAGTCGCAGCTCGCCGAACGGCGGGATCCACGATCCGTGATAGCCACCCACGACGACCGCCTGCGGGTGCTCGGGTGCTCCTGCAGCGGCGAGCACCACGCCCAGGGGCGCACCGAGCGGGATCTCGATCACGCCGGGCCGGGCGACGGCGCCTCCGATGGTCAGCAAGGTCGTGCCCGGCTCGTCCGGCGTGCCCGTCTCGGCGAACCGCTGCGGTCCGAGGCGCAGCAGGATCGCCACTTGCGCGAAGGTTTCGGCGTTCGACAACAGCGTGCCGGCGGCGCTCGGCGGGGTGCGCCGTCCCGGGCGGCAGCGGTGGACCGCCGGCGAGGGCCCGCTCGACGGAGCGGGCCTCGCCGGCGACGAAGCCGCCGCCGATGACGCGAACCTCGATCCGGCGCCGGTCCGGGCGTTCGACGGCGGCGGCACGCACTCGCCCTGCTGTCGCATCGTCGTGCACGGCGACGGTGATGCGACGCGCCCCGACGGCGCCGGCCGCGGCGAGCGCGCCGTCGAGCACCAGGTGCGGCGCACGCCGCAGCAGGACCCGGTCCTTGAAGCTGGCCGGCTCGCTCTCCGTGCCGTTGACCACGACCCGGCGACGTCCGGGACGACCGGCGAGCGAGCGCACCTTGGTGGCCAGCGGGAACCCGGCGCCCCCACGCCCGGCCAACCCACCGATCGCGTCGAGCAGGTGCAGCAGGTGGTCGAGATCGGTGCCCGGGAGCGGGCCGTGGGTCGCGAGGTGCATGGGCAGGTCGAGCGACGAGCCGTTGCACAACCCGGCAAGGAGTCGGGCGCCGCCGATGACCCAGGCATCGACGTCGTCGACGGGTGCGGTGTGCACGGCGGCGGGCTGGTCGAGTGTGGTGGTCACCGGACTGCCTCCGAGAGGGCGGGTTGCGGACCACGTGTCGTGGTCGTGACGAAACGAGCAGCGGTGCGGGTCCGGCCGAAGCGCACCGTCGCGAGCCGAGCGGCGGCGGTCGCGACCACGGCGACCAGGCATCCGAGGTAGAGCAGGCGCACCCAGCCCACCTGGCTGTCGGTGCCGGAGAAGAAGCCGTGCCACATGGCGCTGAACCAGCCCACGTAGGCCAGACAGTGCAGCGCGCGCCAGATCCGTGCGCCGCGCGGCGAGGCCGCCATCCGGCCACGCGCCAGCCCGAGCAGGGCCGCGGTGAGGAACAGGTAGACGGCGATGGTGCCCAGTGCGACCCAGCCGGGCCGGTAGCCGGAGGTGAACGGCACGATCGCGCCACGCCAGCCGACCCCGGAATACGAGTCGGCCAGGATGGTGCCGACGTGCACCCCGAGCACCAGCAACCCGAGACCCGCGCTCACCCGGTGCAGGTACTGCACGACGTAGCGGCGGTTCGCCTGACGGCTCGAGGATCGGCCGCCGCTGGAGACCATCGCACCGAGACTGGTCGACACGGTGAGCAGGACGAGCGCGGCCAGACCGGCGCCGCGAGCCGTGTACCAGAGCGTCATCACGGCGCTCCGGCGGTGAGCGCACCGATTCGCGGATCGCCGGTCGCGTTCGGCAGCTCGGGCGTCGGCCAGCGCGCAGTGGTGACGATCGAACCGTCGCTGCCCACGAGCCGGGCGGCGAGGTGTCGTTCGCCGAGCCAGGACAGCGCCCGCTCGCCATGCACCAACGCGGCGGTGCTCGCCGTGTTCGCGGCAAGTGCGGACGGCGCCGCGACGGTGACCGTGCGCCAGGGTCCCTGGGCCGGCCGGCCGGTGACCGGGTCGATGATGTGGTGCACGGTCTGGCCGGCGCGCCGCCAGGTGCGGATCGTGGTCGTCGACGTCGCAATGCCGCCGCCGCGGATGCGCACCAGCTGACCGTGCGCGCCGGCACGTTCCGCGACCCGGATGCACCACCCGGCCGGCGCGTTCCCGGCGACGGCCAGGTCGCCGCCGAGCTCGACGAGCACCCCGGTGTCGTAGCGCTGCGCGAGCGTACGGGCGGCGTGATCGGCCGTCCACGCCTTCGCGGTGGCGCCGAGGTCGAGCGCCGTGCCCAACGGCACGCGCAGCAGGCCGATGTCGCGCTGCAGCCGCACCGCGCGCCAGTCACGGCGATCACCGGACCCGGGCTGTGCGGCGGCTTCGGACGTCTCACCGGCGCGCACGGCGGCGATGTCGCGGTCGTAGCCGAGCCGGGCGAGGTCGCGCCCGACGGTCGGGTCCACCGCACCTTCCGTCTGCGCGGCCGCGTGCAGCGCTGCGGCCACGAGGTCGACGAGCAGCATCGGGACGGGGGTGGGGCGCCCGGCGCGCGCGTTGGCGATGGACAGGGCGGAGTCCGCCCGGAACCGGCTCGCCGCCGCATCCACCCGGCGCAACAGGGCCTGCAGGTCGGCGCTCGCGCTGCGCAGCGCCGCGTCGTCGAGCACCACGAGGCGGATCGTGCAGCTCCAGGCCGAGCCCACCCAGGTGCCGCTCATGATCCGTTGCTCCCGCCCTGTGCGGTGTCGCCGTTGTCGACGCCCTCGACGTCGCCGGACGTCGTGTCCTGCGAGGTCGACGAGCTGCTCGACGACGGAGCTTGCTCGAGGACGTGCCCGAGGAGGTGCTCGGCGTCGCGGTCGGCGTGGCGCTCGAGCTGGTGCCGCTCGTCTTCGCGGTGTCGGTGGTCGCGCTGGAGGTGTCGGCGGTACTGGCGACCGCCGAGACGAGCCCGACGGTGAGCGCGGCGGCGGCGCCGACCGCGACGGTGCCTGCGATGGTCGCGCGCCGGTGGAGGCGGGGGTCGGGTCGTCCGGTCATGCATCAACCATCGCGGTTCGCGATCAGGGCCCACTCAGCGCAAGGTCAAGGTTTCCTCAAGGCTGCCTGGGCGGTGTCGAAGAGGCTCCGGTGGCGTCGGCACCCGTGCGCTGCACAGCCTGCGCCGAGCGGACTCACGTACGGTGGCGACATGAGCAGCACCGAGGCGCCGGCGCACAAGCGCGACGGCGTCGTCGGCCGTTTCGAAGCGTTCCGGGACCGGATCCGCGCCATGCCCGGCGGCGCGACCGCATGGCGCGTCGGCGTCACCGCGCTCGGTGTGGCGATCATTCTCGGCGGCATCGTGCTGTTGCCGCTGCCCGGCCCAGGCTGGTTGATCATCTTTGCCGGTCTCGGGTTGCTCGGCACGGAGTACGAATGGGCGCATCGCTTGCTCATCTGGGTGAAGCGGCAGGTCCAGGGCTGGTGGCACTGGCTCGAACGTCAACCGCTGTGGGTCCGACTCGGCGTGGCCGCGCTGACCGCACTGTTCGTCGCCGCGATCCTCGGTGCGGTCGTGTGGTGGTATTTCCTGCGCTGATGCTCTAGCGGCGCGGGTAGCGCGGCGGCCGCGGCGGGCGGCTCTCGAGCACGACCAGGATCAGGACCAGCAGCAACGCCACCGACAGGATCCAGCCGAGCAGCTGACCCAACGGCATGACCGTCGGACCGTCGTGGCTGTGGTGGTAGGTCAGGTGCGCGTGGATGGTGAGCCCGAAGGCCAGCGCGTCGACCACCGCGAGGCCGACGATCCACCTGATCGCCCGCCGTGTCACCGTTGCGCCGATCCGTGCACGAGCCGTGACGTTACGGCGTGCCAACCGCGTGCGGCCCCGCCCACTTCGCCGAATCCCAGGTGACGCGCCATGCTGGGCAGGTGAGCGAACGCAACGTGCTGGGCGACGAGTTGGAGCAGTGCGGGACCGATCCGTTGACCGGCTTCTTCCGCGACGGGTGCTGCAGCACCGGTCCGGAGGACCTCGGCAGCCACACCATCTGCGCGGTGGTGACCGCTGACTTCCTCGAGCACCAACGCGGCATCGGCAACGACCTGTCGACGCCGCGACCGGAGTACCGGTTCCCCGGGCTGGTGCCCGGCGATCGGTGGTGCGTCACCGCGTCGAACTGGGCCCGCGCATACCGCGACGGCGTCGCCGCCCCCGTCGTGCTGGCGGCGACGAACGTCGCCGTCCTGCAGATCGTGCCGATCGAGGTGTTGCGTGAACTCGCGGTCGACGTGCCCGCCGACCCGAGTTCGCTCGGGCCCGACGGCTGACTGGCCGGCGCGCCTGCGCGCAAACTGGCCGCAGGACGCCGATCCGGAACGGAAGGCTCAGATGACCGAAGCAGTACTTCCCAGCTGGCGCGACGGTGCGGCCCGGCAAGCCATTGTCGATTTCGTCGACCGCACCTGCGGAAACGACGGTTCGGTAGCGGTGCCGGTCGAGGAGCGGGTGGCGGTGTTCGACAACGACGGCACCCTGTGGTGCGAGAAGCCCATGCCGATCCAGCTCGACTTCATCCTGCGGCGCCTCGTCGAGATGGCCGAAGCCCAGCCCGACCTGCGCCGGCGACAGCCCTGGCAGGCGGCGTACGAACGCGACTATCGCTGGCTCGCCGACGTCCTCACCGAGCACTATGCCGGCAACGACGCCAACGTGAAGACCCTGGCGGCGGGCATCCTCGGCGCCTATGCCGGAATCAGCGTCGAGGACTTCGAGCAGCAGTCCGGCGCCTTCCTGCGTAACACCCGGCACCCGACCCTTGAACGCGGCTACCTGGAGTGTGCGTACGCGCCGATGGTCGAACTACTCGCCTACCTGGCCGCGCACGGGTTCGCCACCTACATCGCCTCGGGCGGTGGCCGGGACTTCATGCGCCCGATCAGCCGGGACGTCTACGGAATCCCCCGGGAGCGGGTCATCGGCAGCAGCACCACGTTCGCCTACACCGGCGATGACAACGGCGGGATCATCACGCACCAGCCCGAGGCCGACTACCTCGACGACGGCCCGCAGAAGCCGAT
>CAWKNB010000017.1:0-336862 GCA_963850835.1 uncultured Actinomycetota bacterium | reverse complement strand
GGCGACGATGCTCCTCATGCGGTCGACCGCTGTGCGAACCGCGTCGAGATCGATCGAGTATGCCGATGGGCGCTGGGTGGTGTCCGGGGGCAGGAAGTAGCCGTGACTGGCGGCCGGCACCCGGTCGGGTACCAGCGCATCTGGAGTGGCCAGCAGTTTCAGACCGACACCGAGCTTGCCCGTGATGACGCGGTGTATGCACGGTTTCAGGGTGAGGACGCCCATCTGATACCCGCGGGCCTGGGCCCACTCGGTCATGGCGGTGATGAGGCCACACAGCGATGCCCGGGCATGTCGGGTCCGAGCGATCGCGAGCCGCCCGGCCTCCATAACGTGCCGGCTCTCGAGCCCGGCGGCCACCTGGGCCACGCGCAGCCCGAAGTAGCTGGTTGTCGGCAGCGCCGTGTCGGCACCACCGACGACCGAAACGGTGCCGATGACCGTCGAGTGGTCGATCGCGACAATGACCTGGCCATTGTCGGCGTCGAGCGCATCCAAACGCTGGCCATAGCCACGCGCGAAGTACGCGCTCTCGGCGAGCAACGTTGCCGCTCGGTGTTCGGCCTGATCAATCGCGAATCGGATCTCCATCGCGTTGATCTTGCTGGTCTCGGCATGGCGTGTCTGTCGTCGCGGTGACGTACGGGCAGTCGATCTTTCGCCGCAGCGAATCTTGGCACGTTTCTGGCCCGGGCCTAGACAGTTCACAGTTCGAGTGTGAGCATTCTGCGCATATCGTGCGCCACTGGGCGCCGGCACAACCCTTGGGGGAATCGTGCTCGCTTTCCGAACCCGCTACGCATTGGCACTCCTGGCCGTCGGATCCCTGGTCTTCGCGGCCGCCGAACCGGCCCAGTCGAAGGCCCATCCGAACCCGTTGCGCGGGATCGCCGCCCAGCAGGTTGCGCAGCATGCGCAGGCCCAGGCCGAGCCTGGGGACGACGATGGCGACGGCGGACACGGAGAACAGGACGAGGACTCGCTGGAAGTCGCCGACCAGGCCGAGCAGTACGCCAACGAGCGCAGTGCCCCGGCCGACTCGGTGTCGGCCGCAGCACTGCTGGCAGCGCGGCAGCAGGCGAGTGCGCTGCCGGCCTCGTCGGCGACCCTGCACGAGGTGACCAGCAACGCGCTCAACGCCGAACCGGCCGGGTATGACGACCCGGTCGAGTCGAACGCCGGTGCCGGGTTCGGGCTGGTCTCCGGCCGCGCGACCGCGCTGGCCGTGGACGGAAAGACCTACTACCTGGGGACTGCCGACGGCGGGGTGTGGAAGTCGACCGATGCCGGCAAGACCTGGGCATCGATCTGGGACGACCAGGCGTCGCTGTCGATCGGCGCATTGCTCGTGGGCAGTGACCATTCATTGTGGGTCGGTACCGGCGAGGCGAACACCAGCTCCGACTCGTACCGCGGCATCGGCGTCTTCCGCTCCACCGACGGCGGCGCCAGCTTCAGCCGGGTGGGCGGCAACGAGCTCGTCGACCACACGACGTTCCGGTTGCTCGACGACGGGTTCGGACACGTGTACGCCGCGACCAACGCCGGGCTGTACCGGCACTCCGCCGCCACCGCGAGCGGGCAGTGGTCGCTGCTGCTCAAGCCGGACCCGAACCCGACCGACTCGCCGTACGACACATCGTTCATCACCGATGTCGCCGTCAAGCCCGGCACCAACGGCAAGAGCGTGCTTGCGGTGCTGGGCTGGCGTGGTGGCACGCCGTACAACGGGTTCTACCTGTCCACCACCGGCGGTGGCGCCGGGTCGTTCCACAAGATCACTCCGACCGGGAAGATCGACGCGAATGACATCGGCCGCACCACGCTCGCCTATTCCGCGGACGGATCCCGGCTGTACGCCATCGTCCAATCCCCGGCGCTGTTGAACGCGAACAAGGCCACCGTGTTGCAGGGCGTGTTCATGTCCGCGAACGGTGATCCGGCCGGCCCGTACACGAAGATCGCCGGGTCCGGTTCGCTCGGCAACTCCGGCTCCGCGCTGCGCGACTTGCCTGGCTATCACGTCGGCATCCAGGCCTGGTACAACCAGGCCCTTGCCGTCGACCCGAAAGACCCTCGGCATGTCTACGTCAGCCTCGAAGAGGTCTTCGAGACCCGAAACGCCGGTAAGACCTTCACCACCGCCAGCCAGTACTGGAACTACGGCCTGGCCTGCGACACTTCCTGCCCTCGCACCACGCACCCTGACCAGCACGCCCTTGCAACCACGGCAAACCGGCAGGTCGTCATCGCCAACGACGGCGGCGTATACAGCCGGCCGATGTCAGTGACTGGCTACGGGCACTGGGCCGACCTGAATGCCTCACTGCGCACGCTGCAGTACTACGACGCCGCAGCCGGCCGCACCCCGAGCGGCGCCCTGGCGTACTGGGGTGGCCTGCAGGACAACGGCACGTCGCTGCTGAAACCGAACGCCTCCACGAACATCGAACCTGCTGGCGGCGACGGCGGCATGGTGCTCGTCGACCCGACCAACGGCGTGCAGCGGGCAGTCGGTGAGTACACGAACCTCGCGATGTACAGCACTACCGACGGCGGGCACACCTTCACCAGCATCAGCCCGGAGTGCGGTTACTACACCGACGAGGACGCCTGCGACCCGTCCGCCCGGTTCATCGCGCCGTTCCAAGCCGACGTCACCGACCTGAACCACTGGGTCGCCGCCGGCAACGACGTGTGGGACACCACCAAGGGGTTCGCCACTACATGCGCCGCTACCTGCGACTGGGTGAACGTGCACAGCTTCGGCCTCGACGCGAACGGCGGCTACAACGTCGGCACCGCTGTCGCGGTCAACGGTGCCACCACCTATGCCGCCTGGGTCGACTCGTCCGGCAACCCGTCACCTGCGTTCCAGTCAGGGATCGACACCAATTACGGCGGCAGCTGGCACCGCGTCTCCAGCCCGGTGCTGCCCAACCGATTCATCGCCGGTCTCACTGTCGACGCAGCCGACCCTGCGCACGTGTACGCCATCTTCAACGGCTACTCGCGACGCTGGATCCCCGGCGGCGGCCTCGGCACCGTCTTCGAGTCCACCGACGGCGGAGCCACCTGGCACAACATCTCCGGCAACCTGCCCGACGCGCCCGGCGACGGCCTTGCCATCGTGAACGGCACGCTGGTGCTCGGCACCGACATCGGCCTGTTCACCGCCACGACCAGCTCACCCACCCACTGGTCACGCGTCGACGGCCTGCCCAACAGCGTCGTGGACAACGTCCGCCCGGTGCCCGGTAGCAACCAGGTCGTGGTCGCGACGCACGGACGCGGGATCTGGCGACTCGACCTCTAGGTACGGCCGGCGACGACCATCAGGTCCGTCGAAAGGGATCGGCGGTCGACGGCGGTGGCTCACGCGCCGGGCGAGTCCCGCTCTCGATTGAGGAGTGGCGTCCCGGCGATCGTTATGCCGGGTCGGTTGGGCCGTTCGTGCCGTACAGCGTCCCGGTGGGGCCGTCGGGCGGCAGGGTGGCGAGGTGCACGATCGGTGCGGCACCCTGGGCGACGCTTTGGGTGCCCTGATTGTCGTTGAGGTCGGTGGCGGTGTACCCGGGCCAGGCGGCGTTGACTTGGAAGCCGGGGAGGGCATGTGCGTAGGCGAGCGTCAGCATGGTCAGGGCAGCTTTGCTGGCCGAGTAGATCGGCGGGGCCTTCTCGGCGGGCCATCCCGAGGCTTGTTGCCAGCTGATCCGCCCGGTACCGCTGGAGACGTTGACGATGCGCGGTTGTCTCGCCGCGCGCAGCAGCGGCAACAACGCGTGGGTCACTCGGATGACGCCGAGCAGGTTCGTGTCCAGCGCGGCGGCCGCCTCGGCCGCGGTGACCTCTGGGAGGCGAACACGCGGCCCGACGACACCCGCGTTGTTGACCAGCACGTCCAGACGACCCCAGCGGTCGCGGACGAGCTCGGCCACACCAGCCACGCTGACGTCGTCGGTCACGTCGAGGTGGACGAACGTCGCACCGACCTGTGCGGCTGCGGCCTGTCCCCGCTCGGTATCGCGCGCACCCAGTAGTACGACATGCCCGAGCCGGACCAGTTGGGAGGCGGTCTCGAATCCGAGGCCCTTGTTCGCGCCGGTGATCAACGTGATCGGCTGATCGTATGACGGCAGTCCGTTCATGGACGAAGCCTAGGTCGCCCTCGATCCCATGAATCGAGCGCGGTCCGGTCGTCCTTTCAGGAGGCCCCGTCGCGCTCGCGGCGCAATCCGACCGTTCGGCGGAGATGAGTGGATCACTGTCGCCGCTGACCGCAAACTCGGTGCCGCTGAGCGATCAAGACCTTGTCAGCACCTGGCTTGCGAGGGACCGTGCCCTCGTCACTATTGCAGCCGCCGAGGCCGGCGAACTCGGTCTCGAAATGGTTGGACGAGCAAGGACACGAACCGTTGTCCCGGGCTCGTCTTCGGTGACGCCGAACCCGCCGAACTGGTTGCGGGCGCACAGGGCACAGACCGTGAAATCGACAACAACATCGGAGTTTTGAGATGCGAAGGTTCTCGAGGAAGCTGCGTTGGGCGGTGTCGCTGGCGACAGCCGTCGTGACTGCATTGATGCTGGCGATTGTCAGCGGGTCGACGTCGTCTACGGCTGACCCGGCCCCGGGTTGCGCCGACGGCACAACCGTGACCACCGTGTCCGGGCAAGTGTGTGGCATCGCCGTCGGCAGCGATTCCGAATGGCTCGGGATCCCCTACGCCGCCCCTCCCGTGGGCGACCTGCGTTGGGCGCCACCCCAACCACCGACACCTTGGACGAGCCCGTTACCTGCGACCGCGTTCGGATCCTCATGCACCTTCGGCACGACAGGCAGCGAGAACTGCCTCTATCTGAATGTCACCCGCCCTGCCGACGGCTCCACCGGTCTGCCGGTGCTCGTGCACATCCACGGTGGCGCCTTCATCGGTGGCTCGGGCAACGGGGACTACACCCTGCTCGCCAACACCGGTCACGAGATCGTGGTCTCGATCAATTACCGGCTCGGGATCTTCGGTTTCCTGGCCGGCAAGGAGTTCGGTGACCACTCCGGTGACTGGGGTTTGCAAGACCAGCAAGCCGCGCTGCGGTGGGTGCAACAGAACATCACCAGTTTCGGGGGCGACCCGTCGAACGTGACGATCTACGGCGAGTCCGCCGGCGGGTCCAGCATGTGCGACGCAATCGCCTCGCCGACCGCGAAGGGTCTGTTCGAACGCGCGATCAGCGTCAGCGGTGAGTACAACACGCTGCTCGGCGTCTCCACTGTGCTCGAGACCCAGGACTGCAAGTCCGACCTGCCGACGCAGGCGCAGGCGAATGCCGCTGGTCGCACCTACGCACAGAGTGCGGGTTGTACTTCGGCGAGTCAGATGGCTGCATGCCTGCGCGGTCTCAGCACGGCCGACATCGAAACGGCTGCCGGGTCGGGATTCGAACTCGGCGGGCACGGGACAGTCGGGCCGACGATCAACGGCACCACGCTGACCCAGTCCCTGCGGCAGGCTCTCGAGACCGGCAAGGTCAACAAGGTCCAGGTGATCGCGGGCACCGATCGCGATGAGAATCTGTCCGGGAACGCGACGACAGCGGCCGATTACACGACGCTCGTCGACACCCAGTACGGCGTCTACGCGTCACAGGTGATGGCGAAGTACCCGCTGAGCAACTTCGGCAGCCCGGCCATCGCGTGGCGAACGATTGCCGCTGATTCGAACACCGTTTGCCCGGCGCTGCGCACCGACGCGGATCTCGCGAAGTGGATGCCGGTGCACGGCTACGAGATTGATGACAACGACATTCCGCCCTATGCCGCGTCCAATGCTGCCGGGTCTGCACCCGGGGCCTCCCATGTGGGTGCCTGGTTCCTGTCACCGACGGCCACGCCGCTCGATGCCAACCAACAGGCCTTGCAAAACGAAGAGGTCGCCACCGTGACTTCATTCGCTCGCAACGGAGACCCGTCCCCGGCCGGAACCCCGCCTTGGCCGACGTACAACAAGGCTCAGCAGGTGATGTCACTACAACCCGCCGGCGACAGCGAGCTCGTGACGACCGCCGAGATGTCCGTCCAGCACAACTGCACCTTCTGGGACAAGCTCGCCCCCCAGCAGTAAACCCATTCGGTCTGTGGGCAGTGCGTCGGCGCTGCCCACAGACCCGCACAACCGACCGACCGATCCTCTGATATCGCTCGCAAGCTCGGTGCCGCGGCGGGCAGCGGCCAGTCGCAACACCGGCGCCACACCAGTTGTCACGGCGATTCGGTTGTCAACACACCATCGACTCGGCGACCATGGCAGCAATGATGACGAAGCGTCCGCTCGATCGTGCTCACCGGGCCCTTGCCGCGGGTCGCTACCGACGCGCGCTCAATCTCGCCTGGGAAGCCACTCACGCGGCGCTGCCTCGCAACGACCGGCAAACCATCGAACAGGTACAGATCATCGCAAGCGCGATCGCAACCGGGTCGGGCGCTGCAACAGCAGTGAAAGCCAAACAACTCCGGGTGTATTGCGATGCCTGCCTCGGTACCGCTACGGGGGAGCTCAGCACCTCCAGCGAAGTCGCCCGACTGCTCCGGCGTGCCCGCAATCTTCGGTCGACTGAATGAATGAGCCGACCAGACCAGGTCAATGGTCGACCCATCCTCGGAGGCTAGCGGCAGTCGCGACACGACACGTGGACACGGGTCAGGTCATTGAGGTCAGGGCGTCGAGCCGCGCGCCATCGAGTTGGCGGTCTGCATAGATCAACCTCACCGCACTCGGGTCTGCGTTGCCGGCGTCGATGCCGCGCCAGACGAGGTGCAGTCCGACGCGCTCGGCCGTCGCCTTGGACGCCCGGTTGTGCTCGAGCAAGAACGCGACGATCGGTAGCGCGCTGTGCGTTCGGCGAGCGGCGACGACTGCCGCCTGGCACAGCTCGGTAGCCAGCCCGCGGTGGTGCACCTCCGGGGTGAACCGGTAGTACAGATTCCACCACGTCGCACCGGCGGGTATCGCACAACCGCCGATGCCCACAAGCTCGCCTGCACACAGCTCGCCGACGGGCTCGCGCAGACGAGCGCTCCAGTACCCGAGGCCGTCTTCTCGCCACTGCCTCTCGCGCTCGACGAGGTAGACACGTGTCTGCTCGGGATCGCTGTGCCGACCCGCCGGGAGGTGACGCCATACCCGCTCATCGGCGTGAAGCTGTGCCATGGCAGCGAGATCGCCAACGCGTGCCGGACTGAGCTCCAGTCGCGCTGTCATGGCATCGCGCGGATCGCGCGGCGTAGCACCGTCCATGGCTCCATCCTGCCGCGGGGCTGAGTCGCTGGGCTGTTCCGCGGGTCGGTACTTGACCACGGGTGTCGTTGTTCGGACCGTCCGCAGTCTCGCAGCGACAACCGCCGAAGCGCTGACCGCGTCCGGAATATCGCCCCAGCTGCTTGGCCGGCTTGCAGCGCGGCCAACGGCCGCTCGGCCGTGGGCTTGGGCGTCAGGATCGGCGACGTGTGAGCAGGAGGAGTCCGGCGCCGGCGAGAACGGCAGCCACCCCGTAGCCGATCAGCGGCGCGACGGGGGCGCGGGTACCGGTCGCAGCGAGTTGGGGTTGGGCTGCCGGCCCGCTGAAGCTGTCGGTCATGTGTACGTTGGCGATGCCGGCGGCGGGCGCTGTCACCTGCTGGCGTGCTCCGGTTGCGCTGACCGCCAGAGTGTCGGTGTGCCCATCGATGACCTCGGCGACCAGGCAGCTCGACCCGCCGCCGACGTCGTTGAAGATCTGCGACACCGGACCTGCCGGGTGCCCGGCAGGGATCACCAAGGCGAAGACCTGGATCGGGGCGCGGCAGATCAGCAGGATGCCGACGCGGCCCTGCTTCCCGGCACCCGGGCCGGCGAGCGTCTTCACGACTCTCACCGCGGCCGACGTTGGAGTGAAGGTGTCCGTGATGCTGAGCGAAGCGCGCGTCGCGGCAGGCACCGTGACGGTCTGGTTCGCGCCCACGACGGTTGCGACGACCGTCGCGGTTGCGCCGTCGGATGTCTCGGTGACCGTGCACGACGATCCGGCCGGAATGTCGTCGTAGGTGTGGGTGAGTGTCTGCGCCCCAGTCCCGGCGGGGATCGTCCACGTCGGCAGCGTGGCGACCCCGCACGTGACGGCGACCGTGACTGCGCCCTGACTGCCCGCCAGCGGGCCGTTGATCGTCTTGCGCACCTCCAGCGATCCCGGCAGCGGGCCGTACGTGTCAGTGATATCGGCGCTCACCTCTGCGTTCGCGGCGATCTTCACGTCCTGCGGGCTGCCAGTGGTGACGACGCCGATGGTGCTGGACGTGCCGTCCGCCTCTTCGGTGACGGTGCAGGTGAGGCCGGCGGGGATGTCGTCGTAGGTGTGCGATTGCGCTCCCGTGGCGCCGGCCGGGATCGTGAACTCGGGCAGCGGCAACCCATTGCAGTTGACGCCGATGGTGATCGCTGCCTGGTCACCGCCCGCCGCTCCGTCGACGGTCTTCGTGACGGTCAGCGAACCCGGCACCAATTCGTAGGTGTCGAGCAGGTCGGCGGAGGCGGCGCCGCCCGCCGGGATGGTCACATCCTGTGGGCTGCCGGCGGTGACCACCGCGACGGTGTTCGAGGAGCCGTCGGAGGTTTCGGTGACAGTGCACGTAGCGCCGGCCGGCACGTCGTCGTACGTGCGGGAGGTCTTGCCGGCGGCAGTCCCGGCTGCGACCACCAGGTCCGGCGTCAACGCCGTGCCGTCGCAGACCGTGTGGACGGTGACTTCACCCTGGCTCCCCGCCGCAGGGCCGGCGATGGTCTTGGTCACGGTGAGCCCGCCCGACGTGGAGACGTAGGTGTTCGTGATCTCCGCGGTGGCTGTCGCTCCGGCAGGGATCGAGATGGGCGTGCCGTCGTCGCCGGTCACCGTCGTCGTGATGGTGCTGGTGTCGCCGGTGGAGGTCTCCGTCGCCGTGCACACCGAGCCGGCCGGGATGCCGGTGTAGGTCCG
The DNA here is from genome assembly GCA_963850835.1 of uncultured Actinomycetota bacterium. GTDB lineage: Bacteria > Actinomycetota > Actinomycetes > Mycobacteriales > Jatrophihabitantaceae > Jatrophihabitans. The sequence continues at coordinate 327,859 of CAWKNB010000017.1, read as the reverse complement.
CGAGGTGGACCCGGCCGCTGCGCCCGCCGCGATGGTGAATTCCGGCAGCGGCGTATCGGTGCCGTTCTCGTTGCAGGTGACGCTGATGGTGATCGGCCCTTGCTGTCCGGCCGCCGCGCCGGCGATGGCTTTGGTCACGGTCAGCGAACCGGGCGCGATCCCATATGTATCGGTGAGCACCGCGTCGACGCTGCTGCCGCCCGCCACGGTCACCGTCTGGCCGCTGCCATCGACCGTGACCGTCACCGTGCTGGTGTGACCGTCAACGGTCTCAGTGATGGTGCAGACGCTGCCCGGAGCCACCTGATAGGTCTTGGACGGCTCTCCTGTCGCCCCGGCAGGGATCGTGAACGGCCGCGAGGTCGGTCCCGTCGCACGTCGGCTGGATCACGATCTCGCCCTGCTGGCCGGCGCCGGGGCCCTTGATCGATTTCTTCACGACGAGAACGCCCGGCCTGACGAACCTGTATGTGTCGGTGATCGTGGCGGTCGTGGGACCGGCTGCCACGGTGACCGGTTGACCGGACCCCTCGACCTCGACCGTCACCGTGCTCGTTGACCCGTCGTGGATCTCCGTCACGATGCACGACGTACCGACCGGGATGTTGTCGTACGTCTGCGAGGCGGTGCCGGTGGATCCGGCGGGAATGACGAACGGATCACCGATCAGGACGCCCCCGCAGCGGACATTGATCGTGACCGCGCCCTGCCTGCCCGCGGCAGGCCCCGTGACCGCCTTCTGCACGATCAGCGAACCGGTCTCGGCGAACAGCGCCTTCGCGCTCACCGTCGTCGTCAGCGTGGCGTCCTGGGCGAGAATGAGCCGCTGGGCGTCGGGAACACCGTTCGTGCCGTCGTAGAGATAAACGTTGTTCTGCGGCACCGTCGCCTTGGCTGTGGCTTGCAGCACGGCTGCACCCTGCCCGGTCTGTTCGAGCCAGATCTCGGTGCCGGAGGGCACGGTCGTGCCTGGGTCGATCGGTTGTGTCGCGGCGGCGTCGGCGAACATGTTCGCGCCGACCGCGGTCACGCTCGCCGATGTGGCGGGACCGGCGGCCGTGACGGTGAACGGCCCGAGGATCGAGCCGGCCCCGCTGAGCGTGTTCGGGGTGATGTTGACCGACGGCGGATCCGGCGGCGGCGCCGGGCCCTTGGCGATCACTGCAGCCACGATGCCGGCGACGGTGTCGTGGAGCGGATCGGAGGTGTTCAACACAAACCGGTCCGAGAAGAACCAGATCGCGGCCTGCACCGCCGCAGCCTTCTGATTGAGATCGGTCAAAGCGGCCGGTGCGTCGGTCTGCGGGTAGTAGTTGTTCAGGACCTGCGCGACGTAGTTGACGTTCGGCACGTTCGACGCGTTCCAGGTGCCGAGGATGTAGTTGATGCCGCCACTGGTATCGGTATTGATGTCGAAGCAATACAGGTTGAGCGTCGGACTTCCATCGGTCGGCCTCCCGTGGATGATCCCGGCGAAGCCCTCGTTCTTCGTCCCAAATCCCGCCGTCGGGTTGCTGGGCGGGTAACCCTCGGTGACGGGATCGAACGAGTTGTCAGCATCCGCGATGAACCCCTGAACACCCTGGCCCGGGCTCCAGTCCGACACCGTCATCTGCGTCGGTGCCCCGGCGCGCGGAGTCGCTCCAGGCATCCTCGGCACAACAGACGCCGTTGCCGCAGGCGCAGCAAGCACAGCGATCGTCGCGATGGCGATCAAAGACAGGACGATCCGCGTCCGGAAGCGCCGCACAACGCCGGACACTAATCGCAATCTGCACGAATCACCATGCTTCGTCGTCAAGTGATCGACGCCTCAGGCGCCATCGCCGACCTGGGCGACACACACATGGCGGTTTGGAGTTGCCGGTCGTCGGAGGACGTTCACGCACTACTGTGTTGCCGACGCGTCCAAGCGTGAGCTCACCATGGCGGCAGTCGAAGGGGGTGGAAACGTGGCTGGAACGGTTGCTGCAAACGGTCGGCCGTCGCCTGCGTTGCGCAGGGTGCTCGTTCCGCTCGCGCTGGCCCAGTTCATCTGCAGTTTTGCGGGCTCGAACATGAACGTCATGATCAATGACATCAGCAAGGACCTGGACACCACCGTCCAGGGTGTTCAGATCGCGATCACGATCTTCTTGTTGGTGATGGCAGCGTTGATGATCCCGGGCGGGAAGCTGACCGAACGATACGGCCGGGTACGGCTGTTCCGGCTGGGTTTAGGTGTATATGGCGTCGGCGCGGTGCTCAGCGCGGTCGCCCCGGGTCTGGGTGTGCTCATCGTCGGCAATTCGATTCTCGAAGGCATCGGTACCGCGCTGCTGATCCCGCCTGTCTACATCCTCACCACGCTGTTGTTCACCGGGGTCGCCTCGCGCGCCCGCGCGTTCGGCGTGATCAGTGCGATGGGAGGTGTGGGCGCGGCGGCAGGGCCGTTGATCGGCGGACTGATCACATCGGCCATCAGCTGGCGGGCATCGTTCATCTTTCAGGCCTTGGTGATCGTGGCGATCATCTTGTTGAGCAGGCATATCGTCGATCCGCTGCCTGCCGATCCGACGCGCCCCTTCGATCTTCGCGGCGCCGTGCTCTCGGCCGTCGGGCTGGTGTTGGTTGTCATGGGCATCTTGGCCGCAGACAACAACGCCTGGTTGATGATCGCATTGATCGCCGCCGGCGCTTTGGTCCTGGTGTGGTTCTTCTACTCGGTGCGCGCCGAGGAGCGCGCCGGCCAGGAGCCGCTGCTCTCGCTCGCCTTGTTCCGCAACCGCACATCAAACCTGGGACTGATCACGCAGAACGTCCAATGGCTCTTGCTGCTGGGGTCATCGTTCACGGTCGCCGCCTACCTCCAGGTGGTGCGCGGCTACGACGCGATCCAAACGGGTGTCATCTTCACCGCCGCCACCGCCGGGATTCTGGTCTCCTCCCTGGCCGCCGAGCGATTCGCCAAGCGGCACCGGCAACGCAGCCTCATCATCGTGGGATTCATCGTCACGATCGCCGGTGTCGCGGTTCTGCTCGCCCTGGTGCACGGCTTCCCGAGCGCGTGGGCGTTCGCCCCAGGTCTGCTGCTGATCGGGCTGGGGCTCGGCACGATGCTGACACCATCGGTCAACATCGTGCAATCCAGCTTTGGCGAACAGCTTCAAGGCGAGATATCCGGCCTGTCTCGGTGCGTGTCCAACCTCGGCTCTTCACTCGGGACAGCCATAGCCGGAACCATCCTCGTTGCCGGTCTGAGTAAGGGCGGGTACGCCGCAGCGATGATCACGCTCGGCGTGATCGGTCTCGCTGGATTGGCCGCCGCGGCACTCCTCCCCCGCGGTTCGGTACCGGCCGCCAGTCCGGGTTGACCTGGTTGTCGCCGAGCCGGGGTGTGGTGTGATTGCGTGATGGTCCGGGGCGCTCCCGAGAATGATCCGCCGCTGGTGGAGTTCCTCGGCTTGGATCCGGTCGAGCCGGGCGAGACTGAGCGTGCGCGGTGGCGGATTGACTGCGCGGACCTCGTGCGTCGCTCCGCTCGGAGGTGGGGGGCGCTCGGGGCGATTGTCTTCGGGGCGTGTATCGCGGCAGCAAGCTTGTGGATGACGCAATGGACGTTTTCGCCGGACGGTGGCCGAGCGATTTTCGCGATCAACGGCTGGGGTCATTACTGGTTCGTGCGTCAGACAGGGTTCAGCTACCAGGACACGGTGTCTGGTCACGCGCCGCCGCTCGGTGCGGCAGTCATGACGGCGGCTGCGCTGCTCTGCGTGCTGGTGGTGCTCGCTGCGCTGTGCCGCCGACGCGGCGTCAGGATCGTGCAGACTGGGCTGCTGCTCGCGGCCGGCGTCATGCCTGGTGCCATTGCGTGCCTCGGTATCGAGGCGCGGACCGCGTTCTCCGACGTCCGCTGGGGTCGTGGGTGGTGGTGGCTCATCCTCGGCGCGGCTCTCGCGTCGGCCGGCGCCGTGGTGTTCGCCCTGAGCCCGGCCGCACCCAAGTCCGTGGAAGAACCTTCGACCGAACGATCAAGATCGGCGGTCCGGACCCAGTAGCACGACCTTGTGTCGACGAGGCGTCACGCACCGCCGAGTCGCTGCGTAGCGCCGGTCCCGCGATCAGGCCGGGTCGCGCGGAAAGCCGTCGGCCCACTCGAGCTCGTTGTCGGGCAACTCGATGTCGCGAGGTTGGCCCAGTAGCCACGCCGCGCGGCCGACCGTGTGCTCGCCACCGGACACGTGTGTCGGCGGCTCATGTCCGGCGCGCAGCTGGCATTGCCAACCGTCGAGGACGTCCGGGCAACGTTCAATCACATTCCGATCGTGCCCACGAGCCGATGCGAAATCACCGGCGCCGAACCCGTGGTCCAATTCCGGCAGAAGCGTGCGTTTCGGTCGGGGTGGCTGGAGGGCAGTGACTGCACCGTGCCGCACGCGCACCAAATGCCAAGCGACGCATCGGGGATGTCCTCCGCCAGATCTCCACACACTTCTTCCCGCTCCTAACCACGGCATCCACACGTTGAGACCAGCGCGCTTGGAGACGCTATTGCGCATACGATCGGCACGTGCTGTTGACGCCTCGCGCGAAGCGGATCGCCGCGCGTCTCGAGGTGCCGGCCGAACGCGCGGTCGCTGCCGCAGCTTGGGTGATGAATCCCGTCGACGAAGCCCTCGATTCGTTGAACGAGAAATTCTGGTGGGGTTTCGCTGCGATCTTCGACTGGACGGAAGCGCGCTTGACCGAGGTGTACAAAGCGGCGAGATCGCGCCGCAAGCCCACCCTGCGTCATCCCGGGGTTGTTGACGATCCTGCGCCTCGGCTGACGCGATCGAGACCACGCCCAGCGGTCTTCAAACGCCGCTGAACGACGGAATTCCCAGCACATCCCGGGGGCCGGGCATACGTGGTCAGGTGCCGCCCTGGGTGGCGATGCCCTGCCCCGCGGGTGCGAGTTGGACCATCAGGCCGTCGAGATAGGCAGCGCCGGCGTCGGCGAGTGCGCGTGCCGGTCCGCACCGAGACAACAAGCTGTCGCGGTGCTGCGTGGTCACGATATTCAGCGCGCCCGCGATGACCGCCACTGCTGCGGTTGCCTCGTCCGTGGTCTGGCCTGTCTCGGCAGCCATCGCGACCGTCTTGCGTTCGATCGCCGCTCGATCGGGATCCACCCGCACCGTCCGCGTGCGCACGAGCCGATTGCGGGTGAGCCGGTCCGGGTCGAGGACGTCGAGCACGCCCACCGGCCCGGTCCTGATCGCGGTCGCGGCGGTGGCGGCTCGAGTGTCGAGGAACCGCAGCATGGCATCGACGGCGCGATTGCCTGTGGCAGCTGGTGTCGACGTTCAGACCAGCGGAGTCAGAGACCAACCGCCCGTCAAGAGTCAGGTCGATGAGTATCGCGAGCCGGCAAGCGTGGTCGGGCACAATCCGCCGGTAGACCCGCCCGCGCCGATCCCCGCAAAGCAGCGCGAATCGCCAAGCCACCGAAGCCGTATCCACGCGACCAGTGTGCCTTCCCGCACCGAGCGCCGACCGCTCACCTGGACGAAGGAACGGATTGTCCCGAAGGGTAGATCAGCCTTGCGCCGGGTGGTTCGCGTGACTCGTCGGCCGGCGGACTAGCTTCAATGCCGTGGTCATCAAATCGGATGGGCTCAGCCGAACTCGACTTCACGGCCGCTGTCTTCGAGGCCGAGCAGACCACTCTCGACATCGACATGATCGGCGGTTCGGTGGAGTTGCGGATGCCCGAGGACATGCGGGTCCAGTCGACGCTCTCCACGACACTGGCCAGTTATCAAGACCACCGCAAGCACACGCCGGAGACGACCGGCCGATCGCTGACGATCAACGGGCGAGCGGTGTGGGGTTCGGTAGAGGTCCGCGGACCAAAGAAGTAGGCCCATTCACCACGGCCGTCGGCGTGTGCGTCGGTTGCGGATGCACCCGCCCGAGCTTCGCAGAGCTGACCCGGCGCGACTCCAGCAGTTCCGGCGATGTGGCATGGCGATACACAACCCTGTTCTTCGAGCACCACACACCGCCCAGGCGCGCCAACTCGTTGCTCCTCGATATCAACAGGTCTTCGACCGGCTCACCTCCGAATCCAACGGCGCGATCGAATGATGGCGAAGCAACTCGCGGTTGGGCAGGTGTCGATCCGAGGCGCGTTGGCGACTGTCGACGGGCACGCTCAGGTGGGCGAGCAGGGCACGATGATCCGACCCCGGTAGGGCGAGGGTCCGCAGGTCGGCGACGTCCGCGTGGCGGGTGAGGATGTGATCGATGGCGAGCAGTGGTCCGATGCTGCGGTCGGTGGGATAGGTGGGGAGCATCCCGGCACCGGATTGGTCGGCGGCGTCGCGGTAGCCGCCAGTGAGCAGTCGCCGGAATTGGGCGTGGTCGCCAGTGGCGTTGAAGTCGCCGCTGACGACCACTGAGGCGCCGGCCGGCTGCCGGACGAGCAAGGCGTGAAGACGAGCCATCTCGTGCAGCCAGGTGGTCGATGAGTAGGGCCACGGAGGTAAGAGGTGGACCGCCACCAGCTCAATCGTCGCGGCCCCGGGTGCGGTGATGTGGGCGGTGAGCAACTCGAAGGTGAACCGGTCGTCGCGGCCTGTGCAGGTCAGTGGGTAGCGGCTCCAGATGCCGGTGCCTGCGCCGCCCGGGTAGGCCGCGGTCAGGTGGTAGGGCAGGGTGCGCGACAGGCCGGCGTCGGTGAGCCCGGCCAGCTCGACCGGGGTGAGTTCGTCGACAGTCACGATGTCGGCGCGCTCTGCGCGGACCCGATCGACGAGTCTGTGCGGGTCGGCAGCACCGACGCGCAGATTGGCCTGCAACACCGTCAGGGGCCGTCCGGCGCGCAGGGTCGGCGCAGACGCCACGTAGGACGGGACCAGCACGGCGGCCGCAGCAACGGCGAGAATCGCGCTCACCACCGGCCCCGCCCAGACGCGCCGGGTCGCCAGCAGCACCCCACCGAGCAACGCGGCAGCGGTGAGATAGACGAAGAATCCGGCGGCGACGATGAGCGGCTGCCAACGCCACGCAGCGCTGCGGGCAACGAGCGCGACAACCCCCGCCGCGACGGCCAGCCACCCCACTGCGACGAGCAGGTACGCCCACCAGGCGCCGGACGAACCCAGCAACAGACACCGCGCGCGACGCAATACCCGTGCTCGGCGTGAAGCCGGAACCGGCATGGTCGACACGGCTGCAGCATGACAACCAACCGCTGAGAACCACGAGCGACGACAAGAGCACCCGCTGCACTTCGTGTGACCTGTCCCGTTCACCGGCGTTCCGTTGTGAAGTGCTCTGCCGAGCGCTACAGTCCGTCGGTGCGAGGTGCCGTCCTGGAGTGGATGACGCGGCCGCGAACACATTGCGGGATTTTGCGGCGGTCTGGGTGATGCTCGTCGCGCTCATCTTCGGCATGAATGCATCTTCGGCTGCGCCCGACGGTGAGCCAGTTCATGGCCTCGTGGCGCCGTGACGGCCGCAGCTCAGGTTCTTGCGGTGCCGTGATCTGTCGGCTCCGCGGTCCGCCCGACCGGCGTGTTCGGACAGCGTCAGTGGTGGTTGAGGAGTCGTCCGCCCAGCGACCATTGTTCCCAGGGGATGTTCCAGTCCCCGAGACCGTCGAGTGGGTTCATGGGCTTGCCGTCGGAGATGTTGACGTATTGCACGATGTCGCCGAGTCGACTGAAGCGGTAGAACCATTGTCCATCGGCGGGTTTGAGATTGGTGCAGCCGTTCGATGTGCTGCGCACGCCGATGTGGGTGTTCCAGCCGGCCGCATGGACGTATTCACCGGAGGCGGTGACGCGCACTGACCAGGGCACGGGATCATTGCTGTAGCCGGGGCCGTTCATCAACACTGTGCCGTTCGGGCGCAGAGCGTCGGTACCGGGAGCGTCCTCACCCTTCTGCATGACGATCTTCACGCCGTTGTAAGTGGGCGTAGCGGCGGCGCCGAGCGAGACAGGCACCGTGTTGACCACCCGGCCGTTGCTCGTCACGGTCATCTTCAAGTCCGCACCGTTGACCATCGACACATGCGCGTCCCCCGTGTGGAACACGATCGACGTCAGCTTGCCGGCGTAGACACGTCCCATGCCTGCAGACAAACCGCCGATCGGCAGGCTGACCTTGATCGACGCGTCGGGCGGCCAGTAGCCCGCTTCGCGGTAGTGAGCTTGGACCGGCTGATCCGCGTACGGCTTCTCCCAGTACCAAGCGCCGGTCGCGGGCTTCCCGTTCACTGTCACGGTGACCGCTTTGGTGAAGGCAGCGGAGTCAGTGGGCGCCGGCGCGAAATTCAACACGATCGGTTCGCCCACACCGACCGTCTCACCGTCGTCGAGGTCGGCGGTGACCTCCACGACCGTGCGCGGTCTGACTCTGGTCTTACTCGGCGGCGAAGCCGGGGCCGGCGAACCCGCAGAGGGCGTCGCGGACGCCGTTTTTGCCGGCAGTGTCGGGGGTGCCGAACGGGCACCGGCCGAGCCGGGAGTCGCCGAATCGTGCGTGAGCCACAAAACCGGCACGATCACTGCCGAGGCAACGGCGGCGGTCGCCACCGTGATTGCGATGGCCCACCCGATCGACGCCCTCGCGGCGCACCATTGGCGGCACCGGTCGGAGTCGCCGTGGCGCGGTCGGCCCAAGCCGACACGCCGCCCGCACTTCCTGCTCGTCATCGCGATCCCCGCCAGCCCATTCCTCGTCGTCGGACCGGTCCCCGACCGATCTCCCAGTCCCGCTCATCACGCCGCCTGCAGACTTAGACGCCCGGTGAGCGCAACAGGTTGCCTCATCGAGGATCAGTTGCGTTGGCAACGAACGCCACTTCGACGTCGTGGCGTCAGGTGCCTTCGGCTGGCATGCGGCGCGCGGCGCCCGATCTGCCCAGGCCTATGAACCTGCCTGCAGGGTGATTGGCGCACCGATGGGTGTCCCGGAGTCGGGCACGCCCCGGTAGTCGGGCAGTTCGGGGCCGTTGACCGCACGCTCGATCAGGGGGGTGAGAGCCTCCATGTCCGGCTCGGGGGTCGGCTCGGCGTCCGGGTCGGGGGCGGCGAGCATCTGTACGTGCATCCTGCCGATCTCCTGGTTGGCCTCGACGTAGTCGCGCATCCGCTCCTCGTAGCGAGCGAACCCGGCCGCCGGGTCCCAGTCGGCGGCGGCGAGCTCCCCGGCCAGCAGGTAGGCGCCGACCAGCGCGAGTCCGGTGCCGCCGCCGGACATCGGCGACGCGCTGAAGGCAGCGTCTCCGAGCAGCCCCACCCGTCCGTTGGACCAGTGGTCCATCACCACCTGGGCGACCTGGTCGAGGTAGAAGTCCGGGGTGTCGTCCAGGTGCGCGAGGATGCGGGGCGTCAGCCAGCCGAAGCCGGCCATCTGCTCACGCAGCAGCCGCTTCAGCGCCTCGACGTCGCGGTGGTCGACGTCGAAGTCGGGCGCCGTGAACGACAGCATGGCGATCGCCCGGCTGGCGTCCTGAATGGGACGCAGCCCTGCTGAACGCCCGGCCTCCTGGTAGTCGATCAGCCAGCGGTCCAACCCGAACTCGTTGGGCACGGTGTAGTAGGCCAGCACCAACCCGAGGTGGCGGACGAACTGCTCGCGCGGCCCGAAAACCATCGCCCGCAATGCCGAGTGCAACCCATCGGCGCCGATCACGAGCTCGAAGCGCCGCCGGTCACCGCTCGCGAACGTCACCTCGACCCCGTCAGGGTCCTGGGTGAGCGCGGCGATCCGGTCACCGAAGACGTACTCGACCCGGTCGCGGGTGTCCTCGTACAGCACCTGGGAGAAGTCTCCGCGTAGCACCTCGATCTCCGAGATGTACCCGTCGCCGTCGTTGTCTTCCGCGCGGAACGTCTCCAGCACGTTGCCGTCCACGTCCACCGTGTACGCGCCGGCGGTGTCGGTGCACACCGCGCGTATCGCGGCGTCGAGCCCCATCCGCCGGATGACCTCCTTCGCCACCCCGCGAGCGTCGACAGCCTGACCACCCGGGCGCAGCCCGGGCGACTGCTCCACCACGGTCACCTCGGCACCGCGCCGGTGCAGCCAGTGGGCCAGCGCAGGGCCCGCGATGCTCGCGCCTGACACCAACACCCGGACGTTGCTCATCGTGTCCCCTCTCGTCGGTCCCATGACGGGCCGGCCAGCCTGTACGCCGCCGCTCGCGCGATTCCCCAGTCCAGGATCGACCGAGCGTCGGTACGGCGCCCATCGACACCGCGATGCCATGATCATCGCTCGGTTGTCGACTCAGTTCGGAGGGCCAACCTGCGACAAGGGCCGACGACGTCCGCGGCAGGGCACGGACTCGACCGGTGGCGACACGGGGGCGCGCCGTCAAGGCTTCGGTGATGCGTCAGGAGACGTAGCCGTCGAGGATGTCGTCGATGGTGCCCGGCACCACCGAGCGACCGCGCGGGAGCATGACGGCGGGCGGTTGCTCGTTCCCGCGCCATCCGCTGGTGTCGGTGCCGGCGGGAGCGTGGTCGGCGACGAAGGCGACCATCGTGGTCAGGAGTTCGGCCGTGGTCACCGGTGTCCAGCCGTGCGGTTGGCTGACACCATAGAGGAACTGGAAGTCGGGTGCCGGCTCGCTCAGCTGGTCGGTGACCTGCTCGAAGAACTCAACGCCGTTGTTGAGGAAGTAGGTGTCCTCGGTCCCCACATACACCTGCAGCCGGCCGGCGATCTTCGGACCGAGCGTCGACCAGTTGCTCGACACAACGGTGGACATTTCCATGTGCTGTTTCCAATAGGCGGCGACGGTGTGATCGATGACGCCGGTCGCCTTGTCCCAGATCGGCGCGGGATAGCCGTCGGCGCCCTGCGGCCCGAACACCGCCTGCCAGATGTCCCACTGGCCCTGGCTGCGTCCGTGTGCCGCAACCGCGCGTTCGTAGCTGTTCTCCTGTTCGTTCGTCCACGTTGTGTCGCCACTCTTCTCGCGTGCGGCCGGGCGGGGCATCGTCACCCACGGATTCTCGGTCCGGTAGGCGTTGTCGTCGTTGTAGACGTCGATCACCTGGTGCGCGCGGAAGTCGAGCGGGTCCGGATAACCGGCCCAGGCACCCGCGTAGCTGTCCGGATAGAACACGAGGGTCGCCGCTGCGATCCAGCCGCCGGTGGAACCGCCGGCTACGACGCGGCTCCAGCGCGTGCCGATGGTGCGGAACGCGGCATCGATGGCGGGAAGCAGTTCGGTGTCGATCGCGTCGCCATACGGACCCAGGTTCGCGGAGTTGACGTTGTAGGAGTCGTCGTAGAACGGGTTCTCGCTGCGGACGGCGACCGAGATGATCCGCGCGGCGTCGGCGGAGGCCCACCACTTGGAGAACGTGTTGCCGAGTGATTCCTGGAAGCCATGCGGGTTCGAGCCCGGGAAGTGCCCGACGGACAATTCCATCGGGTAGCGCACGTCGGCGTTCGCCGGGTCGTCGTAGCCGTGCGGCAGCAGGATGTTCGCACCCAGGTAGACGTCGCGTCCCCAGAACGCGCTCAGCAGGGCCGAGCGGATCTTCAGGTGCTTGACGTTCGCCGAGTCGACCGGGTTGCCCTGTTGGCCCACGCCGCCGGCCGGGATCGGCGCCACCGGTCCGATGACCTGGTCCAGTTCGAGGTCGACCGTGGTCGTGTTCGCGTTCAGTCGCACCGTGCGCGGCGTCGAGTAGACGTTGCCGGGCGAGTGCCAGATGTCGCCGCCGTCACCGCTGGGCCAGTGCACCTGGACGACGGAGCCGTCGGATCGGTGATCGGTCTCGTAGGTGTTGAAGAACGCCTGGACCACGTACTGACCTGGCGGTATGTCGGCGACGGTGGACAACGGATAGCCGACCACGCCCGGCTGATCACCGATGACCATCGTCTTGCCCGGGCGCATCCGGGCGACGTCGAGCCCGAAGAACGGCACCGTGATCGGTTCGTTGTCCTGCAGGTTGTCCCGCGGCTCGGGTGCGCGGCTGCTCAGGTCCGACGCCCGGGCGATGATCACGAACACGCGGCCCGGCCCCGCTGCGAGCCCGGTGCCGGCGGACACCGTCAGCGCGAACTGCAGACCCGATCCGACCCGGCCACTGGCCCCTGCAACGCCGCTCACGGCCCACGTCGCCAGCCCGGCGGCCATCGAACCGGTGAGCATGGCCCGCCGGCTCACCCCGACCGGTTTGTCGTGGCTGTTCTCGGAACGTTCAGACATCTCGCGACCTCCAGCGGCGATAGAACCGGCGCAATCACCGTAGTGACGACATCGCCCCGTTGACCAGGCGGGTGGCAGGGTGTCGGTGGCCGGTCGGTGGTGCGTAGCGGTGACCGACTGCAGCTCGCGAGGATAGTGACGGTGTGGACGGCGGCGGCGGTGACCCGGTCGATGTCGTGCGCCGCGGGTATGACGCGCTGTCGTCCCGCTATCGAGGCGACGACGCCGACGCAGGTCAGTACGCGCCGTGGATCGCGCAGCTGCACCGGTCGTTGGCTGTCGGCGCGCGCGTGTTGGACGCAGGCTGCGGGTGCGGGGTGCCGGTGGCACGCGACCTCACGGCTGCGGGGTTGCGGGTGACCGGCGTCGACCTGAGCAGTGTGCAGATCGAGCGTGCGAAGCGACTGGTGCCGAGGGCGGAGTTCGTCCAGGCAGACGTGACGACCATGAGCTGGGCGGCATCGTCGTTCGACGCCGTGGTGGCGCTGTATTCGATCATCCATGTGCCGCTTGCCGAGCAGCCTCGCTTGCTCGCGGCGTTCGCGCAGTGGCTCGTCGATGACGGTCTGCTGATGTTGGTCTCCGGCGCGCGAGCATGGACCGGGTCGCAGACCGGCTGGCTCGGTGGGGACGCCGAGATGTGGTGGAGCCACGCGGATACGGCGACGTATCGCGAGTGGCTGACCGACGCGGGCTTCCGCATCGTGGACGAGCGATTCGTGCCTGAGGGCGAAAGCGGTCACACCTGGTTCTGGGCGCGACGCCAACCGCGCTGACCGCGGGAACAGTTCTGCCGTCGTCATCTGGACCGTTGATGTCCAACTTGCCTGCCACGAGACGGTCCAGGTGGGAGACCTCGTCAGTTGGCTGGGCGATCAGTACATCACCTCGCTGTTCATCGAAGGCAGTGAGAACACGATGTCGGTTGATCTGCGTCGTCGTGAGTTCACACACCTGCCCAAGACGAGCCGTGATCGACACGAGAACGTCGCATGTGCCGCTAGTTGAAGGACACGAAGAACGGGTAGCCGTCCAGTACGGCGCCGTCGAAGGCTACAAGATCTTGCGGGCGTGGAATGCCGCGGTCACCTGGTTCGCCGCCGTAGTACCGAACATGCTCTGCGCGGTGGCGACGGTCTTCCTGGCCGCATTGGCGAACGAAATCCTCGGCGTGAAGTCGAACTGGGCCTCGAGGATGAGTTGGTTGGCCTTGTTCCGGCCGAGGGCCTGGTTGATGTCCCAGAGCGCGTTCGACCAGATCTCACCGTCGTCGTGCACCTCGCCATCGATGTCGTCGGTGGTCTTCCCCGTGTCGGTGCGGCGAAGGCAGTGCGGCACCGACGAGGTGTACGACGTGGAATCCCAATCCATCACGCACGGCAGGTCGAAGCCGTTGCTGGTCGCTTCGGACATGGTCACGGCCCAGTAGTCGCCGAAACCCTCACCGATGCTGCCGGCCTGCTCCGACTCGCCGAAGCCCGGAACCTGGGCGTCCTGGATCGCATGCCCGTACTCGTGCCACACGACCTCGAGATCCTCGGCGTCGTCGACCCCGCCCTTGCCGTAGGTGATCTCGCGGGTCTCCGGGTCGTAGAAGGAGTTGTCGACGGAAATCGTGTTGATGTTCAGCGTCTGCGGCCGGTTGTTGACGTCGTTGAACCCGAGGGAGTGGATGTAGGCCTGGGCCTTGTCGATGCCGTAATAGGCGTTGACCTGCTCGAACCGGTCGTCGTGGCGGGTGTAGACGAACTGGTGGTTCGCTGATGTTGCGAGGCCATTCCTGGCTCGGACGACCGTCGCGTACTTCCCGGACAGCGTCGGGCCGGCGCCGAGTCGCTGCAGCGTCGCGCGCTTGTACGCGGGATCGAGCACGGCCTGGTCGGCGTCCGCCTTGTCCCGCAGCGACTCGTTGCGCAGGGCGACGACCGGGTTGGGGTCGAACACGTTGCCGGTCCCGTCGGCATTCTTCGACAGCACGGTGACCGCCCGGGTGATGCCGGACCGGGCGTCCACGAGCGTCCGCGTCTCGCCGGAGTCGGACTTGGATACGACGCTCCAGACCAACGCCGCGGAACTGCCGCCGACGACCGCCAGGGTGGTGTGCGCGGTACCGAATCCAGGCACGAACGCCGCAGCCTTCAGATCCTGCCCGCCGTCCGCCCCGACCGGCGACGCCGCCTTCGCCGCCTGTGCGGCCCGCACGGAGACTGCGTAGCCGGCGGCATGCAGGGCGGTGGACGCCGCGATGCGGGGCCGCGTGCTCACCGCGCCCGGCACGGTCTGCCGACCGTCGTCGACGGCGATCAGCCGGCCGGCCTTGTCGAAGTGCCGCACGTAGAACGAGTCGAGCACCGGCAGGCCGTGGAACGTCTGCCGGTACCAGGCGTGCGTACCGAGGAGTGAATGGAGCGTGACGACCGGCGTCAGGCCGGCGGGGACCGCGGCCGCCGGGGTGGGTGCGGCGAGCGCTGTTGTCATGGACAACGCAGGAACCGTGGCGGTGCAGGCAGCGGTGATCGCGACGGCTGCGAACACTCGCTTGGCGCGTAGTTGCGTCATGCTCTTCCCTTCAGCGGTTTGCGAGAGAACCGCATCCTAGGGACTGCGGGCGATCTCCGGTACCGCCAATCGGCGGATTTCAACTCAGCAATCAGACTCACGACCGGCCGGTCGTGTCCGACGTTCGCCTGCGAGGTTCGATCCTTTCCAGGCGCGTCCAGCCGGTCCAACCGCGTTGTTCGAGGTGAGCGAGCAGCTCGCGCGCGATCGGTACTTTGTCGAGGAAGACAGAGTCGAGCAGGTCGACGAGGTCGTCGCTGAGCGGGAACATCTCATCGTTGTCGTGCTCGTCGTCCGACGTCGATTCGATCGCTGACACAAGCCGGTCAGCGAGTGCTGGAAGACGAGGGTCGCCAGGTTTCCAGTCCGCGGCCGCCCACAGATCGTTGTAGATGCCGACGACGGCAGCGTTGTCGAGCTGGGCGCTCTTGAGCGCCATCAGCGTGGGCATGTGTTGCGGGAGTTGAGCGGCAACCAGAATCCAGGCGTCTCGCTCGACGTCCACGATTCGATCGGGAATGCCGACCGCGCGAAGGTGATCAAGATACGCAACTGCCTCCTTCGGCAGGGCGAGACTGTCTCCGGCGGCGAGCTGAGCGATGCGCCTGCGGTGATCTTGCTTGGCCCGGATCTCAGTCCGTAGGCGGCGGTCGATGTCCTCGACCGCCGCCGTGAACTCTCTGGGGTCGGCCGCGAGCAGCTCCCGTACCCGTGACAACGGGACGCCGGCGTCGGCAAGGGTGCGAATCCGGATCAGCTCGACGACGGCTTCCGCGTTGTATCTGCGGTAGCCGGACGCATCGCGCGTCGGCTCGGTCAGCAGACCCTTCTGGTGGTAGAAGTGCACCGCCCGCACGGTCACCCCGGCGTAGGCCGCCAATCGACCGATCGTGAGCATCCGTTGACCCTGCCTCAGGTGATCCTGCGACGATAACCGGCCATGGCCAGCAGGTAAGCCGCGACGAGGATGCCGACACACCACGCAAGGGCGATCCAGATGTCGTTGCCGACCGGTTGTTGTGCCAACAACGCGCGGATCGCGTCGACGATCGATGTCACCGGTTGGTGCTCGGCGAAGGCGCGTACCGGGCCCGGCATCGTGTCGGTCGGCACGAAAGCCGAGCTCAGGAACGGCAGGAACAGCAGGAGGTAGGAAAAACCGGTCGCACCGTCGGCGGACTTCGCGGTCAGACCCGGGACGACGGCCAGCCAGGTCAGCGCCAGCGTGAAGAGGGCAAGGATGGCAGCAACAGCGGTCCACGCGAGAACGCCTGCGTCGGATCGAAATCCGATCGCCACGGCGACGAGAACGACCACCACCAGCGCAACCGCGTTCGCCACCATCGAGGTTACGACGTGCGCCCACAACACCGACGACCGCGCGATCGGCATCGACTGGAACCGCTCGAAGATGCCGCTCTTCAAGTCCAGGAACAGCCGCAACGCGGTGTAGGCGATGCCCGAGGCGATGGTCATGAGCAGGATGCCGGGGAGCAGGTAGAAGACATAGGAGTGAGTTCCGGTCCCTTTCTTGATCGCCCCGCCGAAGACGTAGACGAACAGCAGCAGAAAGGCGATCGGCATGATCGCCGTCGTGATGATGGTGTCGGGGCTGCGCACGATGTGGCGCAGTGACCGGCGGGTGAGCGTGGCGCTGTCACCGAAGAAGTGGTTGTCCATGGTGATCCTCACAGATTCTTGGCGTCGGTGGTGTCGTGGCCGACGACGGCGAGGAACACGTCCTCGAGGCTCGGCTGCTTCTCGACGTATTCCACCGTGACGGGTGGGAGTTGGGCCTTGAGCTCGGCCAGCGTTCCGTCGACGATGATGCGGCCCCGGTGCAGGATTGCGATCCGGTTCGCGAGATGCTCGGCCTCCTCGAGGTACTGCGTCGTGAGCAGGACTGTGGTGCCGCCCGCGGCCAGCCCCCGGATGATCTGCCAGACCTCCAGGCGGGCCTGTGGGTCGAGTCCGGTCGTCGGCTCGTCGAGCAGGATGATCGGCGGATTGCCGATGAGGCTCATCGCGATGTCGAGCCGTCGGCGCATGCCCCCCGAGTAGGTCGACACCCTGCGCCCAGCCGCGTCGGTCAACCCGAACCGGTCGAGCAGGTCGTTCGCCACCGCAGCCGGATCGGCCAGATGCCGCAGCTGAGCTACCAGCACCAGATTCTCGCGGCCGGTCAGGATCTCGTCGACGGCGGCGAACTGCCCGGTCAGGCTGAACGATTCGCGCACCTTCGACGGGTCGTTCGTGACGTCGAACCCGCGCACGCGCACAGTGCCCGCGTCACCGCGCAGGAGCGTGGCGAGGATTCTGACCAGGGTGGTCTTACCTGCCCCATTGGAGCCGAGGAGAGCGAAGATGCTGCCCTGACGGACATCGAGGTCCACGCCCCGAAGCACACATAGATCCCCGAAGGATTTCTCTAAACCGCGCACCTCGATGGCAACGGCGTTGTCAGTGTTCATGAGACGAGAGTGCAACCCTGACGCTGCGTCAGGGTCAAATCCGAATTGGTGCTCGTCGCCGGCGTCAGCTCACGATCGCATCGGCCGCCGCTGAAGGAACCCGTGGGCAAGTCGTGAGCACCGCGTGAGAGTCACGTCGTGATCAGAGCGGTGGAACCGCGACCGGTGTCTGCTGGAGCTGACCGGAACGGAAGGACAGCTACACCGTGCACGACTTCGGACAGCCGATCGCGGCGGGGCTCATCGGCACTCTTTGGGTCGTCATCGCCAGGTACTTGGCGGTGTCGCCTCGATCGCAAGACACGAGACCAGGCCCAGGCCGCTCGCCGTCCCGCCCGCGGTTCGTCGACTCGCGACGCCGGGCGGGCGGCCGATGACCGGAGTCGTCGTCAGCCTCGCGATCCTGGTCCTCTTCGTTGCGGTGATGACCGCCGTGTGTCGTGATCTCTGGCAGCAGGTCAGGAAGGAGGACGCGCCGGTCGAGTTCAGCGGTCGGCTATCCGGACCGATCGCAGACGGCCGCCGGTCCGACGGGGTCAGGACACCGCTTGCGGGAACGCAACAGGGCTGCGCCTTCCGTTCTCGTCCACCGCTCGGATGCCGAACTGCACGTTGTCCTTCGAGATGTCCAGTGTCACCGAGGTGACGTCGCCGACGGGGATCGCGTCGGTCCAGTCCGACTCCGTGGTCTCCCGTGTCACCACTTCGTACCCGGTCAGGTTGGTTTCCGGGTTGGCGTTCCAATCCATCGTGGTGAGATTGGTGCCGGAGAACGTGCCCGGCGGTGACGTGTGAATCTGGGCGTTCTTCGGCGTGCTGGGTGAGGACGCCAGCCCCCACAGGGCTGCCGCGTTCACGGCAGTGACCCGGGCGATGTAGTCGAAGTCCACGAACTCGATCAGGTCCCCGAACTGCACGCCGTCGACCTCTTGGACGTCCTGGTGCTCGTGGTCGAAGTTTTCCCGTGGCTCGGTGAAACGGGCCGCCGCATACCCCAGCCCCTGGAAGGACAGGTGGTCGCTGCCGCGCAGATAGCGATCACGCCGCCAGACGAGCCGGATATTCATACCGGTCAGGCCGAAGGGCGCCACGGAATGGACGAACCGGCCGAGCTGACGGGACTTCCCGTCGTTCTCGCCTCCGACCGACTGCAGAAGCGAGATCTCGCTTGCGGTCACGTTGGTCGCAACGCCCTCGAGGAACATCCGCAGCGTGAAAGGATCGGGCCGTTTCCCGTCGAAGGAATGGCTGGCTCCGACGATGTCGTTGCTGAACATGCCCTGGACGTCGTTGCCGGCCGCCGCCATCTGCGTGGCCATGAAGGTCGAGCCGTACAGGCCCTGCTCCTCCCCCGAGACGATCGCGAAGACGACGGTGCCGGGGAACCGGTGCGCGGCGAACAGTCGGGCGAGTTCGAGCACGCATGCGACACCGGAGCCGTCGTCGTCGGCACCCGGCGCATCGCTGGTGAAATTCATGACGTCGGTAACCCGCGAGTCCAGGTGCCCGGTCACGACATAGAACCGCTCTGGGGAGGCGGTCCCGTGCAGCGTGGCGATCACGTTGGTGATCGGTGTCGGCACCGGGATCCGACTCGCGACGGGCTGGACGAATGACTGCTGCTGCACCGTCATATTGCCGTTGGACGTGGCAGCGATGGACTGCATTTGCTCGGTGACCCACGCCGTAGCCGCGCCGATACCGCGCACTGGGTCCGTCTGGCTGGACAGCGTGTGCCGAGTGCCGAACTGGGTCAGCCGCAGGATGGTGGCGTGGATCCGGTCGGGGTCGATTTGCCCGATCAGCGAACGCAGCGCCCGGTCGAACTTCCGGGCCTTGTCGGCCCGACTGGTCCCGGCCGGCACAGCGCGAGCCGGAGCAGCGTGCGCGACGATCGGGGCAGCGACCGCCGTGACCGCTCCGGCAGAGAGGAACGCACGACGGCTCAGGCCTTGACGGCCTACATCGGGAGTGTCCATGTTCTGAATCAAGACCCGACCTTCGGACTTGTCAAGCCACCCCCAAGCAAGCGGGTCAGGCGCCTCCGGCGGTGACGATGGCATCGGTGAGGAACCCGGCGACCAGGCCGATGAACAGGCCGTAGGCGAGCAGATCCATCCGCCTCGCCCGGGCTGCGACGCCGAGGAGTTGGGCGACGACGTAGATGATCGATCCGGCGGCGATGGTCAGGAACAGCACGCTGACCGCCTCACTGGTGAAGCCGTGCCCGACCCAGGTGCCGACGAAGGTCGGTCCGCCGCCGATCAACGCCAGCGTGAACAGGAACAGCCAGCTCGGGCGGCGAACATGATCGTCGGCGTCGAGATCATTGGCCAACGGGGCGACGATTCCGAAGCCCTCGGTGGCGTTGTGCAGCGCAAAGCCGATCACCAGCACCGTGGCCAGTGCCACCTCGCCACTGGCCGCCGACTGCCCGATCGCCAGCCCTTCGGCGAAGTTGTGCAATCCGATTCCGACCGCGATCAACAGCGCCAGTCGGCGGGCACTGGACCAGCCCGCAACACCACGGACTGGTCGGGTTGGCTCGGTCACGGCCATGGCACCCGGGCCGCCCCGATTGGCCCGAGCAACCCGTGCGGTCAGGTACTTGTCATACCCGACGAGACCCAGCAGGCCGATACCGAGGCCGAGGATGAACAGTGACCCGTACCCGAACACCGGCCCAAGCCCGCCGCTGTGGTCGTGAACCGCGCCGAGGGCGACGTCGATCGGCTCCCAGGCGTGGGTGAGGACGTCCCACACGAGAAACAAGAGAATGCCGATCGCGATTGCGTTGAGCATCAGCCGCAGCGACGGCACCGGCTTGCGTAGCCGTCCGATGGGCATACCGAGCACGATGGTGACCCCTGCGATGAAGCCGAGAAACAGGGTTTCGCCGAGGTCCACTAACTACTCCTCTTGTAGTTTATTAGGGTAGCGTTGCCTAAACGGCGACGGAATTCAAGACGAGGACGGCATCGCTCCACCCCAGGTCGAAGGCCGACCCCGGACCCGCGTCGCTTCGATTCGTGATGAGTGCGCCCAGGTACCGCGGGCGCCGTCGGCGGTGTGAGCAGTCGAGAAATAGGGCACACCGGCTCCCGCGGCAGGCTCACACCGTCACGGAACATCGCAGCGCTGAGCCGCGGTCCCGCGAGGTTCGGCAAGTGCCCTCTCGGCGCGATCGGCGAGGGTCTTGCCTTGGTCAGGCCGCCCACGGAGGGGTACCGACAGGCGTGCCGTCGGCCATGGTTGCGGAGAAGCCCGCCTGGATAGCGACATGGAGAACGGCCGGGCTTTCAGTGTCGTTCGCGAGCTGGATCGGCGACCCGGCTGCAACGATGGCGGCGTCACCAGCTTTGAGCTCAGCGCCCTCTGGCGTCAGCCGCACCCTGCCTTCAACGACCACGAACACTTCGTCGCGATCGATCGTGTGCGCCTGCGCCGTGTCGAGGCCGGCGTCGACGTTCAGTTGCCATACGCAGATCTGGTCGGACCCGAGTCGCGGGGCGGCGAGGGACGTGAAGCGGATGCCGGGAAGCTCGAAGGTCTCGGCATCTGAAGCGCGAGTGACGTGCACAGGTTGCTCCTGACGGTAGACAAGTACACTTGAACAAGTGCACTTGGCTATCATGCAGATATGTCTCGGCAGGTGCAACCGACATCCGATCTCGGCATCCTTGTGCTGCTCGCGTATCAGGGCTTCGTGCGGCAGCTGCACGCTGACTTGACGGCGAAGGGATTTGACGATCTCGGCGGCTCCGATGGCGTGGTGATGCGGGTGATCAGCGGGCGCCCGCGGACGGTCAGCGAGTTGGCGACACTGCTCGAGGTCACGCCGCAAGGCGCGGCGCAAATCGTGGACAGCATGGAGCGGCGAGGGTACGTCGCTCGCCGCCCCGATCCGGGCGACCGACGCGCTCGCTTGGTCGAACTCAGCGCCCGCGGGCGGGAATTGATCGGCGCTGCGCGCGCCTTCCACCGCCGCTTCGAGGCAACACTGGTACGTCGGCACGGGCGAGACACGATCGACCAGTTTCGCGCCGTGCTCGGCGCGATGGCCGAGTCTGCCCCAGACGGGCTCGATCGAGAACTGCGAAGCCTGTACCTGTGATCCGCGCGAGCCGGCAGTGTCGGCAGTGTCGGCAGGCCGATGTTCGCACCGTCGGCGTCGTGACAGACGGCGTGCGGATCCGACGGCACACTGACGGCAACAGATTTCGCAATCTGAAACCCTAGCCGCAACCCGCTCGGCGACCACGACACCTGGCGACCAAGCACACGTGAGGAATCAGCAATGCCCGAGCCGGCCGCCCATCAGATATCACGGCACCGCGTCAGCACCCATCGACCGACGTCGACCCACCGACGTCTTCGGCGTACCCGCGTCGAACACACGACGCCCTCGGACAACATGCCGGTCACACCCGCGGTCGCCCCGATCCGCGATGCCATCCTGCCGAATGACCGCTACGTCCACCTGGACGGGAACCGGTACTCCGTCCCGTCGTCCGCGTCCGGCCGCCCGGTCGAACTGGTGGCCGACGGTGAGATCATCAGCATTTTGCAGGCCGGCCGAGTGGTGGCCCAACACACCCGCCGCCGACGCCGGTCCCGGATCATCACCGATCGCGCGGACCAGCTGCAGGCTCGCGTGCGCCGGACCTCGTAGCGCAGGTGTCAGATCCGGCAGATCACCATTCGGGGAACCGCGACATCACCGGGCCGACCACCGCGCTCGGCCTCGCGTCACCCATCGTCCACGTGACAGACAGCCTGGACGTCCACCAGTAGCCGTATGCACTCGCGGCAAGAGCGGTAGAGCCCTGTCCGGCATGGCGGGACGTTCTCTTCGGTTGTGTCATGCAACCACTCGATCGCCGGTGTCGGCCAAAATGAGCTGGTGCTAGGTCTCGAGATGGTGGTTGTGCTCGGCGTCGCGCTGTTGCTGTGCGGTGCGCTGGCGCGGCGGTTCCCGGTTGCGCCGGCCCTCTTGCTTGTGTTGGCAGGGGTGCTCATCGGCTTCATACCGGCACTGCGGCGCAGTCAGCTGCCGCCCGAGGTCGTGTTGCTGCTGTTCCTGCCCGCACTGTTGTACTGGGAGAGCCTGACCACGTCGTTGCGTGAGATCCGCAGCAACCTGCGCGCTGTCGTGCTGACGAGCACCGCGTTGGTGGTGGCCACCGCCGGCGCCGTGGCTGCCACCGCTCATGCTCTGGGACTCGCGTGGGGCCCGGCCTGGGTGCTCGGCGCCGCAGTGGCTCCGACCGACGCCACCGCCGTCGGGGTCCTCGCCCGCGCACTGCCGCGCCGGACGGTGACGGTGTTGCGGGCCGAGAGCCTGGTCAACGACGGAACCGCCTTGGTGATCTACGGGCTGGCGGTAGGCGTCACCGTCGGCGAGGAAAATCTCGGCGCGGTGCACGTGACCTGGCTGGTTGTCCTCTCCTACGGCGGAGGGATGCTCGCGGGTGCGCTGATCGGGCTGATCAGCTGGCAGCTGCGCCGCCGCATCGACGACCCGGTCCTGGAGAACATGGCAGTGCTGGTGACCCCGTTCGCCGCGTTCCTGCTCGCCGATTCCGTGGGGGCCTCTGGCGTGCTTGCGGTCGTCGTGTGCGGGCTGCTGATGAGCCAGCTCTCCCCTCGCGTCACCGGAGCAGCCGCCCGCCAGCAGACCATCGCGTTCTGGACGCTGGCTACGACCGTGCTCAGCAGCGCGCTCTTCGTGCTCGTCGGGCTGCAGGCCCAGACAGCTATTCGCGGACTGAGCAGTGCCTCTGTCGGCCGGGCTTTCGGCTACGTCATCGCAGTGACCGGCGTTGTGATCGCCACGCGTTGGGTCTGGGTCTACACGACGCCCTACCTGATCCGCGCGATCGACCGACGGCCGGAGCAGCGGCTGCGCCGGGTCGGCGCGCGGCAGCGGACTGTCAGCGCCTTGGCCGGTTTCCGCGGTGCCGTCTCGTTGGCTGCCGCGCTCGCCGTGCCGCACACGCTGCACTCCGGGGCACCGTTTCCCGATCGCGATCTGATCGTGGTCATCACCAGCGGGGTGATCGTGCTGACGCTTCTGCAAGCACTGTTGCTGCCCGGTGTGGTGCGCTTCGCGCGGCTACCGGACGACACGTCCGTCGCCGAAGAACGGCGCTTGGCCGAGGTCGCCGCCGCTGACGCTGCTTGGGACGCGCTCGACGAGACCGCCGCAGACCTCGGCAGTGACGAACGCGTCGTCGAGCGGGTCCGTCACGAGCTGAGCAAACGCCGCACGCTGCTCGCCGCTGACGGGGCCGTCGACGATCCGGTCGTCGTTCATGACGACCAGTACACGGCGTTGCAGTTGGCCCTCATCGCCCGCCAGCGGGGCACTTTGCTGCAGCTGCGCGACGCCCAGCGCATCGATGACATCGTCTTACGCCAGGTTCAGGCCGGCCTGGACTCCGAGGAAATCCGCTTGTCCCGCGCCTCGCCCACCGAGTAACGGCCACCGACCATGTTGCCGACGACGGCGAAGCAGCCAGGGTCAACTCGCCTCGACCCCAGGTGCCGCCGGCACACCGTCCGGATCGTGGTCTGCAACGGTGCTGGTCGAGCGCGCGAATATCACGTCGACCTCCATGCCCGACCGGTTGTCGTGGAGCCACGCCTCGATCAGTTGCGGAGTCTCTCGAGCATCTCAGTGTGCTGCTTCTTAGCCGCGGCATCCATCGTGACTTCACCGGTGATGTGGAAAAACGCATTCTCCAGGCGATCCCAGGCTGCTTCAGTCATGTAGCCGCGGTTCTTGAGTAGCCTTGTGTCGGCCCGGTAGTTCCTACAGATCTGCATGATTTTGCCCGCCAACTTGTCCCTCGCCGTGGCGAGCTTGATGAACTGATCCTTCTGCGAGCGGGTGGCGTTGCTCTCGTTGAACTTCGCGTCGTAGGCGGCAAGCCTGGTTTCGGCGGCGTCGTACAGATCGAGCGCGGGACCCAGACCGAGGGCCTTGACCTTGGTGTCTTTCCACAGGTCTTTGCCGCCGTTCTCCTTGGCCGCCTTCGTTTTGGCGTCGACCCATACCTTGCGTGCAGAACTCACGAAGCCTCCACAGTGTGGCGCCGGCCCAGGTCAACGCCATGAGCTGGAACGTCAAGAAGCGAACACGCCGCGCAACGAACGACCAAGGTCAGCTGACGAGATACGTGCAACCGTCCTTCAGGCTGTTCGACAGACCCGTGCGGAGGTCGGCGTCGTTCGCCCCCGGCGTTACCTGCACTACGGCGACGGTCTGCTTCTTGCCCTTTTGGAACTGGATCTCAACCTTAAAGTTGCCGTTGATCTCCTTGGAATCGAGGTGGAAGTTGGGCGACTTCAGGACGCTGTCCTTCGTGCGCGAGATGTCGGTAATCTTCAGCCCACTGATGAGATTGCTCGTGATCTCGGTCCGCAGGTCCTTGTTTGTCGCACCCATGTTGCGACCTGGAGTACTTTTTCTGACCGGCATGGTCCGCTCCTTGAAGTGTGATTGAAACCGTGGGGCTGGCAATGCGGCAACGAATTCGGACTTTTCTGACTGTCGATCACAGTGGCTGTGTCGAAAGCGGGCATCGGCGCCTTTGTGACCCCCTCGAGAATGCAGTCGTTCGTCTGTACCGGCAACCCGCATCGGACCTGAGTCGCACAACGAGGCGAATCAAGCCGGCGTGATCACGTTACCGAGATCCGTCCGGTTCCCGGGTGTCAACTTTGCGACGGGACGCGCCTGCCGGCGGCTCGGATCTCGCGCCGATCCGGAGAGGTGAGTGGCGGACGAGTCGGTTGAACCAGCCCAATTCGCCCTATTCACCGGCCCGGCTTCATCCACGGGCTCTAGTAGTCAACGCTGGTGGCTGGACTCCAGGTCGGCAGCGAACTTGAGGAGTGTTGTAGACAATGCCTTCAACTGAGGCAAGCTCTTCGACCGAGTGAAGAATCCGGACTTGGCCTTGATAACGGCTACGACGTCCGTGTGGAGCTTCACGGCTTCGTCGTGGATGGCGTCCAGTTTCTTGGCCGCTGCATCCATTGCAGCGCCCCGGTCCGCCATCAGAATCTTCCTCTTTTCGATTTCCTTCAGTGTGCCCTTGATCCCCGGATTGTTCGCGGCGCGCGGATCGGCAGCGCTGTTGACTCTCAGCTCTTTCAGCTGACCGGCGAGGTCGTCCAAGAGGATAGAGATGTGGTCTTTCATCATGATGTAGTCGTGGCCAGGGCTTGTCAGCTGGCTCAGAAGCGGTCCTGCCTGATCCTGCATGGTGTTGTAACGAGCCATGACACGAGCGAGTTCTTTCGGCATTTCAGCTCACAGGTCCGGATTCTTCTTACTGATCTCGGCGACCACCTTGGCGGCCTTGGAGAGTTCTTCGGCACTCTTGCGAACCTTCACCAGGTCCGCCTTGGCACGCGCACCCTGATTCTTCTCCGCTTGCGCAAGCTTTCTGAGTTGATCAACCGTCAGCTTTTCCATATCCATCGGTGCGGTACGCCCCTTTCGCACGTCGGCGAGAGCACCTGAAATCCTCAGGGCACAGTAGACCGCAGGACCACCCACGCTGACAACAGATCGATCTGCTGTCTGTGACATGTATCAGTCATTCTGCGCGTCTGTCTGATGGCGTCGACTCCGACGCTGCGCCGTACCAACGCCAATCGGTTCGGCG
The DNA here is from genome assembly GCA_963850835.1 of uncultured Actinomycetota bacterium. GTDB lineage: Bacteria > Actinomycetota > Actinomycetes > Mycobacteriales > Jatrophihabitantaceae > Jatrophihabitans. The sequence goes on along the minus strand of CAWKNB010000017.1, from coordinate 301,943 downwards.
GGGCGCGTCGCCGAGTGAAATGCGCCCGGTCATGTGCAGCAACAGCTCGGCGGGGCTGCCGACCGTGTCCGGCGGCGTATGAGGGAACAACCGATCGAGAACTGCCGCGGCGAGATCGTCCGGCGGACGCCACGTCGACGAGCTGTCCAGGCCGTGCACGGCGTCGTAGGTGTGAACGAGAGCTTCGACGACACCCATGGCCGCAAAGCCGCCTGGGTCCGAGACGCCATAGACATGGTGGGCTCGCGAGGTCGGGTCCGCAGACGCGACCATTCTCGCGAGCAGACGGGCGTGCACGGCGAACGCTGCCAACAGTCGTTGCGGGTTCGCGTGCGCATCAGCTGCCAGTTCGAAGCAGATGTAGTCGTGCTCGTCCGCGAGCAACACCTGCGCGGCATAGAAGTACAAGTCGTCGTTGACGTGCACCATCGTGTCCCACACCGACCACTCCAGGTCACGGGCTCGCACAGACCGCCAGTCGCGGCCGATGAACGGTGACAGCGCGTCGACACAGACGTCGCCGGCAGAGATCACCAACGGGCCCGCATTCAGCCCGTCGAATCGCGAGTCCGGCCCGAGCACCTGGTCGCCGCCCATCTCGCAAGCGTGCAGCGGGCGGCGATCGTGCGGCAATCACATTGATCGTCGGAGACTTCCAGGAGGGCCGCCCCTCGGCCGCAGTCGGTAGCTCACAGGCTGCACACGCAGCGCAGCCGTGAGCCCCTTCGGAGCCGGACATAGTGGACGGTTGCCGGTGATGGTGCGAGCATCGAGGCATTGGCACCGACCGGACACGCATCGAATATCGCCGTGAGTCGTTATCGGTACAGGGGACGGTTGCCGAGGGGGGCGGATCTACATGGGCATTCCGCGTCGCGGCCTGACAGCTGCCACGGCTGTCGCTGCGGTGTGTGCCATGGCGATCGGTTCCGCCGCCGGCGCTTCTTCGCCGTCACCGAGTCGTGCGCAGACAACGCCGCCGACGAGCAGCGCCCCGGCGACAACGCAATCCAGCGCTACGCCTGTATCGTCCTCGAGCTCGGCCGCCCCGTCGACGCCCAGCTCCCCAGCGCCGTCGAGCTCGAGCTCCTCGGCGCCGTCGAGCTCCACGAAGTCGGCACCGTCGCCGGGCCCGAGCACGACGCCGGCCCCGAGCACGACGCCGGCCCCGACACGACGCCGGCCCCGAGCACGACGCCGGCCCCGACACGACGCCGCCCCCGACACGACGCCGACCACCACGACGCCTCCCCTCGACCCCGTCCACCCCGTCGACCTCGCCCACTCCGACACGACCGCGCCCGAGCCCGACGCCGACCATCACGAAGCCGGCCCCGCGCCCGACATCCTCGACCTCGGCAGCACCGCCCAAACGCAAGACCTCGCCGTCGCCGAGTTCGGACAAGCCAACGCCTCCCAGCCGTCCCGGCAACCCCGTCACTCGCCCACCCCGGCCTCGACAGCCGGCAACGTAGGTGACACCGACAGCAGCGCGGCACCGTCCGTGGCGCCCACTACGGGCATGGCGGTCACTGGGTACTGGCTGCTGGGCGCCGACGGCAACCTGGCGATCCATGGCCGGACGCCGAAGCTGGCGGTCAGGATCGGCCCGACAGTCCCGGCCGATTTAGGTGGCCCGGTCGTCGGCATGGCCACAACTCCGGACGGCCGCGGCTACTGGACCGTGACGGCTCGCGGCGTCGTCCGTGCGTTCGGGATCGCCGACCCGCTCGGCGAGCCACGTCCGAACCATCTCGACGCGCCGGTGGTAGCCATCACCGCGACGCCGGACGGCACCGGTTACTGGCTCCTGACCGCCAAGGGCACCGTGCTCGCCTTCGGTGCCGCGAAGGTGCTCCCGCCGTCGAAGCCGGACTTGGGCATCGACATGAGTGCGGCGGTCGGACAGGCGGTGACGCCGACGGGTAAGGGCTACTGGTTGGCGCACGCGGACGGTTACGTGGATGCCTTCGGCGATGCCGCGCTGACCCCGCCGCCGCTCCTGGGTCCCTTCGCGATGAGTTCACCGACCGTGGCCATCGCTTCGAGCCCGGACGGACTCGGCTACTGGACGGTGACCTCGGCCGGCGTGGTGCAGGCCTTCGGGACGGCGCGGACGTTCCCGGTGCTGCCCGACCAGCCGACACTCGCGCGTGTCCACGCGGTGACGAGCACCCCGGACGGCCAGGGGTACTGGCTGCTCGACACCACCGGCCAGGTGGCGGCCTTCGGCTCGGCGACCACATTCCCCGCGGCGCATGACGCACCGCAGGTCGATTCCGCGGTCGGGTTGACCGTGCCGGTGCGTACCCCACTCGGTGACGTACCGATGGAATGGATCCGCATCGACCACCGCGCCGCGGCCACCTGTACCGGCCTGCCCTGGTCGGTGCTCGCCGGCATCGGCAAGGTGGAATCCGACTTCGGACGCTCGACGCTGCCCGGCGTTCGGTCCGGCGCCAACTTCGCCGGCGCCGCCGGACCGATGCAGTTGGGCATCGGCGGACTTGCCGGTGACACGTGGTCCCGTTACAACCACCCGGTCGCCGCCGACCCGGCACCGAACCCGCCCGACGCCGCCCAGCCGCCGAACCCCTGGGACCCGGTCAGCGCGGCGTACGCCGCGGCCCGCTACCTCTGCACAGCCGGCGGCGGCCAACCGGAGACACTGCGGGCGGCCGTCCTGGCCTACAACCACGTCGACAGCTACGCCGACCAGGTGCTCGCGCTGTCCGACCTGTACGCGGGCACCGCCACCGGCAACGGCGCCGCCGCGGTGCGACTGGCAGAGACCCAACTCGGCGTCACCTACGTCTTCGGTGCGGAGTCGCCCGGCGCGGCCTTCGACTGCTCCGGCTTGACCCAATGGACATTCCGCAGCCTCGGCGTGTCGATTCCCCGCACCTCCCAGCAGCAGTGGGCCGCGCTGCCGCACCTGGCCGCCGGCGTGCCGTGGCAACCCGGTGACCTGGTCTTCTTCGCCGGCGACGACGGCACCCTTCAGGCCCCGGGCCACGTGGGCATCTACGTCGGCAACGGAGAGATCATCGACGCGCCGCACGACGGTGCCGTCGTGCGCATCGAGCCGCTCTGGTTCACCGACCTCGTCGGCGTCGCGCGAGTACCGCTGCCGATCTCCGCCACCACGAGCATCACCGACGCGCGAGCGACGCACTGAAGACTGCCCGCGCTCTCTGTCGCGGCGCCTCGGTCGCGGTGAGATATCGACGACGGCATAGTGAGCGGGGGGGGGGTCGGCGAGACTCTCGCCCAGGCGAGGGGTCACAGAGCGCTCGGTACTGGTTCGGACTAGAACGCACCGCTCCAGGGCGGCGCGCAGGGGTCATCTTTCGCCAGCCGGTCAACGCCGTGGCGATCGTGGCCGAAGTCGCGTTGGTCATCGCCGACGCCGTTCAACGCGGCGACATGCTCTGGGACGAATGAGATCACGAGAGGACACGCAGATGACCGACACGACGGCAGGCCGCGCAAGCAAACCATTCCGATTCGGTGTCGTCGCCCCGATCACAACAGACCTCCCGACCTGGCGAGACCGGGTTCGCCGCATCGCCGACAGCGGCTATTCGACGCTCTTGATGCCCGACGTGCCGTTGTGGCAGCCGGCGCCGGCCCCGACGCTGGCCATGGCGGCGGCACTTGCCGACGTGCGGGTGGGCACCTGGGTCTACGCCTCCCCCCTACGCCCGCCGTGGAGCACCGCGTGGGAAGCCCACTCGCTCTCAGTGCTCACCGAAGGTCGCTTCGAGATGGGCATCGGCACCGGCAGGCCTGGGATCGAGGACGAACTCCGCGAGCGGGGGTTGCCAGTACTCTCACCGGGCCAACGATTGGCCCAGGTGCGTGAGACCGTGACAGCACTGCGAGGTCTCGACGGCCCGGACCATCACACCCCGGTAGCGATGGCCGTCCGTGGCCCGAAGGCGCAAGCACTCGCGGCCGAAGTCGCGGACACGGTCACCTTCGCGATGATGCCTGGCGAACCTCGGACAGAAATCGTGCAGCTGGCACGCAACTTCCCCGCCGGTCGCGACGTCGAACTCGCGCTGCACGTGCCGGTGGTCGGCGACAGCGTCGCGCCATTCATGGCAGCCCCCGACACAGACCCTGCTGCGCTTCGCGCAGCGGACTCGCTGGCCATACTTCCCAGCGACCCCGCGGCCGCGGCCGAGGAGATCCAGCGGCGACGAGATGAGACGGGCTTCTCCTACTTCATCTTCGGCGCGGACAACGCCGTTGCGCTCGCTCCGGTCGTGGCTGAACTGGCCGGGCACTAGACTGCAGCTCGACGGGGGGAGGAGGGGGAAGAGAGGAAGACGCGACTGGAACAGATGGGGCAGTCCCATCCGAGCGATCCGCACTGGTATCTCGCATGGCTGGCTGTCGGGCGCGTCGCTCAGGGCCGTGGTCTCGGTGCGGACCTGCTCGCTCGCTGCCTCACGGTGGTGGACGCATCGCATCTGCCCGCCTACCTCGAGACGCCGAACCCCCGAACGGTTTCCCTCTACCAGCGCCACGGATTCGCCAGGGTCGGCAGCACGCACGGCGGCAACTGTCCGCCGATCACCTTCATGCACCGGCCGGCGCGCTAGCCGAAGATCGCCGCGTGGATCAGGCCGGCCAGCCAGTCGGTGTACTGCTCGTCGCTCCAACCGTGGTCGAGCAGGAGCCAGCGGGGCTGGGGTGAGTTGAGGGCCCACACGGCGTCGATCGCGTGATCGACCGTGATGTCGTCGCGCAGCCAGCCGTTGTCCGCCCAATGTTGGACATAGAACGAGCAGCCGACGTGTCGCTCCGTCTCGGTCGTCCTGGCGAACTCGCCCAGCGCTTCGTCGGTGTCGCGTGCCCACAGGAGCACGCGCAGGAGCGGGTCGATGCGGCTCGAGATCAGCTGCGCCAGCCGGGCATAGGCCATCGCGGCGGCGGCCGGGCTCTGCGCGTCGCGCACCGCGACGGCCTCGCGCCGTCCGGCCAACGGGATGTCATCTTCGTCGCCGGTGATCGCGACGTCGTAGACGGACTTGAGCAGCGCCGCCTTGTTGCCGAAGGTCTTGTAGATCGTTTCCTGCGAAACCCCTGCGTCTTGCGCGACCTGCCGGATCGTCGTGCCGCTGAAGCCGTGCCGGAGGAACGACGTTCTGGCGGCGTCGATGATGCGCGCGCGGGTCGTCCGAGCCGTGTCCTCACGCCGGCTGTTGTCGTACGGCACTGCGTCCTCCATCCACAAATGCACTTGCCGACAATTTCGGTACAGCCTACTGTACTTTCATTCCATTCAACTGTACTGAAAGGTGTCTCCCATGACCACGACCACGACCCGAGACGAGACCGTCACGGTGGCAGAGGCCGCGATCCAGGCGGTCATCGGCGGCACACTCGCCGATCTCTGCGCTGTTGTCGACCCCGACGCGATCAACCATGAAGCAACGGCCGAGCCACCGGCCACTCGCGGCCGCGGGCCGGAGGCATTCCACGCAACCGGCGAGTGGCTGCGTGATGCATTCTCCGACCTGCGCTGGACCACCGAGCAGAGCATCACCGAGCACGACCTGGTCGTCACGTTCGGCACGATGTCCGGCCGACACACCGGCGCCTTCGTCGTGTGGACGGAAGACAAGCACATCGATCGGGTGTTCGTGGCGACCGACAAGCCGTTGCGCGTGCGGCAGGCGCATTTCCAGCGGATTCGCGACGGTCGCGTGGTCGAGCACTGGGCGGTTCGCGATGATCAGGGTATGGCGGTGCAAGCGGGCTGGGTCCCGCCGACGCCGGCCTTCCTCATCCGCTGCGCGCGGGCCACCAGGAAGGCCCGTCGTATGCCTCGCTGAATGACGGCGAAGTCCCGCAACCAAATCGTCATCTGCCGGTTTGTTGAACTGTCGCGGCAGACCCTTCCGCCCATGGTCACCATGACCCGACAACAGCGGGCGGAAGGGTCACTGATGAGGAAGTACTCGAGGTTGGCGATCGGTGTGGGTCTCGTCGCGGCGGCGGCGACACTGCTCGCCGCCTGCAGCAGCAGCGGAGGTGGCAACTCGCCGTCGGGGAGCAACAACGGCGGCGGCAAGTCCTCCAATGCCGGATACAACGCGGCGTTCGACTCCATCGTGAACCCGTCGACGAAGACAGGTGGCACGCTGCAACTCGGCGCTACGTCCGACTGCGACTCGTGGGATCCGAAGATTGCGTATTACGGCTGGTGCTGGAATCTGCAACGCCTGTACAGCCGCACCCTGATCAGCTATTCGGTGGTCAACGGCACCAAGTTCAAGTTGGCGCCGGACCTCGCGACGTCGATGGGGCAGCACAATGCGACCTTCACGAGGTGGACCTACACCCTCAAGCCGGGTTTGAAGTGGTCCGACGGCAAGGCGATCACTCCGATGGACATCAAGTACGGCCTCGAGCGCAACTGGGCGTCCGCCGAGTTGCCCGGCGGCCCGTCGAGCTACTTCACCAACGGCATCAAGCACCCGGCCAGCTACAAAGGCCCGTACAAGAGCGGTGACCTGCCGAACAGCTCGATCTCCACGACGCCGACCTCGATCACCATCACACTGGCCGCACCCAACGCGGACTTCGACTACCTGATGGCAATGGGCGCGTCCGCACCGGTGCCCTACAAGACCGAGGGTGGCCCCGGTTACGTCGGCCGCCCCTACACGAAGAAGCCCATGTCCAGCGGCCCGTTCATGATCACGTCGTACACCGCCGGCAAGTCGGTCATCTTCAAACGGAACCCGAACTGGAGCCAGAGCACCGACACCATCCGGCACCCGCTGGTCAACGAGGTCGACCTCAACATCGACACCAACCCGGTCGACCTGGACAACAAGCTCAAGGCCGGCATCGCCGACGCGAACGCCTCCGTCGGTGCGGGCGGTCTGACCCCGCAGTTCCAGTCCTACGTGCTCACCCACCCGGACGCGAAGAAGCAGACCGATGACCCGGCCACCGCCTTCACCCAGTACCTCGCGATCATGCAGACGGTCATCCCGAACAAGGACTGCCGCCTGGCGATCTTCTACGCATCGAACAAGGCGTCGATGATCGCTGCGTCCGGTGGTCCGACCGCCGGTCACCCGGCCGGCGCGATGACCCCGCCGGGCATCGCGGGGTACGACGCGAACCTGAACCCGTACCCGACCGGCAAGGACGCCACCGGTGACGTCGCCAAGGCCAAAGCGGCCCTGAAGGCCTGTGGCAAGCCCAACGGCTTCGCCGTGAAGTACGCCTACGCAACGCCGAGCACGAAGGCACCGCTGGTGTTCCAGGCCGAGAAGGCTGCACTGGCCCGCGTCGGCATCACGGCGACCGCGGTCACCCAGGATGCGTCGACCTACTACAACACGTTCATCGGTTCGCCGAAGAACGTCCTCAAGCAGCAGATCGGTATCGGGTACGCCGGCTGGGGCGCCGACTTCCCGACCGGGGTCGGCTTCTACCAGGCGATCGCCAACGGCAACGCCATCGTGGACCCTGGCAACTCCAACTACCCGAGCCTGAACGACCCGACGGTGAACGGGGTGCTGAACAAGGCACCGGCCGGCAAGGCGACCACCGCTGACTGGACGAGCCTGAACAAGGCCGTCATGGACAGCGCCGTGTACATGCCGATCTACTGGGGTAACACCCTGATGTACCGCAACCCGCGCATGACCAACGTGACCTGCAACAACGCGCAGGCGTTCGGAAACTACGACTTCGTCAACGCCGGAGTCAGCTGACCTGCCCCTTCCCCATCAGGTCTGCAGGACGTCGAGCAGTTCATCACCGCGCGGCGTACGGCTGACCAGGACCTCTCGACCGTGCCGGGTTCGCGACAGCAGCTCGGCACGTTCGAGTTGGTTGCAGTGATAGACGGTCGCCGTGATCGCACTGCCGACTCGAGCGGCGAGCGCGCCGACGGTGTGGGGACGAGTCAGGACCCGAAGGATTGCTGCTCTGGGCGAGCCGAGGACCATCGCCAGCAGATCCTCATGCCCTGAGCCGTTCGACGAACGAATCATTCCGAGCGGATATGCGATATAGGCCAGTTCGGGTTGGTCGAAGCTGACGATCACCGCATCGCACTTCGCAATCATCGGAACGAGCACGAGGCGTCGGGTGCCGAGAGGGAACGCGGCCGGCCCGGGTCCGATGAAGCTCAGGGCTCCGTGCTGGTATCGCAACATCGGGTGCAGTGTGTTGAGCAGGGCGGCCGTGCCGCCGCGAGCAGCCGCGATCGACACCCGCCGGATCTCCCGATCGAGCTGCTGGGTTGCCGCCTGCCATCGGTGTGCGGCAACCGACCAGGCGTCGATCGACGCTGCGGCCCAGGCGGTGAGCCATCGACGCGGGTTCTCCGCGGCCGCGGCCCACGACGGTGGCAGATCGGCACCGAACTTGTCGAGCAGATCGTCGAACAATGCCTCGTCGGGAAGGTTGTGCAGCTGCTCGGCCTGTTGCGCGACGGTGGTGTCGGTGGTCGGTGGGAGCGGCACACAGATGTCGGGGATGGCGCCGACACTGATCCGCCGCAAACGGCTGCAGCGCGGTGCGCGAGTGCGGCCGCAGCGCGACCGCGACGTCCGTTGCCGCTGCGGACAGCTTCGCCTTCGGGGTACCTTTCGCCAGCTCACGCAACACGGCCAGCATGGATTGCTGCGGGGAGATCACGATCGACAGCGGGATCACGTGCGGATCGTCGAACACCAGCTGATATCCGTCGTGCGTCGGCGGATTTGCCTATGGCATCGGTTCACGATGCCGCAGCCTGCTCTACGAGGTCAGACGAGCGGGCAAAAGCGATGCCGACACGTGATCAGGGCGCAACGAAATCGACACCTCGATTCTTTGAACCATGTTCTTGCTCGTTCCGTCGCCTCACGCGGCAGGTTGCACCGTGTAGGTGTACGGGAACTGGGCGAAGACCTGGGTCGTCAGGTCGCGGGCCAGCGTGCTGGTATTGCTGATGACGTTCAGTGTGCCGGCGACCACCGTGCCGGCGGCCGCCTGCGGCACGATCGTCGTGCTCAGCAGCACCGACGCTCCGGCCGGGATGTAGACAGGCGTGCTGGCTGCCCCACCGACGAGATCGGCCGTCGAGTCGGTCAGGCTGAATGAGCGCCCGACGCCGGAAGTGTTCGTGACGTTCAGGTTCACCGTCCGCGGCGCTGCCGGGCTGATCGTCGTTGCCGCATCCGTCGGCAAGCCGTTGATGACGCTGGCTCGCGACGCGTTGAAGGCAACGGATCCCGCCACGTTCTGGGTGAACTCCTTGCCGCTGGTGGTCAGGTTGAGTTCGACGTCGATCTCCCAACGGCCGGCCGTCGGGTTCGGCACGACGAGTGCGGCCTTGGCCGTGGGTGTCGTCGAACCGACGCCCTGAAGCGTCGTCGTCGGGGTGGCGTCCTCGGCGACGACCTGCTGGCTGGGGTTGACCAGGAAGAAGGTCATCGGATTGTCCGGGCTGGCGTCGGCGGTCTGGAACTTCACCGTCAGGTCGTTCTCACCGGCCGGCACGTCGACGTTGTAGGTACTGATCTGACCGACACCGCGACCGACGGTGCCGGTGATCTCGGTGGTGAACTTGCCGCCCTTCACCGACGGGTCGACGAGCGTGCGTCGCGCGATCGGCAGCGAGAGCGTCTCACCCAGATTGCTGACGAACTGCACCGATTCCGGGTGATCGCCGGGATTCGCGCCGAAGGTGACCGGCACGTTCACCGTCGCGCTCGAGTCGGCCGGGATGGTGACGGCGCTGGTGGCGCGACCGGTCGTGTAGTTCGCGCCCATTTCCCGGAAGGACAGGTTGCCGGTGTAGGTGCCGGGCACGTTCGGCGGCTCCTGCAGATGCGAGCGGCCGTTCGCCCAGCGGATGATCGCGGTCCAGGTGCCCGGGACCGGGTCGGCGACCTCGGTGTTGCCGATGTCGGGCACGGTGCCGTTGCGGCCGACCCGCGTCGACGGTGTGCCGTAGTCGTAGCTGATCTGGGTGAGAGCACCGTGCGGATCGATCAGGTCATAGGCCAGGATCGTGCCGTTGAGCGGGTCCGGCCAGATCATGCTGGTCTGCAGTCGCGACAGCCCCGCGGGCACGGTGAAGGTGATCGGCGCGGCCGCTTGGGCTCCCTCGGCCGGAATCGGCAGCGCCGGGTCCGGAGCGCTGACCGCCTCGGTGACCGTCGAGCCGAGCTGGGTATAGGTGCCGAGGTTGCGGAACCGGCTCGTCACCTTCTGCGCCTTGTTGGAAGCGTTGTAGAGCGTGACCGGCTGGGTGGTGGTGGTGCCGGCCGACCCGGTGAGGTCGAGCTGCGTGCCACTGGTGTCGACGAGCTGCGGTGAGTCCGAAGCCGTCCCGGCCAGGGTGCTGCCCGGCATCTGCTGGGCGGCGCGGACCGCGGCGTAGATGTTCAGCGTTCCGGCCCCTTGCTGATCGGCCGGGGAGTCGACGTCGGTGGCGGTGCTGGTCAGGATCTGCTTGACCATCAACGGCGTGGGCGACGTGCCGCCGTGCGTGTCGCGGTAGGCCTGGATCACGTCAGCTGCGGCACCGGCAACGATCGGGCACGACTGGCTCGTGCCGCCGAATGCCTCGGTCAAAGTGTTGGTCGGGCAGTCGCTGCCGACCAGGCTGCAGGCGGCCTCGCCGCCGTACCCCGGGGCGACGATGTCCGGGAGCTTGTTGTTCGGCGTCGCTCCGCCGGACGACAACGGGGTGATGTTGTCGTTCGTCCACTTGGTGTAGCCGTACGCCTGGGCGTTCTCGCGCAACGTGTTGGTGGCTCCGACCTCGATCACCAATGGGTCCGAAGCCGGCGACGAGACGGTGCCCGAGACGCCGCTGTCACCGGACGAGACCGTGACGGTCACGCCGGCCGCGACAGCCGCGTCATTGGCTGCGTAGTGCGTCGCGTAGCTGCCGGGGCGGTTCGAGTAGCCGTAGGACTCGCTGATCACGTCGGCGTGCAGGGTGGCCACGGCGTTGTCGATCCCTGCGGTCACCTGGGCGTCGCTCTCCAGGATGGTGCCGTCGGAACTGGGCGGCGTGTCGATCAGCGACGTGTCGACCAGGGACGCGCCGGGGGCGTCACCCTTCAGGGTGAACGTGCACCCCACAGGCAGGCCGGAGAACGGCAGCTCCTTGGAGAAGTCGTAGACGACTGTGCCCTGCGCAGCGATCGATGATGCGTCGCCGTAGTACTCGCCGTCGCTGTTGTCCGCAGAATAGTTCGGCGCGTCGAGGACGACGTGCGTGCCGTCCGCGCGGGTGAAGTTCGGGTTGCCGGCGAGCTCGTTGATGCCGTCGTTGGCGACGATGACGCCGGCGCCGGTCGCGATGTTGTTGGCCTCGTCGGCCGCGGTCGGATCGTCGGAGGACGCGTGCACGTCCGAGAGGGCCTCCGGCTCGTGCAGCGGCTTGCTCGGGTCGGTCGGGCACAACTTGGTGCTCAGGTCGGCGGGCGGGGCCATGTTCGTGGTCACGGCGCCGGTCGATACGACCACCGTGCCGTCCGGGACGACCTTCTTGACCAACGGGTTCTTCCGCAAGCGCGCGACCTCGGTGGCCGACACGGTGGCCGCAACGGCACTCGGTGCGGTGAGCTGCAGAATGCCGGTCCCGCCGTGGGACTTGATGTCTGCGACCAGCGAGGCCTGGTCCTTGCGCGCCGCGGCGGCACGATCGGCGCCATGTGTGCGCAGGTTCAGGTCGGCATGTTGCGAACGCAGCCAGACGACCACGGCTCCGCCGGAGGCGGCCCCATCGAGTGCAGGCGCGGCGGGCGTCGACGAGCTGGGCGCGGTGGGAGTCGCTGCCCCCGCCTGCGCAGCCGTCGACCCAGTCGTTGCGAGGATGCCGAGAGCCGCTGCTGTGACAACGACGCCGACCTGCAGTTGGCGATGATTCACCGTTGCGCTCCGTTTCGGGTCAAACACGAATTTGACACAACGTCTCGGAGATTTACTCCCCTGTGTGTCAACTCGGTGTAAGGAGCGTTCGTCGGCTACGGACAATCTAAGGATTCGCACAGATGGTGGTTGCCCGCGCGTTCGGGGGCTGCCGCTCAGATGATGTTGAGCCGGTCGAGAAAGGGTTCGACCGCGTCGCGCTGACCGGTGATGTCGGTGAGCTCGCGCCACGACGCGCGGCGGGTCGCCCAGCGCACGAAGTCCGCGGTCGAGGATCGCACCACGGTGGTGTCCGCCATACCGTCCTCACACACTGCGGTGATCGTGATCGACGTGCTGGTGTCCGCCGGGGTGAGCAGCCACATGCCGCCGCCGGGTCCGGTCAGATCGAGCACCAGCGGCACGGTCAGGACGTCCAGTTCGCGCCCTTGCATCTGCGGCAGGCCCAGCAGCATCCATCCGATCGCCGGCCCGAGGATGTCCGCGGCGGCCGGCGGTGCCGCCCGGTCGAGCGGACCGTGCGGAGCGAGCAGGTCGACGTGCAGATGGCAGTAGTGGTCGAAGGTCACGATGTCGGGAAGGATGCCGAGCGGGTAGTTGCCGAGATCGAGGATCGGGACCACCTCGGTTGCGTGTGGTTCTTCTTGCAGACCGGCCATGACCTCGACGGCGGCCATCGCGTGATCGAGGTATTCGTGGGCGACCTGCGCCGCCGACCATTCGCGCCGCGCGGTGACCATCGCCCCCATCTGTTGCTCGGCGGTCAGACCCGGTTCGGGCGGATGCGGTTCGAGGGTGTTGTGCGCGCCGGATCCGAGGTGGGCGATCACGTCTTGCACCCGCCACCCGGCGCACCCGCTGGGCAGCTCCCACTCCTCGTCGGTCAGCGACGCAACGAGGTCGCTGACCTGGCCGACGAGTTGTCGCGCCGCGTGCACGCCTTCCTGGGTCACGTCCGCATCTTGTCAGGCGGCGAGTCGAACCCTGAGTTATCGTCACCGCTCGTGAGATCGGCGGTCGTCCTCAGCGCCTCGGGCGTGCTCCTCGGCGGCTGGTGGCCTCTCGCCCATTTCCCTCCTGGACGTGCCGACACTACTACTCCTCGTGAGGCCGCTCGGCGCGGGTGAGGCCGAGGCGCACGTGGCAACCCCACTGGTGCATCCGTCGTGGTCGCCGCTCCTGCCGATCGCCATGGTCGTGGGTCTGATCATCGGTCTTCTCGCCTGCATCGTTGTGCGACGCGTCGGCCTGCGGATCACTGCAGGCGGGCGCGAATGAAGGCGAGTATCCGGGGTGGTGTGCCGTCGGACGCGGTGAGCGTGAGCAGTTCGGTGCCGTGTGCGACGCCCGCGAGCTCGAGCAGCTCGTTCGGCCGCCCGCGCATCGCCGCGTGCAGCTGACGCTGTTGCACGACGCCGTCGGTGAACGTGTCCGCCGTCGTGCCGATGTACAGCGCGGGCACCTGGACCTGCCGTGCCTGCGGAAGGATGTCGGGATACGACGGCAGTTCCCGCTCGCCGGACTAGGCTCACGATCGCCGCCAAGCCGGCCGGGTGTCGGGCCGCCGCCTCGATGACCAGCCGACCGCCGAGTGATGCACCGACCAACACATAGCGGGTGCTCCCGGCGACGGGCCCGGCGAGCGTGATCATGTCGGCCGCAGCTTGCGACTCGTCGAAGTCCGCGTAGCTGAACAGAACCGCGCGGAAGCCGGCGGTGGCGAGTTGCCGGGCCAGCGGCAGCCAGTCGCACGCCGAGTTGCCGCTGTCGTTACCGAACACCACCGTCGGCCCGGAACCGAGCTGAGCGGCGTCGAGGTCGACCTTCGGGACCGGCCGCCACCCGGTGCCGGTCCCGGCACAGGTGTTCACCACCGTTCGCGTGGGATTCGGTGACAGCGACGCAGTCGGCGAGGTGGACGGCGACGTGCTGCACCCGGCGAGCACGAGCGCGGCGATGCCGAGCGCAGTGATGCTCCGGGTCGCGGCGCATGATTGGCGACGAATCATGCTGCGCGAACGAAATCGGAGATCGCTCATGGCGGACAGTGTCCAATGGCGGGCGGTCGTCAATGCTGTCTTGTACATCGTGCAGTTCCAACCGACATTGAATTCCGAATCCACGCTGGACCAGACCGCTGCACAGCTGCGGGAGCGCCCACTGCTGGGTCAGCCCGTCGAAGCGTCGGTGCGCGCGCTGCGCGAGGCATTGGACAGCGGCGAGCAACTGACCGGCACCATTCCGCAACCGCACGACGAAGCATCGGTCCGGGACTTCTTGACCCGGTTGGCAGATCGCCTCGCCGCCTAGGTTCGACGCATCCGCCTGACGGCCAAGTCGCCGCTTGCCAGCGCGGCATCCAAAGCGGAAGCTTGATTCCGTTACCGCTGTTCAGGCCGTCACTTCGAGGTTGGCGTCATGACCGATTCGAGCCGGGTTCACTACCGCGCGACGTTCGTCGTGCTGGCGGCGAGCGTGGCCGCGTTCGCGCTGTTGCAGTCGTTGGTGGTGCCGGTTCTCTCCACGCTGCAGGAGGATCTGAACACCACCCAGAACACGGTCACCTGGGTGCTCACGGCGTATCTGTTGTCGGCATCGATCTTCACGCCGATCATGGGGCGCGTCGGCGACATGGTCGGCAAGGAGCGCGTGCTCGTTGCGACGCTGGTGGCGTTGTCGCTCGGTTCGCTGTTGGCCGCACTCGCAACGAACGTGGCGGTGATGATCGTCGCCCGGGTCATCCAGGGCATCGGGGGCGGCGTGGTGCCGCTGTCCTTCGGCATCATCCGCGACGAGTTCCCACGTGAGAAGGTGTCCGGCGCCGTCGGCGTGATCGCCTCGTTGGCCGCCGTGGGCGCGGGTCTGGGCATCGTCGTGGCCGGCCCGATCGTGGATGCGCTCAACTACCACTGGCTGTTCTGGATCCCGATGATCATGACCGTGCTCGCTGCGGTTGCGACCCATTTCCTGGTGCCGGAATCGCCGGTGCGCAGCGCGGGGCGGATCAGTTGGCTGCCTGCAGTGCTGCTGTCGGCGTGGCTGGTTGCGCTCCTGCTCGCCCTGAGCCAGGCCCCCACCTGGGGCTGGGGATCGGCGAGGGTGATCGGCTTGCTGGTGGCCGCAGTGGTCCTGGCCCTGGGCTGGGTGGCAGCCGAACGACGCGCCGCGACGCCGCTGATCGATCTGCAGATGATGCAGCTGCGCCCGGTCTGGACCAACAACCTGGTCGCGCTGCTGATCGGTGTCGGCATGTACGGCGTCTTCGCGTTCCTGCCCGAGTTCGTGCAGACACCGACGGACACCGGGTACGGTCTCGGCGCGAGCATCACCCAGTCCGGGCTGATCCTGCTGCCGTCGGCGATCACGATGTTCTTCGTCGGCCTGTTCGCCGGTCGATTGGCCCGAATGCTCGGCGGCCGGACCGTCGTCATCGCAGGATGTCTCATCGGTGCGGTTTCCATGGCGATCCTCGCGTTCGCCCACGAGGAGAAGTGGGAGCTCTACCTCGCCACCGCGATCATGGGCGTGGGTTTCGGGCTGGCATTCGCGGCCATGTCCAGCCTGATCGTGAGCGCGGTCCCGGCCGAGCAGACCGGGGTCGCCAGTGGCATGAACGCGAACATCCGCACCATCGGCGGCTCGATCGGCGCGGCGCTGATGGCCAGCATCGTCACTGCCCAGCTCGAACCCTCCGGTCTGCCGAAGGAGATCGGCTACACCGTCGGGTTCGCCATGCTGACGGTCGCGCTCATCGCCGCGGCCGCCGCGGCGGTCTTCATCCCGTCGACGCCCGGTCCGCGCGACCTCCCCGACGACGAGCCGAGTCACGCCGAACTCGCACTCCTGGCCGGCGGGACCGTCGTCGGCGACAAACCCGAATAGCAGCCATCGATGCAGATCAGTCACGCGCCGCGGGCCACAAGGCGTGATTCCCTGCGAAATCGACAGCTGGTCCTCGCGGCCGCGCGCGATGTCCTGTCCGCCCACGGCACCGAAGCGACCATGGAGCTCATCGCTGGGCAGGCCGGAGTCGGTGTCGGCACGGTGTACCGGCACTTCCCGACCAAGCAGGCCCTTCTGGACGCGCTGGTCACGGACATCCTCACTGAACTGAACACCGCCGCTGCCACCGCCGCCGACCACGGTGGCAGTGGACTCGAGGAGTTCCTCCGCGTCCTCGCCGACTCCTTTGCGACCCATCGAGGCTATGCCCGGATGCTCGCCGGCAGCATCCAGGCAACGAGCGGCACCGACAACCTGCGCTCGATGATCGCGCAGCTCCTGCTGCAGGCCCGCGAACACGGGGACGTCGGCCCCGACGTCGCACTCGGCGACGTCATGTGCACCATCTGGGCCCTGCGCGGCATCGTCGAGACCAGCGGCGCGACATCCCCCGACGCGTGGAAGCGCTATCTCGACATCCACCTCGCCGCCCTGCGCGCGACACAGCTCCCGACCGCACAAGCGCCGCTCACAGCCCGGCAGCTCGCCGCGATCGCAATCCGTCAGCCGTAGCGGCGCACGTACCCGTGTCGATCGGGGTACTTACGTAGAGTCGCGTTCCGGCAAGATCAGGTGGCAACGGATTGGAGCCGCACATGAAGGCAGCGAAGCGGAAGTCCTTGCGCAAGGCCGATTTCGTGTACCCACCCGGTTCGTCGATCGGCGGCAGTCAAGGCAAGTACCCGATCGACACCAAGAAGCGTGCGCGTGCCGCGTTGCGGTATTCCGGTCGTTCGGACACCGCAGGCACGTACCGGACCGTCTCGCGGAAGGTCGCCAAGCGCTATCCGAGCCTGGCGAAGAACAAGGCCAAGTCCTGACCGTAGCGAGTAGGAAACCCGGGTGATCACCTCCCTACGGGTGTGGTGGAGTCGCAACGGGAATGCTTGATTCGGACCACAACCGCGCCGGCGGTGTCAGACCCGGTGCGCGCACGCCGTCCGATCAGGAGCAGTACCCATGACCGACAGTGTCCTGTCCGCAGGCCCCGCTGTGCACGACGACACACCCGCGACCGTCGCGGCATATGAGGAGAAGATCGCCCACCTGCAACGAGCCTTGGTGAGCAACCGGCGTATCGGCATCGCGATCGGCATCCTGATGGCTCGCGCCGGCTACACCGACGAACAGGCCTTCGAGTGCCTCCGGGCCGCCAGCCAGCAGCACAACCGCAAGCTGAGGGACATCGCCGAAGACGTCATCTACACCGGTGCGATCCCGACGCCCGCGACGTCGTGCGTAGTGACCGACCGGGACGGCCAGGACCTCGACCGGGCGGCTGCCTCACGCTGATCGCCGCGGTTCAGCCGGCCGCAGTGGTGCTCGCTGACGCGCTCGGTTCGGCCGTGGTCGTACTGCCCGCGGTGGGCGGCTCCGTCGACGGCGTCGTGCTCGGCGCTGCGGTGGTCGGGCTGGTCGGCGGCTCGCTGGGCGGCGTCGTGCTCGGCGGCGCCGTGGTCTCGGTCGTCGCCGGGTCGGTCGGCTCGCTCGTGGCCGACGTGGGTGGCGCGGTCGTCGCCGGCTCGGACGGCGGTGCGCCCGTGGTCGGCGGTGACGTCGTTGGCGTCGGCGCGACGTAGGTGTAGATCCGCTGGTTCGACGTGCCGAAGCGGGTGTAGACGGTGACCCGAACCGCGCCGGCCGCGTGGGCGGGCATTGCCACCGCGAGCTGGGTGGTGGACAGCGCCCGGAAGCGGGCCGCGGTGGTGCCGATCGCGACCTTGGTCACCGACGTCAGGTTCCGGCCGCTGACCGTGACGCCGGTGCCGCCGGCGGTCGACCCGCGCGCGGGTGTCAACGCGCTCAGCAGCGGCGCGCCGACGTAGGTGAGGCTGCGCGTCGACGTGCCCCACGGGTTGGAGACCGCGACCGTGACCCGCCCGGCCACGTGGGCCGGCGCCTTGACGACCAGGCGTGCCGAGCTGCGCGCGGCGAACGAATACAGCATCTTGCCGCCGACAGACACCGAGGTGGCCGTCGCCAGCCCGCTACCGGTGATCGTCAGGTACCCACCGCGCAGCGACACCTGCGATGTCATCGTCGACAGGTGCGGGCCGGACGCCTGGCGACCGGTCGAGGCCGGCCGGGTGGCGCCGCGGTAGCGCCCACTGTGGGCAATCACGTCGACGAGGCGTGACCGCATCACCGTGGTGCCGCTCTGTTCGGCCTGGATCACCATGCCCCGGCCCTCGTAGACCGCGACATGGCCGATGCCGTTGGCGATGTAGCCGGAGAAGAACACGAGATCGCCCGGCACCAGCTGGCCGATCGTCGGATGGAACCGCCCGGCCCGGCTGTGCTGCGTGGCGGCGTAGTGGACCAGTTGCCGGTACGGCGCCCACGCATAGAGCGCCAGACCCGAGCAGTCGAAGCCCACGACATGGCAGTCCATGTCCCCGCCGTTGTGTGCGCACACGCCCAGAGTCGGACCGCGGCTGTTGCCGCCGGCCCACGAGTAGGGCACGCCCAACCACGATCGTGCGCGCAGCATCGCCGTGACACCCATCGCCGCCGTCCACCGGCTCGACCGGTACGCGGTGTGCGGGGTGCGGTGCGCCGCGCGCACTCGGGCCGATATCCCCTGTTCCTGCCGGGCGGTCAAGCCGCCCTGGATCCGGCTGTTCATGGTCGGTCGGGTGAAACTGAAGCGGTCGCCGTTGACCCGCGACGACGAGCCGCTCGAGCTGACCACGCGGACGTGGACGGTGCCGTACTTGTGCCACGGCACCCCGACCGTCAGCCGGGTCGACGACACGACATGGACCGAATAACCCTTCTTGACACCGAACATGACGCGGCTGACATGCCTGAAATTGCGCCCGTAGACAGTGATCCGCTTGGCGCCCCAATAGACGCCGTGATGCGAGGACAGCGCGGTCACGCGCGGCGCGGTACTCGCCTGAGCGGGCACCGTGACCATGATCGCGAGCAGGACTCCTGCCACTGTGATCAAGCACAGCGTCCGCGCAAACGGCTTCATCGGCATTCCCAAGAGCCGGCTGATAGTGACAGGAATGCTCGCACATGCGCAGGGCCTGGTCGACCCCGGAAGGAAGGTCAGCGGGTCCCAAGAGTGACAGTGCGGATGCCTCGGATGTGAAGATCGTCTGGGCGCAGCGCGGTGTCGCCGTCGACGAGCGCGGCGAGCGTTTCGCGATCATGCGGATCGAGGCGCTCGGCCATCCCCTCGGACAGGCGGGCGAACCAGGCTCGGGCGTAACGCACCGCATCCGGGTGTTGCGGCTGGTCCAGATCGACGACGAAGTCACGCGTGGCGGTCACCGCCCAGCCCGAGCCGGTCAGGCGCGGTGCCCACTCCGACCCCAGGGTCGGCAGCTGCTCGCGGTGCGCATGATCGAGCGTCTCGGCGACCCGGGCCTCGAAGCCGGCCCGGCTCCCGTCGGGATCGGCACGCAGGAACCGCAACGGCTCACGGAATTCGGCAACCGCCATCAGGCCACCGGGCCGGGTGGCGGCCCGCACCGTGCGCAACGCAGCGTCCGGGTCCGCGAGGTGGTGCAGCGACATCGATGCCCAGGCGACGTCGAGAGTGCCGATCTGCGGCCAGCCGGAGTCGAGGTCGGCGGTGACCGTACGGATCCGGGCGTCGAGACCCAGATCGCGCGCCCGCGCGCCGAGGCGCGCGAGCGAGTCGGGTTCGACGTCGATCGCGAGAATCTCGGCGTCCGGGAAGCGGCGCGCCAGCCCGATCGAAGCCGTGCCGGTGCCGGCGCCGAGGTCGAGTACCCGGCGCGGCGCGGTGTCGCCGACAGCTGCGCGGACCCAGTCCAGCGCGGCGTCGAAGTATTCGTGCAGGACGGTGGCGTCGAGGTCGAGTAGGTCGAAGAGGCCGGAATCGGCGCTGTGTTCATGAGTGTGCGACATGGCGCCAGCCTAGGGAGTCGATGCCGTTCTGGCATACTGTCTTGCCAATGGGGCAAGAACTGAGACTCGACGAAGTGATTCCCGCGCGGATCCGCGGCCTGCGACTGGCCCGCGGGTGGTCGCTCGACGCGATGGCGGCGCGCTGCCGGATGAGCGCGTCGACGCTGAGCCGGATGGAAACCGGGCAGCGGCGCATCGCCATCGACCAGCTGGTGACGATCGCCCGCGTCCTCGGCACGAGCCTCGACCAGTTGGTCGAACCGGTCGACGACGGCGACGTGGTGATCCGCCCGCGCCGAGACCGTGGCCACGGTGCCACGACCTGGATGTTGACCCGCGAGGACGATCCGCACGGCATCACCGTGGCGCGGATGCGGATCACCGCGCGACGCCCCGCCGGGCGCCTCGGGGTGCACCCCGGCCATGAGTGGTTCACGGTGCTGTCCGGAACGGCGCGGCTGCATCTCGGCGAACGGGTGATCCTGATCGAGGCCGGTCAGGCAGCGCAGTTCTCGACGATGTCACCGCATGCGATCACTGCGCACGACGGGCCGGTCGAGATCATCGTGCTGCTCGACCGCGACGGGCGCCGCGCTCATCTGGATGCGCTCGATCTGTCCGACGCGCAATGAGCGCTCGTCAGGTTCCGGGTCCCTCGGCCAGCCCGGCCGACCACTTCTCCTCGATCCGGCCGAAGTGCCAAACGGCGATCGCAACGACCCAGGACAACACGAACAGCCCGACGATGGCGTAGCCGGCGTAGTCGAGATTGATGTCGGCGACCGCGGCCAGCGGTCCCGAGGTGATGTGCGCCTGATCGGCGAGCACGCTCACCAGCTCGACCGTCCCGATCACCAGCGCGACCAGAACCGAGATCGAGGTGATGGTGATGTTGTAGAAAACCTTGCGCACCGGCTTGGCGAACGCCCATCCATAGGCGGCGTTCATGAACACGCCGTCGATCGTGTCCATCAGACACATGCCCGCGGCGAACAAGACGGGCAGCACGAGAATGACGTAGAACGGCAGGTTGAACACGGCCGCGCCACCGGCGAGGACGAGCAATCCGACCTCCGTGGCGGTGTCGAAGCCCAGGCCGAACAACACCCCGACCGGGTAGATGTGCCACGCCTTGCGCACCGACTTCGTGAGCCCGTTGAGGAACCGGTTCATGAACCCGCGCTTGTTCAGGTGCTCCTCGAGCGCGGCCTCGTCGTAGACCCCGGAGCGCATGTCCCGGAACACCTTCAGGATGCCGAGCAGCACGAACAGGTTCAGGATGCCGAGGATCCACAGGAAGGTGCCGGACACCGAGGCGCCGATCACGCCGGTGACCGAGTGCAGCTCCGAGCTGCCATCCGCCACCTGCCCGGCCAGCGCCTTGACGCCGATGGACAACAGGAACGCGAGCATGAAGACGATCGTCGAGTGGCCGAGCGAGAACCAGAACCCCACCGACAACGGCTTGCGGATCTCGTCGCTGGGTACGCCGCGCGCCTCCTTCTCGACGTTGTCGGCCATCAGCTTGCGAGTGGTGTTGTCGACCGCGGCGATGTGGTCGGCGTCGAAGGCGTGCCGCAGTCCGAAGGTGTAGGCGAGCAGCCCCACGCCGACGGAGAAGACCGGATGGTCACCGCCGAGGTGGTAGTGCGCGGGCACGATCAGGCCGAACAGCACGCCGAACCCGATCAGGTGCAGGAAGACGATGAACCCGGCCATGCCGGCCAGCGACAGCCGGTCGCGCCGGCTCAGCGATTCGCGGAAATCGCGCAGTCGCGCCCGGAAGCCCGACGGCGCTGCGGGGACGATGTCGCGCGGCGGTGCGCTCAACGGTCCCCCTCTCGCGACGACGGCCGTCAGGTGGACGGCCTCAGCCGACCGTAGGACGAGGTGGGCGCTTATTGCAAGGGATTCGCAATAACCTGGCCGTCAGGCGAGCGTTCAGGCACCGACCCGGGCGAGCGCCGACACGCCGAAACGCTCGGCGGTCATCCGCTTGATACCGCCCGGGAAGTTCGTCGAGGCCGTCCGATGGGCCGCGGCGAGCTCGACCTGGGCACTTCCGTCACCGTCGAAGGCCGCGATGCACAGCTCGGGATGCGAGTTCGCCAGCGCCAGCAGCGCTCCCGCGCCGCCGATGGCCGCGCACATGGTGAGCAGCGTCGGTGACCCGGTGTAGAGGTCTCCGTCGAAGATCGCCTTCTCCTCGATCAACCGGCCGGCGTCGCCGGACGAGTCCTTGATGCCGGCGATCGGCAGGTCGGGCAACAGGTCCACCGGAACGCCGGGGCTGGAGGCCGACGGGAAATGGTAGGCGAGCAGGGGCCGGGCGGCCGCCGCCTTCGCGACCCGGTCGTAGTACGGACGAGGGTCGGCGACGCCGGGCGGGGAGAGCACGAGCGCCGCGTCGGCGCCGGCGTCGAAGACCCGCTCGGTCAGCTCCGCGGCCTGCCGGCCGGACGGCGCACCGCCTCCGGCGATCACCGGTACCTGTGCCGGCACCGCCGCGCGCACCGCGGCGACGACTTCGCTTCGCTCCTCGGGGCGCAGGGTTGCGGCCTCGCCGGTGGTGCCGGCGACGAGCATCGCGCGCACGCCGAGGTCGGCGAGCCGGGCGGCGAGCTCGGCGGTGGCCGGCGCGTCGAGGTTCGCATCGTCGTCGAAGAGGGTTACGAGCGCGACACCGACACCGGAGAACAGGGCAGCCATGGCTCCATGGTCTCAGAACGACCCTCCCTCCACACGCACGTGCCGGCCGATGTGCCACGGCGCCGCCATTTGACGGACACCGTCGGCGCCGCTAGCGTTCCCGGGACCGAACGGTCGCTAGGTGAGACGCCCGGCTGGACCACGCCACGGGAGGAACTGCGCGGTGAAAGCTGTACAGATCTCGAGCTACGACGGGCCGGAAGCGGTCCGCGTCGTCGACGCAGCCGAGCCGGATCCGGGTGCCGACAAGGTGCTCGTCGAGGTGCACGCCGCTGGTGTGAGCTTTCCCGAACTGCTCCAGACGCGCGGCGCGTATCAAACCAAGCCCGAGCTTCCCTTCGTGCCGGGCAGCGAGGTCGCAGGAATCGTGCGGAGCGCTCCGGCGCACGCGTCGGTGCAGGTCGGCGACCGGGTTGCCGCATTCAACTTCATCGGAGGTTTCGCCGAGTACGTCGCGGTGGATCCGGAGTTGGTCCTGCCGATCCCGGACCGGATGTCGTTTCTCGCCGGCGCGGCACTGCCGATGAACTACCTGACGATGCACTTCGGTCTGGTGCGGCGCGGTGGGCTGCGGGCCGGTGAGAAGGTGTTGGTACACGGCGCGGCCGGCGGGATCGGCACCGCCACCATCCAGCTCGCTCGCGCGCTGCAGGCCGACGTGATCGCGGTGACCTCTTCGGCCGCGAAGGCCGATATCGCCAGACAGGCCGGTGCCAACCACGTCGTTGCGGCGGAGCGCTTCAAGGAGGCGGTTGCCGACCTCACCGGGGGCCGCGGGGTGGACATGGTGGTCGACCCGGTCGGGGGCGATCGATTCACCGATTCGTTGCGTTCGCTGGCACCGGAGGGACGGTTGCTGGTGATCGGGTTCACCGGCGGTGAGATCCCGACCGTCAAGGTGAATCGCCTGCTGCTCAACAACATCGGCGTCATCGGCGTCGGGTGGGGGGCGTTCTGGTCGAAGGACCCGGGCTTTCTGCAGGAGCAGTGGCGTGACTTGCTGCCGCTGCTCGAGTCAGGTCACGTCGACCCGATCCTGGGCTCCGTCTTCGAGCTCGACGATGCGTCCGGCGCCCTGGCGTCGCTCGAGACCCGGCAGGCCACCGGCAAGACGCTGCTGCGAGTGCGCGACTAGCGCCGTGCGCCGTCGGCGCCGACGAGCTTGAGGGCCAGCGCCGCATACCGCTCCCCCAGTTTCTGCGGGGTGAGCCGACCGCCTGCGCGGAACCAGGTGCCGGCAGCGGTGCCCATCACCACGATGGCGCGAGCTGTCTCGATCGGGTCGTCGACGTCGAACACGCCCAGTGTGCGACCGCGCTTGACGACCTTGCGGAACACGCCCTCCTGCTCGTCGCGCAACGCGACGACCGTCGCTCGTGCGTCTGGATCCAGGCTGCGCAACTCGGAGTTGCCGATCAGCGCCTCGGCCTGGCGCTCGGTGTGGAACCGCAACCACACCACGACGAGATCGTGCAGCTGATCGACCGGGTCGTCTCCAGCGTCCTGGACCGCGCGCTTCGTGCGATCCAGCTCCTCGTGCAGCGCGGACAGCATGATCGCCTTGAGCACGTCCTGCTTCGATGCGAAGTGGTGGTAGAGCCCGGCGACGGTCATGTCGGCGTCGCGGGCGATGTCGCGCACCGAGCTGCCGTGGTAGCCGCGCTCGGCGAACTCGCGGGTCGCCGCTGCCAGCAGCTTGCGCGCGCCGGGCAGGAGTTCCGCGGGTTCGGTGCTGCCCGAGTCCGTACGCGGTCGCGGTGTCGCCATCTCGATCCCCTCACCCGACTGCCGCGGCCGCCGAGGCCGATGCGGCCCGAGCATATCGATCGCTCACTAGGTCGGCATTGCCGTGACCAGCCGCACCGCGCCCACGTACTCCCGCTGGGTTCGCAGGCCGCCGTGCCGCCGGTCCCACTCGCCGTCGGCGAGATCCGCGCGCAAATGGGCGACCGCGCGCCGGGTGGCTGCCGCGTCGACAAACCCCCACCCGGACTGCGATCGGCGAACCTCCGGATCGAGGAACGCTTCGGGCCGCGCGTAGAAGGCCTCGCCGAATCCGTCGACACAGTCGACCGGGATCGGCACGGCCTGCACGGTGGCCGTCCCGCCGAGCACGTCGTGAATGTGTTCGATCGTCGGGAACCGCCGTCGCTCGGCCGCGAAGAGCTCAGGCACGTACTCGGCCAGCCAGAACCGGGCGAGCACCTCGGCATCGAAGGTCAGCACGACCACCGGACCGCGCGCCACGCGGCGCATCTCGCGCAGCCCGCGGTCGGTGTCGGACCACTGGTGGACGGTGACCATCGCCATCGCGGCGTCGAAGCTGTCGTCGGCGAACGGCAGGTGTTCGGCGGTCGCGTCGACGGCCGGTGCCAGGTGAGCCGGACGCTGCGCACGCATCGCCGCCGACGGTTCGACCGCGGTCACCGCCCGGTCCGTCGGCTCGTAGGAGCCGGCGCCGGCGCCGACGTTGAGCACGGTGCGGGCCGAGCCGAGGGCCGCGTGCACGAGTGCCGCGATGCGGGGATCGGTCTGTCGCCGCCGCGCGTACCCCGTGCCGCCGGCCTCGTAGTCGAAGTCGCCCGCTGTCCTCGCCCGCACCACGTTGCTACCCTTCGCCGACGCGACCCAATCTAGTAACGCCGGCGCTGACGGTCTGAAACGATGTGCCGGTGACCGACTTCGCCGATCTCGCGATCGTGGCGACGGTAGCGGCAGCCGGTGGTTCCGCAGACGCCGTGGCAGTGCGTCGAGGGCGGATAGCCGCGCTGGGCAGCGACGCCGTCGCGGAGCTCATCGGCCCGCGCACCCGGGTCCTCGAAGCCGCCGGCGGGTTGGTGCTGCCGGGATTCCAGGACTCCCACGTGCATACGCCGTTCGCCGGGCGCAACCGCCGCAATGTCGAGCTCAACGACCTCCACGGCCGCCCCGCCTACCTCGACGCGATCGGGACCTACGCGCGCGCACACCCGGACGAGGACTGGATCGTCGGCGGCGGTTGGGCCATGGAGCACTTCCCGAACGGCAAGCCGGTCAAGGACGATCTCGACGTGATCGTCGGCGACCGTCCGGTGTTCCTGTTCAACCGCGACGTCCACGGGGCGTGGGTGAGCTCGGCGGCATTGCGCCGCGCCGGCATCGACGCCGCCACCCCGGACCCGCCGGACGGTCGCATCGAACGCGATCCGCATACCGGCGAGCCCACCGGGCTGCTGCACGAGGGCGCCGCCTACACCTTCGAGGCCACCAGGCTGCCCCGCCCGTCGACGGCCGAATGGCAGGACGCCATCCTCACCGGTCAAGAGCACCTGCACTCGCTCGGCATCACCGGCTGGCAGGACGCGTGGGTCACGCCGGACACGCTCGACGCCTACCTCGGTCTGGCCGCCGACGGCCGGCTCACCGCGCGCGTCGTCGGCGCGCTGTGGTGGGACCGCCACCGCGGGCTGGAGCAGATCGCCGAGTTCTGCGAACAGCGCGAGCGCGGCACCGGGCACCGGTTCTTCCCGACGACGGTCAAGATCATGGTCGACGGCATCGTGGAGAACCAGACCGGTGCGCTGCTCGAGCCCTACTGCGACGGCTGCGGCGGCCACACCGACAACGTCGGGTTGACCTATGTCGACGCCGAGTTGCTGGCCGCCGCGGTCACCGCGCTCGACGCCTTGGACTTCCAGGTGCACATGCACGCCATCGGCGACCGCGCCGTGCGCATCGCACTCGACGCCGTCGAGGCGGCCGCGCAGGCGAACGGGCGGCGCGGCAACCGGCACCACATCGCGCATCTGCAGATCGTGCATCCGGACGACATCACCCGGTTCGCCGAACTGGACGTCACCGCCAACTGCCAGGCGTACTGGGCGCAGAACGAGCCGCAGATGACCGACCACACGATCCCGGTGCTGGGCGACGCGCGGTCGGCGCAGCAGTACCCGTTCGGCGACCTCCTGCGGGCCGGAGCCCGGTTGGCCATGGGCAGCGACTGGGGCGTCACCACCGCCGACCCGCTGCCGCAGCTCGAGGTCGCGGTCACCCGCACCGACCCGAGCGACCGCGACGCCGCACCGTTCCTCCCCGAACAGTCGATCGAGCTGCAGACCGCAATACACGCGTTCACCGCCGGCACCGCCTGGCTCAACCACGACGAGGACGATGCGGGCACGATCAGCGTCGGCCGCCGCGCCGACCTCGCGGTGCTCGACGCCGACATCCTCGGCGCCGGTCTGCAGCCGGCCGACGCCACCGTGCGATTCACCATCGCCGACGGCGAGGTCGTCTACGAGGCGTGACCTGCGACGCCGACTCCGGGTACGCGAGCACGAGCGTCGGGACGTGTTCAGCGAAAGCCCACCGTGCAATGTCCTGCAAGGCCGCCGGTGGCTGTTGTAACGGGCCGTCGACTCGGCAGACTGCTCGTCGTGAGCGATCTTCTTGCCCCGACCACCGAACACCTGCTGCTGCACCGCGTCGCCACCGGCCAGGTCGCCGGGCGCGCGCCGTCGCTGACCGGCGCCGTCGTCCGTGACGGCGAGATCATCTGGGCCGGCGCTCGGGGTCGGGTCGGCGACGCCGTTGCGACGGTCGACACCCAGTACCGCATCGGTTCGCTGACCAAGACCTTCACCGCGGTCCTCGTCATGCGGCTGCGCGACGAGGGGCTCCTCACCCTCGAGGACCGGGTTCGTGACCACCTGCCCGAGCTCGCTCTCGACGACATCACGGTGGCGCAGCTGCTGTCGCACACCGGCGGCCTCGCCGGCGAGACGCCACCGCCGTGGTGGGAGCGGGTCACCGGCTCCGTCCGTCCGCAGCTCGCAGACGTTCTCGGCGATGGCCCGATCAGCTCCTCGGGCCGGCACTTCCACTACTCGAATGCCGGGTTCGCGATCCTCGGCGGCCTGGCCGCGACACTGCGCGGCCGGCCGTGGCTGGAGCTGGTCCGCGAGGAGATCCTGGTACCCGCCGCGATGAGCCGCACCAGCGCCATGCCGCAGGCACCGCACGCACTCGGTTGGGCCGTGCATCCGTGGGCGGACGTGCTGCTCCCGGAGCCGACCCCGGACACCGGGCACATGGCACCGGCCGGTCAGTTGTGGTCGACGCTCACCGATCTGGCGCGCTACAGCAGCGTGCTGCAGGGCGATCAGCCTGATGTTCTCGCCCTCGACACTGCGGTCGAGATGCGCCGGCCCGCATCGCCGCCCACCGACCGGACCTGGCACGAGGGCCAGGGGCTCGGGCTGCAGCTCGCGCGCGTGCACGGCCGCAAACTGTTCGGCCATCTCGGCACCATGCCCGGGTTCACCTGCGCCTGCTGGATCAGCGCCGACGAGCGCCTGGCCGGCATCGCCTTCGCGAACGCAACAGCGAGCCCGGAGAACATCTCGTCCGTGGCCGCGGACCTCGTCGAGATCGTGGCCGCCGCCCACCCGCGGGTGCCGGACGAATGGGCGCCGTTGGCTGACCACGATGCCCAGCTGCTCGACCTCGCCGGGATCTGGTACTGGGGCGCGGCGCCCGCCGTGCTCCGGGTCGGTGCCGAACGCGAACTCGCCCTCGGCGGCTTCGAACCCGATGCCGGCGACACCCGCTTCCGCGCACGGGCCGACGGCACCTGGGTCGGTCTCGACGGCGATTTCCGCAACGAGACCCTGCGTGTCGTTCGCGGTGCCGACGGCACGGCGACGCACCTCGACATCGGCTCGTTCGTCTTCACCCGTCGGCCCTACGACCCCGATGCGCCGATTCCCGGTGACGTCGATCCGGGCGGCTGGCGCTGACGAGCCTGCCGCCGCGGGCGAGCGCGCGGCATCGGGCCATGAGCGGGATCGACTACCGTCGCCCCATCAGGTCGCGATAGGAGGCAGCGGGTGACCGACGAGCACAGGGACGTCGTCATCGTCGGGGCGGGGATCTCGGGAATCGGTGCAGCCTGCCATCTGAGCCGCGACTGCCCGGACCGCTCCTACCTCATCCTCGAACGACGTGCCGATCTCGGCGGCACCTGGGACCTGTTCCGCTACCCCGGCGTGCGTTCCGATTCGGACATGTACACCTTCGGCTACGAGTTCCGGCCGTGGCGCGCGACCCAGGTGCTCGCCGACGGCCCGAAGATCCTCGAGTACGTGCGCGAGACGGCTGCCGAGTACGGCGTGGAGGAGCACATCCGGTACGGCCGCAAAGTGATCTCGGCGGACTGGTCCGGCGCGGCCGGACGGTGGGCGATCGTGACCGTCGACGAGGCGACGCGGTGAGCGCCACACGATCACCGCGACCGTGTTGCTGTGCTGCACCGGTTACTACGACTACGACGCGGGCTATCGTCCGCAGTTCCCCGGCGAGGAGCAGTTCACCGGGCGCGTCGTGCACCCGCAGCAGTGGCCCGACGACCTCGACTACGTCGGCAAGCGCGTCCTGATCATCGGCAGCGGTGCCACCGCGGTGACCCTGGTCCCCGCGATGGCCGCCGAAGCCGAGCATGTGACGATGCTGCAGCGCTCACCCGGTTACGTCGTGTCGGTGCCGGCCGACGACAAGATCTCCGAGCTGCTGGCGAAGGCGTTGCCCGACAGCGCGGTGTACCGATTCGCCCGGGCCCGCAACATCGCCATCCAACGGGCGATGTACGCGCTGGCGCAGGCGCGGCCGCAATTGGTACGCAAGCTCGTGCTCAAGGGCGCCGAACGACACCTGGGCGGCACGTCGGATCTCGGCAACTTCTCGCCGCGCTACGACCCGTGGGATCAGCGCATGTGCATCGTGCCGGACGCCAACCTGTTCCGGGCGATCCGCGACGGCGACGCCGACGTCGTGACCGACACCGTGGACACGTTCACGGAAACCGGCGTGCGCCTCGGTTCGGGCACCGAGATCGCGGCCGACGTCGTCGTGGTCGCCACCGGCCTGCAGGTGCAGATGCTCGGCGGGGCCAGCATGTCCGTCGACGGCGCCCATGTGGCCCTCAACGAGAGGGTGACCTACAAGGCCGTGCTGGTCGAGGGCGTGCCCAACGCCGCCGTCGTCTTCGGTTACACCAACGCATCGTGGACGCTGAAGGCCGACCTCGCGGCGAACTACGTGTGCCGGTTGCTCAACCACATGTCCCGGCACGGCTACACCCGATTCGTCGTGCATGCCTCCGCGGCCGACCGCGGCTCCGATTCGGTGCTCGGCAGCCTCAACGCGGGTTACGTACGCCGAGGCAACGATGCGCTGCCGCGTCAGGGCACTGCCGGCGTGTGGCGCATCCGCAACAACTACTACCGCGACCGCCGGATGCTGCGCCGAGCGCCGGTCGACGACGGCGTGCTGCAGTTCAGCTCGACCCCGGCCGAATCGATCGAGGAACCACCGCGGATGACCGCCTGAGCCTCGGCCCCGATACGGTGCAGCGATGCTCGAGGATGTGGTGGACACCGGCCTGAACAACACGCTTGGTTTCGAACTCGACGAGGCCGGCCCCGACCGCGTCATCCTGGCCATGACGATCGGGTCGCAACACCTGCAGCCGTACGGCATCGTGCACGGCGGTGCCTACTGCTCGATGATCGAGGCCAGCGCGAGCATCGGCGCCGCCCTGTGGTTCGGCGACCGGGGCAAGGTCGTCGGCGTGTCCAACCACACCAACTTCCTGCGCGCCACCGGCAGCGGCCGCGCCATCGCCACCGCCACGCCGATCCACCGCGGTCGCAGCCAGCAACTGTGGCTGGTCGAGGTGACCGACGCCGACGGGCGGGCGCTCGCGCGCGGCGAGGTCCGGCTGCAGAACCTCACCTCGTAACCCGATCAGGGCGGCAGCGTCACCGTCACCGTCGGTACGGACGCGTCGACGGTGAACGCGGTCGAAGTCACAGTGCGGGCGCCGGCGGTCGCCTTCGCCTGCCAGCCGGCTCCGAACGGGACGTCCTCGAACGTGAAACTCGGCGCCGCGGGGGTGACATCGTGCGCTGCCGGCGCCGACATGCCGCTGCCCGCGGGCGGCACCAGGACAACGGTGGCCGAGGTCGCGGTACCGAACCCGGTGACCGTGACCCGCACCGACGCGCCGATCTCGTCGAGCGCCACCGGGGTTCTGGGCGCGGCCGCGGTGAGCGTGACGTCCGTCGCGTTCCAGTTCGCCGGGAAGCCGGTCGTGCTCGTGTCGTACGTGCGGTTGGTGCGTCCCCAGAACCGGTCCGTCGGGGTGCCCGGCGCGGTGGCCGACACCGTGAAGGCGTCCTGGGTGTACACCGTGCGGGCGCCGTCCGCGACCGACAGGTGCACGGTCCCGGGTACCTGCACATTCGGGTCGCTGGCGAGCTTGGTGGCCACCACGCTCAGGCCAACCCGGTACTCGTCGAGCGTGTAGCCCGTCGTCACCGGCGTGCTTGGACTTCCGGTACCCGGCACAGTGAGCGCCGAACCGACACACGCGGTAGCCGTGTTGACGTCGGTCACCGTGCACGTGAGCGACGGGTTCGTCCCGCTGAGTACGCCGAGATGGCCGACCGGCAACGTGACCGAGACACGCCAGTCGCCGAAGGGCACCGCAGGCACCGTCCACGTATCGACGACGCCGTTCCCGGGGGCCGGCGACGGGGTTGCCGGCAACGCCGTGAACGTCCACGTGTCGTCGCTCGTCGAGGTGAGGGTGACCGCACTCGGCGGCCACGTCGTCCCCGTTGGCTGTCGTGGTCACGGTGAGCACCACGTTGTGCGTGATCCGCGGCAGACTGGTGTCCGGGAAGGCGGCGGCCTGCCCGTTGGACACCGAGACGAACACCGTGGTGACCGATCTCGCCGTACCCGTTCACCACCGGGGTGCCCACGCCGTGGTTGAACCGCGCGACGTAGCTGCCGTTGGGCACGTTGGAGAAGACGAACGTGCCGTGCACACCGGCGTTCGCGGCGGTCTTCGTCACCAGATCGTTCCCGTCGGTGTCCTGGTCGACGACGAACGTCGAGCCGTCCAGGTGACCGAGTTCGACGGAGACGTCGTCGAGTGGCGTCGGCGTGGCCGACTTGCCGACCGGGCCGTTCACCGCGCCGGAGATCGTGTTGCGGGTCAAGCGCGACCGGAACGTCCAGGGTCGCCGGCGTGACGTGCCGAGCGGAACCGTGTAGAGCGTGTTCGTCTGGGTCAGTCCGTCGCCGCTGATCGTGATGAGGTACGTCGCCGGGTTGAGGTTCGCGAACAGGTAACGGCGATCGGTCCCGGCGGTGTTCTGGCTGAACACCTGGCCGGTGTCGATCCGGAACAGCGTGACGGTCGCGCAGGTCGGGATTGGCCGTCGGGCACCGGAACAACCGGTTCGCGAGGTCTGGATCCCGACGGCGAAGTCGACGGGCGACGTGAACAGATAGTTCTGCGGAAGGGTGTTGGCGCCCGAATCGGATGTCGACCGGTCTCGACCACCGTCCGGTAGCCGGGCGCGGACACCGTGACCTGCCATGCGCCCAGGGGCAGGTTGTCGACACCGCCGGAGGTGAAGGTGTAGTTCCCGGCCGAGTCGGTGGCTGCTCTCAGTGTCGGGCTGCCGGTGCAGTTCGGGCTGGCCTGCCCGGTATCGCATTTCACGGCAGTGAGCGTGGCCCCGGCGAGCGGGTGCCAGGGATAAGCAGTGGTGGTGCCCTGGTAGCCGATCAAGGTGCCGCTGAGGGTGCCGAGTTGCACCAGCACGAAGGCGCTCATCGTGCACAGCGGAGTGCCGAAGCGACACGTGAGGGTCGCGGTCGCGGTGCCGAAGCCCGGCAATGACGCGGTGAGGGTGTAGGTGCCGGGCCAGACCTGGTTCTGCTGTCCGATGTTGGAATCCAGGAAGCCGAGCAACCCGCCCGGGCTGACGGAGACCCGCAGCGTTCCCGCCCCGGCCGCCGCGACCGCTGTCGCCGTGACGGTGGCGGCGGTGACGTCTGCACCGTTGCTCGACGACAGCAGCAGACCGAATGCACCCACCGGTTGGGGTAGCACGCGCACCTCGGTGACCGTTCCGGTGGCGAACTTCAACGTCGCTGTCGAGGGCTGGATACCGAACGCCGGCGGGGTCGAGACGTCGACCGCCCGGGCCACCAGCGGCAGCGCGCTGTTGTTGGAGTTGGCCGCGGCGATGACACCGCAGGCCGCCGTATTCGTGTCGAACCCGGCGTTGCCGTCGGGCGTGATCGCGAAGCACCCGTGATTGTCGGTGACGGCGCTGATGGTCTTGCGGACCGGCGTGGTTCCGTCGTAGCCGACGACCCCGGTGATCGAGACCACGATCCCCTGCACCGGGTTGTCGGCGCTGCCCTCGTAGGCACTCACCACCTGTCCCGCGACGTTGCCGACCTTCTCGGTGAGCGTGACGGCGGCGTGCGTGTCGGTGTCGTTGCTGACCGACAGTCCGGTCACGGTGCCGTTCAGCTCCACGCCACCGTCGGTGGCCGATACCGTGCACACGGCGCTCGCCGACGCCGTCACCCCGTTCACCATGATCGTGGAGTCGGCCAGGGTCGACAACTCGGTCGACGTGCCGGCGCCGCACGTTGCGGTTCCCGAAAGCGTGGTCGCCGGCGTGATCAGGCCGGAGTCGGGGTCGAGCACCGACAGGGTCAGCAGCACGCGACCCTTGCGTTGCAGATGCGGTGAATAGGTCAGTGTCTGCCCGTGGGTGACACTGACCGAGGTCGTGCTCACCGACGTGACGTACCACGGGTTCGCGGTGACGACGTAGATGTCGTAGTCGCCGTCGCACAGCCCCTTGACCGCGTAGACGAACGAGTCCGGGTCGACGATCCCGAAGCCGGGTTCGGCGATACCGCGGGTCAGGCAGGTGGATACCTTCGGCGGCGTGTACTCGCAGTCGGTCGGAGCCGGCAGACCGCGGCCGGTCGGGATCGCCCAGGCGCACGTTCGGTACGGGGGCGCGGGACCGTCGTGGGTCACATCGCCGAGCATGTCGACCGTGCCGGTGATGGTGTTCGTCGGGAACAGCGTGACCTGCGGCGCCTCGGCCACCGCGCCGCGGGGCACCCGGACGTTCACTGTCGCCGGGAGATACCCGCTGGCCCCGATGGTGAGCCGGTACAGACCGGCGCGCAGTCCGAGGCTCGCCGCCAGCGTGTAGTGGGTCGGCCCGTTCGCTGCCGGCGCGGTCGTCGACGTCGCGAGGAACGGCCCGGAGTCGCCGGTGCGCGTCGGCACCGGGTGTCCGGCGCTGTCGACCAACGTGAAGAACACGTTGCAGTCGTTGCCCGGCGTCGTGCCGGTAGGACAGCTCAACGTGCCGCTGGGGCTTGCGCTCGCGACGAACCCAGCGATCGTCGACGTGTCGGTAGTGGTCGGCAGGTTGAGCAGGAGCGCGGCGAGAGGCACCCGCGTGGTCTGACCCGCCACCGCGGTGACGGTGACGTACGCCGTGGCCAGCCCGGAGAACTGCGCACTGAGCACGTAGGTCCCCGGGGTGATCCCGCTCATCCGGAACGTGCCGTCGGCGCTGCTCGTGATCTTGTACGTGTTCTTCGAGGACGACATCACGATGCCTGCGCCGCCGATGGCATCGATCAACGGCGTGGTCGTGCCCGGCTTGGTACGGACGTTGCCGTCGGCATCGAACTGGACGCCGCGCACCGTGCCGACGACGACAGCGCTGGCGGAGGTGAGCACGGCGTTCACGGTGGCACGCGGCTGTCCCTTGTGGATCGAGACCTTCTGCGTCTCGGGCAGGTAACCGTCTGCGCTCATCGTCACCGTGTACCCGCCGGGCGGCAGGTCGGGAAGCTGGTAGTAGCCGGCGAGGTTGCCGTTGGTGATCGTGGTCGCGGTGCGGGTCGTGCCGCCGCCGCGCACCGTGACCCGCACGCCTCCCAACCCGATGCTCGCGCCGAGACTGTCCGGTCCGGTCACCGTGCCGGACAGTTGGGTCGCAGCACCGCCGAGTCGCAGATTTGCGACGCCGGTGCCGCCGGCCGGCAAGACCACGATGCGCGATTCGGTGCTCATTCCCGGCGTGCTGGCGCTGACGAGGTACGCGCTCGGCGTCGACAGCCCGTCGATCGACCAGTGCCCGACCGCGCCGCGGGAGTTGGAGCTGGTGGTCACCGTGTTGGTGCCGTCGGAGATGGTGATCGTCGCGCCACCCACTGGTCCACGTCCCGACGCGATGACCCCGGACAGCTTGCCCTGCCCGGGCGTGAGGTCGACCGAGAGCGGTTCGGTCGCGACCGCGGCCGCGGAGTCGATCACATAGCGCTGCGTCTGGTAGCCGAGCTTGGCGAAGGTGACGAGGTAGTAACCCGGTGCCCGCACCCGCGCGAAGGACCACGCGCCGTCCTTCTTCGTCCGCGTCGACCGGTTCTGCGGGGTGTTGCTCGGCGCCTCGATCTGCAGGGCCGACTGCGGGATCTTCCCGAGTGCGGTGAACGACGAGTCCTGCACGCCGACCCCGTGTGCGCCCTGGGTGGCCTCGTCGACGAGTGATGTCGGGCGGATGCCGACCGCGACGCCGTTGGTCGCGTCGCCGCCCACGGTGCCGCTGAGCTGGATCGTGCCGTTGCCCGAACTGCTCGAGCCGCCGGACCCACCGCCGAACCACCCGAGCCGCCGGAACCACCCGAGCCGCCGGACCCACCCGAACCGCCGGACCCACCGCCGACCCGAACCGCCGGACCCAGCCGCAGATCCGCTCTTCCCGGCCTCCTTCGCGGCCGAGCGCTCTGCCTTGTTCTGCAGGCCGGAGATCGTGTTGGACGCCTTGTCCTGCGAATGCCGGATCGCGGTCGACAGCTTGGGGACGAACACGATCGCCAGGCCGGCCCACAAGGTGATGATCGCGAGCATCGCGAACGCCTTGGCACCGTTGGCGCCGAGCAGCGCGCGGCTGGTGACCGCGGCCTCCGCACGCCGCGGCGCGGCATCGCCGACGGCGTTCACCAGATAGGCGAACCGCGACCGCTGGCCGAACCAGCGCATGGCCACCCGGACACTGCCGGACACGACGGTCACCGCACCCGGCGCGACATCGATCTCGTCGTGCGCGAGTGACACGTGCACGGTTTCCGGCGCATGTGGCTCGAGCCGAACCCGCTCGGGCGCCGGGCCGGTGTTGCGCACCGAGACCTTGATCCGCTTGCGGAACAGCGTGACCGCGTCGTCGGGTGACACGGTCACATCGAGTTGCCCGCGCGGGTCCACCACCAACGTCAGATCGGCGATCGTCGCGCTCGAGGTCGCGGCGCCAGACTCCGGGTCGATCGCCTGCAATGTCAGGGAAAGCGGGTAACGCGCCGGCACCGTGCCGTACGCCGGGACGAACGTCAACTCGATCGAAGCCGTGCCCCCGGGCACGAGTGCGACGGTGCGGATCGGCGGCGGCAACCAGGCGGCGTCGACCCCGATCGAGGTGAGCGCGAGGACCCGTGGCTCGGGTGCCCGGTTGGTGACGATCGCGACGGCCCGCACCGCGGACCCGGCTGCCGTGCGCAGCGCCGGTTCGACGGTGATGCCCGGTGGCAGCTCATCGCGATGCCGCGACGGCACCCCGCCCGACGCTCATCGGTCCACCAGGATCGCGACGCCGGTGCGCGCGGCACTCGGCTGGACCGTGACCTGCACGGTCGCGGTCGCGTTCGACGGATCGGAGGTCGGGCCGGTGGCCACGATGTAGCGGTTGGCATCGATGTCGTCGAACTCGAAGCGGCCCTCGGCGTCGGTGGTCGTGGTCCGCAGCACGGTCGACGGGTAGCCGGTCTCGGCGTAGAGGAACACGGTCCAACCGCCGCGGGGGCCACTCTCGGCGTCGGTGCCGGCGATGCAGCACCGCACCGTGCCGGCCATCGACGCCGGGCGCTGCAGCGCCACGTTGCGCACGAGCGACTCGCCGGCGGTGACGGTGATGACCTGCGATCGTGGCGTCGTGCCGCTGGTCGCAGTGACGGTGAGCGTGTAGGTGCCGGGCGGGATGCGTTCGAGCCGGTACACGCCGCAGTCGGGCGCCACGCTCGCGGTGGTCTCGGCGTACGTGGTGGAACCGGAGCTGAGGCTGACCTTCGCCTCACCGAGAGCGCCCGTGCTGCGGTCACAGACATTCCCGCCGCCGGGCTGGCTGATCAGCCCCGACACCGTGGCGGTGGCCGACTGCATCGTCACGGCCACCCCGGCGGACGTGACCCGGGTGCCGACCGAACCTGGCGTGACCTCGCCGGTGCCGTCCAGCGAGACCGACACGGTTTGTGATTGCAGATCGCTGCGCGCGAACGTCACCGTGTAGGTGCCGGGAATCGGGAGGCCGCCGACCTGCCACGAACCGGGATGCTCGGTGCTCTCCGTCGCGGTCTGCACGGTGGACTTGCCGTCGGTCACCGTGACGGATATGCCGCCGGCGGACAGTTTGGCCGGCACGACGGTCACGACGCCGGTGAGCGAAGCCGAGGACCGGCTCAGTGTGACACCGACGCCGGTCAGCTTCTGACCGGTGGCGAGACTCAGCGTCAGCGTCTGTGCCGCGTAACCGGGTTTGCTCACCACGACCGTGAACGTCTCGGGCGTCGGCAGGCTGCGCAACGTGAAGGAACCTGCGCTCGCTCCGGTGAGCGATACGGTGCTCGCGCTGGTCTGCCCGCTGGAGGCGGTGACGGTGGCGCCGGACAACGCGCCCGATCCCGACGACACCGTGCCGTTGATCAGCCCGTCACCCTTGCTCAGGGTGATCTGCACACCGGTGCGGGCCTCCCCCGCGCCGACGTTGATGCGCTGCGTCGACGTGGCATAGCCGGCTTTGACGACGACCAGGTCGTACACGCTCGGGGACGGGACGTTCGAGAGCGCAAACGACCCGTCGGATCCGATCGGAACGTGCTGCACAACCGCGCCGCCGTTGTCGGGTGGGGTCACCTGGCCGGGCGTGGCCGGTTGCGGCGCCGCGGCTGCGGCGGCCACCGAGGCCGGCGCGGCGCCCTTCGGCACGGTCATCAGGAACAGCGTCGCCGCCGACACGTCGTCGCCGACCACGGTGCCGCCGATGGTCGACGGCACTCCGCCGAGCGCGATGTCCAGTCCGCCCTTCACCTGCCCCTCGGCCAGGGTGACCGTGGCCGCGTCGCTCACGTCGGCAGCCCGCGGGTACCACAGCTGCACGAAGCCGGCGCCGCGGAAGCTCAATTTGTAGTCACCGGCTGCCAGGTCGCTCACGCGATACGCGCCGCGGGAATCCGTCGCGGTGGTGGCGATCGGCGTGGTGGTGTCCGATGTGGTGAACACGCTGACTCCCACGCCCGCCACCGGCTTTCCGGAGGTGAGCAGCGTGACAGCGCCTGCGACGCCCGAGGTGCCGGTCGTCGACCGGCGACTGCCGAGCCGCCGCCACCTGCAGTGCGAGGTTGCGGTCGGCCGTGCTCTGCGCGACGAGCCGCGACAAGGCGATCGTGATCACGATCGCGAAGACGGTTGCCGCGAACAGCAGGCCGAGCAGCGACAGCGCCCCGCGCGCCATCACCGACTTCTGCACGAAGGTTGCGCTAGCGAGCACTTCGCGTTCGTCGTTGCGCAGTGCGGGCGGCGCGTCCGGGTTGAAGAACGCGTCCTCGGGCACCGGCTCGAGGTAGAGCGACAACGGCCGCACGGTCGGCGTGCCGAAGAACCGCCGGCGGGCGGCCACCTGCAGGTCCACGACGAGGTGTTGTGCCGGAGGCAGCGCCACCCGCTCCGGTTCGAAGGCGAACTGCACCTTGTTCTCCGGGTCGTCGCCGGAGAGGAAGCCCTTGATGTCGGTGTTGCCGGTGTTCTCGACCAGCAGGCTGAACGACCCGCGCTTGCCCGCGGTCACGGCGATCGGGTCGATCCGCAGTTGCACCATCGCCGCGGCGGGCACGGTGAGCTCGACCTCGGTGATGGTGGTCTCGTACGGCGGCGTCAGCTCCCGCACCTGGACGGCGATGCGCCGGCTGCCGGCCGGGATGCCGACCGGCGGATCGACACTCACCTCGAGTGTGCGCGTCTCGTCGGGGAACAGCGAAATCGTGTCCGCCTCGAGCTCCACCCAGCCCGGATCCGCACCGAGGATGCGCACTGCGTACCCGGCGATGATCGTTTCGGTATTCGAGATCGAGACGGTGACGGATTGCGCGATGCCCGCCGAGATCTCGGCGTGCAGCGGCGTGACGTGTACTCGCATCAGCTGCCGAGCCGCAGGTTCTGCCGACTGGTGTGCCCGGCGGTGACCGTGACGAGCGCAGTCTGCTGGCGAAGCCCGGGGGCGGTGACGGTGACGCTGTAGCTGCCGGGATCGAGGCCGCTGAACAGGTATCCGCCGCCCGCGCTGTTCGAAGTCGACGTACGCGACTCCTGCCCGTCGGTGGCGGTGACCGTCGCGCCGGCGAAGGTCCCACCGCCCGGGCCGCGCACCACGCCCGAGATGCGGCCGAGCCGCGTGCTCAGCGTGATGGTGATGTTCGCGCCGGAACCGTTCGAGGCCAGGCTGACCGGGACGCTGGCCGACCCGTACCCGGCGAGGGTAGCGGTCAGGGTGTAGGAGCCGGGCGAGCGCAGGCCGCCG
The DNA here is from genome assembly GCA_963850835.1 of uncultured Actinomycetota bacterium. Classification (GTDB taxonomy): domain Bacteria; phylum Actinomycetota; class Actinomycetes; order Mycobacteriales; family Jatrophihabitantaceae; genus Jatrophihabitans. The sequence continues at coordinate 262,932 of CAWKNB010000017.1, read as the reverse complement.
ATGGAGAACGTGCCGGGGCTGCCTGCGGTGAGGGTCGTTGCCGTCGGCATCGCCGCCGAGGCGGTGGTGGCGCCCCCGACGGTGACCTTCGCGCCGCCGAGACCTTGCCCGTTCGTGCCCACCACGCGGCCCACGATGCTGCCGGTGCCGCTGGTCAACGACATGTCGAGTCCGCTGCGGCTCTGTCCGGCGGCCAGATCGACGATCGTGGTGGCGCTGCCGTGCCCGGGCTTGCTGACCGTCACGACGTACGTGCCGGGAGTGGGCAGGCCGCCCAGGACGTAGAAGCCGACCTGCCCGGTGGTCGGCGTCGTGAAGTGGACCGCGCGACCGGCCACCGTGGTCGTCACCGACGCACCGCCGAGCGGATTCGCGCCGTCCAGGACGCTGCCGGTGATCTGACCGGTGGCCGCGGCGATCCGGACGGTCGGCTCGAGTCGCTGATCGCCGCCGGCGACCGAATCGACGAGTGTGGTCGACTGGTAGCCGGCCGTGATGAAGGTGAGTTCGTAGCTACCGGGTGCCGGCAGCTTCTTCAGGATGTAGGCACCTTTGCCGTCCGTGGTAGCGGTGGCGAGGACGTGGCCGGCCTGCGCACCCAGCAACGGCCGGGCAGCGACCTTGGTGCGTACCTGCTTGAGCGTCTCGCCGGGGTCGACCGTGCCCGATATCGACGCGGGCAGGCCGACGATCGAGGCGTTGATCCCCGAGGTCGTACCTTCCGCGACGGCCGACACCGGTCGGGCCGACGACGCTGAGGGTCGGTTCGGGTACCACTGTGTCTTGTATCCGGTGGCACTGAACTCGAGGTAGTAGGCCGTCGGGAACAGTCCGGCGAGCGAATAGGTGCCGTCGGCCTGGGTTGCGGCCGAGCTCATCTCCTCCAGTCCCGAGCGTGACTTGCGGTAGGCCTGCACCAGGATCCGACCGACCGGCTGCTTGTCGTTGGCGGACACCACGACGCCGTTGATCTGGCCGCCCAGGCCGGGCGGCAGTTGGCCGCCCTTGGCGAGGGCGCCCGCGGGCGCGCCGCCACCGCCACTCGCCGGGGCGGCGAAGTTGTTCGTGCCGCTGGCGGTGCCCTTGGAGTCGAGGCTGGCGAAGAAGGACGCGGGCGCCTGCTTGGTCATCGGGTCGTTGGCGAACACCTTGGCCAGCCCGAACAGGAAGATCGCCGCCCAACCGCCGACGATGCACAGCAGGATCAGCACCGTCAACAACCCACGTCCGATGATCGGGCGCTGCCGCAGCTGAATCGACACCTCGCGGACGAGCGCGCGGTCGTCATTCGGATCGTCGTCCACTTGCACGCCGGCGACGGGCTCGGCCGTTGCGGCCACCATGACCGTGCGGTCGACCTCGGCGCCGGTGATCATCCGCGGTCCGCGGACACCGAGCAGCACCGGTGCCACCGCGCCGGGCTCGACCCGGCGTCGCTGCGGCGAGAACGTGGTGCGAACGGCGCGATCCGGGTCGCGGGCTTCGAAGGCGACGTCGAGCGGCACGTTGCCGGTGTTGGCGAGCTCCAGTACGAACCGTGCGCTGCGCCGGGCTCGGATCAATCGCGGGCGCGGCTCGAGCCGCATCGACGGCCGCGCTGCGACGTCGAGGTCGACGTCGACATACCCCGGTGGGTTGCCGGTGCCGTGCGACACCACCTGCACGGTGAGTGGATGCCGCCCGGCCGGGTGGGTGCGCGGTACCGCCAGATCGAGGCTCAGTGTTCCGCCGGCGTCGGGGAACAGCGGCAGCATCAGCGGCGTGGCGGAAACGCAGCGCTCCGGGAACCCGATGAGGTGTGCGCTGACACCGTCGATGACGTCGTCGGTGTTGACGACCTCGACGCGAACCGCGGTCTGCTCGCCGGGTTCGACGTCGAGTTGCCGAGGTTCGGCAGCGACGCGCATTTAACGCACTGCGTCGTCGGGATCGGCGACGCGGTGGCACACAACAGCCTCCAGGACAGCGGAAATGTCCCCCGAAATCTAGAGTGCGAATTTCCGCCGGTGAAGAGCAGATAAGGTCTTTGACATGTCTATTTGTTGACAGTGCGTTATCGGCTGCCTAAGTGCGGGAGGTATTGCCCTGGATGCCCGTGATGAGCGCCGGTTCCGGTGCCCAGTCGAACGAGTCCGCGGCCACCGTTGCGTGCATCGAGAAACCCGCGCGCAGAGCATTCCCGGCACCGTTCCAGATGTCGCGGGCACGGTGGCGGTCGTCCTCGACGAAGGACAGGAACACCGACGACGTGAGGCTCTCGGCGAGGTACTCCGGCGGCAGGACGTCCAGGCCGGCGATGCGGCTGATGACCTCACCGAGCAGGTGGTGCCCGTCGACCGCCGTGTCGCCCCAGGCGCTGACGAGGTAGTTCAGCTCGATCATCGGTTGTGGCGGGCGGCGTTCGGCGTTGCCGTTCTGATCGACGCGCCGCATGCTCGCGCGATTGGGATGGGCGCTGCGGGTGACGTCGAACAGGAACACGTTGATCGTGCTGCGTCGCAACTGGTCCGACCACGCCCGGCTGGGCGTCTCGAAGCTGATGTCGCCCACGCTCGGCGGGAACGGCAATTCCGTGCGCAGCAGACGCTCCAATCCGTCGTCCACGATTTTGATGAACACGCCAGCGCATTCCTTTCGACGGGCTGGGCTGCCATTGAGGAAAGGGTCTTCACTGAAAGCTCCAGCGGCGCAATGCTTGCACCGCGAACGACACGCCGCTGTGCTGGTGTCGGGAAATTGACCGCACTATTCGTCGGTGTCGTATACCAGTCGGTGCAGGGCCACGTGATCGCGGACGTGGTACATTCCGCGGTCTGCTTCGATGATCTTGTCGTCGCGCAGTTCGGTGAGGGCCCGGTTCACGCTCTGCCGGCTCAATCCGACCCGCGCAGCGAGTTGACGCTGGGTGAGCAACAGCCGCACCACTCCGTCGGCGTCGCAGTGGTTGAGCAGCACCGAGGCGACCCGGCCGGTTGCGCTGAGCGTGGCAAGTTCCGAGGCCGTCCGCAGGTAGCCGGTCACCTCGTCGGCGATCTCGCGCCCGGCGAGCTGCAACGCTCGCGGCGAACGACGCAACGCCGTCGCCAGCCGGTCGCGCGGTATCTCCAACACTCGCATCGTTTCCTGCGCCCGCAACGAGACGGTCGGCGGCTGGTCGCGGAACAGCCCGGACAACCCGATCACGGACCCATCCGGCTCGACGCTGCGCTGCACATACGTGCCGTAGGTGCCGGAGTCGGTCGTCAGCAGACCCTGGCCCTCGATCGGTACGAGCACCCGGTCGGTGCGCTCGCCCTCGATGAGGAGCTGCTCGCCGAGGTGATAGGTGACGGTGCGCGACTGCGCACGCAGCTGCCGCCCGTCGTCGCCGTCGAGTGCACGCAGCACCGGACCGCGGCGTTCCCAATCCGCTTCGGTGACATCTCGGTGCGCTGCTCTTGGTCGCGCGCGCCGGGTGCGCAGCGGGCCGTCGGCATATCGGCGCATCGCCTCGACCTGGCGCACCGCGAGACTGCCGTCGTCGCGCCGCTCGATCCAGCCGCGCAGGTGGAGCATGGTCAGCGCCTTGTTGACCGACTGCCGCGATGCGCCCAGGCGCGACGCGAGGTCGTCCTGGGACTCGCGCCGGCGCGGAGTTGCATCGGTGGGTTCGAGCAGCAGCTTCGCGACCTGCCGTGGAAGGTCCAGAACGCCGATGTCCGCGGCAAACTGTGCGAATCGGTTCAGTCCGATACACAGCTCCTGGATGCCCAACCACAGCAGGTGCGGTCGGCGCTCGAACAGTGTCAGCGCCGCTGCCGCCGGCAACACCGCCAACCGGCATGTGGTCAAGGTCGTGATGGTGATCGTGCGTGGCCGGCGGCCGAGGACCTCGCGTAAGCCGAGGTAACCATCGTGCGGGCCGGTGAACTGGACCAGCACCGGGCGACGGTTGCCGATCTGCCACGCCACCCGGGCGGTGCCGTCGAGCAGGAATCCGAGACCGCGCGGCTCGTCGCCGCTGCGCAACAGGTAATCGCCACGCTCCACCACCTGGATCGAGCACAGGCTCGCGAGTTCAGCCCGATCCTCGGGCGGCGCTGCGGCGAGCACAGTGTTCGGCGCGAGATCCTCCCCCGTTACCCGCATTGGCCCTCCCCTTCCGTCTGCGGCGACGCGGTGTTACGTCAAGCCCGACGGCGCAGGCCCGCAAACTGCATGCGCCGCATGACGCGGCCGGCGCAGACCAGGGGTCGGGACCTACCGAACTCCGGCACTGCTCCTCCATTCGGAACGCACGAGACCAGCGGATCCGGGTATCCGGACCCACGCATCGAGGAACTTCCTATGCGCGCGAGCGAGCGCGCCGCGATTCGGTCAGCGTTTGAGCAGCTGAACCTCGTTGATCGTTACGGCGCCGACGGATTCGACAGCGGTGCGGCCGTTGATCCCCGCTTGCTTCCGTACGGGCGTCAGGTTCGTGGCCCTCGCATTGCCCGCACAGATCTTCTTGTCCTCACGAACGATCGAGTCGACGCTCGGCTTCATCTGTGTCATGGGCATACCTCGTTCGGTCGACGTCCGCCCGGTCAGCTTCGCTTGCCGCGGCGTTAGTCGGCAATGAAGTGTCGCAATGTTGACTCACAATTTCGTCACGCAGCGCAATCGGCTCATTTCGCGCGTCGCCCCCGTCGTCCGCGGCCCGAAGGCACTGATTCCGGGGCGTGACTCGTCAGTAACCACGGAGGTGGTCACCGTGTGTCAACGAGGATTTGCCCACTTCCGCGCCGGAACGCGAAGTGTCATGTCCGGGTGCGCCCGTGCGTGACGGACACAGAAACAGGACGTGGCGCAATCAGGACACTGCGGCCGCTTCGTCCTCACTCGGCACCGACGACGCATCGGCGTCGTCTTCGGTCGGCGAATCGTCCGAGCTCGAGGTGTCGTCGTCGTCGAGGCCGCCGAAGTCGAAGTCGTCGTCGCTCGATTCGGCGGGCTTCTCCGACACCACGGTGACGTTGTCGTCGACGTGGACCGACAACCAGTTGCCCGAGCCGTACCGCGCCAGCAACTGCGGGCGGTCGGACAGAATCGACAAGTCACCGCTTTCCGTCGTGAACTTGACGCCGGTCTCGTAGATCTCGCGCGTGGACGGAGCCCCGACGTCGTCGCGAGCGATTACCACAGTGATGGACATGCCGGCAGCGTAACGACGGCACCAGGGCCGGCAAGGGCGTTATCGCTTTTGCGACAGCACCTGCGGGCAGCGTTGGCGGTAATGTCCGCCGGGCAACGACCACCGCGTCCGGAAGCAATCCACCATGGCCCCGATAACCGCGTTGCGGCGCTGCGGCATTGCGCTGCTGTGCGTTGCCTGGCTGGCCGGTTGCACCGGGAGCGGTTCGGGCACGAAACAGATTTCCGTGTTCTCGGTGAAGGTCGGGGAATGCTTCACCGCCCCGACGAGTGTGAAGGTGCAGCTCAGCACCCTGACCAGGACGCCTTGCACGAAGTCGCACACCCAGGAGTCGTATGCGATCGTGCCGTTCTCGACCTCGGCGCGCCCGGTGCAGCCGACTGCGGTGCCGTCGCTGACGTCGTCCTATCCGGGCAACGACGTCCTGACGACCTTCGCGCAAGGCGCGTGCGCGCAGCGGTATGCCGGGTATGTCGGCGTCGACTACCTCGACTCCAGCCTGTTCTTCACCTACCTGCTGCCCTCGGCCCGCAGCTGGGAGCAGGCTGACGACCGCAAGGTCATCTGCTTCGTCACCACCACTGGTTCCACGCTCACCGCGTCGGTCAAAGATTCGAAGCGGTAAGGGATCCGGTGCCTCCCAACGCTGCGCTCGGCGCCCTTCTCCAATGCAGTTTCGGGCTTGCGCCGGCGTCACTGGTCCCGTTACCGACGTCGCGCGTGACGGTCGAGGGACGCCCGGCCGCGACGATCAGCGACTGCGCACCGCTGGTCAACATCCCGCCGTTCGGGATGTGCTCCAGCCTCGCGAACCCGACCGTCGCCGCTGCCACCAGCGCAGCGCTCGGGGTGCTGACGCCGATGCCGTGCGTGCCGGTGACGACACCCTGGAAGCCGGGTGCAGCGCGGACCACGTTGGGCGGCAAACCGGCCCTGACCGCAGGATCGACCTGCAACTGTGCATGGGGCGGTGTCATCACGATGACCTCCCCCGGAACCGTCCGCACCCAGTCGTCATGAACGCGTCGAATTCAGCACCTATTCATGGCGGGAAACTGTCGCAATTGTGTCCACCGTAATTCCACGCTACGGCGATAATCTTTCGCCGGCTGTGAAACCCCCCCGGACCGGTTTGGAGCGCGCATGCCCACGTACACGGCACCTGGTGTCTACGTTGAAGAAGTCCCTTCGGCGCAGAAGGTGCTGTCCGCGGCACCGACCGCGGTTGCGGCATTCGTCGGGTTCACCGAGCGCGCGCCGCACGACGACCCGAACGACCCGACCGGCGCGGCACCGCGTCTGGTGACCAGTTGGACCCAGTTCGAGAGCATGTACGGCGGTTTCGCACCTGGCTGCATGCTGCCCCTGTCGGTCTACGGGTATTTCGCCAACGGCGGGGCGATCGCCTACATCTGCCGGGTTCCCAACAGCGACCCGTCGGGCGAGCCCGCGCAGCTCGCGCTCCCGGCGGCCGACCGCGCCCTGGGTTCGCCGCTGCAGGTGAGCAGCGTCGACCCGGACGCGGACATCGCGATCGCGATCAGCACCGACGACGTCGAGGACAGCCCGGACCAGTCGCAGGACGAGGAAGGGCCGGCCTCGTTCACGCTGACGGTGATCGAGAACGGCGAACCGGTCGAGCGGTTCCCGAACCTCACCTTCGGCGGGCCCCGCGACGTCAAGACCGTCGTGAACAAGGACTCCACGAAGGTCAAGGTCGAGCTCGGGCTCGACAAGGGCGTTGACCTCGCCAGCCAACTGGAGTTGCTCAAGCCGGGTCAGTACGAACTGGCGAAGGCCGCGCCGCGCAAGATCTCCGTCAGCGGCCGCAAGTTCGCGGGTTCCGAGACGGCGCGTGCGGGCATCAACGGCCTGGCTATCGCAGAAGACGTCACCATGGTCGCCGTCCCGGACCTCGTCACGGCTGCGACGAAGGACGACGGCACCATCGACCTGAACATGTGGAAGGCCGTGCAGACAGCGCTGATCTCGCACTGCGAGCAGAACGGCAACCGGATGGCCGTGCTCGACGCACCGCCCGGCATGACGCCGCAGCAGATCAAGGAGTGGCGTTCGGAGACCGCGATGTACGACTCGGCCTACGCCGCGCTGTACTACCCGTGGATCAAGGTCGAGAACCCGATCGGCATGAACGGCGACGCCGAGATGTTCGTCCCGCCGTCGGGGCACATCGCCGGCGTCTGGGCCCGCACCGACGAGACCCGCGGGGTGTGGAAGGCCCCGGCCAACGACACGATCCGCGGGGTTCTCGACATCGAGCGGGCCGTCACCCAGAACGAGCAGTCGTTGCTCAATCCGATCGGCATCAACTGCATCCGCCCGTTCGGCACCCGCGGCATCCGGATCTGGGGAGCGCGCACCCTCGCCTCGGACAGCGACTGGCGCTACATCAACGTGCGCCGGCTGTTCAACATGGTCGAGGCGACGATCCTCGACGGCACCCAGTGGGCCGTGTTCGAGCCCAACGACATGTCGCTGTGGGAGGGCGTGAGCCGCACGCTCACCGGCTTCCTGCGCGGCCTGTGGTCGGCGGGCGCCCTCTACGGCGCGACGCCCGACCAGGCGTTCTACGTCAAGTGCGACGCCGAGACCAACCCGCCGGAGTCGATCGACGCCGGCAAGCTCGTCGTCGAGGTCGGTATCGCACCGGTCAAGCCGGCCGAGTTCGTGGTGTTCCGGATCAGCCAACAGAAGCAGGTCGCCGCCTGAGCCTCGCCCGCCCGCCCCTACGTCCTGAGGACCGCACACCATGCCCAATGACCTGATCAGCAACGACCCGATCGTTGCCCGCAACTTCTACCTCGAACTCGACGGCGAGAACCTCGTCCTGTCCGGCGTGTCCGGCCTGGAGATCGAACTCGACGTCGTGTCCATCGCGCAGAACGGCAAGGACGGCAAGCAACAGCACGTCAAGACCCTCGGCGGCGTGCTGAAGGCACCGGAGATCACGGTGACCCGCATGGCGCCGCTCAACGCCAAGAGCGATCCGCTGTGGACGTGGTTCCTACGCATCCGCGACGGCGGGATGAAGGCGGCGTCGCGCTCGGAGACCCGCAAGAACGGCTCGATCGTCCTGTATGACAGCGCGTACGACGAGGTGGGCCGGTTCAACTTCTTCAACGGCTGGCCGAGCAAGATCTCGACCGATCCGTTGAGCACCGATTCGCAAGAGGCGATGAAGGAGACGATCACCCTGGTCGTCGAGCGCATGGAACGAATCAAGTAGCACGATGCCGGCGCTCAACACCCGCTACGAGTTCACGCTCCCGCGCGGCTACATCGACGGCCAGGGCCGGATGCATCGCACCGGCACCATGCGCTTGGCCACTGCTCGCGACGAACTGGACCCGCTGCGCGATCCCACCGTCACCGGTCCGGACGACCCGCGGCTGACGATCCTCGTACTGGCGCGTGTCGTCGACCGGTTGGGCGATCTGGAACTGGTGACCACGCACGAGATCGAGAACCTGTTCGCGGTGGATCTGGCGTACCTGCAGGACTTCTACGGCGTCATCAACTTCGGCAGCCAGGAGGAGTACGACGACCTGATCCGCTCGCAACAGGAGTCGACGCTGCTCGGCGACCCGACGCCGGCGCCGACGCAGGACGCGGCGCCGCCGGACGACCTCGTCCGGGATGGAGTGGTCGGCCGGCGACGAGGAGGACGACCGGCCGCCGGTGCGTGCCGCGGTCGAGGAGCTGCGGCGCTCCACGCTCTGAGCCATGATGCGCTATCCGGCGGACGCGATCTGGCAGGAGATCGCCTACCTCGCCTACCACCTGCACTGGCCGCTGGACACGCTGCTCGACCTCGAGCACATGGACCGGGTGCGCATGGTGCGGGCGGTCGTCGCATTGAACGAGCGAGCATGGCAGGCGGTGCGTGAATATGCGTAAGGGCATCAGGCCGGGCCAGCTCATCCTGAGCACCCTGCCGCTCGGTCTCGAACCGACGACGGCGAACCGATTCCTGTTCGAGGTCGAGGACGTCGAGATCGGCATCTTCAAAGAGGTCCGCGGACTGGAGATGACCGTCGAGCCGGTGCTGGTGAACGAGGGTGGCCAGAACGGCTTCGTTCACAAGTTGCCGGGCCGCATGACCTGGCCGAACATCACGTTCAAGCGTGGGCTGATGCAGAGCGACGCACTGTTCAGCTGGGTGAAGAAGACCTCCGGCTCCGGCTTCGCCAAGGAGGACAACAAGCTCGAACGCCAGTGGGCGGCCATCATCGCCATCGACACGCTCGGCATCCCGCTGCGGGCGTGGACGCTGCGTGACGCGTACCCGGTCCGGTGGCGCGGCCCGGAGTTCTCCGCCGACAACTACCGCACGCAGCTCGAAGAGGAGCTGGAGATCGCCCACCACGGCTTCAGCAGCACGACCTTCGGACTGGCGTGACGAGCCGGGCGAACGACACGGCCGCGGAACTGCGCCTCGGCCGCGAGGTCGTGTGGCGGCTGCGGCAACCCGGACCGCCACCGGACCGGCGTCGACCGGCTCGCATCGGCAGCATTGCGTCGGCGTCGCGCCGCTTCGCGACCGCGCTGTCGCAGCCGGTACGGGTTCGCCGATCGTTGGGTGGCCCGCGCGCCGTCGTCGTCGTGCCGACCCGAGGTGTGGCGCTGCGGCCGCCGAGATGGTGGCGCCCCGTCCCGCACGTCGAGGTGCGAGCGCATCGTTGGTGGCGCACGCCACCCGCCGAGGCGCCGCGCCGCGGGCTGCCGCGCGCCGTGCGGCGGATTCCCGACGAGGCGAACCACACGCCGGGCGGCATCCTCGCGAGCCTCGTTGCGACCGTTGCCCCGGTACGCCGCGACGCGGAGACCGTTGCCGCCGGGCCGATGACGACCTCGCACGATGTCGCGAAGCTCAGCGCTGGACGGGCGCGGGCGGATGCGCGGGCGAGTCAGACGCGACCTGCGCCGGCCCGGCAACGCACACCTCCCACGCCTGCGCCCAAGCCGCCGCCCAAGCCACGTCTGCCCGCCGCACGCGAGCGGCCCGAACCGCCGCCGAAACCGGTTTCCCGGGCCGAGCCTCACCCCGGGTCGGCGCACGCGCCGGCCCCGAAACCGCAGCAGACGCCGACGCCGGCCGGTCCGGTGCCCGCGTCGACGTCGGCCGCGGCGACCGCGGCGACCGTGGCGACCGCGGCGACCGCGGCGACCGCGGCAGCCGTCGCGGGCACAACGCCGTCACCCGCCCCGGCGCGCACCTGGGCACCGGCACGCACCTCGCGGCTGGCCGAACGATCGGTGCCGCGCGCGGACACCGTGCAGCTGGCAGCACACCGTGACCGACGGCGGCCGCCGGGTGGTGCAGCCACGTTGACGATGCGCCTCGGCGGCCTCGCCGCCCTCACCATGGTCGCGCGCCGGCCCGAGTTGCCCCGGCCGGTGCGCAGTGCGCTGCGCCGCCCTCCGGGCCGTCCGGCAAGTGCGAGATTGCACATCGACACGGCGTCACTGCGCCTCCCCGCACTGCCCAGCCTGTCTCGCATCGCGAATGCCGACGTCACGAGATCGGGCGCGTTCCGTTCGTTGCGTGCCGCCGTGCGCCCCGAGCGGCAGCCGCACCGCGCAACGTGGACCACCGCGGCCGCCACCGGCGAGCGCCACGGCACCATCGCATTGGCCTCGCGGCGCGGCATCGCAGCACTCGGACCGGTTGCCGCCCCCGCCGCCGCCGTGGCGGCGACACCCGCGGCACCGTCCGACCCGGCACCGAATCGCGCCGGGCCCGCCCGGACACGTGCCGATGCTCGCGCGTCGACCGCCCACGGCATCACCCGGCGGCTGCCCACCGCCGTCGCCGCGCCGACGACCCTCGCCGTGGCGACATCCGTAGCCACCGCCCCCACCCGGCTGGCCGTTGCCACCCGGCGCGGGCCGCCGCCGATACGCATCGACACCGTCGGCCGCACCCGGCGCGACCTCACCGTGGCGGCGCAGCGCAGTCGCGGCCTCGCGATGACCGGGCTGCTCGCCGCCGGCCAGCACCGACCGCGGCCGGTGGCCTCCGATCGGCCCGCACTCGCCTCGGCGTTCGGCCCGGGCGTCGAAGCGCGGGTCGCGAGCGTCGCGGGAGCCGCCGCAACGCCGGCCGCCGTTGCCGCGACCCGGCCGGCGGTCGGTGTGCAGCCCGTCCGCAAGCCCAGCCGTCTCGACCTCGCGCTGACTCGAGCCGCCACCCTCGCCGTCCGGACGAAGGACTCCGCGCAGCGAACGGGCAGCACGCTGCGCGAACGTGCCAAACTGGCTCGCGACGGTGCCACGGAAACCGCGCGGGGGCTGCGCCGGCTGGTGCCGGCCCCACCGCGGGTGTCGATTTCGGTTTCCGCACCGAAGGGCCGCCATGCGGCAGCCGCGCCTGCAACGCCGGCGTCGACACGCCTCGTGCCCGGTCCGGACGGGCAGCTGCGAGCGTCATTGGTCGACAGCACGGCCGCCCTGTTCGCCGCGAAGTTCGGGTCCCACCACGCGGCCACCAGCCTCCCGGCCACGGTCGAGCCGGCCATCCCCACCGTCGTCATGGGAGCGCATCGCATGCAATCGAACGTCACGCCGCTGCCGGGCAACAGCCCGACCGCGGACCGCTCGCTGCTCGACGACCCGCGCTCACTGCAGGAGCTCACCGACAAGGTCGTCGACCGCATCGAGGCGCGGGTCATCGACGAGCTCGAGCGCCGCGGTCGGCGGCACAACCCGGGAGGGTTCTGATGGGCGAACTCGAGAAGGCCTACCTCACCTTCGAGGGCGAGCCGAAGACGAATTCCGTCAAGTGCCTGTTCAATCCCGAGACGATCACCCTCACCGTGTCGAACACCTGGTCCAGCGAGCCGAGCCCCGGGCAGCGCCCGCCCACAGCCGTGTTCGGCGGCCAGGACGCCGGGTCGTTGTCGTTCTCGCTGTTCTTCGACACCACCGACAGTGGCGATCCGGTGACGAAGTACACGGCCAAGTTGCTGAAGAAGATGGAGATCGACCCGGACCTCCCGGGTTACAACGAGGAACAGAACAACGGCCGGCCGCCGTATGTGGAATTCCACTGGGGCAAGCTCAAGTCCTTCAAGGCCGTGATCATGAAGGCCGACATCACCTTCGACTTCTTCTCCTCCGAGGGTGTGCCGCTGCGGGCGCGGGTCGGGCTGGCGTTGCAACAGTTCCAACCCGATGACGCGTTCCTGCGCCAGAACCCCACCTCAGGCACGCCGCGGCCACATCGGGTGCACCGCATCCAGCGCGGTGAGACGCTCGACCGGATCAGCGCGCGTTACTACGGCGACGCCACGCGTTGGCGCTCCCTGGCCACCGCGAACAACATCGAGGATCCGTTGGCCATCCGGCCCGGGTCGCTGCTGTCCATCCCGCGACTGGACTCCTGATGCCGGGTACCGGGATCGGCGCGATCGCGCCGGCCATCAAGCGAGAGGGCACCGCGCTCAAGGCCGATGTCCTCGACAAGCTGATGGCGGTGCGCATCGAGCGCGCCACCGGACTGGTGGGACGGGCCACGCTGCGATTCGGCGACTTCGGGTTCACCCTGTCGGCCGGCGACACCTTCGCCCTGGGCACCAAGATCACCATCTCGGAACCGGGCGCCGGCACGCTGTTCGAAGGCACCGTGACGGGAATCAACCTGGAGCAGTACGGGCGGACCGCGCCGGAACTCGCCATCGTCGCCGACGACGCGGCCTACAAGCTTGCCCGCGGCACCGAGGTGGCCACCTACCTCAACGGCACCTATACCGAGGTGCTGCAGAAGATCGCGCGCCGGCACGGCCTGCGAGCGCAGGTCGACGCCACCACCCTGACCATGGAATACCTGCTGCAGGCCGGTACCGATCTCGCGTTTCTCGACATGGTCGCCGACCGGCTCGGCTTCGCGTGGTACATCGACGACGGCTCGACACTGGTGGTCACCAAGCTCAAGCTCGGCGCGCTGGCCGCGACCCTCACCCTCGGGGACGGGTTGCAAGAGTTCTCGGTGCGCGCGTCGGGCCTGCGCCCGACGTCGGTCAGCGTCCACGGCTGGGACCCGGATCAGCAACAGAACGTGACCGACAAGAACCCGGCCGCGCCAGGCAGCAGACCGCCCGCGCTGCTCAGTTCGTATTCCGGAACAACGCCCGCGAGCAAGCTCACCGACTCTGCTACCGCGGTGGCCGACCGACGCCCTCTCACCACCAACGAGGCCAAGGTGATGGCCGCAGCGTTCTACGACGACTGGGCGGCCGGGGCGGTGGTGGCCCGCGGGACGGCCGATGTCGACAGCGCGATCAAGCCGGGTGTGACGGTCAAGGTCCAACATGCCGGGCCGGCGTCCGGGAACTACCTCGTCACAGCAGTGGAGCACATCTACGACCGCAGGGGTTTCGTCACCCGGTTCACCACCGGGGCGCGCCGTCCCGCCGGCCTGGTCGACACCCTCGGCCCGGCGGGTCCGGACCCCGGCTTCCACATGTCCGGCGTGGTGGTCGGGGTCGTCACCGATGCGAACGACCCGGATCACGCGGGCCGGGTCAAGGTCCGCTACACCGGTATCAACGGCGAGGTGGAAAGCCCGTGGGCGCGGGTGATCGCCCTCGGCGGCAGGCAACGCGCGCGGCGTCGTGTTCCATCCCGAGGTCAAGGACGAGGTGCTCGTGGCGTTCGAGCACAACGACACCCGCCGTCCGGTCGTGATCGGTGGCCTCTACAGCAAACGCAACACGCTGCCCACCGGACCCAGTTACGTGACCGACGGGAAGGTGAACTACCGCAGGATCACCTCTCGCAAGAATCACGCGATCGAACTCGCCGACGGCGACGGCCCCGAGCAACAGCACATCCTGCTGCTCGTCGGCACCGCCGAGCACAAGCTGCGCCTCGGCGCCGACCGGTTCGACATCGAACTGGCCGAGGGCAAGCCGTTGACGATCGCGGCCGGCCCGGCGAAGTTCGACATCAGCTCCAGCGGCGACGTGACGATCGAGGGCAACAACATCACCGTCAAGGCGAAGGCCGAGCTCAAGCTCGAAGCCGGCGCGACGGCGACCCTCAAGGGCACGTCGCAGACCACTGTGCAGGGTGCGCAGGTCCAGGTGAAGGCCGACGCGACGGGCAGCGTCGAGGCCAGCGGACCGCTCACCCTCAAGGGAGCGACGGTGGCGATCAATTGACCGAGTTCCTGCCCGTGCGCCCCGAGGAGCCCACGACCTACGATCCCGACTTCGTCGGCCGCGGGTTCAGCTGGCCCCTCGGCGTCGACCACACCGGATCGATCCGGCTCACCGACACCGCCGACGACATCGAGCGGTCGATCCTGATCGTGCTCACCACCGCGCCGGGCGAACGGGTCATGCGGCCCAGATTCGGCTGCGAGATCTGGGACCTGCTGTTCGAGCCGATCACCCCGAGCCTGTTCGGGCTCGTTGCGCAGGCGGTGTACGACGCGCTCGGCCAATGGGAGCCGCGCATCGTCGTCGACGAGGTGACCCCGACCGGCGACGAGAACGACGACGGTGCCGTGCGGGTGCACATCTCCTACCGGGTCCGCGCGACCAACGACGCCCGCAACCTGGTCTTCCCCTTCTACGTCATCCCGCACGAGCCGGAGTAGCGCCGCCATGCCACTGCCCGCCCCGCAGCTCGACGATCGCAAGTTCCAGGACATCGTCGACGAAGCCAAGCGCCTCATTCCGCGGTACTGCCCGGAATGGACGAACCACAACGTGTCCGACCCGGGCGTCGCGCTCATCGAGCTGTTCGCGTGGATGAGCGAGATGGTGCTCTACCGCGTCAACCAGGTGCCCGAGCGGCTCTACGTCCACTTCCTCAACATGGTCGGCATCGAGCCGTTCCCGCCTTCGGCAGCGCGCGTCGACCTGACGTTCTGGTTGTCGACGGTGCTCGAGACCCCGGTCGTGGTCCCGGCCGGCACCCAGGCCATGACCACCGCCGGTGCCAGCAGCGGCAGTGCCGAGGCCGTCGTCTTCACCACCTCACGGGACCTGGTCATCTCGCCGCCCAAACTGTTCGCGGCGATGACGACCACCGTGCACGGCGACCGTGCCGCCGACGTATGGGACGGGGTGCGCTTCGACGTCAACGGGGTCGCGTGCTTCGCCTCGCCGGAGCTGACCCCCGGCGACGCGTTTCACCTCGGCTTCTCCGAGAGCCTGGCCGGCACAGCGCTGCGGCTTTCGTTTTCCGCACAGGCCGAGGGCATCGGGGTCGATCCGCGCAATCCCCCGCTGGTGTGGGAGGTGTGGAACGGCGAGGCGTGGCTGGTCGCGCACGTGACCGAGGACAGCACCGGCGGCCTCAACCGTGACGGTGACATCGTGTTGCTGATTCCGGTGGAACATCAGCTGCTGACGATCGGCAACGTGGCCGCCTACTGGCTGCGGGTGCGCCTGCTGGTCCCCCAGCCGGGCCAACCCACGTACCAGGTGTCACCCCGGGTGCGTTCCATCACGGCCGCGACGCTGGGCGGCACCGTCGGCGCCGAACACTCGGAGAACATCCCGTCGGAGACGATCGGGCGAAGCGACGGCCGGCCGGCGCAGACCTTCAAGGTGTCGCACAGTCCGGTACTGCCGCGCCGCGAGGGCGAAACGGTGTCCGTGGTGGATCAGGACGGCGCGGTCGAATGGACCGAGGTCGAGGACTTCACCGCATCCGGGCCGCAGGACCGGCACTACGTCTGGGACAGCGGCAGCGGGCTGGTGCACTTCGGCCCGCGAGTGCGCTACCCCGACGGCGCCGTACGCCAGCATGGCCAGATCCCACGGGACAGTGCGCAGATCAGAGTGGGCGGCTACCGGTACGGCGGTGGCGCGCACGGCAACGTCGGCGCCCGCACGCTGACCGTGATGCGCTCGACCGTGCCGTTCGTGCGCGCGGTCGTGAACCTCACCGCCGCCACCGGCGGTGTGGACGCCGAGACGATCAACGAGGCGCGAGTTCGCGGACCGCTCACCCTGCGCACCGGCCAACGTGCGGTGACCGCCGGCGACTACGAGCGGCTCACCCAGGAGTCGTCGATCGAGGTCGCCCGGGCACGCTGCCTGCCCGCCCGCCGCGACGACGGCACGGTGCGGCTGCTCGTGGTGCCGCAGCTGCGTACCGACCCCACCAAACACACCCTGGACGAGTTCGCCATCCCGGCGCCGTTGCTGCGCCGGATCACCGAGCATCTCGACCACCATCGGCTCGTCGGCACCGCGATCGAAGTCGGCACGCCCTACTACCAAGGGGTGTCCGCGGCGGTGCTGCTGCACGCCGGGCCCGGGCGCCCGGCAGCGCTGGTGCGGCAACGGGTGCTCGACACGCTCACCCGGTTCGTCAACCCGCTCTACGGCGGCCCGGACGGCACCGGCTGGCCCTTCGACGTCGACATCAACGCCGCGGTCGTCACCCAGCTGATCGAGACCGTCGAGGGTGTGGAACGCGTCGACGAGCTGCTGCTGTTCGAGTACGACCTGCGCACCCGGCGCCGACTCGGCGCGGCCAAGGACGTCATCCGGCTGGACGCGCACTCGCTGTTCCTGTCCGCCCCGCACCAGATCGTCGTGCGATGACCTCCATCGTCCCGCGCGGGCTGCGCGCGCCCGACGGCGTGCGCACCGCCCCGCGCAGCCCGACCTGGCTGCTCGACCAGCTACCCGTCGGCATGTTGAGCAGCGACTTCTTCGTCCGCTTCGTGTCCATCTTCCAGACCGTCGCGGGCTCCTTGCTCGAGGACGCCGACAACGTCGACAACGTCCTGGACCTCACCGTCGCGCCGGATGCGATGGTGCGCTGGATGAGCTCCTGGATCGGTGGCGGCGCCATCGACGCGTCGCTGCCCGACGAGCTGCAGCGGCGCATCGCCCGCAGCTCCGCACAGACCCTCACCTGGCGCGGCACCGCCCGCGGGCTGACCCGCTTCCTGGAGCTGGCGAGCGGCGCACCGGCCGAGGTGACCGACGGCGGCGGAGTGTGGCGCGACGGCGAGGCTCCGGCGGACACCGCCTGGGTCACGATGACGGTGGAATCGACGGGGTGGATGCCGGAGTCCGACTTCGTCGCGTTGGTGCGCGACGAGGTGCCGGCACACGCGCGGGCGGAGCTGTTCGTCGGCGATCGATGCGTGTGGCGCTCGTGGCAGGAGGCCGACCGATGACTTCTCATGACGCCGACGACGCGGACTCTTCGACGGCAGCCGCCGCCCGGCACGCCGTGCCGGAGCAACGCGTCCCGGACGGACCTGCCGCCGTCGAGTTACGGCGAGTACCTGGACATGCTGCGCAGCAGCGACGCCGGCACCCCGGCCGGGCGCATCGATTCGCCCACGGCCGTCACGACACCCGAGGCCGACGGCGTGGTGGTCGCCTGCGGTCGGCGTCGATGTCGGGTACCAGGAGAACTGGTGACCTGTCCGGAGTGCGGCGCCACCCAGCAGGTGCAGGTCAGCCGCCGCGATGCCGCCGACTTCTGCGAGCGGTGCGACTTCCCGTTGTTCTGGGTGACGCAACGGGTGACCCGCGACCGCGACGACGGCGCCGCCGAATCGCTGCGCCGCCTGCCCGGCACCGTCGGGCGCACGTCACTGGCCTCGGTGCCCTGCCCGCACTGTGCCGAACCCAACACCGTGCGCGCAGTGGTGTGTGTGCGCTGCGAACTGCCGATGCACCCCGTCGCAGCACCACCGCCGCCTCCGATGCAGCCGCCACCCCCGCCGCCGTTGCCGGCTGGAGGTCGAGCCGGAGCGCGGCACGCCGTGGTGGCTGTGGGTGATCGTCGGGGTGTTCGCGGTGACCATCCTCGTCGTGGTACTGGTCCTCACCGGCGTGTTCGACTGACGGCACGGCCGCCAGTGGCCCGGGACACTCGCCGGTGTCGAGCCCGGAGGGCGGCAGTATGGTCGGCTGATCGACGCCGAGAGGAGCGCCATGTCCGACGCAGCAGTATTCACTGCCCCGGATCAGGACCCGCTGGATCTGCCGATCCGCGAGGCCGAGGAGGGCGCCGGCGGCGCGGACGTCAGCAAACTGCTGTCGACGACGGGACTGGTCACCTACGACCCGGGCTTCGCGAACACCGCGTCCTGCTCCTCGGCGATCACCTACATCGACGGTGACGCCGGCATCCTGCGCTACCGCGGGTATCCCATCGACCAGCTGGCCGATCATTCGACCTTCCTCGAGGTCAGCTACCTGCTGATCAACGGCGAGCTGCCCACGCAGGCCGAGCTCGCCGACTTCGAGGACAACATCCGCCGGCACACGCTCCTGCACGAGGGCCTCAAGCGCTTCTTCGAGGGATTCCCGCGCGACGCGCACCCGATGCCGGTGCTGTCCTCGGCGGTGTCGGCGCTGTCGACCTTCTACCAGGACTCGCTCGACCCGTTCAACGACGACGCCGTGCGGCTGTCGACCTACCGACTGTTGGCCAAGCTGCCGACGATCGCCGCCTACGCCTACAAGACCAGCATCGGCCAGCCGTTCCTCTACCCGGACAACTCGCTCGGACTGGTGGAGAACTTCCTGCGCATGACGTTCGGCTTCCCCGCCGAGCCGTACGAGGTGGACCCGGCGCTGGCCAAGGCGCTGGACATGCTGTTCATCCTGCACGCCGACCACGAGCAGAACTGCTCCACCTCGACGGTGCGGCTGGTCGGGTCGTCGCAGGCCAATCTGTTCGCGTCGGTGTCCGCGGGCATCAACGCGCTGTTCGGGCCGCTGCACGGCGGGGCGAACCAGTCGGTGCTGGAGATGCTGGAGCAGATCCGGGCCAGCGGCGGCGACGTCTCGGAGTTCGTCAAGAAGGTCAAGAACCGCGAGGCCGGCGTCAAGTTGATGGGCTTCGGGCACCGCGTCTACAAGAACTACGACCCGCGCGCGGCGATCGTCAAGAAGTCGGCCGACGAGGTGCTCTCGGCGATGGGCAAGCGCGACCAGTTGCTCGACATCGCCCTCGAGCTCGAGGCGGCCGCGCTCGAGGACGACTACTTCGTGTCCCGCAAGCTCTACCCCAACGTCGACTTCTACACCGGGTTGATCTACCGGGCCATGGGCTTCCCGACTCGCATGTTCACCGTGCTGTTCGCGATCGGCCGGCTGCCCGGCTGGATCGCCCAGTGGCACGAGATGATCCGCGACAAGGAGACCCGCATCGGGCGCCCGCGCCAGCTCTACACCGGGGCCGCGGAACGCGACTTCGTCGCCATGGAGAAGCGCTGACCCTGATTCGTCGGCGATTGGAACCGACAGCGGTGAGGGACTCGAACACATGGATGTGGAGCCCGCCCTCGCCGAGATAGGTGAGCGACTGAACCGGGGCGACCCGGAGGCCCTCGAAGCGGCCTACCGCGCCCTCGGTCCGCTCGTCATGTCCTACCTGTCCCGCTACGTCCCGCAGCCGGACATCGAGGACGTGATGCAGCGCGTCTTCTACGAGGTCTGGCGGGTGCACGACCGCTTCGACCCGGAGCAGTCGCTGCGTGGGTGGGTGCTCGGCATCGCCCGCAAACGCGCGATCGACCACCTTCGCAAGCGCCGCGACGTCGTGGTTCCGATCGAGTCGATGCGCGAGATCACCGGCGAGGACGGCCGGGAGATCGCCGATCGGCTTGTCTGGGCCGACGAGGTGCGTGCCGCCCTCGACCTGCTTCCCGATCTGCAACGCGAGGTCATCGAGATGGCGTACTTCGCCCAATACACCCAGCGCGAGATCTCGACCGCGTTGGACGTGCCGTTAGGCACCGTCAAGACCAGAACTGCCCGCGGTCTGCAACGACTCGCCGGCCTGCTCGAGAATTCGCGAGGGCGATGATGACCGAACTCCAGAGCCCCCACGTCTCCGACGACCTGCCGCGGCTGCTCACCGGCGACACGACCCGTGACGAGGCGATGGCCGCCGCCGAGCACCTGCGTGGTTGCCCCGACTGCCAGCAAGAGCTCGTGTCCGCCGCCGTCGCCCACGCATCGCTCACCTCGGCCAGGCGGTTCGCCCCGCAGGTCGTGGCGCCCGACCGCGACGACGAACCTCCTCCGGCGCCCGCTCTCCCACTCGGCCGGCACGCGGCCGGGGACAGTGACATCGAGCCGGAATCGGGGCAGCCGCTCCCGGACCTGAGCAACCTGTTCGCGCAATTGCGCGCCGAGGCCGCCGCGCCGACGGCCCCGACGCCGGCCCCGCGCTCCGCGCTGCCCGCGCCGGCTCGGCTCCGGCCGCTTTCGCATCGCCGCCGCTGGATCGCGGCCGGTGCCGCCGCAGCGGTGATCGCCGGCGGCGGCATCACGATCGGTGTGGTGGCGTCGAACTCCCCGACGTCCAGCGGTCGTTCCGTCGCACTCGCACCCATCGACGTCGGCAGACATCCCGCGAAGCTGACGATCGCCGGCAGCACGTTGAAGATCAACGCGACCAGCCTCCCGAGGCCCGGCGCTGCCAGTGTGTACGAGGTCTGGCTGGTCGACCGCGCCGGCAAGAACCTGGCCGCCATCGGCACGCTCGGCACCGACAACACGGCGACGCTGACTGTTGCCCCGCAGGTCCGCTCGAACTTCAAGTACGTCCAGGTCAGCGTGCAGAAGAGCAGCGACTTGACCTTCAGCAACATCAGCGTCCTGCGCGGCGATATCAGCTGACCGAATCCTGGCCACCGCCCCGTCGAGTGGCGACATAATGCCGTGAGTGGCGAGTACCAACTCGCCACTCACGTCCGGATGTCGCCACTCAACGGTGGGAACGGGAGCACGGATGCGGTGTTGGGTCGTCCACGCGACCGGTCCGATCGACACCGGCCCGCTGGCCTCGGTGGAGCGCGACACCCCGGAACCCGGGCCCGGCCAGGTCCGCGTGCGCATTCGCTGCTGCGGCGTGTGCCGCACCGACCTGCACCTGGCCGAGGGCGATCTCGAACCACATCGCCGTGACACCGTGCCCGGCCACGAGATCGTCGGTGTCGTCGACGCGCTGGGCCCGGACTGCGTCCGGTTCGCCGTGGGCGATCGCATCGGGGTGGCCTGGCTGGCGGGGACCGACGGCACCTGCCGCTTCTGCCGCCGCGGCGCGGAGAACCTGTGCGAGCATCCACGCTTCACCGGCTGGGACCTCGACGGCGGTTACGCGGATGCGTGCGTCGTCGACGAGGCGTTCGCCTACCCCCTGCCTGCCGGCATCGACGACGAGCAGGCCGCGCCGCTGCTGTGTGCCGGCATCATCGGCTACCGCGCGCTGCACTGCGCCGACGTGCAACCGGGCGGGGCGCTCGGCATCTACGGGTTCGGTGGCAGCGCCCACCTCACCGCCCAGATCGCGCTCCGGCAGGGCCTGCGGGTGCACGTTCTCACCCGCGGCGCCGGCAATCGGCAACTGGCGACCGAGCTCGGCGTCGACTCGGTGGGCGAGGCCGACGCCGCGCCGCCCGAGCCCCTCGACGGCGCGATCCTGTTCGCCCCTGCCGGTGAGCTCGTCCCGGTGGCGTTGCGGGCGCTCGACCGCGGCGCGACCCTGGCAGTGGCCGGCATCTGGCTCTCCCAGATCCCGGCGCTGAACTACGCGGACGAGGTGTTCCAGGAGCGCCGGCTGCGCAGCGTCACGGCGAACACCCGCCAGGACGGCGAGCAGTTCCTGCGGCTGGCGGAACGCCTCGGCGTCCGCGCCACCACCACCGCCTACCCGATGTCGGACGCGCCGCAGGCGCTGGCCGACCTCGCCGCCGGCCGATTCAGCGGGGCGGCGGTCCTGCACAACTGATCAGTGTCGTGGCGGCAGCGGGAAGAACATGCTGGTGCGCGCCTTGTACTCGTCCCAGCCGTCGCGCTTGCTCATGTGCTTTTCCAGGATCCGGGCGCCGGAGCCCTTGGTCAGCAGCAGCGTCATGATCACCGGCGCGTAGATGGTGACGACGCCCGGCCACGAGTCGGCGGCCACCAGGAAGATCCCCCACCACACGCACGCGTCGCCGAAGTAGTTCGGATGACGCGTGTACCGCCACAGCCCGACGTCGATCACCTTGCCGTGGTGCTCGGGGTCGCGTCGCCAACGTTCCATCTGCGCGTCGCCGACCGCCTCGAAGAACACCCCGACCACCCAGACCGCGACGCCGATCCACGCGATGACCCGCACCGGCCGCGGCTCGAAGGCACCGACCAGGATCGGCGACGCGATCACCAACGCCAGCACGCCTTGCAGCAGGTAGATCATGCGCAGCGCGTACAGGTCGCGGTTGCCCTTCGCCTTGCCCAAGCAACTCCTCGTAGCGCGGATCCTCGCCCTTGCCGAGCGAGCGCCGACCCACGTGCTGCGCCAGCCGCAATCCCCACAGCACCGGCAGCACGAGCAGCAACGACCGGCGCAGGACGTCGCCGTGTCCGCTCGAGCCCACGAAGACCACCACTGCGATCACCACGTACAGCAGTCCCCACGTGGTGTCGATGACGTTGTGCCGGCCCGGCGATCTTCGCCACGACGAACGTGACGAGCAGGGCCACCACCACCGCCGCAGCTGCGTACCCGACCGTGGCCGCGAACGCTGCGAAGTCGAACGAACTCACGCCGAGTTGGTACCCAACACCCACGGCCGGGTCGCGGGCATGCCGCTACCGCCCTCGGCGGTAGGCCGCACCGCGAGGAACTGGTCGACGCCCATCCGGCCCTCTTCGAAGGCGAGCGCGCCACCCACGAGGTACAGCCGCCACACCCGGGCAACCTCCTCGCCCTGCAACGCCACGAACTCGTCCCAATGTGCGTCGAAGGTGGTCTGCCAGTGCGCAACGGTGCGTACGTAGTGCTCTCGCATCGCTTCCACATCGCGGATTTCGAAACCCGCGTCTTCCAGAAATCGAAGCGTCTGCGAGGGTGGCCGCATGTGCATGTCCGGCGCGATGTAGGCCTCGATGAACGCCCCGCCGCCGGCAGCAGTGCCCGGGTGGCGCGACATCTGCTGCAGCACGAGTCGACCCTCGGGCCGCAGCATCGAGTACAGGATCGCGGCGTAGGTGGGGTATTGCTCCTCCCCCACGTGCTCGCCCATCTCCACGGACGCGACGGCGTCGAACCGCGCACCGGCTCCCTCGAGCTCCCGATAGTCCTGCAGCCGCACCTCGACCCGGTCGGTCAGTCCACGATCGGCGATCCGCTTCGACACGAAGTCGCGCTGCTGCGCCGACAGCGTGACACCGGTGGCGTGCACGCCGAAGTGCTCGGCAGCGTGCAGGATCAGTGAGCCCCATCCGCAGCCGACGTCCAACAGCCGCATACCCGGCGCCAGATCCAGCTTGCGGCAGATGAGGTCGAGCTTGGCGCGCTGCGCGTCGACGAGCGGCTGCCCCTCATGCGTGAAATACGCCGAGGAATAGGCCATCGTGTCGTCCAGCAGCAGCTCGTAGAAGTCGTTCGACAGGTCATAGTGATGTGCGATCGCGGCCCGGTCGCGCAATCTGGTGTGCGCCCGCCCGCGCAGGCGTGCCTCGGAAGCAGGCGGCGTCGGCGGCAACCCGAGCGCACCGATCCGGGTGGCCGCGGTAACTGCGCCGAGCCGATCACGCATGCCGAGCGAGACGCCGGTGTCGGGTCGGCTACGGGCCAGTCGCCAGGCCCGACGGAATCCCTCGGCGAGGTCGGCGGTGTTGCCCTCGACGTCGAGGTCACCGCTGACATAGGCACGCGCGAGCCCGAGTTCGTTCGGCGCCCACAGCAACCGACGCAGCGCGCGCCGGGATCGGATGACCACCACCGGCGCATCGGTCGGGCCGGTCTCGCTGCCGTCCCAGGCCCGCAGTCGCAGCGGCAACTCGATGCCCGCGGTGTCGCGGATCAGGGTGGCGAGTCGGTCGGCAACCGTCGGCACGGTGGGCTCCTCGGAAACGTGGTCGGACAGGTGTGGTGGCCGCGGCTGAACCGGCAATCCCTTGCGCCACAGTCGAATGCCGTGGGCCGTGATCAGCGCGCGGATGACCTGGGTCTCGAACGGGTGGCGCAGCGCCGCCGCCAGGGCCGGGTAGCGGCCGGCCGCCCGGCCGGTACCGCGGACGGTGGCCACGAACGGTCGCCCGTCCGGGCGGTGCAACGTCATGGTGATCGCCAGGGTGTCGCCGGGCTCGGGCACGGTCATGCGGTAGTAGCCGTCGACCGGATGGAACGGCGACACGTAGAAGTCCTTCTCCGCGTCGACCCGACCGTCGTCGTCGGGCCGCAGGAGATAGCGGTGTCGCTGCCCGTAGGTGTTGTGCACCTCGGCGATCACACAGATCACCGCACCGTCGCTGCCGTGGCACCAGTACAGCGTCAACGGGTTGAAGACGTAACCGAGGCTGCGCGCGTTGGCGAGCATCGTGATCCGGCCGCCGTGCAGATCGATGCCGTGCTCGGCGAGGTGGTCGTCCAGGTTGGCCCGCAACGTGCGGGCCGGGTCGCCCAGGTGGTCACGGGACTCGAACCGGGCCAGGGGGCCGTATGACGGCAGGTCGTCGAGGTCGACGAACCACAGGTGGCTGCGGTGCCGCACGTCGTGACGCACCGGATCGGCCCGCACGTGGGTGATCTCGACGTCGTAGACGCGGTTCACCAGCGCACTCCCAGCGATGTGGCGGCGTCGACCCCTGCGCGGCAGCCGTCCTCGTGGAAGCCCCACCCGTGGTACGCGCCGGCGAAGGCGACGACGCCGTCGTTGAGCTCTGGCAGCTGGTTGCGCGCCGCCACCGACTTCGTCGTGTACACCGGGTGTTCGTACTCGATCCGCTCGATCACCTTGTCAGGATCGACCTGCGCGGCTCCGTTGAGGGTCACCACGTAGGTCTCGGTCGAGTCGAGGCGTTGCAGCCGGTTCATGTTGTAGCTGACCTGAACGGCGGTCGGGATCGCGTCGCACGACGGGATGGCGTAGTTCCACGACGCCGCGGCCCGTTCGGCGCGGGGCAGCACCGAGGTGTCGGTGTGCAGGAGGGTCGGGTTGACGGTGTAGTCGATCGCCCCGAGCAACTGGCGCTCGCGCCGGGTCGGTGTCGTCAGCAGCCGCAGCGCCTGGTGCGGGTGGGTGGCGACGACGACGCCGTCGAAGGACTCCGCGGTGTCGTCGTCGGCGTGGATCTCGACGCCGGACCCGCAGCGCGTGATCGACCGGACGGGCGCCGACGTCCGCACGGCCGTCAGGCCCTTCACCGCGCGCTCGACGTAGCGGCCGGACCCGCCGACCACCGTGTACCAGACCGGGCTGCCGGTGACGCTGAGCGCGCCGTGGTTGCGCAGGAACTCGAACAGGTAGCGGGCCGGGTAGTCGCCGGCCCGGGTCGGGGCGGTGGACCACACGGCCGCGATCACCGGCGTCATGAAGTGCGCGGTGAAGTAGGGCGAGAACCGACCCGCCGCGATGAACTCGCGGACCGTCTGCCGGTGGTCGTCGCTGGCCAGCAACGCCATCGCGCGGTCGTGAAATCGCACGACCTCACGCAGCATCCGCAGGTAGCGCGGATTGGTCACCGACCGCCGCGACGCCAGCAGTCCGGCGAACCCGCGCCCGCCCGCGTACTCGAGCCCGCAGCCCGCGCAGGAGATCGACATGCTCATGTCCGACTCCTGGGTCGCGACCCCCAACTCGCCGAACAGCCGCCGCAACATCGGGTAGGTGCGCAGGTTGTGCACGATGAAGCCGGTGTCGATGTTGCGCAGCCGGCCGTCCGCGCCGAGCACCTCGTGGGTATCGGCGTGCCCGCCGAGCCGGTCGGCGGCCTCGAACAGGGTGACGTCGGCCGCGTGCTGCAGCACGTAGGCGGCCGTGATGCCTGCCACCCCACTACCGACGACGGCGATCCGGCGACGGGTCACGAGCGATCCTCCGGGGCATCTGGAGTCTGCAGCGGCCGGCGGCCTCAGACACGGGTTCGTTGAAGAATTCGCTCGACGGTCCGGCGGTGGTTTCACGCCGTGCCGCGATGCACGGTTACGAACTCCTTACCCGTGGGCGCGAGGCGCCTACTCCGGGCTTGAAGCGTGCTGTGCTGGGGACAGCAAGGGGCGAGCGGCACGGGAGGGATGTGCCGCTCGCCCTATTGCCCGAGTGTAGGGCATATCGGCGCATCGCGTACGGCTACGGTCGTCCTCGTGGCCGAGCCTTATTACCTCCCTACGACTGCCGCCGCCGGGGACACCGGCACCGGCGCATTCCGGTCCGCGGCGTCGACCGTGGGTCCCTGGGCCGCGCAGTTGCAGCACGGCGGACCGCCCAATGCACTGCTCGTGGCGTGCGCCGAGCGAGCGGTCGCGGCCGAGACCGGCCGCACCGATCTCGCCGCCCGGCGCCTGGCCGCCGAGTTCATCGGGCCGGTGCCGGTGGCCGAGCTCGAGACCCGGGTGCGCGTGCTGCGCGCCGCCCGCAGCGCTGCGCTGGCCGAGGTGGTCCTCGCCTCCGGCGGCCGCGAGTGCCTGCACGGCCGGGTGTGGTTCGTGCGGGACACCGACACGAGCGCGGTCGCCACGGCACCGACCCCACCGCCGTGGCCGGTGCCGGACGACGGCGCGCCGCTCGAGACCGTCTTCGGCTTCGGGACGAGCGTCGACTGGAGTTTCGTCGAGGGCCAGATGCAGGTGCCCGGCCCGGCGGCGGCGTGGGTGCGGGCGCGGACGCCGCTCCTGCCCGGATACGAGTTCTCCGGGCTGGCCCGCGCCGTGCTCGTCGCAGACTCCGGCAACGGCATCTCCGCCGAACTCGACTGGTCGAAATGGTCGTTCGTCAACGTCGACCTCGACGTGCACATCGCCCGGCCCGTCGAGGGTGAGTGGGTACTGATGCAGGCGCGCACCCAGCTGAGCCCGCACGGATCGGCGCTGGCGCGCTCGGTGCTGTCGGACCGGCGCGGCGAGGTCGGCGCGGGCTTACAAACCCTGGTGGTCGCCCAGCCGAACTGACCCGGCACACGGCACACTTGCCCCGTGGCGACCCAGACCGAAGAGGACGCGGCAGCAGCCCCACCGCGGTACGGCCTCGAAGTGCTCGCCGTGCTCGGCGTGTCCTACGGCATGTCCGGCATCACCGCGCTGCTGAGCTTCATCCGCTCCCAGGTCACGATCAACCACGGGGTCGGGTTCCGCGGGGTCGCGGTTGCGGTGCGGTCCGCATCGGCCAGCCAGTACCAGTGGCTCGACATCGCGGACCGGCTGGCCGATGTGCTCAGCGGCGTCCTGCCCGCGTTCCTCGCCATCGTGCTGCTGATGCGCTCGCCGGGCGGGCGCGGTCTCGGCATCGGCCTGACGCGGCTCAAGTGGCGCGACATCGGGCTGGGCACGGCGTTCGCCCTGGCCATCGGCATTCCCGGTCTGGCGCTGATCTACGTCGCGCGCAAGCTCGGGCTCAACGCGCAGCTCGTGGTGACCGACTTCCCCGACGTCTGGTACCGCATCCCGGTCCTCGTCCTTGACGCCTTCCAGAGCGGCGCTGCCGAGGAGATCGTGGTGTGCGCCTACCTGCTCACCCGGCTGCGGCAGATGAAGTGGTCCGACAGCCGCGCCATCGCCGCGAGCGCCACGCTGCGCGGCTCGTACCACCTCTACCAGGGCTACGGCGGCTTCATCGGCAACGCCGTGATGGGCGTCCTGTTCGGGTTGTGGTTCCAGCGCACCCGCCGGGTGTGGCCGCTGGTCGTCGCGCACTTCCTCATCGACGCCGCCAGCTTCATCGGTTACATCTACCTGCACAACCACGTCAGCTGGATCTGAGTTGCCCGCACCTGGCATCGTCACAACCGTGTCCGACCTGCCGGTGGTGAACCCCGTTCCGCTCGAGGAGGCGCAGCCGTGGCTGGCTGCGTTCGTCACCACGTTGTTCAGCTCGGTGCACGACGAGCACTTCCCCGAGCGGGTCAAACAGTGGACCCGCGAGTGGGCGGCCGAACGCACCTGGGGCGTGCAGGATCAGGGCCGGTGGGTCGCGACGCTGGCCACCCAGGCGCGCACCCTGTCGGTCCCGTCCGGGTCCGCCGGTGCGGTGGAGCTCGACGTCGATGCGCTCACCGCGGTGACGGTGGCGGCGACCCATCGGCGGCGCGGGCTGCTGCGCCAGATGATCTCCGCATCCCTGCAGGCGGCCAAGGACCGCGGCGATCCGCTGAGCATGCTCATCGCCGCCGAGTGGCCGATCTACGGTCGCTACGGCTACGCGCCGGCCACGCTGAGCGCGCATTTCCGGCTCGAACCGCGGCGTGCGCTGCCGCTGCTGCCGCCGCCGGAGAACGTGCGCAACGTCGACGCCGCCGAGCTCTACCCGCTCGCGCCGGCGATCTTCCGCGCAGCTGCACGGCACCGCGCCGGCCAGGTCGACCGGGGCGGTTCATGGTGGGCGCGACGCCTGGGGCAGGACGGCTGGCAGGTCACGCAATCGAACCCGAACTGGGTGGTGCACGAGGGACCGGACGGACCGGACGGGCTGCTCGGCTGGCACACGACGCGCGACTTCGACCTCACCGGGCCGCTGGCTCGCATCGAGGTCGACGACTTCGTCGTCGGTTCGGACGACGCATACGCCCAGTTGTGGAACTACCTGTGCGGGATCGACGCGGTGGAGCGGGCGACGCTGACCCTGCGGCCGGTCGACGAACCGATCCGCTGGCGACTGCGCGACGGCCGGGCGCTGGCACAGGTACACACCGGCGACATGCTGTGGCTGCGGCTCCTGGACGTGCCGGCGGCCCTCGCCGCGCGCGGCTACGCTGCCCCCGCCCGGGTGGTGCTCGACGTCGTCGACACCGCGGCCGGCAGCTACGGCGCGGGCCGGTTCGTGCTGGACACCGACGGTGTCGAGACATCATGCGCACCGACCTCCGAGTCCGCCGACCTGCGGCTGGATCAGCAGGTGCTCGCGTCGATCTACCTCGGCGGGCACCGGTTGCGCACGCTGGCGGCGGTGGGACTGGTCGAGGAGTTCAGCGCCGGCGCGCTCGACCGGGTCGACGCGCTGTTCGCGACGCCACTCGCGCCGCTCACCCAGACCTGGTTCTAGGAGGCTCAGTGGCCTCCTCACCGGTGACGAAGTCGATGAGTTCCTCGACCGCGCGCAACAGGGGCACCTCGACGTCGGTGTAGCTGTCGACACTCGCCAGCACCCGGCGCCACATCTCCCGCGGGTTCGCAACCCCGAGCGCGGCGCAGACCCCGCTCTTCCAGTCGATGCCGCGCGGCACGTCGGGCCACGCCGCGATGCCCAGCGCCGTCGGCTTCACGGCCTGCCAGATGTCGACGTACGGGTGGCCGGTGACCAGAACGCGGTCGGCGAAGCCGGCACGAGCCAGGTCGGCGACGATGCGCGATTCCTTGCTGCCGGACACCAGGTGGTCGACCAACACCCCGACCCGGCGCCGCGGGCCGGGGCCGAAGTCGCGGACCTGGGTCACCAGGTCGTCGATGCCGCGCAGTGGCTCGACGACCACGCCCTCGGCACGCAGGTCGTCGCCCCAGATGCGCTCGACGAGCGCCGCGTCGTGATCGCCCTCGACCCAGATGCGGCTGGCCCGGGCCACCCGAGCCGGCGCGTTCGGCACGGCGAACGATCCCGAGGCGGTGCGCCGGCGCGACTGCTTCGCCGCCGCCGTGGGGGCCGGGCGGGTCAGCGTGACCGGGCGGCCGTCGAGCAGGAACGCCGCGGGGAGCATGGCGAACACCCGACGCCGGCCGTGCCGGTCCTCGAGCGTCACGGCGTCGCGTTTCTCCCCGGCCTCGACGGCTCGGGCGACGCCCACCACCGCACCGCAGAACCCGCCGTCGGCGGTCTCCACGACGAGGTCGGGCTCGGCCGGCACCTCCGGCACTCGGCGCCGCCGCGGCGGGGTGGCGAGCACGTCGTGATAGTCGGGCACGGTCGGCCACGGTACGGGCCGGTGCGTCCGGTTCCGGGCCGCCACGCCCGTATGGTCGGATCTCGTGACGAACTCGCGTTGCGGCCCGCTCGCCGCCTGGGCGAACGCCTTCTTCGCGGGGTCGGTGAGCCTCGACCAGGCCGTCGACGCGGTGGTCGGCGACGACCGCGCGCACGTGGTCCTCGGGCTCCCTGGATCGGCGGCGGAACCGGCTGCGCTGCGGGACGCGTTGGTGGCGTGGCGGCGCACGGGCGCCACCGTGCGGGTGGTGCTGCCGGTACCTGGTGACGTGCGCGGGCTGCCGGGGCCGCAGCCGTTCCGGGCGGCCGCGCTCGGTGCGGGCGAAGCCGTTCACGGCGGCCCCCTCGGATTGGTGCCCGAGGTCGTCGACCACGCGCCGAGCAGTGCGCCCCCGAGCGTGCGCTGGACCGCGTTCACGGTGGAACCGGCACCGCCGGACCCCGAGTCTGTCGCCGACGCCCAGTACGAACTCGGCCTGGCGATGCGGGAGTCGGCCCGGGCACTCGTCGACGCCGAGGTGTCCGGGCAGCGCGGCGAGATCGCCGAAGCGCTCGGCGACGCCCGCCGGGCCGGTGAACGGCTCAACCTGCCGCCGGGTTTCCCGCCGCGGGCGGTCTCGCTGCTCGCCCAGGCCCAGCGGCTGCAGGCCGCGCTCGACCTGGCCGCCGCCGACCCGCTGGGCGGCGCGGTCGACCGAACCGGAGCGGACGCGCGCACCGCTGCGCTGCGGCCGCTGGCGAGCGCGGTGCGCCGCGCCCAGGTCGTCGCGTTCAACGCCGGCTGCGTTTGACCTGGCCCGCAACATCGCCGTAACCCGGCCGACCCAGCCGAGGTCGACCATGTCGGCAGGTCGAGATTCCGGCACCGGACGGACGCAGCGGCATGACGGTCAGTCACATCGGCGACGGGCGCGCGGCGCGCGCTGGTCACGCAGCCCCTGAGATCCGGGTGCGCTCGCGCGTGATCCACGGGTACCGGCGGGTGTACCGGATCGGCGGCAGCGGGCCGCCGCTGCTCCTCATCCACGGGATCGGGGACAGCTCGCAGACCTGGGACAGCGTGCTGCCGGAGCTGGCCCGCCGCCACCTCGTCATCGCTCCGGACCTGCTCGGGCACGGCGCGTCCGACAAGCCCCGGGCCGACTACGCCGCGGCGGCCTACGCCAACGGGGTGCGCGACCTGCTGGGCGTGCTCGGCATCGAGCGGGTGACGTTGGTGGGCCACTCGCTCGGCGGCGGCGTCGCGATGCAGTTCGCCTACCAGTTCCCGGACAAGACCGAACGGATGGTGCTGGTGTCCACCGGCGGCGCCGGACGGCACGTGTCACCGCTGCTGCGGGCGGCCACGCTGCCCGGTGCGGAGCTGGCCATCTCGGCGCTGCGGCTGCCCGGGGCCAGGCTCGCAGTCGGCGCCGCGATGTCGGTGCTGGAGCTGCTCGACACCGGTCTCGGGGTCGACGCGCCGGACCTACGGCGGATGGTCGACGCGCTCCCCGACGCCACCGCGCGGACTGCGTTCATCCGCACGCTGCGCTCGGTGGTCGACCGCCGCGGTCAGGTCGTCACCATGCTCGACCGCTGCTACCTGGTGCGCGGGATGCCGACGCTGCTCGTCTGGGGCTCGCGCGACAGCGTGTTGCCGATCGGCCACGCGTACCAGGCCCGGGCGGCAATGCCGGGCAGCCGGCTCGAAGTGTTCGACGGCGCCGGGCACTTCCCGTTCCATACCGACCCGCTGCGCTTCGTGCGCGTGCTGGAGGACTTCTGCGCCTCCACCCGGCCGTCGGAGTGGACGATGGACCAGTGGCGCGAGCTGCTGCGCGCCGGCCGCCCGGGTGCGGTGGGCGCGCGCGAGTCCACGACCTACCAGGACGGCCTGCGCACTGCGAGCGAGCGCTCCGCGACCTGACCTCGTTCGCTCAGGCGCCCGGACGGCGAGGCGCGGGGCAGCAGCCGTCGGGACACTCGATGCCGCACAGCCCGAGGGTGCCGAGCGAACGCGGTGCGCTCCCCCGCATCTGCTCGTCGACGAGTTCGCGCACCGCCGTGACGAACGCAGGGTGGGTGCCGGCGGTGGCGGCCCGCTCGAACCGCATCCCCAGCTCGGCCGCGGTGTCGCGGGCTTCGGTGTCGAGGTCCCACAGCACTTCGAGGTGGTCGGACACGAATCCGGTCGGCGCCACCACGACCGCCTGGACGCCGTCGGCGGCCAGCGCCCGGAGGTGGTCGTTGATGTCCGGCTCCAGCCACGGCACCTGCGGCGGGCCGGACCGCGACTGCCACACCAGGTCGAAGTCGGCGCCTTCGCCGCGGACGGCCTCGGCCACCAGCCGTGCGGTTTCCCTTTGTTGCAAGGCATACAGCCCGTTGCGTCGAGGCCCGGACGCGTCGTTCATCGTCGTCGGGATCGAATGCGCAGTGAACACCAACCGGGCTGTGTCCCGGTCGCCGGCGCCCAACGCGGACAGTGCGGCCCGCACCCCGTCGGCGTTGGCGGCGACGAATCCCGGGTGGTCGAAGAAGTGCCGCAGCTTGACGAGTTCGGGCGCCCCCTGACCGGTCACCTGCTGCGCTTGCGCCAGGTTCTCGCGGTACTGCCGGCACGAGGAGTACGACGCCGTGGCACTCGTCGCGAGCACCAGCGCGCGCCGCACGCCGTCGTCGCGCATCTGCCACACGGCGTCGGCGACGTACGGCGCCCAGTTGCGGTTGCCGAAGTAGATCGGCAGATCCAGCGAACTCGCGGCGAACTCCGCACGCAACGCCTCGATCAGCGCCCGGTTCTGCGCGTTGATCGGCGAGACCCCGCCGAAGTGCTGGTAGTGCTGCGCCACTTCGGCCAGCCGCTCGTCCGGGATCCCCCGCCCGCGCGTCACGTTGCGCAGGAACGGCAGCACCTCGTCCGGACCCTCCGGTCCGCCGAAGGACAGCAACAGGAACGCATCGAAGCCGCTGGTCACTACACACCCATGGCGTGGAACCCGCCGTCGACGTGGATCAGCTCGCCGGTGGTCGCCGGGAACCAGTCCGACAGCAGGGCCAGGATGCTGCGTGCGACCGGCTCGGCGTTCTCGTTGTCCCAGCCCAGAGGGGCGCGGCCGTCCCACGCATCCTCGAACGCGCTGAAGCCGGGGATGCTCTTGGCGGCCATCGTGCGGATCGGGCCGGCCGCGATGAGGTTCACCCGGATCCGCTTCGGGCCGAGTTCGCGGGCGAGGTAGCGCGACGTCGACTCCAGCGCTGCCTTCGCCACCCCCATCCAGTCGTAGGCCGGCCAGGCCACCCGCGCGTCGAAGTCGAGCCCGACGACCGACCCGCCCGCCTCGCCGAACAACGGCAGGGCAGCCGTCGCCAGCGACTTCAGCGAGTACGCCGACACCTGCACCGCGGTCGCCACGTCGTCCCACGGTGCGTCCAGGAATCCCCCGCCCAGGCATGATGCGGGCGCGAAACCGATCGAGTGCACCACGCCGTCGATGCCGTCGACGTGCTCGCGCACCCGCTCGGCCAGCGAGGCCAGGTGCTCCTCGTTCGCGACGTCCAACTCGACCACCGGCGGCGGATCGGGGAGCTTGCGCGCCACCCGCTCCACCAGCGACATCCGGCCGAAGCCGGTCAGCACCACGGTGGCACCCTCCTGCTGGGCCAGCCGGGCCACCGAGAAGGCGATCGACGCGTCGGTGATGACGCCGGTGACGAGCAGCCGCTTGCCGTCGAGCAATCCCATAACGCTCCTCAGATCCCCATGCCGATTCCGCCGTCGACGGGCAGCACCACGCCGGTCACGTACGCCGCGCCCGGCGAGGCCAGGTACACGGCCGCGGCGGCGATGTCGTCCACACTGCCGTAGCGCGCCAGCGGCACCCCGGCCAGCACCTCGCTCTTGCGGGCCTCGGTCATCGCCGCGGTCATGTCGGTGTCGATGAAACCCGGCGCGATGACGTTGGCGGTGATCGAGCGGCTGCCCAGTTCGCGGGCGATCGCGCGCGCCAGCCCGATCAGGCCGGCCTTGCTGGCGGCGTAGTTCGCCTGTCCGGGGGCGCCGACCAGCGCCACCACCGACGAGATGAAGATCATCCGACCGCCCCGCTTGCGGAGCATGCCCGAGGCCGCCCGCTTCGCGACGCGATACGCACCGGCGAGGTTGGCATCGACCACGGAGGTGAACGACTCCTCGCTCATCCGCAGCAGCAAGGTGTCGTCGGTCATCCCGGCGTTGGCGACCAGCACCTGGACCGGCCCGAACTGCGCCTCGACGGCCTTGAACGCGGCGTCGACGTCGTCGGCGGAGGTGACGTCGCACCGCACGCCGAACAGGCCGTCCGGTGCGCCGCTGCCGCGATGGGTCACCGCCACGTTGTCGCCGTTGGCGGCGAACGCCCGGGCGATCGCCAATCCGATTCCGCGGTTGCCGCCGGTCACCAGCACCGTGCGGGCAGCAGTGTCGTCAGTGGCCACGCCCACGGACGCTAGCCGATCCGGACCGGATCAGACGAGGCGGCCGGACCAGAGCATCGCCGCACCGCCGGCCGCGAACAGCGCCAGCACGCCGACCAGGAAGAACCGCCAGCTGATGTCCTTGTGCTCGGTGGTGTAGCCGATCTGCGACCCGATGTCCTTGTACACCGAGCGCAACTCGGCCTCCGAGGCTGCGGTGTGGAACGAACCGCCGGTCTTGACGGCGATGTCGCGCAGCGCGGCGTCGTCGGCCGGAACCGACACCAGCCGCCCGTCCTGCGACACGGTGCCGGTGGGCGTGCCGAACGCGATCGTCGAGACCTCGACGTGCGCCGCGCGGGCGGCCTCGATGGCGCTGGACAACGGCCGGCCCCAGGTGTTGCCGCCGTCGCTGAGCAGGACGATGCGGGCCGGGGCGGGCTTCTCGTGCTTGCCGGCCGCCGCGGCGGAGAACACCTTGATCGAGTCGAGCGAGGTGTAGATGGCCTCCCCGATCGCGGTGTAGTTCGACAGGGTCAGTGACGCGATGCCGCGTTTGACGACCTCGCGGTTGGTGGTCGGCGACACCAGCACGCTCGCGCTCTTGGCGAAGTTCACCAGGCCGAGGTTGATCCGCGCCGGCAGCAGGTCGACGAAGGTCTTGGCAGCACCCTGCGCCGCTTGCAGCCGCGACGGCAGCACATCGGTGGCCTTCATCGACAGGGACGTGTCGATGTTGAGCATCACCGTGGCCCGCTCCTGCGGCACCCGCACCGCGCCCGAGGGCCGAGCGACGCCGATCGAGAGCACCGTCATCGCAATCAGCAGCAGCGCGAAGGTCAGGTGCCGGCGCCAGCCCGGTCGCTTCGGCGCGACGCTGCCGAGCAGCTCGGCGTTGCTGAAGCGCGCCACGAACCGCTTGCGGCGTAGTTGCAGCACCACGTAGAGCGCGGCCAGCGCGACAACCCCGATCAACAGGATCAGGTAGCCAGGGGAAAGGAAATGCATTACCGAACCGCCGTTCCGACCGCGCCGCTCACGAACTTGCGGCGCGCTATCACGAAGCGCACGACGTCACCGATCCACTCTCGGTCCGTGCGCAGTTGCAGGTGTGCGGCGCCCGAATGCCGCAGGGCGGCCGCGATGTGGTCACGCTGTTTGCGGGCCTGTTCCGCGTACCGAGCCCGAACCTGCTTGTCCGAGGTCTGCACCTCGACCTGACGTCCGGTCTCGGTGTCCACGAAGGTGACCAGGCCCGCCGAGGGCAGCTCGAGCTCACGCGGGTCGAGGACCTCGATCGCGAGCAGCTGGTGGCGATCGGACAGGCTGCGCAGCGCGCGTTCCCAGCTGGGGTTCTCGTAATCGGCGCCGCTCGTGCTGTCCAGGAAGTCGGACACCACCGCGACCAGCCCGCGGCGGCGCTGCGGCCGGCGCAGCGACTCGAGCATCGCGCCGAGGTCGGGTCGGCGCCGCGACTCGTCCGCGGCCAACCCGCCCGGCGCACGAGGCGTGGTGGCGATGCGCCGCATCAGGTGCCGGGCGTGCGCGCGGCCACCGCGGGCGGGCACCACATAGGTGTCGAACCCGTTGCCGACGACGGCACCCACCCGATTGCCACCGCGCACGGTCAGGTGCACGACGGTGGTGATGGCCGCGAGCACCAGCTCACGCTTCTCGGTGAGCCCGGTGCCGAAGTCCATGCTCGGTGACAGGTCGACGACCAGCCACGTCTCCAGCTCACGGTCGGCGATGGTCTGCCGGATGTGCGGCACCGTGGTCCGCGCTGTCACGGCCCAGTCCATGCGCCGGACGTCGTCGCCGACGACGTATTGGCGCGCTTCCCCGGCCTCGCTGCCCGGCCCCGGGACGAGTCCCTGGTAGTTGCCCTGCAGCAGGCCGTCGAGCTTGTTGCGGACGGTGAACTCGAGCCGCCGCAGCAGCGCCTCGGCGCTGTCCAGATCCAGTGCCGGACCGTGATCGGTCGGCGCCGGCATCGACATGCTCACGCCGACCGCTCACCCCACTGGCCGGACTGCTGGCCGGGGTGGCTCAGGTGACCTTGGCCCGGCTGACCGCCCTGCGGGGGGCCGAAGGTGCCTGGCTGTCCCGTCATGGAGCCGGGTGCCATCATGTCCGGGGCGCCGGCACGCTGACGCGGCGCCACCTGGGGCAGCGGCACGGTCTGCAGCACCCGCCGGATCGCGTGCTCGGCGGGCACGCCGTCGGCGATCGCGTCATAGCTGAGCACCAAGCGGTGCGCGAGGACGTCGACGGCGATGTCGAGGACGTCTTGGGGCAGCACGTAGTCGCGCCCGCGCATCAGGGCCATGGCCCGGCCGGCCGCGATCAACCCGAGGCTGGCGCGCGGGCTGGCGCCGTAGGACACCCACTGCGCGACGTCGGACATGCCGTGCTGCTGCGGGCTGCGGGTCGCGAGCACGACGCGCACGACGTAGTCGACGATCGCGTGGTGCACGAACACCCGACTGGCGGTGGCCTGCAGGCGCTGCAGGTCGGTGGTGCTCAGCACGGCGTTCGCCGACGGCGGCGCGACGCCCATCCGGTAGATGATCTCGCGTTCCTCGGCGGCGCTCGGGTACCCGACGACGATCTTCATCAGGAAGCGGTCGCGCTGCGCTTCAGGCAGCGGGTAGACGCCCTCGGACTCGATCGGGTTCTGGGTGGCGAGCACGAGGAACGGGGCGGGCACGTCGAAGCGGCGGCCGCCGATGGTGACGTGGCGTTCGGCCATGACCTCGAGCAGGGCCGACTGCACCTTCGCCGGCGCGCGGTTGATCTCGTCGGCGAGCACGAAGTTGGCCATGATCGGGCCGAGCTCGGTGTCGAACTGCTCGCTGTTGGGGCGGTAGATGCGGGTGCCGACGATGTCGGAGGGCACCAGGTCGGGGGTGAACTGCAGGCGCGCGAACGATCCGCTCACGGTGCGCGCGAGGGTCTCGACCGCGAGGGTCTTCGCGACGCCCGGTACGCCTTCGAGCAGGCAGTGGCCCTGCGCCAAGAGGCTCACGACCATGCGCTCGACCATGCGCTCCTGACCGACGATGACGCGCTTGATTTCGAACATGACCCGCTCGAGCGCGGATGCGTCCGCGGCGGGTGTCTGGATCTGATCTGACGCTTTGCCAGACGCTGCGCCAGACACAGGGTCGGACTGGGTCACGGGTGCTCCTCGGGTGTTTCAGCTCACTGCGGTCGAACACGACGGTACGGGAGTTCGCTGTACGTTGCCTGGGTGCAGGGCAGCGAGCAGCTGAGGTGCTCGGCACGCGACTGCCGAGCCGTCGGGACCACCGAACTGCGCTGGCGAAACCCCCGATTGCACGACGCGACACGGGTGAAAACGTGGCTCGCGTGCCCGGATCACGAGGCGTTCCTCGCCGACTTCCTGGACCGCCGCGGTTTCCTGCTCGAGCGGGTCCCGATCACCCCGCACTGAGTGGCACCGTCCCCCGCCGCGTGCCGACGTCTCGCGTTGAGTGGCGTGCGCGCCGTCCGGCGGGAAGGCGTGTCTTCCCGGCCGGAACCGTCGATTGCCGGCGAAGAAATCGACGGATCGAGCCGGGAAGTGCGCACTTCCCGCCCCGACACGTCATGAATGGCACCGTCCTGCGTTGAGTGGCGACGTCTCGCGTTGAGTGGCGTGTGACAAGCCACCACGCATGCCCCGCTATCGCCACTCACGACTCGGGGGCCGTCAGCGCCAGGCGTCGACCACCGCGAGCAGGTCGGCGAGGCGCTGGATCACTGCGTCGGCCTCGGCTTCGGTGTGCCCACGCTGGATCTGCGGGATGTCGCTGTGCGGGACGAGCACCGCGCGCAGGCCGGCCGACTGGGCGCCGTGGATGTCGTCGAAGGGCCGGTCACCGACGAACACGGCGTCGGCGGGGTCGGACACCGACACCGCGTCCAACGCCGCCCGGAACGCCTCGGGGTGCGGTTTGGTCCACGGGATCTCCGAGCTGTACACCGCACCGTCGATACGGTCCAGCACGCCGTCCCGGGCGAAGATCCGCTCGTGCTCGGCCCGGCTCCACAAGGTGTTCGACAGCACGCCCACCGCGATGCCGCGATCGCGCAACGCGTCGAAGAGCGCCGGCGCGTCCGGGTCGAGCAAGGTGTGCGGTTCCCACCAGTCGCGGAACGCGGCGTGCATCGCCGGGGTCGGCGCCATCCCGACCGCGGCGTAGACGTCGTCGAGCGTGCCGCTGCGGTGCTCGTCGCGCGAGCGCACCCACAATTCGGTCTCGGCGGCGAGCAGCCGGTCGGCGAGCTCGTCGTCGGACACCGTTGCGATCCACGCCTCGCGCGGCTGCAGGGTGTGCCACGGGGTCAGCGTGCCGCCCCAGTCGAAGATCACTGCCTGCACGCTCACCCCTGGCAACCTTTCCGAATCAGAACAGCACAGTGGACAGATCCGCGACGTGCCGCATGCCGAGCCGCTCGTACATCCGCCAGGCCGCGACGTTGAAGTCGTTCACGTACAAACTCACTGTCGGGGCCAGCGTCAGCGCCTGCTGCAGCACGCTCGCGAACGCCGCGCTCCCCAACCCGTGTCCGCGCAGATCCGGCCGTACCCAGACGCCCTGCACCTGGCAGGTGTGCGGCGACACGGTACCGAGATCGGCCTTGAAGATCACCGAGCCGTCGTCGTCGCTGATGCCCAACGCCCGGCCCTCGCGGATCAGCCCGAGCACCCGCCGCCGGTAGTCGCCGGCACCGTTGATCGCGAGCGGTGAGATACCGAGCTCGGCGGTGAACATGTCCACCGCGGCGGGCAGGTACGCCTCGAGCTCGTCGGGACGGATACGCCGCACCCGGGGGTCGCCGGCTTCGGGTCGGGCGGCCCGGTCCAGCACCAACAACGGCTGCCGGTCGCGGATCGCACGCACCGCACCCCACTCGGGCCGCAGCTGCGCCCACAAGCCGCGCACCGCGTCGGCCCGCCCGACGATCGACGAGCAGCGCCGCCGCTCCCGTGCCACCGTCTGCCCGAGCGCCTCCCACTCGGCCGGGCCACCGCCGATCGGCAAGAGATTCCCGCCGCGGAACACCGCCCCCGACAGTTCCGTGGCGCCGGGTCGGCGCACGCCGAGCAACGGTCCGCCGAACACCCGCGCGTCGAGCGTGCCGAAGGCCCGCAGCCGGGCGCTGATCACGGCGTTCACGATCGGGTCGGCGTCCACGAGCGCAGCCACCTCGCGCCGGTCGGACTCGTCGAGCACCTCCACCCGCAACGGCTGCGACGCGGATTGCCGGCGCAGCAGCGAGCTCACCTGCCGACCGTAGCGAAACCTCGTTGGCGGATCGGCGATACTCCCTAGCGATGTCCTCGTCGGTGTCGTTGCCGCCCACGCGCCACCTCCTGCGCGCGAAGGATCTGGCCGACGCGCACTACGCGGAGCCACTGACGGTCGCCGACCTCGCTCGGGCCGCCGCGCTGTCGCAGGCCCACTTCAGCCGCGAGTTCCGCCGGGCGTTCGGCGAGTCCCCGCACGTGTACCTGTTGACCCGACGGCTGGAGCGGTCCGCGTCCCTGCTGCGGTTGACCGACCGCTCGGTGGCCGACATCTGCGTCACCGTGGGCCTGACCAGCGTCGGCTCGTTCACGACGTCGTTCACCCGGCTGTTCGGAATGACGCCCTCGGCCTACCGTGCAGCATTCCCGCCGGCGAGCACCTTCGCCCGGGTACCGGCGTGCGTGGTGCGCGCGTACAGCCGCCCGCAGAACCGCACGTTTCGAGAAGACGCGCGGCGCCGCGGGCCAATAGCGTCGAGCGCATCGAACAACGACCGAGAGGACGAATCGTGATCAAGGTAGGAACGGCGCAGCTGTGGGTGCTCGACCAGGACGAGGCGCTCAAGTTCTACACCGACAAGGTGGGCATGGAGGTGCGCTCGGACGTCACCGTGGCCGAGATGGGTAACTTCCGCTGGCTGACGGTCAGCCCGCCCGGACAGGACGACTTCGCGATCGTCCTGATGGCCATCCCCGGGCCGCCGGTCATGGACGACGCCACCGCCGAGCAGGTCCGCGCCCTCACCGCGAAGGGCTTCGCCGGGACGGTCTTCCTGGAGACCGACAACTGC
This sequence comes from uncultured Actinomycetota bacterium, assembly GCA_963850835.1. GTDB lineage: Bacteria > Actinomycetota > Actinomycetes > Mycobacteriales > Jatrophihabitantaceae > Jatrophihabitans. The sequence continues at coordinate 222,355 of CAWKNB010000017.1, read as the reverse complement.
CAGGCCGCCTACGAGGAGCTCGAGGGTCGCGGCGTGGAATTCACCGAGACGCCCGAGGAGCGCCCGTACGGCATCGACGCGGCCTTCCGCGACCCGTCGGGCAACAACATCCGCCTCACGCAGGTGTATCCGATGTAGCGCAGGTGAACGCGTCACGGAATCGGCGCAAGGCGAGTTCGGGGTCGCCCGAGGCCCAGCCCTCGAGCGCGACCACGCCGTCGTAGCCGAGCCGATCCAGCGCAGCGGCGATCGCCGGGTAGTGGATCTCGCCGGTGCCGGGTTCGCGCCGGCCCGGGACGTCGGCCACCTGGATCTCGCCGACGAGCGGCAGCGCCCGCTCCACGAGCTCGATCAGGTTCCCCTCGCCGATCTGCGCGTGGTACAGGTCCAGGTTCAGCCGCAGGTAGGGACTGTCGACCGCCCCGACGAGCGCGATCGTGTCGGCGGCCCGGGCGAACGGCGTGCCCGGATGGTCGACCGCCGTGTTCAGGTTCTCCAGGGTGAAGACCCGGCCGGCGCGCTCGCCGAGTGCGGCCAGTCGATCCAGGGTGCGCACGGCCGTCAGCCACATCGTCGGCGTCACCACCTGGCTGGGCCGCACCGGTATGCCGCGCTCGTCGAGCCCGGTCCCGTGCAGGTTGAGCCGCGGGCAGTCGATCCGCTCGGCCACCTCGACCGAGCGGGCCGCTGTGCGCAGCAATTGCTCGGCGCCCTGCGGGTCGGCGAGGGTGCCCTCGAGGTAACCGGTCATCGACGAGTACGTCGCGCCGGTGCCGGCCAGCGCGTCGACGTCCTTGGTGGCCCAGTTCCAGATCTCGACCTGGAACCCGAGATCGGCGATGCGCCGCACCCGGTCGGGGAACGGCAGGTCCAGGAACAACATCTCGGCCGACGCGGCCAGCTGGACGCCGGTCATCGGGAACTGTCCGCGATGAGGACCGGCCGGCCGCCCGCGCGCGTCGACTCGGCGGCGGCGAGCGCGATCGACAGGGCGGCGCGGGCGTCGGCACCGTCGGCCGGGGTCGGCGTCGCGTCGCGGACCGCGGCGACGAACCCGGCGAGTTCGGCGACGTACGCGCCGGCGAACAGTTCCTGGTCGCCGCGCACCGTCTCGGCCGAGCGGCCGGCGCTGTCGGAGAGCACGAGTCCGGTGCGTCGGCCGTCGCCCAGCTGGACCATGCCACCGGAGCCCAGCACCTCGCCGCGCACGTCGTAGCCGTAGGCGGCTTCGAAACACGCCTCGGCGACGCCGATCGCCCCGTTGTCGAAGCGCACGGTGACGACGGCGGTGTCCAACAGCCCGCGGGGCCGCCAATCCGGCTCCACCAATGCATCCGCGACCGCCGAGACCTCGGTCGGCTCCGCGCCCGGGTTGAGGTACCGCAGGGTGTCGAAATCGTGGATCAAGCGTCTCGAGGAAGATCGTGTCCGGCGGCACCCGCGACGGGTCGAAACCGCCCGGATCGCGAGTCACCGAACGCAGCAGGCGCGGCGTGCCGAGCCGGCCGGCGTCGATCAGAGACCGGGCGGCCAACCAGTCAGGCGCGAACCGGCGGTTGAACCCGACCTGCAGCGCGACCCCGGCGGTCTCGGCGGCGCGGATGGCGCGGTCGGCGTCGGCCAGGGTGACCGCCATCGGCTTCTCGCAGAAGATCGCCTTGCCGGCGCCGGCGGCGGCAACGACCAGATCGGTGTGCGTGCGGGCCGGGGTGGCGATGACCACGGCATCGATCGCCGGGTCGTCCCACACTGCGCCGACGTCGGTCGCGGCCGTCCCGGAACCGAGGTGGGCCACCAACTGCTCGGCCACCCCCGGGGTCGGATCCACCACGACCGCGAGCTGTGCCCCCGGCAGCCGACGAGCCAGCGTTTCGCCGTGGAACCGGCCCATCCGACCCGACCCGATCAACGCGATGCTCAGCCGATCGCTCACGCATCCTCCTAGAACGTTCTAGAAGTGAGCGTCGCGGAGACTCGGGCACGATGTCAAGCGCTTCCCTAGAACGTTCTATCCGCACTTGCTAGCTTGAAGCCCGTGGCAGGCGACCGTAGGCCGACCCTGGCGGATGTGGCAGCGCGCGCCGGCGTGTCCACCGCGCTCGTGTCGATCGTCATGCGCGACGTGCCGGGCGCCAGCGAGCCCACCCGTGCCCGGGTGCGCCGCGCCGCCGCCGAGCTCGGGTATCGCCCCGACACCCGTGCCCGGCTGCTGCGCAGCGCGCGCAGCCGATTGATCGGCGTGGTGTTCGGGATCCAGCACGACTTCCACGCCCAACTCGTCGGTCGGCTCTATCCGGCCGCGGCGGAACGCGGGTACGAGCTCGCGCTGAGCGCCACCGGTCCGGACCGTACCGAGGAGACGGCGGTGTCCAGCCTGCTCGACGACCGTTGTGAAGCGCTGATCCTGATCGGCCCCCAAGCGCCGACCGCGGCGCTGGTCGCGCTCGCCGGGCGGCTACCGGTCGTCGCGATCGCGCGCCAGGTGCGAGCCGAGTCCGTCGACGTCGTGCGCACTGCCGACGACCAGGGCGCCCAGCAGGCCGTCGACCATCTCGTTGCGCTCGGACACCGACAGATCGCGCATGTCGACGGCGGACGCGCGCCCGGTGCTGCCGAACGCCGCCGCGGTTACCGGCGCGCCCTCGCTGCGCACGGTCTCGCGGATGCCGAGCAGATCGTGTCCGGCGGCCTCGGCGAGGCCGACGGCAGTCGGGCAGCACAACGGTTGCTGGCAAAACGCCGGCTGCCTACCGGGATCACGGTCTTCAACGACCGATGCGCGATCGGGCTGCTCGACGTGCTGCGCGGCCACGGCGTTCGGATTCCGCAAGAAGTGAGTGTGGTCGGCTACGACGACAGCCCGCTCGCTCGCCTGGCGACCTTCGGGCTGACCACGATCGCGCAGGACACGGAGCAGCTCGCCGCGCTCGCAGTCGCGCGGGCGATCGACCGGCTCACCGGCGGTGTGACCGACCACCGGCAACAGCTCGTCGCACCCGATCTGGTCATTCGCGACACCACCGCGCCGGCGAGATCAGCCCGACAGTAACGACATCTCGAAGCTGTACCTGCTGGCGGCGTAGATGTGGCTGCCGTACTCCACGACTTCGCCGCGGTCGTCGACGGTAGTGCGCTGCATCGTCAACAGCGCTGCATTCTTGCGTTCCTTCAGCAACCGGGTCTCGGCGGCGGTCGCCGTACGGGCGCCGATCGCCTGCATTGCCGAATGCAGGTGGATCCCGCGCCCGCGCAGGATGTCGTAGAGACCGCGCTGCTCGAGGGTGTCGGTCGTGATCTCGTCCATCGTGCCCGGCAGGTAGTTGGTGAGCTGAGCGATCGGCTGGTCGATCGCGCTGCGCAGGCGGACGAGCACCAGGACGTCGTCGCCCTCGGCGACGCGCAACGCGCGGGCCACCTCCGGGCCGGCCGGTTCGACGGTGTTGGTCAGGACCCGTGTCGTGGGCAATTGCCCGCTGCGCTGCAGGTCGTCGTGCAGGCTGCTCAGTCGCAGCGGCCGGCGCACACCGTTGGAGATCACACGTGTTCCGGCCATACCGCGCTGCCGCACGATCAGGCCTTTGTCGACCAGATAGTCCATTGCCTGGCGCACCGTGGGCCGCGAGAGCCCGAGCCGCTTGGCCAGGTCGAGTTCCGTCGACAGCCGCATGCCGGGGGTGAGGTCGCCGTCCGAGATGGCCGACTCGATCTGCTGCGCGAGCTGGAAGTACAAAGGCACCGGCGTGGACCGATCAACGGCCAGACCTTCGAGCGGCGCTGCCGGCCCGGGCTCCGACGTCATGACAGCACTATGTCAAACACCCTTGACAATGTCGACTGATTGTTTGTATTGACAATTATTGGTCATCACGGTTTTATCACCGATGACACTGCGTAGTCATGCTGTGCGCGAAAACCGAAGGAGACGCCCGGGTGAGGACGATCGAACACTGGGTCGGCGGGAAGAGCACGACGCTCACATCGGACCGGACCGCGCCGGTGTTCAATCCGGCCACCGGCGCCCAGCAGGCCCGGGTCGCCCTCGCCTCGCGGTCCGATCTCGACGAAGCCGTCGCCAGCGCACGCACCGCCTTCGAGACGTGGTCGCAGTCGTCGCTGAGCCAGCGGACGAAGATCCTCTTCGCGTTCCGGGAGTTGGTGAACACCCACATCGGCGAACTCGCGGCGCTCGTCACCGACGAGCACGGCAAGGTGCTCTCCGACGCGGCCGGTGAGGTACAGCGCGGTCTGGAGGTCGTGGAGTTCGCATGCGGCATCCCGTCGCTGCTCAAGGGCGACTACAGCGACCAGGTGTCGACGAACGTCGACATGTTCTCCTTCCGTGAGCCGCTCGGAGTGGTTGCCGGCATCACGCCGTTCAACTTCCCGGTGATGGTGCCGATGTGGATGCACCCGGTGGCCATCGCCTGCGGCAACACGTTCGTGCTCAAGCCGAGTGAGCGCGATCCGTCGGCCTCGATGCTGATCGCCGAGCTGTGGCAGCGCGCCGGCCTGCCCGACGGTGTGTTCAACGTGGTGCACGGTGACAAGGAGGCAGTCGACGCCATCCTGGACTCCCCTGATGTGCTGGCGGTGTCCTTCGTCGGCTCCACGCCCATCGCCCGGTACATCCACGAGCGCGCGTCCGCCACGGGCAAGCGAGTGCAGGCACTGGGCGGGGCGAAGAACCACGCGATCGTCATGCCCGACGCCGACATCGACTTCGCCGCGAAGCACCTGGTCGCCGCTGCATTCGGCTCGGCCGGCGAGCGGTGCATGGCGATCTCGGCCGCGGTCGCCGTCGGGGAAGCGGGAGACCTCGTCGTCGACGCCGTCGCCGACAAGGCCCGGGAGGTCAAGGTCGGCTCCGGCCGCGACGCGGACGCCGAGATGGGCCCGGTGGTCACCGCTGCCGCGAAGGAGCGCATCGTCGGGCTGATCGGCACCGGCGAGACACAGGGCGCCAAACTCGCCGTCGACGGCCGCGACCTCGTCGTCGACGGTCACGAGGACGGCTTCTTCGTCGGTCCCACGGTGATCGATCAGGTCACCACGGAGATGGACGTGTACCGCGAGGAGATCTTCGGACCGGTCCTGTCGGTGCTCCGGGTCGAGACCGTCGAGGAGGCGATCGCGCTCGTCAATGCCAACCCCTACGGCAACGGCACGGCGATCTTCACCTCGAGCGGCGACGCGGCCCGACGCTTCCAGCGCGGCGTCCACGTCGGCATGATCGGTATCAATGTGCCCATCCCGGTGCCGATGGCCTACTACTCCTTCGGCGGTTGGAAGGACTCGCTGTTCGGTGACAAGCACGTCCACGGACCCGAGGGTGTCTCGTTCTACACCCGCGCGAAGGTCGTCACCTCGCGCTGGCCGGAACAGCACCACGATGCAGGCGCCAGCTATCACTTCCCGACCGCCACCTGACGCGTCGGTGCCACGTATCACCACCCAGTCCTTCAGAGAGGGGACACCATGATCCGGCAACGACGCAGATGGATCGCCGCCGCGATTGCCGCCGTCGCGATCACTTCGGTGACCACCGCGTGCAGCAGCGCCAATTCCGTCAATGTCCAGCACAACAAGGCCGGTGGCGGATCGGGCGGCTACAAGTACAAGATCGCGGTGGTGACCCACGGTGGCGCCGGCGACTCCTTCTGGGCGATCGTCAAGAAGGGCGCGGTCCAGGCCGGGAAGGACATGGGCGACAGCGTCACCTACCAGAGCAACGGTGACCCGACGCAGCAGTCGCAGCTGATCGACAACGCGGTCAACCAGAAGCCCGACGGCATCGTCGTGTCGATGGCCAACCCCGAGGCGCTGAAAGCGTCGATCCAGCGCGCGGTGTCGAAAGGCATCCCGGTGATCGTCATCAACTCCGGCGAGGCCCAGTGGAAGTCCTACGGTGCGCTGTCCTACATCGGCTCGGACGAGACCGTCGCCGGTGAGGCCGTCGGGACCAAGCTGAAGTCCGAGGGCGTCAAGCATGTCGTCTGCGTGATCCAGGAGGCCGGCAACGTCTCCCTCGAGCAGCGCTGTGCCGGCGTGAAGAACACCCTCGGCGGGACCGTGACGAACCTGCAGGTCGACAACAACAACCTGCCGGGTGCGCAATCGCTGATCCAGGGCAAGCTCCAGGCCGACAAGTCGATCGACGGCGTCGTCACGCTCGGCGCGCAGGTCGCCTCGGTGGCCGAGGCCGCGATCGCGAGCGCGCACAGCTCGGCCAAGCTCGCCACCTTCGACCTCAACGGCGACGTGGCGAAGGGCGTCGAGCAGGGCAAGATCCTGTTCGCGGTCGACCAGCAGCCGTATCTGCAGGGTTACCTGGCCGTGGTCATGCTCACCCAGTACAAGTCGAACCTGAACGTGCTCGGCGGTGGCCAGGCCACGCTCACCGGCCCGAACCTGATCACCAAGGAGAACGCGACCCAGGTGGCCAAGCTCGCCGCGGCAGGAACGCGATGACCGCGGCGACGGTCACTCCCGACGAACGCGTCGCCCACGTCGGGATCCTGCGCAAGTTCCTCGTCAAACCCGAGTTCGGCGCGCTCGTCGGCGCGATCGTCATCTTCATCTTCTTCTCGGTCGTCACCGACGTGTTCTTCTCCCTCGACGGCGCCGCCAACTGGCTGGACGGCGCATCGACGGTCGGGCTGATGGCCGTCCCGGTGTCGCTGCTGATGATCGGTGGCCACTTCGACCTGTCGGCCGGCGTCCAGGTAGGCACCGCCGGTCTCGCGACCGGCATCATGACCACCTACTGGGGCCTCAACGTCTACGCCTCGCTGTTCGTCTCGCTGCTGCTGATGCTGGCGATCGGTTTCATCAACGGCTTCCTGGTCACCCGCACCGGGCTGCCCAGCTTCATCATCACCCTCGGCATGTTCCTGGCGCTGCAAGGCGTGAACCTGGGCGTGACGAAGCTCGTCACCAACACCGTCCAGGTGAGCAATCTCGACCTGGTGCCGGGCTACCGAGCGCTGAAGGACATCTTCGGCAGCACCTTCGGCATCGGTGGGTCGGACTTCCAGATCGCGATCGTGTGGTGGATCGTGTTCACCATCATCGGGTCCTGGCTGCTGCTCAAGACCCGGTTCGGCAACTGGATCTTCGCCACGGGCGGCGAGGCGAACGCCAGCAAGAACGTCGGCGTGCCGACCACGAGGACGACGATCGCGCTGTTCATGATGACCTCCGCCATGGCCTGGTTCGTCGGCAACACGCAGATCATCCGGTTCGGCACCATCCAGGCCCAGGTCGGCATCGGCCAGGAGCTGATCTACATCGTGGCGGCGGTGATCGGCGGCTGCCTGCTGACCGGTGGTTACGGCTCGGTGGTCGGCGCGTCGCTCGGCGCGCTGATCTTCGGGATGACCCAGTCCGGCATCGTCTACGCCAACTGGAACTCCGACTGGTTCAAGACGTTCGTGGGCGCCATGCTGTTGCTGGCCGTCCTCGCCAATCAATACGTTCGACGAATCGCCGAGCAGAGCAGGAGGCGCTGAGCCATGACCGATATCGAGGTCGTCGACCCACCCGAGAACACCGATGCCGAAGCACCGATGCTCGAGGTGCGCAACGTCACCAAGACCTTCGGCAGCGTCATCTCGCTGTCCGACATCTCCACCATGGTGCATGCGGGCCAGGTGACCTGCGTGCTCGGGGACAACGGCGCCGGCAAGTCCACCTTCATCAAGATGCTCGCCGGGGTGCACCAGCCCGACCACGGTGAGCTCCTCATCGACGGCGCACCGGTACGGTTCACCGCGCCGCGCGATGCCCTGGATGCCGGCATCGCCACGGTGTACCAGGATCTGGCGATGGTGCCGCTGATGGCGGTCTGGCGGAACTTCTTTCTCGGGTCGGAGCCGACCAAGGGCTGGGGGCCGTTCAAGCGCTTCGACGTCGACACCGCGAAGAAGATCACTCGGCAAGAGATGAAGGACATGGGGATCGACATCCGCGACGTGGACCAGCCGGTCGGCACGCTGTCCGGCGGTGAGCGGCAGTGCGTGGCGATCGCCCGCGCGGTGCACTTCGGCGCCCGGCTGCTGATCCTCGACGAGCCCACGTCCGCGCTCGGGGTCAAGCAGTCCGGGGTGGTGCTCAAATACATCATCCAGGCGCGCGACAAGGGACTCGGCGTCATCTTCATCACCCACAACCCGCACCACGCGTACCCGGTCGGCGACCGCTTCCTGCTGCTCAAGCGGGGCAAGAGTCTCGGCGACTTCGCGAAGTCCGAGATCACGCTGCCGGAGCTCACCAAGCTGATGGCCGGCGGCGCGGAACTCGAGCAGCTCGCGCACGAGCTCGAGAGCGAGCCCGACACGGATGCTGCCTCGGTCGGCGAGGAGCTGCTGGCGGAGACCAAGACCCTCGGCTGAGGACACGAGAACGGAGAAACAGCACATGCCGGTCCGCACCGGGGTGATCGGCGTCGGCGTGATGGGTGCCGAACACGCGCGTCTGTTGAGCACCACCGTGTCCGGTAGCGAGGTCGCAGCGGTGTTCGACATCGCGCGGCCGCGCGCCGAACAGGTTGCTGCCAGCTGCGAGGCACGCGTGTTCGACGATCCGATGGTGCTCGTCAAGGACGATTCCGTGGATGCCGTCGTGATCGCGTCGTCCGACGCCACGCACGAAGAGCTGGTCCTCGCCTGCCTGGCCGCCGGCAAGCCGGTGCTGTGCGAGAAACCGCTCGCACCCGACACCACCGGGTGCGAGCGGATCGTCGCCGCCGAGAGCGGATTGGGCGGCCGACTCGTCAGCGTCGGGTTCATGCGGCGCTTCGACCCCGGCTACCGCATCCTGAAGGCCGACCTGCGCGCCGGGGAGATCGGCGCGGCATTACTGGTGCACTGCATCCATCGCAACGCCGAGCTCGTCGGCGTCACCTCACCGTCGCTGATCTCCGGATCGGCGGTGCACGAGCTCGACGTGGTCCGCTGGTTGCTCGACGACGAGCCGGCGGCGATCACCGTGCACCGGCCGCGGCCGAGCTCGAAGGCCGGCGGCGCGCAGGATCCGGTCGTACTGATCGTGGAGATGGCGTCCGGGGTACTGGTGGACATCGAGGTGTTCGTCAACGCCGGGTACGGCTACGACGTCCGCACCGAGGTGGTCGGTGAATCCGGCACGCTGTCGATCGGCGCCTCGCAGGATGCGGTGCGCCGCAGCGCGGGCGCCGTTTCGCGGGCTGTCCACCATGATTGGCGGGACCGGTTCGCCGCCGCGTACCAGCACGAGTTGCAGGACTGGGTGCACGCCGTGGCGGGTGGGAGCACCTGCGAGGCTGCCTCGGCCTGGGACGGCTACACCGCGACCGCGGCGGCCACGGCCGGTATCGCCGCGCTCGAGCACGGGGCCAGGCAACCGATCACGCTCATCGACCGACCGGAGCTCTACGCATGACGACACATCTGGAGGCGCTCACCGTGGGCCGGGTCGGCGTCGACCTGTACCCGCAGCAGGCCGGCCCGCTTGCGCAGGTGCGCACCTTTGCCCGCTCGCTCGGTGGCACGGCCACCAACGTCGCGGTGGCGGCCTCGCGGCTCGGTCGGCGCACTGCCGTGCTCACCAAGGTGGGTCCGGACGACTTCGGCGAGTACGTGCGGGACGCGCTGCGCGGGTTCGGTGTCGATCCGCGCTTCGTCGGCACGGCCGATGATCTGCAGACACCGGTGGTCTTCTGCGCGCTGGACCCGCCCGAGGACCCGCCGTTGCTGTTCTACCGGGCACCGATCGCCCCGGATCTCACCTTGACGTCGGACGATGTGCCGTGGGACGTCGTCACGGAGGTCCCGCTGTTCTGGGTCACCGGCACCGGTGTGTCGGTCGAGCCGGCCCGCAGCACCCAACTGGAGATGCTGCGTCGCCGCGGCCGGCCCCGACCCGACCAGCAAAGCCGCTGGAGCGTGCTCGATCTCGACTGGCGGCCGATGTTCTGGCCCTCCCCCGAGGACGCTCGCCGTGAATACGACCGCATGCTCGACTACGTGAACGTCGCCGTTGGTAACCGGGCCGAGGTCGAGGTGGCGGTGGGCACTTCGGATCCCGAAAAGGCTGCCAGGCTGTTACTCGATCGCGGTCTCGAGCTGGCGGTGGTGAAGATGGGCGGAGCTGGTGTGCTCGTGGCAACTCCTGAGGAGATGACCACAGTGCAACCGCAGCGCGTCGAGGTGGTCAACGGGCTCGGCGCGGGGGATGCCTTCGGCGGTGCGCTGGTGCACGGGTTGCTGTCGGGCTGGGAGCCGACCCGCTCGGCTCGCTACGCCAACGCGGCTGGAGCGATCGTCGCGTCCCGGCTCGCGTGCGCCGACGACATGCCGACGCTCGCCGAACTCGAGGACATGGTGGCATCGCGATGACGCCGGCGATCAGCGACGAGCAGTGGGCTCGACTGCTGCGTACCCGGTCCTTCGAACCGGAAGCGGTCGGCGCGGCATACGCGCAGCGGCGCCGATCCGCCGGGCTGCTCAACGAGCGCGGCACGCTGTTCCTCGTCGCCGCCGACCACCCGGCGCGCGGCGCGCTGCGCTCCGGCGCAGACCCGCTGGCGATGGCCGACCGGCGTCAGCTGCTCGACCGGCTCGTCGTCGCGCTCTCCCGCCCGGATGTCGACGGTGTGCTCGGGTCGCCGGACATCGTGGAGGAGCTGCTGCTGTTGGGCGCGCTGGAAGGCAAGATCGTCATCGGTTCGATGAACCGCGGCGGCCTCGACGGCGCGACCTGGACGATGGACGACCGGTTCACCGGCTACGACGCCGCGGCCATCGCCGCATGCCGGCTCGACGGCGGCAAGATGCTGCTGCGCATCGACGACGCCGATCCGGCCGTGCCGCGCACCATCGAGGCGTGTGCCCGCGCAGTGAGTGAGCTCGCGGCGCATCGGCTGATGGCAATGGTCGAACCACTCCCCTACGAGCGTGACGCGGAAGGCCGCCTCACGCTGCGCCAGGACGCGCCGTCGCTGGCCCGGGCCGTCGCGGTGGCCTCTGCGCTGGGCACCACCAGCGCGTACACATGGCTGAAGACCCCGGCGTGCGACGAGCCGGAGCTGGTCTACGCAGCGACCACGCTGCCGTGCGTGGTGCTCGGCGGCGTCCCCGGCGCAGATTTCGGCGAGCAGGTGCGCTCGTGGGGCCGAACGCTGCGGCAGCCCGTCGTTCGCGGCCTGGTGATCGGCCGCACGGTGCTCTACCCCGACGGTGGTGACGTCGCGGGCGCGGTCGACGCCGCTGCCAAGGTGCTGCGCGCGGCGACCGAGGGGCTCGACTCATGACGATCCTGGTGCCGTCCGGGGGCGACCCGGTGACCGTGACACCCGAGTCGGCCGGTTGGGCGTACTCCGGTTTGCAGATCATGGCGCTCGAGCCCGGTGTCGCGCACACCCTGGACACCGGTGAGGCCGAGTACTTGGTGCTCCCGCTGGAGGGCGGAGTGAGCGTGGATGTCGGCGACACGACATTCGAGCTCGCCGGACGGCGTTCGGTATTCGAAGGGCCGAGCGACTTCTGCTACGTCGGCCGAGACACCTCGGCCCGGTTGGTCAGCACCGGCGGCGCGCTGGTGGCGCTGCCCTCCGCGCGCTGCGAGCGGCAGCGGCCGGCTCGCTACGGGCCGGTCGACGACATCGCTGTCGAGGTCCGCGGCGCTGGCTCCGCGACCCGGCAGGTGGTCAACTTCGCCACCCCGGACACGTGGGCCCACGCCGAACGGTTGATGTGCTGCGAGCTGATCACCCCGCCGGGCAACTGGTCGAGCTATCCGCCGCACAAGCACGATGCGACCGATCCGTGTGACGTCGTCAACGAGGAGATCTACTACTACCGCATCGGCGGCGCCGATCAGGTGACCCCGAGCCGTACCGGTTTCGGCCTGCACCGGACCTACACCGGACCCGAGCACGAGGCCGCCGGGCTTGCTCCCCTCGACGAGTTCGTCGAGGTCCGCGACGGCGACGTCGTGCTGATCCCCTACGGCTACCACGGGCCGTGCGTGGCCGCGCCGGGCTATCCGATGTACTACCTCAACGTGCTGGCCGGGCCGGGATCGACGCGCTCGATGGCATTCTGCGACGATCCGGCACACGCGTGGATCCGCGACACCTGGGCCGACATGCCGATCGATCCGCGTGTCGCCGACGGAGAGTGAGCGCTGATGGGCGAGAGCATCCGGCTGACCACGGCGCAGGCGCTGGTGCGGTGGATGGTCGCCCAGCGGTCGGAATTGCTCGACGGCACCGAAGTGCCGTTGTTCGCGGGCGTGTTCGGGATCTTCGGGCACGGCAACGTGCTCGGCCTGGGCACCGCCCTCTACGAAGTGCGCGACGAGTTGCCCACCTGGCGCGGGCAGACCGAGGAAGGCATGGCGCTGGCCGCGGCCGCCTACGGCAAGGCCACCGACCGCCGACAGGTGATGGCCGCGACGTCGTCGGTCGGTCCGGGTGCGCTGAACATGGTCACCGCGGCCGGACTCGCCCACGCGAACCGACTGCCGCTGCTGCTGTTGCCGGGCGACACCTTCGCCGGCCGGGCGCCCGACCCGGTGCTGCAGCAGGTCGAGCACTACGGCGACGGGTCGGTGAGTGTCAACGACGCCTTCCGTGCGGTGTCGCGCTACTTCGATCGCATCATGCGGCCCGAACAGTTGCTGGCCTCGCTCCCCCAGGTGGCCCGGGTGCTCACCGATCCGGCCGACTGCGGCCCGGTGGTACTCGCCCTGCCGCAGGACGTGCAGGCCGAGGAGTTCGACTTCCCGGTGGCGATGTTCGAACCGCGGTTACACCGGGTGCCCCGCCCGCGTCCGGACACCGTGGCGCTCGAGCGGGCTGCGGCGCTGTTGCGCGACGCGCGGCGCCCGTTGATCGTGGCCGGCGGCGGCGTGCGCTACTCCGGCGCAGGCGCTGCGCTGTTGCGCCTGGCCGAGCAGTGCGGTGCGCCGATTGCGGAAACCGCAGCGGGCCGTACCGTTGTCCCAGATCCGCATCCCGCGAACGCCGGCCCGCTCGGCACCATCGGTTCCGCGTCGGCCAATGCCCTTGCCGCCGACGCCGACGTCGTGCTCGCGGTCGGCACCCGGCTCCAGGACTTCACCACATCGTCGTGGAGCCTGTTCGCACCCGACGTCGCGCTCGTCACCATCAACGCCGCCCGCTTCGACGCGGTGAAGCACGCCGGGCACGCCGTGGTGGGCGACGCCCGCGCCTGCCTCACCGAACTGACGCCACTGCTCGGCGATTGGACCGCAGACGCCGAGTGGACCGCACGGGTCCCGGTTGAACGCGAGCGCTGGGACGCGCACATCGGCCGGCTGCGCGACGGCGTGGCGCCCGACGGCGCGCTGACCTACGCCCAGGTCGTCGGCGTGGTCAACGACGCCAGCGGACCGGACGACTACGTGCTCGGTTCGTCCGGCGGCATCCCTGGCGAGCTCAACGGCGGCTGGCGCACCGGTGCCGCGGACGCCGGCCCGACGATGGACCTGGAGTACGGCTTCTCCTGCATGGGCTACGAGATCGCCGGGCCGTGGGGAGCGGCCATGGCGCGAGCGGCATCGCACCCGGACGGACTGGTGACCGCGATCCTCGGTGACGGCTCGTACCTGATGCTCAACTCCGAGCTGTACTCGGCAGCCTTCGCCGGCCACCCGTTCGTCGCCGTCGTGTGCGACAACGGCGGCTACGCGGTGATCCACCGGCTGCAGACCGGCCAGGGCGCGACGGGGTTCAACAACCTCCTCGCCGACTCCGCCGGGCCCGGAGCCAAGCCCGGTGGCGTGCGCGTGGACTTTGCTGCGCACGCCGCCGCCCTGGGCTGCGCGGTCGTGGATCTGCCCGCGCAGGCTTCGATCGACGACCTGCGCGCCGGCTACCGGCTCGCCCGCGAACGCGCGGCGGGCGAGCAGCGGCCCGCGGTGCTGGTGTGCCGGACCCACCCGAGCTCATGGACCGAGTCGGGCGCCTGGTGGGAGGTCGGCGTGCCGTCGTCACTGTCCGGGCACGCCCCCTACGCCGCGGCCAAGCGCGACCAGCTGCGCTGGACCGTGTCAGGCGGTGGCTGAGCCGCGCATCACGCGGAATGCGTCGTCGACGTAGCGGTCGGCGAGCCGGGCGGCGAGATCATCGCGCCCTTCGTCGAGCAGCAGGTTCACCCGGTAGGTGTAGTCATCGCGCAGCACGGCGAGCTGTTCGGTCAGGCTGATGGTGGCGCTCATCGGAGTGATCCCCCTTCGGTGGTCTCAGGCTGGTCGGTCGACGCTCACCCAGGCACGGGTCGTGGCAGATTCCTCGATTGCGTCGAGCACCCGCGCCATGGCCAGCGCATCGGCGATCGTCGGACCGGTCGGTTTGCCGTCGGCGATCGAGGTGAGGAAGTTCGCCGCCTCGATCACCTTCAGATCGTCGTACCCCATCGCGATCGCGGCGCCCGGTTGGAAGTTGGCGAAGTCGCCGTGTGACGGGCCGACGAACAGCGTGGTGGTCGGCTGGTTCAGATATGCGTCGCCGGTGCTGACCAGCAACTCGCCCATCCGTCGGAAATCCCAGGTCAGCGAACCCTTCGTGCCGTGCACGGTGAAGCCATAGGTGCACTGGTCGCCCACACTGACCCGGCTGGACTCGAGCGAGCCACGCGCACCGCCGGCGAAGCGGAGCAGGCAGCCGACATAGTCCTCGTTCTCGACCTCGCCGCGCTCGCCGCCTTCGGTGATCGAATAGTGGCTGCCGGTGCCCGACGACACCGGGCGGGACGGGATGAACGTCGCGGTGTCGGCCGCGACCTCCTCGATCTCGCCGAGCAGGAACCGCGCCATGTCGACGCCGTGCGATGCAAGGTCGCCCAGCACGCCGTTGCCGCCCCGCGCCCGCTCGAAACGCCACGACAGGCCGCCGAGCGGATGAGCGGCGTAGTCGGCGAACAGCCGCAACGACGCGTTCGTCACCCGCCCGATCGCGCCGTCGGCGATCAGGTTGCGGGCGTGCTCGACCGCCGGCGCGTTGCGGTAATTGAAACCGACAGTGCTCTGCACGCCGGCGCCGCGCACCGCGTCGGTGACTGCCTGCGCATCGGCCGCCGACATACCCACCGGCTTCTCGATCCACAGATGCTTGCCGGCGCCTGCCACGGCGGCGCCGATCTCGCGGTGCAGGAAGTTCGGCGCGGTGACGCTCACCGCCTCGATCCGATCATCGGCGAGCACGTCACGCCACTCGACGGTCGTCGACGGCACGGCGAACAGCCGCCGTGCCTCGGCGCCGCGGTCGGCCTCCGCGTCGGCCACCAGGTGCAGCCGGGGCGAGAGCGGGTGCTGTGGGTAGTGGTGGGCGAGGCGCTGGTATGCCCGCGCGTGCACCTGCCCCATCCAGCCGAATCCGATGACCGCGACGCCGATCTCCCGCGACGCGTGCATCTCAGCCGTCGATCGCGTCGAGGAAGGCGAGGCTCGCGCGCACATCGCCGACCGGACCGGTGCCGGGCGCCGGTTCGCCGAACAGCGCGCAGTCCTGCTCGAGCACGTACCAGCCGCCGTAGCCGACTGCCTCGAGCGCACGCACACACGCCGCGATGTCCAGGTCGCCGGCGCCGAGCGGCGTGTACAGCCCGGCGCGCACCGCTTCCAGGTAGTTGGTGTCGCCGCCGGACACGCCGGCAGCGATCTGCAGGTTCACGTCCTTGAGGTGCACGTGCGATACGCGCTCGGCATACGAGGCGAGCAACTCCTCGGGCTGCATGCCGCCGATCACGAGGTGCCCGGTGTCCAGGCAGATCGGCACGTCGCTGATCTCCAGCAGGCGCAGCACCGCCGCGCGCTCCTCGACCGCCGTGCCCACGTGCGGGTGCAGGGTGGGCAGCATGCCGCGGTCGCGCACGATCTTCTGCAGTCGTTCCAGGTTCGTGGCGAGCACGTCCCATTCGGTGTCGTCGAGGCGCACCTTCCGGTCGTAACTGCCGTCGGCCGACTGGGCGGCGAGCACGACGACCTCGGAGCCACCTGCGGCGAGGGTGTCGATGGCGGCGGTGGCCTCGCCCAGGTCCATCGCCGGGTCGAGGTGCATCGCGACCGGCAGGAACCCGCCGACCAGGCGCATGTCGTGTTCGGCCAGCGTGGCGCGCACTGCCTGCGGATCAGCGCCGAGATATCCGGTCGGGCCGAGCTCGGTGGTGCGCAGGCCGACCTCGGCCATCTCGGCGAGCACCCGTTCGGCCGGCAATTCGTGCCCCCAGCCGGGCGCCTCGCACACACCCCAGGAGATCGGTGCACCGGCAACACGTGCGCGGATCGACATCGCGGTCATCGCGGTTTTCCCTGTCTCGTCTAGAGCGCTCTAGTCGATGCCAGTATCGTCGGGTGCGCAGGCGGCGTCAAACCCCGACACCGCCTCGATCGGAAGGACTCATGTGACTCCCAGCTCCGCCTCCGGCCGTGGTGGCCGGACGCCGACGCTGGAGGACGTCGCGGCCCGGGCCCAGGTGTCGCGCGCGCTGGTGTCGATCGTGATGCGCAATGCGCCGGGGGCGAGCGCAGCCACTCGCGAACGCGTGCTGGCGATCGCCGACGAGCTGGGGTACCGCCCGGACACCCGGGCCCGGCTGCTCGCCAACAAACGCACCCGCCTGCTCGGCGTCACGCTGTCGCTGAACAACCCGTTCCACACCGACGTCGCCGACGGCATCTACGCCGCAGCCGACGAACTCGGCTATCAGGTGGTGCTGAGCGCGGTGACGTCGTCGCGGGACCCGCGCGCGGCCGTCGACACGTTGTTGTCCTACCGGTGCGAGGCGCTGCTGCTCGTCGGGTCGCTGGTGGGTCGCGCCGCGCTGAGCACGCTCGCCGAACGCCAACCCGTGGTGGTGGTCGGGCAGCCGACGCCGCTGCCCGGTGTCGACGTGGTGCGCGGGTCCGACCGCGAGGGCATCGGGCAGGCCGTCGACCATCTCGCCGACCTCGGCCACCGCCGGATCGCCTACGTCGACGGCGGCCGGGCACCGGCGGCCGCTGCGCGGCGGTCCGGCTACCGCGCTGCGATGCGCAGACGCGGGTTGGCCGCGCACGTGCATGCGATCGCCGGCGGCGAGCGGGAGGACGACGGCGCCCAGGTGGCCCGCGACCTCGCGGCCGACGAGCTGCCGGACGCCTTGATCACCTACAACGACCGCAGTGCGGTCGGCGTGCTCGATGTGCTCGCCCGCCGCGGCATCGAAGTACCGGGCGAGATCTCGGTGGTCGGTTACGACGACAGCCAGATCGCCCGGCTGTCCTACCTGCAGCTGACGACGGTGAGCCAGGACATCGGGGTCCTGTCGCGGCTCGCCGTACAGCGCGCGGTCGATCGGCTCGAAGGAAATACCGTCGACGGCACGGACATCGTCGTCACGCCGCACCTGGTCGTGCGCGGCACGACGACCGCCAGCACTGATCAGCCCGGCTGCGCCGGATAGCCGGCCGCCACGAGATAGACCACGCCCGCCTCCTGCGGGTCCAGGCCGAGTTGCGCGTTGACCGCGTGGTCGGCGAACCCGCCGATGCACAGGGTCTCGAGGCCGAGTTCGACCGCTCGCAGGCACAGGTTCTGCGCGCAGTGCCCGGCCTCGAGCAGGATGTAGCGGTAGCCGCGCGGCCCGTACTTGTCCTGGGTCCGCGAGAACCGCGCGACGAAAGCGACGACGACGTTCGCGTCGACGAGGAACGGATACGCGTACAGGGCAGCGGCGAGGCGGGCGGTCACGTCCTCGCGGTCGATCTCGACGAGCGCGTGACCGAGCGCGTCGTAGCGGTAGAGACCGTCTGCGAGTCCGGCGGTGCGTCGCACGAACGCCCACTGGTCCAAGGGGTACAGCCCGCCCGCCGAGGGCGTGGAGCGACGCAGGAAGGACGCCTCGGTGGCACCCACGACGCCCTGGGTCCCGGCGAGCAGCGCCGCGAGCGTTTCGAGCGGAAGCGATCGGGCGGCGAACGTGCGGCAGGACCTGCGCGCCCGCTGCAGGTCGACCAGCGCGCTGGCCGCCGGCGGCGGCAGCTCGATCACCGGCCGCCCGTCGGCCACGACCAGCGGTTCGTGCCCGGAGGCGACCTCGTAGGCAGCGTCGTTGAGCCACGGCTCGGAGTTGAGGTGGTAGAGCAGCGACAGACGGGTGGTGTCGGTGATCGGCGGCGTGTCCTCGTGCGTCATGGCTGCCGCTACGCCATCGGGTGCGGACAAGGGTTCAGGTCGGCCACCGCGGCCCGGTCCGGCCGCAACCCGAGTCGGCGGGGCAGGTCGAAGAGCCGATCCCCGCCGAGTCGCTCACGGCCGTGACCGAAGTGGATCGGCTGCAGCCCGGCGGCGATGAACCGCACGACGTGGTAGCCGTGCGCTGCGACATCCGGAGTGGTCAGCTCGGCATACGCACCGGGGTGGCCGAGGTCGGCGAGCGTCCCTCCGCACGCCTCGAGGGTCGACGCTGCATCCGGGCCCGAATGGTCGTCGAGGTCGAAGATGTCGACGACCCGGCCGTCGCTCCAGAGGAACTCGAATTCCGCGCGCTGGGCGGGCAGCGCGACGAACGCGCTGTGATCGTCGAGGGTGGCGACATCGGCATAGTCACGCAGCCGATCGGCGGGCGGCTTGTCGCGGAACCGCGCGGTCTCTGCCGGCCGTGCCTGGCACAGCTCGAACATCGCCTTCTCCAGCGCCATCGCCGGCGCCGGGTGGCAGCCCGCAGCGGCGACCGTCGCGGGACGGTGCGGCGAGTCGTCGAAGCCGAGCGCGAGCACCACCGTCGCCGGCAGGTCGGTCGCGAGCGCGAAGCAGCGCACGCGCATGCCGAGCGCCCGGTAGTGCCGGTGCAGGGCGGCGCTGAACCCGCCTGCGGCGGCGACGTCGATCTCCGCGGCGGGCAGGCGGTTCATCCAGGTGATCATCACCGCGTCGCGCTCGATCACCTCGCACATCCCGCCGAGGACGGCGGCCTCGAGTGTCGCGCCGGCGGCCAGCCCGTTCGACGTCGACTGCGCCAGCACGTCCTGCGCAAGCGGCATCGCCGCCGAGAGGTACACCGCACCGGCCGGCAGCGCCACCGGGTCGGCACCACCCAGCGACCGGCCGCGGACCCAGGTGATCCGGGCGCCCGGATCCCACGGTTGGAACGGAAATCCCGATCGTGCGTACTGCTCCGTCGAGTACAGCACGCATTCGGCCGGCGTGATCACCCGATCGTCCACCTGCGCCGCGGTGGCGGTGAACATCCGCTCCGGGCTCACCCCAGTGCGCCGCGCAGTACCGTTCCACCGCCTCGCCGACCGCAGCCGCCTTCGCTGCGGCCTCGGTGCGTCCCTTCCCCGCCATGATCCGATCCGCCTTCGGTGCGTTTCGGAAGTCGAAGTTAGCGAGCTCGGCCGTCCACAGGTACGGCGGTTCGGGTTCGTCCGATCCACGGACCTGCGGGTGCAAGGCTCGCACGACGCCGACCCGGTCGCTGACGAGATCGCGCCACGGCTCCTCGTTCACCGGTCGGTGCCGTTCGGCGAGCAGGCCGGGCAGCCGGGCTTTCGCAGCACGCTGTGCCGCTCGACACTGAGATCGGTCAACCGCATGATCCACAGCCGGCCGGCGAGGGCGGTAGGAGCCAACCCGGACAACTGCTTGACGACCTCGGCCGCGAGGAGGTTGCCGGCGATCCCGGCGCTGAACACAAGATTCTCCCGGCGGTCGCTGTCGTCGCGCTGGCGTCGATCCAGTTCTCGTTCGTACGCGAAGGCGTTGTCCGGGTTGCCGGCGCACGCGACGCTGCGCATCCGGTAGCACATGTAACAGGGCCCGTTTCCCGGGTGGACCGCAGGCCCGACGATCACCTCGGCGCCGGCGAGCGCGCACGAGACGAACGGGATGCCGTCGGCCAGCGACACCCGGTTCAGCTTGTACGCCAGATTCAGCTGGCCGGCGTCCAGACAGCTGATCACGTAGTCCGACCCGGCGATCGCCGCGCGCACGTCGTCCTCGGTATGCAACGGCTCGTCGGAGGACTGCACGTCGACCTCCGGTGCGGCGCGCCGCACGCTCTCTGCAGCGTGCCGGGCCCGCCGGCCGCCGATCGCATCCACGCCGAGCCCGGGGGTGAAGTACACGTCGGCGGGTGAGACCGGACTCCAGTCGTGGCAACGCAGCGTCCCGACCCCGGCGGCCGCCAGCGACTGCGCCGCGATCATCCCGGCGCCGCCCAATCCGAGCACGCTGACCGTCGCCTCGCGCAGCCGCTGCTGCAGCGGCTCACCCGGAGCAAGCTCGGCGAACAGGTTGCGTTGCGGCAGCATGCGCGTAGCGGCCACGGACGGCTCGTCGTCCGTGGCGTCGTCGGTCGCCTCGACGACGACGCCCTGGCCGGCGAGAAGGGTCAGCATGTCCGCGACGTCACCCGGGTCGAAGACGTCGGCGGTCGCGGCTTCGATCGCGTCCACCGACCTGGTGCCGTCGAGCAGCGGGACCACTCGTTCGCAGAACTCCCGGAAGGCGTATCCCTTGAGCGTCAGCGAGCGCCGCTCGGACACGATGTGCAGCGACTCGTCGCCGTCCTGGTCCGGTGGGGCGAACCACACCGAGTAATGGCTAGGCAGCAGCGGTCGCTTCAACGCGGGCACCCTCGGTGGTCGGACGGCGGGAACGGAACACAGCAAGGCTGAGGTAGCGACCGCCGGCGGCGAGCATCAGTCGGCGATCCACCAGCGTCGTGAGGATCTCGAGCAACTGCGGCTCGTCGAGACCCAGCCCCGGCTCGCGCAGCAGCGCCGCGACGGTACGAGCCGTGTCGCACAGCTCGTACACCCGCGCCGTGGCGCCGGTGAGCTGGTGGTGCTCGGCGACCGCGACCGGGCGGGTGTCGGTGATGACGATGCCGCGCTCGTCCGCGGCGGCGTCGAGCGCGGGGCGGCGTTCCGATCGTTGCGCCTGACACCAGTCGGAGACGGCGAGCGTGACCGGTGCGAGGTAGTCCTGCGGATTGCGGTCGTCGGCGTAGTCGTAGTCGAAGAAATAGGCGAGCCGGCGCATCTCGCGACGGCCCAGCGGGAACACGTAGAAATACGCACGGCTCGGGCGCACCCGTCGGAAACCGAAGTCCGCCGATCGCCGGTGGAACGGGCTGAACCGGTCGAGCCGCAGCTGCGCGGTCGACATCGGCGCGTCCAGGTGCACCAGGAGCGGAATGGTCTCGGCCATGCGCGCGTATTCGGCCGGTGGCTCACCCGGGAAGCCGGCGAGGACGTTCCACGAGCACGTGATGTCGAGCTCCTTGCACCACCGCATCAGGCAGATGTTCTGCATCGCCGAGACACCCTTGTCCATCAACCGCAGGACGTCGTCGGACAGGCTCTCGATACCGGGCTGGATCTGGCGGATACCGCCGGCGCGCATCTTCACCAGCTGTTCGTAGCGCAGATTCGCCTTCACCTCGTAGAACAGGTCGAGTTCGAGTCCGCTGTCGGCGAGCATCGGGAACAGCGTGTCGATGTAGTGCATGTCCAGGATGTTGTCGACGACACCGAGCCGGGTGGTGCCGTACCGCTCGGTCAAGAGCGCGAACTCGTCGAACGCGCGTTGCGGGCTCTTGCTGCGGAACGCCATCGTGTCGCCGTTGAGGCCGCAGAAGGTGCAGTGGTGTTTGACTCCCCACCAGCAGCCACGGGAGGTCTCGGCCACGAGGTGCGGCGTCGTCGACTCCGCCAGCGACGACGCGGCCAGTTGGGCGAAGTAGTCGTCGAAGTCCGGTACCGGCAGGCTGTCCAGACCCACGCTCGGCGGGGATGCGAGCAGGGTGCGCGGCGCGCGGGAGAACACACCGGGCACCGGTCCGGGTGCTCCGTCGAGCAGCACCTCGAGCAGCTGCGGGAACGACCGATCGGCCTCGCCGCTGGCGACGTGGTCGATCCACGGGAACGAGGCGAGCAGCTGCTCGCCCATCTCCCCCTCGCAGTTCGCACCGCCGAACACGATCTGCGGCGGGTCGGCCACGGCCTTGAGCCGGCGCGCCACCGCGAGGCTGGCGCAGGTCTGGTGGAACGTCGTGGTGAATCCGACGACGCGCGGCCGGTGGGCGAGGATGCGCGCGGCACAGGCGTCGAGGTAGTCCGAGCGGTCGCGGCGCACGTCGTCCATCTGGGTGAGCAGCGACGCAGGTGCATTGCCGCTCAGGACATCGGCGACGTATTCGGCCGCGGCCGGGATGCGGTCGCCGAACACGTCGTCGGCGAACACCCATTCCCCCGCCAACACGTCCGGGGGCAGGCCGTCGGAGATCGTGGCGTAGACGGAGGTCCCGATGATCTCGGCGAACGCGAGATTGCAGTACTCCACCGCGCACGACCGCCCGGCCGCGCGCGCGGCAGCCGCCAACAGACTCACGCCGATCGCCGGGCGTTCGATGTCGGCGAAGGGCATCACTACGAAGACGACGTCGGCGCCGGGCGCGGCGTCGCCGTCGTCAGCCACCGAGCGTGCCGAACCCACCTGCGTTCACGCCGCCGATCTGGCCGCCGCACTCGTAGCACTCGTAGGTGCACTGGCGGATGATCGGTTGCCTGATGATGCACTGCGTGATGATGCACTGGCTGATCACGCATTGCCGGACGATGCCGATCGGCTGGCGGATCACGTTGCACTCGTTGACCCCGCACTCGTCCACCGCGCCGGCTTGCGCACCGGCCGCTGCCGCCGCAACGCCGCCGGTCGCGAGCAGCGACGAGACTTTGTGATAGGCCTTCATCTCGTCCTCGGTGATGTGCACCTTGGACAGTCGATCCTCGAGCTCGGCCACTCGTGCTTCGAGTGATTTCTCCTCTGCCGGTTTGCTGGCGTCGTCGGCCATGAGATGTTCCTCCTGCGCGGATGAGAAATGGGAAGTACCACATCGCAATTCGCCGGGTCAATCGTCGTTGTCGTGCGCGCGGCGCAGATCATCCGGGTCGACGCGACTGTGCCGAACTTGATCGTTGCCGCGCGTTGCGCTGCTAACATGTGGCCTTCTGCGCCACTCCGCCCGGCCGGCGGGCGCACCCGGGGGGCGGTGAACCGGTGGACGATTTCGATCTCGATCTGCGGTTGGGCGAGCTGCGCGAACAGCGTGGAACCTCGACGCTGGAGCGGCCGCGAGCAGCGCAGGGCGATCCGGTGTTCTTGCCACCGGACACCCAGACCGTGGGGGACGGTTGCGTCACCGCCGACACCTGCCAGGAGACATGCGCGGTCACGTGCCCCGCGACCGAGTGCGACACGTGTGCCACGTGCGAGACCTGCGGCGGTCCGACGTGCGCCGACACCTGCGCGCAGACCTGCGAGACCTGTGCGACCTGCGGCGGTGACACCTGCGAGGGCACGTGCGCGACCTGCGACACGTGCGCAGGTACCTGTGCCACCTGCGGCGGCGACACCTGCGAGGGCACCTGCGTGACCTGCGCGGGCAACACCTGCGAGGGCACCTGCGAGACGTGCGCAACCTGCGGCGGTGACACCTGCGAGGGCACCTGTTTCGGTGACACCTGCGAGGGCACGTGTGCCGGCGTCACCTGCGAGGGCACCTGCGAGGGCGCGACCTGCGACGTCACCTGCGAGGGCGTCACCTGCGAGACCTGCCAAGGTGACACCTGCCCGTGCTTCGTCCCTCAGTAGCCGCGCAGCCACGCACCTTGGATCCGGCTGACATCGCGATCGAGGTCGCGCGCCGAACCGCCGATCCGGACACGCTCACCGCAGCGATCTCGGCCGGACG
Organism: uncultured Actinomycetota bacterium; assembly: GCA_963850835.1. Lineage (GTDB taxonomy): Bacteria > Actinomycetota > Actinomycetes > Mycobacteriales > Jatrophihabitantaceae > Jatrophihabitans. The sequence continues at coordinate 198,614 of CAWKNB010000017.1, read as the reverse complement.
CCGGACCACGACGTTGCCGGCGCACCTGCAATGGCGCCCGCACACCGTGGCCGCAGGGTTCGCGGGAACCGCGATCCTGTTCGCCGCCGTCGACGCCCGCCATCCCGAGCAAGGCTGGGACCGGATCGGGCACGAACACCTCGCCGAAGCCTGCACCGCGCTCGAGCGGATCCCGACCCCGGAACTCTCGTTGTTCGGTGGGCTGGCCGGCATCGGCGTCGCCGCCGGCGCCCTGGCCGCCGGGCGAGATCGCTACGGCCGCCTGCTCGAGACACTGGATGCCGCGTTGGTGCCGCGCGCGCTGCGCGCCGCGGCCGAGCTGGACAGTGTCCAGGGCTGCCCGGTCGGCTCGTTCGACCTCATCTCCGGGCTCACCGGGGTGCTCGTCTACCTGCTCGATCGACGCGGCGCAGCCAACATCGACGCCACCCTGGACGTCGTGCTCGGGTCGGTGTCACGGCTGGTCGCCGACGACACCGAGCCGCGTCGCTGGCACACCCCGGCGGCGGTGGTGGCCGGCCCGATGGGCCGGTCGTTCCCCGACGGGTGCCACAACTGCGGACTCGCGCACGGCATCGCGGGCCCGGCCGCGGCTCTCTCGATCGCCGCACTCGACGGAGTGCACGTCGAAGCGCTGCCGGGGGCGATCGACGCCGCGGCCGCCTGGCTGTCCTCCCACCGGGTCGAGCTCGCGACGGGTCCGGACTGGCCGAACGCGGTTGCCTTGCCCCGGCCGGGGTCGGATCCCGCGGCGGCTGGTCGGGTCCCGGGCCGGGTGGCCTGGTGTTACGGCGCGGCAGGTGCGGCACGTGCGTTGTGGCTCGCCGGGCAGGCCCTCGACGCGGTCGGGTTCACGCCCTCCGGGACTACCGCGGCCTCGCGTTGCGCACGATCCGGGCCGCGCTCGCCCGACCTCCCGATCAGCGTGGCCTCACGTCACCGACGTTCTGCCACGGCATCGCCGGGCTGCTCGGCGTGGCGGCCTGCTTCGCCCGGGACACGGACGACCCGGACATCGCGGCTGCGGTGACCGAGCTGACCGGCGAGCTGCTGGACGCGTTCGAACCGGGCACCCTGCTCGGCTTCGGCAACGTCGAGCCGGGCGGTGTGCGGGTCGACCACGCCGGCTTGCTCGACGGCGCACCGGGCGTGGCTCTCGCGCTGCTCGGCGCGACATCGGCAGCGGGCACGCCCGGCGACCGGCTGTTCCTGCTGGCGTGATCGTGCCCGCTTCCTCCCGGCCGGCCGCCTCGCTGTACGAGCCGATGAGCGGCTTCGTGGTGCGGGCGCCGGCATTGTCCATCCAGCGCTACGAATCGCTGTCGGACCAGGCGCTGCCAGAACCACCGCACCTGGAACCGACGTTGCGCAACGCGTTCGCGGTCGCCAGCCCGACGTTGCTGGCCGCTCTCGATCACCCGCCACGGGAGGCGCGCCGGCGGGCCGCGGCCGGTGCTGCGCTGTTGCGGTACCTGATCCGGATGTCGACGCGGCCCACGCCGTACGGATTGTTCGCCGCCCCGGCTCTGGGGACGTGGGCGTCGACCACGGCGCTGCGCATCGCCGCCGGCCCTCGACCGGTGCGGGTGCGCCCGGACATGGGGTGGCTCGTCCGGCTCGCCCTCGACCTCGAAGGCGATCGCGCGTTGCGCCGGCAGGCACGGCTGGTGCGAAATCCGTGCGCGTTCGAACGCGACGGGCGACTGATCCTCACCGAGCGCGGCAGTGCGGGGCGCCCGGCCGCCCCGGACGTCTCGATCCGGATCGGGCCGGCCGTGCGGCTGATCCTCGAGACCGCCGCCGTTGCGGTGCCATGGGACGAACTCGTGCGCGCGGTTGCGGAGGAGTCACCGGGCGTGCAAGAGCACCGGATCGCCGGGCTGATCGACCAGTTGTGCGAGCAGGACCTGTTGTTGTCCGAGCTGCGCGCGCCGGTCACCGCCGACCCGTTCGCGACCGATGTCCGGGCAGCTCGCGGGCACGCAAACCGGTGCGGCGTTGACCGCCGCCGCCGGTCGCCTCGATCGAGTGACGCGTGCTCTGCGAACCGCGGATCCGGGCGACGACGGGGTCGTGTCCGGCCTCGCCGACCTGCGCCAGTACCTCGGTGCGGTCCATCCGGTCGGCGGTGACGAGGTCGTCCAAGTCGACTCCGCACTTCCGCTGGCCGACGCCACGTTGAGCGCGCAGGTCGGGGCCGACGCCGCGCGGGCGGTCGACCTCCTGCTTCGGATGCATCCCACCCCGGGTGGCCCCCGCCAGCTCGCCGGATACCGCGCGGCATTCCTGGCCCGCTACGGACCGGACCGTCTGGTGCCGGTGCTCGAGCTGCTCGACCCGCGCTTCGGCCTCGGCCCGCCGGGACCCGCCCACGCGCGGGGCAGCTCCGCAGCATCGCGAGCAGCGATCCCAGCGTCTGCTCGAGCTGGCCCACACGGCGATGCGCGACGGGGCCGACGAACTGGAGCTGACCGACGACGACGTGCAGTGCCTCACCACGTGGACCCCGGACCCGCAGCGGGCGCCGCGCTCGGTCGAGCTGTCCGCGTTCGTCGCCGCCGCATCGGCGCAGGCGATCGACCGCGGCGAGTACCTGCTGGTGGTGGGCCCGAACCTCGGAGCGCAGGCGGCCGGCCGCGGACTCGCCAGGTTCGCCGATCTGCTCGGCCCGGACGCGTTCGACGTGTTGCAGGCCGCGGCCGAGCGAAACCGCCGCGACGGTGTCGTCGACGCCGAACTCGCCTACCTCCCGACCCGGTTCCGGTCCGCCAACGTGACCATCCGCCCGTCCGTGCACCAGTTCGAGATACCGGTGGGCGTCGCCCCGGGCGTGCCCGCGGACCGGGTGATCCCCGTCCACGAGCTCGCCGTGTTCGTCGCCGACGGTCGGCTGCGGCTGTGGTGGACAGCGCGGCAACTCGAGGTGTCCGTCTGGTCCGGGCACATGCTCAACCCGAACGGCGCGCCGCCGGTGTGCAGGTTTCTGCACGAGATCGGCCAGGACGGCGTGACCCCTCTTGCCCCCTTCGACTGGGGGCCGGCCGCCAATCTGCCTGTGCTGCCACGGGTCCGGGTCGGCCGCATCGTGCTGCGCCCCGGGCAATGGCGCCGCCCGCGGGCCCGGCTGGCCGCACAGCTGCATGCCGCAGACGCCGCTGAGTTCCCCGTCGAGCTCGCGCAGTGGCGCGCCCGCTGGAGGGTGCCGCGGCACGTCCATCTCGGCGTCGGCGACAACCGGCTGCTGCTCGATCTCGAGTCGCCGCAGCAGACCGAACTGCTGCGCGCCGAGCTGTGCCGCGAGCGCACCGCAGACATCACCGTGCAGGAGGCGCTGCCCGGCCCGCACGACGCCTGGCTGCCCGGCCCCGACGGGCGCTACGCCAGCGAGGTCGTGATCCCGCTCGTCCGGGCCGCCGGCGCCGACAGGTTGCCCGACCCGACGGTTCGTCGACCCGAGCCGGTGTCACGTGCGGTGGCGGCGCACGAGCGCCTCCGCGCGCCCGGCACCGACTGGCTCTACGTCGCGCTCTACCGGCCGCGGCCCGGCGAGGACGACTACATCGCCGGCCCGCTGCGCGAGATCGCCGACGGCCTGGTCGCGGCCGGCGACGCCGATGGCTGGTTCTACGTCCGCTACTCCGATCCGGACCGACATCTGCGGCTCCGGTTGCACGGCGACCCGGCGGTGCTGCGCAACAGCGCGCTGCCCGCGCTGATGTCGCGGGCAGCCGGCGAGATCGCCTCCGGTGGGGTGAGCCGGGTCGTGCTGAGCGGCTACGAGCGCGAGATCGAGCGCTACGGCGGCATCGTGGGGATGCGACTCGCCGAGTCGGTGTTCATGGTCGACAGTCAGACCACCGCACAACTGCTCGGGCACCTCGGTGCCCCCGACGCCACGCTGGACCCGACCGAGCTCGCCGTGCTCAGTGCCGACCGCCTGCTGTCCGGTCTCGGCCTCGACGACGCGACGCGCCACGACCTCTATCGCGGCGCCGCGCCCCCGCCGGTCGAATCGGGCGCGGCCTACCGTCAGCGCAGCCGCCGGCTGCGCGAGGTGCTCGGCAACCCGCGCCCGGCCGGGGTGCCGGACGCAGTGCTCGATCTCCTCGATCGGCGCGACACCGCGCTCGCCTCGATCGCAGCCGCGCTCCGGCGCTCGGCAGCCGACGGCGAGCTCACCGCGGCGCCGGCGACGATCGCGCGCAGCTACCTGCACATGCACTGCAACCGCCTCGGCGTCGATCGGCGCGCCGAGCGTCTCGTGCTCGGGCTGCTGCAGCGCACCCGCGCATCACTCGCGATCGCCCCGCTGGACGTTCGGCTCGGCTCGCGGCTGATTCAGGCACCACGGCCGGTCGACTGTTGCAGTCGCTCGATCTCCTCACTGGCCTGCGCCTTGGTGAGGTCGTCGTTCGGCTCCTCACCGGCCTCGCGGGCGAGGGTCTGCAGATAGGACTGCTGCGGGCCGGTCATCGGCTCGTCGCCGGTGACCCATTCGTCGGTCGGCCGTTCCGGGTTCGGCGTGACGTCCTGCGTCATCGATCGCTCCTCGTAGTCGAATATATGTTCGATGAACTGGGTACCCCGCCGGCCGTGGCTCCAAACGATAGGTTGCGGGGATGCAGGCCACCGCCACGACCGAAGCCGTCGACACCGCGGTCGACGAAGCCCGCCGCGCGTTCGCAGCCGCCCGACCCCGCACCGCCCGAGATGCACGAGCGGGCCGCTGCGGTGCTGCCCGGCGGCAACACCCGCACCGTGCTGTATCACCGACCGTTCCCGCTGCGCATCGCGAAGGCGTGGGACGCGGTGCTGGAAGACGTCGACGGTCACCGATACGTCGACCTGTTGGGTGAGTACTCGGCGGGGCTCTACGGGCACTCGCACGCCGTGGTCGTCGGCGCGATGACTGACGCCCTGCGCGAAGGCATCAGCCGTGGCGCGCACACCGAGTACGAGGTACGACTCGGCGAGGCGGTGTGCGAGCGATTCGCCTCGATCGAGCGGGTCCGGTTCACCAACTCGGGCACCGAGGCGAACCTGATGGCGCTGTCGGCCGCGCGGGCCCACACCGGCCGCGAACGCATCGTCGTCTTCCGCGGTGGCTACCACGGCGGTCTGCTCACCTTCGCGACCGGCCCGTCACCGGTCAACGCGCCGTACGACGTGCGCGTGGTCTCCTACAACGACCCGGACGCCGCCGTCGCCGTCATCACCGAGGACGCGACCGACATCGCCGCTGTCCTCGTCGAGCCCATGCTCGGCTCCGGTGGCTGCATCCCGGGCGAGCGCGACTTCCTCGCCGCCTTACGCGCGGCCACCGCCGAGACCGGCGCGCTGTTGATCTTCGACGAGGTCATGACCTCCCGCATCGGTGCGGGCGGAATGCAGGGCCGGCTCGGCATCACGCCCGACCTCACCAGCCTCGGCAAGTACATCGGCGGCGGGGCCTCCTTCGGTGCCTTCGGTGGGCGCGAGGACGTGATGGCCCTCTTCGACCCGAGCCGGCCCGATGCGTTGCCGCACGCCGGCACATTCAACAACAACGTGATGTCGATGGCGGCCGGGCACGCAGGGCTGACCCGCGTCTACACGCCCGAGGTCGCCGAGACGCACTCCGCCCGCGGTGATGCGCTGCGCGAGCGGCTGAACTCGCAGTTCGCCGCAGCCGGCGCCCCGATGCAGGCCACCGGCGTCGGCAGCCTGCTCACCGTGCACGCGACCACAGCGCGGATCCGCCGACCCGAGGACCTCGTCGGCGCGGACCCGCGATTGCTCGAGCTGTTGTTCCTCGACCTGCTCGAGCGCGGCTACTACATCGCACCCCGCGGCTACCTCGCGCTCAGCCTGGCGGTGAGCGAGGACGACGTCGAGGGATTCCTCTCGGCCGTCGCAGACGCGGTCGGCGATCGACGCGGTCTCTGGCGCTAGGCCCGGATCAGCTGACCGAGACTGTCGGGCTGCCGGTCTCGCCCATCTCCTCGGCCATCCGCATGGCCTCCTCGATGAGCGTTTCGACGATCTGTGACTCGGGCACGGTCTTGATCACTTCGCCGCGGACGAAGATCTGCCCCTTGCCGTTGCCGGAGGCGACCCCGAGATCGGCCTCGCGGGCCTCCCCCGGCCCGTTCACGACGCAGCCCATGACCGCGACCCGCAGCGGCACCTCGAGCCCCTCGAGGCCGGCGGTCACGCGATCGGCGAGGGTGTAGACGTCGACCTGGGCGCGGCCGCACGACGGGCACGAGACGATCTCCAGGCGCCGTTGCCGCAGGTTCAGCGACTCCAGGATGGACAGGCCGACCTTGACCTCCTCCACCGGCGGCGCGGACAGCGACACCCGGATGGTGTCGCCGATGCCGCGCGAGAGCAGCGCACCGAAGGCGACCGAGGACTTGATGGTGCCCTGGAACGCCGGGCCGGCTTCGGTGACGCCCAGGTGCAGCGGGTAGTCGCACGCCTCGGCCAGCAACTCGTAGGCGCGCACCATGATCACCGGGTCGTTGTGCTTGACCGAGATCTTGAAGTCGCGGAAACCGTGCTCCTCGAACAGCGAGGCCTCCCACAGCGCCGACTCGACCAGCGCCTCAGGCGTCGCCTTGCCGTACTTCGCGAGCAGCCGCTTGTCCAGAGAACCGGCGTTGACGCCGATACGCAACGACACCCCGGCGTCGGAGGCGGCCCTGGCGATCTCGCCGACCTTGTCGTCGAACGCCTTGATGTTGCCCGGGTTCACCCGCACCGCGGCGCATCCCGCGTCGATGGCGGCGAACACGTAGCGCGGTTGGAAGTGGATGTCGGCGATGACCGGGATCTGGCTGTGTTTCGCGATCTCCGGCAGGGCTTCGGCGTCGTCCTGCGACGGGCAGGCCACCCGCACGATGTCGCAGCCGGCCGCGGTGAGTTCGGCGATCTGCTGCAGCGTGGAGTTGACGTCGGCGGTCAGCGTCGTGGTCATCGACTGCACCGAGACGGGTGCGTCGCCGCCGACGGCGACCGAGCCGACCTTGATCTTGCGGGACTTGCGCCGCGGGGCGAGCACGGGCGGTGGTGGAGCGGGCATGCCGAGGTTGACGGTCATGACGTCGATTATCCGCCTTTGAGACTGATGGGTTTGACGATGTCGGCGTACAGGGTGAGAAGCGTGACGAGGATCAACACCGAGGCCACCGCGTACATGACCGGAAGCATCGCGGCGGTGTCGACGTAGATCTTGCGTTGTGGTTGCGCGATCTCGGTGCCATCGGCGCCCACCAGCGCCGGCTGGCCACGCGCTCTCAACCGTGCCCAGCCGCGCTTCGTCGCCTCGACCAGCGCGCCTGCGACGTGCCCGCCGTCGAGCGGCAGCAGCGGCAGCAGGTTGAAGAAGAACAGCAGCAGGTTCACCCCGGCCAGCAGGCTGATCAGCGTGTAGAACTTGTCCTGCATCGTGAGCGCGGTGCTACGCGCGAAATCGCCGGAGATGCGGCCGATGCCCACCACTCCGACGGCACCGTTCGGGTCGCGCTTCTGACCGTCGAAGACGGTCTTGTAGAGGTTGTCCAGCTTCGACGGGTACTGCCCGATCGCGTGGACGCCGAGGGAGAGCTGGCTGCCGATCTGGCCCGGGACCTGGGTGATCGACATCGGTTGGTAGTAGTGATGAACGACCGAGGAGATGCCGAGGAAGCCCGCGACCTTGGTCTTGGTGTCGGTGGCGTTGACGTACTTGACGTTGCGCACGGGGGTGATCGACACGAGCTGCGTCTCACCGTTGCGCTGCGACACCGAGGGTGAGCTTCTTGCCCGCGGACTTCTCCACGATCGAGACGAGTTGATCCCAGGAGCTGACCGCGACGCCGTCGACGGCAACGATCCGGTCGCCGGGCAGCAGCTTGCCGTGGGCCGGGGCAGCGACCGGCTGGGCCGGGCACAGGTCCTGGTTCGCGCGGTTCGGGTCGGCGCAGGCGACCTTCGTCTCGACGCTGGCGACCTGGTTGGTGGCGTCGTCGTGCGGCGCGCCGAGCGTGAGCAGGAGGACCACGGTCAGCACCAGGAAGATGAGCAGGTTCATGCACGGGCCGCCGAGCATGACGATCATCTTCTTGCCGGGCGTGAGGCGGTAGAACTGCCGCTCCTCGTCGCCCGGCCCGACCTCGGCCCGGCTGACCCGGCGGAAGTCCTCGATGGCCGTCGCCATGCGGCGCGGCCAGCGCGACCGCTTGCCGTCCGGCCGCGGTGGCACCATCCCGATCATCCGGATGTATCCGCCGAGCGGGATCGCCTTGACGCCGTACTCGGTGTCGCCTTTGTGACGTGACCACAGCGTCGGCCCGAACCCGACCATGTACTGGGTGACCTTGACGCCGAATGCCTTGGCCGGGATGAGGTGCCCGATCTCGTGCAGCGCGATCGACGCGAGCAGCCCGAAGGCGAAAATGAGGACACCCAGGGTGTAGAGCAACCCTGCTGGCACCGGCTCGTCCGTTCCTTCAGCTCATCCGACGGTGATGGCCGCCGCCCGCTGCCGCGCCCACCCTTCCGCTTGTTCTACGTCCTGGACGGTACGCGGGTTCCCGACCCGGTCGTGCTCATTCCTCAGCCATTCGTCGAGCACGTCGCGGACCGTGTCGACGATTTGCAGGAATGCGATGTCCCCGGCGTGGAACGCCTCGACCAGCGACTCGTTGGCGGCGTTGTAGACCGCCGGAGCGCAGCCGCCGGCCTCCCCTGCGCGCTTGGCGAGCCCGACCGCGGGGAATGCGTCGTGGTCGAGCGGTTCGAATGTCCAGGTCTGGGCGCGGGTCCAGTCGACGCCCAGCGCGGCGCCCGCAACGCGATCGGGCCACCCCAATGCCAGCGAAATCGGCAGCCGCATGTCCGGCGGCGAAGCCTGCGCGATCGTCGAACCGTCGGCGAATTCGACCATCGAGTGGATCATCGACTGGGGGTGCACGACGACGTCGATGCGCTCGTAGGGGACGTCGAAGAGCAGGTGCGCCTCGATCACTTCCAGCCCCTTGTTGACCAGGGTCGCGGAATTCGTGGTGACCAGCCGCCCCATGTCCCAGGTGGGATGGGCCAGTGCCTCCTGTGGGGTCACCGCGCCGAGTTCGGCGCGCGGGCGGCCGCGGAACGGGCCGCCGCTGGCGGTGAGGAGCAGCCGGCCCACCTCGCTCGCACTGCCCGCCCGCAGGCACTGGGCGAGCGCGGAGTGCTCGGAGTCGACGGGCACGAGCTGTCCCGGCCCGGCGAGCGCCGTGACGATCGGGCCGCCGGCGATCAGCGATTCCTTGTTGGCCAGGGCGACGACCCGCCCGGCCTCGAGCGCGGCGAGCGTCGCACGCAGGCCCTGCGAGCCGGCCACGGCGTTGAGCACCGTGTCGCAGCCCAGCGCAGCCAGTTCCTGCGTGGCGTCGTGGCCGGCGTGGATGCGTGGAGTGGGTGCGTCGGCCGGCCAGACACGCTCGAGCGCCGCTCGCAGGGGGTCGGCGGCCTCGGCCCGGCTGACCCCGACCGTGTCCACCCGCAGCTGTGCGGCCTGTTGCGCGAGCAGTTCCACATTTGCCGCCACCGGCGCAGATCGCGGTGATCCGGATCCGCTGTGGCGCATGCTGGGCGACCTCGATCGCCTGCGTGCCGATCGACCCGGTCGAGCCGAGCAGGACCACCTCGCGTGCAGACCCCATGCCGGCATTCTCCCAGCTGCCGCTGATGCCGGTAGTCAGGTGAACAGTTGCTTGCCCCACCAGTCGCCGGCGGCGGACAGCCCGGGCGGCACGGCGAAGACCGCGCTGCCCGTGTGGCGGATGTACTCGTTGAGCAGGTCGTGGCGGCCGAGCTGGCGCTGGATCGTCACGAATTGCTTGTGTGGGTCCTGCTGGAAGGCGATGAAGAACAATCCGGCGTCGAGCAACCCGGTCGTCGAGTCGATGCCGTCGGTGTAGGAGTAACCGCGGCGCAGGATCTTCTGGCCACCGTTCGACTCCGGCGAGGCGAGCCGGATGTGGGCGTTGGCGTCGATCACCAACTCGCCCTTCTTCTTCGCCGACAGGTCGGGCGTGTCGAACTCGGCGGTGCCGGTCAGCGGCGCGCCGGAGGTCTTGTACCGGCCGAACACCGTCTCCTGGTCGAGGAGGTAGTCGGTGTCCCAGGACTCGATGAGCATCCGGATGCGGCGGGCGACGAGATAGCTGCCGCCTTTCATCCAGTCCTGGTCGGTCTCCGACCCCACCCAGACGAATTTCTCGAAGTCGGGGGCGCTCTCCTCCTTGATGTTGCGGGTGCCGTCCTTGAACCCCATCAGGTTGCGTTCGGTCTCCTGCTTGGTCGACGTCGACGACGTGCGGCCGAACCCGAGCTGCGACCACTTCAGCACCGCGACGCCGCGCGCCAGCCGAGCGAAGTTGCGGATCGCGTGGAAGGCGACCGTCGGGTCGTCGGCGCAGGCCTGCACGCACAGGTCGCCGCCGCTGCGGTCCGGATCCAGGTAGTCGCCGGGCAGCGCGGGGATCGGCGCAAGTGCGGCGGGTCGCTTCGCGGCGAGGCCGAACCGGTCGTCGAACAGCGAGGGCCCGAAGCCGACGGTGATCGTCAGGTTCGCCGCCCCGAGCCCGACCGCCTCACCGGTGTCGATCGGTGGCAGCTGGGGCGCGTTCTCCACCACGCCCACGGGCAGACCGCGGGTCAGCTGGGCCGCGGCGGCCGCCCAGGTGCCGAGCAGCCGCGCGACCGCGTCGGCGTCGGTGCTGGTGATCTGGAAGGACCCGAAGGCGAGGCGGTCCTGTGCCGGTGTCGCGATACCGGCCTGGTGCGTGCCGTAGAACGGCACCGAGTCCGGTGCCGGCGAAGGAGTGCCCGACTCGTCCGGTTCGGTTGCCCGGGCGACACCGAAGCCGACGCCGCCGGCGGCGACGACTCCGGCCGCGCCGATGGCCCCGCCCAGGAACCGTCGGCGGTTCACCTGCGCCACGCACGCACCTCCATGTGCCCCATCTACGCGTTTGCCACCTTGCTGGCCACCTTCGACAACGGCTCCTGCACAGCCTTCACGGCGGCGGCGAGCGACTTCTTGTCCGCGGCGGTCAGCTCGGTGTAGAGCTTGTAGCCCGACGCGTTCGTGGTCGTCCGGTACGACTCGACGAGCTTGTCCAGAGCGGTGAAGTTGGCCGCGATCGATGCGGTCAGCGCCGGATCGATCTTCTGCAGCGCCGGCTGCAGCTGCGCGAACGCCTGCTCGGCTCCCTCGTCGTTGTTCGCGAAGTCGAGCAGATCGATGTGCGAGTACCGCTCCTCCTCACCCGTGATCTTGCTGCTCGACACCTCGTCGAGCAGCGACTGCGCACCGTTGGCCAGCTCGGTGGGCTTGTAGGCGAGCCCGGTGGTCAGTTTCTGCAACCGCTGGATGTCGGCCACCAGCTTGTCGCCGTAGGCGCCCATCCCGGCGAGGGTCTTCTGCTGGAACAGCGCCTTCTCGATGCGGTGGAAACCGCGCCACTGGGAGGCCGGCACGTCGCCTGCGCGGACGTCGATGTCGGCGTCGATCGAGTCCTTGCCGATGACGAACGACTCGGCGACCGGCTCGATCTTCTCGTAGAACGGCCGGGCCTTCATGTATGCCGCCTGCGCCGCTGCGAGGTCGGTGCCGTGCAGCGTCTTGTCGAACTCCTGCGCCGCGGTCAAGAGCGCCGCCACCTGCGTGTTCACGTACTTCGCGTAACCGTCCGTGCCCTGCTTGAGCAAGGCGGCGATGGTGGTGTCGGTGGTCCCCGAGCTCTTGCCGGTGACCTTCAGCGTGGTGCGTTCGGTGGCCGCACCTGGGCAGTACAGGGTGTACGAGCCGGCCGGCACGTTCACCGCGAACTCGCCGGAGAACCCGGGTGGGATGTTCTCCTTCTCACCGAGGATGCGCTCGCCGCTGAGCAACTCCGCCTCGCTGACCGCGGTGGCGTCCTTGTTCACGATCTTGATCGTGATCGCGCCCGCCGGGAACTGCGCCTTGTCCGAGGTGCAGCCCTTGGCCGAGGTGATGGTCACGTTCGCGACCCGCGCGTCGGCGCCCGTCTGCTTGGCGGTGCCCGACGGTGCCGCCGAGCCCGACGCCGTGTCGTCACCCCCGCCCGAGCTCGAACATCCGGCCAGCAGGCCGGCGACTGCTGCAGCGCCGGCGACGGCGCCCAGGACCGAGCGCCGGGCGGTCAGAACGGACGGGCGGATGTGGTGCGACATATGCGGTCTCCGAGGGTTCCAGCCGACAACAGTTAGGTGAGCCTAACCTAACTACGGACGAGCGTCTCCACCGGTTCGGTCACGCCTGCCGCATCGCGATACCGGCGTCGCACGACCAGCCCGAATGCCACCGCGAACGCCACCGCCAGCACGGCCAGCGCGACGCACCACCAGGCCAGGGTGTGCAGCAGTGACCGGCGGTCCAGGTCGCCGTGGTCGGCGCGTGCCGAAGCGGCGGCGGCCTCGACCGCCGCGGCCGAGAAGCTGGTGCGCGCGGCGGCCACCGGACGGTCGAGGGTGAACACGCTCCCCGAAGCTCCGCGGACCGACACCGTGACCTGCTGCGACCACGACAGATCGATCACCCGGTTCGTGCGCAGGTCCAACCACGCGGTCAGCGACGTGACCGCGCGATACGTCGCCGGCAACGCGTTCGTCGCGCCGCTCGAGCCGTTGAGGCCGATGGGCAGCCGCCCACCGTTGCGCGCGGCGAGCTGGCCCGGGGTCAATGTCGCGGGCAGCTCGGGCAGGCGCACACCCGAGATCCGGGCGCGGTACACCTGCGTGTCGATCCCGCCGTGGCGTGCGGTGCCGGCCGCCGCGAGCCGGTACGAGGCCGGCGCGCCGACCGTGCCGGCCACCGGCGCTCTGGACTGGGTACGCACGGTGGCGGTGTCGACGTCGCGAGTGAGCACCGTCGCGCTGATGTCTGCGCTGCGCGTGCTCGGGTGCGCGGGCGGGGCGGGCGGGGCGACCCACGCCAGGATTGCCGCGGTCAGCGCGGCGATCACGCACACCGCTGCGCTGATCCGCATCAGCGCCCGTGCGGGCGCGGTCTTGCCCGGCGGCCACGCGACGTAGACCCCGACCGGGATCAGGTACACCAGCCAGCCGACCAGCTCGATGGTGACCGGTCGGCTCTGGATGCCGAGCATGCCGGTCAGCAGCGAGGCCTGGACCGTGCCCGGTTCGACCAGCCAGCTCAGGTCCACGGTGCGGCCCTGGCCGACGTTGAGCCATCCGGCCTCGTGTGCGGTGTGCAGCGCGTTGACCACCAGTCCGGCCGCGACGAGCACCAGCACGAGCCCGGTCGCCCGGAAGAACTTGGACAGGTTCAACCGCACGCCGCCGCGGTAGATGCCGTACCCCAGGCCGACGGCGACGACGATGCCCAGCACCGCACCGAAACCGGCCGCCGCCCCGCTGCCCGATTCGTTGAACGCGGCGAGCAGGAACACGACCGTCTCGAGCCCCTCGCGGATCACCGCGAGGAAGGCCATGAACACCATCGCCTTGCCGGCCGAGAACCCGCTGTGGCCGCTGGCCAGCGCGTCGGCCGCCATCCCCTCGAGCTGGCCCTTGAGCTCGCGCGAGTGCCGCTTCATCCAGACGACCATGTAGGTGACCATGCCGACGGCGAGGATGCCGACGACGGTCTCGAGACCCTCCTGCTGTTTCTGCGGAAGATCGCGGGAGTAGATCTCGAGGCTGATGCCCGCGGCCAGGCACAGCACCACGGCCACACCCACGCCGACGAGCACCCACCGGACGAGGTCCATCCGGCCCTGTTTGCGCAGGAAAGCCGCGATGATGCCGACGATCAGGGCAGCCTCGAGGCCTTCGCGCAGCCCGATGACGAACGTCGGTAGCATCGGCCTCGAACCTCTCCGGCGGATCGCCTCGACTTAGGTTAGGCACGCCTTACGCGCGATGCTAACCGACTCCCCGTGTGGTGACACAACCCCCGGCCGAGATTCGGTGTCGCTACGGTGAATGCGTGGTGATCGACCTCAACGCCGACCTCGGCGAGGGGTTCGGGGTATGGCGGCTCGGCGACGACGACGCGCTGCTCGACGTCATCACGAGCGCGAACGTGGCCTGCGGTTTCCATGCCGGCGATCCCGTCACGATGCGCCGGGTCTGCGAGCGCGCGGCAGCGCGCGGGGTAGCGGTCGGCGCGCAGGTCGGCTACCGCGACCTCGCCGGCTTCGGGCGGCGCCGCATCGACGTCGATCCCGGCGAGCTGGCCGCCGACGTGCTGTACCAGATCGGCGCCTTGGATGCCTGTGCGCGCGCTGCCGGCATCCGGGTCACCTACGTCAAGCCGCACGGCGCGCTGTACAACACCGCGGTCGACGACCCGGCCCAGGCCGGGGCCGTCGCCGAGGCCATCGCCGCCTATGACGCGAGCCTCCCGCTGCTCGGGCTACCGGGTTCGTCGCTGGCCGACGCCGCAGCGAATGCGGGCCTGCCGTTCGTCGCCGAGGCGTTCGCGGACCGTGCGTATCTGCCCAACGGTCGGCTGATGCCGCGCAGCCGCGCCGGCTCGGTGCTCGACGATGCCGACGAGGTGAGCGCGCGGGCCGTGGAGATGGCGGTGCACCACCGGGTGACCGCGGCCGACGGCACGGTCCTGCAGCTCGAGGCGCAGTCGCTGTGCCTGCACGGCGACACGCCAGGTGCGGTGCATTTCGCCCAGCTCACCCGGCAGCGTCTGGCCGACGCCGGCGTCGAGCTGCAGCGGTTCGCCCGGTGAGGGCGCCCCGGTGAAGGCGCCGGGGCGGTGAAGGTGCGGCGGTACGGGACCCGGGCGCTGCTGGCCCAGCCGCGGCACCGCGCCGCTGTCCTGCCGCTGGCCGAGGCGCTGCGCGGCCGACCCGAGGTGATCGAGGTGGTGCCGGCTGCGCGCACGGTCCTTGTCCGCTGTGGCACGGCGCGCGACGTCGCCACCGTCCGCGGCGAGGTCGAGCGGATCGGTGACTCGCTCACCGCCCGCGACGTCGTGGTGGGTGACAGCGTCGCCATCGACGTGGTCTATGACGGCGTGGACCTGGCCGACACCGCTGCCGCGATCGGGCTCGACGCGGACGCAATGGTGCGCGCGCACAGCGACGCCGAATACACCGTGGCCTTCTGCGGGTTCGCGCCCGGATTCGCTTACCTCACCGGCCTTCCCGAGCGTCTGCACGTCGCTCGTCTGGCGCAGCCGCGCACCCGCGTCCCGGCCGGCGCGGTCGGCATCGCAGGCGAATTCACCGGCGTCTACCCACGCTCCTCCCCCGGCGGCTGGCGGCTGCTCGGCCGCACCGACGCACCGCTGTGGGACCTGACCCGCGATCCGCCCGCGCTGCTGACGCCGGGCACCCGAGTCCGGTTCCGCCCGGCATGATCGAGATCGTCGAACCCGGTCCGCTGGCCACCGTGCAGGACCTCGGGCGCCCCGGTTACGCCGCGCTCGGCGTGCCGTGTTCCGGCGCGTTCGACCGCGACGCGCTGCGGCTCGCGAACCGCCTCGTCGGCAATCCAGACGAGGCTGCCGGGATCGAGGTCACCTTCGGCGGGCTCGCGGTGCGCTTCGTCGACGCCGCGACGATCGCCCTGACCGGCGCCGTGTGCCCGAGCGATGCCGACTGGGGCGTCGCCGTGACGATCCCGGCCGGCTCGCTCGTGCGCCTCGGCAACCCGGCCGACGGGTTGCGCAGCTATCTCGCGATCCGCGGCGGCCTCGCGGCCGAGCCGACGCTCGGCTCGCGCAGCACCGACACGCTCAGCGGTCTCGGCCCGGTGCCCCTGCGCGCGGGCGACCGGATCGACATCGGCCCGGCCTCCGCGGCCACGGGCGAGGTGAGCGGCGCCGGAGCATCGACCGATATCGGGCCGGCGCTGCTGTCGGTCACGTTCGGCCCACGGCACAAGTGGTTCACCAAGAAGGCCCGGCGCGCGTTCGTCGAGCACACCTGGACCGTGCGCGGCGACGCCGACCGCGTCGGCGTGCGGCTCGACGGCCCGGCGCTGCGCCGCAGGCACCACGAAGAACTGCCCAGCGAGCCGATGCTGCCCGGGGCGGTGCAGGTGCCCCCCGACGGCCGGCCGATCGTGTTCGGCCCCGACGCGCCGGTCACCGGCGGCTATCCGGTCATCGCCGTGGTCGACAACCTCGATCGGGTCGCCCAGCTGCGGCCGGGCGACCATCTCACGTTTCGCAGGTTGCCGGTCAGGTGAGGAGCGGGTTCAGGATCGCCCAGATGAGCGCGGCCACCGCCGCGGCGCACGGGATCGTCAGGATCCAGGCGGCGACGATGTTCCCGGCCACGCCCCAGCGCACCGCCGACAACCGCCGGGTCGCGCCGACCCCCATGACCGACGACGAAATGACGTGCGTGGTGGACACCGGCAGCCCGTAGTGCGCGGTCGCGAGCATGACCGTGCTGGCCACCGATTGCGCGGCGAAGCCGCTGGTCGACGTGAGGGAGAAGATGCGCCGGCCCAGGGTCCGCATGATCCGCCACCCACCGGAGTAGGTGCCCGCCGAGATCGCCAGCGCGGAAGCGATGATCACCCACAGCGGGATGTCGTCGCTGGACTTGAGGTATCCGGACACGACGAGCGCCGAGAAGATGACACCCATCGTCTTCTGCGCGTCCTGCGTGCCGTGCCCGAACGCCATGGTCGCCGCTGACGCGATCTGCGCCCACCGGAACCCCCGATTCGCCCGGTGAGCATTCGCCTTCCGAAATATCCACAGCAACGCGACCATGAGCACGTAGGCCAGGGTGAATCCGATCAGCGGTGACACCACCATCGGAATGACGACCTTGTCCAGGAGGCCGTCCCAGTTGACAGCGTCGGTTTCCGCAAGTGCGGCACCGACGAGGCCGCCGATCAGTGCGTGTGTGGACGATGACGGCAGTCCGAGATACCAGGTGCCGAGGTTCCAGACGATTGCACCCAACAGGGCCGCGAGCACCAGCACCAGGCCCGAGCGCCCGGACGGCGGATCGATGATGCCGCTGCCGATCGTCTTCGCGATCTCGGTGGAGATCAACGCACCGACGACGTTCATGACCGCGGCCATCACCAGCGCCACCCGCGGCGTCAGCGCCTTGGTGGACACCGATGTGGCGATCGCGTTGGCCGAGTCGTGGAACCCGTTGGTGAAGTCGAAGCCGAGCGCGACCACGACGATCACCACCACGAGTGCGGTGGTGCCCACTGCTCAGGACTCCTTGACCGCGATCGTCTCGACGGCATTGGCAACGTGCTCGAGCGCGTCTGCGGCGTCCTCGAACCCGTCTGCGACCTCGCGCAGCTTCACCATCGTCAGCGCGTCGTAGTCGCCGCTGAACAGCTTCGACAGCAACTTGCGATACATCCGGTCCGCCTCGTTCTCGAGACGGTTCACCTCGATCCAGTAGGGCTCGAGGTCTCGCAGCGTCGAGAGCCGCGCCATCGCCGACGCTGTCTCGTTCGCAGAACGCACCAACAGGTCGATCTGGTCGGACATCAGCGGCGGCAGTCTGCCGACGTCGGCCAGCACGATGAAGTCGGCGGCGGCCTCCATCACGTCGATCACGTCGTCCAACGCGGCGGCGAGCCGACCGATGTCCTCCCGGTCGAACGGCGTGACGAAACTCGTGTTCAGCTGGCGCATGATCCGGTGGGTGACCCCGTCGCCGGCGTGCTCGATCTCGCGCAGCTGCTTCGCGATGGCCGCCCGGTTCGCATTCGGGTCCTGCAGGCCTGCCAGCACCTCCGCGGCCTCCGCGACGTTCTGGCCCGCCTCGGTGAACATCGCGAAGAACGCGTTGTCCCGAGGCGTCAAACGGAATCGCACGACGCTCCCTGGGCTACTGGGCGGAAATCAGGCGGTCGGGGCAGCCTAACCCTCGCAGTTTGCCCGCTGTTCACCGCGCAGACACACCGCCGCCACCCTCGTGGACAGGCGCGCGGCGTGGCGGGTCAGTCGGACCGGCGCCCCTTGCGGATCCTGCGGACCACCAGCACCAGGACCAGAGCGCCGGCGGCGCCGATCACGATCCGACCCTGGGTGGTGTTCGCCTTGTCCCGCAATCGCTGCTTGGTCTGGTTGACGATCCGCTTCGGGTCGGTGCGGTAGGCCAGTTGATCGACGGTCTCGGCCAGCGCGGTGCGAGACTGCTCGATCTCACGCTGGATCTGTTCCGCGCTGCGCTCCTCGGCCACGCCCGTGCCCCTCTCCGTTGCCTTGGCGGAGCCTAGCCGTTGCGCTCGGTACGGTTGCGCCATGCCTCGTCTGTCCCCCGGCGACCCCGCGCCGGATTTCACCCTGCCCGACGCCGACGGCAACGACGTCGCGCTCGCCGACTACCGCGGCCGGAAGGTGATCGTGTACTTCTACCCGGCGGCGATGACCCCGGGCTGCACCACGCAGGCCTGCGACTTCCGCGACAGCCTGGACTCCCTGGCCGCCGCCGGGTACGCGGTACTCGGGATCTCTCCCGACAAGCCGGAGAAGCTCGCGAAGTTCCGCGATCGCGACTCGGTCACCTTCCCGCTGCTGTCCGACCCGGCGAAGGCGACGCTCGAGGCCTACGGCGCCTGGGGCGAGAAGACGATGTACGGCAAGAAGGTCACCGGCGTCATCCGCTCCACCGTGGTCGTCGCCCCCGACGGCAGCGTCGAGACCGCCCAGTACAACGTCAAGGCCAAGGGCCACGTTGCGAAACTGCGCCGTGACCTCGGCGTCGACGACTGAGCGACCTCGTAGTCTGAGAACCTGCGGGGCCGTAGCCCAATGGCAGAGGCAGCGGCTTTAGGTGCCGCCCAGTGGGGGTTCGAATCCCCCCGGCCCTACCGACAGACCTACGCTGGCCGCCGTGGGAGCTGTCGCCGCGGACGAGGACGCCGTGTTCCTGGGCGATTGCGCCCGGGTGCTCCCGGCGCTGCCCGACGCATTCGCCCAGCTGATCTACGTCGATCCGCCGTTCAACACCGGCAAGACGCAGCAGCGGCGCACGCTGCGCACGGTGCGCGACGAGGCGGGCGACCGCACCGGATTCGCCGGTCGCCGCTACGCGACCAGTGAGATCGGCCGGCGCGGCTATCTGGACGTCCACGACGACTACCTCGGCACCCTCGAGCCGCTCGTGCACGAGGCCAAGCGGTTGCTGACGCCGAGCGGCACGCTCTACCTGCACATCGACTACCGCGAGGCGCACTACGTCAAGGTGCTGCTCGACAGCGTGTTCGGCCGCGACGCGTTCCTCAACGAGCTCATCTGGGCCTACGACTTCGGCGGCCGGGCGCGCGATCGCTGGCCGGCCAAGCACGACACGATCCTGGTCTACGTCCGCACGCCCGGCGGCCACTTCTTCGACCAGGACGCGGTAGAGCGGATCCCGTACCTGGCCCCGGGGCTGGTGGGCCCGGAGAAGGCGGCGCGCGGCAAGCTGCCCACCGACGTGTGGTGGCACACCATCGTGCCCACCAACGGCGGCGAGAAGACCGGATATCCGAATCAGAAACCGATGGGGATCATCCGTCGGGTCGTGCAGGCGTCGTCACGCCCGGGTGACCGCGTGCTGGACTTCTTCGCCGGCAGCGGCACCACGGGCGCCGTGGCCGCCGAGTTGGACCGGCGGTTCCTGCTCGTCGACGACAACCCTGCGGCGGTCGAGGTCATGCGCGCCCGGCTTCCGGCGCGAACGCGGTTCGCCGAGTGGGATCAGGTCTCGCCGTAGAGCACTTCGTCGTCGTGCTGGGCGCGGTGGTCCTGGTGCTCGACCGGCGGGATCGGCTCACCCGGGACCGGGGAGCCGGCCGGCGCGCAGCGCAGGTCGTGACCCACCGAGGTGAGGCACTTGCCGTCGGTGAGGCGCCACTTCCACCCGTGCATCTGGCAGGTCAGAACGCCGTCGTCGATGGAGCCGAACCGGGTGAGGTCGGCCTTCAGGTGCGGGCAGCGCCGCTGCAGGTCCCATTCGCCGAGCGTGATGGTCTCCGCCGCTTCGGCGGCGTTCTGCTCGGCGAACCAGCCCTCGGCGTAGTTCAGCCGCTCCTCGGACAGGCACTTGAAGAACACGTAGACGAACTCGTTGTACGGGCCGATGCGATGCGCCGAGAACCGGCAGGACAGGAACAGCGAGTTGACCCAGTCGATCTCGTGTTCCGCGATCAGCTGCTCGACGTACGCGCGGCGGGTCCGGAACCGGTAGCGCACCTTCTCCCCCGCGTACGCGCGAACGTTGCAGGCCACGAAGTCGATCAGGACGTCGACGTCGCCGCGTTCGGCGTCCTCGCAGGTGAGGCGCACCCCGCCGTCGATGCCGGCCGCGATGTGCTCGGCCTCGATCAGCAGCGGCGCGAACCACTCGCGAAGCGACCCGAGGATGTCGACCTCCGGGTGCGCCCAGGTGGCGCGCAGTGCCTCCACCTCCGGCATCCGGCGCGCTTGCATGTCTTTCAGATAGGCAGTTTTCGTCTCGTTCGACGCGTAGATGTCAGCCGGGTCGTAGGGGTGCGTGACCGGGCAGCCCGGCTCGTCGAGCGCGGCCACGGTGCCCGGCAGCAGCAGCCGGCCCTCGTCATGACCCTTCTGGACGAGCCAGTCGAGGTACACCGGCTGGTCCGGAAAGATGTTCGACTCGTCGTCGAAGATGTCGTTGAAACCCCACAGCTCCTCGTCGAGGAAGCACGGCGGCCCGGCAGTCGGGAACACGAACCGGGCGCCGAGCTCGTCGATGTAGCGCAGCGTGCGGTCGAACTGCCGTTCCCGCTTGGTCAGTCCCATCGCCTGCTTGGCCCGCGCCGGGAGCTCGTAGACCATCGGGAACCAGATCGCCCCGGAGAACTGCACCAGGTACCCGTCGACCGGGCCCAACCCCTTGACCGCATCGAGCTCGGAGGGCCGGGCGTCGTTCTGGTTCAGCACGGTCTGCACGCCGTCGGACAGCCACAACGACGAGTCACCGATCGGACCGTCGGTCGGCGAGGTCAGCGACTGGATCATCACCTGCAGCCCGTCGAGATCGACGACCTCTCCGGACGTCGGCGACACGATCGAGGTGAACCCGATCTCGCGCAGCGCGTCCTCCAGCTCGGAGGTCGGAAACTCCGGCAGCAACACGGTGGCCTTCTTCGACACGTGCTTGCGCAGGTTCTCGGGGTCGAAGTGGTCGCGGTGCAGATGCGACACGAACAGGTAGTCCGCGTTCCCGAAGGTGTCCCAATCCAGCTGCGAGTTGTCCGGAAACGGGAACCAGGAGCCGAAGTAGGCCGGGTTGACCCAGGGGTCGGTGAGCACCGACCCGTGTGCTGTCTCGATCAGCACACTGGCGTGGCCGAGTCCGGTGATGCGCATGGCCCAACGGTATCGAGCCGGCGGTGCGCCGCTCGGGCACGCTGACGGGGATGCCAGAATGGGAGGCCGAGCCGACCGTCGACGAGGGAGTGCGCAGGTGACCCGTCCCACCCACGGCGAAGAGCCGGACGTGTCGGTGCCCGCCGACTACCTGGCCGACCACCCCAACGAACACCCCGAGGACTGGGGCTGGCACGGCGAATTCGGTAAGTGGGCGATCATCGCCGGCTGGGTCGTCGTCGTGATCTTGTTGCTGATGATGACCGCCACCCACTACAACCTGCAGGGCGCGCTGTTCCTGGGCCTGACCGCGGGCGGCCTCGCCGTCGGGCTGATCTACATGCAGCAGCAGCGACGCAACGCCTGGCGCAAGTAGCCGATCCGCCCCCCTCCCTGGTGATCAAGAGCGCATTTTGGTCGCGAGACGACCAATGTCGGCTCTTGATCACGGCGAGGGGTCGGCGGCGGTCAGACGGTGGCGCCGGGTGCGATCGGTCAGATCACGAAGAGGCAGCGGCCGCGCGCTGACGCGCCTTCTCCCGCTTCTCGACGAATCGGGTTGCCTGCTGGTCGAGATCGGCCATGAAGGCGGCGAGCTCCTCGCGGGCCGCCTCGCCCTCCGGGCCGAGATCGGTCCGGGTGAACACCTTCCAGAAGCGCAGCACCGGGCTGATGACGTCGTCGTGGTGCAGCCGCAGGTCGTAGATGCCCGCCTTGGCGATGACGACGGAGTTGCGGGCGAAGCCGGGCATCCCCTGGCCCGGCATCTGGAAGCCGACGACCTCGTCGCGCACCGCGCACATCACCGCGTCCGGGGCGCGGTCGAACGCCGCGGCGACCAGGTTGCGGTAGAAGACCATGTGCAGGTTCTCGTCAGTGGCGACGCGGCTGAGCAGCTGCTCGGCGATCGGGCAGCCGGTGGCCGCGCCGGTGTTGCGGTGCGAGACCCGGGTCGCGAGCTCCTGGAACGAGACGTAGGCCATCCCCTGCAGCGCCGTCTTGTCGCCGGAGTCGTAGCCGGCGATCATGTGTTGCATCCGCAGCCGCTCCAGCTCGACCGGGTCGACCCCGCGCGTGACGACGAGGTAGTCGCGGATCGCGATCCCGTGCCGGCCCTCTTCGGCGGTCCAGCGGCCGACCCACTGTCCCCACGCGCCGTCGCGGCCGAACCGGGTGGCGATCTCGCGGTGGTAGGAGGGCAGGTTGTCCTCGGTGAGCAGGTTGACCGTCATCGAGATCTTCGCCACCGGGTCGAGCGGCGAGTCCTCGGGCTGCCAGTCCTCGCCGCCCAGGAACGCGAAGTCGCGTCCGCGGCTCCACGGGATGTAGTCGTGCGGGTGCCACTCCTTGGCCAGCGAGAGATGACGGTCGAGATTGGCCGACACCACCGGCTCGAGTTCGTGCAGCAGTCGCGACTGAACGCCGGCCGCCGTGTTCGGTGCTTCGAGTGTGGTCACTCGGAGGCCTCCCATCGGGTCGGATACCTACGGCTACGTTACCGTAGGTTTCGCATAGGGCCCGGTCGCTGCCGGTATGCGCTCAGGCGCGTTCGATCTCGCGCATGCCCCACGGGGATTGGTATTCCCCGCCGAGCAGGTCCAGGAACGGCTGCGCGTCGAAAGCCTCGGGGCCGAGGACGCCGGCGCCGCGCCACGTGCCCGCGGCGATGAGCTCGAGCGCCACGATCGGATTGACCGCGGTCTGCCAAACCACGGCCTGGCTGCCGTACTCGCGCATGGTCCATTCGTTGTCGACCACGTGGTAGAGGTAGGTCGAGCGCGGCCGGCCATCGGTGCCGGTGCCGCGCACCCACAGTCCGGCGCAGGTCTTGCCGGTCATCCGGTCGCCCAGCGTGGCCGGATCCGGCAGGCATGCGGCCACCACGTCGCGCGGACTCACCTCGACCCCGCCGGCCCGCACCGTCTCGGTGCGGTCCAGGCCGAGCTTGTGCAGCGTCTTGAGCACGTCGATGAACTCGGCGCCGAGGCCGTACTTGAACGTCACCCTCCTGGCATTCACCCAGCGGGGCATGAGCACGACCTCCTCGTGCTCGACGTTGACGCACTCGACCGGGCCGATGCCCTCGGGGAAGTCGAAGACCTCGGGCTCGCTGAACGGCTCGGTGGTGAACCAGCCCCGCTCACGTTCCCAGATCAGCGGCGGGTTCAGGCATTCCTCGATGGTCGTCCAGATGGAGAACGACGGCGCGAACTCGAACCCGCTCACCTCGAGGTTCGCCCCGTCGCGCACACCGAGTTCCTCGATCTCGCTGAACAGGTGGTCGGCGGCGTAGCGGGCGAACACGTCCGACAGCCCGGGTTCGACGCCGATACCGACAAGGGCGAGCCGCCCGCTCGCCTCCCACTCGTCGGCGAGCGCGAACTGCTCGTCGCCGAGCATCACCCCGGTCTGCGCGTACGGGTGTTCCGGATGCGGACGCGACAGCGACATCGCCATGTCGAGGTAGTCGATGCCGGCGGCCAGCGCCGCCCGGAAGATCGGCATGGTGAACCGCGGGTCGGTGGCGCCGAGCACGGCGTCGATCTGCTCGGCCGCGACGAGGGCCCGGATCGCCGCTTCGTCCGAGGCGTCCAGCTGCGCTGCAACGAATCGATCGTCGGCGGTCGCGGCCACGGCGGCTTCGGCCCGTGCCAGGTCGTAGTCGGCGACGACGACCCGGGTGGCGAACGGCCGGCGAGCCGCGATGCGCGCCGCCGCGCTGCCGACGCCGCCCGCGCCGAGGATCAAAACCCTCATGAATCGAATCCCATCCCGAGTCGGTCCAGGAGCCGCAGCCACGGTCCGCGGCAACCCTCGTTGCGGTCGGCGCGCGCGAGCGCCCGACGGGTGAGCTCGATGCCCACCCAGCGCATCGGTTCGGGCGGGAACGGCAGCGGTCGCGAGCGCACGGCCCGCAGCCCCAGCGCCTCGCTGTCGCGCCTGTCCAGCAGGTCGAGCATCACGCCCGCACCGAACCGGCTGGCGCCCACGCCGAGGCCGGTGTAGCCGATGCTGTAGGCCACCCGGCCGCCGAGTGCGGCGCGCTGGAAGGCGAAGAACCGGGTCGAGGTGTCGATCGCGCCGCCCCAGGTGTGCGTGAATCGCAGACCGTCGAGCTGCGGGAAGGTGGCGAAGAACTGTGCGGCCAGCTTCTCGAAGGTCTGCGGCCGCTGGTCGAGAGCGTCGCGCAGGCCGTTGCGCCAGTGATACACGGCGTCGTAGCCGCCCCACAGAATGCGGTTGTCCTCGGTGAGGCGGTAGTAGTGGAACTGGTTCGAGACGTCGCCGAGGCCCTGGCGGTGACGCCAGCCGATGGACGCCAGCTGCTCGGGTGACAGCGGCTCGGTGACCATCGCGTAGTCGTAGACGGGCACGGTGAACGGCCGCATCCGGCGCAGCACGCCCGGGAACGCGTTGGTGGCCAGCGCCACGCGGGCGGCCGCGATCGTCGCGTCCGGCGTCCGGACCGTGACGCCGGCCCGGCGCCGGTGCAGTGAGCGGACCTGCGTGTCCTCGGCGATGCGGACGCCGAGGCGCAGGCAAGCCGCACGCAGGCCCCAGGCGAGGCGCGCCGGGTCGACGAGCGCGGTGCGGTCGCGGTGCCAGGCGCCGGCCAGATAGGTGGGCGAGTCGACCTCGTCGCGGACCTCGTTGCGGTCGAGGAACACCGCGTCGTGACCGAGTTCCTGCGCCGCGCTCGCGCTCTCGCGCACCCATTCGACCTGATGTGGTTCGGTGGCCACCTCGAGCTCGCCGGTGCGCTCGAACCCGCACTCGATGCTGAAATCGCCGACTGCTTTCTCGATGGCGTCGAGGTTCTGCGCCCCCAGCCGCTCGAGTGCCGGCATGTCGTGTGGGAACCGGCTCAGACCGTTGTCGTGTCCGTGGGTCAGGCTCGCCGCGCAGAAGCCGCCGTTGCGCCCGGACGCCGCCCAGCCACAGGTCCGGGCTTCGAGCAGCAGGACATCGCGGGTCGGGTCGATCTCCTTGGCCAGCAGCGCGGTCCACAGCCCGGTGTAGCCGCCGCCGACGACGACCAGATCGGCGCGGTGGCTTCCGGACAGCCGGGCCAGCGGCTCGGGGGCGTCCGGGGAGTCGAGCCAGAACGACAGCGGGTTCGCATCCGCAAGCGCCCGCGCAGCGTTCATTTGAGCTTGCGCCGGTTCATCACCGCGCCGGTGATTGCCAGGATGACGCCGAACAGGAAGATCAGCGTGCCCATCACGTTGACCTGCGGCGGCACGCCGGTGCGCGAGGCGCCGTAGACCCACAGCGGGAAGGTCACGGTGTTCCCGGCGTTGAAGCTGGTGATGATGTAGTCGTCGATCGAGAGCGCGAACGCCAGCAGGGCCCCGGCCATCACACCCGGCATGATCGACGGCAGCGTCACCTTCCAGAACGTCGTCACCGGGCCTGCGCCGAGATCGCGCGACGCCTCTTCCAGCGACTGGTCCATGCCCGCCATCCGGGCCCGCACCGTGACGGCGACGTAGGCGAGGCTGAACATCACGTGCGCGACCACGATCGTCCAGAACCCGCGCGGCACGCCGAGCGTCAGGAACATGCTCAGCAGTGCCGCGCCGAGCACGACCTCGGGTGCCGCGATGTTGGCGAACATCAGCAGGGTCACCGAGCCGGAGCCGCGGAACCGGTAGCGGCCCAGGGCGATGCCCAGGAAGGTGCCGAGGATCGTGGCGACCACCGTCGTGATCACGGCGATCTCGATGGAGTTCACCAGTGCAGTGGTGAGGTCGTCGATGTCGAACAGGTCGCGGTACCAGTGCAGGGTGAAGCCCTGCCACCGGATGTTGAACTTGCCGGTGGTGTCGTTGAACCCGAAGATGATCATCACGATGATCGGCAGCGACAGCCACACGATCACCGCCCAGCCCCACAGCGGCAGCACCCACCGCCCGTACTTCCGCTTGGGCTTGCGGACCGGAGGTGGCGTCCCAGCGTTCGGGTGCGAGGAGCGAAGCGCCTCGGCGGTGACGTCATCACGCCACCGCCGCATCGAGGACGTCGTCGGTGCCCAGCGCCCACGCATAGATCGCCACACCCACCAGCAGGATCGCCATCAGGATGAACGACAGCGCCGCCGCGGTCGGGTAGTTCAGATTGGTGAAGTACTGCGTCTGGATGACGTTGCCGATCATCGTCGTGTTGGGGCCGCCCAGGATCGACGCGTTCACGTAGTCGGAGGCCACCGGCACGAACGTGAGCAGCACACCGGCGAACACGCCGGGCAGCGACAGCGGGAGGACGACCTTGCGGAATGCTTCGAATTTCGAAGCATAGAGGTCGGCGGCCGCTTCCAGGAGCGCCGGATCGATCCGTTCCAGCGCGACGTAGATGGGCAGCACCATGAACGGCAAGAAGTTGTAGACCAGGCCGCCGAGCACGGCGACCGGAGTCTGCAGGATGTGGAAGTCGGCGCTCACCCAACCCCAGTCCTTCAGCCGCGAGAGCACCATGCCGTTGTCGGACAGGATGAAGTTCCACGACTGGGTGCGGATCACGAAGGAGACGAAGAACGGCAGGAGCAGCAGGAACAACAGGCTGGACTTGTGCGCCCCGCCCCGGAACGCGATCCAGTACGCGACCGGGTAGCCGATGACAATGCAGAGCACGGTTGCGATCAGTCCGTAGACCAGCGACCGGATGAACTGCGTGTGGTAGTCGCTCCAGGCATCCGAGTACGTGTGCCACGCGAAGGTCTGCTTGAACCCGTTGTCGATGTCTCCGCTCATCGTCGACACCGACAGCATCACCACGGCCGGGACGACGAAGAAGATCACCAGCCAGAGCCAGCCCGGCAGCACCAGCCAGTACGGCGTGAGCTTGCCGCGCAGCCGGCCGCCCTTCCGGCGGCGGACCGGCGCGACCCCTTCGACGGACTCGAGTGCGGTCGCCGTCATGATTGGTAGATCGGCTCGAAGATGCCGTTCCAGACCAGCTGCTCGGCCTTGGTGAGCGTGCGGTACCGGTGCAGCTTGGCGAAGTCGGCCTTGCTCGGGAACACCAACGGGCTGGTCGCGAGTTCCTCGAGGACCTTGCGGTCGTCGCCGGTGGCCTGCTTGGCCCGCTTCTCGATGACCGCCTGGGCGGTGGCGACCGGGGTGATGTAGTTGACGTACTCGGCGATGTCGGCTCCGACGTCGGGCTGGTACACCCAGTCCATGTAGGTCATCGCGTCGCGCGGGTGGGACGCATGCGCGGGGATGCACATGTTGTCCGACCAGATCAGCGCGCCCTCCTTCGGCACCACGAATTCCAGCGTCGCGCCGGAGGCGTTGGCCTGGAAGATGTCGCCGGACCACGCCATGGTGGCGTAGATGTCGCCCTTGGACAGTGGGTCGATGTAGTCCTGCTCGTAGTACTTGCGCACCAGCGGCTGCTGCTTCTTCAGCCAGGCCGCCGCCTTGTGCCAGTCGGCGACCTGCGAGGTCTCCGGCGCGACGCCGATGGCCAGCAGCGCAGCGCCGGGCATGTCCTCGGTGTCGCCGAACATGCCGATCTTGCCCTTGAGCGACGGGTCCTGCAGGTCCTGCCAGCTCGTGATCTTGCGGCCCAGCTTCTTGGGGTTGTAGCCGATGCCGGTCATCCCGGACTGCCACGGCATGGTGTAGACGTTGCCGCGGTCGAAGCTCGGGTTCTTGGCCAGGTCACTGGCGTTGGCGTAGAACTTCACCATTGCGTTCTGGTCGAGCGGAACCAGGTAGTCGAGCTCGATCAGCTTGTCCAGGTACAGCCCGTTGGTGATGACCATCAGGTCGTAGCCGGTGCCCTGCCCGGACGCGAGCTCGGGCTGGATCTTGCCGAAGTAGGTGTCGACCTGCTGGATGACCTCGCTGTACTTGACCTTGATCCCGGTCTCCTTGGTGAACCGGTCGATGGTCGGGTGGTCGCTCTTGTTCTTGTCGCTGACGTCGATGTAGAGCGGCCAGTTGGCGAAGTCGAGCTGGCCGGCTCGGCTTCTTGTGCTCGGCCCAGAACTTCGCGATCTCCTTGCGGGCGGCGTTGAGCCCGAGTTCGCTGTGCGGCGCGCCGGCGATGCTGCAGGCCGACAGCGCCGCGCCGAGCGCACCCAGGCCGCCGAGCTGGAGCATGCGGCGGCGCGAGACGCGCGGTGCGGTCAGGCCCCGGATCAGGTCCGGCGTCAGGTGATCGGGTGCCTCGCTCATGCCGAGACCTCCACCGCGTCGCGCTGTTGCGAGGCATCGGTGGCCAGCGGCAACGTGTGCTCGGGGCGCCACGACAGCCAGACCTCCTGCTCGCGTTCGGCGATGTCGCGCGAATCCGACGCGTTCTGCAAGAACACGAGCAGGTCGCTGCCGTCGGCGGTGCGCACCGCGTACTGCGTCGAGGTGCCGAGGTACACGACCTCCGAGACGCGGCCGCGGATCGCGCAGTAGCCCGGCTCCGGGTGATCGGGCGAGATGACGATCTTCTCCGGCCGGACGGTGACGTCGAGCGGCTTGCCGACCTCGGCGCCGACGTCGACCGCGTCGGGCGCCACCAACAGCTCGTCGGCCGAGGTGTCGATGACCGCGGTCGAGCCGTCGAGTTCGCGCACCGTCCCGCTGATCAGGTTCGAGGTGCCGATGAACCCGGCCACGAACCGGGTGCGCGGCCGCTCGTACATCTCGCGCGGCGACCCGAGCTGTTCGATCCGGCCGGCATTCATCACGACGAGCCGGTCGGACATCGTCAAGGCTTCGTTCTGGTCGTGGGTCACGAAGATGAACGTGATGCCGACCTCGCGCTGGATGCGCTTGAGCTCGATCTGCATGGCCTGGCGCAACTTGAGGTCCAGTGCGGCCAGCGGCTCGTCGAGCAACAGCGCCCGCGGCCGGTTCACCAACGCTCGCGCCAGCGCGACTCGCTGTTGTTGGCCGCCGGACAGCTCTCGCGGGCGGCGGTCGGACTTGCCGTCGAGCTGCACCAACTCGAGCATCTCGTTCACCCGCGAGCCGATCTCCTGCCGGCCGACCGACTTGCGGCGCAGTCCGAACGCGACGTTGTCGAACACCGACATGTGTGGGAACAGTGCGTAGGACTGGAACACCATGTTCACGTCACGGTGGTTGGGCGGCACCCCGACGACGTCCTTGCCGTAGAGCAGGATCTGCCCCTGCGTGGGTTCTTCGAAGCCACCGATCATCCGCAGTGTGGTGGTCTTTCCGCATCCGGAGGGCCCGAGCAGGGAGAAGAACTCGCCCTCGCCGATGGTGAGATCGACTCGTTCGACCGCGGTGACGACGCCGCGCCGGGAGTGGAAACGCTTCGCGATGCCGACCAGCTCGATGGCCGGTATCGCAGTGTCGTCGGTGTGATTACCGTCGGTCACGAACGTGTTCGCGGAGGCATCGTCCACACCGTTCGACTTGTCGAGCAGACTCATCTGACTCCCTGGTCTCGTCGTTGCGGGCACCGTAATCCGCGCCGAGCACCCACGCACTATAGGGACCGAACTGTTACGAAATCCATCGCGGTCGTCAGTTCATGCGGCGGAAACCATTGCGCAACACGATGTGCGGTGCGATAAACGCATAGGCCTGGTGCTCTGGCCCACGGAGGGAGACGTCCATGACCGAGGTCAGCGAGCGGCAGGAGTACCAGCCGAAGGGTCTGAAGACCGGCGCGCTCGGGCTGGTGTCCAGCGTCGTCATCGGCGTGGCCTCCACCGCACCCGCGTACAGCCTGGCCGCCACCCTCGGCTTCGTCGTCGCCTTCGTCGGCCTGCAGTCGCCGATCGTCGTGGTCTTGGCGTTCATCCCGATGTTGTTCATCGCGATCGGCTACCAGGAGCTGAACAAGGCCGACCCGGACTGCGGCACGACCTTCACCTGGGCCACCCGCGCCTTCGGCCCCAAGACCGGCTGGCTCGGCGGTTGGGGCATCCTCGCCGCAGACATCCTGGTGATGGCGAGCCTGGCGCAGGTGGCCGGCCAGTACCTGTTCCTGCTGTTCAACGCCGACGGCATCGGCGGCAACGCCACGAGCGGTTGGGTGCTGCTCGTCGGGGTCGCGTGGATCGTGCTGATGACCTGGATCTGCTACGTCGGTGTCGAACTGTCGGCCCGCCTGCAGCAGTTCTTCCTCGTTATCGAGCTGATCGTGTTGCTGATCTTCGCCGTCACCGCCCTGGTGAAGGTGGGCAACGGCACCGCCGGCCCGCAGGCCATCGACCCGTCGTGGTCGTGGTTCAACCCGTTCAACATCGACTCCTTCTCCGACTTCGTGCGCGGCCTGATCCTGATGCTGTTCATCTACTGGGGTTGGGACAGCGCGGTCGCGGTGAACGAGGAGACCGCGGACCCGCACAAGACGCCGGGCCGGGCCGCGGTCATCTCGACGCTGCTGCTGGTGAGCACCTACACGCTGATGACCGTCGCGTCGCAGGCCTTCGGCGGCGTCGGCGACAAGGGGATCGGGCTCAACAACGAGGACAACTGGGGCGACATCTTCAACGGGCTGGGGAAGTCGGTGTTCGGCGACAGCGCCTACGGCACGACGATGGAGCATCTGCTGCTGTTCCTGGTGCTCACCTCGGCGGCGGCATCGACGCAGACGACGATCCTGCCGACCGCCCGCACCTCGCTGTCGATGGCCGTGTACAAGGCGCTGCCGAAGGCGTTCGCCAAGATCCATCCGAAGCACCTGACACCGTCGGTGTCGACCCTCGCCTTCGGCGGAGTCTCGATCGTGCTCTACGTCATGCTCAACTACACCAGCAACGCCACGAGCGTGATCGCCGACTGCGTCTCAGCGCTCGGCATGATGATCGCCTTCTACTACGGGCTCACCGGCTTCGCCTGCGCGTGGTACTACCGCCACAACCTCACCAGCAGCCCGCGAAACTTCGTGTTCCAGGGCCTGGTGCCATTGCTCGGCGGCCTCATCCTGTTCTTCGCGCTGCTGTGGAGCGTGCACGACGCGTGGCTGTACCCGAGCGATGTCAGCACCAGTTACACCGGCTGGAAGATGCCGTTCGCCCCGCACTGGGGTATCGGCGGGGTGTTCCTGCTCGGCGTCGGCACGTTCGTCATCGGCATCGTGCTCATGTTCATCTGGCAGGCGAAGGCGCCCGGCCTTCTTCCGCGGCCAGACCCTCAATGCCGACACGCCCACGCTGGTCCCGGACGAGACATGACGCGCGCACAGGTACGGGTTTCGTCGTCTGATACGCTTGCGACGACGGATTCAGTCGTCAAAGAGAGGTCACAGCGGTGACATCGAGCCAACGCGGTGTCCCGGACGACGTGTCCCGAGCGATCATCGAGCAACTGCAGGAGGACGGTAGACGGCCCTACGCCACGATCGGCAAGGCAGTCGGACTGTCCGAGGCAGCGGTGCGCCAACGGGTGCAGAAGCTGGTCGACTCCGGGGTCATGCAGATCGTCGCGGTCACCGATCCGATGCAGATCGGCTTCGCCCGACAGGCGATGATCGCGATCTCGGCCAGCGGCGACATCGAGAGCGTTGCCGACAAACTGGCCCAGCTCGACGAGGTCGACTACATCGTCGTGACCGCAGGTTCGTTCGACCTGTTCGCCGAGGTCGTCGTCGAGGACGACGAGCACCTGCTGCGTCTCGTCAACGGCCAGATCCGCTCCATCGACGGCGTGACCCGCACCGAGACATTTCTGTATCTGAAACTCGTGAAGCAGACCTACAACTGGGGCTCCCGGCCTACGGGAGACCCGACACAGGAGACAACCGCATGACCACCACCCCGACCGACACGAGCGCGGCCACGCACGACACCGACAAGCTGTCCGCCGACGCGCGCGAGCACCTGTGGATGCACTTCACCCGCATGTCGTCCTACGCCGACGCCGAGGTGCCGACGATCGTGCGCGGTGAGGGCGCCCGCATCTTCGACGCCCACGGCCGCAGCTATCTCGACGGACTCGCCGGCCTGTTCGTCGTGCAGGCCGGGCACGGTCGCGAGGAGCTGGCCCGCGCCGCCTACGAGCAGGCGAAGAACCTCGCGTTCTTCCCGCTGTGGTCCTATGCGCACCCGCCGGCGATCGAGCTCGCCGACCGGCTCGCCGACAACGCCCCCGGCGACCTGAACAAGGTCTTCTTCACCACCGGCGGCGGCGAGGCCGTCGAGACCGCCTGGAAGCTCGCCAAGCAGTACTTCAAGCTCGTCGGCAAACCGATGAAGCACAAGGTGATCAGCCGCTCGATCGCCTACCACGGCACCCCGCAGGGCGCGCTGTCGATCACCGGCATCCCGGATGCCAAGAAGTACTTCGAGCCGCTCGTTCCCGGCGCCCACAAGGCCGCCAACACCAACTTCTACCGTGCGCCCGAGCACGGCGACGACTACGAGGCCTTCGGTCGCTGGGCCGCGGACGACATCGAGCGCGCGATCGAGATGGAAGGCGCGGACACCGTCGCCGCGGTGTTCGTCGAGCCGGTCCAGAACTCCGGCGGCTGCTTCCCGCCGCCGCCCGGGTACTTCCAGCGCCTGCGCGAGATCTGCGATCGCCACGACGTGCTGCTGGTCTCCGACGAGGTGATCTGCGCGTTCGGCCGGCTCGGCACGCTGTTCGGCTGCGACAAGTTCGGCTACGTGCCGGACATGATCACCTGCGCGAAGGGCATGACCAGCGGGTACTCCCCCATCGGCGCGACGATCGTCAGCGACCGCATCGCCGAGCCGTTCTGGTCCGGCAACAACTCCTTCCCGCACGGCTACACCTTCGGCGGGCACCCGGTGTCGGCCGCGGTCGCCATGAAGAACCTCGACATCTTCGAGCGCGAGGGTCTGACCCAGCATGTGCTGCAGAACGAGGGCGCATTCCGGGCGACGCTCGAGAAGCTCTACGACCTGCCCATCGTCGGCGACGTGCGCGGCGACGGGTACTTCTACGGCATCGAACTCGTCAAGGACAAGGCCACCAAGGAGACGTTCGACGACGACGAGGCCGAGCGTCTGCTGCGCGGCTTCCTGTCCCGCGCGCTGTTCGACGCCGGGCTCTACTGCCGCGCCGACGACCGCGGTGACCCGGTGGTGCAGCTCGCACCGCCGCTGATCATCGGCCAGCCGGAGTTCGACGAGATCGAGCAGATCCTGCGGTCGGTGCTCACCGAGGCCCTGAACTACCTCTGAAACCCCGATGATCATGCACGCACCGTCGCCGGGGTGCGGGTGCGGGCATGATCATCGCGGGATGAGCGGCGCGGCCGCGAGCACGTCCGCGGCGGTCTCCAGGTGCGCGAGCGCGACGAAGACGGTGCTCACCCCGCGTTCGCCGAGGTCGAGGTAGCGCTGCCGCTGCTGTTCGTAGGTCCCGGCATGGTGCGTCCGTGCGTAGGTCGCGGCCGCGGTGCGCCCGCGCAGCCGCTCGACACGCGACCACACCTCGTCACGGTCGCGACCGCAGACCGGGAGATCGAGCACGGTCAGCGCCACCTCGGACGGGTCGCGGCCGATCGCGGCGCATTCCTGCTGCACGATCTCGAGCGCCCGCACGATCGAGTCCGCGTCGGACGGGACGTTCACCGCGTCGGCGTGCCGCGCGGCGAGGCGCAGGGTCCGCTCGCCGCGGCCACCGACGATGATCGGGACCCGCCCGGCCGGCCGCGGATAACAGGTCGTCTCAGGCAGGGCGACCCGCGCGCCCGTGTACGGCTTGGTGCCCGGCCCGGTGAGCGCGCGCACCGTCTCGATCGCCGCGGCGAGGCGATCGAGCCGCTCGCGGGCAGGCGGGAAGTCCAACCCGAACGCCGCGTGCTCGCGAGACCACCAGCCGGCCCCGAGCCCGAGGAAGGTGCCGCCGTCGTTGAGAGCGTCGAGCGTGCCGAGTGCCTTCGCCGTGATGCCCGGCGAGCGGAACGTCACCGGCGACACCAACGTGCCGATCCGCAACCCGGTACCCAGCATCGCCAGCGCACCGAGGGTCACCCACGGCTCCGGGATCGGTGCCCACGCCCGGTCGACCTGCGGGATCTGGATGAGGTGGTCCATCACCGCAACGCCGGTGAACCCGGCGTCTGCGGCGGCGAGGGTGACCTCGCGCAACCACTCCCGCGGCCGCGTGCCCCAGGGGAATCGCGACAGCTGCAAGACCACTTCGGGGCCGGACCGCTGCGCGGTCGCGGGGGCCGCCGCCGTGAGCGTCGGCTCGGACAGGCCCGGCAGTTCGGCGGCCACGGTCAGCACCTGGTCCCAGCCCTCGGCGGTCACCTCCTCGCGGGCCTGCTGCGCGCGCCGCAGCTGGGCGGCGAGCACCGGCGCCGGCACCGGCCGGTCGCGTGCGGCGTTACGCTCACGCGCCAAGCCGCTGGGCACGTCGAACACGACAGCGACCGCCGGGAGACCGTGCGCAACGGCCACCGCGAGGTAACCACGGCGGCGCTCGGCGTCGAGGCCGAGCGTGTCGATCACGCAGGTGAGACCGCGGCGCGCGCGGGCGTCGACGATGTCGTCGAGCAGCCGGAACGCATCGGTGGAGGCGTCGAGATCATGGCGGCCGCTGCCGACGACTCCGCGCAGATCGTCGGAGGAGACGATCTCCGACGCGCGGTATGCGCGCCGGGCCCAGGTCGACTTGCCTGCGGCCGACGCACCGACCAGCACGACGATCGCCGGGTCGGGCAGGCCGCTGGTCACTCGCGGAGTCTGGCACGCACCAGCGGACCTGCGAGACTGGCGACATGTCCGACCAGCGCCTCGTCCTGATCCGGCACGCGAAGGCCGGGGACGGCCCGAGCGACCTCGAGCGACCGCTGGCTGCGCGCGGGCACCACGACGCGCCCGCGATCGGCGCGTTCCTGGCCGGGCAGGGCATCCAGGTCGACCGGGCGCTGGTGTCGCCGGCGCTGCGGGCCCGTCAGACGTGGTCGGGCACCGGCCTGCAGGCAACCGAGACGGTCGTCGAGGACCGGATCTACGACAACGAGGTCGACTCGCTGCTCGCAGCCGTCCAGGACACCCCGACGACGATCCGCACGCTCGTGCTCGTCGGGCACAACCCGTCGTTCGGCGAGCTCGCCGAGGCACTCGACGACGGGTCCGGCGACCCGGCCGCGCGGCGGGAGTTGCGCAGTGGCTTTCCGACGAGCGCGGTTGCGATCTACGAACCGACGGGCGAGTGGGCCGCACTGCAACCGAGCAGCGCGCGACTCCTCGCGTTCGGCGTCGGCCGCGGCGACGCTACTTCTTGACCACGCCGTTCCAGACCGCATGGGCGCCGGAATCGCCGATGCGATAGATCGTGATCACCGTGCCGACGGCGACGGCGATCGACGCGACCGCGACGATCGCGGTGACCCACACCGGAACGACGGTCTTCGTCGCCGGCCGTTCGGTCAGCACGCTGGAGTCGCTGAAACCGAGTGACTCCGCAGATCCGGCACGCTCCGACGATCGCGCCCCACCGGGATTCCAGCTCAGCTCGAAGCGCCGGCCGAGCACCCATACCGCCGCGGCGACCACGAACAGCGCGATCGCCCACGGCAGCAACGTGTCCCCGAGTTCGGCGTGCCGGCGGATCGCAGCGTTGGTGAAGCCCAGATGGTCCCTCGAGGTACTCACCCGCATGGGTCGTGACGGGGACCAGCACGAGCGCGATGAGCGCCACGATCGGGGTGAGCACGCCCAACCGTGCCCGCGCTGCCGGCCACACCGCGCTCGCCACGAGCATGAGGGCCGCGAGCGGGACCAGCACGACGACCGCGTGGATCAGCAGCACGTGCGCGGGCAAACCGAAGATCACGGTTGGCATCGATACCTCGTAGTCCTCATCGGCGACTTCCTACAGGATCGAGAACGCGCGGCGCGCAAACTCGGTTCAATGGGCCAGGCCGGCCCGGACATGATCGAAGATCAGGCTCGTCTCGGTGAGCGCGACGTCGGGGTCGCGGCTGAGGTTGATCACCACGAAGTCGCGCAGGTTGTCGGTGCTGCGCGCGGCGATGTGCACGTGGAAGTCATCTGCGCCGCCCAGGAAGAACACGTTGAGCACCTCCGGCAGTTGCGCGATCTTGGCCATGAACTCGGCGATGTGGCTGCGGGCCGAGGACTGCAGGCGCACCGAGATCATCGCCTGGATCGGCCGGTCGAGCGCGGCCGGGTCGATGTCTGCGTGGAAGCCGCGGATCACCCCGCTCTCGCGCAGCGCGCGCACCCGCCCTAAGCATGTCGACGGCGCGATGCCGGCGCGCTCGGCCAGCGCATTGTTCGGTATTCGGGCATCCGCGGCGAGTTCGCGAAGCAGGCGGCGGTCGATCTCGTCGAGTGGGCGCCGAACGATATTCGGCCCGGTTGCCGCTTGCCGGGAAACGAGCGAACTTCTGGATGACATGGAGGTAAAGTACAGAATTTTCGTCGAATCTGTCGCGTCTCATCTCGCGATCCTTCATTCTGGTGGCCTCACTAGCTCAGCACGAGGAGTAGACAGCGATG
Source organism: uncultured Actinomycetota bacterium (assembly GCA_963850835.1). Taxonomy (GTDB): domain Bacteria; phylum Actinomycetota; class Actinomycetes; order Mycobacteriales; family Jatrophihabitantaceae; genus Jatrophihabitans. The sequence continues at coordinate 161,865 of CAWKNB010000017.1, read as the reverse complement.
AAGGTCGGCGTCCCCCGCGAGGTCAAGAACAACGAGTTCCGGGTCGCGATCACCCCCTCCGGGGTGCACGAGCTCACCCGCAACGGTCACACCGTCTACCTCGAGCGCGAGGCCGGCGTCGGCTCGGCGATCACCGACGCGGACTTCGTCGCCGCCGGGGCGCAGATCCTCGACACGGCCGACGACGTGTGGGGCACCGCCGACATGGTGCTCAAGGTCAAGGAGCCGATCGCCGAGGAGTACCACCGGATGCGGAAGGACCAGGTGCTGTTCACCTACTTGCACCTGGCCGCCGACAAGCCGTGCACCGATGCGCTGCTGGCCGCGGGCACCACCGGCATCGCCTATGAGACCGTGCAACTGCCCGATGGCTCGCTGCCGCTGCTCGCGCCGATGTCGGAGGTCGCCGGCCGGCTCGCGCCCCAGGTCGGCTCGTACCACCTGATGCGCCAGGGCGGTGGCCGGGGCACGCTGATGGGCGGCGTGCCCGGCGTCTACGCGGCCAAGGTCGTCGTCATCGGCGCCGGTGTGTCCGGCCAGAACGCCGCCGCCATCGCGCTCGGCATGCAGGCCGAGGTGCTGCTGCTCGACAAGAACGTCGCCCGGCTGCGCCAGATGGACGCGATCTACCAGGGCCACTGCCAGACCATCGCGTCGAACGCCTACGAGGTGGAACGCGCCGTCCTCGATGCCGACCTCGTGATCGGCGCCGTACTCGTGCCGGGTGCCAAGGCGCCGACGATCATCAGCAACGAGTTGGTGTCGCGGATGAAGCCGGGCTCGGTCCTCGTGGACATCTCCATCGACCAGGGCGGCTGCTTCGAGGACTCGCGGCCCACCACGCACGCCGACCCCACGTACCGGGTGCACGATTCGGTGTTCTACTGCGTCGCCAACATGCCCGGCGCGGTGCCGCACACGTCGACCTACGCGCTGACCAACGTCACGCTGCCGTACGCCGTGGAGCTGGCCAATCGGGGTTGGCGTGATGCACTGCGCAGTGACCCTGCCCTCGCACTCGGGCTGAACACCCACGAGGGTCAGTTGACGAATGCCCCGGTGGCCGAGGCGCATGGCTACGACGCCGTCGACCTGGACACCGTCCTCGCCTGATCACCGCGGATGACCGACTACCGCAGACTGTCGCTGTGGTTCGACCAGCTCGCCGAGCCGCTGACTCCACGGGCGCCGCTGACCGGACCCACGGACGTCGACGTCGCCATCGTGGGTGCCGGGTTCACCGGTTTGTGGACGGCCTACTACCTACAGGTAGCCCGACCTGACCTGCGGATCGCGATCGTCGAGCGCGAGATCGCCGGGTTCGGCGCATCCGGGCGCAACGGCGGCTGGTGTTCGGCGCTCTACCCGGTCGCCGCGTCGCGCATGGCGCGCGAGGCCGGGCACGACGCCGCCGTCGCGCAGCACCGCGCCATGCGCGACTCGGTGACCGAGGTGGCCAAGGTCGCGGCCGCCGAGAACATCGACGCCGATATCGCGACGGGCGGCACGATCGTGCTCGCCCGCTCCGAGCCGCAGCTCGCCCGCGCCCGCGAGGAGGTCGCGGAGGCCGAGGCGTTCGGCCTCGGCACCAGATTGCTCGACGCCGCCGAGGCGCGCGCCCGGCTCGCCGCCACCGACGTGCTCGGCGCCACCTACACGCCGCACTGCGCCGCGATCCAGCCGGCGGCGCTGGTGCGCGGACTCGCCGACGTGATCGACGGTCGAGGCGCGCGCATCTATGAACAGACCCCGGCGCTCGGCGTCGAGCCGCATCGGGTCCGAACAGCCGTCGGCGACATCCGCGCCGATTTCGTGGTGCGCGCCACCGAGGGCTACACCGCCACACTCGCCGGCAGCCGCCGCGCGATCGCCCCGGTCTACTCGCTGATCATCGCCACCGAACCACTCGACGCCGCCGTGTGGGACGACATCGGACTGCGCGAGCGCGAGACGTTCAGCGACTTCCGGCATCTGATCATCTACGGCCAGCGCAGCGCCGACGGCCGTCTGGTCTTCGGCGGCCGCGGCGCGCCCTATCACTTCGGGTCGCGCATCCGAAGCGACTACGACCGGGTGCCGAGCGTGTTCGACGCGCTGCGCCGCACGCTCGTCGAGCTGTTCCCGGCGGTGCGCGACGCGGCGATCACGCATCGCTGGGGCGGCCCGCTCGGCATCGCCCGCGACTGGCACGCGTCCGTCGGCCTCGATGCGGCCACGGGTTTCGCGTGGGCGGGTGGCTACGTCGGCGACGGGGTGAGCACCACCAATCTGGCCGGCCGGACGCTCGCCGATCTGATCACCGGCCGGCGTACCGAGCGCACCGCGCTGCCGTGGGTCGGCCATCGCAGCCGCAACTGGGAACCCGAACCGGCGCGCTGGCTCGGCGCGAACGCGGGCCTGCAGGCGATGACCTGGGCCGATCACGCCGAGCAGCGCAGCGGCCGACCGTCCCGGATGGCACAGATGGTCGGCAAACTGCTCGGCAACTGATACCGCACGCCGGTCTGTCCGCTCGTCATGAATTAGGTTAGCCTTACCTAACTCGTGGAGGTGAGCGCCGGTGCCGCGGACGAACAGCACGACCCGAGGCCTGCCCAAGGTCGAGGACGATCGCCCGGAGCGGGCTGCCGACGGCGCCTGCTCGCTGACCGCAGCGGTGTGCGAGCACCTGCTCGGCGACACCTTCAGCCCCGCAGCGCTCGAGCGCCGCACCGACGGCGAGCGGTCATGAGCGATCCCGACTGTCTCGCCCATCAGGCGCGCCGCGCGCTCGCCACCACGACCGGCGGCGTCCTGCACGTCGAGGGCGTCGGTGCGCCGACCCACGACGGAATCCTGGTCTACGAGGAGGGTGGCCGGCCGCGGTTTCTGTGCGAACCGCACGAACCCCTCGCCCTCGCTGCCCGGGCCGCACCGCGGGCGGTGCTCGAAGCGGCCGCGCCGGCGTGTCGCCACAGCCGACGCACCGTCGTGCTCAGCGGCTGGCTCTCGGTGGTGGGCACGGCGCACGCCGACGGGCGCGCGGTCGACGTCGTCGAGCTGGAGATCGGCACCGTCCACCTCGAGGTGGCCCGGGGCAACGGCGGACGCCCGGCCCGCATCGAGGTGCCGGTGCCGCGCTATCTCGCGGCGTCACCGGACCCGGTGGCCGACACCGCGCGGCGCGTCACCGAACATCTCAACACCCGACACGCCGACCGACTGCGCGGGTGCGCGGCAGCGCGATCCGGCCAGGCGGTCGAGGACATCCTGGCAGCGCAGGTGCGCGATCCGGACGAGTACGGACTGTCGCTGACCTGGCTCGACCACTCGGGCGGGCACACGGTCCGGTTGCGGTTCGGCCGCGCGGTGCGCTCACCGATCGAACTGATCGCCGAACTGCACGAGTTACTGGCCGATCAGGACCGGCCGGCGCCGGGCGCGCCGTAACGCAGGCCGTCGATCAACAGACCGATCAGGCGATCGGTGCGGCCGGACGGATCGGCTGTGTCGGCGGCCATGCAGATGCCGCCCATGGCACGCAGCAGATCGTCGGGTGCGATGTCGTCACGGACGGCTCCGCTCCGGGCGGCCGCGTCGAGCAGCTTGCCGATGGCCCCTCGGATGCGGTCGTGGCTCTGGACGAACAGCGGCGAGTCGACACCGAGCAAGGACTTCAGAGCGGTCGCCATGCCGCGTTTGTGCACGACGTAGACCGCGAACGAGCGCATCCACAAGGCCAGCGCCTCGTCGGCCGGGTGGTGCGCCAGCAGCTCGTCGACGCCGTCGCACAACGTCTCGACTTCCTGCCGGTAGGCAGCCTCGATCAAGACGTCGCGGCTCGGGAAGTGCCGGTAGAGCGTGCCGATCCCGACGCCGGCCCGCCGCGCGATCTCCTCGAGCGAGGCCTCGGTGCCGCGTTCGGTGAACACCTCGGTGGCCCGGCGCAGCAGCTCGTCGCGGTTGCGCTGGGCGTCCGCGCGCAGCGGTCGGGCGACCGGCATCGCGGCGTCAGTGGTCTGCGACACCGCGTACCTCCCTGGAAATCAACTTGCTAACCGGAGGCAGCCTCCGTATCGTGATGTACCGGAGGCTCCATCCGCTTAGCTACATTACTCCGTCGCACCCGAAGGTCGTGCTCGTGACCGTCGCATCACAGACCCGCTCCCTGCTCACCGGCTCCCGCAGCGCGCCGCCGCGCGGCGGGCAGTCCCTCGTGCTCGCCGTCATCCTCACCTGCCAGCTCATGGTCGTACTCGACGCGACCATCGTGAACGTCGCGCTGCACGACATCCGGACCTCCCTCGGATTTTCCGCCGACGGGCTGTCCTGGGTGATCAACGCCTACACGCTGACCTTCGGCGGCCTGCTGCTGCTCGGCGCCCGCGCCGGCGACATCCTCGGCCGCCGCCGGGTGTTCCTCGGCGGCATCGCACTGTTCTCACTTGCCTCCCTGGCCGGCGGGTTCGCCGCGAATCCCGGGCAGTTGCTCGCCGCTCGCGCCCTGCAGGGTGTCGGCGCGGCATTCGCCTCGCCGTCGGCCCTCGCGTTGCTGATGACGATGTTCCCGGAAGCGCGCGAACGCACCCGGGCGATCGGCCTGTACACCGCGGTGTCCATCGGCGGCGGCGCAGTCGGGCTGATCGCCGGCGGCATGCTTTCGGAGTGGGCATCGTGGCGCTGGGTGCTGTTCGTCAACGTCCCGATCGGCATCGCGGTGCTGGTCATCGGTGCCGCCACCCTGCCGGCCGGCCGCGGCGAGGAAGGCCGCTTCGACCTCGTCGGCGCGTTGACCTCGACGCTCGGCATGACCGCGCTCGTGTACGGGTTCGTGCACGCCGCGAGCAGCGGCTGGTCGTCGGCCGAGACCATCGGCGCCTTCGTCGTGGGCGTCGCGCTGCTCGCCGCGTTCGTGGTCGTGGAGATGCGGGCCGCCTCGCCCATCACGCCGCTGCGCCTGTTCACCGACCGTAACCGCGCCAGCTCCTACGTCGCCCGGCTGCTGCTGGTGGCCGGGATGATGGGGATGTTCTTCTTCCTGAGCCAGTTCCTGCGCGGCGTACTCGGCTACAGCGACCTGATCACCGGCTTTGCATTCGTGCCGATCACCGTGGCGGTGTTCGCCTCCTCGCAGTTGTCCGCACGGCTGCTGGTCGACCGGATCGGGGCGCGGCCCGTCATGATCGCCGGCATCGCCTTGTCGACGGCGGGCATGCTCTGGCTCACCCAACTCGGCGAGCACTCCGGTTACGCGTCACTGGTCGGGCCGCTGCTGGTCTTCGGTGCCGGCAACGGACTCGCGTTCGTGCCGCTCACGACGGCCGCGCTCGACGGCGTGGAACCGCGCGACGCGGGCGCCGCGTCCGGTCTGGTGAACGTCATGCAGCAGGTAGGTGGCGCGCTCGGCCTCGCGGTGCTCGTGACCGTGTTCGGCAGCGCGAGCACCGCCGCGGCCGGCGACCTGCCGGCCGGGCTCCCGCCGGCGGAGGCGGCCAGGCGGGTGTTCGTCTCGGCAGCTGACACGTCGTTCTGGGTGGCTACCGGATTCCTGGTCGCAACGCTGCTGCTGGTGACCTTCGCGATCCGCCCGGCACGTCGTCCGGTTCCGACGGCGCCCTGAGCGCTCAGCCGACCGGGGCGGTGCCCGGGCTGACCATGCGCCGCAGCGCCCCGAACAGGGTGTTCAGGCTGTTGGTGATGCGGTCGGTGGCGTCGGTCAGGATCGCGGCGTTGGCTGCGCCGCCCACCCGGTCGGGATCGCGGTCCAGCGCTGCGGCGAGGTCCTGCTGCAAGGTGCGCAGGTCGTGCCGCGGCGCCACCGGCCGCTCGCCGGTCTCGACGGTCGTCTGCACAGCGGCGAGCATCGCGCCGGCGGCATCGAGGAAGCTGCGCAACTGCGGTGACCCGCCGGCTTCGAGCACCGACCGGCGCACCGCCTCGATCGCGAACATGGCGTGGATGAACCGGTTCGAGTGCGCGAGCACGGTCTTGCCGAGTTCGACCTCGGCGGCACTGTGCACCGGCTCGACCCGGGCACGGTCGACCGAGGCCTGGGCGTTGGTGCGCGCGCGCCGGCAGGCAGCCCGGGTCCGCTGCAGGGTGCCCGGATCCGCAGCCGGGTCAGCGAGGGTCTGCAGGTACGTCCGGTAGGCAACGAGCATTTCGGCCATGCGACGCCGTACGTAACTGCGTTCCCAACCGGGAAGCACCAGCGTGGCCAGCACCGCCAACGCGCCGCCGACGAGGGTGGCCAGCGAGCGGCTGACCACGGTGTCGTGGGCCGGCACGCCGTTGATCTCGAGGAGGACCACCACCAGGCCGGACAGCGCGATGGCCGACAGGCCGACGTTGCCGGGGCCGGCCAGGCGCATGCCGAAGGCGAACGCGAAGGCCAGCCCGATCTGCCACCAGGCACCGCCGGGCACCCAGTGCAGCAACTCGGTGGCGACGAGCAGGCCGATCACCGTGCCGACGACGCGAAGTGTCGCCCGCTGCAGGGTGGCGCCGAAATCGGGGCGCAGGACGACCAGCACGGTCAGTGAGACCCAATAACCGCGTTCGATGCCGGCCAGCCGCACGACGAGGTCGGTGCCGGCCACGAACGCGGCCACCCGCACGGCGTGCCGCAGGACGGCGGAGTCCGGCGCCAGACTCGCCGACACATTCGCCAGCGAGTCGCGCAGCGTGCCCACGCCGGACATCGGATCGATCCGGCCGCCCTCGCTGGCGCCCGCCCGGCTGGAGCGCACGGCCGCACGCAGCTGACCGCTCAGCGCGCGCAGCCGGGCCGCGGTGGCGCGCCGGGTGAGCAGGCTCGGGCTCGGCGTGTCGTCCTCGAGCCGGCTCACCGCGAACGCCACCGCCTGCCGGGCGGGCTCGAGCGTGGCCTCGTCGACCGGCCGCCCGGTTTCCAGCGCGGTGGCCAGCGCATCCAGCACGGCGGCCGCGTTGGTGAGCGCCTCCCGTACCAGGCCGGCCCGGATCGGCTCCCCTTCGATGGCCAGCCGCTCGGCGAATCCGACCACCACGATCACCTCGCGACGGATCCGCTCGGCCTCGTCGAGCAGCACCCGGTAGGCCTCGACGCTCGGCCCGTTGTCGTGGCCGAGCCCGTAGAGCGTGCTGCGCACCGCCGTGAGCGTGTCGCTCGCCGGCGGGCCGGCCTTGGTGCCGGCCGGTACCCGGGCGGCCGCGGCCAGCTCGCGGTACAGGCCGGCGAGCGCGACTCGCTCGGGCCGGTGTCGGCCCAGCGGCCAGGCGGCAACCGCGAGCAGCGTCTGGACCGCACCTCCGACGAGTACGAGCAGGCCCACCTGGGGCGCGGCGCTCGCGCTTTCGGCGATGTGGCCGAGCACGAGCGCGGCGCCGACTCCGGCGACGCCGACCTGGGTGGCGCTCGGGCCGCCGGCCAGCAGCAACCCGGCGAGGAACGCCAGCACGAACAGCAGCGCCACCGACGCTGCATCACTGCGCGATGCCAGCACTGCCAGCCCGCTCGTCACGCCCGCGGCGAAGGCGGTGCCGAGCATGCGCACGATCCGCAGTCGGTACGGGCCGGGCCGGTCGGCGAATGACGTCTGCAGCGCCCCGATGGTGGCCGCCAGGCCGGCCGTGAGGTCGCCGTGCAACTCCCCCACCGCGAGCGGCGCGGCAACGCCGATCGCGTTGCGCAACGAGACGACCGGGCTGGACTGCGTGCGATCGAGCACCAACGACTGACGCAGCAGGTCGGTGATCGCGGCGCGGCGGCCGACGTTGTCAGCTTGGGTGTTCGTGCCGCTCACGACTAGCCGTGCGCGGCGAGCTGGCCACAGGCGCCGTCGATCTCGCGGCCGCGGGTGTCACGGACGGTCACCCCCACACCTCGGGCCTCGAGCCGGCGCACGAATTCGCGTTCGACGGCCTTGGGCGACGCGTCCCACGCCGAGCCCGGCGTGGGGTTGAGCGGGATCAGGTTGACGTGCGCGAGGCGGGGCGCGAGCAGGTCGCCGAGCAGATCGGCACGCCACGGCTGGTCATTGACGTCGCGGATCATCGCGTACTCGATCGAGTAGCGCCGCCCGGTGCGCGCGGCGTAGGCGTCCGCGGCGGCGAGCACCTCGCCGACCGGCCACCGGGTGTTCACCGGCACGAGGGTGTTGCGCAGCTCGTCGTCGGGCGCGTGCAGCGACACCGCGAGCGTGACGTCGAGATCCTCGTTCGCGAGGCGTTCGATGCCCGGCACGAGGCCGACGGTCGACACGGTCACCGCGCGGCGCGAGATCCCGAAGCCGTCGGGCGCTGGGTCGACGATGCGGTGCAGCGCGGCGGCCAGGCGGGTGAAGTTCGCGAGTGGCTCCCCCATCCCCATGAAGACGATGTTGGACAGCCGGCCTGAGGCGGGCCCGTCACCGCCGAGCTCACCGTCGGCGGCGACGCGGGCCGCGGCGCGGACCTGGTCGACGATCTCAGCGGTGGACAGATTGCGGGTCAGGCCGCCCTGGCCGGTGGCGCAGAACGGGCAGGCCATGCCGCACCCGGCCTGGCTGGAGACACACACGGTGATGCGCTCACGCGCGCCGCGCCGGGCGGGGTAGCGCATCAGCACACTCTCGACGAGCGCGCCGTCGTGCAGTCGCCACAGGCTCTTGCGGGTCGTGCCCGCGTCGGTGCTCATCGCCCGCACTTCGGTGAGCAGCGGCGGCAGCAGCGCGGCACCGACCTGCTCGCGCAGTTCGGCCGGCAGGTCGCTCATCTGCATCGGGTCGGCGGTGAACCGGGTGAAGTACTGGCGCGCGATCTGGTCGGCCCGAAAACCGGGCAGGCCGAGTTCGGCCATTGCGGCGCGGCGCTCGGTGGGTTCGAGGTCGGCGAAATGACGTGGTGGCCGGCCGCGATTGGGCGCGGTGAATACGAGGGGAAGCGACATCTCGCCCTCGATTGTCCCAGACTCCGGCACCTGCGCGGCCTCAGCGCCGTTCGCGCTCAGCGCGCTGGCGCTCGATCTCGCGCTCCTCCTCAGGAGTCATGGCGAAGCCGACGAGCCAGTCGGCATCGATGCGTGCGTAGAAGATGTCACCGAAGGAGTCCGGGGCCTGGCCGTAGACGTCGAGGAACCGGTCGGTGATCAGTTGCCGTTCGGGACCGGGCGCGAGCTCGACGGCTCGCCCGTGACAGAACACGCCCATTCCGTCGCGTGGTGTGTACGACGCGCTGATCGGCGGACGGGCTCGCAGCTGGCGGGCCTTCGGCGAGGTCGACAGCGTGGTGAAATACCAGCGGCCGTGCAGGAAGTGCCCGTCGACGGCGGACAGCCGGGGCTCACCCCGGGCCGTCACGGTGGCGATGTTGAGGACCGCCGGACTGGGCACGGCCTCGATCACCTGCTCGGCGCGCAGCCGGCGCTCCGGCGTCATGATCGAGGTCAAGTGCGCCGAACCGCGGGTGAAGCTGTCGTCGATCAGGCGCTGGAGTGCCGCGGTCTCTTCGGTGGTCTCCCACATGGCGTCCAGCCTCTCACCAGTCGGGCTCCTCGCCGACCACGACCAGGTCCGCATCACGCTCTGGGTGCTCGCGAGCCACGTACGCCTCTTCCGAGGCGAGCCAGGTAGCGATCAGCTGCATGGACGTGCCGCGGGTCTGCACCCGCTCGATGCGCAGGGCCCGTCCCGCGTCCACCCACACCCGGATCGTCCACGGCACGCCGGCCTCGCGCCGCGTGGCCGAGACGCCCTCGACGATCACCGGCCCACCCGGGGTGACGACCTGCGAGCCACCGCTGCTGTCGCGCTGCCAGTCCCACCGGTCATAGCGCGCCCGGTGCCCGGCCTGCAGCGGCTCGAGCACCTGCGATCGGAACCGCGTCCAGTCCCACTCGTCGATCCCAGGGCCGGCGAAATCGTCGACTGCGATCACGACGGCCTTCGGCAGGTCGCCGGCCAGGCGGGTGGCGAAGCGTGACTTGCCGGCGCCGGTGCCGCCGTCGATGCCGATCCAGGTGGTCTCGCCGGGCCGGGCCGCCACGGCCGCCGCGATCACGTCGCGAGCCACCGCCTGCGACACGTGACGGGGCATCCGCTCAGATCGGCGCGAACGCCGAGAGCACCAGGTAGGCGACGGCGGCACAGGGCAGCAGCGAGTCGAGCCGATCCATCACCCCGCCGTGTCCGGGCAGCAGCGTGCCCATGTCCTTGATGCCGAGGTCGCGTTTGATCATCGACTCGCCGAGGTCGCCCAACGTCGCAGTGACGACGATCGCCAGGCCGAACAGCAGGCCCTTCCACCACGCTTCGTGGAAGGTGAGCGTCAGCAGCAGGATGCCGATCGTCGAACAGGCGATCACGGATCCGGCGAAGCCCTCCCAGGTCTTCGCCTTGGACACCACCGGCGCCAATGGGTGCTTGCCGAACAGCACGCCGGCCGCGTACCCGCCCGTGTCGCTGCACACCACCGTCGCGATGAATGCGATCACGCGGGCGGCACCGTCGCTCGGGTGCACCAGCAACACCGCGAACGCTGCGAGAGTCGGCAGGTACCACAGCACGAACGCCGAGGCAGTGGCGTCGCGCAGGTAGCCATCGACGCCGTCGCCCACCCGCCAGACGAGGACCGCGGCAAGCGCGACCAGCACTGCGAGCACCAACCCGCTCGTGCCCCGGAACCATGCGGCGACGAGCACGACCACCGTTGCGGCCAGCAGCGGGAGCAGCGTGATGCGGATGTCGGCGACGCGCAGGGCGTGCGACAGCTCGTAACAGCCGTAGAGGATCGCGGCGCCGATGACGAACGGGAAACTCGGCCGGTAGACGAACAGGCTGAGCACGATGAGCGCGCCGAGACCCACGCCGACACCGATCGCCGCAGGCAGGTTGCGCCCGGCGCGAGACTTCTTCGGCGCGGAGGCATCCGGGGGCGGCGCATCCGGCAACGGTGCGCTCGTCGCGTCCGGCGACACCGGAATCAGACCTCGAGCAGTTCGGATTCCTTGGCCTTGACGGCCTCGTCGACGCGGCTGGTGTAGGTGCCGGTCAGCTTGTCGAGCTCGCGCTCGGCGCGATGCACGTCGTCCTCGCCGGACTCGCCGTCCTTGACGAGTTTGTCGAGTGAGTCCTTTGCGTGGTGGCGCACCGAGCGGATGGAGACCCTGGCGTCCTCGCCCTTGTGCTTGGCGACCTTGACCAGATCGCGGCGGCGCTCTTCGGTGAGCTGCGGGAACACGATCCGGATGATGGTGCCGTCGTTGGTCGGGTTGACGCCGAGGTCGCTGTCGCGAATGGCGCGCTCGATCGCGGACAACTGGCTCGTGTCGTAGGGCTTGATGATGGCCATCCGCGCTTCCGGGACGTTGACGGTGGCCATCTGCGGGATCGGCGTCGGCGCGCCGTAGTAGTCGACGACGATGCGCGCGAACGCGCTGGCGTTGGCCCGCCCGGTACGCAGGCCCGCGAGGTCGTCGCGGGCGACATGCACCGCCTTCTCCATCTTCTCTTCCGCCTCGAAGAGGATCTCGTCGATCACGGTTGTGCTGTCCCCTCGTTCGAACCTGCGGCGCGCACCAGCGTGCCGATGTGCTCGCCGCGCACGACCCGGGCGATGTTGCCATCGGTCAGCCCGAACACCACGATCGGCATGCCGTTGTCGCGGCACAGGCTGATGGCGGTGGCATCGGCGACCGCGAGCCCACGCTGAAGCACTTCGTCATAGGTGATCTCGCTGTACTTGCGCGCGCCGGGGTCGACGCGCGGATCGGCGTCGTAGACACCGTCGACCCCGTTCTTGCCGAGCAGCAGCACCTCGCAGCCGATCTCCAGCGCTCGCTGCGCGGCGACGGTGTCGGTGGAGAAGTAGGGCAGCCCGGCGCCGGCGCCGAAGATCACGACGCGACCCTTTTCCAGGTGTCGTTCGGCGCGGCGTGGGATGTAGGGCTCGGCCACCTGACCCATGGTGATCGCGGTCTGCACCCGGGTGGGCACGCCGGCCTTTTCCAGGAAGTCCTGCAGCGCCAGGCAGTTCATGACCGTGCCGAGCATGCCCATGTAGTCGGCGCGGTCACGATCCATGCCGCGCTGGGACAGCTGCGCGCCGCGGAAGAAGTTGCCGCCGCCGACCACGATCGCCATCTGGGTGCCGGCGGCGACGACGTCGGCCACCTGCAGCGCGATGGAGTGCGCGACGTCGGGGTCGATGCCGATCTGCCCGCCGCCGAACACCTCGCCGGAGAGCTTGAGCAACACCCGCCGGTACCAGCCGCCCGGCGGGTGCTCCTCGGAGCGCGGTGCTGCGGCGGCAGCGGTCGCCTCGATGTCGGTCATCGGCGACCCCTTCCGTCTCGTCCCGGCGTTGATCGAACCCTATCCGCTCAGGCGGCGCCGACCTCGAAGTGGGCGAACTGGGTGACCGTCACGCCGGCGGCGTCGAGCACCTGCTTCACCGTGGTCTTGGCCTCGCGGACCGACTCCTGCTCGAGCAGGACGTTGTCGGCGTAGAACGCGTTGAGCCGGCCGTCGACGATCTTCGCGATGGCCTGCTCCGGCTTGCCCTCGGCGCGGGTCTTCTCCTCGAGCACGCGACGCTCGGCGGCCACGGTGTCGGCCGGCACGTCGTCGCGGGTGAGGTAGCGGGCCCGAAGTGCGGCGACCTGCATGGCCGCACCGCGCGCGGCCTCCGCGTCGTCACCCTCGAACTGCACCAGCACGCCGACCTGCGGCGGCAGGTCGGAGGCCTTGCGGTGCAGGTAGGTGGCCACCTTGCCGTCGAGCTTGACCGCGCGGCGCAGTTCGAGCTTCTCACCGATCACGGCGGCGAGGTCCTGCACGCTCTGGTCGACGGTCTTGCCGTCCTTGAGCGTCTCGGTGCGCAGCGAGTCGACGTCGGTGGCCGGGGACGACGCGAAGTGCGCGACGATATCGGCGGCGAGGGTCTGGAACTGCTCGTTCTTCGCCACGAAGTCGGTCTCGGACGCGAGCTCGATCATCGCGCCCTCGGCGGCGGCGACCAGGCCGTTGGACGCCTCGCGGGAGCCCGCCCTCTTCTCGGCCTTCGCCTCGCCCTTGACCCGCAGGACCTCGACCGCCCGGTCGTAGTCGCCGTCGGCCTCCTCCAGGGCACGCTTGCAGTCCATCATCCCGGCGCCGGTGGCGTCGCGGAGCTTCTTCACATCAGCGGCGGAAAAGTTCGCCATCGTTGTCTCGTTCTCGTTTCGTATCTCGAAAGAATTGATCAGGCGGTGGGAGCGGCGGTGCCGCCGGCATCACTGCCGCCACTCGGAGCCGGCCTCGCCGACCGGCTGGAGCAGGTCGCGCTCCCATTCCGGCATCGGCTCGTCGGCGGCCAGTTGGTCGCCGGCAACCGGCTCGGGCTTCTCGTCGCGCCCGGCGTTCGCGGCCTGTGCGGCGCGGGCCACCAGCCCGTCGGCGACGGAGTCGGCGATCACCCGGGTGAGCAGGGCGGCGCTGCGGATGGCGTCGTCGTTGCCCGGGATCTTGTAATCCACCTCGTCCGGGTCGCAGTTGGTGTCGAGGATCGCCACGACCGGGATGCCCAGCTTGCGGGCCTCACCGACGGCGATGTGCTCCTTCTTGGTGTCGACGATCCACACCGCGCTGGGCACCTTGCTCATCTCGCGGATACCGCCGAGCGAGCGCTCGAGCTTGTCCTTCTCGCGGGTGAGCATGAGCTGCTCTTTCTTGGTGGCGACGCCTTCCCAGCCACCCTGCTCCTGGGCCTCGAGGTCCTTGAGGCGCTGCAGCCGCTTGTAGACGGTCTGGAAGTTGGTCAGCATCCCGCCCAGCCAGCGCTGGTTGACGTAGGGCATGCCCACCCGGGTGGCCTGCTCGGCGATCGACTCCTGAGCCTGCTTCTTGGTGCCGACGAAGAGCACCGTGCCGCCGTGCGCGACGGTCTCCTTGATGAACTCGTACGCCCGGTCGACGTAGGTCAGGGTCTGGTGCAGGTCGATGATGTAGAGCCCGTTGCGCTCGGTGAGGATGAAGCGCTTCATCTTCGGGTTCCAGCGTCGGGTCTGATGCCCGAAATGGACGCCCGATTCGAGCATCTCTTTCATGGTGACGACGGCCATGCCGGTCGCACTCCTTCTTGCTGTGGGCGCGCCGCCGGGTTCCCAGCGCCGCACCGCGGCCTCGGTTGTCGCGCCCGGATCGGGTGATCCGGCCGCCCTGGTACCCGGTGTCGCGACCAGGAGGCCGGACCGGCTGCGCCGGCACGGACCGAGGCTGGTCGCCAATCCCCTTCTTGCGTTCAGGAGACGGGCACGCGAAGTCAACCCGAGATTCGGGTTGCACCGCCCAGTCTAGCCTGCTTCGCGCCGCCCGCCGACCGCGTGCCTGTGGACGGCCGCGGGTTGTCCACAGCCCAGGATCGCCGCGCCCGGCCCGGTTCGGATCGGGGGTGAGCCTGGGCCGATGGTGATGCGGGTCGTGGTGGTGCTCTCCCTGGTGCTGGCGGCCGGTGGTGCCGTGCCCGGCGACGCGCCCGGTGCGGCATCGGCCTCGCCGCGCAGCGCATGCGGCGCCGCGGGCCCCCGGCCGCGCGTTCGCGCACGTCCGGATCGGCGTCTCGTACCGACCTCCGGTGCCCGGTCAGTTGGTCGTGCTACGCCGGTTCGACCCGCCGAGCACCGTGTACGGCCCGGGCCATCTCGGGGCCGATCTTGCCCTCGGTGCCGGCGAGCTGGTGCTGGCGGCCGGCGCCGGCACGGTCCGCTTCGCCGGACCGGTGGCAGGTCGCGGCGTCGTCGTGGTGGCGCACCCGGACGGGGTCAGTACCGAGTACGAGCCCGTGCAGCCGCTGGTGCGGGCCGGCGCGGCGGTGTCAGCCGGGGCGCCGATCGGCCGGCTCACCGGCGCGCACCGCGGGTGTCCCGCCGCCTGCCTGCACTGGGGCGCGAAGCGGGCCGGTGCCTATCTGGATCCGCTGTCGCTGCTGCGGCCCCTCGGCCCGGTGCGGCTCCTGCCCTGGCACCCCGGTTGACCTCGCGATCTTGATGCGGTGGTCGGGCCATGTCCGCTCGCACGCATCACGATCCACGCGGTCAGGCGCGCGGGTGCGCCTGCTTGTAGGCCGCCCGCAGCCGTTCGACCGACACGTGGGTGTAGATCTGGGTGGTCGCGAGGCTGGCGTGGCCCAGGAGCTCCTGCACGGTGCGCAGGTCGGCGCCGCCCTCGAGCAGATGGGTCGCGGCGGTGTGCCGCAGCCCGTGCGGGCCGACATCGGGCGCGCCGGGCACCTCGGCGACCCGCCGGTGCACGATGGTGCGCACCGTCCGTGGATCGATGCGCGCGCCCCGCACGCCCAGCACCAGCGCGGCACCGGAGTTCGGTCCGGCGAGGACCGGCCGGCCCTCGCGCAGCCAGCGCTCGAGGGCATCGTCGGCAGCGAGCCCGAACGGGACGGTGCGCTGCTTGTTGCCCTTGCCGAGCACCCGCAGCACCCGCCGTTGCCGGTCGACGTCGTCGATGTCCAGGCCGACCAGCTCCGACACCCGCACGCCAGTGGCGTAGAGCAGTTCGACGACGAGCCGATCCCGCAGCGTCGCCGGGGCGTCGGCATTGCCGGCGTCGGCATTGCGCGCTTGCCGGCGTTGCCAGCGTCGCATTGCGCGCCGTCGACCCCAACAGCCATCAGCCGATCGGCTTCGTCATGGTGCAGCACCGACGGCAGGACCCGGTGCGCCTTCGGGCTGGCCAGCAGCTGACCCGGGTCGTGGTCGATCAAGCCGGCCTGCTTCGCCCACGCGCAGAAGGTCCGCAGGCTCGCCGAGCGACGGGCCATAGTGGCCCGTGACGCTCCGAGCGAGCGCTGGATGCCGAGCCACCCCCGTAGCCGGGCGAGATCGATGTCCCCCGGGCGCCTTCCCCCGAGACGGGCCAGATGATCGAGAAACCCGACGACGTCGCCGAGGTAGGCGCGCACCGTGTGCGCGGAACGATTGCGCTCCAGCGCCAGGTGCCGCTCGAATCCGTCGGCGGCCGCGGCCAGCTGCGGCGGCAGCTCGGCCCGCAGCGCCCTGAGATCCGGGCGACCCGGCGCCGACGGCTTCGGCGCGCGCCGGTTGGGCACCGTGCGTGGCTCAGCGGCCGGGGGGCGAACGCGCGAGCTCACCGCTGCACCGTGCCTGGGTCGAGCGGCGCCGGTCAACGCGCCACGCCCAACTGCTGTCGCGGTTCACGCGGTCACGACGGCCGCGACCGTTTCGCGGACCGCAGTTGCCAAGCCCGGCTGCTGATCCGGTACCCGTCGCCGTCGGCCTCGACCAGTCCGCTCAGTTCGAGCGCGGGCAGGCAGCGCATGATGTCGAGCGGGCTGAGGTTCGCAGCCACCGCGAGCTCGGCCACGGGCGTGGGCCGGCGCGCGGCCAGGCCGTCGAACACCAGCCGCGCGGTGTCGTCGAGGCGATCCAGCTCCGCGACCAGCGGATCGGTCGGTGGATGCCGCTCGGCGCCTGTATCGCCGTTGGCACCGACGCCGCCAACGGCGCCGCCACCGTTGACAGCAGCGCTGGTAGCCCCGCCAGTCGAAGCGAGGTCGCCGGCGCTGCCGATCAGCTCCACGATGTCGTCGACGCAGGTGACCAGGTGGGCCCGGTCGTGGTCGCGGGCGAGCAACTGGTGGCAGCCCGTCGACAAGCCAGAGGTCACCGGGCCAGGCACGGCCATCAGCGGGCGACCCAACCGGATGCAGTGCGCGGCTGTGTTGGCCGCACCGGAACGGGCTGCCGCCTCGACGATCACCGTGCCGGTGGACAGGGCGGCGATCAGTCTGTTGCGGGTCAGGAAGCGATGGCGCTGTGGCGCGGCGCCGGGTGGGCTCTCGGACACCAGCAGGCCGCTGGCCGCGGCGCGGTCGAACAACCCCTCGTTCGACGGCGGATAGGCGCGATCGAGACCACCGGCCGACACCACGACCGTCTGACCGCCGACCGCCAAGGCGGCGCGGTGCGCGGCGGCATCGATGCCGTACGCCCCGCCGGACACGACCTCGAAACCACGCATGGCGAGCCCACTGGCGAACTCGGCGGCGACCAGCTGTCCGTAGGTCGATGCCGCCCGGGCGCCGACGATGCCGGCAGACCTGACGCCGAGCGTGTTCAACGGCGCGGTGCCGCGCACCCACAGAGCAAGCGGCGGGATGGGCTCGCCGGTGCGTGACTGCGTCCGCGCCCCGTGCCGGTACTGCGCCAGGCGCGTCGCGCCGGCGGCCTGCAGGCAGGCGAATGCGAAGTGCGGCCACTCGTCGGATTCAGGCACGACCAGCCGGATCCCGCGCCGTTGCGCCGCGGCGAGATCGGCGTCCGGGTCGCTGGTGGCGCACCGAGCCGCGGTTGCCGCGAGTACGTCCGGCGACGCCCGCCGAGCTCGGATCGCCCGCGCCGTCGCGATCGGCCCCTCGCGGCACACGGCGTCCCAGATCGGCAGGCAGGCGGGTTCGGCGACGCGGCTCAGGTAGGCCCGGGCGAGCAGCAGCTCCTCGAACAATGCCGCCGACCCGGCCGACCGGCCGATCCGGCCGACCCGTCGCCGACCCGACCGGCTCCGGCGTACTCATGCCGCTGCCCGTTCGAGCTGGCCGGTGCGGTGGAACAACGCCTCGTCGACCTCATCGGCGCCGGGGGTGTCGCGCCCGGCGAGGTCGGCGATCGTCCATGCCAACCGCAGCACCCGGTCGAAACCGCGGGCACTCAGCAGTCCGCGGTCGAGCCACTGGTGTGCGGTGCGCAGCGTGGCGGGCGGCAGCAACCACCGCGGGGAGCGCAGCACCGATCCGGGAACCGCGCCATTTCAGCTGCCAAGGCGTGTCCGCCCAGCGTGCCTGGGCGGCGGCGCGGGCGCCGATGACCTGTGCACGGATCTCGGCACTCGTATGCCGCTGCTGCAGTGAGTCGAACAGTTCGGCCTGCGACACCGGTTCGACCGCGACCCGAAGGTCGACCCGGTCGAGCAGTGGCCCGGACAAGCGTTGTGCGTACCGGCGCCGCACCGGCGGCGGGCATACGCAATCGCGCGGGCGCAGCGCGCACGGACACGGATTCGCCGCGAGCACCAGTTGGAACCGGGCCGGGTAGCGAATCGCACCGCCGCTGCGATGCAGCACGACGTGTCCGGACTCCAACGGCTCGCGCAGCGCATCCAGAGCCGGCCGCGGAAATTCCGCCGCCTCGTCCAAGAACAGCACACCGTGATGGGCCAGGCTGATCGCCCCTGGGCGGGCAAGCCGTGAGCCGCCGCCGACCAGCGCGGCGACCGACGCGGTGTGATGCGGCGCCTGGAACGGAGGCCTGCGCACCAGGCTGGCGTGCTCGTCGAGCAGCCCGGCGATCGAGTGGACGGCGGTGACCTCCATCGCCGCGTCGTCGTCGAGCGGCGGGAGGATGCCGGGCAGTCGTTCGGCCAGCATGCTCTTGCCGGCCCCAGGACTGCCGACGAGATAGAGGTGATGGCCGCCGGCGGCACACAGCTGCAGCGCCCGCTTCGCCGTCACCTGGCCGGCGACCTCGGCGAGATCGCGGGTGTCGACGGTTGCCGGCTCCGGTTCTGCACCGCGGACCACCGGGGCCACGGCGGGGCCGCTGCCGCTGAGCCAGCCGACGATCTCGGCGAGGGTGTGGGCGGCGCGCACCTCGACCCCGGCGACGAGCGCGGCTTCGGCCGCGTTGCCCGCCGCAACCACCACTCGGCGGGTGCCGCGGCGCTGCGCGCACACCACCGCCGGCAACACACCTGCCACCGTGCGCAGCCGCCCGTCGAGGCCGAGCCCGGCCATCCAGGCCGCCTCAGACACCGCATCGGCCGGCACTTGACCGTCGGCCGCGAGGACAGCCATCGCGATCGCGAGATCGAAGCGGGCACCGACCTTGCGGACGTCGGCGGGCAACAGCGCGACGGTCAGCCTGCGGTCCGGCCAACGCACCGCTGAGTTCAGCAGCGCGGCCCGGATGCGGTCGCGCGACTCGACGACCGAGGTGTCCGCGAGACCGGTGAACGACAACCCGGGCAGTCCCGCCGAGATGTCGCACTCCACCTCGACGAGGTGTCCCTCGACGCCGATCAAGGCAACCGCCAGGGTGCGGGCGACGCTCATCAGAACACCCCCGCCAGGTGCCGCACCTGCACCCCCGGGCTGGCGCGCACGACGGCCACGACGTCGAACCGGATCGCGGCCCAGAACTCGGGTTCCCCGCCCGCCCGGCGGTGCGCGATCCATTGCACCGCCAGGCGGCGGATCCGAGCTGCCTTGCGTCGGTCGACCGCGTCGGCGGGGCCGCCGTAGGCGAGCGAGGACCGGGTCTTGACCTCGACGAACACCAGGGCGTCACCGTCACGGGCGACGATGTCGAGCTCACCGTCACGGCAGCGCCAGTTGCGGTCGAGGACGACCAGCCCGCGCGCCTGCAGATGCTCGGCCGCGACCTGCTCGCCGAACCGGCCCACCGCATCTTTGACTCGCATGCGCTCACAGTGCCGCGGGCCGCCGACGCGACCGCCGCCGCCGGGAACGGTTGTGGACAACCGTTCCGGGCGCCGTATGACAAACCCAAGGGCGGTCAGCGATAGTCGGCGCTCGGCCCGGCCTGCGGTCGCGGCGCCCGGCGCACCGCGCTCACCTCGCGCAGCCTCGCCGCCTCGGGTCCGTCGATCGCAAGCAGCGCCGCCAAACCGGCCGGGCCGATCTCGCCGGCGGCCGCCAGCATGCGGCACATGCGCCGAGCCGTGTCCCGCGATACCCGGTGGCGTCGGACCAGCTCGTCCGGCGTCGGCACCGCGTCCGTATCGGCCCAGTGTGCAGCGATCGCCACCCACACCCCCAGCGGCACCCGAGTCGAGTGCAGCGCGGTCCCGGTCAACGCCGAGAACTGCCGACGGCACGACCCGCACTTCCAGACCCGCCGCGGCGACCTGGCCCCGGTGCGGGTGCGCCGGGTGCGCCCGTCGGCCGGCGCCAGCAGGTAGCACCGGCTACCCCCGCAATGCGGGCAGACCGGTCCCGAGGCGGGCCAGCGGACCCGCTCACACAGCTCGTAGGCCGCTGCGTCGTCGGACGCCGAGATGGCTCAGCCGCCGGCCGTGGTGTCGGGCATCGACAACTCGGGCTTGTCCAGCTCCTCGATGTTGACGTCCTTGAACGTCACCACCCGCACCGTCTTGACGAATCGGGCCGGCCGGTACATGTCCCACACCCACGCATCGCGCATGGTGAGCTCGAAGTAGATCTCGCCGTCGGTGTTCAGCGGTCGCAGGTCGACCTCGTTGGTGAGATAGAAGCGGCGCTCGGTCTCCACGACGTAGTTGAACTGCGCGGCGATGTCGCGGTACTCGCGATAGAGCTGCAGCTCCATGTCGGTCTCGTAGTTCTCGAGATCTTCGGCGCTCATCGAGCAGGTACTCCGATTCTCACGCAATGTCTCCCACTACTTCGGCCCCGACCGGGTCCAGCGCTTCATTCTCGCGCATCTCCGACATGAGTGCGCCGGACATCACTCGCCGCACGTTGACATATCGGCGCCGGTGCTCCGGGCACGGTCCGCGCGCCTCGAGCGCCGCGGAGTGGCCGGGGGTGATGTAGCCCTTGTGCTGGCTGAACTCGTAGTTGGGCCAGCGCTCGTGCAGGTTCACCATGATCGCGTCGCGGGTCACCTTCGCCAGGATCGACGCGGCGGCGATGCACGCAACGGTGGCATCGCCCTTCCAGACGGCGGTGCTCGGCACGCCCAGCCCGGGCACCGCGAAACCGTCGGTGAGTGCGTAGTCGGCGGCCGGCTGCAGCGTGCCCAGCGCGCGGCGCATCCCGGCCAGGTTGGCCACATGCAACCCGTAGGCGTCGATCTCGGCCGCCGGGATCACGACGACGGAGTAGGCCAGAGCGCGGGCGACCACCTTGGCGTAGAGCCGTTCGCGGGTGGCGGCGGTGAGGACCTTCGAGTCGTCGAGGCCCTCGATGCGTCCGCGGCGTCCCGGCGGCAGGATGCAGGCGGCGACGACCAGCGGGCCTGCGCACGCACCCCGGCCTGCCTCGTCGGCGCCGGCGACGAACTCGAATCCGGCCCGGCCGAGCGCCGACTCGTAACCGCCGAGCGGCCCGTCGCGACGCACCACCTGGCGCGGCGGCCGAAACCGCAGAGCGCTGAGGGTCGCCGATCTCGCCATGACTCGCCGAGGCTACCTCGCAGCTGCGGGGCTCAGCGCCGTCGCCGGCGCCGCACCACCCACAGCGGCAGTACGAGCGCCGTCGAGGCCGCGACCGGGACCACCGGGGTCACGGTCGCCGCGGCGGCGTTCTCGAACGTCGACGGGGTCCCCAGGGTGCGCCAACGCGACGGCGGCCAGGCGATCACGAACGCCTTGCCGATCACGTCGTCGACCGGCACCGTCGCCTCTTTGGCGTACAGGTTGCAGTTCGCGTCGTTGCCGCTGTCGGTGCCACCCGGCCCGCAGTGATACCGCGAGTCGGCGGAGTCGTTGCGATGGTCACCCATCACCCACAGCCGGCCCTTCGGCACCGTGACCGGCCCGAACGGACGCATGGAATTCTGTTGGCCCTTGTCGATGAACACGTAGGGCTCGTCGAGCGTGCGGTACGGACCCTTCGGCCCGTTGGTGCTGACCTGGACGTGCCCGGAGCTGTCGCCCTTGACGGTCTCGCCGCCGGTGGCGATGACCCGCTTCACCAGGATCTGCCCGTCGGGCGGGACGAAACCGATGAGCTGGCCGAAGCCGCGCACCACCCGCAGCAGCGGGTTGCTCGGCGGCTTGCTGGTGGGCTCGTCGTCCCAGCCGGCCGGAGCGTGGAAGACGACGATGTCGCCCGGATGCGGGTCGCGGAAGTCGTAGATGACCTTGTTCACGAGGATGCGGTCCCCGTGGCAGCCGGGGCAGCCGTGCAGGGTCTTCTCCATCGACTGCGACGGGATGTAGAACGGCTGCACGAGGAAGGTCTTGACACCGATCGCGATCAGGATCGCGAGCAGCACCAGCGCCGGCAACTCCCACCACGGGGCCTTGCGGCGTTGCTTGGGGACCTTCGGCTTGCGCCGCCGGCCGAGACCGCCGCGGCGTTCGGCTGCACGGCGCAGGGGCGGGCGCGGCGACTCGGTGCTGTCGGCCGGCGGAGCTGCGGCCGGTTCGTCCGGCCCCGGTGCGGAGCTGTTTTCCTCGCTCGGCTGGTGGTCGCCGGCCGGAGTTCTCCTCCGGGTCGTCGGGCGCATGGTCACGTCCCGACGCGCCGTCGTCGAGCATATGGGGTGAGTTCGGGCAGGTCAGCGCGCGACGGTCTCGCGCTTCTCCTTGATCTTTGCCTTCTTACCGCGCAGGTCGCGCAGGTAGTAGAGCTTCGCGCGCCGCACGTCGCCGCGGGTGACGACCTCGATCTTGTCGATGACCGGGGTGTGCACCGGGAAGGTGCGCTCGACGCCGACGCCGAAGCTGACCTTGCGCACGGTGAAGGTCTCGCGCACGCCGCCGCCCTGGCGGCGGATGACCGCGCCCTGGAAGACCTGGATCCGGGACCGGTTGCCCTCGATGACGCGCACGTGCACCTTGAGCGTGTCGCCCGGCCGGAAGTCGGGGATGTCGCTGCGCAGGGAGTCGCTGTCGAGCGTGTCCAGGGTGTTCATGTCGAGGTGTCGCTCTCGTTCTCGGTTCGGTGCCAGCGGGCTCGGTCGGCCCACCGCGTCGCCCGGATGACGGGGGTTGGTCTACGTCGGGTGCCGGACGAAACGGCATCCCGGCGTGCAGCGGGCAACCCCACGATGATGCCACATGCGCCCGGTACGGGGCGAAACGGCACTCAGATCAGGTCCGGGCGCCGCTGCTGCGTGCGTTCGCGGCTGCGCTCGAGGCGCCACTGCTCGACGGCTCGGTGATTGCCGGACAGCAACACCGGCGGGACGTCCAGGCCGCGCCAGGACGACGGCCGGGTGTACACCGGTGCTTCGAGCAGCCCGCCGGTGCCGACGGCGAAGGAGTCCTCGACCGCCGAACGCTCGTTGCCGAGCACGCCGGGCAACAGCCGCCCGACTGCCTCCACGATGACCAGCACCGCCACCTCACCACCGGCGAGCACGTAGTCGCCGAGTGAGACCTCTTCCACCGGCATGCGGCGGCCGGCGTACTCGACGACCCGGCCGTCGATCCCCTCGTAGCGCCCGCAGGCGAACAGCAGCCACGGCTGCGCCGCGAGCCGCGCGGCGTCGGCCTGGGTGAAGGGCCGCCCGGCCGGGGTCGGCACGATCAGCCGCGGCATCGGGCCGCCCTCGGGTGCTATCGCGTCCAGGGCGCGGCCCCACGGCTCGGGCCGCATGACCATGCCCGGGCCCGCCGCCGTACGGGGCATCGTCGACGGTGCGGTGCACGTCGTCGGTCCACTCGCGCAGGTCGTGCACCGTCAGCGCCACGTCGCCGCGCTCGATCGCCCGGCCGAGCAGGGACTGGCGCAGCGGCGCCAGGTACTCCGGGAAGATCGTGACGACGTCCAACCTCATAGGTCGAACAGTCCTTCCGGCGGGTCGACCACGACGAGCCCGGCCGCGACGTCGACGGTCGGCACGATGGCCGACACGAACGGCACCAGACGATCCTGGCCCTCGACCACGATCACCAGGTGCGTGGTCGCGCCGGTGTGGCGAACCTCGCGCACCGGCCCGAGTTCGGCGCCGGCGCTGGTGCGAGCCACGAGCCCGACGAGGTCGGAGTCGTAGAACTCCTCGGGATCGGTGAGCGCAGGCCGCTCGGCGGCGAGGACGCACACCGTGACGCCGCGCAGCGCCTGCGCCGCAGGCCGATCGTCGACGCCACGAAAGTGCACGACGAGCTTGCCGCCGGCGACGGTGGCGGTCTCGACCTCGAGCGGACCGGGCGCCTCCGGTTCGGTGCGCAGCACCACTCCGGTGGCGAACCGGTCCTCGAGCGCGTCGGTGCGCGGCTCGACGAACACGTCACCGTGCACGCCGCGCGCCGGGCCGATCCGCCCGACGACGACGAACTCGTCGGGAATCATCGGGTCAGCGGCGGTCGACGTCGACGACGTCGACGCGGATCCCCTTGCCCCCGACGCCGTTCATCACCTGTCGCAGCGCCTTGGCGGTGCGGCCGTTGCGGCCGATGACCCGGCCCAGGTCGGAGGGATGCACCCGGATCTCGAGCCGCTGGCCGCGACGATTGTCGATCATGTCGACGCGCACGTCGTCGGGGTGGTCGACGATGCCCTTGACGAGGTGTTCGAGGGCCTCCTCGATCACGTCAGCTCTCCGCGGCCGGCTCGTCCGCGGCGGCCGGCGCGGCGCTCTCTTCGGCGCTCTCGGCCTTGGCGGCGGCGGCGGCACGCTTCTTCGGCGTCGTCGCGGTGGTCGCGGGTGCGCTCGGCTCGCCGGAGACCTCGGCCAGGGCGGAGTTGAACAGCTCCTGCTTGCTCGGCTTCTCCGGCGCGAGCTTCATCGGCGCCGGGGCGTCCTCGCCCTTGAACTTCTGCCAGTCGCCGGTGACCTTGAGGATCGCCGTGACGGCCTCGGTCGGCTGGGCGCCGACGCCGAGCCAGTAGGCGGCGCGCTCGCCGTCGACCTTGATGACCGATGGGTCGCTCTTGGGGTGGTACTCGCCGATCGTCTCGATGGCTCGGCCGTCCCGGCGGGTGCGGGAGTCGGCGACGACGATGCGGTAGTGCGGCTCGCGCATCTTGCCCAGACGCATGAGCTTGATCTTGGTTGCCACGGGTTGCGGTACTCCAGACGTGATCAGGTTGGACGCGCCGGGCCAGGTGGGGAACACCAGCGACGGACGGTCCGGGTGGACTGACCTGGCACCGGTGAGAGGGGCCGGCACAGGTCGGTACTCAGCCGACGATTCTGCCAGATGCCGGGCGGTGCCGCGTACCCGGCGCCACTTGGGCCCATGCGGGCGTTCGGCAGCGGGGGGCCGCGCCCTATGCTTCTCAGCCGTGCAGCGGGTGGGGAACGGCACCGGGGCGCCGCAACGGCCCACCCTCGAGGTCGTCGCCGCCCGGGCCGGGGTGTCGCGCGCCACCGCGAGCCGGGTCCTACGCGGGTCCAGCAACGTCAGCGACGCCGCGCGGGAAGCGGTGCTGCAGGCCGCCGACGACGTCTCCTACTCGGTGAACCGGGCCGCACGCTCGCTCGTCACCCGGCGCAGCGACTCCATCGCCTTCCTCGTCGCCGAGGACGAGGAGCGGATGTTCGGCGACCCGTACTTCCTCGCGGTCCTGCGCGGTGCGCAGACCGAGGCCGCGGCCGCCGGGATGCAGTTGGTGTTCGCGATCGCCACCACCCGGGCGGAATCGACGCAGTTCACCGCCTTCGCCAGCGGCGGCCACGTCGACGGCGTGCTGCTGGTCTCGATGCACGGCGACGACGAGCTGGCCGACCGGCTCGAGCGGGCGGGGGTGCCGACCGTGCTCAACGGCCGCCCGTTCCGTGGTGATGTCGGGCTGTTCAGCGTCGACGCGGACAACGTGGGTGGGGGGCGCAAGGCCACCGAGGTGCTGCTGGAGCGGGGCGCGACCCGCATCGCGACCATCACCGGCCCGCTGGACATGTGCGCCGGCCAGGACCGGCTCGCCGGCTTCGAGCAAGCCCTCACGGCCGCCGGGCGGCGCGGCGCGACCGCCACCGGCGATTTCACCGTCGCGGGCGGGTCGGCGGCCATGGCCCGGCTGCTCGATGCGCAACCGGATCTGGACGGCGTATTCGCGGCGTCGGACCTGATGGCGATCGGCGCAATCCGCACGTTGACCGAACACGGCCGCCGGGTGCCCGACGACGTGGCCGTGGTCGGGTTCGACGACGTGCGTGAGGCGCAGCTCACCACCCCCGCGCTCACCACCATGAGGCAGCCGCTGGCCGACCTCGGCCGCACCATGACCCGGGTCCTGCTCGCCCGGGTGGCCGGCAGCGACGTCGATCACCGCACCGTGCTGCCCACCGAGCTGGTCCGCCGCGCCAGCGCCTGACGCCCTCGCCGCTCTACCGGTAGGTGAGCCAGGTGCCGATCGGGCTGCGGGCGCCGACGCCGGGCTGCGAGTAGTCGCACACGCCGCTCGGGAACGCTGCGCGCAGCGCGGCCTGCTGGTCGGCGGTGAAGGTGACCGGGTAGTCGGCGAGATCGAGCGGGCGCAGCCGGCACTTCAGCGTCGAGCGGGTCAGCCCCTCGCCGGCCACGAGCCGCGGGTTGCTGCCGAGCGGGTACAGCGCGCCGCACTGCCCGCTCGCCGGATAGGTGAGCGGTTCGGTGATGCGCTGGCCGGACGCGAGGTAGCAGCCGTCGGCGAGGTCGCCCGGCTTGTCGGCGATGATCTTCTGCGACAGCGCCTGGCCGGAGTTGTCCGCATCGATCGTCGAGAGCCAGCGATCCATTGCGTCGAGTTCGTACGCATTGGCCGCGGCCACCTGGGCCGGCGTGAAGTTGCTCTCGATGATCACCTGGTTGGCGGCGGTGCCGTTGGCGTCGAGGAGCCGCTGCCTCATGGTGAACGACCACTCCGAGGTGTGGATGTCGTTGCCGGGCCCGGCGTTGTCGAGATCGGTGCGCTGGTCGATGATCGCGGTGTCGCGCAGGCCCAGCGACGCCGAGTTGACGAGGTCATCGGCGTAGGAGGCGCGCATCGCGCTGGAGTTCGCGACCGTGCGCTTCGCGACCGGAGCGCCGGTGTAGTCGTAGCCGCCGATGTCGGCGTTGAGCGCCACGAACTGGGCGGCGGTGATCGTCCCGGCCTGCAAGGCATGCAGGCCGTACTGCACCCCGACGTTGTCGAGCGTGGCCCGCACGAACCCGGTGTTCGGATCGCGGCCGAGCTGGTTGACGTACTGCTCGTATGCGCTGCATTTGACGCCGTTCGGGTTCGTCGTCGGGTCCCACCGGACCGCCGGCGGCACGGCCGGGTTGCAGCTGTCGGTGGCGGTGATCCGGTTCGCGAACGTCGCGTCCCACGACTGGCAGGACGTGTAGTCGAGGTACCCCGCGATCGCGGTGCGCTGCGCCGCGGTGAAGCCGGCGCCCGGGCCGGCGAAGAAGCGGTCCAGCAGCCGGCAGTCGGTGACCGGCGCGAGGGTGGTCAGCGGGTCGGGGAACGAGACACCCGGAACGATCCCGTCGAGGATCCCGGGATAGGACTCGGCGATGTCGTACTGCTGGATCGCGCCGCCGGAACCGCCCCAGCCGATGGTGTGCGCGACCGGGCCGTACGTCTCGACGAAGTGCTCCTTCACCATCATCGCGGCCTCGGCCGAGATGATGGTGCTGCAGTTGTTGTCGAGCACGTTCAGGCTCGACGACGCGACCGCGTAACCCTGGCCGAGGAACAGATCGTTGAGCACCCCGCCGGTGGTGTTGCCCTGGTGGAAGCCGCCGTCGCAGCCGCCACCGAAGGTGTAGACGAGCCGGTCGTTCCAGCTCGTGTCGGCGCGCAGCGGCGACGGGTTCGTGCCGTCGTAGAGCGCCGCGATCTGGTACACCGCGCGGTCGATGGTGCCGGTCTCGACCCGGACGATGTAGGGCACCGAGCGGCCGCCGACCGTCACGGTCGCGAGGTCGGCCGGGCGGCTCGCGGGATCGGCCAGCGGCGCGTACGCACCGGCGGTGGTGCGGTACTGGTAGCTGACCATGGTGGGCGCGCTGCACAACGGTGGTGTCGCCGCGGGCAGACCGAACGCCGTGGTCTCGCAGAAGAACGGCGTCTGCTGGGTCCCGGAGAACACCGGCCCGGTGATCGGGTGGTCGATCACGGTCAGGCGGGCGCGGTCACCGTGTCCGACGATGCGGGCGCGGATGTCGTTGCGGCCGTCGACCAGGCCGGTCACGAGCCCACGCAGCGTTCCGTCGGGCTCCGCGGCGAAGGCCGAGGTGACGTCGGCACCGTTGCGCGTCACCCGCACCTGGTCCGGCGCGGTGCCGTCCGGCACCGAGACGGCCAGCAGGACGTCGTCGCCGCTCACCAACGACGGGCGCGGATTGGACAGCGAGGTGATCGTCAACGAGCCGCCGGTCGCGGTCGGGGCAGCTGTGGCACCCGGTGCCACAGCAAGACCGGCCGCAAGCACCGCGGTCGTGGCAAGGGTCAGAATCGCACGATTTCGCACGCAACGCTCCTCGGTACCGCATGTGCCCGATTGGTGAAGTTCCTGTGCTCGGGTATAGCACTACGACCGGGCAGTCGTCACCACCTGTCTCGCTGTCACAGGACGACGCGGCCCCGCAACACCATGCGGCGCGGCAGCATCACCGCGGTGAGATCGCGCCGCGGATCGGTGTCGTAGACGACCAGGTCGGCGGGCGCGCCCTCGTCGAGACCCGGGCAGTCCGAGCCAGGAGCGGCCGCGCCACGACGCCTGCGCAATCACCTCGGCCTGCGGGATGCCGGCCCCGACCAGTGCACGGATCTCGTCACGGACCAGACCGTGCGGCAGCGAGCCGCCGGCGTCGGTGCCGGTGTAGACGGGCACGCCGGCGTCGTAGGCGTTCCGGATCCGTTCGCGCGACGTCGCGTACAGCGCCCGCATGTGCGCGGCGTACATCGGGAACTTGTCCGCGCCGGACTGGGCGATCATCGGGAAGTTGTCGATGTTGATCAAGGTGGGCACCACCGCGCAGCCCGCGTCCTTCGCGGCCGAGATGAGGTCGTCGGTCAGTCCGGTGCCGTGCTCGATCGAGTCCAGCCCGGCGGCGATCAGCCCTGGCAGGGCGTCCTCGCCGAACACGTGCGCGGCCACGCGGGCACCGAGTTCGTGCGCACGGCCGATCGCCGCCCGCAGCGCGTCGTCGGGCCACACCGGGGCGAGATCGCCGACGTCGCGGTCGATCCAGTCGGCGGCGAGCTTGACCCAGCCGTCCCCCTCCGCCGCCTGGCGTTCGACCTCGGCCACCAGGTCCTGCGGCTCCACCTCGATGCCGAGCCCGCGGATGTAGCGCTTCGGGCGGGCGATGTGCCGCCCGGCCCGGACCAGGCGCGGCAGGTCCTCGCGCGTCTGCACCGACCGGTTGTCCACCGGCGAGCCTGCGTCGCGCAACAGCAACGCGCCGGCCGACCGCGACATCAGGGCCTGCTCGGCCTGCACGTCCGGATCCGGTTCGTGCCCGGACGGCGCGAGGCCGATGTGACAGTGCGCGTCGACGAAGCCCGGCGTGATCCATCCGCCGCCGGCGATCGTCTCGCTGTCGCCGCTCGGCCGGTCGAACGTCAGCTGCCCGCCGACGATCCACGCGTCGCGTTCGGTCTCTTCGGGCAGGAACACACCACGCAGATGAAGTGACACCCGGCGAGGTTAGCGGTCAGTCGGCGCGGAAGTATCCGAAGAGGTCGATCGCTGCGTGCGTCGATCCGCCCGCGTTGTACACGCCGAATGCCTTGCTCGTCAGACCCACGAGCGCGGCGTTGGCCACCACGCGGCCGGCCGAGAAGTTCAGGCTCGAGGTCAGAGCCGCCGGCTTGGTGCCGCCGGGGAACAGGCTCAGGTACCCGCCCGTGGTGCTGGATGCCTCGACGACACCGGTGAACAACGCACTCGCGTCGGCCGGCACGTCGCCGACATTCGCGCCGTAGAACGCGGTGGTCGACCTTCGCGCCGAACGGCTTGCTCGCATGCTGGCCGGCCGACCCGCCGTTCCCGGTCCGGGTGTCGACGATGCGTTGGGCCGCGGGCAGCGCGTGGTAGTCGGCGCCGGTCGCACCGAGGTAGCCGACGACGTCGACGACGACGTCCACCGACGGTCCGCTGTTCTCGACACAGAAGCCGGGCGTCGTGCCGGTGAGACCCACGATGGCGAGGTTGGCGCGCGAATGGGTCCGGTAGTTCAGCGTCGACACCGCGCGGTGCACGACGGTGCCGCGGTGAGGTAGCCGCTCGCGGTGTTGCCGGTGACGGTGAGGTTGACGACCGCCGCCGTCGCCGACGCGGGCAGGGACGGGTGCACCGACACGGTGGCGTGGTTGGCGACCTTGCCGTGATGACCACCGGTGGTGGTGCGGGTGTCGAGTACCCGCCGTGGCGCCGCCAGAGCGGTGTAGGCCCCGGTCGTGGCAGCGGTGCCGAAGTAGCCGACTTCGTCGGCGGCGATGTCCACGGTGCCATTGGCGTTGCGCAGCGTGATGGTGTGGGCCGGGCCGACACTGACGATCGCGAACACCGCGGCCGTCGGGTCGTTGGTCGACAGGTTCAGGTTCGACGTGCCGGCGAAGGTTGTCCCGCCCCGATACGCCGACAGGTACGTGGTGCCGCTGGCCGAGATGCCGGTGAGGTTGATCGCGACCGCGGTCGCATCGGCCGGCAGCCCCGGCACGGTGAGGGTGACGGCACCGCCTGCGCCGACCCGGGCGTGGTGCCCGCCGGTGGTGGTGCGGGTGTCGAGCAGACGCTTCGGAGTGATGGCCGTGTAGCGCGAGCCGGGCGGCGCACTCACGTCGGCTCGGTGCGCCGAGCGTGAGCAGCCCGTGCCCGAGCGAGTTGACCGGCGGATTGTGCGGCGCTGCCACTGCTCGGCGCGCTGCTCGAGCAGGTACTGGAGCTGCGCGGCATCGAGTTGCGGGTTCGCCTGCTTGACCAGCGCGGCCGCGCCGGCGACGTGCGGCGCGGCGGCCGACGTTCCGTAGAAGCCGCCGCTGCTCGAGGTCGTGACCCCGTAGACCGGCGAGCTGACCCCGTCCCAGCCGGTGATGTCCGGCTTGACCCGCCCGTCGATCGTCGGGCCGCGGGAGCTGAAGGGCTCGAGCGTGCCGCGGGCAACGCCATCGGCACCCACGTCCGCCGCGCCGACGGCGAGCGCGTACGGCGAGTTGGCCGGCGATTCGACGCTGCCTGACGCGGCGCGTGAGGCGCTCAGCGACGAGAGGTAGGACGGGGTCACGTCGCCCTCCTCCCACACGCTGTATTTCACTTTCGGAAATCCAGGCGCCGACCAGCGGGTAGATGTACCAGTTCTGCGGATAGGCGCTGGTGTTGGCGACGTCGAACTCGAGCACCGGTTCCGAGCCGGACGTGTGGTCGACGTAGTACGGATCCCCGCCGTTGAGCTGCGTCGGCTCGAAGCACGTCTCGTTGTTGCACTGTTCGCCGAACACCGCGAGCTCGACCGGTGCGCTCGAGGTGGGCCACTGGTCCCACTGCAGGAAGAGGCCGGCCGATGCCCCGCCCGGCCGCCGGCGTCGGTGGTCCCCGGGACGTCACGGCGTCGAACTCCCGATCGTCTGGCCGTGCCGTCGAGGTCGACGAGGCCGTCGTCGTTCGCGTCGGCGAAGGTCCCACTCCAGTGATCGGCCGCGCTGTTACCGGCCGACTGGATCCACAGGATGCCCGCCTTGCGCGCCTTGGCCACGGTCGCGGCGGTCGACGTGCTCGCGCCGGTGCCGTCGCCACGTGCGTCGCCGGTGAAGCCGAGCGAACTCGTCACGATCCGCACGCCGGCCGCCTGGGCCTCGCTCCCGGCCTGCGCGAACCCGACGTTGTCGTCGATGCAGTACAGGTGCAGCGTCGCGCCGGGCGCCATCTCGTGCACGATCTCGGCGACCGCGGTGCCGTGCGGACTGTCGTCGACGTTGGCGCAGTGGTTCCCTGCGACGGTGAGCCCGGCAGGCAGGTCGCCGTCGGCCACCGCCGTCGCGAGCCCGGCGAAGCCTGCGTCGACGATCCCGATGTCGACACCGGTGCCGTCGGTGCCCGCACCCTGCCAGGTGCCGCGAGTAGCGGGCCGGCCTGTGACGCCGACACGCCCTCGGACGTGGGGTCGGCAACCGGGTAGCCGTGTACGGCCCGGTCCACCGTTGCTACTGCGGAGGTCTGCGCGAGTGTCTCGAGCCGCGCAGTCGGGACGACTGCGGTCACCTTGCCGGAGGCCGCAGCAAGGACGCGGCCGTGAACGGAGCGCACCGCCTTGGCCAGGGTCGCCGGGTTCGGTCCGGCGACCGTGACCTCGACGTTGGCGCCGCCGGCGCCCACCGGCGCCGCGACCTTCGGGCTGACCGGTGCGCCGGCCGGGTGCAGGTGCGCGCCGCGCGTCCGGAGTTGGGCGAGTCGATGCTGCGTCGTGCCGCGCGGCGCGCGGGACGCCCACGCCGTCGTCGTGCCGGGCGTCCGGACAGCGTGCGGGCGAGAAACGGCGGACGGTGTCGCGGCTGCGGGTGCAGCCAACAGCCCGGCAACGAGGAACGGCGCGAGCGCTAGGGGCGCGACGGCCAACGGGGCATGACGCATGAACGACCTCAAGAGAAGAAGTTGGGTAGACAACTCGGTTCGGAAGCTGGCACAAGTTAGCACACATTTAACATTGGCCCGCGGCCCGCCACAGGCGGACGTGGGGTCGAGGCGAAGCGCCGGTCTCAGCCGTCGGCCGTTGCCGCCCAGGCGTCGGCGAGCAACTGCCGCGCCTCTCCGAGCAACTGCGGCAGCACCCTGGTGTGCGCGACGATCGGCATGAAGTTGGTGTCGCCGCCCCAGCGCGGCACGACGTGCTGGTGCAGGTGCGCGGCGATCCCGGCTCCTGCCACCGCCCCCTGGTTGATGCCCAGGTTGAACCCGTGCGGAGCCATCGCGGCGCGGATCACCTGCATCGCCCGCTGGGTGAACTGCGCGAGTTCGAGGGTCTCGTCCGGCTCGAGGTCGGGGTAGTCGGCCACGTGTCGGTACGGCACCGACATCAGGTGCCCGGAGTTGTACGGATACAGGTTGAGCACTGCGTAGACGTGCGTGCCCCGGGCGACGATCAGTGCGTCCTCGTCCGAGCGGCTGGGCGCGCTGCAGAACGGACAGCCGCTGTCGGTCTCATCGGTGGGCCGGTTCTCGCCCTTGATGTAGGCCATCCGGTGCGGCGTCCACAGCCGCCCGAAGCCGTCCGGCTCGCCGGCGAAGCGCTCCGCCGGTTCAGTCATAGAGCTCGGCCGCGGGCGAGTGGTTGACCCGGCGCCGCACGGTGTCGGCGATCTCCTCGACCGCCTGCGCCACCGGGATGCCGTTGCGCTGCGTCCCGTCGCGGTACCGGAACGACACCGCACCGGCCTCGGCGTCGGTGGCACCGGCGATCAGCATGAACGGCACCTTCTGCTGCTGAGCGGTGCGGATCTTCTTCTGCATCCGGTCGTCGGACTCGTCGACCTCGACGCGGATGCCCTGCTCACGCAGCTTCGCGGCGACGTCGTGGAGATAGCCGACCTGCTCGTCGGTCACCGGGATGCCGACCGCCTGCACCGGCGCCAACCACGCCGGGAACGCGCCGGCATAGTGCTCGGTGAGGATGCCGATGAACCGCTCGATCGACCCGAACTTCGCCGAGTGGATCATCACCGGCTGTTGCCGGCTGCCGTCGGCCGCCTGGTACTCGAGGTCGAACCCGGCGGGCTGGTTGAAGTCGTACTGGATGGTCGCCAGCTGCCAGGTGCGCCCGATCGCGTCGCGCGCCTGCACGGAGATCTTCGGGCCGTAGAACGCGGCGCCGCCCGGGTCGTCGACGAGCGCGAGCCCGGACTCGGTCGCGACGTCGGCGAGGATCCGGGTCGCGACCTCCCACTCGGCGTCGGAGCCGACGAACTTGCTGGAGTCCTCGTCGCGGGTGGACAGCTCCAGGTAGAAGTCGTCCAGGCCGTAGTCGCTGAGCAGGCCGAGGATGAAGGTCAGCAGCTTCTTGATCTCCGCGGGCGCCTGCTCGGGAGTGCAGTAGCTGTGCGAGTCGTCCATCGTCAGCCCGCGGACTCGGGTGAGGCCGTGCACCACGCCGGACTTCTCGTAGCGGTAGACGCTGCCGAACTCGAACAACCGCAGCGGCAATTCGCGGTAGGAGCGCCCACGCGAGCGGTAGATGAGATTGTGCATCGGGCAGTTCATCGGCTTGACCCGGTAGTTCGCCCCCTCGAACTCCATCGGCGGGAACATCGTGTCGGCGTAGTACGGCAAGTGGCCGGAGGTGTGGAACAGCCCGTCCTTCGTGATGTGCGGGGTGTTGACGAACTCGAAGCCCTCGTCGATGTGCCGCTGCCGGGCGTAGTTCTCCATCTCCCGGCGCAGGATGCCGCCCTTCGGGTGGAACACCGCGAGTCCCGACCCGAGCTCGTCCGGGAAGCTGAACAGGTCGAGCTCGGCGCCGAGCCGCCGGTGGTCGCGCCGGGCTGCCTCCTCGAGCCGGTGCAGGTACGCCTTGAGGTCGTCCTTGGTCGCCCAGGCAGTGCCGTAGATGCGCTGCAGCTGCGGGTTCTGCTCACTCCCCCGCCAGTACGCCGCCGCACTGCGCATCAGCTTCACCGCAGGGATGCGCCGGGTCGAGGGCAGGTGCGGCCCGCGGCACAGGTCGGTCCAGACCCGATCGCCGGTCTTGGCGTCGACGTTGTCGTACATGGTCAGCCCGCCGGCGCCGACCTCGGTCGCTTCCTCACCGGTGGCGTGCGACTTGAGCCCGATCAGTTCCAGCTTGAACTTCTCGTCGGCCAGTTCGGCGCGCGCCTCGTCGTCGCTGACCGGACGCCGCACGAACCGCTGACCTGACTTGATGATCTCGGCCATCTTCTTCTCGATGGCGGACAGGTCGTCCGGGGTGAACGGGCGATCGGGGAGGAAGTCGTAGTAGAACCCGTCCTCGAT
The DNA here is from genome assembly GCA_963850835.1 of uncultured Actinomycetota bacterium. GTDB lineage: Bacteria > Actinomycetota > Actinomycetes > Mycobacteriales > Jatrophihabitantaceae > Jatrophihabitans. The sequence continues at coordinate 127,334 of CAWKNB010000017.1, read as the reverse complement.
CGGCGGGCCGATACCGAGCAGGGTGCCCGGGAAGAGGTCCTGCACCGCCTGGGCCATGGCGTGCGCGGCCGAGTGCCGCAGCACCGCCAGCCCGTCGGGCGACTCGGCGGTGACGGCAGCGACGTCGGTGTCCTGCTCCGGCGCCCAGCCGAGATCGCGCAGCTCGCCCTCGGGATCGCGGACCACCACGGCGCCGTGCGGCCCGGTCAGCTCGACCCCGGCCTCACGCAGCGCGTCGAACGCCGTCGTGCCGCCCGCGACCCGGTAGGTCTGTTCGGCCGGGGACGGACGGGCACTGGCGGACACAGGATCTCCTCGGTGGGTCGTCGGCCGTGATCTCGGCCTGCCCTGGATGCTAGTGCGGTGCTCGTCCGCAATCGTCTGCATATCCGACTCGCGCTGGGTGCGCTCGTGTTCCTGACCGCGTGCACCAGTTCGGCCGGCACCGCCCCGAGCCCGAGTTCGACACCGCCGTCGACGGCCCGCCCGACCTCGACGCCGGCCTCCCCGCACACCGCACCCACGAACACGACGGCGACGTCGGCCGGACGACCGCCCGGCGAGTTCACCATCGCCTTCGCCGGCGACGTCCATTTCTCCGGGCGGGTCGCGCCCCGCCTCGCCCGGAACCCGGCGACGGTGTTCGGGCCGGCGAAGGCCGCGCTCGACCGCGCCGATCTCACGATGGTCAACCTGGAGACCGCGATCACCACCGGCGGCGACAAGCAGCCGAAACTGTTCAACTTCCGGGCGCCGCCGAGCGCGCTGACCGCACTGCGCGACGCCGGGGTCGACGTCGCGACGATGGCCAACAACCACGGCGCCGACTACGGCGCGTCCGGCCTGCGTGACTCGCTCGCCGCGATCCGGTCCAGCCATTTCCCCGTGGTCGGTGTCGGCGCGGACGCCGCGGCGGCGTTCGCGCCATACACCACGACCCTTCAACGGCGTGAAGGTCGCGATCATCGCCGCCGACCAGGTGCAGGACGAGACGACCCTGCGCCTGTTCAGCGCGGGGCCGTCGAAAGCGGGCGTCGCAAATGCGTTCTCGCCGCAGTTGGAGCAGTCGGTGCGCCGGGCCCAGGCGGCCGGCTACGTGGTGATCGTCTATGTGCACTGGGGCGTCGAGTACACCACCTGCCCGTCGAGCCTGCAGACGTCGCTCGCGGCCAAGCTGTCGCGTGCCGGGGCCAGTGCGGTGATCGGCACGCACGCGCACGTGCTCCAGGGAGCGGGTTGGCGCCCCGACGGCACCTACGTCGCCTACGGGCTCGGCAACTACCTGTGGTGGATGTCGTTCGGCAACAAGCAGGACGACAACGGCGTGCTCACCCTGACGTTCCACCGCAATGTCGTGATCGGTGACTCCTTCGCCCCCTCGCATCTGGACGACCGTGGGATCCCGGTGCCGGCCACCGGGGCCGAGAAGCGACGCATCGACGCGCAGTGGAAGGCTGACCGAGGGTGCACGGACCTCGCCGCGACGCCGCCGCGCTGACTGAGAAGGAGCAGCTGGTGAACCTGTTCGAGTACGAAGGCGTTCGCCCGCGCATCGCCGACGACGCGTTCATCGCCGCGACCGCGACGGTGATCGGTGATGTCACCATCGAGTCCGGGGCGTCGATCTGGTACGGCGCGGTGTTGCGCGGCGACGACGGCCCGATCGTGGTGCGGGAACGCGCGAACGTGCAGGACAACTCGGTGATCCACACGACCATCGACGTCGTCACGGAGATCGGCCGCGGCGCCACGATCGCGCACCAATGCATGGTGCACGGCGTCGTGGTCGAGGACGAGGCGCTGGTGGGCAACGGCTGCGTGGTCCTCGACGGCGCCCGCATCGGCAGCCGCTCGCTGATCGCGGCGATGTCGCTCGTTCCGTCCGGTGCGCGGATCCCGCCGGGCGTGCTCGCGGCCGGCATCCCGGCCAAGGTCAAACGGGAGTTGGCCGGCACCCCCGCCGAGGAGTGGGTCAAGCTCAACCCCGTCTACTACCCGGCGTTGGCGAAGCGGCACGCGGTCGGGATCACACGCATCGAACGCTGATCCGGCGCTCACCTGACCGCCGTAGCCTGCGCAGGATGAGAAGCGGAGTGAACGCGCACGGCCGCGTCGCGGGCCAGAGCGCTCGGGTGGCACCTCGATGAACGCCGCTCCTGCGCCCGGCTGGTACGCAGATCCCTACGGTCGCCACGAGGCCCGCTACTTCGACGGCACCGGTTGGACCGAACACGTCGCATCGCACGGCCGGCCCGGCGTCGATCCGCCCGTGGCGGCCAGCAGTGCCGCCGCTGTGCCCACCGTGCAACGCGATCCGGAGAAGATCCGCGGCGACGTGTACCAGGCGGGCCAGGCCGGGTTCGCCGCGTTCGACGGCGGCGGCTCGCTGTTCAGCGAACCGGTGCTGGTGGTGAACCAGAAGGCGAAATTCATCGAGGTCAGCAACGAGTACGCGATCTTCGACCAGCACGCGCAGCAGATCGGCGCGGTGCGTCAGGTCGGGCAGAGCACGCTGAAGCGGGCGGCGCGGCTGCTGAGCTCGATGGATCAGTACCTGACCCACACGCTGCAACTCGTCGACATGCAGGGCACGCCGCAGCTGACGCTCACCCGGCCGGCCAAGTTGATCAAGTCGCGAATCGTCGTCACCGACCCGGCCGGTGCCGAGATCGGCCAGATCGTGCAACAGAACGTGTTCGGCCGCATCCGGTTCGGTCTGCACGCCGACGGACAGCAGATCGGTTCGATCAACGGCGAGAACTGGATCGCCTGGAACTGGAACATCACCGATCACGCCGGCGTCGAGGTCGCCCGCATCACCAAGACCTGGGAGGGCGCGCTCAAGACGATGTTCACCACTGCGGACAACTACGTCGTCCAGATCCACCGCCCGCTCCAGCCGCCGTTGCTACCCCTCGTGGTGGCGGCCGCCGTGAGCGTCGACACGGCACTCAAGCAGGACCAGCGCGGGTTCAACTAAGGTCGAAGCACCCGGGCCCGGGTCCCAGCAAGGAGGCGATCGTGCAACTGGAGCACTCGTTCACCGTTCCTGTCGGCATCGACGATGCGTGGCGGATCCTGCTCGATATCGAGCGGGTCGGCCCGTGCATGCCGGGTGCGACGATCGAGTCCGTCGACGGCGACGACTTCACCGGCTCGGTGCGGGTCAAGCTCGGCCCGATCAACCTGACCTACAAGGGCAAGGCCAGCTTCGTGGAGAAGGACGAGGACGCGCACCGTGCCGTCATCGAGGCCCGCGGCCGTGACGCGCGGGGCAACGGCACGGCGGCCGCGAAGGTCACCGCCAACCTCGCCGAGTCCGGCGGCGAGACCACCGTGCACGTCAACACCGACCTCGACATCACCGGCAAGCCCGCGCAGTTCGGCCGCGGCGTGATGGTCGACGTCGGCAACAAGCTCATCGGCCAGTTCGCGAACTGCCTGGCCGAGACGATCGGCGGCGGCGACCCGGCGGCGCAGTCCGCAGCGCAGCCGTCGACCGAGACGGCGGCGCCTGGGGCCTCGGGCGGCGCCACCGCACCGAGCACCGCCGCACCGAGCACCGCACCGACGGCGACCGCAACCGGCGCTGCCGCACCGGCGCCGGCGCCGACCGAGTCGGTGGCCGACACCGCTGCCGAAGCAGCGGCGCCGTCGTCGAACGGTCGCGCGGCGGCCCGCCCGAGCGCCGCGGCCGAGCCGATCGACCTCCTGCAGTCGGCCGGCCCGGCCGTCGCCAAACGGGTCGCCCCGGCCGTCGCCGCGGTCGTTGCCGCGGTCTTGGTATTCCTGTTCGTGCGCCGCCGGCGCGGCTGAGCCGTTCGCCGATCGAGACTGTCGCCGTGCGCCGCGCGACGGTTCCGTTCCTTGGCCTGACGGTCGGCTTCGTCCTGGCCGACTCGGCGATCGTGACGCTGGCGTTGCCGGAGATCCTGCGGCGCCTCGGCGGCACCGTCCCGCAAGTCGCGTGGGTGCTGATCGCGTTCAACCTGGTGCTCGCGGTGGCGGTCGTCCCGGCGGCCTGGGTGTGCGCGCGCCGCAACCCGGTGCCGTGGTGCGCCGCCGGCATCGCGGTGTTCGCCGCCGCCTCGCTGACCTGCGCGTTGGCCGCATCGATGCAGACGCTGATCACGGCGCGCTGCGTCCAGGCCCTCGGCGGCGCGTTCGCCCTCGTCGGCTGCCTCGAACTCCTGGTCGCGATGACCGACGAGCGGCGCGGCGTCTACTGGTGGATCACGGCCGGCGTGGTCGGGACGGCCGCCGGGCCCGTGGTCGGCGGGTTGCTGACCGAGGCCATCTCCTGGCAAGCGATCTTCGCGGTGCAGGTACCGGTGGCGGTGCTCGCGGTCCCCGCGGCCCTCGGCTCACGTCGGCCGCCGGTCTCGCGGGCCGAGGCGGACCGCCCGGCGGTGGCCCCGAACGTCGCGCTGATGCTGCTGTCGGCGGCGTTGACCGCCGCGCTGTTCCTGCTCGTGCTGCTGTTGGTCGAAGGGTGGGGCCGCACGCCGGCAGTCGCCGCGCTGACCGTGTCGGTCGTGCCGATCGCGGCGTTCCTGGCCGCCCCACTGGCCCGCTGGGTCAGGGCGGGCCCGCAGGCCGAGACCGCGGCCGGCTGTGTCCTCGTGGCCGGCGGCCTCGCCGCGCTGGCGCTGCCACCCTCGGCAGCACTGGTCTGGACCGTCGCACCGCAGGCCCTGATCGGGTTGGGGCTCGGGCTGACCGTCGACCGACTCACGCTGCAGGCGCTGCGTGGCCGCGCGCCGCGTGCGGTGCACGGTGGCTGGACGATCGGCGCACGCCACGTCGGCGTGGTGCTCGGGTTGGCCATCCTGACGCCGGTGTTCACCGCCGATCTGCGCGCGGCGCAGGTGCCGGCCCAGGAGGCGATCACAGCGCTCGTGCTGGATGCACCGCTGCAGACCGCACACAAGATCGCGCTCGCCCAAGGCCTGAGCGCCCAGTTGACGGCCGAGCGGGACCGGGTGCCGGACCTGCACCCCGCGTTCGCGCGACTGCCGCTGACCGCCGCGGAGCGACCCGCCGCCGCACAGCTCGAGCGAAACCTCGACAGCCAGCTCGAACGCGCGGCGACCCAGGCGTTCCGGACGTCGTTCCTCATCGCGGCCGGGCTCGCGCTGGCCGCGCTGCTCGCGCTGATTCCGGTGCGACGTCGGGTCCGCACATGAGCAGGGCGCGAGCGTTCGGGTTGCTGGCCGCCGCGGTCCTCCTGGTCGGTGTCGTGCTCGGGGTGCAGGTCGCCAACGGCGGCGGCGACTTCGTCCCGGCGCGGCCCGCCGACCCGTGTCAGCAGCGCACCGTCACGCCGGTGTCCGGCGGTATCGACGGTCTCGGTGAACAGCTCGTACTGCTCGGCCTGGACGGCGCGGCCTGCCGGCTCGGGGTGACCCGTGAGGCGCTGGCCCTCGAGCTCGCGCAGACCCGCCAGCCGACCAATGCCCAGGTCGACGCGCTGCGGGCCGGCCTGCTGGGGGCGGTGAACCGGATGAAAGCCGACGGCACGCTGCCGAAGGCGTCCGACCTGGTCGACGAGGCGCTCGACAACTCCGACCTGAACGGTTTCCTGAAGGCCGCCATCCGCGCGCTGCCGGACTCGCTGATCAACGATGCGCTGAAGACCGACGATGTCCTCAAGCGCACCATCAACGATCTCGACCTGCGCAAACTGATCGCCAACCTCGACGATCCCGACGACCTCACCCGCCAGATCAACGCCGCGGTCACCGACGCGGTCAAGAAGTCGCTGGTGGCCCGGCTGCGCGATCTGCTGTGAGGCCCGCGCGGTCGGCGAGCCACTCGACGATCTCCGCGCCGGCGTCGACACCGACCCCGGCGGTGATCGTCACGTGCGGCGCGCGCCAGCCGCTGGCCACGAGCTCGCCGTGCCTGGCCGCGATCCCCTCGTTCGGCGTGCTCGAGCAGATCGGCGTCGAGCAGCGAGTCACCGGCGGCACAGACCGGCCCGGCGCCGGTGCGGCGCACGACCTCGGCGACCGCGGCGCTCTTGGACAGCGACGCCGGCACCCAGTACAGCTTGCGGCCCTGCATCGACACCTGCCAGCCGCGGCGCCGCGCCCACGGCTCGATCTCCGCGACGAAACCCGCCGGCACGCGTTCCGGGCTCACCACGGCGTAGCAGAACAGGCCGTGTGCGTTGCGCAGCCGGTCCGTCCATTCCGGCCGGCACACCCGCCCCGCGTGCTCCCACACCTCGGCCAGCGATGCGACACCCGCCAGCCGGGCCGCGACCGTGCGGTCCCAGTCCGCATCCGCGACACCGTCGACGAGCAGGATCCCGCCGTTCGCGGTGACGGCGAAGCGCGGTGACGGACCGGGGAGGCGAACGCGCCGGTACTGGTCCGGGGTGCGGGTCGTCACCGGCAGCACGAGCCCGTGGGCGGCCAGTGCCGCGAACCGCCCCGCCGCCGCCGCGGTCATCCATGACGCGTCGCGGCCCTCGTACCGCTCGACTGCCACCACCGCGGCGCGGGTGTCCCCGACGGCCGCGCGGGAGTAGATCAGCGTGCGGTCCAGATCGCTGGCGAGGACGACGGTCACGGCCGCACCGCCGAGCCGTCGGCGCCGGTCGCGCCGCGGGTGAAGCGCGGGTGGATCAGCCCGACACAGCTGTACGCGAGGTCTGGCACCTCGTGCACCGGGACACCGCGCTGCCGGGCCAGCAGCCGCACGTGCGCCAGGTCGGCGCCGGCATCGGGATGCACCAACACCGCCCACGGCACCCGACGCAGCAGCACCCTCGTGGTCTCCCCCACCCCCGGCTTGACCAGGGTCACGTCGCCGATCCCGTATTGCACGCTGAGCCGTTCCACCTCGGCCCAGCCGCGTCCAGGCGGGCGCTCGATCCGCGATCTGGCGCTGCGGCCAGTCGCGGGCGACGTCCGCCGCGACGGCGGCGAACCGATCGGTGATCACGTCGACGAACATCCGCGACACGTCATCCGGAGCCAGCTCGCGATAGAACTTCGCGCCGTGGAACTGCCCGGGCGCGAGGATCGAGACGGTTCAGCACGGTGCGGGACACCAGCCCGGACACCGTCGAGTTCAAACAGGCCGACGGCACCAGGAAGTCGTCGCGGGTCCCGAAGGTGCCGACGCACGAGCCCGGGTCGGCGAGCACCGCGAGCCGGGCGTCGAACGTCGTCCCCAGGTCCGCGTTCGCGGCTTCGATCGCGACCGCGAGTTCGCGGGCGATCGCGCCCTTGCCGGTCCAGCCGTCGACGAACACCACGTCGGCCGGATCGTGGTGCGCGGCCAGGTAGCCCAGCGCGGCGGTGTCGATGCCACGCCCGCGCACGATGCTGACGGCGTAGTGCGGCAGGTCGAGGCGGTGTGCGACGTGAGCCCAGCGGCGCATCAGCAGGCCCACCGGGGTGCCGGCGCGGGCGAGCGATGCCAGCACCGGATGTGGGCCGCGTTCGGCCAGGACGATCTCGGTGACGACGCCGACCGCATGCGCGATCCGATCGGCGGAGTCGTGCAGCGCCTGCTCGAACAGCCGGCGGTACGCAGCGTCGGGCACGTACTCGACCGGCAGCGATTCGGCGTAGTGGGCGCCGCCGTGCTGGATCGCCTCCTCGCGTTCCTCGGTCGGCGCCTCGAGGTCGACGTCGGACAGGTCGGTGAGCAACCAGGAGACCTCGTCGGCCGGGTAGCTGCCGAACGCCGGCCCGCGCAGCGGTGCCTGTGGCGGCACGTGCGTCGGCAGGGTCACCAGGTGCACGTGCCGGCACCGCCGGCGCAGTTCCTCGATCAGCCCGTCCCGGAGGTCACGGGTGTCGGCGACGGTGTCCACCACCACGACGATGTCGCCGAACTCGGTGCCGACGTTGTAGGCGTACCGCGCCCCCGGCCCGTCGGCCGCGCGGTCGTGGCTGGGGAACGTCAGCACGTCGCGGATCGGATAGCCGGGTGCGTCGACGACGTGCACCGGCGAGCGGGTGGTGGAGGACGTGCGCACCGGGTCCGTGAACGCGCTGAGCGCCTCGGCGATCAGCAGCGGGGCGTACATCAGCTCCTCGGTCCCGAGCACCAGCACAGGCCCACCGGTGAGGTGTGGCGCCAGGTCGGCGGCGACGGCTTCGGCAGCGCGACGGGCGTCGGCGACGTCGGCCGGCCCGAACCCGTGGCGTCCGCTCTCGCGCACCCCGACCGGCCAGACCGGATCGTGGCGCAACACCTCGGCGCGTACCGGCGGCGGCGGTGCCACGGCGGCGGCGGACGCAACCGTCGCGGCCGCGGCGTCGGTGAACCCGGCCGGGAGCAGCACCTGCCCCGCCACGGTCGACACCACGTCGATGCGGGTGCCCAACTCCGCCGCAACCCGGTCCACCGCCGCGACGTCGTCGGGCGTGCGCAGGTCCACCAGCGCCGCCAGCAGATACGCACGACGCGCCGCGCGAGCGTGCAGCGCGCGGATCGTGTTCAGCGCGGTACGGCCGGTGGACAACTCGTCGTCGACCAGCACCAGCACCCGCTCGTCCGCGAGCACCGCCGGGTCCTCGGGCAGCAGGCGGTGGTCGGTGGCGTGGCTGTGTTCCTCGGTGAACCCGGCGTGCGGCGCCGTACCGGCCACGGCACGGCGGGTGGAGTGCAGGTACGGGGCGTCGAGGGCCTCGGCAACGCAATGCCCGAGCCCAGTGGCGGTCTCGGCGAAGCCGAGCACCAGTGCCGGTCGTCCGGCGAGCGCTTCGGCGACCCGGCGACCGAGCCCCAGCCCGGCGTCGTGCACGAGCCGAGGGTCGGCAGGGACGTGCTTGCCGAGCACCGTCGACACCAGCAGGTGCGCGCGACGCGGGTTACGGCGCAGCGCGAGCCCGACGAGCCCGGACAGCTCGGGCGGCCCGGCGAGCGAGACGCCGAAGCGGTCGCCCACCCAACTGTCCAGCGAGTCGGTGATCGAGGTCATCGCTATCCGTGCAGCCCGGCACCGAGCAGATCGACGAACGACACGTCGGAACGGGCAACACCGAACGCGTCCGCCCGCATCATCGTGCGCTTCGCCCAGGCCGTGTGCGGCTTGCTCTCGTTCATTTTGTTTCCGAAACTCGAAGCCTTCGCACCTCCGCGCCCGCCGGTGGCGAGGATGTCGCAGGCGTCGGCGTATTCCTCGTGCGCGACGACGGACAGCGCGTGCACCGCCGCCACGTGGGTGGGATGGATGACGGTCTTGCCCAACACGCCGTTGGCGCGGTCCAGCACCACCTCCCGGATCAGCCCGTCCAGATCGGCGGCGATCAGCTTGGTGCGCAGCGCGCGTTCCTCGTGCCCGACGAACGGCGATTCGCGCAGCAACGGTTTGAACAACCGCTCGGTGGCCGAGTAGTACTCCCACACCGCACCGGTGACGACGTAGGCACCGCCGTCGACGCGGCCGAACACGTTCACCGCGGCCGAGATCACGTCGGCCACGACCCGCACGTCCCACACGGTGAGGTCGCGAGCCCGGCGCAGACCGTAGGTGGCCGAGAGGTCGGTGGCGCCGATCCGTACGGCGGGGACGCGATCCCGGTACTTGTCGATCAGCCGGCGGCACGCGAGCAGGGCGTTCATCCGCGACTCGGCGAACCCGATCTCGGCCGACTCCAGCACCGGCATGGCGAGCAGCCGGCGGCCGAGTCGCTCGCTCGCCTCGACCACCGCGTCGAGGTAATGGCCGCCGGTGTCCTCGTTGAATTTCGGAATCACGAACCCGCAGAGCGCCGCGTGGTCATCGCCGAGCGCGTCGACGAGCATCGCGATCTGGTCGACGTGCCGCACGCGCACGAACACCATCGGCACCTCGTCGGGTGTGGCAGCGAGCTCACGCAGCGCGGCGGCGGCGTTGCGCTCGGCTCCGGACACGTCGTGGTCGGGCACCGCGTCCTCGAGGCAGATCACCAGGCTCACGACCCCGGCCCGGGCGCGGCGCACGATGTCGTGCGCCAGCCGGGGGCGGGTCGCCGGGCAGTACAGGGTCGCCCCGAGCGCGATGCCGAGCTGGCCGACGTCGGCGTGCGCGTCGAACTCGCACGGCGGGCGCAGGAACAACCGATCCAGCTCCGCGGCACCGAGGAACGCGAAGTGTCGCATGCGGGCATGGTGCCACGGCCATATGTACGTTTCGTTCCGCGCCCGTGACGCCACATGCAATACCTCGGTGGTGTGCCAGGGTGGGGCGTGCGGATCTTCGGCGCTCCGGTCGACGCGCAGACGCGGTGCGTGCACTACGCGGGCGAGCGGGATGTGGTCGCGATCAAGTTCGCGTGCTGCGAGCGCTTCTACCCGTGCCACCTGTGCCATGCGCTCACCGCCGGCCATCCGGCCCGGCAATGGCCGGTCGCGTCAGCCGAAGAACCGGCCGTGCTGTGCGGCGTGTGCCGGAGCACGATGTCCATCCGCGACTATCTGGACGCCGACTGCTGCCCGGGCTGTGGCGCGGAGTTCAACCCGGGCTGCCGCGCCCACCGCGACTACTACTTCGAGTGAGAGCTCAGGACGCAGAATTCGTTGCCCTCGGGATCGAGGAGCACCACCCACGACGCGTCGCCCTGGCCGATGTCGGCCCGGCGCGCGCCGAGGGCGAGCAACCGGTCGACCTCGGCCTGCTGATCAGTCGGCCGGAAGTCCGGGTGCAGCCGGTTCTTGGCGGTCTTCCCGTCCGGCACCGGGATGAACATCATCCCGGGCAGTCGCCCCGGCTCCGGCTGGATCTCGTACTCCTCGGCGCTGTCGTTGACCACCGCCCAGCCCAGCGCATCGGCCCACCACCGGCCCAGGGTGGCCGGGTCGCCGGCGTCGACGACGACCTGTTCCCACTCCAACGTCATGCCTGGAGGCTAGCTGTGCGCGCACCCAGGCGGATACGCGACGATGAGGCGATGACGACGATCACGAAGGGCGCCAACGTGCCGATCACGGCCGCGGCCGTGCGAGCACAGCTGACCTGGCAGGGCGGCCCGGGCGTCCCCGACATCGACGGTTCGGCGTTGCTGGTGCAGGAATCGGGCCGCGTCGCCTCCGACGACGACTTCGTGTTCTACAACCAGCCTCGGCACCCGAGCGCGGCCGTGCGGCACGCCGGCAAGCAGGGCACCGGCGCGATGACCGACTCGGTCGAGGTGGACCTGGCGGCGCTGCCGGACGCAGTCGAACGGGTCGTGCTCGCCGCCTCCGCGGACGGTGGCACGTTCGGTCAGGTACCCGGCCTGCGGCTGGCGATCTCCGACCTCGGCACCGGCGCACCGCTCGCCGACTTCGCGATCGAGGCCAGCCAGGAAACCGCGATGGTCAGCGGCGAGCTGTACCGCCGCAACGGCCAGTGGAAGTTCCGCGCCGTCGGCCAGGGCTACGCCAGCGGGCTCGCCGGGCTGGCCACCGACTTCGGCATCTCCGTCGGCGCCGACCCGGCACCACCGGCCGCGGCGCCACCCGCCCCACCCACGCCGCCTGCGCCGGGTGCGATCCCGCCACCGCCGCCGCCCGGCTTCATCCCGCCACCGCCGCCGCCGGGCTACGGACCGTCGACGGCAAGCGTCGGCGGGCCGCCACCGCAGGCCCCGGTCGCCCGGAGCACCGGGGAGCAGACGCTGGACGCAGGCCGGATCAGCCTGGTCAAGGGCGCTCGGGTGAGCCTCGTCAAGAGGGGCGCCGCGCCCCTCGCCCAGGTCACCGTCGGCCTCGGCTGGGACCCCGCGCCCGGGCGGCGCAACATCGACCTCGACGCGTCGGTCATCGCCTACGACCAGACCGGCCGCAAGCTGGAGATCGTCTGGTTCATGCATCTCAAGGAGTTCGGCGGGGCGTTGCGGCACGGCGGGGACAACCTCACCGGTCGCGGCGACGGCGACGACGAACAGATCCACGTCGACCTCGCGCAGCTGCCGCAGAACGTCGCGTCGCTCGTCGTCACGATCACCTCGTTCAAGGGGCAGAAGTTCACCGACGTCGTCAATGCCTACTGCCGCCTCGTCGACGCGGTGACCGGTCAGGAACTGGTGCGCTACAACCTGTCCGAGGCGCAGCCGGCCAGCGCGGTGATCATGGCGATGTTGCGCCGCACGGCTGCCGGTACCTGGGAGATGCGTGCGATCGGCGAGTTCCACGATGCCAAGACGGTGAAGAAGCTGGTCGACCCGGCCGCACGGCACGCCGCCGCGCCGTAGCGCGACTCAGTCGACCGGGGTGCGACCGTCGCGCCAGGTGATGCGGTCGTAGCCGTACGCCCGAGTGGCCTCTCGAACGTCGCCGACGATCGTCTCCATCTCCGCGCGGATCACGAGCTCGCCGGCCAGGTTGTAGATGGTGAGCAGCACCGCGACCCGGCCGGCATACAGCGATTCCAGCGGCAGCTCGATCTGCGCACCGCCGGACGTATTGATCACGAGCGTCCCGCCCCAGGTGAGCTCCTGGCGCGACTCGGAGAACGCGTAGACAGCCATCCGGTCCAGGTCGCGCACCTGTCGCAGATCGATCCCGAGCTGCTCGAACTCGTCGCGCCCCGCGACGATCACCGGACGCCGCGAGGACGGCGCGTACCGGTTGCCACCGGCGAGCTGGACCGTCGAGGTCGGCCCGGATCGCAGCTGATAGGCCGCGCCCAATCGCAGGTCACCGACATCCGGCGAACAGGCGGCCTCGATGGTGAGCTCGCCGATCCCGGATTGCAGCCGGGTGAGCACCACCGTGGGATCGCGCACGCTGAGCAGTTGTTCGCGCCCGGCCGGCACCCGGGCGCCGCGCAGCCGGCGGCCCGGCCGCTGCGGCACCGGTTTCGGGGTGGGTGCAGGCGCCGAAGCCGAGGACAGATCCAGTGAGGCACCCGGCGGCGCGGTCGGTCGGGGCGCCGGCGGTTCGGACAGGTCGAGCGTGCCGCCCTGCGGCGCCGCCGTACTCCGCCCGGGCCGCTCGAAGGAGATCCCCCCGCCGGACGGCGCCGGTGGCGCCGGTGGTGCCGGTGGCGCCGACGCCACGGGGGCCGACAGGTCGAGCGACCCGGCCGGCGATGCCGCGGGCGTGCGGGCCGGTCGATCGAAGGAGATGCGCGGCTCGCCCGACGGCGGGGCGGGCGAAGTGGTCGGCTGCTGGCGGCCCGGTCGCGAACCGCGCCCGGACAAGAAGTCGGCGACCGGATTTCCGGCGCTGCCACCGCTCCCCGCGGTCCCGGCGCTGCCTGCGTTGCCGGTCCCGCTCGCCGGCTTCGGCCTCGACCGGCGCCGGAGGAAGGGCAGGTCCGATCGCAGTGGCGCGGTAGCTGGATCGCTCAGCACCGTCGATCGCCGCCACTCATATCGGCACGCCGTAGTCAGCGGCGATCCCCGCGATGCCCTTCGAGTAGCCCTGCCCGAGCACCTTGAACTTCCAACCCTCCGGGTGCCGATACACCTCACCCAGCACCACCGCGGTCTCGGTTGCGAAAGCCGGTGCCAAATCCTCGGACCGGACCAGCTCGGCATTGCCGTCACGGTTGAGCACCCGGATGACGCACGAGCGCAACTGACCGAGGGTGCGGCGCTGCGCCGGGCCCTCGTTGACGTAGAGCACGGCGACGATGCGCTCGATCTCGTTGGGCACCGACGGCAGGTCGATCTCGATCTGCTCCGCGTCGGTGCCAAGCGCCGCGTCGCGCTCCTGGACCGACTCCTCCGGTGACGCGAGCTGGTTGAAGAACACCAGGTCGCGATCGTCGCGAACCCGTCCGTCGCGGCCGCACAGGAGCGCCGCGAACACCAGGTTGTCGGCGAGGGCGCGTTCTGCGCCGGCGTTCCAGCTCATCCCGAGCACCAGGCCGGTCAACCCGGGTATCTCTCGGGTGAGCGCGACATTCGCGCCCCGTCTCATCTCGGCCATGTCTAGTTCGAGAGTAGTGGCCCTACAGGTCGAGGTCGGAGCGGGTGAACTTGGTGCGCAGGAAATTTCCCTGGGTGAACAGCGCATCGACGTCGTGGGCGCGAGTGGCGGCGAGCAGATCGTCGGCCGCGCCCGCGAGCGAGTCGACCTGTTCGCGCAGCGCGGCGCGTGGCGTACGCCCGGACGGCCCGGCCTGCTCGACCAGCGACGGGTCGAGGTTCAGGTAGGTCCGCAGCGTGGTGGGCAGATAGTCGTCGACGATCCCGTTGATCGCCACCACCGCGTACACATCGAGCTCGCGCTCGGCCGAGGTGTCGATCACCTCGCGGATCGTGTCGCCGATCTCGCGCGACACGACCACCGACTCCACCGGCAGTTTGCCGGCGTTGCGGTTGATGAACTGCACGAGCTCCCACAGCCGCAACCGCAGATCCTGCGGGCCGTCCTTCGGCTCCTCGTCGGGCGGCGGCGGCGCCGATTCGCTGGAGCGCCGGAACCAGGTCACGACCGGGTCATGCGCCGGTTACCGCCCGGGCAGCTGGGTCGGCGAGGCACCAGGCAGCTCGGCACTTTGCCCCTCGCCCTGCCGGGTGCGCTCGAGGTAGGGCTTGGCCCGCTCGATCTGACCCTCCAGCGCGGTGACGGTCTGCGACATCGAGTCGACCGCCTGCGAGCGGAAGGTGTCGATCGCGTCCATCGTCTGGAACACGTTGTCGAAGGCCACCTGCAGCTTCTGGATGTCGATGGTGCTGCTCGCGGCCTGCTGGTTGATCTCCGCGCCCTGGATCCGCAGCTGGTTCGACGTGGACTCGATCAGGTTCGACGTGGTGGCGTTGAGCGCGCTGATCTGGTCGAGGACCAGCTTCTGCCGGGCCAGCGCCTGCGACACGATCACCGCGGTGCGCAGCGCGGAGACGGTGGTGGTCTGCGCGCGGTCGACGCCCTTGATCAACTCGAGATTGTTCTTGCGGACCAGGTCGAGGGCCATGTAGCCCTGCACCGATACCGCCATCTGGGTCATGATGTCCTGCCGCCGCTGCCGGATGGCGAACAGCGCATCGGACTTGAGCGTGTTGGCGTCGTCGGTGCGCCCCGCCGCCTCCAGCTCCGCGACTTTCTCGGTGATGGCGTTGTCGAGGGCGGAGGCCAGCTGGTTGTACTCGCTCAGCTTGCCCATCGTGGTCCACATGTTGGACTTCTCGGTCTCGATCGCCGCGTTGTCCTTGCGCAGATCGTCCTGGCCGGACTCGAGAGACTTGATGATCGCGTTGAGGTGGCTCTGGGCGGACTCGTACTTCTGGAAGTAGCGGGAGATCTTGTCCCCGCCGGGCAGCCACTTGAGCACCTTCTTCGCGCCGCTGAGATCGGCGCGGTTCGGGTCGAGGTCGGTGACGGTGGTGCGCAGGTCGATCAGCGTGCTCGCCACCCGGGTCTGGGCGTCGCCGCCGGAACCGCCCTTGCCGGCCTTCACGACCGCCGCGGGCCGGTCGAGCATCCGGTTCGAGACGCTGGCCGACGCGCGCAGATCCTTGTCGCCCATCGCGGTGATCGACGCGACCTTCTGGCTGAACTCCGGCGACTTGGTGTCCATGGCGGCGAGCTCGTTGGCGAACGCCTCCGCCCGCACTGCCAGCTCGGACTTCTTCGTGTCGTCGACCGGTATCGCGCCGGCGGCCTGCTCCTCCTTGACGACCTGCACCGGTTTGGGCGGCTCGAGAACGAGCCCGCCGGCAGGCGCCGCGGGGGTAGAGGCGGCCGGCGTCGCTTGACTACCAGTGGCGCCGAGATCGAGTTCGGACATGTGGTCGACTCCTTGCGAAGGCTCTACTCAGTTTGACGATTCGATGGTGCTACAGGTGCCCCGAGATCGCAGGCAACAGATCGTGGAACGTGCGGCCGCTGGCCGTCGAGCCGATCGCGGTCATCGACCAGCCGGCGCCGTCGCGGGCCACCTTGGCCATGATCTGCGCCGTGTGGGTGCCCGATCCGGTGAGCTCGTAGCGGGCGATCTCGGTGTCGTTCGACTCGTCGATCAGCCGGCAGAAGGCGTTCTCGATCTGGGAGAAGTCCTGGCCGGTGAACGAGTTGACGGTGAACACGATGGTCTGGACGGTGGCCGGCACGCTGCCGAGGTCGACCTTGATCGACTCGTCGTCACCCTCGCCCTCACCGGTGAGGTTGTCCCCGGTGTGCTGCACCGAGCCGTCGCGGCTCACCAGCTGCTGGAACCAGACCTGGTCGACGAGTGTGCCGGCGCTGTCGAACAGCAGTGCCGACGCGTCGAGATCGATGGTCTGGGTGCGCAGCTTGCCGAACAGGCCCTTCTTCTTCGCGGCGTCCCAGCCGAGGCCCATGCGCACGACGCGCAGCGTCCCGCCGCCACGCTTCTCCAGCGAGACGGTCTGGCCCTTGCTCAGGCTCACCGACATGTCATTTACGCCCTCTCGTCCAGTTCATGCCCCAGCCGTACATCTCGTCGAGCGCGCGCTGGGCACCGTTGAGGTAGTTCACCTCGCGGTTGACCATGACCTCGCCGGCGCGATTCTCGATCATCGCGATGGCGCAGATCCGGGCGCCGTCACGCGGGTCGTCGAGGAAGATCTCGACGGGGGGTGCGTTGAGCGGGTACAGCGTGGCCACGCCCTTGGCCGCGGCCCAGTTCGCGGCTCCCTCGTAGATCAGCGCGAAGACCAGGATGCGACGCAGCTGCGACACGTCGGTGAGATCGACGGACAGGTTCTCGCCGCCCGTGACCTGCCCCGAGCGATCGTCGCCGTCGAGGCGGATGAGTTCACGGCCGGATCCGTTTCGTGCGGTGAACGAGTTGCCGAGCGCCTGCACCACACCCTTCGTGCCGTCGGCGAACTCGTAGAGGCAGCCGAGGTCGAGGTCGAGCTGGGTGTTCTTGCGGAAGAAGCCGCGCTCGGGCGGTTTGGCGTCCCAGTTCAGGTTGACCCGTAACGTGCCGCCGGCGCCGCCGTGCTTGGTCAGCGAGACGCTCGGAGCGGCCTTCGTCAGCGTCACCTTCGACAGCGAGACCGGGGCCTCGCTCGGCGGTGCCGGCTTCGCTCGTTTCGTGTAGTCGATGCCCATGTCGTCCTCTCAGACCGCCGCGGGTTCCGCGTCCCGGTCCGGCGTCGAGGCGACCCGGCGGTTGCGGATGATCGACGACGCCAGCGCCGCGCCGATGAACGCGACGCCGATGAGACCGGTGACGACCTCGGGCACCTCGTACTCGATGGTGATCAGCAGGAGTACCGCCAATGCACCGATCGCCCACATCGCGCCGTGCTCGAGGTAGACGTACTCGGCGAGCGTGCCCTTCTTGACCAGGAATACGGTGAGCGAGCGGATGAACATCGCGCCGATGCCCAGACCGATCGCGATGATGATCGGGTCCGAGGTGATGGCGAACGCGCCGATGACACCGTCGAAGCTGAACGACGCGTCCAGGACCTCGAGGTACAGGAACAGGAAGAAGGCCGCCTTGCCCACGACGTGGCGCGTCTTGTTGCGGGCGAGCGTCGCGTTGAGTTCGGCTTCATCGTCGTCCTCGTCGGAGGACTCGTTGAACAGCTCACCCAGCCCGTTCACGAGCAGATACGTCGTCACGCCGAGCACGCCGGACACCATGATCGTCGATATACGTTCCGGCTGGGCGGTGTCGGCGTGCTCACCGAGCGTGTATGCCGAGATGACGAGCACCACCAGCGCGACGACGACGGTCAGCTGATCGAGCTTGCCGACCTTGGCGAGCGGCCGCTCGATCCAGCTCAGCCAGGTCAGCTCGCGTTCCTCGAAGACGAAGTCCAGGAAGAGCATCAGCAGGAACATCCCGCCGAACGCGGCGATCGCGGGGTGGGCCTGGTGGAGCAGGTAGCCGTAGGTGCCCGGCTCGTCCGGGTCGCCCTTCTCCAGCGCGAGCCGCACCGCCTCCACCGGCCCGAGCTTCGCGGTGATGCCGACGATCAGCAGCGGGAAGATCAGCCGCATCCCGAACACCGCGATCGCGACGCCGACCGTCAGGAAGATCCGTTGCCAGAACGGGCTCATCCGCACCAGCACGGTGGCGTTGACGACCGCGTTGTCGAAGGACAACGACACCTCGAGCACGGCGAGGATCGCCGTCAGCGTCAGCCCGGTGCTGCCGCCGTAGACGAATCCCGCGACCAGCCCGACGATCGCAACGAGGACCGAGCCGGCAAAGGTGCGAACGAACACGAAGCGCCTGGGTCAGCCGACGTTGACGCCGAAGTCCTGCGCGATGCCGCGCAGGCCGGTGCTGTATCCCTGCCCGACGGCCCGGAACTTCCAGTCCGTGCCGCTGCGGTACAGCTCGCCGAAGATCATCGCGGTCTCGGTGGATGCGTCCTCGGACAGGTCGTAGCGGGTGATCTCGGCGTTGTCGGCCTGGTTGACCACCCGGATGTAGGCGTTGCGGACCTGACCGAAGGACTGCTGCCGGGGCTCGGCGTCGTAGATCGAGACCGTGACGACGATCTTGTCCGTGTCCTGTGGCACTCCGACGAGGTTGACCTTGATGACCTCGTCGTCGCCTTCGCCCTCACCGGTGAGGTTGTCGCCGGTGTGCTCGACCGAACCGTCCGGACTGGTGAGATTGTTGAAGAAGATGAAGTGCTGATCGGACACGATCTTGCCCGAGGTACCCACCATCAGCGCCGAGGCGTCGAGGTCGAAGTCGGACCCGGTCGTCGTACGCGCGTCCCAGCCCAGGCCGACGAGCACGGCCTGGAGGCCCGGGGCCTCCTTGGTCAGCGAGACATTGCCGCCCTTGCTCAGGCTCACACTCACTGGATCACTCCGTTCTGATCACGATGCAGGTGACTGTAGTGGCAACGTGCGGCGTGATCGCGGCGTTCCGGGCCGCGAGCGGCCGCAGCCGCGTCGAGCGTCATGGGCTCAGACACTGAGCCCGAAGTCCCGGGCGATGCCGGCCAGCCCGGCGCTGTAGCCCTGGCCGACCGCGCGGAATTTCCAGTCGGCGCCGTTGCGGTACAGCTCACCGAACACCATCGCGGTCTCGGTCGACGCGTCCTCGGACAGGTCGTAGCGCGCGAGCTCGGCGTCGTCGGCCTGGTTCACGACCCGGATGAACGCGTTGCGGACCTGTCCGAAGGTCTGGCCCGCGGCGTCGGCCTCGTAGATCGAGGCCGCGAACACGATCTTGTCGGCCTCGGCGGGCAGCGCGCCCAGGTTGACCCGCACCTGCTCGTCGTCGCCGCCGCCCTCACCGGTCAGGTTGTCGCCGGTGTGCTGCACCGCACCCTCGGGCGAGGTCAGGTTGTTGAAGAACACGAAGTGCTTGTCGCTGAGCGCGCGGCCGTCGGGGTTGCAGACGATCGCGCTCGCGTCCAGGTCGAACGCCTTCCCGTCGGTCGTGCGGGCGTCCCAGCCCAGACCGACGACCACGGCACTCAGGCCCGGGGCTTGCTTGGTGAGCGAGATGTTGCCGCCCTTGGTCAGGCTGACGGACACGGGGACCTCCGGATCAGGTGTCGGGAACACCCGACCCTAGTCGTCAGCCGTGCCTGACGATCGCGAAGTAGTACAGGCTGGCGCCCGGGTCGTAGGCCCAGCCGACCTCGAAGGACTTCAGCTGGGGATCCAGCAGCTTGCCGAGCGGAATGATCTTCTGCAGCGCCGCGGCGCCGGTGGGTTTGGGGACCTGGCTCTCGGCCCAGCCGCCCTGGCATTTTCCGCCATTGCTGCGCGCGCACGACTGCGCCGATTTCGACACCGTCCCCGGTACCCGCTTCTGGCCGTGCGCGGCGCGGTAGTCGTTGATCGCACCGATGCTGTTGCCGAGGTCGCCGTCGACGACGCACAGCTTCGTGCAGTTGACGGTCGTGGGGTGCGCCGGGCCCGACGAGGTGCGCTGCGGGGTGGAGGTCGTGCGGTGCGGGGTCGGCGTCGCCGACGAACTCGGCGGCGGCGCGATCAACGAGTCGTCCGGGCCCTTCCCGCCTGGCGAGCCGCCGGACGTGTGGGTCAGGGTGAGGATGAGGACCACGATGAGCACCGCGACGATGACGAGCAGACCGAGCAGCCAGGCGGCCCGGCGCCGCATGTCGGAGTCGCCAGCATTGGCAGCCGGGTCGGTCACACGTGCTCCCATCCCATCGCTGGCCGCTGCAGGCGCGCCGCAGCACGCCCCTCAAGTATGACGTGTTGACCTTGTGAACCGTTGCGCCCCCGATGTCACAGTCCGGTGTCAAGCTGACCTGGTGACGGTGGAGACGCAGTTCGCCGAGCTGGTCGAGCACTTCGCGGCGACGCCCGGCGTCACAGGCCCCGGAGAGCACGCCGACGGTGCCCGGCGGGGCTTCGGCACCGATGCGCTCAAGATCAACGGATCGATCTTCGCGATGATCTCCCGCGGCAGTCTGGTGCTGAAGTTGCCGGCCGCCCGGGTGCGCGAGCTGATCGATGCCGGCACCGGCGCGCCGTTCGATGCCGGTAAGGGTCGCCCGATGCGCGAGTGGGTCGCGGTGTCGGGCACCGACCCGGCCACCTGGCAGGAGTTGGCCGACGAGGCGTTGCGGTTCGTCGGCCGGTGACCCCTGGGTCACGCGGTCAGGCGCGGACCTCGACCACCACGTTGGTCGCCTTCACCGAGGCCACCGCCGTGACGCCGGGGTCGAGGCCCAGCTCGTCGGCGGCCTCGCGGCTCATCAGGGACACCACGCGGTACGGCCCGCACTGCATCTCCACCTGCGCCATCACCGTGTCGCGCACCACCCTGGTCACCAGGCCGACGAACCGGTTGCGCGCCGACTCCTGGCTGACCGAGCCGATCGGCGGGACCGGGCCGGCGTGCTCCTCGGCGAAGCGGGCGAGTTCGGCGCCGTCGACCACCTGCCGGCCGGTCTCGTCGGTCGTGGTGGCCAGCCGACCGCCCTCGGCCCACCGGCGCAGCGAGTCGTCGCTCACGCCGAGCAACTGGGCGGCCTCACGGATCCGGTAGTTCGGCACGCCGCGATGCTAGCCAGTCGCGCAGCTGTGCGGGGGTGTCCACGTCGGTGGGATCGCCGGGGACCGCGACCTCGTCGAGCAGGTCGGGATGCGCGGCCAGGTAGGCGCGCGCCCCCTCGTCCGGCCCGGCGGTGGCCAGCGCCGCCGGCCAGGCCTGCGCGCCCATGACCGTCGGGTGGCCGCGCCGCCCGGCATACGTGCCGATCGCGACCCGCCCCGGCGACCAGGCGGCGACGACCGCCGACACCGCTGCGACGGCCAGGCCCGGGGTGTCCACGAGCACCACCGCCAGCGCGTCGACCCCCTCTCGGCGCGCGGCGTCGACCGCCAGCTCCAGAGACGAGCGCATGCCCCGCTCGGGCGCCGGGTTGACCAGCGGCAATACGCCACCGGGCACCCGCACCCCGGTCCGCACCACCGCCCACACAGGGTGGCAACCCGCGTCGGTGACCACGCGGACGGCGCGGTCGAGCAGCCGCTCGCCGTCGACCTGCACCTCGGCCTTCGGGGTGCCCATTCGCACTCCCCCGCCGGCCGCCAGCACCGCCGCCCCGACCCGCACCACGGCACCACGCTAGAACCCATTCCCCTCTCCCACCCGTTCTGTGGCGAGAAGTCGCCCTGAGTGGTCTGGAACGAGTGGCCACCCACGCCGATGTGTCCCGACTTCAACGAGAGGTGGGGAACGGGAACAGGGACCCGCGGTTGGCGCGCGATCGGTCGGCAGGGAATGCTCGAATGGTGCAGCCCGTCGCGTTCGCAGACCCGCAGGCCGTCTCCGACGCCCTCGACGGCACCGGCTACCTGTCGGATCCCGGGCTGGCGACCGCCGTTTTCCTGGCGATCCGGATGGGCCGCCCGCTGTTCCTCGAGGGCGACCCCGGGGTCGGCAAGACCGCGCTGGCCCAGTCGCTGGCCCAGATCACGAAGGCGCAGCTGATCCGGCTCCAGTGCTACGAGGGCATCGACGTGCACCAGGCCCTCTACGACTGGGACTTCCCGCGCCAGATGCTGCACCTGCGGGCCGCGGCCGAGCTCGGCAGCGGTGATCCCGCGGCGCTGGAGGCGTCGCTGTACGACCGCCGGTTCCTGGTGGCCCGGCCGATCCTGCAGGCCATCGAACACAGCCCGTCCGTGCTGTTGGTCGACGAGATCGATCGTGCCGACGACGAGTTCGAGGCGTTCCTGCTGGAGATGCTGGCCGAGAACTCGGTCACCATCCCCGAGCTGGGCACCATCACCGCGCAGACGCCGCCGTACGTCGTCATCACCTCCAACCGCACCCGCGAGGTGCACGACGCGCTGAAACGCCGCTGTCTCTACCACTGGGTGGCGCACCCGCAGTTCGCGCGGGAGGTCGCCATCGTGCGGCGCCGGCTGCCGGAGGTGAGCCAGCGCCTCGCGGAGGACGTCGCGGGCACGGTGGCCCGGCTGCGGCAGGCCAAGCTGCTCAAGCCACCGGGCGTGGCCGAGACGATCGACTGGGCCAGCGCGCTGCACACCCTCGGCGTCACGAGGCTCGACGCCGAGACCGCGGAGGCCACGCTCGGCGCGGCGGTGAAATACCACGAGGACATGACCCGGGTCCGGCGCGAGCTGGACGCGATGCTCGGCGGGTGATCTCGCCCGTGCGACCCACCTCCTCCTCAGGCCCGGACCCCGTCGTCACCATGACCGGGTTCGCCCGGGCGTTGCGGGCCAACGGGGTCGCCGCCGACGCCACCCGGCTGGCGAGCGCGATCGAGGCCCTCGGTCACGTCGACCCGCTCGACGCCGGTCAGGTGTATTGGGCCGGCCGGGTCACGCTGTGCGCCGAACCCGACGACCTGCCGCGTTACGACGTGCTGTTCGACGCCTGGTTCCGGGGCGTGCTCCCTCCACCGCCGCGCAACCAACCCAACCGCACGGCGGCCAGCGTGTCGCAGCTGCGCGCCGCCGAGCCGAACCCGGACAGCACCGACGCCGACGACAGCGACGACGACGTGCTGCCGACCGCGGCGAGCGAGGGCGAGCACCTGCGTCATCACGACCTCGCGGCGCTGACCGACGCCGAGCGGGAGGAGATCGCGCGGCTCATCTCGCTGCTGGCGCCGCGGGTGTCGCAGCGCCGCACCCGGCGCCGCCGCCCGCGCGGCCGCGCCGACCTCGACCTGTCGCGCACGGTGCGCCGGATGCTCGCCGACGGTGGCGAACTGGCCGCGCTGGAGCGGTCCCGGCAGCGGACCAAACCGCGACGCCTGGTGCTGCTGCTCGACGTCAGCGGCTCGATGGGTCCCTACGCCGACGGACTGTTGCGATTCGCGCACGCCGCGGTGCGGGTCTCGCCGGCGACGACCGATGCGTTCACCCTCGGGACCCGGCTCACTCGGGTGACCCGCCAGCTGCGCGTCCGCGATCCCGACGACGCGCTGCGCGCGGCCGCTCACGCGATCCCGGACTGGAGCGGCGGCACCAGGCTGGGGGAAACCCTGCAGGCCTTTCTCGACCTGTGGGGTCAGCGCGGCGTGGCGCGCGGCGCTGTCGTCGTGATCGCCTCCGACGGCTGGGAACGGGGCGACGCGCAATTGCTCGGTGAGCAGATGGCCCGGCTGGCCCGGCTCGCGCATCGGGTGGTGTGGGTGAACCCGCACCGCGGAAAGGACGGCTTCGCGCCCGTGACGGCCGGGATGACCGCAGCGTTGCCGTACGTCGACGAACTGCTCGCCGGTCACACTCTCGACGCGCTGCATACGCTTGCGGATGTGATTGCCGATGCGTGACGTCCTGGACGATCTCGAGGCCGGCTGGCGCGCGGGCGAGACCGTCGGTCTCGGCACGGTGGTCGAGACCTGGCGTTCGGCGCCTCGCCAGCCCGGTGCGTCGATGCTCGTGACCGCCGACGGCAGCGCGGTCGGCAGCGTCTCCGGTGGGTGCGTCGAAGGTGCGGTCTACGAACTGGCCAAGACGGTTCGCGACGACCTGTCCTCGGTGCTGCAGCGCTACGGCGTCACGGACGACGACGCGTTCTCGGTCGGGCTGACCTGCGGCGGGATCATCGACATCTTCGTCGAACCGGTGAGCCAACAGACCTTTCCGGAGTTGGGCGACATCGTCGAGGACATCCGGGCCGGCCGTCCGGTGGCGGTGGCGACGCTCATCAGCGGGCCCGACGACGCTCACGTCGGCGCTCGACTCGTGGTGCGCCCGGACGCGGTCACCGGCAGCTTGGGCAGTGACCGTCTCGACGCCGCCGTCGGCGACGACGCGCAGGGTCTGCTGCGGCAGGGCACCACCACGACGCTGCACTACGGGCCGGACGGCGAACGGCGCGGCGACGACATCGCGGTGTTCGTCGCCTCCTACGCGCCCCGCCCACGAATGATCGTGTTCGGTGCGATCGACTTCGCCGCCGCGGTGGCGAGGGTCGGCGCGTTCCTCGGCTACCGGGTCACGGTCTGCGACGCGCGACCCACGTTCGCCACGAAGAAGCGCTTCCCGGACGTCGACGAGGTCGTGGTGGCCTGGCCCCACCGCTACCTGGCCAAGACCGAGGTCGACGAGCGGACCGTCGTCTGCGTGCTCACCCACGACCCGAAGTTCGACGTGCCGCTGTTGGAGATCGCGCTGCGCAAGCCGTTGGCCTACCTCGGCGCGATGGGGTCGCGACGCACCAACGAGGACCGCACGGACCGACTGCGCGAGCTCGGCTTCTCCGACGCCGACCTGGCCAGACTGCACGCGCCGATCGGTCTCGACGTCGGCGGCCGCACCCCGGAGGAGACCGCGGTATCGGTTGCCGCCGAGATCATCGCTGCACGCTGGGGCGGCTCCGGGGCGCAGCTGCGGCACGTTTCGGGACCCATTCACCGCTGATGCGGAGGGCCGACCTGGCCGATCGGTCAGCCCTCGCGCTTCGGCTCGTTTTCCACTGCCGAGAGCGGCTAATTTCACGGCGGGGGACGCACTCACCGTGGAGGCTCGATGACCAAGATCAACATGACCGTCGATGGTGTGAACTACAGCGACGAGGTCGAGCCGCGCACGCTGCTCGTCCACTATCTGCGCGAGACACTCGGCAAAGTCGGCACCGTCGTCGGTTGCGACACCAGCAACTGCGGCGCCTGCACGGTCGATATCGACGGGCGCAGCGCGAAGAGCTGCACCGTGCTCGCCGTGCAGGCCGACGGCAGCGAGGTGACCACCATCGAGGGCCTGGCCGGCGACGACGGCGAGTTGCACGCTGTGCAGCAGGCCTTCCACGAGTGCCACGCACTCCAGTGCGGCTTCTGCACGCCGGGAATGATCATGGCGGTGCGCGACCTGCTCAAGGACAACCCGCGACCCCTCCGAGCAGGAGGTCCGGGAGGGCATCGAGGGCAACCTGTGCCGCTGCACCGGCTACCAGAACATCGTCAAGGCGGCTCAGTCCGCGGCTGGAGCGACGAAGTGACCGCCGTCGAGGAACGCATCAGCGAGATCGGCCAGTCGCGGCGCCGCAAGGAAGACGGCCACCTCATCACCGGGCGCACGACCTGGACCGACAACTCACCCTGCCCGGGCATGCTGCACGTCGCGTTCCTGCGCAGCCCGATGGCACACGCGAAGCTCGGCCCGATCGACGTCAGCGAGGCCAAGGGCCGCCCCGGCGTCGTCGGCGTCTTCACCGGCCAGGACTTCAAGGACGTGCAGGGCAGCCTGCCCTGCGCGTGGGCACCCGACGGCCTGGTCAACCCGGGCACCCCGAGCATCGCCGTCGACCAGGTGAACTACGCCGGTGAGATCGTGGCCGTCGTCGTCGCCCGGTCCAGGACCGCCGCGCAGGACGCCATCGAGGGGATCGACGTCGACTTCGACCCGCTGCCTGCGGTCGTCGACATGGAGGCGGCGGTTGCCGACGGCGCCGACCTCGTCCACCCGACCACCGAGTCGAACCTGATCTACCGGTGGGAATTCGAGTCCGGCGCAGCCGGCACCGGGGCACCGATCCAGGAAGCCCTGGACACGGCCGAGGTCACCGTGCAGCCGACGGTTCATCCAGCAGCGGCTGATCCCGGCGTTCATGGAACCGCGCTCGACGGTGGTGCAGCCGGTCAACGGCGGTGTCACGATGTGGAGCTCGACCCAGATCCCCCACATCCTGCGGACCCTGCTCGGCGTCGTGCTCGGCATCGATGAGCACAAGATCCGCGTCATCGCGCCCGACGTCGGCGGCGGGTTCGGCGGCAAGATCGCCGTCATGCCCGAAGAGGTGCTGTGCACCCTCGTGGCCCGCCGGCTCAACAAGCCGGTCAAGTGGACCGAGTCGCGTTCGGAGTCGCTGCTGTCCGCGCACCACGGCCGCGATCAGATCCAGGACATCACCATCACCGCCAAGAAGGACGGCACGGTGACCGGCCTGGACGTCCATCTCTACGCCGACATGGGCGCCTACAACCGCGCTGTTCGGCCCGAGTGTCCCGGTGCTCGGTGCGTTCATGTTCAACGCGATCTACAAGTTCCAGGCGTACCGGTTCGTCAGCGAGGGCGTGTTCACGACGAAGACGCCGACCGACGCCTACCGCGGCGCCGGGCGGCCCGAGGCCACCTACGCCATCGAGCGGATCATCGACGAACTCGCCAACGAGCTCGGCATGGACCCGATGGATCTGCGCCGCAAGAACTGGATCACCCACGAGGAGTTCCCGTTCACCACGGTGGCCGGGCTCACCTACGACAGCGGCAACTACGAGGCGGCCACCGACAAGGCGCTGGAGCTGATGGGCTGGGACGACCTGCGCGCCGAGCAGAAGGCGCGGCGCGAACGCAAGGACCCGGTCCAGCTCGGGCTGGGCATCTCGACGTTCACCGAGATGTGCGGGCTGGCGCCCTCCCGCGTGCTCGGCTCGCTGGCGTTCGGTGCCGGCGGCTGGGAGAACGCGTCGGTACGCATGCTGGCCACCGGCAAGGTCGAGGTCGTCACCGGGTCGTCTCCGCACGGGCAGGGGCTGGAGACCGCGTTCAGCCAGATCGTCGCGGACAGACTCGGCGTCGGATTCGAGGACGTCGAGATCCTGCACGGCGACACCCAGTCGTCGCCGAAGGGCCTCGACACCTACGGCTCACGGTCGCTGGCCGTCGGCGGCGCAGCGATCGTCAAGGCCACGGACAAGGTCGTCGCGAAGGCGCACGTCGATCGCCGCGCACATCTGCTCGAGGCCAACGAGGACGACCTGGAGTTCGAATCCGGTTCGTTCTCGGTGAAGGGATCTCCGGGCTCGTCGGTATCGATCGGCGAGATCGCGTTCGCGACGTTCCTCGGGCACAACCTGCCCGACGGCATCGAGCCGTCGTTGGACGCCGATGCGACCTACGACCCGGTCAACTTCTCCTTCCCGCACGGCACCCACCTGTGCGCGGTGGAGATCGACACCGAGACCGGGTTCACCAAGATCCGCAAGTATGTCTGTGTCGACGACGTCGGCAACCCGATCAACCCGCTGATCATCGAGGGCCAGGTGCACGGCGGCCTCGCCCAGGGCATCGCGCAGGCGCTGTTCGAGGAGGCGGTCTACGACGAGTCGGGCAACCTGACGACCGGCACCTTCGTCGACTACACGCTGCCCTCGGCTGCCGACCTGCCGTCGTTCGTCACCGACCGCACCGTCACGCCGTCGACCTACAACGACCTCGGGGTCAAGGGCGTCGGCGAGGCCGGCACCATCGCCTCGACGCCCGCGGTGATCAACGCCGTCGTCGACGCGCTGCGGCCGTTCGGCGTGAACGACATCCGGATGCCGGCCACCCCCGAGCGGGTCTGGCGGGCCATCCACGGCGGCGGCCAGGACGACCGCGCCGAGTCCGGCACCAATGCCTACGGCGGCGCCAGTACCAGCACCGTCGACGGAGGCGAATCATGATTCCCGCGGCGTTCGACTACGTACGTCCCGACACGGTGGCCGACGCGGTGTCCGCGCTGGGCGCGGCCGGCGAGGACGCGAAGGTACTGGCCGGCGGCCAGTCGCTGATCCCGATCCTGCGGCTGCGGCTGTCCTACCCGTCGACGGTCGTCGACGTCGGGCGGATCGCGGAGCTGCAGGGCGTCCGCGATGACGGCGACGCGATCGTCATCGGCGCCATGACCACGCACCACGACGTCATGCACGACGCGCTCGTCGCCCAGCACGCGCCGCTGATCGCGCAGGCCACGGCCACCGTGGCCGACCCGCAGGTGCGACACCGGGGCACGTTCGGCGGCGCCCTCGCGCATGCCGACCCCGCCGGCGACCTCGGGGCGGTCGCGCTCGCGCTCGGCGCGCAGTTCAACATCGCCGGGCCGGGCGGGTCGCGCAGCGTCGCGGCCGAGGACTTCTTCCTCGACTACCTCACCACCGCGCTGGCCGGCGACGAGGTGCTGACCTCGATCCGGATCCCGAAGCTCGGTGACGGGTGGTCGTCGCACTACGAGAAGTTCAACCGGGTCGCCCAGGCGTGGTCGATCGTCGCGGTGGCCGCAGTGGTGCGTCGCGACAACGGCTCCATCGCCGAGGCCCGGATCGGGCTGACCAACATGGGACCGACGCCGCTGCGCTCGACTGCGGTCGAGCAGGCACTGTCCGGTGCGGACGCGTCGGCCGAGGCCATCGGCGCCGCGGCCGAGCACGCTGCCGAGGGCACGTCCGCGCCCTCGGATCTGTCCGGCAAGGCCGACTACCGCGAGCACCTCGTCCGGGTGCTGACCAAACGGGCCGTCCTCGCCGCGGCGCGCCTCGGCTGACCCCCGGAGCACGCCCCCAAACCCGACTCTTGCAACGAGATAACCGAAATCAGGGCCTCGATCCGGTCATCTCGTTGCAAGAGTCGGCTGGCAGCGAGCGACGGACACCTCGTTGCGTCGCCCGAGAGTCGATCTTTCGCGAATCCCCATGCACCTCGATCCGCGTTCCGCCATGCAGTGGCGCGCGAGCGTGCTGGACAGCGCCGAGCGCACAGAGCACGGCCTGATCCGAGGGGATGACCATGAAGCACAGATTCGCGTTTGGGCTCGCCGGCGCTGCGATGCTCGCCGGGGGCGGCATCGCGGCGGCGGCGGCGCCGAGCGGTGCCGGCGCGCAGGCCGCCGAGACGGCCCGGCTCGCTCTCAGTCCGTCGTCCGACCAACTCGCCGCCTGCATGCCGGGCGCGAAGGTGACGGTCAAGGTGCAACTCCGGACCGACACCGTCGGATTCGACGTCTTCCACGTCGACGCCGAGCACCTGGCTCCCAGTCGTTCGTTCACCGTCTTCCTGCTCGAGCAGGCCGCAGCGCCGTTCGGCGCGGCCGAGTACATCGGTGACATCACGACGAACGCAGCCGGCAAGGCGTCCAACGACTTCAAGCTCATCGTCGCCGAGGGATTCTCCTCGACGCTGGTTGACGGCGTGCGGACCCGGGTCGACCTGAATCGCGTCGGCATGTGGTTCGCCGACCCGGCCGACGACGACTTCTGCCTGGGTGCGAACAGTCCGGTGACACCGTTCGACGGCGACAACGAGGCCGGGGTGCAGGCGTTCAACTCGGCCAACGCCGAGCCGCTTCCGGCGCCCTGAGCCGGCGTCAGCCCGTCCGACCCAGGTGCGGGTGGCTCAGCGCACGGTGCACTCGGCGAGCGTGTCGACGACGGCCTCGAGGTCGACGGTCTCCCGGTACACCGTGCGCTGCAGGGCCGAGCCGGTCCCTCGCTGACGGATGTCGGCGAGGCCGGCGCGGATCGCGTCGACGTCGCCGCGATCCGGTAGTCGCGCCGTCATCGCTTCGACCAGATCCCACGCCGGCGTCTGGCGGGCGTCCGCGGGATCCCACAGCGTGTCGGTCATGCCGTATCGCGCGGCGCGCCAGGAGGCACCACGCGATATCTCGACGCGGGCCGCTGCGCCGTCCGGCACGGGAAGGTAACCTCGGGCGGCTGCGTCGACCAGCGCGCGGCACAACCCGGCGAGCGTGGCGGCGTCCTCGGCGTGTGCGCACACGTCGGCGGCCCGGATCTCGACCGTCGGGTACTTCGCCGACAGGCGGGCATCGAAGTAGATCATCCCGTCGTCCATCGCGGCGCCGGTGTCCTGCACGGCGGCCACTGTCGCGTCATAGTCGGCGGCGTCGGCGAACGGCCCGAACGCGCCTGCCGTCGGCCAGTGCTGCCACAACACGCTGCGGTAACTCTCGTACCCGCTGTCCCGACCGTCGTGGAACGGCGAGTTCGCACTCAACGCGAGCACGACCGGCAGCCACAACCGGATGCCGGACAGCACTCGCGCTCCCTCGTCGCGCGAAGCGACCCCCACGTGCACATGCATCCCGCAACTCAGCGCGGCGCGCGCCGTCTCACCGAATGCCTCGCGCATGCGTGCGTAGCGATCGTCGGGCGTCGTGCGTGGCACACTCGCGACCGGCGACGTTCCGACGGCGACCAGGCGCGCGGCATGGTCGGCCGCACTCGCGGCCAGTTCGGCTCGACGCTGCCGCAACTCGTCGAGCAGCTCCTGCAGATCGGTGTGCGGTTCGGTGCCGAGTTCGACCTGCTGGCGCTTGAGCTCGTGCTCGAACTGCCCGCCGGAGCGTGCGTCCGCGACGGCGGCCGCTTCCTCGCCGACGCCGCTCAGCACGGCACGCCGCGCATCGAAGAGCAGGAACTCCTCTTCCACTCCGACGCTGCGCGGCATGCATGGATTCTGCCCACTTCGCGACTTCTCGGACGGACCTGGGTACGGTCGGAGCAGGAGGTGGGGCCGTGCCGAAGGCGTTGCTCGGTTGGCCGGTCCTACGCCAATTCACCGGGTCGGACAAGCTCGGCCGCGGCGCCGCCGCACAGTCCCGGCAGACAGCCGATCTCGTCGCGCGTACCGAGACCGCCGACCGCGTGGTCCAGAGCATCTGCCCGTACTGCGCGGTCGGTTGCGGGCAGCGGGTGTTCGTCAAGGACGAACGGGTCATCCAGATCGAGGGCGACCCCGACTCCCCCGTCTCACGCGGCCGGCTGTGCCCGAAGGGCTCGGCCAGTGAGCAACTGGTCAACAGCGGCAAACGGCGCACGGCGATGCTCTACCGACGCCCGTACGCCACCGAGTGGGAACCGCTCGACCTCGAGACCGCCACCGACATGATCGCCGACCGGATCCTCGAGACCCGCAACCGCACCTGGCAGCACGAGGCCGACGGCAAGATCGTCCGACGCACCATGGGCATTGCCGCCCTGGGCGGCGCCACCCTGGACAACGAAGAGAACTACCTGATCAAGAAGCTGTTCACCGCGATGGGCGCGATCCAGATCGAGAACCAGGCGCGTATTTGACACAGCGCCACCGTTCCCAGTTTGGGGACTTCGTTCGGACGGGGCGGCGCCACCTCCTTCCTGCAGGACCTGCAGAACTCCGACTGCATCGTGATCCAGGGCTCGAACATGGCCGAATGCCACCCGGTCGGGTTCCAGTGGGTCATGGAGGCCAAGGCCCGTGGCGCGAAGGTGATCCACATCGATCCGCGGTTCACCCGCACCTCTGCTGTCGCCGACAAGCACGTGCCGCTGCGCGCCGGCAGTGACATCGCATTCCTCGGCGGCATCGTGAACTACATCCTCGATCGCGACCTCTGGTTCCGTGACTACGTGATCGCCTACACGAACGCGGCGACGATCCTGCGCGACGACTTCCAGGACACCGACGATCTCGACGGCGTCTTCTCCGGTTACGACCCGGCCACCGGCACCTACGACCCGCAGTCGTGGCAATACGTCGGCGTCGACGAACAGGCCCCGTCCGGCGAGATGACCGAGGGCGCGAACCTCGAGCACGGCGAGGTGGAGCGCGACGAGACGCTGCAGCACCCGCAGTGCGTGTTCCAGGTGCTCAAGCGTCACTACGCCCGCTACACCCCCGAGATGGTCTCGGCCACGTGCGGCGTGCCGGTCGATGACTTCCTGGCCGTGTGCGAGGCGGTCACCGCCAACAGCGGCCGCGAGCGCACCACCGCATGGGTCTACTCGGTCGGCTGGACCCACCATTCTGTCGGGGTGCAGTACATTCGCGGGTCGGCGATCATCCAACTGCTGCTCGGCAACATGGGCCGCCCCGGAGGCGGAATCCTCGCGCTGCGGGGTCACGCCAGCATCCAGGGCTCCACGGACATCCCCACCCTGTTCAACCTGTTGCCCGGTTACCTGCCGATGCGCCATGCGGAAACCACCGATCTCGATGCGTACGTCGAAGCCATCGCCAGCCCGTCACAGAAAGGGTTCTGGGCCGACGCCCGCAAATTCACGGTGAGCCTGCTCAAGGCCTACTGGGGTGACGCCGCCACTGCGGACAACGATTTCTGTTTCGACTATCTGCCCCGCATCACCGGCGACCACGGCACCTACCGCACCGTCATGGACATGCACGACGGCAAGATCGAGGGTTACTTCCTGCTGGGCCAGAACCCGGCCGTCGGTTCCGCGCACGGGCGGCTGCAGCGCTTGGCGATGGCACAGCTGAAGTGGCTGGTGGTACGTGATCTCAACCTGATCGAGTCGGCCACCTTCTGGCGGGACGGTCCGGAAATCGAAACCGGCGAGATGCGCACTGCTGACATCGCCACCGAGGTGTTCTTCTTCCCTGCCGCCGCGCACGTCGAGAAGGACGGCACCTTCACGCAGACCCAGCGGATGCTGCAGTGGCATCACAAGGCCGTCGAGCCGCCCGGCGACTGCCGCAGCGAACTGCACTTCTTCTTCCACCTCGGCCGCAAGCTGCGTGAGCGGCTCGCGGAATCCGTCGACGACCGCGACCGCCCGCTGCTCGACCTCACCTGGGACTACCCGGTCGACGAACACGGCGACCCGTCCGCCGAGGCGGTCCTGAAGGAGATCAACGGCTTCCACCTGACCGGCGAGAAGGCCGGGCAGCCGCTGTCGAGCTTCACCGAGATGGCCGACGACGGGTCGACGAGCGGCGGCTGCTGGATCTACACCGGCGTCTACGCCGACGGCGTCAACCAGTCCGCCCGCCGCAAGCCCGGCCGCGAGCAGTCGTGGGTGGCGCCGGAGTGGGGCTGGGCGTGGCCCGCGAATCGGCGCACGTTGTACAACCGCGCCTCGGCCGATCCCGACGGCAACCCGTGGAGCGAGCGCAAGGCCTACGTGTGGTGGGACGCCGAGGCCGCGAAGTGGACCGGCCACGACGTGCCCGACTTCGTGATCGACCGGCCGCCGTCGTTCCGACCCGAGCCGGGCACCGGTGGCGTGGCCGGGCTCGCCGGCGACGATCCGTTCATCATGCAGGCCGACGGGAAGGGCTGGTTGTTCGCCCCGGCCGGGCTGCTCGACGGCCCGCTGCCCGCGCACTACGAGCCGGCTGAGTCACCGGTACGCAACCCGTTCTACAGGCAGCAGGCCAACCCGGCCCGCGAGGTGTTCAAACGCAAGGACAACTACCAGAACCCGTCACCGCCCGAACGCAACGCCGACGTGTTCCCCTACGTGTTCACCACCTACCGGCTCACCGAGCACCACACCGCCGGCGGCATGAGCCGATGGGTGCCGTTCCTCGCCGAGTTGCAACCGGAGTTCTTCTGCGAGGTCTCCCCTGCCCTTGCCGGCGAACGCGGACTCACCCATCTGGGCTGGGCCACCATCGTGACGGCGCGCACCGCGATCGAAGCACGGGTGCTCGTCACCGAGCGGATCGTGCCGCTCACCATCGGCGACCGCATCGTGCACCAGATCGGCCTGCCCTACCACTGGGGAGTCGGGAAAGAGGCTTACGTGAGCGGTGACTCGGCCAACGACCTGTTCGGCGTGACGCTCGACCCGAACGTCCACATCCAGGAATCGAAGGTCGCCTCCTGCGACATCCGTCCCGGCCGGCGCCCGAGCGGCGCCGCACTGTTGCGCTTCGTGGCCGAGTACCGCAGCCGGGCCGGCATCACCGTCGAGACGGGTAACACGCTGCGGACGGAGGACTGAGTGGGCCAGTTCAGCGGAGCCGACCCGAACGTCGCGCACAGCGCCGGTTGGGAACAACCTCCGGCGCGCAAGGGGTTCTTCACCGACACCTCGATCTGTATCGGCTGCAAGGCGTGCGAGGTCGCTTGCAAGGAATGGAACGGCGTACCCGACGACGGGTTCAACCTGCTCGGTTCGTCCTACGACAACACCGGCGCGCTCGGCGCATCGACGTGGCGACACGTCGCATTCATCGAGAAACCGCCCGCGGAACCCGGCGGGGACCTGCGCTGGTTGATGAGTTCGGACGTCTGCAAGCACTGCACCCATGCCGGGTGCCTCGACGTCTGCCCCACCGGGTCGCTGTTCCGCACCGAGTTCGGCACCGTGGTGGTGCAGGACGACATCTGCAACGGCTGCGGGTACTGCGTCGCCGCCTGTCCGTTCGGCGTCATCGAACGCCGGCAGGGGCCCGAAGGGGCGAAGAACGTCGGCATCGCCCAGAAGTGCACGTTGTGCTACGACCGGCTCGGCGCCGGGATGACCCCGGCGTGTG
Organism: uncultured Actinomycetota bacterium; assembly: GCA_963850835.1. GTDB lineage: Bacteria > Actinomycetota > Actinomycetes > Mycobacteriales > Jatrophihabitantaceae > Jatrophihabitans. The sequence continues at coordinate 93,011 of CAWKNB010000017.1, read as the reverse complement.
CGCAGGCCTGCCCGACACAGTCGATCCAGTTCGGCGATCTCGACGAACTGCGCGAACGCGCCCGCGCCCGCGTCGACGCGCTCCACGAGAGCGGCGTGCCGGAAGCACAGCTGTACGGCGAGAATCCCGACGACGGCGTCGGCGGGGCCGGTTCGGTGTTCCTGCTGCTCGACGAACCGGAGACCTACGGGCTGCCACCGGACCCGGTGGTCGCCACGCACGACCTCCCTGCCATGTGGCGCGCCGCCGGTGCCGCGGCGCTCACGCTCGTCGCCGGCGTCGTCGCCGCATTCGCCGGGCGCCGCCGACCATGACGATTGGCAGCGCGTCGTGACCGGCCCCCGGCGGCGGGGTCGCGGTCGCGGCGGCGACGGCGCCCCGGTGGTGCCCGACGTCGAGTTCACGTCCTACTACGGCCGGCCGGTCGTCAAGCCGTCGCCGTGGGAGAAGGACATCGCCGCCTACCTGTTCCTGGGCGGCCTGGCCGGCGCCTCGTCGGTGCTCGCCGCCGGCGCCGACCTCACCGGCCGCACCCGGCTGCGCCGGACCGCGCGGCTCGGTGCGATGACCGGCATCTCGCTCAGCTTCGTCGCGCTGGTGCACGACCTGGGCCGGCCGAGCCGCTTCGTCAACATGCTCCGGGTCGCGAAGCCGACCTCGCCCATGTCCGTCGGCACGTGGATCCTGACGTTGTACGGGCCGGCCGCCGGGCTCGCCGGCACCGCTGAGTTCGCCGACCGGCTGCCGCTTCCGCGACCGTTGCGCCGGCTCGTGCGTGCGTCTTGCCCGGCCTGCTGGATTCGCTGCGGCCGCTACGGCTCCGGCCGTGGCCTCCTACACCGCGGTACTGCTGGCCGACACCGCCACCCCGAGCTGGCACGCCGCCCGCCGGGAACTGCCGTTCGTGTTCGTCGGCTCGGCTGCGGCCGCCGCCGGTGGACTCGGGATGCTCGCCGCACCGGCCGACGAAGCAGGTCCCGCCCGGCGGTTGGCCCTGCTCGGCGTCGCGCTGGAGACGGTCGCAGACGCGCGGATGCAGCAGTCGATGGGACTCGCAGCACGAACCGCTGCACCTCGGGCGCGCCGGGCAGCTGCACCGGGCGAGTCAAGCGCTGAACGTGGTGGGCACCCTGGGCGCGCTGCTCGGGCGACGCCACCGAGGCGCGGCGGCAGCCGGCGGCGCCGCGCTCCTCATCGGCTCGGCCTGCACCCGATTTGCGATTTTCGAAGCGGGCCAGGAATCGGCGCGCGACCCGAAATACACGATCGTGCCGCAGCGCGAACGGCTGGCTGCCGACTAGCGACAAACCGGCCATTCCGTCCGGGGTGTGAGCTGGGTTACACTCGCGCCGAAATCGCTTCCAGTCCCGGTATCCGCCGGGACTCGGTTCGTCGAAGGAGGGCTTGTGACGTCACCCCGGGGCAGTCGAGGCAGAATCCGCACCCGCATGTTGATCGGTATCGGCGGGGCCGCGATCGCGGTCGCCGGCGGTGTCGCGGCGATCAATGCCACCTCCGCAAGCGCGGCACCGGCCGGCGCCGGGTTCCACGACGTGCAGGCAAACCTGTTCGAGTGGAACTGGAACAGCGTGGCCAACGAGTGCCGCAACGTGCTCGGCCCGGCCGGTTACGGCGGCGTGCAGGTCGCCCCGCCGCAGGACTCGGTGAAGCGCCAACACCTCGGGGACGGTTCGGACACCGTCCTGCACCCGTGGTGGGAGGTCTACCAGCCGGTCGACTACAACCTCACCAGCCGGATGGGCACGGAGAAGCAGTTCAAGCGGATGGTGAACATCTGCCGCGCGTCCGGGGTCAAGGTCTACGTCGACGCGGTGATCAACCACATGACCGGCCAGGGCGACACGTCCTACGGCGGCGTGCACTACACGAAGTACGACTACACCCTGGCGGGCTACAGCCCGGACAACTTCCACAGCTACCCGGCCGACTGCCCGATCGCACCCGGACGCCGGCTCGGGCAGCCTGGAGGGCAACATCGCCGACTTCAATGACTACCGGCAGGTCAACAACTGCGAGCTGGTCGGCCTGGCGGACCTCAAGACCGAGACCGCCCTACGTCCAGGACAAGATCGCCGCCTACCTGAACAAGCTGCTCGGCTACGGCGTCTCCGGCTTCCGGGTCGATGCCGCCAAGCACATCGGCGTCGAGGACATGGCCGCGATCAAGGCCAAGCTGAACAAGAACGTCGACGGTGACGAGCCGCAGTTGGCCCAGGAGGTGTTCCCGGGCGAGGGTCGGATCTCCACGGCCGCCTTCACCACCGTCGGCAAGGTGCTCGGCTTCGACTACCAGGGTCAGATCTACAACGCGTTCCACAGCTACAACAACCCGCCGAACGACGGCAACATCGGCGACTTCAAGATCTTCGGCGAGGCCGCGGGCTTACTGCCGAGCGACAAGGAACTCGTGTTCATCCAGAACCACGACACCGAGCGCGACCACACCAGCGCGCTCAACTACACCGACCCGAACAACACGATCGCCAACGAGTTCATGCTGGCCTACCCGTTCGGCACCCCGCAGGTGTACTCGAGCTTCGCGTTCCCGGCCGACAACACCGCGGCGTCGCCGCCGTCGACCGCCGACGGGATGATCACCAACACGAAGTGCGACAACACGACGTGGGTGTGCGTCGACCGCTACACCGGCGTCAAGGGCATGGTCGGCTTCCACAACTTCGTCGGCGACGCACCGGTGAAGAACTGGTACGACGACGGCGACAACCTGATCGCGTTCAGCCGCGGCACCTCGGGCTTCTTCAGCACCAGCAACGAGACCGCCGCGAAGACGATCACCGTACAGACCGGGCTGTCCGGCGGCACGCTACTGCGACGTCATCCACGGCTCGGTCAAGAACGGCAAATGCACCGGCCCGACGGTCACGGTCGGCAACGACGGGATGGCCACCGTCACGGTCGCCAGCTACGACTCGGTCGCATTCACGGCGGCCGACAAGCTGAGCTGAGCGGCGCCACGCCCCGACGCCGTGCCCCCGCGCAGCCGCTGCGCGGGGGCACGTGCTCGTCAGTGTTTGCGCAGCGCCGAGAGCGAAGCCGGGACGGAGCGGTCCGGGCCGAGATCGGGTGCCGGCTGCGGGGCGCCGTATTCGTGCCGCAGCGGGACGATCCCGGCCCAGGCCGGCCCGGCGACGTCGTCGGGCCCGTCGTCGGGCCAGTCCTGGGCCACCTTCATCGACCACGTCTCGATCGGCATGTGCAGCACCAGCGTGGCGGCCAGCTCGCGGTCGGTCGACGCGCGGACCTCGCCGGTGCGGCCGGGCAGCAGACCGTCGGTCACGACGGCCAGGGTCGCTGCCTTCGCGTCGTCGGCGACCGTCACGAAGCGGCCGAACAGCACGGCGCTGCGGTAACGCACCGACGACTCGAAGGCCGAGCGGGCCACCACCAGCGCGTCGACGGCAGTGACGGCGACCGACGCCGGCACCCCGGTGGCGAGCAGCCGCATCCACCGCGACCCGGTGGAGCCGTGGATCAGGATCCGGTCGCCGTCGCGCACCACGGCGGTCGGGACGACGACCGGATGGTCGTCGGCGACGAAACCGATGTGCGCGACCAACACCTCGTCGAGCAACGCGTCCAGTGACGGCCGGTCGCGGACCGCGGCGTCGGGGATCCGGGTCAGCTCCGTGCGCACCATGCGGTCATCCTGGCCGCGAGCCGGCCGTTGCCAAACAACTTTTGTCCGATGCCACGATCGGCCGATGGGTGCAGTGATCGTCAGCGCACAGCTCACGCTCGACGGCGTGATGGACCAGGTCGAGAAATGGTTCATCGACAAGGGCACGCACGAGGATCACGGACTGGCACAGATCCTCGCCGCCGACGCGCTCCTGCTCGGCCGCGAGACCTACGAGGTGCTCTCGGTCGTGTGGCCACGATCCGAGGGCACGCTTGCCGACCGCATCAACTCGATGCCGAAGTTCGTCGCGTCCACGACCTTGGCAGGCCCGCTGGGCTGGCACGCCGAGCTGCTCGACGGGCCGGTCGAGGAGAGCGTGGCGAGGTTGCGCGGCGACCGCGTGCTGCTGTCCTACGGCTGCGGGCGCCTGGCCCACGACCTCGCCCGGGCCGGGCTGGTGGACGAGTTCCAGTTCTACGTGCACCCGACGGTGCTGGGCAGCGGGGTGCGGGTCTTCGGCGGGCGGCCGATCGATCTCGAGCCGGTGAGCACCACGGCGTTCTCCTCCGGCGTCACCCTGCTCACCTACCGCCCGAGGCGCACCTAGGGCAGTCCGCCCATGGGCGCCGCCGCGGCGGGCTCGTAGTCGCCCACCGCGAACATGGCGACGACGTCGGCACGGGCGGCGGCGTCGGCGAGAAACGCACGCCGTTCGGTGTCGGGGACCTGGGTGTCGACGTACTCGACGAAGCGGCGCACCAGGCGGTAGCCCGGCCGGGCGGAGTCCGCCCCGTCGATGCCGACCGCGGCCAGGAACCCCGCCCTGGCCTCCGGCCACGACTGCTCGGCAGTCCACCCGTTGCTCGCCCAGACGAAGGCCGGGTTGAGCCATTCCAGCGCTGGCTCGACCTCTCGGCGCACTCGAACCAGTCCTTCTTCCCGCGTTCGGCCATCCGTGAAACCACGGTTAAGTCCACCCTACGTTTGGTGATGGCGTTGCGCGACTCGAACTCGTCGCTGATCACCGAATCGTGATCGTTGCCGAACCGCGCGCGACGGTCTCGCCGACGACCGGTGCGCCGGGGATCTCGCCCACGACGAGCAGTCCGCCGCTGGTTTGCGCATCGGCGAGCAACAGCAACTCCGTCTCGGGGACGCCGGCGAGGTGCTCGAGGTGTGGCCGGACCCAGTCCAGATTGCGACGGGTGCCCCCGCTGACGTACCCGTCGCGCGCCGCCTCCCGCGCGCCGGACAGGTAGGGCACCGCCGCCGAGTCGATCACCGCGGACACGCCCGACGCCCGGGCCATCTTGTACAGATGCCCGAGCAGCCCGAAGCCGGTGACGTCGGTGGCTGCGGTGACACCCGCGGCCAGCGCCGCGGCAGCGGCAGCGTCGTTGAGTGCGACCATCGACGCGATGGCCTCGGGGAAGACCTCACCCGTGCTCTTGTGCCGATTGTTGAGCACGCCGACGCCGAGCGGCTTGGTGAGCGAGATGGGCTGTCCTGGCAGCGCGGCGTCGTTGCGCAGCAGCCGGGCTGGGTCGGCGATGCCCGTGACCGCCATGCCGTACTTGGGTTCCGGGTCGTCGATCGAGTGCCCCCCGCCGACGTGACACCCGGCCACCCGGGCGACGTCGCGGCCACCGCGCAGCACCTCGCGCAGCAGCTCGACCGGCAGCACGTCGCGCGGCCATCCGACCAGGTTGACCGCCACCAACGGGCGCCCGCCCATGGCATAGACGTCGGAGAGGGCGTTGGCTGCCGCGATGCGACCCCATTCGTAGGGGTCGTCGACCACCGGGGTGAAGAAGTCGGCAGTGCTGACCACGGCGGTGTGCGCGTCGATCTGCACGACCGCCGCATCGTCACCGGTGTCGGTGCCCACCAACAGGTCCGGCGCGGCGTCGCCGGCCAGACCGCGCACGATGTCCTCGAGCTCGCCGGGCGGGATCTTGCATGCGCACCCGCCGCCGTGGGCGTACTGGGTGAGTCGGACGGGCGGCGCGACGGTCACCTGCTCGACGGTAATGCGTCGACGGTAACGTCGGCCGGTGGAGGCGTATGGGTGCCTGGTGGCCCTCCCGGTCTTCAAAACCGGTGAAGCCGAGTAACTCGGTTTGGCGGGTTCGATTCCCGTCCGCCTCCGCGTGCTGACAGTGATCACGGCAACAGGGAACGGTGGTGCGGGTGTCCGATCCCAGGCGCGCGCTGCCGCGCACCGACGCGGTGCTCGCCGACCCGCTGCTGGCCGCAGCTACCGAGCGGCTCGGCCGCCGGCGGGTCAAGCGCGAGGTGGTCGACGTGCTGGCCCTCGCCCGCACCGGCGCGCTCGATCCGGCGGCGGTCGTCGCCACCGTCGACGCCCGTCTCGCGGCGGCGACCAGCGGCGGCCTGCGCCCGGTGCTCAACGCCACCGGGGTCGTGCTCCACACGAACCTGGGACGAGCGCCGCTCCCGTCCTCGGCGATCGCCGCGCTCGACGCCGCGACCGGCTATGTCGACGTGGAGTTCGACCTGGCGTCCGGGCGGCGGGCCGGTCGAGGGCGCGATCTGGTCGCCGCGCTGCAGCGGGTGGTGCCGAACGCCGAGGCGGCCTTCGCGGTCAACAACGGGGCCGGCGCGCTGGTGCTCGCCGCCACCGCGCTGGCCGCCGGTCGCGAGATCGTCGTCAGTCGCGGCGAGATGGTCGAGATCGGCGACGGCTTCCGGCTGCCCGACCTCATCACCTCCTGCGGCGCCCGGTTGCGCGAGGTCGGCACCACGAACCGGGTCACGCGCGCGGACTACGCCGCGGCCATCGGCCCGGACACCGCGGCGGTGCTCAAGGTGCATCCCAGCAATTTCCGCATCGAGGGATTCACGCACGCCGTTCCGGTGACCGAGCTCGCCTCGTTGCCGGTGCCTGTCATCGCCGATCTCGGCAGCGGACTGCTCGCCGCCCACCCGCTGCTGCCCGACGAGCCCGACGTCGCCAGCGCACTGCGCGACGGCGCCGCGGTGGTCACCTGCAGCGGCGACAAACTGCTCGGCGGCCCGCAGGCGGGCCTGCTGTTCGGAACGGCCGACATCCTCGGTGCGCTGCGCCGCCACCCGCTGGCTCGTGCACTGCGCGTCGACAAGCTCACCGTCGCCGCGCTCACCGCGACTCTGGAATCCGAAATTACGACGGATACACCCATCTGGCAGGCACTCACCGCCGATCCGGACACGCTCCGCACGCGGTGCGTCGCGCTCGCCGAGGCCGTCGGCGGCAAGGTCACCGCGTCCGACGGCATGGTCGGCGGAGGCGGGGCGCCGGGCGTCCAGCTGCCGGGCTGGGCGATCGCGCTGCCCGCAGAGCTCGCCGGGCCGTTGCGGGCCGGCAACCCCGCCGTGGTCGCCCGCGTCGCCGACGGTCGCTGCCTGCTCGACCTGCGGTGCGTCCCCGCGGATGCCGACCCGATCGTCCGCGCGGCGGTGCTGGCCGTACTCGCCGGCTGACGCCGTGTACGTCGTCGCCACCGCAGGGCATGTCGATCACGGGAAGTCGACGCTCGTACGAGCCCTCACCGGGATGGAGCCGGACCGGTTCGCCGAGGAGCGCCGCCGCGGCATGACGATCGACCTCGGCTATGCGTGGACGACGGTGCCGAGCGGGCTGGAGGTCGCGTTCGTCGACGTCCCGGGTCATCAGCGGTTCATCGCGAACATGCTTGCCGGGATCGGACCGGCGCCGGCCGTGCTGTTCGTCGTGGCCGCCGACGAGGGTTGGCGCCGGCAGTCGAGTGAACACCTCGCCGCGCTCGATGCGCTCGACGTTCGCCACGGGCTGCTGGCGGTGACCCGCTGCGACCTCGCCGACCCCGCACCCGCGCTGGCGGACGCGCGGGCCCGGCTGGGCCGCTCGTCTCTCGGCGAGGTCGAGGCGGTGGCGGTGTCCGGTGTCACCGGGGCCGGGCTCGGCGAGCTGCGCGCCGCGCTGGGCCGGCTGGTCGAGCGGCTGCCCCCGCCGGACCCGCAGGCGCGGATCCGGCTCTGGCTCGACCGCAGCTTCAGCATCCGCGGCGCCGGAACGGTCGTCACCGGCACGCTGAGCGCCGCAACGCTGCGGGTGGGTGAGGAGCTGGAGCTGCACGGGCGGCGGGTCACGGTCCGGGCGCTGCAGACCGCCGGGAAGGCCCGCGAGCAGGTCACGGCGCCGGCGCGCGTCGCCGTCAACCTGCGCGGGTTGGCCGCCGGCGACGTGGGGCGCGGCGACGTGCTGACCACGCCGGGCGCCTGGCACTGGACCCAGATCGTCGATGTCGATCTCGGCACCGAGGACCGCCTGCCGGCCGAGCTGGTCGCGCACCTCGGGACGGCCTCGATTCCGGTGCGGGTGCGCCGGCTCGGCGCCGGCATCGCCCGGCTGCGCACCGGCCGACCGGTGCCGGTGCAGGTCGGTGATCGCCTGGTGCTGCGCGACCCGGGTCGGCACGCGGTGGCCGCGGGCGCCGTCGTGCTCGACGCCGATCCGCCGGCACTCGAGCGGCGCGGCGCCGCCGCGGCTCGGGCGGCGGACCTCGCCGCCGGCGCACCGGACCTGCGAGCCGAGGTGGCCCGCCGTGGCGCCGTGACCCGCGGGCATCTGGCCCGGCTCGGCGTCGACCTGTCTGCGGTCGGCGAGTTGCATATCTCCGGCAAGTGGCTCGTCGACCCCGCCGTCTGGACCGGCTGGGTCGAGCGCGCGCCGGCAGCCCTCGACGCCTCGGCCGCCCTCGATCCGCTCGATCCGGCGCCCGCTGCTCCGGCGCTGCGCCGCGAACTCGGCGTCCCGGCCGACCCGAACCTGTTCGGCGAGGTCCTGGCGGCGGCCCGGCTCGACGTCGTCGACGGGCGGGTCGTGCGCCACGGATCCGCGCCGCGCCCGGACCGGCTGCCGGCCGGGGTCCAGGAGCTCGTTGCGCGGCTCGAGACCGACCCGTTCGCGGCACCCGCGCGCGATGACCTCCGGGCGCTCGGGCTGGGGCACCGCGAGCTCGCCGCATCCGTTCGAGCCGGCGCGCTGCTCGTGCTGCCCGACGACATCGTGCTGCTTCCCACCGCGCCCGCAGCCGCGACGCAGCTGCTGCGCGGGCTGCCCCAGCCGTTCACGACGAGCGAGGCCCGCCAGGCGCTGGGGACAACCCGTCGGGTCGTCATCCCGTTGCTCGAACACCTGGACACCACAGGCGTGACCGAGCAACTCGACGATGCTCGGCGCCGGTTGACTTAATACCCCCTAGGGGTATGGTCGAGTGATGGACGCCGTCCTCCACGCGCTCGCCGAAGCCGGGATGATGGCCTGGCAGATCACCTGGTCACTCGTCCTCGGCTTTCTGCTCGCCGCCGTGATCGAGTCGCTCGTGCGCAAGGCAGCCATTGCCGCCGCGCTGCCCGACGACCGGCCCGCGACGCTGACCAGGGCAACGCTGTTCGGTGTCGCGTCGTCGTCGTGTTCCTATGCCGCCGTGGCGCTCGCTCGGGCGCTGTTTCGCCGAGGCGCGAACTTCACCGCCGCGATCGCCTTCCAGATCGCGTCCACCAACCTGGTGATCGAGCTCGGGCTGATCATCGCCCTGTTGCTGGGCTGGCGGTTCACCGCCGCGACCTATGTCGGCGGCCTGGCGATGATCGTGGTGGTCGCGCTGGTGTTCCGGCGCGTGTTGACCGCGCGGGCGGTCGATACAGCGCGGGAGCAGGCCGACCTCGCGGTGGCCGGCTCCATGGAAGGTCACGCCGCGATGGACATGAGCGTCGAGGCGTCGGGGAGTTTCGTGCGGCGGCTCTTCTCCCCTGCGGGTTTCACCGCCGTGAGCGACAACTTCGTGATGGAGTGGGCTGCCATCCTCCGCGACCTGGTGGTCGGGCTGCTGATCGCCGGTGCCGCCGCCGCGTGGATCCCGGACACCTTCTGGCAGCACCTGTTCTTCGCCGACCATCCGACGCTGTCGGCGTTGTGGGGCCCGCTGATCGGGCCGCTCGTGGCCGTGGCCACGTTCGTGTGCTCGATCGGCAACGTGCCGCTGGCTGCGGTGTTGTGGAACGGCGGCATCAGCTTCGGTGGCGTCGTGTCGTTCCTGTTCGCCGACCTGTTGATCGTGCCGATCATCGCCATCTACCGCCGCTACTACGGCGCTCGGATCGCCGGGGTGCTCGCCCTGACCCTGTACGTCGCCAGCGTGCTCGCCGGGTACTTCGTCGAGGCGGCGTTCGCCCTGACCGGGTTGACGCCGGACGGCGAACGCAACGCCAGTGTCGGCGACAGCGTGCCGTCGTGGAACTACACGACCTACCTCAACATCGTGTTCGGCGTCGTTGCCATCGTGCTCGTCGTGCGGTTCGTGGCATCCGGCGGCCGGCACATGCTGTCGATGATGGGCGGCCGCCCACAGTGAGCGGCGTCAGCGCCGCGAGCTCGCCCGGCCGAACAGGAACGCCGCCACCAGGAACACCAGGGCGATGATCAACAGCCAGAAGGCGCCCTTGATGACGAATCCGAGCGTCCCGGTCACGATGGCCAAGATGACGAGGAGGATGACGAGCAGCAGCATGGGCGTGCCTTACCCAACGGTGCGTCGACGCAATCTCCCCATGACGAGCACCATCAGGACACGGTGGCCTTGCCCCAGGTGTTGCGATAGGCGGCAATGATCCGCGTAGGGCACGGCAAGCGTCTGCAGCATCTGCGCCGCAGCGTCTCGGACCGGTTTCTCCAGTGGCTGGTCGCGCAGGACGAACAACTGTTGCAGCGTGCCGATGAGCTCACGCTTCGCGGCGCATTCGGCTCGCAACCGTTCCAGCGAGAGGGCGCCGTCGGTGACGGTCCGGCCGTTACGGGCGCGCTCTCGGCTCAGTTTCTTCGCGACTGCTTCGTCGTCCTCGATGCGGGCGAGCAGGAAGCGGACCAGATCGTTCATGGCGTGTCGTAGCAGGGCACAGCGGTTCCTCGCAAGGCCGACCGTGGCCGCGTGCTCGACCACTACTGACGGTACGCCGCGAGTCGGACAACGCGCCTGAAGGGTTTGCCATGCGGTGCACCGGGCAAGACGTAGGCGTGACCTCGATCGGCGCCGCACCGCGGGCCGGCTGCCCGAAGCGAATGATCTACGGCCCGTGCGGCGGGGTGCGCACCGGCGGCGGTTGCGAGATGACCGCCGCGCCCTGCGTGTTCGATGCCGCCGTGCCGCCCACCGAGGACGTTCCCGGCGTCCCCCTACGCGATGTGCCCCGAGTGCTGACCGACTTCAGCACGCCGCCGTTCGACCGCACCGCGATCGCCCGCAGCTGCGCGATCCTGGAACGCAGCTGTGATGCGGTGCTCGTGGGCGAGCACCACAACCGGCCCGACTTCCCGCCCACGCTGCTGGCGCAACTGCTGCTGCAGCACGGCTGCCGGCCCGTCGTCACGCTGGCCTGCCGCGATCGCAACCGGGTGGTACTCGAGCAGGAGATCCGCGGTCTGCGGGAAGTCGGGGTCGATGCCGTGCTGTGCGTGACCGGCGACGGCCGCGGGTACGACGTGCGGCCGGAGGTGACCCAGGTCTTCGATCTCGACGGGCCGCGGCTGGCCGGCCTGGCTGCGCGGCTCGGGGTGAGCGCGGCGGTGCCGGAGACGCCGCTCGCCGAGCCGGTGGCGACCCGCCCGGCCAGGCTGGTCTACAAACAGCGATCCGGCGCCGCGCTGGCGATCATCAACCACGTCTCGCAGCCGCGCGACATCGCCGCGTTCATCGGCGCGGCCCGCGCGGTCGGCCTGACCATCCCGGTGCTCGCCGCGGTCGCCGTCTACACCGACGAGCTCTCGGCAGCGGCGCTGCAGGAGTTGCCCGGCCTCGAGCTCGATCGCGAGACCGTGGCCTCCGTGCTGACTGCGCCGGACCCGGTGGCGGCCGGCATCGCGGCCGCGGTGGCCGAAGCACACGAGCTGCTCGCCATCGACGGGATTGCCGGGGTGAACATCTCCGGCCTGGGCTCGGCGCGCGGCTGGGAGTACGCGGCTCAGGTGAAGGCACAAGTGGGCACGGCGATCCGGTCGGGTGCCTCGTGAGCGAGGACTCCGGCGCGGACGCCATGGCCGCCGAGTTCGACACCGTCGCCGAATGGACCGCGGACGCGGCGCAGGTCCTCGGTCCGGCCTATCGCATCCCGGCCGGGTGCCGCGGCAGCGGCCGGCCGGCCGCGCTCGACTGGCTGCTCGCCCGCCTCGACACCCGTCCCGAGGTGCCCCTCGTCGACCTGGGCGCCGGGGTCGGCGGCCCGAGCGCCTACGCGGCCAGGCACACCGGCGTCCGGCCGATCTTGTTCGAGCCCGCGGCAGGCGCCTGCCGGGCCGCCCGGCGGCTGTTCGACTATCCCGTTGTCCGCTGCGACGCCGCGGCGCTGCCGCTCGCCGACGCCGCCGTGTTCACGGCGTGGAGCCTCGGCGTGTTGTGCACCGTCGATGACCAGTCGGGCATGCTGCGCGAGCTACGCCGGGTGCTGCACCCGACCGGGCGGGCGGCGCTGCTGGTGTTCGTGGCCACCCGTGCGCAGCCACCGGCGCCGCCGGACGGCAACGATTTCCCGACGTTCCCGCAGCTGCACCGACTGCTCGCCGACGCCGCGCTGCGGGCCGTCGACCAGCAGGCCGAGGCCGCCTTGCCGGCCGAGCCGGACGACTGGCGCGAACGGGAGGCGGCCGTCGAGCGGGAGATCGACCGCCAGCACGGACATCAACCCGAATGGCGCACCGCACAGCATCAGTCGGGCGCGATCGCCCGGCTGCTGCGTGACGGGGATCTGGTCGGGCACCTGCTCGTGGTGCAGCGGTCCTGATCACGTCCGGGTTGGCGGGTGCAGGGCCGGGGTAGGAAGTGGCGAGCCGAGTACGAGGAGCGTCACATGATCACCGTCGAACGGACCTTCGAGGTCGCGAGGTCGCCTGAGGTGGTCGTCGACTACCTGAAGGACTTTGCCCACGCCGAGGAATGGGATCCCGGCACCAAGAGCTGCAGCCAGGTGACCGACGGGCCGGTCGAGGTCGGCACGCAGTGGCACAACGTGTCCGAGCTCAAGGGCCATCAGACCGAGCTGACCTATGAGCTGGTCCGGCTCGAGCCAGGACACATCACCTTCGTCGGACGCAACGACTCCGCGACCTCGACCGACGACATCACCGTGGTCGCGGCCGACGCGGGCGCGACGGTGACCTATCACGCGCAGATCGAGCTGCGCGGGATGGCGAAGATGGTGCAGCCGTTCCTCGAGGGCGAGTTCGAGAAGCTCGGCGACGAAACCCGCGATCGCATCACCGCTGCCATCGCCGGGCTGGCCTGAGTCAGTCACCCGCCTCGGCGCGGATCCGGGCGGTGACGGGGAGCGTCACCCACAACCCCAGCAGCAGCGCGAGGCCGCAGCACACCGCGATCACCGCCGCCGTGGTGCCGAGCACGACGCTGGGGATCAGGTAGGTCACCCCGAGAATCGCCACTGCCAGCAGGGCCATGCCGACGATCGCCAGCCGGTGCGCGACCATCACCGTCTCTTTGCGCCGGTGCTGGCGAAACAGTGCCCGGTGCAATATCACCGGGGTCTGCAAGAACGCGGTCGCGGCGATCGAGGCGGCCGCGGTGGCCAGATAGACGTTGCGCTCGGTCGTGGTCAGCGTGCTGAATCGCTGCTGGAACGGCAGGGTCAGTAGGAATCCGGTGAGCAGTTGGACACCGGTCTGGATGACCCGCAGCTCCTGCAGCAGGTCGTTCCAATTGCGGTCGAGGCGCTCGACCGCGGTCTCGTCACGACCGTCGTGCTGCGCCTTTTCACGGTCGGTCCCCACCCGGACATCCTGCCCAGGATCCGGGTGTCAGCACACAGCTCGGAGCGGCGGCAAATAGCACGCTTGTCGGGCTGTCAGCGACATTGCTCACGGCGTGTCGGGCAAATTTCTGGCCCGAATGGGTTGTCTACGGGTGTTTCGTGTGTGACGGTTGGGGCGTTTGAGACAGATGCGTCCTGCCCGGGCGCCCACCGCCGGAAGGATTTCGAGCCGATGGGGATCGCCCGCGAGACACCCTTTTTCGACGACTGGAGACAGACGAACACGACCGGTGCCCGTCCCTCCGGTCCCGGCCCGGCCAAGGGCGGGCGCCGCCGCACCCGCCTCGTCGGCGCCGGGGTCGCGGTCGTGTCGCTGGTCGCGGCAGGCGTCGTGCTGCCGATGTCGACGGCGTCGGCCGACCCGTCGGCGAACACCTGGTACCGGCTGCGGATGTGCGAATCGAGCAACAACTACGCGACGAACACCGGCAACGCCCACTACGGGGCCTACCAGTTCGACCTCTCGACGTGGCGCAGTGTCGGCGGCAGCGGCTACCCGAACAAGGCATCGAAGGCCGAGCAGGACGCCCGGGCCCTGATCCTGTACCGGATGCGCGGCTGGCAGCCATGGCAGTGCGCCGGCATCCTCGGCTTGCGCGAGGACAAGGACGCGCGGTCGGGCCGCACGAGCGACATCAAGGTCAGTCGCACCCCCGGTACGACGACCAAACCCGGCATCCCGGCCTTCCCGGGCGGCTCGCACCAGTACTTCTACGGCGAGACGAGCCGCAACATCAAGACCTTCCAGGACCAGATGCACAAGCGCGGCTTCTTCCCGGTGGGCACCGGCTACTACGGGCCGAACACGCTCGCGATGGTCAAGCAGCTGCAGCGGCTCAACGGGCTGACGCCGCGCGGCTACATCGGGCCCATCACCTGGAAACTGGCCTGGACCGGCAAGTACACCGCACCGAAGGCGAAGCCGGCCAGCACGCCGGCGAAGAAGCCGACGCCGAAGCCCACGGTGAAGCCGGCCACGAAGCCGGCCTCGACGAAGATCGCGGCCTTCCCGGGCGGCTCGCACCAGTACTTCTACGGCGAGACGAGCCGCAACATCAAGACCTTCCAGGACCAGATGCACAAGCGCGGCTTCTTCCCGGTGGGCACCGGCTACTACGGGCCGAACACGCTCGCGATGGTCAAGCAGCTGCAGCGGCTCAACGGCCTGACGCCGCGCGGCTACATCGGGCCCATCACCTGGAAACTGGCCTGGACCGGCAAGTACACCGCGCCGAAGGCGAACCCGTCGGCGATCGCACCGTTCCCGGGCGGCTCGCACTGGTACCGCTACGGCGAGACCAGCAACAACATCGCGCTGTTCCAGGACCAGATGCACAAGCGCGGGTTCTTCCCCGTCGGCTCGGGCTACTACGGGACGAACACCCTGGCGATGGTCAAGCAGTTGCAGCGCCTGAACGGATTGGTGCCCAACGGCCTGATCGGGCCCAACACCTGGCGGCTGGCCTGGACCGGCAAGTACCGCGCGCCGTAACGACATACTGCTCGGCATGGAACGGTCGGCCTGGCGGACACAGCAACAACACCAGCTGCTCGACTTCGGTGCTCGGTCGCGGCTCCCCCAGGGCTTCGGCTGGCTCGACGACCAGGGCCGGCCGCTGGCCGACCACGCGCCGCAGCTGTGGATCAACGCACGGATGACCTATGTCTTCGCGCTGGCCGCGCTGCAGCCCGACCCCTTCCCGGGCGCCGTCGAACTTGCCGCCCATGGCGTCGCCGCCCTCGGTGAGCAGTTCCGCGACTCCGCGCACGGTGGGTGGTTCGACGCACTGGACGACGCCGGGCGGGCGGTGAAGACGAGTTACGGGCACGCGTTCGTCCTGCTCGCCGGCGCCACCGCCAGCGCTGCCGAGATCCCCGGCGGCGCCGCCCTGTTCGCCGACGCACAGCACGTGGTGGCGGACCGGTTCTGGGACGCGCAGGCCGGCCGCTGTGTCGAGCAGTACCGGGCCGACTGGACGCAGTTGGACACCTACCGCGGCGCGAACAGCAACATGCACCAGTGCGAGGCGTTCCTCGCCGCCGGCCGGGTCAGCGGCGACCCGGCGTGGCACACCCGGGCCCTGTCGATCGCGGCGGCATTGATCGACCGGGACGCTCGCGCGGCGGGTTGGCGGGTCGTCGAGCACTTCGACGCCGATTGGCAGCCGTTGCCCGAGTACAACCGCGACCACCCGGCCGACCAGTTCCGGCCATACGGCGCCACGGTCGGCCACTGGCTCGAATGGGCCCGGCTGCTCGTGACGCTCGCCGAGGCGCTGCCCGATCCACCGCCGTGGCTCGTGGACGACGCCGTCGCACTCTTCGAACAGTCCGTCGCCGTCGGCTGGGCCGGCGACGGCGACCCCGACACGGTCGGCATCCCCTACACGTTCGATTGGTCGGACGCCGTCGTGGTCGACACCAGGTTGCACTGGGTGATGTGCGAGGCCGTACTCGCCGCCGACGCGGTCCACCGGCGCACCGGGCATGCCGGCGCCGGCCGCCTCGTCGACACCTGGTGGGCCTGCATCGAGCGCTGGTTCGTCGACGACCGGGGCGGCAGTTGGTGGCACGAGCTCGACCCGGCGGGCCGGCCGGCGACCACGGTCTGGACCGGCAAGCCGGACGTCTATCACGCCTACCAGGCGGTGCTGCTTCCCGACCTGCCGCTCGGGCCACCGCAACCAGACCCGACCGCCGCTCCCCCACTCTCGCGCTGAGTGGCGCCGGGCGGCGCTCAGTCGAGCACGTCGACGAGCACCTTGCCGATAGCGCCGGCCTCGACGGCCGCATGGGCGTCGGCGGTCTGCTCGAGCGGGTAGTGGTGCAGCGGTAGGCCGCGTGCCTCGCCAACGCCGATCGCGTCGGCCTCGATCGCGGCGTTGATGTCCGCGACGGCATTGCGCTTGGCCTGCTCGGGTACGAGGTAGAGCAACACGAACTGCCAGCGGGCGTTGAGGGTCATGGCCTGGCGCACCGGCACGGTCGTGGCGTCGCTCGCAACCCCGGCGTACACGGCGACGGTGCCGCCCTGGGCCAGCACATCGACGTCGAACTGCCCGTTGGTCGCGGCCGCCACCTCGACGACGGTGTGCACGCCGTCGGGCGCGATCTCGCGCACCTTCGCGGCGACATCACCGTCGGTGTAGTCGATGATGTGCTGCGCACCGGCCGCGGCAGCCAACCGGCCCTTCGCATCGCTGCTGACGGTGGTCAGCACGGTGGCGTCGCACCAGCGCGCCAGCTGGATCGCCGCATTGCCGACCGCCCCGGCACCACCGGTCACCAGCACGAAGCGCCCGGACAGCGCGCCGGGGCCGAGCCGCTGCGGGCCACCCTCGTTGCTGGTGAGGCACCGATGCGCGGTCACGAACGGCACGCCGAGGCTCGCCCCGAGATCGAAACTCGCCCGCTCGGGCAGCTCGGCGACCAGCGACTCCGGCAAGATCGCCTGCTCCTGGGCAGTGCCTTCCGGCCGGCCGTGGGCCGCCTCCCGCGTCCACACCCGACGGCCGACGAGCGCGGTGTCGACGCCCGGGCCGACTGCGTCGATCACACCGGCGCCGTCGTGGTTGGGCACCTGCGGGGGGTCGATCGGCGCTCCGGCGGCGGTGCCGGTCCGCGCCTTCCAGTCGGTGGGGTTCACCCCGGACCGGTGGACGCGCACCCGGACCTCGCCGGGCCCCGGGTCGGTCAGCGCCTTGTCGACCGGCCGCAGGACGGAGGAGTGACCGGTCTCGGTGAACGTGACGGCACGCATCGTGATCTCCTCATCGATCGTCGAGGACGCCGGTGAACACGACGTCGTCGGCGACGTCGCGCAGCTTGCGGTGCTGGCGCTGGCTGGTCTGGCGCAACAGCTCGAACGCATCGTCCTCGGTGGTGCGCCGGGTCGCCATCAGGATGCCGATCGCGGCGCCGATGCGGCGGCTGGTGGCCAGCGCGGTGTTGAGGTTCTCGGTCATCTCCTGGTCGCGAGCCGCCCGCCAGGCCAGCGCGGCGTGGGTCGCGAAGACCCGGCCGAGACTACGGTCCGACTCGTCGAAACCATCGACCTGCTCGGCATAGAAATTGAGCGCCCCGAGGGTGTCCTCCTGCAGGAACAGCCGAAAGCACAACATGCTGCGCACGTTCGTGCGCGCGACCGTCAGGCGGCTGAATTCGGGCCAGCGACGATCGCCGCACAGGTCAGGCGTGAGGATCTCCTCGGCCTCGCGGATGGCCGACACACACGGCCCCTCGTTCGTCTCGTACTGCGCGGCGTCGACGACCCGGGCGACGTCGCTCGACGCCGCGGGCGTGTGGAACCTGCCCTGCCGGACATGGGTGATGCCCGCGTGGTCGGCACTCGGGATCACCTCCACCGCCAGGCTGCAGATCGCGTTCAACGTCTGCTGGACGTCGTCCTCGGCCTGCAGTGCGCGGGAGATCTCCGCGAACTCCTCGGCGCCCGGGTCGGCGAGGTCCGTCTCGATGTCCTGCCACTGATCGACCATGTGCTGCAACGCTCCCCGGCTTGTGCGCGTGTCCCCGACAAGGTAATCGACTCGGCGACCACGTGGGCGGCACGAACCTGTCGGGCCCGATGGTGACAATGCTGGCGTGGACGACGACCGTTTCCTGCGCAGCGTGCTCCCGGACGACGACGGGAACGCTGAGGCGGTCGACCTGCGTGACTTCCGGTGGGTGACCCCGACCGCCATGGTGGCGATCGCAGCGCTGGCGCACCGGTCGGTGCGCAACGGCAAGCGGTTCGTCGTGCGCGCGCCGACCCGGCGCGACCCGGCCACCTACGCGGCGCGCATGCGCCTCGGCGACGTGCTCGCCTCCCTCGGCGCCGAGCACGACCTTCCCGACGTCGCTGCGCGCGACCAACGATCGAACCTGCTCGAGGTGCTGCCGGTGCGCAGCGAGGCCGACGCCGAGCGGTTGGCTGCCCTGGTCTACGGCAAGATCCGGCGCCGCGACCGCCGGCTGGCCACGGCGCTGCACCGCAGCCTCGGCGAGGTGGGGGCCAATGTGGCCGATCATGCGGGCACCGTCGGCTTCGTCGCGGCACAGACGATGCCGCGGCGCGACGAGTTGATCCTCGCGGTCGCCGACAGCGGGGTGGGCCTACGCCACACCCTGGCGCGCCGCGGCGCCGGCGACGACGCACAAGCTATCGAGCTCGCGGTCTCGGCGACGGTCAGCCAGTTCGACGACCCGGACCGCGGGCTCGGCCTGCCGACCACGCTTGCCGCAGTGCGCGAGCTCGACGGCAGCCTGTACATCGCCTCCGGCGCAGCGAGCGTGCGGCACGGTCCCCAGCGGCGGCGGTTCCTGCGCAGCGGGCGTGCCTATCCCGGCACCGTGGTCGAGGCTCGAATCCCGCTCGCCACGGACCGGGCCGGGTACGCTGGCGGTAGGGAGTCGAGGTGAGACAGGCATGCCGACACTGACGTTGCCGCAGTTGGTCGCCGGGCGCGAGATCGCCGCAGCGGCGGTCGGCAAGCTCGGCCCCATCATCGATGCCGACGTCGTCGTCGATGCCCGTGCGCTCGCGAGCGGTACCAGTTCCTTCGCCGCCCAACTCGTGCGCAGCGTGCTGGTCGACGGCCGCGCCAAACAGCTCACCCTCCTCGGCGGCCCCGCGGCGTTTCGCCGCGACGCCGAATCCGCCGCCGCCAGCCTCGGCGTCGCCGAGCAACTCGCGACCGCCGACGCAGAAACTGCTTTAGCGTCCTGATGTCGCGGTGCTGCTCTGCAGCGCCGTGTGGATCAGCTGGTTCACCTCGTCGAATGCCGATTCCTCGGCGGCGGTCTGCGTGTCGTGCGGGTCGATCAGGCTGGCTTGCGCCAGTTCCTCCCACTGTTGCAGCGCCGCGTCGACCGCGTCGTCCTCGAGCCGCGAGCGGGCAACCGCGAGCCGGCCGCGAGCCGCGTTCACCTGCAGGCTCACCGCTGCCGGTACCGCCAGCACGAACGACGAACCGGTCGCCGGCCCGGTCACCAACATCCCCGACTGCGGCGGCTCGGTCTCGCCGCTGAGCTGCTCGTGCAGCGCCACGCCGTAGGTCGCCAGCGCCTCACGCAGTCCGAGCATCGCGTCCTGGGCCTCGACCAGGAACTCGCGCCGACGCTCGTAACGCCGGTCGACCCCGGCCTGCACCGTGCGGCGCAGGCCGCCGCCGATCGCCACGGCGAGGGCGGCGCTGGCGGTGATGATGGCGCCCAGCACCGGTCCGTCCACTCGCCGCCTCCTGTGATCGTGTGCCTGCATTGTCCGGTACGCGCTGCTGGCACGATGGGACGGTGTTCGGATGCGGGCGTCGTGGCGACAGGCACGCGCGCAGGCTGCGTTCGTGAGCGTTGTCGCCGCCGCGGTGGTACCGCACCCGCCGGCACTGCTGCCCGGCGTCACCGGTCAGCCGATCGCCGAGGTCGAGGACGTGCGGACCCGCGCCGGGGCGGCCGTGCAATGGGTCTTCGACGCCGCGCCGGACCTCGTGATCGCGATCAGCGCTGGGAAAGACAGCGCCCAGTGCTCCTTCGCCGACCTGTCGTCAGGTCCGGGGTTCGTCGCGACCGCCGGTGATCCGGGTGATCCGCTCGGGCTCGCGGTGTTGGCCGCGCTCGCACCGGCGTCGACCGCGGTGCCCACGCAGGCCTGGACGGTCCGCGCAGACGCATCGGCCGCCGCTGCCGCCGAGTTGGGCGTGCGGCTGGCAGGCGGCGCGTCCCGGGTCGGGCTGCTGGTGGCCGGCGACGGCAGCGCCCGCCGAGGGCCGAAGGCGCCCGGTTACCTCGACCCGCGGGCCGCACCGTTCGACGCCGATGTCGAGCGCGCCCTCGGATCCGGGGACGCCGCGGCGCTGCTGGCACTGGACCGGACCCTCGCCGACGAACTGTTGGTCGCCGGCCGGGCGGCGTGGCAGGTGCTGGCCGGGGCAGTGGGCGACGCGGCCGTGACCGCGATGCTGGACTACGCCGGCGACCCGTTCGGCGTCTGGTACGCCGTCGCCCGCTGGCAGGTTGATCGAGTTCCGGCGTGATCGACGCTGTGGTGCAATGGCGCGGTGAGCATCAATGACGGCGACGTCGCCGCGCTGGCGCGGTCGGTGGTGGACCGGTTCGATCCCGATCTCGACGTGCACATCGAGCCCGCCGACCCGGTCGATCCGTATCGGTGGGAGAACGCCGCCTGGACGGTGCATGCCGGTGACGCGACGAGCTACGTGGTCGCGTCGATGACCGAGGACGAGGCCACCGAGAGGCTGACCCGGGATCTGACTCCCGCCTAGGCGTCGTCGCCGAGGATCTCGGCGGTGTGCTCGCCGAGCAGCGGCGCGCGCCGGAACTCGCCGACCGGCGTCACGGTCATCTTGATCGCGGTGCCCACCACGTCGATCTCGCCGCCACCGGGATGCGGCACCGACACGATCAGGTCGCGAGCGCGCACGTGCGGATCAGCCGCGATGTCGGCTGCGGTGTGCACCGGCGCGCACGGCACCCGCCCGGCGAGCAACGTGATCGCCTGGGCGGTGGTGTGCCGCGTCGTCCAACCTTCGACCAGCGCGTAGACCTCGGCGGAGTGGGCAAGGCGTGCCGCGTTCGTGGCGAAGCGTGGGTCGAGCCCGAGCTCGGGGTGCCCCAGCACGTCGGCGAGTTCGCGCCAATGACCGTCCGAAGGGGCGGCGATCGCGAGGTACCCGTTCGCGGTGCGCACCGCTCCGTACGGTGCGAGGAGCGGGTGCGTGTTCCCCATCGGCACGGGGCTGTGCCCGGTGATCGAATGCTGGTAGACGATCCGCTCGGTCAGCGCGAGCACGGCGTCGTACATCGCGACGTCGACGAGCTGGCCCGCACCGGTGCGCTCGGCGTGCCGTACCGCGGCCAGGATGCCGAACGCCGACAGCATCGCCGGGACGACGTCGCCGACGCCGGGACCCACCTTCACCGGATGCTCGGCATCCGGTCCGGTGACACCCATGATCCCGCCCATGGCCTGCGCGATGATGTCGAACGCCGGCCAGTCGGCGTACGGGCTCGCGCCGGTGCGCGGATCGCCGAATCCGCGAATCGTGGCGTAGACGAGCTGCGGGAACTGCTCGTGCAGCGCCTCGTAGGAGAACCCGAGCCGGTCCATCACCCCGACCCGGAAGTTCTCGACGAGCACGTCGGCGGCACCGACGAGCCGCAACAGCGCCGCCCGGCCCGTGTCGGTCTTCAGGTCCAGGCACACGCTGCGCTTGTTGCGGTTCACGCTCGCGAAGTACCCGCCGTACCCCGATGAGTCCGGCAGGTGCGGACCCCACAGCCGCGCCACGTCACCCTCGGGCGGTTCGACCTTGATCACGTCGGCGCCGAGATCGGCGAGCAGCATCGTGCAGAACGGCCCGGACAGGACCTGGGTGAGGTCGACGACGCGCAGCCCCGCCAACGGACCCATTGCCGCCCCTCTCCCTTGCCTGCGCAGGAACGGTATCGAGACCGCCCTAGGATTCGACGAGTGGTCGCGCGCGCAGGGATCGTCGTCACTGGCACCGAGGTGCTCACCGGCCGGGTGAGCGACCGCAACGGGCCGTGGCTGGCCGAGCAGCTGCGGGTGGCCGGGGTCGACGTCGCACACGTCGTGGTCGTCGGTGACCGCCCGGATGACATGCGGGCCGCGCTCGCCTTCCTGGCCGACACCGGCGCCGACCTGATCATCACCTCGGGCGGCCTCGGCCCGACAGCCGACGACCTCACCGCTGAGCTCGTCGGGTCGTTCCAGGGCCGACCGCTCGCGGTGGACGAGGAACTCGAGCAGCACATCGGCGGGATCGTCGAGCGGCTGACCCGCGGCCGGGGGTGGCGCATGGACCACGATGCGATCGCCGCCGCGGTGCGCAAGCAGGCGATGGTGCCCGACGGTGCGCGGGTCCTGCCGCCGATCGGCACCGCGCCCGGTCTGGTGGTGCCGGCGCGCGGCCACTCCGGGCCGCCGGTCGTGGTGCTGCCGGGGCCGCCGCGCGAGCTGCAGGCCATGTGGCCCGCGGCGCTGGCCGACGCGGACGTGCTGGCCGCGCTGGCCGGGCGGGTCGAGCTGCGGCAGCGAACGATGCGGCTGTGGGGCACGCCCGAGCACGAACTGGCGGCCACCCTGCGCGAGCACGCCACCGACCTCACCGGGCTCGAGATCACCACCTGCCTGCGCACCGGGGAGCTCGAGATCGTCACACGGTTCGCTCCGCAAGCGGCGGACGCGTACGCGGCGCTGGAACAGGCGATCGCCGAAGGCTATCCAGCAACGTTGTTCTCCACCGACGGCCGCACCATCGACGAGATCGTCGCACAGCTGCTGCTCGACGGTGGCCTGACGATCGCCACCGCGGAATCGTGCACCGGCGGACTGCTGGCGGCCCGGTTGACCGACCTGGCCGGCTCCTCGGCCTACGTGAAGGGCGCGCTGACCACGTACTCGAACGCCGCCAAGCACGACCTCGCCGGCGTATCGACGGAGTTGATCGAGCAGGTGGGCGCGGTGAGCGAGGAGGTTGCGCTGGCGCTGGCCGACGGCGCCCGCGAGCGCGTCGGCACAGACATCGGTGTGGGCATCACCGGCGTCGCCGGTCCGGGTGGGGGCACCGAGACGAAACCGGTCGGGCTCGTGTACTTGTGCGTCACCGATCGCAACGGCGGCCGGATCGCCCGGCGCCTCGACGTGCCCGGTCGGCGAGCCGATGTGCGGAACCGGTCCGTCGTGGTCGCGATGCACATGATTCGTGAGCTGCTGAGCGCCTGACGTGGTACGAAGTAGACCGGCTGCGACGGGACGGTGCTGATCACATGATGCCGGGAATGCCGCGCGTGCCGGGCCTCAGCGACACGATCAAGTTGATGCAGACCCAGACCGAGATGCTCGCCGAACTGCCGAAGACGATCGCGGAGCTGCAGCGCGCGGTGCGCGGGCTGGGCGAGACGATGGCGGCGTCCAAGGACACCGCGACCTCGGCGCAGCGGGTGACGAACCGGGTCGAGGAAGCACTGGACGAGATCGAGGAACCGATCCGGGCGTTGCGGCCCGGTCTCGAGCGGCTTGCCGTCACCCTCGACAGCCCGGTGATCGACCGGCTGCCGGCCACGCTCGAGGCGATCGAGTCGACGGTGCTGCCGATCGCGGAGTCGATCCAGCGCATGCGCGATCGGTGGGCCGCCGCGAAGGACCGCGGCCGGCGGGCGATCGCCCCGATGCGGAACCGGATCGAGCGGCGCTGACTCGTCAGGCGTTCGGTGCCGATCCCACGCTCAGCTCCGCACGCAGTTGCATGAACCGAAAGACACCGGGCGCGGCGGTCACCTGCTCGTAAGCGTCCGTCACGTCGGCGACGAAGCCGGCCGTCGCGCCCGCAGGCAGCCGATCGGTCCACGCGCCGAAGCCGACCGTGCACCATCGCATGAACGCGTTGCGGGATCCGAAGTCCCAGGACAGATCCTGCACATCGGTCGCATCGACCTGCAGGCCGCTGGCCTCGGCGAGTGCGCACCACTGCGCAACGGCAGGGTGGACGAACGGCGCAGCGAAATCAGTGAAGTGCTCCGCCCAGCTCGGCGAGGCGGCCACCTGCATGGCCACCGCCTCCAGGCTCGGCCGCGGCCCGGCGCAGACGAACACCAGCAGCGCCCGCCCGGGTGAGCGCAGCGCCGCAGCGATCCGCTCCAACGCACGACCCTGGTCGAGCACCCAATGCAGCGCGTTGAACGACACCACGAGATCGAACTGCTGCGAGTACGACATCGAACACGCGTCGCCCAGCTCGAAGCCGAGCCGGTCGCCCGACGGCGCCACCGAGATCATCCGTGGCGACGGATCGATGCCGATCACCGTCGCCTGCGGTGCGCGGGCGGCGATCTCGGCGGTGATGCGCCCGTCGCCGCAACCGATGTCGAGCACGCTGCCCGCGCCCGCGAGCTCGAGACCGGTCAACGCCCGGTCGGCGAGCCATTGCTGCACAGTGTTGACCTTGCGGTACTCGGCACCGTCCCAGTCGGGCATGCGGGGTATTCAAACGCACGGTGGCCCCGCAGCGCGAGGCTGCGGGGCCACCGAGGCGGTGTCGACGGTGTCAGTCGGTGCTGCTCGCGCTGCGCGTCGAGGTCGTCGAGGCGGGCGCGGTGGTCGTGGCGGCCGCCGGCTTGGCCGTGGTCTTGCGCGCCGTGGTCTTGCGCGCCGTGGTCTTGCGCGCGGTGGTCTTGCGCGCGGTCTTGCGGGCGGTCTTGCGCGGCCGGCTTCGGCGCTTGCGCGGCGGACTTCGCCGGCGCCGGCGGGAACTCCGCGAACCAGACCTTGAGCGACTTCGCGAGCTCGGTCGGGTTGTCGGCGCCGCGCACCGAGCTGATCAGCTCGTTCGCGTCCTGGACCGCGACGGCCTTGGTCCAGTCGCTGACGATCGTCTCGCCGCGCTTGGCGAGCTCCGCGCGACGCGCCTTCGCGGTTTCGGTGCGCTCCTGCAGGCTGCCGCGAACGGTCTCGCGCACCTTGGCGGGGTTGTAGGTCTTGATCACGCGACGCAGCGGCTCGACACCGTCGTCGGTCAGCTGGCCGATCTTCGTCTGCACCTTGCCCGGCAAGGTCTGCAGCTGCTGGGCGTCGGGCAGCGACACCGAGCGCACCTGCTGGTAGAGGTAGTCGTTGGCGCCGATGTACACGTGCACCTGGTAGCGGGAAACGTCGCCGGCCTTCTTGGCTCGTTCGACGAGGGTCTCTCGTGCGGTCATCGTTGCTCCCTTCCTGGGCGATTGCTTGCTACAGCAAGCGTAGCTGCTAGCACTGCGCGCCCCTGACGCGATCCGGCATGATTCGAGTCACTACCGACCCGCCTGGGAGGCAGCGATGCCGAGCCGCGAGGTGGCGCTGGCGCTCAACGCCCTGGCGGGCGCGAACGTCGCGAACGCTTGGCACCCGTTCAGCCGTCGCGGCCGGGCGTCATTCGCGTCGTTCCTCGCCGGCTGGCCGACCTCCGAATTGCCGCTGCCGGCGCTGTGGCTCCATCTCGCGTCCATGACCGCGCTCGGCGCGTGCGGTGCGTTCCGGGGCCGCGCCGGGGTGGCGAACGTGGTGCTCGCCGGCACCGTCGCCGCGGGTCTGGTGGGCCTGCAGAAGGTCGCGCGTGACTCCGAGTCGGTGTTCGAGGATGCCCTGGTCTCCGGACTCGGCCCCGACTACCGCACCCGCATCGCGCAGCTGCGCTATCCCGGCCCGGACGCCGCCGCCGCCCGGACGCCGGGCGTGGTGCGCATGGCCCGCATCCGGCGCCGGTTCGCCCACGACCGCGACATCGCCTACGGACCGGCCGGCCGGTCGAATCTGCTCGACATCTGGCGCCGCGACGATCTCCCGGCCGACGCCGCCGCGCCGGTGCTCGTCCAGATCCCCGGCGGCGCCTGGATCAGCGGGCGCAAGCAGGGCCAGGCATATCCGTTGATGAGCCACCTCGCCGAGCGGGGCTGGGTGTGCGTCGCGATCAACTACCGGCTCAGCCCACGCAACGTGTGGCCGGCGCACATCGTCGACGTCAAGCGGGCGCTGGCGTGGGTGAAAGAGCACATCGCCGACTACGGCGGCGACACCGAGTTCGTCGCCATCACCGGTGGCTCCGCAGGCGGCCATCTCACGACGTTGGCCGCGCTCACGCCGGGATACCCCGGCTGGCAACCGGGCTTCGAGGATGCCGATACCCGGGTCGCGGCCGCGGTGCCCTTCTACGGCGCCTACGACTGGACCGACCGCGAGGGCCACTCCGAACTGGTCCGGCTGCTCGAGCACCTGGTCATGAAGTCGACGCTCGATGCCGCCTACGAGCAGTTCGACGCGGCCTCGCCGATCCGGCACGTGAACGACGCGGCGCCGCCGTTCTTCGTGTCCCACGGCACCAACGACGGGCTGATCCCGGTCGAGCAGGCACGGCACTTCGTGGCGCGGCTGCGCGCGATCTCCGAACAGCCGGTGGTGTATGCCGAACTCCCCCGCGCCCAGCATGCCTTCGACATGTTCGGCACTCCGCGTGCCACCTACGCCGCCGAAGCCGTCGGCCGCTTCCTCGGGGTGGCCTACGGTGACTACCTCGCCAGCAGTGCAGCCGACCGGACGGGATGAGAACGACATGGGCAGCGGGCCGTTCCTGAACACCGAGGACTTCGCGTCGCCCACCCTGGACGCGCTCGCGGCCGACGGAACACTGAAGTCCGAGGCGCTGCATCCCGACCACGCAGGCACTGATGCGCCGGATGGCGCGCTACGGCGGGCTCAGCGAGCGGATCTCGGTGCCCTACGCGCGGCGTCGGATCCAGACGATGATGACGTTGGTCGCCACCAAGCCCGCCGTGCAGTCCGTCTCCGACCGCACGATCTCCGGACCCGGCGGCCCGATCCGGGTCCGGATCATCACCCCTGCGACCGGTGCCACGCCGCGCCCGGCGCTCGTGTGGTTCCCCGGCGGCGGGTTCGTGCTCGGCGATCTCGCGACCGCCGAGCCCACCGCACGCAGCCTGGCCAACCGGCTCGGCGCGGTCGTGGTGTGCGTCGACTACCGCAAAGCGCCCGAGCACACCTTCGACGACGGCTACGACGACGCCGCGACGGCGGTGCGTTGGGTCTTTTGCCAACGCCGCCGGCCTCGGCATCGATCCCGCCCGGATCGGCATCGGCGGCGACTCGGCCGGCGGCAACCTCGCGGCGGTCGCGGCCCAGGAACATGTGCCGGACGTCGGACCGCTGGCGCTGCAGCTGCTCGTCTATCCGGCGGTGTCGGCCCCGACCGAGCCCGCCCGGCTGCGCAACGCCGACGGCGGGATCCTCGACCTGGAGGCGCTGCGCTGGTTCGAGACCCACATCGCCGGCGCGCTGGATCCCGATTCCACGCGCCACGTTCCGCTGGTGACCGCGGATCTGTCCGGGCTCCCGCAGGCGATCGTCGTCACCGCCGGCCATGATCCACTGCGTGACGAGGGCATCGTCTATCTCGACCGGCTGCGCGCCGCCGGGGTACGCGCCGAGCACCTGCACTACGCCGACGACATCCACGGCTTCTTCTCCATGGACCGGGTGCTGGCCAACGCCGTCGACGCGATGGACGCCAGCGCCGATCTCGCCGCCGACATGTTCGGGCTCGGCGAATCCTTGCGCGTCGTCCCGAGTTCGCCGAACGCCCTGCGCGTCGAGGTCGGCCGCCGGCTGCAGCTGATGCACAGCCTGATCGGTTACGGCGCCGAGCAGCTGCTGCACGCACACTTCCGGGCCCGGCGGCAGCTGGTCCGGATGCTCGGGCTGCCCGCGGGCCGCGACGTCGACGCGCTCGACAACCGCATCGAACGCCTCGAGCAGCAGATCCGGTCGCTGCGGCGCCAGCTCGAGCACCAGCAGCACGACACCGCCACCGCCGCCCCGACGTCGACCGAGGCGGGCTGATAGAACAAGGCGATGCGCATCGGTATCCCGCTGCCCTACGCGGGTGGGTTCGTCCAGGCGGTCGACCAGCTGCCGGACTACGAACGCGCCGGCGCCGCGATCGTCTACATCCCCGAGGCGTACTCCTTCGACTCGGTGAGCCAGCTCGGCTACATCGCGGCGAAGACCACGACGATGGAACTCGCGTCGGACATCTTCGCGATCTACACCCGCACCCCGATCGTTGATCGCGATGACCGCGGCCGGGCTCGACCACGTGTCCGGCGGCAGGTTCACCCTCGGCCTCGGCGCGTCGGGCCCGCAGGTGATCGAGGGCTTCCACGGGGTGAAGTACGACGCGCCGGTGGGCCGCACCCGCGACGTCATCAACATCTGCCGGCAGGTGTGGCGCCGCGACCGCGTCGAATACCGCAACGAGCGTTACGACATCCCGCTCTCGACCGAGCGCGGCGGCAGCGGGCTGGGCAAAGCGCTCAAGCTGATCAACACCCCGGTGCGCGCGGACATCCCGATACTGGTGGCCGCGATGGGTGCGAAAAACGTGGCGCTCACCGCTGAGTTGGCGCAGGAGTGGGCGCCGTTCTTCTTCCGGCCGGAGTCTGCCGAGACCGTGTGGGGCGATGCGTTGCGCGCCGGCTTCGCCAAGCGCGACCCGGCGTTGGGCGAGCTGGGGATCGTGGCACCGGTCGCACTCGCGATCGGTGACGACGTCGACGGGCTGCTCGACGGCATGCGTCCCCAGTACGCGCTCTACATCGGCGGCATGGGCGCGCGTGGCCGCAACTTCTACCACCACCTGGCCAGCCGCTCCGGCTTCACGGCCGAGGCCGACCGGATCCAGGAGCTGTACCTGGCCGGGCACAAGAGCGAGGCCGAGGCCGCGGTGCCGACGGAGTTGTTGCGCAGCATCTCGCTCGTCGGCCCGCGGTCCTACGTCGCCGAGCGGGTCGCCGCGTTCCGGGCCGGCGGTGTGACGACGCTCGCCGTGCACCCGCTGGCGCCGGACCGGGCCGGGCGGGTACTCGACGTCGAGACCCTCGCCGGCCTCGTGGCCTGATCGGGAGGACACGTGCCGGGACCGCTGCACGGCCTGCGAGTCGTCGAACTCGCGGGACTCGGGCCGGCGCCGCATGCGGCGATGGTGCTCGCCGACCTCGGCGCCGACGCCGTGCGAGTCGAGCGATCGGGCGGCGGCAACTTCCCGATCCCACCCGGCCGGCGCGACCCGATGTTGCGCGGCCGGCGCTCGGTGGTCGTGGACCTCAAGGACGATGACGAGCGCGGCCGGTTGCTCGAACTCGTCCGGGCGGCCGACGTACTCATCGACCCGTACCGGCCCGGTGTGGCCGAACGGCTCGGCATCGGCCCCGACGAGTGCCTCGTCGCCAACCCGCGGCTCGTCTATGCCCGGATGACAGGTTGGGGCCAGGACGGCCCGCTGGCCGATCGCGCCGGGCACGACCTGAACTACATCTCGCTCACCGGCACGCTGCACGCGATCGGCCGTGCCGGTGAGCGGCCGGTCCCGCCCCTGAACCTGGTGGGCGACTACGGCGGCGGCTCCATGCTGTTGCTCGTCGGCGTTCTGTCCGCGCTGTTCGAGCGGCAGCGATCCGGGCGCGGGCAGGTGATCGACGTCGCCATGATCGACGGCGCCACGCTCCTCACCCAGATCATGTGGGCGTTGCGCGGAGTCGGCGCGTTGTCCGAGGAGCGTGGCACGAACCTGCTCGACGGCGGCGCGCCCTTCTACGACACCTACGAGTGCGCCGACGGTGGATACGTCGCCGTGGCCGCACTCGAGCCGCAGTTCTTCGCCGCGCTGATGCGTGGCCTCGAACTCGACGTGCCGCAGGGTTTCGACCATCTCGACCGCGCCGCGTGGCCCGCCCTGCGGGACCGGCTGACCGTTGCGTTCCGCAGTCGCACCCGCGACGAATGGGCCGCCGTCTTCGCAGGCACCGACGCCTGTGTGACACCCGTGCTCACCTTCGCGGAGGCACCCACCCACCCGCACGTCGCGGCCCGCGAGACGCTGATCGAGATCGACGGCATCGCCCAGCCGGCCCCGGCGCCACGGTTCTCCCGCACCCCGGCGGACCGGCCGAGCCCGCCACGGGCGCCCGGCACCGATTCCGTCGCCGACATCGTGGCCGAGTGGTCGGCCACCGACCCGCAGTAACGCCAGAAGGAGCCGAACACCATGCAGATCAAGGATGCCGTCGCGATCGTCACCGGCGGCGCGTCGGGGCTGGGGCTGGCCACCGCCCGGCGTCTGGTCGCCGCCGGCGGCAAGGTCGTGCTGCTCGACCTGCCGTCGAGCAACGGCGCCGCGACGGCCGCTGACCTCGGCGAGTCGGCGGTGTTCTGCCCGGGCGACGTGACCTCTGCCGACGACGTCTCCGCTGCGCTCGACGCCGCTGCACGGCTGGGCACACTGCGGATCGCGGTGAGCTGCGCCGGCATCGGGAACGCGATCAAGACCGTCGGCCGCGACGGCGCGTTCCCGCTGGACGCCTTCACCAAGGTGATCACGGTGAATCTGATCGGCACCTTCAACGTGATCAGGCTGGCCGCCGAGCGACTCGTGGCGGTGGACGAGGTCGACGGCGAGCGAGGCGTCATCGTCAACACCGCATCGATCGCCGCATTCGACGGGCAGATCGGGCAGGCCGCCTATGCGGCGTCCAAGGGCGGCATCGTCGGCATGACGCTCCCGATCGCCCGCGACCTCGCCGCGTCGAAGGTCCGGGTGGTGACGATCGCCCCAGGCCTGTTCGACACCCCACTGCTGGCCGGCCTGCCGGAAGAGGCACGGGTGTCGCTGGGGGCGCAGGTACCGCACCCGTCGCGTCTCGGCGTGCCCGACGAGTACGGGCTGCTGGCCACCCAGATCATCGCGAACCCGATGCTCAACGGCGAGACGATCCGCCTCGACGGGGCGCTGCGGATGACTCCCCGCTAGATCGGGCCGGCAGCCGGAACGCTGCCGGAACGCGCCCGTCGCCAGGATGCCGACGTATCTGCTACGTCACCGTTCTGGAGATTCCCGATGACTCGAACACAACGCTGGACGCTCGCGGTGGTCTGCGCGGCAACCGCGATGCTGATGCTCGACATCGCGGTCGTCAACACCGCGCTGTCGGCGATCGCCGGCGACCTCGACACCGGACTGCCGGGTCTGCAGTGGGTCGTCGACGCCTACACCCTGACCCTGGCCGCCACCGTGCTCAGCGCCGGCTCGCTCGCCGACCGGTTCGGGCGGCGCCGGGTGTTCGCGCTCGGGCTCGCCGGTTTCGTCGCGACCTCGGTGCTGTGCGCCGAAGCGCAGTCGATCACGATGCTCAACGTTTCTCGCGCGGCGCAGGGCGTCACGGCGGCGATGATGTTCGCCGCGTCGCTTGCCGTGCTCTCGGATGCCTTCCCGCACCCGGCACAGCGGATGAAGGCGCTGGCCGCGTACGGCGCCACGATGGGCGCATCCTTCGCGATCGGCCCGTTGCTCGGCGGGTTGCTGACCACAGCGCTGGACTGGTCGTGGATCTTCCTGATCAATGTCCCGCTCGGGCTGGTGTGCCTGTCGATCGTGCGCCGGCACGTCGCGGAGTCGACCGACCCCCGGGCGACCCGAGTCGACTGGCTCGGACTCGTCACATTGACCGGTGGGCTGTTCCTGCTCGTGCTCGCGCTGCTGCGCGGCAACGACAGCGGATGGGCGAGTCCGCTGATCCTGACCTCGTTCGCCGGCGCCGCCGCACTGCTGTGCGCATTCGTGTGTGTCCAGGCCCGCATCGCCCACCCCATGTTGCCGCTGCGGCTGTTCGCCGAGCCCTCGTTCACCGGCGCGCAGGTCGGCGCCTTCGGGATCTCGGCTTCGCTGTTCGCGATGTGGCTGTACCTCACGCTGTACCTGCAGCAGGTGCTCGGGCTGTCCGCCGTGGAGGCCGGCCTGGTGTACCTGCCGGGCACGATCGTGAACTTCCTGGTGGCGGGGTCGATGGCGGCCGTCGGGCAGAAGGTGTCCGCACGCGCATTGATCACGACCGGCCTGCTGCTGGTCGGCGCCGGGCTCGCACTGCTCACGCTGGTGTCCACCGACTCGTCCTGGTGGATCTTCCTGCCCGGCCTGCTCGTGGCCATGGTGGGCACCGGAATCCTGAACCCGTCGGTCAGCCAGCTCGCGTTGGGTTCCGCGCCGGAGACGCTCAGCGGGCTCGCCGCCGGCGTCAACGACATGTTCCGGCAGGCCGGGATCGCGGTCGGCGTCGCCGGGCTGGGTGCACTGGTGCCGGCCGGCGCGGCGCTCGGACACGGCGCGCCGCGGGCCTACGTCGACGGGCTGCACAACGCCCTGTGGATCGCGGCGCTGGTCGCGGTGACGTGCGCAGTGGCGGCCGGGTTGCTGATCCGCAGCCGGCCCCGCGCCGACGTCTCGAGCCGAGTCGAGCATGACGTCGTCGACGCGATGGCCTGAGCCGGTCGCCGCATCCCCGGGCTGGCGCGGGCGGCGGTGCGGGCCAGCACCATGATCGGGTGCTGACGATGCGCCTGTTCGGCGCGTTCGAGATCGAGGTCGACGCGACGCCGATCGCGTTGACCTCGACCCGCGCTGCGCACCTGCTGGCCTGCGTCGCCCTGCACCCCGACGCTGCGCAGCGTCGAGATCACCTCGCCTTCCGGTTGTGGCCGGACTCGACGGATGCCCAGGCCCGCACGAACCTGCGGCACCTGCTGCACACGCTGCGCAGTGCGGTCCCGGAGATCGACCGGCATCTCACCTCGACGCCGCAGACGTTGACCTGGAGCGGCGGCGAGGTCGACGTCACGGAG
Organism: uncultured Actinomycetota bacterium; assembly: GCA_963850835.1. Lineage (GTDB taxonomy): Bacteria > Actinomycetota > Actinomycetes > Mycobacteriales > Jatrophihabitantaceae > Jatrophihabitans. The sequence goes on along the minus strand of CAWKNB010000017.1, from coordinate 60,234 downwards.
TTCCTCGATCATCTCGACGCCGCCTCCGGGCCCGACGAGGCGACGCACCTGCGCAGCGCGGTCGAGCTGTACCGGGGCGACCTGCTACCGGCGTGCTACGACGAGTGGGCCGAGCCCGAGCGAGATCGCCTGCGGCGGCTCGCACTCGATGCCCTGGCCCGGCTCGTCGCGATCCTCCGCACCGGGTCCGACACCGCCGCACTCGACGCGGCGATCGGTTACGCCGAGCGGGCCCGCGCGATGGACCCGCTCGGCGAATCGGTCTACCGCACGCTGATGGAGCTCTACGACGCCCGCGGCGACCGCGCGCACGCGCTGCGCGTCTACCACGAGGGCGTCGCCGTGTTGCAGGAACAGCTCGGTGTCGCGCCCGGTGCGCAGACGCAGTCGGTCTACGCCGGGTTGCTCGCCACACCGGACACCGCACCGGCCCGGGCGGCGGCGCCGTTCGTCGGGCGGCGGACCGAGCGGCGCCAACTGATCGAGCTGTGGCACGACGCATCGGGCGGGCGCGCGCAACTCGCGTTCGTCACCGGCGAACCGGGAGTCGGCAAGACCCGGCTGGTGACCGAACTGGCTCGGTGGGCGGCCCGCCGCGGCGCGACCACGGCTTCGGCGCGCTCCTACACCGCCGAGGGGGCGCTGCCGTATGCGCCGGTGGTCAGCTGGTTGCGCACGCCCGCGATCATGCGCCGGCGCGCCCGGCTCGAGCCGCACCAGCTCGGCGAGCTGGCCCAGCTCGTGCCCGAGATCGCCGGCGGTGGAGCACCCGAGGACCCGACCCGGCGCACGACCCTGTTCGACGCCGCGGCCCGGGCGCTGTTGGCCGGCCCCGAACCGCTGTTGCTGGTGGCCGACAACCTGCCCGCCGCCGACGCGCAGACCCTGCAGTTCCTGCACTTCCTGCTCCGCACCGAGCCGCAGGCGCCCGTGCTGGTCGTCGGGACCGGTCGCCTGGCCGAAACCGACGCCGACGATCCGGTGCACGCACTGCTGTCCGGTCTGCGATCGCTCGGCCGGGCAACCTGCGTCGACCTGCCGCGGCTCGGCCTGCCGGAGACCGCCGAACTGGCCCAGCGGCTGACTCCCACTCCCCGATCCGCCGACGATCTCGCAGCGCTGCACGACCACACCGGCGGGAACCCGCTGTTCATCCTGGAAACCGTGCGCGCCGGTTGGCCGGCCGGCGGCCGTCCGGACGTCCTCACGCCGCGCGTGCAGGCCGTGCTCGAGACCCGGTTGAGCCAGGTCGGACCGAGCGCCCGCGACCTGCTCGGGCTTGCTGCCGCGATCGGTGGGCCGATCCCGGTCGACCTGCTGGAGGCAGCCAGCGACGCGGCAGCGTCGGACGAACGGACCGGTGACGACCTCGACGAGCTCTGGCGCCGGCAACTGTTGCTCGCCACCGGGCCCGCGACGTACGACTTCAGCCACGACGCGCTGCGCGAGGTCGCCTACGCCGCGCTGACGCCCGGGCAGCGCCGCCGCCATCACCGGGCACTGTCGGGCGCCCTGCAGGAGCTGCACCGGGACCGGCTCGACGACGTCGCCGCGCAGATCGCCGCGCACCTGGACGCCGCGGGCGCAGGCACGCACGCCGTCGAGTGGTACGTGCGGGCCGCCGAAGGGGCACGGCGGGTGCACGCCGATGCCGACGCCGCGCACCTGTACGACCGCGCCTTGTCCACGCAACGGTCCGCGGCGCCGGGCGGCGCGAACCGGTCGCTGGAACTCGAGCTGCTCGCCGCGTCGATGGGTCCGCTGGCCGCGGCCGAGGGGTACGGGTCGCCGCGGCTCGGCGTCGCGGTCGCCGACGCCGCTGCAGCTCGCCGGCGAACTGGGCACCGCACCGCCCGCTGCGGTGCTGCGCGCCCAGGCCATGGCAGTCCTGTCGCGCAGCGACTTCGACACTGCCTTCGACCTCGGGGCACGGCTGCGGGCCGGTGGTGCGGCCGAACCCACACCGGCGCAGCGCGATCTGCTGGTGGTCGAGGGGGCGTTCGTGCAAGGCGTGGCCGCCTACTGGCGCGGTGAACTGGTGATCGCTCGGGAGCATCTGGAGGTCGCCGTTGCGCAGTACCGCCCCGAGAACCGGACCGCACATCTCTCGGCGTTCGCGCAGGATCCGCAGGTTCTGGCGCTCGCCCGGCTCGCGCACGTCGACTACTTCAGCGGCGACCCGATCGGCGCGCGCAGTAGGCAACACGAGTCACTCGCGCGCGCCGAAGACGTCGGGCACCCGTTCACCCGAGCCGTTGCGCTGCTGTTCGCGGCGCTGCTCGATCTGGAACTCGACGACCTGGACGCGCTGCGGATCCGCGTGCCGCAGCTGCGCGAGTTGCGCCGCCGGCTCGACTTCCCGGCCGTTCGACTCGTCACCGAGGCGCTGCAGGGCCTGCTCGACGTCGTCGACGGTGATCCGGCGGGCGGGCACGCCCGGATCGAGTCGACCCTGATCGACCCGGGCGCCCACACCGCACCCGGAGTGCCGGCGATGCTGCTGCGGATCAGGCTGGCGGCCGGCGAGGCCAGCGGCGACCACGAACGGGTTGCCGACACCGCGCGCCGCCTGCTGGCCGACGACGTGCGGGTGTGGGACGAGCACGCGCATCGCGTCCTCGGTCGCTGACGCCGCGGAACGGTTGCGGAACGCCGCTTTCCGCATCCTTTCGGCATGAACGAAGCAACCGTCCTGCCGCGCCGCACGACAATGCCGGGCAGCGGCCTGCGACGCCTGCGCACCCGTTTCCGGGGCACCCTCCTGCAGCCCGGCGCGCAAGGCTACGACCACGCCCGGCAGGTGTGGAACGGTGCCGTCGATCGCCGACCGGTACTCGTCGCGCGGTGCGCCGGCGCCGACGACGTGGCCGAGATCGTCCACTTCGCCCGCGCCCACGACCTCCCGGCCTCCGTACGAGGCGGCGGACACTCCGTGTGCGGCTACGCGATCGCCGACGCCGGCATCGTCATCGACCTCACCCAGCTGAAGGGCGTCGCCGTCGACACCGCGAAACGGCGGGCCCGGGCCGGCGGCGGTGTGCTGTGGGCCGAGTTCGACCTCGCGACCCAGCGTCACGCACTCGCCACCACCGGCGGCAGCGTGAGTTCCACCGGCATCGGGGGCGTCACCCTCGGCGGCGGGTTCGGGCACCTCATGCGCCGGCACGGGCTCACGGTCGACAACCTGCGCGCGGTCGACCTCGTCACGGCCGACGGTGAGCTGCGCCATGTCGATGCGACGACCGAACCGGAGCTGCTCTGGGGGCTGCGCGGCGGCGGCGGCAACTTCGGGGTGGCGACGGCGCTGGAATACGACCTGCACCCTGTCGGGCCGCTGGTCCTCGGCGGCCCGGTCTTCTGGCCACTCGGACAGGCCCCACAGGTGCTGCGGTTCCTGCGCGAGTTCGCGGCGAGCGCTCCCGACGAGCTCGGTGTGGGGCTCGTCGCCGGGGTGGCGCCGCCCATGCCCTTCCTGCCCGCGGATCGCTACGGCACGCCTGCCCTCGGGTTACTCCTGTCCTGGTGTGGCGACCTCGAGACGGGTGCCGACGCGCTCGCACCGCTGCGGTCCGTCGCAACGCCCCTGGGCGACATGGTGCGGCCGGTTCCCTATCGGGCGTTGCAGAGTCTGCTGGACGGCAGTGCCGCACCCGGCATGGCGTCCTATTGGCGCTCGCATCGCCTGCCCGACCTGTCCGATCCGGTGATCGACACGATCGTGTCGCTCGTGGAGACGCTCACCTCGCCGCTGTCCCTGTTGAACGGGTGGCTGGTCGGCGGCGCGGCCGGCCGGGTCGCTGCCGACGCGACCGCCGTGGGCCGGCGGGATAACGGTTTCGAATTACGAATGATCGCCAACTGGCGCCCCGACGACCCGGACCCGAGCCGGCACCGCGACTGGGTCCGCACCGGGTGGGAACAGCTACGACCCCACAGTTGCGGACAGTTCGCCACGTTCCTGTCCGACGAGGGCCCCGATGGACTGCGCCGCGCCTACGGCACCGGGCTGGACCGCCTGGTTGCGCTCAAGCGCCACTACGACCCGACCAACTTCTTCCGGTTCAACGCCAACATCCCGTCGAGCACTGGAGTAAACCCATGCACATCCTTGTGACTGCTGCCACCGGCACCGTGGGCAGCCAAGTCGTCGCCGAGTTGCAAACCCGCGGCGCGACCGTCCGCGCGTTCGTCCGCGATCGGGACAAGGCACGTTGCGTGCTCGGACCCGACGTCGAACTGGCCGTCGGCGACTTCGCCGACACCGGCGCGCTGACCCGGGCGATGCGCGACGTCGACCGGGTGTTCCTCGCCTGCAGCAACGCCCCGGGCCAGGTCGACCACGAGGGCTCGGTCGTCGACGCGGCTCGCAGCGCGGGGGTGGCGGGTGTCGTCAAGCTCTCCGGCCCGCGCGCGGACGCAGACTCGATGCTGGTGTTCGAGCGCTGGCATGCCGCGATCGAGCAGCGGTTGCGGGCGAGCGGCATTCCTGCGGTGGTGCTGCGGCCGAGCACCTACATGTCGAACCTGCTCGCCTCCGCACCCGGTGTCGCCCGCAGCGGGATGCTGTTCGCCCCCGCCGACGACGCACGCATCGCCTTCGTCGATCCCGGCGACGTCGCGGCGGTGGCCGCGACCGTGTTGCTCGACGCCCGCCATGACGGCCACACCTATCGGCTCACCGGACCAGCGGCGATCAGCTACGGGCAGATCGCCGAAGACCTGAGCACGGCGACCGGCCGCCCCGTCGCGTACGTCGACGTCTCGGACACCGCTGCGCGGGCGGCGATGTTGGACGACGGCCTGCCGCCCTTCGCGGCCGACGCGATCATCGACATCTTCCGGGCGCAGCGGGCTGGGGAGATGTCGCAGGTCAGTACCGACGTCCGCACGTTGCTGGGTCGCGACGCCACACCGTTCGCGAAGTTCGCGCAGGCCCACGCGCCGGCATTCGCCGCCGTGGCGGTGTGACGACGCACGCCGTCGAGCGCGACTACAGCAGTTCCAGGATGGTGGCGTTGGCCTGGCCGCCGCCCTCGCACATGGTCTGCAGGCCGTAGCGGATCCCGTTGTCGCGCATGTGGTTGACCATCGTCGTCATCAGCCGGGTGCCGGTGCCACCGAGCGGGTGACCCAGCGCGATGGCGCCGCCGTTCGGGTTCAGCAGCGCCGGATCGGCGCCGGTCTCGCGCAGCCACGCCAGGGGTACGGACGCGAACGCCTCGTTGACCTCGAACACGCCGATGTCCGACAGCGACAGTCCGGACCGTTTCAACGCGAGCGCGGTGGCCGGGATCGGGCCGGTCAGCATGATGATCGGGTCGTCCCCGGTGACCACCGCGGTGTGCACGCGCGCGATCGGGGTCAGGCCGAGTTCGGCAGCCTTCTCGCTCGTCATGATCAGTACCGCCGACGAACCGTCGCTGATCTGCGAGGCGTTGCCGGCGGTGATCGAGCCGTCGGGCCGAAACGCCGGCTTGATCGTCGCCATCGCCTCGACGGTGCCGCCGCGGCGCACCCCCTCATCGGCGCTGACCTTCACCCCGTCCGGGTTGATGATCTCGGCGATCTGGCTCTCGAACCGGCCTTCGTCCTGCGCGACGGCGGCCTTCGCGTGCGAGGCGAGCGCATACTCGTCGAGTTCGGTGCGGCTGAATCCCCAGCGGTCGGCGATCATCTGCGCCCCGACACCCTGGTGCGGAGCGACGTCGCCGTAGTGCTCCTTGAAACCCTCGCCGTACGGCCACGAGTCGCCGATCGACGACAGCATGGGTACGCGGCTCATCGACTCGACCCCGCCGGCGACGCACGTGTCGTAATGCCCGGCGATGACGCTCGCCGCTGCGAACGCCACTGCCTGCTGCGACGAGCCGCATTGCCGGTCGATGGTCACGCCGGGCACCGACTGCGGCCAGCCGGCGGCCAGCACCGCATTGCGACCGATGTCGACCGACTGCTCGCCGATCTGACTGACGCATCCCCAGATGACGTCCTCGACGAGTGCCGCGTCGACCCCGGCGCGCTGCACGAGGTTGGTCAGCACGTGCGCGGACAGGTCGACCGGATGAATTCCGGAAAGGCCGCCGTTCCGTTTGCCCGTGGGAGTTCTGACCGCTTCGACAATCACCGCATCGCGCATGAAGTCACATTAGCCAGCAGTGTGGAGCTGCGGGTATCGCGTGCGCCACACCGAGCGGTTGCTAGGTGCGACCCAGCGCCAGCACCTCGTCGAAGCCGTCGCGCATCGCCTGTTCGAACAATTCGACGTCGGCGACGGCGGCCGCATCGAGGGTGAACCCGATCCGCGCCGTGCCGGCGTAGGTCAGCATCACCGACATCGCCGCCGGGCCGGGCAGTGGTCCGAACGCGAGCATCGACGAGACATCCGCGCCCGCCAGTTGCACCGGCACCGGCGGCCCGGGTACGTAACTGGCCTGCATGTCCAACGCATCCTGTGCGCGGGCGGCCAGACCGAGCAGCCAGGTCGGCAATTGCGCGAGTGCGGGGGCGAGCGTCGTCATCGAGTCGAGTGCGGGCTCGGCCCGTGCCGCCTGCACCGTGGCCGCGAGCAGTCTGATCCGCGCCGCCGGGTCGGCGATGCCGGTGGGGGCGGCGAAGCGCACGCCGGCGAACCGGTTCCCGGCGTCCGAGTCACCCCCTCGGGCGCGCGTGCTGATCGGAATGGCGAACGGCACCTCGTCCACCGGCATGCCCAAGGCATCGTGGTAGTGCCGCAGGCCGCCGATCACCGCGGCGAGATAGCCGTCGTGCAAGCTGCCGCCCGCCGCCTTCGCGCCGCGGCGCAGGTCGCGCACCGGCACCTCCACCAGAGCCACGCGTCGCTCGCTGCTGCGCGAGCGCAGCATCGGCGACCGCGACGTCCGGTTCGGCCCGGCCACCCGCGCGAGCGAGCGCGCATAGCGTGTGGCGCGCCGTACCTGCTCGGCGGGATCGTCCAGCATGCTCGCTGCCACCCGGGCCGCTGTCCCCGACGCGTGCCACGCCTGCTCAGGAAGCCATGCCGGTGCAAGCAGGATCCGTTCGGCGGTCAGCCGGCTCCTGGACAACCCGGCGCCCGGTTCCGGCTCGGGAGGCAGGTCGGCGAGCTCGTCGGGCAGCACGTCCGAGCCCGGCACCGCAGGCGCCGACGAGTCGTCGGCCGCGCGCACGACATCGGCAAGCAACTGCATCCCGGCGAGCCCGTCGGCGAGCACGTGGGACATCCGGACGACGAACGCGCCGGCACAGACCGCATCCGGACCGCCGTCCTGGAACAGCGTCGCGCGCCACAACGGACGGCGCGGATCCAGGTCGAGACCGACGGACCGCTCGACCCGGTCGAGCACGTCGCGCAAGGTGGCCGACTTGTCCAGCGTGCTGCGCCCGAGGTGGCGGTGGATGTCGAACTCCGGGTCCACCGTCCACTCCGGTGGCCCGAGTCCGGCCCAGGGACGGACGAGATGCTGCCGCAGCTTCGGTTCGCGCTGCGCGGCGGCCTGCATCAGTTCGACCACGTCGTCGAACGACGGCTCGGTCTTGAGCAGCAGGACAAGCGTGATGGTCGCGCGTCGACGCGTTTCGGTTTCCTGCTTGAGCAAGAGGTGATCGACCGGGTCTATCGGGCGACGGCCGGTCATCGCGCTCCTCTCCTGGACTGGTGGTCAGCGTAGTGCGCAACCCGTGGGAGCATCGCGTGATGACTGAGGCAATCCTGCGGGTCCGGGTCATCGGCGAGTCGGGCGCACCGGTGCTCGAAGAAGACGCGCTGCGAGCGACCGCCGAGGCCGTGCGCGACCCGGGCGACGCGCGGGTCGTGCTCATCACCCATCCCGGCAAGAACTTCTGCCTCGGCGGCGACGTGACGCAGTTCGCCGGCGCGGACGAGCCCGGCCGCCACGTGTACGACATCGCGGGCGTCCTGCACGACACGGTCCGCGCGCTCACCGACTCGCCGCTGCCGGTGGTGGCCGCTGTTCAGGGTTGGGCCGCCGGAGCCGGGATGAGCATCGCCTGCGCCGCGGACATCGCGATCGGCGGCGAGTCGACTCAGTTCCGTGCGGCATATCCGGGCATCGGATTCACCCCGGACGGCGGCATGACCTGGCATCTGCCACGCCTGATCGGTCGCGGCCGGGCCTTGGACCTGATGCTGACCAACCGTCCGATGTCCGCACAGGAAGCGCTTGCAGCCGGGTTGTTGAGTCGAGTGGTGCCCGACGAGGACGTGCAGTCGGAGGCCGAGTCGATCGCGCAGGCGCTGGCCACGAGTTCGACCGGCGCGCTCGCCGGGATCAAGCGACTCGTCGCCGAGGGCTACCTCGGTTCCCTCGACGCCACGCTCGACGCCGAGCAGGCCTCCATCTCGGCGCGGGCCGATTCCGACGACGGCAAGGAAGGCGTACGCGCGTTCGTCGAACGTCGCACGCCCACGTTCGGTCCCTGACGCTCGTTTGCGTGGGACCGGTCACGTCTGGCGAGTCAGGTAGCGCGCTTCGCCCGAAAGTGCGAGAAAGTCTTTCAATGGTCGACGTTGACGAAGTGCTCGATGCGGCAGGTCTGAAGAACCCGAACGTGCGCGAGTACGTCCGATACTGGCTCGGGGTCACCGGCGCCGATCGGCTCGAGGTCATCAGCTCCGACGACGACGCCCGGCTGTTGCAGGAGTCGCTCGACGCCGGTGAGCTCCTGCCGGCCGGCGAAGGTCGCTACTACTCGCGCAGCTACCCCAAGGACACGGCGCGGTCCGAGGAACGCACTGTTGTCGCCACGAACAATCCTTCCGACAAGGGCGTCTACAACAACTGGCGCCCGGCGGCCGAGATGCGTCCGCTGCTCGAAGGCCTGATGCGCGGCGCGTCGGCGGGCAAGACGATGTACGTCGTGCCGTACCTGATGGCGCCGGTCGGCTCGCCGCTGGAGCGATACGCAGCCGGGGTGGAACTGACCGACCACCGCACGGTCGCACTGCACATGATCCGCATGGCGCGCGTCGGCATCGAACACATCGACAACCTGCACGACCCGAACAGCTTCGTGCGCGCCGTGCACGTCACCGGTGATCTGGAAAACCTCGGACAGGGCACGCCCGAGGACAAGCGCTATTTCGTCACCCTCGCCGACGAACGCACCATCCTGCACTTCGGCTCCTCCTACGGCGGCAATGCACTGCTCGGCAAGATCGCGCACGGCTTGCGTCAGGCCGCCTACGACGGCTGGGCCTCGGGCGAGTTCCTCGCCGAGCAGTTCATGCTGCTCGGCATCGTGGACAAGCAGACCGGTAAGCGCTTCCACATCTGCGGCGGCTTCCCCAGCGCGTCGGGCAAGACCAACCTCGCGATGATGCTGCCGCCCGATGCGCTCGGCGAGCGGTACCACGTCGAGTTCTACGGCGATGACATCGCGTGGCTGCGGGTCGACCCGGAGGACGGCAAGATCTACGCGATCAACCCGGAGTTCGGCGTGTTCGGCGTCGCCAAGGACACGAACGAGAAGACCAACCCGACCGCGGTCGAGTCCGTCGGACCCGGCACCGGCACGCTGTTCACGAATGTCGCCTACAACGAGCAGACCCAGGACGTGTGGTGGGAGGGCAAGACCCCTGCGCCGCCCACCGACCTGAACGGGTGGCGCGACTGGAAGGGCGAGCTCGTCGCCGAGCGCGAGGGCGGCGCCGAGGGCGGCCCGTGGGCCCACCCCAACAGCCGGTTCACCACCACGCTGGCCAACGTGCCGAACGTCGCGCCCGACTTCGACATCGCCAAGGGCGTGCCGATCGACGCGGTCATCTTCGGCGGCCGGACCCGCGATCGGGAGCCGCTGATCCGCGCGATCACCGACCTCGCCGAGGGCGTCTACGACGGCCTGACGCTCGGCGCGGAGGCCACCTACGCCGCCGAGGGCGTGGAAGGCATGCTGCGCTACGACCCGATGTCGATGCGGCCGTTCATGTCATATCCCGAGGGCGCCTACGGCGCGCACTGGCTCAAGATCATCGGCGCTGCGAAGGACCAGCCGATCTTCGCGCACGTGAACTGGTTCCAGCGCGATCCGGAGGACGGGCACTTCCGCTGGCCGGGTTACCGCGAGAACCTGCGTCCGCTGCTGTGGCTGTTGCAGCTGCGCAACGGCGAGGTCACCGGGCGGCAGACCCCGGTCGGCATCCTCCCCACCGAGGAGGAACTCGACCTCGAGGGCGTGGAGATCTCCGCGGCCGACCTCGACGCCATCCTCACCATCGACACGACGCGGTGGCGGCAGGAGATGAAACACCGCGAGGAGCACCTCGCCCTGTTCCACGACCTGCCCGAGGAGATCTGGGCTGCGCACCGCCGCGTCGCCGCCGCCCTCGACGCCGACTGACCTGAGCAGCACAAACAGCTAGGACGCCGTCGCGCCCGGATCACCGGGCGCGACCCGGGCGATCAGCGCAGCGAGGTCATCGGCCGGCAGGTCGAGCCCGAGACCGTGCAGCGCCGGGCCGAGGTCGGCGTCACCGAGGGTGCGGCTGTGGCTCGCGCCGTCGGCTCGGGTAGTCGACAGCTCGCGGTCGAGCAGGCGGCGCACCTCGTGTTCGTCCTTGCGGACGACGACGGCGCGGGACACGAACGGCGAGGTGGGCCAGGTCGACGTGAAGTGGTTGGACACCACCACGTCGGAAAGGTGCTGCGGCTGCTCGTCGAAGGTGTACTGACCGACCCATTCGGCACCCTCCAGTTGCTGCAGCGCCCAGATGCCGGGCGCGGGCCGCACGAGCCGATAGCGCCAGTCCCCCTGCGTCGCTGGTGCGTCGGCGACCAGCGGGATCGGCTCGAGCAGCCCGGAACCGAAGCCGACATCGGCCAGCCAGCGCCCATCCGCGCAGGTGACGATCAACGCCATGTGGGTGCGTGCATTCGGCCGGCCGAGGTCACCACCGACACGCGCGAGCAGCCGGTCGACGCCGAATCCGAGCCGGCTGAGCACCGCCGCGAACAGCAGACCGTGCTCGTAGCAGTAGCCACCGCGCCGATCGCGCACCAACTTGGCCTGGATCCGGTCCAGGTCGACGGACACCCCGCGCCCGAGCACGACGTCGAGGTTCTCGAACGGTATCGCCGCGGGATGCCGGCGGTGCAGCGCGACGAGCGTGGCGACGTCGCTGCCCAACCCGTCGGTGAACCCGACCCGCTCGAGATACGCGTCGAGATCGACGATGTCGGTGGTCCACTCCTGCGCGCTCACCCCGCCATTCAAGCTGCCGCTTCCCGGATGCGCTGCTCCGCGTCGGCCCACGGCACTCCCGAGGACGCCAGGTCGCTGCCGGGGACCCGCCAGGTGACGAATGTCGTGGGCCGCATCGCGGACCGGATCCGGGCGACCCGGTCACGGTGCGGGTCGGCGTGGGCAAACGCGCCCAGCGCAGCGTCGTCGTGCCAGACCGACACGGTCAGGAACGTCTTGCGCAGCAGCTTCGCGTTCAGTGCGTAGCCGACGAGTCCGTCGGCCGAAGCGAGTTGTGTCTGGATCGCCACCGTCGCCCGCAGAAACGCCGGCACATGTCGGTAGTGCGCCAAGGGCAGCCGCGAGGCCATCACGACGTACTCGTGATCGGGATCGACCGGACGCAACGACTTCCAGGGCAGGGCAGGCATCGTTCGACTCCTTATGGATAGTTTTACTATCTATAGCAGATAGTGCTACTTTCCATCTGTGTGCGTCAAGGGAGCACGGCGATGAGGATCGCCGAACTGAGCCGACGCAGTGGGCTCAGCGTGGCCACGATCAAGTACTACCTGCGCGAGCGCCTGCTGCCCGCCGGCACCAGCGACGGTCCCGCCAACCAGGCCGACTACAACGACACGCACCTGCACCGGCTCCACCTCATCCGAACGTTGATCCAGGTCGGCGGCCTGCGTATCGCCGATGTCCGCGCCGTGGTCGACGCCATCGACGACCTGTCACTCGATCGGCACGAGATGTTGGCGGTCGCGCACAGCGCGCTGTCCACCAGGACCGACGGCGAACCGGTCGACGACGTCGCGCGTCAGGCACGCGAGGACGTCGATGCCTACCTCGCCGAGCTCGACTGGCGCAGCCTGCCGGACACTCCCGCGCGAGCGGTGCTCGCCGATGCACTGGCCGCCCTGCGCCGGCTCGGCCGCGACGTCGACCCACACGCGTTCGACCTGTATGCCGAGTCGGCCGACGCGCTGGCGGCCCGCGAGATCGAGAGCATCGACACCGACGCCCCGCGCGATCAGCTCGTCGAGTCCATGGTGGTCGGCACGGTGATCTACGAGACCGCGCTGTTGGCACTACGCCGCCTCGCCCAGGCCAACCATTCCGCCCGCCGCCTCGGCTGACACCTGCCTCAGCGCCGCAGCGCCGCGCGTTGCGATGTATCCAGCGCGGCGATCAGCGCGCGGGTCTCTACGGCGGCCATCGCCGGGACGACCGACGCGATCGCCGCGACGCCGACGGCTACCGGTGTGGACACGATCGCCGTGAAGAACACCGGGATCAGGGCGAAGCCCTGGCCGAGGTACCAGCCCCACCAGCGACCGGCCGTACGAGACGCCGGGTCGTGTGGCGGGAATGCGTCACGGGCGACCTGGTACGGAAACCAGAAGTTGATGATCGGAATCAGAAATCCGAGCACTGCCCAGACCGGCTCGCGGCGCGCCGGCCAGCTGGCCCGGCGACCGACGGTCGCCGCCCGGTACAGCCAGATCATCAGGAAGATCTGCACCACGAGCAACGGCAGGGACACCAGGTTCCACAGCTGGATCGCACCGCCGGTCGGGTCGCTGTCGACCTGCTGGTCGTCGAACTGTCCCCGGATCTCGTGGATCGTGTGGCCGAACACCACTGCGATGAAGAAGTACTGGGCGATGTTGAGCACCGCACCGACCACGACGGCGATCGCCGCGCGGCGACCGGCCTGCGTCACCCCACCGAGGTCCCCAGCCGGGTCGGCGGCCGCCCAACTGCCGTCGGCGGCAGTGCCGCCGATCGCCGCGGTGAACGAGGTCCACTGCGCGCCGTCCCACCAACGCAGCAGGTGCGAGGTGAACGGATCGGGGTACCAGCCGGGTTGCACCAGCGCAGTCTGCCCGAGGTCGGGGTCAGTGTCGCCCCGGATGCAATTCGTCGAAGATCAGCACCGTCTGGGTCGACAGCACCTCGGGCATGTCCTGCAACCGGGTCAGGACGAGATCGCGCAAGGTGCCGACGTCGCGCGTGCGCACGAGCAGCACGATGTCGTAGTCGCCGGACACCAGTGACGCGTGGTCCACGTCCTCGATCGCCAGCACCCGGTCACGCAGAGCCTGCCAGGAGCGCTGCGCAACCTTGAGGTTGACGAAGGCCGACAGCGGGCGACCGGACTTCTCCGGGTCGACCGTCGCGCTGTACCCGGTGATGACCCCCTCACGCTCGAGGCGTTCGACGCGGGAGTAGACGCCGGCCCGGGACACGTGCAACCGCTGCGCGAGCGCTCGCATGGACAGCCGACCGTCATCGCGCAGCGCCTCGACGATCCGCCGGTCGGTCGCATCGAGGGGAGCCATCTGGCCGCGACCGCCGGCGCTGGACTCGGTTGTGTCGGCCATGCGGCCGAACTCTAGCGTTATTGCGGACCATCTGTCTGCATATTGCCGCACCGCGCGGTACGAATGGCGAGGATCAGCGACAATTGGCTGCAATCGGTCCGATAGGAGATCATCGTGGCTCTCAGCGTGCCCGACCTGACACCGCAGGCGCTGATCGGCGCCGACGGCATTGGGCTCGACCCGACGTCGCTGCCGGAGACCGGCACCCTGCTCGACCTGTACCGCCACATGGTGATCGGCCGGCGGTTCGACGCGCAGGCCAGCGCCCTCACCAAGCAGGGCCGGCTTGCGGTGTACCCGTCCGCGCGCGGGCAGGAGGCGTGCCAGGTCGGTGCCGTACGGGCGCTGGCCGACGCCGACTGGCTGTTCCCCACCTACCGCGACTCGATGGCCATCGTGACCCGCGGCGTCGATCCGGTCGAGGTGCTGGCGCTGCTGCGCGGCTCGTGGCACTGCGGGTACGACCCCTACGAGCACCGCGTCGCGGCCCAGTGCACCCCGTTGGCCACCAACACCCTGCACGCCGTCGGGCTGGCGCACGCGGCTCGGCTCAAGGGCGACGACACCGTTGCGCTGGTGCTGCTCGGCGACGGCGCCACCAGCGAGGGTGACACCCACGAGGCGCTGAACTTCGCAGCCGTGTGGCAAGCACCCGTTGTCTTTCTGATTCAGAACAACGGATACGCGATCAGCACGCCGCTGGCCCAGCAGACCGCCGCGCCGTCGCTCGCGCACAAGGCCATCGGCTACGGTCTGCCCGGGCGACTGATCGACGGCAACGACGCGGCCCAGGTGTTCGCCTCTGTGTCGGACGCGCTCGACAGCGCCCGGGCCGGCAACGGCCCTACCCTCATCGAGGCCATCACCTACCGGGTCGAGGCGCACACCAACGCCGACGACGCCTCGCGCTATCGTGACCCGGACGAGGTAGCGCACTGGTTGACCCGCGACCCGCTCTCGCGACTGGAGACCTATCTGCGCGGCACCGGCGCGCTCGACGACACCTCGGTCGATGACATCGCCGCGGCCGCCGAGCGGTTCGCCGAACAGGTCCGCACCCGGATGAACATCGACGTCGAGGCCGACCCCGAGTCGCTGTTCGAGACGGTCTACGCGCACCCCACCCGCCAATTGCGCCGGCAACGCGACGACCTGCGCGCCGAACTGGCGGCCGGCCGATGACCGGGCTGCTGGAGCGCGAGGGCGCCGCGGCAGCGACGGCACAACCGATCACGATGGCCGGCGCGCTGAACCGCGCTCTCGCCGATGCGCTGGCCGACGACCCGCGCGTGCTCGTGTTCGGTGAGGACGTCGCGACGCTGGGCGGTGTCTTCCGGGTGACCGACGGGCTGGCCCAGCGCTTCGGCGAAGGCCGGGTGTTCGACACGCCCCTCGCCGAGGCCGGCATCGTCGGCACGGCGATCGGCATGGCGATGAACGGGCTGCGCCCGGTCGTCGAGATGCAGTTCGACGCCTTCGCCTATCCGGCCTTCGAACAGATCACCAGTCACCTGGCGAAGTTGCACAACCGCACCCGGGGCGCCGTCGAGCTGCCGGTCGTGGTGCGCGTGCCGTTCGGCGGCGGCATCGGCGGCGTCGAGCACCACTGTGACTCGTCCGAGGCGTACTACACCCACACTCCCGGCCTGCGGGTCGTCACGCCGGGCACCCCGGCAGACGCCTACCGGCTGCTGCGCCAGGCGATCAACTCCCCCGACCCGGTGATCTTTCTGGAACCGAAGCGTCGGTACTGGTCGAAGGAGACCACGTCGCTGTCGAGCGCCGGTCCCGGATTCGACGACGCCCTGGTGCGCCGCCCGGGCCGCGACGCCACGGTGATCACCTACGGCGGACTCGTCGAGACCGCACTGGAGGCCGCCACGGCCGCTGCTGACGACGGCTGGGATCTCGAGGTCGTCGATCTGCGCACCCTGAGTCCGTTCGACGACGAGACGCTCGTGGCCTCGGTGCGCAAGACCGGCCGCGCAATCGTCGTCCACGAGGCGTCCGGTTTCGGTGGCTACGGCGCCGAGGTGGTCGCCCGTCTCACCGAGCAGTGCTTCCACCACCTGGAGGCCCCGATCCTGCGGGTCACCGGGCTGGACATCCCCTACCCGCCGCCGATGCTCGAACAGCATCACCTGCCCAACGTCGACCGGATCCTCGACGCGGTCGAGCGACTGCAGTGGACCGACGATGCCTGACTTCCTGCTTCCCGACCTCGGCGAGGGTCTCACCGAGGCCGAGATCGTGGCCTGGCACGTCGCCGTCGGCGACGAGGTGCGGGTGGACCAGACCGTGGTCGAGGTCGAGACGGCGAAGGCGTCGGTCGAGGTGCCGGTGCCGTTCGCCGGGGTGATCGCCCGGCTGCACGCCGCACCAGGTGATGTCGTCCGCGTCGGCGACCCGCTCGTGTCGGTCGGCTCCGGCGCCGGTATGCGCGAACCCGGTGTCGTCACCCCGGACGCCGCTGGCCCCGCGGAGGACGACGAGGGCAGTGGCAACGTGCTCATCGGCTACGGCACGGGCACCTCGCGCGGCGGATCCGCTCGCCGACGCCGCCCGGCGCCGCGTCGCCGTCGTCATACCACCGTGACAACCGCCGCACCCGAGCCGCAATCGCGCACGATCGCCGTCGTATCGCCCCTGGTACGCCGGATGGCCCGCGAATCGGGCGTGGATCTCGCCACGCTGGCCGGTACCGGGCCCGACGGGTTGATCGTGCGCCGCGACGTCGAACAGGCAATCCACCCGGCGGCCGAGTCGCTGCCGGACGACGACTGCACCCGCATCCCACTGCGGGGCGTGCGCAAGGCGGTGGCCGACAAGCTCACCCGGTCGCGTCGCGAGATCCCCGAAGCAACGGTGTGGGTGGACGTCGACGCCACGGCACTGGTCGAGGCCCGCGCCGCGATGAACAGCCGGGCGTCCGACGCGCCGGTCAGTCTGCTCGCGTTGTTGTCCGCATTCGCGATCGCCGGACTGGCACGCTATCCCGAACTCAATGCCCGGGTCGAGGACGAGGAAATCGTGCTCAGCTCGACGATCGGGCTCGGCTTCGCGGCACAGACCGAACGCGGCCTGGTCGTCCCGGTCATCGCCGACGCGCAGACGCTGTCGCTGCGGCAACTCTCTGCGGCGCTCGCCGCGGCCGCGGGGCAGGTCCGCGACGGCAGCGCGTCACCGGCGGCGCTTCGTGGCGGGACCTTCACCGTCAACAACTACGGCGTGTTCGGCGTCGACGGCTCGGCGGCGATCATCAACCATCCCGAGGTCGCGATCCTCGGCATGGGCCGCGTCATCGACCGCCCGTGGGTCGTCGACGGCCAACTCGCCGTCCGCAAGGTCACCCAGCTCACGCTCGCGTTCGATCACCGGGTCTGTGACGGCGCGACCGCCGGTGGGTTCCTGCGCTTCGTGGCCGATTGCATCGAGGCGCCGGTGTCGGCGTTCGCGGATCTACGCCCGTAAGGAACGCGGCCGGTCGAGCACTGCGAACAGCAGCCCCCCGACCATCGCGAGGTTCTTGAGGAACTGGGTGCGCTGGGCCGCGCGGGCCGCAGGGTCGTCGAGGCTCCAGAAGTCGTGCCCGGCCAGCGTGGTGGGCACCATCGAAGCGGCGAGGACCAGCGCAGCCGGGCGCTGCAGCGTGCCGGTGGCCATCAACACGCCGGCGCCGACCTGGGCACCGCCGTTCACGCGGACGAGGAGCGCGTCGTCGTCTGGCAGCGGGACGGCCTTGCGCAGCGTGGCGAGCGTCGAAGCGGCCGTGGCGGCCCGCTTCTCGGGATGGCGGAAGGCCGCGTAACCCAACGTGACATAGGTGGTGCCGGTGAGGATCCGGGCCGTGACGCGCAATGGATTCTGCACCCCGTGAGCCTATCGGGTAGGCATGGGACGATCGCTAGGATCGGTCCGCGGGGCCCGGCTGAGGAGGACGAGCGTGCAAGGTGACCCGGATGTGCTGGCACTGCTCAACGAGCAGCTGACCAGTGAGCTCACAGCCATCAACCAGTACTTCCTGCACTCGAAGATGCAAGACAGCTGGGGTTTCACCGAACTCGCCGCCCACACTCGCGCCGAGTCGTTGGACGAGATGCGCCACGCGGAGAAGATCACCGACCGCATCCTGCTGCTCGACGGCCTCCCCAACTACCAGCGGTTGTTCTCGCTGCGCGTGGGGCAGACCGTGCGCGAGCAGTTCGAAGCCGATCTCGCTGTCGAGGTCGAGGTCATCGACCGGCTGCGGCCCGGCATCGTCATGTGCCGTGAGAAGGGCGACGCCACCAGCGCGAACCTGTTCGAGCTGATCCTCGCCGACGAGGAACTGCACGTCGACTACCTACAGACCCAGCTGGAACTGATGGGCAAGCTCGGCGAGGAGCTCTACCTTGCCCAGTGTGTGGCGCGGCCGCCGACCTGATGCGTCAGGCGGCGCTGACCCGTGCGGTCAGCGCGGCGAGCCGGTCGGCCACGAGCAGTGACACGGCCGGGTCGGTACCCATGCCGGTATGGCTGGACCGCACCTCGATGAGTTCTGCTGCCGGGTCGAGACACGTACGCCAGTCGATGATCGCGTCGCTTCGCGAATACACCGACGTGTAGGCCACCTCGGCCGGGAACTGGCCCTCGAGCTCGGCCACGATGCGATTGGCGCATTCACCGGTCACGCAGTCGGCGCTGAGCACTGCGCGCATTCCACGTCGATTGAGCCGAAACAGCAGCTCCAGCTGTTTGCGTACGTGGGCCGCGACGCTGAGCGTGCCGGTGACCGGAGCGCTCAGCACGATGACACCTGCGACGAGGTCGGGACGCCGCTGGGCGGCGAGCTTCACGATCATGCCGCCGCGGCTGTGCCCCACCAGTGCCACCCGCCGGCCCTCGTCGTCGACGATGCGCTCGACGCGCCGGATCAGGCGCTCGACCATCGCGTCGGTGCAACCCAGGTTCGCACCGATCTCGCTGCCGAACGTGCGGTGACCGCGCCGTCGCAATTGGCGGGCGAGATAAGCCAGTGAGAAGTCACCGGAGATGAAACCGGGTACCAGGACGACGGGCGCGGGCTGCCCCGGCTGGGGCTGCGGGACGCGCCGACCGAACAACCGGTACATGCGGCGGTATGCGCGCATCTCCTCGAGCCGCGCGGCCTCGTCGGGGACGAAGTCGGCGTCGCGCCCGAGCTGGACCGCGGACGAGGCGACGACGTCGGACATGTTTGGACAACGCTCACCACCGGAACGGTGTTCCGCGGCGAGACAATTTCGGGATGGACGTTCTCGCGAGCCGCATCCTGCTGCGCCCGACCAACCTCGCCGCGACCCGGGCGTTCTATCGCGACACGCTCGGTCTGGCCGTGTACCGCGAGTTCGGCGACCCCGACGACCCGGGCGTGGTGTTCTTCCTCGGCGGTGGATTCCTCGAGGTGGCCGGTCACGGCGCGCCGGCCGGCGACACGGCCCTCTGGCTGCAGGTGCGCGACGTCGACGCCGAGCATCACCGGTTGAGCGGCGCCGGCGTCCGGATCACCCGACCGCCGCTCGACGAGCCGTGGGGGTTGCGCGAGATGTGGCTCGCCGATCCGGACGGTGTGCCCGTCGTGCTCGTCCAGATACCGCAGGACCACCCGCTGCGCCGCGACAGCCGACCTGTGCGCCCGTCCTAGGGTTGTCGACATGCCGATGCCCAGAGCGCTCGCCCGACTCAATCGCGTCGGCGCCAATCGAGTCACCCGGCGGCTGTTCCGGCGGCTGCCCGGTTTCGGCGTGGTGGTCCACCACGGGCGGCGCTCCGGGCGCCGCTACGAAACGCCGGTCAACGTGTTCCGGATGCAGTCGGGCGTGCGCATCGCGCTCACCTACGGACGCGACAGCGACTGGGTGAAGAACGTCGTCGCCGCGGGCGGATGCACCGTGCTGACCCGCGGCCGGCAGCTGACACTTACCGCGCCGCGGATCACCCACGATCCGAGTCGTGCAGGTGCGCGGTTGCTCGAACGGCCGGTGTTGGCGCTCCTGGACGTGTCCGATTTCCTCGATCTGGACGCGACGTAGCATCCTCTACAGCTGTGCGCGGATCTTCGCAGGCGGGCCGGACCTGGCACCTGCCGCCAGGCTGGACGCCGGTGACCACCGAGACCTGGGGTCCGTTCGTGCTACGCGAACTGGTCCGCCGCCCCGACGGTCAGGTGGTCGAGTTCACCGCTCGCCGGCATCGCAAGGGCCGGGCACCACGCCTGGCCGACGGCACCGGACCGGCCCCGCGGATGCACGCAGTGATCTGGGCGCCGCACGACCTCGGCTGGTACGTGGCGGTGCTCTTCATGATCGGCTCGGCCTGCTTCGCGTTCGGCTCGACGCCGGGCATGACGTCGGTCGTGCCGACGACGACGGTGTCGCTCGTCTATTTCATCGGGTCGCTGTTCTTCACGAGCGCCGGGTACCTGCAGTACGTGCAGGCGATCAACGCAAACGCTGACGGAACCGGACAGATCCGGCGCTGGTTCGGATTCTCACCGCGCGGGCTGGGCTGGTGGGCCGCCTTCATCCAGTTGCTCGGCACGCTCGCGTTCAACGTCACCACGTTTGCCGCGCTCGACGATCAGCTGACGGTCCGGCAGCAGGATCTTCGGGTGTGGTCACCGGACGTCGTCGGATCGATCTGCTTCCTGGTCGCGAGCTGGTTCGCCGTGGAGGAGGTTCGAAAACCGAAGGGCCCGCGATGGCGATGGCGGGAGATCCCGTGGCGCATCGTGTGGCTGAACATGATCGGATCGATCTTCTTCATGGTGTCGGCGATCGGCGCGTTCATCGTGCCGAAAACCGAGTCGCTGCTGTCGGCCGGACTCGCCAACGGCGGCACGTTCCTCGGCGCGGTCTGCTTCTTCTGGGGCGCCTGGTTGCTGCTCGTCGAGCTCGCCGAGCCGGTCGCGGAACCTGTCGGCTAGTCAGGAACTCATGCTCCTCCCCACTGCAGTGTCGATCGTGACCACGGTCGTGCGGTGCTGGGGGAAGGCTGACGCTATGGCGCGCGCACCCGACGCGCATGCCGGGAGTGGCACCCGATGGACGGGTGCCACTCCCGGCACGGCTATTGGGTGCCGGCCTCGTGGCCCTTGTGATGCTCATGGCTGATCTGGTCGGCAGCCGAGACGTCCAGCGGCAGTTCGACGGTGTTCTTGGGCCCGGTGAACCAGTGCTTCACCGATAGATGCCAGTAGATCCAGAGCAGGATGAGCGTGCCGGGCACGACCAGAATCGCGTAGTTCACGTACTTCCACGCGAAGCCGTCGTACCACGGGGCGCCGAGCGACGACGTGGGCAACATCGCGAAGATCGACGTGATCGCGATCTCGACGAGCGCGACGATGCACATCCACCGGTACTTGCGGCCCAGCGTCCACCCACCGGGCCGGAACGTATCGGCAGCCTTCCAGCGCAGATAGATCGGGATCGCGAATGCAACGTAGAGACCGATCACCCCGATGGACACGACGGCGAAGAACGCCACGGGTACCGGGAAGCCACCGACGTCGACCTTGACCAGGGCGGGCAGGGTCAGCACGAGTGCCATGACGGCCGAGATGATCACGCCGTACACCGGAACCCGCTTCGCGTTGAGCTTGGACCAGTACTGACCCCCTGGCACCACACCGTCGCGACTGAACGCGAACAGCATCCGCGTCGTGCTCGTCATGCACGCAACCGTGCAGAAGAACTGACCACCGGTCGAGATCACCATGACCAATCCACCGACGTGTGGCGTGAGCGCTTGGTGGAAGATGTTCTGCACCGACCCGCCGACCTCGCCCTTGTTCTGAACGGCGAAGAGGAACGACAACAACAGGATCCAGCCACCGATGGCCGAATAGAAGATCGACCGCCAGATTCCCTTGGCAGCCGAGTTGGCGGCGCTCCTCGTCTCCTCGGACAGGTGGGCCGACGCGTCGTAACCGGTGATCGTGTACTGGGTCAGGATCGCAGCGAGCGGCAGCACGTACAGGATGAACCCCGCCCCGCTCGTCTTGCCGCCGAAGAAGCCGGTGTTGTTCACCGTCCCGGTGAACACCTCCTTGGCCGAGGCGTGGGACGCGCCGTCCTTGAGGAAGAAGACCAGCAGCACGATGACGACCGCGGCGCCGAACACATGCCACCACACCGAGATGTTGTTGAGCACCGCGAGCAGGTGGCTGGAGAAGATGTTGATCAGCGCGGCAAGCGCCAGCACGACGATGAAGTAGAAGAAGATCCGGTTGAGGTCACCGGATTCGTAGTTCGAGTTGAAGAACCCGAGCGTGCCGTCGAAGAAGGTCGCGCAACCGTAGGCGACCGACGCGTCGATGGCCAGCAGGCCGATCAGGTTCAGCCATCCGGTGTAGAAGCCCGCCTTCGGTCCACCCAGTTTGCTGGCCCACCAGTAGATGCCGCCCGACGTCGGGAAAGCCGACACCAGCTCGGACATGCACAGACCGATCACCAGAATGAACAGCGAGATGAGCGGCCAACCCCAGGAGATCGCCGCCGGGCCGCCGTTGTTCCAGCCCAGGCCGAAGCTCGTGAAGCACCCGGCCAGGATCGAGATGATCGAGAACGAGATGGCGAAGTTCGAGAACCCGGACCAGGACCGGTTGAGTTCCTGCTTGTACCCGAGCTCGGCGAGGCGTTGCTCGTCCTCGTTGAGCTCTACTATCTCGGCCACTGTTCGGCTCCCTCGTGTGGTGTCGGCTCGCTCGCGATTCGGATCATGTCGTCGAAGTCGGGGTGGTGGAACTCGGCGACCGCGCGGGAGTACTTCTCCATCCCCCACTGCCAGAAGTCGAACTCGACCTCGCTGACGGCGTCCTGGATCGACGCCCACAGGGTCCAGCCGTACTTCGACATCAGGCCCCACAGCCGGGCTCGCACGGTCCGCGCCGGCGACGCAGCACCGTAGTAGCTGGTGACCAGATACTCCAGCCGGTCGTCGAGCAGGTTCGCCTCGCTCCAGATGTTGCCGAGTTCGAAGCAGGCGTCGTTGTTGCCGGAGTACTCGTAGTCGATGAAGCGCACCCGGTCGCCGTCGTCCATCATGTTCGCGGCCAGCAGGTCGTTGTGACACGCCACCGTCGCCTCGCCGCCACTGTGCAGTACCGCCTCGAGCGCACGAACCTGGGGCGTGAAATCCAGATAATCGTCCGGCAGCCGGAAGCCCTGGTCCTGCACGATTGCGAGATAGCGGCGTTGCACGTCGAACATGTCGAAATCGGTGAGGAACCGCGGGCCGGCGTGCAGCGCCCGGCAGGTCTCGGCGACCCGCGACAAGCCGGCCGGGTCATCCAGGTCGGCGTCACTAAAGGTCCGTCCGTCGATCCAATCCACGAGCAGGATGCCGTGCTGCGGGTCGTAGTCGACGATGCCTGGACCTACCCCGATGTCAGCAGCGACTCGTGAGTTGTGCGCCTCGGCGGCGCGATCGATGCCCAACAGGTCGATGCGCGCACCCCCGAACCGCGCGACGTACCGGTTCCCGGACACCGTATGCACTCGATAGTTACGGTTGGTGAGCCCGCCGGCCAGTTCCTCGACATCGAACGACTCACCGCGCAACGCCGGAAGATCGGCCAGCAGGGCGGCGGGACGCGCCGCATCGAGCGTTCCGGCCACGTGTACACCTCCCGTCGACTCAGCGGTTGGTGTCGGGATCGTAGGGCGATTCACAGTCAACGGTCTAGTAGGTAGACCTTCAGTGACCCCGCGTGTCTTGTGCCGCAACGCCGGGCTGCGCATGATTTGGGGCGTGCCCTCAGACCTGCCCGCGGCCGCCCGCATCGTCGTGATCGGCGGCGGCGTCGCGGGGGCCAGTGTGGCCCATCACCTGGCCCAACTCGGCGAACGCGACGTCGTGGTGCTCGAACGCGACGAACTGACCAGTGGGTCGACGTTCCATTCGGCCGGCCTGGTCGGGCAGTTGCGTGCCGATCCCACGCTGACGCGGATGAACATGTACTCGGTGCAGCTGTACCGCGAGCTGGAGGCCGGGGACGCGCCGATCGGCTGGACCGAGAGCGGCAGCATCAAGCTGGCGTCGTCCCCCGAACGGCTCGAGGAGATCCGGCGCCAGATCGGCTGGGCCGAAGTGTTGGGTCTTCCGTTGCACGAGATCTCGCCCGCGCAGGTGGCCGAGCGGTTCCCGCTCGTCGACCTCACCGGGGTGCTCGGCGCCGCGTATCTCGAGTCGGACGGGCATCTCGACCCGTCGCAGTTGTGCTACGCGCTGGCCGCTCGCGCCCGGGCCGCGGGCGTGCGGTTCCAGCTGCACACTCGGGTCACCGGGATCGACGTCGGTGCGGGGCGGGTGCGCGGTGTCCGCACCGACCGGGGCGATCTCGCCTGCGAGATCGTCGTCAATTGCGCCGGGATGTTCGCCGCCGAGATCGGTCGATTGGCCGGAGTCCGCATTCCGCTCGTGCCGATGGCCCACCAGTACCTCGTCACCGACGCGTTCCGCGAGGCCGGAGCTCCTGCGCTGCCGAGCCTGCGCGACCCGGATCTCCTCGTCTACTTCCGCCAGGAGGTCGACGGGTTGGTGATGGGCGGTTACGAACGCAACCCGATGCCATGGACCGCGAGCGCCAACCGTTACGACGCGATCCCCGCAGACTTCAACGCCAAGCTGTTGCCCGAGGACTGGCCGCGATTCGAGCAGATCGCCACGAATGCCCAGGTGCGAGTGCCGATCATGGCCGATCTCGGGGTGCGCCGGATGATCAACGGTCCGGAGGCCTTCACGCCGGACAACGAGTTCTGTCTCGGCGAGACCGAGGTGGCCGGGCTGTTCGTCGGTGCCGGGTTCTGCGCGCACGGCATCGCCGGCGCCGGCGGCATCGGGAAGGTGCTGGCCGAGTGGATCGTGGCGGGTCAACCGTCGCTGGACCTCTCGCACATGGACGTGAGCCGGTTCGGGCGCCAATACCGGTCGCCGGCGTACACCCTGTCCCGCACCATCGAGACGTACAGCACCTATTACGACATCCCGTTCCCGGGCCGGCAGCGCGAGTCCGGCCGGGGCCTGCGCCGGTCGGCCGCCTTCAGCTGGCATCGCGAGCACGGCGCGGTGTTCGGGGAGAAGGCCGGCTGGGAGCGGGTGGACTACTACGCGCCGAACGAAGCATTCGGTGATGCAGGACTGCGGCCGGCGGGCTGGGCGGCCCGGGCGTGGTCGCCGGCCGTCGGCGGCGAGCACCTTCGCACCCGCGAGGTGGCGGGGTTGTTCGACGAATCGTCGTTCGCAAAGCTCGAGGTCACCGGCGCGGACGCGGCGCAGTTCTTGGACTGGGTCTGCGACAACGAGGTGGCGCGGGCTGTCGGCGCGGTGACCTACACCCAGGCGCTGAACGATCGGGGCGGTATCGAGTGCGACTTCACCGTGACCCGACTGGCCGACGACGCGTTCCTCGTCGTGACCGGCACCGCGTTCGGCACGCACGACGCCGCATGGTTGCGCAAGCAGGCGCGGCGACGCGCGGCCGACGTGCGGATTGCCGACATCACCGGACAACTGTGCTGCTTCGCACTGTGGGGGCCCCGCTCACGCGACATTCTGTCGAGCCTCACCGCCGCCGAGCTGTCCGACGATGCGCTCCCCTACCTCACCTCCTGCGAACTCACGGTCGGCAACGTACCGGTCCGGGCGCTGCGGGTGACCTTCGTCGGCGAGCTCGGGTACGAGCTCTACGCGAGCACCGAGTACGGCGCCCACCTGTGGGAGACGCTGTGGTCGGCCGGCGAACCCGACGGGCTCGTCGCAGGGGGCTATCACGCGATCGACAGCATGCGGTTGGAGAAGGGCTACCGGGTGTGGGGCAGCGACCTCACCGGCGAGACCGATCCGTACGAGGCCGGGCTCGCCTTCTGCGTGAAGCTCGACAAGCCGGGCGGTTTCGCCGGCCGGGACGCCCTGCTCGAGGCGCGCGAGCGTGGATTGCGCCGGCGACTGCGCGCGATCGTGCTGCACGACCCTGCGCAGGTCGTCATCGGTGGTGAGCCGGTGCGGGTTGCGGCCGAGGTCGTCGGGCGAGTCACATCGGGTGGTTTTGCCTACAGCGTCGGCGAATCCGTTGCGTATGCGTACCTGCCGACCGAGTACGGAATCGGCACCGAGGTGCAGGTGAACCTGTTCGGCGATTGGATCGGGGGCGTCGTGACCAAGGAGCCGCTGTTCGACCCGAGCAATGTGCGTGTACGGGGCTGAGACCTGATGGACCGATCGCCGTACCATTGCGCCGTGACCGGTCAACCCGTTCCGCGCGTGGGGCTGACCACCTATCGTGAGCCCGCGGCCTGGGGTGTGTGGAACGAGCCCGCCGACCTGTTGCCGGCTACGTACGCGGAAGGCATCCGGCTCGCCGGCGGCGTCGCGATGCTTTTGCCACCCGGGGACGTCGAATCGATTCCGGCCGTGCTCGACGGTGTCGACGGGCTGCTGCTGGCCGGCGGCGCGGACGTCGATCCCGGTCACTACCGCGCGGTGCGAGAGCCGGCCACCGGGCCGGCCCGACCCGACCGCGACGACTGGGAACTGGGGTTGACGCGCGCCGCGCTCGAACGTGACCTGCCGGTCCTCGCCGTGTGCCGCGGCATGCAGGTGCTCAACGTGGCTCTCGGCGGCGACCTGCACCAGCACCTGCCGGACGTGGTCGGCTCGCAGCTGCACTGCCCGACCGTCGGCGCGCACGGACGCCACGACGTGCGCACCGCGCCGGGCTCGCGGGTCGCGGCGATCCTCGGCGACGCGGTATCGGTCGCCACCTACCACCATCAGGGCGTGCGGGGGCTGGCGGACGGGCTCGTCGCCACCGGCTGGTCCACCGACGGGGTCACCGAGGCCGTCGAACTGCCCGACCGCACCTGGGTGGTCGGAGTCCAGTGGCACCCGGAGGTGTACGCGGGAGCGGAGCTGTTCGCTGCGTTCGTGACGGCCTGTGCAGCGCGTTCGGCGGCGGTGCGCTGATGTCCGTCGGCCGGGTGGAACGCCTGTGGGCCCGGGCCGTGTTCGCGCCCGTGCCGGTTCGCAACGCCTTCGAGGTCACGGTCGAGCGCCTCGCCCAGGGCATCCGGCTGGGCGTGCTCGTCGAAGGCGAACGGCTGCCGCCGGAACGTGAGCTCGCGGAGACCTTCGGCGTCAGCCGGATGACCCTGCGGGAAGCGATCAAGGCGCTGCGCGCGGCCGACCTGCTCGAATCGCGGCGCGGGCGCGGCGGAGGGAACTTCGTCGTGGCACCGGCCCGGGTGCGCACGCGATCGCGGGCGAAGATCGAGCAGTCGTTCGCGCACTCCCTGGACGACGATCTGTGCCTGCGCCGGGTGGTCGAGCCGGGCGCTGCCGCGCTGGCGGCGACCCGCACGCTCACCGCTGCCGACCGGGCCAGCCTGCGCCACTATCTCGACGAGGCCACCAACACCACGGCGCAGGGGCGCCGGCAGGCCGACTCGAGACTGCATCTCGCCATCGCCGCGCTGGGCGGCAGCGCATCGGTCACCGCCGCGGTCGCCGACGTACAGATGCGTCTCGACGAACTGTTGCGCGCCATCCCGGTCATCCCGGCGAACATCGCGCACAGCGACGTGCAGCACGGCGCCATCGTGGAAGCGATCCTGTGCGGGCGGCCGGACGACGCCCGGACCACGATGGAAGAGCATGTCGACGGCACCGCCGCGCTGCTGCGCGGATTCCTGAGTTGACCGGCTGCTTCCGCCGGTCGTCGCTGCAAAGGTAAGG
Source organism: uncultured Actinomycetota bacterium (assembly GCA_963850835.1). Taxonomy (GTDB): domain Bacteria; phylum Actinomycetota; class Actinomycetes; order Mycobacteriales; family Jatrophihabitantaceae; genus Jatrophihabitans. The sequence continues at coordinate 32,896 of CAWKNB010000017.1, read as the reverse complement.
TCATCGGACCTTCTCACGAGAGGTGTGCGGCATGGCGGTCGAACCATTCACCCTCGACACGCTCCGGACCGAGATCGAGAGCGGTGACATCGACACCGTCATCGTCGCGATCACCGACCTCCAGGGTCGGCTGCAGGGCAAACGCCTCGATGCCCAGTTCTTCCTCGACGATGTGCTCGGGCACGGCACCGAAGGCTGCAACTACCTCTTCGCGGTCGACGTCGAGATGAACACCGTGGACGGGTACCACATCTCGTCCTGGGAACGCGGGTACGGCGACTTCGTGATGTCGCCCGACCTGGCGACCTTGCGCCGGCTGCCCTGGCACCCGGGCACGGCGATGGTGCTGGCCGACGCAGCGTGGCTGGACGGCGCGCCGGTCGTCGAGTCGCCAAGGCAGGTGCTGCGCCGCCAGCTGGACCGACTCGCCGAGCGCGGTTGGACCGCGATGGTCGGCACCGAGTTGGAGTTCATCGCATTCGCCGACTCCTACGAGCAGGCCTGGAACCTCGGCTACACCGGGCTCACGCCGTCGAACCAGTACAACGTCGACTATTCGATTCTCGGCACCAGCCGGCTGGAACCGCTGCTGCGCGAGATCCGCCTCGGCATGCGCGGGGCGGGCATGCAGGTCGAGTCGGTCAAAGGGGAATGCAACCTCGGCCAGCACGAGATCGCCTTCAAGTACACCGACGCGCTGCGCACCTGCGACAACCATGTCGTCTACAAGACGGGCGCGAAGGAGATCGCGGCGCAGCGCGGCCAGTCGTTGACGTTCATGGCCAAGTACAACGAGCGCGAGGGCAACTCGTGTCACATCCACCTCTCGCTGCGCGATGCCGACGGTGCGCCGGTGTTCGCCGGCGACGCGTGCGGGCGGTCTGTCCCGGGTGTGCGAGCACTTCCTCGCCGGGCAACTTGCCGGACTTCGTGAGCTGGCGTTCTTCTTCGCGCCCAACATCAACTCCTACAAGCGCTATCAACCCGGCAGCTTCGCGCCGACCGCGGTGGCCTGGGGATATGACAACCGCACCTGCGCGCTGCGAGTCGTCGGCCACGGGCCGAGCCTGCGCTTCGAGAACCGGCTACCCGGCGGCGACGTGAACCCCTATCTCGCGGTCGCCGCGATGATCGCTGCCGGGCTGCACGGCGTCGACAACGAACTGCCGCTCGAAGCCGCGTTCGAGGGCAACGCGTACGCCGGCGACGCGCCGCGCGTCCCGATCACCCTTCGCGAATCCGCGGCATTGCTCAGCGACAGCGCGATCGCCCGCACAGCTCTCGGCGACGACGTCGTCACGCATTACGTGAACACCGCCCGCATCGAGCTCACCGCCTTCGATGCGGCCATCACCGACTGGGAACGCGTCCGCAGCTTCGAGCGGATGTGAGCACGATGCAGCACACGGTCCTCAACCCGGCCACGGAGGAGGTCGTCGGGGTGATCGACCTCGTCGACCAGGAGCAGACAGATGCCGCGATCGCCCGGTCCCGGCGGGCCTTCCAGACCTGGCGTGCGGTGGCGCCGGGCGACCGGGCTCGGCTGCTGCGTCGCTTCGCCGACGCCGTCGACGCCGACCTCGAACACCTCGCCCACCTGGAGGTCACCAACTCCGGGCACACGATCTCGAACGCGCGGTGGGAGGCCGGCAACGCCCGCGACGTGATCGCCTACTACGCCGGCGCGCCGGAACGGTTGATCGGCCAGCAGATCCCGGTGGCCGACGGGGTCGACGTCACCTTCCACGAACCGCTCGGCGTGGTCGGGGTGATCGTGCCGTGGAACTTCCCGATGCCGATCGCCTCGTGGGGCTTCGCGCCCGCGCTCGCCGCCGGCAACACTGTGGTGCTCAAGCCCGCCGAGCTGACTCCGTACACCGCGCTGCGACTGGCCGAGCTCGCCCTGGAGGCCGGGCTTCCCGCCGGACGTGTTCCAGGTCCTCCCCGGCAAGGGCACCGTGGTCGGCAACCGCTTCGTCGAACACCCGGATGTCGCCAAGATCGTCTTCACCGGCTCGACCGAGGTGGGGCGGCAGGTGATGGCCGGGTGTGCAGCGCGGGTCAAGCCGGTCACGCTCGAACTCGGCGGCAAGAGCGCCAACGTGGTCTTCGCCGACGCGGACCTCGAAGCCGCGGCCGCGGGCGCGCCGTCCGCGGTGTTCGACAACGCCGGGCAGGACTGCTGTGCGCGATCGCGCATCCTCGTGCAGCGCAGCGTCTACGACCGGTTCCTCGAACTGCTCGAAGCGGCTGTGCGCGGCGTGGTGGTCACCGACCCGGGCGACGAAGCCGCCGAGATGGGACCGCTGATCAGCGCAGCCCACCGGGATCGGGTGTCGGCATACGTGCCCGAGGACGCACCGGTGGCGTTTCGGGGCGTGGCGCCGCAAGGCAAGGGATTCTGGTACCCGCCCACCGTGCTGACGCCGACCGACCCGGCCGACCGGACGCTGCGCGAGGAGATCTTCGGGCCGGTGGTCGCCGTCGTCGCGTTCGACGACGAAGCGGACGCCATCCGGATCGCGAACGACAGCGACTTCGGCCTCTCCGGGTCGATCTGGACCAACGACGTCGGCCGGGCACTGCGGGTGAGCCGCGGCATCGAGGCGGGCAACCTGAGCGTCAACTCCAACTCCTCGGTGCGGTACTGGACGCCGTTCGGCGGTTTCAAGTCATCCGGGCTCGGGCGCGAACTCGGCCCCGACGCTGCGCTGGCGTTCACCGAGACCAAGAACGTATTCATCTCGACGAAGGAGACGCCATGAGAAGACGAGCGAACGCTCTCCCCCGCTTCGCGGACCGCGTTGTTCGGCGCACGGCCCTCCGATGAGGCTCGAGGGCAAGGTCGCGGTGATCACCGGCGCGGGCAGCGGGATCGGGCTGGCCACCGCGCATCGGTTCAAGGCGGAGGGCGCGACCGTGGTGTGCGTGGACATCGACGCCACGGCCGGGCAGCAGGCGGCCGACGCGGTCGGAGGTGACTTCGTTCAGGTCGACGTCGCCGACGAGGCACAGGTGCGCGACCTGTTCGCCGGCGTGGTCGAGCGGCACGGAGCGCTGAACGTGGCGTTCAACAATGCCGGCATCTCCCCCGCCGACGACGACTCGATCCTGAGCACCGACATCGACGCGTGGGACCGGGTGCAGCGGGTCAACCTGACCTCGGTGTACCTGTGCTGCAAATACGCCATCGAGCAGATGCGCGCCGGCCAGGGCGGGTCGATCATCAACACCGCGTCGTTCGTCGCGGTGCTGGGCTCGGCGACATCGCAGATCTCCTACACCGCCAGCAAGGGTGGCGTGCTCGCCATGAGCCGCGAGCTCGGCGTGCAGTTCGCCCGCGAGGGCATCCGGGTCAACGCACTGTGCCCGGGGCCGATCAACACCCCGTTGCTGCAGGAGCTGTTCGCCAAGGACCCCGAACGCGCGGCGCGGCGCATGGTGCACGTACCGATGGGCCGCTTCGGCGAGGCCACTGAGATCGCCGCAGCCGTCACGTTTCTCGCCAGCGACGACGCGTCGTTCATCACCGCCTCGACGTTTCTGGTCGACGGCGGCATCAGCGGCGCGTACGTCACCCCGCTCTGAGCACCGCCGCTCAAATCGGATCGGTGTCGTCGACCTCGATCGCGCCGGCGACCGCGCCGACGAAGATCGGGGGGTAGACACCGACACCGGGCTCGGAGTCGATCTGCGCGTCCGACTCCGGCCGCCGCAGCCACGCGTGCGCGTGTTCGAGCGAGTCGACCTCCTGGATCGACATCACCTCGTCGCCGTCGTCGACCGCGCGGTAGATCCAGAACTGACGCATGCCCGCGGCCGGCAGTCGCCGCTGCTGGGCGTGCACGACGTCGAGGTAACGGTCGTAGTCGCCGAGCCGGACGACCCGGGCGATCACCACCCCGGTCGGCACCGACCCGGGCGGCAGCTCCGATCCGGCGGCCTCGCCGAAGCGCACCACCTCGACCCGGGTGCCCACGAACACGGGCGGCACGTTCTCAAGACCCGCGCGGTCGAACCATTCCATCAGCAGCGGTGACGACAGCACGCGGTCCAGACGCTCGCGGGTGCGCAGGCCGGCTGTGACGAACACGTGCCGCGGGTCGTCGGCGGAGCGGTAGACCACCAGCAGATGCGCCCCGAGCGTCGCGAGATCATCGCGATCGCGCTGCATTGCGTCCCACCAGCGGTCGAAGTCGGCGACCCGGAAGTCGGCGGCCAGCATGAACGAACCGGCCGGGCGGGTCACGAGCTGCCTCGTATAGTCGGGATGGGTCCGACCGAGCGGTGCCGGACGCCGTGCTCGACCCGGGGAGACGGCAGCGTGTACGTGTGCATGTGCTGCGCGGTCACCAGTCATACCGTAGAGGAGACGATCCGCAGCGGAGCGCGGTCGACCAAGGATGTCGCGAGAATGTGTGGCGCCGGGTCGCTGTGCGGCCGGTGCAAGGGCACCGTGCGGCGCATCATCGCGCACGGCAGCGCGCATCGGGCCGCCGGCTGCGCGGCCGAACCTTCAGTGAGGAGAATCGACAGATGAACACCCACGACTTCACGGTGCAGACCGCCGACGGCACCGATCAGCCGCTCGGTGACTACGCGGGCAAGGTCATGCTCGTGGTCAACGTCGCGAGCAAGTGCGGCTTCACCCCGCAGTACGAAGGCCTGGAGAAGCTGCACCGCGACTTCGCCGAACGCGGGCTGCAGGTGGTGGGCTTCCCGTGCAACCAGTTCGGCGAGCAGGAGCCCGGCAGCGACGAGGAGATCCAGCAATTCTGCTCGACCACCTACGACGTCACCTTCCCGGTGTTCGCCAAGATCGACGTGAACGGCCCGGATGCCGCCCCGCTCTACCAGTACCTGCGGACCGAGGCGCCGGGTGACTTCGGCCCGGACAGCGGGCGTCTCTACGAGATCCTCAAGCAACGCCGCCCGGAGGTCCTCGACACCGACGAGGTGAAGTGGAACTTCACCAAGTTCCTGGTCGGCCGCGACGGCGAAGTGCTCAAGCGGTACGAGTCGCAGGACACCCCCGAGAGCATCGCCGCAGAGCTCGACGCAGTGCTCTGACCTTGTAGGGTCGCGGCTTGTCCGAAACGTCTTCGAGGAGGCCCCGATGGGAACACCGACCGACGACCGCCGCGATCTGCTCACGGTGATCGCCCACATGCGTGCGAAGCCGGGCAAGGAGCAGGACCTCCACGACGCGCTGGCCGCGCTGGTGGAACCGACGAGGCAGGAAAACGGGTGCGTGAACTACGACATGCACCAGGGAGTCGAAGACCCGGCGCTCTTCTACTTCTACGAGAACTGGGAGTCGGCCGAAGCGCTCGACGCGCACCTGCAGACGCCTCACCTGGTCGACCTGGGAGCGCAACTCGGCGAACTGGTCGACGACGGCGGCCTCACGATCACCAGGCTGAGTCGCAAGGCCTGACGGCTGCTCGTCGCGGACCGTTGACAGCATCACATTCCGCCGTGAAAGCTCGAAATCGGTCATTGTCGACGAGGGGAGTAGCGGGATGAAGGCTGCCCAGGTCAGTGAGTACCACCAGGACTTCGCGATCAACGAGGTCCCCGACCCGAAGATCGAGTTGCCGACCGACGTGATCGTCCGGGTGGGTGCTGCCGGCTTCTGTCGCACCGACATCCACATCTGGGACGGCCAGTTCGACGAGCTGTTCAAGGCGCAGGGCATCGAGCTGCCGTACACCTGCGGGCACGAGAACGCGGGCTGGGTCGAAGAGGTCGGTCCAGGCGTCACGAACGTCAAGGTGGGCGACGCCGTGCTGTGCCACCCGCTGGCCACCTGCGGCTACTGCCATGCCTGCCGGGCCGGCGACGACATGCACTGCACCGGCGGCTTCTTCCCCGGCGTCGCGGCGGCTCCGGGTGGCATGGCGCAGTACCTGCGCTCGAACGCGCGCGCCTGTGTCCCGCTGCCGGAGAACCTCACGCCCGTCGACGTCGCCCCGCAGGCCGACGCCGGGCTGACGGCGTATCGCGCCGTGAAGAAGGCGATTCCGCTGGCCGTTCCCGGTTCGCGCATCGTCGTGCAGGGTGCGGGCGGGCTCGGTCACATCGGTATCCAGGCGCTGCGGGCCATGTCGGCCGCCGAGATCATCGTCGTCGACCGCAGCGAGAAGGCGCTCGAGCATGCCCGCGGCTGGGGCGCCGACCACACGGTGCTCGCGAAGGACGACCACTCGCACGTGGACGAGGTTCGCGAGCTGACCAAGGGCGAGGGTGCCCAAGCGGTGATCGACTACGTCGGCGAGGGCGGCGCGGAACACGACGCCGTCGGTCTGCTCGCGGCCAATGGCACGCACTTCATGGTCGGTTACGGCGGGACGCTGCAGGTGAAGATCCTCGAGCAGGCGCTGTTCCCGGAGACCAGCTTCGTCGGGTGCATCGTCGGCAACTACAACGAGTTGCGGGAACTGGTTGACCTGCAGGCGAAGGGCTACGTCAAGCTGACCACCACGACGTTCCCGCTCGACGGCGTGAACGAGGCGTTCCACGCGCTCGACGAGGGCCGAATGATCGGCCGCGGCGTGCTCGTGCCCAACGAGTCCTGAGAGGCGGTCCGGGATGCTCGCAGTCGCATTCGTGCTCTATGAGCAGGACGGCAAACCCCGCGCGCAGGCCCTGGAGCACTGGGGCAGCGTGCATGCCGACCTGGTCCGCAAGGTCCCCGGCGTACGTCGCTACATCCAGCAGCATGCCGTCGGCGCACCGGAGGGCGACCCGCCGTTCCTGGGGATCGCCACCCTCTACTTCGACGACCACGACGGGTTCGCCACCGGCACCGCGGCGCCGGAGTTCGCCGCTGCGGTGGCCGACCTGGCGAACTTCGCCGATCCGCAGCAGCTGCCGACCGCGTTCGTCGAGGACCACTGGATCATCGACGGCTGAGCGCGTCGAGCCGCTCGGCGCGCACCGGCCCGTACCGGTCGTAGAGCAGCACGATCAGCGAGATCAGCAGCACGAAGAACAGCGCGTTGTCGAGCGCGAACCGGGCACTGAGCGCGCGCATCACCAGCAGGATGCCCAGGTTCAGCACGCACATCGCGAGGAATTGGGCGCCGGTGCTGCGGATGGAGTGACGCCGGCGCGCGAAGGCGAGCCCGATCGCGGAGTTCACCACGACCAGGATCGACACGACCACCACGACCTGCGCCGCCGTCGCGGTCGAACCGGGCAGGATCTCGGCGAAGATCACGCAGACCAGGGCGACGAGGACGACCTTCTCGGCCAGGTTCCAGTCGAACTCGCGCCACCGTACGGCACGGTATGCGGCGCGTTCGGCGGGCGTGGCGAGGTCGGCCGGCAGCGGGTCGGCTGCGATCCGCAGCGGCCAGTCGGCCGCGGGCAACTTGTACTTGACGGCCCACCAACCGATCACGACGGCCGCGACCAGCAGCACGGCCAGGGTCGGCCATACCCAGCCGTGTTCGGCGGCGAAGTCGGTGAAGTCCAGCTGGGCCACGTGGATCCACCACTCCTGCGGCAACTTGACGAACACCCAGATGCCGATCGCCATGAGCGCGACGAACCGACGGCGCAGCCGCAACGGGTTCCAGCGCAGCCGGATGGCCTCGTAGGCGATGAAGAAGTACTCGAACGTGTTCGGGAAGACCAGCAGCAGCCAACGCCACGAATCCGGCGTGGTGTGCAGGATCTCGAAGATCGCCACGCCGACCAGCCGGTACAGCCACAGGAACTGTGCCCATCGGACCGCGGTCGTGTTCGTCCAGTTCCGCATCGTCGCGGTGTAGGCCACGGTGAGGTAGTAGACGTCCAGCGCCTTGTCGTAGCCCTGGTAGCTGTCTTCGACCTGGTGCCAGAACCCGTGCGAGAGCCAGCTCTGGAACACCGTCTGGTCGACCCCGTCGATCACCAACGCAGCGAGGATCGCCGGCAACGGGAAACGCGGGATGAGCAGCGGCACCCCCAACCGGAGCCCGACCACGACCACGACCACGACGACATCGAGGGTCGTTGCGTCGGCCACGGTGTCCACTATCGACGACGGCGCCCCCGGCAGCGAGCGTTGACGGCGCGTTTCGGCGATTCGGATCGCGGCACACAGGATCGGTGGCCGGCCCGCGAGCGTGGTAGGAACGGCACTGGAACGGAAACCGACCGGACGGTGCAGCCAAGCCGAACGGTCTGCGCTTCGACGATGCAGGGGGTTCAGCGGTGGACTTCGCCCAGAGTGAGCTCGGTCAGCGCATGGCGGGGCGTTTGCAGACCTTCATGGACACCGAGGTGGTGCCGCGCGATGCGGAGTACGACGCCACGGTGCGAGCCGGGAAGTACCCGATGGAGCTGGTCGACGAGCTCAAGTCGAAGGCCAAGGCCGAGGGCCTGTGGAACATGTTCCTGCCGGCACTGCGCGACGACGAGCCCGGCACCCGGCTGTCGAATCTCGACTACGCGCCGCTCGCCGAGATCATGGGCAAGGTGCCGTGGTCGTCGGAGGTGTTCAATTCCAATCCGCCGGACACCGGCAACATGGAATTGCTGCACATGTTCGGCACTCCCGAGCAGCAGCAACGCTGGCTGATTCCGCTGCTCGACGGCGACATCCGTTCGGTGTTCTCGATGACCGAGCCCGACGTCGCGTCATCGGACGCCACGAACATCGCCACCAGCATCCGTCGCGACGGCGACGACTACGTGGTCAACGGCCGCAAGTGGTTCACCTCGGCCGCCGACCACCCCAACAACAGGCTCGCGATCGTCATGGGCGTCACGGACGACTCCCCCGACACTGCGGTGCACCGGCGCCAGTCGATGATCTTGGTGCCGTTCGACACGCCGGGCGTGCGGATCGTTCGCGACCTGCCGATCCTCGGGCACCACATGCACGACGGCATCAACGAGGTGGCCTACGACGACGTTCGGGTGCCGAAGGAGAACCTGCTCGGCGGCGAGGGTGACGGCTTCGCACTGGCCCAGGCCCGCCTCGGGCCGGGTCGCATCCATCACTGCATGAGAGCCGTGGGCGCGAGCGAGCTCGCACTCGCGCTGATGTGCGACCGCGCCCTGCGCCGCGTCGCGTTCGGCAAGCCGCTGGCCGAGCACAGCAACGTCGCCGACGCGATCGCCGAGTCGCGCGTCGAGATCGACCAGGCCCGGCTGCTCACCCTGCACGCCGCGTGGGTCATCGACAACCAGGGCAACAAGGCGGCTGCGACCGCGGTATCGGCCATCAAGCTGGTGGCCGCCCGGCTGCAACAACGCGTTACCGACCGCGCGATGCAGGTGTTCGGCGGGATGGGGCTCACCGACGACACCCCGCTGTCGTTCCTGTTCAGCTGGGGGCGTGGGCTGCGTTTCGTCGACGGACCCGACGAAGTGCACCTGCGTACCGTCGCCCGCGCTGAGCTGCGAAAAGCGAAAGCGAACCTCGGCGCGACCGATGTCTACCTGCGCCGGCAGTCGCAGTCATGAGCCCGGACATGCACGAAGCAGTCGCCGGCCTCGACTTCGACGAGGACGCGCTTCGCGCCTACCTCGCCGAGCAGGGCCGCACCGGCGCATTGCAGATCGAGCGCATCGGCGGCGGCCAGTCCAACCCGACCTACTTCGTCACGGTCGGCGGTGAGCAGATGGTGCTGCGCAAGCAGCCGACGGGCAACCTCGCCCGGGGCGCGCACAACGTGCTGCGCGAGCACCGCATCATGGATGCGCTGGCCGACACCCCGGTTCCGGTGCCGCTGATGATCGCGAGCAGCGACGACCGCAGCCTGCTCGGCACCGACTTCTTCCTGATGTCGCGGCTCGCGGGCCGGGTCTTCCACGACATGACCCTCGCCGATGCGCCTGCCGAGCAGCGCCGCCCCATGTACATCGAGCACGCCCGCGCCATGGCAGCGCTGCACGACGTCGACTACGAGGCGGTCGGGCTCGGCGATCTCGAACGACCGGGCAGCTTCGTCGGCCGCCAGATCGACCTGTGGACCAGGTCGTGGGGTGACGACCGCGCCGATGACATCCGCACGGTGAGCGAGTGGCTCACCGGGCACCGGCCCGACACCGGTCGCCGCACGCTCGTGCACGGCGACGCCAAGATCAACAACTTGATCTACCACCCGACGAGCACCGAGTTGGTCGGCATCCTGGACTGGGAACTGGCCTCCGTCGGCGAGCCGATGTTCGATCTCGCGCACATCTGGGCGAGCACGTGGGGCACGAAGCCCGAGGAGTACGGCGGCGTGCTGGGCGTCGACCTCGAGGCCGCACAACTGCCCACCGACGAGGAGTTCCTCGCGGCCTATTTCGAGGCCGCTGACAAGACCGCGCCCGACGAGCAGTTCCTGCCCTTCCACAAGGTGTTCGGTCTGTTCCGCTACGCCGGCATCTTCCACGGCATCGGACGACGAGCCGCCGAGGGCAACGCCACCGCCGCCAACGCCCAGGAGCAGGGCCGCAATGCCGACAAGTACCTGGACCGCGCGCTCGAGGTGATGCGCGCAGGCTAACGTCGAGGCGTGCTTCCCGCCGCCGACGCCTGGTTCCAGGAGGCCACCTCGCAGGCGGCGGCGTGGCCCGCAGCCGATCTCGCGCGACGGCGCGACCGACCGCGGATCAGCGTGGTGATCCCGGCCCGCGACGAGGAGGCGACGATCGGCGGGATCGTCGCCGGGATCCGGCGCGAGCTCGTCGACGAACTGCGACTCGTCGACGAACTGGTGGTCATGGACTCCGATTCGACCGACAGCACCGGCGAGCTGGCCCGCTCAGCCGGCGCGCGCGTGTTCGCGGTGCGCGACGTTCGGCCCGATCTGGGTCGGTTCCCGGGCAAGGGCGAGGCGCTGTGGAAGTCGCTGTTCGTCACCACCGGTGACCTGCTCGTCTTCATCGACGCCGACCTCACGCACTGGGGCACGCACTTCGTGTCCGGCCTGGTCGGGCCGCTGCTCGCCGATCCGGCCGTGGACCTCGTGAAAGGCTTCTACGACCGCATCCTCGACGACGGCAGTGGACGGCAGTCGGCGGCGGGCGGGCGCGTGACCGAACTCGTCGCGCGTCCATTGCTGGACCTGTACTGGCCGGAACTCGCCGCGGTCGTGCAACCGCTGGCCGGCGAGTGGGCGATCCGCCGCTCGGCGTTCGAGGCGATGGAGGTGCCGGTCGGCTACGGCGTCGAGATCGCGGCGCTGCTCGACACGTATGCACGTCGCGGGCTGCCCGGGTTGGCGCAGGTGGATCTCGGCGCCCGTGCGCACGTGCACCAGGCCGAGCACGACCTCGGTGTGATGGCCGCCGAGATCCTGCTCACCGCGGCACGGCACGGTGCGCCGATGCCTGCTTCGGAAACCGAACCCGCGCTGTGGCAGTTCCGGCGCGGCGTCGATCCGCCGTGGCACCATCGGCCGGTGCCTGTCGCGGCACGCCCGGCCGCGGTGTCGGTGCCCGGCTACCGGGCGGCCGCGTCGTGACCGCCGACGGTGTGCTGCGCTGGGGCAACCGCGAGTTCGGGCCGCAGGAGCGGGTGGTGATGGCCATCGTCAATCGCACCCCGGACTCGTTCTACGACCGCGGCGCGACCTACCAGGCCGAGCTGGCGATGCAACGGGTGCACGAGGTGGTGGCTGCCGGGGCCGACATGGTGGACATCGGCGGGGTCAAGGCCGCGCCGGGCGACGACGTGAGCGTCACCGAGGAGATCGACCGGGTCGTGTCCTTCGTCGCCGCCGTTCGTGCGGCGTACCCGCAGATAGTGATCAGCGTCGACACCTGGCGCGCCGAGGTCGCCCGGCAGGTGTGCCCGGCCGGTGCCGACGTGCTCAACGACGCGTGGGGCGGGTTCGACCCGGCGCTGGCCGAGGCGGCCGCCGAGTTCGACGCCGGGATCGTCTGCACGCACGCAGGTGGGGCCGAGCCGCGCACCCGCCCACATCGGTTGCGGTACTCGGACCTGGATGAGCACATCCTGTCCACGCTGCACGGGCTCGCCGAACGGGCCCGCTCCTGCGGTGTCAGGGACGACCGGATCGCCATCGACCCGGGACACGACTTCGGCAAGAACACCTGGCACTCGCTGGCCGCGACCCGGCTCGTCCCGCGCCTGGTCGAGACCGGCTGGCCGGTGTTGATGTCGTTGTCGAACAAGGACTTCGTCGGCGAGTCGCTCGATGTGCCGCTCGACGAGCGGCTGACCGGCACGTTGGCCGTCACCGCGCTGACCTCGTCCTGGGGCGCCCGCATCTTCCGGGCGCACAACATCCGGCCCACCCGGGAGACGCTGGACATGATCTCCGTGGTGCTCGGCCACCAGCCACCACGCCGGGCGATCCGCGGGCTGGCGTGAGCCTGCGATCATGACGTCATGACCGACGAAGGCCCGGACGAACCGGAGCGCACGAAACCGAAGAAGGCGGTCGAGAAGGTCAAGGACGTCGCAAGTGATGCGAAGTCCGCGACCGCCGAGAAGGCAGCCGCCGCCTTCGACGCCGTCATCGAGGCGCTGGACAACCTCGGGTCGGACAAGAAGCACCGCTGACGTCGCTCCGCCCGCTCCGCCGCCCAGCCCCAGCCCGACGTCGCCAGCGGTCACTCTTGCAATGAGATGACGGAAAACTGGGCGAAATCCCGTCATCTCGTTGCAAGAGTCGGCTCTGAGGTGGGCGGAGGGGGCGGCAATTCAGCGGTTCAGCGGTTCAGCGGTTCAGCACCGCCACCCGGCCGACATCGCCCGAGGCCCAGCAGGACCCGTCGGGCGCGCAGGTCACGGTGTCGAACTGACCGGTGTCGAACACTGTCCAGCGCTGCCCACCGTCGTAGGTGATGTCCGAGCCGGTCAGGCCGACCGCGATCGCCGTGCCGGCCGCGTTGGGCACGAAGGTGACGCCGGAGCGGTAGCCGTGCACGCCGCGGGTCGGCTCCAGCCACGGTCCGCCCGCATCGGACAGCGCGGTCACGTGCGCCGCCCGGGTCGGCTTGCTGAAGTTGCCGCCGACGGCGATGCCGAGGCCCGAGCGCACGGCGATGCCGAACACTCCGCCGCTGGGGCTGCTGACGATCGGCGTGGTCTGCACGTCCCAGGTGCGGCCCCGGTCGGTCGAGTGGAAGATGCGTGACACGCTGGCACCGCCGGTGCCGAACCAGGCGTCGTGCCCACTGGCCGTCAGGCATTCGCCTCCGGCGGCGAACCCGGCCTCACCGTCGAGCGCAGCCGGCATCCCGGTGTTCGGGAGCACCCGCCAGCTCTGCCCGCCGTCCTTGGTCGACAGGATCCGGAACTTCCCACCGACGGGGTCGCTGAGCACGAGCCCGTTCTGTGCGTTGGAGAAGGACATGCAGTCGAAGAACGCCGCCGGGTCGGTGTTCTGGTACGCGAGTTGCCACTGCGCGCCACCGTCGGAGGTGTAGTACAGCCGCGAGTCGGTTCCCGTGCCGGCGGCCATCGCCACCGCGTGCAGGGCGTCGAATGCGCTGATGTCGCGGAACTGCAACGCCGAGGCACCAGCCGGCGACGCGTCGAGCCAGGTGTGCCCACCGTCGACCGTGCGCAGCACCGTGCCGTCGTAACCGCCCACCCAGGCGACCTGGCTGCTCACCGCGGACAGCCCGCGGAAGTGCGACGTGCTGCCCGTGTCGAGCAGGGTCCATGACGGTGACGGGTCGGCCGCGGCGGGCGACGCCATGGCGAGCCCCAGGGCGATGGCGGCGGCGCCGAGCACAGCTGTGATCCGAACGCTACGAAGTCTCATGCTCGGCAACGTAGCGCCCCACCCCGTTGAGTGGCGAGATCCGACCCTGAGTGGCGACTGACAAGTCGCCACTCAACCCGACAGCGCGGCGGCGACGCGAAGCTTCGTACCCGTGGCCGCCTGCACGGTGTCGACGTCGACGCCGGGGGCCAGCTCGACGAGCTCCAGACCGGCGTTGTCGGCGAGCACGTCGAGCACCGCGAGATCGGTGATGATCCGGTCGACGACGCCGCGGCCGGTGAAGGGCAGCGTGCACTCGTCGAGGATCTTGGGCGAGCCGTCGCGGGCGACGTGCTCCATCATCACGATCACCCGCCGGGCGCCGCTGACCAGGTCCATCGCGCCGCCCATGCCCTTGACCACCTTGCCGGGGATCATCCAGTTGGCGAGGTCTCCCGTCCGCGAGACCTGCATTGCGCCGAGCACCGCGACATCGACCTTTCCGCCGCGGATCATCCCGAAGCTGAGCGCGGAGTCGAAGTAGGCGGCGCCGGGGCGCACGGTGATCGTCTCCTTGCCGGCGTTGATCAGGTCCGGGTCGACGTCGTCGTCATAGGGGTAGGGCCCGACGCCCAGGACACCGTTCTCGGAGTGCAGCGTCACCTCGACGTCGTCGGGCAGGTGGTTCGGAATGAGCGTCGGCATGCCGATGCCGAGGTTCACGTAGTCGCCGTCGCCGAGCTCCTGGGCGACCCGAGCGGCGAGCTCGTCGCGGTTGCGGCCGGCCATCAGCTGCCTCCCTCGGGTCGGGGCCGGGTGGTGCGTTTCTCGATGTCCTTGCGGTTCGCCTGGTCCGGGGTCAGCTCGACGACCCGGTGCACGAAGATGCCGGGCAGGTGCACGCGGTCGGGGTCGATCGCGCCGATGTCGACCACGTGCTCGGCCTCCACGATCGTCACCCGGCCGCACATCGCCGCGTTCGGGTTGAAGTTGCGGGCGGCCGCGTGGAAGACGAGGTTGCCGGCGCGGTCGGCCACGGCCGCGCGCACGATGGAGAAGTCGGTCACGATCGATTCCTCGAGGACCTGCAGCCGGCCGCGCAGTTCGCGGGTCTCCTTCGGCGGCGAGGCGATCGCGACGCTGCCGTCGGGGTGGTAGCGCCACGGCAGGCCGCCGTCGGCCACCTGGGTGCCGACGCCGGTCGGGGTGAAGAACGCGCCGATGCCCGAGCCGCCGGCGCGCATCCGCTCGGCGAGCGTGCCTTGCGGGGTGAGCTCGACCTCGAGTTCGCCGGCCAGGAACTGCCGCGCGAACTCCTTGTTCTCCCCCACGTAGGACGCGATCACCCGCTTGATGCGACGCTCGCCGAGCAGGAGCCCGAGACCGGCACCGTCGACCCCGCAGTTGTTGGAGACGACGGACAGGTCCGTCGCGCCCTGGGCGAGCAGCGCCTCCAGCAACACCCACGGGATACCCGAGAGCCCGAACCCGCCGACCGCAAGCGATGCACCGTGGCCGATGTCGGCCACCGCTTCGGCTGGGCTCGCGACGATCTTGTCCATTCAGCTGTCCCCTTCGTTTCCCAATATGTGCGCCGCGATGGTGAAGGCCCGGTTGCTGCGCGGCACCCCGGCATAGATCGCAGTGTGCTGCAGCACCTCGGCGATCTCGGCATCGGTCAGGCCGTTGGTGACGGCGGCCCGAAGATGCAGCCCGAGCTCGTTCTCGGCGCCCAGGGCCACCAGGGCGGCCAGGGTGGCGATCGAGCGCTCCCGCCGCGACAGTCCGGGCCGGTTCCACACGTCGCCCCAGGCGTAGCGGGTCAGGAAGTCCTGGAACGACGCGTTGAACTCGGTGGTGTTCGCGATCGTGCGATCGACGTGCGCGTCGCCGAGGACCTCGCGGCGGATGCGGTACCCACGCTCGGCCGTGGCCGGCCCGCCGAAGTGGTCGAGCAAGAGCCGGGTGACGGCGCCGGCCTGCTCGACATTGGCCAGGTGCGCTGCCGGGCTGACCACCGCCAGATGCGCACCGGCGATGCCGTCGGTGATCGCCTGTTGGTGCTCGACCGGCAGCGCCGGGTCCTGGCCGCCGCCGATGACGAGCGTGGGCGCCGCGATGCGCGGCAGGTCCGGGCGCAGGTCCAGCGCACCGAGCAGTTCGCAGCACTGCGCGTAACTCTCGGCGTCGGTGGTCTGCAGCAAGGCCTGGAGCGAGTCGTAGAGCGCGCGATCGCGCCGCTTGAGCTCCGGCGTGATCCACCGGTCGACCACGAAGTCAGCGACGGCACCCATGCCATCGGCCCGCACCTTCGCCGCGCGGTCCAGCCAGGACTGGGTGTTGCCGGGATGCGCCGACGTGCACAGCAGCGCGAGCCGGCCGACCCGCTCCGGATGATGCGCCGCGATCCACATCGCCGTCATCCCGCCCAGCGACAACCCGGCGACGTGCGCGCGGTCGATGCCGAGCCGGTCGAGCACGGCGAGCACGTCGGTGCCGAGGTCGGCGACGGTCACCGACTCGTCCGGCGAGACCGGGGAACCACCGTGGCCGCGGGCGTCGATGCGGATGAGCCGGAACTGCTCGGCGAGCGCGCCGACCTGCGCGCGCCACATGGCCCCGGAAGTGCCGACGGAATTGAGCAGCACGAGCGGCGCGGCGTCGGGTGGCCCGTCGAGTTCCGCGTGCAGTTCGACGGTGGTCATCGGCGGCCCTTCAGGAAATGATCGACGAGGTCGACGGCGTGGCCGAGATCTGGCGGTTCGCCGCGGGTGAGGGTGCGCAGGTTGCGCGCCATCGCGTCCGCGTCGACCTGCAGACCGCTCAGAGAGTCGGCGAGCCGGGTGGCCGCGCCCCCGGTGGTGGCCAGCAATGCGGTCAGCGCCGGCCACTCGGCGTGCCACGGGCCCGCGCCGCGCTGCAGTTCGGCGGGCATGGCCGCGAGCAGCGTCGCCACCAAGCCCGGCGCTTGCGCCGCTGCCGCACGTGCCGTGACAGCGGCGATCGGGTTGTGCTTGTGCGCCATGGCCGACGAGCGGCCGCCGGCGGCTTCGCGGACCTCGCCGAGCTCGTTCTGCGCGAGCATCACGATGTCGGTGGCGATCTTGGCGACTGCGCCGCACGCGGTACCCAGTGCGCCGGCCAGGTCGCCGATGCGGGTGCGTTCGGTGTGCCACACGACGCCCGGGTCGGCGAGTTCGAGCCGCTGGGCAAGGCCGGCCCGCACGGCCGCCCCGTACGGGTGCCAGCCGGCAAGCGTGCCGCCCGCGCCGCCGAGTTGGACGGCGAATTCCACCCCGGTGAGTCGGCCGGCCGCCCGGTCGAGGCCCTCGCCCCAGCCCGCGGCCACCGCGCCGAACGTCGTCGGGACCGCCTGTTGCAGGAGCGTGCGGGCCGCCATCGCGGTGTCTCGGTGGTCACCGGCGAGCTCGGCGCACGCGCCGGCGGCAGACTCGAGCGCGGCCAGGATCGTCACGCACGCGCGACGCGCGACCAGCATCGCGGCGGTGTCGAGGATGTCCTGGCTGGTGGCGCCGAGGTGCACGGCCTGCGGCTCGTCGACCTCGGCACGGATCGTGGCGACCAGGGCCCGGACCGGGTTGCCGTCGGCCGCCGCCGCCGCACCGATCGCGGCGGGGTCGGCCTGAGCGCTCACGACGCGGCACGCGCTCACCACTTGCTCGGCGACCACCGCATCGAACAGGCCCGCATCGGCGCACGCGCCGGCGAGCGCGGCTTCGACCTCGCACAGCGCGCCGAGCCACGCACGATCGCCGGTCGCGGCCGCGGTCTCGACGCGTCCGAAGATCGGATCCCACAGGGCGCTGGTCATCACGGCCAGCGTGTCAGATCCGGAAGAACGGGGTCTCGTCGGCTCCCTGCAACCGGATGTCGAAATGCAACGCACCGTGCTCGTCGGCTACGGCGACCAGCCGAGCGGCAGCCGGGCCGAGCGAGCGCAACACCGGGTCGCGGAGGTTCGCCGCCTCCTCGTCCGGAAAGTAGATGCGGGTGATCACCCGGTCGAGCAGGCCGCGGGCGAACACCGAGACGTCGATGTGCGGCGCCTCGGCGCCGTCATCCCCTGACGGAAGCGCGCCGGGTTTCACGGTGCGCACCCAGAACCGGCCGTCGGCGTCGGTGGCGCTGCGGCCGAACCCGCGAAAACCGGCGGAACCCACGGCGCCGCGCGGGTCGTCGGGATGATCGAAGCGTCCGGACGGGTCGGCCTGCCAGGTTTCGATCATCCCGTCCGGCACCGGATCTCCGGCGCCGTCGAGCAGGCGCCCGGTGATGACCACGGCACCGGGCGTGCCCTCGGCGACGACGTCCGGGCCGTCGTCCCACGGCAGCCCGATGGCGAGGTACGGGCCGACCGTCTGCGACGGCGTGCAGCCCAGCGGCGCGTCAGTCATCGTCGGGCTCGGTCTCGAACGGTGTCTGCGCGTGGCCGCGCAACACGATGTCGAACCGGAAACCCAGTGCCCAGTGGTCGGTGGTGACCTCGTGGTCGTATGCACTGACCATCCGGGCCCGGGCTTTCGGGTCGGGCACCGAGTTGAAGATCGGGTCCTGGAAGAAGAGCGGGTCGTCCGGGAAGTACATCTGGGTCACGAGGCGCTGCGTGAACGCACGCCCGAACAGCGAGAAGTGGATGTGCGCCGGGCGCCAGGCATTGGCGTGGTTCTTCCACGGGTAGGCACCGGGCTTGATCGTGGTGAACCGGTAGTGACCGTCGGCGTCGGTGACGGTGCGGCCCAGCCCCGCGAAGTGCGGGTCGAGCGGCGACGGCCACTGGTCGGTGTCGTGCCGGTAGCGCCCGCCCGCGTTGGCCTGCCATACCTCGAGCAGCGCGTCGGGCACCGCGCGGCCATCGGAATCGAGTACCCGGCCGTGCACGATGATCCGCTGCCCGACGGCTTCACCGTCGTCCCAGTGGGTGAGGTCGTCGTCGCCGGGCTGCACCCGGTCGGCGCCGAAGAGCGGCCCGGTCAGCTCGGTGAGCTGCTGCGGCAGCAGCGTCATCGGCTGTTTCGGATATCGCAACGCGGTGCTGCGGTACCCCTCGAACGACAACGGCGGATTGGTGCCCTCGACATCTGCGGCGTAGCGCGGTGGGAGGACGAGCCCGCTCATGCGGCCTCGAGCACCACGGCGAGGCCCTGGCCCACGCCGATGCAGATCGCGGCGAGGCCGTAGCCGCCGCCCCGGCGATGCAGGGCGTGGGCGAGGTGACCGAGGATGCGCGCGCCGGAGCAGCCGAGCGGGTGCCCGATGGCGATCGCGCCGCCGTCGACGTTGACGATCGACGGGTCGAGATCGGACCAGTCGGCCAGGCAGGCCAGCGATTGCGCGGCGAACGCCTCGTTGAGCTCGACCACGGCGAGATCACCCCAGCTCAAGCCGGCGCGTTGCAGCGCAAGGTTCGCGGCCGCGACCGGGCCGATGCCGAAGTACTGCGGCTCCACCGCGGCCACCCCGCGCGACACGATGCGGGCCAGCGGTTGCACGCCCGCGGCCTGCGCCCCCGCCTGCGTCGCCCAGCAGCAGCGCGGCGGCCCCGTCGTTGAGCGGCGATGCGTTCCCCGCGGTGATCGTGCCGTCGGGCCGGAACGCCGGTTTGAGCTTGGCCAGCGACTCGAGACTCGCGTCCGGGCGGATGCCCTCGTCGCGCGCGAGCTCGACACCCGGGACGGCGACCACCTCGGCGTCGTAGCGACCCGCCTCCCACGCCGCATGGGCGTTGAGATGGCTGGTGACCGCGAATTCGTCCTGCTGCTCGCGGGTGATGCTGTACTTGTCGGCGAGCAACTCCGTGCATTCGCCGAGCGAGATGGTCCAGTCGCCCGGCATCCGCGGGTTGACCATGCGCCAGCCCAGCGTGGTCGAGTGCAGGGTCTCCGGGCCGGCCGGGAACCCGCGCGCCGGCTTGAGCAACACCCACGGAGCCCGGCTCATCGACTCCACGCCGCCGGCCACCGCGAGCGAGGCATCGCCGACCGCGATCGCGCGGTTCGCGCCGATGACCGCTTCCAGCCCCGAGCCGCACAACCGGTTGAGCGTGACTCCCGGCACGCTCGTCGGCAGCCCGGCCAGCAGGACGGCCATCCGCGCGACGTCGCGGTTGTCCTCGCCCGCGGCGTTGGCGTCGCCGAAGAACACGTCGTCGATCCGGGCCGGGTCGAGATCCGGCGCACGACCGACCACCGACCCGACCACATGGGCGGCAAGGTCGTCCGGGCGGGTCGCGGACAGGGCACCGGCGAAGCGCCCGATCGGGGTGCGCACCGCGTCGAGGATGAAGGTGTCGGTCATCGGTAACTCCATTCGTGCTCGTACGGCAGGCCGGTGTAGTTCTCGGCCAAAGCGGTCGACATCGCCTGCGACGAGACGACGTAGTCGAGTTGCGCCTGGGCGAGTCGGGCCCCGAACTCGTCATCATCCGGGTCGGTGTGCAGCATCGCGGTCATCCACCAGGAGAAATGCGTGGCCCGCCACACCCGGGCGGACACCGTGTCGGTATACGCGTCGAGCAGGTCGCTGCGCCGGCGGGCGTAATAGCCGCCCAGCGCCCGCGACAGCACTCGTACGTCGGCCACGGCCAGGTTCATCCCCTTCGCGCCGGTCGGCGGGACGATGTGCGCGGCATCGCCGGCCAGGAACAGGCGCCCGGCCTGCATCGGCGTCGCGACGAAGCTGCGCATCGGGGTGATGCCCTTGTCCAGCAGCGGCCCCTCGGTGAGCGCGAAGCCGTCGTCGGTCTCCAGCCGGGTGTGCAGTTCGGCCCAGATCCGATCATCGGGCCACTCGCGCAGGTCCTCGTCGGCCGGCACCTGCAGGTACATGCGGGTGATCGTCGGCGAGCGCATGCTGTGCAGCGCGAAACCCTGCTGGTGCCGCGCGTAGATCAATTCTTCCGACGACGGGGGCGCCTCGGCCAGGATGCCGAGCCACGCGAACGGGTAGTCGCGGACATAGGCGGCAGGGTCGGGCAGGTAGTCGCGGCTGACCCCGTGGAAGCCGTCGGCGCCGACGACGAAGTCGCAGCGCACCGTGATCCGGTCGCCACCCTCGGTGAACGCCACGCCGGGTAGCTCGGTGTCGAGGTCGAGCAGCTGCACGTCGTCGACCTCGAAGCGCAGGTCGGCCCCGGCAGTCCAGACGCGCGGCGATCAGATCCTTGACGATCTCCTGCTGGCCGTAGACGGTGATGCCCCGACCGGTGAGCTCGCGGAAGTCGATGCGATGGCGCCGCCGGCCGAAGCGCAGTTCGGTGCCCGAATGCGGCATGCCCTGCTCGTCCATCCGCGCGCCGACGCCGGCCTCGCGCAGCGTCTGCGCGGTGCCGTGTTCCAGGACGCCGGCGCGCACCCGATGCTCGACGTAGTCACGGTCGCGGCGTTCCAGGATCGTCGACTCGATGCCCTGCAGATGAAGCAGTTGCGCGAGGAGCAGCCCGGCCGGCCCCGCGCCGACGATCACCACCTGAGTGCGCACGGCATGCTCACTCAGGGTGCGGCGGGGAGTTCGTCGAGAAAGTCCAGGCTCGGCACGAAGAACAGCGAACCGGTCACCGCGGTGGAGAAGTCCAGGATGCGGTCGGTGCGTCCGGGTGGGTTGCCGATGAACATGTGCTGCAGCATCTGCTCGGTGATCGCCGGATCTGCGCTGTAGCCGATGAAGTAGGTGCCGAACTCGTCGTTGCCGACCTGCCCGAACGGCATGTTGTCGCGCACGATCTGCCGCTCTTCGCCGTGCTCGTCGACGATCGTGTTCAGCGCAACGTGCGAATCCGGCGGCTTGACATCGTCGGGTAGTTCCATGTCCGACAGCTTGGTGCGGCCGATGACCTTCTCCTGCTCCTCGACGCTGAGCGCATCCCACGCGCCGAGATCGTGCAGGTACTTCTGCACGATGACGTAGCTGCCACCGGCGAACGCAGGGTCGGCGTCGCCGACCATCGCGACCTCGATGGCATCGGGGCCGGTCGGGTTCTCGGTGCCGTCGACGAAGCCCATCAGATCGCGCTCGTCGAAGTACTTGAAGCCGTGCACCTCGTCGACGACGTCTGCGGTGCCGCGCAACCGGCTCATCAGCTGAGCCGCCAACTCGAAGCACAGGTCCATGCGACGGGCGCGCAGGTGGAACAACAGATCGCCGGGTGTGGCCGGCGCAACGTGCCGTTCGCCCACCACCGGCTCGAACGGGTGCAGGGAGTTCGGCCGCGGACCGGCGAAGAGCCGGTCGTAGAGCGCCGAACCGATACCGACGACGCACTCCAGTTCGCCGTCGGGAATCCGGAACCCGACCGATCTGGTGATGCCCGGGACGTCACCCAGCAGGTCCCGGGTTGCCGCCTCGCCGCCGTCTGCGACGGTGAGGACGAGGAAGATCGCCGCCTCGGTGAGCGGCGTCAGCACGTGCTGCGGCCGCGGCGCCTTACTCAACGGGCCGCTCGGCGGCTTCCTCGTTGTCCTCGGGCTCGGCCTGACCCGGCGAGACGATCCAGTGTTCGCGGTCGTGCTCGCGCGATTCCTTGGGTGTCAGCCAGCCGGTGAGGCTGCCACGACGGCGCGTCGTGGAGTCGGGCGGGACCGGATGCGGGGTCGGCGGTGGGGTCGGCGCGACGACCGGTGGTGCGGTGGCCGGGTACTCGTGGCGGAAGTCGGCGTGATCGTGCCAGAGATGGTCGTCCAGTTCAGTCTTGTAGGTGAAGCGCAACTCGCACTTGGGGCAGTGATGAATCGTCAACGCCCGACTCCTCTCGGCACCGATGTCAGCGGACCGGCATCCCCAACGCTAGGGCGTTTTCGCGAGGATGTCATGGATTCGTCTGCCGCCAGTCGCGCCCGTCTCGCGTAATCAGGGTGCCGGCCTCAGGCGGTCCCCAGGTTGCGGCCTGATACAGCGGGATCGGCTGGCTGTCCGTGGCCCAGTACTTCAGCACCGGGTCGACGATGCGCCAGGAGCGGCCGACCTCGTCGGCGCGGATGAACAGGGTCGGATCGCCGCGCAGCGCGTCGAGGATGACCCGCTCGTAGGCGTCCGGGCCGCGGTCCTCGAAGCTGGTGTAGAAGAAGTCCATCGACGCCTTGCGCACGGTGAACGCGTGCCCGGGCACCTTGGCCCCGAAGCGCAGGCTCAGCCCCTCGTCGGGCTGCACCCGCACGATCAGCGCATCGGGCTCCAACCCGCCGCCGCTGGTGCCGGGGAACAGCGGCAACTGCGGCGGCCGCTGGAACTCGATCGCCACCTCGGTGACCCGGGCCGGCAATCGCTTGCCGGTGCGGACGTAGACCGGCACCCCGGCCCAGCGCCAGTTACCGATGTCCAGACGCATCGCGACGAACGTCTCGGTCGAACTCAGCGGATCGACGCCGGGCTCGTCGCGATACCCGGTCATCAGGTCCTCGCGGGTGCCCCCACGGCTGTACTGGCCGCGTACCGCGTTCGCGACGATCTCGCTCTCGGTTTCCAAAGGCTCGATCGCGCGGAGCAGTTTGACCTTCTCGTCGCGAATCGCCTCCGGGTGGAACGACGTCGGCGGTTCCATCAGGAACAGCGACAGCACCTGCAGCACGTGGTTCTGCACGATGTCGCGCATCGCGCCGGTGGTCTCGTAGAAGCCGCCGCGCTCGCCGACCCCGATCGTCTCGGCGACGGTGATCTGGACGTTGTCCACCCAGGTGCGATTCCAGATCGGCTCGAAGATCGAGTTCGCGAACCGCAGGGCGAGCAGGTTCTGCACCGTCTCCTTGGCCAGGTAGTGGTCGATCCGGAAGATCTGCTCCTCCTCGAACGCGGACGTCAGCTCGCTGTACAGGTCGCGGGCACTTACCTCGTCCCAGCCGAACGGCTTCTCGATGACGGCACGGACGAAGTTGGCCCCCTGCGGCCGACTCATCTCGGCCTTGCCGAGACACACCGCGATCGTGCCGAACAGCCGAGGCGGGGTGGAGAAGTAGAACACCCGGTTGCCGGCCGTACCCAGCGTGCGGTCGCACTCCTCCAGCACCTCGGACAATCGCGCGTATGTCGCCGGATCGTCGTACCCGCCCGAGACGTACCGAGCGGTGTCGATGAGCTCGGCCCACCGTTGGTTGCCGCTCGAGGCGGCGCTGCGGCGGCAGTGGTCCCGGAATTCTTCGTCGGTCATCGGCGTGCGCGCGACTCCGACGAGCGCGACCTCGGCGGGTAACCCGCCCTCGGCGGCAAGTTGCGCGATCGCCGGCAACAGTTTGCGCTCCGTCAGGTCGCCGGACGCGCCGAAGATGACCAGAGCACACGCGGGCGCCCGACGTTCCGACTCGGTCGTCGTCATGTCAGCCATTGTGGTCCAGGCGACACAGCGTCTCGCAGGTCACCCTTTCGAATCCGATCGGGCGCCCACATGCCGGAAACCGGGATGGATCCCCGGCCGCAGCCCGTGCGCCTCGGCGAGCTTGCCGAGCAGCGCGCTGAGCTCGGCGCGTTCGGCTGCCGTCAACGGCGCCGTCACGACCGACTCGTGCTCGATCGCGACGTCGGCAAGCACCCGCATCGCCTCCTCGCCCGCCGCGGTCAGGTAGAGCGCGTAGTGGCGGCGATCATCAGGATTGCGGCGGCGCTCCACGAGGCCGCGATCCTGCAAACCGTCGACCAGGGCAACGAGTCGACTCGCCGGCATCCCCAGCTGATCGGCCACGGCCTGCTGGCTCAACCCTGGCTGGCGGGCGATCAGGCGCAGCAGGCCTGCCTGCGGTCGGGAGAAGTCGACAGCGGCGGCGCGCTCGCCGAACCGTTCGGCTGCATAGGCACCCAGTTGAGCGAGGAGGAACGCCACATCGCTGCGTTGACGTTTCGGCACGGCTAAACCATAGCCGGTTGCTATCATTACAATTTGTAACTATTCTGCATCTGAACGGCGATGAGAGGAGAACGAGGATGACCGCACCGACGACTCGACGAGCACCGCAGGGTGGGCCGCCGCTGCTCGCACCTGCCCTCGCCTTCTGCGCCCTGACGATCGGAGCAGCGATCACCGGTGCATCCGGTCCCCGCCCCCACACAGCGGCGCACGACGTGCTCGCCTACGCGCAGGGTCACACCGGGTTGTTGCGGGTGCTCGCGCTGTTCGTGTTCGGCGCGGCGGTGCCACTGGCCGTCTGGACCGCTACCGCGCACCGGCGCCTGCGCCGCGCCGGCGTCGCTGCACCGGGCGTCGACATCGCGCTGGCAGGTGGGCTGCTCGCCGCAGCCTCGCTGGCGCTGTCGGGCCTGGTCACCTGGGTCGTGGCCGACACCGCGCACAGCCTCGACCCGGCCGTGGCCCGGGCGCTGACCAGCGTCAGCTTCGCAACCGGCGCCGCCGGTTTCACCGTGCCCTTCGCGCTGCTGGTCGCCGGTGTCGCGGTGCCGTCGTTGCTGCTCGGCCTCACACCGCGACCACTGGCGTGGGCCGGGCTCGCGCTCGCCGTGGTGGGCATGCTCACGACGTTCACCGTGCTCACGTCGACACTCGATCTGCTGCTGCCGGTCACGCGCTTCGGCGGGCTGCTGTGGCTGCTCGCGGTCAGCGTGCTGCTGCGCACCAGGCCGCAGCGCCGCAACCACACGAGCCCGACGATCGTGGGAGCGGCGCGATGACTGCCCGCACGTTCCGGTTCGGCGTGGTCAACGGCGCCGTCGGCGATCCTGCGGCCTGGACCGACGCCGCCCGGACAGCGGAATCCCTCGGCTACTCGACGTTCCTGCTGCCCGACACCACGTCCACCCCGGCGCCACTGCCTGCGCTGGCTGCAGCCGCTGCCGTGACCACCAGCCTGCGCGTCGGCACCTGGGTGCTGTGCGATCCGCTGCGCAATCCGCGGCAGCTGGCGTGGGAGGTCGACACCCTGCAACAGGTCAGCGGCGGCCGGTTCGAGCTGGGCATCGGCGCCGGCCGCCCCGGGGCCGAAGCCGACTGCGAGCGGCTGGGCGTGCCCTTCGGCACCCCCGGCCAGCGCATCGCGCGACTGACCGACACCCTGCAGATCCTGCGCGACGCGCTGCCGAACACGCGCCTGATGATCGCCGCCGGCGGCCCCAAACTGCTGGCACTCGCGGCCCGGACAGTGGACACCGTGGCCTTCGGCTGGGCACCCACCACCGACGTCGCGCAGGCGCGTGAACGCATCGACATCGTGCGGGAAGCCGCCGGACCGCGAGCCGACGACCTGGAGCTGGCGGCCGGCCTCATCGCGGTCGGCGACGACGAACAACCGTGGCTCGCGCGAGCCGGGCTCACGGCGGCCGGCCTCGCGGCCGACGGCGCGGTCACCGTCGTGACCGGCTCGAGCGCGCAGATGGCCGATGAGCTGCAGCGTCGGCGGGACGCGCTCGGTTTGTCCTATTTCACGGTGCCGATGCAGGCGGCCCGGCAGTTCGCCCCGGTGGTCGAGGCACTCGCCGGTCGCTGATCCGGTGCGACATGATCGCTTCGGTATGGGAGATTTGTTTGTTCCATTTCGGCATCCGGGATCCGACGGAGGGCGGCGCGTGCGGCGACGGCTCACGACGGTGCGTGAACTGCGCACCACCAACCGTTCTCTCGCGCTCTGGGAGCTGTACCTGCGCGGGCCGTTGAGCCGCCAGCAGATCGGGCAGGGTGCCGGCTTCTCGCTGGCGACCGTGAGCAACGTCCTCGGCGAGCTCATCGCGCAGGGCCTGGTCGTCGAGGTCGGCCTGGAGGACTCGACCGGCGGCCGTCCCCGCGCCCTCGTGCAGATCGATCCGGGCTACGGATACGTCATCGGCGTCGACATCGGCGAGACGTCGTTCCTCGTCGAGTTGTTCGACCTGGCCATGAACGTGCGCGCCTCGCACCGCTCGTCCACCGTCCTGACCCGCCTCGACGCCGAGGATGCGGTGACCCACGTCGTCGAGGGCATCGAGTTGGTGCTGCGCGAGGCACGGGTCACACCCGGGCAGGTACTCGGGGTCGGCGTCGGTGTGCCCGGCCTCGTCGAACACCGCATGGACGGCGCGGTCGTGCACGGCCAGAGCGTCGGATGGAACGCGGTGCCGTTCGAACAGCTCCTGCGCGGTCGCATCGACCTGCCGGTGCAGGTGGAGAACGGCGCGAAGACGCTGGGCCAGGCCGAGAGCTGGTTCGGCGCAGCACGCGGTGTCGACCATGCGGTGATCGCGCTGCTCGGCATCGGCGTCGGCACCGGCATCGTCACCCAGGGCGCGCTGTATCGCGGCGCCACCAGCAGCGCAGGCGAGTGGGGGCACACGAAGGTCGCCGTCGACGGCCGGCCGTGCCGCTGTGGCGGCCGCGGCTGCCTCGAGGCCTACGTCGGCGGCGCGGCCCTGGTCACCAGGTACGAGGACCTGACCGGCCGCGACCGCAGGGTGCGCCAGGGCGACCTCGAGCGGCGCGTCGAGGCGATGATCGCGGCCCGCAATCGGGATGCGGTTGCCGCGCAGGTGTTCGACGAGGCCGCCACCCATCTCGGCACGGGGATCGCCAACCTGGTGAACCTGTTCAACCCCAGCCGCGTCGTGATCGGCGGCTGGCTCGGCCTCTCGCTGGCCACGTTCCTGCTGCCCAGGATCCGCGAGGTGGCGCTGGCGAACTCGCTGCGGCTGCCGGGCAGCCACTTCGCCCTGGTGCGCGCCGACCTCGGCCCGGACGCGGTCGCGCTCGGCGCGGCCACGCTGCCGATCGCCGAGTTCCTCAACAACGGCGCAACGGTGCGTGCGACCACGCCGATCCCCCTGCGCCGCCCGGCAGGCGGGCTGCGCCGCAGCTCGCGCTAGCTCAGATCAGCCTGGCGCCACCGTCGAGGTAGAGCACCTGGCCGGTCAGGTACCCCGACTCCTCCGCGGCGTAGAAGGCAACGACGTTCGCGACGTCCTCCGGACGGCCGCCACGGCGCACCGGAATGGTGCTCGACACCTGCTCGCGCATGTCCTCGATCGTGATGCCGATCCGCTCGGCAGTCGCCTTGGTCATCGCCGTTTCGATGAACCCGGGTGCGACGGCGTTGGCCGTGACGCCGAACGGGCCGAGCTCGATCGCCACCGTGCGGGCCAGCCCCTGCAGGCCGGCTTTCGCGGTCGAGTAGTTGGCCTGCCCGCGGTTGCCCAGCGCAGAGGTGGACGACAGGAACACGATCCGGCCGTACTTCGCTTCGACCATGTGCTTCTGGGCGGCCTGGGTGAACAGGAAAGCGCCGCGCAGGTGCACCTCCATGATCGTCGTCCAGTCGTCGTCGGTCATCTTGAACAGCATGTTGTCGCGGATGACGCCGGCGTTGTTCACCAGGATGTGCAAGCCGCCCAGCTGTGCGACGACCTCGTCGACCGCGGCCTGCACCTGGTCGCGTTTGGTGACGTCGGCGCCGATGCCGATGGCGTTCGCCCCGATCGCCGCCGCGCCCTCCTTCGCCGCCTGCTCGTTGATGTCGACCAGTGCGACCTTTGCGCCGCCGTCGGCGAGCCTCTTGGCCACTGCTGCACCGATGCCCTGACCGGCACCGGTGACGAGTGCGACGCGGTTCTCCACTCCAGGCACGTACGTACGACCTTTCGCTTGTCGGTTCGATCATTCACCGGCACGACGGTTGGAAACCGACCGGTCGGTCCCCGCCGTGCCGTCCAGGAATCTACCGCGACTGCCCCGGACGCGCCTGCGGGTGGGCGCCGAATCCGGCAAGTGGCCAGGGCGGCCCCGTGTATTCTGTGCCATGCCGCTGGGCCTGCGGGCCGAGCGTTCCCGGGCGATTAGCTCAGCGGGAGAGCACTGCCTTCACACGGCAGGGGTCACTGGTTCGATCCCAGTATCGCCCACCATCACCTCCGGCGTTTCCTGGCACGCAGCCACATCCCGAACGGCCTGCGACGCCTCCCGCCCGGGCGTCGACTACCGCGGGTGAATGGCAACAAACGTCGCAATTATCCGCGCAGCGATACGTTTCTCTCAGTACGGCAGTAAGCGGCCGCAACCGTCGGACACGAGCGTCCGACGAGCCGCTACGCCACGACGGGGGAAATCGATGAAACGTGTCTTCAGTGTGCTCCTGCTTGCCCTCGGAGCACTGGCCGCAGCATTCGTGCTCGCCGCGAACTCCTCGGCGCACGGCGTGCGAGTGACGGGATTCGGCACCTGCGCGGACAAGGGTTGGATCCCACATGCCACCGGGGCAAA
The DNA here is from genome assembly GCA_963850835.1 of uncultured Actinomycetota bacterium. Classification (GTDB taxonomy): domain Bacteria; phylum Actinomycetota; class Actinomycetes; order Mycobacteriales; family Jatrophihabitantaceae; genus Jatrophihabitans. Next base: position 4,060 of record CAWKNB010000017.1, on the reverse strand, counting down.
TGACTCCGGCTTCGGTGCTTCGCAGTGGTCCGGCCTGGGTGGGTTGGACGGGCGGTACACCGACGGCGCTTCGCGCACTGTCGACCTGCCGCTGCAGGCGTTCGGTACGACGTCGGTGACGCTCGGCCCGGGACAAGTGCGGTGGGTCGATGACGGGTACGTACTGGACGGGGTCACACTGACGATCACCCGGCCGCAGAACTGCCAGCCCAGCGACTCGCCGCCGCCGAGCACCACTCCCCCGTCGACCGCGAGCACGACTCCGCCGTCGGCGCCGAGCACGACTGCCACGACTGCCACGACTGCCACGACTGCGCCGTCGTCGCCGTCGACCCGGTCGACGACCTCCACGCCGCCGACGACGCCGGCGACGACGCCGGTGACGAGCCCGGCCGACAGCACGAGCACGACCCCGTCGACATCGGCATCCACCTCCGCATCCGGTCGGACGTCGGCGACGCCCGTCGACGCGTCCTCCACCGCGGTCATCGCCCGGGCCGACGGCGATACGCCGAGCGGGACGAGTGGGGACCTCGCCGACACCGGGGTCGATCGCCTGGGTCCCACGCTCGCGGTCGGCGGCCTCGCCTTGCTCGCCGGCGCCGGCCTGGTCTTCGCCGGACGCAAGCGCCGCACCCACTGAGCGCTCTGCGACGCGTCGTCGCGCATCCCGGACGGCACGTTGCTCGAGGTCGACGGTTCCTCCGGCACGGGAAGGTGCTGGAGGGCTGACTCGCGGTCCGGGCCGGGAAGCATCGTCTTCCCGGCTCAATCCGTCGATTTCGGGCGCGGAAATCGACGGTCTCAGCCGGGAGGGCGCCGCTCCCCGGCCAGGGCTGTCCATAGCCGGGCGCGGGTCGGCGGCTACGTCGGGTTCCGCTGCTGTCGACCTGCGTGACGGAGCGAGTCATCCGCTGCGGGTGAGGACCGCTGTGCCGCGTCGACATAGGTTCGCACCTACCGACAGAGGTTGAGGTGTGTTGAATGACGACACCATTTCGTGGTGTGGTGAACCTGGACGTACGTGACTCGGTTCCGGACTGGGTTCCGTACGAGCAGCCCAAGGCCGCGCAGGGAACGCCGAATGTGGTGTACATCGTGCTCGACGATGTCGGCTTTGCCGGCTTGAGCTGTTACGGCGGAATGATCGAGACACCGAACATCGACAAGATCGCCGCGCGCGGCGTCCGCTACAACGAGTGGCACACGACGGCGCTGTGCTCACCGACCCGCTCGTGCCTGCTGACCGGACGCAACCACACCACCAACGGCATGGCCTGCATCACCGAAGGGGCAGCCGGTTTCCCGAACGGCAACGGCCACATTCCGCCCGAGTGCGCGACGCTGGCCGAGGTGCTGGTCGAGCGCGGGTTCAGCACCGCAGCCGTCGGCAAGTGGCATCTGACCGCCGAGGACGAGATGAACATGGCCTCGACCAAGGCGAATTGGCCGCTGGGTCGCGGCTTCGAACGCTTCTACGGTTTCCTCGGTGCGGAGACCAACCAGTGGTATCCGGATCTGATCCACGACAACCACCCGGTGGAGCAGCCGTACTCACCCGAGGACGGCTATCACCTCAGCGTCGACATCACCGACCAGGCCATCGCGTACATCGATGACGTGAAGGCGATCGCCCCGGACCGGCCGGTGTTCCTGTATTACGCACCGGGCTGCGCCCACGCTCCCCATCACGTCCCCAAGGAATGGATCGACAAGTACAAGGGCCGCTTCGACGCCGGCTACGAGCAGGCGCGCGAAACGATGCTGGCGCAGCAGAAGGAACTGGGCATCGTCTCCCAGGAGACCGAACTGCCGCCCGTCAATCCGCTCGGCACGCCGAAGACGCGTGTCGGGCCGAACGGGGAACCCTTCCCGGCGCTCGACGAGACGACCCGGTGGGACACCATGACCACCGACGAGCAGGTGTTGTCGTCGCGGATGGCCGAGGTCTACGCGGGGTTCCTGTCCCACGGCGACGCCCAGATCGGCCGCCTCGTCGACCATCTGGAGGAGATCGGCCAGCTGGAGAACACCATCATCATCGTCGTCTCGGACAACGGCGCCAGCGGCGAAGGCGGCCCGAACGGCTCTGTCAACGAGATGCTGTTCATGAACGGCATCCCGGACACGATGGAGAACAACCTCACCGCCCTCGACGAGCTCGGCGGCCTCAAGACCTACAACCACTACTCCACCGGTTGGGCGATGGCGTTCAACACCCCGTTCAAGATGTGGAAGCGCTACGCGTCCTTCGAGGGCGGCACGGCTGACCCGTGCATCATCTCCTGGCCCGCCGGCATCAAGGCCCGCGACGAGGTGCGCGAGCAGTATCACCACGCCATCGACATCGTGCCCACCGTGCTGGACTGTCTCGGCGTCGAGGAACCCACAGACGTGCGAGGCGTCACCCAGATCCCGATCCAGGGGGTGAGCATGCGGTACAGCTTCGACGCAGCCGACACCCCATCGACCCGGCACACCCAGTTCTACTCGATGCTCGGGACCAGGGCGATCTACCACGACGGCTGGAAAGCGGTCACGACCCACCCGGCGATCGGCGGTTGGGGCCACTTCGAGAAGGACACCTGGGAGCTCTACCACTCCGAGGTGGACCGGGCCGAACTGCACGACATCGCCGCCGAGAACCCGGAGAAGCTGACCGAGCTGATCGGGCTGTGGTTCTACGAAGCCGGGATCAACCACGCGTTCCCGCTCGACGACCGGACCGCCCTGGAGATCATCCTGACCCCGCGTCCGCAACTCGTTGCGCCGCGCGACCGGTACGTCTACCGGCCCGGTGCGGCAGAGGTCCCGGAATCGGTGGCTGTCAACATCCGGAACCGCTCGTACGCCATCGCGGCGCAGGTCGACATCGCCGAAGGCAGTACGCCGCAGGGGGTATTGTTCGCCCACGGCAGCCGCTTCGGCGGCCACAGCCTCTACGTCAAGGACAACCGCCTGGTGTACGCGTACAGCTTCGTCGGCATCACCGAGCAACGAGTCGTCGCCACCGAAGACGTGCCCACCGGGACGGATCTCCTGCTCTCGGCCAGCTTCGACAAGACCGGCGAGCAACCGAAGGGCGTCGCACAGGGCACCCTGTCGCTCTACTACGGCGAGCGCAAGGTCGGCGAAGGCCATATCCAGACGCAGCCCGGGAAATTCGCGATCGGCGGAGAAGGTCTCAACGTCGGCCGCGACGGCGGCGCACCCGTCACCTCCGACTATCCCGGCGACGCGCCGTGGGCCTTCACCGGCGGCACGCTGCGTCGGGTCGCCGTCGACGTCAGCGGGGAACCCTTCGTCGACCTCGAACGCGAAGCCGTCGCACTCTTCGCCCGCGAATAGCAACGCCGCCACCAACGATTGGAGCAACACATGACCATCGGACCCGTTCAGCTGATCGCGATCGGATTCACCCGGCCCGATTTCCACGGTGAGATCAAGGCCGAACTGGAGCGCCTGCGCGAGAGCGACACGGTGCGCGTGATCGACGCATTGGCCGTCTACAAGGACGCGGCCGGCGACGTCGAGGTCGAGCATCTGAGCAATCTGACCCGTGAGGAGGCCGTCGAACTCGGCAGCACCATCGGCGCGCTGCTGGGTTTCGGCCTCGACGGCGAGGAAGGTGCGCTCGTCGGCGCGGAGGCGGGCGCAGCCGCGGGCGCCGACGGGCTCGACCTGTTGCCCGAGGAAGACGTCTGGGACGTCCTGGAGGACATTCCGAACGATTCCGCCGCCGCACTGATCCTGCTGGAGCACCACTGGGCTGTGCCACTTCGTGACGCGCTGTTCCGCGCCGGCGGATTCCGCATCTCCGACGGCTTCATCAGCCCGCTGGACCTGGTGAGCCTCGGCCTCGTCACCGCCGAGGAAGCCCAACGACACCATGAGTTCGAGACCACGGCCGCCAACCAGTCGTGACCCCGGCAGGCACCGGCGACCCGATATCCCCAGTCAGGAGGCAAGCGATGTTCGGAGCACGCAGAGTTGCCCGGCGCACCAGCCGGCGCGTCAGCCGCCGGCGCTGAAGGCGGCCGCCGGTCGACCCGAGCGGCTC
>CAWKNB010000016.1:0-199898 GCA_963850835.1 uncultured Actinomycetota bacterium | reverse complement strand
CGCGAGCGACGGTTCCAGCACCGGCAACTCGACCGGGTCGGGCTCCGGCACCGGGCTCCGGCCCGGCTCCGGCACCGGCTCGGGTGGTGGCTCGAACGGTGGCTCAGGAGGCTCGAACACCGACTCGACGACGTCCTCCAGTTCGTCCTCGAGTTCCTCATCCGGCGACTTCGTGATCGTCGGCATGAAGAAGTGGAGCGTGTCGGCGACCGTCGACGACACCGAGATCGGTCTGATCGCCAAGGACGACCAGGCGCAGATCACCACCGACAACGTCACGAACACGATCTTCGGCCTCGTGACCTCGGTGTCGGTGCTCTCCTCGAGCTCGTCCGGTTCCGCGAGCTACCCGGTCACCATCACGGTGACCGGATCGCCGACCGGGCTGCACGACGGCGCCTCGGCGACCGTCGCCATCATCTACAAGCAGGCGACCAACGTGCTGACCGTGCCGACCACCGCGGTGCACCGCGACGGATCGAGCAGTCTACGTCTACGTCTCGAGCAACGGCAAGAAGACCAAGACCACGGTGAAGACCGGCCTCTCGTCCGGCGGCACGACGCAGATCACCTCCGGGTTGAAGTCGGGGCAACAGGTCTACGTCGAGACGATCACCCGTACCCAGACCGGCGGCACCGGCACGGGCAACACCCGCAACGGCAACACCCGCACCGGCGGGTACTTCCCGGGTGGTGGTGGCGGCTACTTCCCGGGTGGCGGCGGCGGTGGCGGCAACTTCCCCGCCGGCGGCGGCAACTTCCCCGGCGGCGGCAACCGATGACCGAGCCGATCATCGCTCTGCGCGACATCCGCAAGGTGTATCGCAGCGGCTCGCTCGAGGTGGAGGCGCTCAGCGGCGTCTCGATCGACGTGCGCGCGGGGGAGTACGTCGCGATCATCGGCCCGTCGGGGTCCGGGAAGTCGACGCTCATGCACATCCTCGGCTGCCTGGACGTCGCGAGCAGCGGGACGTACGAGCTGGCCGGCGAGGACGTGAGCGATCTCGGTGAGGAGGAGCTCGCCGAGATCCGCAACCAGCGCATCGGATTCGTCTTCCAGCAGTTCAACCTGCTGGCCGCGCTGACCGCGCTGCGCAACGTCGAGCTTCCGCTGGTGTACGCCGGGCTGCGCCGCGACGACCGCCGGGCCCGGGCCGTGGAGGCGCTCACCCGCGTGGGACTCGGCGACCGTCTCGACCACCGTCCGGGCGAGCTGTCGGGCGGACAGCAACAGCGTGTCGCGATCGCGCGCGCGATCGTCACCGAGCCGGCGATGATCCTGGCCGACGAGCCCACGGGCAACCTCGACTCGCACGCCACTGCCGACGTGCTCGACCTGTTCGACGATCTGCGCGCCGCCGGCCGCACCGTCGTGCTGATCACGCACGAGGCGGACGTCGCGGCGCGCGCCGGCCGGATCGTGCGAGTGCTCGACGGCCGGATCCAGCCCGAGTTCGAAGGCGTCGCGTGAACTGGTCGGAGACCCTGCGCACCGGTCTGCAGGCCGTTCGCGCGCACCGGTTGCGTTCCGGGCTGACGGTCCTCGGCATCCTGATCGGCATCGCCACGGTGGTGTTGTCCGTCGGGCTGGGCGAAGGCACGAAGACGTCGGTGAGCGACCAGATCAACGCATTGGGCAGCAACCTGCTCATCGTCTCGCCGGGCAGCTCCACGAGCTCCAGCGGCGTGCGTGGCGGCTTCGGGTCTGCCGCGACCTTGACGATCAACGATGCGAACGCGCTGAAGTCGAGAACCGCCGCGCCGGACGTCGCCGCGGTCGCGCCGACGCAGAGCACCTCGCTGGAGATCGACAACGGCAGCACCAACTGGACGACGTCGGTCGTCGGCAGCACGCCGCAGTGGTCGCAGGTGCGGGCTCGCAAGGTGTCCTCCGGCACGTTCATCACCGCCGCCGACGAGGACAACGCCCGCACCGTGGTGGTGCTCGGACCGAGCACCGCGCAGGAGCTGTTCGGCGCTCTGAATCCGGTCGGGCAGACCGTCACGATCAACGACATCTCCTTCACCGTGAAGGGGGTGCTGGCCTCGGCCGGCTCGGACTCGTCGAGCAACCTCGATGACACCGCGGTCGTGCCTTTGTCGACCGAGGTGCAGCGGCTGTCGTCGAGCTCGTCGCGCAGTTCGCTGTCCTCGATCTACGTCGCCGCGCGGTCGAACGACACCATCTCCGCGGCGTATCAGGAGATCGACGCCGTCCTGCTCGCCCGTCACGGCATCACCTCGGCGAGCAACGCCGACTTCACCATCACCACGCAGGATTCGCTGCTCTCGACCGCCACCTCGGTGAGCAGCACGCTGACGATCCTCCTGGGCGGTATTGCCGCGCTGTCGCTGCTGGTCGGCGGTATCGGTGTCATGAACATCATGCTTGTTTCGGTATCAGAACGGACGCGAGAGATCGGCCTGCGCAAGGCGCTCGGTGCCACGCCGGTGCTGATCCGCCGTCAGTTCCTCGTGGAGGCGTCGGTGCTCGGCCTGGTCGGTGGCATCGCCGGTGCTGCGCTGGGCATCGGTGGCGCCAAGATCATCCCGCATTTCATCTCAAACCCCATCACCGTGTCCAACACCGCGGTGGCCGGCGCGATTGTCGTCGCGGTCGCGATCGGCCTGGTGTTCGGCGTGTACCCCGCCAGCCGTGCCGCCCGGCTCGCGCCGATCGACGCATTGCGCAGTGAGTGACCTTTCGATGCGAATTCCCTCGATGCAGAAAAGGAAAGTCATGATCCACCGTTTCGCCACCCACCCGAGTCGGATGCTCGGCGTGGCCGCCCTGGGCGTTGCCGCCGTGGCCGCGATCGCCGCATGCTCGAGCTCCTCGGGCGCGCAGACCGGCGCCCAGCCGTCGGCGCAATCCTCCGGCGCGCAGAGCAGCGGCGCCAACCGTGGCGGCGGCGGAACCGGGGGCGGCTTCGGCCCGCGGGCTGCCGCACAGGGCGAGATCGCGCAGGTCAGCGGCAAGACGCTGCAGGTGCAGAGCGACACCGCCCAGACCGCGGTGACCTATTCCGGCTCGACGCGGTTCAGCATCACCAGGAGCGCGACGCTGTCCGACGTCAAGGTGGGCAGCTGCGTCTTCGCGGTTTCGAGCACCGGGTCCGGCTCGTCGGGCAGCACCACCGCGCCGACTGCCGTGACCGCCACGAGTGTGCGGATCTCCGCGGCCACCAACGGTCGCTGCACCGGCGGCGGTTTCGGGCCTGGCGGCGCCGGCCGTACCCGGCCCTCCGGCGCACCGACCGCACGACCGTCCGGCACGCCCACCAACATCCCGTCCGGCGCCCGGTCCGGGGCGCGTCGCAACTTCCCGGGCGGGTTCGGCGGCGGCGTCTCCGGCAAGGTGACCTCGGTGTCCGGCTCCACGGTCAAGGTGACGACCGAACGGCGCACCGCCAACTCGACGGCCACGACCACTGGCACCGGCACGATCACCGTCACCTCGAAGACCACGTACACGCAGACCGCCAGCACGACAGGGTCGTCGGCGAGGGTCGGGCTCTGCGCGATCGGGCAGGGCAAGACCAATGCGCAGGGCGCCGTGACGGCCAGTTCGATCGCATTGAGCAGCAAGGTCAACGGCTCGTGCAACGCCTTCGGCGGGACATATGGCAACCGGGGTGGCACGAACCCGGCAGGTGGCGGGGCGGCGCCGAGTGGTGCGCCGCCGGCGGGCGCCAGTTTCGGTAGCCGCAATGGCTGACGAGATCGCTGTCGACCCTCGGCTCCGGCGGCGTCGCCGACGGCGGCGCAAGCTGATCGTCGGTGGTCTCGTCGCGGTGTTGCTCGTGGCCGGCGCCGGCACCGCCTGGGCACTGCACGGGCCCGACGGACCGCAGTACCGGCTGGCGACCGTGCAACGCGGCGACGTGAGCCAGACCGTCGACTCCGACGGCACGCTCGCCGCACGCAAGACCGCAACCGTCTCCTTCGCCTCGGGCGGCACCGTGAACGCAGTGCGAGTGGCCGTCGGTGACAAGGTGAGCGCCGGTCAGGTGCTCGCCACGATCGACGGCACCTCGCTGGAGGGGGCCGTCACCTCTTCGAAGACCACTCTGGCGCAAGCCAAGCAGAAGCTGGCCGACGACGAGGAAGCCCAGGCGAACGGCACCACGACGACGTCCACCTCGTCGACCTCGGACACGTCGAACTGGTCGGGCAGCGTGACGACGGCAAGTGCGACCACCAGCAGCACCGACGTCGTGCTGTTGGCCGCGGTGAAACCCGCCACGCCCAGCTCGTCGGGTTCATCGCTGGCCGGCGCGCAGAATGCGGTGAAGCTGGCGCAGCACAAGCTCGACGTCGCGATCCAGCAGCAGAACGCCTCTGTGAACACGTTGGTCAAGGGCTGTGTCGGGAGCTCGGGTTCGTCGACCCGTACGAAGGTCACGATCGGCAGCGACGGCATGCTCGCCGGCAACGCCGGGAACGGCGCGGTGGTGGTAACGGTGTCGGACTCCGACGGGAACTCGGTGCGGACCGCCAACCTCCCCGACGGTGGCGTGTACTCGTTCACCGGCCTCACGCCGGACGCAACGTACACGGTGCAGATCGCCACGTCCGGTGACAGCACGACCGACACCTGTTCGGCCTCCGCCCTGCAAGACGTCAAGTCCGGCCAGACTGCCGTCGACAACGCCGCCACCTCACTCGACGCCACGCTCGCGACGCTGACCGCAGCGATCAAGTCGATGAGCGCGGCGGGCGGCGGCACCGGTTCCACCGGGAACACGGGCTCGACCGGGCGCACGGGCTCCACCGGAAACACCGGTTCCACCGAACGGACCGGCTCGTCCGGCTCGTCGGGCGGGACCCGCTCGGGTGGTACCGGGTCGACGTCAGGTGGCACCGGGTCGGGCACAGGCACCGGAACCACGTCGCGCGGCACCGGATCGACCGGTCAATCGAGTGGTCAGTCTGCCGGTGGGTCGACGAGCCGGCGGCTCCGCGACCAGCTCCGGCGGCAAGACCGTCACGGCCGAACAGATCGCCGCGGACACCAAGGCCATCGACGCGGCCGAGATCGAGGTGCAGATCGCCGAGCAGGATCTCTCGAACGCGACGCTGCGCAGCCCGATCGCGGGCATCGTCGGTTCTGTCGGGCTCACCAAGGGCAAGAGCGTGAGCGCGTCGTCGTCGACGAGTGCGGTCTCGGTCGTCGGCACCGGCGCGCTGTCCGTCGATTTGTCGATCAGCCTCTCGGACATCGACCTGGTGAAGGTCGGGCAGGACGCGCAGGTCACCGTCGACGGCCGGTCAACGCCGGTGCCGGCGAAGGTTTCCTATGTCGGGGTGCTCAACTCGGGCAGCAGCACGGGAACGTCGTCGACCTACGCGGTCACCGTGCAACTCGACAAGACCTACAGCTCGCTCTACGACGGCATGGGCGCGAGCGTTGCGATCGACGTCGGTAAGGCCGCCGGAGTGCTGACGGTGCCCCTGTCGGCGGTCCACGCCATCGGCACGCGACACACGGTCGATGTCTACAGCGGCGGGAAGTCGGCCACCAAGCTGGTCACCGTCGGTGTGGTCGGTGCCGACCAGGTGCAGGTGAAATCCGGCCTGTCGGCAGGCGACAAGGTGATCATCGCCGACATCGGCGCGTCGATCCCGTCGTCGACGAACACCATCAACCGTCGCGGCAGCAACGGATCGCTCAGCGGATTGACGGGTGGTGGGGCCGGAGCGGGCGGTCGGCAGTTCGGCGGCGGCGCCGGGCCAGGCGGCCGGTGACGCGCTGACTCAGACGCCGAGCATCGTTCCGCGGCACGAGGCCGCACCGCAGCGGCACGCATAGGTCTCGCGGAGCTCGGCAGTCAGCGGTTCGTCGATGGTGAGCTGGTAGTCGATGAACAATTCTTCGCCGGTCCCGATCGGGCGGACGGTGCGGATGAAGATGCGCCCCTCATCGTCGACGGCCTCGCAGTTCGGATCGCAACCGTGATTGATGAACCGCGCGGCGTTGCCGCGGCGACCGCCGTCGATCACTGTCCCGTCGCCCAGGTCGAAGAAGTACGTGTGACCGTCTTCGGCGTCGGAGTCGGCGTAGCGCTCGTGCGCGGTCTCCCACGCGATGACCTCGCCGCGGTACTCGATCAACTCCTCCTCGGCGGGCAGATCCGCGACCGCGAAGACACCGCGGCCGTGCACCCGGGAACGTCGCACACGAAATCGTGCAGGCACGAATGGTCCTCTCCGGAGCGGGTTTTCGAGCAGTGCCCCCGGCAGGGATCGAACCTGCGACAGACCGCTTAGAAGGCGGGCGCTCTATCCGCTGAGCTACGGGGGCTCGTCGTCGCAGGGTACCTGTCCGATGTGGCGATCCGCGGCGATAGCACGACCTCCGGACAGGTTCGCCGGACACCGTCCACAGGCACCGGAGTCGTCCACAGTTTCCCGCCGTTCGCCGCGTCGCGTGCCGGTCCGCGGTTTCGTTGGCACGCGCCGGATCGGCGTCACCGGTCAGTTCCGGATCACCAACCAGGGAGTAAGCGATGAACGACACCACCATGACCCTCGTCGGCAACGTGGTCGACCGCCCGCGGATGCGGCGCACCAAGAACGGCAACACGGTCACCAATTTCCGGGTCGCGTCCACCTCGCGCCGCTTCGATCGCGAGCAGGGCCGGTGGGTCGACAACTCGACGCTGTACGTCAACGTCACCTGCTGGCGCGCGATGGGCGAGAACGTCGACGAATCTCTGCAGAAGGGGCAACCGGTGATCGTGACCGGGCGGTACTACACCCGCGAATACACCGTGAACGAAGCCGTTCGGACCAGCTACGAGCTCGAGGCCACGGCCGTCGGGCACGACCTGTCCCGCGGCGTGAGCCGCTTCGACCGCGTCTACCGGTCGGCGCCGACGGTCACCATCACCCGTGACGCCGAAGGCGTTCCCGCCGACGAGAGTGACCATTGGCTCGATCTCGAGGACACCGCGTCCGGGCCGGCCGACGACACCGAACCGGAATGGGTCGTGCCGGGAGTGACCCCCGCGAGTACCGACGACCAGTTGGCCGCGGCGTCCTGAACGGGGGACGGGCCCTGCAGCAGCAACGCATCGGTCATGTCGGCGAACGACACCGGCCCGGACCGCGATGCGCGGTCCGGGCCGGTGTGCTGGCGCTCGGTGAATCAGGGCAGGCGCAGAACCTGGCCGATGTGCAGCACGTTCGGGTTCGACATGTGCGTGTGGTTCGCCCGGTAGAGGGCGTGCCAGCCGCCGGACACGTGCAGCTTGCGCGCGATCTTGGCGAGGGTGTCGCCGGAGCGCACCTTGTAGGTCGCACCGTGATGGGTGCGCGACTTGTGGTGGCTCTTCGCGTGGTGCTTCTTCGCGTGGTGCTTCGTCGCGTGGTGCTTCTTCTTGTGCGTCGTGTGCGCGACCGGGTGGCTCACGGTGCCGGCCACTCGCGGGAGGGCGGCGCGGGTCGCGTGACCGCTGCTGCGCGTCAGCCCGGCGCGCGGGCCGCACACCGGCCAGGCGCCCGGACCCTGCGATGCGAGGACGCGGCGCGCGACCTCGATCTGCTCGACGCGGGTCGCGAGGTGGGCCTGGCGGGCGTACTTGTGTCCGCCCTTGGCAGACCAGGTCCCGGCGGAGAACTGCAACCCACCGTAGAAGCCGTTGCCGGTGTTGATGTGCCAGTGGTTGTTGCTCTCGCAGTTGGCGACGCGGTCCCAGACGGCGTAGCTGGTCGTGGCGTCGGCGGCACCGGCGATCGAGGTGCTGACGACGGCCGCGACGCCGAGGGTGCCGATGACGGCGGTCACCCGACGGGCGGTGCGGTGCCCGGAGTCGCCGGTGCTCGGCTGGATTTCCCCAGCATGGCGTGGGGCGTAGGAGCGATTGGACATGCAAAACCTCTCGTGACGACGCCGCAGCGCCGATACGTTGATCCGGGTGGCGTCCCCGCGACGCCTCTGGTCACGCATCAGCGCGGCCGCTCGATGATCGATCTGGTCTGCAGCGGTCATGCCTGCTCGGGGAACCCGGGGCCGCCGACCGGCCACCGCTTGTGGCGATGGGCTGCGGTGGTGCGCCGTCCCTGACCGGCGCAGCAATCGCCTTCCTCGGCGACCGCGACCTGCAGGCACGCTGCCACATGATTTCGCCTGCAACAAACTCCTCATGGCGCCAGAGCCCCGGGAGGGCCTCCGCGCGTTTTGCGCCACCGGCGTCGGGTCACCCGGCTGCGGCGCAGTGTTCCTGGGGGTCCGAGCGCCCGGTCGGGGCCCCGTTGCCGATGTGTGACAACGGTGAAATTCGGTGAGCAAGGTCACCCGATCTCGGCTTTGCGGATGACGTGCACGGGGAGTTCGGAACAACGGGTCCGACGAACTGGGACACTGGACGAAACCGGCCGACATCGGGCACCGTCGCGGTGCAGCGGAGCAGTCGGGTTCTGGGGCGGCAGGTACGCGGCCAGTTCGACAACACGACGACCAGCAAGGACGGATAGTGCCTCAGTTCATCTACACCATGCAGAAGGTGCGAAAAGCGCACGGCGACAAGGTGATCCTCGACGACGTCACCCTCGCTTTCCTGCCGGGGGCGAAGATCGGTGTGGTCGGTCCCAACGGCGCCGGCAAGTCGAGCGTGCTCAAGATCATGGCCGGCTTGGACCAGGCCTCCAACGGTGATGCGCGTTTGTCGCCCGGCGCCACCGTCGGCCTGCTGCAGCAGGAACCGCCGCTGGATGAGACGAAGACCGTCCGCGGCAACGTCGAGGAGGCGGTGGCGGACCTGCGCGCGACCCTCGCCCGGTTCGAGGAGGTCTCGAACGCGATGGGCGAGCCGGACGCCGATTTCGACTCCCTGCTCGCCGAGCAGGGCGAGCTGATGGAGACGATCGAGCACGCCGAGGGCTGGGAGCTCGACAGCCGTATCGAGCAGGCGATGGACGCGCTGCGCTGCCCGCCGGGCGACGAGGCGGTAACCCACCTCTCCGGTGGCGAGCGACGCCGAGTGGCACTGTGCAAACTGCTGCTCGAGCAGCCGGATCTCCTGCTGCTCGACGAGCCCACCAACCACCTCGACGCCGAGAGTGTGCAGTGGCTCGAACAACACCTGGCGAAGTATCCGGGCACGGTCCTGGCGGTCACGCACGACCGCTACTTCCTCGACAACGTGGCCGAATGGATTCTCGAGCTCGACCGCGGCCGGGCGTATCCCTACGAAGGCAACTACTCGACCTATCTGGAGAAGAAGGCCGAACGTCTCGAGGTCGCGGGGAAGAAGGACCAGAAGCTGCAGAAGCGTCTGCGCGACGAGCTGGACTGGGTGCGACAGAACGCCAAAGGCCGCCAGGCGAAGAGCAAGGCACGCCTGCAGCGCTACGAGGAGATGGCGGTCGAGGCGGAGAAGACCCGCAAGCTCGACTTCGAGGAGATCCAGATCCCGCCCGGTCCGCGGCTCGGCACGGTCGTGGTCGACGCGAAGCACCTCGACAAGGGCTTCGACGGCGAGCTGCTCCTCAAGGACGTCTCGTTCTCCTTGCCGCGCGGTGGCATCGTCGGCGTGATCGGTCCCAACGGAGTCGGCAAGACCACCCTGTTCAAGATGATCATCGGGCAGGAGAAGCCTGATTCCGGCGACCTCGTGGTCGGCGAGACCGTCAAGTTGAGCTACGTCGACCAGAGCCGCGGTGGGTTGGACCCGGCGAAGAATGTGTGGCAGGTCGTGTCCGACGGCCTGGACTACATCAACGTCGGCCAGGTCGAGATGCCTTCGCGTGCATACGTTTCCGCATTCGGATTCAAGGGCCCCGATCAGCAGAAACCTTCCGGTGTGCTGTCCGGTGGCGAGCGCAATCGGCTCAACCTGGCCTTGACACTCAAAGAAGGCGGCAACGTGCTGCTGCTCGACGAGCCCACCAACGACCTCGACGTCGAGACCCTGGGATCCCTGGAGAACGCCCTGCTCGAGTTCCCGGGGTGTGCGGTGATCACCAGCCACGACCGGTGGTTCTTGGACCGGATCGCCACGCACATCCTGGCGTGGGAGGGCACCGACGAGAACCCGGCGAACTGGTTCTGGTTCGAGGGCAACTTCGATTCCTACGAGCGGAACAAGATCGAGCGCCTCGGCGCGGATGCGGCCCGCCCGCACGCTGTGACTCACCGCAAGCTCAGCCGCGACTGACCAGGCATTGCCGTGGCCCGGTTCGTGCACGAGGTGCCCATGCGCTGGTCGGACATGGACGCCTATCGGCACATCAACAACTCGGCCTACCTCGAATACCTCGAGCAGGCGCGGGTGGCGATGTTCTTCCACCGCGACGACGGCAAGTTCTCGACCGGCACGGTGATCTCGAGGCACGAGATCGACTACCTGTTGCCGGTGGTTTACCACCCGCAACCACTGCGACTGGAGTTGTGGATCGAGCAGGTGCGCGGCGCGCAGTTCATCGTGAGCTACGAGGTTTTCGACGACGGGAAGTTGGTTGCCCGCGCCGCCACCCGCTGCGTCACGTTCGACTTCGCGATGGGCCGACCACGTCGGCTGACCGCGGAGGAGCGGGAGATCCTGATCGGTTTCGCGGACGACAGTGCTGACGGCTGACGACCGCGCGGCGCTGACCGAACTGGTTCCGGTCCTGCGCCGGGCAGTGCGCCTCGACGAGCGTGCGTTGGTCCGGTTGCAGTTCGGTCCGCAGACCGCGACGGTGCTGGTGCGGTTGCCGTTCGGCGTGCTGGTGTCGCGCACGGTCCGCCGCGCGCCGCAGGCGGCGCCGGGATCATCCGCGGCGCCCGGGCCCGACGCGGCGACCGCCGACATGACCCTGCGGGCGAGCGAGGTGCTCGCCTGGTTCGACGCACCGGAGTCTGTGCAGCCCGTACTCCGCGACACGCAGTGGCGTTCGGGGCGCCCACCCCTGATCGGCTGGCGGCGCGTCGACTCGGTGCCCGACCACGTCGTGCGCGGGCTGGTACGACAGGGCGCCTTGACGCTCGAGGAAGCCGCGGCGCGTGAGCGCGTGCCGGGTGCGCAGCCGCGTGCGGCGGTCGCCGACGCGTTGCTGGACGCCACCGTTCTGACCGTGTCGGGCGACGACGGAACCCAGGCCGCGGTCACGCTCCGGGCTCTCAGTGCCCTGCTGCGGATGGGTTTTGCGCCACGCGGCGGGCAGGTCCACGTCGATGTCGCAGGCCGATGGATCCGGGTGGTGGCCGGTTACGGCACCGTCTACCTGGAGCGGGCCGGACAGCAACTGACCGTCACCGTGCGCTGACGATTCCGCGGATTGGAACCTGCGGCGCCGGCCACCGCGTCTCCTCGGGCAGCAGCATCCGCCTCGAGGAGAACGTCGTGTCCGAAGTCGACGAACGTCCCGACCGCCCATCCGGCCCGGCCCGGCGCTGCCGAACCCGCGCGCTGCACGGACGACGCGGCGTCGCACTGGCGGGCGCGCTCGCGGCCGTGCTCGCGGCCGGCTGCTCCGGCGCCGGCAAGCCCACTGCGCCGCTCGCGCCCACGGGATCGGGCGGCGCGGGAAGCGCCGCCGACCGGCCGGGCCGTGCGCACCCGCCGGCGATGCTGCTCAGTTCGTATGACGGCTGCGCACCGCTGCTGCACGGCCTGCGCACGCACACCAGTGCCCACGTGACCGAGTGGGGGCTGCCGGGCTCCTACGGCGGCGAGATCCGCGGCGCGGTCGTCGCGCCGGCGGCCGGCGATCGCGTCGACGCAACCGGCGCGGCGGCTGCTCCCACCGCACCGCACTCCACCACGAACACGCAGGAACGCGGCATCGGGGAACCCGACACCCTCGTCACCGACGGCCGCCGCGTGGTGTCGATCAGCGGCGGGGTGCTGCGCGTCGTCGACGCGGCCACCCATCGCATCGTCGGGACGCTGGATCTGTCGATGTACGCCGGTGCGGACGCTGCGCAGTTGCTGATGCGCGGCAACCGCGCGCTCGTGCTCTTCGCGGGTGCGATGACCATGCCCGCCGGGCCCGTGCCCGTGTCCCCGTACGGCTACGCCACGACCACGACCGCGTTGCTCGTCGACCTGCACGGCACCCCGTCGGTCGTGAGCAGCTTCCACACACCGGCCGGTTTCGTGGCGGCCCGGATGGTCGACGGCACGGTTCGCCTGATCGTGCGCAGCACACCGACGTTCAGGTTTCCGATCCCGATCAAGCCTGCCGCTCCCGCGCACCAACGCGCGACCAACCGCAAAGCTGTCGAGGCCGCGCCGCTGTCGGCGTGGCTGCCGCGCTACTCGGTGACCACCGACGGCACCAGCAACACCCGCACCGTGCCCTGCGACGCCGTACGCCACCCGAGCGACTACACCGGAGCATCAATCCTGACCGTCTACACGATCGGGCTCGGCGGTGACCTGACGCGACCTCGTCCCGGTGTCCATCACCGCCGACGGCACGAGCGCCTACGCCACCGCCGGCGATCTCTACGTCGCCAGCACAACCGCAACGGTCACCGAACTGCATCGGTTCGACATCGCTGGTACCGGCCGCCCGGACTACCTCGGCTCGGGCCGGGTGCCCGGACTGGTCTCCGACTCGTACTCGATGTCGTTGTATCGCAACGCTTTGCGGGTGGTGAGCACCACCTCGGCGGGCGGGCACCCGGTCAGCGCCGTCTATACCCTCGACGCGGGCACGCTGCGCGTCATCGGACACGTCGGCGGCCTGGGTCACGGCGAGCAGGTGCACGCGGTGCGATTCCTCGGCCCGCTGGCCTACGTGGTCACGTTCGAGTCGGTCGACCCGCTGTATGTGCTCGACCTGCACGACCCGGCACATCCGCGCGCCGCCGGCGAACTGAAGATCACCGGCTACTCCGACTACCTGCACCCGACCGGCGACGGGCGACTACTCGGGGTCGGGCAGGACGTGCGCAACAGCAACGGCAATCAGATGGTCACCGGGCTGCAAGTTTCGCTTTTCGATATCAGCGACAACGCCCAGCCGCGCCGGCTCGACCGCATCACACGCGCCCACACTCCGTCCGAGACTCCCATCGACCCGCACGCGTTCCTGTACTGGCCACGTACCGGCACCGCGGTGATCCCGATCGATTCGTGGAACGAGGACCAGTCGGGCGCCGCTCTCGTGTTGCACGTCGCGCGCAACGGGTTGCAGACGGTCGGGACCATCCGCAACCCGGGCGGCGGCGCGGACCCGGGCGGCATCGAGCGCACGCTCGTCATCGGATCGTCGATCTGGACGATGTCCGGCGGCGGGCTCGCGGTCAGCGACCTGACGTCGTTGCGGCGCAGCGCGTGGATTCCGTTCCGGTGATCGTCAGCTGCGTACCCACACGGCGGTGGCCGGTGGCAGTTCGGCGCCGACCGGCCCCGACGCGTGGACGAGGTCGCCGGCCGGCATCGGCACGGCGGCGTCGCCGGCGTTGAGCCAGACCGTCAACGTCGCGCGCCGGTAGGCCACGCACCCGAGCGGTGCATCGAGCAGCTCGATCTCCTCGGTCTGCAGCTCGGGCAGCGTGCGCCGCAGGCGCAGTGTCGCCCGGTAGAGCGAGAGCGTCGACTGCGCGTCGGTGGCCTGAGCGGCGACGGTGAGCGGGGCCCAGTAGGAGGGCATCGGCAGCCACGTTGTCGGCGAGGTCGTGAACCCGTACGGCGGCGCGTCGCCGCTCCACGGCAGCGGCACCCGCTCGCCGTCGCGGCCACGATCGGTGTGCCCGGTCTGCTCCCAGGTCGGGTCCTGCAACGCGTCGTCGGGCAGGTCGACGTTCTCCAGCCCGAGTTCGTCGCCGTTGTAGAGGTAGGCCGCGCCGGGCAGCGACAGCTGTACCAGGGCCGCCGCCCGGGCGCGCTGCACGCCGAGCGGGCCGCCGCCGTAACGCGTGGCCACCCGGTGGATGTCGTGGTTCGAGAGCACCCAGGTGCACGGCGCGGCCACCGCGGCCATGGCGGCCAGCGAGTCCTCGATCGCCTTGCGGAAGTCGCCGGCAGCCCAGGTGGCCTCGGCGAGTTCGAAGTTGAAGGTGAGGTTGAGCTCGTCCGGTCGCACGTAGCGCGCCAGCCGCTCGCTGTCGGAGACCCATACCTCGCCGACGGCCATCCGGTCGCCGGGATAGGAGTCGAGTACCCGCCGCATCCCGCGGTGATAGTCGTGCACCTGGTCGCGATCCCAGCGGGGATCGAGGATCGAGCGCATCGGGACCATGCCGTCGACCCGCTCGAGGATCGACAGGTCCATGTCCGGCAGGCCGGGCTCCTTCGCCATCGAGTGGCCGACGTCGACCCGGAACCCGTCGACGCCGCGGTCGAGCCAGAACCGCTCGATCCGCTCGAATTCCGCCGGCACCGCCGGGTTGGCCCAGTTGAGGTCGGGCTGCTGCGGAGCGAACAGGTGCAGGTACCACTCGCCGTCGGGCAGCCGGGTCCAGGCCGGGCCGCCGAAGGTCGACGGCCAGTTGTTCGGCGGCTCGTCGCCGTTCGCGCCGCGACCGGGCCGGATCACGAACAGCTCCCGCTCGGGTGCGTCCGGACCGCCGTTCAGGACCGCCTGGAACCAACGGTGCTCGCTCGAGAAGTGGTTGGGAACGATGTCGATGGTCACCTTGAGGCCGCGCTCGTGGGCGGCCGACAGCATCGCGTCGAAGTCAGCGAGGGTGCCGAAGATCGGATCGACGTCACACGGGTCCGCGACGTCGTAGCCGCCGTCGATCATCGGCGAGCGGTAGAACGGCGAGATCCACACGCCGTCGACGCCGAGCTCGACGAGGTGGTCGAGCCGCTCGCGGATGCCGATCAGATCGCCGGTGCCGTCGCCGTTGCCGTCGGCGAAGCTGCGCGGGTAGATCTGGTACATGACGGCCGACGCCCACCAGGGCCGAGAGTTGTAAGCGCTTTTGGACACGACCACCATTGTGCAGGCCGGCGCGAGCGGTTCAACCCGGGGTGTTGCGCAACGACTCCGCCGCGGCGCTCAGGTAGTTCCACAGCGTCTGCTCGTAGGCCGGTGGCAGGTCGAGGGTGTCCAGTGCGGCGCGCATCCTGCCCAGCCAGGCGTCGCGCGCTGCGGCGTTGATCGCGAACGGGACGTGCCGCATCCGCAACCGCGGGTGCCCGCGCTGCTCGGAGTAGGTCGTCGGGCCGCCCCAGTACTGGATGAGGAACATCCGCAGCCGCTCGGATGCCGGGCCGAGATCGTCCTCGGGATAGAGGGACCGCAGAATCGGGTCCTCGGCCACTCCTGCGTAGAACGCGTCGACCAGTCGGCGGAAGGTCTCCTCGCCGCCGACCGCTTCGTAGAAGGTGTCGGCGCGACCGTCTCCGTCCGGTAAGCCAGTCACCCGTCCATTGTGGCCGACCCGCCGATACGTTCTGACGCATGGACTACGACCTGATCGTCATCGGGATGGGCCCGGGTGGGGAAGAGGTGGCCGGGCGGCTGGCCGAGGCCGGGCGCTCGGTGCTCGGGATCGACGAACGGCTCCTCGGCGGCGAGTGCCCCTACTTCGGCTGCATCCCGTCGAAGATGGTGCTGCGCGGTGCCGACGTGCTCGGCGAGGGCGGCCGGGTCGACCAACTGGCCGGGCACGCCGACCTGCACCCCGACTTCGCCCCGGTGGCGCGCCGGATCCGCGACGAGGCCACCGACGACTGGAACGACACGGTCGCGGTCGAGCGGTTCGAGGGGCAGGGCGGCATCTTCACCCGCGCCACCGGCCGCCTCGCCGGCCGCGACGACGCGGGCCGCATCCGCGTCGAGGCCGGTGGACAGACGCACACCGCAGCGCACGTCGTGGTGGCCACCGGCACCGCGCCCGCGATGCCGCCGATCGACGGTCTGGCCGACCTGCCGCGCGGCGTCGACGAGCTGGTGTGGACGAACCGCGAGGTCCTGCGGATCCGCACCGCGCCCGAGTCGCTCGTCGTGATCGGCGGCGGGGCGATCGGCTGCGAACTCGCGCAGGGCATCGCCCGCTACGGCACCCGGGTGACGCTCATCGAGGGGGCGCCGCACCTGCTCATGCCCGAGGAGCCGGACGCGGGACGGGTGGTGGCCGAGGTGTTCGAGCGCGAGGGCATCACCGTGCACCAGGGCGTCGGCATCACCCGGGTCACGCGCGGCGGTGACGGGGTCGGCGTCGAACTCGCCGACGGCACCATCGCCACCGGACAGCACGTGCTGGTGGCGGCCGGCCGGCGCCCGAACCTGTCGGACATCGGGCTGGACACGCTCGGCCTCGACCCGGGCGCCCGCACCCTGCCCGTCGACGAGCACATGCAGGTCCAGCACGACGACGTGCCGGTCGACGGCCTCTACGCGGTGGGCGACATCACCGGCCGAGGTGCCTTCACCCATGTCAGCGTGTGGCAGGCGCGGGTGCTCACCGCGCACCTGCTGGGCCGCGACGAGCCCTACGGCGGCTACCACGGACTGGCCTGGGCCACCTTCACCGACCCCGAGGTGGGCCGGGTGGGGATGACCGAGCAGCAGGCCCGCGACGCCGGATTGACCGTGCGGGTGGGCGTCCAGCAGATCTCGGCCAACTCCCGCGGTTGGATCCACGGCCCCGGGAACGACGGCTTCATCAAGGTGGTCGAGGACGTCGATCGCGGCGTGCTGGTGGGCGCAACGGTCGTCGGGCCCTACGGCGGCGAGCTGCTCGGCATGCTGACGCTGGCCGTCCACGCGCAGGTACCGGTGACGACCATGCTGACCATGCACTACGCGTTCCCGACCCTGCACCGGGGTGTGCTGGAGGCGCTGGGCGCGCTGAGCTGAGGTCCTCAGTCGGTGCCGCTGGTCGTCGGCGGCTCCGGCGGCGAGCCGTCCCGTGGCACTCGGCTGTCGATGTCGAGGGTGTCCAGGCGCTCGCGGATCCGCCGGCGCAACTCGCGCGCGGTGCGCCACTGCTCGAGTGGGCGCACCTTGGCCACCAATCGGATCACCGTCTCCTCGCGGGTCATCTGTTCGACGCCCTGCACCTCCGGTGCGCTGAGGAAGACCGGCTTCCACGCCTCCTCGCTCGCCATCGTGGTTCCGACGTCGAGCATCGCTTGCGAAGCGGCTGCAAGGTCGGCCCACGCGTCGATCGGGATGTCGAGCACGACCTGCGCGAATCCCTGGCTCTTGTTGCCGACACGCACCACTTCGCCGTTGCGGACGTACCAGACCGTGCCGTTGACGTCGCGCAGCCGGGTGATGCGCAGGTTCACGGCCTCGACGGTGCCGGTCGCCTTCTCGAAGTCGATGACGTCACCGACGCCGTACTGGTCCTCGAAGAGCATGAACAGCCCGGACAGGAAGTCCTTCACGATGTTCTGTGCGCCGAAGGCCAACGCGACACCGACGATCGAGGTGCCGGCGATGAACGGGGCGAGGTCGAAGTTCAGCTCGCCGAGGATCATCAGCACCGCGATGACCCACACGGTGATCGTGGTCGCGGACTTGAGCACCGAGCCGAGCGTGGCAGCGCGCTGGCGCCGCCGTTCGGACAGGATTCCCCTTGCCTCGAGCACGTCGGTCGACTCGATGCGCTCCTTGAACGGCCGCAGGAGGCGCGGCATCTCACCGTTGGCGGCGGGGCGCAGAGCGCGGTCGATCATCCGCCGCAGGATCCACCTGATGAGGATCGCGGCGACGATGATGATCGCGATGCGGATGGGCGTCTGGATGAGTACCTTGCGGTGGTCCTCGACGAACTCCGGCAATGCCGAAATGCGCAGCGCTACGGGGTGATGCATCGGGCTCACGATGCCATGGCGGGGTCGGGCGATCGCAAATCCGGCACAGCGTCCTGTGGCGTCATCGACGGTCGGAATGGGTGCGACACGCATCGCAACTGCGTGGCGCGGCGGGCCTGCGTCGGGTTGACTGTGTCCAGAACGGAGACGCGATGGGTGCAGCGCTGGTGCTCAACGCGACGTACGAGCCGTTGTGCGTCGTGCCGTTGCGCCGTGCCGTGGTCCTCGTCCTGGCCGAGAAGGCGGTCGTTCTCGAGTCCAGCGACGCCTTCATGCACTCCGAGCGACTGTCGGTCCCGATCCCCACCGTGGTGCGGCTGGCTCGCTTCGTGCGGGTGCCCTACCGCCGTGAAGTGCCTCTCACCCGGCGCGCGGTTCTCGACCGCGATGCCCACACCTGCGCCTACTGCGCCGGGCGGGCCGACACCATCGACCACGTGCGGCCGCGCTCACGTGGCGGGTTGCACACCTGGACGAACGTCGTGGCCGCCTGCGCGCGGTGCAACCACCGCAAGGGTGATCGCCTGCTGTCCGACATCGGCTGGCACCTGCCCACGCCGCCGGCCGCCCCGCCCGCGACCGTCGCGGTGGTGATGGGCTGGGCCAGCCGCGACCCGTCCTGGGAGCCCTATCTGGTGCTGCACCCGCCCAAGGTCACCGTCGCGCCGGCAGTCTGATCACCCCACGAAACCGCTCCGCAAAAAACGCTCCACGCTTTTGAGGGGACCCCGAAATGCCGGACCTGCACGACCTCACCGCGTTGGAGGCCGCCGCAGCCGTACGACGCGGCGAGGTGAGCCCGGTCGACCTCGTCGACCACGCGCTCGAGCGGATCGAGCGGCTGGACGGGCAGATCGGGGCGTTCGTCACGGTCACCGCCGACCGAGCGCGTGCCGAAGCGCTGGCGGCGCAGCGGTTGGTGCGCGAGTCGGACGACCTGCCGCCGCTGCTCGGCGTGCCGACCGCGATCAAGGACCTGAACATGGTCGCGGGGATCCCGGCCAAGCTCGGCTCGGCCGCCTTCGCCGACTTCGTGCCCGACTACGACGACACCGTGGTGACGTTGCTGCGTCGGGCCGGGACGATCAGCCTCGGCAAGACGTCGACGCCGGAGATCGGGCTGCCCTGCTACACCGAGACCGACATCGGGCCGCCGGCACGCACCCCGTGGGACCCGCGACGGTTGGCCGGCGGGTCGAGCGGGGGAGCAGGCGCGGCGGTGGCCAGCGGGTTCGTCCCCCTCGCCCAGGGCAGCGACGGCGGCGGGTCGATCCGCATCCCGGCCAGCGTGTGCGGGCTGGTCGGGCTCAAGACCTCGCGCGGACGGATCTCGCGCGGGCCGGTCGATCTGGACGCGACCCGGTTGTCCGTGCTCGGCCCGCTGGCCCGCACGGTGCGCGATGCGGCGGCGTTCCTCGACGCCACCGCCGGACCGCAGCCCGGCGATCCGGACGCCCGTGACCCGCTGCCGCGCGGCGAGACCTACCTGGACTGGTGCGACCGCGACGTCGGTGAGCTGCGGATCGGCCGCTACCTCGACTCGCCGATCGAGTCCGAGGTGGATCTGCAGGTGCGCGAGGCGTGGGAGCGCGCGAGCGCATTGCTGGCCGGGCTGGGGCATGCGGTGGAGGACGTGGCGGCGCCGATCCCACCGGAGGCTGTCTCGCACTTCGAGACCGTGTGGACGGTGTCGGCCGCGGCGGCGCTGATCCCGCCCGGACGCGAGCAGCTGCTGCGCCCGCTGACCCGACACCTGCGCGAGCGCGGCGCCGCGGTCGGTGCAGCGGCCTTCGCGGGCTCGCTCGCCGCGCTGAACAGCTACGCCCGAAAGGGCATCGCTGCCAGCGCGCACCTGGACGCCGTGCTCACCCCGACGCTCGCATTGCTGCCTCGCCCGGTGGGTTGGTTCCAGCAGCCGGACGGCGACCCGGCCGAAGACTTCGAGCGGCAGAAGCGGTTCACCCCGTACACGGCCATCTACAACACGACCGGCCAACCGGCGATCTCGCTGCCGCTGTTCTGGAGCCGCGAGGGCCTCCCGATCGGCATGATGCTGGTCGGCAGGCCGGGCGGCGAGGCGCCACTGCTGGCGCTCGCCGCGCAGCTGGAGGCGGCCCAGCCCTGGCTGGACCGCCACCCGCCGATCTGGAGTCAGTGACCGAGTCCGTTGAGCTGTTCGACGAAGGGCACGCTGTCGCCGTTCGTCACGCCGTCGTAGCTGCCGCCGTGCACCAGCACGTCACCCTTGAAGACGAGCAGCGAGCTGTGCATGTTGACTTCGAGCGTGCTGAGCTTGGCGCACTGGTAACCGTCCGGGTAGCCGGCGTCGGTCGCCCAGCTGCCCGCGACGTCGTGCAGCATGTCCGGGCCGCGCCGCACCGTGAAGGTGCGCGGATCGAAGACGTAGGAGTCGTAGAGGTCCTCGCCGAGCCTCGACTGGCCACCGGCGATGAGGACGCGGTTGCCGGACACCGCGTAGCACGGCACCTGGTTGCGCCCTGGGCCGCCGAGATAGGCGCCGAACGGTTCGCCTGACGGGATCGGGTTCGGCGACACCTGGAACCGCGAGCTGGCCGGGTCGGCGGCCGGGTCGAGCACCAGGATGCTCTGCCGATTGAGCTGGGTGGCGAAGTACTCGGCCCCGTCGGTCTGCGTGGCACCGCCCGCGATGACGACCTTGTCGTCGGGCAGCGCTGACATGCACACCCCGTTGGCCCGTCCACCGTGCGATCCCGGGATCGCGTCGTCCTCGCCGGGGATCAGCGGCAGCGGCGGGCCCTGGGTCCAAGCGCCGGTGCGCGGGTCGAAGAACTCGGTGTGTGTCGCGAGCGTCGACGTGATCGAGTCGCCGTTCACGAACTTCCAGACGGTGTGGCCGCCGGCCACCAGGACCCGACCGTCTGCCAGCAGCACCTCGTTGCCGAATCCGTGCGCTTCGCTGAGCATCGACTCGCGACCGTCGTGCGTCCGGGTGTAGTCCCACGCACCCTGCACGGAGATCCGGCGACCGGTGGGCTGCCCGCTGTCCGGGTCGACCTCGGCGACCGTGGTCCGGCGCCGCGGGTCGTAGACGAACGCCTGGCGGGAGTTCTCGCCGGTGCCGTCGCCGTTGCCGGTGCCGTAGCGCGTGCCGCCGGCCGCCAACAAACGCCCGTCGCGCAGCCGCGGAGCCGGCATGCCGACCCAGCCCTGCACCTCGGGCAGATCGCCGGTCCGGGTCCACCGGTTGCGCGCCGGGTCGTAACGGTAGGAGAGCTTGTTGGCAGCGTCCTGGGTCGCGTTGTCGCCGGGCACGCCGCCGGCGACCACGACGCTGCCATCGGCAAGTACTCCGACGGCGGACCAGTCGAGCGGCGACCCATTCGTTTCTCCGGCGAGCTTGGCAGCGGGGATCCGCGCGGTCTCGCGGAAGGTCTGCCACCGGACGTCGTAGATGAACGTCCGGTCGTTGTCGGCCGGGTCCGCGTGGTCGCCGCCGATCCACATCACTCGGTGGTCGTCGATCTTCACCCCGACCATCTGGTACCCCGGGTCGGGGAACCGCCCGACGGACGCATGCCAGCCGGCATGATTCGCATTTCGCGGCCGCGCCGGTGGCCGGCACGGTCACGGCAATGCTCGCGCATGCAGCGACCACCAGTGCGGAGCTCTTTCGGAATGAGAACATGTCGCCTCCTCGAAGTAGTTCTCGGAGACGACGATGTGCGGACTGGTCGGTCCGCGGCATCCGTCGCGTGCCCTTAAGTGGTCCTTAGGCCGTGGTTTCGCCATCGGCGTCGAGCAACCCGAGCTCGGCCGCGATTGCAGCGGCCTGCACCCGCGACCCGAGGCCCAGCTTGCGCAGGATGTTGCTGACGTGCACGCTCGCGGTCTTGGGGCTGATGTAGAGCGTCGCGCCGATCTGTGCGTTGGTCCGCCCGCGAGCCACCTCGCGCAGGACGTCGAGTTCGCGTTCGGTGAGCGCAGCCAACCGCGGCGGCGCGAGAGGATCGGGCGGCGCCGGTGCGGGCCCGAAGGTCAGATGCGCGCGGACGGCCAGTTGTTCGATCGCTCGGGTGAGTGGCACGTGCTCGACGGCCAGCAGTGCGGCCTCGCGCAGCAACGGTGCCGCGGCCGCACGGCCGCCCGGCGTGGAAAGGTGTGCTTCGGCCTGCCGGTAGCGGGCGTAGGCGACGCGATGCGGCGTGCCGAGTTCCTCCCAACCGCGGCGGCGCATCTCCACGCGGCCGGGTCGCTGCGGCCGTCGAGGCGGGTGAGCTCCGCGACCCAGTTGCGTGCGTCGCAGCGCGTCGGGCCGACCACTGCCGGCACTGCGAACGGGTCGTCACGGCAGCTCGCCAAGCAGTTCGCCCAGGCGCACCTCGGCGACGCGGGCGGTCGGCCAAGCGCTTCGTCGCCGAGCGCACGACCACGCTCGGCCAGGTCGGCGGCGGCCCGCGCGGTGAGGCTGAACAGGTCGCCGCAGTCGGCGGACTCCGTCGCGTGTCGGCGCAGCGTTTCCAATGCCGCAATGCCCTCGGCGACGGCATCCTGCGGCCGGTCGCGCGAAGATCAGGATCTCGACGCCGAGCACCGCGAGTTCGCGAGCGAGGATCGGGCTGGCGAACCGGTCGGACTCGGCCGCGGCACCGCTGCCAGATGTCGACGGCCGCTTCGAGTTCGCCGGTCAACAACGCGAGATTCGCGCGATCGGTGAGGGTCCACATCGCGGGGACGTTCGGGACACCCGGGCCGCCGTCGATCCGGCACCGCGGCCGACAGCTCCAACGCCTCGCCGCACGCGGCCGAGCTCCTGCAGGCACACGATCGTGTTGCCGCGGATCAGCACGATGTCCAGCGCGCCCGGATAGCCCTGCTCGGCCGTGACGGCGAGCACCTGCAGACCCGAACTCGGCGGCGCGTTCGTACCGGGCCAGTGACGGACAGCACGAACACGACCTCGCTGGCCGCGGCGGCCAGGCTCTGCGGGTCGTTCGGCTCGACGTCTGACGCGATGACCTCATCGACCAGCTTGAGGGCCGCGGGCCGGTCGCCGGCGGTGAGCGCCGCCTTGCCATGCTCGCGCGCACCATGCGGGCGACTCCGCGTGCGTCGCATTCGGGTGGCGACGTCCAGTGCTCGCTGCAACAGCACCTCGCGTTCCGGATCGTCGCCGCGGCCGTGCCACAGCAGATCCTGCGCAAGGTGGTACAGCGCCATGGCGTGATCTCGCTCGGGCGGTAGCAGGTCACCGAGTCGGACCGCCTCGCGCATGGCCGCGAACGCCGCGTCCGGCGATCCGCCGGACTGGGTGTGTCCGAGTGCGAAGTACAACCGCGCTCGCTGGGACATGGTTGCCGACGCCTCGCACCGATCGAGCGCGGCCACCGCGAGCTCGCGCCCTTCGTGCCCGCGACCGGCGAGCTGAGCGGCCTGGCAGGCGCGGTAATACGCATCCGGCAGTGTCGTCCCGACCGCCGGCTGGTCCTGCGCCTCGTCCCACAGCGCAATGACCCGGCGCCAATGCGCGACGGCCTCGCCGGGCGCCAGGACGGCGTCTGCGTGCTCGGCCGCACGCACCCGCCACAGCAGCTCCTGCGCCGGGGTATGCGCAGCCTCGAAATGGTCGGCGACCTCGCCGGCGAGGGACGGGTCCGCGCGATCACCGAGGAAGTCCGCCGATCGCTCGGTGCAAAGCGACCCGCTCGCTGCCGAGCAGTTCCTCGGCGACCGCCTCGCCGAGCAGCGCGTGACGCAGCACATAACCCTCCGGGAGCGAACGCACCAGGCGCCGACGTACGAGCCCGCGCATAACGTCGGCGATCCGATCCGCCGGCCAGCCCGAAATCTGTGCGATTGCGGCCTCATCCACCGGCCGTCCGCACAGCGCCAGGGCGGCAATGAGACGTTGCTGGCCTGCGTCGGTGTCGGCGACCCGGCGCAGCAACAGCTCGCGCAACCCGGCGGGCAATTCTGCGCCCGGAGTGTCGCCGGCGGCCGCCGCGAGTTGTTCGGTGAAAAAGGCGTTCCCGCCGGTGCGCCGCCGGACCTCCTGGGCCCTGGCGTCGGTCACGGCGTGGCCGAGAACGGTGCCGAGCAGCTCTTTGGTCTGTGCCGCGGTGAGTGGGCCCAGGTCGACGGTGTTCGCCCCGGCCCGGTTCATGATCGTCTCCAGGGTGTCGAGCGCGGCCTCGTCCGCGCGGCAGGTGAGCACCAGCGGCATCGAGCACCGGCCCGGGGTCAGCAGGTAGTCGCACAACTCGATTGACGACGCGTCGGCCCAGTGCACGTCCTCGACGACGGCGACCGCGTGGGTCGCCTGATGTACCTCATCCAGCAGGCGCCGCACCGAGTCGAACAGCCGTTGGCGGCGCCACCCGGTCGCGATCACGTCGGGGTCGTCAGCACCGGCGCCCAGCTCCGGGAGCAGCACTGCGAGCTCGACGCGGACGAAACCCGGGCACCGGCGCACCGCCGATTCCACGACCCTTCCGCCGTCCAGCTCGCGCATGCCACGCAGCAGGTCGAGGAACGGCAGGAACGGCAGGTCGGACGACAGCCGTTGACACCACCCGGTGACGAACGGCACCTCGGCCTGGGCAGCCGCCTCGGTGACCAGTCGGGATTTGCCGATCCCGGCCTCGCCGGTGACGACGACGGACCCGGGCGACGGCGGGGTCACCGCGTCGACGATGGCGCGCAGTTCTGATCGTCGGCCGGCGAGCGGCGGCGCCGCGATCATGCTGGGAGCCCACCAGACACCGTGCCGTCGGGTCAACTGCCTCCCGATCCGGTCGGTCCGCTACCGTGGGCCCGTGACCGTGGTCGAGACCGTCCTCGTCTTCGTCGGCATCCCGCTGGGGATCATCGCGGTGATCACGCTGGGCGTGTACGGCCGCTCGATGGTCCATCAGCCCAACCGCTACCGCCCCGGCCGGCCGTGGACGTACCCGCCGTCGTGGTACGTGCCGCATCCGGACGCGGTCGTGTCCGGCGGCCCCGGCAGTCCGCGGGCGCTCGAAGCGGGCGTGTCGACGACCGCGGTGGGAGGTGCCAGCGGTGAGTGGTGAGATCTCGGTCCGTGGGCAGGAGCTGGCATTCGGCCCGGAGGCCCGGCTGGCCACCGACAGCCCCTTCAACGCCCGTCAGCTGAGCCGCCTCGACGAGGCATTGACCTTGTCCAGCCGCGAGACGGGCCTGATGTTTTCGCTCTACGTGGGCGAGCTGAAGCAGCCCACCCGCGCGCACGCCGAGGCGCTGTTCGAGCGGCTCCACGACGACGCTGTGCTGCTCGCGGTCTCACCGGGCCAGCGCGTGCTGCACATCGTCACTGGTCCGGAGTCGGCGAAGCGGCTGCCCAATCGCGCGTGCGCGCTTGCGGCGCTGGCCATGCGCGCCTCGTTCGCCAGCGGCGACCTCACCGGCGGCCTGGTCACCGGGTTGCGGATGCTCGCCGACTCGGCCGGAAACCGCTGACCTCGACGTCGCCCCGACGACTCAGCGAGAACCCGCAGCTCGGTCGGCGGCGCGGGCGGTCATCGCCCGCAGCACGTCCGCGCGGCCCTCGCTGACCAGCCGACGCAACGCGGTAGGCACCTGCTGGTCGTCGAGGAAGGTGTCGGCCAGGTCGACCGTCGACTGGTCGATCGTCGACGACCAGGTGGGGAACAGCCCGACCACCACGTTCTGCGCCAACTCGCTGGTGCGCCGCTCCCACACACCGCGCACTTCGGCGAAGTAACGCGTTGCGTACGGCGCCACCAGCCGGCCCTGCGATGCCGGCGCGAAGCCGGCGATGTAGGCCTCTTGCATCGCGTTCGGCAACGTGTCGTCGTCGACCGCAGCGACCCACGCGCGCTCCTTGGCCGCCGGGTCGGGCTGCAGTGCCCGGGCGGTGACCGCGTACCGCTGCCCGGCCGCGGACGGGTCGCGCTCGAGCTCGGTGTCGATCTCCGACGGACCGATCGCGCCCAGCGCGGACAGTGTGCGCACGACCGCCCAGCGCAGCTCGTCGTCGACTGCGAGGCCCTCCGGTGTGGTGGTGCCGTCGAGCAGGCCGCGCAGGAACGCGATGTCGGCCTCGGATTGCGCCGACCCGAGCAGTGCGTGCGCCCAGGCGAGCTGCTGGTCGGAGCCGGGGGCGCTGGCCAGCAGCGCGGTGTGTGCGGCCTCGGCGACCAGGGCATATCCGGTCGGCGCCCATTCCGGGTCGGCATAGATCTCGAGCGCACGCAGGGCCTGGCGGGTCAGTGACTGCATCACGCCGATGTCGGTCTCGTGCGGGGCGCCGGTGGCGACCAGCTCGACGTAGTCGCGGGTGGGCAGCTCGCCGTCGCGGGTCATGTCCCACGCGGCCGACCAGCACAGCGCGCGGGTCAGCGGCGCGGCCAGTTTCGCGATTCCGCCGGTGCGCAGCGTCTGCAAGCTCGTCGGATCCAGCCGCAGCTTGCAGTAGGTCAGGTCGTCGTCGTTGACCAGCAGCAGCTCCGGTTGCGCCGTCCCGACCAACTCAGCGACCGGGGTGCGCTCGCCGGTGAGGTCCAGTTCCACCCGGCCGGTGCGCACCAGGACGCCGTCGCGCTGGTCGTAGCAGCCGACCGCGAGCCGGTGCGGGCGCAGCGTGTTCGACGCGGCCGAATCCGTGGGCGCCGACTGCACGATGTCGAACGAGGTGAACCGGCCGTCGGCGTCGACCTCGAACTCCGGGCGCAGCGTGCTGATCCCGGCGGTCTCGAGCCAGAGCTTCGACCAGTCACCCAGATTGCGTCCGGAGGACTCCTCGAGTGCCCGCAACAGATCGGCGAGCGTGGTGTTGCCGTAGGCGTGCTCGACGAAGTAGGCACGCAGCCCGGCGAGGAACGCTTCGACGCCGACGTACGCGCCCAACTGCTTGAGCACGCTCGCGCCCTTGGCGTACGTGATGCCGTCGAAGTTGACCTCGGCCGTCTGCACGTCCGGCGCGTCCGTGGCGATCGGGTGCGTGGTCGGCAGTTGGTCCTGCCGGTACGCCCAGGTCTTCTCGGCATTGGCGAACGTCGCCCACGAGTCCTTCCACCGGGTGGCGCCGGTCTGACACAAGATCGACGCGTAGGTGGCGAACGATTCGTTGAGCCACAGGTCGTCCCACCAGCGCATGGTGACGAGATCGCCGAACCACATGTGCGCCATCTCGTGCAGGATCGTCTCCGCGCGCCGCTCGTACCGCGCGTCGGTGACCCGGCTGCGGAACACGTAGTCCTCGCGCAGCGTCACGCAACCGGCGTTCTCCATCGCACCGGCGTTGAACTCCGGCACGAACAACTGGTCGTACTTGTCGAAGGGGTAACGCACCCCGAAGTTGGCGTGGAACCAGTCGAAGCCCTGCTTGGTGACCTCGAAGAGGTTGTCCGTGTCGAGGTGCGCGGCGAGGGTCCGGCGGCACCACAGTCCGAGGTCGATGCCGTCGTGGTGGTCGGTGACGACGTGGTAGGGACCGGCCACGATCGCGGTGATGTACGGGCTGATCCGCACGGTGGTGGCGAATCGGCGCAGCACTGCCGCCCCGGCGGCCTCGGTGTCGGCGAGTCGTCCGTTCGAGGCCACCTGCCAGTGCTCCGGAGCGATCACCGAGAAGGTGAACGTGGCCTTGAGGTCGGGTTGGTCGAAGCACGCGTACACGCGTTTGGCGTCCGCGGTCTCGAACTGCGAGTAGAGGTAGACCTCGCCGTCGAGCGGATCGACGAACCGGTGCAGGCCCTCGCCGGTGTTCGTGTACAGCAGGTCGGCGTCGACGACGAGCACGTTGTCGGCGGCGAGACCGGGCAGCCGCAGGCCGTCCTCGGGGCGATAGCCGTCGGTGTCGACCTCGACGCCGTTGAGCGTGACGGCGTGGAACCGGTCGGCGATCACGTCGACGAAGGTCTCCGCCCCGTCACGGGCACTGAACCGCACCGTCGACGTGGACCGGAACGTGCGTTCGGACGGCTTGCCGCCACCGTCGGTCAGGTCCAGGACGACGTCGTACGACTCGACCCGCAACAGATCGGCGCGGGCCCGGGCATCGGCGCGGGTCAGGTTCGGAACAGCCACGAACAGTCACTTTCCTCGGCTCGGAATTTGACAAGAAGTCTTTCACAAGCCCGGCCCCGACGCCGGTCCGGTTACCGTGGCCGCATGCGTGAAGGAGACGTCGTCACCGACTTCGAACTACCCGACCAGGACGGCGAGATGCGGTCGCTGTCCGGACTGCTCGCCGACGGGCCGGTGGTGTTGTTCTTCTACCCGGCGGCCATGACCACCGGTTGCACGAAGGAGGCATGCCACTTCCGGGACCTCGCCGCCGAGTACCGCGCGGCCGGGGTGCAACGGGTCGGCATCAGCCGCGATCCGGTGGCCAAGCAGAAGGAGTTCGCCGACAAGCACGGGTTCGACTACCCCCTGCTGTCCGACGCCGACGGCACGGTCGCAACCCAGTTCGGCGTCGCCCGGGGCCGGCTGGCGGCCCGGCTCTCGCCGGTCAAACGCTCGACCTTCGCGATCGCCCCCGACCGCACCGTGGTCAGCGCCATTCACAGCGAGCTGAACATGGACACGCATGCCGACGAGGCGCTGGCCGCGCTGGCAGCACGCTGACCCGTATCGCCGCACCGCCGCGTTCGCGGCTAATGTGGTTGACATGACTACTTCCGGTGCAGCCGACCGTCCGGTGGTCGACTTCTACTTCGATCCCCTCTGCCCGTTCGCCTGGGTCACCTCCCGCTGGATCCTCGAGGTCGAGAAGCAACGTCCCATCGACCTGAGCTTCCACGTGATGTCGCTGTCGGTCCTGAACGAGAACCGTGACGACATCGACGACCGCTACCGCGAGATGCTCGGCCGCGGCTGGGGCCCGGTGCGCGTGTGCATCGCCGCCGAGCAGACGCACGGCAACGCTGTCCTGCGCGACCTGTACACCGCCCTCGGCACCCGCAAGCACAACCAGCACCGCGACTTCGACCGGGAATTGATCGTCGAGGCGCTCGCCGAGGCCGGCCTGCCCGAGTCGCTCGCCGACGCCGCCGACTCGACCGAGTACGACGACGCGCTGCGCAAGTCCCACCACGCCGGGATGGACCCGGTGGGGTACGAGGTCGGCACACCCACCATCCACATCGACGGTGTCGCGTTCTTCGGCCCGGTGATCACCCGCATCCCCCGCGGCGAGGACGCGGTCCGACTGTGGGACGGCGCCCGGTTGCTCGCCGGATACCCGTACTTCTTCGAGCTCAAGCGCACCCGTACCGAGGACCCCACGTTCGACTGATTCAGGCGTTGTTCGTGGCCGAGATGTCGTTCGCCAGGTCGTACGCCACTGATTCGCGCAGCTGGTGCGGCTTCAGACCGAAGGTCTGCTGCGCCGGGCCGGAGTCGAGCACGAACGGCTTGCGGAACTGGTGCTGGGTCTCGCGCAGCTCCTTGCCGAACGGGTTGAACAGGCCGTAGGCCCACAGCGCTGCGTACGGCATCGACGACACCTTCGGCGGCACGCCGAGTTGCGCCGCGGCCATGCCGGTCAGCTCCCGCACGGTGGCCGGATCGTCGCTCGGCACGTGCCAGGCCCGGCCCCAGGCGCGTTCGTCGCGGGCGCCGACGGCCAGCAGCCGGGCGACGTCGCGCACGTCGGTCCAGGTGTGCGGCGCGTCGAGGTTCGCCGGCACGAAGGCCCGCCGTCGCTTGCGCAGCGCCGGGGCGATGATCGTGCTCAGCAGCGAGTTGCCGCCGAGGTAGTCGCTGCCGCGCACCTCGAACATCCGGATACGGCCGGCTTCATGGGCGGCGAGTGCGTCGTGCCACATCTGGTTGCGGATCTTGCCCTTGGTGCCGGTGGCCGCGAGCGGCGTCGACTCGGTCATCGGCGCATCGACCTCGCCGTAGCCGTACAGGTTGGCGGTGGTGGCCAGCACCGCGCCGCTCCGCTCGGCCGCCTGCAGCAGCGCCTCGGCGATGGGCGGCCAGTCCTCGGCCCATCGGTGGTACTGCGGGTTCACGCAGTTGTAGATCGCAGCCGCGCCCTGGCTCAGCTCGGCGAGGCGGCCCGGGTCGGCGGCGTCGGCGGCGACACGCTCGGTGCCATCCGCTCCGGTACCGCGCCGGGTCACGACCCGGACCTGCTCGCCGTCGGCGAGCAGCTGCTGGGCGAGCGTGGTCCCGACCGGGCCGGCGCCGACGATGACGTGCAGTGCCATGGTGATCTCCTTTGATTGGGAGAGCGTCGCTCTCGATAATAGAGAGCATTGCTCTCTCAATTGGATCTGTCAAGAGCACTGCTCTCGGTTTGTGTCACACTGGCCGGGTGACCGACACCGCTCGTACACCACGCGCATTGGCGCGCATCGAGACCACCGAGCAGATCAAACGCATTGCGCGACAGCATCTCGCTGTCGAGGGGCCGGACCTCTCGCTACGCGCGGTGGCCCGCGATCTCGGCGTCGTCTCCTCGGCGGTCTATCGCTACTTCGCCAGTCGCGACGACCTGCTCACCGCATTGATCCTGGACGGATACGCCTCGATGGCCGACGCCGTCGAGGCGGCCGAAGCCGCCGTGCCACGACGGCAGCTGCTCAACCGGTGGCTCGCGACGGGCCGCACGATTCGCGAGTGGTCGGTGGCGCGTCCGCACGAGTACGCCCTGCTCTACGGCAGTCCGGTGCCCGGCTACCAGGCCCCGCACGACACGATCGAGCAGGCGCAGCGGCCGGTACGTGTCGCGATGCGCATCCTCGCTGACGGCGTCGGGAGCGGCGCGCTCGAGGTGCCGGCCGACCGGTTGCCGCGCGCAGTGCGCGCGGACCTCGAGACGATCGCCGCCGACCCCGACTTCCACGACCTGCCTGTCCCGTTGGTGGCGCGTGCGACGGGTGTCTGGGCGCACCTGTTCGGCGAGATCAGCTTCGAGCTGTTCGGCCGGTTCGGCGATGCGATCAGCGATCCCGCCGCGTATTTCGACCACCAGCTCCGCGTGATGGCGCGTTACCTCGGGCTGAGCGCGTGAGCATCGTCGCGATCTATCACTTACTCGCCCCGGGCCTGTGGCCGACGGCGGGGGAGTACCGGCCGGCCTCGCTCGTCACGGAGGGCTTCGTGCACTTCTCCTTCGCCGATCAGGTCGCCGGTTCGGCGAACCGGCACTACGCGGAGGCCGCCGAGCTCGTGGCGGTCGAGGTCGACCCGCAGCGGGTGCCGGCGCGCCTCGTGGTCGAGGACAGCTACGGCAGCGGCACGGCCTTCCCGCACGTCTACGGACCGGTGCCGGCGAGCGCGGCGGTCGCGAGCCATCCGCTGCGGCGCGACGGCAGCAACCGCTGGGTGTTCAGTCGCCCTGATTCCGGACCCGGTCGCGCATCGCCGGATCGCTGAGCCACCACGGCACATCGCGTTCGACGACGGGCGGCGGTTCGTCGGGCGTCAGGCTGCGTCGCGCCGCGCGCTCGGCCTCGAGCACCGCATCGACCTCGGCCGCGTCGCGGGCGTCGGCCCGCAACCAGCGTCGGTAGACGAGCAGCAGGAACGGCAGGTCGATCAGCTCGGCGATGCACCACAGCACCGCCCCGGCGACGCGCTGGTCGTGCAGTGGCTCGGGCGACCACGAGAACACGTCGCGGTAGTCGAACCAGGTCGTGGCGAGCGTCTGCTTGAGCCGCAGGATCACGCCGGGCAGCGCGTCGAGGACGAGTTCGAACGAGCCGATGAGCAGGCCCAGGCCGACAGCCAGCGAAGTGGCGTCCTCGGCGAGACCGGCCAGCGGCAGCACCATCAGTGCGCCGACCACCAGCAGCACGAGTTGCAACGCCCACCCGGCCGCCGGCCAGCGGATCGCCCAGCCGGCCACCGGGCCGAAGAACAGCGCGAAGGACAGCACCGGCACCAGCCCCGGCCCGATCAACGGATTCGCGATGACCCGGCTGAACCGCGACGCCAGGAACCCGTCGACCAGCCGCCCGTGCCCGCCGGCCCGGGCGAGCTGCACCGGATGCCCGGACAGCACCAGGATGGGTACCACCAGCCACAGGGTCAGCGTCTGCGTCGTCCACACCCAGTACAGCGAGGTCGCATACACCGCGAGAAACCCGCAGCTGGCCCACACCATCAGCACCAGACCGACGACGAAGCCGCAGATCCGCCAGCGCGACGGCTTCCGATCCGCACGGCCCAGGTTTCCTACGTAGAACGCCGCCAGCGCGAGGGCCACGACGATGGCGACCGGCTGTACGGTCCATTGGGTCAGCAGGCTCGCCACCCCTGGTGCCTCGAGCGCTGCGGTCACGGTTCCATGGTTGCAAA
Organism: uncultured Actinomycetota bacterium; assembly: GCA_963850835.1. Taxonomy (GTDB): domain Bacteria; phylum Actinomycetota; class Actinomycetes; order Mycobacteriales; family Jatrophihabitantaceae; genus Jatrophihabitans. The sequence continues at coordinate 167,913 of CAWKNB010000016.1, read as the reverse complement.
TGCCTGGGTGCTGCCATGATGCGTGCATGCGCGTCTACCTCGGAAGTGATCACGCCGGCTTCGAGCTCAAGGCCGAACTCGTCCGATTCCTGACCGGGCTCGGGCACGACGCGATCGACTGCGGTGCCCACACCTACGACCCCCAGGACGACTACCCGCCGCCGTGCATCACCGCCGCCACCCGCGCCGTGGCCGATCCCGGCAGCCTGTGCGTGGTGATCGGCGGATCGGGCAACGGCGAGCAGATCGCCGCGAACAAGGTCGCCGGGGTGCGCGCCGCGCTGGTGTGGAGCGACGACACGGCCACGCTGGCGCGCCAGCACAACGACGCGAACGTCATCAGCATCGGCGCCCGCAACCACCCGGTCCCGGACGCGCTGCGGTTCGTCGAGATCTTCGTCGACACCCCGTTCTCGCAGGACCCCCGCCACCAGCGGCGCATCGCCATGCTGAGCGAGTACGAGGCCAGCGGCGCGATCGCCGGCCACGAGACGAGCTAGCCGCCGACCCCGCCCCCCTCCTTCCCGTTGAGTGGCGATATACGGCGTGGCGCCGCCCAAGGGTGACGGCGGCGGCGACGGTCGGCTAGGTCCGGTCGGTGGGTTGCCAGTTGCGGCGCACGATCTGCAGGTCGCGCTCGGCCTCGGCGATGTCCTCCGAAGTCGGGCGGTTGACGTCGCGGCCGCGTAGCGCACCACTCACCCCGAGCTGCGACGGGCCGGAGCCCACCAGGTCTCGCAACCCGCGCTCGCTGTCGGCGCGCGGGGCGCGGCGTCGGCGCGGTTCCTTCCCGCGCGGTGGGGTCCGCTCGGCCGCGGTGTCGTTCGGGCCCGGTTTGGGCGCGGCCGGACCGGACGGCGCAGGCGTCGGGGCGTCAGAGACGGAGCGTTTCTCGGCGACCGGCGCGGCATCTGCGGTGGGGGCGGGCCGCGGGGCGCCCTGTTCGGACGTGGCCCGGCGCCGCCGACGCCGGTGCGGGCCGCCCGCACGCTGGCCAGTGCCGTCCGCGTCCATACCGCCATCCTGCCCGAGCACCGGTGCTCAGCTGAGCGCGAGCACCTCGATCAGGGTGCGGGCGGCCTGGCCGCCGTCCTCGAGCGCGATGTCCAGCGCCCGTCGGACGTCGAGGTCGTCGAGCAGCGCCGCCGGCACCGCAGCTGCGCCGGGCGCGATCCCGGGCCGCGCGGCGGCGGCGTACAACCGTTCCAGCGTCGCCTCGGCCTCGTCGAGCGCCGAAGGCTCGTAGGACCACGAGTCGGCCCAGTGCCGGTTCAGGCACAGCAGCCGGATCGCACCTGCCGAGTGGTTCTTGAGCAGATCCTCGGCGAGCACCAGGTTCCCGGTCGACTTGGCCATCTTGGCGCCGCCGACGGTCACGATTCCGGCCCGCATCCAGGCCCGGGCGAACGGCATGACACCGGTGGCGGCCTCGGCGAGGGCGGCCTCACACGCGTGGTGCGGGAAGGCGAGATCGCCGCCGCCGCAATGGATGTCGACGCTCGGTCCGAACAGTGCGAGCACCATCGCCGCGCATTCCGCGTGCCAGCCGGGCCGTCCCTCGCCCCACGGGCTGGGCCAGCTGACGTCGTCGTCGGGGCCGCTGGCCTGCCACACGATGATGTCCAGCGGGTCGTCCTTGTCCGGGTCGTCGGGACGGTCGTGGAACTCGGCCGCCCGGGCGAGCGCGGTGCCGCGGTCGACGCCGGCCTGCGCGGCTGCGTGCGAGGTGCGCGCGTAGACCGTCCCGTTGCGCTCGTAGGCGGCCTCGCGGTCCAGCAGCGCCTGGGCGAGCTGCACCACGTGGCCGATGTGCTGCGCGGCGCTCGGCGCGAGATCGGGCTGGCGCACCTGCAGGGTGGCCATGGTGCCCTCGAAGGTGGCCCGCTGCAGGGTGGCGAGCATGGTGTGCGACTCGCCGCGTCGGCGCGCCTCGGCGAACAGCACGTCATCGACGTCGGTGACATTGCGGGCCACCGTGACCGTGTGGCCGTGCCAGGTCAGCACGCGCTCGACGGCGTCGGCCCAGATGTAGGTGGTGGCGTGGCCGAGGTGGGTGACGTCGTAAGGCGTGATGCCGCAGACGTACATACGCACCTGGCCGACCATCGGCAGGATCGCGCCGCCGAGGCGCAGTCGCATCGGTGGGCCGGTCAGACGGGACGGGTTCACGTGTTCATCCTGCCAGCGCCGGCCGGACCGTTCACCGGCCCGTAAACCGGGCGGTGTTGGGTAGGTATCCCGCAAGCGCAATCGCGACCGAGGAGTGCCATGGCGGCCGGCCCGACGAGCTACACCCCGGAAGATCGCGACCTCGATCTGCGCTGGTGGGCCGCCGCCAACTACCTCACCGTCGCGCAGATCTACCTGCGGGCGAATCCGCTGCTGCGCGAACCGCTGGACGCCGCCCACATCAAGCCGCGCCTGCTCGGGCACTGGGGTACCAGCCCGGCCCTGTCGATGATCTACACGGTGCTCAACCGGCTCATCCGCGACACCGGCCAGGACTGCATCTACATCACCGGTCCCGGCCACGGTGGCCCCGCTCTGGTGGCGTGCAGTTACCTCGAGGGCACCTACAGCGAGGTGTACCCGCGGGTGTCCACCGACGCGGCCGGCCTGACGAACCTGGTCCGGCAGTTCTCGACGCCGGGCGGCATCCCGAGTCACGTCAGCGTGCAGACGCCGGGCAGCATCCATGAGGGCGGCGAACTCGGTTATGCGTTGGTGCACGCCGCAGGTGCGGCGTTCGACAACCCGGACCTGCTTGGTCGCCTGCGTGGTGGGCGACGGCGAGGCGGAGACCGGGCCGCTGTCCGCGTCGTGGAAGCTCCCGGCGTTCCTGAACGCGCGGCGCGACGGCGCGGTGCTCCCGATCCTGCAGCTCAACGGATACAAGATCGCCGGGCCGACGGTGCTGGGCCGCTCCAGCGACGAGGACGTGGCCGCGTACCTGTCGGCGCAGGGCTGGGCGCCGGTGTTCGTCGAGGGCGACGACCCGCAAGCGGTGATCGTCGACCTGCATCGCGAGATCTTCGCGGCCCGCGCCCGCATCGGTGAGATCCAGCAGGCCGCCCGATCCGGGAACGCGCCCGAACCGGGATCGGTGCGCTGGCCGGCGATCGTGCTGCGCACGCCGAAGGGTTGGACCGGCCCGGACGTGGTCGACGGGGTGCAGGTGCAGGGCACCTTCCGGGCCCATCAGGTGCCGCTCGCCGGGGTCCGGGAGAACCCCGACCATCTGAAGCTGCTCGAGCAGTGGCTGCAGACCTACCACCCGGAGTCGCTGTTCGACGGCGACGGCGCTCTGGTCGAAGACCTCGCAGCCGTGCCTCCGACGGGTGACCACCGGATGTCGGCGAACCCGCACGCCAACGGCGGCCGGTTGCTGCGCCCGCTGATGGTGCCGGCGATCGAGCGATACGCCTGCGAGGTCGGCACCCCGGCGCAGGACTCGCACGAGAACACCGAACCGTTCGGCCGGTTGACTGCGCGACGTCTACCGCGACACCACCACCGCCGACGGCGGCGGGACGTTCCGGCTGTTCTGCCCCGACGAGACGGCGAGCAACCGGCTGCAGGCGGTGTTCGAGGTCACCGACCGCTGCCTGCAGGCGCCGGTACTGCCGACCGATGACCATCTGTCCGCCGACGGCCGGGTGATGGAAGTGCTGTCGGAACATCTGTGCCAGGGCTGGCTCGAGGGGTACCTGCTGACCGGCCGGCACGGGGTGTTCGCCACCTACGAGGCGTTCGCGATGGTCTCGGCGTCGATGCTGGTCCAGCACACCAAATGGCTGCAGCACGCGCAGGAACTGTCGTGGCGAGCCGACGTCGCGTCGCTCAACGTGCTGCTCACCTCGACCTGTTGGCGCAACGATCACAACGGCTTCTCCCACCAGGGGCCCGGGCTGATCGACACCGCGATCCCACTCGCGCCCGACGTCGTGCGGGTGTGGTTGCCACCGGACGCGAACACGACGCTGTCGATCGGTCGCCACTGCCTGCAGAGCCGCAACCACGTCAATCTCATCGTCGTCGACAAACAACAGCACCTGCAGTACCTCTCGGTGGCCGACGCCGAGGCGCACTGTGCTGCCGGGGCCGGCGTGTGGGACTGGGCCGGAACGGAGGACTCCGACAGCGTCGACCCGCCGGACATCGTGCTCGCCGCCGCCGGCGACGTGCCCACCCTGGAGACCCTCGCCGCGGCCGCGCTGCTGCGCGAGTACGTCCCGTACCTACGCGTCCGGGTGGTGAACGTCATCGACCTGATGGCGCTGCTGCCGGCCAACGACCACCCGCACGGGTTCACCGACGCGAAGTTCGAAAGCCTGTTCACCCCCGACACCGACGTGATCTTCGCCTTCCACGGCTACCCGCGGGCGGTCCACGAACTCGTCCACGGCCGGCGTGAACCCGGCCGCTTCCACGTGCGCGGCTTCAACGAACAAGGCACCACGACCACCCCGTTCGACATGGTCGTGCTCAACCGGATGAGTCGCTACCACCTCGTGCTCGAGGCGTTGCGCCGGGCTCGCCGCGCCCCAGAGCGCGGCCACGAACTCGCCGCGTTCTGCCGCTCCCAACTCGACCGGCACCATGCCTACGTGCGCGAACACCTGGAGGACATGCCGGAGATTCGCGACTGGCGCTGGCCGGTGCCGTAACATCATCGCCGTTCGCGGGCGTAGCTCAATGGCAGAGTCTCAGTCTTCCAAACTGATTATGCGGGTTCGATTCCCGTCGCCCGCTCCATCGAAATTCCCGATGTGTCCTGGGCTGTATCGGGTCACTGACTTGCCGCCGTTCCGGGCTCGGCTCGACAGCGCCAGGCCCCGGATCGTCGCGGAACGCACCGGCCGCACGTCGAGCGCTGTCAGCAGTCTGCCCGTTCTCGCGAGCGGTCGCCGAAGCGCTCGCTTCGGCATGGGTGCTGTTCGCGTCGCGTTTCCCGGGCACCTGGGAATGCCGGGTGCGGATCGAGCGTCACATTGAAATGAGAATCGGCATCATCGGCGCAGGACACATCGGTGGCACCCTGACCCACATGCTTGCGGGCCTGGGTCACGAGGTACGGGTCGCGAACTCGCGAGCGCCGCAGACCCTGTCCGAGCTTGCGAACGAGACCGGGGCGACGGCGGTGTGGGCGGCCCAGGCTGCCGAGGATGCCGACCTGGTGATCGTCAGCATCCCGCAGAAGAACGTCCCGGACCTGGCGCCCGGCATCGTCTCGACGGCCAAGCCAGGTGCTGCCGTCATCGAGACCAACAACTACTACCCGCGCCAACGCGATGGGCTGATCGCCGAGATCGAGGCCGGTCTCCCCGAAAGCGTGTGGGTGTCGCAGCAACTCGGTGTGTCCGTGATCAAAGTCTTCAACGGCATCTTCTGGAAGCATCTGCGCGACAAGGGATCACCGGCCGGTACCCCCGGCCGGATCGCCCTGCCCGTCGCAGGCGCCGACGGCCCGGCCAAGCAGGCCGTGTTCGCGCTCGTCGACGAGCTGGGCTTCGACCCCGTCGACGGCGGAACGCTCGACCAGTCCTGGCGCCAACAGCCCGGCACACCGGTCTACGGCAAGGACTACGACACCGAACAGGCACTCATCGCACTCGCCGAAGCAACACCCGAACGCCCGGTCGAGATGCGTGCCGAACTGCGCGCTTGACCCGTGATACGAGCGGCCCGATCAGCCCGCCAATCATGCGTACGCCAGTCTCGCCGATCGATAGCTGAATCATCGGCGAATGGGTTCGGCGACCGAGCGAGAAGTCAGCTGCCGGTCACCAGCGAGGCGTTCACCGCTGTTGTGGCCTTGCCTGCGGACAGGGTCACAGTCGCGGCGCCGGACTGGTCGGCAGCGCCTGTGCTGGTGGCGTTGTACCACTGGGTCTTGTAGGTGTGGTTCGGGTCGACGAATTCGACCTGGTACGCACCGGGCGCGACGTTGTCGAATTCGTAGCTGCCGTTGGTCGTCGGTGGTGGCCGGTGGCGCCGCGTCGGTCGTGGAGCCGGGCGCGACCAGATGAACCGCGATGTTGGGCAGCGGACGGTTGAAGGTGAAGGTGCCGAAGGTCACCGTCGTGCTCACTGTGCCGGCGAGCACGGCAGCAGTGGATGTCGGTGCCTGATTCAGCACCGTCACCGTCAACGTCTGGGTCGCTGCCGGGTTCAGCCCGTTCGAGGCTGTGATCGTCAGCGGGTAGCTTCCCTGCGTCCCGGTGGCGGGGGTGCCGGAGACCGTCGCGGTGCCGTCGCCGTTGTCGGTGAAGGACAACCCGGACGGCAATGTCTCCGGATTCGGAAAGCGCTGCCGGCGGAAAGCCGGTCGTGGTCACGGTGAACGAACCGCTCGTTCCGGTGACGAACTGTGCCGAGGTTGCCGAGTTGATGGTCGGCAGGGTGCCGATGTGGAGCAGGAACACCTGCTGCACCTTGGGTGACACCCCGTTCGCTGCGGTGATCGTGATCGGGTAGGTGCCGGTCTTGGCCGGCGCGGTGCCGGCGAGGGTTGCGGTGCCGTCGCCGTTGTCGGTGAAGGTGATCCCGCTCGGCAGGGCGCCGGTCTCGGTCAATGTCGCGGTGGGTGAGGAGTTCGTTGTCACCGTGAAGGTCCCCGGCTGGCCGGCCTGGAACACCGTCGACGGGTTCGAGGTGATCTGCAGCGGTGCGACGTCGACGGTGAATTTGGTGGCTGCCGACACGCCGTGGTAGGTGACGGTCGCGGTGACCGTGGCGATGCCACTGCCGACCGCCTTGAGTGTCGTACCGGTGACCTGCACGACCTTGCTGCGGTCGGATTTGTAGGACACCTTCAGTCCCGCGGGCATCGGTGTGCTTTGGCCCTTGGTGACGTATCCATAGAGTTGCTGGTCGTTCATCGAGACGGTGAGCTGCGGGTCGATAGTGGTGTTGATGTCGAACATCACGCGCTGCGCTACCCCGCGTGCGGTGTCACCGGTCTCGATCGGCTTCGCGTTCACGACGGTCGGGGTCTGGGCGATCGATCCGGAGATCTTGACCGATCCGGTGAGCTTGATGTCGGAGTTGGCGCTCGAGGAACCGATCTGGATGCCGTACCGTCCCGGGTCGAGGACGTACTTGTTCGACGCCTCGTCGAAGAACGCGAGGGACGCCGCCTTGACCTTGAACGTGACCGTCTTGCTCTGGCCCGGGTTCAGGGTCACCTTCTCGAAGGCTTCGAGCCGCTTGATCGGCCGTTGCGCCGAGGCGGGTTCGAACGGTGTCGTGACGTAGAGCTGCGGCACCTCGGAACCGGCCACCGTGCCATCGTTGCGAATCTTGGCCTTGACGGTGATGGTGTCGTTGGCGTTGACGCTGCTTTGGGCCAGCGTGATGTCGGAGTATTTGAACGTGGTGTAGCTCTGCCCGTAACCGAAGGGATAGCTCACATCGCCGTCGAAGTACTGATAGGTGCGGCCATTGGTGGTGTCGGTGGGCCGGATCGTGTAGTCGGTGATCGGCGGCAACTGGCTGTCGTTCTGATACCAGCTGAAGGGAAGGTGCCCGCTCGGGTTCACCTTGCCGAGCAGCACGTCGGCGATCGCCTGGCCCTGCTCCTCGCCGTTGTAGGAGCTCCATACCAGCGCGGGAGTGGTGTCCTGGAACGCGGACAGGTTCACCTCACCCACCGTCTCGAGGTAGACGACGGTGTTCGGGTTGGCGGCCTCGGCCTGACTGATCATCGAGGCTTGGGCGCCGGGCAGGTCGAGGTTGGTGCGGTCCTTGTCCTCGGCCGAGGTGCTGGAATCGGTGCCGGCGATCGACGATCACTGCGTCGTAGTTCTTGGCCGCGTCGATCGAGGCCTGGTCGACGGTCGTCAGACTCGAGGCGCTGGTGCCGCCGGTGACGCCGGGCAGGAAGTCGACGGTGGCGTCGGGGTCGGTGGCCTGGACTGCGGACTTGATCCCCTGGTAGGCGTTGACCTCCTTGGCCTGCCCGGCCGAGCCCTGGATGCTCGAGTAGCCACCCAGGAACAGCCCGCCGCTGGGGTTGGCGAAGTAACCCATCACCGCCACCTTGTAGGGACCCGAGTGGGGCACCTGCAGCGGCAGCAGCTTGTTGCCGGACGCAGACGGGGCGGTGTTCTTCAGCAGCACGATGCTCTGGTCGGCCGAGGCGTGGGCCTGGGCGAGGCGCTGCGGGGTCTCGGTGATGGCGTTGTTGGAGTTGTTGCTCACCCATGTCGTCCCGCCGAGTCGGGCGCGGGCGGCAGCCACCCACGGCACCTGCGACTCGGCGTCGAACTCGCCGGTCTCGATCCGTGCGGTGAACAACCGCACCACGGAGGTGTCGACGTCGCCCTCGTTGTAGACGTCGGTCTGGGTGGTGATGTGTTGTGCGATGGCCGTCGGGATGGTGTTGCCGTAGTTGTACTGGTCGGAGTAACCGGCGTTGCAGTCCAGATCCTCACCGGCGGAGTTGGCGAAGGCAGTGCGGCCGTACTGGTCCAGCGGCGCGGAGGCCTGCGGCGGCTGCCATTGGTGCCCGGCCTGGATCTCATAGACCGCGTCGCAGTCGCTGGTGAAATACCCGGTGAAACCGAACGTCTCACGGGCCAGGGTGTCCATCAGCTGCACGCTCGCGGCCGCGGGTACGCCGTTGACCTCGTTGTAGGAGCTCATGATCGATCCCGGGTGACTCTGCTCGATGATGCTCGCGAACTGCGCGGTGTAGTACTCGCGCAGCGTCCGCTGGTCCATGTCCGAGCTTCCGGTGCGCCGGTTGACCTCACTGTTGTTGGCCGCATAGTGCTTGAGCGTCGCGATCGCCTTGTAGTAGCCGTTCGCAGACGCCGGGAGTTTGCCGGCCTGGTTCTCGCCTTGCAGTCCGTCGACGTATTGGGAGGCGAGATCGGCGGTGAGCAGCGGATCCTCGCTCCACGACTCGTCGTTACGTCCCCACCGCGGGTCGCGGGTCAGGTTGACGGTCGGGGCGTAGAAGTCGAGGTTCTCCATGTTGTTCGGTGCGACGTCGCGCGCCTCGTCGCCGATCAGGCCCGCCTCGGCATAGACGAGGTCCTTGTTCCAGGTGCTGCCCATGGACAGGTCCGATGGGTAGGAGGTGGTGTTCGTCAATGTCGTCGCGTTGCCGCTCGGGGTCAGCGTGAGCGCGTTGACGCCGTGGTTCGACTCGTTCCACCAGCCCCACGCTGCGACGCCCAGACGCGCGATCGCCGGCGGCCGGCTGCTGTTCATCTGCGCCGCCTTCTCGGCCAGCGTCATCCGCGAGACCAGGTCGGTCGCGCGCTGCACGGGCGAATACGACGAGTTCAGGTAGATCGGCGTAGCCGGCTTCGCCGCCGACGGCGCGGCCAGCGGCGCGGACGCCGCGGTGTCGGCCGCAGCTGCCAGCCCTCCCGTCGTCAGGACAGCCGCCGTGATCAGGGTCAGTGTCTTGCGCATTCGGGCACTCCGATCGAGCCGGACGAGGGGCAACATCGCGACATGACGCAATTGCCACAGAAGGTGCGATCCAGGCGAGACCGTCCCTTCCGGTCGACGACGTTAGGCCGATTGGTTTGTCCGAGTCAAGGACTAATCACAGCGAATAGCTGTCGGAGTTGATCCGGACTCAGGTAAAACTCAGTACACTGCCCGGATGACCGGTCCCGGGGGATCCCTCACCGACCTGCGACAACGCAACCGACACGAGGTTCTCGCCGCGCTGCGCCACCGGGGCACCGTGAGCCGTGCCGACATCGCCAAACAGACCGGGCTGTCCACGACAACCGTGTCCAACCTGGTAACCGAGTTGCTGGACGAGGCAGTGATCGTCGAGTTGCCGGAACGGGCCAATCCCGGCACCGCGGGCGGGCGGCCGGCGCGCATGCTGGTGTTCAACCCGGCAGCGGGCGGCGCTGTCGGTGTTCACCTGGCGCACGACCACATTCGGCTCGGTGTCACCGACCTGTCCGGCCAGGTGATCGCCCGCGCCGTCTTCGAGATCGATGTCGATCACGAGCCGTCGCGGACCCTCGACCTCGCCGCGCGCCATGCGCTCGAACAGGTGACCCGCAGCGGGCTCGACCCAGCTGGCATCGTCGGACTCGGCGTGGCGGTCTCCGCTCCGGTGTCAGCGGCAACCCATGCCCTGGAATCCGGCCGGATCCTCCCGGACTGGCGCGGCATCGACGTCACCGCCGAGTTGTCGAAACGCACCGGCCTGCACGTCGAGATCGGCAACGACGCCAACCTCGGCGCGATGGCCGAACATCGGTTCGGCGTCGCACAGCACACCGACAACTTCGTCTACGTCATGCTCTCCGACGGCGTCGGCGCCGGGCTGGTCCTGAACGGCAGACTCTTCGAAGGCGCCGTCGGCGGTGCCGGCGAACTGGGCCATGTCACCGTCGCGCCGGACGGCTATGTCTGCCGTTGCGGGAACCGCGGATGTCTGGAAACCCTCGCCGGCGCACAGGCCATCACCGCGGCGTTCACCCTGACGCACGGCGCGCTCTCCACCCTGGCCGATGTGCTCGCCGCGGCCCAGCGCGGCGAGCCCGGTCCGACGCGGGTACTCGCCGACGCCGGACGCGCTGTCGGACGCGCCCTCCTGCCCATCTGTACCGTGCTCGACCCCGCCCTCGTCGTCATCGGCGGCGAGTCGTCAGCCAGTGAGACGCTGCTCGACTCCGCTCGCGCCGAGCTTTCCCACGGCATGACGCCACTGCGCAGCTGCGCCATACCGCTTCGCGCCGGAGCTCTCGGTGACGAAGCGGAAATGCTCGGCGCTATCGCCCTCGTCAGCCAAGGCATGAGCCTCACCCGCGGCTCCCGGTGACAACACTGACGAGCGGCGCTGCCGGACAAGCGCATCGCTGAGGCCGGCGGATGAGCGTGGAGGTTCTGGCGTCTCGTGGACGGTTGCCTATGCGCGGAAAGCGATGAGCAGCTCTTCGAGCGACGGATGGTTCGACGAGGCCGCGGGGGAGTGTTCCGGGGATGGCCCGCCTCAGTCGAGTTGCCCGACGGGCTGGCGTTTCTCGGCCTGGAACACCTCTTCGGCGCGACCGTGGGCCCAGTAGCCCGACAGCGACAAGGCGTCCTCGTCGCGCAACCGGGATTTGACGACGGTGCGCACGGCCTTCATCGATGCCCGCTCGCCGTGGGCGAACACGCTGACGCGCCCACTTGGCCACTCGCCGTGCTCCACCGCGTCGGCGAGCAACTGCGGGGTGGTCCCGGGCTCTTCGCGGTGCAACCACACCACGTCGATCCCGTTCGGAACCGTGACATCCAGGTGCTCGCTCGCGTCGTCGGTCTCGAGGTAGGCCATGCCCCGTGCGTCGCGCGGCAGCGCCTCCAGCGCCGAGTTGATCGCCGGGAGCGCCGATTCGTCGCCTGCGAACAGATGCCAGTCGAAGCCCGGGTCAGGGCGGTATGCGCCGCCGGCGCCGGACAGCGCGAGCAGGTCACCGGCGACCGCGTGCGCCGCCCAGGGTGCGGCGATGCCGTGGTCGCCGTGCGTCACGAAGTCGATGGTCAACTGCTGCCGGTCCGGGTCCGCCGAGCGCACCGTGTAGGTCCGGGTGACCGGGCGCTGCTCGGGCGGCAGTGATTCGCGCAGCACCTCCAGGTCGTACGGCGGGCGCAGTCCGAGTGCCGGGTCGACGAACAGGAGCTTCGCGTACTTGTCGGTGAACTCGTTGGTTCGAAACTGCGCGAAGCCCGGCCCGCCGGCGACGATGCGCACCATGCGATGGCTGAGCTGTTCGCGGCCACGAACGGCAAGGACAGCCTGCGGGCGTGGCCCGCGGCCGGCCCGGGCGCGGCGATCGGTCTGGTTCGGTGCAGCCATCAGCGGTTCCTCACGAGGTGTCGGTGCGCAGCTTGCGCAGGATGCGCGCCAGGCTGGCGCGCTCGCGTTCGGTGAGTCGGTCGAAGACGCGTTCGGACTCGGCCGCCCGCGCGCGTCGGATCGCCGCCTGCACCCGCGAACCGTGCTCGGTCAGGGTGGCCAGCGTCGCCCGGCGATCGTCGGGGTCGGGAAGGCGGCGGATGAGGCCCTTGCCCTCGAGGTCGTCGGCGACCTCGGTCACGGATCGGGGCGCGATGTGCAGGTGCTGCGCCAGCGCCGACAGGCGAATCGAGCCGTGCCGCTGCAACACATGCAACGCCCGGGCCTGCCCCGGCGTCACGTCCCACCGTGCCAGCGATTCCGCCGATACCCGACGCATGCTGCGGCCGACGCTCATGAACATCTCGGCGAGGCTTTCCTCCTCGCCCGACTCGTCGTGACCGCGTCCCACCCAGTCACGGTAGCAGGCATTAGTGAGGTGGGCTCACTAACTGGTGAGCTCATCATTTGGAGGCAACTGTTTGTCCGGTATCGTCGAGTGAATCGAACTGCGGAACTCCTGTGCCCCGATGCCGCGGCCGGCGCCCGGACGTGGGCCGGCCCGGTTGCGTGTTGCTGCCCTCGTGATGGCGCTGGCCGCTGTCTCGGCCTGCTCGGCACGAGCGACTGCAGCCTCGTCGACCACTGCGGAGTCGTCGAGCGTGTCGCATTCGACGCCGCCGAGCACGAGGCCGGCGCCGGTGACCTATTCCTCGACACCCCGCCCGGCAACCCATTCGGCGACTCACTCGCCCGCCCCCGCGGCCAGCCCGCACCCGTCGCGCACGACCGCCAGCGTGTCACCCGCTCGGGCGGCCGAGGCAAGAGCCGACATCGCCGGGCTCACCAAGTACCTCGGCGCCGGCGGCGTGTCGATCGAGGTGCAGGACGCCACCTCCGGAGCGACGTTTCGCTACGGCGCCAACGGCGGCATGCTGAGTGCGAGCTCCGCGAAGTTGTACATCCTCGAGGTGTTGTTGTGGCAACACCACGGCAAGGCGCTTGATCCGACCGAGCGGGCTCTGGCCACCCGGATGATCGAGAACAGCGACAACGCCGCCGCGGACGCGCTGTACGTGCGGATCGGGGAGGGACCCGCGCTGCGCGCCGCCGCCGCAGCGCTCGGCGTGCAGCACACCGTCCCCGGCCCCGGGATCTACTGGGGCTTCAACCGCAGTGCGGCCGCCGACTACATCGCATTGCTGCGCAACCTCCTCCGGGCCGGACCGCTGAGCTCGTCGGCACGCGACTTCGCCCTCGACCTCCTCGGCGAGGTGGAACCCGACCAGCGCTGGGGCGTCAGCGCCGCAGCGGACGCGGGGACCCACACCCGGCAGAAGAACGGCTGGCTCGCTGCCTCGCCGGACAACTTCCGGTGGGTGGTCAACAGTGTCGGCATCATCACGAAACACGGCCACACCGTGTTCGTGGCGGTACTCACCCAACACGGTGGTGCGTTCTCCACCGGAGTGGAACTCGTCGAGAGGCTCGCCCGGATCGGTGTCGCGTGTGGTCGCGCGTTCCTAGGCTGGGCCCATGTCCAGGACGGTGTACGACTTCCGGATCGCGGTGGACGAGGCGGACCTCGCCGACCTGCGGTCGAGATTGGCCCGGGCCCGATTTCCTGCGCGCGAGACGGTGCCGGACTGGTCGCAGGGCGCGCCGCTGGATTTCATCACGCGGTTGTGCGATCACTGGCGCGACGGTTACGACTGGCGGTCCACGCAGGCACGCGTGAATCGCATCCCGCAGGTGCTGACCACGATCGACGGGGTCGACATCCACGCGCTGCACGTCCGGTCGCGGCATGTCGAGGCGACACCACTCGTGCTCACGCACGGCTGGCCCGGTTCGTTCTTCGAATTCGAGGAGTGCATCGAGGCGTTGGTCGATCCGACCGCGCACGGCGGCGACCCGGCAGACGCCTGCCACGTCGTGCTCCCGTCGTTGCCGGGATACGGCTTCAGCGGCAAACCCCAAGAGCCGGGCTGGGACATTCATCGCATCGCCCGGGCGTGGGTGGAACTGATGAGCAGGTTGGGTTACGAGCGATTCGTTGCCGGCGGCAGCGACTGGGGCACCAGCGTCTCGACCAGCATCGCGTTGCAGCACCCCACGTTGCTGCGGGCGTTGATCCTGGTGCCGCCTCTCGTCCCGCCGATCGAGCACGACGAGACCGACTCGGAGGCACAGGCACGGGACGCACTGTCCGAACGTGAGCAGGACGGCTCGGCCTACCTCGACGTCCACCGCACGCGGCCACAGACGATCGGCTACGCGCTGGACGATTCACCCAGCGGGCTGTGCGCGTGGATCGCGGAGAAGGTGTGGTCATGGGCCGATCACGACGGCGATCTCGAGGCCGTCATCTCCCGTGATCGACTCCTCGACGACATCTCGCTCTACTGGTTCACGCGCAGCGCCGCGTCATCCGCACGTCTGTACTGGGAGAGCATCGACGAGGTGTCCGGCTGGTTCGGCGACCAGCTCGGCGACCCCATCGCGGTACCGACCGCCGGTATCGTGTTCCCGGCCGAGGTACCGCGTCCATCGCGCCGATGGGCCGAGCGACGCTTCACCGACATCGTGCATTGGGGCGAGCCGGATCGCGGCGGACACTTCGGTGCCTGGGAACAACCCGATGCGTTCGTCGCGCACGTGCGTGCCGCATTGCAGGCGGTGCGTAACCGGGAGGTTCGGCCCGTCGGCCGGTAGCCCGCTGTCAGTGCGGCGCCTTGCGCCCGACGAGATGGAACACCCGGCTCAGCCCACGGTAGGGGTCGCGGCGGGCGGCCTCGAACTCCACGGCTGCCGTTGCCTCCACCTGCGCCCGGTCGTCGGGGTCGAGTCGGGTGCCGCTGAACTCGAGCCAGTCGACGAACAGCCACACCCCGTACCAGCGCACCGGATCGACACGTTGGCTGCGCAGGAGTTCGCTCAGTTCCTCGACCGTGTCCCCGCGGCCTGGCACGCCCAGCACGCCGATCTCTGTGCGCGCGTCGAATGACGCCAGCGCGTCGTCCCAGCGTTGTTCGAGGGCCGGGCGCACGGCCATCGCGTGCGCGTTGCCGGTCATGATCGACACGATGGCGTCGTCGGCGGCGCACCGGCACAGTTGCTCGACCATCGGCGCGGGATCGTCGAGGTAGCCGAGCACCCCGTGGCACAGGACGGCGGCGAAGCGCCGGCCCTGCACTGCGGTCTCGGCGCGCTCGCCGTCGCCGGGCAGGAGAGCCACTCGCTGCTGCGCCTGCGCGGGGAGCGCCCGCAGTCGCTGTTCGGCCCGTTCGAGCATCGCAGGCGACGAGTCGAGCAACGTCACGTCGTATCCGGCGCGGGCCAGCGGGAACGACTGATGGCCGGCGCCGCCGCCGATGTCGAGCACCGGTGCGGGGGGCGGTGGCAGATGCTCGAGCAGCTGCCGGTGCATCACCGAGGTGCGTACGTAGCCCTTCACCGAGGCGTAGGCCTCGTCGGCGAACTGGTCGGCCAACTCGGCCCAGAGGTCGTCGCCCATGGGATCACGATACAAGTTAGTGATTAGTAACCACTAACATTGTGGTCATGGCAACGCGGATGAGCGGGGCGCAGCGGCGGGCTCAGGTGCTCGAGATCGCCGGGGTCGAATTCGCCAACCACGGACTGCACGGCGCGTCGGTCGAGGCGATCGCGCGCCGAGCGGGTATCACCCAGGCGTACGTCTTCCGGATCTTCGGCACCAAGAAGGCGCTGTTCCTCGAACTGGTCGGTGCCGCGTTCGATCTGTTCTGCGACGGCATGTCGCAGGCCGCCGGCAGGGCCCGCGGGCTCGATGCATTGGCCCGGATGGGGGCGCAGTACTACGAGTCGCTGGCCGACCGCACCACGCTCATGCTGCAACTGCAAGGCTTTGCCGCCTGCGGTGACGACGAGGTCCGGGACGTGGTCCGGGCGCGGCTCGCGGGGATGTGGGACACGGTCACCGACGCGACGGATCTCGACCCGGTGACGGTGAAGACATTCCTCGCGTTCGGCATGCTGTTGAACAACGTGGCCGCCCTCGACGTCGACCAGATCGACGAGCGCTGGGCCGAAGGGGTGCGCACCCGGATCCGTCCGGGTCTGTTCGCGCACATCACTATGGACACGAACACCTGACCGACTACTTGATGACGATCGGGTTGACCGGTGATCCGACGCCGCCCGTGACGTTCAACGGCGGTGCCACGATCTGGAATTCGTAGACGCCGTCGTCGGCACAGTCGGCTGCCAACGGCCCGAGGTTCCAGTACTCGCCCAGCATCAGTCCCATGTCGCGCAGACAGAGGGCGTGCATCGGCAACAACATGTCGTCGACGTCCATGGTGAGCGTGTGCTCGACGGCGCCGTTGTCGGCGGCAACTGCGGCGACCTCGTGGGCATGCAGCCATTCCGCGCAGCGCCAGTCCAGGCCGCTCGCGCGAAGTGATCGGTCGCCCGTGCGCCGGAACTCGGTCCACCAGCCGGTGTGGACGAGGAGGAGGTCCCCGGATTCGACGCTGACGTTCTGGGCGGCGGCGATCGCGTCCAGTTCCTCGGGCGTGACCCGGTGTTCGGTGTCGATGCACACCGCGTCACCGCGATGCCGCACGACGTCGAGGAGCACGCCGCGGGTGGCGATGCCTTTCGGGATGACGGCATCGATACCGCAGCGCGCCGCGCCCTGGCTGCTGACCGAGGTCGACGGGAAGCCGTTGTAGAGGTGTCCGTCGTAGTACACGTGGGAGAGCGCATCCCACTGGCTCGCGGCCTGCAACGGCATGATGATCAGGTCGTCGTTGAACCGGAACGGGCTCTGCGCGAAGCGGTTCGCGAGATGCTGGGCGACCGGGTTCGCCGCCCACTGCTGCCCGTCGGAGATGAACGTGTCGGCGTCGCCTCCGTCGATCGTCATCACGTGCACCGGATTCTGTCGATAGACATGATTGCCCTGCGGGCCGGAGGCGCCGAACTCGACGCCGAGCGGGAACACCTTTCCGGTCCGTGCGAGCCGACACGCGGCCGCCACCGTGTCCGGCGTGATGAAGTTGAGCGTGCCGAGCTGATCGTCGGGCCCCCAGCGACCCCAGTTGCGGACGCGCTCGGCGGCACTGCGGAAATCGGCGAGGATGGCCATGAGACCGACATCCTGCCAGCACCAGGCCCAGCGACCTTGATGCGCCCACCGGGGCATGGCCCGGCGAGCGCATCAAGATCGGCTACGAGCTAGCCCACCAGGCCCGGCGAGCACACCGGATGGCTCCCCGGCAACGCGGCGAGCGCCTTGCAATAGCTGTACGGCGAGAACCACGCCGGCCGCTTGTACGACATCAGGTCGTACCCGACCGTCGTGCCGTGGGCGTCCTTACCCGGCACCAGTTCCAGCGAGGGTACGGAGCGCACCGCGACGAACGGCCCGAGGCCGCCGTCGCTGCGTGGGTAGTCCGGGTCCGAGTCGGACAGCTGCGGGTCGGCGTGCAGCAACCCGAGCGCGTGGCCGAGTTCGTGCGCCAGCGTGTTGCCCTGGTTGTGCGCATCCGCCTCGCCCTGCATGTTCATCACGTGGTTGCCGGCGGTGGAGGTCCACGACGTACCGTCCTCGCCGGAATCGATCTCGGGCTGCAGCAACATCACGTAGCAACCGCCGTGCGGGCACAGCACGTCGGCGTAGGACGTTTCCCAGGTCTTGGCGTCGCGGTAGCCGTCGCAGCTCCACTGGTCGGTGTCGGGGTCGTGGACCGCCTTGCAGTCGAACGTCTTGCTGCCCCACGCGCTGGTGGAGTTGTCGGCGACGACAGCGACGCCAGTGGCAACGCGTTCTCTGCGAGTCGGCGCAGCGGCTCCCACGCCGACGTCGGACGCGCTTGCCAGCTGCCCGCGGACACGGTCAGACCGGGTTGCGAACCGCGCAGCTGCTGGGTGAGCGCAGCGGGCACGTTGTTGTAGCTGTACCGAAGGCCGATCACCTTCAACGATGTCGACGGACCGAAGGTGAGCCGGATGTGTTTGGTGATGGCGGACCCGCGCGGCGGCGTCACGGTGAGCAGCGCGGACCGGGTGCCGACGCCGATGCCTGCCGACGGCAGCTGGAAGAGCAGGCTGCCGGCGAGGCTGCGGCGATCGGTCGGCGCGGTGTCCAGTGTGGCAGGCGACATCGAGCGCACCGTCACGCCGTTGACCGAGACGCTGCCGGTTGCGCCGATCATCGGTGCACCGTCGTCGAGGTAGTGGAGGTAGACCCGCAGATAGGTCAACTTGCCGGCGATCAGGGCCACCTGTCCGGTCGCGGTCTGGATGCCCTGGGTGGCCTCGGTGCCGTCGAGCACGACGCGCCCGGGCGCACGCCACACCCGGGTCGTGATGGTGAACCCGCCGGCGTTGTCGGTCAGGTTCGAATCGTGCAGCCGATAGATGATCCGGGTGCCGATGTTCGGCGTGCTCGTACAAGCGGCCAAGGACCGGGTCTCACGTTCTGACCCTACCCAGCCGCCCGGGTTGTTGTTGAAGGTCGCCGTCGAGCTGTACGGGTGCAGCCCGCGCGAGTCAGGCGTGCCGACCCCGCTCGCGGATGTCCAGTGGGTGGCGTCGTAGCGCACCGTGCCCGTCACGGTGACCTGCACGACGTCGCCCGGATACAGCGCGTTGTCGGGATCGACGTTGTCGTTGGGGTATGTCGCCTGGACCTGCGTGCCGGCCTCGTAGACGCTCTGCGTGACGTCCGGCGCCGCGCCGGACTGGCAGCGTTGCAGCGCGGTCGAGACCGCGGCCGACGCCGCGGGCGCTGGTCCCGCGATACCTGCGATGCCTGCGACGACGAGCGTGCCGGCCGCCATCAGCAATGTTGGACGAATCATTTCCAGCCTCCGAAACTGTCGGGGGCCACCCCGGTCGAGCAGCCCTTGCTAGACAGGTGCGGACGACGACCGGATAGTTCTTACGGCGCGCATACGACTCGGGAGAGGATCGCCATGGCACGCGTAGCGGTCACCGGCAGCAGCGGCAAGCTCGGCCGGGCGGTGGTCACCGAGCTGGTCGAGCACGACTGGGAGGTCGTCGCACTCGACCGGGTGCGTTCCGCCCGCGACGACGTGCCCTCATCCGTGGTCGATCTGACCGATTTCGGGCAGGCCTTCGAAGCGGTGAGCGGGATCGACGACCGCCACGACGGCGTCGATGCGCTCGTGCACCTCGCGGCGATCCCAGCGCCTGGATTGCTGGCCAACGCGGCGACCTTCGCGAACAACATCGTCGCGTCCTACAACGTCTACACCGCCGCGATCCGGGCCGGCGTCCGAAAGATCGTCTGGGCGTCCAGCGAGACGGTGCTCGGGCTGCCGTTCGACGAACCACCGCCGTACGTTCCGGTCGACGAGGAGTACCCGCCCCGCCCGAACAGCACCTACTCGCTGGTGAAGACCCTCGAGGAGGAACTGGCCCGGCAGCTGTGCCGCTGGCACCCGGACCTGTCGATGAGCGGGCTGCGTTTCAGCAACGTCATGTACCCGGAGGACTACGCACAGTTCCCCGCCTTCGACGCGGATGCGCAGCTGCGGCGCTGGAATCTGTGGGGCTACATCGACGCCCGCGACGGCGCCCAGGCCGTACGGCTCGCGCTGGGCCACGACGCTCCCGGCGCCGATGTGTTCATCATCGCCAACGCCGACACCGTCATGTCCCGATCGAACGAGGAGCTGCTGGCCGAGGTGTTCCCGAACGTCGCGGTGACGCGGCCGGTCGGCCCGCACGAGACCCTGCTGTCGATCGACAAGGCCCGCCGTGTCCTCGGCTACGACCCGCAGCACTCGTGGCGCGATCAGCGCGGATCCTGATCGGCACTCCCGCCCGGTTCGCGCAGGGCACCGACGATGGTGTCGGTTGCCGACAACAGGGCACGGCGCTGATCGGTCGGCAGCGTCGCGAGCAACGCGTCCTCGCTGCGATGGATGTCCGCCCGCACCCGGCGCACGATGCGCCGCCCGGCGGCCGTTGCGGTGAGCTCGTTGGAACGGCGGTCCGCGCCGGGGCGGCGGGTGAGCAGCTCGCGCCGCTCGAGCAGGTCGAGGTCGGCGATGATGCGATTCGGGCTGTAACCGAGCCGGCTCGCGACTTCGCCCTGGTTCAACGAGGGTGACTCGGTGACCACCGAGAGGATCGCGTACTGCCACATCGTGAGGTCGGCACGGGCTGCCGCAGTGTCCTCGACGCGGCGCAGCGCCCGGGCGAGCGGCGCCAATGCAGCCAGCAGATCGATCCGGGGCGACGCCACCCGATCAGCCTAATCGATAACAAGCTTGCAGTCATCACTATCATAGTGATTATCGTCAATATATGATCAATGACCTGCGGTCACTCCATCGCCAGGCACTCCGACCTGGCCGACGCCCACGTCGCTGACGTGGTACCGGCCGACCTGACCCTGGCCACGCCGTGCGTGGGCTGGTCGCTCGCCGACCTGCTCGCGCACATGATCGGGCAGCACCGCGGAATGGCCGCCGCGGTCGTCCGCGGCGACGCACCCGTCGAGGCCTACGCGCCGGTGCCCTTCCAGCTCGAGGAGTGGCGAGCGTCGATCGACGAACTCGTCGCCGCGTTCGCTGGCGTCGGATCTCGACCGCCGCGTCGTCGAGGTCGAGCTCGCGCCGGTGCCGTTGCCGGTTCGGCGGGTGCTCGCCGCACAGCTGATCGACACGGTCGTCCACACCTGGGACGTCGCCAGGTCACGCGGTGGGGACTTCGTCCCGCCCGAGGACCTGCTCGCGGTGAGTGCCGAGATCGCCGCCGCCATTCCGGACCCGGCGTACGGTCCCGGCGCCGCGTTCGCGCACCGGTTGCCGCGCACCGGCGACCGGTGGGCGGACACCCTCGCCCTCGTGGGTCGCGATGCCTCGGTGTCGGCGCAGCGTGGTAGGGACTAGGTCATGGAAATCGAGTTCATCGCAGGCTTCGCACCCATCACCGCCGATCCTGCTGCGAGCCGCGCGCTGTACGTCGACGCGATCGGGCTCCCACTCGGGAATGACGACGGTGGCGACTACTTCCACAGCGAGGACGTCGCAGGCAGCAAGCACTTCGGCATCTGGCCGCTCACCCAGGCCGCCCAGGCCTGCTTCGGCACCCCGGAATGGCCGGCCGCGACGCCGGTGCCGCAGGCATCGATCGAGTTCGAGGTCGCGAACGCGGCGGCCGTCGCGGCCGCGGCCGACGAGCTGCAGGCGGCCGGCTATGCGCTCCTGCACGAGGCGCGGCTCGAACCCTGGGGACAGACCGTGGCTCGATTGCTGTCGCCCGAGCACCTCGTCGTCGGCATCTCCTACGCGCCCGCGCTGCATTCCTGAGCGGCAGCGCTTGCGACGTGAGTGTCAGGCGTCGCCGAGGCGCGGATCACTCACCCCGGCGCTGCCGTTCTCGATGCGGCCGGCGAATTGCCGCAGGTACGCCGCGTTCCCGACGACGGTGACGGCGAGGTCGTACCAGCCGTGCAGGTCGGAGGTGTCGACGACCACGTTGCGTGCCTTGCCGGCAACCACCGTGAACGACATCGGCTTCGCCGGCTGGTAGGCGTCGACCACACGCAGGTGAGCCGGTACCGTCGTGTGGTTCGCGATGCGCAGCGTGACGGTGCGGGCTCGCGGCGTCCTGCGTCGGCGCGACCTCCACCTGCGGATGTGCGTCGGCGCCGGCGAAGTGGCGGTAGAACCCGTTGGCGCCGTGCAGTTCGACGTCATAGCCGCTGCTTGCGCTCCACGAGGCGGTCAGCGACGAGTGCGATCCGACGGTGTAGCTGCGTGGTGCAGCCGCTGCGGTCCCCGAGCGGGCCTGGAGTTGGGCGCCGAGCTCGCCGGTGTTCGCGACGGTGATGGACAGCTTGTCAGCCCGCGAGCACGCTGCTCGCTTCGATCGCGTATGCGATGGGTCGCGACAGACGCGTTCCCGGCTCCTGGACGGGGACCGACCCAGCGGCCGGCGGTACCGGCACGTAGTCCGGGTGCCGCTTGTGGTCGGGCGGGAGGTACCCGGCGGTGCTCGGTAGCGACGGCGTCGACGTCTTGAACCGGGAGAAATCGAAGGCCGAGGTCAGGTCGCCGCACACCGCTCGGCGCCACGGGGTGATGTTGGGTTCGGACACGCCGAACCGCGCCTCGATGAACCGGATGATCGACGTGTGGTCGAACACCTCCGAGCACACCCAGCCACCGGTGCTCCACGGCGAGACGGCCAGCATCGGCACGCGCTGGCCGAGGCCGTACGGGCCGGGCACGCCGGTGCTCCCGCCCGGGGTGCCGATCTGGCCCTCGTAGAACTCGTTCGCGGTCGAGACGGTCGACCTGCCGGGGAGGCCCGGGCCGTTGGGGTACGGCGGCACGACGTGGTCGAAGAAGCCGTCGTTCTCGTCGAAGGTGATCAGCAGCACGGTCTTGGCCCATACATCGGGATCCGAGGTCAGCGCGTCGAGCACCTTCGCCGTGTACCAGGCGCCGTAGTTGGCGGGCCAGTTCGGGTGCTCGGTGAATGCCTCCGGCGCCGCGATCCATGACACCTGCGGGAGCCGGCCCTGCTTGACGTCCTTGCGCAGGATGTCGAAGAAGTTCTGTCCCGCGGTGTTGGTCGTGCCCGTGCGCGCGCCGATGTACAGCGGCGTGCCGGGCGCCGCGTCCTGGTACTGCGTGAAGTACAACAGCGAGTTGTCGCCGTAGTTGCCGATGTAGGGATCCGACGTCCAGCCCCAGAAGCCGGCGGCGTCGAGACCCACGCCGGCGTCCTGGTAGATCTTCCAACTGATCCCGGCGTCCTGCAGGCGCTCGGGATAGGTGGTCCAGCCGTATCCGATCTCGTCGTTCGCGATCACCGGTCCGCCGCCGCGGCCGTCGTTGCCGACCCAGCCGGTCCACATGTAGTAGCGGTTGGGATCCGTGGGGCCGAGCAGCGAGCAGTGGTAGCTGTCGCAGATGGTGAACGCGTCGGCGAGTGAGAAATGGAACGGCATGTCGCCGCGCTTCAGGTGCGCCATCGTCGTCGGCGACTTCGCGGCGATCCACTGGTCGTACTTGCCGTCGTTGAACGCCTGGTGCCCGCCGTCCCATCCGTGATCGAGGTCCTGGATGAACGCGAGGCCGAGATCGTCGACGTCGGGGCGGAAGGGCAGCACTTCGGCGCTGCCGTCAGACTGGTGCCACACCGACTTGCCGCTGGGCAACCGCACGGGGTGCGGGTCGCCGAAGCCGCGGACGCCGCGCATCGTGCCGAAGTAGTGGTCGAAGGACCGGTTCTCCTGCATCAGCACGACGATGTGCTCGACGTCCTCGAGGCTGCCCGAGCGGCGCGCGGCCGGAATGGACGCTGCGCGGGCGATGCTCGTGGGCAACAGCGACAGGCCGGCCACTCCACCCGCCAACTGCAGAAACCGGCGACGATCAACAGCGGGCATCGAGACTCCTCACGATCGGGCACTCACGGGCGGCGCGAAAGTATCCGTCGATCTGGAACAAGATCGTGGTTTCAAGTGAACCGCACGCGTACCGCAGGCAGCCATCCGGTCGTTCGTCTCGCTGTTCATGCGTCGGCCCTCTTCGCTCCGCGCGCGTGTCACGCGATCCGCGTGGGCTGACAGGGCTCCCCGAGGTGAGGACATCCCATGCGAACCCGCGCCGCCATCGTCTGCGTCGTCGTGATCTCGTTGCTCGTACCCGCTGCGGTGCCGGCGCTCGCCGGATCGCCCGGCCAGCTGCGCGACGCGTTCACGACCAAGACGCCGTACCGTCCGCAGCAGCCGACGAGCAGCTATCAGCGCGCGCCGGCAGGGTTCGCACCGGTGTTCACCGAGAACGTCTCCCGGCACGGGTCCCGGACGCTGTCCGACGGCGATGACGCCGACGCGTTGCTCGCGCTGTGGAACATTGCGAGATCCGAAGACTCGCTCACGACGGCCGGCGAGAGCCTGGGTGCGCAGGTCGAACGAGTTCGGGACACGAACGCCGCCATCGGCTACGGGCTGCTCACGCCCGACGGCGTGCGCGAGCTCGAGTCGACCGCCGCGCGTCTGGTGCACCGGCTCCCGACGCTGTTCCGCTCCGTCGCCCGGCAGGGCGACGGCACGCAGATCGACGTCGTCGCATCCAGCCAGGCACGAACCGTGCAGAGTGCGAACGCGTTCGTGGCCGGGCTGGAAGCCAAAGACCCCGCGCTCTCCGGGCACGTCGGCACGCTGCACACCGACGACGACCTGCTCTATTTCCACAAGGCGGCGGTCAACAAGGACTACCAGGACTACGTGGCGAACGATCCTCGGGTTGCCGCGGCGGAATCGGCCGCACGCGACTCGGCGCACACACGTCAGGTCGCAACCGATGTCCTGCTGCGCAGCTTCACCCCCGGGTTCGTCCGCCGTATTGCGGCCGGCGACTACGCGGCGCAATTCGGCGACGAGGTCGCCGCCGCCGAGGCGGTCTACGACCTCTACGCGGTGACCCAGGATCTGGCCGCCGAGGGCCCGTGGCAGATGAGCCGATACATCTCGGTCGACCAGACTCGCTGGTTCGGCTACCTCGACGATCTGACCTCGTTCTACGAGAACGGACCCGGGTTCACCGGCGACGACATCACCTACCGCATGGCCGCGGTGCTGCTCGACGACATGTTCGCCAGCCTCGACGCGAAGGTCGCCGGCACCAGCCCGCTGGCCGCCGAACTTCGCTTCACCCACGCCGAGGAGATCTTCCCGCTCGCGGCGCTGTTGCAGCTCCCCGGTAGCACCCGGCAACAGCCGGTCGGCACCCCGTACACCGACGCCGACAACCCCTTCCGCGGCGCGCAGGTCGCTCCGATGGGCGCGAACGTCCAGTGGGACCTGTTCCGCAGCGGTGATACCTACCTCGTCCGGATGCTCTACAACGAGAAGGAGACCGCGTTCAAGGCGGCCTGCCGGCCGGTCAGCAAGGGCAGCTACTTCTACGAACTGAGCGCCCTGGAACGCTGCTACGGCGTCGCGTGAGGACGGGCGAAGCCTCGGTGAACCATCGGTGAACAGTCCGCTACCTCGGCGTGGCCGCGCAGATCGGGCTCCTAATCTCGACCCAGTGCGTCCGGTTCACCTCCTGCTCGCGATGCTGGCCGTCGCGTTCGGGCTGACCGCCTGCGACAGCACCGAAGAGCACCGCAGCACGGCGTCACGGGTGGCGGTCCAGGTCTCGGTGTCCCAGTGCGGCACCGGCTGGTCGGGCGCCCCGGCCGGCACTGCGCACCTGCTCCTGCGCAACACCGACAGCCGGCCCGGCGAGGCACGGGTGATCGATCCCGGCTCCGGCGCGGTGTTCGCCGACGTCGAGCCGATCGGACCCGCGACGACCGTGCCGCTCGACGTCACACTGCGCTCCGGGCACTACGCCCTGCAGTGCCTGATGGAGGACGAGCCTCCCGTCACGGGCCGGGTCCAGACGGTGCGCGGCCGGTTGCCGGCCGGCCTGGTCGCGTCGCCCGGCGTCGTGCCAGTGACCCAGGCCGACCTCATCCCGGCCACGAAGGCCTACGAGCGGTACGTGTCCGGGCAGTTGCCGCGCCTCGCCGCCGACGTCGCCGCACTGCGCGGCTCCCTCGTGCGAGGCGACCGTGCCGCAGCCCGCCGTGACTGGCTGACCGCGCACCTGCTCTACGAGCGGCTCGGCGCCGCCTACGACGCGTTCGGCGATCTGGACGCCGCGATCAACGGGCTGGATCGTGGTCCGGACTGGACCGGCTTCCACCGCATCGAGAACGGTCTGTGGCACGATGCCGCCCTCCCGGGACTTCTCGCCCAGGTCGACACGCTGCAGAAGAACGTCACCGCCTTGCGCCATCAGTTCGCGACCGCGCAGATCGACCCGTTGCAGATCGGCATCCGCGCACACGAGATCAGCGAGAACGCGTTGCAGTTCTCGCTCACCGGGATCGACGACTACGGCAGCCATTCCGATCTGGCCACCATCCAGGCGAACCAGCAGGGCACCGTGACGGTGCTGGGTCTCGTCGCGTCGTTGCTGCGCTCGCGTCACGTCGACCTCACCGCGATCCAGGCGGGGATCGCCAGGACGAATCAGCTGCTCGCACAACGGCCGGTCGAGCGCGAGCAGCTCGACGCAGCGCTCAGCGAGCAGTGCGAGCTGCTCGCGCCGGTCGCGTCCGTCCTCGAGCCGCGAAGGACCTCATGAGCGTCGATCGCCGTCGTTTCCTCGCCGGAACTGTCGCAGCGTTGGGCGGTGCCGCCGTCACCGGCGTGAGCCTGCGCGCCGCCGACGCCGCGCCCAGCGCCGCCCCCGCGAACCCGGCCACCGCAACCGCTCCGAGCCGGGTGCCGTTCCACGGCGCGCACCAGGCCGGCGTGCTGACCCCGCAGCAGAACCAGGCCGCGTTCGTCTCCTTCGACCTGACCGCGACCTCGCGCACCGAGCTCGCCGACCTGATGCAGACGCTGACCGTTCGCGCCCGCGCGCTCACCGCCGGTGCCGCCTCGACGCAGCTCGGCATCTCCGCACCGCCGTCGGACTCCGACCTGCTCGGCCCGAACGCCGTGCCCGACGCACTCACCGTGACCGTCGGTCTCGGTGCCTCGGCCTTCGACGACCGGTTCGGACTCGCCACGGCGAAACCGGTGCGGCTGCGGCGAGATGGAGGAGTTCCCCGACGACAACCTCGACCGCGCGCGTTGCGACGGCGACGTGCTGCTGCAGATCTGCGCCGATCACACCGACGCCGTGTTGCACGCGTTGCGCGACCTGATGCGGCACACCCGCGGTGCGATGCAGCCGCGGTGGCGCGTCGACGGGTTCCGCAGCCCGTCGCGTCCGACCGGCGCCCCTCGCAACCTGCTCGGCTTCAAGGACGGCATCGCGAATCCGGCTGCCGCCGAGGCCGACCGCCTCATCTGGGCCGGACCGGGCGAACCGGCGTGGGCCGCCGGCGGCACGTACCAGGTCGTGCGGACCATCCGGATGCTCGTCGAGTTCTGGGATCGCGTGACCCAGAGCGAACAGGAGCGGATGATCGGCCGCCGGCGGGACACCGGCGCGCCGCTGAGCGGGTCGAAGGAGACCGACGTCCCCAACTATCGAGACGATCCGCAAGGCGCCGCGATTCCGCTGGATGCGCACATCCGGGTGGCCAACCCGCGCACGCCGGCCACCGACAGCAGCCGGCTGCTGCGCCGCGGCTACAACTACGACGCCGGGATCGACAGCAACGGCAACCTGGACATGGGACTGCTGTTCAGCTGCTACCAACAGGATCTGGAACGCCAGTTCGTCGCGGTGCAAAAGCGTCTCGCAGGCGAACCGCTGGTCGACTACATCTCACCGGTGGGCGGCGGGTACTTCTTCGCGCTGCCCGGGGTCCGTGACGAACGCGATTGGTATGCGCGCGAATTGCTGAGCTGATTTCTACGTCCACCACACGCGGTGCACATCTGTCATCCACCGTTCATCGCACGGTCACCTTGCCTGTAGGTGGGCGACGGTCGGGTGCACCAGCGTTCGAGGCGTTGGTCCGATCCCGAAAGGAACGCCCGTGTCCCTGCGCGCTCATCGCCGCATGCTGCTCACCGGTGCCGCCGTCGCCACCGTCGCAGCCGCCACCGTCGCCATCACGACAACCGGCACCTCGTCGGCCCGCCCCACCCAGGTGCCCGACCACTCCAAGCAGACAGCCAGCCCCATCAAGCACGTGGTCGTGATCTTCGACGAGAACATCTCCTACGACCACTACTTCGGCACCTACCCGCAAGCCGCGAACACCGACGGCACCACGTTCTACGCGGCCACGAGCACGCCGCGGAACAACAATCTGGTCACCTCGCACCTGCTGACCAGCAACCCGAACCTGTACTACCCGACGCGGTTGACGCCCGACGAGGCGCTGACCTGCGACCAGAACCACAACTACGGACCTGAGCAGAAGGCGTTCAACGGCGGGCTCATGGACAAGTTCGTCCAGAACGTCAGCGTCGACACCTGCACCGGCGAGCACGGCGCTCCGGGCCTGTCGATGGACTACTACGACGGCAACACCGTCACCGGCATGTGGAACTACGCGCAGCAGTACGCGCTGTCGGACAACTCCTTCGACACCGGGTTCGGGCCGTCGACTCCGGGCGCGCTCAACCTGATCTCCGGCCAGACCCACGGCTTCCGCGAGGTCGACTCGGTCACCGGCCAGCAGGTCGCGACGCCGGGCAGCTACGTGCTGGCCTCGCCGGACAAGAACGGTGTCGGAACGGTGATCAACGACCCCGACCCGGCCTACGACGACTGCGCCGACAGCAATCACACGTCCACGAACACCCTCGCCGCCGCCACCGGCCGCAACGTCGGTGACCTGCTCAACGCCCGCGGCGTCACCTGGGGCTGGTTCCAGGGTGGCTTCCGGCCCACCACGCCGGCCGGCGGTGCCACGAAGTACTCGGTGTGCGGAGCAACGCACACCAACATCGGCGGCGCGAGCGTCGTCGACTACAGCCCGCACCACAACCCGTTCGAGTACTACGCGTCGACGTCGAACCCGCACCACCTCGCGCCGTCGTCCGAGGCCATGATCGGGCACACCGACCAGGCCAACCACGAGTACGACCTGTCGGACTTCAACACCGCGGTGGCCGACAACAACATCCCGGCGGTCAGCTTCCTGAAGGCGCCGGAGTACCAGGACGGCCACGCCGGCTACTCCGACCCGATCGACGAGCAGCACTTCCTGGTCAGCGAGATCAACGCCCTGCAGAAGTCCAAGGCATGGAAGAGCACTGCGGTGATCATCGCCTACGACGACTCCGACGGTTGGTACGACCACGTGGCGTCGACGATCAAGAACCCCTCGCACGACCCCGCCAACGACGCCGCGATCTGCACGGACTCCACCAAGAAGGTCGCCGGCGGGTACCAGGATCGGTGCGGCCCCGGCCCGCGGCTGCCGCTGCTGGTCATCTCGCCGTGGTCCAAGACGAACTACGTCGACCACCACCCGAGCGAGCAGGCGTCGGTCCTGAAGTTCATCGAGGACAACTGGTTCACCGGCCAGATCGGCGATGCATCCTTCGACGCCCGCTCCGGCACGCTCGATTCGATGTTCGACTTCACCCAGTCCAACAACAAACGAGTGATCCTGGCGCCGAACGGCAGCGTCACCAAGATCACGCCGATCACCGGCGGCTCGCCGATGAAGGCCACCGCGGTGGTCAAGAAGTAACGCAGCGCGCCTGACTGCGAGGCGGTGGTTCCCGGTCGACCGGGAACCACCGCCTCAGCTGCTTTGGCACTTCGGGCACCAGAACAGATTCCGGCCGACCAGCACCTGCGTGCGGATCTCGGTGCCGCACACCCGGCACGGCAATCCGGTGCGGCGGTACACGTAGACCGCTTCGGCCGGGGTCAGCCGCCCGCGTCGGGCCCGGTCCTCGTCGCGCACGGTGACGATCCGGCCGGTGCGCACGCCGGCGCGCATCAGCACCACCAGATCGGCCCACATCTGCGTCCAGACCTCGCCGGGCAGTGCCCGCCCGGGCCGGAAGGGGTCGATCCGATGCCGGTAGAGCAACTCCGCCCGGTAGACGTTGCCGATGCCGGCCACCACCTGCTGGTCCATCAGCAACGCGGCAATCGGGGTACGGCTGCGACTGATGCGCTGATAGGCGAGTGCCGGATCGGCGCGGCGACGCAGTGGATCCGGGCCCAGCCGGTGCAGCAGGGTCTCGATGTCGGCGGGGGTCACGAGCTCGCACGCGGTCGCGCCGCGCAGGTCGGTCCAGACCGCGTCGTTGGCCAACCGCAGGCGCAGCGCGCCGCGCGGCGGCGGCGGCGCTCCGGTGCCGCTGGTGAACTTGCCGTACAGGCCGAGGTGCACGTGCAGCGTCGTGCCGTCGGCGTAGTGCTGCAGCAAGTGCTTGCCGTAGGCCTCGGCCCGCCGGAACACCTGGCCGTCGATCACCGCCGCACCGTCGACGAATCGGCCCTGCGGACTACTCGCGGTGACCACCGTGTCGCCGAAGAGTCGTTGCTGCTCGCGGGCCAGCCGGTGCAGCGTGTGTCCCTCCGGCACCTGCGAAACCTATCCGGTGGACCCGGACCCGCTGCGGGCAGACTCTGGTCATGACCGACGCTGCACATGCCCCCAACGTCTGGCCGACGCTGCGAGCGCGTGACGCCCGTGGCCTGATCCGCTTCCTCGTCGACGTCGTGGGGTTCGAGGACACCGTCGTCTACGGGGAGGGCGAGCGGGTCGACCACGCCCAGCTGTGCTGGCCCCTGGGCGGCGGCGTCATGCTCGGCTCCGCCCGCGACGCGCCCGACGACGACCCGTGGGCGTTGCAGCCCGGCGCCTTCGGCGCGTACGTCGTCACCGACGACCCGGACGGTCTGTTCGCCCGGATCTCGGCGAGCGGGGCCGAGATCGTCGCCGAACTGCACGAGCAGGACTACGGGTCACGCGACTTCGCGATCCGCGACCCGGAGGGCAACCTGTGGTCCTTCGGCACCTACGCCGGGGCGCCCTGCAAGAGCTGACCCGGCGCGACGCGCCGTTCGATCGAGGCGGCCCCCGGAGTTGGACGTGTCCAGAGGCACTCGCGCCGCAGGTGCGCCGCTGAGCCGGGCGGCGCCCGCTACCCGGCCGTCCTCTCCTCACCCGCGACAGCGGGGACGAAGAGAACCGCCAGGTCCGTACACTGGGCGGGTCAGCGCCCGGGGTGTGGCGCAGTTTGGTAGCGCACTCGCTTTGGGAGCGAGGGGCCGTGGGTTCGAATCCCGCCACCCCGACCAGCCCGAAACGTTCACATCCGCCCGAATCGCCAGGGAGTACCCGCACGTGAAGAGCACCGTCGAGAACCTGAGCCCGACCCGAGTGCGGCTCGCCGTCGAGGTGCCCTTCGACGACCTCAAGCCGAGCCTCGACAACGCCTACAAGGCGATTGCCCAGCAGGTGCGGGTCCCAGGGTTCCGGCCCGGCAAGGTGCCGGCCCGGGTCATCGACCAGCGCGTCGGCCGCGGCACGGTGCTGCAGGAGGCCGTCAACGACGCGCTGCCGAAGCTCTACGGCGAGGCCGCCCGTGAGCACGAGCTGCAGCCGCTGGGCCAGCCCGAGATCACCGACATCACCAACGTCGACGAGATCACCGACGGCACCGACTGGCACTTCACCGCCGAGGTCGACGTGCGGCCCGAGATCACCCTGCCCGACCTGGACGCCATTCCGGTGACGGTCGATGACGTCGAGGTCACCGACGTCCGACGTCGACGAACAGCTCGACGAGCTCCGCGACCGGTTCAGCACCCTGGTCGGCGCCGAGCGGCCCGCCGCCGAAGGCGACTACGTGTCCCTCGACCTCGTGTCCGTGGTCGACGGCGAACAGATCGAGGGCGGTTCGGCCACCGGCCGCTCCTACGTCGTCGGGTCCGACGAGTACATCGACGGCCTCGACGACGCCATCGCCGGCAAGTCCGCCGGTGAGTCGGCCACCTTCACCGCCCCGCTGCGCCAGGGCGAACACGCGGGGACCGAGGCCGAGGTCACGGCCACCGTGCGCTCGGTCAAGGTGAAGGAACTGCCCGACGCCGACGACGAGTTCGCCCAGATGGCGAGCGAGTTCGACACCGTCGACGAGCTGCGCGACGACCTGCGCACCCGGCTGGCCCGCGTCCGCGCGCTCGAGCAGGGCGGCCAGGCGCGGGACCGGCTGCTGGACAAGCTGCTCGAGACCGTCGAGTTCCCGCTGCCCGAGTCGGCCGTGGACTCCGAGGTCGAATACCGCGAGCACGACATCGTCCACTCGCTCAACCACGACGACGCCCTGTTCGAGCGCTTCCTCGAGGCCCAGGGCAAGACCCGCGAGGACTTCACCGCCGAACTGCGCGAGAACGCGGAGAAGTCCGTGCGCGCGCAGTTCATCCTCGATGCCGTGGCCGAGAAGACCGACGTGCAGATCGGCGACAGCGAGCTGACCGAGTACCTCGTCCGCCAGGCCGCCCAGTACCAGATGGCCCCTCAGGAATTCGCCAACCAGCTGATGCAGAGCGGCAACCTGCCGATGCTGGTCGCCGACATCCGGCGCAACAAGGCGCTGGCGTCCCTGCTGGAGAACGCCGCGATCACCGACGCGTCGGGCAACACCGTCGACCTCGCTGCCCTGTCGGCGTCCGACGACGCTGCCGAGGCGATCGCGGAACTGCCGGATGACGCCGACGACGCCGAGGCCGACCACACCGAGGACGACCACACCGAGGACGACCACACCGAGGACGACCACACCGAGGACGACGAGACCGTCACGCCCTGAGCGAACGGCCCCGTTATCGGGACTTGCGGCGCGTCCGGCTTCGTTAGGGTCGATGACACCACCGCACGTAACAGAGAGGTCGACCCGTGAATCCCTTCGATCCGCAGCCGATCCGCGTCCTCGAGATGCGCAGCCCGGGTGCCGGGATGACGCTGAACGACTCCGTCTACGACCGGCTGCTGCGCGAGCGCATCATCTTCCTCGGCCAGGCCGTCGACGACACGATCGCGAACCAGATCTGCGCCCAGTTGCTGCTGCTCGCGGCTGAGGAGCCGGCGCGCGACATCAACCTCTACATCAACTCGCCGGGCGGCTCGGTGACCGCCGGCATGGCGATCTTCGACACCATGCAGTTCGTCGACTGCGACATCGCCACCTACGCGATGGGCCTCGCCGCCTCGATGGGCCAGTTCCTGCTCTCCGCAGGCACCCGCGGCAAGCGATACGCCCTGCCGCACGCCCGGATCCTCATGCACCAGCCCTCGGCCGGCATCGGCGGCACGGCGTCGGACATCGCGATCCAGGCCGAGCAGTTCAAGCTCACCAAGGTGCAGATGGCCGAGCTGATCGCCGAGCACACCGGCCAGTCGGTCGAGAAGGTCCAGGCCGACTCCGACCGCGACCGCTGGTTCACCGCCGAGCAGGCGCTCGAGTACGGATTCGTCGACCACGTGGTCAGTCGCGTGGCGCAGGTACCAAACGGCAGCGGGCCGGCGCCGGCCTGAGAGGGATTGAGATGAACCCACAAGCGAGATACGTCCTTCCGTCCTTCGTCGAGCGGACGAACTACGGCATCAAGGAGTCGAACCCGTACAACAAGCTGTTCGAGGAGCGCATCATCTTCCTCGGCGCGCCGATCGACGACGTCGTCGCGAACGACGTGATGGCGCAGCTGATCGTGCTGGAGTCCACCGACCCCGACCGCGACATCCAGATCTACATCAACTCGCCGGGCGGATCGTTCACCGCGCTCACCGCGATCTACGACACGCTGCAGTACGTCCGGCCGGAGATCCAGACCATCTGCATGGGGCAAGCCGCCTCGGCGGCCGCGGTGTTGCTGGCCGCGGGGACGAAGGGCAAGCGCTTCGCCCTGCAGAACGCGCGGATCCTCATCCACCAGCCCTCCGGCGAGGGTCAGGGCCAGGTCAGCGACCTCGAGATCCAGGCGAACGAGATCCTGCGGATGCGCAGCCTGCTCGAGGAGGTGCTGGCCAAGCACACCGGCCAGACCATGGAGAAGGTGCGCGCCGACATCGAGCGCGACACGATCCTCACGGCCGACCAGGCCAAGGAGTACGGGATCGTCGACCAGGTCATCACCTCGCGCAAAGTGATCCCGGACGCCTGATACCGGGTTCGGAATCGCCGGCTCCGGCGCGTTATCCAGCGACTTCCCGGGGTTTTCCGGGTAGCGTGCGAAGACGCGGCGCATTCCGGTCGCGCAGGCCGTGCGCCCAACGGCGCTTCTACTCGGACGCACCACGGAACGCAGCAGAGGAGATGGGTCGCCAGTGGCATCACGTGTCGGCGAGACCGGTGACCTGCTCAAGTGCTCCTTCTGTGGCAAGAGCCAGAAGCAGGTCAAGAAGCTGATCGCCGGCCCCGGCGTCTACATCTGCGACGAGTGCATCGACCTGTGCAACGAGATCATCGAGGAGGAACTCGCCGAGACCAGCGAGTTCAGCTTCGACGAGCTGCCCAAGCCGAATGAGATCTACGAGTTCCTCAACGGCTACGTCGTCGGCCAGGACCAGGCGAAGAAGACCCTGGCCGTCGCCGTCTACAACCACTACAAGCGGGTCCAGGCCGGCGGGGAGTCCAAGCCCCGCAACGCCGACTCGGTGGTCGAGCTGGCGAAGTCGAACATCCTGCTGCTCGGCCCCACCGGATCGGGCAAGACGCTGCTCGCGCAGACCCTCGCCCGGATGCTGAACGTCCCGTTCGCCATCGCCGATGCAACCGCTCTCACGGAGGCCGGGTACGTCGGCGAGGATGTCGAGAACATCCTGCTCAAGCTGATCCAGGCCGCCGACTACGACGTCAAGCGGGCCGAGACCGGGATCATCTACATCGACGAGGTCGACAAGATCGCCCGCAAGGCCGAGAACCCCTCGATCACCCGTGACGTCTCCGGCGAGGGCGTGCAGCAGGCGCTGCTGAAGATCCTGGAGGGCACCGCGGCCTCGGTGCCGCCGCAGGGCGGGCGCAAGCACCCGCACCAGGAGTTCATCCAGATCGATACGACCAACGTGCTGTTCATCGTCGGCGGGGCATTCGCCGGCCTGGACACGATCATCGAGTCGCGCGTCGGCAAGAAGGGCCTCGGCTTCGGCGCCGAACTGCACACCAAGTTCGACAAGGACACTCGCGACGTCTTCGGCGACGTCATGCCCGAGGACCTGATGAAGTTCGGGCTCATCCCGGAGTTCATCGGCCGGCTGCCGGTCATCACCTCGGTGCGCCCGCTCGACCGCGACGCCCTGGTCCAGATCCTCACCGAGCCCAAGAACGCGCTCGTGCGCCAGTACCGCAAGCTGTTCGAGCTCGACAACGTCGAGCTCGAGTTCTCCGAAGACGCCCTCGAGGCGATCGCCGATCAGGCCGTCATGCGCGGCACCGGTGCGCGTGGCCTGCGGGCGATCATGGAAGAAGTCCTGCTGTCGGTGATGTACGAAGTGCCCTCGCGTGAGGACATCGCCCGGGTCGTCATCACCCGCGAGACCGTGCTCGATCACGTCTATCCCACCTTGGTCCGCCGCGACCCGCCCAAGCGGGAACGCCGCGAGAAGAGCGCCTAGCGGGCCACGGCGACGTCGGCGGGCGCCGCAGCGCGGCGGGCCGCTCGAACGACCGTGCCACCCAGCACCACCGGAGCCAGCAGGCCCAGCACGCCGGCTCCGACGAAGATGACGCGCGGCGACACGCTGCTGGCCAGCGCCCCGCCCACGGCGTAGGCCGCCAGTTGGGTGCCGGAGACGACGCCGCCGAGCACCGCACCGACCCGGCCCCGTTGATCCGGTCGCGCCGTGCCCATCACCAGCGCGCCGGTGCACACGTTGAGGACCCCGTTCGCCGCACCGGCGGCGGCGCCGACCACCAGGAGCACCGCGACGCCGGGCGTGAGACCGATCCCGACCAGCCCGAGCCCGAGCCCGGCGCAGGCGAGCACGAACCATCGGGCATGGCCGGCCGCGGACTCGATGCGCCCGGCGGCCAGTGCCCCGGCCACCAGCCCCAGCGCATAGGCCGCGCCGCTCAGGCCGTACCAGACGGTGGAGGCACCGAGCGTCACCCGGACCAGGAACACCTCGACCACGTTCACCATCCCGCCGAGCAGGATGAACAGCCCGAGCAGCGCCACGGTGCTGCGCAGCAGCGGGTTGTGCCACACGATCGCCAGCCCGCCGCGCTCGTCGTCGTCCTGTCCCACGGGCCCCGGCACCCGGCGGGTGTGCAGGGCCAGCGCCGCGCCGGTGACGACCACGAAGGTGCCGGCGTCGACCAACAGCGGCACGGTCGCGCCGTAGGCGGCCACGAGCAGCCCGGACAGCGCGGGTGCGGCGATCCCGGCCAGCGTCGTCGCCGCCTGCGAGCGGCTCACCGCGCGGCCCAGGTCCTGCGCCGACACGAGTGTCGGCAGCAGCGCCTGCCAGGTAGCCCCGTTGACCGCCTGGCCCACCCCGAGCAGGGCGACGAGCGCGAGCGGCACGGCGGTACCGGTGGTGAACGCCAGCGCTGCGCAGACCACGGCCTGCGCAGCGCTGGAGACGAGCAACAGGCTGCGGTTGTCGCGCCGATCGACGAGCCGGCCGACAACTCCGGTCAGCAGCACGATCGGCGCCAGGTTGGCGATCAGCAGGGCGGCGACGGCGCCCGCCCCCGCCCCCTCGGACTGCAGCCGCAGCACCAGCGCCACGGTGGCGACCTCGTCGCCGAGCAGGGAGACGGCCTTCGCGGCGATGACGATCCGAAGGTCCCGAGAGGATCTGAAAGACATATTGCGAAAGTAATCCTTCACAATTCTCACGTCAAGTAGGGTCGCCGGGGTGAGCGAGCGCACGAATCCGGGCACCGCGAAGGTGGTCGACAAGCCGCGTGCGCTCTCCAACCCCGGTGCGATCAAGGCCCTGGCGCACCCGGCCCGGCTCGTCGTGCTGGAGGCGCTCGGCGACGGCGGCGAACTCACCGCCACCGAGTGCGCAGCCGTCGCCGGGATCTCCCCGAGTGCGATGAGCTATCACCTGCGGGCGCTGGAGAAATGGGGCTTCGTCGAGCGCGGGCAGGCCTCCGCCGACGGCCGCGAACGGCCCTGGCGCGCAGTGCCGGGCGGGTGGCGGGTCGACCCCGGCACCGACGCCGCCTCCGCGGCGGCGACCGCCGCGGTGGTGCAGGTGCTGCTCGAACGACTGCGCGAGGACCTCGCTCGCTGGTACCAGCGCGAGACCGACCAGCCGATGGCCTGGCGGGAGGCCACCACGATCGCCACCCGCAGCATCTGGCTCACCCCGGCGGAGCTCGACGAACTGCAGACGATCCAGGACGAGTACGTGCAGCAGCGCCGTGGCCGCACCACCGCGAACCACCCGGAGGGGGCCCGCCGGGTCCGCGTCTCGAACGTGATGGTTCCGCTGCAGTTCGACTGACCGCTCGTTAGTGTCGGTGAAGTGACGGCTCTCCAACCACTTGCGCTCGCGGCCGACGACTGGCCCGGGTGGCTCGCCCGGCGCATCGACGACGAACTGGCCGGCGCGCATCGCGCGGTCGCTGCGCTCAAGGACGGCACCTCGCGATCGACCGGGCAGGTCCTCGAGCTGTGGAACGACGCTGACGTCGGCCTGTCGAACGCCGCGGCGGTGGCGTCGCTGCTCAGCGAGGTCCATCCGGATGCCGACGTGCGCTCCCTCGCCGAGGAGCGCGCCCGGGAGGTGGAGCGGGTCCGCACCGACCGGGGGCTGGACCGCGCGTTGTACGAGGTCGTCGACGCGACCGATCCAGCCGGACTGGACCCAGAGGCCATGCGCATGCGCGAGCGGGTGCTGCGCGACTTCCGGCGCAGCGGCGTCGACCGCAACGACGACGTCCGGTCGCGGCTGCGCGAGCTGTCGCAGCGTCTCACCGTGCTCGAGCAGGACTTCAGCCGGGCAATCCGTGACGACGTCCGCTCGATCCGGATCACCCCGGACCGGTTGGCCGGACTGCCACAGGACTTCGTCGCGGCTCATCCCGTCGACGCGGACGGCTTGGTGACGATCACCACCGACTATCCCGACTATCTCCCGTTCCGCACCTTCGCCGGCGACGCCGATGCGCGGCGCGAGCTCGCAGTCGAGTTCTTGAACCGGGCGTGGCCGGCCAACGACGCGGTGCTGCACGAGATCCTCGACCTGCGTGAGGAGAACGCGCGACTGCTCGGCTACGCGGGCTGGCCCGACTACGACACCGACGTGAAGATGATCGCCACCGGTCACGCCATCTCCGAATTCATCGAGCGTCTGGCCGATGCGGCGGACGCGTCGGCGCGGCGCGACAAGGACGTGCTGGTCACGCGGCTGCGCGCCGATGATCCCGCGGCGACGTCCTTCGACGCGGCGCAGTTCGGCTACTACGCCGAGCTGGTGCGTCGCGAGCAGTTCGCCGTCGACGCCCAGGACGTCCGCCAGTATTTTGATTTCGAGAATGTCCGAAGGGGCCTGCTCGAAGTGACCGGCCGGCTGTTCGACGTCGAGTACCGGCCGGTCGATGCGCCGGCCTGGCATCCGGACGTGACCGGTTACGAGGTGTTTGCCGACGGCCGGTTGCGGGGCCGCATCTATCTCGACCTGCACCCACGCGACGGGAAGTACAAGCACGCCGCGCAGTTCGATCTCGTCACGGGTGTAGCGGGCCGGCAACTTCCCGAAGGGGTGCTCGTCTGCAACTTCCCGCGCGGGCTGATGGAGCACACGCACGTCGTCACGCTGTTCCACGAGTTCGGGCACCTGCTCCACCACGTGCTCGGCGGTGACCAGCAGTGGGCGCGGTTCTCCGGTGTCGCCACGGAGTGGGACTTCGTGGAGGCACCGTCGCAGATGCTCGAGGAGTGGGCGTGGGACGCGGACGTCCTGCAGACCTTCGCGGTCGATGCCTCCGGCGCGCCGATCCCGCGCGAGCTCGTCGAACGCATGCGCGCGGCGAAGGACTTCGGCAAGGGCCTGTTCGTGCGCAATCAGCTCTTCTACGCCGCGGTGTCGTTCGTGCTGCACCGCGATCGCCCCGCGGACATCACCGCGACGCTGCGCGAGCTGCAGGCGCGCTACGACCTGATCGACTATCTCGACGGGACGCACTTCCACGCATCGTTCGGGCATCTCGCGGGGTACACGTCGGCGTATTACACCTATCTGTGGAGTCTGGTGATCGCCAAGGACCTGTTCTCGGCGTTCGACCCGGCCGACCTGTTCGACCCGGAGGTCGCGCGTCGGTATCGCGACCGGGTGCTGACGCCCGGCGGCTCGCGTGACGCGGCCGATCTGGTGGCGGACTTCCTGGGCCGGGAGTTCACCTTCGACGCGTTCGCCGCCTGGCTCGACCGTGCGCCAGTGCCGGTGACGTGATCGGGCCGTGGCACGCAAGGACCGACCGGCTCGCGTCGCGGATGTGCATCGCCTCGCTGCGGGGATGCCGCATGTGACGAGGCTGGACGGCCCGCACGGCAATGCCGTCTACCAGGTCGGCAGCCGCTCGTTCGTCTTCTTCCGCAACCCGCGCCCGGACGCGTTCGATCCGCAGACCGGCGAACGCTACGACGATGTCATCGTCATCTGGGTGGAGTCCGAGGCCGACAAGCTGGCGCTGGTGCAGGACGATCGGCTGCCGTTCTTCACGACCGCGCATTTCGACGGGCATCCGTCGGTCCTCGTGCGGGCGTGCCGGCTGGGTCGAGCTCGAAGTCGGTGAGTTGGCCGAGATCGTCCAGGACGCGTGGCTGTCCCGCGCCTCTGCTCGGCGGGCAAGGGACTGGTTGGCGTCGCACCCGCGGGCGTCCTCGACATGACGCTCACCTGAACGTGATGGTCATCCGCTCCGCGATCGGGTAGTAGCCGAGCTCCTGGTAGATCTTGTTCGACGTCGGGTTCGCGAGGTCGGTGAACAACACCGGTACCGCGCCCTCGTCGAGGATCGAGCGGGTGGCCGCGGCGGTGACCGCGCTGCCGTAACCGTGGCCGCGGTGGTGCGGCGGGGTGTAGACCGGCCCGACGCGAGCACTGCCGTCGATGACCGCGCGCCGGCAGGCCATCGACACCGGCATGCCGGTGTCGTCGCGCCACAGCCAGCAGCGCCGGTCGTCGACCGCCGAGTCGATGGTGGTGTCGCCGGGCCGCGGTTCCTCGAACACGTCGGCCAGGAAGGCGGTGAACCAGTCGCGGGCGAGCTGTCGTTCGGCGACGACTCGCGATGTCGGGTCGGCCGGGCACCGGCGGGATACGCAACTCGTCGAGCCGGTAGAGGGCCTGCGGCATCTGGTCCTGACGTCCGGGCAGCGATTCCGCGAGTCCGTTGACGATGTCGATCGGGCCGCCCAGGGCGTGCACCCGCGGCAGGGCGACGAGCAGCGCGCGCAGCTGATCGCGCTCGGCGCCCGGCCACGGGCCGGCCACGATGACCGGATATTCCGCTCCGGAACGCACCGCGAGCGAGCCGTCGCCGTCACTCGCGCCCCATGCCCCGGGCCCCAGGCTGGCCCGCACGGTGCCGAGCAGCGTGCCGCGGACCGGGTCGAGTTCCAGCAGCGGGGTGAGCCAGCGGTGCAGCAGGCTCGGGTCTTCGGTCACGGCCACGGGCATGCAGCCATCGTCTCTCGCGACGGCAACGGATAACCCGGCGAGCGGTCCCTAGAATCGGCGCGTGACCGCGATATCGCCCGCCGACCGCACGCTGCCGAGCCAATACCGCCCGGCGGACGTAGAAGGTCCGCGCTACGCGATCTGGGAGGAGCGCGGGTACTTCACCGCGCAGCCGGACAGCGGCAAGCCGCCGTTCTCGATCGTGATCCCGCCGCCGAACGTCACCGGCAACCTGCACCTCGGCCATGCGCTGCAGCACTCGATCATGGACGCGCTGTGCCGCCGGGCGCGCATGCGTGGTTTCGACGTGCTGTGGCTGCCGGGCATGGACCACGCCAGCATCGGCGTTCACACCCTCGTCGAGCGCTATCTGTCCGAGACCGAGGGCAAGGGCCGCTTCGACTACACCCGCGACGAGTTCGTCGCGAAGGTCTGGGAGTGGAAAGAGCGCTACGGCGGTCAGATCCTCGGCCAGATGCGCCGTCTGGGTGACAGCGTCGACTGGTCCCGCGAACGATTCACCCTCGACGCCGGCCTCTCCCGCGCGGTGGGGACGATCTTCAAGCGGCTCTACGACGACGACCTGATCTACCGCGCCGAGCGGATCATCAACTGGTGCCCGCGTGATCTCACCGCGCTCAGCGACGCCGAGGTGGATCACAGCGACGATGCCGGTGAGCTGGTGTCGATCCGTTACGGCGACGGCGAAGCGTCGATCGTGGTGGCCACCACGCGGGCCGAGACGATGTTGGGTGACACCGCCGTCGCGGTGCATCCCGGCGACGAGCGGTACCGGCACCTGATCGGCACCGAGGTGGCGTTGCCGCTGACGAACCGGCGTATCCCGATCATCGCCGACGACCACGTCGACCCGTCGTTCGGCACCGGCGCGGTGAAGGTGACGCCCGCGCACGACCCGAACGACTTCGAGATCGGCCGCCGGCACAACCTCCCGATGCCGGTGATCCTCGACGAGCGCGGGGTGATCACCGCCCCCGGTGCGTTCGCCGGGCTGGACCGCTTCGAGGCGCGGTACTCGATCGTGGCCGCCCTGCGCGAGGACGGGCGGGTCGTCGCGGAGAAGCGGCCGTACACACACGCAGTGGGGCACTGCTCGAAGTGCGACACGGTGATCGAGCCGCGGCTGTCGATGCAGTGGTTCGTGCGCGTCGGACCGCTGGCGGAGGCGGCGGGACAGGCGGTCCGCGACCGGCGGGTGGAGTTCGTGCCCGAGTCGATGAACACGCGGTACTTCCAGTGGGTCGACAACCTGCGCGACTGGTGCATCAGCCGGCAGCTGTGGTGGGGCCACCGCATCCCGGTCTGGTACTCACCCGACGGCGACGAGATGTGCTTCGGGCCGGACGAGACCCCGCCGGCCGGCTGGACGCAGGACGAGGACGTGCTCGACACGTGGTTCTCCTCGGCGCTGTGGCCGTTCTCAACGCTGGGCTGGCCCGAGGACACCCTCGACCTGCGCACCTATTACCCGACCACGGTGCTGGTCACCGGTTACGACATCATCTTCTTCTGGGTCGTCCGGATGATGCTGTTCGGGCTCTACGGCATGAACGACGTGGTGCCGTTCCGGACGGTCGACTTCACCGGGCTGGTGCGCGACAGCTCCGGCAAGAAGATGTCGAAGTCGCGCGGCAACGTCGTCGACCCGCTGCTGTGGATGGACGAGTACGGCGCCGACGCGGTGCGCCTCTCGCTGTTGCAGGGCGCCAACCCCGGCGCGGACCAGGCGATCAACGAGGAGTGGGTGGTCGGTGCCCGCAACTTCTGCACCAAGCTGTGGAACGCCACCCGCTTCGCGCTGATGTCGGGGGCGACCGTCGAGGGTTCGCTGCCGGCGACCCCGCGCGGCGCCGACGCGTGGATCCTGTCCAGGCTGCACGAGGTGATCGCCGAGGTCGACGCGCTGTACGAGCGCTACGAGTACGCCAAGATCGCGGACACGCTCTACCACTTCGCGTGGGACGAGGTGTGCGACTGGTACATCGAGCTCGCCAAGCTGTCGCTGGGCGGCGACACCGCGGCCGACACCCGCCGGGTGCTCGGCGAGGTGCTCGATCAGCTGTTGCGGCTGCTGCACCCGATGATCCCGTTCGTGACCGACGAGCTGTGGGTCGCGCTGACCGGCGGCGAGTCGGTGATGGTCGAGTCGTGGCCGTCGGCCGATGCGAGTCGCCGCGACGCCGAGGCCACCGCGGAGATCGAACTGGTGCAGGGGGTCGTCGGCGAGGTGCGCCGGTTCCGGTCCGACCAGGGCGTCAAACCCTCGCAGCGGGTGCCTGCACGGCTCACCGGGGTGCCCGAGTCGGCCGAACCCGCGATCCGGGCGTTGCTGCGCCTCGACGCGCCGTCAGCGTCGTTCGGCGCCACGGCCTCGCTCACCACAGCGCATGCGGTGGGCGTGGAGCTGGACCTGTCGGCGGCGATCGACGTCGCGGCCGAGCGGGCCCGGCTGACCAAGGATCGCGCCGCGGCGGAGAAGGAGCGCGCGACCAACGCCGCGAAACTCGGCAACGAGGCCTTCGTCGGCAAGGCGCCGGCCGCAGTGGTGGACAAGGTTCGCGACCGCCTCGCCGCGGCCGAGGGCGACCTGGCCCGCATCGATGCGGCTCTCGCCGCCCTCCCGCACTCCTGACGACGGCGTGGGCGCGCCGGGTCCGCAGCGTCCGTAGACTGGCGCGGCGTGGCTACCGATGCTTCGCAGCAGGCGAACGGCACGTCCGTGACGACGCAGTCCGAGGCGCACCGTCAGCTGGGCGAGATCGAGCGCGCGATCTTCGGCCGGCGGGGTGAGGGCCACGTCAACCCGACCAACGAGCGGATGCAGGCGCTCGTCGATCTGCTCGGCGACCCGCAGCGCGCCTATCGGTCCATCCACCTGACGGGCACCAACGGCAAGACCTCCACCGCGCGGATGATCGACGAGCTGCTGCGCGCGTTCGGCGTGCGGACCGGCCGCTACACCAGCCCGCACCTCGCGTCGGTCACCGAGCGCATCGTCATCGACGGCCAGCCGGTCAGCGACGAGACGTTCGTCGCCGGCTACCGCGAGCTCGAGCCCTACATCGCGCTGATCGACGCCCGCTTCGACACCCCGCTGTCCTTCTTCGAGATCGTCACCGCACTGGCGTACTCGATCTTCGCCGACACCCCGATCGAAGTCGCCGTCGTCGAGGTGGGCCTGGGCGGCACCTGGGACAACACCAACGTCATCGACGCCGAGGTCGCCGTGGTCACGCCCATCGGCCTCGATCACACCCAATACCTCGGCGACACGGTGACCTCGATCGCGACCGAGAAGGCCGGGATCATCAAGGCGGAGTCGGTGGCGGTGCTGGCCGCACAGCCGGCCGAGGCGGCGGCCGAGTTGCTCAAGCGCGCCACCGAGGTGCAGGCGGCGGTTGCCCGGGAGGGTCTGGAGTTCGGCGTCCTCGACCGGCGGGTCGCCGTCGGCGGCCAGTTCCTGTCGCTGCAGGGCCTCGGCGGGGTCTACGACGAGATCTTCCTGCCACTGCACGGCGCACACCAGGCGCAGAACGCCGCGGTGGCGCTGGCCGCGGTCGAGGCGTTCTTCGGGGCCGGAGCGGCGCAAGGTGCACTCGACATCGAGACTGTCCGTGCCGGTTTCGCCGGGGTGCGCTCGCCCGGGCGGCTCGAGCCGATCCGCTCGGCGCCGACGATCCTGCTCGACGCCGCGCACAACCCCTCCGGTCTTCGGGCCACGCTGGTCGCGGTGGCCGAGGCGTTCCAGTTCCGGCGCCTCGTCGCGGTGGTCGCGGTGATGGCCGACAAGGACGTCGCCGGCATGCTCGAACTGCTCGAACCGGCGGTCGACGAGCTGGTGGCCACCCAGACCGGTTCGGATCGTGGGCTGTCCGCAGACGAGCTCGCGGCCCTCGCGGTGCCGCTGTTCGGCGCCGAGCGGGTGACGGTCGAACCGCGACTGGACGACGCGATCGAAGCGGCCGTACGCCTCGCCGAGGACACCGGCGACGATGTCCTGGCCGGCGCCGGTGTGCTGATCACCGGCTCGGTCGTGACGGTCGGGGAGGCGCGCACGCTCCTCGGCGGCGGCCCGTGAACACACCCCACGAAAGCGCTCCGCACAGAACGCTCCACGCGTGCGCGGGGGCCTCGTGAACACACCCCACGAAAGCGCTCCGCACAGAACGCTCCACGCTTGCGCGGGGGCCCCGTGACCGACCCCGCCGCCGCGCGCGAGGAGGAGCCGACCCGGCCCGCCGAACCGACGCCGGAGCAGATCGCCGAACGCGCGCGCCGGGCGAACAAGGCCACCCGCGGCGCGCTGGCCGGCGTGCTCGGTCTCGAGGCGCTCGTGGTGCTGCTGATCCCGCGCGCGATCGCATTCACCACCGGTCTCGGCCCGGTGCGCACGACCATCTGCATCGGGCTGGCGGTGCTGTTGATCGTCGCGGCCGCGATGCTGCGTCGGCCATGGGGGATCGCGGTCGGTTCGGCGCTGCAGATCGCGTTCCTCGCCACCGGGATCATGATCGTCACGATGTTCCTCGTCGGGGCCTTGTTCATCGCGATCTGGCTGCGGTTGTTGATGCTGCGCCGCGAGCTCGTCGGGTCACCCGGCGGGTTCCGGATGCTGGCCGGCTGAACGGTCCGATCCCGCTTCGCTACAGT
This sequence comes from uncultured Actinomycetota bacterium, assembly GCA_963850835.1. GTDB lineage: Bacteria > Actinomycetota > Actinomycetes > Mycobacteriales > Jatrophihabitantaceae > Jatrophihabitans. Next base: position 123,275 of record CAWKNB010000016.1, on the reverse strand, counting down.
GCAGCGCGTGAGCGACGTCGAGCGGACGCTGATCCTCGTCAAACCCGACGGGGTGTCCCGCGGGCTCAGTGGTGAGGTGATCCGTCGCGTCGAGGCGAAGGGTTACCAGGTCACCGCGTTGCGGATGCTCAACGCCACCCCGGACCTGCTCGCCCGCCATTACGCGGAGCACGAGGGAAAGCCCTTCTACCAACCGCTCGTGGACTTCATGCTCTCCGGTCCGGTCGTGGCTTTCGTCGCGCAGGGACATCGGGTGATCGAAGGATTCCGGTCATTGGCCGGGGCGACCGACCCGACCGGTGCCGCGCCCGGCACCATCCGCGGTGACCTCGGCCGCGACTGGGGACTGGCGGTCCAGCAGAACATCGTCCACGGCTCGGACTCCGCCGAGTCGGCTACTCGTGAGATCGGCCTCTGGTTCCCTGATCTCGACTGATCCGTTCCTGCGGGTGCGGTGATCACGAACAGTCACACCAGTACCTTCCGCACCGCGAGTCGCAGCGCGATTTGGCCTCACGCCGACCCTACGATCGCGACAGGTTGTCTCTGCGATCGAAGAGGTTCTCCCCGTGACGATCACTCCGCTCACGCGTCGGGCGATGAGCGCACGGGTGGGCCTGCTCGGCGGGGACCTGCTGGGCGGCGACCTCGCCATCGATCTCGGCACCGCGAACACCCTCGTCTACGCCCGCGGCCGGGGCATCATGCTCAACGAGCCGTCGGTGGTCGCGGTCGACGTGTCCAACAATGCGGTGGTCGCTGTCGGCGCCGAGGCCAAGCGCATGATCGGCCGGACGCCCGACCACATCAGGGCGGTGCGCCCGCTGCAGGACGGCGTGATCGCCGACTACGACATCACCGCCGAGATGCTGCGCTACTTCGTGCGCAAGGTGCTGCGCCGTCGCGGCGCGTTCACCGGGCCGCGCATCGTGATCTGCGTCCCGTCGGGCATCACCGGCGTCGAGCAGCGCGCAGTCAGCGAATCGGCCTACGCGGCGGGCGCGCGCAAGGTCCACATCATCAGCGAGCCGATGGCCGCCGCGATCGGTGCCGGCCTGCCGGTCAACCAACCGTCCGGTTCGATGGTGGTCGACATCGGCGGCGGCACCACCGAGGTCGCGATCCTCGCGCTGGGCGGCATCGTCGCCTCGACCAGCGTGCGGGTGGCCGGCGACGCCGTCGACACCGCGATCGTCGACCACGTGCGCGCCCAGTTCGCGCTCCTGATCGGCGAGCGCACCGCCGAGGAGCTCAAGATCTCGGTCGGGTCCGCGTTCCCGGTGGCCGGGCCCAAGCACGCCGAGATCCGCGGCCGCGACGTCGGCACCGGGCTGCCGCGCAACATCACCATCTCCGGTGACGAACTGCGCAAGGCGATGGACCCGCCGCTGGTGCGGATGATCGCGGCGGTGCGCGCCACGCTCGACCGCTGCCCGCCGGAACTCGCCGGCGATCTCGTCAGCCACGGCATCGTGCTCACCGGCGGCGGCGCGTTGCTGCGCGGCCTCGACGCGCGGCTGCAGCACGAACTGGGTGTTCCGGTCCTCGTCGCCGACCGCCCGCTGGACTCAGTGGTCCTCGGCACCGCCACCGTGGTCGAGCACTTCGACCAGCTGCACAAGGTCGTCGTCGACGGCCATCGTCGCTGAGGAGCGTCCGTCGTGCGGCGACTGACCCGGCGGCAACGGACAGCCGCGATCGTGCTCACGATCGTCGCGCTGTGCTTCATCACCCTCGACCTGGGCGGCGGATCGCTGGAGTCGGCGCACTCCGGCGTCCGCGGCACGTTCGGGTCGCTCTACCGCGGCACCGACAAGGCGCTCGGCCCGGTGCGGCGCTGGTTCGAGGGCGCCCCGACCGCCGGCAGCAACGAGGGTCGTGTCGACTCGTTGCGGAAAGAGAACGCGCGGCTGAAGGGGCAGATCGCCGGCCTCGAGGCCGACCGCCGCACCGCGGCGAAGGTACGCGAGCTGCAGCGTCAGTCCGACCTCAGCGGCGACACGTTACTGCCCGCGAAGGTCACCGCCCTCGGCCCCGGTGAGGGTTTCGACTGGACCGTCACCCTCGACGTCGGCAGCCGAAGCGGCGTGCGAGCCGGGCTGACCGTCACCGACGGCAACGCGCTCGTGGGGCGGGTGCTGCACGCCGACCAGGAGAGTTCGGTGGTGCTGCTCGCCGCAGACCCCGGAGCAGGCGTCGGCGTGCGCGACGTGCGCTCTGGCGAACTCGGCGTCGTCACCGGCGCGGGTGCTTCGGGCTTCACCATGCGACCACTGCGTCCCGACGCGACCGTGCGGGCCGGCGATCGGCTGCAGACCGGCCCGGCCGGCTCGACCAGCTTCGTACCGGGTCTCGCCGTGGGCACCGTCACCGCGGTGCACACCGGCAATGACGGTCAGGTCACCGCGACCGTGCGCCCGGCCACCTCGCCGACCGCCGTCGATGTGGTCGCAGTGATCGTCAAGGCCGCGCCGAGCGTCGCCGATCGCGCCCCGTTGCTGCCGAGCACGAGTGGCTCCCGATGACCGCAGCGCGGGTCGCCGCGGCAGCCGCGGCCATCATCACCGGGCTGTTGCTGCAGGCCACCGTCGTGGGCCCGGCCGCCTTCCCGTGGCCGGTGAGCCTGCCCGCCGTGCTCGTGGCAGCGGTGGCCCTGGCCGGTGGTCCGGGCGCCGGCATGTCCTTCGGCTTCACCGCGGGCCTGATCGCCGACCTCGCCTCGCACCATCCGGCCGGAGTGCTCGCGCTGTGCTGGCTCGCGGTCGGGGTGGTGTGCGGGCGCGTGGCCGATCAACGCAGCGTGCGCCGCGATGCCGTGATCGCCGGGGTGGCCTGCGCGGTGCAGGGCGCGATCGCCGTGCTCGCGCTCTCCGTGGCGCACGGCGACCTGTCCGTCGCCATTGTCGGCGCAACGCTGCGACAGCTCCCCGTCACGGTGCTCGTCGACGCGGCGCTGGCGCTGGTGGTGGTGCCGTTGGTCCGCGCGGCCCTGCGTGCCGAGTCGCTGCGCCCGGCCCGCCGGACCGACCTGCCCGCCGCGCTCGGCACGTCCGGACCGATCGCCGGCGGCCGGCGTGGCTGACCGGCGGGGGATGCGCCGCCCGCCGACCCCGGCCCGGCTGAGCATCATCGTCGCCCTGGTCGCCTCGCTGATGATCACCTTGTTCGTGCGGCTCTACTACGTCCAGTTGCTCGACCCCGACAAGCCGACCCAGACCGCCCACGCGACTCACGACGGCGTCATCGTGGTCCCCGCGGCACGCGGCCAGATCGTCGATGCCCGCGGGCGGTCGCTGGTGGCCAACACCTCGACACAGGTCGTCACGGTGAACCGCGACCTGCTGCAGAGCCGTCCGGACAAGGGCCGCAGCGTGCTGGTCGAGCTCGCCCAGCTGCTCGGCACCAGCGCCGACCGGCTCGCGAAGGAGATCACCCCGTGTTCGCCGAAGGTGCCGGCGCCGTGTTGGACCGGCGAGCCCTACGCGCCCGTCCCGGTCCGGACCAACGCGCCGACGAGCGTCGTGCTGGCCATCAGTGAGCGACGCGAGGACTTCCCCGGCGTCGCGGTGCAGACCGCGACGCAACCGACCTACCCGGACGGCGACCTCGCTGCCCAGCTGCTCGGCTACACCAGTCAGATCACCGAGGCCGACAAGAAGCGCGACAGCGCGCTGACCGACGCCGACACCATCGGGGTCAGCGGCCTCGAACAGCAGTACGACGCGCAGTTGCGCGGCGTCGACGGCAAGCAGGTGGTCGCCCTCGATCCGCAGGGATACACGGTGGCGACCCGCTCGCAGGTCCCGGCGCAGGAAGGGAACACGCTCGTCACCAGCATCGACGCTGACGTGCAACGACTCGCCGAACGCGCGCTCGTCGAACAGCTGCAAGCCGTCCGCAAGGCCGGCAAGAAGGGCACCGGCGGCGCGGTCGTCGTGATGGACCCGAACACCGGCCGGATCCTCGCCGCCGCCAGCTATCCCACCTACGACCCGAGCCAGTTCATCGGCGGCATCTCCGAGGCCGACTACCGGAAACTCACCTCGCCGGAGGCCGACGATCCGCTGATCAGCCGGGCGATCAACGGTGCCTATGCGCCGGGCTCGACCTTCAAGCTGATCACCGCGTCGTCGCTGGTGACGCACAAGGAGATCAACACCACCGATCGGTACGGCTGTCCCGGCGCGTTGTCGATCGACGGGCGGGTGAAGACGAACTTCGAATCCGAGGCACTGGGCCCGATCGACCTGGAGAATGCGCTCGGCTTCTCGTGCGACACGTTCTTCTACGCGCCCGCTGCGGCCGAGTACTACGCCGACCAGCAGCGGATTGCGAAAGGCGAAAAGCCGAACGAGTACCTCCAGCACATGGCCGCCGCCTACGGCGTGGGCAGCGCCCCGGGCGTGGACCTGCCGGCCGGCGAGCAGGCCACCGGCAGTTACGCCGACCGCGAGACCCGACTGGCGCGCTGGAAGGCGAACCGCACCGAGTACTGCGCCGCCGGGCGGCGAGGTTACCCGGAGATCAAGAACCGTGCCCAGCGCGCGTATTTGACGCTGCTCGCCAAGGAGAACTGCACCGACGGCTGGCGGTACCGCGCCGGTGACAACGCCGACATGTCGATCGGCCAGGGCGAGACCACGATGTCGCCGCTGCAACTCGCGCTCGCCTACTCCGCGCTGGTGAACGGCGGCAAGCTCTGGTCGCCGACGCTGGGCTGGGCCGTCGTCGATCCCAAGGGCAAGGTCGTCGAGAAGATCACGCCGAAGCTGCGCAGCCGGGTGCCGGTGAGCCAGTCGTTGTTCAACTACATCACCAAGTCGTTGAGCTTCAGCCGCGGCTGGGCGGTGTCGGGCGCCTACGCCTACATCGGCTCGCCGCTGGCCAAGATGCTCGGCGGTAAGACCGGCACCGCCGAGGTCTACGGCAAGCAGGACACCTCGTGGCTCGCGTCGTGGGGGCCGACGTACAAGGACCACGGCGCCACTCGCGCCCGGTTCGTCGTCGTCGGGATGGTCGAACAGGGTGGCGTCGGCGCGATGTCGGCCGGACCCATGCTCAAGAAGGTGTGGGACGGCCTGCTCGGCGGCGGCACCGGTCACCGCGCCATCTATCCGGACTCGCGGCCGCTGTCCACCCTGCCGACGGTCACCACGCAACGCGCGGCGACGAGCCGATGAGCCTCACCGCTCGCGATCCGCGCGAACCGTTCGCACTGACATCACCGGTCATCCCGCTCGAACGGCGGGTGCGCGGCTACGACATCCCTCTCGCGCTGTGCGCGCTCGCCCTGGCGCTCATCGGCGCGGTGCTGGTGTGGGCCGCCACCCGCGATCTGCAGCGCGCCGCCGGCGCGAACCCAGAGTCTTTCCTTTTCCGACATCTGATCAACATTGCGATCGCCGGCTGCCTGATGGTGCTGGCCGCGCGTCTCGATGCAAGGCTGCTACGCCTGTTCGGGCCGATCGTGTACTGCGTGAGCCTGCTCGGCCTCGTGCTCGTGCTGGTGGCCGGCATCACCGTGAATGGTGCCCGCGCGTGGCTGCGGCTCGGCCCGGGACTCGAGCTGCAGCCGTCCGAGTTCATGAAGCTCGGCCTCATCGTCGGCATGGCGGTGCTGTTCGCCCAACGCGCCGCGCAACGCGACGACGACGGGCCGCCGACCACCGGTGACGTCCTGTTCGCGATCGCGCTCATCGCCGTGCCGCTCGGGTTGATCATGCTGCAGCCCGACCTCGGCTCGGCGATGGTCCTCGGCTGCGCTGCCTACGGCGTGCTGATCGCCGCCGGGGTGCGCGCCCGCTGGACGGTCGGTTTCATCATCGTCGGGGTCCTGGCCGCCTACCTGGCGATCCGGGCCGGCGTGCTGCAGGGCTATCAGCTCGAGCGGGTGACGGCGTTCACCCATCCCGAACGCGACGTGCAGGGTTCGGCCTACAACATCACCCAGGCGCACATCGCCGTCGCCAACGGCGGGCTCTTCGGCACCGGGCTGTTCCACGGTCCTCAGACCAACGGCGGGTTCGTGCCGGCGCAGCAGACCGATTTCATCTTCTCGGTGGCCGCCGAGGAGTTCGGGCTGGTCGGCGGCGCGGTGATCGTCGCGCTGTTCGCCGGGCTGTGCTGGCGCGGGTTGCGCATCGCCCGGCAGGCCGACGACGCCGGCAAGCTCGTCGCCGTCGGCGTCGTGTGCTGGTTCGCCTTCCAGGCCTTCCAGAACATCGGCATGACGATCGGGCTCACGCCGGTGACGGGGGTCCCGCTCCCGTTCGTCTCCTACGGCGGGTCCTCGATGTTCGCCCAAGGACTTGCCATTGGCCTGCTCCAGGCGGTCTACCGGCGCACGTCAACCGGCTAGCGGGCGCTCGGGCGGCCCGCGGCGCGCGGTGACCGAGGTGGCAATGCTGGCGGCGATCACCATTGCCATGGCCACCAGCATCACCGGCGTCAGATGCTGACCGAGCACGATCACCCCGGCCAGGGCGCCGACGGCCGGCTCGAGGCTCATCAGCAAACCGAACACCGCCGTCGACAACTTCCGCAGCGCGACCAGTTCGAGGGTGTACGGGACGAGCGACGAGAGCATCGCGACGCCGAGGCAGGCGCCGAGCACGCCGGGGTCCAACAGCATCCGGCCGCCCTCGGCCACACCCGCGGGCAGCACCACGAGCACGCCGATCGCGCACCCCAGCCCCAGTCCCTCCATGGCCGGGAACGCGTTCGACACCCGTTTGGCCAACAGGATGTAGGCGGCCCAGCATGCGGCGGCGCCCAGGGCCAGCACGATGCCGAACGTCTGCACCCCGGCCTGGTCGCCGCGCAGTGCGAGCAACGCCACGCCGGCCGCGGCCAGCGCCGCCCACCCCACGTCGCGTATGCGGCGCGAGCCGGCGACCGCGACGCCGAGCGGACCGAGGAACTCGATCGTCACCGCGACGCCCTGCGGCAAACGCTGCAGCGCCTCGTAGAAGCACCAGTTCATCGTCGAGAGGATGATCCCGTACACGGCCACCCAGGCGAGGTCGCGGCGGCTGCGGCCGCGCAACACCGGCCGGGTGACGGCCAGCAGCACGATCGCGGTCAGCAGCACGCGCAGGAACGCCACCCCGGCGGGACCGATCCGATCGAAGATCAATGCGGCGAATGCCGCACCCAGCTGCACCGATGCCATCGCGGCCAGCAGCGGCACCTCCGGTGGCGCCGAATGCACCGACCGGACCGCGATACGCACCCAGCGATCGTGCCAGTGCGCGGAAAACGGCGACCGGCCGTCCTGATCCGGTGCGAGGATGACCGCCATGGCTGCGCGCATCGTCACCGTCTCGCTCACCGCCGCCGCGTTGCTGGCGGGATCGCTGTTCGTCCCGGTCGTCGCCCAGGCCGCTCCACCGCCGAGTGCGGTTGGCACCGCCGGCGCCGGCGACCCGTACTTCCCGCTGCAGGGCAACGGCGGCTACGACGTCGCCCACTACGACCTGGCGATCAACTACACGCCGGAGAGCAGGCAGTTGTCCGGGCACGCGACGATCACCGCCACCAGCACCCAGCCGCTGGCGCAGTTCGACCTCGATCTGCGGCACAACATGGTGGCCTCCGCGGTCACGGTCGACGGTCACGCGGCGACCGTTCGCCAGCCGGCCGCGCGGACCCAGGAACTGATCATCACCCCGGCGCAGCAGCTGTCCGCCGGTGTCGCGTTCACCGTCGTCGTCGACTACGCCGGCATCGGTGCAGCCCGCCATCGACCCGGACGGCTCGCTCGACGGGTTCATCCCCACCGACGACGGTGCGTTCGTGGCCAGCGAACCCCAGGGCTCGCCCACGTGGTTCCCGGTCAACGACGCCCCGGACGACAAGGCGACCTACGCCGTGCAGGTCACGGTCCCGGCCGGGCTGACCGCCGTGTCGAACGGTCGCCTCGTCAGCCACCGCACGAGTGGCGCCGACACGACGTGGTCGTGGGTGATGAACCAGCCGATCTCGAGCTACCTGGTCACCGCGACGATCGGCCAGTTCGACGTCAGCACCGGGCGGACGCCGGGCGGCGTGCCCTACTTCATCGCCGTCGACCCGACCCAGGCGCAGCGTTCGGCGCCGGTGCTCGCGCAACTCCCGGCGATCATCGACTACTACAGCTCGGTCTACGGCCGGTACCCGTTCGGGCAGGCCGGCGCGATCGTCGACAACGCCCGCTTCGTCGGCTATGCGCTGGAGACCGCCACCCGACCCGTGTTCGACCGGGCGCCGGACATCCTCACCCTCGCCCACGAACTGGCGCACCAGTGGTACGGCGACACCGTGACGCTGCACCACTGGCGCGACATCTGGCTCAACGAGGGCTTCGCCGAGTTCTCCTCGTGGCTGTGGGACGAACACACCGGCGGCAAGACCACCGCGCAGCACCTCGACGACCTGCTCGCGAGCTCGGATTCCGGCTGGTACCTGCCGCCGCCCGGTAATCCCGGCGCCTCGGACGAGATCTTCGCCGGCTCCGTCTACGACCGCGGCGCGGCCACGCTCGCGGCGCTGCGGATCAAGCTCGGCGACCACACGTTCTTCCAGATCATGCGAGGCTGGCTGCGGGCGCACCGGTTCGGCACGGCGACCGTCGCGGAGTTCACCGCGTACGCGCAACACGTCTCGCCGGTGCCGCTCGCGCACTTCTTCCGGACCTGGCTCTACGCGAAGGCGAAGCCGTCGCTCTGAACCGCCGGTAGCATCGGTAGGCGTGCCTGTCGAGTCCCTGTTCGCCGACCTGGAGCCGCTGCTGCCGCGGGTCAGCAAGCCGATCCAGTACGTCGGCGGCGAGCTGAACGCGCAGGTCAAGGACTGGGACTCCGTGCCGGTGCACTGGGCGCTGATGTACCCCGACGCGTACGAGGTCGGGCTGCCCAACCAGGGTGTCCAGATCCTCTACGAGGTGCTCAACGAGCGTCTCCGACGCGCTGGCCGAGCGCACCTACGCCGTGTGGCCGGATCTCGAGGCGCTGCTGCGTGAGCACGGCATCAGCCAGTTCACCGTCGACGCGCACCGGCCGGTCGGCGCGTTCGACGTGCTCGGCGTGTCCTTCGCCACCGAACTCGGCTACACCAACCTGTTGACCGCTCTCGACCTCGCCGGCATCCCGCTGCATGCCGGTGATCGCGGCGACGAGCACCCGATCGTGGTCGCCGGCGGCCACGCCGCCTTCAACCCCGAGCCGATCGCCGACTTCATCGACGCCGCGGTGCTCGGCGACGGCGAGCAGGCCGTCGGCGCGATCACCGACGTCGTGCGCGATTGGCGCGCGGCAGGCAGTCCAGGCGGGCGCGACGAACTGCTGCTGCGACTCGCCGGCACCGGCGGGGTCTACGTGCCGCGCTTCTATGACGTCAGCTATCTGCCCGACGGCCGGATCGCGGCCGTGACACCGAACCGCGACGGTGTGCCCGCGCGAGTGACCAAGCACACGGTCATGGACCTCGACGCGTGGCCCTACCCGAAGACCCCGCTCGTGCCGTTGGCCGAGATCCGTGCACGAGCGCATGTCGGTGGAGATCTTCCGCGGTTGCACGCGTGGCTGCCGGTTCTGCCAGGCCGGCATGATCACCCGCCCGGTGCGCGAACGGTCGATCGACGGCATCGGCGAGATGGTCCGAAAAGGCCTTGCCGCAACGGGTTTCGAGGAGGTCGGGCTGCTGTCCCTCTCGTCGGCCGACCACTCCGAGATCGGCCCGCTGGCCAAGCAGCTCGCCGACCGCTACACCGACGAGAAGGTCGGTCTGTCGCTGCCCTCCACCCGGGTGGACGCGTTCAACATCGACCTCGCCAACGAGTTCTCCCGCAACGGTCGCCGCTCCGGGCTGACGTTCGCCCCCGAGGGCGGATCGGAACGCCTGCGCCGCGTGATCAACAAGATGGTCAGCAAGGACGACCTGATCCGCACCGTCAGCACGGCCTACTCGCAGGGTTGGCGGCAGGTGAAGCTGTACTTCATGTGCGGCCTGCCGACCGAGACCGACGACGACGTGCTCGAGATCGCCGAGATGGCGCACGACGTCATCCGGGCCGGCCGCGAGGCCGCCGGCTCGAAGGACATCCGCTGCACCGTGTCGATCGGCGGGTTCGTGCCGAAGCCGCACACGCCGTTCCAGTGGGCCGCGCAGGCCGCGCCCGACGTGATCGACGCCCGGTTGCGCAAGCTGCGCGAGGCGATCAACGCCAACCGCTCGCTCGGCCGCAACGTGGGGATGCGCTACCACGACGGTCAGCCCTCGCTGGTCGAAGGACTCCTCTCCCGGGGCGATCGCCGCGTCGGCGCCGTGATCGAGCAGGTCTGGCGCGGCGGCGGCCGGTTCGACGGCTGGACCGAGCACTTCTCCTTCGACGGCTGGATGACTGCGGCCGCGGCGGTCGGCGTGGATGTGGATTGGTACACCACCCGCGAGCGCGACGGCGACGAGGTGCTGCCCTGGGATCACCTCGACTCCGGCCTGGACAAGCAGTGGTTGTGGGACGACTGGCAGGACGCGCTCGGTGAGTTCGAGCAGGACGACTGCCGCTGGACCCCGTGCTTCGACTGCGGCGTGTGCTCGAACCTGGGGACCGACATCCAGGTCGGGCCGACCGGCCGCTCGCTGCTCCCGCTCGTACCGCCCGGCTAACGGCCGCGCCGCCGCATCCGGCGCCTCTGCGAGGCTCGCAGTTCGTCGGCCGCAGCGGGGGACAGGCGGCCGGCCTTGCGCCGCTCCCGGGCGAACGCCAGCCCGTCGGCAGCCGACGTCGTCTTCGGGCGACACGCTGCCCAGGCGAGGAAATCGCGCTGTGCGCCAGGATCGGCGAGCAGCGCCGGCCAGTGCCGGGCGACCTCACGGCACCGTTTGGCGAGCAATGCCTGGCGGGCAGCGGCAACACGATCCGGAGCGAACCCGGCCGGGACCGGCGCGCCGGTGACCAACGCGTCGACCAGCTGCGCCTGTTGCTCGCGCAGGGTCATGTCACGCGCTCGCGTCCGGCGGCGTCGGCGATCAGATCGAGCTCGTCGCGCAGGTCGGCCAGCGGGCGGGTAGTCGCCGTCGCGTTCGAGCAGCCACGCGGCGTCGGGTACCTCGCCGGCCAGTTGGCGTACCAGCGAGAGCACGGCTTCGGGCACCGCGGTGCAGTGCGTGTCGTGGTAGAGCCCGCCGTGTTCGGTCCCGCCGGCCACATGGCAGTAGGCGATGCGGTCGGTCGGGAGCGCAGCCAGTTCGGCGTGCGGGTCCAGCCCGGCGTTGCGCGCATTCGCGTACACGTTCGCGACGTCGAGCAGCAGCAGCGCGCCGGTGCGCTCGAGGATCTCGGTGAGGAACTGCGCCTCGGTCAGCTCGGCGTCGGGCCACGTCGAACAAGCGCGGCGATCGGCTCCAATGCGACGGGCACCGGCACCTCGGCCTGGGTGCGCTGCACGTTGGCGACGATCCACGACAGCGCCTCCCGGGTGCGCGGCACCGGCAGCAGATGCCCGACCTCGACGCCGCCGGCCCGGACGAACGCGATGTGCTCGCTCACCAGCGGCGCGTTCAGCGCGACGGCGCAGTCGGCGAGGTAGCGCACCCGCCGCGGTTCCACCGGTTCGGCGCCGCCGAGCGAGAGGCCGATGCCGTGCGGGATGCACGGAACTCCCCGCGCCACGACCGCCGCCAGCGTGTCCGGCACGGCGACCGTGCCATCGGCGCGCTGCAGGTTCTCGGCGACCACCTCGGTGAAACCGAGGCCGGGCAGCTCGGCGAACACCCCGGCGATCTCGGGGCGCCAGCCGACGCCGACCCCGCGCAGGCCGGCCGGCACCCGCACGGCGGTGGTCATCCGCCGCACCCGCCGCCGCCGCATCCGCACCCGCCGCCACCGCTACACCCGCCACCGCCGCCCCCGCCGTCTCCGCCGCCGCCGTCGCCACCCGCGGTGCCGACTACCGCGGCGGCCTCCCGCGCGCCGACGGCGTAGGCGAAGTCGGGTTCGGCGGCCACCAGCGCCGCCCCGCCGAAGACCGCCACCGAGAGCGCGAGGGACTGTGGGCCGTACGTCGGGAACGACGGCCGGTCGGAGGGGTCGAGATGCCGGTAGACGCCCTCTTGCAACTCGCGCAGCGCGCGGCGCCCGGCCGGCGAGGTCCGGGAGGGAATCGTGGCCAGCGCGGCCGGGATCGAGACACCGACGACGATCACCAGGAACAGCAGGAACCCGACCGGCTTCTGATGGGCGAGGCCGGCCACCACCCGGGCAATGCCCACGACGAGCACCGCCAGGGCCGGCACAGTCGCCCAGGCGCACCGCGACACGTACGTGTGCCCGTGGTGACCCACCAGGCCGCCCTTGCGCAACTGGTCGGTCATCGCGTCCACGGCGCGCTGGACCTGCGGTCGGCGCAACGCCTGGCGTGCCTTCACGGTGCGATCCGGACGCAGTTGCCGGTACACCGCGCGGGTCACCGCGTCCATGGCCGCGAGATCGACGACGGTTGGCCGGCTGCCGGTGACGCGGCCGTGCGTGTCGATCAGCCCGCGCCTGCGCAACTCCACGAGCGCCACCACCGCCGGTACCGCTGCACCGTTGAGCACCGCGATCTGCATGGTGCTCAGCGTCGAAACGTCCATCGGCGGCAGGCGGTCGTCGTCGGTGATCCGCCGCAGCAGCACGATCATGGCGCCGATGGCGCCGGCGCCGAACACCACGTACCAACCGAGGAATTGCGGCCCGCTCATGCCCCAGGTGTTGCCGGCGAGACGGGAACCCGCGAGGTCGACAGAACGGTGCTCGATCATGGCGCTGCCCTCCGCTGTCCGGTCGTCCGGGGCAGAAAGATCCGCGCTGATCTCTTCGGCTTGACGCCTGGTGCCTGACTGCCCCGATCCGATGGATTACGTAGTGGAAGGCTTATTGGAGGGTCCAGATCGGTCGTTGTCAAGTGTTCTCGCTACGCATTTCGCAGCGAGGTGTTCGCGTCCGGCACACTCGAGGGGTGCCGCGCCGAACTCCCGAGGGTCCGCCCCCGCCGCCAGTCGTGCAGCGAGTGCGGTTGCGCTATGCGAAGCGCGGCCGGCTGCGGTTCACGTCGCACCGCGACTTCGCCCGCGCGTTCGAGCGGGCGCTGCGCCGGGCCGAGGTCCCGATGGCGTACTCGGCCGGGTTCACCCCGCATCCCAAGATCAGCTATGTCGGTGCGTCGCCGACCGGCGTGGCCAGCGAGGCCGAATACCTGGAGATCGGGCTGGCCCGCACCGTCGCCGTCGATGAGCTGCGGGCCGACATCGACGCGGCGCTGCCCGACGGACTGGACATCGTCGACGCGGTCGTCGCCGGACCCGGATCCCTGGCCGAGCGGATGGAGGCCTCGGCGTGGCGTATCTCATTCCCCGGTGTGTCGTCGAGCACCGCGAGCGATGCCTTGACGGCGTTCCTCGCCTGCCCGGAAATCACCGTAGAACGGCTCACGAAGGGCGGCCGGCGCACCGTCGACGTGCGTGGTCCGGTCGTCCGTGCGGTGGTGCTGGAGGTGGCCGCGGAGCCTTCTGGCGCCGCCTGTGCGGCCGATCGTGCGATAATGGACATCGTCGTGCGGCAGGTGACCCCTACGGTACGGCCCGACGATGTTGTAGCTGCTTTGCGTGACGTCGCCGGTCTCGCCCCGGTTTCGCCGCCCGTAGCGGTGCGCCTGGCGCAGGGACCGCTCGACGACGGCGGTGTGGTTGGAGATCCGTTGATCGCCGATCACAGGCAGTCAACGATGCCGTCGTGAGCACGAAATGCACGATCCACCGCAGCCAGCTGCGACGAAGACTTTGCCGGTCTGAGCCGACCATCGGCCTGGACCAGCCACAACCGCCTCTGTGCGGTCGCGGTTCACATCGAAGTGAGCCGCGCCCGGAGGCCGAACGGAGTTGAACCGGGCAGATGCTCGAATCCGACGACAACACGACAACCACTCCTGACGCTCCCGCGGCACCCGCGCGGGCGCCACGCAAGCGGGCCGCCCGCAAGACCGCGGCCGCCGCCGAGGAGGCCGCGGCGCCCGCCGCCGCGCAAACCACGGCCAGCACCGACAGCACCGAGGCCGCGGCCCCGCGCAAGCGCGCCCCGCGCAAGGCCGCAGCGAAGAAGGCGAGCGCCAAGAAGGCGAGCGCCAAGAAGGCGGCCCCGAAGGCCACGCCGCAGGCCGCCGACCAGCCCGCCGCGCGCCGAGCGCCGATGCGTCCGAGCCCGCTGCTGCGGCGCCGGCGAAGAAGACGGCGCGCAAGCGCGCGGCCAAGAAGGCCGCGCCGGAACCGGCCGGTGAGCCGAGCGTCGAGCCCGTGGTCGAGGCCGCTGCCGAAGCGGCGCCGGCCCCTGAAACCGGGCAGGCTGGGAAGCCGGCCCGCAAGCGCGCCTCTCGCAAGCGCGCCGCAGCCGCCGCGCCGTCCGAACCGACTGGGACCGAATCCACCGGGTCCGAGGGCGAGCCCTCGTCGGCCGCCCAACTGCTGTTCCTCGCCCCGAGCGAGGAATCCTCCGAGCAACAGGTCACCGAGACCGAGGCGGTCGGCGAGGCCGTCGCCGCCGACCCCGAGGAAGTCCGCGACGCCGCGATCGAGCAGGCCACCGGCGCCCGCCGGCGCCGCCGCCGCGGCCGCCGTGGGCGGGGCGGCCGCACCGCCGACGGTGCCGACGACGCGACCGAGTCGGACGGCGACGCCGCTGACGCCGCTGACGCCGAGGACGTCGCCCCCGAGACCGCCGCGGCACCCGAGCCGGACCCGGGATCGTCCACCTCGCGCAAGCGCCGCCGCCGCCGCTCCGGCGCCGCGGCAGACGAGACCGACGCTGACCCCAACACGGTCGTCCACGTCCGTGAGCCGAAGCGTGACGACGACGGCGTGCGGGGCGTCAAGGGCTCGACCCGGCTCGAGGCCAAGCGGCAGCGCCGTCGCGACGGGCGCGAGACCACCCGCCGGCGCGCCCCGATCCTCAGCGAGGCCGAGTTCCTGGCCCGTCGGGAGGCCGTCGAACGCGCGATGGTGGTGCGCCAGAACGGCGACCGCACCCAGATCGCGGTGCTCGAGGACGGGATGCTCGTCGAGCACTACGTCACCCGGGCCAGCGCCACCTCCTACGTCGGCAACATCTACCTCGGCCGGGTGCAGAACGTGCTGCCCTCGATGGAGGCCGCCTTCGTCGACATCGGCAAGGGCCGCAACGGCGTGCTGTACGCCGGCGAGGTCAACTGGGATGCCGCCGGGCTCGAGGGCAAGTCCCGCGCGATCGAGAACGCGCTGCGGTCCGGCGACAGCGTCCTGGTGCAGGTGACCAAGGACCCGATCGGACACAAGGGCGCCCGGCTCACCAGCCAGATCTCGCTGCCGGGCCGGTTCCTCGTCTACGTGCCCGGCGGTGGCATGACCGGCATCAGCCGCCGGTTGCCGGACACGGAGCGGCACCGGCTCAAGTCGATCCTGAAGAAGATCGTCCCCGAGGACGGCGGCGTGATCGTGCGCACCGCGGCCGAGGGGGCGAGCGAGGAGGAGCTCACCCACGACGTCGAGCGGCTGACTGCGCAATGGCACGAGATCGAGGAAGCGGCACAGCGCACGTCGGCCGCGCCGACACTGCTGCACGGCGAGCCCGACCTCGCGATCCGGGTCGTGCGGGACGTCTTCAACGAGGACTTCAAATACCTGCAGGTGCAGGGCGACGACGCCTGGGCGACGGTGTCCGGCTATGTCGAGGGCGTGGCGCCGGAACTCGTCGAGCGCCTCTCGCATCACACCGGCGACACCGACCTGTTCCACGCGTTGCGCATCGACGAGCAGCTGATGAAAGCGCTCGACCGCAAGGTTTGGCTGCCCTCGGGCGGCTCGCTGGTCATCGACCGCACCGAGGCGATGACGGTCATCGACGTCAACACCGGCAAGTTCGTGGGCTCGGGCGGCAACCTCGAGGAGACCGTCACCCGCAACAACCTCGAGGCCGCCGAGGAGATCGTGCGGCAGCTGCGGCTGCGCGACGTCGGCGGGATCGTCGTGATCGACTTCATCGACATGGTGCTCGAGTCGAATCGGGACCTCGTGCTGCGGCGTCTGACCGAGTGCCTCGGTCGCGACCGGACCAAGCACCAGGTCGCCGAGGTCACCTCCCTCGGCCTCGTCCAGATGACCCGCAAGCGTGTCGGCGAGGGGCTGCTCGAGGCGTTCAGCGAACCGTGCACGGTGTGCAACGGCCGCGGCGTCATCGTGCACACCGAGCCGATCGACCAACCCGGCGACAGCACCGACGACGACGATCGGCCCCGCGGCAAGCAGGGCAAGCGCCGCCGGGGCGCCCGGTCCGGTGACTCCAACGACGCTGCGCAGCCGGCCGCGCCGCAGCGACAGGCGGCCAGCGCGGCGATGGCAGCGATCCACCGCGCGACTCATGCGAGCGAGGCCGACGGGGACGAGCCGGACGTCGCGCCCGACAGCGAGATCGTCGAGGTGACGCTGGCCGAGGACGCGCCGGAGTTCACCCCGGACCTGCCCGACCGCGACCTGGCGGCCCCGGCGACCGACACCGTCGACGTGCCGACGGCGACCGAGCCGTCGACGTGCCGACGGCGACCGGCGGACCGGCGCGGCCGACGCCCGACGCCGGCTGCGACCCGGACGGCCGATGCAGCTGCGGCGCCGGACGAGGTCATCGCCTCGGTCGCCGTCACCGAGGCACCGGGAGCGCCGGCGCCCGAGGCCACCCCCGAAGCCGCCACCGGCCCGGCGGCCGACGCCGAGACCCCACCGGCGCCGAGGCGCCGGCGCCGGGTCGCCAGCCGCCCGGCCGGACCGCCCGAAGCCAGCTGAGCGGCCACACCTGCGCGCAGTGGCGAGATCGAAGCGGCTACTCGACGGGGCGGCGGGCGGGCGAGGGCGGCTTTTGCCCGTCCCGGGCCCGGTGACGTATCCTGGACGACGGCCCATCGCGAGGTGGGTCTTTCTGTGAGCGCCCGCGACCACGGCATGAATCAGGCCTGGAGCGGCGCCCCGCGTCAGCAGTTCGAGGAGTGAACACCGCGATGTACGCCATCGTCAAGACCGGCGGCAAGCAGTACAAGGTCGCCGAAGGCGATGTGATCGAGGTCGAGAAGCTCGACGCCGATCCGGGCGCCGAGGTCGCGCTCCCCGCGATCCTGCTGGTCGACGGCGACGCCGTCACCCATGATGCCGAC
Source organism: uncultured Actinomycetota bacterium (assembly GCA_963850835.1). Taxonomy (GTDB): domain Bacteria; phylum Actinomycetota; class Actinomycetes; order Mycobacteriales; family Jatrophihabitantaceae; genus Jatrophihabitans. Next base: position 106,089 of record CAWKNB010000016.1, on the reverse strand, counting down.
ACCCTGTCCGCGGCGAAGATCACCGCTGAGGTGGTCGCGCAGACCAAGGGTCCCAAGATCCGCATCCACAAGTTCAAGAACAAGACCGGGTACCACAAGCGGCAGGGTCACCGTCAGCGGCTGACCCAGCTGAAGGTCACCGGCATCAGCGCGAAGTAAGGACGGCACACCATGGCTCACAAAAAGGGTGCGTCCAGCTCCCGGAACGGGCGCGATTCCAACGCGCAGTACCTCGGTGTGAAGCGCTACGGCGGCCAGGTCGTCAAGGCCGGCGAGATCATCGTTCGCCAGCGCGGCACCAAGTTCCACCCGGGCTCCGGCGTCGGCCGCGGCAAGGACGACACGCTGTTCGCGCTCGAGGCAGGCGCCGTGCAGTTCGGCCTCTCGCGCGGCCGCAAGACCGTCAACATCGTCTCGGGCTGAGCCCCCGCCGGCTGGAGGCCGTGTTGACTTCCAGCGCGTCCTCGCCATGACCAGGTTCATCGACCGCGTCCCGTTGCACGTGACCGCCGGCAACGGCGGCCACGGGGTCGCCTCGATCCACCGCGAGAAGTTCAAGCCGCTCGGTGGCCCGGACGGCGGCAACGGCGGGCGCGGCGGCGACGTCGTGCTCACCGTCGACCGCAACGTCCACACCCTGCTCGACTTCCACCACCACCCGCACCAGAAGGCCGGTAACGGCAAACAGGGCGCGGGCAGCAACCGCAACGGCGCCGAGGGCGCCGACCTCGACCTGCGGGTCCCCGACGGCACGGTCGTGCTCGACCGCGGCGGGGAGATGCTCGCCGACCTCACCGGCATCGGCGCCACGTTCGTCGCGGCGCACGGCGGCCGCGGCGGCCTGGGCAACGCTGCGCTCGCCTCCACCCGCCGCAAGGCTCCCGGGTTCGCGCTGCTCGGCGAGCCCGGTGAGGCACGCGAGCTGATCCTGGAGCTCAAGAGCGTCGCCGACGTCGGGTTGGTCGGGTTCCCGAGCGCCGGCAAGTCGTCGCTCATCGCGGCCATGTCCGCGGCCCGGCCCAAGATCGCCGACTACCCGTTCACCACGCTCGTGCCGAACCTCGGCGTCGTGGCTGCCGGCGATACCACCTTCACCGTCGCCGACGTCCCCGGCCTGATTCCCGGCGCGGCCGAGGGCAAGGGCCTCGGGCTGGATTTCCTGCGCCACGTCGAACGCTGCTCGGTGCTGTTGCACGTGATCGACTGCGCCACGCTCGACCCGGGTCGTGACCCGCTGTCCGACCTCGACGCCATCGAGGCCGAGCTCGGGCGCTACGACGGCACCTTCGGCGAACTGTTCGGCAAACCCCGCCTCGTGGCGCTCAACAAGATCGACGTCCCCGAAGCCCGCGAGCTCGCCGACCTGGTGCGCGCGGACATCGAGGCCCGGGGCCTGCGCGTCTTCGAGATCTCGGCGGTGTCGCATGCCGGGCTGCGCGAGCTCACCTTCGCGCTCGCCGCCGCGGTCGAGGCCGACCGCGCCGCGCGCCCCATGCTCGACACGCCCCGCATCGTGTTGCGGCCCACCGCCGTCGACGACGCCGGGTTCACCGTCGGTCTCGACCCCGAGATCCCTGGCGGCTACGTCGTGCGTGGCGAGAAGCCGGTGCGCTGGGTGCGGCAGACCAACTTCGAGAACGACGAGGCGGTCGGCTACCTCGCCGACCGGCTCAAGCGCCTCGGCGTCGAGGACGAACTCGCCCGCCAGGGCGCTGCGCGAGGCGCGGCCGTGACGATCGGCGGCGTCACGTTCGACTTCGAGCCGGCGGCCGGCATCGACGAGACCGACTACCAACCCACCCGGCGTGGCCACGACGAGCGACTGGTCACCAACACCCGCGCCAACTCCGCCGAGCGCCTCGCCGCCAAACGGGGTCGCCGCGCGCACGTCGACGACATCGACGACACGGACGACACGGACGAGGCATGACCGTCGCCGACCAGATCGCCGGGGCGCGGCGCACGCTGGTGAAGGTGGGGTCGTCGTCGCTGACGAGTCGCGGTCGTCTCGACCCACCGCGCCTGGACGCGATCGTCGCTGCGATCGCCGCCCGGGTCGCCGGCGGCCAGCAGGTGGTGCTGGTGTCCTCCGGCGCGATCGCGACCGGGATCGGCCCGCTCGGTCTCAAGGCTCGCCCGCGCGACCTGGCCACTCAGCAGGCCGCGGCGAGCATCGGACAGCTGTTGCTCGTCGAGCGCTACGCCGCGTCGTTCGCCCGGTTCGGCCTGCGTGTCGGGCAGGTGCTGCTCACCGCCGACGACCTGCATCGCCGCGGGCACTACCGCAACGCCGACCGCACCCTCGAACGGCTGCTCGCGCTCGATGTGATCCCGATCGTCAACGAGAACGACACGGTCGCCACGCACGAGATCCGCTTCGGCGACAACGACCGGCTCGCCGCACTCGTCGCGCACCTGGTCGGTGCCGACGCGCTGGTGCTGCTGACCGACGTCGACGGCCTGTACACCGGCCGTCCGGGTCGGCCCGGCGCGCGCTTCATCCCCGAGGTCGCCAGCATGGCCGAGCTCGCCGGCGTCGACATCAGCCGGGCCGGCAGCCATGTCGGCTCGGGCGGCATGACCACGAAGATCGACGCCGCGGCCATCGCCACCAGTGAAGGCATTCCGGTCGTTCTCGCGGCGTCGACGCGGATCGGGGACGCGTTGCGCGGGCAGACCGGCACGCTGTTCCACCCCGCCGGCGAGCGCAGTGCGTCGCGCCTGTTCTGGCTGCGGCACGCCACCACTCCGCGAGGCCGCCTGGTGCTCGACGCCGGCGCGGTCGCCGCGGTCGTCGAGCGGCGCAAGTCGTTGTTGCCGGCCGGGGTCACCGGGGTGAGCGGGGAGTTCTACTCCGGTGAGCCGGTGGATCTCGTCGACCCGGACGGTGTGCCGGTGGCTCGCGGGCTGGTCGGCTACGACGCCACCGACCTGCCCGCGCTGCTCGGGCACAAGACCACCGAGCTGCCGGCCGAGTTCCGCCGCGAACTCGTCCATCGCGACGATCTCGTGCTGTTGGCCTGATTTCCGATCTTGTCGTGGTACACCATTTGCCATGACGGCTCAGAATCCGGATCCGAACTGGCAGCCGCAGCAGCCCCCGGTCGACCGGCCGGCCAAGGAGAAGCGCAGGTTCACCGTCGGCCAATTCGTCGGCCTGCTGGTCGTCATCGTGCTGATCGTCTTCATCGTCGAGAACACCACCAAGGTCGACGTGCGGCTGATCGGGCCGAAGGTGCGCGACATCCCGCTCTACGTCGCGCTGATCATCGCCGCGCTGCTGGGCTCGTTGCTGACGCTGCTCATCATGTGGCGGCACTCGCGACGCAAGGGCGGCGAGGTCTGAATATCCTGGTTGCATGAGAATCGCAGTGAACGCTCACCGCCGCTTCGCGGGCCAAGACGCGCAAGGAGCGCCGCGCTCATGAGCGAACAGGCCGCCACCGAGCAGGACGTCCGGGCCGTCGCGCAACGCGCGCGGGAGGCGGCGGTGGAGGTCGGCCCGCTGCCGCGCGGGGCGAAGGACGCCGCGCTGCACGTCATGGCCGACGCTCTGGACGCGGCGACCGCCGACGTGTTGACTGCGAACGAGCGTGATCTGGCCGCCGGCCGGGAGTCCGGGATGAACGCGGGGCTGCTGGATCGGCTCGCCCTGACCGACGAGCGGGTGGCCGCGATGGCGCAGGGTCTGCGTGATGTCGCCGCGCTGCCTGATCCGGTCGGCGAGGTACTACGCGGTTACACCCAGCCCAACGGCCTGGAGATCCGGCAGGTCCGGGTGCCCTTCGGCGTCATCGCGATGATCTACGAGGCCCGGCCCAACGTCACCGTCGACGCCGCCGGATTGGCTTTGAAAAGCGGCAATGTCGCGCTGTTGCGCGGATCGGCGTCGGCCTATGAGTCGAACACCGTGCTCGTCGAGGTCCTGGCCGGTGCGGCGCAGAAGGCGGGATTGCCGCGCGATGCCGTGCAACTCGTGCCCGGCACCGATCGCGGCTCGGTCGGCCACCTGCTGCGCGCCCGCGGCCTGGTCGACCTCGTCATCCCGCGCGGCGGAGCCGGCCTGATCAACTACGTGGTCGACCACGCAACCGTTCCGGTCATCGAAACCGGCGTGGGCAACGTGCACGTCTACGTCGACGAGAGCGCCGATCTCGAGATGGCCGAAGAGATCGTCGTCAACTCCAAGACCTCACGGGTCAGTGTGTGCAACTCGGCCGAGACCCTGTTGGTGCACCGCGCTGTTGCCGAGGAATTCCTGCCGCGGATCACCAGCGCACTGCAGAGCGCCGGCGTGGTGTTGCACGGTGACGAGCAGTTCGCCGCGCTCGACGACGTCACCGAGGCCTCCGACGATGACTGGGCACGCGAGTACCTGTCCATGGACATGGCCGCGCGGGTGGTCGACGACATCGACGACGCGATTGCGCACATCCGCCGCTGGTCCACCGGGCACACCGAGGCCATCGTCACCCGCGACCTGCAGGCGGCGCGGCACTTCGTCGCCCGGGTCGACTCGGCCGCCGTGATGGTCAATGCCTCGACCCGGTTCACCGACGGCGGGGAGTTCGGCTTCGGTGCCGAGATCGGCATCTCGACACAGAAGATGCACGCCCGCGGACCCATGGGGCTCGCGGAGCTGACCTCGACGAAATGGGTCGTCACCGGCGACGGTCAGGTCCGCTGAGCCGTCATCGGGTCAGTTCGCGCAGAAGCTCTGCCGTGCGGGCATCGGCCGGGTAGAACGACTCGATCTCGAGCTCGTCGACGGTGACGTCGGCCGCGGTCTGCACGGTGGCCGCGATCGAGAAGAACGAGAGCGCGCCGGCCGCGTGCTGCAGCCGCATCGGCACCACGACGTCGTTGCCGAGCGCCGGCTCGAGGCCGCCCGGGTAGGTGCTCAATTCCTCGTGCAGGTCGTGCAGGCGGTCGTCGGCGGTCTGGTCGGCGCGCCGGCGCACTCGCTCGAGCAGATGCCCGCGCCACTGCGCGAGGTTCGCGATGCGTGGTGCCAGCCCGTCGGGGTGCAGGGTCAGCCGCAGCACGTTCACCGGCGGTTCGAGCAAGGCCGGGGCGCACCCCTCGGTGATCATTGCGACGGCGGAGTTCGCGTCCAGCAATTCCCACCATCGATTGATGACCAGGGCCGGGTAGGGCTCGTGGCCGGTCAGCACCAGGCGTAGTGCGGCGCGCACGCTGCCGAGTTCCGGCGCGTCGAGGCCGCGCTCGGGGTAGGCAGGCGCGTAACCACCGGCCAGCAGGAGTTGGTTGCGTTCGCGCAGCGGCACGTCGAGCTGCTCGGTCAGACGCAAGATCATCTCCGGGGTCGGCTTCGAACGGCCGGTCTCGACGAAACTGAGGTGCCGCGTCGAGATGTCTGCCTGGATCGACAGGTCCAGCTGGCTGAGCCGCCGGCGCTCGCGCCATGCGCGCAACAGCTGGCCCACGGGTCGCACGGGAGGTGCGGCAACGGTCATGTCCCGACCGTAGCTGGCCGGTTGCCGCGCCGCGATTACCTGCGAGGTCAAGCGTTTGCTTTACCTCCGAGGGAATCGACCGACTGCACCGGGCTCGGTCACGATCGACGGCGTCATCGCCCGTCAGGGCCCGTTCGGAAAGGGAAATACGTCATGACCGACCTGCTGGAGAACTACCTCGCTTGCTGGAACGAGACCGACCCAGCCGCGCGTCGCGCGCTGATCGACCAGCACTGGAGCACCGATCCCTCCTACACCGACCCGCTGGTGCAGGTGCGCGGTCGCGACGCGTTGGACGCGACCATCGGGGCTGTGCAGCAGCAGTTCCCGGGCTTCGTGTTCACGCCGGGCGGAACCGTGGACGCCCACCACGACCAGGCGAGGTTCACCTGGAACCTCGGGCCGGCGGGTGCGGAGGCGCTGGTCGTCGGTTTCGACGTGATCGTCACGGATGCGGATGGCCGCATCGACACCGTGCTGGGCTTCCTCGACAAGGTGCCCGCGGCCTGACCCACGCACGAGTTGTCCGCGCTTCGTGTACTCATCACGACACGAAGCGCGGGCAACGTCGTATGCCTACTTCTCCCATGGCTAAGATATGCATGTGGCGATGCCGGACTTCCTGGTGATCGGTGCCCCCAAGGCGGGCTCCACGGCGCTGCATGCTGCGCTCGAGCGGCATCCGCAGCTGTTCCTGAGCACACCGAAGGAACCGAAGTACTTCATGACCGCCGACCGGGCGCCGCACCGTCTGCACCACCGCGGCCCCGGCGACGCGCACAGTGCCCGGGAATGGGTCTGGCGCCGCGAGGACTACGAGGGGCTGTTCGCGGCGGCACCGCCCGGCACCCTGCGGGGCGAGAGCACGCCGTTCTACCTCTGGGACAAGACCGCGCACGCGCGGATCGCCGCGGCGATACCGCAGGTCAAGTTGCTGGCCGTCATCCGCGACCCGGTCGAGCGCGCCTACTCCAACTGGACGCACCTACGCTCGGACGGTCTGGAACCCGAGGCCGATTTCCGGCGCGCCTGTGAGCTCGAGCCCGAGCGCGCCGCACAGGGCTGGGCCCCGTTCTGGCGCTACCGCGAGCTCGGCCGCTACGGCGAGCAGTTCCAGCACCTGTTCGATCACGTGCCGCCCGAGCAGGTGCACGTGTTGCGGTATGCGCAGCTGATCGACGAGCCGGTGCAGACGCTCGATGCAGTGGCGCGCTTCCTCGGCGTCGAGGCCGGCCTGGTCACCGAGATCCCGAGTTCGAACACGAAGTCGTGGGCCGGCCCCGGACCGGTGAACGACGGCCTGCGCCACGTCATGCGCGCCGGCGCCGCGGTCGGCGGCTACCTGCCGCCGCGCTGGTGGCGGCAGGCGCAACGCCCCCTGCTGGCCGCGTTGCACCGGGGCAACGCGCACCGACCGGCGCTGCCGGTGGAAACCCGTCGCGTCCTCGTCGAGCCGTTTCGCGACGACGTCGCGCTGTTGGAATCGCTGCTGGGCCGCTCGTTTCAGGACTGGCTCGGCGACAGCGGCCGAGGCACGTATGCCGTGCGCAAGTCGTTGGCGCCGTCCGACCGGGACGCCTCCCAGTAGAGGCGGGTTCCGGTCGGTGTCTCCGCCAGGCTGAGATAGCGGATCGTGCGGCCGGACGGCGTCGGCCCGGCGGCGGCCCGGAAGCTCGCGGGAGTCTCGCCGAGCGCGGCGCCGGTGCGCTCGAACCAGTTCTGCTCGGCGTTCTCGCGGCCGTCGTAGAACGCCAGCCATTCCTCGCCGCTGAGCACCACGCTGGTGATTCGCGCGCCGCGCGCGTCCCAGCTGCCCGGTGTCGGCCCGAGCGCGGTGCCGACCTCGTCCCATGCGAGGCCGTCGGCGCTGGTGAGGTACACGCTGGTCATCCGGTCCGCCTCGTCATCGCCGCCGTCGAGGGGATGGCGGCAGGCCCACATCTGCCACTGCGGCCCGCTGCGCCGCACCACGGGGTCCTTCCATGCGGTGGCGGCGTCACCGGCGAGGACCACGGTGCGAACGCCCTTGGCGAGATCGGCGAGCTCGTCGGCCTCGATGGCCTCCACCCACCAGTGTTTGGAGTTGACCGACGAGCAGGCCACGTAGAGCCGCCACCCGCCGCCCTCGAGCGGCACCAGTGCCGGCCGCTCCAGCGACGCTGCGTCGAACTGAGCGCTCGTCACGGTCGTCACGGTCTCGAACGCCACGCCGTCCGCCGAGCGGGCCACGACGTTCGCGAAACCGCGGCCGGCGGTGACCGGACGGCGAAGTCGATAGGCCAGGTAGAAGAAGCCGTCGAGCCATACCGCCGACGGGCCGCCGGCCCAGTAACCGACGCCCGCGCCGGGCGGCTCGATGGCGGTCATCGCATCGGGATCGGCGATGGCGTCGAGTATCGAGGCTGCCTGTGTCACCTGCGCAGCGTATAGACGGACGACCCGGCGACAGGCACGCCACCGCCAGTAGGCTCACCGGGTGACCGAGGCATTCACTGCAGCAGGGCTTGCTCGCGTCGAGGAGGTCGTGGCAGCGGCAGTGCGGCAGGGACAGGTGCCGGGCGTGGTCGCGGCGGTGGCGAGCGGCAACAGCCAGCACACCTTCGTGGCCGGCGACGCGACGGTCGGCGGTGCCCCGATGCAGGCCGATACGCTGTTCCGGGTCGCCTCGCTGAGCAAACCGATGACCGCCGCCGCGGTGCTGAGCCTGGTCGAGGACGGCGCGCTGACCCTGGACGAACCGGTCGACCGGTTGCTTCCCGAACTCGCCGACCGGCGAGTGTTGCGTCGTCCGGACGCCCCGCTCGACGACACCGAACCGGCGCATCGGCAGCCGACCGTGCGCGACCTGCTGACGTTCACATGGGGCCTGGGCATGCAGGGCGCCATGTTCGTCGCGGCGCAGCCGTGGCCGATCGTGACCGCCGCCGCCGAACGGTCGCTGCACACCTTCGGGCCGCCGACACCCGGGTCGACCCCGGACCCGCAGACCTGGATGGCGCGCCTCGCCGAGCTGCCGCTCATGGCGGCGCCGGGTGCGACGTGGCTCTACAGCACCGGGTCACAGGTGCTGGGCGTGCTGGCCGCCCGCGCCGCCGCCAAGCCCTTCGACGAGGTGTTGCAGGAGCGGTTGTTCGGCCCGCTCGCGATGTCGGACACCGCGTTCTGGGCCTCGGCCACCGACCGTCTCGCGACTGCATACATGCGGGCCGACGGCGAATTCGCCGTCGTCGATCCGCCGGACGGACAGTGGTCCACGCCGCCCGCGTTCCCCGACGGCGCCGGCGGTCTGGTCAGCACCGCTGCGGACGTCGTGGGATTCGGGCGCATGCTGCTGCGCGGGGGCGCCGGGCTGGTGCGCGCCGAGACCGTCGCGGCGATGACCGCCGACCAGCTCACCGCGGCCCAGCGCACCTACGAGTGGGGCGGCTTCGACATGCTCGACGGGCAGGGCTGGGGATTCGGCCTGTGCGTGGAGGACGACGGCAGCTACGGATGGGACGGCGGCTCGGGCACCCGCTGGCGCAACATTCCCGAGCTCGACCTGACGGTGGTCGTCCTCACCCAGCGGCAGTTCGACGAGACCGGACCGCCTGCCGTCTGCACGGACGTCGTGGCCGCAGCACGAGCCGCCGTCGCGTGACCACCGGGTCGGTAAGGGCATCAGACGGACGTACGCTCGAAGCATGAGCAGTACGGCACAGCGACCGGCGCTGGGAAAGCGGCCACCGGCTCGGCGCGGGCCCTTCGCATGGGTCGGTGCATTCACCGGTTTCTACCCCGCTCAGGCCGACGAGTTCGGCCATCTCGACCCGGTGACCCGGTTCCTGTACGCCGCGCGCAGCGTGATCCTCGTCATCTCCGCACAGTCGGCGGTGATGGCCGGGCTGCTCGCGGCCACCGATCGCCGCTTCGAGGTCATTCCGTTCGTCCTCGTGTTCCTCGGCTATGTCGTGCTGCATGCCGTCAGCAACCTGTCCAACGACTATTTCGGATACCGACGCGGCCACGACACCGACGACTCGCCCCGGCGCCGATACACCCTGCATCCCATCGCGTCCGGCGCGGTCACCCCGCGGCTGCTCGGCACCGGTCTGGTGGTGCTCGGTGCGGTGGCCGTGGCCATCGCCGCCTACTTCGTGGCGTTGCGTGGGTGGCCGGCGGTCTGGTTGACCCTCGCAGGCGGTGTGCTGCTCTACGCGTATGACGCCGCCCCGACCGCGCTGAAGGAACTCGGGCTCGGCGAGGTCGCGGCCTTCATCGTGTGGGGTCCGCTGATGATCGGCGGCGGGTACTTCGTGATCACCGGGCACTGGTCCGGCGCCGCATTCGCCGCCTCGGTGCCGCCGGGCCTCGGGGTGATGTCGATCCTGGTCGGCAAGCACATCGACCAGCGCGGATTCGACGGCGCGCACCACCAACGCACCCTTCCGGTGCTGCTGGGCGAACGTCCCGCACGGCTGCTGAACCAGGCTGCCGTGGCCGCGATGTACGTCGCCACCGTGATCGCCGTCGCGGTGGGCGCACTGACCCCGTTCCTGCTCCTGGTGCTGCTGGCCGGCCCGCGGGCGTTGAAGGCGCTGCGCGTGATGGCACACCCGGCGCCGGACAGCCCGCCGCCCGGCTACGTCGGGTGGCCGCTCTGGTACCACCGCGTCTGCCTGGTGCACAACCGGGCCTTCGGCTGGCTGTTCATCGCCGGCCTGGCGGTCGGGGCGATCTTCCCGCACGTGCACTTCTGAGCCCGCCGGGCACAGCGGCGTCTGCCAGACTGGCCCGGCAGAACGTCGCAGCGCGGAGGTACCAATGGCTTATTTCGTCACGGGGGCGACCGGTTTCCTCGGCCGGTTCCTGCTCGTCGAACTACTCAAACGTGACGGGACGATCTACTGCCTGTGCCGGGCGAGTTCGCTCGACAAGCTCGATGAACTCAAGGGCCGACTCGGCGTCGACGATGACCGCATCGTGCCGGTGATCGGAGATCTCGCCAAAGCCCGCCTCGGCGTCGACGCCGATGAGATCGAGCGGCTCGACGGCAGTATCGAGCACTTCTTCCATCTCGCTGCGATCTACGACCTCACCGCGGATGCCGACAGCCAGCGAGTCGCCAACGTCGAGGGCACCCGGCACGCCGTGCAACTGGCCGAGGCCCTGCACGCAGGGCACTTCCACCACGTCAGCTCGATCGCTGCCGCGGGCCTGTACCGCGGCGTGTTCACCGAGGACATGTTCGACGAGGCGCAGGACGTCGCGCACAACCCCTACTACCTGACCAAGCACGAGTCCGAGGCCGTCGTGCGCAACGAGTGCGCCGTGCCCTGGCGGGTCTACCGGCCCGGTGTCGTCGTGGGCCACTCGCGAGACCGGTGAGATCGACAAGATCGACGGCCCGTACTACTTCTTCAAGGCCATCCAACGCCTGCGCGGCGTCACGCCGTCGTGGCTGCGTTTCGTCGGGGTCGACGGCGGCGAGATCAATATCGTTCCGGTCGACTACGTCGTGAGGGCGATGGATCTGCTCGCACACGAGCCCGAACTCGACGGGCAAGCGTTCCACCTCACCGATCCGAAGCCGTTGACGGTCGGCGAGCTGCTCAAGGTGCTGACCAAGGCGGCGAAGGCGCCGCAACCGGCGGTGAATGTCGATCCTCGCATCTTCGACAGCGTCCCGTTGCGGCTCACCGCCGCGGTCAGCGGGCTGCCCGGCGTGAAACAGGTCAGCGACCTCGCCCTCGCCGAACTCGGGATCCCGCGCGAGATGTTCGCGTATCTGACGTATCCAACGCATTTCGATTCCAGCAAGACGCAGGTGATCCTGGCGGGGTCGGGCGTCCACGTGCCGCCGGTAGGGTCCTATGCCCAGCACTTGTGGGAGTACTGGGAGCGCAACTTCAGCCCCGACCGCCGGAAGGACAAGGAACTCGCGCGCGCGATCAACGGCAAGACCGTCATGATCACCGGTGCGTCATCGGGTATCGGCCGGGCCACTGCGCTGCGCGTCGGCGCCGCCGGCGGCAAGGTGATCCTGGTCGCGCGCGGTGTGGAGAAGCTGGAGCAGACGAAGGTCGAGATCGAGGACCTCGGTGGCACCGCATTCGTGCACCGCTGCGACCTCGCCGACATGAGCGACATCGAGCGGATGGCCAAGGAGGTATTGCAGGAATACGGCCGGGTGGACGTGCTCGTCAACAACGCCGGCCGATCGATCCGGCGCTCGATCGCGTTGTCCTACGACCGGTTCCACGACTACGAGCGCACCATGCAGCTCAACTACTTCGGGCCGGTGCGGTTGATCCTGTCGCTGCTGCCGATCATGCGCCAGACCGCTCCGGACGGGCGCCGCGGCGGCCACATCATCAACATCAGCTCCATCGGCGTGCAGGCGAACATTCCGCGCTTCTCGGCCTACGTGGCGTCGAAGGCCGCTCTCGACGCCTTCTCCCGCTGTATCGCGTCCGAGGTCATCGACGACGGCGTGCGCCTGACGACCATCCACATGCCGCTCGTGCGCACCCCGATGATCGCCCCGACGAAGATGTACGACCGGTTCCCGACGATGACGCCGCCCGAGGCGGCCGACATGATCTGCCGGGCGATGATCGACAAGCCGAAGAAGGTGGGCACCACCCTCGGCAACTTCGGTGAGCTGGCCTATCAGGTGTCACCGCGCGGGGTCGACCGGATCCTCAACCGCGGCTACAAGTTGTTCCCGGACTCGCTCGCGGCCAAAGGCGGCAAGGACAAGAAGGCCGAGCAGCCGACCCCGGAGAGCGTCGCGTTCGCGCACATCCTGCGCGGCGTGCACTGGTGATCCACTCGTTGACCGCCTTCGCGCACCTGGGTGAGGAGGACCAAATAGGCTAAGCGGGCAGTTCGGGCGCCGCGGCGGCCGGACACCCGGGCTCGACCGGACAGGGAGGCGGTGCGGATGAGCGAGATGGGTCCCAACGACGGCGACCGAACGCCGGACGGAACGCCGGAGGCGACGGCCGACGAGAGGGTGAGGAGACGCGGCCGGCGGATGCGGGCGAGGAGTCGGCCGCCGAACAACGGGCGCGAGCCCGGCACGCGCACGCCGACACCGCCGACGCTCTCGGCGGCCCCGAACAGCCGATCACGTGGTCCGCGCCGAGCGGGCAGCAGTTCGAGACGCCGCCCTACGGCACGCCGCCCGCGCCCCAGGGACCTGCGCCGCAGGACCAGTACCAGTACGGGTCGCAGTACCCGACCCAGCAGTACGAGCCGCCGCGCTACGAGACGCCCCACTACGAATCGCCGAACTACGCTGCCCCGAGCTACGAATCACCGAACTACGAGGGTCAGCAGTTGTTCACCCCGGCGTTCCAGCCGCTCGCGCCGTCGACCCCACCGCCCGGGGTTCAGCAGTCCGCGCAGCCAGCCCCCCAGCGGCCCGGGCCCCAGCAGCAGGCCGCGCCCCAGCAGCCGCGGCACTACGCGCCCGAACCCGGCGGCTACCCGCCGCAGCCGCCGTACGCGGCTGCCGATCGGTGCAGCAATACGCGCAGCAGCAGTACCCGCAGCAGCAATACCGCAGCAGCAGGCGCAGCACACCCCGCCGCCGGTCGAACCACCGCCGGTCCCGCGGCCGGAGGACCTGCTCGTACCCAACCAGTCGCCGGTCACGATCGAGCCCGCAAGTCAGGGCTGGCGCGGGCGGGTCAACCGCGGCAGCTTCGGCCTGGTCAAGGCGAAGCCGGGACCCGAGGAAGTGGCGCTGCGCCAGGCGATCGTCGGCATCCAGCGCAGCTTCTCGCGGCCGATGACCGTCGTGGTCGTCCAGCCGAAGGGCGGGGCCGGCAAGACCCCGACGACGATCTGCCTGTCGGCCGCGTTCGGCGCGCACCGCGGTGGTTACGTCGCCGGCTGGGACGACAACGAGACCAGAGGCACGCTTGCGGTGCGCGTGGCGAATCCCGACGACAAGCGCACCACGGTGTGGGACCTGCTCAGCGATCTCGCCGCGTTCGAACGGTTCGACGCTCGCGTCGGCGACCTGAGCTACTACGTGCGAGCGCAGCCCGATGCACACTTCGACGCGCTCGTCAGCGACGACAACCCCGGCAACATGGCACAGATCGGCGAGGACGAGTTCCACCGCTTGCACCGCGTGTTGCAGCGCTTCTACCGGATGATCGTCGTCGACACCGGGAACAACGTCCGCTCGCCGAACTGGCAGGCGGCGGTCAACGCCGCGGATCTCGTCGTGGTCGTGTCGACGTATCAACGCGATGCCGGCTACAGCGGCTCGTGGGTGCTCGACCACCTCGCCCAGACCGGGCGCGAGGAGCTGGCCCGCAACGCGGTCACGGTGCTCACCGCGGCCGACCCAACCACCGACAAGACGGTGCGCGACCAGTTGATCGAGCACTTCTCGGCCCGTACCCGCGCGGTGGCCGAGATCCCGTACGACCAGCAACTGGCTCACGGAGGCCCGATCCGGTGGACCGACCTGGCGCCGCGTACCCGCAACGCCTGGATCCTCGCCGGTGCCACCATCGTCGACGCGCTCGTCGAGCACGACCAGCAGGCTCTCGCCGCGCGCCGCGCCTGACGACCACCGGGCCATCTACGGTGGGTGCATGGTGTCGTTGAGCCGCCCCGGCTTGCTGCTCGAAGTCGATCTCACCACCGCGCCGCTGGAAGTCGAGCCCGACGACCTGATCGGCAAGGTCCGCAGCCGGCACCGGCCTCGCCTGCGGGCGCTGTTGCGCGCGCTCTACGAGGCGGGCACCGACCGCCGGGTGCGTGGGGTGATCGTCAAGGTGGGCGGCGGCTCGCTGTCCTGGGCGACGATGCAGGAGATCCGGGCCGGCCTGCAGGCTTTCGCCGGCAGCGGCAAGCCGACCGTCGCCTGGGCCGAATCGCTCGGCGAGGGCAACGGCAGTGTCGACTACGTGCTGGCCACCGGCTGCAGCGAGATCTGGCTGCAGCCCTCCGGCGAGATCGGGCTGCTCGGCGTCGCGGCCGAGACGACGTTCCTGCGCGGCGCGCTGGACAAGCTCGGCGTCGAACCACAACTGGACAAGCGGCACGAGTACAAGAGCGCCGCCGACCGGATCATGAACACCGAGTTCACCCCGGCACATCGCGAGGCGCTCGACCGCATCGTCGAGTCGACCTGGGACGGCGCGGTCGCCGCGGTCGCCGCCGGCCGCGGCCTCACGGAAGAGCGGGTCCGCGAACTCGCCGATGCGGCGCCGCTGCCCGCGGCGCCGGCCCGTGAGTCCGGCCTGATCGACCACATCGGCTATCGCGACGAGGTGTACGCCGACCTGCGCAAGCGTCTGGGTGAGGTCGACCTGCTGTTCGCCGACCAGTGGTCGCCACGGCGCCGCCCGGCCTCGCTGGTGCGCCGGCACCGCGATGTCGTTGCGCTCGTGGAAGGCCGCGGCGAGATCGTCACCGGCCGCAGCCGCGGTGGCCCGCGTGGCCCCATCCTCGGCAGCGACACCGTGTGCGCCGCGCTGCGGGCGGCACGGCGCCGCGACCACGTCCGCGCCGTGGTGTTCCGGGTCGACTCGCCCGGCGGTTCGGCGGTTGCATCGGACAGCATCTGGCGCGAAGTGGTGTTGACCCGCGAGGCCGGCAAACCGGTCGTCGTCTCGATGGGCACGCTCGCCGGTTCCGGCGGGTACTACATCTCCTGCGCAGCCGACGCGATCGTCGCGCAGCCCGCGACGATCACCGGATCCATCGGGGTGCTCGGCGGCAAGGTGGTGATCAGCTCGCTGCTCGAGCGGCTCGGCCTGACCACGGGAGCGGTGTCGCGCGGGAGCAGTGCGCGGATGTTCTCGCTGCGCGAGGGATTCTCCGACGACCAGCGCGCGCGGCTCGGCGAGATGCTCGACCGCGTCTACGACGATTTCATCGCCAAGGTGGCTGCCGGCCGGGGCATGGCCGTGCCGGCCGTCGACGCCGTGGCCCGCGGCCGGATCTGGTCCGGTGCCGACGCTGCCGGCAACGGGTTGGTCGACTCCCTCGGCGGTCTGCGCGACGCACTGTCCGTAGCGCGATCGAAGGCCGGGCTGCGGCTCGACGCCCCGCTGCGACCGGCGGTGCACGTGCCGCCGATCGCGCGACTCGGGCGGGCGAAGTCCAGCGACGACCCACGCGCTCTCGCCGCCGTCACGGCCGCGCTGCCGTGGGGCGACCTCACCGAACTCGCCGTCGCGCTCGGGTTGCCCGCAACCGGTCCGCTGCGGATGCCTGCTGTTCGGCTGGCCTGATCGGGATATCGGGTCGATACCGCCGTTAGGTTCGGAGCATGACGAGCGTCTACCGCAACATCACCATCGACTGCCACGATGCTGCCGCCCTCGGTGATTTCTGGGCACAGGTCCTTGGTTGGCACGTGTTCACCGACGACGATCCAGAGGTGCTCGTCGCGCCCAGCTTCCCGTATACCGCCGCGGTGCCACGGATGTTGTTCATCCCGGTGCCGGAGGGCAAGACCGCCAAGAACCGCCTGCATCTCGACCTCACGCCCGTGGGCACGACCCGCGACGAGGAGGTCGCCCGACTCCAAGCGCTGGGCGCGACGATGGTGGAGGACCACCGCAACGACGACGGCAGCGGCTGGGCCTATCTGGCCGATCCCGAGGGCAACGAGTTCTGCGTGGAGCGCAGCGACGCCGAGCGTGGTCCCGACCCGGTTCTCCGGTACCGCATCACCGCGGACGAGTGAGTCAGCTTCTGGCGCGGCTGCGCCGGTAGTGCTCCTGCACCCGGTTTCGGTTTCCGCATTCGCTGGCCTCGCACCAGCGTCGTGAGCGGTTGCGGGTGGTGTCCAGGAACAGCCAGCCGCACGTCGGACCCGGGCACTGCTTGACCCGGTCGAGTTCCGGCCCGGTCAGCAGGAGCACCGCCGACACCCCGATCAGGTGCAGCGGCTGTTCGAGGTCCGCACCGCTCCAGCCCAACCGGTAGGCGGTGCCGGCCTGATCGAGTCGCAGCGCCGACAGGCCGGCCGTGCCGCGCAACTCGACGGTGGCCAGCGCCGACGCCGGCGCAGAACCGCCTGCAGCCACCACCGAGAACACCTGGAACAGCGCTTCCCGCAACTGCTCTGCAGCCGCCAGCACCTGCTCGGCATCGGCGCGCCGACGCGCCGCGTTCCGCAACAATCGAGCGGGATCGGGCAACCATCCGGAGCGCTGCGCGAGTTCGACGAGCTCCGGATAGCTGCGCATGTGATCCTCGGGCGCCGGCCCGCGTCGCCACCAGATCGAGTTGGCGACCGCCAGGCACAACCGGCCGCCGTACCCGTGCGAGGTCGAGTCGACTCCCAGCAGCGGCACTGCGTCGAAGTCCACACGTCACGGTAACGCTCTTGACCGGCGACCCCGGCACATCTACCGTCCTAACTACTGAAACTGAGTTGATCAGTTAGGACATGCAATGAAGCGTGTGCTCGTCACCTTCCTGGCCACTCTCGCCGCGGTGGTGCTGTTCCCCGCCGGTGCCAACGCGGCATCTCGACCCGGCTGGTCCGAACTGCGGCACCAGTTCGACTACCGCCGCGGCCCGATCGCCGTCACCGAACTCGGTTCGCAGGCGATGCCCGGGGCAGTCGTGCACGACATCACCTACCGCGCCGCCGGACAGGCGCCGGTGAGCGCGTTCCTGGTGACACCGTCGAATGCAGGCTCGCATCCGGCCGCTGTGTTCCTGCACTGGCTCGACGAGGCCCCGGATGCCAACCGCACCGAGTTCCTCGACGAAGCGGTGGCCCTGGCCGCCGGACGCGCGCACGTCGTGTCACTGCTGCCGCAGCTGACGTTCCCGTTCGCCTTCGGCCCGGTGGGTGATGTGCGGGACCGCGACAGCATCGTCGAGCAGGTGGTGCAGATACGCCGTGGCCTCGATCTGCTCGATGCCCGCAGCGACGTCGATCCGGCGCGGGTTGCGGTGGTCGGGCACGACTACGGCGCGATGTACGCGACGCTGATCGCCGCGGTCGACCGCAACCGGGTCCGGTCCGCCGTCGTCATGGCCGCCGACGCCACCTGGGCAAACTGGTTCGTGCTCTACTTCCTGGAGCTGAAGCCGGGGCAGGTGCAGTCCTACACCGATCTGCTCGCCACGCTGGATCCGGTGACGTTCGTCGCGCATGCACCCGGCAACCTGCTGCTGCAATACGCCACCGGCGACTTCTTCATCCCTGTCTCGGTGGCCGACGAGATGGACGCGGCCGCACCACCATCTGCAACGTTCGCGACCTACCCTGTCGGGCACTCGTTGCGTACCCCGCCGGCGCGCCACCAGCGCGACCGATTCCTCCTCCGCACCTTGCGCTGACCCGCACCTACTTCCAGGCGAACACCGGCTGCTCGTAGTCGGCCACCCGGACTGCGTTTCCGTGCAGCCCCACCTGGCAGAACTGGAAGATGATGGCTGCCGTCGGCGCGTGTACATAGCGACCGAACAGCGGCAGCTGGATGACGGGGCGATCCGATTCGGCAATCGAAATCAGCCGCGGTTCGACGTCGAGATCGGAGACGGGCACCAGATGCACCGCCGCCACCTCGGATTCCGCGCCCCGCAACGCGGCGTCGACCGGGCCGGCCCACACCACCACCGGCGTCATCACATACCCGGAGCGGGTCACGTAGTCATCGAGTACACCGACGACGTCGGGTTCGGCGATCGCCAGCCCGGTCTCCTCGAACAACTCCCGCCGCGCGGCCATGACGGCCGACTCGTCGTCGTCACGGCGTCCACCCGGCAGTGCCCACTGACCGGCGTGCGCACGCAACCGTGGCGCCCGTCTGGTGATCACCATCGCGAGCTCGCCCTCGTCGACCACGAGGCAGACGGCGACGGAGGCGGCCTTGAGTTCCGGGCGCGGCGTGGCGATGCGGTCGAAGGCCGCGAGGTTGGCGGCGATCTTCGGACGATCCACCGCTCGAGATTACCGATGGCGTAATACCCGGGCGCGACGGCGCGGTGTCGCCTACCGTGGATCGCCCAGGAGGTGCAGCGACGTGTCGACGCGGGCCAGCGGCGTCACCGGGCTCGACCACGCCACCGTCGTCTATCCCGGCGGCACCGTGGCTTTGCACGAGGTGACGCTGTGCGCCGAGCCCGGCGAGGTGCTCGCCGTGCTCGGCCCCTCGGGCAGCGGCAAGTCGAGCATGCTGCGCGCGATCGCCGGGCTGCTGCCGCTGCGCGGCGGCCGCGCGCTCATCGACGGGACCGAGGCCGTGGCCGACACCGGCGCGCGCGGCGTGGCGATGGTGTTCGAGGACAGCCACCTGATCCCGTTCCTCGACGTTGCGAAGAACCTGTCCTTCCCACTCGACCTCGCCCACACGCCGTCGGACCTGACCCAGCGGCGGGTCCAGGAGCAGGCTCGCGGGCTACGACTCACGCGCCTGCTGCCGCGCAAACCGGCAACGCTCTCGCACGGCGAGAAGGCGCGGGTCGGCATCGGCCGCGCGCTCGTCCGTGCGCCCCACGCGTTCCTGCTCGACGAGCCGTTGGCGCACTTCGATGCCGCCGAGCGGGTCCGCATGCGTCAGCACCTGGGCGAAGTCGTCCGCACCGCCGGCGTGACCACCTTCTACGTCACCCATGACCAGTCCGAGGCGCTCGCGCTCGGCGACCGGGTGGCCGTCCTCGACGCGGGCCGGGTGGTGCAGGTCGCGCCGCCCCGCGACCTCTACGACCGGCCGCTCAACACCTTCGTGGCCGACTTCGTCGGCGCAGCGCCGATCGGGTTGCTGCCGGCCCGGGTCGTCGGGTCCGGGACGACCGTGGGCTATCAGGTCGGCAACCGCACCCTGCCGGCCTGGGAGGCACCACCCGCCGCGCTCGCCGCGTACCTGGGGCGAGGGGTCTTGCTCGGCCTGCGCGCCGAGGACGTGCACGAGCACCCGGCTCCGGAGCACGGCACGCTGTCCGGTGTGGTGACGCTCGTGGAGTTGACCGGGCCGCACGTGTTCGTCGGGCTGCTCGTCGGCGAGCACCGCCTGAACGCGCGCTTCGACCGGCGGACCCGGGTGCGGCCCGGCGACCTCGTGACGGTCGGCGTCGATGCTGCCCGAGCGCACGTGTTCGACCCGGTGACCCGAAACGCGCTGGTTCACCCGGACGCCGGCTGAGGAGGATCGTGCAACCGCGACACGTACTGGACTGGTCGAGCGCTCGAATCGAATGGACCGCCGCCGGTTTCGAGCTCACCGTGAACCTGCAACCCGGATCGAGCTCGCGGCTGGTGAATGCCGTCTCCGACGCGCTCGAGGCCCAGATTGCGACGCGCTATCGCGACGTCGAGATCCTGCCCTACGAACCCGACGGTGAGGATGCGGCGGCCATCGGTGTGGTGTCGGGCGCGCTGCTCGAACTCGACCCGCAGCGGCTGCGCTACGACGTCGACACGGTCGCCGACGCCGCGGCGAACGCCGTGCTGGCGCAGTCGGCCACCGACGATGCCGCGATCGCCGCGTGGCTGGCGGCCCTGCGGGACTGACCGTCGACTACCCGGTCAGGTTGACGATCCCGGGGCATTTCCCGCTCACGCCGTAGTGGCACGCGCGCAACAGGTTCTGCTGCTGCGCCGCGGTCGACCAGTGCGGGAGCACCTGGACGACGAGCGAGATCGCCAGGAACGTCTGCATCACCAGCACCACGACGATGCCGTGGCGCAGCACGATGCTGCCGACCACCGTGAGCAGGATGACCGCGGCGAGTACCGCCATCGTCCACTGGTCGGTGACCAGGTCGGGCACCGGATCGGTGTAACAAAAGGACAGATTGTGGCGACATGCGATGGTTTGACCGGGCCGGAAGACCTCCACCGCCCCCCAGACGAGCAGGTCGATGCCGACGATCGACAAGAAGGCGCCGAGGATGAACGGCTCGCCCAGCACCCGGTGCCGGGCATGCAGGCGCACCAGCCCCCCTGTCCCGGACCAGGACGGCTGCACGACAATCGGTGGTGGCTTATTACGCACGGACGGAAACCCTCGAGCGACCAACTGGCATGCCCAGGGTAAGCCGCGCGCTGCGCTCTGGGCGCATGCTTTATCGGGTCGTGATGTTTCGGTCCAGCACCTCCCAGGTCCGCAGCGTCGGGTCGGAGGCGTAGGCGATACGCACTCCCGACGCCGCCGCCTCGCGCAGAGCGCCGAGCGCGTCGGCGGTGATGACCTCGCCCGGTACCAGGACCGGCACGCCCGGGGGGTAGGGCGCCACGACCTCGCCGCACACCCGGCCGACGGCATGCTCGGCGTCGACGCGCTCCCGTGCGGCGAAGAAGGCCGTGCGCGGGTCGGTCGCCACCGGCGGCAGTTCGGTGCGCCAGGCCCAGCGGCCGGGTGGGCGGGTGACGTGTGGTGCGGCTGCGGCGGCGGCACCGATGTGGGTGCACAGGGCTGCGACCGAGTCGGAGTCGTCGGCGAGGGTCACGATGGGGATCAGCGTGTCCCGGTTGGCCTGTTCGACCGGCAGTCCGGCGCTGATGAGTCCGCGTTCGATGTCGACGCCGGACCGGCCGGTACCGGCCAGCAGAACCACCAGTTTCGCCGGGTCGAAGCGCTCGGGTCCGAAATGCTGCGGGCCGAGCAGCACCGCACCGGCGAGCGCGGGGCAGTCGCGCAGGCCGGCGCGCGCGCCGGCCACGAGATGGGCGAGGTCGGCCAGGCGGCTGCGCCCCGACGATGACTCGAGGACGGCGCGGGCGGCGTCGATGCTGGCCAGGATCGACCCGCTCGGACTGGTGGTGTTGCCGGCCTCGAATCCGCGGTCGAGCCGGCCGCGGTCGAGGCGCTCGGTTCGCGCGGCGACCACCGCGGCCTGGCTGTAGGCGGGCAGCGTCTTGTGTGCGCTCAGGACCATGGCGTCGGCGCCGAGCGCGAGCGCGTGCGGCGGGTAGCCGGCGACGATTCCCAGGTGCGCGCCCCAGGCCTGGTCGACGATCACCGGCACGTCGGCCCGATGCGCGATGTCGACGATCGCCGCCACCTCGCCGATCGTGCCGACGTAGCTGGGCTCGACGAGAAACACCGCCCGGGCCTCGGGGTGGGCGGCCAGCGCGGCGGCCACCCGGCTGGGCGCCGGGCCGATGGGCACGCCGAACCGCTCGTCGAGCTCACTGGGTAGCCACACGGGTGTCAGCCCGGCGAGGATGAGCCCGAGCAGGGTGCTGCGGTGCGCCGTCCGGCTCACCAGCACGGTGTCGCCCGGCGCGCCGACCGCAAGTGCCACGGCCTGGTTGGCGTGCGTGGAGCCGCCGACGGAGTACCGGCACCAGTCGGCGCCCCACAGCCGCGCGCCGCGCGCCTCGGCCGCGCTCAGCGTGTCGGCGGCGTCGCGGATCGTGTCCAGGCCGCCGAAGAGCGGCACATCGCCCTCGAGCGCGCGGCCGAGGGTGGGCCAGAGCCCCCCGGCGCGGTGTTTGTGGCCGGGGATGGTGAACGGCCGGCCGGGGGAGTCTACGAAGCGTGCCCAGGCCGCGAGCAGCGGCGCGGAGTCGTCATCGGGTTCGCTGCCCATCGTCGATCAGGCCAGTCGCCCGCGGATCAGGTCGGCGAATTGCTCGGGGCACTCCAGCGGACTGAAATGCCCCACACCGTCGACGAGGTGTAGCGACACATCCGCGAAGAACTCCGCGAGCCGGTCGGACCATTCGCGGGGGAAGAGCGGATCGAATTCCGGCCAGAGAACGGTTGTCGGGACGGTCAGGCGGTCGACCGGCGCGGGTGGCTGTTCGCCGAGGGAACGGGCTACCGCGCCGGCGCCGGCGCGGTACCAGCCGATCGAGGCGACGAACGCGCCCGGCGGCGAGTAGGCCGCGACCAGGTGCTCCAGGGCGTCGGGATCGAGTTCGAAGTCGGGCCCGGACCACGTGCGCCAGAAGTGCTGCAGATAGAAGCGCACGGCATCCGGGTTGCCGTCGACGAGCTGCTCCGCGAGGTCGAGTTGATGGAACGCCTGGTACCAGAACGCGCTAATTGCGGATTCAGAAAGTATCCGGCGGCCGATACCAGGGAGTGGGGGCGCGACCACGATGGCGGCCACGAGTTCGGGATGGTCGCGGGCCACCTGCTGAGCGATCCGGCTACCGATGTCGTATCCGGCGATCACGACCTCTGTCAGTTCCAGCTCGGTGATCAACGCCGCGACGCTGCGGGCCTGTGCGGTGACGCTGTAACCCTCGGCCGGGTCGACCGGGTGCTTGTCCGAGGCGCCGAAGCCGCGTAGGTCAGGGACGATCACGCTGGCGTCGGTCTCGAGCAGTGGCGCGAGCAGGCGGTAGTCGCGACGGTCGCCCGGCCAGCCGTGTAAGAGGATGACGGCGCGTGATCCTGAACCGGTGTGGTCGTAGGTCAGCTGGAAGCCGTCGCAGGGTGCGGTCGTGGGCATGGTTCGAGCGTATGGGACTTGGGGGTTTGAAAAGCGAAAGGCGGCAGCGACGAGGGAGTTGGGCTGGTCGTTGCGCGGCGCTGTCGGCTCGCCCTCGCGCTGGGCTTGATTTCTCTTGTTTCTCGGGTTGTGGATAACCCGGATCGGGTCGGTTCCGGCCCTCTAAAATCGATCGTATGAGCGAAGCAACTGCTTGATCGGTGCGACGGGCATCGGCGGTCGGCTGGTGCGCATGCGGTCGGTGCGACGACTTGTTGGCCGCGGATCTGACCGTGGGTTCTGATGCCGCGCTGCTGGATTCGTTGCGGGAGGTGGAGCGGCTCTCGCGGCGGTTGGTGGCCGGTGGGGCACGGGCTGATCGCGGAGGCGTCGGCGCGGTCGTTGGCCGAGAGCGCGTGGGCGCGGCGTCGATGGCGGCGTTGTTGCGGCAGGTGCTGCGCCTGCACCCCGGCGATGCGGCGGCGCGGGTGCGGGCCGCGGAGGCGCGCAGGTGCCGACGGCGGGGGTTGACCGGTCGAGCCGTTGGAGCCGGTGCTTGCGGATGTCGCGGCTCGCGCAGGTGGACGGTGGCGATCTCGCCCGAGCATGCCCGGGTGATCGTGCGGGCGGTCGAGGCGCTGCCGGCGGCGGTGCAGGCCGAACACGGTTGTCGGGGTGGAGCGCCGAGCTGGTGGCCTATGCGCGGGCACGTTCGATCCGCCGCCGCTGCACACGCTGGCGCTGCACCTGCACGCCTGGCTCGACCCGACGGGCCCTGGACGACCCAAAGAACGAGACCGCAGACGCGTCCGCCAAGGCGCCAACGCCGCGGACGGGTCCGTCCGCGGCGCGACGGGGAGTTGACCGCGGAGTGCGCGGAACGGCTGCTCGGCGTGTTCGACGCCTTCGGCCGGGCCCGCGCCGGAGAGCGACGGCGGGGTGAACGGACGCACCGCACTGCCGCGGCAACGGCGCCACGACGCGCTGCTCGACGCACCTTGACCCGGCTGTGCCTGACCGGGTCGCTGCCGCGCGGCCGGCGGGATCGCCACCACGGTCATCGTGATGATGCCCGAACAATCCTGCACACCGGCACCGGCCTAGCCGAACCCACTCACGGCGCGCTGTTCCCGGGCAGATAAGCAGGCTGCGCTGGGGCGGCGCCTTCGTAGCCGTCCAGGCCGTCCGCACCACCAGCGACGACGGTGCGAACACCGGCGCGGTGACCGGGCACAGCGACACCCGGCGCCTGTTCAGCGAGAACCAACGCCTCGCGATCCTGGCCAGAGACGGCGGCTGCACCTTCCCCGGCCTGCGACCGGCCCGCAGCCTGGTCGCAGGTCCACCACATCCTCCCTGGGGCGACGGCGGCCCCACGACGATCGACAACGCCGCGCTGATCTGCGGCCACCACCACCGCACCTTCGAGAAAGTCGGGCTGGCAATGCACCACCCTGCACGGCCGACCCGCCTGGATCCCACCACCACACATCGACCCACACCAACAACCACGCCGCAACCAACTCCACGAGAAACCACTGCGGCATATGAGCGACGTGTCGTGACGTACTCGGACGGGTTAGTGCGACATCACCCAGTTGCGGTCGAACCAGCGGCGGACGCGGGTCGTGCCGAAATCCACCTTGTCGGCGGCCAACTCCGCCGAGGGGGCGTCGAAGCCGCCGAAGGGGCTTTGCCCGGCGCGGAAGGTGACGTCGACGCGCGCCACACGTTCGGTCCCGAACTCGACGTAACAGATACCGCGGCCGTCGTACTCGGCGGTGCTCGAGTCGCCGGTGAGCTGCGCGGCGATGCGCTGGGCCACCACGGCGGCCTGTCCTTCGGCGAAAACGCCGGCCTTGGGCGTACCCACGCTGGTGACGTCGCCGACCGCATAGACGCCGGGGTAGGCGGTCTCGAGGGTGAGCGGGTCGACCGGGATCCAGCCGTCGACGGCCAGGGCGGACTCGGTGACGACCGCCGGCGCGCGGTGCGTCGGCACGCCCAGGAACAGGTCGTATTCCATCTCGCTGCCGTCGTTGAGCACCGCGACGCGACGCTGTGCGTCGAGGCTGCGGACGAGGCGCTCGGGATGCCAGGCGATGCCGCGCTGGGCGAACTCGGCGAGCAACGCCTGCGACGCGGCGGGCGACGGCGGCACCGGCGCTCCGAGGGGCATGACGAGCGCGATGCTCGACGTGTCACGAATGCCGCGCTGCGGTGAGGAAGTCGTGCATGAGCAAGGCCGTCTCGCTCGGTGCGGGCGGGCACTTGAACGGCGTCGAGGTCACCGCGATGATCACCCGGCCGCCGGCGAAGTCGGCAAGGACGTCGCGCAGCGCGAAGGCACCCGCGACGGTATAGAACTCGTGGCCGGCCTCGACGAGCCCGGGCGTCGCCTCGGGCACGAGGTCGGCGCCGAGCGCGACGACCAGGATGTCGGCGTCGATCGGGCCGGCGTCGGTGTCGACCCGCTTGGCGACCGGGTCGATGCTTCGCACCTGCGTCTGCACGAACCGCAGGCCGGGTTTCACGATGTCCGCGTAGGGATGCAACACAGCCGCAGGTCGCGTGCGACCGAACATCACGTCGAGCTTCGAAAAACCGAATATAAACCCGTCACCCTTGTCTACAAGGGTTATATCGACATCGACCGACAATTCGGACAACCGGGTTGCGAGTTCGAGTCCCCCGAAGCCGGCGCCGAGAATCACCACGCGCACTGCGGCAGGCTACCTCACCGGATACGCGTCTGGACGAGCGTCTGAGCAGGCTGCTGGCGCACCGGCGGTTGGTTCGCCGCGACCGCGGCGGGGGTGAGGGCGAGCAGCACGGGCACGACCGCGAAGGCGATCACACCCGCGCGCAGGTAGCGCCGGCCGCGACCGCTGAGTGAGTTCGGAGGCAGCAGCAGCCGACGGATGCGTGCGACGGCGTCGGTGTCCGCAGCGGCCAGCGCAGATCGTGGCGCGGGCGACGCCGTCGCCACCGCGACGAGCGCCGTGGCGAGGGTCTCCGGATCGTGGGTACCCGCTGCGACGTCATCGGCGTGCATCTCCAACAAGGAGTGGACGCCGTGCGCGACGGTTCGTACCAGCGGCAGCTCGGGCAGCACCGAGCGGGCCACCGAGGCCGCCGCCAGGGCGCGGTGGTGACCGGCGCCGAGGTGAGCATGTTCGTGTGCCAGCACCGCCGCCAGCTGCGGCTCGGACAGCAGGTCGACCGCACCGCGGGTGAGGACGACTGTGCGGTTGCGTCCACCCAGGCAGTAGACGGCCGGCTGTGGCTGGTCGAGCAGGACCTGGGGGACCGGACCCGAGCTCGTCGGGCCGGTGCCGCACAGCGCGATCAGCGTGCGCTGGCGCAGCAGCTCCGCGCGGCGGGTCCGGTATCCGGTGAACAAGGCCCACCCGGTGCGGATCGCGATCGTGGCCGACAACGTGATGCCCGCGCCGGCGACCGCCGCGCCGCCGGGGGTCGCGTAGGCGGCGCGCAGCCGCAGGATGCAGGCGCCGAGCAGGTCACTGAGCCCGCTCGAGAGCGCCGTGCCCGGCATCGCGATGGTGATCCCGGCCAGGAACAGCGCGGTGACCACCGACCACGACGCGGCCAGCAGGACCGTGGCGCCGAGTCGCGGCGCGCGGGCGAGCCAGCCGTCGTGGCGCAGGACGAGCGGCCCGACGCAGCCGAGGACGATCGCGTAGAGCAGGAGTGCTGCGCCGACGGTCATGGCGCGCTGCCGTCACGACGCTGGGACAGTGCGTCGGCGAGAGCCTGCGCCAGGGTCTCGGCGTCGGCGGGGTCGATCTGCTCGGCGAATTGCGCGAGCGCGCCGGCGCGGTCGGTGCTGTTGGTGAGCACGTCGTTCATGAGCTGCGCGGCATAGGTCTGGCGGGTGCCGGCGGCGCGATAGCTCCAGGCCCGGCCGTCACGTTCGCGGGTCAACCAGCCCTTGGTGTGCAGGTTGTCCATCACCGTCATCACGGTGGTGTAGGCCAGGGTCCGCTCGGGTTGCAGCTGATCGACGACCTCGCGAACGCGCAGCGGTCCGGTTGCGTCCCAGACGAGTTCCATGATCGCGGCCTCGAGGTCACCGAGGCGGCGGACCTGCTGGTTTTCGGGCATGGCGTCTATCGCTCCTTTCGCGCGCACGAGAACAAACACGTGGCCGCGGTGCCGTCTGTTCAAGATTTCTGCGAGTCGGTGTGAACGTACCTGAACTACTAGTCGTGTTAGTAGTCATGTCCACAGAAGACGAGGCGCTCCGCGAGCTCTACGCGCAACACGGCGCGGCCCTACTCACCTATGCGCGAACGATTCACCAACGACCGCGGCCGCGCCGAGGACATCGTGCAGGAGACGTTCCTGCGCGCCTGGCGCCACCTGCCCAAGTTGGTGGCCGACGACCGCCCGGCGCGGCCGTGGTTGCTGCGCGTCGCGCGCCGCCTGCTCATCGACGCGGCCCGTGCCGCGGCGATCCGCCCGACCGTGCCCGCCGACGACCGGCACAGTGAGCCGGCCGTCGGCGGCGGCATGGACGAGTTCGTCGATCACGCCGTGCTGGCCGACGCGCTGCGCCGACTCTCGCCGGCACACCGCGAAATCGTCGTCGAGACCTTTTATCTGGGCACGCCGACGCACCAGACCGCCGCGCGGCTCGGCGTGCCGGCCGGCACCGCGCGTTCGCGGCTGCACTACGCGCTCAATCAGCTGCGTCGGCAGTTGGAGGCCGACGGCCTCGACGGTTTGGCCGCGTGATCCGCCTTGATCTTGCTCACCTCGCTGTTCCTGTCCGCCCACCGCCCCGGAGTCAAACCGTGTCCACGTCCAGTCCCGACCCCATCCCGACCGAGCCGCTGTCGCGCGTGCTCGGCGCCGTCGCCCTCGTCACCCTCGCGATCGTCCATGTCCTCGACCTGCCCGGCACGCTCGACGAGACGCCGCTCATCGGCTACGGCTATTTCGCCCTGATCGCCGCGTCGCTGGTGTGCGCCTTCCTGCTGCTGACGACCGATGACCGCAGGGTCTGGTTGATCGCAGCCGGCATCGCCGCCGCCACCGCGATCGCCTACCTGCTCAGCCGCACGACCGGATTGCCGACCGACGACGACGACATCGGCAACTGGGCCTGCACGCTCGGGACCGCCGCGTTGAGCACCGAAGTCACCATCATGCTGCTCGCCGCCTGGCGGCTCTGGCCGGCCGGCGCGGAGCGCGCAGCGGCGGCGACGCCGGCGGTGCCCGAATTCGACCTCGCCAACTGAGTCCCAACACACCGATCGGAGATCTCATGACCAACACGTCCGCACCGCGCGTCGCCCGTACCGCCGCGCTCGCCGCCGCCGCCGCGATCGGCGTCACGACCCTGACCGGAGTGGCGCAGTCCGCCCCCGCCGATGCCCAAGCTCCACCGGGCAACGTGGTCGTTGCCTGGAACCGCACCCTGCTCTCGCTCGTACAGACGCCGGGGGCACAGCCGGCCACCGTGCAGCCCACCCGTGACTTCGCGATCATGAGCGCGGCCGTGTACGACGCGGTCGACGCCATCCGCGGCGACCACGCGCAGTACCGCACGAACCTCGACGCGCCGCCCGGTGCTTCGAAGGTGGCTGCCGCTGCCCAGGCGGCCCACGACGTGTTGGTCGACATGTTCCCGGCGTTCACGGGCACGCTCGACGACCAGCTCGCCGGCGATCTCGACGCAGTCCCGTCCAGCCACGCGCGGGCGACCGGCGTGCAGGTCGGCGCCGCCGCAGCGGCGGCGATGCTGAAGCTGCGGACCGCCGACGGCGCGAACGTCACGCCGCCGGTGTACGTGACGACCGGCGCGCCGGGCGACTACCGACCGACCGCGCCGGCGTTCGCGGCACCGGTCTTCACCCACTGGGGTTCGGTGACGCCGTTCGTCCTCGCGCGCGGCGACCAGTTCCGGCCCGCGCCGCCGCCGGCACTGTCCAGTCCTGAGTACGCCCGGGCGATCGCCGAGGTGCAGAGCGTCGGACAGGACTCCAGCACCACTCGCACCGCCGACCAGACGACGATCGCCAAGTTCTGGGCCGGTCCGATCCAGAACTACTGGAACGACATCACCGACGAGGTCGTCCTCGCGCGGCACGCGTCGTTGGACGAGTCCGCGCGCTCGCTTGCGCTCGTGGACCTCGCTGTCGCCGACGCGACGATCGGCCTGTACGACGCGAAGTACACGTTCCGGCGCTGGCGCCCGATCACCGCGATCCGGCTCGCCGACACCGACGGCAACCCGCAGACCACGGCAGACCCGACCTGGACGCCATTGGCCACCACCCCGGCCGATCCGTCCTATCCGGGCGCGCACAGCACCGTGAGCGCCGCCGCGGCCACCGTGCTCACCGCGCTGTACGGCGATCGGTCGTTCACCCTGACCTCGCCGGTGCTGCCAGGTGTCACACGTTCGTTCGTGTCGTTCCACGACGCAGTCGGTGAGGCCGGGCAGAGCCGCATCTATGCCGGCATCCACACCCGTCTCGACCATGACGCCGGCGTCGGTCTCGGCCGGCGTGTGGGCCGCTACACCCTGAAGAACGCCTTCGGCTGACCCAACCAGCACCACCCGGGCCGCGCCTCGAACATCTCGAGGCGCGGCCCATTTCTGTGTTCGCAATCAATGTCCCGTGGACAGCACAACGCCGGCGGGCAGCCTGGGGGTTGGGGCTGCCGCGCCGGCGCGGTCGGGTTCGTCGGTCAGTAGCCGTAGCCGCCGCCCGATGAACCCGACGACTTGGTGATGTTTCCGGTCACCGCAGTGCCGGAAGCATCGAGCACGTACCACTTGGCCCCGAACTGGTCGAGTCCCTGACCGTTCGTCGCGTCCGCCTTGTCGTCGCCGACGAAGTAGTACAGCGGGTGCCCGGCGTAGGCGAGCTGTCGCCCTCCGCCCGGTGCTGCGACGCTGGACACGTCGGCGGCATTCGCGCCGCCCGCGACTCGGGCATTCGCGGACGCGGGGACCGGCGGCCAGTACCCGGCACAGCTGCCGGTGCACGTCGGGGTCGAGCCGGTGTCCTGTGCGAACAGGTACACGGTGCGACCCTTGCCGTCGACCAGGATCGGTCCGGACCCGGTCGTTCGAGTGGCGATGACGCTGCCCGACGCCGACGGCGCCGCCTTGGCGTCGCCGGACGGGCTCGTCGCGAGCACGCCGGCCGTGACAGCGATCGCGCTGGCTGCGGCGCCGCCGGCCAGGTAGATCGCCAACCGTTTGTTCTTGGTGCGCATGGCATCTCCTTCAGAAGGGTGGATGCTCACGTACACGACCGCGCCGGGGGCGCTGTTCAGCAGCGTGCCCGCGCCCTCAGCGAGAGCTTCGGCACCCGGTTCGCGGCGAGGGCGCGGCCGTCAGGCGCGCACCATCTCGGTTGCGTCGGCGATCATCTGGTCGAACATGCCGAGCACCACGGAGAGGTGCCCCTCGCCGTCGACGAGATGCGCCTGCACCCGCGGCAACCGCTCGGCCAGGAACCCGCCGTGGGCGAACGGCACCATCCGGTCGTCGGTGCCCTGCCACAACGACACCGGCACCGCGACCTCCGCGAGGTCGAAGCCCCATTCGCGGGTGAACGCGAGGTCGTCGTCCACCCAACCGTCGGCCGAGATCCGCAGTCCTTCGCGGAACGAGGCCGCGAGGTCGTCGGAGAACTCGCCGGTGAGCACCGCCTTGTCGGCCTCGCCGACCAATCCACCCAGGGCCTGCGCGACCTGCGTGCCGGTGATGGTCAGCAGGCCGGCACGCTCGGGTTCGATGAAGTCGCGCAGTTGCCGCTCCCCGGCAAGCGCGGCGCGGAATTCCTCGTGGTTCTCCGGACCCATGCCGTCGTACCAGTCCAGGCCCGACTGCTCGGCGTCCAGCAGGGGCGCAACCCCGGCCAGGCACAGCACGCCGACGCACCGCGGCGCCAGCAGCGCCCCGCAGGCGAGCGCGTGCGGACCGCCGCCCGACCAGCCGGCCGCGACGAATCGCTCGACCTGCAGGTGATCGAGGACTGCGGTGATGTCGGTGCAGTTGTCCGCGACGCTGCGCCCCGGCCGGCGGCTCGACCCGCCGTAACCCGCGCGCGAGTACGAGATCCACCGCAACCCCGCCGCCGCCGCCGCTGCGACTTGCGGGTCATAGACCGCGGCCGCGCCGGGCGTCCCGTGGTGAAAGAGGATCGCCGGCCCGTCGACGTCGTTCGCGACGACGTCCACGACCCGCTCGTCGGTGACCCGGACCTGCAGCTGTGTCAACGGCACCTGCCGAGTGTCTGCTGCCGCGGGCGCATCTGCCAACCCGGGCCTCGTCTTCGGATCGTGTTGTACCGTGCGGCCGTGACCGAGCAGGGCACCCTCCGGGTGCACCGGGCGACCGCGTCCGGCCGACATCGCCGCGGCACCTACGGGGTGTACGTCGACGGCGAGCGCACCGGCGACCTGCGCGACGGCCAGTCGATCGACATCGCCCTGGACACAGGCGGTCACGAATTGCAGGTCGGCACGATGACCTATCCGTACTCGGGCACCCCGCGCCTGTTGGGCAGCCCGGTGCTGCCGATCGAGATCCGGGTCGGGCGTACCGCCCGCGTGGTGGCGACACCGGCCGATCCGGCGGTGATGCGCCAGACCCGATCGCCTGAGGCCGTCCTGACCCTGACCGCCGAGGACGACGACCAGCCGGTCCGCTCGACCGCGGTACCGGTCGCGGTCGACGGCACGCGACCCGCGAGCGGCGCGCGGAACTTCCTCACCGCCCGCATGATCGATGCGAAGCGTCCGTGGCGCACCTGGCAGGGCGTGCTCACCGGGATCTGCACGGTCTTCTGCTTCTGGGTGGCGATCGTGTCGTTGTTCGCGGCCAGCGGGGGATCGGGCAAGTGGGTCCTCGCCGTCGTGTTCCTGTTGGCCGGCGCCGTGTTCGCCGCCCAGCTGGTCATCGTCGCGCGGGTCCGGCGCGACACGCGTCAGTCCGAGTAGGGCGCCTTGCCGACCGGTGTCGCACCGGAACCGCCGAACACGGTCTTCGCAGCTCCGTGCACGTACCACGAGTGCGTCGAGGGGCGGTATACGGCCAGATCGGCTCGGCCGTCGCCCGTGTAGTCGCCGGTCACCGGGACATCACCGGCCACGCCGTAGAGCACCGACGGCGTCCCGCGCACGTAGAAGCGATGGTTGGACGGCCGGTACACCGCGATGTCGGTCGTGCCGTTGCCGTCGTAGTCCGCGGGGACCGGGATGTCACCGGCCTGGCCGTAGAGGATCGAGGCGTGCCCGGGGAAGTACCAACGACCGGTCGACGGGCGGAACACCGCGATGCCGTCGGCGTAGTCGTTGGTAGCCGAGCCGTAGTAGTGGCCCGGCACCGGGATGTCGCCGCGGACGCCGTATTGCTTCTTGAGCGCGACGACACCGGACGCGCTCGCCTCGTACCAGGTGCCGGTCGACGGGTGGAAGACAGCGATGACGGTCGGTTTGCTGACGCCCGCATACTGCGCGGCCGCCGGGATGTCGCCGGTTGTCCCGAACTGGATCTTCGTGGCAACGCTGCCCGACGTGCTGCCCGTGTACCACGTTGCGGTCGACGGCCGGAATACGGCGATGCGCGCGAATCCGTCGCCGGCGGTGACGACGGCCGGGCGGTCGCCGCTGACGCCGAAGTGGAACGTCGTCGGGTAGCCGTCATCGATGGACCAGGTCCCCGCGTTGAAGGTCACGCGCGTGCTGCGCTGGACGAACTGGAAGTCGTGTTGCGTACGCCGTTGCCGCGCCGTCGCGAGCTGGAGGCCGGGGTAGTAGTACTTCGCGAGGATCACGTTGTACTTGTTGCCCGTGTTCGACTCGTTGCAGTTCTGGGTGCCCCACTGGCTCAAGGTCGTGCCGTCGGCGAATGCGCCGCATGCCTCGCTCGCCGAGTTGAGGTACGCGCGGTAGAAGGTCTGCAACACGCGCCCGCCGACCCGGGCGGTGACCGGCCAGGAGGCGAGCACGGCCGCGGTGGTCCGCGAGGTGGCCGAGTTCGCCCGGTACACCTGGAAGTTGGTGTCGTCGGCGACGTCGAAACAGGTCGCCGGGTTCCCGTTGAGATAGCCGCCGAAATGCGTCACCCAGTACCAGGCGTAGGACTTGACTGCGACTGCACCGGCTTTGAGCGCATCGCCGTCCCAGCTCGGGATCCACTCGTTCGGCAGGACGTTCTCGACGTAGGTCTGGAACGAGATCGTCTGGATCTTCGTGGCGGCCGACGGTACGTAGACCTTGATGGTGGCCGGCGGGGTCGTCTGGGACGTGTACCCCGTGCACGACGACGACATTCCGGACGGCTTGCAGGTCACTCCGGCCAGCGAACAGTCACCCGACTTGCGTTCCAGGCTCTGCGAGGGCAGCAGACCGCCGGGCACCGTGATCGGTCGAGGCGGCGGCGGTGGCTTGATGGCTGCTGTCGCGCTGACCGTGCCGCCGAGCAGCACCGCTGCGACGCCGACAGCCAAGATGTGTCGCAGTTGACCCATACCGCCTCCTCGCGCGCGGCTAGGGTACGTCGCGGCCGCCGACTACCATCGAGGCAGGGCACGATCGGTGCCGACGGGAGTCCGCCATGAGGGTCGGTTGGGTGGCCGGCGCGCTCACGATCGGTTGTGTGCTCGCGGGATGCTCCAGCACCACCGAGGGCCATGCGGTCGCGAAGCCGCCGTCGTACATCGCCCTCACCAGGATCGTGTTGCAGACCGACGACCTCCCGCCCGGCTGGATCGCCCGCCCGACCCGGGGGGCCGGGGCGGACACCGACATGCAGACTCAGGTCGCCACCTGCGTCGGGGTGCGCACCGACACCTCGAAGCAGATCAACCGGGTCGAGTCGCCGGATTTCGGCAGCGGTGAGTTCACCGCGAGCTCCGCAGCGACCTCGTTCAAGACGCAGCTCGAGGTGCTGAACCGGCTCGCCGCGGTGCGCAGTCCGCGCGCGGCCGGGTGCTTCGACCAGGCGTTGCGCACGTCGTTGGCGAAGGTGTTGCCGGCCCACACGCAGGTGCAGAATCTGACCGTACGAACGGTCGAGGGCGGTGCGGCGCCGAACGTCGACGCCACGCTGCACGCCGTGGTCACGGTCAGTGCGCTGGGCCAGACCGCGCGGGTGTACTCCGACACCGCGTTCATCAGCGGCGCGCAGTTCGGTGTGCAGGTCACCTTCACCGGCATCGGCACCCAGGTGCCCAGCGACGTGCAGCAGCAATTGACCCGCGCCGTCGCGCGCCGGGCCGCCCGCGTCTGACAGCTACGGTGGCCTGATGCGGGTCGCCACCTGGAACGTCAACTCGGTCAAGCAGCGCCTGCCCCGGCTGCTGCCCTGGCTCGACGAACGGCAGCCCGATGTCGTCTGTCTGCAGGAGACCAAGCTCGCCGACGACGCGTTCACCAAGCTGCTGGGCTCCGAGCTCGACGAGCGCGGTTATGCAGTCGCCTACAACGGCGAGGCGCAGTGGAACGGCGTGGCGATCCTCTCGCGCGTCGGCGTCGACGACGTGCTGCGCGGACTGCCCGACGGCCCCGGGTTCCCGGGTCCCGAGGCGCGCGCCGTGGCGGCGACCTGCGGCGGGATCCGGGTGCACTCGGTGTACGTCCCGAACGGGCGTACGCCGGATTCCGACCACTACCGCTACAAGCTGGAATGGCTCGCGGCCCTGCGCGACGTGGTCGCGCCGAACGCAGCGACCGCGCTGGTGTGCGGCGACATGAACATCGCTCCCACCGACGCCGACGTCTTCGATCCGAAGGCCTATGTGGGACAGACCCACGTCACGCCGCCGGAGCGGGAGGCGCTCGCCGAACTGCAGAACGTCGGCCTGCACGACGTCGTGCGCGAGCGCTGGCCGCAGCAGCGGGTCTTCACCTACTGGGACTACCGCGCCGGGATGTTCCACCAGGATCTCGGCATGCGCATCGACCTCGTGCTCGCCGGCGCGCCGGTGGCCGAACGGGTGGCTGCGGCGTGGGTCGACCGGCAGGCTCGCAAGGGCACCGGCCCGAGCGACCACGCACCGGTCATCGTCGACCTCGACGACGCACCCGACGGCGATATCGGGCCGATGGTGCCGCCGCCGTCGGCGCCGCGCAACACCCGCAAGCGCCCGGCCAAGCTGCCGCAGGCGAAGTGATCACCGCGGCATCGGTACCGGCGGTCCAGCGCGAGGTCGAGGTCGAGCACCCGGACCCGCGGTTCGCCCAGGAACCCCAGGTCGCGCCCGGAGGTGTAGTGGCGCACGAGCGCGGCCACCTGCGCCCTACTGATGCCGCGCGCTCGCGACACCGATCGTTCTTGCAGATGCGCGTAGGCCGGGCTGATGTCCGGGTCCAGCCCGGAGCCGGACGCGGTCACCGCGTCGGCCGGTACCGCCGGGTGGCTCGGGGCGGTACCGCGGATCGCGACGACCTTCCCGTGCGAGTAGTCCGCGCCGTAGCGGGCCGGCTGCACCGCGCACGCCGCGATATGTCGCGAGGAACGGGAGGGTCGGCGCTGCCTGGTTCAGGCTGACGACACGGGTGATCCGGCCGTGGTAGCCGGGCCCGCTGTAGAACACCGCGAGCACGGCGCCCACCCCGCTGTCGGTGCAGTAGGGCCGGCGGCCGTCGACGCCATATCGCTTGCCGAGGTCGTGGCTGCGGGTGCACACCTGGGTGAGCAGGCTCTGGGTGCCGGTGTCGCCCTTGACCGTGGGATCGGGCAGCACGTCGACGATCGACTCCGGACCGAGGTTCGACGCGCCGCTCGCGGTCGGGTCGTAGCCGTCGCCGGCGGCCGACGGCCGCGGTTGGAAGTACTGCGGCAGCGGGTTGCCTTTGGCGTCGGTGAAGTTCTGGCCGATCAACGTCGAGCCGACGACCCGGCCGTCGGCATGCGCCAGAGAGCCGTCGGCCCCGCTGCGCAGACCGGGGAGCTGGGCGAGCGCCGTCACGGCCAGCGGATAGAGCACGCCGAGTGCCAGGGACAAGACGATGAGCAGCCGCACTCCGGCCGAGGCCGAGCGCAGGTAGCCGAGGACAGTACGCATCACGTCACCCGATTCCCGGCAGGAACTGCACGACGAGGTCGATGGCCTTGATCCCGACGAACGGCAGAATCACGCCGCCGAGCCCGTAGATCCAGATGTTGCGGCGCAACATGGCACTGGCGCTGGCCGGGCGGTACCGCACCCCGCGCAGGGCGAGCGGGATCAGCGCGACGATGATCAGCGCGTTGAAGATGACCGCCGACAGGATCGCCGACTGCGGCGAATGCAGCCGCATGATGTTGAGCCGGTCCAGTCCGGGATACACCGCCGCGAACATCGCCGGGATGATCGCGAAGTACTTGGCCACGTCGTTCGCGATCGAGAAGGTGGTCAGCGAGCCGCGGGTGATCAACAGCTGCTTGCCGATCTCGACGATCTCGATCAGCTTCGTCGGGTCGGAGTCCAGGTCGACCATGTTCCCGGCTTCCTTCGCCGCGGACGTGCCGGTGTTCATCGCCACCCCGACATCGGCCTGAGCGAGCGCCGGGGCGTCGTTGGTGCCGTCTCCGGTCATCGCGACCAGTCGGCCGCCTTCCTGCTCGCGCTTGATCAGCGCCATCTTGTCCTCAGGCTTCGCCTCGGCGAGGAAGTCGTCGACGCCGGCTTCCTCGGCGATCGCCCGGGCGGTCAGCGGGTTGTCACCGGTGATCATCACGGTACGGATGCCCATACGACGCAGTTCGTCGAAACGCTGCGACATGCCTTGCTTCACGACGTCTTTGAGGTGGATCACGCCGAGCACCTGTGGCGCGTCCGCGCCGACCCGCTCCGCGACCACCAGCGGAGTGCCGCCGCTCGCGCTGATGCCGTCGACGATCTCGGCGGTCTCGCGGAGGCACGTCGGCCGCCACCCTCACGGGCCCACGCGATCACGGCGCCGGCCGCGCCCTTGCGCACCTCGCGTGCGTCGTCGTCGCCGCGAGGTCGATACCGCTCATCCGCGTCTGCGCGGTGAACGGCACGAACGTGGCGTGGGTGAGCTCGCCCGCCGGGAGCTCGCGCAGTCCGTGTTCGGCGCGGGCGAGAACGACGACGGAGCGGCCTTCCGGAGTCTCGTCGGACAGTGAGGACAACTGCGCCGCGGCGGCGAGGCGCTCCACCGGAACCTCGCCCACCGGCACGAACTCGCTGGCCTGCCGGTTGCCCAGCGTGATCGTGCCGGTCTTGTCCAGCAGCAGCGTGCTGACGTCGCCGGCGGCCTCCACCGCCCGGCCGCTCATCGCCAGCACGTTGCGCTGCACCAGCCGGTCCATGCCTGCGATGCCGATCGCCGACAGCAGCGCTCCGATCGTCGTCGGGATGAGGCAGACCAGCAGCGACACGAGCACGACGCCGGTGATCCCGTTCGAGTCCAGCGACGGCGCTGTTCGGGATGCCCGGCTGGGTGGCCTTCGCATAGATCGCGAGC
This sequence comes from uncultured Actinomycetota bacterium, assembly GCA_963850835.1. Classification (GTDB taxonomy): domain Bacteria; phylum Actinomycetota; class Actinomycetes; order Mycobacteriales; family Jatrophihabitantaceae; genus Jatrophihabitans. The sequence goes on along the minus strand of CAWKNB010000016.1, from coordinate 68,788 downwards.
GGTTGCAGGGTCACGGTAGCGAGCAGGAAAATGATGGTGAGCGAGGCGAGCAGGATGTTGAGCGCGATCTCGTTGGGCGTCTTCTGCCTGCTGGCCCCCTCGACCAACGCGATCATCCGGTCGATGAAGCTCTGCCCGGGCTGCTGGGTGATCTCGACCACGATGCGGTCCGACAGCACCCGAGTGCCGCCGGTGACCGAGTTGCGGTCGCCGCCGCTCTCCCGGATCACCGGGGCGCTCTCGCCGGTGATGGCGCTCTCGTCGACGCTCGCTATGCCGTCGATGACGTCGCCGTCGCCCGGGATCGCGTCGCCGGCCTCGCACACCACCCGGTCGCCGGGCCGCAGCTGCGGTGCCGGCACCTGTTCCTCGGCACCGGTCCAGTCGTCGCGGTCGAGCAGGCGCCGGGCGGTGGTGCCGGAGCGGGTGCGGCGCAACGCATCGGCCTGGGCCTTGCCGCGCCCCTCGGCGACAGCCTCGGCGAGGTTGGCGAACAGCACGGTGAGCCACAGCCAGAACACGATCAACCAGCTGAACACCGTGGGGTTGATCACGGCGAGCACGGTGGTGAACACCGCGCCCACCTCCACCAGCATCATCACCGGGTTCTTGCGAGAGTGTGCGCGGGTCGAGTTTGGCGAGTGCGTCCGGCAGCGGAGGTCCAGAGCAGTTTCGGATCCAGCAATCCGGCGCGAACGGCGGAGGTCATGTCAGTGCAGTCCTTCAGCAAGTGGCCCCAGCGCAAGAGCCGGGAAGTAGGTGAGCGCGACCACGATCACGGTCACGCCGGTGAGCATCCCGACGAACAGCAGCCGGTGTGTCGGCAAGGTGCCGGCGGAGGCGGGCACCGGTTGCTGTCGGGCGAGCGAACCGGCCAGCCCGAGGACGAACACGATCGGCAGGTAGCGGCCGAACAGCATGGCCATGCCCAGCGCGGTGTTGTACCACTGGGTGTTCGCACCGAGTCCGGCGAAGGCGCTGCCGTTGTTGTTCCCGGCGGAGGTGAAGGCGTAGAGCACCTCGGACAGCCCGTGCGGCCCGCTGTTGAGCATGCCGGCCCGTTCCCCGGGCAGCGCCATCGCGACGGCCGTACCCGCCAGCACGATCGCGGGTGTGGTGAGCAGGTACAGCGAAGCGAATTTCATCTCCCGACCGCGCAACTTCTTGCCGAGATACTCCGGGGTGCGGCCCACCATCAGTCCGGACACGAACACCGTGACGATGGCGAGCACCAACATCCCGTACAACCCGGAGCCGGTGCCACCCGGTGCGATCTCGCCGAGCATCATGTTCAGCAACGTCATCGCGCCGCCGAGGCTGGTGTACGAGTCGTGGAAGCTGTTCACGGCTCCGGTGGAGGTGAGCGTGGTTCCCGTCGCGAACACCGCCGAGTTCGGCACTCCGAAGCGGGTTTCGGTGCCCTCGGTCGCCGCACCGACCGACGTGGGCACGGTACCGTGATGCATTCCCTGGAACACCATCGTCAGCACGACGCTGAGCAGTGCCAAGGTGGCCATCACGGCGACGATCGCCCGGCCCTGTCGGCGGTCGCCCACCAACACGCCGAAGGTGCGCGGGAGTGAGAACGGGATGCACAGCAGCAGGAAGATCTCGAGCCAGTTCGTCCACGTGGTGGGGTTCTCGAACGGGTGTGCCGAGTTCGCGTTGTAGAACCCGCCGCCGTTCGTCCCCAGTTCCTTGATGACCTCCTGGGACGCGACCGGGCCGCCGGTGATCGTCTGGACGCCCCCGGTGACGGTGTGCACGGCGGCATAGTCGTGGAAGTTCTGCACCATGCCGGCTGCGACGAACACGATCGCGAACGCGAACGCCAGTGGCAGCAACACCCGAACACAGATGCGAGTGACGTCGACCCAGAAATTGCCCAGCCGATCGGTCCTGCTGCGCGAGAGTCCGCGCACGAGCGCGACGGCCACCGCGATGCCGACCGCGGCAGACACGAAGTTCTGCACGGCGAGCCCGGCCATCTGGACGATGTAGCCGAGTGCGCTCTCGCCCGAATACGACTGCCAGTTCGTGTTGGTCACGAAGCTGACCGCGGTGTTCCACGCCTGGTCGGGCGGCATCGCGGGCACCGCGAACGGCCGGCCCAGATGTTGCTGGATCCGCAGGAACAGATAGAGCAACAGCACCCCGACCGCGCCGAAGGCGAGCACCGAGCGCAGATACGCCGGCCACGGCTGGTCGGCGTCGGGATCGACGCCCGCGACGCGGTAGACGCCGCGCTCCACCGCGAGATGGCGCGAGGAGTGCAGCACCCGGGCCAGGTAGTCGCCGAGCGGTTTGTGGACCAGCGCCAGGGCAACGGCGAGCGAGCCGGCGAACAGCACGCCGGCGAACGTGTCGTTCATCAGAACTTCTCGGCGCGCACCAGCGCGATGACCAGGTAGACGAGGAAGGCGATCGCCAGGATCAGCCCCGCCAGATTCGCTGCGCTCACAGCTTCTCGGCTCCCTTCGCGCACAGCGCGAGGACGGCGAAGACCACAATGGTCAGCACCACGAACACCACGTCAGCCATGAACTTCCTGCCTCGGTCGAAGTCGGTCCGGCAGCTGCCGGCAGCACTGAAGTGAACGCCGCCCGGAGCACCCCTGTCGCGCCCACTGGGCCGTCCTCACGCGTTCTACACGGGCCGCTCACGCACCTGGCATGCCGGGTGCGGTTTGCTTGCCCGGTGAGTAACGCCGGCTGCCTGCGCATCTACCTGGGCGCGGCGCCGGGCGTGGGCAAGACCTTCGCGATGCTGCAGGAGGGGCAGCGCCGCGCCGCTCGCGGCACCGATGTGGTCGTGGCCTTCGTCGAGACCCACGGCCGGGTGCACACCGCAGAACAGGTGACCGGCCTGCCCACCGTGGCGCGCAAGCGCGTGACCTACCGGGGGGCGACGTTCGAGGAGATGGATCTGGCGGCCGTGCTCGGCCGCAAGCCGGACGTGGCGCTCGTGGACGAGCTGGCCCACACCAACACGCCCGGGACCGGTCCCAGCGAAAAGCGCTGGCAGGACATCAACGTGCTGCTCGCCGCCGGGATCGACGTCATCAGCACGGTGAACATCCAGCACCTGGAGTCGCTCAACGACGTCGTGCAGACCATCACCGGCGTGCCGCAACGCGAGACCGTCCCGGACGCCGTCGTGCGTGCGGCGGACCAGATCGAGCTCGTCGACATGACGCCCGAAGCGCTGCGCCGGCGGATGGCGCACGGCAACATCTACGCGCCGGACAAGGTCGATGCCGCGCTGGGCAACTACTTTCGTCCCGGCAACCTCACCGCGCTGCGCGAACTCGCGCTGTTGTGGCTTGCCGACCGGGTCGAAGAGGGGTTGCAGCGGTACCGCGAGCAGCACGGCATCTCCGGCACCTGGGAGACCCGCGAACGCGTGGTGGTCGCGCTCACCGGCGGCCCGGAGGGCGCGGCCCTGATCCGGCGGGCGGCCCGCATCGCGGCTCGCAGCGGCGGTGGTGAGCTGCTCGCGGTGCACGTGTCGCGCAGCGATGGGCTGGCCGAGGCCGGGGGCGCCGAGCTGCAGACCTCAGCGACTGCTCGTCGAATCACTCGGCGGCACCTATCACGCGCTGGTCGGCGACGACGTGCCTCGGGCGCTGCTCGACTTCGCCACGAGCGTCGACGCGACCCAGGTCGTCCTCGGTGCCTCGCGCCGCAAACCGTGGCGCGCAGTGCTCGGCGGGCCCGGGACGAGCGCCACGGTGGCGCGGCTGTCCGGGCCGATCGACGTGCACCTGGTGAGCCACGACTACGTGGGCCGCGGCCGCGCGCTGCCCACGCTGGGCTACGGGCTGACCGCACGCCGGCAACTCGTCGGCGCCGCGGTCGCGCTCGTGCTGCTCGTCGTGGCGACGGCCGCGCTGGCGTTCTGGCGCGGCAATCTCGCGTTCGCCAGCGAGGTGTGCATCTACCTGCTCATCGTGGTCATCACCAGCCTGGTCGGCGGCTTCTGGGCCGCGCTGTTCGCCGCAGTGGCCGGCAGCCTGCTGCTCAACTACTACTTCGCGCCACCGATCCACACCTTCACCATCGACCGACGCGACAACATCATCGCGCTCGTGATCTTCCTGCTGGTCGGCGTGCTGGTGTCTCGCGTGGTGGACCTGTCCGCCCGCCGGTCGGCGCTGGCGGCCCGCCGCGGCGCGGAGGCTGAGACCCTGGCCGCGCTCGCCGGCAGCCTGCTGCGTGGCGAGCAGGCGCTGGCCGCGTTGCTGTCCCGGGTGCAGGAGACATTCACCATGCGAGCGGTGAGCCTGCTGCGCCGCGGCGACGACGGTCGAGCCTGGCAGTCGCTGGCCGCGGTGGGTGCCGAGCCGCCGGCCACGCCCACCGACGGCGACGTCGCGGTGGACATCGACGACGCCAACGTGCTGGTGCTGGCCGGTCACCCGTTGCGGGCCGAGGACCAACGTGTTCTCACGGCGTTCGCCGCCGAGGTGGCCGTCGCCTACCGGCAACGCGAACTCGCTGAGGCCGCCCGCGCCGCGGATTCGCTTGCGGAATCCGAACGAGCCCGAACCGCTTTGCTCAACGCCGTCAGCCACGACTTGCGCACGCCGATCGCATCCGCGAAGGCGGCTGTCTCCAGCCTGCGTGCTGACGACGTCGACTGGACCGATGCCGACCGGCGCGAGCTGCTCGGCACCGCCGACGCCGCGCTGGATCGCCTCACCGATCTCGTCACCAACCTGCTCGACCTCTCCCGGCTGCAGGCCGGCGTCCTCCCGGTGCTGCCCGCCGACGTTGCGGTCGAGGACATCGTGGCCCACGCCCTCGATTCACTGACTGTCGATTCCACTCTGGTGGCCGTCGACATCCCGTCCGAACTGCCCGACGTCCATGCCGACGCCGGGTTGCTCGAACGGGTCGTCGCGAACCTGGTGCAGAACGCGCTGCGATACGCGCCGAACGGCACTCCGGTGCAGATCCGGGCGAGCGCGCACGCCGACACCGTCGAGTTGCGGATCATCGACCGCGGCCCCGGGATCGCCCCGGTCGACGCGGAGGCCGTCTTCGAGGCATTCCGGCGCCGCGACGACATACCCCGGCACGGCGAGGGAGTCGGCCTGGGCCTGGCCATCGCCCGTGGCTTCGTCACCGCGATGGGCGGCGCTGTCGAGGCCGAGCAGACCCCGGGCGGCGGCGCGACGCTGGTCGTGCGACTTCCGAAAGCCGCGGCACGCGCATGACTCGAGTGCTGGTCGTCGAGGACGAACGCCCCCTGCTGCGTGCGCTCGCGATGAACCTGACCGCCCGAGGCTTCGACGTGATGGAGGCCGACACCGGCACCAAGGCGTTGACCTACGCCGCCAGCCGTGAACCGGACGTGATCGTGCTCGACCTCGGGCTGCCCGACGTGACCGGCCTCGATGTCATCCGGGGCGTGCGCGCCTACTCCACCACGCCGATCATCGTGCTGTCGGCACGTACCGGCAGCGCCGACAAGGTGACCGCGCTCGACCTCGGCGCCGACGACTACGTCACCAAGCCGTTCAGCATCGACGAGCTGCTCGCGCGGTTGCGGGCCGCCACTCGTCGCGCGGCACCGGTGGGGGAGGCTGCCGATGAGGTCGTCCAGGTGGGGCTGGCCAGCGTCGACCTCGGCGCGAAGACCGCCACCGCGGCCGACGGCACGCGTATCCACCTGACGCCGACCGAGTGGCACCTGCTCGAGGCATTGTTGCGCCGTCCCGGGAAGCTGGTCACCGGCCGCGCCCTGCTGACCGAGTTGCGCGGCGCGCCCGAACACACCGACCCGAGCTACCTGCGGATCTTCATCGCCCAGTTGCGGCGCAAGCTGGAGCCCGAGCCGAGCCGGCCGCGGCACCTGATCACCGAGCCGGGGATGGGCTACCGGTTCTCGCCCTGAGTGACACGCCGCACGACGAAGCGGGCCGGCTCGCGCAGGCTCTGACCCACCACGCAGTACCGCTCCGTGGTGCGGGCCAGCCGCTCGAGCGTCGCGTCGTCCGCGTCGGTGTCGATCTCGGCCGTGACGACGACCTCCTGCACGCCGACGGGTACCTCGCGGTCGATGCCGAGCGTGCCCCGCGCGTCGAACATGCCGTCCGCACGCAGCGTCGCGCCGCGCACCGCGACGCTCATCGCGGTGGCGACGGTGCGCAGGGTCACGCCGGCGCATGCCAGCAACGCCTCCAGGAGCATGTCGCCTGAGCACGCGTCCGAGCCGTCGCCGCCGGTGGCGCGGTGCAGTCCGGCGCGGACCGGACCGGCCCAACCGTCGACGGTGCAGGTCACCGGCTGGTCGCGGAAATCGGCCTTGGCGCCGATCGCGGTGCGGGCGGTGTCCGGATCGTCGCGGTAGCGCTGCTTGAGCGGGGCCTGCGATTCGCGAAGGTGCACGGCGTCCATGCCGCCACGGTAGAGCCTCGCTAGCGCGCGAGCACCGGGCGCAGATCGTCGAGCTTGTCGAACAGCTGCCACACGTACGCGCCGCCGCCGCGCTCCCGGTGCGGGTGCAGGTCCGCGAGCGCCGGGTCGTCGATATAGCTCTGGAACGCCTCCCGTGACTCCCACTCGACGAGAACGATCACCTGCCGGGGCGCGACGTCGCCGACCAACGATTCGCGGAACCTGCCGAGTGCAATGACTTTGCCGCCGTGCGCAGCGACCTCCTGCGGCGACCGACGCGAATAGGCGAGGTACTCGTCGCGATCGGCGACATCGAAGAGATTCAGGGCGTATACCGGTCCGGTCATCACTGGATCCTCTCGCGGCCCGACTCACAGCGGTTGCACGAGGACAACCGCTGCGCCAAGGTGGCATTCCCCAGCCTGCGCCCGAGGAGCCGTGTGATGTCCGAAGACCCCCAACGGTTCACCCCGCCGCCGCAGGGACCGCCGCCGCAGAACTACCAGCCGCCGGGATATCAACCGGCACCCCCGGTCCAGCCCGGCTACGGCGCACCCGCGTACGGCGCCGGTTACGGGCCGCCGGCCGGACCGGTGGGGAAGGTCCGCGGCATCGGGGTGTCGATCCTGCTGGCCATCGTCACGCTCGGCATCTACACCTACGTGTGGACCTGGAAGACGCAGGAGGAGATGAAGCGGCACTCCGGCGAGGGTGTCGGCGGCCCGCTCGGATTCGTCATCTATTTCATCGTGTCGCCGGTGACCTGGTTCCTCGTCCCCCACGAGCTCAACAACATGGTGACCCGCGCCGGCCAGCGCAGCCGGGTGGGCACGCTGTGGGGGCTGTGGTTCCTGCTGCCGATCATCGGGGCGTTCGTCTGGTTCATCCGGGTGCAGGGCCAGCTCAACGACTACTGGATCTCGCGCGGCGCACACAAGTCCTGACAGCAGCCCCGACCTCCGTACGATGCCCGCATGACGCAGCGGGTCGGCATCATGGGCGGGACCTTCGATCCGATTCACCACGGTCACCTCGTCGCGGCGAGCGAGGTGGCGGCCCTGTACCACCTCGACGAGGTCATCTTCGTGCCCACCGGCGAACCGTGGCAGAAGTCTGACCGGCAGGTGAGCCCGGCCGAGCATCGCTACCTCATGACGGTGATCGCGACGGCGTCCAACCCGCGCTTCTGGGTGAGCCGGGTGGACATCGACCGCGACGGCCCGACGTACACGATCGACACCATCCGGGACATCGGGGACCTGCGCCCGGACGCGCAGCTGTATTTCATCACCGGCGCGGACGCCCTGGCGCAGATCCTGTCCTGGAAGGACGGCGAACAAGCGCTGAAACGCGCACAGTTCATCGGGGTCACGCGGCCGGGTTACGAGCTCTCCGATGCGCACCTGCCGCAGGAGTCGGCGATCCTGCTCGACGTGCCGGCGATGGCGATTTCGTCCAGTGCCTGCCGGGCGCGCGTGGCCGCGGGCGAGCCTGTCTGGTACCTCGTCCCGGACGGCGTCGTGCAGTACATCAACAAGCACCGGCTCTACCGCCAGTAGGCTCAGCCCTCGTGACGGCAACCGACGAGGCGATCGCGCTCGCGACCACGATCGCGCAGGCCGCCGCCGACAAGCTGGCCCAGGACATCGTGCTCATCGACGTCAGCGAGCGGCTGGCCATCACGGACGTTTTCGTGGTGGCCACCGGTACCAACGAACGTCAGGTCGAGGCGATCGTCGAGGCGGTGGAGGACGCCGCTCGGCGCACCGACCACAAGCCCATCCGGCGCGAGGGGCAGCGCGACGGGCGTTGGGTGCTGCTCGACTACGGCGACGTCGTGGTGCACATCCAGCACGCCGAGGAGCGGGTCTTCTACGCCCTCGAACGGCTCTGGAAGGACTGCCCGTTCATCCCGTTCACCGACGCCGGGCAGGCGTCGCGCAGCGGGACGGGGGAGTGAACCAGCGCCGAGTCCTGCTGCTGCGGCACGGCCGCACCGAATGGAATGCCCAGCGCCGTTTCCAGGGTCAGTCGGATCCGCCCCTGGACGAGGTCGGCCGGGCGCAGGCCTACGAGGTCGCCGGGATCGTCGCCGCGCTCGACCCGGACCTGCTGGTGAGCTCGGATGCCCAACGCGCCATGCAAACCGCGGCGGTCGTGGGTGGCGCGTCCGGGCTGGCACCGATCGCCGAGCCGCGGCTGCGCGAGCGCGGCCTCGGTCACTGGGAAGGCCTGACCCGTGACGAGGTCGCGGCGCGATATCCCGACGAGTTCGCCGACTGGGTGGCCGGGCGGGATGTCCGCCGCCGGGGCGGGGAGACCCGCGACCAGGTCGCCGCCCGAGCGTTGTCGGCGTTCCGCGCGCTGCCCGACGTCGTGACGACCGTCCTCGTGACGCACAGCGCGACCGCGATGGCGCTCACCAACGCACTGCTCGGCATCCGGCAGAGCAGCCATCCGCTGGGTCCGCTCGCGAACTGCCACTGGTCCGAGCTGTTCGCCGAGGATCACGACGGTGCCGGCACGGTGTGGCGGCTGCGGGGGCACAATCTGGGCGCCCCGGGCAGCGTCGTCCCGTTGCCGCTGCGCGATGCGGACGAGGGAACGGACGCGGCGGACGCTGACGCCTGACCGCGCCTGACCCTCGCATCGACGTCGAGACTTCATCTGCAATGCACAGCGTTCGTGACGCAACACATAGCGGATGGTTGCGAAGTCAACAGGAATCACACCTAGGGTGTGAGTCAGGTGCCCCCGCGTCCGGTGGCGACGGACAGCGGACGCGGGGCGCGCACCGCACCGGCAGCCCGACACGCCACGTCGCCGACCGTCACGCTTGGTAAGGGCCAGCGGTCGACCACCGAAGTCCAGGCCGCTAAACTCACTGGTATGGGTAGCCGTCACCTGCTCCTTCCCAGGCCGCGCTGATCGCCGATCCCTCCGACAGCGCGGCTGAGCCTCTGCGAATTGCGCAGGGGCTCTTGTCATGTCTGACGACCGAATCTCACCGAGGAGCCCATGATGACCGCCGTCGAGTCCGGCGCGAACGCTGACGATGCCGCGGCATCCGACGTGCCGCCGTTCCGCTACACCGCGGCCGTGGCCAACGCGATCGAGATCGCCTGGCAGGACCGCTGGCAGCGCGAGGGCACGTTCGACGCCCCGAACCCGACCGGGCCGCTGTCCGACGGATTCGACCGCGTCGCCATCCGACCGCACGCCTACGTCATGGACATGTTCCCGTATCCGTCCGGGTCCGGTCTGCACGTCGGGCACCCGCTGGGCTACATCGGCACCGACGTCTATGCGCGGTATCGGCGCATGCGCGGCGACAACGTCCTGCACACGATGGGGTTCGACGCATTCGGGCTGCCGGCCGAGCAATACGCGATCGAAACCGGACAGCACCCGCGCACCACCACCTACGGCAACATCGACACCTTCCTGATCCAGCTGCGACGGCTGGGACTCGGTCACGACGAGCGCCGTCGGTTGGCGACCACCGACCCGGACTTCTACCGCTGGACCCAGTGGATCTTCCTGCAGATCTTCAACTCGTGGTACGACACCGAGGCCGACCGCGCCCGGCCCATCGCCGAACTGATCGCCGAACTGGACGCCCAGACGCGACAGCCGGCCGAGGGCACCAATCCCACCGGCCGGCCCTGGGCCGAGTTGTCCGACCTCGACAAGCGCCGGGTGATCGACAACCACCGCCTGGCCTACCGCAGCGAATCGGTCGTCAATTGGGCGCCGGGGCTCGGCACCGTGCTCTCCAACGAGGAGGTCACTGCCGACGGGCGCAGCGAACGCGGCAACTTCCCGGTGTTCCGCCGCCCGTTGCCGCAGTGGATGTTGCGTATCACCGCCTACGCCGACCGGCTGGTGAGTGACCTGGACCAGATCGACTGGCCGGACAAGGTGCGCACGATGCAGCGCAACTGGATCGGCCGTTCCACCGGTGCGCACGTCTCGTTCGCCACGCACGTCGGCGACATCGACGTATTCACCACCCGCCCGGACACCCTGTTCGGCGCCACCTACATGGTGCTGGCGCCCGAGCACCCGATGGTCGCGTCGCTGACCGCGACGAGTTGGCCCGAGGGAACGCCCGCGGCCTGGAGCGGCGACGCGCCGAGCCCGGCCGACGCGGTGCACGCGTACCAGGCAGCCGCAGCGCGGCGCTCAGAGTTGGACCGACAGGCCGGCGATCGCGCCAAGACCGGGGTGTTCACCGGCAGCTATGCCGCGAACCCGGTCAACGGCGACCAGATCCCGGTGTTCATCGCCGACTACGTCCTGACCGGCTACGGCACCGGCGCGATCATGGCGGTGCCGGCACAGGACGAGCGCGACTGGGAGTTCGCGGAGCAGTTCGACCTGCCGATCGTGCGCACCGTCGCGCCGCCCGCGGAGTGGGAAGGCAAGGCGTTCACCGGCGACGGCCCGGCGATCAACTCCGCGAACGACGAGGTGTCGCTGGACGGGCTGTCGGTGGCCGACGCCAAGGCACGCATCATCGCGTGGCTGGAACAGGTCGGGCGCGGGCGCGGGGCAGTCACGTATCGGTTGCGCGATTGGCTGTTCAGCCGACAGCGTTACTGGGGCGAGCCGTTTCCGATCGTCTACGACGAGACCGGGCTGCCGATCGCGCTGCCCGACTCCATGCTGCCGGTCGAGTTGCCGGAGACCGACGACTTCTCACCCAAGGCGTTCCCGCCCGACGACGCCGATTCGACGCCGGAGCCGCCGCTGGGTCGGCTGACCGACTGGGTGGAGGTCGAGCTGGACCTGGGTGACGGCCCGAAGAAGTACCGCCGCGAGACCAACACCATGCCGAACTGGGCCGGGTCGTGCTGGTACGAGCTGCGTTACCTGGACCCGACCAACACGCAGCGGCTGGTCGAGCCGGAGGTCGAGCACTACTGGATGGGTCCGACCGCCGACCGCCCGCTCGGCGGCGTGGAGCTGTACGTCGGCGGCGTCGAGCACGCGGTGCTGCATCTGTTGTACGCGCGGTTCTGGCACAAGGTGCTCTTCGACCTGGGCTACGTCTCGTCCTCCGAGCCGTTCCACCGACTGGTCAACCAGGGCATGCTGCAGCTGCCTGCCTACACCAACGTCGACGGCTTCTACGTGCCCGCCGCAGACGTTGTCGAATCCGACGGACGCTTCTTCTACGACGACGTCGAGGTCGCCCAGGAATTCGGCAAGATCGGGAAGTCGCTGAAGAACGTCGTCAACCCGGACGAGTTCCTGCGCGACTTCGGTGCCGACACCTTCCGGATGTTCGAGATGTTCGGCGGTCCGCTGGAGCAGTCGCGCCCGTGGGACGCGAAGGCGATCATGGGGCCGTTCCGGCTGCTGCAGCGTGTGTGGCGCATCGTGATCGACGAGAACACCGGCGAGACGCATGTGTCCGACGACGATGTCCCGGTCGAGCTGAACCGCTTGTTGCACAAGGCCATCCACGCCGTGCGCGAGGGCTACGAGACGCTGCGGTTCAACACGTCGATCGCCCGGATCACCGAGCTGAACAATGCGATCACCCAGGCCTACCCGAACGGTGGGACACCGCGCTCGCTGGCCGAGCCGCTGGTGCTCATGCTGGCCCCGCTCGCGCCGCACGCAGCCGAGGAGTTGTGGCAGCGGCTGGGCCACTCGACGTCGCTGGCCTGGGCGCCGTTCCCGGCGGTCGACGAGTCGCTGCTGGTCGACGACACTGTCGAGGTGCCGGTTCAGGTCAACGGCAAACTCCGGGCTGTGCTGTCCCTGCCTGCCGGCTCGGACGCGGCGGCGATGGAGACCGCGGCGCGCGCCGACGCGCGAGTAGCGGCGGCGCTGGACGGGCGCGAGACCCGACGGGTCGTCGCGGTGCCCGGCCGGCTCGTCAACTTCGTCGTCTGACATGGCCGCCGACCTGGTCCGAGTGGTCACCGACTCGACGTCGTGCCTGCGGGCGGACCTGATCGCGACGCACCACGTCGAGGTCGTGCCACTGCGCGTGACGATGGGCACGCACACGGCCGTCGACGGTGTCGACGCCACGTCGGACGATCTCGCGCTCGCGCTGCGGGAGAAGCTGCCGGTGTCGACGTCGCGGCCCTCGCCGGCCGAGTTCGCGGCAACCTATCGCCGGCTGCTCGACGATGGTGCGACACACGTCGTGTCGGTGCACCTGTCCGCGGCGCTGTCGGGCACGTGGGAGTCGGCCGTGCTCGCTGCGCAGGATTTCCCGCACGGCGTGGTGCGAATCGTCGACTCTCGCTCCACGGCGATGGCGCTCGGTTTCGCGGTGCTGTCGGCGGCGTCCCGCGCTGCAGACGGCGCATCGGCGGCACAGGTCCAGGAGGCCGCGATCGCCACCGTCGACTCCACCCGCACGCTGTTCTACGTCGACACCCTCGAGTACCTGCGCCGCGGCGGGCGGATCGGCGCGGCCGCCGCGTTGCTCGGGACGACGTTGTCGGTCAAGCCGTTGCTGCAACTCGTCGAGGGCCAGATCGTGGCGCTGGAGAAGGTGCGCACGTCGGCGAAGGCGGTGGCGCGGTTGGTCGACCTCACGGTGCGTGCGGCCGGTGACGGCGCTGTCGATCTCGCTGTGCACCACTTGGGCGCGGCCGGTCGGGCCGCGGCGCTCGTCGACGAGTTGCGGGCCGCGCTGCCCAAGCTCGGTGAGAGTTACGTGTCCGAGCTTGGCCCGGTGGTGGGTGCACATCTCGGGCCGGGCGCGCTCGGCACGGTCGTCGTCCGGCGCTAGCTGCGCCGGGCGTCCCCTTCGTCGACGCCGGTCCTCGACCAGCGGGCCTGGGCGAATCCGAAGACGCCGAACGCGATGAGGCCGATCGCGACCAGGCCGAGCAGGAACGGTCCGCCGGTCATCCGCTGCAACTCGTGCAGCGCGCCGTCGAGGCCGCGGCCCTTCTTCGGGTCTTCCTGCACAGCGGCCACCACGAAGAACACGCCGGCGAGCGCGAGGACCACGCCGCGGGCGCTCGAGCCGAACACGCCGAGGAACACCACGCCGCGGCGCTGCTTCTCGGTCATCTTTCCGAAATCGAATTCCTCCTCGAACTCGCGCTTGACCGCCTGGTACACGAGCACTCCGCCGGCCACGATGATTGCGATGCCGACGATGGCGACGAGCCAGCGTCCGCCGGTGTGCTGCATGGCCTTCGCGGTGTAACCCTGTTGCTGTGCGGCCTGGCTCCCGCCGCCGGCCCCGGCAGCGATCTTCACGGCGCTGATGCCCAGCAACAGGTACACGACACCACTGCCGAGCGCCTTCAGCCGGTCCTTCGCCTCCGACTCGATCGACGAGCCGAACGCTGCGACCGCGAATCGCCACAGCGCGTAGGCGAACAGCCCGATCGCGAGGATCCAGACGACGATCGCGCCCGCGGTGTTGCTGGCCAATGCCTGCAACGCGCCGCGCTGATCGGCCTCGCCGGAGTGATTTCCGGTGGCCAGGAGCAGCGCCACGACCCCGAACAGCACGTAGACCCCGCCCCGCGCGGCCAGCCCGGTGCGGGCCACCCGGTCCATGGGTTTGCCCTGGGCGGCCTGGCGGGCGTTGGACAGGCTCGACGTGCTCATCGAGGGCATCCTTTGGTCGCGCGGACCGATGGTTTCGGCATCAGAACCCACTTACCCGCCGGACGCAGCTGTCGAAACCGGCTCTGTTAGCACGGCGTGGCGACAAGTCCGGGCCCGTTGTGAACAGGCCGGCCGGTCGTCCACAGCCAGCACGAGACGGGCCGAATCGGCCGGTGACGATGCCTAGCGTCCCGGTGGTGCGTGACGAATCCGGACGGGTGGCCGAGCGGGTGCGCGCGGTGCTCGCCGGCCTCGCTCCAGATGACGCCGACGAACCGCCCGTACCTGCGCCGGCGCCGCGTCATGCAGACAGCGAGCCGACCAGATGGCGCCGGTGGGCCGGACGCGTGCGGCTCGACCCAGGTCGGCGTGCCGCCGTGGCGGTGGGCGTCGGGGTGCTGGTCGCTGCCGTGGCCACCGGCGCGTGGGTGGCGGCCGAGCGTCCGCGTCCGGTGGCCGTGGTCGACAGCCGTGCGGCGGCGTCGCCGTCCGCCCGATCGAGCGTGCCGGTCGCCGTAGGCGTGCCGCACGCGTCCTCGCCCGACCGCGTCGCCGCGGCCGGGAGTGCGAGCGGCAGCGCTGCGGAGGTCGTGGTCGATGTTGCAGGCAAGGTGCGCCGGCCCGGTCTGTACCGGTTGCCGGGCGGTGCGCGGGTCGACGATGCCGTGCGGGCCGCCGGCGGTGCGCTGGCCGGGGTGAATCTGGCCAACCTCAACCTCGCCGCACGGGTCGTCGACGGTGCGCAGATCCGGGTCGGCCTGCCGGGTGCGGCGGTGGCCGATCCGGCGGGACCGGTATCCGGCGGCGGCGCGAGCGGCGGCACCGCGGCCGCCGCGCCGGTCGATGTGAACAGTGCGAGCTCCGAGCAGCTGCAGAACCTGCCCGGGGTGGGACCGGTGCTGGCGCAACACATCCTCGACTGGCGCAACCAGCACGGGCGGTTCACCTCGGTCGCGCAGCTGCAGGACGTCAGTGGCATCGGCCCGGCGAAATACGCGGCGATCAAGGATCTGGTGACGTTGTGAGGCAAACGCGCACCGCGTCGACCGACCCGGATTCGGCGGCAACCGTGCCGATGCTCGATCTGCGGCTGGCGCTCGGTGCGGTGGCGGCCTGGCTGGCGCTCGCGGCGTGCCTGAACGCCGGGCGCAGCGGTGTCGGTCCGGCTCGCGGTCGCCGCCACCGTCGCCGGTTGCCTCACCCTCGCCTCGAGGTGGAACCGGATGAGCGGGTGGGCTGCCGCGCTCGCGCTGGCGTGCTTCTGTGTCGCGCTCGTGCTCGTGCCGCTCGCCGGCCGGATCAGCCACGCCCGGGCCTCCCCGCTCGTCGTACTTGCCCGCCAGCACGAGCGCGTCACGCTCGAGCTGACGCTCGAAGCCGATCCCGTCGTGCTCGCGGCGAGCGGGGCGGGCGGCGCTGCGCGGGTGGCGGTGCGCGGTTCGGCGTCATCGGTCGCGGCACGGGGTACGCCGGTCGAGACCGACGGCGCGGTGCTGGTGCTCGCTGATGCTGCCGCCTGGCGCGGCTTTCTCCCCGGTCAGCGGGTGCGCGTCGACGGCACGCTGGCCCCGGACCTCGGCGGCGGGGTGCTGTCGGTGACCCTGTTCGCCCGGACCCCGCCGCAACGACTGGGTGAGCCGCCGTGGTGGCAGCGCGCGGCCGGAACCGTGCGTACCTCCCTGCGCCGTGCCGCGGCCGGGCTGCCCGCGGCCGAACGTGGACTGCTTCCCGGGCTGGTCGACGGCGACACGACCGATCTGGATCCGGTGCTGGCCGAGCGGTTCCGAATGGCCGGTCTGACCCACCTCGTCGCGGTGAGCGGCACCAACTGTTCGATCGTCGTCGGCGCGGTGGTGCTGGCGCTGCGTCGGGCCCGGGCCCGGCCGTGGGTGATCGCGGTCGCGGGCGGGGCGGTGCTGGCGATGTTCGTCGTGGTCGCGCGGCCGTCGCCGAGTGTGCTGCGGGCCGCGCTGATGGCCGCGATCGCCCTCGTGTCGCTGGCGAGTGGCCGGCCGCGGGCGGCGTTGCCGGTGCTCGCTGCGGCGGTGTTGGCCTTGCTGCTGTGGGATCCGACCCTCGCGACGAGCGCGTCGTTCGCGATGTCCGTGCTCGCCACGGCGGCGCTGCTCGTGATCGCGCCGGGGTGGGCGCGCCGCCTGCGCGAGCGCCGGGTGCCGGCTGGCGTCGCCGAGTCGGTGGCGGTCGCCGCGGCGGCCCACCTGGTCACGGCGCCGGTGGTGGCGGCGATCTCCGGACGGGTCAGCCTGGTCGCGGTGGCCGCGAACGTGCTCGCCGAGCCGGTCGTGGCAGTGACGACGGTGCTCGGTTTCGCGGCGGCCGTCGTCGCACCGGTCTGGCTCGGCGCGGGCACTGTGCTGGCCTGGTCGGCGGGTTGGCCGTGCCGCTGGCTCGTCTGGATCGCCGAGTTCTTCGGCGGTCTGCACGGCGCGACCGTGCCGTGGCCCGGCGGGGTCGCGGGCGCGATGACCCTTGCCGTGCTGCTCGTCGTGATCGCGATCGTGGCCGCGCTCGGTGCTTGGCCGGTGCTGGCGGCCGGGGGTGCGACGGCGTTGCTGATCTTCATCCCGATCCGTTCGGTGACCTCGGGCTGGCCGCCACCGGGGTGGGTGTTCGTCGCCTGCGACGTCGGTCAGGGCGACGCGCTGGTGCTGCGCGCCGGACCGGGCGCGGCGGTGGAGATCGACGCCGGCCCTGACCCGGTCGCGATCGATCGGTGCCTGCGCGATCTCGGGATCACCCGGATCCCGATGCTGTTGTTCACCCACTTCCATCTCGATCACGTCGGCGGTGTCGCAGGCGCGATGCGCGGGCGGGAGGTCGGCCGGATCGTCGTCGGCCCGCTCGACGAGCCGGCGTCCGGCGTCGCGTTGGTCCGGCACGCGGCAGCGGGGGCCGGCGTGGGCGTCAGCGTTCCGCAGCCGGGCACCAGACTGACGGTCGACAGCGTGCGCCTCGACGTACTCGGGCCGCCCACGGCCTACCGCGGGACCCGCTCGGACCCGAACAACTCCTCGCTGGTGCTCCGGGCCGAAATCGACGGCACCACGATCCTGCTGCCCGGGGACGCCGAGATCGAGGCGCAACAGGATCTCCTGGCCGGCGATGCCGACCTCCGCGCCGACGTCCTGAAGGTCCCGCATCACGGCTCGGCGTATTCCGATCCGGGATTCCTCGCAGCGGTGCACGCGCAGCTGGCGGTGATCAGCGTCGGGGCGCACAACGACTACGGGCACCCGTCGCCCGTGCTGCTCGCCCGGCTCGCGCAGCTCGGCGTCCCGGCGCTGCGCACCGACCGCGCCGGCGACGTCGCGGTCACCGCCGACGGCGGCCGCGTGGCCGCCGTCCAGCACGGCGTCGCGGCCAGCACTGTGGGGCTCGGGCAGCACCGGCGGCCGATGGCCCCGAGTCCGGCGGTTCCCCGACCCGCTGGCGGCCCCGGTGCCGCGGTGGCGCTGTCCGAACTCGATGCTTGGATAGGAGCATGCCCTCGCGATCGGTCAGCGTGGACGACCTGCCCAGCCCGCTGCCCGACGTCGTGCTGCTCGTCGGCGACGAGGAACTGCTCATCGACCGGGCAGTCGGCGCGCTCGCCGCCGCGGCGCGTCGTGCCGACCCCGACGTGACCCAGGTCGAGCTGACCGGCGGACAGCTCGAGGGCCAGGAATTGCACGAGCTGCTCGGCCCTTCACTGTTCGGCGATGCCCGGTTGGTCGTCCTGCGTGCGGGTCATGACACCCGGGTCGCGGCCGCGAAGGTGCTCGTGCCCTACCTCGAGACCGGGACCTCCGGCACGACCCTCGTGGTCCAGCACGCCGGCGGTGCCAAGGGCAAGGCGGTGCTCGAGGCGGCCCGCCGCGCGAAGGCGCTGGAGATCGGTTGCACGAAGCTGACCCGCCCGGACGAGCGCGCCGATTTCGTGCGCGCGGAGGTGCGGGCGGCGGGTGGGCGCATCGACGCGGATGCCGTGTCCGTGCTGCTCGATGCCGTCGGCAGCGATCTCCGCGAGCTCGCCGCGGTGTCTTCACAGCTGGTCAGCGACTCCGGCGGATACGTCGGGATCGATCTCGTGCGCGAGTATCACCGCGGCCGGGCGGAGGTCAGCGGGTTCGCCGTGTCCGATCTGGCCGTGGTCGGGCGCAGTGGCCCGGCACTCGAGGCGCTGCGGTTCGCGCTGTCGGTCGGGGTGCCGCACGTGGTCATCGCCGATGCGCTTGCCGACGGGGTCAGATCGGTGGCTCGGGTCGCCTCGGCCGGGCGCGGTGACCAGTACACGCTGGCGAAGAAGCTCGGCATGCCGCCCTGGAAGGTCAAGCGGGCCTCGAATCAGGCGCGTGGCTGGACCGAGTCGGGCCTGCGGTACGCGCTGGGGGTGGTGGCCGAGCTCAACGCCGACGTGAAAGGCGCCGCGGTCGATCCCGGGTATGCCCTCGAACGGGCGGTCCGGGAGCTCGGCCGCGCGCACCGCGCCGCTTCGGGGCGCTGACGAGCTGGGACGCCGAGGGCGCAACGGCTGGCCGCGGCGGCGATCATCGCCGGCTGGGACAGCGGACTCGCACAGCAGACCTGGACCGCAGACCTGGACCGGGCGCCTGGACAGCGAAAAGCCGGGCATCGCGAGGATGCCCGGCTCTCGGTGCGCCGACGCGGCAGGTCGTCTGGCCGCGGTCAGCCGTGCTGCGGGAGGTTCAGAGCGCGTTCGCGCGGACGGCCATCGCCGACTTCTTGTTGGCAGCCTGGTTGGGGTGGATGACCCCGGCGCTCGCGGCCTTGTCCAGCTGGCGCGACGCGTCGTGCAGCGCCGCCAGGGCCTGCTCTCGGTTGCCGGAGTCGGCGGCCTCACGGAAATGCCGGATGGCTGTCCGCAGCGACGACCGCACGCTCTTGTTGCGCAGGCGCGCGACCTCGTTGGTGCGGATCCGCTTGATCTGGGACTTGATATTCGCCACGAAGGAGCCTCGACGTTGTTGGTTGACGGTTCGTGTCGCCCGGCCCGGTGGACGGGCCGCAGCCGGCACGGCGGCCGACGGGCAACCGTGCCAGGTTACCAGCGACGTTCCGCGCTCCCCAAATCAGTGCCGCTGCAGGTGGTTCGGGTCAGGCCGACGGTGCGCGGACGGACACGAGCTCGAACTTGGTGAACAGGTAGGTCCGCAGCCCGTCGGCGCCGCTCACGACGTCGCTCACGGGCTGGTCACCGTCGTCCTCGTCGCCGTAGATCATCGCGGTTTCGCCGTCGAAGTAGATCCCGCCGTCGACCGGCGCGAGGTCGGTGAGCTGCACCACCACGTAGCGCCCGCCCAGTAGGCCCACGAGGGACTGGATCTCGTTGCTCTTGGCATCCTCGGGCTGCCGGAAGACCCCCACGACCTCTTGCCAGTCGTCCTCGCCGGGCGTCGTGTTCACCAGGTCGCCGGGACGCAGCTCGACGGCGGGAACGCGGAACTCGACGGCGGTGCGCGGATCAGTCATGCGGGACATCCTGCCCGATGCCGCGGTGTGATGGCGCCGGGGAGCCTGCCGCGGCTTCCCCGACCAGCAGCAGCACCATGATCGCGGCGACCGCGACCAACTCCTGGGCCGCACCGAGGTGCGTCCCGAGCGGAATCACCGCGGGCATCACCGCGCCTGCGGCGAGCCGCGGCAATGCCCGGCCGTAGCCGACGATGACCCGGAATGCGGCGAGTCCGGCGAGGTACACGCCCGCGCCCCCGGCGATGAGTGCTGCGGCCGCCAGGTCCGTCGCAGCGGTGAGCTCGGGCAGCGAGAGGCGTGATCCGGCTGCCACGCCGAGGATGCCGGCCATCATGAGCACGTGCGGCAGGTCGTAGCCGATGAGGGCCACCCGACCGCGCCGCGAGACCGAGGCGGCCGCGAAACGGCGCATCGCGCGCTCGTCGTCGCCGGCGAAATAGCACCACCACATGGCCGCCGAAGCGCACAGACCGCACAGGACGCCGACGATGAGCGCAGCGCTGATGGGGATGCTCTGGGCCGCCACCGCAACGCTCACCAGCGATTCGCCCAACACGATGATGATCATCAGGCCGTGGCGCTCGGCGAAGTGCTCGACCCCGATGTCGAACGAGCGGACCGAACGGGACAGCAGCGGCGACGTCCACTGCACCACCACCGCGGCCAGCCACAGCACCCAGCGCCAAGAGCCCTCGACGTAGGCCGCGGCGATGATGAGCGCGCACGCAGCGAGGTTCGCCGGGGCCACCGAGCGCATGGCGGTGGCGCTGCTGCCGCCGCCGATCACGAAGCCGGCGATGTGCACGAGATTGAGGCCGAGATACGCCCAGGCGAAGACGATCGCGTCCGCCTCGAAGGCGCCCGGCACGGCCAGTGAGACGACGAGGAACGCGGCCATCCCGGACAGCAGCACGGTCCGGGCGGCGACGGTCCGGGTACCGAACGAATTCGTCAGCCACGCATAACCGCCGTACATCCAGTAGATGACCAGCAGCTCCAGGCTCGCCTGGGCTACCGACTCCCACGACGGATGGTGTTCGACCGTCAGGGCCAGCTGGGTGATCGTGAACACGAACACCAGGTCGAAGAACAGCTCGAGCGTCGAGACCCGATTCCGGTCATCCGCGCCGTGGTCGTCGGTGGCGCCCTCAACCATGCGAGGTGAACGGCAACTGCGGCTGGGGTGGCCCATGGGTCGGGTCCACACCGTCGAACAGGCTGCTGACCGACTCACCGCCGTGGATGCGAGAGATGGCCTCGGCGAACAGCGGGGCCACCGAACGCACGATCAGCTGCGGCCAGTCGTCGGCCGCGGGCGGCGGCACTGTGTCGGTGGTCACCACCTCGGTGATCATCGGGTGATCGCGCAGGCGCGGCACCGCCTTGCCGGCGAACAGGCCGTGTGTGCAGGCGATGGCCGCCTCCTGCACCGCCCTGATCGGCAAGCCGGTCGAGCAACTCGATGATCGACCCGCCGGTGGCGATCTCGTCGTCGAGCACGATCGCCCGCTTGCCCCGCACATCGCCGACGATGGCCTCGATGACGACCCGGTCGTCGGACAGACGTTGCTTGGAACCGGCCGCGACCGGCAGGCCGAGCAGCCGGGCGAATTGGGTGGCGGTCTTGGCATTCCCGAGGTCGGGGGAGACGACGACGCAGTCGGTGAGGTCGTGGCCGCGGAAGTGGTCGGCGAGCTCGCCGATCGCGGTCAGATGGTCGACCGGCACCGAGAAGAACCCGTGCACCTGCGGGGCGTGCAGCGTCATCGTCAGCACCCGGTCGGCACCCGCCGCGGTCAGCATGTCGGCGACCAGCCGCCCGGCGATCGAGATCCGGGAGGCGTCTTTCTTGTCCGATCGGGCGTACGCGTAGTGCGGGATGACCGCAGTGACCTGGGCCGCGCTGGCGCCGCGGGCGGCGTCGAGCATCAGCAACAGCTCCATCAGGTGTTCCTGGGTGGGCGGCACCAGCGGCTGCACCACGTAGACATCGCGTTGGCGGCAGTTCTCCTGCAGCTGGACGTAGAGGCAGTCGTTCGAGAACCGCCGGATGTCGACTCCGCCGAGCGGCACGTTCAATGCGTCGCAGATGCGTCGCGCGAGAGGGCGGTGCGCGTTGCCGGAGAGCACCACGATCTCTCGCATGCGTGCAGGTTAGCTCGCCGGGCCGACGCCGATCCGGCCGCACCACGACCCGCGACGTGCCAAAATGAACCGGTGACATCCGCCGGTCGGACGGATCCCCGCCGGATTCGCAACTTCTGCATCATCGCCCACATCGACCACGGCAAGTCGACGCTGGCCGATCGGATGCTGCAGCTCACCGGGGTGGTCGACGCCCGGCAAATGCGCGCCCAGTACCTCGACCGGATGGACATCGAGCGCGAGCGCGGCATCACGATCAAGGCCCAGAACGTCCGGATGCCGTGGCGCAACCCGTCGGGCGGGGCCGAGTACGTCCTGCACATGATCGACACCCCGGGCCACGTCGACTTCACCTACGAGGTGAGCCGCAGCCTGGCGGCCTGCGAGGGCGCCGTTCTCCTCGTCGACGCCGCGCAGGGCATCGAGGCGCAGACGCTGGCGAACCTCTATCTGGCGCTCGAGAACGACCTGCACATCATCCCGGTGCTCAACAAGATCGACCTGCCGGCCGCGCAGCCCGACCTCTACGCGAAGGAGATCGCGCACATCATCGGCTGCGATCCGGACGACGTGCTGCGGGTCAGCGCCAAGACCGGGGAGGGAGTCGAGGAGCTGCTCGACCTCATCTGCCGTGACATCCCGGCACCGGTCGGCGAGGCGGACGCACCGGCGCGGGCGATGATCTTCGACTCGGTCTATGACATCTACCGCGGCGTGATCACCTACATCCGAGTCATCGACGGGCAGTTCACCCCCCGTGAGCGGATCAAGATGATGTCCACCGGAGCCACCCACGAACTCCTCGAGATCGGCGTCATCTCGCCCGAGCCCAAGCCCACCGACGGGCTGTCCGTCGGCGAGGTGGGCTATCTGATCACCGGCGTGAAGGATGTCCGGCAGAGCCGGGTCGGCGACACCGTCACCGATGCGGTGAAACCCGCGGCGGAGAGTCTCGGCGGCTACCGCGACCCGAAGCCGATGGTCTATTCGGGCCTGTATCCCGTCGACGGTTCGGACTACCCGCTCCTGCGTGATGCGCTGGACAGGCTGCGGCTCAACGACGCCGCGCTCGTCTACGAGCCGGAGACCTCGACCGCACTCGGTTTCGGTTTCCGGTGTGGCTTCCTCGGCCTGCTGCACCTGGAGATCGTGCGGGAACGGCTCGAGCGCGAGTTCGACCTCGTGCTGATCAGTACTGCACCCAACGTGGTCTACCGGGTGTTCCTGGATGACGGCACCGAGTACGTGGTCACGAACCCGTCCGACTGGCCTACCGGCAAGAAGATCGCCGAGACCCACGAACCGATCGTGGCCGCGATGATCATCGCCCCGAGTGAGTACATCGGCGCGATCATGGAGCTGTGCCAGCAGCGACGCGGTGCGCTGAACGGCATGGACTACCTGTCCGAGACCCGGGTCGAGCTGCGCTACACGTTGCCGCTCGCCGAGATCATCTTCGACTTCTTCGATCAGCTGAAATCACGCACCCGCGGGTATGCGTCGCTCGACTACGAGGCCGCGGGCGAGCAGCTGGCCGAACTGGTGAAGGTCGACATCCTGCTGCAGGGCGAGACCGTGGACGCGTTCTCCGCGATCGTGCACAAGGACAAGGCGTACAGCTACGGCACCGAGATGACGGTGAAGCTGCGCAAGCTCATTCCCCGCCAGCAGTTCGAGGTGCCGATCCAGGCCGCGATCGGCTCGCGGGTCATCGCCCGCGAGAACATCCGCGCGATGCGCAAGGACGTGCTGGCCAAGTGCTACGGCGGTGACATCACCCGCAAGCGCAAGCTGCTCGAGAAGCAGAAGGAAGGCAAGCGGCGGATGAAGATGGTCGGCCGGGTCGAGGTCCCGCAGGAGGCCTTCATCGCAGCGCTGTCCACGGGCGAGGTCGCCGAACCGCGCCGCTGACCGTCACGGCGGCTGGTGGCACACCGCCTCGACGTTGTTGCCGTCGGGGTCGCGCACGAACGCGCCGTAGTAGCCGGGGTGGTACTCGGGCCATACCCGTGCGGCGTGCAGCACCTCGGCGCCGAGGTCGGCGGCTGCGGCCTCGAACGCGTCGACGGCGGCCCGGTCGGGGGCGGTGAATGCCAGGTGCGTTTCCCGAAATCCGTGGCCGGTGTTGCGTGGCCCGAGCCAGAAGTCGGGGAATCCGGTGCCGTAGCCGATGACCTTGCCGAACTGCATGATCCGCCGCCCGCCGAGCGGTACGAGCACGGCGTCGTAGAACGCCGCGCTGGCCTCGACGTCCGCGCACTGGATCGAGACGTGGTCGATCACGTCGGTAATCCTGGCACCCGATGCGGCTCACCGTCACTCAACGGGACGGGGGAGGGGCGGTGAGAGGAAAATGGGCGATGTCGCCCTGACCGCCCACGACGATCACCGCGAGTGCCTCGACCGTCGCCGGGAACGGCGTGAACGGCCCGCGGAGCAGGCGCCGGGCCGCCGACCGCGGCAGCCGGGAGGCCAGGGTGCAGTGTGCGACCCACCGGTCGGGCTCGCTCTGGACGCCGAACGCGCTCGGCCAGCCTGCCGCCACCAAGGAGTCGTACACGTCGCGCTGCAGCGACCGCAGCGCGTCCGATGCCGCCGGCGCCACCCACAGCACGCTGTCCCGGAACGCGCCCAACTCCTGCATCTGCACCGGGATCGGCGCATGCCGCACGGCCACTGCGGCCGCGACCGAGACGACGGCCTCGACCTCGGCGACCCGGGCCGCGGCCAAGGTGAGGTGCGGCCGATGACTGCGCCGGGCCCGGTGCCCGGCGGCCTCGACCTGCCCGCGCAACGTCTCCACCGCGTCGTCGGCCACCGGGTCGAACGCGGCGCAGACGACCGCGGTGCTCACATCTGCAGGACGATCTTGCCGGCGAGATCGCCCGACGCCATCGCGGCGAGCCCGTCGGCGGCCTGCTCGATCGGGATCACCCGGTCGATGTTGGGCCGCAGTCCGGTGGCCTGCAGGAATGCGATCAACTGCTGCAGTTCGGCGCGTGTGCCCATGGTCGAGCCGACGACTTCGAGCTGCAGGAAGAAGAACCGGTTCAGCTCGGCCGGCGGGTTGAAGCCGGACGTCGCACCGGAGATCACGATCCGCCCACCCGGCTTGAGCGACTTCGCCGAGTGCGACCAGGTGGCTTCGCCCACGGTCTCCATCACCGCGTCGACGCGCTCGGGCAACCGCGCGCCGCTCGGGAACGCGTCGTGCGCGCCGAGCTCACGGGCCAGCTGTTGCTTCGCCTCGGTGCGCGCGGTGGCGTACACGCGATACCCGGCGGCGCGCGCCATCGCGATGCACGCACCTGCGACGCCGCCGCTGGCGCCCTGCACCAGCACCGACTGCCCGGGCCGCAGACCGGATCTCACGAACAGCATCCGGTAGGCGGTCAGCCACGCGGTGGCCAGGCACGCCGCGTCGGTGAACGAGAGCTGTGCCGGCTTGGGCACCACGTTTGCTGCTCGGCACGATCACGTAGTCGGCGAGCGTGCCCTGGTACTTCTCCGAGAGCAGCGTGCGGCCGGGGTCGAGGGTGTCGTCACCCGTCCAGCCCGGTGTGTTGATCACGGCGTGCACGACCACCTCCTCGCCGGTCGACTCGTCGATGCCGGCCGCGTCGCAGCCCAGGATCATGGGCAGCTGCTCGGCCTTGATGCCGACGCCGCGCAGTGTCCACAGATCGTGGTGATTGAGGCTGCCCGCCTTGACCGCGACCCGCGTCCATCCCTGCGGCGGTTCGGGGTCAGGGCGCTCGCCGACGACCAGGCCGTTGAGCGGATCGTTCGGATCGAAGGACTGTGCGTAGACGGCGCGCATCGCCAGACCATAGCGAGGTCAGGACGTCATACCCGGCGGGGCGCTCGCAAGTGCGGCGTTGATCGCAGTGACGAGCTCGCGCGCCGACGCGGCGCTCAACTCGAGGGCGACCCGGGCGGCCGGCCCGTGGCTCGGCGCGGCGATGTCGATATTGAGGGTGTGGTCGGCCATCGCGTGCACCGGATGATCGAAGTAGACCGTGGCGTCGGTCACGTGGAACCACTTGCCGTGCGGGCCTTTGGCGCTGCCTTCGACCGGCGTCGTGACGGTGGCGTACGTGCACATCGGCGCTCAGCTCCCCAGCCGGGCGGCGAAGAAGTCGGTGACCCGCTCCCAGCCGTCGTTGGCCGCGGCGACGCGGTACGACGGACGGTCGACGGAGAAGAACGCGTGCCCGGCGTCGTCGTAGCGGTGGAACTCGTAAGGCTTGCCGTGCTCGGTGAGCAGCCGCTCCAGCTCGTCGATGTGTTCCGGCGACGGGGTCTTGTCCTCGTTGCCGAACAGGCCGAGCAGTGGGCACCGCAGGTTCGGCAGCTGGTCGACGAGGTTGCTGCACCTTCAGTGGCCAGCCCTCGGGCGGGGTGCCGGTGACGAACGCGCCGTAGCAGTCGACCGCGGCGTCGATGTCCAGGTTGCACCCGGCGAGCACGGTCTGGCGGCCGCCCGAGCAGTAACCGATCACGCCGACCTTGCCGTTCGACGTGGGCAACGAGCGCAGGTAGGCCGCGGCGCCGCCGACATCGCCGACCAGCTGCGAATCGGCGATCCCGCCCTGCGCGCGTGCGGACGCTGCCGCGTCGTCGGGCGCAGCGCCGGGCGCGAGCCGCCAGTACAGGTTCGGCATCACCGTGTCGTAGCCGAGTTCGGCGAAGCGGCGCACGATCTCCTTGGTCGCGCGGTCGTAGCCGGGCAGGTGGTGGATCACCACCACCCCGCCGCGCGGCTCGTCACCGTCGGGGCGGGCCTGGTAGGCCTCGATCTCGTCGTCACCGTCACCGTGGATGCGGATCGTCTCCGCGCGCATCGTGTCTCCCATGGCTTCGATCGAAGCACTCCCGCCCGAAGGGCGCGCATAGAGTCAGGCTTCGTGCGCAGCATCCGGCGGGTCCGACGCCCGCTGGTGGCCCTCGTCGCGTTGGTTGTGGCCCTCGCAATCGGGTACGCCGTGCGCACCCTCAGCAGCCACGACGACCACTCGCACCCGAGCGCGAGCGTCTCGGCGCGCACGAGCGGCACCGTCGCGCTGTCGCAGCTGCCACCGGAGGCTGCGCAGACCGTCGCGTTGATCAAGAGCGGCGGCCCGTTCCCGTACCCGAACAACGACGGCGTGGTGTTCCACAACAACGAGCACCGACTGCCCGCCGAACCGGACGGGTACTACCACGAGTACACCGTCCCGACGCCGGGCTCGGACGATCGTGGCGCGCGGCGCATCATCACCGGCCGTGACGGCCGCTACTGGTACACGGGCGACCACTACGAGACCTTCGAGGAGGTGGACGTCGACCGATGAATCTGCGCGCCGCGATCCGCGACCTCTACACCCAGGTGCATGCGCCGGACTGGGCCGCGCCGAACCTCGATGCGCTCGCCGATGTGTTGCGCGATCTGAGCTGGCTGCCGCTCGGCCCGGTCGAGCTGAACCGCCCGCACCGACTCACCGCAGGCGACGCCCGGCGCCTGGCCGACGTGCTGGACCAGGCGATGGCCGAGACCGCCGAGCGGGCCGCGGCCGGTGCGCGTGCGCGAGTCGGGCGAGGCGAGCGGGCCTCGTGACGCACACTGATCGGGTGCCTTCTGCGCTGCCACACGGCGATCCGCCTCCGCCCGACGGGCGATTGCCGATCCCGGTGCTGGAACGGGCGCGGCGCAACGCCTTCGGCGTGTACGTGCACGTGCCGTTCTGCGAGCGGCGCTGCGGCTACTGCGACTTCAACACCTACACCAACGGCGAGCTCAGCGGCGGTGTCAGCCGGGGCGGATACGTCGATACGCTGCTGCGCGAGGTGACGCTGGCCAGCGACGTGCTCGGCGACGGCAACGCGTTCGGGCATCACGTGCCACAGGCGTCGACGATCTTCTTCGGTGGTGGTACCCCGACGCTGCTGCCGGCCGAGCACCTTGGCGTCGTGATCCGCGAGATCCGCGAGCGGTTCGGCTCGGTGCCCGACGTCGAGATCACCACCGAGGCGAACCCGGAGACCGTGACGCCCGGTTATCTCGCCAAGTTGCGGGCCGCAGGGTTCACCCGGATCTCGGTGGGCATGCAGTCGGCGGTGCCGCGGGTACTGCAGGTGCTCGATCGCCAGCATCGCCCGGGCCGGCCGGAGCAGGTCGTGGCCGAGGCGCACGCTGCGGGTTTCGAGCACGTCAACCTCGACCTGATCTACGGCGCGCCGTACGAGACCGACGCCGACTGGCAGGCATCGCTCGACGCCGCTGTGGCCGCCGGGCCGGATCACATCAGCGCGTACGCGCTGGTGGTCGAACAGGGCACCGCGCTGCACCGCCAGGTCGCGGCCGGGGTCGTACCGGCCACCGACGACGACGTGCAGGCCGACCGCTACGTGATGGCCGACGAGACGCTGCGCGCGGCCGGCTACGAGTGGTACGAGATCTCCAATTGGGCCCGAACGCCCGCGGGCCGCTGCCGGCACAACGACCTGTACTGGAGCGACGCCAACTGGTGGGGTTTCGGGCCCGGTGCCCACAGCCACATCGGCGGGGTGCGGTGGTGGAACGTGAAGCACCCGTCGCGCTACGCGGCGGCGCTCGACGCCGGCCACAGCCCGGCAGCCGGCCGCGAGACCCTCGACGAGCAGGCCCGCTTCACCGAGCGGGTGATGCTCGGGGTGCGGCGCCGGGAGGGGCTGTCGATGCTGGACCTGCCGCGGCCGGCCCAGGGCATCGTGCCCCAGCTCGCCACCTGGGGCCTCGTCGACCAGCAGCTGTTCGAGGGCGGCCGGGTCGTGCTCACCCAGCGCGGCCGGCTGATGGCCGACGCCGTCGTCAAGGAACTGCTGGTCGCCTGAGCGCCCCGGCCCTCAGGCGCTGGGACGCACGGCGTCGAGATCCAGGATCCGCACGTGCAGGGTGTTGCGGCCCTGCAGCGCGGCCCGCAGCGCGCGGTGCAGTCCGTCCTCGAGGTAGATCTCCCCGTGCCAGGCGACCGCGTGCGGGAACAGGTCGCCGTAGTAGGTCGAATCCTCGTCGAGCAGGTGATCGAGGGCGAGTTCGCGCTTGGTCGTGGTGAGTTCGTCGAGCCGGACCGTGCGCGGTGACACACCGGCCCAGTCCCGCGACGAAAGGCCGTGGTTCGGGTACGGCCGACCGTCGCGTACTGCCTTGAAAATCACGTGTTGCCCCGCCTGTCCCATTCGTCGAACGGTGATCGTATCGACCGGTCCCGATCTCACCCCGCCTAAACTGGGGTACCGACCAGTAAGGGAAGGCCGCCGTGGGAGTCGAGGACCGCAAGCTCGCGGTACTGCGCGCCATCGTCGAGGACTACATCACCACCAACGAGCCGGTGGGCAGCAAGACGCTCGTCGAACGTCATAATCTCGGCGTCTCCTCGGCCACCATCCGCAACGACATGGCCGCGCTCGAGGAAGACGGCCTGATCGCCCAGCCGCACACCAGCGCGGGCCGGGTGCCCACCGATGCCGGCTACCGGATGTTCGTCGACCGCCTGACCGACATCAAGCCGCTCAGCGGCGCCGAGAAACGTGCGATCACCACGTTCCTCGACGGCGCGGTCGATCTCGACGACGTGCTGCACCGCGCGGTGCGCGCTCTCGCCCAGCTCACCCGCAACGTCGCCGTGGTGCAGTACCCGACACTGTCCCGCAGCCGGGTGCGACATCTCGAGCTCGTCACGATCTCCACCACCCGGTTGATGGTGGTGTTGATCACGGACACCGGCCGAGTCGAGCAGCGCATGGTGGATCTCGCCGCGCCGGTGCCGGAGGAGGACGTGTTCGAGCTGCGCGCCACCCTCAATGCCAGGCTGCGCGACCACGCGCTGTCCGAGACGCCGGAGATCGTGTCGGACATGCCCGAGTACGTCGACGTGCGGCTGCGCGGCCTGCTTGCCACGCTCGCGACTGTGCTGCTCGAGGCATTGGTGGAACCGGGCAGCGACCGCATGGTGCTCGGCGGTACGGCCAACCTCAGCCAGCAGACGGTCGATTTCCCCGCGATCCGGCCGGTGCTGGAGGCGCTCGAGGAGCAGGTGGTGCTGTTGCGGTTGCTGGACCAGTCGGTGTCCTCGTCGAAGGTGCTGGTGCGCATCGGCAACGAAACCCAGCACGAGGGTCTTGCCACGGCGGCAGTGGTGTCGACCGGGTACGGCGTGCACGGCGCGGCCGTCGGGGCCGTCGGCGTGCTCGGTCCGCGACGGATGGACTACGCGCACACCATGGCCCGGGTGGCGGCGGTCGCGCGTTACGTCGGCACGTTGCTCGAGGATCGCTGAGCTACCCTGGATCTGGCACTCAACAAGATTGAGTGCCAGCCCTACTTCTCGAGGACGGACCGTTCGTGCCTGAGGCTCCGCGCGACTATTACCGGATGTTGGGCGTGCGCAAGGACGCCACTCCGGAGGAGATCAAGCGCGCCTACCGCAAGCTCGCCCGGGAACTGCATCCGGACGTGAATCCGGACCCGTCCGCCCAGGATCGGTTCAAGGCCGTCACCACCGCCTACGAGGTGCTCTCCGACCCGGAGAAGCGGCGCATCGTCGACCTCGGCGGCGACCCGCTCTCGCAGTCCGGGGCCACCGCCGGCGGCAGCCCGTTCAGCGGCTTCGGCGGCTTCGGCGACGTGTTCGAGGCGTTCTTCGGCGGCGGCGGCCCGATGGGCGGCGGCCGCGGGCGGCGCAGCCGGGTGCGGCCCGGCGCCGACGCGCTGCTGCAGGTTTCGCTCACCTTGGAGGAGACCGCGTTCGGCACCCGCCGCGAGATCGTCGTCGACACCGCGATCGTGTGCGAGACGTGTCACGGCAACGGCTGTGCGCCCGGCACCAAGCCGCGCACCTGCGCCACCTGCGGGGGCGCGGGGGAGATCCAGTCGGTGCAGCGGTCCTTCCTCGGCCAGGTGATGACCACCCGCGCCTGCTCGGCGTGCGCCGGCACCGGTGAGCAGATCCCCTCGCCGTGCCCCACGTGCGGCGCCGAGGGCCGGGTGCGGGCGCGCCGCAACAAGACCGTCGACATCCCGGCCGGCATCGAGGACGGCATGCGGATCCGACTCGCCGGACAGGGCGAGGTCGGTCCCGGCGGTGGCCCGGCCGGCGACCTCTACATCGAGATCGCCGAGCTGCAGCACGACACGTTCGCCCGCGAGGGTGCTGATCTGCACTGCACCATCGGCGTGCCGATGACGTCGGCCGCGCTCGGCAGCGATCTCGTGCTCACCACGCTCGACGCCGAGGAGAAGCTCGAGATCCGGCCCGGCACCCAGAGCGGGGCAGTGCTGCACCTGCGCGGCAAGGGCGTGCCGAAGCTGCGCACCTCCACGCGTGGTGACCTCTACGTGCACGTCGAGGTGCGCACCCCCACCCGGCTCGACGAGGAGCAGGAGCGGCTGCTGCGCGAACTCGCCGAGCTGCGTGACGAGGACGTCGCCATCACGACGAAGTCCGCCGGCTTGTTCGGCAAGGTGCGCGACGCCTTCCGGCAATAGCCCGACGGATGACACCGCCGCTCTTCCTGCTCGCCGAGATCCCGCCCGGGGACGAGCTGTACCTCGTCGGTGACGAGGGCCACCACGCGGCCCGGGTGCTCCGGGTGCGACCTGGCGAGCCGGTGTTGGTCGCCGACGGGGCCGGCCTGTTGCTGCACTGCGCGGTGGCCGGCGTGACCGGCGACGGCGTGGCCCTGCGAATCGATACCCGCGAGTGGGTGCCGGTCATGCAACCGCGACTGGTGGTCGTGCAGGCCCTGGCCAAGGGCGAGCGCGCCGAGCTCGCGGTCGAGATGATGACCGAGCTCGGCGTCGACGAGATCGTGCCGTGGGCGGCGGCGCGGTCGGTGGTGCAGTGGCACGGTGCCCGCGGGGAGAAGGCCTTGGGTCGCTGGCGGAGCACGGCGCGGGCGGCGGCCAAGCAGAGCCGCCGGCCCCGCATCCCGGCTGTCGCCGCCCTCGCGTCCACCGCCGACGCCTGCGACCGGGCGCGACGCGCAGCCGCCGCTCTCGTGCTGCACGAGGACGCCGACGTCGCCCTCGCCGTCGCCGAGTTGCCGCTTGTCGGCGATGTGCTGCTCGTCGTCGGGCCCGAGGGGGGCGTGGCGCCGGAGGAGATCGAGACCCTCACCGCCGCGGGCGCCCGGTCGGTGCGCCTCGGTGCGCCGGTGCTGCGCACCTCGACCGCCGGCGGCGCGGCCCTCGCGGCGCTGTCGGTGCGCCTCGGCCGCTGGTCCTGACGCCCGCCCGAGCGTTACAGCGCGCCACTCAGCCGGGAACGCACCACTCGGCTGCGTGGGGTCCGGAGGCCTGGGGCACCGTGGCGCTGAACACGGCATTGATGTCGATCGCGATGCGCCGGCCGATGAGGAAGCGCGGCGCGTCGATGCCGAGTGCGCGCCGATCGAACTCGCCGATCGCCGAGACGGCGATGCCGCCCTCGCGCGTCGCCGTCACCCGGGCCTGCATCGACACGTCCACGCTCGCGCCGTGCCCGGCCAGCCGGCCGGCCACGACCCACTCCGTGTCGCCCACCTGCTCGACCGAGGCGGCCGCGAAGGTCAGGACCGGATACTGCGCGGTGTCGAGATGCCGCCGGCCGCGCAGGTCGCGGTCGCGGCGCGCGTTGCCGGTGTCGATCCCCGCGACGTCGAGTGTCGCGTGCACGGCTGTCGGGCGACCTGACTCGTCGACGTCGACCCGGGCGGCCCGGACGGGCAGCTGCCCGCGGACCGTCTTGAAGCCGAAATTGCGAACCGCGAACCCGGCGCTGCTCAGCGATCCGACGAACTCCCACCGTCCGGGTCGCACCTGCACCGCGGTCATGCCGACACACCCTCGACCGGCACGCCGTGCTCGGCGGCGTAGACGACCTGGTAGCGCTCGACCCGGTCCGGTTCGGTCAACAGCGCCGCGTCCTCGTCGGGCAGCAACTCGGTGCCCATGATGATCTCGCGACCGCGGTCGAGTGCCGCCTCGGAATCGCAGATGACGATGACGACCTCTGCGCCGTCGGGCTGCCGCAGCGCGTACGTGGCAACGTGCGCGGCTCGCTGCTGCGGGTCGGCGTACATGGCGGGTTCGATGCGTTCGCGGCCCGCCCGCTCGCTGGCGGCGACCAGTTCGGCGCTGCGAGGTCCGTCGAAGTAGACCAGTTGTGCGTACATGTAGCTCTCCCAGTAGTTGGTTTCTGATTCCGCTCCAGGTTCGCGGCAGTCGCCGATGCGGACATCAGTACGACCACCCAAAGCAGTACTGATTCGCGATACTGAGCCCATGGCGGCGATCGTGGGGCGCACCGCCGAACTCGCCCGGGTCGAACGCGCGCTGGCCGAGGCGCGCGCCGGCCGCGGTGCGCTGCTGCTGCTCACCGGGCCGCCCGGGATCGGCAAGAGTCGCCTCGCCGCCGCGGCCGCCGACCGGGCCGCAGAGCGCGGCATGCGGGTCGCCACCGGCTACGCGGTCGACGATCCGGGCGCGCCGCCGCTGTGGCCGTGGCTGCGCGCGCTGCGCGACTGGCCCGGTGCCGAGGTCCTGCCGGGCCACGACGCCGGCGAGCCGGACGCTGCCGCGCGGTTCCGACTGTTCGTGGCGATCACCGACCTGGTCCGTGCGAACGCAGCTCCGGACGGGCTGCTGCTGGTGCTCGAGGACATGCACTGGGCCGACCGCACGTCGGTGTTGCTCGTGCGGCACCTGCTCGCCGAGCTGCCTTCGGCGCCGCTCGCGGTGGTGCTCACCTGCCGCGACGGCGTCCCCGGACCGTTCGCCGACCTCGCGCCGGACCTCCTGCGCGGCGATCTCGCCACGCCGATCGCCTTGACCGGTCTGGCCAGTGCCGACGTGTCGGACTGGCTCCCGCACCTCACCGGCGGCCAGCGCGACGTCGAGCTCGCCGAGCACCTGCGGGACACGACGGGTGGCAACCCGCTGCTGATCCGGTTGGTCGCCGAGGATCTGGCCCGCGCCGCTGCCGGTGGACCCGCGCCCGACACGCGGCGCCTGATGTCCGAGCGCCCACAGCTGCGCGGTCTCGTGGCAGCCCGGGTGGCCGCGCTGGACCCGCAGACGCGCGAGCTCGTCGAGGCGGCGGCGGTGGTGGGCGAACGGGTCGCGCCGGATGTCCTCGCCGCGATGCTCGACACCGCCGAAGCCGACATCCGCAGGCTGCTCGCCCCGGCGTTCAACGCCGGCGTGCTGCGCGATGTCGACGGCTCCGGTCGCGTCCAGTTCGAACACGCCCTGGTCCGCGACGCGGTGTACGCCGCGATCGGCGACCGCGCCGACCTGCACCGCGCAGCGGCGACGGCGCTCGAGCGCACCCGCCCGGACGACGCCGCCGGCTCGATCGCCTATCACTGGCAGCGGGTCGCCGGCCGTGACGCCGCCGCGAACTGCGCACGCTGGGCCCAGCGCGCCGACGACGACGCCCGCGCGGTGCTCGCCTTCGACGACGGGGCCGACTTCGCCGCGCTCGCGGTGTCGGCGGCCGGCGCCGCCGGCCTCGACGACAGCGCGTACGTCGAACTGGTGATCCGGCTCGCCGAGGCGCAGTTCCTGGCCAACCGGGTGCCCGACAGCGTGCGGACCTGCGAGCGCGCGGCCGAGCTGGCGGAGTCCGCCGGGCGCGGGGACCTGCTCGCACGCGCCGCGCTCGTCGTCCACGGCATGGGTGATCCGTACGTCACCCGGGCGGTCCCGCGCCTGTGCGAGCGGGCGCTCGCGCGGACCGGCCCCGACGACCATGCGACCCGCGCCCGGCTGCAGGCGCAGCTCGCGATCGGCGTGGCCGAGGCCGAGGGTGGACCGCGCGCCGCTGAGCTCTCGGCCGAGGCGCTCGCCGAGGCCGAGCGCTCCGGGGATCCGGACGCGATCCTGGACGCGATCTCGGCGCGACATCTGTCGATCTCGGTGCCACACACCGTGCGCGAGCGGCTGGACCTCGGGCGCCGGGCGGTGGAACTCGGTGCGGTGGCGAGCCAGCCGATCGCGGCGCTGTGGGGTCATGTGTGGCGGTTGGATGCCGCCTTCCAGCTCGGCAACCTCGCCGAGGCGCAGCGCGAGCTGGGCGAGGTCGAACGGGTGGCCCGCGAGCGCGGTTCGGTGCTCGCTCGCTGGCACTACCTGCGCTACCGCGCGGTGCGCGAGCTCCTCGCCGGCGACCTCGACGCCGCCCGGACCACCAACGTCGAGGCCCGCGAGCTGGCCCTGCGCGTCGGCGATTTCTCGATGCTGGGGATGGACTACGCCTTCCAGCTGGAACTGTGCTGGCTGCGGGGCGCGACCGACGATCTCCTGCCGGACTTCTTCGAGGTGATCAAGAACGCGCCGCCGATGCCGCTGGTGCGGATTTCCAGCCCGCTGGCCCACGCGCTGGCCGGCGACCTGGCAACGGCGCGGGCGGAGTTCGAGGAATTCCGGCACCTGCCGGCCACCTTTCCGGTCGGCATCCGCTGGGCCGCCACGGTCGGCCAGATCGGCAAGGTGGCGGTGCTGCTCGACGACGCCGAAGTGTGCGAGCAGGTCTACGAGCTGTTCGTGCCGTACGTGCACTCGTACTCCGGCGACGGGTCAGGCGGCGTCTGGAGCGACGGCGCGATGGACCGCGTGCTCGGAGAGCTCGCGCGCATCGCCGGGCGCCATGACGCTGCGTTGAGCCACTACCGCGACGCGGTGCGGCTCAATGCCCGCATCGGGGCACGGCCGTACACGGCGCTGAGCCGCCTCGGACTGGCGCAGACGCTGGCGGCGCTCGGCCGCGCCCGCGACGACGCGGGCACCGGGGAATCGATCGGCGAGCTCGTCACTGCTGCGGCGGCCGAATTCGGGCGGCTCGACATGCCGGGCCGGCTGCGCGTTGCCGATCAGCTGCTCGCCCGGGATCGGGCCGCACCCGGCCCGCTGACCGCCCGCGAGTCCGAGGTGGCCGCGCTGGTCGCCACCGGGATGTCGAACAAGGCCATCGCCGAACGGCTGTTCCTGTCCGAGCGCACCGTCGAATCGCATGTGCGCAGCGTGCTCGGCAAGCTCGGGTACACGAATCGCAGCGAGATCGTCGCCTGGGTGCTGCGCGGCTGAAATCGCTTCCGGCCGAGCCGCGGCTGATACCCCGGTCGAGCAACGGTCGGCGATGGCTCAGAATGCCTGGCATGACCGGATTCGACGCGGAGTCCGCCAAGCGACGCATCGCGGGCGTCTTCGACCGCAGCGCGGCGACCTTCGACGCCGTCGGCGTGGACTTCTTCACTCCGGTCGGTCGCGACCTCGTGCGTCGATCCGGGTTGCGTCCGGGCTCGCGGGTGCTCGACGTCGGATGCGGGCGCGGCGCGGTGCTGTTCGCCGCAGCCGCAGCGGTTGGGCCGCACGGCCATGTCGACGGCATCGACCTGTCCGCCCGGATGGTGGAGCTGACCCG
The DNA here is from genome assembly GCA_963850835.1 of uncultured Actinomycetota bacterium. Lineage (GTDB taxonomy): Bacteria > Actinomycetota > Actinomycetes > Mycobacteriales > Jatrophihabitantaceae > Jatrophihabitans. Next base: position 32,733 of record CAWKNB010000016.1, on the reverse strand, counting down.
CGTCAGAGGCCGCACAACGCGCGTTGGCCAACGTCCGGGTGGCGCAGGGCGACGCCGAGCGGCCCGACTTCGCGCCCGGTTCGCTGGATGCTGTGCTCGCCGGGCTGTCACTGCACCTGCTGCCCGAACCGCGCGCCGCCATCGAGTGCTACGCCCGGATGCTCGGGCCCGACGGGGTGTTCGCGTTCTCGACGTTCGCGGCCCACGACGCGGCCGCCGACGCCGCGATGGAGGCGGTGGGCGCATTCATCGTCGGCGGCGGCGTCGAGCGCGGTCACCCCGAAGGACCGCTCGGCACGACGGCCGGGATCGAGGAGCTGCTGCACTGCTGCGGCTTCGACGCCGTCGACGTGAGCGAGCACGACTACGAGAGCCGCTTCCTCGACGCCGACCACTGGCTGGCCTGGGCGTGGTCGCACGGCGAGCGGGTCACCCTCGAACGCGTCCCCGACGCCGACCTGCTGGCAGCCAGTGAGGCGGCGAAACAGGCATTCCAGGCCGCCCGCACCGCCAAAGGCGACTACGCGATCCGCACCCGGATCCGGTTCACCGTCGCGCGCGCCAACGGTTAGGTTTGCGCCATGGCTGACGACTGTCTGTTCTGCAAGATCGTCGCGGGCGACATCCCGTCGACCGAGGTCTACTCCGACGCGCAGACCTACGCCTTCGCCGACCTGAACCCGCAGGCACCGACACACGTCCTCGTCGTCCCGCGCGCCCACCACGCCGATATCACCGCACTCGCGCAGGACCCCGAGACCGCCGCGGCGCTGCTCGCCGGCGTCCGCGCGGTCGCGGTGCACCTCGGGCTGACCGATTTCCGCACCGTGTTCAACACCGGCGCCGGTGTCGGCCAGACCGTCTTCCACGTCCACGCGCACGTCCTGGCCGGGCGGCCGATGGACTGGCCGCCCGGGTGATATGGCGGTCGGTGGTGGCTACCATGGATGCTGACCACGCTTGCCGACCAGAAAGCACGCCTTGACCGGACCATCCGACCACCCGCAGAGTTCGGATCGCGTCACCACGACGCTCGTCGTGCCCGGTGAGCAGGCCATGGTCGCGCTGCTCGGCTCCCGGGATGAACTCTTACGGGTCATCGAGAATCGCCTCGATTCCGACGTCCACGTGCGCGGCAACGAGATCACCATCACCGGCGACCCGGCCGACAACGCCACGGCGGTCCGGCTCTTCGAGGAACTGCTCGACCTGATCAAGTCGGGCCAGCACCTCTCCGAGGACTCCGTCACCCGCGTCTACGGCATGCTCACCGCCGATTCCACCGAGCGCCCGGCCGAAGTGCTCAGCCTCAACATCCTGTCCCGGCGGGGCAAGAACATCCGGCCGAAGACGCTGAACCAGAAGCGCTACGTCGACGCGATCGACAACCACACGATCGTGTTCGGCATCGGGCCCGCGGGCACCGGCAAGACCTACCTCGCCGTCGCGAAGGCAGTGCAGGCGCTGCTGGCCAAGCAGGTCAACCGCATCATCCTCACCCGCCCCGCGGTCGAGGCCGGCGAGCGTCTCGGATTCCTTCCCGGCACGCTGTTCGAGAAGATCGACCCGTACCTGCGGCCGCTGTTCGACGCGTTGCACGACATGCTCGATCCCGACTCGCTGCCCCGGCTCATGCAGGCGGGCACCATCGAGATCGCGCCGCTCGCCTACATGCGCGGCCGCACGCTGAACGACGCGTTCATCATTCTCGACGAGGCGCAGAACACCACGCCCGAGCAGATGAAGATGTTCCTCACCCGACTCGGGTTCGGGTCGAAGGTGGTCGTCACCGGCGACATCACCCAGATCGACCTGCCCGGCGACACCCGCAGCGGCCTGCGAGTGGTGCGCGAGATCCTCACCGGCGTCGAGGACATCCACTTCGCGAACCTGACATCGAACGATGTCGTGCGCCATCGCCTCGTCGGCGACATCGTGGACGCGTACGAGCGCCACGACCGGCGTGCCCATACCGGCGACGGCCCGCACAGTGCCGCCCGGCACGCCACACCGCGCCGCTGAGGCAGACGCGATGACCGTCGAAGTGAACAACGAGAGCGGCGTCGAACTCGACGAGGTCGCTCTCGCCCAGCTCGGTGGCTTCGTGCTCGACACGATGCACATCGACCCGCTCGCCGAGCTGTCCGTGCTGTTGGTCGACGCCGACACCATGGCTGCGCTGCACCAACAGTGGATGGACCTGCCCGGGCCCACCGATGTCATGGCCTTCCCGATGGATGCAGCCGACGGGCCGGCCGAACGCCACGACCCGTCCGCGCCGCCCGGCACCGACGAGGGTGGGGCCGAGACCGTCCTGGGTGACGTCGTGCTGTGTCCGGCGGTCGCCGCTGACCAGGCGGCCTCGACCGGCCACTCGACCGAGGCCGAGCTGCACCTGCTGTGCACCCACGGGATCTTGCACCTGCTCGGCTACGACCACGCCGACGCCGCAACCGAACGAGAGATGTTCGAGCTGCAGGCCGAGCTGTTGCGCAAGTGGGTCAAGGCCGGCAACCGCGCCCCGATCCGTGCCCCGGCACCCGGCGGCGACGGCCAGATCCGTGACACCCCCAGCGGCCGATCCCGTTGAGCACCGCCGACATCGTCGCGCTCGTCGTCGCGATCTGCCTGGTGCCGATCGGCGGACTGATCGCCGGTGTCGACTCCGCGCTCGCGAGGGTGTCGCGGGCGCGTGCCGAGGAGTTCGTGCGCGAGGGCCGCAAGGGCGCGAATGCGCTGTGGGCGGTCATGGAGGACCGCCCGCGGTACACGAACCTGCTGTTGCTGCTGCGGATGACCTGCGAGCTCACCGCCACGGTGCTGGTCACCATCGTGGCCCGCTCGCAGTTCGGCACCCGGTGGCCGGTGGCGTTCTTCACGGTCATCGTGATGATCCTGGTCTGTTACGTGCTGATCGGCGTCGGGCCGCGCACGCTGGGCCGCCAGCACCCGAACCGGGTGGCCCTGTCCGGCGCCCGGTGGGTGCGGTTGCTGGGCCGCATCTTCAATCCGCTGGCCGCATTGCTGGTGCTGGTCGGAAACGCGATCACGCCGGGGCGCGGGCTGCGCGACGGGCCGTTCGCCTCCGAGGTCGAGTTGCGCGAACTCGTCGACATGGCCGAGGAACGCGGTGTGGTCGAGCACGGCGAACGGCAGATGATCCAGTCCGTCTTCGACCTCGGCGACACCATCGCGCGCGAGGTGATGGTGCCGCGCACCGAGATCGTCTGGATCGAACACGGCAAGTCGGTGCGCCAGGCTCTCGCCCTCGCGCTGCGCAGCGGTTTCTCCCGCATCCCGGTGGTCGGGGAGAGCGCCGACGACATCCTCGGCGTCGTCTATCTCAAGGATCTCGCCCGGCGTGCCCAGGACGCCGACCGCGCCCGCACGACCGTGGTCGACGACGTCATGCGCTCGGTCGCCTACGTGCCCGAGTCCAAGCCGGTGGATGCGCTGCTGCGTGAGATGCAGGCCGCGCGCTCGCACATGGCAATCGTGATCGACGAGTACGGCGGCACCGCCGGGCTCATCACCATCGAGGACATCCTCGAGGAGATCGTCGGTGAGATCACCGACGAGTACGACGTGGAACGTGCACCGATCGAGCGCATCGACGCCGACACCGCCCGGGTCACCGCGCGCCTCGCGGTCGAAGACCTCGGCGAACTCTTCGACATCGAGCTGCCCGACCGTGACGACGTCGAGACCGTCGGCGGCCTGCTCGCCGAGGCGCTCGGCCGGGTGCCGATCCCCGGCTCGGTGGCCGTGGTGCACGGGCTCGAGCTCACCGCCGAGGACGTCGGCGGCCGGCGCAATCGCATCGACACCGTGCTTGTCCACCGCGTGCCCGAACCGCTGGCCACCGAGAACGGCGAGCGTCCGGTCGAGCGCTCTTCGACACGGGAGGACGACCATGACCGAGCTCGCCGCTGAGGACGCGAAGCTGGTCACGCTGGCTCGCTCGGCCCGGGCGCGAACCCGCGCGCCGCAAGGTGCAGCGGTGCGCGACGGCGACGGCCGCACCTATGTCGCAGCCACCGTCGACCTGCCGTCGCTGTCGTTGTCCGCGCTGCAGGTCGCGGTTGCGATGGCGGTCTCGTCCGGGGCCCCGGGGCTCGAGGCCGCGGTGGTGCTCGGCGACGACGCCACCGACGCGGCGGGGGAGCAGGCCGTGCGCGACCTCGCCCCCGGCGCCGTCGTCCACCACGCCGGCCCGAGTGGCGACATCCTGCGCTGAGTGACGAGAACTTCGTCCGAGTGGCGACGTGCTAGGTCGCCACTGAGCCGTCGGACTCGCCATTCATCGAGACGCGGTGGGCAGCCGCCCGGCCAGCAGGTCGGGAAGCGCACCGCGAATGAGTTCCCACGCCGGGGCATCGGGGTCGATGACGGTGAAGTGATCTCCGTCGATCACCCGAAGTTCGGCCGCGGCGCCGGCCCGCGTCGCCGCCTCGACGTAGGAACTGCTCTGCCACAGCGGCACGTTCTCGTCCGCGGGCGCATGGACGCACAGGACCGGAACGGATAGCGGCACCTGTTGGAGCGGATCGGTGAGCCGGTAGCGCTCTGGCACCTCGTCCGGGCCGGCGCCGAGCAGGTCGGTGACCGCGGTCGCGCCGACCCCGCGGCGCGCGGCGCCGGCGAGGTCGAGCACGCCGGCCTGGGCCACGACACCGGACAGTCGCACCCGCGGCCGGCTGCCCGGCGCCCCGTCGGGCAGCGCCGGTCGCCCGGCGGCCCACACGGCCAACTGGCCGCCCGCCGAGTGACCGACGGCGACCACGGAAGCGGTGTCGACACCGAGCGTGGCGAGGTGGTCGATACCCGCGGCGACGTCCTCGAAGGTGCCCGGCCAGCCACCGCCCGCGCCCACCCGCCGGTACTCCAGGTTCCAGCAGGAATAGCCGTGCGCAGCGAGGTCGCGGGCCAGCGGCGCCCCGAGGTCGAGGTGGTAGCGCGCCCGCCAGAAGCCGCCGTGCACGATCACGACGGTGCCCTGGTGAGCAGCATCGGCGGGCCGGTAGAGGTCGCCGAACTGCGCGGGATCCGGGCCGTAGGCGTGTCTGGTCACCTGCACCGGCTCATTGTGCTGGCCAATGACGTCGACTGCTGGATGGGAGAATGGGCAGGTGACGTTCCGTTCGGGCTTTTGCTGCTTCGTGGGACGTCCCAATGCCGGCAAATCCACGCTCACGAACGCGCTGGTCGGGGCGAAGATCGTGATCACCAGCGACAAGCCGCAGACCACCCGGCATGCCGTGCGCGGCATCCTGACGCGCGACGACGCGCAGCTGGTGCTCGTCGACACCCCGGGGCTGCACCGCCCGCGCACCTTGCTCGGGCAGCGGCTCAACGACGTCGTGCGTGCCACTCTGGCCGACGTCGATGTCGTCGGATTCTGCCTGCCCGCCGACCAGCGCATCGGGCCCGGCGACCGGTTCATCGCCGCGGAACTGCGTGACCTCAGGGCGCCGGTGGTCGCGATCGTCACCAAGACCGACGCGGTGTCCAAGCAGCGGGTCGCCGAGCAGCTGCTCGCGGTGTCCGAGCTGGGCGAGTTCGTCGAGATCGTGCCGGTGTCGGCGGTGTCCGGCGCCCAGGTCGAGTTGCTCGCCGACCTGCTCGTGGCCAACCTGCCCGAGGGCCCCCAGCTCTACCCCGACGACCTCACCACCGACAACGACATCGAGACGCGGATCGCCGAGCTCGTCCGGGAGGCCGCGCTCGACGGGGTGCGCGACGAACTGCCGCATTCCATCGCCGTCACCATCGACGAGATGCGCCGGCGCGAGAACGGGCTGCAGGAGGTGTTCGCCACCATCCACCTCGAACGCGACAGCCAGAAGGGCATCGTCATCGGCAACCGCGGCGAACGGCTCAAGCGCATCGGCGTCACCGCCCGCGCCGGCATCGAGGCGCTGCTCGGCGAACGGGTGCACCTCGACCTGCACGTGGGCGTCGAACGCGATTGGCAGCGCGATCCGAAGAAGCTCGATCGATTGGGATTCTGACGTGTTCGGGGCTTATCGGACCGTTTTCAAGGTCCCGGGTACCGCGGCGTTCTGCTCCGCGGGTTTCGTCATGAGAATCCCCATCGCGATCTACCCGATCGGCCTGGTGTTGATCGTGTCCGCGCGCACCGGCCAGTACAGCTTCGCGGGGGTGCTCAGTGCCATATACGTGATCGCCAACGGCATCGGCAACCCGTTGCTCGCGCGGGTCAGCGACCGCATGGGCCAACGCGGGCTGCTGATCGGCGTCGTCGATCGTGCATGCAGCGGCCACCGTGCTGCTCGCGATCTGCTTCAGCGCGGGCTGGCCGAACTGGACTCTGCTCGTCCCGACCGCGGTGTCCGGATTCACCTATCTGTCGGTCGGATCGCTGATGCGCGCCCGGTGGTCGTACGTGCTCGCCGGTCGCCCCGAGCTCAGCACCGCCTACTCGCTCGAGTCCGCGCTCGACGAAGTGATCTTCGTCATCGGGCCGCTGATCGCCACGCTCATCGCCACCCAGCTCCGACCGGTGCTGGTGCTCTACGTCGCTGTGGCGCTGGTGCTCGCCGGTGCGTTGCGGCTGTCCGTGCTGCACGACAGCGAGCCGCCGCCGCACCCGCAGGGCGCCGTGCACCAACGCTCGGCGGTGCTCGAGCGCGGCATGCCGCTGCTGACGCTGTACGCGGTGGCGATGGGCATGATCTTCGCCAGCGCCGAGGTCACGATCATTGCGTTCTGCAGCCAGCACGGACAGCGTGCGTTGAGCGGCGCCGTACTGGCGTCGTTGGCGCTCGGCAGCGCGAGCGCCGGATTCCTCTACGGCGCCCGCCAGTGGCATCGTGACCTGCTCGACCGGTATCGGTTGCAGGCGCTGGCCTTCGGTCTGTTGCCGCTGCTGTTCCTGGCCGCGGTGAACGTCGCCACGCTCGCGGTCGTCACGGTGGTCGTCGGCTTCGGCATCGCCCCCGCGCTGATCACCGCCTTCGGGCTCATCGAACGGCTGGTGCCCGCGGCGTCGCTCACCGAGGGTCTCGCCTGGTTGATCACCGGGCTGTCGTTCGGCTACGGCGGCGGCGCGTCGCTCGTCGGCCGGATCGCCGACGCGCACGGCGCGCGTGCGGCGTTCCTCGTCACCATCGGTGCGGGGCTGATGATGGCGCTGCTCGCGATCGTGCTGCATGCGCGGCTCCGGCACTCGCCTGACCGCGCGGCGCAACCGGCGTCGTCGCTGTCCGGTGCGACCATCGAGTAATGCCGCTCTATCGCGACGACGCCGTCGTCCTCCGGGTGCACAAGCTCGGCGAGGCCGACCGCATCGTCACGCTGCTCACCCGGCGGCACGGACGGGTGCGTGCGGTGGGCAAAGGCGTTCGGCGCACCAGTTCGCGCTTCGGCGCCCGTCTCGAACCCGGCAGCCACATCGACGTCCAGCTGTATTCGCGGCTGCCCGAGGGACAGGCCGCGCCGGACGGCCGGCGCGGCCTCGACGTCGTCCAGCAGACCGAGTCGATCGCGCCGTTCGGCGCCCAGTTGGCCGGTGACTACGCCCGCTGGACGGCCGCGTCGGTGATCTGCGAGACCGCCGAGCGGATGACCGAGGAGGGCGAGCCCGCGCTGCGCCTCTACCTGCTGGTGGTCGGCGCATTGCGCGCACTGACCGTCGGCGAACACGAACCGAGCCTGATCCTCGACGCCTTCCTCATCCGGGCGATGTCCAACGCCGGCTGGGAACCGGCGCTGTCCGAGTGCGCCAAGTGCTCGCGGCCGGGCCCGCACAGCGCGTTCAACGTCGCCGCCGGCGGCGCCGTGTGCGACGAGTGCCGCCCAGCCGGCTCGGCGCGTCCGCAACCGGCCACCGTCGGTCTGATGATTGCGCTGCTCGGCGGCGACTGGGGCGCCGCCGACATCAGCGACGCGACGGCGCGGCGCGAGGCCAGCGGACTGGTTGCGGCACACCTGCAATGGCACCTGGAGCGCGGGTTGCGTTCGCTGCCGCTCGTCGACCGGGCCTGAGGTCAGTTGGCCGCAGCGGTCCAGCCGCCGGTGTTCCAGGTGTTGTTGCTCCACACGTTGCCGACCCCGTTGGGGTCGAAGCCGGTCACCGGGCCGTAGTCGGCGCACTGGCTGGTGGTGTGCCCGTTGCGTTGCGACGCGGTCCGGCCGAACACGTTGTTGCGGTACACGATGTGGTTCGACCTGACCATGTATGCCGATTCGCCCCCGGCGCCCGCACCGCCGCCGTAGGTGCAGTACGCCGAGTCAGGATTTGCGACGAGGTAGTTGTTCTGGATGGTCACGTCGTGCATCGGGCCGAAGTTGGCGATGAGGTTGACGTCGCCCGTACAGCCCTCGCCGTTCTCCACCGCGTGGTCACAGGCGATCGTGTTGTGCGTCAGCGTCGCGGGGCTGTCTCCGTCGTGCAGGAACGCGCCGAGATGGTTCGAGCCGACCGGGGCGCCGTCGAGCTGTCCGTGCAGCCACGAGTCCGTGATCGTGCAGTAGGACGCGCCGTTCTCGCACTGCGCAGCGTTGTGACCGCCGTGCAGGTTGGCTCGCAGCAGCGAGTAGTTGCCGCAGCAGATCGCGCCGTTCACCCCCGACGTGCCCGCGTCGATCTCCGAGTCGCTCACCGACACCGACCAGTCCGACTGGCCCTGGGCGTGCATGACGTCCTGGTCGAGCCAGATGTTGCCGTTGAGCTTCGAGTTCCTGATCTGCACGTTCCTGGCCATGATCGCCACCGTGGAGCAGCTGATCGTCCTGCTCGAGATGATCGTGTTGGCCGTGGTGATCGTGCAGGGTCCGCTGTAGGGCGAAAGGGTCCCGTGGGCTCCGGTGGTGAGCGCACTCGGGAAGGTCCACGACGGCACCGGTGGGGCGCCCGTGTTCCACGCTGCCACCTCGATCGTGCATCGCCCGGCCGAGTGCGTGATGAACCGCTCGCGTGGCCGACCGGTTGACCTGGGCATGGACGTAGTGCGCCTGCCGCGACGGCGAGACCAGGTGCGGCCCCCACACCCGGGCGCCGCGAGAATCGATGACCTCGACCCAGCCGCCGTTGCCACACGAGGAGTCGACACTGATCGTCGCGGCGGCCGGGATCCGGTACCAGTACGAATAGTGCGTTCCGGCGTAGCTGGGAGAAATCAGGGCGTGGTAGTACCGGACGACCGAGGCCTGTGCCGGAGTCGGGACGGCGAGGAACAGCCCGATGGTCAGCAGCGACATCGCCGCGCAGGCGAAGGTTTTGGCGATACGTGGCATTAGGACACCACCGATGCGGACATATGCCACCCCTTGAACTGGTGCGCGATACCCCCGCGGGCGCAGGGTAGGCAGGAAACCCCGCGCATCGCAACACTCTGTGCACGGCTGCGACGGTGGGTGACCGTCTCATCGCGCTTGCGCGCCCGACCTGCGCAACGCGTGCCCAACGGGTATTTGGGGCTCACCCCGGCGCGTCCACCTTGCACACGAACGGGGGTATGGCGATGGGTCAACTGAGCGTCGGGGATGTCGGGATCGACTTCAGCGGAGCCGGTCTGGCACCGAACCGGATTCAGCGCGACGGCGGGCGGTTCATGCTCCGCTACAGCGCCGGTGCCGGGCGGACGGACCCGAAGGCGCAATTCAAACTGTGCAAGCCGGGTGAGATCGCCGCGGCGGTCGCCGCCGGCATGGACTTCATTGCGAATTCCGAATGGTACGAGACGCGCATCACCGAAGGTCGGGCCGCCGGGCGGGCGGACGGGCGAGCGGATCTGGCCTTCTGGAAGTCGCGCGGGCTCAACCGCGGCGCGGCGATCTACGTCTCGTGGGATGCCGCGCCGTTGCGCGGCCAGTGGGCCCAGGCCGATGCGTACCTCGACGCGTACAACGCCGCCCTCGACAGCCACTACGTGGTTGCCGCCTACGCCGGCACGCCGTACCTGCGCCACGCGCTCGGTGCGGGCGTGATCGGTTTCGGGTGGCGCCCGAACGCCGGGTCGTGGTCCGACGACGGTCTGCCGTACCAGCCTGCACATCAGGGGCGGCAGCTCGTCGACCGTGCTCAGGACGTCACGCCGGCGGCGATCTGGCAGACCGGCAACTACTGGTACGGCAAGAACGCCGACGAGAACATCCTGTTGCGAAGCGGATGCGGGTCACATCTGCAGGCCGCCGGCGGAGCCACACCGCATCACCAGGACGGACCGACGCCACACCATGCCGACGGGCCACACCTGCGCCGGCCCTGGCCGGACTGGATGCCGCGCGGCGAGTACTTCGGGCTCATCACCGGCCCGGACCGCAGCCACGGCGGCGTCAACGCACTCGAGCGCAAGAGCGTGCGGGCGATCCAGGCCCGGCTGGTGGCGTTGAAGATGGTGCCCGGCGTCGACGACGTGAAGTCGGGCTGGTGCGACGGTCGGTTCGAGAAACCCACAGCCACGGCGGTCACCCGCTGGCAGCGGGCGAATCTGCCCGACACCGAGTTCTTCGGTCAGGTCTGGCCCGACGACTGGACGAGGTTGTTCACCTACTGAGTGTCGCTCAGTAGTGGGCGATCACCTGTCGCCCGGGGCCGTCGACGGTGACCTCGCCGCCGTACGGCAGCACCCACTGCGGATCGGTGTGCCCGAAGTCGACGTCGAAGACGATCATCGCGGCCGGGTTGTAATCGGCGAACGCACGCAGCACCGCGTCGCGTTGCTCGTTGCGATACGCGGGGCGGTCTTCGGGCGGGCGGTAGTTCGCGTAGAACGACGCCTTCGGCCGGGCGCAGACCACCGCCGGAAAGCGTTCGAGCAGCCCGCGTTCGCCGGCGTTGCGCAGGATGCGGAACACCTCCTCACCAGGCGGCATCTCCTCGGAGGTCTCCAGCAGCAAGACGCAGCCGTCGTAGGCGGCGGGGTCGAGCACCCATCGCGACACCGCGAGCGTCCAGCCGAGGATCTCCAGGTTGCCGCCCCAGGTCGGCGCCCGCACCACCCGGTCGGGTTGGTGCCAGGTCCAGCCGCTACCCGGCAGGAGGATCGGGCTGGCGTTCGCCCAGTCCGGGTCGTCCCATTGCACCTCGTCCTCGGAGAACGTCTCGACCGGCTCGAGCGGGAGGTCGACGCGTTCGAACAGCGCAGCCCGCAGCGAACGCATCGACGTCGGGTGGGTGCCGCTCGCCCGGCCGAGGTGTACTTGGGTCGACCCGCCGTGGTAACCGCGAAGTCCGTGGAACCACAACCAGTTGAGCAGATTGGTGTTGTCGCTGAACCCGAAGAACGGTTTCGGGTCGGCGCACAGGATCGCCGGATCGAGGTGCGGCAGCACGGTGATCTGGTCGTCGCCGCCGATGCTCGAGAACACCGCCCGCACGGTCGGATCGCCGAACGCCGCGTGCAGGTCGACCGCGCGGTCGGCGGGCGTCGCACCCACCCGACGGGTGGTCGGATACTCCACCGGGACGAGCCCCAACTCGTCGCGCAACCTGGCCATCGCGACACCGTGCACCGCCGGGAAGGCCCCGGGCGCGGCGAACGACGGGGACACCACGGCAACCCGGTCACCGGGGCCCAGCTTGGGCGGCACGATCTGCGGCGGCATGGGTCCGATTCCATCAGAGCGGGCAACCGATCTCCGAGCGACCCGGCCTGATGAGAGCGACGAGATCGTGACCGGCGACCGCGGCGGTGCCGGGATAGCCTGGCTCGATGACCGCCCCGACCCAGCGCGCCCGCAGCGCCTGGCCGGATCCCCCGCCGCACCCCTCGGGTGCCCAGCCGCCGGCCATTCCGGCGAAGCTGGTCCCGCGCCACGTCGCGATCGTCATGGACGGCAACGGCCGCTGGGCCCACGAGCGGGGGCTGCCCCGCACCGAAGGGCACCGGGCAGGCGAGGCGGCGCTGATGGACGTGCTGCACGGCGCCATCCAGCTCGGCGTGTCGACCATCTCCGCCTACGCGTTCTCCACCGAGAACTGGCGTCGTTCGCCGGAGGAGGTGCGCTTCCTGATGGGTTTCAACAAGGAGGTGATCGCGCGTCGCCGCGACGAGCTCGCCGCCCTGGGGGTTCGGATCCGATGGGCCGGCCGGCGCCCCCGGCTGTGGCGCAGCGTCATCAGCCAGCTCGAGGATGCCGAGCAGTACACCCGCGACAACGACCGGCTGACCCTGCAGTTCTGCGTGAACTACGGCGGTCGGGCCGAGCTCGTCGACGCGATCCGCAAGATGGGCCGCGACGTGCAGGACGGCCGGCTGAACCCGGCGAAGATCGACGAACGGACTGTCGACAACTACCTCGACGAACCCGGGCTGCCCGACGTCGACCTGTTCATCCGCACCTCCGGCGAACAGCGCACCTCCAACTTCCTGCTCTGGCAATCCGCCTACGCCGAGCTGATGTTCGTCGACACCCCATGGCCGGAGTTCGACCGCACGCACCTGTGGCAGGCGTGCCTCGCCTACGCCCAACGCGACCGGCGCTTCGGCGCGGCGGGGCCGGTCAGCGCGCCGCAATGATCGCTGTGACCCACTTCGACGCCGACGCGCCGGACTTCGCCGCCCGGGCACAGGAAGCGCTCGCCGCGTTGGCCGCGCGCCCGGGCTACCTGCGCGGCACGCTGGGCCGCTCCACCGACGACCCGAACGCCTGGCTGCTGCTCACCGAGTGGGCCGACGTCGGTTCCTACCGCCGTGCGCTCGGCAACTACGACGTCAAGCTGCGCGCCACCACGCTGCTCGGCGAGGCACAGGATCTGCCCAGCGGCTTCGAGGCGCTCGCCGACGTCGCGCCCGGGGGCGCCGTAGCGGTACACGGCAGTGACCGCGATCCCGACGGCGAGCCGGCGCGGTGAGCGAATCGACCGAGGTCCAACAGAAACAGACCGCACCGCCCGACCCGGAGCCCGCCGCACCACCTCTCAAACCTGCGCGGTGGCGACTCTCGACGCGGCTGCCCCGATCGTGGCGCGAGCGCGGCGACTGGTTGCCGCCGGACACCACCGGCGGCCAGGTGCTGCGTGGCCTGCGGTGGGGTGCGATCACCGTCTATCTGGCGGTCATCGTCTACTACGCCGTCACGGTCGGCATTCCGTTCGACCGCGAGGGCCTGCTCCTGTGGATCGCGGTCGGGCTCGCGGTGTGCAGCATCGGTCGCCACCCGGTGTGGCTGGCGTGGGTGGTCATCGACTTCGTGCCGCTCGCGGCGGTGCTCATCGTCTACGACTACCTGCGCGGGCTGTCGGACACCGTCGGGATGCCCACCTGGTGGCAGCCCCAGATCGACGTCGACCGCTGGCTGTTCCTCGGCCACGAGCCGACGATCTGGCTGCAGGAGCGGCTCAAGCACCCGGACGTGCGCTGGTACGACGTCGTGGCGTGCATCTGCTACTTCTCGTTCTTCTTCCTGCCCTACGTGACTGCCGGCGTGCTGTGGCTGCGCAGCCGCGCCGACTTCTACCGGTGGGCGCTGCGGTTCGTGGCGCTGTCGTTCTTCGCCTTCGCGATCTTCCTGCTCATGCCGTCCGCACCCCCGTGGGCGGCCGCGCTGTGCACCGCGAAGGACGTGGCCGGTCATCCGAACGACCCCGCGTGCATGAACCTGCCCGCCCATGCGGTCGACGGGAACCTGCTCGGGCCCTACACGTCGTCGCAGCCGGGTGCGAACCCGTACATCGAACGCATCGTCGGGCGCGGCTTCTTCGAACTGCACCTGTCGGTGGCGCACGATTTGCTGCACAAGGGCTACGCGGTGGCCGACGCGGTGGCTGCGATCCCGTCCCTGCACCTCGGCGGCACCATGCTGTTCGTCATCTTCATGTGGAAGCGGGTGAACCGGTGGTGGCGGCCGCTGCTGGTGGCCTATCCGCTCGTCATGACCTTCAGCCTGGTCTACACGGCCGAGCATTACGTGGCCGACTGCATCGCGGGCGCACTTGCCGCGTGGTTGATCCACGTGCTGGCCAACCGGATCGAGCGGCGGCGCGCCTGCCGCACCGGCCCGGATACCCTGGAGTCTTCGTCCCAGCAGCAATCGCAGGAGTCGCAGTGCCCGCCGACCCATCCGCCGCCCGCAACGACGCCGTCGTCAACCTGAGCAAACGGCGCGGATTCGTCTTCCCGTCCAGCGAGATCTACGGCGGCACCCGTTCGGCCTGGGACTACGGCCCGCTCGGCGTCGAGCTGAAGGAGAACGTGCGGCGCCAGTGGTGGAAGACCATGGTGCAGGGCCGCGACGACATCGTCGGCATCGATTCCGCGGTGATCCTTTCGCCGCAGGTGTGGCAGGCGTCCGGCCACGTGGCGACGTTCTCCGACCCGCTCACCGAATGCCAGCACTGCCACCGGCGCTATCGCGCCGACCAGCTCGAGGAGGAGTTCGAGGCGCGCAAGGGGCGCCCGCCGAAGGACGGGCTGGCGGAGGTGGCCTGCCCCAACTGCGGCACCCGCGGCCAGTGGACCGAACCGAAGCAGTTCAGCGGCATGCTGCGCACCTACCTCGGCCCGGTCGAGGACGACTCCGCGCTGCACTACCTGCGCCCGGAAACCGCGCAGGGCATCTTCGTCAACTTCCTCAACGTGCTGAACACCGCCCGTCGCAAGCCGCCGTTCGGCATCGCCCAGACCGGCAAGAGCTTCCGCAACGAGATCACGCCGGGGAACTTCATCTTCCGGACCCGAGAGTTCGAGCAGATGGAGATGGAGTTCTTCGTCGAGCCGGGCACCGACGAGCAATGGCACGAGTACTGGCTCGAGCAGCGGTGGAACTGGTACGTCGATCTCGGCATCAACCCCGACAACCTGCGCTACTTCGAGCATCCGCAGGAGAAGTTGTCCCACTACTCGAAGCGCACCGTCGACATCGAGTACCGCTTCGGCTTCGGGGGCACCGCGTTCGCCGAGCTCGAAGGCATCGCCAACCGCACCGATTTCGATCTCAAAACGCACACCGAACACTCCGGTGTCGATCTCACCTACTTCGACCAGGCCGCCAACACCCGGTACACGCCGTACGTGATCGAGCCGGCCGCCGGGCTCACCCGCGCGGTGCTCGCGTTCTTGCTCGACGCCTACACCGAGGACGAAGCGCCGAACGCGAAGGGCGTGCTGGAGAAGCGCACGGTGCTGCGGCTGGACAAGCGGCTGGCGCCGGTGAAGGCCGCGGTGCTGCCGCTCTCGCGCAACGCCGACCTGTCGCCCAAGGCGCGCGATCTGGCGGCAACGCTGCGCCGGAACTGGAACGTCGACTTCGACGACGCGCAGGCGATCGGACGCCGGTATCGACGTCAGGACGAGATCGGTACGCCGTTCTGCCTCACGGTCGACTTCGACACCCTCGACGACGACGCCGTCACCGTGCGCGAGCGCGACTCGATGAAGCAGGAGCGGGTCGCCCTCGACCAGGTGGAGCGGTACCTGGCGGCACAGCTGCCGGGGTGCTGACCCGGTGACCGCCATCGCGCCCTCGGTGCTGCGGCTCTCGGATCGGGTGATCGCCGACCCGCCGGTGGTGCTCGCGCCGATGGCCGGGATCACCAATACGGCGTTTCGCCGGCTGTGCCGCGAGGCGATGGCCGACGAGCTCTCGCCCGGGCAGGCCGGTGGATTGTTCGTCAGCGAGATGATCACCACGCGCGCGCTGGTGGAGCGCAACCCGAAGACCCTGCGACTGATCCGCTTCGAGTCCGACGAGACACCACGCTCGATCCAGCTCTACGGCGTCGATCCCGCCGTGGTCGGCGCCGCCGTGCGGATGATCGTCGAGGAGGACCGCGCCGACCACGTCGACCTCAACTTCGGCTGCCCGGTGCCGAAAGTGACGCGCAAGGGCGGCGGGTCGGCGCTGCCGTGGCGCATCGGATTGTTCCAGGACATCGTGCGGGCCGCCGTGCGCGAGGCCCGCGGCGCCATTCCGGTCACCGTCAAGATGCGAGTGGGCATCGACGCCGAGCACCGTACGTACCGCGAGGCCGGACTGCGCGCCCAGGATGCCGGGGTGGCGCACGTGGCGCTGCACGGCCGCACCGCCGCGGACTTCTACGGCGGTCACGCCGATTGGGCGCCGATCGCCGAGCTCGTCGACCTGCTCGACATCCCGGTGCTCGGCAACGGTGACATCTGGGAGGCCGAGGACGCGCTGCGGATGGTGCGCGAGACCGGCTGCGCGGGTGTCGTCGTCGGCCGCGGCTGCCTGGGCCGGCCGTGGCTGTTCGCCGACCTCGCCGCCGCTTTTCGAGGGCGCACCGGCCGCACCGAGCCGGGCCTGCGCGCGGTGGCCGCCACGATGCGTCGCCACGCGCAGCTGTTGGCCGAGTGGCTGGGGGAGCAGCGCGGCGTCGTCGATTTCCGCAAGCACGTGGCGTGGTACCTCAAGGGCTTCCGGGTGGGCGGTGAGATCCGGCTCGCGCTGGCCCAGTCGTCGTCGCTCGCCGAGCTCGACGAGCACCTGGCCCGTCTGGATCTCACCCAGCCCTTCCCGGCCGAGGTCCTGGGCCAGCCGCGCGGGCGCACCAGCGGGGCGCGGCACGTGGTGCTGCCCGAGGGCTGGCTGGCCAGCCGCGAGTCGCGGGCCGTCCCGTTCGAGGCCGAGCTCGCCCACAGCGGCGGTTGACCGTTTCGCACCGCTGCGGATCACATCGGTAGCGAATGTGATCCATCGCCGAAGCAGCCGCCGGAAGCGCTGCCACGGCCTACGCTCTGTGCACGACCGGAGCCCAGGCCCGACGGATGGAGACACCCGATGACGCGCGCCGAGAAGTACGTCTACGACTTCGCCGAGGGCAGCAAGGACATGAAGGACCTGCTCGGCGGCAAGGGCGCCAACCTGGCGGAGATGACGAATCTCAAGCTGCCGGTGCCGCCCGGGTTCACCATCACCACCGAGGCCTGCCGCGCGTACCTGAAGTCCGGCCGCGAGCCCACGGAGCTCTCCGAGGAGGTCAGCGAGCACCTGGCTGTGCTCGAGGACACGATGGGCAAGAAGCTGGGCCAGTCCGGCGACCCGCTGCTGGTATCGGTGCGGTCCGGCGCCAAGTTCTCCATGCCCGGGATGATGGAGACGGTCCTCAACATCGGCCTCAACGACCAGTCCGTGCGCGGGCTGGCGGCGCAGGCGGGCAACGAGCGGTTCGCGTTCGACTCCTACCGACGGCTGATCCAGATGTTCGGCAAGACCGTGCTCGGCATCGACGGGGAGCACTTCGAGGACGCACTCGATGCCGCCAAGGACGCCAAGGGCACCAAGAGCGACCTCGACCTCGACGCCGAGGACCTGCGCAAGCTCGTCGAGACCTACAAGGACGTCGTCGTCGCGCACGCCGGGCGCCCGTTCCCGCAGGAACCGCGCGAGCAGATGGACATGGCGGTGCGCGCGGTCTTCGACTCGTGGAACACCGAGCGGGCGGTCATCTACCGCCGCCAGGAGCGCATTCCCGCCGAGCTCGGCACCGCCGTCAACATCTGCTCGATGGTGTTCGGCAACCTCGGGATGGACTCCGGCACCGGCGTCGCGTTCACCCGCGACCCGGCCTCGCGGCGCACAGGGCCTCTACGGCGACTACCTGCAGAACGCACAGGGCGAGGACGTCGTGGCCGGCATCCGCAACACCGTGCCGCTCGCGGATCTCGAACAGATCGACAAGCGTTCCTACGACGAGCTGCTCGACATCATGCGCACCCTCGAGGAGCACTACCGCGACCTGTGCGACATCGAGTTCACCGTCGAGCGCGGCAAGCTGTGGATGCTGCAGACCCGCGTCGGCAAGCGCACCGCGGCCGCGGCGTTCCGGATCGCCACCCAGCTCGTCGACCAGGGTCTGATCGACATGGACGAAGCGGTGTCGCGGGTGACCGGCGCGCAGCTGGCGCAGCTGATGTTCCCGCGCTTCGACGACTCCGCGGAGAAGCGCAAGATCGCGCAAGGCATGAACGCCTCGCCCGGCGCCGCGGTCGGCAAGGTGGTGTTCGACTCCTACACCGCGGTCAAGTGGTCGCGCAGCGGTGAGCAGGTCATCCTGGTCCGGCGCGAGACCAACCCCGACGACCTGAACGGCATGATCGCCGCGTCCGGCATCCTCACCTCTCGCGGCGGCAAGACCAGCCACGCGGCAGTGGTCGCTCGCGGCATGGGCAAGACCTGCGTCTGCGGGGCGGAGTCACTGGACGTCAACACCAAGAAGCGCATCCTGATCGCGCCCGGCGGCCTCAAGATCGAGGAGGGCGACGTCATCTCCATCGACGGCACCAGCGGCGAGGTGTACCTCGGTGAGGTGCCGGTGGTCGACTCGCCCGTGGTCCGCTACTTCGAGGAGGGCTCGATCGCCGAGGGCGACGATCTCGTGGTGGCCGTCGACCGGATCATGCAGCACGCCGACGGGGCGCGGCGCATGTCGGTGCGGGCGAACGCCGACACCGCGCCCGACGCCGCCCGGGCCCGCCGCTTCGGGGCGCAGGGCATCGGGCTGTGCCGCACCGAGCACATGTTCCTGGGCGAGCGCCGCCAACTGGTCGAACGGCTGATCCTGGCCGACACCGACGCCGAGCGCGACGAGCAGCTGGCCGAGCTGCTGCCCCTGCAGCGCGCGGACTTCGTCGGCATCCTGGAGGCGATGGACGGCCTGCCGGTGACGATCCGGCTGCTGGACCCGCCGCTGCACGAGTTCCTGCCCGACATCACCGAACTGTCGGTGCGCGTGGCGGTGGCCGAGTCACGCGGGGAGAAGCAGGAGAACGACCTGCGGATGCTGCAGGCGGTGCACAAGCTGCACGAGCAGAACCCGATGCTGGGCCTGCGCGGCGTGCGGCTCGGGGTCGTCATTCCCGGCCTGTTCGAGATGCAGTCGCGCGCGATCCTGGAGGCAGCCGCCGAGCGGATCAAGGCCGGCGGCGTGCCGCGGGTGGAGATCATGGTTCCGCTGGTCGCGAACGTCCAGGAGTTCGAGACCGTCAAGCAGGCGACCATCGAAGTCGCCCGCGACGTGCGCACCGAGACCGGCGTGCACCTGGAATTCCTCGTCGGCACCATGATCGAACTGCCGCGCGCGGCGCTGACCGCTGACCAGATCGCCGAGGCCGCCGAGTTCTTCTCCTTCGGCACCAACGACCTCACCCAGACCACCTGGGGCTTCTCCCGCGACGACGTCGAGGCCGCCTTCTTCTCCGCCTACCTGGAGAAGGGCATCTTCGGTATCAGCCCGTTCGAGTCGCTCGACGAAGAGGGCGTCGGCGAGCTGGTCCGCATCGCGGTGGAGAAGGGCCGCTCGCGCCGCCCCGGCCTGAAGCTGGGCGTCTGCGGCGAACACGGCGGCGACCCGGATTCGGTGCACTTCTTCGACCGGGTCGGCCTGGACTACGTGTCGTGCTCCCCGTTCCGGGTGCCCGTTGCCCGGTTGGAGGCCGGTCGGGCGGTCAATCCCGACTGACGTCGAACGCGGTGTAGGCCGCGGCGACGTCGTCTGCGCCGTGCCCGTGTTCGGCAGCGCTGTCGAAGACCGCGCGTTCGCCGTCGAGCAGGGCGGTGGGCAGCCCGTGCTTCTCGGCCGCGTCGTGGATGAGTCCGAGGTCCTTGCGCAAGCCGTCGACGCTGAACGACGCGGCGTAGTCCCCCTGCAGCATCGCGGCGCCCTTGAGCTGCGCGTACGGGCTGTCGGCCGGGCCGCCTTCGATGGCGCGCAGGAAGAGCTCGGGGTCGACACCGAGCCCACGGGCCAGCGCGAGCGACTGCGCCGCGCCGGCGGTCAGTGACGCGATCCAGGCGTTGCACGCAAGCTTGAGCGCCGACGCCCGGCCGACCTCGGCACCGGCGACGACGGTTTTCGTGCCGATCGCGTCCAGTGCCGCCCGGGCCGCGTCGATGGAGTCGGGCGGACCTGACACCAGCACGACGAGCTTGCCCTGCTCGGCCGGTTGCTTGGTGCCGAGCACCGGCGCGTCGACCAGCCGCACCCCCTCGGGCACGGCCGCTGCGATGCGGGCGATGCCGTCGGGCCCGACGGTCGCCGACTGCAGCCAGACCGCGCCGGGTTCGAGCGCGGCGGTGAGTTCGTCGGTCACCGCCAGCACGGCGTCGACGTCGAACACCATGGTGATGACGACGTCCGCGCCCCGGACGGCGTCGGTGACGGAGTCGGCGAGCGTCACGTCGTCGTCGGCCAACGGCTCGACCCGCTCCCGGGTCCGGTTCCACGCAGTCACATCCAGGCCCGCGCGGCGCATCGACCGGGCCATGCCGAGGCCCATGGTGCCGGTACCGAGAATCGCAGCTCTCATGATGGCAAGGCTGCCCGAGTCGCGACGGCGCTAACTGCCGGACGGTAGGCGCACAGGCGCTCACATGCTGCTGTGCACCGTTCGTCGCCGGCCGAGAGGTACACGTCGGGGTGGTACAACTGAGCACCTTCCCGTGGGCCACCACTGGGTTCCCCTGCGACGGCGCCTTCGCCCACGGCAGCGTCAGGGACCCCACGTTGGCGGCGCCGATCGTGGTCTGCGCCGGGTTGAAACGGGTGAGGGTCTCGTCGTAGCGGTACTGCTTCCAGTCCGGGGCTGGGCGGCGTGTCGGCCACGCCGACCCCGGGCATCCCCACGCAGGCGCCCGCCACACCCAGCGTGACTGCGACAAGGCAATCAGGAGTCGACGCACGAGTCACCTCCGACAGAAGTCGGGGCCGTCCCAGCAGGTTATCGATGCGGTCTGCCAGGTACCGTCATGGTGTGTTTCGTCGTCGGGCCCGGGCCGAAACGGAGTCGGCCCTTGCGTCACGGCGGCATCAGCCCGGTGGCGGGACGATGGTGCTGCCCACCATCGCACTCATCCAGCAGCTGCTCGACGAGTTCGGCCTGCGCCACACCATCGACGACGACGGTGACCTCGTCGTGCGGTGGGAGAAGTGCAGCGTGTTCTTCTTCTTCTACGGCGACCGCCGTGAGGTGCTGCAGGCCCGCATGTACCTGAACCGGCGGTTCAACGTCGACAACCGCGCCACTCTCACCCTGCTGCTCGACGAGTGGAACCGCACCAAGTTGTTCCCCAAGGCGTTCACGATCCTGCCCGACGACGGCATGGTGGGCATCTGCTCCGAGCACTGCTTCGATTTCGAGACCGGGGCCACCCGCTCGCAACTGAAGTACTCGGTCGGGATGTGGATCGACACCCTGTTGCGGTTCTCCGACTGGATCGACGAGCAGGTGTGAACGACCCGTACCCGGCCGCGGCGCACGAGCGGCAGGTGCGCGAACCAGCGAAACGAGCCGGCGCCGAGTCGGCGGCGGCGCTGCGCAGCGACTTCGCCCGTGATCGCGCCCGGGTGCTGCACTCCTACGCGTTTCGACGTCTCGCCGACAAGACCCAGGTGGCGGTGCCCGGTGAGGACGACTTCCCGCGCACCCGGCTCACGCATTCCCTCGAGGTCGCCCAGATCGGTCGCGAGATCGCAACCGCACTCGGCGCCGACCCGGACGTCGTCGACTCCGCGGGGCTGGCCCACGACATCGGTCACCCGCCCTTCGGCCACAACGGTGAGGCCGCGCTGGACGCGGTCGCACGGGAATGCGGGGGGTTCGAGGGCAACGCGCAGACCCTGCGCGTCCTCACCCGCCTCGAGGCGAAGGTGGTACGCGATGACGGCTCGCCGGCCGGGCTGAACCTCACCCGGGCGGTGCTCGACGCCACCTGCAAGTACCCATGGCCGCGGCGCCCGGACACCGTCAAGTTCGGCGTCTACGCCGCTGACCAGGACGCGTTCGACTGGGTGCGGTCCGGCGTGCCGGTCGCCCGGCGCTGCCTGGAGGCGCAGATCATGGACTGGGCCGACGACGTCGCCTACTCGGTGCACGACGTCGAGGACGGCGTGCACGCCGGGCTGATCCGCCCTGCCGAGGTCGACGACGCGGCCCGGGCGGTGCTGTGCGACATCGCTGCCGAGCTGTACACCAATGCGGCTGCGGCAGACCTGGCGGCGGCGCTGGACCAGCTGCTCGCGCTGCCCACCTTGCGGGACCTGGCCGGCTACGACGGTTCCTACGCCGCCCAGGTGAGCGCCAAGCTCGCTACCAGCGAGCTCACCGGGCGCTTCGCCGGCGCCGCCGTGGCCGCGACCCGGGAACGTCACGGCACCGGGCCGCTGGCGCGCTACGCCGCCGACCTCGTGGTGCCGGCGCAGGTGGCGGTCGAGTGCGCGCTGCTCAAGGCGATGGCGGCGCACTACGTGATGCGCCGCCCGGGCACCACGAAGCGCCAGGCCGCCCAGCGGCAGCTGCTCGCCGAGCTGGTCGACGCGCTGCGCGCCGGCGCACCGGACTCCCTCGATCGTGATCTGCGGCCGGCGTGGCACGGTGCCACCACCGACGCGGCCCGGCTGCGCGTGGTGATCGACCAGGTGGCGCAGCTCACCGATTCGTCCGCGGCAGCCCGGCACGAGCGCCTTGTGCGGCCCCGATAGGGCGGCCGCTGTCGCGGATCACATGCGCCTGCGGCACCATGTTGCGGTGGACAACAGCCGGCCGATCTTCATCGTCGGTTGCCCGCGCTCCGGCACGACGTTGCTCAGCGTGCTGCTGCACGCCCACCCGCACATCGCGATGCCGCCCGAAACGCGGTTCCTGCTGCCCGCCTACTACGAGCGTGAGCAGTTCGGCGACCTCACCGATCCGGCGAACCGCCGCCGACTGGCCGAGAGCATCACCGGCAAGGGCACGGCGTTTCGCGATCTGCGGCTCAAGCGTCCCGAGGTGATCGAGGCCGTCGTGGCCGCGCCGCCGACGCTCGGCTCGGCGCTCGGGACCGTGTGGCAGGAGTTCGCCCGGTCCCGCGGCAAGAAGCGCTGGGGCGAGAAGCGCCCCGCCTACTGGCGCGAACTCGACGTCGTGCTGCGGCTGTTCCCCGACGCGCAGATCATCCACCTCGTCCGGGACCCGCGCTCGTGCGTCGCTTCGCTCGCGCAAGTGCCGTGGTGGCACAACGACGTCGCCCATTCGACCGCGCTGTGGGGGGTCTCGACCGCCGAGACCGACCGGTTCGGCAAGAAACTGTCTGCGGACACCTTCCACCGGGTGTTCTACGAGGACCTCGTCAACGACGTCCGCGGCACGCTGGGTGAGCTGTGCTCGTTCCTGGGCGAGGAGTTCGCCGAGGAGATGCTCGAGCACGCCGGCGCCGCGAAGGACATCGTCCCGGCCCGCAAGACCTGGCACGGGTTGGTCGGCAAGCAGGTCGACTCCTCCCGCGTGCAGGGTTGGCGCAAGACGCTCGACCCGAAGGACATCGGGCTGGTCGAGCTGGTGTCGCGCCGGCAGATGGGCCGCTACGGCTACGAGCGCAGCGACGCCGGAGCGCATCCGCGGCCGGCCGACACGGCGGCGGCGGTGACCCGCAAGGCCGCGATCCGCAGCTGGCTCGTGAAACGCCGCGTGGCCGACGCTCGGCTGCGCCGCCGGTTCCCGATGCCGCTGGCCGCGGAGATCTGAGCACGATGAGCGGCCGACCGATCTTCATCATCGCGACCCCCCGGTCCGGTACGACGTTGTTGACCGCGCTGCTGCACGCGCACCCGTCGATCGCCATGCCGCCGGAGACCCGCTTCCTGCCGGTGATCTATCGCGAGCGGGAGTCCTTCGGGGACCTGCGCGTCGAGGCGAACCGGCGCCGGGTGGCCGAGCGGATCACCGCCAAAGGCACCATGTTCGGGGACCTGCGCATGGACAAGGCGCAGGTGATCGAGGCGGTCACCAACGCCCCGCCCACCCTCGGCTCGCTGTTCGCGACGGTGTGGCAGGAGTTCGCCCGTTCGCGGGGCAAGAGGCGCTGGGGCGAGAAGCGGCCGGCCTACTGGCGCGAGCCGAAGACCATCCTGCGGTTGTTCCCGACCGCGCAGATCATCCACCTCGTGCGCGACCCGCGGGCCTGCGCCGCGTCGCTGAACCGGGTGACGTGGTGGCCGGGCGGCGTGCCCCGCTCCGCTGCCGTCTGGCACATGTCCAACCGGGACCTGGACCGCCTGGGCCGAGGACTCTCGGCCGATCAGTACTACCGGTTGCGCTACGAGGACCTGTTCACCGACCAGCGCGCCGAGCTCGAGCGGCTGTGCCAGTTCCTCGGCGAGGACTTCGACGAGGCGATGATCACGCACTCCGACGCCGCCCGCGACATCGTGCCGGCCCGCAAGAAGTGGCACAAGCTCGTCGAGGGGCCGCTCGACTCGACCCGCGTCGAGGCATGGCGTCGCGAACTCGCGCCGGCCGAGATCGGCCTGGTCGAGCTGATCGGGCGCCGCCAGATGGCGCGGCACGGGTACCAGCGCAGCGACGTCGCGGCCCGTCCGGCCGCCGGCGACATCGCGGCGGCGCTGAAGCAACTCAGCGGGACTCGCCGGGCCCTGACCCGGCAGCGGTTCGAGGACGCCCGCATCCGGCGTCGCTTCCCGATGCCGCTCGCCTCCCAGGTGTAGTTGTGCACAGCGGCCCGGCCCCGCGGCGCGCCTCCTAGACTCGACGTCGTGGCAGGGCGCATCAGGGACGAGGACATCGCGCTCGTCCGGGAGAAGTCGCCGATCGCCGACGTGGTGGGCGAGTATCTGCAGCTGCGCAACGCCGGCGGCGGCAATCTCAAGGGGCTGTGCCCGTTCCACGACGAGAAGTCCCCGTCGTTCAACGTGACCCCGGCGCGCGGCCTGTTCCACTGCTTCGGCTGCCAGGTCGGCGGCGACGTGATCAAGTTCGTGCAGGACATCGAGCACCTGGACTTCGGCGACTCCGTGGAGCGACTGGCGGTGCGATCGGGTGTCCAGCTGCGCTACGTCGAGGGCGGTGCGCCGGGACCGGACCGCAACCGGGGCCAGCGGCAGCGCCTCGTCGACGCCCACCGCGAAGCCGCCGCGTTCTACTCGGCGCAGCTGCGCACCCCGGAGGCCGAACCGGCCCGGGAGTTCCTGCAGGGCCGCGGGTTCGACTCGATCATCGCCGAACGCTACGGCTGCGGGTTCGCACCGTCGACCTGGGACGCGCTGACCCGCCACCTGCTGGGCAAGGGGTTCACACCGGCGGAGCTGACGCTCGCCGGACTGTCCCGCGAGGGCGGCCGCGGCGGGCTGATCGACCGCTTCCACCGCCGTCTGCTCTGGCCGATTCGCGACGTCGGCGGCGACGTCGTCGGCTTCGGCGCCCGGCGCCTGTTCGACGACGACCGGATCGAGGCCAAGTACCTCAACACGCCCGAGACGCCGATCTACAAGAAGAGCCAGCTGCTCTACGGCGCCGACGCCGCCAAACGCGACATCGCCCGCCAGCACCGCGCCGTGATCGTCGAGGGTTACACCGACGTGATGGCCTGCCACGTGTCCGGCGTGCCGACCGCCGTCGCGACGTGCGGCACCGCGTTCGGCGCCGAGCACGTGTCGATCATCCGCCGGCTGCTGATGGACTCCGACGCGTTCACCGGCGAGGTGATCTTCACCTTCGACGGTGACGAAGCCGGCATGAAGGCGGCCGAGCGGGCCTTCGGCGACGACCAGAAGTTCATGGCGCAGACCTTCGTCGCGATCGAGGAGAACGGGCTCGACCCGTGCGATCTCCGGATGAAGTCCGGCGACGCCGCGGTGCTCGATCTGGTGGCCCGGCGGATCCCGCTCGTCGAGTTCGTGCTGCGTTCGACGGTGCGCCGGCTCGACCTCGACACCGCCGAGGGACGCAGCGCCGCGCTCGACCAGGCGGTGCCGCTGGTGGCGCGGATCAAGGATCACGGCCTGCGTGACGAATACGCCCGTCGCCTGGCCGGCCTGGTCGGCGTCGACGACCCGATGCGGGTGGTCAGCCGGGTACGGGGGATGGTGCGCGCGGGGGAGCGGCGCCCACAGCAGCCCGAGGCCCGGCCCGCGGCGCCCGAGCCGGCCAAGATCGACGACGCGGTCGCGGCCGTGGAGCGCGAGGTGCTCAAGGTGGCGCTGCAGCTGCCGGCCGTCGCCGGTCCGGAGTTCGACGCCTTGGAGCCGGGCGCGTTTCTCGTCGACGCGCATCGACAGGTGCGGCGCGCGATCGCCGAGGTCGGCGGTACCGGCGCGGCGGTGACCGGACCGGGGTGGACCGCAGCGGTGCAGGAGCGGATCGCGGACGAGCGGGTCAAGCGCGGTGTGCACGCGTTGGCCGTCGAGCCGTTGCCGTCCGGGTCGATCGGCGACGAGCGGTACGCGAACCACGTGCTGGCCCGGATGCTGTCCAACGTCACCGGCCGCCAGATCCGGGTGATCAAAGGCCGGTTGCAGCGCATCAACCCGATCGAGGCGCCCGACGAGCATGCCCGGCTGTTCGGCGAGTTGATCTCGCTGGAGAGTTACCACCGCGGCCTGCGCGAGCGGGCGAACGGCGGCTGACCGTGGCGCTGTTCACCCGCCGCGAGCGCCCACCCGCTGACCTGGTCGCGCAGCTCGAAGCCGACGACCGGGTGCTGAGCTGGGCCGACACCGAGGACGGCAACGTGGTCGTCGCGTCCAGGTACGGCGTCTGGTGGCCGGCGCCTGACGGCCTGCGGCAGATCCCCTGGCAGCACATCGACAAAGCGGTGTGGCGCGAGGGCGTCATCACCGTCATCGAGGCCGACGTCGTCGACGATTGTCTGCTCGTCGACCGCGCGCCGGTCTCCGCGGTCCTGACCCGCCCGCGCGACCTGCCGCCGACGGTGCGCAAGCGGGTCGAGGCCAACATCGTGCGTTCCGAACTGCTCACGGTCAACGGCGGGGTGGTGCGGTTCGTGGCGCGGCGCCGGCCGGGCCACGACGGCGTCACCTGGTGGGCGCGGCTCGAGCCCGGCACCCGCGACAACGCTGTGGTCAGATCGGCGATCCGGGCGCGGCTGGCGATCCTGCGCGCCCAGCCGTGAGCCGCACGACTCGCATCCTCCTGGGGTGCGGGCTCGTGCTGGTCGGTGCGATCGTCGGGTTCGCGATCGGCATCGCGACACCGGCGCACCTGGAGATCGCCGGGTCCGAGGCCGCCGTTCAGCTGCATCCCGGCCGCCCGATCGACGAGCTCGATCTCAGCGGCGTGCTGCGCGGCGTCCGGGCCACCGACCGTGCGCTGCTCGGCGAGGCGGTCGGCGTCACCGTGCATCTGTCGCTGGACACCGGCGCATTCACCACGAGCGACGGCACGTTCAACACCGACGTGCTGCCGGCCTACATCCAGGCCTACAGCGACCCCGAGCAGTTGGCGCACGACCTGAGCTGGGCGGTGACGAAACACCTGGTCCGGTACGCGATCGGCGGCGCCGTTGTCGCGCTGTTGGTGCTCGGTGGCATCGCTGGGTACGGCGTCTGGCGAAGGCATTGGGACCGCGCTCATCCCGAGACCGGTCGCGACCGGCAGGCCGCCGTCACCTACCGCGCACCGGAGCGTCGGCTGACCCGACTGATCACGATCGGTTTCGCGATCGTGTTGGTGATTGCGTTCATCCCGGGTAGCCGTCGCACCCCGCCGGCAAGGCAGCAGATCGTCCCCAGCGCCTTGCTGGCCGGCACCCCGCTCGCGGGCACGCAGGTGACCGGCGTGCTCAGCCCGCTGATCGGCGCCGCGCAGTCCTACATCCGTACCTACTTCGCCGACACCGACGAGTACTACGACCAGCTGCGCCGCAAGCTCGAGTCGTTCCTCGCCTCCGACAACCCGCAGTTGCCCTCCACCGGCGACGCGGCCGACCTCGTCAACATCGGATTCGTGACCGATCGGCACTGCAACATCGGCATGGACCGGGTCGTCGTCGCGCTGCTGTCGCACTACGGGATCAAGACGCTGGTCAGTGCCGGTGACGACGACTTCAGCGGGTCGTTCCCGTTCGAGTCGGCGTGCACGCGCAACCTGGCCGCCAAATCGCAGCAGGCGAACATGACCGATGTGTTCGTCGCCGGAAACCACGACTCCGCGCGCACGATTGCCGATGAACGGGCCCAGAAGATCAAAGTGCTGGACGGGAAGCTTGTGACCGCCGACGGGCTCACTTTTGCCGGTTACCCCGACCCGCGCTCGAGTCGCTACGGCACCGGCATCTTGCCCGCGTCGGCCGCGCTGCGCGCGCAGCTGCTGCGCCAGCAGGCCGAACGAACCGGCAAGCTCGCCTGCTCGTCCGACAAGCCGGTGGTCGTCGTTCTCCACGACCCCGCGGCGGGACGAGACGCATTGGCCAACGGGTGCGGCAAGGCGGTGCTGGCCCTCGACGGCCACACCCATCGCCAGTCCGGCCCGACACCCGTGGCTTTGCCGGCGGGCATCGGCTACCAGTTCGTCGGTGCCTCCAGCGGCGGGGCGCCGACCGAGACCTCGGTGGAGCGCACCTTCGCATCGCAGCTCACCGTCGGCCCGTTGAACCACGACGCCACGGTCAACATCGTCACGATCGACCGCGGCACCGGAGGGCTCGTAGGCGTGACCGTGTTCCAGTTCACGCCGGACCAGGAGATCTCGGTGTCGTCACTGACCGCGGGAGGGTGAACCGGGCCGGCCGGAGAGCTTGTCGCCGACCACCCGGCGTGCTTTCGCGGTGGCCGCGTCCAGCTGCCCGCGTGCCACCCCGGCCGTCGACTGGACGGTCTGACTGCCGGCGACCCGCCGCGCGACGCTCACGATCTGCTCGTAGCGCTCGCGTCCGGCCCGTGCGCCCAGCACGTATCCGGCGGCCGCCCAGGCCAGATTCGAGATCCTCACGCCGGTCCCCTCGCACGTATGTCCGGTCAGCCTAACCCGGCGGCAAGGCACCCCTGAGGTGGGTTATCCTTGCCCGGTTGCCCCACCTGGGCAGCGTTGCGGTGATCCCCCGTAGCTCAATTGGCAGAGCATTCGACTGTTAATCGAAGGGTTACTGGTTCGAGTCCAGTCGGGGGAGCTGTAGGCCCCGGATTCCGGGGCCTTCTTGCTTTTCGGATTGGTCCAGGTCATTGTTTAGTCATTGAATACAAATGACTTGGGGTGACTCGTGGGACGTCCGCCGCTGCCGATCGGGACGGCTGGCAAGATCCTCTTCGTCCCCATGCGCAACGGCACCGTCCAGGCCCGGACGCTGTTCCGCGACTACGACGGCAGTGTCCGCCTTGTGTCGAAACGAGGTCCCTCCAAGTCTGCGGCCGAGCGTGCGCTGAAGGTTGAGTTGGCTAACCGTCAAACGCCGCCCGGGTCCGGCGCAGTCGCCCCATCCACGCGCGTCTCCGAGCTGGCGCTGCTCTGGCTCGATGCTCCGCACGACTGGTCGACCGGCACCGAGCGCACTTACCGGTCGGTGGTGCGCAACCAGGTCGTCCCGGCGCTCGGCGACCTGCGGCTGCGCGAGGTGAGCGCCGGCGTGGTGAGCCGGGCCGTGCGCGCCATCGCCGAGCGGCACGGTCCGAGCGCGGCGAAGTCGGCCAAGGCGTGCCTGTCCGGGATGTTCGCGATGGCGATCGAGGACGGCGCGGTCGCGACCAACCCGGTGCGGGACTCCTCGGCGCGGATCAGTGTCGGCAAGAAGTCCCCGCGCGCGTTGACGCCGGCGGAGACGACGACCCTGACCGCCTGGCTGCGGTCCAACGAGCGCGCCGCCGCGCTGGACCTGCCCGATCTCGTCGACTGGATGCTTGCCACCGGCTGCCGGATCGGGGAGGCCCTCGCGGTACGCCACGGACCAACCCTGACGGCAAGCCGCTGCTCGACCTCGAAGCGAACACCTGGGAGGTCAACGCGACCATCGTCCGCATCCCGCAGCGCGGTCTCGTGGTGCAGCCGCGGCCCAAGACCGCCGCCGGTTGGCGCGTCGTCGCCCTGCCGACCTTCGCAGTCGACATGGTGCGGGCGCGCACCGCTCACACGCAGGGGATTGTCTTCGCCGCACCCGCCGCGCACTCGTTGCGCGACCCGTCCAACGCCTCCGGCGACCTACGCCAGCTGCTCGACACCTTCGACTGCGACGCCTGTGCCCGCACCGGCTACCAACTCGAAGCCGACGGGTCGTTCAAGCTAGGCCCCCGCGGTCGGCGACTACGCTGTGACAAAGGCCCGTGGTCATGGGTGACGTCGCACGTGTTCCGCAAGACAGTCGCAACTCGCCTTGACGACGCCGGCTTCACGCCACGCCAGGTCGCCGATCAACTCGGCCACGCGAACCCGTCCATGACCCTTGACGTGTACTTCGGCCGCCAAGTGGTCAGCGCCGCCGCGGCGGCAGTGCTCGATCGCTGACATCGACCCGAAGCGACCCGCTATCGACTATGCGCGTGGACCGCGCGCTGGGCCGCGCGCCGATATGTGCGGCATCTGACGCCCGGTCATCGGAAGCGGGCGTTGCCCAGGTGACGTTCACTTTCTTGTTTGTGGACGCTTTCGTCGTGGCCGATCTGGCGGAACACGTCGGCGAGGCTGTCAAAGTCACCGTATTCTGCGGTGAATTGAGACTCGAACGGCACTCGTTCCCACTCGGGGTGTTCCTCCACCAGATGCGCGTATTCGTGTTCGGCGTGGTCCTCGAAATCGGCGTTGAGCTGATAGGACCACTTGGGCCGCAGCACGAACAGCAGCCACGACAGTTGGTAGTAGACGACGGCGATGGCCTGCGGGATCCAGAAGAACTTGATCCGGCTCTCGGTGACGCCCGACCTATCGATCAGCTCGTCGAGGATGAGCAGGTGCCACTGCTCGTTGTCCTGCTGCCCTCTCGACTCGAGTACCCGGTCATGGATGCGCCGCGCCATCCCAGTGCGGTGGTGGACGTGGGTGATAGCGATGTAAGCCGCCTGTTCCCACGCCTGGTAGGGCACTCGGGCGACCAGCTCGAGAACCTTGAACTTCGACAGCGTGCGCTTTTTGCCGTAGAGCGCATCCAGCGTGAGGAACAGGAGACGGGCTGCCGGGCCGTATCGACGCCGTGGCGTGCCGAGAGTTTGCGCCTGCGCCGCGATCAAGTCGTCATGAGTCAACCGCGGAGGGGTGCCCGCATCGGTGTAGTTGCTGTCGAAGGCTTGCTCGGTCATCAGGGTCCTCACTTCCGGCGTGGGGATGCGCCACGGCCCGCGTTCCATGACGGGTACGGCGGGCTGCGCGGCCGATCGGACCAGTCAAAGGCTAGTGGGTGATAGATCACGCGCGGACGTCGGCTCCGAGCGGTGCCGGGGCGCCGTCGACGACGGTCCGCAGATGTTCATGATCGCCCGTCGGTTTGGCAGGTATTCGGCGACGGATTCGTTGACGTCGATCATGTCGGTGCTGCAGTCAGGATGTGGCGAGTGATCGCTCGGGCCCAAGCGCTGGGATCTGACGTCCGGGCGCGAGGAGTGTTTGGTCCGCCTTTCGGACTCCGACGATCAAATGGAGGCACCCTCGGCCCGGAATTCGGCCGAGAGTGCCCTTCGCTGACGCGGGTGTCTGGTTAGAGCCGGTTGACTGCGTCGATGTAGTCCTGGTAACTGCCGCCACAAAGCAGTGCGGCGTATCCCGTCACTCCGGCGCACTTGTTCGTCGGAGTGACTGTGCCGTTGAAGTTGTCGCTCATGACGACGTTCCAGGTGGAATTCTGCGGCGTGGCCGGCCAGCTCTGTGACTGTAGGACGAGTCGTGAGTTCGATCCTCGCAGGTTGTCGACGGACGCCGAGAGGACTGGCGTTTGGTTGGTGTCCCAGCCATGCTTGGCCAGCGACGCAACATTCTCGATCACCGAAGACTGGGTACCCGTCGGATTCGTCAGTGGACTCTGCAAGCTCGTGCTGAAGACCTGTTGGCGAGAGGATCCGTCGAACAACCCCGTTGTCGGATCGAAGGTGCCATTCCCCTGGGCGGGGCTGCCGACGATCCACAGCTGGTTGGTCTGGTTCATCTGGTTCGGGTCGCAGCCGTACGAGTCCACCGCTGACCCCGCGTCGGGGTTGGCGCCCATACCCTCGAGGCATGTGCGGCTGCCACCGGGTTTGAAATTGATGATCTTGTACACGGGAACGCCCAGCTTCGTCGGATCACTCACTGACGGCGTCTCGACGCCGACCCAGCCGACCCGCTGGAAGAACCAGCTCTGCGCCGAGCCGCCGTTGGAGACATTCGTCGCGGCCTGCACACCCCAGGTTGTCGAGCCGTTCGGGACCTCGACCACCTGCGTGTTCGCAGTCAAGACAGCCGAGCTTCCGGTCATGAAGATCGACGACGGATTGCCCAGCGTTCCTTCGATCTGGGGCAACACATCGCCGCCGTCGACATACGCGGGTGCATGACCAGGAACCGCGTACTGGCCCAGGTGAATAGTTGGACCGTTGACAAGTGTGTCTGCGCTCGCCGATCCGGCGCTGACGGTCATCGCGGCGAGACCAACCGCAGTGGCCGCAAGCGTCGTGCCAGCGAGAGCTAACCGACGGCCACGGGATCTCATCGCGGTATGTCGGGCTTCTTGGGGGGGTTTCACGAGCATTTCTCCTTCTGTAGCCGGCATCGCATTCTGCGTACCGGACCGATGTGAATTTGGCTTATTGAGCATGTCGGGTTGGGTTCCAAGAACGCTTCAAGATGACTTCAGGCACGGTTGTTGGCATCGCCGACGTCCGTTGAGGCGTTCCTCACAACCTTGTGTCGCTGCTCATTCGTGTGGAGGCCTGAAGTGACTCTTGAATGGATCGATTATCGGTCGTTGACTTCGGTCCAGGAAGTGGATGAATCGTCGAGAGGGATCAGCGGTTTGCCGGTTGCTACGTGCATTGCGGCTGAGCCAACGTCGAGCGAGTCGCCGCGGCGAAGGCGCGCATTTAGGCCTCGTTCTCAATCCAGCATCCGAGGCCGAGGCCTTCCG
>CAWKNB010000015.1:0-222765 GCA_963850835.1 uncultured Actinomycetota bacterium | reverse complement strand
ATTCGAACCTGCGACGCCCGGCTTAGGAGTCCGGCGCTCTATCCCCTGAGCTACGAGGGCGCTCGGGTCACGGCTTTCAGGATACGGGGATCGGCGATGCGGGCGTTCAGTGACGATGGGCGTGGCGGCGGATCCAGTCGAAGCCGTCGTGCAGGCGCTCGAAACCCTCGGCGACCAGACGGTCGGGGCGGGTGCCGAGCAGGCGGCGAAACGGCAGCTCCATCAGCAAGGCGCGGTTGACGTTCGCAACCGTGGCGTCGAGATGGCGGCGGATCCGCTCGATCTCGTCAGGTTCGTCGCGACCGGCGACGAGGCGCTCGGCGACCGCCCAGGCGAACGCACGGTCCTGATCGACCAGCACGTCGTCGATGCGATTGTTCAACGTGTCGAGATCGCCGCGGTCGAGCGACTTGGGCAGCTCGTCCTCGAAATGGTGGCGTAGCGGGGGGATGCGCTCGTGGAAGACGTCGTTGACCGCGGTGAAGTTGACGTGTTCGTCCTCGGACAAGGTGGCACCCTTCGCCGATCTCAACACGGCGAAGGGCAGGTCGTAGTTGACGTGCGCATTCACTCCGGCGATCGCGAACTGAAAGCGCGAGATGCGGCGGTTCGAGCGCCGCGCGAACAGAACCGACCAGCATTTCGGCGCCGTCTGCGGATTCGTGTGATACGCGCGGAGGGCGTCCAGATATCGGGAAGCGAAATTGACGTCGAGTGTGTTGAGGTACGCCAGATCGGTGAAGATCGACTTCGGCTCGCCCATGCGCATCAGGATGTCCGCGGTGATGTCGTGGTAGAGGTAGCTGAACGCAGCCAGCCCGTCGGTGGCGTCGAGCACGGGATGGCCGGCCTGCCCGGCAACATGCGGCGCTGCGACGCCGGTGCCGTTGGCTGCGTGGTACAGCCGTTCGAGGCCGGTGGCGACCTCGGCCACCGTGGTCGGCTGCAACCCGGCCACGATGTCGGCGAACGCAGGCAGCAACGGCTCGTCGGTCTCGGCCCGGCGCAGCAGCATCTCGGTCATGTCACTTCTCTCCGGAGGGGTGAGGGGCAGCTGTCGCGACGCGTTGACCGAACATGCCGGCCTGTACGCGACTCGAGACCCCGAGCTTTGCGAGGATGTGCGAAACGTGCACGCTCGCGGTCTTCTCGCTGATGAACAGCGCCCGCGCGATCTGCCGATTGCTTTCGCCGTCGGCCAACCGGTCGAGCACGAGCCGTTCGCGCGGGGTGAGCGCGGCGAGCGGATCGGGTGCCGCCGGCTCGTCGACGGACGCCACGCTCTCGGCCGCCTCGACGTGCGCGGGGAGGTTGACCGCGGCGCGGCGGGCCAGCAGCTCGATCTCTTGCAGCATCGGTGCCGCGCCGAGCCGGCTTGCCACCTCGTGGGCCGAGGCGAGTGCCTCCAACGCGCCCGCAGCCCGCGCCCGATGTGCGAACAGGGCCTCGGCGAGCCGGTACCTCGCGTAGCAGGCCGGGTAGGGATGACCCAGTTCCGTCCAGGTCTGCGCGGCGAGCAGCCACGTCTTCGGATCCGAGGTTCCCGAGAACCGCGACGCCTCGGCGTCGCACAGGTACACGTAGCCGCTCACCGCGGCGCGCACCGGCACGGCAGCGGCCGCCGCGAGGTCGGCGAGTTCGAGCATCTGCGCGCGCAGCTGCGTGACCTCCGCCTCGCCGGTGCGGCTGGTGACCGCCGCCGGTCGCGGCGAGGTCTGCTTCGGCGCGCAGCCCGTGCCAGACCAACGGCGCCAGTACCCAGACCGATCCGGTGTTCGCCGTCGCCTCGTTGAGGCCGTGGCTCACGTGACTCACGCGCGAGGTCGAACCGGCCGCGCCACATCTCCAATCCGGCGCGCAGGGTCAGCAGCGGGATGCGGTAGCGAGATCCGACGGTTTGCGCGCAGAGAATCTCGACCAGCCCGAGCTCGTCCTCCGCCCGCGCCAGCTCGCCGACGCCGACGAGCAGACGGCACCGCGCGAGCCGCAGCTCCAGACTGGCTGTCCCGGTGGGATTCGCGGCGAGCGCTTCCTCCACCGCCGCGTCGGCCGCGGTCCAGTCGCCGATCCGGAACAAGGCGTTGGCGATGAAGGCCTGCAGGGCGGCCCCGTACGTCCGATCCAGACCCAGTGAACTCAGGATCGGCGCAGCCCGGCGGCCGGTCTCGATCGCCTCGCTCATCCGGTTCAGCGGGCCGCCCAGCAATCCGCACAACCGCAGGTGGGCGCGACCGATTGCGTCTGGATGACCGGTGTCGGTGGCAATCTGCACGCCGCGCTGCATCAGTGCGACACCCCGGTCCGGGTCGCCGAGATAGGCGACGCTGAACCCGAGCGTCGGCAACACCCTCGCCTGCGCCTCGTCGAGCTGGGCCTGCTCGGCGATCTCGAGCGCGGTCGCAGCCTGATCGCCGCTGTCCAGATACCAACCGAAGTCTTCGAGCGCGTCGGCGTAGGCCGACAACACCGCCACCTGGAAGTCGGCAGTGGCGTCTTCGGGCAGCATCGCCTTCGCGTCCGCGTGTGCGGCCACCGCCTCCCGACCTCGTCCGGCGGCTGAAAGGTAGCGGCCGAGTTCGCTGTGCAGCAGTGCCCGCCCCGTGCCGGGTCCGTCGGGTTCGAGCAACAACCGGGTCCGGATCAACTCCGCGGCGCGATCGGCGTCGCCGGCGAGATGGGCGGCGCGTGCGGCGCGCTCGTACAGGTCCGGACGTTGTTCGTCCGAACTCGCGCTCGTGCAGATCCAACGCACTGCGCCAATGATGTTCGGCCTCGGCGAACCCGTACGAGCGCTCGGCGTCCTCGGCGGCGGTGGTCGCGGCCGCGAACGCACGCGGCCAGTCCTGCGCCGCCTGCCAGTGAGCCGCGAGCTTCGCGGCGGTGCGGAAATCGCGTTCGCCGCTGCTCTCGATCGCCTCGGCGTAGCGACGGTGCAGCCGGATCCGTTGTCCCGGAAGCAATTCGTCGGCAAGGACTTCGCGCATGATGCCGTGCCGGATGCGGTAGCCGTCGCCGCTGTCCGCGACGCTCACCAGGCCGGCCCGAACCGCGGCGTACAAGGCGTCGAGCAACTCCGGCTCGGGCTCCTCCAGGACGGACTCGAGCAGCGCATGTGACACCGGCTCGTCGCCGATCGCCAGCGCACGAGCGACGTGCTGCGCAGCCGGCGGCAACACATGCATCCGGTGCCGCACGAGATCGCGGACGCTGTCCGGCACGGCGGGCTCGGGCTCGGCGTGCACCGAGTTCACCAACTCCTCGACGATGAAGGCATTGCCCGCCGAGCGTTCCCACACGAAGTCGACCATGTGTCGGTTCGAGGTGGCACACAACTCGGCCACCGCCTCGTGATCCAGTGGAGGCAACCGCACGGTGGTGGCCCGACCCTGGCGCTGCAGTTCCAGCGCCAGTTCGTGTATGGCGCCGCCGTCGTCGAGAGCGTCGACCCGGTAGGCCACCACCAGCAGGACGCCGCGATCGGTCAGCGCGGCGAGCAGATAGGTCAGCAACCGGCGAGACGACAGATCCGACCACTGCATGTCGTCGAGCAGCAACGCCAACGGGCCGTGATCGGCCAGCGCCGCGATCGTGCGCATCAGCAGGTCCAGCACGGGTTGTTCGCCCGACAGGTCGACGTGCTCCGGATCGCCTTCGATGCGCAGCTCGGGCAGCAACGCAGCGAGCTGGACGCCCGCCGGACCGACCGCTTGCCTCAGCTTCGCTGGACCGTCGTCGTGGGCCAGGCGCTGCAGGGCGTCGCGGAACGGCCAGAACGGTGCGCCTTCGCCGATGTCGATCGCCGCGCCGCGCAAGACGCGGATTCCGCGAGATTCCGCGCTGGCAGCGAATTCCGAAAGCAGCCGGCTCTTCCCGATGCCGCTCTCGCTGCGCACGAATACGGCGGTCAATTGGCGTCGGGCGTTGTCGAGAGCGAAGTCCAACTGCGCGAGTTCAGCTGCACGGCCGACGAATCGGGCCGGCTGCTTCCACGCGGACATGAATGCAGGCTACGGCGTGGGTCGGCGCCTCGACGATCACTGTCGGCCGTGCGCAGGCTCGCGTCCGAGCGACACTTTGCGATCACCATTCCGCTTCGCCCAAGCCCTGCGCGACGAGGTGGCTGCGCAACTCGACGAGGTAGCGACGCCGGGTCGGACCGAGGCTCCCGATCGGGCGGCACCAGCGCTTGCCGACGGCCTGGTAGGAGTCTCCCGAGCACACCAGGTCGACGAGCAGACCGGATCGGTTCGTCGGCATCATCGCCAGCGCCCGGCGCACCCGTACGTCGCGGTCGTCGCGCTCGATCCGGGCATCCGGGCCGTCCTCGTGCGCGGTGGCGAGCGTGTCGGTGGTGCAGTCGTCGAGCGCCGTGGTGCGGCTGCGGCGGCGGGCGACCTGGATCGCGAGCCGTTGCGCCGTGGTGCGCAGCCACGCGAAGACGTGCTCGGGATTGTGCAAAGGCGTACGGGTCGACAGCAGCCGCAGCCAGGTCTCCTGAGCGACGTCGGCGGCATCGGCGGAGTTCCGCACCACGAGCCACGCAACGTGGCGCACGAGCGCGTCGTACTTCGTCATGAGCGGCTCGAGCGCGGTGGGGTCGCCGTCCTGGAGTCGGCGCACCCATTGCCGCGACCTCGTCGTTCGTGCCGCTCGCTTCGAGCGAGGCCTGCAATTCCTTCGCCGCCATGACGGTCCCCCTTGCCGCTTCCGTTCGGCTCAAGATCCGCCGGGGGAGCGGACCGCGAATCGGGAGAAGCCTTAAAGCGGCGCGACGGCAGCCTTACCCGAGCGCACCGATCACGCAGTGCTGCGGCGAAATCGGGCATACCGGAGAACGCGGTCACCCTGTGCGACCGACGGGTCAGGCGGGTTGCGCAGACGTCAGCTTGTCCGGATCCAGGACGAGGTCGATTTCGCCGATCAGCCCGTCGACCACCGTCATGCCGACGACCGCCACGACCGTGCCGCCCCGGGTGCGGGCGACGAGACCGGCGGCGCCGTTCACCGTCGCGAGTTCGCAGATCGTCGCGAATCGAGGTCCCTGCGTGGCGGACTGCATCGCGACGTCGTGGGCGCCGATGAGCAGCGGCGGCGCCTGGGTCGCGCGCGGGCCGCTGTCCACCCGGAACGCGACGTCGGGATGCAGGATGTCGAGCAGCGCGGCGAAGTCACCGGCGCGCGCGGCGGTGAGGAACGCGGCCACGACCTTGCGCTGCCGGCCGAGGTCGCGGTCCGGGACGGTGGGCGTGCCTCGCACGATCCGCCGCGCGCGGCTGGCGAGTTGCCGGGCGGCCGCCGGCGTGCGGTCGATCATCGGGGCGATCTCGTCGAACGGCACCGCGAACATGTCGTGCAGCACGAACGCCAGCCGTTCGGCGGGTTTGAGCTGTTCGAGCACGACAAGCAGTGCCAACCCGACGGAGTCGGCGACCATCGAC
The DNA here is from genome assembly GCA_963850835.1 of uncultured Actinomycetota bacterium. Taxonomy (GTDB): domain Bacteria; phylum Actinomycetota; class Actinomycetes; order Mycobacteriales; family Jatrophihabitantaceae; genus Jatrophihabitans. The sequence goes on along the minus strand of CAWKNB010000015.1, from coordinate 217,327 downwards.
TGCTGCTCCGGCCCGTCCGGGTCGTCGCTGACGATCGGTTCCGGGAGCCAGGTCCCGACCAGGGACTCCCGGCGCGCATGACGCGCGCGCAGCATGTCGATGCAGACCCGGCCGACCACGGTCGTCAGCCAGCCTCCGAGGTTGTCGATCGCCGCCCCGTCGGAGCGGTGCAGCCGCAGCCAGGCCTCCTGCACGGCGTCCTCCGCCTCGCTACGCGAGCCCAACATGCGATACGCGACCGCCTGCAGATGGGCCCGGTGCTGCTCGAACTGCTCGGCCTGCACACTCACGTCGCCCATCGTCCCTTCGCGTTCCTGCCCTTTTGTGATCTGACGGATGGGATCGCGCGGATGTGACGAGACGTGCCACCTCGCGCGTTGACTACGCTCGCAGGCGTGGTGGCCGAAGGTCTGACGCACGTCGACGCCGAGGGCGCGGCGCGCATGGTCGATGTCTCGGCGAAAGAGATCACTGTGCGGACCGCAACTGCCGCAGGCCGGTTCACGACGACCCGTGAGGTGATCGAGCTGCTGCGCCGCGACGGGCTGCCGAAGGGTGACGCGCTGGCAGTGGCCCGGATCGCCGGCATCGCCGGCGCCAAGCGGACGCCGGATCTCGTGCCGCTGTGCCACCCGATCGCGCTGCACGGCGTCGAGGTCGAGCTCGAGGTGCTCGCCGACGCCGTCGACATCACCGCCACCACCCGGACCGCAGACCGCACCGGCGTGGAGATGGAGGCGATGACGTCGGTCGTGGCGGCCGGTCTGGCGCTCTACGACATGGTCAAGGCCGTTGACCGGGCAGCCCGGCTCACCGACGTCCGGCTGCTCGCCAAGTCCGGCGGGCGTTCGGGTGAATGGCGCGCCGAGGCACCCTCGTGAAGGCCGCGGTCATCACCTGCTCGAATCGCTCCGCGCAGGGGGAACGCGAGGACACGAGCGGCGCGCTGCTCGTCCAGTTGCTGCACGACGCCGGGCACGAGGTGATGGTGCGGCGCGTCGTGCCCGACGACGTCGCGGCGATCCGGCAGGCCGTCGGCGATGGCGTCGCGGCCGGTGCGCAGGTGGTGCTGACCACCGGCGGCACCGGGCTCGCGCCGACGGATGTCACGCCCGAGGCGGTGCGGCCGCTGCTCGATCGCGAGGTGCCCGGCGTCGCCGAGGCGCTGCGTCTCGACGCCCGCGACCGGGTGCCGACCTCGGTGCTGTCGCGCGGCGTGGCGGGCGTGATCGGCAGCGCGTTCGTGGTGACGCTGCCCGGCTCGCCCGGCGGGGTCCGCGACGGTATGGCGGTATTGGCTGCGTTGCTCGACCACATCGTGGACCAGCTGCGCGGCGCCGACCACCGGCCGGGTGGCGGGGTATGAGCGAGCACCAAACGGCCGGGCAGCGACATCGACCCGACGCTGCGGCTGGTCACCGTGGCCGCCGAACCCTTGGATCCGGCGTTGTTCGAGGCCGCGGTCGAGCACCCGCAGGCGGGCGGGCGCGTCGTGTTCTGTGGCGTGGTGCGCGACCACGATCACGGCCGCGCCGTGGTCTCGCTCGAGTACCAGGGTCACCCGAGCGCGGCGGACATCCTCACCGAGATCGCCGATGAATTCGCCGCCGAACCGGACGTGCTGGCGCTCGCGGTCAGCCATCGGGTGGGGCACCTCGACGTCGGCGACGTCGCGCTCGTGGCCGCGGTCGCGGCGGCGCACCGAGCGCGCGGCCTTCGACGCGTGCGCGCGGCTGGTGGACGAGGTGAAGGCCCGACTGCCGATCTGGAAGCGCCAGGTGTTCGCCGACGGCACCGACGAGTGGGTCAACTGCCCCTGACAGGCAGTGCGCTCAGCTCGTCGGAGTGCCCGGGTCGGCCGGCGGCGGGGTGGCTGCCGGCGGGGTTGCCGTGGGGGTGGCGGCGGGGTTGCAGTGGGTGGCGGCGGCGCCGATGCCGGCGGCTCGACGATCGTGGCATCGACGACGGTGTGCTCGGACTTGTCCCGGTCGAGTGCGCTGCCGATCTTCGAGGAGACCGAGCTGATCTTGTCCGAGTACTTGCCCTTGGTCGCCTTGTCGATCTGCTCGGCCGCGACCGTCACGCCCTGCGCGGCCAGTCCGGCGGCCTTGTCGACGTACGGGCCGGCCTTCTCGGCGGCCTTGCCGACGTACGGGCCGGCTTTCTCGGCGGCCCCGGTCGCCGCGACCTTTGCCTTCTCGATCACCGGCCCAGCGGCATCCGCGGCCTGATTCACCAGCTCGGTGGCGCGGTCGGTGAACTTCTTCGACTCACTCATGGGGTGCCTCCGTCATCGCTGCGCTCGTCGCATCCCGATACCGACATCCAAGCACCAGATGAGGCGCGGGGGCAGACTGGTCTGGTGGAACGAGATCCAGCCGACAGTCGAGGAGCGCGCGACGAGGCAGTTCGCGCGTCGCCCGGCCGGGCACCGAAGAGGCTGCCGACCCGCCGGTCCTGCCCGATCGGTCGAGTGAGGATCTCGACACCGGCTGGGGCGAGGACATCTGGAATGACGGGCCGAACCGCAGGTCCGGCGGGCGCGACGCCGAGTGGTATCGCCGTGAGCGCCCACCGCACCACGAATAATCGGCTCAGGTGGTCGGCTGCTCCTTCGCCAGCAGGTCGCGGATCTGCTCGAGCAACACGATGTCGTCCGGCTTCGGCTCCGGGTCGGGCTCGCCCTTCTCGATCTTGCGGGCCCGGCGCTCGTTGAACTTGTTCATCGGCACCACGAAGACGAAGTAGACGACGGCCGCGGTGGTGGCGAACGTGATGAGCGCGTTGATGATCGCCGAGAAGTCGATGAAGGTCGACTTGCCGAGGACGTCGAGTGCAGAGTTCTTCGGCACGCCGGCCGTGTGACGCAGCGAGAAGCCCAGGCCGTTGGTGTTCGTGGCCGCCGAACGCGTTCACGATCGGGGTGATGATCGCGCCGACGAACGAACTCACCACGGCTTGAAAGGCGGTGCCGATGACCACGGCGATCGCCAGTTCGACGACATTGCCGCGCATCATGAATTCCTTGAAGCCCTTGAGCATGCGTCCCTCCAGGTATTGCCGAACCCTGGCGACGGACGCCGCCAGACGTTCGCATGCTAGGGCGGAACGCCCACTCCTGCGATGGTTTGCGACACGCTGATGCGGGCGATTCGCGCCGCAGCAGCCCGATCCGCGGCAATCACCACTTCCGTCCCGGTGCTGTCCGATGCCCGGAACACCGCGAGCACGAGCAGATGGTTGCCCACGATCGTGGCCGTCGAGGGCTTGGGATCGGCGGCGCCGTCGTCCGGCACCGTGATGTCGGCGCGCGGCGTTGCGAGCAGGTCGACGTGATCGCCCGGATGCAGCAGGTCCGCGGCATGGGGATCGGCGATCGGCACCGGGACGGCGACGAGTCCTGGGCCGAGGCCGGTTGTCAGGTCCCGACCGAGCAGCGGGTGGCGGTCAACGCCTCGTGCCGGGCCAGCGGGGTGGCGAGCCGGCGGCCGACGACGGGCGGCACCCGGCGCACCGCCGACGCGGGCACCAGGCTCGACGGCCAGTGCAGCGTGGTGAGGTCGCCCGCCATGAGCCGGCGACCGGCCGGCAGGTCCCGGGCCGCTACCACCACTGCCTCACTGCGTGACGCCGGTGCGGGCGGCGCGCCGTGCGCCTTGACGGCGCTGTCGAGGGCGAGCAGCCCGCAGCTGGCGGCGAGGGCCAGCCTGGGCCAGCGGCCCAGGCGGGGGAGGCGGCGGCGCAGCGCATCGAACATGTCCGCGACGCTAGGCGCGGCGCGCCGCCGCGTGGCGGTGTCGCAGCGGCCTGTGCACGCCCAGCCGGGCTGTGGACGAGATCCGGTGGACCTGTCCGGCCCGTGTGCTAGGCGCTCGCGGTGGCCTTGCCCGCGCTCGACGTCGAGCTGCGAGTTCGAGTCGTCGAATCCTTCGATGACTTCTTGTCCGTGGTCGTCGTGCTCTTCGACTCCGAGCCGGAGCCCGACGACTCGCTGGAGCCCGACGACTCGCTGAGCTCGACGTGGTCGGCTCCTTGGCGGGCCGGTCCTTCGCTGCGGCCTTGCCGTTGCCCGCCCGACTGTCGTTGCGGTAGAAGCCGCTGCCCTTGAACACGACACCTACCGCAGAGAACACCTTGCGGACCGGCGAGCTGCACACCGGGCACTCGCTGGCCGCCGGATCGGTGAACGACTGCACGAGTTCGAAGCGTTCGCCGCAATCCGGATCGGTGCACGCGTACTGGTAGGTGGGCATGAGCGAGATCCTCCGGCACGTTCGAGCGAAACCAGCCGCACCGCGGCTGGCACTCCCAGGGTACGACTGCTAACTCGGTTCGGCACTCGCGGTATTCCCGCCGAGCGGGTGCCAGCCGGCGGGGGAGACCGCGGCGTCGACCGCGACGTCCCAGACGTCATGTGGCAACGCGGCGACGATCTCGTCGTCGAACACCAGCGCGGCGACGGTGCTGCCGGGCGCGCGGCGGGACAAGGCGCGGTCGTACGACCCGCCCCCGCGGCCGAGCCGGGTGCCGTCGGCCGCCACGGCCAGCGCGGGCACGAGGATCAGCCTCGGCCGAGGTGATCGCTGACAGGCCGAGATCGCCGGGCCCGCCGACGGCGAGCGGCGCAGCGTGTCGCTGCGGCGTCCAAACCGTCCAGTCGAGATCGCGGTCGGAGCGGGTGATGGGCACCAGCACCCGGACGCCGCGCTCGTGCAGCGCGGCCAGCAGTTGCGGTGAGCCGGGCTCGGTGCCCAGCGGCTCGTAGGCCGCGACCGTGTGCCACTCGGTGTGTGGCCTGCCGGTCCAACACGTGCCGGCACACCGACGCCCGGGCGTCGGACACCGCCTCTCGTGACCGGGCCCGGCGCGCTGCCCCGAGCGACGCCCGTAACTGCGCCTTGTCCGTGTTGCCCACCTCCAGATTGTCGCCCGGTTAGGCTCGATGGATGACGAGCTGGGATCTGCCCCGTGCCTGACGACGCTCGCCTGCGCTCGGTCGACGAGCATCTCGCGGTCGTGCTCGACGGCATCGGATCGCTCGATCCCATCGACCTGACTCTGCTCGACGCCCAGGGCCTGCTGCTCGCCGAGGACGTGCGTACCGACTTCGCGCTGCCGAGCTTCGACAACTCCGCGATGGACGGCTACGCGGTGCGCGCCACCGACACCCGCGATGCCAGCCCCGACCACCCCGTCACCCTGCAGGTGGTCGGCGACATCGCGGCCGGGATGAAATCTCGCACCGGCATGGGTCCCGGGCTCGCCATGCGGATCATGACCGGCGCGCCGATCCCGGCCGGTGCCGACGGCGTGATCCCACTGGAAGAGACCGACCGCGGGCTGGCGCGGGTGCAGATCGGCCGCCCCGTCAGCAGTGGCGAGTGCCTTCGCCGGGCCGGCGAGGACCTCGTGGCCGGGGCGCCCGCGCTGGGCTCCGGGGCGGCGCTCGGTCCGCAGCAACTCGGTCTGCTCGCCGCCATCGGCCGCGATCGCGTGTTGGTGCGCCCGCGCCCACGGGTGATCGTCGTGTCCACCGGCAGCGAGCTGATCGAGGTCGGCCGCAAGCCGGGCTTCGGCGAGGTGATCGACTCCAACTCCTACATGCTCGCGTGCGCGGCGAAGGATGCCGGCGCGGACGCACGGCGGATCGGGATCGTGCCCGACGATCACGCGACGCTGCTCGACGTCTTGGAGGGCCAGCTGCTGCGCGCTGACGTGCTGGTCACCACCGGCGGCGTCAGCATGGGCGCATACGACGTCGTCAAGGAGGCGTTGTCCGAGCTCGGCGGGGTGGAGTTCACCCGGGTGGCGATGCAGCCGGGCAAGCCGCAGGGCTTCGGCCACCTCGGCGATCGAGTCCCGATCTTCTGCCTGCCGGGCAATCCGGTCAGCAGTCTGGTCTCCTTCGAGGTGTTCATCCGCCCGGCGATCCGCAAGCTGCTCGGCAAACGCAACCTGCAACGCGCGACGATCGAGGCCGTCGCGCTCGAGAGCGCGACGAGCCCGCACGGCATGCGGCAGTACCGACGCGGGGTGTTGCACCGCGAGGCGAGCGGCGGGTACAGCGTGTCGTTCATGGGCGGCGCCGGATCGCACCTGATCGGTTCGTTGGCCCTGTCGAACTGCCTCATCGTCATTCCGGAGGAGCAGACCGAAGTCGACGCCGGCGCGGAGGTCACGGTGATTCCGCTGTTGCTCGCGAATCGGTGAGCCATGGCTAGAACCCCCGGGTGGCCGGCGCGGCCGAGCGCCGGACCGGTGGAGCTGCGACCGCCTCGACTCCGCGACGCCCGTGCCTGGAGCGAGATCCGGCTGCGCAACGAGATGTGGCTCCAGCCGTGGGAACCCACCTCGCCGCACGATTGGGACGAGCGGAACTCCGTCTCCGCCTGGCCGGCCCTGCATTCCGCGCTCAAGAGTTCCGCGCGTCGCGGCACCATGCTGCCGTTCATGATCGTCTACGGCGGTCGGCTCGTCGGGCAGATGAACGTGTCCAACGTCGTGCACGGCGCGCTGCGCTCGTGCACGGTGGGCTATTGGGTCGACGGTGCGATGGCCGGGCGCAACATCACCCCGACCGCGCTCGCGCTGACGATCGACCACTGCCTCGGACCGGTGGGGCTGCACCGGGTCGAGGTCGACATCCGTCCGGAGAACCACGCAAGCCTGCGCGTCGTCGAGAAACTCGGGCTGCGGCGCGAGGGCTTCTACGAGCGCTTTCTGGACATCGACGGCGCGTGGCGCGACCACGTCGCGTTCGCCACCACCGTCGAGGAACTGCACGGTGCCAGCATGCTGACCCGATTGCCCGCGCTGCCCCCCGAACCGACCTGGCGAACCGCTCACTGAACGCCGCCCGGCGACCCAGAACCACGAATTCTCAACCTCAAGTCGAGGTTGTTTATCGACACGCCGCAGCGCGTACGCGATCAACCGACTTTCCGTCATTAGCTTGTGTTCAGCGTTACTGGTGTGACTGGAGGTGCGGATGCTTTCACCATTCATGACGGTGGTCGTCCTCGCCGTCCTCTGGTTGATCGTCGTGGTGCCGATGATCCTGCGGCGCAGCGACGAGCGCCGGCGCGAGCGATCGGTCGAGAATTTCGGCCGCGCCATGCGTGCCCTGGGCCGCCGAACCGCGACCGTCAACGATGATCACGCCGAGGTCTTCGTGCCTCGCCAGAACCGCGCCAAGTTGGCGGCGCCCGCCCGCCGTCCCGTGCCCGCCGCCCAGGAGGCGCTGATGTACCCGCCCGACCGCACCGACCTGTCCGAGGCGCGCACCCGCATGCTCGCCCGCCGCCGTCGTTCCCTCGGCACGCTCATCGGTGGCAGCGTGATCTTCCTGGCGGCCGCACTGTTCATGGGCGGTGCGATGTGGTACCTCGGCCTGATCTTCGCCCTGGGACTGGTCGGCTACCTGTGGTTCCTGCGCAGCCAGACCCTGAAGGACCGCAGCCGGCGCGAGAACCGGCAGCTGCGTGCCGCGACGCGTCGTCCGGCCGACTACGACGCCACCGCCGAGGTCGGTCGCTTCGTGGAGCCGGCGGAGTCGGTCGTGCGCATCGACGACGACGACATCGCGCTGCACAGCATGGACACCATCGACCTCACCGGCCTGTACAGCGAGGAACTCGCGCCCGCAGCCGCGCAGCGCAGGGCCAGCTGAGCCCCGTTCGGGCGTCCCGGCCGGGCGAGCGATCCTGATATCCTCGTCGACGGCCTTCGGGCCGATCCCGGTTTCAGGGGGCTGTAGCGCAGTCCGGTAGCGCACCTCGTTCGCATCGAGGGGGTCAGGGGTTCGAATCCCCTCAGCTCCACCCATTTCCCGGACCAGCGGCGATCGCGGGCTCGTGTGTGTCAGGATGAGGTCACCGCGGCGTCTGGAGGACGACATGGGACTCATGGACAAGGTCAAGGACATGCTCGGCAAACACGACACCCAGGCCAAGCAGGGTGTCGACAAAGCCGGTGACGCCGTCGACGCCAAGACCGACGGGAAGTACGCGTCCCAGGTCGATACCGGCCAGGAGAAGGCGAACGACTTCATCGACAAGGCAGACGAGGCTTAGCCGACGCGCCTCGTACCTGTCAGACCGCTCAACCGTTGCGAGCCGCGGCGCCGTCGCTGCCGTGACCGTTCGTCAACCCGCGGTCGGCTGCGATATCGGTGATCTGCCAGCCGGCCGTAGGCCGCAATGTCGACCTCAGGTCGTTCTCGCTCATCGGGTGCGGACCTGGGCCGGGAACTCCGGCGCGAAAGCACAGCACGTACGAGGTGGCACCGGCCTCGGTCACCGATGCCAGACTTGCGATGTTCCCGAGTGCTACGACGAGAAACGCGTTGTCGCCGCTCCCGCAACCAGCGTCCAGGACCGCGCCGCGCATCGCGCCCGCGGCGGCCAGGCGGGCGATCGCCGGCTGCGCCTGACCACCTCCCACGGGGCCGGCCCGTCGCCGTACGACGCGTCCCACGGCCGGCCCGACATCCGCTCATGACTGGTCGGCTCCCGACCGCCGTAAGGGATCCTCACCCAGTCGGTGGTGCGTCACTCGGCTGCCTTCCTCGCTACGGGGCCGACTTCTCTATACCTCAGTCTCGGCATCTCCTCGCTGCTGATCAACGAAGTGCCGGATCCGTCGCCGGGCCGGCGTGGGGTTCGCGCGCGCCGCGACGCACTGGCCACGTCGTCGGGGTTCGGGGTAACAATGGCGGGACCGATCGCGCCGCGGCCGCGGCGTGCTGCCCTTGGGCGAAGGGGAGTGCGATGGATGGATTCCTGTTCCTGGTGTTGTTCGCGGTAGGCCTCGTGGCCATCGGCTTCTGCGCCGGAGTGGTCTTCGCGATCCATCGTTACTCCGAATGGGAAGACGACACGAGCTTCCTCATGCGGCAGGTGGATCACATCATGGAACGGGCCAGCGACCGCATCCACCGGCTGCCGAACGGACCTGGCGCCGCCGACGAGGCGTGACCAACCGCGGCGGGCGCTCGTCGAAAGTCGGACGACACGGTGTGGTCGGCCTTCGGCCTGGGCTACGGCATGGTGCCGCTCGCGCTGCCCGTGCTGGCGTTGTGGTGGTTGCGCGGGCTCAGTTCACCTGACGCTCGTAGCCTTCCCAGAACTTCTCGCGCAGCTTGAACTTCTGCAGCTTGCCGGTGGCGGTGCGCGGCAGCTCGTCGACGAACTCGATGCGCTTTGGGCACTTGTAGCCGGCCAGCGACTCGCGGCAATGTTTGATCAACTCGTCGGCGCCGATGTCGGCTGCGTCGGTGACCACGAGCGCGGTGACCAGTTCGCCCCACTTCTCGTCGGGCACCCCGATCACGGCCACCTCTTTGACCGCGTCGTGCGACATCAGCGCGTCCTCGACCTCGATCGAGGAGACGTTCTCGCCGCCGGAGATGATCACGTCCTTCTTGCGGTCGGAGATGACGAGATACCCGTCGTCGTCGATGATGCCGCCGTCACCGGTGTGGAACCAGTCGCCGCGTTGTGCCTCCTCGGTCGCGTCCGGCTGCTCCCAGTACCCGTCGAGGTTGTGGTTGGACGCGGTGAGCACCTCGCCGTCGTCGTCGACCGCGATGCGCACGCCGAGCGCGGGCGCGCCGGCCCGGCCGAGCCGGCGGGCGCGCTCGTGCGTCGACAGGTCGTCCCACTCCGCGCGCTGCCGGTTGATGGTGACCAACGGCGAGGTCTCGGTCAGGCCGTAGATCTGGATGAACTCCCAGCCGAGTTCGTCGAGCACCCGCTCGATGGTGCGGGTGGGTGGTGGCGCTCCGGCGGCCACGATGCGCACGCGGCCGCGGCCGGGGATCTCGCCGTCCCACGTCTGCGCGGCGTCGAGCGCCGCGGCGATCACCGCGGGCGCGGCGCACATCAGGGTGACGCCGTGTTCGTCGATGCGGCGCAGGATCTCGGTGCCGTCGACCTTGCGCAACACGATGTGCCGCGCGCCGACGCCGGTGATCCCGAACGGCATGCCCCAACCGTTCGCGTGGAACATCGGCAGCGTGTGCAGGTAGACGTCGCGGTCGCTGATCGTGGTGTGCAGGCCGAACGTCGTCGCGTTGAGCCAGTTGTTGCGGTGGGTGAGCTGCACGCCCTTCGGGCGGGCGGTGGTGCCGGAGGTGTAGTTGATGGTGGCGGTTGCCGCCTCGTCGGGTGCGTCCCACGGTTTCGGGTCCACGTCGTAGCGGTAGAGGTCGTCGTCGGCACCGAGCAGGAAGGTGTGCTCGACGTCGAGTGTGTCGAGCACGGACTTCTGTTCGGGGTCGCAGTAGACGACCTGCGCGCCGGAGTGTTCGACGATGTATCGGATCTCCGCCGCGCTGAGCCGGAAGTTGATCGGCACGAGGACCCGGCCCCAGCCGCTCACCCCGAAGAACGCGGTGAACAGGCGGGCCGAGTTCTGCGAGATGAACGCGACCCGGCCGCCGGTCGGCACGCCGAGTCGATCGAGTTGGGCCGCTTGGGCGCGGGCGTTGCGCATCACCTGCGCGTAGGTCAGCTCACCCAGGCTCGGCGCCGGCTGATGGGGCTCGTCGACGATCCCGATCCGGTCCGGATAGACATGGGCGGCGCGGTCGAGGAAATCGCGAACCGTGAGTGGGTAGTACACGTCAACTCCCCGTCATCTCGTCGACTTCGACGAGACGGACGTTACCGCCCGACCGCACGGCCCGGACCTGGCCGAATCCTCGGGTTTCAGCGCGTGGCCGCGGCCTTCGCGCGCTCGGCGGCATCCTGCGCGGCCTCGCGGGCCTGCTTGGCCGTGTCGGCGATCCGGTCGGCCACGGTGGGGCCGTACTCGTCGGCGAGATCGGCGGCGGCGTCGCGGGCCTGTTTGGCGCTGTCGACGATCTTGTCGGCGACCACCGGGCCGTATTCCTGGGCGAGGTCGGTGGCGGCGTCCTTGGCCTGCTTGGCCTTGTCGGCGACGACCGGGCCGTATTCGTGGGCCAGGTCGGTAGCGGTGTCGCGGGCCTGCTTGGCGCTCTCGGCGATCTTCTCGGCGACGACCGGGCCGTATTCCTGGGCGAGGTCGGTGGCGGCGTCCTTGGCCTGCTTGGCCTTGTCGGCGACGACCGGGCCGTATTCGTGCGCCAGGTCGGTAGCGGTGTCGCGGGCCTGCTTGGCACCCTCGGCGATCTTCTCGGCCACGACCGGGCCGTACTCCTGGGCGAGATCCTTCGCCGCGTCGCGGGCCTTCTTCGCCTTGTCCGCGACCACCGGGCCGTATTCCGAACGGGCGTCGCCGAGCCGGGCACCGGCCTGCTTCGAGGCCTTGAGCGCACGCTTCTCGGCCTTCGCCGCAGCCTTCTGCGCGCCCTTGCTCGCGCCGGCTTGCAGGTCCTTCGCCGAGGCGACGGCCGTGGCGACGATCTCGCGGTTCGCCTTGGACGCCTTCTTGCGCGCCTTGCGCGCCTGCCGGCCTCGAGCGGCTCGCTTCTCGGCAACCGTGGCGCCGATCTCGACCTTCTTGTCGTGTGCCGGCTCCAGCAGCCCGTCGACGACAAGGGCGGACCCGATGCCGAACATCCACACATCCTTGGCTATCGCGACGCCCTGGTGCGTCGGTCGCGGGTCGCCGTCCTCGTGCATGCCGGGGGTGTTCCAGTAGACGTTCAGCAACGCACCGGAGAAGCCGAGCAGCGCGCCACCGGCGATCACCGGCGGCACGATCGGCAGCAACAATGCGCCGCCGACGGTGATCTCACCGACCGCCAGCACCTTGGCGAACGTCTTCGGGTCCATCTTGCCGAGGAACCGGTAGGTGCCGCTGGCCATGCCGTGCAGCTGCTTCGCCGTTTCCTCGTCGGCGCTGAGCTTGCCGATACCGGTATTGAGGATGTAGGCGCCAGTGGCAAGGCGCAGGGGCGCACGCCGCAGCTTGGCGGTCAGGCTCATCAAGCACTCCTATCGGTCAGCCGGCAGTCCCGAGATCTCTTCCGGGTCATACCCACGACGGTAGCCACATATGCGCGTGCCAATCGTTGTAGGTGAGCAGGCCGCCGGTGAAGATCGGCCACATCCAGGCGAAGTCGACGATCACGAGGGCGAGGAACACCGTGACACCGGCGATTCCCCAGTTGCGCCGGCGCGCGGCGTGCTCGTCGGCGTCGTCCTCGGCGTCTTCGTCGGCACGGTCGCCTGCAGCGTCGATCTCGGGTTCGGATGCCTCGACATGTGACGCCCGTAGTCGCGAAGTGCGGCGCACCGCCGGCCCGAGCATCACGCCGAGCGCCAGGGTCAGCCCGAGGATCAGGAACGGCACGAGCGGCGCCATGTAGAAGAGGAACATCGTGCGTTTGAGATTTTGGAACCAGAACAGCCACCCGGCGAGGAACGCGACCCAGACAGCGGCGGCGCGCCAATCGCGGGTGGTGATCCAGTGCCAGGCGAGCCACAGCAGCATCGGGACGAACGCCCACCACAGCACCGGCGTGCCGATCAGCAGCACCTCGCGGGCGCACGCCGACGCCCCGCACTGCGTGGAGCTGCCGTCGTAGTAGAAGTCGACGGGCCGGCCCATCACCAGCCAGCTCCACGGCTTCGACGCGTAGGTGTGGCCGCTGTCCAGGCTCTGGTGGAACCGGTAGGCGTCGAGCGTGCTCCAGCCCAACGAGCGCAGCGGGCTCGGCACCCAGCCCCAGTTGAACGGGATCCGCAGGCCGAGGATGTCGAGCTTGGCCGACGTGCTGCGCCCGTCGGTCCAGTGCCGGTTGAAGCCGTTCTCGCCGATGAACCAACCGAGGTAGGTCATCAGGTACGCGGCGAACGGGGCCAGCAGCAGGGATCCGAGCGCGGGTAGCACGCAGCGGCGGGCCCAGTTGCCGCCCGGGCGGCGCACACCGGCCGACTTCAACGCCGCGCGGTCCCACACCAGGGTGAGGATCACGAAGGCGATGAAGAACGACAGCCCGGTCCACTTGACCGCGCAGGCCAGCCCGAACATCACGCCGGCCACCAGCCGCCAGGGCCGTGGCCCGAGCGTCGGTGCGCCGCGGGACAGTTCGACACCGTCGGCCACCAGGCCGCCGAGCCGAGCCCGCATCTTGTCCCGGTCGATCACCAGGGCACCGAAGCCGGCGATCACGAAGGTCTGCAGGAAGATGTCGAGGATCGCCGTGCGGGCCAGCACCAGCGACATGCCCTCCATCGCCATCAGCAGCCCGGCGATGAACCCGAACAGGTTCGAGCGGAACATCCGCCGCGCGATGCGCGACACCATGATCACGCCCAGGCAGCCGAACACCGCCGGCGCGATGCGCCAGCCGATGGAGTTGGTGAGCCATTCCGCCTCGTTGCGGTCCCACAGCCACTCCGACAAGCGCGATCAGCAACTTGCCGAGCGGCGGATGGACGATGAACTCGTAGCCGCGGTTGTCCTCGTACCCGTAGCGCAGGATCTCCTGCGCCTCGACGGCGTAGTAGACCTCGTCGAAGTTCATCCCGTTCTTCGGGATGGAGTTCAGGCCGGGCGGGGATCCGAGTGCCCAGAACCGGGTCAGGATCGCGAAGGCGGCGATCACCAGGGTCGACAGCCAGGCCAGCCGCGGGTGCGGATCCTCCCAGGGTGCGAGTGCGGCCGGGATCGGGCGTGCGGGAGGGCTGGGCTCGGTGTCGTCAGCGTCGACCGGCGTCGCCGACGTGTCCGCCGGGAGCGTCGCCGTCACGCGTCGATACTAGGTTGCGGGTCCCTGACGGTCGGCTGAACCGGGCTAGCGTGCTCGACATGGGGAACGGTTCGGGGCGGGTGCTCCTCGCCGCCACCCCGTTGGGTCGGCCCGAGGACGCCTCACCCCGGCTGCGCGATGCGCTCGGATCCGCGCCGGTGATCGCCGCCGAGGACACCCGCCGGCTGCGTCGGCTGTGTGCGGACCTGCAGGTCACGCCTGGTGGACGGATCGTCTCCTTCTACGACGCGAACGAGTCGGGCCGGGTGCCCCAGTTGCTCGCCGAGTTGCACGCCGGCCACGACGTGCTCGTCGTCACCGATGCGGGGATGCCGTCGGTGTCGGATCCGGGCTACCGCCTGGTGGCCGCTGCGGTGGCCGACGACATCGCGGTGACCGTGCTGCCCGGCCCGTCGGCGGTGACGACCGCGCTCGCGATCTCCGGGTTGGCCGTCGACCGGTTCTGCTTCGAAGGCTTCCTGCCCCGCAAACCGGGGGAGCGGCGCCGCGCGCTGGCCGAGCTTGCCGCCGAGCAGCGCACGCTGGTGTTCTTCGAGGCGCCGCATCGCCTCGCCGCGAGCCTGACCGATCTCGCAGCGACGTTCGGCACCGATCGGCCGGCGGCCGTGTGCCGCGAGTTGACCAAGACGCACGAGGAGGTCCGGCGCGGGACGCTCGGTGTGCTGGCCGAGTGGGCGACGCGCGAGCCGGCCCGCGGCGAGATCACCCTCGTCGTCGGCGGGGCACCGGTCGAACTCGGGTCGACGGACCCGGCACAGCTCGCCGGGTTGGTCGCAGCGCGCGAGGCCGACGGGATCTCCCGAAAGGACGCGATCGCCGAGGTCGCGCGCGACAACCGGGTCGCCAAGCGGGTGGTGTTCGACGCGGTGGTGGCCGCGAAGCGGTGACGCTCAGGCGGCCTTGCGGGTCGGCTGCTCGCCAAGGGGCTCGACGGGCTCGGTCCGCGACCGCGCGACCTTCGCGGCGGCCCGGCGCCGGCGGCCGTCCTCGACGATCGCCCGCGCCCTGGCCAGCCGGGCCGAGACCGGCAGGTCGGTGGTCGTGGTCAGCCGGTCGAGCGCGTAGAGGATGCCCACCACCAACACGATGAAGAACCAAATGCTCATGATCGGCCTCCTTCCGGCTGCGGCGCGGCCGCTCGATACCAGGACAACGAACGCGGCGGGGTGAGTGGTTGCCGGTTCGGGTGAGGCATTCGCTGTGCGTTTCTCGAGTGCCAGCTGGGTGCCGAATCGCCCCTTCCGCCTCACTAGGCTGGGTTCGTGACCAACGAGCACGTCCTGACCGCCGTGGCGTGGCCCTACGCCAACGGCCCTCGGCACATCGGCCACGTCGCCGGGTTCGGGGTGCCCTCCGACGTCTTCAGCCGCTACCAGCGGATGGCCGGCAAGCAGGTGCTGATGGTCAGCGGCACCGACGAGCACGGCACCCCGATCCAGGTGCAGGCCGACAACGAGGGCGTCACGCCCCGCGAACTCGCCGACCGCAACGCGCTGATCATCGCCAAGGACCTGCAGCAGCTTGGGCTCTCCTACGACCTGTTCACCCGCACCACCACGAAGAACCACTACGAGATCGCGCAGGAGCTGTTTCTGGGGCTGCTCGCGAACGGTTACGTGTTCCCGCAGACCCAGCTCGGCGCGATCAGCCCCTCGACCGGCCGCACCCTGCCCGATCGCTACATCGAGGGCACCTGCCCGATCTGCGGCTACCCGCACGCCCGCGGCGACCAGTGCGACAACTGCGGCAACCAACTCGACCCCACCGATCTGATCGAGCCGCGCAGCCGGATCAACGGTGAGACCCCGAAGTTCGTCGAGACCGAACAGATGATGCTCGACCTGCCGGCGTTCGCCGACGTGCTCGCCGACTGGCTCAAGAAGCAGGATCACTGGCGGCAGAACGTCCAGAAGTTCAGCCTCAACCTGCTCGACGACCTGAAGCCCCGCTCCTACACGCGCGACCTCGACTGGGGCATCCCGGTCCCGCTCGACGGCTGGCGCGATCGCCGGGACAAGTCGATCTACGTCTGGTTCGACGCGGTCGTCGGCTATCTCTCGGCCTCGATCGAGTGGGCACACCGCACCGGCGATCCGGACGCCTGGCGTCCCTGGTGGCAGGACCCCGACTCGCGCGCCTACTACTTCATGGGCAAGGACAACATCGTCTTCCACGCCGAGATCTGGCCGGCGATGCTGTTCGGCTACTCCGGCATCGGCGCCAAGGGTGGCGAACCGGGCCGTCTCGGCGCGCTCAACCGGCCCTACGAAGTGGTGTCCAGTGAGTTCCTGACGATGGAGGGACGCAAGTTCTCCTCCTCGCGCAACGTGGTGATCTACGTGGGCGACATGCTTTCCCGCTACGACGCCGACGCCCTGCGGTACTACCTCGCCGTCGCGGGTCCGGAGAACCAGGACACCGACTTCACCTGGGCCGAGTTCGTGCGTCGCAACAACGACGAGCTCGTCGCCGGGTGGGGCAATCTCGTCAACCGCACGCTGTCGATGACTGCCAAGAACCTCGGCGCGATTCCCGAACCGGGCGAGCTCACCACGGCCGACCACGAGTTGCTGGCCACCTCGCGGGCAGCATTCGGGTCGGTCGGCGACCTGCTCGCCCGCTCGCGCCAGAAGGCCGCGATCAGCGAGGCGATGAGCGTCGTGGGCGCGGCCAACAAGTACCTGTCGGACATGGAGCCGTGGAAGCTGCGCACCAGCGATCCGGCGCGCATGGCGTCGGTGCTGCACGTTGCGCTGCAGGTCGTCGACGACGCCAAGACGCTGCTCACCCCGTTCCTGCCGTCGTCGTCGAACAAGGTGCACGCCATGCTGCGTGGCAGCGATCGGTGGGCCGGGATGCCGGATCTGGTCGAGGTCGACGAGGAGACTGCGGTCGGGTCGCCGTCGTATTCGGTGCTGACAGGGGACTACGACACCGGGGCGCGCTGGGAGTCGGTGCCGTTGCCGGTCGGGCGTGCGTTGGATCCGCCGAAGCCGGTGTTCACGAAGCTGGATCCTTCTGTTGTCTCCGAAGAGCTCGCTCGTCTTGATCCTTCTTGACCGGGACGGGTCCGGGATGACCCCCTCGTTCGCAACCAGCCGCCCTCTTCGTCGGTCGGCGGCCAGGCCGATCCACGCTCACGAGGGTGTCATCCCGGCACTATCCCTCGTTGCGTCCCCGGCGCTCTCGCCTATCGCCGTTCTCATGCCTGATCTGCCTGTCTCGCCGGAGCCCTTGTCGGTTTCGGTTTTCGATGCGCATACGCATCTCGATGCGATGGCGGAGCGAGCCGGCGTCGTGGCTGATGCTGCATTCGTCGCGGATGTCATGCGAGCCGCTCGGGCGGTTGGGGTTGTTGCGGCGGTGACCGTCGGGGACACGGTGGCGTCGTCGCGGTGGTGTGTCGAGGCGGCGAACGCGCATGGCGACGTGTATGCGGCGGTGGCGGTGCATCCGACCGAGATCACCGGTTTGGATGACGAGGGGTACGCGGAGCTGGAGCGCTTGGCCGCGCACCCGAGGGTGGTCGCGGTGGGGGAGTCGGGGCTCGACTACTACTGGGATCGCACCGCAGCCGACGGCTCAGCAGGAGCACTTCCGGCGCCACATCGCGTTGGCGAAGCGGGTCGGCAAGCCGTTGATGATCCACGACCGGGATGCGCATCGACGATGTGCTGCGCATCCTGCGCGAGGAGGGAGCGCCGGACCGGGTGGTGTTCCACGCCTTCTCCGGCGATGTCGAGATGGCCCGGGAGTGCGTCGCAGCCGGCTACGTGCTGTCGTTCCCCGGGGTGATCACGTTCCGCAATGCGCCCGGGCTGCGCGAGGCGGCGGCAGCGGTGCCGATCGACCAGCTGCTGGTCGAGACCGACGCCCCGTTCCTGACCCCCCATCCGTGGCGCGGGCGGCCGAACGCGCCGCGCCTGCTCCCGCTGACCGTCCGCGGGCTGGCCGCGGCCGCCGGCCACGATCTCGATGGCTTGTGCGCCGCGATATCGGCAACCGGGCGCGAACTGTTCGGCATCGCCGAAACCTGAGAACGGTGGCCGCACTCACAGCGTTGAGTCCGCAACTTTTTTCTCTTGGGCGTGTCGCTCGAGCGTAAGTGTGGAATGCCCCGCTTTACGGGGGGCACAGCATGATCCACATCGTGTTCCATACTGCGCGGCCAGCGTCGACACAACGGGTTTTTGACCGAAATGCGCGCTTTACCCCGATCGGGGGTTTGCCCAATCGCCCCGCCGCTCGTTACCGTGCCGTGACCAATGAACGCGTTAAGCGCGCTGCTGGTGTGAAGGAGTTCGGGTGCGTCGAAGCATCAAATACGGCATCTACGGCGGGATCGTGGCGGCCGTTGTCGCCGGTGTGGGCGGAGTCGTGGTGTACGCGACCGCTGCCGACCCGGTGCACGTCAAGCTCGTCGTCGACGGCCAGAGCAAGAATCTGAAGACCACCGCGAGCAACGTCGAGGGGGTCCTCAAGCAGGAGCACTTCGCCGTCGGCGCGCACGACATCGTGGCCCCGAGCCTGAAGTCGAAGGTCAAGGACAAGTCGACGATCGTGCTCAAGCGCGGTCGCCTGCTCCTGCTCAACGTCGACGGCACCCGCCGCAGCGTGTGGACCACCGCGCCCACCGTCGCCCAGGCGCTGTCGGCACTCGGCTACTCCGCCTCAGACTTCGTGTCGGTGTCGCGCTCGACCCGGTTGCCGCTCAACGCGACCAACATCGAGTTGCGCGCCCCGAAGCAGGTGACGCTGATCGCCGACCACAAGACCCGCTCGGTGCAGACGACGGCGTGGACGGTCGCGCAGCTGCTGACCGAACTGAACGTCACCGTCGGCACCCGCGACCGGATCAGCCCGGCCACCACGACGGTGCTCAAGGCCGGCACGAGCATCCGGTTGCAGCGGGTCGTGATCAAGCGTGAGACTGCGCACCAGAAGATCGACTTCGCGACCGTGCGGCACAACGACTCCTCGATGTACCAGGGCAAGACCGAGGTCGTGACCGCCGGCAAGCAAGGCTCGCGCACGCTGGTCTACGAGGTGACCTACGTCGACGGCAAGAAGACGACCCGTCACCTGGTGGGTCGGGCCGTGGCCAGCCAGCCGCGCACCCAGGTCGAGAAGGTCGGCACCAAGGAGCGTCCGCAGCCCAAGGTCACCACCGGTGGTGGCGGCAACGGCGGCGGCGGCAACGGCGGCGGCGGCAACGGTGGCGGCGGCAACGGCGGCGGCAACGGCGGCGGCGGCGGCGGTGGCTCCAGCAGCGGCTTGAACTGGGACGGCGTGGCGGCCTGTGAGTCCGGTGGCAACTGGCACATCAACACCGGCAACGGCTTCTACGGTGGCTTGCAGTTCGACTCCGGCACCTGGCTGGCCAACGGTGGCGGGGCCTACGCGCCGCGTGCCGACCTCGCCAGTCGCGAGCAGCAGATCGCGGTAGCCACCCGGCTGTACAACGCCCGCGGGTCCAGCCCGTGGCCGGTCTGCGGATCGCGACTGTGAAAGCTCCGCATATAACCGTGATCTAAAGCGCTTCCAGCCCCGATCCACGGGGGACCTACTGGTTGGAGCGGGCCGGTTCGACCGTGTCACGACCCGCTCTGACCGCCAGAAATTCGCAAGGAGTTTTGTTCAGTGCTGCGCAGCGTCAAGTACGGCCTCTCCGGGGCCGTGCTCGCCGGAATCGTGGCGGTCCCAGTCCTGCTGGCCGCCACATCCGACAAGTCCGTGAAACTGGTCGTCGACGGGAAGCCCCGCACGGTGCACACCAGCGCCGAGCACGTGGGCGACGTCGTCAAGGAGGCGGGCTACAAGGTCACCAGCCACGACCTGTTGGCGCCCGCCGCGACGACCGGTGTGAAGGACGGACAGCACATCGTGTTGCAGCGGGGTCGGCAGTTGCACCTCAACGTCGACGGCCGCAACATCGCCGTGTGGACCACCGCGCCCACCGTGTCCGCCGCCCTCGGCCAGCTCGGCTATGCGGCCGGCGACTTCGTGTCCGTCTCCCGTTCGCAGCGGCTGCCGCTGCGCCCCACCGACATCGCGATCCGCACTCCGCATGAGGTCGTGGTCGTCCACGACGGCAAGCGCGAGAAGGTGTCGACGACCGCCGGCACCGTCGGCGATCTGCTCGGCGACCTCAACGTGACCGTCGGCGCGCACGACCGGCTCACGCCGGCGATCACGTCCTCGCTGGCCGGCAAGCAGACCGTGGTGCTGCAACGAGTCAAGAACGAGACGCACAACCGCACGATCAAGGTGCCGTTCAAGACCACCAAGCAGAAGTCGAGCTCGATGCTCACCGGCGAGACCCACGTGGTGCGCGACGGCAAGCGGGGCAAGGCCCAGCAGACCTACCTGTACGTCTACGTCGACGGCAAGCTGACCGCGAAGTCGCTCGTCGGGCAGAAGACGCTCCAGAAGCCGACCGACGAAGTCATCGCCGTCGGAACGAAGCGGATCACCGGCAACGGCCCGGCCGCCGCGCAGGCGATCGCGCGGGTGCTGCTGGCCCGCCGTGGATGGAGCGACCAGTACGGCTGCCTGGTGTCCATGTGGAACCGGGAGAGCGGCTGGAACATCCACGCGGCGAATCCCAGCGGCGCCTACGGCATCCCGCAGTCGCTGCCGGGCTCGAAGATGGGTTCGGCCGGCCCGGACTGGCAGAACAACGCCACCACGCAGATCAAGTGGGGCCTCGACTACATCGCTGCGCGCTACCACACGCCGTGCGACGCGTGGGGCCTGTGGCAGCAGCAGGGCTGGTACTGACAGGCCCGGCGCGCGGGCTGACCGGCGCCGGATAGGTTGCCGGGGTGCCTGCGCGCCCGCTGCTCGGCCCGGCCGAGATCCGCGCTCTGGCCGCGTCGGCCGGCGTGCGGCCGACGAAGACGCTCGGGCAGAACTTCCTGCACGACGCGAACACGATCCGGCGCATCGTGGCCGCCGCTGCGCTCGAACCCGGCGAAGCGGTGCTGGAGGTGGGGCCCGGGCTGGGCTCGCTGACCCTCGGGCTGCTCGCCGCCGGGCACGCGGTCACCGCTGTCGAGGTCGACGCGACGCTCGCCGCGCTGCTGCCCGAGACGGTGCACGAGCGGTTTCCCGACGCGCAGCTGACGGTCCTGTGCGCCGACGCGCTACGGGTGAGCGAGGTGCCTGGCGCGCCGACGGCGCTGGTCGCCAACCTCCCCTACAACATCGCGGTGCCGGTGATCTTGCACCTGTTGGCGACGCTGCCGGGACTGCGACACGGGCTGGTCCTGGTACAGGCCGAGGTCGCCGACCGCCTGTGCGCGCCGCCCGGCTCGCGGGTCTACGGCGTCCCGAGCGTCAAGGTGGCCTGGTTCGCGGCCGCCACGCGCGCCGGGCCGGTGTCGCGGTCGGTGTTCTGGCCGGTGCCCAACGTCGACTCCGGGCTGGTGCGTGTGGAGGGCCGCCCGCCGCCGACCACGACCGCGAGCCGTGAGCAGGTGTTCGCCGCGATCGACGCGGCCTTCGCGCAGCGTCGCAAGACCCTGCGCGCCGCCCTGGCCGGCTGGGCCGGGTCGGCCGCCGCGGCCGAGCAGACGCTGCGCGCCGCCGGCATCGACCCCGGCGCTCGCGGGGAGCAGTTGGACGTTGCCGCCTTCGCGCGTATCGCCGAACAGCGCATTGGATAGCGTGGCGGGATGAAGGTAGGCCTACCGCTGTACCTCCCCGGCGAGTCGTTGGCCGGCATCGCCGCAGCGGCACCGCTGGCCGAGGCCGCCGGTGTCGACGGTGTCTCCTGCAGCGAGATGTCCTCCGACCCGATCCTGCAACTGACCGTGGCCGCCGGGGTGACGTCACGGGTCGAGCTGTTGAGCAACATCGTGGTGGCGTTCGCGCGCTCGCCGATGACCCTCGCCGTCCAGGGCCGTGCGTTGCAGGAGTACAGCAAGGGCCGGCTCATCCTCGGCCTGGGCAGCCAGATCAAGCCCCACATCGAGCGCCGCTTCTCGATGCCGTGGAGCGCGCCGGCCGCCCGGATGGCGGAATACATCTCGGCCCTGCGCGCGATCTGGCACAGCTGGGAGTCCGGCGACAAACTCGACTTCCGCGGCGACTTCTACTCCCACACCCTGATGACGCCGATGTTCGCGCCCGGCAACGAATACCCGGCGCCGAAGGTCTACCTGGCGGCGGTCGGCGAGCGGATGACCGAGACCGCCGGCGCCGTGGCCGACGGGGTGCTGCTGCACCCGTTCTCGACCGTGCGGTACCTGCGCGAGGTCACGCTGCCGGCCCTCGCCCGCGGTCGCGGTGACGAACCCGAAGGCCAGTTCGACGTGGTCAGCGCGGCCTTCGTCGTCAGCGGACGCGACGACGCGGAATTCGCGGCATCACGACAGCAGGTGCGCGCACAGCTCGCCTTCTACGGCTCGACCCCGGCCTACCTTCCGGTGCTCGCCCTGCACGGCTGGGGGGACCTCGGCCTGGAGCTGAACCGGCTGTCCAAGCAACCGGATCCCGACAAGTGGCGGCAGATGGGCGAGCTCATCACCGACGAGGTGCTCGCCGAGTTCGCGATCGTCGGCGAACCGGGCGAGATCGGTGCGGGCCTGGATCGGCGTTTCGGCGGGCTCATCACCCGCTACGAGGTCAACACCGTCGGCCTGCGCGACCCGGAACTCGCGCTGGCCGTCGCGAGCGGCGTACAGCGGGTCGCGGGATGACCGATCCGGCGGCGCGGGCCGCGACCGACGAGCTGTTGTCGACCACCCGCTCGGTGCGCAAGCGATTCGATCTCGACCGGCCGGTCGAGCGCGACGTGATCCTCGAGTGCGTCACGCTCGCCCAGCAGGCCCCGAGCGGGAGCAACGCACAGACCTGGCGTTTCGTCGTCGTCACCGATCCGGAACTGCGCCGGCGCCTCGGCGAGTTCTACCGCTCCGGTGCCGGTGACTATCTCGCCCAGGCCCGCGACCGCGCGCAGGATGCCACGACGCGCCGTGTGTACGAGTCGGCGGCGTACCTGGCGGAGAACATCGAACGGGTTCCGGTGCACGTGATCCCGTGCATCTACGGCCGGCCCAGCGAGGATGTCCGCAGTACGTCGGGCCTGTACGCGTCCGTCGTCCCGGCCGCCTGGAGCTTCATGCTGGCCCTGCGTTCGCGCGGGTTGGGCAGTGTCTGGACGACGCTGCACCTCGCCCACGAGGCCGAGTCGAGCGCGATGCTGGGCATCCCGGAACGGGTGACCCAAACCGGGCTGATCCCGGTCGGGCACTACACCGGCACGACGTTCCGCCCGGTTGCGCGCCGCCCGGCGAGTGAGATCACCTACTGGGACGGCTGGAAACAGGACTAGCGAATGTCGCCCTAGCTCTGGCCGCGGAACAGGCTGGTGACCGAGCCGTCCTCGAACACCTCTTTGATCGCCTTGGCGAGCAACGGCGCGATCGAGAGCACGGTCAGCTTGTCGAACTCCTGCTCCGGTCTGATCGGCAGCGTGTTGGTGACGATCACCTCGCGCAGTCTGCTGTTCTTCAGGCTGTCGGTGGCCGGCGGGGAGAAGATGCCGTGCGTGGCGGCGACCACGACGTCGGTGGCTCCGGCCTCGAACAGCAGGTCGGCTGCTTTGGTCATCGAACCCGCGGTGTCGATCATGTCGTCGATCAGCAGCGCGCAGCGCCCGGCGACGTCACCGACCACCCGGTTCGCGACCACCTCGTTGGTGGCCTCGGTGTTGCGGGTCTTGTGCACGAACGCGAGATCGCGGCCGCCGAGTTCGTCGGCCCACTGCTCGGCCATCCGCACCCGGCCGGTGTCCGGGGAAACGACCACGATGTCCTCGTCGCCATAGCGATCGCGCACGTACTCGGCGAGCAGCGGCATCGCGAACAGGTGGTCGACCGGTCCGTCGAAGAAGCCCTGGATCTGCGCGGTGTGCAGGTCGACGGCCATCAGCCGGTTCGCGCCGGCGGTCTTGAACAGGTCGGCGATCAGCCGGGCGGAGATCGGTTCGCGACCGCGGTGCTTCTTGTCCTGCCGCGCGTACGGGTAGAACGGCGCGACCACGGTGATCCGCTTCGCCGACGCGCGCTTGAGCGCGTCGACGAGGATCAGGCTCTCCATCACCCAGTCGTTGATCGGCGTCGTGTGGGCCTGGACCACGAACGCGTCGGTGCCGCGCACGGAGTCGTTGGGCCGGATGAACAACTCGCCGTTGGCGAACGTGCGACTCGTGGTCTGGGTGACCGCGACGCCCATGTGTGCGGCGATCTCGGCGGTGAGTTCGGGGTGGGCCCCACCGGAGAGCAGCACCATGCTCTTGCGGCCGGCAACCTCGAGCGTCGACATCAGTCCTCCGTCGAATCTGCGTCGTTCTCGGCGAGTGCGCGTGCGGCGGCGTCGGCGGCAGGCGTCCCGGCCCGTTTTTCCGCCACCCAGCCTTCCACGTTTCGCTGCCGCGCGCGGGCGACGGCCATGGCGCCCGGCGGCACGTCCTCGGTGATGATCGAACCGGCGGCGGTGTAGGCACCGTCACCGACCTGCACCGGCGCGACGAACATGTTGTCCGCGCCGGTGCGGGCGTGGTCCCCGATCACGCTGCGGTGCTTGGCGATGCCGTCGTAATTGACGAAGACGGTGGCCGCGCCGATGTTCGAGTACTCGCCGATCGTGGCATCGCCGATGTAGGACAGGTGGGGGATCTTCGTGCCGTCGCCGACGTCGCTGTTCTTGAGTTCGACGTAGGTGCCGATATGCACGCCGTCGGACAGCGAGGTACCCGGCCGCAGATAGGCGAACGGCCCGATCGTGACGTCGGCGCCGATGCGGCTGCGCCGCGCGACGGTGCGCTCGACCCGGCTTCGCGCGCCGACCTCGGTGTCCATCAGGGTGGTCTGCGGGCCGATCTCGGCTCCCTCGGCGACCGAGGTGCTGCCGTGCAGGTCGACGCCCGGGAGCAATGTCACGTCCGCCGCGAGGGTCACGGTCGCGTCGACCCAGGTGGTCAGCGGATCGATCACGCTCACGCCGTTGCTCATGTGGGCGAACAGCAGCCGATCGTTGTAGATGCGGTGGGCCGCGGCGAGTTGGACCCGGTCGTTGACACCGGCTGTCTCGGTGGCCGGCGCGGCGAGCGCCCCGACCCGATGGCCGGCGGCGGTGAGGATGCCGATGACGTCGGGCAGGTACTCCTCACCCTGGGCGTTGTCGCGGGAGACCTCGTCGACGGCGGCACGCAGCAGCGCGTGGTCGAAGGCGTAGACGCTGGTGGCGATCTCGGTCACCGCCAACTCCGCGGCGCTGGCGTCCTGGTGCTCGACCACTCGCGCCACGGTGCCGTCCGCGTCGCGGATCACCCGCCCGTACCCGGTCGGGTCGTCGATCACGCTGGTCAGCAGGGTGGCCGCCGCCGACGTCTGCAGATGCGCCTCGACGAGCGCGGCGAGTGCTGCGGTGGTCAGCAGCGGCGCATCGCCGGGCACGACCAGCACCGTCGCTGCTGCGTCCGGCGGCAGTTCGGCGAGTGCCAGTCGCACCGCGTGCCCGGTGCCGTGCTGCTCGGCTTGCACCACCGGCCGCACGTCCGGCGCGACCTCCACGAGGTGCGCGACCACCTCGTCGCGGCGATGGCCGACCACGACCTGGGTGCTGGCCGCATCCAGCGGCCCCGTCGCGGCCAGGACGTGCTCGAGCATCGACCGGCCGGCGAAACCGTGCAGGACCTTCGGCAGGGCCGCCGACTTCATCCGGGTGCCCTCGCCCGCGGCGAGGACGACGATCGCCAGGGGCGCAGTCACGCGGGATTCGGGCACGCCGTGGGCTCACCTTTCGCGCGGGTTGACTCTGCTCTGGCTGGGGGACTCGGACTCGAACCGAGACTGCAAGGCTCCAAAGGCCTGCGGGCTGCCGATTACCCCATCCCCCAGAGACTCATCCCTGATCACTCTATTTCATCGGCGATGGGCGGCGGCCGGATTGGGTGGTTACGGGTGCGTAAGTTACGCTGCCGTAAGTGGCCGGCCGACCAGCCGTGCGGCCCTGCGCAACCGACTCGCGAAGGACCATGGATGACCGCTGTCACCGACCAGTCGACCCCCACACCCACCCGTGCCGACGGTCCGAAGCCTGTCTTCGAGGGCACCAAACGGCACGGGGAGCAATTCGCGCTCTACACCTTCGTGATCGTGCCGTTCCTCGCCTTCCTCGCTGCGATCCCGGTCGCGTGGGGATGGGGACTCAACTGGACCGATGTCACCTTGTTCGTGATCTTCTACGTCGTCTCCGGCCTCGGGATCACTGTCGGCTACCACCGGTTGTTCACCCACGGATCGTTCAAGGCGAAGCGACCCCTGCGGATCGCGCTGGCGATCGCCGGGTCGCTGGCGATCGAGGGCCCGGTCATCCGGTGGGTCGCCGACCATCGCCGCCACCACGCCTACAGCGATCGTGACGGCGACCCGCACTCGCCGTGGCGCTACGGCGAGACGACCCACGCGCTGCTCAAGGGTCTGTGTTACGCCCACATCGGCTGGTTGTTCGACGAGATGCACACCAACCGGGAGAAGTACGCACCGGATCTGTGGAACGACAAGGACATCCGGCTCGTCGACAAGCTGTTCCCGGCGTGGGGAGCCGCTGTCGGTGTTCGCGCCGGCGGCCATCGGCGGGCTGGTGGGCGGCTCCTGGGGCGCGGCCCTGTCGGCGTTCTTCTGGGCCTCGCTGGTGCGCATCTTCCTCTTGCACCACGTGACCTGGTCGATCAACTCGATCTGCCACACGATCGGCGAGCGGCCGTTCTCGGCCCGGGACCGGAGCACGAACTTCTGGCCGCTCGCGATCCTGAGCTTCGGTGAGAGCTGGCACAACATGCACCACGCCGACCCGACGGCTGCCCGGCACGGCGTGCTCCGTGGCCAACTCGACAGCTCGGCCCGGGTGATCTGGGCGTTCGAGAAGTTGGGTTGGGCCACCGACGTGCGCTGGCCGAAGCCGGAACGCCTCGCCCGGCTGCGGACCGACGGCTGACAGACCGATCAGGCCTCCCACGGCGACGGCGGCGGCGGTGACACCACCGGCGGCCGGTCGTCACAGGTGATCGTGTTCGGCAGTTCCCAGGATGCGAACCACGGGCCGGTCGTCCCGCCTCCGTCGTTCCCGCCGAGATCGGTGAGGGAGAACTCCGACCCGGCCGGCGTGAAGTGGAACGAGCCGCAGTTGTTGACCCCGACCGCGCCGACGTTGCGGGCGTCGACGTTCTCGAAGGACGCCGAGCCGGCCGCGCGGGCGCTCACCACCGAGGTGCCGGTGCCGTCGACGTGCACGTCGCGGAAGTGGACGTTCGTGATCGAGTACAGGTCCTTCACCGGGAAGTCGGCGACGAACATGATCGCGTTGTAGGTGTTGTCGAGGAAGTTGTCGCCGACCACCTCGACGTCGGCATCGATGTTCTTCTCCAGGGCGTACAGCCAGATCGCGCCCAGCCCGATGTTCCAGTTCAACTCGTAGGTCCCGGCGCGGACGGTGGTGTTGTCGGTGATCCACGCGTGGCCGGTGAACGCCTCGGCGCCGAACCGCGACCCGAGCTGGATGCCGCTGCCCTCACGGATCGGATCGGCGACGAGGTTGTTCGACACCGTGTTGTCGGTGCCGCCGTACAGCGCGATGCCGTTGGCGAGCACCGGCGTCTGCACGGTGTTGTGGTCGAACGCGTCGTTGCTGTCCTCGGTCTTCTCCGACCACATCGCCAACGCGTCGTCGCCGGTGTTGCGGATGAAGTTGTTCGACACCACCGAGTCGGTGACCCCGGTGTGGAAGTTGATGCCGTCGGCGATCTGGTCGACGATCATGTTGTTCGTGATCTTCAGGTTCGTCATCGGGCCGTCGAGCCACATGCCGACCTTGGTGTGCTGGATGTAGAGGCCGTCGACGGTCGAGTCGCTGAGCGCGCCGCCGATGCCGTTGACCTGATCGAGGTCGATGCGTTCGCGCACGTCGCCCTCGATCGCGAACCCGGACAGGTGGACGTTGGTGCTTCCGCCTGCCGCCGCGTACTTGCCGTAGAAGCCCACGCCGGTGTGCACCGAACCGTCGGCTGCGGGCTTCGGCAGGGTGACCTGATGTCCGAAGAAGATCGTGTACCAGTTGCCGGCGCCCTCGATGGTCACGTTGTCGACGATGATGTGCCGGTTCACCTGGTACCTGCCCGGCGGCACGTAGACCGGCTTGTGCTGGTGCCGGGCCGCGTCGATGGCTTTGTCCAGCGCGGCCGCCGAACTGACCCGCCCGGTCGGGTCGGCGCCGTAGTCAAGCGCGTTGACGGCGTTGGTGTCGACGTAGGGCGCGGCCACCAACTGGCTGTCGAGCAGGTCGATGACCGTGCGGTCGGCCGTGCTGCCGGTGGGCACCTTGAGGCGGATCCGCGCGCCGGCGCGGTAGGTCTTGCCGAGCAGCAGGCGCTGCTCGTCGTAGAAGTGATTGGGCCGGAACGGCTTGGTGATGGTCGGAGCCGGGGTCGTCTGGTCCGGCACGCAGGAGCACTCGGTGATCCACCAGTCCGGGTGCAGCAGGTCGGCGTTGGGGTCGTTGGTGAAGGGGTACTCGTTGTAGAGCCAGGCGTACTGCGAGGTGAGCGTCATTCGCTGCGCCGTGCCGCCGTTCGCGATGACGTCGAGCGGGGCCGTGATCCCGCCGCCGGTCGGTGCGTCCGGGATGCTGTAGCGCACCGTGATGGCATTCGCGGCGGACGGGAGCGTGAAGTCGACCCACTCGCCGCGCGCCAATTGCACGGCGGAGCGGCCGGATGCCTCGGCGGGCAGCGTGTACGCCGAACGGCTCGGCCCGAGCACCGTGCCATTCGTGCCGGCGTGCTCGGCCTCCTGCTCGGCGAAGTCGACGGCGGCACCTCGGCCGGCGACGAGTGCGGGATCCAGCGCGGCGCGGGTGACGCCCGGCGTCGGGTCGCCGGCCGGCGTGGGGGCCGCGCCGGCCGACCCGGCGGCGACCAGCAGCCCGACGCAGGTCGCGGCGACCGAACCGGCCGCGATCAGCCGGGCGGTCCGGGAGGGATGCGAGGTCGTCCGCGCAGTGGTGGTGCAAGCCATGGGAACCCGATTCTGTCGACGCGACACAGGCCGAAATTGGTGCGGGTGACGCGACCGTAGATCGTCCGACACGGGACCACAAGAGTTTGCAACGAATTGCAAGCGTTTGCAGTAGCATGGTGACGTGGCGCGACATCTTGCCGCCGTCGCCAAACAGGCCGGCGTCAGCGAGGCGACGGTCAGCCGTGTCCTCAACGGCAAGCCCGGCATCTCGCCCGCGACGCGCGATGCGGTGCTCACCGCACTCGACGTCATCGGCTACGAGCGTCCGACCCAATTGCGTCGCGGCCGGGCCCGGATGGTCGGCCTGATCGTGCCGGAGCTCGCCAACCCGATCTTCCCGGCCCTTGCCGAGGTGGTCAGCGGTGCGCTGGCGCAGCGCGGGTTCAACTGCGTGCTGTGCACCCGCACCGGCAGCATGTCCGAGGCCGAGTACGTCGACATGCTGCTCGAACGCCAGGTGTCCGGGATGGTGTTCGCCGGCGGCCAGTACGCCGAGGCCGATGCCCGCCACGATCACTACACCCGGCTCGGCGCCCTGCGGCTGCCCATCGTGTTGATCAACGCCGCGGCCGAGCAGCTCGACTTCCCGCGGGTGTCGACCGACGACGCGGTCGCGATGGAGCAGGCCTACGGACACCTGACTTCACTGGGCCACGAGCGGGTTGGGCTGATTCTCGGCCCGCCTGATCACGTGCCCTCGCGCCGCAAGCTGACGGCGTTCGAGGCCGCACTCGGGGGCCCGGCCGACGGGTTGGTCGAGCGCGCGATGTTCTCCCTCGAGGGCGGCCAGGCCGCCGCCAACCGGCTGCTCAATCTCGGAGTCACCGGCATCGTGTGCGCCAGCGACCCGCTCGCGCTGGGTGCGATCCGGGCGGTCCGACGACGCGGGCGGTCGGTGCCCGACGACGTCTCGGTCGTCGGCTACGACGACTCGGCATTCATGAACTGCACCGACCCGCCGCTCACCACGGTCCGGCAGCCGATCGAGGCGATCGGCAAGACCGCGGTGGCGCTGCTCGCCAGCTCGATGGAGGGCGCCAAGGTCGCCCCCGAGGAGCTGTTCTACGAGCCCGAGCTCGTGGTCCGCGGCTCCACCGCGCGGGCCCGCATCACGACCGACCACTGACGGGCTACCGGCGCGCCGGCGGCGGCACCGGTGTCCGGTTCCACCGCGTCGGTGGTTCGTCGCTGCCCTCGTTACGCAAGCGAACAACAAACTTTCGTCGATGTCTTGCATTAATTTCTCGGTGCTGCGTAGTCTCCCGGTCACATTCTCACCGCAGATCGGGGATCGTGTGACAACATCCGGGCTCGACGCAGACTGGTGGCGTACCGCCGTCGTCTACCAGGTCTACGTCCGCAGCTTCGCCGACGCCGACGGTGACGGGACCGGCGATCTTGCCGGGGTACGGGACCGCCTGCCGTACCTGCGCGAGCTCGGCGTCGACGCGATCTGGTTCAGCCCGTGGTACCCGTCGCCGCAGGCCGACAGCGGCTACGACGTCATCGACTACCGGGCCATCGACCCGCGCTACGGCACCCTCGCCGAGGCCGAGGCACTCATCCGCGACGCCGGCGCGGCCGGCATCCGCACCATCGTCGACATCGTCCCGAACCACGTCTCGGAGCGCCACGAGTGGTTCCGCGCGGCGCTGGCCAGTTCGCCGGATTCGAACGAGCGGGCCCGGTTCTGGTTCCGGCCCGGTACCGGCGACAGCGGCGAGGTGCCACCCAACGGGTGGCAGTCGATTTTCGGCGGTCCGGCCTGGACGCGGACGAAGGACGCCGACGGGATCCCCGGCGAGTGGTACCTGCACCTGTTCGCGCCCGAGCAGCCAGACCTGAACTGGACGCATCCGGACGTGTGGCGTGAGCACGAGGACGTGCTGCGCTTCTGGTTCGACCGCGGCGTGTCCGGCATCCGAATCGACTCGGCGGCCCTGCTCGTCAAAGATCCCGACCTGGTCGAGCAGCGCGAAAGCTATGCGGCCGGCGAACATCCGTTCACCGATCGTGACGACCTGCACGAGATCTACCGCGGCTGGCGCCGGATCGCCGATTCCTATCTGCCCGCCCGGCTGCTGGTCGGCGAGCTGTGGCTCCCGGACGCCGAGCGGTTCGCCAAGTACCTGCGCCGCGACGAGTTGCACACGGCGTTCAACTTCGACTTCCTCGGCTGCCCCTGGGACGCCGCAGCCTTACGGGTTTCGATCTCGACGACACTCGAAGCGCATACGCCCGTCGACGCGCCGGCCACCTGGGTGCTCGCGAATCACGACGTCACGCGCACCGTGACGCGCTACGGCCGGGCCGACACGTCCTTCTCCTTCGACGCCAAACGCGAGGGCGTGCCCACCGACATCGAACTCGGCTACCGGCGCGCCCGTGCTGCCGCGCTGCTTGCGATGGCGCTGCCGGGCTCGATGTACGTCTACCAGGGCGAAGAACTCGGACTGCCCGAGGTCGAGGACATTCCCGTCGAGCGACGGCAGGACCCGATGTACTTCCGCTCCGGCGGTGCCTCGCCGGGCCGCGACGGCTGCCGGGTCCCGATCCCGTGGGCCGGGACGGAGCCGCCGTTCGGATTCAGCCCGCCGGGTACCCGGACCTGGCTGGACCAACCCGGTGACTGGGCCGACCGCACGATCGCCGCCCAGGCAGCGGACCCGACCTCGATGCTCGCGCTCTACCGCGCCGCGCTGCGGGTCCGGCGTGAACACCTGGCTGCGGTGCGGGAGTTCGCCTGGTTGCCGAGTGATCCCGACGTACTGGCCTTCAGCCGCGGCGCTGGCCTGACGTGCCTCGTGAACCTGAGCGCGGATCCGGTCGACCTGCCTCCCGGTTCGACCGTCGTCCTGCGAAGTGACGCCCGCGAAGGAGGTCAGCTGCCCCCGGACACGACGGCGTGGTTTCGGCCGCCCGCGCAGTCCTGACACGCCCGGCCCGGGACGGGCGCCCTCCCCCCGTCCCGGGCCGCTCCACTCGCCCGTCCAGACCAAGGAGTGACGATGAAGTCCAGATCCATCGCCGGCGTAGTCGCGGTCCTGACCGCGGCCGGCCTGCTCGCTGCCTGCAGCAGCAGCGGCGACAAGTCCACCAAGACCCCACCAGCCAGCCAGGCCGCGGCCTCCGCGGCCGCCACCTCGAACGCGCCGGTGTCGATCAGCGTCGCGTCGCTCATCCCGGGTAGCACCGCGGCCGCGACCAAGCAGTTCAACGCACAGGTCAGCGAGTTCGAGAAGGCCTATCCCAATATCAAGGTCACGTCGGTCCAGTACCAGTGGACCGGGCCGACGTTCGCGGCCAAACTCGCCGCAGGGACGCTGCCCACGGTCTTCACCGTGCCGTTCACCGACGGCCGCACGCTGGGCGAGAACGGTCAGCTCGCCGATCTCACCAGCCAGGCGAAGGCGCTGCCGTACTTCAGCAAGTTCAACCCCGAGGTGATCGCCGAGGGCACCACGTCCGACGGCAAGGTCATCGCCATCCCGACCGCCGCCTATGCGCAGGGCCTGCACTACAACCGCAAGTTGTTCACCCAGGCCGGCCTGAACCCGGACAAGCCGCCGACGACGTGGGACGAGGTCGTCGCGGACGCCAAGCAGATCCACGACAAGACCGGCGCGGCTGGATACGCGGAGATGGGCAAGAACGACAACTCCGCGGGCTGGATCCTCACCACGCTGAGCTACGCGATGGGTGGCCGGATGGAGACCGGCACCGGGAAGAGCGCGAAGGCGACGCTGGACAACGACTCCACCAAGCAGGCACTGCAGATGCTGCACAAGCTGCGGTGGGACGACAACGCCATGGGTTCGAACTTCGACTACGGCTGGACGGACATCAACCAGGCGTTCGCGGCCGGCAAGGTCGGCATGTACGTGAGCGGGTCGGACGTGTACACGACCTTGGTCGGGGCGAACAAGATCGACCCGACCGATGTACGGGGTCACGACCCTGCCGCTGGCCAGCTCGTCCGACGCCGGGGTGCTCGGCGGCGGCACGCTCGCCGCCGTCCGTCCGGATGCGAAGGACGCCGTGAAGGCGGCCGCGATGAAGTGGATCGACTTCTACTACGAGCAGCCGCTGGTGAGCAAGGAAGGCGCGATCCGCAACGCCGAGACGCTCAAGGCGGCCGGCCAGCCGGTCGGCGTCCCGGCCCTGCCGGTGTTCGGGAAGGCTCAGTACGAGCTGACGAACAGCTGGATCGAGTCGCTGGTGAATGTGCCCCAGGACCAGATGAAACCGTTCACCGACAACATCTTCGACCAGACGTTGATCGCTGAACCGGCAGCCTCCACGCAGAGCGTCTACCACTCGCTCGACTCGGTGGTCCAGGCCGTGCTCACCCAGCGCGGAGCGAACATCGACCAGCTGCTGAAGACCGCGAACGGCACCGCGCAAGGGCTGATCGCACAAGGGAAGTAGCACCACCGGTCCGCACCAGAGGCGGCCGGTCACCGAGGCATCGGTGATCGGCCGCCGCGACCAGTACCGAGGGGCAGATGTCAGCAGTGCAAGATCACATCGACGTTCGGTTGCCACCGGCCGTCGGCGCAGTTCACACGTCAGCGCCGGAGTCGGCGGCCCGCCGGCACCGGTGGTCGATCGCCCGGGTACGCCGATGGTGGCACGGCGACGGTCCGACCGCCTTGGTGTTCATGATCCCCACCCTGCTGATCTTCGGGGCGTTCTCGTGGTATCCGATCGTGCGCACCGTGCAGATGTCCTTCCAGCACACGAATCTCGTGCAGCCGGCGACGTGGGTCGGACTGGACAACTTCCGCACCGTGTTCGACGACCCGCTGTTCTGGACCGCTGTCCGGAACACTGCGTACTTCGCGCTGCTCGCCCTGATCTTCGGCTATCCCGTCCCGCTCGCTGCTGCGGTGCTGATGAGCGAGGCGCGCCGGTTCCGCGGTGTGTACAGCGTGCTCGCGTACCTACCGGTCGTGATCCCGCCGGTCGTGGCGGTGCTGCTCTGGAAGACGTTCTACGACGCCAGCGCGCAAGGGGTGTTCAACACCATCCTCGGGTGGGTGCATCTGGGGCCCTATCCCTGGCTGCAGGATCCGCACTGGGCGATGCCGTCGCTCGTCCTGGAGTCGACGTGGGCGAACGCCGGCGCCACCGTCATCATCTATCTCGCCGCATTGACGGGCGTGAATCGCGACCTGTACGAGGCGGCCGCAGTCGACGGGGCGGGGCTGTGGCACAAGGTCTGGTACATCACCTTGCCGCAGCTGCGCGGAGTGCTGCTGGTGACGTTGATCCTGCAGATCATCGGCACCGCGCAGGTCTTCCTCGAGCCGTACCTGTTCACCTCCGGGGGGCCGACCAACTCGACCATGACGATCATGCTGATGATCTACAACTACGCGTTCGGCAACAGCCTGGGCGGTGACTACGGCGCGGCAACAGCACTCAGCCTGATGCTCGCGGGCTTCCTGGCCCTGCTGTCGCTGGTCTACCTGCGCGCCACGAGGTCCTGGAGCAGCACGTGAGCACGACCGAGTCGCGGCTGCTCACCGCGCGGCGGCTGCCCGAATCCGCACTGGTCTCGCCGGCCGACTGGCGCCGGCCGCTCGTGCGACGCTGGCTGCGAAGCGCACACAGCGCGCTGTTCGTGCTGCTCGTCATCGCCGGCCTCGGGCCGATTCTGTGGCTGGCGAAGGCGGCGATCACGCCGACCCAGGACACCCTGACCCAGCCGATGGCGCTCTTCCCGCACGGCTTCGCCTGGGACAACCTCGACCAGGCGTGGAACGGCGTGCGCGTCGGCCTGTACTTCTGGAACACCGTGGTGTTCGCGTTCGGCGCATGGCTGTGCCAGATCATCGTCGCCACCACCGGCGGGTTCGCGCTGTCCGTGCTGCGGCCGAAGTACGCACCGCTCGTCACGGGCCTGCTGCTGACCACCCTGTTCGTGCCCGCCGTGGTGCTGCTGGTGCCGCTCTACATCGAGGTCGTGCACCCGCCGCTCATCCACCACTCGTTCGTCAACAGCTACTGGGCGATCTGGCTGCCCGCGGGCGCGAGTGCGTTCAACGTCATCCTGGTCAAACGGTTCTTCGACAACCTGCCGCGCGAGATCTTCGACGCCGCGCGGGTCGACGGTGCCGGCGGCTTTCGGTTGTTCCGTTACATCGTGTTGCCGATGTCGCGACCGATCCTCGGCGTTGTCTCGGTGTTCGCGGTACTGGCGTCCTGGAAGGACTTCCTCTGGCCGCTGCTGGTGATCAGCGACGCCGACAAGCAACCGCTGTCGGTGCGGCTGCCGTCGATCCAGCCGCAGACCGATCTCGGGGTCTTCCTGGCCGCCTTGCTCATCGCGAGCCTCGGCCCGATCATCGGTTTCCTGATCTTCCAGCGCTCGTTCCTGCGCGGATCCGGGCTCAGCGGCGCGGTCAAGGGCTGACCGACCGTCGCTCAGGTGACCGCTGCCGCTGCCGAACGCGCGAACCGCGGATCGCGCCACTCCTGGCTGTCCAACACGAGACGCAGCGTCTCCATCGAATCCCACACCTGCGTGTAGCTCAGGTACAACGGTGCGAAACCGAGCCGCAGGATGTCCGGCGCCCGGAAGTCGCCCACCACGTTGCGCGCGATCAACGCCTGCGTCACCTCGTAGGCCGACGGCAACCGCAACCCGACCTGCGACCCGCGCCGCTCCGGCTGGCGCGGCGTCACGGTGGCGATGCCGATCGAGTCCGCATAGGCGATGACCATGGACGTCAGGGCGAGCGACTTGGCCCGGATGTCGGCGATCGAAACCCCGTCGAACGCATCCAGGGCGGCGTCCAGTGCACGCATCGACAACAGTGGCGGCGTGCCGACCCGCGCCTGCGCGATGCCGTCGGCAGGCGAGTACGACGCCTCGAGGTCGAACGGGTTCGCGTGGCCGTGCCAACCGGTCAGCGGCAGCTGCACCGCCGCCTGATGACGTTCGGGCACGTAGATCCAGGCCGGCGCGCCGGGGCCGCCGTTGAGGTACTTGTACGAACAGCCCACCGCAGCGTCCGCGGCGAGACCGTCCAGATCGAAGGGCAGCGCGCCCGCGGCGTGCGCGAGGTCCCACAGCATCAGCGCGCCCGCATCGTGCACCTGGGCGGTGATCGCGGCGTGGTCCCAGAGCTCACCGGTGCGGTAGTCGACCGCGCTGAAGGACACCAGCGCCACCGACTCGTCGAGCGCCGAGCCGACATGCGCCGGCGACACACGGGCCAACTCCAGCCCGAGCAACCGGGCCACCGATTCGGCGATGTATTGGTCTGTAGGGAAGTTCGCGCCGTCGGTCAGGAGCACCCGCCGGTCCGGGCGCATCCGAGCGAGTGCGACGAGCGCCTGGAACAGTTGCACGCTCGTGGAATCGCCGCACACGATCTGGCCAGGAGCTGCGCCGACGAGCGCGCCGATCCGATCGCCGACACGCTCGGGCAGCGTCCACCAACCGTTCGTGTTCCACGACGAGATCAGATCGCGACCCCACTCTCGTTCGGTGGTGTCCTCGACCGCCGCCGGGACGCCGACCGGCAACGCCCCCAATGAGTTCCCGTCGAGGTACATCACGCCGTCCGGCACGACGAATCGCGCCCGGGCGTACGCGAGTGGATCGGCTGCGTCGGCGGCGATCGCCAGCTCCCGCGACGTGATCACCTCAGACACCGCGCACCGCCCAGAGGTCGGGGAACGCCGGCCGGAACAGCGTGGACCGCAGGTAGGCGGCACCCGCCGAACCGCCCGTACCGGTGCGGTCGCCGATGATCCGCTCCACCATCTTGACGTGCCGGTAGCGCCACTCCTGAATGCCCTCGTCGATGTCGACCAGCGCCTCGCACACCTCGGCGGCAACTCCGGTGTCGTCGGTGTACACGGCCTCGAGGAGTTCGAGAATCGAAGGGTCACCCGCCGGCCACGGTTCGCTCGGATCGCGGGCCAGCGCGGGCTCGGGGACGTCGAACCCGGCCCGGGCGAGGAAGTGCAGCAGCGAGTCGAACACCGACCGGCGCGCCATCGCCGCCGCGGTGCGCGGATCGGTCCGCGGCAGATCGCGGCGCCCGAGCACCGCCTCGAGCTCACGGAACTGGTCCGACTGGAAGCCGCTCGACGAGCCGAGCTGCGGCCGGAACGATGCGAACTGCTGCGGCGTCATCGTCTCGAGGACGTCCAGCTGCCCGACGATCGTCTTCAGGATCTTCGCGATCCGCCGTGCCGTGTGCAGCGCGCCGGTGCCGTTGCCGTCCTCCAGCCGCGACTGCAGCAGCGCCGCCTCGTGCAGGGTCTGTTTGAACCACAGCTCGTAGACCTGGTGGATGATCACGAACAGCAGCTCGTCGTGCTCCTCGGTCGCCGGCGACTGGCACGCCAGCAGGTCGGGGAGGCGGAGATAGCTGCCATAGGTGAGTTCTGCGGCGTCCATGCGACCATGATGGGTGATGTCCGAGGTCGAGTCGCGCACCCGTGTGCGGATGACCGCGCGAGAACGTCGCGAGCAGCTCATCCTCGTGGGTCGGTCGCTGTTCGCTGCGAAAGGTTTCGACGGCACGTCGATCGAGGAGATCGCCACCCGCGCAAACGTCAGCAAACCGGTCGTCTACGAGCACTTCGGCGGCAAAGAGGGGCTGTACGCCGTCGTCGTCGACCGGGAGATGGGCAATCTGCTCACCCGGCTCACCAATGCGCTGTCCGACGGGCACCCGCGCAAGTTGGCCGAGCAGGCGACGCTGGCGCTGCTGACCTACATCGAGGAGGAGACCGACGGCTTCCGGATCCTGTCTCGTGACTCCACCGCGGGCAGCACCGGCGCGTTCTCGTCCTTGCTCAACGACGTCGCCAGCCAGGTCGAGTACGTGCTGGTCCGCGAGTTCGGCCGCCGGCAGCTGAGCACCGAACACGCGGCGATGTACGCCCAGATGCTGGTGGGCATGGTCGCCCTGACGGGCATGTGGTGGCTGGAGGAGCGCGCGCCGGACCGTGAGGTCGTGGCCGCCCACATCGTGAATCTGGGGTGGAACGGGCTGGCTCACCTGCAGGCCGAGCCCCGCCCGATCGAGCGCCGGCCGCGGTAGCGGTTCGCGGCCAGGCCACGCTTTTGCGACGATGAGCAGATGACGGGCGACTCGGGCGGTGCCGACAACACGGCGACACCGTTGCACCCGGGCTATGCCCGGCAGGTGCCTGCTGTGTCGTGGCTGTCGCGCCCGACCCCGGGTTCGGACCCGCTGGACCTGTCCGACGACGCCCCCGCGGGCGCCGTCGGCGACACGGCCGTGATCCCGCGCATCACCGACGACGACATCAACGACGGCGACATCGGCGTCGCCGAGCCGCCGGCGCACCCGGACCCTCGCGTACCCGAGTCCTTCGACCCGGATCCGGCCCCCGCGCCGGACGGGACCGATACCCGCGCGATCGTCGCCGACGCGCTGGCGCAGGCTGCGCTGGTCATCTCCCGGGCCGAGGAGGAGGCCGACGCGCTGCTGACCCAGGCGCGCGACGACGCCGAGCGCGAGGTGGCGAATGCCCGGGCCAGCGCGGGGGTCACCCGGGAACAGGCCGACGCCATCGTCGGGGCCGCCCGGCGGCGCAGCGACGAGATCATCGCTGCGGCGCAGGCCGAGGCCGAGGCCGTTCACGCCGAACTCGCCACCCAGCGCGGCGCCCACGCGGACGAGTTGGCGGCAGCGCGCGCCGAGCACGAGGGTGAGCTCGCCGCCCGCGGCGCCGAGGCGCAGGCACAGGTCGAGTCGGTGCTCGCCCAGGCCCGCGCCGACGGGGACCAGCTGCGCGCCGAGGCGCAGGAGCACGCGACGCAGATCCGGGCCGAGGCCCATGCCGACCATGCCGGCGCCACTGCCCGGATCAACGACATGCTGGCCGAGACCCGCGAGGCCATCGAGGCCGAGTTCGCCGACGCCCGCGAGCAGACCAACTGGACGAAGCAGACCATCGCCGAGCTCCTCGCCGCCGCCGAGGCCGACGCCGACAAGCTGCGCCGCAGCGCCGCCGAGGACGCCGCGCAGGAGCGGGCGACCGCCGCCGACGAGGGCGCCGCCGCGCTGGCCGCCGCGCGGGCCGAGGCCGCCGAGCACATGACCGGCGCCGAGCGCGACGCGGGCCGCCTGCGCGCCCTCGCCCAGCAGGAGCTCGACCAGGCGCACACGGACGCCGACCGGATCCGCACCGAGGCCGCCGGGGAGGCCCAGCGGATGCGGGCAGCGGCCGACGAGCACACCCGTGGCAGCGACGAGCGCGCCGAACGGCGCCTGCGCGAAGCCGAGGCCGGCGCGCAGGCCGTGCGGGAGAACGCGGTCGAACAGCTGTCCCGCGCCCAGGCCGACACCCGCGAATCGCGTCGGCGGGTGCGCGAGGAAGCGCACCAGATCATCGCGGAGGCGCGGGCCGAGGCCGACGAACTGCGGGTGAAGGCGCGGTCCATACTTGCCGAGGCCCGCGCCGAGGTGGCGGTGCTCACCACCCACCGTGACGAGATCGCAAAGCAACTCAACGAGCTTTCCGGCGTTATAGATGCGTTGGCTGTCCACGAACGCAGCGGCGCGACCGGCAATTCGCCCAAGAGCGGCGAGCAGACACCAGGAGAATCATGACCGACCAGAGCCAGCAGGCCTTCCGCATCGTCCGGCACGGCTACGACCCGGGTGAGGTCGACCGGCGCCTGGCGAAGATGTCGCAGACCGTCGGCGAGGCCAACGGCCGCGTCGCCGAGCTCAGCGACCAGCTCGGCGCCCTCCACCGCGAGCACGAGGAGACCAAGGCGGCACTGACGAACCAGAAGCCGATGCCGCCGGCCGAGCCGACGTTCCACGACTTCGGCAAGCGCGTCGGCAGCATCCTCGCGCTGGCCGAGGAGGAGGCCGAGGAGATGCGCACGGCCGCGGTCGCCGAGGTCCGCACCCGGCTCGCCGACGCCGACAAGGACGTCGAGGCCAAGCGCGCCGACGCCGACCAGTACGCGCAGGACACCAAGTCCGGCGCGGACGAGGAGGCGGCGCGCATCCTCGAGGAGGCCAAGCGCAGCGCCGACCAGATGGCCGACGAGGCCGAGCGGATGTCCATCGCGCGCAGCAACGAGGCCGAGGCGCTCTACGAGGAGCAGCGCGCCCGGGCCGCGAAGGCCGCCGCCGACTTCGAGCGCACGCTCGCCGAGCGGCGCGAACAGGCCGAGGACCTGTTCCAGGAGCGCACCGAGGGCGCCGAGCGCGAGCTGGAAGCCGCCCGCAACCGGATCGCCAAACTGCGCGCGGAGGCCGACCAGCTGCAGGCCGAGAGCTCGCGCCGGGCCGGGCTGATGACCGCCGACGCCGAGCGCAAGGCCGAGCAGATCGTGGCCGACGCGATGGAGCGCGCCGAGCGGATCAGGTCGGAGTCACAGCGCGAATTGGCCGCCGCCAGCCAGCGTCGCGATGCGATCAACGCGCAGCTGAGCAACGTGCGACAGATGCTGGCAACGCTGTCCGGCACGAGCGCCGCGGCCGAGGACGACGAGCCGGCGCAGGCTCAGCAGCAGTCCGGCTGACCCTCACTCCAGCTCGTCGGCGAGGGTGAGCCACGCCTCCTCGGCCGCAGTCCGCTCGGCGACGACCTCGCGCAGATCGCGGTCGAGGTCGGCCACCCGGGCGTAGTCGCTCGCATGCGCCGCCAGCTGCTCGTGCAACGTCGCCTCGCGACGCTGCAGCACCTCGACCCGGCGCTCGAGCCGGGCGAGGTCCTTGCGCGCCGCCCGGGTGTCGCCGCGGCGTTCCCGGCGTCCGTCCGAGACCGGCTCGGCGGCGGCAGCAGCGCGCAACTGCAGGTACTGCTCGACGCCGCCGGGCAGCGCTGCCAGCGAACCGTCGCCGAGCAGCGCCACCGTGATGTCGCAGACGCGTTCGAGCAGGTAGCGGTCGTGGCTGACGATCACGACGCTGCCGACCCAACCGTCGAGCAGGTCCTCCAGCGCGGCCAGGGTGTCGGTGTCCAGATCGTTGGTGGGCTCGTCGAGCAGCAGCAGGTTCGGCTGCGTCAGCAGCAGCCGCAGCAACTGCAGCCGGCGCCGCTCGCCGCCGGACAGGTCGCCGACGGGAGTCCACTGCCGGGTGTTCGCGAAGCCGAACCGCTCGGCGAGCTGCCCGGCGGAGAGCTCCACGCCGCCGAGCTCGGCGCTGCTGCGTACCTCGGTGACGGCCTCCAGCACCCGCAGTTCGTCGGGCAGCTCGCGCACCTCCTGGCTCAGGTGCGCGCTCTGCACGGTCTGCCCGATGCGCACGACACCCGAGGTCGGTGCGATCTCGCCGGCCAGCAACCGCAGCAGATGCGTCTTGCCCGAGCCGTTGACGCCAACGACCCCGACCCGGTCGCCCGGCCCGACGTGCCAGCTGACGTGATCGAGCAGCGTGCGATCGCCGACCCGCATGGTGACGTCCTCGAGATCGACGACGGTGCGTCCCAGCCGGCGCCGGGCCATCGCCTGCAGCGTCACCGTGGACGGCCGGTCCGCGACGTCGGTGATCAACGCCTCGGCCGCCTCGATCCGGAACCGCGGTTTCGAGGTCCGGGCGGGCGGCCCGCGGCGCAGCCAGGCGAGCTCCTTGCGCAGCAGATTCTGGCGGCGCGCCTCGGTGGCGTCGGCCTGCCGCGCGCGCTCGGCGCGGGCCAGCACGTACGCCGCGTACCCGCCGTCGTACTGGCGCACCGTGGCGTCGCCGACCTCCCAGGTCCGCTCGCACACCGCATCGAGGAACCAACGGTCGTGGGTGACGACGACGAGCGCACCGCGCATCGCCCGCAGGTGCGCGGCGAGCCAGGTGATGCCCTCGATGTCGAGGTGATTCGTGGGCTCGTCGAGCACGAGCAGGTCCGGCTGTTGCACCAGCGCGGCCGCGAGTGACACCCGGCGCCGTTCGCCGCCGGACAACCGCGCCACATCGGCGTCGAGACCCACGCCGGGCAGACCGAGCCCGATGAGCACCGCACGCACCGCCGCGTCGCCGGCCCATTCGTGCTCGGCTGCGTCGCCGACGATCGCGTCCCGCGCGGAGGTGTCGGCGGGGAAGTCACCGCGCTGGTCGACCCGCGCGACCCGCACGCCGCCGGCCCGGGTCACCCGACCGGCGTCCGGTGCCTCGGCGCCGCTCAAGCAGCCGCAGCAACGTCGACTTCCCACCGCCGTTGCGGCCGACGACGCCGATCCGCTGCCGGTCCGCGACGCCGAGCGAGACGTCGGTGAGCACGGTCGTGGTCCCGTAGGACTTGCCGACCGCTTCGAGGTTGACCAGATTCGCCATCAGTCGACAACTCTGGCGCCGGGTACGGGCCCGCTCACGACGAGCGCCGCGATGCCGTCGGCGGCCAGATCCGCGCAGAGTCGATGCGCGTCGTCGGCGGCGCGGCACAGGAACGCGCAGGTCGGCCCGGAGCCGGACACCAGGCCGGCGAGCGCGCCGTGCCGAGCGCCGGCGTCGAGTGTGTCGCGCAGGCCGGGCGCCAGCGCGATCGCGGCCGGTTCCAGATCGTTCACGAGTGCGGCGGCGATGGCATCGACGTCGCCGTCGGCGAGCGCGGCGATGAGAGCGTCCGGGGTGGGCGCGGGCGGCGGGGCGGTGCCCGCGGCCCGCAATTCGTCGAGTGTGCGGTACGCGTCGCCGGCCGAGATCCCGAACCCGGCCGGCGTGAGAACCCAGTGCAGTCGCGTGGCACAGACGAGTGGCGTGAGCAGCTCGCCCCGTCCGGTGCCGAGCGCGGTGCCGCCCACGAGCGGGAACACGGTGTCGCTGCCGATGCCCGCGGCCACCGCGATGAGCTCGGCGCCGGGCAGATCCCACAGCGTCGCGCAGGCGAGCAGCGCCCCCGCGGCGTCGGCCGAGCCCCCGGCCATCCCGCCGGCCACCGGAATGCGTTTGGTGATCGACAGCTGCACGTCGGCAGCGACGCCGGCATGGTCGGCAAGGGCCCGGGCTGCCTGCCAGGCGAGATTGCGCTCGTCGGTGGGGACGCCGTCGGCACCGCCGGCGGTGATCGAGATGCCGTGCGCCGGGGTGGCGACGACGTCGTCCGTCAGGTCGACGGCGTGGAACAGGTTGTGCAGCTCGTGATAGCCGTCCGGGCGCGGCGGCCCGACGCCGAGGTGCAAGTTGATCTTGGCCGGCACTCGCACCCGGATGTTGCGGGAGGATTCCGGGCCGGACACCCGCCCGATGCTACGGACGGCCACCCGTGTCCGTCGGCCGCTCGTACGGCGGGTATTCTGGTCACATTGCCCCGGCGAGGGACCGCCTGCGTGCGGTATCCGTGATCGACGCGGTGTCGTTCGTCGACGCGTGTCCCGCGTCCGAGGCACCCGCGGCACCCGCGCCGAAGTACGAGACGTCTGAGGAGTTCCACCGTGTCCGAAACCCGCCTGTCCGCCGAGACGCGCACCGAATTCGGCAAGGGCGGCGCACGCCGTACCCGCCGGGCCGGCAAGGTGCCCGCCGTGATCTACGGCCACGGGGCCGACCCGCGCCACGTCGCGCTGCCGGCCCGGGAGCTCGCCAACGCCATCCGGCACGGCGGCTTCAACGTGCTGCTCACCCTCGACGTCGACGGCGGCGAGCAGCTCGCCATCCCGAAGGCGATCCAGCGCCACCCCGTCAAGGGCTACTTCGAGCACGTCGACCTGCTGGCGGTACGGCGCGGCGAGAAGGTCACCGTCGACGTCGCGATCCACGTGGTCGGCGACGTCGCGCCGGGTGGCCTGCTGCACCAGGAGAACACCTCGATCAGCGTCGAGGCGGAGGCCACCAACATCCCGACCGGCTTCGACGTCAGCATCGACGGCCTCGCCATCGGCGAGTCGATCACCGCCGGCGACGTCACGCTGCCGAGCGGCTCGACGCTCGTCACCGACGCCGACATGCTGGTGCTGGCCATCAACGAGGCGCCCACCGAGGCCGAGCTCGAGGCCGAGATGGCCGAGGCCGCCGAGGAACTCGGCATCGTGGAGGACCAGCCCGACGAGGCGGCGG
The DNA here is from genome assembly GCA_963850835.1 of uncultured Actinomycetota bacterium. Lineage (GTDB taxonomy): Bacteria > Actinomycetota > Actinomycetes > Mycobacteriales > Jatrophihabitantaceae > Jatrophihabitans. The sequence goes on along the minus strand of CAWKNB010000015.1, from coordinate 173,540 downwards.
CCCCTGCCGCTCCCGCAGAGGACAGCGAGGAGTAAGTGGCCGACGACCGGCACCTCGTCGTCGGTCTGGGCAATCCGGGGCCGCGGTACGCCGGCAACCGGCACAACGCGGGCTTTCTGGTGGTCGACCTGCTGGCCGACCGGTTGGGCGCCACGTTCAAGGCCCACAAGGGCGGCGCGGACGTCGCGAGCGGTCAACTGGCCGGTGTACCGGTCGCGCTGGTGAAGCCGCGCTCGTTCATGAACGAGTCGGGCCGTCCGGTGGCTTCGGTCGCACGGTTCTACAAGGTGCCGCTCGAGCGTCTGGCCGTCGTCCACGACGAGCTCGATCTGCCCTTCGGGGCGTTGCGGCTCAAACGTGGCGGCGGCGACGGCGGGCACAACGGGTTGCGCTCGATCAGTGCTGCGCTCGGCAAGGACTACGCCCGCGCCCGGTTCGGCATCGGTCGGCCGCCAGGGCGCCAGGATCCCGCCGACTTCGTGCTGCGTGACTTCGGTACCGCCGAGCGCAAGGAGCTCGACTACCTCGTCGACCGCTGCGCCGACGCCGTCGAGATGTTGCTGCGCGACGGTCTCGAGGCCGCGCAGAACACCTACAACGACTGACCGGCCCGCGCTCAGAGTTCGGCGAACAGGCCGGCGCGCTGCGCCTCGAGGCCGAGCAGGAAGCGCTTGGCCGGCAGCCCGCCGCCGAAGCCCGTCAACGAGCCGTCGGCGCCGATCACCCGGTGGCACGGCACGATGATCGAGATCGGGTTCTGCCCGTTCGCCAGCCCGACGGCGCGGGCCGCGCTCGGCGCGTCGATGGACGCCGCGAGCACGCCGTAGCTGGTGGTCTCGCCGTACGGGATCGCCCGCAGTGCGGTCCAGACGCGCAGCTGGAACGCAGAACCGCGCGGGTGCAGCGGCAGCTCGAATCGCCGCCGCTCACCGGCGAAGTACTCACCGAGCTGCAGGCGCACGTCGTCGAACGCGGCATCATCGCGAAGCCAGTCCTTGCCCGGCTTCGAGTGCGGCCAGAGCAGCGCGGTGAGCCCGATGTCGTCGCGGGCGGTGAGCAGCGCGCCCGAGCGGCGAGTCGATTCTCGCGTAACGGATGTCGGTCATGATGCTGCGCTCCAGATGTCGGCGTACAGATGCGCCCAGAGATGGCAGGTGGCATAGCTGCGCCACGGCGCCCAATCGGGGCGACCGCCGGCGAGCTCGAGCCCGAGATCCTCGGCAGCGTGGCGCACGGCAAGGTCGGAGGCCAGCAGCACGTCGGGGTCACCCAAGGCGCGCATGGCCAGGTAGTCGGCCGTCCAGGGGCCGATCCCGGGCAGGTCGAGCAGCGCCGCGCGGGTGAGCTCACGATCGGCGCCCGGATCGAGGGCCAACCCTCCTTCGGCGCACGCGGCCGCGATCACGTGCACGGTGCGCGTGCGGGCTTTCGGCATCGGCAACACCGCGGTGTCCGCGAGAGCGCCCGGCGTCGGGAACAGCCGCCACGGCTCGCCGTCGAATGCCGGCCGGCCGAGTTCGGCGACGATGCGTCCCACCACCGTCCGGGCGCCCGCCACCGAGATCTGCTGCCCGACGATCGTCCGGACGGCGGTCTCGAAGCCGTCGACGCTGCCGGGCGCGCGCAGCCCGGGACGCTTGCTGATCAACGGAGCGAGATGCGTGTCGCCGGCGAGCACCGCGTCGACGGCCACCGGGTCGGCATCGAGATCGAGCAGCCGTCGCACCCGCGCCACCACGGTGACGAGATCGCGGGTGTCGGTGAGCCGCACGCGACACTGCACGGCGCCCGCCCCGGCCTGCATCGACACCAGTGCCGATCCGCACGGGGCGTCGATCACCCGGGTGAACACCCCGTCGGTGTAGTCCTCGAGTCCGGGAACCGCGTGCGCGCCGAGGAAGTCGAGCAGCGCCGCGAGGTTCATCGGCTCGCGGTAGGGCAGCCGCAGCGTGACGACGCCCGCCTCCGCGACCTCCTTGGTGCGCCGACCGCTGCGCAGCGCCGACGGCGTCATGGCGAACACCGTCTGCACCGTGTCGTTGAACTGCCGCACGCTGGAGAATCCCGCGGCGAACGCGATGTCGGTGATCGGCAGATCGGTGGTCTCCAGGAGCACCCGGGCGGTCTGCGCGCGCTGGGCACGGGCGAGGGCGATCGGCCCGGCGCCCACTTCCGCCACCAGGGTCCGGTGCACCTGCCGTTCGGAGTAGCCGAGCCGGTGCGCCAGGCCGGGCACGCCTTCGCGATCCACCGTGCCGTCCTGGATCAGGCGCAACGCCCGGCCGGCGAGATCGCCGCGCACGTCCCACTCCGGCGAGCCCGGCGCGGCGTCCGGGCGGCACCGTTTGCACGCGCGATAGCCGGCGCGCTGCGCCGCGGCCGCGCTCGGGTGGAAGCTCACGTTGCGCCGCTGCGGCGTGATCGCCGGGCACGACGGCCGGCAGTAGATGCCGGTGGTGCGCACTGCGGTGTAGAACCAGCCGTCGAATCGGGAGTCTCGCGCCTGCACGGCGCGGTAGCAGGTATCGAACTCGGGGAGGATCACAGCACCAGTCTGCCAACGGGGTCCGACATCGACTGGCGGTTTTCGGACAGTGTCGTCGATGAGTGGGAGCCGGGCTCGAATCGCGCGAATCGGACCGGCACAGCTAGGCTGACCGCCCGTGAAAGGGATCATTCTGGCCGGCGGTACCGGCACCCGCCTGCACCCGATCACCCGGGCGGTCTGCAAGCAACTCCTGCCCGTCTACGACAAGCCGATGATCTACTACCCGATCTCGGTCCTGATGCTCGCCGGGATCCGCGACATCCTCGTCATCACGACGCCGCACGATCGCGACCAGTTCGAGACTCTGCTCGGCGACGGCAGCCAGTGGGGTGTGTCACTCACCTACGCGATCCAGCCCTCGCCGGACGGCTTGGCCCAGGCGTTCCACATCGGTGCCGACCACGTCGCCGGTGACAGCTCCGCGCTGGTCCTCGGTGACAACCTGTTCTTCGGCAACGGCATGGGCGCACGGTTGCGCGACGCTGCCAACGCCGTCACGACCATCGGCGGCTGCACCTTGTTCGGGTACCGGGTGAGCGACCCCGAGCGGTACGGCGTCGCGGTGCTCGACCGCTCCGGTGCGGTGGTCGACATCGAGGAGAAGCCGGAGCACCCGCGCTCGAATCTCGCCGTGACCGGGTTGTACTTCTACGACGCCGACGTCGTCGACATCGCCGCCGACCTGAAGCCGTCCGCACGCGGTGAACTCGAGATCACCGACCTCAATCGCATCTACGTCGAGCGAGGTTCCGCGCGGCTGGTGGACCTCGGCCGCGGCACCGCCTGGCTGGACACCGGCACCCACGATTCCCTGCTCGAGGCCAGCCAGTTCGTGCAGGTCCTGCAGCACCGGCAGGGCATCACCATCGCGTGTCTCGAAGAGGTCGGGATGCGGCAGGGGTTCATCACCGCGGACCAGGCGATGGCCGTTGCCGACACCATGGGCAAATCGTCGTACGCGCAATACCTGCGGCGCGCTGCCGCCGACTACCTCCGGGAGCAACAGTGAGTGTCGAGATCGTGCCGATGGCGGTCGACAAGGTCGCGATCGACGATCTCCTCGTCATCACCACCAAGGCCGTCACCGACGAGCGCGGCACGGTGCGTGAGTTCTTCCGCACGAGCGCGTTCGAGGAGTTCGGGGTCCCGGTCCCGCCCAATTGGACGCAGGTCAATCTCACGTACACGCGGCAAGGTGCGTTGCGGGGTTTGCACGGCGAGGCGACCGACAAGCTCGTCGGCGTTGCATACGGCGAGGCATTCGGCGTCTACCTCGACGCGCGTCCCGACTCGAAGACGTTCCGCACCGTCGTCACGGTGAGATTGGGCGTCGGCACCCAGGTGTTCGTGCCGGCCGGGGTGTGCAACGGCTTCCAGGCGGTCTCCGAGGGCGGCTGCATGTACCTCTACTGCTTCGGTGCGGAATGGGTGCCGGGGATGGCCGGCGTCGCGGTCAATCCGCTGGACCCGGATTTGCACATCCAGTGGCCGATCGCACCGGATGCCGGTGATCCGGCGATGGTGTCGGCGAAGGACGCCGGCGCCGGTCGGCTCGCGGATCTCTAGGAGTCATCACATGCGAGTACTCGTCACCGGCGGCGCCGGTTTCATCGGCGCGAACTTCGTGCACCACACCGTGACGCACCGCCCGGACGTCGCGGTCACGGTGCTCGACGCGCTCACCTACGCGGGCGACGAGGCCAGCCTCGGGCCGGTCTCGGATCGGGTCGAGTTCGTGCGCGGGGACATCGCCGATGCCGCGCTCGTCGATCGGCTGGTCGGTGCCGCTGACCTCGTCGTGCACTTCGCGGCGGAATCACACAACGACAACTCGCTGCGCGATCCGGAGCCGTTCGTACACACCAATCTGGTCGGCACGTTCACGATCCTGGAAGCGGTACGAAAGCACGGCGTGCGGCTGCACCACATCTCGACCGACGAGGTGTTCGGCGATCTCGAGCTGGACGACCCCGCGAAGTTCACCGCGGACACCCCGTACAACCCGTCGAGCCCGTACAGCTCCACGAAGGCCGGGTCCGATCTGCTGGTGCGTGCCTGGGTGCGTTCGTTCGACGTGCAGGCGACCATCTCGAACTGCTCGAACAACTACGGCCCGTACCAGCACATCGAGAAGTTCATCCCGCGCCAGATCACCAATGTGCTCGTCGATCGTCGGCCGCGCCTGTACGGCGCCGGCGCGAACGTGCGCGACTGGATCCACGTCGACGACCACAACGCGGCGGTGTGGACGATCATCGAGCAGGGCCGCGTGGGGGAGACCTATCTCATCGGCGCGGACGGCGAGCGCAGCAACCGCGAGGTGCTCGAGACCATCCTGGAACTGATGGGCAAGGCCGCCGACTGGTACGACAAGGTGACCGACCGCGCCGGCCACGACCTGCGCTACGCGATCGACTCGTCGAAACTGCGCAGCGAGCTCGGCTGGACGCCGCAGTACGCCGATCTGCGCGCCGGATTGGCATCGACGATCGAGTGGTACACCGACAACCGCGCTTGGTGGGAGCGGCACAAGGACGCGGTCGAGGCCCGGTACGCGCAGGCCAAGCAGTGACGCGTTGGTTGGTCACCGGCGCGGCCGGTCAGCTCGGCCACCACGTCGTTGCGCAACTGCGGGCCGCTGACGAACCGGTCGTCGCGCTCGCGCGCGCCGATCTCGACATCACCTCAGCGCCCGACGTCGACGCGGCCATCGCCGAACACCGGCCGGACGTCGTGGTCAACGCCGCCGCCTACACCGCCGTCGACGCTGCAGAGACCGACGAGGACACCGCGGCGCTGGTCAACGGCGCTGCGCCCGGGCTGCTGGCCGCAGCGGTGGCGAAGCACGGCGGGCGACTGCTGCAGGTGTCGACCGACTACGTGTTCGACGGCACCGCCGACCAGCCGTACGAGATCGAGGATCCGGTCGGCCCGCGCAGCGCCTACGGCCGAACCAAGCTGGCCGGCGAACGCGCCGTGCTCGAGGCGCTCCCCGAACGCGGGCACGTCGTGCGCACCGCGTGGGTCTACGGCGGTCCGGGCCCGAACTTCGTCGACACCATGCGGCGGTTGGAGCGCGAACGCGAGACCCTCGACGTCGTCGACGACCAGATCGGGTCGCCGACCTGGGTCGGGGATCTCGCCGGCGCGCTGATCGCGCTCGGGCAGCGCCCCGACGTGCCCGGCGGCGTGCTCCACTACGTGTGCGCCGGCACCGGTTCATGGTGCGACCTGGCCCGCGAGACCTTCCGGCTGGTCGGGGCCGATCCGGCCCGGGTGCGGCCGGTCGGCACCGAAGCGTTCCCACGCCCGGCGCCGCGGCCCGCGTGGTCGGTGCTGTCCACACGCGCCTGGACCGAGCACGGTCTGCCCGCTCCACGGCCCTGGCAAAGCGCGCTCGCGGACTCGCTCGCCTGAGCCTGTCCGGATTGTCCGTCGGGGCGAACCCGCAGCACCGCCCGCGTAGGCTGCACGGTGTTTCGGGGGGATCAATGACGGATGCAGCTGACGCGCGCGCCGGCGCCGACGACGCCGTGCCGCAGCGCGCGCCCAGGTCGCGCAAGCGACGTCGCATCCTCGGCATCGTCGTGCTCGTCGTCGTCCTGCTGTTCGCAGCGATCACCGCGCGAGTCTTCGTGTGGCCGGATCTGCCGCCCTTGCCGGCAGCACGCAGACGCCGTCGTCGAGCTCGCCGGGCCGGGCGACGCAGGCCGCGACGCGCGAGCGATCCAACTGGCGAACGAGGGCCGCACGGACTACCTGGTGCAGTCGACGAAAGTCGGCGACACCCACTGCCTGCCGGCGCCACCGGACGTGAAGCTGCTGTGCTTCCACCCCGACCCCGGCACAACGCGCGGCGAAGCGCAGTGGATCGGGCGAGAGGCCGCGCAGCGGCACTGGAAGTCGGTCATCCTGGTGACCACGCCGGACCAGGCCTACCGCGCGAAGCTGCGCGTCGGTCGGTGCTTCCCCGGCAAGGTCTACGTCGCTACCTCCAGCCTGCCGTGGCACAGCTGGTTCAAGCAGATCCCCTACCAGTGGGGCGCCACGACCAAGGCGCTGGTCTGGCAGCGCTCCTGCTGATCAGCCGGTGTTGCGCAGCCCGGCCGCCACGCCGTTGATCGTCAGCAGTAGCGCGCGCCGCAGCTCCGGGTCGGCCTCGTCCGCGCCGGCCCGGACCCGGGCCAACAGGTCGACCTGCAGGTAGGAGATCGGGTCGAGGTAGGAATCGCGCACGCCGAACGTGCGCTGCAGCACCGGTGAGTCGTCGAGCAACGCATCCTCGCCGGTCACGCGGAGCACCTCGGCGACGGTGCGCTCGTGCTCGGCGCGCACGACGTCGAACACCTGGCGCAGGTTCTCCGGCACCAGCGATGCCACGTAGTGCGCCGCGATGTCGAGATCCGTCTTCGCGAGCGTCATTTCGACGTTCGAAATGAAGGTGCGGAAGAAGTGCCACTCGGCGTGCATCTCGGCGAGTTCGTCGTCCAGACCCGCGGCGCGGGCCGCCGCCAGTCCGGTGCCCACGCCGAACCAGCCCGGCACGATCTGACGGGACTGGGTCCAGCCGAACACCCACGGAATCGCGCGCAGGCCCTCGATCCCGCCGCCGGACGACGGGCGGCGCGCGGGCCGCGAGCCGATGTTGAGCGACCCGAGCTGCTCCACCGGCGTGGAGGCCAGGAAATAGTCGGGCAGATCGGGGTTGTCGACGAACTCCCGGTAGGCGGCGTATGCGGCATCGCTGATCACGTCCATGCAGGTGTCCCAGCGGGCCAGCTGCGCGGCGCCCTGGCGCGGCGTGCGGTGCAACGCCGACGCCCGCAAGGTCGCCGCGAGGGTCAGCTCGACGTTCTCGCGGGCGAGCTCGGGCAGCGCGTACTTGTCCGAGATGACCTCGCCCTGCTCGGTGAACTTGATCTCGCCGTCGAGGACGCCCCACGGTTGGGCGAGGATCGAGTCGTAGGTGGGGCCGCCGCCTCGGCCGACCGTGCCGCCGCGGCCGTGGAAGAGCCGCAGCCGGACGTCGTGGCGGGCCGCGACGTCGCGCAGGGTGCGCTGCGCGCGGTGGATCTCCCACTGCGACGTCGCGATGCCGGCCTGCTTGTTCGAGTCCGAGTAGCCGAGCATGACTTCCTGGACATCGCCGCGCAGCCGCACGAGCAACCGGTAGGTCGGGTCGCCGAGCAGGTCGTCGAGCACCTGACCGGCCTTGCGCAGCTCGTCGACCGTCTCGAGCAGCGGCACGAAGCCGATCTTCGCGAACGGCTGCCGGGCGCCCTCCGGGCCGGCGCCGTGCACGTCGACCAAGCCGGCCTCGCGGGCGAGCAGCACCGCGGCCAGGATGTCGTCGGCACCGCGGGTCATCGACACGATGTAGCTCTCGATGACCTCGTCGCCGTAGGTGTCGATGGCGGCACGGATCGTGGTGAACACGCCGAAGGTCTTCGCTCCCGCTTCGTCGAGCGGCGGCGGCGAACCGGCGAGCGGGCGGCGCGAGCGCAGCTCCTTGGACAGCAGGCGCAGCCGGTAGTCGCGCGGGAAGTCGGCGTAGAGCCAGGTCTCCTCGACGAGCCGGTCGACCAGCTGTGCGACGGCGTGATGGTGCGCGTCGGCGTGTTCGCGCACGTCCATCGTCGACAGGTGCAGGCCGAACACCGCGACGGAACGCTCGACCCGGGCGAGCAGTCCGTCCGCGATCAGGCCGCCCGCGTGCGCGCGCAGCGAATCGCCGATCAGCTTCAGCTCGGCAAGGAGTTGCTCACTTCCGCGGTAGTCGAAGCCGGCCCGGTGCGGCATGCCGGTGTCGACCCGGCGCCTGGTGTTGGCGAGCTTCGCCTTGATGCAGGTGAGCTTGAGCCGGTACGGCTCGGTCGCGTTCAGGGTCACGAATCGCGGGTCGACCTCCACCGCCGTCAGGTCGGCTTCGATGGACGCGAGCAGTTCCGGTGATGCCGCCACGACGGCCGTCGAGGACGACAGCTCGGCGATCAGCGAGTCCAGGGCCTGGTCGATGATGCGCGTCGCGACGTGATGCTGCATGCGCAACACCTCGCCGGTCACCGTCGGCGTGACGTTCGGGTTGCCGTCCCGGTCGCCACCGATCCAGGTGCCGAAGGTCACCGGGCGCAGGTCGGCCGGCACGCTCACCCCGACCCGGGCCGTCTCCAGGGCGAGGTCGTCGGCGAGGCCGGGCACCGTCTCGGTGGCGAGATCCTGCAGGTAGTAGACGACGTTGCTCGCCTCGTCGACCGGGGTCGGGCGGTGCTGGCGCAGTTCGTCGGTCTGCCAGATGAGATCGACCAGCTCGGCGAGGTCGCGATCCTGCCGGGCCCGCGCCGAGCTGTCGGCAGCGGTGGCGCTCGCGAGGATGTCTGCGACCCGGCGCAATTTCGTCAGGATCGACCGGCGGCTCGCCTCGGTGGGATGGGCGGTGAAGACCGGCCGCACCGCCAGCCCGGCGAGCGCGTCGGCGAGCGCGCGCGGTCCGAGTTGCTCGGCGACGTCGGACACCACTCGCGCCAGCCAACCGTCGGCCGGCGGGCGATCGCGCAGGATCCGCACCCGGTGCACCTGCTCGGCGACGTTCGCGAGATGGAAATAGTGGGAGAAGGCGCGGACCAGAACCGCAGCGGTCTCGATCGGCTGATCGGCGAGCAGCGCCCGCACGTTCGTGCTCGCCGCTGCATCGCCGGTCTTGCTCTGCTTGGTGAGCGTGCGAACGGTCTCGACCAGGTCCAGCGAATCCTGACCCTGCTGACGCACCAGCGATTCGCCCAGCAGCGTCGCGACCCGGCGCACGTCGGCGCGCAGCAGTGCGTCGTCGTCGCGCGATCGCGCCGACCCGGAAGCCGACGCAGCGCTCGGATCGGCGCTCGAATCCGTGTCCAGCATCGTCACGCGACGATTGTCCCCTACGCCCGCAGCGCCATGGGCGCCGCGCGGACTCCGGTACGGTCGGGCGGGTCGGCGCCCGCTGCGGGCGAACGTGCCGGGAAGGGCGGACGATGCGGGTTCTGGTCACCGGCGGCGCCGGGTACATCGGCAGCGTCGTCACCGCTCAGTTGCTCGCCTTCGACCACGATGTGGTTGTCGTGGACGACCTGTCCACCGGCCACGAGGACGCCGTTGCGCCGGGGGCCGCGTTCCACCAGATGTCGATCGCCGAGCTCGATCCGGTGCTCGGCAGTTGGGACATCGACGCGGTGGTCCATTTCGCGGCCAAGTCCGTCGTCGGCGAATCGGTCACCGATCCGGCCCGCTACTGGCGCAACAACGTGGTCGGCACGATCGCGCTGCTCGACTCGTTGCGCGCGCACGGGGTCGAGCGGATCGTGTTCTCCTCCTCGGCCGCGACGTACGGCGACTGCCCGGAGCAGCCGATCCCGGAGACCGCCCCGACCCGACCGACCAATCCCTACGGCGCGTCGAAGCTCGCGATCGACCTCGCGCTCACCGACTACGCGCGGGCCTACGGACTGACCGCGAGCAGCCTGCGCTACTTCAACGTCGCCGGCGCGCTGCGCACCGCCGACGGGCAGATGTACGGCGAACGCCACGCCACCGAGACGCATCTGGTGCCCAACGCGCTGGCCGCGGTCACCGGCAACGGCGCGCACCTGTCGCTGTTCGGCACCGACTACCCGACTCCGGACGGCACCTGCGTGCGCGACTACGTCCATGTCGTCGATCTCGGGCTGGCGCACGTCGCCGCGCTGACGGCCGGGGAGCCGGGCGAGCATCTCGTGCTCAACCTCGGCAGCGGCACGGGTTACTCGGTCCGCGAGGTGCTCTCGGCGGTGGAGCGGGTGGTCGGGCGGCCGGTCCCGGTGACCGAGGCCGAGCGCCGTTCCGGCGATCCTGCTGTGCTCGTCGCGGCCATCGACCGCGCCGCGCAGGTACTCGGTTGGCAGCCGCAACGGAACTTGGACCAGATGGTCGCCGATGCCTGGGAGTTCGTGAGTTTTCGGCAAAAATAAAGTCAGACGGCCGATCGGGGGGAGCGGCCGTCTGACTGCTCCAACTCTAGCGCGGTCGCACGGGCGAGGCAACGACGCGTGCGCGCTCCGTGACACCACCACGGAGCGCTCCGTGACTGCTGCGGACGCACGGTAACCGAAACCCTGCCGAACGTTCGACTTTACTTTATGCTAAACTCACACGAGGTCGTCACCAACGTGGCCGGGAGCACAGGACCCGGCTCAGTTGCGACTTCGACTTTCCAAACGCTCAACTTCACGTTATAAACACATGAGTACTCGGCCCAGCGTCTCGTTGGTGCCAGTGCTTTCGGGGGACATCGGGGGATCGCCACCGTCGGTAACGAGGTGGCAAATCGGGGGGTCATGTACGTCGGGGGCCAGACGGCCGCCGCAACTGAGGACGTTTCGCGATCGGTGGAGCCAACGGCTTCGACGGTCGCAGAGCGCTCAGTTGTGGTCGGCCGCAAATACGTCATCGAGTCGTCAGCGCGTGCCATCTCAGGGGAGGCACCCGAGCCGGCGGCTCCAGTAGTCGACGCCAGGGACGGATCGTCGGATCCGGTCTCCGCAGCGTCGACGCCGCATCACCACCGGTTGGCTGATGCTGGCCGACTTCGGTGCGGCCGCGATCGCGTCGGCGGTCGCCTTCTTGACCCGCTTCGGGTCCTCGCCGGCGGAGTATGTCGGGACGGGCGCGTTGCTCGCCGCCCTGTGTCTGCCGCTGCTGTGGATCGCCGTCGTGGCGCTCAACGGCGGTTACGACGCGCGCTTCGTGGGTGTCGGCACCAGCGAGTTCGGCCGCATCTCCAAGGCTTTCCTGTATCTCACGGTGATCGTCGCGCTGGTGTCCTACGGCGCGCAGCTGGAGATCGCGCGGGGCTTCGTGGTGCTCATGTGCCCGTTGACCCTGGTCCTGACGTGGACGCTGCGCTATATCGGCCGGGTGCGCGTGCAGCGCATGCGGCGGCGCGGCGAAGCCATGAACCGGGTGCTTGCCGTCGGCTCGGCCAAGAACGTGCAACAGCTTGCCGTGGCGATGAAGGGCGACCTGTCCGCCGGGCTGCACGTCGTCGGCGTGTGCCTGCCGCCGAGCGAGTCCGTCGATCCGTTGATCCGTGCCGAACTCGCCGAGGCCGGCATCCAGGTATTCGGCACCACCCGCACGGTGCGCCGCGCCGTCGATGCCAGCGATGCCCGCAGCGTCGCGGTGGTCGCCGGTGACGTCGGGACCGCCGCAGTCCGGACCCTGTCCTGGGAGCTCGAGCGCAGCGGTGTCGATCTGATCGTGTCGAGCGGTCTCGAAGAGGTCTCCGGCCGGCGCGTGCACGTGCAGTCGGTCGCCGGTCTGCCGTTGCTGCGCGTCGACGAGCCGGAGTTCAGTGGTTTCCGCCGGGTGCTGAAGGGTGCGTTCGACCGTAGCGTCGCCGCGCTGGCGCTCGTGGTGTTCTCGCCGCTGCTGCTCGCGCTCGCCGCGATCGTGCGGTTCACCAGCAAGGGCCCCGCGTTCTACTTGCAGACCCGGGTCGGCCGCAACGGCGAAGAGTTCCGGATGGTCAAGTTCCGTTCGATGTACGTCGGCTCGGACACGCGCCTCGCCGAATTGCAGAGCCTGAACGAGAACGCCGACGGTCTGCTGTTCAAGATTCGCGACGACCCGCGGGTGACTCCGATCGGGCGCTTCCTGCGTCGGTTCTCACTCGATGAACTGCCGCAGCTGTTCAACGTGCTCGGCGGGTCCATGTCGCTCGTCGGGCCGCGCCCGCCGCTGCCGTCGGAGGTGGCGCAGTACGGCGAGGACGTCCGCCGCCGCCTGCTGGTCAAGCCCGGCCTCACCGGCCTGTGGCAGGTCAGCGGTCGCAGCGACCTGTCCTGGGAGGACTCGGTCCGCCTCGACCTGCACTACGTCGAGAACTGGTCGTTCGCGCTCGACATGGTGGTCTTGATGAAAACAGCACGCGTCGTCGTCAAAGCGACGGGTGCCTACTAAGCGGTCTGGCGTGCGAAGGGCCGGCGTCGGGGGACGACACTTCGCACGCCAGACCGCGCCCACTGCGGTCGCTTGACCGCTCTTGATCGGCGACGCGGGGTGTCAGAAGTGGCCCCCCTGTTCAGACACTCCGCGTCGCTTCCTAAGCTGTTCCTAAGCTGTGCTGGCACTGTTAAGGAGTGGAGCTAAACAGCTTGGATTCGGGGGAGCCCTTCTACCGAAGTCCACCTCGGATCATCGCACCAGCGCCTCGTCTGGACGGCGGTTGCGAGCGGTGGCGAGCTGGCCTCAAGCGCATCGAGGGCCTGGGTTTCGCCGCGGTCGCGGTGTCTGAGCACTACACGAACGGATGGGCGATGGAGCCCATTACGGCGCTCGCCTTCGCCGCCGCGGCGAGTGAGCGATTGGCAGTCCTGCCGCTCGTCCTGAACAGCGATTTGCACCATCCAGCCCGGTTGGCGAAGGCGATGGCGACGGCTGACGTGCTCTCCGGCGGGCGGATCATGGTCGGCCTGGGCGCGGGGTGGCTGGCGGCTGACTACGAAGCAATCGGCTCGGCGTTCGACTGTGCTGGCACCAGGCTGGCCCGCTTCGAAGAGGCCCTCACGATCATTCGGCAGTTCTTCGATGGGCGGACCGTCGACTTCGCTGGCAACCACTACACCATCCGCAATCTCGAGGCGTTGCCCCAGCCTGTGCAGCAGGGCGGGCCGCCCATCCTCGTCGGCGGGGGCGGTCCGCGTCTGCTCGATATCGCGGGTCGCTACGCCGACGTCGTCGGCTTGCACGCGAGTCTCGGTAGTGGCGGCTTCGATGCGGACGCGGCCCGGGAACTGTCGCGTCAGCAGATCACCCACAAGGTCGGGATCGCGGACCGTGCCGCCGGGGCAGCAGGGCGCCCCAGGCCTGCGTATCAGCTCACTCCGGCGGTCGTGGAGATCGACGGTAAGCGATGCACCGCGCACCGGCCCGGCTTCACCGACTACATCTGCGCGCATCCCGAGGAATTCGCCGACACCCCGGCGGTGCTGATCGGTGACGCCTCGTGCATCGCCGATCAGCTGCGTCGCTGGCAGGAAGAGCTCGGCATCTCTTGGTGGCACCTCGGCTCTAACCTCGACTCCGTGGCCAGGGTGGTCGACCAACTGACTGCCCCGGTGACCGCCTCGCAGTTGGCATTCGGGCGGTCCGTCCCGGCCTGAGTGGCCTTCGTCCCACGGCGACCGTGCGGACCTTCTGGCCGTCGATTCGGCCTCGCGGCGACGGCTTCTTTCCATCGGCGTGGCCATCCCTTGCCGCCCCATTGGGCTGATCTACCTAACTTTGCCCGAACCCTCGCACAGCGAGCACATAAGGGAATATGCTGGGCGCCTGCCAGAAGGACTCGGGGGTCCTCAATGATGAGCGGAACAATAAGGCACATACGGGAAAAGACTTCGTACATCATTTTCGAAGGCCGGTATGCAATTCGGACGTCGGGGCGCACCGATCTTGACGACCTGGGACTGCATACCGACGAGCGGGTGTACTACGTACCGGCGAACTGGTTCACGCTGAGACGGATTGTTCACCGCCGCGACGTCGACCCTGACGATGTGTTCATAGATCTCGGTTCCGGTAAGGGCAGGATGGTGCTCGAGGCGGCCCGATATCCGTTCCGCCGGGTCATCGGAGTCGAGCTCGCCCGGCCGTTGCACGAAGCCGCTCAAGAGAATGTCAGATGCAGCCGAATGCGGCGGACATGCCGCGACATCGAACTCGTGTGCTCAGATGTGCTCGACTACCAGCTTCCCGACGACATAACAGTGATCTTCCTGAACAATCCGTTCCGCGGCGCGATCTTCAGTTCGGTCGTCGACAAGATTGTCGAATCCTACGATCGATCACCACGAAAGATTACCCTCATCTACAACAATCCCGCGGAGGACGACACGCTCATGCAGACCGGTCGGTTCGCCAAGAAGCGGACCGTGCGCAGACATTTGAAGAGGAATCAGACCGGGGCATTCGGCACGACATCGGTATACACCCTCGGACCGGCCGTGTCTGCCGCGAGATCGGCGTGATGATTCGGCTCACCGAAAGCCGGTGGGCGCCGACGGACCGGCGCCTGCCGCTATCCGAACGCGCCCGCCTCTCGACGCCTGCTTCCGAGTCATCGCTGGGAGAGTCGTAGCGCGGGTGCCTCGATGAAGACCCAACTCGCCATCGCGAACGGAACCGCGGCAGCTATGGCGAGGACGATTGCGGCTGTGACGGGTAGCTCGTTCCCGTGCGTCTAATTCAAGACCTGTTGCACTGGGAACGCTCAGATATACATACCGTCGGAGATGTCGTTGACCTGACCGACACGCGGGAACGGGAGCGTCCGCCCCGAGCACCAGCGCGACATACGCTGCCGACAGCGCTCCTACTGCGGGAGTGATCGCGAGGCTGGATGCGATCGGCAGGACACGATCATCGGTATGCCGATACTGTCGACGACCGGTATTTAGCACCGGCACTGTCGCGCCAACCCCGCGACGATGAACGCCGCGATTGGGAGCTCTCGGTGGAGTCTCGGCTCTGCCGACAGCAACACGCCGATGCGATATAGCATGCGAATTCATAGAAACAGTGTCCACAGCGAAACGTCCCACCACGATGAGCTTGATGGGGAATGCACCAGCGTCGCCGAGATAGTTCGTTGCTCGATTTTGCCCAGCAGGTTGTCGCCGATGGATCTGGCGGCGTTCTCCGAATGGATCGAGCCGGGGCGGACCAGGACCGAAAGCGGGACGAACAGCACGACTATCATCAGCAGGTAGGTCAAGTCCGCGGGTCGCGCGCTGAGATTCGAAAAGGCCCAGGTGCCACTTTGGCTATTCCTCATCGAAAGCGCGACTAGCGACGGGTCGGCGCCATTTTCGAACTGCGCGTCACGGCATCGGCACGCGTGGCGGCTGGGCGCCGCGCGCCACGTGCCGACTCCCGACTGCGGCGCGTGCTCTGGAATGTTCGCAGCCATCGCCATGCCAGGAGGCGTTCAAGAGCAGACCAGGCCAGCCAGGAGCCTGCGCCGATCAGGAGCAAGATCGCGGCGTACATCCGCTTGCCGCCGACGTAAGCCGCCACGGGTGGGGCAGGCTTCGATGTCTGTTCCGCGATCACCTGGATGGACGGGGCGATGTGGATCTGATCCTGCATGTCCGCGAGCTCCGTGCCGATCTGCTCGATGACGGCGCCCATCGTCGCTGATGCCTGGGTCGGATCATGTGATTCGGTCTGGATGTGCAGCAGCGGGCCGACGCCGAGGACGTCTGTGCCCACCTTCAGGCTGCCCGCCCCTTGCGCGATCGTGTACTCAGCCTTGAATCCCCGCTTCACCAGGCTGGCTTTCACCTCGTCGCTCGTGATGATTGCGGGCAGGAAGGTGGCGACTTTCGACGTGTCCACCGGGCCCTGGAAGCGGATGGCGGACGAGTAGTTCGCCGGCGTGATCACAACGGCTGCGCTGCTCACCCAGGTCGGCGGAGTCGCCCGGATCTGCAGGGCGACCATCGCGCCGATGATCGCGACGCCGGCCGTCGTCGCATAACGCAGACGCGTGTTCTTGCGCCGTGGACGGGGCGCGAAATATTCGGTTGCACCAGCCTCCTGGGCCATCAAACTGGCATAGCCACCGCATAAGCCGAGGACCAGGAAGAAGATCCCCGCGAACATCGGGAAGCTCAGGCTGTCGAAGGTGAATGCACTCACCAATGCCGCAACCGGAGCGCCGACGAGGAAGTCACCCATCAGCTTGTCGTCGGTCGTAGTAGCCAACCGGCGGGCCCGCGCCGCGGTCACGGATGCGGTCACGTGCAAAGCGATGAAAGCGGCGAGGCCCAACAGTCCGGCGTCCTCCATGATCCCGAGGAACTGGTTGTCCAGGGTTCGGTACAGGACGTTGATCATCGTTCCGAAGCCGTAGCCGATGACCGGCGAGCCGTGCAGGTAGTGAAACACGACCGGGTAGTCGCTGGTGCGAGCGACCTCCTGCCCGTCAGCTGTGTAGGTGAACATGTCGAGGACGGTTCCCAGCAGCGACGGGAACG
Organism: uncultured Actinomycetota bacterium; assembly: GCA_963850835.1. Classification (GTDB taxonomy): domain Bacteria; phylum Actinomycetota; class Actinomycetes; order Mycobacteriales; family Jatrophihabitantaceae; genus Jatrophihabitans. The sequence goes on along the minus strand of CAWKNB010000015.1, from coordinate 156,947 downwards.
CGAGGTGGACCGCAACCAGTCCGAACGGCAAAGCCATCAGCGCGCGTCGGCGCGGCCGCGACGGGAGCCGCGGGATGACGACGATTGCGAGCGCGGCCGCCGCGACGAAGCCCGATCGGGCGACCGCCAGCGGGAAGGCAAGGCACATTGCGATGAGTAGGACGAACCACCAACGCGACTGAGGCGTCGGCCGATTCCGCAGCGCGAGCGGTGCGACGATCGCAATCAGCAGGACCATCACCGTCGCGAACTCGATCGGATGTGCCGTCGTGGCGGCCACCCGCGGCAGACCGTTGCGCAGTTCAGTGGGCAGCAGGGCATCCTGATTGTTCGGATGGAGCCCGGGGATGTGGATGTAAGGCACGATGTCGAAGCCGGTCATCGCCTGCAGCAGCCCGAGAGTCGCGAGCCACACCCCGCCCGCACCTGCGGTGTTCAGCACGCGCCGCAGTGCCTGCCGTGTCGGCAGCCCGTCGAGCGCGGTGAGCAATACGCCGGACCAGCCCATCAGGCGAAGCAGGCCCCGATCGGCGCTGTTCGCCTCGAGCGAGGTGAGCACACGCGCCTGGGCGGCTATATAGCTTGCGAGGATGACTACCGCGAAGAAGATCAATGTACCGCGCAGGAGGCGTGAGCCGCCGCCTGTCGTGCCCTGGATGTGCGCGACGACCCACCTGACGAATAGGAAGAGCGCGAACAACATCGCGGGTGCGCCCGCCGCCCCGAGGCCCGGGAACACGAGGTCGCTCGGAATGAAGATGAGCAGCACCAGGTAGGCGCTGAGCAATCGGCTGCCGTCATAGCGCTGAATCGGCTCGCGGCCGGGCGCGGCGTCTCGACCTGCGGGCGCCACGTTGCTCGGCGACCAACCACGGCGGCCCGCCGGAAGACGCGTCGCCACGGCGTGCCGGGCGGTGGCAATCATCGATTCACAACCAGATTCAGCGCGGGCCCGGGGGAGACATGACCACGTCGACCGTGGGCAGGCTGTTCTTTCGGTTGGAGCCGTTGCGATGGACAATGACGCCCTTGCCGACCGGCTCGGGCGCCTCGTCGTCGTCGCCGGCCGGCGGCCGGGGGCGCGTGTTCGGTCCGGGCCGCGGACCCCGGCCGGACTGCTTCGGCTGGCGTCCCGGCGGAGCGGGCCGATCCGACTTCGCCCCGTCCTGCGGCGCGTCGTCCAATGCGTCGGCTCGCTTGCGCCGACGCCGATCCAGCAGCGCAATCAAGAGTAGTGACATGACCGTGGCGCCGACGAGTGCCGCCACGCCGTACTCGATCGACTTCTTCAGGATCCGGGCCGCGGTCTGCGGCATGACGATCTTGACCACCTGAACCCGCAGGTTTGACTGCACTTCCTGATTGACCTGTTGAGCGGCGAGGTCGGTAGTGATCGATTTGACGACCAGTCCAGCCGTCAAGATGGCCTGGGCCTTGGTGGAACCCTGTCCGGTCACCGTGATGATCGGTTCGGAGTTCGCCGTCGACGCCACGACCGTGTAGTCATTGCGACCGCCCTGGGCAACCACGCTCTTCAACGTCGCCTGGCTCTGCGTGCCGAGCACCAGCACGTCCGCCGTCACGTTCAGCGCCGGCGAGAACTGCAGGAATGGGTTGGTCGTCTTGCCGTCGGTCCCGATGTTCGGGCCGAGGAGCACGACCTGCGCCTTCGCCGCATAGGTCGGCGGAAGTGCGACCGCCACGCCAATCGCAGCAAAGCAGCTGAGCACTAGCAGGCCGATGAGAAGGAACGTATGTGGGGTGGACAGCTTGAGTCGAAATAAGCGCATCAGCGGACGTCCTGGGATCGGTGCGCGGCCGGAGTGCCGCTCGGTGTGAAGGTCATGACGGCTTTTGTGCAGCCGAAGGCCTCGGCATAGTGGGCGCGGCACTCCATGCCGCGCACCCGCGCGAATCCGAGGAACATTTCATCGTCCCACCAGTCGCGGCCGTGCTGAGACGGGAAACACTCGGTCAGCAGGGCCACCTTGCGCCGCATTACCTCATCCGACATGGGCACGTAAGTCGACGGGCGCCAGATGTCGCCGTCCCACTTCGGGATCTCGTAGGCGAGGTAGAGGCTGTTGCGGAACACGGTCGGGATGATCTCGGCGAGCGTGCGATGGTCCTGGTGCGCGTCGTGCACGGCGGGCGCGAAGATGACGTCCGGTACGAACTCGCGCGCGACGCCCTCGAGGATCTCCTTGACCTCGCCCCATTGAATTGGCAGCCGGCCCTCCGCGAGGTCATGCAGCTCGACGGTGAGTTCGGCGCCGGCGAGGAACGCCGCGGCGGCCTGCCGGGCTTCCTCCTGGCGTAGCGCAGTGCCGGTCAGCACGGTGTAGCGGGCTTCGATCGCCGAGTAGGCGCCGGCCAGTTGCAGCAGCGTCGCGCCGGCGCCGATCTCGATGTCGTCCGGATGCGCTCCGACAGCGAGAACACGCAGTGGCCGATCCAGCGGTTGCTGGATTCGAGATCGTCAGCATCACACCGCGACGCCACCACGGACATCGCGCCGGAGCGGTCGGGATCCCACACCATCCACGGGCACTCGGCGCGGTGGTAGCGCTCCTCGAGCAGGATGCGGTCCTTGACCGTGTCCGCAGCGGTCCAGAAGCCCTTGTGCGGGAAGGCGAGCACCTTGCCTCTGCGGTACGAGCCGGCCGAGCGCGTCGTCGACGAGATCCTCGCCCGGCGCCGAGCACGTCGAAGATGCCGGGCCGCAGCACGAAGTAGCCGCCGTTCTCCCACTGCTCGAGCTCGCGGACCGGCTTGATCCGGGTGATCGTGCCGTCGTCGCGGACGTCGACGACGTGGTGCGACGACTGCATCGGCGCGGCGAGCAGGCTGGCGACGGCGTCGCTCGACCCGAACCGCTCGATCATGTCCGGCAGCGGCGCGTCGGTGAGCACGTCGGCGTAGTTGGCGAGGAACATCTCCTCGTCCTGCACCAGGTGCTTGACCCGGCGCAGCCGCTCGCCGATCGGCGAGTTCAGGCCGGTGTCGACGAAGCTGATCCGCCAGTCCGAGATGTCGGTGCTGACCAGCGTGACGTCGCGCCCGCCGTTCTCCAGCACGAAGTCGTTGGACGTGGTCTCGTCGTAGTTCAGGAAGTAGTCCTTGACCGCCGACGCGCCGTAGCCGAGGCACAGGACGAAGTCGGTGTGCCCGTAGTAGGCGTAGTAACGCATGACGTGCCAGACAGCGGCCGGTCGCCGATCATCGCCATCGGCTTCGGCGCGTTGGTGATCCCGTCACGCATCCGCATGCCGAGACCACCGCAGAACAGGACGACCTTCATGGTGATACCCCCCGTTATCGATCTGAACTAGAAAACTTCGAGCGCCGGAATCGGCACGACCAGCCGGCGCCCCACTCGCGCACGTAGGCGAGCTGCTCGGTGAGCTCCTCGCGCAGGTTCCACGGCAGCAGCAGGACGTAGTCCGGCTTGACCTCGGCGATGCGCTCCGGCGCGTGGATCGGGATGTGCGTGCCCGGGCAGGAACATGCCCTGCTTGTGCGGGCTGCGGTCGACGGTGAACGCGAGCAGATCCGTCGCGGATGCCGCAGTGGTTGAGCAGCGTGTTGCCCTTGCCGGGCGCGCCGTAGCCGGCGACGACCTTGCCGTCGCGCTCGGCCTCGAACAGGAAGCTGACGCAGTCCGACTTGATCCTCAGCACCTCGCCGGCGAATCCCGGCGTGACCCTCGAAGGTGTGCAGCCCGGCGGCGTCCTCGTCGTCGAGCATCGCCTTGACCCGGGCGCGTCGGCTCGCCGGCGTGGTCGATCGGCCGCGCGTGGATGCGCATCGACCCGCCGTGCGTGGACAGCTCCTCGACGTCGACGACTCGCAGGCCGCCGGCCTCGAGCACCTTCGACGCGGTCAGCAGCGTGTAGTACTGGTAGTGCTCGTGGTAGATCGTGTCGTACTGGCGGCGCTCGATCAGGCGCAGCAGGTGCGGCACCTCGATGGTGACCAGGCCGTTGTCCTTCGACCAGTGCACGCAGCCCGGCGGCGAAGCCGACGAGGTCCGGCACGTGGGCGAAGACGTTGTTCGCGGCGACCAGGTCGGCCCGACCGCGGCGCTGCGCGATGTCGCGACCGGTCTCCGGGCCGAGGAAGAAGACCTCGGTCGGAATGCCCTTCTCCTCGGCGACGACCGCGATGTTCGCGGCCGGCTCGACGCCCGAGCACCGGGATGCCCGCAGCGGCGAAGTGCTGGAGCAGGTAGCCGTCGTTGCTGGCCACCTCGGTGACCAGGCTGTCGGCGGTCAGGCCGAGCTCGTCGGTCATCCGTTCGGCGTAGCGCTTGGCGTGCGCCACCCAGGAGTCGGAGTAGGAGGAGAAGTAGGCGTAGTCGGAGTAGATGTCCTCACCGGCGACGTAGGCCGGCAGCTGGACGAGCAGGCATGAGCGGCAAATGCGCACGTGCAGCGGATAGAACGTCTCCGGCGAGTCCTCCGCTCGGCGGGCACGTAGCTCTCGCACAACGGCGACATGCCGAGGTCGACGAACGTGTCGGTCAGCGGCGCGTTGCACAAGCGGCAGATCTGTTGCGTCGACATGTGTCCCACTTCTGGGCGACGCACATGAAGATAGCCACCCAGTGGTCCGCGCCGCCCCCGTGACGAGCCACCTTCGGCAATGTAAGATCCGTCTAAAGATCCGCGAGTGAGATTATCACGCGATCCCTCGCTGGCCTGTCGAACAGGTTCTTACTCAGCCAGGTCGTAAGCGACCGAGGATATCAGGACTCAGTGGACCATCAGTCGGCCGGCCGCCGGCCCCGGTGCGGGTCTTGCGCGCGACCTGCCGCAGTTTCGGCCCGAGCGAGGAGTCCTTCGCGGCGTCAATCAGCCGCGCCTTCGCCCCGCGCGCGGCCACCCGGATCGAGCTGGACGAGACGTATCCCGCGCACACGGTCGTCTCGCCGGTCTTGGCCCACCGCTTGTAGTTGTCCTCGCCGCGGCCGAGGTCGATCCGATGTACACCCATTTCAGGTGCGGCGACACCAGCTCGCGCAGCAGGATCCAGCCAGGTGCCAGCGCGGAGAACGCCGGGTCGTACACCGGGAACCACCAATGCAGCACGCCGCTGGCACGCATGCCGAAATGCGCCGCCAGCAGACGATCGCCGGCATAGACGGCCGACAGCACGCCACCAAAATCGGCATCGCGTGTGTGCAGGATGCGCCGCGCCATCGCGATGCGCCGGGTGTCGGCGAAGTAGTCACGGGCGCCGGTCGCCTGGTACTGGGCCCGCTTGAGGTCGATCACCTGGTCGAGCAGCTCGTCGTCGACGACGTCGGCCTCGAAGCGGATCGGGCCGATCTCACGTTCGGCCTTCGCGACACGGCGCCGAGCCTGCGACATGTTCTGCCTGCCGCTCTTCGATGCTCGGCCCAGGTAGCCGTCCATGCCGCCGGTCGTGTCGACGTACGGCGAGACGCGGCGGTCGGTGATCCATCGGTCGAAGCTGTTCGCAGGCGTCGAGCAGGTGGTCGAACTCGAACGATCTGAGGTTGCCGCCCAACAGGTCCCGGGGCGCGAACGCCGATCCCGGGACTACCAGTGGGCCCTGGAAATCAGCGCCGGGCGAGCCGAGCGGCCGCATCCTGGTCCGCCGTCGATGAAACGGCAGCAGCGCCGTCGGCGCGCGGCCCTGCTGGCCGAGCACGACGACCGACACAGGGTGGCCGGTCTCGTGGACCGCGGTCGCGAATCCGGGGTGGAAGTACGGGCTGTCGTAAGCTGGCACGGTCGCGTGCACCATGTGCCACGCCTCGAGCTCGTGGACGGACAAGTCGGGCAGGGCCACGACGCGCCGCGGTGTGCGGTAGCGCGACGTCATGCTGCACTCGGCAGTTCACGGACGCGCCGGGACGGATGCAGCAGGACAGCGAGCGCGGCATGGGACTGCGGGCGCCCCATCGCGGCACGCGAAGCGGTACCCACTACCTCTGCGAGATAGAAGGCCGAGCTGGCGGCCAAGCCGTGGCGAAGCCGGTACAGCCTGACCCGGTTGGCTGCGAGCAGCGCGGCCAACATCGGCCGCATGTGTCCGACACCGCCGACATGTTCGATGACTGCCGCCGGCTCGAACCAGAGCTGCCATCCGCAATCGCCCGCGCGTAGCGCGTACTCGGTCTCCTCGCTGTAGAGCAGGAACGATTCGTCCCACGCGCCGACGCTCCTGATCATCTGGGTGGAAAGCAGCATGGCGGCGCCGGTTGCCCATGCCCAGGCGCCGGCCTGCGTGTAGGCAGCGGGATCGCCCACCAACTCGCCGACGCCGAGCTTGGCGGCAGCGCTGCCTAGGGCCGATTCGGCCAGCGATCTCGAGATTGTCGGCTGGTGGCGCAGCGATGGTTGCAAAGTGCCGTCCGGGTTCAGCAGCTTGGGGACCACGATGCCACGCTCCTGGTGCTGCAAGGCTGCCGCGAGGGCGCCGAGCGAGCCAGGACGCAATCGGCAGTCCGGGTTGAGCACGAGCACCGCATCCAGATCGTCCAATTGCATCGCCCGGATGCCGGCATTGACACCGGCCGCGTAGCCGGCGTTGACGCCGAACTCGACGGTTCGGACGACGTCGTCGTCGAAGCTCGCAGCGACTTGCATGGAGTCATCGATGGACGCGTTGTCGACAACCACGACATCTGCCAGATCCACCCCGGCGGCTCCGGCCGCCAACGAGGCGAGGCAGTCCCGCAGCACCTCCGCGCTGTTGAACGTGACGATGACGATGCCGAGCCGCGGCTGCGCGGGTGCGGCTGACTCCGGCGGGGGGGTGTCGGCAATCGATTCCTGGCGGCCGTACTGGCGACGGCCGCGTGCTGACTTCACGGCGCGCGCGACGCGATTGCGCGCGCGCAATCGCAGCGGTGGATCCGGGTCCAGGACCCGATCCAGCCAATCCTGGTCTACGTCACTGCGCAGGCTTGTCCGCGGCTGCAACCACGCGTCCGGGTCGGTGCGCCCGCCATCGCTGGTATAGGCGCGGGACAATCCGAAGTGCTGCAGCTCGCGCAGCACATATCGGTCGTAGCTGCCGAACGGCACGGACACGTGTTCGACTTCGGCACCGGTGATCTGTCGCAGCGTGGTGCGCGATTCCTGCAACTCCTGAACGACCTGGGCCGGCCCGGACAGCCGCCAGTCGATGTGCCCCCAACCGTGGGTGCTCACCGTCATGCCGGCCTTGCACAGTTCGCGGATCCCGTCAGCCGTCAGCCGCCCGGGCATCCCGAACAGCCCGGGGCAGATGAAGAAGTCTGCCGACAGGTTGCGTTCGGTCAACAGCGGCAGGGCGATCTCGATGTCGGAGAGGTTCCCGTCGTCGAACGTCAGGCGGACGTCGTCACGTTCGGCGACGGCGTCCAAGACCAACTCGAACTGACGCAGCGAGATCCAGACGTCGCCCTCGTCGGGCTCCAGTGGGCGAACGGGGTCGCCGATCCCGTGAACGTTGAGTACTGCGACGCTATTCACTACAACTCGTCTCTGGAGAGCGCGCCAGCACTTGGACTGGGCAGAAGGGTGGCGCAGTACATGATCATCCGTTCGTTTCCGCGATCTCTGCGGGCGCGGTCTGAGGTGAAAAACGCTCCCGGACGGCAACGATCCGCTGGCGGACCGCCGCAGATAACGCCGGCCATGATTTATAGCGCGTGAACGGTAGTTCGAACACTGCTGCGAACAGGCGAGCGACGATCAGCGACAGCGGCACGCCAGTAGCAATCGCGACAAGGAAAGCCTCGGTTCCACGCCCGAACGAAGGCTGGATCACGGTCACATACCACGCCACGACGATCGGGGCGTGTACCAGGTAGAGGGAGTAGGAGAACGATCCCAGGCTCTTGAGCGGCCGGCTGTCGAGCACCGCGATGGTCCGGGCCGGCCCGCCGCCGGCCACAGCCGCGACGGACAGCGCAATCGCCGGGCCGAGCGCCACATCGATCCAGAACAAGTGGTTCAGTGTCCACACCGAACCCGCAATCGCGATCCAGGCGAGCACCGGCACGCCGGCCAGCACCGCGCACCATCCGAGCGATACGCGCCGCTGCGCCCGTCGGTGACCGACGCGGACGACACTGGCGGCTGCGACTCCCATCGCGAACAGCAGGGCGAACTGCGGGGTGAACCGCAGCAGCTTGTCGACGAGCGAGACGTGCGGAGCGAGGACGTTGATGAGGATCACCGACATCGCGACGAGGCTCAGCATCACACTCTGGCCGAGGCGTCGCGTCGCGAGGATCAGCAGCGGGAAGACGAAGTACAACTGCGCCTCGACCGCGATCGACCAGAACGCACCGTTCGGTGTCGGCGCGTTCACGATGTCCTGTACCAGCAGCCCATTGACGAAGACGGACTTGATGGTCGGTAGGGATTCGCCCGGCTGCGCCGTGATCCACCAGGCGACGGCGAGGCTGAACAACAGCGCCGGCCAGTACGTGGGCAGGATGCGCCACGCGCGTCGGAAGAAGAATCGTCCAGTGCTGCCCATTCGCCATCCCGAGCGGGCCGGGGCAACGGCGAGGGAGAACCCCGACAGCACGATGAAGACGGCGACCGCGAAGTGTCCGTAGATGAGCCAGCCCGCCCACAGCGGCCCGGTGATGCGCGGGTAACCGGGAAATGCCATCAGATAGGTGTGGTGGAACACAACGCTCAACGCGGCGAGTCCACGGATCCCGTCGAGCCCGGCTAAGCGGCGCTTGGTGCCGGTGGGAACCGCCGGTCCGGCGGTCGCCGAAGCGCCGGTGACGACGTCAGAGCCGGGCGCAGCGACGCCGAGGTCGGTGGACGAGCGGGTCACGAGAGGTCCGCCTCGGCGAATGGACCCGAGTCAGGGTCGTGGCGGCAATGGTGGACGCGGCAACCGCACCGGCCGAACAGCGTGATGTGCCGTTGCAGCAGCATGCTCAATTTCCCCCGAAAAAGATCATCGGCCGCCCCCCGCGACTGACTGGCCAACCATACACGCGGTGTGGTATCGCGTACACCTGAACGCAATGCCACGCCAGGCGAACGAATGCACTCCGTCGTAGAGTTCGCTCGTGCGACGTGATGATTCGAGGACGAGCTCGTGACGACGCTCTCGGTGATCACCCCGAGTTACGAACCGGACTTCGAACTCTGCAAGGACCTGCACGCCTCGGTGCTGCGATTCGCCCCAGCGACGATCGGGCACGACATCATTGTTCCGCCGTCGGATCTCGACCGCTTCAGTGAGCTGGCTGGCCCGAGATGTCGGATTGTCTCGGTGCGCGACGTGCTACCGCGCTCGATGTGGCGGTTGCCGCGGCTGAACATGTGGTTGAACGGCAGGCGGCCGTACCCGCCGGTTCGTGGCTGGATCGCTCAGCAGCTGATCAAGATCATCGCGGCTGTCGACTGTTCGGACGACATCGCCCTGTTGGTCGACTCGGACGTCGAGTTCATCCGCCCGTTTACCTCCGACACGTATCTCCTCGAGGGCTCGGTGAGGTTCTTCCGTCGCCCGGATGCGATCGCCGAGAATCTGCCCCGCCATGTGGTCTGGCACCAGGTCGCGCGCCAGCTCCTCGGCATCGATGAGGCGGTTCGACTCCCGCTGCCTGACTACATCTGCTGGCCGATGGCCTGGGATCCGTCGATCGTGGCGCGGATGTTGCGTCGGGTCGAGCGTTCGACCGGCGCCCCATGGCTGAATGCCATCGGATCTCGGCTGCACCTGTCCGAAGGCATCCTGTACGGCGTGTACGTCGATGAACTCGTCAGAGCTGGTCCGGCGACCGACTCGATGATGTGTGCGCAATACACCGGCGACTCGCTCGACGAGTCGGGGCTGCGGGAATTCCTCAGCAGGGTCGGCACAGATGACAACTGCATCATGGTGTCAGCGAAATCCCGCACGCCGCTGGATGTGCGCCGGAAGATGATTGCCGACTTCATCGCCCACCTCTGAGCCGTCGAGTGGCGATCATCGCGGCCAGGGCACTGCTGGCGTCGGCCGGCTGCGCGAGCTTCGGAACTATGCCCGGCGCAAGCGACTAATGATCTTGCGTGCGCGACGCCGCGCCGTCGACCAGTGACGTGCGGCGTAATGATCAAGCACCAGCCGGTGAGCGCGGCGGCGTTGTTCGGCCGACAGGGCTGCCTCGTTCACATAGGTCCAAAGGACGCGGGTCTGGTTGGCGTGCGTCGCCCACGCTTGCCAGCGCGGGACGTCGAGCAGATCGGCTGCGCGGGTCGGCGAGACCAGCGACCAGTTTCGACGCGCGAGCACCTCGGCAACGTGACTCCATGGCCCGGCCAAAGCCAGTTTCGCCGCGTACACCTCGTCACCGCGCACCATTCGATCGTGCGACAGCCTGCGCGCAACCTCGATCCGGGCCATGCCGTACAGCGGGTCGAGCAGCAAATAGGTCTGGCTGAGTAGCGCGAGCAACTCGCCGAGGCGTGCGACCGGATCGTCGAGAGGCAATGCGGACGGGACGTACCGCATCGAGCGGACGGCGCCGCGCTCGTTCAGGTACTCGATCTGGGTTGTCACGAGCACCGACGCGGGACGCTCGGCGAAGGCCACCAAGCAGCGCGAAACATAGTTCGGGTGTAACTCGTCGTTGTCGCCGATCCAGCGCAGGTACTCGCCACGGCAATGGTGTTTCGTCCACTCGAAGTTGTTCAGCAACCCGATGTTCGTCGGCTGGCGATGATACGAGACGCGCGGATCGGACCCCGCCAATTCCCGGCAGATGTCCTGCGTATCGTCGCTCGATGCATTGTCGGCGATGAGCAGCTCGATGTTGTCGTGATCTTGGGCCAGGACCGACCGCGCGACTGCCTCAACCGTGTCGGCACCGTTGAAGACCGGGAGTGCAACGGTGACGAGAGGACTATTCAGCATTGGGCATCTGCCGATGGCGAGGAACGTGCCGTGATCTGCGATCAGGCGGCCGGAGTCGGGACATCAGCGACGAGCGCAACTGCGGGGGCGCGACGACGAGGACGTATGTCGCGAAGCCGGCGAAGCCGGCGACCATCAACTGCAGCGGTTGCGATCCTCTGCACGCGAGGACTCCTGCAATGCACACGGCGGCGGACAGAATTCCTGCGATGGCCGGTCGAACGAGGTCCGGCAACACCTCTCGTACGCGAACTCGCACCCGTTCGAGCAGGAAGATCGCGGCTGGAAGCGCGACAAGCGTGCCGACGATCGCGTGTGAGATGGCCGTGCCGCGGATGCCGTCGTGGTTGGTCCCGAAGTACAGCGCCGGAATCAGGATGATCGCCCAGCCGAGATTGAGCCAAAGGGTCGATCGCGTGGCCCCCGCAGAGGTGAGAATGTCGAAGGCGAACGAAACGAGAACGCGACACGCCATCAAGATCATCAGAAAGCGCAGGGCTGGAGCTGCTGGGTCCCACTTGCTTCCATACAGGACGTGGACCAGCTGCGGCGCGAGAATCGCAATCAAGATCGTGATCGGCAGAATGAGCGTGATCAGCGGTGGTGCAGATCGCCGTAGGCCGCGAGTCAGTGAGCCGTGCTCGTCCTCGCCCTCCGCGAGTCTGGAGAAGCCGGCAACCGACACGTAGCGAACTCCCGGGTGACGACGCCGGGCACCCAGCTGGATACGTTGAATGCGAGCAGGTAGAACCCGAGTTCTACCGCGCCCAGCAGGCGGCCGACGATCACATAATCGGCATTCACGAGGATCGCCTCGATGCCGAGGCTCGTCGCGAGCGGAATGCCGAAATGCAGGAGCTTGCGAGCCACCTCCCGGTCGAAGCCGACTGCCGGCGGAACGCCGGCATACAGCCAGACGAACACGCCGGTGACCGCGGCTCCGACCACTTGGGCGATCGCGAAGCTGAACGCTCCCGCGCCGCCTACTGCGAGCGCGATCGACAGCGGCGCTTGCACGATGAAACCGAACAAGTTCGCCATCGTGAGCTGGTCTTGCCGGAATCTGCGCATGAGCATGCCGCTGCGCACCGCTGTGATCCCGTCGATGAGAATCACCGCGGCCAGCACCCGGATCACCCCGGTCGCATCCGGTGTCGACGCCGCATCGGCGACCGTGGGCGCTACGGCGAACACGACGCCGTACATCAGAACGCTGAAGGACAGGGCCATCACGCCGGCGGTGGTCGCCATGTCCTCGATGCGTCCCGCGCCACTGCACGACGGCAGCGATCACGCCCGCGTCGTTGACGTGAATGAGGAAGGCAGTGACCGCCATCGCGATGGCGAAGACGCCGAAGTCCTCTTGGGTCAGGAGCCGGGCAAGAATGAGGCCGATGAGGAACGACGCCATCTTCGTCACCAAGATGCCGACGAGGCTCCACCGGAGCCCACGGCCGACCTTTGCGCCGATATGGGTGTCCCGGGCGAGGTCGCTCAGCGCGACGCCGTCCGCGTCGTCAACCGGATCCAGAGCCGGCAGGTCGACGTCGACTCGTTTTGCGTGGCCAAGGGAGTGGTCCTAACTCGGCGTGTCTTCGACGCGCTCCAACCAGATCTCACGCCAGAAGCTGATCCAACGGCGTGGGCAATTCGGGGTGTAGGCCCCCTCGCAGACGATGTCCTCCAGCACTACGCACGGGGTCTTCATCCGCACCATCTTCGACGTCTTCTCGTTGATCACCTGCTGTACGCGTCGTTCGACGACTGCCTCTCGTCCGCAGAAACGTGCCATCTCTCCGTCGAATCCCATGCCGCGGTTGAGCAGGTCGGCATTGAGGGTTTCTTCGATCTCCGCCTTCGATCTGATGCGCACCCGGTCGCCGGGTTGCAGGCCGAGGTCGACTGTCGGGGTGCGACCGACGGCCTTGCCTTTCATGAATGGCCAGGGCGGCCGTCGCGGAACCACAACCTGCGGGGCAAGACCTTCTTGGCGCTTGCTCTGGTACCCGATTGAACAGACCGATCAGGAACGCCCGAATGACCCACCACAGGCTGGCATTGCCGGACCTGTAGTCGGTGACGTATTGGTCCACCTCGAGGAAGGGCTGGGGCACGGTCGCTCGATTGAGTTCGGTCGCCTGGCAGGCGAACAGCTCCTCACCGTCCGGACCGGCCGGTCTTTCGTGTCGCCGCTTGGAGCAGCGGCAAGGTGATACGCGGTGGTTCGTCGGAAGTCGCGACCTCGTCTGGACGGGTGAGCCATTCCCCTTTCCAGTAGATCAGACAGCCGTTCTCGCAGCCTCCGTGCGCTGAGCCGTCGCAGCGTGCAGCGGTCAGGTGGACCGAGCCCTCCATCTTGCGCATCCCGCCGCGCGAGATCGTGTCGCACGCCTTGTGCGCGACTCTCTCCACAGTCAGCGTCTGACCGCAGAACGGCAGCATCTCCGGCATGAACGGCAGCGAGTCGAGCTCACCGCGCTCGTCGAGCGTCGCCAGGATTTCCTCCTGGCTGCGCACCTGGACGCGATCGCCGACGCGCAACGGCCGTGCACCGCTCGGCTTGTTCCCCACCACTGTGGTCTCCTCAGTCGCCGTCATAGCGTTGTCGCATCCTCTGTGTCCGACATTGTTCCGATCGTTTCGACGTCCACCCAGATACCTCCGGCGGCCTCGATCTCCGGCATCGCCTTGCGGACCTCGGCCATCAGGTCGGGCAGCAACAGCAGCACCTCGTCCGGTTGCTCGGCCACGAGGCGGCCGGGGTCGACCACCGAGATGTCGGTGCCCGGCATCCGGGTGCCCTGCTTCGCGGGCGAGGCGTCGGCGATCGCCGGCAACAGGTCACGTCCCACTCCGGCGCGGCACAGCAACGCGACCGCGCGCGAGGCCGCCCCGTACCCGAGGACGTGGCTGTCACGATCCTTCGCATCTGCCAACCATTCGTGCAGGCCCTGCGCGCTCGCCGTGGCGGCGGCCTCCAGTCGGCGCGCGACCTGCGGGTCGCGCACCCCGGCGCGCCGCTCGGCCGCCAGCAGGGCGGCGATGGTGTCGTCGGGTGCGCCCTGTGCGGTCGCCGCGAGCAGCACGGTGCCGCCGTACAGGTCGAAGGTCCACGCCGAGCGGAGCGCGAGACCGACCGGCTCGAGCATCGCGGCGAGCGCGGTCGCGGAGTAGTACGCGTAGTGACCGTGCCGCAGGCTGTTCCACTGCCCGCGCCCGAGGATCGTGGCGAACGAGTGGTACTGGATCAGCAGCACGCCGCCAGGGGCCAGGCGCGCAGCGCGCTCGGCGACGGCCGCCTCCTGGTCGGCGCAATGCATCAGCCCGAAGCAGTCGAGGATGACATCCGCGCGATCGGCACCGGACGCCACCGCCAGGCCGCGGTCGACGAGCAGATCGAGCCAGGAGCCGCCGTGCGGGCTGCCGTACTCCAGCACGCTCGCTCCAGGATGCAGCCAGCCGGCCCGATCGACACGTTCGACGGCGTCACGCGCCTGGGCCACGAGGGCCGCGGGTTCCGCGCCCTTGGGTTCCTCGGGCACCGTCGGGTCGACGACCAACTGCGCCAGACCGCACGTCGAGCACAACCACATCTGCAGCGGATACGCGGGATCCGGGCCGGGGTCGTCGACGGCGGGAAAATAGTCGCAGGCCGGCTGGGCGCCGAGATCCAGGACGAGCTCGCCGACGGTTCCGCGGCACGCGCGGCACGCGATGTCAGCCATGCCGGACCAACCGTCGAGCCGAGTTGGTGCCACAATGCCGGGCGTGCAGGTGCTCACCACATCCATCGACGGCGTTCTCGTCTTCGTGCCGACGCCGCATCACGACGATCGCGGCTTCTTCACGCGCACGTTCGACACCGGGATCGCGGCCGAACAGGGCATCGACCCGGCGTCGTTCACCCAGGATTCGCAGTCGCGGGGCAACCGCGGCGTGCTGCGCGGCATGCACGGGCGAGTGGGCCGCGGCGAGGCGAAGTTCGTGCGATGCGCGCACGGCGCGGTGTTCGACGTCGTCGTCGACGCCCGGCCGGAGTCGCCGACGTTCGGCCGGCACGAGACGTTCCGCCTCGATGACGATCTGTTCTGGCACTTGTACATTCCTCCTGGCCTGCTGCACGGCCACCAGGTCTTGACCGAAACCGCCGACGTTTGCTATCGGATCGACCGCCCTCACGATCCCACCGAAGACGTCTCGGTGCGCTACGACGACGCCGACCTCGCGATCGCCTGGCCCGAGCCGGTGACCACGATCAGTGGTCGGGACCTCGAAGCGGGGTCCTGGGCCACGTTGCGCGCCCGGCTCGAAGGCTGACGCGTCAGCCCGCCACCGTCGCGTCGATCCGGCGGATCTCGTCGTCGAGTGCTCCTCCGGCTCGCAGTTGGTCGATGCGCTTGAGTCGCGTGAACCGCGCGCCGGTGAGGTCGTCGAGGTCCAAGCCGTACTGCTGGATGGCGGCGTAGATCTGCTCGACGCCCTTGCGCACCGTCCATTGGGCGGTGGCGGCAGGCACCTCGGTCTCGATCCGGCTGCAGTCGACGCGGTAGTTGCGCTTGTCCGGGCCGGCGCCGTCGGCGAACGCGACAGTGCTGCCCGCGACGACGTCCTGCACCATCTCGGCGACCTCACGGATGCGGTAGTTCTCCGAGGTGGCGCCGACGTTGTAAGCGCGGTTGTGCACGATTTCCCGCGGGGCTTCCAACACTGCGAGAAATGCGCGGGAAATGTCCTCGATGTGCACCAATGGACGCCATGGCGTGCCGTCGCTCTGCAACAGCACCTTGCCCACGGTGGCCGCGAACCCGACGAGGTTGTTCACCACGACGTCGCCACGCAGCCGCGGCGAGACGCCGTAGGCGGTCGCGTTACGCAGGTAGATCGGGCTGAACTCGTCGTCGGCCAGCTCGGCGATGTCACGCTCGGCGAACACCTTCGACTCACCGTAGGGCGTCACCGGGTTGAAGCTCGCCGACTCGTCCAGCGGTGCATCGCCGTGCGCGCCGTAGAGGCTGCACGACGAGGAGAACAGGAACCGCGAGACGCCGGCCGTCTTGGCCGCGCGGGCGACGGTGACCGCTGCGAGGTGGTTGATGTCGTACGTGGTCTGCGGATTGAGATTGCCGAGCGGGTCGTTGGACAGCGCGGCGAGGTGCACCACCGCGTCGAAACCCTCGACGTGCTGCGGCCCGACATCGCGGATGTCGACCTGCAGCGACTGCACCGGCGCGGGCGCCGGGCCGAAGTCGCATCCGTCGAACAGGCCGGTGTCGAGGCCGACGACCTCATGTCCGGCAGCTTGGAAGAACGGGACCAGGACAGCGCCGATGTAACCGCTGTGCCCCGTGACGAGAACGCGCAAGATTGACCCCCGATGATCTTGCTGCTTGAGGGCGGGCACGCCCTCGTGGATGCATATTGCCCCCACGGCTTCAGGAGATTACCGCAGCAGCGAATCACCGTCATTTCGAAACGCGCGCCACACACCGCGCGCCGTGACTGATCGACTTTCGAGGTGCGGTGATTGGGGGTACAGTCCGCGTGAGGCCAAGCCAACGGGGGAGCCTGGCCCACATATCGGGGGATATGCGTCATGGCGCTCTTGCGCTCGACGTGGCCGCTGCTGGCCACGGACAACTGCCGTACAACCCATCGTCTCGCGCCGTTCGGTGCGCCGTCATGAGGCGCGCTCCGCTCGTGCTCGTGCTGGTCGAGAACCTGCCGCTGCCCGGCGATCGGCGGGTGTGGCTCGAGTGCTCGAGCCTGCGCGATGCCGGCTACCGGGTCGCGGCCATCACGCCGAAGGGCAAGGACGACCCGGCGTACGAACTGCACCAGGGCGTGCACCTCTACAAGTACGCCCCGCCGCGGCTCACGTCGGGTCCGTTGTCCTATGCGTGGGAGTTCATCTACTGCTGGCTGGCCACGTTGCGACTCGTCGTGACCGTCGTGCGAAAGCACGGCCGGCCGGCCGTGCTGCAGGCCTGCAACCCTCCGGACACGTTCTGGGCGCTTGCCCTGCTGCTGCGCCCGTTCGGCACGCGGTTCGTCTACGACCAGCACGATCTGTGCCCGGAGACCTTCGAGTCGAAGTTCGGCAAGCGCGGAATCGCCCACCGCGGGCTGCTCGCCCTGGAGAAGGCGACCTATCGCACCGC
Source organism: uncultured Actinomycetota bacterium (assembly GCA_963850835.1). Lineage (GTDB taxonomy): Bacteria > Actinomycetota > Actinomycetes > Mycobacteriales > Jatrophihabitantaceae > Jatrophihabitans. The sequence goes on along the minus strand of CAWKNB010000015.1, from coordinate 139,902 downwards.
GCATCACGTGATCGCCACCAACGAGTCGTACAAGGCCGTGGCGATGGACCGTGGCCCGGTTCCGGAATCCGGAGTCACCGTGGTTCGCACCGGGCCGGACACCACCAAGCTCCATCGGCGCGCGGGCGATCAGGCCATGCTGCGCGGACACGACTACCTCGTGCACTTCCACGGCGTGATGGGGCGTCAGGACGGCGTCGAGATCGTGCTGGAGACGGTGCGCGAGTTCCTCAAGATCGGTCGCACGGACACGTTCTTCAATGTGATGGGCGCCGGTGACGACTGGCCACGGCTGCGCAAGCTGGCCACCGAGTGGGGGCTCGACGACTTCGTCTTCATGCCGGGCCGGGTCTCGGACGAGGACCTGTTCGCGTCGATGTCCACCGCGGTCGTCGGCCTTTCGCCGGACCTGCCGGGTCCGCTGAACGACGTCAGCACGATGAACAAGACCATGGAGTACATGGCCTTCGGCCTGCCGGTGTTGTCCTTCGATCTGAAGGAAGCCCGGGTGTCGGCCGGTGAGAGCGCGGAGTACGTGCAGCCGGCAACGTCGTACGCCTACGCGGTCGCGTTGGCCAAGCTCATCGACGACCCGGCCCGCCGGGAGCAGATGGGGGCAGAGGGCGAGCGCCGCGCGCGCGAGGTGCTCGACTGGCGGATCCAGCGCCCGGCGTATCTATCGGTCTTCGACCGCGTTCTGAACAAGTAGGAACCATCGCGCATCGTGGCGCGCAATCGGGTAGTACGGGGGGTACTGCAATGAGGATCAGCGTGTTCGGGCTCGGATATGTCGGCTGCGTGTCGGCGGCCTGCCTCGCCTCGCGTGGCAACACGGTCGTCGGGGTCGACATCAGCCCGATCAAGGTCGAGCTGATCAACGCCGGTAAGGCCCCGGTGGTCGAGGAGCGCATCGGTGAGCTCACCACCGAGATGGTCGAGTCCGGCGCGCTGCGCGCGACGAGCGACATCGCCATGGCGATCGCGCAGACCGACATCTCGCTGATCTGCGTCGGCACGCCGTCGGCGTCCAACGGCAGTCTCTCGACCGTCTACCTCGAGCGGGTCGCCGAGGAGATCGGGGCCGCGATCCGCGACAAGGAAACCCGCCACACTGTGGTGTTCCGCAGCACCATGCTGCCGGGCACCTGCCTGAGCCTGCTCGTCCCGGCGTTGGAAAAAGCCTCGGGCATGCTTGCCGGCGTCGACTTCGGGGTGGCCGTCAACCCGGAATTCCTGCGCGAAGGCACCAGCGTCAAGGACTTCTTCGCGCCGCCGAAGACCGTCATCGGCCAGTTCGATGCGGACAGCGGCGATCTGGTCGCCCAGCTCTACGGCGGGCTGCCGGGCGAGGTGTTCCGGGTCCCGATTCCGGTCGCCGAAATGGCGAAGTACGCCGACAACGCCTTCCACGGCCTGAAGATCGGTTTCGCGAACGAGATGGGTGCGATCTGCCAGGCGATCGGCCTCGACTCGCATGACGTCATGGACGTGTTCATGGCCGACACGAAACTGAACATCAGTACTGCGTACCTGCGGCCGGGCTTCGCGTTCGGTGGTTCCTGCCTGCCGAAGGACCTGCGCGGCCTGGTCTACGCGGCGCAGCGTGCCGACGTGTCGGTCCCGATCCTGTCCAACGTGCTGCTGTCGAACGAGACGCACCTGCGGCGCGCAGTCGACGCAGTGATCGCGACCGGCGCCCGCAAGATCGGTCTGTTCGGGTTGTCGTTCAAGGCCGGCACCGACGACCTGCGCGAGAGCCCGCTGGTCGAACTGGCCGAGCGGCTGCTCGGCAAGGGTTTCGACCTCAAGATCTACGACGCCAACGTGTCCATGTCGCGGCTCATCGGTGCCAACAAGGAGTACATCGAGAAGTCGCTGCCGCACCTCGGCGACCTGCTGACCAGCGATGCCAACGCGGTGCTTGCGCACGCCGACGTGTGCGTGGTCGGCAGCAAGGATGCAGCAGTGTTGGGTGTGCTGGAAGGCGCCGGTGAGAAGCCGGTGATCGACCTGGTCCGCCTGCCGGATGCCCGGGAACGTCGTGCCGAGCCGGGATATGTCGGCATCGGCTGGTAGTCGCCCGGGTGTGATCGACGCGGTCGTGGGTCCCGCGGTCAGTCTGCCGATCGCGAGCGTCGTCATCCCCGCGTACAACGAACAGGCCGTGATCGGCCGCACGCTCGAGGCGCTGCTCGGTCCGACGCTGCCCGGCGAGTTGGACATCGTCGTGGTGGCCAACGCCTGCCACGACCGCACTGCGCAGATCGCCGCCGATTTCGGCGTGCGGGTCATCTCGACTCCGGTCGGCGGCAAGCCGCATGCCATCCGGCTCGGCGACGATGCCTGCCGTACCTTCCCGCGGATCTACCTCGACGCGGACGTGACGCTGTCGGCCGAATCGGCCCGTGCACTGGTCGCCGCGCTCGAAGAGCCCGGCGTGCTGGCTGCGTCGCCGAAGCCGCAGTGGAATCTGGACAGCGCCGGCCGCATCGCCCGGCGGGTCTGCAAGGTTCACGACGCGCTCATCGCGCCGTCGCGGGCGTTGGCCGGCGTGGGCGTGTATGCGCTCACCGAGGAGGGTCACGACCGCGTCTTCCCGATCCCGGACGTGATCTCCGACGACGGCTGGGTCGACCGCAGCTTCCACGGTGACGAGCGAGTCTCGGTGATTGGTGCGAAGTCGGTCGTGCGCCCGGCCCGCACGGTGCGAGCGCACCTCGCCCGCCGGGTGCGCGTGCGTCAAGGCAACCGCCAGCTCGATGAGCTGGGCCGTCCCGCGCCGCACCCGAGACTCCGCGCCGGGGGTCTCGCCACGCTGGTGAAGCAGCGGGTGATCAGCCCGGCGGATGCCGCGTGCTACCTCGGTACGGTCGTAGCCGACCGGATCCAGACCCGGCGGATCGGGTCTGCGACCGCGACGTGGTCGACGGATGCCTCGACACGCGACTGACCCGCCCCGCGGTCGCGAGGAGGTCACGAATCGGCCGGCACTGCGGAACCGTTCTCGTACACATTGCCGCTGAACGTGATTCCAGCGGTGTTGCACGACGTCGTCGGCCCATAGGCAGCGACCTTCGGATCGAAGGCACGGGTGAAGACGTTGTCGACGACGCGATAATTCTCGGTCGGTGTCTGCGGGCAGTACATCGCAAAGGCGCCACCGGCCAGCAAGTTCTTCTGGATCAGCGTGTTCTTCGAGCGCTCGCTCGACGAGTCCAGCGCGTTCACATTGATCGCGGAGGTGCCGTTGACGCCGCCCGTCTTCCCGTACCACACAGAGTGCTCGAGAATCAGGTTGTCTCCGCAGCATGACTGCAGCCCATCGGTGTGAGCCGCATCGGACTGATAGAGATCGTGGACATACGAATCGCGCACAGTGACTTCTCGGTCGGCGTCGAATCCGTTCTCGCAAGCCGAGATGTCGGCTCGGATCACGGTGATGTAGGAATCGCCGACAGCTGTTCCGTTCGTCGCAGCCCCACTCTGGTCGTTGCAGGTGATCGTGACGTTCTTGAGCGTCAGCCGGTCGGAACCGGCCTTGCCCGAATACAGCACCGCGTAGTTCGAAGCGCTCGAGGGACACGTGATCCTGCTGTTCTCGATCGTCACGCCTGGTGCCGTCACCTGGACGCAGCCTCGGATGTCCTTCCCGGAGACGACCTGGTCAGCTGTGGAGTAGGTCTGGCTGCCGTTCACCTCGGACAGATTCGCGATATCAGCCGCTCCTGCCGACGACGGACCAGGCCAGCAACCGCTCCACGGATCAGGACCGTCGGCCTCGTCTGGTCGACCGGTGCACTTGCCGTTGCGGCTGGCAGCGGCTTTCGGCGACGCCGACGAGTGAGTCGTCGCCCGTGACCCGGATGTCGCTGCCGGTCGTGCTGGCGTCGCAGCCGAAGTCGGAACTTCTGCCTCTCCCGACTTCGTCACGGTGACGGTCCGGGTCACCGTCTGTCGAGATGTCACCGAGCACGCCGTACAGCCGCCCACAAGCAGCACCGCCGCGACAAGCGCGAATCCCCCAATTCGCATGCATCGAGCGTAACCCCCGACCCCGGTCCGTGCTCGCTGAACCGGCGGCTCACCGCACCCTCAACAGGCGCTCCACAGGGTCGAGCGTCGCCGCGAGCGGGTCATGAGTTCGCAGGCACCGGCGTTCCGTTGTCGTAGATGTTCCCACTGAAGGTGATGCCCGCGGTGTTGCACGAAGAGGTCGGACCGTACGCTGCGACCTTAGGGTCGAAGACCCTCGAGAACACGTTCGACAGCACCTGATAATTCGTAGTGGGTGTCTCCGGGCAGTACATCGCATACGCCCCACCCGCCAGCAGGTTGTGCTTGATCAGTGTGTCGTGCGACCGCTGGCTCGAGGTCGGTTGCGCGTTGACATTGATGGCCGAGGTGCCGTCCGAATCGCCGGTTTTCCCGTACCAGACCGTGTGTTCCAGGTCGAGGTTGCCGCCACAGCAGGACTGGAGCCCGTCGGTATGCGCAGCGTCGGACTGGTAAAGGTCGTGAATGTAAGAATCGGTGACTGACACGTCGTGATCGGCGTCGAACCCGTTCTCACATGCGGAGATGTCTGCGCGAATCACGTTCACGTAGTACTCGCCGATCCCGGCCGAGCCTCCGGAGTTGCTGCACGAAATCGTGACGTCCTCAAGGGTGAGTCGGGCCTGGCCGGCATCACCCTCGTAGTCGACGGCGTAGCCACCGGGGCAGGTGATCTTGCTGTCGACGATTCGGACGCCCGCAGCGATGACCGTGACACAGCCCCGGATGTCCTTCCCGGAGATCACCTGGTTCGGCGTCGAGAACTGCTGGTTGCCGTTCACCACGGTCAGCGCGGTGCCGTCCGGCACGCCGGTCGTCGCCGGTCCCGGCCAGCAGCCGCCCCACGGGTCCGGGCCGCCGGCACCGTCACCGGAGCCCCGGCAGCTGGACGAACCGCCGCCAGGTTGCGTCGAAGACGAAGAGGTGGGCGCTGCCGACGTGGTCGACGAACTCGTCGTGCGCGTCGGTGTGTTCGACGGGCTCGTTGGGGTCGTACTACGCGTCGGAGAGGTCGTCGGGGTCGTGCGCGTCGGAGAGGTCGGCGGACTACTCGTCGGCTCTGTGGAAGAGCTTGACGTGTCCGGCGCAGATTCCGACGGACCGCTACTGCCTGTTGGGCCTCCGCCGGCAGTGTCCGCGTTGAATGCGACGACCTGCATCACCCACGGCTCATCGGTGGTCGACCACGCGGTAGCTCGGTATCGACCGGCGTCGCCTGAACTCCGATCCTCCACGATGTTCCCGTCGTCGCTGATTCGGGAAACGAAATCAAGTCCCGCGTTGCCGATCGTGCCGGCGGTGGATCCGGCGCCGTAGACGAGGTCACCGTCGGCGGTGGTGCCGATCGACGGGCTGGTGAGCCGGTCGTCGTCGCCGGTCGTGGCCGCGACTTGATCGACGGGGTTGTCTGTGTCAACACCGGAGTACTCGGTGAGGTACAACGATGCCGCGGCAACGGTGTCGGGGAACCGCACCGTCACCGTTGTGCGGCCACCTGCGGTGGGGGTCGCATAGAAGACTTGAGCGCCGTTGCCGTCGCCCCACTCGGTTACACCGGCTCCGGAGTCCGACCATTGGTCACGCCGGTTGTCGTAGATCGCTGCGGCAGACGCGTCGCTCCACTGCACGTAGGCGGCGATGAGGTTTCCACTGTCCACGTCGGTCGGCATAGTGACCCGCACCGATCCGGATCGTGTCGTCGATCCCGATGCGGTCTGAACGAGGGATATCTCGTCCGAGCGGGCGGCCGGGTTCGACCGATCGGCTGCGCTCGAAAGGGAGACCCGGGTCACCGCGATGGTGGTGGACAGCAGCAAGAGGCCAGCGGCGACGGCGAGCGTACGGGAGCGATCACGATGTTTTCCGCCGTGAAAACGGCGCGCACGCCGCGCTGCGGCGTGGGCAGGGGAATGGCCGGACACGTCGATCACCTCAATGGATTCGAATTTGATCCTGCTTCCCCCGGGAGCACCGTACGGGTCTCGAATGCTTGATCACAAGAACGGATAAATGCGTTCGTCTCTTGCTAATACGTGCTTTACTCGGATGTATGCCGCCACTTCATGCGCAATTTATGTTTACTGCCGAGAGTGCGGCTACATTACGCAAAGTCGACCAATGTAAAGACCGATTTCACAAATACAAAGCGCGTGTGATCTCGCGCAGGTCGTATCTGTGGCTCGCCCCGGAGCCCGGAGCGACGCTTGTCTCAGTAGTTCGAGCTGCTGATCTGCTTGAGTCGCCGCGTCATCCGGGTGATCGGCCGGTGGTGGCGCGCGGCCAGCTGGTTGCCGCGGATCACGAGAAGTGGGGCGCGAACCGGGCTGTCGAGAACGGTGAGAGTCCCGACACCGGGTGACTGATCGCGTACGAGTTCGGACGGGAACAAGGCGATGGGCTGGTCCGGTCGGGCCCGACCTTCGAGCAGCAGATGGCACGTTGGCGTGACCCGGGGATTCAACTCGACGAGCTTTGCGGCGCCGTCACAGGTGATGATGAAATCGAATCCACAAAACCCACTCAGGCCGAATCGCGCGATCAATTGCCGTGCCGTTTCGGCCATGTCCGGATGATCAACGATGCGCACGACTGCCGCCGGCCCGCGTCGCTCGCTGACTTGCACGACCTCCAAGCACACGAGCGCCTCGACCTTACCGTCGACGCAGGCGGCGGTGACGATCGCCTCTCGACCGGAGCAGAACTCCTGCGCATTGACGACCGGACGGGTGTGGCGTACGCGCGCCATCAGGGACTCGGCGTCGCGGTCGAAGACGGCGCGCTTGAGTGCCCGGGTCATGCCCGGCGGACTGGAGATCGTCTGCCACACCTTCGGCAGCCGCGAGCGGTCGCGCACGATCGCAACGCCGCGGCCCCCCCAGCTGCCGTCGGTTTTCAGCGCAACAGGCAGCCCATGGGTGTCGACCCAGTCCTCGACATCCGCCAGACTCGCAACGACTGCGGTGTCCGGAGCCGCGAGATTGAGCGCACGGGCCTCTGCGGCGACACCGGTCCGGGATGCAATAGCTGGCCAGTCCTCTGGATGACCGAGCGAGCGTTTGATGACCGCAGCGACGTCTGGAGCCGACTTCACGGTCCGATCGTGCAACCGACGAAGCAAGGTGAGTGCCCGCTCGTCGTCGCACAGGATGAGGTCGGCGTCGGCGGCCCGGATCGCGGCGATAACCGATCGGCGCGGCCGATCCTGCGCAACTGTGCATCAGAGGTCAATTGATCGACCAGCTCCAGTGCGTGACGCTCTTGGACGGCAGGCCGAAACTGCGAATCCCGCCTCACCGAGTGCGTGTGCAAGTCGGGCCGCCGAGAACCATCGCATCGTCGTGAGAATCATTGGCCGTTCGAAGCCGGGCATCGGGCGTAGCCCAGGCCAGGCTTCACGACGTGTCGCCAAACCGTGGTCGATGACGCGCGCGACCGCTATGGCAGAGTCCGCGTCGTGCATCACGGTGAGGTGATCGCCCTCGATCCGTTGACCTCCAGGTGCTCGGCGAGCCTGCGCCAGATCACTGTGGTGTCGCACCCGAAATGGCGATCGTGCGATGACGCGACCAACGTCATGCGGCCGACGTACCGGACGGGTCGATAGGCACCCACTGCCTGTCGAGCGATGTCGGCCTGGGTTGCGACGCCGGGATCGACCGCATTGAGTCGGTCATGCCCCTCGCCAGAGCGACGTATAACGCGTTGCGCGAGCCGTGTTCCGCGCAGGCGGAACTCCGCTGCGGCTGCTCGGGGCGGCATTTGGCGATGCGGGTGATCTGCCAATGGGTGCGCCGACAGAGGGCGCGCAACCAGATCTGGCGTGGCCAGTACCGCTCGTCGTAGACAGCCTCGATCAGGAACAGCGCGTCGACGACGTCCCCGGCGCGCTGCAGCTGCTGACCCACCTCGAGTGCGATGAGCGCGCCGAAGGAGTAGCCGGCAAGTCGGTACGGACCGCTCGGCGAGATCGACCGGACGACTTCGACCATGAGCTCGGCCATGCGCTCGATCGACGTGATCGGCACACCCGCAGCGTCATGCGACAGCGGTGCGAGCGCGTACACCTGTTGCGGGCCGCGCAAGGCGTCGACCATCTCGCTCAACTCGTCGACGTCGCCGTCGAGGCCGGGTACGACGAACAGCGTCTCATCGGTTCCGGAGCGGAGCCGCTCGACCCTGACCCCGTTCGGCGCGAACGGTTGAGCCGATATCGGTGGCGGTGGGCACGGAACAACTCGTTACGCGCTCGCGCGCCTCGGCTGGCGCTTGGCGCGCCCGACGATACGACGCGGAGCAATCCGCGGCGCGACGTATTCGGCGCCGACCATGAACCGCATCAACGGGCCGAAGCTGTTGGCCGCGGCCGGCCCGACGAAGAACAGGCCGGGCGCCGAAGCTCTCGAAGCTGCCGGACAACTTGGCCATGCCGGCGTGGGTCTCGACCTCGCTCACCACGTCCTCGCTGAGGAACTCGATCGCAGAGACGTTCGGGTAGTAGCCGGTGGCCGCGATGACGTGGTCGGTCAACGCCTCACGCTTGCCACCATCGGCGGTCCGGAGGACGAGGCGGACCTTGCCGCCCTCGGCGGTTGCCGAGGTGACGCGTTCGCCCAGATGGGCGCTCACGCCGGCGTCGAAGCGCTCTTTCATGATCCAGGCAGTCTGCGGGCCGAGGTGGCGTCGCACGATCTCGAGGCGGAGATTCCCCGGCGCGAACCGGAAGAGGTGCGGGAACTTCTGCAACAGGTACGACCGCAGCCCCGGTCCCATCCCCGAGGAGGGGTGCCGGAAGCGTTCCCACCGGGTGCGATCGTCCGGGCACCCGAAGGACGAGAACCGCAGGCTCGGGCGCCGGGCGATCAATGAGGTCTTCGCCCCCGCCTCGGCCAACAGGGTCGCGAGGTCCACGGCCGAGGAACCCCCACCTATCACGGTGACGTCGCGGCCTGCGAACTTGTCGAGGTCGTGGTGCGCCGAGCTGTGCGACATCAGGTCGGCCGGCAGGTGCTTGAGGTCTTCGGGCACCCGGGCGAAGTAGCTGATGCCGACGGCGACGACCACGAGATCGGACTCCAGGACCTCGCCGTCGTCGAGTTCGATCAGGAAGCCGTCGCCCTTGCGGTCGAGACGCACGACCTGCTTGTCCTCGAGTTCGGGTACGTAGCGTTGCTGGAAGTCCATCGCGTAGGCGTTGAAGACGTCTAACGGCACCGCGATGTCGGTCGGGTGGTACGCAATCTTGTGCTCGGCTGCAGTAGTCGCGCAGCGTGCCCTTCCCGTTCGGCGCGCTCAGGCTCGACGCGAACGGATCCGACTTGAGCAACATCCCGGCCGGCACATGGTGGCGCCAGGTATCGAGCGGCGTACCGAAGATGCGGTGTGGAGACTGCCCTGGCACGCAGATGGGCGGCGATCGAGAGCCCGTATGGCCCCGCCCCGATGATTGCGACAGACGTCACGTCCAAACCCCCCGAATCCAGACATTCAGCCCGCTGACCCCCCAGCAAGCTCTGAGGATCTTATTACGCAGACGCCGACCTCACGACTCGAGATACACAAGTGCGGTGATTTGACGATAAGAACTCTCTGAGAATAGCATACGAGCTGTCGGCGACTGCGCTTGGACGTACATTGAGCAGCCCGACTCCGCGCTCGTTCGAAGGGCTCCCAAACACGTGTACGACTACTGCGTTGTCGGCGGCGGCATCGTCGGTGTGGCGACTGCGCTCGAGGTGCTGCGGCGCCGGCCGGGTGCGGGGGTGGTCCTGCTCGAGAAGGAGCACCGGCTCGCGGTCCACCAGACCGGTCACAACAGCGGCGTGATCCATTCCGGCATCTATTACGCGCCGGGGTCGTTCAAGGCGAAGCTGTGCAAGGCCGGAGCCGCCGACACCAAGCGACTCGCGGCCGAGCACGGCATCGCGGTGGAGAACTGCGGCAAGCTGCTCGTGGCCACCACGCCGAAAGAACTCTCGCGCCATGGATGCCTTGCAGATCCGCGCGCGGGAGAACGGCATTGCGGTGGACCGGCTCGACGCCGCCGAACTGCACCGGCGCGAGCCGGCGATCCGCGGGCTCGGCGCACTGTTCGTCGCCGAGACCGCGATCATCGACTACGTCCGCGTGACCGAGGTGCTCGCCGAGCAGTTCCGGGCCGCGGGCGGCGTCGTCGAGCGCGGCGTCGAGGTCACCGGGCTGCACGAGTCGTCCGACTCGGTGCGCATCACGTCGGCCAACGGATCGTCGTGGCGGGTGGGCAGCGTGGCGGTGTGCGCCGGCGTCCAGGCCGACCGCCTCGCCAGGCTCGCCGGCATCAGCACCGGATTTCAGATCGTGCCCTTCCGCGGCGAGTACTTCCGGCTGCCGAGCGAGCGCAAGGACATCATCTCTGCGCTGATCTACCCGATTCCGGACCCGGACCTGCCGTTCCTCGGCATCCACCTGACCCGCACGATCGACGGCGGAGTCACCGTCGGGCCGAATGCGGTCCTCGGCATGGCCCGTGAGGGCTACCCGCGCGGCTCGTTCGACGCCCGCGACGTTGCCGACTACCTGAAGTTCCCCGGACTGTGGCGGGTGGCGCGCACCCACTGGCAGACCGCGGTCAAGGAAATGCGCAACTCGGTCCTGCGCCGCGGCTACCTGCGCGAATGCCGCAAGTACTGCCCCGAGCTCACGCTCGACGACCTGCTCCCGGAGCCGGCGGGCATTCGGGCCCAGGCGGTCCTGCGCGACGGCACACTGGTGCACGACTTCCTGTTCGAGGAGACGCCGCGCACGCTGCACGTGTGCAACGCGCCGTCACCGGCTGCGACCTCGGCGCTGCCGATAGCCCGTCACATCGCTGATCGGCTGTTCGCCGCGGCGTGACCGTCAGCTGTTATCTGCCTCACATGAACTACTCTCTGTAGTTGACATGGAAGAGGTGACTACTGTACGTAGGTAAATTCTGCGTAGAGTAACGTGTAGGTGACGTTCTGTAGCCCGAATTGCCCGACGAATGGTGGGCGAATCAGGCGATTCTCACAGGTTCGCTCCGCTGACACGCCGAGCCGCGCGCGCCAACTTTGCTTCATGCCGAATTTACGCTAACGTCGATTTTACTCAACGGGGTCCGCGGGGGTGGTTGCCCGTCGAGTGCCGCGAGCTGAGCCGACAGCCGCGCGAGCCGGGGGCTTCGATGTTCGACCAGGTGCATCCCTCTGCGTCAGCGTGTGCGCGTTTTGTTCGGATCTGCCCGCAAATGTGCGGATAGCTGAACCGGCGCCGCGACGTGAAAGACGAACGGGGGAAAGCGGAATGCGGATCGCACTGATCGGGACGCGAGGGGTGCCGGCACGCTACGGCGGCTTCGAGACCTGCGTCGAGCAGGTCGGCCTGCGGCTGGTCAAGGCCGGCCACGATGTCGTCGTCTACTGCCGAATCACCGATTCGGACGCGCCGCAGCCGCGTGAGTACGAGGGTATGGAGCTCGTGCATCTCCCGGCGACGCGCAAGAAGTCACTCGAGACGCTGAGTCACACCGCGTTGTCGGTGCGGCACGTGCTGCGCCACCGCGTCGACGCGGTCATCATGTTCAACTCCGCGAATGCGGTGTTCCTGCCGTTGCTGCGAGCTCGCGGCATCCCGGTGGCGACGCACGTGGACGGGCTGGAGTGGAAGCGCAGCAAGTGGCAGGGCCTGGGCCGCCGCTACTACCGCATGGCCGAATCGCTCGCGGTGCGCTGGTCCGACGCGTTGATCGCCGACGCCCAGGGCATCGCCGACTACTACGCGGCCGAATTCGACGCCGCCACCGAACTCATCGCCTACGGCGCGCCGGTCGTACTCGACGACCGCCCGGAACTGCTGGCCCAGGTGGGTGTGCAGCCGCGTGGCTATCACCTCGCCGTGGCGCGCTTCGAGCCGGAGAACCACGTCGACGTCATCGTCGACGGATACCGGCGCAGCGGCGCGAAGCTACCGCTGGTGGTCGTGGGCTCCGCGCCCTACGCAGACGAGCACACTGCCAAGATCCATTCCCTGGGTGACGATCGGGTGATCTTCCTCGGCGGGGTCTGGGATCAGGATCTGCTCGACCAGCTCTACGCGAACTGCGTGACCTACCTGCACGGACATTCGGTCGGCGGCACCAACCCGTCGTTGTTGCGCGCCATCGGTGCGGGCGCGGCGACGATCGCCTATGACGTCAACTTCAACCACGAGGTCGTCGGCGAGTCGGCAACGTACTTCCGGACGGCCGCCGAGGTCACTGCGGAAATCGAAGCCGCTGAGGCAGACGATGCCGACCTGCGCTGGCGCCGCTACCTGGCGCGCGACATCGCGTTGGGTTACGACTGGGACGATGTTGCCGAGCGCTACGAGCGGCTGTGCACTGCGCTGGTGGCCCTGCCTTCGCGCAACCGCACCGTCGCAGGTCGGCCCCGCCCGAGCGGCCGCCGCTTCGGCATCGACACCGACGCCGCGCCCGGCCGCCGGCCGGCGCCCCGCTCCATCGAGCGCGTGCGCTGATGACGGCAACCGTCGCGGCTCCGACGACCTTTCGCGAGTCGCTCAAGTCGTTGCGCAATGCGCAGAAGAGCAATGTGGGTGCGCCTGGCTACTCCCGTTGGGTGAACCGTCCGCTCGGCCGCATTCTGTCGAGTGCGGCCAACGTCGTGGGCGCGACACCCAACCAGGTGACGATGGTCAGCGCCGCCTTCTCGGCGGCCGCGCTGGTGCTCGTGGCGGTGCTCCGGCCCAGCGTCGGTGCCGGGCTGCTCATCACCGCCCTGTTGCTGATCGGGTACGCGCTCGACTCCGCGGACGGGCAGTTGGCCCGGCTGCGGGGTGGCGGGTCGCTGTCCGGCGAGTGGCTCGATCACGTCGTCGATTGCGCGAAGACTGCGGCAGTGCACCTGGTGGTGCTCATCTCGTGGTTCCGGTTCTTCGACCTGCACGGCAACACCGCGATGCTGCTGATTCCGGTCGGCTTCACCGTCGTTTCGTGCGTGTGGTTCTTCGCGATGATCCTGACCGATCTCCTGCGCCGGTCGCGCACGCCCGCGGGCGCGCGACCGACCCGGACCGGAGACACGAAGGTCGCCCGCTCGATCATGGTGCTGCCCGCCGACTTCGGCGTGCTGGCCCTGAGCTTTGTGCTGTTGGGCTCGCAGCCGGCGTTCATCGCTGTCTACACCGCTTGCTGATCGCCAACGCGCTCTTCCTCGGCGGCAAGCTGCTGTCCTGGTTTCGGCGAGATGCAGACAATCGATGCATACAGCTAATATTTGCCTGATTTGGCACGTATCCTACTTCGGCCAGGCTCATACAGTGCCATTCGGTACCTGGGCAACCACGTTCGTCGGCAAGATCTGGAAGGTCCGGCAACAGCGCACCCGCTTCGGCCCAGATCTCGGCGACTGACACGACAGCGGCCTGTAGCGCCGGGAGCGTGGGAATGCTGTTTCTACCTGTCCACGACATCGAACTCCCCCCGCTACGTCCAGCGTGGAAAACTTCAGCGCGGCCAAGCCGGTCTGACTCCCGGTTGCTCTCAACTGAGCGAGGCCGCATCCTTCCGGATGGGGCCTCGCTGCGGAATGTCGGCTCATTCCGCGGAGAGAAATCCATGTCCGGCGACGCGATGGCGGTCGTCGTAGGCAACTACGGATCGGCGCAATTGATCGCAGCCAACATCGCCGCCGACCTCGGTATCGACCCATCCTCCTCGTCGACAGCTCGTACTCGAGTGCCAAATGAGCCGCGGGTGCGACCGGGGGCGGAATCTGGCTTCGCGTCCCGAACTGTGGCTAATGTTGATTTGACAGTTGTAAGGTCAGCGTGAAGAATAACAAGAGTGTCGGTCGGCGGTCCGACAGCTGAATCTGTCACAAGAAGTGAGCGGGAAGCACAGCGCCGCACGAGGACCGAACTCATAGCTTTCGATGCGATCGGTGCACTGGCTACAGCACCACCGTTAAGATCAAAAACGTAGGGGGTAGGTCGATGCGCGGGGGATCGAAATCAATGGACGGCGAACGCCGGATGTCGCGGCTTGTCGTGGGAGCCAGCGTGTTGGCCGGGTTTGTCGCGCTGACGGCTTGTACGAGTGTCAGTAACACCGGGTCAGCTGGAAAGGATGGAACCTCCGCGCCGGCGAGCAGCTCGACAAGTAGCCGGCAGAGCGGAACGTCGAGCCGTAGCTCCGGGGTTTCGCCGAGTCCCGAATCCCACAGCACGTCGGTGACTGGGAAATCCTCCTCCGCAGGCTCGCTCACGCCGGTGCCATCCCGGTCGGGCCGCACTCTTCCGGCCACCCCGCTCCGCTCGCCTGCGAACTTCGGTCAGGGTGTTGCAGCCCAAATCGTCAGCTTGAAGTACGGCGTAGTGACCGACAAGGGTCCCGGGGCGTTGACGGGTCGTCCCACGGTCACATTCAAGATCAGCCTGCATAATGGCTCGAGGAACTTCGATCGATGACAACACCGTTCAGGTGATCGCCAAATACGGCAAGAATCAGACGCCTGCCGTGCCGACGAACGTGCAAACGACTACGCCGTTGAGCGGAAAGATCGCGCCAGGTAAATCGGCTACGGGCAGTTACGCGTTCCTGATTCCTGTGTCTGGGCAGCGTGAGGTGAGAGTGGAGGTTTGGTACCACGCCGGTCGGCCCACCGTTGTATTCACTGGCCCGGCGCGTAGTTAGCGTCATTGAGGCGATTTGCCGGGTCGCGTGCCGCAGCTTCCAACGCTCCAAGTGTCGTGGCTAAGCTCTGCTCCGAGGTATCGAGATCGCAACCGCGGAAACATGCGGCTGCCGAGCGCGACGCGCCAGAGTAGAGGAGACGCATGACCCGTCACAGGCGACCCGGAGCGACACAGGTATCGCGCCATGCCTTGGGCCACGCTGCGGAGATCCCCCGAAAGGCAACAGGTCGGCATCGAGCCAGCACCGCTCGGCACCGGATGCGCATCGGGGGAGCTTTCGCATGTGGTGCGGTGGTCGGCGCGCTCGTCCTCGGCACGACCTTCGCTGAGGGCCGCACCAGTAGCGGCGGGAGCGCATCCGACCTGCAGCTCATAGGCCGAGATTCGATGAAACGTACCGTGACGCGCGGACTGGGCTCTGCGGACCTAGGTGGCTCATACTCGGTCTCCAACACAGATCAAAGCTCGGTCGCAAGCGGCTCGGCGCATTTCGCAGCTATCACGCCAGGTACATCGGTATCGGCGACCTTGCCGCAGCTGCGAGCGCAGGACGTGCGCAGTCGGGTCTCGATCACTCCCATCCAGCAGTCGTCTGCGAGCGGGAACACCTACCTATACATCGCGTTGCGCCAAGTCGCCGACGGCACGACGTACCACGCGAAGGTCAGGGTCGCCGCGGATGGCTCTGCATTCATCTCGCTGAGCCGCCGCACGAACGGAACCGAATCGTTCCTGACGGCTGAGACGCCTTTGCCCGAGCGGATCTCGCAGTCGGCGACCATCGAGGCCGAAGTTACCGGTACCGATCCCGTACAACTGCACGCGAGTGCTTGGCCGTCGACCGCCGCGGCACCGAGTGACTGGCAGACCAGCTATGCCGACTCATCTGGTTCGGCCATCGACGCGTCGGGAACGGTCGGTTTTAGCGTCTACCGATCGAGTTCGGCGACTGGCCCCGTATCCGCCGACATAGACAACTTGAGAGTGTGGTCCGTCGGCGGGGGCGAGCCGTCGAACACGCCAAGCAGCACTCCGTCGACGACGGCTCCGTCGACACGCGGCTCCGTCAACGACGGCTCCGTCAACGACGGCCGCGCCCGTGTCGCCTACGTCGGCGAGTTCCTCTCCGGATCCACTGCCCCGCCGACCACGCCAACTCCTTCTCCGACGGATACAGGTCAACAGCCGCAGAGCGGCTCCGGCGCGGCTGAGTTGGGAACGACGCACTATCCGATCCCGGCCAACGCGCTGTTCGTCTCCCCGACGGGAAGCGATTCCTCATCGGGTTTGAGTGCGGCCGCTCCAGTGAGGACGCTCGCGCACGCGGTACAGATCGCGTCAAGTGGTCAAACGATCGTGTTGCGAGCTGGCTCGTACCACGAGTCCGTCAGTGTGCCCTCTAACAAAAGGCTAACCGTCCAGTCATATCCGGGCGAGGTGGTGTGGTTGGACGGCAGCACATCGGTTGGCGGTTGGTCTCGCGACGGGAACACCTGGGTTCATAGTGGATGGACTGCACAGTTCGATTCGACGCCGGCATATTCGGCAGGCGGGGTTTCGTCGGCTCCTGGCTGGTCCTTCGTGAATCCGGCATATCCGATGGCCGCGCATCCCGATCAGGTCTGGATCGGCGACACCGCGTTGCGACAAGTCGGCTCGCGAGCAGAGGTCGTGCCCGGCACCTTCTACGCGGACTACGGGGCACAAGCGTTGGTCATTGGCACTGACCCGACAGGGACCGACGTCCGCGCCAGCGATCTCGCACTTGCCTACAGCGTTTACTCGCCGGGTTCGGTTCTGCGTGGCATCGGCATCCGGCGGTACGCCACTTCCATCCCTCTGGTCGGAACCGTACGGATGGACGGCCCGGGTGACACCATCGAGAACGTGACGGTGTCAGACAATGCGACCACTGGCGTGACGGTCGACAACACCAACGTGACGGTACGCAACGTGACTGCCGTGCGGAATGGCTTGCTCGGCCTGCATGCGAACTATGCAGACGGTATTTCCCTGTCCAACGTGCTAGCGACCAACAACAACACCGAACACTTCAACCAATCGCCGGTATCAGGCGGAACGAAGATCACGCGTACCCGCGGCATAACCGTCCGAGATAGCGTCTTCAGCAACAATTTCGGGTACGGGTTGTGGCTGGATGAGTCTTGTTACGACATGACCGTGACCGGCAACACAATCGCGGCGAACAGCGCCCACGGACTTTCGGTGGAGATCTCAGCCCTCGCGGACTGTTGCCGACAACGTGGTGGCCGACAACGGTCAAGACGGAATGAAGCTCAACGACACCAGTGATCTTCAAGTGTGGAACAACTCATTGCGCGGGAACGCCCGGCAGGTCGAGATCGTGCAGGACGCCCGGCGCGGCGCCACGCTGTCTTATCCCGGACACGATCCGAGACAATCGCTTCCCGATGCAACGGAGCCCTGGATCATCAGAAACATCGATCTCGAAAACAACCTCATCGAGGCGCCGGCCGCCGGCAATTATGCCCTCAACGTGCGTGACTACAGCGGCCAGTACGCGGCGGGCAACCTCCAACTCAAGATCGACTTCAACAATTTCGTTCGGGTCGAGGTCCCCAGTGCAGAGATTGTGTGGCAGATCACAGCGGCGTCGGCGGCGGCATATACGTCGGTATCACAGTTCGCTGCCGCGACCGGGGGAGGAACCCACAACACCGAACGAGACAGCGGCGGTGCGGTGAACGATGCGACGGCGAGCCCGCTGACGACGGCACTGGCCGCGCTGATCGGCCAGCCGGCGGGTGTACGGCATCTCGGCGCCTTCGGGTGACCTGAGGACGTGCCACAGGCAATCGACATAGCGCTTAGCTAACGGTAACCTCACATCGGTCGAAGTCGTCACGTGCGCGACGCGGACGACGGGCTGGTTTTGGGGGGCAAGTGGAACTGCGTGACTACGTGCGGGCGATCCGCGACCGTGCTGCATTGGTGCTTGGCTTGGCTGTGCTCGGCGTTGTCGCCGGCGTGGTCGTCACGAACATGAGCCCGAAGATCTACGCGGCACATGCACAGTCGTTCGTTTCGGTGACCCACAAGGCCGGCAACGCCATCTACCCTGACCAACAGTACGTGCTGGGTCGCATGCCGTCCTACGCCCAGTTGGCGAACACCGACATTGTCCTCAAGCCGGTCCTGACGCAGCTGACCCTGCCGATGACAAGGGCACAGCTTGCGTCTCACGTGTCGGTGACCAACCCGCTCGGCACGGTGGTCCTCAATGTGGACGTGACCGACGAGTCTGCTCGCGAAGCCGCCAACATCGCCAACGCGGTAGCAGACAGCCTCACGGCGGCGATCAGCGACCTGGAGAACGCCCGCGCCACCAACGCGGATCAGAAAGTGACTGTTCAAGTCACCAAGCGGGCCGCTGAAAGCGACTCACCCATATCTCCTCGCGGTTCATTGAACGTCGCGCTGGGATTGATCGTCGGGCTGGTGCTCGGGCTCGTGGTCGCGATCCTTCGGTACCAGTCGCGCCGTCGAGTCCAGTCGCCGGAGGACCTGGCGGAGATCTGCGGCGTCAGTCCTTCAGGCACGATCCCACGGGTCAGGGGTATATCCCGGCATCCGGCGATCGCCTTGGGTGCGGGGCAAGCGGCGGAAGCCTTCCGGATGACTTGGGCCAATATGGCCTTGCGAACCGGCGAACAGCGGCCCCGGAGCATCGCAGTCATTTCCCCGAGCGTCGGCGACGGTCGCACCTTGCTCTCGATCAACCTCGCTATCGCGGCAGCCCGATCCGGGCTGCGAGTATGCCTCGTCGACACTGATCATCGTCGACCGAAGATCGCCCGCTACCTCGGTCTCGCTCCGACGGTGGCACAGAACGTGGGCGCTTGGGGCGCCCCCCGAGTGCGCGAAGCCCCTTGGCACGGCGGCCTGCTTCATGTCGCGATTGTCGGTCAGGATGACACCGCGCCCAACGCGTTGCCGCGCCAGCAGGACGTGCAGGCGTTTTTGGAGTCGTTGACACCTCGTTTCGACCTGGTCATCGTGGACACTTCGCCGCTTCTAGTCGCCGCTGAATCCCTGGTTATAGCGAGCTCGTGTGATGCCACGGTCGCGGTCGCCCGAGCCGGTAGGACCAAGGCCGCTGCGTTGAGGTCCGCATATTCGTCGTTGGTGGCGGTCAACGCTTCGGTGATGGGACCCGTCCTCACTGCGGCCAGCCGGCGCGCCTTCGAAGCGGGTGTCCACTCCGGATGGCAGTCGCGGTTCCAGGATTTCTGGACACGGGTGAAGCGTGAATCGCCGAACAGGTTCAGCGGGCCGCGAACCGGAGACGGCAAGCGCATCGTGACCGAGAGCGGTGCCGATCACGACGAGAATCGTTCAGGCGCAAACACTGGTAGTAGGTCACCGCTTGAACGGCACGCCGAAACGGTTGACGCTCGAGGAAGTCATCCGGACTCGGCCAACGAGGTCGTGGAGCATGAGTCCGAGCGGGCTGGAGACAAGGCTTGATCTGGCCGCGACCGAGAGCATCGCTCACGTCGGCACCCGTCCCGATCAAGCTCACGACTGCTCCTCCGCAACGCCTGGTCGTCATCGCGTTACTTCTGATCGCGAGTTGCGTCTCCTGGCGGCGCGGTGTCTATTACGCCGGCGGGGTGGATCCTGTGGTCGCCGCCAAAGGGCTGGCCAGTGTAGGTGCGTTGGCTCTGGCCTTTGTTGCCTCGGCCGACGCCGACCGACGCAACGTGGTACGCACCGGTCCGATCTTCTTCCTAGGTGGGATCGTCGTCTGTTCGACGCTCGGCGCGATGTACACCGGGTCCACCTTGCTGGCGTCGTCCGTGCTCAGTCTTCGCTTGCTCGTACTAGCGCTCGCTATCTACTGCGCCCGCCGCGCATACAGCGCGATCGATGTCATCAAGGCGTTGGCGCTTGCGATGGCCACATTTGCGGTTGTCGGAGTCGCGACCGGCGTCGGCACAGCAGCCTCTGGTCGGCTCGAAGGGGCGATCCCGCCGCTGAACCCGAACGAGGTCACCGAGCTGTGTTCGCTGGTGCTGCTTGTCGTCTTGTGGATTGCGCTTGTCGAGCCGGTCGGCTGGCTGGTTACTGCTATTCCAGTCTTGCTAGCTGTTGTCTGGCTCACCGGTTCACGCACCGGGCTCCTCGCGCTGATGCTTGCAATAGCAGTCCAACTGATCATCGCCCGTCGGCAACCTAAATGGCTGATCATCGGGACTCTGTCGGTCGTTCCATTTCTCGTGTACCTGTTCTACGGCACCAACGTCCTAGGACAGTTCCTTGGACGGGGTGGATCCGAGAACGTCACGACCTTGAACGCAAGAACCGTTGCGTGGTCCGCGGCGTTCCACCTGCACAAAGAGTTCTGGGATCAGTGGTTTGGCAACGGACTGTCGATGGTCAGGATCCCGGTGGTGGCCCAATTCAGGTCCACGCAGATATTGGACAGTAGTTGGGTGTCGGCGCTTGTGCAGGGCGGAATCGTCGGCCTCGCGCTCCTGGCTGTGTGGGTGGTACGCGTGGCTGCCGCGAGCGTTTCCGCGCAACCGCCGCTTCGGCCGATCGCAGTCTCAATCCTGATCTTCATTGTTGTCAGAAGTGTGTTGGAGAGCGGGCTGATCGACGCGACTCCCGCCTTTCTCTTCCTGGTGCTGCTCGGTACCAACCAGTGGGCGCCGTCGCCGCAGGATCGGTCCGTCGGTCTGCACCGACTGGGGCCGACGACGATCGTCGACGACCTCGGCACGCGCGCGGAGCCTTTCGCACGCACACGGGCAGAGGGCGTCGACAAGCTCAGCGTGGGATAGGACCGCCGAGTTCTTCGATCGCTTGATCAACGTGCATCTCTTAGCGTGTAAGGTTACTGTTAGCTAGGCATCGCCTCATTGGCGATTCGGGGACATCGGGGGATATCAAGTGTGGGATTTTGCTGTCCGCTGGAAACCTCGCGCACGAGCGTTGCTCGTCGCGTTCACGCTCGGAGTCGGGGCCGCCAGTTGGCTCGTCCTGACGCCAGCTGCGCACGCGGAAAGTGTGCCGGACACGGGGACTCCGGCGACCGTCACGGCTGATGCGCTGCCCACAGTGCAACAGAACGGCGTCGTCTGGTCGCAGGTGACGGTGGGGAACACGGTCTACGCGACCGGCAGCTTCTCGCAAACGTGGCCGGCCGGCACATCGCAAGCCGGTAACACCACTGCTCGCGCAAATCTGCTGGCGTACGACATCACGACAGGCAACCTGATCGCGTCGTTCAACCACACACTCAACGCGCAAGGGTTGACCATCACTGCTTCTCCGGACGGCTCACGCGTCTATGTCGGCGGTGACTTCACCACCGTCGACGGCCAGGCGCGCAATCACATCGCGGCCTTCAACACGGCGACTGGCGCGCTCGACACATCGTTCAAACCGTCGATCGGCTCCCAGGTGGCCGCAATTGCCGCGACGAACTCAGCGGTCTATGCCGGCGGCAACTTCTTCACCGCGAACGGTGTCGCGCGGACCCGACTCGCTGCTTTCGCACCGTCGAACGGCGCGCTGCTGTCCTGGGCGCCGACCGCGGACGACAACCAGGTCAGCGCCATGGTCATGTCGCCTGACAAGACGCGCGTCATTGTCGGCGGCAAATTCGCGACGTTGAACGGTGTGCCCGTCTACGGTTTGGGCTCGCTCGACGCGACAACGGGTTCGACTTTGCCTTTCGCGATCAACCAGACGGTGCAGGACTACGGCAGCAAGTGCGGCATTCTGAGCTTGTCGGTCGACGGCAACCAGGTCTACGGGTCGGGGTTTGCGTTCGGCTGCGGCAACTTCGAGGGGACCTTCGCGGCCGACCCGAACACCGGCAACATCGTCTGGGTCAACGATTGTCACGGTGACACCTACAGCACGTTCCCAACAGGTCAAACGCTATACAGCGTCAGCCACGCACACGAATGTTCCGCGATCGGGCAGTTCCCGGACACGAACCCGCGGGTGTGGCACCATGCTCTGGCTTCGACCACCTACGCCACCGGAACGAACGTCGGGCCGGACGACTACGGCTGGAACTACAACGGTGTACCTGACTCGACGCTGCTGCACTGGTACCCCGCTCTGGGTATCGGCAGCGTTACCGGCCAGGGTCAGGCCGCCTGGTCGGTAACGGGCAACAGCAACTACATCGCGCTCGGCGGCGAGTTCCCGACCGCAAACGGTACCGCCCAAGCCGGCCTCGTTCGCTACGCGCTCACCACTAAAGCGCCGAACAAAGTCGGACCCGTCGCGACCTCCAGCATCACACCGAAGGTCGTCTCGCTCGCAAACGGCACAGCCCGAGTGGCGTGGACCGCGACCTGGGATTACGACAACCAGAACCTCACCTACAACGTGCTGCGCGATGGCGGAACCACGCCGATTGCCACGCTGACGCAGAAGTCGAACTTCTGGAAGTTGCCGGCAATGGGTTACGTCGACAAGGGCTTGACTCCGGGTTCGACCCACACCTATCGAGTACAGGCGGTCGATCCGTTCGGGAACAAGATCGGCAGCGGTACGTCGAACACAGTGACGATCAGTTCCGCGACACAGAGTCCGTACGCAACGGACGTCTTGTCGGACGGTGCCACGAACTTCTGGCGGCTCGGCGAGTCGTCCGGCACAACCGCGTATGACTGGGCCAGCTATTCGGATCTCACTGAGGGCACGGGCGTGTCTCACTCCGTGGCCGGAGCGATCGGTGGCGACGACAATGCCGCCTCCGGGTTCGACGGTACGTCCAGTGGTAACGCAGCGACACAAGCCTCGAGCGATGGGCCCAACGTGTTCACCATCGAGACCTGGATCAACACCTCGACAACTCAGGGTGGGAAGATTGTCGGCTTCGGTAACGCCGCCCTCGGCAGTCAGAGCAGCAGCTACGACCGACACCTCTACATGGACAACGCCGGGCACATCATTTTCGGCGTGTACAACAACGGCGTCTACACGGTCACGAGCTCGAAGACTTACAACGACGGGCAGTACCACCAGATCGTCGCCACGCTTTCAGACGGCGGGATGGTCCTATACGTCGACGGCAAGAAGGTCGGGCAGAACCAGGGCACGACCGTGGGCCAGCCCTACGCGGGCTATTGGCGAGTCGGGGGGGACAATCTGAACGGATGGCCTTCGCAGCCGTCGAGCAACAACTTCCAGGGTGCCATCGACGACGTGGCGATCTATCCGACTGCGCTA
Source organism: uncultured Actinomycetota bacterium (assembly GCA_963850835.1). Lineage (GTDB taxonomy): Bacteria > Actinomycetota > Actinomycetes > Mycobacteriales > Jatrophihabitantaceae > Jatrophihabitans. Next base: position 116,922 of record CAWKNB010000015.1, on the reverse strand, counting down.
CCTCTTGCGAAGGTGCAGCAGCATTTCGTCGACAGTGGCCGGTCATTGAGCATCCCGACAGCGCCAGCCGACAAATACGGAAAGACGATCTTCAACTCATCGCCGGATCTTTACTGGCGCCTCAACGAGGCCACCGGTTCGACGGCAGCAGATGCGTCGACGAACGGCAGCGCAGGCCTCTACAGCGGCGGAGTGTCCTACGGTGCTTCGAGTCCGGTGAGTGGGGTATCCGGTACCGGGGTCACATTCAATGGCACCGACGGCACGATCGGGTCGCAGCAGCAATATCCGGGACCGTCGGTGTACTCCGAGGAATTGTGGTTCAACACCACGACTGCCATGGTGGCAAGTTGATCGGATTCGGCGACCAGCAGAACGGCCGCTCCGGCAATTATGACCGGCACGTCTACATGGAGAATTCCGGGCAGCTCACCTTCGGAGTTTGGACCGGTCAGACGAACACGATCACCTCGCCGAAGTCCTACAACGACGGCCAGTGGCACTACCTGGCAGCAACGCAAGGGCCGGACGGCATGCAGCTGTATGTCGACGGCGTATCGGTAGGAACCAATCCGCAGACTGCCGCGCAGAGCTACTCGGGTTATTGGCGAGTTGGCGGTGACTCCGACTGGGGTGGGGACAGCCCACTTCTTCGCGGGCACCATCGACGAGGTGGCCGTGTATTCGTCGGAGCTCACTGCCGCGCAGGTGAGCAGTCATTACCTGGCCTCGCCGGCCGCAAAACAGCAGGCGCCGACGGCGGCGTTCACGTCTTCGTGCACGGCGTTGTCGTGTTCGTTCGACGGGACGGGTTCTTCGGATCCGGACGGCTCGGTGAGCGGTTACTCGTGGGACTTCGGTGATGGTGCGAAGTCGACGAGCGCGACTCCGACGCATTCGTTCGCGGCTGCCGGTGATTACACGGTGACGCTGACGGTGACCGACGACGGCGGCGCCACCGGCACGGTGTCGCATGCGGTGCATGTGACGGCGCCGGTCAACAAGGCGCCGACGGCGGCGTTCACGTCTTCGTGCACGGCGTTGTCGTGTTCGTTCGACGGGACGGGTTCTTCGGACCCGGACGGCTCGGTGAGCGGTTACTCGTGGGACTTCGGTGATGGTGCGAAGTCGACGAGTGCGACTCCGACGCATTCGTTCGCGGCTGCCGGTGATTACACGGTGACGCTCACGGTGACCGACGACGGTGGCGCCACCGGCACGGTGTCGCATGCGGTGCATGTGACGGCGCCGGTCAACAAGGCGCCGACGGCGGCGTTCACGTCTTCGTGCACGGCGTTGTCGTGTTCGTTCGACGGGACGGGTTCTTCGGATCCGGATGGCTCGGTGAGCGGTTACTCGTGGGACTTCGGTGATGGTGCGAAGTCGACGAGTGCGACTCCGACGCATTCGTTCGCGGCTGCCGGTGATTACACGGTGACGCTCACGGTGACCGACGACGGCGGCGCCACCGGCACGGTGTCGCACACCGTGTCACCCCGTCCGGCGGCGAACCCGTCGACAGACCCGTTCGCCTCGGATGCATTCAACCGGACCTTGGCCAGTGGCTGGGGGACGGCCGACAAGGGCGGGCCTTGGTCGGCCGTGGGTTCTGCGGCCAACCTGTCCGTCGCGAACGGCTCGGGTCTGCTGAAGCTGGCCGCCGCAAGTTCTGCACCGGGGGCCTTCTTGAATGCCGTGTCGACGTCGGACTCGGACTCCAAGATCACCTACACCACCGACAAGCCGGCTACGGGGAACGGTATCTACCTTTATCTTGTCGGCCGGCACGTTTCGACGAACAACGAATATCGGGCGCGGATACGCATCCTGTCGAACAACACGGTCGCTCTTGCCGTCACCAAGCTGGCGAACTCTGCGACAGAGACGGTGATCGGTAGTGAGGTAACACTCACCGGGGTCACCTACACCCCCGGCATGATGCTGAACGTCAGGTACCAGGTGACCGGCACCAGCCCGACGACGCTGCGGTTGAAGGCGTGGCCGAGCAGCTCGACCGAGCCGACCGCCTGGCGGATAACGACTACGGACAACACAAGCGGTCTTCAGTCCGCCGGATCGGTCGGAGTCACCACGTATCTGTCGGGCTCGGCTACGAATGCGCCGGTCATGGTGTCGGCCGCGTCGTACAGCGCACGCCCGACCGTCGCTCCGCCGACCGCGGCGTTCACGTCGTCGACGAACGGTCTGACTGCATCGGTTGACGGCTCGGGTTCCAGCGATCCGAATGGGACCGTCAGTTCCTACCAGTGGAGTTGGGGAGATGGAAGCGTGACTACCGGCGTCACGTCGACACACACGTTCGCTCAGTCGGGTACGTACCGGATCACGTTGACAGCGACCGATCCGTCCGGCTGGACGGACGTGACAACACGAAACGTCACGGTTCCGTGAGCTGATATTGCAGGCCTCGGGTGTTGATGGCGCCGCGGCTTTGCTGCGGCGCCATCGACCCGTTCGGCCGGCGATCGGCCGTCATGATGCAAACATGTGCTACGGCCGAGCGGAGCCGCGGCACATCCGCCGATGGACACCGAGCTGGATGGATTTGGATTGCATGTCATGGACGACATCAAGTCTGCGGTGAGAACAAGACCGACGTCGACACCCGCGGCCGGCAACACCAGGTCGCTTCGGGCTGCGACCCGAGTTGCGGGCAACGCCACCGCGATCGGCTCGAGTCAGGCGATCACCGCGGGAACCAGCTTGCTACTGCAGGTTCTGGCAGCTCGTGAGCTCGGATTAGCTGGATATGGTGCCTATGCATTGTGTATCGCTTTCCTTTCGACCGTGCTCGCGCTCTACACCGGTTACGTCGGTGACTCTCTTACGGTGATGGATCGGCACGACCCGATGACGCGGGAGGCATTGACCACCAGCGCTGTCATGGGGTTGGCACTCGCCTTCGGTGCGGCGATCGGACTCGTTCGCGTCTTCGGGCTCGGCGGTCCCGGCGTGGCCGTGCTGTTCGCCGCAATGGTCGCGGTGTGGTTGGTCGAGGAAACCGGGCGGAGGATACTGCTCGCGCGCCTCGAGTACTGGTCGCTCGTGTGGAACGACGCGACCTATGCCTTCGGCACACTCGCGACGCTGGCCATCGCTCTTCTTGCGGGAGCGCGAATCACCCTCGGTTTGGTACTCGCCGCAATGTTGGTCGGTTGTTGCGCGGCGGTGGTTGCTGCACTCATCCAACTTCCATCGGCTGAATGGCGCGGTCTTCGTGTCGGGCGGCGAGGTGGTCGGGCGGTCGCGACCTTTGCCGTATGGCGCGCGCTCCAGTCGACGTTGAAGCCCGCCCAACTGCTCACTGTTCGAATCCTTATCCTGCAGATCGTGTCGTTGGCTGCGGTAGGTCTGGTCGAGGCGGGTCGGCTCATCGTCGCTCCTATTCAGACGGTCCTGAACGGGGCATCTGCGTTCCTGTTGTCGACAGGAGCCGCCGACCGCCGCGCCGGAAAGTCTGAATATCAGCGAAACGCTCGCGCCGCGGCGGTACTTGTGCTCCTCACCTTGGCCGGGGGAACACTGGCCGCAATCCTGTCTGAGCCGCTGGGTCAACTGATCGCCGGCCGTAGTGTCTCCTCCGCATTGGTCCTGGGGTGGACGGTCTACTTAGCGATGTGGGCCGCGTCGCTGCCGTTCACGGCGGAGCTGACCGTGCGGATGTTGTCGTGGCCGGTATTTCTCGCTCGCCTCGCCGAGACGGTGATCAGTCTCGGGGTCGTGACGGCGATGCTTCTTGCCGGAGGCAACCCTGCTCTCGTGCCGTGGCTGATGGCGGCCGCCGCGCTGATCAACACGTGGTACCTGCGGCGCCTGGCCATCCGTACGCGTGTCGGCGGCGGTACAGTTCGCGCCACCGCTGTGTAGGGCTCTCGCGAAACCAGTGGGTCGCTCAGCCGAGGGCAGCGCGTTCTAGCCTTAGCGGACAACGCGCACAAACGGGCGAAGTCCGGCATGCCCTGCGATGAGTGATCTGCTAAACTAACAGGAACTTGACGTCAGTGCTTGACGCCAGTTTCAAACGGGGGCAATTCGAGCGGCGGGGCACGCTGTCGCGCGCTCGACACAACGGGGGAAATCGTGAGTTCGCAGCGCGTCGGGTACGTCCCGGGCGTGTACGACATGTTCCATGTCGGGCACCTGAACATCCTGCGCAACAGCCGGCTGGCCTGCGATCGGCTGATCGCCGGCGTCGTCAGTGACGAGCGGGCCGAGGCCGCGAAGGGCAAGACGCCGATCATCCCGCTCGCCGAGCGGCTCGAGATCGTGCGCGGCATCCGCTACGTCGACGACGCGGTCGTCGAGGACGTCCCGGACAAGCTCGAGATGTGGCGCCGGCTGCAGTTCGACGTGATCATCAAGGGCGACGACTGGCGCGGCACGCCCAAGGGCGACAAGCTCGAGCGGGACTTCGCCACCGTCGGCGTCGAGGTTGTGTATCTTCCGTACACCATGCACACGTCGAGCACGTTGCTGCGCCAGGCCCTGCAGGTCGCGGTCGCTGCCGGGTAATTCATACCCGTGCCGCACATTCTGTTCATCCACTCCTCGGACGAGCTGTACGGCGCGGACCGGGTCCTGCTCGAACAGCTCGCCGCGCTGCCGCCGGAGATCACCGCCGAGGTCTGGCTGCCCGACGACCTCCCACACGGACCCAGGCCGCTGTGCGCGCGCCTCGATGCGCTCGGCGTGGCCAACCGGCACCTGCCGCTGCCGATCCTGCGCCGTGCCTACCGGACTCCACGGGCGCTGCTCTGGTTGGCGCGCCGCGCTGCCGGGCTGCGCCCGCATCTTCGCGAGGCCGACCCGACGATCGTCTATTGCACGACGAGTGCCGCACTGCTGGCCGCGCCGGTCGCCCGGGCGTCGCGGGTGCCGCAGGTGTTCGGTCACGTGCACGAGATCTGGCGCCGCTCCGACACCCTCGCCCTGGCCGGCCCGGCCAGCGCATGTCATCAGCTGCTCACGATCTCCCACGCAGTGGCCGACAGCCTGCCGAAGCGGTTGCGGCGGCGCGCCACGATCGTGCCCAACGGCACCGCCGATCCGGGGCCGCCGACCGTGCTCCCCGGGCTCTCGGCCGCCGAACTGACCTTCGTCGTCGCCAGCCGGTGGAACGCCTGGAAGGGCCACGAAACACTGCTGCGGGCGTGGGACCGGGTCGAGAGCGGCCGGTTGCTGGTGCTCGGCGGTCCGCCGCCGAGCGGTGGCAGCACCGACGTCCGCGGCCTGGTCGCACAACTGAACCGCCCGGAGTCGGTCGAGCTGGTCGGCGAGGTCGACGACTCGGGGGAGTACCTCGCCCGCGCCGATGTCGCCGTGGTGCCCTCCGACGAGCCGGAGCCGTTCGGCCTGGTCACCATCGAGGCGTTCGCCCGCGGCCGCCCGGTGGTGGCGAGCGCTGCAGGCGGTGCGCTGGACATCGTCACCGACGGCGGCGACGGATGGCTGTTCGCGCCCCGCGACGTCGACGCGCTGGCCGCGATCCTCGGCCGCCTCGACCGCGACGAGGTCGCCCGCGCCGGATCAGCCGCCCGGCAGACCTTCGAGCAGCGTTACACCGCGCAGACGTACGCGCGAGCCTGGTTGGCCGCGGTGGGACTCACGCGCTGACGGTCATCCGCACTGCGTGTGCGTGGCCGACACCTGCAGCGGGCGGGCCAGTGGCTGGGCCAGAATCCCGACGTCGCCGGCAAACGCCGGGCCGCTTGCGGTAACCGAAATCGTGCGTGCGGACTGGCGCGGCAGCTCGAGATCCAGCGTCGTGACCACCGATCCGGCCTCGGACTGCACGCCGAAGTGTGCCGCCCGGCCGTCGACCGTCACCTTCTCGATCCGACTGCCGGCCGGCGCGTAGAAGCTCACGAGCAGGTGGTTGTCACCGGGCTTGGTGCCGGGCCGCTTGTCGGCCCGGATGGTGACGTACGGCGGCAGGCCGCTGGTGGGCGCGTCGTTGTGCAGCCGCAGCGTGGCGACCGCGCTGCTGTCCGTCCCGCAGCTGGACCGGGTGAAGGTGAGTGTGCGGTCGAGGTAGTAGTCGAGCTTCGAGCCGGCCGCGTTGACCACGGCGAACCCGGCGCGCGAGCCCTGCGCCGGCTGCAGACTCCCGGACCAGTCGGCAGCGTGCAGGTCTCGTTGCGTCGCGGCATCCGCGCTCCACACCAGCAGCCGACGCTCGCCGGCGGCGCGGGTCAGCGCTCGCACCAGCTGGGTCGGGTCGCCGCCGCCGGTGATCTTTGCCGACACCGCTCGGGCCACGGAGGTCAGATACTGCTTGCGCTCCACGTTGTCCCGCGCGCTGTCCCCGCGGTACCTGGCGTACTGGCCCTGCTGGGTCAGCGCCACGACGTTGTCGGCGCTGACCAGCTCACCGCTCGCGAGCTTGGCCGGCCCGGTCACCTGCAGCAGATAGCGCAGCGCCGTCGGGTCGAGGGCGAGCGCGCCGTCGACGTGCTCGCCGGTCTTGGCCTGCCACATCCCGGCCCAGATCCGTCCGGCGTAGCTGAATTCGGGGCTGATGTCGGAGTTGGCGATGAGGCCCTGCGGATCGTCGTGGCCGTAGCGGGCCGAGAACTCGGCGCCCAGGTTCACCCGGGCGTGCACCTTGGCGAGTTCGAGGTCGGAACCGAAGTGCTCGAAGGTGATGTGGCCGTGGTCGGCCGTCACGATCGCGAAGGAGCCGGGGATGCCGCCGGCACCGCGCGCTTCGGCCTCGTTCATGAAGCCGACGAAGTACCGCTGCTGGCCGTGCTCGCCGAGCATCGGCAGCAGAACCCGAACGGCGCGATCGGCGCCCTCGAGCTCACCGCGCAACTGGCCGAGTTCGGTGGCGAACGAACCGCGGGCCTTCGACACCGGCGACAACCAGGACGGCGCGGCGGCGCTGACGTTGTCACTCGCGAGCTGCGCGGCCTGGGCCGCGGAGTGCAGCTGCGGCGCCAGGGTGCGCAGGGCGGCGATGTCGACGGTGTCGTGGCGGACCAGGCCGCCGGTCGAGAGCCGGTTCGCGAGGTCCAGGACGCCCGGGACCACCTGACCGGCCACCCGGTCGGCCTCGGCCGTCACGGTGCGAGTGGTCTGCAGCGGGGTGCCGAGCACCGGCAGGTTGGCGCTGACCCACCAGGCCGGGCCGCCGGTCAGCGCGTGAGCGCTGGCGGTGTGGTCCTCGATGCGGCGGGCCAGCTCTTGCGCGCGGTCGTACTGCCCACTGCTCAGCGCGGTGCGCAGCTGGGGTAGCTCGGCGCGGACCTCGTTGAGCCGCGCGCGGGCCAGCAACGCCGTGACGACGATCCAGGCCAGACCGACGCCGACGATCGCCAGCGCGCTCCAGCCCAGCCACACCGCGATCCGGCGCTGACGCGCCGGCCGCTGTGTGCTGTCTTCAGACATACGACCGCCCCCTTGGTCGCCGCCGGCAGCGCCGCGGAGGTGGTCAGCTGTGGTTTGCGCCGCGGCGTCGGCCGACGGTGACCAGCAGGATGCCGCCACCGAGCAGGCAGGCCGCGATCACGATCGCGGTGATGGTTGCGAAGCCGGTGTAGGCCAGGCTGTGCGCGGCGCCGCCGGTGGGCGCGTGCGTGGTGGTCACCGACGTCACCGGATCGGTCGGCGTGGTGCTCGGGTTGGTGGGCGGGTAAGGGTCGGCCTGCGCGCTGCTGCCGAATGACATCAGTCCGATGAGGACCGTGATCATGGCGAGCGCGGTGACCGCGCGCAGGGCGCGGCGAGGCAGGGCAAAGATTGATCGCATGGGCGCATATCCCCCGATGTTAAGGCGCCGTGAAACTGACAATCGTGAGACTACCTGAGCGCAGTTCTTAACGCCAATCCAACACTGCCCGAATTCCTGTGAGCCTGCGCGCAGCCGGATGCGTAGGCTGGAAACACCCCCTGGCCGCGTCGGTTGCGGGGATGTTCGTGCTGCCTCGATCCGGTTCCGGAGTTGCCCCAGATGAGTCTGTCCGCCCTGCTCGACAGCGCCCGTACCGATCCGGCGCTGGCTGCGGCGACCGCTTCGGTGGATGCCGCCCGGCTGACATTGAGCGGTCCCGCGGCGCTGCAGCCGTTCGCGATTGCGGCGTTGGCCGGGACCGGACGCACGGTGCTCGCGGTCACCAGCTCCGGCCGGGAGGCCGAGGACCTCGTCGAGGCGCTGCGCTGCCTCGTGCCGGCCGAGCAGGTCGTGCTGTACCCGGGCTGGGAGACACTGCCGCACGAGCGGCTCTCCCCGCGCGCGGACACGGTGGGCCAACGGCTGGCCGTGCTGCGTCGGCTGGCCCATCCGGCGACCGGCGAGTCGGCCGACCCCAGTGCCGGCCCGGTGCAGGTCGTCGTCGCCCCGGTGCGATCGGTGCTGCAGCCGCAGGTGCCGCATCTCGGCGACCTCACGCCGGTGGAGCTGCACGTCGGCGACGACGGCCGGGAGCTGACCGACATCGTCACCGACCTGGTGGCCGCGGGGTACGCGCGGACCGAGCTGGTCGAGAAGCGCGGCGACTTCGCGGTGCGCGGTGGCATCCTCGACGTCTTCCCGCCGACCGAGGAACACCCGCTGCGGGTGGAGTTCTGGGGCGACGAGGTCGAGGAGATCCGGTATTTCAAGGTCGCCGACCAGCGCTCGCTCGAGGTGGCCGAGCACGGGTTGTGGGCGCCGCCGTGCCGCGAACTGCTCCTCACCGCCGACGTCCAGGAGCGCGCCGCACAGCTGCTGACCCAGCATCCGGAGCTGTCCGAACTGCTCGACCCGATCAGCCGCGGCGAGGCGGTCGAGGGCATGGAGGCGCTGGCGCCGGTGCTGGTCGACCACCTCACGCCTGATGCTCGACGAACTGCCGGCGGGTGCGCACGTGGTCGTCTGCGATCCGGAGCGGGTGCGGACCCGGGCCGTCGACCTGGTGCGCACGTCGCAGGAGTTCCTGGACGCGTCCTGGGCGGTCGCGGCCGGCGGCGGCCAGGCCCCGGTCGACCTCGGCGCCGCGTCCCTTCGCGATCTCGCCGACGTCGAGTCCAGCGCGCAGGAGCTCGGGCTGCCGTGGTGGGGGATCACGTCGCTGACCGACCCGGACGCCGTGGGCAGTTCGTTCGGGCAGGCGCCCGCCTATCGCGGCGACACCGAGGGCGCACTCGCCGATCTCAAGACGTGGACCCGCGACGGCTGGCGCGTCGCGCTCGTCTTCGACGGCCACGGCTCGGCCCAGCGCGCCGTCGAACGCCTCGGCGGGGCCGAGATCGCCGCCCGGCTGGTCGCCGACGCCGCACTGGAACCCGGCGTCGTCGACGTCACCACCGGCTGTCTCGCCGGGGGTCTGGTTTCGCCCGACCTGCGCATCGCCTACCTCACCGAAGCCGATCTCACCGGCCAGCGCGGCTCACTCACCAAGGACACCAGTCGGCTGCCGTCGCGGCGGCGCAACGCGATCGACCCGATCCAGCTCAAGTCCGGCGACTACGTCGTGCACGAGCAGCACGGCGTCGGCAAGTACGTCGAGATGGTGCGGCGCACCGTCAACGGCGGGGAGCGCGAGTACCTGATCATCGAGTACGCGGCGTCCAAACGCGGGCAGCCGCCGGACCGGCTGTTCGTGCCGACCGACTCGCTGGACCAGGTCACGAAGTACGTGGGCGGCGAGGCGCCGTCGCTCTCGCGTCTCGGCGGCTCCGACTGGGCCAAGACCAAGGGCCGCGCCCGCAAGGCCGTCAAGGAGATCGCCGCCGAGCTGATCCGCCTGTACAGCGCCCGGATGGCCACGAAGGGGTTCCAGTTCGGGCCGGACACCCCGTGGCAGCGCGAGCTCGAGGATGCGTTCGCCTACGTCGAGACGCCGGATCAGATGGCCGCGATCGACGAGGTCAAGGGCGACATGGAAAAGCCGATCCCGATGGACCGGGTGATCTGTGGTGACGTCGGCTACGGAAAGACCGAGGTCGCGGTCCGCGCAGCGTTCAAGGCGGTGCAGGACGGCAAGCAGGTGGCGGTGCTGGTGCCGACCACGTTGCTGGCGCATCAGCACATCCAGACCTTCTCCGAGCGGATGGCGCAGTTCCCGGTCGCGATCAAGGAGCTCTCCCGGTTCACCCCCAACTCGGAGGCCGAGGCCGTCACCACCGGCATCGTCGACGGGTCGGTCGACATCGTCATCGGCACCCACCGCCTGCTCCAGCAGACCGTGCGGTTCAAGGATCTCGGGCTGGTGATCGTCGACGAGGAGCAGCGGTTCGGCGTCGAGCACAAGGAGTACCTGAAGGGCCTGCGCACCGCCGTGGACGTGCTGACGATGTCGGCCACGCCGATCCCGCGCACGCTGGAGATGTCGCTGACCGGCATCCGCGAGATGACCACGATCCTCACCCCGCCCGAGGAACGCCATCCCATCCTGACGTTCGTCGGCGCCTACGACCCACGCCAGATCGGCGCGGCGATCCGCCGCGAGTTGCTCCGCGACGGTCAGGTTTTCTATATCCACAATCGCGTCGAGTCGATCAACCGGGCGGCGAGCCGGCTCGCCGAGATCGTGCCGGAGGCGCGCATTGCCGTGGCCCATGGGCAGATGCCCGAGAGCGCCCTCGAGCAGATCATGATCGGCTTCTGGGACAAGCAGTACGACGTGCTGGTCGCGACGACCATCGTGGAGTCCGGATTGGACATCCCGAACGCGAACACGCTGATCGTCGACCGCGCCGACATGTTCGGCCTGTCGCAACTGCACCAGCTCCGCGGCCGGGTCGGTCGCGGGCGCGAGCGCGGGTACGCCTACTTCACCTATCCGCCGGAGCGCCCGCTCACCGAGACGGCCTATGACCGGCTCGCCACCATCGCCCAGCACACGGAGATGGGCGCGGGGATGGCCGTCGCACTGAAGGACTTGGAGATACGCGGATCCGGGTCGCTGCTGGGCGCCGAACAGTCCGGGCACATCGCCGGCGTCGGCTTCGATCTCTACGTGCGGCTCGTGGGGGAGGCGGTCGCCGACTTCCGCGGCGAGGCCCCGGAGGAACAGCGCGAGGTGAAGGTCGACCTGCCGGTCGACGCGAACCTCCCGGTCGAGTACCTCCCCGGCGAACGGCTGCGGCTGGAGGCCTACCGAGCGCTCGCCTCGGCGACGACCGACGACGCGGTCGACGCGGTCCGGGCCGAGCTGCTCGACCGCTACGGGCCGATCCCGCCGCAGGTCGAGAACCTGCTGGCGGTGGCGCGCTTCAAGGTGGTGTGCCGTTCCTACGGGATCAGCGAGGTGTCGCTGCAGGGCAATCTGGTGCGCTTCTCCCCGCTGGACCTGCCGGAGTCGGCGCAACTGCGGCTGCAGCGGCTCTACGAACGCGCGCACTACAAGCCGGCTGTGGGCACCATGTCCGTGCCGCGGCCGAAGGGCGTGGTGAAGCCCGACGGCTCGTTCGCGGAAGTCAAGTTCGGCGGCGAACCGCTGCGCGATGTCGCGCTGCTGTCCTGGTGCGCCGACGTCCTTGCCGCGGTCACCGGGCGCCCGCAGGAGTGAGCTTCGCGTGGGCCGGTCAGGGTCGCTTCGACCTCGGCAGCTTCTCGACGACGAGCCGGTAGGAGTCGTCGATCAGCTCACACGCGTCGTCGAGGTCCGGCGCCCCTGGCCCGTTCAGCGCCACCGAGTTCCACAGCGACTTGTTCAGGTAGCGCGGTACGCCGACGTGCTCGGGGAACCGGTCGCGCCATTCCTGCACGGCCTCGCGGGTGTTCTTGACCGTGATGCCGGGTGGGCCCTCGGGCGCGCCGAGGAAGCAGAAGATCTTGTCCGCCACCTTGACGACGTTGTCGCCCTCACCCCACGGCGCATCCAGGTACGCGCCGGGCTTGGTGAGGCAGTACGCGACGAGTTCGTCCCGGGTCACCCCGCCAACGCTAGTGGTCCGAGCGGCCATGAGACGCTTGGCGGACGTCCCTGCCCATGAGGAGAATCGAGCACCGTGAGACCTCGCCTGCTGTCCGTCGTCGCGGCGGTCGTGCTCGCCGTTGTCGTGCTGGCCGGCTGCAGCAGCAGCAACGTCGGCGTCGCTGCCTCGGTGAACGGTCAACGCATCACCGAGTCCGACGTCAACGAGTACGTGACGCCGAACGCCAAGCCGGTGTCGGTGTCCGACCAGAGCGGTGCTTCGACCTCCATCTCGCCGCGTGCGTTCGTGGTCGAGATCCTGGTCTACAACCAGCTGCTGCACGACCTGCTGGCCAAGACGCCGGGCGGTGTCGCCGACCGGCGGTGCGCTCGCCGTCGCTGGAGAAGACCGCGCGCGCCGGCAAGAGCGCCAGGCAGGTGGCCAGCGGGCAGGGCATCAAGGGATACAGCGACGCGTTCAATCGCGAGTTCGTCAAGCGATTGGCCTACGCCGCGGCGTTGCAGGCCCGCTCCCAGCAGGGCGCGGACATCGACAAGCTCGCCAAGGACCTGGACATCTCGGTCTCGCTGAGCCCGCGCTACGGCCGTTGGGACGCGAAGACCCTGAGCATCGACACCCGACCCGAGGCCGGCGTGCCGTCGTTCGTCACCTTGCAGCCCACGCCGTCCGGGACGGCCGCGGGCGGCCTCACCAACCCGTAGCGATGGTGTCGCCGTTGGAGCGCGCGGTCGAGGTGATGGACCGGCTGCGCTCCCCTGGTGGATGCCCTTGGGACGCCGCGCAGACCCACGAATCGCTCACGCCGTACCTGCTCGAGGAGACCTACGAGGTCCTCGAGGCCATCGAGTCCGGTGACTCCGCGCTGCTGCGCGAGGAGCTCGGGGACCTGCTGCTGCAGGTGCTCTTCCATGCCCGCCTGGGCGAGGAGCTGCCCGGGTCCGAGGCGTTCGGGATCGACGAGGTGGCCGACGACCTGGTGACCAAGCTGATCCGCCGCCATCCGCATGTGTTCGCTGCGGCGACCGACGCATCGGGCGTCGTCAGCGTCGAGGCGCTCAACGAGACCTGGGAGCAGCGCAAGATCGAGGAGAAGGGGCGCACGTCGGCAGTCGACGGCGTGCCCATCGCGTTGCCCGCCCTGGCGCTGAGCACGAAGCTGGTGGCCCGGGCCCGGCGCGCTGGGCTCGAACCGGTGCCGGCGGTGCCGGCAGTGCCGGAGGACGATGACGCCGAGGCCGAGGTGGGGCGGCGCCTGTTCGATATCGTGCGCGAGGCGCAGGCGCACGGCGTCGATCCGGAGTCGGCCTTGCGTCGGGTGGCACGCGAGCTACCGCGACGCGATGGTGGCGGCCGAAGCCGACGACGGCGGCAGGCAGAGAAAAGTCCCGACCGGTAGCACGGGGGGAGCTACCGGCCGGGACGCCTACAGAGTAACTCTCTGTGTCGAAAAATCACAACTAGTTAGCGCGATGGGCACGTTGCGTGGTGTGAAATGCGTCACTGAGCAACTGGCGGATTGCCTCGGCGCTCATCGGTTTGCCCAGATAGTGCCCTTGCGCCCGATCGCAGCCCAGCCGGAGCACCATCGCGAGCTCGGCGTCGTTCTCCACGCCCTCCGCGACCACACCGACCTCGAAACTGCTGGCCAGACCGATGATCGCGCTGACGATGAGTTGCGCCCGGACATCGTGATCGATCCCGGACACCAGCGTCCGATCGATCTTGATGACGTCGAACGGCAGCAGCCGAAGGTTACTGAGCGTGCTGTATCCGGTGGCCAGGTCGTCGATCGCCGAGATCACGCCGAGCCCCTTGAGCCGACGCAGCGACTCGGCCACGGCCTCCGGATCGCGCAGCGGCTCGTTCTCGGTCAACTCGACGCAGACGCTCTCGCCGGCGACCCCGTGCTCGGTCAGGGCGGCCGCGAGTTGATCGGCGATGTCGGTGTCGGCCAGCTGCACCGGGGAGACGTTGATGCGCAAGACGATGCCGTCGGCCAGATCGTTCGCCGCCCAGCTCGCGAACGCGGCCAGAGCGTTGTCGATCACCCAGGCGCCGACCTCACGGATGAGCCCGGACCGCTCGGCGAGCGAGATGAACGCCTCCGGCTCGAGCTCGCCGAGGCTCGGGTGTTGCCAGCGGACCAGGGCCTCGATCGCTGTCACCGCGCCCGAATGCAGATCGAACTCGGGTTGGAAGACCAACCGCAATTCTTGGCGAGCGACGGCCGAGCGCAGACTCGACTCGATCTCCGCAGGATCACGATCAGCGTGCGTCGCCGACGGCCCGGATCGTGGCAGGGCAGCGCCGGAAGCAGCGTGTGGCACAGCCATCAGAACCGCCGCCGGCGGCGGTGGATTCGCGCCGAGCCGGCGCATCGCTGCGGAGCAGGCAACGCCGACCTCCTCGTCCCTACCCGAGCGCCGGCCCGCTTGCGCGAGCACGCCGCCGTATGCGGGGGGCGCACCTCCGCAACGACCATGATGATGCACCCGACCATCCCCGCACAAACGACAAGCCGTGAGTCGGGAAGGCTACTGTCGGTAACCGTGCCGGGCAGAACGGGGGCGACGATGGCGGACGAGCGCCTGCAACTGCGCTCGCTGCTCGCCAACCGCACCTTCGATGCGCTGCTCGTCGCGGATGTTCAGTCCGGGATCGGTGACCAGATTGCCCGGGTCGCCCTTTCCGTGCTGGTGTTCGAGCGCACCGGGTCGGCGCCGGCAACAGCGCTGACCTACGCCGCCACGTTCGTCCCGGCCATCATCGGTGGCCTCGCGTTCTCCGGCGTCGGCGACCGCTTCCGGCGCGGCCCGGTCATGGTGGCCATCGCGCTCATTCGCGCCGGGCTGTTCGCCGCCATGGCCATCGCGGGCCTCGCCCTGCCGGTCGTGGTGTTGCTGCTGGTCCTCGGCGTGCTCCTCGGCCCGGTGTTCCGGGCCACCGAGGTCGCGTTCCTGTCCGACACACTCGACGAGCGGGAGTTCGCCGCCGGCACCGGCGTGCGCCTGGTCGGCAGCCAGATCTCGCAAGTGCTCGGCTTCGCCTTGGGCGGCATCGTGGTCGCCGTGATCGGTGCTCGTCCGGCGCTGCTCATCAATGCCGCGACCTTCGTCCTGGCCGCCGCGCTCGTCGGCTGGGCGGCCTCCGGCGAACGGCGTCGTCGAGAGCAGGCGGCGGCGGTGGCGCGGGCCGCCGAGGTCGGGCTGAAGACCGCCGCGCGCTGGTTCGGCAGGCACCGGCTGATGCTCGCCCTGCTCGGGCTCAGCGCGCTCGACGGTCTGTTCATCGTGCCGGAGGCACTCGCGGTGCCCTTCGGTCACCAGGCCGGTGCCGGCACCGCCGGCGCCGGGCTGCTGCTCGCCGCGATGCCGTTGGGCAGCGCGATCGGGGCGGCGGTGCTGGTCCGCTTCGTGCCGTATGAGGTTCGCCCGCTCGCGGCCCGGTGGATGGCCGCAGGCTGCGGACTACCCCTCCTCGTCACCGCCGTCATACCGCCGTGGCCGGTGGCCTTTGCCTGCTGGGCCGTGACCGGCGCGTTGTCGGCGTTCCAGGTCGTAGCGATCACCACGGTCGCCCAGACCGCGCCGGATGCGCAGCGAGCACGCATCGTCGGCTTCGGATGGGCGGTGGTGATCGCCGCGCAGGGTGTTGGCGTGGCGGTGTTCGGTGCATTGGCGCAATTCCTGACGCCCGGCGGCTCCATCGCCGTCGCCGGAGCCGTCGGCAGCGCGCTGGCCGTGCTTGTCGCTGTGCGTCCGCTGGCGAACTGGACCGTGGAGGTGGCGAGAGCCTGATCGCTGTCTCGAGCGACCCAGGCTCAATGTCTGGGGCCCCGCCGTTCATGCCACCTGGTCGTAGTCCGCATCATCCGAACCCAGCAGCGCCGAGCATTCAGCGCGGTGACGTCGGCGTGCTCACCATTCCCAGCTGCTTCGCATATCTCCGGCTCCCTTCGTCGTCGTGTCGGGTCGTTGGCCGATCATTCGGCCTACCACTCCCAGCTGCGCTGCATGTCCGAACTCCTCTCGATGCGGTCGGGGATCGCCCTGGATGTGAACCAGTGGCGGGCTACCATTCCCAGCTACGGCGCACCTGAACTCCTTTCCAAGAGACACCGGCCTCGCGAGGCGGGTGGGATCGGGTGACCCGCCGGGCTCGAACCCAGGGCGACGTCACGTGCTTGGTGGCATTCTCCTATGACGCGCCGTAGTTGCGCGTCGGGTCAAATATCGGGTTCCGAGCGCCGGACGGCAACACCGCGGGCCAAACGGCCAGCTTCGCGGGCATTAGGGCTGTATGTGAACAGTGTGCCGAGCGTGAGGTGAGGACGGTGAAGAGTGACGCCGGTAACACCGTGATCACGCGCGGTCGCTAGGGAGTTGCCGGATGACTACGGACAGGTACGATCCCCCTAGACCGGAAGACCTTCGCGTCTGTAACCGATGAGGAGCCGCAGGCGGTGCTAAAAGCGCACCTACGGAGCCGGGGTTGGCCGATAGCCGACCTCGGCCCACGCCTGTTCGGTTTCGTGGTCGGAGTCGACGCGGCGGCGCTGCTGATCGCGGTCGTCGCGATCCTCACCAGTGGCCTCGAACTCGCCGCATCCCTGGAAAGCGCCGCTGGTCCTTGCGTTCGCACTCGCGTTCGAGGAAGGCGCGAGCCGGGCCGCGCGGCTTCGGTTCCGGCTCAGTTCGGACCTGAAGGTCAGCATGAACTCGGTGTGGGCGATTGCCGTCGCGGTCGCCCTGCCCGCCGGCCAGGCGATGCTGGTGATGATCCCGCTGATGGCCTACACCTGGCTGCGTCAGAGCCGCCCGGCCGGCCGGCACCTGTACCGGGTCTGGTTCTCCGGCTCGACGATCGTGCTGGCCTGCCTGGCCGCCGGCGCGGTGCACGACTCGTTGGCCGCGCACTCCCTCGGGCCGGCCGCGCTGAGCGACACCACCACGATGGTGCTCGTCATCGTCACCTACACGATCGTGAACCGCGCGCTGGTGGCGCTGGCCATCCTGGGCTCCGGCGCGCCGTTGCGCGCGATCCTGGGCACCAAGGACGAGAACCTGGTGGAGCTCGCGACGCTGTGCCTGGGCGGATTGGTCGCCCTGGCCCTGGTCTCGCAGCCCTGGCTGGCGGTCCTGGCGATCGCGCCGATGGTCACGCTGCAGCGTGGCGCGCTCATGCGCACCCTCGAGACGGCCGCCACGATCGACGCCAAGACCGGCATGCTCAACGCCGTCGCCTGGGAGCATCTCGCCGAGAAGGAGCTGGCCCGCGCCGCTCGCTCGCACGAGAGCACCGCCGTGCTGATCATCGACATCGACCGCTTCAAGATGGTCAACGACCGCTACGGCCACCTTGCCGGCGACGCGGTGCTGCGCGGCGTCGGTCGGTGCCTCGCCGGCGAGGTCCGCGAGTACGACACCGTCGCCCGCTTCGGCGGCGAGGAATTCGTCGCCGTACTGCCGTCGGCCGGCGACGTCGACGCGCTGATCATCGCCGAACGGCTGCGCTCACGGGTGGCCGAACTACGGGTCTCGGCCATCGTCGACAGCGTCCAGCTCGTTGACGCAAGCGAGGACGACTGGCTGGCGGTCTCGATCGGCGTGTCCTGCGCACCGGTCGACGGCGCGGAACTCAGCGATCTGCTCCATGCGGCCGACGGTGCGCTGTACCGGGCCAAGGCCGCGGGCCGCAACCGCGTGCTGCTCGCCGACCGCGGCACCGGCCCGGCCCGCGACCGGCTCGCGCAGTCCTGAGCCGACCGCACCAGCGAGGCTGCGGCGGGGCGTCAGTCCGAGCTCTGCGCGCGCAGCTAGGGTTGGATCTCGCGGACGACTGCCGGACCGAAGGGACCATCTGTGGCGAGCATCGACGCTGTAGGCGCGCGCGAGATCCTGGACTCGCGGGGCAACCCGACCGTCGAGGTCGAGGTAGCCCTCGACGACGGCACGCTCTCGCGCGCGGCAGTGCCCAGCGGCGCCTCGACCGGAGCCTTCGAGGCCGTGGAGTTGCGCGACGGCGGTAGCCGCTACGGCGGCAAGGGCGTCGAGAACGCGGTGGCCGCGGTGCTCGACGACATCGCGCCCGAGGTGATCGGCCTCGAAGCCAGCGAGCAGCGCATCCTCGACCAGACGCTGCGAGACCTGGACGGAACGCCGGACAAGAGCCGCTTCGGCGCCAACGCCGTCCTCGGCGTCTCGCTGGCCGTTGCCCGGGCAGCAGCCGAGTCCGCGGACCTGGCGCTGTTCCGCTACCTCGGCGGCCCCAACGCATACCTGTTGCCGGTCCCGATGATGAACATCGTCAACGGTGGCGCACACGCCGACTCGAATGTCGACGTCCAGGAGTTCATGATCGCGCCGATCGGCGCCACCACCTTCGCCGAGGCGTTGCGGCACGGCGCCGAGGTCTATCACGCGCTCAAGTCGGTCCTGAAGTCCAAGGGCCTGTCCACCGGCCTGGGCGACGAGGGCGGCTTCGCCCCGGATCTCGATTCCAACCGCGCCGCGCTCGACCTGATCCTCGAGGCGATCGGCAAGGCTGGCCTGGTCGCCGGTCGCGACATCGCGCTCGCCATGGATGTCGCGGCGACGGAGTTCTTCAACGACGGCGCCTATCAGTTCGAGGGCGCCGGCAAGAGCGCCGACGACCTGATCGCCTACTACGCCGCCCTGGTCGACGACTACCCGATCGTGTCGATCGAGGACCCGCTGTCCGAGGACGACTGGGACGCCTGGGTCGCGCTGACCGCTCAACTCGGCGACCGCGTGCAGATCGTCGGCGACGACCTGTTCGTCACCAACCCCGAGCGGCTGCAGCGCGGCCTCGACCTGGGCGCGGCGAATGCACTGCTGGTGAAGGTGAACCAGATCGGCACCCTCACCGAGACGTTCGAGGCGGTCGAGCTCGCTCATCGCAACGGCTACCGCGCCATGATGAGCCACCGGTCGGGGGAGACCGAGGACACGACGATCGCCGACCTCGCGGTTGCCGTGAACTGCGGGCAGATCAAGACCGGCGCACCCGCCCGCAGCGAGCGGGTCGCGAAGTACAACCAGCTGTTGCGGATCGAGGACGAACTCGACGAGGCCGCCCGCTACGCCGGTGCGCAGGCGTTTCCGCGATTCTCGGCGCCCGCATGATCGGTCGTCCGCGCGCGAGCACCGGCCGCCCCGTGGTGACCGGCCGCGCCCTCGTGCTCGGCGGCGTGCTGGTACTGCTGGTGGTGTTGCTCGCGGCGCCGGTTCATCGCTACCTGCAAAGCCGCAGCGACGTGCAGCACACCGCGCAGCGGCTGGCCGACGACCAGGCAGCGCGGACCCAATTGCTGAAACAGAAAGCACGCTGGTCGGACCCGGGTTACATCGAGCGGCAGGCACGGACGCGGTTGCAGTTCGCCATGCCCGGCGACACCACGTACACCGTCGTCGACAAGGGCCAACGTTCGGAGATCGAGCGCTCGTCGGGGACATCGGACAAGGCCGCGCCGCAGCCGGGTTGGAACGGCCGGCTGTGGGCAAGCGTGCGCGCCGCCGGGAAGTGAGCGCCCCGCTCGTCGATCCGGTTGACCGGGCCACCGTCGCCGCCCAGCTCGGCCGGCCGCCGCGCGCCATCCGGCGCGTGGTCCACCGTTGCCCGTGCGGCAATCCGGACGTGATCGAGACGTCGCCGCGGCTGCCCGACGGCACGCCGTTCCCGACGCTGTACTACCTCACCTGCCCGCGGGCGAACGCGGCGGTCGGCCGGCTCGAGGCCAGCGGGCTGATGCGGTCGATGACCGACCGGCTGCGCACCGACGCCGATCTCGCGGCCGCGTACCAGGCCGCGCACGAGGCCTACCTGGCGCGGCGTGCGGAGCTGGGTGACGTCCCGGAGATCGACGGGGTGAGCGCGGGCGGGATGCCGACGCGGGTGAAGTGCCTGCACGTGCTCGTCGCCCATGCCCTCGCCGCCGGTCCCGGCCACAACCCGCTCGGCGACGAAGCCGTGACCCAGCTGCCGCCGTGGTGGGCCGACGGGCCGTGCGTGCCGCGGTGAGCATCCGGTGCGCCGCCATCGACTGCGGCACCAACTCGATCCGGCTGCTCATCGCCGACGTCGCCGATGCGGCTCTCACCGACGTGGTGCGAGAGACGCGCATCGTGCGTCTCGGGGAGGGCGTCGATCGCAGCGGGCGGCTCGCGCCGGCGGCGCTCGAACGCACCCGGATCGCGCTCGGGGACTACGCCGCGGCGATCGCCGACCAGCAGGCCGAGCGGATTCGGATGGTGGCCACCAGCGCGACCCGCGACGCGGACAACCGCGATGCGTTCGTCGACATGGTGCGCGGCGAACTGCGGGTCGATCCCCAGGTGATCGACGGCGCAGAGGAGGCGGCGCTGTCCTTCGCGGGGGCCGCGAGTGTCTTCGGGGCCGACCGCGGCCCGCTGCTCGTGGCCGACATCGGCGGCGGATCGACCGAACTCGTGCGCGGCGACGCCGGCGCCGAGTTGAGGTCGTTCAGCATGGACGTCGGTTGTGTCCGGCTCACCGAGCGGCACCTGCACGACGACCCGCCGCGGCCGGACCAGATCGCCGCTGCCGAGGCCGATGTGCGGGCCGCGATCGGGCGCGCACGCGAGCACGTACCGCTCGATCCGGCGGTCACGCTGGTCGGCGTCGCGGGCACCGTGCTGACCCTGGCCGCGCTGGTGTTCGGCGTCGAGCGCTACGACGAGGCCGCGATCCACGGTGCCACGATGAGTGCTGCGCAGGTGCGCGAGGTGACGGCCGAGCTGCTGGCCATGACGCGCGCGCAACGGGCTGCGCTGCCGGCGATGCACCCGGGCCGCGCCGACGTGATCGGCGCCGGTGCGCTCGTGCTGCGCACGCTCGTCGACGAGATCGGCGTCCACGCCGTCACCGCCAGCGCGCACGACGTGCTCGACGGCATCGTCCTGGGGCTCGCCGGCTCAGCGGGCTGACCGGCGCGCCTTCCGCTCTCGCTTGGCGGTGCGCTTCGGCTTCGCCGTGGGCGACGCCGAGTTCCCGGTGATCGCCTCGTAGGTGACCTCCGCGCTGCGCCGGGCGAGGAGATCGGCGACCACCAAGCCGGCTGCGGACAACGCCGCGTAGCCGATGACGTCGCCCCATTTCCGATCGGTGGTCGCGGCTTCGCGAGCCGGGTCTTCCGGGCGCGCGACATGCCAGATACGGGTGACGAGCTTGCGGCTCGCGATGCCCAATGGGATCGCCATGACCGTGGTCAGCACCTTGACGCCGACCTTGCCGCCCGCCGCCATCGCGGCCTCCCTTCCTCGCCTCGAGGCGACCCTACCGATACGGCAGGCCGGGTCGGCTGCAAAGCTCGGTCGGTGAGCGTGGCAGCGGGCAGCGGCTGGCCGGGCGACCCGGCCGACGCCGACACGCCGGTCGCGCTGAGCGCGGCTGCGGTGCGGCGGCTCGCCGAGGCCGAGGACCTGCCGCAGCTGCGCGCCCGGGTGAGCGTCTGCCGCGCCTGCCCGCGGTTGGTCTCGTGGCGCGAACAGGTGGCGCAGGAGCGGCGCCGGGCGTTCGCCGACCAGACCTACTGGGGCCGGCCGGTGCCCGGCTTCGGCGACGACGCGGCGCGAGTGCTCGTGGTCGGGCTCGCGCCGGCCGCGCACGGCGCGAACCGCACCGGCCGGATGTTCACCGGCGACCGCAGCGGGGAGTGGCTCTACGCCGCGATGTTCCGGGCCGGGCTCGCCAGCCAGCCGAGCGCCGTCGCCGCCGACGACGGGTTACGCCTGCGCGACGCCTACATCAGCGCCCCGGTGCACTGCGCGCCGCCGGCCAACAAGCCGACACCGGTCGAGCGCGACACCTGCCGGCCCTGGCTGGCCCGCGAGGTGCAGTTGCTGTGGCCGCAGTTGCGCGTCGTCGTCGTGCTCGGCGGATTCGGCTGGGCGGCGCTGTGGCCGGCGCTGCGCGCTGCCGGCGTCGATGTGCCCGCGCGGCTGCCGGTGTTCGGCCACGGCGTCGAAGCGGCGATCGACGGGCGGGTGGTGGTGGGCTGTTACCACGTGAGCCAGCAGAACACCTTCACCGGCCGGCTGACCGAACCGATGCTCGACGCGGTGTTCGCCCGGGCGGTCGAGATCGCCGACAATGGCGGCTGACCCGCCCCCGTAGCCCAATGGCAGAGGCAGACCCCTTAAAAGGGTCACAGTGTCGGTTCGAGTCCGACCGGGGGTACCAGCTCCCCCGGGGTCGGCCGCATGACGGCCGACCCCGGGGGAGTGGCCTCAGCCGCGCTCTTGCGGCGGAAGGCGCGTTTCCCGCCCTCCGCGGCGTGGACGTCGTGGACCTTGGAGTCGTTCTGCGACGCGGCCTCGTGCGGGTGTCGCTTGCCCTTCTTGCGCTCGAGGGCGGCGCGGAACTCGGCCTTGGCCTTGTCGTCGGTCTTCTCGTCGTCACCGGCACTCATGTGGACCAGCCTGTCACGCGCGTTCGAGGACCACGACCGGAATGTTGCGGGCGGTCTTCTTCTGGTACTCGGAGTAGTCCGGCCAGGCGTCCACCATGTGCTGCCACATCGCCGGTTTCTCACTCGGTGTGGCGGTGCGGGCCTTGGCCTTGAACGTGTCGCCCTTGATCTGGACCTCGACGTTCGGGTCGGACTCCAGGTTCAGGTACCAGGTGGGCGGCTCGTCGGTGCCGCCCTTGGACGCGACGATCAGGTAATCGTTGTTCCACTCGCGGAAGATCAGCGGGTGGACGCGCTGCTCGCCGGTCTTGCGACCCTTGGTGCGCAGCAGGAGGATCGTTGTGCCCTTCTCCCAGTCGTAGCCCTCCGCGCCATCGGTTGCCTCGTAGCGCTCGATGTGCTCCTTGCCGTACAGCATCTGCGATCCTCTCCTCGGTTCCTTCTGGAATACCTTCCCCACCCAGCATGTTCCGCAAGCAGTTGCACTCGCAACCATCTCGTGAGGAGACTGATACGCATGGCCGCCGTAACCGCCGACACGCTGCTGCTGCCCCGGGTGAAGGACGCGTCGCTGGGCGACACCGAGCGCCCGGTGCTGTCGATCTCGACCGGGCCGACCGGATACGAGGGTGAGGGTTTCCCGGTCCACCGCACCATGGCCGGCATTCCGTACAAGTACCTCGATCCGTTCATCATGATGGACCACATGGGCGAGGTGGACTACGCCGCCGGAGAGCCCCGAGGCACCAACTGGCACCCGCACCGCGGCTTCGAGACCGTCACCTACCTGATCGACGGGCAGTTCATCCATCAGGACACGCACGGGGGCGGCGGCGTGATCCGCGAGGGCGCGACCCAGTGGATGACCGCCGGCGCGGGTCTGCTGCACATCGAGACGCCGCCGGAGAAGCTCGTCGAGGACGGCGGGCTGTTCAACGGCTTCCAGCTGTGGGTCAACCTCCCGGCCGCCGACAAGTTCCTGGCGCCCAAGTACCAGCCGGTCGAGGCTTCAGACCTGCTGCTACTCGCGAGCGCCGACGGCGGTGCGCTGCTGCGGGTGATCGCCGGGGAGGTCGACGGGCATGTCGGCCCGGGTTCGACGCACACCCCGATCACGCTGCTGCACGCGTCGGTGGCGGCCGGTGCCCGGTTGTCGTTGCCGTGGCAGCCGACCTACAACGCGCTCGCCTACGTCTACGCCGGTTCCGGCACGATCGGGCCCAAGGGCGAGCCGATCCACGCCGGGCAGCTCGCCGTGCTCGGCGCCGGTGATCGGATCACCGTGGCCGCCGACGCCAAGCAGGACAGCCGGACGAGCTCGCTCGAGGTGATCCTGCTCGGCGGCGAGCCGATCGGCGAGCCGATGGTTCACTACGGGCCGTTCGTGATGAACACCCGTGACGAGCTCGAGCAGGCGCTGGCGGACTACCAGGCCGGTCGCCTCGGCGTCATCCCGCCGGATGCGATCATGCCCCACGTGCCGCGCGGTGCCGCCGGTCCGCGTCCCTGAGCTCACCCCGCTGCGGGGAGCGCCAGAAACCCGGCAACGGCCGGTCGACGGCGCTGCGCAGCCACAGCGCCCGGGAGCTCACGATCTCTACCTACCAGCCACCTGCGCCGCCCCGCCATGGCGCTGCGTAGGTTGAGACCATGCTGTATCGCACCCTCGGCCGCAGCGGCTGCGCCGTGTCCGCCATGTGTCTGGGCACCATGACGTTCGGCGCCGAGTCCGACGAAACTCGTGGCGCACGCGCAGCTCGACCGGTTCGTCGAGGCCGGCGGCACGTTCGTCGACACCGCCGATGTCTACTCCCGCGGGCAGTCGGAGCAGATCATCGGCCGCTGGTTCGCCGATCGCCCCGCCGATGTCACCGATGCGGTGGTGCTCGCGACCAAAGGCCGCTTCCCGATGGGGTCGGCACCGAACAGCGACGGGCTCTCGGCGCGGCATCTGACCCGCGCGCTCGACGCGTCGCTGCAGCGGCTCGGGCTGGACTCGGTGGACCTCTACCAGCTCCACGCATTCGACGCCTGGACGCCGCTGGAGGAGACGCTGCGCACCCTCGACGGGTTCGTTCGAGCCGGCAAGATCCGCTACTGGGGCCTGTCGAACTTCACCGGATGGCAGCTGACCAAGGCCGTCCACCTGGCCCGCGAGCTCGGCGTGCCGGGACCGGTGACGCTGCAGCCGCAGTACAGCCTGCTCGTGCGCGAGATCGAGTGGGAGATCGTGCCGGCCGCGCTCGACGCCGGCCTCGGCCTCCTGCCGTGGAGCCCGCTCGGCGGCGGGTGGCTGTCCGGGAAGTACCGCCGCGAGCAGCGCCCGACGGGCGCTACGCGGCTGGGCGAGAACCCGGCCCGAGGCATGGAGGCCTGGGATCGCCGCGGCACCGACCGGACCTGGGACGTCGTCGAAGCGGTGCAGGAGGTCGCCACCGCCCGAGGGGTGTCGATGGCCGAGGTCGCGCTCGCCTGGGTCACCGCCCGGCCCGCCGTCACGTCGACCATCCTCGGCGCCCGGACGATGGACCAACTCGAGGCCAACCTGCGCGCCGCCGATCTCACGCTTTCCGAAACAGAAACTGACGCCTTGGACGCCGCGAGCGATCCGCGGGCGGCGGACTATCCGTACGGCGAGATGGGCCGCGACCAGCGCAGCCGGGAGCTGCGGGTCGGCTGGTGATCACCAGTCGGGCAACACCGCGGTGCCGGTGAAGAACCGCCGACAGGTGCCGGACAGGTAGGTCCGGGCACCGTCGACCCGGCACCGCACCGTGCCGCCCCGGGCCGAGAGTTGCCGGGCGACCAGCGTGGTGCGGCCCAGGCGCGGCGCCCACATCGGCGCGAGCTGCGCATGCGCCGAACCGGTGACCGGATCCTCGCCGACGCCGGCCAATGCGCCGAAGAACCGTGAGACGAAGTCGAAGTCGCTGCCTTCGCCCGACGCGGTGACGATCACGCCGCGCACCGGCACCCGGCTCAGCACGGCGAGGTCCGGTTCGAGCCCCGCCACCGTGGCCGCATCGGCGACCACGTAGACCAGATCCACGCTGCGCAACGCCTCGAGCACCGGCACGCCGAGCGCGTCGGCAACCACTGGATCGATTCCGGTCGGCTCCGGTGGCTGGGACGGGAAGTCCATCGTGTAACCGCCCTGCGGATCGCGCTCGACCGCCAGCCAGCCGCTGCGGGTCCAGAACCGCAGCCGCCCGGCTTCGGGATGGACGTCGTCGAACAGGTATGCGGCGCTCGCCAGGGTGGCGTGTCCGCACAGGTCGACCTCGATCGCGGGCGTGAACCAGCGCAGGTGGTACGCGGGGTCCGGTCCCGGGTCACCGGCCTCGGACGGCAGCTGCGAGACCAGGAACGCCGTCTCGGAGAGGTTGTTCTCGCGGGCCACCGCGGCCAGCAGCGCGTCGGGGGGCCACGCCGGCAGTGGCATCACCGCCGCCGGATTGCCCTCGAACGGCTCGGCCGCGAACGCGTCGACCTGCACGATCGGGACCTGCACCATGCTCAGCCGCCGGACGCGTCGAGCGCGGCCCGCACGTCGTGCGCCACGAAGGCGGCGAACTCCTCCAGCGGCGGCCCGTCGCCCACCGACAGCAGGGCGAGGTGCGTGGCGCCGGCGGCCGCGAACGCTTCGAGGTGCGCGGCGACCTCTGCGGCCGGCGGGCGCCCCTCGATCGCCACGAACACCACGACGACGGGTGCACCGTCGCGACCGGCGCCCGTTCGCCCCTCGATCACCCGCGGCACCAGTTCGCGCAGCTGGAGCAGCGGGGTCTCGCCGGAGAAGATCACGCCGTCGGACAGCTCGCCGGCGAGCGCCGCGGTGCGCTGCTTTCCCGCGCCGACGAGCAACGGCGGCGGCGGGTCGGGCGGCCAGTCGAGCGCGACCGCGTCGAGGTGCACGTACCGGCCGGAGGTCGTGACGGTGTCGCCATGCAGCAGCCGGTAGAGGGCGTCGGTGTACTCGCGCAGCAGTGTCATCGGCGACTCGGCCCGGGCGCCCACCTGGGCCATCCAGTCGAGGACGCCGTGGCCGACGCCGGCCACCACCCGGCCCGCGAACAGCCGCTCGAGCGTGGCGAGCTCCATCGCGGTGAGCGCCGCGTTGCGCAAGGGCACCGGCAGCAGGCCGATGCCGACCGCGAGCCGATCGGTCCACGCGAGCACGCTCGCCGCAGCGGCGACACCGCTCTCCTTGAAGCAGTCCTCCCAGAGCCACAGCTGTTCCAACCCGGCGGCGTCGGCCGCACGAGCCACCGAGCGCAGCCGCTCGGGAGGGAGATCCGGCGGGAAGATGATGCCGAGGGTCACCACCGGGTCATCATCGCAGCAGGATCCGACACGAATCTCCGCCGCCGAACCGCCCGGGACAGGGCAGAATAGGCACACCGCAAGCGAGGTGAGCAGATGGCGAACTGGCGAACTCCCGCGGCGCAGGTCGTCGAGGCCGTGCCGATCCTGTCGCGCGGCAAGCACCGCAAAGCCACCAGTGGCGCGTGTTTCATGGAGTTCGCGTCCTACCTCGCCGGGGAGCGGTGGAGCGACCATCCGGCCTGCACCCACCCGCTGCTCGCGTCGCTGGCCCGCCAGGTCAACGACCGGGTCTCCGACGCGTACCGCCAGCAATTGGTGCGCGCCGTGCCGGACGTCATCGGGCTCACCGGAACCGATCTGCACATCGACACGGCCATCGCCCTGCACGCGGCCACCACCGCCCTACCGGTCGTCGGCGAGGAGCAGCAGATCGTGCTCGCCACGGCGATCGTGAACACCGAGCGGCTGGTCGCCGAGCTCGACGGTGTCCGCGACCCGGCTCCCGGTCCGCTCGGGCGCGCCGCGCTCGAACTGGTGCCCGGCGCAGCACCGTGGTGCCGGTTGCGCCGCGCGCACTCTCGCGGCGCCAGACGGGTGTTCGCCCGCCAGACAGCACCAGCGGTCGTGCGCTACGCGGTGGACAGTCTCGCCTCGCCGGACGTCCCGGACCGCGATCGGCTCCTGGTGGATCTGCTGCTCACGGCGATCGCCGACTGCCGCCGGTGGTGCGACCCGCCACCCTCAGCCACGGGCGTCGAGCAGTCCGCGGACCCGGCGCAGCAGCCGCAACTGCATCGGTGAGACCTGGTCGCCGATCAGCTGCGTCATGACCGAGACGTCGATCGGCGGCGGCGCGCCCTCGATGCGCGGGACGAGAGCGACGTAGTCGGCGGCGAGGGCATCGAGTGTCGCGTCGTCGGCATCGTCGGTGAGTGCGCGGAACCGGGTCAGCAACTCACCCATACGCGCCACGGTCTGCGGGTCGCCGAGCAGCGGCGAGGCGGTCTCGATGACGCCGCGGATGCCGCCCGGATGCAGCGCGTCGAGCAGGTCCGCGGCTCGTCGCTCGCCGTCGGGCAGCTCGTCGCGATCCCCGAGCAGGCCGTGCCGGCGCAGCTCGCCGGCCCATGCCCGCGCGGGCCGGCCCACCGCGTCGGCAGCGGCTCCGTCGACCATGTCCAGCACCCGCTGCCGCAGCACCTGCAGCGATTCGATCTGCCGGCCGAGGTCGCCGGCGAGCTCGCGCAGGGCCGGTGCGAGATCGTCCGGCCCGCCAGACCCTCCGGCGAGCTGCGCGCTGATGCCGTCCAGGGACATGCCCAGGCTGCGCAGCCGGCGGATCCGCACGAGGCGGACGAGGTGGTCGGGACCGTAGCGGCGGTACCCCGACGCGTCGCGGCGCGGCTCGGGCAGGATGCCGATCGCGTGATAGTGGCGGATCGTGCGCGGCGTCGATGCGGCCAGCTGGGCCAGTTCACCGATCCGCAGCCGGCCGGATCGGGCATCGGGGGTCGTCATAGGCCCCACCGTCGACCTTCCCGTCGCGTCAACGTCAAGCAGTCCGAGTGAGGTCTCACCGCAGCAGCGGCAGCCGGGCCGCGTCCGCGCCGAGTGCAGCCCGGTAGCCGTCCGGCACGGGTGCTCGCCCAGTGGCAACCCGGACCCAGTCGACGGTTGGCCACTGCGCGGGCGCCGGGTGGCCGAGCAAGGCTTCCAGGGTGGCCCGGGCGACCGCGAGCGGTTCGGGGCGAGGGCCCGGGTCGTCGAGCCCGACGGTGAGGTCGAGATGGTGGATGGCGGCTTCGACGACCAGGGTCGCGACGAGGTCATCGACCCTCATGACGTGCCCCTGGGTGGCGACGAGGTCGTCCGGCGGTGAGCGCCGGGCCAGTGTCACGACTGCGCGAGCGGTCTCGGCGTAGGTCCCGGTGAGGTATTCCAGGCGCCACTGGCTGGCCATGGTCCGGGTTGCCCGGATGCCGCGCGAGTCGCTGTCCGGGGCGCCGGGGGAGTCGATCCAGTAGGACCCGAAGTCCTTGTCGGCGGGCGGGTCTGCCGGGGTGGCGAGCGCGACGAGCGCACGTTGCGCGTCGGCGAGCAGGTGCTGCACGAGGTCGCGTACGGTCCAGCCGACGCAGGCCGTCGGGCTCCAGGACCGGACCTCGTCCAGGCCGGTCGCGACGTCGGCCAGGTCGGCGTACGCGATCTCGAGTGCGTCGAGGTGATCGGTGGCCACGACCCGATTCTCCGCAGTCGACGTTGCGGTTTGACTCTGCCGTTGCGTCAGGGTGTTCCGTGCGGTGCATGACGGCGACACCCTCGGCGATCCTTCGGCGCGCTGCCGCCCTGCTCAGCTGTCGCTACGGCGGTCACGCACTGTGGGTGTGGCTGCTGTGGGCGGTGCTCGTGGTGAGTGCGCTGACCTCACCCGTCGCGCTGTCCGACCCGGCGTTGTGCGTCTATCTGGTCGATCCCGAACTCATGGCGTTGCTGGTGGTGCTCGGCGTCCAGACGGCGCAGGTCGAGATGCGCACCGGGCTGCAGATGCTGCGCCGTTCGATCAGTCCAGGCAGAACTCGTTGCCCTCGGGATCGCGCATGACGATGTGGCCGGCGGAGAAGCCGTCGGGCTCGAATCGTTGCACCCGGGTGGCGCCCAGGCCGACCAACCGATCGCAATCGGCCTCCAGCCCGGCCATCCGGTCGTCGCCGGTCAGGCCCGGCGCGGCCCGCAGGTCCAGGTGCACCCGGTTCTTCGCCGTCTTCGGCTCCGGCACCTTCTGGAAGAACACCCGTGGTCCCGTGCCGGCGGGGTCGCGCAGCGCCGAGCGGTCGTTGCGCCGCTCGGGCGGGACTCCCCACGCGTCCAACGCGGCGTCCCAGGAGGCGAACCCCTCCGGTGGCGGCTCCAGCTCGTAGTGCAGTGCCTGTGCCCAGAAGCCGGCATGCGCCGCCGGGTCTGCACTGTCGAACGTCACTTGGAATTCCACACCCATGTCCGGAGTCTGGCGCAGATGTCCGACATCGTCCGTAGGTTGAGGGTGATGAGCCAATCGACCGGGCGCGTGCAGAGCCTGCCGGCGCTGGTGGCGATCGCATCCATCATCACGGTCGCCTTCATGGGCAGCGTGGTGGTGACTCCGCTGTATCCGCTGTTCCAGCACAAGTTCGGGTTCTCGGAGATCACCCTGACGTTGATCTACGCCGTGTACGTGGTCGGCAATGTCGTTGCACTGCTCCTGTTCGGCCAGATCTCCGACCAGATCGGCCGTAAACGCGTCGCCGTGCCCGCGCTCGGGCCCGAGCCGCGGCACGATCGACGCCCCCATCGATCGCCACCCGGGAGCAGACTACAAGTTCGCCGTTGTCGCCGGCGGCCGGGCGAGTGTGACCCACTACACGACCGACGAGGCGTTCCGCGCTGCCACCTTGCTCGACATCACCCTCGAGACGGGCCGCACCCACCAGATCCGGGTGCACATGGCCGCGGTACGCCATCCGTGCGTCGGTGACCTCACCTACGGCGCGGACCCGGTGCTCGCCCGGCACCTGGGCCTGTCCCGGCAATGGCTGCACGCCCGCGAACTGGCCTTCGAGCACCCCACTACCGGCACAGAGCTGCGAGTCAGCTCGCCGCTGCCCGGTGACCTGCGGCGCGCGCTCGACGTGCTGCGGGCGGAGTCCTGACGTGCGCGCTTGGGTAGGACGGGCTGCATGACTGACTCCGGGCGAGCGCCGTTGCTCGTCGCCTCCAACCGCGGCCCGCTCACCGTCGAGGCCGTCGACGACGGCGACGACGAGGTCCGCCGGGGCAGCGGCGGTCTGGTGTCCGGGATGCAGACCGCGCTGTCCGCCGTGCCCGATGCGGTCTGGGTGTGCGCGGCGATGAACGACCGCGAACGCGCGCTGGCGCGCCAGGCGCCGAACGGGCACGTCTCGGAGTTGCCGCTCGTCGCCGACGCGTTGCGTGGCGACTTCGACGTGCGGATGCTGCCGATCGATCCGCTGACGTTCCGCAACGCCTACAACGGCATAGCGAACTCGACGCTCTGATTCGTGCTGCACCGGCTCTACGACCTGCCCATCCAGCCGGTCTTCGACGCCAACTGGCGCCGGCAGTGGGACGCCTACGTGCGCTTCAACTGGCCCTTCGCGCGCGCGTTGGCCGACGCCGCGGGGCCCGACGCCAAGGTCATGGTGCAGGACTACCACCTGTTCCTCGTGCCCCGGATGATGCGCGAGCTGCGCTCGGACCTGCGGATCGGTTTCTTCACCCATACCCCGTGGGTGCTGCCGGGCTACCTCGACACGTTGCCCGACGACGTCGCGCGGACGGTCGTCGACGGCGTGCTCGGTGCAGATCTCATCGGGTTCCACACCCGTCGCTGGGCCGACCGGTTCCGTGACTGCGCCCGGGAGATCTGCGACGTGGATCCTGCAGGGGTCGCGGTGTTCCCGCTCGGCACCGACGCGGACGAGATGCATCGGCTGGGTTTCCGCGGCAGCGTGCGTAGCGCGCTGCAGGTGCTCGACGACGTCGTGGGGGACCGCTTGCTGATCGGCCGGGTCGATCGCACCGAGCTGACCAAGAACGTGTGGCGTGGATTGCTCGCCTACCGGGAGTTGCTGCGCACCCGGCCGGAGTGGCGAGGCCGCGTCGTGCACGCCGTGCTCAACAACCCGTCCCGCGAGATCTCCCCGCCTACCACGAGTACACCGCACGTATCGAGCGGCTCGCCGCCGACATCGACGACGAATTCTCTACCGACGACTGGACGCCGGTGCTCTTCGACATCAGCGACGATTACCCAGCCGGGCTTGCGATCATGCGCCGCAGCGACGTCATCTTGATCAACCCGGTCCGCGACGGCATGAATCTGGTCGTGCTCGAGGCGCTCGTGCTCTCCGAGCGCTCGCCCGCCGTCGTGCTGTCCCGCGAGGCGGGAGCGGCCGAGGTCCTCGGCGAAGACGCGTTGACGGTGAATCCGTTCGACGTCAGCGCCACCGCCGACGCCCTCCATGACGCCGTCACGATGCCGCCCGACGAGCGCGCCGCGCGGGCCGACCGGATGCGCGCCGCGGCCACCCGGCTGCCGCCCGCCGACTGGTTCCAGGCGCAACTCGACGCTCTGGATGCGACGTGAGCGTCCCCTTCCCGTCGCCCAGTGATCCGCGCGCCTCGCGCGCCGACGTGTTTCTCGGCTACCTCGACTTCTTCCGCTCCCGCTTGGTCGCCAAGCTCCAGGAACTGCCGGCCGACGACCTCTCCCGCAGTCGCCTGCCGTCCGGCTGGACCCCGCTGCAACTGCTCAAGCACCTCACCTTCGTCGAGCTGCGCTGGCTCGAGTGGGGCTTCGAGGGCCGTGCGCGTGCCCGATCCCTGGGGCGACGACGCGTGACGAGCGCTGGTACGTGGCGCCGGAGGAGAACCTCACCGTGCTGATCGCGGCTCTCGACCAACGCGCGGCCCGCACCCGGGCGATCGTCGCGGGCCACGCTCTCGACGAGGTCGGGCAGCCGGGCCCGCGTTGGGACGGTGCGCCGCCGGCCACCCTGGAGCGGATCCTGTTCCACCTGCTGCAGGAATACGCCCGGCACCTCGGGCAACTCGACATCGTGGCGGAACTCACCGGCGGAATTGTGGGCGAATAAGCTGCGCGGCACTTACACCAACATCGATCACTTGCACCCCAGGGATTAACTTTCGCCTCACAGTGTGCTTTTATCCTTTTGCCGGTTGATCGATTTGCCGGACCCGCGCGCTGTTGGGAGAGGTACGCCGGTGAGTCGTCGATCCGGAAGGCACGCGCGCCCGCCGCGCCGTGCCGGCGCGTTGCGCAAGACCGTACTGTTGGCCGCCGCGGTCGCCGCGGTATTCGGCCTCGTCCCGGTCGCCGCCCAGGCGGACGACCCGACGCCGTCGCCGTCGTCCAGCTCGGCTGCCAAGTCGCCGACCGAGTCGTCGGCTGCGAAGTCATCGGCTGCGAAGTCCTCGGCTAACAAGTCGTCGGCTGCGCAGTCATCCTCAGCCAAGCCGTCGTCGGCCGCCGACCCGTCGGACCCGGCGCCGACGACCGTGCCAGCCACGACCGCCCCAGCCAAGAGCGGCTCAACGTCCTCGTCGAGCTCGGCCAAGCCGAGCGCAACCTCCTCCGGCGGGCCGGGCGCAGCAGTCCCGAACGTTATTCCACCGGCCACCGGCAACAACGCGGTGATCACGGTCAAGGTGGGTGGCGACCGGTTCGGCGTCAACGGAGTGACGAACCTCGCCGGAGTGGTCCTCGGCTTCTACGCGGCGGCGACAGGTGGCAGCCCGCCTCTTCACCTGCACGTCCGACGCGGACGGCGACTGCAGCATCACGGTCGGCGAGACCCAGCCCGGGGGAGCCAACCGGGACCATCGATACTGGGTTCGCCAGATCAGCGCCCCATCAGGTTGGTACACCAGCGCCACGCTGCGCACGGGCCAGTCGACGGCGGCAGGCACCGAGGCGACGCCGTACCGGTTCCAGACCGGAGCTACGCTCCAGGCAGGCAATACCTACACCTCCACCGCGAACTTCATGGAGGACACCGGGTCGAACAACAGGTCGGCGTCCGGCGGCATCTGGCAGAACTCGCGCAACAACCCGGTCCTGCCCAGTACGTGCGGCCTGCGGGTGGGGCTGGTCCTCGACCTGTCCGGGTCGACGGTCCGGTGCCCTGCCGCAACTCAAGCAAGCCGCGAACACGTTCGTCGACTCCCTCGTCGGCACACCGTCGTCGATGTCCCTCTTCTCGTTCTCGTACGACTCACCAGCCGACGGTGCGACCGTAGAACTTCCCCACCCTCACGCCGGTGTCGACGCAGACGCAGGCCGATGCCTTCAAGGCGCGCTACGCCGCCTGGACCTCCAGTGGTGGAACCAACTGGGACCGTGGGCTCGCCGTCGCTGCGGAAGCGCCAACCGCTTCGACGTCGTCGTCGTCATCACCGACGGCAACCCGACCAACTACAGCAGTCCCCGACAAGGGTCGGGCAGCTTCAACCGGATCCGCGAGGTCGAGAACGGCATCTTCTCCGGCGAACGCCATCAAGGCCGAAAGGACGCGCGTCCTCGGCCTCGCCGTCGGCGACGCGATCACGGCCGACCCGAACGCGGGCCTGAACCTCCGGGCCATCTCCGGGCCCATCGTGTACAACGGGTCCAACACCAACACCGCCGACTACTACCTAACCGCCGACTACGCCGCGGCCGGGGAGGCGCTGAAGGCGCTCGCTCAGGGCAACTGCCAGGGCTCGATCACCGTGGTCAAGCAGGTCGTGCCCTCGACAGCACCTGCGGGGTCGATTTTCGGGAGCGACCCCTGCCGGCGGATGGGACATGGCTGCCGCGGGGTCGGCCGGAGTCTCGGTCGATGCGCCGACGTCTCGGACGACGGCCGACGGCACCGGAGCGGTCAACTTCCCGCTGACGTTCACCGGTGGCACCACCGCCGGGCCCGTCACCGTCACGGAGACCCAACAACAGGGCTTCACGCTTCAGCAGGTGGGCGGCGACAACGCCGTCTGCGTCCGAAGCGACACCGGCGCGTCGATCCCGGTCACCAACTCCGGTGCGCTGGGCTTCCAGGCCGCCGCCGCCACCAGCTACCCTCTCTCCTGCACGATCTACAACCGCGCACCCAGCTCCGGAAGCGAGCGTCGTCCTCGACAAGACCTGGATCGTCGACGGCACGACCTACGCCGACGGCGAGCAGCCGTCCGGCCTCGACGCAGTCGGGCCGCATCGACGGCACGACCCAGGGTTGGGGGGTGCCCCGAACCGGGTTCAGCCAGGGCGACACGCGTCGAGCTCGACGAGACGGCGACGATCGTCGGGCGCCCGTTCTGCGAGATCACGTCCCGTCGGCTGACCAGCGACAACGGGACGACGGTGGACCGCCCGCTACCCGACACAGTGGTCTTGAACAACCCGACGAACCGCTACGGGATCACCAACGTGGTCACCTGCACGCAGCGTCTCATCCTGGTGAAGCAGGTGGCCAACGGCAGTGCAGACCCGTCGGCGTGGAACCTCCGGGCCACGGCTCCCACAGGTGCTCTCCCCGGCCCAGAGGGAACCACCGGGACCGACGCGGCGACCGCCGATGTGACGGCCGACGTCGTGTACACGCTCGACGAGTCGGGCGGGCCGCCCACCTACATCCAGAGGGCCAGCCCTAACGCTGTGCCGATTCCCGGCTCCACGGTGAGCTGGGACTGCGTGGAGGTCGCACCGGACGGCACGACGGTCATCCCTGGGTTCAGTGACGGCCTGAACGGTGGCGTCACCGTGCCGCGCGGAAACTGGGTCCGCTGCACGGCCGTCAACGAGACCGCGACCCTCCAGCTGCGCAAGATCGTGAACAACACCCATGGTGGGACGGCCGTCTCCAGCGACTTCAGACTGACCGCCACGCCCACCGGCCCCGACGTTCCCGCAGGCCTCGAGCCAATAACCGTGACCGGCTCCGAGGTCTACCGATCCTTCGACATCCGCCCGAACGTCGAATACGTCATCACCGAAACCGGTCCCCCGGGATATCGAGCTCGAATCCGCCACCTGTGAGGTGACGTCGGGCCAGCCGCGCGACGGAAGTGTCACCGTGCCACCGCTGCAGACCGGCAGCTGCACCCTGATCAACGTCGATCGGCCGGCCCACCTCACGCTCAAGAAGACAGTGACGAACAACTTCGGCGGCACCGGCGTCCCGACCGACTGGACGCTGTCCGCGAGCGGCTCGACGACGATCTCCGGCACCACCGGATCCGATGCCGTCACCGACGCCGAGGTCCCTGCGGGCCCGTACACGCTCGACCGAGTCCGGCGGACCAGCCGGATACACCGCAAATGACTGGTCCTGCACCGGCGGCACCGTCACCGACGCCTCGGTCGTCGTGCCGGTGGGCGGTGACGTCACCTGCACGATCCACAACACCGACCAGCCCGCCCACCTGACCCTGATCAAGGAAGTCGACTCAGCCGCAACCGGTTCCGGCAAGGTACCGGCCGACTGGACCCTCACGGCCACACCCGTCGACATCGACGGACAGGACACGGTCTCGGGGAACGGCGACCCGACCATCACCCGGCGGCGTCGACCACGTGCAGGTGTTCTCCGGCGGCTACGCCCTGTCCGAAAGACGGCCCCGCAGGCTTCGATCCAGGTGACTGGGTCTGCGAGGGCGGGGTCCAGGACGGCGCATCGGTCACCGTCCCGAGCGGCGGCGACGTCACCTGCCGGATCACCAACACGGCCATCTCGCCCACGTTGACGCTGGTCAAGCAGGTCGTCAACGACAACGGCGGCACCGCCGAAGCGACCGACTGGACCCTCAGCGCGGACGGGCCCACTCCGATCAGCGGGTCGACCGGCGACGCATCCGTCAGCAACGCGCCGGTGCAGGTGGGAACCTACGACCTGTCCGAGAGCGGCCCGCCCGGCTACACCGCCAGCGATTGGGAGTGCACCGGCAGCGGCACGCAGGACGGTGCCAGCGTGACCCTCGCCGAGGACCAGCACGAGACGTGCGTCATCGTCAACGACGACCTCGGCGCCCACCTCACACTCGTCAAGGTCGTCGAGGGTGAGGGCGCGGCCGCGCCGACCGAGTGGACCCTGTCGGCCGGCGGGCCGACGCCGATCAGCGGCGCGACCGGCTCGGACGCTGTGACGGGGGCGCCCGTCGACGCCGGTACGTACGACCTGTCCGAGGCCGGCCCGGCCGGCTACACCGCCAGCGACTGGGTCTGCACAGGCGGCACCCAGGAGGGCGCGAGCATCACGGTGCCCCTCGGCGGTGAGGCGACCTGCACCATCACGAACACGCTGCCCGGCACGTTCGACGTGGCCAAGTCCAGCGACCCGCCGTCAGGTTCGACCGTGCAGCCCGGTGACGTGATCACCTATACGGTGACGGCGCGCAATCTCGCCGGCATCGACCCTGTCGACGTCATCGTCAACGACGACCTGTCCGGCGTGCTCGACAACGCCACTCTCGTCCCGGACAGCGTCGAGGCGAGTACCGGAACCGCGTCCATCGCCGACACGACGCTCACCTGGTCGATCCCGGTCCTGAGGGCACCGAGACGGTGAGCTACAAGGTCAAGGTGAACGCCGACGCGTGGGGCGTGCGGCTGCGCAACGCGGTCACGAGTCCGGGCAGCGAGACCTGCCCGCCCGCCGACACGGGTCAACTGCGGTCGGCGGTAGCCCGGCGTGCCGCGGCGCAAGCCAGCATCCGGGCCCTGGCGGCCGACGACGACGCGTGCTCGACGACACACGTGACGCCCAAATGGCTGCTGGTGAAGACCAGTAACCCGAAGTCGGGCAGCACGGTCGACCCGGGCAGCACGATCACGTACAAGCTCACCGTCACCAACGTGTCCGAGGCGGTCGTGTCGAACGCCGTCGTGCGCGACGACCTCAGTGACGTGCTCGCGCACGGCACGCTGGTCGCGGTGCCGTCCGGAGCGACGCTCGAGGGGACGACGCTGATCTGGCACGTGCCGCCCCTCGACCCGGACGAGAAGGCCACGCTGACCTACAAGGTGAAGCTCGACGCGGATGCATTCGACGTGACCGTGACGAACGTGGCCACGCCAGGCACCGGTGGGGACTGCGACACGAGTTGCAGCACGCACCACGTCACGCCGCCGGCGCCGGTGACGCCACCGCCGACCAGCCCGCCGCCGACCAACCCGCCTCCGTCCAACTCGTCACTGGCGCACACCGGTGCAGCGCCGATCGGGCTAGCGCTGGCCGGGGCGGCCGCGCTGATGGCCGGCGTGGTGATGGTAGGCGCGACGCGGCGCCGACGGCCGCGCAAGGACCGGGACTCGACGTAGCGGCCGGCTCCGTCGCCGCCCGGTCCGTCGACTGAGCCAGGCCGGCATCGTTCTCTCGATGGCCGGTGATCCCGGCGCCCGTATATGGCGCCCAGCCCTCGGCGGCTGGTTCGGCCCGCCGCTCGGGCCGCTGCTCGGCGGCCTGCTCGCGCAGTACGCGCCATGGCCGCTGAAGTTGCCGTTCTACGCCTACATCGCGGTGTTGGCCGTGGTCGCCGCGGCTGTCTGCCGCGTGCGGGAATCACATCTGCGCGTGGTCAGTCGGTTGCGCGAGGTACGCGTGCATCCGCGCATCGGCGTGCCGCGTGACCGGCTGCGTGAATTCACCGCACCCGCCGTGACCGGCTTCGTCTCCTTCGCGCTGGGTGGGCTCTACTTCGCGCTCATCCCGGGCATCCTGCTGCGCGACCTGCACAACGCCAACGTGGCGGTCAGCGGGCTGATCGTGTTCGAGCTCGCAGTCCTCGCCGTGGTGTTCACCGTCCTCGGCCGCCGCCTCGCTGCGCCGACGGCGATGACCGCCGGCCTGATCGTGCTGGTGCCTGCCGTCGCGCTCGTCGTGGCGGCCCAGGCCACCCGGTCACTGCCGCTGCTCGTGATCGCCACCGCGCTCGGCGCGGGGACCTTGAGCCTCGGGTACCGCGGCAGCCTGCAGGTGGTGAACGAGATCGCGCCCGACGATCGGCGCGCCGAGGTCGTGTCGACGTACTACATCGCCTGCTTCATCGGGAACTCCGTTCCCGTCATCGGCCTGGGGGTGCTGACCACGCTGACCGATCCGCTGATCGGCAGCATCGTGTTCGCCGCCACGATCGTGGCGCTGGGCATCGGCGCGCTGGTGTGGCGGCGCTCGTTCGCTGTGAGCGGACGCCCGGCGGAACAACCCAGGCCGCAGATGACTTGAGTCGATAACGCTCAAGAATCGAGGCTGTTTGATGTCAGATCTGTTGACCCTGCCCATCCTGTCGACGCCCGACCTGGTCGTACTGCCCGGCATGGTCGTGCCGATCGAACTCGACACCGACTCCCGCGCCGTCATCGACGCCGCTCAGGCCGGGTCGAACGGATCGGCCGGGCAACTGCTTCTCGCGCCGCGGCTCGCCGACCGCTATCCCGTCTACGGCGTGATCGCCGAGATCGAGCAGGTCGGTCGGCTGCCTGGCGGCGCTCCCGCGGCCGTGCTGCGTGCGGGCCGCCGCGCCAAGCTCGGCACCGGCGTGCCCGGACCGGGCGCGGCACTGTGGGTCGAGGCCGAGCCGGTGCCGGATGAGACCGCATCCGAGCACGCTCGCGAACTCGCCGACGCCTATCGCGCCCTCGTGGTCGCGATCCTGCAACGCCGCAACGCGTGGCAGGTCATCGACTCGGTGCAGAAGGTCACCGACCCGTCCGCGCTGGCCGACCTGGCCGGCTGGGCGCCGTACCTGTCCGACGAGCAGAAGCGCGAGATCCTGGAGACCCCGGAGGTCGAAGCCCGGCTGAACCTGGTGCTCGGCTGGGCCCGCGAACACCTCGCGGAGCTCGAAGTCACCGAGAAGATCCGCGACGACGTGCGCGAGGGCATGGACAAGCGCCAGCGCGAGTTCCTGCTGCGCGAGCAGCTCGCCGCCATCCGCAAGGAGCTCGGCGAGGACGAACCGGACGGCGCCGACGACTACCGCACCCGGGTGGACACCGCAGACCTGCCCGAGAAGGTCCGCGAGGCCGCGCTGCGTGAGGTGGGCAAGCTGGAGCGCGCGAGCGACCAGAGCCCCGAGGCCGGTTGGATCCGGACGTGGCTGGACACCGTGCTGGAGCTGCCGTGGTCGACGAAGACCACCGACTCGACCGACATCGCCGCCGCGCGTGAGGTGCTCGACGCCGACCACCACGGCTTGGACGACGTCAAGGAGCGCATCACCGAGTACCTCGCCGTGCGGGGCCGCCGCGCCGAGCGCGGTCTCGAGGTCGTCGGCGGCCGCGGATCGGGCGCGGTGCTGGCCCTGGTCGGGCCTCCCGGCGTCGGCAAGACGTCGCTGGGCGAGTCCGTCGCGCACGCGCTGGGCCGCAAGTTCGTTCGCGTCGCTCTCGGCGGTGTGCGCGACGAGGCGGAGATCCGTGGGCACCGGCGCACCTACGTCGGCGCGCTTGCCCGGCCGCATCGTGCGGGCCATCACCGAGGCCGGATCGATGAACCCGGTCGTGCTGCTCGACGAGATCGACAAGGTCGGCTCGGACTACCGCGGCGACCCGGCCGCGGCGCTGCTCGAGGTGCTGGACCCGGCGCAGAACCACACGTTCCGCGACCACTACCTCGAGGTCGACCTCGACCTGTCCGATGTCTTGTTCCTGGCCACCGCGAACGTCGCCGACACCATCCCGCCGGCGCTCTACGACCGGCTCGAGGTCGTCACGCTCGACGGCTACACCGAGGACGACAAGGTGTCGATCGCGCGCAGCCACCTGCTGCCCCGGCAGCTGCAGCGCGCCGCGCTCGACGAGTCCGAAGTGAGCATCAGCGACGACGCGTTGCGCCAGATCGCCGCCGTCTACACCCGTGAGGCGGGCGTGCGGCAGCTGGAGCGGGCGATCGCGCGGGTGCTGCGCAAGGTCGCGACCCGCCTGGCCACCGAGCCGGGGTTGCTCGCGGTCGACGCCGACAACCTGCGCGAATTCCTGGGCCGGCCGCGGTTCCTGCCGGAGTCGGCGGAGCGCACGGCGGTGCCGGGCGTGGCCACCGGGCTCGCAGTGACCGGTACCGGCGGTGACGTGCTGTTCATCGAGGCCACCTCGATGGCCGGCGAGCCGAAGCTGACCCTGACCGGCCAGCTGGGCGACGTGATGAAGGAGTCGGCGCACATCGCGCTGTCCTACCTGCGCTCGCACGCCGACACGCACGGCATCGACCCCGACGCGTTCGACCGCGCGGTGCACCTGCACGTGCCGGCCGGCGCGGTGCCGAAGGACGGCCCGTCCGCGGGCGTCACGATGGTGACCGCCCTGGCGTCGCTGGCCACTGGACGCCCGGTGCGTTCGGATGTCGGCATGACCGGCGAGGTGACGCTCAACGGCCGGGTGCTGCCGATCGGCGGCGTGAAGCAGAAGCTGCTCGCCGCGCAGCGCGCCGGACTGAAGACGGTGTTCGTCCCGCTGCGCAACGAGCCGGATCTCGACGACGTCCCGGCCGAGGTGCTCGAGGCGCTCGATGTGCGGCCGGTCGGCGACGTGGGCCAGATCCTGGACTACGCGCTGGAGCCCGCGCAGGCCGAGCGGAGCGAGGCAACCGCCGCCTGATCCGACGAGTGGTCTGTTCGAGACTGAGTGGTGCGGTTTACCGCACCACTCAGTCGTTTCAGCACCACTCGACGAGGGTCGGTCAGCGGGTGGCGCCGCCGGGCTTGAGTCGGCCGGGCGGCAGCGAGGGCGCCGGCAACCGATAGCCGTCGTAAGCCGGCGACGTCGCCGAAGCGCTCGCCCGCCATCCAATCGGCACGGGCGGCGACGATGTCGTCGTTGCTGCGCCCGACGAAGTTCCACCACATCACGATCTGCTCCTCGAACGGCACCCCGCCGAGCAGCAACATCCTCGCCCCGCCCGGGGCGGCCAGCCGCAGATCGCGGCGCGCACAGCCGAGGTAGGCCATCGCCCCGGGCGCGAGCGTCGTGTCGTCGAGCTCCACCGCGCCGGACATCACCAGCACCGCGTGCTCGAACTCCGGCTCGAGCGGAAGCAGCACCTCGCCGCCGGCCTCGAGGTCGATGTCCGCCCCGACCAGCGGAGTGCGCGCGTGACCCGGCGAGCTCGCCTCGGCCAGTGATCCCATCAGCACGGTGACGAGCGCGCCGTGATCGTGCAGTACCGGCAGGTCGACGTGGTGCTCCCACGCAGGCGCGACCGACAACGCGTCGGACGGCAACGCCACCCACAGCTGCACGCCGTGCAGCACCGCCGGATGCGGGGTCGGGGACTGTTCGGCGTGCGTGATGGCTGTGCCTGCGGTCATCAGCCCGAGCTCGCCCGGGTGGATCAGCTGGTCGCTGCCCAGGCTGTCGCGGTGGTGGATCGATCCGGACAGCAACCAGCTGACGGTCTGCAAGCCCATGTGCGGGTGCGGCGGCACCTGCATGCCGGGCACGTCGGCGATGTCGTCCGGCCCGTAGTGGTCGACGAAGCACCAGGCCCCCACCAGCCGCCGGCCGAGGTTGGGCAGCAGGCGCCGCACCATCGTCGATTCGCCGAGCAGCACCTGCTGGCCGGCGAACACCTCGTGCACCGGGCGCGGCGCGACCTGGGCGAGTCCGCCGCAGGTGCGCAGCTGCGGCGTCCGATCGAGGTTGCTCACGCAACCAAATGTACCGTTCGGGCACCGGCGCTGATCATTTCGGGCGGGCGTACACCCGGAGCACCACGACGTTCAGGGCGGCCGAGCCCAGCAGCAGCCGGGCCACCACGTACGTCCAGAGCAGCAGCGTCGCGGCGGCGCCCAGCGAGCCGTACAGGTGCGACGCGTGGGTGATCCGCGCGCTGAAGTAGTAGATGGTGGCGAGCTGCAGCAGTTGGGTCCCGACACCGATCAGCGCCGCACCGGGCAACAAGCCCCACCACGGCAGATCGGGCGGCCGCGGCAACCAGGTGGACACCAGCCACCACATCGCCGCCCACACCACGGCGACGAGGATGGTCGCGACGAGCCCGACGCCGGGTGAGTCCTTGCGCATCCACGCCGCGAGGATCGAGACGCCCAGCACGAGCACCGCCGTGATCAGGACCGCGGCCACCGCGTGCAGGGGGCGGCGCGGCTTGCGCACCGGTTCTCCCCAGATCAGCGCGGTGGCCACCACGACGGTCTTGGCCAGCGTGTAAGAGACGATGACCAACAACAGGGCGCCGATCACCACCGCCCACCATCGGCCGCCGCGCGCCTGCTGGGCAGCCTCTCCGATGGTGTCTGCGGCGTAGCGCCCCAGGCCGGCGTCCGCGGCGTCGCTGCCGGCGTTCTCGTCGAAGCCGAGCAGGCCGACCGTCAGCAGGGCAGCGGGCAGCGACCACAGGAACAGCCGGAACGCGAGTGCCCCGGCCATCAACGCGCCACCGGTCGCGATGTCGCGCTCGGACAGCGTGAGCGCGAGGTCGAGCGGGCGGTACTTCAGCCGCGACGAGACGATCCGTTCGCGAGCGGCGTCGACGCGGGCCAGCGCGTCATGCAGTCGCCCGGCCTTCGCGGGCGAGGACTCGCGCTGCGCCTGTTGGCCGGACTCGTCCAACGTGACCGCGTCGGCTACTCGTCGGAGAACGCAGCACGCAGCGCCTTGTCCTGCTCCTCGGTCAGGTTGCTGGAGATGAGCTCGGCGTGCTGGCCGGTGAAGGCGGCGCGGACCTTGTCCTGAACGGCGTTGGCGGTCAGCACGAACAGGGCGGACGTGCCCGGCGTGATCTCGCTGCGGACCTTGGCGATGAACTCGTCGTCGATGCCGACGTTGGTCAGCGCGCCGCCGATGGCGCCGACGGCCGCGCCGACGGCAAGGCCGACGAGCGGGATGAAGAAGATCAGCCCGAACAGGAAGCCCCAGAACGATCCGCCGAGGGCCCCCGCCGCCGAGGTCGAGTGCATCTGCTTGGTCTTGGGCTTCTTCGCGCCCGGCTCCCAGCTCAGCGTCGCGCCGTCGTACACGTCGATGAGGTGTTCCTTCGCGAGCCCTTTCAGGGTCTCCAGCGCGTGTTCCGCGCCGTCGGGGTCGTGGAACTTCCACACCGTGAGCGTGCTCATCGTCGTCTCCTGCGCCGGTCAGCTGCCGAGCAGTCGGGCCTTCTGGGCCTCGAACTCGGCCTCGGTGAGCAGTCCGCGATCCTTGAGGTCACCGAGCTGCTGCAGCTTGTCGAGCAGATCGTCGCCGGCCGGCGCCGCCGGGGGCGGGGTGACGTACTCCGGCTGCGGCGGCGGGGCGTACTGCTGGGGCGGGGGCGCGGCCTGCTGCTCCTGGTAATCCTGCGCCTGGGCCTTCTCCTCGGCCTTGGCCTGCTGGTGCCGGGAGACCCCGCCGGACACCGCGGTGGCGGTGCCGGCGATCACGGCTGTGCGTGCCATCGTGCCGACCAGACCGGGGCGACCTGCCCGGCCGAAACCACGTCGCATCATGCTTGCGCCTCCTCTGTCTCGAGCCCGGCGAGCGCTGCGTCGATGATGTCTGCCGGGATGCGTTCGTTGGCGACCACGACTCCGCCGGCCGCGCGCATCGCGGTGACGAACCGGGCCGCCCAGGTGTTCTCGAAGACGATCACGGCCGCCATGTGGCCCGGCTCGAGAGCGGCCGCGGCGAGCTCGACATCCTCCTCGCCGAACAGGCCGTCGTACTCGCCCTCGAGGTCGCTGAACAGCGCGTTGATCTCGCTGTCGAGGTCGTCGATCTCGAGCGCCTCGACGTTGCCGTCGGCGTCCTTCGCGACCAGTACGAGGTCGAGGATGTGCACCGTCCGGGTGGTGACGAGATCGTTGAGCGCGGCGACGAGATCGCCATGGAACTCGTTGCCGGGGAATTCGACGACGAGGTACTCGACCGGTCCGTCGGACATATGCGGGAACCCTTTCGGCAGGCGTGATCGGGCTTCAACCATATGCGCGATCGATCGGCTCGGCTCACCCGGTGTAGATGAGTTCGCGGGCGGGACCTGTCAGGCGTCCATTTCCTCACCGTGCGCGACGATTGCGTAGATGACCAGCATGTCGAGCGCTATGACGATCACCGCCCAGACCGGGTAGGAGAAGATCACCAGCAGCTGCGCCACGGCGCTGATGAACGCGAGCAGGACGCCTGCCACGCGCGCCCAGTACCGACCGGTGAACAACGCCAGTCCGGTGACGAATGCGACGATGCCGAGGATGAGGTG
Organism: uncultured Actinomycetota bacterium; assembly: GCA_963850835.1. GTDB lineage: Bacteria > Actinomycetota > Actinomycetes > Mycobacteriales > Jatrophihabitantaceae > Jatrophihabitans. Next base: position 72,528 of record CAWKNB010000015.1, on the reverse strand, counting down.
CAGCCATCCCCACGCCGTGTAGTCGAAGTTGACCACGTTGCCGTTGCGGCCGACGACGAAGACCTGGTCGCGGAAGATCGCGGTGAGGCCCCAGATGATGTCGAACGTGCCGGCCATGATGAGCATGAACGCGCCGAACACGATCCATCCGACCCAGCCGCTCGTTCGGGATCTCGTCATCGCGCCTCTCCGCTCGCCGCGTCGTCGGGGCCAAGGTAGACCCGCGCGCCGGCCCGGAAAGACTTCCGCCGCGGCGTTTCGCTTGATCGGCGCCGGTTCGGGTGTCGATTAGCCTGATATGCGGTGAACGCGCCCCCGCACCGGCACGCCGATCGGTGCCCACCGCTCGGATCGTGCGCTGGGCGGTCGACGTCCCTGAATGCCGGCGCGGTGCTGGCCGCCAACGGGGGCCGGTGTTCCCGCTGTTCGGCCGCTACATCCCGGGGGTGCGGTTCGCGCTCAACGCGACTCTCGGCGGGGTGGTGCGCATGCCGTATCCCAAGTTCGTCTTCTGGTCGTCGATCAGCGGAGCGCTGTGGTCCGCGCTCACCTGCGCGAGCGCCTACTTCGTCGGGACGGCGCCGGCCGGGTACCCCGTGGTGTCGGTCATTCTCACCTGCGTGCTCTCGACGGCCTTGATCACCGGGATCATCTGGTTGCAGAACCGCTGGTCGAGCCGGCGGCACGCGGCTGGGATGAGCCGAGGCTGATCTCGGGGGAACGGCGCCAGGTTATCGTTCGTTCTGAACCCAGAGGCAGCAGTACGCGGCTGCCGTGAACGCGAGGAGGTCGGGCTCGGTGGCCCAGAACCCAGTCATCAGCCGATTCGGCCGTGCGTCCGGTGGCGACAACACGCCGTCGGCCGGCGACCTGCAGGTCATGTTCGACAAGCCCGCCTACGCGGGCCCGCGTCCGGCCGCCCAGTACATGACCCTCGACGACGTCGTCGTGCGTACCGGCGCCATGCTGGGCACGATCGTCGTCACCGGTGCCCTCGCCTGGTTCGCGCTCCCGGACAACCTGTTCCTGCCTGCCCTGCTCATCTCGCTGATGGGCAGCCTGGCGCTCGGCCTCTACATGGCCTTCACCATGAAGGTCAACGCGGCGACCGCGCTGATCTACTCGGTCTTCGAGGGCGTGCTGCTCGGCGCGATCAGCCACGCGTTCAACGAGCGATGGCCCGGCATCGTCGTCCAGGCCGTCACCGGCACGATCGTGGTGGCCGCCGGCATGCTGTTCGTCTACAAGATCGGCGCGATCCGGGTCACCCCGCGGTTCACCCGCATCGTCGTGGGCGCCACCATCGGCGTGTTCGGGCTGATGCTCGTGAACCTGATCGCCTACCTGTTCACCCCGGGCGGGCTCGAACTGCGCACCGCGGGCCCGATCGGCATCCTGTTCAGCCTGGTCTGCATCGTCGTGGCGTCGATGAATCTGGTGATGGACTTCGACTTCATCGAGCGCGGCATCCGCCAGGGCGCACCGCAGAAGCTGGCCTGGTACGCGGCGTTCGGCCTGGTCGTCACGCTGATCTGGCTCTACATCGAGATCCTGCGGCTGCTCGGCTACGCCCGGCGCTGACGACCCGCGACCCTTCGACAAGTCAGGGACGAGCCGTTGTTGGGCTCGTCCCTGATTGCCGTCAGCGTGGCCGGCGATCCCCCTCCGCTACACCGCCGGACAGGCTGCTAGGGGATTCAACGAGACAAATCGGAATCGGTTGCGGTGGGCGACGGATCAGCTCAGCCGCTCGAAGACCATCGCCATGCCCTGGCCGCCGCCCACGCACATCGTTTCGAGGCCGAACTGCTTGTCGTGGAACTGCAGTGAGTTGAGCAGCGTCGAGGTGATCCGGGCCCCCGTCATGCCGAACGGGTGGCCGACGGCGATCGCGCCGCCGTTGACGTTGAGCCGGTCGAGGTCGATGCCGAGGTCGCGGTAGGACGGGATGACCTGCGCGGCGAACGCCTCGTTGATCTCGACGAGATCGATGTCGCCGATCTGCATGCCGGCGCGGGCCAGGGCCTGCTTGGACGCTTCGACCGGGCCGTAGCCCATGATCTCCGGCGACAGCCCGCTGACGCCGGTGGCCACGATGCGCGCCAGCGGGGTGAGCCCGAGCTCGGCGGCCTTGCGGTCGCTCATGATGATCACGGCCGCGGCGCCGTCGTTGAGCGGGCAGCAGTTGCCCGCCGTGACACGCCCGTCGGGCCGGAACACCGGCTTGAGCCCGGCGACCCCCTCGTAGGTCACGCCCGCGCGCGGACCGTCGTCTTTGCTCACCTCGGTGCCGTCGGCCAGTTGCACCGGCGTGATGTCGCGGGCCCAGAAGCCGTTGGCGAGCGCCTGCTCGGCGAGATTCTGCGATCGCACGCCGAAGTGGTCCATGTCCTCGCGGCTGACGTCCTTGTAGAGCGCGAGGTTCTCGGCGGTCTGGCCCATCGCGATGTAGACGTCGGGCAGCAGCTCGTCGCCGCGCGGGTCGTGCCATTCGCTCGCACCCGACTCGGCGGTCTTCGCGCTGCGCTGCTCGGCCTCGTCGAAGACCGGGTTGTGGGCGTCGGCCTGGTCGGACGTGCCGCGAGCGAAGCGCGAGACGGTCTCGACGCCGGCGGAGATGAACACATCACCCTCGCCGGCCTTGATGGCGTGAAACGCCATTCGCGATGTCTGCAACGACGACGAGCAGTAGCGATTGACCGTGGTACCCGGCAGGTCGTCGTAGCCGAGCTGCACGGCGACGCGGCGCGCCATGTTGTGGCCGGATTCGCCGCCGGGCAGCCCGCAGCCGAGCATCAGGTCGTCGATGTCGTGCGGGTCGAGTGCCGGCACCTTGTCGAGCGCGGCGCGCACCATCTGGGTGGCGAGGTCGTCCGGGCGCATGCTCACCAGCGAGCCCTTGCCCGCTCGTCCGATCGGCGATCGGGCGGTGGCGACGACGACGGCTTCGGGCATGGCTGCGCTCCTCTAGTTGGACGGGGTGGTGGGCACCGGCACGGCGGCCTCGGGGGACGTCTCGGGCGCACGTTGCGGGCGGCGTCGGCGCAGCTGGGCGAGCGGGCCGCGCCAGCCCTCGCGCCGGCCGAAGTGCTCGGCAGCAGCGACTTCCGTGCCGGGGTGGTTCACCGACTGCGCGGCCGCCTTCTTCGCGGACTTGACCCGTCGGGTGGTGAACGGGCTGGCCGAGCGGGCCCGGGTGCGCAACCCGAGCGCGTCCAGGCACGACGGCACGATGGCCGCGGCCGCCTCGGCGTAACCGGCCGCCGACGGGTGGAAACGGTCCTCGGCGAAGTAGTGCTCGCTCGTCATGAACAGCGGGCCGAGCAGGTCGCCGAGCGATACCGCCCGGCCGCCCGCGCGCACCACGGCAACGGTCTGCTCGCGGGCCATCCGGCGCGACATGCGCCGCGCGTACGAGCGCAACGGCTGCGCGAGCGGGCGGATGGTGCCCAGATCGGGGCAGGTGCCGACGACCACCTCGATGCCGCCGGTACGCAGGCGCAGCACAGTCTGCTCGACGAAGCGAACGGCGGTCTTGGGCTTCACCCGCGCGGTCACGTCGTTCGCGCCGATCACGATGATGACGAGCTCGGGCCGGGACCGGCCCAGACGCTCGTACTGCGTCGGCAAGTCACTCGACTCCGCGCCGACGACCGCGACGTTGGACAGATGCACCGGACGGCGCGCGGCCTCGGAGATCCCGATGGCGATCTGCGCGCCCGAGGTGTCGCGATCGCGATAGGTGCCGTAACCCGCGGCCAGTGAATCGCCGAGCATCGCGATGCGGATCGGCGGCCGGGTGCGGCTCACACCCGCAGCGGCCCAGACCGTGTCGTCCGAGGGCGGTGGCGGGTCCTTGGCGATCGGGATGCGCCGTTCGGCGAGCTTGATCTCGCCCCACAGCAGCGCCGACAGTCCGGCCGCGCCGGTGACCACAGCGGTGCCCAGCCCACCACCCGCATAGCGCGCAATGCGCTTGGCGCGGGGTCGGGCAGTCACTCTTTGCAGGTTAGCGGGCGATGCCAGGGACGGCGCGCCGGAACCCTTGTGATCCGTGGCAGCCTTTGGGCATGAGTTACAGCGATTCCGTCGTCGACCTGATCGGCGACACCCCGCTCGTGCGGCTGCGCCGGGTCACTGAGGGGCTGGCGCCGCTGGTGCTGGCCAAGATCGAGTACTTCAACCCCGGAGGCTCGGTGAAGGACCGCATCGCGGTGCGGATGATCGACGCCGCGGAGGAGTCCGGCCAGCTCCGACCGGGCGCGACGATCGTCGAACCGACATCGGGCAACACGGGGATCGGGTTGGCAATCGTCGCGCAGCAGCGCGGTTATCACTGCGTGTTCGTGTGCCCGGACAAGGTGAGCCAGGACAAGATCGACACGCTGCGGGCCTACGGTGCCGAGGTGGTCGTGTGCCCGACTGCTGTGGCGCCGGAGGATCCACGCTCCTACTACGCCGTCTCCGACCGGCTGGCTCGCGAACGCCCCGGCGGGTGGAAGCCCAACCAGTACGCCAACGCCAACAACCCGCGCTCGCACTACGAGACCACCGGCCCGGAGGTCTGGGCCCAGACGGACGGCCGGGTCACGCATTTCGTGGCCGGCGTCGGCACCGGCGGCACCATCAGCGGCACCGGCCGCTATCTCAAGGAGCAGGGCGCGGTGCGGATCGTCGGCGCCGATCCGGAGGGTTCGGTCTACTCCGGCGGCACCGGCCGGCCCTACCTCGTCGAGGGCGTCGGTGAGGACTTCTGGCCGGAGACCTACGACCGGGACATCTGCGACGAGATCGTCGCCGTCTCCGACAAGGCGTCCTTCGACATGACCCGGCGACTGGCCCGCGAGGAGGGCCTGCTCGTCGGCGGTTCGTGCGGGATGGCCGTGGTCGCAGCGTTGGACGTCGCCGGCCGCGGCGGCCCGGACGACGTGATCGTGGTGTTGCTGCCCGACGGCGGCCGCGGCTATCTGTCCAAGATCTTCAACGACGGGTGGATGGCCGACTACGGGTTCGCCGGCGCGGCCGGGGTGACGACGGTTGCCGACGTGCTGCGCACCAAGTCCGGTGACACGCCCTCGCTGGTGCACGGCCATCCCAACGAGACGGTGCGCGACGCGATCGACATCCTGCGCGAGTACGGGGTGTCGCAGATGCCCATCGTCGCGGCCGAACCACCGGTGACCGCCGGCGAGGTGCTCGGCGCGGTGTCCGAACGCGTGCTGCTCGACGCGCTGTTCACCGGCACGGCGTCGCTGTCGGACGCGGTCGAGCCGCACATGTCCGAACCGTTGCCGATCATCGGGTCGGGCGAGCCGGTGGCCGCGGCGGTCGCCGCGCTGGGGGAGGCCGACGCGTTGCTCGTGCACGTCGACGGCAAGCCTGCCGGCGTGCTCACCCGCCAAGACCTGCTCGGCCACCTCGCCGCACCACGGTGATCAAGAGCGCGATTCGGTCGTCAGACGACCGAATCGCGCTCTTGATCACGGGAGGGGGTGGGTAGCGTCGATGCCATGACGGGCTTCGACACGTTGGCGATCCACGCTGGGCAGGAACCGGATCCGTACACCGGCGCGGTCACCGTGCCGATCTACGCCACCTCGACGTACAAGCAGGACGGCGTGGGAGGCACGCGCGGCGGTTACGAGTACAGCCGCAGCGCCAACCCGACCCGTACCGCGCTGGAAGAGCTGCTGGCGGCCGTGGAAGGCGGCACCCGGGGTCTGGCGTTCGCCAGCGGGCTGGCCGCCGAGGACACCCTCCTGCGCACGGTCTGCACACCGGGCGCGCACGTCGTGGTGCCCAACGACGCGTACGGCGGCACCTATCGGTTGATCGCCCGGGTGCACTCGCGCTGGGGCGTGGAATACACACCCGTCCCGCTCGGTGACCTCGAGGCAGTGCGTGCCGCGATCCGTCCGGACACCAAGGTGGTGTGGTGCGAGACCCCGACCAACCCGCTGCTCGGCATCGCCGACATCGCCGCGCTGGCCGACATCGCCCACGGCGCAGACGCGCTGCTGGTGGTCGACAACACCTTCGCCTCGCCCTACCTGCAGCAGCCGCTCGAACTCGGCGCCGACGTCGTGGTGCACTCGACCACGAAGTACCTCGGCGGCCACTCCGACGTCGTCGGGGGCGCGCTCGTGGTGAAGGACGCTGCGCTCGGCGAGCAACTCGCGTTCCACCAGAACGCGATCGGCGCCGTGGCCGGGCCGTTCGACGCGTGGTTGGTGATGCGCGGTATCAAGACCCTCGGCGTGCGAATGGATCGGCACTGCGCCAACGCCGAGCGCGTCGTCGAATTTCTGAAATCGCATCCGGCCGTCGACCGCGTGTACTACCCCGGCCTGCCCGAGCATCCCGGTTACGAGATTGCCGTGCGCCAGATGCGCGGCTTCGGCGGCATGGTGTCGTGCACGCTGCGCGGCGGCGAGGAGACCGCCCTCAAGGTGTGTGGGCTCGTCGAGGTCTTCACGCTGGGCGAATCGCTCGGCGGCGTGGAGTCGCTGATCGAGCACCCCGGCCGGATGACGCACGCGAGCGTCGCCGGCTCCCCGCTGGAAGTGCCCGACGATCTCCTGCGGCTCTCGGTCGGCATCGAGGACATCGACGACCTGCTCGCCGATCTGGCCCAGGCGCTGGCCTGATCCGACCGGCTGCGGCCTAACGCGTCAGCATCCCACCGTCGACGGGCACCGTGATCCCGGTGATGTAGCTGCTTGCGTCGCTGGCCAGGAACACCAGGGTGCTGTTCAGCTCCATCTGAGTGCCGAGGCGCCCGAACAGGGTGCGCGGGATCACCCGCTCGGTGACGAAGTCGCCCTGGAGCTGGTCGGTCATCTCCGACGCGAAGTAGCCCGGCGCGATCGCGTTGACCCGGATGCCCTTGCGCTCGCCCCACTGCTGAGCCAGATCTCGGGTGAGGCCGATGAGGCCGAGTTTGCTCGCCGTGTACGCAGCCTGCGGCAACCCCATGCTCATCAGGGCCAGCACGCTGGAGATGTTCACGATCGAGCTGCCCGGCTGCATCACCCGGCCGCACGCCTGGGCCATCCAGTAACAGCCGTTGAGGTTGATGTCGATGACCGCGCGGAACTCCTCCGGCGACTCCTTGGTGGCCGGGACGGCGGTGCCGAGCCCGGCGTTGTTCACGAGGATGTCGACCTTGCCGAACTCACGCATCGCAGCGTCGACCAGCGCCGTGCAGTCGTCGGGGTCGGTCACGTCAGCGCGCATGGCGAGCGCGCGGCGCCCCTCGGCCTCGACCACCGAGCGGGTTTCGGCGAGCCGGTCCTCGCGGCGCGCGCCCAGTACGACGTCGGCCCCGGCCTGGGCCAGGGCCTGCGCGAAGCCGACGCCGAGGCCGCTGGAGGCGCCGGTGACGACGGCGACGCGGCCGTCGAGGCGGAACGTGTCGAGCACCGAGGGCATCAGGAGGTCCTTCCGGTCGGGCGGGCGCTGCGCCATTCGCTGGCCAGGATGGCGAAGTCGATCTCGTCGGTCCACTCTCCCTTGAACCACTCGTTGCTGACCAAATAGGCCTCCTGTCGCATGCCGAGCCGGCGCAGCACCGCCGCAGACGGATCGTTGCGGGCGTCGATACGAGCGACCACGCGATGCAGGCCGAGACCCTCGAAGGCGAGTTCGAGCACGGCAGTGCATGCCTCGGTGGCGTAGCCCTGGCCGTGCACCTCCGGGTTGAAGACGTAGCCGATCTCACCGCACCCGTGCTCGCGGCTGCGCCAGAAGAGCACCAGGTCGCCGATCACCCGCCCGGTCGTTCGTGACTCGGCGGCCAGGCCGAGTGCCTGACCCTCGTCGTCGAGCGTCGATCGCCGTGACGCGAGCCAGTCCTGCACCTGGTCGCGATCCTTCGGTTCGAACGGGATGTAGCGGCAGACGTCCGGACGTGAGGCGTAGGCATACACGTCGTCGGTGTCACGGTCGGGGTCGAGGGGACGGAGCAACAGCCGATCGGTCTCGATCGGATACGCGGGGTGCACCACGCGGTCACGGTAGTCGGCGTCAGTACCGTTCATGACATGGTTTGCCGAACCGGCGCGATCTGGGACGAGCAGTATCTGGCCTACGACTTCGGGGACCATCCGCTCAACCCGATCCGGCTCGACTTCACCATCCGGCTCTCGCGCGAGCTCGGGGTGCTCGACGCGCTCGATCTCACGGTGCCGCGACCGGCCACCGAGGAGCAGTTGCTGACCGTCCACGACGCTGCGTACCTCGACGCGGTACGCGCCGCGAGCGAGGACCCGACGTTCTCCGGTTTCGGGCTCGGCACCACCGACGATCCGGTGTTCCCGGGGATGTACGACGCGTCTGCGCTGATCGCCGGCGGTTCGGCCCAGGCCGCGCTGCGGCTGTGGTCCGGTGAGGTGGAGCACGCGGTCAACATCGCCGGCGGCCTGCACCACGCCATGCGCGGCTACGCGTCCGGGTTCTGCGTGTTCAACGACGCCGCGCTGGCCATCCGCACCCTGCTCTCGGCCGGCGCGACCAGAGTCGCGTACGTCGACGTCGACGTCCACCACGGCGACGGTGTCCAGGCCGCGTTCTACGACGACCCGCGGGTGCTGACGATCAGCCTGCACCAGGACCCGCGCACGCTGTTCCCCGGCACGGGCCTCCCCACCGAGGTCGGTGTGGGCGCGGCTGAGGGCACGTCGGTGAACGTGGCGTTGCCACCGGGCACCGATGACGCCGGCTGGTTGCGCGCCTTCCAAGCAGTGGTGCCCGGCCTGCTGCGCACGTTCGCACCGGACGTGCTGGTCACCCAATGCGGCTGCGACACCCATCACCAGGACCCGCTCGCGAACCTGGAGCTGACCGTCGACGGACAGCGCACCGCGATCGCCGCGCTGCACTCGCTCGCGCACGAGGTGTCAGGTGGGCGCTGGCTGGCCTTCGGCGGTGGCGGGTACGGGTTGGTGCGGTGCGTGCCGCGGACCTGGACGCACCTGCTCGCCGAGGCGAGCGGGCAACCCGTGGCGGCCGACACCGCGATCCCGACGGGCTGGCAGGAGTATGTCCGGGCGCGAGGGGCGCGTGGCGAGCTGCCGCAGACGATGGGCGAGCGGCCGGTGCCCGAGGTCCGGGCGTGGGGTCCGGGCGGCAGCGGTTGGCTCGACGGTGCGATCGGCGCGACGCGGCGGGCGGTGTACCCGCTGCACGGCCTCGACCCGGACGATCCCCGTGACTGACCCGACCGGGAACCGACGTGGACGCCGAGCCGCAGCCACCGGCGCACTGGGAGGCCGACGTCATCGTCGCCGACGGTGGCATCGTGCACCTGCGCCCGATCCGCCGCTCCGACGCCGAAGCGCTCGTGGCGTTCCACGGTGGTCTGTCCCAGCGCACCCGCTACCTGCGCTACTTCTCGGCCTATCCGCGGATTCCGGACCGCGATCTGCATCGGTTCACCCACGTCGACCACCACGACCGGGTGGCGCTGGTCGCCGTGCTGGGTGAGCGGATCATCGCGGTCGGCCGCTACGAACGCGCACCGGACAGCGACAGCGCCGAGGTCGCGTTCGTCGTCGCCGATGATCAGCAGGGCCGCGGCATCGGCTCGGTGCTGCTCGAACACCTCGCGGCCGCTGCCCGCGACATCGGCGTCAAGCGGTTCGTCGCGATCGTCCTTGCCGAGAACCACGGCATGTTGCGGGTGTTCCGCGACGCGGGGTACGAGATCACCCGCCATGTCGACTTCGGCGAGATGACGCTCGAGTTCGACGTTGCGGAAACCGAAACTACCGAGACGGTGATGCGCGAGCGCGAGCAGCGGGCCGAGGCGCGCTCGATCGGCCGGCTGCTCCAGCCGCGGTCGGTGGCGGTGGTCGGGGCGAGCAACGAGGCCGGCAAGATCGGCAATGCGGTCTTCGTCAATCTGCTGCGGATGGGCCTCGACGGCCCGCTCTACCCGATCAACCCGGATGCGCGGCACGTGCGCGGCGTGCGGGCCTACCCCTCGGTCCACGACGTGCCCGACGACATCGACCTCGCGGTGGTCGCGGTACCTGCGCCGGCGGTGCCCGCGGTCGTGGAGCAGTGCGCTGCTCGCGGCGTGCACGGGCTGGTAGTGATCTCCGGCGGGTTCGGCGAGCGCGGCGACGAGGCCGAGCGCGTCGCGGGTGCCGGGGCGCAGCGCGCGCTGGTGGCCTCGGCACGAACCCACGGCATGCGCGTGGTGGGCCCAAACTGTCTCGGGATCGTGAACACCGACCCCGCGGTCGGGCTCAATGCATCGCTCGCACCCTTGCCTCCGTTGCTCGGCCGGGCGGGGTTCTTCTGCCAGTCCGGAGCGTTGGGTGTCGCGGTGCTGGGCGAGGCGGCCCGCCGCGGGTTGGGCGTGTCGACGTTCGTGTCGGCGGGCAACCGGGCCGACGTGTCGGGCAACGACCTGATGCAGTTCTGGGAGACCGACCCGCGCACCGACGTCGTCCTCATGTACCTGGAGAGCTTCGGCAATCCGCGCAAGTTCGCCCGGGTCGCGCGCCGCCTCGGTCGCCGCAAGCCGATCGTCGCGGTCAAGAGCGACACCGGCCCGATGGTGCCCGGCCTCGCCCAGACGTCCGTGGAGGTGCCGGACGTCAATATGCGGGCGCTGTTCGAGGCCTCGGGGATCATCCGCGTCGAGACCGTCGGCGACCTCTTCGACGTCGCCCTGCTGCTCACCTCCCAGCCGTTGCCGGAGGGCCCGCGGGTGGCGGTGATCGGCAACTCGACGGCCCTCGGGGTGCTGGTGACGAATGCGCTGACCCAGGAGCGCCTGCAGCTCGCGCACCTCGTCGATGTCGGCGTCGAGGCCGCTGCCGATGCCTACGTCAGCGCGCTGCGCACCGCGCTGGCCGATCCCGGCGTCGACGCGGTGGTGGCCGTGTTCGTCCCGCCGTTGCAGTCGGCCGCGTCCGAGGACGTCGCGGCCGCGGTGCGCGGCGCGATCGCCGAGAGCAGCAAGCCGGTGGTGTCGACGTTCCTCGGTTTCGAGGGCATCACCGAGTCGTTGGCCGCGGCCGGCGATTCGTACCCGCCGCGGGGCTCGGTGCCGTCGTACTCGACCCCCGAGCGCGCGGTCCGCTCGCTGGCCCGGGTGTACCGATATGCGGAGTGGCGGCGGCGGCCGGCGTCGCTCGTGCCGACACTGCGCAACGTGCACCCACTGGCGGCTCGCGAGATCGTCGACCGGGCCCTGGCCGACGCGCCGGAGGGTCGCGACCTCACCGCCGAGGAAACGACCACGCTGCTGGAACACTTCGGAATCCGTAGCGATGGTGACGCCGAGGGGATCAGCGTCGAGTTCGCGATTCAGGATGATCGCTCGTTCGGCGCACTGGTGTCGTTCGGGATCAGTGGCGTGGCCACCGAGCTGCTGCACGATCTCGCCTACGCGGCGGTGCCGCTCACCTCCGTCGATGCCGGCGAACTGATCACCACACCGCGTGCCGCGCCGTTGCTCGAGGGCTACGGCGGCGGTCCCAGTACCGACCCGGATCTGCTCGTCGATCTGGCGTTGCGGCTGTCGGCACTGGCAGACGCGCTGCCGGAGGTCGTGTCCGCCGCACTCACCGCGCGCGCCGGCCCGCGCGAGGTCGCGGTCGCCCGTTCGCGAATGAGAGTGGGCGCCGCAACAGCCCGCCCGGACACCGGGCCGCGCCGGCTGCGTGGCTGGTGAGTCAGCTGCGCGCCGGCGAGCCCTGTTTCGGAACGACGGCCCCCGGTCCGACCAACTTCTTCAGCACCGGGCCGAGGTCGAGCGGCGGTGACCACGCGTAGCGCACCGCAGTGCCGTTGCTGACGACCACCCGGCACGGCGTGGCGTTGATGGTGGTGACCACGACCGGTAACGGTTTGGCATCCGCAGTGAAGGCGGTGACCGTCAACCGCCGTTCGTCGGCCGAGATGTATTCGGGGCAGGCGCCGGCGGGCCGGGTCCGCGAGGCGTCCTCGAGGCTGGCTGCGAAGGTTCGCGCCTGCCCGCCGGTGAGGACGGTCGCCCGCGGACGACCGCTCTGGTTGCCGGCTGGATACGCGCACACCACGATCTGGCTGACCGGCTTGGCGAACAGCCGCGCCGACGGGTCGGCCGTGCGTGCTGCGGGCGCCGCGGGCGCGCTCGCCCTGCACATGAGCGCGGGCGCGACGCCGGGCGCAGACCTGGCGGGCCGAGGCACTGGGTGCCGCCGCGCCACCGGCCGCACCGGCCCCGGCATCGGCCTTTCGAGATGAAGCGGCGGCCTGACCGCCGCCTGCCGAATCGTGGTGGGTGCCGCCGCTGAAGACGGCGATCCCGCCGCCGACCAGGGCGGCCAACAGCACTGCGGTGCCGGCGCCGTTGCGCAGATAGGTTCGCCGCCGCGCGATCCGCGCCTGACCGGCCGCGATGACGGTGCCGGCATCGACGGGGTCGCCCTCACCGTCGTGCAGGGCCGCGCGCAGGTCGAACTCGGACGGACTCACGCTGCCCCTCCCGTCCCGGCCTCGACCCGCAACCGGGCGAGTGCACGTGAGCAACTGCTCTTCACGGTGCCCACCGGGATGCCGAGCGTGGCGGCGGTGTCCTGCTCGGACAGGTCGCAGTAGTAGCGCAGCACGACGACGGCGCGTTCGCGCGGCTCGAGGCCGGCGAGCATGCGGCGCAGCTCGTCGCGGGTGTCCGACGTGCCGGAGTCGCTGTCCGGCGCCGACTGCTCGGGCAGGATCTCGGTGGGGCGTTCGCCCCACCATTTGCGACGTGACTGGTCGATGTGCGCGGTCACCAGCGCCTTGCGTGCGTACGGCAGCGGCGCGTCGATCCGCCCCCACTTGAGGTACACCTTTGTCAATGCGGTTTGCACCAGATCCTCGCCCCGGTGATGGTCGCCGGTCAGTAGCCGGGCAGCGTGCAACAGCGTGGCGCCGTTCGCCTCGACGAACGAGCGGAACCCCGCGTCGTCACGCACCGGCAGTCCCCCCTCACCTGGTGGACGAGGTGGGGGTCGGGAAAAGTTCTCGCCACATGTGCCGGTGCGGCACGCCGGTCTCCGCGTCGAGGTAGACCTCGCCGTGCACGTCGAATCCGGCGCGCCGGTAGAAGCCCGTGGCCGGTTCGCGGGCGTTGCACCACAGCACCTGCGCCCCGGCTGCGCGGGCGGCGTCCAGCCCGGCGTCGAGGACCGCGCGGCCGTATCCGGCGCCGCGCCGGCCGGGCAGCGTGGCCATCTGGCGCAGGTGCCAGGCCGGTCTGGCGGGCAGCCACGGGCACGGGTCGGGATACACGAAGCACGTGCACACCACGGTGCCGTCGTCGTCGCAGGCGGCGAGGTGCACGGCGTCGGCAAGCTCGTCGCCGGGCAGCGGCTGCCCCGGCGCGAACCTGGAGCGCAGCACCGATCGGCGCAGGTCGCGGGTGCGCGCCGGGTCGACGACGCCGACCCACATGTCAGCCGCCGGGCCGGTAGACCATCAGGAACACGATGCCGGCGAAGATCAGCCCGACCACGCCGCCGGCGGCGGCCACCCGCGCCGTCAGCGCGACGACCGAGTCCTGCTGCGTGATCAGCGCGGTGGCGCGGGTGAGGGTCGGCACGATGACGATCAGGATGAGCGCGATCGCGACCGCCCACAGCAGCAGCGACAGCCAGATGTAGGTGTCGGCGAATTCCGCCGTCTTCTGGTGGGTGTAGGAGTTGGTGGAGCTCATCAGGGCAAAGCCGGCAATGACGACGAGCAGCGACGCATAGGAGTAGATCCGCAGCATCCGCGCGGCGCTCGCGGTGGCCGCGCCGTCGCCGTGCCGCACCCCCCGGCTCGCGGTGGTCGCCGCGTGGACCAGCGGCCCGATGGCGAACACGGCGAACAGGATGTGCAGCGCGAGCAGGATCTTGTACATGCCCGCAGGCTATCGACCGTCGGTCTCGATGAGATGTTGCACCGTGGGGTGCCAGTGACCCGCGTAACGCAGCCGTAGCTGCGGGATCTGCCAGTCGGTGCCCTCGATCACCTGGCGGCAGCGATAGGTCTCGCAGTGGCAGTAGAGGACGAAGTCCGGATCGGTCACGCAGGTGGCGTAGTCGACGGTCAGTTCCTCACCCGCGACGATGTCGCGGCGTGCGACGAGCGTGGTGTCGTCGGCCCACCCGAGGTTCGGGTCGCAACTGTGGTTGAGCGGGCCGAGATCGTCGGGGGCGGACGGCGCGGTAGGGACCCGGACGGCAATGGAGCCTGTCCCGATGGCATCGGTGGCGTGCAGGCCGTGCCCGGCGATCCGGGACTCGACCCGCCGCGCCTGCGGGTGCTGCGGGTCAGCCGGCGGCACGGCGGCGGCCGCGGCGACTGGTGAGGTAGTCCGCGACGACGTACTCACCCAGCGCGCCCTGTTTGGGCTGGAACACCCGTCCGCCGTTGCGACGTCCGACCTCCTGCATGAATCGCACCAGCCGCGGATCGTCGTCGAGCATGAAGATGTTGATCACCGCGCCGCGGCGCGTGCAGCGCTCGACCTCCGCGAGGGTCGCTGCGATCGTCTCCGGGGTCGGTGGCCAGGCGAAGTCGGCGAACCCGTCCGAGGCCAGGTGGGCGGTCGGTTCGCCGTCGGTGATCACCAGGATCACCGGCTCGGCGCCGCGGTGCTTGTCGAGATGGCGGCGGGCCAGCATCAGGCCGTGTTGCAGGTTGGTGCCCTGCACGCGGTCCCAGTCGTGGTCGACGAGCGCGCCGGTGGACATCACCCGCGCGTAGTCGCTGAAGCCGATGATCTCGATGGCGTCCTGGGGGTACTTCGTGGTCACCAGCGAGTGCAGCGCGAGCGCGGTGGTCTTCGCCTCGCCCCACGTGCCGCGTAACTCCATCGAGTAGGACATGTCGACGAGCAGCGCGATCGCCGCAGAGGAGCGGCGTTCGGTCTCGACGATCTCGAAGTCCTCCGGCGCGAGAGTGACGTTCGCGCCGGCCGTGCGCAGCACGGCATTGCGGACGGTGCGCACGACGTCGAGAGGCTGCTCGTCGCCGAAACGCCACTCGCGGCTGGCGCCGGTGACCTCGCCGGCCGCGCCGGCATCACGGACGTCGTGGGCACCGCGGCCGCGCGACTCGATCACTGCGAACACCCGGCGCAGCGCGGTCGAGCCGAGCCGGCGGAGTGCGCGGGGGGTGAGCCGCAGCCCGTCGCCGGTGCGCTGCACGTAGCCCTGGTCGCGCAGCTCGCGTTCGATGCGGCGCAACTGGGCCATGTCCTGCACCGCCGAGCGGCCGAGCGCGCGCTCGACCAGTTCCTCGTCGATGTCGTCGAGGCTGGCACCGGGGTAGTCCTGGCCGAGCAGTTCCTCGAGCTGGTCGAGGTCGGCGAGTTCGGCCAGCGCGCCGGTGGCGTCGGAGAAGCCCATGCCCTCGTCGCCGTCCATGCGCTGGCGCCCGCCCCAGCGCAGGTCCGGGCGGGCCGAGCGCAGGCCCTGTTGGAGTCGGGCCATCTCGTCGGCCAGGCCGGCCTCGCCGAGGGCGTTGGCCATCAAGTTGCCGAGTTCGGCGCGCTGTTCCGGGGTGAGCGAGTCCATCAACTGCTGCGCAGCCGCAGCCCGGCGCGCGAGCGCGTCGATGAGCTCGTCGAGGTTCTGCGGCTGTTCGGGGAAGTAGTCGCCGTACTGCTGCATGAACTCGGCGAACTGCTCGGGGGTGTGCTCGCCGCGGGCATCGGCGTCGAGCATCTCGTTGAGAGCGCGCATCATGTCGCGGATGCGTTGCAGATCTTCCGGCGAGGCGTTCTGCAACGCGTCGCGCATGCCCGCGAACTGCGCGTCGAGCACCTCGCTGCGCAGCAGCTCCTGGATCTGCTCGTACGTCTGGCGGGCTTGCGGAGAACGCCATTGGTAGTCGGCGAGCTGGCGCACCGCGCGGGAGGTGTCGTCGGGCAGGGTGTCGAGTTCCGCCTCGGCCATCCGGGCCGAGTCGTCCGGGATCGGGAACAGCGCGCGGCGTTCCTCCTCGATCGCCTGGTCGAGCAGCTCACGGACCTGCTGCAGGGTGCCGTCCAGGCGTCCGCCCTTGCGCAGTTCGCGCGACCGTTCGCGGGCGCGGCGGCGCAGCGCGTCCAGGCCGTCACGCCCGTTGGGTCCGCGCCGCAGCAGGCGGTTGAGGGCGTTGCGCGGCGACATGCCGGCAAGCACGTCGTCACCCACCTCGTCGAGTGCCTCGCGGATGTCGAAGGGCGGCTCCATCGGATCCGGGCCGCCGGCCCACTTGCCGTAACGGACGCTCAAAGCCGAGTCCCTCCGGGAGAGTCAGGCACCGTAGACGGTCCTCGAGCCGTCGGAGTCCTTGGCGAGGCGGCGGTTGAGGTAGAGCCCTTCGAGGGCGAACTCGAGCACGGCGGCCGCAACGCCGATGGCGCTCGGCCCCTCCCCGACACCGTCGGGTTCGAGCCGGTCGAGCAGCGCCGAGAGCACCGGTACCGGCCCGATCTGGTCGAGCAGCTCCTGCGCGGGCACGGACTCGCCGGTCGTGACGGTCAGCCCGCCGTCGAAGCGTTCCTGCAACGGCCGCAGGTCGAGCCCGGCGAGCCGCGAACGGTAGGTCTCCACGACGGCTCGACGCAACAGGTGATCGAGGACCTCGAACTCGCGACCCTCGTCGGCGTCGTCGAATTCGACCTTGCCGCGCGCTGCCGGCACGACGGTGGGCAGATCGCACACCCGCGCCACTGCGGCACCCTCGTGGGTGACGGCGGCCCGGCGCACGGCGGCCGCCGCGACGGTCTCGACGCCGCCGATCGCGAACCTGGCCGAGACGCCCGAACGCTGGTCGACCTGCGGCGCGTCGCGTACCGCGCGGGCGAACCGTCCGACCACCTCGAGCAAGTGGGTCGGGACCAGCGGCGCGGCGTGCGTCGTGTCCGACCACAACACCGCGGCTTCCTGCGCGATCAGCGACAGCTCGTCGACGAGTTCGAGCGGGTAGTGGGTACGGACCTCGGCGCCGAAGCGGTCCTTGAGCGGGGTGATGATGCGCCCGCGGTTGGTGTAGTCCTCGGGGTTCGCGCTGGCCACGACGAGCAGATCGAGCGGCAGCCGCAGCTGGTAGCCGCGCACCTGGATGTCGCGTTCCTCGAGCACGTTGAGCAACGACACCTGGATGCGTTCGGCGAGGTCGGGCAGCTCGTTGATCGCGAAGATGCCGCGGTTGGTGCGTGGCACGAGGCCGTAGTGCACCGTCTCCGGATCGCCGAGGGTGCGGCCCTGCGCGACCTTGATCGGGTCGATGTCGCCGATGAGGTCGCCGACGCTGGTGTCCGGGGTGGCCAGCTTCTCGCCGAAGCGTTCGGTGCGGTGTTGCCAGGCGACGGGGGTGAGCTCGCCGTCCTCGGCGGTCAGCGCCTGGCAGCGTCCGCAGATCGGGGCGTAGGGGTGGTCGTTGATCTCGCAACCGGCGATGACCGGAGTCCACTCGTCGAGCAGGCCGAGCAGCGTGCGGATGAGTCGGGTCTTGCCCTGACCGCGTTCGCCGAGCAGCACCATGTCGTGCCCGGCGAGCAGCGCGCGCTCGACCTCGGGAACGACGGTGTCCTCGAAGCCGACGATGCCCGGAAAGGTCGGCTCACCGGCTTCCAGCCGGGCGATCAGGTTCTGTCGGATCTCGGTCTTGACGGAGCGATGCACGTGCCCGGACGCACGCAGCTCGCCCAGGGTGGCGACAGCAGGGGGAGTCACCCCAACGACGCTACGACGCAGCTGCAACCTGCGGCCACTCGCTCAGAACTGCAGGTAGATGTCGGTCGCCATCCGGACCAGCGGTTGATCATTCTCCGGGGTCGCACGGTCGAGGTACCACGCGTCGACGACCGTGACGCCCGCGTCCTGGCTCAACGCGCTGAAGGCATCCGGCGACGGCACGTGCTGGGGGCCGCTCGGCAGCCGGTACCCGTCGCGGAAGAGGTCGTCGAGGTTTCCGGTGCCGTCCTTGGTGACGAGCGCGCGGAACGTTGCCGGCGACCTCGTACACCTGCGGATCGACACCGCGAAAACCCAGCGTCGACTGTGCGAATCCCACCGGATGCCCGTCGACGACGGTGGTCGCGAGCAGGCGATCGAGGCCACCGCACGGGTGCGCCTTCAGGTAGTTGATCACCGGTGTGCCGTAGGCATGGTCGGCGCAGGTCGCGGTGTGCACCTGCGCCCAGACCTTGATCACGTAGGTGCCGTGCGAACCGTGCACGGTGGCGGTGCGCAGCGGGGCAGCGGGAACGGGTTTGGTCGTCGAACCGCTGGTCGGGCCGGTGCTGCCGGTGGCCGGCGCGGTGCTCGGTGCGGGTGTGGTGCTGGACGGGAAGTCCTGAGTCCCACCGGCGGTTGACGCGCGGCCGCCCGAGCCCTGGCCGGACGTCGTGCTCGAGCAGGCAGCGAGGGCGATGACTGCGGCGGCCGCGGCAACGAGCCGAGTGGGCCTGGCGTTCAGCGGTTCGCCTCGCCCGTCGAGGCTGCAGAGGTCAGCTCGTCGAGTTGATCGCGTGACATCCCGAGCCCGAGCGCGGCCAGCTTCGAGATCGGCATCGCCTCGACGATCTTGCGCATCTCCCAGCTCATCTGCTCGTACTGCGCGCTGGCTCCGGTCTCCTTCAGCAGGACGCTGCCGGCGGGATGGGCGAGCCATTCGCCGAGCGTCGAGGTGGCATCGACCTTCATCGGGACGCCGTCGCCGTCGATCTCGATGCGTGCCGTATGGCGGATGTCGCGAGAGGAGACGCCGACGCGCAGCTCGACCGCGCCGGCTTCGGTGACCCACCGGTGATGCAGCTGCGACCAGTAGCTGAACGATCGGTCGTCGAGGGTCATGGTGACGGTCTCGCTCGCACCGGGATCGACGATGACTTTGGCGAATCCCTTGAGTTCCTGGTCCGGGCGCTGGACCGCTGCCTGTTCGTCGTGGACGTAGAGCTGCACCGTCTCCGCGCCGCGCACGTCGCCGGTGTTGGTCACCGACAGGCTGACCTCGACGGTGTTCGGGCCGGTCTTGCGGACGATGGGCTCGCCGAGCTCGAACGTGGTGTAACCGAGCCCGTACCCGAACGGGTATGCCACGTCGTGACCGAGGGTGTCGTAGTAGCGATAGCCGACGTAGACGCCTTCGCCGTAGCGCACGTGCTGCTCGCCGCCGGGGAAGTACAAGTACGACGGATTGTCCTGCAGACGAAGGGGAATCGTCTCGGCGAGCTTGCCCGACGGGTTGGCCCGGCCGAACAGCAGATCGGCGGTTGCCCGGCCGCCGCCCTGTCCGAGCAGCCAGCCCTCGAGCAACGCGCGGGCCTTGGTGTCCCAACTCGTCTCGACGACCGCGCCATTGGACAGCACCACCACGGTGTTCGGGTTGACCTGGTGGACGGCGTCGAGGACGTCCAGTTGTGCGGCAGGCAGGTCGATGTCGGTGCGATCGAAGCCTTCGGACTCTGCCTCGGCGGGCAACCCGAGGAACAGCACCGCGACGTCGCTCGCGGCAGCGGCATCGACCGCGTCGGCGAGCAACTGTGCGGGTGCCTCGGTGTCGTCGACGGTGAAGCCGGGCGCGAACCGGACGTTGCCGGTGCCGGTGATCTGGGTGATGGCGTCGACGGCGTTGTCGAGTTCGGTGGGCACGACCTGCGAACTGCCGGCGCCCTGGTAACGCGGTGTGCGCGCGAATTCGCCGATGACCGCGACGCTCTGGCGTGGATCGAGCGGCAGGATGCCGCCGACGTTCTTGAGCAGTACGGCCGACGCGGCGGCGGCCTCGCGGGCAAGGGCGTGGTGGGCGGCGCGATCGAAGGTCGGCGGGTCGGCCTGCTGACCGGCGACGGTGCCTGCGACGAGATCGAGCAGACGCTGGATGGCGCGATCGAGCGTGGCTTCGTCGAGATCGCCGGACCGGACGGCGGCGACGATCTCGGCGTCGGTGTCCGAGGGCGGCATCTCGAGGTCGACTCCGGCGGCGAGCGCGCGCACGCGATCGCTCACCGCGCCCCAGTCGGACATCACGAGGCCTTCGAAGCCCCACTCGTCGCGCAGGATCTCGGTGAGCAGCTCGTGGTGCTCGCTCGCGAACGTCCCGTTGATCTTGTTGTAGGCGCACATGACGGTGGCCGGCCGCGCGGTCTTGACGATGTGCTCGAATGCCGGCAGGTAGATCTCGCGCAGGGTCCGCTCGTCGACGTCGGCGCTCACCCGCAGCCGGTCGGTCTCCTGGTTGTTCGCCGCGAAGTGCTTCAGCGACGTGCCGATGCCGCGCGACTGCACACCTCGGATCCAGGCCGCGCCGAGCCGGCCGGCGTGGAACGGATCCTCGGAGAAGTACTCGAAATTGCGTCCGCACAAAGGCGAGCGCTTGATGTTGACGCCCGGGCCGAGCAGCACGCTGACCTGCAGCTCGCGGGCCTCGTCGCCGAGGGCACACCCGACCCGGTAGGCGAGGTCGGGGTCCCAGGTGGAGGCCAGCCCGACTGCCGGCGGGAAGCAGGTGGCCGGGACGCTGCGGCCGAGCCCGATCGCGTCGACGTCGTCGGCCTGCTTGCGGATGCCGTGCGGTCCGTCGGTGACGAGCAGGCTCGGGATGGCGGCATCTGGGATGCCCTGCGTGTGCCAGAAGTCGGCACCGGAGGTGAGCGAGGCTTTCTGCTCGAGGTCCATGGGTCCTCCTGTGCTTGGGTTGCTCGAATCCTTGCAGGCTGGTTTGCGGTGGTGAAGAGCGGCAGCGACGAGGAGTTGGGCTGGGTCTTGCGCGGCGCTGTCGGCTCGCCTTGCGATTGGCTTGATTTCTCTTGTTTCTCGGGTTGTGGATAACCCGGATCCGGCGGTTCCGGCCCTAAAATCGATCGTATGAGCGAGCGCTGTCGAGTGGCCGCCGGCCCGCGTGTCGGCGTTGGCCGACGCCCACGCGCTCGTCGACGAGCTGCTGGCTGCGGACCTGACCGTCGGGTCCGATGACGGAGCTGCTGGATTCGTTGCGGGAGCTGGAGCGGCTCTCGCGGCGGTTGGCGGCGGTGGGGCACGGGTTGATCGCGGAGGCGTCGGCGCGGTCGTTGCCGGATTCGCGTGGGGCGTCGTCGATGGCGGTGTTGTTGCGGCAGGTGCTGCGCCTGCACCCGGGCGAGGCGGCGGCGCGGGTGCGGGCCGCGGAGGCGGCGGGTCCGCGGCGGGCGTTGACCGGTGAGCCGTTGGAGCCGGTCTTCATCGACGTCGCGGCCGCGCAGGTGAACGGGGTGATCTCGCCCGAGCATGCCCGGGTGATCGTGCGGGCGGTCGAGGCGCTGCCGGCGGCGGTGCAGGCCGAACACGGGGTGGAGGTGGAACGCGAGCTGGTCGCCTACGCCCGCACGTTCGACCCGCAGTCGCTGCACACAGCTGGCGCTGCACATCCACACCTGGCTCGACCCGGACGGGTCCCTGGACGACCCGAAAGAACGCGACCGCACACGCGACCTCACCGTGCGGCACCGCCCGGACGGGTCCGCCGCGGTGCGCGGGGAGTTGACCGCGGAATGCGCCGAACGCCTCCTCGGCGTGTTCGACGCCCTCGCCGGGCCGGCGCCGGAGAGCGACGGGGTCAAAGACCGCCGCACTGCCGGGCAGCGGCGCCACGACGCGCTGCTCGACGCCCTCACCCGGCTGTGCCTGGCCGGGTCGCTGCCCGCCGCCGGCGGGATCGCCACCACGGTCATCGTGATGATGTCCGAACAATCCTTCCACACCGGCACCGGTCTGGCCGAGACCAGCCACGGCGCGCTGGTCCCGGCCCGGCACGCGCTGCGCTGGGGCGGCGCCGACCGGCGCATCACTCACCGTCCGCACCAGCAGCCGAAGGCCCGAACACCGGCGCCGTGACCGGGCACAGCGACACCCGGCGCCTGTTCAGCGAGAACCAACGCCTGGCCATCCTGGCCAGAGACCGCGGCTGCACCTTCCCCGCCTGCGACCGCCCCGCAGCCTGGTCCCAGATCCACCACATCACTCCCCTGGGCCGACGGCGGACCCACGACGATCGACAACGCCGCGCTGATCTGCGGGCACCACCACCGCACCTTCGAGAAGTCGGGCTGGCACTGCATCACCCTGCACGGCCGACCCGCCTGGATCCCGCCACCACACATCGACCCGCACCAACGACCACGCCGCAACCAACTCCACGAGAAACCACTGCGGCTATGAGCCGGCCGAGCGGCTCAGTGCGCGTCGGGTTGACCGGCGCCGTCCGGCTCGCGCACCGCGTCTTTGTCGCGCTCGCGAGCGGCCTCCGCGCGGCCGAGTTCCGAGCGCAGGAAGTCGCGGGTGGCCACCTCGCCGAGCGCCATGCGGATCGCGGCGATCTCGCGGGCGAGGTACTCGAGGTCGGCCTTGGACTCGCGCGCTTCCTCGCGGTCGGAGTCGAGGTTCACCCGGTCCCGGTCGTCCTGCCGGTTCTGCGCAAGCAGGATCAGCGGCGCTGCGTACGACGCCTGCAGCGACAGGATCAGGGTCAGGAAGATGAACTTCGTCGGGTCCCATGGGTCGAACCGCCACGATTGCGGCGCCAGCGTGTTCCACAGCACCCAAGCGATGACGATGACGGTCTGAACGACGAGATATCGCCCGGTGCCGAGGAAGCGGGCGAAGGTCTCGGTGAACCGCCCGAATGCCTCGGGATCGACGTGTACCAGCGGTCCGCGTCGGTCGACGCGGGGCTGGTCGAGGCGGCCGCGCTTGTCAGCCATGCGCAGCGGCTCCGTTCGCCGCCGCGACCCGGGCCTGGGCCCCGGGGCTGATCCTGGGTGTCGTCCGGGTCGTCCTCCGCATCGCGGTCGGAGTCGCGCCAGCCCTCGGGAAGCAGGTGGTCGAGGACGTCGTCCACGGACACCGCGCCGAGCAGCCGCTCGTGCTCGTCGACCACCGGTGCCGCGACGAGGTTGTAGGTCGCCAACTGGCGAGTCACCTCGTCGAGTGGCGTGTCGGGGCGCAGGAGTCCGGTGTCGCGTTCGCAGATGCCGCTCACCAGCGCTGCGGGCGGCTCCCGCAGCAGCCGCTGGATGTGCGCGGTACCGAGGAAGCGGCCGGTCGGCGTGCCCTGCGGCGGCCGCACGACATAGACCTGCGCGGCCAGGGCGGGCGAGAGCTCGGGGTTGCGGACCCGCGCGAGCGCTTCGGCGACGGTCGCGTCGGGCAGCATGATCACCGGCTCGGAGGTCATCAGCCCGCCGGCGGTGTAGTCGGCGTAGGTCATCAGCCGGCGGACCGGCGCAGCCTCTTCGGGCTCCATGAGCTGCAGCAGGCGTTCCCGGTCGGCCTCGGACATCTCGCTGAGCAGGTCGGCGGCGTCGTCGTCGTCCATCGCTTCGAGCACGTCGGCGGCGCGTTCGTCGGCGAGCGAGCGCAGGAGGCTGACCTGGTCGTCCTCCTCCATCTCCTGCAGCACGTCGGCCAGGCGTTCGTCGTCGAGCGCCGCGGCGACCTCGATGCGGCGCTTGACCGGCATGTCCATCAGCGCGGAGGCGACGTCCGCGGCCCGCATGTCCGACAGCATCGCGAGCAGCGCCTCGGTGCCCTGTTTCGGGCCGCTCACGGCCAGCCCGTCGACCTCGTTCCACTCCACCTGGAACAGCTGGCCGCGGCGGCGGGTCAGTCGGCCGGTGGCGGTGCGCACGGCGAGCCGGGTGATGACCCAGTCCCGGGCGCGGTTCGGCTCCATCGCCGCGTCCACGACGCTGGCCACCTGCCCGCTCTCGCGCACGGTCACCGACCGGTCGAGCAGTTCGGTGAGCACCAGGATCTCGTTCGGACGGCGTTCGAAGCGGCGCATGTTGACGGTGCCGGAGGACAGCACCACCTGGTCGGGCTCGATCCGGGTGACCCGGCCCATCGGCACGAAGATGCGGTGCCGCTGGACGAGTTCGAGCACCAGTCCGAGCACCCGGGGCGGCTGCCGGTCGGTCCGCAGCATCGTGACCGCGTCGCGGACCTTGCCGAGCTGGTCGCCGTTGGGATCGAAGACGGCGATGCCGGCCAGCCGGGCGAGGAACACCCGGTCGCCGCTGCTCACCTGGCCACCCGCACGTCAGCAGGTTAGCCGCTGATCCTCGTGTGAGACCTCCGACAGCGGGGTGGCCGCGCCGGTGTCGGCGGGGCATGCTGCCCAACATGGCTGAATCCCTGCGCCCTCGACGCTCCTGCCTGGCCGTGCCCGGGAGCAATCCGCGGTTCCTCGAGAAGGCCAAGGGGCTCGCCGCCGACCAGGTGTTCCTGGACCTGGAGGACGCCTGTGCGCCGCTGGCCAAGCCGGGCGCGCGCAAGAACATCGTCGCCGCGCTGAACGAGGGCGGGTGGGGCGACAAGATCCGAGCCGTGCGGGTGAACGACTGGACCACGCACTGGACCTATCGCGACGTCGTGGAGGTCGTCGAGGGCGCCGGGCACAACCTCGACTGCGTGATGCTGCCGAAGGTGCAGAACGCCGAGCAGGTGGTGGCCCTCGACCTGCTGTTGACCCAGATCGAGAAGACCGTCGGGCACGAGGTGGGGCGGATCGGCATCGAGGCCCAGATCGAGAACGCGCAGGGCCTGATCGCCGTCGACGCCATCGCCAAGGCCAGCCCGCGGGTGGAGACGATCATCTTCGGCCCGGCGGACTTCATGGCCAGCATCAACATGAAGTCCCTGGTCGTCGGCGAGCAGCCGCCCGGCTACGACGTCGGCGATGCGTACCACCACATCCTGATGTCGATCCTGATGGCGGCCCGAGCGAACGAGAAGCAGGCGATCGACGGCCCGTACCTGCAGATCCGCGACACCGACGGATTCCGGCGCGTCGCGCAACGCAGTGCCGCACTCGGCTTCGACGGGAAGTGGGCGCTGCATCCGGATCAGATCAGCATCGCCAACGAGGTGTACGCGCCGTCGCAGGACGACTACGACCATGCCGAGCTCATCCTCGACGCGTACGACTACTACACCTCCGAGGCGGGCGGCGCGAAGGGCGCGGCGATGCTGGGCGACGAGATGATCGACGAGGCGTCGCGCAAGATGGCGCTGGTCGTCGCGGCCAAGGGCCGCGCCGCCGGCCTGCAACGCTCCTCGAAGTTCGAGCCGCCGGAAGGCTGACCCCTCCGGCGGCTCGGGAACGGGCAAGCGTCAGGCGTTGGCGAACTCTTCCTGGTCCGGCATGCCGATGATCATTCGGTAGGTGGCGCCGGCGATGAGGCGCGCCGAGGATCGGTGCCACCCAGAACAGCCAGAGTTGGCCGGCCGCGCCGTTCCCGGCGAAGAAGGCCACCGCCGTCGAGCGGGCCGGGTTCACCGATGTGTTGGTGATCGGAATGCTGATCAAGTGGATGATGGTGAGCGTCAGCCCGATCGCGATCGGGGCGAACTGGTTCAGCGCCCGGCTGTCGGTGACGCCGATGATGACGTAGAGGAAGAACGCCGTCAGCAGGACCTCGATGATGAAGCAGGCGGCCAGCGAGTAGTGGCCCGGCGAGTGGGCGCCGTAGCCGTTCGCCGCGAGGCCCGAGATCTTGGTCGAGAACCCGGGCTTTCCGTTGGCGACCCCGAGCAGCAGCGCGCCGGCAGCCAGCCCGGCCACGACCTGCGTGATGATGTAGGCGATCGGCATTCGTCCACGGGAACCGGCGTGCCATGCACAGCCCGAGCGTGACGGCCGGGTTGAAGTGGCCGCCGGAGATGTGCCCGACCGCGTACGCCATGGTCAGCACGGTGAGGCCGAAGGCGATCGCCACACCCAGGAAGCCCACGCCGAGCCCGGTGTCGGTGTCGCCGCTGACGAACATCGCCGCGAACACCGCAGTCCCACAACCGCCGAACACGAGCCAGAAGGTGCCGAGGAACTCGGCCCCCAAAGCCTTGGACAGTCGCGCATTCATCGTCAGATCCTCCTGGGCTCGACGGTGATCCCACGCGCATCGTTGCGGATTCAACAGGGGACGGTCCAGCAGCCACGCCCAAAAAAAGATCAATTCGATGTGAACAGCTCGGGCGATTGCGTCACATCTGGCCCCGGCGTCGGGCGCCTCGAGATGGGCCCGGGGGATACTTGCGACTGATCCGCGACCGCTCAAGGAGTGTCCTATGGCCCGCCTCGCCGACACCGCTGGGCTCACCGATGTCCAGATCGAGATCGTCGCCGCGGTACGGACGTTCGTGGAAAAGGAGATCCTGCCGTACGCGACCGAACTCGAGCACAAGGACGAGTTCCCGGACGCGATCGTCGACGGGATGAAGGAGATGGGCCTGTTCGGCCTGACGATCGCCGAGGAGTACGGCGGCCTCGGCGAATCGTTGCTGACGTACGCCCTGGTCGTCGAGCAGATCGCCCGCGGTTGGATGTCGATCTCAGGCGTCATCAATACGCATTTCATCGTCGCCTACATGATCGCGCAGCACGGCACGCCGGAGCAGAAACAGCGGCTGCTGCCGAGAATGGCCACCGGCGAAATCCGCGGTGCATTCTCGATGAGCGAGCCCGACTGCGGCTCCGACGTCTCGGCCATCAAGTCGCGGGCGAGCGCCGAGGGTGACGACTTCGTCATCAACGGTCAGAAGATGTGGCTGACCAACGGCGCCCGGGCCGCGGTGGTGGCCACGCTGGTCAAGGACGATCAGGGCAAGGACTCCGTCTACCAGAACATGACCACATTTCTGATCGAGAAGGACCCTGGGTTCGGTGAGACCCGGCCGGGACTCACGATCCCCGGCAAGATCGACAAGATGGGCTACAAAGGGGTCGAAACCACCGAAATGGTGCTCGACGGTGTGCGCGTGCCCGCCGACTCCGTGCTCGGCGGGGCGGCCGGCCGCGGCCGCGGCTTCTACCAGATGATGGACGGCGTCGAGGTCGGCCGGGTGAACGTCGCCGCCCGCGCGTGCGGCATCTCGATCCGGGCGTTCGAGCTCGCGATCGCCTACGCGCAGCAGCGCAAGACGTTCGGCAAGCAGATCGCCGAGCACCAGGCGATCGCCTTCAAGCTCGCGGAGATGGCTACCAAGGTCGAAGCCGCTCACCTGATGATGGTCAATGCGGCACGGCTCAAGGACGCCGGCGAGCGCAACGACGTCGAGGCCGGGATGGCCAAATACCTGGCCTCGGAGTACTGCGCCGAGGTGACGCAGGAGTCGTTTCGCATCCACGGCGGCTACGGCTACTCCAAGGAGTACGAGATCGAGCGTCTGATGCGCGAGGCGCCGTTCCTGCTCATCGGCGAGGGCACGTCGGAGATCCAGAAGACGATCATCAGCCGCGGTCTGCTGCGCGAATATCGCGCCTGACCGCGCCCTCGCCGGGCCAACTCGCCCTTGTGCGGACTGGGCCGTCCAGGCACGATCCGTCCAGGGGGACTATCCCATCCCCTTCGGAATCCCAGAAGGATGTGCGATGGATCGAGTAAGAAACACCCGACGGGTGGTCGCCGGCGTCGCCGCAGTCGCCAGCGCCACCGCCCTCGCTGTGGTGAGCGGACCGCAGATCGCGAGTGCCGCGCCCACCACCGCAACACGACGCGAGTCCGTGATCGTGGTGCTCAGAGACCAGCTCCACGGCCAGCCGGCCAACCGCTCGCACGTCAGCGCCCGCCGCTCCGCCGCGCACCTCGCGCAATCGCGGGTGCTGCGCAAGCTGTCCGGCCCGGCGCCGACACACGTCATCAACTACACGCTCGGCAATGCCTTCTCGGCCACGGTGACCGTCGCCCAGGCGGCCCAGATCGCCGCGAACCCGGCCGTCGCCAGCGTGACCAAGAACCAGAAGGTCGCGTTGTCGCCGGCGCCGGCCGCCGCGAAGAAGGCAGCGCCCGCCGCGTCCGCGCCCGCCGCCGTCAACCCGGCCGCGTGCACGGGCACCAAGAAGAAGCCGCAACTCGAGCCGGAAGCGCTGCAGACCATCAACGCCCGCTCGGACGACCCGAGTGCCAAGACCGCCGCGGCGCTCGGCATCGACGGTTCCGGCGTGAAGGTCGCATTCATCGCAGACGGGATCAACCCCAACAACAAGGGCTTCATCCGCACCAATGGCAAGTCCTCGATCATCGACTACAAGGACTTCTACGGTGACGGCCCCAACGCCGTCACCAGCGGCGCCGAGGCATTCGGTGACGCGAGTGCGATCTCCGCGCAAGGCAACGTCGCCTACGACGTCGCCGACTACGCCAACCCCAACGTCGTGTCGTTCCCGAACGGCCACTGCTGGATCCGGATCGTCGGCGTGGCACCGGGCGCAGACGTCGTCGCCCTCAAGGCCGGCGCGGAACTGCTGCCCAACTCGGCCATCCTGCAGGCCATCGACTACGCCGTGACGGTGCAGCACGTCAACGTGCTGAGCCAGTCGTTCGGGTCGAACATCTACCCCGACCTCGGCGCTCGCAACACCATCCAGCTCTTCGACGACCAGGCCGTCGCGGCCGGCGTCACGGTGACCGCCTCGACGGGCGACGCCGGGATCACCGGAACGATCGGCAACCCGTCCACCGATCCGCTGGTGATCTCCTCCGGCGCCTCGACGGACAACCGCCTCTACGAGCAGACCGGGTACGCCCTCGCCGCAGCGTTCAGCAACGGCACCTGGCAGGACAGCAACACGTCGTCGCTGTCGTCGGCCGGCATCACTCAGAACGGGCGCACCATCGACGTCGAATCGCCGGGCGAGGCCGACTGGGCCGTGTGTGACAGCGGCGGCACCTTCGTCGGCTGCACCTCCTTCGGCAACCCGGCGCATCCGCTGGCCGACATCCAGGCCTTCGGCGGCACGAGCCAGTCGAACCCGCTCACCGCAGGCGTCGCCGCGTTGGTTATCCAGGCCTACGAGAAGACGCACGGTGGAACGGCACCGACCCCCGCGGTCGTCAAGACCATCATCACCAGCACCGCTCGTGACCTCGGCCAGCCGGGCGACGAGCAGGGCTCCGGTCTGATCGACGCCCGCGCGGCTGTCGAGGCGGCGTTGACCTGGCCGGGCGCGTCCAGTGCCGCTCCCGCCGGCACCGGCAACAACGTGGCGCTCTCGACCGACCAGCTGACCCTCGAGGGCCAGCCGGGCACCACCAAGTCCGGACAGGTCACGGTGACCAACGTGGGCACCGCGACGCAGACGGTCGCCGCAAGCGCACGCAAGTACGCGACGCTCTCGCAGTCGACGCAGACGACCTTCCTGAACAAGAACACGTTGCCGACGATCGCCTACCCGACCACCGGGGCACCGTGGGCGTACAAGAAGGTCACCTTCTCGGTCCCGGCCGGTGCCGACGAGCTCGCGGTCACCAACAGGTGGAACAGCGGTGCTGCGTTCAACGGGCCTGGCCCGGTGGTGCGCATGTCGGTGTTCGCACCGGACGGCGCGTTCGCCACGAACACCCGCCCGCAGGGTGGCGCCAACCCGTCGAACTACGGTCACGTGACGGTCAAGCACCCAGCTGCCGGAACCTGGACGGCGATCCTCTACACGCCGGTCACCGGCGGGTTCAAGGGGGACGTCTCGGTCGACGCGCAGTCCTACCGCGCGCTGCCGGTCGGCACGGTCTCGCCGGCCTCGGCGACGCTCGCGCCCGGCGCTTCGACCACGCTCACCGTCAAGATGCCGGTGTCCTCGGTCGGTGGCGACACCGTCGACACGGTGTCGATCGGCAGCTCCGGCGGCCACCAGGTCGCCGTGCCGGTCGTCGTCCGCGCGCTGATCCCCACGTCGTCCGGTTCGGGCGCGTTCGCCGGCACGATCACCGGCGGTAACGCCCGTGCCTTCGCGCCGGCGCAGACGCTCTCGTACTCCTTCGATGTGGCCAAGGGCAAGCAGGACCTCGACGTCGGGCTCACGCTCGCCGACGAGCCCGGCGACCTGCTCGAGGGCGTGCTCATCGACCCGAACGGCGAGGTCCAGTCGGCGAACACCAACCAGCTCGTCAACGGATTGACGCGGTTCATGCAGAACACCGTGGCCAGTCCGCAGGCGGGCCGGTGGCGCTACGTCGTGGTGGTCCAGAGTCCGGTCACCGGCAATGAGCTGACCGAGAACTTCACCGGCACGGTGAGCTTCGATCAGGTCAAGGTGAGCGGCTTCTCCGTCCCGGCCACGTTGCCGGCCGGCAAGACCGCGACGGTGACCGTCAACGTCACCAACCAGGGCACCGCGCCGATGATCCTGCAGACCGACGCGCGACTGAACGGGCAGCAGCTCGTCCAGCTCTCGCCGCAGTTCGCCGGGTCGACGCTGAAGCTGCCGCAGAGCGTGGACGACCTGTCGCAGCTGCCGGCCTACCTGATCCCGCCGGACACCAGCACGATGTCGTTGTCGGCATCGACCACGGTGCCGGCGCAGGTGGAGCTCAGCTCTCCGCTGGGTGGGATCGACCTGTTCGGCGACCTCGCCTCGGCGCAGGGCGGCAGCACCGTCTCGACCGCGACGGTGTCGGAGTCCAAGGGCCAGGTCGGCCTCGGGCTCTGGGGCACGTACGTGCAGGAGATCGGGCCGTACGGTGACGGCGGCGCGCCCGCCGCGACGTCGGTCCTGTCGGCCACCGCGATGACCAAGCCGTTCGACTCCGCGGTGAAGACCTCGACCGGTGATCCCGTTCCTGGCGGCGCTCGATGCGTCGGCAGACACCGGGGCACCGATCCTGATCGCGCCGGGTGCGACGAAGGCCATCCAGGTCGCCATCACCCCGACCGGCAAGGCCGGCTCGAAGGTGAACGGCGTGCTGCACCTGGTGACGCCGCCGCTGGGCATCGAGAACGTCTTCAACACCACCGGAGAGGTCGTGGCGAACCTGCCGTACAGCTACACCGTCGGGTAACCGGCGCGCGCACGTTGTCCGCGCCAGGAGGGCTTCCGGCTCGCCTGGCGCGGACAGCTGCGTTCGGCGCGAGAGGCGCATACTCCGCGGATGAGCGTTGTCGAGCGCCTCGACCGGTTTCAGCAGCGCCATCCCAAGGTCGGGCTGCCGCTCGCGGTGCTCTACAAGTTCTTCGACGACCAGGGCGGCTATCTCGCCGCCCTGATCACCTACTACGGCTTCCTCTCGCTGTTCCCGCTGCTGCTGATCCTCAACACCGTCCTCAACTTCGTGCTCGCCGGTGATCCGGAGCTGCAGCAACGGGTGCTGGACTCGGCGCTGGGGCAGTTCCCGATCGTGGGCGCGTCGCTTGCGAAGCCCGACGACATCAGCGGCAACAGTCTCGCGCTCGCCATCGGCATCATCGGCGCGCTCTACGGCGGCCTCGGGGTGGCGCAGGCCGCGCAGCACGCCATGAACACGATCTGGCGGGTACCGCGAAACTCGCGGCCGAACCCGCTCGCCAGTCGATTGCGCGGACTGCTGCTGCTCGTCGTGGTCGGGCTGGCGATCGCCGGCACCACCGTCCTGTCCGCGTTGGGCCTTGCCTCGGGATCGTTCGGGGCGAACGTCGGCTCGGTGCTCGGGGTGGTCCTCGTGATCGCGTCGGTGATCATCAACATCGGCGTGTTCCTCCTGGGCTTCAGGGTGGCAACGGCGCGTCCGCTGAGCTGGCAGCAGAACATCCGCGGCGCGATTGCCGCCGCGGTGGCGTGGCAGCTGCTGCAGTACTTCGGGGTGTCCTACGTCGGGCACATCGTCAAGCACTCGTCGGTCTCCGGCAGCGTGTTCGCCCTCGTGTTCGGGCTGATGGCCTGGATCTACCTCGAGGCGGTGATCGTGGTCTTCGCCGTCGAGTACAACGCCGTGCGCGGGCTGAAGCTGTGGCCGCGGGCCCTGCTCACCCCGTTCACCGACGACGTCGAGCTCACCGCCGCCGACGAGGCAGCGTATGCCAGCCAGGCCCAGGCGCAGCGCAGCAAGGGCTTCCAGGAGATCGACGTGACCTTCCGGCCCGAAGGAGACGGTGACACCAGCTAGCTTGAGATCATGTGCCGACTCTTCGGGCTGCGTGCCGCGCGACCGATCACTGCCACCTTCTGGCTGCTCGACGCTCCGGACAGCCTCGCCGCGCAGAGCCACCGCAATCCCGACGGCACCGGTATCGGCAGCTTCGCACCGGACGGCACGCCGATCATCGACAAAGCGCCGATGGCCGCCTGGGAGGACACTGACTTCGCCGCCGAGGCCCGCGCGCTGACGAGTGACACGTTCGTGGCGCACGTGCGCTACGCGAGCACCGGTGCGCTGACGGCGCCGAACACCCATCCGTTCACCCAGGACGGGCGCATCTTTGCGCACAACGGCGCCTTCAGCGGTCTGGACGTGTTGGACCGGCGGCTCGCCGAACTCGACGCACAGTCATTGGTCGGCGGCGAGACCGACAGCGAGCGGATGTTCGCGCTGATCACCGCCGAAACCCGAGCCCGGGCCGGAGATGTCGAGGGCGGCATCGTCGCCGCGCTCACCTGGATCATCGAGCAGCTGCCGATCTACGCGCTCAACGTCATTCTCGCGACGCCCGACCAGATGTGGGCCGTGCGCTACCCGGACACCAACGAACTGTGGCTGCTGCAGCGGCCGGCCTCCGGCGACGATCTCGCCGCGCGCAGCCCGCGCATCAGCGCGCGTTCCGACGAACTCGGCGACTGCGATTCGGTCGTCGTCGCCAGCGAGCGGATGGACGACGACCCGGCCTGGCGCCCGATCGCGGCGGGGGAGCTGGTGCGCATCGACCGCGACCTGGCGGTGCGAACCAGCCGCCCGTTCCCGGCCACGGCGTCGCATCAGTTGACGAGAGACGATGTCGCGCGGTGACGCTCAGCCTTCGTGTTTGAGTTTCGGCCAGATCGCGGCCCAGCCGCCCTTCGGCCCGCGGCAGATCGCGACCGGCTCGCCCTGCTCCTCGTTGTCGACGTCGACGCGGTTGTCGAGGTGCCCGACGGTCTGGCAGCTGCGGAAGAACTGCCGCGCGTAGCCGAGCTGCCCGCCGAGCACGATCGCGGTCGTTTTCGTCTCGGGCGGCCGCCCCTGGAAGTAGAGCTGGTTGTGCCCGCTGAACACCTTCGGCAGGCCGAGCGCCGGGCCGTAGCGGTCGATCGCGCCCGCCTCGCCGTAGTTGCTGGCCAGCACGGTCGTGGTGGCGCGCTCGGCCGCCGGGACCCGGTGGAATGCGGCTGCCACCTGCCGCACGTAGGTGGGCCAGCCGACGGTGTCGCCGGTCGTCTGGTTCAGCCCCGCGATCGGCGTCGACCCGACATCGTCGACCGGCACGAGCGGTAGCGCCACCAGCGCGGCGATCACGGCGTTCACGACGCCGAGAACGACGACGGTCGCAAGCCGGCCCCTACCTCCGCGGTCCAGCCAGTCCGCGGTTGGCACGCAACCGATCGCGAACAACGCGGCTACCAAGCTGAACTCGTAATAGGGCTGGGTGCCCATGACGAAGACGAGCACGAGCAGCACCGGCAGCGCCGGCACCAGGAACCGGATGCCGGCCCAGGCCGGCCGACGCCACAGTGCGACCAACCCGGCAATCCACACCACCACCAGCGGCGGTCCGAACATCAGGATCAACAGCGACCACATGTCGACCCGCACGTCGCCGGCGTTGTCAGCCGCGAGCGCCCGCCCGAACTCGATCTGCGGCCAGCCGTTGAGCGCCTGGTAGAGCAGGTTGGGCAAACCCACGGCGATGGCGATGCCGACGGCGGCGAGAACCGGCCGTGAGGCGAGCAGCCGCCGCGGGCCGACGATCAGGACGCCTGCGGCCAGTGCGATCAGCAGCGCCACTATCAGCAGCTTGTTGTAGAACCCGACACCGACGACCGCTCCGGCCAGCAGCCAGCATCGCGGGTCGTCACGGAGTTGGGCTGCCACGATCAGCAGCAGCACGCCGAGCCATACCGGGGCGTCGATGCTCGTGGTGTTCAGGATGTGCCCCGCGGCCAACGGGAAGGCCGCGAAGGCGTAACCCCAGGCGGCCAGGGTCTGTGCGCACCGGCCGCCGCCGACCTCGCGGGCGATCGCGGCCATCAGCAGCACCGAGACCGCGGACGCGATCATTGCGGGGATCCGCAGCGCCCATACCTCGTCGGCGATCAGGTTGCTGGTGAGCCGGGCGAGCAACGGTGTCAGCGGTGGCTGGTCCAGATACCCCCATCCCGGTTTCAGCATCCGGAAGTACAGCTCGTCGCGGTGGTACCCGTAGCTGCTGGAGGTCAGCGCCAGCAGCACGAGCTGTGCGGCGGCCGCGCCGAGCACCGGGCCGCGGGCGAACGCCGGTCGCTCACGTGCGATCGTCCGGGTCCGGTCGGCCGCGGTCATGCCCAGTTCGGCAGTTCCGGCAGTGTGGTCGCGCAACGCACGCCCTCGCCGGTCGAACGCCCGGTAAGCCACACCAACAGCCCGGCCGCCGTTCCCGTGACCTCGACGCCGGCCGAGTGCACCTCGAACCGTGCCACCGAACCGTCCGCGTCCTCGGCGATCAACCGCAACGCCGGCGCGTCCGCCCGGGCGTCGAACGAGCTCACCACGTCGTGCATCACCGCAGCGACGACGTCCGCAGGCAGGTCGGCGGCCTCGGCGCCGATGTCCAAGGCGTGCAGCCACACCTCCTTCACGCGCAGCCACGGCACGCCCGGCCCGGGCACGACCCGGCCGGACACCATCCGGACCTCGTTGTGCCACGCCGTATCCGGGACTGCAGCGAGGCTGGTGTCCAGGTCGGCAGCGGTCGCCCTGATGTCCGCGAGTTGCACGTCGAACGGCCGGCCGGCGTCGCGCTCGATGTCCGCTGCACGGGCCGCGGCCGATTCGTACATCGGCGTCGGCACACCGGTGCGCACCCAGGTCAGCAGCCGTCCGATGCCCTCGGCATTGCGGGCGATGTGCGCGAGCACGTGCCCGTTGGTCCAGCCGGGCAACGCGGACGATGCAGCGACGTCCACCTGCGCGGCGCGGGCCAGGAAGAACGCGGTGCCGTCGGCGATCCACGTCGTGCTGCTGGCGACCGGCGGCGTCACGGCGACTCCGGCGGTTGCGGCGCGAAGCCCTGCTGGACGACCGTGTCGGTGACGGTGAGGACGGTCGAGCGCGGCACCTCCTGCCACAGCCCGGGCAGCTCGACCAGCGGCTCGGACACCACGACACGCGCGTCGTCGGAGAAGTGCTGGAGCCGTTCCTGTTCGGGATACAGCATGCGCACCGAGTCGACGTCAGCGCTGACGTACAGGGTGTTCACCACCGGACCGCTCGCGTAGCGCACGGCATAGAGGGTCAGCCCGTCGGTGATGCCGAGGGTCATCTGCAACGGTTCGGCGACACCGGCCGCGTTGCCCACCGCCTCCACCAGCCCGGCCATCCGCGCCACCGCGCCGATCGGATCGTCGGGCAGCCCGAAACCCAACGCCAGATGGAACATCAGCTCCGAGTCGGTGGTGCCGCGGATGTTGGGGAACAGATCGGGTCGCACCGCCATCAGCAATTCGCGGTGCACGGTGTCGAACTGGTCGATGTAGCCGTTGTGCACGAACAGCCAGTTCTGCCAGCGAAACGGGTGGCAGTTGGTCTCCTGCACCGGAGTCCCCGTCGCCGCGCGAACATGCGCGAGGAACAGCGGTGACGCGACCTCGTTGGACAACTCGTCCAGGTTCCGGTCACCCCAGGCCGGAGCGGTGCTGCGGTACAGCGCCGGCGTCGGCCGGCGCGAATACCAGCCCAGCCCGGTGCCGTCACCGTTCGGCAGCGGCAGGTTCGGGGTGTGCCGCCGGCTCTGTTCGATCAGCGAGCGTTCGGTGTCGTAGAGCAGCTCGTGCGGCGCGATCGGGCTGCCGCGGTAACCCAACCACCGGCACATGCTCGCAGCCTCCCATACGCGAACAGCCGGTTTGGCTCAGCGAAGCAGGCGGGTCACCTCG
This sequence comes from uncultured Actinomycetota bacterium, assembly GCA_963850835.1. GTDB lineage: Bacteria > Actinomycetota > Actinomycetes > Mycobacteriales > Jatrophihabitantaceae > Jatrophihabitans. The sequence goes on along the minus strand of CAWKNB010000015.1, from coordinate 36,744 downwards.
TCGTCGCCGGTCTGGGTGAAATCGCGATAGCCCTGGCCGACCGCGAGGAAACTGGTCGGGTTGCCAGGGACACACCACCTCGTCGACTTCGGTGGCGAGTTCGGCGCAGCTGCCGGGCGCGCCGATGGGGACGGCGACGACGACCGCTGCCGGCCGCGCGGACTGCAGCGCGTGGACTGCGGCTCGCATCGTCGATCCGGTCGCGAGCCCGTCGTCGACGACGATCACGGTGCGGCCGCTCAGTTCGACGGCCGCACGCCCGCGGCGATACGCGGCTTCGCGCCGGCGCAGCTCCTCGGCCTCGGCGCTGCGCACCTGCTCGAACGCGTCCGCCGACACCCGGGTCTCGCCCAGCACGTGCTCGTTGCGCACGACGACGACCACCCCGCCGATCCCGGCGATCGCGCCCATTGCGAGTTCCGAATGACCGGGCAGCCCGAGCTTGCGGACAATCAGGACGTCGAGCGGCGCGGGGAGCGTCCGCGCGATCGCGGCAGCGACCGGCACACCGCCGCGCGGCAGACCCAGCACGACAACGTCACCACGCCCGGCATACGCGGTGAGCCGGCTGGGCGAGTTCGATCCCGGCCTCGTTGCGGTCGGCATACGGGGACCGGGCAGCGGTGCGGCGGCGACCACGCACGCCTCGATCTTGCCCGAACGGGCTGTCATTTGGTGCCCACCGGACCGGATGCCGGATCGCTAGCATTGCCGACAATCCGTCACAGACAAGGAATCGTCGTTGCGATCGCGCCGACCCGAACACGTCTCGTCCGGATCGCACCCGCGCCGGATGCCCGACGAGTCACGAGTTGCGCCGCGCGCCACGTCGGCTCCGGCGATCCAGCGCGCCGACGTGCTCGCGGCGCAGCGCACCGCGGGCAACCAGGCGGTCAGCAGCGCGCTGGCGATCGCGCATCGGCCCGACGAGGTGACGAGCGGTGCCGAGGTGCAGTCGTTCGGCCTGCGCGCCGAGATCCCGTTCGGCGCCCGCTCCGATCCGGACCAGCGGCCCGCAGCGTCGACCCTGACCAGCTCGGACAGTGCGTCCGGTGGCAGCGCCACGGTGGAGATCACCGAGGACGAACCCGGCTCGGTGTCGCTGTCGATGACCGACGCGATGGACTCCGGGCTGGCGTTCTCCAGCGCGATCAGCCGCGGGAATCCGGCCTTGGGCGCCGACGACTTCGGCTTGACGACGTGGTCGGCGAAGATGGTCGGCCCGGCCGTGGCCGCCGACCCGGTGAAGAAGGTGTTCACCGTGAGCGGCACGGTCGACTGCCCGATCGGTTGGGAGATCCACGGCCTCGGTCGCAAGGACGTGTTGGACGAGAAGTCGCCCAACATCAAGCGCGCCGGCTGGCCGACCGCGGTCTCCGACCTCACGCCGGACATGTCCGACGACAACGGCCGCCCGCCTCGCACGAAATTCTGGGCGCCGGACCTGACCGAGCGACACGAGAAGTTCCACGCGGGTGAGTTCGTCACCTACGGCCGGGCCGCCTTCGATCTGGCCGCCGAGTGGCTGAAGAAACAGACCGCGAACTCCGACGCCGACGCACTCGCGGTCGCCAACCGGGTGCCCAACCAGATGGTGGCCACGATTCGCACCACCTACGTGCCGATGGCCGAGTCGCGCGCCTACGGTGACGGCGCGCCGAGCTACAAGAGCCGGGCCGAGGCCATCGACAAGGCCGGCAAGGCCGGCACGTACCCCGCATGAGCAGCGCGCAGCCGCCGGCCGGAACTCCGTACGAGGAGATCGACGACTGGCACAACCGCACCCTGCTCGACGCGAGCGGCGTCGGGACCGACGAAGCGGCGCTCCTGGCCGCTTTGACCGGGCCCGACGAGCAGACCCGACCGCTCGCCGCCCAGGCTCTGGGCACCACCGGTGGTCCCGACTCGATCGAAGCGCTGCTGCAGGCGGCACACAGCGACGACGACCCGCTCGCCGTGGCCGCGAGTGCCGCGCTGGCGCGCCGCGGCGACTCCCGAGGGGTCGAGGTGCTGCGGGAGCTGCTGTCGCGGCCGGTGTCCACCTCGGTCGTGCCCCTGGCCGCGGCCGGCGCGCTGGCCCGCCAGGGTTCGCCGGAGGGTTACCCAGTGGTGCGCGCCGGCCTGGCCGCCGACAACTTCCTGGTCCGCATCGCGGCCGCGAAGCAGCTCTACTTCTTCCTCGCCCCTCGACGGTCAGGCGTGCCCGGACGGCAGCCGGGTAGACGTGTTCGCCGGCTATCGCAAGGCGTTGACGGACGCCAGCGACGACGTGCGCTGGGCGGCGCTGTACCAACTGCGGTTCGTGTCGGATCCCCGCGTGTCGGATCTGGTCGAGGAATTCCTCGAATCCGCACCGGCGGAATGGCTGGTCAGCGAGGCGCGCAAGGTGCTCGCCCGCTGACGCACTGTCATTGGAAACCGGCGACCGAATGGGGTCGGTAGGGCTCCTGCAGCCGCGCGATTTCGTCGTCGTCGAGGGTGATCTCCAACGACGCAATGGCATCGGTGAGGTGCTGGGCCTTGGTCGCGCCGACGATCGGTGAGGTGACCGCCGGATTGGCCGACACCCACGCGAGCGCGATTTGTGCAGGTGGTACCCCGCGCGCGGCGGCGATTTCGGCCACTCGTTCGACAATTGCGCGGTCCTCGGGGCGATAGAGCGTCTTGCCGAACTCGTCGGTGTCCGAACGGGCCGTGTTTTCGTCCCAGGGCCGGGTCAACTTGCCCCGCGCGAGCGGGCTCCACGGGATGACGCCAATGCCCTGATCGGCGCACAGCGGCAACATTTCCCGCTCTTCTTCCCGGTAGAGCAGATTGTAGTGATTCTGCATCGAGACAAACCGGGTCCAGCCGTGCAGGTCGGCAAGATAGAGCGACTTCGTGAATTGCCATGCGTGCATCGAGGAGGCACCGAGGTAGCGCACTTTGCCCATCCGCACGAGGTCGTGCAGCGCCTCGAGCGTTTCCTCGATCGGCGTCTCGTAGTCCCACCGGTGAATCTGGTACAGGTCGATGTAGTCGATCTGCAGACGCCTCAGGCTCTGGTCGGCTTCGAACATGATGGAACGGCGGGACAACCCGCCGCCGTTGGGACCGCGCCGCATCCGGCCGTGCACCTTCGTGGCGATGACGACATCCTCGCGACGGGCCACCTGCTTGAGCACACGGCCGACGATCTCCTCGCTGGTACCCGCCGAATAGACGTTCGCGGTGTCCAGAATATTGATACCGGCCTCGAGGGCCTGGGTGATGATGTCTTTGCTGGCCGCCTCGTCGAGAGTCCATGCGTGCGCGCCCGCGTCGGCAGCGCCGAAGCTCATACAACCGAGGGTGATCGGGGAGACCTGAAGTCCCGTCGAACCGAGCCTGACATATTCCATCGAATCTCCCTCTGCGCGTCCGGACCTGGTGCAAAATCTACCCGAGGTGCAATTCAGACTCTCAAACACTCGGCGACATGTACGTTGCGTAACCGGCGCCACACGCAGGGAAGTTATCGCCATGAGTTCGTCAAGCAATGATCGCGATACGCGACGCCAATTTGCGGTATGCCCTACCGTGTAGCGCATGGCGAAACGAACAATTACCACGATCGAACTGACCGACGATGTCGACGGCGGAAAAGCAGAGCGCACGATCGCGTTCGGCTTTGACGGCGCCAACTACGAGATCGACCTGTCGAAGAAGAATGCCACCGCGTTCGAGAGGGCGTTGCGGCCATATGTCGAAGCCGCACGCAAGGTCGGACGCGGCGGCGGCGCACGGCGCGGGCGCCGGGCGAATGCGGCGGTGCGTGACCTCGGTGCGGTGCGCGAATGGGCCCGGGCCAATGGTCACGCGGTGTCCGACCGGGGCCGCGTGCCCGGGGCCGTCCTTGAGGCATACGACGCAGCACGCTGACCGACTCGCTGATCGACCCCTCCCCGATCAGAGGCAAACCAAAAAGGACCCACCCCGAGTTTCTCGGGGTGGGTCCGTGTTCTTTGTGGACCGATCAGGCGTCGGTGTCCGTGTTCGCCTCGACGGCCTCGGCCGCCGGTGCGGATCCGACGGCGATGCGCTGCGCGGTCGGCTCGGGTGACGCGTAGGCACCCGTGACCCGAACGGTCAGCACGCCGGCGTCGTAGGACGCGCTGATGGCGTCGGCGCCGATGTGCTCGGGCAGGCCGAAGGACCGCTCGAACGATCCGTAGCGCACCTCGCGCAACGTGCGGCCGCCGTCGGTGTCAGCACGCTCGTCGCGCCGCGCACCCTTGACGACCAGCCGGCCGCGGTCGATCTCGACGGTGACGTCCTTCTCGACGTCCAGGCCCGGCAGCTCGAGACGCAGCACGGCGTCCTCGCCGTCGCGGGCGAGGTCGGCGGCCGGGACGAACCCGGCACGGGGGGCGGTGCGCGCGGTCGGTCCGAAGGCGCGACGGACGATGCCCGCGAACGCGTCGTCGAAGTCCGCGAACGGGTCGCGGCGGGTCCACAGAGACAAGTTGGTCATGAGAACTCCTTCATGAAGTGGTTGTGGGCTTGCGCCCATCTACTGCATGTAACGTGAGTCGAAGAGACTCAATTCCCGGTATGGTGTGGTCCGGGTCACTACATTGCTTGCGTGGCCGTCTCGGAAACGCTTGCTGATCGCCTCGGCTACCGGTTTCGGCGCCCGAACCTGTTCCAACGGGCCGTCCAGGCGCTCGCCCAGACCCGCCCCGGGGCGTGGTTGTTCTCGAAGACGCTCGCCCCGATGGACCGCGCGCTGAACACCATCACCCACGGGCGCGCCACGGTGCCGGCACTGTTCGCCGGGTTGCCGGTGCTCGTGCTGACCAGCACCGGCCGCCGGTCAGGGCGACCGCGAGCCGCCTACCTCATCGCCGTCCCGCACGAGCGCACGCTGGCGCTGCTCGGCACCAATTTCGGACAACCGCGGACCCCGGCCTGGGTGCACAACCTCGAGGCGGAGCCGCGGGCAACCGTCGGCTACCGCGGGAACACGTGCGCGGTCGTGGCGCGGCCTGCCTCGGATGCCGAACGCACGTCTGTCCTGGCGAATTCGCGCTCGGTCTACAGCGGCTACGTCACCTACCAGCAGCGAATCACCGGGCGCAGGCTGCGGATCTTCATCCTCGAACCGGCCTGACCCGGGCGCTCAGGCGCCGAACCAGAAGTCGGTTTCCTGGCGGCCGCCGAGCCTCACAGGCCGGTTCTGCCTGGAATTCGACGTGGTGAGGTGCGTGCCGACGTTCTGCTTGCGGGTGGCCGCGTACCGCACTGCCATTCGCGCCAGTGGTAGGTGTCGTAGATCGTCATGATCACGCACGCGTGAGCGGCGGCAGCGGCCGCGTGTCCCTCGATGATCACCAGGTTGTCGTCGTTGGCCCGGCTCGCCTTCGGCCCCATGTTGTGCGAGCCGGTGATCAAGGTGGGTTGCGGGCCGAACGGGTCCACGACGATCACCTTGCTGTGCACCATCGCGAACCCGCGCGAGAGCTTGCGCAATTCGGTGCGCCAGTAGCCGAAGTCGTGCTCGATGGCCGCTGGGAGCACGACCGACTTGTCCAGCGGCACCGCCTTGGTCTCCGGCCCGTAGCGCAGCACCGGATGGTTGGCGCCACCCGGATCTTGATTGATGACCCCGCGGATGTACAGGCGCGGCCGCCCCGCCCGCATCTTTCTGATCTCGAAGTTCGCGGATCTTTGTCAACAGTGTGTTCGCCGGGCCGGGGTTGAACATCACGAAGAGGATGCCGTGCTGGGCGCGATCGGGGATGGCGCGGGCCGCATCGAGATCGGTGCCGGCCGACGTCGGCGCGAACCACGTCGTCACCCGGGCGCCGTCGACCCGCGCGGTCGTGTGAGTGTCGTCGGCGGTGACGAGCGATGCCGGATAGTTGGACCCGCCGCCGGGGCCGTGCGTCGGCGTTGCCGTCGGTGCATTGCGCGGGGAAGGTGTGCGGGATGCACTTCTTGGAGCCGTTGGCAAGGACGGTGCGCGCTGTCCGAGGCTGAGCAAGGCGGCGATCAGTTCCAGATCGTCGAGTTCGTAGATCACCGCGTACACGTCGGCGCCGCTGCGCCGGGCGCTCGCCAACAGTCGCGAGCAGCCGTTCACGGGCCATGCCGGACAGTGCGTTGCGGCCGGATCACCTGGCGGGGCGATCATCGTCGTGAGCCGCTTGTTGAGCGCGGATCCGCTTGCCCGGCGTCACCTGGATCGGCGCCGTCCATGCCGACGCGTCCCCGTCCTGCAACCGGCTGCGCGACGGCCCGACCCGGGCGACGACCCGATACGACACTTCATCGCCCGCCTCGACGAGGTGATCGGTCCAACGAAGCGCTGGATCGGCCACACGCTGCTCGGCTGTGGCGCGGGCAGGCCGTCGTCGGCGAAGCCGAGGTAGTTCTGCAGGCACGCCGTTGCGGCGTCTGTGGAGCGCGAAGCCGAAGCACGATGCGATGGGCTGTGGAATGCGCCAATGCACGAACACGTCGTCGCCGCTGGTGAACCCGCTGATCTCGATCGTCGTGTCCGGCTTCCGCCTGTCACCGGATTGGAGCACCGCGCACGGCGCTGATACCGGCCCGGGACGCGCATTGGTCGGGTTACGCCTTTCTCGAGCGGCCCGTGCGGCGTCGAGCCGACTTGGCGCGCGGCGGGGGTGCGGTGCTGTCGCGCACGACCAATTCGGTCGCCAGCATGATGTGCCGGCCCCGGCCGCCGCGCTCGGCCCCGGGTTTGTCCAGCGCCTTGAGCAACGCGGCCGCGGCCTCGCGGCCCTTTGCGGCGACGTCCTGTCGCACCGTCGTCAATGCCGGTGTGGTGCGCGCGGCGATCGGGTTGTCGTCGAAGCCGACGACCGAGATCGCGGCCGGCACCTCGAGCCCGGCGTCGACGATCGCGTCGATCACCCCGAGCGCCATCGCGTCGGAGAAGCAGAGGATGGCGGTCGGCGCGGGGTCGAGGTCGAGCAGCTTCTTCGCGGCCGCATAGCCGCTGTCGTGTGGATTGCCGTGCGGCTCGCGGATCACCGTCGCCACGATGCCGGCCGGGGTGAGCGCGTCGAACCAGCCCTGCAGACGCTGTCGTTCGGTGTTGGCGCGCACGGTCGCCAAGGGGTCGGCCAGTTCCCCGTATTCACCGCCGAATCCGGCCGTCACGATGCCGACCGTGCGATGGCCGAGGTCGACGAGGTGCTGGGCGGCATCGCGGGCGCCGCCGCGGTCGTCGACGTTCACGCTGGTGATCCCGGCAGCGGGCGCCTGGTCGACGAACACCAACGGGAGGTGTCGGCGCAACAGCCAGCCGACCGCGGTCGAGTCGGGATCGCACGAGTACACCAGCGCGCCGTCCATCGCGACGTCGCGCGCCGGGACGATCGTCGAGCTCGGGGTCGCGGACACCAGTGTCAAGGCCCGTCCGGTGGGTGCGAGTTCGTCGGCGATGCTCGCCAGGAACGTCATCGCGATCTCGTCGGTGAGCGCCTCGCCGAGCACGTTGGACAACAGCACGCCGACGGTGCCGGCCGACCCGCTCGCCAGCGCCCGTGCCGCGGGGTCCGGGCCGGCATAGCCGAGTTCCTCGGCGACGGCGAGGATCTGGTCACGCATCGTCGCCGAGAGCTGGTCCGGACGGGAGAACGCGTTCGACACGGTCATCCTGCTGACGCCCACCCGGTCGGCGATCGTCTGCAGGGTGACACGTGCCATGTCGCTCAGTGTGGCTCACTTCCCGCCGGAACTGCCACGCGGCGCGTCGACGGTCCGACCCGTCGCGGCGGGGCGACCGTGTCGGCGAAGCGATGCAGGGTGCCGGCCACCCGGCGCCGGAATGGTCCGACGCTGCGTTGGCGGGGCAGTACGACCGGGGCATCCGGGAGCGCGCTGCGGGCCTCGGTGCGGTTCGCTCGGTTCGCGGCCATGAAGCCGATGATGTCCGTGCCTTCCATGTCAGCCTCCTCGACTGGTTTCTATACCGGTACAGTACGACGCATCTCTTTACCGGTCAAGACGATATTCGTGGCAGGCTGGAATCCCGTCACGAGAGGAGCGCCTGATGGCACTGGACACCTTCGTCGTGCTCGCCGCGAGCTACGACAACGAGGACGCGGCGATCGCCGACTACGAAGCAGTGAAGGATCTCTACACCGAGTCCGGACTCATCGACACCTATGACGCCGCGGTGCTCAGCCGCCACGACGACGGCAAGGTCAAGATCGTCAAGAAGCACGAGCAGCCGACCCGGCAGGGCGCTTGGGGCGGGCTCGGCATCGGCCTGGTCGGTGGCGCGCTGATAGCACTGTTCCCGGCCGTCGGTATCGGTGCCGGGTTGCTCTGGGGTGGCGCCGGCGGCGCCGGGCTGGGTGCGTTGGCCGGGCACGTCGCGGCCGGCATGAGCCGGTCCGATCTCAAGGACCTCGGTGAGGTGCTCGACGACGGTCAGAGCGGGCTCGTGGTGATCGCCGCGACCGATCTCGAGTCCCGGGTGGAAGCGGCGATCAAGGGCGCTGCGAAGGTCACCAAGAAGCAGCTGCGCGCCGACGAGAAGGCGCTGGAGAAGGAGATCGACTCAGCTGCCAAGACCTGAGCCGGGGGCCAGCTCCTTGCGCATCCGGACCTCGATGCGGTCCGGGTCGTGGGGGATCGGCGCTCGCTCGCCGGTCTCGGTGAACCCGGCGCGCAGGTAGACACCGCGCGCCGGGTCGTTGCCGTCGACGACCCACAGCCCGATCCCCGGTGCCGCCTGCCGGCTTGCCCAGGTGCACACGGCGTCGACCACTCGGGCGCCGACACCACGGCCTCGGGCGTCGGGGGCGACCCACATGCCGATCAGCTCGGGTTCGGCCGGCGTCTCGGGTGGGGTGAGGGCGCCGGCGATGCCGATCCGCTCGCCGTCGCCGGTGGTCGCCACGAACCACGCGGCCGCCCGGACGAACCTGTCCCAACGCTCGCGATCGAAGCGCGACTCGTCGGCGAGCGTGGCCCAGAAGGCGCCGGGCGAGTCCGCCAGGGACGCGAGCCGCATCTCGCGCAGCACCTGCCAGTCCTGCGGCTTGAGCATGTCGATCACGACGTCCATGGCAGTCGATCATCGCAGGGCGTGTTGTCAGTCGCCGAGGACCACGCCGTCCTGGCGCGGGTCCGCGCCGCCGAGCAGACAACCGCGCTCGTGGTCGAGCGAGACGACCATCGCGCTGCCACCGGCGCCCCACGCGTCGACGACCCGCACCGGGTAGTCGGCAGCGCGCAGGTCGGCGAGCACGCTCTCGCCCAGCCGGGACTCGCAAGCCAGCTCCGGCTCGGTACCGATGACCTCTGCGTCGCTGCCGGGCGCGACCGTGAATCGCGGCGCGGACACCGCCTCCTGCGGATCCAGGCCGTGGTCGATCAGGTGGGAGAGCACCTGCATGTTCCACTGCACCTGCCCGTCGCCACCGGGCGTGTTGCCGACGTGCGTCAACCGACCGTGCAGGTCGGTGGTGAGCCAGGCGTTGAGGGTGTGCATCGGACGTCGCCGCGGCGTCACCTCGTTGGGATGGCCGGGAACGAGGTAGCCGCCCCGGCCGAGCCGGTCGTTGAGCACGATGCCGGTGCCCGGAATGGTGATGCGCGCGCCGAACACGAAGGCCAGCGAGTGGATGAAGCTGACCGCCCGACCGCCGGAATCCACCGCGATCGTGGACGTCGTATCGCCCGCAGCAGACACCGCGGGAGCCCGCCGGCGCCGATCGGCGTCCAGGGCGGCGCGCCCGGCCGCGACGGCGTCCGGCGCGAGCAACGCCTGCCAGGCATCGCTGTCGCTGCCGCAGTGTTCCCACCGGTCGGCGAAGGCGTAGGTCGCGGCGTCGGCCAAGCGGCGCACCGCGCGCGTGTCCAGCCACCCGTAACCGGCGAGCACGCCGTCGCACAACGCGGCCTGTTGCAACACCATCCAGCCGGGTGTGGGCAGCGGGGTCTCGTGGACGACGTGATCCCCGTAGCGGCCGGTGATCGCCGGCCCGCAGATCGGCTCGGCCGTCAGCTGCCACTCGGTCCCGCTGAACGGCGCCCCGTCGGCGGTCAGCTTCTCGACGGCCTGCTCCGCGAACTGCCCGTCGTAGAAGGCATGCGGGCGCGCGGCAAGCGCGCGCATGGAGGCGGCGAGCTCGGGCTGCGGCAGCCGTTCGCCGACGTGCGGGGCGCGCCCGCCGGGCAGGAATGCGGCGGCTGCGCCGGCATCGCGGCGCAGCACGTCTTGGTGGTCGAGGATGTCCGCGTGGGTCCTCGCGCTGCAGGGCAGCCCGCGCTCGGCGGCGGCGATCGACGGCGCCCACAATTGCGCCAGGCTGCGGGTCGCGCCGCGTTCGTGCAGCGCGCGCAACGCCGCCATGGCGCCTGGTACGGCCACGGCACCTGCGCCGTCGATCGGGATGGCCGACATACCGCGTTCGGCGTAGAAATCCGGGGTGCCCCCGTCGGGCCCGAAGCCGCTGCCGCCCACCGTCCAGACCGTGCCGTCGGGCTCGCGCACCACCGCGAACGCATCGCCGCCGATGCCGCACTGTCCGGGCAGCGCCAGCCAGCACATGGCAGCCATCGCCAGCGTGGCGTCGACGGCGTTGCCGCCGCTCGCGAGCACATCCCGGCCGGCCGCGCTGACGAACGGGCTGCTGGACGCGACGATGTGTTCGGCGGTGATCGTGGAGTTGCGGGTCATCCTCGAACCTGTCCAGTGCGTTGGATACCCACATTGTCGCGCGGAGCCGTTCGGAGGCTGCATGAATCCCCACCAGGTCCGCAACACCGCGACCGTGCTGCTCGCCGTCGTCAGCGGGGCCAGCGACGCCATCGGCTTCCTTGCTCTGGGCGGCGCCTTCACCAGCGTGATGACCGGAAACATGGTGCTGCTGGGCATCTCGGCGGGCCGGCTCGACGGCGAACTGGCCGGGCACACGATCGCGGCGATCGCCTGCTTCGTCCTGGGCTGCGTGGCCGGGACGCGGCTTGCGGGGCGAGCGGCCGCCGGCGACGCGATCTGGCCGCGGGACATCACCCGCGCCCTGCGGGTGGAGGCAGTTGCGCTGGTGGCGTACGCGGTGGCCTGGTGGGCCGGCGGGAGCCGACCAGACGGCTGGCTGGCGCTGTGCCTGCTCGTCGTCAACGCGTTCGCACTCGGTATCCAGAGCAGCGCTGTGCTCCGCTTCGGGGTGCCGGGCCTGTCGACGACCTACCTCACCGGGACGCTCACCACGCTGGTGCAGCGGCTGGCGTCCGGGCAGTCGCTGCGCGAGATGCGGCACAGCGTCGTCCTGCTCGCCGCCCTCGTCGGCGGCGCAGCGGTCGCCGCTGTGCTGCTGCGCTACGCGCCGGCTGCGGCGCCGGCACTGCAACTCGTCGCCCTTGCGATCGTGCTCGGCCTGGCGACGGTCGTGCACCGCGAGCAGCGGCTCCAGGCCTAGCGCGGCCCCCGCTCGACGACGCCGTCGAGCAGCTCGCGAGCCGCGTCGAGATGCCCTGCGTGCCGGGCCGTCTCCTCGATCATGTGCAGCACGATCCAGCGCATCGAGGCGATGTCGTCGTCCATCTCGCGGTCGTGTTTGCCCAGCGGAACGGCGTCGAGCCCGATCTCGGCCAGGATCTCGTTCGAGCGCGCACAGGCGGTGCGGTAGAAGGCGACCACCTCGTCGACCGTGCGGTTGGACGCGAATCGCTCGTCGAGCGCGGCGTCGTAGCCGGCCGGCCACGGCGGATCGTCGGCCACGGCGAGAGCAACCTCCTGGAACCAGTGCCGCTCGGCATGCCCCAGGTGCTCGATCATGCCGATCACCGTCCAACCCGACGGCAGTACGGGCCGGCGCCACGCCGCCTCGTCCAACCCGTCGACGATCATCAGCACGACCGCGCGCTGCGCGTCCAGGAAGTGCGCCAGCATTGCCGTTTCGACGTCGCGATCTGCCACCACGCGAGCAAACCACCGGTGGGCGACAACGGTCGTGAGATGTAGGTGAATCAAGCACTACGCCCCGCTGTCCACAGATTTGGGCGAGGGGTCGCATTCGCGATGTTTGACCCCTACTCTCTGTGGATTCGGTAAGGCCGGTGGCATCTTCGGAGGTGAGCGGGTGGCCCCTTCGGCGCAGGCGATCCTGGAGACCGAGGTCCGCGAACTGGTCCGCCGCCGCGGCATCGATCCGAGCGCCGAGCCGCAGACCGTCGCCCGCCTGATCGACGAGGTCGTGGGCGATTACCGTGACCGGGCGATCACCTCCTCGTTGCCGCCGATGGGTGACGCGGTGTCCACGTCGCGCGCGGTGCTCGACGCGGTGGCCGGTCTCGGGCCGCTGCAGCCGATGCTCGACGACCCGTCCGTCGAGGAGATCTGGATCAACGAACCGGGCCGGGTGTTCCTCGCCCGGCACGGGCGCTCCGAGCTCACCACCGTGATCCTGACCGCTGACCAGGTGGCCGAGCTGGTGGAACGGATGCTGCGCCCGACCGGTCGGCGCATCGACGTCTCGACCCCGTTCGTCGACGCCATGCTCGCGGACGGATCGCGGCTGCACGTGGTGCGGCCCAACATCACCCGACGACATCTCGCGGTGAACATCCGCAAGTTCGCGGTCGGCCTGCGCTCGCTCGACGAGCTCATGTCCGCCGGGTCGCTGACCGAACAGGCGGCGCGCTTCCTCGAGGCGTCCGTGGTCGCCGGGCTCAACGTGCTGGTGGCGGGCGGGACGCAGGCGGGCAAGACAACCCTCTTGAATGCCCTCTGCGGCGCGATCCCGGGCCACGAGCGGGTGGTGACGGTCGAGGAGGTGTTCGAGCTCTCGCTGCGGGCTCCCGACGTCGTTGCCATGCAGACCCGGCAGGCCAACCTCGAGGGCACCGGCGAGATCCCGCTGCGTCGCCTGGTCAAGGAAGCGCTGCGCATGCGGCCCTCGCGGCTGATCGTCGGCGAGGTGCGGCAGGAGGAGTGTCTCGACCTGCTCATCGCGCTCAACAGCGGGCTGCCGGGCATGTGCACGATCCACGCCAACTCGGCCCGCGAAGCGCTGATCAAGATGTGCACGCTGCCGCTGCTCGCCGGCGAGAACGTGTCGGCGGCGTTCGTGGTCCCGACCGTCGCCACGAGCGTCGACCTCGTGGTGCATCTGGGCATGGACGCCGCCGGTCGGCGCCGGGTGCGCGAGATCGTCGGGGTCACCGGCCGGACCGAGGGCGACGTCATCGAGACCACCGAGATCTTCGCGAGTCGGCGCGGGCGGCTCGAGCGCGGCGACGGTTACCCACCGCACCCGGACCGGTACGAGGCGGCCGGCATCGACCTCGTCGACGCCCTCGGGCACCGCGCCGACCGGCTGCACGCGGCCGGCGAGGGCTGACATGGGCGCGTTGCTCGGGCTGGTCTTCGGCCTCGGGATCCTGCTGGTCTGGCGCAGCGGCCCGCGCCGCCCGGCTCGCGCCCGGCCGCCCGGCGCGAGATGGGCCGACCGGCGACGCGACATGTTGCGGCAAGCGGGCGTCGACGGCGTCGGCCCGGCTCAACTCGCCGCGGTCCAGGTCCTGTGTGCCGCCATCGCGTTCGTGCTCGTCGTGGCGATGACGAAGACCGTCACGGTCGCTGCGTGCTTCGCTGTCTTCGCGCTGTTCGTGCCGGTCGTGATCGTGCGGCGGATGCGCAACCGGCGCCAGGGCGCGCTGCGCGAGGTGTGGCCGGAAGCGATCGACAACCTGGCGTCGGCCGTGCGCGCCGGGCTCTCGTTGCCCGAGGGCCTGTCGGCGCTCGCGGTGCGCGGGCCGGTTGAGCTGCGAGCTCCGTTCGGCCGCTTCGCCGCCGCCTACCGCACGACCGGACGGTTCGGTGCGTGCCTCGACGCGCTCAAGGACGACCTCGCCGACCCGGTGGGCGATCGCGTCTGCGAAACCATGCGGGTGGCTCGCGAAGTCGGCGGCAGCGACCTCGGCACCGTCCTGCGGACCCTGTCGGAACTGCTGCGCGCCGACGCCCGCACCCGCTCCGAGCTCGAGACCCGGCAGGGCTGGGTGATCAACGCGGCACGCCTCGCCGTGGCCGCACCGTGGGCGGTACTGCTCCTGCTCGGCACCCAGTCGACCACGCTCACCGCGTACGACTCGCCCAGCGGCACCCTGTTGCTCACGATCGGCGCCACCGTCTGCTTCGTGGCCTACCGGATCATGCTGCGCATCGGCCGGTTGCCCGAGGAGAAGCGGGTGCTGCGGTGACCGCCGGCCCCGCGATCTTGATGCGCTCGGCCCGGCATACCCCGCCCACGGCATCAAGATCGCAGGCTGGGCCGGCGTCGCGAGCCGACGGAGCGATCCGATGAACACGTTGTGGCTCGCCGGCGCCGGTCTCGGCCTGCTCGCCGCGCTCGGGGTGGTCATCGCGGTGCGCGCCACGCCGCCGATGCGCCCGATCCGGCTGGCCGACCGCGTCGCGCCCTACGTCGCCGACACCCCGCCGCCGTCCAAGCTGCTCGATCGGCCCTCGGCCGGATCGGCGCCGTTCACCGTCGCCCGCAGGCTGTTCGGCCCCTCGATCGGCGATGCGGTCTCGTTCCTCGACCGGGTCATCGGTGGATCGGCATCCGTCCGGCGCCGGTTGGCCGGGCTCGGCGCGCCGATGACGGTGGAGGAGTTCCGGGTCGAGCAGGTGCTCTGGGGCGCCGCCGGCGGCGTGCTCGGCGCCGTGCTGGTGGCGTTGGCCGGGGCAGTACGCAACGGCGTCGACCCGCTGTTCGTGGTGCTCGCCGCGATCGGCGGCCTGCTCGTCGGCGTGCTCGGTCGCGACTGGTGGCTCACCCACCAGCTTGCCGCGCGCGAGCAGGCGATGCTGTCCGAGTTCCCCGTCGTCGCCGACCTGTTGGCCTTGTCCGTCGTGGCCGGCGAGTCGCCCATCGACGCGCTCGAACGGGTGTGCCGGCTCACCGGCGGTGAGTTGGCGAGCGATTTGCAACACGCGCTCTCCCGGGCCCGGGCCGGCACCCCGATGACCAGAGCGCTCACCGACCTCGCCGAGCAGACCACTCTCGAGCCGTTCGCCCGCTTCCTGCAAGGACTGGTCGTCGCCATCGAACGCGGCACCCCGCTGGCCGACGTGCTGCGCGCCCAGGCCGTCGACGTCCGCGAGGTCGGCAAGCGCGCGCTCCTGGAAGCCGGCGGCCGCAAAGAGATCTCGATGATGGTCCCGGTCGTCTTTTTGATCTTGCCGGTAACCGTGATGTTCGCACTTTTTCCCGGCCTCGTGACCCTGACATCGCTGGCTCACTGAAGGAGATGACGTGAAGGCCTTTGCGTTCCTGACCTCGTGGTTGTTCGTCACCCGGGAGCGGCTGCGGCAAGATCGCGGCGACGTGCCGGGGTGGGTGATGGTCACCGTGATGACCGCGATCCTGGTCGTCGCGATCCTTGCGATTTTCGAACCACAGATCAAGAGCGCGCTGTCGGGCATCATCGACTCGATCCGTGGCGACTAGCCGCACCCCGCAGCTCCGCGACGACCGAGGTGCCGCGGTCGTCGATTTCGTCTTCCTGTCGGTGCTGCTGATCGTATTGCTGTTCGCGGTGCTGCAGATCGCCATCTATTTCTATGCTCGAAATGTTGCTGCGGCGTCGGTCGCCGACGCTGCGCGCTACGCAGCCGCGGAGGGCGTCGACCCGCAAGCCGGTGCGGCACGCGCGGCCGACCTGATCCGCCAGGGTCTCGACGGCCGCGACGCGGCCGCGATCCACTGCACCGCCGCACCCGGCCGCGACGCCGCATCCGGGCTCGCCGTCACCACCGTGCACTGCAGCGGCCAGGTGCGGTTGCTGTTCTCCCCGCTCCGGGTGCCGATGACCATCGATGTCTCGTCGTCGGTGCTGCGCGAGGGCGTGCCGCGATGAGGCTGCTGCGCGTGCTGCGCCGCCGCCTGGCCCGCGACGACGGCAACGCGATCCTCGAATTCGTATTCGTCGCGGTGCTGCTGCTCGTGCCGCTGGTCTACTTCATCGCCGCTGTCGCGTCGGTCCAGCGCAGCCAGCTCGCCGTCACCCAGGCCGCGCGCAACGCCGGGCGCGCGTTCGCCACCAGCGACACTGCGGCCGAGGCGAACGGCCGGGCCCGCGCGGCGGTCCGGCTGGCGCTCGCGGACCAGGGCCTGCCCGACGACGCGGCGCTGCGATTCGTCCGCGCCGGCGCCGGCTGCGGCGCGCCACCGATCACCCCGCACCTGGAGGCGGGCGCGGAGTTCGCGGTGTGTGTCACGAGGCATGCACCGCTGCCTGCGGTGCCGACCGTGCTGGCCGGCCGCGGCATCACCTCGACCGGCGTCTTCGTCGTGCACGTCGACGACTTCCGGGCGTTGCGCCGATGAGGATCCGCGACGACGACGGGTCGACCATCCCGCTCATCCTCGGGTTCTTCCTGCTCGCCCTCACCCTGGTCGCCGCGTCGGTCGCCCTCGGCCAGGTGTTCGTGCAGCAGCGCGATCTGCAGGACATCTGCGACGGCGCGGCAGCCGCTGCCGCAGCGAGTTCGGCCGACCTCGATCGCGGCGCGTCGGTCGCCTCGCGCTCGTCGCTGCAGTTCGACGGAGTCGGCCGGGTGGTCGACGCCTACCTCGCCCGCGACCCGGCCCGGCGCGAGGTCGACGTGCACGTGGCGCTGTCCGATGACCACGAGCGGATCACCCTGCACTGCGCGGCGGACGACGACATCGTGTTCGGCAGATTCCTCGGCCGGCGGCAGGTGCACCACACCGCGACGTCGTCGGCCCGTGCCGCGGTCGTCGGCTGAGGGCTACGCGCGCCGGAAGTCCTGCCCGCTCCACACCCACAGCTTCGAGACCGGGTGACCTGCGCAGTCTGCGAGCGGCCGGTCGGTGGGGCAGTCCTTCGTCTGCAGTTTGCCGTCGACGAAGGCGAGGTCGAAGGACAGCCCGATCCGGTCGTTGCCCACCGGCTGCCCGGAGGGTGCGAGATTTCCGTCGGGTTGGGCCTTGATCACTCCCCAACCGTTCGCCCCGTCGGTGAACGCGACCGCGTTGCCGCCGCCGTCCGTGGTGAACGTGCCGTGCACGATGAACGTCGCGTCTTTCATGCCGGAGATCAGTGCACCGGTCACCTTCACACTCGGCGCCGACTCACCGAGCTGCGCGTCGAACGGATAGGTGCTCCTGCCCACCTGCTGCCAGGTCGTCGACGGGTTGCGCCAGAACCGGATGTTGCCGACCTCGTCGTAGGTCGCCGCCTCGACACCACCCGGAACCTGCACGAGCACATGCGGCTGGGGGAGGGAAGCCGAAGGACTCGTGCTCGGGAAGTCGTGGGTTGTCGCAGACGACGCGGGCGATGACGGGACCGCCGACCCGACGCCGCCGGTCGAGCCGCTGCACCCGGCCACGATCATGGTCGCGACGACACACACCAGGACTCGACCGGACCGCACAGCCGTAGGTTGCAGCACCCTTACGGACTGCGCAATCGAACTCGCCGGGCCCGGGCCACGTGGTGCAATCGAGAGGCGCCGAACCCGAGGAGTCCCGCTGACCGCGACCACCACCGCAGCTGTCCGTGCGGCGCCGGCACCGGCGCGGATCCGCGACAGTCGCGCGGTGTGGATCGTCGTCGGCCTGACCGTGCTCGCCGCCGCGCTGCGGCTCTACCGGCTGCGCTACGGCTATGCACACGGCGTCACGGGCTACGACGACGGTGTGTACCTCGGCTCGTCGCTCGAGCTGCTCGACGGCCGGCTGCCCTACCGCGACTACGTGCTCGTCCATCCGCCGGGCATCACCGTGCTGCTGCTTCCGGTGGCCGGCCTGTCGAAGCTGATCGGGACCGCGCAGGCGATGGGGCTGGCGAAACTGCTGACCGGTCTGGCCGGGGCGGCGGCGGTGCCGGTAGCAGCCCGGATCGTGTGGCACCGCGGCGTGCTCGCGGCCGTGATCGCCGCCGGCGTGGTGGCCGTGCACGGCGATGTCGTGGCCAGCGGTTCCGGGGTGCTGCTCGAACCGTGGCTGGTGCTGTGCTGCCTGCTCGCGGTGCTGCTGACCTTTGCCGGTGACGGCCTGGCCGACGGTCGTCGGCTGACCTGGGGCGGCGCGTTGTTCGGCGTCGCGTGTGCGATCAAGATCTGGGCCGTCGTGCCGCTGTTGGTCGCCGTCGTCCTGTGCGGGCCGGTGCGCTGGCGTCGCTATCTGCTGGCTGCCGGCGGCGCGTTCACGCTCGTTGCGGCGCCGTTCGCGTTCGCCGCTCCTGGCGCATTCATGCGCGACGTGTTCGTCTACCAACTCCTGCGCGACGACCCGGAACGCACCTCGGCGGCGTTTCGGGTGGTGCATCTGTTCGCGGTCGGGCCACCCGACGGGCGGCTGCCCGAGCAGTCGGGCCTGCTGGTGGCAGCCGGGCTCGTGATCGCCGGCGCCCTGGCGCTGCTCACCGTCCGGCTGTTGCGCGAGCACGCGCCGCTCGCGCGGTTCGTCGGCGCCGCGGCCGTGCTGGTGGTGGCGATGCTGTTCGTCCCCAGCGACTTCTACTGGCATTACGCCGCGTTCGCGGCGCCGTTCCTCGGCCTGGTCGCGGCGATGTCGGTGCCGCGGTTGCGGGCCGGGGGGAAGGCAGCGGCGTTGGCCTGCGTGCTCGCCCTCGCGCTCACCTCGGTGCACCGTGATCTGCAGGGCAGCACCTCCAACGACGACGGTGCTCGACTGGCCTCGGCGGTGCCGGCCGGCGCCTGCGTCGTCTCTGAACAGGTGAGCTCCACCATCGCCGCCGACCGCTTCGCCGCCACCGACCCGGACTGCCCGGCCCTGCTCGACACGTTCGGCACGGCACTGGTCCACGGTGCGGGCAGCACCGACGTCGGCGTGCGATCGGCATCGTTGCGTGCGCTCTGGCTGCACGCACTCGCGCGTGCCGACTACGTGTACCTCGTCCACCGCGCCACGCCGACCGTTCCGGACATCGCCGGCTACCTGTCGGCGCATTTCCGGGCCGTCCCGGTAACCGGGCTGCCCGGCACGCTGTATGCCCGCGTCCAGCAGTAGGCACGCGTACCCTGGACCGTCGTGGACGTCCCCTCCGAATTGAAGGAACTGTCCGCGACGCTCGCCACCGTCGAGTCCGTCGTGGACCTCGACACGCTGCGCACCGAGCTGGCCGACCTCGAGCGCCAGGCCTCCGTGCCGGATCTCTGGGACGACGGCGACCACGCCCAGCAGGTGACCTCCCGGCTGTCCAACGTCCAGGGCGAGATCCGGCGGGTCGAGGACCTACGCCGCCGCCTGGACGACGCGCAGACGCTCTGGGACCTCGCCGAGGAGATGGACGACCCCGACTCGCGCACCGAGGTCGAGGCCGACCTACCCGGCCTGCAGCGCGCTGTGGACGAACTCGAGGTCCGGACCCTGCTCTCCGGCCAGTACGACGCGCGCGAGGCGCTGATGACGATTCGCTCCGAGGCGGGCGGCGTGGACGCGGCCGATTTCGCCGAGATGCTGTTGCGCATGTACCTGCGCTGGGCCGAGCGACACGGCTATCCCGTCGATGTGATGGACACCTCCTACGCGGAGGAGGCCGGCATCAAGTCGGCCACCTTCCAGGTCAAGGCGCCCTATGCCTACGGCACGCTCTCGGTCGAGCAGGGCACCCACCGACTGGTACGCATCAGCCCGTTCGACAACCAGGGCCGGCGCCAGACCTCGTTCGTCGGGGTCGAGGTGCTCCCGGTGGTCGAGTCGACCGATCACGTCGACATCCCCGATGACGACATCCGCGTCGACGTGTACCGCAGCTCCGGCAAGGGCGGCCAGGGCGTCAACACCACCGATTCCGCGGTGCGGATTACGCACCTGCCGACCGGCATCGTCGTCACCTGCCAGAACGAGCGCAGCCAGATCCAGAACCGGGCGTCGGCGATGGCGGTGCTGCAGGCCCGCCTGCTGGAGCGGCGCCGCGAGGAGGAGCAGAGCGCGATGGACGCGCTCAAGGACGGCTCCAACTCCTGGGGCAACCAGATGCGCAGCTACGTCCTGCACCCGTATCAGATGGTGAAAGACCTGCGTACCGAGTACGAGGTCGGCAATCCACAGGCGGTTCTCGACGGCGACATCGACGGCTTCATCGAGGCCGGAATTCGCTGGCGCCGCAGCGCCGCAGCGGCCTGAACCTGTGATCGGCCCGGCGCGACTGTCCGGTCGTCAGGTCACTCTTCGGTAAACTCGCCCCTCGTGATCCGGCTAGAGAACGTCTCCAAGGTCTACCCGGCCGGAGCCCGTCCAGCCCTCGACGACGTCGACATCGACATCGCCAAGGGTGAATTCGTCTTCCTGATCGGCCCGTCCGGTTCCGGCAAGTCGACCGTGCTCCGGCTGCTGCTCCGGGAGGAACTGCCCACCAGGGGCGTCATCACCGTCAACAGCCGCAACGTGGGCAAGATGCCCAACCGCAAGGTGCCCGACCTGCGGCGCAAGATCGGCTGCGTCTTCCAGGACTTCCGGCTGCTGCCGAAGAAGAACGTCTTCGAGAACGTCGCCTTCGCCCTCGAAGTGATCAACAAGTCGCCGAAGATGATCCGGCGCACCGTGCCAGAGGTGCTCGAACTCGTCGGGCTCACCGGCAAGGCCCAGCGCAAGCCGCACGAGCTGTCCGGTGGTGAGCAACAGCGAGTCGCGATCGCGCGGGCATTCGTCAACCGGCCGCTGGTGCTGCTGGCCGACGAGCCCACGGGCAACCTCGACCCGGACACCAGCCAGGGCATCATGAGCCTGTTGGAACGGATCAACCGCACCGGCACCACGGTCGTGATGGCGACGCACGACAACAACATCGTCGACGCGATGCGTCGCCGGGTCATCGAGCTCGACTTCGGCAAGGTCGTCCGCGACCAGAACCGCGGCGTCTACGGCGTGGGTCGCTGACCTGAGGCGACCCGGGCGGCAGCGTTTGCACGCACGCCCCGATCAGTGAGGAACTATGCGCGCAAACTTCGTGTTGTCCGGGGTCTTCTCCGGCATCCGACGCAATCTGACCATGACGATCGCGCTCATCCTGAGCACGTCGATCGCGCTCGCCTTCGTGGGTGCGGCCTACCTGGCCAGCACCGAGATCAGCCGCTTCAAGCACGACTACGAGGGCAAGCTCAACGTCTCGGTGTTCCTGTGCAGCAAGGAGAGCATCGCACCCTGCAAGGGCCGCACCACTGCTGCCGAGACCGCGGCGCTGCGTGCGCAGATGCAGAAGGACTCGCGCGTCGCGGCGGTCAAGTACGTGTCGGAGGCCGAGCAGCACGCGCGGGCCGTCCGCATCGAGCCGCCGGCAGTCGCGAAGCTGAACAACGTCGGTGACCTGCCGGCATCGTTCACCGTCAAGTTGAACAACATCGAGAAGGACTACGACGGCTTCGCCTCCGACTTCAGCAAGAAACCGGGGGTCTCGCAGGTCAGCAACCAGGTGAAGACCCTCAACACCCTGCTCAAGATCATCGACGGCGCGCGGCTGTTCTCGATCATCCTGGCGCTGGTGGTGCTGGTGGCCTCGATCCTGCTGATCGCGAACACCATCCAAGTGGCCGCCGCGCAGCGCAAGAACGAGACCAGCATCATGCGTCTCGTCGGCGCGTCGAGATGGATGACCGAACTGCCGTTCATGCTGGAGACGATCTTCGCCACCGTCGTGGGTGGGCTGATCGCCCTCGGGCTGATCGCACTCGGCAAGCAGTTCGTGCTCAACGGCATCTTCAAGAGCCCGGTCGAGAACGGGGTCATCCCCAACCTCGGCACCAACGACATCCTGGTCGCCGGCGGCATCGGGTTGATCGCCGGTGTCGTGCTGGCCGCGGTGACCGCGTTTGTGACGTTGCGGCTGTACGTCAGGCTGTAGGTATGGCAACACAGGCCGCATCGAGCAACCGCAACAGCGGCCGCAAGATCATCGCGTCCAACCGCAAGGCGCGGCACGACTACTCCATCCTCGACGTCTACGAGGCCGGTGTGATGCTGAAAGGCACCGAGGTCAAGTCGCTGCGGCTCGGCCGGGCGTCGCTGCTGGACGGATTCGCCACGATCGACGACGGCGAGGTGTACCTGCGCAACGTCCACATCCCGGAGTACGAGCAGGGCAGCTGGACCAACCACGAGCCACGGCGCACCCGCAAGCTGCTTGCTGCACAAGGACGAGATCAGCCGGCTGATCGGCAAGACCCGCGAGTCGGGGCTCACCCTGGTGCCGCTGTCGCTGTACTTCAGCAACGGCAAGGTGAAGGTCGAGCTCGCGCTGGCGCGCGGCAAGCGCTCCTACGACAAGCGGCAGGATCTCGCCCGGCGCGACGCCGACCGTGAGGTGGCTCGGGCGCTGGGCCGGCGCACCAAGGGCATGGACTGAGGTGCAGGACGCGGACGTCCCGGCGTTCTGGCAGCGCCTCGGGCTCCCCGGGCTGATCGACGTCCACACGCACTTCATGCCCAAACCGGTGATGGACGCCGTCTGGGCCTACTTCGACAACGCCGCCGAGCACTACGGGCGGGCCTGGCCGGTCGAGTACAAGCTGGCGGAGTCCGACCGGTTGGAGCTCCTGCGCGCCTTCGGGGTGCGGACGTTCACCGCGCTCGTCTACCCGCACAAGCCGGGCATGGCGCAGTGGTTGTCGGAGTGGGCGCGGGACTTCGCGGCGCGCACCCCCGGCTGCCTGGCGACCGGCACGTTCTATCCGGAGCCGGGTGCGGCGGACTACGTGCGTGAGGCGCTGGACGACGGCACCCGGGTGTTCAAGGCGCACGTGCAGGTGGGCGGCTACGACCCGCGCGATCCACTCCTCGACGACGTCTGGGGACAACTCGCCGCGGCGGGCGTGCCGGTCGTCGTGCACTGCGGCAGCGGGCCGATCCCCGGCGCGCACACCGGGCCGGGCCCGTTCGAGCAGGTGTTGGAGCGCCATCCGCGGCTCACCGCGGTGATCGCGCACTGCGGGGCGCCGGAGTTCGAGGAGCACCTCGCGCTGACGCAGCGGTACCCGAACGTGCATGTCGACACCACGATGATCGCGACGCCGTTCATGAACGAGATCGCGCCGCTGTCAGCGCGGGCGGTCGGGCTGCTCGCCGACTACGGCGATCGCGTCGTGCTCGGGACCGACTTCCCGAACATTCCCTACCCCTACGCCACCCAGCTGGCCGCGCTCGCCGAGCTGGGCCTCGGCGACGACTGGCTGCGCGCGGTCTGCTGGGACAACGGCGCCCGGTTGCTCGGGTCGACTAGGCTGGAGGGGTTCCCACCGAGGGGGTGAATGGTCTCGACTCCGGACGTCGAGGCAGGGGAAGCGGGCCGAGGACCGCATTGCTGACCTCGTAAAAAAAGCGATGCACAACAAAATAAGCGCCGATTCCAATCGCGCTGACTTCGCTCTCGCTGCCTAGTACAGCCTGAGTGAGTCTGTCAGCCCGGGTTCGTCACCGGCCCGGTGCCTGGCATCAGCTAGGTGACTCACCGCCCTCGCCGGCCGCGGGGGAGGGCGGGACAAATCACAGCGGCTGGGCCTGTCACTGACGACTCGTGTGCATGATCGTCGGGGCCGAGAGAGGCGACGCACACTGCGCCCGGAGAAGCCCTGCTGAAGCGACGGAGGACGCGGGTTCGATTCCCGCCACCTCCACGTGACCCGATCGGCCCCCGCAATCGCGGGGGTCGATCTTTTTCTTACGGTGCGTCGGACAGTTCACGCGGCAACGCGATCACGTCGACCAGCGCGCCGTTGCGCCACACGGTGATCTCGACGCGCTTGCCGATCGCGCCTTCCACCATGAGCTTCTGGATCGAGGTGCTGGTCCGGATCGGCTCGCCGTCGACGGCGACCACGATGTCGCCGCGGCGCAAACCCGCGGAGGCGGCAGGGCTGCCGTCGACGACCTGCGCGACCTGCAGGCCGGACGTGCGGTCGACCTTGGCGGCGAGCGCCGGCGGCAACGGCGCCTGCGCGCCGGCGATGCCGAGCCAGGCCCGGCGGACCCGGCCGGTGGTCATGAGGGTGGTGATCAACTGACGGGTGGTGGCGTTGATCGGCACGGCCAGCCCGACGCCGACGCCGGCCACCGCGGTGTTGACGCCGATCATCCGACCCCGGCTGTCGGCCAGCACGCCGCCGCTGTTCCCGGGGTTGAGCGCGGCGTCGGTCTGGATCACCTCGTCGATCACCCGGCCGGCGC
The DNA here is from genome assembly GCA_963850835.1 of uncultured Actinomycetota bacterium. Taxonomy (GTDB): domain Bacteria; phylum Actinomycetota; class Actinomycetes; order Mycobacteriales; family Jatrophihabitantaceae; genus Jatrophihabitans. The sequence goes on along the minus strand of CAWKNB010000015.1, from coordinate 12,577 downwards.
GGGTCGGCAGTGACCGGCCGAGCGCCGAGACGATGCCGGTGGTCACGCTGCCGGCCAGCCCGAGCGGGTTGCCGAGGGCGACGACGAGTTGGCCGACCTGGAGCACGGCCGCATCGCCGAGTTCGACCGGTGGTGGGACCGCGCCGCGGGCGCGCAGCACCGCGAGATCGGACAACGGATCGCGCCCGACCACGTCTGCGGTCACGCTGGTGCCGTCGGCGAAGTCGGCCTGTGCTCGGTCGGCATGCTCGACGACGTGCGCGCTCGTCAGCAGGAACCCGTCAGCGGTGAGCACACTCGCGCTGCCCGCCCCGCTCCGTCGGCCGGCGCGCACGGCAAGGCTCGCGACGCTGGGCAGGACCGTCTTCGCGACGTGGATGACCGCGTTCGAGTAGGCGTCGAGGATCTCGTCGTCCATACCGGCCCAACGCGTAACAGTGATTACGTGATTCAGCTGTCCGCTGTCGGCGAAATCGGCGCTATCGGACGCCGCGCGGGCGGAACTGCACACTGATCCGGGGACCCACCGGGCGGGCGGTCTTGGGCACGGCGTGCTCCCAGGTCCGCTGGCAGCTGCCGCCCATCACGACGAGATCGCCGTGGCCGAGGTCGAGGCGGATGCTGTTCGTGCCGCGGTGTTCGCGCGGGCGAAGCAGGAACGGGCGCGGGGCGCCGAGCACCACGATGGCGACCATGGTGTCCTCGGTGTTGCCACGCCCGATGCGATCGCCGTGCCAGGCAACGCTGTCCCGGCCGTCGCGGTACAGGCACAGCCCGGCGGTGGCGAACTTCTCGTCGCGGTAATAGGCCTCGAGCGCGGCCTTGATGCGGTCGAGCTCGGGATCGGGAAGCGGTTCGCCTTCGTCGAAGAAGCTCAGCAAGCGCGGGACGTCGACGACGCGGTCGTACATCGGCCGGCGCTCCGCATGCCAGGGCACGGATTGCTGCAGGCGCTCGAACAGTGCGTCAGCGCCGGCGATCCAGCCGCGGCGCAGATCGACCCAGGCGCCGTCGGTGAGGACGCGGCGCTCGACGTGACCGCGCAGCGGTCCGAGGCCGACGTCGTCGCTGACGTCGAGGAGCGAGGCTTGGAAGCCGGTCACGCCTTCCAGTGTATGCGAACAGGTGTTCGATCGCTAGACGGAGCAGGTCCAGTCGTCGCGGGTGCTGATCGTGCTCGCGCCGGGCGGCGGGAACGGCTTGGCAACCGTGAACGCGTAGTCCGACGGCCCGTGCGCGCGCAGATGATCGAGGCGCTCGACCGCATCGGCCGGCGTGGGGATGGTGCCGGCCGGCAGCCACCAGGCGGCGGCGTAGCTCTCGCGCATCGGCACGAACCACTGCCTGCGCCGGCGCATGACCGCTGCGTGCTCGGCGCCGTAGACGAAGCCGGCGAACGCCTCCAGCGACTCCCACACGCTCATGTTGATCAACAACCGCTCGTCCTCGTACGGCCGGATCGCGGTGGCGTCGCCGTCCTCGGTCTGCAGCCGCCACACGAACCCGGGTGCCGCGTCGGCCAGGGCGTTGACCGGCTCGAGCTGCTCGACGAAGCCGCGCAGCAGTTCGGAGTCGACCGGCTCGAGCGGGAGGGCGATGTTCACCTGGGCGAGGTGGTAGTCCACCCGGCTCACGCTACGGCGCGGTCCAATCGAGTAAGTACCGCCAAAGGGCGAGCTGCCGGTAGCGCGCACCCGGGAGCGTGTCGAGCGCGATCTCGCGGGTCTGCCGGTGGGTGAGGGTTGGGTCGACGACGGGGGAGTGATGCTCCCAGTAGCCGTGCTTGAGCTTGAGGGCGCGTGTCTTGATCGCGCCGGCTGCCTCCCACGGCAGATCGCGTGGCAGCTCGCGTTTGGCGCACCCGATGACGACGAGCCGGCCTTGTCCTTTCAGCAGGCTCGCGCAGGTGCGCAGCGCCTCCTCGGTGTCCATGTGGTGCAGGGTCGCGATCGACGCGACGAGGTCGAACGGCTCGGCGGTGTAGGCGCGGAGGTCGGCTAGCTCGTAGGTCACGTCGCCGCCGGCCTGTCCGGCTCGCTCGATGCTCGGTTCGTGCTTGTCGATGCCGACGACTACTGGGATCTGTTCGCGCAACGCGCGGGTGAGGATGCCTTCCCCGCACCCGACGTCGAGTGCCCGCTGTGCGGTCGGCGGGATCCGGTCCAGGATCAGGCGCTGGTAGTGGATGTTGTGGTTCCAGCGCACGTGTTGATCGTGCCAGCCGTCTCGGTGCACGCCCTTCCCCTGTGCAACGTGTTCAGGAATCGCCTTCCCGGCCCGATCCGTCGATTTTTCGGCCGCGAATCGACGATTCGAGCCGGGAAGCCGCACCTTCCCGGCCGGTCTCGACGCTTAGCTCAGCGGCCGCCCGGGTTCGGGATCAGCACGCCGCGGGCCTCCTTCACGGCGAGGCCGCTGGTCGCTGCCGGGCCGGCGATGGTCCCTGGGATCTGCACGACCGGCCCGCCCCCGACCCGGAAGCTGGCCTGCCAGCTTGCGGTCGCCCGGACCTGCACCGGCCCTCGGTCGAGGTACACGTGCCCGAAGTAGCCCGGGCACAGCCGGGTCTTGCACGGGTGGTTCTCCCCGTCGTACGCGCTGCCGGGGCTGGCCTGGGTTTTCGTCGTGCCGTCCCCGAACGACCAGTCGACGTGGTCGAACGTGATCGTGATGGCCACGTCCTGCCCGAGAATCCGCACATTCGGCAGCGTCTGGGTTCTCGGTGCGTCGACCCACATGATGGTTTGGATGTTGACGAGGGTTGTTCCGTGGGGCGCCAGGCCGATGGCGGCCGACGGGATCAGGCGGACCGCTTGTGCGCGAACATCTCCGGCGTCGACTCGCGCCGGCGCGTCGCCTGGAAGGCCCAAGACAGCTGTCGGCGGACGGTCGTCGACGCGGTTCTGGCTGAAGGCGCTAGCTGTCCCGCAGACGCTGCCGGTACGAGGTCGCCGATGAGTCGGTTCCGCGGGTGTCGGTCCGAGTTGGCGTGCTGGACGCCGCTGACCACGACCTCTGCCATCGCCGTCACGACGATGCTGACGCATCGAGTCTGACACGCAGTCAGTTCGGCAGCGCCGAGCTCAGCTCGCATGAACGACGACGCCGCGACGTGACGCGCAAAGAAGCGCAACAAGCTTCGCGACGACTCGGCCGCTCATCGGACCACAACCCTCTTTGAAGTCGACACTTGCCACTGCCCGTCGCGCCCAGCGAAGCCACAACGCGAAACGTGACCTGCTCTGACGGCCGGGTCGGTGCTCACGACGGCTGCCGTTGGCACGAGACTGTCTGGAGCTGACGTCAGCCGAAAGGTACACGTCGACAGCTCGTTCGGCGCCGAGCCGATCGTCATTGGCAGCCGATGCGAGCTCGCGAATGTTGGACAGCCTGCCGCCGACGAAGTGTTCGCCAGCAGCCTTCGCGTGCGCGTCGAAATTCCGCATGAAGATGCTTGCAGTCAGAACAGGCAGTCGTGAACCATGCGTCGCGAGAGCGTCGAGTCCGTCGTCGCGTATCCCCAGTCGAGTGCCTGAAACCAGAACTCGGCGAACGCTCCGGCGCCCGCGGCGTGTGTTCGCTTTCGCTGCCGCCGGCAACATCGGCGGCTTCTCGCCAGGCCTCACATTCGGCCCGGTGGTCGGGACGGTCGGGCTGGACGGCGGCGTCGAGACCGCCGAACTCGACGACGGGGTCGTCACGACAGAGGGGGTCGGGGTGGGGTCGGCCCCGCCGCTGCTCGTGCAGCCGGCGGCGAACACCGTCAGCGTCAGGAGCGTCGCCCACCGTAGCCGCACCCGCAGAGTGTGCCACGCAAAACGGACACACGGCAGCGCTGTCCACAGGCCGCCGTACCGTGGTCGTCGTGCGCAGGTTCCGCTTCGCCGCCCGGCCGGGCTGGGTGGTGGGGCATGTCCTGGTGCTGGCCGCGGTCGTCACGATGATCCTGCTCGGGCGGTGGCAGCTGATCGTGTCGAACGAGAAGCATTTCAGCCTGCAGAACTTCGGCTACGCCATCCAATGGTGGCTGTTCAGCCTGTTCGCCGTCTTCTTCTGGTACCGCATCCTGCGCGATCAGGCGAACCAGAACGAGGCACCACAACAAGCTGAGGGCGGCGAGGAGGAGGAGCCACAGGTCGAATACCGTCGCTACGTCATGCCGACCCCGCCGCCGTCTACCGACCCGGTGCTCTCGGCGTACAACGACTATCTGGCGAAGCTCGCCGAACAGGACGAGAAGGAGCGATGAGCAGCCCTGCGTTCAACCTCGGCAAGTCGCTGTTCGACGTCCGCCAACCACCCGTCACACCCGAGGCGCTCGAGCGCGCCAAAGGCCATCTGCTGCGCTACCGGATCATGGCGTTCGTCACCGGCGTGGTGCTGCTCGCCGGCACCATCGCGCTGATCATCAAATACACCACGAACCTGCACATGGAGCCGGCCACCGGCATCCTGTGGCTCGGTCACGGCTACCTCTACCTGATCTACGTCATCGTCACCGGCATCCTCGGCTTCCGGCTGCGCTGGCCCCTGGCCCGCTACGTCGTCGTCATGCTCGCCGGCACCATCCCGACGATGTCCTTCGTCGCCGAGCACTTCGTCACGAGGCAGACCCGACGCGCCGCCGCTCAGCCGGTCGAGGTGCGCGACTGACCGCCGGACAGTCCGGCCACCAGATCCGCCCGCGCCCGGGCAACCCGCGACCGGATCGTCCCCACCGGGCAGCCGCAGACGTCGGCCGCCTCGGCATACGAGAGCCCCAGCACCTGGGTGAGCACGAACGCCTCGCGGCGCTCGACATCCAGGCCGGCGATCAGCACCCGCACGGCCACCGTCCCGGCATGGTCCGGCGTGCTCGACAGCGGGACCGCCACAGCCCGGTCGCGCTGCGCCGACCGCACATGATCTGCACACACCCGCCGCGCGATCGACAGCAACCAGGTCCGTGCCGACGACCGCCCCAGGAAGCGGTGCAACGAACCGAACGCTCGCGCGTAGGTCTCCTGCGTCAGATCGTCCGCTGACCCAGGAGACCCCAGGTGCGCGCACAGTCGCCACACATCGGCCTGAGTGGACCGGACGAACGCGTTGGCCGCCGACGAGTCGCCGCGCCGCGCACGCAGCGCCACCGCGGTGACCTCGTCGTAGTCGTCCATCCAGATCCTCGAAAGTCGCGGGAACCAACGGCCCCTGCGAACCGACTAATACAGACGTGCGATGTGACCGGTTCCGCGAGTCGGTGTCCGCCCGCCTCGACGACGAGCCCTTGGGCATGTCCGCCGCGGCGCTCGACAGCCATCTCACGTCCTGCCCCGATTGTGCCCGATGGGCCGAAGCAGCAGCTCAGGCCACCCGTCTGGCCCGGGTCGACGTGCGTCACGTGCCTGACCTGTCCGCCCAGATCACCGCGAACGTCGTCCTCCCGGCCCGCGCCGTGCTGCGCCGACGGCGCTGGCTGCGCATCGGCCTGCTCCTGGCCGGGCTCGCCCAACTCGTCATCGGCCTGCCCGCCCTCACCGGGGACAGCATCGGGATGACGATGTCGATGCACGCCGCGCACGAGGCCGCTGCCTGGAACCTGGCGATCGCCGTGGCGTTCCTTGCGGCGGCGTTCCGGCCGCGCCGCGCCGCCGGCCTCATCCCGCTGCTGGGCACCTTCCTCGTCATTCTCACCGCGCTCTCGATCCGCGACCTCGTCCAGGGCGCCGTGACGGCCGATCGCCTCGCCACCCACCTCGCGATCCTCGTCGGGCTGGTGTTCCTCGTCGTCCTCGACCGCGCGGAACGCGCCTTCCCGCCGGCCCCCGCGGCCCTCGCCCAGCGCGACGAGGGCGACCCAGGCACCTTGCGGACCGTCGCGTGATCCGCAAGCTGTGCCTGCTGCTGCTCGGCATCCTCGGCGTGGGTGTGGTGCTCGCCGCGCCCGCCGCCGCCCACGCCACCGTCGTCAGCTCCAGCCCACGCGACGGCGCCCGCCTGCAGAGCGCCCCCGCGGCCGTCACCATCACCTTCGACGAACCGGTCGGTCTCGGCTACCTGCACGTCACCAACCAGAACGGCACCCGCGTCGACGCCGCCAACGCCACCCACCCGGGCGGCGACGCCACGAAGGTCACCGACCGGCTGCGCAGCGGCATCGGCGACGGCACCTACACCGCGAGCTTCCGGATCGTCTCCGCCGACGGACACCCGGTGGCCGGCACGATCCGCTTCGTCGTCGGCAACGGCGCCCTCGCGCACGGCACCATCTCCGAAGGCACCGCGGCGAACGGCGTCACCAGCACCGCCTTCGACGTCGTGCGCTGGATCTCCTACGCCGGCCTCGCCCTACTCGGCGGCGCCTGGCTGCTGTTCACCATCTGGCCCCAGGGCGAGGACGACGTCCGCGCCCGCCGCATCATCTGGACCGGTTGGGGCGCGGCGGTGCTCGCTGCCGCGCTCAGCCTGCTCATCCAGGGCCCGTACACCGCCGGCACCGGGCTCGGCGGCCTGTTCGACCTCTCGAAGCTCAACGAGACGCTGCACACGCATTTCGGCGTGCTGTTCAGCGTCCGGCTCCTGCTGCTCGGGGCGCTCGCGTTCCTGCTGCCGGCGGTGTACCGCGCGCGGTGGGTCGCCGCGTTGCTCGCGGTCGGCGTCATCGCCACCTACGCCGGCGACGGGCACGCCTCCACTACCTCGCCGAGCTGGCTGTCGATGCCGATCGACGGTTTCCACCTGGCCGGCATGGCGATTTGGCTCGGCGGACTCGCGATGTTGCTCGCCGCCGTGCTGCCCCGCCGCGAACCCGGCGAGCTCGAGACCGTGTTGCCCACCGTCTCGACCGTCTCGTTCGTGTCCGTCTGCGTGATCGCAGCGAGCGGGGCATACGCGGCCGTGCGCGGCATCGGCACGATCCACGCGATCTTCTCGACGACGTACGGGCTCCTCGTGCTGACGAAGGTCCTGCTGTTCGCCGGGCTGCTCGCCGTCGCCAACGTCTCGCGGCTGCTCGTCCGGCGCCGCACCATCGCCTTCGCGATGACCGACGCCGCCGTCGACGAGCCGGTCGAGGATGTCGACGTCGAGCGGCTGCGCCGATCGGTGGTCGTGGAGGTGGGCGTGGCACTCGTCGTGCTCGCCGTCACCGCCGTGCTCGTGGGCCAACCGCGGGGCAAGGAGGCGCTGGCCGCCGACTACCACCAGCCCGTCTCGGCCAGTACGTCGCTCGGTGGCAACCGCAGCGTCACGGTGACCGCCGACCCGGGCATTCACGGCCCGGTCGACGTCACGGTCATGCTGCACAACGTCCCGAGCGCCACGGTGACCGCCACCGCCACTCAACACAGCGCCGAGATCGGCCCGATCCCGATCAAGCTGAGCAGCCACGGCGGCGGTCATTTCGACGGATCGACCAACCTGCCGGCGGCCGGCGCGTGGGACGTCGACCTCATCGTCACCACGTCCGCATTCGACGCCACCACTGCCGATGTCACTCTCCACCTGCACTGAAAGGTCCTCGATGCGCCGGTTCCTCCTCGTCCTGACAGGCGTCTTCGCCGCGATGCTCGCCCTCGCGGCGGCGGCGAGCGCCCACGTGACGGTCGCCGCCCCCGGCGCCACACCCGGCAGCAGCGACGCGCAGATCGACTTCCGGGTGCCGGTGGAGCGAGATTCGGCGACGACCGCGTTCACCGTCCAACTGCCCACGGATACCCCGATCGCGTCCGTCGACGTCGCAGGCCGTTCCGGGCTGGACCCACACCCAGCGCACGGTGAAGCTCAGCAAGCCGATCGAGACCGACGACGGCCAGATCACCACCGCCGTCTCGCAGATCGACTGGAAGGCGACCGGCCGCGGGATCGAGCCGGGGGAGTACGGGGTGTTCACCATCCTCGCCGGCCAGCTGCCGGACGCGTCGTCGCTGACGTTCAAGGCGGTGCAGACCTACGCCGACGGCACGGTGGTGCGCTGGATCGAGACCCCGGCGCCCGGTTCCTCGGACGAACCCGACCATCCCGCGCCGGTGCTCGACCTGAGCGCCAACGAGGCCAAGGCGCCCAGCGCGCCGAGCAACACCGGACCGATCGTGTTGTCGATCATCGCGCTCGTCCTGGCGGCAGCGGCGCTCGGCGTCGCCGTCGTCGGCCGTGTGCGCCGGAGATCGACGTGAAATGGCTGGCCGGCGTCCTCGTCATCGCCCTCGGGGTCGCCGGGCTGATCCGCGGCGCGGTGGCCCAGCCCGCGGCCGCACCACCGACCACTGGCGGCAGCATCACCGGCGTCAATGCCCAGGTGCGCCAGGTGTCGACCGACCGTGCGCTGGCGTCGATGACCGTCTACAACACCACCGCCGCGGCCGACACCATCACCGACGCACAAAGCGGGGCAGGGGCGCAGACGACGCTGCCCAAATCCTCGATCGTGGTCCCGGCGCACGGGCGCGTGCCGGTTCAGCTCGTCATCAGCCAACTCGACGGCCCGTTGCGCCCGGGCCAGTTCGTCAACATCCAACTGACGCTCGAAACCGCCGGCAACGTGCTGGTGACCGCCCGCGTGGTCGCGTCCACAGGTTCGTCCGGTTCAGTGACTCCGTCTACCCCGAGAGGTGTCCATTCGTGATCCGCCGCCTGCTGGTGCTCTTCGCACTCCTCGCGTCCGTCGCCGCGTGTTCGTCCAGTGGCGACGGGCATTCGCACGACCATTCGGCGCAGCCGTCGGATCTCAGCGCCGCCGGCGCCGGCGTCTTCCACGGCTTCGGGCTCGACCCCGCCCAACCGCGACCGCAGTTCACCCTCAAGGACACCAGCGGCGCGACGTTCGAGTTCGGCACCAAGACCGCGAAGGCGCCGACGCTGCTGTTCTTCGGCTACACGCACTGCCCCGACGAGTGCCCGACCACGATGGCCGACGTCGCATCGGCACTGCGCGCGGTGCCGGCGTCGGTGGCGAAGTCCGCCTACGTCGTGTTCGTGACGACCGACGTCAAGCGCGACACCGGTCCGGTGATCGAGAAATGGCTGAGCCAGTTCTCGAAGAACACCAAGGCCCACTGGGTGGGCCTGAACGGCACCCAGGCGCAGATCGACGCCGCGCAGGCGGCTGCCCACGTGACGATCGCCCAGGACGGCGGCGAGACGCACTCCACCCAGGTGCTGCTCTACGGCCCGGACGACTACGCGCACGTGTCGTATCTGCTCAACAGCCAGGAGCGTGCCCAGATGGTGCATGACCTGCCACTGGTGGCGGCCGGTCGTTCGTGAGCACTCGTCAGGCAGAATCTCAGGTCCGTGACGTGGACTAAGTACCGGCCCTGGCTCGGCACGGTCATCCGGCTGGTGCTGGGTGCGGTGTGGATCTGGGCGTCGTGGGAGAAGCTCAAGAACCCGCGCGAGTTCCTGCTGGCGGTGCGCGCGTACGACGCCACCCCCGAGTGGCTGTCCAAGGCCATCGCCTACGGGCTGCCGGTGCTCGAGCTGTGCCTGGGCGTGCTGCTGATCCTCGGGATCGTGGTGCGGCTGGCCGCGTCGGTGTCGGCGGTGCTGTTCGTCGTCTTCCTGATCGGGATCATCCAGGCGTGGGTGCGCGGCATCCAGTTGGAGTGCGGCTGCTTCGGCGGCGGCGGCCCGACCGACACCGGCGCGAACTACACCTGGGACGTCCTGCGCGACGTCGGGCTGCTCGTCCTCGCGGTGTACCTCGTCGTCTGGCCGATGACGCGCTGGTCGATGGACGAGTACATCGGCCGGCACGACCACGTCGAGCGGCCGTCGGCCAAGCGGATGCGCACCGATGCCGGGCGACGCAAGTACGAAGCCGCGGTGGCGCTCAAGCAGGCGTCGGCGCGTTCGCGCACGACCTGGGTCACGGCGTCGCTGGCCGCGATCGTCGTGCTCATCACGCTGATCGGGATCGGCGTGCAGGCGGGGCGTTCGGACGTCACCGACTCCATCACCGCGGCCAACGCCACGGCCGACCACGGCGTCGTGTTCGGCAAGAAGGCTGCCGCGACCGTTGACATGTACTTCGACTTCCAGTGCCCGCACTGCCTGGAGTTCGAGCAATCGGCCGGGTCGACGCTCGATTCGCTGGTGCGCTCGAACCACGCCCAGCTGCGGTATCACCCGCTGGCCTTTCTCGATTCCTCGTCCAACGGGAACCGGTACTCCTCGCGGGCCGCGAACGCCGCGCTGTGCGCATCGGACGTCTCCGTCGACACGTTCGTCAAGTACTTCAACATCCTGTACGGCAAGATCGGCAATAAACAGGTGCAGCCCGCGGAAGGCTCCAACGGGCGCTCGGACACCGACTTCGTGAAGTACGCGAAGGCTGGCCGGGATCAGCGGCAACGCCCTGACCACGTTCTCCTCGTGCGTATCCAGCGAGGAGCACAAGGGGCTGGTGCAGAAGCTCACCGACAACGCGAGCAAGGACGGCGTCAACGGCACGCCGACCGTGCGGGTGAACGGCAAGGACGTCGACGCCACGAAGGCCGACGTGGTCAAGGCGATCGCGGCCGCCGACGCCAAGGGCCCGAAGCCGGTCCCGTCGGTGACGCCGAAGCCGACACCGAAGGTGACGCCGAAGGCTGCCGCGACATCGCCGAAGGCCTCCGCGACGCACAGCGGCTGACGCTGCACGACAAAGGGCCGGCACCTTGTTCGGGTGCCGGCCCTCGTCGTTCGTCGTTACTTCTTGTTGGCGGCGTCCTTGAGCGCGCTGCCGGCGGTGAACTTCACGGTCTTGGCGGCCGGGATGGTGATCGTCTCGCCGGTTGCCGGGTTGCGGCCTTCACGGGCGGCGCGATCGCCGACCGACAGGGCGAAGAAGCCCGGGACGCTGACCTTGTCACCCTTGGCTGCTGCGCCCTCGAGCGTGGACTGGAGGGAGCGGAGTACGGCATCGACCGTCTTCTGCTCCAGATCGGCGCCGTCGGCGACGGCAGCCACCAGTTCCTTGCGGTTCACGAGGTCTCCTCTGAGTCGTCGGATGTTGTCTTCCGAAGGCCAGTATCCCCAATACCGTGGAAATCCCCGAAATCCGGGGGGTGTGTTGGCGATTCCTGCCCGGTTTGTCATAGTTTGGTCCGCGTGAGGGGCGAGCGGCCGTTGGTGCCGTGTAGGCTGCTTTTCGGCGCCTCGGCCTCATCCGGGGCCCGCGTTTGGGGCTGTGGCGCAGCTGGTAGCGCACCACACTGGCAGTGTGGGGGTCAGGGGTTCGAGTCCCCTCAGCTCCACCCAGAATCATTGGCCTAGAGCCACTCGCAAGATCATCAAATTCCGCGTGGTAGCCATTTTGGTAGCCATTGGTGCCAAGCGAGTCCGCGCGGCGCAGCAACCGAGACTTAGCTGCTCCGCTAAGTAAAGGATATCGCTGATCCCTTGCTAAGCTGGCCGCGTGCGTAAAGGCGTCGCGGCGTCGATCGCGCGGCCCTGGCCGGCCGTGACGTACCGAGCGACTGCCGTGGCAGCCGTCGACGTCGTTCGCGCTCCCGAGCGGCCGTGCTCGCCGGCAGGCAGGCCCGTACCAGGCCGCGATCCCGGCCGATATCGCGGACGTTCCGACGTTCCGCTGACGCCGGCGACCCGCGCCCTGGTCACCGAGGCGGCGACCGAGATCGCGCGGTTCGACCAGGAGGTCGGGGCCGACCTGGCGCCGTTCTCCGCGATCCTGCTCCGGACCGAGTCTGTGGCCTCGTCGCGGATCGAGAATCTGACCGCATCCGCGAAGGCCATCGCGCTGGCCGAGCTCGGCGACACCGAGCCGCGAGAACGCGGCGCGTCATCGTCGCCAACACGGTCGCGATGGAGGCCGCGGTGGCGCTCGCCGATCACCTCGACGGCGATGCCATCCTCGCGATGCACAAGGCGCTGCTCGGCAGCACCGAGCCCGAGTCGGCCGGCAAGTGGCGCACGGTCCAGAACTGGATCGGCGGCAGCGACTGGTCGCCGCACGACGCCATGTTCGTCCCGCCCCATCCGGACCGCGTCCCGGCCGCGATCCACGACCTCGAGCGGTTCCTCGCGCGCGACGACCTGCCGGCGCTGGTCCAGGCCGCGATCGCGCATGCGCAGTTCGAGACCATCCACCCGTTCACCGACGGCAACGGACGCACCGGCCGCGCGCTGGTGCACAGCCTGCTGCGCGCCAAGGAACTGACCCGGCACGTCACCGTCCCGGTGTCGGCCGGCCTGCTCGCCGACACGCGCCGCTACTTCGAGGCGTTGACCGCCTACCGCGACGGCGACCCCGAGCCGATCGTCGAGCGGCTGGCCAACGCCAGCTTCGCGGCGATCAACAACGGCCGGGCCCTTGTCGACGAGCTACACGCGGTGCGCGCGAGCTGGGACGAGGCGATCTCCGCTCGCCGCGGCGCGAGCGCCTGGCGCCTCGCCGACATGCTCCTGAGCCAACCCGTCGTCGATTCGCCGCTCGTGCAGCGCCAACTCGGCGTGACCGCTCCAGCCGCGCTCGGCGCCATCGACCAACTTGTCGAGGCCGATGTTCTCGTCAAGGTCTCGGGCCGCCAGCGCTACCGGCGCTACAGCGCGCCGCGCGTGCTCGAAGCCCTCGACGCGTTCGCCGTCCGAGCCGGCC
>CAWKNB010000014.1:0-236425 GCA_963850835.1 uncultured Actinomycetota bacterium | reverse complement strand
GAGAGGTTTGCAACAACGCTGCAGCCGCGTGTCAGACAGCCCGCACAGCGGCCCACCGGATCCCCAGAGAAGGACTCATGCGCACTGGTACCACCCTCGTCGTCGTCTCCATCGCCGGGACCGTGCGATGCGCTATCGACGCGAACGGCCAGAACCACGTGGATTCAGCTCCGCCCAGCACGCCCGGCCCTGGTGATCGTCGTGGCCCGCGGTTCGATCACCTGATCTGAGTCCGAGCACCGATCCCATGCCCAGCCGCGGCACGTCCCGCCATCTCAGCGCCCCCATGACCACCATCGTGACCTCAGCAGGCAAGACTGCGCCCAACGTCGTGAACGAGCTGCTCGATGGTAGGTATCGGTTGACCGACTTGCTGCGCCGCACGCAGGCAACTGATACGTGGCAAGCACATGATTGCCGTCTCGCCCGTGAGGTCGTGATCGAACTGCTGTATGCGCCGGGTGAACCCATGTTGACACCCGATCAGCTACAGGCGACGTTGAGCGAGCGTTACGCCCACCTGGCCCACGTCTACGACGCCGGCAGCCTTCCCTACTCGGACGGCTCATGCACCTTCGTGGTCACGACCCTTCTGGACAAGACGCCGCCGCTGCCCGTCGGACGCTGGCATACACCCAGCGGCGGCAGTCATCGTCGACCGCGGGCGTGGCGCTTCCGAACCGCCGCGACCGCCGGTCAACGATGACAACGCTTAGCCCGGGCACTGTCCGACCCACTTGCCTGGTCGTCGCGAAAGCGGCATTGCGTGCCGTGAATGCGCTGGTTGTGACAGGTGCGGGTCCCGCGGCCGCAATCTGCGCACCCCTGGTTCGATCAGCCGGCGACGGCACGCGCCCCGCCTGTATCTGCCTCAGGGATTGGGCCGTCGATCGCTGCTGAATCGGTTGATATCCGACAAAGGGTCGACCCTTGTGGCACCCTCGGGTTACGCATCGTCACTTTCAGTGAGTATTCTTGTGCTGCCTCGGTGCGCTGCCTGTGGTCAGGCCGGTCAAATATCTCGTGCAGCGGCCGAAACGGGGGAGGCGACTGTGCTATGAGCACCCGCCATTTGCGGCGGATGAGCCGGTGGCAGTTGGTGGGCGGGTTTATCGCAACGTTGGTTTCGGTGAACGCGGTCGCGGTGGCGGTTTTTGCGGCGCATACCAAGCCCGCGGCCACGAGTGCATCGAACGCAGCGCCATCGAAGACCCGCGCGGCTTCCGGGACCAGATCCGCGGCTTTGATGCAGAACCGGGTGAGGGATTCGCCGCGGACCGTCCGGCAGCGCGACAGGGGGCGGCTCCGTGCCTACCGGTTCAGGTGCTCGCCTCGTTGGAGAATGCGGACACCGTGCGGTCACTGGCCGCGTCGTACACGTCGCGACCGCGCGACGTGGACGGACGGTGCGTGCGCGTCGATGTGCGCGCCGAAGAGTCCGGCGCCGCCGAAATGGCTGCAGCAACGGGATTCCGCGACGAACCTCCCGGCGCCCGTCCCACGGTTTGGCTGCCGGACTCCTCGGCCTGGTTGCGGATCGCCCACCGCGCGAGCGGCTCGTCGATCCCGGCGGCTGGAACGAGCGTGGCGAAAGCCGCCGTCGTGGTAGCGATGCCGGCGCCGTTGGCCGCCGCAATCGGCTGGCGGGCTCGTCCGCCGAGCTGGGCTGCCGTGTTTGCGGCGGCAGCCGATTCTAAGGTGTGGGCTCGGCTCGGGCACCCGGGCTGGGGGGCGTTCAAGCTTGGCAAGACCAGCCCGCTGACGTCTACCTCTGGTCTGTTGGCGTTGGTTGCCTCCTTCGCCGTGAGCAATGATGCGTGGACCGGCTTGACGCCGGCCGAAGTGCAGTCTCCTTCTGCGCTCGCCGAGGTCGCCAAGACGAGCTCGCGACGAGTCATTACATGAGCACTCCGCAGCAGTTTCTCTACCACGCCCGAGAGGCCGTACGGGAAGGCTCTCTGGCGACATTCCTTTCGGCGATAGTCATGGACGAGAAGACGCTGTGGGACTACAACCGCGGCGTGTCAGGAACCGGCACCGTGGCCGGCATGGCTGGCATGGCTGGCATGGCCGGCATGGCCGGCATGGCCGGCATGGCTGGCATGGCCAAGGTGCAGGGCGCGCCTCGGGAGAAGCTGGTAGCCGTCTATCCACGTCAAGGGGTGTTCGCTGCCGACAACCCGGCGGCGATCATGACGGGCAACTGGGTGAGCGCCGAGCAACGCGCCGCTGCCACCGACTTCATCAGGTATGCCCGCACCTCCGAAGGTCAGACCATCGTTCGCAACAGCGGCTTCCGCGACATCACGTGGCATGCCTCGCTCGCCGAAGCCCACAACGGCTTCATCGCAAAAACGCCGCACAGCCTGGCCATGCCCGACGCTGACGTGCTCACCGCAGTGCAGCGCAGCTTTCCCGCAGTGCGCAAGCACGCCCGGGTGCTGTTCCTCGTCGACGTCTCCGGCTCGATGGGTGATCGCATCAGCGGGAATACCACAAAGCTCAGCGCCGCGAAATTGGCTATCACGAATGCGATTCGCTATCTCGGAAACGACGATGAAGTCGGCGTCGCCGCGTTCTCCAACCGACCCCACGGCGGCCTGACCCCGGGGCTCATCACTCCGATCGCGCCCCTGCGGACGAACCGCTCTGCCGTGCTCGCTGGTGTGCGCGCTCTACGTCCGGTCTCACAGACACCGCTGTATCACGCGGTCGACTCGTTCACCGCGGAAATGGTCCGCTCATACCAACCCGACCGGATCAACGCCGTGGTCCTGCTCAGCGACGGACGCAACGACACCGAGCAAACCGAGACCCGACCACAACTTCTCGCCCATCTCACTCGCGTGCACATGCGAGACCCCATACTGGTTTTCACGTGCGCATACGGGCACGACGCCGACGTCAACACGCTCAACATGATCGCCGAGTCAACCGGCGCTCACTACTACGACGCAACCGACCCGACGACGGTGAATCAGGTCCTGGCCCATGATCTCGTCACCAGCTTCTAACGATCACCGGCACCCAGCCCGGCCGGGGGAACCAGCGAATTGGACGTGCAGCAAAGACCCTCCAGAGCGGTCGGTTGCTTGACACAGAGGTGCCGTTAGCGCGATAGACCCACGGCTGTGTCCGATTGATGGCCAGGCCGCCGCAACACTGGGTGGCATGTCTGAGCTATGCCGTTGCCCGACTGGACGGCGCCCATGTGCCGCCGGATAACTGTTCGCGACCGTGACGGTGATGCAGACCGTGAGCCAAACGGGAGAGCATCGCCGTTGCCGGTGTTGATGATCAGCTCGTCACGCTTCGAGATGAGCTCAGGTGCCGGCTCAAGGAACACCGCGTAGGGCGTCATCCACGTTTGATGGCAGATGAGTCACCACGTCCCAACCACGTGATGACGTACAGCCAGCGAATACAAATGCAGCAACAACGCCGCTATCGACGGGTAGCGAGCGCACGACCAATTGGCAAGCTAGTGCTGGCGGCCACCTCTACCTTGATCGCCTTAAGCCGCCGTGCCGTGTGGAGGCGGAACGCTTAGCGGCAACTCGAATCCGGTCCGCGCCTGCAGCCGCAACGCTCCGGCGCCTTCCCGTGCCCTTCCTGCCCATGCGGGCACGAAGGAGTGCGCGGAAGGACGCCTGCATGATCTTGCCCCCCGCCGGGCGAGGCGGAATCCTACAGAAATCCTGTCGCCGCGGAGTGTCGAGACACGCGAACGCGAAGACCGCGTCGCACGGCACGCGCACGCCGTCGGTTCGGCTGCGGTCCGGGCCGGGTCGATACCCGTTGAGGTCAACATCCTCCGGCTTCAGCGCCTCGTCGGGAACGACGCCGTCGCCTCGGCGCTGGACGGCCGAGCCGGCGTGACGGCGCAAACCACCGTCTCGACCGTGCTACAACGGGACGGCCCGACGCGAGCCGAGAACATCGCGGCGTTGAAGACCGAGCTAACCGCTGCAGATGCCGACGTCGGCAAATGGAAGGACGTCGCGCTGCGGCTCAACGGGTTCGACCAGGCCGACCTGCCGGCGATTTTGGCGGAGATCCCGGACCGGCAGCTGCAAGCGGCTCGCTCCGCGGTCGAAAGGCACCTGTCAGGATGGCCGAGCCAGACGGTGATCCTCGCTGCACTCGACGGGCGGGCCAAGAAGCGCAAAGTCAACATGCGTCCGCTCGGCAGCAGCATTTGGGCTGCCTACTCCCAGGTCGGGTACAACGTCTGGTCCGGCGAGGAAATGAAGAACCGCGTGTGGGAGCACATCGGTGGCAGCGTCGGAAAGAAGTACGTCGGCGGCAACACCTGTGCCGCGCGGGTGAGTTGGGCGTTCAACAACGGCGGGTTCCCGGTCTCGGGCGGCGAAGTGAACAACTCGAAGACGGTTTACAAAGGAAAGAACGGCGACGGCAAGAATTACATCGTTTGGGTGCCGTCACTGCAGAATTACCTCACACGCGAGTGGGGTGCACCGGACGCGGTCCTAGCGAGCAACGAACAGGCCATAGAGTTCGAGGCCACGCTCGATCCGGGAGAGGTCGCTGTTTTTGCCGGCCCGCATCATTCTGGTCTGATCAAACAGGGTTACAGCGACGCCTACGTCAAAAGCGACCCCGGCGTGATGCCCGTCGCTGTGTGGAAGCTGCCGATATAGATCCGGGAGGGCCCGAGCCCGACGATGCTTCAAGGCCCGGTAGCGCACGGAACGATGGAAAGCGCGACGCGGGAGCCCGTGCCGAGGGCACCGGGTGGTGGCGCCATAACGTTCGATCCGCGTGCGTCGCCCGTGTGTCCGACGGCTACCGTCGCCGCGCATAGCGACGGCGATGCGCGCTCCTCGAGACAGCGCGCTGCCGACTCATGGATCGCGTGACAGTATCGGTTTGCCGACGCGGCGACCGGTTCGTGGCGGCATTCACGAAAGGACATGACGATGTCGATGGTGCGACGGGAAGATCGGCCGGTTCTGGAACGCGGTGCCAGTCTACCGACGCTTCAACGGATCGTTGATCGAGCGAACGGGTCGAAAGCCATGACCGTGCTCATCAACGAGTTCCTTCACGGCGAGACGGTGCCCGATCACACGCACGAGGTCGAGGAGGGCCTGATTGTCGTGGCCGGTGAGTGCACGGTGACAGTCGATGGCCGGCCCGAACACGTCGGTGCCGGCGACGCAGTGATCGTCGAAGCAGGAGCGGACCATTCGATCAGTCACCATGGCGACGACGCCTGCACCGTCGTCGCGGTGCTCGCATCGCCGGATGTGCAGATCGGGTGAGGAATGCCCGTGCGGCCCACCGCTGTCGCTATCGATTCATCTGCGGCGCGACCGGCAAAGCGGACGTACGGGCGCAGATCGTGACGGATCCCGCCCGCTGAGGTGGTCGCGCTCCCGTCGTGTCGGGGCGAGAGTGGCGCATGTGGTCTGTGATCGCGCCGGTCGGCGAGGCTGCGGGAAGCCTCGCCGCGCCAGTACGCTTCGGCGGTGCGGACCAACCTGACCGTCGGCCAATTGGGTGATCTTCTCGATAAGGCGTTGGTGGCGACGCTCGGGACTCTGTGGCCGGACGGATCGGTGTTGCTTTCAACCGTGTACTTCGAGTGGCGCGCCGGAGCATTTAATGTCTGGGTGGAGCGTTCCAACGTCAAAGCGCGGCACTTGAAACGCGACCCGAGGGTGACGATTCTGGTATCTGAATCCGAACCACCGCTGCGAGCGATCGAGGTCCGGGGGGTCGCGGTGTTCGTCACCGACGAGATCTCCGAGACGGCGCTTCGCATCGCGAGCCGGTATCTTCCGCCTGAAGAGGCAGCCGAGGATGTCGAATCCCTGCGCGGCAGGGATTTCATCCTGCGAATCGCTCCCGGCAACGTTCGTGCCTGGGATTACGTCGATGAGTTCGGAGCGATCTGACCGCACAGGCAGCGAGACCACGCCGCGCGCCACATCTCTGCTCGGTAAAGATCGATCTGAGCACCGAACAGCCGGTCGAGCCACGCGCGCTGTCGATGGGTACGTGATTTGCGGTTGAAGAGGACTCGTCGATGAAGCATCCGCCCTCGGGGGTGACTCATCAGCGGTCCTGGCAAGCTTCTGCTGCGGCGCATCGTAACCCACTGTCGACGCACGCCGAAGCGAGCGTGAGTCAGGAAGGGGTTCGATATTCGATGATCCCGCCGACGGCCGGGCCGCCGGCGGCGCGCGGGTCGAGGTAGTCGGGTTGGGTCAGGCCGATGCGGTGCATGGCGATGCCGGTCAGGCCTTCCATCACGACCCGGTGGGCGAGCATGCAGGTGATGTTGTTGCCCGAGTCGTAGGGCGGGCTGACCTCGACCACGTCCATGCCGGCGATGCCGACCTCGGCGGCGAGGCGGCGCACGGCGTGCAGAGAGTTCGCGGCTGGTCAGGCCGCCGGGCTCGGGTGAGCCGGTGCCGGGCGCGAAGGCGGGGTCGGCGACGTCGATATCGACGGAGAGGAACAGGTGCTCGGCGCCGTCCAGCGCCTCGGCCACGGCGTCGTCGAGCACCGCGTTGAACCCGCGCGCCTCGCACCTCGGCCATGAAGTGGGTCCGCATCTCCTGCTCCGCCATCCAGGTGAGAACGTCGGGGCCGGGCCAGTAGCCGCGGAGACCGACCTGCACGAAGTTGCGGCCGCGCACGGCGCCGCTCTCGATGAGCCGGCGCATCGGCGTGCCGTGGCTGGCGAGGACGCCCTGCACCTCCGGCGCGGTGTCGGCGTGCGCGTCGAAATGCACGACGCCGATGTTGCCGTAGCCGAGGTGTTCGGCGAGCGCGGTGACGTTCGGCCACGTGACACCGTGGTCGCCGCCGAGCACGATCGGGATGACCCCGGCGCCGACGATCTCGGCGACGAAGTCGCGCACGTTGTCGAAGGTGCGCTGCGGATCGCCGATGATGATGTTCGCGTCGCCGTAGTCGCACATCTTCAGGTGGTCGAACGGATCGACGCCGACGTGCAGGTGCGGGCGCGCCCGCGGCGGCACCGGGTGGTAGTCGCAGGAGCGGATGGCCTGCGGGCCGAGGTGCGTTCCGGATCGCGAAATGGCGGTGCCGTCCCACGGTGCGCCGCACACGGCGACGTCGATCTCTCCCGGCGCGCAGGTCCTCCGGCGTCAGGCACACCGGCAGTTTGCTGAAGGTCTGGAAACCCGCCCAGGAGGGTTCGATCTCGTACCGGGTGAGGTCGATCGGGCCGGGCCGGCGCCCCTCGCTGGTCATGTCGTATGCGCTCCTTCGTGATGGCGCTTCACACGACCGTCACCGAACCGTCCCGGTCGAGCCAGAGGATGTCCTCGAACTTGGCGCCGCGTGCGTGCCGGCCGACGTGCGGCTCGATCGTCCAGCCGCCGTACATGGGTGTGTGGTTCGTCGCGTCGATGAACCCGTCGGCGGCGAACTCGGTGCCGATCGAGTGGCCGAAGTTGTCGAGCAGGTCGAGCAGCTTGAGATCGGCTTCGTGCAGAACCTGCGCGCCGTAGTCGAACAGCTCCGACGCGGGCATGCCGGGCCGAATCTCCGCCCGCAGCAGCGAGCTCACCTCGCGGCACGCGTCGATCAGTTCGGCCGTCCCGGCGTCGGGCGCGACCGCGACGGTCTCGCAGTAGTCACCGCACCAGCCCCTGCACGGTGCACGCGACGTCGATGATGCAGGTGTCGCCCGGCGCGGCGGCCCGATCCTGCATCGGGAAGTCCGGATGTGCCACCAGCGTGCCGAGTCCGACGCGCGACGTCGTCGGAGACCAGAACCCGCTGGCACCGCAGCCGCTCGGCGATCTCGTCGATGGCGGCGGACAGCTCGATCTCGGTGACGCCGGGGACGACGAGTTGCTTGGCCTCGGCGACGATCGCGCGTGCGACGTCCTGCGCCGCACGCAGACCTCCGGCACTCCGGTCATGATGCCTCCTCGTTCGCTCGGGCTGCCAGCGCGCAGCGCCTGCAGATAGCGCTCGGCCGCGTGCCGGATGTTATCGACGGGCACCGACTCGTCGCGGCAGTGGGCGAGTTGCGCCTGCCCGGGCCCCAGATCGCGACGGGGGCGGCCGGCCACGCCTTGATCAGTTCGGCCGCGTCGGTGAAGTACGGCACGGCCGGGTTGTCGGCAGGCGGCGCCGGCAACGACCGGATCCACGGGTCGTCGTGCGATGTCGACCGGCGGCAGGTCGAGTTCGACGTGACGGCGACCTTCGGGTGCCGGTCGGCGAGCCAGCCGCGATCTCGCCCACAGTCAGCGAGGACACCGGCCGCACGTCGAGTACGGCTTGCGCCGTCTCCGGCACGATGTTCGGCGCCGTGCCGGCCCGCATCGTCGCCACGTTCAGGGTCGTCGTACCGATCGCGGTTCGCTGCCCCCACCACGGACCGTGCTGTTCGAGATCGAGCAGCGCTGCGGCGAGGGGGAGCAGCGCGTTGCTGCCCAGCTGTGGCGTGCCGGCGTGCGCGGCGCGACCCCGCACGGACAGCCGCACCCAGGACGTGCCACGGTGACCGAGAGCGATCGTGTTGTCGGTCGATTCCGGCACGACCATCGCCCCGATGTCGTGATCGGCGAGCGCTCGCGGCCGCAGCGGCGCCGAGGCAGCCGACCTCTTCGTCGGCCGTGAGCAGGATCGCGGCCGGCGGGCCGTCCGGGCCCGCTGCACGAGCGCGGCGACCGCCGCGGCGAGGCCGCTCTTCATGTCGCTCGCGCCGCGCCCGTACAGCCGGCCGTCGCTGATGTGGCCGGAGTGCGCAGGGAACGCCCACTCGCCGGGGCTGTCGACCGGCACTGTGTCGACGTGGCAGACGAACAACAGGCGCGGGCCGGCGGTTCGCGTGGTGGCCAGCAGGTACCTGGCGGGCCGGGTGGCATCGTGTGTGACGGTGAACCCGGCGTCGCAGCAGGTCGCCTACGCGTCGAATACCTGCTGCTGTCCCGGGCCGCGGCTCGTCGAGTCGATCTGGACGAGGTGCTGGGTCAGCTCGACCGGGTCGATCGGCGGCATCGGGCTATCCCCTCAACCCTCGACGTAGACGTCGGGACGGCGGTTTGCCAGCGGGTCGTTGAACGCGTTCCAGTGCCGTGAAGCCGCGGCCCGGTCGACGTCGATCCGCGCGGTCAGCAACTGCGGTTCGTCGGCACGCGCGATCTCGGTCTCCGGCCAGCCCGTCGGGCCGACGATCGCGCTCTGACCCACGAACGGCTGCCCGCGTTCGACGCCGACCCGGTCGGCAGCGAGCACGAAGACACCGTTCACGTGTGCGGCGGCCTGGCACAAGGTGGTGGCCATCGCCGCTTCACCCGCGCGCTGGCCGGGGATGGGCACCCAGTTCGTCGGCAGGCAGATGACTTCCGCGCCGCGCAGCGCGAGTGCGCGGGTGGCTTCCGGGAACCACAGGTCGTAGCAGATGAGCATGCCGATCGTGCCGACTTCGGTTTCGAAAACCGGTAGGCCGAGATCACCCGGGCCGGAAGATGGTGTTCTCGTTGTCCCAGAGATGCACCTTGCGATAGCTGCCGATCAAGCCGGCCGGTCCGACGAGCACGGCGGTGTTGAACAGGTCTGGACCGGCGCGCTCGGCGACGCCGGCGACCAGATACACGCTCTCGGTCGCGGCGAGGTCGCACAGCGCGCGGACTGTCGGCCCGGTCAGCGGCTCGGCGAGGTCGAGTGCCTCGGCCCGGTCGTGGAACACGTAGCCGGTGGTGCACAGCTCGGGCAGCACCACGAGTTGTGCGCCCGACCCGGCGGCCTCGCGCACGGCTGCCTCGATGCCGCGCAGGTTGGCGTCGACGTCGCCGATGATCGGCAGCGTCTGCGCGACCGCGACTCCGATCCGCCGGCTTCCCTGCTCATGTCATCGCCGGGCCAACGTCGCGTCGCCGTTGTCGGTCGCCGGCATGTCGCTCGATCGCGTCTGCGGTCCCGTGGTCTCCTCGACCGGCTCGAACCGTCGCCGGCGCGGCGCGGTGCTGCGGCGCCGCCACGGCGTGCTCCACGACTCCCACGCCGCGATGATCGCGAATGCGGCAACGCCCATGATGGCCAGCAGGACGATGTCGCCGAACACGCCGGCGGTGTTCAGCCGTGACTGTTGCTCGGTGAGATACACACCGAGGCCGCCGGTGCTCGACGCGGTCTGCTCGCCGATCACCGCGCCGGTGACGCTGAACGTCGCGGACATCTTCAGCGCCGAGAACATCGGCGAGTAGGTCGCCGGCAGGCGCACGATGCGGAAGGTGCGCCACGAACCCGCGCCCATGGCCCTGGCCAGGTTGATCGAGTCCTGGTCGACGGTGGCAAGCCCGTCCAGCACGTTCACCAGCACCGGGAAGAACACGATGAGTCCGACGATGAGCACCTTCGGGCCCATGCCGAAGCCCAGCCAGATCACCAACGCCGCGCCGATCGCGATGATCGGGATCGCCTGAGTCGCGATGAGCAGGGGATACAGCGCGCGCTCGATCCACCGCGACTGAGCCATCAGCATGGCGAGCAGGAAGCCGGCGGCGGCGCCGAGCACGAACCCGAACACGAACTCCTTCGCGGTGGTCCGCACGCCGGGCCACAACACGTCCCAGTCGTCGCGGATCGACTGGAAGGTCGCGCTGGGGGAGGGCAGGACGTACGGCGCGATGTCGAAGATATGGACCAGTGCGAGCCAGAGCAGAAGCACGACGACGATCGCGATCACCGGAATGAGCACCCGGACCCACCAGCGATCGCTCATGTGCGAGTGCCGGTTCACCGTTCCCTCCGCTCGGCGCTGTCGGCGTCGACCGGCGCGTCCGGCGTCCGGTAGGCGTCGATGCCCCTCTCGTAGATGATTTCGAGAGTGCGGCGCTTGAGTTCCGTGAACTCCGGGGAGGTCAGCACCTCCAGGCCCCGCGGCCGCGGGATGTCCACGTCGAACACCCGGCGCACCCGGCCGGGCCGTGCCGACATCACGACCACCCGGTCTGCGAGGAAGATCGCCTCGTCGACATCGTGGGTGACGAACAGGATGGTGCTGCGCTGCTCGGCCCAGACGCTGAGCAGCCACTGCTGCATCTCCATCCGGGTCTGGCTGTCGAGCGCCCCGAACGGTTCGTCGAGCAGCATGACGTCGCGGGCGAAGCTCAGCGTCCGCATCAGCGCCACGCGTTGGCGCATGCCGCCGCTCATCGCATGCGGGTAGTGGTTGAGGAACCCTCCGAGGCCGTACTTGGTAGCGAGCGCGGCGGCGCCGGCCTTGTCAGCGCGCCTCACCCGGCGGGTGAGGGCTGCGCCGAGAATGATGTTCTCCAACGCGGTACGCCAGGGCAGCAACAGGTCCTTCTGCAGCATGTAGCCGACATGGCCGGGTTGGGCCGTCACGTCCTCGCCGTCGAGCAAGACCGTGCCGCCCGATGGTTCGAGGATGCCGGAGACGACGTTGAACAGCGTGCTCTTGCCGCAGCCGGACGGCCCGACGATCGAGATGAACTCCCCGGCGCGCACGGTCAGGTTCGTCTCGGCCAGCGCGATCGTCGAGTCGAATTGTTGTGCGACATCGCGTATCTCGAGCTTGGCAGCCGGCGCCTGCGTCATCTCTGCTCCTTTCGACAGTTCCCGAGTCACCGCAGCACGGTGCACTCATTCGGGCCGAACCAGATGACGTCCTCGGTCTTGACCCCCCACAGGTGGTTGCCGATGAACGGCTCGACGGCCCACGCTCCCCACAACCGGGTCTCGTTCCACGGATCGAGGTAGCCGAGGTCGTAGGACGTGCCCTGGCCGAGTGAGTGGCCGATGTTGTTCAGGCGATCGAGCAACAGCAGCCCGCTCGATTCCCGCGCCTGGTCGAAGGCGAAGAACAGGTCGCACGCGCGCATGCCCGGTCGCGCCGCGGCCAGCGTGGTCTCGTGCACGCGACGCATCTCCTCCAGCGCAGCCGTGTAGCCCGGGTTGGTGCCGCGCTGGAAACTGCGGGTGCAGTCGCCCCACCATCCGTCGACCGTCACCGGATGGACGTCGACGAAGCCGAGGTCGATGTTCCACAACACCCGCTCGGTGGGGAAGTCCGTCGGGAAACAGCTGAGCGTGCCCGCGCCGAACCCGACGTTCGTCGGGGTCCAGGTGCTCTGCGCGCCGAGGTCTCGCAGCAACGCCTGCGCGTCGTCGAAGAACTGCGCTTCGCTACGCCCGGGCTCCACCTTCGCGACGAGTGCCTCGGCGGCCTCGACAGCGAGCCGCTGCGCGTCGCACAGGCCGGCCGGTGGCGCGTCGGTGATCCCGGGTGGTGGCGTGGTGGTCACGAGTTCAGCACCGCCTGCGCTGTTTCGGAAGCGGAAAGCGTGTCGCGCCCGCCGGTGCCGCCGAGCCAGTCGACGGCCTGCTGCCAGAACGTGGCGTATCCCGGCCAATCGACGAACTCCGCCGGGATCCAATGCGGACCCATGTCGGAGGTGAAGGCCATCGAACGGCCGGCGCCGGCCTGCCCGACGACGACGAGCGGATACCCGCCCACCTCGACCACCGTCGTCGCGTCCGGTTTCGCGGTGACGCGTTGGAACCCGAGCACGTCCGGCCAGGTGGCGGGTAGGCCGGCGACCAGGGGGTGGTCGGGGACCGCTACGCGCGGCGCAACGCCTTGGGGCGCTTCCTCCCGGTCGTCACCCGCCTCCATGACGACCGGGAGCACGTCGGCGAGGCCGGTGTTGCGATAGTTCGCCTTTGCCTCGATGCCCTGGAAGCTGAGATAGCCGCCCACCATGAGCAGTGCACCGCCGTCGAGCACCCAGCCGGCCAAGGACTCCAGCGCGTTGGGCCGGGACTTGCCCTGCAAGAACGTGTCCGGGTGCAGCAACAACGTGTTGGCGCCGATGTCGCTGAGCACCACGACGTCGTAAGCCGACAGCGCCGCACGGGTGGCGGGGAACTCCGCCGCGGCCACGTGATTCGGTTGATAGGTGACCGTGTGACCGGTCGCGCGCAGGGCCGCGATGAAGTCTCCACCGCCTTCCGCGTAGCTGCTCGTCACGAAGGTGTCGAAGCCTTTCGTGTGGGTCGAGGTCGTCGTCCAGGACTCACCGGCGAGCAGGACGCGGCTCACTTCTCGCCCAGCAACTGATTCGTGTAGTAGGCACTCGGGTGATCGACCTTCTTCACCAGGTTGAACTCCTTCGCCGCCTGCAGCAACGCCGACCAGTCCTCATCGCTCTGCAAGAGGGTCTTCGTCGTGATCGTCGACCCCCCGAAGATCTTCATCGTGTCGTCCCACTGGATCTTCGTGTACTTCTCGGACTGCGCCTTCGGGTACACGCGCATGAACGTCGCCACGGCGGCGGCCGGATCGTTCACGGCGTCCTGCCAACCCTTGAGGGTGGCGTCCATGAACTTCTGCGCCAGCGCGTGGTGGCTCGTCAGCCAGGAGGAATTGGCAGCGAGCACCCAGATCGGCGAGTTCGGCACACCGTGGTCCTTTGCCAGCTCGATCTTGTAGTCCGCGTGACCCTCGGACGCCAGCTCGCTGCCTTCTGCGTTGGTCACGCCGGTGATGGCGTCGACCTTCTTCTGCAACAGCAACGGCACCGTGTCGGAGGACGCGATGACCAGTTTCACGTCGCTGAGCTTGAGATGGATGCTCTGCAACATGATCTGCAGCTGAGCCTTCGACCACGAGTCGTTGTACGTGCCGATCGTCTTGCCCTTGATGTCGGCGAAGTTGAGCGGCTTGTCCTTCAGGCTGATCAGGCCCCAGTTGTTCGACGTGCCGTAGTTCCCGATGCTGACCATGGGCGCGTTCTGCGCGCGGCCGAACACGACGTCCATCGAGGTGTCGAAGGCGAGATCGGCCCGCCCGGTGCCGAGATACTGTGCGGTCGCCGACGTGTTGGGCGGCGGGATGATGTCCAGATCGATACCGGCCGCCTTGTAGTACCCCTTGTCCTTCGCGACGATCCACGGGATCCAGAAACCGTCGGGAACCGGCCACTCCTGGACCATCCGCACCTTCGTCACCGTCGTCTTCGCGGCCTCGGACGCGGTGCCGGTGCCGGCAGCCGCGCTGCTGCCTGCGGACGGAGGTTTCGAGTCGCTGCTGCAAGCGGTCGCGATGAGGATCGACATGAGCGCGGCGATCCACGCTGCCCGCCTCCAGAGCAACGCTCGACGGCGCACGGAAATCGATTTCACAATCCGGGAGTTCTCGGTCATGTGCCCTCCTCGGGCTGCTCCCTCGATGGATCGCCTCGACCATCCCCAGCGCGTCGGCGGCGGCGCCTGGCGCTTCGGCGATAGTTTGGCAATCGATTACCGTTGCGATGGTGCGCTGACCGCCGATGGATGTCAAGGTGCCTGCGCGACATGGTGTTTCGATGCTGTAACAGAATGACTACGGGACGTTTCGGGAGGTGAGGAGCGGGCGTGAGCAGCGGTCGGATCGGCATTCAGGACGTCGCGGACGCGGCGGGTGTGTCGTCGGCGACCGTCTCCAGGGTGCTGACCGGCGCGCGCTCGGTGCGACCCGAGTCGGCCGCGGCGGTCCATGCCGCGGTGGCGCAGCTGAACTACCGGCCCAACCAGCTCGGCCGGGCGCTACGCCGGCAATCCACGCAGGTGATCGGCATGGTGGTGCCGAGCATCGACAACCCGTTCTTCCCCTCCGTGATCCAGACCGTGGAGCGAAACCTCCGCGCGCGCGGGTACGCGCTGTTGCTGAGCACGTCGGAGGACGACCCGCAGGTGGAGGCGGAACGGGTCGAGATGCTCGTCGATCGCCAGGTCGACGGACTGCTGATCAGCCCGTGCCGACGCACCGAGAGCCGGGCAGCGGTCGTCGACGCAGCGGCCCGTGTCCCGCTGGTACAACTCGACCGGGCCATCGACGGCCGCGCGCTGGACTTCGTCGGGGTGGACGACGCGCAGGGAATCCGGTCCATCGTCGATCTCGTCACCGCGATCGCGCCCGGACGCGTCGCGTATCTCGGCGGCGACGTGGCCAACTGGTCGGGCAACAAACGGCATGCCGAGTTCGTGGCGCTGGCCGGCGAACGCAGCCGCCGCCTCAAGACCGTCGTCCGGCTCGGCGAGTTCTCCGAGGCCTGGGGTCACACCACGGCGCTCGAACTCCTGTCCGGCAAGCGACCTCCGGACGCCTTCGTCTGCGGCAACGATCTCATCGCCGTCGGGGTGGTCGAGGCCTGCGAGGAGCTCGGGCTGAAGGTGCCCGACGATGTCGTCGTGAGCGGGTACGACGACATCGCACTGTCGCGGATGTGCCGCCCGCCGTTGACAACCGTGCGGCAGCCCGTCGGTGAGCTCAGCGCGAAGGCGGTCGAAATGCTGCTCGACCGGGCCAGCGATCCACGCCGGAAGGCCCGACGTCTGCTGCTGCACACCGACCTGGTCATCCGGCAGAGCATGCCGGCACGCTGACCGGTCAGAACGTCCAGCCCTGCGCGCCCGGGTGGCCCACCGCCCGCGCCCCTGCCTCGGCCGCCAGGTTCAGGGCGCGCTGGTTGTCCTCGCCCACCGCGAGCGCGGCAGCGAGTGCGCCGACGAACGCGTCACCGGCGCCGGTGGTGTCGACCACCGAGTCGGCCGTATGAACGGCCGACCACTCACCCCACGTTGCACCCTGCGCACCATGGGTCACCACGAGCGAGCGTGGCGTGGCGCCACTCGCAGTGAGCTGGCCTGCCTCGATCTCGTTGACCACGACCAGATCCGCGGCCGTGACCACGGCGGCGCCGAGATCGCGATACGGCGCCAGATTGAGCACGGAACGGACGCCGGCCGCAGCTGCCTTGGCCAGTCCAACGGCGACGACCTTGCTCGGCACTTCGAGCTGCAGGAGCAACACGTCATCGGGCGCCGGCCGAAACCGATCGAGGTCGCGCTCGCCGAGCCGCCCGTTCGCGCCGGGCATCACGACGATGCAGTTCTCGCCGTCGTCATCGACGAGCACGATGGCGTGCCCGGTGCTGCAGTGTGGCTCTACGGTGATCCCGCTGATGTCCACGCCACGCTGGCGCATTCCGGCGAGATACGCCGCGCCCACGTCGTCGTCGCCGACCCGGCCGATCATGTGGACGTTCGCGCCTGCGGCGGCCGCCGCGACCGCCTGGTTCGCGCCCTTGCCGCCCGGGCTGCGCTCGAGGTCGCCGCCCATGACTGTCTCACCGGGACTCGGCAGTCGGTTCACTCGCGACGCAAGGTCGACGTTCAGCGAGCCGATCACCCAGACGTCGCCCATCAGGGCTCATCGGTGATCGTGGAAAGCCACAGGTCGACGTATCGCTGCCCGTCGACCTCGACGGTGATGTCGATCGGATTCCCGGGCACGCGGCGATCTGCCGGCTCGTTGTCGCGGTAGGAGCGTAGATCGACGATCGTCTGGCCGCGGTTGAGCCCCGCAGCGGTCGTCACCTCGACCGGCGCCTGCTCGAACCGTGCGCCGGCCGGATCGGCCACGATCGCCACCGCTCCGTAGTCGCCGAGCGTGGTCATCGCCTCCGCGCCGGGATCGTCAGCCCGGCGCAGTTGGCCCAGGAGCAGCGTGCTGGCCAGCTCCGCCACCGGCGTGCCTACCGAAGCCAACTGCTCGACGCGATGCCGCGGCACGTCGAGATCGAAGTACACGTCCAACCCGTACATCGTCATCGGCAGCCCGCAGCCGAACACGATCGCGGCCGCCTCCGGGTCGTGCCAGGTGTTGAACTCCGCAGTCGGTGTCGCGTTCCCCGCCCCGGCCGAACCGCCCATCGTCACGATCCGCTCGATGTTGTCGATCACCCGCGGATAGGTCCGGAGCAGGAGCGCGATGTTCGTCAGCGGCGCCGAGGTGACCAGCACGACCGGACGGGCCGACGCGGCGATGGTCGCGCGAAGGAACTCGACCGCATGCACGTCGGCCGGCCGGCGGGTCGGACTGCTCGATGCCGAGATCGCCGAGCCCGTCCTGACCATGAACGATGTGCGAGTAGTGCGGCTCGCTCAACAGCGGCCGCTCCGCCCCGCGGGCCACCGGAACATCGCGCCCACCCGCTGCGTCGAGCACCGTGATCGTGTTGCTCACGACCTGATCGACATCGACGTTGCCGTCAACACACGTCACGCCGAGCAGGTCGAGGTTCGGATGGCGGGCAGCGAACATCAGTGCATACGCGTCGTCGACCCCGGTGTCGACATCCATGATCAACGGAATCAACTGTGCACCTCTTCTTCCGGTCTCGCGATCCGAAGAAGAGGCTAGACCGCTCGGGTACGGCGCCGGCCAACGATCGCGACGAGCGCCGCGACAACCACGCCGGCTGCCTCGAACGCCCAGCGAGGCAACGTGTCAGTGGCGCGCTCGTGGCGAGGCGTCCGAGAAGCGCGCGATGGTCGCGGCCGCGCGACGCACGGCGATGCGTCCTGACTGCGGCATGACCTCGCGCAAGAATGCGTACGACGTGTACTGCTCACCGGCGGTCTCGGAACCGGCAGCCGCCTTCGCCCGGACTTCGGCCAGCCAGTCCACGATGTCGCCCCAGCCCGGCGCGGCAAGTGACCCGCCGACGTACTGCACCGACAGCGACGCGCACAGGTTCGCGAACGCGAGCCGCTGCCGCAGCGGCCACTCCTGCAGGGTGCCGAGTACGAAGGCAGCGCCGAACACGTCACCGGCGCCGGTCGGATCGTGGGCATTGACGGGCAGGGCGGGCACCCATTCCTCCTCGCCGGTGAGCGCGTCGATGCCGAGTGCACCCTGGCCGCCGCAGGTGACGACGGCGACCGGGACGTGACCGGCCAGCGCATGCAACGCGTCCAGCGGATCGTCGGTGTGGGTGTAGGCCATCGCCTCGATGCTGTTGGGCAGGAAGGCGTGGAACGCGCCCAGCTGGGTCAAGACCGATGGCGACCATTTCTCGTCCGAATCCCAACCGATGTCGGCGAAGAGCAACATGCCCGACGCCGCGGCAGGTTCGTACCAGGCCCTCGGTTCGGTGCCCAGATGCGCGAAGCCGATCTTCGCTTCCGGGACGGCCGGAAGCAGCTCGGCCTCGGGGACCGGAGGCGGGTGCATGTGGGTGACCATGGCGCGATCGCGATCGATCACCATCGACACCGTCACCGGCGAGTGCCAGTGCGAGAAGCGGCGCGACGGCCCGAGATCGACGCCCTCCTGGTCGGCGAGCGTCGTCCAGCAGAAGTCGCCGTAGACATCGTCGCCGAACGCCGCCGCCAACGTGGTGCGTAGTCCCAGCCGGCTGGCGGCGATGCCGAGGTTCGCGATGCCGCCGGGACACGAACCCATCCCGTCGACGAGCTGTTCGGTGCCGCGCGCCGGCATGTCGCGCAGCCCGGTGAAGACGATGTCGAGGAAGACCGTGCCATCGAGGAACAGGTCGAACGGTTCGGACATCGGAACAGCACCTTCCGCGACAACTGAAACAAATGCGGGCGAATCGGGACCTATCGCTAGAGTCTGCCTCATGCGTGCGGCGTTGCTGGGCGGCGGCGGGTTCCGGACCCCGCTGATCCATCACGAGATCATCTCGAGCCGCCTCGACGTCGACGAGATCGTCCTGTACGACGTGTCGCCGCAACGTCTCGCCGTCATCGCCGATGTCGTGCGCGGGTGCCGGCCCGGCAGTACGCACCACCACCGAGCTGGACGACGCGCTGGCCGGTGTCGATCTCGTCTTCACCACGCTGCGCGTCGGCGGCTTGGACGGCCGCGTTCAGGACGAGCGCGACGCGCTCGCGGCCGGCGTGCTGGGCCAGGAGACGGTCGGCGCCGGCGGGCTCACCGCCGCGCTGCGGGCCGTGCCGGTCGTCGACCACGTCGCGTCGCGCATCGCCGCCGTCGCTCCACAGGCCTGGACGATCTCCATGACGAACCCCGCCGGCGTCGTCACCGAGGCGATGGCGGCGTCGCTCGGCGACCGGGTCGTCGGGGTGTGCGACTCGCCGGCCGGGTTGGTCCGGCGCGCGTGTGCCGCCGTCGACGTCGATCCGGGCCCGTCCCTCGCGGATGTCACCGGGCGCGCCGCAGTCGACTACGTCGGGCTCAACCATCTGGGCTGGCTGCGCGCCCTCACGGTCGACGGGACGGATCGGCTCCCGGCCCTCGTCGTCGATCCGCAGCGGCTCGCGACCTTCGAGGAGGGTCGGCTGTTCGGGCCCGACCTGATCGCCGCGCTCGGGACCCTGCCCAACGAGTATCTGTACTGGTACTACGCAGCGTGTGAGGCGCATCGCGCGGTCGTCGACGCCGGACGCACCCGTGGCGAGCACGTGCGCGAGCAGCAGAACGCGTTCTACGCCGCCGCGGCAGGCGGCGCCCGAACGGGCGAGCGCCCTGTGGGCGGCCGCGAACGACGAACGCAACCGCAGCTATCTCGAAGAACTGCGCACGGCCGAACGCGACCACAGCGATATTGCTGTCGGCGGCTACGAATCCGTTGCCGTCGCGGTCGCCCACGCGCTGACCGGGGGAGCGCCGACAGAGCTGATCGTGAACGTCCGCAACGGCGCCACCGTGCCGGAACTGCCTGCGGATGCGGTCATCGAGACCGTGTGCACGATCGATGCGCAGGGCGCGCGGCCGCAGTCTGGCGCCTCGCTGAACGAGCACGAACTCGGCCTGATGGCGACGATCAAGGACTGTGAACGTTCGGTGATCGCCGCCGCGCGCACCGGATCGCACGCGCAGGCTCTGCGTGCGTTCGCCCTGCACCCACTCGTCCCTTCGGTCGACGCCGCGCGCCGGCTCGTCGACCGCGCGTTCACCCGGATGAACTCATAGTCAAACTTAGTCTGCAGAATTAGTAGAGTTACTGCCAGCACTTGGAGGATCGACATGGCCCACGCCAACCGAGCACGCCGCCGAACTGCCCGCATCCGTCGCTTCGGCGCGGTGAGCCTGGTCGCCGTCAGCGCCGCCGCACTGACTGCCTGCAGTTCCTCGGGCGGGTCGACGTCGAGCGTCCAGAAGATCACCTTCTGGAGCTCGGGTCAGCAGAAGGTGATCACTTATCTGCAGAACACCTTCAACGCCAGCCACAAGGACGTCAAGGTCAAGGGTCAGTACATCGCGAGCTCGGACGACCTGACGGCCAAAGAGGTCTCGGCGATCAAGAGCAACAGCGAGCCGAACGTCGTGATCGGCCAGGACCCGTCCTCGTTGCCGCTGCTCGCCCAGAGCGGCAAGGTCGTCGATCTGACCAGCGACCTCAAGCCCGAGACCGACGCGCTGTACCCCGGCATCCGATCCGCGCTCTCGTACAAGGGCAAGCAACTCGGCCTCGCCCTCGGCGGAGTCGGGGACTACGTCCTGTTCTACAACAAGGCCGACTTCAAGGCCGCGGGCATCACCAAGCCGCCAGCCTCCTGGACCGAGCTGGAAGCCGACGCGATCAAGCTCACGGACCCGGCCAAGCACCGTTACGGCATCTACATCCCGCTCGGAGCCGCCGAGTGGATCAGCTATGCGTGGGAGGGGTTGTTGTGGGCCAATGGCGGGAAGCTCCTCAGTGACGACGGGAAGTCGGTTGCGTTCGACGACCAAGCAGGCATCGACGCGCTGACCACCTGGGTGAACCTGGTCCGCAAGGACAAGGCCGCGCCGAGCACGAGCTACGCGCAGGCCGGCAGCTACGACGGCGCGCCGGCCTTCGCAGGCCACAACGTGTCGATGATCATCGAGGGGCAGTTCGCCCTTGCGCCGTTCCGTTCCGCCAAGATCGACTTCGGGGTCGCGCCGTTCCCGGTCGGGACGTCGGGGAAGTCGGCCACCGGCATCGGCGTCGGGGTCGCCTCGGTGTTCGATCACGGTTCCGCAGCGAACAACGCGGGCAAGGAGTTCGTGAAGTGGCTGGGTCAGCCTGCCCAGGGCGCCTACCAGACGGCGGCTTCCAGCGGCCTGCCGAGCGCGCCCAACCAGCTCACCCAGCCGGCGGTGAAGAAGGAGGCCGCATCGGACCCGACGTACAAGGTGTTCGCCGACCAGCTGAACACCGGCCAGTCGCGCCCGACCATTCCGTCCTACGCCGCGATCTCGCAGGCGTTGTCGACACAGATCTACGCGGCGCTGCGCGGGACGGTGACCCCCGAAGCGGCGCTGAAGAACGCCGCGGACGCGGGGAACAAAGCGCTCAAGGGCGGATCCTGACCCGATAGTCGGAAGAGGTCGTGCAGAGGAACGGGCGCATTCGTCCGCGCCGGCCCGGTCCGGATCACCGTTCGGGCCGGCGAGTGGGCAAGGGGCGCGAGTGGACCGCCGCGTACATCTTCATCGCGCCGGTGTTGCTGCTGACCCTGCTGTTCTCGGTGGTGCCACTGGTCATGGTGATCCGCCGCAGCTTGTACAAGGGCAACATCTTCGACACCGACCTGAAGTTCGCCGGACTGGCGAACTTCCGCGACCTGTTCGACACCGGCGGCCAGCACGCGCTGGCCGTGACCGCCGTCTACACGGTGGCCTTCGTCGCGGCGACGATGTTGGTCGGCATGGCGATCGCGTTGCTGCTCGACGTCAAACTGCCGGGCTGCAATGGGTGCGGGCGTTCTTCATCATTCCGCTGGTCGTGCCCGCCGTCGCCACAGCGCTGATCTGGTTCACGCTCTTCCAACCGAACACCGGTCTGATCAATCGTGCGTTGGTCACGTTCGGTCTGCCGCAGACGAGCCTCGACTCCGGGCGTACTGCCTTCATCGCGGTCATCGCGTTCGGGGCCTGGCAGTTCTTCGGTGAGGTCGTCCTGCTCTATCTCGCGGCGCTCAAGTCGCTCCCCGGCGATGTCATCGATGCGGCGGTCGTCGACGGCGCGACGGCGTGGCAACGGCTGATCTATGTCCGCTGGCCGCTGATGCGCAACCAGACGGCACTCATCGGCGTCGTCGCCACCCTCACCGGATTGCAGGCGTTCACCCAGATCTACGTCCTGACTCCGGACGGTGGACCCGGCGGTTCGACGCAGACGGCGCTGTTCTACGTGTACCGGCAGGCGTTCGGCCTCGGCGCCGGCGGTTCGATCGGGCGCGCCGACGCGATGGCCACCGTCCTCTTTCTGATCTCGCTGGTGATCACGATCGTGCAGCTCGCGATCGTGGGACGCGCTTCGCGCACGCAGGCGAGTGCCTGATGCGGATGTCGCTGCCGGCGCGGGCCGCCGTCTATCTGCTCGTGTTCGTGTCGGTGCTGATCGTGATGTTCCCGCTGATCTGGATGTTGTTCAGCGCCGTCAAGACCAGCGGCGAGATCATCAACCCCAACTCACCGTTGATCCCAAGGCACTGGCACTGGTCGAACATCGTGGACGCGTGGCGGGCCGCACCGTTCGGACGTTACTTCCTCAACAGCGCGATCTTCAGCGTGGTGACGACGGTGGGGCAGGTCGCGACGGGCCTGCTGGCCGGCTATGCCTTCGCCATGTTCGAGTTCCCGATGCAGCGGGTGCTGTTCTACGCGGTGCTGTCCGGGTTGATGATCCCGTTCACCGTCGTGCTCGTTCCGGTCGTCCAGATCCTCGGCAACCTGCACTGGATCGACACCTATCAGGGACTGATCGTCCCGAACATCGCCTCAGCACTGGGTTGCTTCCTGTTCCGCCAGTTCTTCCTCGGCGTCCCGGTCGAGTTGGGCGAAGCCGCTCGCATCGACGGCGCCGGAGAATGGCGCATCTTCTTCTCCATCTACCGTCCGCTGGCCGGCCCGATGACCGCGGCGTTCACCATGATCGCCTTCCTGCAGAACTGGAACAACTTCCTGTTCCCGCTCGTCGTCACCGATTCGCAGCGACTGATGATGGTGTCCCAGGGTTTGACCGTCTTCCAGGCCGATCCCATCAACAAGGTGTCCTACAACCTGCTGATGGCCGGCTCGCTCATCGCCGTCGTCCCGGTCCTGATCGTCGCGCTGGTCGCGCAACGCCGGGTCGTGGACGGCCTGTCGCTCGGGGCCGTCAAGTAGGTCGTCACCTCGACCGCGTGGGCCTACTCCCAGCCCCGGCGCGGCCACGATCCACGCGGTCTGCGGCCCCTCCCGTCGCATTCCAACCTCGTGCCGTTGATGGGTTCGATGTGGACCTTGTGCGCGTCGCCGGTGCGTTTGGCGCAGCCGTGCTGCAATGATCGGGGACGCTGCTCGCTCGGCCAGTGGGCGTTGCGGCGCGAGCGGTCGGGAGGCAGGGGTTGGCGGGCGAAGGTGCTGGGTCGGCGGTGCGCGGCCATGCAATCAGTTTTCGTGGGGATCCGTTCTTCGTCGATGACGCGTTGATCGATGTACCGGATTCCCTGATCGTCAGCGAGGGTGGCGTGATCACCGCCTTCGGGCCGTACGAGGAGACGAAGGATTCGGTCCCTGAAGGGGTCGAGGTGGAGCACTTCCCGGACGCGTTGATCTGTGCTGGTTTCATCGATACGCACGTCCACTATGTGCAGACGGGGATCATCGGGGCGTTCGGGTCGCAACTCATCGACTGGCTGAACCATTACACGTTCATCGAGGAGCAGCGGTTCGCCGACAAAGCGCATGCCGACGCGGTCGCCGAGGTGTTCTTCGATCAGCTGCTGGCCAACGGGACGACGACCGCGGTGACGTTCTGTGCGGTGTACCCGGGATCGGTGGACGCGTTCTTCGAGGAATCGACGCGTCGCGGAACGCGCATGATCGGCGGCAAGGTGCTGATGGATCGTAACGCCCCGGACGGCCTGCTCGACACCCCGAGGTCGGGCTACGACGACTCGAAGGCGTTGATCGCGAAGTGGCACGAGCGGGGCCGCAACCTGTACGCGATCACGCCCAGATTCGCACCGACGTCGACGCCGGAGCAGTTGGAGGCTGCGGGGACACTGCTGGGCGAGCATCCGGGCACGTTCATGCACACCCACGTGTCGGAGAACGTCGGTGAGATCCAATGGGTCAAGTCGCTGTTCCCGGACCGGGCCGGGTATCTGGACGTGTACGACCACTTCGAGCTGTTGCGCCGGCGTTCGGTGCTGGCGCACGGCGTGCACCTGACCGAGCGAGAACGAGCGCGCGTACACGAGACCGGGGCGGCGGTGTCGCACTGCCCGACGTCGAACCTCTTCCTGGGCAGCGGGTTGTTCCACGTTCATGACGCGAAGGACCCCAAGCGGCCGATGTATGTCGGGCTCGGCACCGACATCGGGGCCGGCACCAGTTTCTCGCTGCTGGCAACGATGAACGAGGCCTACAAGGTCGCCGAGCTGAACAACTATCCGATGAACTCGATCAAATCGTTCTACTTGGCCACGCTGGGCGGCGCGGAGGCGCTCGATCTTGCCGACAAGATCGGGTCGCTCGAGGTCGGCAAAGAGGCGGACTTCGTGGTCCTGGACCCGAAGGCCACCCCTCTGCTCGACTACCGCAGCTCACGGGCACAGTCCACGGAGGAGCTGATGTTCGTGTTGTCGATCATGGCCGATGATCGTGCGGTGGCCGCGACCTACATCGCCGGCCGATCCGCCTACTCGAGAGCCGAGGCACGCTGATGTCGAGCGGACACGCCGGCTACGCCCACGCGACCACCAAGATGTTCGGGTCCAAGGACGCCTCACGCACCGGTGGCCCGCAGGCGTGGACGATCTGGGTGCTGGCGACCGTGTTCGTCGTCTGGCTGTTCGCGATCCAGACCGGGTACGGCATCGTGTCCCCGGACATCCAGCACGACGCACATCTGACCATTGCCCAGGTGGGGCTCGCCGCGTCGATCTACACGTGGGCGTTCGCGATCTGCCAGTTCTTCTCCGGCTCGTTGCTGGACCGCTACGGCACCCGGCCGCTCATGGCCATCGCGGTGGCGCTGGTCACGGCCGGCGCGTTCCTCTACGCGGCGACCACCAACTTCGGCACGCTCGCGCTGGCCCAGATCGTGCTCGCGATCGGGTCCTCGTTCGGGTTCGTCGGCGCCGGCTACATCGGCGGAAAATGGTTCGACGGCGCGAAGTACGGGCTGATGTTCGGGCTGGTGCAGATGTTCGCGTCGCTGGGCTCGGCGGTCAGCCAGCCCGCGATCTCGGCGATGTTGCACAACATGACCTGGCAGGCGCTGCTTGCCGGGTTCGGAGCGTTCGGCGTTCTGCTGGTGATCGCGTTCGTGTTCATCGTTCGCAACCCGGTGTCGCCCCCGGAGGAGGCCGCCGCGGTTGCAGCCGCGCCGCGGGGCAACGTGTTCGGCGAGATCATGCACGACCTCGGTGCCTGCTTCAGCAACCGTCAGGTCGTGTTGTCCGCGCTGTTCGCCGGCGCGTCCTTCGGCACCATGCTCGCCGTCGGTGTGGTCTGGGCACCGCGGGTTCAAGAAGCACGTGGGGCCAGCGCCGGGTTCGCCGCCATCCTGTCCGCACTCGCCTGGCTCGGACTCGCCTTCGGCGCACCGCTGGTCAACGTCGTCTCCAACGCCTGGCACAGCCGCAAGTGGCCGGCTGTGATCGGCATGCTGCTCCAAACCGTCGCGGTCATCTTGTTCATCTACGGCCCGGCCAACGGCACCGGCGCCAGTGTGGTCGTCATGCTCGCCGTCGGCCTGTTCGCCGGCACCCACATGCTCGGCTTCACCATCGCCGGCGAATCCGTCCCACCCGCACTGATCGGCAGCGCTTCCGCCATCGTCAACGGCGTTTGCTTCATCGTCGGCGGCGTCCTCGAAGCGGTTCCCGGGTGGTCGCTACCGGACAACCCCACCCTGTCCGACTACCGACACTCCATGTGGATCATGCCCTTGGTCCTCGTCCTCGGCGCCCTGTGCGCCCTGGCCCTACGCGAACGCCCCCAGTCGGCCGGCAGCGCAACCGAGCAACCAGCCGAACCCGCCGTCAACCCGACTCGATCGCCCTTGCCGCGCCCTCGCTCAACCAAAGCGAGGACTTCGCCTGGCGCAGCCGTGCCACCGCGTTTCGCAGGGCGCAACCCATTGTCAATGAGGTGGAAACGTCGTGGGTCTAGCTTCGCCGTCAAGGGCAGGTTTGAGACCGTAGCCGGGGCGAGCGATGACAAAGCGAGCGAGTACGCCCGCGGCCAGCACGAGTCTGGCATCGCCGGCCAGGACGGCTTCGAGCGGACTCATGCGCCGCGCCTACCGGGCCGACGCGGCGCTCTACGACACCCGGACGGCCCGGTACCAAGCCGACCGGCAGGGGCTGGTGGACGTGTTGCCAGTACGTCCGGGGCAAACCGTGGTCGACGTCGGGTGCGGCACCGGGTTGTGCTTCGAGCGGCTGCAAGCCAAGGTCGGTAGGCAAGGCCGCGTCATCGGCCTGGACGAGTCCCCGGACATGCTCGCGCTCGCCGCGCAGCGTGTTGCCGACGCGGGTTGGCGCAACGTCACGTTGCTGCACGCCAGCGCACAGCACGCATCCCTCCCGGTCGTCGCCGACGCCGCGCTGTTCTGCGCCGTGCACGATGTCCTGCAGTCCCCGCCCGCGCTCGCCAACATCGTGGCTCAGTTGGGTCCGCGCGGCTGGGTCGCCGCCGCCGGCGGCAGGTTCGGGCCGCGATGGATGGTCGGGCCCAACCTTCTCGTCAAGGCGGCGCACGGTCCGTACGTGCGCAGCTTCGACGGCTTCGAGGCGCCCTGGCAGCATCTCGCCCATCTGATCCCAGACCTGAGAGTCACCACCGTCGCGCTCGGCGTCGGCTACCGGGCCGTCGGCCGGCGCGGCCCCGCCTGCCCGGGCGGCGGGCACTGACGGCAGCCGAAGGTCAGGTGCGCGGAGTCGGGACCCGCCGCACCCGGTTCCACCACAACGACAGCGCAACGGCGGCCGCGACGAGCAGGCCGCCGAGCACCGGCGAACCAGGCGGCGATGTCGACCTTCTTGTGCGTGACCGTGATGGTGTGCGGCAGGTTCGTCAATGCGCTGTCCAGCTGGCCGGCGTTCTGCGCGCGGTAGAAGCGCCCACCGGTGGTGGTTGCCACCTGCTTCAACGCGTTCGAGTCGGCACGGAGGGGACCGCCGCCGCCGAAGCCGCCGAACCCGCCGCCGCCACCACCACCGAACCCGCCGCCGCCGCCAAAGCCGCCGGGGTTGTCGCCGAGCTGCGAGCTGCCGCAGACCAGCGGCGCCGGTTTCGTCGTGCCGAACCCGATCGTGTAGACGCGCAGGTGCCGCGCTGCGGCCTGCTTGGCTGCGTCCTGTGGCGTGATGCCCTGCGTGTTGGCGCCGTCGGTGAGGACGACGACGGCGTCGCCCACGTACGGCGCGCCGCCGGTGCCGGTGACACGCACGCCGGTCGGGGCGACGGCCGGGTCGATGTCGGCGATGGCGTCGATCGAGGTCAGGATGGCCTGCCCGATCGCGGTGCCACGGGAGGTCGAGAGGTTCTGCAGGGCACGCAACAGCTTGTCGGTGTCCGTGGTCGGCGGAACGAGCAGGCCGGCGGCGCCGGAGAACGCGACCAGCCCGATGCGGGCGCCGCCGGGTTGTGCCTTGATGAACGACGTCGCGGCCTTCTCCGCCGCGGTGAGCCGATTCGGGGCGACGTCGGTCGAGCACATCGAACCGGAGACGTCGAGTGCGAGCAGGATGTTCGTCGAACTGGCGGAGATGTCGACCGTGCGCTGGGGCCGGGCGGCACCGATACCGAGCACCGCCAGCCCGAGCACGAGCAGCGCAGCGGGAATGCGTCGCCGCCACATCGTGCGGCCGGGCAGTGCGGAGCGCACCAGCGCCGCCGACGTCACGCGCACCGCGGCCCGGCGACGGCGTCGCCGCGACCACCACGCCACGGCGAGCAGCACCGCGATGGCGAGCAGGGCCAGCAGCGCCCACGGCCAGGCGAAGGTCATCAGACGACCCGCCCCGTGCGCATGACCGTGAAGATGCCGCCCGCGGCGAGTAACGCGATCGCGAACGCAGTGAATGCGCCGGCGAGCGGCAGGCTCTCGTGATGGGTCGTGAGGCGCAGGTTGATGCTGGACGCGATTCCGTCGAGCTCGGCCGCGTCCGAGGCCGGGTGGTAGGTGCCGCCGCTCGTCTTGGCGACGGCGGTCAACTCGTCGGCCTGCAGCGCGGTGTGAACCCGGTAGCCGTTGGTCTGGATCGTCGCGCCGGCCGCGGTGCCCACGCCCACGGTCTCGATGTGGACGCCGGCGTTCTCCGCGGCGGTCGCCGCGGCCACGGTGACCTTGTCACTGCCCTGGTCCTCACCGTCGGAGAACAGCAGGATGGTGGCCGAGCCCCAGTACCCGAACTCGGGCACCGTGCCGTTCTTGGCGATGGCGACCCGCTTGCCGCTGATCGCCGAGAGCGAGGTCAGGATCGCCGCGCCCAGCGAGGTGCCGCCGGAGATGCGCAGCCGGTCGATCGCCGCCTGCGCCGAGGCATGATCAGCGCTCGGTTGATCGACGGTGAGGGCGCCGTTCTGGAAGGCGACGACGCCGATGTCGACCGTGTCGGGCTGCGCCGTGACGAACGCGTCGGCGCTCTTCTTCGCCGCGCCGAGCCGGGTGGGGGAGACGTCGGTCGCGCCCATGCTGTTCGAGACGTCCATCGCGATGATCACCGTGCCGGCGGCGCGTGAGACGGGAACCGACGCGGCCGGTCCGGCGACCGCGACAGCGAGCACGGCCAGGCCGGCGAGGGTGAGCCACAACCCGATCGCCACGCGTCGACGCCCGCCGGTGAGACCGGCCTGGGTGAGCACTGCCTGCCGGCGCCGCGCCGCTGCCACCGCGGCGAGCGCCAGTGCCACGACGACCAACGCGCCGAGGACCAGCCACCAGGGGGACGCGAAGCTCATGCGCGCCGCCAACGAGTGCCCGCGACAACCTCGACGAGCGAGTCGACGAGGTCGCGGTCGGTGCCGATGCGGTGCAACGGCACACCTGCGCGTCGCATCCGTCCGTCGAGTGCTGCGTCGCGCTCGTCGACGCCGGCCCGGAGGCGGGCGCGGAACAACGGGTCGCCGGAATCGACCAGCAACTGTTCGCCGGTCTCGGCGTCCTCCACGACGATCAGTCCGACGTCGGGCAGCTCGTCGTCGGCGACGTCGATCACCCGCAGGGCCACGACCTCGTGCCGGTGGGTGAGTCGCAGCAGCTGCCGGTCCCAATCGCCGGTGCCGATGAAATCGGAGACGACGATGATCAGCGAGCGGCGCCGGGCCAGACCGGCCGTTGCGTCCAGCATCGCCGCGAAGTCGGTGGTGCCGGTGGCGGACGGCGCTGCTGCGGTGCGGTCCAGCTCATGCCCGATCCGCAGCGCATGGCGACGGCCGCTGCCGGGCGGGACGACATGGCTCGTGCCGCCGTCGAAGAGCAATGCGCCGACGCGGTTGCCGCCGCGCCCGAACAGGCGCGCGAGGGTGAGTGCGAGTTCGGCCAACACGTCGTGCTTGCCGTGACCTGGGGTACCGATGGTCATCGACGCCGAGCGGTCGAGCACCAGCCACACGGTGAGCTCGCGATCCTCGGTGAACTGGCGCACCTGGGGTTCGTCGAGTCGGGCGGTGGCGTTCCAGTCGATGTGTCGCGCGTCGTCCTGCTCGACGTACGGGCGCAACCCGGCGAAATCGAGGCCGCTGCCGCGGTACGGCGTGCGGTACGCGCCCTGGATCCGGCCGTCGAGGCGACGGATCACCCGCCACTCCAGCCGGAGCAGCAGCCGATCGGTCGCGGTGGTCATGTCAGCGGTCCTGCAGCACGACCTCGGGCACCCGTACGGCACCCAGGACCGCGTTGATCACCGTGTCGGGATCGACGTCATCGGCGAGTGCTTCGTAGGACAGGACCAGGCGGTGGCGCAGTACGTCCAGCGCCAGTTCGCGAACGTCGTGTGGCAAGACGTAGTCGCGCCCGCGCAGGAACGCGAGTGCGCGTCCGCCGAGCACGAGCGCAATCGATGCGCGCGGGCTGGCCCCGAACGTGACGTAGCGGTCGAGTTCCCCCAGCCCGATGGTGCTCGGGGTGCGGGTGGCGGTCACCAGCCGCACCGCGTAGTCGACGATCGCCGGGTCGACGTACACCCGTGCGACGACTCCTTGCAGTTGCACGAGGTGACTCGGGTCGAGCATGGCCTGGGTGATCGGCCGGCGGTTCGAGCGCGCGCTCGACGATCGCGTGCTCCTCCGGTGAGGTCGGGTAGTTCACCAGGACCTTCATCATGAACCGGTCGACCTGCGCCTCCGGGAGCGGGAAGGTCCCTTCCGACTCGATGGGGTTCTGCGTTGCCATGACCAGGAACGGCGCCGGCATCGCGAACGTCTCCCGGCCGATGGTCACCTGGCGTTCCTGCATCACCTCGAGCAGCGCGCTCTGCACCTTGGCCGGCGCGCGGTTGATCTCGTCGGCCAGCAGCAGGTTGGTGAAGACCGGGCCGAGGTTCGTCTCGAACTCGCCGCTGTGCTGGCGGTACACGCGGGTGCCGGTGAGATCGGCGGGCACCAGGTCAGGCGTGAACTGGATCCGTTGGAACTGGCCGCCGATCGCTCCGGCCAGCGACTTCACCGCGAGCGTCTTCGCGAGCCCCGGCACGCCCTCGACGAGCAGATGACCGCCGGACAGCAGGCCGATGGCCATACGCTCGAGCAGGACGTCCTGTCCCACGATGGTGCGCTTGACCTCGAACAGCACCTGTTCGAGCGGGCTTGCCCCGGCCGGCGAACTGGTCATCCTGCCTCCTCGACTCCCACGATCATTTCTGCGGCCCGCTCCCGTCGCCGGGGCCGCCACCGCCGAGCGCGGCCCCGATCGGCACCGCGAAGCCGATCCCGGCGAACGCGTCGTCGCGGCCGGGATCGGCGATGGACACGACGATTCCGACGACATCGCCGTCGGCGTTGACCAACGGTCCGCCCGAGCTGCCCGGGTTCACCGACGCGTCGAACTGGATCAGCCCGGAGAACGTGCCCGCGTTCGTCTCCGCGGTGCGGTCCAGGCCCGAGACCACGCCCGAGGAGACGCTGAACGCCAGCCCGAGCGGGTTGCCGATCGCGACGACCTCGTCGCCGGAGACAGCGGCGCCGCCGATCGTCGCCGGCACCAACGGTTGCGGCAACGTCGCGGGGGTGAGGGTGGCGATGTCGGTCTTCGGGTCCGCCGAACTCACCCGCGCCGCAGACTTCGTTCCGTCGGCGAACAGCACGGTGACCGCGCCGCCACCCTTGATCACGTGATCCGCGGTGACGATCATGCCGGTATCGGTCGCGATCACACCGCTGCCCAGCGCGCCACGCGACGTCCGCACCACCGTCACGGACGGCTCGACCCGCTTGTACAGGTCGGAGACGGTGGGGGACTTGCTGGCACTCGGGCTCGCCGACGACCGCGCCGCGGCGGGCTTCCCGGAGTCGTCCGTGTTCTGGACGGCAAGCACGACGACCGCCACGCCCAGCGCCGCCACCAGGACTCCGCCCGCGATCCACCATGCGCGCGCACGCACCGACCGGCGTGGCTGGTCCTGGCCCGGCGTCACGTCCTC
Source organism: uncultured Actinomycetota bacterium (assembly GCA_963850835.1). Taxonomy (GTDB): domain Bacteria; phylum Actinomycetota; class Actinomycetes; order Mycobacteriales; family Jatrophihabitantaceae; genus Jatrophihabitans. Next base: position 205,027 of record CAWKNB010000014.1, on the reverse strand, counting down.
ACGGTACGCACGCTTCCTGTGCAGCGAAGTGCACCTAACGGCAGCCGCGGGATGTCAGCACGATGACGCTCGCAACGTCACGGCCGAGACAGATCTTCGGGCCGCGGTTGCCTACCGTCCTGGAGATCAATCGCAGCCACGAACGAAACAGGGTCCGATCATGCTTCGCAATGCCAGCACCGCCATCCGCCGCCGGGTCCGCACCGGGTCGCGACGAACTGCCACAGCTGTGGCGGCCACCGCACTCGCGGTCTCGGCGCTCGCGCTGACCGCGTGTTCCAGCTCGGGCACGCACGGTGTCGACGCGGCTGTCGGCACACAGCGCGATGCCGTCGCGATGGATCTTTCGCACCGGGTGGCCACCTCACAGTCCGCCGGCACGTGCTCGCCGAGCTTCGACAAGGGCTGGACCAGCGTCGACCTGGTGATCACCAACAACACCAGCTTCGCGTTGACGTTCGATCCCGCCCTCAGCGGCCCCAGTTCCGGGCACTGGAACGAGCGCCCGGCCACCACGCTCGGCCCCGGGCAGTGCGAGGTGGTCAACGCCTACGCGCCCACCGACGTGCACATCTTCAACCTGAATGTCGTGTACTCCACGCCGTGGGGCGACTACATGCCGTTCGAGGGGACGGCGAACAGCACCAGCCCGTCGTTCAACCCGAACGTGTTCGCAGGTGTGCCCGAGTACCACAAGAACAACTACTACTGGAGCGGGACCATCGACTCGCGCTACAGCATCAGCTCCTCGGGACAGGTCGGGCTGCTGCATACCCACTTCACGCTGTCACTGTCCTGATCCGGACAGCGCAGCGAGCGGCTCGAGGGCTACGACGACTCCGCAGCCCAGGCGATCGCCTCGGCGCGCTGCGCGGATGGGAAGTGCTTGAGTTCGCCAGGGGTCATCCAGCCGAACATCGCCGTGAGGTGGGTCATCCACTCGATGTCGGTGACAAGGGCGATGCGCTTGTAGGTGCGGATGTGCTCGACGCCCATCTTGAGGTCTTGCCACAACGCGCTGGGGGTCATGCCGTCGAAGGAGCCGATGACGATGACGACGCGAACCTCGCCGGCGGCGGCGGCACGTTCGACGGCGGGCAACAGGACGTCGCGGTAGTCCTCGGCGCGGAGTTTTCCACTCGTCTCGAAGCCGATCACTCCGGCGGGCAGGTCGGACAGTTCGGTGATCATGGCGCCTCCTCATTGACCATCGTCTCGATCTTGACGGCAGAGTCAACGCCGGATTAGCGTCCGATTCACTCACATTGTCCGGTTCGGAGGACGTCATGGCTCACCGGAAGGCACGAGTACTCGTTGCAGTCGGCATATCGGGGGCGGTGGCGGTCGCCGTGCCGCTCGCCGCCAGCGCAAGCGGACCGGGAAACGCGGCCGCCGGCCCGTGGGTGAACGCCTGGCAGGGCAGTCCGGTCGAAGGCGCGACGATCGCCGGGTCGGGCTGCCCGGCGGATCAGGGTCTCGACAACCAGACGGTCCGCAACATCGTGTTCCTCAGCGCGGGCGGCGGGCAGGTGCGGGTGCGGCTGACCAACGCCTTCGGGAAGGTGCCGGTGCGCATCGGAGCCGCATCGGTAGCCCTCGCCGGTGACGGTGCGGCAGCCGTGCCCGGGTCCAACCGGAGCTTGAGCTTCGCCGGCCACCCGTCCGTGCTGCTCGCTGCGGGCGGCGAGGCGCTCAGCGATCCCGTCTCGCTCTCGGTGAACGCGCTGCAGGAGCTCGACGTCAGCGTGTACGCGCCGTCGGCGACCGGTCCTGCGACGCAGCACTTCGACGCCCAACAGACCAACTACATCGCCGGCGGCAACCAGGCCAGTCGCGCGAGCGGCGCCGGATTCACGACGACGAGCAACTGCTGGCTGCTCGCCGACGGTGTCGACGTCGCGCCGGCCCCGCGGGTGAAGGGCACGGTCGTGACCCTCGGCGACTCGATCACCGACGGCGCGCAGTCGACCCAGAACACGAACCACCGCTACCCGGACTACCTGGCGCGCCGGCTGAACGCCGTCTCCGGGCCGACCCTGTCGGTCTCGAACGCCGGCATCTCCGGTAACGACCTGCTCACCTTCCGCACCGACCTGCCGTTCGGCGCGGTGTTCGGCGTGCCGGCACCCGCGCGGCTTCCGAGAGACGTGCTGACCCAAGCCGGAGCGAAGTCGGTGATCCTGCTCGAAGGGATCAACGACATCGGTGCGTTCTCCGCCAAGGCACGCGATCTGATCCAGGCGGACGAGCAGATCATCGCGCAGGTCCACGCGGCCGGGCTCGAGATCTTCGGTGCCACGCTCACCCCCTTCGGCGGTTCGAACGCCCAATACGGCGGCGATTACGGGACGGCGGCCGGAGAGCAGCAGCGGCAGAAGCTGAATCGATGGATTCGGACCAGCGGCGCCTTCGACGGGGTCTTCGATTTCGACAAGGCCGTGCGCGACCCGCAGCACCCGGACCGGATGCTGCCGCAGTACGACAGCGGCGACCACCTGCACCCTGGGGACGTCGGCTACCAGAAGATGGCCGAGGCCGTGGACCTCGGGGTGCTGTTGGGCTAGCCGGCGCTGTTCCGGAAAGCGGTGACTCACCGTCTGCGACGATGCCCACCACGGGTGAGTTCGAGGTCGTCGTCGGGTCGGCACCTTGCAGGGTGTCGGGGCGGGTACCGTTGCAGAGCCGGTCGGTCGACGCCGTTCGCTTTCCGCATCGGTGGACTTCTGAAGGAGTGACCGTCGAGGCCGCGTTCACCGGCGCTCATCTGCTGCATCTCGCCGCAGCCGGCTGTGTGCTCAACGACGTGTATCGCGAGGCGGAGCAGGCGGGGTTCGCTATCGCGGGCGTGCGCGTGATCGCGAGCGGCGGGTTCGACGCTGACAGCTGGCGCTCGACCGGCATCGGCTATGCGATCGAGGTCGACACGGCTGCGTCGCCCGCCGAGGTCGAGACCTTGCTCAGCGCCGTCGACGCGGTCGCGGAGATCCCCAAGTCGATCCGGGCCGGTGCGATCGTGCAGCGTGGCTGACCCGGCGTCGGGTCAGGTGGCCTGACTCCCGGCACCGCCAGGCAGGGTCGGTGCGAGTTGGCTCAGCGCCTCGTCCTCCGGCTCCACCCGGACGCGGCGGCCACGGCGCAGCCAGTACTCGAGTACGCGGGCGAGTTGCGAGACCGCGAAGTTGAGAGTGATGTAGATGGCGCCGATGACGATGTAGGAGGCCACGACGTTGCCGTAGTTGGACTTGATGCCGTCGGCGGTGCGCAGCAGCTCGACGAAGTTGACGATGAGCAGGCCCCCGAGGGCGGTGTCCTTGAGCACGACGACGAGTTGGCTGACGATGTTGGGCAGCATCGTCGTGACGGCCTGGGGAAGCAGGATGAGGCGCATCAACTGGCCCTTGCGCAACCCGATGGCAAGTCCCGCCTCGGTCTGCCCGCGGGGCAGGGCGAGAATGCCCGCCCGGAACACCTCGGCGAGCACGGAGCCGTTGTAGAGCACGAGACCGGTGACGACCGAGTAGAGCGGCACGTCGGACAGCGGGATGTTCGAGTACTCCTGATACAGCACAGTGGCGAAGACCATCATCAGCAGCACCGGGATCGCCCGGAAGAACTCGACGGCAGTCCCCGCCACCCACCGGACCGACGCATGATCGGACAGCCGCGCGACGCCGAAGATCGCGCCGAGCGGAAGCGCGATGATCATCGACAGCCCGGCCGCCTTCAGCGTGTTCCACAAGCCCGGAAGGATGAACTCGGTCCAGGTCGAGCCCATCGTGAACGGCTCCCACTGCTGCTTGGTGAGCACACCCTTGTCGTCCAACTTCACCAGCACCCAGACCACGCCGGCGATCAGCAGCGCGATGAACAAAGCGCCGATGACGGCGTTGCGGATCTTGCCGCGAGGTCCCGGTTCGTCGAAGAGCACCGATCGAGTCATCGCTGCACCGCGAGGCGTTTCGACAGCCAGCCGAGCAGCAACCCGACGGGCAGGGTGAGGATCACGAAGCCGAGCGCGAACACCAGGAAGACCGCGACGAGCGCATCCGATTCGTTCTCCACCATCGTGTTCATCAGTAGAGCGGCTTCGGCGACACCGATGCTCGCCGCGATCGTCGTGTTCTTCGTCAACGCGATCAGCACGCTGGCCAGCGGCGCGATCACCGCCCGCATCGCCTGTGGAAGCACGATCACCGTCAACACCTGCCGGAACGGCAGGCCGATGGCGCGGGCGGCCTCGGCCTGGCCGGTGGGCACCGTGTTGATTCCCGAGCGGACCGCCTCGCACACGAACGCCGACGTGTAGACGACGAACCCGAGGACCGCCAACCGGAAGTTGTTGTCGGCGATGAAGGTCGGCGAACCCTCGGCGGCGAGATGGAAGCCCAGCGTGTTCGACAGCACCAGCGAGCAGCTGACGATGATGACGGTGAGCGGGGTGTTGCGGAAGATGTTGATGTAGACCGTGCCGAAGCCACGCATGACCGGCACCGGCGAGACCCGCAGTGCGGCGAGCAGCGTGCCCCACACCAGCGAGCCCAGCGCGGCCCAGAACGTGAGTTGAACGTTGACCCAGAACGCTCCGAGGATGTCGTACTTCGGATTGTTCAGGAAGTCGAAGTCCATCCGGTCAGATCGTGCCCGGCGACGGTGGTGACGGGATCTTGTACCCGGACGGCCCGACGTTGGAGTCGAGTGACTTCTTCCACGAGCCGTCGGAGATCATCTGCTCGAGTGCGGTGTTGACCGCAGCGGCACCGGCGGTGTCGGTCTTCTTGATTCCGACGCCGTACTTCTCGTCGGTGAAGCCCTTGCCGACCACCTTGACCTTGCCCTTGTACTGCGATTGCGCGGCGTATCCGGCCAGGATGACGTCATCGGTGGTCACCGCGTCGATCGCCTTGCTGGCCAGCGCGCTGACGCAGTCGGAGTACTTGGAGTATTCCTGCAGTTGCACGCCCTTCGCGTAGGTGTCCTTCACCTTCTGCGCGGAGGTCGAGCCGGTGACCGAGCACAATTTCTTACCGCCGGTGAGCGACTCCGGCCCGGTGATCGATTTCTCGTCGGCGCGCACGAGCAGATCCTGGTGTGCGACGAAGTACGGCCCGCCGAAGGACACCTCCTGCTGCCGCTCCGGGGTGATCGAATACGTCGCGAAGATCAGATCGACCTGTCCGGTCTTGAGCAGGTTCTCGCGGTTGGCGCTCTTTGCCTCGACGAAGGTGATGCCGCTCGCCGGCACGCCCATCTTGGTGGCGACGTACTTCGCGACATCGACATCGAAGCCGGCGTAGCTGCCGTCCGGGGTCTTCAGTCCGAGTCCGGGCTGGTCGAACTTGATGCCGATCGTGAGCTTCTTGTCGTTCTTCGCCTTCGCGACGACGCCGGTCGCGGCTGCAGCAGCAGTGCTGGCAGTGCCGCTCGCGGCGCTACTCGTCTTGCCGCCACCGCCGTCGTCGCGTGAACTGCACGAGGTCAGTGCCAGTGTGGTGAGGCCGATCCCGGCGATCAGGCCGGTCAACTGTCGGTATCGCGTCATGGTGCTCTCCTTGGATCAGTGGGTGAGGATCTTGGCGAGGAAGTCCTTGGCGCGGTTGGACTGTGGGTCCTCGAAGAAGGTTTCGGGCGGTGCTGCCTCGGCGATCTCCCCGTCGTCCATGAACAGCACCCGGTTGGCGGCCCGGCGGGCGAATCCCATCTCGTGGGTGATGACGAGCATCGTCATCCCGTCGCGGGCCAACCCGGTCATCACGTCGAGCACCTCGTTGATCATTTCCGGGTCGAGCGCTGACGTCGGTTCGTCGAAGAGCATCAGCTTGGGGCGCATCGCCAGGGCTCGTGCGATGGCCACTCGCTGCTGCTGACCACCGGACAGCTGCGCGGGGAGTTTCGCGGCCTGGTTGTCGACACCCACCCGCTTGAGCAGTTCCATCCCGCGTCGGTTCGCCTCTGCCTTGTTCAGGCCGAGGACCTTGCGTGGCCCGATCGTGATGTTGTCGAGGATCGACTTGTGCGCGAACAGGTTGAAGCTCTGGAACACCATCCCGACGTCGGCGCGCAGTTTCGCGAGCGCTCGCCCCTCGCTCGGCAGGTGCTGGCCGTCGACGGTGATCGTGCCGTCGTCGATCGTTTCGAGCCGGTTGATGCAGCGGCACAGCGTCGACTTGCCGGAACCCGACGGGCCGACGATCACGACGACCTCACCCCGATCGACGGTGAGATTGATGTCCTTGAGTACGTGGAGAGATCCGAACCATTTCTGCACACCCTGCATCGCCACAAGTGGATCGCTGTCTTTCACAGGAAGTGCATCGCGATGATCTTGCGATGCGGGGGCTGCCCCCGAGGTCGGGTCCGGCATGGGCATCAGCGTAGGGCGGTAAAACGCCGATGTTTCGGGAGATCGAGATGCTTAGCGGATCCCTACGCAGTTCCCCATGCGACAGCCAAGATTGAATGAACGAGCGTTCGTGAACTAGAGTTCACTCGTGATCCATCGCCGCCGATCCGCTCAGGGGATGTGATGTCGCCGAGACGCCCAGCGGTGCTGCGCGACGCCGGCGACGACCGGTCGCTCGAGGAACACCTGGTGGCCACCGCGGCTCGGATGCTCGATGAGCGGGGCAGTGCCGGGCTGACGGTGCGTGGGATCGCGAGTGAAGCGCAGGTCGCGGTCGGCGCGCTGTACAACCACTTCACGGACAAGGAAGAGCTCTTGGCCCGCGCGCTCGCGCGACACGTGGTGACCGTGATGACGAGCGGGCTGCCGTTACCCGTCGCGGGCACCGCGACGCTGTCGAAGAATCTCCGGGCGTACGTCGAGTACGGTCTGGCGGCGCTGACCAGGGTGCTGCCCGCGTTCGTCGGCTTCCTCGATCGTCCGACGGTATTGCGGCGCACGATGGACCTGCTCGCCGTCGGACCGAGCGCGCCGAGCATTCCGCATCTGGTCGGCGACTACCTCGCGGGCGAGCAGAGCCTCGGGCGGATCCGCGCCGGGGCCGATCTGCACGCAGCGACCACGCTGATCGTCGGCGCGTGCCACGAGGCCGTGCTCCCGCGCCTGCTGTTCGACCCCACCAGCAAGCCGTCCGGCCTGCCGCGCAAGACCGTGGACGGGCTGGTCGCGACCGTTCTCGACGGCATCGGCGCGTGAGCGTCGGCGTGCGCAGGCTCGACCTCGGCGGCAGCCTGAACGCTCCCCATGTGGTGATGGGGGAGGTGGAGGCAACCGCGGTGTGTGCCGATCACTGGGGTCGACCCGGTACCGCCACCCGGCTCGCCACCGAGAAGGACGACAGCTTCGTCATCGACACCGGCACGACGAAGTACGTCCTCAAGGTCAGCAATCCGGCCGAGGACCCGCATGAAGTCGACTTCGAGGTGCAGCTCATGCAGCACGTGGCCGAGTCGAACGATGTCCCGCTGCCCCGGTTGTTCCCGAACCGGGACGGACAGCTCCTCGTCACCATCGACGACGACGCCGGCCAGCACCGGCAGGCGCGACTGATGTCGTTCATCCCCGGGACGCCCCTCGACGCGATCGACTCCTCGCCGGCCGAACGTGCCGCCATCGGCCGCACCCTCGGCGCCCTGCGACACGCCACCAGCACCTTCAGCCATCCCGCGCAGGACCGCGTGGTCGCGTGGGACGTGCAGCACCTGCTCGATCTTCGCCCGCTGCTCGAGGCCGTCGGCGACCCGGCGCAGCGCGACGTGCTGGAGAAGGGGCTCGAACGCTTCGAAGCCACGGCCGCGGCACTGCCGAGGCTGCGCCGCCAGGTGCTGCACAACGACTTCAACCGGTCCAACCTCATCGTCGACCACGCCGATCCCGATTTCGTGCGGGGCGTCCTCGATTTCGCCGACTCCGTGTACACCGCAGTCGCCATCGACGTCGCCACCGCATTGCTGAATCAGCTACCGCGCCAAGGCCTCACCGAGGAGGCCGACGCGTTTGCCGAGGGCCGCGACCTACTGGGCGGCTACCTCGAGGTCGCCGAGCTCACCGATGCCGAACTCCAGACGATTCCGTTTCTCGTGATGGGCCGGGTGATCACCAGGGCGCTCATCTCGCTCTACCGTGCCGCCCTTGTGCCAGCGAACGCCACGTACGTGTTGCGCAACACCGCGCAGGGCTGGGCACAGTTGCGCTGGTTCGACGCACACTCCGACGACTACCTCGCCGAAACCCTCAACACCGCCAACCGAACGGAACACCCATGACCCGCGGCACGATGGTCAACGCGTTCAACCCCGACGCCGACTCCGACGTCCCCGAACGCACCCGCGATCTCGCCCGGCGCCGGGCCGACCTGCTGGGTCCGGCCTACCGGCTCTTCTACCAGAACCCGATCCACGTGGTCCGCGGTCGAGGCACCAAGCTCTGGGATGCCGACGGCAACGAATACCTCGATGCCTACAACAACGTCGTTTCTGTCGGCCACGCCAACCCGCGAGTCGTCGCGGCGGTGCACGAGCAGATGCAGACGCTGTGCACACACACCCGCTACCTGCACGAGTCGATCCTCGACTACGCCGAGCAATTGCGTGCCACCCTCGACGGACCGCTCGGCGGCGGGCATGTGATGTTCACCTGCACCGGATCGGAGGCCAACGACCTCGCCGTGCGCGTCGCCAAGCACCGCACCGGGCACCAGGGCGTGATCATCACGTCGGAGGCCTATCACGGCAACTCCGAGCTCACCGCCGGCTTCTCCGCATCGCTCGGCGAGGGCAACCCGCTCGGCACCTGGGTGCGCCGGGTGATCACGCCCGACTCCTACCGCATCGACCAGGCCGAGCTGAGCGATCGTTTCGTGGCCTCGGTGCGCGAGCAGATCGACGACCTGCACCGGCACGGCGAGGGCGTGGCCGCGTTCATCGCCGACTCGCTGTTCTCCTCCGACGGCATCTTCGCCGAGCCGACCGATCTGCTCGACCGGGTCGCGCAGGTGGTGCGCGCGGCCGGTGGACTGTTCATCGCGGACGAGGTGCAGTCAGGCTTCGCCCGCAGCGGCGACCGGATGTGGGGACATCAGCGGCATGGGGTGCAGCCGGACATCATGACGCTCGGCAAGCCCATGGGCAACGGCTTCCCGGTGGCCGGTGTCGTCATGACCGATGACGTCGTGGCGCAGTTCGGTCGCGATCAGCGCTATTTCAACACCTTCGGTGGCAACACCGTTGCCATCGCGGCCGCGCAGGCCACCTTCGACGTCATCCGCGACGACGACCTGCTCGGCCACACCGCCCGGGTTGGTGGCGAACTCCGGCAGGCGTTGCGCGAACTCGCCGCCCGGCACGAGTGCATCGGCGACGTGCGTGGCGCCGGCCTCTACCTCGGTGTCGAGATCGTCAGCGACCGCGCCGCCAAAACGCCCGACGCATCCACAGCCACCGCACTCGTCAACGGGCTGCGCGAGCGCCGGGTGCTCATCTCGGCCACCGGGTTCAACGCGAACGTGCTCAAGATCCGGCCGCCGCTGGTGTTCTCATCCGCCGACGCCGACCGGCTGCTGTCGGCCCTCGACGAGACGCTGGCCGCTCAGTAGTAGTCGCTCATGAGCCGCGCGCTCCACTCGGGCTCGCGGACGCCCGACGGCACCAGCCGCGCCTGCACCGGCTTGATGTCGAGCACCGGCGTGCCGTCGACCGCATCGAGCCCACGGACGGTCAACGTCCGCTGCGCGACGGCCAGGATCTCGCAGGCGCTGACCCCGATCGGATTCGGGCGGTTGGGCCCGCGCGCCCCGAACACCCCGATCAACGGCATGTCCTCCCGCCCCCGCGCCCGGCTCACGTCGGCATACGACTCGCGACGAGTGACCTGGTCGAACCAGAAGACGACCTCGGCATGCGAGAAGTCCGCAAGGCCGTCCAAACTGTGCATGCCCAGCGATTCGTCGAGCAGGATGGTGGCCACGACGTCGCCCCAACCGACGGTGTTCGACGGGTCGACCCGCGGCGACGACACTGTTCCGATCGGTCGGACGTCCACTTCGATATCTTCCCTTCGTCCGGTGCAGCGATTCCTTTCCGGCACTACGGGAGTCTCTACCTGGTAGGGGTCGTCACCCGCGCCACCCCTCGTTGCGGCGAGGGGCGGATCGGCCGGACCCGGTGCGACGCCGGGCCGGTGGACAGGAAGGAACGCCGTGTCAGCGACCGTCGACCAGGACGCGTTCGTGCGTGATGCCGAGGTCTATCGCGGCGAGTTGCTCGCGCACTGCTACCGGATGCTCGGTTCGTATTCCGACGCGGAGGACCTGGTGCAGGAGACCTACGTGCGCGCGTGGCGCGCGCGGGACGGGTTCGAAGGCCGGGCCTCGCTGCGCTCCTGGCTCTATCGCATCGCGACCAATACCTGCCTGTCTGCCCTGGCGCACCGCAGTCGGCGGGTGTTGCCGTCCGGTTTGATGGGCCCGACCCAGGACCCGGACGCGCCGCTGCTGTTCGCGGAATCGCACGTGCGGTTCCTCGAACCGTTCCCGATGCTCAGCCAGCCGACGTCCGACCCGGCCGAGATCGTGGCCGCCCGGGCCAGCCTGCGACTCGCGCTGATCGCCAGCCTGCAGGTGTTGCCGCCACGGCAGCGCGCGGTGCTGATCCTGCGTGACGTGCTCGCCTTCTCCGCGGCCGAGGTCGCGGCGATTCTCGACATGACCGTCGCGGCGGTGAAGAGCGCGCTGCAGCGCGCCCGCGCTCGCATCGACGGCCTCGCCCCGGCGCCCGAGGAGATCGTGGAGCCGGAATCGCCGCAGGCGCAAGCGATTCTCGACCGCTACATCACTGCCTTCCACGATGCCGACGCCGAGCTCCTCGAGGACCTCCTCCGCGAGGACGCGTCGCTGGAGGTCACGCCCTCGACGACGTGGTTCGCCGGCAAGCGCACCTGCTGGCCGTACCTCGACCGGCACGTACTGCACGAGGCGGGGGAGTACCGGATGTTCCGCGCCGTCGCCAACGACCAGCCGGCGGCCGTCACCTACCGGCGCGCGGCCGACGGCGTGCTTCGCGCGTTCGCGATCGCGGTTCTCACCACCGACGCCGTCCACCTCGCCGCGATCACCGTGTTCGCCGACCCGGCGCTCGTCGCGGCGTTCGGCTACCCGGACGTCGTTGCACCCTGACGATTCCTTCCGGCGGTCAATCGGGTCTGTATCGGTGACACCCGTCTCCGGAAAGGACCGCCTCCATGAAATTCAGCCTCTACCTGCCCACCGGACTCAGTCACGAGTTCGCGTCGTTCGACGATCCGGTTGCGGCGTTCGACGTCCTCCGGGAACTGGCCGCAGCCGCTGACGAGAGCGGCTTCGAGACGATCTGGGCTGCCGACCACTTCATCCCGTTCGGCCCGGGCGCGGACTACGTCTTCGAGGTGTGGACCACCCTCGCGGCGCTCGCCGGCGAGACCTCACGGATCAGGCTCGGCCAGCTGGTCACCGGCAACGGGTACCGCAATCCGGCCCTGCTCGCCAAGATGGCATCCACGCTCGACGTGGTTTCCGGCGGCCGGTTGACGTTCGGCATCGGCGCCGGATGGTACGAGCAGGAATATCGCGCCTTCGGCTACGAGTTCCCGGACGCGCCGCAGCGGCTCAAGCAGCTGCGTGAGTCGCTGCAGATCATCACGTCGATGTGGACCGAACCCTCGACCACCTTCGCAGGTCGCCATCACCGGGTCAGCGAGGTCGTCAACCAACCGGCGGGTGTCCAGGTGCCGCACATCCCGGTCATGATCGCCGGCGCCGGCGAGAAGGTGACGCTTCGGCTCGTGGCCGAGTACGGCGACTACTGCAACGTGCAGGAGCCGCCCGATGTCGTCGCGCGCAAGTTCGACGTCCTGGCCCAGCACTGCGCGACGGTCGGGCGTGACTATTCGACGATCACGAAGACCGCGACGGGATATTGCATCATCGCCGACACCGACGAGCAGGCGCGTGCCGCCGTGCCGCAGTGGGCGTCCCTGGTGTTCCCGGGCCAACTCGCCGACTACGGGCTGATCGGCACGCTCGACACGATCGGCGAGCGGATCGCCCGCTGGGAGGAGGCCGGCGTCGACGAGCTCGTCGTGGGATTCCAGGACGCGCTGAACCCCGAGACGGTCCGGAGGTTCGCCAAGGAGTTCATCTCCTGACCGGCGAGTGTCACGATTCCTCGCGCGCCTCGGTCCCGGCCCCTTCGAATTCCGAGTACTGGTACGGGTTGTCGATGCGCTCCTCGTCGGGCTGGTCCGGATGCATGCCCTTGTGCCATGCCTCTTCGCCGAGCTCCCCGCGCACGTGATCGATCGACTCCGCACACAGCCGCCGGGCTTCCTCGAGCCGGTCGCCGGCCAGCAATCGGTGCGCGTACTTCACCGGTTTGCCGTCGACGAGCACGGTGTGCACGTCGTTGCGCCCGGCCTGGAACACCAGATGTCCCTCCGGATAGACGATCGGGAACATCACCGGGGAATCGTCGTTGAGCACCAGCACCAGGTCGGCCTTCTTGCCGACGGTGATCGAGCCGACGACGTCACCCAGGCCGACCGCTTCCGCGCCGCCGAGCGTCGCGTACCGCACGACCTCGTCCGCGCGCAGCGACAGGTTCATCACCGTCTCGCCCTCGCGGTGCGCCTCGAGATGTTCGCGGGCACGGTCGAGGTTCAGCGCCGCCCGCATCGCGCCGAACATGTCGCCGGACCACCACGAGCTGGTGTCGACCGACAGCGAGATCGGGATGCCGTACTTGCGCAGCCGCGCGGTGGGGGAGTAGCCCTGCCCGGCGCTGCATTCGCTCTCGGTCGCCACCGACGCGTGCGCCCCGGAGGCGGCGATGCGCTGGTAGGAGTCCTCGGACAGGCTCGACACGTGCACGTGGGTGAGCTTGTCGGTGAGGTAGCCGTGCTCGGCCATCATCTGGATGCTGGCGTCCGACGTCGCACCCCACACCCCGCTGTGCGTGGTGATCCGCGCGTCCAGCTCACGCGCGACGGCGAACGCCGGGCCCTCGGGGAACTCCGGGTCGCCGGGCACGTCGAAGGCGATCTGCCACCGCAGCATGTCGCCACGGCCGTCGAGCCGCCGGCTCACGAAGTCCTTGAACTCGGGCCGGGTGGTCCACTCCCACGGGCCTTCGGCAAGGTTGCCGTAGGCGAACACGAACCGCCCGTCGACCCGCTCGAGTGCGTCGACCGCAGCCTCGGCATGGTCGGTGGTGCGCAGTCCGTGTGACCAGTCCAGCGTGGTCGTGACGCCCGCGTCGATGGAGTCCAGACCGGCGAGGAGATTGCCCGCGTAGACCTCCTCGGGCCGGAACACCTGCCCCCAGTCGAGGTAGTAGAAGTAGAAGTAGTTGGTGAGCGTCCAGTCGGCTCCGTACCCGCGCATCACCGACTGCCACATGTGCCGATGGGTGTCGATCATGCCCGGCATCACGATGCCGCCGCGCGCGTCGATCTCGACCGTGCCCTGCGGCACTTCGAGCGACGGACCGACCCCGGCGATGGAGTCGCCGACCACCAGGACGTCGGCGTCGTCGAGCGTGCCGGTGGCCGGATCGACGCTCACCACGGTTGCATTACGGAATACGAAACTCTTCGCGGCGGTCACCGCGTCGAGGGTCGGCAAGGTGCGGTTCACCATGGCTGGCTCCTACTCGTCCAGTGCGTGAGGGTCGCGACGTCTTCGACGCGATGCACATGTCGTGGTGGGGTGGCGAACGTGGCATACGGCTTGAACCGGACCACCACCCGTTGCTCGTCGTTCACCATGCGCTCGACGTCCGACGCGGTGCTGCCTGGCATCGCGGTACCGGCCATCACCTCGAGGATCCGGCGCAACACGTCGACGGCGAGGTCGTGGTCGTCGTCGACGGTGGCCGTGCCGTAGACCTGCAGATAGGTCAGCGGCCACTGCTCGTCGAGCACACACAGGCTCACCTGCGGGTCGCGGCGCACCGCCTTGGCCTTGGCGCGCTCGGCCATCGTCGACACGAGCAGTTCGTCATCGCTCTCGAACAGGTAGTAGACGACGGTCATTGCCGGGCCGTGGTTACGCCGGTTGTAGCCGAAGATGGCGGTGCGATGGTCCCGGACGAACTGGCGCCGCTCTTCCGGAGTCACCTGCCGGTTCTACGCCTGCGATAGTTCACTCGTCAATCAATTGCCGGTTAGGGTTTGCTCATGACCGACGACGTCGAGGTGATCGCCGAGCTCGAAGAGCGCCGCTACGACGCGATGCGACGATCCGACGACTCGGCGCTGGCCGAACTGTGCGACGACGAGTTGACCTACACCCACTCCGACGCCACGAGTGACACGAAAACCACCTATTTGCAACGCATCCGCGACGGGTACTTCGACTACCAGCGGCTCGAGCACGAGACCTATCGCACGGTGCGGGCCGGTGACTGTGCGTTGGTCTACGGCCGGATGACCGGTGAGGTACTGATCTCCGGCGCGATCCGACACCTGAACAGTGCGACGTTGGTGGTGTGGACCCGCCGGGCCGAGGGCTGGCGGCTGCTCGCCTTCCAGCCGACGCCTATTCCGCGGCCAGCGTCAGGTCGAAACTGACCCGGCACCAGGTCGGGCCGTCGATCGTGCGGCCGTCCGGCGTCGGCTCGGTGCTCGGCAACCGCGTCGAAGTCGACGACCAGCGAATCGCGGATGCCGAACACGCTGTCGGTCCGGGCGGTGTCGCCGGCCACGAAGATGTGGGTCACCAGGGTGCGCATGCCGTCGTGGCGGACGAGGAAGTGCAGGTGCGGCGCCCGCATCGGCGAACGGTGCGTTGCGGCGAGCAGATCGCCGACCGGTCCGTCGGCCGGGATCGGGTAGGGCGTCGGGGTGAGCGCCCAGAAGCGGTAGCTGCCGTCCTCGTCCGTGCGCACGTGGCCGCGCGCCGCCGTACGGCCGTCCGGGTACTGGACGTCGTAGTAGCCGTCGTCGTCGGCCTCCCAGACCTCCACCAGCGCGTCCGCGAGCGGCCGGCCGTCGACGTCGCGCACCGTGCCCTCGAGCCAGCACGGCTCGCCCGGTGCGCCGCCGGCGATGTCACCGCCGAGCTCGATCTGCGGCGAGCCCTCGACGAAGAACGGCCCGACGACGGTGGCCTCGGTACTGCGGCCGGTGGGGTCGTCGTTGACGATGATCGTCTGCATGGACGCGCCGAGCACGTCGGAGAGCAGGATGAATTCCTGCCGCTTGTCGTCGGTGATGTGACCGGCGCGGGTGAGGAATTCGATCGCCTGCTGCCACTCGTCCTGGCGCAGGCGGGTCTCGCGGATGAACGCGTGCAGATGGCCGACCAGCGAGGTCAGGACCGTGCGCACGCGTTCGTCCTGGGTGTCGGCCAGGCTGGCCACCACGGCGTCGACGAGTTGCTGTTCCCGGGCGTCCTGCTCGGCGGTCACCCCGCCACCTCCGTGGGGTCGCTGCCCGCCCAGGCGGCACGCAGCAGGTCGGTGACGCCGGCGAGATCCACCGGCCGTGGGTTGCTCGCCGGGATGTCGGGAAGCGCGAGTTCCGCAGCGCGACCGACAGCGCTCTCGTCCAGACCGAGGTCGCGCAGCGCGCGGGGCGCGTCGAGCGAGGCGCGCAGCTGGACCAGACCCACGGTGGCGTCCGCAGCACCGAGCGCGGCCGCAATGCGCGCGGCTTCCTCGGCGGCGTACGGCGCATTGAAGGCGAGCACGTACGGCAGCACGACGGCATGTGTCGGGGCGTGCGGCAGCCCGAACGATCCGCCCAGCACGTGGCACAGCTTGTGGTGCATGCCGGATCCGGCCGACGCGAACGCGACCGCGGCGAGGTAGCTGCCGAAGAGGGCCTGTTCGGTGGCGTCGCGGTCGCCGATGCGCACACCGGGCAGCCCGAGCCGCAGGGTTCGCAACCCCTCCATCGCCAGCGCCGCGTCGATCGGGTCGACCCGCGGCGCCCACATGGCGTCGACGCAGTGGGCTACCGCGTTGAGCCCGGAAGCCACCGCGAGTGCGGGTGGCAGCCCGTCGAGGAGCTCGACGTCGTAGATGACCGTGGCCGGCAGCACCCGTGGGTCGACGCCGGTGCGCTTGCGGCCGGCCTCGGTCAGGCCCCACACGTCGGTTGCCTCCGAGCCCGCGAAGGTGGTCGGCACGGTGACGATCGGCAGCCCGGTGGTGAGCGCCACCGCCTTGGCCAGTCCGATGGCCGAGCCGCCGCCGATCGCGATCAACAGGTCGGCGCCGCGCGCCGCGGTGCGCGCACCGTCGGCCACCTCGACGGGGACGTGCTCGGTCACTCCCAGGTACCGGGCCGCCGTTCCGAGGCCGGCGGCGGCGACGAGCGGTATGTGCCGGTCGGTCGCCACCACGAACGGCGCGTTCGCCCCGAACCGCTCCACCTCTGCAGCGACGTGTGCGGCAGCCCGGCCGGCGCCGAACAGCACCCGCTGTCGGTTGGTCTCGTGCTCGAAGCTCAGTGCCACCGAAGGAAACGTATACCCCTGGGCGCGCTAGATGTCATCGACCGCGCGCTCGACCATGAGCGCGAAGAGCTCGGTGACCGGGATACCGGCCGCCGCGGCCATCACCGCGAGGACGCTCACCGGCGCGAACGAGCAGTACAACCCGGCCTCGAGGAACCACGGCTGCCCCTCCGGGTCGATCCGGAAGTCGAAGAGGCTGTAGTGCCTCGCGCCCAGGGCCCGGTGCGCTGTCCGGGCCGCCGCGGCGACCGGCGGTGTCACCGGGTCGGTCGGCTCGACGATCCAGGCGTGGGAGGCGTCTTTCGCGACGAGGCGCAGCTCCCCGTCGGGTCGTCGGACGAGCTTGTCCTCGACCCGACGGATCGGGTTGCGGTGCGGCTGGACCGAGTACTCCTCGAGCGGCAGCACCGACAGCCCACCATCGTGCTCGATGACCCCGCAGCGCAGCTCGCGGCCGAGGCCGATGTAGTCCTCGACGAGCACCTGCGTCGAGTGCTCGAATGCGGCGTCGATCGCGGCCGGCAGGTCGCGCAGCTCTCGCGACGAGGCTGACGCCGACGGAGTTGTCGGCGTCGCAGGGCTTCACCACCACCGGCGGTGTCAACGAGGGCAGGTCCCCCGGGCGGAGCAGGTCGGCGGCGGGCACTCGGACCCCCGCGGCCGCCACGATCGCCTTGGTCCGGAACTTGTCCGCACCGATCGCCATCACGTCGGCATGGTTGCCGACGAGCGGGATGCCCATGAGCTCGATCAGTGCCCGGTAGTGCGTCATCCCGGACGGGCAGAACAGCTGCGGCACGGCCACGTCGGGCGCCGCTGCGCGGATCTGCTCGACGGCTCGACCGAGTCGCACCGGGGTGGCACGGGCCAGCGTGTCCGGACCGAGGTCGGCCGGAAACCGCCAGCAGCCGTCGGGCGAGACGTATGCGATGAGCGGTTCGTAGCGGGCGGCGTCCGAGATGGCAGCCAGGCAGCTGCGCGCATACAACAGCGAGAGCTCGGCGAAGAAATCGCTGGTGGGCGACCCGACGAGGTGCAGCACCCGAAGAACTCGCGGCCCCATCAGTCACCGCCCGGCTCGACGAGCTTGCCGATGTTGACGTCGATGCGGGTCCATTCCTTGCCGAGCACCAGGCTGCGCAGCAACAGCGAGGGGATCTGCAGGTGATGGACCAACAGGAACGGCAGCGGATCGGCCCAGTCGAAGATCGCGTCCTTCCCGGCCAGGACGATCCGCAGTCGTTCGCGGGCCGACGTCGGCCGGGTCAGCACCCGCCACGCCTCTTGGTAGATCCAGTACGTCGGCCGGCTGCCCGGCCGCGGTCGGACCGGCGCGGCACCCGCGGGCAGGTCGCCGAGATAGGCCGCCGCGAGGTCCGGCTGGTCGTGGAAGGTGGTGATCGCCGAATGGGTGCGCGGATTGCACTCGATCGCGACGGCGGTGCCGTCATCGGCCTCGATGAAGTCGAAGCTGACCTGCCCGGTGATCCGCGCCGCCGCGACGAAGGTGCGCACCCACGCCTCGATCTCGGGTTTGTCGACGGCTTCGTAGTTGAGCTGGAAGGCCGAGCTCTCGCAACAGACATGGGCAACCAGTTCGCCGTCGCGCACCGTGCTGTGCGTGCAGTACTCGCGACCGCGCACGAACGACTGCAGGATCCACGGCGCTGCACTCGTGATCGGCTTGCTCGATGCGAACGTCGCGGTCGCCGTACCGGTCGGACGCGGCAGCGTGGTGAGGTCGAGCCGGTTGACCGGGTCGTAGTCGAGGTTCTTCAACACGTACGCGCCCGGGTGGGTGTCGAAGGGAAATTCGGCGACCTCGGCTGCCGAGCTCATCCGATGGGTGTCGGGCACGGCCAGACCGAGCGCGGCGCCGCACGCGGCGAACTCGAACTTGTCGTCGAGCATTCGGACGAGGTCGGCTTCTGCATGCACGATCTCGCAGTACGGTTCGAGCAGCTCGGCCGCGTCGGCGTCGTAGCGGCTGGCGAGCGGGCTGCTGACCGGCACGAAGACGTCGACCTCCTCGGCGCGGACGATCTCGAGCAATGCCAGCGGGTAGCGAGGATCCGACGCAGGCGGCACGACATAGAAGGCGCTGACGGCACGGGAGAAGCGGTGCCCGGTCAACCGGTACTTCGCGCTTTCGACCAGCACGACGCGGTGACCGGCGCTCCAGAACGACCTGCACAGCTGCAGGGCCTTGGTCATCTTCCCGCCGGTGATCAACACGGTCCGCGGAGTTCGCGCCGACGCGGGTCGGTTCCTGCGCGTCGCCGGGCGCATCACGAGCGCAACGGCAGTCACGGCGAGATTGACCGGCAGCGCCGCGGTGAGCAGGGCGAGCATGGCCACGGTTCTGGGTGCGGCGCGCAGGCCGCCCCGGGTGGTCAGGGGCATGTCGCGGTTGGAGCCGACGCAGAGGCCGACGCGGCCGCGTAACCGTCGACCATGCCGCGGTGCATGACACGATCGCCGGACACGTCGTCGTGGTCGGCCCTGTGCATGACACATCCGTTGTCCCACATCACCACGTCGCCGGCACGCCACCGGTGGCGATAGATGTTGTCCGGTGCGGTGGAGTGTGCGTAGAGGGCCTGGATCATCCGTTCCCCTTCAGCGGCGTCCATCCCGCTGATCGCCACGCAGCGCTGGGGTGTCGACAGATACAGCGCGACCCGGCCGGACACCGGATGCCGGCGGAACACCGGGTGCTCGGCGGCGTGATCCTGGCCCTCGCCCGGATCCACACCGGTGACGACATGGGTGATGGTTCGCCCGGCCAGGCGGCGTGGAGATCGTCGGAGAGGGTCCGGTACGCCCGGTACTGATTCGTGAACAACGTGTCGCCGCCGGACGCGGGCACCTGCACCGCTCGCAACGCCGTGTAGGCCGGTGGGCGGCGGACGTAACTGGTATCGACGTGGAACACGCTGCGTGGGGGTGTGCGGCGCCCCAGGTTGCTGACGATGTTGAGCTCGGGCCGGTCCGGCACCGGCACCTCGCCGACGGTGAACACCGGTTGCCCGAAGCGGCGCAGGAAGGCGGCGAACTCGTCGTCGTCGATCGCCTGGCCGCGGATCACCACGACCCCGTGCTCGGCCAGCAGGTGCCGCAGGTGCTCGATCTCCGCGTCCGTCGGGTGCCGCACCGATGGGTGGGTGATCTCGACTCCGACCGGGTCGAGGATGCGTTCGGTCACGACCCTGTCCCCAGCCTGCGGACGAGGGTGAGCCCGTCGCGCACCGGCACCATCACCTGCTCGACCCGCGGATCGGCAGCCACCACGTCGTTGAACCGGGCGATCGCTGCCCCGTTCGCCGTCCGGGCGCCGGTCCACGGCTCGCCCTGCATCATGGTGTTGTCCACGCACAGCAGGCCGTGCACGCTGAGCAGGCCGAGGTCGAGCACCGTACGGAAGTATTCGACGTAACCTGCCTTGTCGGCGTCGAGGAAGATGACGTCGAAACACCCGCCGTCGGCGGCGAGCGCAACCAGGGTGTCCTGTGCGGGACCGACGCGGACGTCCACGCGCGCACCTGCCGGCGACGCGCGGAGCAGCTCGGTGGCGAGCGCCGCAACCTCGGGGTCGATCTCGCAGGTGATCACCGTGCCGCCGGCGGGCAGTGCCTCGGCCATGGCCAGCGCGGCGTAACCGGTGAACATGCCGATCTCCAGCACCCGCTGCGCCCGCGTGGCGTGCACGAGCATCTGCAGGAACTTGCCTTCGACGTGCCCGGACAGCATCTCCGGTTCGAGCCCCGAAGCGGCCGTCGAGTCGTCGGGATGGACACTCCAGTCGTGGGTGCGGGTCCGGTCGGCCAGCGCACGCAGGGTCGGCGAGGCGGGCGTGCTGCACCGTTCGAGGTAGGGCTGCAGACCGCCCGCCAACGCGTTCAGCTCGCGCACTTCGGCCATCACCTCCGGGTCGACGAGGAGATCGCCGTCGGCGATCGAACGCACGAGTTCGGCCAGCCGGGCGGACAGGATGTCCATCGGCGTCACCGGGCGAAGCGGCACCACGGTGCCGGTGTCTGGCAGGGTGGTCATGACCGGAACATGTCCTCGCCCGCGCCGCCGCGGGGGTACCGGGCACAGCGCGAGCGGTGCGCGGCGAGCGCAGCGTCGAGCTCGTCCGCGGTGAGATCGTTCATGAAGACACAGCTGCCGATCGGCCTCGGTGCCGCCGCGCGCAACAAACCGTCGCGGGTCTGCACGATGGAAGTGGTCGCGGTGTGGAGCAGTTCTTCGGTCAGATACGGCGTGTCGAGGGTGAGCCCGACGCGACTCATCAGCCAGAAGATGCGGTCGCGTTCGCTCTCGCTCAGGTAACCGCGGCGCTCGGCGATCGTGGTGGACAGCGCCATGTCGATGTTCACGGCGTGACCGTGGAAGAACGGCTGATCGGGTCGCAGTTCGAGGGTCGGACTCCAGGTGTGCCCGAACGCGATCACTCGGTCGAGATCGAGTTCGTGCAGGTTGGGGACCTCGAGATCGAGCATGGTTTCGATGGCGGCGTAGGTGATCTGATCGGCGATCTGGCGCAGCTCCGGTGTTCCGTGCAGATGACCGAACCGCGTCTGCAACAGGTCTTCGCCGTACTTCTCGAGGAGGTTGAACAGCTCACCGTTGCCGACGACGGCGATCTTGATCAGTTCGGCGAGCCCGTTGCGGATCTGCGCCTCGGGCAGCGTTCGCAAGAACGAGAAGTCGAGCAGCACTCGTCTGGGAGGCGTGGAAGGCGCCGAGCCGGTTCTTCCCGTTGCCGTGATTGACCGCGACCTTGATGGCGACGCTGGCATCGATGAGCCCGATGAGGGTCGTCGGAATGCGAATGTAGTTCGTCGAGCGGCGAAAGACGGCGCAAGCGAAGCCGGCCACATCGGTGACCAGGCCACCGCCGATGACGAGCACCGGCTCCTTGCGCACCAGGCCGAAGTCGGTGAACGCGTCCACGATGCGTTCGACGGTCCGCAGCGACTTGTCGGCCTCGTTGATGACGACCGGAAAGACGGTGAGCTCGATGCCGTGGTGCGCGAAGTAGTGCCGAAGGGATGTGCCGTGCAGGTTCAGCACGGCCTGGTCGACCACCGCCAGGCACCGCCCCCACAGCCGGAAACTGTCGGCGAGCTGCGGATTGGGGATGTCGAAGACGCCGTCCACGAGGTCCAGCGAGTAGTCGATCTTTTCGTAGGCCTCGACGTGGAACTCGGTTTCGGTCGTCGTCAGCTTGGGCTGCACACTCATCAGGTCGATCAATCCTGCTGGACCAGTGCAGCGAGCTCCCCGAACGCCAGCCGGTTCACCCGGGGTGCGGCGCCGAAGTCATGACCCGAGGTGTTCTGATTGGCGAAGACCGCGCACGTCACGCCTGCCCGTTGCGCCGCTTCGACGCCGCCGATGTTGTCCTCGACCGCGACGCACGCCGTCGCGGCTTCGTCCAGACGTCGCAGAGCCAGCGTGTAGGCGGCGGGATCGGGCTTCGGGTCGGCCGCACTGGCCGCATCGATGACCATGTCGAAGTCGGCGGGGGTGATGTCCGGCGCGAGAGCACCGAGAACGGCATCGATGTTCGCGCTCGCCGTGGTGGTCACCCATGCCACCTTCCAACCGCTGTCCCGCGCGGCGTGGATGGTGTCGGCGACCCCGGGGCGCGCAGCGAGCGGGCCGTTCGCGGCGAGTTTCTGGAACACCTCGGACTTCGTGCGGTGCACGGCCGCGGCGTCCACCGTCTCGTTGCGTTGCACTGCGTAATCGGCGATGCGGTCCGCGCCGCCGCTGCTGGTCAGCAGGTCGCGATACTCCTCGCGCTCCCATTTCCAGTCCAGGCCGTGGGCCCGGAACGCCTCGTTGAAGGCCGCGCGCTGGATCTCGGAGGTGTCGGCCACGGTGCTGATGGAGCCGAACAGAAGTGCTGGCATGTCATGGTCCTTCGTTGTCGTTTGACGGATGGTGTCGGTGACCGGCCGCGAGGACGGCCGCGGCCACCGCGGCGACGGCACCGATACGCAGGGCGAATCGGGCCACGCCGGCTCGGACATGATGCGAGTGTCGAGAGGTCGCGATGGCGGTACGCGCCACCACGCGCGTGGCGCCGAGTTGCACATGCTGCAGGCCGGTGAGTGATCGGAGTACGCCCGATCGTCGGCCGGGTCCGATCGTGGCCACCGTGCCGTGTTCGCCGACGAAGTCCAACCGGACCCCGGCGCCGCCCAGCAACGCGGCGAGTTCGCCGAGCGCATTGCGAGGCGACGAGACGTCGAGCGAGGAGGCCGTGTCGAGCAGCGCAGCGGCGAGTCCGCCCGCGTCATCGGTCTCGAGGCGCAACGACGTTCCGTCCCCGACGAGGCGAGCGCGTACATCGCCGACCTGCAGCTGCAGGTCGGCGTGCACTCGTGCTGCGCCATCGGCACTCGTCACGAGGCGGGAGCGCCCTCCGCGGTGGTGATGCGCAGCGTGCCGTTGAGCTTCCAGATTGCGCGCGGCGACTCGGTGCCGGTCTCGCGCGGGACCTCGACGGTCATGTCGACGAACTCGTAGTTGATCGCGGCGCCCTTGCCGGTCAGGTACGCCCACATCTCCTTGCCGAGATCGGCGAAGCTCGTCGTCGGGTGCGCCGTGATGTCGCGGCTGTTGTTGCTCGTTGCTGTGTCGGTCATGGCTCGCTGCTTCCTGCCGGAGATTCTCGGGACACTTCGAGCATATACGGGCGGAACCGGGCGTTGTCGAGCAAAAGTGTGCAAAACTTGGCAGGTAGTGGATTCCGAGCAACGGAGTGTCACGTGACTCAGGCGCCTCGATGCACGAAGGTTCTTTGACGTGCTCGTGCCAGATCGTCGACGCCGCGTCCTGGACCAGGTGCGCCGGCACGGGAGCGCGGAGGTCGCACAGCTGGCCCGCGAGCTGGACGTCAGCGAGTGGACCGTTCGTCGCGATCTCGTCGAACTCGAGCGACAGGGCCTGCTGCGGCGCACCCGCGGCGGCGCGTTCGTCCGCTCCGGACCTTCCGCGCTGGCTACCGAGCCCGCCACCGGTGACGAGGCGGCCAAGGGCCGCATCGGCGCGCGTGCGGCGCAGCTGCTCCGTGACGACTCCACGATCATGGTGTTGGCCGGCTCGACCACGGCCGCCCTGCTCCCGCACCTGCAGCACCGGCGTCTCACCCTGGTGACGAACGGCCTCGAGATCGCCAACGGCCTCAAGCACGCGCCCGACATCTCGCTCGTGATGGTGGGCGGCTACCTGCACCGCGAGCAGATGACGCTGCTGGGGCCGCTCACCGAACGTGCCATGGCCGACATGCACGTCGACGTCATCGTCGCCGGCGCCTACGGCGTTCATCCCGTGACCGGCATCACCGGGGCGAAGATCATCCAGGCCGGTTACCACCAGTCGATGCTGCGGCACACCGACGCGGTCATGGTCCTCGCGGACTCGTCCAAGCTCGGTCGTCAGGGTCCGACGGTCCTCGCCCCGATCGAGGCGGTCGGCACGCTGGTGACCGACGCCGGCGCGCCGGACGGAATCGTCGATGAGCTGCGCCAGCGTGGACCCGACGTCGTCATCGCCTGAATCGCTGCGACTGGACCCATCCGGCAACGTCGGCGGAACTGACGTAGCCCTCTCCTACGATCGACCCGTGATCGAGGAGCGGGGCCCGGCGTGCTGCTGATCCACCGTTCCGAGCGCGCCGACGCACTGGTGGCCGTGCTGGGCCAGGTGCTGCGCGAGCCGACCGGCGACCCGTTCGAGCCGGAAGTCGTCGCCGTCCCGAGCCGCGGCGTCGAGCGCTGGCTGGCCCAGCAGCTCAGCCACACCCTGGGGGCCGGCCCGGACGGCGACGGCATCTGCGCCAACGTGGTCTTTCCGTCCTACGCCCGCTTCCTCGACGAGACCGCCGCCGCGGCCGACGACGAGTACCGTGCTGCCGTCGACCAGTGGTCGGCCGAGCGGGTGGTGTGGCCCCTGCTCACGGTCATCGATCGCTGCACGCCCGCCGCGCCCTGGTGCCGCGAGCTCGCGACCCACCTGGGCGCCGCGCCGGACGGCACCTACACTCACGCCGGGCGGCGCTTTGCCGTCGCCGCCAAGATCGCCGGCCTGTTCGAGCGCTACGGCCGGGCCCGCCCGGAGATGATCCGCGCCTGGCGCGCCGGCAACGACGAGCAGGGCGACGGCACGGCGTTGCCCGACGACCTGCGGTGGCAGGCCGAGCTGTGGCGGCGACTGCGCGCCGAACTCGACACCCCGGCGCCCGCGGAGCTGCTCGACGCCACCTGCGCCCGGATCACCACCGGTCCGTCGTTTTCTGTTTTCGGAGCGACTCGCATCCCACCCGCGCGGATGCAGATCCTGGCGGCGCTCGCGCAGCACCGCGACGTCCACCTGTGGCTGCACCATCCGTCGCCCGCGCTGTGGGCCGCGGCCGAGCAGGAACGACCCGGGCCACGCCGGGCGTTGCTGCCGGCCGTCCGCAACCCGCTGCTCGCCTCGATGTCGCGCGACGTGCGTGAGCTGCAGCAGTTGCTCAACACCGTCGAGCACCGCGACGAGCACCATCCCATCGCCGCTCGGCCCGACACGCTGCTGGGGCGCATCCAGACCGAGCTCGCCACCGACGGCACGCCCGCGCAGCGCACGCCGATCGACCCCGCCGACACCAGCCTGCAGGTCCACGCCGCCCACGGCCCGGCGCGGCAGGTCGAGGTGTTGCGCGAGGCCATGCTTGGCCTGCTCGACGCCGACCCCACGCTCGAGCCACGCGATGTCTTGATCATGTGCCCGGACGTCGAGGCGTTCGCGCCACTGATCGCGGCGTCGTTCGGCATGGCCGACGAGCCGGAGGGCCACCCGGCCGCTCGCCTCCGGGTCCGCCTCGCCGACCGGTCGCTGCGCCAGACCAACCCGCTGCTGCGACTCCTCTCGCAGCTGCTCGAAATCGCCGCGAGCCGGGTGACTGCGACGCAACTGCTCGATCTCGCCGGCACCGGGCCCGTGCGTGCGCTGTTCGGCTTCGACGACGACGACATCGAGCGGTTGCGCGACTGGTCGGTCACTGCGGGTGCCCGGTGGGGCCTCGATGCGCAGCACCGCGAGACGTACGGATTGCAGTACATCGGCCAGGGCACGTGGCGCGCCGCGCTCGACCGGCTGCTGCTCGGCGTCGCGATGGAGGACGACGTCAGCTGGCTGGGCACCGCGCTGCCGGTCGACGACGTCGACAGCGGTGACATCGACCTCGTCGGCCGCTTCGCCGAGCTCGTCGACCGCGTCGATCACGCCGTGCGACTTCTGGAACAGAAACGCACGGTGCCCGAATGGGCTCGCCTGCTCGGCGAGCTGGTTGACGGCCTCGGCGTGGGTGATCAGCCGTGGCAGGCCATGCAGGTGCGCAACGAGCTCGACGAGGTCGCGGAATGCGCCGCCGACACCGACGTCGAACTCGCGCTCGCCGACGTCACCTCGCTGCTGCAGGCGCGGCTTGCCGGTCGACCCACCCGAGCGAGCTTTCGGACCGGCACGTTGACCGTCTGCACGCTCGTGCCGATGCGCTCGGTGCCGCACCGCGTCGTGTGTCTGCTCGGCATGGACGACGACGCCTTCCCGCGCCGCGCCGTCCCCGACGGCGACGACGTGCTCGCCCGCGACCCGCGCACCGGGGAGCGCGACGCCCGCAGCGAGGACCGCCAGCTGTTCCTCGATGCCGTCTGCGCCGCGCAGGAACACCTCGTCATCACCTACACCGGCGCCGATCCGCGCAGCGGCGCTGCCGTGCCGCCGTGCGTGCCGCTCGGCGAGCTGCTGGATGCGGTCGAGGCCACCGCGAGGGCACCCGGTGGCGGCCCGGCGCGCGACCACGTCGTGATCCGGCACCCGCTGCAGCCGTTCGACCCACGCAACTTCGTGGCCGGTGAGCTGGTGTCGGCTCGATCGTTCTCGTTCGACCCGGCCGGGTTGGCCGGCGCGCGCGCCTCGGTGCGGCCGCGGCTGCCGGTGCCCGCACTGGTCGGCGGCCGGCTCGAACCGGCCGCCGGCGAGGACACGGTCGCGCTCGACGATCTCGTGCGGTTCCTGCAGCATCCGGCCCGCGGCTTCTTGCGCCAACGGCTCGAGATCGGCACCTTCACCGACGACGACGATCCGGCCGATGCGCTCACCGTCGAACTCGACGGGCTGCAGGGTTGGGCGATCGGCGAGCGGGTGCTGCGCCGGTGCATGTCCGGCGTGATGCCGCAGACCGCGGCCCGATTGGAGTACCTGCGCGGCGAGCTGCCGCCCGGCCCGCTCGGTCGGCAGGCGATGCGTACCGTCGGCCGCCGGGTCGACGACCTGCTGACTGCATCTGCACCTGAACGTGAGACTTCGGCAGCGTCGACCGACGTCTCCGTGCGACTCGCCGACGGCCGCGTGCTGGCCGGCACCATCACCGGCGTGCGGGGTTCGACGATCCTCGCGGTCACGTACTCCCGGCTCGCAGCGCGGCACCGGCTCGCTGCCTGGGTGCGTTACCTGGCGCTGTCGGCGAGCACGGGTGACTCGCAATGCCGCGCGGTGACCATCGGCCGCCAGCGCGACGGCGTCGGCCGCGCGGTGCTCCACGGCGCCAACGCAGCGGTGTCGGCCGACGTGCTCTCCCTGCTCGTGCGGATTCGCGACGCCGGGTTGCGGGAGCCGCTGCCGCTCGCGCTCGAGACGTCCGCGGAATACGCGAAGTGGCGCCGGCGCGGCACCGATCGCGAGCAGGCCGAGACCGACGCCTGCCTGAAGTGGGAGGCCGACCGGTTCAAGCCGGAACGCGACGAACCCGAGCACACACTCGCCTTCGGCCCCAAGACACCGTTCGCTCGCCTGCTCGCGCAGCCGCCCGACGACGATGTGGCCTTTCCGCACGAGCCCACCAGGTTCGGTGCGCTGGCCCGGTCGGTGTGGGAGCCGCTGCTCATGGTCGAGAAGGTCGAACGGCTGTGACCGCGCCCGCCTTCGACCTGCTCGGTCCGCTGCCGCAGGGCACCACCGTCCTCGAGGCGAGTGCCGGCACCGGCAAGACCTTCACGATCGCGGGGTTGGTCACCCGCTACGTCGCCGAGGGCGTCGCCCGCCTCGACGAGCTGTTGGTCGTCACCTTCGGCCGCGCGGCCACCCAGGAACTGCGCGATCGCGTCCGTGAGCGATTGGTCAGCGCCCGCGACGGGCTCGCCGACCCGGCCACCGCTCGCGCCACGCCGGACCAACTGCTGCAACACCTCGCGGCCGGACCCGACGTCGACGTCGCAGTCCGCAGGCAGCGCCTCGTCGTCGCGCTCAGTGCGTTCGACGCCGCCACCGTGGTCACCACCCACCAGTTCTGCCAGCAGATGCTGATCGGACTCGGCACCGCCGGTGACGTCGACGCAGACGCCACACTCGTCGAGAGCCTCGACGACCTCGTCGACGAGGTGGTCCAGGACCTGTACCTGCGCAAGTGGGGCCACGGCGACATCGCCGTCCCGACGATGAGACTCGCCGAGGCGCAAGAACTCGCCGCCGCGGTCGTGCGCGACGGGCAGGCCCTTCTGGTGCCGGTCGAACCCGACGACGAGGTAGCGGCCACCCGCGTCCGGTTCGCCCACGCCGTGCGTGCCGAGGTCGACCGCCGCAAGCGGATGCGCCGCGTGCTCGGCTTCGACGATCTTCTGACTCGATTGCAGCAGACCCTCGCCGACGCCCGCACCGGGCCGGCCGCCACTGCCCGGCTGCGTGGCCGGTACAGGGTGGTGCTCGTCGACGAGTTCCAGGACACCGACCCGGTGCAGTGGGACATCCTGCGGCTCGCGTTCCACGGCGCCGCGACGCTGGTGCTGGTCGGCGACCCGAAGCAGGCGATCTATGCGTTCCGGGGCGCCGACGTGCAGGCCTACCTCGCCGCCGCCGAGCTGGCCGAGCACCGCGCCACGCTCGCGCAGAACTGGCGCAGCGATCCGGAGCTGCTGCGTGGCCTCGATGCCCTGTTCCGCGGCGCCGCACTCGGTGACCCGCGCATCGTGGTGGCGCCGGTGTCGGCCGCGCATCCGGGGCGCTCGCTCGACGCCCCGGACGCGCTGGTGCGGCTGCGGCTCGTGCGGCAGGGTCAGCGCGGCGCGCCGCCGGTCGACGCCGCCCGCGAGGTGGTCACCCGCGATGTCGTGCGAGAGATCGCCACGCTGCTCGACAGCGGCGCGCTCCTGCAACCGCGCGGCGCTACCGCCCCACGCGCCGTGCGGCCCGGTGATCTCGCGGTGATCGTGCGCACCGGCACACAACTCGACCTCGTGCACGCCGCGTTGGTGGCGGCCGGCATCCCGTCGGTGCAACGCACGACCTCGAGTGTGTTCCGCACCTCCGCGGCCGACGACTGGATCGTGCTTCTCGAAGCGCTGGAGCAGCCGCACCGCGCGGGTCGGCTGCGCCGGCTCGCGGTCTCACCGTTCGTCGGGTGGGACGCCGCCGACCTCGAGCACCGCGACGTCGACCGGCTCGGCCTCGCGCTGCGGCACTGGCTGCGGGTGTACGAGGAACGCGGCGTGGCGGCGCTGTTCGAGACGCTCAGTCGTGACGAACGGCTCCCGTCGCGGTTGCTCGGTCAGGTCGACGGCGAACGGCGCCTCACCGATCTGCGGCATGTGGGCGAGGCGTTGCACGCGGCTACCATGGCAGGCCCGCTCGGGCTGACGGCCGGGCTGGAATGGTTGCGGCACCGGGTGAAAGAGGCCGGTGCCGACTCCGCGATCGAACGCAGCCGACGCCTCGACTCGGACGCCGCGGCGGTGCAGGTGGTCACCGTGCACGCCAGCAAGGGCCTGGAGTTCCCGATCGTCTACGTGCCGTTCGGCTGGGACAGATTCGATTTCGAGCCCCCCATTCCGCTGTTCCACGACGACACCGGGCATCGGGTCCGGAACGTCGGCGGCAAGGCGAGTTCCGGATTCCGAAGCGACCAGCGTCGACACAGCAGCGAGGAATTCGGCGAGGACCTGCGGCTGCTCTACGTCGCGCTCACCCGTGCGCAGGCGCAGGTGACCGCGTGGTGGGCGCCGAGCGCAAAGAACACCGTGTGCGCGCCGCTGCACCGGCTCCTGTTCACCGACAACCCGGCCGACGCCGTGCCCGAACGGGTTCCCGTGCCCATCGACGCCGCGGCGGCGGCCGCGGCGTCCCGGCTCGCGGTCGACGGGTGCCTGTCGGTGACCGTGGTGGCGGACCAGGGCGACGTCTCGTGGGAGCGGCCGGTGTCGGGCCGCGCTCGGCTCGCCGCAGCCGAGCTGCACCGCCCGCTCGACACGGTTTGGCGCCGCACCTCGTACACCGCGCTGACCGCCGGCGCGCACGAGGCGACACCCGGGATCGGCAGCGAACCCGAGGTGGGGGAGAAGGACGACGAACCGCCGACACCGGTGCCGCCCGCCAAGGCGGCAGCCGGACAGGACATCCCGTCGCCGATGGCCGAGCTGCCTGGCGGCACCGCGTTCGGGACGCTCGTGCACGCCGTGCTGGAACGCGTCGATCCCACCGCCGCGGACCTCCCGGGCGACCTGCGCACGCATGCCCACACCCAACTGGCTCGGCTCGGGCCGGCCGGGCTCGACGTCACGTCGTTGGTCGAGGGGTTGCTGCCGGCGCTGCGCACCTCGCTCGGCCCCCTCGCCGACGGCTGCAGCCTCACCGACATCCAGACCACCGATCGACTGGCCGAGCTCGATTTCGAGCTGCCGCTGCGCGGCGGTGACCACCCCAACGGGACATCGACCTTGGGCGAACTCGCGCCCCTGTTGCGCACCGCGTTGCCGCAGCACGATCCGCTGCGCGGCTACGCCGACCTGCTCGCCGATCCAGCCCTCGGCGACGCCACGCTGAGCGGCTACCTCACCGGCAGCATCGACGCCGTGCTGCGCATCGGCGAGCGTCACGTCGTCGTCGACTACAAGACCAACCGGCTCGGCACGCCGGACACTGTGCTCACGGCGTGGGACTACCGGCCGGCCGCGCTCGCGGAAGCCATGATCGCGGCGCACTATCCGTTGCAGGCACTGCTCTACCAAGTGGCGCTGCACCGATTCCTGCGATGGCGGCTGCGCGACTACGAGCCCGGCCGCCACCTCGGCGGCGCGCTCTACCTGTTCCTGCGTGGCATGTGCGGACCCGGAGTCGTGCTCGACGACGGCTCGATCCCTGGCGTCTTCGCGTGGCAGCCGCCTGCAGCGATGGTGGTCGCGGCTTCGGACCTGCTCGCCGGCGGTGCGCGATGACCGACCTTGCGTGCGACCGGCCTGCTCCGCAGCTTCGACGACGCCGGCGTGCTCGCCGCGGCCGACGTGCACGTGGCGACCCGGCTCGCCGCGTTGGCCGGCGAAGCAGACGAGCGGGTGCTGCTCGCCGTGGCGCTGGTGGTGCGCGGCACCCGGCACGGCTCGGTGGTGCTCGACCTCGCCGACGCCGCGGCGACCATCACCGTCGACGTGGACGACGACGCCGACCCGACTACCGCCGGCCGAGTTGCCGTGGCCGGACACCGCCGACTGGATCGCGGCGTGCACCCGCAGCCCGCTGGTCGACGACACCCGCCCGGGCGGTGCACCGCTGCGCATGGCCGGCTCGCGGCTGTGGCTCGACCGCTATTGGCGGCAGGAGGCGCAGGTGGCCGCCGACCTGCGGCACCGCGGCGCCGACCGCCCGGCCGACCTCGACCTGCCGACCCTGCGTGCCGACCTCGACGACCTGTTCCCGGACGGTCCTGATCAACGGCTCGCCACCAGCGTCGCCGTGCTGTCGCGGGTGAGCGTCATCGGCGGCGGCCCGGGCACCGGCAAGACCACCACCATCGCCCGGGTGATCGCGGTGCTGTGGCGGCAGCGGCCGGAGCTGCGCGTTGCGCTCGCCGCGCCCACCGGCAAGGCGGCGGCCCGGCTCGAAGAGGCGGTCCGCGCGGCCGCCGGGCCGCTCACCGCGACCGACCGCGCGCGGCTCGCGACCCTGTCGGCCGCCACCTTGCACCGGCTGCTCGGCCGCCGGCCAGGTGTGACCAGCCGGTTCCGGCACGACCGCGACAATCGCCTGCCCTTCGACGTCGTGATCGTCGACGAGTGCTCGATGGTGTCGCTGACCCTGATGGCTCGTCTGCTGGAAGCCCTCGCACCCGCGACCCGACTCGTGCTCGTCGGCGACCCGGACCAGCTCGCCTCGGTCGAGGCCGGCGCCGTGCTCGGCGACCTCGTCGACCAGGACGACGTCGGACCGGTCGGCACCGACTTCGGCGCTTCCCTGCGAGCGGTCACCGACGGCGTGTCCGACGTCGTGCGACTCGACTCGCCCGGCGCCGCGCTGCGCGAGTCGGTCGCGCTGCTGCACACCGTGCACCGGTTCACCGCGGGCGGCTCCATCGCGCAGCTGGCCCAGCAGGTGCGCGCCGGCCGCGCCGACGACGCCCTGGCGATGCTGCGCTCCGGCGCCGAGGGCTTGGTGTTCCACGAGACGCCCGACGACGCACCGATCGACGGTTCGGCCCTCATGGCATTGCAGCACCAGGCCGGCCACGAGCGCGCGGCGATCGACGCAGCGCGCGCGGGAGATGCCGAGTCGGCACTGGCCGCGCTCGACCGGCATCGACTGTTGTGTGCGCACCGCGGCGGCCCGCGTGGGGTGCGCATCTGGAGCGATGCCGTCGAGCGGTGGTTGGCCGCCGACGACCCGCTGCTCGTGCCCCGCCTCGACGGCCGGTACGCCGGCCAGCCGCTGCTGGTGACCGCCAACGACTACGAGAACGGGCTCTACAACGGCGACACCGGGGTGGTCCTGCAACAGGGAGACGAATTGGTCGCGGCGTTCCGGCGTGGCGGCGCGCCGGTGCTGCTGCCGCTGGTGCGGTTGTCCGACGTGCGGCCCATGCATGCCATGACCATTCACCGCGCCCAGGGCAGCCAGTTCGACGAGGTCACCGTGCTGTTGCCGCTGGCCCGCTCGCCACTCGCGACTCGGCAGACCTTTTACACCGCGATCACCCGTGCGGCGCAACGAGTGCGGCTGATCGGTTCGGCCGAAGCGGTGCTCGCCTGCGTCGACCGGCCCGCCGCTCGGGCCACGGGTCTACGGGACCGGCTCGACGGCACGCTGGCCTGAGGCGTCAGGACACGATGGCCATCTCGTGCGGCGTCCGGTTGAAGCGCAGCCCCGCGTCGTCGGTCACCGTCACGATGTCCTCGATACGCACGCCGAACCGTCCGGGCAGGTAGATCCCCGGTTCGATCGAGAAGCACATGCCGGGCTGCAAGAGGTGGGTCTCGCCCTCCACCATGTACGGCGGTTCGTGGGTGGTGAGCCCGATGCCGTGACCCACACGGTGGATGAACTGCGGGCCGTATCCGGCGTCGGTGATCACCGCCCGCGCCGCGCGATCGATCTCCTGACAGGCGATCCCGGGACGCACCGCCTCGAAGGCCGCCTGTTGCGCTGCGCGCACGATGTCGTGCACCTCGCGCTCCTCGCCGGACGGCTCACCGACGTGGACGGTGCGAGTGGTGTCCGACCCGTACCCGTGCTTGAGGCCGCCGAAGTCGAGCACGACCATGTCGCCGTCCTGGATCACCCGCGCGCCGATCTCGTGGTGCGGGTTCGCGCCGTTCGGCCCAGAACCCACCACGGTGAAATCGACCTGCGAATGGCCGTACTTGCGCAGCAGTTGGGCGAGATCCGCACCGATGTCGGCTTCCGTGCGCCCGGCGAACGGCATCGTGAGAATGTCGTGATACGCCGCGTCGGCGGCCTCGGCCGCCGCTGCCAACCGGGCGAGCTCGTCGGCGTCCTTCACTGCGCGCAACATCGGCAGCGCCTCGGTCATCGACACGTAGCCGGAATCGGGCAGCCGGTCCTGCAGCCCGAGCAGGTGCATCGACCATGCGGAATCCGAAATAGCGTAGCGGCCACCCGGGTCGAGCAGCTCCGCGGTCGCCGCATACTCGTCGTTCCCGTCGGTCCAGTCGACAATGCGTACCTGCGCCGCACCTACCGCTTCCTCGGCATCAGGCCGTTCGAGAACCGGAACGATCATGACCGGGTCGCGGTCGGCGGGGATCACCAGCATCGTGATCCGCTCGGTGTTCGCCGTCGGCGCGTAACCGCTCAGATAGACCAGATCCGGACCCGGCGTCACGAGCAGCCCGGCCAAGCCGGCGCCGGCCGCTTCGCGCGCCGCTCGTGCCGTTCGGGCGGCGAAGTCGTCGGCCGTGAACGGCACCGGAGCGCTGGTCATGTCGCGATCTTAGTGGCCGGATCATCGCGCTACGCTCTCCCGGACGGAGGGCACGATGACAGTCGCTGACGACGGCGCGTTCGTGGGCCGCGGCAGGGAACTGGCTGCGCTGCACCACGCGCTCGACGGTGCGCGACTCGGCGATGCCCGGCTCGTGGTGGTCGAGGGCGATCCCGGCATCGGCAAGACCGCCTTGCTGCGCCGGTTCCTGCAGCTCAACCCGGCTGCCAGCACCGTCTGGGTGAGCGGCGACGAAACCGAGACCACGCTGCGCTTCGGCGTGGTGGACCAGCTGCGCGCCGCGCTCGCTGACGGTGCCGAGCCGGCGGCGCCGCACGCCGACGCCTTCGCCGCGGGCGCCGAACTGGTCCAGTTGCTCGGTGCCTTCGGCGCGTCAGGGCCCCTGGTGATCGTGATCGACGATCTGCACTGGGCGGATCCGGAGTCCGCGGGCGCCGTGCTCTTCTGGCTACGCCGACTCAGTAAGGACAAGGTGCTGGTGCTGTGCGGCGTGCGCCCGAGAGCGCACGAGGTGCTCGGCGAGAGCTGGGCCCGGCTCATCGCCGACCGCGGCCGCGCCAGCCTCATCCGTCTTGACGGGCTGACCGCGGCGGAGATCGCCGAGCTGGCCCGGCACGAAGGCGCCGCGCTGCCGGTCGGCGCCGCGGAACGGTTGCGCGTCCACACCTCGGGCAACCCGCTGCACGTCACCAGCCTGCTGGCCGAGCTGCCCCCCGACGTGTTGCGCGAGACTCGTGGAGCGCTGCCGGCGCCGCACTCGTACGCAGCCACGGTGCTCGCCCGGACCGCGAACGTGTCCGCGGGCGGGCGCATGTTGATCGCGGCCGCAGCGGTGCTCGGCGCCCGATCGTCGCTGGCGTCGGCGATCGCAGTGGCCGGCGTCCCCGATCCCACCGGCTCGCTCGACGAGGCCGTGGCCCAGCATCTGGTCGACATCACCGGACACGGCGCCGCTACCGAGGTGGTGTTCCCCCACCCGCTGATCCGCGCTGCCGTCTACAACGACCTGTCGCCGACCGCCCGGCGCCGGCTGCACCTTGCCGCGGCGCAGGTCGTGCCGGCGGGCGCCGCGACGGCGCATCGGGTGGCAGCCGCCAACGGCCCCGACCCAGAGCTGGCCGCGGAGCTCGCGGCCACCGCCCAGGCCACTCTCGAGCGCGGGCTCGCTCCCGAGGCAGCCCAGCAGCTGATCTGGTCAGCGGAGCTCGAACCGGTGCGTGCCGACGCCGACGATCGGCTGTTGCGGGCCGTGGAGCTGTTGTTGATCAGTGGCGACGTCGCGGGCGCGTGGCGCCGCGAACCACAGGTGCGCGCCTGCCCCGATAGCGCACACCGCACCTATGTCCTCGGTGCGCTGGGTGCCGCTCGGGGTGACCTGCTCCCCGCGCGCGCGACGTTCGACACGATCGTCACCCCGGAACTCGCTCGAGCCGACGCGCAGCTGTTCGCTCGAGCCAGCGCCGCGTCGGCAATCGTCCTGCTCGTCATCGGAGAACCGGGCCGGGCGGTCGAACGAGCCCGGTCGGCACTCGCCGTCGCACAGATTCCCGCGTTCTCCCGCTCGATCGCCACCGAGGCGCTCGCGCTGGGGCTGGCCCATGCGGGCCAGATCGCGCAGGGGCGCGCGGTCCTGGCGTCCTTGTCGAGTGCGACCGAAGGCCCCGGCGCCTTCGAAGCAGAATTGATCATGACTCGCGCTCGTCTGCAGCTGTGGGACGGCGCATGGACTGCAGCGCAAGCTGATCTACGCGCGGTGATCGCCTGGGCCAACGCGGGCCAGGCGGTATCGAGCGTCGTGATCGCCTATGCCTGCCTGGCTGACGCCGAGATGCGCGGGGGCAACTGGGACAACGCGGTCGCGCACATCGAACTCGCCGTTTCGCTCGGCGACGACCTCGATCACGGCTGGTATCTCGCGTACGCACACGAGGTCGCGACGGTGCTGTATGCCCGGCTGGGTGAGAACGAGTTCGCCCGCGCGCACGCGCAGGCCGCGCACGATGCTGCTCAGGCGGTCCCGCACTCCATTGCCCGGGCGCACGCGATCAGCGCCGAGGCCACCATCGCGGCTAGCGGGCAACAGTGGAATCGGGTCCTCACCATCCTCGCGCCGCTGCTCGAGGCACAGCCACCACCGCTGGAGCATCCCGCGCTGTACCGGGCCGCCACGCTGGCGGCGGAGGCGCTTGTCGAGACCGGCCGGCACGAACAGGCGGTCACGGCGCTGGATCGGCCGTGGTTGGCTCCGGAGGAGATGGATCGCCGCCGGTTGCGCGCCAGGCTCCGCGCAGACGCAGGTGATCACGGCGGCGCGCTGCGGTTGCTGTCGGATCTCGCGGTGGGCCAGACCGTCGAGGTCGATCCCTTCGACCAGGGCCGCCTGCAGCTCGAACGTGCTCGTGTGCTGTTCCGCACCGGCACGCGCGATGCTGCGCTCGAACAGTTGCAGGCGGCTCGCGAGACTGCGCAGGCACTGAATGCGCGTCCGCTGCTCGCCGCGTGCGACGAGACCCTGGCTGCGACGGGTCGCGACGGCGCAGCGGACCCGCCCAGCCCGCTCAACGGTCTGACCCGACGCGAGCAGGTCGTCGCCAGAATGGTCGGGCAGGGCCTGACCAACCGCGAGATCGCCGCCGAGCTCTACGTGAGCAGCAAGACGATCGAGTACCACGTGGGGAACATCTTCGCCAAGCTCGGCATCACCAGCCGCCGCGAACTCTGGCGCCGCGGATAGCTCACGAGCTGTAGTGCCGGATCTTGTCGTCCAGGACCGTGATCGCCGCCTCGGTGGCCCGCACATGCTCGACCAGTTCGGCTCGCCGCCGCCGCAGGAAGTCCAGCCGGTCCTGCGTGCCGGCCTCGCTGCGCAGCAAGGTGGTGAACTGTTTCAGATCCGAAATGCCGAGGCCGGCGTCGCGCAGACAGGTGATGAGCCCGATCCACATGACATCCTGCTCGGAGTAGCCGCGCCGGCCGGACCGGCGCGCGATCGGGCCGATGAGCCCCTCGCGTTCGTAGTAGCGCAGCGTGTCGATCGAGAGACCGGTACGGCTGACGACCTCACGGGGCTCCAACAGTTCGGTCGATGTGGTCATGCCCGAATCCTATTGGTTTGACCTGGAGCGCGCTCCAGGTCGCAGACTGGCGGCATGACGACCAAACGAACCGAAATGAGGCGCCTGGGCCGATCAGGCCTCGAGGTGAGTGCGTTGGGGCTCGGCGGCTGGGCCATCGGCGGTGCGATGACGCGGGGCGGCGAGCCGCTGGGTTACGCCGGTGTCGACGACGACGAGTCGCGCCGGGCCATCGCTCGGGGCGTCGAGCTCGGAGTGACCCTCTTCGACACCGCTGACGTCTACGGCGCCGGACACAGCGAAGTGCTGCTCGGCGAGGTGATCGGCAACTCCGACGCGGTCCGCATCGCGACCAAGTTCGGCAACCTGTTCGACGAGCAGACTCGCGAGCTCACCACCAGCGACGTCAGCCCGGCCTACGTCCGCCGCGCCGTTGAGGAATCGCTGCGCCGGCTGCAGCGCGACCGCATCGACCTCTACCAACTGCACCACTCGACCGTGAACAAGGCAGAAGCCGATGATCTCGTGGCGGTGCTCGAAGAGCTCGTCGAGGCCGGTTCGATCGCTTGGTTCGGCGTGAGCACCGACGACCCGCAGGTGGCAGGCATGTTCGCCGACGCCCCGCACTGCACCGCCATGCAGGTGCAACTCAACGTCCTCGACGACAACGCGGAGATGCTGCGCTGCTGCGCCGAGCACGACCTCGGGGTGGTGTGCCGGTCGCCGCTCGCGATGGGTCTGCTCGGCGGCCGGTACACCGCGGACAGTGTGCTACCGGCCCATGACATCCGCGGCCGCCAGCCGGAATGGCTG
Source organism: uncultured Actinomycetota bacterium (assembly GCA_963850835.1). Lineage (GTDB taxonomy): Bacteria > Actinomycetota > Actinomycetes > Mycobacteriales > Jatrophihabitantaceae > Jatrophihabitans. Next base: position 167,408 of record CAWKNB010000014.1, on the reverse strand, counting down.
GAGTGGTTCACCGACGGCCGGCCGACGCCGGACTTCCTGGACCGGATCGAGCGCGTGCGTGCAGTGCTCACCGCCGGCGGGCGAACGCTCGCGCAGGGTGCCCTGGCGTGGATCTGGGCGCGTGACGAGCGCGCCGTGCCACTGCCCGGGTTCCGCAACCGCGCCCAGGTCGAGGAGAACGTCGGCGTGCTGCAACTCGGGCCACTTTCGGAAAACGAATTGAACGAAGTGGAAGCGGCGCTCGGGAGGCGGTGAGTGACCGCGCCGGATCGTGTGCCAGGGTGAGTTATGCAGTGGTGCAGCTTCGGATCGGCCGATGGCGACGTGCAGGCCGGACTGGTCGTCAACGGCACGGTTCGCGGTGTCGGGCGGGCGCTGATCGAGATCATCGGTTCGCCAGAATCGCTGGCTGCCGCACAGCGGGAGGCGATGTCGGCGCCGACCGTGGTGGTGCCACTCACCGACGCAGACCTGCGGGCGACGATCCCGGTGCCTCCCTCGATCCGCGACTTCATGGCGTTCGAGGAGCACGTCGTCACGTCCTACCAGGCGCTCGGGCAGCAGGTGCACCCCGACTGGTACGAGCTGCCGGTCTTCTATTTCACCAATCCGGCAGCGGTGCACGGCCCGCGCGAGGACGTGCGCATCAGCCCGCTGTCGTCGGCATTCGACTATGAACTCGAGGTTGCCGCGGTGATCGGCCTCACGGGCCGCGACATCCGGGCGGCCGACGCCGAGGCACACATCGCCGGCTACACGATCCTGTGCGACTGGAGCGCCCGCGACCTGCAGGAGCGCGAGATGCGCCTCGGCCTCGGTCCGGCGAAGGGGAAGGACTCCGCCACCAGCCTGGGCCCGCTGCTCGTGACGCCCGACGAGCTCGAACCATTGCGCGCGGGCAACGCCTACGACCTGGAGATGACCGCAACGGTCAACGACCGTCCGTACAGTGCGGGCAACTTCTCCACCATCTACTGGCCGTTCGCGACGATGATCGAGTACGCCTCGCGCGGCACCGAGTTGCGCACCGGCGACGTCATCGGCAGCGGCACCGTCGGCACCGGCTGCATCCTCGAGTTGTCCCGGGTGCACGGCACCGAGGCCTACCCGTGGCTCGCGCCCGGCGACGTGGTGGAACTGTCGATCGCCCACCTCGGCTCGATCCGCTCGACGATCCGCGAAAGCGCGCCCTCGTGATCAGCGCAAAGGGTCGATGACGGTGACGCCGTCGACCGGCGCCGCGCCGAGCGCCGCCAGTTCGACGGCCGCCTCGGCCAGCCCGATCCGGCGCCGCACCAGCAGGCCCGGGTCGAGCTCTCCGTGGACCACGCGGCGCAGCATCTGCGGATAGTCGTGCGCGGCCATGCCGTGGCTGCCGAACACCTGCAGCTCACGGCTGAGCACCAGCCCGATGACGTCGGCCGGCACCGGCGCCGAGCCGAGCATCAGGCCGACCTGCACATGCCGGCCTCGAGTGTGCAGGCAATGCAGTGACGCCGACATCGACTCCACCCCGCCGATCGCGTCGATGCTGGCCGCGGCGCCGCCGCCGGTGATCTCGCGGACGGCCGACGCGACATCACCGTCGGCCGGATCGACGACGGCCGCCGCGCCGAGTTCGGTTGCCCGCCGGCGCCCGGCGGGCAACGGGTCCACTGCGACGACTCGCGCGCCGGCCGACACAGCGATCATCACTGCGGACAGGCCGACCCCACCGCAGCCGTGCACCGCGAGCCACTCGTCGGCGCCCGCCGCCGCGTGCGCGGTGACGGCGCGATACGCCGTGGCGAACCGGCAGCCCAACCCGGCGGCGACGGTGAAGTCGAGTGAGTCCGGCAGCGGCACCGCGTTCACGTCGGCGACGTCGACCACCACGCGCTCGGCGAACGAGCCCCAGTGCGAGAAGCCCGGCTGTTCCTGCCGCTCACACACCTGTTGATCACCGCGGCGGCAGGTCGGGCAGACACCGCAGGCGCAGACGAAGGGTGCCGTGATGCGATCACCGACCGCCACGGTGCGCACCTGCGGGCCCACTTCGACCACCGTCCCGGCGAACTCGTGACCGGGGACATGCGGCAGTTTGATGTCGGGGTCGTGGCCCATCCAGCCGTGCCAGTCGCTGCGGCACAAACCGGTGGCCGCCACCTGCACGACCACGCCGTCGACCGGGCAGTCCGGATCAGGCACCTGCTCGACCCGCGGGGGCACCCCGAACTCCGCGTACAGCACCGCGCGCACGGGGCACACCCTATGCTGCGCCGGTGATCAAGAGCGCGGGCGAGGGGAGGGTGGATGTGGCCGGGAAGCGGTGCCTTCCCGGCCGGACTTGTCGATCTGAGGCAAGCAGATCGACGCATCGGGCCGGGAAGCGGGGGCTTCCCGGCTGACCGCGCGGATGGGGAAATGACCCCCGCCGACGCGTCAGTTGATGACGATCGTCGGTGTGTAACCCGGCGCGGAGGTGATCAGGGTCGGGCCGGTGAGATGCGTGCCCTTCTGGTCGTCGACGCCGGTGAGCGTGATGGCGCCGACGCGCGGGTAGGTGCTCAGCGGGCCGGAGTCGCGCTGGGAGGTGTACGTCGCGTACGCGAGCAGGGCACCGGGCGTCAGCACGACGGTGTCGCCGGTGGCGATCAGCCGGCCGGTCGCCTGGTAGGCCTGGCCCACCTTGCCGCCGGCGGTCAGCGCGGTTTGGTAGATCGTGTTGCCGCTCGAGCGCAACGTGCCGTAGTGACCCGCGACGCCGCGGTAGCCGTCGCTGTAGACGACGTTGTTGCGGAACGTCGCGTTCGCGATCTTCGAGTCGATGCCGCCGCTGTCGCTGTTGTGGCCGAGCACGTTGTTCTCGATGTCCGCGGTCGCGACGCGGGTCTCGCCGAGGATGCTGTCGCCCTGGAACTTGGCCGACGTGAATCCGGTGATCGTGCTGTTCAGGACATTCAGGGAGCTCGCCGGCAGGGCCACGTTGCCGGCATCGTCGTCGAGGCTGTGCACGCCGGCCGGGTAACCCGCCGGCGGGACGCCACCGCCGGTGAGGACGCTGTCGCGGACCTCCAGGGCGTTCGCGACCGCACGTACGCCGTCGCCGAGACCGCTGGCGTGAACACCGGTCAAACGCACGTCGATGGGGCCGCCCTGGCTCTTCGCGAACACGACCGACCGCACGTCGTGCAGCGTGGTGCCCGACACCGTCACCGCGCCGGTCCCGGCGTTGCTCACCGCATCGAGGACGAGACCTTGGATCGGGCCGGACAGCTGGCCGCCGATCACGGTCAACCGGCCGCCGTCCTGCAGGGTGAACAGGTAGTTGCTGGTACCGGTGATCGTGGCGGCGCTGAGGTCGACCGTCACCGCGGACCGGACGATCACCGACTTCGGCATCGCGTACGTACCGGGCGGCGCCGTCCAGTTCTGGGTCAGTGGGCTGGGGATCGGGAGCTTCGGGGTGGTGGCGCCGCGTGCGGCCGCCGCGGGGAACACCATCATCATTGCCACCCCCGTGACGACCAGACGCTTCATCGATAACCCTCCCGAGCGAGTGTGGGGCGGGTGCCCAGAGTCAAGATCACGGCGAGGAGAATAGCGATGTCGACGAACAGGCCGGCGAGCGCGGCATCCGGGAACGGGATCAACACGGGCACCGAGATCGCGATGCCCGCCACCGCAACGGCGCGCCACTGCCGGCGGCCGAGCAGCACGAGCACCCCGGCGACGACGAACAGGGCGCCGGCGAGCAGCCACGCCCAGCCGGCGATGATCCCGGACGTCGAACCCGGCGCGAGGTGATTGTCGGCGTAGCGCAGATCGTTCCCGTCGCCCCAGCGCCACAGCAAAGTGATCCCCAGCGCATGTACCAAGCCGTGCGTGATCATCGCGGCGGCTCCCAGCCGGACGATCGAACGCCGATCGGCAGGTCGCAGATGCGCGCGGTCGGCCAGCCGCGCGCCCACGGGCGGGTCGGTCGAACTATCCATCGGCGGGACCTCGATCAACCATCGCCCTCAGTGTGGTTGATCATTCGCGGTCGGTCCAGCGTCGTGGACCGCGCTCAGGACAGCGACAGCACGGCGGTCGGTGCGATATCGGGCAGCAGATCCGAGCAGTCGATCGTCGGCGGCGGCTCGGTCGGGGTCGCTGTGCTGTGCGTCACCACCAGCGTGAAACAGCTCGAGGAGTCGGTGCGGTGGTTGAAACTCCCCTTGAAGTCGACCCGGACCCGGTACGTGACGGTCACCGATCCAGCCCCGTTCTTGCCGCCGACCCGGGTGATGCCCTGCTGCAAGCCACCGCCGTCCTGGTACACGGGCCCGCGCATCGCCCGCAGTTGCCGCCCGGTGACCGGTCCGGCGTGCAACCCGGACACGACAGCCGCGGCATACCGCGTCGCGTTGCCCCGGACCGCCTCCCGCGCGTCCTGTTGCCGATTGCGGGCGTTGTGCGACTGCAGGTACAGGAACGCGAAGCCGATCACGAAGACGACGGCAGCAATGATCGCGATTGTCCGTTTCCGGGTCGTGGCGGAATGAGTCGTCGTCGGCACGCGACCCATTCTGGCAGCGCAGTCAGGTGGTCAGGCGCAGCCGGCCCACTTCGTCCAGGTGGGCGGTGTCCGGCGTGCCCTGCGAGCGGCTCAGCGTCGTGTACGCCGCGCGGCCCTCGCTGACGAACTCGGCGACTTCGTTGCTGAAGTACGGGCCGTCCTGCCGGCGCCAGGTCACCGAGGGCGCAGGCACCTTCGCCACCACCCCGAGCACCAGCCGCAGTAGGCGCTCCATGGCACGGCTCCAGAACACCCGAAACGCCACCTTCATCGGCAACGGCACGTAGTTGTGCAGCGGCGAGCAGGTGAGCTGGTAGATCCGCGACCGCACCGGTCGGTCGAAGTGCGCCTCGGCGACGTAGGCATGGTGGACATCGCCGGACAGCACGCAGATGGTGGCCGGCGCGTCGGCCCGTTCCGCCACGGCAGCGAGCAGCGAGCCCAGGCGCTCGAACGAGTCGTGGAACGCCGCCCAGTGCTCGAGATCGGCCGCACGGCGCAGCCACTCGCCGAACCGAGCCAGCGGACGGCGTCGTGACTGGCACAGCTGCTCGTCCCAGGCCTCGACGTCGTGCAAGGCGCGGGCGAGCAGCCACGGCAACGATGTGCCGATGAGCAGGTGGTCACAGGTCTCGGCCAGTTGCTTCTCGATCCAGGCGAACTCGTCGTCACTGACCATGCTGCGCCGGCCCTCGGCGAGGATGCGTCCGCAGCGCGAGTCGACCATCACCAGACGGGTGCCGCCGAACTCGCGGGTGAACGACCAGCGGGTGCCCTTGGCGCCGTCGGCCTCGGCGTCGGCGTGGGCGGCGAACTCGCGCAGCAGCGGGGCGACGTCGGCATCGGCGGTGCGCACCTGCTGGAACAGATCGTGCTCGGCCAGCTCGCTCGGCGGCAGATTGCCCAGGTGCTGGTACACCCAGTACGACGACAGTCCACCGACGATGCGCTCCTGCCACCAGTCGGTCTGCTGCATCTCGACCCGCCATGCGTGCGAGGTGTTCCAGTCGTCGCGCACGTCGTGATCGTCGAAGATCATCGCGCTGGGGATGTTCGACATCAGCCAACGCACGTCGGGATCGGTCCAGGACTCGAGGTAGAGCCAGGTGTATTCCTCGAAGTCCGCGACCTGGTCCTTCGCGCCCTTCGTGATGTCCCGGCGCGCCTCGATCCGCCGGCGGGTCGCCGCCGAGGTCTCGTCGGCGTAGACCTGGTCGCCGAGCATGATGAGCGCGTCCGGCCAGCCGGCTTCGTCCTGCTCGGTCAGCCCACGTGCCAGGCACACCAACGCGTCGACGTCGAAGTGCCGGTCGCCCAGCTTCGCGGCAGCACGGCCGTAGCGGCACGAGCCGAACGCCAGTCGGACATCGCCGTCACCGAACGTGCGGATGCGTGGTGCGGGACGCGCGTAGTCGGGTGGCGGCCAGGCCTGGTCACCGTCGAGGAGCACCTGGTACTCGGTGGCCGAGTCCGGCACCAATCCGTCCACCACCACGAGCGCGTAGTGGTGTCCGGCGACGGTCCAGGTGTGCTCGGTCCGGTCGAGGACCGACACCTCGCACGGTTCGTCGGTTTCCACCCACACGGTCGCGTCAGTGCGGCCGACGTAACGCAGGACGGGCCCGATGAGCAAACGGGTCATGTCGGCCTGGGTACCCGCAGCGGGCGGGCCGGCAAACAGTGCCGGCCCGCCCGTCGGGGTGTCAGGTAGTCGCCAACCCCCCGCCCGGCTGCACCGCACCGTTCACGGTCAACCGGTACATCGCCGGTGGTTGGTACTGCTCGGTCGGCTCGTCGTAGGACACCAGCACGACGACCTGCTGGTATCCGGCGAAGCGGGCCAACTGCGCCGCCGTGAGGCTGAACGAGTTCGCCCCGAACTGCCGCACGACTGCACGCCCCTTGCCGGCGTCCAGACCGACGACCCGCACCGTCCAGTTGTGCACCGCGACCGGCCGTACCTGGGTCGTGGACTGGAACGGTTCGGTGGTGGTGCCGTCGTTGAGCAGCGTGTCGCCGACCTTGATGTTGTCGACGTACCAACCGCCGTCGTTGACCCCGCCGTCGCTGACGTACCGGAACCCGACCAGGATCGACTTGCCCGCGTATGCCGACAGGTCGAAGCTCTGCGTCGCCCAGTCCTCGGCGTCACCGTTGAGCGCCGGACCGTACGGGCCGTCCACCGTGTTCTCGTTGGACAGCGCGGTGTAGGTCTTGCCGCCGTCGGTGGAGACGACCGTGTAGGCGTAGTCGTACGTCGGCTCGGCGAGGTGCAGCTCGTCGAAGGTGAGCGTCGCGTTGCTGGTCGGGACATCGACCTGCGTCACGGCGCTCGCGTCGAGGTTGGACACGTTGCCCGACCACAGCGCGGCGTCGCCGTCATGACCGGGCGGCGAGGCCACAACACTCCACTTGAGCGCCTCGGGCGCAAGCGCGTCCGCGCCCTGGAACGACAGTGACTTCAGGTTCGAACCCTTGAGGGCCGCTCCGTTGCCGTTGCGCACCAGGACGTAGTCGGCTCCGTTCGCCGGCGCCCCGTCCGCCGCGTAGGCGCGCGGGTTGTCCAGGTTGACCGAGGAGTTGAGCTCCGCCGATGTCACGCGGCTCTTCGCGATCCCGGTGACGACGCCCGAGGCCTTGTCCACGTACTTGTCGAGCAGCGTCGCCGTCTGGAAGTCGTGGATCACGTCGAACTCGTCGGTACCCGGGGCGAACTCGTCCAGCGTGTCCTGCAGACCGGCCAGGCCCTGCCCCTCACCGTCGCGGTGCAGCGCGCTCATGAAGTCCAGCCCGTAGCGGCCGTAGAGGAACAGCATGAACGAGTACGCGTTGCCGTAGTCGGCGAGGATCGCGCTCTGGCTGAGGTAGTCCTGGTCACCCCACAGCGTCAGCGAGTTCTCCGGACCACCGCAGTCACGTGGATTCGTGTTGTACGGCGTCTGCACGGTGCCGTAACCCTGGTAGCAGAAGATGTGGCTGTCGGCGCCCTTCTGGTACACGGTCTTCGTGGCGTCGACGTAGCCCGTCAGGGTCTGCGCGAAGTCGGACAGACCCTCGTTCACCCAGCTCACCTCGGCCGGGTCCTGGTAGTACTCGAGCAGGTGCTGGTACTCGTGCGCGAACGTGCTCTCGTACAGGTACGGGCGCCCCGGCCGTGAGGTGCACAGGTCCGAGGTCGGTTCGTCGGCCGGGTTCTTCCCGGTCCGGTGCAGCCAGTCGAACGCATCGATGGTCATCACGTTGCGGTCGAGCAGTTCGTTGATCTGGCTGGAGAAGAAGCCGGCGATGTAGGTCGGCGCGTCGTTGACGCCGAGCCAGTAATTGTCGTCGCGGACGTTGTCGACCAGCGTCATGATCTTCTGGCCGTCGCCGGTCGGGTCGATGCCGCTGACGACGTTGCCGCTTCCGTCGCGATCCGGCGCGACGCTGAAGGCTGCCGACTCCTTCGGGAGCATGTTGGTCTCGAACTGGTCGGCGAGGTACTGCGCCTGTGCAGCGGTGACGGTCGTTGTGTTCGGCACCGCCGCCCGGCAGTCACCGGCCGGGAACGACGTGTCGTCGGCGACCCACACCTCGATATGCGGCGCGACGGCCTGCAGGGTGTAGCTCTTGCGGTACAAGAGGCCGTTGTAATCGTCGAGCGCGAGCAGCGTGCGGGTCGTCCCGACGGCCGGGGTCTCGCCGGCGGCGGCCGCCCGCACCTTCGCGCGGGCGCCGTTGCCCAGCGTGAGCTTCTTCGTCGAGTACTTCGCTTTCGGGTCGAGTTCACGTACGTCGGACTTCGGTGTCGCACTCTTCGCCGGGCTGGACTTGGTTGCGGCCGGCGCGGCGCTCACCGCGGGTGCCGTCACCGCCATCGACGCGGTCAGCGCGATGGTGGCGAGGGCAGCGACGGCACCTCTTCGGTGGAAGCGCCGGTCTCGAGCAGGCTCCTGCGTCATGCAGATCCCAATCTGTGAGTCGGACAGATGAGACTTTGCTTAGTGCAGAAACCCCACTGTGGCCGGATACTCACATGGAACGCACACGAAGATCCGCAGTCGCGTGGACCGTCAGCTCGTGGTGACCACCAGGGTGTGCTGGCCGGTCTTCGTCGGCACGGTCACCTCCAGCCCGCGGTTGGTGGTCAGCGCGCGGTACTGCGTGAGTGCCTTGCCGTCGAGCGTCACGCCGGCGACGTGCGCGCCGGCCGGCAGGGTCTGACCGACGCGGATCGAGGTGGCACCGACACCGGACCCGACGGTGAGGTCGGTCTGGTAGGCGTTGCCGGTGTGCGTGGCGTGCACGTCGATGGCGCCGCCGCCGAGCTTGATGTTGGTGCCCTGCACGGTGGTCTGGCCCTGCGGCACCTGCGGCGTGACCTCGAGACCGCCGACACCGAGGTCGGGTCGCACGCCCAGCCACTGGTGCACGACCGGCCACACGGTGCCGTAGTTGCCCCACGCCTGCATGAACATCGAGCGGCAGGTCCAGCAACGGTCGATGTTCGCACCCTGGTTCGGCGACGGGAAAATCTCCGGCATCGCACCGGGCTGCTCGTCCGGCGTGCCGCCGGTGGCCGGCTCGTCGAACATGGTCTGCGTCAACGCGTCCAGGTAGCGACCTTGCTGATCGGCCCCGAGCCGGCCGTAGTTGCCCTCACCGACGGACTGGATCGATGTGGTCAGCCCGAAGATGATGCCCTGGTTCGCGTCGGCGCCGGTGCAACCGGTGTGGAACAGCCCGGTGTTCAGCGGCGCGGTGCCGCTGTAGCAGTCGTTCTCGCGGCCGGCGAGCGCCGCGGTGCCGTGCGCACTGGACGCCAGGCCGGGCGTGGTCCGGCTACCGATGTGCAGCTCTGCCTCCATCGGCACCTGGCCGATCCAGAATTCCTGGAACAGCTGCGAACCGTCCGGGTTGAGCGAGTCGGCATACTGCAAGGCCGTGTTGAACCACCAGGTCTTCTCGAACTTGTTGCGCAGCGTCTTGGCTTGGTTCGACGCCCAGGTGTAGGTCGCGTTGTCGTGCTCGACCTGCGCCATGTCGGCCAGGTCGTACAGGCCGCGGATGTAGTAGACGGCGTTGTCGAGCTTCTCCGGGCCCATGCCGGTGACCTCGACGTTGCCCGAGCCCGTGGGCCATCCGTCGGAGCCGACGAGATGCTGGGCCACGTAGCGCATGTTGCGAACGGTGAAGTTGTACATGTCGTTCAGGAAGCTGCGATCACCGGTCCAACGCCACACCAACGCCACCGTGCTCGGGAACTTCACGGTCTCGTCGGTGTTGAAGTCGTTGGTCTTGGTGCCGTCGGCGTTGGTCGTCTGCGAGTCGTGCCCGTAGTAGACCGACCCGTCGGACACCACCTCGTGGGCGACCACTCCGGAGCTGTCGTTGAGGATGTCCGACACCTCTTGCAGGGTCCGCAGGTGCCCCTCGATCGCGTCGAACTGCCCGACCGCGACAGAGGCGAACGCGGTGTACTCCGCGTCGGTGCCGAAGATCCATGGATAGTCGGGATATCCCGCGCCGATCCAGGTCGCCTTCGGCACCGTGCCGGATGGCGCCGGGAACTGCTTGCCCTGGTTGGTCCAGCGGATCTGCAGGTCGTCGGCGGTGTGCGTGAGGTCGGCCATGTTCTGCTTGCCCCAGTCGATCGCCTGCTGCAGTTGCGGGTTGCCCGGCAGGGACAGCTGGGTGTTGTCGGCGAGCTGTTGACGCGAGGCGACCTTCGCGGCGAGCGTGCCGGCCGGGTCGTGCAGGGTCTGGGTCAGTTGCTTGCGGGCCTGCGCGACGCTGTGGTTCGAACCCGCGACGCCGAGCCAGATCGTGCGCGATCCGTTCGCGGGCAGGTTCACCGAGTAGGTCAGCTCACCGCCGGTGCCACGGCCGAACGGACCGTCGTCGCACGCCGAGGGCTTCGGGTCGGCCGGCGCGCCGGTCTCGGTGCCGGTGCAGACGTGACCCGGCTGCGGGCCCCAGAACTGGTGGCCGATGGTGCCTGACGTCGGGGTGAGCGAGGTGCCGACCACTGCCGAGTAGTGGTGCTCGGGTGCGCCCGGGAGCGCGCCGTCGTCGGTGAACACCAGCTGCTTGCCGTTGTAGCTGCCCTGGTCCGCGATGTTGTCACTCGCATTGGGCGTCATGCCGGCGAAGCCCCACGGGTACTGGCTCATCAGCTCGGAGTGCGCGTCGACCGACAGCTTCGTCGTCCGCGCGGCGCCGGGGTTGGTGATGGTCAGGCCGAACACCACGCCGGTCGGGCCGTCGGGCACGAAGTCGGTGCGCGACACGCTCAGCCCGGCCGTCGTGGGCAGGTCGAAGCGGGTGTAGCCCCAGCCGCTGCTGAACTTCGTCGCCGGCCCGATCCACTGGTTGTCGAGGCCGAACCAGACACCGTCCAACAGCTTGATCGGCGGAGTCCAGATACCGCCCATCTCACCGGTCGTGTGCCAGCCGTTGGCGTAGAAGCGGCCGTCCTCGAAACCGAGGGAGTACGCACCGGTACCGGAGTCGACCTCGCGACGATCGGCCAGCCGAGTGGTGACCGACGACTCAGGTCCGCTCGCCAGTGATGCGCCGGCCGCCGCCGGGGCGGCCGCGGCATGGGACCAGCTGGCCAGGCCGAGGACGAGAACGGCAACCGACGACAACGTGACGAATCGGCTTCGCATGAGGCTCTCCTCGCAGAGCGCGCGATGTGGATGCCGACACCGAGCGTCGGCACGTTTGTCGAGCGGGGTCGACCTTCACCGCATAGCGGTCGAATCGCCCGAAGCAAACGTGGCACGTCGCCCCGGCGCGGTCAATGGTGCCTATGAGTACAGTTAGTTAGGCTAACGATCTATTTGGTCTGATGAGGGACATGCTCGCGCGTACACAACACGGGAACCGGTTCAGCCTCGACCGCAACCATCCGCGCTACAAATGGGTCGCGTTGTCGAACACGACGCTCGGCGTGCTGATGGCCACGGTCAACAGCTCGATCGTGATCATCTCGCTGCCGGCGATCTTCCGCGGCATCCACCTGCAGCCGCTGGACCCCGGCAATGTCGGCTACCTGCTCTGGACGTTGATGGGCTTCCTGCTCGTCACCGCCGTGCTGGTCGTGACGCTCGGCCGCCTCGGCGACATGTACGGCCGGGTGCGCATCTACAACGCGGGGTTCGTGGTGTTCACCCTCGGGTCGATCGCGCTCGCCGCCGATCCGTACACCGGCCCGTCCGGGGCGTTGTGGCTGATCGGGTGGCGGCTGGTACAGGGCGTGGGCGCGGCGATGCTGTTCGCCAATTCCGCGGCGATCCTCACCGACGCGTTCCCGGCCGAGCGACGTGGCTTCGCCCTCGGGATCAACCAGGTCGCCGCCATCGCCGGCGGGTTCATCGGGCTCATCGCCCCGGGCTGCTGTCCGAGATCGACTGGCGGCTGGTGTTCTTCGTGTCGGTGCCGATCGGGGTGGTCGGCACGGTGTGGTCCTACCTGAGCCTGCACGAGTTGAGCGAGCGGCACGCGGCCCGCATCGACTGGTGGGGCAACGTCCTGTTCGCCGTCGGGCTCTCGGCGGTGCTGGCGGCGATCACCTACGGCATCCAGCCCTACGGCGGCCACACGATGGGCTGGACCAACCCGTGGGTGGCCGGCGGCCTGGTCGGCGGCGTCGTGCTGCTGGTCGTGTTCTGCGTGGTCGAGACCCGGGTCGCCGAACCGATGTTCGCGATGGGGTTGTTCAAGATCCGCGCGTTCTGGGCGGGCAATCTCGCCGGCCTGCTGGCGTCGATCTCGCGCGGCGGATTGCAGTTCATGCTGATCATCTGGCTGCAGGGGATCTGGCTGCCGCTGCACGGCTACGACTTCGCCGACACCCCGCTGTGGGCCGGCATCTACCTCTTGCCGCTCACCATCGCGTTCCTCATCGTCGGGCCCCTGTGCGGTTCGCTGTCGGATCGGTTCGGGGCGCGGACGTTCGCCACGGGAGGCCTGCTCCTGACCGCGGCGAGCTTCGTCGGGTTCATGCTGTTGCCCGTCGACTTCAACTACTGGGCCTTCGCGGCGCTGCTGGTACTGAACGGGATCGGCTCGGGAATGTTCTCGGCGCCGAACACCACCGCCATCATGAACTCGGTGCCCGCTGCCCAACGCGGTGCGGCGTCGGGGATGCGCGCCACGTTCTTCAACTCCGGCACCTCGCTGTCGATCGGTGTCTTCTTCTCGCTGATGATCGCCGGGCTGGCCGCCAACCTTCCAGCGACGCTGTACTCGGGGCTCACGGCCCACGGCATCGCCGGCGACGTCGCCACAGGTGTGGCCAACCAACCGCCGGTCGGGAGCCTGTTCGCGGCGTTCCTCGGCGAGAACCCGATCCAGCACCTGGTCGGCACCGACGCCCTCCGGTCGGTTTCGGCGGCGAACCGCGCGACGTTGACCGGGCACCAATTCTTCCCGGACCTGATCTCCGGGCCGTTCCACGACGGGCTGGTGATCGTGTTCGGCATGGCCACCGTGATGTCGATCATCGGCGCGGTTGCCTCGCTGGCCCGTGGGACGCGATACGTGCACGTCGATACGCCGGCACAGGGATCGGCTGCGCCCGTGCGGGCCTGACCGGCGCCGCCTCTTGCCCCACGCGGTTGCGCGATGCCATGGTGACGCGGTGATTTTCATCGTCGTGAAATGGCAGGTCAAACCCGAACGTGCCGACGAATGGCTGTCCATCGTCGACGACTTCACCAACGACACCCGGGCCGAACCCGGCAACATCATGTTCGAGTGGTCGCGCTCGGTCGACGACCCGAACAGCTATGTCCTCGTCGAGGCGTTCCAGAACGACGCGGCCGAGGCGCACGTGACCTCCGAGCACTTCAAGAAGGCGGTGGCGACGCTGCCCGATCACATCGCCGCGACGCCGCAGATCATCAACGTCCAGATCCCGGACGCCACCGGCTGGTCGGAGATGGCCGAGATCCAACCGCGCTGACAACCCGGCGCGGCGCGTCTCAGATTGAGACGCGCCCGGCGCGGCCGCGGACCGAAGGTGGTGCTGACAACCGCCCACCGGAGGGAACCGGATGTCCAAGACGGCGACGGTGCTGCTGGCGCTGGCGTTGCTCGTGTTCGCCGGTCAGTGGTTGTGGGCGCGTGCAGTCGGCCATGTCGACCCGGCCCTCCTTCCCGCCTGCTCCCGTCGCCGGGTGCAGTGGCTGCGGTCGAACACCGCGCACATCGAGTACGCGACCGGCGCGCTCGCCTTGTGCGCGGTGGGCCTGCAGGCGGCCGCCCTCATCGGGACCTGATCGACCCCCTCCACCACGAGTTGTCCGCGCTACGCGGCAGCGCCGCGTAGCGCGGACAACCCTGTGGGGGGTCAACCGGACGTGACGATCCCGAACTCGTGGATCTTGCGGTAGATCGTCGCGCGGGACATGCCGAGCGCGCGGGCGGCTTGGACCTTGTTGCCGTTGGCATCGGCGAGGCTCTGGACGATCGCATCGCGCTCGAGCGACTCCAGCGGCGACAGCACCCGGCGCGACACCGTGTGCATCTCCGGCGGCAGGTCCTCGGCCGAGATCGTGCCGGCGCGGCGGCGCTGTACCACCTTGTGCAGCAATTGCTGCAGCTGCGCGACGTTGCCCGGCCAGTTGGAGCGCATGAGCAGCCGCATGACCTGCGGTGAGCAGGTCACGTGGCCGCCGTGGCCGACCTTGCCGAGCAGGAACGGGACGAGTACCGGCAGGTCCTCGACCCGCAGCCGGAGCGGCGGGACCACGACGCTGGTCGGGAAGAAGGACAGCAGCTGGTCGAGGACCGCCGGCCGGGCGCCGGGACGCAGCGTCACCGCGACCCAAACCGGCCGGGTGCTGCGCTTGGCGTCCTCGAGTGCTGCGGCCAGCGATCGCCGGCCTTTGGCGTCCAGGACGTCGACGTGCGTGATGATCACGCTGTCTGCGTCGGCCAGCGCCTTGCGGACGTTGCCGGCCCACTCGCGATCGGCGGCGGAATCGCCGGCGTCGAGCACCACGAACCGGCGCGCCGGCTGTTGGCGCAGCTGCACGGCCCGCAGCAGCGCAAGCTTGCCGACGCCGGGCTCGCCATCCAGCGCCAACCAGCTGTCGGCGGTGACCGCTGCCTCGACCTGTTGGCACGCCCGCTGCCACAGCGGCGCCTCGCCGACGAGCCCCGGCAGCAGCATCCGGCCGCCGGGCATCGCGCGCTCGCGCGGCACCGTCTCGACCGACTCCAGCTTGACGTGCACCACCAGCCCGGCCGGTTCGAAGCCGTAGTCGACCTGCTGGCAGCTCATCCGGGCCGCGGTGCCGGTCGGCAACGTCACCTCGATGGAGCGCCGGCGGCCGGCGGCGATCGCCGCACTCGCCTCCGCGGCATGTGCCAGCAAGGCGGCCTGATCGGTGGGCTCGAGGTCGGTGCGGGCGTGCTCGTTGAGCATCACGGCGTCACCGGTGAGCGCGAAGACGATCCCCGTGGTGCGGCGACAGGTCTGGCGGTAGGCCTGCAGCACCCGGTACTCACGCAGGCTCGAATTGGTCAGCAACGCATGCTGGATCTGCTCCGCGGTGCTCTCTGCGAGCGTGAGCAGCAACGACTCGGCGTCCTTGCGCCAGCAGGTCAGATCCACCACGCCCAGCAGCCGGCCGCTGATCGGATCGTGGATCGGCACGCCGGCGCAGGCGAGGTCCTCGAGGTTCTCCGCATAGTGCTCGTGCCCGAACACCTGGGTCGCGGCACCGGCCTCGAGCGCGGTACCGATGCCGTTCGTGCCGACGAACTGCTCGGCATAGCTGAACCCCGGAGCGAGCAGCACCTGGTCGAGGTGGCGCTCCAGGTCGCCGTCGGCGGTGCGGCGGCTGAGCACCAACCCGGTGGCGTCGGTGAGCACGATGCTCACCGCCTGCCCGGCCAACTGCTCGTGCAGCCGCTTCAGGATCGGCTCGGCGCTGCGCGACAGCGGGGTGTCGATGTCCGGATCGCGCAGATAGGGCAGTTGGATCCGGTCCGCCGCCACCTTCATCTCACGCGAGCGGTACCACGACGCCAGGATCGACGGTCGAACCCGGTTCGGCTCGGCGCGCTCGGCGGTGAGGAACCGCAGCCGATTGACCGCGACATCCTTCGAATCAGGGGGGAGTGTGATGCCGCGCAATCGACGGCTCATCGCTCGACCCCCTCGTCGTCGCCCCGGGTACAGCCACTCGGCCACGGGCGCACGACAAGTCCACGGTTCGTCGGTCGGCGGCCTGCACCTGCGGCTAGCCTATGCCCGCGTGTCCAGGCCCTCGCTGTCTCAAATTGAGATCCGCCGCCACCTGTGGGCCGGATAGACCGGCACGAAGAGCACTGCCGGAGGTAGGTATGAGGCCGTTGGACGATCCCCAGGCCGAGACCTACAACCCGTGGACGGTGGTCAATCTCGTTTTCACCCACCTCGCCGAGCAGGGGCTGCACCCGGTTCTCGGCGACGGCGGCGATCCGGGCGAGCCGGCCCGGGCCCTCCTGCGCGCACTGGGCGTCCAGCCCCTCGCCGAGGGCAACCGGGAAGTGACCCGCCGGGTCCACGAGCAGCTCGCCGAGATCCGAGCGGTGGTGTTCGAGCAGGAGTGACGGCTGTCTCGTTCTGAGACCGGACAACGGACCGGGCGCGGGTGAGATTGAGGCATGGCGCACCGGCCTAATGGAGGAGTGTGGCAATGAGTCGTCAGAGCGTGGCCAAGGCCCACGAGAAGATCCAGGAGCTGTCGTGGGAGCCCCTGTATCACACCCCGGTGTCTCAATACGGCACCGACTACACGTTCCAGAAAGCGAAGAAGAAGGATCCGCTCAAGCAGGTCCTGCGCTCCTACTTCCCGATGCAGGAGGAGAAGGACCACCGCGTCTACGGCGCGTCGGACGGCGCGATCCGCGGCAACATGTTCCGCCAGGTGCAGGAGCGCTGGCTGGAGTGGCAGAAGCTGTTCCTGTCGATCATCCCGCTCCCGGAGATCTCCGCAGCCCGCGCGATGCCGCTGCTCTTCCACACGGTGCCGAACCCCGAACTGCACAACGGCCAGGCGATCCAGATGATCGACGAGGTACGGCACTCGACGATCCAGCAGAACCTCAAGCGCCTGTACATGAACAACTACATCGACCCCGCCGGCTTCAACTCCAGCCTGCGGAACTTCCAGAACGACTACTGCGGCACGATCGGGCGGCAGTTCGCCGAAGGCTTCATCACCGGTGACGCGATCACCGCGGCGAGCATCTACCTGACGATCGTCGCGGAGACGGCGTTCACGAACACCCTGTTCGTCGCGATGCCCGCCGAGGCGGCCGCCAACGGTGACTACCTGCTGCCGACGGTCTTCCACTCGGTGCAGTCCGACGAGTCGCGGCACATCAGCAACGGCTACGCGACCCTGCTGATGGCGCTCTCGGACGAGGGCAACCACCAGCTGCTCGAGCGCGATCTGCGGTACGCGTGGTGGAACAACCACCGCGTCGTCGACGCCGCGATCGGCACCTTCATCGAGTACGGCACGAAGGACCGCCGCAAGGATCGCGAGAGCTACGCGGAGATGTGGCGTCGGTGGATCTACGACGACTACTACCGCAGCTACCTGGTCCCGCTGGAGAAGTACGGCCTGGTCATTCCGCACGACCTGGTCGAGGAGGCGTGGAACCAGATCTGGAACAAGGGCTACGTGCACGAAGTCGCGCAGTTCTTCGCCACCGGGTGGCTCGCCAACTACTGGCGCATCGACCCGATGACGGACAAGGACTTCGAGTGGTTCGAGTACAAGTACCCGGGCTGGTACGACAAGTACGGCGCATGGTGGGAGAACTACGCACGCCTGTCGGTCGCCAACGGGCACAACCCGATCGCCCTCGAGGATGTCGACTACGTCTACCCGGCGCGGTGCTGGACGTGCATGGTGCCGTGCCTGGTTCGTGAGGACATGGTTTACGCCGAGGTCGACGGCCAGTGGCGCACGTACTGCCACGAGGCCTGCCGCTGGACCGACACGGTCGCCTTCCGGCCGACGTACCAGGGCCGCGAGACGCCGAACATGGGTCAGCTCATCGGCAAGCGCGAGTGGGAGACGCTCTACCACGGCTGGAACTGGGCCGACGTCGTGTCCGACATGGGGTACGTGCGCGACGACGGCAAGACCCTGGTTGCGCAGCCGCATCTCAACCTGGACCCGAAGAAGATGTGGACGCTGGACCACCTGCGCCGGTGCCCGCCGCTGCAGAGTCCCAACGTGCTGTTCAACGAGATGAGCGACGCGGAGCGCGCGGCGTTCCACGCCGACTACATCAAGCAGGGCCCCGCCGGGCGCCCGGCACGCGCCGACGCCTGACACCTGCCCTCGGTCCGGGGCGACGACGAGTCGCCCCGGACCGCCTGACTCACGAGCCGAAAGGGGAACCTGCGATGGGCGACAAGCATGTCGTGCGGTTCGAGCCCGTCGGTATCGAGGTCGAGCTCGACGAGGAGCAGACGGTTCTGCGCGGGGCGTTCGAGCAGGGCATCATGCTCATGCACGGCTGCAAGGAAGGCCAATGCGCGGCCTGCAAGTCGTTCGTGCTCGACGGAGAGGACATCGAACTCGACAAGTACTCGACGTTCGCCCTGCCCGACTTCGAGAAGGAGGAAGGCTTCACCCTGCTGTGCCGGGCACACGTGTACGAGGACGTGACGATCGAACTCCTCAACTACGACGAGGAGATGATCCGCTCCGGCCATCCGATCCGGGAGGCGATCGCCGAAGTCGTCTCGAACGAGTCGGTGACTCGCGACATGCGCCACCTCGTGCTCAAGCTCGTCGAGCCGGAGAGCGTGGCCCACTTCGCCGGGCAGTACTTCGACATCACGATTCCGGGCAGCGAGGACTGCCGGTCGTTCTCGGTGGCCAACACGCCCACCGCGAACCCGGGGCAGCTCGAGTTCGTGATCAAGGTGTACCCGGACGGCATGTTCTCCAAGTTCCTCGATGCCGAGGTCGCAGTCGGCGACCGGCTCGACATCGTCGGGCCGTTCGGGGTGTTCACCCTGCGCGACGGCCGCGAGTCGGACTTGGTGTTCGTCGGCGGCGGCGCGGGGATGGCGCCGATCCTGAGCGTGTTGCGCTCGCTCGCCGAGAAAGGCAGCACCCGCAAGGCCAGGTACTACTACGGAGCCCGCACGAAGCAGGATCTCTGTTTCGAGAAGGAGCTGTACGAGCTCGAGGAACGACTGCCCAACTTCACCTACGTGCCGGCACTGTCCGAACCCGACGGCGACGACTGGGACGGCGAGGTCGGGCTGATCACCGACGTGGTCAAGAAGCACGAGACCGACCTCGCCGGCGCCGACTCCTACGTCTGCGGCCCACCGCCGATGGTCGAGGCGGCCATGGACGTGCTCACCACGTTGGGCGCGAACGAGAAACACATCTACTACGACAAGTTCACCACCACCGGCTCATCCTGACGACAAGGGAGTTCCGAGAGATGACCAGCACCGTCGAACGCAGCGCACCGAAGCCGGAGTTCACCGACGCCGAGGCCGGCGCCAAGGAATTCCCCGACTCGACCCTGCGCCGGTACAACTACTACACGCCGGCCAAGCGGCGTCAGTCGCACTACGAGGACGTCACGGTGGAGGTCCAGCCCGACCCGCGGCACTACCTGGCGCAGGGTTGGCTCTACGGCTTCTCCGACGGCCGCGGCGGGTATCCGCTCGACTGGACCGTGCTCAAGGCATGGGGCAGTGACCGGCCCGAGCCCGAGCGGTTCCCCGGTTCCGGCGGCAAGGGCTACGACTGGCCGGCGCACGGCTGGCACGAGTTCCGTGACCCCAACGAGGAGTGGGAGCTCACGTTCTACCGCTACAACTCCAACGTCGTGCGCCAGATCAACCAGAACGTCGAGACCGCTCGGCAGACGAAGGCTTTCGACCAGTGGAACCGCAACTGGATCACCTTCGTCGAGCGCAACATCGGCGCATGGATGCACGTCGAGCACGGCCTCGGTCTGTACGTCTTCGCCAACGCCCAGCGGCGCGCGCCCACCAACATGCACAACAACGCGATCTCGGTGAACAGCATGCACCGCATCCGGTTCGCCCAGGACCTGGCGCTCTACAACCTGACCCTGAGCGAGGAGATCGACGGCTTCGACGGCGCCGCGCACATCGAGACGTGGAACAACGACCCGGCGTGGCAGGGCGTGCGCCAGCTGGCCGAGCAGCTGACCTGCGTCGACGACTGGGCCGAGGCCGTCTTCGCGACCAACATCGTGTTCGAGCCGTTGGTGGGCGAGCTGTTCCGCAGCCAGCTGGTACAGCAGGCCTCACCGGGCAACGGCGACTTCGTCACCCCGACTGTGGTCGGCGCCGGCGAGTTCGACTACGCCGAGCGGGACCTGCGGTACACGAAACCGATGTTCCAACTCCTGACCAACGACAAGGAATTCGCCGACCACAACATCGGGATCCTCAACCAGTGGTTGTCGACCTGGACCGAACGCTCGATCGCCGCGGCACGTGCGCTGCAGCCGCTGTGGTCGCAGCCGGACGCCAAGCCGCCGCGCTTCGAGGACGGCCTCGACCGGGCCAAGAACCGCTTCAGCGCGATCCTGTCCGACCTGAGTCTCGAGAGCCCGAAGGAGCTGAGCCAGTGACCGCCTTCAAGACCAGCGAGAGTCCGTTCAAGTCGGACAACACCTCGTCCAACATGTGCGGGGTTACGCTCATGAACAACCAGGTCGGTGCAGTGGTCGCGCGGGTCATGGCGGACAAGGAGGGTGTCACGGTGACATCCCTCCCCTCGATGATCAGGGTCGACGCGGTCAACCGGATGGACTTCGTCTACGACGAGATCTCCGAGGCCCTCGGCGAGGAAGAAGGCTTCTACGACGCCGCCGAGTTCGAGGAGAACATGTCCACGCACTACGGCCGGATGATCCATGAGGACGACCGGACCATCATGTTCGCGAACCCCGAGGATGCCGCCGCCTATATCGGTTTCGACCTCATCGAGCGAGGATAGGAAGACCCAGCAGGACGACCGGTCACCCAGGTACGAGGAGGACGGATGTACGAGAAGGACGGCGAGAAATACTTCATCGTCGACAGTCACATGCACTACTGGGACGCCAGCCCGCAGAACTGGGTGGCCGGAGCAGAGCAGTACGCCAAGGGCTGGATCGAATGCTTCCACGCCTACCAGGGCCTCGGCCCGCCGGAGACGCACTGGACGATCGAGCACTTCATGAAGTACTCCGAGGAAGACACGATGAAAGACGTCTTCGAGGACGGGTACGTCGACGTCGCGATCTTCCAGCCGACGTATCTGAAGGAGTGGTACAGCGAGGGCTTCAACACCACCGAGAAGAACGGCGGCCTGGCCGAGAAGCACCCGGGCAAGTTCATCGTCAACACCCGGTTCGACCCGCGTGACGGCGACGCCGGGCTCAAGGAGTTCGAGGACAACGTCGCGCGGTGGGGTTCGAAGGGCATCAAGCTCTACACCGCCGAATGGAACAACGGCTCACGCGGTTACAAGCTCTCGGACCCGGAGTGCTACCGCTTCCTCGCGAAGGCGCAGGAGCTCGGGATCAAGAACGTCCACGTGCACAAGGGCCCGACGATCTGGCCGCTGGACAAGGACGCGTTCGACGTGTCCGACGTCGACCACGCCGCGACCGACTTCCCGGAGTTGAACTTCATCGTCGAGCACGTCGGCCTGCCGCGTATCGAGGACTTCTGCTTCATGGCCACCCAGGAGCCGAACGTCTACGCCGGCCTGTCGGTCGTCATCGGCGGCCTGATGTACGCCCGGCCGAAGTTCTTCGCCAAGGTCATGGGCGAGCTGCTGTTCTGGGTCGGCGAGGACAAGATGACCTTCGGCAGCGACTACGGCATCTGGGAGCCGAAGTGGCAGGTCGAGGGCTTCGTCGACTGGGACTACCCCAGTGACGAGTTCTCCGACTACCCCCGGGTGAACGCGGCCACCAAGAAGAAGATCCTCGGCCTCAACGCCGCGAAGCTCTACGACATCGAGGTGCCCAAGGAATTCCAGCTCGCCGACCAGAGCGAACCGGCTGCCAAGGACGACGCCCAGCTCGTGGACGACGGGGCGAAAGTTTGACCGCTTCCACGGCCACCACGGACGTGAGCGCGGTGCTCGCCGCGCTCACGTCGGTGCGTGACCCGGAGCTGGACGAGCCGATCACCGACCTCGGGTTCGTGTCCGACTGCCACGTCTCGGCGGCCGGCGACGCGCAGGTGCGGCTGCGCCTGCCCACGTACTTCTGTGCGCCGAACTTCGCCTTCCTGATGGTCGCCGATGCCTACGACGTCCTCAGCGCGCTGCCGGGCATCCGGCATGCGGAGGTGGTGCTCGACGACCACTTCGCGTCCGATCAGATCAACGCGGGCGTCGCCGCGAGGGCCGGTTTCGTCGCCTCGTTCGACGGGCTCGCCGAATCCGAGCTCGATCAACTGCGAGTCGACTTCATCCGCAAGGCAGTCCTGGCCGGCACCGATCGCGTGTGCCGGCCGCTGATCGCTGCAGGGCGTACCGCGTCCGAACTGGCTGAGCTGACACTCGGCGATCTCGCACCGTCGACAGATCTGACCCGATTGCGGGCGCGCCGTGCCGAGCTGGGCCTGCCGGCCGGCGACGACGCTGCTGGTGTTGATCGACGCCACCACGGGCGCGCAGGTGGCGCCCGACAATCTCACGATGCACCTGGCCCGGGCCCGGCTGACCCGCGTGAACATCGACGCCAACGGCAGCGTGTGCCGGGGCATGCTCCGCGAGCGCTACGCCGGCACGCGCGGTATCGGACAGGTCGAGGAGGACCAGTGAAAGCTGTCCGCTTGCACGGCTACCACCAACAGCCGGTCATCGACGAGGTGCCCGAGCCGACGGTCAAGGATCCGTTCGACGTCATCGTCAAGATCGGCGGCGCCGGCGTGTGCCGCACCGATCTGCACATCATCGAGGGCCAGTGGGACGAAGCGATGCATCCCACGCTGCCCTACACGATCGGGCACGAGAACGCGGGCTGGGTGCACGAGGTCGGCCCCGGCGTCACCAACGTCGCGGTCGGCGACACGGTGATCCTGCACCCCACGCCGACCTGCGGGTTGTGCCGCGCCTGCCGGGCCGGCAACGACATGCACTGCGAGAAGAGCCGGTTCCCCGGCCTGGACGGCAGCGACGGCGGGATGGCCGAATACCTGCTCACGTCGGCCCGGGCGTGCGTCAAGCTCGATCCGTCGACCCAGCCCAAGGACGTCGCGGCGCTGGCAGATGCCGGTATCACCGCCTACCACGCGGTGCGCAAGGTGATCCCGTTGCTGTACCCGGGCACGACCTGCGCGGTCATCGGTGCCGGCGGGCTCGGGCACATCGGCGTGCAGTGCCTGGCCGCGATGTCCGCGACCACCATCGTCGTGGTCGACCGCAACCCGGACGCGCTCAAGCTGGCCGAGTCGCTCGGCGCCGACCACACGGTGATCGCCGACGGCAAGCACGTGGACGCCGTGAAGGATCTCACCGGCGGGCTGGGTGCCGACGTCGTGCTCGACTTCGTGGCCGAGCAGGGCGCGGAGAACGAAGGTTTCGCGATGACCCGCGCGGGCGGCTCGTACAGCGTCATCGGCTACGGCGGTCAGTTGCAGCAGCCGACGCTGGAGTTCGTCGCCAACGAGAAGAACGTCATCGGCAACATCGTGGGCACCTACAACGAGCTCGCCGAGCTGATGGTGCTGGCCCAGGCCGGCAAGGTGACCCTGCACACCCGCACCTATCCGCTCGACGCGGCCCAGGAAGCGCTGCACGACCTCGACGCCGGCCAGGTCCGCGGCCGCGCGATTCTCGTCCCGTAGCCACTCCAACGAGGGAGGACCCATGGCCAAGGAACTGCGATTCGGCACCGATGCCCGGAGCCTGCTGCTGTCCGGCGTCGACCAACTCGCCGATGCCGTCAAGTCCACCCTCGGCCCCAAGGGCCGCAACGTCATCATCGAGAAGATCACCGGCTCGCCGGTGGTGACCAACGACGGTGTGACGATCGCCCGCGAGATCTACCTGTCCGACCAGTTCGAGAACATGGGCGCGCAGCTGGTGAAGGAAGCCGCGATCAAGACGAACGACATCGTCGGCGACGGCACCACCACGGCCACCGTGATCGCCCAGGCGATCATCCGCGAAGGGATGCTCGCCATCAGCTCGGGCGGCAACCCGGTGCTCGTCAAGCGCGGCGTCGACCTCGCCGTCGGCAGGCTCGTGCAACACCTGCAGCGGCGTTGCCCACCCGGTCACCACCGAGGCCGACTATGCGCGGGTGGCGGCCATCTCGGCGAACGACGACGACGCTGTCGGCGCGGTGCTCGCGAACGCTCTGTTCACCGTGGGCGACGGCGGCATCGTCACCGTCGAGGAGTCCGACGACAACGGGTTGTCCGCCGACTTCGTCGAGGGTTACGAATACGACAACGGCTACGTGTCGCCGTATCTCGTCACGCATCCGGCCAGCCTGGAAGCGATCATCGAGGACCCGTACATCGTGCTGTGCGCCGAGAAGATCACCAAGGTGCAGGAGCTGATGCCGCTGCTCGAGAAGATCATGCGCCGCCCGCGCCCACTGGTGCTGATCGCCGAGAACGTCGAAGGCGCGGCCCTGTCGATGCTGGTGCACAACCACGTCAACGGCACGTTCCAGGCTGTGGCCACCAGGGCGCCCGGCTTCGGCGACCGGCGGCTGCGCAAGCTCGAGGACATCGCCACCATCACCGGCGGCACGGTCATCAGCAAGCACTCCGGCGCGAGCATCGAGACGGTGCAGGTCGAGCAGCTGGGCCGCGCCCGGCAGGTACGGGTCACCGCAGACCGCACCGCGATCATCGACGGCGCCGGGTCACGGGAGCAGATCGACTTCCGGCTCGGACAGCTGCGCGCAGAGCTCAAGCGGGCCACCTTCGGCATCGACGAGGACGTCCTCAACGAGCGGATCGGTGCGCTGTCCGGCAAGGTGGCCGTCATCCGGGTCGGGGCGCCCACGAACGCCGAGCTGACCGAACTCCAGCATCGCGTCGAAGACGCGCTGTCGGCTACGCGGGCCGCGATGGCCGAGGGCATCGTCGCCGGCGGCGGGGCCGCTCTGGTGCATGCCGCGCCGGTGCTCGACGACCTCGACGTCGACAAGGATCGTGCGGTGGGTGTGCAGATCGTGCGCCGGGCGCTGAGCGAACCGGCCTACCTCATCGCCGAGAACGCCGGTTACGCCGGTCAGGAGGTCGTCGACCGGGTCACCGAGATGGGCGTCGACGACGGCTTCGACGCGCTGCGCGGCGAGTTCGGCAACATGGTCGAGATGGGCATCATCGACCCGTTGCGGGTGTGCCGGTCGGCGCTGGAGAACGGCGCGTCGGTCGCCGGACTGTTGCTGACCACGAACACGCTGATCGCCGAGGAGTCGACGCCGTGGGGCGGCAGCCGCGCGCTGATGACCGAATACGGCCAGCTCGACGAGGGACTTCACCAGCCGTCGCCGGATGCCAGCACGCCGCAGTCGCTGGGGCTCGGTCCGTCGGTCGGGTGAGCTGAGCGGAGTCCTGGCCGTGGTCGCTGCCGCGCCGGCCGGCGAGCGTCCAGACGCCGCCGGTTCCGGTGGTTTGGGCATCGCCGCCGACGCCGAGGTCGGCGCCTTCGAGGAGCTGCGTTCCTCCGGGCGACTGCGGGGCGTTCTCTACCTGATCGGCCCGGCGTTCGTCGCGGCCGTCGCGTACATCGACCCCGGCAACTTCGCCACCAACTTCTCCGCGGGCGCGAAGTACGGCTACCTGCTCATCTGGGTCGTGGTGCTCGCCAACCTGATGGCGATGCTGGTGCAGTACCAGTCGGCGAAGCTCGGGGTGGTCACCGGTCGCGACCTGC
Organism: uncultured Actinomycetota bacterium; assembly: GCA_963850835.1. Classification (GTDB taxonomy): domain Bacteria; phylum Actinomycetota; class Actinomycetes; order Mycobacteriales; family Jatrophihabitantaceae; genus Jatrophihabitans. The sequence continues at coordinate 141,971 of CAWKNB010000014.1, read as the reverse complement.
CGGAACTGTGCCGCGACACCTACCCGCGGCCGGTGTCGGTGGGCCTGTGGGTGCAGGCCGAGGTGGTCGCGATGGCCACCGACATCGCCGAGTTCGTCGGCGCTGCGATCGGGCTCAATCTGCTCTTCGGCATCCCGCTGCTGCCCGCCGGGTTGATCACCGCGGTGGTCGCGTTCGGCATCCTTGCCCTGGAACAGCGCGGCCATCGGCGCTTCGAGCTCGCGATCGCCGCCCTGCTCGGGCTGGTGCTGCTCGGCTTCGGGTACGACCTCGTCACCGTCGGCACCGATGCGGGCGAAGCGGTGCGCGGGCTGGTGCCCGGCTTCGCCGGCCCGGGCAGTGTGGCGCTGGCGGCCGGCATCGTCGGGGCGACGGTCATGCCGCACGTGGTGTACCTGCACTCGTCGCTGACCAAGCGCCGGGTGTCGTGCCGCGACGACGGGGAACGTCGCAAGCTGCTGCGGTTCCAGCGCCTCGACGTCGTGATGGCGCTCGGCATCGCCGGGCTGATCAACATCACGATGATGTTGGTGGCGGCCTCGGTGTTCCACCACGTCGGCGGCAGCGCCGCCGAGTCGATCGAAGACGCGCACGACGGGTTGGCGCAGCTCGCCGGGGGCGGCGCGGCGATGGCCTTCGCGGTGGCCCTGCTCGCCTCCGGGGTGTCGTCGTCGAGCGTGGGCACGTACGCCGGCCAGGTCGTGATGCAGGGCTTCATCCGGCGCCGCATCCCGCTGTTCGCACGGCGGGCGCTGACGATGCTGCCCGCGCTGGCGGTGCTCGCGTTGGGGCTGCCGGTGACCGTCACGCTCGTCGTGTCGCAGGTGCTGCTGTCCTTCGGCATCCCGTTCGCACTGATCCCGCTGCTGCTGCTGGCCCGGCGCCGGGACATCATGGGCGCGCTGGCGAACTCGCGAGTGACGACCGGCCTGCTGTGCACCGTCGCCGGCACCATCATCGCGCTCAACTGCTACCTGCTGTACGCGACGATCTTCCGCTGACCAGCCCCGTTCCGGAGAGGAGATCATCATGGCCGAGCCCGACACTGCGGTACCGACCTCGATCCGGAGGCTGGAGTCCGACGACGCCGGCGCGCTCATCCGGCTGGTCGAGGCCTACGACGAGCTGCAGACCGTGCTGCACTGCTGCGAACGGCTGCTCACCCTCCTCGGCGATGCCGGGGGTCGCGGCGCCGCCGACTCCGACGAGGCGGGCATCGAGGCGCTGTGGACCCTCGCGTTGCTGTCCTACGGTCGCGCGTTCGGACCCGGTGGCCTTGCCGAGGCCGACCTGGAAGACGCGGATGGCGCCGCCGGCGAGACGATGAAGTGGCACCGGGTGCTGCTGCACCTGCGTGACTATCACGCCGATCCGGCCGCCAACCCGCGCGAGACCTACACCGTGGGCGTCGCGCAGGGTGCCGACGGCGCCGTCAACGCGGTCGCGGTGACCTCGGTTCGCGCCCCGCTCGTCGACGTCGCAGCGGTGCGTCAGGCCGGCGCGATCGTCTTCCCGCTGTGCGGGGTGCTGGACGAACGGATCGCCGCTCGCCAGGAGAGCATCCTCGCCCAGGTGCGCGACCTGCCGCCCGAACAGCTTGCCGCGATGGATCTGATCGAGGTGGCCGCACCCGGCGAGTCGTGATGATCATGCACCCACGGGCGCTCCGGCGCCCGTACCTGCATGATCATCAGGGTCAGGCGGACTTGCGGACGTCCGGATCCGCGGCGATCGGGTACTTGCGTGGCCGACCGCGGGGACGCTTGTAGGGCAGGATCCGGCCGCTGCGCAGGATCTCCCCGCCCCACACCCCGCACGGCTCGCGGCGGCGCAGGGCACCGGACAGGCACTCGGAGCGGACCGGGCAGGTGCCGCACAGCGCCTTGGCCCGCTCGAGGTCGACCGGTGACTCCGCGAACCACAGATTCGCGTCGTGCACGTGACACGGCAGGCCGAGCGGTGCCCGCTTGCCGATCGAGTCCGCCGGCCGGGTCTTCGGCCGACGAATGGCAGGTGCGGGTCGACGCCGGTCGGGCGTGATCCCACCGACGACTCGGCCCCCGGGCCGATCGTCTGACTCGTTCACCGCGTACTCCTTCTCCTATTGGGTTATTCCGGACACTCTGGACTCCAGGCGCGGGTTGTCGCCTCGAGGCGGTTCCAGGTGTTCACGATCGCAATGGCCCAGATCAATTCCGCCAGTTCGTGCGTGGTGAAGTGCGTGGCGGCGCGGTCGTAGTCCTCGTCGGTGATCGGTTCCTGGGCCAGGCGGGTCATCTGTTCGGTCAGCTCGAGCGCGGCACGTTCGCGAGGGGTGAACACCGGGGCTTCGCGCCAGACCGGCACGGCGAAGATGCGCCGCTCGGTGGCCTCGTGCGCCAGTGCGTCGCGGCTGTGGACCTCGACGCAGAAGGCGCACCCGTTGAGCTGCGAGGCCCGCAGCCGCACGAGTTCGAGCAGGCTCGGCTCCAGCGACGACCGGCGCACGACCGCCTCGAGCGCGTCGAGGGCGCGCCGCGCCGCGGGCAACTCCGCATCGAGATCGAGCCGGCGCGGCGGCACCACCGGCGGCTCGGAGCCACCAGCGGCGGCAGCGGTCAGGGTGGACACACCAGCCACGCTAGGGCCGCCGTGGATCAGCGATAAGGTCCAATCCGATGACGTCTTCATGGACCACTGCCGGAGTCGACCTGCATGTGGAGACCGCCGGGAGCGGTCAGCGGGCCAGCCTCGAGGACGCGCTGCGCTCGGCGATCCAGACGCGCCGCCTCGTCGCGGGCACCTTGCTCCCGTCCAGCCGCGCGCTCGCCGGCGATCTCGGGATCGCCCGGGGCACGGTCGTCGCGGCCTACGACCAACTGGTCGCGGAGGGGTATCTCGTCGCTCGTCAGGGCGCCGGCACGGTGGTGGCCGATCTCGGCCCGGGGACCGCGGCCAGCGCGGAGGGCCGGCGCGGGTCCGACGTCCGGCTGGATCTGCGCCCGGGCACGCCGGACGTCAGCTCCTTCCCGGTGTCGGCGTGGATGCGCAGCACCCGCCGCGCCGTCGCCGCGGCCCCGGACCGGGCCTACGGGTACGGCGACGTGCGGGGCCGGCGCGAACTGCGATCGGCGCTGGTCGACTACCTCGCACGAACCCGCGGGGTGCACGCGTCGACCGACCAGGTCATGATCACCTCCGGCACCACGCAGTCGCTGTCGCTGCTCGCCATGGCGTGGCGGGCCGCCGGCCAGGATGTGGTGGCGATGGAGAACCCGGGGTTCGCCATGCACCGGCCGGTGGTGCGACTCGCCGGCCACCGCATCGCAGGGGTGCCGGTCGACGCGCGTGGCCTGGCCGCCCACCGGCTCGACGAGGTGGGTGCTGCCGCGATCGTGGTCACCCCGGCGCACCAATACCCCACCGGCGTCGTGATGCACCCGACGCGGCGCCGGGAGCTGACGTCCTGGGCGCGGGCCACCGGCGCGATCGTGGTCGAGGACGACTACGACGGCGAGTTCCGCTACGAGCGTCAGCCCATCGGTTCCCTGCAGGGCACCGCGCCCGAACAGGTCGTCTACCTCGGCACGGCGTCGAAGACGCTCTCGCCGGGCGTGCGGCTGGGCTGGATGGTGCTGCCCCACCGGCTGATCGAACCGATGATCGAGGTGAAGCGCAGCACCGACCTCAGCGCGCCGACCATCAGCCAGCTGACCCTGGCCGACCTGATCACCAGCCACGGCTACGACCGGCACATCCGCACCATGCGCCTGCGGTATCGCCGGCGCCGCGATCTGCTGATCGAGACGCTCGCGCACGTGGGACCCGAGCTCGACGTCGGCGTGGCCGGCGTGCCGGCCGGCCTGCAGTCGCCGGTCCTGCTGCCGGCTCACGGCCCGTCCGAGAAGGACGTCATCGCGAACGCGGCGGCCGAAGGCCTGGCGCTGGAAGGGATGGCGATGCATTCGTTCGACGACGCTCCACACGTTGCGGGCCTGCTGGTCGGATTCTCGAAGCCGAGTGAGCGCGCCTATCCGGCTGCGGTCGCGTTGCTTGCGCGGGTGCTGCGTCGCATGCTCTGACTGGACACGGGTCGAGACTAGGAACGACCACTGACAAAGAGACCCGCGTCGGGTGGCGGCGGGGGAGGCGCCACCCGACGCGGATCTGGTCAGCGTCCCTCCACCGAAGCAGTCGATGGCGCGCACCGATCCGTGCACACCGAGCAGCGACGAACCTGGCAGTTTTTACAAACCTTGTCAATAGTCCTTGATCGTTTCGAAACGATCGGCGGCCAGCGTCGCGGGAGTGACGCCGTGGGCGGCGACGTCGGGCGGCAGTGGATCGCCTGCGACGAGAGCCGCCGCGGTGCGGGCGAGCGCAGGTGCGGTCTGGATGCCGTAGCCGCCCTGCCCGGCACACCAGAACAAACCGTCGACGGCGGGGTCGTGACCCACGACGGGCGTGCGGTCGGCGGCGAAGGTCCGCAGGCCCGCCCACGCCGAACGGACATGCCGGATGTCCAGCGTGGTCACCTCGTTGATCGCCTCGATCGCCCGGGCGATCTCGACCTCGTCCGGCCGGGCGTCGAGCGGCGGCTGCGGCGACTCGTCCGCGGGCGAACACAGCAGCCGGCCGGCGTCCGGCTTGAAGTAGTAACCCTCGTCGATGTCGTCGACGAGCGGCCCACCGGTTCCCGGTGGGGCGTCGACCATGAATGCCGTGCGTCGCAGAGGTCTGAGCCCGACCGGGCGGGCGCCGAACAGTTCGGCGACGGCGTCGGCCCATGCGCCGGCGGCGTTGACGACCACAGGCGCCCACCACTCGGTGCCGGCGGCATCGCGCACCGACCAGCCGCCCTCATGCGCTTGCGCGGCGACGATGCGCGACGAGGTCGTGATCGTGGCGCCGCGGCTGCGCAGACCGTGCACGTAACCCTGGTGCAGGGCATGCACGTCGATCTCCATCGCGTCCGGCTCGAGCATCGCGGCCTCGATCCGGTCACCGCGCAGCAGGGGCGCGATGCCCACCACGTCGCCGGACGTGAGCAACTCGACGCCGGTGATCAGCGCGCTGGTGGCCTCGTACAACTCGTGCACCGCGACGGCACGACCCGGGCCGGCGATGCACAACCGTGGCATCGGCGAGAGCAGCGGCGCGTCCGGCGGATGCTCGAAGTAATCGCGGCTCGCGACGGTGAGCGCCCGGATCGCCGGGCCGCCGTAGGTCTCGAGGAACATGGCCGCGGATCGCCCGGTGGTGTGATAGGCCAGCGTGGCCTCCATGTCCAGCACGGTGACCGTGCGCGTCGCGGCGAGTTCGCAGGCCGCCGACACACCCGCGATGCCACCTCCGATGATCAACACATCACAGGCGGTGGGAGCCACGCTATCGAGATCTTTCGTTTCCCGAAGTTCACTTGCGGGCGCGATCGCGTTCGAGTGCTCGGGCCGAGACCTGCCGCTGGGTCGCCCAGCCGAGCACGGCCAGGCCGGCCCACAGCACGACGTCGAGCACCTGTTCGGCGGCCGAGGTGGGCCGGCGCATCCAGTCCAGCGAGTGCACCGCGCGCCCGAGGCCGTTCAACACGATGCCGGCGCCGCCGATTGCGGTCAGGAACAACAGCATCCGCACCCGCCAGCGGTTGGCCAGCCAACCCGACAGGAACGCGAACCCGACCGTGAAGATCAGCGCGATCGCGACATTGCGGTCGGTGTCGAGTGCCGAGTACAGCTTGGCGCCGATCACCGCCCCGACCACGGCGCCGACGAAGAACATGGCCGCTCGGAAGACGAGGCTGACGACGATCCAGCCCACCACCGCGCCGATGAGTCCGATCAGCAGCGCGGCGGAAGTCGAGGCGCCGAGGAGATCGGCGAGCATCCAGCAGACTCCGAAGCCGGAGAGCAACACGGCGAGGTGCATCGACGCCACGCCGGCGAAGCACAGCGCTGCGCCGACGAGCACAGCCACGAGTCCGGTCATGCTCCACCTCCAACGGCAGCATCAATCCTGTCATCCTCGGATGTGGATTGGCCGACGGCGTCGGCATACGCGGCCGCGAGTCGTTCGCTCACCGACGCTCGGCCGGTGTCCGGTCGCGTGATCCCGAGGTGGCGCTCGCGCAACTCGGCCATGAAGTCGTCCCACATCGGCGGCCCGCCGTCGTAGAGCAGTTGCGCTCGCACCCGCAGGGGTCGCGTGGTCGGTCGGTGGCGCAGTCCCCACCAGCCGAGTTCGGCGAGCAGCGGGACCAGTTCGATCGCCGCGTCGGTGAGGCTGTAGGTCGGCCCGCCGCCCACGGCCCGGGTCGTCGCGGGTCAGCAGCCCGTTGTCGACCAGGGCCCGCAGCCGGCTGGCGAGGATGTTGGAGGCGATGCCCTCGTCCGAGTTGCGGAGCAGCGTCCGGAAATGCCGGCGGTCGCCGAACATGATGTCGCGCAGGACCACGAGGCTCCAGCGGTCGCCGAGCACCTCGACGGCGGCATTGATCGGGCATCCGGATCTGGGATCGGCCATGGCCACCTCCGAGAAAGTGCTTGCAATTCAGAGACACTTCTGTCTACGGTCAGGACGTAGTGATTGCAGAATACAACCACATGTGAGGAGTCAGCGTGATTCACCGCGTGCTCGCCCAATCGACCGTCAGCGACCTCGACACCGCCGAGGACTGGTACACCCGCCTGTTCGGCCGCGGGCCGGACGCCCGGCCGATGCCCGGCCTGCTCGAGTGGCACCTCGGGGACAGCTACGGCGTGCAGGTGTGGTCCGAGCCCGATCGGGCAGGTCGCTCGTCGATGGTGCTCGACGAGACCGATCTCGACGACGCAGCACGCCGCCTGCGCGAGGCGGGCATCGAGCACGACGGCCCGGCCCCCGCGTCGTCGTCGCGCATCCTGATGCTGGCCGATCCGGACGGTAACCGGGTCGTCCTCACCGACGCCTGACCATTTCGGAAATCACGGGAGATGCAATGAGCCGCATCAAGTGCCACATGTCCATATCGCTCGACGGATTCGTCGCGGGTCCGAACCAGACCCGTGACGACCCGATCGGCGCGGGTGGCCTGGCGCTGCACCAGTGGCACTTCCATGCCGACGAGCCCGGCCACGAGGCCGATGCCCCGATGCGCGACGCGATCCTCGCCGGGCGCGGTGCGTACGTGATGGGTCGCAACATGTTCGGGCCGATCCGCGGCGAGTGGGACGAGGACTGGCGCGGTTGGTGGGGTGAGGAGCCGCCCTATCACGCACCGGTGTTCGTGCTCACCCATCACCCGCACGACCCGATTCCGATGGCCGGCGGCACGACGTTCCACTTCGTCACCGACGGTCTCGGATCCGCATTGGCGCAGGCGAAGGAGGCGGCCGGCGACCTCGACGTCGACATCGCGGGTGGGGCGAGCACGGTACGCCAGGCGCTGGTCGCAGGAGCGATCGAAGACCTGGTGCTCGACATCGTCCCGATCCTGCTCGGGTCGGGCGAGCGGCTCTTCGACGGCGTCCCCGACCCGGGTCTCACACCTGTCGAAGTCGTGCCGTCTGCGTACGCGACGCATGTTCGTTACCGGGTCGGCCACTAGCCTGCTCCCATGCGCGATCTCGTCGATCGGTTCAACGACGCGTGGAACCGGCACGACCTCGAAGCCGCGCTCGCGCTGGTCAGTGACGACTGCGTGTTCGACGCCACCGGGCCGGCGCCCGACGGCACCCGCTTCGTGGGGAAGAGTGCGATCCGTGACGTGTGGGCGGCGATCATCACCGATCCGCACAGCCGTTTCAGCGTCGAGGATTCCTTCGTCGCCGGGGACCGTCTGGTTCAGCTCTGGCGCTACGAGTGGGACGGCGGCCACGTGCGGGGCATCGACGTGATCGACACCGCTGATGGGCTCATCACGGCGAAACTCTCCTACGTCAAAGGCTGAACAGTTCCAGCCCGGCTGCGGACCGCCGGGCCTCCATGGCGAAGTCGAAGGCGTCGACGCGTATTGCGTACTCGATGTCGCGGGGATCGACATGTCCGGCACCGAGCGCCAGCGTGACCGCCGCCTCGCGACTCGCCGCGACCGCAGCTGCCGTCTCCTGCGCGCGGATCGGTTCGCCGATGCGAACTCGCTCGATCAGCCGCGCGGTCTCGAGGTCGTCGTCACCGGGTCGCGCCGCGTCTCGCCACCCGCTGATGACGTAGGTCGGATCGCCCAGATCGCTTGCGATCACGGCCTTCGCCGTGGCCGAGGCGCACACCAGGCTGGCGCACCAGCATCGCGTGGCCGCTGATGCCGCCACCACCGCGCGGGTTCCCGCGGAGGTCCGCTGCACCACGTCGCGACCCTGCAGATCGGCCTGCGGCGACCTCGGCCGGCGAGTTGGAGAAGTCGAAGCCGCCGACCCGCCGACCGCCGTCCTCGCCCATCAGCACGACATCCGGCCGATGTGCCTTCGCCGCGAGCGCTTCCTCGACCGACGCCACCAGCCAGATCCGTCGGGCGCCGACCGAGAACGCGTAGGCCGCAGTGGTGAACGCGCGCAGGACGTCGACTACGACGACTGCCCCGATCGCTTCGCCGGCCTGCGCCGCGGGCACCATCAGTCGTCGAATGTCTGCTCCTCGTACTTGCACCCGGCGATCGCTTCATCCAGGTCGAAGTCGGTGGGCTTGTGCGGTGCGGCTGCAACTGCGACGCGGCAGGCGCCGTCGACCGATCCGCTCAAGGTGCCGTAGATGTCGTCCAGGACGCGCTGGCCGAAGCGGAACGACGCATTGTGGTGTTCGGTCGGGCCGCTGCGACCGAGCAGCAGGTAGAGGGCGAGCCCGCCGACCGCGAATGCCAACGCGATGAACGCAAGGATCCCGACTGCGATCGGCAGGACCCACGCCTTCGTGCGCGAACCGGCGCTCATTGCCACGCGCAGACACTAGCTGCCGGCCGCACCATGACGCCCCCCGCCGAGCCGAGCGTCACGACCCGCGTTCCTCCATGATCGAGTTCCCACCGTCGACCACGATGACCTGGCCGGTGATGTAGGCGGCGTCGCGCCCGGCGAGGTAGGCGACCAGGCCGGCGACCTCCTGCGGTTTGCCGGGACGTCCGAGTGGGGTGGCCGCGCCCATCCGCAGTTCGTGTTCCGTCGACGAGCCGGTGGCGATCCAACCCGGTGCGACGGCGTTGACCGTGATCCCGTCGCTCGGCGACGTCGACGGCCGCCGACCGGGTGAGGCCGACGAGGGCCGCCTTCGCGGCGTGGTAGCCGACGTCGCCGCGATAGGCGAGTACCGGCCCGGACACCGACGCGACGTTGACGACGCGGCCGTAGCCGGAAGCGCGCATCGGGACGAGTGCCGCGCGGGTCAGATAGAACGCGGTGTCGAGATTGCGGCTGAGCGCGCGATGCCAATCGTCGTCGGCAATGTCGGTGACGGTCGCGGCCCGATCCGGGTCGAGCACCGAGGCCAGCCCGGCATTGTTGATCAGCACATCCACGCCGCCGAACTGCGCAATCGCATGGTCGACCAGCTGGTCGGCGGCGGCGGGATCCGTCAGGTCGGCAACGACACCGACCACCTGCGCGCCATTTGCGCGCAACGTGGCGACCCGATCGTGGATTCGCAACGTGGTCGAGGTGATGACGACGCGCGTGCCGCGCTCGGCCAACCGGCGCGCCACCGCGAAACCGATGCCGCCCGGGCTGCCGGCACCGGTGACGATCGCGACCTCCGGCCGCTCGGTCATCAGCTCGCGAGCTCGGCCGTGGCGGCGCGCATGAGCTCGACATGGTCTGCGACCTGCTGCCCGGTCGTCTGCGGGCACATCAGCGCCATGTTGTGGAACGGCGTGAGCAGCACGCCGCGGTTGGCGAGGTAGAGGTGGAAGTAGTCGTCGAGCTCGATGTCTTCGACCGCACGTGAGCTGGTGCCGTCGCGCGGCGGTTGCGGGCAGAAGCGGTACTCCGCCCGGGCGCCCAGCTGGTTGATCGACCAGGGCGCTTCGAACTCGCTGAACACCTTGCCGATGCCCTCGGTGTACGTCGTCGCCAACGCGATCATGTCCGCGAAGGCGTCATCGGTGAGCACGTGTTCCAACGTGGCGCGGGTCGCGGCGATCGACAGCGCGTTGCCGGCCATCGTGCCGCCGACACCGCCCATGTCGACGAGATCGAGGTCGGTGCGGCGCAGTACTCGTTCGGCGAACTCGGCTGACATGCCGTAGGCGCCGGCCGGCATCCCACCACCGATGGCCTTGCCGATGACGACGAGATCCGGCGTCAGACCCCATGCCGCGCAGCACCCACCGGGTCCGGCGGAGAACGTGTGCGTCTCGTCGATGATCAGGAGCGACCCGTACCGACGGGCGAGCTCGGTGACACCGTCGAGATAGCCGGGCTCGGGGAGCACGATGCCGATGTTGGTCAGCGCCGGTTCCATCAGGATCGCCGCGACGTCGCGGTGCGCGAGTTGGCGTTCGAGGCCGTCGAGGTCGTTGAACTCGGCGGCGCGACTGGTCACGGTGACGTCGAACGGCGCACCGACGTTGCCTTCACGGCTCTCGCCGCCGCTGTCGGGTTCGTTGGACGCGACGATGAGCGTCTCGTCGACCGAGCCGTGGTAGCAGTAGCTGTTGACGAGGATCTTCGGCCGACCGGTGATGGCTCGCACGAGCCGGATCGCCCATCGATTGGCGTCGGTGGCGGTGAGCGCGAAACTCCATCGGGTGGGGCCGAATCTGCGGGTCAGCTCCGCGCCGACCCACTCGGCGTCCTCGGTCGGCATCATGGCGCTCGCCCCGCCCAGCTCGCCGAAACGTCGCGCGACCGCGTCGACGACCGGCGTAGGGGAGTGCCCGGCCATCGCGGTGGTGTCGCCCAGCGCGAAGTCGGCATAGGGGTTGCCGTCGATGTCGGTGACCGTCGCGCCCCGCGCCCGGTCGAGATAGAGCGGGAACGCGCCGGCGCGCTTGTTCATCCAGGTCATCGGCACCCGGCCGAACAGATGTTCCGCGCGCCCGAACGCTGCCTGCGACTTCGGATTGCGCGCCGCGAAGGTCGCCCGCTCGCGTTCCATGAGTTCCGGCAGTCGGCGGCGGCTGATCACGAGATTCCCCTCAGTTGCTGATGGTTTCGCGATCCTAGCGAGGGGTCAGGCGACGTCGGCCGAGACGACGCGGACCGAATGTCCGGCACCGAAGCAGGTCAGGCTGGCGGCGGCCGCGAAGGTCCGGCCCGCTTCGGCCTGCGCGGCCTGCAGCTGCACCAGTGCCAGCGCGTCCGCGACCGTCGATCCGGCGCGCAGTTGGCGGTGGAACTCGACCATCAGCGGCGCGACGTCCTCGTCGGACACCGGGCCGGTGGGCGCGACGAGCACGTTGGTTCCCAGGCCGAGGAACCCGGTCGCCAACCCGAGCAGCTCATCACCTTCTGCGACGGCCGACGACCCGCCATCGCAGGCCGCGAGCACGACGAGCTGCGGGGCGCGGTGCAGGGTGTCGAGGTCATAGACGGTGAGCGGGCCGTCGGCGAGCCGCAGCGACGAGAACAGCGGGTTGTCCGATCGGAACCGGCCGTGCGCGGCGACGTGGACCAGACGGCTGTGACTCAGCGCGGCCATCACGGCTGCGACGCTGGCGTCCGCGCTCAACACCAGGTCGGCGTGCGGGTACTGCGCGGCGACCGCTCGCGCCTCGGGCTCGGAAACGCGCAGTGCCGGTCCGGCGATCGCGGCGATGCCGCCTGAGTGCGGCGCGATGTGGTTCGCGTGGAACCACAGCCCGGCCGAAGGCGCAATGGTGATCGGCCGGCCGAGACAACTGTCGAGCAGTGGCCAGTTCAGCGATTGGAGGAATCCGGTCGGTGAGATGACGAGCGGCCGGTCGCCGATGAGGTGCGCGATCGGCCGCAGGAGCGCGTCGTCCAGTTCGTGCGCCACCTGTCCGAGCAGCTGCCGCGCATCCGACCCGTTGTCACCACGGCGTCGGGCGCGGGCGCCGATGTTGATCCGGCGCAGCGCGAACACGAGGTACTGGGCCAGCTTCGCGAGCGGTGCGGCCGGGCCGAGGCGGGTGAGGCGCACGACCGAGTCGGTCACGGTCACCGCGTACAGCTGATCCTCGTTGATCACGAACTCCACCAGCGCGCGGTCGCCGAGAGACTCCGCCAGCTCGCTCACCGAGGGCCGCTGCGTCCGGGCCCGGGCGCCCGGCACGAACCGGGCCCGGTCGCGCACGCGTCGCTCGATGGCGGCCTGGGTGCGCAGCGCGTGCGTCGTGTCCTTGCCGCCACGTTGCAGCTCATCGATGGCTGCGGTCGCAGCCCGCAGCTCGACGAGCAGTTGCGCCAGCGCCGCGTCCTGAGGCGGGTGCGCCGGCCGCAGCCGCAGCGCCGACGCCCGGCCGTGCTCGGCCCAGGCCAGCACCCGACGTGCGTGCCGAGACTCGATCGCCAGCCGCAGGCCCAGGTCGACGAGTGCCTGTCGATGGCCGGAGACGTGCGTGCGCAGATCCGCGGCGCCGAGCGTGACCTGGTGTTCGTCGAGGACCCGGATGCCGGCCTGCAACGCCGCGGCCGCCTCCCGGCGGTGTCCGGTGGCCAGGCGGAGCAGTGCTTCGGCGTGCCACCCACGCGATCGGATCTCGGACGGACCGCGCCGGCGCCACGCCGCGGCGCCGTGCAGGAGTCGCTCGGCCGCGTCGACGTGGTTGCGCTCGATGGCGATCCGCGCGGCGAGGATGTACGCGTCCTGGGCGGGGATCGTCCAGCCGTGCTGTTCGAGGTCTGCGGCGACGTCGGCCACGGCGCGAGCGGTCGGCTTTCGGCCCTCGGCTGCGGCCAGTTTGCAGCGCAGCACGGCAAAGCGTGCGAGCGCGACCCACTCGGCGCGGTGCTGGCGCCGGAAGCGGGCGAGCGCGGAGTTGGCCGCAGCCAGTGCGGTCTCCGTCGCCCCGCTCAGCAACGATGTCTCGGCGAGCAGTAGCTGGGCTTGCGGCAAGGCGATGTCACGGTGAACGAGGCCGAACTCGTCGACCGCACGCTGAGCCGTCTCACGCGCCTCGGCGATCAGTCGGACCGACAGCAGCAGTTCCGCGCGGTCGACTAGCACCGTCCCCGGATGTGCGCCGACCGCCGCATGCCTGCGTTCCGCCTCGTCGAGCGCGTGCAACGCCGCGGGGAGGTCTCCGCGGCGCAGATTGAGGAACCCGAGATTGTCGAACACCAGGGCGAGCTGGAGATCGAGCCCGTTAGCTCGGCACACGGCTTCGGCTTCAGCGAGATCGGTGGCCGCCGCCGACAACTGTGAGCGATAGATGTAGAGCACCGCTCGATTTCCGAGCGCGCGCTGCACCCAGGTCCAGTCTGCGGCCCGGCGCAGGGCGGGAATGGCCTGCCGGTAGTCGTTCAGCGCGGCATCCAACTGGCCGAGCTGCTGCCTGATCCCCGCGCGTTGGGCGCGGGCCCGAGCACGGTGTACGCCGTGCAAGGTCGACAGCGCGGCGTCAATGGCATCCAGAGCGCCGTGCACGTCACCTTGTCGCACCAGGATCGCGGCGAGGCTCATTCGCGCCTCGCCGAGCAGCGCTGTGGCCGACGCCAGTTCGGCGTAGGTCACCGCCGCGTGCGCGAAGTCGGCGGCGGTCTCGAGGTCGCTGACGTGCATCGAGGCCAGGCCGGCCGCGCGGGCGAGGACCGACGCGTCGGAGAACCTGCTCTCTGCGAGGGCATCTGGCAGTAGCCGCAGCGCCTGCCGCTGAGCGCGCGTCGGATGGGTATCGACGAGCCGCAGCACCGCTTCGGGCGAGGAATCGACATTCGCCCGGGGTGCTGCTGCTCGACTGGCGGCGATGGCTGTTCCTCTGCGTGGCGTTGATCAGCTGTCGGTAGTCTGGCAGCGCCCCCGATCGCTACCACCCTCACTCTAGGGAGGCTCGAGTGTCGCGATTCCCGACCATTGCCGACGGACAGATATTCGCCCCGGAACAGCTCGTCGTGGCCAACTCCCACACGCGCGCGGTGACAGCGAAGCTCGACTCGCTTGGTGTGGTGGTCAGCGACGTCGACTCCGATCCGCTGCTCGGGCTGGAACTGCTCTACCTCGACGACGAGTCACTGAACAAGGTGTTCGAACCCGGGCGGGGTAAGAAGCGTTCGCCGTTGGATCAACTGATTCGCGAGCTGCACGAGTACTTCCGCGAGACCTACCATTTCACCCCCAGCATCGGAAAGAACCGGATGCTGGCGCAGGTGGGCGACCTGCACAACATCGGTTTCGGCGGCAATGGGTTGCCGGAGATGTCGGTCGAGCAGCCACAACGGCGCGTCTCGTATCCGGGCGCGGGGGTGCGGGTCGGCGTCGCGGACACCGCGCTGTACGAGAACAGGTGGATCAGCGGCGCCTACCAGGCGGCGCCGTTCGACCTCCTGGACGACGACCGGCCGCTCTACACCGACGGCCATGCCGCCTTCGTCACCGGGCTGATCCTGCAGCAGGCGCCCGGCGCAACAGTCACCGCGCGACGGGTGCTCGGCGACGACGGGCAGGCCGACACCTGGACGGTGGCCAAAGAGATCGTGCGGTTCGCCGATCTCGGCGTCGACGTGTTGAACCTGTCGCTCGGGTGCTTCACCGACGACGACGAGCCGCCGCTGGTGCTCGTGACGGCGCTGGACCGCCTGGACCCGGACGTCGTGGTCGTCGCCGCCGCGGGCAACCACGGCCATCGCACGGATCCGGTTCGGCCCATGTGGCCGGCCGCGCTCGAAGAGGTCATCGCGGTCGGGGCCGTGGACGCGCGCGGGCGGCAGTGCCCGTGGAGCCCGGCACTCGACACCCCGTGGCTGGACGCGGTCGCGATCGGCGAACGGGTGGTCAGCACCTACCTGCGAGGTGACGTGCGTGTGCCGAAGCATCCGGACCAGGAGGGTCCGTGGCCGGCCGACGAGCTCGACTCCCAGCAGTTCGACGGATTCGCGAGCTGGAGCGGGACCTCGTTCGCAGCAGCGACGGCCAGCGGCGCGATCGCAGCAGCCACGATCCCGAACCGGTACGGCGCACGCGCCGCCGCGCAACAGTTGCTGTCGACGTCGCCCCGGACGAAGGGCGTGCCCCGCATCCCGAACAAGCCGTTGCTCAGATCCGCGTCCACTCGGTGACGAACCCGTCGCCGTCACTGGGTTCGACGCGGAACCGGACGTCGCCGGGCGGGCACAGCGGGACCGAGAACATCCCCATCGGATCGATGTCGGCGCGGCGCGGCGGATAGAAGCGGGTCTCGACGACGATGCTGCCGGGCAGGGCCGGGCTGAGCTGGCCGACGAAGGAGTCGGCGAGCACGTCGACGTCGAGGGTGGTGTCGCCGATGCCGAACACCAGGCTGCGCACCGACATCGGCTCGGAGCGAAACGCACCGGCGAGTTCGGGGTCGGCCATCGAGTCGTAGGACAGCCGGGCGAGTTCCTCGTCCAGCGTGCGCATCGTGTAGACAGCCTTCGCGGCGGTCACGACGTCAGCGGGCACCGGGGCGGCCTCGCGCAAAGCGCTGCGCAGCTCGTCGAGGAGCAGGTCATCGTCGGCGATCCAGTCGTCTGGCCTCATCGGTGATCCCCTCCCATGACCGCCGGGCCGCCGGCCGGTCGAAATCCCGCGAGCGCCGGCGATTGGCGCAGACGCTCCAGGTATCGGGCCCGGGTCGGGCCGATGCTGCCGATCGGAATGCCCAATTCGTCGCTGATTTCACGATACGTGCGGGGCGGATCGGCCATCAACAGGGTCAGCAGCGAGCGCGCCGTCTCGGGGAGCTCGCCGAGTGCGGCCAGCAATGCCTCGCGGCGCTCGGCGAAGAGGAGATTGCGGGCGGGATCGGTGCTCTCGACGTCAGCCGCGACGTCCAGTTCCATAGCGTTCGGTACCTCACTGCGGTGGCGTCGGAAGCCTGCCATGCACTCCCGACGCGTGGTCGTAGCGAGCCAGCCGGCCAGGGCCGCGGGCTCGCGAATGGTGTCGAGGCGCTCGGTCAGTCGCAGCCAGACGTTCTGGCAGACATCGGCAGCGTCGTGCCTCGACAGCTTGTAACGCATACAAATGCTCCAGACCAGCGGTGCGAATCGGTCGACGAGGGCCTCCCAAGCTGACGCGCTGCCGTTTGCCGCGGCTCGTACCAGCTCGGCCACTGGTTCCTCGTCGATCAATGTGCACCCCTTCGCCCGGAGTGTGACGCGTTTGTGGCGTCGATAGTCAGATGCCGCCCCGACCCGACTGATACATGCCGGGACAAGATCTTTTCCATCCGGTCGTATCACCCCGGTTTCCGGGCGCTCTGTGACGCTGTGGAACCTAGCGCGCGTCGCTCGGTCGGGCGGCACCGGTCGATGTCATCCGGCGGCGGCGGCGGCGTGCGTGCGACCGCGGGCGTGGCGATGGCTGCCCTGGTCGTCGCGGCCGCGATGTGGGGCGTGGCCACCAGCGGCACCAAGTACGCGCTGGCCGGCTTCGCGCCGCTGACCCTGCTGGCCGTGCAGCTCGCCGCCGCGACCGTGGTGCTGTGGATCGTCCTCGTCGTGCGCGGCCTGCGGACCGGATCCGGATGGCGGCCGGTGCGGTGGACGCCGGCGCAGTGGCGGTTGCCGCTGGTGCTCGGCCTGCTCGAACCCGCGCTGGCCTACATCGGGGACACACTCGGTCTCGCACGCACCAGTGCGGCCAACGCCTCCGTGATCATCGGGTTGGAATCGACGTTCGTCGTCCTGCTTGCCGCGGTGTTCCTGCGCGAGCGCGTCACCCGCAATCTGACGTTGGCGGTGCTGGCGGGATTGCTGGGCCTCGTCGCGCTCGAGCAGGTCAGTTGGATGACCGGCCCGGGACTGGGGGACCTGCTCGTGCTCGGCGGCGCGTTGAGCGCGGCCGGTTACACCATCGTGGCGCGCCGGGTGGACGAGGACTGCGACGCGCTCGCACTCACCGCTCGGCAGTTCACCGTCGCTGCGCTCATCGTGATCCCGGCCGCGATGATCGCCTGGACGAGCGGGTCCGAGGCCGTGCCGACGCACGTCGCGGCACGGATGTGGGTGGCCGCCGCGCTCGTCGGCATCCTCGGCTTCGCGCTGAGCTTCCTGATCTACAACTGGGCGATCGTCGTGGTGGAGGCCGGCTCGGCCGCGGTGATCATCAATCTGATCCCGGCCTTCGGCCTGATCAGCGCGGTGGCATGGCTGGGTGAGGAGCTCACGACCGCGCGGCTGCTCGGCGCCGGCCTGATCACCGCCTCCGTGGCGACGTTCACCTTGGCCGAGGTGCGGGCCGCGCGGTCCGACGCCGGCATCGAACCCGCGGACGCGGCCGCAAGCACGTCGGGGAGGGACGAGCTTGCGGTCGCGCCCGCCGTGGCTGCCTGATTCGTCGCCCCCGTCGCCACTCGCGTTGATGAGACGCGCGCGACGGGCGGTCAGGCCGGCGCCGGGCCCGGCCGTGCCTCAGCCGGCGTCGAGTTGAGCGGCCGCACTCGATGTCGGCCGGGAAGAAGCCTCTTCCCGGCCCGTCCGGTTGATCCGGCGGCCTCGACCTCGACCGAATAAGCCGGGAAGCCGGCGCTTCCCGGCCCGTCCGGTCGAACCGCTTCCCACCCCGTTGAGTGGCGACATGCAGTGCGTGGCGACGTGTCGCGTGCCACTCAACGCATCATCTCGCCACTCAACGGAGGGCGGTTGGGTCACTACGGAGCGTGCCGCACGCCGCGTCCACGAGCGCCGCGCCGCGCAGCACGGTGTCGTCACCCCAGCGCGGACCCATCACCTGCAGTCCGACGGGCAGGCGGTCGCGGCCCGGTCCGATGGGCACCGAGGCGGCGGGCAGTCCGGCCAGGTTCGCCGGCAGCGCCAGTGCACACCAGGCATCGAAGGACGCCGGCACCACCCGTCCGTCGATGGTCTCGGGCGCGAGCCGGCCGAGGCCGAACGCGGTCACCGGCATCGTCGGAGTCAGCAACAGATCCACCTCGGCGAAGTACTCGTCCCAGCGCCGCGCATAGTCCGCCCGCGCCTCCTGCGCGTCGAGGTACACCCAGGCCGGGACGTCACGCCCTGGCAGTGCCAGTGCCGCGGCGTCGGCGCCGACCAGATCCGGTGAGGTCTCGATCAACGGGCCCTCGGACGCCCAGCTCTCCGGGATCGCGATGGCATCCCACAGCGTGGTCGGGTCGATGGGCGCCGGTGGCTTGTTGACGATCATCGCGCCGGCGTTGCTGATCGCGTCGAGCGCTCGCTCGAAGGCGTCACGCACGTCGGGATCGATGTCGCCCACGCCGAGGTCGGCCGAGACGGCGACCCGCAACCCGGTCCACTCAGCCGCGTCGTCGCTGTGGGCGCCGGCGTGACGACCGCCTCTCGGGGTCGGCAGCAGATCTGCACCCGCCGCGCCGGCCATCACGGCGAGACCGAGCCGCAGGTCGCGGACCGACGCGCCGATCGGGCCCGTCACCGACAGCGTGGGCCAGCCCCGGAAGCCGGGCATCTTCGCCACCAGACCGAACGTCGGCTTCATGCCGTACGTGCCGCAGAACGCCGACGGGATGCGGATCGACCCACCGCCGTCGGTGCCGACCGCCAGTGGCACGACTCCCGTCGCGACCGAGACCGCGGCGCCACCGCTGGAACCGCCGCAGGTGCGTGTCGGGTCATGCGGATTGCTGGTGTCGCCGTACAGCTCGTTGCCGGTGACGCCGCGGTAGCAGAACTCCGGGTTGTTGGTCTTGGCGACGATGATCGCGCCGGCCTCGACGAGCCGGTCGACGCATCCGCAGCTCTGCGGCGCCACGAAGTCACGCAAGGCGAGCGACCCGTTCGTCGCGGGCAGACCCCGCACCCACACGTGGTCCTTGACGGTGATCGGCACTCCGGCCAGCAAACCCGTCCGGGTGCCGGCATCGACCTCGGCGGCCTGCGCGCGAGCGTTGTCGGCGTTCACGAACGTGAAGGCATTGAGGTCGGCAACCTCGTCGATGCGCGCAAGGGCGGCCTCGACGGTGTCCTTGGCAGAGGTGGCGCCGGTGCGGATCGCGGCCGCGACGGCGATGCTGTCTCTCATACCGAACCGTGCTCGTGGGCGGCGCGTTCGAGCTCCTCGGCCTCGTTCTCGGCCACCCTCGTCTCGGCCGCGACGTCGATCGAACGCGACAGCACCCAGTAGAGGACGCCGGCCACCGGCAGCCCGATGAACAGCGAGATGTCCGCGCCGTCGAGAGCCTTCGCGGCGAACCCGACGTACAGCGTGCCGACCGAGAAGAACGGGATCATCGCTGCGAAGCCCACCAGGTAGGAGACGATGCCGCGCCAGCCCCAGCGCCCGTACATGCCGTCGGGGTTGAAGATCTCGGCGATCGCGTAGTGGCCACGGCGCACCACGTAATAGTCCACCAGGTTGACGGCGGTCCACGGGATGAACAGGTAGAGCACCAACAACAGGAAGTTGTTGAAGTTCTTGAGGAAGTTGTCGGTCGCGAGCAGCGCTCCGATGAGTGACAACACCGCGGTGAGCCCGACCGTGAGCACCCGCAGCGACAGCGTCGGCCGCACCCGTTTGAACGAGTCGATCGCACTGATCATGGTCAGCGAACCGCCGTACATGTTCAGGGCCATGACCGAGACCAGCCCGAGCGCGGACACGATGAGCACGATCGCGCCGAAACCGGTGAACACGTGGTCGCCGGCCGCGTTGATCTCGGCGATGCCGTCGCCGCTGAAATTGTCCTTACCCACCCAGGCCACCAGGACCGAGCCGACGATCATCATCCAGCCGCCGCCGAGCGCCGAACCCCAGTAGGTCCAGTAGAAGGTCTTTCGCACCGTGACGTCGGGCGGCAGGTACCGCGAGTAGTCGGACACGTAGATCGCCCAGCTGATCTGATAGCCGGCCACCACGCCGAACTGAGCCAGGAACGGTGTGGTCTTGAACGAGCCGACGTCGAAGGTGCCGGCCGGGTAGTGCAGGAAGAACAGCGCGATGGTGAAGATGCCGAAGACGACGAGCATCACATAGGTGAGCACCTGCTCGGCGCGGTGGATGATGTCGTAACCGATCATCGCGATGGCAAACGCGACAACCGTCACGATCACGATCCACAACTTCGTGGAACCGTGCGCGGTGGTGTGCATCGACTTTGCGCCGAGGATGCTGTTGAACACGTTGAACCCGGCGTACTGGATGTACGCGAACAGCCAGACCAGCAGCGCGCCGAGGTATCCGAATTGCGGCCGGGACTGGATCATCTGGGGCAGCCCGAGCTGCGGGCCCTGCGCCGAGTGGAACGCCATGAACAGGGTCCCGAACAGCACGCCGGTGACGATCGCGATCACCGACCAGATCAGCGTGCCACCCTCGGTGATGCTGATCAGCCCGACCGCGAGCGTCGCGATCTGCGCGTTGGACATGAACCACAGCGGGCCGAGGTGCCACAACTTGCCGTGCCGCTCGTCGAGGGGCACGTAGTCGATCGAGCGGGTCTCGAGGCCGCTGATCCGTTTTTCCTGGGTCGCCGTCACAACGCACACTCTGCTAGTTGCAACGGAAACCGAAAAGGGGGGAAACGCGACTATTTGTGCGCGAACACCGACAGCAGCTCGTAGGCGACGTGTGCCGCCGCGATCCCGGTGATCTCGGCGTGGTCGTAGGCAGGGGCCACTTCGACGACGTCGGCGGCCACCACCTCCAGCCCGGCCAGCCCGCGCAGGACACCCAACAGCTCGCGCGAGGTGAGGCCACCCGCCTCCGGGGTGCCGGTGCCCGGCGCGTGGGCCGGGTCCAGGACGTCGATGTCCACCGACACGTACACCGGCCGGTCACCGAGCCGCTCGCGGGCCTGCGCGACCGTGCCGGCGACGCCGAGGGTCTCGACCTGGTCGCTGTGGATGACCGCGAAGCCGAGGTCTGCCGATTCCGGGAGGTCGCGCTCGTCGTAGAGCGGGCCGCGGATGCCGATGTGCAGGCAGTGCTCGGGGTCGAGCAGGCCCTCCTCGGCCGCGCGCCGGAACGGGGTGCCGTGCGTGTACGGCTCGCCGAAGTAGGTGTCCCAGGTGTCCAGGTGCGCGTCGAAGTGCAGCACCGCGATCGGGCCGTGCTGTGCGTGCACCGCGCGCAGCAGCGGCAACACGATGGTGTGGTCGCCGCCGAGCGCTACGAAGTGTGTGGTCGCCGAGGTGAGCTCGCGCGCCGCGAGTTCGATCTGGGCGATCGCCGCGCCGATGTCGAAGGGGTTCACGGCGATGTCACCGGCGTCGACGACCTGCAGTGCCCGGAACGGGGACACCTGCAGCGCGGGATTGAACGGCCGCAACAGCCGCGAGCTCTGCCGGATGTGCGCCGGGCCGAACCGCGCCCCGGGCCGGTAGCTCACGCCGCTGTCGAACGGCACCCCCACGATCGCGACGTCCGCGGCCTCGACGTCCTCGCGTCGCGGCAGCCGGGCGAAGGTGGCCGGCCCTGCGTAGCGCGGCACCACCGTCGCGTCCAGGGGCCCCACCGGTTCGTCGATCGCACCCACGCCACCAGTATCGCCGCCGCGGGTGGGTAGCGTCAGAGTCGTGGAACAGCGAATTCTGGGCCGGACCGGCCGTGCGGTGTCTGTCGTCGGGTTGGGCACGTGGCAGCTCGGTGCCGATTGGGGCGCGGTGTCCGAGTCGGATGCCATCGACGTCCTGGCCTCCGCGGTGGCGGCGGGCGTCACCCTCTTCGACACCGCCGACGTCTACGGCGACGGCCGCAGCGAACGGGTGATCGCACAATTTCGGAAAGCGAACCCAACAGCGGATGTATTCGTCGCCACCAAGATGGGTCGACGTGCCGATCAGGTCCCGAGCAACTACGTCCTGGGCAATTTCCGCGAGTGGCTGGACCGCTCGCGGCGCAACCTCGATGTCGAGCGCATCGACCTCGTGCAGCTGCACTGCCCGCCCACCGAGGTCTACCGCGACGACGCCGTGTTCGACGCGCTGGACCTGCTCGTCGGGGAGGGTGTGATCGCCAACTACGGCGTCAGCGTCGAGACCGTGGAACAGGCCCTTCTCGCCATCGGCCGGCCAGGGGTGGCCAGCGTGCAGATCATCCTGAACGCTTTCCGCCACAAGCCGTTGGAGCAGGTGCTGCCCGCCGCCATCGAGGCCGGGGTCGGCATCCTGGCGCGGGTGCCGCTGGCCTCCGGCCTGCTGTCCGGCCGCTACCGCAACGACACGACGTTCGCGGCCGACGACCACCGCAACTTCAACCGGCACGGGGAGGCTTTCGACGTCGGTGAGACCTTTGCCGGCGTCGACTACGAGACCGGTGTTGCCGCGGCCCAGGAGTTCGCGCAGCTGGCGCCGGACAACCCCACCGGGTTGGCACTGCGCTGGATCATCGACCAGCCCGGCGTCACGTCGGTGATCCCAGGCGCGCGCAACGTCGAGCAGGCTCGTGCCAACGCGGCGGCGGCCGGCCTGCCGCCGGTGTCCGACGACACGAAGGCGGCGATCCGGAGCATCTACGACCGGCGCATCCGACCGCTCGTGCACGACAAGTGGTAGTCAGGCGTCCACTCGCCGCAGCACCGATTCGGCCGGCGCGAAGTTCGGCGGCTGGCTGGGTTCGCGCCACGACGTAGGCGGCGTGCCGGCCGGCAGCCACCCCGGGTCCCACATGCCGAGCGCGAGGTCGAGGTCGCCGAACGACTCGTGCACGGGGGTGCGCAGGTGCTCGGCCCACGCCCGCACCCGCAGATCGCGAACCAGCGGCGTCGTGGTCGACACCGCGGCGCTCACCTCGCTGTCCACGCCGCCCATGGATCGGCTGAACATGTTCGCCGAGCCGATGCACGCGAACACGTCGTCGATCAACACCAGCTTGGCGTGCACGGTGAGGTGCTCCACCCGGTAGACCGCGAGATTGGCCCGGTGTTCCGGACCGAGCTGATCGGCGATCTTGGCGCGCAGGTCGCGATTGAGCCTGCGGTTGATCGGCAGCACGTGAAATCCCGGGTCATCGGGATCGCGGATCCCGGAACCCACGAGGATCACCTTCGCACCCCGCCGAGCTGCGTCACGCAGCGGTCCGTAGAGCTCGAAGCGGCGGTCCCCGCCGACCGACTCGCCCAGGTACTGGTCCTCGATGTAGACGTAGCGCCGCGCCGCGCTGATAGCGGCGCACAGCGTCTCGTACACCTCGTGGACACCGGTACCGGGCAGCGTGTCCCAGCCGATGCGCCGCCACGGCAGCAGCGAGTCGAACTTTCGCCGCGGCACCGAGCGCAGCACCCGCACCGCGGTGCCGGGACACTCGCGCGGCGCCTGAGGCGGCGGCGGTGGGGGTGCCGGCGCGATGACGCCGGGGTTCAGCTGCTCCCACCTCGGCAACCGCCGCACGTAGTGCTTGCGCGGCAGCGTCGCCGCCTCCGCCCACCGCTGCGCGACGATGTTCCACACGCGCTCGGCGCCCGGGCCGCGCAGCTGCGCGACCGCGTCGTGCCACCCCCAGCGGCGGTTGCGGTGGCGCAGCCGCTCGTGCGGTTCGGCGTCGAAGCGCTTGTCCTCGAGATCGATCCCGCCGACGAACGCGGTCAACTCCCCGCCGCGCGAGACGACGACGATCTTCTGGTGATTGGCGCCGAGCAGCGCACCGGTGAAGTCCATCAGCACGGCGCCGTCGAGCGGGGTGGCGTCCGATCCGGGCGGTCGCCAGGTGCGCAGGCGGCGGGCGTGCAGGGCGTTGGCCCGGAAGTCGCCGAGCAGTGCCCACGGGCTCGACGACGCGAGGACCCGTCCACCCATCAGCACCCGAACCGTCGCCCCGGCCGCCGCCGCGCCGGCCAGCCGCTCGCCCAACGCGTAGTAACCGACGTCACCCGGGCGCCGGCCGCCGAAGTCCAGTGTCGAGTCGACGGCCAGCGAACTGATCAGGACCGCGTCGTCGCGTCCCAGGTCGGCGACGAGTTCGTCGAGCCGCGCGAAGTACGCCTCGCCGTCGAGCAACGGGTGCCACTCGGTGTCGTCGACGAACGTCGGACACCCCGGGGTCGATTCGGGGAGATACTCCAGCACGACACTCCACATTGCCATGTCACCCCGACCACGGTGTGCGGCACCGGCCGGCGCGGGTAGACCATCGGCATGACCGAACAGCCGGACGAGGAACGGGTGATCGAGCGGGCCGACCTGCTGCCGGAGGAGCGCAAGGCCGGCAGCGACGACCCGATCGAACAGGCAGAGATCATTCTCGAGGACTCCGACCGGCGCACCGCGGAGCCGGAACAGACCAAGCGGGAATCGACCCAGACGCCCGACTGATCAGACCGGCCGCTGCCTCGGCATGATCTTGGCGACGTTGGCCGGGTCACGGGTGACGACATCGCCGAGTGCCTCGTCGATGCGCTTCATCGCCTCCTCCGGCAGTTTCACCCCGGCGGCCTTCACGTTCTCCGTCACCTGCTCGGGACGTGACGCCCCGACGAGCGCTGCGCTGACGTTGTCGTTCTGCAGCACCCACGCCACGGCCATGGTCGCCATGCTGAGCCCGAGGTCGGCAGCGATCGGCTTGAGATCCTGCACGCGGGTCAGGACGTCGTCCTTCATCCACCGGCTGATCATGTCGGCGCCGCCCTTGGTGTCGGTCGCACGTGAGCCGGCCGGCGCCTCCTGGCCGGGCAGGTACTTGCCGGTGAGCACGCCCTGCGCGATCGGCGACCACACGATCTGACCGATGCCGAGATCGCGGCAGGTGGGTACGACCTCATCCTCGATGACACGCCACAGCATCGAGTACTGCGGCTGGCTCGACACCAGGCTCACGCCGAGGTCCTGAGCCAACTCGTGGGCGGCACGGATCTGGTCGGCGGTCCACTCGCTGACACCCAGGTAGAGCACCTTTCCGGCCCGCACGGCATCGGCGAAGGCCTGCATCGTCTCTTCCAACGGGGTGAACGCGTCGTAGCGATGCGCCTGGTAGAGATCGACGTAGTCCATCTGGAGCCGTCGCAGCGAGCCGTCGAGGCCTTCCAGGATGTGCTTTCGGGACAGTCCGGTGTCGTTCTTTCCCTTCGGATCCGGGCCGACCGGCCAGAAGACCTTGGTGAACACCTCGAGCGATTCGCGTCGCTGGCCCTTCAACGCGGCGCCGAGCACCTCTTCGGCACGGCCGTTCGCGTAGGCGTCAGCGGTGTCGAACGTCGTGATGCCGGCGTCGAGCGCCGCGTGCACGCATTGGGTCGCGATGTCGTTCTCGACCTGCGAGCCGTGTGTCAGCCAATTGCCGTAGGTGATCTCGGAGATCTGCATGCCGGACGAACCGAGGTATCGAAATTCCATACCCCCATGCTGCCGCACGGCCTCACGGCTGGTTCAGCAGCACCTCGGCGACGAGCTCGGCCGATCGCAGCCGGTCCTCCGCGGACGGGGACTGGAAGGCGATGATCAGTTCGTCGGCGTCCGCGTGCTTGGCGAACGCCTCGAGGTAGTCGCGGACGTCGTCAGGGCGCCCCACCGCCGAGTAGACGGCCATCTGCCGCACGCGCTGCCCCTCGGGACCGGCCAACACGGCATCGACCTGTTCGTCGCTGAGCTGCAGCCCGGGCCGGGCAAGCGCACGCAGGCGTTGGCGCATGGCCCGTTGGAATTGCTCGGCCTGCGTCTTCCTCGGATTCGGCGGCGATCGCGTTCACTCCGGCGATCACGTGCGGCTCCGCAAGCTGCTGTGACGGCCGGAAGTCGCGGCGGTAGGCAGCGACGGCGGGCTGCAGGTCGGCCGGCGCGAAATGTGAGGCGAACGCGTACGGAAGCCCGAACCGCGCCGCCAGCTGGGCGCCGAACAACGACGAGCCGAGGATGTAGAGAGGCACGCCGGACCCTCGGCCGGGGTAGGCGTTGACACCCTCGACGAGCGACTCGCCGGCGAGGTAGCCCTGCAGTTCCAGGACGTCGTCGGGGAAGTCGTCGGCCGCGGTGACCTCGCGCCGCAGTGCCCGCAGCGTGGTCCGGTCGGTGCCGGGCGCGCGGCCCAGGCCGAGGTCGATGCGGCCCGGGTGCAGCGCCGCGAGCGTCCCGAACTGCTCCGCGATCACCAGCGGGGCGTGATTGGGCAGCATCACGCCGCCCGACCCGAGCCGGATGCGTTCGGTGTGCGCGGCGACGTGTGCGATCAGGACGCTGGTGGCCGAGGACGCGATGGTCGGCATGTTGTGGTGCTCGGCGTACCAGATCCGCCGGTAGCCGGCCGCCTCCGCGAGCCGGGCCAGCTCGACGCTCGCCGCGAAGCTCTCACCCGCGGTCTGGTCGCGCCGCACCGGGGCGAGGTCGAGGATCGAGAGCGGGAGCGGCATGCGACGTCCTTCCGATGGGGATCTGTGGGGTCAACCTTCCCCGATGCGTTCGGCATTCCGGGAAGAGCGGGCGGCGTGACGTGGTTGCACCGCCATGCAGGTGAGCAGGCTGGGCCGGGTCGGGATCTGGGCGCACAGTTCGCGGCTGGGGGCGACGCGGGCGAGAGAACTCGAGGAACAGGGCTACGGCGCGATCTGGATCGGCGGGTCGCCCGGAGGCGACCTCGGCATCGTCACGGAGATGCTGGCCGCAACGACAACGATCGTGGTGGCCACCGGAGTCGTGAACATGTGGGCCGACGACGCCCACGCGATCGCGGCTGTACAGCGCCGCATCGAAGCGCAGTTCCCGGACCGGTTCCTGCTCGGGGTCGGCATCGGGCATCCGGAGGCGACGGCCGAGTACCACAGCCCGTATCGCACGATGGTCGAGTACCTCGATGTGCTCGACGCCGAACAGGTGCCCGCGGACAAGCGGGCGCTCGCCGCGCTCGGTCCGAGGGCGTTGCGTCTCGCCGCCGACCGGACGCTCGGTGCGCACCCGTACCTCACCACTCCCGAGCACACCCGCGAGGCCCGCGAGCTGCTGGGCGACGGGGTGCTGCTGGCGCCGGAGCAGAAGCTGGTCGTGCACGACGACCCGCAGGTGGCCCGAACAGTCGCTCGGCGCACCGTCGCGGATCCGTACCTGGAGCTGAGCAACTACATCGCCAGCCTGCGACGGCTCGGTTTCACCGACGCCGACTTCGCCGACCGCGGCAGCGACCGGCTCATCGACGCGCTCGTCGGTCACGGCGACGCCGATACCGCCGCTGATCGGGTGCACGAGCATCTCGACGCGGGTGCCGACCACGTCGCGATCCAGATCCTGGCCGAGAGCGCCGACGCCGCGGTGCGCAGTTCCGCGTCGCTGTCCGAGGCCCTTGGCCTGCGGGCCTAGCGCGTCAGGAGAAGTGCGTGTGCGGCCGCGGCACGTCGACGCCGTCGAGACTGATGTCCACCTTCTCGTTGTAGAACGAGATCAGTCCGGTGATCGGCAACAAGGCGGCCGTGGGGAAGTCGTAGGCCCAGGCGAGGTCCGAGTGGGTCGTGTCGCCGATGCGCACCGACCAGTAATCCGTGGTCCGGCCCTTGTACGGGCACGCCGTTTCGGTATCCGTGTGCACGAGGTGGCTGAAGTCGACGCTGGTGCGGTCGAGGTAGTACCTGGTCGGCAACCCGGTTTCGAACACGAGCACGGGTGCGCTCGACTCGGCGAGCAGCACACCCTCGAGGCTGATCCGAACGTGCCGCGTGGATCGCAGCGCGTCGACGCGGGAGTACGGGCTGCGCGGATGGACGAACACCTGCTCGTCCTCCTCGTACCACGCGTCGAACGCCGCCCAGTCGAAGCGGACGGTGTTCGCCACGCCCTCGATCGCGTCGGCGCCGAAGACCCGCGCCGCACCCACTCGTTCGACGTCGCCGACACGCACCGTGTGCAGATGCGCCCGGCCGCGGGTGGTGCCGTGGGACTTGCCGTCGTCGACGAGCACGCCGGTCGCGACGTCGTCGAGCGGGACGTAGTACTGCGGGTAGGGCGGCCACTCCCACACGTACCGCGCGTGCACCGTGTCGACGATGGTGTGCCCGGCGAGCATCGCTCGGACCCGACGCGGGGCCGCCTCGACGTGGTCGCGGGTGACGGGCGGCACTGGGTAGTCCGCTGGCATCTCCCGAGCGTAGGCCCGTCACTACCCTCGGCGCAGTGAGCGACGTGAGCGACCAATCGCGGCGCCTGCGGCTCATCACACTCGTGCTGGCCGCAGCGTGCGGGCTCACCGTCGCGAATCTGTACTACGCCCAGCCGCTGCTCGACCTGATCGCCGACGACTTCGGGGTCAGCCGGGGCGCCGCAGCGCTCGTGGTGACGATGACCCAGATCGGATACGTCCTGGGGTTGCTGTTCGTGCTGCCGCTCGGCGACCTGTTGGAGAACCGGGTGCTCGTCGTCCGCACCCTGATCGGCACCTGCGCGGCGCTGGTGCTGACCGGCGTTGCGCCGGACTTCGGGGTATTCCTGGCGGCGTCGGTGCTGGTGGGGCTGTCGTCGGTCGTGGCGCAGATCCTGGTGCCGCTGGCCGCGCATCTCGCGCCGGCCGGCCAGGAGGGCCGCTACGTCGGGCGGGTGATGAGCGGGCTGCTGCTCGGCATCCTGTTGGCCCGGGCGGCGTCGAGCGTGATGGCGCAGGCCGCCGGATGGCGCACGATCTTCTTCGTCTCCGCCGGACTGATGCTGGTGCTGGCCGTGGTCATCTGGCGGGTGCTGCCGATCCACCGCCCACCGGTCGACCACTCCTACCGCGAGCTGCTCGCGTCAGTGGGGAGCCTGGCCCGGCACGAACCGGTGTTGCGCCGGCTGGCGCTGTGTCACGCCACCGCGTTCGGGGCGTTCAGCGCGTTCTGGACCGCGGTCGCCTACGAGCTGATCTCCCGGCACGGGTTCTCGCAGGCCCAGATCGGTCTGTTCGCGCTGGTCGGCGCCGCTGGTGCAGCTGCTGCTCCGGTGGGCGGCTGGCTCGCCGACCACGGCTACGGGCGGCGCGGGCGGGCGGTGGTGTTGGTGCTCGCCGCGGCCTCGATGGCATTGGCCGGCTTCGGTGCCGGCAGCGTGGCCGTGCTCGCCGTCGCCGCGGTGCTCCTCGACCTCGCGGTGCAGAGCCACCAGGTGATGGCTCAGCAGGTGCTGTACCAGCTGCACCCGACCGCGCGGGCGCGCTCGACCACGGTCTACATGTCCACCGTGTTCACCACCGCGGCGGTGTGCTCGGCGCTGTCCGGCGCGCTGTACGACGCCTACGGCTGGACCGCGGTGACCATCCTCGCCGGCGCGCTCCCGCTGGCCGGACTCGTGCTCTGGGCCACCGGACGCACCACCGCGCCCGACCGACCCAGCCGCGGTCAGTACAGCGACAGCGTCGCCGCGACGAATGCAGAGCCCGACTGGCTGATCTGCCAGGTCCGTACGTCCTTGCCGTCGTTCGCGACGTCCTTCTCGCGGAAGACCACGCCGGGCTCACCCGCACAGCCCTGCCCGCAGACGATCGCCGGCACCCCGTCGCGGTCGATCGTGAACCTGGCCTCACCCATGAACTGCGCGAGCTCGAACGGCGCCGCTCCGCTGACGTCGAGCACCGCATACGGGCGACCGGACGAGACTGCGTCAGCGGACGAAAAGGTCATGAAGGGTCCTCACCGTTGGTTGCGTCGGATCGTTCTGCTGCACAAGAGTGTGCCCGCCGATGAGGTACTGACTATCAGCCGATGCGGAATCGTCGAAGGAATGCGGCTCAGGTGCCGAAGATCGGCGGCAGCGCGAGCAGCATGACGGTCGACCAGGTGACATGCGTCAGCATCGAAGCGAGGATCCCGCCCGAGGCCCGCCGCTGCAGTCCGAACAGGAATCCCATCACCACGGCAGCGAAGATCAGCATCGGATTCCCCGTCGCCACCGTGACGATCGCGTAGATGATCGTCGAGATCTGCACGGGGTACCGCCGGCCGATGGCGGCGAACAAGGCGCCCCGGAAGAACACTTCCTCCGCGATGCCGTTCAGCAAGGTGACGACGGCGACGAGCGCGAGGTTGCCCTGCTGGGCGTGCGCCAGCACGTGCCGCACGAAATCGCGCAGCGGGTCGATCTGTCGGACGACCAGTGCGCCGAGAACGAACACTGCGGCCGCGACGAGCCCGAACACGATCGGCGTGACGATCGGCCGGCGCAGCCCACCGCGGAACGGTATGTAGCCGAGGTGCAGCGGGCCGGAGAGGACACCTCCGACCACCCAGGTGAGCGCCACCGCGAGGGTGAGCGGATAGAACCAGGGGCTGCCCGGTTCGGTGGCGAGGGAGAAGCCCAGCAGCGTCATCCCGATCGCCAGCGTGATCGCCGCGACGATCCGCCGGCGCCGAAACGCCGAATCCGGCTGCTGGTGATCGCGCGGGACGCGCTCGAGCAGGGCCGGCGCCAGCAGGCGCTCCAATCGTTGCCTCATACGTCGGCGGCAGCCTCGGCGCGGTCGGCGAGCGCGCGCCGCACCGCCTCGTCGTAGCCGATCGGTTCACCCGGCACGACCTGCTTGATCGAGTCGTCGTGCACGACGACCTCGTTGGTCATCGAGTCGACGAGGTTGCGCGCGGTCGCCAGGTCGACGTCGGTGACCAGGGCCAGCCACATCGAGGACAGGTGCGGGGTCAGCAGCGGCACGTCGACGGTGCGGATGTGCTTGTCCTGCACGGCTGCGGCCCGGCTGAGCATGTCGATGTAGCGCAGTGCCTCCGGACCGCCGATCTCGAACACCCGCCCAGCCGCGTCGGGCGGCTCGAGCACGCCGACGAGATAGCGGATCACGTCCTCCTGCGCGATCGGCTGGGTGCGGGTGTTCACCCACTTGGGTGTGATCATCACGGGCAGGTGGGCGACCAGTTGACGGGTGATCTCCCACGAAATGCTGCCGTGGCCGATGATCACCGCGGCCCGCAGCGCCGTCACCGGCACGCCGGTACTGCCCAGCAGGTGTTCCACCTCGCGGCGCGAGCGCAGGTGCGGGGACAAGTCGTCGGTCTCGTCGCCGAGGCCGCCGAGATAGATGATCCGCTTGAGACCAGCCCGAGCGGCCGCGGCCGCGAAGTTCCGCGCGGCGGTGGCGTCCTTGCGCTCGAAGTCGTCGGAGTGCAGCGCGTGCACGAGGTAATAGGCCGCGTCCGCCCCGGTCAGCACCTCGACCAGGCTGGCGGCGTCGTCGACGTCGCCCGCGACGGGGGTGCCGGCGCCCTGGTAGTCGTCCGGGTGGCGGGTCATCGCACGCACATCGTGCCCGGCGTCCACGAGCGCGCGGCACAGGTGCGCGCCGACGAATCCGGTCGCACCGGCCACGAGCACGGTCTGGGTCATGCCGCAAGCCTTCCCGGTGGCCGGGTTCGTTACGCGCTCACGCCCTCGGCATCGGCGCGCAGCACGTGCAGCAGCTCCTCGTAGGGCCCGACGAGGTAGGCCTGGTCGCCGCCGGCGAAGCGGGTGTCGCGGCGGGGCGGGAACTCCAGCGCCTCGTGCACGCCGCGTCGCCGGATCGCGATCACGCGGATACGCGCGGACAGCTCCGACATCGTCTTCCCGGCCAGGCCGCCGGATTCGGCGACGGTGAGCCGCCCGATCAGCATCGGCTGATGGTCGACGTAGAAGGTCGTGTGGATGTCGAGACCGAGTGCCGCTCCGACGAACCAGGGCGCAGCCAGCGCAGCGGTCGAGCGCACCCAGCGGAACCCGAAGCTGGACTCGATCGTGTGGGCGAGATTCCGGTCGAAGACCCGCAGCACCACGGGCACCTCGCTGGCCCGCTCGCCCAGCAGTTCGTAGACCGCGAGACCGGTCTCGATGTTGGCCAGGTCGCTGCTGGTGAGCACCGCGACCGCCCGGGCCTTCGCGAGATTCACCGCGTCCAGGCTCGCGGCGACGGTCGAGTCGCCGAACACCACCGGGACGTCGAGGGCCCGCGCGCGGGCGAGAAAGCGGTTGTCCTCGTCGCGCTCGAGGACGACCACCGGCTGGCCGGCCGCGTGCAGGTGCTCGAGGACGCGCAGGCCGACCCCGCCGAGGCCGACCAGGATCACGTGGTCGCTCATCCTGGTGGCGAGCTGGCGGCCGAGCGACTGTGCGATCCGCCGGCTGACCAGCAGGTTGGTGAGCATGGCGTACAGGACCGTCACCAGCGTGGCACCGATGATCATCAGTACGATCGCCCAGACCCGCAACCAGGTCGGTTGATTTCCGAAGAAGAAATCACCGAATCCCACGGTCGTGAGCGTTTCGGTGGTGAAGTACGCAGCGTCCAGGATGCTCATCCGCGCGCCGTCGGCGGTGCGGTAGCCGATCCACAGGAGCACGACGGACAGGATCGCCACCGCGAGCAGCAACCGCAGCGTCGTCCGCAGTTGCCGTTCCGACGACGCCACGAACCCGCGGACGTAACGCCGCAACCGGGCCTCGCGACGGTCGCGGCGGCGCGCGCCGGCCGGCCTGGCGTCGTCGACCAGCAGCTGGCGATCCTGCAGGTCCGCAGCCGTGCTGATCACCATCACCCGGTCGCCGGCGCGCACCGCCAGGTCGCGGCCCGGACACACGTGCATCTCGCTGCCGTCCGCGGGCACCACGGCGATCGGCGCGAGATCGCCGAACAGCGCTCGCAGGGTGCCGTTCGCCGGGGCGGCCACCTCGCGCAGGACGAAGGGGTGACCTGCGATCTCGATCGCCCGGCTGTGCAGATCGAGGCAGGCCTCGGCGAACGACGGCGCGGCGATCGATGCGACGTCGAGCACGCTCGCCGGGCCGGTGACCCGTGCAACCGCGCGGGCCACCGCCTCGTTGCCGAGCTGCACGACCACCCGCAGTTCGGGTCGCAGGCGGCGCGCGAGCAGCGCGATCTCCAGGTTGACCAGATCGGAGACGGACGTGCAGATGAGTGCGGTGGCGCCCTCGATCCCGGCTGCCTCCAGGGCCGCTCGCCGCTGCCCGGAGCCGGACACGTGTGCGACACCGAGTTCGGTGCTGATGCGAAGCAGGCGTGGGTCCGCAGCGTCGTCGACGACCACGACGTCCTCGCCCGCGGCGTGCAGCTGTTCGACGATGCGCAGGCCGACGTCCTGCAGGCCGCACACGATCACGTGGGCGCTTCGTTGCGGCGCCGTCCCGTCCACCGCGGCATCGTGCAGGAAGCCGGTTTCGGCGGTGTTACCGGTTTCTGCGGTGCTACGCGTTCACCACGGTGTCCGGTGCGGAACCCCCGGCGACGGTGGGCAAGCCCGCGGCGACCCAGGCGTCGAAGCCGCCGATCACGTCGGTGGCCGGCAGCCCCAGCGATCTGAGCGCGTCGGCCGCGAGCGACGACGTGTACCCCTCCTGGCAGATGACGATCCATCGCTGCTCGGGGGTCGCGAGCGGCAGCCGGGCGTCGGAGCCGGGATGCACCCGCCATTCGAGGTGATTGCGTTCGATCACCACCGCGCCAGGGATCTCGCCGTCGCGAACCCGCTGCCAGTGCGGGCGGATGTCGACGAGCAGAGCGCCATCCGTGACGGCCCGAGCCGCTTCGCCGGGGGAGACCCGGTCCAGCCGTGATCGGGCGTCGGCCAGCAGTTCGTCGACCGAGGCGAAGGTGGTCATGACGCGGTGCGCAGCGCGAACGACGGCTCCGGGTCGTCGGTCGCCAACGACGCGATCGGGGACAGCTCGCCGTCGGCGAGGTCGTAGTAGGTCATCGTGGTCAACGGCGGCGAGTAGGCGTGCACACTGACTGCGGGCGTGTCACTGACGTTGCGCACGTCATGCACGTAGTGGGCGCCGAACCCGACGCTGGCCCCCGCTTCCCGGTCGGTGTCGCGCAGCTCGCCGCGGGTCACCACGGCTTCGGTGAGCGTGCCGGACAGCACCGTGAACGAGCCGGAGGAACCGCCGTGGTCGTGCAGCTCGGTGCCCTGCTCGGGCAGCCAGCTGATCAGCCAGACATCCAGGCGCGGGTCGCGGTAGATGCGCTGGTGCCAGCGGTGCTCGGCGTCGTAGTCGATGTAGGGGTACCGGCCGTCGGCGACCTCGGCGGCGTAGAAGCGGGTGAACTCGATGAGCTGGACGGGGTCGAGCAGAACGCGCAGGCGCGAGTGAGTCACGGAGAAACTCCAGGGTCGTTCGAGGGGGCGTGGGCGGGAGCTCAGCGCCTGCGACACGCCTCGTCGAATGCGGTCGCGCGCCGCGACGACCAGGTCACGAGACCAGTCTGCAGCACGCAGCGCGAATTGTCTACTGAATCAGTAGGAAAACGGCTAGGCGAGGATCATCTTGGTGCGCGGCCAGCCCTCGCGCTGCTCGATACGGCCGAGCTCCTCGGCGATCCAGGCCGGGTTCGGCGGGCGCTTGGCCGGATCGGCGGTCATCGCCCAGGTGAGCAGGTCGGACAGCTCGAGCGGGACATCGGGCCCGACGATGGGGCGGACCGGGTTGCTGAGGACCCGCACGATCACCGTGGCCGGCGACTCGCCCGCGTAGGCGCGGAAGGCGGCGCGGCCGGCAACGAGCTCGTAGAGCGTGGAGGCCAGGCCGTAGACGTCGCTGGCCGGGGTGGGCGCCTCGCCCTCGAGCAGCTCCGGAGCGGTGTGCGCAGTGGTGATGTGGCGCGGCGCGTAGACCTTGCCGGCGTCGATGCTCACCGACTCGTCGAATCCGGCGAGCGCGGGCTCGCCCCACTCGGTGACCAGCACGTTCGCCGGGCGCACGTCGCAGTGCAGCACCCCGTGGTGGTGCGCGGTCTCCAGCGCGCCGGCGATCTTGATCCCGATGGCGGCTGCGTGCCGCAGGGCCACCCGCTGGTCACCGTGCAGGGAGTCGTCCAGCGAGCCGGTGCAGCGCTCGAGCACCAGCGCGGGCCGGCCGTCGTCGAGGACGATGCGCTGGTAGAGCGTGATGACGTGGGGGTGGGTGCCGAGCGTGGCGAGGATCGCGGCCTCGTTGTCGAGCGCGTCGTGCAGCCAGCTGGCGCTCGTCTCGTCCGGGACCTTGATGATGACCGGGCGGTGCGCGGCGGGCTGGCGGGCCTCGTAGATCGTGAACCGGGAGCCGGTGCGGATCAGCCGGACGTCGTCGAACTGGTCGCCGAGCGCAGAGGTCTTCGCCCAGTCGCTTGATGCGAGCGACATGCTGGCCTCCAGGCAACCGTTGCGTTTACGCGCCGTGATCTTCCGGCAAGGTCACGTCGTCGACGTACGCACCCAGCCAAGCGTACTTCACTTCTGCTTCACGGCAAAAGGCATGTTTGGGCGCGGCAGAATTCTCAGATTGCTCATGGGACGACGGTGACGGGCCACGCTGCGTGACGCACCAACCGGCCGGCGAGGGAGCCCACGAATCGGCGCCCGGACTGCGTGGAGGCGCCGACCACGATGGCGTCGACGCGCAGTTCGTCGGCGACCGCCAGGAGTTCGCGGTAAGGGTTGCCGCGGCGCACCACGAACTCGGCGTCGACCCCCACGTGTTCGGCGCCCTCGCGCACCACGGTGCGCAACTGGTCCGCGATTTCACCCTGGGTCTCCAGCAGCGCTCCCGCGGTGGCCACCACCTGCGCCGCCATGCCGTCGGTGGGCATCACGTACAAGGCGATCAGGTGTGAGCCCTGCCGCCGTGCCAATCCGCCCGCGTACGCGCCGGCGCGCATCGAGGTCGGCGAGCCGTCGATACCCACCAGGATGCGGCTCGGTCCATCGGTGCCGAGTTCGAACAGCGTCCCGTCCACACCCGGATTGTGCCCGCCCGGACTTCGTCCCCACGCGGGCCGTTAGGGTCGACTCGAGCCCAGACAGGAGTCGGCATGGTGAGCTTCTCCGCGTCCGTGCGGACCGATCGCGGCCGGGTACGCGATCACAACGAGGACAGCGTGTTGCGCACCGAGCGCGTGGTCGCGGTCGCCGACGGGCTGGGCGGGCACGCGGCCGGCGAATTGGCCAGTCGGCTGGCGGTCGAGCAACTCGAACCGCTGGGCAATCGCGCCGACCTCACCCCCGACGACATCCTCGAGGCGATCCGGGTCGCCAATCAGACGATCTTCGCGGCGGGGGAGCGCGATCCCGACCACGCCGGCCTGGGCACCACGTTGTGCGGGGTGGCGCTGGTGGCACTCGACGGCGCCGAGCAGTGCGCCGTGTTCAATGTCGGCGATTCGCGCGTCTACGGCTTCGGTGATGCCGAGCTGACCCAGATCAGCGTCGATCACTCCGAGGTGCAGGAACTGCAGAACGCGGGCCTGCTCGACGCCGAGGAGGCCGCCCGTTACCCGCGGCGCAACATCGTGACCCGCTGGCTGGGCAGCGACACGGACCCGGTGCCTGACGCGTGGGTGTTCACCCCGGTCGTCGGGGCCCGATTCCTGGTCTGCACGGACGGGCTCACCAACGAACTCGACGACGAGACCATCGCCGCGGTGCTGGCAGCGCACGAATCGCCCGACGCCGCGGTCGACGACCTCGTCGACCGGGCGCTCGAGGCCGGGGGGCGCGACAACGTCACGGTGGCTGTCGTCGACGTCGATGCGTAACCGATGACGAGCGAGGACCTGCACTACCTGCCCGGCACGTCGACCTGCATTGCCGGCTGCGGGGCCGCGCTGGTCACCGACCTCGCGCCGACGAGCGAGGTCGTCAGGGCCTGCTGGGCGGCGATCGCGGCCGGACAGGACGTCGACGCGGTAGCCGAGATCGTCCGGCGCGAGGTCGAGGCGGGGTCGGCCCGGGTCGCGCTGGCCGGGCGCGTCGGCACCGACGTGCGGGTGCTGCTCGGCGGCGAAGGCGCCCACGCGCTCGTCGCGTCGTCCCGTACCGAGCCCGCCGACCTGCACGCGCCGTCGGCCTCGTGGCTCGACGAGCGGATTTGCGGTGCCACCGGCGTGCGGGTGGCGGTGACCCAGGCGCGTCCCGACGCCGGTGATGTCGACGGCCCGCTCCCCGTCCGCGTCGCGATCGTGATGGCGGCGGTGGCCGTGGTCGGCGCCGTCGAAGTGCCCGACGTGCTCCGGTCGCCGGACGTCGAGGCGCCGATGCCGACACCGTGGCCCGCACCGGAGGCCTTCGGGGCGCCGGAGCCGCAATCGCTCGAGCCCGTCGAGCCACTCGTCGAGCCGAGCGGCTTCGCGCCCACGGTGTTGGCGGTGTCCTGCCCGAACGGCCACCTCGGTCCGCCCTACGACCAGATGTGCCGGATCTGCGGCGCGGCAGTGCCGGCGCAGAGGCCGTTCAGCGCGCCGCGGCCGCCGCTCGGGTTGCTCGTCTCGTCCTCGGGCACGACGGTGCTCTGATCGCGATGTCGTGCTCGGCCGCGCGCCGTCGGTCGGCGCGACCACCCCGCCCGAGTCGGTCCATCTCGTCCGGGTGCCCAGCCCGAACAACGACGTCTCCCGCAACCACGCCAGAGTGAGCCTCGAGGGATGGCAGGTGCTGGTCACCGACCTCGGTTCCACGAACGGCACGACGCTGCGAGAGCCCGGTGCGGACGAGCCCGTCCGGTTGCGCCCGCACGATGCGGTGCCGATCGCTGCCCGCAACGATCCTGGCCCTTGCCGACGAGATCGAGATCCGGTTCGACCCGCGCAGCTGACGCGGACGCGTATGTCTCGCTGTGCGACTGCGACGGCCGCGCAGCGTCGACGGCATTAGCCTGTCGCTCGTGACCGAAGCACCTGACGAGCCACGCGACGGCCCGGGGCGGCGCGCTTTCAGCGACCCGATCGACCGCGAGATCGCGGCTGCGCTGCTCTCCGACGGGCGCAGCACGTTGAAGTCGCTGGCCCAGGTCGCCGGGCTGTCGGTGTCCGCGGTGCAGGCCCGGGTCCGCCGGATGGAGTCCGCCGGCATCATCAAGGGCTACGCCGCACTGCTCGACGCCGAGGCGATCGGGCTGCCGCTCGCGGCGCTGATTGCGATCACCCCGCTGGACCCGGCCCAACCGGACGACGCGCCGGACCGGCTCGCCGGCCTCACCGCGATCGAGGCCTGCCATTCGGTAGCCGGCGACGACGCCTACGTGCTGTTCGTGCGGGTGGCCTCGCCCGGCGCGCTGGAGAACCTGATCCGCGAGATCCGCCGCCGGGCCAACGTGTCCACCCGGACCACCGTCGTGCTGCAGACCTTCTTCGAACGACGGGCGGCCCCGCCGGTCGGTTGACCACGGCCGACCGGCAGCACACAGGAAAATGTCGCGTCAGTGGCACGACAAACCGAAAATGCGTCGATATCATGGCGCGATGACGACGATATCGCCCGTGGGGGCCGATCAGATCACCGCCGCGCGCGTGCACGACACCATCGCCCGTCACGTCCTCGCCGACGGGTACGACCTCATCCTCGACCTCGAGGCGTCGTCCGGCTCGCGGCTGATCGACGCCCGCGACGGCCGTGCCTACCTGGACCTGTTCACGTTCTTCGCCTCGTCCGCGCTGGGCATGAACCACCCGGCGCTGACCGATCCGCAAGCGCGCGCCGAACTCGCCGCCGCGGCCGCGAACAAGCCCAGCAACTCCGACATCTACACGGTGCCGATGGCCCGTTTCGTCGACACCTTCGCCCGGGTGCTGGGCGACCCCGCACTGCCCCACCTGTTCTTCATCGACGGGGGCGCGCTCGCGGTGGAGAACGCGCTCAAGGTGGCCTTCGACTGGAAGAGTCGCTGGAACGAAGCGCACGGGCGCGACCCGCAGCTCGGGACCCAGGTGATGCATCTGGAGGGCGCGTTCCACGGCCGCACCGGGTACACGATGTCCCTGACCAATACCGACCCGAACAAGGTCGCGCGCTTCCCGAAGTTCGACTGGCCGCGCATTCCCGCGCCGGCGATCAACGGCACCGACGACGTCGAGGCCGCAGAACGCGTTGCGCTGGCCGCCGCGCGCGCCGCGTTCGAGGCGAACCCGCACGACATCGCCTGTTTCGTCGCCGAGCCGATCCAGGGCGAGGGCGGCGACAACCACTTCCGGCCGGAGTTCCTGCAGGCGATGCAGGCGCTGTGCCGCGAGTTCGACGCGCTGTTCGTGATGGACGAGGTGCAGACCGGCGTGGGCCTCACCGGCACGGCCTGGGCCTACCAGCAACTCGGCCTGCAGCCCGATGTCGTGGCCTTCGGCAAGAAGTCCCAGGTCTGCGGCATCATGGCCGGCGGCCGCGTCGACGAGGTGCCCGACAACGTCTTCGCGGTGTCGTCGCGGATCAACTCCACCTGGGGCGGCAATCTCACCGACATGGTGCGCGCCCGCCTCATCCTCGAGGTGATCGAGTCCGAGCGGCTCGTCGAGCGTGCGGCGTCGCTGGGCACCCACCTGCTGCACGAGCTGCACGCGCTCGCCGATCGCCACGAGGTCGTCACCGAGGTGCGCGGTCGTGGGCTGATGTGTGCCTTCACGCTGCCGTCCGCGCAGCTGCGCGACGAGGTGATCCGTCGGTTGCGCGAGGACGAGAACGTTCTGATGCTCGGGTGCGGCGAGCGCAGCCTGCGCCTGCGCCCGGCGTTGACGATCTCGGTGCCCGAGCTCGACCAGGCCGTCGAGGCCATCGATCGGGTGTTGTCCGCACTGCGGTGATCCGCGGGTGGTCAGGCGGGTAAGCCAACGGTATGGCAACTCGCGAGACCTCACCGACCACCACCGACGCCGGCATCCCGGTCGCCAGCGACGAACACTCGCTCACGGTCGGGCCGAACGGCCCGCTGCTGCTCCAGGACCACTATCTGATCGAGCAGATGGCCAACTTCAACCGGGAGCGCATCCCGGAGCGCCAGCCCCACGCCAAGGGCGGTGGCGCGTTCGGCACCTTCCGGGTGACCCAGGACGTCAGCGCCTACACGCGCGCGGCGGTGTTCGCACCCGGCACCGAGACCGACG
Source organism: uncultured Actinomycetota bacterium (assembly GCA_963850835.1). GTDB lineage: Bacteria > Actinomycetota > Actinomycetes > Mycobacteriales > Jatrophihabitantaceae > Jatrophihabitans. The sequence continues at coordinate 102,236 of CAWKNB010000014.1, read as the reverse complement.
TGTTGATCCGGTTCTCCACGGTGGCAGGTGAGCGCGGCAGCCCCGACACGTGGCGCGACCCGCGTGGGTTCTCGGTGAAGTTCTACACCAGCGAGGGCAACCTCGACATCGTCGGCAACAACACCCCGGTGTTCTTCGTCCGCGACCCGATGAAGTTCCAGCACTTCATCCGTTCGCAGAAGCGGCGCGTCGACAACAACCTGCGCGACCACGACATGCAGTGGGACTTCTGGACGCTCTCGCCGGAGTCGGCCCACCAGGTCACCTGGCTGATGGGCGACCGCGGAATCCCGCGCACCTGGCGGCACATGAACGGCTACTCGAGCCACACCTACATGTGGATCAACGCCGACGGCGAGCGGTTCTGGGTGAAGTACCACTTCAAGACCGATCAGGGCATCGAGTGCTTCACCCAGGACGAGGCCGACCAGATGGCCGCGATCGACACCGACTACCACCAGCGCGACCTCTACGAACACATCGCGGGCGGCGAGTTCCCCAGCTGGACGCTCAACATGCAGATCATGCCGTTCGACGATGCGAAGACGTACCGGTTCAACCCGTTCGACCTCACCAAGGTGTGGCCGCACAGCGACTACCCGCTGCGCGAGGTCGGCACCCTGACCCTGAACCGCAACGTGAGCGACTACCACACCGAGATGGAGCAGGCTGCGTTCGAGCCGAACAACCTCGTCGCCGGCACCGGACTCTCGCCGGACAAGATGCTGCTCGCCCGCGGGTTCAGCTACTCCGACGCGCATCGCGCGCGGCTCGGGGTGAACTACAAGCAGATCCCGGTGAACTCGCCGCACGTCGAGGTGCACAACTACGCCAAGGACGGCGCGATGCGGGTCAAGAACTCTGCCGACCCGATCTACGCCCCGAACTCCTACGGCGGGCCGGCGGCCGACCCCGCGCTCACCGACGACGGGGGTCACTGGTACTCCGACGGCGACATGGTGCGCACCGCGTACACGCTGCGCGAGGACGACGACGACTGGGGCCAGGCCGGCACCATGGTGCGCGAGGTGCTCGACGACGACGCCCGGCAGCGCCTCGTCGACAACATCGTCGGCCACCTGCTCAACGGGGTCAGCGAGCCGGTGCTGCAGCGGGCGTTCGAGTACTGGCGCAACGTCGACAAGAGCCTCGGCGACCGGGTGGCAGACGGCGTGCGGGCGAAGGCCGGCGAGAAGGACCCGAAGGCCGCTCAGCAGGCCAACCCGGCGCGGTCGGACGCCCAGGCCAAGGCGTGAGCGCCCGGCGGCGCGTCACTTGCGGGCGCGCCGCCGCCAACCGCCGTTGGCGACGAAGAAACCGACGACCACCACGCCCAGGCCGATGCCGACCTTGATCAGCGTCGAGACGACCTCGCCGTGGAAGCCGTGCTGGTCGATGTCGCGGTAGATCAACCAGCCCAGCACCGCTGCGAAGAGCAGTGCCACGATCGCCAACCGCACCGCGGCCCCGGTGAGATCCCGAGTGCGCAGAGCGGCCGCGGACGCTGCTGCGAACAACAGGATGACGCCGGCCATCGTGAGCCCGACCGGCACCGACGGCACGAAGATCGTCACCGCGAGCAGCGCGCCGCCGACCGCCGCGGCGACACCGACCACGTTCTGACCGATGCGGCTGCCCCGGCTCAGGTAGGCGACCATCGCGTACACCATCGTCACGTAGCCGCGCAGTGCGGAGATCACGCCGCGCAGCGGCTTGAACTGGTTGAGCGCGGTCTTCGAGCTGAATGCGCCGGTGGTGACGACTGCGGCGTGGGAGGTGGTGCGGGCGAAGGTGTCGCTGCCCACGTCATCGGTGATCTTCTGCGTCCCGATCTGGCTGAGGTCCACGCGCAGCTGCCACAGCTGCTCGGCGGACAGCGCCGCGGCACTCCGCTCCCCGGGCGTGACGGCGAGGTGCAGCGCGGCGTCGTAGCCGGCCAGCCAGGTCGTGCTGCCCGACATCGCGTCGGACCCTTCGGCGCGGATCGCCGCGGCCATCGACGGCAGGTCCTCGCGCAGGGCGGCCAGCTGTAGCGGCCTGGCAACGGCCTCGGACACGACGTCGAACGACGTCGCGGGAGCGTCGGGCACCAGTGCCGCCGCGATCTCGCGGCGGTATGCATCGACGTTGTCCTGCCAGCGCTGTTCCAGCCACGCCTGATCCGGACCGGCCGGAACCGCGATGCCGTGCAGCGCAGCCAGCAGCGCGTCGTCGGTGTAGCCGCGCTGCCGGAAGCGGGCCGGGTCCAACAGCAGCCGCACGAGCTGCCTGGTGCCGTCCATCCGGCCCTCGATCCAGTCGTTGACCCGCCACGACTGGCGATAGAACGCACCGAAGTGGTGCAACTGCATGCCGGTGACGCGATCGCGGTCCTCGCAGGAGATCTGGACCAGCTCGACCTCCTGCTCCGGATTGCTCAGCGCGCCGGACGTCGCCACCAGCACGATGTCCAGGCGCAGCATCTGGGCGAGCACCAAGTCGGCGCGCTGGTCCTCCGGCGCCTGCATGACCGACTCGGGCACCAGCCAGTCCGACAGCGCCGCGAGCACCTGCGCGTCCTGCCCGGTCGGCGCGGGACGACCGTCGGCCGGCGTGAGGATCGCGTCGATCGTGGGTCGCACGGCGACGAGTGACGCGGCGAGTTTGCATGCGCCTTCGTACTGCTCGTTGCGCCGGGCCGCCCCGTCGTCATCGCCGAAGTCGCCGTCCCACTTCTTCACGAGGTCCGCCAGCCAGGTGTCGAGCTCGCCCACGTTGGCGGCGCTGCCCGAGCCGGCCCCGGCGAACAGGCGGCGTGGCGGCGGGGGGAGTGCGACCGGTCCGTCGACGCTCCAGAAGTGTGCGAGGTCGCGGTTGTACCGCGCGATGTCGTGCAGCGTGTCGCGCACGTTGCCGCGCTGTTCGACGATGGCCTGCTGCTGCGGGCTGTTGACCGGAGCCAGTGTCACCGCCCGCTTCATCAGGTCGATGGTCATGTCGGACAGGCGCACGAGCGCCGTCTGGCCCCAGGTCCATGCGCCGCCGGTGAGTGCCACGGCCGCTTGCGGATCGCCGTGGGACGGCACGAACCCGAATCCCGGGTCGCCGTTGCCGATCCGTTTGAGCCCGGCATTGAGCTCCTGCACGCTCCACCGCTCGGTCATGGGGTCCGCGTCGGTGGCCCGTGCCGATTCGCCCGAAGCGATCAGGTCGGCGATCGTGCGGGCTGCGTCGTCGATCCGCTCCTCCCGGTAGCCGTCCCACAGCTGCGACACGATCGTCGGACCTGCCTGGGCCATCACCAGACTGAGCCGGCCGCGCGCGCGGCGATGTGCGCGCACCGCGGTGTTGGTGTCGCGGATCTGGGCGAGTTCACGCGACACGGAGTCGGTGGACGTCAGCCGGGTGAGCACGCCGAGCAGGACGTCCGGTGCGACCGGCACCGGGGGCTGTGGCTTGTCCTGTGGTTTGGTGTCGACCGCATCGGTCGCGGGCTCGGCGGGCGGTTCACCCGGGTCCGGCACGACGTAGCCGAGGACGCGACGCACCTGTTTCTGGGCTGTCTGACTGTAGATCGCGTCGAGCGCGGGCCGCAGCGGCTTGTTGAGGAGGATCCCGCCGTCGAGAACATACTGCGAGGTATCGAAGTTCGACTGACCCGCCGAGCTCGGCCAGCGCCCTGGGGGCTCGGCATTGGCCTCGTCGCCATGTGGGGTGACGCGGACATAGTGCGGCTCGAACGCCGCCGGGAACGAGGACGTGCACCGCGCGGCGCTCGCGAGCTGGTCGAGGACGCGGTCCGGACCGTCGACGGCAGTGAGCAGGCCGACCGGTCGGGGCGCGTCGGCGTTGTCGGGCGGTCGGCTGGTGAACCGGAAGGTGGCGTTGTAATCGCGTTCGGTGATCGCCACGCCCATGTCGTCGGCGAAGCGGGTCTTGCGGCCGTCCCACATGGTGCCGGTGAGGATCAGATCAACGGGTGGGATGTCGCGCTTCTGGTCGGGGTCGAGCTTGTGCCACTTCGTCGTCATGTCGGTGAACGCTGATCTGATCTTGCCGAGGAAATAGCCGTCGCCGGACAGCGCAGAGGGCGGGTTCTTGCTCAACGGCTTGCGCAGCAGGCTCTCCAGCGCGCCGGCTTCGGCCCACACGTCGCGCAGGCCGGTGAAGTCCAGCTTGCGGGTGAGGCCGAGGGCCAGGAACGCGCCGTTGAGGCCACCGGCAGAGGTGCCCGCGATGACGTCGACGCGGGCGGTGGCGCCCAGGGCATCGAGCACTTTCGCATAGGTGGGCCAGGACCCGAGCCCGGCCGACGCCATCGCGAGATGGTGGAACTCCAGGGTCACACCGCTCATCCATACGGCGAGGCTCACCCCGCCGTTGAGCACCGCGGCCAGCCGGACTTCTTGCTTGGCGAAGTCCTGGACCTCCTGCGGCATGGCGATCGAAGTGGTCGTCGGCTCGGCCACGGCATCCCCCTCTGCGACGCCACACAGTCTGGCACGCATGTCAGGGTGGAGCCGTGTTCTGTGCGCCGCGGACCCATCGCGGCGAGCCGAGGGGAGACGATGGCCGATGGCCCGCATAGCGGTGCTGCATCCCGGAGCGATGGGCGCGCAGGTCGGCGCCGCGCTGGTCGCGCTCGGGCACGAGGTGGTGTGGCTGCCGACCGGCCGCAGCTCGGCGACCCGCGAGCGTGCCGCCGCAGCGGGGCTGCGTGCGGTCGACGATCTCGCCGACTGCGAGGTGGTGTTGTCTGTCGTTCCCCCTGGATCGGCGGTAGCCATGGCATCGGTCATCAGCGGATTCGGTGGGCTCGTGGTGGATGCCAACGCCGTCAGTCCGGCCACCGCGGGTGAGGTCGCGCGCATCGTCGAGGCCGGCGGCGCGACCTATGTCGATGGCGGCATCATCGGGCCGCCGCCCGAGCGTGCGGGCACGACCCGGCTGTACCTGTCCGGACCGGCTGCACACGAGGTGGCGACGCTGTTCACCGGCGCGCGGATCGAGGCGCGGGTGATCGACGGGTCGGCGTCTGCGTTGAAGATGGTGTACGCGTCGTGGACGAAGATCAGCGCTGCGTTGTTGCTCGCCGGTCTCGAGGCTGCGCACGAGTTGGGGATCTCGGCGGACCTGCACGCGGAGTGGGTGCTGTCGCAGCCCTCGCTCGCCGACCGATCGGCTGACGCTCTGGCCGCGGCCGAGACCAAGGGATGGCGCTGGATGGACGAGATGCGAGAGATCGCCGCGACGTTTCGTTCGGTCGGCCAGCCAGAGGGATTCGGATCGGCGGCGGCCGAGATCTACTCTCGGTTCCGACGCCCGACACTTTGAAAATCGAAGGTGGCCGACTCAGGATGCCGGCGAGCGGGCTGCCGTTCCTGCACCGCCGCCGCTGACTGGTCGGAGCCGACGGTCCGCTGCGTGATCGTCGTGACGTCGTCGGGCACGACTGCGACGGCGAGGATCGTGAGCACGCCGAGGCCGAGGAGCTCGCGGAACGGTGCCTCGGGCGGGTAGGCGACGAAGAACTCGGTGCCGGCGATGAATGCGATCCAGACGACGAGGTTCCAGGTCAGCGCCTGGTAGGCCTCCACGATCCCGGTGCGATTGCCGCGGTAGCGGCGCAGGGCGCGAACGAACAGGAGCGCGCCGATGCCTTCGATCGCCGCAGCCCCGAGAACCGAGAGGGTGACGAACCAATTCGGCCAGTGGTAGTCGTGGACCACCGATGCGATGTAGTCGTGGTTGCCGGAGTTGAGGAAGCTCCAGTGCGCGCCGGTTACCGTGACGACGAAGTTGACGGTGTTCGTCAGGGCGACCATGCCCAGGTAGAAAGCCCAGAAGGCGAGAACGAGCTGCTTGAGTCGCACGCCGATGCGGCCGGTCATGACCAGGTTCCTTTCGCTGGATCCGCGCCGCGCGGCGTGGGTGAAACGAAGCTATGCCCGGGCCGGCCGCCCGGTCTGTCTGCCGGCTGACACAGCGAGGGTCATGTTCTCGATGTCACAGCTCGATCCAGAAGCGGTCCTCGCCGCACCGGCGCGGCCGTCGGGACGAAGCATCCGCGTTGCGTGTCCCTGCCGGCGCCACGGCGCGACGACGTGGTAGCCGATATGTCCACCGACGTCGAAGAGATCGTCGGTCAGCTCGTGCCGGATCACGAGCGTGCCGAGATAGAACTGCCCGGAGATGTACCGGAAGATCGTCGCGGGCACGCCCCAGAGCTGATGCACGCCGCGGCGCGCCGCGACGAACGCCTCGAAGTCCGAGCTCGCGTCGGCCGGCCACCCGGTCGATGTCCCGCGCATCGCCGCCCTTCGGGATCAGAAGAGCTTGCGGGCTGCTGATTCGATCTCGTCCTCGCCGAGCAGGACGAGGTTCGCGGCTGCGCCGAGCGGCACGTAGCTGTTGCGGCTGGCGACCCGGGCCACGCGTCCGGGATAGCCGGCCTCGACCAGCGCGCTGACCACACCTTCGCCGACGCCGCCGGCGTGGCGGGTCTCGTCCGCGACCAGGATGCGTGGCGGGTCGCCGATCGCGTCGAGGATGGCCCGGGCCGACAGCGGCGCGATCCATCGCAGATCCAGCACCTGCACGCCGGTGCCCTCGGCAGCCAGCCGGGCGGCGACCCGCAGGCTCATCCGCACGCCGTTGCCGAAGGTGATGATCGTCAGGTCGTCGCCGGCGCCGTGCAGGCGAGGTGACCCGATCGGTACGACGGAGTCCGGCGAGTAGGTGCCGAGCCAGCCGCGGTCGCCGGCTTCGTGCAGGTCGCGCTCGTGGTAGAGCGCGATCGGCTCGAGATAGACACTCACCTGCCCCCGCTCGGTCGCCGCGTCGAGGCACGCCCGCAGCATGGGTGCGGCGTCGTCCGGATGGGCCGGGACGGCGACGGCGAGGCCGGGGATGTCCCGCAGCACTCCGACCGCGTTGTCGTTGTGGAAATGGCCGCCGAAGCCCTTCTGGTAGGCGAGGCCGGCGACGCGCACCACCATCGGGTTGGTGTACGTGCCGTTGGAGAAGAACCGCAGGCTGGCCGCCTCGCCGCGCAGCTGGTCCTCGGCATTGTGCAGGTACGCGAGGTACTGGATCTCCGGCACGGGCAGCAGCCCGCTGACACCGAGTCCGAGACCGAAGCCGAGGATCGACTGCTCGTCGAGCAACGTGTCGAACGCGCGCGGCGCACCGAAGCGCTGTGCCAATCCGCGGGTGACGCCGTAGACGCCACCCTTGCGGCCGACGTCCTCCCCGAAGACCAGCATCTCGGGCCGCGCTGCCAGCGCGTCGGTCAGCGCAGCGTTGATCGATTGCGCCAGCGTGAGACCCGCGGCGTGCTCGGGCAGCCGGCCCTCGAACACCCGTGACCGCACGTCGGCGGCGGCGAGCGGTGGCTGGGTCACCGGCTGTGGCGGCGGGGCGAGGGCCGCCATGACGGCCTCGGCGTCGGCGAGGGTCGGCGTCTCGGCGAGTTCGGCGGCGATCCGGTCCACGGTGGCGGCGATCTCGTCGTAGCGCCCGGCAAGCGCCGGATCGCCGATGCGGCGGGCCAACGCGAGCAGCGGATCGAGATCGGCGTCGGTACTGATCTCGCCGAGGGAGCGGTACGCGGTCTCCACGTCGCTGCCCGCATGGCTCAGGTACCGGACCGTGCGCAGGTGCAACAGGGCCGGTCGGCGCAGTCGGCGCGCGGTGTCGGCGGCATCGCGGGCTGCTGCGGCGACCTCGTCGGGCTCGTCGCCGGCGGCGAAGCGGTACTCGATGCCCGGACGCTGCGCGGCCGCGGCGACCCAGCCGGTGGGACTGCGCACCGAGATGCCGATGCCGTTGTCCTCGCACACGAACAGCAGCGGGAGTGGCAACCCTTGTGCGGCGGCGTACCCGGCGGCGTTGAGCGCGCCGACCGCAGTCGAGTGGTTGATGCTGGCATCGCCGAAGGTGCAAATGGCGATGGCGTCACGCGGCCAGCGGGTCTGCACTCCGATGCGGTGCGCACGGCCGATCGCCAGCGCCACTCCCAGCGCCCGCGGCAGGTGCGACGCAATCGTCGACGTCTGCGGGATCACCGCCAGCGACGCGTCGCCGAAGACCTTGTGCCGCCCGCCCGACGCCGGGTCGTCGGTGCTCGCGAACATGCCGAGCAGCACCGCGCGCAGCCCGTCGTCGAGCGAGCGGCCGGCCTGCATGGAGCGGGCCAGGAAGAAGGCGCCGGAGCGATAGTGCAGCAGCGCCGGATCGGTCGCCCGGATGGCTGCCGCAACCAGCGCGTTGGACTCGTGACCGGCAGAACCGATCGTGTAGTAGCCGATGCCGCGCTCGCGCAACCGGCGGGCATGGATGTCCAGCAGCCGGCTGCCGGCCATCGCGTCGAAGGCGGCGAGTGCCGACGAATCGGGCCGCTCGCTGGGACCGGGCAGGTTGCGAAGCGCGGAACGGACCCGCTCATCGAGGTCGTCGTGCGGTGACGGTGCACTCACCTGGTCGATGATGCCCAACCGGCCGCCGATGCGATGTGACCGGGCAGTCAATACCGATGGATTGCGAAAATATATAAGTCAACTATATAGTCGGACGAATGAGTTTGCGGCTGTCCGACGTGAGCACGCTGGCGACCGGTCTCGACGAGGTCGCACGTTGGCTGACCCGCCAGGTGCCGCGGTCGCTGAGCCTGTCCACGCTCTCCGCCCTGGCCCGGCTCGAGACCGAGGGCCCGCTGCGCGTGTCGGACCTGACCGAACGCGAAGCGCTGACCCAACCGGGCATGACGATCCTGGTCAACCGACTGGCCGGCGCCGGTCTGGCCGAACGGGTGGCCGACCCGACCGACCGGCGCGCTGTGCTCGTCCGGATCACCGAGCCGGGTCAGGCCGTGCTCGCCGAACGGCGCGACGAGCGGGCCCGGCTGCTGCGCGATCGCCTCGTACAACTCGACGATGCCGATCGTGACGTCCTGATGGCGGCGCTGCCGGCGCTCGAGCGTCTGCTCGCCACCTCGGCCACTGCGACGGTCACCACTGGAAAGAAGTCGATGTCGTGAGTACCCAGACACACGTCGCACCGGCGAAGCCCTTCCAGCAGCCGAAGGCTGTCTGGGCGGTCGCTTTCGCCTGCGTCGTCTCCTTCATGGGGATCGGTCTCGTCGACCCGATCCTGTCGTCGCTGCAGACCAAGCTCGGGGCCACGCCGAGCCAGGTCGAGTTGGTCTTCACCAGCTATCTGGTGGTCACTGCGGTCGCGATGCTCGTCACCGGCTGGGTGTCGAGCCGCATCGGCGCCAAGCGCACGCTGATCGCCGGTCTGGCGCTCATCGTGGTGTTCGCGGCGCTGGCCGGTTCGTCGGACACCATCGCCCAGATCGTCGGCTTCCGGGCCGGCTGGGGGCTCGGCAACGCCCTGTTCATCGCGACGTCGCTGGCGGTCATCGTCGGTTCGGCCAGCGGCGGGTTCGCAGGCGCGATCATCTTGTACGAGACCGCGTTGGGTGTCGGCATCGCGCTCGGCCCGCTGGTCGGCGGAGTGCTCGGATCGATCAGCTGGCGCGGCCCGTTCTTCGGCGTCTCGGTGCTGATGATGATCGCGTTGGTGGCCACCGTGGTGCTGCTGCCCAAGACCCCGACGCCGAAACGCAAGGAGAGCATCACCGAGCCGCTCAAAGCCCTGCGGCACCGCAGCCTGGCCACCACCAGCTTCGTCGGGTTGCTCTACAACTGGGGCTTCTTCACCCTGCTCGGCTACTCGCCGTTCCTGTTGCAGCCGATGAGCCCGGAGCGCCTCGGCATCATCTTCTGCGGTTGGGGCGTGCTCGTCGCGCTGTTCGCCGTGTGGGTCGCGCCGTGGCTCAAGACGCACCTGGGCACCGCGCCGACGCTGTACGGCAACTTCGTCCTGATGGCCATCGACCTCGCCGTCATCGGCATCTGGTGGGAATCGAAGCCGACGGTGATCGTCGCGCTGATCGTGGCCGGCGCATTCATCGGGGTGAACAACACACTCGTCACGACCGCGGTCATGAGCATCGCGCCGGTCGAGCGCCCGGTGGCCTCGGCCACCTACGGCTTCGTCCGGTTCATCGGTGGCGGCCTCGCGCCGTTCGTCGCCGGCAAGCTCGTCGAGCGTTACAACCCGCACGTGCCGTTCCTGCTCGGCGCCGGCACGGTGTTGCTGGCCGCGGTGGTGCTCAGCACCGTGCACCGCGCGCTGGCCGCCGCCGACCGCGGTGAGATCGCGCAGCCGGAACCCGACGAACTCGACGTCGCCGAACGTGAGGACGAGTTGCAGGTCGGCGCCGCCATCGGCAGCGAGAGCTGAGGTTCGTCAGGCCGGGCGCAGCCGGCGCTTCACCCGCGATCGCAACTCCGCGATGAGCGCGGCATCGGCGGCGGTGTCCGGCAGATAGACCACCATCCGGGCGTCGAGCATGCGCTGCAGCGGGAATCCGGTGGCGCGCACCCGCACCGTGCCGAGGCCGAAGCACTCGAACGCCTTGGCGGTCGGAGGGCCGGGATCGACGATCGTGTGCGCGTCCCAGAATCGGCGGAACTCGGCGCTGGCCGCACACAGCGCGTCGATCAACTCGGTCCACGCCGGATCGCCGACATGGCTGGCGTAGTTGGCGCGCAGGACGGCGACCATGTATCCGCACACGTCCGGATCGGTGATCGGCGGCGTGCTTCCCGGCCGGGCGTACATCTGCCACAGCGCGTTGCGCTCGATGCCGGTCGGCCTCGACGAGGTACGGGAACAGCGCGCCGTAGGACTCGTTGCTGGCGAGCAGGTCGTACTTGCCGTTGTAGACGGCGCCCGGCGCCGGGTCGAGCGCGTCCAGCACGCCGAGGATCTCGGCCGGCACCGACACCGACTCGGCCACCGTGGGGACGCCGGGCACCTCGGCCAGCCGGTACAGGTGCCAGCGCTCGGCCGGTCCCATCCGCAACACCGCGGCGATCGCATCGAGCACCTGCACGCTCGCGTTGATCGGCCGGCCCTGCTCGAGCCAGGTGTACCAGGTGACGCCGACCCCGGCGAGCTGGGCGACCTCCTCGCGGCGCAGGCCGGGCGTGCGGCGTCGCGGGCCGGGGGCAACGCCGACGTCGGCAGGCGTGACGCGTTCGCGGCGGCTGCGCAGGAACGCGGCGAGCTCGGCGCGACGTGCCTTCGCGAACGAACCGGGAACCACGCTCACCAGTACATCGTGCGCCACCGACAAGGTTTTTCCAGGTAGTGCCGGTACCAGGATGAGCGGGCTCTCACCTCGCCGCGCCGGTGGCTCGGACCGTGGTGGACATGACCGCAGTTCTCGACGCACGCGTCCCCGGCCGGGCCGCGACCGGATCCGGCCCTCTCCTCGCCGTGCTGCTGCTCGGGCAGTTCATGGCCATCCTCGACGTCTCCATCGTCAACGTCGCCGCACCCACCCTGCGCAGCGACCTGCACGCCTCAGGAGCCGAATTGCAGCTGGCCGTCGCCGGCTACACGATCAGCTACGCCGCGCTGCTGATCACCGGCGCGCGTCTCGGCGACCGGCTCGGCCACGGGCGCGCATTCCGGCTCGGGCTCGCGGTGTTCACCGTCGCGTCGTTGCTGTGCGGCATCGCGCCCGGGATCGGCTCCTTGATCGCGTTCCGGGTGGTGCAAGGTGTCGGCGCGGCGTTGATGGTGCCGCAGGTGATGAGCCTGATCCAGCGTCGCTTCGACGGCGCGTTGCGCGCGCGGGCGCTCTCGCTGTACGCGGCGGTGATCGCCTGTGGTGTCGTCGTCGGCCAGGTGCTCGGCGGAGTCATCGTCAGCGCTGATCTGTTCGGCAGCGGTTGGCGGCCGGTGTTCCTGGTGAACGTCCCGATCGGCGTCCTGCTGCTGGGACTCGCGGCCCGGCGGCTCCCGGCCGATCGCGGCGAACCGGACCGCGGGCTCGACCCGGTGGGCGTCGTCTCGCTCACGAGTGCCGTGCTGTTGCTCGTGCTGCCGCTGGTGATGGGGCACGAGGAGGGCTGGCCGGCGTGGTGCTGGATCAGCCTGGCACTGAGCCCGGTGGCTTTCGCCGTCTTCGTGGCGGTCGAGCGTCAGGTCGCGCGGCGCGGCGGGGCGCCGCTGGTGTCGGGTCGGGTCGTGCGCGCGCCGGGCCTCGCGGTGGGCGCGGCAGCGCTGTTCGTCGCGATGGTCAGCTACGGCGGATACCTGTTCACGATGGCGCTGCACCTGCAAGGCGGCCTGGGCGAGAGCGCGGCGCGCGCCGGTCTGGTGTTCGCGCCCGCGGCGATCGGTTTCGCGCTCACCGGGCTGCTGTGGCGCCGGTTGCCGGCGCGGGTGCACGGGCCGATGGTGCCGTTCGGGCTCCTCGTCGCCGCCATGGGCTACGTGCTGCTCGCGCCGATCCTGCGCGGTGGTTCGTCCGGCGGCACGGCGCTCGAGGCCGACCTGTTCGTCGTCGGTCTCGCCCTCGGGCTGGCGTTCAGCCCGATGATCACCTTGGCGCTGGCGCACGTGCCGCTCGCCGATGCCGCGGACGCCAGCGGGGTGCTCGTCACCGTGTTCCAGCTCGGTCAGCTCGTCGGTGTCGCCGCGCTGGGGTCGACGTACCTGTCGCTGGTGCACGCGCCGGGCGCCGCAGCTTCGGCGCATGCGCTCGGGGTGACGCTCGTCGCACTGGCCGCGAGCGCCCTGCTCGCCGCGGGCTGCGCAGCTGTGATGGTGCGCCCGCGGCGGGCGGTCCTTAGCTGAGCTAACTACCCTGGAGGGGTGCCCGAGCTCAGTCGTCGTCGCCGCATGTCGGTGCTCGCGATCTGCTGCTCGAGCCTGCTTCTCGTCGGCATGGACACGACGATCGTCAACGTTGCGCTGCCCTCGATCCGCGCCGACCTGCACGCCTCGTTGCCCGACCTGCAGTGGACCATCGACGCGTACACGGTGGTGCTCGCGAGCCTGCTGATGCTCGCTGGTTCGACGGGCGACCGCATCGGCCGCCGCAAGATCTTCCAGGTCGGCCTGGCGATCTTCACGATCGGGTCGCTGTCGTGCAGCCTGGCGCCGAGCCTCGGCTGGCTCATCGCGTTCCGGGTAGTGCAGGCGATCGGTGGCTCGATGCTGAACCCGGTCGCGATGTCGATCATCACCAACGTGTTCACCGAGCCGCGTGAGCGTGCCCGCGCCATCGGGGCGTGGGGCGCGGTGATGGGCATCAGCCTCGGCGTCGGTCCGGTCATCGGCGGCCTGCTCATCGACTCGATCGGCTGGCGCGCGATCTTCTGGATCAACGTGCCGATCGGGCTCGCAGCGCTCGTGCTGACCGCGGTGTTCGTGCCCGAATCGCGCGCCGCGCACGCGCGCCGACCGGATCCGGTCGGCCAAGTGCTGGTGATCGTCGTGCTCGCTGCGCTCACCTTCGGCATCATCGAGTCGACGCGGGTCGGATGGCTTTCCACGCAGACGATCGCCACGCTGGCGATCTCGGCGGCGGCGCTGGTCACGCTGCTGCGCTACGAGCGCCGCCGGACGGAACCGCTGCTGGACCTGCGCTTCTTCGCCTCGGTGCCGTTCTCCGGAGCGGCCGTGATCGCGGTCTGCGCGTTCGCCGCGTTCGGCGGCTTCCTGTTCCTCACGTCCCTCTACCTGCAGTCGGTCCGCGGGCTGAGTCCGCTCGCCACCGGCGCGTACCTGCTGCCGGTGTCAGCGATGACATTGGTCTGCGCACCGTTGTCCGGTCGGCTCGTGGGCACCCGCGGCCCACGGGTGCCCCTGCTCGCGGCAGGAGTCGGACTGACCGTCGGCGGGTTGTTGCTGGTGCCGACGTCGGACCACGAGTCGTACGTGCGACTCGTCGCCGGGTTCCTGGTGTTCGCCGCCGGTTTCGGGCTGGTGAATGCGCCGATCACCTACAGCGCGGTGTCGGGCATGCCGGCCGCGCAGGCGGGTGTGGCCGCAGCCGTCGCGTCGACGAGCCGGCAGGTGGGTGCCACGCTCGGGGTCGCCGTCGTGGGCACGGTGCTCGCCGCCGGAGTGACGTCGTCGTTGTCCGGTGACTTCGTGGCCGGCAGCCGGCCGGCGTGGTTCATCATCGCCGGGTGCGGTCTCGCGGTGCTCGTCCTCGGCGCGGTGTCGACGAGCCGCTCCGCGCAGCGCACCGCGGCGCGAACGGCGGAACTGATCCGGCGTGAACCCACGCTCGAGCCGGCTGCGCGTTAGCGTGCGCTGCGGCTCACGTACAGACCCCAGGCGATCAGTGGCAGCTGCATGGGCAGCCGCAGCAGCGTGCCGGCGCGATACGCCGGGGAGTCGGACTTGCGGGCGTCGATCGCCACCTTGACGTTGCCGGGCAGCACCGCCGCGAACAGCGCCGCGGCCGCCAGGCCGCCGTCGCGCCGGGTGCGCGGTGACAAGATCGCGGCAGCCACCCCCAGCTCGGCGACGCCGGCACCGTAGGTCCACGCGCGCGGCGGGCCGGGCAGCGGTTCGGGGATCATCGCGTCGTACACCGCCGGAACCGCGAAGTGGGTCACACCGGCACCGGCGAGCAGCCCCGCCAGGCCGAGCGTGGTGAGCGGCGGGACTCGCATGCGTTCCACTTTCCCACGCGGCCCGCCATCGTCAACTCGACGCCGAGCCGGCATCGCGTTGCGTTGCTACCCTCTCGTGAGGGTCTGTAGGAGGTCGGCTGCGGTGGCGTTGGTGCGGCGGTCGAAGGGCGCTCAGAGCGACTTCTTCCCCGGCTTCACCGACGTCGTGGAGTTCGGCATCGGCAGTCTCGCGACGGTCTTCCGCGCCCGGGAGATCGGCACCAATCGCCAGGTGGCGCTCAAGCTGCTCAACGTCCGGGACGCGTCGGCCCGGGCGCTGGAGTCATTCGAGCGCGAGTCGATCGCTTTGGGTGCGGTCAGCTCGCATCCGAACATCGTGACGTTGTACCGGTCGTTCCGGGCGGCCGACGGCCGGCCGGTGCTCGTGCTGGAGCTGTGCCAGGGCTCGATCGCCGAGCGCACGCACGACGGCCAAGGACTGCCGGTGGCCGACGTCGTCGCGCTCGGGGTCAAGATCGCCGGCGCGCTGGAGACGGCGCACCGGGCGCAGATCCTGCACCGCGACGTGAAACCGCAGAACATCCTGATCACCGACTTCGGCGAACCTGCACTCGCCGACTTCGGGGTCGCGATGCTGCAGTCGTCGACCCAGACCACAGCCGGGCTGTTCGACTTCACCACGCTGCACGCGGCGCCGGAGTTGCTCGAGGGCGGCGAGACGTCGGCCGCGACCGACGTGTACGAACTCGCGTCCACGCTCTACCAACTGGTCGCCGGCCGCTCCGCCTTCCGCGCGTACGACGGTGAGTCGCCGGCCTCGGTGATCCTGCGGATCCTGCGCGACCCGGTGCAGCCGCTCGCCAACGCGCAGGTGCCGACCCAGCTGTCGGACCTGCTGCTGCAGGCGATGTCGAAGGACAAGGACAACCGCCCGCCGTCGGCGGCCGAGTTCGCCATCGGCCTCGGGGCGATCGAGGCCGGCCAGGGTTGGCCGCGCACGCCGTTCCTGGTGCGCGATCCCGGCGGCGGCACGCTGATCGCGGCGCCGAGTGTGCCGCAGTTCCACCCGAAGGTCGGGCCGCCGGTAGGAGGCGCCTGGGTGCCACCGCCGCCTGCCGAACCCGCGCCGCCGTGGGCGGCCGCGCCGCCACAGGCCTACCCGCCGCCGGCTCCGCGACCGGCGCCCGCCGACGAATGGTCGACGCCGTCGCTGGTGACCGCGCACCACCCGAGTGACACGATGCCGCCGCCGGATCCGGCGCAGCGGGTCCCCGACGCGTTGGCGCCGGACCCGCCCGAGCCGCCGGAGCCGCCGGAGCCGCCGGAGCCGCCGGAGCCCGAGCCGGAGCCCGAGCCGGAGCCCGAGCCCGGAGCCCGAGCCGGAGCCCGAGCCGGAGCCCGAACCCGAGCCCGAGCCCGAACCGGAACCGGAGCCGGAGCCGGAGCCCGCGATGGCGTGGGCACCCCCGCCGGAACCGCCGCAGGTCGAACCCACCCGGATCAACCCGGCGTTCCTCCCGCCGCCTACCCCACCGCCCCGCCACCTGCCCGCCCCGCCCCACCGTGGTAGCCGCCGAGCCGCCGGCGCCGCCAGCCGGCCGGTGCACTATCCGATCCCGCCGATGCACGGCGACGACAGCTACGACGCCGGGTACAGCACCGGCCCGGTGCCGACGTGGGCGTTCCGGGCGCCGCCGGAACACCAACCGGGCGCGGGCCGGCCGGTGTCGGTCGGCGACCTCACGATCGACCCGGCCTCGCTGCGCCGCCGGGTGACGATCCGCAGTGCTGCCGCGAGCATGACCGTCGACGAGTCCAAGCTGGTCCTGCGGTCCTGGCTGCGACGCTCGGAGATCCAGTGGGCGGACGTGCATGCCTTCGAGCCGCGCTTCGACGGCGAGCCCGGCACCGCACAGGTCGGCAGCCTGGTGGCGCTGACCAGCCGCGGCCCGGTGGAGCTACCGGCCACCCGGCGCAGTGTCGGGGAGTTGCGCTACGTGCACGCGCTGCTCGACGCCTATCGGGTGCGAGCGCTGACCTGGCAGTGACCCGCGCGGGTCACCCGTTCGTCCGGTGCCGCGCCCGGCGTCGCACCGAGCGGGCGTAGAAGGCGTAGGACGCGCGGCGCCGCCGGCCGCCCTCCTTGTGGTAGCGCAACCGGGCGCCCAGGCGTTCCTGCCAGGTCAGCCGGTCGCGCACCGAGCGGGTCAGCACCGCCTGGGTCCGCCAGGCCGTGTCGGCCTCGGCGGGCCCGATCCACGATGTCGGGCTGAAGATCGCGGCGTTCGCGGCGTCGCCGAGGAAGCGGACCTGCGCACCGCTCTCGCCCCCGAACCGCGCGCCGGTCTTCTCCGAGATCTCCCGGCTCGTCAGGTTCGTCAGGTCGGGCATGCCGGATTCCTCGAGCATGTCGAGGCTCTCCTGCCACGCCCCGAGCAGGCGGCGGCGCGGATCGCCGTAGCGACGGCGTCGGCGCACCCGCAGAGCGCGTCGGCCGAGCTGGAACAACGCCAGCAGCAGCACCACCGCCGCGACGACGATCAGCACCAGCAGCACGATGGCGAGGATCGGGGTGCCGTTGCTGTGGTCGACCTCGCTCGGCGGCGCGACCGCGTGTCCCTGGCTCGGTGCGTGGGTGATCACCGCCTGTCCGGTCGGCGTGCTCGTCGGCGACTGCGTGGGCTGCGCGGACGCGCTGGACGGCTTCTCGGTGTCCGCGTGGCGCGACGGCGAGGGGTCCAGCACCACCCAACCGACGCCGCTGATCGGAACCTCGACCCAGGTGTAGGCGTCCCTCGTGGTCACCGTGTAGTCGCCGGCCGGCAGAGTCGCGGCGTCCGAGGCCGTCGGAATCCGAAATCCGGTGGTCACTCGCGCGGGTACGCCGATGGATCGGGCGAGCAGACACATCAGCGTCGCGTACTGCTCCGGTGTGGCCGACCGGTACTCGCGGATCGACGCGAGGACATCGGCGAAGGTGGTGCTGCCGGCGCGTTGTGGCGCGGAGTTGCCGGTGCGCGACGCCGACGTCGAAGGCGGCGTTTTCTTCGGCGAGGAGCTGGGTCGCGGTGACGTTGCGTCGGCCGGTTGCGTGGAGCCGTCGGCGAGCGCGAAGTTCTCGCGGAAGTCGCGGGCGACCGCCTGCAGGTATGCGATCTTGTTCGAGATCGACACCTGCGTCTGCACCGCGAGCGATCCGGACAGCGTGTTCAGTGCGCTCTGCACCACTTCGCCGCCCGAAACCTGGCCATCGGCGGGCGACCCGCCGATGGCCAGCGCTGTGGTCGGCAGATCGTCGAACTGCGTGGTGGTCACCTTCGATCCCACCGTGTACGTGTCGCCGGCGTGCAATGTCGAGCTGGGCACGATCATGCCGCTCGTCGCGTCGATGTCGACGCTGACCCCGCTGATCGTGCGCGGCCGGTACATGTACGGCATCCACGAGGATCCGGCGATCGGCCCGCGCTTGATCGTGTAGGTCTGGGAAACGGTCGCGCTGTCGTTGCGCAGTGCCGGGTCGGTGTCGGCCGGCACGATGCCGCCGGACGGCCGGAAGGTGCGGTCGAACGACCAGCCGTCGCCGTCGTAGTAGTCGACGTTGGCGATCGACACGTAGGGCGACGCCGAGCGGTCGGTCATCAGGGTGAACACCGGTTTGCCCTTGCTGTCCGGGTCGGTCGGGCGCATCCCGGAGATGAAGGAGACCGGCGTGAACGGCTTGGTGCGGTCGAGCGGCGGTACCCGCGCGGCGGTGCTCGGCTTACCGGGCGTGTCGATGGCCTGGGCCACCCCGACGGAGCCCGCGGCCACCAGCACCGAGAGCAGCACGCCGATGGTGAGGCCGCGCAACGGCAGCACGCCGTCGGGCTGGGTGCTCTGCGCGGAGCTGTCCTGCGCCACCCAGGCCTGCGCGGCGCGCAGCAGCAACATGGTGAGCAGCAGCCCGGCGGCCAGGATGGTGTCGTAGCGGTGTCCGTCCGCGGACGTGGTCACCGCACGGACGGTCGCCGCGTAGGCGAGCCCGAAGGCCACGAGCATCGCGGCGTAGGGCACGAAGCTCTGCCAGCCGCGCGCGATGCACTCGCCGAGGATGGCGCCGGTCAGCCAGCACAGCGCCACCGGTGCGACCAGCAACGTGCGCGGGCTGATGAGCGGCAGCGCGAAGGTGAGCACCTGCGACGGGCCGTGCACCAGCCCGCGATAGAGGCCTTCGAAGCCGACCGGTTCGCGCAGCACGACCAGCAACTCGTACAGCACGAAGATGACCAGGCTGACGAGCGCGGTGAACCACACGCTGCGCAGGCCGATGCCGATCACGACCAGCGGCGCCAACACGCTCAGCAGCGCGGCGCCGAACAGCGGCACCGCGAGCACCGAAGCCGGGAATGCCCGCAACCAAGGGGAATTCGCGAGCGCGCACGCGATCACTGCGAGCGGGATCAGCGTGTACGGCACCAGCCGCCGGATCACGTTCGTCACGGCGTCACGACCAGCCCGCGTTCACCGACAGGGCCTGCAGGTTCCAGGCCGCGCTGACCGCGTCGGCGTCGGCGGCGACGATGACGGTGACTCCGGGGAAGTCGACGTGGCGGCGCTCGCTGTCGAAACAGATCATCACGAGCCGGTCGAACCGGCGGCGCAGGCTCGCGAGGTAGGGCAGGTCGTCGGGGTCGAAGGCACCGGTGACCACCACCAGTGACGTGCCGCCGCGGGCACGCCGCAACTCGAGCAGCCGCTGCTGCAGCGTGCCCGCCGTCGAAGGCTGCACGCCGGTGAGGAGGTCGATCAACGGCGTGACCGTCCGCACGCGAGGCCCGCCGAGGACCGTGCCGTCGGTGAGGCGCAACTCGACCGGCGCCTTGTTGGCGGCGGCGCTGACGAGGGCGGACGCAGTGATGTCCACGGCCTCCTCGAACGACGCCTCGGTGTAGAGGCTCGGCCGCTGGTCGAACAGCACGACGGTGTACGGCTGCGAGGTGTCGACGTTGTGCTTCACGAGCAACCGGCCGGCTCGCGCCGACGAGCGCCAATGGATCAGCCGCAGATCGTCTCCGGCCACGTAGTCGCGTAGCCGGTGGAACGTGATGTTGCCCTGCGGGGAGGTGTCCGACGACGGCCCTTCGAGGTCACGGCGCTGGCCTGCCGGCAGGGCGTGCAGCGGCACGATCCGCGGGTAGACCCAGATGCGTTCGGTCTCGGCCTGCCGGCGGGACAGCCGGAACAACTCGTACGGGTCGCGACGGGTGATCTCCACCGGCTCCACGTCGAAGATGCCGCGCCGGGTGGTCGGCAGCCGATAGGCGCGGGTGCCGCGCTCGCCGCCGCGCAGCCGTGGGATCACGGTGCGCACCTGCAGGTTGCTGAAGTGCTGGGTGGCGACGGTGACCGGGACGCTGCGCCGGCCCCGGTTCATGAAGGTCAGGAACGCGATGGCAGGTGAGCCCTTCGGCACCCGGGGCGGCTGGATCTCGCGGTCGATCACCAGCCGCGACGGCCGCGCCACGCTGATGAAACCGAGCACGACGACCGCGAGCAGTCCCAGCCCGACGAGGTCGAGCGCCAACCAGTCGAAGACCAGCCCCAGCGTCAGCGACGCCGCGCCGGCGATCAGGGCGGCCAGGCCGAACAGGGTCACGGCTGGTCCGTTACGCCGGCACCGAGCGTGGCACCGGTACGGAGTGCACGGCGCGGGTGATCAGTTCGGTCCCGGTGCGGCCCTGCAGCTCGGCGTCCGGCTGCAGGATCACCCGGTGGGCCAGCACGACCGGCGCCATCTCCTTGACGTCTTCGGGCGTGACGAAGTGACGCGCCGCCGCCGCGGCGCAGGCCCGGGCCGCACGCAGCAGCGACAGGCTTCCGCGCGGCGAGACACCCAGGCGCAGTTCGGACATCGTGCGCGTGGCCGAGGCGATGGCCACGATGTACTGCTCGAGTGCCGGCGCGATCTCGACGGTCTTGACGATGTCGACCATCGCCCGGACGTCCTGCGCGTTCACGACCGGCGTGAGGGTCGCGATCGGCGAACCCATCTTCTGGGTGCGCAGGATCTCGGTCTCCGCGCCCGGGGTCGGGTACCCGACCGTCAGTTTCATCAGGAACCGGTCGAGCTGGGCCTCCGGGAGGATGTAGGTGCCCTCCATGTCGATCGGGTTCTGCGTCGCGACCACCATGAACGGCTGGTCGAGGTGGTAGACCTCGCCGTCGGCGGACAGCGTGCCCTCCTCCATCACCTCGAGCAGCGCGGACTGCGTCTTCGGCGAGGCGCGGTTGATCTCGTCGGCCAGCACGATGTTCGCGAAGACCGGGCCCTTCTTGAATTCGAACTCGCGGGTCGCCTGGTTGTAGATCGAGACGCCGGTGACGTCGGAGGGGAGCAGGTCGGGGGTGAACTGGATGCGGTGCCAGGACAGCGAGATCGAGCTCGCCAACGCCCGGGCCAGCGAGGTCTTGCCCGGTGCCCGGGACGTCCTCGAGCAGCAGGTGGCCCTGGGACAGCAGGCAGATGACCGCGTTGCGGATGACTTCCGGCTTGCCCTGGATCGCGATGCCCATGTTCCGGCACAGCCGCTCGACGTCATAGGCCACCCGCTGGATGCTGTCGGTGGGACTGCCCATGATGCTCCTTATCGGCTGGTCGGGCCTGGATGTGTTGCGTGACAGGGTAGGGCCAGCGGGCCTGTTCGGCTGTCAGGACCCAGGCACGTTGCCGCTGATCGCGACCTGTTTCGTCACCGGTCTGGTTGCTGGTGTCCTGGTAGGTGACCTGGACCTGACCACGACGCGATCCGGCGGTGTGCCACAGCTCGTGTAGTGGATGGTCTGTGGCGGCGCACCGCTCGCGGTGGCGTCCGAGCACACGGTGTTGCCGGCGCTGTCGAGCAGGCTGTAGGTCCAGGTGGCGCCGCAGCCGTCGATCTTGCCGGTGTTGCTGACGATGACGCCGTCGGCCTGGGCGTTGCCCCAGGCGGCGGTCAGCGTCGGTGCGCACTGCGGGGGCACGTAGTTCGGCGGCCCGTTCGCGAGCGTCAGGGTGAGGGGGCCGTGCGAACCGCCGCCGATGGCGTCGGCATAGGCGATCGTGACCTGCCAGGGCGTCTCGCCGCCGTGGGCCTGGATGCAGGTGGCGTCGACGGGGACGCTCACTGTCGGCTGGCTGCTCGCGGTGCCGCACGAGCCGGCGTTCGGCGCGATGACCGATTCCGACCATTTGGCCGTCAGTGCCCCCAGATCGCCGCTGCCGTTGTACATGGACGACGACGCTGTTCTGGTCCCAGGCCGCGCTGAAGTCGCTCGCGGACAGGTTCAGGGTGGTCGGCCCCGGGAGCGTGACGTTGGTGGGTGCCACCGTCGTCGGGGTGCCGCCGAACACGAGCGGCGAAGCGTTCGAGCTTTCCCGCAGCGTGCCGCTGACCCTGCAGTTGCTGCCGTAGAAGCCGTCGGACTGACTGATGCCAGTGACCGTGATCGGGTTGGCGGGATCGATGCCGCTCGCGGTGATGTGCTTTCCGGCGCTGCCGCAGGTGAGGTCACCCTCGAAGGTGAAGCGTCTCGCCGCGCGCATCGGCGCTGGCGATGCCGTGGATGTCGATCGTGAGCGTGCAGGTGAGCAACCCGCTCGATGCGCAATCGGCGCTCAACGAGGTGTTCGGCCAGTTGGCGCGGGTCTGCACCTGGACCGGTGCCACGGTGGCCGAGCCGCCGCCGTGCGCGGAGGTGATCGTGGCGCTCGCGGTGTAGAGGGCGCCAGAGTGCACGCCGCCGAAGTTGGCCCCGACGACGCTCTGGTTGCCGTTGAACGTGAAGGTCTTCGTCTGCGTGGTGCCGTCGCCGCTGAGCGTGAGGGCGATCTTGGCGCCGTAACCGCCGACGTTGCGGGTCGGGTCGGCGCCGAGGTTGAGGGTCACGTTCGTCGACGCCGCGCCGCCGAGATCGGTGGTGCCCGGGGCCGAGGCGTGCAGCGTGGTGGCGGCCGCGTTCGGGGTGGTCCAGCTGAACACGCAGGCGCTCTTGGCCGACAGCGTGCCCGACTGGCCCTGCTCGCCGGTGCCCTGGATCTGGAACGACAGCCCGCGGCCGAGCAGGTTTTCGCCGCCCTTGTAGAGGGCCGGAGGCTGCGCCCTGGTGGTCGGGTCGGCCGGCACGCTGAGCGCGGCCGGTGTCCCGGACAGGCCCACGCCGTCGCAGAAGCTGGGGATGACCCGCCAGGTGGACGCCGGGACGCAGCCCTGCGCGACAGCGCCGCACCCCTGCCAGCTGACGGTCCAGTTGCCGGCCGAGTCGGCGCTCGCCCGGACCCCGGTCGGGGCGGCGGGGCCTTCGGGACCGGTCGTGAACGTGACCGGCGACGACGTCGTGCTGAGCTTGTTCAGGTAGGCGGCCACGGTGATCTGGTAGCGCGTCGAGGGATACAGCCCGGCCAGGTTGACGCTCTGCTGGCCCTGGATCTTGACCGAGCCGTCCGGCTTGGGTGCGTCGTTGCTGAGCAACTTGACGCTCACGACGTACGTGCTCGGCGCACAGTCCTGCTGGTCGAGCAGCGGATACGTCCAGGCCAGCGCCACCGAACGCGATCCCGGCGTCGCCGCCGTGATGGTCGGGATGTGCGGCTTCTGGTTGACCGTCGCGCAGTCGACCCGGGTGCTGATGGGCTGTGATTTCGGTTGCGCGGTGCCGCCGTTGTTCGGCTTGGCGCGCTGGTTGGTCTGGTTGACCCTGTCCTGGGTGTACGTCGTCGCGGTGGCGCCGGCGTTGATCGTGACGGCCTGGCTCTTGCGCACCACCAGCGGCCCGCGGCTGCCGTCGGTGAACACGACGAGCGCCTCGCCGTGGCCGGCGGAGTTGACGATCACGCGCGGCCCGCGGCCGACGACGTAGGCGTCGCCCAGTCCGGCGGCCTCACCGGTCTGCTTCGGGTACGGCGCCACGGCGGTGACGCGCGCGACGTCGTTCTCGAGCCGGATTCGCGTACACCTGGCCGTTGGTCCTGTCGACGGTGTACAGGGCGTCGCCGCTGCGGGTCGGCTGGGCGAGGTCGTGGTCGGCCGGGATGCCGGGCAGCGTGGCGTGCTGGGCATCGCCGTTTCCGTCCGACCGTACGGAAACGACCCGCCAGCCGTCGGTGGCGCGTTCCAAGAAGGCCAGCTGATCGCCCTGGTTGGTGGCCGGCAGGATGGTCCGCACGCCGCCGCCGGAGCCGGTCGTCTTCGTGACCGTCCCGGCGCCCGAGGTGTAGAGGGTGATGTGGCCCGGTTCCGCGACGCCGACGACATCGGTCGAATCCGAGTCGACCGAGGTCCCCACGCCGATCGCGGCCGAGCCGTCGACCGAACCGTGGGTCTTGACCGTGAGCTTGGCGCCGATCTTGCTGTTGGCCGGCACCGACAACTGACGCAACACCGGCCGGTTCTCGGGACCGGTGAGCAGCCAGAAGTCGCCGTTGGCGCCGGTGGCCGCTCCGGCGCGGGTCAGACCGGCGTCGTCGAGGGTCACGCTGGCCCGCGGCTTCACGTCGGAGGTGCTGGTGCTCGCCGAGCGCACCGTCGATTCGGTCACCAGGACGACGTCGGTGCCGGCCGGCCCGGTCCGCTCGATATAGGCCGAGCCGGGGGCCTGGTTCGGCCCGGTGTCGGCGAACCCGAGCGACTCGGGTTGGTCGGTGCGCTTGCTCAGCGGGACCCCGCTGCCGTCGGGCTTGGTCACGAAGCCGGTGTCGTCGACCTCGTTGAACTCGCCGCTGTTGGCGTTGTCGGTGCCGTTGTTGAGCAACAGGGTGGCGTCCTGCAGCGGGACGACCGAGAGCTGGTTGTTCTTGGCGGCCCCGACCTGTTTCACCGCGTCGGCGAGGCGCACCGTCGGCTTGCCGGTGGCGAGGTCGATGCCGACCGGCGCGTAGGTGTCCTCGAGGAACACCGAGCCGTGCACCAGATCGAACGCCCGGGCCTTCTCCGGCCGGACCAGGTAGGAGGCCGCGACCACCGCGCCGGCGATCAGCGCCAGCACGACAAGGAGCGCGATCGTCTGCCGCCGCGAGGGGTGGGCGATCTGCGCGGCCGCCGGATCGGCCCGGAAAGCCGCGGTGTCACTCCACCGCCGAGCCTTCACCGCACCTCCCGCGTCGCTCCGAACCGTCTGAAGCAGCCAGCCGGGTGTCAGTGTGGACCAGCCTCGCGGACGGCACTGCGCACGCGAGCGCACGAAGCCCCCACCCGAGCGCCCGATTCGAGGGTATACGAGATTTGCGGAATTTCACTTCCGCCTCACAACCACCGGCGCACGACGGCCGCGCGCAAAATCACCCGGCCGGTACTCGTGCCGGAACGGCCAACGACTACGCTGCCGCATAGGGATGTTCCGGTGTGCCGGAGCACCTGCGCACCCGAGTCAGGATGTCTGAATCGCAGAGGGGTCGACGTGACAACTACTGCCGAGCCGACGCCCGCCGGCGCTGCGGATCTCGAGGGCCCACAGCCGATCGTCGCCCGACCGTTCCCGGCCCGCAGCACGGCCAAGGGATCGATGTTCGGCCAGGTGCTGCGCACCACCGATCCCAAGATGATCGGCCGGATGTACTTCATGACCTCGATGGTGTTCTTCGCCCTCGGCGGGGTCATGGCGTTGCTCATGCGCCTCGAACTCGCCCGGCCGGGCCGGCAGTTCCTCTCGCAGGAGCAGTACAACCAGCTGTTCACGATGCACGGCACGATCATGTTGCTGTTCTTCGCGACGCCGATCCTGTTCGCTTTCTCGAACCTGGTGGTGCCGCTGCAGATCGGTTCGCCCGACGTCGCGTTCCCGCGGCTGAACGCGTTCTCCTACTGGCTGTACCTGTTCGGCGCCATCACCGCGACCTCCGGCTTCCTCGCCCCGAACGGCGCGGCCGACTTCGGCTGGTACGCCTACTCACCGCTGACCAACGCGGTGAACTCGCCCGGCGCCGGCGCCGACCTGTGGATCCTCGGCCTCGCGCTGTCCGGGCTCGGCACCATCCTCGGCGGCGTCAACTTCGTCACCACGATCGTCACCATGCGCGCCCCCGGCATGACGATGTTCCGGATGCCGATCTTCACCTGGAACATCCTGGTGACGAGCCTGCTGGTGCTGCTCGCGTTCCCGATCCTGACCGCGGCGCTGCTGGTGCTCTACGTCGACCGACATCTCGGCGCCCAAGTGTTCGAGGCCGACAACGGCGGCGCGATCCTCTGGCAACACCTGTTCTGGTTCTTCGGGCACCCCGAGGTCTACATCGTGGCGCTGCCGTTCTTCGGCATCATCACCGAGGTCATCCCGGTGTTCAGCCGCAAGCCGCTGTTCGGCTACAAGGGCATGGTGCTCGCGACGCTGTCGATCGCGGCGCTGTCGCTGACGGTGTGGGCGCACCACATGTTCACCACCGGCGCGGTGTTGCTGCCGTTCTTCAGCGTCATGACGTTCCTGATCGCGGTGCCGACCGGGATCAAGTTCTTCAACTGGATCGGCACGATGTGGCGCGGTGCGGTGACCTTCGAGACACCGATGATCTGGGCGCTCGGCTTCCTCATCACGTTCCTGTTCGGCGGCCTCACCGGCGTGCTGCTGGCCAGCCCGCCGATCGACTTCCACGTGGCCGACTCGTACTTCGTCATCGCGCACTTCCACTACGTGCTGTTCGGCACGATCGTGTTCGGCGTGTTCTCCGGCGTCTACTTCTGGTTCCCGAAGTTCACCGGCCGCTACCTCGACGAACGGCTGGGCAAGCTGCACTTCTGGCTGACCTTCATCGGGTTCCACATGACGTTCCTGGTGCAGCACTGGCTCGGCGCCGAGGGCATGCCGCGCCGCTACGTCGACTACCTGCCGACCGACGGATTCACGGGGCTGAACACCTTCTCCACGATCGGCTCGCTGGTGCTCGGCGCCTCGCTGCATCCCGTTCGCCTGGAACCTGTATCACTCCTACCGCTTCGGTGAGATCTGCACCGCAGACGACCCGTGGGGCTTCGGCAACTCGCTCGAGTGGGCCACCAGCAGCCCGCCGCCGCGGCACAACTTCACCTCCATCCCGCGCATCCGCTCCGAGCGGCCGGCCTTCGAGGCGCACTACCCGCACCTGTTGGAGCGGCTCGAGGCCGAGGCGCACGCCGGCGGGCGGCACAAGCAGCCCGAAGGCGCCGCCGGTCGCCGACGCCATGTCCTCATCCGGGGCGCGGCAGGGTCAGCGCGACCCCGACCCGAGCTGATCCCGGCCGGCTCCGGCCGGCCGCAGCCGAACGTTCTCCATGCAACCGACCTCTGTCCTCGTCACGATCTCCGGCCGTGATCGCCCGGGCGTGACAGCGGCGCTGTTCAGCGCGCTCGCCGCGTACGACGTCGACGTGCGCGATGTCGAGCAGGTGGTGATCCGCGAACGGCTGGTGCTCGCGGTGCTGCTGGACCTGCGCGGCGACGCGGCCGCGCTGCGGCAAGCAGTCCGGCAGGCCGCCGAGGCGCTCGGGATGCAGTGCGACGTCACCGGGATCGACGAGCCGGAGCCGCCGACCCGCGCCGTGCGGGCCAGCCGCGCGCACGTCATCGTCATCGGGCATCCGCTTCGGCCGGGCGCGCTCAGCCACGTGGCCCAGCGCATCGCCGACGTCGACGCCAACATCGAGTCGATCACCCAGCTCGCGCTGGAGCCGGCATCGAGCGTCGAGATGATCGTGCGGGCGCCGGATCCGATGCTGCTGCGGGCGGCGCTGGTCGAGGCTGCCGACGAGTCCGGGGTCGACATCGCCGTCGAGCTCGCCGGGCTACGCCGGCGCGCCAAGCGCCTCGTCGTCCTCGACGTCGACTCGACCCTGATCCAGGACGAGGCCATCGACGTCCTGGCGCAGCGGGCCGGCGTCGGGCTGCGAGGTGGCGGCGATCACCGGGCGGGCGATGGCCGGCGAGCTGGACTTCGCGGAGTCGCTGCAGGCCCGGGTGGCGTTGCTGGCCGGGCTGACCGAACGTGATCTGGCCGAGGTGCGCGATGCGCTCCAGCTCACGCCCGGGGCGCGCACCTTCGTGCGCACGCTGCGCCGGCTCGGTTACCAGGTCGGGGTGGTCAGCGGCGGCTTCACGTTCGTCACCGAGCGCTTCGTCGCCGAACTGTCGCTCGATTTCGCCGCGGCCAATCGAGCTCGAGGTGGTCGACGGCGTGCTGACCGGGCGGCTCGTCGGGCCGGTTCTGGACCGCGCCGGCAAGGCAGCGGCGCTGGCCCGCTTCGCCGACCAGTTCGGGGTGCCGCTGTCCCAGACCGTGGCGGTCGGCGACGGCGCCAACGACATCGACATGCTCGAGGCGGCGGGCCTCGGCGTCGCGTTCAATGCAAAGTCGGCGCTGCGAGCCGCCGCCGACACCTCGGTCAACCTGCCCTACCTGGACACGATCCTGTTCGTGCTCGGGCTCTCGGACGAGGACGTGCGCGAGGCGGCCGGCGAACCGGACTGACCTCAGCCGCGGCGCGGGCCGACGCCGGCCCCGATGCCCGCGATGAGGAATCCTGCCACGGCGAAGTAGAAGCCGATCTGGGCATGCTTGAGGTAGTCGGAGTAGCCGGTGCTGTTGCCGGAGAAGTCGATCGCCAGGAACGTCAACCCGGCCATCGCGATCCCGACCACGATCCCGATGATGCGGCAGATGCGCAGTGCCGCGGTCGGGAAGCTCGCCAGCACGCCGGCCACCACGACCACGATCAAGGCGGTCCAGCCCAGCCACCCGAAGTACACCTTCGCGAAGCCGTTGGCGTTCGAGTCGTTGCCGAGACTCGTGTTGATGTCACTGAAGGTCGAGTTGTGGTACCAGTCGAGCGCGGTGAACGACACCAGCACGGCGATCCCGCCGAGCAGGGTGAGCACGGTGCCGACGATGCCGTAGCTGCGGCTGCGTTCGAACGCGCCCGGTTGCGCGTACTGCTGCTGGCCGTACCCGTACTGCTGCTCGGCATACGGTTGCTGGCCGTAGGACTCCTGGCCGGCGGCCGGCGGTTGCCCGTACGGCTGGGTCTGCCCGTACTCACCCGGGCGCTGTGGGTCGTCGCCGCCGGGCGTGTTCCACTGCGTCATAGGCGCGACCCTAATCGACGGTGCGAGGTATGGGTAAGCCCGAGATCAGGCGCGGACGATCGGCTCGCCGATCTGTGTCACGCCGGCCTCCTCCATCGCGGCCAGGGCCTTGGCGACGGTCGGCGCGGCCACCCCGGCCGTGAGGTCGAGTCGCACCGTGGTCGCGAAACCCAATTCGGTGGCGTCGAGCGCCGTGGCGCGCACGCAATGGTCGGTCGCGAGGCCGACGATCTCGACGGTGTCCACGTCGCGCTCGCGCAGCCAGTCGGCGAGCGTCGTGCCCTCGCAGGCCGCCTCGAATCCGGAGTACGCCGCGGTGTACTCGCCCTTGTCGAACACGGCCTCGATGTGGGTGGTGTCCAGGTCCGGGTGCAGCGCCATGCCGGGCGTGCCCACCTCGCAGTGCGCCGGCCAGGTGTCGACGAAGTCCGGGTGCTCGGAGAAGTGCGCGCCGGGGTCGATGTGATGGTCGCGGGTCGCCACGGCGTGGTCGTAGTCGCCTTCGGCCAGGCGCCGCGTGACCGAGCGGGCGACTTCCGTCCCGCCCGCTACCCCGAGCGACCCGCCCTCGCAGAAATCGTTCTGGAGGTCCACGACGATGATCGCTTTGGCCATCACCTCACCCTAGTTGGCGCTCAGCGAGCGACGACCCGGGTCGGGATCGCCGGCTCACCCCGGGAGAGCTTGAGCCCGTCCCACGGGAGCGTGACGGTGGCCGCCCGCAGGTGCTCACGCGATTCGGCGAGGGACGGCAGGCCCTCGACCGGCGCCCCGGCACGCATCAGCGGCACCTGCAGCGGCCGCTCACCCGGCCCCGGCGCCGCGTCGGGTCGCGCCGACACGATCTCCTCGGTGGCCGTGCCGGTGGGCTTGTGGGCGCGCAGCGCGGTCTTGCGGCCGCCGTGGCTCTCCTTGTGCTCCGAGCGCTTGGCCACCGGTCGCCCGTCCACCTCGACGAGCTTGTAGACCATGCCGGCGGTCGGGGCGCCGGAACCGGTGACCACTGCCGTTCCCGCCCCGTACCGGTCCACCGGCCGCGCCGCCAGCGCCGCGATCGAGAACTCGTCGAGGTCGCCGCTGACGACGATCTCGGTCCGGGTGGCCCCGAGTCCGTCCAGCTGGGCCCGGGCCTGGTCGGCGAGCACGCCGAGATCGCCGGAATCGATGCGCACCGCCCCCAGTTCGCGGCCCGGCGACCTGCACCGCCAGCTCGATCCCGCGGGTGATGTCGTAGGTGTCGACGAGCAGCGTGGTGCCGGCCCCGAGCGACTGCACCTGCGCGGCGAAGGCCGCCCGCTCGTCGTCGTAGAGCAGCGTGAACGCGTGCGCGGCCGTTCCGGCGGTCGGCACGCCCCAGCGGCGGGCCGCTTCCAGGTTCGACGTCGAGGCGAACCCGGCGAGGTAGGCCGCCCGGGCGGCGGCGACGGCCGCGCGTTCGTGGGTGCGGCGCGAGCCCATCTCGATGATCGGCCGGCCGGCAGCGGCGGTGACCATCCGCGCCGCCGCCGACGCGACCGCGCAGTCGTGATTGAGCACCGACAGCGCGAGGGTCTCCAGCACCACCGCGTCGGCGAAGCTGCCGGTGACGGTGAGCACGGGGGAGTAGGGGAAATAGAGCTCGCCCTCGGGGTAGCCGTCGACGTCGCCCTGGAAGCGGTAGCCGGCCAGGTGCTTCGCCGACGCGTCGTCGATCACGCCGTCGCGCAGCAAGGCCTCCAGTGCGGCGGCGTCGAACCGGAACCGCTCGATCGCATCCAGCAGCCGCCTGGTGCCGGCCACGACCCCGTAGCGCCGACCCTCCGGCAGCCGGCGGGCGAACACCTCGAAGACGCACTGCCGCTGTGCGGTGCCGTCGCGCAGTGCCGAGCCGAGCATCGTCAGCTCGTAGCGGTCGGTGAGCAGCGCGGTGGTGCCGGGAAGGGCCGCTGTCATGGGGCGAACGTTAGCGAACACCGCCCGCGGGCCGAGACGATCCCGAACAGCCTGCGCCGCATGCCACCATAGGGGGCATGGCGGGCACCCTTACGCCGCAGCGCGAGGCGACCGAGGAGCAGGTCGCCGATGCCGTCGGCGATCCGGACAAGCCGTGGATCACCGTCGTCTGGAACGATCCGATCAACCTGATGAGCTACGTCACGCACGTGTTCATGACCGTGTTCGGCTATCCGAAACCGAAGGCGGAAAAGCTCATGCTCGACGTCCACCAGCGGGGCCGGGCCGTGGTCTCCTCGGGCACGCGGGAGCGCATGGAGCTCGACGCCTCGATCCTGCACGGATACGGGTTGTGGGCCACGCTCGAACAGCAGACGTGAAGGTCTCCGGACGCCACGGCCCCCGCGGCCGGCTGCGACTGCACCTGGACCGCGTCGAGGTGACGCTGCTGGGCGAGCTGCTCGACGACCTCGACGACGTCCTGGACGACGCGTCGGACGAACCGGACGCGGTACGGCAGCGGCTCAATCCCGCGGCCTATCCCGACGACGAGGACGCGCAGGCCGAATACCGCACGCTCACCGAGGACACCCTGCGCACCGACCGGGTCAACCGGATCGAGGCCTGCCGGGCCGACCTGGCGCAGGGCGGTGACATCGATCTCAGTGACCCGGAGACCGGTCAACGGTGGATCAAGGTGCTCAACGACCTGCGACTCACCGGCGGCACCCGGCTGGGGGTGACCGAGGACGACCAGCCCGACTTCGACGCCTGGGACCCGGCCGAGCAGCCCCGGGTGGCCTACTACTGGCTCACCGCGGTGCAGGACACCGTGGTGCGCGCCCTGATGCGCTGAGCGCCGCGTCGGTATTCTCGGGCCCCGTGCTGCGCATCGACCAGGCGATCCACGACGAGATCGTCACCCACGCCCGACGCGACCACCCGGACGAGGCGTGCGGCGTCGTCGCCGGGTCCGAAGGCAGCGACGAGCCGACCCGGTTCGTGGCGATGGTCAACGCCGCCCGCTCCCCGACGTTCTACGAGTTCGACTCCGCCGATCTGCTCGCGCTCTACCAGGACATGGCCCGGCGCGACGAGGAACCGGTGGTGATCTACCACAGTCACACGGCGACCGAGGCCTACCCGTCGCGGACCGACATCTCCTACGCCTCCGAGCCGAATGCGCACTACGTCCTGGTGTCCACCCGCGACGACGAGGCCACCGAGTTCCGGTCGTTCCGCATTGTCGACGGGGTCGTCACCGAGGAGCCGGTGGAGGTCGTGGAGACCCGGGTATCGGAATGATGGGACGATAAACAGCGATTCCGGCGTTGAGCCGTACGAACGAGTCCCCTGACCACAGGAGCACGCATCCCATGGCCATCGAGGTCAAGATCCCGACCATCCTGCGCACCTACACCGGTGGCGCGAAGTCCGTGGACGCGAAAGGCGACACGCTCGCCGCGCTGATCGACGACCTCGACGCCAGTCATGCCGGGCTCAAGGGCCGGCTGATCACCGACGAGGGTGAGCTGCACCGCTTCGTGAACGTCTACGTCAACGACGAGGACGTCCGGTTCACCGGCTCGCTGGACACGGCGGTCAAGGACGGCGACAACGTGACGATCCTGCCGGCAGTCGCCGGCGGTTGATCCCGTGGCCCGCTACGACTCGCTGCTCGACGCGTTGGGGGACACCCCGCTCGTCGGGCTGCCGAGCCTGTCCCCGCGCTGGGAGGGGTCGCCGGGCGGCGAGCCGGTGCGGTTGTGGGCCAAGCTCGAGGACCGCAATCCGACCGGCTCGATCAAGGACCGCGCCGCGCTCGCGATGGTGCGCGCGGCCGAGGCCGACGGGCGCCTGACACCGGGCTGCACGATCCTGGAGCCGACGTCGGGCAACACCGGCATTTCGCTGGCCATGGTCGCGAAGCTGCGCGGCTACGGGCTGGTGTGTGTGATGCCCGAGAACACCTCGATCGAGCGGCGCCAGCTGCTGGAGATGTTCGGGGCGCGGATCATCTCCTCGCCCGCGGCGGGCGGCTCGAACCAGGCGGTGGCCACGGCCAAGCAGCTGGCGCAGCAGTATCCCGACTGGGTGATGCTCTACCAGTACGGCAACCCGGCGAACGCGCAGGCGCACTACGAGGGCACCGGCCCGGAGCTGCTGCGCGATCTGCCGACGATCACGCATTTCGTCGCGGGCCTCGGCACCACGGGGACGCTGATGGGCACCGGGCGCTACCTGCGGGAGAAGGCCCCGGACGTGCAGATCGTGGCGGCCGAGCCGCGCTACGGCGAGCTCGTGTACGGACTGCGCAACATCGACGAGGGGTTCGTGCCCGAGCTCTACGACGACTCGATCCTCACCTCGCGGTTCTCGGTGACCTCCTACGACGCGCTGCGCCGCACCCGCGACCTCATCGAGCACGAGGGCATCTTCGCCGGCATCTCCAGCGGCGCGATCCTGCACGCGGCACTGTCGGTCGCGGACCGGGTCGCGGCCACGGGTGAGCGGGCCGACGTCGCGTTCGTGGTGTGCGACGGCGGCTGGAAGTACCTGTCGACCGGTGCCTACACCGGCACGCTGCAACAGGCCGCCGAACGCCTGGAAGGCCAGCTCTGGGCTTAGCCGTCACCAAGCGGTAAGCCCGTTTGCAGCCCCGGCTCGCCACCATGGACGGTGTGCGATCCCGCGACACTCTCGGCGCGCTGATCGGCGTCCTCACCGCGGCGGTCGCGGTAGGGGTGGGCGAGCTGGTGGCGGCGTTCGTCCGCCCGGCCGCCGCGCCGGTCATCGCGGTCGGGAACCGGTTGATCGTCCTCACGCCGGAGTCCGCCAAACAGACCGGCATCCGCGCCGCCGGCACCAATGACAAGCTCTACCTGCTCATCGGCATCTACCTGCTGCTCGCCGTGTTCGGCGCAATCGTCGGCGTCGCCGCCCTGCATCGCCTGGCGTACGGGCTTGCCGGCGTGGCGGTGTTCGGGGCGTTCGGCACGTACTGCGCGCTCACCGCGCCGGCCGCGCAAGTCTCCGACATCGTCCCGACTGTCATCGCGACCCTGGCCGCGGCCGGGGTGCTGTACGGGCTGGTCCAGGCCGCAGGCGGCGACGCGACGGCGCCCGATCCACCGGCGCCGGATCGCCGTGCGCTGCTGCAGGCCGGGGTCGCCAGTGCCGCTCTGGCCGCGATCGCCGGGTTCGGTGGCCGGGCCACCCAACATGCCCGCTTCGACGCGTCCGACGAACGCGCGAAGGTCCGGCTGCCGGCGCCGCTCGGCGGCGTGCCGTCCGTCCCGGCCGGTGCCGACCTCGATGCCAGCGGCGTTCCGTGGGTGACGCCCAACGGGGCGTTCTACCGCATCGACACCGCGCTGACCCTGCCGCAGGTCGTGCCCGACCATTGGCAGCTGCGCATCCATGGCATGGTCGACCGCGAGCTGACCCTCAGCTATGCCGACGTCCTCGCCCGTCCGCTGATCGAGCGCTGGATCACGTTGTGCTGCGTGTCCAACACCGTCGGCGGCGACCTGATCGGCAACGCCCGCTTCCGCGGCGCCCGGCTTGCCGACCTGCTGCGCGAAGCGGGCCTGCGCGACGGGTGCGACCAGCTGCTGCTGACCTCGGTCGACGGCATGACCATCGGGGCACCGACCGCCGTGGTCATGGACGGGCGCGACGCGCTGCTCGCCGTCGGCATGAACGGCCTGCCGCTGCCGATCGAACACGGTTTCCCGGCTCGCACGATCGTGCCGGGTTTGTACGGCTATGTGTCGGCCTGCAAGTGGATCGTCGACATCGAGGCCACCACCTTCGCCAGCCAGAGTGCGTACTGGGTCCACGAGGGTTGGGTCGCGCATCCGCCGATCCGTCTCGAATCGCGCATCGACCGCCCGCGCGGGCATGCCACCGTGCGCGTCGGCCGGCCCACGGTGATCGCCGGGGTTGCCTGGGATCAACACGTCGGGGTGTCGGCGGTGCAGGTCCAGGTCGACGACGGGCCGTGGCAGGCAGCCCGCCTCGCGACCGTGCCGTCGACCGACACCTGGCGCCAGTGGTTGCTGCCGTGGACGCCCACCACGCCGGGCAGTCACCGGGTCCGGGTCCGGGCCACCGACGCGAAGGGCAACGTCCAGCCGGACGCGACGCAGGACCCGTTCCCCTCCGGTGCGACCGGCTGGCACACCGTCACGGTGCAAGCCACGAGGTGACGACGAATAGGCTTCAGGCGTGAGTTCGGGCAATCCGTCGCCGCGGCCGGGCGGCACGTCGTGGCGGCTGCCGGACGTGCCGCGCATCGACCCGAGGTCGTGGAGCGGCGCCCTGATCGCGATGTGCGCGTTCGCGGCCCTGCTCTGGGTGATCGAGATCATCGATGCGCTCGACGACTACCGGCTCAACCGCTTCGGGATCCGACCGCGTGAGCTGTCGGGCCTGTGGGGCGTGCTCGCCGCGCCGTTCCTGCACGCCGACTACGCGCACATGGCTTCGAACACCTTGCCGGTGATCCTCATCGGGTGGGTGGTGATGCTGTCCGGGCTGCGCACCTGGGCGATCGTCTCGGGCATCATCATCGTGCTCGGCGGCCTGCTGACGTGGCTCGTCGGGCCGAGCCACACCGTGATCATCGGCGTCAGCGGGCTGGTGTTCGGCTGGCTCGGCTACCTGCTCGCGCGGGCGTTGTTCTCGCGACGGTTGAAGTGGATCCTCGTCGCGATCGCCGTGCTGTTCTTCTTCGGCACCCTGCTCTTCGGGCTGTTCCCGACCCTCAACTCCGACGTCTCGTGGCAGGCCCATGTCTGCGGGTTCGCTGCGGGCGTCGTGGCGGGTGGGCTGCTGCACCCGCGGGGCGGGGAGATGCGCCTGTCCGGACGCTCGGCCGTATCGTGACGCGAATGAGCAGGAGCGCTCGGCCCGACGTCGACGCGCCGATCGGGATGATGGATTCCGGCGTCGGCGGGTTGACCGTGGCTCGCGCGGTGCTCGACCAGCTGCCGCACGAGTCGCTGCGCTACGTCGGTGACACCGCCAACAGCCCGTACGGTCCGAAACCGCTCGCGCAGGTTCGCGCCTGCGCATTGGAGGTCATGGACGACCTGGTGGCCTCCGGCGTCAAGGCGCTGGTGATCGCCTGCAACAGCGCGAGCTCGGCGTGCCTTCGCGACGCCCGCGAGCGCTACGACGTGCCGGTGATCGAAGTGGTGCTGCCGGCCGTCAAGCGGGCGGTGGCCGCCACCCGCAACGGCCAGGTGGGCGTGATCGGCACGATCGCCACCATCACCAGCGGCGCCTACCAGGACGCCCTCGCCGCCGCACCGGGCATCACGGTCACCGCGGCCGCCTGTCCGCGCTTCGCCGAGTTCGTCGAGCGCGGCGTGACCAGTGGCCGGCAACTGCTCGGTCTGGCCGAGGCGTACCTGTCACCGCTCAACGCCGCCGGCGTGGACACCCTCGTGCTCGGCTGCACTCACTACCCGATGTTGACCGGACTGCTGTCCGTCGTGATGGGGGATTCCGTGACCCTCGTGTCCAGTGCGGAGGAGACGGCCAAGGACGTCTACCGCACGCTGCTCGTGCACGACCTGCTGCGCAGTGACGACGCGCCGCCGCCGCACCACGAGTTCCGCGCCACCGGGCCGGCCGAACCGTTCGACCGGCTCAGCGAGCGGTTCCTCGGAATCAGCGGACCGGGCGTCTCGGTGACCGCGTCCCACACCGTCGGGGGAACGGTATGAAACTGACCGTGCTGGGGTGTTCGGGCAGCATGCCCGGTCCGGCGTCGCCGGCCTCGGGCTACCTGCTGGAGGCCGACGGCTTCCGCGTGGTGCTCGACCTGGGTCATGGGACCTTCGGCGCGCTGCAGCGCCACGTGCGTCCGGGTGACCTCGACGCGGTCGTCGTCTCGCACCTGCACCCGGACCATTTCATCGACCTCACCGCCTATGTCGTGTCCCTGCGCTACGGCCCGGACGGCTACGCCGGTTCGGACGGCCGGCGGGTGCCGGTCATCGGTCCGCCCGGCACCCGCGACCGGCTCGCGGTCGCGTACGACCCGCTGGTGCGAAAGCTCGGCCTGCACGAGCTGTTCGCGTTCAGCACGCACACCGACGGTGAGCTCGGCCCGTTCCGGGTGAGCTACGCACCGATGAACCACCCGGTGCCCACCAATGCGATCCGGATCGAGCACGACGGCCGTTCGTTGGTCTACTCCGGCGACACCGGCGAGTCCGCCGAACTCGTCTCCCTCGCCACCGGCGCGGACGTGCTGCTGTGCGAGGCCACGATGGGCCCGGACGACCCCGACATCCCCGATCTGCACCTCACCGGGCGCCAGGCCGGCGAGCATGCGGCTCGCGCGGGGGTGAACCGGCTGATCGTCACACATGTGCCGCCGTGGAACTCGCCGGAGGTCGAGGCCGAGCAGGCGGCCGGCGCTTTCGACGGCACCATCGAGATCGCCCGAGCCGACGCCGACTTCGAAATCTGAAACTGACACCTCGTGACGGATGCGATTGCCGCGAGTGCCAGGCTGAACGTGCAACCCGTTATCCGCTCGGGAAGGAACCTGCGCACATGGCGCTGAACTACAGCGATCGAACCGATTTCGACAACGCCAACCGAGGCTTCGTCGCCACCCTGGACCCGGTGACCATCACCAACGCCGAGGGTCGCGTGATCTTCGACCTGGCTCCGTACGCATATCTGGACGGGGACTGCCCGGACACCGTCAACCCGAGCCTGTGGCGGCAGGCGCAGCTGTGCCGGACGAACGGGCTGTTCGAGGTCACCGACGGCATCTATCAGGTGCGCGGGTTCGACCTGTCCAACATGTCGATCATCGAGGGCGACACCGGTGTGATCGTGATCGATCCGTTGGTCTCGGCGGAGTGTGCGGCCGCGGCGATAGCGCTGTACCGCGAGCACCGTGGCGAACGGCAGGTCACCGCGGTGATCTATACGCATTCACATGGCGACCACTTCGGCGGGGTCATGGGTGTGCTGCCCGACGGGGCCGGCGATGTGCCCATCCTGGCGCCGGTCGGATTCATGGAGCACGCGGTTTCGGAGAACGTCTACGCCGGGCCGGCGATGAACCGCAGGGCCTCGTACATGTACGGCAACGTGCTCCCCGTCAGCGTCACAGGTCAGGTCGGCACCGGACTCGGAATGCGCGTGTCGGAGGGATCGATCGGGCTTCTGCCTCCCACCGTCGACATCACCCACACCGGCCAGGAAGTAACCCTGGACGGAGTGCGGATCGTCTTCCAGATCACCCCGGGCACCGAGGCGCCGGCCGAGATGAATTTCCACTTCCCCGAGCGCCGGGCGCTGTGCATGGCCGAGAACGCCACCCACAACCTGCACAATCTGCTGACGCTGCGCGGTGCGCTCGTGCGTGACCCGCGGATCTGGTCGCGGTATCTGGACGAGGCGATCGAACTGTTCAGCGACGACACCGATGTCGCGTTCGCGTCGCACCACTGGCCGACCTGGGACTCCGCAAACATCATCACGTACCTCACCCAGCAGCGTGATCTCTACGCCTACCTGCACGACCAGACCCTGCGTCAGATCAACCAGGGCCGGACCGGCATCGAGATCGCCGAGGACTTCCCGCTGCCGCCCGCGCTCGACGAGGCCTGGCATGCGCGCGGCTACTACGGCTCGGTGTCGCACAACGTCAAGGCGATCTACCAGCGCTATCTGGGTTGGTTCGACGGACATCCGAGTTCGCTGTGGCAGCACCCACCCCAGGCTGCCGCGGCCCGCTACGCGAGAGCGTTCGGCGGCGTCGACGCTCTCGTCGAGCAGGGCAGGACGTTCGCCGCCGAGGGCGACCTGCGCTTCGCCGCCGAACTGCTCAAACATGCCGTGTTCGCCGACCCGGACAACGACGCCGCCAAGGCTGCGCTCGCAGACACGTACGAAACACTCGGCTACGGCTCGGAGAACGCCACGTGGCGAGGGTTCTACCTGGGTGGGGCCACCGAACTGCGAAACGCGATCGTCCCGCCGGCGCTCGACAGCAGCAGCGGCATGGCCGGGGCGCTGAGCATCGAGCAGTTGTTCGACTCGGTGGCCATCCGCGTCGACGGGCCCCGTGCTGCCGAGGATGCGTTCGTGATCGACTGGACGTTCAGCGACACCGGCGAGCAAGTACGGCTCACGCTGTCCAACGGCGTGTTGATCCAGACACCGAACCCGCGGACCTCGGCCACTCCGGACCTGTCGCTCACCCTGACGAAGCCGCAGCTGCTGGGCATGCTCGGCGGCGCGGGATTGGACGGCGTTCAGCACGACGGCGACCCCGGCGTACTGCAGCGGTTGCTCGGCGTCCTCGACGAACCGGATCCGGCGTTCGCGATCGTCACGCCCTGACCGACGCAGCTCAGAGCGCGGTCAGCGCCCGCACCCGGTTGTCCATCGCCTGCCGAGCGATTGCGGAATCCGGAGCGAAGATCTCGAAGGCGTGCGGTACGCCGGGGTAGAGGTGCAACTCTGCCTCCACCCCGGCCTGGCCGAGCCGTTCGGCGTAGTCGAGGTCCTCGGCGCGGAAGATGTCGAGCTGGCCCACGTCGATGTAGGTGCGGGGCAGGCCGGCGAGGTTCTGCTCGCGCGCCGGGGCTGCGTACGATGCGACGTCTGGTCCGCCGGCCGCATCGCCGAGCAGGCACCCCCAGCCGGTGATGTTGTCGTCGGTGGTCCACATCGCGAACGGCTCGATCTCCGGGTCCGGTTTGGTCGTGCGGTCGTCGAGCATCGGGTAGATCAGGATCTGTGCCGCGAGAGCCGGGCCGCCGCGGTCGCGGGCCATCAACGCCACCGCGGCGGCCATCCCGCCGCCGGCGCTGTCGCCCATGACGGCGATGCGGTCCGGGTCGACGCCGAGCTCGGGGGCGTGTTCGGCCGCCCACCGCAGCCCGGCGTAGCAGTCCTCCACCGACACCGGGTACGGATGCTCGGGCGCGAACCGGAAGTCGATCGACAGCAGCGGCACGCCGGATTCCGCGGTGAACTTGCGGCAGACCGGATCGTGGGTGTCGATGCTGCACAGGAACATCCCGCCGCCGTGGATGTAGATGGCGAGCGAGCCGGGTTGGTCGCCGGTCTTGCGGTAGAGCCGCATCGGAATGGCCGCTCCGTCGTCGGCGGTGGCCGCCAACTCGGTGACCTCGACGTCGGCCGGCGGCGTCCAAGCGCCGGTGAACTCGCTGATGAGCTCGTCGACACCGTCGCGCCGGCTCTGCCAGTCACCGGCCGGCCACGGGTCGGCCGCCTCGGCGATCGGTGCCATCGCGGCGGCGACCTCCGCGTCCATCTGGAATGCCATGAATGCTTCCTCTCGGGTCAGCCTGCGGCGGTGCCGAACACTTCGAGCTCCTGCGAGTCGAACCAGTCGCAGCCCTGGTCGCCCGGGCACGTGACGCCGCGTTCGGCGGCTTGGTTGCTCAAGATCGTGTACCGCACGTACTGGACGCCGTCCCCGCTCCCAGCGGCCAGCGGTACCTCGACCAAGTGCCCGGGGTCGGTCGTGCTGAACGTGCCGGTCGCGGCGGTCGTGAAGGTCGTGCCGTCCTGCGACGTCTCGACGGTGTAGTCGCCGGCCGAGGCGACCGCGTCGTCGCCGCAGGTGTTGGCCGGGTCGATCTGCAGGCTGGTGATGTTCACCGCCGCGGGCATCTTGATCGTTACGAACCTGCCGCCGGCGGCAGGCTTCGCGGTGCTCCATCCGTGCGTCAGCGACTGGTCGATCAACGCGGCCGCGCCGCAGCCGCCGCCGGCGCCGTCGTCGCCGTTGGTCGCAGCGACGACGGCCCCGCCGCTGGACGCGGCCCAGTCACGGACCACGGTGAAGTTCGCGAACACCTTCGGTGCGCTCACCGGCAGCGTGCGGATCGACGGGTTGTATCCGGCGCCGCCGGCGTAGACGTCGGGGTAGGTGCCGTAGAACACGTGCTGGATCCGATAGCGGCCCTGGGCGTTGGTCACCGCGGCGTAGCTGCCCGGGAAGCCGGAGTCGTGCCCGCCGAAGGCGACCGTGACACCGGGGAGCCCCAGGCCGGTCACGCCGTCGCGCACCCGGCCGACGATGGTCGCGGTCGGCGTGCTGCTCGTCGGCGGCAGCGAGAAGTCCTCCACCGGGTGCGTATCGCCGCCGGTGACGGTGCCGGCGAAGAAACCCATGCCGCGGTTCGCGAAGATCTTCCACAGCAGGGCGACGTGCGCGCCGCCGTTGTCGACGACGTCGGCCTGGATGATGGCGTTGCGCATGTCGAGGAACGACGGGAAGGTCGGCGACAGCTCCATGCCGCGGGTGACCAGCGACTCCGACAACCGGGAGCCGACGGCGGTGCGCAGGTCCCACAGCGTCTGCGCCCAGATCTCGCCGTCCGCGTGCACCTCGACGCCGCGGCGCGAGATCTTGCCGAAGTCGCCGTAGGTGTAGCCGCCGGGTCCGGCCGCCGCCGTGCCCGGGCACGCCGGCGGTCCGCTGCCGACCGGGCAGTCGGTGGGTTCGCTGCGGATCGTGTTGGACACGCCGCCGAGCACGTATGCGCCGGTGCCGATCTCACCCGGCGCGCCGGTGTCGGTCTCGTAACCCTCGTCGACGAGGATAGTCCGCGGCGTACCAGTCCGACCACGCCTCGCCCATCGACGCGCCCTGCTGGCTGTCGAGCGCCGGAACGTTGTTGGCGTCGACGACGAGCCGGTGCGACAGACCGTGGGTGTACTCGTGGTAGACGATGTCCGCCTCGTCCGAGCCGGCGGAGGCGATGAACGGGTCGCCGTTCGGGTATCCGGCGAACGGCTGGTGGAACAGGTACATCTGCATCCGCGGCGACTGGCCGTCGGGCGGGGTGTCGAAGTTGGCGTTGTCGATGTGCTGCCCGTCGGGCAGCCCGTTGGCGGTGTCGGCGCCGTCGAGCGGCTCGTCGAGCACCGGGTCGCCGCCCTTGCCCGAGCCGGACGTGTTCACCTGCTGGAAGTTGCCGGCGGCCTCGGTGAACCCGATCGGCGGCTGCCGCGAGGTGGTCGTGCCACTTGTTCACGTAGTAGAAGTTCTGGGTCGAGGTCTGCGCGCGGTTGGTCTGCCACGAGAACGGCGTGTTCGGGCGCCAGCTGCAGATGTTCGTCTGGCACGGCTCGTTGCCGATGTGCTTCACCCGGACCAGCGGGAACACGAAGCTGCCGTCGGTGTTCGGGTGCGACCTCCTCGCTCGGGTTCGCGGTGTTGTCGTCGTTGACGTCGCTGTAGGTGTGCGCGTTGTTGCCGCTCAGCGTGGCCGACCCGGCGGGCAGATACCCGGCCGCGGTGAGGTCGACTGGCTGCGCGGTACCTCCGACCGGCGCGCCGGGGTAGTACTGGTACACCGATGCGGTGGCGTCCGGATCCGCCTCGTCGGAGCGCAGCGACTCGCGGAACAGGATGCGGCCGCTGGCGCTGTCCACGACGTACAGGGCCGGACTCGCCAGCGACATCGCGACCACCTGGTAGGCGGGACGCGTGCCCCCGGCGGTCGCGAACAGGACCTTGCTGGCCCGGTCGTCGCGCGTTGCGGTGCGGTGCTGCGACCCGGCGTCGGTCTTGGCCGCCGAGATCGCGTCGGTCGCGCTGAGCTTGGCAGCGACGGTCGGCGCGCGCAGCCCGGCCACCGGTGACCCCTGGACGTTGATCAGCCGACCGTCCTTGGCGACGTTGGCCTTGATGCCGTTGTCGAACAGCGGGACGCCGTTGACCGTCTGCACCCAGGACAGGTGCGAGACACCGGTGATGTCCACGTAGTCGCGACTGAGTGCGAACTGCGACAGGTCGGCGGCGGTCAGCCGGAACACGCCGGGATGTGTTGCGACGTAGCCCATCGCGATCCGGGCGGCGGGCGCTGCGCTGCGACCGGTGAGGTAGCCGTTGAGCCGGCCGACGAAGCGCGGCGTGAGCGTCGTCTTGTCGATGTCCACGACGGCCTGGCTGCCCATCGAGGCGCGCAGCGCGCGCACCGGCGACGACACGGACATGCGCGCCGCCCGGTTGGTCAGCACCGCCTCGGCCTGCGCCGACAGGTTCTGCCGGATGTCCCAGACACCGTCGGTGGCGCCGCGGGCCGGAGCCGCCGCAGCTTGCGGTGCAGCGCTCGCGACGCGCGGGGCGACGCAGACCAGGGCGATCAGCGTGACGACGCAGGTGACGGATCCGATGCAGCGGCGCAGGGTCATGGCCAGCTTCTCTCGACGATCAATGTCGGCGGGTGTTTCGTACCACAGGACGAACCGGTACATAAGGCCCCGAGCTGCTTCCCGGCGCCGGACGACCGGTTCAGGACAGCGCGAGCAACCGATGATCGGCGGACAGACCGCGCATCACGGCGAGCGACGGGGTCAGGGTGGTCGGACCGGATGCCTGCACGACGACCTCGTAGTTCGACGGCGTCACGAAGCGCACGAAGCGTGTGGTGTTCGCACCGGTGGTTCGGCTGCGCGAGGTCGAGGCGAGCCCGTCGAGGATGTCCGAGCGGCTCACCCGCACGGACACGGTGACGCCGCCGGCGGTGCCGTCGAGCTGGCGGTAGTAGACCCGCGGCGGGTTGGTCTGGGTCACGGCGACCATCACGTGCACATCCAGGGCCGGGAGCCGGTCGCCGACTGCGGCGGCGAAGTCGGCGGGCAACACCGTCGACTCGGTGCAATCGATCGTCGGCGGGCAGGTGGCCGGGTTGCTGTGCAGCGCGACGAGCTCACCGAGTTGGTCCGCGGACAACAGCGGCGACCGGTGTCGCGCCGGTCGGGCCCGGTGCTGCCGTGGGGACGGCCCGCGCGACCGGGGGCGCCCGGTGCGCCATCGTCAGCCGCACCAGTCCGGTCGTCACCAACGCAGCGGCCACCAGCAGAAGCGCAGCGACTCGCAGGCGCGATCGAGTGCCCGGGGGCATCGACAGTTCCTCGTCCTGCTCCGGGTCCCGACGCAGGTCGGACGAACCCATACCCGAAACGGTGCGCCGGGGGGCGGGGAACGCGCAAGTGTCAGGCGGCGCGGTCGGCCGCCCGGGCGCGGGCCTCGCTGCCCAGCTCGTCGACGTCGATACCGGCGGCCCGGACCAACCGGGCGCCGTCGCCCTCGGCCTCGGTGATCACGCCGAGCAGCAGGTGGCCGCTGTTGATCTCGCCGGCGTCGATGGCACCGGCTTCACGTACGGCGAGTTCCAGGACCTTCTTGGCCCGCTTCGTGAAAGGCAGATGGCCGCGCGGCATGCGCCTGGCGCCGGCGCTCAGCGCACCGGTGCCGAACTGTGTCTCCGCGGCCCGGAGCACGGCGTCCAGGTCGATGCCGATGGTGGCGAGGGCCTCGGGGTCGAGGCGGCCGGCGCCGGCCTCCCATTCCTGCAGCTGCCTGCGCGCTGCCGGTGCGCTCATGCCCCGCGAACGCAGC
This sequence comes from uncultured Actinomycetota bacterium, assembly GCA_963850835.1. Lineage (GTDB taxonomy): Bacteria > Actinomycetota > Actinomycetes > Mycobacteriales > Jatrophihabitantaceae > Jatrophihabitans. The sequence goes on along the minus strand of CAWKNB010000014.1, from coordinate 58,331 downwards.
AGCTGGCCGCCGAGGCACTCCGTGGTGAGCATCCCGATCACCAGGTGCTCGGTGCCGAGGTACGGATGCCGCAGCCCGCGTGCCTCGTCCTGGGCGATCTCGACCGCGGCGCGGGCGTCGGTGGTGAAGCGCTCGAACATCTAGGACCTCCGCAGCATCCGTCGGGACGCAGTGCCGTGCTTCTTGTGCACCGCCTGCCTGCTCACGCCGAGTCGGTCGGCGATGTCCTGCCAGGACCAGCCGGCCTCACGGGCAGCTTCGACCTGGAGGGTCTCGAGCCGGTTGGCGAGCTCGCGCAGTGCCGCCACCGCGCGCAACCCGATCTCCGGATCATGGCTGCCGGCCTGTTCGGCCAATCGCGTGCCCTCGCTCATGTTGTCAATCTACGTTGACACATACGCGCATGTCAACTCTGGTTGACGGTCAGCCGGACAGGAAGCTGAATCGGACGGTGCGTCCGGCGTTGTCGATGTTGGTGTCGACCAGGCAGACCGACTGCCAGGTGCCGAGCTGCATGCGGCCGCCGAGCACCGGGACGGTGATCGACGGCGCGACGAACGCCGGCAGCACGTGATCGCGCCCGTGGCCCGCGCTGCCGTGTCGATGCGTCCAGCGGTCGTCGCGCGGCAGCAGGTCGTCGATGGCCTGCAGCAGGTCGTCGTCGCTGCCCGCGCCGGTCTCGAGGATCGCCACGCCCGCGGTGGCATGGGGGACGAACACACTCAGCAAACCGTCGCCGGCGCCGTGCAGGAAGTCTGCACAGTCGGCGGTGAGGTCGTGGACGGTCGCCCGGCTGCCGGTGCGGATCGTGCGGGTCTCGCTGCGCATGCCCGCCATCCTGCCCGCCGCGCGTAGCGGTGATCGCGGCGCTGCGATTTGCGTAGGTGCCCGCGTGGCACAGTTGACGGGTGCAGATCGCGCTCCTCGGCCCGCTCGAGGTCCGGGACGCGGCAGGCAACCGGATCGAGGTGGCCGGCGCCCGGCTGCGGACGCTGCTCACCCGGCTGGCGCTCGACGCGGGCACGGCGGTGTCGGTGAGCGCCCTCGTCGACTGTGTCTGGGGCGATCGGCCGCCGGCCGAGGAGAACAACGCCCTGCAGACGCTCGTGTCGCGCCTGCGCCGCGCGCTCGGCGACCCGGCGCCCATCGGGCAGTCGCCGGCCGGGTACCGGCTCGCCGTCGACCCGTCCGCCGTGGATGCGCACCGGTTCGAGCAACTGGCGGCCGACGGCGCGCTCGCATTGGCGGCCGAGGCGTGGGACGACGCCGCCCGCCAGCTGGCGGACGCGTTGGCGCTGTGGCGCGGGCCTGCGCTGGTCGACGCGGCCGGGGCGTGCGATGCACTCGCGATCGCGGCCGACCGGTTGGGCGACCTGCGGGTGACCGCGACGATCCACCGGGCGGAGGCCGATCTGCACCGTGGCGTGCCGGCCGCCACCCTCGTACCCGAGCTGGACTCGCTGCTCGGGGCGCACCCGCTGCACGAGGGCATCGCCGCTGCGCTCATGCGGGCCCTGACCGCGGCGGGACGCCAGGCCGACGCGCTCGCCGCGTACGAGCGGATCCGCGAGCGGCTCGCCGACGAACTCGGCGTCGATCCTGCGCCGGAGCTGCGGGAGCTGCACCTGGCCGTCCTGCGCGGTGAGCTCGCCGCCCCGCGGCCGGTCCAGCGGCGCACGAACCTCAAGGCCCAGCTGACCAGCTTCGTGGGCCGCGAGGACGAGGTCACGAAGATCATCAAGACACTCGAGCAGAACCGGCTCGTGACGCTCGTCGGCCCGGGCGGCGCGGGCAAGACGAGGCTGGCGAGCGAGGCGGCCGCACGGGTGCTCGACAGCGCGCCGGACGGCATCTGGCTGGTCGAGCTCGCGCCGGTCACCGCGGATACCGACGTGCCGTCGGCGGTACTCGGCGCACTCGGGATGCGCGAGATCCATCTGCTCGACCGCAAGACCACGCTGTCGTCCGGCGACGCGCTCACCCGGTTGCTCGACGGGCTCGCCGACCGGCGCACGGTGATCGTGCTCGACAACTGCGAACACCTCATCGACGCGTGCGCGCGGCTCACGGACCAGCTGCTCGCCGAGTGCCCGGGACTACGGATCCTGGCCACCAGCCGCGAGCCTCTCGGCATCTTCGGCGAAGTGCTGCTTGCCGTGCCGCCGCTCGGCCAGCCCGCGCCGACCGCGAGTGCCGCCGAAGCCCTGGAGTATCCGGCGGTTCGGCTGTTCGCCGACCGCGCCGCCGCCGTGCTCCCGGACTTCGTCGTCGACGACGCGACCGTCGGGACGGTCATCGAGATCGTGCGCCGCCTCGACGGCCTGCCGCTGGCCATCGAGCTCGCCGCCGCCCGGCTGCGGACGATGCCGCTGGCCGACATCGCGTCGCGGCTCTCGGACCGGTTCCGGTTGCTCACCGGCGGCAGCCGCACGGCGTTGCCGCGGCACCGCACCTTGCGGGCGGTCGTCGAGTGGAGCTGGGAGCTGCTCGGTCCCACCGAGCGGCACGTCGTCGAACAGCTGTCGGTGTTCCCGTCGGGCGTCACGGTCAGCAGCGCGAGCGCGGTGTGCGACACCGACCCCGACGACATCGAGGACCTGCTCGCATCGCTGATCGACAAGTCGCTGCTGCAGACCGTCGACGAGGGTCGGCGGATGCGCATGTTGGAGACCATCCGCGAGTACGGCATCGAACGGCTGGCCGAACAGGGCGAGCTCGCCGACGTGCGCGCCCGGCACGCGACCCACTTCGCCGCGTTGCTCGCCGAGGCCGAGCCGCACCTGATCCAGGCCGACCAGCTGCCCTTCTTCGAGCTGCTCCAGCAGGAGCGCGAGAACATCGTCGCCGCACTGCGGTACCGCTGCGACGTCGGCGACGCGGACGGCGCGCTGCGCATCGCCACCTCGCTCGGGTCCTACGCGATGATGCTCGGCTACCACGCCGAGATCACCGGCTGGGTGCGGGATGCGCTGGACGTGCCCGGAGGTTCCGACGAGGGTCTGCGCCTGATCGCAGAATCGCTGCTCGCGCTCAACTCGGCCGCCAACGGCGAGCAGACGCCCGGGCGCGACAACCGTGAACTGCTGCCGCGTCTTGCCCGCGAGCTCGCCGAGGTGCAGCTGCCGGACACCCCGTTGCTGGGGCTGCTGCGGCCCGCGGTCGCCTTCTTCGCCGAGGAGTACGAACTCGTCGACAAGTACCTGATCGACGCCGTCGACGATCCGCACCAGTGGGCGCGTGCGGCCGGCCACATGATGCGCGCGGTGTTGGCCGAGAACGACGGCGACGTCGAGACGATGCGCGACGCGGCACAGAACTCGGTCGTGCTGTTCGAGCAGATCGGCGAGCGCTGGGGGCTCGCGAACGGCCTGCGCGTGCTCGGCCAGATCCGCATCTTCGACGGCGATCTCGGCGGTGCCGCCGATGCCTACGAACGCGCGCTCGCGCTGAGCACCGAGCTCAAGTCGCACGACGACGAGGGCTTCCTGCTCGGCAAGCTCGCCGACCTGGAGATCCGGCGCGGCAACTTCGACCAGGCGCAGGAGTACGTGTTGCGCGCCCGACGGCGTGCAGACGAGTCGGGCTCGCCGGTCGAAGCGGTCTTCGCAGCCACCATCCAGAGTGCGGTTGCTTTCGCCGAGGGCAATGTCGAGCTCGCCCGCGAGCTGCACGGCGAAGCCACCCGGCGCCTGGACGTGATGCCCACGGAGAACCCGGCGCGTGGGCACATCAGGGCGATGGTCCTCGCCTCCGGTGTCCGGCTGTTGCTGGCCGAGGGCGAGGTCGCCGCCGCCGCTGCGGTCGCGGCCGACGCGTACGAATGCGGCGTGGGCACGAAGGACCTGCCGGTACTCGCGAACGTCGGCGTGGCACTCGCCGAGGTCGCGACCGCGCGCGGCGATCACGAACGAGCCGCGACGGTGCTCGGCGCGGCCACCCGGTTGCGCGGGTCCGACGACCTCACGTCGCCGGACATCAGCAGCCTCACCGCCTCGTTGCGCGACTCGCTCGGCAAGAAGGCTTTCGAGACCGCCTATGCCGCCGGTGCGGCGCTCGACCGCACGGCAGCGATCGCGGCGCTGGCGCCGCCGGAGTGAGGAAGCGATGGACGGCGAATCAGTACGTCAGCTGCGGCTCGTGCTCTGGGTCGACGACCTGGACGAGGCGCTGGGCTACTTCCGCGACGCGCTCGGGCTGAGCGAGGCCGAGGCGTTCGACGGGCCGAACGGCGCCCGCGTGGTGATCATGAACGCCGGCCGGGCGACCCTGGAGCTGATCAACGCAGCGCAGAACCGCTACATCGCCGAGGTCGAGAACGCCCCGGCGTCCACGCCCAGGGTGCGCGTGGCCTTCGAGGTGCCGGACGCAGCAGCCGCCACGCAAGCGCTCGCCGACGCCGGCATGGCGCTCGTCGCGGCGCCGGTGCGCACGCCGTGGAACTCGCTCAACGCCCGGCTGGCCGGCGTGGGCGACGTGCCGGTGACCCTGTTCCAGGAGCTCGGGGAGACGGAGCTGGTCGGTGCCCAACTGGCCGCACTGGGCGGTGAGCCCGGGCTGTTGGCGTCGCTGGTCGATCTCGCCACCGCGAACGCCGTGGCCGGCGCGCTGCCGTTCTCCGCCGCCGTGGTGCGCGACGGGCTGGTGATCGGCGTCGGGGTGAACACCGAGCTGGCCGATGCCGACGTGTCGGCACACGGCGAGGTGACCGCGATTCGTGACGCGGCAGCGCGGACCGGCTCGCGTCGACCTCACCGGCGCGATCGTCTACTCCAGCTGCGAGCCGTGCGCGTTGTGCCGGGTGGCCGCGGCCTCCTCCGGCATCGCCGAGATCGTCTTCGCCGCGGGCCGCGAGCTCGTCCCGCCCGGACCGGGCGACGCAGTGACGCACGGCCTGATGGACGCGGTGGCCGCGCAACTCCCCGGCATCGCACGCCGCGGGCGCACGACGCTGGACGCCGCCGCCCTCGCCGCCCCCTTCCACGTCCCCCTGAAACAGCGGTGATCATGCACGCACCGTCGCTATGGCGACGGTGCGTGCATGATCACCGGGGAGGGCCGGTGGGGGACCTCAGGCGCGGCGCTTGTAGGCGCGCATCGCGAGGGGGACGAAGACCAGCAGCAGGCCGGCCATCCAGGCGAGGGTCACCAGCAGATTGGTCATCACCGGGCCGCCGAGCATCAGGCCGCGCATCGAGTCGATGAGCCGGGTGATCGGGTTGAAGTGGTTCCAGCCCTGCAGCCAGCCCGGCATGGTGCTCGGGGGCACGAACGCGCTGCTGCCGAACGACAGCGGCAGGATGATCAGGAACATGATCCCCTGGACCGCGCCGGACGTGCGGGCCTTGAGGCCGACCCACAGCGAGACCCAGCAGAAGCACAGCGCGAACCCGATCGCCAGTGCCACGGCGCCGATGAGGCCGGCCGCGTTGGTCTCGATCCGGAAACCGATGAGGTAGCCGAAGCCGAGGTACACCACGCACAGGATCAGGTAGCGGGCGAAATCGGCGAACACGGCGCCGACCATCGGGACCGAACGGGCGATCGGCAGGGATCGGAACCGGTCGAAGATGCCCTTCTCGATGTCGGCGTTCATGTTCTGGCCGAGTGCCACGCTGCCCATCGCGATGCCCTGGCCGAGCAGGCCGGGCAGCAGGAACTGCAGGTATTCGTGGCGAGACCCGCCGCCGAGCGCGCCGCCGAAGACGTAGGTGAACAGCAGCAGGAAGATCACCGGCTGCAGCGTCACGTCGATCAGCTGCTCGGGGGTGCGCCAGGTCTTGATCAGGTTGCGGCGGGCCAGCACCAGCGAGTGGCGGATGCTGCGCCGGAAGAAGGTCTGTGGGGAGGCCGGCGCCGCAGCGGAAACGGTCGGCGGGGCCGCGGACTTGGTCAGGGTCGGGGTGCTCATGCTGCGTGCTCCTCTTCGTCGTCGCCCGCGTACTGCCCGGTGAGGGTGAAGAACACCTCGTCCAGGCTGGGCAGGTGCAGGGAGAGTTCGGTGACCGCGACGCCGGCGGCGTGCAGGCGGGTCACGGTGGCCGCAAGTGCCGCGTCGCTGTCGACGGCGACGGTGAGGGCGCCGCGGCCGGTGTCCGTGGCCGCCTTGTCGCTGACTGCGGCCAGCGCCTCACGCACCAGCGGGAGATGCTCCGGGTCGGCGGGGCGGACGGTGAGTCGCTGCCCGCCCACGCGCCGCTTGAGCGCGACCGGGGTGTCGTGGGCGATGACCCGGCCGCGGTCGATCACGGTGATCTCGTCGGCCAGCGCGTCGGCCTCGTCCAGGTACTGCGTGGTCAGCAGCACCGTGGAGCCGTCGGTGACCAGCCGCTGCACGACGTCCCACATCGCCTCCCGCTTGGCCGGGTCCAGGCCGGTCGTCGGCTCGTCGAGAAACACCACGGCCGGGCGGCCGACCAGCGACGCGGCGAGGTCGAGGCGGCGCCGCATGCCACCGGAGTAGCCCTTGGCGACCCGGTTCGCGGCCTCGCCGAGATCGAACCAGTCCAGCAGCTCCTGGCCGCGGCGGCGGGCATCACGGGTGGACAGGTCGAGCAGTTGCCCGATCATCAGCAGGTTCTGCATGCCGGTCAGGTCCTCGTCGATCGAGGCGAACTGGCCGGTGAGCCCGATCTGCTGACGTACTTCGCGCGACTGCGTGGCGACGTCGAGCCCGGCGACGCGGGCCGACCCGGCGTCGGCGCGGAGCAGGGTGGCGAGAATGCGCACGGCGGTGGTCTTGCCGGCGCCGTTCGGTCCGAGGACACCGAGCACGGAGCCCTCGCGGGCGGCGAGGTCGACCCCGGCCAGGGCCTGGGTGTCGCCGAACCGCTTGGTGAGCCCTTCGGCTTCGATTGCGTATGTCATGCCGTCACTGTGCCGAGGCGGGCTGGCACCGCACGCACACCGCAGTCACAGCCGGTGTCAGCCGGTGCCAGCGCGGGTGCCAGCGCGCGTCAGCGGTGTCCGGACGCGTCGATAGGGTCGTGCCATGCCCCGCCCCGACGGCCGTGCGAACGATCAGCTGCGCCCGGTCACCATCACCCGCAATTGGCAGGCCTACGCCGAGGGCTCCGCGCTCGTCGAGTTCGGCGTCACCAAGGTGCTGTGCTCGGCCTCGGTGCAGCAAGGAGTGCCCCGCTGGCGCAAGGGCAGCGGCTTGGGCTGGGTCACCGCCGAATACGCGATGCTTCCGCGGGCCACCCTCACCCGCAACGACCGGGAGTCGGTGCGCGGCAAGGTCGGCGGCCGTACCCACGAGATCTCGCGGCTGATCGGCCGGTCGCTGCGCGCCGCGATCGACCTGTCGGCGCTGGGGGAGAACTCGATCTCGATCGACTGTGACGTGCTGCAGGCCGACGGCGGCACCCGCACCGCGGCGATCACCGGTGCGTACGTCGCGCTGGCCGACGCGGTGACCTGGCTGGCCGGGCGCGGCGCGCTCGCCCGTCCCGACCCGCTCGCCGCCTCGGTCGCGGCGGTGTCGGTCGGGGTGATCGACGGAGAACCGCGCCTGGACCTGATGTACGACGAGGACGTTCGCGCCGAGACCGACATGAACGTGGTGGTCACCGGCACGGGTGAATTCGTCGAGGTGCAGGGCACCGCCGAGGGCGCCCCGTTCCGGCGCGACGAGCTCGACGCCCTGCTCGACCTCGCGGTGTCCGGTTGCGCGGATCTGACCCGGATCCAGAAGGCGGCGCTGGCCGGGTGAACCGCGTCCTGCTGGCCAGCCGCAATGCCAAGAAGCTGGCGGAGCTGCGGCGCATCCTCGCCCCGGCGCTGCCCGACGTCGAGGTCGTCGGCCTCGACGACGTCCCGCCCTACCCTGAGGTGCCCGAATCTGGCGCGACCTTCGAGGACAACGCGCTGATCAAGGCCCGGGAAGGACACCGGCGCACCGGGCTGCCGACGGTCGCCGACGACTCCGGGCTGGCCGTCGAGGCGCTCAACGGGATGCCCGGCGTGCTCTCGGCCCGCTGGGCAGGAGGACACGACGACGACGCGAACCTGCGGCTGGTGCTGGCGCAGGTGGGCGACGTGCCGGACACCCGGTTGTCGGCCGCGTTCATGTGCGCGGTGGCCTACGTGAGCGATGCCGGCGAGATCATCACCCAGGGGCGGATGCCGGGACACCTGGTGCGTGAGCCGCGCGGCACCAACGGGTTCGGCTATGACCCGATCTTCGTCGCCGACGGCCACACCCGGACCAGCGCCGAGCTCACTGTCGAGGAGAAGGACGCCATCAGCCACCGCGGACAGGCGCTGCGTGCCCTGGCTGCGCGACTTGCACAGGAGGCCTCGTGAGCGGCACCCGGATCGAACTCGAGATCACCGACGGCCGGGCGTGGATCACCCTCGACGGCCCGAAGCAGCGCAACGCGCTCGACCCCGGGTCGGCGGCCGAGCTGATCGCCGTGTGCGAGCAGATCGACGCCGACCAGACGGTCGGCGCCACCGTGCTCACCGGCACCGACCCGGCGTTCTCCTCCGGCGCCGACCGCGCGCACCTGACGCGCCTGCGCAGCGCCGCCCCGGACGAGGTGTACGAGGGCCTGGAAGCGGTCTACGCCGCCTTCGTGAGGTTCGGCGAGCTGGCCACGCCCACCGTCGCGGCCGTCAACGGCGCTGCGGTCGGCGCCGGCATGAACCTCGCGCTGGCGGCGGACATCCGGGTCATGTCCGACACCGCGGTGCTGGCCTCCGGCTTCGCCGGCATCGGGCTGCATCCCGGCGGCGGCCACCTGCACCTGCTGGCTCGCGCCGGTGGTCCCGCGCTGGCCGCCGCGATGGGCGTGTTCGCCCAATCCGTCGATGCGCAGCGGGCCGTGGCCACCGGGCTGGCCTGGGCCGCCGTCGCGCCCGCGGACATGCGCAGCACGGTCACGGAGATGACCAAGCACCTCGCCGTCGACCCGCAGCTGGCCCGGGCGCTGGCCGCGAGCCTGCGGCGCACGGTGTTCGACGCCGCCGACTGGGATCGCGCCGTCGAGGTCGAACGCGCGCGGCAGATGTGGTCGCTGCCGCGCCAGGCCAGGCAGTCATGAGCTTCCGCCGGATGATCTCGGTCGTCGGCGCGCACGCCGCGGGTGAGGTCGGCGACGTCATCGTCGGAGGCGTGCTGCCGCCGGCCGGGGCGACGATGTTCGAGAAGATGCTCACGATGGAGCGCGAACACGACGACATCCGCCGGACCCTGCTGCGCGAGCCCCGCGGCAGCATCGCCCGGCACGTGAACCTGGTGCTGCCGCCCACCCGCGCCGACTGTGACGCCGGCGTCATCATCATGGAGCCCACCGAGTACCCGCCGATGTCCGGGTCCAACACCATGGCGACAGTCACGGTGCTGCTCGAGACGGGCATGGTCGCCATGGTCGAGCCGGTGACCACGGTCCGCCTGGACATGCCCGGCGGCCTGGTGATCGCGTACGCGCAGTGCGAGAACGGCAAGTGCCGCTCGGTGCTGGTGGAGAACGTGCCGGCGTTCGCACACCAACTCGACGCGGTCCTGGAGGTCGAGGGTTTCGGGCCGCTCACCGTCGACGTCGCCTACGGCGGTATGTACTACGCGATCGTCGACACCGAGCGGGTGGGGCTGGACGTCGTGCCGGAGAACGCCCGCGCGTTCGTCGACCTCGCCGACCGGATCCGCCGGGCCGCGCAGACGCAACTGGACATCGTGCACCCGGAGAACCCGGGCATCCGCGACGTCACCATGGTGCAGTTCGCGCAGCCCTACCAAGGCTCGGACACCGTCACGCCGAACACCTGTGTGATGGCCGCCGGCAGATCGGACCGCAGCCCCACCGGTACCGGCACGTCGGCACGGATGGCGGTGCTGCGGGCCCGCGGCCAGATGGAGGTCGGCGATCGCCTGATCCACGGTTCCATCATCGGCACCGAATTCGTCGGCACCGTGAAGGCCGACACCACGGTCGCAGGGCGGCCGGCCATCGTCCCGACCATCGAGGGCAGCGCCTGGATCACCGGCTTCCACCAGTACCTCATCGACGATTCCGACCCGTTCCCGGAGGGCTACCTGGTGCCCGACACGTTCGGCGGCACCGACCTGCTCTGATTTTTCGATTTCCACAATCGCGTTTGTACTGAACAGTTCGGCGGCCCGGTCCGTGTGGAGCGACGTGGACGACGACCAGCTCGAACGGGCGTTGGCCGATCCGGCGGTATGGGCCGGGCTCGACCTCGACGCGGATACGCGACTGATGTACTTCACTCATGACCATCGCAACACTGGCTCTGGTCGTCGCGCTCGGACTCGCCGGCCCGGTGCTGTCGTGGTCGGACCGCCTGCGCATCCCGGTCCTGGTCGGCGAACTGGCGGCCGGGGTGGTGATGGGTCGGACGGGCTTCCGGGTGCTCGATCCCACCGAGCCGGCCTTCGTGCTGCTGGCCGACGTCGGCTTCGCGATGATCATGTTCATGGCGGGCACGCAGGTGCCGATCCGCGATCGCCGGCTGCGGGCCGGATCACGCATCGCCCTGCTGCGCCTGGTCGTGGTGGCCGCGGTCGCTGCAGTGCTCGGCCCGCTCGTGGCTGCGCTGTTCGGCACCGGCCACGGCGCGCTGTACGCCGTACTGTTCGCATCGTCGTCGGCCGCGATCGTCTTGCCGATCGTCAACTCGCTGGGTCTCGCCGGTGCGGCCGTCACCGAATTGCTGCCCCAGGTGTCGGTCGCCGATGCTGCGTGCATCGTGGCGCTGCCGCTGGTGATCGACTTCGCGCACGCCGCGCGGGCCGCGCTCGGCGCCGGCGTCGTCATCGCCGCGTCCGCGCTTGCCTACGTCGGCCTGCGGTTCGCCGAGACGAGCGGTTGGCGCCACGCCGCTCATGAGAAATCCGAGCACCGGCGTTTCGCGCTCGAGCTGCGGGTCAGCCTGCTGATCCTGCTGTTGCTCGCTGCTCTCGCTCAGCAGGTGCACGTGTCGATCCTGCTGGCCGGGTTCTCGCTCGGCCTCGCTGTCGGCGGGGTCGGCGAACCGCGGCGGTTGGCCCGGCAGCTGTTCGGGCTCAGTGAGGGGTTGTTCGGGCCGGTGTTCTTCGTGTGGCTCGGCGCCACGCTGGACCTTCGCGATCTGCGCCAGCACGCGTGGATGATCGCCTTGGGGGTGGTGCTCGCGGCCGGTGCGCTGGTCGCGCACGCCGCTGCTGTGGCGTTGCGGCAACCGATGCCGGTGGCCACGCTCGCGGCGGCGCAGCTCGGTCTCCCCGTGGCGGCCACCACCCTGGGCACCCAACTGCACGTGCTGCGCCCGGGCGAGGGTGCCGCCCTGCTGCTCGGTGCGTTGCTGACCGTGGCAGTGGCCGGGGTGTCGGGCCGGCGGATCGGTACGGCACCATCACCCGAAGAGCACCCGTCGGGTTGAGTCCCGACCGAGAGGAGCGCCACGTGGAGTACCGGCAGCTGGGCACGTCCGGCCTGCGCGTCTCGGCCCTGACGATGGGGACGATGACCTTCGGCGGGTCCGGCATCTTCACCGCGGTGGGCAACACCGACGTCGACACCGCCCGGCGGCAGTTCGACCTGTGCCGCGACCACGGCGTGAATCTGATCGACACCGCCGACAAGTACTCCGACGGTGCGTCGGAGGAGATCATCGGCGCGGCGCTCGCCGGACACCGCGACGACTGGCTGATCGCCACCAAGGTGCGGTTCCCGATGGGCGAGGGACCCAACGACGCCGGCCTGTCGCGTCATCACCTGCTCGACGCGGCCGAGGCCAGCCTGCGTCGCCTCGGCACCGACCACATCGACCTGTACCAGTTGCACGAGTGGGACGGGCAGACCCGGCTGGAGGAGACGCTCGGCGCGCTGGACACACTGGTGCAGCAGGGCAAGGTGCGCTACGTCGGCGTCAGCAACTACACCGGCTGGCAGCTGCTGAAGGCGCTCGGGATCGCCGAGCGGGAGCATCTGCCGCGCTTCGCCAGCCTGCAGCTCTATTACTCGCTGCAGAGTCGCGATGCGGAGAGCGACCTGCTGCCCGCCTCGCTCGACCAGGGGCTCGGCGTGCTCGTCTGGGGCCCACTGGCCGGTGGCCTGCTGTCGGGGAAGTTCAGCCGCGGCGCCGACGGTGGGCTGGTCGGGCCGTCCGGCGCGCGCCAGTCGTCCGACTGGAGCGAGCCGCCCATCGACTACCCGCACCGCCTCTTCGCGACGCTGGACGTGCTCGCCGAGATCGCCGACGGACATGGGGTGTCAGGCGCGCGTGTCGCGCTGGCGTGGCTGTTGAGCCGCCCGGTCGTCACTTCGTTGGTCGTCGGCGCACGCACCGAGGAACAGCTCGCCGACAACCTGGCAGCCGCCGACCTGGTCCTGAGCGAGGACGAGATCGCCGAGCTGGAGCGGGTGAGCCGCCCTCCGCTCACCTACCCGCACTGGCATCAGGCCGCGACCGCCGGCGACCGGCTCGGGGAGCCGGACCGCATCCTCCTCGGTCCACATCTGAACTGACCGTCAGATTTCGGTTCCCGAATCCTGTTCGCGGACCAGCTCGATGCCGGCCGCTTTGCGTACGATCCGGGCGCGGGTGCCCGGCGGCAGCCGGTCGGCGACGTCTGGCGGGAGCGTGACGGCGCCGCCGGCGCCGATCACCACGTGCTGGGCGACGTGCTGCCCGGAGACGTCGGCCAGTCCTTCGGCGATTCCGACGGAGCGGCCGAGCGCGGCGGCCACCTCCGGGTCGTGCGTGACTGCTACGACCGTGGTGCCGAACTCCTCGGTGATGTGTCGCAGCAGGCCGACGACGGCGTCGCGGCTCGCCGAGTCGAGCTGGCTGGTCGGTTCGTCGGCGAGCAGCAGACCCGGGCCGTTGGACATCGCGAGTGCGACCGACAACCGTTGCTGCTCACCGCCGGACAGCCCGCCGACCGATGCATGGGCGAAGGCGTCCAATCGCAGGCGACGCAACAGATCGACCGGCTCGGGCAGGCCCCGGCGCCGGAACCGGCCGGCGCCGCTCTGCGCGAAGCGGATGTTCTCGATCGCCGTCGCATAGGGGAGCAGATTGCGGCTCGGCTGTTGCACCACTACGCCGATGCGCTGGCCCCGTAGGCGAAGCAGATCGCGCTCGGTCATCCGGGTGATGTCGTCACCACCGATGTAGAGCCGGCCCGCGGTCGGGCGCCGCAGCCCGGCGAGCAGCATCATCAGCGTCGACTTGCCCGAACCCGACGGCCCGAACACCGCCAGGCTCTCGCCCGGGTAGATGGTCAGGTCCAGACGCTCGAGGGCCACGACGTCGGCACCGTCGACGTGGTAGACGTGCCGCAACTGCGAACAACGCACGGCGAGGCCGGTGAGCAACGACGGAGAGCTCACAGTGCCTCCTCGCGCAACCGGTTCGGTACCGCGACCTGGATCAGGCTGCGGCTCGCGACCACTGCGGTGCCGACGAGCAGCGCCACGAACGTCAACACGAACAGCGCGACCGGCAGCGGTGGTGCGCCGTAGTGCAGCTGCACCGCGGTGGCATCGGAGAACTCCGGGATCGCCGGCAGCGCAAGCAATGCGGCGAGTAACCCGCTCGGCACGCCCAGCACCACCGCGGTGCCGAGCAGCAGCAACTGCTCGATGATCCCCGCGCGCAGCAGTGTGCCGCGGGGGACCTCGACCGCTTGTAGCGCAGCGAGTTCGTACGACCTGCGCCGGCTGCTCGCGCTCACCGAGATCGCTGTTCCGCCAATCGCCAGCACCGTTCCGGCGATGGCGCAGCCGAGCAGCAGCAACAGGGCGAGCGCCGGGCCTTCGCGGCCGAGCACGGCGGTGCGTTGGCTCACGCTTCGCACGTGCTGCACCACCAGCCCGGCGTCGCGCAGTCGGGCGATCGCGTCGCTCGGTGCGTGCGGGCCGAGCCAGACCTGCCAGGTCGCCTCGCCGGCGAATCCGGGCAACTCGGCGGTGAGAAACCGCAGATCGAGCACGACGCCGTTGCTGAGCACGACGGGCAGCACATGAGCGTTGCGCTCGACCTGGAAGGTCGCGACGGTCAGCGTCGAGTCGCTCATCCGGGGCACCTTCGGCGCTCCGTCCCCGGTGGTGACCGCGCGGGCAGTGGCGACGGCGGGCATCGGGATCGGCGTGTATGCGTAGTCGATCCCGCCGTACCCGCCGTCGTGGCTGCTGAAATCGTCACGCACTCCGTTTGCGGTGGCCGACACCGTGTCGGTCGCGGTGCCGACGGGTTGGCTGGGACGCCAGGCGCCCCGGCGCGTGAGATGCAGTGGCAGCAGGTGGGTCGAACCGGCCGTGCCGACCGAAACGCTGTGTATGAGCACCGACCCGTGCTGGACGTCGAGGGCGCCGAACGGTCGGTACCAGGTGAGGCCGGTGAGCGTGCAGCCGCGGGTGCACGGCACGGCGGCGGCGTAGTCGTGGGTGCCGCCCCGCAGCGAACCGGCGGCCACGCTGCAGGATGTGGCCGTCGGAACGCAGGTCGATCTGCACCTGCGGCTGGGGGTCGGCGCTCAGTGCGGATGCGGTGAGGCGGACCTGCACCTGCGATCCGCGCAACGACGCCGGCGGCAGCTCGGCGCGCCCGACGGTTCCCGCCAGATCGGTGAGCGTCGGGCCGCCCGACACCGTGGCACCCACGGCCGGCAACCGCCCGGCATCGACGCCGAGCACAGTGCCGGTGACCGAGCCACCGCCGTCGGGCAGCCAGGTCGCCGCCGCCATCGCCCACGTGCCCCCCGGGTCGGCGTGGGCCACCGCGGTCAGCGGGTCATGGGTGCGGGAGTACTGGATCGACGCCACCCGGTCCGCCCCGAGTTCGGCCCGAGCCCGGGCGTCGCGGTTCTCCCGGGCCACCGCCTCGCCGGCCACCGCGAAGGTGGCCAGGCCGAGTGCGATGGCCAGCAACGCAGCGAGCCGCAGCCCGGCCGGGCGCCGCCCGACCTGCCGGATGGCGAGGAAGAACGCGAGGTTGCGGCGCGCCCGCGTGGAACCGGTGAGCGAGCGGCACAGGACCGGCAACAACCGCACGCCGAGCAGCGCCACAGCGGCCACGACGAGTCCGGGCGCGAGCAGGGATGCCGCGCCGTGGTCAGTGCCGAACGCGCCGCCGCGTCGCAGCACCACCAGCGCGGTGATCGCGGCGGCGGCAGCGAGCACGTCGATCGCGAGCGCGAGTCGTCCACGCGACGTGTGTCGGGAGGTGCGCTGCCATTGGTCGAGCACCGATCGCGACAGCGTCCGGTGAGCGGCGAGCACTGCCGCCACGACCCCTCCGGCGAAGGCGATCAGCGCCGCGACCAGCGCGCCTTGGGGGAGCACGACCGGGGTCGCGGCGGCGAGCACCGTCGAGGCGAACAGGTGCGCGACCCCCATGGCGAGCAACAGCCCGAGCGGGACGGCTGCGAGCAGCAGGAGCAACGGCTCGCTGAGCCCGAAGCGCAGCGTGGCGAGGGTGGGGCGCCCGCGCACCTTCGACAGCGCGATCTCGTTGCCCCGTGCCTCGGCGGCGTCGGAGACCACCTGGAAGAGCACCAGCCAGGCGAGCAACCCGAGCTGGGCGGTGACCAACGTGGTGTCCGTGGCGACCTGATCGCGTTGGTGATCGGCCGCCGCCAGCACGGCGTCGATGCGGGTCTGCAGCGGCAGCGCGCCGGAGTCGGTGCCCGCAGCGCCGCTGGCCTGCGCGTCGATGCGTTCACGCACGGCCGCCACACCGTGACGCAGGGCGGGCACCGTCGACCAGCGCACCGCGGAAACGTCCAGGGGCAGGTCCACGTCGACACGCGCGTTCTGCGGATCGGCCAGCGTGGAGAACTCCGTCTTGGCGACGATCAGCGTGTCGACGGTGTCCGGTCCGTGCGTGGCCGGGATCGCCTCGAAGTAGCCCTGCCCGAACCAGTACGGGTCTGCGGTGTCGACCGGCCGGTAGACACCGACGATCGTCACGGGGGCCGGCTTGTACACCGGGAACCCGTTCGCGCCTGCACCGGCGACATGCAGGTCGTCGAGCTGCAGGGAGCGGCCGACGGCCCAGCCGTACGGGCCGGCGACGGTGCGCTGGCTGGCGAGCGCCTGCCCGGGACGGGTGGGGCAGTGGCCGGTGACGAGGACGAGGTGCTGGCAGATGCCGTCGCGCCACAGCGTGCCGGTGGTGACCCGACCGCCCGGTCCCTGGGCGACGGTCTTG
This sequence comes from uncultured Actinomycetota bacterium, assembly GCA_963850835.1. Classification (GTDB taxonomy): domain Bacteria; phylum Actinomycetota; class Actinomycetes; order Mycobacteriales; family Jatrophihabitantaceae; genus Jatrophihabitans. The sequence goes on along the minus strand of CAWKNB010000014.1, from coordinate 42,173 downwards.
GCGTAGACGCCGACGATTCGCTTCGGGTACCCGACGATCTTTCCCGGTTGTGGCGCGTCGCGCACCACGCCGGCCACGGCGAGCGCTCCGCTGACGTCAGCGACCTCGGCGTAGTGCAGACCGGTGGAGGTGACCGGAGCGTTCGTGAGCTGATCGTGCAGCGTCGACTCGGCGGCGGCCCGGGCGTACAGCGGTCCCAGAGCGGCGGCCGCCGTGGTGATGACCGCGACGACGAGCACCGAGAGGGTCAGGCCGCGGCGCCACCAAAGCCCGCGCACCGCGATCGTCAGGCGGTAGGGAAGGAGCGTGGTGCGCCGCGAGGGGATCGAACCCCCAACCCGCTGATCCCCAGGCGACACTGATCAACGGTATCGGTTGGTCGCCCAAAGCCCGATGTCAATTGACGTGCAGTGGCTGGGCATCCGGCTGGGATCGCGTCAATCTCGGATGCTCGGTGTCGATTCGCGATTCGTGAACGATACGGCGAGGCGGCGGTGGCTATGGGCCGCCTTCGAGGCTGTACGGGCGAAAGGTATCTGGCCCGCCTTGGACCCACATCACCGCGTCGCAACCACCGGGCAGCAGCTGCAGGCGAGTGCCGTCCTCGGCGTTCGTGGTCCAGACCGGGCTGGTATTCAAGATCCCCGGTGCATCACCGTGGCGCACGAGATGGTCGCCCTGTCGTGTGATCTCGGCGCGGGACACGTTCGGGCCGGCCGCCTGAAAGTCGCGCCCGCACGCCTGCAGCGGGTTCGGATAGGTGCTCCACGGCCACGCCCGGTAAACGTGGTTGTAGACCACAAGCGCGCCGCCGACCACCAGCAGCGCCACCGCGACGATCGCTACGACCATGCCGATCCGATCACCGCGCGGCCGTGCAACGGCGTGCGAAGGCTGCGAGTCCGTCGATGACGACACCGGCACAGTATTGCGCCACTGCCCACCTCGCGCGACCGGCGTCCACCCGCCTATGCGGCTTGCTTCGCATGCCGTCGGGCCAGAACCGGCACGCGGTTCCAATCACAGACGAGCTCGTTCGCCGTCGTCGCCGCGCCGACCAAACCGCCAGTCGGGATATGGCCGGCGAGCGACCCGCGCCGATGGCGATTGTTCAGTGCGGCCGGGTCTATCGGCTGCCTTCGCCGCGGTAAACGGCCAACTGGGCGCGTAGCCATTGCGCTTCGAACCAGAGGTACTCCGCGTCGCCGTTGAGTTCGTCGAGCTGGCACTGCAGCGTCTCGACCTGCTCAGTGGCGTCCGCCCTGGCCGGCGGCATCCGCCATGTCGGCGGCCGCACATCGGAAGGATCAACATCCAGGGCTGCCGGTCGGATGTCCGCCAGCTCCAGACGCAGGTCGTGCACCGTGTCCCACAGCGTCTGCACGATCTCATTCAGCCGGGACACGAGCGTGCGGAGCATCTCGATCTCCTCGGCCGAACTCTGGGACCTGATCATGATCCGTTGCGCCGGCGGCGTTCGCCTTCGTCTGCGTCGGTGCATGGCGATCCGCCTCTCGCACTCATCGAGCTCCGCAACCCTGCGCCATGGCTGACTCGGCCGCCTTCACCCGAGGCGAGTTTAACCGAAGACTTCGCATATAGCTGATGGTCAGCCGAGTGCCGCGCCACGTCCTGCGCGCGCTGGGCGGCGCGTCGACGCCTGCCTTTACCGGCGGTAGGACCGGCAATCAGTCGAGATCGAATTCGTTGCCCTCGATGTCCTGCATCACGATGCACGACTCGTTGTCGTCATCCGCCGGCAGTAGGCGCACGCGTGTGGCGCCGAGCGCGGCCAGTCGCGTGCACTCGGCCTCGAGGGTGGCTAGGCGCTCGTCACCTACGAGGCCGGTGCCGACCGTCCGTCGTTCTCGGCGTGTGGGCGTGTGGGCGTGTGGGCGTGCGATACAACTGTCGTGTGGGCGGCGAGCCGGGCATGGGTGCCGGGGATGTGCTCGTCGTGCTGGACCGTCTGGCCGATGCCGGTTGCCGTGTGTGGATCAGCGGAGGTTGGGGCGTCGACGCGCTGGTCGGCCGCCAGAGCAGGACTCATCGCGACCTGGATCTTGCTGTCGACGCCACGGACGAGGTGGTCGCGATGATGGTGCTTGAATCCGCCGGATTCGTGATCGAGACCGATTGGCGTCCGGTTCGGGTCGAGCTGGCCGCGTCGGGCAGGCAGTGGGTCGATCTGCATCCGGTGATGTTTCGTGCCGACGGCGTCGGCATCCAGTCTGACTTGGGAGGCGGCCAGTTCGTGTACCCGCCGGGCTGCTTCGTGTCCGGCGCGATCGGCGGGCGAGGTGTCCCCTGCTTGTCGGTGGATCAGCAGATCGCCTTTCACACCGGCTACGAGCCTCGCGCGGTCGACCGAGCCGACCTCGAACTCTTGGACTCGTTGCGTGGCCGCGACCGGCACATCGGCACAGATCGCGCACGCTGACGATCACGTGATCCGGTCGGGAACAGGCATCCGCCACGGTGCTGAACGAGACGGGGCTGTCGGCGCGGATCACCGCTGAGCAGCTCGGACATGCCGGTCCGTCGGTGACCAGGACGTTTCTCGATACCCAGCCCGGTCGATGCTCGGGGAAATGGCCGTGGCCCCCGGAAAATGGGGGACGTGGTGCGCCGCGAGGGAATCGAACCCCCAACCCGCTGATTAAGAGTCAGCTGCTCTGCCAATTGAGCTAGCGGCGCTGATCGCGCGTCGGCCCGCCGCAGCGGACCGAGAAAGAACATTAGCACGGCCAGGTGGATGGCCGTGCCCGTCCGTGTTGGGGTGAGTGACGGGGCTCGAACCCGCGACATCCTGGACCACAACCAGGTGCTCTACCTGCTGAGCTACACCCACCACGGCCGCCCGGGCCCGGGCGGTCGGCGCGATCAGTCTACCGGGCCGACCTCGATGCCCAGAACCGCATTCGCTGCTTCCTTGGCCTGGTCGGACGTCGGGCCGGGCTGCGGCACGAACAGCGTGCGCCGGTAGTAGGCGAGTTCGTGGATGCTTTCCCGGATGTCGGCGAGCGCGCGGTGGGCCAACCCCTTCGGCGGCTGGGAGTGGTACACCCGCGGGTACCAGCGCTTGGCCAGCTCCTTGAGCGAGGAGACGTCGACCATCCGGTAGTGCAGGTGCTCGTCGAGCGCCGGCATGTCCCGGGCCAGGAAGCCGCGGTCGGTGGCGATCGAGTTCCCGCACAGCGGCGCGGTCTTGGGCTCGGGCACGTGAGCCTTCACGTAGCCGAGCACCATCGTCTCGGCCTCGCCGAGCCCGATCGCCGACTCGCGCACCGCCTCGGTGAGTCCGGACGACGCGTGCATGTCGCGCACGAACGGCACCATCGAGTCGAGGACGTCGTCGGCCGCGTGGATGATCACGTCGAGCCCGTCGTCGAGCGGGGCCAGATCGGCGTCAGTCACGATGACGGCGACCTCGATGAGCGCGTCCCGGCGCAGGTCCAGTCCGGTCATCTCGCAGTCGATCCACACCAGACGGTCTGCGCGCTCGGCCATGTCCGCACGTTATACCCCGGCATTACGGTGTCCTGGAGGAGATCATCCCGACCCGGTGGAGGACGTCATGGCCGTCGAATTGCTCGACCAGCAGACGATCGACGAGAGGTTGTCCCGACGGCACCCGGACTGGACCGGTACCACCGAGAAGCTGCAGCGCTCGATCGAGTTCGCCGACTTCCTCACCGCGGTGTCGTTCGTCAACACGATCGCCCCGCGCTGCGAGGAGCTGGATCATCACCCGGATCTCGCGCTGCGGTGGCGCTGGGTCGACGTCGAACTCGCGACGCACAGCAAGGGGGGCGTCACCGAGCTCGACCTCACCCTCGCCGAGATCGTCGACGAGGTGGCGGCGAGCCTTGCCGCTGGCGAACTAGGTCAAAACAGCCGGCGCAGCACCAGCTGCTTCAGCTTCGTGTACGGCGGGTAGGCAACCGGCGGGTCGAACCAGGTCGGCTTGCGCAGCACGGCCTTGCGGTGGGTGAAGGTCTCGAAACCCCACCTGCCGTGGTAGGAACCGGTGCCGCTGTGGCCCACTCCGCCGAAGGGCAGCTGCGGCACGGCCAGGTGGTAGATCAAGTGGTTGATCACCGTGCCGCCGTTGCTGATCTCGTCGAGGATGCGGCGTTCGCTGTCGCGGCTCGCGCTGAACAGGTACACCGCCAGCGGTTTCGGTCCTTGCTGCACATGCGCGATCGCGTCGTCGAGCGAATCGACGGTGACGACCGGCAGCACCGGCCCGAAGATCTCCTCGCGCATGAGCGCGGATTCCGCGTCGGGATCGACGACGATCGTCAGCTCGGCCTGCTCGCCCCGCGCGTCGACCGCACCGCCGTACACGATCTCGCCGCCGGCCTGGTCGACGAGTTCGGCGATCCGGTCCGCGTGCCGGACGTCGACGATCGGCAACCGGGCGCCACCGCCCAGCGACTGCGCCTCGCGGGTGAGCCGGGCGACGAACTCGCTGCTGACCTCGCGGTCGACCAGCACGTAGTCGGGTGCGACGCAGGTCTGCCCGGAGTTGAGCAGCTTGCCCCACGCGATGCGCCGGGCGGCCACGCCCAGGTCGGCGTCGGCGGCGACGATCACCGGGCTCTTCCCGCCCAGCTCGAGCGTGACCGGGGTGAGGTGTTTGGCGGCGGCGGCCATGACCGCTTTGCCGACCTCGGGGCTGCCGGTGAACAGGCAGTGGTCGAAGCCCTGGTCCAGCAGGTGTTGCGTCGTCTCGGCGTTGCCCTCGACCACCCGCACGGCCTTCGGGTCGAGGTATTCGGGCACCAGCCGGGCCAGTACCGCCGAGCACGCCGGTGCGAGCTCGGACGGTTTGAGCACTGCGCAGTTGCCGGCCGCGACCGCGCCCACCAGCGGGGCGAGCATCAGCTGGATCGGGTAGTTCCACGGGCCGATGACGAGCACGACGCCGAGTGGCTCGCGCTCGTACCAGGCCCGCGCCGGTTTGACGCCGAGCGGGGTCTTCACCCGCGTCGGTTTGAGCCACGACCGCAGGTGTCGCGCGGCGTACTTCGCCTCGGCGGTGATGAGCGCGAGGTCGGCGAACCATGCCTCGCCGGCCGAGCGGCCCAGGTCGGTGGCCAACGCCTCGGCGAGTTCGTCCTCACGCTCGGACACCAGCGTGGCGATGGCGTCGAGCTGGGACAGTCGCCACGCCAGCGGCCGGGTCCGTCCGCTGCGATAGGTCGCCCGCAATCCTGCGACCTGGTCGGCGATGCCGCGGGCGTCGGCGACGTTCGGCGGAGGCGATGCGGGCGCGTTCATGGCGCCGAGATTACGTCACCCCGGCCCTCCATTCGCGATGATCATGCACCCACCCGCGCGAGGCGGTGGTGGGTGCATGATCATCGCGTGGGGAGCGCTCAGCTGCCGCCGGGCTTGAGCGTGACGGTGATCGGCTTGTACGTCGAACCGGTCACGTCCAGGCCCATCTTCTTGAGGTTCGCCAACGCCTTCTCGGTGTACTCGTTGGTGTAGGCGAGGCCGGTCGGCGCACCCTTGAGCACGGTCTTGCCGTCGGCGTTCTTGGTCTGCGACGCGATCGACACGGTGCGGTCCCACGCCGTCTTGTCCACCATGCCGATGCCCTGCGGCGACGGCCAGATCAGCTTGTTCACCTCGTTGGTCTGCCACAGCTGGTGGCTCGCACCGAGCTTCGAACCGGCCTTGACGACGAGATCACGGCACTCGGTGGCGTGCGAGGCGCAGTAGATCCAACCCTGGTAGCTGGCAGTCAGGAATCGCACGGTGGTGTTCTGGAACGTGGGGTTCGACAGCTTGTCGGTGTTCGCCCAGATGGCATCCTGCAGCATCGAGGTGCCGACCTGGTTCCAGTTGATGACGTTGAGGTCCGACGGCTGGTACAGCTTGCCGGTCTTCGGGTTCTTCGCCTCGAGCACCTGCGCGTACTCGTTGTAGATCATCGCCTGGGCGGCGTCGATGTCACCGTCGAGGAACGCGTTCATGTCGAACTGCTGCTGGACGATCTTGACGTCCTTGCCGGGGTCCAGGCCCGTCTTCGTCATCCCGGCGAACAGTTCGTACTCGTTGCCGAACCCCCAGTCGCCGACGGTCTTGCCCTTGAGCTGCGCGACGTCGGTGATGTCCTTGTTCTTCATGGAGATCTGCAGCGTGCCGGAGCGCTGGAACACCTGCCCGATGTCGGTGATCTTCGCGCCCTGCTCGCGTGACTGCAGCGCCTTCGGCACCCACGCGATCGCGTAGTCGGCCTGCCCGTTGGCGACCGTGGTCTGCGGCACGGTGTCGGTGCCGGCCGGGATGATCGAGACGTTGAGCTTCTGATCCTTGTAGAAGCCCTTGGCGAGCGCGGCGATGTAGCCCGCGAACTGGGCCTGCGTCACCCACTGCAGCTGCAGCTTGACGTTCGCCGTCTGCACATTCGCCGACGGCGCAGCGCTGGCGCCTGCGCCAGACGTTGCGCCGCCGCCCGACGACGGCGACCCGCCACCGCCGCCGCTGCTGCTGCACGCGGCCAGACCGAGTGCCACCACGGACACTGCCGCCGCCGTGGCGACCTTGCGGTTGAACCTGTTCATCCGTTCCTCCTGTCCGTCATGTCACCGGCGCCGCCCGCCGGCCGAGCACCAGCCGCTCGAGGATCAGCGCGCCGACGAAGAACAACAACCCGAGCAGCACCGCGCCGAGCACCGATGCCCAGGCGGATGCGTAGTCGGTCTCGCCGACGGCACCGGTGATCCGCGAACCCAGCCCGTTCTTCAGCCCGCCGAAGTACTCGGTCACGATCGCTGCGATGACCGCCAGCGACGAAGCGATACGCAGGCCGATGAAGAAGTGCGGCAACGCGCCCGGCACCCGGATCGTGCGCAGCACCGCACCGCCGGAGGCCGCGTAGCTCTGCATCAACTCCGCGTGCACCGGTTCGAGCCGCGAGAGCCCGCGCAGCACGTTGATGAAGATCGGCACGAATGCGCTGATCGCGACGACCTCGCGACGCGGGATGGACGAGGTCGCGGAGTACATGTTGTTCAGCAACGGCGCCAGCGCCACGATCGGCATCGCCGCCAGCGCGGCGACCAGGGGAGTGACCGCCATCCCGAGCGGCGGCAGCCGGGTCGCGAGCGCGGCCATCAGCACGCCCAACACGGTGCCCACGACCAGGCCGACGAAGGCGTTGGCGCCACTGGTCACCGCGGCGTCGAAGATCGCCGCGTGCTCGTCGACGGCGGCCGACCAGATGTCGCTCGGCGCGGGGAGGACATAGGTGGGGATGTCGAGAGCCTCGACGAACAGCTGCCACGCGCCGAGGAACACCACGCCGAACGCGACCGGCGGCAGCACCGAGGACGCGATGCGCCACGCCAGGCCGTGGCGGTTCACAACGCGCCCTTGGCGACGTCGACCTGGCCCGGTCGGCCGGGAACGTCGAGCTGGTCGTGGCTCGGCACCGGCCGCCCACGCAGCGCCTCGCGGACCTGGGTGATGGCCGCGTAGAACTCCGGGGCCTCGCGAGTGTCGTCGGTCCGCTCGCCGAGGTCGACCTCGATGGTCTCGGCGACGCGCCCGGGCCGTGCCGACATCACCACGACCCGGTCGGACAGGAACACCGCTTCGGGGATGGAGTGCGTGACGAACACGACCGCGGCCGAGGTCTCGCCGGCGATGCGGGTGAGCTCGCTCTGCATGCGTTCGCGGGTCATCTCGTCGAGCGCGCCGAACGGCTCGTCCATCAGCAGCAGTGCCGGCTGTTCGGCCAGCGATCGCGCGATCGCCACGCGTTGCTGCATGCCGCCGGACAGCTGCGGCGGCCGGTGCCCGGCGAAGTCGCCCAGCCCGACCATCTCCAGCAGTTCCAGCGCCCGGGCCTTGCGCTTGTCGCGGTCGACGCCGTGCAGCTCGAGCGGAAGCTCGACGTTGGCCCGCACCGTTCGCCAGTCGAGCAGACCGGCCTGCTGGAACGCGATGCCGTAGTCCTGGTCCAGGCGCGCCTGGCGTGCGGTCTTGCCGTTGACGGTCACGGTTCCGGTGGTGGGCGGCGAGCAGGTCGGCGATCACTCGCAGCAGCGTGGACTTGCCGCACCCGGACGGCCCGATCAACGACACGAACTCGCCGCGCTCGACCCGCAGGTCGACCTCCTCCAGCGCGACCACCGAGCCGCGTCGCCCGCTGAACGTCTTGCCGACCCCGTGCAGCTCGACGGCGGCGTCGCCCGTCGCGGTGCTCACTGCGCCGCCCGGTGGTAGCGCCACAGCGCGAGGTCGGCCAGGCTCACCACGGCTGCGGCAACCAGCCCGAGCAGCGCCGCGCCGAGCACCGCGACATAGACCCGGGACGGGTCGCCGGTGGCGCTTTGCGAATAGGTGAGGATCAAGCGGCCGATGCCTCCCTCGAGTCCGGTGGAGATCTCCGCCACCACGGTGCCGACCACGGCGCCGGCGGCGCCCAGCCGCAGTGCCGGGATCAGGAACGGTATCGATGCGGGGATCTTGAGCAGTCGGAGGGTCCTCCACCAGCCGGCGGCCGAGCAGCGAAAGTACTCGGTGTGCACGGCCGACGGCGACTTCAGGCCCCGCACCATGCCCACCGCGACCGGGAAGAACGCCAGGTAGGCGGCGATCACCGATACCGACATCCAGCGTTGCCAGTGCAGCGGGCCGATGCTCGATCCGTTGCCCCACCCGGTGACCAGCGGCGCGAGCGCGATCAACGGCACCGTCTGGCTGAGCACGACGTAGGGGAGCAGCGCGCGTTCGAGGATCGCCGCGCGGTCCATGATCACGGCGAGCAGCATCCCGACGACGACCCCGATCACGAACCCGACCGACGCCCAGCGCAACGAGTTCAGGCACGCCTTGAGCACCGACTCGAGGACGGTCTGGGTCGGGCCGAAACTGATCGCGTTACCGACCTCCGACTGCCACAGTGCGTGCCAGATGCTCGACAGGTGGGGCATTGCGGCGTCGGTGGTGCGCGGCAGGACCCGGGTGCCGAAGAGCTTCACGCCGTCGTCCGGGCCCCACGACTTGTAGGCCTCCCAGATGGCACACAAGACCGCGATACCGAGCACGACGGCGAGCGCGCGCAGTGACCACCGGCCGGCCCGAGACCTCATGCGCGCGTTCGGGTCACGTCTTGGCGGCCTTGCGCACGTTGACCGCGGGCAGCACGTGGTCGCCGTAGGCGGCGAGTGTTTCGGACTTCGAATCGTGCTGCAGGTACAGGGCGAACTGGTCGACGCCCAGTTGCTCCAGCTCCTGCAGTCGCGAGACCTGGGCCTCGACCGGCCCGATGAGGCAGAACCGGTCGATCACCTCGTCCGGCACGAAGCTGGTGTGGGTGTTGCCGGCCTTGCCGTGCTCGTTGTAGTCGTAATCCTCGCGCCCGGCGATGTAGTCGCTGAGTGCCCGAGGAATAGCGGAAGCGCCAGCTGTGTCTCCAGTACCGTAGCGCGCGACGATGTCGGCGACGTGATTGCCGACCATGCCGCCGAACCACCGGCACTGATCGCGCCCGTGCGCCAGCCCGGCCTCGGTGCCGTCGGTGACGTAGGCGGGTGCGGCCACGCAGATCGTGATCGATTCCGGGTCGCGGCCGGCTTCGGCGGCGGCCTTGCGCACCGCGGCGATCGACCATTCGACGATGGCCGGGTCGCCGAGCTGGAGGATGAACCCGTCGGCCACCTCACCGGTCAGTGCCAGCGCTTTCGGGCCGTAGGCCGCCACCCAGATCGGCAACTGCGAGCCGCTCGACCAGGGAAACTGCAAGAGATTGCCCTTGTACTCGGCCTGCCCGCTGTTGCCGAGCGCGCGAATCACCGAAATCGCCTCTCGAAGGTGCGCGAGCGTGACCGGCTTGCCGTTGGTCACCCGCACCGCACTGTCGCCGCGGCCGATCCCGCAGATCGTGCGGTTTCCGAACATCTCGTTCAGCGTCGCGAACAACGACGCGGTGACCGTCCAGTCGCGGGTGGCCGGATTGGTCACCATCGGACCGACCGTCACCTTGCGGGTGTTCGCCAGGATCTGGCTGTAGACGACGTACGGCTCCTGCCACAGCAGGTGCGAGTCGAAGGTCCACACGTGGCTGAAACCGAGCAGTTCGGCCTGCCGGGCGAAGTCGACCACCCGCGCGGCCGGCGGATCATTCTGCAGGACGACGCCGAAATCCATCGTCAGATGAGATTCTGTGAGAGGCCGCGCTTGAGGAACTTGCCCTGCGTCTTGCTGCCGACGTAGCCGGACTCGTCCTTGATCACCGTGCCGCGGGACAGCACGACGTCGACATGACCGTCGATCTCCCAGCCCTCCCAGGCTGAATAGTCCATGTTCATGTGGTGTGTCTTGCCGACCCCGATGGACGTGTGGCCGTTCGGGTCGTAGACCACGATGTCGGCGTCCGCGCCAGGAGCGATGACGCCCTTGTGCGGGTAGAGCCCGAACATCCGCGCCGGCGTGGTGCAACAGACCTCGACCCATTTCTCGAGCGAGATCCGGTTGTCGACGACGCCTTGGTAGAGCAGGTCGAGGCGGTGCTCCACCGAACCGATGCCGTTGGGGATCTTGGCGAAGTTGCCGACACCCATCTCCTTCTGGTCCTTCATGCAGAAGGGACAGTGGTCGGTGGACACCGTGGTGACGTCACCGGTGTTGATGTATCGCCACAGCGCGTCCTGGTGGCCGTCGGCGCGGGCCCGCAACGGGGTGGAGCACACCCATTTCGCACCCTCGAACCCCGGTGCGCCGAGGTTCTCCTCGAGGGACAGGTAGAGGTACTGCGGGCAGGTCTCGCCGAACACGTTCTGTCCCGCATCGCGGGCCTCGGCGATGCGTGCGAGCGCCTGCTTGGCCGACACGTGCACGACGTAGAGCGGCGCTCCGGTGAGATCGGCCAGCATCACCGCTCGGTGGGTGGCTTCCTGCTCGGTCTGCCACGGCCGGGTGACGCCGTGGAAGTACGGCGCCGTGTCGCCCCGCTCGAGCGCCTGCTGCACCAACACGTCGATCGCCGAGCCGTTCTCGGCATGCATCATGATCAGGCTGCCGTTGCCGGCGGCGGTCTGCATGGCGCGCAGGATCTGCCCGTCGCTGGACAGGAATACGCCGGGATAGGCCATGAACAGCTTGAAGCTGGTGATGCCCTCCCCGATGAGCTCGTCCATCGCCTTGAGGGACTCGTCGTCGACCTCGCCGATGATCTGGTGGAAGCCGTAGTCGACGGCGCAGTTGCCGCCGGCCTTCTCGTGCCATGCCGCGACCTGATCCTGCACCCGCTGCCCGTGGGCCTGCACGATGAAGTCGATGATCGTGGTGGTGCCACCCCATGCGGCGGCGCGGGTGCCCGTCTCGAAGGTGTCCGAGGCGAAGGTGCCACCGAAGGGCATCTCCATGTGGGTGTGGCCGTCGATGCCACCCGGGATGACGTACTTGCCGGTCGCGTCGATGACCGCGTCGGCGTTGATCTCGCCGAGCGCGTTCGACCCTGGCGCGATCACCGCCGCGACGGTCTCGCCGTCGACGAGGACGTCGGCGGGCGCCGATCCGGTGGAGCTGACGACGGTGCCGCCCTTGAGGAGCGTCGTCGTCACTGCTCGACCGTCCGGTTGTAGGTCTCCGGGCGGCGATCGCGGTAGAACTGCCAGTCGTTGCGGGTTTTGGTGATCTCGTCGAAGTCCAGGTCGCGGATGACGATCTCTTCCTTGTCCTCCGACGCCACGTCGCCGACGAAGTTGCCGCGGGGGTTGACGAAGTAGCTCGACCCGTAGAACTGCACGGCCTCGTCGCCGAACTCCTCGTACTCGCGGCCGATCCGGTTGTTGGCGGCGACGAAGTACTGGTTGGCGGCGGCGGCGGCCGGCTGCTCGATCTCCCACAACCGGTTGGACAGACCGGGCTTGGTGGCCGACGGGTTGAAGACGAGCTGCGCATTGTTGAGCCCCAGCTCGCGCCAGCCCTCCGGGAAGTGCCGGTCGTAGCAGATGTACACGCCGACCCGGCCGACGGCGGTGTCGAACACCGGGTAGCCGAGGTTGCCCGGCCGGAAGTAGAACTTCTCCCAGAACTGCGGCAGGTTCGGGATGTGGTGTTTGCGGTACTTCCCGAGCAGTGAGCCGTCGGCGTCGATCACCGCGGCCGTGTTGTAGTACTCGCCCTCGTTCGCGACCTCGTAGATCGGCAGCACGATCACGACGCCGAGTTCCTTGGCCAGGGCCTGGAAACGCTCGGTCGTCGGTCCGGGCATCGGCTCGACGTAGGAGTAGTACTTCTGGTCCTGGATGATCCCGAAGTAGGGGCCGTAGAACAGCTCCTGGTACCCGATGATCTGGACGCCTGCATCCGCGGCCTCCCGCGTCAGCTCCTCGTGACGCTTGATCATCGTCTCCTTGTCGCCGGTCCAGGCGACCTGGGTGATGGCGGCGCGGACAACAGTCATCTGGGTGTCTCCCGTTCTTCAGTTCTCGCAGCGTGCGCGACCAACGTTTCGCGGAAGTCAATTCTGCTCGTGGCCGGGACGGACTGCACCAGTTTTCGCACCCCTGGTTACTACTCCATTCCAGCGGGTAGGAGAACCGATGGCGGTTCGTGTCGTTAAGGGTTACCGTCTGGAGTTCAGACGCGCTGACGGGGCTCGGGGGAGCCGGCGGTCAGGGTACGGGGGGGCTATGCGGGTAAGCAGTGTCATGCGCGCACCGCGAAACGCGGTTATGGCATGCGGGCTGCAGCGGTTCCCGTTCGCCATTTCGACAGGCGCACGATGGCCACGCTGCTGAACAAGACCTCGCACCCGCCGACCGAGCAGGCCGGCGCCGCACCCAGGCCCAGGGGCCTGCGCCGCGTGCTCGGCTTCGGGCTCGACTCCGGGCGCGTGCGGCGGTGGACGACATTCGTCGTGCTCTTCCTCGTCGCCGACGCGGTGATCGCGATCGTGGCGATCCTGCTGGTGAGCAACGACAGCAAAACCGCCCCGCAGCACCCAGGCGGCCGCGACGCTGCCGGCCTCCACCCCGACGCTCGCACTCGCCGGGCCGGCGGCCTGGATGAACCGCGAACTGCCCCACACCGCCGGCGTGCTGGCCACCGGCACGATGCGCGCGCAGCTGGCGCGCGCCGGGTTCGGCAAGGTCCTCGCCGACCGACGGCGTGACGCCGGCGCCAGGTGCAATACGTCGTCTCCGACGCCGCAGCTGCGCAGCCGCCGCCGAGAAGAACGCGGTGCTGGCCCAACTGCTGGCCTACTCGGCACCGATCGCGGCTTTCGGCACCGGCACCGACGCAGGTCGTCGTGCGGCAGACCACCTCGACCCCGCAGGCCACCCGCACCGCGCACCACGCCGCCGGAGTCCGGCAACGCGCCGCGCAGGAGCGGCAGCTGCTGGAGAACAAGCGCGCTGCGCTTCAACTGCCGACGGCGCGCGGGTCCTGCGCGCCGGCGGGCCTCGACCTGCGCGCAGCCGCGGTGCTCGCGCTGCTGGCCGACGCGGCGCCCGCTGCAGGTGCAGATCGTCGTCGATCCGGCCGAACGCGCCGCCGGCGTGCCTGCACGACAGCTGCTCATCCGCTCGTCGGCGCCGGACAAGGCGCACGGCGTGCTCGCGGCCCTGCCGGCGGCGTACCGCCTGGCGAGTGACCAGCAGCAGTCGAACGGTTTCGAACGGCTGGTCTGGCCGATCGATCCGGATCCGGCGGTACCCAACTGAATCGGGACCACCGGACACGGTCGCTGTAACTCCAGGGAGGGGAGTCGAGCATGAGGATCATCAGTGCCCGCGCACTTGGACTGTGCGCGATGTCGATTGCGTTGGCGTTGGCGGCTCCCGCAGTCGCCGCCACAGCCGCACCGGCCAGCCATGCGCCGAGCAACGTCGCCTACGTACGCGGCGCGCACCTGTCGCCGGACACGCCCGGCGTCGATGTCTATCTCACCGCGTTCCGAGGCGGCACCCAGGCGCTTTGGCTCTCCGACGTCGGCTACGGCGACGTCAGCCCGTACCGCCAGGTCAAGTCCGGCACGTACGCGGTGTCCATGCGCCCGCACGGCGCGCCGGCGTCGACCAAGCCGGCGCTGACCTGGACCGATCAACCTGGACGCCGGCCAACGCGTACACCGCAGCTGCGATCGGCATGAACGCCCAGCTGCACGGCACGATCTTCGACGACACGCTGACCAAGCCCGAGCGCTGGCACCGGGCTGGTTCGGGTTGTGCAGGCATCCAGCCGGGCCGGGACGGTCAAGGTGGTCGCCGGTCAGCAAGACGCTCACCGGGCACTGCGCATTCGGCTGCACGACCGACTACCAGTCACCGTGCCGCGCGGGCCGTCGACCGTCTCGCCAGCTCGCTGACCGATCCCAGCCTCGTCCGGCAAGGCGTCCGGTCACCATCGCGAGCCAGAGCATCACCTCGCTGATCCTGCTCGACACCAAGACCGGTGGGGTGGAGGTGCATCCGCTGCTCGACGCCGCTGGCGCCTCGAGCGCGCCGCGGGGTGCGGTGCCGGCCGGCGGCGGTGGCACCGCGCAGCACGTGGTCGACCGCAGCGAAGCGCTCTCGCCGTTGGAGCTGTCCGGCGCGTTCGGCCTGCTGCTGGCCACCGCGGGCGGTTGGCTGTTGCTGCAGCGCCGCAAGGCCGCGGGGAAGGCACCTGTGGCGTCGTGAACGTGAGCGGCCAGCATCGTCGGCCGGCGCGGCGCGCTCGGGCGGTCTATCCCGCCGTCGTGCTGGCCGGCGTGCTGGTCGCCGGGGCAGCAGTGCTGACCCGCAGCGTGGCCGATCACCACTCCGCTCCGGCGGCCGCGCCGTCGCACGCATCCGTTGCTGCAGCAGCGTCGCCGGTGCCGGTGTCGACTCCGATGTCGACGCCGCCGACCACCGGGGCCGCGGCAGCGGCGGGGCTGCCGGCCATGTCCACCATCGGCGTCGCCGGGCCGCCGCACCGGTTCACTGCCACGTCGGCGACCATCCCCACCCGGGTGACGGTCGCCTCGATCGGCGTGCACTCGGGTCTGCAGCCGCTCGGCCTGCTCAAGGACGGTTCGCTGCAACCGCCCACGAAGTGGGGCGAGGCCGGCTGGTACGCGAAGGGCGTCGTGCCCGGACAGGTGGGTCCGGCGGTCATCGCCGGGCACGTCGACTCGACGGCCGGGCCCGCGGTGTTCTACCGGCTGCGACAGCTGAAGGTCGGCGCCCACGTCGTGGTCACCGACCGCGGCGGCCGGTCGCTGACCTTCCTCGTCGACCACGTCAACGTCTATCGCAAGTCACGCTTCCCGACATCCGTGGTCTACGGGCCGACTCCGGATCCGCAGCTGCGGCTGGTGACCTGCACCGGCGACTTCGACGCGGCCAAGGAGAGCTACGTCGACAACCTGGTGGTCTCGGCGCATCTGGTCTCCTGATGGAGTGACCTCCGACCGACCGGCGATCCGGGTCAACCAGATCGGCTATCTGCCGCGCGGCCCGAAACGGGCGACGTGGGTGACGACGCAACCGGACCCCGTCGCCTTCGAGGTCCGCGCCGAGGGCGGCGCGACGGTGCACCGCGGGTGGACCGAGCCGTGGCCGCAGCGACCGGAACCGACCTCAGGGTTGCACCTGCACGTGGTCGACTTCGGCGCGCTCGCCGGTGCGCCGGGCAGCTGCCGAGTCCACGTCGACGGTCAGGTCAGCCATCCGTTCCGGGTGGCCGACGGCGTGTATTCGCCCCTGGCCCGCGACGCGCTGTCGGTGTTCTACCTGCTGCGCTCGGGCTGCCCGATCGACGAGTCCCGCGCGCCGGGTCACGGGCGACCGGCGGGTCATCTCGGCCGGGCGCCGAACCGCGGCGACACCGCGGTGCCCGGCTGGACGGGCCCGGATGCCGAGCGGCTGTATCCGGGCTGGCATCCGGATGGCGAGTACGACGTGTCCGGCGGCTGGTACGACGCCGGCGACTACGGCAAGTACCCGGTCAGCGGCGGCGTCGCGCTGTGGCAGCTGCAGCGCCTCGCAGAACTCACCGGCGCCGATGACGTGCTCGACGAATGCCGCTGGGAGCTCGACTGGATGCTGCGCATGCAGGTGCCGACCGGCCACCAACACGCGGGCATGGTCTTCCACCGCGTGCACGGCACCGAATGGTCGCCGATCCCCGGGTGGGCGCACGAGGACCCGACGGTCCGGGTGCTGCACCGGCCGTCGACCGCTGCCACGCTGCACCTGGCCGCCACCGCGGCCCAGGGTGCCCGGCTGTTCGCGCCACGCGATCGCGACTATGCGGCTCGATTGCTTGCTGCGGCGCGGATCGCGCACCGCGCCGCGCACGCCGAACCCGCCCTGATCGCGCCCGACGACGAGGGTCGCTACGGCGGTGGCCCGTACGGCGACGCGGATGTCGGCGACGACTTCTACTGGGCAGCGACCGAACTGTGGCTGGCCACGGGGGAGTCGTCGTTTCGCGACGAAGTCATCGCCTCGCCGTTCCACACGGGCGCGGCCTTCGCGGCTCGACGGCTTCGACTTCGACCGCGTGGCGGCGCCGGCGCGGATGGATCTTGCGGCGTTCCCCGACCGGGATATCGGCGGCGCGGCCGCGCAAAGCATGGTCGAAGCCGCCGAGCGATTGCGTGCGCTGCAGGCGCGCCAGCCCTGGGGTCAGCCCTACGCTCCGCCGGGCGGCTGGGACTGGGGCTCGAACGGGCGCATCCTGAACAACCTCGTCGTGCTCGCCGCCGCGCATGCGCACACCGGAGCACCGGGTTTCCGGGACGGCGTCGTCGAGGGGCTCGACTACTTGCTCGGCCGCAACGCGCTGGGGCACAGCTACGTCGTCGGGTACGGCACCGACCACACGCGGCATCTGCGCACCCGCCAGTTCGGACACGACCTGGACCCGGCCTTCCCGCCGCCACCGCGCGGGGCGCTCGCCGGCGGCGCCAATTCCAAACCGACGCCCGGCTTCCCGAGCGACCCGCGGCTCGCTGGGCTGCCACCGCAGCAGTGCTATCTGGACGAGCCGACGTCGGAGACCACGAACGACCTCTGCATCCGGTGGAACGCCCCGCTGGCCTTCGTCACTGCGTATGTCGACCTGACCTGACCGCCGCACGGGCAGACCGTCTACGACCTCTCGTCCAGCTGATCATCGCGGAAGTGGGCTCCGCGCGCCTCTGCGAACCCGCACGGCCGGTCGGTGACAATCAGGCCGGTGCCGGGGCATACCGGTATCGACCGGACGTCGGCGTGGGCGAGAGGGCAGTCGTGGCGTGGTCCAATGACGACCCGGTCTCGACCGGTGACGCCGCGGCCCCGGTGACCGCGCCGGGGACGGGCGGTGATCGCGGGTCGGCATTCCGGCGCGGGCTGTTCACCACCTTCGGCGTGCTCCTCGCCGTCGGGGTCGCGTTGATCGTCCGCGAGGTCGCCTCGATCGTCGAGCTGGTCCTGGTGTCCGGGTTCCTCGCGGTCGGGTTCAACCCGTTCGTCAAGCTCCTGACCGAGCGCGGGGTGCGCCGGCGCTGGGCCGTGCTGTTCGTCGGGCTCGGTGTCGTGGGAATCGTGACGTTGATCATCGTGGTGCTGATCAGCGTGCTTCGGACCCAGATCGCGACGTTGGTCGACGAAGGCCCCCAGCTGCTGCGTCAATTGCTGGAGAACAAGACGATCCACCGGCTCGACGCCAAATACCACGTGCTCTCGTCGCTCGAGCAGAAACTGCGCAGCCCTGACCTTGCCGGCACGCTGCTGTCGAACACCTTCGGGATCGGCCTGGGCACGATCCGCGCGCTCGCCGACACCATTCTCGTGTTCGTCCTGATGCTCTACTTCCTCGCGGCGCTGCCGGAGATCAAGCGCGCACTGTGCTCCCTCGCCCCGGCCTCGCGCCGCGAGCGGGTGTCCGAGCTCGGCGAGGAGATCTTGCACCGCACCGGCCGGTACGTGATCGGCGCGTTCGCCGTCGCGAGTATCGCGGGCACCGTGACGTTGGTGTTCTTGTTGATCGTCGGGAACGGACGCTTCGCGCTGCCGCTGGCGCTGTTGGTGGCGTTGCTGGATCTCGTTCCGTTGGTCGGGTCGCTCGCCGGCGCCACGCTGGTGACGCTGGTCTGCTTCGCCACCTCGATCCAGGTGGGCATCGCGGCCGCGATCTTCTACGTCTGTTACGAACTGCTCGAGGGCTACGTGATCTACCCGCGGGTGATGCGCTCGTCGGTCGACGTGCCCGAGTACGTCACGATCATCGCGGTGCTGGTGGGCGGCACGCTCGACGGGATCGTCGGCGCGCTGCTCAGCCTGCCGATCGCGGCGGCCGGGCTGTACTTGACTCGCGAGGTCTGGATACGTCGACAGGACGTTTCCTAGCGCCGTTCGGGCTGCGGTCGTCGGCCGACGGCGACATGCGCCGCATCTGCCGGTCGCGTTCACGACGCCACAGCACGCCGTTGATCTCGGCGCCGAACAGGATCGCCAGCGCCGTGACGTACATGAAGAACCCGGTGGCGATCGATGCGCCGACGGCGCGGCCGATCAGGATGACTTCCTTGTCGTGCGTGGCGATCCCGGTCGGCGCGGCCGCGCCGAAGACGAGGTAGGCGCGGAAGGCCACCGACGCGAGCAGCCACAGCACCACGGCCACGATCGCGCCCGGCAGACACTGCCTCCAGCACAGCACGGCGTTGGGCCCGAAGCGGTAGATGCCCATCACCACCACGAACAGGATCCCGATCAGCAACGGCCAGCGCACGCCGATCCACAACTGGGCGATCACCGGCGTCTGCCCCATGAAGCGGTCCAGACCGGCACGGCCGTTGTGCCAGCCCAACACCATCAGCGCGAGCGTCACGGCGATCACCGCCACCACGCACACCGACCAGCCGAGCGCGATCAACCGCTGGATGCGCGACGCCCGCCGGTCGCGCACCTCGAACGCCTCGTCGAGCGCGTGGTCGAGGGCGTGGAATGCGCGGCTGGTGAGCCATGCGGTCAGGAACAGGCCGGTGATCGCGATGCCCGCGCGACTGGCTGAGCTGGGTCTGCACGAACGGGTTGATCACCGAATCGGCCAGCTTCGGCCCGATCAGGAACCGGATCGCCTCGGTGGCGCCCTCGACGCCGCGGTCGGCCAGCGCCGGGCCACCGATGCGGGAGAGCAGGTGCAGGACACCGCCCATCGTGATGGTCGCCGGGATGAGCGACAGCAGCCCGAAGAACGCGGTTTCCGCGGCGTGTCCGTTCATCCGGTGCTTCACCGCGGCGCGCACCACCGTCCGGGTGAACGACCACGCCGATTCCGCGTGCATCAGTGCCTCACTGACGGGTGCCGAATGTCCGGAGTGTAAGGCAGATCAACTCGCGGGCGGGATACGTCCGCGGAAGCGGTCGGCGGCCACCAGCAGCGTGGTGTCTTCCGTGCGCCGGTATTCGCGCAGGGCCGCCTCGGTGAGCTTGATGACGTGCTCGTCGCCGTGTTCGACGGCCCGCGGCGCGAGTTCGGCCAGCAGCGGCGCCGGATCGGTGTCGATCGGTTCGGTCTCGGCAGCCGAACGCGGGTCGGCATAGGCGGCGACGATGCTGCCGATCACCTGCCAGCTGGCATTGACGCTCGGCCGATGCAGTTCGGGCGGCAGTTCGGGCAAGATCATCTGGATCGCGCTCGGCGCCGTGACCGCATGGCAGTACGCGATCGGGGCGTCGGGGCGGGCCGCGACGACCCGCGCCGCCGCACCGATGAGGGCGTCCAACGCCTCCGGCTCGGACCCGTCGCAACCCCACTCGTCCAGCGCGTCCGGCAGATCCCGCAGTCGCACGAGTGATTGCAGCCGGCCGGACACGCCGGGACCGGACGAGGGCACGTCGCCTGGCAGGCGCGGCAGCCGCGCGGTCGCCTGCACCGCGTCGAGCGGGCCGGTGCCCTGCGGCTCGCCGGGCAGGTACTGGTATCGCGCCGCCCACAGCGCGAGTCCGCGGGCGAGCTCACCGGCGAGGTCGGGCTGCTGCTGCGGGTCCGCAGCGCCGAGCGCCCGCACCGCGTGGGCGGTGCGGATCAGGCCGTGCGTCGCGCTCGCCGCGGCCCCGGGGAGCAACCGAGCCCACCAGGTGGACAGCAGGGTGCGCCAGTCGGTGTCGTCGGCCTGTCGGACGAGGAAGGCGTTCCAATCGCCCAGGAGCCGGATGTCGCCGAGATGCTCGTGCCAGTTGTCCGCGGTGACCGTCCGGCCCGGCGGCGGTGCCGGGGACAGGCGCTTGCGGTACGAGTCGACCCAGCCCGGGACCTGCTCGCCGGCCCCCAGCCGGACCATCGCCTCGGCAGCCATCGGTCCGTGATTGGCCAAGAAGCCCTCGAACTCGGCGCCGGTGCCGCGCAGCCGGTCCAGGGCGTCCAGCAGTACCTCAGTCTCACCCGCCATGGCCTCAGCCTGCCCGACTCGGCACCTGAGGTCCCCGAGCGGGCGCGGATAAGGCGAACTCCCGATGTGGCAGCCCCCCTCAGCCGCGCATTGTCGTACTTGTCAACGAAGCACTACGGAGGAGCCGAGATGTACTCCAGCAACCTGTACGCGATGGACGCCGAGCTGAGCTACCGCCAGGACCGGGTCCGCGGCACCGTTCGCCGGCTCACCCGCCGCCAGCGCAAGCACGAGCGGTACTGCGTCGTTCTGCCGGCCGGCGACGCCCGGGCCTGATGTCCGGCCGGATCGGATCCGCGGCAACTGCGTCGGTGGTCGCTGTCTCCGGCCGGTGATCGTCTTCAGTGTCAGTGGTCCCGTATTGCCACCGACGCCAGGGACGATCACCGGTCGAGGAGAGCGACCACCGGCGCGTGCCGGGGCGAACTCAGAGCCAGTCGCCGCGCAACATCACCCGGCGCACGGCCAGATCGTCGTCGAGCACGACCAGATCGGCGTCCAAGCCGGCCGCGATCGCACCGGTGCGATCGCCGATGCCGAGCACCCGGGCCGGGTTGCCCGACAGCGCTGCCGACGCGGTCTCGATGCCCACGCCGAGCCGGTCGACGGCCCGGCGCAGTGCGACGTCCATGGTGAGCGTGCTGCCCGCGAGCTTCGTCGTGCCGGTCAGCCGGGCGGCCCCGTCCTCGACGCTCACCTGCTGCTCGCCCAGGGTGTACTCGCCGTCGCCCACCCCGGTGGCGCTGATCGCATCGGTGATCAGCGCGAGCACGTGCGGTGAGTGCCGGGCGACGAGCCGGGTGAGCGAGTCGTGCACGTGCACGCCGTCGTTGATCATCTCGACGTACACGCCGGCGTCCAGCGCGGCGATCGCGGCGCCCGGCTCGCGTTGGTTGACCGCGCCCATCGCGTTGAACAGGTGCGTGGCCAGGCTCGCGCCGGCGCCGAACCCGGCGGCGGCCTCGGCGTAGGTGGCGTCGGTGTGGCCGATCGCGGCCACTACGCCGTTGCTCACCAGCTCGGCGATCAGCTCGACGGCGCCGGGCAGTTCCGGCGCGACCGTGACCGTCCGAACGCAGCCCTGTCCGGCCTCGAGCAGCTTGCGCAGCACGAGCGGGTCCGGCGTGAGCAGGCTTTCCGGGCGCTGCGCGCCGCAGCGGGCCGCGGACAGGAACGGGCCCTCGAGGTGCACGCCGGCAATCTGTCCGGCGCGGGCGAGATCGGCGGCCCAGCTCAGTTGCTCGCACATCTGCTCGACGGGTTGCGCCATCAGCGACACCAGCGTGCTCGTGGTGCCCCGGCCGCGGTGGAAGTCGACGGCCGCGGCCATGTCCTTCGGACCCTTCGTGACGTCCGCACCGCCGCCGCCGTGCATGTGCAGGTCGACGAAGCCGGGCAGCAGCCAACCGTCGCGCAGGTCGATGACGTCCGAGGCCCCGGTGGGCGGCGCGCCTTCGCCGGTGTAGGTGATGCGGCCGCGCTGGATCTCGACCCACCCCGGGCGCAGGATCTGGCCCGGGGTGACGACGCGCGCGCCGGCGAGGATGCTCATCGCGTCCCTGCGATTCGCCCAGCGCAATTCCAACGGACCTTTCCTGCTGGAGGCTGTGGTGGGCGAGGCGGGCGGCGCCGATCGGGCCGGCCGCGGCGCCGAGGACGGCGGTCCGCAACGGGGGTGGCGGTCGCCAGCTGAGCCTGGCGGTGAGCTCACGGTGCAACGGATCGAGCAGGGCCGCGCCGGCGTGCACCAGGCCGCCGCCGATCATGATCGAACCGGGGTCGGTGGCGAGCGTCTCGGTCGCCAGGGCCAGCGCGAGTGCCTCGACGGCGTCGTCCCACACGGCGGCGGCGTCCGGATCGATGGCGCGCCGGGCGGCGATCTCGGCGGTGTCACGCCGGACGCCGCACCGGGCGGTGTACCGGCGGGCGATGCCTGCGGCCGACGCGTAGACCTCCAGGCAGCCGCGCTGCCCGCAGGCGCACGGTTCGCCGTCGGGATGCACCGGGGCGTGGCCGATCTCGCCGGCGCGGCCGGTGGCTCCACCGCGGACCGCGGTGCCGACGACGTGGGCAGCGGCGATGCCGGTTCCCAGCGCGACGAACAGCAGGTCGGGGTCGTGCAGGCGGGCGCTCTCGGCCAGCGCCGCAGCCGCGACGTCGCGGCCGAGGACCACCGGCATGCCCAGCGCATCGGCGAGCCGGTCGCGGACCGGTTCGTCGCGCCACGGCAGGTTCGCGGCGTAGTGCACGGTCCCCGCGTCGAGCACGCCGGGGGACACCACGCCGGTGGCGGTGGTCTCGGCCGAGCGCAACGCCCACGCCACCTCGACCACGGCGGCCGTCAACAGCGCTGCGGTGTCCGGCGTCTCCAGCGTGTGGGTCGCCTGCACGCTCCCGTCGGTGGACACCCGTGCGCCCTTGACGGTGGTGCCGCCGACGTCGATGCCGATGAGGTCCACGCGATCAGCCCTTGACCGCGCCGGAGGTGAGCCCGGCGGAGATGCGGCTCTGGAAGACCACGAACAGCGCCACGACCGGCAGGGCCGTGAGGGTTGCCGCGGCCATCAGGCCGCCGAAGTCGGCGCCGTGGGTCGGGCTGGACTGGAACTGCAGCAGGTACACCATCAGGGTCTGCTTGGTGTTGTCGAGCAGCAGCGTGTTCGCGATGACGAATTCGTTCCAGGCCAGCACCCAGCCGTACACACCGGTGGCGATCAAACCGGGCGCGACCAACGGCAGGATGATCTTGTAGAAGACCTGCCAGCGACTGCAGCCGTCGATCAGCGCGGCCTCGTCGAGTTCGGGCGGGATGTTGGCGATGAACGAGCGCAGCGTCCACACCGTGAACGGCATGGTGAACATCAGGTAGGCGATGATCACGCCCGGCAGGGTGTTCTTGAGCTGGAAGTCGTCGAGCAGCAACGACATCGGGATGGTCACGGCGGTGAGCGGGATCATCTGCACGACCAGTACCACCACGACGAACACCGCGCGGCCCGCGAACCGGAACCGGGCGATCGCCAATGCGCCGAAGAAGCCGACGACGACGCTGATGAGCACGGTCGCGAGCGTGATGATCAGGCTGTTGAGCAGGTCGTCGCGGAAGATCGGGTCGCTCAGGATGCCGCTGAAGTTGCTCCAGGTGAGGTGTTTCGGCCAGAACTGCGGAGTCAGCTGGTTGATGTCCGCACTCGTCTTGACCGAGGTGATGAGCATCCAGAAGATCGGGAAGCCGAGGAGCACGGACACCACGACGGCCAGGGTGTTCCAGCCGCCGGTGGCCACGCCACGGCGGCGGTTGCGGCGGCGCCGCGCGACCGCTTCGAATTCAGCAGTCTTCGGCGCGGTTGTCGGTTCGCTGTCCACGGTCGCGGTCATTGCGCGTCACCGACCTTGAACAGCTGTCGGATGTAGACGACCATCACCAGCAGCAACGACAAGATCATCAGCACGGCCAGCGTGGCGCCGAAGTTGTACCGGCTGCTGCCGATCCCGCTGGAGTACATGTAGATGCCGAGTGTCTGGTACCCGGGTTCGGGGTGCCCGTTGCGCATGAACCAGATCTGGTTGAAGACGCCGAAGTCCCAGATGATCGACAGCGTCGTGAGGATGACGAGCAGCGGCCGCAGGAACGGCAGGATGATGTAGCGCAGGCTGGCCAACGGCCCGGCGCCGTCGCAATGCGCGGCCTCGAGGACATCGCGGGGGATCTGCGTGATGCCCGCGTGCAGGGTGATCGCCAGCAGCGGCAGGGCACCCCACACCACCACGATGGTCACGACCGCCAGGCCTTGGACCGGGTTGGCGAACCAGTCGTGGCCCTGCATGTGCACGCCGGGCACCTTGTCGAGCAGGTAGTTGACGACGCCGTACTGGTTGTTGAACAGCCACGCGTAGATCTGGGTGGAGACGGTGGTGGGCACCGCCCACACGAACAGCAGCACCGTCACCAGGACCAATCGCGCCCAGCGCGACACCCGGTTGAGCAACAACGCCAACCCGATCCCGATCAACAGGCTCAGGCCCACGTTGACCGCGGTGAACACCAGGGTTCGCCACAGCACCGTCCAGAACGTGCTGGAGGTGAGGGCGTCGGCGTAGTTCGCGAATCCGGCCCAGCTCGTCGTGCCGCCGTTGTGGAACAGCGCGTACTTGCCGGATTCCTGTTTCTGGAACGACAGTGTGATGATCTTGAGAAGCGGCCAGCCGGCGACCAGCACGATCACCACGAGCGCCGGCGTCACCAGCAGGTACGGCACGTTCCCGGCCCGCCGCCGTGCGTTCCTGCGGCGCCGCTTGACGGTCGTCGGCACCATGTTCCCGGTGGCGGTCATCTGGCACCTCCTGCCGCGGATCTCAGTTTGTCAGGTGTCATGAGATGCCGCGGCCGGCACCGGGGAGGGGCACGGTGCCGGCCGCCGCGTTGGGGGGTTACGTCAGCTCTTGCCGTTCATGATCTTCGTGATCTGGGCGTCCGCATTCGTGGCGGCCGCACTGATCGACGACTTCTTCGTCGCCACGGACTCGAGCATGTTCTGCAGCACGTTGCCGCTCTCGACGTTCGCCCATGTGGGGGTGTTCGGCACGAACCAGGTGTTCTGCGCCGCGGCGCCGGTGGACTCGTTGGCCTGCGACTGCTTCTGGTACACGCTGATCAGCGACTTCGAGTTCGGAATCGCGAACTTCGCGAGCATGGTCTGGCTCGTGGTGTCGGTGTAGTACTTGATCCACTCGGCACCGAGCCCGCTGTTCTCGGACTTCGCCGGCACCGCGAGGTCCGAACCACCGAGGAACGAGGGCGTGAGCGTGCCGGCGGTGCTACCCGGGAAGGGGAACGTCGACAGCTTCGGCGCCAGCGCCGGGTTGCCGGTCTTCGGGTCGGT
Organism: uncultured Actinomycetota bacterium; assembly: GCA_963850835.1. GTDB lineage: Bacteria > Actinomycetota > Actinomycetes > Mycobacteriales > Jatrophihabitantaceae > Jatrophihabitans. The sequence continues at coordinate 16,913 of CAWKNB010000014.1, read as the reverse complement.
CACCGCGCCGACCTCCCAGCCGTTGCCGAGGATCGCGCTGACGTGCCCGCGCGCCATGACGGCGTCCTGGGTCGACTCGTCGAGGGTCGCGCCGCCGACGGAGTAGTCGGTGGCGAGCTTCTGCCATTCGGTCAGACCCTGCTGCGCCTGCGCGCTGGAGAGGTCACCCTGCCACTTGCCGTCCTTCTGCGAGGCGATCTTGCCGCCGGCGCCGTAGACCAGGGACATGGCGGCGTACCAGTACTTGCCGGGCATGTAGAACGACGAGAAGCGCGGGTCGGAGGCGTTGGCCGCCTTGACCTTGTCCAGGTCGGCGTTGAGCTCGGCGAGCGTCGTCGGCACCTTGGTGACACCGGCCTTGTCCCACAGGTCCTTGCGGTAGATGACGACGCGGCTGCCCGCGTAGTAAGGCACTGCCATCAGCTTGCCGTCGACCGAGGTGCCGGAAGCGGTCAGCGCGTCGAGCCAGGTGCTCGAGTTCGCGAACTTGCTCTTGTCGGCGGTGAGATCGGCGAAGGCACCGGCGTCGATGTAGGACGCGGTCTGGGTGTTGCCCAGCTCGACGACGTCCGGAATACCGCTGTGCCCGGCGAACGTGGAGTCGAGCTTGGTGGTGTAGTTCGACCACTGCTGCCACTGGATCTTGACCTTGGCGCCGGTGGCCTTCTCGAAGCGCTGGGTGGCCTGGGTGACCACCGCGGGCCAACCTGTCTTCGCGTCCGACTGCAGCCAGACCGTGACGGTCTTGCCCTTGCCGTCCGTGCTCATCTGCGACTTGTTGTCGCCCGAGCCACCGCCCGACGATGCGCAGCCGCTGACCGTAACGGCCAGGGTGGCCACAGCTGCCGTCGTCGCCACGAGTCTGCGCTTCACGCTGCCTCCACGAGATGGTTTGCGGTGTCCCCGCACGTCCGTGCGCGGCACCAATTGGTTTAGATGAATTGCAGTATTGGGCTAGACCATTTTGCTGTCAAGCGACAGTGCGCGCCGTTATCCTTCCGAGACCGGTTCGGCTGCGAGGGCGTCACGCAGCGACGCGAAGCGGCCGGCGCGCTCGAGAGCCACCGAGGGTGCCAGACCCAGCACGAGGTGCAACACGGCGGCGCGAGCGCTCCCGGCGCAGGCCGAAAGCGCCGCGGTTGCGGTGTTCTGGTCGCAGCCGGCGATGTCGGCGACGATCCCGGCAGCTCTGGTCTGCAGTTTCGCGTTGGCCGGTTCGACGTCGATCATCAGGTCGCCGTGCACCCGGCCCAGCCGGACCATCGCGGCCGTGGTGAGCGCGTTCAGCGAGACCTTCTGCGCCGTGCCGGCGGTGAGCCGGGTCGAGCCGCGCAGCACTTCCGGGCCGACCTCGACCTCGATGGCGACGTCGGCGAGCGCGGCCAGTGGCGAACCGCCGACGTTCACCACCGCGATCACGGCGGCCCCGCTCGCCGCGGCTGCGGTCGCGACAGCCAGGGTGTAGGGCGTCGAACCGCTCGCCGCCACCGCGACCAGCGCATCCGTCGTGGTGAATGACAACTCGGCGATGTCGCGCTTCGGCGTGCTCGAGATCGTCCTCGTCGAGGTCGCGGCTGTCGGGACCGCCCGCCACCCGGGCGAGCACGCGCGCCCGGTCCAGGCCGAAGGTGCCCGGCAGTTCTGCGGCCTCGGCCACCGCGATGCGCCCGGAGGTGCCCGCGCCCACGAACACCACGCGGCCGCCGTGGCCCCAGCGTTCGGCCAGCAGTTCGGCGCCGGCGGCGATCTGCGCGCCGGCCCGCTCGGCTGCCGGGACCACCCGCCGCTCGGCATCGAGCAGCAGCGAAACGATCTCCGCGGTCGGCAGCAGGTCGAGATTCACCACGTGCTGGTCACCTTCGCGAGTCCGCGCGGCCGGTCCGGGTCGGTACCCCGATCGAGCGCGAGCTGCCACGCCAATTGCTGCAGCGGAAGGATTTCCAGCACGGGCATCAGGTCCTCGGGCACGCCGTCGGCGGCGATGGGCAGGCCGCTCGGTGGCCCGACGCGCAGCACGTCCGCACCGGTGGAGTCCAGCCGCGCGAGCGCGTCGCCCATCGCGGCCCCGCCGCGGCCCGGACCGACGACCGCGATCACCGGCACACCGGCATCGACCATCGCCAGGGGGCCGTGCAGCAGATCGGCCGCGGAGAACGCCTGCGCCGACACGTAGCTGGTCTCCATCAGCTTCAGCGCGGCCTCGCGGGCGGTCGGGTAGGAGTATCCCCGGGCGGTGACGATCAGCCGGTCGGCGTAGCGATACCGCGCGGCCGCGGCGAGTGCGGCGGTCGAGTCCAGCGTGCGAGCCGCGGCGTCGGGGATCGAACCGGCGCCGAGGTCACCGGCCAGCAGCAGCCGCAGGGCCAGCAGCTCGGCGGTGTAGGACTTCGTGGCGGCCACGGCGAGCTCCGGGCCGGCATACAGGTCGAGGCCGACCTCGGCCGCTGCGGCGAGCGGGGACGACGCGTCATTCGTGATCGCCACGGTGAACGCGCCGCACTCGCGGGCTCGGGCAACGGAGTCGACGAGGTCGGGGGACCCCCCGGATTGGCTCACCGCCACGAACAACACGTCGGTGAGGTCGGGCCGGGCGCCGTAGACCGTCATCGTCGACGGCGACGCGAGGCCGGCCGGCAGGCCCAACTGGATCTCGGCGAGGTACTTGCCGTAGAGCGCGGCGTGATCGCTGGTGCCACGCGCCGCGAACAGCGCGAAGCGGGGGGATCGACGCGCGATCCGGTCCCGCGCCTGCGCGATCGGCGCCGCCCCGTCGGCGAGCAACCGGGCCAGCGCGGCCGGCTGCTCGGCGATCTCTGCGGACATGCGGGCCCCAGGTGCCGCGGCTGTCATCGTGTTCCTCCTGCAGCGAGGGTAAGTGCGGCGGCACGCAGCAGTGCCGGGGCGACTCCGCGGGTTCTCACCAGCGGCACGGCCGGCAGGTCGGCCGGCCACCCGCAGTCCACGACCACCGCCGCCCGCGGGTGCGCGGCAGCAGCGGCGATCATCGGCTCCTGCCAGGTCGCGCGCTGCGGGTCGCGCACCACCAGCACGAGATCGCGGGCGGTGTCCAGCGAGCGGGTACCGGTCGCGGACACGACGTCCGTACCAGGCAGCAGCGCCGCGAGCGGTTCGCCGAGCGACCACGGGAGCTCACCGGAGGCCATCCCGGCCGGCGGCCGGCATTCGACCACGACCGGCGCCTGCAGGGCCGGCAACCGGCCGACGACCTCGAGGCACCGCGCCGCGACATCGTCGCTCGCGATTTCCGGAACCGCTCGCATCGATGCGCCGGACGGGCTCGCCAGCGCAGCGGTGCGGCGGGCGGCGTCCTGCAGTCGGCTGACGTCCAGATCGCCGCGCTCGAGCGCGCGGGCGACCGCAGCCGGGATCTCGTCGACGAGCTGCGGATAGTCGAGCGCGCCGGTCTCGATGGCGTCGGCGCCGGCGCGCAGTGCCTGGACGAAACCCTCGACCATCCCGACAGTCGCCGACACCGCGCGCATCTCCAGCGCATCGGTGACCACGGTGCCGGTGAACCCGAGCCGGTCGCGCAACAGGCCGGTCGTGATCGGCGCCGAGAGCGTGGCGATGGCGGCCGGGTCGAGGGCCGGCACGAGCAGGTGCCCGGTCATCACCGCCCGGGCATGCGCGGCGATGCCGCTGCGGAACGGTGCGAATTCGACCGCCTCCAGCTCCGCCGCGCTTCGCTCGACCGTGGCGACCTCGTGGTGTGAGTCGGCACGGGTGGCGCCGTGGCCGGGGAAGTGCTTCAGGCACGCCGCGACCCCGGCGGACTCGATGCCTCGCACCGCCGCCGCGACGTGCCGGGCCGCCACGTCGGCGTCGGCGGCGAAGGCGCGTACCCCGATGACCGGATTGTGCGGGTCGACGTTCACGTCTGCGACCGGCGCCAGGTTCAGCGTGATGCCGGCGCCGGCACAGCGCCGACCGATCGCCGCATAGACCGCGGTCGTCGCCTCCGGGTCGTCGAGGTGCCCGAGCGCGGCGGCCCCTGGTGATGCGCTTCCGTGCCACGTGTCGAGCCTGGTGACGTCGCCGCCCTCCTCGTCCAGCGCGACGACGATGTCGCGGCCGGCCGCCGCGCGCAGCGTGGCCGTGAGGGTTGCCGGATCTGCACCGTCTGGCAGATTGGAGCCGAACAGCACGACTCCGCCGAGGCCGTCGGCCAGCGCGTCGAGCAGCCAGCGCGGTGGCGTGGGTCCGGTGAAGCCGAGCAGCAGGCAGGACAGGGTCAGTCGGCGCAGGTCGTGCGGGTCGGTCAACGGATCTCCGCCTGTGAGAGAATTGGACTAGACAATTCTCAGCATGTCGTGTTCGCTGAACGCTTGTCAATCGTGTAAACCACTGCGTGGGGCGGTGCACAGCGACGACGAGGAGGTTCGTGATGGTCATGGCCGAGCGCGCGGCGCGCGAGCCGAAGTACTACCTCGTCAAGCGGCACCTGCTCGATCTCATCGAATCACTCGAGCCGGGCAGCCTGGTGCCGACCGAGCGAGTCCTGACCGTCGAGCTCGTGACGTCACGCACGACGGTGCGCCGGGCGCTGTCCGAGCTCGTCGGCGAGGGTCGGTTGGTGCGCCGTCAGGGTTCCGGCACCTACGTCGCCGAACCGAAGATCCCGTGGCCGTTGCAGATGACGAGCTTCACCGAACAGGCCCAGGCGTTCGGGTACACCGCCACCACCCGGCTGCTCGAGGCGACCCGTTCGCGTGCCGACGAAGACGTCGCCGCCCGGCTGGACGTGCGGCCGGGCGCCTCGGTGTATTTCATCGAGCGCTTGCGCCTGGTCGACGACATCCCGATGGCGGTCGAGCGCTCGCACCTGTCCGCGGCCCGGTTCCCCGGGCTGATCGGCGAGGTGCGCAAGACCTCCTCGCTGTACCGCGTGCTGTCGGACAAGTACGGCGTGCGGCCGCTCGAGGCGGAGGAGACCATCGAGACCGCCGCCGCGGCCCCGCGCGAAGGCGAGCTGCTCGATGTGGACACCGGCGCGCCGATCCTGGTTCTCGGCCGGCACAGCTTCGACGCCGACGGCACGCCGATCGAATACGTGCGCAGCTGGTACCGCGGCGATCGCTACACCTTCGTGGCCCGGCTGCGCTGACGCGCGTCAGGGATAGCTGATCACGTTCGAGGGGCCCGGCACCGCCGCGGTCACCGGATCGCCGACGCCGTTGACCACCGAGTCGATCCCGCCCGACGCGTTGAGGAACCTCGTGAACACGTCATGCAGGTGCACGCCCGCGGCGGTCGAGGTCTGGAATCCCTGCGTGGCATGGATGTCCACGCCCTGGTTGAAGAAGCAGTAGCTGCCCATGCCCCAGCCCTCGAAGTTCTGCACGTTTCGGTTGACCAGGAACGCCGGGTAGCCCTTGACCTATGTTCGTTAGGCGGGGCGGCTGCCGCCTCGGTCACGAGCAGGATTGCGGTAAGGAATAAGAAGAAGAATCTCAAGAGATTGGAAAGTTAGAGTCTCCACCCGCTGCAAGTGCCGCCTAATCCACGGAGAAGCCGAATTTCCGAAAGACTGCGCGCGCAGGTTCGCTTTGGAGGTAGTCGAGAACTTCTTCGCAGCCGCGAGATCGTTGGAGCCGGCAATGGCGGCTACCGCATAACTGATCCGTCGGGCCTTCCGCCGCGGGAATCTCACAGGCGACTCTTACTTCGCGGGAAATGAGCGCATCGGTTTTGTAGACCAAACCCGCTTCAACATTCCCACTGGCGACCGCGGCGAGGGCCGCTCGGACATTCTGAGTTGGCACCGATTTCGCGGCGAGCTGATCCCAGAGGCCGAGCTGAACAAGATACTGCTTCCAATAAATCCCCGCAGGAACGCTCGAGGGCTGCGCGATCGCGAACTTCTTGATCGCAGGCTGCAGGAGATCCCGCGCCGTCTTCAGCGTGACCTTGCTGTCGGCCGGCACGACCAGCGCGAGCGTGTTCCGGAGCAGAGAACGTCGGGTTCCCGGCGCGATCAGGTTTTTCTTCTCGAGGTCGTTCATCTTGGCTTCATCCGCGGAGAGAAAAACATCGGCCGGCGCGCCTTCCTCGATCTGCCGCGCGAGAATGCTGGACGCATCGAAGTTCAGGCGCACTTCTCCTCCATTGGACCGCTCATAGCTCGCCGCGATTTCCTTCATCGCATCGGTTAGGCTGGCCGCCGCGTGCACCGTCAGCGGTGCTCCTTCCGCGCGGAGGCCGAGCAGGAGAATGCCAAGAAGCGCGACTTTTTTCATCTCCGGACGTTAGGTCGCTTTTACGAAATTGCGCGTGCGTCTGGTGCGCCGAAAGAATTTCTGTTAGGTAGCGCTCCATGCCTTCGCCGCCGAGTTTCAACACACCCTCGCCAAAGCCGCCAGTCTCAGCGGCACCTCGCTGCACACCGGCGAGAAAGTCACGCTCAAATTGCAGCCGGCGCCGGCCAATTTCGGGATCAAATTCAAGCGCAAGGATCTGCAGGACGAGCCGACGATCGACGCCACGATCGAGAACGTGAAAACGGTCGAGCGCGCGACGACGATCGGCGAAGGCTCGATGCGCGTGCACACGGTCGAGCACGTCCTCTCCGCGCTCGCCGCGCATGGGAGTCGACAACGCCATCATCGAGATGGACGCGAACGAGCCGCCGATCGGCGACGGCAGCGCGCTGCCGTATGTCGAGCTGATCAAGAAAGCCGGCATCGCGCCGCAGGAAGCGCCGCGCCGCTTTTTCGACGTCCGCGAGCCGATCCACTCGAGACGAAAAGCGGCTCGCTGCTGATGCTCCTGCCGGACGCCGAATTCCGCATCTCCTGCACGCAGGCCGGGCCGGATGGCCGCTTCACGCAATTCATTTCCACCGAGATCACGCCCGCGATTTACGAGAAGGAAATCGCGCCGGCGCGCACCTTTGTTTTCTACGAAGACGTGCAGCCGCTGATGGAAAAAAACCTGATCAAGGGCGGCAGCCTGGAAAACGCGATCGTGGTCCGCGGCGAATCGGTCCTGAGCAAGGAGCCGCTGCGCTTTCCGGACGAATTCGTGCGGCACAAGATCCTCGATATCATCGGCGACCTCGCGCTGTTCGGGCAGCGCGATTCGCGGCCACGTCGATCGCGGTGAAGCCCGGCCACGGCGCGAACGCCGAACTCGCGCGCGCGCTTGCGCAAGAATGCGCGCGGACCGCGCGCGCGTGCTGCCGCAGCGCAATTTCCCGCCGGGCGAAGGCGGCCTCGACATCAACGCAGGTGATGGAAATTCTGCCGCATCGCTATCCGTTCCTGATGGTCGATCGCATCGTCTCGTTCGAAGGCGAAACGAAGTGCATCGGCGTCAAATCGGTCACGATCAACGAGCCGTTTTTCCAGGGCCATTTCCCCGGACATCCGGTGATGCCGGGCGTGCTGCAGGTCGAGGCGATGGCGCAGGTCGCCAGCATCCTGATGTTGCGGATCAGCAAAAGCGCGAGCCGCGATCGGCTACTTCATGAGCGCGGACGGCGTGAAATTCCGCAAGCCGGTTTTCCCGGGCGACACGCTCTTCATTGACGCCGAGCTGACCAAGGCGCGCGGCAATCGCCTGGCGAAGGCGAGCTGCAGCTGCGTGGTGAACGACGCGGTCGTCTCCGAAGGCGAGATGATGTTCACCTTCCTCGACAATGAGCGAGCTGCAGATTCATCCCGACCGCGATCGTCGATCCGGCAGCGGAGATCGGCGCGGGCACGATGATCGGGCCGTATTGCGTCGTCGGCGCCGGCGTGGTCGTTCGGCGAGAACTGCTGGCTGCAGCATCACGTCACGCTTGAGCGGGCCGATGCAAGGCCGGCGCGCGGAACAAATTCTACGCCTACTGCTCGATCGGCCAGCAAACGCAGGATCTGAAATACGCGGGCGAGCCGACCTATCTCGAGATCGGCGACGACAACTGCTTTCGCGAATTCGTCACCGTCAACCGCAGCACCGCCGCCGACGGCAAGACGCGCATCGGCAGCGGCGGAAATTTTCTCGCCTACTAGCCACATCGGGCACGATTGCACCGTGGGCGACGAGGTCATCTTTTCGAACAACGGCACGCTCGCCGGCCACGTCCAGGTCGGCGATCACGCGGTCATCGGCGGGCTGACCGCGGTCCATCAATTCTGCCGCATCGGCCGCTATGCCATCACCGGCGGCTGCTCGAAGATCGTGCAGGACGTTCCGCCCTTCATGATCGCCGATGGCAATCCGGCCGAGGTGCGCGGGATCAACCAGGTCGGCCTGGAGCGCACGGGTTTTCCGCCGGAAAAGATCAAGCCGATCAAGGAAGCCTTTCGCCTCATTTACCGCTCGAAATTGAACACCCGCCAGGCGATCGAGGCGGTGCAGGAGAAGTTGGCCGAGAGCGAAGAAGTGCAGGCCATCCTGCGCTTCATCGAGGAGAGCGAGCGCGGGATCATTCGCTAGGCGCAACGCCCGGCACGCGATAATCAGGCCGCGACCAGCGGCGTGTCGTCCGGGTATCAGAATGCCGTTGAACTTGGGGTAAAGAAATTTTGCGACCGGCGAATTGCTTTGCGCCAGAGCGCGGCCGGCTCAAGCCCGCTTCGCGCAACTGGCGGAGCGATTCCGCGAGGAGCGCAGTGCCAAGCCGCGATTGCGATATTCCATCAGCACGCAGGGCCCGGGCTCGAGATGATTTTCCGACCGCCGCATCCGGATCAGGATCGTCGCCCCGATTATTCGCAGGCCATGGCGGAGCGTGAGGCATGAGCGCCGCCGCCCTCTTCCGCGAAGGCGCGCTCCAGCCAGCCATCGAGCATCCTGTTGACCTCGATGAATCGCGTCGCCCCAGGAGGTGTCCTGAGCGAACGAACGTGCGATGACCGCGCGCAATTCCTTCGTCGTCAGCTTTGCCGGGGCAAAATGATAATGCGCCGGCAGCGCGTCCCCGAGCGCGGGAAGCTTGTCCAAATCCCAGGTGAAACGGACCCATTGAACGAGCTTCATGTGTGGCAGCGCCGAAATTACCACGGCCCTTGACGCGCCGCAACCAACGTTTCAGAAATTAGTGCAGAAAAATGCGGCGCTGCGCCGCCGCTGCCCCGTGCGCGCAGCAAAAGCTAAGCGAATTTCCTAGGCCGACCTGAGCGCGATTTCAGCGCCTCATGAAAAGGCAGTAGAGATCCTCGATGTTGTGCCACGCCGCGCCGCAGGACCGGCTTGAAATTCGCGATGTCGGCGAAGTTGACGATCAGATCGACGCTCTGCACGAACGCGCTCATCGCGTCGTTCGTCGGGCTCCGCTGGCTGAGGAGAACGACGAAATGTTCGCGCCGAAGCGCTCCGTTCCGCTTCACCATCTCGCGCAAGATCGGATTTTCTCTTGGCTCGCCCCTTTAAAATTCTCGTAGACTACGACCACGTTGTAACTGTAGGTCGCGAGCTTGAGGAGCACGTCTTCCTCGAAGAGACCGAGGTGCACCTTGTAACCAAGCTCGAGCAACTGCGGCACGATCATCTTCTGGTATTGCTGGTGATCGACGCAGACCAGCGCGGTCTTGTCGCCGAGATCAAAAAACGTTGGTGTCCGATTCGGTGTTCATGCTTTGTGCCTAATGAAAAGCGTTGGCGGGCAGATCGAGGCGCAAACCCGGTGTCGCTGGTTGTCGCTATCCCGCGGGTTTTCTGGATCAGATCGATGCCGCGCGTGACCCGGCCTCTCTTTCGAGGCAAAGAGGCGCGCGGTTTCTTCGGTGATCTGGCCCGCTTCGTAGGCTTCAGGATGGACTGGTCGAAGGTGATCCAGCCGAAGGGCGCGCTCGCCTCGATGATTTCGTAGAAGCTGCGGTCCTCGCTTTCGCCGAGCGCGATCGTTTCCCGCGTGCGCAGGTTGTGGCCCATGATTTCGGTCAGCAGCTGGCGCCCGCCGCCGACTTTGGGCGCGAGCCGCTGGCTGACGATGTAGCGCAGGGTGTCGGCGAGCCGCAGGCGCAGCTGCTGCTCTTCGCCTAACGAGAACATGCCGAGAATACGATTGATCGACTGGCCGGCATCGACCGTGTGCAACGTGCTGAGGACCAGGTGGCCGGTCTCCGCCGCCATCAGCGCGACTTCGACCGTCGCGCGGTCGCGCATTTCACCGACGAGAATGACCTTTGGCGCCTGGCGCAGCGCGGCGCGCAGGCCGTTGGGATAACTGTCAAAATCGTGCCCCAGCTCGCGCTGATTGAAGGTCGCCTTTGCGCGTCGGATGCACGAATTCGATCGGGTCTTCCAGCGTGACGACGTGGACCGACTGGGTCTGGTTGATCTCGTTGAGGATCGCGGCCAGGGTCGTGGTTTTGCCGCTGCCGGTCGCGCCGGTGACCAGCACCAGCCCGGTTTTCTCCTTCGCGATCTCGTCGAAAATCGGCGGCAAGTTCGAGCGATTCGAGCGTCGGGATCATCGGCCTGCAGTTTGCGCATCACGATGGAGAAATTGCCCTGCTGCCGGAAAATATTCACGCGAAAACGCGCCTCGTCGCCTAAGCGAGTAACTGCAATCGCAGGAGCCGCGCGGTGAGATAATCGCGCATCAGCCGGCGATTTCCCTGCATCAGGGTGAGCGCGATCTGCTCGGTCTGGTAGGGAGTCAGGCGCTCGATCGGCGGATCGACGAAGACCGGTTTCAGTTCGCCGAAATCTTCCACCTGCAGCGGATGACCCACGGAAAAATTCAGATCCGAGATGCCGTCGTAGGTCTTCAGCATCGCGGACAGAATTTTGTCGAGATCAGGAGTTCTCATCGGCGGAACTCGTTACTCTTCAAAATCGTCCGCCGGCGGAGTCTTGAGGAAGGGGCGGAATTTCTTTTTATCGATCGCACTTGTCGTAGGCTTCTTCGGGCGAGATGCGCATCTGCGCAGGTGATCCATGATCGCGTCGTCGAGCGGCTGGTTGCCCTTCTTTTTGCCGACCTGAATCATGCCGGGGATCTGGTGCGTCTTGCCTTCGCGGACGAGGTTCGCGATTGCCATGTCGACGACGAGAATTTCGAGCGCGGCGACGCGGCCCGGCTTGTCGATTCGCTTGAAAAGATTTTGCGCGACCACGCCTTTGAGCGATTCGGCAAGCGTGGCGCGAATCTGGTTCTGCTGGTCGGTCGGGAAAACGTCGATCATGCGATCGACCGCTTTGGCCGCGCTCGAGGTGTGCAGCGTGCCGAAGACAAGGTGACCGGTGGCGGCCGCGGTCAGCGCCAGTTCGATGGTTTCCAAGTCGCGCATTTCACCCACGAGCAGGATGTCCGGATCTTCGCGCAACGCGCCGCGCAGCGCGGAGGCAAACGATCGCGTGTGCACGCCCACTTCGCGATGTTGCACCAGACAGTTCTGGCTGCGATGCACGAACTCGATCGGATCCTCGACCGTGATGATGTGGTCGTGGCGATGCAGGTTCGCGTAATCCATCATCGCCGCCAGCGTGGTGGATTTGCCGGAACCGGTCGGGCCGGTGACGAGCATCAAGCCCCTTTTTCAGCAGCGGAAATTTTTTCAGGACCGGCGGCAAGCCCGAGATCTTCGACCGTCAGAACCTTGGACGGGAATCAAACGGAAGACGGCCGAGATGCCGTATTTTTGCTGGAAGAAATTCGCGCGGTAACGGGCGACGCCGGGAACTTCGTAGCCGAAATCGACGTCGGACGTTTCCTCGAAAGTCTTGATCTTTCGCTTCCGGCGCGATCTCATAGACCATCGCCTTGAGCTCATCGTTTTGCAGCGGCGGATAATCCACGCGGACCAGTTCGCCGTTGATGCGCAGCATCGGCGGATTGTTGGTCGCGAGGTGGAGGTCCGAAGCTTTCTCCTCGGACATCAATTTGAAGAATGCGTCGATCCGGGCCATGGGTTTGACCCGAGTAGCTAAATTGATGCCATGCAACGGCCGGGCGTAATTCAGTTACAGATCCCGCTCGATCCCAGCGGAAATAAGGCCGGCGCGAATCGTCGCACCGGCGGCAGCAGGCCGCCGGCAACGCCATTCGTTAGGCGATCGTTAGGCCGACGCGATATCGACTGCACCTGGTCGAGCAATTTTTCGCGGGTGTAAGGCTTCGGGATAAAACCCGCAAAGCCCGCGCGCGAGCATGCTGCCGAGCTTTGCTCTGCTCGGCGAATCCGCTGCTCAGGACGACCTGCACCTTTCGGATCGATCGCTTTGCAGTTCATCGAAGACTGCGTCGCCATCCATCACCGGGAGAAAGAAATCGAGAATGACGAGCTCGATCTTGTTCCTTCATCTGGCTGTAAATTTGCAGCGCCTCGAATCCATCCTTGCCAGGATGACGCGGTAGTCCTCCAAAGTCAGCATCTCGCCGGCGCGTTCGGGGACTTCCAGGTCGTCGTCGACCAGCAGAATCAGTTCGCGTTTCCCGTTCGGATTCAAAACTTCGGATCGCCATGCGGCGTCTGGCCTTCGTCCGAGCTTCATCTCGCCGACCGGGAATTTGTTCGCGACCGTGGTCGAGCGACGGCTTTTTCCGGCGCGCGAGCCGACGACGACGGAAAACCGGCGGCTCGGGCGCGGGCCGCACGCCACGGCTGGCTTCCCGTCGAGAATTCGCGAAGTGATGCGGTCGAAAAGCGCCTGTGACAGTCTTCGCGGCCAGCGCGACCTCTTCGTTCAGACGCTTGAAAGCGCTTCCGCGTCGCGCTCCTGCTGCGGGCCGCTCGGAGTAACGCGAGATCTGTTGCAACCGCCGATTCAGTTCGGTGAGGTTGGTCGCAGTCCATTTCAAATCTTCTTGGTCGAGCATTCGGTAAGTCAGGTTTGGTTCCGGTCTTCACGACAGGCCCACCAGATGCAGCCGCCAGGCTGCAAAGAAGGATGAAGAAGGAACTAAGATTGAGCATAAATGAGTCGTCCGGCGAAAGTGTGCACGTTTCGTGCCTAAGACCGCGTCAACCGTCAAACGATTTGCCGTCACCGCAAAAAAACGAACGAGATATGCCGATGCCCTAACCTTTCGGAATAGTTTTTGGGCCGGTCTGCTTGTCGCTTTCCTCGCTCGGTGTTTATCTGCTGCGTCTCTGGAGCGCCGAGAACCAGGTGCGGCTGCACAGCGAGCATCTCCTGCATCAGGTCGAGCGGCGGAATTGGAGCGCGGTGGAAGATTTCGTCGCCGACCGATTACCACGACGCGTGGGGCGACGATCGCGCGCGTCTGCTCAACCGGCTGCGAGCTGGTCGGCCGCTTCTTCTTCGATCTCACTATCACCGTCTCGGACGTGCATGATCCGAGCGATCGGGAAACCGGAACCTGGAGGCGCGCATGCAGCTCACGCCGCCGAGGCGAAGTTCGCGGACGAGATCAACGACCGCGTGAACAGCCTAACGACGCCCTTTAAACTCCTATGGCGCGCGAGAGCTGGCAAGCCCGTGGGATTGGAAACTGGTGCGCGTGACGAACGAATCGCTCAACATGCCGCAGGGCGAGTTCTAAGCCCGCGACTGCGCGCACCGCGCCTCACGAGTCCGAACTTACTTCCCGAGCGCCTGTCCGCAGTTCCGTCTCGCGCGGACTCCACGTCCTCGGCCCTGTGGTGGCAAAGCAGCAAACCGCGCAGCCGGTCGCCCTGGTAATACCGCACGACGAATTTTCTTCTTCGCGTATGTTCCGCTCAGGTCGACCCGCGTCGGCTGCAGGCTGAAATCGCCCACGAAATCGAATCGCAGGTCGAACATCTCCGTCCAGAAATACGGAATCTGCTCGTATCGCTGCCGCTTCTTGCCGGTCATGTTCGCGCCGGCGACCAATCCCTGTTCGCGCGCATTGTCCCAATGCGTCTGGCGTCGCACTCCGCCCATGAAGCGGTCAGGATAAAAGGCGAGATCGCCCACGGCGTAGATCCCTTTCTCTTCCGTCTCGAGGTATTCGGTCACCGGTGAACCGTGAGGCCCGGAGAGCGGCGTGTTCCGCACGATATCGAGATTTGGTTCCGCGCCGCAGGCCACCACCGCCACGCCGGCCGCGACGCGCTTGCCGCTTTTCGTCTGGATGTTGCGCAAAACGGTTTTGCCTTCGAAACCATTCAGGCTTTCGCCCAGCAACATGGTCACGCCATGCTTCGCAAAATTCTCCGTTAGCCATGCGCCGTCTCCGGATCGATGTAGCGATTCAGCAGCGTCCGATGGCGATGCATGATGCCACCTTGAACTTCACCTGGCGCAGGCTGGCCGCGGCTTCGCAGGCGAGCAGTCCGCCTCCGACCACCACGATCATTTTCTCCGACTGCGACATTTCGCGCAGCGCGAGCGCGTCGCGAATCGTGCGCAGATAAATCACGTTGCCCGAGCCCACGCCCGCGACCGGCGGACGCACCGGCCGGCTGCCCATCGCCAGACAGGCTTTGTTGAATTCGATCGTCTCGCCGTTGCCGAGCACCGCGAGGCGGCGATCGATGTTGAACTGCGTGACCACCGTCCCGAGCCGGGTCTCGATCTTGTGCGATGTCGTACCAATGCTCATCGAGCACCGGCAGCTTCTTCACCGGCGGCATTTTTTCCCGCAGGAACTGCTTCGAGAGCATCCAGCGTTTGTAGGGATGAAAAGTCTCCGCCGCCGACCAGCGTGACGCTATCCTTTCTTGTCGTACTTGCGGATGCTTTCGCACACGCTGCCGCCGCCGATGCCGCCGCCGATGATGAGATAGTCGCGCTGAATCATTTACGAAACGGGCACGATAGAGGCAGTGGCAACGGGATGGCGAGGGAATTTTTTCAAGCGCGTGTGAGGCGCTGCTTCGCGAGTCGAGCCGCGCGCTCAAGATGGAGCGCCATTCTCGCAAAACCACTCGTAGGTGCGAGCGATGCCTTCCCGGAGCGAGATGGTCGGCTTCCAGCCTAACGACTCGATTTTTGAAATGTCGAGTAGCTTGCGCGGAGTGCCGTCCGGCTTGGTCGCGTCCCAGTTCAGTTCTGCCCTTGAAACCGACCACTTCGCAGATCAACTCCGCCAGCTCGCGGATCGTCAGATCCTTGCCGCTACCGATGTTGATGATCTCGGGGCTGTCGTAATTTTCGAGGAGGAAAAGGCAGGCGTGCGGCGAGGTCGTCGACATGGAGGAATTCGCGGCGCGGCGTGCCCGTGCCCCAGACCATGATCTCGCGCGCGCCGGCTCTCCTTCGCCTCGTGCGACCTTGCGGAGGAGCGCGGGGAGCACGTGCGAAGCTCTCGAGGTCGAAGTTGTCGTTCGGCCCGTAGAGGTTCGTCGGCATGGCGGAGATGAAATTCGCGCCGTACTCGCGCGCGTAGGCCTGGCAGAGCTTGATGCCGGCGATCTTGGCGATGGCGTAGGCCTCGTTGGTCGGCTCGAGCGGGCCGCGTGAGCAATGCGCTCTCCGGGATCGGCTGCGGAGCGAGCTTCGGGTAGATGCAGGAGCTGCCGAGGAAGAGGAGCTTGCGCACCCCGTACTCATACGCCGCCTCGATGAGGTTGTTCTGGATCTGGAGGTTCTCGAGCAGGAACTCCACCGGCCGATCGTTGTTCGCCTTGATTCCGCCGACCTTCGGCCGCGGCCACGACCACAATCGCCGGCTTTTCGCGTGCGAAAGAAATTCTCGACTGCGCCGGCGGCTCGGTCAGGTCCAATTCGGCGCGGGTGCGCGTGAGCAGGCGCGAGAACCCGTCCGCCTCCAGTTTGCGGAGGAGGGCGCTGCCGACCAGTCCGCGATGGCCGGCGATGAAAATCGAGTCGTCCTTGTCCATTAAAGCGCCGGCAGCATCCGTTTAGCATTTCCTTTTTCAAGCGGTTAGGCAATGCTCCTGCCGTGGCCAGAAAAATAGATCGACTCCAGGTTCAGAAAACATACAAGCTTTTCATCGGGGGAAAATTCGTTCGGAGCGAGAGCGGCCGGGTCGCGGCGGCGGAGGCGGGCGGGAAGGCGATCGCCAATTATGCGCGCGCCTCGCGCAAAGATTTTCGCGACGCGGTCGGAGCCGCGCGCGCGCGCTTTCGCGGGTTGGTCGAAACAAAGCGCCTATCTGCGCGGACAGATTCTATATCGCGCCGCGGAAATGCTGGAAATGCGACGGCCCGGAGCTGGAAACGAAGTTGTCGCGGGTCAGGGCCGGAAAAATGGCAAGCCGGAGGATGAGGTTCGCCTCACGATCGAGCGCCTCGTCCATTACGCGGGGTGGACGGACAAGTTCAGTCAGATTTTCAGCGCAGTGAATCCGGTAGCCAGTTCACACTTCAATTTCACCATCGCCCGAGCCCACCGGCGTGGTCGTGGTCGTTTGCCCTGACGAGCCGTCGCTGCTTGCATTCGTGTCCCTGGTCGCGCCCGTCATCCTGAGCGGCAACACCGCGGTCGTCGTCACCTCGGCGACTTCGCCTCTGCCAGCGCTGACCTTCTCCGAGATTATCGCGACGAGCGATTTGCCGGGCGGAGTGATCAACCTCCTTTCCGGTGACCCGGCGGAGCTCGCGCCGCACATCGCCAGTCACATGGATGTGAACGCAATCGTGGACGCTTCCGGCGATGAGAAGATCGGGCGGCGTTACAGCAGGGAGGCGGATACAATGTGAAGCGCTACGTGAATCGGGCGATGGCGACTGCCGATTGGTCCGGTGAAGCCGCGGAAACTCCGTATTGGATTCTCGATACCGTCGAGATGAAAACGGCCTGGCACCCGATTGGGCTGTGAGGCGAAGTATGAATTAGGAAGGCAGAAGGAAGAAACCTAGCGCCGAGCACTTTCTTAATTCTTCCTTCATCATTCTCCCTTTCCTAATGCGCGCGCTTGTTCTGGTGCTTGATAGCGTCGGGATCGGCTGCGCGCCGGATGCCGCCGAGTATGGCGATACGGGTGCCGACACGCTCGGGCACATTTTTCACGAAACGCCGGGTCTAGAACTGCCGGTTCTCGATTCGTTAGGCCTACGGAATCTGA
>CAWKNB010000013.1:0-286788 GCA_963850835.1 uncultured Actinomycetota bacterium | reverse complement strand
CGCCGCGGCAGGCGAGTGACCTCGGTGATCTTGGTCAGACACCGAGTAGCGCGCAGTCCCGTCGTTCGGCGCGGCATCCTCCCTGACTTGATCCACGCCTATTGTGCGCAGATCAGGACGTGTGTTCCGGTTGTCGAGAGTCTCCATCGACGGTCGATCGTGTGTCGCAAGCCGTGCTGTTGCGGGAATTGCGATTGGGCGGGTCGGGCGGGACAGCCGTCTCTGGGTCGTCGTTCGTGAATTGCCGCGCCACAGACGCTGTACCTTTCATGGTTCGTCATGGAGTCGGCATAGAGCTGTCAAGACTGTCGGCCGGTGGAACGGCGCCGACTGGCCCCTGTCTCGAATAGTCATGCGACCTGGGCCACCTTTGAGTGAGGCACAGTTAGGCCTTGAAATTGCAGGTGTCCGCGGAAGCAATCGCGAATTGGCGGCATTGCGTCGCCGGGTGCGGCAAACCTGCCGGAGAGCCGTTTCGATTGCCTGGCTACCGGATTATTGTGTCGCAGTAGGTTTTTCCCGGGAAGACGCCGTCTTCGGGGCATCTCGGCTACCTGCGCGAATTGGTTCACCCCGCGTAAGTTGTCGACGGTGTTCGGATAGTGGACGCCGTAGTTGAACGCTGCTCCGTCCCAGGAGAACCACGGGTAGATGCAATACGGGCCGCCATAGCCGGTGCAGTGGGTCGGGCCGACGAACGAGTTACCGAGCACCTCGGCCTTGCCGCCGGTGTCGGAGACCACGGCCCAGTTCTTCGGGTGCGAGCCATCGCCGAAGGTCACGTCGAAGATCCGGATCGGCTGCTGGCCGGCCCAGTTGTCGCGGTTGAACGAACCGCAGAACGTTTGACCCGGGACGCAGAAGGCGCCCGGATGCGTGCCGTAGAGGTCTGAGTGGCCGATCTCGTAGACGAAGGACATCGGCGTGTCCCAGACGCCGCCCCAGTCGAGAGCATTCCCGATCTCGTTCGTGTCGAACGCCGGCGTCAGCGGACCGTCGGTCGGGCTGACCAGGGTGAGAACGCTCGACTCCTCCCCGCTGGACTCGTCCTTGACCTGCTCGCGATACGGCGCGGTCATCGACGGCGCCCAGATGTGAATGTCGAGGACGTCGCGGCCGTGCATCACGAACGGACCGGTTCCGGCCCCGTTCACCAGCATGCCGTTGAACGCGGCCGGCTCGATGATGCCCTTCTTCTTCTGCTCAAGCGTCCACACCGGAGAGCACACCGTGTAGACGCCAACCTCATGCTTGAGGGAGAAGTTGCCGCTCGGCGCGCACTTCGTGACGAACGAATCAGGATAGAACTGCATCTCCAAGAACCCCTGGCCGCCGATCTTCGCCGGGTTGGAGTCCTTGACCGCGCCGCCGAACCAGAACGTCGGGCCGACGCTCGGAACAGGGAACGTGCCGCCGGCCGGAAGGGCGACGCGCCAGGTCAGGTCTCGGGCGGAGTGCGGCGCCGAGGACACCGGATCGAGTTCGGGCTCGTCGTGACCCGTGCAACCCGGCGTGTAGTAGTCATACCAGTCCTCGCTCTGGCCACCGACGACATGCGCCAGACAATCCGCGGCGCTGCTCGCGACCCGTGCTCGCCGAGTCGGCCGCATTCGCGCCGGTCCCTGCGCCCGCAGCGCCGGCGGCCGTACCCAGTCCGAGCACTACCACAGCACCCGCTGCAATCGAGACAAACCTGACTCCGCGCATATCCGCCCCCTCGGGTCGGCGTCGTCTCCTTTGCGCCCCCAGCGGAACGCTATTACGTTGATCTTGACCTGAACAGTCCCATCGCTCGAGCGGATACGTGCCCATGAGCCCGACACCCAGCACACGCGCGGCCGCGGCGGCACTTGTGTAGGGCCCGCCCAGCGTCGAGCGTTCGGGTTCGAAACGCCTCGACCTGCCCGTCGAGGTCTTAGTCATCACGCTGGCACAGCAGCTCATGCAATCCGGACATGCCGGCACTGGATGTTGCCGCCATCGCGTGGTTCCCCATCTGTCCGCTTGCGGGTCCGTGACCGGAACCGGAGGCACTGATGAGACAGCCGGCCGCGCGTTCGGGAATCTCGCGCCGCTCGGCGGCTATAGGCGGGCGCAGCCGCCGCTGAAGTCGGCCCAGCGAAGGTGGTCGCGGGTCTGCGGTCCGTAGACACCGTCGGTGGAGATGTGCTCTGTGCGCTGAGCGTATTCCAGCGCTGCTCGGGTGAGCGTCCCGAAATCGAAATCGACCGCGAGGTGTCGCCCATAGCAGCGGTTCAACGTGATCTGCAGATCACCCACTGCGCTGCTGTCGTTGCCCAGCCCGAGCAGACAGTTGTCTCGGTGGGTGGCACTGCCGATGGTCGGGACCTCGATGTAGTTGCCGCCAACACCGGTGTAGACGCTCCAGCTGGTGCAGGAGGCTTGGGCGCTGGCCGGAGCGGCGGAAGCCAGCATGACCCCCGACGCGGCGAGTATCCCGACACCCACAACTGATAGGACGCGTCGCATACTGATCGACCTTTCTGGGCGGGGGTGATCTCAGCCTAAACCCCCGAAACAAGAAGAAGGTTCAAGGCGGCCGGGGGACGCTCGCGAATCTCAGGTGAGGCGCGAGGAACCGTGTGGGACAGGATGCTCTGTCGGTATTTGAGCAGCGCGGTAGATGGCGCGCTCTAGACGGTTTGGCGAGCCGTCTGGCGTTCGAGCCGGCGTCAGTTGTAGTGCCGCAGTTTCGGCCATAGCGCCTGCCACGTCGTCGCGGGGCGGCACAGCAGGACGGGCAGGCCTTGTTCGTTGTTGTCGAGGCCGACGCCGTTGTTGATGGTGGCGAGTTGGGTGCAGTGCGTGGAAGTACGGTGCGGCGTCGGATGGGCCGTTGTAGCCGAGGAGCAGCGCGTGTTGTCGCGTTCGGTCGCGGGTTGGCCCCATTCGCTGAATGCCGTTGTGGCCGCTGTAGGAGCGGGGCAGTGCGCGGGGGTGGCCGAGCAGGTCGATGGCGCCGGCTTCGCCGTAGTTCTAGGTGAAGATCGACGGTGTGCGCTCGTTCTGGTTGCGGGATCGAGCGCCAGGCCGTCTGACACGGTGTCGATGAATCTGGGCCAGCCGACCGTCTCGCCCTGATCGGGGTTGATCGCGATCACGACGCTGCCCTGCAGCGAGGTCGCCGGTAGCAGCGGCAGCGCGATCAACGCGCTGATCGCGGCCGAGACGACGACGCCCGCGCTGAGCAGCGCGCCGCGCAGTCGGGGCCGGTGGCGGCGGCCGTGGCGCAGTGTCCAGTCGGCGACCGGCACCGCGCCGACGCCGAGCAGCGCCGGGTACATGCTGGCCAGGTAGTAGGCCTTGCCGTTGCCGACCAGGTAGGCGACCGCGAGAGCCGCGTAGGTCAGCGGGACGAACCGCATCGCGGCCAACGACGCGCGGCGAAACGGCGCGATCAGACCGGCGATCCAGACCGGCACCAGCAGCGGGCTGACCATCACCAGCTGGAACGGCACGAACCCGGCGCGGCCGCCCTCGGCTGACCCGCCGACGTTGGCGGCGACGGTCAGCTGCGGCCAGCCGTGCGCTGATCTGCCAGATCACGTATGGCGCCGCCAGCGCCAGGGCCGCGGCGACGCCGGCCAGCAGCCACGGCGAGCGCAGCGGCCACCGCGGGCCAGCCACCATCAAGCGCGGCGAGCATCACCGCGGCGACCAGCGCGACCTGGGGTTTCGCCTCGCAGCCCAGGCCGGCGACCACGCCGGCAGCCAGCAGCGATGGGCCGCTGCGCCGGGTGACGGCGCGGATCATCAGCCAGCACAGCACCGTCGTGCTCAGCAGGTCGAAGGTCGTGGTGGTGACGAAGTGGCCGGTCGCCAACGCAAACCCCGAACAGGCCGCGCACGCGGCGGCGATCACCTGCGCCCGGCGCCCGACCACCGACCTCGCGGGCGATCATGGCGGCAAGGGCGGTGGTCGCGGCCGCGATCAGCGCCGATGGCAGCCGCAACACCACCAGCGACCCCGCCGCCACCTCATTCATCGCCCAGCGAGATCAACGGAACCAGCGGCGGCTGATCGGGGTAGCCGAACGCGGGATGGGCTCCGGCGACGATGAAATACATCTCGTCGCCGTGGTAGCCGTAGCGGGTGCTGGTCGCCACCAGCACAGCCAGCTGGACTATCGCGATCGTCCCAACCCACCTGCTCACCGGTGCACGCATCGACGCAGGGCTTACCTCTGGCCCGACCAACGCCGGCGTCCCGGTCCCCACCTCACCGACCATCCCACAACCTCACCAGTCAGGACACCAAAGATCATCGACGCGATCGGCCCCTCAGTGGCGTCAGCCAGCTCGTCCCGGAACGCCCGCTCAACCGGACGGCGTGCCGCACGCGGATCCCTGAACAGACCGCGATCCGAGGACCGAATGCCGGTCGGTCGTAGCGAGGCGGCCGAACCGGACCGGAACCTGGTGTTCGCCGGCCGTGGATGTTGTTCGCGCGGTCAGCGCGGTCCGTCAGCGGCACGGTTGGGGCGATTAGTGGCCCGGCAACAAGGCCCGGGTGGCGCGGGTGCTGAACAGGATCGCGCCGGCGAGTGAGACGAGTGCGCCGCTGAGGAAGAACCCGATGCCGTGGCCGCTGGGGCCGGTGACGGCTTGGTCGATCGTGGCGGCGGTGAGGGCGATCGCTGCGGCGGCGAACGCGGCCGCGCCGAGTGCCTCGGTGAGCCCGCTCGGTAGCACGAGCGGGGCTTTGGTGTAGCGGCGCAGCACGGCGTGTCCGCCGAGGACCAACAGGCCCACCACGCCGGCCAGGACGCGCAACACGACGGCGTCGTGCGCCGTCTCGGTGACCGTCGACCCGCCGGTGCCCATGACGGTCGCGCCACCGACGAACTGCTGCCCGAACAGCGCATTCATCACCGCGGCGACGCCGCCGCTGAGGCCGACGGCGAGCAGCCCGCACCCGCCGAGCAGGATCGCCGCGCGCAGCGTCTCCAGGACTAGGGTGCCGAACGCCCGCCGCCAGGACCCGTGGACCAGCCCTGGCGCCGGCCCGAAACGCCGCACCGCCTCCCGCTCGGCGTCTACGCGCGCCATCCCGGCGGCCTCGAGGTCGGCGGCGGCGGCGAAGAGATGATCGTTGGCCTCGTCCAACAGCCGGCGAGTTGTCCGCGGGTCCGCGTGCGTGCGGCGCAACAGCTCATCGAGGTAGTCCTCGATCGGCGTCGCGCCGTTCGCGGCGGTCATGCCAGCACCGCCTGCATGTGCGCGACGAATCCCTGCCATTCGCGCCGTTGCGCCGCAAACTCCGCGCGCCCGCGCGCGGTGAGCGCGTAGCTGCGCCGCCGCCGGCCCTGCGCGACCTCGACCGAGCTCGCGACCAGCCCGGCCCGCTCGAGGCGGTGCAGCGCCGGATAAATCGTGCCCTCCGCGAGATCGAACTCGCCGTCACTGCGCACGCGCAGCGCCGCGATGATCGCGTACCCGTGCGTCGGCCCGCGCCGCAGCACGCCCATCAACAGCAGATCGAGGCTGCCCTTCACATGCGCCGTTGCCATACCTAGGTAGTCTAGGCATAGAATACCTAGGTGTCCAGGGTCGGGCTCGGGGCTGAGCGCGTCGAAATCAGGCGCGCTGCCGGGGTCATCCCCGATGCGCGGGGGGCCATGAGCCCGCAGCCTGAGCAGGACATCCGAAACGCGGAGGCGGCGATGATCGAAGCGCACGGATTGAGTAAGTGTTACGGGTCGACCCGCGCGGTCGAGGATCTGACCTTCACGGTGCGACCCGGTGTCGTCACGGGATTCCTCGGCCCGAACGGCGCCGGCAAGTCCACCACGATGCGCATGATCATCGGTCTCGATCGACCCACCCGCGGGTCGGTGACGGTGAACGGTCGCCGCTACCCCGAGATCCGGCGACCGCTGCACGAGGTCGGCGCGGTCCTCGAGACCGGAGCGCTGCACGGGGGCCGCAGCGCGTTCCACCACCTGCTGTGCCTGGCCCAAAGCAACGGCATCGCGAGCCGCCGGGTCGACGAGGTGCTCGACCTGGTCGGCCTGCACGAGGTGGCCCGCCGTCGCGCCGGCACGTTCTCACTCGGCATGCGGCAGCGGTTGGGCCTGGCGGCGGCGCTGCTCGGCGACCCGCCCGTCCTGCTGTGCGACGAACCGGTCAACGGCCTCGATCCCGAAGGCATCCTCTGGATCCGCACACTGCTGCGCAACCTCGCCGCCGAAGGCCGCACAGTGTTCGTGTCCAGTCACCTGATGAGCGAGATGGCGCTGACCGCAGATCATCTCGTCGTGGTCGGCCGGGGACGGCTGGTCGCCGACGCGAGCACCCGCGAGATCATCGACCGAAGCTCGGTCCGTTCGGTGCGGGTCAGGACCAGGGCACGCACCGGACTGCGCGCCGCGCTGATCGCCGCCGGCGCTGAGGTCATCGACGATGAGGACGACGGGTTGGTCGTCACCGGCATGGACATCGCCGCGGTCGGCGACCTCGCCGCCCGACTGGGCATCGGGTTGCATGAACTCACCGCGCAGCAGGCCTCGCTCGAAGAGGCGTTCATGGAATTGACGCAGGACAGTGTCGACTTCCGTCCCGGGCAGGTGGCCTGACATGGCCGCCGACACGCCAGTTGACATGGGCGCCGACATGGGCGCCGACATGGCCGCGGCGCGTGCGCCGTCGGCGACGATCGGCGCCACGAACCTGCTGCGCTGCGAGTTCACCAAGCTCCGATCGGTCCGCTCGACATATTGGACGGCGATCGTCGCTGCTCTCGGCACGATCGCGGTCGCGGTGATCATCTGCGAGCAATGGCGGGTCAACCTGCTCAACGGCAAGGACAGCACAGACGGCTTCGACGCCACGCTGATCAGCATCAACGGCCTGTACCTCGCACAGATCGCCGTCGGCACGCTCGGCGTGCTCGTGATCAGCTCCGAGTACGGCACCGGGATGATCCGCGCGACCATGTCGGCCGTCCCGCAACGGCGCGCCGTGCTCGCCGCCAAAGGACTCGTCTTCGCTGCCTGCACACTCATCGTCGGCGAGCTGCTCAGCTTCACCGCATTCCTGATCGGCCAGGCCATCCTCGCCCCGGCGCACGCATCGGTCACGCTCACCCATCCCGGAACCCTGCGCGCGGTCCTCGGCGGCGGGCTGTACCTCACCGCCGTCGGACTGCTCGGGTTCGGGCTCGGCGCGCTGATCCGGCACACCGCCGGAGCGCTCTCGGCCTTCTTCGGCGTCCTGTTCGCCTCAACCGCGCTGATTGACCTGCTGCCCACGTCCTGGCGCAACACGCTCATCGACTACATGCCAGCCAACGCCGGCAGCCAAATCCTGACCACCGTCTCGACCCACAGCACCCTCGGCCCATGGGCCGGACTCGGCGTGCTCAGCCTCTACGCCGCAACCTCGATCGCCGCGGCCATGATCCTGATCGGCATCCGCGACGTGTAGGACCGGCGCCCGGCCGTCCACCCCGGGCATCGAGGGAGAGCCGGCTGCCCGACCTCGCTCCTTTGGCGTCCAGATAGCTGTCCACAGTCAACTCCATGGTTGAGCGCTCAACCGTCCCCTAGTCTCAGGTGACAACCACCAATGAGGGACGCGGCATGAGTATCACCAGCGCCATCGTCGACCGCTGCTAACCCTGCACGGAGCAACGGCTTACACATTGGTCGGTACGCTCGCGTTCGACGAAGCCGCCGTGTACATCGGCTTCGTCCTGCCCGGCCAAACTGCAGTGATCCTTGGGGCGTGCTGGCCTTCCGGCACGCGGTGTCGTTACCGGTGATGATCGCCGTTGTGGTGTGGCGGCGATAGTGGGCGACGGCGTCGGATACGAACTCGGAAAGCGTTACGGACCACGGGTGCTCGCCCTGCCGATATTGGCTCGGCGTTCGCAGGCCATCGATCAAGCGCGCGCCCGGTTGCAGACCAAGGGCGGCAGCGTCGTACTGCTCGGACGATTCATCGCATTTCTGCGAGCCGTCATGCCGCTGACGAGAGGAGCCCGGAATGGCTACCAAGACCACCACCCGGAAGACCGCCAAGCACACTACGGCGAAGAGGACCGGCACGCGAAGAACAGCCAAGTCCGCGACCGGGGCAGCCAAGAGGGCAACCAGGAAGACCAGTCGGCCCGCGACTGCGACGAAGAGCGCGCCCAGAAAGGCCACGAGGACAACCAAGAAGAACCCCCGTCAGTCCACGAGAGCCGCCACCAATTCAGGCAGGAACCGATCCGATACTCCTGCCAGTAAGGACATCACCGCAGCGCACCAGTCCTTGAGTCGGGCTGCGCGACGCGAGGCGCGGCTCCGACGGTCGCTGAAGAAACACAAGAAAGACGTCGATGGCATGAAGGCTGCGGTGAAGAAACGCCGCAAGGAGATCAAGAAGTTGAAGGGCCAGCTCGCCGAGATCAAGAAGACGCGCAGGTCTGCGACTGACAATCTCACGGCGGTCGACGCCGCGGCGGTTGAGCACGCCGCCAGCATCACCTGACGAGGTAGGGGCGCCTGTCTAGCGCGGCGAGCGTCTAGTCAAGCGGTCGGCTGGGCTGGGTGCGGCGCACATGTTCGGGCACAAGTAGGCGGTGGTCTGTGCGGCCGGTTGGGTCCCGCTGCTACGGACGGTCAATGTTGCTTCGGCCCCGCAGGCGGGGCAGCGCATCGCGGTGCTGATCACGTGCTGGTCATTCATCGAGTCTGTCCTTGGATTGCCGGATAGAACAGACCTACCCACTTACGGCCGCGCGAGCCGGCTGAGGACGGCGCCTCGTGCGTTGGCGGTGTCGCCTCCGCGCAAGCTTGGGTCACATCACCCTGTTGGTGCCACGCATCAGCCCACGCCCGGCAGGCAGTCTGAACCGAATATTGGTCGATTCAACGGGGTACCCCATCGGCGTACGGCGGTGAGGAGGCCGCCGCTAGGAGTACCGGAGGTCCTCGTGCCCGAGTCAGCCAATACCGTCTCGCCGAACGCACCCACGGCCCACCCGGCCACATGTTCCACCGGCGCCGACGCTGCCCCAGATGTCTTCGCCCTGGCCGCGGAGGTCCACCGGCTCAAGGCAACCCTGGCCGCGGCGCAAACCCGAGCAGACAACCTCGAGATCGCGCTGCACACCAGCCGCCGCATCGGCGCGGCTATCGGGATCACGATGGCCGAATACAGCCTGACCATCGACGCCGCTTTCGCATTGGTCCAAGCCGTCAGCCAACACAGCAACCGCAAAGTACGCGAGATCGCCGAAGACGTGATCTACACCGGCACCCTGGATCTACATCCGGCAGCGTGGTCGCCCGGACGCACCACATCTGATCAGCGGCCAGACCTGCGGATCGTCAACTGAACCCGACCCCTGCGGCGAACAAGCCGATCCACGGCGCCACGATCGATGTCTCGCGTCCAGATGCTCATGAGCGGATAGGGAAATGCTGGCGCAGTGGTAGTTGGATCGCGTCTGTGACGCCGCCCGCGGCGATCATTGGGCTTGCCTCGGGTTCGTCATCGCCGCCGTGACGGCGCCGGTGGGCATCTCGGGCGCGGTCTTTCTGTTGCCGGTGCAACTGAGCGCCGTTGATCGGCTGGGACTGCGCCGCGGTGGTGTTCGTAGCGTGGGTTGGGCTGTGCACGATCGCGCCGATGGGTTCGACGCAAACTGCGGCGCACGCGACACGCGAGGATCCCGGCAATGCTGTAAGTGACCTCATCGTGCTGGTCGCTTCGGTGGCAAGTTTGGCGGCCGTTGGCGTCGTACTCATCAAGGCATCGTCCAGGCACGGCGCATCCCGAGATCTGCTTGCCGGCGTGGGCGTCGGTAGCGTGACATTGTCCTGGCTCGCCGTGCACACACTGTTCACGCTGCGCTACGCGAAGCTGTATTACACAGGGGTGGACGGCGGGATCAACTTTAATCAGAAGACATCGCCGCGGTATCTCGATTTCGCCTACCCCGCGTTCACCTTGGGCATGACATTTCAGGTGTCCGACACTGATCTGGAAACCACCGCGATCAGGGCCACCGCCATGCGCCACGCACTACTCTCTTATCTTTTCGGCGCAGTCATACTGGCGGTCACGATCAACCTCATCGCAGGGCTAGGTACCGGTAGCTGAGCCTGCGACCTTTGAGGCAGCGAGCACCGCCGTCGCGCGACACGAACACCGCGCGAAACCTTCGCCGCCGCCGGCGGGGGCCCGTAGTTCTGCGACCAGTGCACGCCGTTCGCGCCGAGTACTTCGCCGCGATCAACGGGGTACAACAGCGATTAGGGGGCATCTCCGGCTGCTTCCAAGTTGGGCTCGGCATCGATCGAATGGCGCAGCAGGCGCTACAGATAAGTCGTGAAGGGCCGCACGACGTCTGCCAGGATCTCGAGCACTTCGCCGGCCCGGATCGCCAGTGTCGCCCGGTGATTCACTCATCGGCTCGTTGACCAGTTCGAGGCCACGGTGGACCAGACTCGGCAGCCAACTTCGGCGGCCGCGCCGCTTCATACATGTTGCGTTGGTGCGTGACGTCATCCACGGCGGCAGAGCAGGCTGGTGTCCCAGCGGGCGAGCAGATCGGCTGGATCGGTGTAGACTTCGGCCGCACCGGCGTCGCGCAGTTCCGCTGCGCTGGTACCGCCGCATTCCAGTGCCGATGCACTGCACGCCGGCTTTGCCGCACGCGTGCACATCCCAGACTGCGTCGCCGACGAAAACTGCGCTCGCGGCGTCGAGCTCGCCTTCTCCAGGGCGACCTCGACGAGGTCCGGCGCCGGCTTGCTCTGGTCCGCGTCGGTCGAGCTGGTCGCCCGTCGATCCAGTCGTCCGCGTCGAGCAGGCGTCGCACCGCCGCCACCTCGTCCGCGACGTGCCGAGGATGCGAGCACTGTCGTGAGGCCGGCCCGTGGCAGCGCCGCAGCAGGTCGCGCGCGCCCGCGAACAGGCGCAGCGCCGGCCAATGCGTCGCGTAGATCGGCGTCGTGGCGCGGTCGCGCAGCGTCCTCGACCTCGTCGTCGCTCGACGGTCGCCGCCGAGCACGTGCGGTGACGAGTTGGTCGGCGCCCATCCCGATCGCACGGTGCATGCTGGCCATCGGCACGTCACGCCCGGCGCGCCGAAACGCCTGCCACCACGCGACGGTGTGCAGATAGGTGCTGTCGACCAGGGTGCCGTCGACGTCGAAGAGGATCCCGCGCTCGTCAGACGCGCGCGCAGCTTGCTCCAGCAGCGGCCCGGCGGCGTGGTCGAGGAACTCCTCCTGGCCCTCGTCGCCGATCTGGACCAGCGCGACGTCGGTGAACCCGGCCTCGCAGGAACGGCCTGACGGCCTCGACGAGCGCGTCGAGGTCGGGGCCGCACGGGATCGACGTCGGCGACGTCCTCCGGGCGCACGAACTGGCTCGCCGCCGGCGAAGCCGGCCGGCGTCGGCAGGTCGGCGTTGACGTGCCAGCCGCCGCCGAACCAGCGGAACTGCTCGTGGGCCGTGCTCGATCGCCGCGTCCTTGTCGGGGCCCCAGCAGATCGGGATCTGGCCGATCTTGCGCCGGCGCCGGCCGGCCGCGGTCGCCGCGCGCGGCGTCCCACGCCGTGACGAGCGTCGGCGTCGGGCTCGACGGCGATGAGGTGGTCGGCCAGCGGCGCGAACCGCTCGATCGACGTCGTCGCCGGACACCGCGACGGCCGATCGGCGACCGGCTGCGTCGGGCAGGTCCCAGATCCGCGCCGAGTCGACGCGGAAGTGCTCGCCCGCCCAGGTCGACCAGCTCGCCGGTGTGCAGCTCGCGGATGATCTCGATCGCCTCGTCGAGCATGTCCTGCCGCACCCGCGACCGCCGGCCAGCCGTCGCCCGACGACGTGCTCGTTGAGGTTCTCGCCGGAGCCGAGACCGAGGATGAACCGGCCGTCGGCGAGCAGCTGCAGCGTCGCGGCCTTCTGCGCAACGACGGCCGGGTGGTAGCGCATGGTCGGGCAGGTCACGTAGGTCATCAGCTCGACCCGCTCGGTCGCCTGCGCGACCGCGCCGAGCACCGTCCACGCGTACGGCGCGTGGCCCTGCTCGTCAGCCATGGCGAAGTAGTGGTCGCTGGAGACCTCGAAGTCGAAGCCGGCCTCCTCGGCCGCGACGGCGTAGCGCACGAGCTCGCTTCGGGCCGCTCTGCTCGGTCATCAGGGTGTAGCCGAAATTCGTCATCTGTCCTCCGCGGAATCGTGAGCGTCTCAGTGAGACCGGCGTACGCCCGGATGCTCGGGTCCCTCGTCACCGTCGACGGCATCCTCGACGTCGTCGGCGCTGGCGCGCACGCCGGCGAGCGGATCACCGGCCCCGGTGCCGGCTACAACGGGGGCCTGCCCGGCCGGAGGAGCGTCGGTGGGCGGGCCCGCCTCGGCGCCGGTGGCCCGGGCCAGCGCCGGGGTCTGCTCGGCCTGGTATGCGCGTGCCTGCTGGGTGGATGCGGCGTCGATACCCTCGTTGGGCTCTGCGGGCAGGTGTTGGTCGCTCGGTTCGCTCATGCTGACCGATCTACCCATCTCGATCCTGGGGAATGCCGAAGGCCGGCCCACTTCACCCTGTTCGGACCGAGACTTCGCGGTGATCGATCCGAGCGTTGCCGGGAACGCTGCAGGTCATGACCATGCCTGTGGGACGCTTGATCAGCGTCGTATTCGAGTGCGCCGACCCAGCCGCCGAGAGCACCTTCTGGCGAGCGGTGCTCGGTTACCTGCCTCATCACGACAGCTACGGCTGGGTGACGATCGTCGACCCAGATCGACCGCTCGAAACGGCTCTCGTTCCAGCGCGTCGACGATCATGTCGAACCGAGCTGGCCGGAGCGTGACCGGCCGCAACAGGCCCATGTCGACCTGCTGGTCGAGGACCTCGATGCGGCCGACGCGCGGGTCCTCGCCCTCGGCGCTCGACCGCTGACGAACGACACCGTCGTGCACGAGGAGGAGTCGTTCCGGGTGTACGCCGACCCTGCTGGGCACCCGTTCTGCCTCATTGTGCAGGCCGAACCCGATCTCTAGATCCGCACGGAGCCGCACGCTGACGGTCGTCCGCGGGGAAGTCGCAACTCGCCGACCTGATCGGCGGCCGCCGCGTGTGGCCGCCAGCCGTCGGCACGTGCGACGCGGCCGAGACGCTACACGCGACGTTGGGTACCCCTGCGGCATGAGCGACCACGAGACCCGGGATCTGTCCGACGTCATGCCCGCGCACGAGCAAGCGATCCCGGATCACCACGAGCATGCGAAGACACCGAAGCACCTCAACGACGACCAGCTGGCCGCCGCGACGCTGACCGGCTCAGCGGCGATGCTGTCCGAAGCTGCGCACTCGTTGGCCGATACGGTCAACGAGGTGTTCCCGCGGTTCTCGCTGCGCTCGGCTGATCGGCCGGCCGATCGCGCACATCCTTTCGGCTACGGCAAGGTGCGGTTTCTACTCGCTGCCATGGAGTGTGGCCACGATTCCAGCGCCGGCCACGGCAGGTCGAGCAGCGCCACCGCGGTTCGGCCATTCACTGCCTTCCCCTATCGCTGGACTTGTTCATTCGGCGTTTCTCGGCGAAAGGTGCGCGACACTTCAGCAGGGTTAGGAGGCTTGTCGCCGTGAGTCCTCGTCGCCATGCGCGTCGTCGGCCTCGTCGTCGTGGTCGAGGCGTTTCTTGATCCGGCCGAGGCCGGGCACCGACCCGAGCATCTCGTTGAGGGTGCGGGAGCTTTCGAGCAGGTCGGCGAGGTCCGGAGCGACGCTGGCCAGTGTGTCCAGCACCGGCACCGCTCCGTGTACGCGCCGCATCAGGGCAGGCGCGCGGTTGATGGTTTCGATGAGGGCGTCGACCTCGCCTGGACCGAGATGTTCGGCGATGCGCGCGAGGGCAGGGGCCAGCGCCTGCAGTATCGGTTCATAGACGTCGAGCAGGGCACTGACTCGGCCCGCGGTCAGTGCAGCATTCACCGCGACCGTGGCGGCCGCCTCGTTGGTGTCCTCGACCATCTCGACGACCTGGCGCGCGTAGCGGTGCGTGCTGTCGATCGTGCCCACCAGGACATCGACGCGAGCGGTGAGCGCCTCGACCGCGGTCAGGGCGTCCAGCATCCGAGACGCGGCCTGCAGCAGTTGCGGCACCGCCTCTGCTCCGGCCGCGGCCGACCCCAGCAACCTGCGCGGACCGTTCAGGAGTCCGTTTCGCTCTGACGAGTCGGGGTCGGACCTGTTCATCGCGGATTCATCGCGAGTCGGACATGGTTTGTTCCCGGATCCGGGCCGCGCGTTCGGCGACCTTCCTTTCCGGGTCGTCGAGCTTGCGGGTGTCCCGCAGTTCGGCGAACGGCTCGAGGTCCTCGGGAACGCCGGCCCGAATCGCCCGCTCGCGCTGCGATTCGGCGTTGAACTCCGCGCCGAGCAGGATCGGCGATGTTGGTGATCCACAGCCACACCAGGAAGATGATGATGGCGGCGAGCGAGCCGTAGGTCTTGTTGTAGGACCCGGAGAACGACACGTAGACCGCGAACAGCGCCGACGCGATGAGCCAGACGACGACGGCGATGACGCCGCCCGGGCTGACCCACCGCAAGCCGGGCTGCTTGACGTTCGGGCAGGCCCTGTACAGCAGTGAGAACATCAGGCTGACGATGACCAGCAGCACGGGCCACTTCGCGATGTCCCAGATCAGTGACCGCGGTGTCGCCGATGCCGAACGCCTGGCCGACCTGTTTGGCGATCGGCCCGGTGACGACGACCATGATCGCGCTGAGCCGCCAGCATGACGACCAGCGCGAGGGTGACCAGCAACCGCACCGGCGCGGTCTTCCAGATCGGGCGGCCCTCGTCCACGTCATAGATCGCGTTCGCGGCGCGCATGAACCCGGCCACGTAACTGGACGCCGACCACAGCGCCAGCGCCAGGCCGATGATCGCCGGCGATCCCGGCCGCCCCGGCCTTGCCCTGCACCTGCTTGATGACCGTGCCAAGAAGCTGGTCACCGCGCCGGGCGCGACCTGCTCGATGTTCTTCAAGATCTCTTCGTCTTCGACTTGCCGAGCAACCCCAGCACCGACGTCGGGAGTCGAACAAGCAGCGCACGCGTCGCGTCATCCGGCGCAGCGCGATGAGTCTGTTCGCGACCGCGGATTCGACGACGTGACGACCGCACAGGTCGCCGAACGAGGCCGGCGTGTCACCGGCGACGGTGTTCAACTACTTCGCCACCAAGCAGGATCTCTTCTTCGGCGAGGTCGAACGACTCGAGCAGGAGCTGGCCGACCTGGTGGCTGCCGTGCCGCCCGGCGATTCCATCTGGTCGGCGCTGCAGGGCCACGTCGTGTACGAACTCACCGCCGGCCGCGCCTACACCGATCCACACGCGGTCGGCCCGTTCCACGCGATACTGGCCGCCAGCCCTGGCCTGCGCGCTCGGGAAGCCGAGATCTACGAACGGCGCGTCGTCGTCCTCACCCAGGCACTGTGCGACGCCGGTGCAGGAACCGATGACCTCGAGTGTCGCCGCGCGGCAGTTCATGCGGCCGAACAGCTCGCGGCCGCCGAGCTGCGCCGACGACTGACCGGCCGCCGCGCTCCGCGTCGCGTCCTGAACGAGGTCGAGGAGCTCGTCGGACAGAGTCTTCGAGATGGTGCCTACCGGAGTCGGCGACCTCGCCGCGCAACCGCAGACAAACGAGACAGGTCTGATCATCGCCCGTTGCCGGGCCGCAGGTGTGAGGTAATGCGCTCGCGCGAATGTGACTCGGCGTTCGAGTTTGGACAGACCACTTGTTGACAGCGTCCGGCCCCTGGTCGGATGCGTCGCTGGTGAAGAAGTCGCCGGTTACGGCCTGACGTCCCCAGCAGCACCGAACCCACCGATTGGAAGTTCCCGTGTCGACTGACGCCATCGTCTTGCTCAAGCAGGACCACAAAGAGATCCGCAAGGTGTTCCGTGACTTCGAGGCCGCCGGGCCGAACGCGACTGTGCGGAAGGGCGACCTCGTCGCCAAGATGATCGAACTGCTCACCGTGCACACCTACATCGAGAACGAGGTCATGTACCCGCGAGGTCCGGCAACTGCTGCCCGACCTCGAGGACGATGTTCTCGAGTCCTACGAGGAACACCACGTCGCCGACGTGCTGTGCACGGAGCTGTTCGCGATGCCGCCGACGCCGAGCGGTTCGACGCCAAGACCACCGTCCTCATCGAGAACGTCACCCACCACATCGAAGAGGAAGAGGACGACTGGTTCCCGACCGTCCGAGCCGGGCTCGGCCGCAAGCAGCTGTCCGATCTCGGCGCCCGCATGCTCGCGGCGAAGGACAAGGCCCCGCGCTCACCGGCACAGCCGTCGGCGCTGAAGAAAACGATCGACGCCGTCATCAAGTAACAACTCACTCGAGGATTCGTCATGAAAGCTCTCACCTGGCAAGGCAACACCCACGTCGAGGTCATCGACGTACCCGATCCGCGCATCGAGGAGCCGACCGACGCCATCATCGCGGGTCACGTCGACCGCGATCTGCGGTTCCGACCTGCACCTGTACGGCGTGCTCGGCCCCTACCTGAAGCCCGGCGACGTCCTGGGCCACGAGGCCATGGGCGTCGTCGAGGAGGTCGGCGCCGAGGTCACGCCACATCGCGCCCGGCGACCGCGTCGTCGTCCCGTTCAACATCTCGTGCGGACACTGCTGGATGTGCGAGCGCGGCCTGTTCGCCCAGTGCGAGACGACGCAGGTGCGCAGCCGAGGGCAAGGGCGCCACCCTGTTCGGATACACCTCCCTCTACGGCTCGGTGCCCGGTGGCCAGGCGGAATACCTGCGCGTGCCGCAGGCCCAGTTCGGGCCCGATCAAGATCCCGGACGGGACGCCGGACGAGCAGTTCCTGTTCCTGTCCGACGTCTTGCCGACCGCGTGGCAGGCCGTCGTCTACGCCGACGTCCCGGCCGGTGGCAGCTCGCCGTCCTCGGGCTCGGACCGATCGGCCAGATGGCCGTCCGCATCGCCAGGCACCTCGGCGCCGGCCGGGTCATCGGCATCGACTCGGTCCCCGAACGGCTCGCGCTGGCGCAACGATACGGCGCCGAGCCGCTCGACCTCGGCGACGTCGACGACGTGCCGGCGGCCCTGATCGACATGGTCGACGGCCGCGGCCCGGACTCCACCATCGACGCGGTCGGGATGGAGGCGCACGGCGGCGCGCCCGGCAACAAGTTGATCTCCTGGCGCAGAAGGCGACCGGTCTGCTGCCCGACGCCGATCGCGCAGAAGGTCACCGACAACGTCGCCGTGGATCGCCTCGACGCCCTGCTCGCCGCGTTCAAGGGAGTACGCCGCGGCGGCACGGTCTCGGTCAGCGGCGTGTACGGCGGTGAGGTCGACCCGCTGCCGATGATGGAGATGTTCGACCGCGGCATCCAGGTGCGGATGGGGCAGGCGCACGTCCGGCGCTGGACCGACGACATCCTGCCGCTCGTGCTCGACCCGTCCGACCCGCTCGGCACGCTGGACCTCACCACCCACCAGCTGCCCCTGGCCGACGCCGCGAACGGGTATGAGATGTTCCGCGACAAGGCCGACGGCTGCATCAAGGTCGTGCTACAGCCCGTGACCGACCGCGTGGTTTGATCATCGGCGCCTCGAGCGGGATCGGCCTGGCCACCGCGCAGCGCGCTGCCAGCGACGGGCAATCGCCTGGTCCTGGCGGCCCGCGATGCCGGTGCGCTGGACCGGCGCCGAGACGGCCTGCCGCGCCGCCGGTGCGGCCGACGTGCTCGACCTACCCGCGGACGTCGGCAGCCACGACGACGTGCAACGCCTGGTCGACGTTGTGCTCGATCGGCACGGCCGGCTCGACGTCGTCGTCCTCACCGCGACCGTGATGGCCTACGGCACGATCGAGCAGCTGCCGGCCGACGTGTTCGAGACGGTGGTCGACACGGCGGTGCACGGCACCGCGCACGTGGCGCGCGCAGTGCTGCCGGTGTTCCGCCGCCAGCGCGGCGGCACGTTCGTCATCGTGAACTCGCTGCTCGGCTCGGTCACCGTGCCGCAGATGGGTGCCTACGCCACCGCGAAGTGGGGCCAGCGGGCGATTGCCCGCACGCTGCAGCAGGAAGTCGCCAGGGAGCGCGGGATCCACGTCTGCATCGTCAGCCCGGGCAGCACCAACACGCCGATCTACTACCAGGCGGCGAACTATGTCGGGAAGGCGGCGCGGCCACCGATCCCGGTGCTGCAACCCGAGCGGGTCGCGGCGTCGATCGTCAAGCTGATCGACAGGCCCCGCAAGCACGTCTCGATTCCGGTCGGACCGCCGAACCCGGTGCTGATCACCGGCTTTCGGCTGCTGCCGTTCGTCTACGACCGGATCGTCGGGCCGGCGTTCAAGCTGGCCGCGCCTCACGCGGCGCGAAGAGAGATTCAACGACGGCAACGTGCACAAGCCCGATCCGGATCAGGAACGGCTGCACGGCCACTGGCCGGACAGAGCCAGACTCTGACTGAACGGCCGGTGGCTGTCCTCAGGACCGGCGGGCCGCGAACAGTCCGACCCCGGCCGACGAGGCCGCGATCCCTGCGCTGAGCAGCGCGGCGCGCCGAAAGCGCGCCGAGAGACCGCCAGCCCGACCATGCTCAGCGCGTGGGACGCGTCGGCGAACACCGCCAGGGTCACCATGGAGCGGCTCGGGTGCAGGCCACCAGCACGCCCTGTCCGACCTGCCGGATACCCAGGATTCGGATGATGCGCGGATCGGGACGCCCGTCGTGCTTCCCCGGCCGCGAAGTCTGCGGCCCGGTCGGCCCGGCCGGCAGTCGCGACCCCGACGGCCGCGACCGCAGCGCCCCACCCGCGAGCGAGGCGTCACGGACCGACTGCACCGGTCATAACGCATTCATGAGCTGCAGGTACCCCGACGCCGCCGATACATCACGCGCAGCGATGCGCTCGATTGCTTATCCGAGCACCAACCGGGGCAGCATCGCTATGTGTTCCGGACGGATCTTGTGCAGTGACGAAAGTATTGATCACCGGCGCCACTGGCAACGTCGGCACGGCTTTGCTTCGTCGCTTCGCCCAGGATTCAGACGTCGACCTGGTGGGCGTCGCGCGACGCGTGCCGCCACCCGAAGAGCCCTACGACCGGGTTGTCTGGCATGCCATCGATCTGAGCGACCCGTCGTGCGCGGCACGCCTGGACACGGTGCTGTCCGGCGTGGACGTGGTCGTGCATCTCGTCTGGGCGTTCCAGCCGACCCGCGATCCGGCGTATCTGCATCGCGTCGGGGTGGGCGGCAGCGCGCGGGTGCTGGCGGCGGCCGGCCGAGCCGGCGTCGCGCACTTGGTGCACATGTCGTCGGTCGGGGCGTACCGGCCCCGGATCGACAGCGAACCCGTCGACGAGCAATTCCCGCATACCGGGATGCCGACGTCGGTCTACAGCACACACAAGGCCGAGGCCGAGGCGCAGCTGGATGCCTACGAGTCCACGCACTCCGACGGCATGACGATCAGCCGGGTGCGTCCGGGCATCGTGCTGCAGCGAGATGCCGGCGCGTCGCTGACCCGATATGGCCTGCCTGGTTACCTGCCGACTCGACTGTTGCGCACCTTGCCGGTACTGCCCCTCGACCGCGCCTTCGAGGTGCCCGTCGTACATTCCGATGATCTCGCTGATGCGGTGGCCCGCATCGTCCATCGGCGCGCGGGCGGGGCGTTCAACGTCGCCGCGCAGACCCCGCTGACCCGGGCAGATGTGGCCGCCGTGCTCGACGCCCGGCCGGTGCACGTGCCCGCGCCCATGCTGCGTTCGGCCGTCGCGGCGAGCTGGCGATTGCACCTGCAGCCGCTCAGTCCAGGCTGGCTGGATCTTGCGTTCGCGGTGCCACTGCAGGATTCCGCCCGGGCCCGCGCCGAACTCGATTGGCAGCCGACGGTAGAGCCCCGCGCGGCGCTGGCCGCCGCCGTGGCCGGGATGATCGACAATGCTTCCACGGCGTCCGCGGCACTGCGTCCGCGCGCGGCTGCGGAGCGGTTGCGGACGCTTTGTCACTGACGGTCAGCATCAGCCAGCGCAAGCAGGGCTGACTCTCACCTGCGGTGTTCATGGCACGACGGCTGGTAGCGGCACCAGGCTGAAACTGCGTCGGCGATCGCAGCGTGTGTCACGACGAGTGCCGATGTGGGAACCCTCACGCGGTGGGGCAACCATTCGCCGGCGGCGATAGTGGCGTGCCCCGGCTGACGGAATTGCTTCGAGAAAGGCTTAAGAATGACACCAGCACAACGAGACCACACCGACCGTGAGCACGCCGTCGATGTCGGCGCCGGCCGCCCGCGCGTCGACAGTCCGCGGGCGACGGCGAAGCCGACCGGTGACAAGCAAGCCGACGAGAACGTCGACAACGAGCCGGTGGGCTGAGCGATGGCTAGCGTCTCGTGTCACATCGACGCCGACCCGGACATCGTGTTCGCGGTGCTTTCCGAGGGCTGGTTCTACAGCAATTGGGTGGTCGGTACTTCTCACGTCCGAGCCGTCGAGCAGGCGTGGCCCGCGCAGGGCAGCAAGCTCTACCACGCGTCCGGTGCGTGGCCAGTGGTGGCGCGGGACGAGACCGTCGTGGAACGTGTCGAGAAGAGCCGGGAGCTCGTACTCGTTGCGCGCGGCCGTCCGCTGGGCGAGGCACGCGTCGATATCGAACTCGTACCGAGCGCAGGCGGCACCACCGTCACGATGAACGAGACTCCAGTCAGCGGACCAGGGAAGTGGCTGCACAATCCGTTGACCGAGGCCTTGTTGACCCGGCGCAACACCGAGTCGTTGGCTCGCCTGTCCGCGCTGACCGAACGCCGCACCGTACCGAGCGATGCGTGACCGCAGTGCTCGGTCTGCTGGTCGGATCCGGTTCGCGACCGGTATCGGCGATCTAGCGCCGGTGGCGCCATGACACCGCAACGCGACTACGACGCGATCGTGATCGGTGCAGGGCACAACGGTCTCGTCGCTGCCAACCTGCTCGCCGACGCAGGCTGGCAGGTCCTGGTCGTGGAGGGTGCGCCATACGCGGGCGGCGCGGTCCACTCGGACGAGTCCCTGCACCCAGGGTTCGTCACCGACCATTTCAGCGCGTTCTACCCCTTGGGCGCCGCGTCGCCGGTGTTCGGCGCCCTCGAGCTGGACCGCTGGGGCCTGACCTGGACCCACGCTCCGCAGGTGCTGGCCCACGTGCTCCCGGACGATCGGTGCGCGGTGCTGTCCCGCGACGTCGACCAGACCGCCGCTTCGGTGGACGACTTCGCCGCGGGAGACGGTGAGCGATGGGCGCAGGTGACCGCTGACTTCGAACGGATCCGCGAGCCACTCGTCCGGGCACTGCTCAGCCCGTTCCCACCGGTTCGGGCCGCGAGCACCCTGCTCCGCCGGCTCGGAACCGCCGATGCGCTGCGGTTCGCGCGGTTCGCGGTGCTCCCGGTGCGTCGATACGCCGAGGAGAACTTCCGCGGGGAAGGCGCGGCGCTGCTGCTGGCCGGCAACGCCCTGCATACCGACCTCGCACCGGAAAATGCGGGCAGCGCCATCTACGGGTGGCTCCTGGCCATGCTCGGTCAAACTGTCGGCTTTCCGGTCCCGGTCGGAGGATCGGGCCGCATCGTGCAGGCGCTGGTGGACCGGCTCGTCGCGGCCGGCGGTGAGCTTCGGCTGTCCTGCCCGGTCGAGCAGATCACCGTGAGCTCCGGGCACGCCGGCGGCGTCCGTCTCTTCTCCGGTGAACATCTCACCGCTCGCGCGATGATCGCCGACGTCGCTGCGCCCACGCTGTACCGGGATCTCATCGGCCTCCGCCACCTGCCATCCCGGCTCGCCGAGGATCTGGACCGCTTCCAATGGGACGCCCCGACGCTCAAGCTCAACTGGGCCCTTTCCGCGCCCGCGTCGTGGACGTCGGTGTCGGCACGACAGGCCGGAACCGTCCATGTGGGCGCGGACCTGAACGGCCTCACCCGCTACGCCGCCGACCTGGCCACCCGACGCGTTCCGGAGAACCCGTTCCTGCTGTTCGGTCAGATGAGCACTACCGATGCGTCGCGTTCGCCGGGCGGCACCGAATCAGCATGGGCCTATACCCATCTGCCTGCCGGTCTCGACCTGCACCGTGACGACGTCAACCGCCACGTCGAACGAGTCGAGGCGACCCTGGAGCGGCACGCGCCCGGCTTCCGGGACCTGGTCCTCGCCCGCAGTGTCCAAGGCCCACACGAGCTGCAGGCAGCGAATCCCAACCTCGTCGGCGGCGCGGTGGGCGGTGGCACGTCGGCGTTGCATCAGCAACTCGTCTTCCGGCCGGTTCCCGGCCTCGGTCGAGCCGAAACCCCCATCGACGGGCTCTATCTCGCCAGCTCCGCGGCCCACCCCGGCGGCGGCGTACATGGTGCTGGGGGTTCGAACGCCGCGGCCGCGGCACTGCTCCGCGACCGGACTACCGGCCGCGCACGACGACGCGCCGTCGAGCTGGTGTTTCGACGCCTGTACTCCCATCGGGAATGAAGGTCGCCCGAGTCATTCGAGCAGCGATGCGGGTAGGACCTAAATGCGCGGTGGAAGCAGCCCACTGCTCCCACCCAGGAGTTTCGATGGCTACACGTAAACGCACTCGAGTGTCGGTGCCGGGGGTTCCCTCGAGCGAAGCACCGACGTATGAGGAGCCGACCGATCCGCGTGGACCGCTGCCGCCCAAGCCCGACCAGGCCGGGCCCGGAGACCCGCACCGCCGACCGGTGCCGCCACCGGCGTGCCGCGGAGACGGTCGCCCAGCAGGGCGCGTTCCTGACGACCGCCGCACGGGGCGCGGCTGCCGGACACCGACCACTCGCTGCGAGGCGGGTCCGCGCGGCCCGACGCTGCTGCAGGACCACCACCTGCGCGAGAAGATCAGCCACTTCGACCACGAGCGCATCCCGGAGCGGGTCGTGCACGCCCGCGGCGCCGGCGCGCACGGCGTCTTCGTCGCCAACGGCGCCGCCGAGGGCATCTGCCGGGCGGCGTTCCTGCAGGCCGGCGTCGAGACGCCGGTCTTCGTCCGCTTCTCCACCGTGCTCGGGCTCGCGCGGCTCGGCCGACCTCGCCCGCGACACCCGCGGGTTCGCGACCCGCTTCTACACCGCCGAGGGCAACTACGACCTGGTCGGCAACAACATCCCGGTGTTCTTCATCCAGGACGGCATCAAGTTCCCCGACGTCATCCACGCCGGCAAGCCGCACCCGGACCGCGAGATCCCGCAGGCGCAGAGCGCGCACGACACGTTCTGGGACTTCGTCTCGCTGCACACCGAGGCCCAGGCCCACACGATGTGGAACATGTCCGACCGGGCGCTGCCGCGCTCCTACCGGACGATGGAGGGCTTCGGCGTCCACACCTTCCGCCTGGTCGAACGCCGCCGGGCGACACCGTGCCTGGTCAAGTTCCACTGGAAGCCGCGGCAGGGCGTGCACTCGGTGACGTGGGAGGAGGCGCAGCTGACCAACGGCGCCGACCCGGACTACCACCGCCGCGACCTCGCCGACGCCATCGAGGCCGGCGCGTTACCCGGCGTGGGACCTCGGCGTGCAGGTCATGCCCGACAGCGAGGACGAGACGTTCGAGGGCATCGACCTGCTCGACCCGACCAAGTTCGTGCCCGAGGAGCTCGCGCCCGGTGCAGCTGCTCGGCACCATGACCCTGAACCGCGAACACGACGAACTACTTCGCCGAGACCGAGCAGGTCGCGTTCAACCCGACCAACCTCGTGCCGGGCATCGACGTCACCAACGACCCGCTGCTGCAGGCGCGGCTGTTCTCCTACCTCGACACCCAGATCACCCGGCTCGGCGGGCCGAACTGGAACCAGCTCCCGATCAACCGCGCGCACGCGCCGATCAACGACATGCTGCGCGACGGCTTCCACCAGGACGCCGTGCACGGCGGGGTCGCGCCGTACCGGCCGAACTCGCTCGACGGCGGCTGCCCGTTCGTCGCCGGGCGCCGACGACCAGCCGTTCATCGACGTGCCGGCGCCGGTCGCGGCCGCGGTCAAGGAGCGCGCGCACCCCGCGTCGTTCGACGACCACTTCAGCCAGGTCACGCTGTTCTACCGCTCGCTGAGCCCGGTCGAGCAGGACCACGTCGCCGCCGCCTACACCTTCGAGCTGTCCAAGTGCTTCGACGCAGACGATCCGCGAGCGGCAGCTGCGGGCGCTGGCCAACATCGACGCCGACCTGTGCCAGCAGGTCGCGGACGGCCTCGGCCTGCACCGCGCCGAAGCCGACGGTCGTCGCCGACGGCGTCGCCACCAGCGCCGCGCTGACCCAGCTCGGCGGTACCTGGCCGGTCGCCGGCCGCCAGGTCGGCATCGTCGTCGGCGACGGGCGTGACCCAGACTGCGGTCCCGACCATCGGCGGCCGCAGCTCGCGGCAGCGGGCGTCGTGCCGCTGGTCGTCGGCCCGCACGGCGGCACCATCGGCCGGCGTGACCGTGCACCGCACCTACGCCAACGCCGCGTCGATCGAGTTCGACGCGCTCGTGCTGGTCGGCGACCTGCCCGCCGCGCCGGACGCGCATGGTCAGCGGCGACGCCAAGGCCGGAGCCGCCGACACGGCGGCAGCCGACCCGCGGGTCGTCAAGCTGCCGACGAGGCCTGGCGGCACGCCAAGGCGATCGGTGCTATCGGCAAAGGCACGGCACTAGCGGATGCCGGCATCCCTGCCGACGCGGAGGGGGTCCTCGTCGGCGGCGCCAAGCAGGTAACAACCCGACTACTCGAGCTGCTGGCTCAACACCGCGCGTGGGGACGGTTCGTCACCAGCGCTCAGGTGTGAGGCAACGAGCGACATGCATCTCGATCCCGCTCGTCACGGCGACGATCTCGTCCGTGGCGAAAGCAGTGACGACACTGCGGCTCGAAGCCTGGCGCATTGGAGCGAGGCAGGCCGCGGCGAGATGGAAGCCTTCTACGCCGTGGCGATCGAGGACTATCGACAGCTCGCGCTGGCGGCTGAGTGGGAGACAGTACTCGGAGAGAAGGCGCACCCGGGTTGGCGGTTACTGGATGTCGCGTGTGGATCGGGCAAGTTCCCGGCAGCGCTGGCCCGTCACATCGATTTGGCCGCACTGCCGGAACTCGCCTACGACTTACTCGACCCGTCCGCCTTCAGCATCGCCGAGGCCCGCGCCCAGCTGCGTCCACCGTTCCGCGCCGCCGACGAGTACACCGTCACGCTGCAGAATTTGCCAACGTCCGCCGGCGTGTATGACGTCGTGTGGGCGACCCACGCGCTGTACGCGCTGCCCGTTGCCGAATTGGCGAAGGCTGCCCAGCGCTTCGTCAGCGCGTTGCGGCCAGGTGGGCTCGGCTTCGTGGCGCAAGCCACGACACGCTCGCACTACATCGCCTTCTACGACGCGTTCCGTGCCGGGGTACGGCCACGAACGCCCTACACCAGCGCCGAGCAGGTCACGGCCGCGCTCGGTGCGGCCGGTGCGCAGGTCCGCACACAGATCGTGGCCTATACGAGTGGGACTCGTGACCGTACCGTCGCGGAAGGATTTCTGCAGCGCTGCGCCTTCGACGACACCATAACGCTCGCCGAAATGGAAGCTGCCCCCATTCTCGGCGACTACCTCACGAGCTGCCGCGACGGCTCCGGTGGCTACTCCTTCGCCCACGAGATCATGCTGATCTGGCTATGACCTCGAGGACCGCGATCCGAGATCACGCAGCCAGACACGAAAGACACGAACCACGGTTGTCTTCGGCGCGTAGGAGCAGACACCATCGGCGCAGGACGCATGCCGATGTGTATCTGTGCGTTATACGAGCGACGTTGCCCTTAACGAGACGGTAATGCAGGTCGGTCGCAGTTCGATCATCGAAGCCGACATGAATGACGCCGCATGAGTAATCATCTGATTCAGTCCGCAACTGATGGCAACGAAGCCAGCGTCACCATCTATCCCGAAGGGCCGCTGCTGGTGCGCGGTCCGGTGACGCTCCGGCGCAGATGGCACGCCTTACCTGAACCCGCGACCGACTGTCGCACCTGTGCCGGTGCGCGAAGTCGGCCGCCAAACCGTGGTTGCGATGGCACTCACAAGATCAGCGGGTTTGGCGGCTGATCCGATACAGCATCGTTCAACATCTCCTCCAGCGAGCGGCGTGCGTCACCGGATCCGGTGACCTGTGAGACGTCATCCGACTGATGCGAATCCGATGCGTCTGACCTACTCCCTGATCCTGTTCCGCCGCACGTACGGATACGCGAAGGACCGTGTCGCCACGGATCAGCTGAGGTTGAAATCTCCAGTCAGAGCGGTGATGGCGAGCAACTTTCGAATGACGGCCGAGGCGTCACGGATCTCGAAGGCGACCGCGGTGTCCCTGCCGAGGTCCCTCATGCGCAGGAGCATCCCGAGAGCGGTGGAGTCGGCGAACGTTACCGCGGAGCAGTCCAGCACCACTCGCGAGAGGCCGCCGCTGTCGACCAGCGCCACCATTTCCTCGTAGGGCTGATACGCGACGTGCGCGTCGACGTCCCCGGCAATCGTGATCAGTGCTACGTCCCCTGTGCGACTCGTGGCCACCTGCACGGACTCAACTCTCCAGACTGTATAAACACGTCGGTCCCGAGCACTC
Source organism: uncultured Actinomycetota bacterium (assembly GCA_963850835.1). Taxonomy (GTDB): domain Bacteria; phylum Actinomycetota; class Actinomycetes; order Mycobacteriales; family Jatrophihabitantaceae; genus Jatrophihabitans. The sequence continues at coordinate 260,131 of CAWKNB010000013.1, read as the reverse complement.
GGCCGGCAACGGATCGCGACCTGTCTTGGTCTGCTTTTACCCATCAATGGGCTCTGCTAGGCGGACGGAGTGCGATACGTCCTCGCCGCGGTCACCGGTCGGGTCAGCAGGCGCCACGCCACCGGCGGGGGCCCGCGAGCATAACGCGGCATCGCCGCTGCTCGGGCCTCGAGCTCACGACAATGGCCTGATCGGGCTGTTCACGAAGTGTGCGAGCCGCCGCACGACGGAGCGGCGTCGATGACGAATCCGAACAGTGAATCGTCTACCGCAGGCGCTGTGGCCTCGTATCCGATCAGGACCGCGCGGTTCGACATAACAGTCGTCGACCTGCAGGCCGACCACGGGCGGCGGGGGCGGTCGGCGGCCTGGCAGCTGGAAGGTTGGTCGTGGTTCGTTGATCTGTGATTTGACCCTGACGGTGGTGGCCCCGCACCGGCGACGTCAGCTGCGTCCAGTCGCACCGAATGGCGCATTGAACGATGATCAAGGAGTGCTGCGTGTCGACTGTTCGCAAGACGTGAATGCAGTTGGCCGCGCACCCCCAGCACTGCCACTCCCCGGATCGCGGACGGAGCGGTGACCCCTCGCCGACCAAGGACAGGCTCGTCCCCGTCGACACTGCCCTCGACACCTCCCGTCGACATTCCTGCCGGGAACCCTGCCTCACCACGTAACCGGCGCGCCCGCCGACGGGGTGACATCGGTGATCTCGCGCTGCCGGTCGACCCCGCGACCTGCGCGGCAGTGTGGGGCGCGCTGGTTAGTGTGAGGTGGTGCAGATGTTCGGCGGCGGGTCCGGGACTGACCACGAATCCTCGGCGAATGATTCCGTCGCAGCGCTCAACGCAATGCTGCGCGCAGCTCACACACTGGCTGGCCACGACGTGCCGAAGCTTGTCCGCGGCCGTATTGCCGCGTTCGGTGGCGTCGATGCGGTGTGTTACCTCGCGGACCTGCAACAGACTGTGCTGGTGCCGTTCCTGGGTCCGGACGCCCCAGCGGTCGGTGAACATCTCGAGCCGTTGCCGATCGACTCGACACTGGCTGGGAGGGTGTTTCAGCACCTCGAGGTGCTGTCTCAACAGCGATCCAGCGGGGACATGGTGCTGTGGTTGCCACTGCTTGACGGCACCGAGCGGCTCGGCGTGCTCGGCGTCACGGTGACCGAGAATGCGCTCACCAGCGGCGAAGACCTAGCGCACGCGTCAGCGGTCGCGCGATTGCGCCCGTTCGCGTCGCTGCTCGGCGAGCTGATCATGACCAAGACCTCTTACGGCGACACGATTGTCCGGTTGCGCCGACGAGCCGAGATGAGCCTGGCCGCCGAGATTCAGTGGTCATTGCTGCCGCCGTTGACTTTTGCGTGTCGGCGGCTGTCCCTGGCCGGTGTGCTGGAACCTGCGTACGAAGTCGCCGGAGACACTTTCGACTACGCCGTCGATGCTGGTGTCGCGAATATCGCGGTGTTCGACGGGATGGGACACGGGCTGGGCAGTGCGCAGTTAGCAGTGCTCGCGGTCGCGGCGTACCGACACGCCCGCCGCGCCGGCCGCTCGTTGGTCAAAACGTGTGAGCAGATCGATCAGGTGCTGCTCGAGACCTTCGGCGGGCACACCTTCAGCACCGCGGTCATCGCCCAATTGGACACTGTCAGTGGCACGCTGCACTGGATCAACGCAGGCCACCCAGAACCGCTGCTGATACGTCACGGACAGCTGATCAGATCACTGCATGTATCGCCCCGGCCCCCGCTGGGCATCGATCTGCGTGGCAGCCGAGTGTCACCGACGCCGGCTGTCGGCGCCGCGCAGCTCGAGCCCGGCGACAGCGTCGTGTTCTATACCGACGGCGTCACCGAAGCACGAGCGCCCGACGGCGCGTTCTTCGGTGAGCCGCGATTGACGGATTTGATCATCCGCAACCTGGCGGCGGGTCTGCCGGCACCGGAAACCATGCGCAGAGTTGTCCGCGCGCTGCTCGAACACCAGCAGGGAGACCTCAGCGACGACGCATCCCTTGTCCTGGTCCAGTGGCCCAATCTTGACCTCTGAGAGCGTGGCCCAAACGGGGAGCCATGACTCAGGAGGCTGCGTCTCAGCACCGCCAGCTCAGCGGATCCGTGACGAGACTTGGAGTCACTCCATGATCGGCTGGAACGTCGATGGACCGGTCGCCACGTGCGATCAGCGGTGTCGGTGCTCATGATGTTGAACAGGTCGGTGAGTGACGTCGCTGGGCGGTTGGTCAGGTGTGGGATGTGTCCGGTGACTCCAGCCAGTCTCTCGGTTGCGGGTGCTCAGCTAGGTGGAGAGCCAAGCGTCGACTGTCATGTCCGGGCGCAGAGCGCGGCGCGCCACCAAGTGCAAGGCTCCGCGATACCGATTCGAACGGCTGATCTTCGTCAGTCCGCAGAAAGTCCGCAAGAATCACAGCAGCGTTACGCACTAGTCCTCACGTTCTGGATCATCTCAGCTGCTGCACACCCCGGGAAATGGGGGCTGCCAGCAGTAGTCAACAGTTTTCAACGATGACCGTAGATCGTCTGACCGCTCTCTCAAGGCAGTCGTCAGCGGTCGTGTCGACACCCGGTGGAGCCCAGGAGAACTTCGCGCTACGGAGTGTTACTTGCGGTCGTCGTCGCATCGAGACATGCGTAATGAGAGTGGGCAGATCCTGCGGGCGGTGGCGGCGGGGGAGTCGGTGCTGGTGACGAACAACGGGCAGGTGGGGCGGTGATCTCGCCGCTGCCGGGTGATTCCACTACTGACTTGGTGGCACGTGGGCAGGCCCGGGCGGCGCGGCGGCCGTTGGCCGGCTTGGCGTCGATACGACGGCGCAACTCTAAGCGGGACACGGCAGCGATCGTGGCCGATGCGCGCGGTCGCTGGTGACGTCCTACCTCGACGCGTCGGACGCGGCGAGATGGTCCCCGCCGCCCAGGGCCGAAGCGATTGGGGGCATCCGCGCAGCCGTGTCGGTGCCGTCACCGTCCCGCTAGCGCGTCTACGCAACCGGCGATATCGGGGACTTCGGGTGATCGGCAAGTCGCCTACGGACCTGATCAAGTGTACGGCGCTGGAGTTATTCTTCGCTGGTGCTCGACGCGCGTCGCCTGGTGGTGTTCAGTGCGGTGGCGCATTTCGGGTCGCTGGCGGCTGCGGCGGAATCGCTCAACTACACAACGTCGGCCGTTTCACAGCAGATCGCGGCGTTGGAGCGTGAAGCCGGCCTGCAATTGCTCGAACGGCGCGCCCGCGGCGTGGTGCTGACCGAAGCAGGAGAGTTGCTGCTCAAGCACGCGCACCGGGTGATCGACGAACTGGAGGCCGCGGGCGAGGCTCTCGCCACATTCGCCGCCCAGCGTGGGGGCCGGGTGCGTGTCGCCTCGTTCGCGACGGCAAGTGCTCGCCTCCTGCCGTGGGTGATCGCCATGTACCGGGAGCGGGTCGGGCACATCGACATCCACATCGAGCAGACGACCTCGCACGACGGGCTCGATCGGCTACGACGCGGTCAGGTTGACCTTGTTCTCGCCGTCGACCAACTCCCGGCCCCGGACCTGGACGTTGTCACGTTATTCGCCGACCCGTTCCGCCTCGTGCTGCACCGGTCGCATCCGCGGGCGAGGGATCTGGACCTGAAGCTGGCCGAGCTGGGCGACCAGACCTGGATCGACGTGCCCATCGGATCGGCCGGCGGCGCAGTCGTGGCCCGAGCACTCGGCAAAGTTGTGACGATCGACCACGCCAGTGACGACTACGCCGCGATCCACGAGATGGTCGGCGCCGGGCTCGGCATCGCGCTTGCTGCCCGACCTGGCTGCTGTTCCCGGCAAGCGCCGACGTCGTGCTACGCGACCTCGGGCCCGACGCCCCATGCCGGCTGATCCAGGCCGTACGCGGCTGCGCCGAGCACCGCTCGCCCGCGACGTCCGCGCTGTTGGACGTGCTCGCGTAGCTATCGCGTCCCGACCGGTAAGGCGATGCGGCGGCGCCGAACCGGTATTCCGGCACGTAGTCGGCGTCGGCCAGCGCCGGGCGGTCGGCGCGGAACGGCTCGATCGGCGCAGTCAGTCGCCGCCGTCGAGGGTGAGCTCGGCGAGTATTCGGCCGAGCAGTGCCGGCGAACTTCGCCGCGTGGCCCGCACCGATGCAGACTGCGACCCGCTCGTGTCCGGGCATCGGTGTCGATGACGAAGTCTCGGTCCGGTGGCATGTCGTACAGGCAGCAGCGCGTATACAGCTCCGGGCCCGCCGTACCCGGGCAGGATGTGTTCGACGAACTCGCGGACCCGTCTCGACCCGGGCGCTGGTCGGGCTGCCAGTCCCAGGTGTCGATGTCGACCGGACTCGCCGCAGATCTCCTTCGCCGCCTTGGTCGCGTCCTCTCCGTACACCGGGAAGCCGTAGAACTCCTCGTCGCCGTGCCAGATCCAGATCGGGAACCGGTCCGGCGCGAACGCGCGGGCTGCGGCGTCGCGAAGTAGGTGACCTGCTCGTGGGTGAGCCGGATCGGCCAACGGATACCGAGCGTGCGTTCGCAGCAGCCGCGCCGTCCATGCGCCGGCGCACACGACCACCCGTTCGGCTTCGAAGTCGCCCGCGGTGGTGCGCAGCCGTACGCCGTGTCGCGGTCTCGCCGATCGCGTCGACCCGGGCATCGGCCACGACGGTCGCGCCGCGGTCGCCGCGCAAGCGCGAGGTTCGCCGCACACGGCCCGGCGGATGTCGAGGATGCCGCCGTCGGGCTGGAACAACGCCTCGTACGTCGTCCGCGAGGCGGAACTGCGGCCACCGCCGCATCACCTCATCGGCGTCGAGTCGCTCGTAGGCGATGTCGTGCGCGTCCATCGCCTGCTCGTAGTTGTCGCAGGATGCCGGTGCCCTCGCTGCCGCGGCGGGCGAGGTTGACCATGCCGGTGCGGTGCACGAGGGGCACGCCCGCCTCTGCGCTCGACCACCGCCCACGCCTCGTAGGAGGCGCGGGTGAGCGCGGTGTACCGCTCGCGTGGTAGCCCAGGCGGATGATGCGCGAATGGTCCTCGGAGGCGCCGCGGTCGTGCCCGAGCGCCCACTGCTCCAGGCACACCACATCGGCGACCGAGCGCCGGCTCAGCCAGTAGGTCGCCGCGCTGCCGATGCCGCCGGCGCCGACGACCGCGACCGGTATCGCGCTCACAGCGAGCGCGGCGAAGGACGAGTTCTCCGGGCGCAGGCTGGCGTCCGTGCCGAGATAGGCGTGCTTGCTCATGTCCGCCGAGTACCGGCTCGCCGGCGGACGTGCGACCGATCGCCTCGGCCATCGCTCGCACGTGGTGCGGCGCGGCGCCGCAGCACAGCCCTAGGTAGCGCACGCCGGATCGAGCGCCGCTCGGCGAACGCCGCGATCTCGTATCGGGTGCAGGTCCGCGCGTCCAGCGCGACCGGGAACGGCAGCCCGTCGGCCTGCACGCGCGCCTCGGGATCGGTCAGCGACTGGAATGTCGGCTCGTGCGGCGTCGTGCGGTACGGCACCGGCAGCGCCGCGACCGGCACGTCCACCGCCTCGACGATCGGCGCCAGCAACGGCAGCATCGTCTGCCGGTCCGCGGATGCAGTTCAGCCCGACGACATCCGCGCCGGCGTCCGCGAGCATGCGGCACGCCTCGTTCGGGCGGGCATCCCTCACGGGTCAATCCGTCCTGGTGGACAGCGAGCGTGATCACCGCCGGCAGCCCGCCGCCCGGATCACCTCCAGCGCGAGCAGCGCCTCGGCGGCGAACTGGAACGTCTCGCCGATGACGAAGTCGACCCCGGCCTCGGCCGCCCACCCGACCTGCTCGTCGAACATGTCGCGCACCGTCCGCCGGATCGCCGTCCGGGGAGAACACGTTGGTGTTGCACACGTCGCCGGCGAACAGCGCGCCGCTCGTCGGCGCGACCTCGCCGGCGATGGCAACGCCTGCCGGTTCATCGGCTCGAGGTCGGCCTCGCGGCCGATCAGGCGCAGCTTCTCGCGGTGCGCGTAGTACGTGAACGCCTCGACGACGTCCGACCCCGGCCTGCACGAACTCGCGGTGCAGCGCCGTGACTGCTTCCGGGTGCTCGAGCACCACCTCCGGCACGAACGCCCCGGCCTGCAGGTAGCCGCGCCGTTCCAGTTCGAACAGGTATCCCTCGGCACACAGCACCGGCCCGCGGCGAGCCGGTCGCACAACGCGTTGATCATGAACTCGAGCCTGCACGCCCGATGCCGAGCGCGCCATCGCGAAATCGCACATGCAGCGTTAAGCAAGACTGAACAGGTCGTCCTCCCTATCCCCACGGAGCGCGGCGGGCGCCCCAAATATCTGCGCTGCCATCGGTGCCGACCGGTAGTGATGAGCGTGGTTTCGTGCACGGTCGCCCTGGGTATTGGTGGCGGTGAGTCCGGCCGGTCAGCAGCACCGCGACCGGCCGTAGTCTGCAGGGGGTTGCGTGACGACCCGCGTCGCGTCCGCATTCGAGCACCGCACTTCCGAGACCGCAACAATCACCGTTGCCTCGGTGCCGGCTGATCATGTGTACGTACGGCACCTGAGCGGATCGGGCGACAAGGTGGTGCGGCTGCCGGATCCGCGGCCGACCAGTGTCGACGTCGGACCGGGGCAGTGGTGGCCGCCGGCGATGCTCGACCCGGCTGGGTTCAGGCGCATGCCGACGAGTTCGACGTCTTCCACATCCACTTCGGATTCGACGCCCTCGCCCCGGCCGACCTCGCCGCCGTTCGCTCGATGCCCTGGTGCGCACGACAAGCCGCTGATCTACACCGTGCACGACCTGCGCAACCCGCACCACGCAGACCGGGCCGCGTCGAGCGCACCTCGACGTCCTGTACCGCGGGCGCGGCCCTGATCACGCTCACCCCGGGGGCCGCCGCGCCGTCGAGCGACGTGGGGGCGGCGCCCGCTCGTCCTCCCCACCCGCACGTGGTCGACTTCGACCGGATGGCGCCCGCCGCCGGCGGCCCGCGCGGTGGACACGTACACGGTCGGCGTCCACGCCAAGAGCGTGCGCCCGAGCATGGACCCGGCGGCGGTGGTCGCTGCGCTGCTCCCGCTTGACCCGCGCGCTGCCGGGACTGCGTCTCGTGGTCGACGTCCATCTCGACGTCGCCGAGACCGATGGCGCCCGCCACGACCCGAGCTGATGGCGTTGCTGACCGAAGGCCCGCGGCCGGCGAGCTCGAGGTCGCGGCCCACGACTGCTACACCGACGACGAATTGTGGGACTACCTCGAGTCGCTCGACCTGTCCGTGCTGCCGTACCGGTTCGGCACCCATTCCGGCTGGCTGGAGGCGTGCCACGACCTCGGCACGACCGTGCTCGCACCGAGCTGCGGCTTCTACGTCCAGCAGCGCCCGTGTCTGACTCTACCGCCTGACGACGACCAGGGCCTCGACGCCGATCGTTGCGCGCCGCCGTCCGTGCAGGCCTACGAGCAGCGCCCGCAGTGGCGCGCCGACCCGGCCGAGCGTGTGCGGGAGCGCGCCGCGATCGCCGCGCGCACCGTGCGGCTCTACGAATCGGTGCTGTGGTGATAGCGCGCACCGGCTCCGGATCGCGCTGATCGCGCTCGGCGCGCCATCCGATCCGCGAGCCGTTCGCCGGTGGCCTGGAGGCCCACACCTGGGTCGCTGGCCGACGGGCTGCGGCGCCGCGGCCACCAGGTCACCGCTGTTCGCCGCGCCCGGCAGCGATCCCGCGCTCGGGTGCGACCCGCTGCCGGTCCACCGGCTCGACCTCAGCCCGGCCGCCGCGCGCGACGTCAGCATGCCCGCGCGCAGCTGGCTGGCCGAGCACCACGCCTACCTGTCGCTGATGCTCGAGCTGATGGACGGACGGTGCCACGCGTTACGACGTCGTGCACAACAACAGCCTGCATCACCTCCCGGTCGCCATGGCCCGCGCGGTTGTACCTGCCGCTGATCACCACGCTGCACACGCCGCCGACGCCGTGGCTGGAGTCCGCGATCCGCAGCGGGCCGTGCCCGGCGCGTTCGTGGCCGTCAGCGCCCCACTGCCGCGGCCTGGCGGCACGTCGTCCCGGCGCGAGCGTGATCCGAACGGGATCGATCTCGACGCGTGGCAGCCCGGCCCGGGCGGCGCCCGCTGGTGTGGTTCGGCCGCCTGGTCGCCCGAGAAGGGCCCGACCTGGCCATCGCGGCCGCGCGCCGGGCCGGCGTGCGCGCTGCAGCTCGCCGGGCCGATCTCCGATCCGCGACTTCTTCGCCGGCGCAGTCGGCCCCGCTGCTCGGCGACGGCGATCGACTACCTGGGCCACCTCGCACACCACGACGCTGCGTCGACGCTCGTCGGCCGGCGCCGGGCCACGCTCGTCACGCCGCGCTGGGACGAGCCGTACGGATCTGGTCGCCGCCGAGTCGCTGGCCTGCGGGACGCCGGTCCTCGGCTTCGCCCGCGGCGGCCTGCCCGAGGTCGTCGACGCCGCAGTGCGTCCTGGTCGCGCCGGACGACGTCGCCGCGCTCTGGCCGCGGCCATCGGCTGCCGCGCAGCCAGCTGAGCCGCCGCGCGGCCCGGCGCCGCGCCGAACGGCATTGCTCGCCGAACGGATGATCGACGCAGTACGAGCACCTGTACACCGAACTTGCCGGGAGTCGCACGGTCGCTACGGTCGCGCGCACGATCGGCGGCGCCGCATGATCGGCTACTACGTGCACCACGTCGGGCAGGGCCACCTGCAGCGCGCGGGTGCGGTCGCGATCGAACTGCGCCGCCTCGGCGCCCGGTCACCGGGCTGTCGAGCCTGCCCCGCCCCGGCGTCCTGGCCGCACGCGTGGCTCGCAGCTGCCCCGCGACGACGCCGGCGCGCCCGCCGACGGATCCCACCGCTGGCGGTGTCCTGCACTGGGCCCCGCGCGACCACGCCGGATCTGCGCGCGCGGATGGCCGCGCATCGCCGGCTGGATCGCGGACGCCGACCCGGCGGCGTTCGTCATCGACCTGTCGGTCGAGGTGACCGCGCTGGCCCGGCTTGCACGGGCGTCCCGGTCGTCACGATCGCCCTGCCGGGACGGCGCGACGACCCCGCCCACCAGCTCGGGTTACGAGCTGGCCGACGCCATCATCGCGCCGTGGCCGCACCTGCGGCCCGGGATGTGCGCCGGCCTCGAGCCGCACGCCGCCAAGGTGCACCATGTCGGCGGCCTCTCGCGCTTCGACGGGCGCCCCGCGCCGCCGGGCCGGGCGCGGACGCCGGCCGCCGCGCCCTGCTGTTCACCGGTGCTGGTGGCGACGCGCCCGCCGACCCCTCGGACGTCGCTGGCTGCTCGCGACGTCGGGCCGGGCTGGGGGTCGACGCGGCGCGGGCCCGGGCAGTGGGTCGACGACCCGTGGCCCGAGCTGTGCGCGGCCGACGTCGTGGTGACCCACGGCGGTCTCGGCGCGCTGTCCGACGTCGCCGCGGCCCGCACGCCCGGCCGTGGTGCTGCCCGAACCCCGCCCGCACGACGAGCAGCTGCACACGGCGCGGGCCCTCGACGCCGCCGGCCTCGCCGTCGTCCTGCACCGCCGGCCCGGCGCCGGCGGGCCGGACATCCTGGCCCGAACGCCACCCGGCGCGGACCGGGCGAACTGGATCGCCGGTGGTCCGCCGGTGCACGCCGCCCAACGGCGCCGCGGCCGTCGATCGATGGCCGGCCGGCCGCTCGCCGAGCTCGCCGTCATCACCACGGTCGCCGGCCGCCACGATCATCTGCGCCGGCAGCTGGCTGGCCTGCCCGGGCTCGCGCCGGATACCCGACCAGCACATCGTCGTGGCCATGGGACGATCCCGAGGTCGCCGGCTCTGTGGCGCGCCGGCGATCGTTGCTGACCCAGCGGTCGACGGGCAGTCGGCTGCCGGTCGCCGCCGCGCGCAACGCGCGGTGCCGACCACGCCCTCGCGGCCGGAGCCGAGTGCTGGTGTTCCTCGACGTCGACTGCATCCCGTCGCCGACCTTGTTCGCGCGCTACGAGACGCCGCCGCGCAGGCAACCGCCAGCACTGCTCAGCGGCCCGGTCGCCTACCTGCCGCCGCCGCCGGCGGACGGGTACGGCCTGGACCGCTGGCCGAACTCGGCCCCGGCACACCCGGCGCGACCGGCGCCCGAACCCGACGGAGCCGCGCCGCTCGACCACGCGCTGTTCTGGTCGCTGTCGTTCGCCGTGACCGCCAACACGTGGACGCGGATCGGCGGCTTCTGCGAGCGCTACAGCGGCTACGGCGCCGAGGACACCGACTTCGCCCAGCTCGCCCGCGCAGCAGGGCATCGCGCATCGCGCATCGGCGGCGCCTGGGCCTACCACCAGTGGCATCCCTCCCCAGAGCCACCGCTGCACCACCTGCACGACATCCTGCGCAACGCGCACGTCTTCCGCGACCGCTGGGGCTGGTGGCCGATGACCGGCTGGCTCGAAGCGTTCCGCCAACTCGGCCTCGCCAGCTACGACCCCGTCACCGATGCCTGGACCGCGACCCCAGCCAGTCACCAGCCTGACGATCACTGCGTGCGCTTGGACGCAGGGGCACGCCACGGCGACCGCGTGTCGCAGCTCCCGGCAGGTGTGGAGGTGTAAGACGCAGCGGTGGGTCCTGATCGCTGGTGTTGGACACCGTGATACTGGTCGAAATCAGCCGAGGTGATCTGCTGACCGCCGGCGCGCCGCCGGGCCGGGTGCGCTCGAATGATGCGATCCATCTTGCTGTTGCGCTACGGGTCGGGGTGGACGAGATCATTACCTATGATGCCGAGTTGGCCGCGGCGGGCGCGGCGGTGGGTCTCGCGGTGACCGCACCGACCTGAAGATGATCAGCGGCGTCAAGCCCGAGTCATCTTTTAGTCATCTTTTACTCCCGTCAGCAGTCAACTTCTATCGTCTGTGGTCATCGTGAGAAGTGTTGTAGAGCAATGATTGCAGAGAATCTCCGTCACTACCCAACCACGTAAGATCAACTCGAAGGGTTACTGGTTCGAGTCCAGTCGGGGGAGCTCAAGGCCCCGGATTCCGGGGCCTCTTGCGTTTCCGGATGACCGTCCAGTCCTCCCTGGCGCGCGTGGGCCAGGTCGGCAGCGTCGCGACGTGTTCTGTTCACCTTCAGTATGAGAACCGGTCAGTCGGTTGTCACCGTAGCGGCATGACTTCCCCTCTAGGGTCTGGCTGAGTTCGATCAGCCGATCGGCGAACCGATCAACGACAGACCGGGGAATTCGTGGCTGCTGCACGCGCGCGAATCGTGAACAAGAAGTCCGTATCACTGGTCGCCGTCGCGGCGCTGGCCGCGGGGCTGCTGATCGCCGCGCCCGCCGCCCACGCGGCAACTCCGGCTGATCTTGTCATTACCGAGCTGGCCTATGGCGGCAACGCGGCGTATGCCGATGATGGCGGTGACGGTGAGTATGTCGAGCTGACCAACATCGGCGATACTGCCCAGGATGTGAGTGGGTGGTTCTTCGATTCGAGCGCGAGCACCCGATCAGCGCGCCGTCGCCGACGGCGGGTCTGTCCGTTGGCGGCTCTTGCTGATGGTTCGGGGACGAACACGGTGGTCGCGCCGGGCGAGTCGGTGATCATCACGGATCTGACGCCCGCCGACTTCCGTACCGAATGGGGTCTGAAGTCCATCGGTGAAGGTCATCAACGATGGCACGTTCACGTTGAAGAAGTCCGGCAGCGTCTACATCTCCAACGGCACGGCCGTGCTGGATCAGGTCTCCTATGACCTGTCCGAGCCGGGCAAGGGTGTGTCGGCGTGGGTGTCGGCGGCGAACGTCGCCGATCAGCAGACCGCCGGCGGTTCGACGTTCTCATTCAACTGCCGCCGCGACCGGCACCTCGAACGGGTGGACCGTCTCCACGGCCGGTGACTCGGAAGGGTCCTGGAACTCCGCCGGCGGCGCCCAAGTCGGTCGGTTCGCCGGCCGCCTCCACCCTGGGCACCTCCACCCCCACCAGCGTGCGCCTCTCGGCCCTCTCGCGTGTCCGGTGGCGCCAACCAGACCGGCACCGTCGGAAAGGCCTTCTCGTTCACCGGTCTCAGCGCCTCGGGTGGCACGGCCCCGTACACCTGGAGCGCTCCTGCTCTCAGCCGGCACCGGCCTGAGCATCGATCCGTCGACCGGCGCCATCACCGGTACGCCCAGCTCCGCGGGCACCATCAACGTGACGGCGACCGTCACCGACGCCGCCAGCGCGTCGGCCAGCACCTCGTTCACCATCACGATCGGCTCCGGCGTCGACCCGAACTCGGCCAACATCGTGATCAACGAGGTCACCTCCGACAACAGCGACAACCCGGAACTCACCTCGAAGCTGCCGCCCGCGCTCTACACCGCGCTCAACACCGCGCCCAACTCGGCCAGCGATCTCGTCGAGCTCTACAACAAGGGTGACCAAGCGGTCGACATCACCGGCTGGAAGCAGATCGACAGCCACGCGGCGAGCAGCGCCACGGTCTTCTCGGGCCGCGTCTTCGACGTCGAACGGCAACAAGATCACCAGCATCCCGGCGCACGGCTACGGCGTCTTCCAGTCCGGTCAGGGTCTCGGCAGCGGCGGCGACGCCGTGCAAGATCTACCTGCCCGACGGCACCCTGATCGACTCGGTGACCTACACCGCCGCGCAGGCCGGCTACGACGAGAGCGTCGACCCGGGCACCAAGGGCCCCGACGCCAGCACCGAGATCTATCACGCGATCGCCCGCTGCCCCGGATGGCGCCGGCGCGGTCAACACCAACACCAACGACGCGACCACCTCGTGGTACAGCGTCAAGGTGGCCTCGTTCGGGTCGTCGAACGACTCGTCCTGTGACACCTCGACCGACCCGACCGCCGCGGTGCAGTACTACAACCAGCAGCCGCCGACGGGCCTGCCCAGCACGTGCCTGCCCAGCGCTCCGTCGGGCAGCGACAGCATTTCCGTCCCCGACGCGGTGGCCTGGCCCACCAGTGACGGCGTGAGCGACCGTAGACAACCAGTGCGAGTTCATCACGCCGCAGGACCCGACCGGAAACGACATGAGTTCGCTGGTCTTCAGCAGCGACGGCAGTGTGCTGTGGGGTGCGCAGAACAAGAACCACGTCTGGAAGCTGGTCAAGGACCCGACCACGGGCAAGTACCTGCCGGCCACCGACAACGGCTGGAGCAACGGCAAGGCGCATCACCTTCACCGGCACCGACCCCAACGCCAGCCAGCCCGACGACGAGGGCCTGACGGTCGGCGGCAACGGCGACCTGTTCGTCACCTCCGAGCGCGACAACGCGAACAGCAACGTCTCCAAGGACGAGGTGTTGGAATACAACCCCAACGACACGGGCACCACGCTCGCGCCGGTACAGCAGTGGGATCTCACCTCGGAGTTCGTGCCGTCGGTCATCGCGGCCACCGGTGACGATTCCAACCTCGGCTTCGAGGGGGTGACCTACGTGCCGGACTCGTTCCTGACCGCGCACAACTTCCACGACCAGAACACTGAACAAGACCTACAACCCGGCCGACTACCCGTTGCACGGCTCGGGGCTGTACTTCCTCGGCCTCGAGAAGAACGGTCACGTCTACGCGTACGCGCTCAACTCGGACGGCACCTACCAGCGCGTGGCCGACATCGACACCGGCATCGACGGCACCAGCGCCATCGCCGATCTGCAGTTCAACGCCGACGACCAGGGAATCTGGCTCGATTGCGACAACGACTGCGGTGTGGTCGACAGCCTGCTGCGCATTGACGCCCATGGCAACTTCACCCGCGTGGTGAGCTACGACCGTCCGGCCGGTCTGCCCGACGACAACCTGGAGGGCTTCGCCATCGCCCCGGCCTCGACCGCGGTCAACGGCAAGCGCCAGGTCGTGTGGTCGGATGACGGCATCTACGGCGAGGGCAACGCGTGGAACGCTGACCACACCGCCAACGTCCCCTCCGCCTGACTGGGGACACGCCCTCTACAGCGGCACCATTGGGCTGAGTGTGGTTCCGTCCCTGCCCGACCTGACGCCGCCGACGATCACCTTCTCCGGCAACGCCGGGACGTATGGGGTGCTCGGCACGGTCGCGATCACGGCGACAGGCGACCGACAGTGGCTCGGGCGTGGCGTCCTTCGTCTGGACGAACGTGAATGCTCCCGCCTACTCCTTCGGCCCCGGCAGCCACACGCTGACGGCAACGGCAACCGACAAGGCCGGCAACACCACGACCGCTGACGACGACGTTCACGGTGACGGTGACCCCGGCGGACCTGTCCACGCTGACGACCCAACTGGTGCAGGGTTCGGCCAAGTACAAGTCGTCGAACGTCCTCACCAAGCTCGTCGTCAGCCGTGCTGGTCAGCGCGGTGACCTCGATCGAGTTGCAGCTGACCCCGAAGGTCACACCCGACGGCGAAGACCGCGCTGCTCAAGGCCTTCGCCTCGTCGGTGCAGACACTCGTCTCGGGTGGCTGGCTTACCGCGAGCCAGGCAGCGACCCTGATCGGCCTCGCCGGCGGGCTCTAGCCCGGCTCGGGAGGCCCCGCTCCTCCGGCAGCGACGTGGGATGCCGAGACGGCGCGGCGGCTAGCGAGACTGGCGTGTCGCTCGGTGGCTTGCTGTACTGGCTGACATGAGCCAGCGCCGCGAAGCGTTGTCGGAGTACCTGCGAGGTGCGATGTGGGTGCTCCCGGTGGTCTCCGTCGTGTTGGCGCTCGTGCTCGGTTCGCTGTTGTCCCGAGTCGCGGTGGCACGGAACTCGTTCTTGCGTCGGCTGGTCTTCGAGGGCACTGCTGACGACGCTCGAACGCTCTTGATCAGTATCGCCGGCACGATGATCACCGTCATCGCGCTGACCCTCGGATTGACAGTTGTCGCGTTGCAGTTGTCCTCGACGCAGTATTCACCCCGGCTGCTCCGCAACTTTCTTCGTGATCGCCCGAATCAGTTGGTGTTGAGCGCGTTCGTCGCGACGTTCGCCTACAGCACGGCGGGGCTCTATACCGTCGGTATCTCCGGCGGGAGCCGCACTCAGGACATACCGCGCCTCGCGGTCAGTGGGGCGATCGTGCTGTTGTTCGTCAGTCTCTTCGCTCTCGTGTTCGAGGTGCATCACGTTGCCCACTCGATGCAGGTCGACGAGATCATGCGCAAGGTCGAGAACGGGACGCAGGAGGTGGTCAGGCATGTCCTGGTAACGCCCTGCGAGAGCCCGCCGCCAACGGTGCCCGCGACCGCAGCGTCCATCCGCTCGCAACGATCCGGCTACATTCAGGCTGTGCGGCCGGACCCGTTGGTACGTGCCGCCGGGCGCACGTCGACCAATATCTGCCTCGCTCACCGGGTTGGGGACCATGTCGTTGCCGGTACCCCGCTGGCGTGGGTCTGGCCTGCCGAGGTCCGTGCGCCGGCCCCTGACCTGTCCGGCCTCGCCGAGGCCGCTCACGAATCGATCCGGATCGGGTTCGAGCGCACCCTCGAACAAGACCCGGCGTTCGGGATCCGTCAACTGGTGGACGTCGCATCCAAGGCCCTGTCACCTGCCGTGAACGATCCGTACACCGCGGTGCAGGCCATAGATCACATCGCGACGATCATGGCATCGATCGCGCACCGAAAACATGGCACAGCGCTTCTGATGGCAAGCGGCGCAACGACCGTTACCATCCCGGGGTACTTCTTCGCGGATTATCTCGAATTGGCGTGCGCACAGATTCGTCGCTACGGGGCGAGCGAGCCCACCATCGGCCGGGAGCTGATCGGGTTGCTCAGCAGCACCGCGCACGCCACCACCGAGTCGTCACGTTTGGCCGCGATCGGACGTCAACTGGAACTGGT
The DNA here is from genome assembly GCA_963850835.1 of uncultured Actinomycetota bacterium. GTDB lineage: Bacteria > Actinomycetota > Actinomycetes > Mycobacteriales > Jatrophihabitantaceae > Jatrophihabitans. The sequence goes on along the minus strand of CAWKNB010000013.1, from coordinate 244,307 downwards.
CGTCGTCGATGCCGAACGCGACGTGCGCCAGCCTGCTGATCTTGTCGCGTTGCGAAGCGATGCCGACGCGTTGCGAAGGTCTCTGACAGCCCGGACCGAGACCTATTCGGGCGTCGAAGCAGTTTGACCGGCGAAGTCGCGGCACCACTTTGGGCGGCTGCGAAATATTTCGGAGGAACGGCAAGTAGTGCCCGATCGGGCGGCGCTGCACCAGCGATGCTGCATCACGCCGAGATCGGTTCAAAATTTATCTTGAACCGGATCCAGAAATGGGTGGAGCATCTCCCTGTGCGGGGGCACCCATTCTCGTCCTAGGAGGCCGAGCAATGTCCGATGCGCAGTCCCGAGGTCATGTCATCAGACAGCGAAGGCGCGTGAAGGTGGCGGTGGTCGCCGGCGCGAGTGCACTGTTGGCGGCGGCCGCATTGACCGCAGTGACGGTCGGCCCCGCCGGGGCGCGCGCGCCCGAGCCGGCGTGGCTCAATGCGAGCGCGCCGGTGAGCACCCGGGTGACGGCGCTGCTGCACGCGATGACGTTGCCGGAGAAGGTCGGCCAGATGGACCAGCAGTTGGTGACGACGCTGACCGACACCGACGGCACGCGGTGCGGCGACAACGGGTTCAACATGCCGAACGCGACCTGCATGAAGAAGATCTTGATCGATCAGCACACGGGCTCGATCCTCGCGGGCGGCACGAACAACCCGATCGACACGACCGGCGCCGGCGGTCCGGGCGACACCGGCTACGACTGGGCCAACGAGTACAACATGATCCAGCAGTATGCGATCAAGAACTCGCGGCTGCACATTCCGGTGATCTTCGGCGTCGACGCGGTACACGGCTTCGGTCATCCCTACCAGGCGCCGCTCTACCCGCAGTCGATCGGCATGGGCGCCACCTGGGATCCGGATGCAGCGCGCTCCGGAGGCGCGGCCACCGCGCGTGCGCTGCGGGCAACCGGATGGTCCTGGGACTTCGCCCCAGTGCAAGACCTCGCCCGCGACAACCGGTGGGGACGCACCTACGAGACCTGGGCCGAGGAGCCGGAACTCGCATCGGCGATGGGTGCCGCGAACATCCGCGGCCTGCAGTCCTCCGGCAAGGTGGCAGCCACGGTCAAGCACTTCGCGGGGTACTCGCAGTCGGTCAACGGCCACGACCGCAATGAGGCCCTGCTGCCGCTGAGCTACCTGCAGAGCGTGATCCTGCCGTCCTATACCGGTGGAATCGACGCCGGCGCGCAGACGGTGATGGCTGACTCCGGCTCCATCAACGGAGTGCCGGCAACGGCGTCGCACTACCTGCTGACCGACATCCTGCGCGGCCAGATGGGCTTCAAGGGCGTCGTGATCAGCGACTACCAGGACGTCCCCGCGCTGCAGACGGCGTACCACATCGCGCCCGATCTCGCCGGTGCCATCGCCAAGGCGGTCAACGCCGGCGTCGACATGAGCATGCAGGTGTTCGATCCCGACAAGTGGCAGACCGCGATCTTGCAGGACGTCGCGTCCGGCGCCATCTCGAAGGCCCGGATCAACCAGGCGGTCCGTCGGATCCTCACCCTGAAGTTCCAGCTCGGCCTGTTCGACCAGCCGTGCGCCAGCAACCCGGACAAGCCGTGTGTGGACGCCGGCAAGGCCAACGATGCCGTCAACTCCGGTCGCGACGACACGCTCGCAGCAGCGCGTGAGTCGATGACGTTGTTGCGCAACCAGAACAACGTGCTGCCGCTCTCGCCCTCGGACAAGGTCGTCGTCACCGGCCCGAGTGCGGACTCGATGACCAACCAACTCGGCGGCTGGAGCGTGAGCTGGCAGGGCGTGTTCGGCGCAGGTCACGTCTGCTGCATGGGCAATGCCGATCAGATCCCGCCGGGCACGACGGTGCTGAAGGGCATTCAGGCAGCCGACGCGAACGCCGTCTACGCACCTGACCAGGCGAGCGCGGTCGCACAGGCCGGCTCGACGAGCGCCTACGTGGTCGCCGTCGGCGAGAAGGCCTACGCCGAGGGGCTGGGCGACAACCCGGCACCCGCGCTGCCGGCCGATCAGCAGGCGCTGATCACCGCGCTGGAGAACACCGGCAAGCCGGTGATCGTGGTCGTCATCGCCGGGCGACCGGTCGGGCTCGGCTCGGCGGAGAAGGCCGACGGCGTGCTGATGGCCTATCAGGGCAGCACCGAGGCCGGGCAGGCCGCCGCGGACGTCATCTTCGGGAAGGTCAACCCGAGCGGCAAGCTCGCGATCAGCTGGCCTTCGGACGCGACGACGGTCGGAGGCGACTTCGACGGCGGCGCGCCCTCACCGCTCGGCGACCAACCGAAGTTCTTCGACCAGCTGCCGGGGACGGGCTCCGGGCCGGGGCACGCCTACAACCCGCTGTACCCGTTCGGATACGGCCTGTCCTACACGTCGTTCACGCTCAGCGGCATGAGCGCCGCGCCGAGCGTGCCGAGCACCGGCACCGAGCGCATCCGGTTCACGGTCACCAACACCGGCTCGCGAAGCGGCACCGACATCGTGCCGATCTACGTGGCGCAACCGACCAGCAGTGTGGTGGTGCCGCCGCAGCGGTTGGTCGGGTTCACCCGGGTGACGCTCGACGCCGGCCAGGCCAAGACCGTCACCGTCCGGTTCCCGGTCTCCACGCTGGCCGAGTCGGCAGGTGACATCAACGCCTCCGGACCGCCGACCGTCGAACCTGGGAGCTACATCGTCCAGTTGGACAAGAACGACACCACGCCGTACGACGTCGCGGTGTCCGCCCCGTTCACGATCAACTGACACAACTGGTGGCGCGCACGGGCTACGGCCCGTGCGCGCTGCCGACCGACGGCGTCTACGGTCGACCTCGCGCGGTGGACGCTGATGGATCGTGGGCCGACGGTGATCTGGTCGCCGGCGGCCGACGCGGTCGTTTCGGTGATCGTGGCCGGCTGGTAGCTGTCGATCTCGGGTTGCCAACGGGCAGCGGCACGCGTGACTGGCACGGTGAAGCGCAACGGTTCCCACCACGAATTGACCAGCACCAGGAAATCGTCGTCGACGAGCGATGAACCGTCCTCGGCCCAGTCGGGATCGTCGTGGCCGTCGAGGTAGATGGCGACTGCCCGGGCGGCAGGGTCGGCCCAGTCGGCGCCGGTCATCCGTATCCCGGCCGGAGTGAACCATCGCAGGTGGGACGCTTCGGATCCCGACAGGAAGCGGCGGCGGCGGAACACCGGATGGCGCAGTCGCAGCGCGATCAGCTGTTTCGTGTACTCGAGCAGTTCGGCGTCGACGTCGGACCAGTCGAGCCAGCTGATGTCGTTGTCCTGGCAGTAGGCATTGTTGTTGCCCTGCTGGGTACGCCCGAACTCATCGCCGCCGAGCAGCATCGGTACCCCGAACGAGAGCAGCACGGTGGTGAGCATGGCTCGCGACTGTCGTGCCCGCAGCGCGAGAATGTCCGGATCGGTGCTGGGCCCTTCCGCTCCACAGTTCCACGATCGGTTGTCGTCGGCACCGTCGCGGTTGTCCTCGCCGTTGGCCTCGTTGTGTTTGTCGTCGTAGGAGACGAGATCACGCAGGGTGAAGCCGTCGTGGACCGTGATGAGGTTGACCGACGAGGTGGGCCGTCGGTTGCCTGTGCCGTACAGATCGGATGAGCCCGCGAATCGCGTCGCGAACTCGCCGATGCCGACCGGATGGCTGCGCCAGAAGTCGCGCATCGTGTCGCGGTACTTGCCGTTCCATTCTCGCCACAGGGCAGGAAAGCGGCCCAGGTCGTAACTGTCGGCCTGCCCGACGTCCCACGGCTCGGCGTAGAGCTTGGTGCGGGACACGACGGGATCCTGCGCGACCATGTCCAGGAAGGCGGACACCTTGTCGAACGCGCCGTCCTGTCGGGCGAGCGTCGGCGCGAGGTCGAAACGGAAGCCGTCGACGTGCATCTCGCTCACCCAGTAGCGCAGTGAGTCCATGATCAGCTGCAGGGTCATCGGATCGCCGGCGTTCAGTGCGTTGCCGCAGCCGGTGGTATCGAGATAGACGCCTGGGTCCTCGGCCTGGGTCCGGTAGTACGCGGTGTTGTCGAGTCCGCGAAAACACAGTGCCGGCCCGTCCGGCCCCGCCTCGGCCGTGTGGTTGAACACGACGTCGAGAACGACTTCCAGACCGGCGCCGTGCAGAGCGTCGACCATCGCTTTGAACTCGCGGACTTGCCCGCCGGCCCTGCCGGCACGGACGGCGGCCGAGTAGCCGGCGTGCGGCGCGAAGAAACCGATCGTGTTGTAGCCCCAGTAGTTCGTCAGGCCGCGTGCGAGCAGGAACGCCTCGGGCACGTTCTGATGCACCGGAAGCAGTTCGACGGCGGTGACGCCGAGGTCGAGCAGGTGCGCGATGGCGGCTTCATGACCCAGTCCCGCGAAGGTGCCGCGCAGCTGCGCCGGGATGTCCGGATGGCGCATCGTGAACCCTCTGACGTGCACCTCGTACAACACGGTGTCCGCGTACCGCCGCCACGGCCGGTCGTCGTCCGACCACGGGAACTCTGGGTCGACCACGAGGCTCTTCGGCATGGACGCCGCGGAATCAATGGAACTGGGCCGGCCCGGGTCGGTCTCGTCCTGGCCGAGTATCTCGGGCCCGAAGGACACCGAACCGCTCACCGCGCGTGCGTAAGGGTCGAGCAGCAGCTTCGCCGGGTTGCAGCGCAGACCACGCGAGGGATTCCACGGCCCGTCCACGCGATAGCCGTACGCCTGGCCGGGGCCGATGGCGGGGACGAAGGCGTGCCAGACGTCGGCTTCGCGATCGAGCAGCGGAATCCGGGTCTCCGCGCCGTCCGGGTCGAACAGGCACAGCGTGACCGCGTCCGCGACGCTGGAGGCGATCGCGAAGTTGGTGCCGGGGGTGCCCCGGTGCATCAGCGGCGTGGCACCGAGCGGGTACGGCAGGCCGGGGGTGGCGCTCACCCGTGCGCTTGTCGGCTGATGTCGCGCAGTACGTCACCCAGCGCCCGGACCGCACCGTGGCGGCGCAGGATCACGTCGGCGATCAGCCCGGTCCAGCCGGTCTGGTGGAACGCACCGATCGCGGCGCCGTTGTCGCCGTGGAAGTACTCGCTGAAGATCAGGTTGTCACGCCAGGCGGGATCGGTCTGCAGTCGTTCGGTACCTCCGAAGCAGGGCCGTCGCCCGTGTTCGTCCTTCGTGAACAGCGATATCAAACGGTCCTGCAGGTCGGCAATGATTCGGTCGAGCGTGAGCCGCTGACCCGAGCCGGTCGGATACTCCAGCTGGAGATCATCGCCGTAGAAGCGGTAGTAGCGCTCGAGCGAGTCGATGACCAGGTAGTTGACCGGGAACCAGATCGGACCGCGCCAGTTGGAGTTCCCGCCGAACATCGACGTCGTGGACTCGGCGGGTTCGTAGTCGATGGACGCGTGAAAGCCTTCGGCTTCGAACTCGTAGGGATGGTCGCGGTGGTAGGCGGACAATGCGCGCAGCCCGTATGCGGAGAGGAACTCGTTCTCGTCGAACAGTTTGCCGAACAATCGCTGCAGTTGGTTCGGCCGGGCAACGGACAACAGCAATCGCCGTGTGGCCCCGTCACCGCGGAACTGCGGGGTGTCGGCCAGTTTCGCGATGTCGCCGACGCCCTCGCGTTCCAGGAACCGCATGAATCGCTTGTTCATGGTCATGGCGTTGCGCAGCATGTCTCCGTCGATGACCACAGCGGCCAGGGCCGGAATGATCCCGACCATCGAGCGGACCTTCACCGGAACCGCCTCACCGGATGGTCCGACCAGCCGGTCGTAGAACAGCCCGTCCTCGTCGTCCCACAGACCCTGGTTGTCCATGGCGTTGCGAATGCCGGCGAAATGCTCGAGGAACTTGAGCACGAGATCCTGCGAACCGCGGCTGCCGGACCAGTTGAGGATTGCGGCGATCGACCCCATCGCCACCGCGAAGGCCCCCATCCATCCGGTCGCGTCTGACTGTTCGAGCACGTACCCGTCCGGCAGATGCGAGCGGTCGATCGGTCCGATGTTATCCAGGCCCAGGAAGCCGCCGGCGAACACATCGTTGCCGTCGACATCCTGCAGGTTGACCCACCAGCCGAAGTTGACCAGGAGCTTGTCGAAGACCCGGCTCAGGAAGTCCAGGTCGCGACCGCCGTCGATGGCGAAGACCTGGAGGGCCGCCCACGCGTGCACCGGCGGGTTGACGTCGCCGAAGTCCCACTCGTATGCCGGCAGCGCACCGTTGGGATGCTGGAACCATTCCCGGCACACCATGATCAGCTGGTACTTCGCGAATGCCGGGTCGAGGTGGGCCAGCGTCACGCAGTGGAACGCGAGGTCCCACGCCGCGAACCACGGGTACTCCCATTTGTCCGGCATCGAGATGATGTCGAAGCCCTCGAAATTACGCCATTTCGAATTCCGCCCCGAGGTGCGCTCGACGGGCGGCAGCGGCTGCCCTGGGTCGCCGTCCAACCAGCGGGCGACGTCGTAGTAGAACAGCTGCTTGCTCCACAACATGCCCGCGCATGCCTGCCGGAGCACCATGGCCTCGTCGGCGCTGGCCGCGGCCGGAGTGAGCTCGGAATGGAACTCCTCCGCCTCGGCCCGGCGCTCGGTCACGACCTGCGCGAAGTCCGCACCGAGCGCGTCGGCCGCGACGACTGGCTCGGATCCTTCCGGCCGCAGCCGCAGCCGCACTTCGACCGTCTGGCCGGCCGGCACGGTCAGCCGGTACCAGAACGCGCATTTGGTGCCGGTGCCGTCGGGGTTGACGGTCGGGGCGCCGTGGACGACGCGATCGTTGACGCCGTCCTTCGGATACGGGGTGACCGGATCCGCCCCGTACAACCTCTCGACGTTCGTCTCGTTCTCGCAGAAGAGCAGTTCGGGATCGGCTCCGTCCGGTCCGGTGCCGGCGAGGATCTCCATCGCACCGACGACCGGATGGTCGAGGGTGACCGAACGAGGCCCGGACGCGCGCAGGCTGGGCCGAGCGTCGTCATCGCCCCAGCCCCAGGTGTTGCGGAACCAGACCGTGGGCAGCACGTGTACGGTGTCGGCTTCGGGCCCGGCATTGGTGAGCCGGACGGTCATCAGGATGTCGTCCGGGCCGGCCTTGGCGTAATGGACCTCGGTGATCCAGTACCGGTCGTCGTCGAACACGCCGGTGTCGAGCAACTCGTACTCGGGTTGGTAGCGGTCCCGGCGTGCATTGGTCTCGATCAGATCCTCGTACGGGTAGGCCGCCTGCGGATAGTGATACCGCCACCGGTTCCAGGAGTGGCTCGGCACCGCGTCGAGGTACCACCAGTACTCCTTGACGTCCTCGCCGTGGTTGCCCTGCGGACCGGTGAGCCCGAAAGCACGCTCCTTGATGATGGGGTCGCGCCCGTTCCACAATGCCAACGACAGGCACAGGCGCTGATGAATGTCGCAGAACCCGGCCAGGCCGTCCTCACCCCAGCGGTAGGCCCGAGAGCGGGCATGATCGTGGGGCAGGTAATCCCACGCGTTGCCGTCAGCGCTGTAGTCCTCGCGGACTGTGCCCCACTGCCGCTCGCTGACATAGGGCCCCCACCGATACCACGCGCCGCCTTCCAGCAACCCGTCTTCCAGGTGCCCGAACTCGGCAATCCGCTCCCGTTCCGCGCCCATCCTCACTCCTTAGCCGCATCTCGCAAGAAGGATGCCCTGCAGCCCAGGCGTTCGGATAGTGAGCAGGGCTCGACCACCATTGCAATTCCGGGTGAACCCTTGACGATCCGCGGCCGAATTCGGAGTGCGTACCCCCGGCCGACAGGTGTCGACGGCTCACGCCCCACTCGCTGTGACGGAGGGCAGGATGGACATATGGGTGTTCGTCGCGATCGAGTGACTCCTGGGCCGGGTCAGGAGTCGGTGTGGGACTACCCGCGCCCACCGGCCTGCGTGCGCTCGGAGCGGCACGTCGAGGTGCGGTTGGACGGCGTGCTGGTCGCGGATTCGCGAGCGGCGTGGCGGGTGCTGGAGACCAGTCATCCGCCGACGTGGTACCTCCCGCCCGGCGACGTCGCTGTCGGCGCACTGTCCCGCTCGGCAGCTCGGTCGACCTATTGCGAATGGAAGGGCAGCGCGACGTATTGGGATGTGGCTGCACCTGGCGGTCGGAAGCTTGCCGCAGCGGCGTGGTGCTACGAACACCCGGCAGCCGGATACGTTCAGCTCGCCGACCATGTCGCGTTCTCCCCATCGCAACTCGAATGTGCAGTGGATGGGGAGCGGGTCCGCGCCCAGGACGGCGGCTTCTACGCCGGCTGGATCACCGACGACGTGGTCGGCCCGTTCAAGGGCGGCCCAGGGACCATCGGTTGGTGACGCGAGTTCACGTGCTCGCCGCCATGCGGCGTTGAGAGATCTGTGTCAAGTCTGGTGGTCGTCGGTGCGGGCCGGCCCGACCAGCAGGCTGAGAATGGTGGGCGGTGTTCCTTGTTCGGCCGAGCCGCCGAAGAGGCGGTGCACGGCTTCGCGTAGTCGTCGCAGTGCGGCGAGCGGCGTCACATTCCAGGCCACGCCGCTGGCCAAACCAGCGAAAACCACCACGATCGTGACATCGCTCTGATCGACGTCGCCATCGCATTGGCCGAGTCGTGGAAGCCATTTGTGAAGTCGAATCCCAACCCGACGATGACCACCATCACGAGGATGAAGGTGTTGGCGTCTGTCACGTGCACCGTCCTACCAAAGCCGCGACCGCTTCGCGCGGATGCCCGCAGGTGTTCACCCAGATCTCGATGCCCGTGCACGGTCAGTTCGCTGGGCGGAGCGGGTGCGCGGCTGCCGCAGCGTCAGCGCGGCCTCCGGCGAACGTGGGGCGTTCAGTTCGAACGTGTCGTCGGCGCGATGAGCTTGAGGGTCAGGCGTGGAGGTATCGATCGGGATCGAGGGTTGCGCCCGCTCCGGCGCGCAACCATCTGGACACCCCATCGGCATCGCGGCGGGTGAGCTCGTCGAGCACGTCACGGCGGAGGTCGGACAGCGCGGTCACGTCGTCGAATGCCTGCGCATCGGTGAGCTCCACGCAGCTCTCGCGCCAGAGCGCACACAGGTCGCTGCAGGACATGACCGCCAGCGCCTCCGGTCGCGGCCACCGCGGGTGGGACGAGCTGCGCGATCGCCCTTGCCGGACTCCACCGCGCGCGTCGGCGACGGCCACCCAGAGTTGTGGGCAGGTGAGACCGAGGACGGCGACGATGCCCAGTGCCGCAGGCCCGATGATGCGGAACAGTCCGGCCAACGCGACGGCGCCGGCCGCCCCGCCGACAATTCCACGGCGCAGCCAGCGCATCATCGCTCGTCGGTCCGATCGTGCCATGGAGATCAGCGCCGACTGTCGGACGCCGACAGCGACAACGGCAACGAGCACGCCGTCGATCGCGGCGGCAAGGACGATGCTCGCGGGAATGAACAACACCGCGCTGGCGATTCCTGCGGCGACTGCGATCGCGACGAGCGCCGTCCAGACGCGCTCCGTCGTCGCGTGCCTCGGCGAAGCGTCCTCGGACCGTCGACCGTTCATCGTCTTGACGATGTATCGAGCTGGCTGAACCCTGCCTGACCAGCTGGTGCTCATCTGCGTCAGTGCTCCGGGTCCGGCAATGTGCTGGGCGCACCGAGCATCCACGCCAGCGTGACCGCGGTGACCGCTTCCGCGCACAGCAGTGCGACGAGCACAGTGAGCTGGAACCGGGCGGCTCCAGCAGCACTTGCCCCACCGACCAGCGCTCCGACGAACGCGCCGGGAAGGGTGACGAGGCCGACCGTGCGGGTCTGGTCCAAGGCAGGCACGAGCGCGTTGTAAACGGCCGAGCGCGCGAGATCCAGGACGGCCGCACGGTTGGTTGCTCCCAACGCGAGCCAGGCCTCGACTTCCTCGCGTCGTTGCACCAACGCCTGGCTCAGGTGTCGACCCGTCAAGGTCGCGGCGGTCATGCAGCCGCCGATCACGATGCCGGCGACTGCGACCAACGTGCGGGTGTTGCGTTCGACCATGGGGACTGCGAACACGATGCCGATCGCGACGAGCGCTCCCGCGCCACACGCGTAGGTCGTGGCGCGCATTGCGCGCGGGTGGGCGCGGTTGCGCCGCGCGGAGGTCCACACCGCAACACCGAACATGGTCGCGATGACGGCAATGGCTGCGAACGGTGCGGCGAACACGCCGCGAAGCACGGCCGCCAGGACGGTGAGCTGGGCAGCCGCACGCAGCGTTGCGGTGGCGATCGCGCGCCGTTGCCGTACCCCGAACCAGGCGAGCACCGCCGCCGCTGCGGCGACCAGCAGCGCGATCCCGATGGCGAGCCGCAGGTCGTTCGTGATCACGGATGTTCGCCCGGCCGTTCATCGTCGTGAGCGCGACCGGGTGCGAGAGATGTCACCGCACACCGAGGTAGACAGTGGTCGTCGTGCCGATCGGCCGACGAAGGACCACTGGATGCCATGCGATTCCGGGCCAGGTCGGCGGGGCGGCAGCGCGGAACCACACGAACTGGGTCCCGCGGCCGGCTGCGATGCGGGCCCGAGCGAGGCTTGTGGGCGTATCGGTGCATCCCGTTGCATATGCGATCTGATCGGCCGCGGGACCGCCGAGCACGAGGCAGGGCCGATGGATTCCGTGCTCGACGAACTGGTGCCCGTCGGCCAGGTAGCCGTGGTAGCTGCGGGTCTCGAAAGGCTTCAACTTCGTCAGGACAACTCGCAGCTGCACAGCCGTATGGGCGGACAGGCCGAGCACGAGCAGGGACACCACGACAGCGCGCGGTGCTCCCGATCGCGGAGTTCGTGCGCAGGCGATGAGCCCTGCCGCGCACGGAATCGACAGCAACGCATACGTGGGCAGCAGGAATCGCGGCGCTGCATAGGTCACGGTGAACAGGTATTGAGCCGCCATCACGAGAGCGACGACGGCGGCTACGAACTCCGGCCGGGAGCGGCGCGTACGGCCGGCCGAGATGATCCCGACAAGCGCGAAGGCGGCGAGGAACACCCACCACAATTGATAGGGGAATGGGGCATCGACGTGGCAGCCGTTGCGGCACAGCGTCGGTCCGGCGAGCGCCCGGGCCTGTGCAGCGCCGGCGAAGTGCAGTCCGCCGCCGCCGTTTTCGGCCTGCGCGAGATGCACCCGACGCATGACCCCGCCGAAGCTGAGCTCGGCTTCGACGATCCATTCCGCGACGCCGGCCAGCACCCCGGCGGCCAATGCCGCCGTGACAATCATTCGCCGCTGCCATCCGGCCGGGATGAGCATGCTGCCCAAACCTATGCCGGCAAGGAGATACAGGGCGTCGGACGGTCGGAACAACCCGACGCCAGCACACGCGATCGCCGCGATCGCGAGGAAGCGGCGTTGCCCGTCGCGCAGATAGCAGAGCATGGATCCGCAAGCCGCGAGCGCACCGTAGGCGACCCATTCGTTGGGCATGACGGTGAAGCCGTAGTAGACCGCGGACCAGACCGAGCTGAACAGTGCGGCCGCGAGCGGCGCCACATATCCGCGACGCGCCCGCAGCCAGGGCAGGAACGCGAGGAACAACCCGACCCCGGACAGGACACTGAGCCACAGGCGCACCGCTGCCGTCGACGCGGTGACCACCGTCACGGGAGCCGCGATCAGGGCTGAGCCGCGCGCGCGTGGGGCCGAGAACAATCCAGGCTGGACGTGGGCGTTGATCTGGCTGAGATAGACGGTTTCGTCGATACCGAACCACCAGTGCACGCCGAGGACCAGGATCGGGCTCGCGGCGTGCAGCACCGACACGACCACGAGCCACAGCACCGGCCGGCGCACAGCGAAGACGCGCACAGAGCGGGCCGGCGGCTTGCGGTGATCCGCCGTGCTCGCGCCGGCTACCGCCGCCGTCACATCAACCTGGTCCGATCCGTCGCGGACGCCGCCGGATCGGTGTGCCGTTCAGTGCACACGGACCAGGTGTCCGCTGGTCGTCGCAGGCCGGCTGAAGCGCAGTCGCCAAGGCGCAAACAGCGATTCGGAGATGTCGCGGCCGCTCATCTTCGAGCGCCCGGTAGTCCGGTCTTGGAAGCTGATCGGCACCTCGAGCAGTTCCCAACCCTGGCGAGCGGCGCGGAACGTCGATTCGAACTGGAAGGCGTAACCCGACGCCCTGATCGTGGCGAAGTCGATGTCGTGGAGGGCCTCGGCCTGCCATGCCTTGAACCCGGACGTGGCATCGCGTACCCCGAGGTTCAGGACAAGATTGAGGTAGCGGTTCGCGTTGCGCGACAGCCAGCGGCGGCGCCGTGGCCATTTGGCATCGATGCAACCGCCGTACGCATAGCGCGAGCCGATGACGACGCCGCTGCCGCGATAGTGCAGTGCCCGGAGCATGATGGGAATGCTCGACGGCGAATGGGACAAGTCCGCATCCATCTGCACGATGACCTGGGCGCTGGAATCGAGGGCTCGGCTGATGCCGTCGATGTAGGCGCTGCCCAGGCCGGCTTTGACCGGACGATGGAGCACCGAGAGTTGATTGGCGGGCTCGGCGGCGAGTCGGTCTGCGACGTGCCCCGTGCCGTCCGGTGAGTTGTCGTCGACGATCAGGATCTGCAGCCCCGGAATCCCCAGCGCGACGATTCCCGCCACAACTCGCGGGAGCGAGTCGTGTTCGTTGTAGGTGGGGATGACGACGAAGACGCGTGTTTGCCAGTCGTTGTCGACGGCGAGATCTGTCACGATGCCAAGCGTTGTCGCTGCTGAATGAACCCAACCTGACCGCGGCCGCCGGAGCATGACAGCCGGCGGTGGGCGTGCGACCGATGAGAACCAGCCAAGGGAACAACGAGCGCTTCGGTAGTAGTGCTGACATTCTGCTCCAGTGAGCGGTGTGACGCGCAAACCCGCGGTGTCGGCAATGAGCAAGGTGCCGGAAGTGACCGCGTTCTTCTGGGTCGTGAAAGCACTGAGCACCGCATTCGGCGAGTCGGCCTCGGACTTTATGGTGCACGCCCTGCCACCGATCCTGGCCGTGATCTTGGGATTTGCCGCTTTCTGCGTCGCGTTGGCGATGCAACTGCGGGTGCCGCGTTACCGGGCCTGGCCGTACTGGACCGCGGTGGCGATGGTGGGTGTGTTCGGCACGATGGCAGCTGACGTGATGCATGTTGCGCTGCACGTGCCGTACGTCGTTTCCACGATCGTCTTTGCGATCGTGTTGGCCGGGGTGTTCTTCGGCTGGTATCGGTCAGAAGGCACGTTGTCGATCCACTCGATCTATACGCGTCGGCGCGAACTGTTCTACTGGGCGGCAGTCGTGGCGACCTTCGCGCTGGGCACGGCAGTGGGCGACTTGGCGGCGACCACGCTGCACCTGGGTTACCTCGGGTCGGCGGTGCTGTTCGCAGTTGCCATCATGATCCCTGCCGCCGGTTATCGGTGGTTCGGCTTGAACGCGGTGCTGGCATTCTGGGCGGCGTACGTCCTCACCCGGCCGTTGGGTGCCTCGGTTGCGGATTGGCTGGGGGTATCGCACGCGCGTGGCGGTCTCGACCTCGGGCCCGGCCCGGTCGCCCTCGTGTTCGGTCTGCTGATCCTCGCCGCTGTCACCTACCTCGCCTACAGCAAGGTCGATACGGCGGCCGCGCCGTCGGCACGTCGTGCGTTGCACGCCGAACGGCACTGAGCCGCCGGATATCATCGACGCCGACGGTAGGAGGAGTTCATGGTGAGCCGGCGCGAACGCGGCGAACTCGAGCGCGAGGTTCTGGAGTGTCTGGCCGCGAGCAGCGAGCCGATGTCTCCGAGCGATGTGCAGGCACGGCTGCCTGGACAACTGGCCTACACCACCGTCATGACGACGTTGGCGCGGATGCACGAGAAGCGGGCGCTGACCCGCACTCAACGCGGCCGGGCATACGTCTACGCGCTGCCGGACACCCCGGACAAGGCGCAGGCATCGATGACCGCCTACCAGATGCAACGCCTGCTCGACAACGAATCCGATCATGCGGTGGTGTTGGCGCAGTTCGTCGCGAACCTCGGGACCGATGATGAGCGGATGCTGCTGGAGTTGGTGCGTGACACCAAGCGCAAGCGGCCGCGTCGCCAATGATCGTCGTCCTGCTCCTCGTGCCAGCGGTGACCAGCGTCCTGGTGTGGCTCGGGGCCGACGCGCTCGCCGACCGGTGTGCACCGAAGTGGGCGGCGCGGGCGCTGGTCGTGCTCGCACTCTCGGTGGCGCTGGCGACCGGGCTGATGCTCAGTGTCGTGGCGTGTCTCGGCATCGTCGAATTCGGGTGGGCCGGCCGGCTCGGTGATTGGTCGCCGGACGCCGTCGCGGACCGCTTCCCGGTACCGGCAACGGCCGCCGTCGCGGCCGCCGGCCTCGCGGCTGTGCTGTTCGGGATGGCGTTGGCCCAATGTCTTCGCGGTATCCGGGGCTTCGCGATAGCAGCGCGCAGCTGCCGTGCGCTCGGACCCGGGGTCAGCGGCCTTGTCGTCGTCGATGACGACCGTGTGTCGGCGTATGCCGTACCCGCGTTGCGCGGCCGCACCGTCGTATCGCGACGCCTGCTGCGGGAGCTGGACACCGACGAGGGCCGCGCTGTTCTCGCGCACGAGCGTGCGCATCTGCAGCACCGGCACTTCCTCTACGTCCAGCTGGCCGAGATCGCCGCGTCGGCCAACCCGATGCTGCGCAGATCGGCGGCCGCGGTGCGGCGAGCGGTGGAGTCGTGGGCGGACGACGACGCCGCCGCGGCGGTGGGCGACCGGGTCTGCGTTGCCCGCGCAGTCGCAAAGGCGACGCTGGCCTACCGGGGGAGCGGCCGGCCGAGCGGGGCCCTCGGCGTGAACGCCGCCTCGGACGTCGCACGTCGCGTCGGCTATCTGATGAGTTCGACCAAGCCGCGATCCGGCCGATGGGTCGCGCTGATGGTTGCCGCCGCTCTTGCTTGTTCTGCAAGCGCGTTGATTGTCAGCATGTACGCCCACGGCCTGTTCGAGACTGCCGAAGCACTCGTGTCGGTTCGTCACTAGTCGAGCCGGTCCGGTGGCTCAGGAACATGCCGACGCCGGACCCTGGGTGAGCGAGCCGATGCGTGATCGGAGGGTGACCGTCCCGGTCGTGGCAGCACGCACGTCGAGCCAGCCGTCGTGGCCATCGCTCACACAGGCGTTTCCACCGACAACGGTCCACAGCGCGCTGGATCTGACTCGGATCTCGGCGAGGCCCGGGCGCGCGAACGCGAGGACGAGCGACGCGGTTCCCATGGTCTGCAGCGTGGCAGCCCCCGATACCAAAGGCACCGCGTCGCGCACTTTCCACAGCCGCCAGTTGTGGTCATGCCAGATCGGGATGAGGTATGCAGGCGGGTGCTTGAGCAGGGCGGCTTCGGCCGCGCCCCCGTAGTCGATCGGAGCGCTGGGCAGAGCAACGAGCCCGACACCGTTCGCGTCGAGCCAGTGCCGATAGCTCTCGGCGGTCAGTGGGTGATACAGCTCGGGATTGACCGCGAGATCGGTCTGCCGTTCCCACCCGCGCGCGATCGGGAAGGCCTGTGCCACGTACAGCGACTCCCAGTGCTCACGGGTGAAGACGACCTCCAGCCTGCCTTCGCGCGGATTCTCGTGCCGAAGCTGGGTCAGCAATCCGGCGTAGTAGGCCTGATGCTGCGAGGGATCTGCCGCGCCGTGCGTGATCGATCCGATGGCCGGCCACGCGGCCCACAACGCGGCCATGGCGACCATCGCGGATGTCACCGTCGTGCGCCAGCCCAGCCGCGCGGCGAGGATCCACGCCAGCGGCAGCGCCACCAGTTGACCGAATCTCGTGATGTTCCCGCCGATCGGGTTGGCTACCGCCAATGCGGCGATCGTTGCGAGCGCGTACGTCGCGGCGAACATGCGTATCTCGGCGTCGCGACGGCGGGTGCAGACGAAGGTCAGGCCGACGAACAGGGCGATCCAGATCAGCGACCGAAGCCGGAACGGGAAGGGCCCGCTCCCGCCGCCGACCGTGGCGGCGACGACGGCGCCGGTCACTGCTGCGAGTAGAGGGTAGGCGCGCCGGACCCCGAGTGCGCGCGCAACCGCAGGTGTGGCGATCAGGAGGAAGGCGCCGGCGAGTGGGCTGGCCAGCGAGCAACCGGCCGCCGCGCCGGCCGCCAGCACCGGGCGGTCGGCTCGGGCGGCTCGCAGGCCCCAGACCCCGAACGCGACCCCGACGAGATAAGGGAGTTGTCCGATCAGCAGATCCGTACAGAGCACGAACGCGACGGAGATCTCGAAACCGATGCGCGCCGGTCGGCTGCGCGACGGTGCGAATCGCAGTGCACCGACATACGCGGCGGCGACGGCCACGACGCCGGTCAATGATGCGCCCAACGCTGCACTCACGACCGGGTAGATCACGGAGTATCCGGGCAGCGCGAGGCCGGAGTACCAGCGATTCGTCCATGCGGTCAAGCCGTCGTGGGCCGCCGACCACGCCCTGAACTCCTGCGCCGGCCAGTCCGGGCCCCAGCGCGCCAACCAGGTGATGAGGGCTGCGGCCACGATGAGTGCCGCGGCAACCGATGTGGCCGTTGCCGACGAGGCCCTACCTGGTGTCGCCGGCCGGCCGCGGATCGGCACACGCGGAACGTCGGCTGTCACGCTCCGACTCTCGTTCGCAGCGTCTGAATCAGGCCTGTACACGCGGTGATCCGATCAGGCTGCGTTCAGATCTCCTTGGTCAGCATCGATGACGATGGCCATCGAGGTGAGGGAACGCGTTGCGCGCGGCGCCGCGCGGATCAGCGCGCCACGGGTCTCACGCGATGCGTCGATCATTTTCTGCATTGCGTTCGCGCTGCGCAGTGCGACCGTGCTTTTGAGTCGAGGCGGGGTGTGGGGCAACTTCGGCTACGACGGCAGTGTCTACTACAGCGCGGCTGATGCACTGACGTTCGGCCGCCTGCCATATCGCGACTTCGTGCTGCTGCATCCGCCTGCCGTCATGCTCGCGCTCGCGCCGTTCGCGGCCTTCGGGCGCTTGGTCGGCGACCACCTCGGTTACGTGCTCGCGAACACGGGTTTCGAGGCGCTCGGCGCGCTCAATGCGGCGCTCGTTGTCCTGGTGGCGCGCCGATTCGGACTCTCCCGCGGCCCGGCCCTGATCGGCGGTCTGTTCTATGCGGTCTGGTCGGCCGCGGTCGGGGCGGAGCTCGCGGTGCGTCTTGAGCCGCTGGGCAGCGCCGCGTTCCTGGCGGCATTGCTGGCGGTGGCTGCGAACGAAACCCGTCTCGCGCACGGAATCGCGCGCCGGCGAGAGCTGATGGTCGCGGGCGTATTTCTCGGCATCGCCGTCAGTACGAAGATCTGGTGGATCGTGCCGGCCGTGATCGTGATCGCCTGGCAATGCGCTGTGCGACGTCGCCAGGCGTCGTCGCTGGCGGCAGGTTTCGGCGCAGCCGTGATCGCGGTGAACGGTGTGTTCTTCATCAGCGCTCCGGCGATGATGTGGCGAATGGTGATCGCCGAGCAGCTGGGGCGACCACGAAGCGCTACCTCGTCGGTGCAACGGATCGAGCAGGTGGCCTCGCTGTGGAGCGTGCTCCGAGGGGCGTCGCCGTCGGTCGTGCGGCTCGTCCTGCTCGTCCTGGCCGCGCTCCTCGTCGTTGCCGGCGCATCGGCCTGGCGAGTCACCCGATGCCGGATCTTGCTGGTGGTCCTGGTCGCACAACTGGTCGTGCTGCTGGCCGCCCCGTCGTTCTTCACCTTCTATGCCGGTTACGCTGCCGCGTCGGCGTCGCTCGTGCTGGCTGCGGCGACGCACCGAGGCTTCGGAAACCGTACGGTCCTAACGAACCGGGCGATCGCGTTCGTCCTGATCGCGGCGGCGGCAGCGGCGACCATCAACCAGGCAGTCGTTGTCCGCAACGCGGTTCAACCCTTTCCCGGTGCGCAGTTGGCCGAGTCCGTCGAGTCGAGTAGGTGCGTGATGGCCGACTCGGCGATGGCGCTCATCGAACTGAACGCGTTGAGCCGCGGACTCGCACACGGCTGCCCGAACTGGATCGACGTCACCGGGCGGACCTACGGCGTGGACAGGGCACCCGTGAGCCGAGCACGGAACGAACGATGGCAGCACGACCTGCGCCACTACCTGCTCTCAGGGGATGCTGTCATCCTGATCCGGGCCGGCACGGGCGTCTCGCCGGCGACGGAGCGCGAGATCACCGGGCTGACCCGGTTCAGACGGGTCGGCCGGTACACGGTCTATCGAACGTCTCCGGCGGTCGGCTGAGCCGGTCTTGCCGTGTCCTGAGACTCCACCAGTACTACTACCGTCGTTATAGTAATTTCTGGGTGTGTCGAATCAGCTGAGCTGGCTGGAAGCCGGTGTCATCGGGGTCGTGCAGGGTGCCACGGAGTTGTTTCCGGTCTCCAGTCTCGGGCACAGCGTGCTGATCCCGGCGGTGATCGGTGGGACTTGGGCCAAGGATCTCGATGTCCGCGCCCCCGAATCGCCGTATCTCGCGTTCATCGTCGGTTTGCATGTTGCCACGGCAATTGCGCTCATCATTTTCTTCTGGCGGGACTGGGTGCGTCTGGCGAAGGGGTTCGGAACCAGCATCGTTCGGCGCAGAATCGTCACCTCCGACCAGCGATTGGCGTGGTTGTTGATCGCCGCGACCATTCCGGTCGGCCTGGTCGGTCTATTGGCCGAACACGCCTTCCGCACGACGCTCTCGAGGCCGGTGCCGACCGCCTGCTTCCTGATGATCAACGGGCTGATCCTGCTGTGGATCGAACATTCGCGTCGCGACCGAGCCGTGGACACCGAGTACGTCGATGAACGCATCACCGGGCCGGAGTCCGACCGCCGGCTCGCGTCCTTGCCGCTCACGCACGCGGTCCAGGTCGGTGCTGCGCAGATTCTCGCCCTCGCTCCGGGGATCTCGCGCTCCGGCGTGACCACCAGCGGGGGAATGACCCGCGGGCTGACCCGCGAGGACGCCGCGCGATTCTCCTTCCTGCTCGCCACGCCGGTGATCCTGGCTGCGGGTGTGTTGAAACTCGGTGACCTCGCCGGGCCGCTCGGCGCAGGAATCCGCCCCCAGGTGCTGTTCGGGTCGGTGCTCTCGGGCGTGGCCGCGTATCTGTCCGTGCGATTCCTGACCCGCTATTTCGCCGGCCGATCGCTGCGCCCGTTCGGCGTCTATTGCATTGTCGCCGGCGCGTTTTGCCTGGCTTTGTTCGCGATCCGGTCTGCGGTGGGTTGATCAGATGTATCGGGTTCTGCTTGTCGAGGACGACCACGCGCTGCGCGATCTGATCGCGCGCGGGTTGCGGGCGCAGGACTTCGAGGTCATCACCGCGGTCGACGGCCGCTCGGCGATCCGCAGCGTGGCGCAGCGACCCGATGCCATCGTGCTCGACATCGGATTGCCTGACTCTGATGGCCGCGATGTCTGCCAAGCGTTGCGGGCAGACGGCGTCGACGTCCCGGTGATCTTCTTGTCGGCGCGCAAGGACATCACCGACCGGCTCGCCGGCTTCGGGAGCGGGGGTGACGACTACCTGCCCAAGCCGTTCGCGTTCGCCGAGCTCGTCGCACGACTCCGGGCACAGATGCGCCGCCACATTCCCGCCGCTGACGACCCGACCAAGCTTCGGGTGGATCCCATCGGCCACGCCGTCTACCTGGGCGACGAACGTCGCGGGTTGTCGCCGATCGAGTACAAACTGCTCGCCCGGCTGCTTGCCGACCCGTCCGAGGTGGTGCGACGCCGCCAGCTGCGCGAGGCCGGGTGGCCGGCCGGCGGCATCGTGTCCGACAACACCCTCGATCAGTACCTGAGCAAGATTCGCCGCAAGATCGCCGAACTCGACCCGGATCTCGGAGTGCGGTCCGTGCGCGGCGTCGGCTACCAGATCGAGCGGCGCCGGTGAGACGACGCCTGACGCGGCGTAAACCCACGCTCGGCGGGCGGGTATCGCTGCTCGCGCTCACGACCATCGCCGGATGGCTGGTGTTGCTCGCAGTGGCGCTCGACGTGATCGTGTCCCAGCGCCTTGATCAACAGATCGACGACACCCTCCGACTCCGCGCCCAAGCCGTGTCCACCGTCGTCGAGATCACCGGCGGCAAGCTCGTCGGCGTGCGTGAATCGTCCACGGACAGCGATCTGGACAGCGGCATCTGGGTGTTCGCCGGGCAGCGGGTGGTCGCCGCGCCGCACGCCCGGGGCAGAGCCGCGCAGACGGCCGCCGAACTTGCGGGTGGGGCCGTCGGCTTCTCCTCTCGTCACGACCGCCGCTTCTACGTCCTGCCGCTGACCGCCGACGGGCACCGCATCGGCACCGTCGTCGCAGCACTGGACACCGACCCGTATCTGAAGACCAAGCGACTGGTGATGATCGCCTCAGGAGCGGTAGCCCTCCTCGTCCTGATCGGCGCCTACCCGATTCTGCGGATCTCGACGAAGCGGGCGTTGCGGCCCATGACCGCCATGACCGACCAGGCTGCGCAGTGGAGTGTGTACTCGCCGACGCAACGCTTCGGAGCCGAGCAACGCTATGCCGAGCTTCAGGCACTGGCCGGTTCACTCGACGAGTTGCTCGACCGGGTGTCCGCGCTCATGCGACACGAACGGCAGCTCAACGCGGAACTGTCCCACGAGCTGCGCACGCCATTGGCCCGAGTGATGACGGAAGCCGAACTCGCCCTGGCCGGAGACCCGGGCCAGCACGCCGCCGCACTTGCCGCCATCCGCGACAACTGCACCGACCTGAACACCATGATCGACGCGCTGCTCGCTGCTGCACGAGGCGACCTCTCCCGCACCGTCGCGCATGCCGACCTCGATGAGGTCTTCGCCGGATTCACCGCGAAAGCCGCGGGCTGCCCCACGCTCGATGCGAAGCGCACCCGACTCGGCGTCGGCGTCGACCGCGAGATCGTCACCAGGATTCTTGCGCCCATCATCGACAATGCCGTCCGCTACGCCGCGTCGACCGTTCGTCTCGGGGCCTATCGAAGCGGATCGGATGTCGTCGTGGCGATCGGCAACGACGGGCACCCACTTGCACCTGAACTTGTCGAGCAGATCTTCGTTCCAGGGTTTCGCGCGCCGTCACCAGAGGACGATCATCAAGGGGCAGGCCTGGGGCTTGCACTCGCCCAGCGGCTCGCGCGTGCTGCCGACGGCGGCATCAGTGTGCGGATCATCGACGGTTGCACGACCTTCGAGGTGACCTTGCCGGCCGGTTGATCGCATTCACGATCAGTGAGTCTGTCTCAGTTCCACCGCCCGCCGGGTCAACGACTGCTTCGACAACTGGGCGGCTACCGCATGAGTCGGTAGAGCCAGAGCCGGTCTTGCCAGGTTCGACGGGCTCAGCAAACCGGCCATGTCACCCGTCACACTGCGCCGCCATGGCGACACGTGCGGGACGTCGACGCCGAATCTCTTCCCGAGGAGCCTGAGTTGGGATGTGTGATCGAACACCTCGCTGCTGACCTGGCCACCTCGGCTGTAGGGCGAGATCACCAGACACGGCACCCGGAACCCGAGGCCGATCGGCGTCTGGGCCGTGCCGGCGGCGCGGCTCGGGAGGTACTCGTCGGTGGCGCCGGGCGGGGGTGTGGGCGGTGGTACGTGGTCGAAGAATCCGCCGTTCTCGTCATAGCTCACGATCAAAGCCGTGCGCTCCCAGATCGCCGGCTTGCTGACCAGGATCGCCAGCACATGCATGATCATCTCGGCGCCGCCCGCCGGTGGCCAGTTGGGGTGCTCGCTCTCCGGATAGGACGGAATGATCCAGGAGACGGACGGAAGTCGTCCCTCGGAGACGTCGTGGGCGAAATCGGTGGGCCACCGTGGCGCCAAGCCGCGGTGGTACAGCGGTGAAACCGGATCCTGGTAGGCGCGGAAGTAGCGCAGGGTGCTGGTGAGCTCGGAGCGCTGCTCGGGCGGCAGGTGGTTGTACACCTTCCAGGTGATGCCGGCCTCTTCGAGACGTTCGGGGAATGTGGTCCAGGACAGGGCACCGGGCTGCAGATTCTCGATGGGCTGCACGATCGGTCCGCCGTGCAGCCCTCGCGGGTCGATGCTCCCGGTCATCCAGAAGAGTCGGTTCGGGGCTGTGGGGCCGAGCACCGAGCAGAAGTAGTTGTCGCACAAGGTGAAGGCGTCGGCAAGGGCGTAGTGCACGGGTAACTCGGCGCGGGTGTAGTAGCCCATCACTGCGGCGACCGTTTCCGAATGCCGGCCCCGATCGCCTTGGGCGAGTGACCATCGATCGAGTGCGCCGTCGTTCCACGCCGTGTGTTGTGCGGACCAACTGTGCGCCGGGTCCGACAGGGCCAGGCCGGTGAACTGCTCGTCTGCGGTGTTCATTCGGAACGGGGCGGTGTCGCCGTGCGTCCGTTGGATACGGCGCACGGCTGCAATCGATGCTGGATCGCGCAGCCCGCGTACGCCTGCACGCATTCCGAAGTACTGGTCGAACGACCTGTTCTCCTGCATCAGCAGTACGAAGTGGTCCACGTCGTCGAGCGAACCGCTGCGCCCGGGATCGGCCCGCACGGCGACGTCGACTGTGCAGCCTGCGCTCAGTGCCGTGATGCCGCTCAGCGTCAGGAATGCTCGACGAGACAGCGAGAACCCAGCCACACCACGACGCTAGGGAGACCCGGATGAACCGAACCTGATCGGAATCGGCCTAGCTCGTGCGTCGCGATGAGCGCTGCGCCCGGTGCGCGATCGAGAACAGCGATACGACCGCCCACACCCCTTCGAGCAGGAGGAAGCCCCACTCAGCGCTGATCGCGGCTTCCACCGCAAGCACAGTCGATCCGACGGCGTTCATGGCCAGGTAGGTGTAGCCGGACTGGTCCAGGCGTTTGGTGAGCGCGGCTACGAACGCAGCAAGGATGAGCAGTGAGCCGAGAATTTGGGCTGTGTCGTACATGACGGTCCTTGGGACACCGTCTTGTCGCTGACCGGGTACGGCGTGCTCGTCCGGGACGCTCAGGGGCGGCGTCTGCCTTTCATTGTCGGCTACGCAGCGGCGGCGTGCCGGTCAGATCGGTCACCTCACCGCCGGATCAGTCGCACGGCCGACCTCAGTGACGGGCTGGTGGCGGCCAGCTGGGTGAGCAGGTCATCGGCGGCGGCGTGGAGGGCGTCGTCGGGGAGCGGGTCGAGGCCGTCGAGGATGAACAGCGCGGCGG
The DNA here is from genome assembly GCA_963850835.1 of uncultured Actinomycetota bacterium. Lineage (GTDB taxonomy): Bacteria > Actinomycetota > Actinomycetes > Mycobacteriales > Jatrophihabitantaceae > Jatrophihabitans. Next base: position 221,079 of record CAWKNB010000013.1, on the reverse strand, counting down.
TGGTGCCCTCGTGCAACTGGGTGCGCGTGGTCTGGCGCCAGTTCCAGCGTCGGCAGGTGACGCCGGCGTCGTCGCGCCACACGACCTCGCCCGGCTCGGGGTGTTCGGTGACCGGTTCGCCGTGGGCGGTCGTGTCGAACGCCTCGGTCCCGTCGGCGCGGACCAGGTGGGGTGAGCCGATGTAGTGGGTCAGGTCTTCCCCGCCGAGGGGTATCTGGTGTGAGACCGAGATGGCGTTGTAGATGTCGGTCAGGCGGTTGACCCGCGGCAGGCCGTCCGGTGCGCGACGCAGCAGTGCCTCCAGGCTGTTGCGTGTTCGCTGCGGCTTGGCGCCGAAGCTGCGGAAGGCCTCGCGCCAGGCGGCGACATGTGGCAGCTGGTCCACGGCCTGGTCCGCGAGTGTGTCCCGCGCGCTGGTCTCGGCAGCGTGCAGCAGCTGTTCGCTGCGCGCGTCGCCGGGACCGGGGACGATGCCGTCGGTGGCGATCAGCAGCGTTCGGTAGTCCGGGCGCAGCGCGAACACGGAGTCCTCCACGTCGGCCCCGGCCAAGAAGCGGTCGAGATCGCCTTGTTCCTCATCCACCCGTGCACCTTATGCACGGGCCGGTGCAGGGTCTGTGCGAAACCGAGTGCGGGGAAGTGTCACGGCGCCTACATACATCGGCGCGCGCCGTGTGGATAGTCCCTATCGCACCCGTCGCCGCAGCGCCGATCGAGCGGGCCGACCCACGTTCCGAGCAGGGAGTTCAGCATGTGGATCACGACCATCCCGTCGATGCGGCGCGCTGCGACGGCCGCCGTGGCCGCGCTCGCTGCGATGACGTTGAGCGCCGCGACCGCGCCGGCAGTGCGTGCGCAGCCGGTGCTCGAGAGCGACGGCGCCGTCGGGCAGCCGTATGCAGCATTCGGTGACTCCTACAGCGCCGGGGAAGGAACGTATGACTACCTACCGGGCACCGCGATCCCCGGCACGAACGTGTGCCACCGCTCTCCGGAGGCCTACAGCGGTGTACTCGACGCCGAACGCAATCTCGGATCACTGGGTTTCGTGGCATGCAGTGGCGCGGTCACCGCAGATTTGTTCGCCCCGAACGCGAACGGCAACAAGGCGCCGGACGGTGAACCGGAGCCGGCCCAGTTGTGTTCGACCGCGACGACCGACGGCGTCGAGGCCTGCGGTGCAGCGCGAGCGCCAGTGCTCGGCCCGCAGACCCAGACGGTCACCCTGACGATCGGCGGCAACGACCTGGGCTTCGCGAAGATCGTCGCAGCATGCGCGTTCGCCACGATCGGCAAGTACCGCATCGGGAACCCGGGCCGCGGTTGCGCGCTCGACCCGAAGATCGTCGGGCCGACCACGAAACGGTTGGCCGCGCTGAACGGCATCGGCTCGAACGTGCGATCGCCCTACGGCACGCTCATTCATCCCTGGCGGTCGGTGCTCGCCACGATCCATACGCTGGCTCCGAACGCGCACGTCTACATCGCCGGCTATCCGCAATTGTTCCAGCCGACGGGCACCGCGGACTGCGTCATCGGCTCGGTGAATGCCAGGACTCCGGTCAAGATCGCAGCCGCCGACGCGACCTGGGTCGATCGGGGCGTCGCTGTCGCGGACGCCGCGATCGCCTACTCGGCGGCTGCGGCCGGCCCGTGGGCGACCTACGTCGACTCGCAGGCAACCTTCGCCGGCCACGGCTTGTGCACGAGCGACCCGTGGATCAACCCGATCACCGAGACCATCAGCTATGACCGCGCGACGCGCAAGTACACGACTGTCACCGACCCGGGCAGCGTGCACCCGTCCGTGGACGGGCAGAAGCTCGGCTTCGCCGCGGCGTTCGTCGCCGCCGGGATCGGCTCCTGATTTACTCGCCGACCTGTGCCGCCAATCTTCGATCTTCCCCCCCTTACATCGCGGCCACGACGTGGGCGAGGAACATCGCGGCCACGACGTGGCATGAGCGAGGTCAGTTCGCGCACCTGCGCGCCGTTTCGCTCCAGCGACTGCGATCTCTTGACCGTCAGCCGGCGACAGCGAGCGGGCTCTCGTCGCGAGCGGGACCCGTGTCGCCACGTCGGGCGGTGCCGATCCTGGCCCGGGCGAGGGTGATCAGCCCGATCACGGCCATGAGGACACACACCATGACTGCCCCGCACCGGATGCCGGACAGGTGCGCGGTTTCGCCGAGCACCCCTACGCCGATCGCGACGCTCGCGATCGGCATCAGGGTGGCGATCATCGGCAGCGTCACCAAGGGCCGGTCGGCCTGGTAGGCGGTCTGTGTCACGACCAGCGAAGCCAGACCACCTGCAATCAACGCGTAGAGCGGCCATGACGTCACGACGGCGACGACACCGTGCCGTGCCTGCTGAGCCAGCGCCATCGTGATCACGGCGATGGCGGCGTCCGCGATTCCGGCGGCACAGCCGAGCAACAGCGGGCGGCGGCGCCCTCGGGCGGCGAACGCGGCGAGTGCCACGGGGGTGGCGACGAACCCACTCACGATGGCGGCCACGGCGAGACGTCCGGCGGTGTCGGCACCCCGGTCATGGGCGCCGGTTCCGAGCAGCGCCACCGAAGCGCCGATACCGATCACCACCGCCGACACGGCCAGCCAGGTGCGGCCGGTCAACCGTCGGCGATGCAGCACACTGCTCACCGCGATACTGACGATCAGCGAGCCACTCAGGAGCATCTGCACGACCGCCAGTGATCCCTTGCTCAGTGCCGCGGTGTGAGCCGCGAACCCCGACACCTCGCACACGGCACCGGCCCACCACTTCGGCTGGCGCATCAACAGCAGGACGAGTCGGGGTCGGCCGGCGGCGCTCGAGGTCGTCGCCGCCGCCTGTCGATGCTCGAGTGCCACACCGGTCCCGTACAGCACCGCCGACAGGATCGCGAGCAGTACGGAGATCATGCGCGCTCGTCCAATCGTCGCCGTCGCGCCGGTCGAACCCGGCGATTTCGACGCTATGGACGTTCGACAGCGACCGACATGGCCCTACCTTGTCTACCGATGGTGGAGCTAACCCCACCATCGGGCAGACGACCTGGTCCCGATGTCCGGTGACGTTGTCAGGCTGCCGCTGCGAGGGTGCGTTCGCGGGTGTGGGCGAGGTCCCCGCACTGCCCGCGGTTCAACAGCCCGTCAGTGATCGCAGCTCGCTGATCACATCCCGGCAGGCTTGTCGCACCAGTGGATCGTCACGGTGTTCAGGCTGTTCGAGTTGCACCCGCCACTGGACTGCCGCGCTGTCGGACACGCGAATCGCCTCGACGATGCCGAATACACCCGGCCTGAGTTCGACGCGGCGCCGGATGACGTGCGCGTGGGTGAGGCGTTCGGCGGCGAAGGCCGCCAGCATCGCGTCGGCCGCGACGTCGATGGTCTGGACCTGACGGCCCGGGCCCACGATCTGCAGGCGCACGCTGCCGGTGCGTGCGGACCAGCCCACTTCCGCGAGGTCGATCCAGGCGATCCTGCGCCACGCGCCACCCGAGGTCCGATAGTGAAGCGCCGCATCGGTGCCGACCGCGATCACGGACCCGTTGTGCACAGCCTCGCGCAAGATGCGCTCGCCGCTGGTCAGCGTCGGTACCGACATCGTCGAATGGACTCCGTGGTCGCTGCGATGCAACAGCGCCGCACCGATCCAGTGCGGTCGATGAAGAGAGAGAATGCTCATGCGCGCCACCTCGTGCTCGCTTCTGCGTTAATCACGGGTGCGTACGGTGCTTGGTTCAGGTCCGGGCACCCCTGCGGCGCGATAGCGTCGGTCGAGGGCTGGCGACAGTCTCATGGCGAGGGGTGGTGACGGCGCGATGAGCGAGTCCGAGAAAGCGGTGTCCCCAGGCGCCCGGCTGCGTGCTCAGCTCGACGCTGGCGAGCTCATCGTGGCGCCGGGGATCTTCGACGGCCTGAGCGCGCATCTGGTTCGGCGGATGGGCTTTCGTGCCGGATATCTCACCGGCGCCGGCGTGGCGGCGTCGGGCTTCGCGCTGCCCGACGTCGGGCTGGTGGGCATGGCCGAGATGGTCGATCGCGTTGCGATGGTCACCGGCGTCCTCGGCGAAATCCCGCTGATCGCCGACGCCGACACCGGTTACGGACCGCCGCCGTCCGTGGCCCGCACGGTCCGCGCGTACGAGCAGGCCGGTGCGGCTGCGATCCAGCTCGAGGACCAGGCGTTCCCGAAACGGTGCGGCCACCTCGCCGGCAAACGACTCGTCACCGCAGACGCGTTCCTCGCGCAGCTCGGCGCGGCATTGGACGCACGCCGGGACGCACTGATCATCGCGCGCACCGACGCGCGGGCGGTCTGCGGGCTGGACGTGGCGATCGAGCGGGCCAACACCTATGCCGCAGCCGGCGCGGACGTGATCTTCATCGAGGCGCCGCGAAGCGTGGACGAGATCGCCCTCATCGCCCGCGAGGTGCCCGCGCCGAAGCTGATCAACATCGTCGCCGGCGGACTCACTCCCGAGATAGACCAAGCCACCCTGACCGCGTTGGGCTTCGCGATCGCGATCTACCCGACGACGGCGCTGCTCGCGGCAACCGACGCGGCGATCAAGTCGCTCGCGGGCCTGGCCGGATCGGACGCCGGGTTATCGAGCGCGACGATGGAGGACTTCTTCCGGCTGGTCGGCCTCGATGAATGGTCGGACATCGACGACCGATGGCCGGTGCCGGGGGAGTAGCCGGAATATCATCGGGCCGTGCTGATCTTCTCGATGGGCGTTTCCGTGGATGGCTACATCGCTGACCGCGACGGCTTTTTCGGGTGGACCGCACCGAGTGACGAGCTCTTTGCGTTCCACCTCGCGCGAGTGCGCGAGCTCGGCGTCTACGTGTGCGGCCGCAGGCTCTACGAGACGATGTTGCCGTGGGAGAGCGATCCGTCGATGCGTGAGACCGAACTCGGTGCGGAATTCGCGCAGGTCTGGTCCGCCCTCCCGAAGGTCGTCTTCAGCCGCACGCTCGGCAGCGTCGAGGGGAACGCCCAGCTCGCCGACTCATCGGTTGCCGAGGGAGTCGCCACAGCGTTGGCGGCGACCGACAAGGACGCCGAGATCGGGGGCGCCGGACTCGCCGCAGCGGCGATCGAAGTCGGCCTGGTCGATGAGCTGCGCATCTTCCGGAGTCCGATCGTCGTCGGCGGTGGCACGTCGTACCTGCCGCCCGTCACTCAGAACATTCCTCTCGATCTCATCGAGACCAGAACGTTCGACTCGAGCGTGATCTACGAGCGCTACCGACGCGTCCGCGCCGAATAGCGACGCAGCCATCCGCGCGGGAAGCTGATGCCACCGCGGGTCAGCTGTGTTGGACACATCGCACGGCCCAGGGGCGAACTTCGAGCCGTTCTTCCGGGATAGCCTTCCCGCACACCTCGCACAGTCCGTAGCTGCCGTCGGTCACGTGCCGGCGAGCCCGCCGCACGTCCTCGAGCATCGTGAGCAGCTGCTCCTGCGCCGAGACAGCAGTGAGACGATCGACGGCCAGCGAGGTTCCCTCGCCGACTCGCTTCCCGAAGGAGATCGAACCGAGCTCACCGGTCGGTTTGGTCAGCTCTGCCAGCTCAGCCTTCAACTGGTGCTCGCGCTCTGCGAGGAATTCGTCGATGTCGGGGCGCACCTTGCCAGAGTAGGGCGATCACGGCAGCGTCCAGGTGGCTACACCCGGTGGATGAGCTCGACGATCTGTGCGGCGAGCGCCGCTGGATCGGTGAGGTGGGCTACGTGTCCCTGCCCAGGCAGGGTGACGGTGCTCGCGTTCGGCACCACCTCGGCAAGCTGAGCGAGTCGACGGCGCAGGTGTTGCGGGCTTGTCTCGCCCTGGATCAGGAACACCGGGAGGTCGAGATCGGCGTAACGATCGATGCCGAGGCCGAGGGTGTCGATCGCGTCGTTGTCGGCCAGTTGTGCAGCGACGACCGGGCCGAGCGCTTCACGCAGCGTCTCGTCCGGAACGTCGTCGAGAAAGGACGCGTCGATCTGCGCGATCTCGCGCAAGTGGATGCGCATCGCCTCGACGGGGTCGCCCGCGTCGAGGGCACGGTGAGCCCGCTCGCCGGCTGCGCCCGCTACCAGGTCCGAGGTCGGGAGGGGCGGCTCGTACGCGATCAACTCGGCGAACCGCCCCGGTTGGGTGGATGCAGCCTCGAGCGCGGCCACCGCACCGGAGGAGTGCCCGAACAGGTGCACCGGTTCGTCGAACATCGAGGCGAGCGCGACAACGTCGTCTGCTTCGCGTTGCATGCTGCAGGTGATCACCGCGCCGCTGACATAGCGGCGCCGACGAACCCGGATGACGCGCAGTTCCTCGACGAGATGGCCCGCGACCGCCTCGTAGGCTTCCGGTCCGCCACCGCCGGGATGTACGACCACGAGAACAGGCGCGTCCCGCGGTCCGTCGTCCAGGGCGCTGAGCCAAACACCGTCATCGGCTTGTATCGACACACAACTCATAGCCGCATCCTGCGAGACAGCGCTGACACCGCGCGTACATCGGCTGACATGCAGTTGACCAGCCGGATCGTTGACTGACGACCTCGGCATTGGTTTACTTATCTAGTCATCTAGGTAAGTAGGATAAACCATGATCATTTTCCATCTGTCGACCCGGTCCAACGTGCCGCCGTACGCCCAGGTGGTCGAACAGGTTCGCCACGCGCTGCTGACCGATGTACTCAAGCCGGGGGACAAGTTGCCGTCGGTGAAAGAGGTCGTCTCAGCGCTGGCCATCAACCCCAACACGGTGCTGAAGGCGTATCGCGACCTCGAGCGAGAGGGATTGGTGGAAGGACGGCAGGGTGTCGGCACGTTCGTCTTGCGCCGGCCGGATGGGCCGGGGCCGAGCGAGCAGACAGCGTTGGTGCGGGTGCTGACGTCGTGGGTCACGTCGGGCACGGGGCGCGGGTCTGAGCGATGCTGACATCGAGAGCATGGTGCGCGCAGTGTTGCGCGCCTCGGACGCGGCGGCGATCGCGTGAGCGACGCGATCATTGCGACCGGGCTGAGCAAGCGGTACGGCGCGAAGTGGGCACTGCGGAACTGCACGTTCTCGATTTCGCAAGGGCGCGTGTGCGGGCTCGTCGGCGCAAACGGCGCCGGCAAGACGACGTTGCTGCGCCTGTTGTGCGGGTTGAGCCGGTCCAGTGCCGGCCGAGCCGAGGTTGCCGGCAAGGCACCTGCTGACGACGCGTCGTTCTTGAGTGAGGTCGGCTACCTCGCGCAGGATGTCCCGCTCTACCGGCACTGGTCGATCGAGGATCACCTGCGCATGGGCGCGAACCTCAACCCACGATGGGACGATCACGCGGCGCGAGATCGACTGCGCGCGCTGCACATCCCGCTCGACCAGCGCGTCGGCACGCTGTCCGGCGGCCAGCGCGCCCAAGTGGGGCTCGCGATCGCGCTCGCCAAGCAGCCTCGCGTGCTCCTGCTCGACGAGCCCGTCGCGGCTCTGGATCCGCTGGCCCGGCGCAGCTTCCTCAGCACGCTGACCGATGCCGTCGCCGACGGCGCGCTCACCGTGATGCTGTCCAGCCACCTCGTCGCGGACCTGGAACGCGTGTGCGATCGCATTGTCGTACTGACCGAATCACGCACCGTGCTCACCGACGGCGTGGACCGGATACTCGCCGACCACCGCCTTCTCACCGGAGCGCGGCGCGATACGAGTGGCATCGAGCGCGAACACACCGTGTTGCGCATCGAACGCACCCACCGGCAGGTCAGCATGTGGGTGCGGCTGAACGGTCCTGTGCATGATCCGCACTGGGAGGTCACCGAGTTGAGCCTGGAAGAGATCATGCTCGCCTACCTCGGCTGCGGCGCCGAGCGCGCGCTCGAGCCGATCGCCGACGGACTCCCGGCATGACCTGGCTCCTCTGGCGGCAACACCGCCTGCAGGTTGTGATCGCGGCCGTCCTGCTCGCCGCGCTCGCGGTGCCGGTATGGATCACCGGTCGTCATCTTGCCGACCTCCTCGACGCATGCCGCACCGGGACCAGTTGTGGCGGCATCTTCCGACGGATACCAAGGCTTCAACACCGTCGTCGACATCACTGTTGTCGTCCCGTTGCTGATCGGGGTGTTCTGCGGCGCGACGTTCATCGGGCGTGAGTTGGAGTCCGGGACGGCAACCCTGGTCTGGACCCAGTCGATCACCCGGCGCAGATGGCTGTTCTCGAAACTGCAGATGCTGTTCGGGTTCACGCTGGTGTGCGCTGCCGCTGTCGCGGCCTTGGTCACGTGGTGGTCAGGTACTCACAATGCGGTCGTGGAACCGCGCCTGGCGGGCTTGCAGTTCGACATCCAGGGGATAGCGCCGGTCGGATACGCGTTGTTCGCGTCCGCGCTCGGCCTGGCAGCGAGCGTGCTGTGGCGCCGGACGTTGCCGGCGATGGCAACCACGGTTGCGGCCTACGTCGCGGTGCGGCTCATCGTCGAGCTGTGGATTCGTCCCCATTACCTGGCGCCGATCACGCGCATCACCGAATTCACCAAATCCGGCGCGATCTCCGACTGGGGCCCAGATGATCAGCACCGACGTGATCCTGCACGGGCACGTCGTGTCGGGACCCATCGCAGTTCCGGCCCGCTGCACCCGTGTTGCGGACCGGGCCGCGATGAACGACTGCATGCACGGCCTCGGTTACACGATTCGCGAGATCTATCAACCGGCCGAGCGGTTCTGGACGTTCCAGTGGATCGAGTTCGGCATCTTCGCCGCGCTGTCCGTGCTTCTCGTGGCACTCGGCGCGGCGGTGCTTCTGCGCCGCGACGGGTGACCGTCCGGGAAGCGGCGTCAGGCCCGAAGGCTCGTCGCGGTCGCGTTGGTGGACTCCAGGAGGCTCTGGAGCGCTTTGACGAGATCGTCGCGCGCCTTGTTGCGGGTCGCCGGACTCTTCGTCGCCCACTGGTTGAGGACGGTGACCGTCTTGATCAGTTGTAACCGCAGGGCCTTCAGGCCTGTACCCAATGCGCCGTCGTCGCCACGCTTGCCGGCGTCGTCAACGGTGTTCAACGCGTTGCGAATCGGCGTTTGAACCATTGTCAGGAACGGTCCGCCGAAGGCGTTCGCGTCGTTGGCGGACATCCGCTCCTTGACGGTTTGCAGGGCCGCGGTCCAAGCGTCGATGGCTGTTTTGGGAAAGGCCACAGGTGCCGACGATTTCGTACTCGCGACCGCATGCGTGCGGATCTTGGTCAGCACTTCGTCGATCGCCTTGCGGTTCTCGGCGCCGAACTTCTGATGCTTGGCGGTCGCGGCATCCACCTTGCCCTTGTACTCGTCCACGATCTGGACCACCTTCGCCGCGGCCTTCCTCGCATCCGCGTCCGTCTTCGCGCTCGCGGCGACCTTCATCCGGCTCTTCAGGCCCTTGTCGAACGAGTCGAGCAATTCGGTGAGGCTCTTCTTGAGCCGGGCCTTCTCGTCGCTGGACAGGTTGATCTGGGCCTTGTCGATACTGCTCGGCAACTTGTGCTTGACGCTGTCCCACTGCTTGATGAGGTCTCGCGGGATCGTGTACACGTGCCGCCTCCGTCGCGCAGCCGACGAGTCGACCGGCATGCATCAGACCGGATTGATGCGACGACGATATCGGCGACGATGAACCGGCGAAACCGGTCGACCTGTCACATTCCCGTCATTGGACCGCAGCTGCGTACGCGCTCCACTAGCGCTGCGGATCGGCGGTGTATCGCACCGTCTGGACGCTGATCAGCCCGTCTCGGAAGACAAAGGTGTCGACGCCGTCGGAGACGCTGGCGTTCGCCGACTTGGCCGACCACTCGATGAACGGCGTGATGAAGACCGCGTCATCGGCGTAGTCGGACACGATGCCGTCGATGTCGCCGTTGATGAGCACGTCCGCGTGATGCGCGAAGATCTCTTGGGGAGAACTGTCTCACCCAATCCTCAGCAATTGCGCGTGACCGGCCGCAGGCGCCGCAATCTGTGCCGGATCATCGGTTCTCGGCCGCATGTTCGGTTGGCGACGGTGGGGCCGTACGGCCAACCGTGTGACGCTTGGTCTGGACCATTTCCAGTCACGACCCTTTGTGCAATGGTTGTTCGACGAAACCGGCGTTCTCCGAGGGAGCGGGCATGACGACGACGGCAGCTCGCCTGCAGCAGGACGGTACGGCGCGTGAGCGGGAATCGGTCGAGCAGTTGGTGCAGCCGGATGAGCGCGATGTTCCCCGAGGTCGACCCGCAGATCGTCGCGCGCGCAGTCCGGGGCCAGTACGCGGAGTTCGCCGACAGCACGGTTCGCGACTTCGTTCCGGTGCTCGTCGAACGGCGGGCGCGAGCCCAGTTGGGCGGCTCGCCTCCCCGGCATCGCGCGTGAAGCGCTAGCGTTTCGCCCCTGAGGTCAGGCCTGGCCCGCGACGATCTCGCGGTGCAGGTCGAGCAGTCGCGGCACGTCCTCGCGTTCGACGCGGCCCATGCCGCACTCGGTGCACACCGACCAGTCCCGCACTCCATCCGCTGACTGGCCGAGGTACTCGTCGATCAGTCGAGCCTGCGCGGCGGTGGTGCCGGACGGCTGGTCGTCGGGGTGGTAGGGCACGAGGGCGAACGCGAACTCGGTGGCAGCGCCGGCGCGAAGGTCGCGCAACGGCTCGAAATAGGCCGCATCGCCGCGACCCTGGGGCACGGTGAACGCGACGAACCCGAGCGGGCGGCGTGCGGATTCGGTGAGCGCGTTGGCGAGCTTCACCTGGAGCGCGAGCGAGTCGGGCTGGACGAAATGGGCGTGCTGGTAGTCGCCGTAACACAGGTGCACCCCGACCGGAACGTCATCGGGCACCTGGTCGAGACAGGCGACGAGCCCGGCGACGACCGCGTCGAACGGCGGTGCCTCCACGGGGAACCCGCCGGTCAGCAAACCGATCTCGACCGCGACATCCCATTGCACCGCGATGCGGTCGTGGGGGAGTCGGTCCAGCGCCTGATGCAGGTCGGCGAACAGGGCCTGCGCGTAGTGCGGAGCCAGCCGCTGCGCATCGTCCGGCGACACCATGGACAGCGCCGCAATCGGGGTCGGGAACTGCAGCTGCATCCGGGCGTCGGCCGCGATGACCCCGTCGTCCTGGAGTCTGCGGAAGATCTCGAACGACTCGTCGTATGCCGCCGCGTAACCGATCTCCGGCCATTTGACCTCGTCCGGCGAGACTCCCGCGACGAGCTGGAGAACCGGGATCCGCTCGTACTCGCCGCCCGTCTCAGGAATCGGAGCCTCTTCGAACTCGGGCATGGCGGCGAACTTCTGCCGCTGGAAGAACACCCAGTAGTTGCGGTTTCCGGTCTCACCCTCGGTCATGCGGCGCACGCCGGCCGGGATACGTGAGGAGATCTCGCGCATCACCGTCTCGGCATCGGCCAGGTTCACCGAACCGTTGAAATGCACCCCTGTCGCCGGCATCGACCCTCCCTCGTCTCCAGGTCCGAACAGCAGACTAGACCCGACCGGAACCACCCAGGTGGCCGCGCCGACGGGGTGCTCGGACCGATGTGACACCTCGGAACGGCCGCAGGGCGGGCTTGGCTGAGGGAACGCCAGCGCGTCGTTGACGTTGACGCAACGTCAAGGTGTTTCCTGTACCCGTGGACGACCGAGAGACGACCCGCGGGCAGCTGTCCGTCGGTGAAGTCGCCCGGCTGGCGGGTGTGAGCCCGCGCACAGTTCGCCACTATCACGCCATCGGACTGCTGCCCGAACCGAACCGCGACCCGATGGGCTACCGACGCTACGGCAGCCGCGACGCGATCACGCTCGTACGGGCAGCGCGGTTGCGCGCGCTCGGCATGCCGCTGCCGCAGGTCGCCGCCCAACTGGCCGATTCCTCGAACGACGGCGCGTCGGTCTCGGACTCGCTGCGGGCGCTTGCCGACGAGCTCGACCAGGAAGTCACCCGGCTGGCCGCCGCTCGTGACCGGCTGCGCGACCTGGCGAGCTCGGAGTCCTTCGACCAACCCGTGAAGGCGCTGACCCGTGCGCTGCGTCAATCGGGCCTGATCGGCCCCAGCGACGAACTCGGGACGGGCCAGGAATGGGCGGCCGCACTGCTCGACGCGGTCCACCCCGAGGGCATGTCCGGCGTGTTGACGCAAACGAGTGGCCTCCTCAACGACCCGGCGTCCGCGGCCGAGTTCATCACCTTGCTGGAGGCGTTTCGTCGGCTGCGTCCGCGAGCCACCGACGCCGAGGCAGACGCCTTGGCCGACAAGGTTGCGTCAATCCTGGTCAAATTCGTGGACGACCCATCCTTGGCCGACGCAGAGCTGCTCGACAAGGTCTTCGCCGATCGCCTCAACCGTGCGCAGCGACGGTTCCTTCGTCGACTGCGCAGCCAGATCGGACCATCCGAATGACCAGCGAGCTCATGAATGCGGACGACTTCGTCGTGGCCGGAGCCCGATCCGTCGATGAACCGCCGGACCGCGTCCGCGATGCCGAAGACGCATCCCCGGAAGCGGTCCAAGAAACCGCCGCCCGGTCTGCAGCGGGCCGGCGCGCGTCTTCCGTTGGACGAGTACACCCGGCGGTTGTGGGAACGCCGGTGGTTCGTCGTCGCTTACTCGACCTCCTCGAACAGTGTCGGTTACGAACGGAGTTTTCTCGGCCAGGCCTGGCAGCTGCTCACTCCGCTGCTCAACATCGCCGTCTACTACCTGATCTTCGGCCTGCTGTTGCACACGAACCGTGGCGTCCCCAACTACATCGCGTTCCTGTCCGTCGGTGTGTTCGTGTTCGCCTTCTGCCAGACCGCGCTCGTGGCCGGATCGCGCGCGATCACGGCCAACCTCGGATTGGTTCGCGCACTGCAGTTCCCGCGGGCGGTGCTACCGGTGTCGACGACGCTCGTTTCGCTGCAGCAGTTGCTCTACTCGCTCATCGTGATGGTGCCGATCCTGCTGCTCAGCGGGGTGCGGCCCACGCTTCGGTGGTTGGAACTCGTGCCGGCAATCGGGTTGCAGGCCGTGTTCTGCCTCGGACTGGCCTTCGCAGTCGCCCGCATCGGTGCCCGGATCCCGGACGCGACGCAGCTCCTGCCCTTCGTGTCGCGCGTGTGGATGTACATGTCCGGCGTGATGTACAGCGTCCGGGTGTTCTCCAAAGGCCACCCGGGCTGGGTGTCCACGGTGTTGACGGCGAACCCCGGCTCCGTCTTCCTCTCGCTGGCCAGGCACGCACTGCTCGTCGGGAACCCGGTGACACCCGGGACCTGGCTGCTCGCCGCCGGCTGGGCCATCGGCACGCTCGGGCTGAGCTACCCGTACTTCTGGCGGGGCGAGGAGGGATACGGCAATGTCTGAGCCCGTCAGCGACCGACCGGGTGTGACCGGCGCGGCAGCGTCCCCGACCGAAACCCGGGAGCCGACCGTCGTCGTCGACAACGTCCACCTGACCTACCGCATCATCGGCAAGGGCCGAAAGGGTGGTGCGGCAGCGGCGTTCCGGCGCACCCTGTTGCGGGAGTCAGCACCCGGTCAGCGCTCGGTGAAAGCGGTCCGCGGCGTCAGCTTCACGGCCTACCGCGGCGAGGCGATCGGTCTGATCGGACCCAACGGTTCGGGCAAGTCCACGCTGCTGCGCGCTGTGGCCGGGCTGATGGCGCCCTCGCAGGGAGTCGTGTGGACGCGCGGCCAGGCGTCGCTGCTCGGTGTGGCGGCGGCGATGATGGGCGCGATGTCCGGCGACCAGAACATCCTGCTCGGCTGCCTGGCGATCGGCATGACGCCGGCCGAGATCATCGAGGAGTACGACGCGATCTGCGAGTTCGCGGGCATCGGCGAATTCGTGCACCTGCCGATGAACACGTACTCCTCGGGTATGGGAGCACGGCTGCGCTTCGCCATCGCCGCGGCCCGCGCCCCTGACATCCTGCTGATCGACGAAGCACTGGCCACCGGTGACGCGTCGTTCCGGCGCCGCAGTGAGGCGCGCATCAAGGAGTTGCGCGAGCAGGCCGGGACGGTGTTCCTCGTCAGTCACGGTCTCGGGATCATCCGAGAGAGCTGTACTCGGGCGATCTGGCTCGAGAACGGCAAGATCATCATGGATGGCAGCTCCGACGCCGTCGTGGATGCCTACCAAGCCAAACACGACCCCGAGGGTCGACCAGCCACCACCCCTAGTGCAAAGTCCGGAGTTGCTTCCCTTGTCCAAGCCGAACCGAGTTCCTTCTAAACCGGTCATTCCGGGGGGCTTCGCGCAACTGGCTGCCGGGGGCGCATTCCTGAGTCGGGCAACCGGATCCTCCTTCGTCCAGCGCACCGTCGGAGGAGGCCGTCTCAAGCGGTGGACAATCCGGCTGCTGATCGCCGTTGTCGCGCTCTACGTCGCCTGGAGACTCTTCCTGGTCGCCGTCGGCATCACCACGACGGACATGTGGTTCGACTCCGTGCATGCCGGTTCGGTGTTCAGCACGATGATCGAGGTACGCATCCTGCTGTTCTGCGTGTTCGGGGTCATCGCCGGATTGATCGGTGGTCTGACGATGTGGGCGGTGACCCGCATCCGGCCGGCTCTCGAGATGTCCTCCGACTTCGACACCTATCGCTGGGCCTTCCGCAAGTACGAACGGAAGTTTCGGTTCGTCCTCGTTTCGCTGGCTGCGCTCGTCCCCGCGATCGTGGTCGGCTCGAGTGCGGCCGGCAGTTGGCAGACCTACCTGCTGTGGCGACATGCGACGCCGTTCCATCGCACCGACCCGCTGTTCCACAAGGACGCCGCCTTCTACATCGAGGTCGTGCCGTTCCACCAGCTGGTGGTGACGCTGCTCGTGCAGGCCGTCACGTATGCCTTGTGGATCGCCGTGATCGCCGGTTACTGGTACGGGGCGTGGCGACTGCGGCGGGGGCGTCAGAAGGTCACCAGGCAGATGACCCAGTTGATGTCGGCGCTGCTGGCGGGATACCTGGTGCTCAAGGCCTGCAATTACTGGCTGTCGCGCTACGGGCTCACCACCTCGACGCGTGGACCGGTCACCGGCGCCGGTTACACCGACATCCACGCGTCATTGCCGGCGAAGTACGTCATGGTGGCGATCATGCTCCTGGGCGCCGGCGCGCTTGTCGTCAACATCTTCCGGGTCCGGCGCGTGCGATTGCTCGGCGCCACCGTCGTCGTGGCTGTGGTCGCAGCGCAACTCATCGGCTCGACCGCGCCCGGGTTGGTGTACCACTACCGAGAGGCGCCCAGCGCTGCGACGGTGGACCTGCCCGAGATCGGCCACAACCTGCAGGCCACTCGCGCCGCATTCGGTCTCAACAGCAACGTGACCACGTTGCCCTTCAGCGACTCGAGCACGTCGGACGCCTCGACGCTGGTGCACCTGGCGAACACCACCGCGCAACCTTCGGTCATCGACCCGAATCAGCTCTCGCCGACGTTCAACGTCAAGCAGCAACTCCAGGCCTACTACGCGTTCAAGTCGACGCTGGACACGAGCCACTACGACCTCAACGCCAAATCGCAGGATGTTGCCCTGGCAGTTCGCGAGCTGAAGGCGAGTGCGCTGCCGTCGAGCAGCTGGGTCAACACCCACGTGGTGTACACGCACGGCTACGGCGTCGTCGCGGCGCCGACGACCGAGGTGAATCCGGACACGGCGAACCCGGTGTTCCTGAACGGTGGGATGCCGCCCGCGCAGCAGATCCCCGTCACCCGACAACAGATCTACTTCGGGCAAGGCTTCGGGTCGTCGTCCTACGCGGTGGTCGGTCAGCCGAAGGGCAGTTCGCGCAACGTGGAGTTCGACCATCCGGGCGGCAACGGTTCGTCGAAGTCGGCGTACACGACCTATCAGGGTCACGGCGGCATCCCGATCGGGTCGGCATTGCGGCGGCTGCTGTTCGCCGTCTCGTTGAAGTCGCCGAACATCTTCTTCAGCTCGGAGGTGAACTCGGCCTCGCAACTGATGCAGGTGCGGAATCCCGCGGCCCGCGTCGCGAAGGTTGCTCCGTGGCTGACCCTCGACGGCGACGTCTACCCGGCGGTCGTGAACGGGACGATCAAGTGGATCGTCGACGGATACACCACATCGTCGAACTATCCCGATTCGCAGCTGATCAACCTCCACTCGGCGACATCGACGACGCTGGTCGCCGACGGGGCTTCGGTGGCTCAGCCGAATACCCAGGTCAACTACATGCAGAACTCGGTCAAGGCCGTCGTGGACGCTTACACCGGGCAGGTGTCGCTCTACGAGTGGAACCAGAAGGCGCACCCGGACCCGCTGCTGAAGACCTGGGAGTCGATCTTCCCCGGTCTGGTCAAACCGCAGTCACGCATCTCGTCGGCGCTGATGTCGCAGCTGCGCTATCCGACCGATCTGTTCAACGTCCAGCGCACCCTGTTGGCGAAATACCACGTGACGCGCCCGGCGGACTTCTACAGCGGCAACGACTTCTGGTCGGTCCCCACCGATCCGACCATCGGTGGCGCCAGCAGCATCAACGCGAGTTCGGCCGGGACGATCAGCGCTCCGTTGCCGTCGAAATACATGTCGATGTCTGCCGACGGTTACAGTGCCGCCCGATACTCGCTGTCCAGCCCGATGGCAACGCTGAACGGGCGCGGTCTCGCCGCGTTCGTGTCCGTGAACTCCGAGCCAGGACCGAACTACGGTGCGATCACCGTACTCGACCTTCCATCGAGTTCGGCCGGCGGCGAGGCGCCGTCGCAGGTGCAGAACGACATCGAGTCCGACACCACCATCACCGAGGCCCTGACCCTGCAGCGGGGCGGTAACTCGAAGGTGGTCCTCGGTGATCTCGAATCGATACCCGTGGCCGGTCGTCTTCTGTACGTCGAACCGGTGTACACCCAGTCCAGCGGCAGTGCATCGTTCCCGATCCTGCGTCACGTCATCGCGCTGTACGCGAACGGTCAACCATCGTTCGAGAACAGCTTGGCGCCGGCCATCAAGAACGCGATCGAATCGGGAGCCGAAAAGGGAAGCGGGTAGGTCCGCGGGCGGAGTCTGATCCGACTGAGCTGATCGGACGCGCTGCGCGGGTATCACCATGCCGTGCGCTTCGTGACATTCAACATTTCTGCGGGGCGATCGCCGTCCGATGGTCGGGTCGACCTGGATCGCTTCGCCGAGGCAATCGCCGCTCTCGACGCGGACGTCATGTCGCTGCAGGAAGTCGATCGCGGACAACGACGCTCGGGCGGGTGCCGACCTGACGAAGGTCGCGGCGGCCGCGATGAACACACCGCACTCGTTGTTCGCGCCCACGCTGTACGGCACGCCCGGGTCACGGTGGCAGGCTGCCGGCGATCGGGAGAAGGCCGGACCCGCATACGGCTGCGCCCTGATCAGCCGGTTGCCGCTCGCGAACGCGCAAGTCTTCCGGATCCCCGCCGTCCCCCTTGCCCTCCCACTGTGGGTACCGGGTGCGGGCATCGTCGTGGTCCGCGAGGAACCTCGCGTGGCCGTCGTCGCGCGGGTGGATATCGGTGCCGCAGGCGTGACGGTCGTCGCCACCCATCTGCCCTTCGTTCCGGGCTGGAAGCGCCGGCAGTTGCGTCGCCTGGTGAAACAGATCCGGACTCGGCCGGACCCGCTCCTGCTGATGGGTGACCTCAACCTCGGCGCCGGCACCGCAGCGAGGCTCACCAGATATCAGCAGTTGGGCCGCGCCGCGACCTTCCCGTCCGCCCGGCCGCGCCATCAGTTCGACCACATCCTGCTCCGAGGTGGCCCCCGTGA
The DNA here is from genome assembly GCA_963850835.1 of uncultured Actinomycetota bacterium. Classification (GTDB taxonomy): domain Bacteria; phylum Actinomycetota; class Actinomycetes; order Mycobacteriales; family Jatrophihabitantaceae; genus Jatrophihabitans. The sequence continues at coordinate 203,330 of CAWKNB010000013.1, read as the reverse complement.
TCTCGGCTGCGCGATCGAGACCTCCACACCATTGCTTGCGGTGTCAGATCACCGTCCGTTGGTCGTCGACGTCGATCCGGCAACCTTCATGAGCCGGTGACGCTCGTGCACATTTGCATGGCGGTTATATGCTTGCCGAAAGGCAAATAACCGTACGACCTGGGTGGTGATTCACGTGCTCGACGACGACGTCAACCGGCTGCGGATCTCGCTCGCTCGCATCTCCCGGCTGGTCGATCGCCAGATCGCGGGCGACGGGATGACCCGCACCCAGTTGTCGGTGCTCGGCACCATGGCGCGCGCGAAGACGCTGGGCATGAGTGAGTTGGCCGAGATCGAGGGCCTGAACCCGACCATGCTCTCCCGCCTCGTCGGCAAGCTGGAAACGGCCGGGTTGCTGCGCCGAACACCCGGCGTCGACGACCGCCGTTCGGTCGTCGTCGAGATCACCGCGGAAGGCACCAGACTGCACACCAGGCTGCGTCGCCAGCGCACCCGGCTGTTCGCCGATCGGCTCACCACCCTGCCGACCGGCCAGGCCGAAGCGCTGGTCGACGCCATACCGGCCCTGGAATCGCTCGCCGATGCGTTGCGCCTTGCGGAGCCGGCGCGCGCCGGAGCGGGTCGGTGACCGCGGCTGCCACTTTCTGGCGGCAGACGTTCTCGTCGTTGTCGAATCCCAACTACCGGCGGTACTTCTCCGGGCAGGCCGTGTCGTTGGTCGGCACCTGGATGCAGACCGTCGCGCAGTCGTGGTTGGTGTTGCAGCTGACCCACTCGGGCACCGCGCTCGGCCTGGCAGTCGCGCTGCAGACGCTGCCGGTGCTGGTACTCGGACCGTACGGCGGCGTCGTCGCCGACCGGGTGGACAAGCGCAAGTTGATGATCGGACTGCAGTCGATGATGGGGCTGCTCGCGCTGATCCTGGGCGTGCTCACCCTCACCCACGTGGTCACCCTGTGGGAGGTCTACGCGCTCGCCTTTCTGCTCGGGCTCAACAACACGTTTGAGAACCCGGCCCGGCAGGCCTTCGTCCTGGAGATGGTGGGGCCGACCGAGCTGCGCAATGCCGTCAGCCTCAACTCGGTGCTGGTCAATGCCGCCCGAGCCGTCGGCCCGGCCGTCGCCGGTCTGATCATCGCGGCCGGTGGCACCGGGATCTGCTTCATGCTCAACGCCGCGAGCTTCGTCGCCGTCGTCGCGTCGCTGCTCCGCCTGGACGTCTCGAAGCTGGCGCCGTCACCGCCCGCGCGCCGGGCGAAGGGGCAGGTCCGCGAGGGACTGGCGTACGTGAAGCGCACCCCCGAACTGGCCGGCCCGCTCCTGATGATGGCTCTCGTCGGCTGCCTCGCCTACGAGTTCCAGGTCGTGCTGCCCGTGGTCGCCACCCAGACCTTCCACGGCGGGTCAGCGGTCTATGGTTTCCTGACCGCGTCGATGGGGGTCGGTGCGGTGATCGGTGGGCTCTACGTCGCCGCGCGGGGCAACACCGGCCTGCGCGCGCTCACCGCCGCGTCCGCGCTGTTCGCGGTGGTGCTCGCGCTCGCTGCGATCGCGCCGGTTCTGTGGCTCGAACTCGTCGCGCTCGCGCTCGTCGGCGGAGCGAGCGTCGGATTTCTTGCCAAGGGCAACAGCACGCTTCAGCTCACCGCCTCGCCGCAGATGCGCGGACGGGTCATGGCCCTGTGGGCGGTCGCGTTCCTCGGCTCGACGCCCATCGGCGGCCCGATCGCAGGCTGGGTCGCCGAGACCTTCGGAGGCCGCGCGGGATTGGTCCTGGGCGCCGTTGCCTGCCTCGTTGCGGCAGGCCTGGGCGCGCTGGTCCTGAACCGAGTGAAACGCCGCGCCGCTGCCGAGCCGGCCAGGACCGACGCCGCGGTGCTCGCCGCCGACTGACCATCCGCGCACCGACGCCGGCCGCGACGGGGCCCGAGGTTGCACGTCAGCAGGCGTGCGAGCATCGAGCCATGACAGTCATCAAGGTCAATGCGATCACCGTGCCCGCCGACAGCGGCGATGCCCTCGCCCAGCGCTTCGCCGCCCGCGCCGGCGCGGTGGACGACCAGGACGGGTTCGAGGGGTTCGAACTGCTCAAGCCGACCGACGAACGCACCACCTGGCTCGTCGTGACCCGCTGGCGCGACGAGGAGGCGTTCGCGGCCTGGGTCAGTTCACCGGCATTCAGTCACGGTCACCGTTCCGCCCAGGAGCGCAGCGGCGGCGACGCGCCCCCGCCGGTCGGTGTGCACAGCGAACTGTGGTCCTTCACGATCGCCGGCGGCAGCTCGCGGGCGTGAGGCGTAGTCCCCGCCCCCCAACAGCCGGCTACTGCGGTCGCGGTGGCGGCGCTCGCATTCCTGCTCGCCGTCCGCCTCCCGATGCATGCTCGCGAGCCCATCGGGTGAATGGCTAGTAGGGCCGGTAGGTGAACGCGTTGGCCGCGTCGCTGATCGACCTGTGCAGGTAGGGCGAGTAGGTGGTCACGGTGACGGCCCGGCTGGCGGTGTCGAAGGTGAACAGCCGCAGGTAGCCGTCGCCGTCACCGGTGGACTGAAAGTTGGTCTCGGTCTGGTAGACCGGTTTCCCGGCGTTGTCGATGCCGGTGAGCCGGCCCACGGCGCCGATCTCGCCGGGGGTGTTCCCGAGAACGTGACCGTTGAACGTGAATTCGATATTCGGATGTGTGCGGACGAGCGTGTTCCATATGTCGACACCGTTGTTCCAGGACGAGTTGTAGCTGGTCGGCAGATACAGGTCGTGGTGCGCGTTCGAACCGCGGAGCGAGTTGTACTGGCTCAGATAGTCATGGGTCAGGAGCAGGACCCTGCGGTCGCGATATTCGTCTGTGACGGCGCCGGCCCACTGCAGCACGGAGTCGGGCGCTCCGAACACCAGATTCAGCACCACCAGGTCATCACCGCCCGCGGACAGCAGCTGATAGGTGTTCTGATAGTCGCCCGGAGCGTACTGGCCGTCGATGTGGTAGCTGCCGAACGTGCGGATGAACTGGTTGAACGGTCCGCCGTCGTCGCGGTACGGGACGGAGTCGTGCCCGTAATCCATCATGTCGTGGTTGCCGGCGTTGATGGTGAACGGGACCTTCCCGTCGAGGTATCTGAGGTAGTACTCGGCGGTCGCCCATTGCCGCGGGTCGGAGAGCCGGTTGACGACATCGCCTTCCTGCAGCACCTGGACCAGGTTCAGGTTGCCTCGGTCGGCGGCAAGCCAGGACATCTGCGCCCGCAGCTGCGCCGGCGCGAATTCGGTCTCGTTCTGGATGTCGGGCACCACCGCGATGGTGTACCTCGACGCCGCGTAGGTCAGATGGAAGCTGTCGAACACCGTGGAATTGCCCCAGGTATACAAGCCCGGGCGTCCGGAGGGGAGCGCCGCGTCCCCAACCGTTCGCTGCAGCACGCCGTCGACGTAGACGCTCAGCTGCGGGCCGACCGCCAGGACCCGGATGCCGTATCCCCGGTTCGTGACGTACCCCGCGCGGATGGTCCACAGCACGGTGACGACGCCGCGCACGACCTTGATCAACCTGCGGAAGGACCGCTGCCGGTCCATCGAGAAGCGGTAGTAGTCCTGTGCGTCGGTGTACCGGAAGACGACGCCGAAGCTGTCGTCGTCCAACGATCGCGCCCGCACGCTGTAGTCGACGTTCGTCCAGCTGTTGGATCCGATCGCCGCTACGGTCCCGAACTTGTCCGGCGAGGAGTCGCTGGCACTCCCGGTGTACATGTTCGACGTCTGACGAAACGCGCCCGAGGACGCGAGCCAGTGGGACGGTCCGTCCGGCGATGAACCCAGGTCCCGGTGCACCCAGCCGTCGCAGCGATTGTTGTTGAAATTGTCGGTGAGTGTATTCGTGCCGGCGATTGTTTGACCGGCGGCTCGAGTCGGCGCGATATTCGTTGCGAATGAAAGCATTCCCAGGACAAGAATCGATACTGCGAATCTGACCACGCGATCATTCAACGAGGTAAGCCGAGACAGGCCCTTAAACGAATAGAAACGTCACGTGAAGGCTGCGGCGCTCACGTGAATTCTTGCGTTGCCGCAGACGACTGTTGCCGAATCAGCGGACCGGTATTCGGTGAACGGCAGACGGCGCGCATCCGACGCCGAGACGGTGAGTGCTTAAGGTGGAGGCCGTATGTCGACTCGAGTGGAGGGCAACGAATGTTGATCAGGCGCAGTGCCGAGGCCGAGGCATTCATGACCACTGTCGACGCAGCCGCCCCGGCGGCGGTCAGCGCTTGTGAAGGTTGGACGACGCACGAGATCGCCGCCCACGTGACCGGTATCGCGGTGGAAGTGTGCCGCCATCTGGAGCCGTACCTGCAGGGCGACGCGGTGCCGGAGACCCGAAGTTTCGAAGAACGCGAGGACCCGTTGCAGGCTCTCGGCCACGCGGAACTGCTCACCCGGCTCGACACCGAAGAGGTGCGGATGCGGGCACTCGTCGGCGATGTTCTCGACCGCGATCCGGATGCCGTCATTCCCTGGACCGGCCGGCACATGGCGGTGTCGAAATTCATTCCGCACCTGCGCAACGAACACGCGCTGCATCGGTGGGACGTCGCGGGTGAGGATGAGATCAGCATGCGACTACTCGGGAGTGAGGACCTCGTCGACCACTCCGTCGGCGAACTCGGGCAGATCCTGCTCGTCGCGGGCCGCCGGCATGACCCGGATCCGGACAGCGACTTCCACGTGCGCCTGCGCAGCGACGGGCAGCGGGACCTGCGCGTGATCGTCGAGTCCGGCACCGCGAGACTGGCGTGGGCCGCCGACGACGCCGCCGACGAACGCGGCATCGACCTCGACCCGGCAGCACGTCACGTCTTCATCTGGGGCCGGCGACCCGACCGTCACGGACGGACCTACAGCCACCTGCCTCAACCTGACCTCGCGCGTCTGCAGGCCCTGCTCAGCGGATACTGACACGGCCGCCAAGGACGGCGCCGGTCAGCCCTCGGCTCCTGGCCCGGGTCGCAGACGTTTGCGCTCGACCTGGCCGGCGCCGGTCACGACGGTCAAAGCCGGCACGTCCTTGGCCACGACGGCGCCTGCGCCGATGACCGAGTCGTGACCGATCCGCACGCCCGGCAAGATGGTGGCGGCAGCGCCGATCCAGACGTCAGCCTCGATCACGATTGGCGCCGCTGTGATGAACTCGTAGCGTTCGGCCGGCTCGACCGGGTGGCCCTCCGTGACGAGGGTGACCTTCGGCGAGATCATGGTCCGGTCCCCGATGGTGATGCCACCCAGGTCCAGGAACGAACATGCCTGACCCACGAAGGTCCGCTCGCCCAAGTCGATCCCGAGGCCGTACGTGCAGTAGAACGGCGGATGAACGATCGCCCTATCGGGCAGCGGCTTGCCCATGAGCTCGCCGAGCAGAGCGGCGCGCGACTCGACGTCGTCGAACGGCAGCATGTTCAGCTGCGCCGTCAACCCCATCGCCACCTGGATGCGGTCGTACATCGCTCGCCACTCGGGTGTGCGTGGCCGAAAGCGTCGCTCCTCCAGCATGACCCGATGCTTGCACAGCGCTCGCCGGGCGCGCGGATCCTCTGCCGTGGTCTAGCGCAGCGGTGCGCCGAGCGCGTGCAAGTGGCGAAGCGCCATGGCGTAGGAGGTCACGAGGCCGGTCTCGGTGTAGGCCACCTGGCGTTCAGCGCAGAACGTCCGCACGAGTGGGCGCGCGTGTCGCAGGTTGGGGCGCGGCATGTTCGGGAACAAATGATGCTCGATCTGGTAGTTGAGGCCGCCGAGCAGCTGATCGACGAACCAGCTGCCTCGCACATTGCGAGAGGTGAGGACCTGCTTGCGCAGGTAGTCCAACTTCTCGTGGGCCGCGACGATTGGCATGCCTTTGTGGTTCGGCGCGAACGAGCAACCGAGGTACAGGCCGAAGACGGCCTGATGGACGGCGACGAACGCCAAGGCCTGCAACGGGTTGAGCACGAGCAGCAGCGCCCCGACGTAGAGCACGAAGTGGGCGGTCAGCAACACGATCTCGAGGGTGCGGTGCGGTCGCGGCGCGCGGCGCAGCCAGGCGACGCTTGCGACGTGCAGGTTGAGACCCTCCAGCGTCAGGAGCGGGAAGAACAACAGTGCCTGGTTGCGGGTCACTGCACGGGCGAAGCGACCGGTTCGGTTTGCGACGTGCTCGGAGGTGAACGCCAATGCGCCCTCGCCGATGTCCGGGTCGTGATCTTCCTTGTTCGGGTTGGCGTGGTGGCGGTTGTGCTTGTCGATCCACCAGCCGATGCTCAGCCCGCTCAGCATGTTGCCGGCAATGAGGCCGATCCAACGATTGCCCCGGCGCGACGTGAAGATCTGCTGATGCGCGGCGTCGTGGCCGAGGAACGCGATCTGGGTGCTGACGATGCCGAGGCCGGCCGCGACGAGCAGGAGAAACCACGACCCGGCGAGTAAGAAGACGCCGACCCAAGCTGCGGCACCCGCGAGCAGGGTGGCCGCGATGCGCAGCGTGTAGTGCCAATAGCGGCGATCGAGCAGTTGGGCGGCGCGGACCTGACGGGACAGGACGGCGAAGTCACTGCCACGCTGACCGGACGACGTGACGGCAGGTCGGGTACTGAGGATGGTGGTCAACGGACGCCCTTCGGCCCCCGAATCACGAGAGCGGCTCTGAAATACACGGTGCTGAGCTGGATTGGCGCAGCCGACGTACTGATTGCAACACGAGACGGCGATCCGAGCGGTGTCAGCCTCAGGCCCGCTCCGCCGGCCTGTCGAACTCGACGTCGTGCCGTATGTATGCCCCGATCACAGCACACCTTGTCGACAACGACGACTTCAACGATGCTGCGATTGGTCGAACTCGGTCAACCGCATCGTAACCAATTCCACGAGGATCCTCGCCACGACCATGGCAGCTGCCCCGGCTCAGCGGCGCTTGCGGCCCTTTCGAACACCCCGAGGATCCCGTTCCGTGGGCCGTCGCTGTGGTTCCGGTTCATGTCCCTGATCTCGTCGTCTGCGCCGATCATCCACACCGTGCGGACCTCCGACGGGACGAATCCGGCGAAAAGCACCAAACCATACGCCGGCGAACGTACGCCTGGCTGTCTGCGCCGCCGCTTCGAGTCAGGCGGTGTTCACAGGTGTCAGCGGGCCGGTTCGAGGAGGAAATCGATGACCTGCTGTTGCGCCGACGCGGCGTCCGGGTGGGTGTAGAGAGCAAGGTGGCTGCCGTCGGCCAGGTCGATTCGTCGCGCGCCCGGGATGGTCGCGGCGGCGAATGCGCTGTCCTCAGGCGGAAGATCGGTGTCCGCGCTGCCCTGGACGATCAGGGTCGGGACGGCGATCCGATCCAGCTCGAGCGAGTCGATCGCTTCGAACTGTGCGAGGTCGTTCTCATAGCCGGCGCGTCGTTCGCTGGTCGTGCTCGCCGTCGGGCCGAGGGCGAGGACGAAGTCGAGCTTGGCCGGGTCGGCCATGATGCTGGCGACGCGGTCCTTGAGCTGCTGGCCGGTCAGGGAGCTCTCGCTTTGCATCGTGCCCGTGACGACGTCGGCAGGGCGGTGCGCGGTGAGGACACGCAGTAACCAGTGGCCCGCGCCGGTGCCGAACATCATCCGATCGGTGACACTGGGCTTACGGACGTGATAGGCCCGGCTGACACCGGCGAACGAGACGAGTGCAGAGATGCGCTCGGGGTAGCGGACCGCCAGTCGGTAACCGCAGGGTCCGCCGCCGGACCACGACAGCACGCCGGCCGACTCGATACCGAGCGCATCGAGCAGGGCGACCACGAGGTCGGCCTGCTGGTCGATGGTGCGGTTCTCGCCCAGCTCGGTGCCCAGGTAGCCAGGCCGGGACAAGAGGATCGCGGAGGTCCTGTCGCGCGGCAGGAAGCGAGCCATCAGCTCGGCGGCGTCGATGCCGCCCGGGCTGCCGTGCAGGACGACGACCGGTCGCCCGGTGCCGACGCGCGCGTATTCGACCGGACCCAGCCGGGTGTCGATCATCTGGCGGCCCGTCGGTTCGGGGCCGGACGCGGGTTTGACTGTGTGGTCTGACATCGGTGGTCCTTCTTTCGTGATCGCCTGTTGAGAATCGCGGAATGTCCCCAAGCGTCGCCGAACCGCCCCGCCGCGTCTGTGGGCCTGCGAACACATCGGGTGTAACCGCGAGCACAGTCCCTACGCGCTGCTGGTGCAGAAGCGCTTTGGCGAAGATGAGGAGCACGATCTGTCACGCAGCCGACGCTTCACACGTCACTACGCGAACAGAACATCGCGACGGATCGACCTAGGTTCCTTGCATTCCGAGCAACAGCGCTCGCCCGCGCTTGCTCTCGACGAAGTGGACTCTGTTGTGCGAATCATGACCGCTCGGCTGCGCCGGAGAACCGTGACAATGGTATTGGTCCTGGCGACGGCGCTCGCCGGAATCATCATGGCGGGGTCGGCGAAGGCCGCACCCGCGACTGCCTCGCCCGCATCCACGACGAACCCCGAGGGTGGCACCCTCGTGCCGGTCCCGGCGGAGAGCGCCCAGCTGTTCGCAACTCCTGACGGGCGCTATGTCTGGGCGCTCTCGCACGCAGCCGGTACGGCAACGGTCATCGATCTGGGGACTGACAAGGTCGTCGGCACCGTTACCGGCCTGTGGGGAGATACCGACCTCGCCTTCGACCAGTCGGGCAAGTACGCCTACGTACCCAACTCCGGCACGGGCACCGTCAGTCAGGTCGACGTCGCCACCCTGAAGGTCGTCAGACAACTTCCGCTCGGTGATCCGATGGATCAACTCGGCGCACTGGCCGTGCGATCGACATCGACCGGAGACCAGCTCTGGGTCACCGCCGGCAACCAGAACTACGTCTATACCCTCGACGCGACCACCGGCGCGAAGCGCAAGATCGTCGTCGGCGACCAACCCATGACCGCCACGCTTGCCGGTACCCAGCTCGTGATCACCAACGCCAACTCCGACCGGGTCGAGATCGTCGACACCACGACCGGCACAGTGGACGTCATGCGCAACCCGACCGAGGCCTCGGGCCAAGCTGCCGGGCTGATCGGGCCGCACACCGTCGCACTCTCGGCATTCGGCTTCACCGTATGGCTCGACACGGCCACGCACAGGTTCTCGCGGACCACGGTGCGCACCAGTGACCCGGGCAATCTGCAGGGCGTGACCGCCGCCGATCACGGCCGGTATACGGTGACCGCCGTCTCCGACTTCCCGCAGGACCCGTTCCCGCGCAACGGCACCGTCCAGGTGATCGACAACAGCGGCTATGCGCCGCGGCGCATCGTCGAGATCGGCCTCAATCCGTGGAGCATTGCTTCCGGTAGCGGCAAGGTCGCGGTGATCCAGGATCACGCCGGCGGCCTGTCCAACGCCGTACTGATCATGCCCCTCGAGCCGATGCTGACCCCGGCGAGCCTGCACCTGAATGCAACGCACGGCCGCGCCGGCGCAACCGTGCACGCCACGGTGAGCGGGTTCAACCCGACCGAGAAGATCGTGGCCACGATGCACAGCAAGCCGGTGCACCTGGCCACCGCGACGGTCGGCAACAACACCGCCGCCGCATTCACGTTCAAGGTCCCGAAGGGATTGCAGAGCGGCAAGCACACGGTAACCGTGACCGGGCAGTGGAGCGGCCTGACCGCTAGCGTGCCATTCGTGATCCAGGCGCCGAAGCACGCGTCGGAACACTCGAGCGCGCCGACGCACCATCGGGCTGCGGTCGCCGCAGCCGGCAAGGATTCGGTCGAGCCGCTGGCGAACACCGGTTCGCACACCGCGACGCTCATCGCGACCGGACTCGCACTGGTGCTGCTCGGCGCGGGGCTGGCCTTCGCAAGTCGGCGCCGGTCCTCCACCACTCGTCCTCAACCGCGACAGGAGAAGTCATGAACGACGGGTCGACCCGCGCGCTGCGCGATCTCGGGTTCCGACTGGACGGCGAGGTCTGCACACCCGGTGATGCCGGGTATGCGGCGGCCCAGCCGTGGAACCTCGCCGTGCGATCGGCGCCGCTCGCCGTCGTCTTCGCCGAGTCCGACGCCGACGTCGCAGCCGCGGTGCAGTTCGCGGCCGCACATGATCTGCGCGTCGCCGTGCGTAGTACGGGTCATGGCGCGACACCGCTGGGCGAGGATGTGCTGCTGATCCACACCGGTCGGATGGGCGGCTGCGTCGTCGATCCGGTCGCCCGATCGGCACGCGTGCAGCCCGGTGTCTCCTGGCAGCAGGTCATCGAGCAGGCGGCACCGCACGGCCTCGCCGCCCTGGGAGGTGCCGCCCCCGGAGTCGGGGTCGTCGGGTATCTCACCGGCGGCGGCATAGGTCCGCTCGTGCGTACCTACGGCGCCTCGTCGGACTTCGTCCGCGCGATTTCGGTGGTGACCGGCGACGGCCGGCGGATACGCGCGACGCCGACCGAGCACGAGGAGATGTTCTGGGGTTTGCGCGGTGGGAAGGCAACGCTCGGGATCGTCACCGAAATGGAGATCGACCTGGTGGAGCTCTCCGAGTTCTACGCGGGGGCGCTCTGGTTCGACGCCGCGGACGCCACGCGCATCCTGCACACCTGGCGCCGGATGGGCGAGCGGATGCCCGAGCAGGGCAGCACCTCGGTGGCGTTGATCCGGCTACCTCCGTTGCCGACACTGCCCCCGCCGATCGCGGGTCGCACGTGTGTTGCGGTGCGTTTCGCCTGGACCGGCGACCCACAGGCCGGCGAAGCGCTGTTGGCCGACCTGCGCACGCTGGCCGAACCGCTGATCGACGATGTGCGGCTTCGGCCGTACGCCGAGATCGGCCAGGTGCACTCGGACCCGGTCGAACCGATGCCGGTACGTGAACATGCAGCGCTGCTCGCTGAGCTCGACGATGCGGCGATCGACACGCTGCTCGGCGCGGTGGGCACGACGGACAACCGGCAGGGCGTGGTGGAGCTCCGGCAGCTCGGGGGAGCGCTTGCCCGCCCGGCCCGACACCCCTCGGCGGTCTGCCACCGCGACGCGAGCCACCTGTTGTTCATGTCCGGCGTCGCGATGCCGGACGCGACCGAGATCGACGAACACGCCGATGCCGTCCTCGCCGCGATGTCGCCCTGGACTCATCCCGGGATGCTTGCGAATTTCATTTTCGGAAGCGATCCGAGCGAGCTGGCCCGTTGCTACGACACTCAGGTCTGGGAGCGGCTCACCGCGCTCGGCGAGCGCCACGATCCTGGTCACGTGCTGCACGCCGGCCGAGTGGCTCGCGGCCACGCAGACAGTCGCAGTTGACCCGCGAGCGTCACCGAGAGCTGTTCGCCGAGTTCACGGCAGCGACCGCCCGGGCGAGCGCGGCCAGCAGCGGGGGAGTGTCGAGGCGCGGGACCACGGCTTGGATCAGACATGCACGGTCCGGCTCGTCGGCAGCGGTGACCAGCGCGTCGCGCAGTTCACCGATGGTCGTGACGCGATGAGCATGTGCGCCGGAATCACCGAACACGTCGACGAGGCGGGTCCAGTCCCAGGCGGCGATGTCGTTGTACGGCTCGTCCGGCCCGTGAATCGCCCGTTCGACGGTGTATCCGGCGTTGTCGACCACCACGATGATCGGCGTAAGACCGCGGCGCAACACTGTGGAGATCTCCTGGACCGTCATCTGCGCGGCACCGTCGCCGACGAGCAGCACGCCGCGCCGGCCTGGTGCGGCCAGGCACGCGCCGAGCAAGGCCGGGACCGTGTAGCCGATCGACGCCCAGAGCGGCTGCCCGATGAACATGACGTCGGCCGGCAGACGGTGCGTCGCCACGCCGTAGAACGAGGTCCCTTGGTCGGCGAGCACGATGTCCCCGCCGCGAAGTGCGGCAGCGACCGTTTCCCAGAGCGTGCTCTGCTGCAGCGCGCTGCTCGGATCCGGCGGGATCACCTCCGCCGGCTCGGTGGGTGGGCCGGCGAGCGTCGCCGGGCGTGAGCGTCCGGCCAGCTCGTCGACGAGCTCGACGAGGGTGCGCAGGGCATCGCCGATGGCGACCGGCGCGTACCGGGCGGCGCCGACGCTGGCCACTGCCGCGGCGAGTTCGATGGTGCGGCTGCGGGTGATGTGCTGACTGAACAACCCGCTGTTCAGATCCGTGAACTCGACCCCGGCGACGATGAGCGCGGGCGCCTGCTCGATGACCGTCCGGACGTCCGGGTCGCTGACGGCGCCGGAGTAGATCCCGAGATATCGCGGATGACTCTCGTCGAGCAGGCTCTTGCCCCACAGGGTGGTGGCGTGTCGCAGATCGCCGGCCGCAATCAGGTCGTGCAGGGCGGCAGCGGCGCCGAATCGGTGAACGAGCAGGCCGCCGAGCACCGCGACGTCGTCGACGCCGTCGACGCTCGTCAGCAGGCGTCGCGCGGCGTCGGTGAACTCCTGCAGCGCCAATGGTTCGGTCACCGTGCGCGCTGCGTGCAAGGGCGAGTCGGGCGGCGTCGTGGGTGCGGCACCGACGTCGGTCGGCAGGAGGAGATAGCCGGGCAACCGCTGGTCGCGTGCCTCGGTCAGTACCCGGTCGATCTCGGACCGCGCGTTGTCCGGGGTGAGCGCGGCGCGCGCGCAGGTGATCGCGGTGTGCATCGCGAGAAAATGGGTGAAGACGCCGTCGCCGAGTGAGTGGTGCACGATCCGTTGTGCTGTCTGGGTGCCCTGCGAGGGAGCCCCGACGATCTCGATCACCGGCACGTGTTCGGCGAAACTGCCGGTCAGCGCGTTGATCGCGCTGAGTTCTCCGACGCCGAACGTGGTGCACAGTGCTCCGACACCTCGCATGCGCCCGTAGCCGTCCGCCGCGTAGCCGGCGTTGAGTTCGTTCGTGCACCCCGCCCACGAGACCTGCGGGTGCGTGACGATCCGGTCGAGCAGCGCGAGAGTGAAGTCACCGGGTACCCCGAAGACGTTGTCCACCCCGAGCTCGGCCAGCCGGTCGAGCAGGTAATCGGTGACTGTGTAGTCCGTCATCGCACCCTCCGAGACGCCGGTCGACTGATCGACACCGGTGCCCGACGACGGTATCGGTTTCGTCGCGGCCGGTGTCGTGCGGGCGGCGGATATCGTTGGCGATTCCGGTGGCTGAGCGGCACCATCACCCTCATGGCACTCGTCGTCAGTCGTCGCGTCGCGCGGTGAGAGGGTGCATCCCGACGAGCTCCGGATAGCCGCGCCGACAGTGCATCGGCTCGTGAGCGGAGCAGTTCCCACAGTGGGTCCAGCTGCCGGTTCGCGAGGTACGGACCTCTGCGACCGTCAACGCGATCTTCCGGATCGGCAATGACCTTGCGGCCCGGTTCCCGCTGCGCGGGCAGGACGCAGACCAGATCATGGTTGATTTGCGACGCGAGGCCCTCTCCGCGGCCGAGCTCGCCGCCGTCTCGCCGGTGCCCACGCCGGCGCCGGTCGCGTTGGGCCGACCGGGAGCGGAATACCCGCTGCCGTGGAGCGTGCAGACCTGGCTGCCGGGCAGCGATGCGACGACGGCGGATCCGGCCGGATCCGAGCCGTTCGCAGAAGGCCTCGCCGCGTTCGTCGCGGCGCTTCGTGCGGCCGACACGCGCGGTCGGCGGTTCGGCGGCGCACGTGGCCAACACCTGCGCGGCGGACACCTCACCGACCACGACGAGTGGGTCGACGCGTGCCTTCGCAACAGCGTCGCCTTGCTCGACGTCGCATCGCTGAGGGCGCTGTGGGCGGAGTTCCGGGATCTGCCCGAGGTCGACGCGGACGTCATGTGTCACGGCGACCTGATCCCGCCCAATCTGCTCGTCGCAGGCGGTCGGCTCGTGGGCGTGCTCGACGGTGGCGGCTTTGCTCCCGCGGATCCGGCGCTCGACCTCGTCTGCGCGTGGCATCTGCTCGACGACGGCCCGCGCGGCGTGCTTCGCGACGCGCTGTCCTGCCACGACGTGCAGTGGCAACGAGGTATGGCGTGGGCATTCGAGCAGGCGATCGGCCTGGTCTGGTACTACCTCGACTCGAATCCGACCATGAGCCGGTTGGGGCGGCGCACGCTCGACCGCCTCCTGGCCGCCGCTCGTCATTCCTGAGCAGTGTGGAGGTTCCGATGAGCAGTGACACGAACAGGCCGACGGCCGTGCCGCGCGTAGCCGACCGCGCCGACTTCGAGGCCGAACTCGACCGGCTGCGCGCCCGGGAGAAGGCGCACACCAGGGAGGGGGACGCGATCGCCGCGGCCCGCCGGCGCCTGCCCGCGGTGGAGGTCGACGCAGACCTGCCGCTCATCGGACCCGCCGGGCAGACGACCCTTCTCGAGGCATTCGAGGGACGGCGGCAGTTGATCGCCTATTACTTCATGTGGAATCCCGGGCGCCCGGCCGCCGAGCAGTGCGAGGGATGCACGTTCTACACCAGCCAGGTCAGGGAACTGGCCTACCTGCACTCACGGCAGATCACCTACGCCGTTCTGTGCCAGGGTCGCAACGTCTCCCGAGGGCCCGCCGACGCCGCGGACTCCTATGCCGAGAGCCTGCGGTATCGGGATTTCATGGGTTGGGACCTGCCGTGGTACTCAGCGCAACCGTCGCTCGACGCACTGCTCGGCGATCGGGAGATCGGCCTGTTCCATCTCGTCTGCTACCTGCGCGACGGCGACCGCGTCTACGAGACGTACTGGACGAAACGCCGGGGCGTCGAGGCGATGGACTTCAGCTACGCGCTGATGGACCTGACGGCCTACGGGCGGCAGGAGTCGTGGGAGGACTCGCCAGAGGGTTGGCCGCAGGACCGCACCAACGTCCGCACGAGCGACGGCCCACCCGACTGGCCGCCGGTGACGTCCTGGCCGGGCGGGCGCCCGAGTGCCCAGTGGCCGCGCCTCGCGGACGGGCGTACCGACGACCTGAACTGAGCTCGGTGCAACGGATCGTGCTGCCGGCGCGTCTAAGGGTGTCCGACGAGAGGACACGACATGACTGTGCCGGGCTCGCTGGCAGCAACGGGAAGGCTGACCGGTGTGGAGTTCGAGCAGTACGTGACCGCTGCCCGCCAGCGGCTGTACCGATTTGCGGTCGTGCTGTGCGGTGATCCGGTACTCGCGAACGACCTGATGACCGATGTGCTCGGCCGGGCGTTCGAGCGGTGGCACCAGGTGAGTGCGGCGGATGACCCGCACGCATACGTGCGCCGAATGCTGGTCAACGAGTTCATCAGCTGGAAGCGTCGCCGATCGCGGATGATGCCGTACCTCGAGGTCGCCGAGCTGGCAGACCGGCAGGCGAACCGGACGGCCGCGCCGGAGCTCGATCACGACAACCGGTATGTCGAACGGACCGCACTGCTCGAGGAGTTGTCGCGATTGCCGACGCGCCAGCGTGCTGCGATCGTGCTGCGTTACTACGAGGACCTCAGCGATGGCGACATCGCCGCCGTGCTCGGCTGCCGGGTGGGTACCGTCCGCAGCCTCATCTCCCGCGGGCTGGCCAACCTGAGCGTCACCGTCGCCTCTTCGTACGACAGGACCGTTTCATGAGCCGAGACGAGAACGATCTGCGCGCTGCATTGCGCCAGCTCGAACATCGCGCCGACGAGCACGGCGCACCGACGAAAGCAAGCCTGCTGGCAGCGACCGCCCAGGACGGCGTATCCAGCGGTGCGAGCCGCAGGTCGGGCCACGCACGGTGGCTGGCCCCACTCGCCGTCGCTGCGGCCGTCGCCGCGGTGATCATCGCGATCACCCTGAGTAGTGGGTCCCGCGATTCGGGCCACCAGAACGCGCCGGCGCACTCCCGCAGCGAGGACGCCGCATTGTCACTGTCCCGCGTGGACTCACCGTCGCCGGTGCGTACGGCACCGTCGACGCAGCGTGCGCCGGTGCCATCGAGCACCGCGATCCCCGTTCTGGATGCCGCGGCCGGCGAACTGGCCGCCACCCGCAACTGGACGACGCCGGCACCGAATCAGTTCTTCTACGTGCACACCACCGACGCGACGACGTGGACCTCGGTCAGTGGCAAGAGCGCGGGCGAAGGGCGCGCGCCGGACGGCACCAAGATGTGGATCCCGGGCTGCGAGAACGGACGCATCGTGTCGAACGGCGAGGCCGGCCCGTGCACGCTGAACGATGTGCCGCACTACCTGGCCGACGCGCCGACGACGCCGTCGGCGTGGGATCGCTACCTCGAGCACATGGCGCCCGGCGCCAAGGCGGGCGGCGCCCAGGGCAAGATCATCGTCCAGGTACTGCATGAAGACCTCGTCGCGCCCGGGGCGGCAGCGGCGCTGCTGCGCTATACCGCCACCTGCCCCGGCCTGCACACCTTTCCGGTCCGGCCCGCGCACGGCCGAGAGCTGATCGGCGTCACCTGCACCAGCATGACCAACGGCTCCTACGGGCTCGCCTTCGACCGCGCCACGCACGCCCTGGTCGGCTTCGTCGGGGTGAACGGCAGCGGGCAACAGGAGGGCCCGGCCGAGATCGTGCTCGAAACGGGCATCGTCGCAGCCGTCGGACGCAAGCCCTGAGGCGAGCCCGGCGGACGCCAGGTCAGCAGGCGAGCACCGACTCCCGGGATCCCTCGCGCTCCGTCGTGCCCGGCCGGCGGTCGGTGCTTCGGATCAGCAAGGCACCCAGCACTGCGACGATCACGACGATCAGCCAGCCGGCGATGTCCACCCCATGCGTGCGCGTGATCGCGCCGAACACCAGGGAGGCGGGCAGAAACGCCAACCACGCCAACGTGCTCGCCCCGGACGACGCCCCGGCGCGGACGGTGGCCGATACCGCCTCGTGCAGCAGGAACCCGGCACGCACGCCGATCATGGCCAGGGCGAGCGCGATCAGGATCTGCGCTGCGATGACAACGGCGAGCACGTGGCTCACCGCAGGTAACACGGTCGCGGTGAGCAGAGCCGCACTCGCCATCGCGGCGCCGGCCCGGCGCTGCAGCGGCACGCGCGAGGCCAGCCACGCGCCCAACCCGACCGTGGAGACCAGCGCGGCCCAGTAGGGTCCGTAGAGCGCCGCCGGCGCGTGTGCGGCGACCAGCCACAGCGGACCGAACTCGAACACGAGCTGCGCGGCAGTGGCCGTCAGAGCGGTGAGCAACACCACGCGCCGCACGTTGCGGCCTGTGGTCAGTGCGCGCAGCGTCGCGGTCGCCTGGCGTCGGTAGCTGACGCGCTCGGCTGCCCGGTGCAGCATCGGCTCACGGCACCGACCGAACGCCAGCACCGCAGTGGCCACGATCGGCACGGTCACGAAATACGTGATCCGCGCCGAGGTCAGCGCAGCGAGCAGCCCGCCGAGCACGGCGCTGGAGACCAATGCGACAGCCTCGACGGCGTGCACGCGACCGATCCATTTCTCATACGCGCTCGCCGAACCGGTTTCCTCCACGAGGGTGTCGTAGACGATGCTGTCGGCCGTGCCCGAGTCGAGGGCGAAGAACACCCCGAGCAGCACGGCAGCGATCGCATAGGTTGCCGGGCTCGTGCTCAACCCGCCGACCAGCGAACTCGCGGCGAGCGCGAGAGTCGCCAAGATCATCATCCCGGTGCGGCTCCACCGGTCGGCGAGCACGCCGAAGGGCACCTCGAGCAGCGGCACCACGGCTGCGTAGACCGCGGCGACCAAGCCGATTGCGGCTGCGTCGAACCCGATCTCGGTCATGAACATCTTCTCGACCGGCAGCCACAACAGGAAGCTCTGGAGCGCGACGCCGACCTGCAATGGCAGCAGTCGGCGTGCAACAGCTCCCGACTCGGTCGAGTCGGGGCCGACCTCATGGACGCGTGTCTCCATGACTGGTCGTCTCTCGACCCGTGGAACCGTTTCAGTCGAATTCGTGAGACCGGTCGATCGCACGCATCAGCGTGCCGCCACGCTCGCCGACCACCTCGACCTGCCACTCACTCCGGAATTCGAAACGTGCTGAATTCCCCTGGAGGTCGGAGTCATTGGTCGACGGGCGTGCGGTCGGTTCAGAACCCGCCGGTGACTCGTTCGCGTTTCTCGATGCCGACGACAGCGCTGCAACTCTGGTTCAGCAGGATGTGCCATCCGCTGCCACCGCGCTTCCGCACGCTGATGTGCCAACGGGCGTCGCCGCCGCCACCAGGGCCGGCCTTGCGGTGCGGGCCGGCATTGACCAGCAACTCGTCCTTGTCGTAGGCCTGGCGCAGCTGGGTGTCCTTGCCGGTTGCCGCCACGATCAGCTTTTCGGTCGCGTTCTTGCTGAACCGGTTGTCCTTCTGCCAACCCTGCGACCAGTTCGCTTTGGGATCTTCGCCAAGCCCGTCTCCTGCATTCGGGCGCCCCGGCATCGCACCGGGACGCATTGAGTGGGGTGAGCGAAACGTTAGCCGAGCATCACGCAGCGTCGAACCGATCGTCGCAAAGTTGACAGCGCGTTCGTAGCGTTTGTGCCACCCGGAACGATCAGGCAATCGTTCAGTGGTAGGAGACCGGACAGCTGTACTCGCCCACGGCGCTCGATGGGACGTGCATCCAGTTGCTCCCGGCAGGTTGCGCGCGGTCGGCAACGTCGCATGCCGGCATCGCCGCCGGTGAACGTGTAGGCGATGTCGTCGGGCTGCGGCCCGACGCAGTCGGGAGTTCGACTCGGGGCCGCGATGGACACCTGGCCCCGGTAGTCCGTTGCGACCGAACCGTTGCGCATAGCCGTGACCCGGACGGGGAAGGCCTGGCCGCCGACGACCGATCGCGGAGCGGTGATCTGCAGGGCGACGTCGGGGTGTGCGTGACCGGCACCGGCAGGATTGCGATGTCGGCTGACGAGTCGTCGGAGTCGGTGACCGTCACCTGATAGGTGCCGACACGCTGCGGTGCCCGCACGCCGACGAGGCGCAGGTCCAGGTACTGCCCGGCGGCACAGGTGACACCGCTGGCGCGCACGATCTGGGCGCCGGCGAACCGGTCGACCTCAGGCGCAGCGCCGGACCATGCACACGCCGAGGGATCCGCACTCGTGACATCGCCGTCGGGCCGGACGACCGCCGTCCGCCTGTGTAGGCGACCTCGCTGTTCAGGGCGTCTTGCGGGTGCAAGGGCGTCGGCCAGTCCCGGGTCGGGAAGCTGGCCGGGGTGGGGATCGAAACCGGTGGCACTCGTCTGGTCGGTCGTCGGATCGGCCTGGGCGCCCGCCGGGGCGAGACCGGCGCACCGACACCAGGAGCGTAACGAGAAGTGCCATCAGGGGCACCGAGCGGCGGTTGCACAGCCGCATGATCTCGTTCATCGGCGAGCAGACGAGATCTTTCGCCGCCGGCTCGTCTGTTCGCTTGCTGACGTTCAGACCGTCATCTTGCTGACACAGCTGCCGGCACCTCGGCAAGCTGTTGCTGGATGCGTTTGCCGGCGGCACGAAGTGACCGCTCGGTGAGCGTGCCGGCCGCGCGCGCGTCGTTGGTGCGTGCGGCTTCGACGATCTGGGGCTGGTACAGGGTCCACGCAGAGTCGTCGGATTCCGCGGCGGCGCGCTGCACGCCGGCGATCTTGTACGGGCGGCACTGCTGCCAGAGCTCGCGGATCAGCTTCGTCAGTACGGGATTGCCGCCGGCCCGGTACAGCGTCTCGAGCATGGCCTCATCGGCGTCCAGCGCAGCGACGAGATCACCCGCATCCACCGCGGTCAGGATCTGTTCGTAGGAGCGCTGCATCGCGTCGGTGTCCGCAGCGCCGATGGCCCGTGCACCCTGCCGCGCGGCCTCGGCCTCCAGCACCCGGCGGACGTCGTAGACGTGCGCGAGTTCGTCCATCGTGAGTCCCCGGACGATGGCCCCTTTGTTGGGCACCCGCTCGGCGAGCCCGGCTTCCTCCAGCCGGCGGATGGCCTCACGGACGGGCATGACGCTGGTGCCGACCTGGGCGGCGATGTCGCGGATGCGCAGCCGATATCCGGCCGGCAGCTCGCCGCTCGTGATCGCCTGGTGGATCGCGTTGAAGACCTGATCGGTCATCAGGGTCGGCGGCGCCACCTTCGGCATGGTCATGGCCGGCAATGTATCGCTCCCAGCGGGTCGAACTGGTATCAAGATCTTGTGTGATGTGTGATCACATCATAGGCTAACCGAACGCGTACGGACTGTGCCGAGGAGACCAACGCAATGTCGAGCGATCCGCTCCTGACTCCGTTCGCACTCAAGCATTTGCTCCTGCGCAATCGTGTCGTCAGCACCAGCCACGAGCCCGCCTACGCCGAGGACGGCCTGCCGAAGCTGCGCTACCAGCTCTACCACGAGGAGAAGGCGAAGGGCGGCATCGGGCTCACGATGATCGGCGGCTCGGCGAACGTGGCCATCGACTCACCGTCTGCCTTCGGCCAGCTCTACGTCGGCGACGACACGATCGTGCCGTACTTCCGCCAGCTCGCCGACCGCGTTCACTCCCATGGCGCAGCCGTCATGACCCAGTTGACGCACATGGGCCGGCGCACCGGGTGGGACTACGACCATTGGCTGCCGCTCGTGTCGGCGTCACCGCTGCGCGAGCCCGCTCATCGCGCCTTTCCGAAAGAGATCGAGGATGCCGACATCCGGCGCATCGTGCGCGCCTTCGGTGCCGCGGCGCGGCGCTGCCAGGACGGCAATCTCGACGGGATCGAGATCAGCGCCTACGCCGGTCATCTGATCGACCAGTTCCTGTCGCCGCGGATGAACCAGCGCAGCGATCGGTACGGCGGGTCGTTCGACAACCGCATGCGTTTCGCGATGGAGGTGTTCGAAGAGGTGCGCGGCGCGGTCGGCGCGGACTACGTCGTCGGCGTGCGGATGAGCCTCGACGAACGTGCCGAGGGCGGGCTCACCCAGGAGGACGGGGTCGCATTCGGGCAACGGTTGGCCGAGTCGGGCCTGATCGACTTCATCTCGGTCGTCGTGGGCGCCGCGACCACCGATGCGGAGATCGCCGGCCAGATCCAGCCACTGGGCACCCCACTCGGCGGTTTCCTGCCGATGGTCGGAGCGTTCAAGGAGAAGGTCGATCTGCCGATTCTGCATGCCGGCCGCATCGCGGATCTGCCCACCGCGCGGCATGCACTGCGCGAGGGGTACGTCGACCTCGTCGGCATGGTCCGGGCGCACCTGGCCGACCCGCACATCGTGCGCAAGCTGGAAGCCGGGGAAGAAGACCGGATCCGTCCGTGTGTGGGCGCGTCGTACTGCCTGAACCGGATCTACGTCGGCATGGACGCCTTGTGCCTGCACAACCCGGCGACCGGGCGCGAGGCGCTGATCCCTCATGTCGCACCGCCCACCGAGCAGGCCAAGACGATCGTCGTCCTGGGCGGAGGTCCGGCCGGGCTCGAAGCCGCGCGGGCGTGCGCCGAGCGCGGTCACACCGTCACGTTGCTGGAAGCAGCCGGGCGCGTCGGCGGCCAGGTGCAGCTCGCGGCTCGCGCGAACGAGCGGCAGAAAGAACTGCTGAGCATCGTCAACTGGCTCGAGGCCGAGGCGAAGCGGCTCGGCGTCACGATCCGCCTCAACACCTATGCCGATGCCGCACGACGTGTCGGCCCTCGAGCCGGACGTCGTGGTGGTGGCCACCGGTGGCGTGCCCGCTCTCCCCGCCGGGCTGGCCGGTGCCGAGCTCGCGATCTCGGCCTGGGATGTGCTCTCCGGCGAGGTGACGGCCGGCAGGCGGGTGTTGGTCTATGACGATCACGGCAGCGACCAGGCGTTGTCCACCGCCGAGCGGCTCGTGGCATTGGATTCGGAAGTCGAAATCGTCACACCGGACCGGGTCGTCGGTCAGGAGGTGATCGGCACGCTCTACCCCGCGTATCTCACGACGTTCTACCGAGCCGGGGTGCGGTTGACGCCCGATCACCGGCTGCGCGAGATCCGTCGCCACGACGACGGCCTCGTAGCCGTGCTGCACAACGAGTACACCGGCGATCGGGTGGAGCGTGCCGTCGACCAGGTGGTGGTCGAGCACGGCACGGTGCCCAACGACGACGTGTACACCGCGCTCAAAGCGGCGTCGGTGAACGACGGCGCCCTGGATCTCGAAGCGTTCAGCCGGGTCGAGCCGCAGACGCTGGTATCGAACCCGCGCGGCCGCTATCGGCTGCTGCGCATCGGAGACGCGGTGGCGAGCCGCAACATCCATGCGGCGATCTTCGACGCGCGCCGGGTGGCGTTGTCCGTCTGACCGTGGTTCGACAGACCGTCGTCACGCGCCGCGGTCTTCAGCCGATCGCCTCCGGGTCGGCGCCCAGGGCGGCACGTCCGCCGTCGACGGGCAGCACCGTGCCGTTGACGAACGCGGCCTGCGCGGAGAGCAGGAACGCGACGACATCGCCCACCTCGGCGGCGGTGCCGATCCGGCCGAGCGGATGCAGTGCCGCGATCTCGGCGTCGACCTCGGGATGAGCAGAGCGGTATTGCTCGTACCGGTCGGTGCTGATCGAGCCGAGGGCAACACAGTTGGTACGCACCCCGGCCGGCCCGTGGTCGACCGCCACCGCCCGGGTGAGGCCTTCGACCGCGGCCTTCGCCGTCGCGTAGGGCAGCGCCCCGCGGACCGGGCGCTGCGCCTGGTGCGAGGAGACGTTGACGATGGCGCCGTGGCGACGGTGGCGGGCGAAATGACCGACAGCGGTGTGACAGCCGGTGACGGCGAGCGCGAGGTTCGCCGTGATCAGCTGCAGGATGTCCGGCGCGGAGGCCGTCAACAGCCCGGCGTCGCGGAAGATCGCAGCGTTGTTCACCCAGCCACGTAGCGGCGCCGCCCGTTCGGCGAGCTCGGCGGCGCGCATCGCGACATCCGGGTCGCGGGCGTCGCCGGTGACGAGTCGCAGGTGATCGGCGGCGTCCATCGACGCGGCGGTGTCGAGCACCACCACATGTCCGTCGCGGGCCAGCCGGTCGGCGATCGCCCGGCCGACACCCTGCGCGCCACCGGTCACCACGAACGACGCCTCGATCATGATCCTCCTCCGACGCTCGTCGGCAACGAGTATGTCCGCGCCCACCTGGTTCGGTAGAACGGGGTGATGGGCCCGCATCCGTCCGCCGACCGGCCGACCCTCGACGAGCTCGCCGGCCCGGATGCGCCGACGGTGCTGGCGCAGCTGCGGGCGGTTGCGCCGGTGGCCTGGGTGCCCGCGATCGACGGCTGGCTGGTCACCGGCCATGCCGCCGCGGTTCGGGTCATGCGCGATGCCGCGACCTTCACCGTCGACGACCCGAACTTCTCGACCGCGCGGGTGGTCGGGCCGAGCATGCTCTCACTCGACGGTGCCGAGCACCGCAAGCACCGCACCCCGTTCGTCGACCCGTTCCGGCCGCGTGCGGTCGATGCGCGATACGCGGCGGAGATCACCACCCTGGTGGGCGAGCTCCTTGACGGCGTGCACCGGATCGGCCGCGCCGAATTGCGCCGTGACCTCGCCGGTCCGCTGGCGGTGCGGGTGGTGGCGAGCGCGATCGGACTCGAACCGGTCGATGCCGCAGCGGTGCTGGACTGGTACGCGCAGATCGTCGACGCCGTCTCGTCGCTGTCCGCGACCTCGGTCGTGCCGAACGGCGCCCGGCGTGCGATGGCCGCGCTCACCGAGCACGTCACGGCCGGACTGCGGTCGCAGCGGCCGTCGGTGCTGCGCGCCGCCGGCGATCGGCTCGGCACGGACGAGATCGTCGCCAACGCGGCAGTGATGCTCTTCGGCGGCATCGAGACCACCGAGGGCATGATCCTCAACGCTCTTCGCACCACGTTGCTCGATCCCCGGCTGCGAGACGGCATCGTTGCCCGCCATGGTCGTGCCGGGGCCGTGGTCGAGGAGTCGCTGCGTCTGAACCCGGCAGCCGCGGTGGTCGACCGGTACTCGACCCGATCCGTCGACGTCGAAGGTGCCCGGATCGGGCCACGCGAGCTCGTCCGCGTCTCGCTGCTCGCCGCCAACCGCGATCCGCAGGTGTTTCCCGACCCCGACACTGTCGATGTGCATCGTCCCAACGGCCGCGCGCAGCTCGCGTTCGCGCAGGGGCCACATGTGTGCATCGCCGCCGATCTGGCCCGGCTCGAGACCCGCATTGCGCTCGTGGAGACCGTGACCCGGCTGCCCGGCGTGCACCTGGATGCCGATGTGGCGCCCACCGGTCACATCTTCCGCAAGCCGCAGACTCTGCCGGTCCGGTGGTAGGTCCGGACGATCAGGAGCAGCAACCGCCGCCGCAACACCCGCCGCCGCGCGGGACGGGAGCCTCCGCGCGGCCGGTCACGCCGCCGAGAGAGAGCAACCGGACCGTGTCGTCGTGGCCGGCCGGGCAGGTCGCCGGTTCGCTCGATGCGCTCATCGGACGGTTCTCGAGAAACGTCGAACCGCAGGCGCGGCACCGGAACTCGTACTGGGGCACCGGATCAGTCTGACACGGTCGTCGGCCGGGTAGCTGATAGCGTCGGCGACCGGCCACCCCGGAACCCGACCGAGGAACCCAGTGAGCGCGAGCGTCCCCGACCCGATGCTGCAGGTGGCGCGCAATCACGTCGAGCACCGAACCGTTGCGCTCAGCGACGCGAAGGTGCTCTTCGTACCGGTTCCGAAGACGGGTTGGACGAGCATGCTGTGGGTGCTCGCCGAGCTCGCCGGCATTCCCCGCGAGGCGTTCGACGAGTCGACCAAGCCCGAGGTGTCGGCGGCGATGGCCGTGCACGACGAGCAGGTGTGGTTCCGGCACGGCCGGCTGCTGCGCAGCCTGGACCAGGCGGCCCGCCAGGCCGCCCTGACCGACGCGGGCTGGTTCCGGTTCAGCGTCGTGCGGGACCCCGCTCGCCGGTTGTGGTCGGCATGGCAGTCCAAACTCCTGCTCCGCGAACCGGTCTACTACGGCTTCCACCACGAGCGCGCGTGGTACCCGCAGCGCCCTGAGGACCCGCAAACAGGTGCTGAACGACTTCCGGGCCTTCGTCGCCGCGCTGGCGGCCGGCTTCGGCACCGAGACGCGCATGCGCGACCCGCACTGGGGTCGTCAGAGCGAGGTGGTCAACGAGCTCGCATTGACCCACCTCGGCCGGTCCGAGTCGCTGGGCGACACCTGGGACCGCCTCGCCGCACACGTGGCAGGAGCGGGACGCACCCTGGCGCCGTTGCCGCGCGAGAACGCCATGCCGCTGCCGTACCACCCGCTGGTGTTCGACCGCGAGGCCGCCGACACCGTGCAGCAGCTGTATGCAGCCGACTTCGACGATTTCGGATACGAGCCACCGCAGGTCTTGACGGGTTCGGAGTACGACACCGCGGTGCGGGTGTGGTCGGAGCGCGCCGTCGAGAGCTTCGACCAGATGAACGCCCTGATCGACAGACACCAACGCATCTATGCGCTGGTCACCGAGTTCCGCAGCCAGCAGGCCGCCACCCGCCAGCAGATGGCCGGGCTCGAGGCCCGGGTCACGTCGAGTGAGGCGCAGGCGCGCCGCGCGGAAGCGCAACTGGTGGCACTGCAACACGACAACGAGCGCCTGCGCGCCAGGTACCGGCGACTGACGTCGTCCATCTCGTGGCGGCTGACCGCACCGCTGCGCCGCGTCCGCGCGGCCCAACTGGGTCTGGCTCGCCCGGGGAAGTCGTCGGACCACCGCGGCCTCGGCCGGGGGCGATCAGGAGCGGTAGGTCTG
This sequence comes from uncultured Actinomycetota bacterium, assembly GCA_963850835.1. Lineage (GTDB taxonomy): Bacteria > Actinomycetota > Actinomycetes > Mycobacteriales > Jatrophihabitantaceae > Jatrophihabitans. The sequence goes on along the minus strand of CAWKNB010000013.1, from coordinate 177,706 downwards.
CACGACCGTCGCGCGCGGACTGGTCACGCCGGCGAGCACGACCGACACCAGGATGCCGAGCGGCAATGCGCCCCAGTACGACACGTTCGCGCCCATATTGCCGAGAAAGAGCATCAACAGCCATGTTGCCGGGAACGTGGCGATGAGGAAGAAGATGGTCCCGAAGATCAGCGCTTTGATCACGGGCACATCATCGACCACGCGCCCGGGTTCGGGTGCGTGGCCACGCCGACGAGTGACTATTTTTCGAGTTCAGCAATGATGCGCGGACGCAGATCCTTGGCCTTGATGACCGCGTCGACCGATCCGACCTCGACGGCACGGTGGATGCTGTGGATGCGGTCGAACTCGGTCGCGACCTCCCCGAGCTTCTCGGCCCGAACCGCCGTGCGCACCTCGCGAAGCTGTGCCGCGATCGCCGCGCGCTCGAGGTCGTCGGCCGATCGCAGCGCCTTCTGCACGTTCTGGACGCGCGGATCGGCCTCGGTGCGTTTGTCGACCTCGCCGGCGAACACCACTGCCGCGGCGGGCGCGCCGCCGATCACCGAGGCGAACGATCCCTCGACGGCCAGCACGGTCATCCGCGGGTTCAGCGCCTTCGAGAACACGACGAACGCTCCGCCGTGGTATCTCGAGATCACGCAGAACACGATGGCGACCGTCGAAGTTCACGACCGCGCGGCCGATCTCGGCGCCGTATTCGAGCTGCAGATTGCGCATCGAGTCCGGTGACCCGTCGAAGCCGGAGAGGTTCGCCAGCACGACGAGCGGCCGGTTGCCGCTGGCCGCATTGATCGCGCGCGCCACCTTCTTCGACGACTTGGGGAACAGCGTGCCGGCGGTGTAGGTGTCCGGCCCGTCGGTCGGCGGGTAACCGCGCCGCGGAACGGTGCGCGACTCGATGCCGACCAGGCAGACCGGTTGGCCGCCGAGATGCGCATCGAAGACCACGGCGGTGTCGGCATCGGCCATGCCGGCCCAGCGTTCGAGGGTCGCGTGATCCTGATCTGCGAGCGCGTGCATCACCGTTCGGATGTCGAAAGCCTTCTTGCGGTCCGGATTCGCCGTGGCCGAGAAGATCTCACCGACCGTGGTGAAGTCGCTGTCCGGGAATGCGTGCGGCGCGGTGGTGATGTCGCGGTCGGAGGGATCGGAGGTGGCGGCGCGGCGCGGCGTGGACTCGCCCGGCGCGATGTAGGCGTGCTCGTAGTGTGCGAGCACGATGTCGCGGGCGCTCTTGAGATCGGGTGCCCAGTACTGCGCCTGCCCGTTCGGCCCCATGACCCGGTCGTAACCACCGATGCCGAAGTTGTCCTCGGCCGAGACACCACCGGAGAAGTCGAGTGACTGCTTGCCGGTCAGCACCATCGCGCTGTCCGGCGTCATCACCAGGATGCCCTTGGTGTGCATCAGCATCGTCGCCTCGGCGTTCCAGTACGGCTGGGCGCCGACGTTGATACCGGCGACCACGATGTTGATCTCGCCGCCGGACTGGGTGAACTCGACGATGCGCTTGAGTGCCTTGGCCACCCAGTCCATGTTCTCGGTGCCCGAGTTCATCGCGATCCGCGCGCCGGCCGACAGCGCGTACCACTCGACCGGCACCCGCATCGACTCGGCGAGGTCGAGAGCGGCGATCACCCGCGAGCACTCGGCCTCGGACAGCGCACCGAGCGAGCGGGTCGGGTCGCCGCTGAGCAGCACCCGGGTGATGCCGTCGGGGTGCGACTCGGTGGGCGTGGTCACGACCCCGACCACGATGGCGGCCTTGTTCAGCCCCGGACGCCGGTCGACCGGAACGAGTTGGCCGGCGTCGTCGAGGTCGTGCTCGACGACCGATCCGCCCTCGCCCGCCACCACGGAATGGATCTCGTAGGGATAGACCGTCCCGCGGCGCCGGGCCCGGACCACCTTCTGGGCGTAGTCGTCCATCGGCGTGAGCCGCTCGGTCGGCGGCGGCCCGACCGAGAACTGCACGCCGGATCCCGGCTGGTAGTAGAAGCGCCCGGCCACCGGGACGTAGTCATCGCCGGGGATCGCCACCCGACCCTGGGCGAGCACCTCGTCGATGCCGGCGCCGGTGGTCATCGGCGCGATGCTGCGCCGCAGCGATGTCAGCTGGTCGAGGTCGGCCTCGATCGGCGGCCAGATGTGCACCCAGACATGGTTCATGTCCAGCGCGTTCGCCCGGGTCGCGTACACCGCGCGGGCGCGCCGGATGCCCTCGACGCAGTTCGCGATGGCGCGTTCGACCTGCGGCAGCGAGCTCACCCGGCCCTCGTCGTCGCGCACCACGGCCAGCTCACGTACCTGGGTGAGCGCGACGAGACGCTGGTCGGCCTCGTTGTTGCTGGCGACGCAGTGGTAGAGCAACACGTCCTCGGGAGCTTCGAGCCGGGTGAGGTCGAAGTCGCGCAACCGCCACAGATCCAGCCGCCGGCCCACCATCGGGTGCAGCCCGCTGACCAAGGCGTCCTCGGACAGTGCGCCGTCGCGCGGACGGAAGGTGAGGTAGGTGACCGGGCGGCCGGTGAAGCAGATGCCGACCGCGATCCGCCGGACGTCCTGGGTGAACGGGATCTGCGTCAGCCGCGCCTGCAATGTGGCGCGGTACTGGTCGACGTCGAACGGCGCTTTCGGCCAGGCGAGGTAGAGGTCGACGACCCCCTGTTGGTCGGGCCTGCGGGTGGCGAGCTGCTCGGCGATCGCCAGGCTGAGGCTGCTGCCGGGTTCCAGTTCGGCGTAGGTGCCGATGGTCGACACCAGGTGGGTCGGCCGGTCGTCGAGGACGTAGTCGGCGACGCTGACCGGGCGCCCGTGCGACTGCACCGAGTGCAGGTCGTGCAGCTCGTACTCGCGGTAGTGGCGGCGGATCAGCACTTCGAGCAGCGGCTCGCGGTCGGGCACGCCGTCCTGCAGGCGTTCGCTCAGGAAGCTCACGATGCGCTCGGGGATGGCGGCGAGTGCGTCCATCCGTGCGGTGCGGTCGGGAGCGTTCGGGTTGGCGGCGAGGTAGGCCACCTCGTCGGCGACACCGGCAAGCGCGTCCGCGCGCTCCCGGTCCACGACAGGCTGGTCGAACCATCGGAACCGGACGCTGCGGGCGAGGTCGCCGAGCGAGGCGAACCGCAGCTGGGTCGCCAGGACCAGCCGGTCCAGCAGTTCGTGCACCTGCGCCGCGCGGTCGTCGTCCGGCGCAGGCTCGGTGTGCCACCGGCGCAGGATCGCGGTGACGATTGCGATATCCGGAGCCGACCGTTGCTGGGCCAAGAAGATGCGGAACACTGCGCCTTCGAGTTCCGGAGTGCGTTCCAGATCCGTGACGCCGTAGTGCGCGAGCACGCTTCGCAGCTTGGTGCTGAACAACTCGGGCAGCCCGCTGCGTTCGATGTCGAGGGTCTGCAGGTAACTGTGGAAGTACTCGCGCGGGCTGTGGACCCGCAGTTCGGTGCGTGCTTCCTCGTCGGCGGGTCGGTTGCGGCTCAGCTCGGCGAAGTCGGCCAGGATGCTGAGCAGCCGGACCTCGCCGCTCAAGACGTCTACGCCCCGCTCGGCCGCGGCGTCGCGATGCTCGAGATAGCGCTGCAGCGTCGCGCCGTCGTCGCCGGGATCGACGTCGAAGCCGAGCAGCACTGCGGTGAGATCGGCGAGGGTGTCCTCCCCTTCGATCTGACCGGCGCTCTCGGTCGGTTCGGGCAACTCGAGGTCGACCTCGGCCCCGGTGGCCGCCTCGACGGCCTCGCCGGTCGGCTCGAGCCGGATCAGCGGCGCACCGGTCTCGACCTGGCTGCCGGCGGCCACGTGCAATTCCCGCACGGTGGCTGCGAACGGGGCGTTGAGCCGGGTCTCCATCTTCATCGACTCGAGCACGAGCACCGGCGCGCCCGCGGCGACCTCCGCGCCCACCGCCGCCGGCGTCGCGACGACCAGGGCCGGGGCGGGGGAGCGCAGCACGCCGCCCTCGTCGCGGCTCACCCGGTGCGCCACCCCGTCGACCTCGACGAAGTGCACGGGTCCGTCCGTGGCGGTCAGCAATCGGTAGGTGCGCCCGGACAGCAGCAGCCGGGCGCGGTGGGTGCCGAGCCGGTGCACGGTGGCGATGACGACGTGCCGGTTGCCGTTGTCGGCCACCGTCACGCGGAAACGCTGCGCCCCGATCCGCGACACCGCGACCTTGTAGCTGCGGCCGCGCAGTTTCAGGTCGACCGGCCGGCCCACCGTGTGCTGCACCTGCGGGCGGCCGCCGCGCGCGGTCTCGAGCAGGCGGGTGAGCTCCACCTGCTCGTCGTCCTCGTAGGCCTCGATACCGGCCGCCACCAGCGCGACCCCGGAGTGGCGGTCCTCGGCCAGCCGGCCCTGTGCGCGCGCCCGGTCGATCCACCCGGTGTCGGCGCTCGCGTCGATCACCTCGGGCTCGTCGAGCAGGTCGAGCAGGAAGCTCTTGTTCGTGGCGCCGCCCTCGATGACGACCGCGGTCTCGGCGACTGCGCGCCGCAGCCTGGCCAGCGCCTGCTCGCGGGTGCGACCGGACGCGATGATCTTCGCGATCATCGAGTCGAAGTCGGCCGGGATCGCGTCGCCCTCGTTCACCCCGGTGTCCACCCGGATGCCCGGGCCGCTGGGTGGCTCGAACAACTCGATGCGGCCCGGCGACGGGGCGAAATCGCGGTCGGCGTCCTCCGCGTTCAGGCGGGCCTCGACCGCGTGCCCGATTTCGATCGGTTTTTCGCCCTCGAGCCGGCCGCCGGCCGCCACGTGGATCTGCAGCCGGACGAGGTCGGTGCCGGTGGTGATCTCGGTGACCGGGTGCTCCACCTGCAGTCGGGTGTTGACCTCGAGGAAGGCGAAGGACTTCTCGCCCGGGTGATACAGGAATTCCACCGTGCCCGCCCCGCAGTAGCCGACCGCCTGCGCCAGTCGCTCGGCCGCGGCCTTCAGCTCGTCCGTCTGAGCGGCGGTCAGCAGCGGCGAGGCCGATTCCTCGATCACCTTCTGGTTGCGCCGCTGCACCGAGCAGTCACGGACGCCGAGCGCCCATGCGGTCCCGTGGGTGTCGGCGATCACCTGCACCTCGACGTGCCGCGCCCCCGTGACCAGCCGTTCGAGAAACACGACGTCGTTGCCGAATGCCCGGGCCGCCTCGTCGCGGGTCCGCTGGTAGGCCTCTCGCAACTCCGCCGCGCTCTGGATCACCCGGATACCGCGGCCGCCGCCGCCGGCCGTGGCCTTGAGCATCAAGGGGTAGCCGATGCGGTCGGCCGCCTCGACCGCGTCGTCGACGGTGTCCACCGGACCCCGGCTCCAGGGCGCGACCGGAACGCCGACCTCTTCGGCGATCAGCTTCGAGCCGACCTTGTCGCCGAGCTTGCGCATGGCCTCGGCAGACGGGCCGATGAAGGCGATCCCCAACCGGTCGCACAGTTGCGCGAAGTTCGGGTCCTCGGCGACGAAACCCCAGCCGACCCACACGGCGTCGGCCGCGGTGGCCAGCAGCGCCGTCTCGAGCAGGTCGTAGTTCAGGTAGGGCCGAGCGGCCGCCGGGCCCAGCGAATACGCGAGGTCCGCCTCGCGGACGAACATCGCGGTGGGCTCGGAGTCGGTGTAGAGGGCGATCGTCTGGATCGGCGGGGCCGCGGGGTGCTCCGCGTTCAGGTCGCGCACCGCGTGGATCAGCCGCATGGCCGCCTCGCCGCGGTTGACGATCGCGATCCGCCGGAACGAGCGCCGGTCTTCAGATGTGTTGCTGACCACCATGCCCCTGAGCCTGCCCTGTCGGACCGATTACTGGCCAGTCACCACGCCATGCCTGTCTGTTCACGGTCCGCTCACGGTGCCCGCGTCGTGGAGCCGGCCGACCTCGGCCGGGTCCAGGCCGAGCACCTCGATCAGCACCTCGTCCGTGTGCTGGCCGAGGATCGGCGCGACGGCGACGGCGCCGTAGTCCTCGCCGCCACGCAGGGGTGAGCGCGCCGCCACGACCGGCCCGATGCCGGGTTGGTCGATGGTGTCGAGGACGGATTCATCGTTTCGGGATCGGAAATCTTCGACCGCCTCGTAGATCGACCGGTAGCGGCTCCAGAGCACCTGGGCGTCGTCGAGGAGGTTGCTGACCTCGGCAAGGGTGCGGTCGGCGAACCAGGGCCGCAGGATCGCCGCGATCGTCTCCCGGAGCCGGTACCGGTCGGTCTCGACGGTGAAGTCGACGCCGAGGGCGGCCTCCAGGGCAGCCAGCACCTCGGTGGTCCTCGTGACCGTGTGCAGCGCGTGCCATTGCCGCACCGTCAAGGCCACCACCATCACGTGCTGGCCGTCGCTGGTGGCGAAGTCGACCCCGAAGCTGCCGTACACATGGTTGCCGTGCCGCGGGCGATCGGCACCGAGCTCGGCGGCCTCGGCGAACCAGCCCAGGTTGGCCACGCCGGCGAGCGCGACATCGGCCAGGGCGAGCTGCAGGAACGCCCCCTCGCCGGTGACGTGGCGGCGGTGCAGCGCGGCGAGCAGGCCGGTCGAGGCGGTCATGCCGGTCAGCAGGTCCCAGGCCGGCAGCACGTGATTCACCGGGTCGGCCACCCCGGGCGGGCCGGTCATGTACGGCACCCCGACCTCCGGATTGACGGTGTAGTCGACCGCCGGCCGCCCGTCGGCATGGCCCTGGATGTGCACCTGGATGACGTCGGCTCGCCGCGCGGTGAGTGCGTCGTAGCCGAGCCAGGTGCGGCCGACGCTGTTGTCGACGACGATGCCGCGGCCGGCGCCCTCGGCGGTGGCCAGCGCGAGGGCCAGCTCCCGCCCGGCCGGGCTGCGCAGGTCGACTGCCACGGACCGCTTTCCCTTGTTCAGGGCCGTCCAGTACAGGCTTTCGCCGGTGCGCGTGGACACCGGCCAGCGGTGGTAGTCGGCGGCGCCGCCGATCGGGTCCACCCGGATGACATCTGCGCCGAGTTGGGCGAGGGACATGCATCCGGACGGCCCGGCGACGAAGCTCGCGAATTCGAGGATCTGGACGCCGTCGAGCAGATTGCCCGCCCGATCAGCCGCTGGCGACGCACCCATGCCGGTAAGCATGAAGGGACGGTGCGACGCGGCTCGCGCGGGGGTCGTGACTAGGCTGCGGATCTACTCCGGAGCTGTGGATGTGACGATCTTCGAGCGCACCGTCTGGTGGCACGTGTACCCGCTCGGCGCCACGGGTGCCCCGATCCGCGCGGACCAGCCCGGCTACGCTCGCGACCGGGTCGTGCACCGGCTCGGGCGCCTGGAGGGCTGGCTCGACTACGCAGGTCGGCTCGGGTGCACCGGCCTGCTGTTGGGCCCGGTGTTCGCCTCGGTGTCACACGGCTACGACACCCTCGATCACTTCCGCATCGACGCGCGGCTCGGCGACGACGCCGACTTCGACCACCTGGTGGCCGCCGCGCGCGGGCGGGGCATGCCGGTCGTGCTGGACGGCGTCTTCAACCATGTCAGCCGCGAGCACCGGCTTGCTCGGGACGCCGGTGCTGCCTGGGAGGGCCACGACGAGCTGATCGAGCTCGACCACGACGACCCGCAGGTCCACGATCTCGTCGTCGACGTGATGCGGCATTGGCTCGCCCGCGGCGCGGCGGGTTGGCGCCTGGACGTCGCGTATGCGGTACCCACCGATTTCTGGCGGGCGGTGCTCGCCAGAGTGCGCACCGAGTACCCGGACGCGATCTTCATCGGCGAGGTGATCCACGGCGACTATGCCGAGATCGCCGCGGCCGCCACGCTGGACTCGGTGACGCAGTACGAGCTGTGGAAGGCCATCTGGAGCTCGCTGGCGGACCGCAACCTGTGGGAGCTGGCCTGGACGCTCGAGCGTCACGATGCGTTCAGCCAGAGCCTGCTCATGCAGACCTTCGTCGGCAACCACGACGTCGACCGCATCGCGAGCGTGGTGGGCGACGACGGCTCCGCCGTCGCGCACGCGATCCTGATGACCGTGCCGGGGATGCCGAGCATCTACTACGGCGACGAACAGGCGTTTCGAGGGCAGAAGGGCTCGGGGTTCGCGGCTGACGACCCGGTCCGGCCGCCGCTGCCCGACGACCCCGGGGCACTCGCGGCGGCCGGCGGATGGATGTACGAATTACTGCGTCGGCTCATCGCGATCCGCGCCGAGCACGCATGGCTCGCGCGGGCCCGGCTGGACGTGTTGACGAAGACCAACACCTCGATCAGCTACGAGTGCCGCGGCGACGGCCACGTCCTGCGCACCGACATCGACCTGGACGCACCGCACCAGGTGCAGATCGTCGTCGACGACCGCCCGGTGCTGCGCTGGCCCGGCTGAGCCGTCATCGGCGCAGGCGCTACGTTGTTCCCCACTCGAGAAGGGACCGGCATGACCGATGCGGCAGTCCGGGCGGTTACGACGCTCGCGCAGGAGTACAGCGATGTCGTTGCAGCGCTGACCCCCGCGGAATGGGCCGCGCCGAGTCGCTGCCCCGGGTGGCGGGTGCAGGACCTCGTCGCACACACCGGCAGCAACTTCAAGGTGCTGGTGGAACCGCCACCGGCAGCCGACCCGACCGACACCGACGACGCGGCGCCGCTCACCGCCGAGCAACTGCAGGAGCAATTGGTCGACGCGCGCCGGGACTGGGACGCCGACTCGGTGCGCGCCGAGTTCGAGCAGTATCGCGACGGCGCGCTCGGGGTGCTGCAGGTACTGCAGGGCGCACCCGCGGCCGACGCGCCGATCACGTTGTCCGATCTCGGCACCTACTCCGGGCACCTGCTGGCCGACGCCTTCGCCTTCGACCTCTACTGCCACCTACGCGTCGACCTGCTCGCCCCCGGGGGCCCGGTGCAACGGGCCGCAGGCCCGGTCACCGACGAGCTGCTTGCGCCCGGCATCGGCTGGATGCTCGCCGGCCTGCCGCAGATGTGCCCGCCGGTTGCCGCTGTGCTGGACCGCCCGCTCGGGCTGCGGCTCACCGGGCCGGGCGGAGGCGAGTGGTCGGTCGTACCGGGGGAGCCGATCCCGACAGTGTCCGAGGGCCTGGACGCTACGGCCGCGATCGTGACCTCTCCCGCGACCGAGTTCGTGCTGTGGGGCACCAAGCGTGCCGACTGGCGACCCAGCTCGTCGGTCGAGGGCGATGACGCCTATGCCGCAACGGTTCTGGGCGCGCTCAACATCGTGTAGCTCACTTCGCCGCGGCCGCGATCAGCGCGGTCAAGACGGTGTGCGCGTGCTCGAGATCGCTGATCGGCAGGCCGAGTTTGGCGATGATCTGCTCCGGCACCTTCTCCGCCTGCGCCCGCAACGCCAGCCCGCGGTCTGTCAGGGTGAGGGCGAGGGATCGCTCGTCCTGCGGGTCGCGGGCCCGGGTCAGGAGCCCGTCGCGCTCCAATCGCTTCACCAGCGGCGAGAGCGTGCCCGGATCGAGCTGCAGGACGTCGCTCAGGTCGCGCAGCGAGCGCGGGCTGCGCTCCCACATCGCCAGCATCACCAGGTACTGCGGGTGGGTGAGCCCCATCGGTTCGAGCACCGGTCGGTAGAGCGCGATGACGCTGCGCGCCGCGACCGCGAGCGCGAAGCAGACCTGGCGCTCGAGCGCGAGCGGATCGTCGACGCTCGAGTCCGGGTCGAACAGGGCTTGGCTGGCCATGACAGCAGTATGACATGTACCCCAATGGTTTGTGTCCCAAGAGTTGGTGTGCCAAGATGATTGCATGGTTCGACCCAGCGTTTGGCAATGGTTGCGGTACGCGGCGGGCGGCGGCCTGCCGGATCGGTATGCCGAGTGGATCCTGTACGACGCCACCTGCTCGACCTGGGTCCTGCGGCACGTGGCGCGAGCGCTCGCCGTGATCGCCGTGCCGGCGGTCCTGCTGCTGCTCTTCCTCCCGACCAGCATGGACATCCGGGTGCTCACCGTCGTCACCGTGGCCGGCTGCCAGTTGCTGCTCCTCGCGATCTTGATCAACGAGATCGTCGAGCGCCGCGTGAACAAGGCGGGCTACGTTTGGGGCACCGCTGCCACCACGCGATCGCTACGGGCGGTCGAGGACCAGCGCCGGGCGGTGCAACGCCGCCGCGAGCGTCGCGCCGCCCGTGCGCGGTGACGCCGACCGAAGGAGCGCGATGGGCACGATCGGCGTGCACGAGTTCGTGAGTCTGGACGGCGTCTTCGAGGACCCGAGCTGGACCGCGCCGTTCGGGTTCGCCGACGGTATGAGTGAGGCGATCGGTGCCCTCACCGGCGCCAGCTCGGCGATCCTGCTCGGCCGCCGCACCTATGAGATGTTCTGGCCGGCCTGGTCGGGTCGGACCGTGGCCGACGACCCGGGAGCGCCGTTCTTCAACGAGACCACCAAGTACGTCGTGTCGTCGACCCTCGAACGCGCCGACGACTGGCAGAACTCGCAGGTGCTCGGCCCCTACGACCCGACGCGGATCCGGGACCTGAAGGACAGAACCGACGGCGACGTGTTCATCAGCGGCAGCGGCACCCTCGTGCGTGCCCTCCTCGCCGAGCGGCTGGTGGACGAACTGCACCTGTTCGTGTACCCGGTCGTGCTCGGCACCGGGGCGCGGCTGCTGGCAGACGGGATGCCGCACATCGGGCTCGCCCTGCTGGCCCACGAGCCCTACGCGAACGGGGTGTTGCACCTGACCTACGGCCCGGCCGCCGAAGGCTGAGACCGGCTCGCCCGGACTCGGCCGAATCGCGGCCGCGAGGCCATAGGCTCGACGTGTGTCGGCCGATCACGACCACGCTGCGGCGCATTCGGGCGCTGCGCACAGCCATGTGCTGGCCATCGACGCCGACCGCCGATACCTGCGAATTGCTCTCGCTCTCCTGGGCGGCTTCCTCGTCGGCGAGATCATCGTCGCGGTCATCGCCGATTCATTGGCGCTGCTGTCCGACGCGGGCCACATGCTCACCGACGTCGGTGCCATCGCGGCGTCGTTGTGGGCCATGCATCTCGCCGCGCGGCCGGCCGGCGGGCGGATGACCTTCGGGCTCAAGCGCGCCGAGATCCTGTCTGCCGCGGGCAACGGCATCACGCTGCTCGTCGTGAGCGGCATCGTCACGTTCGAGGCCATCCGGCGGCTGATCCATCCACCCGAGGTCGACGGCGGCGTCGTGCTCGTGGTCGCGCTGGTCGGTGTCGTGGTGAACATCATCGCCACCTGGGTGCTGGCCCGTGCGAACCGGTCGAGTCTCAACGTCGAGGGTGCGTTCCAGCACATCGTCACCGATCTCTACGGATTCCTCGGGACGGCCATCGCCGGCCTCATCGTGCTCACCACCGGGTTCAACCGCGCCGACCCCATCGCGTCGCTCGTGGTGGTCGCGCTGATGGTGCGGGCGGCGTGGGGGCTGCTGCGCGAGTCCGGGCTGGTGCTGCTCGAAGCCGCGCCCGGCGAGGTGGACCTCGACGACATGCTCGTGCACCTGCGCGAGGTCGATCACGTGCTCGACGTGCACGACCTGCACGTGTGGACGGTGACCTCGGCGCTCCCTGCGTTGTCCGCGCACGTGGTGGTCGACCGGTCCTGTTTCCTCGACGGACACGCGCCGCAGTTGCTCGACCAGCTGCAAGCCTGCGTGGCCGGGCACTTCGACGTCGAGCACTCGACCTTCCAGCTCGAGCCGGACACCCATGCCGACCACGAGACGTTCGCGCACTGAGGATCAGCGCCGCGCGAGTTCGTCGAGCTCGGCCTGCACGTCGGTTCGCTCGCGCACCGGGTAGAGAAATCCGCGGGTCCGGTGCAGACGGCCGGCGGGGCCCACCTGGTTCATCCGCTTGGGCACCGGCGCGCCGGCGTACGGGTGCGGCCCGATGGGTTGGTGTACCTCGATGAACTCGCCGCTGGGCAGCATTGTGACGATGCCGGTCTCGATGCCGTGTTCGAGGACCTCGCGGTCGTGGCGTTGCAGGCCGAGGCAGACCCGGTAGGCGAGCAGGTAGGCCAGTGGCGGGACGGTGAGCAGGGCGATGCGTCCGCCCCAAGTCATGGCGTTGAGGGAGATGTCGAAGGCCTTGGCGATCAGGTCGTTGCCGCCGGACAGGAACAGGACCAGGTAGAACGCGATCGCCATGGCGCCGAGTCCGGTGCGGACCGGGACGTCGCGCGGGCGCTGCAGCAGATGGTGCCTCGCGCGGTCGTCGGTCAGCCGCGCCTCGAGGAACGGATAGGCCGCGGCCAGGCCGAACAGGATCGTGGGCAGCACCACCGTTGGCCAGAACACCGCCGGGATGGTGTGGTTCCACAACCTGATCTCCCAGGACGGGAACAGCCGGGTGGAACCGTCGAGGAACATCATGTACCAGTCCGGCTGGGTACCCGAGGACACCTGCGCCGCGGTATACGGGCCGTAGAGCCACACCGGGTTGATCTGCGCGAAGCCGCCCAGCGCAGCGAGCACGCCGAAGACGATGAAGAAGAAGCCGCCCGCTTTCAGCGAGTACGTGGGGTAGAGGCGCTCGCCGCGCACAGTGTCCTCGGTGCGTCCGCGGCCGGGGAACTGCGTGTGTTTCTGGCGCACCACCAGCGTCAAGTGCACGGCGACGAGCACGGCGAGCACCGCCGGGATCAGCAGGACGTGCGCGATGTAGAAGCGCCCGACCACCGCGTCGCCGGGAAACGCGCCACCGAAGATCAGGAACGACGTCCAGGTGCCGATCACCGGCACCGACAAGATGATCGAGTCGGCGATCCGCAGCCCGGTGCCGGACAACAGGTCGTCGGGCAGCGAATAGCCGATGAAGCCCTCCAACAAGCCGAGTGCGAGCATCGACAGCCCGACGATCCAGGTCAGCTCGCGCGGCTTGCGGAAGGCCCCGGTGAAAAAGACCCGGCACATGTGGATCAGCATCGCGGCGAGGAACAGCAGCGCGGCCCAGTGGTGGATCTGGCGGATGATCAGCCCGCCGCGCACGTCGAAGGAGATGTCCAGCGTCGAGGCGTACGCCTTCGACATCGTGATGCCCTGCATCGGCACGTACCGGCCGTGGTAGACGGTCTCACCCATCGACGCGTCGAAGAAGAACGACAGGAACGTGCCGGTGAGCAGCAGCACGATGAACGAGTACAGCGCGATCTCGCCCATCATGAACGACCACTGGTCCGGGAAGACCTTGTTCAGATACTTGCGGGACGCACCCGTGATCCGCAACCGGTCGTCGACGAACGAACCCAGCCGTGCCGCCATGCTCAACCTCTGCGTCCCATCGTCGGAAACCACCACGCACCCCCATGACGAGACGCAACGCAGCGATGTGACATGTGACCTGCGCCGGCAGGCAGGATGAGCGGGTGCAACTGCCGCGGCGGCTGGTCGAATCGGTGGCCCGGGACGGCCCGATCGAGCGCATCGCCTGGCTCGACCGGCTGCCGGACCTCGTCACCGACGTGGCCGAGCGGTGGGACCTGCAGATCGGGGCGCCCTACCAGCCGGGTGGTGCGACCGCTTGGGTCGCCCCCGCCCGGCGTGCCGCCGAGGATGTCGTGCTGAAGCTGACCTGGCGCGGCGCCGAGCGCGAGGAATCGCGATCCGAGGCCGACGGGCTGCGGGCGTGGGACGGCGTGGGCGCGGTCCGGCTGCTCGACGAGCATCGGCACGGCTCGACCTCGGCGTTGCTGCTGGAGGTCTGCGAGCCGGGCACCCCGCTGGCGCAGCTGCCCGAGGCCGAGCAGGACGTCGTGATCAGCAAGATCCTGCAGCGGCTATGGATCTCGCCGCCGCACAGCGCGCCGTTCCGCCCGCTGGCCCACATGTGCGACTGGTGGGCCGACGAATCCGCCGCGTGCGGCATCGGCGATGCCGGGCTCGTCCGCGAGGGGCTCGAGCTGTTCCGCATCCTGCCGCACTCGGCCACGCGCACCGTGCTGCTGTGCACCGATCTGCACGCCGGCAACGTGCTCGCCGCTCGTCGCGAGCCATGGCTGGCCATCGACCCGAAGCCGTACCTGGGCGACCCGCACTACGACGCCCTGCAACACCTGCTCAACTGTGAGCGGCTGCGGCACGACCCGCTCGCGCTGGTGCGAAGGATGGCCGACCTGCTCGATCTCGACGCCGACCGGCTGCGGCTGTGGCTGTTCGCGCGGTGCGTGCAGGAGTCGGCGCACGACCCGCAGCTGCTGTCGGTGGCGCGACGAGTCGCGCCGTGATCATCGCCGGTCCGCAGCCGCCGGCGGATCGGCGTCGAACGACGGAGCGGTGCGGGCGAGCAGGACGACGCCGACGACCATGGCTGCGAATGCGGCCGCGGCGCCGGCGATCGCCGCCGGGCCACCAGTGAAGCGCTCTCCGTAGAGCCAGATGCCGAGAAGGATGCTGATGAACGGATCCACGATGACCATCAGCGGCTGGGACACCGCCAGCGGGCCGTAGTGCAGCGCCGCCTGGGTGAGCACAGTGCTGACGAACATCGCGATCACCAGCCCGTAGAGGGACCCGTGAACCACCACCGCCGGAATGCCTTCCGTGGTGAGCGTCTCGGTGGTCGATTTCAGAAACGTGGCCAGGGTTGCCGCGACGATCGCGGAGGCGCTGCCGTACAGCGCGGCCCGGCGCACAGGTGACCCCCGACGGGCGAGGACGACGCACAGCACGGTCGCGCCGCCGAGGGTGAGCAGTGCCGGCAGCCACGCCGACGTGGTCGCCTGCGGGTGGCCGCCGTCGGGCTGCGACATGATCAGGAAGACGGTCAGGCCGAGAACGGTCACCGATGCCGAGACCCACGCCGCGGGGCGCACCACCCGGTGCAACCACACCCGGCCGATGACCAACGAGAAGACCAGTTCGGTGATCAGGATCGACTGCACGACCGACATCCGGCCGAAATGCAGCGCAAGCGCCTGACAGACGAAGCTGGCGACGACGGTGAAGAGGCCGAACAGCCACAGCGGGTTGCGGACGCAGGTAGGGCGCGAGCCGCCAACCGGTGACGTCGGCCGGGGCAGCGGTGCTGGCGACGTGTTGGGTGACCACGGTGAGCGCGGACGCGAACGCTGCGGCGAAAGCGAACAGGGCGCTCAGCACGTGGCGAGTCTAGGAGACTCGCCGCGCGGTCCGGGCTCAGGACCACGAGGACCCGAAGCAAGCGGCAAGATCGTATTTCGGCCTCGGGGTCAGGGCAAGAACTGGAAGCGGATCAGATCGACAGCTCGTGGTGTGCCGGATCCTTCAGGTACTCGGCCAACCCGTGCGGGTCGTAGTGGCCGGCCTTGTGCCGGGCGACGGCCGTCGAGCATGCGGACTCGTGATCCGGATCGGTCTTGCCGAGCTCGCGGTGGTAGGCCGGCAAGATCTTGTACAACCCGGTCCGGGAGTCGTGCAGCGGACTGGTCGAGAGCGCTTCGTCCAATACCGGCTCCGGGTCGTCGGTGAACGCGAGCCCGCAGTGCCGGGCACGGTCCTTCATCCACCACAGCGCGATGTCGGCGAGCCCGCGGTCCGGGTAACCGCCGCCGACGTCACAGTGCACACCGGCGAACCAGACCTGTTCGAGCTCCTGGCCGCCCGAGTTCGGCTGCTGCTGCCACAGGGTGGGAGCGAACGGGCGGCGGGCCTCGTCGATCGCGAGCGCCTGGAACGCCGACGCGACGCGGCTGCTGAGCTTCACGTCGTGGAAGGCCCAGCGGCGGTTGATCCACTTCGTGCCGGGCAGGCCGAGGTCCGGGATGCCGAGCGAGCCCACCGTGTCCCAGACGCCGATGAACCGGATCGGGGTCTGATCGGACACCGAGTGCGCTTTTCGAAATGCGACCGCGGTTGCGGAGTCGGGGCCTTCGTCGGTGCGGTACAGGTCGTAGGCGTCGTCGATGTGCTTCGGGTCCACGTTTCCGGCGCTGTCGCGTCGCAGGATCCCGGCATTGCGGATCAGCCCGGCGGTGCTGCGTGCGGTGTACGCGCCGCGGCTGAAGCCCAGTAGGAACAGCTCGTCGCCGACGTCGTAGTTGTCGACGACCATCTTGTAGGCGTCCTTGACGATCTTCGAAAGACCCCAGCCGAACGCACCGCCGCGCAGTCGATCCCAGCGCGTGGTGCCGACCCCGGCATGGTAGTAGGACTCCTGCCTCGTGCCGTCCGCCGATTTCGGGGCGATGGCGTGGCAGAAACTGGTGACGTTCGTCGGGCACTTCTGACCCGCTGTGTTCCAGGTGCCGTCACAGCAGATGACGAGGCGCTTCGGCATGGGTCCTCCCCGTGGACACTCAGTCACAGTGACAGAGCGCCGTCCGAGCGAATTGATACCGGTGCGCCCGAATCGGCGTCAACCGGCGCGTCACCGATACAACGGTCGCGCCGTACCCCGACCCCTCAGCCGGTCTCCCATTCGTCGCGAAGCAGGCCGTAGACGACCTCGTCGAGGTAGCGGCCCTCCACCCAGGCAGTGCTACGGAGGGTGCCCTCGTGCACGAAGCCGGCGCCGGTCGCGGCGCGGATCATCGCGACGTTGTCGGCCAGCGTCTCGATCTGCAGCCGGTGCAGGTGCCGGAACACGAAGCCGTATCGGCACAGGGTTCGGACGAGATCGGTGGACAGGCCGCGGCCGCGGAAATCCGGCAGGAGGGACAGGCCGAGGTGCGCAAACCCGTTGTGCTGGTCGATGCCCCAGAGCACCGCGGCGCCGGCGAGTGGCTGTTCCGGAGTGAGCTCGACGACCGAGAACACGGCCAGCTCGTCCTTCGGATCCTTGGGAGTGAACGGGGACTGGCCCAGGCCCAACGGCTGCCAGGGTCGCGGGTCCGTGCGGACCCGGGTGGACGGGTCCGCGTGCAACGCGTTGTGCAGGGTTTCGACGTCGTCGCTGTGTCGTGCCCGCAAGCCGACCCTGGTGCCACGCAGCATGCCGTTCCTCTCGAGTCCGGATAGTCCATTCTGTCCTTCGGGCCGAATCCAATTCGCGGTGCACCGTTACCGTGGCCCGATGCCGAAGAACTGGTTCGACGACGACGTCGCGGCACGCTACGACGAGGTCATGACGCCGCTCCCGGAATCCGGCGTCGACCTGCTCGCGCAGTTGGCCGGGCAGAACGGGTGCGCGCTCGAGTTCGCCATCGGCACCGGACGTGTCGCGCTGCCGCTGGCTGCGCGCGGCATCACCGTCGCCGGGATCGAGTTGTCGGCAGCGATGGTCGCGCAGTTGCGGGCCAAGGCGGGCGGTGACGAGACGAGCATCGAGGTTGCCCTCGGGGATATGACCACCGCGCGTGTCGCGGGTCAGTTCGACCTGGTGTTCCTCGTCTTCAATACGATCATGAACCTGACGAGCCAGGACGCGCAGGTGGCGTGTTTCGCGAACGCGGCGCGGCATCTGCGGCGCAACGGCGCTTTCGTGATCGAGACCGGTGTGCCGGCCCTGCGCAAGCTCCCGCCGGGTGAGCGGTACGTCACCTTCGCCCTGACGTCCGAGCACGTCGGGGTCGACGAGTACGAGGTGGTCGGGCAGGGTCTGGTGTCCCACCACGTCACGACGGATGCCGACGGCCGGGTGCGCCGCTCCTCGACCCCGTTCCGCTACGTCTGGCCGAGCGAACTCGATCTGATGGCCCGACTGGCCGGGCTGCGACTGCGTGACCGCTTCGCCGACTGGGACCGCACGCCGTTCACCGAGACCAGCGAGTCACACGTCTCGGTGTGGATCAAGGATGAGAGAGCATGAACAGACTCAGGCGGCCCTGGGGCCGCCTGTGGTCTGTGGGGAGTGGTCGGCTCAGCCGGCCATCTGGTTGTTCCCGGTGGCCAGGAACTTCTGCAGGGCTTCCTGGGTCCGGACGTTGAGCTTGCCGGTCTCCTTGAGGTGCGCATCGCGCTGCAGGTAGCTGATCGCGTTGTGCGTCTGCGGGTTCATCACACCGGTGATCGGGCCCTCGTAGTAGTTGAGCGAGCCGAGTTCGCGCTGCACCGAGGCGACCGCGTTGCTGGCCTGCGGCTGCACCGGCTTGTTCGGGACGTTCGGGATGTTCGGGTTCACCGGGTGCGCCGGCGAGACCGTGTGGCTGTGGCTCGGCGTCTTCGGCGTGGGCGCGGCGTGCGCGGTGCCCGAGTGCGAGGTGAGCGCGAGCACGAGCGCGGTCGCGGTGGTGGCGATCGCCAGCACGCACAGGGTGGCGATACCGATCACGGCACCGGTCGAGCGCTTGGGGGCGGGGGTGGCGTACATGTCTGACTCCTTTGTCCTTCGCTCGGACCGTCCGAGCTCATGACATAAATGTGCCGCCGCACAAGGCTTTCCACCGTCCGCCGAGAGGTTGGTCGACCGGGTGAACCGGAGGTCCCCCGATCGGGGGACCAGTCGCGTTACTCGCCGCGCAGCGCGGTGCGGATCTGGTCCTCGACCTCGACCGACGCGAGCATGATGATCTCGTCGGCGGCCTCGAGTTTGGCGTGCGGATCCGGCCGCACCAACGCGCCGTCGCGGACCACCGCGAGCAGTACCGCCCCCGAGGGGAGGTGCAGGTCCTCGATCGTCATTCCGACAACCGAACCCTCCGCGGCGAGCGTCATCTCGACGATGTCCCCACCACCGCCGCGCAACGTGGTGAGTCGGACCAGGTCGCCCACGGTGATCGCGTGTTCCACCGAGGTCACCAAGGTGCCGGGCGTCGACACCGCCACGTCGACCCCCCATGCGTCGGTGAACAGCCACCCGTTGTCCGGATCGTTCACCCGGGCCACGACGCGGGGTACGGCGTACTGCGTCTTGGCCTGCAGCGAGAACACCAGGTTGGCCTCGTCGTCGCCGGTCGCCGCGACCACGACGTCGCACAGCTCGATGCCGGCGGTCTGCAGGGTGTCCGGCGCGCAGGCGTCGGCCAGCATCCAGTCGGCGTCCGGGGACCAGTTCCGGGCGGTAGTGTGAACGCTTCTCCTCGATCAGCAGGATCCGGTGACCTGCGCCGAGCAGCGACAGCGCGATCGATCGCCCTACTGCACCGGCCCCGGCGATCGCAACTCGCATGTGCGCGCAGCCTCCCCGGGCGATCCGATCTGTGCCACTCCCTGACAGCGGCCCCTAGGCTCTATTCCACCATCGAATCGACCATCGACTCGACCGCCGACGAAGGGGCCGCAAGCCGGTGAGCCTGCACGAGCTGTACCTGCTGCTGCTGGTCGGCGGCGTGGTCGTGCTGGTCGGCATCGTGGCGACCCGGCTCGCATCGAGTGTCGGGCTGCCCAGCCTCCTGCTCTACCTCGCCCTCGGCGTGATCCTCGGCGAGGACGTCATCGGCATCAAGTTCGACAACGCCCAGGTCGCACAGGATGTCGGCATCGCGCTGCTCGCAGTGATTCTCATCGAGGGTGGGCTGACCACCAGGTGGGGCGACATCAAGCCGGTCGTCGCCCCGGCGGCCGTGCTCGCCAGCCTCGGTGTGGGCGTCAGCACCTTGGTGACCGCGGCGGGGGCCTACTACCTGCTCGGGGTCAGCTGGCAGCTGGCCGTGCTGCTCGGCGCCACGGTGTCGTCGACCGACGCCGCCGCGGTCTTCGCGATCCTGCGGGTGCTGCCGCTGCCGCGCCGGGTGGCCGGCCTCCTGGAGGCGGAGTCCGGGTTCAACGACGCGCCGACGGTGATCCTGGTCGTGCTGTTCAGTGCGACGCCGCTGCACCTGAACCCGGTCGAGCTGGTCGCCACGCTCGTCTTCGAGCTCGCGGTCGGTTTGGCGTTCGGGCTGGCGATCGGCTGGCTGGGCCGGGTCGCGATGCGCCGGCTCGCACTGCCGAGTTCCGGGCTGTATCCGATCGCGGTGTTCGGGCTCGGCTATGTGGCGTTCGCCGCGGCCGGGGCCGCGCATGCCAGCGGCTTCCTGGCCTGCTACGTCGCGGCGCTGGTCCTGGCGAACTCCGGGCTGCCACACCGAGCCGCCACCCGCTCGTTCGCCGAGGGCCTGGGCTCGCTGGCCCAGATCGGGCTGTTCGTGCTCCTCGGATTGCTGATCACGCCGAGCGAGCTGGCGCGGGCACTGCTGCCGGCGTTGGTCGTCGGGTTGGTGCTGCTGGTGGTGGCGCGGCCGTTGTCGGTGCTGTTCAGCCTGTGGCCGTTCCGGCTGCCTTGGCGCGAGCAGGCGTTCCTGTCCTGGGCGGGGTTACGGGGCGCGGTGCCGGTCGTGCTCGCCACGCTGCCGGTGACCAGCGGCGTGCACGACAGCCAGCAACTGCTCAACGTCGTGTTCGTGCTCGTCGCGGTGTTCACGCTGGTGCAGGGGCCCAGTCTCGCCTGGGTGGCCAAGTTGCTGCGGCTGTCCCCGCGCGAGGCCACCCGCCAGATCCTGGTGGAGTCGGCGCCCTTGGACGTGCTCGACGCGGAACTGCTCACCATGACGGTGCCCGACGGATCGGCGCTGCACTCGGTGTCGGTGCTCGAGCTGCGCCTGCCGGAGCCGAGCGTGGTGAACCTCATCATCCGCGACGGCCACACCTTCGTGCCGGGCCCGGACACCCAGTTGCGCATCGGCGACGAGCTGCTCGTCGTGACCACCGGCCGGCAGCGCGACCGCGCCGAGCGCCGGCTGCGCGCGGTGAGTCGCCGTGGCCCGCTCGCGCACTGGTTCGACGAGTACGGCAACCCGGACTGAACCGGCGATCAGGCCAGGGCGCGGTCGGCGGCCATGTCGGCGAGCAGTTCGATGACGCGGCCGGGATCGGTCTGCGGGTTCACGAACGCCAGCCGCAGCACGGTGCGGCCCTGCCACCGGGTGGGCAGACACAGCATCATGCCTTCGCGCGACAGCCGCTGTGACCAGGCGGCGTAGTCGGCGTCGTCCCAACCGACATGCTCGAACAGCACGACGGACAGCTCCGGCGCGCACAGCAGCCGCAGCTGGGGGTCGGCGTCGATCGCGGCGGCGACCGTGCGCGCGTTGCTCAACGAGCGCTCGATCGCCTCGCTGTACCGGGCGGTCCCGTGCGTTGCGAGACTGAACCAGAACGGCAGGCCGCGGGCCCGCCGGGACAGGTGCACGGCAAGGTCGGCCGGGTTGGACTGACGCCGGTCGACCGTGTCCAGGTAGCCGGCGTTCTGCGCGTGAGCCGCCTGCGCCAGCGCGGGGTCGCGATAGATCAGGGCGCAGCAGTCGTACGGCGCGAACAGCCACTTGTGCGGGTCGACGATGAAGCTGTCGGCCCGCTCGATGCCGGCGAACAGGTGTCCGCACGCTCGGTGCGGCCAGCGCGGCGCCGCCGTACGCGCCGTCGACGTGCAGCCACACGCCGGCGTCCTGCGCGGCCGCGGCGATGCCCTCGAGGTCATCGACCAGCCCGGCGTTGGTGGTGCCGGCCGACGCGACGACGGCGAAGACGCCGTCGGTGCCCTCGAGCACCGTGCGCAGCGCGGCACCGGTCATCCGGCCCCACTCGTCGCCGGGCACCGTCACGACGTCGACGTCCATCACCCGGGTGATCGCGTGGATGGACGAGTGGGCATCGGCGGTGCAGGCGAGCCGCCATCGGCCGTCGGCGCCCGGGGTGCGACCCCGCCGGCGGGCGGCGTCGCGAGCCGCCACCAAGGCGGCGAGATTCCCGGAGGTGCCGCCGGCGACGAAACAGCCGCCGGCGCTCTCGGGCCAGCCGAGCAGATCGACGAGCCAGGCCAGCGCCTCGTTCTCCGCGTGGATCGCGCCGGCGCCGGCCTCCCAGTGCCCGGCGAACACGTTGGCGGCGCTGGTCACCAGTTCGAACGCGATGGCGGCGCGGGTGGGTGCAGCAGGGATGTAGGCGAGCATGAGCGGGTCGTCCTGCGCGCGCGTCGCGGGCGCGAGGATCTCGTCGAACAGGCGCAGCGCACGTTCGCCGCCGATGCCCTCCGCGGTGATCGTGGGCCCGGTGGCCGCGGCCAGTTCGGCCGCGGGTCGGGCGGTGGATTTCGGATCGCTGGGACGCACCACCCGCTTGCGCACCCAGTCGATCGCCTGCTCGACGACCGGTGTCTCGTCACCCCAGACCGAGTCCGGCTCCGCGTGCGGCGTCATGAGGTGATTACAGGCGTCCGGCACCGGGTGCGCAAACGGTGCAGTTGCCGATAGGCAATCGGGCCGATCGGTACCGCCGTATCGCCGAATTGATAGGCGATCTGTCGAGCTCACCCCAGAACTGTGACCGGCGCCACAGTCAGGCTCGGAAGAACGGGGCGATCGCATCGCTTCCTAACATTCAGGTACCTAAGCAATTTTGGAAGGAACACCATGTCCACCACCTCAACCGCAACGGCCCCACCGGCCGACACCGCGGAGGAGCTGTTCGACCTGTGGCGTCGGGTGTGGAAAGCAACCGGCGACCAGTTCGGCGCCGCGGGCCTGTCCATGCCACGTGCCAAGGCGCTGTGGGCGCTCGACGTCGAAGGCCCGCAGCGGGCCCGCAGCCTCGCCGACCGCTTCGATTGTGCCGCCGCGACGGTCACCGATCTCGTCGACGGCCTCGAACGCGAGGGTTACGTCACACGAACCCCCGACCCCACCGATCGCCGGGCGGTGTTGATCACCATCACGCCGACCGGCCGAACCGCTGCTGCCAAAGCCCGAGAACGCAAGCGTGACGTCCTTGACGCCATCTTCGGACACCTGAGCGCCGACGAGCGGGAGCAGCTGTCCACGCTGCTCCGCCGCCTGGCCGACAGCCCGATCTTGAACGGAGCATGATGAACGACACTGCAACACGCGCGACGAGCAATGTCTCGCTGCGTGATCCATTCACCAGCAAGCCGGCCACCGACCGGCGCTGGCTGCTGATGGGCTTCGTGGCCATCGCACAGTTGATGGTGGTGCTCGACGCCACCATCGTGAACATTGCGCTGCCGTCCGCGCAGCAGGCACTCGGTTTCGCCGACGGTGACCGGCAGTGGGTCGTCACCGCATACGCGCTCGCGTTCGGCAGCCTGCTGCTGGTCGGCGGCCGGCTCGGTGACCGGTTCGGGCGCAAGCGCATGTTCATCGTCGGGCTCATCGGCTTCGCGGGGGCCTCGGTCCTCGGCGGCGCGGCCGGGACGTTCGGCCTGCTCGTGCTCGCCCGCGTCCTCCAGGGTGCCTTCGGCGCGATCCTCGCTCCGGCCGCGCTCTCCACGCTTGTCACCACCTTCACCGATCCGCGTGAACGCGCCCGTGCATTCGGCATCTTCGGCACCGTCGCGGTCAGCGGCGGCGCCATCGGATTGATCCTCGGCGGTGTGCTCACCGAGTACGTGTCCGTGGCGCTGGTGCCTGTACGTGAACGTCGTCTTCGCGATCGCCGCAGTGATCGGCGTGGCGCTGTTCATGCCGAAGGCAGAGAACAAGACACCGGCCGCACATCGACCTGTTCGGCACGCTGCTCGCGTCGACCGGCCTGTTCCTGCTGGTCTTCGGATTCTCACGAGCCGAGACCTCCGGGTGGGGCTCTGCCGGCGCAATCGCCTCGCTGACAGCCGGACCGCTGCTGCTGATCGCCTTCGTGTGCGTGGCAGCGGCGTGCAGCACACCCGTTGCTGCCGTTGCGGATCCCGGGTGACCGGACCCGCGGTGCCGCGTATCTCTCGGTGGCGCTCGCCATGGTCGGCGATGTTCGGACTCTCGCTGTTCCTGACCTACTACTTGCAGCAGGTGAAGGGCTTCAGCCCGGTGCAGAGCGGCCTGGCCTACCTGCCGATGGTGGCCGGCATCGTCACGATGTCCAACGTATCGTCGCTGTTCCTGTTACCGAAATTCGGTCCGCGTCGGGTCATCCCGGTCGGCATGGTGCTCGGGACCATCGGCATGCTCGGTCTGGCCCGCATCGAGCCCACCTCGAGCTATGTCGGCGTGGTGCTGCCCAGCCTGATCCTGATCGGTCTGGCGATGGGCATGATCGTCGCGCCGTCGATGAACACGGCCACGATCGGCGTGGTCCCGGCCGATGCCGGTGTGGCCTCGGCGCTGGTCAACACGATGCAGCAGGTCGGCGGCTCGGTCGGCACCTCGGTACTGAGCACCGTGGTCGCCTCGGCAACCGCGAGTTATCTGGTCGGCCACCCGAATGACCCGGTCGCTGCCGCGAGTCACGGCTACAGCATCGCGTTCCTTGCGGCTGCGCTCGTGTTCGCGGTGGGCGCAGTGGCCTGCAACCACGATGTTGCCGGCTCGCCGTGCGCTGCACCCGGAGGTCGTACCGACCAGCGAAGAGGCTGTTGCGGTAACCGACTGACGATTCAGGGCCGGCGGATCTCGATCCCCTCGGCCCACAGTTCCAACTCCTCGACGGCGACGTCGCTCGACATCGCGTCGAACGCGGGCCCGGTCCACTTGGTGGGCCGGGCCCGTTCGAGTACGTAGCTGCACGCCGGGCGCCAGGACGCGTCCAGCAGCGTGATCGTGACCGTCCGCGGCTCCGGCTTTCGGGCCCACTCCCACAGCACCGAGCTGCCGTCCACACCGCGGCGCAGCCGGAACGGCGTGGGCCGGCCGTTTTCGGGTTCGTAACCGAGACCGACCACGGCACTGCAGCCGATGCGTTCGCCGTCGAGAGCAACCTCGAAGTTGCCCGCCCCAACCGGATCACCGTCCATGCCAGGCAGGCTACGGTCTACGTCCATGGCGACCCGAGACAATCCCTACGGGGCATTCAATTTCACCGTCAGCCTCGGTGGTCTCGACAGTGGCGACGAGATCGTCGGCGGCTTCTCCGACGTCACCGGGCTCAGCAGCGAGATCGTCTATGCCGAATATCGCAACGGCAACGATCGGGAGAACCACGTCCGCCGGATCCCGACGCTGAACCGCACCGGCGACGTCGTGCTCAGCCGTGGACTTGATCGGTGATCTGCGTCTGTTCGACTGGCTCAAGCAGACCCGCGAGGGCACCGCCAACCCGCAGACGGTCGTCATCACCCTGCTCGACGAGGCGCGCAACGGGGTGTGCCAGTGGCGGCTGCTCGTGGCACAACCCAAACGATGGGTCGGCCCGACCCTCGCCGCGCGGGGTGCCGGCACGGTTGCGATGGAGGAACTGGTACTGGTGGCCGAACGCATCGACTTCGAGTCGCTGTGAGGTCCTGCGACCGCAGCGGATGCTGATCGGTCGCCGCAGGTCTACCGTGAGGCCGTGACCACGCAGGTCGCCGAACCAGCCCGGACCGAGGCGCCGGGATACTGCCACGAGGCGCTGTTCTACCGCGGCCCGGAGGAGTTCGCCGCCGCCACCGTGCCGTTCGTCGAGGAGGGGCTCGCGGCCGGCGAGCCGGTGCTCGTCGTCACCGAGGCGGCCCGACTCGACCTGATGCGCGAGCACGTCCGGCCGCACGAATTGCTGCGTCTGGCCGACATGGACGTGGTCGGGCACAACCCCGCGCTCATCATCTCCGCGTGGTCGGATTTCGTCCGCGCACACGCTCCCGACGGGACGCCTCTGCGCGGCATCGGCGAACCGGTACACCCGCGACGCGGGCCGGCCGAGCTCGCGGCCTGCCAGCTGCACGAGGAACTGCTCAACCTGGCCTTCGACGCGACGACACCGCTGCGGCTCATCTGCCCGTACGACACCGACATCCTGCCCGCGGCAGTGCTCGAGCACGCCAAGGCCGCCCACCCGGTGGTGCGGGGCGCCGGCGACCGGTGGGTGTCACCCGACTACCGGCCGCCCGATCCTGCCGCCCTGCTCGGCCGGGCGTTGCCGCCTCCGCCCGGCGGCGTCGCGACGCTGGAGTTCGGGCCGGACATGCTCGCCAACCTCCGCGCATATGTGCGGACGTTCGCGCGGCGGACCGGTATCGCCGACGACCGCGCCGAAGACCTCGTGGTGGCCGTCAACGAGATCACCACCAACAGCGTGCGCCACGGTGGCGGCGCGGGCGAGTTGCGGATCTGGAGCGAGCTGGACCGGCTGGTCTGCGAAGTCGCCGACGACGGGCAGCTGACCGACCCGCTGGTCGGACGCACGACGCCACCGCCCGCCGCGACCCGCGGCCGTGGGATGTGGATCGCCAATCAGCTGTGCGACCTCGTGCAGATCCGGTCGTCGGCAACCGGCACAGCTGTCCGGCTGCACGTGGCGTGCTGATCCGCGCCTGGCTCAACCCTTGCGCAGGCCGGCCATCCTTGCCTTGTCACCACGGAACTCCCAGTCGCCGCCCTTCGCGGTCGAAAGCACCTCGTCGCTCTCGGTGGGCTGCGCGCCGCAGTCGTCGCGGATCGGCACCGGTCCCGACACGATGGTGTTGGACAGCAGCCCGAGACCCTCGACCTCCACCTCGACGACGTCGCCGGGGTAGACGGTGCGGGAGAACGCCGGGGTGCCCGACAACAGGACGTCACCCGGGTACATCGTGATCGTGCGGGCGATGTCGGCGAGCAGGTAGTGCATGTCCCACTTCATCTCGCGGGTGTTGCCGTCCTGCTTCACCTCGCCGTTGACCCGTGTCTGGATCTGCTTGTCGTGGAAGTCCCAGTCGTCGACGAGACCGGGCCCCAGCGGGCACAGGGTGTCCGAACCCTTCACCCGGAGCATGGAGCCGGCATCGGTGTCGCGGAAGTCGTGCAGCCCGTAGTCGTTGGCGACGGTGTAGCCGGCGATGTAGTCGCCCGCCTCGTCGGGGGAGATGTTGCGCGCGGTGCGGCCCACCACGATGGCGATCTCACCTTCGTAGTTGAGCCACTTGCACCGCTGCGGGCGCACGACCTGGCCGCGATGCGAATTCAGCGCCGAGGTGGGCTTGTGGAAGTAGGTCGGCGCGGCCGGCAGCGACGTGCCGAACTCCTCCACCCGACTCGCAGTAGGTGAGGTGCACCGCGATGATCTTCGACGGCACACTCGGCGGCAGGTGGATCGCGTCGTCGACGCCGACCGTCCGGCCGTCGGCGGCATGCAGGATGTCGCCGTCGCGGACCACTTCGGCGACCGCACCCTCGAGCAGGATGCGCCGGGTTTCCGTCATGTCAGGCCCTTTCAGGTTCCGGCGACGCCGGCGTCGTGCATGACCGGCTGGGAGTAGGTGACGGCTTCGGTGTGGGTCCGCCGCGGGTGCGCGAAACCGTCGGCAGGGCGGTCGAACCACAGGTGCACCTGGCCGGTGCCGACGGAGTTCTCGTACTCGCCGTACTGACGTGCGGTCGCGGTGCAGGTGCCCTCGCCGAGCGCACCGATCATCATCAGGTAGTGGCCGAAGCGGGCTTCGGGCTTGAAGCGGTAGAACTCCGGCATCGACTCCAACACCCGGGCGTGATCCCCGGCCTTGAACCAGTCGAGTCGCTCGGCGTCGGCGGCTGCGGCTTCCGGGGTGAAGATGTGCTCGACCCCGGCGGCCTCGTGGTCGCGCAGCTGCCGCAGTGGCCAGAACGTGTGGCTGAGCGCACCGGAGGCGATGAGCACCACCTTGCGGTCGACCTCGGCGATCGCGTCGCCGAGCGCGCGGCCGAGTCGCAGGTTGTCCTCCATGTCGGCGGTCTGGCACACGCCGATGCTGATCCAGCGCTTGTCCGGCAGGCCTGAGCCGAGGAACTCCCACAGGTTCGTGGTCGCGTAGAAGATCGGCAGGTGCGGGTCCTCGATCGCCGTGATCCAGGTGCTGTGCGCGTCGGCCTTGCCGGCGATGGCGTGCGCCAGCTCCGGGTCGCCGGGGAAGTCGTAGGGCCGCTGCGACATGCCGCGCGGCAACTCCTCGGAGGTGAACAGCCCCTTGCGCCGGTCCTGGGCAGTCACGACGAACTCGACCGTGGTGGCCCAGTGCGAGTCGAGCACGACGACGGTGTCGTAGTCGAGGGTGTCGAACACCTCGCGGCGCAGTTGCTGCAACCCCGAGACCAAGGTGCTGTCCTCGCCGTGATTGAGCTCGCGCCGTGTCTGTTCCGGCAACACGATCGTCGGTACGTGCGCCAGCAGCCCGGCGCCTACGACTTCACCCATGACTCGATCCCTTCAATTCACGCCCATCCGGTGGGCGAGAACACGCTGTTCTTGACGTCGCTGTAGAAGTCGAACGACCAGACCCCGCCTTCGCGGCCGATGCCCGAATGGCCGTTGCCGCCGAACGGAGCCCCGAGGTCGCGGACGAAGAAGCAGTTCACCCAGACCGTGCCCGCCGACAGCGCAGCCGAAACGCGTTCGGCGCGCTCCCGATCGCCCGTGACGAGCGTGGCCGCCAACCCGAACCGGGTGTCGTTGGCCATCGCGATCGCCTGTGCCTCGTCGTCGAAGGTCTGCACGGTGAGGACCGGGCCGAAGACCTCCTCCTTGACGATCTCGCTGTCGGGCTTGACGTCGGTGAGAATGGTGGGCCGGAAGAACAGGCCACCGAGTTCGTCGTTGGGACCACCGCCCAGCAGCACCCGGGCGCCGTCGTCCTTCGCTCGCTCGACGAACCCGGACACCCGTTCGAAGTGCTGGCGTGAGACCAGGCAGCTGACCTGGGTGTCCTCGTCGCGCGGGTCGCCCTGCCGCAATTGCGCAGCACGCTCGACCACGGCGTCGATGAACCGGTCGTGCAGGCTGGACTCGACGAGGATCCGGAACGCGCCGAGACACACTTGGCCGGCGTTGTCGAACTGCTCGACGGCCAGCGACACGGCGAGGTCGAAGTCGGCGTCGGCGAACACGACGAGCGGCGACTTGCCACCGAGCTCGAAGGACACCGGCACGATGTTCGGCGCCGCTGCCCTGGCGATGATTCCCGCCGTGGGTACCGACCCGGTGAACGAGAGCCGGCGGATACCCGGGTGCGCGGTGAGCGCGGCGCCGGCCTCGGCGCCGAGCCCCTGCACCACGTTGAACACGCCGGGCGGCAGCCCGGCCGCCGCGGTGATGTCGGCGAGCAGTGACGCGGTCAGCGGGGTCCACTCCGGTGGTTTGAACACGACGGTGTTGCCGGCGGCGAGGGCGGGGCCGATGCGCCAGGTCGCCAGCATCAGCGGCGCGTTCCAAGGCGTGATGATCGCGCACACACCCGCGGGGTCCCAGGTGATGCGCTCGCGGTGCCCGCGCACCTCCAGGTCGTCATGGACCAGGGTGCGCAGCTGGTCGGCGAAGAACCGGAAGTTCATGCCCACGCGAGGCATCACGCTGCGTCGGTGTGAGCGGAGCAGGGAGCCGTTGTCGCGGGTCTCGACGACCGCGAGGTCCTCGGCGCGGGCCTCGATGCCTGCGGCGACACGGTCGAGGATGTCGGCGCGCTCGTTCGCACTCAGTGCCGCCCAGGCGGGGAAGGCCTGCTGGGCGGCGGCCACGGCGGCGTCGACCTCGTCGGCACCGCCGCGGGAGATCTCGCCGAGCGGTGTCTCGTCCAATGGGGAGACGTCGGTGAACGTGTTCGCCGGACTGTCAGCAGCGCCTGGACCTCCGGTCGGCGCGCCGCGTGCCGCGGCAGACGCGACCCGCCGACCACCGATCCAATGGCGGGTGTCGACCTCGACGCCCTCGACCGTGATCGTGTCAGGCATCGGCGGTCTCCTGCGCGTTCGAATGGGTGAGGTTGTCGCGCAACAGCGAACCGCCGTCCCATTTCACGCCCACCTGCTGGTAGTAACCGCCGATGAACTCGATCGGTTCGAGCAGATGCAGTTCCTCGGTGGGGGAGCGGTAGAGGTTGAACATGTCGACCGAGGCGCTCCACGGGGTGCCGCCGTCGCCCTCGGCGGCGCCGGTCATGATGATCTCGTCGAGACGGAACCGGTCCGGGCGGTCGATGGCGCGCACGACACGGCTGTGCGCCATCGGGTTCGCGTTGACGAATCCGTTGGACTCGGCCGGCTCGGTCAACGTGATGTGCGCCTCGGCGAGGCGACGGTCGGACGCGGCCAGCGAGGCGCCGAACCGCCCGCCGGCCGCGATGCGCGGCGCCGGGCCGTACGGGTGCGGGCGGGTCTGGTAGATCGAGCCGAGCTTTTTGGGGTAGCCCTGGTGCAGCCCGCGGGCGATGGCGAAGTCGGTGTCGACCCAGATGTAGACGCAGCGACTGAACACGCGCCCCTCGAACTGGCACCGCACCACGACGAAGGCTTCCTTGTACTGCCCGCGGATCGGGTCCATGAGCTGTTCGCCGTCGCCCGCGCACGACTGCCAGTCGGCCCAGATGAACGCGACCGCACCCGGGTCGTCCGGGGCGAGTTCGAGCGGCGCCGGCAGCAGGTCGGCGACCCGTGCCGGGTCGGTGCGGTACTCCACGGTGAGCAGGTCGCCGGAGTAGAACCAGGGCGGTGCAGGCAGCAGCGACGACTGGCCCGACGCGGTCTGCGGATGGAAGAACCCTTGGAGTTCGGCCACGACGTCCCCTTGGGTAGACGGTGATGCGATAACCGTACGGAACCGAATCATTCGACGTCAAGGTGATCCGCACGGCCCTGGACACGGCTGCCGGGCCCCCATAGCATCGATCTGTCGGTACCGAACGGTCTGGGACGGAGGTGGTGCGCGATGAGCTCGGCGAGACCGCTGATAGCCGTGCCCGCCCGGTTCTCCGAATCGGCGTCGGCACTGCGCTTCCGGGCCGAGGTCAATGCCCGGAAGCTGATCACCGCGGTGTACGACGCCGGTGGTGAGCCGCTGACGGTGCATCCGGACGCGCCGGGTGGAGTGGACGCGGCGGCGGTCGGTTCGCGCCTGCATTTCATCGATGGTGTGCTCCTGCCCGGCGGAGGCGATGTCGACCCGGCGCGCTACGGCGGTGAGGCGCACCCGAGTGTCTACGACGTCGACGCCGAGCAGGACAGCTTCGACCTCGCCGTGGCCCAGTGGGCCTTTGCGACCGGGCGGCCGGTACTCGCCATCTGTCGCGGACTGCAGATCGTCAACGTGTCGCGCGGTGGCACGCTGGTCACCGACATGGCCACTCCACACCGGCACGTCGTGTCCGAACTCGACCTGCGCGACGACTCGCGGTTGCACGACGCCGCCGACGTGTCGACGATGACCATCAGCTGCTTTCACCACCAGGCGTTGCGCTCGATCGGTACCGGCCTGCGTGCCACGGCATGGGCCGAGGACGGCACCGTGGAAGCGGTCGAACTCGCTGCCGACGACGACCAGTGGTTCCTCGGCCTGCAGTGGCATCCGGAGGACACGGCCGCCGCTGATGATCGCCAGGCGCAGATCTTTCGGCGGTTCGTCGCCGCGGCGGCGCAGTTCGCGACACAGCGCTGTTGACGACCCACCGCAGGACCGATCCGAGGTCCCCCTGAGGTCGAGGCATTCGTGATGCACTCGGCTGGTGCGCGATCGCCTGATGTGGTTGACCGATCTGCTGGCGACTCTCGTCTTCGCCGCGGAGGGCGCGGCGGCCGGTGCGATCGCACATCTCGATCTGCTCGGCGTCGCCGTCCTGGGCTTCGTCACCGCGGTCGGGGGAGGCATCCTTCGAGACCTCCTGCTCGGTGAGCATCCACCTGCTGCGTTGCGGTCGTTGGACCATCTCACGGTGATCGCCGTGGGCGTCGGGCCCTGATCGTCACCTACCAGGCGGTCGATGCCATTCCCGACCGGCTGTTGGCCTGGCTGGATGCGTTCGGTCTCGGGTTGTTCGCCGTCACCGGCGCGGCCAAGGCGAACGATCACGAATTGGCTGCGGCCTGGGCGGTGATACTCGGCGCCGTCACCGGTTGCGGCGGCGGCGTGATCCGCGATGTGCTGCTCAACGAGGTGCCGACTGTGCTGCGCGCGCACATCTACGCCGTAGCCGCGCTGCTGGGGGCCGCGGTGACGCTCGTGATGCTCCGCCTCGCCCAGCCGCGCGCCGTGGCGTTTACCTGCGGCGTGCTCGCGTGCGTCGGGTTACGGATGCTGAGCGTGTATCTGAACTGGAATCTGCCGCACGTCGCCACCTGAGCGGGGTGCGGTCAGAGCAGACCGAGTTCGCGACCGCGGGCGACGGCATCGCGCCGGTCGTTGACGGCGAGCTTGCGGTAGATCATCCGCTGGTGGGTCTTGACCGTGTTCAACGAGATGTAGAGGGCGCGCGAGATGTCCGAGTTGGTCAGTGTGCTCGCGAGGTAGCGAAGCATCAGGCCTTCGCGTTCGGTGAGCGGGACGACGATCGCCGACCGGCCGTCGCCCGAGGCTGCGGCAGCTTCGCCGCTCATCCGATCCAACAGGTCGACGACGAACTCCGGCACGCGGGTGCCATCCTGCAGCAGACTGGTCAGCAGCGGCTTGATCGTCGACTTCTCATCCAGAAATGGACGGCGCAATCGTTGTGGTTCGGCTGCGACGAGCGCCGATTCCAGCGCGGCGAGTGCTTCTGCCCGGGCACCCACCGAGACCGCGTAGTGGGCCCGCAGCAATTGCTGGTCGATGGTCTGCCGATCGGTGCGCGGCACCGGCCAGCTCGTCGGGTCGTCCACCGGGTGGTCACCGACGTCGAGCGCGGCGCGAAACCGATACCGCACGGCCGGCCACGAAGCCGGGTCCGCGACAGCGGTGCTGACCTGTTCGGCCTGCGCCGGGCGACCCAACCGGCGCAGGAGTTCGGCCTCCACGAGCCGGGCATCGATCGGCCAGCACCTGCGGCACCGGCGCCGCCGCGATCGTCTCGCCGACACCGCGCAGCGCGGCGACGCCGCGCTCGAGGTCGCCGTCGACGGCGTGCCCCCGAGCGCGCATCGTGGCCAAGGCGACCTGCGCGTGCGGTTCGACGGCGGATTCGGCTGCCAAGGTCAGCCAACGATCGGCGACGTCGAGTTCATCGCGGTCGATCGCCACCCCGGCCGCTGCGAGATAGGCGCTGAACACCTGCCCGGCCTGTGACATGCCGGAGCGGGAGAATTCCGCGATGGTCTCGCGGGCGATCGCAGCGGCCTGCTCGAGATCGCCGCGGATCCAGTGCAGCAGCGCGGTCTGTGACCGTGCATTCAGACGTGGAATGAGCACGCCGTCGACCGGTCCGCCGGCAACCTCCAGGTGCTTGGCCGCTGCTTCGAGATCGCCGAGCCACAATTCGGAGGTGCCCATGTTGCCGAGGGCCATGAGACGGATGGCATTCCACGACGCAAAGCCCAGATTGCCGAGCACGGCCGGATCGGTGGGCAGCCGCTGACACGCTGCCAAGGTGCCGTGACAGATCGCTGGTGGCACGCAGGCGGCCGATTTCGACCGCGGCCAGCATCACCTCCAATCGGCCGCGTTGGTCCGGTGTGAGACGTGCAAGTTGCGCCTGGGCGGCATTGGTCAACAGCTGCGCATCGGTCGTGTCGCCCCTCATGAGGCGGGCAGCGACCAGGCCGACGCCCAGTTCGGGCTGGGACACCAGCACCTCGAGTGGCAGCCGGGTCAGCATCGCCTCGAGCTCACCGGGCGGGTTGCGCAGCACGAGCGTCGCGACATGCACCGACAGGACGTCTGCGGCGAGTCGCCAATGCTCGCCGGCCACGGCGTGACGCAGGGTGTCCATCGTCCGATCGCGCGTCGCGAACCAGGTCGCTGCCCGCAGATGGAGATCACGACGAAGCACTGGGTCGGACAGGCGGCCGTGCAAGAAGTCGAGCAGCAGGTTGTGCAGGCGGTACCACTGCCCGGTGCCGCCCAGCCGGTGGACGAAGACATTCGCGTCGGCCAACTGCGCGAGGCGGCGCGCTCCGTCGTCGCGTCCGGTGAGTGCGTCTGCGAGATCTCCGCAGACTTCCTCGACGATCGCGATCCGCAACAGGAAGTCCTGCCATTCGCCCGGCTGGCGCTCGAAGACCTCGCGCATCAGATAGTCGGCCACCACATGGTCGTCACCGGAGAAGTCGTCGATGAAGCGCATGGGGTCGTGCGCGGTGGAGATACCCAAGCCGGCAAGGCGCAGCCCGCCGGCCCACCCCTCGGTGCGGACCAGGAGCGTGTCGAGCTGGTGCGGGGTCAGCGGGACGTCCATCTGCCGGAAGAGCGCAGCGGCCTCGTCCTGGTCGAAGGCGAGGTCGGCTGCCCTGAGCTCGCGCACTCGCCCGTCGAGTTGCATCCGGTGCACGGGCCATGGCGGATCGTGTCGGGAGATGACGATCGTGCGCAGTCGCGGCGCTGCGTGGGACACCAATTGCAGGATGCCGCCGTGGATGTCGGCACTGCTGATCTCGTGCAGGTTGTCGAGGATCAAGGTGATCGGGTACGCGTTTTGCAGGATCAGTCGCGCCAGCCAGGCCGGCGCCTCGTCGGCGACGTTGACAGGTTCGCGTATCACTGCGCGCAGTTCGGCGCGTGCCGCGCCGGGCAACACCTCGGCGAGCGCGGAGCCGACGTCGCGCCAGAAGACATGACTGCTGTCGTCCGCGGCGCGCAGGGTCACCCAGGCGCAGCGGTGATCTGGTCGATCGGATACCCAGGAGGCGACCAACAGCGTCTTGCCGGACCCCGGGGGCGCAGCGACGACGGTCACCGGGACGTCGGCCAGCGCGCTCAGCCGATCGTGCAGTCGGCGCCGTTCGACCACGTGGCCCGCCATCGGCACCGGGTACTCGGCGCCAGGTCCGACCAACTCGGTAGCCATGCCCACCCCGACACTGCCAGACCTTCGCCACCGACGCCGACCGCGTCACTGACGGAGATGACCACGTCCACGAGGTCTCGAATCTACTATGCGGGCGGGGCGCGCCGCGTCGGGGTGTGACGGACGCGGGCACTGCGGAACATATCCGCGAACCGGGTCAAACCCTGCGTAGAGCCTGCAAACCGGGCTGACGCGACCCGGCCGGACGCCGCGTCCTCACTGGCTCAAGAGCCGACTCTTCGCTTTCTCGAACTCTTCGTCGGTGAGCAGGCCGCTCGACTTCATGTCGGCGAGTTGTTGCAGTTGCTCGGTGATCCCCTTCGGCGCCTGCTCGGCGGGCGGCGGATAGGCCGGGGCCGGTGCCTGCTGATACGGCTGCGCGGGTGGTTGGGCATACGCGGGAGCGGCCTGCTGCTGCTCCTGGTAGGCGTCGGCATCTGCCTTGCGCTGCCAACGCGTCTGCTGCCGGCGCGAGACATTGTTGGACACGGCGGTGGCGGTGCCGGCGATCACCGCAGTGCGTGCGACCATCCCGAACAGTCCCATGGCGCTGCGCCTAGCCCTGTTCGGCGGCCGACTGGAGCGCCGCGATGGCTACGTCGGCCGGAATCCGGGCCTGATCCACAACTCGGGCGTCGGCGGCGAGCAGCGTCGAGACGAACGGCGCCGCCCAGCTGTTCTCCCACACGATCAGCGCGACCGAGCTGTTCGGTTCGAGCCGTTGCGCCGCGACCGCGACGTCTTCGGCGTCGAGCAGTCCACCGCCGAGCTGGCCGTCGAGATCGACGAAGGCGGGATCCAGTTCAGCGCCCAGGCCCTCGAGTTCGACCGAGCCCACCACGCCGTCCGCGTCCTTGTACACGAACAGCAGATCCAGCACCCGTACCGTTCCGCTGACGACCAGATCGCGCAGTGCTGGCGCGATCGTGCCGTTGAACTTGTTGCCCGGAAACTCTACGACCAGTACGTCGACCGGACCGATGTCCATCTTGCCTCCTCGTCGGATTCAGGTCTTTTGTTCTAACCCGTCCGGGTGCGACCCAGCCTCGTCCGCTGCGGATGATCCCGCCTGGGCAGCTCGGCGCTCGGCCGGCGTACGCCATGCCGTGACCACCCTCGCGACCGCAGTCACGAGGAACAGCTGTCCGACGATCGCCTCGAGCACCGCCAGCGTCTGGCCCGGGTTGCCGGCCGGGACGAGGTTGCCGTACCCGGTGGTGGTCAAGGTGATGAAGCTGAAGAACAGGGTCTCGCTCGGGGTTCCCGGACCCTGCGCGCCGAAGAACGGCGGCGTGGTCTGGATCGCTGAGACGGCCTCGAAGCAGAACGCGAACATCATCCCGAGGAGCAGGTACGCCGCGATCGCACCGACGACCGTCTGTCCGTCGACGACCTTGCGACCGAAGATGTGCCGCACGATGATCACCGGAGCGATGAGGTAGAGCAGCGCGCTGACGACGAACAATGCACGCGCAACGTCGTCGACGTCGGCGATCGACCCCACGATGAGCGTGATCAGCGCCCCGAGCGCGCCGACCAGGATCGCGACCCCCGCGATCCGCTGTGCTCGCCGTGACTCCGACACGTTGAACACGATCCAGACGGTCAACAGCTGGACGAGGACGATCGCCGCCTGGGACGCCGTTCCGTGCGCAGTCGCCGAAACCACGTAGGTCACGGCGATCAGGCCAACCACTAATCCATAGCGGTTCGCCGGTGAGAAGGTCCGCAGTGCGGCGAGGTTGACCATCGTGGCTCGAATTCAACCCTGGGTCATCGGTGCTCGGCCTCGTCCAGCCCGGATGACTGCGGAGACCCGGGTGAGAACTTCATCGTCATCTTCACCGCCTTCACCGAGGACATCCCTGCGGCGTACAGAGCAGTGCCGACCGAGAGCATGACGAAGCCGAGGATGCGCAGACCGGGGATGCCCAGGATGATCAGACCGACCCGGTCCAGCACGAATCCCGGCGACATGGCAACCGCGCTCAGCGCCCCGCCGGCCGCGACCCGACCGATCGCCTGCTTGGGTGGGAGCCGCTGCTTTCGAGCCCCGATGATGCGTGCGGGGACCGCGACGAAGCTGATCAGCATGATGGCGTAGACCGCACCGAGGGCGAGGACGAACAGCCAGATGCTCTGCAGGCGGGGGACGACGAGCGCCGCCAGGCCGAGGCAGCAGCCGACGGCCACACCGGCCGCCAGGAGCTGGCGGTAGTACGGACGGCTGCGCCGGATCGCGGGGCGGATACGTGGAGATGCAGCGGCGTCGATCGCGAAGGCGAAAACCGTATTGCACCAGAACGCAGCGACGGAGATGGCGACGGCGAGTGCGAAGGCAACCACGATGCCGCCGACGGTCAGGTGCCGGAAGGGCACGCCGCGCAGACTGTGCCGTTTGATGTCCCACATCACCAGCCAGATCCAGAACGCCGGCACGAGTTGGATCAGCGACAGCCGCCAGTTGAGGACCAGCAACTTGATGCCACGCAGGAGGAGAACCACGGTGCCGGCCGCCCACCCGACCGGGGCGAGCAGCGGTCGGGACTCCCCGAGTCGGCGCGCCGCTCCTTCCACCGAGGCAGCGTCGGCGTCGGCGACCGCGAGCGCAAGTTCCTTGATCCGGGTCAGCGACCCGGCGTGTGCCCAGCGGCTCGGTTGCTCGCGCACGCGGTGCGGCCCTGCTATGCGTCGCCGAAGCGCCGGCGGTCTCGGGCACGGCGCCATTGCCGGGCCGGACAGCCACCGAGCACTGCGATCTCCCGGAACGCCCGATCCTCGGAGAGGGTCATCCGGGAGGCGCATCAACGCCCGAGCGCCCTGCCAACTCCGGCAACCGGCGCAGCTCCAGCAGTTCCACACCCAGCGACTCGAGCCGGGCGACGACGCCGTACAACTGGGCGCGATCCTCGATCGGCCCGACCAACACCGTTTCGGGCACTGCCGACTCCGCTCGTAACGGCGCAAAGGTCGCTAGAAGTTCATCACTGAGCCGCCCTTTGATCCGGAACTCGTAATCGTGCGTCATTGCCCAGGGCCCGCCCGTCCGGTATGTGCGTATCGAAACAGAGTCGAGCAACGTCGGACGTTCCGTCTCATCCCGGCCGGATGAATCGCGCACCACTGACATCGCATATCCGTACCAATCCGCCGATAGCCCCCGTACTGCTGGGGTGGTACGACCCAACCTCACACCGACAGGGTGAGGATGCCTCACCCGGCGCGCAGCCAAGATCGTCTACGCCGGCGTGATACGAGCGATCTACGGCACGGGCCCGCGTCGCGGCGGACGGCAGCAACCATCATTCGCAACCAGCACGTCTGGAAGAGGACATGGTCATTGCACGACCGATCACGCCGGTCAAGTTGGCGCCCCCCGCCCCGGTCTCCGGTGCGCTCGTACGGGCCCGTCTCATCGAACATCTGGAGCGCGGAACCCGCAGGCAGCTCACCGTCCTCAACGCAGCGGCGGGCAGCGGCAAGACGCAGCTGTTGGCGACGTGGCTCGCGTCCGCCGCACCCGACCAGCCGGTGGGGTGGTTGACCGTCGATCCACAGGACCGCGAACCCGACGCATTCTGGTCGTACGTGTTCGAGGCGTTGCGGGGCTGCATCGCCGTGCCCGACGATCACCCACCGGCCGAGCCCGTCGCCGGGGACGAGGTCGCCCGGCGAGTCCAGTTGTGCGCGCTGGCGACCGAACTCTGTGCTCGAGCAGTGCCGGTGGTACTGGTCCTCGACGACTTCCACGTGCTTGCGGGCTCGAGGGTGGCCGACGAGCTGGAGTTCCTGCTCCACCGCGCCGCCCCGGGGTTGCGGCTCGTCGTGGCCACCCGGCTCGAGCCGCAACTGCCGGTCCACCGGTACCGGCTCGCCGACGAACTGACCGAGATCCGCACCGACGACCTCGCCTTCACCGTGACCGAGACCGAGGAACTGCTGCAGAACTGGGGCTCGCCACCCGTGATGGATGCCCACGCACTGCACACGGCGACCGAGGGATGGGCAGCCGGTATCCGGATGACAGCCCTCGCCCAAGGACCGTCGTCCGACGGCACATGCGTCCAGGACGGATACGTCGATGAATACCTGTCCGCGGAAGTCCTCGAGGAACTGCCGGCCGACGTCCGCGATTTCTTGAGCCGAACGAGTGTCGTCGAAACGCTGTGGCCAGAGCTCGCCGCCGAGCTCAGCGGCCGGCCCGACAGCGTGCACCTGCTTGCGCGCCTGGCGCGTACCAACGGCTTCGTTCGCGTTGTCGCCGATCGTGGCCGGTGCTACCGCTACCACCCACAACTGCGCCGGCTGTTGATCACCGAGCTGGAGAGTGCGTCCTGCGGTGTGGCTCGCGATCAGCGTTCCCGGGCGGCGCGGTGGTTGGCGCGGCACCGCACCGTCGGCGAGGCCGTGGCGCTCGCTGTCGCAGACGATCCCTCGATCGCCGCCGAACTGGTCGTCGAATCCGGGGCGCTGCCCGAGGTGTGGGCCCGACCCGATCGTTCGACGCTGGCCAACGCGTTCGCCACCGTGCCCGACGCGGGCGACGACCCGGACCTCGCCGTCGTGCTCGCCGCTGTTGCGCTCGGCGTGGGCGACACGTCGACCTGCGCGCGCTATCTCGTTTCGGTCAGCGAAGCGTCGGTGTCCGACGAGGCCCGGGACCTCGCTGCGGCTCTTGTCGAAGCGCAGCTCGGTGTGGTCCGCGCCGATCCGAGCGCCGTGCAGGAGGCCGCGGAGCGGGCCGAGGCGCTGCTCGTGGCCCGCAACAATCCCGGCGGTCGCGATGCGGCGTGCTGGATCGCGTTGCTCAGCGCGTTCGGTGCGGCGCTGGTGTGGAACGGCGCAGCCACCGCCGCGATCGAGCGGCTACGTCGGGGCTGCGACATCGCCGAACGCGTGGGTGATTCGCATGCGCGGGTGTCCATGCTCGGGCAACTCGCGGTGGCCGAGTTGATCGCCGGGCATCGACGCCAAGCGCGCACCTGCGCGTCGACCGCAGTCGCGATGGCCGACGACGCTCGGCCTGTCGCCTGCGCAGCGACCACCGGCGGCGGCGATCGCGCTCGGCTGGGTGTGTGCCGAAGAAGGCAATGCCGGCGCGGCCCAGGTGCACGCGAAGCAGGCGGCGCTCGCAGCGGCGTGGCTGACTCGTGACCCGTTCGCGGCGTCGCTGCTGTCCCGGCTGCAGTCGCGTCTGCGCCGTCACCGGCAGCCCTACCTGTGCGCCGACGGTGGATCCGGCGCGGTGACCGTACCGACGTGGCTGGACGAGCGGTTCGGCGCCGCGCCGATCGCCGGTGCAGTGCGGCGTGTCGCCCGGACGGGCACGCACGGCGGGGGCGTGCCGGGCGACGTCCTTGTCGAGACGGTCCCGGCCCGATCGGTCCGGGTCGTCACGAGACTCTCGGCCGTGCCCCCCGACCGATCGCGCCTACCCGGCGGATCAGAGCTGCCGATCGTGATCGAACCGCTGACGCAGAAGGAGCACGAGGTACTGCGTCACCTCGCCGACGCGCTCTCGACCGAAGAGGTCGCCCAGACCATGTTCGTCTCGGTCAACACCGTACGCACCCACGTCCGCGGCATTCTGCGCAAACTCGCTGCATCCCGTCGCAACGAGGCGATCCGACGGGCTCGACAACTCGAGCTGATCTGAGGCGGCAATGGTCGTCGAACTCATCCCCTTTGGGTGACGCCGGGATGCGCCCGACCCGCCGATCATCGACCTGACATGACTGAGACACCGGTCGACCCTGCGCAGTTGCTGCGCAGTCGCCGCTACCTGGTACTGCTGCTGTTCGCCGCGATCCTCGGCGTCCCGATCTCGGCCGTGGCCTACTGGTTCCTCGTCCTGACCACGCGAGCTGCAGAAGTGGCTCTACACCGACCTACCGAGTGGCCTCGGCTTCGCGACCGCACCGGTGTGGTGGCCGCTGCCGATCCTCGTGCTCGCGGGAGTCCTCGTAGCACTCGTCGTGCGCCATCTGCCCGGTCGTGGCGGCCACTGCCCGGCCGACGGTTTCCATGCCGGCGCGACGGCACCGAGTGCCGTCATCGGCATCGCCATCGCGGCCGTGGTAACGCTCGGATCCGGCGCCGTGCTCGGCCCGGAGGCGCCGCTCATCGCCATCGGCGGCGGCCTGGGTGCCTACGCAGTGCGGTTGACCAGACGCGACGTGCCGAACCAGGCGGCCATGGTCATAGCCACCGCCGGGAGTTTCGCGGCCATCAGCACCCTGCTCGGCTCGCCGCTGCTCGCCACGTTCCTGCTGATGGAGATCGCCGGTCTGGGCGGCCCGATGCTCGGCGTCGTGCTGATGCCGGGCCTGCTCGCCGCCGGGATCGGATCGCTGATCTTCATCGGATTGGACTCCTGGACCGGGCACGGCACGTTCTCGTTGGCGGTGTCGAACCTGCCGCCGTTCAGTCGCCCCGATGTCGCCCAGTTCGGGTGGGCGCTGGTGATCGGCCTCGGGGCCGCGGTACTCGCCGGCGCCATCCGCACGGTCGCCCGCTTCGTCCGTCCGCACGTCGACCGCTGGACCCTCGTGCTGACACCGGTGATCGGGGCAATCGTCGCAGGACTGGCGATTCTGTACACGCAGGTCACCGACAAGGATGCGACCGACGTGCTGTTCTCCGGGCAGAGTGCGCTCGGTCCGCTGATCGACAATGCGGCGAGCTACTCGGTCGGGGCGGTCCTGTTGTTGCTGGTGTGCAAGGGCCTGGCCTACGGGATCTGCCTCGCGAGCTTCCGCGGCGGCCCCATCTTCCCGGCGATGTTCCTGGGCGCGGCCGGTGGCATCGTGCTGTCACATCTTCCGGGACTGCCGCTCGTGCCGGCCGTCGCGATGGGCATCGGCGCGATGTCCGTGTCGATGCTCCGGCTGCCGCTGACGTCGGTGTTGTTGGCGACCGTACTGGTGGTTTCTGATGGTCTCGCCGTCATGCCGCTGGTCATCGTCGCCGTGGTCGTCGCACACGTCGCGTCGGCGGCGCTGCCGGTCGACCGGCCTGCGCAGCCCGCGCCCGCACCGGCCGCGGCATAGGAGTGCGCCATGGGTGATTCCAGCGAGACGTCGAGGTCTCGCCGCCGGTGGCACGAGTTCGTCCAGGTCGTCGAGGTCGTGATCCTCGCCGTCGTCGCACTCGCCACTGCGTGGAGCGGCTATCAGTCGTCGCAATGGGACGGGCGACAGTCCCTGCTCTACGGCCAGGCGAGTTCGCTGCGTTTCGAGGGCGACGCGGCCTCGACGGTGGGCGGGCAGCGACTGGTCGCCGACAGCGGGATGTTCACCAGTTGGCTGGCCGCGCACTCCGCCAACGATGCCGCGCTGCAGAACCTGTACGTCCGGAGGTTCACCCCTGACTACCGCAGCGCTTTCGAGGCCTGGCTGCAGACCGATCCGTTCAACGATCCGCAGGCACCGGCCGGCCCGGCGTACATGCCGCAGTACCGCAACCCCGACCTGGAACGCGCCGCGCAGCTCAACGACCGGGCAGCGGCGAAGTTCGAGGCCGGCACCGCGGCGCGTGAGACCTCGGACCGGTACGTGCGCGACACCGTCCTGTTCGCCACCGTGCTGTTCCTGCTCGCGGTCGCCCAACGATTCGACTGGGCGCCGG
The DNA here is from genome assembly GCA_963850835.1 of uncultured Actinomycetota bacterium. Classification (GTDB taxonomy): domain Bacteria; phylum Actinomycetota; class Actinomycetes; order Mycobacteriales; family Jatrophihabitantaceae; genus Jatrophihabitans. Next base: position 135,697 of record CAWKNB010000013.1, on the reverse strand, counting down.
TGCGAGCCGGCGCCGTGGGCGTCGCGATCGCGCTCACGGTGTTCGTGCTGACCTCGGTGGCACAGCTGCCCAGGATGTGAGAGCGCTCCGCACATCGTTCACCGCGGAGGATGTCGAAGGGCGATTTTCGTGCTCGAATCGAGGCGTCTGATCCGATCTCACCGAGGAGGCTCGATGGCTACGCTCACCGTCTGGAAGTTCGAGACCGCGCAGGGCGCGGAAGAGGCGCTGGAAACGCTGGAAGAGTTGCAGAAGCAGGAGTTGATCCAGGTCCTCGACGGCGCCGTGGTGACCTGGCCCGCCGACAAGAAGAAGCCGAAGACCCGTCAGATGCACAATCTGACCGGCGGTGGTGCGCTCGGCGGTGCGTTCTGGGGATTCCTGTTCGGCCTCATCTTCTTCGTGCCGCTCATCGGGCTGGCCATCGGCGCCGGGATGGGCGCGCTGATGGGCTCGATGACGCACGCCGGCATCGACGACGATTTCATCAAGAGCGTGCGCGAGAAGATCACCCCCGGAACGTCCGCACTCTTCGTGATGACGGCCGGCGCGGTCATGGACAAGGTGCACGATGCGTTCCGCAGTACCCACCCGGAGCTGATCCAGACCAATCTCAGCGACGCGCAGGAGGCCAAATTGCGGGAGGCCTTCTCGGAGGAGTGAGGAGACGCTGGACGTATCGGCCGGCGGGCGCTTCGCGCCCGCCGGCCGATACTTGCCAGGGGTCAGTGACGGACAGCGCGACCGTCCAGCTGGGCATCCAGCGACAGCGCGGCGTCGATCAGCGCGAGATGCGTGAAGGCCTGGGGGAAGTTGCCGAGCTGCTCGCCGGTGTCGCCGATCTCCTCGGCGAACAGACCGACGTGGTTGGCGTAGGTCAGCATCTTCTCGAAGGTCAGCCGCGCCTCCTCCAATCGCCCGGCGCCGGCCAGTGCGTCGACATACATGAAGGTGCACAGCGAGAAGGTGCCCTCCGAGCCGCGCAGCCCGTCCGGGGAGGCGCCCGGGTCGTAGCGGTACACCAAGCTGTCGGAGACGAGTTCGTCGTCCATGGCTCGCAGGGTGGAAAGCCACATCGGGTCCTGCGGGGCGACGAAACCGACCCGCGACATCCGCAGCAGCGACGAGTCGAGCACCTTGTCGTCGTAGTGCTGCACGAAGGCGCCGCGTTCGGCGTTCCAGCCGCGCGTCATCACCTGCTCGTAGATCGCGTCGCGCTGTTCGGTCCAGCGCTGCAACGGCGCTGGGCGCCCGTGTGCGGTCGCGAGCCGGATCGCCCGGTCGTAGGCCACCCAGCACATGACGCGGCCGTAGGTGAAGTGCTTGGGGCCGCCGCGCGTCTCCCAGATCCCGGCCTCGGCCTGGTCCCAGTTGTCGCCCAGCCAGTCGAGCACATCGATCATCGCAGCCCAACCCGGCTGGCCGACCTGCAGCCCCGACCGGTCGGCGAAGTAGACGCTGTCCAGGGCCTCACCGAAGATGTCCAGCTGGAGTTGGTCGGCGGCGCCGTTGCCGATGCGGACGGGGGCGGATTGGCGGTAACCCTCCCAGTGGTCGAGGACCTGCTCCTCCAGATCCGGTGAGCCGTCGATGCGGTACATCAGGTTCAGCGGCGACCGCTTGCCGCGCCGTTCCTGCACGCGGGCCAACAGCCATTGGCAGAACTCCTGCGCCTCCTCGCGGAACCCCAGGCCCAGCAGTGCGTAGACCGAGAACGACGCATCGCGGACCCAGGTGAACCGGTAGTCCCAGTTGCGTTCGCCGCCGACCTGTTCGGGCAGCCCGGCCGTGGGCGCCGCGACCAGTCCACCGGTGGGCGCATACGTCATCAATTTCAAGGTGATCGCCGACCGCTGCAGCGCCTCGCGCCACCGCCCGGTATAGGTGGACTGGGCGAGCCAGGACTTCCAGAACCGCTCGGTCTCGTCGTGCAACTCCTGGGCCTCGGCCACCCGGAACTCCCGCGGCTGCTCGGCGACACCGGTGTCGAGCACCAGACCGCGCAGCTGGCCGGCGGTCAGGGTGAGAGAGGCGTGCACGTCGCCTTCCTCGTTCGTGCTCGCCTGGGCCAGACGGGCGTCGCCGGGTTCGCGGACGCCGTGCAGCGTCATCGCGAACCCGTCGCATTCGAACACGGCGCCGCTCTCGTGCAGGTGGGTCCGGTGCGGGCGGCGGCCGTAGTCGAAGCGTGGCGAGATGTCGACCTCGAAGGACATCTCGCCGCGCACGCAGCGCAGCAGCCGCACCAGGCGGTGCCGATCGGTCACGACCTTCCCGCTCACCGGCATGAAGTCGACGATCTCGCCGACCCCGGCCTCGGTCAGGAACCGGGTGATCAGAATGGCGGTGTCCGGCAGATACATCTGTTTGGAACTGAACACCCCCGCCGCGGGCCGGATCCGGAAGCCGCCGCCGGAGCGGTGGTCGAGCAGCGCCCCGAAGGTGCTGGGCGAATCGAAGCGCGGAGCGCAGAACCAGTCGATCGTGCCGTCCGTGGTGACCAGTGCGGCCGTCTGCAGGTCACCGATCAGGCCGTGGTCGGCGATGAGTGGGTAATCGTCCATGAGCGGTCCTTGCCGAGTGGAATCAGCGAGGGTTGGTGAGTCGACGCTGCCAGTGCCAGGTTGCGCGGGTCATCATCCCGATTGGATGACCGGCCGGGGTCTGCGGACACTTTGGGCTCGCGGAGGGGCACCAGCCGGCCCGAGACGAGACGATAGACCCGCTCGACCCGGTCCAGACCCTCGCTGCGGTGGGTCAGCAGGATCACCGTGCGACCGGCCGCCGAATCGAGCAGGTCCGCCATCAAGGCCTGCGCAGTCGCCTCGTCCAGTCCCTCGGTCGGTTCGTCGAGGACCAGCACCGGCTGGTCGGCGAGCAGCGCTCGCGCCAGTGCGATCCGACGCCGCTCGCCTCCCGACACCAGCGTCCCGTGGTCGCCGAGGCAGGTCTGGAGCCCGGCCGGGAGCGTGTCGTACCAGCCGCCGAGCCGGACCCGTCGCAGCGCGGCGACGAGTTCCCGGTCGGCGGCCTCGGGCCGGGCCAACCGCAGGTTCTCCCGAAGGTCCGAGCCGAAGATGTGCGCGTCGCTCTCGACGTAGCCGATGACGCGGCGCAGCTCCTCGACTGCCAAAGCCGCGGTGTCGACACCGTTCAGCTGGATGCTGTGCGTCGATTCCGAATCGAGAAATCGCAGCAGAACGGCGGCCAGCGTGGATTTCCCCGAGCCGGACGATCCGGTGATCGCGATCCGGGTTCCGGGTGGCAACGACACCGTCACGTCTTCCAGCACGCGGGGGCTGCCCGGGGCCCACCGAGCCGACAGGCCCCGCAACTCGAGCGTGTACGGCGCGATCGGCAACGGCTGCGGGTCGTCCGCGTCGTGCACCGCGGGCGGCTCGTCCAGCAGGCCGAACAGTCGACGCGCAGAGCCACGGACACGCGTGGCGAGCACCGCGGCATCGGGCAACGGCGTCAGCGCCTCGAAAGCGGCGAGCGGCACGAGCACCACCACCGCGAGCAACACGCCGGACATCCGGCCCTCGTGCACCGCGGGTGTACCGACCACGGCCGCCGCCCACACCGACGCGCCGGCGGCAACCGTGGCCACTGCCGCACCGATGCCGGTGGCCCAGGCCGCGCGGCGTGCCAAGCGGGTCAGTTCCGCATCCCGGGCGTCGATCTCGGCCAGCTTGCGGCCCGCGGCGTCGAGCGCGATGAGGTCCGCGGCGCCGTGCAACAGATCGACGACTGCGGCGGACAAAGCCGCGCGCAGCGGGGCGACCGCAGCGTTGGCGCGGCGCAGCGTGCTCGCCGCGGCCAGCGGGGCCACGACCGCCGCGAGGAACAACCCGAGCGCCAGGGTCATGCCGGCCGCGGGCAGCACGGCGACGCTGAGCGCGACGCAGCCGGTGGACACCAGGGCAGCGACCGCAACCGGTTCGACGATGCGCAGGTCGAGGTCCTGCACCGCGTCGGTGTCGGCGACCAAACCGGACAACACGGTGCCGCGGTGATGCGCGCCGAGTCGAGCCGGCGCGAGCGGGATCAGCCGCTCGAACACCTGCACACGCAACGCGGCGATCGCCCGGAACGTCGCATCGTGGGTGAACAGCCGACCGAGGTAGCGCAGCACCGGTCGCGCCACGCCGAATGCGCGCACCGCGACGATCGCGACGGTGAGCGAGAGGACCGGGGGCGCCTGTGAGGCTCGCGCGATCAGCCAGGCGGCGGTCGCGGTCAGCCCGACGCTGGCGAGCAGCGCTGCCGCACCGGCGAGGATGCCGACCAGCAGTCGTCCCGTGCCGGCTCGCCCGGCTCGCCACAATCGCACTGTCGGATCGGTCGTCATGCCGTTGCCCGCGCCGTTCTCCGGTCGAGGTGGACGAGCCGATCGCTGCCGGTCAGCAACGCCGGGCGGTGCGCCACCGCGAGAACAGTCCGGTTGCGGGCCAGACGGCGCAGGGCCGCCGCGATGGCAGCCTCGCTGTCGCGGTCGAGATGAGCGGTGGGTTCATCGAGCAGCACCAGCGGGGCGTCGCGCAGGAACGCGCGGGCCAGCGCGATGCGCTGCCGTTGGCCGGCGGACAGCCCGTGTCCGTTCTCGCCGAGGACCGTGTCGGCCCCGTCGGGCAGCTCGGCGACGAATTCGGCGGCGTCGGCCAGCTGCAGCGCTCGGGCCACGGCAGCGGCGTCGGCGTCGGGACGGGCGAGCCGTACGTTGTGGGCGATGCTCGCCGGCGCAAGCCACGGATCCTGCGGCACCCAGGACACATGGTGTCGCCACAGGTCGGGATCGACGTCGGCGAGGTCGACCACCCCGTGCGGACCGTCGAGCAGAACCCGGCCGGCCGACGGTGTCAGGAAGCGCATCAGCACCCACAACAACGTGGTCTTCCCGGAACCGCTCGGGCCGGTGACCGCGACGTATTCGCCGGGGCGGATCACCAGATCGAGATCGGCCAGCGCCGCGCCGTCGCGATCGTGGTCGACGCGCAACCCCTCGATGCGCACCGTGCTACGGGTGAGGTCCGGCACCGCGGCGCTCGCCTGTGCCGGACCTGGTACCGGCTCGGCGAGGACGTCGAACACGGCACCGGCCGCCGCGACGCCCTGCGCGCTGGCGTGGAACTGGGCGGCCACCTGACGCAGCGGCCAGTAGGCCTCCGGGGCCAGGATCAGGACGACGAGCGCAGTTCGCAGGCCGATGCTCGTGTCGATCAGCCGCAACCCGATCGAGACCGCGACGATCGCCACCGAAATGGTCGCGACGAACTCGAGCATGGCCGAGGACAGAAACGCGATCCGCAGGGTCGACATGGTGGCGGTCCGGTGTGCCTCCGCCCGGCGCCGGATCGTGGCCACCTGCGGCTTGGCGCGGTTGAAGAGCAAGAGCGTCGGTAGGCCCTGGACGACATCGAGGAAGTGGCCGCCGAGCACCGCCAGCGTGCGCCATTGCCGCTGCGTCGCCTGCCGGGTGCCGCGCCCGACCAGCATGCCGAAGAGCGGGATGAGGGGCAGCGTGACCACGATGATCGCCGCCGACAGCGGGTCCTGCGTGGCGATGACCACCAGCACGGTGGCCGGCAGAACGCTCGCACTGAGCAGCGCGGGCAGGTACTGCGCGAAGTAGCCGTCCAGTGCTTCGATTCCTTGTGCGGCAACGGTGGCAAGGTGCCCGGCACGTTGCCGGGCCAGCCAGGCCGGCCCGAGGCGCACCGTGTGTCGGAGCAACTCGCTGCGCAGTTCGGATTTGACGCCGGCCGCAGCGCGATGGGCCGCAACCTGCGTTCCCCAGGCCAGCAGGCTGCGCGCGAACACCACCATTGCGAGCACGATCAGCGGCCCGGTTGCGGAATCGAGGCCGGTGCCGTGTTCGAACGGACCGATGATCAGATCGCTGATCGCGAAGGCGCCGACGACGACGAGCACGCCCGAGCAGATGGTGCCGGCCGCGCACAGCACCAGGTACCGCCGTCCCGCGGCGCCGTGTCGGAGCAACCGTGGATCGACGGCTTTCACGGCGCCTGCGTCTGCGGCGCCGCGGTGTCGACCTCCGGCTCCGGCCTCGCGGGCTCGGCCGCGAGCCGGCGGTGGAACACGTGGTAGCTCCACGCCTGGTAGCCGAGTACCACGGGGAGGAAGATGATCGCCACCACCGTCATCACCTTGAGCGCGTATGCGCCCGCCGCGGTGTCCTGCACGGTCAGGGAATAGGCGCTGTTCGTGCTCGACACGATGAGCCGGGGATACAGGTCCAGGAAGATCGAACCGATCGTCGCGGCGATCGCGACCGTGGTAGCGATGAACCCCCACCCGACGTAGCCGTCTCCGGCGAACCAGGCGGCACCGAAGGCGGCGAGCACCGCGCTCGCCTCGGTCGGGCTGATGAAGAACCCGCTGCCCTCGGACACGTGCGTCCAGATGACGAAGCCGAGGACCAGCAAGCCGGTGACCGGCGCCAGCACCGCGGCCAGTCGACGGGCGCGCTCACGGCTGTCGCCGGTCAGCTTCAGCGCGAGGAACGTGGCGCCGTGGGTGAGGCACAGCAGCAGCACGGTGAGGCCGGTGTACAGCGCGTACGGCTGCAGCAGATCCCACACCGAACCGGTGAACTCACCGCTGCTGTCTATGGGGACACCGTGCAGCATGTTGCCCAGTGCGATACCGAGCCCGGCCGCCACGATCACGCTGCCCGCGGTCATCGCGATGTCCCAGACCTGGCGCCAGCGCCGGCTTTCGACCTTGCTGCGGTACTCGAAGGACACGCCCCGCGCGATGAGTCCGACGAGCAGCAGCACCATCAGCAGGTAGAAACCGGAGAACGTCGTCGCGTACCAGCCCGGGAACGCGGCGAACATGGCCGCAGCCGCGACGATCAGCCACACCTCGTTCCCGTCCCAGAACGGGCCGATGGTGTCGATGGCTGCCCGCTTTTGCGTCTCGTCCCGTCCGACGAGCGAATGCAGGACGCCGACGCCGAGGTCGAAGCCCTCGAGTACGAAGAACCCGATCCACAACACGGTGATCAGGACGAACCAGACGGTCGCGAGTGCCATCTGCGCCTCAGTAGGTCATGGCCGGGACGGCCGGGGAGGAGTCGTCTTCACTCGCCGGGTCGGCGAGCTCGCGGCACCCGTAGCGCCGCATGAGCAGAAAGTCGATCACCGCGAGGATTCCGTAGAGGACGAGGAACACGATCAGGCTGATCGCGACCGTCGCGGTGTCGATGGAGGGCGAGACGCCGTCGCGGGTGAGTTGGATGCCCTGGACGATCCACGGCTGTCGCCCGTTCTCGGTGAGCACCCAGCCGGCGGTGTTCATCAGGAACGGCAGGATCACCGCCCAGGTGGCCACCCACAGGAATCGGCGTGAGGTAGCGAGCTTCTTGCGGCGCAGGACCCACAGCCCCCACAGCGTGATGAGGAAGAGAAGTCCTGCGGTGTAGGCCATCACGCGCATCGACCAGTACTGGATGAAGACGTTCGGGACGTAGTTTCCCTTGCCGTACTGGTTGGTGTAGTCGGACTGCACCTGGTTCAGTCCTTCGACCTTGCCGTTCCAGGAGTTGGTTGCGAGCAGGGAGAGCAGGTGCGGAATCTGGATGATCTTGTACGGGGTGTGGTCGTTGTTGCCGCCGCCGATCTGGAACAGCGAGAACGAGCACGGCTGGCACGTGTCCCACTGTGCTTCGGACGCCGCGATCTTCATCGGTTGGTAGTCGGCCTCGGTCACGCCCAGTTCGCTGCCCACCAGCATCGCCAGGGTGATCGCCGGGGTCAGCACCACCAAGGCCAAGCGCGCGGCCGGGGCGAACACGGTGGGCTGCGCACCGCGCCGCAGCTGCCATGCCGCCACGGCGAGCATGACCGCGGCCCCGGTGACCGCCGAGGCGAGCAGGACGTGAAGATAGCTGCGCAGGAACACGGGGTTGGTCAGGACCGCGCCGATGCTGCTCAGCTCTGGCTTGCCGGTCGACGAGTCGGTCTTGTAGCCGACCGGGTGCTGCATCCATGAGTTGGCGGCCATGATGAACGCGGCCGACAGCGCCGACCCGAGTGCCACCAGCCAGATCGCCGTCAGGTGCACGCGGGGTCGCAGCCGGTCCCAGCCGAAGACCCATACCCCGAGAAACGTGGATTCCAGGAAGAAGGCGGCCAGACCCTCCATGGCAAGCGGCGCACCGAACACCCCGCCGACCGTGCGCGAATATGCCGACCAATCCATCCCGAACTGGAATTCCTGCACCAAGCCGGTCACCACACCGACAGCGATATTGATGAGCAACAACGTGCCGAAGAACCTGGTGAGCCGCAGGTAGTCGGTGTTGGCCGGACCGGTGCCATTTCGTCTGCAGGATCGCGGTCAGGAACGACAGGCCGATCGTGACCGGGACGAACAGGAAGTGATAGATCGAGGTCATCGCGAACTGGAGCCGGGCAAGATCGAGCTGGCTCATCCATTGCTCCCCTCAACGGCCGCCGACCGCGGGCAGTCGGTTCCACCGTGCTCGCGCAGAGGCTGCGAAAGATCACCCAAAACGGATGGTTGCAACGCGGCGGTCGGCCACGGCGAGCTGGTTCATCCCGACGGGATGAGGCGCAGCTCTCGATGTCCGCGGCACGGTAGGGATCACCGCGCTGCCACACCGATCCAGTGGGCCGCGGGTCTGCGTCGCCGTCGCTCGAGGAGTTCCAGTGTCCGAGGATCAGCACTACGACGTCATCGTGATCGGATCCGGGGCCGGCGGCGGGACGCTCGCACATCGGCTGGCGCCGACCGGGAAACGGGTTCTGTTGCTCGAGCGTGGCGACTACCTGCCTCGCGAGCGAGCGAACTGGGACTCGACGGAGGTGTTCGTCAACGGCACGTACCGGGCGCCGGAGTTCTGGCTCGATCGCGACGGCGACGAGTTCCCGCCCGAGGTCAACTACTACGTGGGCGGCAACACGAAGTTCTACGGCGCTGCATTGTTCCGGCTCCGTCCCCAGGACTTCGGGCAGATCACGCACTACGGCGGGATCTCGCCGGCGTGGCCGATCGACTACCAGGACCTCGAGCCCTACTACACCCAGGCCGAGCAGTTGTACCTGGTGCACGGCGAACACGGCGAGGACCCGAGCGAGGGTGTGGTGAGCGGGCAGTACGGCTACCCGTCCGTGCAGCACGAAGCCCGGATCCAGCAGCTCAGCGACGACCTGGAGAAGCAGGGGTTGCACCCGTTCCACCTGCCGATCGGCGTCAACCTGACCCAGGATCCGACCGGCCGCGCAACCCACGCGAGTGCATGCATCCGCTGCGATCGGGTGGACGGGTTCCCCTGCCTGATCCAGGCCAAGTCGGACGCCCAGGTCATCTGTGTGGACCCCGCGCTCGAGCACGACAACGTCGAGTTGTTGACGAACGCGACCGTGCAGCGGCTCGAGACCGACGACACCGGCCGCGTCGTCAACGCAGTCGTGGTCCAGCTCGGCGACGGTTCCGTCGTCCGGTTGAGCGCGGATGTGGTCGTGGTGTCGTGCGGCGCGGTGAACAGTGCTGCGCTGTTGCTGCGCTCGGCCAACAACGCTCATCCGGGCGGCCTGGCAAACGGCTCGGATGTCGTCGGGCGGTACTACATGCGGCACAACAACCTCGCGGTGATGGCCGTGTCCGAGGAGCCGAACCCGACGAGATTCCAGAAGACGCTCGCGCTCAACGACTGGTATCTGGGCGCCGACGACTCTGACTTCCCCCTCGGCGGCATCCAGATGCTCGGCAAGTCCGATGCGGAGCAGATCCGGGCGAACGCCCCCCGCTGGGCCGGGCGCGTCTCGCCGGGTATGCCGTTCGAGGTGCTCGCGCACCACGCCGTGGACTTCTGGCTGTGCGGCGAGGACCTGCCGGTGGCGACGAACCGGGTCACGCTGGAGGACTCCGGCCAGATCCGGCTGACGCTGGATCCCGACAACAACACCGAGGGTGTGAACCGGCTCCGGCACAAGCTGCAGGGAATGCTCGGCGACCTCGGGATGCACCGGCGCAAGCTGTTGGACCACAGCGTCTATCTCCACAAGGGCATGCCGATCGGTGCGACGGCCCACCAGGCCGGCACCGTGCGGTTCGGCAGCGATCCGGGCAGTTCGGCACTCGACACCAATTGCCGCGCCCACGAGGTGGACAACCTGTACGTGGTCGACACGAGCTTCTTCCCGAGCATCGGTGCGGTCAACCCGTCGCTGACGGCGATCGCCAACGCACTCCGTGTCGGTGACCACATCGCCGAGCGGTTGAGCTGAACGAATAGGAGACAACGCATGGCGACCGAATCCGCCGACGCACTGGTCATCTTCGGGGCGACCGGTGACCTGGCCAAACTCGAGACCTTTCCCGCGCTCGTCGGGCTGGTCGATCGCGGGGTGCTCGATGTGCCCGTGATCGGCGTGGCGAAGAGCGGGTGGGGCGTCGACCAGTTCCGTGACTACGCGACGGCTTCGCTGCGGCTCAACGACATGGATCCAGACACGCCGGCGGCGCAGAAACTGCTGTCGCTGCTGCGATATGTCGACGGAGACCTCGACGATCCGAACACCTACGCCGCGATGTCACGGGAGATTCCCGATGACGCCCGCATCCTGTACTACCTCGAGGTGCCCCCCTTCCTGTTCGGCCGGATCGCGGCGGGAATCGCCGGCGTGGGTCGGGCGAAGGGCGCCCGCATCATGGTCGAGAAGCCCTTCGGCAACGACCTGGCCAGCGCCCGCGAACTCAACGACACCATGCACAAGTACTTCCCGGAGGAGGACATCTACCGGGTCGACCACTGGCTGGGGCTCGACCCGCTGGACAACGTGCTGTTCGCGCGCTTCGCGAACTCGATCATCGAGCCGATGCTGAACCGCACCTACGTGGAAAGCATCCAGATCACGATGGCCGAGGCTTTCGACGTCGCCGACCGCGGCCGTTTCTACGACAAGACCGGTGCGGTGCGCGATGTGGTGCAGAACCACATGCTGCAGGTGCTGGCGAGCGTGCTGGCCGACCCGCCCGATGGTTCCGGCTTCGACTCGTGGCTCGACGCCAAGTACCGGGTGATCGCGTCGCTGCGCCCGCTGGCCCCGGACGACGTCGTGCGTGGTCAGTACGACGGCTATCGCGACGTCGAAGGGGTGGATCCGGCATCGACTGTCGAGTCCTTCGTGGCGCTGCGAGTGACGCTCGACAACTGGCGCTGGGCGGGCGTGCCGATCGCGATCCGGGCGGGCAAGACCATGCCGGTGACCGCCACCGAAGTACAGATCGCCTTCCGCCCCACGCCGTACAACGTCTTCGACCTGGGCCCGGACGCCGGTGGGGTCAAGCTGCGGTTCCGGATCTGGCCGGAGTCGCAGATCACCCTGAGCCTGCTCGGCAAGAAGCCCGGCGCCGGTTGGTCGCCGCAGACCGAGGACCTCACCTTCGCCGTCCAGCCGGGCTCGGACATGCGACCCTACGACCGGCTCATCGGCGCGGCGTTGGAGGGCGTGCATCTGTTCTTCGCCCGCCAGGACGTCGTCGAGGCCGCGTGGCGTGTCGTCGACCCGATTCTCGACGACGTCGTACCGGTGCACGGGTATGCGCGGGGGACCTGGGGACCGAAGGAAGCCGACCAGTTGCTGCCCGAGGGCGACACCTGGCACGACCCCGTCACATGATGGCCCGCTCTTCTGCCGCGCCGGCGCGCCGGGTCGTCATCGTGGGGGGCGGCTTCGGAGGGCTGTTCGCGGCCCGGGCACTGCGCCGTGCCCGGGTCGAAGTGACGCTCGTCGACCGGGTGGGCCACCACCTGTTCCAGCCGCTGCTCTACCAGTGCGCCACCGGCATCCTGTCCGAAGGGCAGATCGCGATGCCGCTGCGGCATGTGCTGCGCCGCTACCGCAACGTGAACGTCGAACTCGCCGAGGTCGTCGATATCGACGTGCAGCGTCGGTGGCTCGTCGCGCGCCGTATCGGCGGCAGCGAGATCAGGCTGCCCTACGACGAACTCATCGTCGCGGCCGGGATGCGGCAGTCCTATTTCGGGCACGACGAATTCGAGCAGTGGGCGCCGGGAATGAAGTCACTCGCCGACGCGCTCACCATCCGTCGCAAGGTGTTCAGCGCGTTCGAGATGGCTGCTACGGCCGACGATCCCGCCGAGCGACGGCGGTGGTTGACCTTCGCTCTGGTCGGTGCCGGGCCGACGGGTGTCGAACTCGCCGGACAGCTGCGCGAGCTGGCGAGCACGACGTTGCGCAGGGAGTTCCGCCATCTCGACCCGGACGCCACCGAGGTGCTGCTCTTCGACGGCGGCGACCAACCGCTTGCGACGTTCGGGCCGAAGCTGGCCCACAAGGCGGCCGCCGCGCTGGACAAGCAAGGCGTGCGACTGCACATGCACACCCGGGTGACAGCGGTCGACCGTAACGGGTTGGTCGTACGCGATGCAACCGGTGTCGACACGCGTTACGAGGCGGGCACGGTGCTGTGGACCGCGGGTGTGCAAGCACCGGCGCTCGCGCAGAAGCTCGCGGCCGCCACAGGTGCGACCCAGGACCGCGCCGGCCGGATCGCGGTGACCCCGCAGCTGCAGGTACCCGGCCACCCGGAGATCTCGGTCATCGGCGACATGATGAGCTATGAACAGCTCCCCGGCGTCGCCGAGGTGGCCATGCAGGGCGGGCTGTACGTGGGTCATCGGATCAAGCGCGATCTGTCCGGGCGTGATTCGGCGAAGGCGTTTCGCTATCGTGACCTCGGGTCGGCCGCGTACATCTCCCGCGGACACGCGGTGATCTCCGTCGGCCGGCTGCGGTTGGCCGGGTTCCTCGGCTGGCTGGCGTGGCTGTTCGTGCACATCGCCTTCCTCACCGGATATCGCAATCGGGTCGGCGCGATCGTGACCTGGGCGCTCGCATTCTCGCGCGAATCGCGGCGCGAACGCGCCTTCACGACCCCGGTCATCGACAGCGGCGGCGATGTCTACGCACCGGACGATCCGCAGGAGCGAACTCGGCGGCCGGCATGACGCCGGTCAGTCCTGCCCGAGCTCACCCGAGTTGAGGGTCTCCTGGATCGTCCGCAGGGAGTTCGTCAGCCGGCGCATGGCATCGTCGCTGAGCCCGGAGACCACGAAGCGCTCCTCCTCGTTGAACCGGGGGAAGAGTTCCTTGATCAACCGGGTCCCGTCCGAGGTGAGTTCCACCACGACGAGGCGGCCTTCGTCCTCATGGACGCGGCGGACGATGAGGTCGCGGCGCTCGAGCGTCTTCAGCACGCCGCTGAGCGTGCTGCGGCTGACGCCGACCTCCTCGGCGAGATAGCGCGTCTGGGTCTCACCCCAGACCCACAGCACCCACAGGGCGACGAAGCCGGTCCAGGTCAGGCCGCTGTCGCGCAGCACGCCCTGCTCGAGATGGTTGCGGATCTGGGTGGCCACGCGGTGGATGTTCGACACGGCTGCCATCGCCTGCAGATCGACGGACAACCCGGCGACCTGGCGCTCGGCGAGGATCTCGGCGAACGGCTTGTCCACCGGGTGATACGTCGATTCCGCGGGGCGGGCGCCGCGTCGGGCCCGGTGCTCGTCCATGCCTCGATGGTAATGATCGGAACGGGACACCACGTCGGGACTATCGGACCAGGTCCTCGACGGCGTCGACATTCTCCGAGCGCTTGCGCAGGATGCCGATGACCAGACCGACGACGAACATCGCGAAGGGCAGGATGACGAGCGTCCAGCCCGTCGCGTTCAGTTCGAACAGGTCCTTGGTGGGGTCGGAGCCGGCCGCGGCCGTGCCGGCGAGCAGGCCGAAGTGCGAGATCAGCAGGTACAGCCCGAGCACCAGGCCGACGAGCGCCAACACCGGCGCGAGCAGCGTTCGCCACACGCTGGAATCGACGCCGGAGCGCCGGAAGTAGACGATGACCGCGACACACACCAGCGCCTCGACGAGGGCGATCGCGACCACGGCCACACCGCTCATCCAGAAGAACAGGTTCACCACCGGATCCCAGCCGCGGGCGACGAACAGGACGATCACGATGCCGGTGATCACCGCTGTGATGATCGACGCCACGACCGGCGCCCCGGCTTTGTTGACCCGATCGAGCGCGCGCGGCAGCACACCGGCACGCCCCATCGAGAAGAAGTACCGCGCGGCCGAGTTCTGGAAGGCCAGCAGAGCGGCGAACAGGCTGCTGAGCACCAACCAGCTCATCAGGGTCGCCAGCCAGTGACCGACGTATTCGGTGGCGACCGAGTAGACGACCTGCGCGGGGTCGGTCAGCCCGTCCGAGAGTTTGTTCGCTCTCGCGACCGCGGTCGACGTACCGAGTGCGCTGACCACGGCGAAGGTGGTGAGCCCGAACAGCACCGCGATCGTGCCGACGGCGGCGTAGGTGGCCCGCGGCACGGTGCGCTTCGGGTTCTTGGCCTCCTCGCCGTAGATCGCGGTCGCCTCGAAACCGATGTACGAAGCGAACGCGAACGACAAGCTGATGCCTGCCGGCCCGGTGAGGCCGCCGGACAGCACGTTCGACGGCGCGAACGATGCACCGAAGTCCAGGCCCTCCTTGCCGCCGCCCTGGAAGAGCACCGCCAGGGACATCAGCAGCAGTGAGCCGAGTTCGAGCAGCATCAGACCGCCGAGCACCTTGGCGCCGATGTCGACGCTGAACAGCGACAGGATGAGCACCAGCGCCCACGCGATCAGCGACCACACCCACCAGGCCCAGTCGAGGTCGAAGTGTTCGGCGGCCTGCGACTTCATGGTGGCGCCGAAGAACCCGTAGACCGAGAGCTGGATGGCCAGATATGCCACGAGCGAGGCGTAGGCGCTGCCGACACCCGGACCGATGCCCAAGCCGCGGCCGACGTAGGCGAAGAACGCGCCGGTGTTGGTGATGTGGTGGCTCATCGCCGAGTAGCCGACACTGAAGACGATCAGCACGATGCCGATCAGGACGTAGGCACCGGGTACGCCGGTGCCGTTGCCCAACACCATCGCCGGCGGCAGGGCGCCCGTCATGCCGACCAGCGGACCGGCCGCGGCGACGACGAAGAACACGATGCCGATGACCCCGAGCCGGCCCTTGCGCAGCGCGGTGCCTTCGGTCTCGGGCGGTGCTGACTGCAACTCGTCCATGGGGGCTCCTGTGAGCAAGTCCGCCGATTGTGTGGATGCGAACGGTTGGCAGACAGTAGCGCCGACAAACGCATTCCTGTCAAGCGTCGAACCGGTCACAGGGCTCACGGTGACGCTCGGTAGCCGCAGGGTCTAGGCGTATCGGCGAGCACGAGGTATGGTCCGTTCGGTTCCGAACAATCACCGTGCGTCGACTGCCTGGAGGGGCCAGCCCATGTGTGATCACGACGTTCCCAACCGTTCGGTCAGCCGCCGGTCGTTGCTCGGCGCTGCGGTGGTAGGCGCTGCCGGCGTGGCCGGGGTCGCGGCCGCGCCGCCCGCGCTCGCGAGTACGCGGCACGGCACCGGCTCACCGCGCCGCCCGCTGCTCCCGGTGCGCGACTCGCAGCCGAAGGGCACCGGGCTCACGCTGCTCGGCACCTCCGGCGGGCCACCCGCCGACTATGTGCGCGCCGGCATCTCATCCGTGCTCACCGTCGGCGGCCGCAACTACGTGATCGACGCCGGGCGCAGCAGCGTCACCCAGTACCTCAATGCGGGTCTGCTGTTCGGCGTGCTCGAGGGCATCTTCATCACCCACCTGCACGCCGACCACATCGCGGACTATTACAACTACTTCCTGCTCGAGGGCAACGTCACCAACGACTCGAACGACAACCTGACCGGCCCGGTGACCGTGTACGGCCCGGGCCCGGCCGGGGCGCTGCCGCCGCCGGTCAAGCCGCCCGCGACGACGGTCGCGCCAGCTGACCCGACGCCGGGCATCTCCGCTCTGACCGAGCACCTGAACGAGGGTTACGCGTACAGCCACAACATCTTCATCCGCGAGACCGCGATCCGCGACGTCACCACCCTGCAGGACGTGCACGACATCACGGTGCCCGACGTCGGCGCCGACCCGCTCGGCGACACCGCGCCGCCGATGGACCCGTTCGCGGTGTACGAGGACGACCGGGTGAAGGTCAGCGCCATTCTCGTCCCGCACGGCCCCGTCTTCCCTTCCTTCGCGTTCCGGTTCGACACCGACCTGGGTTCGGTGGTCTTCAGCGGCGACACCCGGGCCAGCGACAACGTGGTCCGGATCGCACAGGATGCCGACGTGCTCGTGCACGAGGTGCTCGACCTCGAGTTCTACGAACAGCTGGGCGTGCCGGCACCGCTGCTCGAGCACTTCAAGCAGGGTCACACGCTCACCACCGAGATCGGCGCGCTGGCCGAGCGGGCCGGGGTCCGAAAGCTCGTCCTCTCGCACCTCGTGCCGTCCAATCCGGGCCTGTTCAGCGACGCGCAGTACCTGCGCAAGTGCCAGGTCGGCTTCACTGGCAAGGTGCATGTCGGCAACGATCTCGATCGGGTCGCGCTGAAGGTCGGGCGCTGAGCCTGCCCTTGTTCCGGCCCACTGCCAGCCGATACTTTCGGTTCCGAACGACTATGGAGGTTGCTGATGGCCCACTTCGACGTTTCCGGCCTGCAACCCGCCGCTGACGAGCTGAGCCGGCAGGGCATCGATGTCGTCCGGCTCGGGTACTGCGATCTGATCGGCACCGACCGCGGCCGGGACCTGCTGGTCAACCGTTTCGCCCGTACCGCCGGGGGAGGGGTGGCGTTCTGCCGATCGGTCTACGGCACGTCGCCGCGCGGTGACGTGGTGGACATGGCCGGCGGCCTGAGCGACGGGCTGCCCGATCTGCTCGCCTTCCCGGATGTCACGACGATGCAGCCGGTGCCGTGGGAGCCGGGTGTGGCGCACTGCATCGCCGACCTGTTCAACCCGGACGGCAATCCGTCGCAGGAGAGCCCGCGGCAGGTCCTGCGGTCGGTCTGCGAGCGGTTCGCCGAGCTCGGCATGCGCCCGATCGTCGGGCCCGAGCTGGAGTTCTACGTCCTGGAGGAGTCGACCACGGCCAAGTCGGGCTGGCAGCGCTACGGCGAGGGCAGCGGCAACGTCTACGTCTCCGGGCTCAAGGGTGACCCGGAGAACGTGCTCCTGACCGCGTTGCGCCAGCTCGGCGACTATGGCATCGACGTCGTCGCGGCGAACCACGAGTTCTCCTCCGGGCAGTTCGAGATCAACCTCTGGCACTCCGACGCCCTCGACGCCGCCGATCGGGCCCACCGGTTCAAGGCTGCCGTGAAGGAGCTGTCCCGTTCGTTGGGCAAGCTCGCGACCTTCATGCCCAAGCCCTTCAACGACGAGGGCGGCTCCGGCTTCCACCTGCATTTCTCCACCCAGACCGACGACGGCGAGCCGGTGTTCGACGACCCGCGGCGCAAGGACGGGTTGTCGAAGGTCGCACACCACGCCATCGCCGGCGTGCTCGCCCACGCTCCGGCGCTGGCGGCGCTGTCCAACCCGACGATCAACTCCTACAAGCGGTTCGGCCCGGACACGCTGGCGCCGTGGCTGATCGACTGGGGCCTGGACAACCGCAGCGCGATGGTGCGTATCCCGCCCGAGCGCGGCATGGCTTCGCGGATGGAGCTGCGGCTCGGTGACTCCAGTGCCAACCCGTACCTGGCGATCGCCGCGCTGCTCGCCGGCGCGTACATCGGCATCCAGCAGGAGCTGAGCCCACCGGACCCGCTCGAGGGCTACGGGTACGACCCGGAGAGGTCGCCGATGCTGCCGTCCGACCTCGGCACCGCGCTCACCGCGCTGGAGGAGGACGACGAGCTCATCGAGGTGCTGGGCGAAGCGTTCGTCCGCGCCTTCGTCGGTTACAAGCGCAACGAACTCGAACGGTTCGGGAAGTGGATCACCGACTGGGAGTTCGAGGAGTACACCTACCACCTGTGAACGATTTCGCAAGGAGAAATACGATGACGCAGCCGCAGCCGGTGCCGCTCGACCAGGTCGACCTGTCCGACCCCGACGGCTTCGCCGATGAAGGCGGGTTCGCCCAGTTCGACACCCTGCGTCGTGAGGACCCGGTGCACTGGAACCCGGAGGCGCCGCCGAACCACGGATTCTGGTCGGTCACCAAGTACAACGACATCTGGTCGGTCGGCCGCGACCCGGAGAGCTTCACGTCCGAGCAATTCGTCAACATCGAAGAGGTCGACGACGAGTTGCGCGACGCCCGGCGCTCGATGCTGGAGATCGACGGTCCGCGGCACTCGGCGTTGCGGCGGCTCATGCAGCGCGAATTCGCACCCCGCAACCTCGCGAACTACGAGGCCTTCCTGCGCGAGCTGACGAGGAACACCATCGACGCCGCGTTCGAGCAGCGCGAGTTCGACTTCGTGCACTCGATCAGTGCCGACTTTCCGATCCAGGTCCTGGCCCGCCTGCTCGACGTCCCGCGCGAGGACACCCCGCAGCTGATCGCATGGGGCAACGAGTTCGTGGCCAACACCGACCCGGAGTTCACCGAGCACCCCGCGGACAGCCCGGAGAGCGACCAGTACAAGCACCTGCCGTTCCGGTCGCCGACCGTGCTCGACGTGTGGGAGTACGGCAACAACCTGCGTAAGGAACGCACCGGCGGTGACGGCACCGACCTCATCTCGATCCTGGCCAACAAGATGCCGGGCGACGGGGTCCCGCTCTCGCAGAGCGACTTCAACAACTACTTCACGCTGCTCGTGATCGCCGGCAACGAGACCACTCGGCATGCGATCAGCAACATCATGCTGGGCCTGATGCGCCAGCCCGATCAGCTGCGGCTGCTGCAACAGCAGCCGGAGTTGATCGCGTCGGGACTCGAGGAGCTGCTGCGCTGGGCGTCTCCGGTGTATCACTTCCGCCGCACGGCCACCCGCGACGTCGAGGTCGGCGGCAAGCAGATCAAGAAGGACGACAAGGTGGTGATGTGGTTCGCCTCCGGCAACCGGGACGAGGAGATCTTCGAGAACCCCTACAAGATCGACGTGACCCGCAAGAACGTCGACAACATGACCTTCGGCAAGGGCAGCCCGCACATGTGCCTCGGCAACAACCTGGCCCGCATGGAGGTCAGGTTGATGTTCGAGGAACTGCTGCCGCGGCTCAAGGACATCGAGCTCACCGGCGACGTGCGCCGGGTGCGCAGCAATTTCGTCAACGGCATCAAGGCGTTCCCCGTGTCCGTCACCCCGGCGTGACGAGCAGACGGCGCAGCTCGTCGTCGTACTCGGCGACGTCGAGGTCGTTCTCGCGCAGCCAGTCGTCGTCGAAGTAGGTGTGCGCGTAGCGGTCGCCCGAGTCGCACAGCAGGGAGACGATGCTGCCGGGTTCCCCGCCGCCGTACATCTCGGCGGCGATGCGCAGCGCGCCCCACACGTTGGTGCCGGTCGACGCGCCGACCCGGCGCCCGAGCACGCCCTCCAGCGCGCGAGCGGTGGCGATCGACGCTGCGTCCGGAACCGCGATCATCCGGTCGACCACGTCGGGCAGAAAGCTGGGTTCCACCCGTGGCCGGCCGATGCCCTCGATGCGCGACCCGATGCCGGTCACCAGGTCCGGCGCATGATCGCGCCACGCGGGGAAGAACGCGGAGTTGTCCGGGTCGACGACCGCGAGCAGGGTCTCGTGCTGGCGGTAGCGCAGGTAGCGTCCGATCGTCGCGCTGGTGCCGCCGGTACCGGCACCGACCACGATCCAGGCCGGCACCGGGTGCGCCTCCAACGTCATCTGAGCGAAGATCGACTCCGCGATGTTGTTGTTGCCGCGCCAGTCGGTGGCGCGCTCGGCGTAGGTGAACTGGTCGAGATAGTGACCGCCGCTCTCGCGGGCCAACCGCGCGGCCTCGGTGTACACCGTGGTCGGGTCGTCGACGAGGTGGCAGCTGCCGCCCTCGTGTTCGATCAGCGCGATCTTGCCCGGACTGGTGGAGCGTGGCATCACGGCCACGAAGTGCAGGCCGAGCAGCCGCGCGAAGTAGGCCTCGCTGATTGCCGTGGATCCGGACGACGCGTCCACGACCGTGGTGGTCGCGCCGATCCAGCCGTTGCACAGACCGTAGAGGAACAGCGAACGCGCCAGCCGGTGCTTCAGCGACCCGGTCGGGTGCGTGGACTCGTCCTTCAGGTAGATCTCGACGCCGGGGAACGCCGCGAGCGGCAGCGGTACGAGGTGCGTGTCGGCCGAACGGTTCGCGTCGGCCTCCACCCGCCGCACGGCATCGTGCGTCCATGCGCGGGCGGCCGGGTGACGTCGGTCCACATCGGTAGTCCCCATGGCCATCGGACGCTACTCGTGCGCCACCAACCGCTCACGCGCTCGGGACACCGTGCCGGCCGCGAGCGCGCAGGTTCGTCGTGGTTGCGCCGCACCGCACGCAGGTGGCGAACTGGCCGCCGCCGGACGACGCGTAGTAGTGGTGGTCGACCCACGTGTGCCCGACGAGGCGGCACCGCGCGGTGCCCGTCCGGGAGCGCCATCTGAACGCCACGTCCGACCGTCCCGATCTCTCTGATGAACTGAGATACTCGACGGTAGCGATCACCTACGTCCTTCGCTCATCGAAATGAGCGCGCGTCGTGAGATTTCGCCGTGCCGACGGCCGCTGTTCATCGTTACACCGGCAGACGTACGCCCAATTCTTCGGCTACCAGTCGGGCTTTGATCTTTCGTACCTGGGTGACAGCGGCGTCCGAGGCGAGGTCGACCTCGGCACGCGGCCCGTCCTCGTCGATGACGTCTTGCATCAGCTCGAGCATCGCCTGGGTGCGCCGGTAGTAGCCGCTGAGCAACGGCATCAGGGTGCCGGACGCAGCTGCGCCGACCGCGAAGTTACGGCTGACCCGCCAGATGTGTCGGGTGCTGCGCTCGTCGATCGGCGTGAGGGCGTGAGTGAACACGAACGTGTGCGCGCCGTCGTGATCGCCGTGGCCCTCGACGCGCACGGTCCAACGGTCGACCCACAGCCCGGGGGAGAGGAACTCGCCTTCTTCGCGGTGCGCGTGGCGCGCATCCTCGGGCAGTTCGAGCACCTGCGCGTGCCAGTCGGAGATCGGTGCGCTCGGGTAATCGCGCGAGAACTTCACCGTCGTCTCGCTGACCTGGACGTTCAGCGGTGGTGTCTCCTCGGCCGTCAACGCCGGTGGAGCGACCGCCGGGTCGACGAACGGAACGTGGGTGATGTCGGCGAAGTTGTCGTGCATCAACGTGATCGACGCCTTCGTCTCCCACGCGTCACCGAAGCTCACCCAGTCCCGGCTGTTCAGCCACGGAGCACGCGGCGGCGGCGTGCGCAGCGCCGCCAAGCGTGGGTCGCCGGCCCAGATCCACACGAACGTCTCGTCCTCGCGCACCGGGAACGCTGCTACCCGCGCGCCAAAGGGCACGTTCGGCTGCGTCGGCACGTGGACGCACGTGCCGTCGGGTGCATAGACGAAACCGGTGTAGCCGGCGACGATGTTGTCACCGTCCAGGCTGCCGCTGCTCAACCGCACCGGCCGGTGCACGCACCGGTCCTCGAGCGCGACGGCGACGCCGGCGCGGGTGCGGTACAGCACGACCGGCACGCCCAACACCCGACGCGCGAGCGGGGTGCGGCCGACCTCGTCGGCCGTTGCCGCCACGTACCACGCGTTGTGCGGCACGTCGCGGCACCGGCGCATTGCCGGAGTCGAATGATCCATGGCGCTCCTCCGGTCTTCAGATGTCGAGTACGAGTCGGGCCGAGCGGGCGCGCGAGACGCAGACCATCATGCAGTCGTTGGCTTCCTGTTCGTCCTCGTCGAGCACCGAGTCGCGGTGGTCGACGTCGCCCTCGAGGACGCCGGTCTCGCACGTGCCGCAGATGCCCTCCAGGCAGGAGCCCAGCACGCTCACCCCGGCGGAGCGGATCGCGTCGAAGACGGTCTCGTCGGCCGCCACTGTGGCCGTCAGCCCGGACCGCTGGAGCACGATCTCGAAGCTGTCGTCGGTGCCGGTGTCCGCGCGGGACTTGGCCGAGAACCGCTCCAGATGCAGCGCATCCGGTGGCCAGGAGGTACAACCCTGTTCGACCGCGTCGAGCAACGGCGCCGGCCCGCAGGTGTAGACCAGCGTGCCCGGTTGCGGCGTGCCGAGGATGGTGGCGAGGTCGAGGATGCCGTGCTGGTCCTGCGGGACCAGGTGGACGCGTTCGCCGAGCTCGGCGAGCTGGTCGGCGAAGGCCATCGACGCCCGGTCCCGGCCGCCGTAGTGCAGCGTCCAGTCGGCGCCGGCGGCCTGTGCGGCCTCGATCATCGGCAGCATCGGCGTGATCCCGATGCCACCGGCGACGAAGACGTAGCTCGGCGAGGACAGCAGTGCGAAGTGGTTTCGCGGGCCGCGGATGCGCACCGTGTCGCCGACCTGCAGTCCGTCGTGCACCCGTCGTGACCCGCCCCGGCTCTCCGGCTCGTCGAGGACCGCGATGCGGTAGCACGACTCGTCCGACGGTGTCCCGCACAGGGAGTACTGCCGGGTGATCTCCTCGGTGAGCACGAGGTCGATGTGTGCGCCCGGAGTCCACGACGGCAGCACCGCGTCGTCGTTCGGCACGAGGGTCAACGCCACGACGCGCTCGGCGACGAGCTCTTTCGCCGAGATCCGGACGTCGGCCTCGAACTCGCTGACCTGCGTCTGGGTTGCCGGGGACATCGATCACCGCCTGGAACAGTCGGAGTAAAACGTTCGGTCCCGAACGATACGACAAGACCAGTCGTCGGGACAAGGGTCGATACCCCAAGATGGTGCGGTGCCGGCGCCGCGGATGATGATGATCTTGAGTGAGAACCTGACGATGTCGGGCGGCGGCGACCTGCCGACGCTCGTCCGATGGGCCCGCGAGGCCGAGGACGCGGGCTTCGACGCGGTGATGGCCAGCGAGCACATCGTCATGGGCCCGGATGCCGGTGCTGCCGGGATCATGGGCAACCCGCGCTCCTACGCGATGCCCGGCAACCAGGACCCGTACACGCCGTGGCCGAACTCGCTGTTGCTGCTCGCCTCCGTGGCGTCGGTGACGACCTCGCTGCGGTTGGTCGCAGGTGCGATCCTGGCGCCGTTGCGTCATCCGCTGCTGCTCGCCCGCGAGATCGGCACGCTCGACCTGCTCAGCGAAGGTCGGCTCGTGGTGCAGCCGTCGGTGAGCTGGAGCCGCGACGAATACGCGGCGCTTGGCGTTCCGTTCGGGCGCCGCGGCCGCATCCTCGACGAGCAGCTCGAGGTGCTGGCCAAGGCCTGGGGGCCCTCGCCGGTGGCGCACGAGGGTGAGTTCTTCCGGTTCGACGAGGTGTATTTCGAGCCGAAGGCATACCGGCTCGGTTGGCCCCCGCCTCTGGTTCGGCGGGCAGCGCATGCACGAGCCGTTGCTGCGCCGGCTGGTGCGGTACGGCCACGGGTTCCACCCCGTCGGCGTGCCGAGCGCCGACGATCTCGACACGTTGACCGCGAGCCTCGCCGCGGCCGGCCGCAGCCTCGACGACTTCGAGCTCATCGGTGGGACACGCGCCGAGTTCCCCGACGACGACTCGTGCGCCGACCTCGGACCGGCGATGGACGCGATCGGGCCGCAGCTCGATGCGGGGTACACGACCTTCGGCCTCAAGCCTTCGCAATACCTCGACGACGGCGCGCGGATCGGCCCGTTCTGCCGCGACGTGATGCGCCGCGCCGCGGCGCTCGCGGGCTAGCCGACTGCGCCCTCCTCGACCCGGTCGAGGAACTCGAGCACGCGCGGGACGACTCGGAGCCCGACGAGTGGTTGCTCAGAACGCGTCAGCGGAGTCGCTGAACGCGACGTCGTCGAGGAAGCTGCGGACCAGCCGATCGGCCTGACCGCGGGCGCGGGCGGCGTCGGCCGCCGTGCGGGCGATCAGGTCTTGCGGGTCGATCCCGACGGACCGGGCGGACTCGGCCCCACCGTTGCCCAGCCAGCCGTCGAGGATGGCGCTGTCGACCTCGGGATGGAACTGCACGGCGAGGTTGCGGCGCAGCCGGAACGCCTGCGACGCGTTGCCGTTGCGGGCGATCTCCCGCGCGTGCGGCGGCACCGTCCAGGTGTCGAAGTGCCATTGGAACCACGGCGCACTCTCGACGACGTCGCCGGTGCCGCTCACGTCGTGCCAGCCGATCTCCGGGCGCGCCGAGCGCCGCACGCCGCCGCCGTGCGTCGTAGCGAGCAGTTGCCCACCGAAACACACGCCGAGCACCGGCGTGCCTGCGGCATCGGCAGCACGCAGGTACTCCTGTTCGTCGAGAACCCACGTGCCGATGCGGTCGTGGTCGTACACCGACCACGGTGCGCCCAGAGCGACGACGAGATCGAAGCCGGCCAGGTCCGGCAGGTCGCTGCGCACGTTCGGGGTGTCGAAGCGATCCTCGGGCACGACGAGCCTGGTGACCAGTTCGAACCCAGCAGCCGCCAGCCCGTCCGTGAGCATGCCGGTCGACGACAGGTGGTCGTGGGCGATGACGAGCGCCTTCATACGGCAATCATACGGAACCGAACGTTCGTGGGCCCGGTTTTGCAGGAGTTGCTGCCGAATACACCGAATCACTGGTACGGTGCGCGAACGCACAACAACTGCACATGTTTTTCGGGGGTGTAAGTACGGGGCTGTTCCGTCGACATATCCGGTAGCGGGAGTTTGCGTATGGCCACCGAAGTAGCGGGTAATCACGAACACACGGGGACGCTCGAGCGCTCGATCGGGTTCTGGGGTCTGACGTTCGTCTCTCTCGGGTCGATCATCGGATCGGGATGGTTGCTCGGCGCCTTGGGCGCTGCCTCCGTCGCCGGGCCGGCCTCGCTCATCTCGTGGGTCCTGGCCGCGTTCATCATCTTGACGTTGGCGCTGATCCACGCCGAACTCGCGGCTGCCTATCCGGTGGCCGGTGGCACCGCGCGGTTCCCGTACTTCGCGTTCGGCGCGCTGGCGGGATTCACCGCCGGCTGGACCGCGTGGCTGCAGGCGGTCGCGGTTGCGCCGATCGAGGTCGAGGCGAGCCTGTCCTACCTCAACAGCGTCGGCTTCATCAACGATCACTTCAACATGTTGAAGTCCGATGGGTCCGGGTCGCTGAACGGTCTCGGGTTGATCGTCGCGGTCGTGTTCATGGCGCTGTTCACCGCGCTCAACCTGCTCGGCGCGAAGTTGATGTCGGAGAGCAACTCGGTGATGGTCATCTGGAAGGTGGCCGTGCCGGTACTCACCATCGTGGTGCTGATGAGCGTCAGCTTCCATCCCGGCAACTTCACCGCTGGTGGCGGTTTCGCGCCCTACGGTGCACACGGTATCTTCGCGGCGTTGCCGCTCGGCGTGGTGTTCGCCATCCAGGGCTTCGAGCAAGCCGTGCAGATGGGCGGCGAGGCGAAGAACCCGCAACGTGACCTGCCCCGCGCGATCATGACCGCGATGGCGATCGGCTCGGTCGTCTACATCCTCCTCGAGATCGCGTTCATCGGTGCGCTCAACCCGTCGAACCTGGTGCGCGGCTGGGCGAACCCGGTCGGGTTCGCCGACTACGGCCCCTACTACACGTTGGCACTCGGTGCGGGCGTCGGTTGGCTGGGAACCATTCTGATCATCGACGCATTCGTCTCGCCTGCGGGCACCGGCCTGGTCTACGTCGGGACCACCGCCCGGCTGTCGTACGCACTCGGGCAGGAAGAGGTGCTACCCAACCAGTTGACGATGACGAACAAGAACAAGGTGCCGGTGTACTCGATCCTGCTGGCCTTCATCGTCGGGTTGTTCTTCTTCCTGCCGTTCCCCAGTTGGGGCAAGCTGGTCGCGATCATCACCTCGGCGACTGCGATCATGTACGCCTTTGCGCCGGTGTCATTGGCAGCACTGCACAAGAGCGATCCCGACCGTCCGCGCGGCTATCGCCTGCCGGCGCCGAAGTTCATGTGCCCGGCCGGATTCTGCGCCGCCAACCTCATCATCTACTGGAGCGGCTTCGACACCATGTGGAAGCTGCTCGCGATGATCTTCGCCGGCCGGGTGCTCTTCGAGTTCAGATTGCGACGCGCAAGCGCCGACCGCACCGACATCGACTGGCGCGCCACCTCGTGGATCTACCCGTGGCTGATCGGCCTGACGGTGATCAGCGTGCTGGGCCGCTACGGGCACGGCCACAACGTCATTCCCGACTGGGTCGATCTCGCGGTGGTCGTCGTGTTCAGCCTGGCGATCTTCTACTACGCCGTCGAATTCCGGATGAAGGACTCCGCGGTCCAGCGTGCTCTGGCCTCCGAGGACTGGCAACTGCCCGGTTCTCCTGACGTCAATCTCGCGCCGTGAACGCACTGAGGGTCGCGATGCGGGCGGTCGCCGCGACCAGCGGCGCGCTGCTGCTCGCGGCCGGGCTCAGCGCCTGCTCGAGTTCGAGTTCCGACACCCTGTCGTACTGCACCGACCCGACGTACCCGCCGGCCGAGTTCTACAAGGTGACCAACGTCGGCAGCCCGGATCTCAAGCGGGTGCTGAGCGGAGCCGACATCGACATCGGCAAGGCCGTCGCCGACAAGCTGGACAAGGACTCGAAATTCGTCACGACCCCGTTCAGCGACATCATCGACAAGCTGCTCGACAAGAAGTGCGACGCCGTCATCTCGTTCATGAACGACACGGCGAAGCGGCGCACGCAGGTGAGCTTCGTCGACTACCTGGCCGCCGGGCAGGACCTCATGCTCAAGAAGGGAACGTCGCCGATTTCCGGGACTGGCCGCCCTCTACGGCCGCACCGTCTCGGTGGCCAAGAGCACCACCGAGGAAACATTCCTGACCGCGGCGAACAAGGCCGCGCCGGGCGGCAAGCAGATCACCGTGAAGTCCTACGACACCGAGAACGACGCGATCCTCGCGTTGCACAACGACAAGGTCGAGGCCTACTTCGGTGACGCGCCGATCGTGCAGTCGGCCGTCGCAGCGGACAGCTCGTTGGTACGCGGGCCGGAACTGGTCAAGCCGATCCCGATCGGGATCGCGATGCGACCGGGTGACTCGCGGATATCCAAGGTCCAGAGCGCGGTCAACGACCTCTATTCCAACGGCACGATGGGCCGGATCCTGGCGCGGTGGAAGTTCGCTCGCTACGCCATCACGCCGTAGGTTCGTGCGTCGCTCGGTGCGATCGCCGCACCAACGGCGCGCACGAGCCGGCGACGACGATGGACAGGGTCAGCACCCCGGCGGTGAGCAGGAGGGCGTCCCGCACGCCGACGTGGTCACCGAGGAAACCGATCAGCGGCGGCCCGGCGAGGAAGGCCGTGTAGCCGATGGAGGCGACCGTGCTCACTCGGGCCGCGGCAGCTGCCGGGTCGTCGGCAGCAGCGCTCATGCCGACGGGGAACCCGAGTGAGACGCCGGCGCCCCAGGCCACCGCGCCGGCAACCGCGAGCGCGGTCACGCCGGAGAACACGACCAGCACGAGCCCGACGAGCGCGAGGCCGGCCGTCAGTCGCAGCACCGGCACGCGACCGTAGCGGTCGAGCAGGGCGGGACCGAACCACCGCCCCGCCGTCATGGCCGTCACGAACACCGCGAACGCGAGCGAGCCGACCGCCGCCGGGGCGTGGTAGCCGTCGATCAACGCGACGTTGAGCCAGTCGTTGCCGGTGCCCTCGCCGAACGCGAAGCACAGCACGAGGACGCCGATCAGGATCGTGCGCGGCTCGGTCCACGCGGTGAGTTGCCGACGCCGGGCGGTCGGGCCGGCCTGTTCGTGCGGCCGCGGCGCCACTGGCAAGAACCCACGAACGGACAGTGGCGCGGCTACGGCGACGACCAGCGCGGTGCAGATCAGGTGCGGCGCGATCCCGACGTGCCCGGCGACGGTCGCGACCCCGACAAGGGCGCCCGCGACGGTGCCCACGCTGAACCCGGCGTGGAAGCGGGGCATGATCGCGCGGCCGAGCAACTTCTCGACCTGCGCGCCCTCGATGTTCATCGAGACGTCCCACATCGCCACGCCGAACCCGATCACCAACAACCCGAGCGCCACCATCGCCGCCGCGACCTGCGCCCCGATGCCTGCGACGGTCAGCCCTGCGGCCACCACGAGTGACATCACGACGATGGTGCGGCGCGCACCGAGCCGGTCGACCAGCAGTCCGGACAACGGCAGCGCGGTCAGTGAGCCGACCGCGGCGCTGAGCAGCACCAGACCGAGCTGGGCCGTGGTCACCCCGAGGTCGTCACGGAACTGCGGGATACGTGAGGCCCAGCTCGCGAACGCCGCACCGTTGAGGATGAACGTCGCGTAGACGGCGCGGGTGGCACGCCGAAGCCGCGCGTCAGGCGCGGCCGCGAACGCGGGGGCGCTGGTCGACGGCATCGCGACCATCGTGTCGACCGCGCGGCTGCAGTGCAAACCCGGCCGGTGCGCCTGCGTGAGCGGACCGGCGCGGTGCCCTATGGTCGTACGTATGTTCGAGGCGGCGGTGGACTCCGGGATCGACGGAGCCTGGGACACGGGTCTCGACGACGCGCAGTTGGCCGCGGTGAGCCACGACGGCGGCCCACTGGTGATCGTCGCGGGCGCCGGCACCGGGAAGACCCGCACGCTCACCGCTCGGGTGGCGCGACTGCTGTCCGAAGGCGTCGACCCGACCCGGGTGCTCCTGCTCACCTTCACCCGCCGGGCCGCGGCCGACATGCTCGCCCGGGCGGCGGTGCTGTGCGGCGATCCGCGGGCCGCGCGCAAGCTCTGGGGCGGCACCTTCCATGCCGTCGCGCACCGCCTGATCGGCATGCACGCCGAGGCACTGGGCCTGCCCGCGGGCACCTCGGTACTCGACCAGGCCGACGCACGGGATCTGATGGATCTGCTGCGCAGCGACCACGGGCTCACCGGCACCACCGAACGGTTTCCCCGCGGCAGCACGCTGGCCGACGCCTATTCGCGGGCCGTGAACACCGGCCGGCCGGCGCGCGAAGTCATCGCCACCCAGTTCCCGTGGTGCGAGCCGCACGTCGAGGCGATCCTCGAGCTGTTCCGCGCCTACACCGCACGCAAGCGCGCCGGGGGGCTGCTCGACTTCGACGACCTGCTGCTGGCCTGGCGCAGCCTGCTCGCCGACCCGGTCGTCGGGCCGGCGGTCGCCGGGCGCTGGGATCACGTGCTGGTCGACGAGTACCAGGACGTCAACCGGGTCCAGGTCGACATCGTCGCGGCGCTGCGCCCGGGCGGCCACGGCCTCACCGTGGTCGGCGACGACGCGCAGGCCATCTACGGCTTCCGCGGTGCCGATGCCAACCACCTGAGCGAGCTGACCACGTCGCTGCCCGGGGTCACCGTGGTGCGGCTGGAGCGCAACTTCCGTTCCCGGCAGCCGCTGCTCGACCTCGCGAACGTCGTGCG
Source organism: uncultured Actinomycetota bacterium (assembly GCA_963850835.1). Lineage (GTDB taxonomy): Bacteria > Actinomycetota > Actinomycetes > Mycobacteriales > Jatrophihabitantaceae > Jatrophihabitans. The sequence continues at coordinate 106,291 of CAWKNB010000013.1, read as the reverse complement.
GCCCAGCACCGACGACGTCGGGCTGAACCTGTACGCCGACCGCGCCGACACCGATCCCGGCCCCGGCCGGCGCCCGCGGCTGGTGCGCTGCTACGACGCGCCGGCCGAAGCGCGCGCGGTGGCCGAGCGGGTGCTCGAGTTCGTGGAGGCCGGCGGCCGGCTGCGCGACCAGGCGGTGCTGATGCGCGCGGCCCAGCACTCCGACCTGCTCGAGATCGAGCTGACCGCGCGGCGCATCCCGTTCGTCAAGTACGGCGGGTTGAAGTTCCTCGACGCCGCCCACGTCAAGGACTTCCTCGCCGGGCTGCGGCTGCTCGACAACCCGGCCGACGAGATCGCGTGGTTCCGCCTGCTGCGCCTGCACGCCGGCATCGGTCCGGCCCGGGCCCGCGACCTGCTCGGCGTGCTGGCTCCGGCCGACGGGGACACGGCCGGCCGGCATGCCGACGCGGTGGCCGCCGCACCGGCCGCCGCCCGCACCAAGCTGGCGGCCACGCTGTCGGGCCTGGCCGACGCGCGCGGCGGACAGGCAACGGCTGACCGGGCGCGCGGGGTGCTGACCATGCTGCGGCCGCTGCTGGTGCGCCGCTATCCCGATCACCCCACCCGCCTCGATGACCTCGACCGGTTGATCAGCGCGGCCTCGACCGCGCCCACCCTTGCCGAGTACGTCGCGACCCTGACCCTCGACCCGCCGACGTCGAGCACCGAGCTCGCGGCGCCGCCCCACCTGGACGAGGACTACCTCACGTTGAGCACGGTCCATTCGGCCAAAGGGCTCGAATGGGACCAGGTGTACCTCATCGGACTCGTCGACGGGGCGTTCCCGTCGGACATGGCCCTGTCGACGCCCACGGGCCTGCTCGACGAGCAGCGGTTGTTCTACGTCGCCGCGACCCGGGCACGAGACCAGTTGACGATGTACACGCCGTTGCGAATTCCGATCCACCGGTACGGCGGGAGCGACCGGCACACGCTCGCGCCCGCGAGCCGTTTCCTGACCTGCGCGGCCCTCGAGACGTTGGACATATCCGAACCCGAACCACCGCCCGAACCGCCCCGACCGGCGGCGGCAGCGGCCCGGGTTGCGATCCCCACGCTCGACGATCTGTGGGCCTAGTGGACCGCTCGTCGCGCCTCCGCGGCTGAGCCTGCGATCCGTGTTGTACTGCGGAATTCGGAGCCACTGTCGAGAGGAACCATGACGACCGCGCACAGCGTCGGGTTCCCCGACGAGGAGCCGGCCGAGCCGGTTTTCGCACCGCGGGCGCTTGCCGGCGCCGCTGCCCCGCCGGCCGCTTCGTCGGCGTCCCTGCGGCTGGTCGAGGACGAGCCGGGCGAGCCCGAGGTGCGGGTCCGGCCGGCGCGCCGTACCGGTGGACCCGGCCCGCGCCGCCGCCTCAGCGGCCTCGACGGGCTGCGCGCGTTCGCGGTGCTGGCGGTGGTGTTCTTCCACCTCGACTTCGATCTGGTGCCCGGCGGGTTCCTCGGCGTCGACGTGTTCTTCGTGATCAGCGGGTTTCTGATAACGAACCTGTTGGCAACCGAGATCCTGTCCACCGGCAGGCTGCAGCTGCGCCGGTTCTACCTGCGCCGCGCGCGCCGCCTGCTGCCCACGGTGCTGGTGCTGCTTGCCGTGGTGGTCGTCGCGAGCGAGAAGGTCTGGACCGATCAACTCGCCACGCTGCGCGGCGGCGTCGTCTCCACCCTGTTCTACGTCACCAACTGGTGGTTGATCGCCGACCACCAGTCCTACTTCGCCGCCAGCGGCCGGCCCAGCATGTTGCAGCATCTCTGGTCGCTCGCGATCGAGGAGCAGTACTACCTGGTCTGGACGGTCGTCGTCATGGGCGTCGCCGGCGTGCTGGTGGGCCGACGGGTACTGACCGATCCGGCCCGCCGGATGCGCCGCCTGATGCTGGTGGCGACCGGCTGCGCGATCGCCTCCACGCTGCTGATGGCGGCCATCGCGATCCATGAGGACCTGCCGTACCGCGGCAGCACGTCACGGGTCTACTTCGGCACCGACACCCACTCGATGGGGCTGTTCCTCGGATCGGCGGCGGGGGCGTGGCTCGCCCTGCGGCACAGCACCGGGCGGGCCGTCGCCCGGCCGCGGCGCCGTTCGTTGCTGGGATCCGCCGATGTCCTCGGGGCGCTCGCCCTGGTCGTGGTCGTCTACGTGCAGTTCCACGTGGACGAGTTCCGGCCGGGCCTCTACCGCGGCGGCTTCCTCGCGTTCGACACCGTGGTGCTCGTCGTCATCGCCTGTGCGGTACGTCCGGGCCGGCTCTTCGGCCGGGTGCTCGACATGCGGCCGTTGCGCTGGATCGGCAAGCGTGCGTACGCGATCTACATCTGGCACTGGCCGGTGGTCGTGGTGACCCGGCCGGACGTCGACGTACACGGTCCGATCGTGCTGCTCGACGCGGCCCGATTGACGCTCATCATCTCCCTGGCGGCGCTGTCGTACCGATTCGTCGAGGAGCCGCTGCGATCCGGCGGCTACCGGCGGTGGCGTCGCGATCAGGTCGTGCGGACGAGATGGTGGCGCAGCGAGACGGCCGTCGCACTCGGAGCCGGCGCACTCGCCACCGCGGTCCTGTTCGCATCGGCCGGCGCGCCGGCAGCACCCGCACCGAGCCTGCCGGCGCCCATCGCGGCGCCGAGCACCTCCCAGGCGGCGGCGCCGGCCGCGTCGGCGTCGCATGCGGCCCTCGCGCCGGCGTCGCATGCCCCGGCGCCGCACGCGTCGCACCCGGCGTCCACCGCTCCGAAACAGAAGCCGGCGCCGACCGGGCCGCCGGCGCTCAGCGCGTTCGGCGACTCGGTGCTGGTCGGCGCCGAGAGCGACCTGCAGGCCCGTACCTCACACCTGCAGTTCGACGCGGTGGAAGGGCGGCAGGCCTACGACGTGCTCGACGACGTCGCCGATCGGGCCGCCGCGCACCGCCTGCAACCGGACGTCCTGATCCACATCGGCAACAACGGGATCATCTCCGCGAGTCAACTGCGACACACGCTGGCGAAGCTGGCCGACCGCCGTCGCGTCCTGCTCTTCACCGACCGGGTGCCGCGCGACTGGCAGGACCCGAACAACCGGATCATCCGCAGCATGCGCGGGAAGTACCGCAACGTGGTCGTCGTCGACTGGCAGGCCATGTCCAACGGGCACGGCAACTGGTTCTACTCCGACGGCCTGCACCTGACCTCGGTCGGCGCGACCGCGTACAGCCGGATCGCGCTGCAGGCCCTGCACGGCACCTGACGCGGGTCAGGCGGGGAGGATCGCCACCGCGCCGGACTCCACGGCGTCGACCAATTGCCCGTGGTCGCGGGCGGTCTGGTCGGCGTAGGCGATCGCGAACGCCTGCATCGCCTTGTCGAAACGGCGGCCCTTGCCGAGGTAGGCCGAGATCGACAGGGCGTCGCCGGTGCGAGCGTGCGATCGCGCGAGCACACGTGCGCACATCCGCGCGAACGCCACGAGGTAGGGCGCGATCCGCGCGCTGTCCGGGACGACCTTCATGTCGCGGAACTGACGTACGTAGAAGTCGAGGCCCTGCACCGTGGTCCAGCCGAGAAAGATGTCACTCGCCGCCTGGATGACCCGTTTGCCGCTGATCACCCGTTGCCCGTGGCTCGGGTGCGGGCTGGGAGCGAGGAACTGTTCGTACACCGACGGGCCGGCCTGCTTGATCTGCAAGAACAGCGGATCGACACCGTTGCGGCCCTGGAACAACGCGAGATAGACCTGCATGCCGACACTGCCGACACCGACGATCTGGCGGACGACGTCGACGAGGGTGTAGCGGTCGAGCAAATAGCGACGCTCGTAGGGCAGGCTGTCGTGATACGCCTGCAGGGTCTGCACCGCAACCTCGTGCGGGTCGACTCCGGGGTGCACCACTTCGGACAGGTGCACGCGCACCGGAGGGTCCTCGACGATGCGCAGCTGGCCGTCGACCACCTCGGTGAGCTTGCGTGCCGCGCCCGCGCTGGTGCGCTTCTCGGCCTGCCGGGCCAACCGGGCCGAGACGCGTTCTCGCTCCTCGGGACGGAACAGGTCGAGCAACTGGTCTGCGGTGACCACGTCGTACCAGATGTCGAGTTCGCCGGCACCGGCATACGCCGCGATCTGCGAGCGGTAGGCCCGCGACGCCACCCGCACGGCCTCCAGGGCAATCGGGTCCGGCAGGCCGTTGTCGCGGGCCAGCACGACCAGGCTCGCGAGGAAACGCTTGACGTCCCACTCGAACGGACCGCGCAGCGTTTCGTCGAAGTCACGCAGGTCGAAGGACAGCTGGCGTTCGGGGGTTGCCCACAACCCGAAGTTCAGGACGTGCGCGTCGCCGCACAGTTGCACCTCGATGCCGGTGTGCGGTCCGGTGGCGAGATCGGCGGCCATCACTGCAGCGGCACCGCGGTAGTACGTCCAGGGCGATGCGGACATCCGCGACATCCGGATCGGTACGAGCTCCGGCACCCGATCGTCGTTCTGCGCGCTGACGACCGTGAGGGCGTCGTGCGTCCGCACGTCCGGGTGCCACTCGCCGAGTCGTTCCCGCGACACCCGCTCGCGCGCGGCCCGCCCAACTGCGCGGCGGTCGCCGCTCGACGTCGCCGACGCTTGCACCGAGCGACGTCGTTGTTCAGGCGCCTGCACCCCGCGACCCTATCGAGCCCGCCGTCGATACACTCGGCGAGCCGGTGAGCGAGCGCAAGGAGCTTCGGATGGCAGTACCCGAGCAGGGCCACGCACCGAACCGATCCACCACCGTCATCATCATCGCCGTTGCGGCCGCAGTGCTCGTCGTCGTCGGCTTGGTCGTGTGGGGGATCGCGGGTTCATCCGACTCGGGTTCGACGACGACGAACGCGTCGACGACGAACTTCTGCCCGGCCAAGTCGGTGGCCGACGAGGTGCTGCCGTCCGTGGTCACCCTGGCCGTGCAGGGATCCGGGGGCAGTGGCACCGGCAGCGGCGAGATCATCCGCTCCGGCGGCTACATCCTCACCAACAACCACGTCATCTCGGCGGCCGCCGACGGTGGGACCATCCAGATCCTGTTCAGCGACGGTCAGACCAAGCCGGCGAAGCTCGTCGGCCGCAGCAACGAACTCGACCTCGCCGTGGTGCAGGTGTCCGACGCCGGCGACCTGCCCGTGATTGACATCGGACACTCGAACGACCTGCGGGTCGGGGAGCCGGTCGTCGCGCTCGGCGCGCCGCTCGGGCTCGACGGCACCGTCACGGCGGGAATCGTCAGCGCGCTCGGCCGGCAGGTGCCGTTGCCGGCCGATGAGGGCAGCACCGCCATCCTGCCGGGCGCGATCCAGACCGACGCTGCGATCAACCCGGGCAATTCCGGCGGCGCACTGGTCGATTGCGACGGCAAGTTGATCGGCATCAACACGGCCATCGCAACAGTGCCGAATGCCTCCGGCGAGAGCGGCGGTGGCAGCGTCGGTATCGGCTTCGCCATCCCCGTCGACCTCGCCACCACCGTTGCCGATCAGCTGATCGCGAACGGGAAGTTCACCCCGCCGTCGGTCGGGGCCACCACACTGCCGATCTCGCAGGAGGTCGCGCACGAGTTCGGTCTTTCGCACGGCGCGCTCTACGTGCAGAGCGTTCGAGGCCGACGGCCCGGCCGCCGCGGCCGGACTGAAGGCGGGCGACGTGATCGTCAAGGTCGACGGCGACTCGGTCGAGCACCCGATCAGCTTGTTCTCGACGGTGGTGCAGAAGAAGCCGGGGGACAAGGTCAGTGTCGACTACGTGCGCGACGGCACGACGAAGTCGACGACCATCACGCTCGGCTAGCCCTTGCGTAGGCGGTGTTCGGAAAAGACGGAGTTGAGGAACGCCGCACCCACGATCAGCTCGCCGATGATGAGCAACCACGCCAGGATCACGACGGCGACGCCGAGTGAGCCGTAGAGCTCCGACGAGCGCGCGAGGCGTCCGGGCAGGTAGAGCCGGCTGATGATGTGCAGCACCGAGAACCCGGCACCGAACAACAGGCTGCCCGGAAGGAGGTCGAGCAAGTCGCGGCGTCGGTTCGGAAGTTGCGCGGTGATCAGCATCCAGATACCGGACATCACCGTCGTCTCGACGAGGAACCCGACCACCACTCCGCCCGGGATGAGTGAATCGAATGCCCGCACGGCCAGGGCGAGGAACAGCACGACGAACCAACCACCGTCGATCAACAGCCCGGTGAGGATCAGGTCCTTCTGCCGCGGGCGCGGCTGCGGTGCCTGCCAGGCATGGGCATGGACCAGGATCAACATCCGGGCGAGGTTGCGACTTGCCCAGACGAACAGCACGATCCCGAAGATCAAGGCGATGACCCACGACCGGTGGCCCTCCTTGAGGGCGGTGACCACCTCGTGCCGGGCCGCGCCGGTGAGCCCGGCGCTCTTCGCCGCGGCGGAGATGTTGTCGTCCTCGCGGACCGCCAATCCAGCACCGACCGCGGCGGTGATCAGCGCGACCGGGACCACCCACAGGAACAGGCGAAAGGCAAGAGCACTGGCCATCAGCACGCCCTGCCGGATGGTGTGCTGCTCGGCGAAGGCCAGCGGCAACGCCAGCACCGGCCGAGCCGCGGCGAGCTGGCGGTAGCGCTCCTCCGCGCGCTTCGCGCGACCCTGCAACCGGGCGATCCGGCCCTCGGGGAGGTCCCCGCCCGGCTCGGCCCGATCCTCAGTCGGTTGCATCAGCGGCAGTCGGCGTTACTCAGTAACCGACCGGGTCGCGCACGATGGGGCAGGTCATGCAGTGCCCACCGCCGCGGCCGCGGCCCAGCTCGGCGCCGACGATGGTGATGACCTCCACGCCGGCCTTCCGCAGCAACGCGTTCGTGTGCGTGTTGCGGTCATAGGTGAACACGACGCCGGGTTCGAGCGCGACCGCGTTGTTGCCGCTGTCCCACTGCTGGCGCTCGGAGGCGTACACGTCGCCGCCGGTTTCGAGCACCCGGAGCTCGGACAGCCGCAGCGCTCGGGCCACGACGTCGACGAACGTGCGAGTTCCCTCGTCGGTCACCTCGATGCCCGGCGCGATGTCACTGGGGCGCAGCGAGAACGTGTGCACCTCGTCCATGATCTTGGGATACAGCGTGACGACGTCGCGGTCGGCGAAGGTGAACACCGTGTCCAGGTGCATGGCCGCGCGCAGCTTCGGCATGCCTGCCACCACCACGTGTTCGGCCGCGCCCTCCTTGAACAATGCCGCCGCCACCTGGGTGATGGCCTGCCGCGACGTGCGCTCGCTCATGCCCATCAGCACCACACCGTTGCCGACCGGCATCACGTCGCCGCCCTCGAAGCTCGACGAGCCCCACTCCGCCTCCGGATCGCCCCACCAGACGGTCGATCCGGCGAAATCGGGGTGGTATTCGTAGATCGCCTTCATCAGCAGGGTCTCGTGGTGGCGAGCCGGCCAGTACAGCGGATTGAGCGTCAGGCCGCCGTAGAGCCAGCACGTCGTGTCGCGGGTGTACAACGTGTTCGGCAACGGTGGCATGAGGTACTCGCGCACCCCGGTGCCCTCGCGAGCAAGGCCGATGTAGCCGGTGCGGTACTCGTCGGGGAGGTCGTTGGTGGCCAGACCGCCGATCAGGAACTCCGCGAGCTGCCGCGAATCGAGGGATTCGAGGTAGGTGCGGGTGCCGTCGACGAGCCCCAGCCCCACCTCGTTCGCGACGATCTTGCGATCCAGCAGCCAGCCCGCAGCACCGGGGACGTCCAACGTCTGCGCGAGCAGATCGTGCAGCTCGACGACGTCGACGCCCCGGTTGCGCAGCTTGTTCACGAAGTCCGCATGGTCGCGCTGCGCGTTCTCGACCCACATGACGTCGTCGAAGAGGAGGTCTTCGGCATTCGTCGGCGTCAGCCGCCGGTGCGCCAGACCCGGCGCGCAGACCAGCACCTTGCGCAGTCGGCCGACCTCGGAGTGCACGCCGTAGGTCGAGGCGGGTGCGCTGTCCACCGGTGCCATGTCGTTCCCTTCGTCGGCGGGTCCGAGACTATCGCCGGTGTTGCGGTGTGCCCGCTACGTTAACGCGGCGCGAGTGACCGGCGCAGAAAGCGTGGTAGTGGCGGGAATGAGCCGACGTCGGGACGTGCGGCTGCCGCGATTGTTCGCCGGCTCGGCCGACGAGCCACGCTCGCGGCGCGCCACCGACGTGATCTGGATCGTGGCATCGGTGCTGGCGCTGGGATTTCTCGGCGCGATCGCCGCGCCGCCCGCCGGTATCGAGCGCCGTTTCGTGCGGTTCCTGCTCGCCGTCCCGCGCAGCTTCCAAGCACTGTGGCACGTGCTCAGCGGTGCCTTGAGTGTCGCGGTCATCGTGCTGGTGATCGCCATCGTGTTCGCCCGGCGCTGGGCGGTGCTGCGCGATCTCGTCATCGCGGGCGTGCTGGCGGTGGGGATCGCGCTCGTGCTCTCGCGGCTGGCCACCGGTGCATGGCCGCCGGCGCCGAACCCGCTGTTCGCGAGCCCGGGTGCGTACACGTTCCCTCCGTTCGCCCTGGCCGCGGCGACCGCGATGACCTGCGCGGCCTCACCACATCTCACCCGGCCGGCGCGGCGGGGCGGCCGATGGCTGATCGGCCTCGCGGGCTTCGGCTCCGTGCTCGGTCTCGGCGCGACGCCGACCAGTGCACTCAGCGCGCTGTTCGTGGCGACGGCGAGCGCGGCCGCCGTGCATCTGGTATTCGGGTCCTGCGAAGGGCGACCGAGCCTCGAGCACATCGCCGGTGCTGTCGACGCGTTGCAGCTCGACGCGCAGCAGCTCGGCGTCGCGACGCGGCAGCGCACCGGGTTGTTCGTGGTGACGGCGGTCGACGAGCAGCATCGGCCGCTCGTCATCAAGGTCTATGGCCGCGACGCGCACGACACCCAGTTGCTGACGACGTTGTGGCGAACGGTGTGGTATCGCCGCAGCGGGCCGGCGCGGATCCTGGACCGATTGCAACAAGCCGAACACGAGGCGTTCGTGACATTGCTCGCGCGGCAGTCGGGCATCGTCACCCAGGACGTGGTGGCCGCAGCGGCGACGCCGATCAACGACGTGTTGCTCGTCCTGCGCGACGTCGAGCAGCCGGTCGTGCCGTGGGACGCAGCAGCGGTGCGGCGTGCATGGGGCGTCGTGCAGCGGCTGCACGGGATCAACGTCGCGCATGGTCATCTGGACGATCAGCATCTCCTGCCGATCGCCTGATGACATGGCGCTGATCGACTATCGCGGTGCCGTGGCCGCGGCGAGTGACGATCTGATCCACAACGACAACGCGCAGCTGCTCGTCACCACGGCGCTCGCCACCGACGGCGGCACCGCACTCGATGCCGCGGTGGACGCGCTCGGGCACGACGGACTGGCTGCGGCGTTGCCGTTCGTGCAGCTGCCCGCGTTGACCCTCGACCAGGTGGCCGCGGTGCGCGCCGCGGGGCTCGATCTCGACGAGCTTCGGGCCGGCGCGGCCGAACGTGCTGCGGTCGAAGCCCCGCAGCTGATGCGGATGCGCCGGGTGACGGGCCGATCGTTGCTGCAGGTCGCACTGCTCGTCGGCGCGTTCATCGCCATCGCGGCGGTGGTGGGCGCCCTCGACGTCGGTCAGGTCGTCAAGGAACTCGAGACCGCGACGTGGTGGCTGGTCGTCGCAGCGTTGTTGATCGGGCAGGTGCCACGGTTCACGCAGGCTGTTTCGGTGCTCAGTGCCTCACCGCTGCCGTTGCCGCTCGGGCCGACGTATGCGCTGCAACTCGCCACCTCCTACATCACCTTGGCGATCCCGACCACCGCGGCGCGGGTGGCCGTCAACGTGCGATTCCTGCAGCGGCACGGTTTGACCGCCACCACGGCGTTGGCGGTGGGCGGCGTCGACGCGATCGTCGAGTTCCTCGTCCAGGTGCTGTTGGTGCTCGGCCTGGTGGTGCTGACACCGGCGTCGCTGCACATCGATCTCGGCGCGAGTGCGCCGTCGGCGTTGACGACCTTGATCTGGATCGTCGTCGGCGTCGCGGTTGCGGCCGTCCTGGTCGTGGCGGTGGTCGGGCGGTTGCGGCGTCTCGTCGTCACCTGGACCGTGCGGATGTGGCACAGCGCGATGACCGTCGTGCGGGAGCTGCGTTCACCGCGCCGGGTGGGTTCGCTGATCGGCGCCAATGTGGCATCCGAGGTGCTCCTGGCGTTCACCCTGCAGACCTTCGCGCGGGCGCTCGGTTACAACGTCGGGATTCGCGGAAGTGCTGCTGATCACCGTGAGCGTGCGGGTTCTGGCCGGCATCGTCCCCATACCCGGAGGTATCGGCGTCGCGGAAGGTGGTCTGGCGTTCGGGTTGGTGCGCGCCGGGCTGCCGGACGAGGTCGCCTTCGCGGTGGTCGTGCTCTACCGTCTCGCCACGTTCTATCTGCCGCCGGTGTGGGGGTTCTTCGCGTTGCGATGGCTGGAACGCAACAAGCATCTGTAGGCGTTCATCCGGTGAGGTGGATGAGCGTCACCACCACCACGTACACGGCGGCGACCACGACGATCCCGGCGATGCGAACGCGCGGTTGCGTCTCGACGCCGGCCGCGCGGCGGCGCCGGGACCGAGCGCTCACGGCGGCTATTGCGAGTGCGGTGAACAGCGCGATCAGGATGCATGCCCCGACCAGACTGGCGCGGGCGATCGCCGCTGGCATCGCCAACGCAAGGAGCGCGGCGATGCCGGCCAGGAGGCAGCTCATGGTGAATGGTTCGTACCCGGGTCGCCTCTGGGTTGCGCTCGCGGGCGGGTCACCTGGTGAGCCGACCTGGATGCTCCGGTAGGGGTATAGCCGGCTACCCGCATCAAGATCGCCGGGTCCGGCGGGGTGCATGTCAGGCTATCCTGACAACTCATGGAACCAAGCGAGCGGGCGTGGGAGCGCGCGAACGATGCGCGCGAGCGACTCGCGAGGTGGCTGCACACCGGCGCCGAGGGCGACGCGCTCGGCGCCCTCGAGGACATCAGCACGCTTCGGCGCGCGCTCGACCAGGCCGAGCTGGCAGCCGTGCGCGCTGCGCGCGGCGACGGCAAGTCGTGGGCCGAGATCGCCACGATGCTGGGCATCACGAGGCAGTCCGCCTGGGAGCGGTGGCGCGATCTCGATCCCGAGAGCGGACCGGCCGGCGCGGTGTCACGCGCCGCGGCGGCGATGCGCCGGCGCGCACAGGTCAACGTGCCGAACGTGATCGGGCTGTCCTGGGTCGATGCGCTCGACAGGCTGCACCGAGCTTCGTTGGTCGCCGTCGGTCCGGATCCCGACACGCGATCGTCCGAGGATCGTCACGACCACGTCGTCACCGACCAGAGCCCGGAGTCAGGTGCTGTCGTCCCGCCCGGCACGTCGGTGACGCTGTGGACCGAGCGACGCGGCGGGTCGGGCGTGCGCGAGCCCCGGCGCCCGAAACTGCCGCCGGCGGCGGGGCGGCAGCTGCGCGACGAACAGACCAACGAGGCTGTCGGCTGATCGACCGGCAGGCTCGCGATCTTGGCCCCCCTACACCTCGTTGATCAACATGACAACCGTTGATCAACTGATGAGACACTGAGACGATCTCCCTGCCGGTACCGAGCAAGGAGCTGTTCATGTCCCGATTCCGCATGCTCGCAGTGGGCGCCGCCGTTGCGACCGGGCTCAGCCTGGTGATCGTCGCGCCGGTCCAGGCAGCTCCGCGCTCGCCGTCCGGTCACGGTCTGTCGGCCCGCACCATCACGCAGATCGACGCGCTGGCCCACGCGAAATCCCTGCGCACGCCGACCGAACAGAAGATCGACTCGCAGCTGCTGACCGAGATCACCCAGCGGTCCGGCCGCAGCGTTGCGGCCGGCGTCGGCAGGCTGCGCACCGCGGTGCGCACCGACAAGCAGGGGCGGGCCCGCGTCGATGTCCGCGGGAGCGCAACCGCCGCGGCCGCGGCAGTGAAGGCTGTCGGCGGGCACGTGCTCGGCGTCTACGCGCGCGACGGCGCAGTCCGCGCGGACGTCCCGCTCGGCGCGGTGAAGTCCCTTGCCGCGGCAGCGAGTGTCACCCACGTCGGCCTGGCGGACACACCGCTGTACTCCGACGCCAACGCCGTGAATACGACGACGAAGAAGCGCGAGCGTGTCCTCGCCGCGCAGGTCGCCGCTGCCGTGCCGGCCACCGGATCGGTCACTTCGCAGGGCGTTGCTGCACACGCCGTGGACAAGGCACGGGCGACGTTCAAGGTCACCGGCACCGGCGTGAAGGTCGGGGTGCTGTCGGACGGCGTCGACTCGCTGAAGGCGTCCATTGCGAGCGGCGACCTGCCGCCCGACGTGCAGGTGCTGACCGGTCAGGCAGGTGGCGGCGACGAGGGCACCGCCATGCTCGAGATCGTCCACGACGTCGCGCCGAACGCGTCGCTGTTGTTCGCCACCGCCAACAACGGCGCAGACAGCTTTGCAGCGAACATCCGTGCACTGCGCGCGGCCGGGGCGGACATCATCGTCGACGATGTCGTCTACTACAGCGAGTCGCCGTTCCAGGACGGACCGATCGCACAGGCCGTCATCGACGTGACGAACGACGGCGCGCTGTACTTCAGCTCGGCCGGTAACGAGCAGAACGTCGACGACCACACCGGCGGCAACTGGGAAGGCGACTACCGGTCGTCCGGCCAGACGATCGGCAAGGTCGGCGGGATAGCCCACGACTTCGATCCCGGCCCGGGCGTGCAGGTTCTCGACCCGGTCAGCATGGGTTCGGCCGGCGTGCCGGCAATCCTGCAGTGGGACGACCGGCTCGGCCATTCGCAGAACGACTACGACCTGTACGCCGTCGACAAGGCCGGCAACGTGCTCGCGGCGTCGAACGACGTCCAGAACGGCAACGACGACCCGTTCGAGGGGTTCTACATCCCGTCCGGCACCCTCGGGCTCGCGGTCGTGAAGTTCAAGGGCGCAGATCGATACTTCCAGCTGACGCCGTTCCGCGGGCTGTTCCAGAGCCGCGCCGGCCTGACCGGCTACAGCACGCCGGGCGTGACCCGCGGTCACTCGACGGTTCCGGCTGCCTTCAGCGTGGCTGCGGTCCCTGCGGCCAAGCCGTTCTCCCGGCCGATCGCGCCCGGCGTGCCGAACCCGTCCGGTCCGTTCCCCGGCGTGTTCACCAAGACCCAGCAATCCGAGACGTTCACCTCCGACGGGCCGCGGCGCGTGTTCTACCGCGCCGACGGCACGGCGTACACGCCCGGCAACCTCACCTCGACCGGCGGCCAGGTACGGCTCAAGCCGGACATCACCGCCGCCGACGGAGTCTCCACCTCACTCGAGGAGTTCACCCCGTTCTTCGGCACTTCGGCCGCGGCACCGCACGCCGCCGGGATCGCCGCGCTCGTGCTGTCCGGCAACCTCGGCACCATCACGCCGGCCCAGGTTCGAACCGCGCTCACCGGCACCGCGATCGACATCGAAGCGCAGGGTTACGACCGGGACACCGGCTACGGCATCGTGATGGCCAACCGGGTACTGCAGGCCACCGGCGCGACGCCGCAACCGCTCGCGGTTGCCGGCCAGCCGCAGGTGACGCCGGTGACCGGTGACGGCGATGCGTATCTCGAACCGGGGGAGTCGGGTGACGTGGTCATCCCCGTCACCGACCGGGGCGATGCGACAGTCACCGGGGTCAGCGTGCACGTCAGCACGAGTTCGCCCGGCGTGACGATCACCCCGGCGTCGCGCGACTACGGCAGCATCGCCGTAGGCCAGACCAAACTCGGCGAACCGTTCCGGCTGACCCTGCCGTCGAACTGGGAACCCGGCGTCGCAGTCGTGCTCGATGTGCAGGTCAGTTTCGCGGGCGTGCTGTCACCGACGTCGGCGGCGTTGTCCGTGCCGACCGGTCAGCCGTCGACGACGGTCGTCGATACCGCCTACACCGGGCCGGCCGTCGCCATCCCGGACGACGAACCCGACGGCGTCTCCATCCCGCTGACCGTCAGCGGGGTCGGCCGGGTGTCCCACGCGACCTTCTCGGTCGACGGATCCAAGTGCACCACCGACGAGGGAGCCACGACCGTCGGCATCGACCACACCTTCACCGGCGACCTCGTCGGCCGGCTCACCGCGCCGGACGGCACCTCGGTGGAGTTGTTCGACGGCATCGATTCGGGCGGCAACAACGTCTGTCAGGCGGTGTTCACCGACTCCGCAACCCGTTCGATCGACGACGCGACCGACGACGACGCCCCCTACACGGGCCAGTGGCAACCGACCGAACCGCTGTCGGCGCTGGTGTCGCACCAGGGCAACGGCACCTGGCACTTCACCGTGGCCGACCTGGCCAGTTTCGATACCGGAAAGGTGCGCGCGTTCTCCCTGCACCTGTCCGGTTACGTGAGCTAGTCGACGAGCGCCGGGTAGATCATCTGCCGCAGCTGCGTGCGGATCGGGTACACGCTCGACGGTAGGAGCTGGGTCATGAACACCACCGTCAGTTCCTCGGCGGGGTCGACCCAGAACGCCGTGCTCGCCGCACCGCCCCACGAGTACTCGCCGCGCGAGCCGAACAGGTGCCCCTTCACCGGATCGAGGTTCACGGCGAAGCCCAGGCCGAAACCGACACCGTCGAAGGGCACCTCGGCGAAGATCCGCCGACCGAACTGCTCGAGATCGGCGCCGCCCGGCAGGTGGTTGCGCGTCATGTAGCGCACGGTGCGCTCGCCGAGGATCCGCGTCTCGCCGAGCCGACCGCCGCCCAGCAGCATCTGCGTGAACCGGTGGTAGTCGTGCAGCGTCGAGATCAGCCCGCCGCCACCGGAGAGCCAGTTGGGGTCGTACGCGAGATCGCCCATCGACGGCATCGGAACCGGCCCGCGCGTCTTGGGGTCGATCGTGTAGAGCGTCGCGAGGCGCTGCGCCTTGTCGGCCCCGACGCGAAACGTCGTGTCGACCATGTCGAGCGGTCCGAGCATGTGCTCGGCGAGGTAGTCGTCGAGACTCTGGCCGGAGGCCACCTCGACGATGCGGCCCACGATGTCGGTGGCGTGCGAGTAGTTCCACTCGGCGCCGGGTTGGAACAGCAACGGCAGCTGCGCCCACGCGTCGACGGCGCCGGCGAGATCGAGGTCGGCCGGAACGCCCCACTCGTAGCCCGCCGCGCGGTACATCGCGTCGACCGGATGGCTGTACATGAAGCCGTAGGTGAACCCGGCGGTGTGGGTGAGCAGGTGCCAGACCCGGACCGGCTCGGTGGCGGGCACGGTCTCGACGCGCACCGACGAACCGCCGGCGAACACGCGCATGTCGGCGAACGCAGGCAGGTACTTCGCGATCGGATCGGTGAGCGCCACCTGACCGCGTTCGACCAGCTGCATCAGCGCCACGGACGTGATCGGCTTGGACATCGAGTAGATGCGGAACATCGTGTCGACCTCGACCGGTTCACCGGAGTCACGATCGCGGCTGCCGTAGGTCTCGAGCTGCGCGATCTTGCCGCGTCGGCTCACGAGCAGCGACCATCCCGCGAGCCGGTCGGCGTCGACGTAGCGGCGCAGCACGCCGGTGAGGCGTTGCAGCTGTTCCGCATCCAGTCCGACCGCGTCGGCTTCGACCTCGACGTCGAGGTGCGGGCCGGCCGGGCGAAGCGTGTCCGTCATCGGGCTATCGTCGCATCCACGCTTGCGCGCGCGACGGCCGCGGCCGCGGTGTTGCAGAATCGGCCGATGGTGCTCGACGAGCTCGACGTCCGGTTGTTGTCGCTCCTGGATGAGCATCCGCGCATCGGCGTGCTCGAGCTGTCCCGCCTCGCGCGGGTGGCACGCGCAACGGTGACCGCGCGGATGCAGCGTTGGCAGGCGGCGGGGGTCGTCAACGGGTACGGGCCGCAGGTGGACCTCGCCGCGGCCGGGTTCCCGGTGCAGGCCCTCGCGACCCTGGAGATCGCACAGGGTCGACTGGCCGAGATCGCCGAACTGCTCGAGTCGTTGCCTGGCGTGCTCGAGGCGTACGCGACCACCGGCACGGGCGATGTCGTGTGCCGACTGGCTGCGTCGTCGAACGCGGATCTGCAGCAATTGTTGTTGCAGCTGAACGAATCGGGCATCATCCGGCGGTCGACCAGCGTTGTGATCCTGTCGACGATCGTGCCGGCGCGGGCGTTGCCGCTGCTGCGGCAGGCGGTCGACGCGTGAGGCTCACGCGAGCGCGGAGATGCTGGCGATGATGAGGTAGATACCGGCCACCAGGGCGGCGGCCAGGATCAGCTGCTTGGAGTAGACCTTGCCGAGTGTCGTGATGCGCTCCATCGGCGGTCCCACCCGGTCCGGCGCGATGGCGAACGCCGCGATCGGGATCTCGACGACGAGCAGCAGCAAGATGGTGCACAACACGATCGCGACCAGGGTCGCGGCCAGGGTGGCGTGCGCACCGGCGATGGCATTGGCGCTCGCAATGAGGAAGACGCCGGGGAAGTAGACGATGGCGCCGGTGATGAACGCGCGCCGCATCGAGGGTTCCTCGAGTGGCGGTTCGGTCACCGTTGCGGTTTCCGCAACGCTTGGTGGAGTGCCTTCGGCAGTGCGAGCGCGGTCGCGAGTGAGCTTCTCCTCCATCACCTCGACAACCGCCTTGCGACGTCGCAGCACGGTGCGTGCGGCGTAGGCGAGCAACGCCACACCGAGCAGCAGCTTCACCGTCGCGGCCACCTTCGGATGCTGACCGGGGGTGAAGTCGATCGCCCGGATCAACGTGACGACAACGACATATCCGATGAACGAGACAATCAGTCCACCCGCCAGGAAGAACAGCGCACGGCGCATCGGGTTGGCGCCACCGAGCATCGCGACGATGGCGGCAAAGGCAACCGGATAGATGGACCCGGCTGCGGCCAGGGGGAGCGCCTCGGTGAGCACTGGTGCACCCTAAGGTATCCGGGAGCGGCTGATATTCTCCGCCGCACCCCGGCGCGCATCCACGTTCGCGATGCGTGCCGGCCCTAGTATGAGCCGACTTGCTCGATCACTGAAGGGACCATTGTGTCTGCTGCGCTGCCGGTACTCGCCGATGACTGGCATTACCCACTGCTGAACCTGTTCTGGACCATGCTGTGGCTGTTCCTCTGGATCCTGTGGATCTTCCTGTTGTTCCGCATCATCGTCGACGTCTTCCGCAGCGATGACATGGGCGGTTGGGCGAAGGCCGGTTGGGTCATCTTCTTGATCATCTTGCCGTTCCTCGGCGTGCTGGTGTACCTCATCGCCCGCGGTGGGTCGATGCAAAAGCGCGACATCGCGCAAGCGAAGGCGGCTGACGCAGCGACCCGGCAGTACATCCAGCAGGCAGCCGGTTCGACGACGAGCTCGGCCGAGGAGTTGCACAAGCTCGCCGACCTGCGCGATCGCGGCGTGCTGACCCCGGAAGAGTTCGAAGCGCAGAAGGCCAAGATCCTGGCCTGACCCGAGCGCTGAAGAGCGCTGAAGAGCACTGAAGAGCCCGGTCGCGGAGTACTCCACGACCGGGCTCTGTGCTGTTGTGGCGCAGGTCATCGAAGAAACCGGAGTGTGAGCCTCCGGATCTGCGTTATCGTCGAGGAAGCGGAGGGAGTATCTCCGGTAAGACTCGAATCAGGAGCCCGCCATGACGGCAAGCACCACCATTCTGGATAAACCGTCCGAACCGCTCGATGCACCGACGCGTGGCGGGACGGACCGGCGCTGGTGGATCCTCTCGATCCTCGGCATCGCGCAGCTGATGATCGTGCTCGACTCGACCGTGGTGAACATCGCCCTGCCGACCGCACAGCTCGACCTCGGCTTCTCCGACAGCGCGCGGCAGTGGGTCGTCACCGCCTACGCCTTGGCCTTCGGCTCGCTGCTGCTGCTCGGCGGCCGCATCGCCGACGTCATCGGCCGCAAGTGGGTCTTCATCTTCGGACTGGTCGGCTTCGCGCTGGCCTCGGCGGTCGGTGGCGCGGCCACGAACGTCGGCATGCTGATCGGCGCCCGCGCCGTGCAAGGCATGTTCGCGGCGTTGCTCGCGCCGGCCATCCTGTCGCTGGTGACCACGACGTTCACCGAGGCGAAGGACCGCGGCAAGGCGTTCGGCATCTTCGGCGCCATTGCCGGTGCCGGTGCGTCGATCGGCCTGCTGCTGGGCGGTTTTCTCACCGAGTACGCCAACTGGCGCTGGACGATGTACGTCAATCTGATCTTCGCCGCCGTCGCGCTCGTCGGTGGGCTGGCCTGGCTCGACCATCACAAGGTGCTGGAGCGGCCCAAGCTCGACATGCCCGGCACCTTCGTGGTCTCGGCCGGTCTGTTCTCCCTCGTCTACGGCTTCTCCCGCGCGGACACCGACGGCTGGAGCGACCCGTTCACCGTCGGTCTGCTGATCGCCGCGGCCGTGCTGCTCGTCGCGTTCGTGCTGATCGAACGGCGCACCGCACACCCGCTGCTGCCGCTGCGAGTGGTCACCGACCGCAACCGCGGCGGCGCCTACCTCGCGATGTTCGCCGCCTCGGCCGGGCTGTTCGCGGTGTTCTTGTTCCTCACCTACTACCTGCAGCGCTCGCAGGGTTACAGCGCGGTGCAGACCGGCGTCGCGTTCCTGCCGATGACCGGCATGATCATCATCGTGGCTTCGGTAGGCAGCACGCTGCTCGTGCAGCGGGTCACCTCGCGACTGCTGATCCCGCTCGGCCTGGCGATCTCCGCGGTCGCGATGTACCTCTTGACCCACATCTCACTCGACAGCAGCTACGTCGTGAACATCCTGCCGGCCACCCTGCTCATGGGCATCGGACTCGGGCTCGTCTTCGCTCCGGCGTTCAGCCTGGGCACCCTCGGCGTGCGGGCCACCGACTCCGGCGTGGCGTCGGCGATGGTGAACACCACCCAGCAGATCGGGGGTTCGATCGGCACCGCGCTGCTGAACACGATCGCCGCCACCGCGGCCGCGACGTACGTCACCGCGCACGCCGGCCAGCAACCGACGGATCTGGTCCAGGCCAACGCCGCGATCCACAGTTACACCACCGCGTTCTGGTGGGCCGCCGCGATCTTCGCGATAGGTGCCGTGCTGAGCGCGATCGTGCTGCGGTCCGGCGTCGCCCAGATGGATCCGGACCGCGAAGCGGTCGTCGTAGGCTGAACCACATCAAGACGCACATCAACCGGACGGGAGGTCGACGATGACAGACGTCGCCACCTCCCGTCCGCTGCGCAAGGACGCCGCCCGCAACCGGGAACTGCTGCTCGCCGCCGCCCGGGAGGTCTTCGCCGAACGCGGGCTCGACGCCAGCCTGGACGACGTCGCGCATCGGGCCGGTCTCGGCGTCGGCACCGCCTACCGGCACTTCGCCAACAAGCACGAACTCGCCCGGGCGATCTTCGCCCAGGCCGTCGACGACATCGTCGCCCTCGCGGAGCAAGGCGCACAGTCCGAGGACCCCTGGGCCGGCATCGTCGGCTTCGTCGAGGGCGCCGCCGCCGCCCAGACTGCGGACCGGGGCCTGCGCGAGGTGCTGTCCGGCGTGCACGATCCGGACGAACTCGACAAGATCAACACGCGGCTCGAAGGGCCGCTGGGTGAGATGGTCGCCCGGGCCAAGGCCGACGGCGTGCTGCGCCCCTGCGTCGAGCCCACCGACATCGGCATGGTCGTGATGATGCTGTGCACCGTGTGCGACATCGCCGGTGACGTCGCGCCGCAGCTCTGGCGCCGTTATCTGGCGCTGCTGCTCGACGGGCTGCGCTGCGGTCCGGACCTCGACGAGCCACCGATCTCGGTCGAGGAGATGCGGGTGGCCATGCGGACACACAAGCAGCGTCTGGCTCGCGGCGGGGTGGGCCGCTGATTCGTCGGTTCGGGGTGGCGCGCAGCCCCTAGGCTCAATGCCGTGATGCGTTCATGACCCGTCCGGCCCGCGAAGGTGCCCGTACCTCGATCGTCACGATCGACGACGACCCGGGGGTGTCGCGCGCTGTCGCCCGCGACCTGCGCCGGCGCTACGGCGACAGCTATCGGATCGTGCGAGCCGAGTCCGGCCAGCAGGCGCTCGACGCGCTACGGGAGATGAAACTGCGCGGTGACCTCGTCGCCGTGCTGCTCGCCGACTACCGGATGCCGCAGATGAGCGGACTCGAGTTCCTCGAGGCGGCGATGGACGTCTATCCCGGCGCCCGCCGGGTCCTGCTGACGGCCTATGCCGACACCGGCGCCGCGATCGAGGCGATCAACGTCGTCGACCTCGACTACTACCTGCTCAAACCGTGGGATCCGCCCGAGGAGAAGCTGTACCCGGTCATCGACGCGCAGCTCGAGTCGTGGACGGCGAGTGACTACCGGCCGGTACCCGAGACCAAGGTGATCGGGCACCGCTGGTCGGCCCGGTCGTCACAGGTGCGCGAGTTCCTCGCCCGCAACCAGGTGCCCTACCGCTGGTACACCACCGAGACCAACGAGGGATGCCGCCTGATCGAGGCGGCCGGCGTCGACGACCGAACCTTGCCCGTCGTCGTCACACCGGGCGGCACGGTGCTCACCGCGCCGTCGGACGGCGAGCTGGCCGCAGAGGTCGGGCTCACCACCAACCCGGCCAAGGACTTCTACGACGTGATCGTGGTCGGCGGCGGGCCGGCCGGGCTCGGTGCCGCGGTCTACGGCGCGTCCGAGGGCCTGCGCACGGTGTTGATCGAGCGCACCGCCACTGGCGGTCAGGCCGGCCAGAGCTCGCGGATCGAGAACTACCTCGGGTTCCCCGACGGCGTGTCCGGCGCCCAGCTCACCGAACGGGCCCGACGGCAGGCGGTGAAGTTCGGCGCCGAGCTCGTCACCACCCGCGACGTCGTCGGGCTCGACGTGAACGGCCCGGCGCGCACCGTGCGCTTCGCCGACGGCGGCTCGCTGGATGCGCACACCGTCATCCTCGCCACCGGCGTCTCCTACCGTCAGCTCGAAGCCGCCGGGTGCAGTGAGCTCACCGGCCGCGGGATCTACTACGGCTCGGCGCTCACCGAGGCCGCCAACTGCGCCGATCAGGACGTCTACATCGTCGGCGGGGCCAATTCGGCCGGGCAGGCGGCGGTCTACCTCTCCCGCGGCGCGAAGTCGGTCACCCTGCTCGTACGCGGGAAGTCGCTGGAACAGTCGATGTCCTACTACCTGATCCAGCAGCTCGAGCAGATCGACTCCATCCGGGTGCGGACCTGCACCGAGGTCGTCGAGATGCACGGCGACGAGCATCTCGAGCGGATCACGCTGCGGGACAACTCCACCGGCGACACCGAGACGGTCGACGCCGGCTGGCTGTTCATCTTCATCGGCGCAGCACCGCGCACCGACTGGCTCGAGGGCGTGGTCGTGCGCGACGGGCGCGGGTTCGTGCTGGCCGGGCCCGACCTCGGTGCGAGCGCCGACGCGCTGCCGCCGGGATGGATTCCGGAGCGTTTACCGTTTCACCTGGAGACCAGCGTGCCCGGCGTCTTCGCCGCGGGCGACGTGCGGGCCGAATCGGCCAAGCGGGTCGCCTCGGCGGTCGGCGAGGGCGCGATGGCCGTGATGCTGGTACACCGCTACCTCGAAGGACTCTGATGCCCGAGACCGTCGCGTGCGACATCGCCGAACTGCGCTCGCTGTTCCTGTTCGAGAAACTCACCGACGAACAGCTCACCTGGCTGTGCGAACACGGCCGCGTCGAGCTGTACGAGCCGGGCCTGGTGTTCAGTGAGGGCGACCCGGCCACCTGCTTCTTCGTCCTGGTCGAGGGCAAGATCGCGATGTCGCGGCGCATCGGCGTCGACGACGTCGAGATCAACCGCACCGACCAGCGCGGCGTCTACTTCGGCGCGTGGTCGGCCTATCTCGGCGAGCGTGCGCCGAAGGGTTACAACGCCAGCGTGCGGGCGATCAAGGCATCGCGGTTCTATGTGCTCGACGCCGCGGATTTCACCAGCCTGATGGAGCAGTGGTTCCCGATGGCGCTGCACCTGCTGGAAGGGCTGTTCTTCGGCAACCAGCGCACGCAGACCACGGTGGCCCAGCGCGAGCGGCTGCTGGCGCTCGGCTCGCTGTCGGCCGGGCTGACCCACGAGCTGAACAACCCGGCCGCGGCAGCGGTGCGGGCGACGTCGTCGCTGCGCGACCGCGTCGCGCACATGCGGCAGAAGCTCGGCGCGATCGCCGGTGGCGCCTGGGAACGCGACTCGTTGCAGGCGTTGATCGACATCCAGCAGCGGGCGGCCGAACAGGTCGCCAAGGCGCCCGAACTGAGCCCGTTGGAGGCCTCCGACCGCGAAGACGAGCTCGCCGACTGGTTCGACGACCACAGCATCTCCGGCGGCTACGAGCTCGCGCCGACGTTCGTCGCGGCCGGCATCGAACCCGCCTGGCTGGACCGCGTGGCGATCGCCGTCGACGGCGACGCACTGGAAGGTGCGGTCCGCTGGCTGAACTACACCATCGAGACCGAGTTGCTGATGAACGAGATCGAGGACTCGACGACCCGCATCTCGACCCTGGTGTCGGCGGCCAAGCAGTACTCGCAGATGGACCGCGCGCCGCACCAGGTACTCGACGTGCACGAGTTGCTGGACAGCACGCTGATCATGCTGTCGCGCAAGATCGGCGACGGGGTCGAGGTCGTCAAACACTACGACCGCAGCCTGCCGCAGATTCCGGTCTACGGTGCAGAGCTCAACCAGGTGTGGACGAATCTCATCGACAACGCGCTGCAGGCGATGGACGGCCACGGCACCCTGACCATCACCACGCAGCGCGCGATCGACTCGATCGAGGTCATCGTGGCCGACACCGGCCCGGGCATCCCCGAGGACGACATCGGCCGAGTGTTCGAGCCGTTCTTCACCACCAAGCCGGTCGGTGAGGGCACCGGTCTCGGGCTCGACATCTCCTGGCGCATCGTGGTCAACAAACACCACGGCGATCTGTCCGTCGACTCGCAGCCGGGCGACACCCGGTTCCGCGTCCGGTTGCCGATCGCCGGGGAGGAGACCCAGACATGACCGAGACCTCTGGCATCGACGAATCGGTGCCGCCGAGCGGCAACGGGTGTGTCGAGTGCGACGCTTCGCAAGGCTGGTGGGTGCATCTACGCCGCTGCGCGCAGTGCGGTCACGTGGGGTGCTGTGATTCCTCGCCGGAGCAGCATGCGAGCAAGCACGCGGCGCAATCCGGTCATCCGATCGTGCAGAGCTTCGAACCCGGCGAGACCTGGTTCTGGGACTACGCGAGCCGCGACTACTACGACGGCCCACGGCTGGCCGATCCGCAACACCACCCCGAGGACCAAGGCGTACCCGGCCCTGCCGACCGGTTGCCGTCGGACTGGCGCACGAAGGTGCACTGACGGGTGACCTTCGCACCCTGGCGTTGGCTGCGGGCGCGTGACCCGGACTGGTACACGGTCAAACGGGCGGCTCGTGGCGCTGTCGTGGTGCCGGTGAACTTCGCGATCGGCTCGCAGGTGATCGGCGACGCCCAGGTGGCGACCTTCGCGGCGTTCGGCTCGTTCGCTCTGCTGCTGTTCGTCAATTTCCGCGGTGGTCTTGCGGCGCGGGCGGCCGAGTACCTGTTGCTCGCTGTCTGCGGGGTCGGCCTGATCGCGCTCGGCACCTACTTCGCCACCCCGGACTGGCTCGCCGTGGTGGCGATGGCCGTCGTGGCGTTCGCGATCCTGTTCGCCGGCGTGGTCAGCTCGGTGATCAACGCCGGGTCGCAGGCGGCGTTGCTCGCCTTCATCCTCGCGATCATGCTGCCCGGCATGCATGCCGATCTGCCCGAACGCCTTGCCGGCTGGGGGATCGCCGTTGCCGTTGCGGTGCCGGTGGCACTGTTCGTCTGGCCGCCGCAGGACCAGAACGTGTTGCGGACCAAGACCGCGGCGTTGTGCCGCGCGCTCGCGTCGATGCTGGAGGTGGAGACGCCGTCCGGCGGGGACGACCGGGTGGTCGTGCTGAGCCGGGCGGCGCGCGAGTTGCGCGCGGCGTTCCGGAGCTCGGCCACGCATCTGGCGTCGGTCAGCACCGGTGCGCGCCTGCTCATCCGGCTGGTGAACGAGTTGGACTGGCTCACCAGCGCGGTGATCAACGCCTGCGGCGACGCACCCACCGGCTGGCCGCAGGAGGGTTTGCGGCTGCGTTCGGCCGCGGCCCGGGTGATGACCGGGTGCGCGGAGACGCTCGAGCACGACGGCTCGGGGCCGCCGCTGTCCACCTGCACCAGCCTCGACAGCTGCCTGGCCGCGCTGCAGCAGACCCGGGAGGCGGTCGCCGCCGAGACCCTCGATGCACTGCGCACGAGTGCCCAGCGCGAGGGCGACCACACGGCGGCGGGGGAGTTCGAGCGGCCGCTGTATGCAGCGCACGAGCTCGGATACGCGGTCGCGTTGGCCGGTGAGACGGTGGCGGCGCTGGCCGCCGCCGACACCCGACCGTGGTGGGCGAAGGTGACCGGGCGCCGACCTGCCGGGGTCTCGCTCGGCGCCTCGACCGTGGCGCAGCGCGTCGCCACCGGGCATCTGGACCGGCACTCGGTCTGGCTGCAGAGCAGCATCCGGGGCGCGGCGGGCCTCGCCCTCGCCGTGCTGTTGTCACGGGTGGTGGACGTCCAGAACGCTTTCTGGGTCGGGCTGGGGGCGCTGTCGGTGCTACGGACGACGGCCACCGCCACCGGTGCGACCGTGGTGCGCGCGATCGCCGGAACGGTGGTCGGGTTCGCGGTCGGCGGCGTGGCAGTGGCACTCATCGGCACGAACCAGGCCGTGCTCTGGACCTTGCTGCCGCTGGTGATCCTCGTGGCGGCCTCGGCGCCGACGTTGATCCCGTTCATCGCCGGGCAGGCCGCATTCACCGTGTTCACGATCGTGCTGTTCAACATCATCGCGCCGTCGGGCTGGGAGATCGGCGTGGTGCGGGTCGAGGACGTCGCGCTGGGATGCCTGGCCAGCCTCGTGGCCGGGTTCCTGTTCTGGCCACGAGGCGCCGCCGCGGCGCTCGGCGCGGCCTACGGCGATGCGTACCGGGCGGCCGCGGAATACCTGCACGCCACCGTCGATCGGCTGGTCGGCCGGGGCCTGAAACCCGACGGCGCACGGGCGATGGCCGCTGCCTACCGCCTCGACGATGCCCTGCGCCAATACCTCGCCGAACAGGGCACCAAACACGTGCCGCTGGAGAGTGTCACCACGTTGGCCAACGGTGCGGTGCGGCTACGACTGGCGGGCATGGCGATCTCGAGCCTGCAACACGATGCGCCCGACGGTTCGGTCGTGCCGCCGGGTGACGACCGGCTCGACCGACCCGCCGCGGTGCTGCACGACCGGGCCCGGGCGGTCGGGAATTGGTACGAGGCGCTCGCCGACGAGTTCTCCGGCGACGGCGCGACGATCGACGGTGCAGCACTGCCGGACGTCACGGCCGCAGCGTCGGCCGATTCGTTCCTCGACGTCGTGTTGCCGGCGATCGACAGCTGCGGCGATCCCGACCGCGCCGTGCGCGCCGAGCAGTTGCTGTGGTCGGGCCAGTACCTCGGCGACGTCGACCGGTTACGGGTCGACCTGTGTGAACCGGCCGGCCAGGTTCGCGCGGCGCGCGCCCGTCCGTGGTGGGGCCTCTGACGTCGCTCAGTCAGCCGGGGGTGGCGCGACGGCCGGGCGGTCGGCGAGCAGCGGGAGGGCGGGATCCCAGGTGGTGCCGTCGGCGGCGTCGCGGCGCCGGCGGGCGATGCCGGTCAGCGCCTCGAGCACGACGCGGTTGGCCAGGAACGACGTGATCTCCGCGTGATCGACCGGCGGGGACACCTCGACCACGTCGACACCGACCACCGGCAGTTCGTAGGCGATGCGGCGCACCGAGTCGAGCAGTTGCCGGGCGCTGAGGCCGCCGGGCTCGGGCGTGCCGGTGCCCGGCGCGTGCGCCGGATCGCAGACGTCGATGTCGACGGACAGGAACACGCCGTCGGTGTCGTCGGTGGCGATCGCGAATGCCTCGGTCAGGCAGGCCTCGAGACCACGCACCCCGATCTCGGTCATCTCGTAGGAGCGCATGCCCTGCTCGGCCATCCAGTCCAGCGTCTCCGGCCCGGGCCAGTACCCGCGCAGGCCGATCTGCAGGAACCGATCACCGCGCAGCGCGCCGGACTCGATCAGGCGACGCATCGGCTGGCCGTGCCCGATCAGCGAACCGAACTCGATGTCGCCGGTGTCGGCGTGCGCGTCGAAGTGCAGCATCGAGATGCGGCCCTGGCCGAGATGCTGCGCGATCCCCGCGGCGTCGGGCCACGCGATGGTGTGATCGCCGCCGAGGATCACCGGGATCGCGCCGGTCGAGGCGACCGCGTGCACCGCGCGCTGCAGGTCCTGGACCGACCGGGCGGCATCGCCGGAGTACATCTCGACGTCGCCCGCGTCGTACACCACCAGGTCGCGCAGCCCGTCGACCCGCATCGCCAGCGACGGTCGCGAACCGTCGTGCGCGAGATAGCAGGTCTGCCGGATGTACTGCGGCCCGAAGCGTGTCCCGGACCGGTAGGACGTGCCGCCGTCGAACGGTGCGCCGAGAATGACGACATCGGCGTCGGCATACGTCGAAGGCTCGGCCCAGTCGCAGCGCTCGACGCCCAGGAAGGTGATGTCCGGGCCGAACTGGGCGCCGTAGCGAGGCATGGGCACGACCCTAGCGATTGGGCACCATGGGGGAATGGCGTCCTACGCGGTGAATCCAGATGCGGTGGCCAACGCGCGGCGGCTGATCGACGCGCGCCAGTATGTGCTCGACAGCGACTGGGGCGACGTCCAGCCCGACGCCGAGGCCCAGAACGCGTTCCTGCGCAACCACGGCTGGGACGAGTACGCGGCGTGGCACCTCGGGCTCACCGACGGCGCGACCGACGAGACGAAGGCGCGCTACGCCTTCGTCTACGGCGATTTCCGCCGCGTCCACCGCACGGCGCTGATCGCGTCGGTGTATCGCGCCTCGGAGTGGCGGCACAAGGACGTCGAACTCGCCGCGCACGACCTGCTGCAACACCTCGATGCGACCTCCGGCTAGCGGGACACCACCGCGTCGGCCTCGATCTCGACGAGCAGCTCGGGTGCGATCAACGCACTGACCTCGAGCATCGACGCCGCGGGTCGGATCTCGGCGAAGAACTCACCGTGCGCGCGGCCGACCTGCTCCCAGCGGCTGATGTCGGTGACGAAGATCCGGGTGCGCACCACGTCGGCGAGCCCGGCGCCGGCTTCCTCCAGCGCGGCAGCGATGCGCCGGATCGCCTCCCGGGTCTGTTCGGCGATGTCCCACCCGCCGACCGCGCCGCCTGCCGGATCTGCCGCGGTGGTGCCCGCGACGCTGATCCAGTCACCGACGCGAACGGCGCGCGAATATCCGACGATCGGCTCCCAAACGGCACCCGAGGACACGGTGCGGCGGGCTCGCTGCGGCGGCGACGAACTCATCGGTTCCTCCTCTCGACGGTGTTCGATTGCCGACATTAGCGGGCGAATTCGGCATTCGTGGTGGACGCAAACCGGGCACGGTCATACGGTGGGTGCCTTGCCGTGGTGATCGAAATGCGACGAGATCACGCTCGGCTCGCTCCACGACGACGAGGACAGACCGGTGGCCGACCCGACGAGCGACGCGAAGTCGGCCAAGAGCGCGCCCGGTCACGGGCCGCGCCACGCCAGCCCTTCGATGTACGCCCCGTCGCCCCGCGAGTCGGTCGTCGCCGCCGCGCTCGCCGTCGCCCTGCTCTCGGTGCTCGCGCTGGTGCTGGCCAACTCCGGGGGCTCCGCCGCCGCCGAGCGCAACAACCCGGTGGCCGCCAGCTCGCCCAAGCAACCGGCGGGTGTGCCGCTGGGGCTGCTGGACACGGGCGGCTCGAGCGCCGGCAGTCTCATCGCCTCGGGCGTGCCGGTGCTCGGCACCACGGCAGCGTCGGCTGTCGCCAGCAGCGGGTCGACGCTGTTCCCGGGAACCACCACCGGCGTCGGAGCCACCGCAGCCTCATCGCTCGCGGCGAGCGGGATCCCGGCCACCGCGCTGGCCGCGTACGAGCAGGCCGCCGACCGCCAGGATGCGTTGACCCCCGGCTGCAGGATCAGCTGGCCGCTGCTCGCCGGCATCGGCCGGGTCGAGTCGAACCACGGCCGCTTCGCCGGGGCCGTGCTGCACACCGACGGGCTGTCCACCCCGCCGGTCATCGGCATCCCGCTCAACGGCCACGGCACGGCGGTCATCCGCGACACCGACGGCGGCCGCCTCGACGGCGACACGACGTACGACCGCGCGGTAGGCCCGATGCAGTTCATCCCCTCCACCTGGGCGGCGTGGGGCGTCGACGCCGATCACGACGGCCAGAAGAACCCGTTCGACATCTTCGATGCCACCGCGGCCGCCGCTGCATACCTGTGCGCGGCCGGTCGCGACCTCGGGACGTATCAAGGCCAGGTCGCGGCCATCCTGAGTTATAACCACTCAAGCGCCTACGTGGCCACAGTGATGGGAATCGAGCGGGTGTATGCGAGCGGCGGCGGGGTGAGCGTGCCGGCTGCCCCGGGTCCGGGTGCGACCGGCCCGGTGGCCACGCCGACACTGCCGCCGGTCGACCCCGGCCATCCGCGCGGCGTCGGCTCGCCGAGCACGCACTCGACGAGCAGCCACTCGACACCGTCGTCGCGGTCGTCGTCGAAGGCGCCATCGTCGTCGAGCTCGCCGTCCAAGTCGAGTTCCACGTCGAAGTCGAGCCCGCCGACGAAGTCGTCCCCGTCTTCGCCTTCGTCGCCGAGCTGCCCGTCGAGCAGCCCGAGCAGCGACTCCAGCTCCAGCCCGGACGCTTCGAGCAGCTCGTCGAGCAACCCGCCCCCCGGTTGCCCCACACCACCGAGCAGCTCGTCGACCTCAGCGTCGGACGCGCCTGCCGACGGCGGGCACGGCCAGGGCAACGCAGCCGGCGCGGACGCGTCGGAGAATGCGTCGGAAAACGCAACCGCGGGGGCGTCGGGATCGTGACCCGACGACAGGGACGGTGAGCGAACACAACCGGGTGTTCCCGGCCCGTGGTGTGCCGTCCACGAGCGTCGCCGAGCCGAGCAACGAGACCGTCCCGCCGCATCGCTTCGACGTGCCGCCGCCGGGCGCCGTGGCGTGGCTCGACGTCGCCGAGACCGATGCGCAGCCGCAGCGCACCGGCCCGCTGGGCATGCGGATCTCACCGCTGCCGGCGCGTCGCACGCCGTACTTCTTCAAAGGCGGCCGGCTGCGCGGCACCCGGTGTGTCTGGTCGGCATCGACGCTGAGCGGCGCCCAGTTGCGCCGGGGACCGCGCACGCCCCTGCCGGCGCCGTTCGACACCGGCGTGCACGTGCTGGTGCGGGCCGAGAACGAGGGTTCGGTGTTCGATCCGGTCGGCACGACCTCGGGTTCGCTGCAGGTGCTCGACGCCGCCGACGAGATCAACGAGCGGGTCGAGGCCAACACGCACCTGTTCACCCTCAACGTGCCGGCCGCCGCCCTGGGGGTCGAGTCGTCGGTCATCGCCGAGATGCGTGGCATCACCTTCCAGGTGACCCAGTTCCAGTCGCACCTGCTGCGCGGCGCGGTCGGGCTGCTCCTCGTGGGCGGGGCGGAGATCTCGACGCCGGCGCAGCTGGTCAGCGTCGATCGCTACCTCGCTGCGCTCGCCGCGATGCTGTTGCGCACCGCGGTCGCCCGGTCGCACACCGACATCGCCCTCGGCGAGCAGTTGCGCGTGCGCACCGACGCGATCATCGACGAGCAGTCCGCCGACCCGACACTGTCGCCGACCACCATCGCGGCCCAGCTCGACGTCTCGCTGCGCCAGCTCTACCGCGCCTTCACCGGGACGGAGTCGCCTGCCGCGCGGATCCGCCGCCGCCGGCTCGAGCGGGCCGCGGAGATCCTGGGCACCCGGTCCGGTCCCGGTCAGGTCGAGCAGATCGCCTACGAGTGCGGGTTCGCGTCGGCGGAGTACTTCTCCCGCGCGTTCCGCAAGGAGTTCGGGCAGAGCCCGCGCGCGTACCGTGCGGCGCGCCGCAACAGTCAGGACGCACCGGCGCGCTGAGCGCGCTCAGTCGGCGCCGCGCTCGGCGCGATCGAGTTTGCGTCGCGCCTGCTGCCGGTCCTTCTTCCGGCCGGTCAGCTCATGGCGGGCCTGTGCGAGGCGCTCCTTGGTCTCGTCCAACTCCCCGCGCATTCGGGACAGCTTGCGCTCCAGGTCCTTGACCTGCCGCTCCGCATCGGTGACGGTCGCCTGCAGGTCGGTCACCTCGGCGTCGGTCCGGTCGAACTCGTCCTGCGCCGCCTGGACCACTCGCTGCCGGCGCCGGCGTTGCGCCGCGGTCTCCTTCGGCGCGGCCGGCTGCTCGTCCCCGCCGGACGCGCCACCACGAACGAGGGTCAGCTGCGGTGCGCCGTCGGCGGATCCGGCCGCGAAACCGAATCCGGAGTACTGCTCGGCCTTGGTGAGATGGCCGAGATTGGCGGCGATGTCGGCGTCGGCGAGGGCAGCGCTCAGGGTGCCGCGCACGTCGTCGAGGAGTGCGGCCGGCGGGTCGCGCCGGTCGGCCAGCTTGACGGCTCGCTGGGCGAGACCGGCCACGAGGCGTTGCCGCTCGGTCGACAGGGCACGCAGCTCGTCGGCGTCGAGCGCGTCCTGCGCAGCGCGCAGCCGGCCGCCGAGCTCGGCCAGCTGCTCGGCCACCGCGCGGTCCTCGAGCACCAGGGTGTTGACGATCCAGGCCGCCACGGTGGGTTTGCGGGCCTGCCGCACGGCGGCCGCCGATGTCGTCTCGCCGGCCTGTTTCAACCGGTCGGCGATCTCGCTGCGCTTGGCGATGAACGCGTCCGGCGGAACGCGGTAGAGCTCGTCCAGTGCATCGGCGAGGGCGGAGTCCATCAGGCCGAACGCTCCGGCGGGTGCGACGTCCACTCGTAGACGACCGAGGTGCGCAGCACGATGTCCTGCACCGAGCGGTTCTGCCGGTTCACCGCGACCCAGAACACGCCGATCGGGAACACCATGCAGAACACGGCACGCACGAACGCGCCGGCGATGTTCATCCGCCGGCCGCGGAAGTTGAGCACCTGCAGCCCGAACAACAGATCGCCGTACGTGCGCCCGGTGGTGCACCAGGACAGCGTGAGATAGGGCAGCACGACGGCAACGATGACCCCGAGACCCCACAGCTGCAGGTGCG
This sequence comes from uncultured Actinomycetota bacterium, assembly GCA_963850835.1. Taxonomy (GTDB): domain Bacteria; phylum Actinomycetota; class Actinomycetes; order Mycobacteriales; family Jatrophihabitantaceae; genus Jatrophihabitans. The sequence continues at coordinate 75,059 of CAWKNB010000013.1, read as the reverse complement.
GCCAGTGGAAGGTGCGTGGGTCGATCAGGAAGGTGATGCCGGCGACGCCGAGGAACACCAACGCCATCAGCCCGACGACCACGCACAGATCGACGGTGTTCGCGGCGAGCCGGGTGACGACCCCGGCCCGCCGGCCCTGGTACGGGCGCGCTTCCACCGGCACCGTCGACGCGTGCTGCGGAGGCTCGATCCGTTCCGGGTGCGTGGTCATTGCGGGCGCCCGTTCCCAGGCGCCGGCGCAGCGACCGCGTCCCTGCGACGCCGCAGGATCCGGTCGACGATGCGGTTCACCGTCTCGTCGGCCTCGATGCCGCGCATCCGGACGTCGAGCACCGCCTCGGACGCCATGCCACCACTGGACTCCCGGATGATCGCCGGCAGGTCGATCTCCTCGATCACCTGGTTGACGACGGTGACGAGGTCGATCCGCGAGACGATCGCGTCGATGTCGATGCGGGCGAGGATCGCATCCGCGACGGCCGGGATCGCTGCGTCGAAGACGAGCGTCACCTGCCCGTCGGCGTGCTCTCGCCGGGCCCGGCCGGCATCGGCCAGGCGCTCGACCTGCGTCTGCGGCCACATCCGTTCGGGCAGCACCGGCGGGCGCCAGGCCAGGCGCAGCACCGGCCGAGCGGCGAACCCCACCGCGCCGGCGGCGAAGCCGACGACTCGCGCCCCTCGGGCGGACACCTCGACGGCGGCGTCGGCGATCGTGCGGGCCGCCGACGGCTCCCGCGAGGCTTCGGGCACGACGGACCTCCTGCGCTGGCGGCGTTGACGCGAGCGTCAGGATATGCCGTCGGTCAGTCGATGAGCTCGTACGCGGGCAGCGTGAGGAACTCGCTGAAGTCCGAAGCCAGGGCAATCGTGATGAACAGGGCACTCGCCTGCTCGTAGTGGCCCGATTCCCACGCGTCGTCGCCGACCTCGGCGCGCAGGTCCTTCGTCACCGTCTGCAATGCGGTCTCGACATCGGCGCGGGTGATGGTGCTGCCGTCGTCGAACGTGACACCGTTGCGCAGCCACTGCCAGATCTGCGAGCGGGAGATCTCGGCGGTGGCGGCGTCCTCCATCAGGTTGTGGATGCCGACCGCGCCCAGCCCGCCCAGCCAGGCCGCGAGATAGCGCAGCGCGACGTCGATGTTCGAGTGCAGCCCGTCGCGGGTGATCTCGCCGGGCGTCGCGGCAATGTCGAGCAGCTCGGCCGCGGACACCTGCACGTCCGGCCGTTGCTTGCCGAGCTGGTTCGGTGCGTCGCCCAGCACTGCGGTGAACACCTCGCCGCACAGCGGGACGAGGTCGGGGTGTGCCACCCACGAACCGTCGAAACCGGCGTTCACCTCGCGCGTCTTGTCTTCTCGCACCTTCGCGAACGCGCGCTCGTTCACCTCGGCGTCGCGGCGGCTCGGGATGAACGCGGCCATGCCACCCATCGCGAACGCGCCGCGCCTGTGGCAGGTCTGCACCAGCAGGTCCGAGTAGGCCCGCATGCACGGTGCGGTCATCGTGACGGCGTTGCGGTCGGGCAGCACGAATTGCGGGCCCGCATCGCGGAACTTCTTGATCAGGCTGAACAGGTAGTCCCAGCGGCCGGCGTTGAGGCCGGAGGCGTAGGCGCGCAGCTCGTAGAGGATCTCGTCCATCTCGAAGGCCGCCGGGATGGTCTCGATCAGTACCGTTGCGCGCACCGAGCCGGCCGGGATCGCGAGCCGTTGCTCGGCGAATGCGAACACGTCGCTCCACAACCGCGCCTCGAGATGACTTTCCATCTTCGGCAGGTAGAAGTACGGCCCGCTGTCACGGGCGATCAGCTCGGCGGCGTTGTGGAAGAAGTACAGCCCGAAGTCGACGAGCGCGCCGACCCCGTCGTTGCCGTCGTGGCGAACAGTGCCGCTCGGGCAGATGCCAACCGCGCGGACGCACCACGATCGTGGCGAGCGGGGCGTCCGTGCGCAGTGTGTATTGCTTGCCCTCCGGGGCGGCGAAGGAGATCTCGCGGCGGACCGCATCATGCAGATTGACCTGGCCGGAGACGACGTTGCGCCAGTGCGGGGTGTTCGCGTCCTCGAGGTCGGCGAGCCAGACCTGGGCCCCGGAGTTCAGCGCATTGATCGTCATCTTGCGCTCGGTCGGGCCGGTCATCTCCACCCGGCGGTCGGTGAGGTCCGGCGGAGCGGGCGCCACCTGCCAGTCGCCGGAGCGCACCGCGACGGTCTCGGGCAGGAAGTCGAGCGTGCCGGTGCGGCTGATCTCCTCCTGCCGGGCGGCGCGCGCGCGCAACAGTTCGTCGCGGCGGCCGGCGAACCGCTCGTGCAGTTCGCCCAGGAAGGCGAGCGCGTCGGGGGTGAGGATCAGCTCGGCCCGATCGATGGACGGCCCGCTGTAGTCGACTTCCGCCATCGCCTCAGCCTATGGCGAAACGCTGGGTAAGACAGTGACCATGGCCGACATCATCGAATTGATCTATGCCGATCACGACTGGTTCCGTCGCCAGTTCTTCTACCTCGACGAGGCACGCACCGACGAAGAGCTCGCCGCCGCGTGGGAGCCGTTGGCGATCCGGCTCGACACCCATGCCCAGGCCGAGGAGACCGTGTTCTATCCGGCGCTGCTGCGCAAGGGCGGCGAGGCCGGCGATCCCGAGGACGAGACCGAGGACGCCATCCGCGACCACAACAAGATCCGCGATGCGGTGCGCGAGAGCCGCAAGCACCGGGTGGGCTCCGAGGACTGGTTCGCCGCCGTCGCGCACGCGCGGGCGGAGAACGGCGAGCATCTCGAGGAGGAGGAGCGCGAGGGGATGCCCGACTTCATCAAGAGTGCCTCGGCAGAACTGCGGCACGAGCTCGCGATGAAGTGGCTGCGCTTCTACGCCGCCCATCCTCACGGTCGCGGCGTCGACGACTCCGATCGCGACGCCGAGGAGTACATCGAGGAGAACTCCTGACCCTCGCCGCCACCGTCGCCGTCGTTCTCTCGGCGGCCGATGCCAGGCCGCTCAGGGTCAGCGGCGACTCGCCCACCTGACCCGGGTCGACGTGTTTGCGCTCGGTCCGGCGTTCGACGTAGAGCGCCCCGAACAGCACCCCGCCGAAGATCACCACGCTGAGGATCATCAGCCACACCGACAGCACGAAGATGCCGCCGATCAGGCCGTACGCGTGGACCTGCCAGGAGATCTCGCCGGGCAGGATGACCCGGGTCAACCGAACCAGCACCGTGGTCGCGACGGCGACCGCGACGGCGCCGGGGAGCAGCGAGCGCCACGACACCCGCCCGCCCAGCAGCCACCGTTGCGACCACCAGTAGAACAGGAAGGTCATCGCCCCCTGCATCACCACGGGGGCCCATGAGCCGGTGTCGAACACCTCCCGGTTGAACCACCGGCCACAGCGCCCGGCGATGAGGATGCCCAGGGAGAATCCGGCGAGCGCGACCACCCAGATCAGCTGGCGCAGGTACGACCAGACGCCGCGCACCCGCGGCAACGTCCAGATCTCCTCGAAGGCACGTTGCTGGACCGCGCCCACGCTCGTACTGAGCACGATCGCGCTGGCCATCGCGAAGACCAGCGCGAAGGTGCTGATGGTGGGCGAGGTGCGGCCGAACAGGCGTTCCACGTCGGCCGCCGAGTCGCCGGACAGGCCGAAGAAGCGCGTCATGTAGCGGCTCACGCCGTTGCCGTTGGTGCGCTGCAGCACTGCCGATATGGCCACGATCAGCGGCGCGGTGCACAGCACCTGCTGGGCACACAGCGCCAGGGCGTGGGTGTCGAGGTCCAGCTCCCGGATCCGCTGGTAGCCGGTGGCATAGAGACTGCGTTGCCACCAGGCGCGGCCCGCAGCGACGCGGCGCCGGGCGGATGGGAACCTCACGTGACCATCATTCCCCAGCCGCCTGCGGATTGACCCGGTGACGGCGGGGTGCGCTCAGCCGAGTCGGATCCCGGCCAGCTGGGTGCCGTGCGCCACCGGGCGCCCGGCGCTGTCCCACACCCAGCACTGCTCGTCGACCCGCTGCGCCTCGACGAGTTGCGCCTTCTGCAGCACCCGCAGCGGACCGGGCGCAGGCAGTCCGCGGACGTACACGGTGAGCTCGAGCGTGGGCACCCAGCCGGTCATCTCGATGTCGAAGGTGGCCGGCGGGAACGCGTCGACCGCGTACAGCAGGGACACCGGATCGAACGGCTCGTCGCCGGGCAGCGCGAGCCAGCCGGTCAATTCGCCGCGCCCGCTCGGTCGGCCCTGCGCGAACCCCAGTGCCGACGCGTCGATCCGCAGGTCGACCTGCTCCATGATCGCCGCGGGCACCCCGCTCGGCGTGCGGCCCGGCACCCGGACCGCAGCGCCGCGGTCGGCTTCGGCGAGGCGCGGCACCCCGCCGGTCCAGTACGGCTCGACCCCCGATTGCAGAGAGCCCAGGGTGAACAGCGCCTCGACGCAGGCCCGGTCGCCCTGGGTCATCCGCACCCGCACCTGGCTGGCCCCGCGGCCGGCCCGCAGCACCTCGGCGACAAGGCCCACACCGCCGGGATCGGGAGCATGCAGGTAGTGCGCGCTCGCCGCGATCGGGTGCTCGTGCGCGCACGACGACACGGCCGCCCGGGCCAGCACGGCGAGCAGGTAGCCGCCGTTGGGCTTGCCGGCGATCGTCCACTGCGGGTCGAGGTCGGCGGCGTAGGCGTTCGTGCCGAGCGGGCGCAGTGCGGACACCTCGGCGAACGTGGCGGACGGCGGCGAGCCCATGCTGCGATCCAACACGGGCCCGCCGAGCGGTCTGCGATCAGGTCTCGAGCGCGGCGTCCAAGCTGATGTCGACGCCGGTGAGGGCCTTGCTGACCGGGCAGCCGGCCTTGGCCGCCTCGGCCGCCTTGGTGAACCCGTCGGCGTCGAGGCCGTCGACCTCGCCGCGAACGGTCAGCTTGATGCCGGTGAGCCTGAACCCGCCGGCCGGATCCGGGCCGAGTGACACGTCGGCCTGCACGTCGAGCGCTTGCGGGGTGCCGCCGGCCTCGGCCACCAATGCCGAGAGCTGCATCGCGTAGCACGCAGAGTGCGCTGCGGCGATCAGCTCCTCCGGGCTGGTGGTGCCGCCGGCGTCCTCGGCGGCGCGCTTCGGGAACGACACCTCGTAGGTGCCGACCTTCGAACTGGACAGCTCCACCTGTCCGGAGCCCTCCTGCAGGCTGCCGGTCCAGGCGGTACGAGCGGTGCGAGTGGGCATGCGGGTCCTTCCGGTCGATCGGGTCCTGTCCATCCTTCCCCAGGGATGGGTAGGAAACTCTGTCGGTACGTATGTCGATTGCCAAGGAGTCACGGATGACCAGCTCGGAGACCCTCGCCGAATTCGTCGGCACGTTCGAGATCGCCGACAAGACGGTGGCGCGGCTCGGCTTCGGCGCGATGCGCCTGACCGGCGACGGTATCTGGGGCGAACCCGACGACCGCAAGGAATGCGTGCGCGTGGTCCGGCGGGCCGTCGAGCTCGGCGTGCAGCTCATCGACACCGCCGACTCCTACGGTCCCGGGGTCAGCGAGGACATCATCCGCGAGGCCATCCACCCGTATCCCGACGACGTCCTGATCGCGACGAAGGCCGGCCTGGTGCGCCACGGGCCGAACATCTGGGCGCCGGTCGGACGCCCGGAGTACCTGCGCCAGCAGGTCGAGATGAGCCTGCGGCGGCTCGGCGTCGACCGCATCGACCTGTTCCAGCTGCACCGCCTCGACGAGAAGGTGCCGGTGGCCGAGCAGGCCGGCCTGCTCAAGGAGCTGCAGGACGAGGGCAAGGTGGGCGCCGTCGGGTTGTCCGAGGTCAGCACCGACCAGATCGACGAGGTCCGCAAGACCGTCGAGATCGCCACCGTGCAGAACCGCTACAACCTGGCCGCCCGCGATGCCGAGGACGTCGTCGATTACTGCGTGCGCGAAGGCATCGGCTTCATCCCCTGGGCGCCGATCGCGTCCGGACAGCTGGCCGAACCGGGCGGCCCGGTCGACGAGCTCGCCGAGCGGCATGACGCGTCGTGGTCGCAGATCGCACTCGCCTGGCTGCTCGGGCGCGCGCAGATCATGCTGCCGATTCCGGGCACCTCGACGGTCGCGCACCTCGAGGAGAACGTCGCGGCGGCGCGGGTGCAGTTGAGTCGCGACGAGATCGACGAGCTGACCCTCGCCCGCTGAGGCTCACCCGGCCGGGTTGCGCCACCCGTCCGAAACGGCGATCTCCTCGCTGATCGTGGTGTCCGGGCCGTGTCCGGTGTGCACGACGGTGTCGTGCGGCAACGTGAACAGCTTGGTCCGGATCGAATCGACGATGGTGTCGTAGTCGGAATAGGAGCGACCCGTGGCGCCCGGGCCGCCCTGGAACAACGTGTCACCGGTGAACACCGCGCCGAGTGACTTGTCGTAGAAGGACACCGCGCCGGGCGAGTGCCCCGGCGTGTGGATCACGCGCAGGTCGGTGTCGGCGACCGGGATGACCTGCCCGTCGGCGAGCGTGAAGTACTCCTCGCCGGGGTGGGTCGCCTGCCACAGCACGTCGTCGTCGGGATGCAGGTACACCGGCGCGGCGAACCGGTCGGACAGTTCTCTCGTCACGGTGACGTGGTCGTCGTGCGCGTGCGTGCACAGGATCGCGACCAGGATGCGGTTGCCGATCAGCTCGGCGATCGGCTCGACCGTGTGCGGCGCGTCGATCAGCACGCATTCGGCGCCGTCGCCGAGCACCCAGACGTTGTTGTCGACCTCCCAGGTGCCGCCGTCGAGGCTGAACGTGCCGCTCGTGACGGTGTGGTCGAGCCGCGGCGCCTTGCTCACAGGACGACGACCGAACGCAGCACGCCGCCCTGATGCATGTGCTCGAAGGCCGCCTCGACGTCGTCGATGCCGATCGTCTCGGACACGAACTTGTCCAGCGGCAACCGGCCCTGCTGGAACAGATCGACGAGCATCGGGAAGTCACGCGAGGGCAGGCAGTCGCCGTACCACGACGATTTGAGCGCGCCGCCGCGACCGAACACGTCGATGAGCGGGAGCTCGAGGGTCATCGTGGGGTTCGGCACCCCGACCAGCACGACCGTGCCGGCGAGATCGCGGGCGTAGAACGCCTGCTTGTACGTCTGCGGGATGCCGACCGCGTCGACCACGACGTCGGCCCCGTTGCCGCCTGTCAGCTCCTGCACCGCAGCCACGACGCCGTCGTGGTCGAGGTCCTTGGTGTTGACGGTGTGCGTCGCGCCGAACTGCTTGGCGGTCTCCAGCTTCCGGTCGTCGATGTCGAGCGCGATGATCGTGTTGGCGCCGACGAGCCGCCCGCCCGCGACGGCCGCACAGCCGACGCCGCCGCAGCCGATCACGGCCAGGCTCTGCCCGCGCTTGATCGCGCCGGTGTTCATCGCCGCGCCGATCCCGGCCATGACGCCGCAGCCGAGCAGACCGACCACGGCGGCAGGGGCCGACGGGTCGACCTTGGTGCACTGCCCGGCCGCCACCAGGGTCTTTTCGGCGAACGCGCCGATGCCCAGCGCGGGGGACAGCTCGGTGCCGTCCTCGAGCGTCATCTTCTGCTTGGCGTTGTGCGTGGCGAAGCAGTATTGCGGCTCGCCGCGCCGGCACGCCCGGCACTGGCCGCAGACCGCGCGCCAGTTGAGCACGACGAAGTCACCGGGCGCGACCTCCGTGACGTCCGGCCCGACGGCCTCGACGACGCCTGCGGCCTCGTGCCCGAGCAGGAACGGGAAGTCGTCGTTGATGCCGCCCTCGCGGTAGTGCAGGTCGGTGTGGCACACGCCGCAGGTCTGCACCTGCACCAGCGCCTCGCCAGGTCCCGGGTCGGGCACGTTGACGGTGACCACCTCGACGGGTTCCCCCTTCGAGCGGGCGATCACCCCGCGCACCTGGTGGCTCATCCGGCGACCTCGTACACGGGTACCAGCGTGGCGCGCGCGAGGGTGTGGCTGAACAGGTTGAACCCGAGGAACGCGCACGAGCCCTCGGCCGGCACGTCCAGGCTCGGCACGTCAACGGCGTGCACGACGACGTAGTAGTGGTGCGGTCCGTGCCCGGCCGGCGGCGCCGCGCCGACGTAGCCGGCGAAGCCGCCGTCGTTCCTGAGCTGCACCGCGCCGTCGGGCAGGCTCGTGCTCGCACCCGAGGCGAGTTCGGTGACGCCGGCGGGGATGTTGAACACGGCCCAGTGCCAGAACCCGCTCGCGGTCGGGGCGTCCGGGTCGTAGACGGTCACCGCATAGCTGCGCGTGCCCTCCGGCGCACCCGACCAGGACAGCTGCGGCGACACGTCCTCGCCGCCGGCGCCGAACACGCCCGACACCTGCGGGTTGCTCAGGGTCTCGCCGTCGGTGACGTCGTCACTGCGCACCTCGAAGGTGGCGACATCGGGCAGGTCGTCGTACGGGTTGCGGCTCACAGCTGCGCCTCCTCGGGCCTCGGTTCGGTCAACTCTATTCGCGGCCCGACGCGCCTCAGGATGTGGCACCCGCCTCCCGGGCGGCCTGCTCACGCAGTTCGCGGCGCAGGATCTTGCCCGAGACGTTCTTCGGCAGTTCGTCGATGACGTAGATGGTCCGCGGGTATTTGTAGGCCGCCATCCGTTCCTTGCAGTGCTGGGTCAACTCGTCCGTGGTGGCCGACGCACCGGGGTTGAGGCTCACGTAGGCGACGACGGTCTCGCCGCGATATTCGTCGGGTACACCGACGACTGCGGCCTCGCGCACAGCGTCGTGCTCGGCGAGCACGTCCTCGACCTCGCGCGGCCACACCTTGTAGCCCGACGCGTTGATCATGTCCTTCTTGCGGTCGACGATGAAGATCCAGCCCTGCGGGTTCATGAAGCCGACGTCGCCGGACTTCAGCGCGCCGCCGGGCATGCTCTTCGCGGTCTCGTCGGGCTTGTCCCAATAGCCGGCCACGGTCTGTGGACCCTCGGACACGATCTCACCGACCTCGCCGAGCGGCAGGTCTTTGCCGTCGTCGTCCTGCACCCGCACGACCGTGTTGGGCACCGGCACCCCGACGGACAGCGCGCCGGAGTTCGGGTCGACCGGCGAGGCGGTGTCCTTCGGGGTCAGGGTCATCGGCGAGGTCGTCTCGGTCAGCCCGTAGGCGACGTGGATCTGATGGCCGGTGAGGTCGCGGAAGCGTTTCTCGGCCGTCGGCGAGATCGCGGCACCGCCGGAGTAGATGCTCTTGAACGAGGTGAAGTCGTCCTTGCTGAACCCGGGGGCGTTGAGCAGTGCCGTGAACGCCGTGATGGCGCCGATGGTGAACGTCGGCCGGTGCTCGCGCAGCGCGTCGAGCACGACCTGCGGCTCGAAACGGTAGGCGAGGATCAGCGGCATCGGCGTCAGGTAGGAGAGCCCGACGTGCCCGATGAGCCCGGTGATGTGGAACAACGGCGCGATGCCGAACACCGAGTCGTCGCTCGTCTGCTCGATCCAGTCGCGATAGACCTGCGAGGTGAATACCGCATTGCGGTGGGTGTTCATCGCGCCCTTGGGCACGCCGGTGGTGCCCGAGGTGTAGGTGAGGAACGCGATGTCGTCCGGCTCGAAGGTGACCGCCGGCGGTTGCTCGCCGCGATGCGCCTCGATCAGTTCGGCGAAGTCGGTGGTCTCGTCGAAGTGATACTTCTCGATGCCCTTGAGCAGCCGTTCGTCGTTGCGTGTCTGGTACTCGAGTTCGGACGTCGTGAGCACCAGCCGCACCGACGATGTGGGCACGACCTCGCGGGCGATCGTGTCGTAGAGCGACTCGAGGCAGACCAGCACCGTCGCCCGGGAGTCCTGGAGCAGATAGGTCAGCTCGCGGGAGCGCGACATGGGGTTGATCGAGACCATCGTCCCGCCGGCCTTCCAGGTGGCCAGTTGGGCGATGACGAACTGCGGCACGTTCTGCACGTACACAGCGAGCCGGTCGCCGGCCTCGAAGCCGTTGGCCAGTAACCCGCACGCCAGCGCGTCGGAGATCTCGTCGAGTTCGCGGCGGGTGATCACGCCGTCGAAGTACTTGATCGCCGCCTGGTCCGGCGCGGCGGCGAGACCCGCCTTGAACATGGCCAGACAGTCGGTGTGCTCGATCTCGTAGTCGGCCGGCTGGTTGTTGTATTCGGCGAGCCAGGGCCGTGCGTCGTAATCGCTCATTGCACCCTCCTACTTGATGGCTACCGGGTTCACCGGGGAGCCGCTGCCGAGCGCGATCTTGAGCGGCGCGGCGACGTAGAGGAAGTCGTACTGGCCGTCGTCGGCGCAATCGGCCGCCAGCTTCTCCAGGTCGGCGATCTCGGTCAGGGTCACGCCGAGGTTGCGCATCAACGCGTTGTGCAGCACCAGGGCGGCACCGTTGTTCGGGTCGACGGTGATCTCGTTGGCGATGGTGTCGGTGACCAGGTTCGGGATCTCCATGTCCTGGAACCACTGGACGAGTTCCGGGCTGTACACCAGGCCGGGCTCGCAGAAGCCCTCGTAGAACTTGTCGCCGAGCTCGAAGAACAACTTGAGGAAGTTCGTGCGGATGACCAGGATGTCGCGCTTGTCGATGGTGGTGCCCTGCGCCTTCGCGCACTCCAGCAGGTCCTGGTGGGTGAACGTCTCCGCGGCCTCGAGGTTGTCCTTGCCACGGAAGCGCGCCATGTCGAGGAGCACGCCGCGCCCGACCACGCCACGTTGAGCGATCGCTTCGACGCTCGCCTTGTCCAGACCACCGACGGTGGTACGCGCGTCGTAGCCGTTCCAGATCTTGCCGCCGTACCAGACGTGGCCCAGGCCGTCGTACTGCGTCGAGCCCTGCAGGAACGCGTTGATCTTGTCGTCGGCGTAGTGCAGGCCGCCGGGGAACTGAGGCGCATCGTCGCCGTCCCAGCTCGACTCGTCGAAGATCTGGGTGCGTTCAGCGGGGGTTCGGCCCGGCCATACCGGGTCGCCCTTGGGATCGCCGATGAGGCGCTGCAGCGTGAAGAGCTTGCCGGACTTGACGAGCCGGACCGCGGCCAGCACCTGCTCCGGACCGAGATAGTTCAGCGAGCCGACCTCGTCGTCGTCCCCCCACTTGCCCCAGTTCGACGGCGAGTCCTTGAGCAGGTCCTGGAGGTCCGGAACGTTCTGGCTGGTGTCGGTCACAGCTGTCTCCCCGCGTTGGCCGATAGAAAGTAGGCACGTCGCCCGATTCCCACCACAGCACCACGGGTATGCGGTGTCAATGAGGTCGAGGCGGCCCACAGCGCACGCGTGGGCGCGTTGGTGGCAAGCTCGACAGGTAGCCGTACTTCGGAGGTTGTGATGTCCCTTCCCGCAGGTACCCCGACGCAGATGTTCGTCGGCGGCAAGTGGATCGACGGCCGGGGCGGGTCGTTCGACGTGTTGGACCCGTCCACCGGACAGGTGCTGTGCCAGGTGCCGCAGGCGGCCCCCGACGACGTGCGGGCGGCGGTGTCGGCGGCCGCCGACGCGCAGCCGGGCTGGGCGGCGATGCCGCCGCGCGAGCGCAGCGAGGTGCTGCGCCGCACCTTCGAACTGATGACCTCCCGCAAGGAGGAACTCGCGCATCTGATGTCGTTGGAGATGGGCAAGTCGCTCACTGATTCGCGTGGCGAGGCGACCTACGCGGCCGAGTTCTTCCGCTGGTTCGCCGAGGAGGCGGTGCGGGTCGGCGGCGAGCTGCGGATGGCCCCGTCGGGTGCGAACCGGATCCTCACGTTCCGCAAGCCGGTCGGAGTCTGTCTCTTGTTGACCCCGTGGAACTTCCCGGCCGCAATGGCCACCCGCAAGATCGGGCCGGCGCTGGCGGCGGGCTGCACGGTCGTGCTCAAGCCGGCGTCGGAGACCCCGCTGACCGCGCTGTTGCTGGCGAAGTTCCTGGCCGAGGCGGGCGCGCCGGACGGTGTGGTGAACGTGCTGACCACGACCAAACCGGCCGAGCTCGTCGAGACGGCACTCGCCGACGAGCGCGTGCGCAAGCTGTCGTTCACCGGGTCCACCGGGGTCGGGAGCGGGCTGCTGAAGCAAAGTGCCGAGCACATCGTGAACTCGTCGATGGAACTCGGTGGCAACGGTCCGTTCCTCGTGCTCGACGACGCCGATCTCGATGCCGCGGTCGAGGGCGCGATGCTGGCCAAGATGCGCAACGGCGGCCAGGCCTGCACCGCCGCGAACCGGTTCCTGGTGGCCGAGTCGGTCGCCGACGAGTTCGCCGCGAAGCTCGCCGACAAGATGGGTGAGCTGCGGGTCGGGCCGGGCACCGACGAGGACACCCAGGTCGGGCCGATGGTCAACCGCAAGGCCGTCGAGGGCATCGCCGACAAGGTCGACCGCACCGTCGCCGCCGGCGGCAAGGCCGTGCTCGGCGGCTCCGCACCGGACGGGCGACGGGTTCTACTACCCGCCGACGGTGCTCAAGGACGTGCCACGCGATTCGGCGGTGGCCACCGAGGAGATCTTCGGCCCGGTGGCGCCGATCATCACCGTGCGCAACGACGACGACGCGATCGCGCTGGCCAACGACACCACGATGGGCCTGACCGGCTACGTCTACACCCGCGATCTCGCCCGCGGCCTGCGCGTGTCCGAACGCCTCGAGGTCGGCATGGTCGGCCTGAACCGCGGGCTGGTGTCCGACCCGGCCGCACCGTTCGGCGGCGTGAAGGAGTCCGGCCTGGGCCGCGAGGGCGGTTTCGAGGGCATCGGCGAGTACCTGGAGACCACGTACGTCGCGACGAACTGGTAGCGCGTCGCGTCAGGAGTGGCCGTTGCGCAGCCGACCGACGAGCGCGGCGGCCGGGTCGCTGATCATGAGGAGCAGCAGCGGGTAGTACCCCGTGGCGGGGAAGACGAGTGAGACGACCAGCGCGAGGACGAAGGCGGTGGCGGTCGCCACCGATGTCGTGAGCCGCGGCCGCTCGTCCGTGTCGCGCAGCCCACGGTTGCGGCTGATGATCGCCGCCATCGCGGTGAGGCAGAGGGAACTCACCGCGAGCGTGCCGAGGTAGAGCACCTTGGTGGCAGCCTGCTCCCCGCCCGCGGGCAACAGGGCGGTCGGGAACGGCAGGAAGACGATGGCCATGGACCACAGCAACAGCAACGAGCTCAAGCCGCGATTGCTCGCGATGACCGTGCGCAGCAACACGTGCTGCGCGAGCCACAGCCGGGCGATCACCACGAAACTGAGGGCGAACGCCCAGAACTGATTGCTGTGGCTGGTCACCAGGTCCCACACCGACTGGTGGGAGGAACGGATCTCGTTGCCCAGATCGACCAGCGGGAGGACGAGCAGGGTGATCGCCACGGCGGCGATGGCGTCGACGAAGGTCAGGAGCCGTTCGAGGTCGCGGTTGCGCTCCGTCTCGCGCGGTGCCGACGCGGTCATGTGGCGAGAGCGGCAGTGATGCGGCGTGCGCCGGCGACGAGAACGGGTGCGAAACGGGCGCCGGGGGAACGGCCGAGGCGCTCGATCGGCCCGGAGATCGAGAGGGCTGCGAGCAGCGTGCCGCCGGCAGCATGCACCGGCGCGGACACCGACGCCACGCCGGCCTCGCGCTGCGCGATGGACTGTGCCCACCCGCGCCGACGCACCTCGGTCAGGGTCCGCTCGCCGAATTCCGCGTCGGCCAGCACGTCGGACAACGACGCGGGATCCGACCACGCGCACAGCACCTGCGCGCCGGACCCGGCCGAGAGCGGCAACCGGGTGCCGACCGGCACCGTGGTGCGCAGGCCGTGCGTGCGTTCGGCGGCGGCCACACACACCCGCTGCGCGCCGTCGCGGCGGTACAGCTGCGCGCTCTCGCCGCACTCGTCGCGCACCCAGGTCAGCACCGGAGTCGCGGCGGCCACGACCGGATCGGGCAGGGCCGCGGACAGCTCGCGGATCCACGGTCCGAGCACGAAGCGCCCGTCGGCGTCGCGGTCGATCAGCCGGTGCACCTCGAGCGCGACGGCCAGCCGGTGTGCGGTTGCGCGCGGCAACGACGTCGCCGCAACGAGTTCGGCCAGCGTGCGCGGCGCCTCGGCCACGCAGCCGAGGATCGCGGCACTCTTGTCCACGACCCCGATACCGCTGCTAGGCTGTCCCATACAGCGATACTAGAGTCCCATATTCTGGGAAGCAAACCACGGGAGCCGCGCGCCATGGGAAAAACGCTCGCCGACAAATTGTGGGACAGCCACGTGGTCCGGTCCGCGGCCGGCGAACCCGACCTGCTCTACATCGACATGCACCTCGTGCACGAAGTGACCAGCCCGCAGGCCTTCGAGGGGCTGCGGATGGCGCAGCGTCCGGTGCACCGACCTGACCTCACCCTGGCCACCGAGGACCACAACACTCCCACCGACTACACGCTGCCGCTCGTCGGGACCGCCTCCATCAAGGACGACGTCAGCCGCACCCAGATCGAGACGCTGCGTCGCAACTGCGCGGAGTTCGGGGTGCGCATCTACCCGATGGGCGACGCCGAGCAGGGCATCGTGCACGTGATCGGTCCGCAGCTCGGCATCACCGCGCCCGGCATGACGATCGTCTGCGGCGACTCGCACACCTCCACCCACGGTGCGTTCGGCGCGCTTGCCTTCGGTATCGGCACCAGCCAGGTCGAACACGTGCTCGCGACCCAGACGCTGCCGATGGACCGGCCCAAGACGATGGCCGTGACCGTCGACGGCGAGCTGCCCGACGGCGTCACGCCCAAGGACGTGATCCTCGCGGTCATCGCCAAGACCGGCACCGGCGGCGGCCAGGGCTACATGGTCGAGTACCGCGGCTCGGTGTTCGAGAACATGTCGATGGAAGGCCGGATGACGGTCTGCAACATGAGCATCGAGTGGGGCGCGCGGGCCGGCATGATCGCACCCGACCGAACGACCTTCGACTATCTGCAGGGCCGCGACCACGCGCCGACGGGTGCGCAGTGGGATGCCGCCGTCGAGTACTGGACCAGCCTGCGCACCGACGACGACGCCGAGTTCGACGCCGAGGTCACCCTCGACCCGAGCACCCTGACGCCGTTCGTCACCTGGGGCACCAACCCCGGCCAGGGCGCCCCGCTCGATGCCAGCGTGCCGGACCCCGGCGACTTCGAGGACGATTCGGCCCGCGTGGCCGCGGAGAAGGCGTTGACCTACATGGGGTTGACCGCCGGCACCCCGCTGCGCGACATCGCGGTCGACACGGTGTTCGTCGGCTCGTGCACCAACGGCCGGATCGAGGACCTGCGCGCAGCGGCCGGTGTGCTCGACGGGCGTAAGGTGGCCGACGGCGTGCGGGTGCTCGTCGTGCCGGGCTCGGTGCGGGTCCGCAAGCAGGCCGAGGCCGAAGGACTCGACGCGATCTTCACCGCCGCCGGCGCCGAATGGCGCCAGGCCGGGTGCTCGATGTGTCTCGGCATGAACCCCGACCAGCTCGCGCCCGGCGAGCGCAGTGCCTCGACCTCGAACCGCAACTTCGAAGGTCGTCAGGGCAAGGGCGGCCGCACGCATCTCGTGTCGCCACTGGTTGCCGCAGCAACCGCCGTCACCGGGCACCTCGCCAGCCCGGCCGACCTGTAGAGCCGACCTGCAGACAGGAGGAGCCATGGACAAGTTCACCGTGCACACCGGCACTGCCGTGCCGCTGCGCCGCAGCAATGTCGACACCGACCAGATCATCCCGGCCGTGTACCTCAAGCGGGTCACCCGCACCGGGTTCGAGGACGGGTTGTTCCAGGCCTGGCGCGCGAACGAGCCCGACTTCGTGTTGAACCAGGACCGCTTCACCGGCGCGACGGTGCTCGTCGCGGGCCCCGACTTCGGCACCGGCAGCTCGCGCGAGCACGCGGTCTGGGCGTTGATGGACTACGGCTTCAAAGTCGTGATCTCACCGCGGTTCGCCGACATCTTCCGCGGCAACTCGCTCAAGGCCGGACTGCTCACCGTGCAGCTCGCCGACAAGATCGTGCAGCGGTTGTGGGACGACGTGGAGGAGGCGCCGGACACCGCCGTCACCGTCGACCTGGTCGAGCGAAACGTCCGCTGGGCAGGGGAAATCCACGACTTCGCGCTCGACGATTACACCCGTTGGCGGCTGCTCGAAGGCCTCGACGACATCGGTCTGACCCTGCGCCATACCGACGAGATTGCCGACTATGAGGGCACTCGAAAGGCCTGGTTGCCGACCGTCGCCGGTTAATTCCACGAAAAGTCCCACGACACAAGCCTTTCAGCGTTGTTTGCGGCTGCGGAAGCGCCTAGCGTGTGCGATCAACACCAAACGCGCGCCCGGGAGGACACGTGGCCAACAAAGCAGACTTCATCGACATGCTCGCCGAAAGAATGGACGGCGATCGCAAGCGAGCTGCAGCTTCGCTCGAAGCATTCATCGACTCGATCTACGACGCGATCTCCCGCGGGGAGAAAGTTGCGATCTCCGGGTTCGGTGTCTTCGAGCGTCGCGACAAGGCAGCTCGCATCGGGCGTAACCCACTGACCGGCGCGAGCGTCCAAGTGCCGGCGCGCAAGACCGCGCACTTCCGCCCCGGCACCGAATTCCGCAACGTTGCGAACGGTGCCAAGGGCGCGGTGGGCCGGGCGGCTTCGGCCGTCAAGGAGGCCGCCGATGCCGTGCGCCGCACCCCGGCCGGCAAGCGGGCCGAGAAGGCCGCGACCCGTGCGGTCAAGGCGGCCAGCAAGGCCACCACACCGGCCAAGAGGGCCGCGAAGAAGGCCGCTCCGGCGAAGAAGGCGGCAGCGAAGAAGGTAGCTGCGAAGAAGGCGCCGGCGAAGAAGACGGCTGCCAAGAAGACGGCCGCCAAGAAGACGGCCGCCAAGAAGACCGTGGCGAGAAAGACCGCTGCCAAGAAGGCGCCGGCGAAGAAGGCAACCGCCAAGAAGACGGCGGCGAAGAAAACTACCGCGAGGAAGGCCGCGAAGCGGGCCTGATCCACTCATCGCGACAGATCACCGCGACAGGGCGCCGGCCGACCAGGTCGGCGCCCTTCGTGCGCCCGGGCCTTCCGCCGGGCGTGCCGCGTCTTCGTAGTAATCGGCCGACACCACGGTTCCGTCGACGATCGACAGCACCCAGGCGGCACCCTTCTTGGTGTCGGAGGTGTGCACGCCGCGAGCAAGCCGGTCGACGAGGCCAGGGATCGTGTCACCCTGGCTGCACACGACCGTCACCTTCCCCGGTTTCGCCAACGCCATCAGCGCGGTCTCGGTTGTCGACGGGGAATCGGCATAGGCCTTGTCGCCGAACACCGGATCGACACGCACCTCGATGCCGCGGCGCTGCGCGAACGGCTCGACCGTTTGCAGACACCGCACCGGTTCCGCGGACACGACGCGGTCGGGACGGAACGCGCTGAGGAACGGCACGAGCCGTTCGGCCTGCGCGCACCCGCCGTCGTCGAGTGGCCGCTTGCGATCCTCGCCGCGCCAATCGCTGCGCTTGCCCGCCTTCGCGTGCCGCACCAGCACGACGACGGAGTCCGGTATCGGCACCGCGGCGAAGTCGGCCATGATGGTGCGCTCGACGGGATGGCTCATCCGGTCACGCGCGAGAGCCGGCTTGTGCCACTCGACGGCGTCGACCTCGTGGTTGGGCGCGAAATCGCCGTCGAGGTGGCCCATCACCCAGTACGACGCGCGCTTGCGCGCTTCCCCGACCGGGTAGGACACGCTGCCGATGAAGCGGGAGACGGCGACCTTCGAGCCGATCTCCTCACGCACCTCACGCACCGCGGCCGAGAGTTCCGTCTCGTCCTGGTGCAGCTTGCCCTTGGGGAGTGACCAGTCGTCGTAGCGCGGGCGATGCACCAACGCGACCTCGATGCGACTCTTGCGTACCCGCCACACCACGCCGCCGGCGGCGCGGATGTCCGGTAACGACGCCCGGGCCGGCACTCGCTACTCGCCGCGGTCAGCGAGTTGCTTCATCTGCAACTCCTGGTAGTCGACGTGTGCATCGCCGCAGCGTACCCATTCACCGTCCTCCTGCAGATCCCAGGCGATCGTGTCCCGGTCGAACGCGGCGTCGAGCATCGTGTCCAGATGCGCTCGCGCGGCGCGGTCCTTGACCTCGCACAGCACCTCGACGCGGCGGTCGAGGTTGCGGTGCATGAGGTCGGCCGAGCCGATCCAGTACTCCGGATCGCCGTCGCCGCCGAAGTGATAGACGCGCGAGTGCTCGAGGAACTGCCCGAGGATGGAGCGGGTGCGGATGTTGTCCGACAGGCCCGGCACACCGGCGCGGATCGTGCAGAACGTACGCACCAGAAGGTCGACGCGGACTCCGGCCCGCGACGCGCGGTAGAGCGCGTCGATCGTCTGCTCGTCGACGAGGTGGTTGGTCTTGAACCGGATCAGCCCGGCGCGGCCGGCCTCCGCGTACGAGATCTCCTTCTCGATGCGCTCGATCAGACCGGACCGGATACCTTGCGGTGCAACCAGCAGCGAGCGGTACTCGGTCTGGCGCGAGTAGCCGGTGAGCACGTTGAACAGGTCGGTGAGGTCGGCGCAGACGTCGTCGTCGGCGGTGAACAGCCCGAGGTCCTCGTACATCCGGGCGGTCTTGGGGTTGTAGTTGCCAGTGCCGATGTGCGCGTAGCGACGGATCGAGTTGCCCTCCTGGCGCACCACCAGCGCGGTCTTGCAGTGGGTCTTGAGCCCGACGAAGCCGTATACGACGTGGCAGCCCGCACGCTCCAACGTGCGGGCCCACTTGATGTTGGCCTGCTCGTCGAAGCGGGCCTTGATCTCGACCAGCGCCACCACCTGCTTGCCGGCCTCGGCGGCGTCGATGAGGGCGTCGACGATCGGCGAGTCACCGGACGTGCGGTAGAGCGTCTGCTTGATCGCGAGCACCCGCGGGTCGGCGGCGGCCTGCTCGATGAAGCGCTGCGTGCTGGTGGCGAACGACTCGTACGGGTGGTGCACCAGCACGTCGCCGTCGCGCATGGTCGCGAACACCGACTTGGGGGTCTCGCCCTCGGCGAAGCTCGGGTTGGTCACCGGGACGAACGGCCGCTCCTTGAGGTTCGGCCGGTCGACGTCGTAGACCTGGTGCAGCGCGCTGAGGTCGAGCAGGCCCGGCACCCGCAACACGTCGTCCGGGCTGGACGTCGATCTCGCTGACGAGCAGGTCGACGACCTCGTCGTCGCTGTCGTCGGCGACCTCGAGGCGCACCGCCGGACCGAACCGGCGCCGCATCAGCTCGCGTTCGAGCGCCTGCAGCAGATCCTCGTCGCGATCCTCCTCGACCTCGAAGTCGGCGTTGCGGGTGACCCGGAACAGGTGATGCTCGACCACCTCCATGCCGGGGAACAGCGTCTCGAGATGCGCCGCGATCAGATCTTCGAGCGGAAGGAACTCCGCCTCGGTGGCGCTCTGTGACACCACGACGAACCGCGGCACGTTGTTGGGCACCTTCACCCGCGCGAAGCGCTGCACCTCCTCGTCCGGGTCGCGCACCAGCACCGCGAGGTTCAGCGACAGGCCGGAGATGTACGGGAACGGGTGTGACGGATCGACCGCGAGCGGGGTCAGGACCGGGAAGACCTTGGACCGGAAGTAATCCGCGAGCCGGGTGCGCTCCTCGTCGTCGAGGGCGTCCCACCGCCGGATGTGGATGCCTTCGTCCTCGAGCTGCGGATTGACGATGTCGCGAAAGCACCGGGCGTGCCGGTCGACCAGTTCACGAATGCGCTCCGAGAGGCGCGCCAACACGATGCGCGGTGTCAGGCCGTCGGCAGAGGTGACCTGCAGACCCATGTCGGCCCGGCGCTTCAGCCCGGCGACGCGGACCATGTAGAACTCGTCCAGGTTGCTGGCGAAGATGGCCAGGAACTTCAACCGCTCCAACAAGGGAGCGCTTTCGTCCTCGGCAAGAGCGAGGACACGTTCGTTGAAGGCGAGCCAGGACAGCTCGCGGTTGCTGAACCGGTCGGCAGGCAGATCGTCGGCGTTCGGGACAGGTGGCTCTTCGTCGGGCAGGGCGTCGAGCTCCTCGATCGGCAGCTCGGTGCCGGTGCTCATGATCCACTGCCGTGATCGGCGCACCCGTGCGAAGTCATGGCGTTCACTATGCCCCGTTCAGAAGAACATGGCGTCACCTGACGAGCCGCCACCGCCGCCGTGGTGGCGGCGCCCAGCCCGAGGCCGGCCGCAGCAGCGAGATCCTCGGCGGTGTCGACGTCGTGCCGCAGCCCGGGCCGCAGCGGCGATCGCCGCGGAGTCCAGCCCGTGCCGCGCCGCCGAGCCGGGGCCGAAGGACGGCAGGAGGTCGACGCCGGGGAGCGCGGTGAGCAGCGTCGTGCCCGAGCCGGCGGCGTCCGGCACATGTGCGCGAGGATGGCGCGCGGCGGTCCGCAAGGCGTCGGCGAGCTCCTCGGAGCGCAGTGCCGGCAGGTCGCCCACCAAGCGCCGCGACACCGTCGTGCGGCCACGTGCGGTTGGCGTGTGCGGCCGCCTCGGCCAGCGCGGCGTTGAGGCCAGGCCGGTTCTGGACGAGGACGTGCGGGTCGTCGCTGTGCTGGTCGGACACCAGCACGATCCGGGCCACCTCGTCGGCGCCCCGGGCGGCGGCCATCGTGTCGGCCCGGATCGCCTCTACCAGCGTGCGGTGCGCAGCGGCGTCGGAGCTGGCCGCGAGCAGCCGCGACTTGGCGGCGGGCAGTCCCTTCACCGGGATCACGACGGTCCAGCGCACACCCGAAGTCTACGAACGCGCCGCGCGGCGCCGCCGCCGTCACGCACCCGGGCCGATACGGCAGACTCACCCCGGAACGCAGTGAACGGAGGATCGGTGGCCAAGCGGCAAGGGCTGCAGAAACTGCGCCGGCCCGGATACGGCGAGAAGCTCGGAGCCGGCTGGCGATTCGTCTGGTTGGTCCTGTACTACCCGGTCTCCGGGCTGGTGCGGGTGGGCTATCGCCACCTCGACCGCATCCCGCGGACCGGGCCGATGATCATCGTCGTCAATCACGTGTCACACGTCGATCCGCTGCTCGTGGCCAAGTTCGTGCTCGACGCCGCGCGGGTGCCGCGGATCCTCGCGAAGGAATCGATCTTCGAGGTGCCGGTGGTCGGCTGGGGCATGCGGCTGATGGGACACATTCCGGTCCGGCGCGGCACGACCGACGCGCGGCAGTCACTCGCCTCGGCCGTTGCGGCACTCGAGCGCGGCCAGGTGATCGTGCTGCACCCGGAGGGCACGGTCACCCGCGACCCGCAAGGCTGGCCGATGATGGGCAAGACGGGCGCCGCCCGGCTCTCGTCCCTGGCGCCCGACGTGCCGGTGATCCCCGTTGCGCAGTGGGGGGTGCAGGACCAGGTCGACCTCTACCGCAAGAAGGTGCGGCTGATCCCTCGTCCGACGCACCTCATCTCGGTCGGGGAGCCGGTCGACCTGAGCGCCTTCCGTGACCGCGAGCCCACCACGGCGGTGCTGCGGGAGATGACCGACGTGATCATGCGGCGTCTGCGCGACGACGTCGCCGAGTTGCGTGGTGTCGCAGCGCCCGACGGCGCGCTGTACAAGTGGCCGCGTTCCGGCGGTGCCGCATGAGTCGGGCAGCGGTTCTGGGCGCCGGCACCTGGGGGACCACCTTCGCCAAGGTGCTGGTCGACGCCGGCAACGACGTCACGCTGTGGGCGCGCCGCGACGAGCTCGCCGAGCAGATCAACCGCGAGCACCGCAACAAGGACTACCTGCCCGAGATCGATCTGCCCGCAGAGCTGGTCGCCACGCACGACGCGGCGATCGCTGTTCGCGACGCCGATCTGGTGGCGATCGCCATTCCGTCGCAGTCGCTTCGCGAGAACCTCGTCTCCTGGGTACCGCACCTGCCCCCGGACGCGACGCTGATCAGCCTGATGAAAGGCGTCGAACTCGGCACCACGAAGCGGATGAGCCAGGTGATCGCCGAGGTGGCGGGCACCGCCATCGAGCAGATCGCGGTGGTGAGCGGGCCGAATCTCGCGCTGGAGATCGCGCAGGAGCAGCCCACCGCCACCGTCGTGGCCTGCGTCGACGAGCCGCGCGGCGCCGCGGTGCAGCAGCGGTGCGGCACGAGCTACTTCCGGCCGTACACGAACACCGACGTCATCGGCTGCGAGCTCGGAGGCGCGGTGAAGAACGTCATCGCACTCGCCTGCGGTATCGGGCAGGGCATGGGTTTCGGCGACAACTCCCTCGCCTCGATCATCACCCGCGGGCTCGCCGAGACCGCGCGCCTGGGGGCGCGGCTCGGCGCCGACCCGACCACGTTCGCCGGGCTGGCCGGGCTCGGCGACCTCGTCGCGACGTGCAACTCACCGCTGTCGCGCAACCGGACCTTCGGTGAGCGGCTGGGCCGCGGCGAGACGCTCGAGCAGGCGCAGGCGGCCACCCACGGTCAGGTGGCCGAGGGTGTGAAGTCGTGTCGGGCGGTCCTCGATCTCGCCCGTGCCCATGACGTCGAGGTGCCGATCACCGCGGCCGTCGAGGCCGTCTGTTTCGGTGCGATGACCCCGCAGCGCATGGTCGAGCTGCTCATGTCGCGGTCGATGAAATCCGAGGTCTGACCGCACCGCCCCGGTAGGGTCGACACCCGTGGCACAACGCATCCGGGTCGCCGTCGTCTACGGCGGACGCAGCAGCGAGCACGGCATTTCCGTCGTCTCAGCGGGCAGCGTGCTGGCCGCGCTGGACCCCGATCGGTACGACGTCGTGCCGGTCGGCATCACGCCGGCCGGGCAGTGGATGCTCACCGACGCCACCCCCGAGTCGCTGCGCATCACCGGCCGCACACTGCCCGAGGTCGAGAAGGGCACCGCGGTGGTGTTGCCACCGGATCCGTCGGGCACCTCGCTGCTGCGCGTCGAGCCCGGCGAGGCGGTGCAGGTGCTGGAGAGCGTCGACGTCGTGTTCCCGGTGCTGCACGGCCTCTACGGCGAGGACGGAACGATCCAGGGTCTGCTCGAGATGGCCGGCGTGCCCTATGTGGGCGCCGGGGTGTTCGCCAGCGCGGCGGCCATGGACAAGGAGTTCACCAAGATCCTGCTGCGTGCCGCCGGGCTCGCGGTGGGCGAATTCGTCGTGCTGCGCCGCGGGCGGTCCTACAGCGAGGTCGACGTGCACGGCCTCGGGCTGCCGGTGTTCGTCAAGCCGGCCCGCGCCGGTTCCAGTGTCGGGATCTCCAAGGTTGCCGACTGGGCCGACCTGCGCGACGCAGTGGAGCTCGCGTTCGAACACGACTCGAAGGTGCTCGTCGAGGCGGCCGTGTCGGGCCGCGAGATCGAGTGCGGCGTGCTCGAGGACGAACAGGGTGCGCCGACCGCGAGCCTGCCCGCCGAGATCCGGTTGCGTCCCGGCCATGACTGGTACGACTTCGATGCCAAGTACCTCGACGACGCGTGCGACTTCGACATCCCGCCGCATCTTCCCGACGCGGTGATCGAGGCGATCCGCAAGGCCGCCTGCACCGCGTTCAGCGCGCTCGACTGCGCCGGGTTGGCGCGCGTCGACTTCTTCGTCACCGACGACGAGCAGGTGGTCGTCAACGAGGTCAACACCATGCCCGGGTTCACCCCCATCTCGATGTACCCGCGGATGTGGGCCGCGTCCGGGGTCGACTACCCGACGCTCGTCGACCGGCTCATCAGCGCGGCGTTACGACGACACTGACGGCGCCTGCGGTTCGACCGGCAGCACGAGCACGCGCAGCAGTCGCTCGGTTTCGGCGGCCGGATCCGCAGTCAGGCCGGTGTGCACCGGACCGGTCTGCACGACTGTCGAGCGCGGCGCGGTGAGCCAGCGAAAGCGCCTGCCGATCTCCTCCGTCGATGCGGGACTGTCACCGGCGCTCGTGCACGTGTCGGCGATGGCGCCCAGCGCGGCCTGCACGTGTGCGACGTCGACGCCCGGGTCGAGCGCGCGCAGCCGCGCCTCGTCGAGCTGCACCGCGGCGCCGAGGTAGTCCAGCGCGCGGCAGTACACCAGCACGCCGGCGTTCATCGATTCGCCGCGCTCGACGCGCGGCACGACCCGCAACACGGCGTACTCGAACGGATGACGGGTCATCGAAGCCACCCCGGCCGCGGCCCGGAGCGGGCCGGTCGGCGGACGGGTCCGGCCGCAACGGCGTCGGCGAGCGCGGGGCCCCATTCGCCGCGCGCCGCCAACCGCGCCGCGAGCCATTCGGCGTAGGCGGTGCGCACCTCGTCCGGCGTCGCGAATCCCGGCACCTGCCGCAGCCAGTCGTCGGGAACCGCTGCCACGGCCGCCTCGATCGTCATGGCGTCGATCGCGAGTACATCCGCGCCGGCGTCGAGATCGGGCGCGCAGCCGAGCAGCACGTGCTCGCCGGCGTCGTACGGCCGCGAGACGGCAGCGGCTGCCCCCGGCCAGTTGTGGTGGAAGGTCAGGGCCGCGCCGTGGTCGATCAGGTACGGCGCGCCGTGCCACACCAGCAGGTTCGGATTGCGCCACGACCGGTCGACATTGCCGATGAACGCGTCGAACCACAGCACCCGGCCGGCGAACACCGGATCGACCTCGAACGCGCCCGGTGCGAAGTCCAGTGCGCCGGGCAGGAAGTCGACACCCAGATTGCGGCCCGGGCTGGCCCGCAGCAGATCCTGCACCTCTTCGTCCGGTTCGTTGGCGGCGAGCACCGCATCGATCTCGACGGTGACCAGTGCGGGCACCGCGAGCCCCATGGCACGGGCCAGTTCGCCGGCGATCACCTCCGCCACGAGCGCCGCGGGGCCCTGGCCCGCGCCGGTGAATTTCACGACGTAGGTGCCGAGGTCGTCGGCCTCCATCAGCCCGGGCAGGGACCCACCCTCGCGCAACGGCGTGACGTACCGCGTCGCCACCACGTGAGGGAGCACGGTTGCGCAGCCTACTGATCAACCTGCTTGACTCCCCGCCGCGCCGAGGACGAATGTGGGCATATTCCCCATCCGGCAACCGGGCCGGATGGCACGCGAGATCGACTGCTACCGACAAGGAGCGAGCGTGTTCGCAAAGTTGAGAAGCATTGTCGCGGTGGTGGGCTGTGCAGGGCTGGCAGTGGCCGGCTCGGCGGCGATCGGCACGGCATCGGCCGGGGCCGATCCCACCTTCACCCCAGGGGCGCCGGGCGTCGGAGACCCGTACTTCCCGTTGGAGGGCAACGGCGGTTACGACGTCGGCCACTACAACGTCGATCTGTCCTACGCGCCGGACACCCACCGGTTGTCCGGGACGGTGACGATCACGGCCACGGCGACGCAGGACCTGTCGCGTTTCGACCTCGACCTGTCCGGCATGACCGTGCAGGCCGTGCACGTGAACGGCGCGAGCGCCTCCTTCGCCCGCGACGGGCAGGAACTGCAGATCACCCCGAGCGCCGGGCTGGTGAACGGCTCGACCTTCGAGGTCGCGGTCGCCTACCACGGCACTCCGAAGACGATCAAGGGTTCGCCGATCGTGTTCGGCGCCGACTACGGCTGGCAGTACACGCCGGACGGCGCGTTCGTGGGTGACGAGCCGAACGCGACCAGCACCTGGCTGCCGTCCAACGACCACCCCAGCGACAAGGCGAGCTACACCTTCGACATCACCGTGCCGAAGGGCAAGAGCGTGATCGCCAACGGCGAACTGCAGTCGAAGAAGACCACCGGCGACCAGACCAGGTTCGTGTGGAACGAGACCAGCCCGATGGCCACCTACCTGGCCACGATCGACATCGGCAACTGGAAGTTCCGCAACGGCACCACCCCGGGCGGTATCCCGGAGACGATGGGCGTGGACCCGGCCCTGGCCTCGCAGGCGCGGCACTCGGGCGTGTTCGAGCAGACCGGTGACATCACCGACTACTGGAGCAAGATGTTCGGGCCCTACGCGTTCACCTCGACCGGCGCGATCGTCGACAACGTGCCCAACGTCGGCTTCTCACTCGAGACGCAGACCCGGCCGCTGTACGGCTTCAGCCCGGACCCGGGCACGATGTCGCACGAACTGTCGCACCAGTGGTTCGGCGACAGCGTGTCGGTCGCCACCTGGCAGAACATCTGGCTCAACGAGGGTTTCGCGACGTTCGCGTCGTGGCTGTGGGTCGAGCACACCCAGGGCGTCACCACCGAGCAGATCGCCCGTTCCGGGTACAACGGCCGCCCGGCCACGTCGCAGTTCTGGAACCAGGCGATCGCCGACCCGCAGCGCGACACCATGTTCTCCTCCGCGGTCTACAACCGTGGCGGCATGACGCTCGCGGCGTTGCGCCTCAAGATCGGCGACCCGGACTTCTTCACGCTGTTGCAGACCTGGACCGCACAGCACAAGTACGGCAACGCCGACACCCAGCAGTTCATCGATCTGGCCGAGCAGGTGTCCGGCCAGGACCTCGGCCACTTCTTCGACGTGTGGCTGTATCAGAAAACCAAGCCGGCCACCTTCGACGGTGCCTGATCCTGCTCCGTTGAGTGGCGACATCCCACGTCGAGTGGAAGTCGCCACTCGACGGTGGGGAGATGGATGTGCGGCCCGTTTAGGGTGAGCGGGTGCCCGCGCTGACCCAACGGCCCGTCGCGAACCGTGCGGCGATCCACCGGTGGTTCCGCAGCCATGGCGTGCCCAACTTCATCGACGGTTACGCCCGGCCCGGCCGGGTGCTGCCGAGGGCAGCACTCGGTGCGGTCATCGTGGCCATCGCCGCGCTGGTCCTCGCGGTCGCCGCGTCGGCATCCGTCGGTGTGGTCGCGCTCGCAGTCCTGGTGGGCGGTGCCGGCGGGCTGATCGTCTGCTACGTGGTGGTGGCCACCGGGTTGGTTCCGCTGTCGTTGTTCGGACTGAGTTGGCTGGGCCGCACGATCTTTCGTGGCGGGATGCGGATGCTCGCCGTGCTGCCGCTGCTGCTGGTGGCGGTCACGTTCCTGTTCCTCGGCGCCGAGACGTGGCAGAGCATCGGCCGGTTGCGTGGCCTGCCGCTCGTGCTGACCGCGCTGCTGTTCGTCGGGCTCGGGGTCGTGTTCGTGTCCCGCCGGGTGCGACCCGATCTCGATGCAGCCGTGACCTTCGACGACGCCTTGGCATTACGCGCCGCGCTGCCGCCGGAGCTGCAATGGTCCGATGAGCTCGTGGCGTGCGGTGTCTCGGCGCAACGGCGTACCGATCCCGACGACGCGCCGCACGACGCGGAGTTGCGGCGTGGCGAGCGGATGAACCTGCGCGTGATGACGACCATCGCGCAGTTGATGGTGGCCGTGGCGGTCGGTGTCGCGGTGTTCGTGTTCTTCATCGTCTTCGGTGTGCTCGTGGTGAACGCCGAAACCGCGCAATCCTGGTTGACCGTGAAACCCGACATCTGGTGGCAGGCGACGATCGCCGGACACCAGTACGTGCTCACCAGCGCGCACGTACGGGTGTCCGGGTTCCTCGGGGTGTTCTCGGCGTTCTACTTCGTGGTGTCGGCGAGCACCGATACAGCGCTGCGGGCGACGTTGTCCGCAGACGCCCGCGAGCATGTCCAGACCTGCCTGGCGGTGCGCGCGGTGTACCGCCACCTCGCCTGACGGCACGGGCTCACCCGGTCAGGTTGCCCGCTTGATCTGCTGGACGTTCCACGCGTTGCCGTCCGGGTCCTTGAAGTAGACGAACCGGCCCCACGGCTGGTCGTCGACCTCGCTCACCTCGACGCCGCGGCCGCTGAGATCGGCATGCGCGGCGTCGGCGTCGTCGACGACCAGCTGCAGCCCCTCGATCGAGCCGGGCGCCATCGTGGTCAGCCCCTCGCCGATGCAGATCGAGCAGCCCGACCCGGGTGGGGTCAGCTGCACGAACCGCAGCGACTCGTTGACCCGCTGATCGTGATCGGCGTTGAAGCCGGCGCGGACGTAGAACTCCTTCGCCCTGTCGACGTCGGTGACCGGTACGCACAGCAGTTCGAGTTTGTAGTCCATGCCCGCAGTGTGCCGCCCGGGTCCGACACAGATCCGAGAGGTGGGGAACGTCAGAAGGTCTCGCCGTTCTCCGCCTTCTTGCGCAGCAGCGGATTCGGCTCGAAACGCGGGCCGAAGCGCTCGGCGAACTCCTCGGCGCGCGCGACGAACGCCGTCACACCGCCCGGGTAACCGTTCACGTACTGCAGCACACCGCCGGTCCAGGGCGGGAAGCCGATGCCCATGATCGACCCGATGTTCGCATCCGCCGTGGTGATGAGCACGCCTTCCTCGACACAGCGCGCGGACTCGACGGCCTCGATGACCAGCATCCGTTCGCCGAGCTCGTGGAGATCGACCTGCGCCGGATCACCCGCGAGCGGGAAGTGCTCGGCCAGCCCGGCCCACAGGCCCAGGCGCTTGCCGGACTCGTCGTAGTCGAAGAATCCGGCACCCTTGAGCCGGCCCGGACGCCCGAGCGCCACCATCTTCTCCACGACGTCCTCGGCCGGGTGTCGCACGTACGCGTCGCCCGCAGCGGCGCGCGACTCGTCGCGGATCTTCAGGAACAGCTCCAGGTTGAGCTCGTCGGCCAGTTGCAGCGCCCCGACCGGGTAGCCCGCCTGCGTGGTGGCCTGCTCGATCGTCGCCGGCGCGATGCCCTCGCCGAGCATCGCCACTGCCTCGTTCACGAACGTCCCGATGACCCGGGAGGTGAAGAACCCGCGGCTGTCGTTCACCACGATCGGCGTCTTGCGGATCTGCGCTGCGTAGTCGAGCGCCCGGGCCAGCGCCTCGTCCGAGGTCTGCTCACCGCGAATGATCTCCAGCAACGGCATCTTGTCGACCGGCGAGAAGAAGTGCAGACCGATGAAGTCCTGCCGCCGCTGCACCCCCTCGGCCAGACCCGGTGATCGGCAAGGTGGAGGTGTTGGAGCCGAGCAGCGCGTCGGCGTTCACCACCGGCTCGACCTGCCCGAACACCTCGTGCTTGAGGGACACCTTCTCGAACACCGCCTCGACCACGAGGTCGCAGCCGGCGAGGTCGGCGTAGTCGGCGGTCGGCGTGATCCGCGCGAGCACCTCGTCGCGCTTGGCCTCGGTGAGCTTGCCGCGCGACACCGCCTTGTCCAGCAGCTTCTGCGAGTACGCCTTGCCGCGCTCGGCCGCCTCGGCAGAGACGTCCTTGAGCACCACCTCGATGCCGGCCCGAGCGCTCACGTAGGCGATACCCGCGCCCATCATCCCGGCGCCGAGCACCGCAACCTTCTGCGCGTTTCGTTTTTCGTATCCGGCCGGACGGGAGCCGCCGGCGTTGATCGCGTTCAGGTCGAACCAGAACGCCTGGATCATGTTCTTCGCCACCTGGCCGGTGACCAGGTTCAGGAAGTAGCGGCCTTCGATGACGAACGCCGAGTCGACGTCGACCGTCGCGCCCTCTACGGCGGCGCACATGATGTGGTGCGGCGCCGGCATCGGCGCGCCCTTGAGTTGCTTGCGCAGGTTGGCCGGGAACGCCGGCAGCATGCCGGCGAGCTTCGGGCTCGACGGTGCGCCGCCGGGCATCCGGTAGCCCGGGGTGTCCCACGGCTGCGCGGTCTGCGGGTTGGCGCGGATCCAGTCGCGGGCCTGGGCGAGCAGTTCCTCCGGCGTCGCGGCGAGCTCGTCGACGATGCCCAGCGCGAGCGCGTCGGCGGGGGAGTAGCGGGTGCCCTGGAGCAGCACCTTGGTCAAGGCGTCGGTGAGCCCGAGCATTCGGACCAGCCGCACGACACCGCCGGCGCCCGGCAGCAGCCCGAGGGTGACCTCGGGAACGCCGAACTGCGACTTCGGGTTGTCCAGCGCGATGCGGCGGTTGCAGGCCAGCGCGATCTCCAGGCCGCCTCCGAGCGCCGCGCCGTTCAGTGCCGCGACGGTCGGCTTGCCCAGTCGCTCCAGCCGGCGGAAGTCGGCCTTGACCTGCGTGACGCCGGCCGAGAACTCACCCGCGTCGGCCTCGGTCACCTGCGAGAGCAGCTTGAGGTCGCCACCGGCGAAGAACGTCGACTTCGCCGACGTGACGATCACCCCGGTGACCGAGTCGCTTTCGGTCTCGAGCCGGTCGACGACGTCGGTCAGCGACCGGCGGAAGTCGTCGGTCATCGTGTTGGCGCGCGCATTCGGGTCGTCGAGCGTCAAGGTGACGATGCCGTCGGCGTCCTTGTCCCAACGGATGGTCTCGGTCACTGCACACGCTCCACGATCGTCGCGACGCCCATACCGCCGCCCACGCACAGCGTGGCGAGCCCGTATCGCAGGTCGCGGCGCTCCAGCTCGTCGACGAGCGTGCCGAGGATCATCGCGCCGGTGGCACCGAGTGGGTGGCCCAGCGCGATCGCGCCGCCGTTGACGTTGACCTTCTCGTGCGGCACACCCATGTCCTTCATGAACTTGAGCACCACGGCCGAGAACGCCTCGTTGACCTCGAACAGGTCGATGTCGTCGACCGTCAGCCCGGCCTTGGCCAGCGCCTTGCGCGCCGAGGGTGCGGGGCCGGTCAGCATGATCGTCGGCTCGGTGCCGACGACGCCGACGGACACGATCCGGGCGCGGGGGGTGAGCCCGTTCGCGGCGCCGCCGGCCTCGCTGCCGACCAGCACCAGGCCGGCGCCGTCGACGATCCCGGACGAGTTGCCGGGCGTGTGCACGTGGTTGATCTTCTCGATCCAGTGGTACTTCTGCAGCGCCACCGCGCCGAAGCCGCCCATCTCGGCGACCTGGGCGAACGATGGCTTGAGCGCGGCGAGTGACTCGACTGTGGTGCCGGCGCGCGGGAACTCGTCGTGATCGAGCACGATCGCGCCGTTGAGATCGACCACCGGCACCAGCGAGTTCGCGAACGCGCCGTCGGCCTGGGCCTTCGCTGCGCGCAGCTGCGACTCGGCGGCGAAGGTGTCGACGTCGGTGCGGTCGAAGCCCTCGAGGGTGGCGATGAGGTCGGCGCTCACGCCCTGGGGCACGAAGCGGCTCTCGTACGCGGTTTCCGGGTCCTGTGCCCACGCGCCGCCGTCGGAGGCCATCGGCACCCGTGACATCGACTCGACGCCACCGGCGACGATCAGGTCCTCCCAGCCGGAGCGGACCTTCTGCGCGGCGACGTTGACCGCTTCCAGGCCGGACGCGCAGAAGCGGTTCAGCTGGAAGCCCGGGCCGGAGGCCTCGTAACCGGCGGCCAGGGCGGCGGTGCGGGCGATGTCAGCGCCCTGCTCGCCGACGGGTGTGACGCAGCCGAGGATGACGTCCTCGACCTGCGCCGGGTCGAGCCCGGGGTTGCGCTTGCGCAACTCGTCGAGCAGGCCGACGACGAGGGACACGGGTTTGGTCGCGTGCAGCGACCCGGTCTCCTTGCCGCGACCGCGGGGGGTACGGAGTGCGTCGTAGACGAAGGCTTCGGTCATGTCTCCTGCCGATTCACGTGAGCCGGGACCAATACTGCCAGTGTTACTGTCACAGTCGCGCTGCGCCAGTCATTGTGTCGCTGTACACGCCGGCGCGGTTAGTCTCACCACTGTGACCGCTGGAACGAGTGTCGCGCAGGACGTCGAGGAATACACCGTCGACGCCCTGGCTGCGCGCACCGGCACCACCGTGCGCACCCTGCGGTTCTACGCCGGCGAGGGCCTGCTGCCGGCGCCGACGCGCCGCGGTCGCAGCGCCGTCTACGACCGCCGCCACCGACTGCGCCTCGAACTCATCCGCACCTTCCAGGACCAGGGTTTCACCCTCGCCGCCATCGCGCGGGTTCTCGGGCGCATCCCGGACGACGCACCGCCCGCCGAGTACGCCGTGCAGACCGCGGTGCTCGCGCCGTGGCTGCCGGGCCGCACCGAGGAGCTCACCGCCGCCGACCTCGAGCGCCGGGTCGGGCGACGGGTGCGCCCGGCCGAACTCGACTTCCTCGCCGCGGTCGGGGCGCTGGAACACGTCGGGCCGCGCCGGTATCGCGTGGCGCCGGCCATCATCGGCCCGGCGCTCGAGCTGTTCGCGCTGCCGGTGCCCGAAGGGGTGTTGCGCGAGTGCGCGACCATCATCAGCGAGCACGCCCGAGCGGTGGCCGAAGGGCTGACCGAGGTGTTCGCGCACGCGATCTGGGGTCCGTACCAACGCGGCGAACTCGAGCACGAGCAGGTGGTGGCGATCCTGTCCCGGATGCGCCCGCTGGCGCTGCAGGGGCTCGTCGGTGCGTTCGCCGACGCCGCGGACGCCGCCGCGCGCCGGGGCCTGGAAACCGGCTGACCGGCCCGCCCGCCCCCACCCACGTGATCAAGAGCCGAAAATGGTCATCAGGCGACCAGAATGCGCTCTTGATCACCTAGGGGTGGTCGCGGGATCGCTCAGTCCTTGCGGCGGGTGCAGAGCTTGTCCGGGTCGGGATTGCCCGAATCCGTCGAGCAGACCGCCGGCAATGCCTTGGCGATGGCGCGCGAGAGCAGCGGCAGATAGTTCGCAGCGGGATATGCGGCCGGGATGGTGATGGCGATGTACGGCCCGCGATCCACGGTCGTGTAGACGTTCGCGTCGCCGTTGCGCTGCACGTCGAAGTAGGGGCCGTCGAGTTCCCCGCCGGAGATGAACGTCTCCGACGATCCGGGGACGAGCGCCTTGGGTCGGGCCACCCCGCAGCCGAGCAGCACCGACGGGTCGCCCCAGGCCACGACGTACGGGGTGTCCGTCGGCGTCGTGTGCACGATCCGGGGCGCGAGCTTGCCGAGCGACACCGGCAGCTGCGCGAGCACCTTCGAGCACGGCGTCGCCTGGGCGCTCGCGTGTACGGGCGCCGTGGCGGTCACCGCCGGCAGCGGCCCGGGCGCGGAGCTCTTGTGGGCGTCGGAGCTGGGGTTCCCGCTGCCGATCGCGACGAGCACGAGTGCGACGAGCACGACGAACGGCACCGTGACGGCGGTCGCGATGAGCGCCGCCCGTTTGCGAACCGGATCGATCGGGAGACTCCGTGCGTCAGGTCTGTTCGAGGACTAGAGGTGGACGACCGGGCAGGTGAGCGTGCGGGTGATGCCGTCGACGCCTCTGCACGTTGGCCACCACGAGTTTCCCGAGTTCGTCGACCGAGGAGGCATCCGCGCGCACGATCACGTCGTAGGGACCGGTGACGTCCTCGGCACTCGTCACGCCCTCGAGCCCGCTGATCTGCCGCGCGACTTCGGCCGCCTTGCCGACCTCGGTCTGGATCAAGATGTACGCGCTCACGCTCATCGACGCCGCTGCCACCTTCCGTGTCGCACCCGCTCGCCGGACCCGGCCGCGAGACGATGGTCTGCGCCGGTCGCGGCGCGTCCTCTCCTCGTCGAGACGCGCGGACGGGTAGAACGTAGCGCAGGCGGCGCCGGGCAGGTGCCGCAGGACAGCAGCTGTGAGGGGCGAGGCACATCACCGTTTCCGACCTCGGCGAGTTCGGCCTGATCTCTCGGGTGCGAGCCGATCTCGAAACGACCGAGAAGACGCTGCTGGGGCCGGGTGACGACGCCGCCGTCGTGGCCGCCTCGGACGGGCGCGTGGTCGTGTCCACCGACCTGTTGGTCGAACAGCGCCACTTTCGCCGCGACTGGTCGACGGCCGTCGATGTCGGCCACAAGGCCGCCGCCCGGGCCTTCTCCGACATCTCCGCGATGGGGGCACAGCCGACCGCGTTGGTCGTGGGCGTCGCGCTGCCCGGCACGCTCGAGGTCGAGTGGGTCGACGGGTTGATGGCCGGGCTGCGCGAGGAGTGCGGCAGCGTGGGCGCCGCGGTCGTGGGTGGCGACGTGACCGCTGCCGACGCCATCACCATCGCCGTCACGGCGCTCGGCGACCTGGAGGGCCGGCCGGCGGTGACGCAGTCCGGCGCGCGTGCGGGCGACCTGGTCGCGGTGTGCGGGCGGACGGGATGGGCCGCCGCCGGTTTCGCGGTGCTCAGCCGCGGGTTCCGCTCACCGGTGCAGGTGGTCACTGCGCACCGGCGCCCGGAGCCGCCCTACGGCGAGGGACCGCGTGCCGCCGAACTCGGCGCCAGCGCGATGACCGACGTCAGCGACGGGCTGGTCGCCGACCTGGGCCACATCGCCGCGGCCAGCGGGGTCCGCATCGACCTGCGCGGCGATCTGGTCGACCTTCCCGGGCGACTGCGCGAGGTCGGATCGGCGCTCAACGTGGATCCGCTCGTCTGGGTGCTGACCGGCGGCGACGACTACGCGCTGGCCGCGACCTTCCCGCAGGACACCGCGTTGCCGCAGCCGTGGCGGGTGATCGGCACGGTGAGCCCGGGCGACGGCGTGCGGGTCGACGGCCGGCGCTGGCCGGTCGGCGGCCACGAACATTTCCGGTGACCGAGGAGGGCCATGAGCACGGACAAGCAAACGGCCCGCCTCGCCGTGGCGAGAGCGGGCCGGGTGAAGCGGTTGCCGGTCAGGCCCGGGAGACCTTGCCGGCCTTCAGGCAGGAGGTGCAGACCTTGATCCGACGGCGGGTGCCCGGCGCGACCAACGCGCGCACGCTCTGCACGTTCGGGTTCCACCGGCGGTGGGTGCGGCGATGAGAGTGCGAGACGGACATACCGAAGCCCGGACCCTTGCCGCAGACATCGCAGACGCTGGCCACTGTGGAACTCCTTGCGAATGGGTTTTCGACGATTTCGACAATGCGCCCGAAGGACAATCCGGGCAACCTGAGCAGTCTAACGCGCGCGCGACGGGGCGGCCAAACCGCGCGTCACCGGCCGCTGTCCGGGAAGTATCCTGCGGCGGGCCCGGTGGGAACCGGGGAGGGAGCGGACCGGGAAGGAGCGACCGTGCTCGAGGCGCTGGATGCCGATGCTCTGCGCGCCTGGAGCCACGCCATCGTCGACCTGATCGACGCCCACCGCGACGAGATCGACGCGCTCAACGTGTTCCCGGTCGCCGATTCCGACACCGGCGCCAACATGCTCGCCACGCTGCGCGCCGCTGATCGCGCGCTCGCCACCGCCGACGCCCGCGACGCCGGGGTAGCCCTCGCCGCGCTCGCCGACGGCGCCGCGGTCGGCGCCCTCGGCAACTCCGGATTCATCACCTCCCAGCTGCTGCGCGGTCTCGCCGACGCGGCCACCGGCCTCGACCGGTGCGACAGCAGCACCGTCGTCGCGGGGCTGGACCGGGGCGCGGATCTGGCCCGGGCCGCCGTCGTCGACCCGGTCGAGGGCACCGTGCTGACCGTGGCGCGCGCCGCCGCCGAGGCCGCGGCGGCCGCCCTCGCCGACGGTGTCGACCGGTGTGCGGCTCGGCGACGTGGTCGTGGCCGCGGTCGCGGCCGCCGACGCCGCGCTGCAGCGCACCCCGAGCCAGCTCCACGAGCTCGCCCAGGCGGGCGTGGTCGACGCCGGCGGCCGCGGGCTCGTGTTGATGCTCGAGGCCCTGGCCCGCACCGTCACCGGTGCCGGCGTGCCGCTCGCCGCGGTGCGGCTGCCGCTGCGCTCGCCCGAGCCCGACGCCGGACCCGTAGCGATGTCCGAGGGCCACCGCTACGAGGTCCAGTACCAGCTCGATGCCGGCGCCGCCGCCGTCGACCGGCTGCGGGCCAGGTTGTCCGAGCTCGGTGATTCCATCGCGATCGTGCCCACGGCAACCGACACGATGGAAGATCCACGTCCACGTCGACGAGGTCGGCCCAGCCATCGAGGCCGGCATCGAGGCCGGCCGGCCGCAGCAGATCTCGGTCGTCGACGCTCGAGACGCACGAGCCGGCACCCGAGCGCACGAGCGCGGTGTTCGCGGTGGCGCCCGGCGTCGGGCTGGCGCACCTGTTCGAGCGCGAGGGCGTCCAGGTCGTGCCCGACGGTCCCGAAGACCTGCCCTCCGCCGAGGACGTCGTCGCGGCGATCGTCGCCACCGGCACCCGCGACGCCGTCCTGCTCCCGAACGCCGCGCGGGTCAGCGGCGTCGCCGAAGCCGCCGCCACGCAACTGCGGGACACCGGTGTGCGGGTATCGGTGGTGCCCACCCGCTCCCCGGTGCAGGCGCTGGCGGCCGTCGCGGTGCACGACCCGGCCCGTCGCCTCGACGACGACGTCGTGGCCATGGCCGAGGCGGCTGCGGCCACGCGGCACGCCGAGGTGAGCGTGGCGACGGCCACGGCCCTCACCGCGGTCGGGATCTGCCAGCCGGGTGACACCCTGGGCCTCATCGACGGCGAGGTCGTCGAGATCGGCCGGGGGTTGCTCGCCGTCGCGTTCAACCTCGTCGACCGCCTGCTGCGCGTCGGCGCGGAGCTGATGACGATCGTGGTCGGCGTCGACGCCCCGCCCGGCGCCGGCGAACTGTTGCGCACCCACGTGCGCAGTCAGGCCCCGCTCACCGATGTCGCCGTCTACGACGGCGGCCAGCGCGACCACCCGGTGATCATCGGGATCGAGTGAGCAGTGCCGACCCTCGATTCACCGCTTGTCGACGCAGTCGGGCTCAAGACCGCGAAGGCCCTCGACAAGGCCTTCGAGATGCGGACCGTGCGCGACCTGCTCAGCCACTACCCGCGCCGGCTGGTCGAACGCGGCGAGCTCAGCGAGATCGGCTCCCTGCGCCTCGACGAAGAGGTCACCGTGCTGGCCCAGGTGCAGTCGCGCAAGGTGATCCGCACGCGATCGGTCATCCGCCTCGAAGCGATCATCGGTGACGGCCGGGACACCCTGCAGTTGGTGTACTTCGGCGCCAAGATGGCGAACTGGCTCGATCGAGCCCTCCAGCCCGGCTACGAGGGTTTGTTCTCCGGCAAGGTCGGCATGTTCAACGGCCGCCGACAGCTCGTCCACCCGCAGCAGCTGATCCTGCGCGGGGCCGAGGACGAAGACCTGGTGAACGACTTCCTCGGACTGCTCATCCCGATCTACCCCGCGACGAAGGCGGTGCACAGCTGGGACATCCAGCGCGCGATCTTCCACACCCTCGACGTCCTCGATCCGGTGCCGGACCCGCTCGACGCCGACCTGCGTGCGCGCCGCAAGCTGCCGTCGCTGGACTCCGCGTTGCGCAGCATGCACAAGACGGCCACTCACGAGCAGTGGTACGCCGCCCGGCGCCGCCTCGCCTGGGACGAGGCGCTCGGCGTCCAGCTCGCGCTGGCCCAACGCCGCCGGCAGGCGTCGGAGAACCCCACCACGCCGCGCCCGGCTCGTCGCGACGGCCTGCTCGCCGCCTTCGACGACCGGTTGCCGTTCGCCCTCACCAACGGTCAACGCGACATCGGTGCCGAGATCGCCGACGAGGTCGCGGCGCCGCATCCGATGCACCGGCTGCTGCAGGGCGAGGTCGGTTCGGGCAAGACCGTCGTCGCGCTGCGCGCGATGCTGCAGGCCGTCGACGCCGGTGGGCAGGCCGCGCTGCTGGCCCCCACCGAGGTGCTCGCCGCACAGCACGCGCGCACGATCGAGGCGATGCTCGGCCCGCTGGCCCGCCAGGGCCAGCTCGACGGCGCCGACACCGCCACTCGCGTCGTGCTGCTCACCGGGTCGCTGCCGGCCGCGGCGCGCCGGGCCGCGCTCCTCGACGCCGCGAGCGGCGCGGCCGGGATCGTGATCGGCACCCATGCGCTGATCCAGGAACACGTCAGCTTCGCCGATCTCGCGCTCGTGGTCGTCGACGAACAGCACCGGTTCGGCGTCGAGCAGCGCGACGCCCTGCGCGGCAAGGCGGCGACCCCGCCGCACGTGCTGGTGATGACCGCGACGCCGATCCCGCGCACCGTCGCGATGACCGTGTTCGGCGACCTCGAGGTGTCGACGCTCACCGAACTGCCGGCCGGGCGGGCGCCGATCACCACCAGCGTGGTGCCGGCCGCGGAGAAACCGGCGTGGCTCGACCGCACCTGGCAACGCATCCGCGAGGAGGTCGACGCCGGGCACCAGGCCTACATCGTCTGCCCGCGGATCGGCGCCGACGCGGCCGAGGACGACCTGATCGAGGACGACCCCGCCGAGGGCGACGCCGGCGCGGGGGAGTCGCCGCCGGAGCGCGTCGCCCGCCCGTCGCGGTGACCGACGTGCTGCCGATGCTCGACGACGGGCCGCTGCAGGGGCTGCGCCTCGCCGCCCTGCACGGCCGGCTCACGCCGGAGGAGAAGGACCGCACGATGACCGACTTCGCGGGCGGGCGCATCGACGTGCTGGTCGCCACCACGGTCATCGAGGTCGGCGTCGACGTCGGCAACGCCACCGTGATGGTCATCCTCGACGCCGACCGGTTCGGGGTGTCCCAGTTGCACCAGTTGCGCGGGCGCGTCGGCCGCGGAGGGCACCACGGGCTGTGCCTGCTGGTCACCGACGCGCCGCCGGGCAGCCCCGCTCGCGAGCGTCTCGACTCCGTCGCCGCCACCATCGACGGCTTCGCCCTGGCCCGGTTGGACGTGGAACAACGCCGCGAGGGCGACGTGCTCGGCTCCGCGCAGTCCGGGCGTCGCCGCCAGCTCAAGCTGCTGTCGCTGCTGCGCGACGAGGACCTCATCGTCGCCGCGCGGGGCGAGGCCAACGACCTCGTCGCCGCCGACCCCGCGCTCACGGGACACCCGCTGCTGGCCGAGCAGGTCGCGGCCCTGCTGCGCGACGAGCAGGCCGAGTTCCTGGAAAAGGGCTGACCGATGCGGATCGTCGCCGGTCGCGCGCGCGGGCGCCGCATCGCGGTGCCGCCCAACGGCACCAGGCCCACCACGGACCGCGCTCGTGAGGGTCTGTTCAACTCGCTTGCCGGGTTGCTCGACCTCGACGGCGCGCGGGTGCTCGATCTGTACGCCGGCACCGGCGCGGTCGGGCTGGAGGCGCTCTCGCGCGGCGCGCAGGCAGCGGTGCTCGTCGAGTCCGGCCGGCGCGCGCGGGGGGTCCTGGATCGCAACGTCGCGAGCGTCGGCCTGCCTGGCGCGCAGGTGGTCGAGCGCCCGGTCGAGGCGTACCTCGCCGATCCGCCTCCGGCGGCGTTCGACCTCGTCTTCGCCGACCCGCCGTACGCGCTCACGGATCCCGAACTGGGCGGCGTGCTCGTCGCGCTGGGCGCCGCCGGGTGGCTCGCCGAGGACGCCGTTCTGGTGGTCGAACGCTCGGCGCGAGCGCCTGAACCGCCCTGGCCCGACTACGTCACACCTTTGCGCAAACGGCAGTACGGCGAAGGCGTGCTTTGGTACGGTCGCCGACGATGAAATCGCCCGCCGAGGGCACATTCAGCAGCGAGGGAACCGTGCGTCGCGCCTTGTGCCCGGGATCGTTCGATCCGGTGACCAATGGTCACCTGGACATCATCGAACGCACCGCCAACCTCTACGACGAGGTCGTCGTCGCGGTGTTCGTCAACGAGTCCAAGTCGAGCCTGTTCAGTGTCGACGAGCGCCGCGAGATGCTCGGAGAGAACACCGCGCAGTTCCCGAACGTCACGATCGACACCTTCGAGGGCCTGGTCGTCGACTACTGCCGCGTACACGAGATCCCGGTCATCGTGAAGGGCCTGCGCGCGGTCAGCGACTTCGACTACGAACTGCAGATGGCGCAGATGAACCGCGGCCTGGCCGGGGTCGACACGCTGTTCATGCCGACCAACCCGGAATACAGCTTCCTTGCCTCTAGCCTGGTGAAGGAGATCGCGAAGTGGGGCGGCGAGGTTGCGTCGTTGGTCCCGCCGAACGTCCTCAAACGACTCAAGGAGCGCACCAGCGCCAAGCCGTAGCACGGAGGTCAGGGCCGATGACCGATGAGACGCTGCGGCGTTCGGACGAACTGCTCACCGAGCTGATCGACACCATCGAAACCGCGCGGACGCTGCCGATGTCGTCGTCCTGCGTGCTCCCGCGCGAGCGGCTACTGGATCTGCTCGACGAGCTGCGTGAGGTCCTGCCGCCGGAGATGGACGAGGCCCGCACCGTCATCGCGACCCGCGAACGGCTGCTCAAGGAGGGCTACGAGCGCGCGTCCGCCATGCGCGAGAAGGCGGTCGCCGAGGCCGACGCCGTGCTGCGCGACGCCGGGCACCGCGCCGAGCAGGTCGTCGCCGAGGCCGAGCAGTCCGCCGCCGAAGCCCTTGCCGCCGGCCGCGCCGAACAGGCCGAACTGGTCAGCAACACCGCTGTGCACCAGGCCGCGAGTCAGTCCGCCGCCAACATGCGCACCGAGGCCGACAGCTACTACGCCGACACCATCGCGCGGGCCCAGGACTACGACGCGCAGGTGCGGGCCGAGGCCGACCGCTACGCCGGCGACGCCCGCTCCGAGGCCGAGCGCTACGCCACCAAGCTGACCACCGACGCCGAGAGCTACGCCGAGCGCACCCTCGCCGACCTGTCCGGCGTGCTGCGCTCGGCCGCCGCCACCGCCGAACAGGGCCGGTCGTCGATTGCGGCCCGCCGGGCGACGGAGTGGAGTGCCGCCACCATCACCGACGACGCCGACACCACGGCCCTGCCGGATGGTCCGTCAGACGGC
The DNA here is from genome assembly GCA_963850835.1 of uncultured Actinomycetota bacterium. Lineage (GTDB taxonomy): Bacteria > Actinomycetota > Actinomycetes > Mycobacteriales > Jatrophihabitantaceae > Jatrophihabitans. Next base: position 34,721 of record CAWKNB010000013.1, on the reverse strand, counting down.
CGCGTCCGCCGGGCGGCGGCGAGGAGTTCCTGGGCCACGAGTCCCAGCGCAAGTCCGCCTGATCACCGCTCAGCGGCGACTTCGAGCCTCGTGTGGCCCGTCACAGGTCCCCACTCAGGACGTTTTCTCGCCACTCAGCACGGGTGGGACGGGGCAGCGGGCGGCGGCGATTCGCAGGGTTTGTGAACCCTCGGCTAAACTCGGTGGCGAACTCATCCTGATCAACCCCTCATTCGTATGCCCGAGAACACCACACCGATGCCGCGCGCTGCCCACCACGAGCCGCGGAGCCCGTTCGTTTTCGACCTGCGCGAGCTGGGTCGCCGGCCCGGGTCGTTGCGCGAGTATCGGCGGACCGTTCCCGCACCCGTACGGATAGGGCTCGATCTGGTCGGCGTGCCGGAGGGCGCGCCGCTCGTACTCGATCTCCGGCTGGAGTCGGTCACCGAGGGCGTGCTCGTCACGGGCACGGTCACGGCGCCGATCAGCGGGCAGTGCGGGCGGTGCCTCGAACCGGTGGCCGACGAGCTGCTCGTCGACATCTGCGAGCTGTTCGCCTACGCGCACAGCACCACGGACGAGACGAGCGAGCAGGACGAGGTCTACCGGGTCGACGGCGATCTGCTCGACGTCGCTCCGGTGGTGCACGAATCGGTCGTCCTGGCCCTGCCCTCGACACCGCTGTGTCAGCCGGACTGCGCCGGCCTGTGCCCGACCTGCGGGCTACGGCTCGACGATCTGCCCGACGGGCACTCGCACGACCAGCTCGATCCCCGCTGGGCCGCTTTGCAGCACTGGGCCCAGTAGCACCAGCACCAGACCGACCAACCAGCTACACCGAGGAGCAATGCCGTGGCCGTCCCGAAGCGCCGAATGTCGCGCAGCAACACGCGATCGCGCCGGTCCCAGTGGAAGACCGCCGCACCGACCCTCGTCCGATGCCCGAACCGGGCGTGCGGGGAGCTGAAGCTGCCGCACACCGCCTGCTCGAACTGCGGGCAGTACGCCGGCAAGCAGGTCCTTGAGGTCTGACAGCGGCCCGAACTCGATCGGGGGCGGGACGGGCGAACCCGCGCACAGCTCGGCCGACCAGCCGGCCGACCAGCTCGAGCTGGCGCGCGCGCTCGGCGTCGAGCTCGACGCCGACCTGCTGCGCCGTGCGCTGACCCACCGCTCCTACGCCTACGAGCACGGCGGCCTGCCGCACAACGAGCGGCTGGAGTTCCTGGGTGACGCCGTGCTCGGCATCGTCGTCACCGACGCGCTCTACCGCGGGCACCCGGACCTGAGCGAGGGCCGCCTGGCGAAGCTGCGCGCCTCGGTGGTCAACATGCGCGCGCTGGCGTCCGTGGCCCGCGGCATCGGCCCGCACGGACTCGGCGCGTACGTCCTGCTCGGCCGCGGCGAGGAGAGCACCGGCGGCCGCGACAAGTCCAGCATCCTGGCCGACACCCTCGAGGCCGTGCTCGGCGCCGTCTACCTCGGCCACGGCCTGCCGACCGCACACGAGGTCGTCCACAACCTGTTCGACGACCTGCTCGCCAACGCCGCGACCGCCGGGGCCGGCCTGGACTGGAAGACCAGCCTGCAGGAACTCACCGCCCAGCACGCGCTCGGCGTGCCCGACTACGTCATGAGCGCCACCGGCCCGGACCACGCGAAGATCTTCACCGCGCAGGCCCAGGTGGCCGGCGAGCTGTTCTCCGCCTCCACCGGCAACAGCAAGAAGGAAGCCGAGCAACTCGCCGCCGAGACCGCCTGGCGGGCGATCTCCGCGCGGTACGCCGAGTCCCACTGAGCCACTCGAGCCACTGACACCGTCGTGCCCGAACTCCCCGAGGTCGAGACCGTCCGCGCCGGCCTGGCGCGCTGGGTGGCCGACCGCACCATCAGCACCGTCGAGGTACGTCATCCCCGCGCGGTCCGCCGCCACCTCGGCGGCGCCGCCGATCTCACCGCCCGCCTCACCGGCGCGACCATCCTGGGCGCTGCGCGGCGCGGGAAGTACATCTGGCTGCCGCTCTCGACCGGCGAGTGCGTCGTGCTGCACCTGGGGATGAGCGGGCAGCTGCTGATCCGGCCTGCGGATGCCCCTGACGAGCGGCACCTGCACGTCCGGATCCGTTTCGCCGACGACGGGCCGCAACTGCGCTTCGTCGATCAGCGCACCTTCGGCGGGGTGCTGGTCGACGACCTCGTCCCGACCGAGGATCGACCTGGCGAGCACATCCCGGCGTTGATCGCGCACATCGCACGCGACCCGATGGATCCCTTCTTCGACGATGCGGACTTCAGTCGCCGGTTGCGGCGCCGCGACACCGAGGTCAAGCGGGCGCTGCTGGACCAGTCGCTGATCTCCGGGGTCGGCAACATCTACGCCGACGAGTCGCTGTGGCGGGCCCGGCTGCACGGCCAGCGGGTCACCTCCGGCCTGAGCCGACCGGCGGTGGCGGCGCTGCTCGGGCACGTGCGCGACGTCCTCGGCGAGGCCCTGCGTGCCGGCGGCACCTCCTTCGACGCGCTCTACGTCAACGTCAACGGCGAGAGCGGCTACTTCGACCGCTCGCTGGCCGTGTACGGGCAGGAGGGTCGCCCGTGCCCGCGGTGCGGGACGCCGGTGCGGCGCACGGCGTTCATGAACCGGTCGAGCTTCTGGTGCCCGCACTGCCAGCGGGTGCCCCGGAAACTGCCCAGCCGTGTGGCGCGTCGCACTGAACAAACCCCTGTCCCACAGGGCGGGCATGTTGACCCAGTGTTACCGCAGTGAGACCATGGTGTGACAGACGGGAAACCTCCCCGGGCGCCCTCGTCGCCACCATGACCGTTGCGCCCGCCGGTTCTGCACGTCCCGCCGCGTCACAACCGACAGACAGCTCGCCGCTGCGCCGACACGTACCCGATCCGGCGCAGGGGTCGCAGGGAAAGCGAAAGGTTCCGCCACATGGCACGCGCCCTGTTGGGACACATCGGCTCACAGAACGAGCAGATCCTTGCTCTCGAGATCGGCCGGCTGCGCCGCCGAGTGCGCGAGCTGGAAGCGGAAGTAGCCGGCCTGCGGGCCCGTGACACCGAGGGCACCGCGGAACTCGACCTCGAGCTGCACCGCATGGCCGAGGTGGCCGAGCCGGCCCTGGCCTGACGCACGGCCTGACCCACGGCGGCCCCGCGCGGCTGCCACGCACGCACCCCGCAACGCGATAGGTTCGACCGCGTCGTCGGACGGATGGGCGTTGATGACGCCCGAAGCGGTATCGGAGATTCGTGCACCTCAAGTCCTTGACGCTGCGGGGATTCAAGTCGTTCGCCTCCGCCACCACGCTGCGCTTCGAGCCGGGCATCACCGCCGTCGTCGGACCCAACGGCTCGGGCAAGAGCAACGTCGTCGACGCCATCGCCTGGGTGCTCGGCGAGCAGGGCGCCAAGGCGCTGCGCGGCGGGAAGATGGAAGACGTCATCTTCGCCGGCACCGCGGGCCGTCCGCCGCTCGGCCGGGCCGAGGTCACGCTCACCATCGACAACAGCGACAACGCGCTGCCCATCGACTTCACCGAGGTGTCGATCACCCGGCGGATGTTCCGCGAGGGCACCAGCGAGTACGAGATCAACGGGCAGGGCGCGCGACTCCTCGACATCCAGGAACTGCTCTCCGATTCCGGCATCGGCCGCGAGATGCACGTGATCGTCGGGCAGGGTCAGCTCGACGCCGTACTGTCGGCCCGGCCCGAGGAACGCCGCGGGTTCATCGAGGAAGCCGCCGGCGTCCTGAAACACCGCAAGCGCAAGGAAAAGGCGCTTCGCAAGCTCGACGCGATGCAGGCCAACCTCACCCGCGTCACCGACCTCACCAACGAGCTGCGACGCCAGCTCAAACCGCTGGGCAAGCAGGCCGAGATCGCCCGCAGGGCCGCCGGGGTGCAGGCCGAGCTGCGGGATTCGCGGCTGCGGCTGCTCGCCGACGACCTGCTCGGCCTGCGGACCGAGCTCGACCGCGAGATCGCCGACGAGGAGGCGATCCGGGCCCGCCGCACCGGGGTCGAGCAGGCACTGGACGAGGTCCGGGCCCGCGAGGCCGAGCTCGACGCCCAGCTCGCCGCCGACGCGCCGCGCGTCTCTCGCGCCCAGGACACCTGGTACCGGCTGTCCGCGCTCGAGGAGCGCTTCCGCGGCACCGCGTCGCTGGCCGCCGAACGCGCCCGGCACTCTGGCCGGCGAGCCGGAGGAGGTCCGCGTCGGTCGCGATCCCGAGGCCCTGGAGGCCGAGGCCGCCGAGCTGCGCGGCGAGGAGGCGGGGCTGCAGAGCACCCTCGACGCCGCGCAGGCCGAGCTGACCGACACGGTCGGTGCCCGCCAGGACTTCGAAGCACAGCTCACCGGCGCCGAACGCGCGCTGGTCGCGACCGTCCGGGCCGTTGCCGATCGTCGCGAGGGGCTCGCGAAGCTGACCGGCCAGGTCAACGCGCTGCGCACCCGCGCCGCGGCCGGCCACGACGAGAGCGCGCGCCTGGCCGCTGCGGCCAGCGACGCCCGCGACCGCGCCGCGCAGGCCGACGCGGAGCTGACGCAGGTGCAGGACGAGGTCGGCGCCCTGGACGCCGGGGAACTCGGTCTCGACGCGCGGCACGAGGCCGCGGTCGCCGCCTACGAGGCCACCGAGGCCCGGGCCCGGGAGCTCGCGGACGCCGAACGGGAGGCGGAGCGGGAACGCTCCACCTGGGCCGCGCGCGCCGACGCGCTCGCCGTCGGCCTCAACCGCAAGGACGGCAGCGCCGCCGTGCTGGCCGCCGGCAGCCAGCTGCCCGGCGTGCTCGGTTCGGTGGCCGCGCTGCTGCGCATCCAGCCCGGGTACGAGCCCGCGATCGCCGCCGCGCTCGGCGTGGTCGCCGACGCCGTCGCAGTCAGCGCGGTCACCGACGCCGTGCAGGTGCTGGAGCTGCTCAAGACCCAGGACGGCGGGCGCGCGGGCCTGCTGGTCGGCGGCACCGACGCCGAGCGGCAGCGCGCTACCCGGCCGCTGCCGCCGGACGCCGGTTGGGCAGCAGACGTCGTCACCGCACCGGCTGCCCTGCAGGGGCCGGTCGCCGCGGCGCTGCACGACGTCGTGGTCGTTCCCGACCTCGCGGCCGCTGCGACCCTGGTGACCGACCACCCCGATCTGATCGCGGTGACCCGCGACGGCGACGTCCTCGGCGCTCGCTGGTCGATCGGCGGCTCGGCCTCGGCACCGAGCGCCATCGAGATCAACGCCGCCGTCGACGAGGCGCGGCAGAAGGCCGAGGAGGCGGCCGCCCGCCACGAGCGGCTGCACGGTGATCTCGTCGCCGCGCGCGACGACGCCACCCGGCTCGGCACGGAGGTCGAGGCGGCGCTCACGGCCCTGCACGAGTCCGACGCCCGGCTCTCCGCCGTCGCCGAACGCCTTGCCGAGCTCGGGCAGGTCGCCCGCTCGGCCGGCGCAGAGGCCGCGCGGCTCGAGCAGACCCGCGCCAGGATCGACCAGGCCCGCGAGGACGACGTCGCGGCGCTCGCCGAGCTGGAGGAGCGGCTGGAGCTGGCCGAGGCCGCCGCCGACGAACCGGGAGAACCGGACACCTCCGCGCGCGACGAGCTGCAGGCGCAGGTGGCGCAGGCCCGGCAGACGGAGATGGACGGCCGGCTGACGGTGCGCACGCTGGAGGAGCGGGTCCGAGCCATGCACGGGCGCGCCGACCAGTTGCTGCGCGCCGCCGAGCAGGAACGCGCCGCCCGCCGCCGCGAGCAGGAAGCCCGTGAGCGCCGCGCCCGTGGCGCCGTGGTCGCCGCCGAGGTGCGCGACACCGCACACCGGGTGCTCGGCCGCCTCGGCGAGTCGGTCGCGGCCGCGCTCGCCGCCCGCGACGCCGCCCAGGACGAGCGCGCCGCCCGCGACGCCGAGCAGGTGACGGTCCGCACCCGGGTCCGCGAGCTCGCCGACGAGCTGGCCGCCCTCACCGACGCCGTGCACCGCGACGAGGTGCTGCGTGCCGAGCAGCGGCTGCGGATCGAGTCCCTGGAGATCCGGGCGGTGGAGGAGTACGGCGTCGAGGTCGAGACGCTGTTCGCCGAGTACGGCCCCGACCAGCCCTGCCCGCCCAGCGCCGTCGAGACCGCCGAGTACGAGCAGGCCCGCGAGCGCGGCGAGCAGGTGGTGGCCCCGCAACCCGGGCCCTTCGACCGCGCCGTGCAGGAGAAGCGCGCCGCCCGGGCCGACCGCGACCTCGCCCTGCTCGGCAAGGTCAACCCGCTCGCGCTCGAGGAGTTCGCGGCGCTGGAGGAGCGGCACCAGTTCCTGTCGACGCAGCTCGAAGACCTCAAGGCGACCCGCCGCGACCTCCTCACGGTCGTCAAGGAGGTCGACGACCGCATCCTCGAGGTGTTCACGAGCGCCTATCACGACGTCGCCCGCGAGTTCGAGATCGTGTTCGCTGCGCTGTTCCCGGGCGGTGAGGGCCGGCTGGTGCTCACCGAGCCCGACGACATGCTGCTCACCGGCATCGACGTCGAGGCCCGCCCGCCCGGCAAGAAGGTCAAGCGGCTCTCGCTGCTGTCCGGCGGGGAGCGCTCGCTGGTCGCCGTCGCGCTGCTGGTGGCCATCTTCCGGGCCCGGCCCAGCCCGTTCTACGTCATGGACGAGATCGAGGCCGCCCTGGACGACACCAACCTCGGCCGGCTCCTGGACCTGGTGGCGCAGTTGCGCGAGAACAGCCAGATCATCCAGATCACCCACCAGAAGCGGACCATGGAGATCGCTGACGCGCTCTACGGCGTGACGATGCGCGGCGACGGTGTCACCCAGGTCATCAGCCAGCGGCTGCGCGATGCGGTGTGACCTGAAACACGCCGGCGCCGAAAGGTTGCCATTCTGTGAGAAGGAATCGCGCAGTTAGGGGCAGACCGCACGCGTCGCTTACCGTGGTCTGCGTGCACAAACCGTTACGCCTGCGTTCGAGCCGCGTTGTGTTCGGGTTGGCCGCTGCCACCGCTTTGTTGGTGAGCGCGTGCAGCTCGACCGGGAGCGGTGCGACCAAGACCGTCACCAAGACCGCCGCGGCCGCCAACTCGTCCTCGGCGGCCGCCTCGTCCAGCTCAGCCGCTGCGAGCTCGACGAAGCCGTCGGTCAAACCGATCCCCACCAAGCCGGTCCACATCAAGCTGTTCAACGAGGACGGCTCGAGGTACGGCGTCGGCATGCCGGTGATCGCGTTCTTCAACAAGAAGATCACCAACGGCAAGCCGCTGCAGGACGCCACGACCGTCACCGTGAACGGCAAGCCGGCCAAGGGCGCGTGGTACTTCGAGTACTCGCAGTACCTCAAGGGCTACCCGATCGAGGGCCACTTCCGGCTGCAGAACTACTGGCCGGCGCACTCCAGCATTCACGTCAACATTCCGGCGAAGGGCGTGTCCGCCGGCAAGGGCCTGAGCTTCGACGACAGCCTCAGCTCGTCGTTCAGCACCGGGCCCCGCAACATCTCGGTGGTCAACAACGTCTCGCACGAGATGACCGTGACCAGCGACGGCAAGGTGTACGGCACCTTCCCGGTGTCGCTCGGGGCGCCGAACACCCCCACCGCGAACGGCACGAAGGTGATCATGGAGAAGGGCGCCAGCATCTGCATGAGCGGCCCGGGCTACAACGAGTGCGGGGTGAAGTACACCCAGCGCCTGACCTACGGCGGTGAGTACCTGCACTCGGCCCCGTGGAACATCAGCAACATCAAACGCGGTGTCAACTCCTCCAACGGGTGCACGAACCTCCTGCCCGCCGACGCGCAGCGCCTGTACGGGTTCCTGCGCATCGGCGACGTCGTGCAGTACCCCAACGCCGACGGCCCGAAGATGTCGCTCGGCGCCGGCTACGGCGACTGGAACGTCGACTGGGGCAGCTGGCAGACCGGCGGCCTGGTCAACACCCAGACCTGATCCGAATCCGTTCGTCACGACTCGGCCCGGCCACCCCAGCGGTGGCCGGGCCGAGTCGCTGTTCCCGATCTTGTGTCCTGACAGGATGAGTGCGTGGTTTATCTCTACATCGCGATAGCCGTCGTCGTGGTCGCCGCGCTGGTGGCTGCGGCCCTGCTGGCTCCACGTCGGCGGGCCGGACGGCGCGTACCCCCACCGGCGCCGCGGCACGGCACCGAGCCGCCGCGCCCGACCCAGCCGCCTCCCCAGGAGGAGACCGGCGGTGGCGTGGGCACGGTCGTCGCGGAGCCGCAGCCAGCAGCGGCGCCGGTCGAGCCGGCCGAGCCCGAGGCGCCGGCAGCCCCGGAACTCGAGACTCCGGCTCCCACCGCAGGCCGGTTGCTGCGGCTGCGGAACCGGCTGGCCCGCTCCCAGACCGCGCTTGGCCGTGGACTGCTGTCCGTCCTGTCCCGCGAGAACCTCGACGAGGACGCCTGGGAAGAGGTCGAGGAGACCCTGCTCAGCGCCGACGTCGGGGTAGGTGCGACCACCGAGATCGTCGACCGGCTGCGCACCCGGACCAAGGTGCTGGGCACCCGCTCACCGGGCGAACTGCGGGCCCTGCTCGCCGAGGAGCTGGTCACCGCGTTGCAGCCGGAGATGGACCGGACGTTGCACTCCACGCCGTCCGGCGACCGGCCCGCGGTGCTGCTCGTGGTGGGCGTCAACGGCACGGGCAAGACCACCACCTGCGGCAAGCTGGCGCGCGTGCTGGTCGCCGACGGGCGCAGCGTGCTGCTCGGCGCCGCCGACACCTTCCGGGCGGCGGCCGCCGAACAGCTGGCCACGTGGGGTTCGCGCGTCGGAGCCGAGACCGTGCGCGGCCCGGAGGGCGGCGACCCGGCATCGGTGGCCTTCGACACCGTCAAACAGGGCACCGAGCAGCACGTCGACACCGTCCTGATCGACACCGCCGGCCGCCTGCACACCAAGGTCGGCCTGATGGACGAGCTCGGCAAGGTCAAGCGGGTGGTCGAGCGGCAGGGCCCGGTGGACGAGACGCTGCTGGTCCTGGATGCCACCACCGGCCAGAACGGCCTCACCCAGGCGCGGGTGTTCACCGAGGTCGTCGACGTCAGCGGCATCGTGCTCACCAAGCTCGACGGCACCGCGAAGGGCGGCATCGTCATCAGCGTGCAGCGCGAACTCGGTGTGCCGGTCAAGCTCGTAGGCCTGGGGGAGGGCGCCGACGACCTCGCGCCCTTCGAGCCCGAGCAATTCGTCGACGCGCTGCTCGGCGACCCCGCCTGACCGCACTACGGTTGGGGGCGTGAAGGCCCTGTACAAACCGGCAGCGGCGCCGGGCTTCGACCTCACCGACCGTCCCGAGCCCGAGCCGGGGCCGCCCGAGGTGAAGGTGCGGGTGCTGCGCACCGGCATCTGCGGCACCGACCTGCACATCGAGGCGTGGGACGCCTGGGCCGCCGAGGCGGTGAACCAGCCCCTGGTGGCCGGACACGAGTTCTGCGGTGAGGTCGTCGAGATCGGCTCCGCGGTGCGCGACGTGCGGGTGGGCGACCTGGTCTCCGGCGAGGGGCACGTCGTGTGCGGCACCTGCCGCAACTGCCGCGCGGGGCGCCGGCACCTGTGCATCCGCACGTCTTCGGTCGGCGTCAATCGCGACGGCGCGTTCGCCGAGTACGTCGTCTTGCCCGAGTCGAACGTCTGGGTGCACCACACCCGCCTCGACCCCGACCTGGGCGCGATCTTCGACCCGTTCGGCAACGCCGTACACACCGCGCTGTCCTTCCCGCTGGTCGGCGAGGACGTGCTGATCACCGGCGCCGGCCCGATCGGGCTGATGGCCGCGCAGGTGTGCCGCCACGTCGGGGCGCGCTACGTCGTGATCACCGACGTCTCGCCCTACCGGCTCGCGCTGGCCCGGGAGATGGGCGTCGACCTCGCGCTGGACGTGTCGCGCGAGTCGATCGCATCTGCGCAGGAACGGCTCGGCATGGTGGAGGGGTTCGACGTCGCGCTGGAGATGAGCGGGCATCCCGCGGCGCTGCCGGACGTGCTCGCCAACCTCAACCACGGCGGCCGCATCGCGATGCTGGGCCTGCCCAGCGCGCCGATCGAGATCGACTGGGCGAAGGTGGTCAGCCACATGATCACCATCAAGGGCATCTACGGCCGCGAGATGTACGAGACCTGGTACGCGATGAGTGCCATGTTGCGCTCGGGAACTGGGTTCGAGAGGGCTATCAGCTCCGTTGTGACCCACCGCTTCCCGGCCGCGAAATGGTCCGAGGCGTTCGAGACGGCCCGCGGCGGACAGTGCGGCAAGGTCGTGCTCGACTGGACGGAGGTCTGATGTACGGCGAGGTCGGCACGCAACTGCGCGAGACGTTGGACGAGATCCGCGACGCCGGGTTGTACAAGCACGAGCGTCAACTGGCCTCGCCCCAGTCGGCACACGTGTCCGCTTCAGGTCGCGACGTCTTGAACTTCTGCGCCAACAACTATCTCGGCCTGGCCGACCACCCGTCGGTGGTCGCCGCCGCTCATGCCGCCCTCGATCAGTGGGGCTTCGGGATGGCCAGCGTGCGGTTCATCTGCGGCACGCAGACCCAGCACACGGAACTCGAGGGGCGCCTGTCGCAGTTCCTCGGCACCGACGCCACGATCTTGTTCTCCTCCTGCTTCGACGCCAACGGCGGCGTGTTCGAGGTGCTGCTCGACGAGCGCGACGCGGTGATCTCCGACGAGCTCAACCACGCGTCGATCATCGACGGCATCCGGTTGTGCAAGGCGCGCCGGTTGCGTTACCGCAACCGCGACATGGCTGACCTCGAGAGCCAGCTGCGCTCGGCCGCCGACGCACGCCGGCGGCTCGTCGTCACCGACGGCGTGTTCTCGATGGACGGCTATCTCGCACCTCTCGACGAGATCTGCGACCTGGCCGAGCGTTACGACGCCATGGTGATGGTCGACGACTCGCATGCCGTGGGATTCGTCGGGCCGTCCGGCGCCGGCACCCCCGATCTGTTCGGCGTGCAGGACCGCGTCGACGTCAACACCGGCACGCTCGGCAAGGCGCTCGGTGGTGCATCGGGCGGCTACGTGAGCGCGCGCGCCGAGATCGTCGAACTGCTCCGCCAGCGGGCGCGGCCGTACCTGTTCTCGAACGCCGTCGCGCCGGCGGTCGTGGCCGGGTCGCTCGCGGCGCTCGAACTCGTCACCGGCGGCGGCGAGCAGCGCGACCGGCTGCAGGCCAACGCGGCCCGGTTCCGGGGGTTGATGACCGACGCCGGGTTCGACCTGCTGCCCGGCGAACACCCGATCGTGCCGGTGATGTTCGGCGATGCTGCCCGCGCGGCGCGCATCGCCGACACGATGCTCGAGCACGGCGTGTACGTGATCGCGTTCAGCTACCCGGTGGTGCCACAGGGCAAGGCGCGCATCCGCGTCCAACTCTCCGCAGCGCACTCTCCACAAGACGTCGAGACCTGTGTCGCGGCGTTCACCGCGGCGCGCGAGGCGAATCCGCAGTAACCCTGCGCCACGACCCGGTCACCCCGCGTCGGTTACACGCGCGAAACACCGGCGATCGGTTTGCGAAACAGGCTGACTGCAACCTTTCGCCAGGTGCGCCACGGTGCGCGCACACTCGGGACTGATTGGTGGTAGCCCCATGTCAAGTGCGCTGCTTGCAGTGCAGTACACGCCGTTCGACCTCGACAAGAGCCTGGACACGGGCAATACGGCCTGGGTTCTTGCGGCCAGCTCGCTGGTCTTGTTGATGACCCCGGCGCTCGCGTTCTTCTACGGCGGCATGGTTCGCGTCAAGCACGTGCTCGCCATGCTGTTGCAGAACTTCGCCGCGATCGGTGTCGTGAGCGTCACGTGGCTGCTCGTCGGGTTCACCTGGGCCTTCGGCGGCGACGGCAAGTATCTCGGCGACATGCACTTCGCGTTCATGCGCAACATCGGCGACGTCGTACCGACGCTCGGGACGGCGCAGACGATCCCGACGATCGTGTTCGTCGCGTTCCAGCTGACATTCGCGATCATCACGCCGGCACTGATCACCGGATCCACCGCGGACAGATGGAAGTTCGGCTCATTCGTCGCGTTCGTCGCCGTGTGGTCGGTCGTCGTGTACGCGCCGGTCGCGCACTGGGTGTTCGACGCCTACGGCTGGCTGAACCGTTCGGGCTTCGAGACCGGCAACCACTTCTTCGCGCAGGACTTCGCCGGTGGAACGGTCGTGCACATCAACGCCGGTGCCGCGGGTCTCGCGATGGCGATCATCCTGGGCAAGCGCAAGGGCTGGCCGGGGACGAACATGCGCGGTCACAACATCCCGTTCGTGATGCTCGGCGCCGGCTTGCTGTGGTTCGGCTGGTTCGGGTTCAACGCCGGTTCCGAGCTCGCGGCCGACAACGTCGCAGGCTTCGCCTGGGTCAACACCAACACCGCGACCGCCACCGCGATGCTCGGCTGGCTACTCGTGGAAAAGATCAAGTACGGGAAGTCCACCGGGCTGGGCGCGGCGTCCGGTGCGGTTGCCGGGCTCGTCGCGATCACGCCGTGTGCCGGCTGGGTCAGCCCGATGGGCTCGATCTTCATCGGCTTCATCGCGGGTGCGCTGTGCGCGATGGCGATCAGCCTCAAGAACCGCTTGGGCTTCGACGACTCGCTCGACGTGTTCGGGGTGCACTTCGTCGGTGGGTGGATCGGCACGATCTGCGTCGGCTTCTTCAGCACCACCGGTGTCAACGCGCTCGGCAACAACGGTGTCTTCTACGGCGGCGGTGGCCACTTCGGTGGCTGGAACCTGGTCTTGCACCAGATCTTCGCGGCCGCCGTGGTCACGGTCTACTCCTTCGTCATGACGGCGATCATCGCGCTGGTCATCAACCTGTTCATCAAGAACCGGGTCAGCGAGGACGCGGAGGACGAGGGTCTGGACATCGCGATCCACGGCGAGTCGGCCTACGAGTTCGGCCCGCTCGGCGGCACCGTCGGCACCCACGGCGCGCCGGCGGTCAATCCCAAGGAACGAGTCGACGCGTGAAGACACCCCACGACAACGCTCCGCACAGAACGCTCCAGCGTTCTCGCGGGGACCCTGATGACACAAGTGACCCGTAGGCTCCGGAACGACGCGTCGTCGATCCGGTCGGCGTCCCAGCGAGGAGCGGCATGAAGCAGATCACGGCAGTCATCAAGCCGTTCAAGCTCGATGACGTGAAGGCAGCGCTCGAGGTCCTGGGCGTCCAGGGTCTGACAGTGAGCGAGGTCCAGGGATTCGGCCGGCAGCGCGGCCACACGGAGGTCTACCGCGGCGCCGAGTACACCGTCGACTTCGTGCCGAAGGTGCGCATCGACGTCGTGGTGGCCGACGGCGACGCGCTCAAGATGATGGACGCCATCGTCGAAGCCGCCCGGACCGGGAAGATCGGCGACGGCAAGGTGTGGGTCACCAACATCGAGGCCCTCGTGCGAGTGCGGACGGGTGAGCGCGACACCGACGCGATCTGAGCCGCCCGAGCAGACCCTGAGCGAGCTCCGGGCCGGCGTACTGCGCCGGCCCGGAGTCGTGGGCGCGGACCTTCGCGAGCAGTTGTGTGAGCTCTACGACGGGTGGCTGCGGCGTCTGCTGCCGGCGGTCGAGGGTGTCGCCCTGGTGGCCGTCGGCGGCCTCGGGCGGCGCGAGCCGGCGCCCTACGCGGACCTGGATCTGGTGCTGCTGCACGACGGCTCGGTCGAGCGGCTCGCCGACATCGCCGACGAGATCTGGTACCCGATCTGGGACAGCCGCGTGACGCTCGACCACGCGGTGCGGACACCGGCTCAGGCGATGGCGGTGGCGAAGGACGATCTGAAGGCGCTGTTCGGTCTGCTCGACATCCGGCACATCGCCGGGGATGCCGGGCTCACCGGGCAGGTTCGCAGCGGCATTCTCGACGTCTGGCGGGCCACCGCCGTCAAGCGGCTCGACGAGATGCGCGAGGTGTCCCGCGCGCGGTGGGCCATTGCCGGCGAGGCCGCGTTCTTGCTGGAACCGAACCTCAAGGAGTCGCGCGGCGGGCTGCGCGACGCGCAGGCGCTGCACGCGCTGGCCGCGGCGCAACTCGTGGACTACCCGGTGCGGGTGCGCGAGGCGTATCCGGTGCTGCTCGACGCGCGTGCCGAGTTGCAACGGCTCACCGGCCGCGCGGACGACGTGTTGCTCAAACAGGAACAGGACGGCGTCGCCGCCGCGCTGGGCTACCTCGACGTGACCACCGAGGCGGGTGAGGAGCAGGGCCGCGACGTGCTGCTGCGCCGCGTCAACGAGGCGGCCCGCTCGATCGCGCATGCGCTGGACCTGGCGATGCGCCGGGTCGAGGCGCAGAGCAACCGCTCCTCGCCACGGCGGTGGCCCTTCGGCCCGGGGCGGTCAGCCGCGGCGCAGCGGGTCGGGATCGCCAAGAACGTGGTCGCGCAGGACGGCGAGGTGGTGCTCGCCCGCGACGCCGATCCGTGGGCCGACCCGGGGCTGGCACTGCGCGTGGCACGAGCCGCCGCCGAGCAGAACCTGCCCGTCTCGCTGTTCACCCTCGAACGGCTGGCCTCGGAGTCGGCGCCACTGCCGACGCCCTGGCCCCGGGCGGCCCTCGACGACCTGCTCGCGGTGCTGGGCACCGGCACACCCGGCATCGCGGTCATGGAGTCGCTCGACCAGGCGGGGCTGCTCGTGCACCTGATCCCGGAGTGGGACGCGGTGCGCTGCCGCGCGCAGCACAACCCGGTGCACCGGTTCACCGTCGATCGGCACCTGCTGGAGACCGCCGCCGCCGCGGCGAGCCGCTACGGCGACCTCGACCGGCGCGATCTGTTGATCCTGGGCGCGTTCCTGCACGACATCGGCAAGGGCTACCCGGGGCAGGACCACTCGGTGGTCGGGGCGCAGCACGCCCTGGTGATCGCACGCCGGATGGGCTGCACCGGCGAGGACCTCGCGATGGTGGTCGGGCTGGTGCGCCACCACCTGCTGCTGCCCAACACCGCCACCCGCCGCGACCCCGACGACCCCAAGACGATCGCGATCGTGCGGGAGGCGGTGGACAACTCCGCGCAACTGCTCGACCTGCTGCAGGCCCTGGCCTGGGCCGACGCCATGGCCACCGGTCCCGCGGCGTGGAGCGACTGGAAGGCCGCCCTCATCGCCGACCTCGTCCGCCGGGCCCGGGAGGCGATGTACGGCTCCGGGCCGCCGCGGTCGCTGCCTCTGGACGACGAGCGGCGGGCGCTGGCCCGCGAGGGCAGGCTGGCGGTCATCGTGCGGCCCGACGAGGTGGTGGTCGCGGCGCCAGACGCCACCGGGACGCTCTACCGCACCACGGGAGTGCTGGCACTGCACTCCCTCGACATCCGCGAGGCGTCGATCCGCACCGACAGCGGCATGGCGGTGAACCGGTTCGTGGTCGAGCCGCGGTTCGGCCGCATGCCCGACGCCGCGCTGGTGCGCAGCGACCTCGCCCGTGCCCTGGCCGGTGAACTCGGGCTGGCGGACCGGATCGCGGAGAAGGAGCGGGCCTACTCCCGGCGGCCGGCCGACGCCCCGCGGCACCGCCCATCGGTGCTGTGGTTCGACGACGCCACGGACGCGACGGTGGTCGAGTTCCGCGGTGAGGACGAGATCGGGCTGCTGTACCGGATCACCACCGCCCTCGAACGTGCCGGCCTCGACGTCCGATCGGCGCGGGTCTCGTCCGTCGCCGGGGCGGTGGTCGACGCGTTCTACGTGACGGACCTGGAGGGGCACCCGATCGGCGTCGCCGACCGCCCGCGCCTGGAATCCGAGCTGCAGGCCGCCTGGCCGTCCTGAGCGTTCCGCCGGCCAGTAGCCTGACGGTAATCTGAACGGCGGCGCGGGCCGATGTCGTCCCGGCGCCCCACTGAAGGCAAGCTGCCCGAGCCCGCCGGCGTGCCGGGGTCCCGTAGGAATCGCCAGCCCCACGTTGCCGGGGCTTCACGACAGGAGACCGCGTGGCCGCCTTCTCTGCCGTGCCTGCCGCCCAGGGCCTCTACGACCCTCGCTTCGAGTCCGATGCCTGCGGCGTTGCGTTCGTCGCCGACCTGCACGGGCGGGCCAGCCACGACATCGTCGCCAAGGCGCTGACCGCGCTGCACAACCTCGATCACCGCGGCGCCGCCGGGGCCGAGCCGTCGTCCGGCGACGGCGCCGGCATGACCGTGCAGGTGCCCGACGCGTTCTTGCGGGCGGTCGTCGGTTTCGAGCTCCCGGCGCCCGGTGCCTACGCCGTCGGCAACGCGTTCCTGCCGACCGACGACGCGAAGGCCGCCGACGTGATCGAGCTGGTCGAGACCGTCGCCGCCGACGAGGGCCTGGTCGTGCTGGGTTGGCGTGAGGTCCCGACCGTCCCGGACAGCCTCGGCCCCACCGCCCTCGGCGTGATGCCGCGCATTCGGCAGTTGTTCCTCGCCGGGGCCGCCGGCGAGTCCGGCCTGGACCTCGAACGCCGCGTCTTCGCCCTGCGAAAGGTCACCGAACGCCGCGCCCGCGAGGGCCAGGTCGAGCTGTACTTCCCGTCGCTGTCGACGCGCACCCTCGTCTACAAGGGGATGCTCACCACCGACCAGCTCGGCCACGTGTTCCCCGACCTCACCGATGCGCGGTTCGCCAGCGCGATCGGCCTGGTGCACAGCCGGTTCTCGACGAACACGTTCCCGTCCTGGCCGCTTGCCCACCCGTTCCGCTACATCGCCCACAACGGCGAGATCAACACTATCCGGGGCAACCGCAACTGGATGCGCACCCGGGAGACGCTGCTCGAGTCCGACCTCATCCCGGGCGACCTGAAGCGCCTGTTCCCGATCTGCACGCCCGACGCCAGCGACTCGGCCTCCTTCGACGAGGTGCTCGAGTTGCTGCATCTCGGCGGCCGCAGCCTGCCGCACGCGGTGCTGATGATGATCCCGGAGGCCTGGGAGAACAACCCGCGGATGGAGGCCAAGCGGCGGGCGTTCTACGAGTTCCACTCCTGCCTCGTCGAGGCGTGGGACGGCCCGGCCTGCGTCAACTTCACCGACGGCACCGTGATCGGCGCGGTGCTCGACCGCAACGGGCTGCGCCCGGGCCGGTGGTGGCAGACCTCGGACGGTCTCGTCGTGCTGGGCAGCGAGTCCGGGGTGCTCGACTTCGACCCGCAGACCGTGGTCGCGAAGGGCCGCCTGCAGCCGGGCCGGATGTTCCTGGTCGACACCGAGCGTGGCGAGATCCGCTCCGACGACGACGTCAAGGCCGAACTCGCCGCCGAGCACCCCTACGACGAGTGGCTGCACGGCGGGCTGATCCAGCTGCACGAGCTGCCCGCACGTGAGCACGTGGTGTTCAGCCACGAGTCGGTCACCCGCCGCCAGCAGATCTTCGGCTACACCGAGGAGGAGCTGCGCATCCTGATCGCGCCGATGGCCACGGCGGGGGCCGAACCGATCGGGTCGATGGGCACCGACACGCCGCTGGCCGCGCTGTCCAAGCGCCCGCGGATGCTCTTCGACTACTTCACCGAGCTGTTCGCCCAGGTCACCAACCCGCCGCTCGACGCGATCCGCGAGGAGCTGGTCACCTCGCTCGCCGGCGGCATCGGCCCCGAGCACAACCTGCTCTCGCCCGGCCCGGCGTCGTGCCGGCAGATCGTCATTCCCCGGCCGGTGCTCGACAACGACGAGCTCGCGAAGATCTGGCACATCAATGCCGACGGCGACATGCCGGGTTTCCGGTGCCAGCTCATCGACGGCCGGTACCGCGTGCACGGCGGCGGCGAGGCGCTGGCCGCGGCGATCGAGCGGGTGCGGCGCGAGTGCTCGGCAGCGGTCGAGAACGGCGCGCGCATCCTGATCCTGTCCGACCGCGACTGCGATCCCGACCACGCACCGATTCCGTCCCTGCTGCTCACCTCGGCCGTGCACCAGCACCTGGTGCGCACCGGCCAGCGCTCCCAAGCCGGCCTGATCGTCGAGACCGGTGAGGCCCGCGAGGTGCACCACGTCGCGCTGCTGATCGGTTACGGCGCGGCGGCGGTGAATCCCTACCTGGCCTTCGAGTCGATCGAGGACCTGGTCGCGAACGGTGCGATTACCGACGTCCAGGGGCGGCGCGCGCCGACCGGAGGACCAGGCGCTTTGGCGCGTACCGCCATCGGCAACTACGTGAAGGCCCTGAGCAAGGGTGTGTTGAAGGTGATGTCCAAGATGGGCATCTCGACGATCCAGTCCTACACCGGCGCGCAGGTGTTCGAGGCGTTCGGGCTGTCCAGTGCGGTGGTCGAGGAGTACTTCGGTGCCACGCCGTCGCGGCTCGGCGGCGTGGGCCTCGACGTGCTCGCCGACGAGGCAGGCGCACGGCATCAGGCCGCGTACCCGTTCGTCGCCACGTCGCGCGCCCACCGTCGCCTCGACGTAGGCGGCGAGTACCAGTGGCGCCGCGAGGGTGAGCTGCATCTGTTCAACCCGGAGACGGTCTTCCTGCTGCAGCACGCCACCCGGGCCCGGCGGTACGACGTCTTCCGCGAATACACCGAAGAGGTCGAACGGCTCAATCGAGAAGGCGGCACCCTCCGCGGGCTGTTCGAGTTCCGAAATCACGAGCGGACGCCGGTGCCGATCGACGAGGTCGAGTCGGCGAGCTCGATCATCACTCGCTTCGCCACCGGCGCGATGTCCTACGGTTCGATCTCGGCCGAGGCGCACGAGACCCTCGCGATCGCCATGAACCGCATCGGTGGCAAGTCGAACACCGGCGAGGGCGGCGAAGACGCGCGCCGCTACGAACGCGACGAGAACGGCGACCTGCGTCGGTCCGCGGTCAAGCAGGTCGCATCGGGCCGCTTCGGGGTCACGAGTCACTACCTCGTCAACGCCGACGACATCCAGATCAAGGTCGCCCAGGGCGCGAAGCCGGGCGAGGGCGGGCAACTGCCCGGCTTCAAGGTGTATCCGTGGATCGCCCGCACCCGCAACTCCACGCCCGGTGTCGGGCTGATCTCGCCACCGCCGCACCACGACATCTACTCCATCGAGGATCTGGCGCAGCTGATCCACGACCTCAAGAACGCCAACCCCCAGGCGCGGGTGCACGTCAAGTTGGTGTCCGAGGCCGGCGTCGGCACCGTCGCCGCCGGGGTGTCGAAGGCACATGCCGACGTCGTGCTCATCTCGGGAAACGACGGCGGCACGGGCGCTGCCCCTCTCACGTCGCTCAAGCACGCCGGACTGCCGTGGGAGCTGGGTCTGGCCGACACCCAGCAGACCCTGATGCTCAACGGCCTGCGCGACCGGATCACGGTGCAGGTCGACGGTGCGATGAAGACCGGCCGCGACGTCGTGGTCGCCGCACTGCTCGGGGCGGAGGAGTACGGCTTCGCCACCGCGCCCTTGATCGTGTCCGGCTGCATCATGATGCGGGTCTGCCACCTGGACACCTGCCCGGTCGGGGTCGCCACCCAGAACCCGGTGCTGCGGGAGCGGTTCACCGGCCAGCCGGAGTTCGTGGAGACGTTCTTCGAGTACATCGCCGAACAGGTCCGCGAGATCCTCGCCGAGCTCGGATTCCGCTCCTTGGACGAGGCGATCGGACACGTCGAGGTGCTCGACACCGTCAAGGCGATCGACCACTGGAAAGCGGACGGGCTCGACCTCACGCCGATGCTCGCCACGCCGCCCAACCCGTACGACCAGGCCCTGCGCCGCTCCCGCGACCAGGACCATTCCCTCGACGCCGCACTGGACAACACGCTGATCCAGCTCAGTGAGGGCGCGCTCCTCGATGGTTCCGCGGTGCGGCTGGAGTTGCCGGTGCGCAACGTCAACCGGACGGTCGGCACGATGCTCGGCTCGCTGGTGACCCGCCGCTACGGCGCTGACGGCCTGCCCCCCGGCACCATCGACATCACCTTCACCGGATCGGCAGGGCAGTCCTTCGGCGCGTTCGTCCCGCGCGGCATGACCCTGCGTCTGATCGGCGACGCCAACGACTACGTCGGGAAGGGATTGTCCGGCGGTGTGCTCGCGGTGCGGCCGTCGCCGCAGGCGCCGTTCGTGGCCGAACGCAACGTGATCGGCGGCAACGTCATCGCCTACGGGGCGACGGCCGGCGAGATCTACCTGCGCGGCGTCGTGGGGGAGCGGTTCTGCGTGCGCAACTCCGGCGCGACGGCGGTGGCCGAGGGCGTCGGCGACCACGCGCTCGAGTACATGACCGGCGGGATCGCGGTGATCCTCGGGAGCACCGGACGCAATCTCGGCGCCGGCATGTCCGGAGGCTTCGCCTACGTGCTCGACCTCGACACGGAACTGGTCAACACCGAGCTGGTCGATGTCGCGACGCTCACCGAGGAGGACTCGCGCCGTCTGCACCAGGTGGTCACCGAGCACGTGCGCTGCACCGAGTCGTCCGTCGGCGCGGCGTTGCTCGCCAACTGGCCGGCGGCGCGTGAGCGGTTCAGCGCGATCGTCGCCCGCGACTTCCAGCGCGTGCTCGAGGCCACCCGGCGTGCCGAGGCCGCGGGCGAGGACGTCGACGCCGCGGTGATGGCGGCCGCCAAGTCCTGAACGCCGCCCCGGCGACGGCGCAGAACTGAGCCGCGCCGACGGTTCCCGGCCGGTAACCCCTACGCTGAGAGTGTGATCCGGCACGCCAAGATCGTCTGCACGCTGGGGCCTGCGACCGACTCGCCCGAGCGGGCGCGCGCGCTCGTCGAGGCGGGGATGGACGTCGCCCGGCTCAACTTCAGCCACGGCGTGCACGCCGACCACGGCCGCCGCTTCCACGAGATCCGCCAGGCCGCGACGGCCACCGGGCGCAACGTCGCCGTGCTGGCCGACCTGCAGGGCCCGAAGATCCGGCTCGGCACCTTCGCCGAGGGCCCGGTCACGTGGGCCACCGGCGAGCGCGTGGTGATCACGGTCGACGACTGCGAAGGCAGCCACGACCGCGTCTCGACCACCTACAAGCAACTTCCTGCGGACGTGAAGCCGGGCGACCGGTTGCTGGTCGACGACGGCAACGTCGCGCTGATCGCAGTCGACGTCCGCGACGGCACCGATGTCGTCTGCGACGTCACCGAGGGCGGCGTGGTCAGCAACAACAAGGGCCTGTCGCTGCCGGGGGTCGACGTCAGCGTCCCGGCGCTGTCCGAGAAGGACGAGAGCGACCTCGAGTTCGCGTTGCGCCTCGGCGTCGACTTCGTCGCGCTGTCGTTCGTGCGACACCCCGAAGACGTCAAGCTGGTCCATCGGGTGATGGACCACGTGGGCATCCGGGTACCGGTGATTGCGAAGGTCGAAAAGCCCGAGGCGGTCGAGGCGCTGGTCGACATCGTGCTGGCCTTCGACGGCATCATGGTCGCCCGCGGCGATCTCGGCGTCGAGATGCCGCTCGAGCAGGTGCCCGTCGTGCAGAAACGTGCGATCCAGATCTGCCGCGACAACGCCAAGCCGGTGATCGTCGCGACCCAGATGCTGGAGTCGATGATCACCCACTCGCGGCCGACGCGGGCCGAGGCCTCCGACGTCGCCAACGCCGTCATCGACGGTACCGACGCGGTGATGCTTTCCGGCGAGACCAGCGTCGGCAAGTACCCGGTCCAGGCCGTGGCGACCATGAGCCGCATCATCCTCTCGGTCGAGCAGTCGGGCACCCGGCCCGGCGCCCTGATGCACGCGCCGCGCACGTCCGGCGGCGCGATCGTCAAGGCGGCGATGGATCTCGGCGACGCGCTCGGCGCGGTGGCGCTGGTGGCGTTCACCCAGACCGGCGACACCGCGCGCCGGCTGGCGCGGCTGCAGCCCACCCAGCGGTTGCTGGTGTTCACCCCGAGCGAGCACGTGCAACGGCAGATGGCCATGCTCTGGGGCGCCGAGGCGCATCTCGTGTGGACGGTCAACACCACCGACGACATGGTGCGCCAGGTCGACTCCGCGTTGGTGACCCGCGGTGTGTGCCACCCGCATGACCTGGTGATCGTGGTGGCCGGCACCCCGCCGTCGACGCCGGGTTCGACGAACACGATCCGGGTGCACCGGATCGGCGACGTCCTGCGGCATGGCTGAGTCCGTCGACGTCGACGCGGGCCAGCGCGCGGTCGACGCGTTGGTCCGATTGCTCAGCCTCGAGCGCCTCGCTGACGGACGAGTTCGAAGGCTTGAGCCCGCAGGCGAGATCGCAGCGGGTGTTCGGTGGTCAGGTCGCGGGGCAGGCGTTGGTCGCGGCCGGCCGCACCGTGCCGGCGGACCGGTTCGTCCACTCGCTGCACTCCTACTTCGTGCGCCCCGGCAATCCTCGGGTTCCGATTCGCTATGCGGTGGATCGCCTGCGCGACGGGCGTTCGTTCTCGATCCGGCGGGTGGTTGCCGAGCAGGACGACGGGCCCATCTTCGCGTTCTCCGCCTCGTTCCAACTCGACCAGCCGGGCGTCGAGCACGAGACGCAGATGCCCGACGTGCCCGGCCCGGAGTCCTTGCAGTCGATGATCGAGCCCTGGAACGATCCGTCGTGGCACGAGGGTGAGGACGGGAGACCTACGTCCGGGCCGATCGACGTGCGATTCGTCGACCTGCCGTCGTGGCACGCGAACACCGACGACCCGCGCGAGGGGCCCTTCCGTGCGTGGATCCGGGCCAATGGCACATTGCCTGACGACCCGCTGTTGCACGTCTGCATCTTGACGTTCGTCTCCGACCTGACGTTGCTCGACGCCGTCGTGTCCCGACACGGCTTGCGGGCGGGCACCCAAGGGGTCGCGATGGCGTCGCTGGACCACGCAATGTGGTTTCGCCGCCCCTTCCGCGCCGATGACTGGCTGCTCTATTCCACCGAGTCGCCCTCCGCAGCGGGCGGGCGCGGCCTGGCCAGTGGCCGGTTCTACACCCGCTCGGGCGTGCACATCGCCAGCGTCGTGCAGGAGGGCATGGTCCGGGTGCGGTCGATCGAGTCCTAGTCCGCGCGGCCGTGCAACGACAACGTGTTGCCGTCCGGATCGGCGAACCACGCGACGCGGGTCCCGTCCGGCGTGGTCCACGCATCGTGGTCGTCCTGGTCCATGCCGTCGAAGCGGGTGAAGCGCACACCTCGCCCGCGCAGCTCGTCGACCGCGGCGTCGAGATCGGGCACCTCCCAGCCGAGCACCGT
This sequence comes from uncultured Actinomycetota bacterium, assembly GCA_963850835.1. Lineage (GTDB taxonomy): Bacteria > Actinomycetota > Actinomycetes > Mycobacteriales > Jatrophihabitantaceae > Jatrophihabitans. The sequence goes on along the minus strand of CAWKNB010000013.1, from coordinate 11,602 downwards.
GTACGGCGCCTCGGCCTTCTCGTGCACGACGGTGATGCGCACGTGCGCGCCGAGCCCATCGACGACGGCCGCGAACGGGTCGTCGCGGCCGAGGAGCGTGAGGCCGACGACGTCGACGTAGAAGCCGACCGCCCTGGCGAGGTCGGTGGTGGCGACGAAGGCGGTGATGCGCGCAGTCGAGATCATGCCTGGATGGTGACAGAACGCGACAGCGCCTGCCCCTTCGTCCGGGTCAGCGTTTCGGGCCCACGTGTGCGTCCATTGCCGCGACGGCTTCGCGGCGCGCGATCGAGATGCTGTCGGGCCGGTTGTAGCGCCATGCCACGCCGACGTGATCGAGTGCGGCGGCCGTGATGGAGAGAATGTCGCTCGATGTGTTGCTGAAGAAATACCGCGGATAGCGATAACTCCTTCCGCCGGCCAGGACGCGATTGATGGCCCGGCATCCGTCGGAATGAATCAGCCCGCGGATCAACGGCCACGGATGCGCCCGGACGACATCGCGTTGCCATGGCTCCAATACGATCGGCCGTTCGTGATTGCGGCCCGGGCCGTGCTGCGGAATGAGGCACGGCCAGTGCTCCCAATACGACTGGACGGTCTGCATGCGGGCAGTTCGTCGGACCGCGACCAGCGCGGGTTGCGAATCACGCACCTCGGCGAGCGCACGACGGATCTCGGCCGCGACGGCTGGATAGTCGGTGCAGGTGGAGATGCGCAGCACCGGAATCCGCGCCGCGGTCTCCAGGTGGCCGCTACCGAGATAGTGGCCGAGCACATAGGCGTAGGCCGCGCAGCCGTCGTCGGGGACCACGCTTCCCGCGCAGATCCAGCACTGACCGCGAGTCGCGGGCGGCGCCGGTGTCGTCTGCTGCATGCCGACATGGTGTCGACGACCACTGACAATTTCCGCCAGTTCGGTGCCCCCGGTGGGATTCGAACCCACAAGCCTTTCGGCAATGGTGTTTGAGACCATCGCGTTTGCCAGATTTCGCCACAGGGGCGTGACGTCCCCGAAATCTTAGTCGGACTACGCTGATGACTTGTTCGACGAGGAACAGGGACCGGAGGGGACACCGTTGGTAGTCGCACCCGTGCCCGACCCGGCGGGGCCGCCTATCCGGGTGTTGATCGCCGAGGACGAGGCCCTGATCCGGCTGGATCTGCGGGAGATGCTCGAGGAAGAGGGCTTCGACGTCGTCGGCGAGGCGGCCGACGGAGAGCAGGCGATCGGTCTCGCCCAGCAGCTGCGTCCGGACCTGGTGATCTGCGACGTCAAGATGCCGAAGGTCGACGGGATCGTCGCGGCGGCGCACATCACCGAGGCGCGGATCGCGCCGGTGGTGATGTTGACGGCGTTCAGCCAGCGCGACCTGATCGAGCGGGCGCGTGACGCGGGCGCGATGGCCTACCTCGTCAAACCGTTCCAGAAGCACGACCTGCTGCCGGCCATCGAGATGGCGACATCGCGGTTCGCGGAGATCCGTGCGCTCGAGTCCGAGGTGAGCGGGCTGCGCGAGCGGCTCGAGGCCCGCAAGCTGATCGAGCGCGCGAAGGGGATCTTGATGACCAAGCACGCGTTGAGCGAGCCGGAAGCGTTCCGGTGGATCCAGCGGGCGGCGATGGACAACCGCACGTCGATGCGCACCGTTGCCGAGGTGGTCCTGAGCGAGGCCAGCACGCCGTCCACAGCTACTGCCCAGTAGCTACTCGGAGTGTGTGGAGATTTGGTCACGACCGGCCGAGCAGCCCGCCGCCGGGTACACCCTCACGCCGACTTTCGACTAACGTCCCGCCAACGGCTTCGATATATCCGGCGCCAGAACACGTCTCACGCCCTCACAGGAGGCTATGCAGTGCGATCACGAGTGACGACCACGGTGGTGGTGTTGGCCGCGGCAAGTGCCATGGCCCTCACCAGCTGCTCGAGCAGCGGTGGGAAGAAGAGCGGTGGCGGCGGCCTTGGCGGTTCGGCTGCAGCGAGTGGCGGTAGCTCCGCGGCTGCAGGTGGTGGGTCGGGCAAGACCTACAAGATCGGTTTCGAAGGCCCGCTGTCCGGCGCCAACGCCCAGCTCGGCATCAACGAGGAGTACGGCGCCGAGATCGCCGTCGACCAGGCGAACGCCAACTCCTCGCTGGGCTTCAAGGTCCAGTTGGTCAAGTCCGACGACGAAGGTGACCCCACCAAGTCGCCGGCCGCGGCCCGCGTCCTGACCCAGGACCCGGACGTGCTCGGTGAGATCGGTCCGAGCTTCTCCGGCAGCACCCTGGCGGTCGGCAAGATCTACAGCGCCGCCGGCATGGCCTTCATCACCCCGTCGGCCTCGAAGGGCACCTTGCAGCAGCAGGGCTGGAGCACCTACCACCGCATCGTCCCGAACGACAACGTCGAGGGCACGGCGGCCGCCGACTGGCTGGCGCGCAAGGGCATCAAGAACCTGTTCGTGCTGCAGGACCTCAGCCCGTACGGCCAGGGCGTCGGTGACACCGTCACCAAGGAGGCCAAGGCCAAGGGCATCAAGGTCACCGAACAGGGCCTCGACGGCACGAGCACCAAGAACTACAACCCGATCGCGCAGAAGATCGCTTCCTCGGGCGCCACCGCGCTGTTCTACGGCGGCTACGACGCGCAGGCCGCGCTGCTGGCCAAGGCGCTGAAGGCGGCCGGCTTCAAGGGCATCACGGTCGGCGGTAACGGCATCAAGTCCACGGTGTTCAGCAAGAGCTCCGGCTCGGCCGGTGACGGCTGGTACATGACCTGCGGTTGCGCGGACGCCACCACGCTGCCGGCAGCCAAGGACTTCGCCGCGGCGTACCAGAAGAAGTTCAACACCCCGCCGTCGACGTACTCGCCCGAGGCCTACGACGCCACCAACCTGCTCATCCAGGCGATCAAGGACGCCGGGCCGAACCCGACCCGCGCCAGCGTCGAGGCGAAGGTGAAGGCAGCCGACTACAAGGGCATCACCGCGGAGATCAAGTTCCAGTCCGACGGTGACCTGTCCGAGCAGACCCAGGTCGTGAACATCTACCACCAGGTCGGCGGCAACATCAAGGTCATCGGTGACATCAAGGACCAGAAGTGAAGTAGCTCGACCCATGGTGGGACGGCCCGAACGATCGGGCCGTCCCACCTGTCTTAACGCACCTTCACCGACGCCGGGGCGGCCGGACGCACATCGCGCGGCCACCCTTGCGTGCCATGGCACGCTGGTGCCGCTAATCTGCTGCTGCTGATGTCGTCCTGATGGGGGTGCGCTGCTTTGGCCAGTGAGGGTTGGTTCGAACAACTTCCGCAGAACCTCATCATTGGTCTCCAGCAGGGCTCGCTGTACGCGCTCGTCGCGCTCGGCTACACCCTCGTCTACGGCGTGCTGCAGTTGATCAACTTCGCGCACAGCGAAGTGTTCATGGCCGGCGCGTTCGGCAGCTACCTGGCCGTCAACGGCATCCTCGGTGGCCGACATCTGAGCGGTTTCGTGATACCGCTGACCCTGCTCTCCGGGTTGATCATCGGAGCGGTGACCGGCGCGATCGTCGCGTGGGTTCTGGAGAAGGTGGCCTACAAGACGCTGCGCAAGCGTGGTGCTCCGAAGCTGGCGTTCCTGATCAGTGCGATCGGGGCGTCACTCTTCTTGTCCAATCTCGCCGGGAAGTTGTTCAACCATCTACCGAACAACGCCTTCCCCGGCACCACTGGCGGGGAGCCCACGTACTTCAACCTGTCGCACAACGTCGTCAACACCAAGCACCTGAAGATCAGCACGATGACGATCCTCATCGTGGTCGTGGCGTTCCTCATGATGATCTTCCTCGACCGCCTGGTGAACAAGACGAAGATGGGCCGCGGGATCCGGGCGGTGGCCGAGGACGCGCCCACCGCCGCGCTGATGGGCATCGACATCGACAAGACGATCTCGCGCACCTTCGTCATCGGCGGCGCGCTGGCCGGCGTCGCCGGGCTGTCTGTTCGGCATGGCCTTCGGCGCCAGCTACACGATGGGTTTCACACCCGGCGTCAAGGCGTTCGCCGCCGCAGTTCTCGGCGGCATCGGCAACATCCGCGGTGCAATGCTCGGCGGCCTGCTGCTGGGTGAGGTCGAGGTGCTCATCAGCAACCTCTTCTTCATCGGCGCGGAGTGGGTCGACGTCATCAGCTTCGTCGTGCTGGTCCTCGTACTCGTCGTGCGACCGACCGGCATCCTCGGCGAGCGGTTGGGACGGACGGCATGAGACTGGCCAACACGAAGGAGACCTGGAAGCGGCTGGCGGCCTGTCTGGGCGGCGGTTTCGTGCTGGCGCTGATGATCGGCGACCAGGAAGGCACCCAGACCGACTTCGGCATCGCCTTCAAGCACGCGGTCTTCTCCCCGCGCATCGTCGTGTTCCTGCTCATCGGGGTGGCGCTGTTCTTCGCGATCACGTTCTGGCCGTTGCTCGCGCCGTACCTGAAACGTAGCGGCGCCGCGGGCGTGGCCACCGGCTTCCTGCTGGTCATCATCTCGCTCGTGCTGATGAACTGGTACGACCCGGTCGGCCAGTTCAGCGACGTCTCGAACGCGGTGTCCGACTCGAGCGGGGTGCCCACCGTGGCCGCCCAGTTCTTCGGCTGGTTGGCCTGGACGCTCACCATCGTGTGCTCTGCTGCTCGGCGCCGTCGCCATCATCACCGGCATCAAGGCATTCGCCTGGGCCTTGGCCGCGGTGGGCGTCATCTCGGCGATCATCGCGTACTACGCACAGCACAGCCTCGCCGACTGGGACGGCAAGATCGACCACTCGCTCGGCGCGTACATGGCCGTCGTCGGCTTCCTCGTCTCCGCCGCGGCGGGACTGGTCATCGTGTTCGCGAAGAAGGACGAGGCGAACCCGCGCAAGTTCGTCGAGGACGTCATGGCCTGGCGGCCCGGGCTTCCCGCCGGCGGTCATCGGCGTGGTGCTGGCGATCCTGTCGTTCGTGGCCGTGTCCTGGTTCGCGCCGCTGCAACTGGACCTGGGTTGGAGCGATCTGTCCGACCGCTTCGAAGGCACCGCACTGTCCGCCTACGGCGCCGCGTACGTCAGCTGGTTCGGGATCCTGTTGGCCGCGGCCGTCGCGGTGATCACCGTCGCGGGCTGCTACCTGCGGCACCGGCTGCTCGGTGGGCTCGGTGCGCTGCTCGGTCTCGCCGGACTGGTTCTCAACCTCGTCGCCATGTACGACCTGTCGCAGGCCGGGGTCAACGCCGCTCGGCAGTACGGCTCGCTGTGGCAGAACCTCGGTGATGGTGGCTGGGCGCTGTGCATCGCCTACGGCATGTTCGCCACGGCCGGCGTCCTGGCCTGGCGGGGCGCGTCGAAGCGGGCGAAGCCGGCCACCGTGGCGACCGAGGCGGCCCATCAGGTGCCCGACACCGACTTCGCCCGCTCGCAGCTCGGGTTGACCGTCATCGCGCTGGCGCTGGTCGTCGCGCTGTTCTACCCCCCGACGCTCACCGCCGAGTGGCAGACGACGATCGTCACCCAGATCGGCCCGTACCTGCTGCTGGCCGTCGGCCTGAACGTCGTGATCGGCTGGGCCGGCCTGCTCGACCTCGGGTACATCGCGTTCTACGGCATCGGGTCCTACACGACGGCCTACATCACCGGTTCGCTGCCCTTGAAGCCGCCGTCGTGGCTGCACCTGTCGCCGCTGTGGGCGATCCCGTTCGCGATCGGCGCCTGCCTGCTCGCCGGCGTGGTCCTCGGCGTGCCGACCCTGCGGCTGCGCGGTGACTACCTGGCGATCGTGACCCTCGGCTTCGGTGAGATCGTGCAGATCTTCGCGATCAACAACCCGGGGAACCTGACCGGCGGCCCCACCGGCCCGAACGTGCCGAACCCGGTGTTCAAGCTCGGCCCGATCCAGATCCACTGGGGCCTGGACAACCTGCCCTACTGGTACCTGCTGCTGTTCTTCCTGATCGTCGTCGTCGTGCTCTTCTACAAGTTGGAAGGGTCGCGGATCGGCCGCGCGTGGGCCGCCATCCGCGAGGACGAGGTCGCCGCGCAGGCCACCGGCATCAACACCACCCGGATGAAGCTGCTCGCATTCGCGATCGGCGCCTCGACCTCCGGGCTCGCCGGTGTCTTCTTCGCGACCCAGGTGGGGTACTTCGACCCGTCGCTGTTCTCCCTGCAGAACTCGATCCTGATCGTGGCCTACGTCGTGTTCGGTGGCATGGGTTCGCTCGCCGGTGCCATCGCCGGCGCCGCGGTGCTCACCTGGCTGCCGCAGTTCCTGAAGGCGCAGGTGCCGCTGGAAGACCGGCAGATGTGGATCGGCGCGATCCTGCTGGCCATGATGATCTTCCGGCCGGCCGGTCTCATCCCGGCCCGGCGGCGTGCCGCCGAGCTGCACGGCCTCGACGCCACGTCCAGCTCCGAGGTGCGGGCCGTGCCCGCGGGCGAGGGGATGTGACGTCCGTGACGGCGACCGCGCAGAGCACCGACCTGGTCTTCGACATCGAGCACGTCACCTTGCGCTTCGGTGGTGTCGTCAGCCTCAACGACGTGACGATGTCCATGCACCGCGGCGAGATCCTCGCCGTCATCGGCCCCAACGGCGCCGGCAAGACCTCGCTGTTCAACTCGCTCACCGGCGTGTACCGGCCCCAGGAGGGCCGCATCGAGGCCTCCGGTCGCCCCGGCGAGCCGATGGTCAACGTGCTGGGCAAGAAGACCCACCTCATCAACCATCTCGGCGTCGCCCGTACCTACCAGAACATCCGGCTGTTCCCGGCGCTCACCGCCATCGAGAACGTCAAGATCGGGATCGAGACGCGGCAGCGGTCCGGTCCGGTGGCGGCGATGCTCGGGATGCCGTGGCAACGTCGCGAGGAGCGCGAGAGCACGGCGCAGGCGTTGGACCTGCTGCGCGAGGTGCGTCTGGCGTCGCGGGCGAACGAGCTCGCGGGCTCCCTCGCCTACGGTGAGCAGCGCCGACTCGAGATCGCCCGGGCGCTCGGCACCAACCCCGGTGTGTTGTTGCTCGACGAGCCGGCGGCCGGCACCAACCCGGCGGAGAAGCGCGACCTCGCCGAGCTGATCCGGCGCATCAACCACGACCGCGGCACGAGCGTGTTGCTCATCGAGCACGACATGAAGCTGGTCATGTCGATCGCCGACCGCATCGTCGTACTCAACTTCGGCGAGAAGATTGCCGAGGGCACCCCGACCGAGATCCAGCGAAACCCGGTGGTCATCGCGGCCTACCTCGGTACCTCGGCGGACGAGGTCGGCGACGTCGCACAGCCGGAACTGCACTTGATCGACACCGAGGCCGTCGCGGCCGGGCAACGTGCAGAGGATGCAGCGAATGAGTGAGCACGTGCCGGAGGACCTCACGAAGCACACCGGGGAGCCGGGGGAGTCCGGCGACGGCAAACGGCCGATGCTCGAGGTCGATTCCATCGAGGTGCGCTACGGCGCGATCGCGGCGCTGAAAGGCATCAGCTTCAGCGTGTACGAGGGCGAGATCGTCGCACTGCTCGGTGCCAACGGTGCCGGGAAGACGACGACGCAGAAGACCGTGTCCGGGATGATGCGTCCGGTCGCCGGCTCGATCACCCTCGCCGGAACGCGCATCGACGGCATCCCGGCCCACGATCTCATCCGGCTCGGCGTGTGCCACGCGCCCGAGGGCCGGCACGTGTTCCCGCGGATGACCGTGGCCGAGAACCTCGACATGGGTGCGTTCCGGTTCAAGACCGTGGACAAGAACGACCTCGAGCACGTCCTGGAGTTGTTCCCCCGGCTGCGCGAACGCTACAAGCAGCAGGCCGGCACGCTGTCCGGTGGCGAGCAGCAGATGCTGGCGATCGGGCGGGCCCTGATGGGCAAACCCCGGCTGCTGCTCCTGGACGAGCCGTCGATGGGTCTGGCGCCGATCATCGTCGGGCAGATCTTCGAGATCATCCGCGAGATCAACCAGACCGGCGTGACCGTATTGCTGGTCGAGCAGAACGCTTCGCAGGCGCTCGGGCTGGCCGACCGCGGCTACGTGCTGGAGACCGGCGAGATCGTGCTCACCGGCACCGGCGCCGAGCTGCTGGCCGACGATCGGGTCCGGGCCGCCTACCTGGGCGAGGAAATCGCGGCATCGTAGCGGGCTGGTAGCGATCGCGGAAGGCGCTGAACAGCTACTTGCCAGCCTCACAGGGCCGTTCCCAAATCGTGACCAACCCCCATATCGTTGTCTGTGCAATTCCTAGTCCGGTTCACAGCCGGTGAGAGGCGGGAGTATGGCGCGCGCGAATGTCCGGGTCCGCCCGGCCGAGCAGGGTGACGCGACGGATCTGGCCATGCTGGTCCGCGCGACCGACATCGCAAGCACCGCGCTCACCAGCCGCACCCTGGCCGAGGCCACGGTCGCGCAGCTAGCGGAGCGCTTCGAGACCGTCCGCAGCGATCCGGACCGCGTCGTACTCGTCGCCTGCGACGACGCCGGCGAGCTCGTCGGCATGCTCGCCGCCGGCCGTGACGAACTCAACGCGGTCGACACCACCCCGGTCCTGCACGTCACCCACCTGCTCGTGATGCCTGCCTGCCGGCGTCGCGGCGTCGGCCGCGCGCTGCTGAGCGCGGCGGTGCAGGTGGCCGAGGAACTGGGCGTCGAGCATCTCGTCGCGAGTGCCGCGGCCGGCTCGCGCGAGGGCAACCGGTACCTCGCCCGGCTCGGTTTCGCCCCCGTCGTGGTGCGCCGCGTGGCCAGTACTGCCATGCTGCGCCGTTCGCTCGGCCTGACCGACGTGCGCGACCGCGTCGCGGTCCTGCGCCGCGCCCGCCGCACCCGGGCCGAACGGCTCGCACTCGTCGCCCGGACGGCCACCCGAGGCGCCTGATCGGGTCGCCGATCGTCGTCCGACCCGCCCCCTAGAGTGGGCAGCGTGAGCACGAGCACCGCCACCGCGACCGGCAAGCTGCTGTTGCTCGACGGGCACTCGATCGCCTACCGCGCCTTCTACGCGCTGCGCGAGGTGGAGATGTCCACCACCACCGGGCAGCCCACGAACGCCGTGTTCGGGTTCACCTCGATGCTGATCAACCTGCTGCGCGACGAGGAACCCACCCACATCGCGGTCGCCTTCGACGTGTCCCGCAAGACCTTCCGTAGCGAGGCGTACGCCGACTACAAGGCCGGCCGCAGCTCGATGCCCGACGACTTCCGCGGTCAGGTCACGCTGATCCGCGAGGTGCTCGACGCGCTGCGCATCCCGACCATGATGGTCGAGGGGTACGAGGCCGACGACGTGATCGCCACCGTCACCGGGCAGGCCACCGCGGCCGGGCTCGACGTGTTGATCTGCACCGGCGATCGCGACGCGTTGCAACTCGTCACCGATCAGGTCACCGTGCTCTACCCGCGCCGTGGGGTCAGCGAGATGACCCGCTTCACCCCTGAGGAGGTCGACGCCAAGTACGGCCTCACCCCGGCGCAGTACCCGGACTACGCGGCCCTGCGCGGCGATCCCAGCGACAACCTGCCCGGGATCCCCGGGGTGGGGGAGAAGACCGCGGCCAAGTGGGTACGCGAGTACGGCACCCTGCGCGAACTGATCGACCACGTCGACACCGTCAAAGGCAAGGTCGGCGACGCCCTGCGCGAGCACTTGGCCGGCGTCGAGCTGAACCGGCGCCTCACCGAGCTGGTGCGCGACGTCGACCTCGACGTCGACATCGTCGACCTCGCCCGGCGCCAGTGGGATCGCGACGAGGTGCACCGGCTCTTCGACGACCTGCAGTTCCGGGTGCTGCGGGAGCGATTGTTCGCCACCGTCGACGCCGCCGCTCCCGAGGCCGACGAGGGCTTCGACGTCACGATCAGCCGCCTCGGCCCCGACGATGTCGCCCAATGGCTCGACGAGCACGCCCGCGACGGGAAGCGGGTCGGCGTGGCGTTCCGTGGCGCCTGGGGCCGGGGCACCGGCACCCTGAGCGGCCTCGCGCTCGCAGGTGCCGACGGCGCCGCCGCTTATCTCGATCCGGTCGCGTTGAGCGCCGACGACGACAAGGTGCTCGCCGCGTGGCTGGCCGAGCCGGACGTCGCCAAGGCCGTGCACGACGTCAAGGGACCGCTGCTCGCCCTGCGCCAGCACGGCTGGGACCTGCTGGGTGTCACCAGCGACACCCAGCTCGCCGCGTATCTGCTCAAGCCCGACCAGCGCACCTTCGACCTCGCCGACCTCGCGCTGCGCACCCTGCACCGCGAGCTGCGCAGCAACGTCGAGGAATCCGGCCAGCTCACCCTCGACGGCGGCCTGGACGAGGCGGATGACGCTCTCGCCGAGATCGAGACTGTTCAGGCCAGTGCCGTCAAGGACCTCGCCGAGTCCTACGACGAGCAGCTGGCCGAGAGCGGTGGCACCGAGCTGCTGCGTGGCATGGAGCTGCCGCTGACCTACGTGCTCGCCGACATGGAAGCCGTCGGCATCGCCGTGGACACCGACGCCCTGATCGCGTTGCAGACCGAACTCGGCGCCGGCGTGCGCGCTGTCGAGCAGGACGCCCATCAGCTGGTCGGTCGCGAGTTCAACCTGGGCTCGCCCAAACAGCTGCAGGAGATCCTGTTCGACCAGTTCGGGCTGCCCAAGACCAAGCGGATCAAGACCGGCTACACCACCGACGCCGACTCCCTCGCCGACCTGTACGCCAAGACCGAGCATCCGGTCCTGGAGCTGTTGTTGCGCCACCGCGAGGTCGCCCGGCTCAAGTCGGTGGTCGACGGCCTGCTGCCGCTGGTCGACGACCACGGACGCATCCACACCACCTTCAACCAGACCATCGCCGCCACCGGCCGGCTCTCGTCCACCGACCCGAACCTGCAGAACATCCCGGTGCGCACCGCCGAGGGCCGCCGGATCCGCGAGACCTTCACCGTCGGCGCCGACTACGAGTCGCTGATGACCGCCGACTACAGCCAGATCGAGATGCGGATCATGGCGCACCTGTCGCACGACGCCGGGCTGATCGAGGCGTTCACCACCGGTGAGGACCTGCACACCTTCGTGGCCTCCCGCGCCTTCGACATCCCCACCGAGCAGGTCGATCCGGAGATGCGGCGGCGGATCAAGGCGATGAGCTACGGCCTGGCCTACGGGTTGTCGGCGTTCGGCCTGTCCCGGCAGCTCAAGATCACCCCGGACGAGGCGCGGGGCCAGATGGACGCCTACTTCACCCGGTTCGGCGGGGTCCGCGACTACCTGCGGTCCGTGGTCGAGGACGCCCGGCAGACCGGTTACACCGAGACGATCATGGGTCGCCGCCGGTACCTGTCCAACCTGACCAGCGACAACCGGAACCTGCGCGAGATGGCCGAGCGTGCCGCGCTGAACGCGCCGATCCAGGGCAGTGCCGCCGACATCATCAAGGTTGCGATGCTCGGGGTGCACCGCGGGCTGACCGACGCCGGGCTGCGCTCGCGGCTGCTGCTGCAGGTGCACGACGAGCTGGTGCTCGAGATCGCCGCCGGGGAGCGCGAGGCCGTCGAAGCGCTGGTGCGCCGAGAGATGGCCGGCGCGATCTCCCTCGACGTGCCCATGGACGTGTCCGTCGGAATCGGGCGCACCTGGCACGACGCCGCGCA
>CAWKNB010000012.1:487500-952315 GCA_963850835.1 uncultured Actinomycetota bacterium | reverse complement strand
CGCCCCGAGCTCGGTCAGTTCGGCGACGGCAGGCGCGAGGCAGACCTTCATCTGCGTGTACGGGTCGCCGATCGCGACGACGTCGCCGTCGCCAGCGGCCGCGGTGATCCCGGACAGCACGATCAGGTTGTCCGCGCGCACCGCACTGGACCGCGCGATCGCAGGGACGGAGCGCGACGTCCAAGAGACACGGGTGATGCTCATCGCCGCTGCGGGCGGTTGCCGCCCGGGCCGTCAGCTACGGCGAACGGAGCGGCCAGCTCCGCGGCGAAGCCGTCGCGCCACGACGCGTATGTCGGCTGCCAGCCGAGGGCGGTCTTCGCGCGGGCGTTGCTGGCGCCGCGCAACCGCGTCATGTACGCGACGCCCCAGCTGCCGGCCAGTATGCGGGCGACGAACGAGGGCACGCTGCGCGGGGCACGCGCGCCGGCCAGCCCGGCGAACACCGGCAGCCACTCGCTCATCGGCGCCGGGTCGTCGTCGACGATGTTGAGCGCGCCGCGGGCGTCGGCGGGGAGGGCGGCGGCGATCGCGGTGGCCGCATCGTTCGCGTGAGTGAACGAGAACACCGAAGTGCCGCCGCCGACGAGCGCCATCTTCCCAGCGCGCACCTGCCGGGCGAACGAGCCATCCGCCGCGTAGATGGACCCGGAGCCGTAGAGATGCCCGATACGCAGGACGAGGCCCTCGGCGGCTCGTGTGCGTTCCTCGAGCTCGCGCAGGGCGTCGACGTTGGCCGAGAACTGCGCCGGGGGTTGTCGCCAGAACGGCGTGTCTTCATCGGCCAGTCCAGGGCCCTGGTCCGGGTCGTACGCCCACGCCAGCCCTTGGGTGATCACCCGCTGGACGCCGGCGCGGTCCGCGGCGCCGAGGAGCAGGCGCGTGCCCTCGGAGCGCAGTCGATTCGTCGCCGCGAAATCGCGGGCCATCCGGCGAGGGTTGATCTCGGCCGGGATCGCCGTCAGCAGGTGCACCACCGCGTCCGGCTCGGCGCGGCGAACCGCCTGCTCGACAGCCGGGCCGTCGAGTGCGTCGACCTGCTCGACGCGAGCGCCGAGCCCGCCGACGACGGCTGCGCCCGATGTAGAGCGCACCATCCCGACGACGTCGTGTCCCTCGCTGCGCAGCACGGGCAGCAAGGCCCGGCCGATCACACCGCTCGCGCCGGCCACGAAGACTCGCATCACTACCTCCAGTCTCGCGCCGCCGCAACGAACTGCCGGCGGTCTCTGGAAACGGTCGCGCGAGCCGCCCGGCGAGACATCCGCGAACCCGCGTATATCGCCGCGCGGCGTTACGCTGGCGCCCGTGCCGGCCCAGGGCCCGCTGCTCGGGCGCGATCGGGAGACCGCGGTCATCGGCCACGCGCTGCGTGAGGCGGAGAATCACCGATCGTCGATCGTGGTCATCGAAGGCGAGGCGGGCATCGGCAAGAGTCGCCTGCTGGCCGCGGCCTGCGAGGAGGCCCGCCGGCGGGGCATGCAGATCGCCGTTGGCCGGGCCGAGGAGCTCGACCAGGGCCGCCCGTTCGGGGTGATGGCGCGCGCACTCGGCTGCGACGCCACGGCAACGGATCCGCGCCGCGCCGAGATCGCTGGACTGCTGACGCCACGAGAACCGGCCGACCGCGGCCCGATCACCGTCACCAGCGATCAAGGCCTGCAGTTCCGCGTCGTCGACGCGATGGCCGATCTCGTCGAGGAACTGACCATCGCCGGGCCCATGCTTGTCGCCGTCGACGACCTGCAATGGGTCGACCCGTCCAGCCTGGTCACGCTGGCCGCGATCGCCCGCCGCCCTGCGTACCTGCCGACCGCGCTCATGTGCTGCCTGCGACCCGTCCCGCGCGAACCCGATTTGGAGCGATTGCTCGACACGCTGCTCGACACGCCGCGCACCCGCCACGTCCGCCTCGGCGGCCTCGACGCCGCAGCAGCGTCGGCGATGATCACACAGATCACGGCCAGCCCGCCGGGCCCCAGCCTCAGCGCAGCCGTGTCGCGCGCCGGCGGCAACCCGCTGTTCATCGGCGAGCTGCTGCGCTCAGTGCAGGACGACGCCGCGATCACCGTCGTGGACGGGCGCAGCGAGGTCGACGCGGGCGCGCTATCGCCGACGCTGCGCGCGACGATCCTGCGCCGGGTCAGCTACCTCTCCGAGCGCTCGCTCACCCTGCTGCGCGCTGCGGCGATCCTCGGCTCGAGCTTCACCCTCAGCGATCTGTCCGCCACCACGGGGCAGTCCGCCTTCGACCTGTCGCTCGCGCTCGCCGACGCGCTCAGCGCGCAGGTGCTGGAGGACAGCGACGACGGACTGCGGTTCCGTCATGACCTGATCCGCGATGCGATCTATGAGGATCTGCCGGTCAGCGTGCGCCGCGGCCTGCACCGCGAGGCGGCGCATCGGCTCGCGGACGCGGGCGCGCCCGTCCTGCAGGTCGCCCAGCAGTACAGCCGCGCCGCGGTGCCCGGCGACGCGAGGGCCATCGAGTGGATCATCCGCGCCGCGCGCGGCGCGGCGCCGCGATCTCCCTCCGTGGCGGTGACGCTGTTGAACCGTGCGCTCGCGCTCATGGATGGTGTTGGCCTCGAACGCGACCACATGTGCCTGGAGCGGGCGAGCTGCCTGCTGCTCTCCGGCCGGATCATCGAGGCGATCGAAGCCTGCCAGGACCTGCTCGGCGACGATCACGACGCGGCGGTGCAGGTCCCCACCCGGATCTGCCTCGCGCATGCGTTGATCGCGTCCGGACGGGCCGGCGACGCGCTCGCCGAATTGCTGCACGCGACGACGTCCGCCGCATCCGCGACGGAGCGGGTGAGCGCTATCGCCTGGGCGTCGCTGGCCAGCTTCTGGACCGGCGACCTGGCGCAGGCGCTCGAGCTGACCGAGCGGACCCGGTCCTACGCGGCCGGCGCCGAGGACAGCCTCAGCGTGAGCGTCGCGCTCGCGGTGCGGGCGTGCGTACTGCAACTACAAGGCCGGCTGCCCGCCGCGCTCGAGCAGATCGACGACGCCATCGAACGGGCCGGGCGCAGCCCGGCCCGGGCCGGACACCGCTACCCACTGCACCTCAGCCGCGGGCACATTCTCATGGATCTCGACCAGTTCGACGACGCAATCACCGCGATCGGCACCGGCCGCCGGATCTGCGCCGAGTTCGGGCTGCGCTGGGCGCTGGCCAGCCACCACATGGTCGGCGGTCGCGTGCTGTTCCTCGCCGGTGAGTGGGACGATGCGCTGGTCGAATTCGAGGCCGCGTTCGAGCTCGCCGGCGAGGGCGGCGAGAGCCTGAACGCGTTCATCGGCCACGCGGTGATCGCGCTGATCCGCCTGCACCGCAACGACTTGCCCGGTGCCGAGCACGCAGCGGCGGAGGCCGATCGCCTGCTGCAACGGCGATCGGGCATGCCGTACCGCGGGCCGTGGGCGGTGTGGGCCCGGACCCTCGTCAGCGAGGCGCACGACGGTCCCGCGGTGGCGCTCGACGCGCTGAGCCGATGCTGGGACGAGTGCATCGCGAACGGGCAGCGTGTGGATCTGCCGATCCTCGGGCCGGATCTGGTGCGGCTGGCGATCGGCGCGGGGGAGCGCACGCGGGCACGGTCGGCGTGCGCCGTTCTTGACGTCCTCGCCGCGGGTACCCCCGTCCCCTCGATCGGCGGCGCGGCACTGCGCTGCCGGGGCCTCGTCGGCGACGACGCCGCGCTCCTGCTCGATGCCGCCGAGGCGTACGCCGCCGGCCCGCGCCTGCTCGACACGGCCCTGGTGCGTGAGGAGGCAGCGCAGGCGCTCGTGCGCTGCGATCGAATGGAGCTTGCGCGCGAGCAGCTCACACTAGCGATCGAGACCTACGAGCGGTTCGAGGCCGCGCGCGGCGTGCTGCGCGTCGAGGCAGCGTTGCGCGCCGTCGGCGTGCGGCGCGGCGTGCGCGGTACCCGTGACCGCCCGCGGAGCGGGTGGGACGGGCTGACCCCGACCGAGCGGACCGTCGTCGATCTCGTGGCTGAGGGCCTGTCCAACCCGCAGATCGCCGAGCAGCTGTTCGTCTCGCACCGCACAGTGCAGACCCACCTCTCGCACGTGTTCGCCAAGCTCGACATCTCCTCGCGCGTGCAGCTCGCCGCCGAGGTCGCCCGCCGTCGCGCCGCCGCCCTGTGACGGTCCTCGTCGTGCTGAGTGCGCCGGATGGCGGATGTCGCGTCGCCGTCTCTGCCGAAGAATGGCACCACAAACGAACACCGCATCGTGATCGGAGAGAGGCACCATGGGCACCAGCACTGCCGCCATCGACCTGGCCGACCGGCTGGCCCGCTTCGACGACCACTGGTCACCGAAGGTCGTCGCCAGCCTCAACGACTACGAGGTGAAAGTGGTCAAGGTCGAGGGTGAATTCGTCTGGCACAGCCATGAGGACACCGACGAGTTGTTCCTCGTGCTCGAGGGGGCGCTGACGATCAAGCTTCGCGACGGCGCGGTCACCGTCGGCACCGGACAGTTGTTCGTCGTCCCGCGCGGCGCCGAACACTGCCCGGTCGCCGACGGTGAGGTCCATGCCCTGCTCATCGAGCCGGCCGGGGTGATCAATACCGGTGACGCGGGCGGCCCGCTCACCGCCGATCACGACGTGCTCGGCTGACTGTTTGTCGTTGCTTCGGCTCGACGGCGGGAACGTGAGGCTGCTCGGCGAGCCCGCGGACGATGGCGCCGGCGAATATCGCGTGCCCCGCCCATGGGGGTGTAGCCGGTCGCTGCTGTACATGCCCGGGTCAGACGCTGCCGAGTGCTCGGTCATGCGCAGATAGATCGCGCCGTGACGCTCGGCGATGCCCTGGCTGGCATCGGCGAGAGCAACGGGAGGTCGTTGCCGCCGCAGACGATGACGGTGAGGTCGGGTCCGAACTCGAGCGCCGCCCGGAGTTGGGTTGCGCGCACCTCACCCGCGAGCAGGTCGCGTCGACCGAGGTTGAGGCAGACCAGTGCAGGATTGACCCGGCGCAGGACGCGGGCCACGGTCGCCGCCCATCCACCGGTCGGGTAGCCCACGGTGTGCTCCTCGACGCCCTCGGCCAGGCTGTCGCCGAGCACGACGAAGCGGCGCCACGGCGCACCCTGCAGCAGGCCAACGGCCTGTTCGTCGAACAGCTGTCCAAAGCTGATCGATTGGCTCACCGCGCAGCTCCTTCGAGGTCACCTCAGTCAGCTGTCGCCGGCGCAGCGAGCCCGCGGCGCGTTCAGCGCAGCGACGCTGTTGGTGGCATCAGTGGCCACACCCTCCCGAGACCGACGGCCAGGCCCACGGCGGCCAGAACAGCAGGAACCTTGACAACCACGCGACGTGTCTCGTCGCGCACGATCTTCTCCTGCGCCCAACAGCGCATCGGTGCGATGCGTTCAGAGTGCGGGTGGGCACACGCACGAGACATCCGCCGAGCAGCGGTTACGACTCTGCGCGCTCCACCCGGATCACTCGACGAGTCGCCAATTCCGCCGACCGGCGGATGTCTGCGCCGGCGCTCGGCAGCACGCTGAATCACCGAAGTCGAATGAATCGCAGGCCAGTGGTGGAACCGGCGGCATCATCACTGCGACGACGTTTCATGATCGCCTTCTGCACCCACGCAACTGCTCAGTCCGGCGAACCGGGCCTGGACGCGCCGGATCGCCGCGCTTTCGTCCGCATCCGAGCACGACCCATCATCGAAGGAGGATGACCATGGCCCCGGCCATTACCCAAGCGCCCCTGATCGCACGCGACACGCGGTCCCACCATCGCTGGCAGGTCCTGGCGATCGTTGCGGTCGCCCAGCTGATGGTGGTTCTGGACCTCACGATCGTGAACATCGCGATGCCGTCGGCACAGCAAGATCTGGGCTTCGGGGCCGACAGCCGGCAATGGATCATCACTGCGTACGCGCTGGCATTCGGCAGCCTGCTACTGGTCGGCGGCAGGCTCGCCGACCTTTTCGGCAGCCGCTGGACGCTACTTGTCGGACTGCTCGGCTTCGCCGGCGCCTCAACGCTCGGCGGGGCCGCGCCGACCTTCGGGCTGCTCGTCGCGGCGCGCGTGTTGCAAGGCGTCTTCGCCGCCGTCCTGGCGCCGACTGCGCTCGCGACACTGAACCTGACCTTCACCGACCGCAAGGAACGCGCCCGCGCGTTCGGGATCTACTCAGCGGTCGCGGCCGGCGGCTCCGTGGTCGGATTGATCCTCGGCGGCATGCTCACCCAGTGGTTGTCGTGGCGCTGGTGTCTGTACGTCAACCTCGCCTTCGCCGTCCCGTGCGCGGCCGGGGTGCGCGCCTGGATTCGGCCGGTCGCTGCGCGACGCTCGGCGCGGTTGGATCTGCCGGGCGTCGTCGCGGCCTGCGTCGGTCTGTTCTGTTTGGTCTACGGGCTGTCCAACGCCGAACAGCACTCGTGGAGCGCTCCCCTCACCGTCGTGTTGCTCGCTGGTAGTGCAATGCTGCTCAGCGGTTTCGTCCTCGTCGAGCGGGTGGTGGACGCGCCGCTGCTCCCGCTGCGCGTGGTGGCCGACCGCGACCGAGCCGCGTCCTTCCTCGCGATCGGCACCGCGTTCAGCGCCATGTTCGGCGTTTTCTTGTTCCTCACCTACTTCCTGCAGCAGAGCCTCGCCTACAGCCCGCTGAAGACCGGCGTCGCGTTCCTGCCTGTCACCGTTGGCGTGATGATGTCCGCCGGATCGGCGAACGCGGTCTTGCTACCGCATCTCGGCGCCCGACGCGTCGTGCCGGTCGGCTTCGTCATCGCCGCCGCGGCGATGACCTGGCTGGCGCAGCTGTCCACATCGGCGACGTACACCAATGACGTGCTCGGCCCGATGTTCCTGCTCGGCCTCGGCGTCGGATACGCGTTCACTCCGGCGATCAGCACCGCTACCGCGGATGTTGCGGCCAACGACGCCGGCGTCGCGTCGGCGATGGTGAACACGAGCCAGCAGATAGGCGGCGCGGTCGGCGTCGCCGCGCTGTCGACGGTGTTCAGTTCAGCCGTCACGTCCTACCTCGCGTCCCACGAGGGCCGTCCCGGCAACGCCGCTGCAGCCGTCGACGGGTACACCGCCGCCTTCACTGCCAGCGCCTACGTACTGCTCGGTGGTGCACTGGTGACCGCGCTACTGCTGCACAGTCACCGGGCCGTCCAGTCATGATCGCCCCCGCCACATCGCTGCTGATCGCGGCGCATCAGTTGCGGCGCCGCGAAGCGCGGCGTGGCGCCCAAGATCCTTCGGAGGTTCTCCATGCCCGCACCCAGCGACGTCCGGTTCCAGATCGCCGTCACTGATGCCCGGCTCCAATGCGCGGCCTTGATTCCGCTGGGCGCATCGATGCTTACTGGCTCCAACGTGGCCTTACGGTTCGCCGGCATCCACGAGGACGTGAATGCCCCGCGGGGTCACGACGCAGTCAAGCTGCTACTGCTCGCGATGAGCCAGGTGGAAGATGCCGTAAAGATTCACCGGCTGGGCGCGGCGCCGGACATCGTGGTGGGCAGCGCCGGCGCGGTTACCGAGACCGGCGTCGCGCAAAAGGTCCTTGCGGACCTCGCCGACGGCGCACCCAGTGCCACCAACCCGTTCCTCGTCTTCAACGGCGAGAAATCGGACCGCGTCACGGCGTTGCTGCTGTGCGAAACGATCGCGCGCTGAGTGCCGCCATGGACGATCCACGCGGCACGGTCCTCGCCGAGGTGAGCGCCACGTTGGCCGGCGTCTCATCCGAGCAGTTGGCTTGCTTCTCTCGGGTGCTCGCGGATCGGCAGCGGCGTTGGTTTTGCTGTGGACAGGGCCGGTCGGGATTGGTGGCCGCAATGGCAGCGATGCGTCTAATGCACACGGGGCTCTGCGTCCACGTCGTAGGCGAAGCAACCACCCCGGCGCTGCAAGCGGGCGACGGGCTCCTCGCCATCTCCGCGACCGGCGAGACGCCGACGACGGTTCATCAGGCGCGGGTCGCCGCCGATGCGGGAGCGCACGTCATAGTCGTGACCGGCCGTGCCAGCTCAACACTCGGCGGCCTAGCCGAGACGACGATCGAATTGCCGACCTCAGGAAGCGCGCAATTCGGCGGGACGCTGTTCGAGCAGGCCGCGCTGCTCATGCTCGACGCAATCGTCCTCGAGCTCACTGCGGACGATCCGCACGCTCACGCATCGATGCAACATCGCCACACCAACCTGCAATGACCAGTCGGCCAGAGATCATCCTGACGAACTGCGACCCCCGCTGAACGAATGCCGCGGAGCGGCTCTCCTGGATCTGCTGCAGGTCGCGCGGCGTACGTCACCGCTCAGGCCACGATGGTGCACGACGTGGTGGTTTCACATTGATCATCTAGCCAAGATCAATTCGAAAGTTTGCTGGGCGTAGGTGTCGGTGGATACCCGCGAACCAGCGTTTGAATCTATCGAGCCGTGAACTGCGGCTGCTGACGCAGCAGGCCTGGGATCCGCAGCTGTCGACCAATCAACGCGCCGCTGGCGGACTACCCGATCGCACGGACAGGCCCATCGCGGGGTGACGTCCCGGTTGCGAATCGAGGATGTGAACGCGCCGCAGCCTGCCGAGAGGAGGCGTTGCACGGTGGCGAGCATCGCGAAGCGGAACGACGGCCGGTGGCGTGCGCGACGACGCGACGACGCGACGACGCGACGACGGAATACGCTCGGCACTTCGAACGCAAGGTCGACGCTTACCGGTGGCTCAACGGCGTAACGGCCGCGCAGTTCGAGGGGACTATGTGGACCCAAGGACGGCGCGGCTCACTGTCGAGGAGTGGTGCCGGACCTGGTTGACGGGTTGCGGATCGAGGCGGTGAAGCCGTCCGAGGTCAGGTCTTGGACGTCCGACCTGAAGTCGGCCGGACGGGCTACGTCGCACATGTCTGCACTGCATGCCCGGCGTCGCAGATCTTCAGCGATGCTGTGCACGACGGCGTGATCGCCCGCGATTCAGTGGCCGTCGGAGCCGTTGAAATCCGAAACCAGCCGCACGCCGATCCCGATCCCTCGTGAGCTCGCACTGCTGCTGTCGGCAGCGCTGAGGCGCAGTACAGGGGACACGACCTTCGCCGACGAGGTTGGCCGGCCCGTTGGCCCGTGGGCGCTCGAACGCGCCGTTCGAGCGGCCCGCCCATGGATCGTCGGTCTGCCGAGTGAGTTCCGGTTCCAGGACCTGCGCCACTACCTCGCAAGTCTGCTCATCGCCGACGGACTGGATGTGACGGTCGTTCAGGCCCGCCTGCGGCACGCCAGTGCCAAGACGACGTTGGACGTGTACGGGCATCTGTGGCCCGACGAGGACGAAGCCTCACGCGCTGCGGTAGCCGCGGCCATCGCGCCGCGTGGGAAACGTGGAATGCGGCCGTGTCTTGCGGACTACCTGCGGACCAACGGCTGCGTCGCTCAGCAGACAAGCGACTGGAGGCCCCGGAATCCGGGGCCTCCAGCGCGTGGACGACTCAGCAGTCGTAGTACAACTCGAACTCGTGCGGGTGCGGGCGCAGCCGGATCGGGTCGATCTCGGCGGTGCGCTTGTAGCTGATCCAGGCGCCGATCATGTCCTCGGTGAACACGCCGCCCTCGGTGAGGTACTCGTGATCGGCCTCGAGCTCGTTGAGCACCTCGGCGAGCGAGGCGGGCACCTGCGGGATCGCGGCGGCCTCGTCCGGCGGGAGCTCGTAGAGGTCCTTGTCGACCGGCGCAGCCGGCTCGATCTTGTTGCGGATGCCGTCGACACCGGCCATCAGCATCGCCGAGAACGCGAGGTAGGGGTTGCACGCCGGGTCCGGGATCCGGAACTCGATGCGCTTCGCCTTCGCGTTGGTGCCGGTGATCGGCACCCGGATGCAGGCCGAGCGGTTGCCCGAGCTGTAGACCAGGTTCACCGGCGCCTCGAAGCCGGGCACCAATCGGTGGAAGGAGTTCACCGTGGGGTTGGTGAACGCCAGCAACGACGGCGCGTGATGCAGCAGCCCGCCGATGTAGTAGCGGGCGGTGTCCGACAGACCCGCGTAACCGAGCTCGTCGTAGAACAGCGGCGAGCCGTCCTTCCACAACGACTGGTGGCAGTGCATGCCCGAGCCGTTGTCACCGAAGAGCGGCTTCGGCATGAACGTGGCGGTCTTGCCGTTGACCCACGCGACGTTCTTGATGATGTACTTGAACTTCAGCACGTCGTCGGCCGCGGCCTGCAGCGTGTTGAACTCGTAGTTGATCTCGGCCTGGCCGGCGGTGCCGACCTCGTGGTGCGCCCGCTCGAGCTTGAGCCCGGACGCGATCAGCGTCTTGCTCATCTGGTCGCGCAGGTCGGCGTAGTGGTCGACCGGCGGGCACCGGGAAGTAGCCACCCTTGTAGCGGGTCTTGTAACCGCGGTTGCCACCTTCCTCGACGCGGCCGGTGTTCCAGGCGCCCTCGATGGAGTCGATGTGGTAGTAGCCCTCGTTCTGCGCGGTCTGGAACCGGACGTCGTCGAAGACGTAGAACTCGGCCTCGGGACCGAAGTAGGCGGTGTCGGCGATGCCCGTGGACTTCAGCCACGCCTCGGCCTTGGCGGCCACCTGGCGCGGGTCGCGCTCGTACGGTTCGCCGGTGCGCGGCTCGACGATGGAGAACGCGACGTTGAGCGTCTTGGCCGCCCGGAACGGGTCGAGGTAGGCGGTCGTGACGTCCGGCACGAGTTTCATGTCCGACTTGTGGATCGCCGCGAAACCTCGGATCGAGGAGCCGTCGAACATGGCGCCCTCGATGAAGAAATCATCCGGCAGTGTCGCCGCTGGCACATTGAAGTGCTGCTGCTGGCCGGGTAGGTCCGTGAACCGGACATCGATGAACTCGACGCCCTCGTTCTTGATGTAGCCCAGGACCTCGTCGGAGCTTGTGAACATCCGTCCTCCGTGAACAGTATGGGAGCCGCAAACGCTAGGCATATGCGGTTGCCTGCCTATATCCCGAGTGTTTCCGTGACGTTTCCCAGCCTGAACCCGCCGCGTGTCCCCTCAGCCTCGCACAACCGCGGTGTCGGTGAGCCGGTCGTGCAGACCACGGCTGTCCCGGTCGAACACCAGGGCCGGGACGAGCAGGCACAGCAGTGCCGTGCGCAGCAGCGCGCGGGCGAGATCGATGCGCACGCCCGGGGTCGTGCGCACCACCCGCAGGCCGAACAGGTACATGCCCAGCGTGCGGCCGACGACGAGCATGCCGACCACGTAGTCGATGGCGAACGGGATCAAGCTCCACGAGCCGGGCAGCCGGTCGGCGAACGAGCTGCCGCCGTGGTGCGGCACGAACAGGGCGGCCACCAGTCCGGACGCGACCGCGTCGACCAGGAACGCCATCAGCCGGGCGCCGGTGGGCGCCAGCGAACCCGGCCCGGCGGCGGGGAGCCCGAGGGCCTCGCCACGGAAGGCCTGCGGGGCGCTCACCCGTGCCCCCTCGCTCACGTGCGGCTGCCGCTCACGTTCGGCGCCGTACGGTGCGCTGCACGTTGCGCATCTTCGCGCCCTGCGGCATCGGACCCTTGGGGAGCTGGGCGGTGCGGCTGCCACCCAGGGCGGCGAGTCGCTTCTCGAGGGTGCCGACCTGGTCCTTGGTCAGGTTGGACGGCAGCTTCATCAGATACCGGTTCAGGCTCGAGAGGCGCACGTCGCCCTCGCCGGTCCCGACCGTGATGTCGTAGATCGGCGTCTCGCCGATCACCCGGGCGGTGCGCTTCTTCTCCTGCGCCAGCAGGCCCTTGACCCGGTGCGGCGCGCCCTCGGCGACGAGGACCACGCCGGGACGCCCGACGAGGCGATGCACGGCGTCGAGCTGGGTGGTGCCGGCGACCGCCTGGGTCAGCCGCCAGTCGCCGCGCAGGTTCTGCTGCAGCATCCAGCCGGCCGCGCCGGCCTGCCCCTCGGCCTGCGCGAACATCGATTTCTGGGCCCGCCGGGAGAACACCAGCATCGCGGCGACCGCGGCCGCGGCGATCGCCGGGACGATCCCGAAGTACGGCGAGCTCGTCAACAGGTAGATGACCACGTAGACGACCGCCGCGGCCGCGACCGCGGCCATGATGATGTACGGCAGGAAGCGGGAGTCCTGCTTGCGGGTGAGGCTGAACGCCTGCTTGACGTTGCGGAAGGTTTCGCGGCGCTGTGCGCGTTTCGCGCCGCGGGCCGCCTTCTTGTCCGCGCGCGTCGGCTTCGCGGGCTTCTTCCCGCCGGTGGTGGCCATGCCACCCAGGATAGTTGTCAGCCGCGCGCGGCGATCGCCTGCTGGTAGAGGCGGCCGGCCCGGTAGGACGAGCGGACCAAGGGACCGCTCATCACGCCGGCGAAGCCGATGTCCTCGGCCTCCTCGCGCAGCTCGACGAACTCCTGCGGCTGCACCCAGCGTTCGACCGGGTGGTGCTTGGGGGAGGGCCGCAGGTACTGCGTGATGGTCACCAGCTCGCACCCCGCGCCGTGCAGGTCCATGAGGGCGGTGCTGATTTCGTCGCGCGTCTCACCCATCCCCAGGATCAGGTTCGATTTGGTCACCAGACCGTCGGCCCGCGCCGCCCGCAGGACGTCGAGCGAGCGCTCGTAGCGAAAGCCGGGGCGGATGCGCTTGAAAATGCGCGGCACGGTCTCGACGTTGTGCGCGAACACCTCCGGGCGGCTGCTGAACACCTCGGCGAGGAGCTCCGGAACGGCGTTGAAGTCCGGGGCGAGCAGCTCGACGCCGGTGCCGGGGTTCACGGCGTGGATCCGGCGCACGGTCTCGGCGTAGAGCCAGGCGCCGCCGTCGGGCAGGTCGTCGCGCGCGACGCCGGTGATGGTGGCGTAGCGCAGGCCCATCGACTCGACGCTCTCGGCCACCCGGCGCGGCTCGTCGCGGTCGAGGGCCTCGGGCTTGCCGGTCTCGATCTGGCAGAAGTCGCAGCGGCGGGTGCATTGGTCGCCGCCGATGAGGAACGTGGCTTCGCGGTCTTCCCAGCACTCGTAGATGTTCGGGCACCCGGCTTCCTGACACACCGTGTGCAGGCCTTCACGCTTGACCAACTCGTGCAGCTCGCGATATTCCGGCCCCATCACCGCGCGGGTCTTGATCCAGGGTGGTTTGCGCTCGATCGGGGTCTGCGTGTTGCGGGCCTCGACGCGCAACAGCCGACGCCCGTCGGGCGCCGGCGTGGGACGAACCGCAGTCACCCGGGCAACGGTACGCGTTCGTCGGCCGCGCCCACTGTGGGCTGCAACGCAGGCAGCCGGCGTGCAACCAGCGGCAGCACCTCGGCGACGGTGACGTCGCGGCCGAGCTCTTGCGACAGCGACGTGACGCCGGCGTCGGTGATGCCGCAGGGGACGATCCGATCGAACCAGGTCATGTCCGGATCGCAGTTGAGGGCGAACCCGTGCAGGGTCACCCGCTGTGCGACCCGCACCCCGATCGCGGCGACCTTGCGCTCCGGGCGCCGGGTGTCGGCGGGCAGCCAGACACCACTGCGTCCGTCGACGCGCATCGTCTCGACGCCGAGTTCGCTGCAGACCTCCATGAGCACGCCCTCGACCCGTCGCACGTAGGCGATCACGTCGATGGGCTCGGCCAGACGCAGGATCGGATAGCCGACGAGCTGACCCGGCCCGTGCCAGGTGATCTTGCCGCCGCGATCGACGTCGATCACCGGGGCGCCGTCGGTCGGGCGCTCCCACGGCTGAGTGCGTTTGCCGGCAGTGAAGACCGGCGGGTGCTCGAGCAGCAGGACGGTGTCGTCCGCGCCGGCGACGACATCAGTGTGGATCTGGCGCTGCCGCGCCCAGGCCTGCTCGTACGGGACCAGGCCCGCTCTGATCACCTGCACGGCATCAACCGTACTCATGTCAGAGGCGGCCAGAACCGGACAAAGGACGCGCCGGGAGTGCCAAAACTCGATCGCGAGCTGTCGGCAGTGCTCGCTACCGTTGTTCCCGACGGACCGTCCTGGGGAGTTCCCTGCCGCCGATCGGGAGAATGATGAAAACCGTAGCCGAGTTCGCCATCCGCCGTCGCTGGTTCGTCATCGTCGGATGGCTGGTCCTGATCGTGGCGGCCCAGGCCATCGCCGGCGCGATGGGCGGCGCGTCGTACAAAGACACGTTCAGCCTGCCGCACACCGAGACCGCGACCGTTGCCAAGCTGCTCAAGAACGCCGGGCTGGACAGCCAGAACGGCGCCAACGGCACCATGGTCATCAAGAGCAAGAACGGCGACGCGTTCAAGGCGGAGCCCGCAGAGGTGAAAGAGGCCCTGGTCAAGGTCTGCTCCGAAGGCGATCACGTCGCCCTGATCACCACGCCGTGGCAGTCGATCGACTGCTCGAAGCCGGACGCCACCGGCCCGGGCAACCAGAAACTGCTCAACACCGCGAACGGGTCGGACACCGCGCTGGTCACCATCACCTGGGAGAGCAATCATTTCGACCCGGGTCTGTTCAAGAACGTCTACAACTCGCTGAAGAAGCTCGACAGCAGCACGCTGCAGGTGGAGTTCACCGGAAATGCCTTCAACGGCATCGGCCAAGCGGCCGGGTCCGGCCCGTCGGTGTTCATCGGGTTCCTGGCAGCGCTGATCATCCTGGCGCTGGTCTTCCGCACGGTCGCTGCGACGGTGCTGCCGTTGGCCAGCGCAGCGGTCGCCCTGGTCGGCGGGCTGGGCGTGATCTACATCCTCAGCCACGTGATCAACGTCTCGAACATCACGCCGTACCTGGCCGAGCTGATGGTCATCGGCGTCGGGGTCGACTATGCGCTGTTCATCGTGACCCGACATCGACGCAATCTGCGGCGCGGGATCCCGATGGACGAGTCGATCGCCAATGCCATCAACACCTCCGGGCGCGCGGTCCTGTTCGCGGGCACCACCGTGTGCATCGCGATCCTCGGTCTGATCGCGCTCGGCGTGAGCTTCTTCAACGGCATGGCGGTGGCCACCGCCCTGGCGGTCGGCTTCACCATGGCGGCTTCGCTGACGCTGCTGCCGGCCCTGCTCAGTCTCTTCGGCCTCAAGGTGCTGCCCCGCAAGCAGCGTCACGCGGTGCGGGCCGGCGAGTTCATCGACGGTCACCCGGTCGGTTTCTGGGCGCGCTGGTCGGAGTTCGTCAGCCGTCGCCGGGTGATGGTGGCGATCGGCTCGGCCGCGGTGATGATCGTGCTGGCGATCCCGTTCTTCGCGCTGCAGTTGGGCGCCAGCGACCAGGGCAGCGACCCGAAGGGGTCCACCACCCGCACCGGCTACGACCTGATCGCCTCCCAGTTCGGCGTCGGCTACAACTCCACCCTCGAGGCCGTGGTGCACGGCCCGGGCGCGACCGACAAGGCGTATCTGCAGAAGCTGTCGCAGGCCCTGGCCGACACCCCGGGTGTCGACAAGACCAGCGTCGCGGTGGTGCCCCTGAACGACGACATCGCGTTCGTGTCCTTCAAGTCGACCACCTCGCCGCAGTCGGAGAAGACCTACCAGCTCGTCCGGAACCTGCGCTCGAACGTGTTGCCGCCGCTGTACAGCGGTACCTCGAACTCGATCTACATGTACGGCGACACGGCCATCAACGTCGACTTCGCGAAGGTGCTGGGGCGCAAGATGCCACTGTTCATCGCGGTGGTCGTCGGGCTGTCGTTCATCCTGCTGATGATCGCCTTCCGCAGCCTGTTGATCCCGCTCACCGCGGCGGTGATGAACCTGTTGGCGGCAGCCGGCTCGTTCGGTGTGATCGTCGCGATCTTCCAGTTCGGCTGGTTCTCCGACGCGATGGGAGCCGGTCCGGGTGGTCCGATCGACGCGTGGATACCCGTTATGTTGTTCGCGATCCTGTTCGGGTTGTCGATGGACTACCAGGTCTTCCTGGTCAGCCGGATGCACGAGGAATGGGTCCACACGAAGGACAACCGAAGAGCGGTCACCATCGGCCAGGCCGAGACCGGCGGCATCATCACCGCCGCGGCGCTGATCATGATCGCGGTCTTCCTCGGCTTCCTGCTGACCCCCGGCCGTCAGATCAAGATCTTCGGCTCCGGCCTGGCAGTGGCGGTGTTCCTGGATGCGTTCATCCTGCGGACCATGCTCGTGCCCTCGTTGATGCACATCTTCGGCAAGGCGAACTGGTTCCTGCCCAGGTGGCTGGAACGGATCCTGCCGCGGGTGTCGGTAGAACCGCCGGACGAGCAGCTGCCGAGCGCGCCCACCGAGGTGGCCGGGGTGCGGTCGACGTAAGCAGTCGGAGCAGACGCGGTTCGATCGCGGTCTCGACGGCTGGCCGTCGGGACCGCGTTCGACGTAGTAGACGCCTTTCCTGTCGACTTCGGTACCGCCTCCACGAACTCCGCGCCGCGGTCGGCACGCCGACGCGCTCGTCGGTGGCGAGCCCGCGGGCAGGGTGCCGTCGGCGATGAGGGACTGGAACAGCGGGCGTCGCTGTCCTTCTCGGTGACCGCCTCGGCGAACTCGGTGCCGCGATAGAGCACCCCCGCGCCGTCGTCGGTGGCGTAGCCCGCGGGCAGCGTGCCGTCCGCGATGAGTGACTGGAACAGCGGGCGGCGTTGATCCTCCGAGTCGTAATGGACGCCGTTCGCGTACGGCACCAACGCCAGGCCGTCGGTGACGGCGCGCAGGTCCGGGCCGAAGGAGTCCGTGGTGCCGCCGACATGCCAGCAGATCGAGCCGGCCGAGACGCCGGTCAGCACCACGCCGGCCTGCCACGCGGTGCGTAAGGCGGCATCGAAACCGTGAAGCCGCCACATCGCCAGCAGGCCGGCGACACTGCCCCCGAACACCCACACGACGTCCTGGGCGAGCAGGTGCTCGGTGACGTCGGGGACGTTCGGCATCGGGAACGCCGTCACGTGCGAGGCGTCCAGCCCACGGGTCTGGGCCGCGCCGTAGAAGTTGTAGATGATCCCGGGGTCGTCGCCCATCGCGGTGGCCAGGAAACAGACCCGCGGGCGGCGTCCGTCGACCCCGGCGAGGTCGATGGCGTACTCGGTGAGCGGGCCGACGTCCCAGCGGGTGCGTTTGGCCGGCACGAGCCCGCCGGAGGTCGCGAGGATGGTCGGCGCGTCCGCGGTCACAGTTGTCGAGATTAGGCCTGTGGACAACCGCGGCTGGGGGGTGATGCTGACCTAGCGTCGCTGTCTGTGGGCGATACCGGCGATCTGCGGCTGCGCGGCTACGTGGTGCAGCGGTTGCTCGGTCGCGGCGCCTCCGGCGATGTCTGGCGGGCCCAGGTGGCCGGGAGCGGCGACCCGGTCGCCCTCAAGCGCATCTGGACCGCCGACGCGCAGGCGGCGCAACGCGCTCGCACCGAGGCTGCCCTGCTCACCGAACTCGACCATCCACATCTGGTGCGGCTGCACGCGCTGATCCCGACCGATGTCGCCAGCGTGCTCGTGCTCGACCTCGCCGACGGCGGCTCGCTGGCCCAATTGCTGAGTGCCCGCGGCCGGCTGGCACCCGGCGAGGTGATCACCGCCATCGCCGCGGTCGGCGCCGCCCTGGCCTACCTGCACGCGAACGGCGTGGTGCACGGCGACGTCAGTGCCGCGAACATCCTGTTCCTGCCCGACGGTTCGCCGCTGCTGTCCGACGTCGGCGTCGCCCGGTTGGTCGGTGACGTCGCCGAGGTGTACTCCACCGCGGCCTACGTCGACCCGGCCGTCGCGGCCGGCTGTGTGCCCGGGCCGCCGAGCGACGTGTTCATGCTCGCCGCGGTGGCCATGCACGCGCTCACCGGCCGCCCGCCGTGGGCCGGCGGCTCGGCGCCGGACACGCTCGCGCTCGCCGCCCGCGGCCGTTTGGACGACCTCGCCGAGCGGTTCACGGCGGCCGGCGTACCGGAGCCGATGGCGGCGGTGCTGCGCCGGGCGCTGTCGGTCGACCCGCACCGGCGTGGCAGCGCGGCCGACCTCGCGCTCGACCTGCGGCACAGCGGGGAGCCGATCGCGGTCGAACTCGGCGCCGGCCGGGCCCGCACCGACGCGTCGGCCGCGGCACCCGCCCGGGCGGCGGGTCCCCGGCACGCGGCGGGCCCGGTGCGCCCGACTCGGGGCAGAGGTCGTGGTGGCCGCCCGGTCGGAGCGGGACTCGAACGGGGCAGGGCGGGCAGTGCCCGCGGATCCGGCCCGGCCCGCCTTCGACCGCCCGGCACCCGCGGTCGGCTCGGGCGTCGGCGCTCCGCCGCCCACCCGGCTGGTCGGGCCGCGGCCGCGGCCGGTGATCGCGCGGCCACCGGCGCGGCGGGTCCGCGCCCGGTTCGGGTCGCGCGGGGCACGGATCGCGATCGCGGCGACGCTGGCGGTCGGGCTGGCGGCCGGTGGTGCCCTGTGGGTTGCCGCGGCCGCGTCGCACCGGCACGCGGCGGCGCCCGATCGCCACGCGGTGCCGACCGCTGTCACCGCCGCCGCCTCTGCCACCGCGGTGGCGAGCAGGGTGCCGACCTCGTCGCGGGCGAGCTCACCACCCGCGCACCGCAGCTCGGATCCGCGGCCCATCGACTGCGATCGGCTGGCCGAAGCGCACTGCTGCCGTGCCGCAGGTGCTGGACCGGCTCGACGCCACCCGAGCGCAGGCCTTCGCCACCCGCAACGCGCAGCTGCTGCGCCGGGTGTACCTGCCGGGCGCACTGCTGCGCGCGGACACCGCGCTGCTCGCCCGGCTCGTCCCGGCCGGCTGCGGTCTCGACGGGCGCCCGCACCACCTACTCGGCGCTGCGTATCGCCGGGCACGCCGGGCGCTACACCGTCACGGCCACGGCGTCGCTGGCCGCGTCGCGGCTGGTCTGCGAGGGGCGGGCGCTCGGCAGCGCACCGCGAGCCGGGCCGGCGACGCTGCGGCTCGAACTCGCCGACACCCGCGACGGGCCCCGGATCGCGACGCAGCGGGTCAGTTGAGCTCGGCGCGAAGGGCCGTGGCGAGATCGGTGTGGGTGAACTCGTACCCGGCCTCGGTCAGCTTGGTCGGGATCGCGCGCTGGCCGCCGAGCACCTCGCCGGCGAACTCGCCGAGCGCGACATGTGCCGCGAAGCCGGGCACGAACAGCAGGGTGGGTCGGTGCAGCACCGCACCGAGGGTCTTCGTCAGCTCGGCGTTGGTCACCGGGCGCGGCGCGCTGAGATTCACCGGCCCGTCGACATCGTGCTCGAGCAGGAACCGGATCGCCGCGATCTCGTCGGTGAGCGAGATCCACGGCATGTACTGGCGGCCGTTGCCGAGCCGCCCCCCGATGCCGAGCTTCACGATCGGCACCAGCCGGCCGAGCAGGCCGCCCCCGCGCGCCAGCACCAGGCCGGTGCGCAGATGCACCACTCGCACCCCGGCCGCGCGTGCCGGTTCGGCGGCCGCCTCCCAGTCGACGCACACCCCGGCCAGGAAGCTGTCGCCTGGCGGGGCGGTCTCGTCGATGGTTCGGTCGCCGGTGTCGCCGTAGTAGCCCACCGCCGATGCGCACACCAGCACCCGCGGGCCGCCGTACTCGGCGAGGCTGCGAGCAACGGTGCCGACCGAGTCGACCCGGCTGCTGCGGATCTCCGCCTTGTACGACTCGGTCCAGCGACGGTCGCCGACACCGACGCCGGACAGGCACACGACCGCGTCGCAGTCGGCGAGGAAGTTCGGGTCGAGCCGGTCGTTGGCCGGGTCCCAGCTGTCCTCGCCCGGTGCGGACGTCGGGTGCCGGACGAGCACCTTCACCTCGTGCCCGTCGCGGCGCAGCGACTCCTTCAGCGCCGTGCCGAGCAGCCCGGACGCCCCGGTCAGCGCGACCCGCATCAGACCGTGCGCCTCACGCGAGGCCCAGCGACCGCTCGAACGCGCCGGCTTCGAGCCGGTCCTTGATGGTGACCAGGAACCGCGCCGCGTCGGCGCCGTCGACGATGCGGTGGTCGTAGGACAGCGCGAGGTACACCATCGAGCGGATGGCGATGGTCTCGCCGAGCTCGTCGCTGGTGACCACGACCGCCCGCTTGACCACCGCGCCGGTGCCGAGGATGCCCACCTGCGGCTGGTTGATGATCGGGGTGTCGAACAGCGCGCCACGGCTGCCGGTGTTGGTGAGCGTGAAGGTGCCGCCGCCGAGCTCGTCCGGGGTGACCTTGTTGGCCCGAGTGCGCTCGGCCAGATCGGCGATCTTGCGGGCGAGGCCGCCGAGGTTCAGGTCACCGGCGTCGTGGATCACCGGCACCAACAGCCCGCGGTCGGTGTCCACCGCGATGCCGAGGTGCTCGGCGTCGTGATAGGTGATCGTCTTCGACTCCATGTCGACCGACGCGTTGACCACCGGATGCGCCTTGAGCGCCTCGATGGCGGCAACCGCGAAGAACGGCAGGAAGCTGAGCTTCACACCCTCGCGCGCCTCGAAGTCGCGCTTGGCCGCATCGCGCAGCCGGGCGATCTTCGTGACGTCGACCTCGACCACCGTGGTGAGCTGCGCAGAGGTCTGCAGCGACTCGACCATCCGGGTGGCGATGACCTGCCGCATCCGCGACATCGGCTCGACCTTGCCGCGCTGCCCGGTGCCGGTGGGCGCCTGCTTCGGTGCCGCGGCCGGCTTCGCGCTCGCTGCCGGCTCCGGGGCGTCCTTCTCGGCCGCAGCGCGATCAGCCGCCTGATCGGCGGCGGCGAGCACGTCGGACTTGCGGATCCGCCCACCGACGCCGGTGCCGTGCACGGTGGACAGGTCGACGCCGCGCTCGGTGGCCAGCTTGCGCACCAGCGGCGTGACGTAGGTGCCGGCGACCGCGTCGTCGTCGGAGTCGCCACCGTCGGCCTCGGCCGCCGACTGCGCACTCTGGCTCGGGGCCGAACTCGGGGCCTGCGCAGGTGGCGGTGCGGCAGCAGCCGGCGCCGCATGTCGCGACGGCTCGGGCTCCGGCTCGGACTTGGCCTTGGGTTCCGGTTCCGGTTCCGGTTCCGGTTCGGGCTCCGGTTCGGGCTCGGGCTCCGGTTCAGGCTCCGGTTCCGGTTCCGGCTCGGCCTCCTGCGCCGCGGACTCGCCGGAGCCGCCGGAGTCGCGGTCGTCGCCGGAGTCGCTCTCGTCACCTTCGCCGATCACGGCCAACTCGACGCCGATCTCGACGGTCTCGTCCTCCTGCACCTTGATCGAGAGCACGGTCCCGGACGCGGGCGAGGGCACCTCGGTGTCGACCTTGTCGGTGGAGACCTCGAGTAACGGCTCGTCGGCGTCGACATGATCGCCCTCGGCCTTGAGCCAGCGGGTCACGGTGCCTTCGGTGACGCTCTCACCGAGGCGCGGCATGGTCACGGACGTCGACATGTGCCCAACGGCTCCTTTGACGAGATGAGTGGTGCGACGAACGGGGCGTTACTCGTGCACGTGCAACGGCTTACCTGCGAGCAGCAGGTGTGCCTCGCCGATCGCCTCGGATTGCGTCGGGTGCGGGTGGATCAGCTGAGCGACCTCGCTCGGCAGCGCTTCCCAGTTGTAGATGAGCTGCGCCTCGGCGATCAGCTCCCCGACGCGGTCGCCGACGATGTGGATGCCCAGTACCGGGCCGTCCTTCTGGGCCACGAGCTTCACCGCGCCGCGGGTGTTGAGGATGGCGGAGCGGCCGTTGCCGGACAGGTCGTAGGTGACGGTGGTGATCGCGTCGGCGCCGTGCGCCTCGACCGCCTGGGCCTCGGTCAGTCCGACGGAGGCGACCTCCGGCTGGCTGTAGGTGATCCGCGGCACGCCGGCGTAGTCGATCGGGACGACCGGCTGCCCGGCGAGGTGCTCGGCGACGAGGATGCCCTCGGCGAACCCGACGTGCGCCAGCTGCAGGTGCGGTGCGCCGTTGATCGAGATGAGGTCGCCGACCGCGTAGACGCCGTCGACGGAGGTGCGGCAGTACTCGTCGGTGATGACGAAGCCGCGCTCGACGCGCACGCCCTGCTCCTCGTAACCGAGGTTCGCCGAGGTGGGCCCGCGGCCGACTGCCACGAGCAGCAGATCGGCGTCGAGCGTCGTGCCGCCCTCCAGGGTCACCCGCACGCCGTCGTCGGTGCGCTCGACCTTCTCGAACCGGGTGCCGACCTTGAAGTCGATCTTGCGGCGGCGGAAGGCGCGCTCGAGCTGCTTGGAGTTGGCTTCGTCCTCGGTGGGCACCAGATTCGGCAGTGCCTCCACGATGGTGACCTTGGCGCCGAACGAGGTCCACGCCGACGCGAACTCGCAGCCGATCACACCGCCGCCCAGCACGATCGCGGTCTTCGGCACGTAGCCCAGCTGCAAGGCGTGCGTCGCTGGCGATGACCCGCTCGCCGTCGAGTTCGAGGCCGGGCAGGGTGCGCGAGTAGGAGCCGGAGGCCAACACGAGGTTCGCGCCGGTGTAGGTGTCCGAACCGACCTGAACGGTCTTCGGACCGACCAGCTTGCCCTCGCCCTCCACGATCTCGATGCCGCGGGACTTGATGAGGCCGGTGAGTCCCTTGTGGTTCTTCGAGATCACGCCGTCCTTGTACTTGTGGACGCCCGCCATGTCGACGCCCTCGAACGTGGCGTTGACCCCGAACGTCGCGCTCTCGCGCGCGCCGTCGGCGATCTCGCCGGCGTGCAGCAGCGCCTTGGTCGGGATGCAACCGCGGTGCAGGCAGGTGCCGCCGACTTTGTCTTTCTCGATCAGAACGACCGACTTGCCGAGCTCCGCAGCCCGCAACGCTGCGGCGTAGCCACCGCTGCCACCGCCCAGAATCACCACATCGGCCTGGTTGTCAGCCACCGTCGCTCCTGTCCGAATCGTGGTCTCGCCGCCCGCCGTCCGCACCCATCTTGGCACTGTCGTCCCCAGTCAGACCTACCGGTCCGGCGCAGCCCTGCACATCGGCAACCCAACTGGCGCACGGGCGATTCCTCGGAACCGGTGCCATCATGAGCGCGATTGGTGGGCGACCATGGAGGACACCGTGCGCATTCCCGGCAGCCTGTTGCGCCGCCGCAAAGGCACCCCAGGGGTGATGCGTACCGGCTCGTCGGCCGACATCGCCCACCTGGCCGATTTCGTCGGCACCCACGCCGGCGTCGAGGCCTACGTCGAGCCGCGCACGACCGTGACCGAGACCACCGTCGTGCTCGTGGCGGCGTCGGGGGAGTGGACCCGCCGGCGGGTCAACGGCCCGGAGGGCGCCGCGTCGTTCGCGAAGAAACACGCGATCCCGCTCTACGACGCCGACAAGGTCGGCTATCCGCAGCGCATGCGCGACTGGACCGCACGCCGCAAGGCCGGCGAGGCCTGACTCAGGAGCGCGCGGCGAGCCCTTCCACCGCCGCGATGACGGTGCGGACCCCCGCTCCGGTGCCGCCGACCGGCGTGTAGTCGTGGGCCGAGCCGGTGTTGAACGCCGGGCCGGCGATGTCCAGGTGCACCCACGGCAGCCCGTCCGGGACGAATTCGCCGAGGAACCGGCCGGCGACGATCATGCCCCCGAACCGCTCGGTCGGGACGTTCTTGATGTCGGCGACCGAGGAGTCCAGCCCGCGGCGCAACTCGTCGGGCATCGGCATCGCCCACGAGGCCTCGCCGGCGGCGGTGCCGGCCGCCACCACCTCGTCGCGCCACCCCGGCTCGCCCATCGCACCGATCACCCGGGTGCCGAGCGACACGAGTTGCGCGCCGGTCAGCGTGGACAACTCGATCAACCGGTCCGGCTCGTCCTCGGCGGCACGGGTGATGGCGTCGGCGAGGATCAGCCGACCCTCGGCGTCGGTGTCGGCCACCTCCACCGTGCTGCCGTCGCGCAGCGTGAGGATGTCCGAGGGCCGGTACGACGAGCCCGACGGCATGTTCTCGGCCATCGGGACCGTCGCGGTGACCGACACCGGCACCTCGAGGCGCGCCAACGCGACGGTGGCCGCGATGACCGCCGCGGCGCCTCCCATGTCCGACTTCATCCAGCTCATGGCGGCCGTCTTCAGGTTCAGGCCGCCGGAGTCGAACGTGATGCCCTTCCCGACCAGCGCCACGTGCGCGACCGGCTTCGCCGGCCGGTAGCTGATCCGCAGCAGCCGCGGGCGGCGCCGCGAACCCTGACCGACACCCAGCACGCCGCCGTAGCCGCCGCGCTCGCAGTGCCTTGCCGTGCAGGATCTCCACCTCGAGCCCGGCGTCGCCGGCGAGCCGGGCGCCACGCGCTGCGAAGGATTTCGGAAACAGATCGTTGGGTGGGGTGTTGACCAGATCCCGGGTCACCGTCACCGCGTCGGCCACGATCTGCGCCCGCTGCACCTGCGTGCGAGCGGCCCTGCGGCCGGCGACCGAGACCCGGCGCAACGCCGGCTTGTCGGCCTTCGACTTGTATTCGGTGAAGGAGTAGGCGCCGAGCAGTGCGCCCTCGGCCAGCGCGCCGGCGGGTGCGTCGATCGCCAGGTGTACCCGGCGGGCGTGCGGGACGGCGCGCATCGCCGCGCCGACGGCGCGGCGTGCCGCTTCCTCGGCGTTGCCAGCACCGGCCGGCCCGAGCCCGGCGGCGACGACGAGCCCGAAGTCGGCCAGCCCGAGCGTGGGGATCTTCACGATCTCCTCGGCCCGGCCGGTGGCCGCCAGCGCCTGCAGCGCGGCGCCGAGCCGGCCGTCGAGCGCGTCCTCGACGAGTCGTGCCCCGGGCGCCGGGGTTGGCCCGTGCGCACCCTGGTGGACGCCGATCACCACGACGTCCGCGCGGGGCAGCGAATCCGGACCGACCACGGAGATCGAAGGCATGGCGCCGATCCTAGGGATAGGTTCACCGCTATGGCCGACCTGCTGCGCTCCCCGCTGCATGACCGTCACGTCGCGCTCGGCGCCAAGCTCGCCGACTTCGGTGGCTGGGAGATGCCGATCGAGTACACCGCCAGCGGAGGCGGCGTGCTCAAGGAGCACGCCGCGGTGCGGGACGCGGTCGGAGTCTTCGACGTGTCGCACCTGGGCAAGGCGACGGTGCGCGGGCCCGGCGCCCGCGCGTTCGTCAACGGCTGCCTGAGCAACGACCTCGGCCGGATCGAGCCGGGGCAGGCGCAGTACACGTTGTGCTGCGACGAGTCGGGTGGAGTCGTCGACGACCTGATCGCCTACCTGGTCAGCGACGACGAGGTGTTCCTCGTGCCCAACGCGGCCAACACCGCGGAGGTGGTGCGGCGACTGCGCGCCGCGGCGCCCGAGGGCGTCGAGGTGATCGACCAGCACCGGGACTTCGGCGTGCTCGCGGTGCAAGGCCCTCGCTCGGCCGACGTGCTGGGCCGGCTCGACCTGCCCACCGACCAGGACTACATGGCCTACGCCGATGCCGACCTGGCAGGTCGTCCGGTCCGGATCTGTCGGACCGGCTACACCGGCGAGCACGGCTACGAGCTGATCCCGGCCGCGGCCGACAGCGGCGCGCTGTGGGACGCGCTGGTCGAAGCGGTGCGTGAGTTCGGCGGCATGCCGGCCGGGCTCGGGGCCCGCGACACGCTGCGCACCGAGATGGGCTACCCGCTGCACGGACAGGACCTGTCGCTGGACATCACGCCGGTGCAGGCGCGCTCGGGCTGGGCGGTCGGTTGGCGCAAGGACGCGTTCTGGGGTCGTGATGCGCTCACCGCCGAACGGGCAGCCGGCCCGCGCCGGTTGCTGCGCGGTGTCGAGTCGCTCGACCGTGGCATCCCGCGTCCGCACATGCCGGTGCTCGACGCCGACGGCGCGGTGGTCGGCGAGGTCACCAGCGGGACGTTCTCGCCGACGCGCCGCGTCGGGATCGGGCTGGCACTGATCGACACCGCCACCGACGTCGCCGACGGCGCGGAGTTGGCCATCGACGTGCGCGGCCGGCGCAGCGCGGTGCGTGTGGTCAAGCCGCCGTTCGTCGAATCACACGTGCGCTGAGGCGCGCTGCCTCATCGCTTCGCGGGCGGGTCCGGCTCCGCTGCCTGCTCCGCTCTGCTCCGCCATCTCCTCCTCGGCCGGCGTCGGCTGCGCGCGCAGGGCATGGATCGTCGTGTTCAGGAAGGCGACGAGCGGCACCGCGAGCAGCGCGCCCACGATGCCCGCCACGATGGTGCCGATCAGCACCGACAGCGCGATGGCCAGCGGGTGCACCTCGACGCTGCGGCTCATGATGATCGGTTGCAGGAAGTGGGCCTCCACCTGCACCAGCACGATGATCGCGATCGCGACGGCGATGCCGGCCGTCAAGCCGTGCTCGAGCGCGGCGACCGCGACACACAGCGTTCCGGTGACCGTCAGCCCGACGAGTGGCACGAACGAGCCGAGGAAGATCAGCACGCCGAGAGCGCCGGCCAGCGGCACGCGCAGGATCAGCAACAGGATCGTCACCGTCACCCCGTGGAACAAGGCGATGACGACCTGTCCGCGCATGTAACCGCCGAGCGTGTGCCAGCCGACCCGGCCGGCGTGGTCGAGGCGGCGGTGCGCCGCCCGCGGGAACAGTCGCACCGTCCATCGCCAGATCTGGTCGCCGTCGCGGAGCAGGAAGAACGTCGAGAGCAGGATCAGCAAGAACGCGCCGATGCCCTCGACGACGCTGCGCACCGTCTCGATGGCGCCGCTCACGACGGTGCTCTGGTTGTTCTGGATCGCTTTGGTGATGTTCTGCTGGATCTTGTCGAGATCGCTCGACTTGAGATGCAGCGGACCGGTGCGCAACCAGTCACCGATCTTGTCGACGGTGCTGGACACCTGATCGCCGAGTTGCGAGGAGTGCGTCGTGATCTGCCAGATCACGAAGTACGCGATCCCGGCGAGGACGCACAGGCCGATGAGCAGCGCCAACGCGGCCGACAACGACTTCGGGCCGGGGATGCGGCGCAGGAACACCTCGAGCGGATGCAGCACCGCGGTGAAGAACAGCGCGAGGACGAAGGAGAACGCAACCAACTCGATGCGGTCGAAGATCCGCGCCAACACGTAGATCGCGACCGCGATGATCAGCAGCCGCCAGCTCCATGCCGCTGCCACTCGGACCGGCCAGGTCACCGCCTCCACGGCGTCGTCTTGTTGCCGCGACAGGCGCGGCGTGCTCGGTTCGGTCACTCCTGCACTTCCGTTCCTTCCGGCCGGCCGAGTTCGGCCGCGGTTCGCAGCAGGCTGATTGCCAGCAAGCCGGCCAAAGCGTCGCCGCTGCGCGTCTCGAGGTCGAGCAGCGGACGGCTGTCGAGGTAGTCGACGGCCCGGCGATGTACCGGGTCCGGCGAGGAGTCGGCGACCTGCAGCCACCGCCCGGCCCGGTGCCGGGCTCGCACGCACAGCACCGCAGCGGTGACGGCGCGGGTGCCGTCGAGCACCACCGGGGTGCGACGTGCGATCGCGGCGGCGAGCAACCCGCAGGTCATGGCCAGGCCGGGATCCTCGAGTGTGGTGAGCAGCGCGTCCGGGTCGTCGCGCAAGGGCCGCACCCGGCGGCGCAGATCGCGCAGCCGCCTGGCGCGCTCGATCCAGGCCTCGGTGTCGATCGCGTCCGCGCCGCGCGGCAGGAACGCCACGGGCTCGTGATCGGTGATCGCCGAGACCAGTGCCGCACCCGCGGCCGAGGTTTCGCCGTCGGACACCACCAGCGTCACGACACCCTCGTCGACGAGCGCGTCCGCGGTGGCGATCCCGCGCGCGAGCGCCTCGCCCGCCTCGGTCGCCGGGGTCTCGACGTGGTCGATCCTGACGTCCATCGCAGCGGCCACCGCGGCCGCCGTCTGCGCTGACCGGCGTGCGACACACGAGCCGAACCTTGGGCGAGGCGCTCAGCGGCCACCCGCCCCGGGTGCCGGCCAGCCACTCGGCGAGCTCGCGCAGCCGGCCGAGGGCCGGGGCGAGTTCGGCGTGAGCGAGCTGGCTTGCTTCCACGTCGGTCATCTCGACCGCGTCGGCGAGCGACTGCAGCGTCGGCTCGTCTGTCGACGCGTCGCCCATCGCGCCAGTATGCCTTGGTGATCAGGGCGATCCGGGCACCTTGCGGGCATGGCACGCGGGCGGGGAAGACGGCCGTCGCTGTGCTACGTTCCATGCGGCTCCGAGGTGTTCGGGGCCGCTCGACAACAGTTCCGACGCAGGGGAAGCCGGTGCGAATCCGGCGCTGACCCGCAACCGTGAGCCACCTCGCGTGGCGAAGCCGGATGGCCTGCCCGGGATTGTCCAGGCCAGTGTCTCGTCGTGGTCCGCGGGACGGAGCGCCGAACCGGTCGGACCGGTTCGAGATCCGTCCCCGTTGCCAGCCAGGCAGCGGGGATTTGCGTTTCGTACGCACCCGGACGCGATCGACACCCGATCGAACGGTTGCCGAATGCGTCTCAGAACGTTTCTCGTGGTCGGTGCCAGCGCCGCCCTGGTCGCCGGGATCGCCCTGCCCGCGACCGCGTCGCCGACGGCAGCGACGAAGGCGACGAGCGTCGTCGGCACCGTCGGCAAGTGCACGACGACCAAGGGCGCGCTCGTGGCGGTCGACTTCTCGCACTGGGCCGGCCCCGCCGTGCGCGGTTGCGGCACCACCCTCACGACCGGCAGGGCACTCCTGACCAGCGCCGGCTTCTCGATCACCGGAACCGTGCGGTTCCCCGGGTTCGTCTGCCGGCTCGGGCACAAGCTGTTCAAGAGCGGCGCGAAGTACCCCACCACGGCGCAGGACAAGTGCGTGACCGCGTCGCCGGCCACTGCCTACTGGTCCTACTGGACCGCCGCGAAGGGCAAGACCACCTGGACGTACAGCCCGCGCGGGCTCGATTCGGACCGCCCGGTCAACGGCGAGGTGCAGGCCTGGGCATTCGGTGCCGGCGTCAAGCCGACCGTCACCCCGGCCCAGGTGCGTGCCGGACTGCCCGCCGGCGCCAAGGCCAATGCCGCGCGCGCGGCCGCTGGCCCGCCCGGCGGCCGCCGCCGCAGCGACGGGATCCGAGCCGGACACCGCCAAGGGCGCCGACTACCTCGTCGCTTCGCTCACCGGCGGAAACCATGTGGAACAGTTCGGCCTGCCCGACATCGGGCTGACCATCGACGTCGCGCTCGCACTGGCGGGCACCGGCACGCACGACGCGGTGACGGACAAGATCGTCGCGTACGTGACCGCTCATCAGAACGACTACACCTTCCTGACCGGTCCGTTTGCCGCCTTCGCATCCGGTGGGTACGCCGGCAAGGTCGCGCTGCTGGCCGAGGTGACCGGCCGCAATCCCCGCAACTTCGGCGGGGTGAACCTCATCGCCGGTATCGATCGGCTGGTGTGCTCGAAGGCGAGCACCGCGAAGTTCTGCGCCGCGAAGGGCAACTACGCGTCGACGACCTCGGTGTTCGCGCAGGCCTTCGGCGTCCTGGCGCAGCTGCGTGCCGGCGACGCGTCGGGCGCCGCCCGGCCGGTGAGCTACCTGGAGAGTCTGCAGCGCGCCTCGGGCGCCTTCCCGAGCCTGATCCCGTCGACCGGGTCCGGCCCGGACACCGACAGCACCGCGATGGCCGCGATGGCCCTGGCGCTCGCGCCCGGCGCGAAGGCCCGCACCGCTGTGGCGAAGGCACTGCGCTGGCTGGCCGGTGCCCAGCGTCGCGACGGCGGGTTCCCGGGCGCCGCCGGCACGTCGACCAATTCGGCCGCGCTGGCGATCCAGGCCCTGCACCTGGATGCCGAGACCTACGGCCGTCAGGTGTCACGCTCGCAGGCGTTCCTGGCCGGCGTGCAGAACAGTGACGGCGGGTTCGACCTCGCCGCCGGCGTCGACGGCTCTGACCTGCGCGCCTCGGCCCAGGCGGTGGGGGGCGCGGTCGGCGTGCCCTACGCCTCGCTGCTGGACAACACCCTCGCCAAGGCCGCCGCAGCCCGAGGCGGCGACTACCTGCAGCGCCAACTGGTCGACGGCGACCACTACACGACCACCTTCGGCGGCAGCACCTTCGACGACCAGGGCCTGACCGCTGACGGCGTGTACGCGCTGATCGCGACCGGCGGCCACGCGGCTTCGGTCGCGGCAATGGTGAAGTACCTGCAGGGCCAGGTCGACGCCTACGCCGACACCTCGGGCGCGTTCGGCGGCCCGTACTCGGGGTCGCTGGCAAAACTCGCCCTGGTCGCGGAGGCCACCGGTGGGGACCCGCACGCCTTCGGCGGCGCGGATCTGTTGGGCATCCTCAAGGCAAAGGTGTGCACCGCGACAGCGACCGACGGCACGTGCACCGCGCCCGGCGATTTCGTCTCGTCCTTCAGCACTGTCTCGCAGGCCCTCGGCGTCCTCGCCCTGCAAGCCTCGTCGCGGCCCGGCGACCACCTCACGGCGACCAGCCCGGAGGTGGTGCGGTTGCACCAGCTGCAGTGCGCCGACGGCGGCTTCACCAGCACCCTCATCGCGCCCGGTGCGACGTGCACGTCCGAGGTCGACACGACCGGCTACGCGGTGCAGGCGCTGGCCAGCGTGCCCGGCACCGACGACTGGCTGGGCCGGGCCCAGCAGTACCTGCAGCGCACCCAGCGCACGACCGGCTTGTACCCGGGCGCAGCGGGCAACAACAGCAACTCGACGGCCTTCGCCGCGCAGGCCCTGCAAACGCTGGTGACCGCGCTGGTGTCGCCGACGGCCGACCCGCCGGCGCCCAAGGCGACCACGCCGGTCGTGGCGTGGCAGTCCGCGCTGACCGGACTGGTCGGGCTCAGTGCCGCGTCCGGCGGTTTCCGGCTCGTCGCCACCGACAGCGCGGCTGACCTGCGGGCCTCGACCCAGTCGGTGTCGGCCACCGCGCAGCGCTCGCTGCTCGCGGTGAGCGGCGCACCGATCCTGTCCACGCCGCGCATCGCGGACCCGGGCCCGGTGCCGTCCGAGTCGGGGTCGGGGTCGGGGACTGCCACTGCATCGGCGGTGGCCGTTGCGGCCGCGCCGGCCGCGGCTGCGCCGGCCGCGGCCACCCCGGCGACGGCCCTCGCCAACACCGGCAGCCAGACCGGGGGCGAGCTCGGGCTGGCACTGCTGCTGCTCGCCGCCGGCGGCCTGCTGCTCTACGCCGGGCGGCGGCGGGTGGCGGCAGCTGCAAGGCATCGTGTCCCGCGCTGACCACCGCCGCCGGACCGGCGGCCGGACCCGCTTCCGGCCGCTGCTCGCCGCGCTCGCCGGTGCGACGCTGGTCGCGATCGGGCTGATGCCGGTCGAGTCGGCTGTTGCCGACCCGGTCAGCAGTTGCTCCACCTCGCGCGGCGTGCTGGTCGTCGTCGACTTCCGGCACTTCGGCGCTTCGATCACCCGCGGCTGCGACGCCACCCCGTCGACCGGATACGACGCGCTGCACGCTGCGGGCTTCACGACGGCCGGCACGCACCACGACGGCCCGGGTTTCATCTGCCGGATCGACGGTCACCCATCGGTCGGCCAGGATCCCTGCTTCAACACCCCGCCGGCGACCGCGTACTGGTCGTACTGGCACGCCAATGCCGGGCAGACCAGCTGGAGCTACAGCACCAACGGTGCGCAGTCGTACTCCCCGCAGCCGGGCAGCATCGACGCCTGGGTGTTCGGGGGCACCAGCCCGCCCTCGTTCAGCCCTGCCGTGGCGCGCGGCGCCACCGCACCCGTCACCAAGCCGGTGCCGAAGCCGACACCCCACCGGTCGACGACCTCTCACCCGGCCCGCCATGGCGCGGCAACCACGGCGCGCAGCCGGCAGCACGGCGGGCGACAGCCCTCGTCGACGTCGGTGCAGCGCTCGTCTGCACACGCGAGAGCGTCGACCACTGCGGATCGGTCGAGCGCGACGTCCGGGTCCTCGTCACGAGCACCGACGTCCACGAGCGCTTCCGGTTCCAGAGCGATCGCCGTGGCAGCCGGTGCCGGCGCACCGACGATCGTCGACGCGAGCACCACGGCGGCAGCCGCGCAACACAGCTCCTCCGGCTCGGTGTGGCCGGCGGTACTCGGGCTCGTGCTGGCTGTGGCGCTGGCGGCTGGGGCAGGCTGGACGGTGCTGCGCCGACGTCGCGCGGCGCCCTGAGCGGAACGGACCCGATGCTCGACCACCTCACCGCCGCGCGTCTGCCCCGCGGGCTGCACCCGATCGCCTGGTGGGTGTGGGCCCTGGGACTGGTGGTCGCGGTCAGCCGCACCACGAACCCGCTGCTGCTGGTGCTGGTGCTCGGGGTGTTGGCGTTCGTGGTCGCCAACCGTCGCGGCGACGCGCCATGGGCCCGGGCGTTCAAGTACTACCTGGTCATGGCGCTGATCGTCATCGCGATCCGGGTGGTGTTCCGGGCGGTCTTCG
Organism: uncultured Actinomycetota bacterium; assembly: GCA_963850835.1. GTDB lineage: Bacteria > Actinomycetota > Actinomycetes > Mycobacteriales > Jatrophihabitantaceae > Jatrophihabitans. The sequence continues at coordinate 920,125 of CAWKNB010000012.1, read as the reverse complement.
CGACCGGTGCCGCGGTCGGCGAACACGTGCTCTTCCGGCTCCCGCAGGTGCACCTGCCGCACTGGTACGCCGGCGTGCAGATCGGCGGTCCGGTGACCCTGGAGGCGATGCTCGCGGCCGCGTTCGACGGACTGCGCCTCGGCACGCTGCTGTGCTGCATCGGGGCGGCGAACGTGCTGGCCAACCCGAAACGCGCGCTGCGGGTGCTGCCCGGCGCGCTGTACGAGCTCGGCATGGCCGTCGTGGTCGCGCTCAGCGTGGCACCGCAGCTGGTCGAGAGCGCGCAGCGGGTGCACCGGGCGCGCAAGCTGCGCGGCGGCGGGAAGGGGCTGCGCGGGCTGCGGGCGATCGCCATCCCGGTGCTCGAGGATGCGCTCGAGCGCTCGATGCGCCTCGCCGCCGGCATGGACGCCCGCGGCTACGGGCGCACCGGCCCCGCGACCAAGGGCAGCCGACGCCTCACCGCGGGCCTGCTCCTGCTCGGCATGGTCGGGCTGTGCGCCGGGGCGTACGGATTGCTCGACGGCACCGCACCGCGGTTGCTCGGCCTGCCGACCATCGCGCTCGGTGCGCTGCTGTGCTGCCTGGGCCTCGCGAGTGGCAGCCGGCGGGTGCGCCGCACCGCCTACCGCCCCGACCCGTGGCTGTGGCCGGAATGGGTGGTCTCCGGCGGCGGCGTGTGCTGCGCCGCACTGATGTTCGTGAGCCTCGGCTACTCCGCCGCCGACCTCAACCCGTCGCTGAGCCCGCTGGCGTGGCCGACGCTGCCGCTGCTGCCGGTCGCGGGCATCCTGCTCGCCGGGGCCGCGGCGCTCGCCGCGCCGGTGCCGCCGCGCAACCGGCCCGCCGCGCCCGCGCAACCGGTGCCGGCCGCCGCGCCCGAGCGCGCGGAGGTGCCGGCGTGATCGAGTTCGACCGGGTCACCATCACCTACCCCGACGCGCCACGGCCGGTGCTGCGCGATCTGCGGCTGCGGGTCGACGAGGGCGAGCTGTGCCTCGTGGTCGGCCGCACCGGCGTCGGGAAGTCGACGCTGCTGGGCGCGGTGAACGGGTTGGTGCCGCACTTCACCGGCGGCACCCTGGCCGGCCGGGTGCTCGTCGACGGCCGCGACACCGCCACCTACCCACCGCGCGAGCTCGCCGACGTCGTCGGCCTGGTCGGTCAGGACCCGTTGGCCGGGTTCGTCACCGACACCGTCGAGGAGGAGCTCGCCTACGGGATGGAGCAGTTGGCCGTCCCACCGGATGTCATGAGGAAACGCGTCGAGGAGACCCTCGACCTGCTCGGCCTCGCCGAGCTGCGCAGCCGCGCCCTGCACGAACTGTCCGGCGGCCAACAGCAGCGGGTGGCCATCGGCGCGGTCCTCACCGCGCACCCGCGGGTGCTGGTGCTCGACGAGCCGACCTCCGCGCTGGACCCGACCGCCGCCGAGGAGGTACTGGCCGCGATCACCCGACTGGTGCACGACCTCGGCATCACCGTGCTGCTCGCCGAGCACCGGCTCGAACGCGTGGTGCAGTACGCCGACCGGGTGCTGCACCTGCGTGGCGACGGGACCGTCGACGACGGGCTGCCGGCGCAGGTGTTCACTCGCACCGGCGTTGCGCCGCCGGTGGTGGAGCTCGGCCGCCTCGCCGGCTGGGAACCGCTGCCGCTGTCGGTGCGCGACGCCCGGCGCCGGGTCGGCGGGCTGCGCGCGAGCGTCGAGCGGGCACCGGTGCCGCCGGCCCGCATCCTGCCCACGGCGGCCACCGCCCCGGCCCTGCGGGCGCGCCGGATCACGGTGCGTTACGGCGATGTCGTCGCGGTGCGCAATGTCGATCTCGACCTGGACACCGGCCGGGTGGTCGCGTTGATGGGCCGCAACGGGTCGGGCAAGTCGTCGCTGCTGTGGGCGGTGCAGGGGTCGGGGGCCCGACAGGCCGGCAGCGTGGACGTCGGCGGGATCGACCCGGCCGACGTGCCCCGTCCGGAGGCCCGGCGGTTGGTCGGTCTGGTGCCGCAGAGCGCGGCCGACCTGCTGTACCTGCCGACCGTCGCGGCGGAACTGGCTGCCGCTGATGCGGAGTCCACGGCCGCGGCGGGCGAGCCGACCGCGCGTGCGCTGCTCGACCGGCTCGCGCCCGGCATCCCGGACACCATGCATCCGCGCGACCTGTCCGAGGGGCAGCGTCTGGCGCTGGTGCTCGCGATCCAACTGCGCCCGCGGCCCAGGGTGATCCTGCTCGACGAACCGACCCGCGGTCTCGACTATCCGGCCAAACACGCGCTCACCCAGGCGATCGACGCGCTCGCCGCCGATGGGCACAGCGTGGTGATCGCCACCCACGACGTCGAGTTCGTGGCCGCGGCCGCCGACCGGGTCGTGGTGCTCGCCGGGGGTGAGATCGTCGCGGACGGGCCGACCACCGACGTGATCGTCGCGTCGCCGGCGTTCGCGCCGCAGACCGCGAAGATCCTTGCGCCGCTGCCGTACCTCACCGTCGCGCAGGTCGCTCACGCCCTGGAGTCAGCGTGAGCACCGCGGTGCGGATGCGGCGGCGCAGCGCGCTGACCGTGGCGATGGGCACGTTCGTCGGGGCGGTGGCGTTCCTGTGGCCGTTCGTGGTGGCCCCCGGCAAGATCGGCTCCTCGCTGGCCGCGGCGCCGATATTCGGGGCGCTGCTCATCCTCGTCGTCGCCGTGGTGTTCGCCGAGATCGCCGAGGGCGGGATGGACAGCAAGGCCGTCGCCATGCTCGGCGTGCTGTCGGCGGTGAACGCCGCGCTGCGCCCACTCGGTGCGGGCACCGCCGGCGTCGAGACCGTGTTCTTCGTGCTGGTGCTGGCCGGGCGGGTCTTCGGCCCGGGGTTCGGGTTCGCGCTGGGCAGCACGTCGCTGTTCGCGTCGGCGTTGCTCACCGGTGGGGTCGGCCCGTGGCTGCCGTATCAGATGTTCGGCTGCGCCTGGGTCGGGATGTTCGCCGGCCTGTTGCCGCGGGTCCGGGGCCGCGCCGAGATCCTGATGCTCGCCGCGTACGGCGCGGTGTCCGGTTACGTGTTCGGGTTCTTGCTGAACCTGTCGTTCTGGCCGTTCTCGACGGATCCGAACAGCTCGATCGCCTACGTGCCCGGTGCCTCGTTCACCGAGCAGTGGCACCGCTACCTGGTCTTCGACGCCACGACGTCGCTGGGCTGGGACACCGGCCGGGCCGTCACCAACTTCGTGTGCATCCTCGTCGTCGGGCCCATCGTGCTCGGTACGCTGCGGCGCGCGGCCCGACGGGCTGCGTTCGAGGCGCCGGTCGAGTTCCAGGCGGTGACATGATGCGGATCGTCTCGCTGCTTCCTTCGGCAACCGAAATCGTCTATGCCCTCGGGCTGGACGACCGGCTGGTCGGCGTGACGTTCGAGTGCGACGAACCGGCGCGGGCTCGCCGCGACAAGCAGGTGGTCGTCGGCGGACGGGACACCACCGGCATGACACCCGGGGAGATCGACGCCTACGTGCGCGCCCAGGGCGAGGCCGGCGCCGAGCTCTATCACCTGCACGAGGACGCACTGGCCGGCCTCGACCCGGACATCGTGCTCACCCAGGACCTGTGCTGGGTCTGCGCGCTGCCGTCCTCGACCGTGGACGAGGCGCTGCGCTATCTCGGCTGCCAGGCCGATGTGGTGTCGCTCGACCCGTTCTCACTCGACGACGTGCTGACCTCGGTGGCCGACGTCGCCGCGGCAGCCGGGGTGCCCGAGCGCGCCGACGCACTGCTCGCCGGGCTGCGGATGCGACTCGATGCCGTGGCTCGCGCGGTCGATGGAGCGCCGCGGCCGCGGGTGGCGGTGGTCGAGTGGGTCGACCCGCCGTTCACCGCCGGGCACTGGATCCCGGACCTGGTCCGCGCCGCCGGCGGCCAGCCCGTGGCCGCAACGGCGGGGGAGCGCTCGGTGCCGACCACCTGGGCGTCGATCGCGGCCGCCGCGCCGGACGTGGTAGTGGTTTCACCGTGCGGGTATCACCTCGACGGAGCGGCCGAGCAGGCCGCGGTCGTCGCGGCAGCGTTGCCAGGCCCGCCGGTGTGGGCCATCGACGGCGACGGTCTGATCGTGCGGCCCGGGCCGCGGGTCGTCACCGGCGTGGAAGCGCTCGCGTCGATCATCCATCCCGACCGGCGCCCGGCCGACCCGGCACTGGTGCGCAGGATCGCCTGAAAGGACACACGTGATGGCATGGATCTGGCGGCTGGAGTCCGCAGACGGAACCGAGCTCGACGAGCCGGCATCGCCCCCGCACCAGAACCAGTCCGATGCGGAGAGCTGGATCGGCGAGCAATGGCGTCAGCTCGCCGACGACGGCGTCGCACAGGCGACGCTCCTCGAGGACGGCGGCGTGGTCTACGGGCCGATGTCGCTTTCCGAAAGCTGATCGGATGACCACCGCCGTCCAGTTGGATCGTGCGCAGCGCCTGGCTGCGGCGATCGAGCGCGACGGCGCGACCTGCGTGTGGTGCACGCGTCCGCTCGGCGGCCTCGTGGTCGCCACCACCGAGCACCTGGTGCCGAAGGTCAAGGGCGGCCCGTCGTGGCTGCAGAACGAGGTCGCCGCGTGTCGGCGGTGCAACCGCGAACGCGGTCACGTCGCTCCGGCGGACTGGATCCGCGAATGCCGTCGGCGCGGCTGGGACCCGGACCTCGTGCGGGTCCGTACTCGGCTCGCCGAGTTGCGGGCGGCCATCGCGGCGCGCGGCGGCCAGCGCCGGGCACGGCCGTACATCGCCCGGCAGCTGCGCCGCCTCGCCGCACTCTGAGGAAACACGTTGTCCGCGCTGCCTGTACCGATGAGTACACGCAGCGCGGACAACCCGCCGACCCGCGAAAGTCGTCCGCGCACTACGCGTTCGACACCACCGGTTCCCGCGCGACCGCGGGGGCGTCGAGCCCGCGTCGACCCGGCCACCAGTTCCACCTGCCGAGCAGCATCATCAACGACGGCAGCACGATCACTCGCACCACCAGCGCGTCGATCAGCACCGCAACAGCCAGCCCGATACCGATCTCCTTCATCTCCACCATGTGCAGTGCGGCGAAGATTGCGAACACCGAAACCATCACCACCGCCGCGCTCGTGACGGTGCCGGCCGACTCGGTGATCCCGACCCGGATCGCCTCACGGGTCGACAGTCCCTGATCGACGGCTTCCTTGATCCGGCTCACCACGAAGACGTGGTAGTCCATGCTGAGCCCGAACAGGACCGCGAATGTGAACAGCGGGATCCAGTTGATCAGCGCGCCGGTGGAGTGGAAGCCCAGCAGCGACTCGGCCCAAGTGTCCTGGAACACCAGTACGAGCACACCGAACGCGGCCCCGGCCGAGAGCAGGTTCACGACCGCGGTGGTCAACGCCATCGTCACCGACCGGAACACCCAGCCCATGATGAGCATGGTGAGCAGCACGACGAACGCGACCACCCAGGGCAACCGGTCGGAGAGGTGATTGTCACCGTCGACGCTGCTCGCGGTGTCACCGTCCACGGCGAAGTGCGCGGAGGGCACGCCGGCCACAGCGGCCGGCGCCAGGCGATCACGCATCACCGACAACCCGGTGTGTGCTTGGGCCGACTCCGCGTCGAACGGCGCGTCGATGGTCAGCATGTGGATCGTGCGGTCTGCGGACACGTCGACGCGCGGCTGCGGGTCGCGCAGGAACAGCCGGGAGCCGGCGGCCCGGTCGGCCAGCGCGCTGAGCCGGGCGGACACCTCGCCGGCCTGCGCGGCCGGCGCCTTGACGAGGATGCGCATCTCGGCGTGCTGGTCCGGGAACGCCGCGGTGAGCCGGTCCAGCGCGCGCTTCTCCGCGATCGAGTTGGGCAGGGTCTGCTGGCTGCCCGAGTGCAGTGTCATGCCGAGCGCCGGCAGCGCCAACAGACCGAGAACGACAGCGGACACGGCAAGCGTGCGGCCCGGGTGATTCAGCGCCGGGCGCAGCATCGCCGGCCAGAGCCGTGGCTCACGGGTCTGTGCCGTGAGCCGCCACAGCACCGGGACGCGTGGCCGGTCGATCGTGCGGCCGAGCTTGACCAGCAGCGCGGGCAGCACGGTCAGTGAGCCGAGCACGGCCACCGCCACCACGATGATCGAGCCGGTGGCCAGCGAGGCGAAGGTCGGATCGGCGGTCAGGTAGAGCCCGCACATCGCGACGATCACGGCCAGGCCGGACACCAGCACCGAGTGCCCCGCCGTCTCGGCGGCGATCTCCACCGCGTCGAGTTGCGAGCGGCCGCGGTGCCGTTCGGCGCGGGCCCGGCGTACGTAGAACAGCGAGTAGTCGACCCCGACGGCCATGCCCATCAGCAAGATCATGCTGCTGACCGTCGATGCGGACGGAATCAGGTGCGACACCAATGCGGCCAGCCCGGTGGCGGCGGCGACCGCCGACAGCGCGAGCAGGATCGGCACACCGGCTGCCACGATCGCCCCGAACGCGATGAGCAGGATCACCAGCGTCACCGGCAGGCTGAAGGTCGCCGCTGAGGACAGGTCGTCGGCCACCTGGGTGTTGATGGCGTCGTTGAGCGAGGTCGAGCCGACTTCCTCGACGCGCAATGCGGGGAACTGTCGCTGCACCGCCGCGGTGGCGGCCTGCAGCGAGTCGACGTCGGCGTCCTTCCCGACGGTGATCTGCACCGTCATCGCCTTGCGGTTCTTCGCTGTCACCGGTGCGCCGACGTCGGTGACCACCGGAAGGTTCTGCATCCGCGCCGCCGTCGCGGCGAGCGCGGCCCGGGCACGATCGAGATCGAGGCTGCCCGAGCGAGCGGTGACGAGCACGTTCTCGGTGTCGGGGGAGTGGAAGCCGGCCTGGTCGAACCAGTCGGCGGCGACGCCGGACTGGCCGATCCGGGTGTCGTCGTCGTTGATCTCGCGCTGGCCTGCCATGCCGCCGACGACGACGCACGCCGACACGAATACGAGCCAGAGGGCGATGGCCCGCCAGGGATGGGTGGCGCTCCAGCGCGCCACCCGCACGGTCACCGGGGGTGAGGTGGTGAGGGTCTGCTGGGACACGGCAGTGCCTTTCGGACGCGGTCGAAGTGGTCGACCTCGACGCTGCCGTCGTCGGCGCCGACTCACACGGGTGCTGCGTCCCCGGCGACGGTGGACTTTTCTCCACCGTGCCGGGGGCCGGAGTGGGTCAGGATGGACCCGTGGGAACGCAGCTGGCCCGACGGGTGTGGATGCTCGAATGGGCGATCGAGTCCATCGCGCTGTCCGCGGTGAGCCTCGTGCTGTTCCTGCTCGCTGTGCTCGGCGTCGTGCTGGTGGTCGTGTGGGTCGGCATCCCCCTGCTCATCGCCACCCTCGTGATCACCCAGTGGCTGGCCGACTACCGGCGCATGCGGATCGGGAAGATCCTCGGCACCCCGATCCAGTCGCCCTACCTGCGGCTGCCGGGCGGCAACGCGCTGACCCGCTTCCGCGCGCTCGTGTCCGACCCGGCGCGGCTTCGCGACGTGGTGTGGCTGCTCGTCGACGGCATCGTCGGGCTCGTGCTCGCGATCCTCGCGACGTTGGAGAACCTGCTGGACCTGATCTTCTGGTGGCTGCCGGCGTGGGGCGCGAGCCAGTTGCACGCCGTCATCGACCGGGCGCTGCTGCGGCCCTCCGAGCGCGGTCGGCTGCGGCTGCGGGTCCAGGAGCTGACCGAGTCGCGGGCCGAGACCGTCGACACCCAGGCCGCCGAACTGCGTCGTATCGAACGCGATCTGCACGACGGCGCCCAGGCTCGCCTGGTCGCGCTCGGCATGAGCCTGGCGATGGCCGAGGACGAGCTGGACCGCGACCCGGCCGGCGCGCGGGCGCTGCTGGCCGAGGCACGCGGCGCGAGCAGCGCCGCGCTGCAGGAGCTGCGCGACCTGGTCCGCGGCATCCACCCGCCGGTGCTCGCCGACCGCGGGCTGGTCGGCGCCGCGCAGTCGCTCGCGCTGGCCGCCCCGCTGCAAGTGACGGTGAGCGCCGATGCCGCGGACCACCTGCCGGCGCCGGTGGAGTCGGCCGCCTATTTCGTGGTGGCCGAGGCGCTCACCAACGTCGTCAAGCACGCCGGCGCCCAGCACGCGGAAGTGACCATCACCCACGTCGAAGACCGGTTGCACATCGTGGTGCGAGATGACGGCGTGGGCGGCGCCGACCCGCAGCGTGGCACCGGCCTGCGCGGCATCCAGCGACGGCTGTCGGCCTTCGACGGCACGCTCACGGTGGAAAGTCCGCCCGGCGGCCCCACCGTCCTCGTTATGGTGCTGCCGTGCGTGTCGTCCTCGCCGAAGATCTTGCCCTCCTCCGGGACGGCCTGATCAGGCTCCTCGAGGCCAACGACTGCGAGGTCGTCGAGGCGGTCGACAACGGCCCCTCCCTGGTGCGAGCGCTCGTCTCGCATCGCCCCGACGTCGCGGTGGTCGATGTGCGGATGCCGCCGACGTTCACCGACGAGGGGCTGCGCGCGGTGCTGGAGGCGCGGCGTCAGGTGCCCGGCCTGCCGGTGCTGGTGCTGTCGCAGTACGTCGAGCAGCTCTACGCCCGGGAACTGCTCGCCGACCGCTCGGGCGGCGTCGGCTACCTGCTCAAGGACCGGGTGTTCAACGTCCGGTCGTTCATCGACGCGGTGCGCACGGTCGCGGGCGGCGGCACCGCGATGGACCCGGACGTGGTGGCGCAGCTGCTGCGCCGCCGCTCGGCCGCCGACGACCCGCTGTCGACCCTCACACCGCGCGAGCGCGAAGTGTTGGAGCTGATGGCCGAGGGCCGGTCGAACGCCGCGATCGCGGCTCGGATGTTCGTCACCGAGAAGGCGGTGAGCAAGCACACCAACAGCATCTTCGCCCGGCTCGGGCTGCCGCAGTCCGAGGACGACAACCGCCGCGTGCTGGCGGTGCTGGCCTACCTCAACGGCTGAGGGTCAGATCTTCTCGCCGAGGGAGACCTGGGGCTTGGGCAGGCGCCACCTGCGCGGCAGGTAGGCGCGGCTGCCGGCGTAGAAACCGATCGTCATGTTGCCGCCCTGCGCCGAGCCGAAGCGCTCGATCGCCATGTTGCGGATCCGCCGGCCGACCACGTACCACTCGAGCAGCAGCCCGAAGAACAGCACCAGGACCACCATCTGCAACACGAACAGCGCCCGGATGAACGTGCTCACGATCATCAGCGGGAACAGCCACAGCAGGTAGTTGCTCAGCATCCGGTGCGAGTCGACGTAGTCGCGGGCGAGCTTGCGAGTCGTTCCCTGATCGCGCCGCGGCAGGGCGCTCTCATCGCCACGCCGCAGCGCCGCGCGCTGCTCGGCGACACTGCGCGGCTTCGCGGTGGCGGTCGACTGCTTCTGCTCCTTGGCGAGCTGCTTTTGCCGCGCGTAGGCCTCTTTGCGGGTCTTCGGTGCGGTCACCGGCCCGCGCTTGCCCTGTGAATCGCGCCGCTTGGGGGTCGGCCGACCCTTGCTGGCCGTTCCCACGACCGACTCGGGCTCCGGCTCCACCTCGTCGATGACGTCGGGATCGGCGGGCTCACTGCGGCGGATCAGCTTCACGCGCCCGAGGATACGTGCCAAACCCCGCCGGGGCCTAAGGCAGCGCCAGCATCCGGTCCAGGGCGAGGCGGGCATTGGCCGCCACGGTGGGCTCGACGCTGATCCGGTTGATCACCTGGCCGCTCGCCAGCGATTCCAGCGAGCGCACCAGGTGGGGCAGGTCGATGCGATTCATCGTCGAGCAGTAACACACCGTCTTCTCGAGGAAGACGATCTGCTTGTCGGGGTGGCGGTCGGCCATCCGGCGGACCAGGTTGAGCTCGGTGCCGACGGCCCACGACGAGCCTGCCGGCGCTGCGTCGAGGGTCTTGATGATCGATTCGGTCGATCCGACGGCGTCGGCGGCGTCGACGACCTCGTAGCGGCACTCGGGGTGCACCAGGATCTGGACGTCGGGGATGCGGCGCCGCACCTCGAGCACGTTGTCCAGGGTGAACCGGCCGTGCACCGAGCAGTGGCCCTGCCACAAGATCATCCGGGCCGCCCGCAGCTGCTCACGGGACAGGCCACCGTCGCGCTTGTGCGGGTTGAACACGACGCATTCGTCGAGCCCGATGCCGAGTTCGCGGACCGCCGTGTTGCGGCCCAGGTGCTGGTCGGGCAGGAACAGCACCTTCTCGCCACGATCGAAGGCCCACCGCAGCGCCCGCGCCGCGTTGGACGAGGTGCACACCGCGCCGCCGTGCTCGCCGGTGAACGATTTGATGGCCGCGGTGGAGTTCATGTAGGTGATGGGAATCGTGACGTCGGCCACTCCGGCCTCGCGCAGCACGTCCCAGGCGTCGAGCACCTGCTGGTGATCGGCCATGTCGGCCATGGAGCAGCCCGCGGCCAGGTCCGGCAGGATGACCTGCTGCTGCGGCGTGGTGAGGATGTCGGCCGACTCGGCCATGAAGTGGACGCCGCAGAACACGATGTACTCGGCCTGTGGCCGGGCCGCCGCGTCGCGGGCCAGCTTGAACGAGTCGCCTGTGACGTCGGCGAACTGGATGACCTCGTCGCGCTGGTAGTGGTGACCCAGGACGAACGCCCGGTCGCCGAGCTGCTCGCGGGCGGTCCGGGCCCGGTCCACCAGGTGCGGGTCGGAGGCCGGCGGCAGCTCGCCCGGGCAGTCCACGCCGCGCTCGGAGTCGGCATCGGCGCCGCGGCCGAGCAGGAGCAGCGCGAGCGGGGTCGCGGTCGGCTCGGTGAACGTCACGCGATCAGCGTAATCCGGCGCGTCGCGCAGCCCGATCCCACGGCGTCGGGGCCGGCCGGCGGCTACCATGGGGCGAGCAGCGGAATAGCACCCGGACGGCTCCGGTTGCACGCTGTACCGAAGATCTAGCTGTGGGGAGTGCCATGACCAGCACGCAAGCGTCCGTCGATCTCACGAGCGCACCGGCCGATGCACCGGCCACGTCCGTCTCGTTGACCGAGAACGCTGCCGTCAAGGTGCGCGGGCTGCTCGACCAGGAGGGTCGCGACGACCTCCGGTTGCGCATCGCGGTCCAGCCGGGCGGTTGCGCGGGCCTGCAGTACCAGCTGTTCTTCGACGAGCGCAGCCTCGACGGCGACCTCGAGCTCGACCTGAACGGCGTGCCGGTGGTCCTCGACCGGATGAGCGCTCCCTATCTGGGCGGCGCCACCATCGACTTCACCGACACCATCGAGCAGCAGGGGTTCACGATCGACAACCCCAATGCATCCAGCGGCTGCGCCTGCGGCAACAGCTTCTGCGGCTGAGATTCCGAGCGTCAACCCGGCCCGTCGGCCGGGTTGATCGCGTTTAAGGGCCCGATCGGCGGGCTAACGCCCCGCCCAACGGGTACCTTGTGCGCGTGCCAGTCCTCGTCGCCGGTTCGATCGCAACCGACCATCTGATGCACTTCCCGGGCAAGTTCTCCGAGCAGCTGCTCGCCGAGCACCTGCAGCACGTTTCGCTGTCCTTCCTCGTCGACGACCTCGTGGTCCGACGCGGGGGCGTGGCGGCCAACATCTGCTTCGGCATGGCCGCACTCGGCGGCTCGCCGGTGCTGCTGGGTGCGGTGGGCGAGGACTTCGCCGACTACCGCGCCTGGCTGACCGAGCACGGCGTCGACTGCGAGCACGTGCACGTCGCGCCCGACAAGCACACCGCCCGGTTCGTGTGCACGACCGACGACGAGATGTGCCAGATCGGGTCGTTCTACGCCGGGGCGATGGCCGACTCCGCGCAGTTCTCGATCTCCGAGGCCTGGAAGAGCACCGACGCCGACCTCGCGGTGATCGCGGCCTACGACCCGGCGGCCATGGTCCAGCACACCGCCGAGTGCCGCGACAACGGTTTCCGCTTCGCCGCCGACCCGTCGCAGCAGATCGCCCGGATGACCGGCGACCAGCTGCACGCGCTGGTCGAAGGTTGCGACATCCTGCTCACCAACACCTACGAGAAGAGCCTGCTGCAGTCCAAAACCGGGCTGTCGGACGCCGACCTGCAGGCCATGGTCGGCGTGCGCGTCACCACGCTGGGCTCCGAGGGGGTCGAGATCGTCGGCCGCGACATCGAGGCGCTGCACGTCGGAGTGGCCACCGAACGGCACCGCGCCGACCCGACCGGTGTGGGCGACGCCTTCCGCGCCGGGTTGCTGACCGCCCGCGACTGGGGACTGTCCTGGGAGCGCGCGGCCCAGGTGGGCAGCCTGCTCGCCACGCTCGTGCTCGAGACCGTCGGCACCCAGGAGTACGCGGTCGAGAAGGGCGAGTTCAGCACCCGCCTCGCGGAGTCCTACGGCGAGGACGTCGCCACCGACGTCCTGCCCTTCCTGTCCTAGGCGGGTCCCCGCGGTCGGGCCCTGCCTACAGCCGTACCGGGTACGTCGGCTCCGGGATCTCCGGGCGGATCCGCTCCTCGACGAAGATGCCGTGCCAGATGAGCAGCACCAGGATCGTCCAGATCTTGCGGGAGTAGTCGACCGGCCCGGTGCGGTGCGCCTCGAGCAGGCGCAGTGCGGCGCCGCGGTCGATCAGCTCGTCGGCCTGTGAGTCGTTGATGATCGCCCGCGCCCACTCGTACATGACGTCCTTGAGCCAATGACGGATCGGCACCGGGAAACCCAGCTTGGCGCGGTTGAGCACGTGCGGCGGCACGATCTGCGCGAGCGCCTGGCGCAGCGCGTACTTGGTCGTCTCCTTGGTGATCTTCAGGTCGGTGGGGATCGACGAACCGACGGCGAACACCTCGGTGTCCAGGAAGGGCACCCGCAGCTCGAGGGAGTTGGCCATCGTCATCTTGTCGGCCTTGACGAGGATGTCGCCCCGCAGCCAGGTGAACAGATCGATGTACTGCATCCGGGTCGAACCGTCGAGGTGGGTGGTCTGCTCGTACAGCTCGCGGGTGACGTCCATGTAGGACACCGCCGGGTTGTAGGCCCGGTAGATCTCCTGCATCTCGTCCGGACGGAAGATGCGGGCGTTGCCGTAGTAGCGCTCCTCGATCCCGATCGCGCCGCGACGCAGCAAGTCCTTACCGCGCATGCCTTCCGGCAGCCGGGTGGACATCCGGCCGAGCCCACGCCGCGCAGGCTTGGGCAGGTACTCGAACGCGCGCAGTGAGATCGGCTCGCGGTAGATCGTGTAGCCGCCGAACAACTCGTCGGCGCCCTCGCCGGACAGCACGACCTTGACGTGTTTGCGCGCCTCCCGGGCGATGAAGTACAGCGGCACGAGCGCGGGGTCGGCCACCGGATCGTCGAGATACCAGACGATCAACGGCAGGGTCTGCATCATCTCCTCGGCGGTGACCACCTTGGTGATGTGCTCGACGCCGATCGCGGCGGCCGACTCGGCGGCGACGTCGATCTCGCTGTAGCCCTCGCGCGCGAAACCGGTGGTGAAGGTGAGCAGGTTCGGGTTGTGCCGCTTGGCCAGTGCGGCGACGGCAGTGGAGTCGATGCCGCCGGACAGGAACGACCCCACCGTGACGTCGGCGCGCATGTGCTTGGCGACCGAGTCCTCCAGCGCCTCGGCGATCTGCTGGTACAGCTTTTCGTTGTCCGAAACCGGCTTGATCGCGAAGTCGGGGTGGAAATAGCGGTGCGGGCGCAGCGGCTCGCCGGGGTGCAGCGTGAAGTACATGCCGGACTCGACGCGGCGGATGGACTTGTGCATCGTGGCCGGCTCGGGCACGTACTGCAGCGTGAGATAGTGCTGCACCGCAGTGCTGTCGACGTCGGTTCCGGTGCCCGATTCGGCGAGGTCGAGCAACGACTTCTTCTCGCTGGCGAAGAAGGTGCCGCGCTCGTCGGAGTAGGTGAACAGCGGCTTGATGCCGAACCAGTCGCGCGCCCCGAACAGCACGCGCTCCTGCGAGTCCCAGATGAGGAACGCGAACATGCCGCGCAGCTCGCGCACGATCTTCGGCCCGAGGTGGTGGTAGCCGGCGACGATCGCCTCACCGTCGCCGTCGGTCTCGAACGTCACGCCGAACTCGCGGGTCAGGCGCTCGCGCAGTTCGAGGTAGTTGTAGATCTCGCCGTTGAAGATCAGCTGGTAGCGCCCGTCCAGCCACGGCAACGGCTGGTGCGAGTGGTCGATGTCGATGATCGACAGCCGCCGGAACCCGATCGCGGCGTCGTCGTCGTGCCAGACACCGCCTTCGTCCGGGCCGCGGTGCCGCATGTCGGTCAGCGCCGACTCGACGGCGGCGGCGACCGACGCCGCCGCGCCGTCGGCCGACAGGAATCCAATGAGGCCACACACAGGGCCCAGTATCCCGGTTCGGTCAGCGCAGCCGGCGCACATGCAGTGCCGGTGTGCCGTCGGCCGCAGTGTCCGCGCGCAGGAATTCGTGGCCCTGCATCCGGCACCAGGCGCGCACGTCGGGGCCCGCAGCGGGGTCGTCGGCCTCCACCACGACGGTGTCGCCGACCGGCACGTCGCCGATGTGCCGGGCCAGATCGAGGATGGGCAGCGGGCAGCGTCGCCCGCGCGCGTCGATGATCACGGCGTCCGCGCGACCTCGGCGCGCACCTGCGCCACCGCCTCGGGCAGCGCGGCGAGGAACGCGTCGATCTCCTGCTCGGTCGTGTCGCGGTGCAGCGACACCCGGACGTTGCCCGAGGTCAGCGCGCCCATCGCCACCAGCACGTGCGAGGGCTGCAGCGTCGACGCGGTGCACGAGGAGCCGGACGACACCGCGAACCCGCGCCGGTCGAGCGCCGTCAGCAGCGCCTCGCCGTCGACGTAGAGGCAGGAGAACGTGACGAGGTGGGGCAGTCGGTCGACCGGGTCACCGAGCACCTCGACGTCGGGCACGGCGGCGGGGACCGCGGCCCGGATGCGGTCGATGAACTCGCGGTGTCTCGCCGCAACAGTGTTCTGCTCGGCCGCGACGGCGCGCAGCGACGCCGCGGCGGCCACCACCGAGGGGATGTCGACCCGCCCCGGGATGCGATCGCGCTCGTCCTCCGGGAACGGCGAGCGCCATCGGGTCCCGGTGCGCACGGCCAGCAGCCCGATACTCGGGCCGCCCCAGATCCGCGCGTCGCCGACGAGCACCGACCAGCCGCCCTGCACCGGCGCATGCCCCAGGGTCTGCGACGCGTCGACGATCAACGGCAGGCCGTCCAGTGCTGCGGCGACCTCGTCGACCGGCTGGCGGGTGCCCACCTCGTGGTTGGCCGCCTGCAGGGCGGCGCCGGCGACGCCGGGGGAGCGGGCCGCGGCGGCGAAGGCCGCGGAGTCGACCCGGCCGAGCGCGTCGACCGCAACCGGTACGCCGCGGCCACCGAACGCGGCGGCGTGCAGCACCGCCGAATGCTCCACCGCGCTGTGCACCAGGGCGTCGCCGGCGCGTTCGTTCGCGCGCAGCGTGCCGAGGACCGCCGCGTGCAATGCGAGCGTGCCGTTCGCGACGAAGCTGACCTCGTCGGGGCGGGCGCCGATCGACTCCGCGCACGATTCGCGGGCCGCGTCCAGCAGCAGCCGGGCGCGCCGGCCCGCCCCGTACAGCCGGCCCGGATCGGCCCATCCGTCGGCCTGCGCGGCCGCCCGTGCGGCCACCGCCACCGGGTGCGGCGGCGCCCCGGAAGCCGCGTCGAGAAAGGTGTCCGCGGGCACGCCTCGACGGTAGCCCGGCAGGTGCTGCGACAGCCGCACGAAATGCCCGCCCCGCGCCCGATGTGCGGACCCGGGTCCAGTAGGCTCCGAGTCGTCGTCACGCATGCGTCCCTACACGCCACGAAGGACAGAGAGGCGGTTCGCAGGTGCGTCGTACACGTTGGGCTCGAGGCGGCCGCAAGGCAGCGCTCCTCGGTGTGCTGGCGGTGCTGCTCACGAGCTGCTCGGCCAGCGATTGGGAGCGCGACCTGCGCTTCGGCTGGCCCACCGGCGTCACCTCGCAGGCCACCCGGATGCGGGTGTTGTGGACCTGGGCCGGGGTCACCGCGCTGGCGCTGGGCGTCATCGTCTGGGGCCTGATCTTCTGGGCGTTCATCCGCTACCGCAGGCGCGGGCGGCCCAACGACTGGATCCCGCGCCAGACGAAGTACAACTTCCTGATCGAGATCGTCTGCGTGGCGTTCCCGTTCATCGTCATCGCCGGGCTCTTCTATCGCACGGTCGTGGTCGAGGACTACGTCAACAAGCTGTCCGCGAACCCCGACGTCGTGGTCCAGACCGATGCGTTCAAGTGGAACTGGCAGTTCGAGTACCACACCTACCGGGGCCCGCAGGGACAGCAGAGCTCGCAGGGTCAGACGCTCGCCTACTCCGACCCGAGCAACCCGTCCAAGCAGCTGACCAACCCCGACGACCCCAAGGCGCCGTACTACCTGTCGACGGTCGGCTCGCAGAACGAGATCCCGGTGCTCGTCGTGCCGGTGCACCAGTCGGTGCAGATCGTCGAGCACTCCTACGACGTCATCCACTCCTTCTGGGTGCCGGAGTTCCTGTTCAAGCGCGACGTGATCCCGTACGGCACGCTCAGCGACACCCACGACAACCGGTTCCAGTTCAACGCCGAGGTCGAGGGCGCTTACGTCGGCAGGTGCGCCGAGCTGTGCGGGGTCTACCACTCGCAGATGAACTTCGAGGTCCGGGTGGTCTCGCAGAAGACGTTCGTCGCCTACCTCGCGGCGCTCAAACGGATCGGGCCCGACGACCCGGCGCGACAGGCGAAGGCGCTCGCCGCCTCCGGGCAGAAGCCGTTCGCCACCACCACGTATCCGATCGACACCGACCGCACCGCCCGCGGGGCGACACAGAAGCCGGGAGGCTGAGGTGAAGGTCGAAGCACGACTGTTCCTGGGCGTCGCGGTGTTCCTGTGGCTGGCCGCCATCGCCTACGGCATCTGGACGGCGCAACCCAACAGCTTCAGCCACGGGCAGGTCGAGCCGGTCGGCGTCGCGGGGCTCATCCTGTCCGGTGGCCTGCTGGCCATCCCCGGCTCGTTCTTCCTGTTCGTGTCGCGGCGCATCGACCCGCGGCCCGAGGACCGCAGCGACGCCGAGATCGCCGAGGCAGCCGGTGACTACGGCTTCTTCAGCCCGGGTAGCTACTGGCCGGTGACGGTGGCCGCGGCGGCCACCGTGATGGGTGCGGCGCTGGCGTTCGTGCAGGTCTGGTTGCTCATCGTCGGCCTGGTCTTCCTGCTCTTCGCCGTCGGCGGCATGCTCTTCGAGTACTACACCGGCGGACGTCGGCCGCTGCAGTAATGGCCACCCGTGGCTTCGTCGGCAAGCGGCGCGGGCGCGACCCGCGGCTGCCACCCGGCCAGTACGACACCGGTGGCGAGTTCCCGGTGCTCACCGCCGAGGCCACCCCACGTCTCGACCCGGACCGCTGGACGCTGACGATCGACGGGCTGGTCGAGTCGCCCAACACCTGGACCTGGCAGGACCTGCACCTGCTCCCGGGCGCGGAGTACCGCGGCGACATCCACTGCGTGACCACCTGGTCGAAACTCGACACCAGCTTCGCCGGGGTCAGCCTCGATGTGCTGTTCGAAGCGGTCCGGCCGCTGCCGGCCGCGACCCACGTGCTCGCCACCTCGACCACCGGCTACACCACCAACCTGCCGCTGGGCCACCTGCAAGACGGGCAGGCCTGGATCGTGTGGACGCACGAGGGCCGGCCGCTGCCGCGCGAGCACGGCGGCCCGGTGCGGTTGCTCGTGCCTCATCTGTACTTCTGGAAGAGCGCGAAATGGGTCACCAAGATCACCCTGCTCGACCACGAGGTGCAGGGGTTCTGGGAGCGCAACGGCTACCACGATCTCGGCGATCCGTGGCGCGAGCAGCGCTACCAGGGTGACTGAGCACCGCGGTGACTGACAGCCAGGACGCGGAGGCGACCACGGCGACGACCTGGCTGCCGGCCACCATCACCGAGATCGCGCACCCGAACCCGAACGGCGTGCAGCTCATGCTCGACGTGCCGGGTCGGCGTCCGCACCTGCCGGGCCAGTACTACGTCGTCCGGCTGCGGGCCGAGGACGGCTACACCGCCCAACGCTCGTACACCCTGGCCTCGGCGCCGCAGGCCGCGCAGATCGAACTGTGGGTGCAGCGTCAGCCCGACGGCGAGGTGTCCGGGTATCTCGCCGACATCGCCGAGCCGGGCGACGACGTCGAGGTGCGCGGCCCGATCGGCGGCTGGTTCGCGTGGAACGGCACCGCCCCGGCGCTGGGTATCGGCGGCGGGTCGGGAGTAGTGCCGTTCGTCTCGATGCTTCGCCATGCCCAGTCGATCGGCCGCGCCGACCTGCTGCGGATCGCCGTAGCGGCCCGGACCTGGGCCGAACTGCCCTACGCCGCCGAGTTCGCCGCGGCCGGGGCCACCATCGCCCTCAGCCGCGAGGCCGTGCCCGGGGGCCGCGCCGCGGGACGGCTGACGGTGGGCGACGTCGCCGCGCTGTACCAACCCGGCGACGACTGCTTCGTGTGCGGATCGGCGGTGTTCGCCGAGGCCGCCACCGACCTGCTCGTCGACGTGGGCGTGCCCGCCGGAGGGATCCGGGTGGAGCGCTTCGGCCCCACCGAGTAGCCACCCGCGCCGCCGACCCCGCCGCACCACTCGATGGTCAGGAGTGCGGCAGGTGCGCGGCGAGCCACTGCTCGATCGCCGAGAGGCCGTCGGTGGCCGGGTCGACCACGGTGGTGCCGTCGCGCAGCCGGCCGCTCGCCGCGCCGCTCACGACGAGCACCGGTCCGGGGTGGCGGGTCGCCAGCAGGCCGAAATCGCCGTCGCCGCTGACCAGCAGCAGCGGATCGGCGCTCGGGACGTAGGCGTCGGCCAGCGCGAGGTCGGCGCGCTGCCACCCTGCTGCCGTGCGCAGCTCCGCGCCCGCGGGCCAGCGCAGCCGCTCGAGCGCACCCGGACGGCCGCTGGCCGACGATCCGGGCCGCGACGGCGCGCTCGACGAGCAGGTCGAGGACCGGCTGCAACCGTCGCGCGACGACGTTGTCGGCGTCGACGAGGACCTGCAGCGTCACCGGCGACAGTCGTGGCGTACGACAGCACGCCGGCTCGCGGACAACGTGCGGAGGCGGGTCAGTCGGTGAGCTGGCGCGGGCCGGTGCTGTCGCCCTCGATCCTGGTCGGCGCCCGGCTCGTCGTGCGTCGCCTCGTGCTCGTCGATTGCCGCCTGGATCTCCGGCTTCTCGGTGACCGGGTAGAAGAACCCGCGGATGTGCTTGAGCGGAGACGCCCCGCCGAGCTGGTTCATCCGCTTGGGCACCGGCGCGCCGGCATAGCTGAGCTGACCGTGGCCGTGTTCGTCCGTGGGCCCGATGGGTTGATGGACCTCGATGAACTCGCCGCTGGGCAACATCTTGACGATGCCGGTCTCGATACCGTGCTCGAGCACTTCACGGTCGTGGCGTTGCAGGCCCAGACAGATGCGGTAGGCAGCCAGGTAGGCCAGCGGCGGCAGGGTGAGCAGTGCGATGCGCCCGGCCCAGGTCATCGCGTTCAGCGAGATGTCGAACGCCTTCGCGATCAGGTCGTTGCCGCCGGACAGGAACAGCACCAGGTAGAACGCGATCGCCATGCAGCCCAGTCCGGTGCGGACCGGGACGTCGCGCGGGCGCTGCAGCAGGTGGTGTTTGAGCTTGTCCTTCGTCATCTTGGCTTCGATGAACGGATAAGCCCCGGCCAGGGTGAACAGAATCCCCGGCAGCACCACCGTCGGCCAGAACACCGCTGGAATGGTGTGGTTCCACAGTCGTATCTCCCAGGACGGGAACAGACGGGTGGAACCGTCGAGGAACATCATGTACCAGTCCGGCTGCGAGCCCGAGGACACCTGCGAGGGCATGTAGGGCCCGAACAACCACACCGGGTTGATCTGCGCGAAGCCGCCCAGCGCGGCGCACACGCCGAACACGATGAAGAAGAACCCGCCGGCCTTGGCCGCGTACAGCGGCAGGATGCGTTCGCCGCTGACGGTGTCCTCGGTACGGCCGTGACCCGGGAACTGGGTGTGTTTCTGGCGCACCACCAGCGCCAGGTGAGCCCCGATCAGGGCAGCCAGGATCGCCGGTATCAGCAACACGTGGGCTATGTAGAACCGGCCGATGATGAGCTCACCCGGGAACGGGCCGCCGAAGACCAGGAACGACGTCCAGGTCCCGATCACCGGGATGGACAAGATGATCGCGTCGGCGATCCGCAGGCCGGTGCCGGAGAGCAGGTCGTCGGGCAGCGAGTAACCCGCGAAGCCCTCGATGATGCCGAGCCCGATCAGGCCCAGCCCGATCAGCCAGTTCAGCTCGCGCGGCTTGCGGAACGCCCCGGTGAAGAACACCCGGAACATGTGGATCAGCATGGCGGCGAGGAACAGCAGCGCCGACCAGTGGTGGATCTGGCGGATGATCAGCCCGCCACGCACGTCGAAGGTGATGTCCAGCGTCGACGCGTAGGCCCGCGACATCGGGATGCCGTCCATCGGCACGTACCGGCCGTGGTAGACGGTCTCGGCCATCGAGGGGTCGAAGAAGAAGGTCAGATAGGTGCCGGTGAGCAGCAGGATGATGAACGAGTAGAGCGCGATCTCGCCCATCATGAACGACCAGTGGTCGGGGAAGACCTTGTTCAGCTGCTTGCGGATCGGCCCAGCGACCAGCAGCCGGTCATCTGCCCACTTGGCGACCTTGCCCTGCGGCGTGCGCGGCTGATCGGAACGCCGAGGGTGCACTTCGGTCATGGCCGCTCCCAGAATGCCGGGCCGATGGCCTCATCGTAATCACGCAGGGCGACGAAGTACTGCCGACCGTCACTGGCCGTCTCGACGGCGATCGGCAGCTTGGGCAGGCTGCGCGACGCCGGCCCGAACACCGGCTTGGCGTCCTCGAGGACCTGGAACTGCGACTGGTGGCAGGGGCACAGCAGCCGGCCGGTCTGCTGCTCGTAGAGCGAGGCCGGGCAGCCGGCGTGGGTGCAGATCTTGGAGAACGCGACGTATTCGGGGTTGATCGCCGGCCAGCCGAAGGTGGCCTGACCCTTGCGTGCCTTCATCTTCTGGCCCGGCCGCAACCGGATCAGCAACGTCGGCGAGGACGCGTCGGTGACCCCGTTGACGCCGTGCTCGTTCTCCTGGCGGATGCCGGGGAACACCGTGGCGATGCCACCGGGTTCGAGGTCGTTCGGGCCGACCCGGCGCCAGTCGGAGTAGACCATCGGCACGTGGCCGGTGGGCGGGAACAGCGCCTTGTTGTTGCGCCACTGGGTGTGGAACAGCTGGTCGCCCGGCTTCTTGATCATGGCGCCGACCAGCGCGACGAGCGGCACGGTGGCGATCGCGCCGCCGGCGAGCAGCAGGCTGCGCAGGATCAGCGAGCGACGCGGCAGGCCGGTGTCCTCGAGCCCGACCAGCAGGGTCGCCTCGGTCAGCAGCTTGTCCTCGTCGGTCGACGGGACGTCGTGGCGATCCTGGACGACCTCTTCCTCGGGCATGAGCCACTTGGCCCACAACACCATGCCGAGCCCGAGGAACAGCAACATGATCGCGAGGAGCCCGCCGAGCGCGGGCGTATAGAAGCGGAAGTTCTGCGGCGTTCCCGGCAGGTGCCAGTGATACGGGATCGCGATGAACGCAACGATGAACCCGAGCCCGGCGAGCCCGGAGATGGCGAAGCACAGGGCGACGCCGCGCTCGGCGCGCTTCTCGGCCTTCGTGCCGCGGATCGGGAACCGGTTGCGCCGGTGGACGATGTGGACGCCGTCGGCCTCGGCCGCGGCCAGCATCGCCTCTTCCGGCGACATGCGGCGGATCTCCTCGGCGGTCGGGGCTTCCACGCCGTGATGCGTATCGGTCATGCGCCGGCCCTTCGATCGCGCCTGCCCGGGCAAGGAGAACTCATCGGGACTTCGCCCCGATCCACATGATGGCGATCACGATCGCACCGACACCGGCCACCCAGATCACGATGGCTTCCGAGACCGGGCCGATGCGGTCGATGCCGCTGCCGCCCGGGTCCTTGGACGCCTTGAGCGTCTGGACGTAGGCGATGATGGACCGCTTCTCGACCGGGGTCAGCTGGTTGTCGCTGAACACCGGCATGCTCTCCGGGCCGGACAGCATCGCGGTCCACATCTGCAGGTCGGATGCGTCGTTGAGCGACGGTGCGATCTTGCCCGCGGACAGCGGCGCGCCCTTGAACGTGGTGCCGTGGCACGACGCGCAGTTCAGCCGGAACAGCGCGCCGCCGTTGGCGATCTCGGCGTCCGAACCGCGCAACTTCCCGACCGGGATCGCCGGGCCGCCACCGACCGACTCGATGTAGGCCGCGAGCTGCTGAGTCTGCGCGTCGTCGAACTTGGCTTCCTTGCGGGCGGCGTAGGCGCCCTGCTGGGAGAGCGGCATGCGGCCGGTGGAGACCTGGAAATAGACGGCGGCCCCGCCGACGCCGACCAGTGACGGGCCCTGGCCGGTGATGCCCTGCAGGTTCGCGCCGTGGCAGGTGATGCAGCTGACGTCGTAGATGTTCTGCCCGGCGGCGATGTCCTGGGCGCTGGTGGTGGTGTCGTTGGCCCCGGACGAGGAGGCGAAGGCGGCGTATGCCCCGCCCATCGAGACAAGCGCACCCAGCAGGATGACGCCCGCGGCAAGTCGCCGGCGCAGGCCGGGACGAGACCGCTTGCGCGCCTTGGACGTGGGGGCCGAGACGGCGGTGGTGGACGACTCAGTGGTGGACGAGGAGGCGACCGTGTCGACCGTGTCGACCGCGTCGAGGGAGTCGGCGGAGTCGACAGTGTCGGCGGCACCGGTCGCCGAGACAGCCGGCTCGAAGCCGTACTCGGCGCCGAGGTCGTCACTCACTGGCTACCTCCTCGGCGATCCGGACATTGGGTATTCGCTCGGGTGCCCGTCATCGGATGAGGTAGATGACGGCGAACAGGCCGATCCACACGACGTCGACGAAGTGCCAGTAGTACGACACCACGATCGCGGCGGTGGCCTGCGCGGGGGTGAATTTGGCCAGTGCGGTGCGGATCAGGAAGAAGATGAACGCGATCAGCCCGCCGATGACGTGCAGGCCGTGGAATCCGGTGGTGAGGTAGAACACGGATCCGTAGCCGGTGGCCGAGATCGTGTTCCCGTCGTTGACCTGCATGCGGTATTCGTTGGCCTGGCCGAGCACGAAGATCAGGCCCATGAAGAACGTCAGCACGAACCAGCGCCGAAGCTTGAAGACGTCGCCCTTCTCCGCCGCGAACACGCCCCACTGACAGGTGAAGCTCGACGCCACCAGGATGATCGTGAACGGCAGCGCGTACCCGATGCTCAGGTGGATCGGCTCGCCGTCGGGCAGGCGCATCGGCCAGTCGCCCGGGTGCACGGACCGGACCGTGAAGTACATCGCGAACAGGCCCGCGAAGAACATCAGCTCGCTCGACAACCACACGATCGTGCCGACGGACACGACGTTCGGGCGCGTGAGGGAGTGGACCCTGCTCGAGTCGAAGCCCGGCGTCGCCGATGCGGTCGAGGTCACCCACGCATTATGGACTGCCGGACTCGCGCAAAGACGTCGGGGGTGGGTCGTGTTGCGCATGGCCGACGTGCGGCGCGGCCCGGGCGTTCCGGGCCCCGATACGATCGCGCAGTGAGCGTCGTTCCGGACCGGGTCACCGTCCTCGTTTACAGCAATTCCGCCGAGGTCCGGACCCAGGTCCGCACCGCCGTCGGCCGGCGTCCCGCCCCGGACATCGGGCGCATCGACTGGGTCGAGTGCCCCACCAACGCCGACGTGCTGCGCGAGCTGGACGAGGGCGGCGTCGACGTCGCGATCCTGGACGGCGAGGCCCAGCCCACCGGCGGTATGGGGCTGGCCCGGCAGTTCAAGTACGAGCTGGACGATTGCCCCTCCATCGTCGTGCTGATCGCCCGCCCGCAGGACGCGTGGCTGGCGAGCTGGGCGCTCGCCGACGCCGTCATCCACGCCCCGATCGACCCGGTGGAGAGCGCCGCGGTGGTGGCCGAGCAGCTGCGGCGCCACTACAGCGGCATCCCCGTGGTGCGGTGACCGAGCGGACCTGGCCGGCGCTGCTCACCGCGCTGACCGCGCGGCAGGATCTGTCCACCGAGGACACCGCCTGGGCGATGGACGAGATCATGAGCGGCGACGCGTCGCCGGCCCAGCTGGCCGCGTTTGCGGTGCTGTTGCGCGCCAAAGGCGAGTCGCCGGCCGAACTGGCCGGGTTGGTGCGCACCATGCGCGACCGCGCCGGACCGCTGCAGGTGCCGGTGCGCGCCGTCGACGTCGTCGGAACCGGCGCGGACCGGGCGCACACCGTCAACATCTCCACCATGGCCGCGCTGGTGGTGGCCGGGTCCGGGCGCCCGGTCGTCAAGCACGGCAACCGGGCGGCCACCTCGGCCTGCGGGTCTGCGGACGTGCTCGAGGAACTCGGCATCGCCATCGACCTGCCCGGCCCCGGCGTGGCGCAGACCGTCGCCGAGGTGGGCATCGGGTTCTGTTTCGCACCCCGGTTCCACGCCGGCATGCGGCACGCCGGCGGTCCGCGCCGCGAGCTCGGCGTGCCGACCTTCTTCAACTTCCTCGGCCCGCTGACCAACCCGGCCCGGGTGACCGCCGCCGCGATCGGCTGCGCCGACCCGCGGATGGCCCCGGTGATGGCCGCGGTGCTCGCCGACCGCGGCGACACCGCGATCGTGTTCCGCGGCGACGACGGGCTGGACGAGCTGACCACGACCACCACCACGAGCGCGTGGGTGGCCGCCGACGGTGAGGTGGCGGCGGTCACCGTCGATCCGGCGGCGCTCGGGATCGAGCCGGTGGCGCCGGAGGTGCTGCGCGGCGGCGACGCCACGTTCAACGCCGCGGTCGTGCGCGACGTGCTCGCCGGAGGCGGTGGCGGGGTACGCGACGCGGTGCTGCTCAACGCCGCCGCCGGCATCGCCGCCTATGACGGACTGACCGGCGCGCGGTTGCACGACGCGCTCGCCCGCGGGATGCAGCTCGCTGCGCAGGCGGTCGACTCCGGTGCCGCCGCGGCCCTGCTCGACCGCTGGGTCGTCGCCAGCCAGGACGCCCGCTCCGCTCCCTGACGCGAGTAGTCCGCCGTGCCCGGACGTCAGATGAGTCCACGCAGGGCGGACAACTCGCGGGCGAGGGCGGCGGCGGATACTGGACGGGTGCGTACCTCGCGGGTGCCGCGGCTGGCCGTCGCGGCGTGGATCGCCGCCGCCGGCGTGCTCGCGGTGCTGGTGGTCGCGGTGGTCCGTTACCTCGGCGCCAGTGGCGGATCCGCCATGCACGGGATGTCGCACGCGGCCCTCGCCCTGACCCGCGGCGGCGCGGCGCCGATCACCGAACCGCTCTCCGCCGGACGGCTGCTGACCGTGTGGCAGCTCGACGCCATCGCCGTGGCCGTGGTCGTGATCGCGGCCGCCGCGTACCTGACCGCGGTGGCGCTCGTCCCGGTCCGCGGTGCCGCACCGGGATCACGGTGGCAGGTGCGGCACACGCTCTTCTTCCTCGCCGGGCTCGCGGTGTGCCTGTTCGCGACGAACGGCAGCATCGCGGTCTACGACCAGGCGCTGTTCACCGCGCACATGGCCGGGCACCTGGCGCTCGTGATGCTGGCGCCGGTGCTGCTGGTCGCCGGCCGCCCTCTCACCCTCGCGCTCGCGGCCGCCCCGCCCGCGGGCCGGGCGCGCCTGGAGCGAATCCTGCAGGGCCGGGTGATCTCACTGCTGACCGCGCCGCCGGTGGCGCTCGCCTGCTACACCGCGGTCATCGTGGGCAGCCACCTCACCGGGCTGATGGACACGATCATGCGCAACGCCTGGGCCGGTCAGGTCGAGCATCTGGTGTACGTGCTGGTCGGGTGCCAGTTCTTCGTGCTGGTCGTCGGCCAGGAGCCGATCCGCTGGCGGCTGTCGGCGCCGGCGCGGTTCGCGCTGCTGGCCATCGCGATGGCGGTCGACACCTTCACCGGCATCGTGTTGATGCAGGGCTCGCGCGCGGTGGAACTGGTGCCGTCCGGCTTCTCGGTGGACGCGTTGTCCGACACCCACACCGGCGGGGCCATCATGTGGTTCGGCGGTGACGCGATCATGGCGGTCGTGATGGTCGGGCTGGTCCTCGAATGGCTGCGCACCGTCGACCATGCCCCGGCCGAGGGTGGCTGGCTCGAACAGGCCCGCACCGCGACCTTCGCGGCACACACCGGCGGCCGCGATGACCGCGACGCGACCCCGACACCGACATCGACTCCGACGACGCCGCCCGCTCGGCCTACAACGACTGGCTCGCCCGGCTCGACCGCGGCCACTAGCCGCAGGCGGGCGCACGTTCGTCGCAATGTCCGACGGCAGTGAGGGGATCCGATGGGAACCGGCACCAAGGCCGATCCGTGGCAGCTGCACACGGCACCGGGCAGCTCGGCCTACACGATGTACCGCGACGAGCAGGCCGACCCGCCCGCACTGGTGTGCCAGGTCGGCTCGACGCGGTTGACCTACCACCTGCGGGCCGTCGATGACCTGCACGCCTGGCTGGTCCAAACCGGCGACTGGGTGCCGCTGGGCGCGGCGGATGAGAAGAAACCGGCTGCCGAAGGCACTGTCGAGGCCTGGGGCCGGTCCGCCGACAACCCGGTTGGCGGCTGGTACGGCATGCGCAACGGCTATCGCGGGCGGTTCGGGATGTACCTGCCGCCGCTGCTCGAGGAGTTGGGCCTGGCCGAGCTCACCCACGAGGCCCGCAACAACAAGATGCGTGCGACCTAATCCATTCCGATGGAGAACGTCGATTCGAGGTCGTGCCGGGAGTAGGCCCGGAAGGCGATGTGCGTGTCGGTGTGCACCACACCCGGCACCTTCGAGAGTCGGCCGGCGATGACGTCGGCGATCGCGTCGAACTCGCGCACCCGTACGACGGCGATGAGGTCGACGTCGCCGGCGACGGAGTAGACCTCGCTGACGCCGTCGAGATCGGCGATCGCCTGCGCGACCTCGGGAATCTGGTCGGACTCGACGCCGATCATCACGATCGCGGTGATCATCGCCGGTGCTCGCCTCGGGTCGGTGCGCTGCTCACCCGGTCATCCTATGGCGGGCCGGGCGGCTCTCCATGCGCAGTCTGCGACGGTCGGCGAACGGGTCGGCCGCGGATCCGGCCCCGGCGGCGAGATAGCTCCGCAGTCCGCCCGCACCGCGGGCCGGCATGGCCCACGGGTCGCTGGCCCACACCAGCCGGGTGCCCGGCTCCTCGAGCCAGCGCAGGATGCACTCGCTCTCCTCGGCCAGCGGGGCGTGGTCGAGATCGACGATGTCAGCCGTCGCGCGCAGCGCGTCGACGACCGGCCACGGCGCGATCCCGCGGGCGGCGTGCCCTGCGGCGGCAAGGCGCCCGGACCGGACCACCGACAGTTCCCAACCGCCGGAGCCGTCCGGGCGCGCCGCGACCAGTTCCCGGATGGCCTGGAGCGCGGCGAGGCGCTGCATGCGCGCGCATGCCCGCACCACGGTGGCGATCCGGTCGCGGACCACGCCCGCCTGCTCGTAGCGCTGCGCGTCGGACAGGGTCGCCAGCTTGGTTTCCAACGGCTCGACGAGCGGGCGCACGTCGCCGGACCACGCGCAGCTGACGAGCGCGACGATCGCGGCGTACTGCTGCGGGTCGGTGCCGCCCTCGCACGGCGCGCTGCACCGCCCGATGCCGGCCAGGATGCACGCGCGGCGCACCATCCGACGCAACGACAAACGGTCGGTGCATTGGCGTAGCGGCACTGCGTCGTGAATGGCGTCGCGCACCGCCTCGGCCTGGCGCTGCGAGCGCAACGGGCCGAGATAGGGCGCGCCGTCGGGTCGCCGGTCGTGCACGATCGACAGCCGCGGGAACGGCTCGACGGTGAGCTTGAGCCATACCGCCTTCTCGGGGAACTTCGAGCGGCGGTTGTAGCGCGGCTTGTGCGCCGCGATCAGCCGCAACTCGCGAACCTGCGCCTCGAGCGCATGCGCGCACTCGATCGGGTCGACGCGCTCGGCGATGCCGACCATCTCGCCCATCCGGCTACGGGTCTCGCTGGACACGAAGTACTGCCGCACCCGGGTCCGGATGCTGCGGCTCGTGCCGACGTAGAGCGGGCGGCCCTGCGCGTCGCGGAAGATGTACACACCAGGGCCGGTGGGCAGGCCGTCGGCGAGGTGGCGCTTACGGCGCTGCGCCTCGGAGACCTGCGCGGTGAACGCCTTCAGCTCCGGCAGGGACTGCACGCCGAGGTTGCCGAGCCGAGCGATCAGCCCGTGCAGCACGTCGACGGTGGCCCGCGCGTCGTAGAGCGCACGGTGGTTCGGCGCGGTGGTGGCGCGGAAGAACGGTGCCAGCGTGGCCAGCTTGCAGTTGGGCACCTCGTCGCGGGTCAGCACCCGCCGGGCGAGCACCGCGGTGTCGACGACCGCGAATCCCGGCCAGGCCATGGCGAGCTGCGCGCAAGCTGCCTTGAGGAACCCGACATCGAACGGCGCGTTGTGCGCGACCAGCACGCTGCCGCGGGCGAACTCGAGGAAGGCCGGCACCGCAGCCGCGATCGTGGGCGCACCGCACACCATCGCGTCGGTGATGCCGGTGAGCACGCTGACGTACGGGGTGATGGGCATGCCGGGGTCGACGAGGGTCTGGAACTCGCCCTCGACCTGCCCGCCGCGAACCCGCACCGCGCCGATCTCGGTGATCGCGTCGCTGCCGTTGGCCGACCCGCCCGTGGTCTCCAGGTCGACCACCACGAACGTGGTGTCGCGCAGCGGCTCGCCGAGTTCGTCCAGGCTCAGCTGCTGGGCGGGCGCGCTCATGCTGGGCAACGTAGGACGGGGGTCCGACGAAATCGGTCAGCCACGCGCTGAAAACCCGAAAGCGGCGGACGTACGCTGCGCTCGTGAGCACCGCCCCGGACCCAGCGGCGGCGCAATCTGCGGCCGAGCCCGAGGGCGTGGCGGAGCTGACCGAGCCGACCCGGGCTGCGCTCGTGACGCTGGCCGGCGACGTGCTGGGCCGGCTGCCGGCCGAGGAGGTGCCGGCGCCGCTGCGGGCGGTCGCGAAGTTCACGCCC
Organism: uncultured Actinomycetota bacterium; assembly: GCA_963850835.1. Lineage (GTDB taxonomy): Bacteria > Actinomycetota > Actinomycetes > Mycobacteriales > Jatrophihabitantaceae > Jatrophihabitans. The sequence continues at coordinate 891,030 of CAWKNB010000012.1, read as the reverse complement.
GGCAAGCGGCACCGACTCGGCGGCACCGCGCTCGCGGCCGCGCTCGACGGAGACGAAGACTTCCGCGCGGCGGTGGGCCGGGTGGTGGAGACGACGTCCCCGGCACTGGCGGCTGCGGTGCGCGAAGGCACCGACACCGCCGCAGCCGACCCGGTGGACGTCGCGATGGTGCTCTACCTGCTGCGGCCGCAGGGCTGGCGCGACGCGCTGGCCGCGGCGAACGGCCGGTGGCGCCGCGACCGCGACCATCAAGTCGCCAACCGCTCCGAGGTGGAGGCGTTGCGCGCCGACCTCGCGCGAGCTGCGCTCCCAGTCCCGGGGCGAACCGGCCCGCACCCGCGAGGCCGTCGCCGCCGCCCGCGCCGAGGCCGACGCCGAGTTGGCCGAGGCGCGCCGGACCGTGCGTGACCGGACCCGAGACCTGCGCCAGGCCGAACGCGAGCGCGACGCCGCGCTCGCCGACGTCGCCCGGTTGCGCGGCGAGCTCGAGGCACAGGCCAGCGCCCAGGACGCCGAGGCGCGCCGCCAACGAGGTCGCCTCGCCGACGCCGAGCGGGCCGCCGAGGCCGCCCGCCGCGGGTCGCGGACCGAGCGTGACATCGACGACGCGCGGCTGTGGCTGCTGGTGGACACCCTGGTCCAGGCTGCCGGCGGCGTGCGTCGCGAGCTCTCCTTGCCCGCGCCCACCCTTCGGCCGGCCGACGCCGTGGGGTCGGCCGCGGCTGGCACGGCGGCCCGGTCGGCCGCGGATCCGGCCGCCCTCGACCGGCTGCTCGCGCTGCCGAACGTGCACCTGGTGGTCGACGGCTACAACGTGACCAAGACCGGTTACGGCGAGCTGTCGCTGGCCGAGCAGCGGACCCGGCTGGTCGGCGCGCTGGCCGCCGTCGCCGGGCAGACCGGCGCGGAGATCACCATCGCCTTCGACGGCGGCGCCAAGCCGCCCGCGCAACCGCCGACGCCGCGCGGGGTGCGGGTCCTGTTCAGCGCCGCCGACGAGATCGCCGACGACCTGATCCGCCGGCTGGTGGGCGCCGAGCCCGCGGGACGCCCGGTCGTCGTGGTCAGCAGCGATCGCCAGGTGGTCACCGACGTCGGGCGCTGCCGGCGCGTGGACGGTCGCCTCAGCGGTCCTGCTCGCCCGCTTGGGGTGACGTCCCGGGGTGGCAGGCGGAGTCCGGCCGAAGCGATTTCCGAAACTGTCGGGGGGCGGACCTAGCGTCACCGTCGAGTCGGCGGACCGGCCGGCGTGAAGGTGAGGTCAGCACATGCTCATCGATTGCGACACCTGTGTCGCACGTGACATCGCGTGCGACGAATGCGTCGTGGCCGTGTTGCTGCGCAGCCCGGCACAGGACATGCATCCGCACATCCCGCAGTCCGCCGGCGCGACACGCCCGGGCGTGCCGGTGCCGTCGGGCGAGTCCGTGGAGCTCGATCCGGACGAGCAGGCGGCGCTCGGCAGCCTGGCCTACGTCGGTCTCGTGCCGCCGCTGCGGCTCGTGCCCGGCCCGAAGGCCCGTAAAGACGGTGTTCAGGACGGCGGCCGGCGCGGCATCGCGTGACGTATCTCTCGCCCGCCGGGAACCGATATTCATCCACAACTCAGGGGGCAGATTGCAACTCGGGACCCGCGCCCCGTAACCTCAGCGAGACCTTCCGGTTTCACGGGGGCCGACCCACGGTCGTCGCCGGAGGTACCGCCGAATCGCTGCCAACTCGCGGCCCGGCGCAGTGCAGACCCACTGCGCGGAACGTGAAGGCGAACCGGGGACCCACGTGTTCCTTGGGGTGAATCGGAGCGCTCCACCACGGCACATACGCCGCCGGTGCGCACCGTAGGGCTACTTCCGGCCCGAACCCGACAGCTAACTCGGTAGGCGGACGAGGAAGAAGGAGCTCGGCCCACTGTGGCGAGTCAGTTATTGCGTCATGCCCGTCCGCTCATCGTCATCCTGGGGCTAGCTGCCGCCGCGATCGCCGCGCCGACGTTGGCCGCCGCGACACCGGCGAAGGAACCGACCATCTCCTCGGTCCAGAAGCAGCTCGGTGAACTGGCGATGCAGAGTTCGCAGCTGGTCGAGACCTACAACCAGGCGAAGATCACCGAAGCCAAGCGCGGCCGCGACGCTGTCGCCGCAGCTGCGGCATCGGTGCGCGCGCAGCAGAAGTACAGCGCGCAGCGCCACCAGTTCGTGCAGCTGATCCAGGCGCAGTACCAGGGGTCCGGGCTCGGCGCAGCCGGCGCGCTGCTCGACAGCAACAGCGACACCAACTACATCGACCGCCTCGACACCATGAACCTGGTCTCCACGCAGACCGCGCAGGTCGTCAGTCAGGTCACCAGCTCCAAGAACAGCGCCGCGACCGCCGACAAGGCCGCCCACCAGGCCCTCGCCGACGCGAAGTCACAGCGCATCGCGGTCGGCAAGAAGCGGGTCGAGGTCGAGGCCCAGATCAACAAGTACAAGACGGTGCTGAACCGCCTCAACGCCCAGCAGCGCGCCCGGCTCGCCAAGATGCACAACGCGGTGACCACTCGCGGCGGCGTGCAGATCGACGACGGCAAGACGACCACCCAGAACGCCGGCGCGATCACCATTTCGCTTTCCGGAGCCAACGCGAAGGCCCAGGCCGCAGTGAAGTTCGCGCTGGCGCAGGTCGGCAAGCCGTACGTGTTCGGCGCTGCCGGTCCGGGCGCGTTCGACTGCTCGGGCCTCACGCTGGCGGCGTGGCACCAGGCGGGCGTGAACCTGCCGCACTCGGCGGCTGACCAGTACAACTACGGACATCACGTGTCGCGCAACGCGCTCCAGCCCGGTGACCTGCTGTTCTACTACCAGCCGATCGGGCACGTCACGATCTACATCGGCGACGGGCTGATGGTGTCCGCCCCGACCGAGGGTGAGCCGGTGCAGGTGGTTTCGGTGGCATCGTTCGACAGCGACCTCACCGGCGCCACCCGGCTGACCTGAGGCGTTCCCCGCTGATCGTGCGCAGTCGAACGTGATGCCGCCTGCGGGGCCGACGCTGATCGTCACGAACGACTTCCCGCCCCGCCGCGGCGGCATCCAGGCGTTCGTGCACGAGATGGCGGTGCGCCAGCCGCCCGGCTCGGTCGTCGTGTACGCCTCCGATCACAGCGGTGCGGCCGAGTTCGACGCCGCCCAGCCGTTCCCCGTGGTGCGACACGGCACCGGCCTGCTGGTGCCCACGCCGGCGGCCCGGCGCAGGATCGTGGCGACGTTCCGGTCGCACGATTGCACCTCGGTGTGGTTCGGCGCCGCTGCGCCACTGGGCCTGCTCGCCCCGGCGTTGCGGCGTGCCGGTGCGCGGCGCATCGTCGCGACCACGCACGGCCACGAGGCGGGCTGGGCGATGCTGCCCGGCGCTCGCCGGCTGCTGCGCCGCATCGGCGCCGGCTGTGACGTCGTCACCTATCTCGGCGACTACTTCCGGCGCCGCCTCGAGCCCGCGTTCGGCCCGCACCCGACGTTCGCCCAGCTCACGCCCGGCGTCGATGTCGAGACCTTCCGGCCCGACGTCGACGGCGCGGCGATCCGGCGTCGGTACGGGCTGGCCGGCCGGCCGGTGGTCGTGTGTGTTTCGCGGCTGGTCGCCCGCAAGGGTCAGGACACCCTGATCCGCGCGTTGCCGCAGCTGCGCCGCCAGGTCCCGGGTGTCGCGCTGCTCGTCGTCGGGAGCGGGCGGTACCGGAACGCGTTGGCCGCGCTGGCCGCGTCGCTCGACGTGACCGACGACGTCGTGTTCTCCGGTGCGGTGCCCGGCGGCGAGCTCGCTGCCCATTACGCGGCGGGCGACGTGTTCGCGATGCCGTGCCGCACCCGCCGCCGCGGCATGGACGTCGAGGGGCTCGGCATCGTGTTCCTCGAGGCGTCGGCCACCGGTCTACCGGTCGTCGTCGGCGACTCCGGGGGCGCCCCGGATGCGGTCCGCGACGGCGAGACCGGTTATCTCGTCGACGGTCGCGATGTCGCCGCGGTGAGCGATCGGCTGGCGACACTGCTCACCGACGAACCGCTTCGCGTCGCGATGGGAGCCGCTGGTCGCGATTGGGTCACTCGTGAGTGGCGCTGGGACGTCGTCGCCGGCACGCTGCGCGACCTGCTCGCCGGCTGACTCGCTCAGCCCTCGTAGAGCGAGGCGATGTCGGCCTCGCGCTCCTTGTGCACCACGTTGCGCTTGAGCTTGAGCGAGGGCGTCAGCTGCCCACCGGACTCGGTCCAGTCCTCGGTGAGGATGGTGAACTTGCGGACCGACTCGGCCTTGCTGACCGCCTTGTTGGCGTCGTCGACGGCGCTCTGGATCTCCGCGCGCAGCGCCTCGTCACTCGACCAGGTCGGCCATGTCGGCATTCGCGTCGTGGCCGTGTTGACTCAGCCAGTCGGGCAGCGAGTCCGGGTCGAGGGTCACCAGCGCGGCGATGAACGGCCTGCCGTCGCCGACCACCAGCGCCTGGCTCACCAACCAGTGCGCACGGATGCGGTCCTCGAGCACCGCGGGGGCCACGTTCTTGCCGGCCGCGGTCACGATCAGCTCCTTCTTGCGGCCGGTGATCCGCACGAAGCCGTCGTCGTCGACCTCGCCCATGTCGCCGGTGTGGAACCAGCCGTCCGCGTCGATCGCCTCGGCGGTGGCGGCCTCGTTGCGCCAGTAGCCGCGGAACACGTGCGGCGCCTTGAACAGCAGCTCGCCGTCGTCGTCGACCCGCACCGTGGTGCCGCCCACCGGCCGGCCGACGGTGCCGATGCGGATGGCGTTCGGACGGTTGACCGTGACGCCGGCGCACGTCTCGGTGAGCCCGTAACCCTCGTAGATCGTCACGCCGATGCCACGGAAGAAATGCCCGAGCCGGGCGCCGAGCGGCGCGCCGCCGGAGACCGCGGCCACGCAGTGCCCGCCGAGCGCGGCACGCAGCTTGCTGTAGACGAGCTTGTCGAAGAGCCGGTGCGCGAGCTTGAGGTGCAGCGGCACCCGTTTGGCGTCCAGTGCCTTCGAGTAGCCGATTGCCACCGACTCGGCGCGGTCGAAGATCGCGCCCTTGCGATCGCCGTGCGCCTTCTGTTTCGCGCTGTTGTAGACCTTCTCGAACACGCGGGGGACCGCGAGGACGAAGGTGGGCTGGAACGCGGCGAGGTCGTCGAGCAGGTTCGTGACGTCAGCCGTGTGGCCCAACGTGCAGCCGGTGGCGATCGCGCCGATCTCGATCACCCGCCCGAACACGTGCGCGATCGGCAGGAACAGCAGCGTGGAGGTCTGTTGGTTGAAGAAGTCGGCGAGCAGCTCCTGCAGCTCGCGGGCCTCGACGACGAAACAGCGGTGCGGGAGTTCGCAGCCCTTGGGGCGGCCGGTCGTGCCCGAGGTGTAGATGATCGAGGCGAGATCATCGAGGGTGACGGCGCGGCGGCGGCGGTCGAGGTCGTCCTCGGCGACGTCGGCGCCGTTGGCCGTCAGCGTGTCCAGGACATCGTGCTCGAACTGCCAGACGTGTTCCAGATCGGGCAGGTCGGCGCGGACCTCGGCGACGATCGCGGCATGTGCGTCGGTCTCGACGAAGACCGCGCGCGCAGCGGAGTCACCGAGGATCCACTGCACCTGCTCGGCGCTCGACGTCTCGTAGATCGGCACCACGACCGCGCCTGCGGCGAACAGTGCGAAGTCGACGACCGTCCACTCGTAGCGGGTCTTGCTCATCACCGCGACCCGGTCGCCCGCGGCGATGCCGGCAGCCATGACGCCCTTCGCGACCGCCCGCACCTCGTCGAGGAACGCCTGCGCCGTGACGTCGCGCCACTGCTCGCCGACGAGGCGGCGCAGCGACACGTGCGTCGGCGACTTCGCGGCGGCGTCGTAGGCGAAGTCAGCCGTGTTGCTCTGGCTGAGGGAGGTGATCTTGCTGGCCACATGCAGCTCGCGCAATGTCCGGCGCCCTTCTGTGCGAAAGCCGGTGACGGCAACGGTAACGCCTCGGGGTGGGCGTCGCGACGGAGGACGTCCGTCAACCCGGTGGCCAGCCCGGTAGCCTGCCTGCCATGGCCGAGGAGTCGACGCAGTCGATCAGCATCGACGCCGCTCCCGCCGCCATCATGGCCGTGATCGCCGACTTCCCGAACTATCCGGTATGGGCCGAATCGGTGAAGAAGACAGAGGTCCTCGAGACCGGGCCGGACGGCCGCGCCCGCCGGGTCGCGTTCAACCTCGACGCCGGCATCATCCGCGACCACTACGAACTGGTGTACGCCTGGCGCGGCGACGAGCACGTCGAGTGGGACCTCACCAGTGGTCAGATGATGCGAGCCCAACACGGCTCGTACACCCTGAAACCGACCGGTGCAGGCCATACCGACGTCACCTACTCGCTGTCGGTCGACCTGATCATCCCGATGCTCGGGCTGCTCAAGCGCAAAGCGGAACGCGTGGTGATGGACACCGCCCTCAAGGAGTTGAAGAAGCGGGTCGAAGGACTGCCGGCCTGATGCGCATCGTCCTGTTCACCGGCAAGGGCGGCGTCGGCAAGACCACCACGGCGGCGGCCACAGCCCTGCGACTCGCCGACCGCGGCGTGAAGACCCTGCTGCTGTCCACCGACGTCGCGCACTCCCTCGGTGACGCGCTGTCCGTGCGGCTCGGCGACGAACCCGCGGAGATCGCGCCGGGCCTGTCGGGCGTGCAGATCGACACGCAGGGCCGCTTCGAGGCTGCGTGGCGCGATGTGCAGGGTTTCCTGCTGGACATGCTCACGCGCGGCGGCGTCGACCCGATCACCGCCGACGAGCTGACCGTGCTGCCCGGCGTCGAAGAGGTCCTGGCGCTGCTCGCGGTGCGCGAGTTCGCGGCCACCGGTGACTGGGACACCCTGGTGGTCGACTGCGCCCCGACCGCCGAGACGCTGCGGCTGCTCGCGCTGCCCGAGGCGCTGGCCTGGTACCTGCAACGCGTCTTCCCCGCGCACCGGCGCATCGCACGCGGGATTCGGCCGATCGCCGCCCTGCTGGGTAGAGGCGAGGTCGTGCCGCCGGACAGCCTGTTCGACGCGCTCCTTCGCCTCAACGACGAACTCGCGTCGGTGCGCGAACTGCTCGGCGATCCCGACGTCACCTCGGTTCGCCTCGTCCTCACCCCGGAGTCGGTGGTGACCGCCGAGGCACGCCGCACCTTCACCGCGCTCGCGCTCTACGGCTACCGGGTCGACCTCGCGGTCGCCAACCGGGTGTTCCCGGCCGGCGGGGACGACTGGCGTCAGGGCTGGGCCGCGGCGCAACGGCGCCACCTCGATGCGATCCGCGAGTCGTTCGCCGGCCTGCCGGTCCGTGAGGTGCCCTATCGCAGCGCCGAGCCGGTCGGCGTGGCAGCGCTGCGCGAGGTGGCCGACGATCTCTACGGGCCGCTGCCCGGCGCCGACCCGGCGCCGGACGGGCCGACGGGCGCCGAGGCGACCGCGTTGCTGCGGGTCGAGCCCGACGGCGAGGAGTTCGTGTTGCGCATGTCCCTCCCGCTCGCCGATCGCGGCGCGGTCGACGCGGTCCGGGCCGGTGACGACCTGGTGGTCAGCGTCGGGTCGCACCGCCGGGTGCTCACGCTGCCCAGCGTGCTGCGCCGCTGCGACGTCACGGGCGGCGCGTTCGACGGCGCCGAACTCCAGGTCCGGTTCCGCCCCAATCCGGTGCTGTGGCCGCAGTTCTCGTCCCGTCCCTCCCCTCGGGGTCGCGCCGCACGTGGCGGTGCCGATGACTGAGGGCGCCGGCGACCTGGGCGACGAGACCCGCAAACTGCTCGGCGCGGTGCAGGACTGGGCGCGCCGCACGTTGCCCGCGCCGCCGGGCGGGCAGGCCGCCCCGGAGTGCCAGTGGTGTCCGCTGTGCCAGGCCGCGAGCGTGCTGCGTGGCGAGCATCCCGAGCTGACCGAGCGGGTGACCGAGGCCGGCGCCGCCGTGGTGGGTGCGTTGCGGGCCCTCGTGGAGGCGGCTGCGGCCCACGGTGCTCACGGTGCCGAACCCGCCCACGATGCCGAAGCGCCCGATGCCGGCGAGCCACCGCCGCCACGGGTCCAGCGCATCCGCCTGGATGCCACCGAAAGCGCGGACGCCGGTGAGTGATCTCGCGATCGGTGTCGACATCGGCGGTACCAAGATCGCCGGCGGCATCGTCGACTCGGCCGGCCGGGTGCTCGACACCGAGCGCCGCGACACGCCGGGCAGCGATGTCGCCCGCACCGAGGCCGCGATCGTCGACGTCGTCGACACCCTCGCCGCCCGCCACGAGGTGAGCGCGGTCGGCATCGGCGCGGCCGGCTGGATCGCCAACGACCAGGCCACCGTGCTGTTCTCGCCGCACCTGGCGTGGCGGTCCGAACCGCTGCGCGACGCGCTGCGCGGGCGGATCGAGCTGCCGCTGATCGTCGAGAACGACGCGAATGCCGCCGCCTGGGCCGAGTACCGGTTCGGGGCCGCGCGCGGGCACCGCGTGGTGGTCTGCGTGACGCTCGGCACCGGGATCGGCGGCGGCCTGGTCATCGACGGCACGCTCTACCGCGGTGCGTTCGGCGTGGCATGCGAGTACGGCCACATGACGCTGGTGCCCGACGGGCGCCGCTGCGCCTGCGGCAACCTCGGCTGCTGGGAGATGTATGCGTCCGGGCGCGCGCTGGCCCGCGACGCGCGCGAGCTGGCCGGCGAATCACCGGTGGCCGCGGCCCGGATGCTCGAGCTCGCCGGTTCGCCGGACGGCCTCACCGGGCCGATCGTCACGGCCGCCGCCGAGGCCGGCGACCCGGCCGCCGTGTCGATCTGCACGACCATGGGGCGCTGGCTGGGCCGCGGGCTGGCCAACCTGGCCGCGGTGCTCGACCCGTCGATCTTCGTCATCGGCGGTGGCGTGTCCCGCGCCGGTGAGCTGCTGATCCGCCCGGCGCGCGAGGAGTTCGCGCACACCCTCACCGGTCGCGGATTCCGGCCGCAGGCCGAGGTCACGATGGTGGCACTCGGGCCGGAGGCGGGCATGGTCGGCGCTGCCGACCTGGCCCGCGTCCTCACCCGGGAATCCGCCTAGGACGGGTCCCCGTTTCGGGAACAGAAACCTTCGTCAGTGCGGGTAGTCGCCCGTGGTCCGCAACGACTCGAAATCGCTGACGAACTGCTGCTCGGCCGGCAGCGGCGTGCCGTCGCTGCGCAGCACGGTGGCGAGGAATGCGTCGGGGGCGATGCCGCCGTTGCGAGGTTCCTTGATCACCGGGCAGACGAAGTAGCGGCCGGTGGCCCCCGGAGCTCGTTTGGTCTGCGCGACGAGGCCGTCCTTGGTCAGCGAGTCGAGCTGCGACTGGGTCTTGATGATCGGGGTGCCGTCGAGGGCCAGGCCGTTGCGGGCGCCGAGGTCGGCGAGTGCTTTGCGTCCGGCCGCCGAGTTGAAGGCTTGCGGCGTCCAGGTGACGAAGATGTGGACCCACAGGCCGAGCGGATTGTTCGAGAAGTAGCCGTTGCTCATGTCGATCATGTCGGCCTGCCGGTTGTTGGCCACGCTGAGCGGATCGCCGGTGCGGGTCGGAAACACATACACCGGCGACGCCTCGGCGATCTGCTTGGCGCGGGTGCCGGCCTGGTTCGCGGTGAACGCCGTCGGCGCGAGGTCGGCGAGCACGGTGAAGAAATGCTCGTTCCCCGAGGTGTCGTAGGCCGGCAGGGTGAACCGGACCCGCACGTTGCGGTGGTTGCCGTCCGATGCGGGGGCGGGCACGGACAGCCCGTCGGCTCCGCTGCGGCGCCCGACCAGGCCGGCCGGGTCAATGCCGTTCGTCCGGTAGAACGCGTCGGAGAAGTCGAACGGCGGGGAGTTGTCGGCGCCGGCAGTATTGCCGCCGTGCTCGGCTGACGCCGGCACAGCCACGGCGACTCCGCCGCCGAACAGGAGAGCTGACGCGAGCACCGCGCCGAGTACAGGTGTGACCGATCGCATCGAGGACCGCCTTCGATAGAGCGTGGGGGAGGACGGCCTGACTCTCGGCGGTTGACGGGATAGGCGGCAATGCGACGTTGGTACTAGTACTGCCTCAGTTGCGCGGCAGCGTCGCCACGAAGTCCAGGCCGCGTTCGACCCAGCTGCGCAACGTGTCGTCGTCGGCGACCTGTGCCGCGTCGACCGCGACCCAGGTGGAGCTCGCCCGCCCGGACATCGTCATCGGCTGCGCACCGGGCCGGGCCACCGCGTCGGCGAATCCCGCCTTGCCGACCCGCACCACGAGGTCGCCGGACACGACGCCGCACACCAGGTTGCCGTGCCTCATGAAGCCCTGCCCGCCGACGATGCCTTTCTCGCGAACGCCGTCCAGATCACCGACGAGAGCGCGGATCCGATCGAGCAGCGGCATGCGTCGATTCTGCCCGCCCGACGGCCGCGCTCGTGCCTGCGGCAGGATTGCCGGTCATGCGCCTGTTGTCGGTCGACGCCCGCACCACCGGACGCGACCGCGCGGCGCTGGCCGCAGAGATCGAGTCGGCCGAGGTCGACGTCGCGTGTGTGCAGCACGGCCCGCACCTGCTCCGGTGGCGCTCCATCTGCGCCGCGCTGGGTCGCCGCTCGGGCCTCGTCGTGGTCACGGGTGGGCGCACCGCCGGTGCCAACCTGGTGCTCTCCACGCTCGGGGTGGACGTGATCGCCACCGGCGAGGTGCGAGCCGCGGGCGCGCGGCCCTGGCGCCCGGCCGGCGCGGCGCTGGCCGCGCTGCAGCTGCGCGACCTGCGCTTCGTGCTGGTGAGCGCGTCGCTCGCCGGTCCGGCCGCCGCCCGCGCCGAGCAGGCCCAACAGATCGTCGAGGCGATCCGCGCGCTCGTCCCCGAGGAGCTCCCGACGGCGATCGCCGCGGCCGGGGTCGCGCCGGACACCGCTGCGTGGCGGCTGCTGAGCGCCGGTCGCGAGGCAGTGGCCGGCCGGGTGTTCCTCGACCGCCGCCTCGGTGTGGGGGAGACCCACGAAGGACCCGGCGGCGCGTTCCCGCCCCTCGTCGTGCGCGTCGGGGTGTAGTCAGACGGCGCTGCCGTCGTCGTCCTCGTCACGCTGGTGATTGCGCACGCGGCTGAAGAAGATCCCGGCCGCCACCACCAGGCCGCCGATGCCGAGGACCAGGGTCAGGTCGTCGGCGATGCCGATATCGGAGCCGAACGCGAGGATGACGATCGCCGCGACGAGCACCACGATGCCCAGCACGGTGGCGCCGGCCAGGCGCGGCAGCGGCGGCGGGGGCGGGGGGACGTAGTGCTCCTCGTCCAGCCACACCTCGTCGCTCGCGCCGGGCGGTGAGATCCGGGCCCGCCACTCGGCGTCCTCGCGGGTCAGGTCGCGCTCGGCGTCACGTACCGCCGCGATCGTGTCGACGTGCCAGTCGGCGACGAGCGCGTCGAACGCGGCATCGGTGTCGACGTCCTGCAGCGGGTCGCGAGCGGGCCCCTTACTGCCGTTCGTCGGCGGGTCGTCACCAAGGGCCCGCACCGCCGCGGCGACGACGGTCCGGGCATCGATCCGCTCGGCCGAGGACACGAACAGCCGCTGCTGGTCGTCGCGCGGGGCCGGGGCGAGGTAGGCCGGGATCCGCGCGCGGGCGAGCGCGGTCAGCAGATGCTGCGCGGTGGCGACGTCGACGTCGGTCAGCGGGACGTAGCGCGGCGCGTGCAGGCCGTTGTCGGAGCGTGCCGGTTCGCCGGAACCGGCGAGGTCGTCGGTCATGTGTCCGGACCGGGCCGTGACCGCGCACCCGCATGCGCCTCGATGAACCGGACGCTGCCGGCGAAGATCTTCGGCGCGTCGTTGTCGAGCGTCGCCACGTGGAAGCTGTCCTCGAGCATGACCTCGTCGACGGTGGTGCCGACCGCGCCCTTCTTCAGCAACTCCTGCGACAGGTCGTCGACCACGTGGTCGACACGCGAGCGGTACATCAGGATCGGCGCCCGCACCTTGCCGAGATCGGCGACGGTCACCTTCCACAGCTGCTGCAGCGAGGCGAACGCCACGACCGGGGTGCGGTCGGCGGCCGGCTCCTCCACATCCGGCTTGCGGATGTCCCCGCCGATCGCCGGGCGCGACTTGAGCACCCACTTCAGCAGCGGGGCGAACTTCGCGTCGAAGCGCCGGGTGCCGTAGGCCGGATTGACGAGCACCAGCCCGGCGATGTCGTCGGGGTGCTCCTCGGCCAGCCGGGTGACCAGCGTCGCGCCCATCGACAACCCGCACCCGAAGACGATGTCGCAGCGGGAGCGGACGTCGCGGTAGGCGGCCGCGACGGCGTCGTACCACTGCGGCCAGCGGGACTCGTTCGTCTCCCGCCAGGTGTGGCCGTGGCCGGGCAGCAGCGGCAACCGCACCGTGTAGCCGGCGGCGGCCAGGTGCTCGGCCCAGGGCCGCAACGAGGCAGGCGTGCCGGTGAACCCGTGGCTCACCACGACACCGATCCGCCCGCCGTCCGCCGAGAACGGCTGTGCATCGGCGTCGGACGGCTCCTCGATCGCGTGCACCGGCTCGTCGGCGGCACCAGCGCTCATCCCGTTGGCCTCCCAGGCTTCGTCGCGTGCTCTCCCATTGTGCCTGGCGGCCCGGTTTCCGGGCGAGCCGCGCGTGGTTGTTGGTCAGGAACCGGGCGCGGCGCTACTCTCCCGGAAAAGACGGACACAGGAGAACATGTGGGATTCTGGCTGGCCAAGTTCGTCTTTCTCGGCCCCCTGTTGCGGCTGATCTGGCGGCCGTGGATCGAGGGCGCCGAGAACATCCCGGACGACCGGCCGGCGATCCTGGCCAGCAACCACCTCTCGTTCTGCGACTCGTTCTTCCTGCCGCTGATGGCCCCGCGCAAGGTGACCTTCCTGGCCAAGTCCGAGTACTTCACCACCCCCGGCATCAAGGGCTGGTTCTCCCGGATGTTCTTCTCCGGCGTCGGGCAGGTGCCGATCGACCGCGACGATCGCGACGCGTCGCGCGCGGCGCTGCGCACCGGCGTGCGGGTGCTGCGGTCGGGCAACAAGCTGCTCGGCATCTACCCGGAGGGCACCCGCTCGCCCGACGGCCGGCTCTACCGCGGCAAGACCGGAGTCGCCCGACTGGCGCTCGCGTCCGGTGCCGTGGTCATCCCGTGCGCGATGGTCAACACCGAGATCATCCAGCCGACCGGGCGGCGCATCCCCAAGTTCCGTCCGCGTCCCGGCGTGGTCGTCGGCAAGCCGCTGGACTTCTCCCGGTACGAGGGCATGGCCGGTGACCGGTTCGTCGAACGGTCCATGACCGACGAGATCATGTACGAGCTCATGCAGCTGTCCGGACAGGAGTACGTCGACCAGTACGCCGCCAAGGTGAAGGCGGACAGCGGTGCGCCGGACGCCTTCGGCGATCGCGAGCGGGACCTGGCGCAGGTGCGCGAGCTCGGCGACCGGATGCCGGACACCCGGGCCTCCTGACGGATCCGTGCGCTTCTTCTACGACTGCGAGTTCATCGAGGACGGCACCACCATCGACTTCGTCTCGATCGGGGTCGTCGACGAGACCGGTCGCGAGTTCTACGCGGTCTCGACCGAATTCGACCCGAGCAAGGCGATCGACTGGGTGCGGCGCAACGTGCTCGACAAGCTGCCCTCGCCGGCCGACCCGGCGTGGCGTCCGCTCGTCACGATCCGCGACGACCTGCTCGCCTTCCTCACCGAGCCCGACGACAAGATCGAGCTGTGGGCATGGATGTCGGCCTACGACCATGTGGCCCTGTGCCAGCTGTGGGGCGACATGCGGGCGTTGCCACGTGCCGTCCCGCGCTTCACCCACGAGCTGCGGCAGCGCTGGGAGGACCTCGGCGCGCCGCCGCTCCCACCGGCCCCACCGGACCAGCACGATGCCCTCGCCGACGCGCGACACAACCTGGCCCGTTGGCACGTGCTGACCGCCGCCGGGTGCCGTGACGCAGACCACTAAGGTGCGAAGTCATGCGTATAGGGGTGCTGACCGGCGGGGGCGACTGCCCGGGGCTGAACGCGGTGATCCGAGCCGTCGTCCGTAAGGGCGTCGGCGTCTACGGCCATGAGTTCGTGGGCTTTCGCGACGGCTGGCGCGGGCCGCTGGAAAGCAGCGTGATCCCGCTGGGCATCCGCGAGGTCCGCGGCATCCTGCCGCGTGGCGGCACCATCCTCGGCTCGTCGCGCACCAACCCGTTCAAGATCGAGGGCGGGGTCGACCAGATCACCCAGAATCTCTACGAACTCGGCATCGACGCGCTCATCGCGATCGGCGGCGAGGACACCCTCGGCGTCGCCACCGGGCTCGCGGAACGCGGCGTGCACGTGGTCGGCGTCCCGAAGACCATCGACAACGACCTGAACGCCACCGACTACACCTTCGGGTTCGACACCGCGGTGAACATCGCCATGGAGGCCATCGACCGACTGCACACCACGGCCGAGTCGCACCACCGGGCGCTGATCGTCGAGGTGATGGGCCGCCATGCCGGCTGGATCGCGCTGCACGCGGGCATGGCCGGCGGTGCCAACGTGATCCTGATCCCGGAGCAGCCCTTCTCGGTGGATCGGGTGTGCGCCTACGTCGAGAGCCGGTTCCAGTCGCACTACGCACCGATCGTGGTGGTGGCCGAGGGCGCGACGCCCGACGGCGGGGAGAACGCGACGCTGGACAAAGGTCTGGACTCGTTCGGGCACGCCCGTCTCGGTGGGATCGGCGAATGGCTGGCCGACCAGATCGAGAAGCAGACCGGCAAGGAGGCCCGCACCACGGTGCTCGGGCACATCCAGCGTGGCGGCACGCCCACCGCGTTCGACCGGATGCTCGCAACACGGTTCGGGCTGCACGCCATCGACGCCGCCAGCGAACAGAACTGGGGTGTGATGGTCGCGCTGCGCGGCACCGAGATCGTGCGGGTGCCGTTGGCCGCGGCCACCACCGAGCTCAAGACCGTCAGCCCGGAGCTCTACGCCGAAGCCGAGGTCATGTTCGGCTGACGCACCGTACGATCCGCTCGTGCATGCGCGCCCGCTGGCCCTGTCGGTCGGCTGCATCGTGCTGGTGATTGCCGGCTGCTCCGCGACGGTGGGCGGCCACGGGGGCCTGGCTACGGCACCGGGTGCCACATCGTCGACACCCGCGTTCCCCGGGCCCGCCAGTGTCTCGCGCCGGGGCGGCTCGATTCGCCCGCGCACCGTCGTCGACCGCGATCGGCGATCCGCCGATGACCGATCTGTGCTCAGTGGTCGACGACGCGAGTTTCAGTCGGTCCGGGTACCACGCCCAGTTCGCCTGGGAGCAGTACCCGCCGGGTTGCGAGGTGGATCTGATGTCGACCGCCCGAACGGTCGTCGAGGTCAGCGCCTACGCGACACCGGACCGGCCGGACTACGTCGCGGGCCGGACGTCTCGACGTGTGGCCGGGCAGGTGGTGTACGCGTATCCCTACGACGGCGGCGATTGCGAACGCGATGTCGCGGCCCGCGGTGTCACGCTCGCGGTCGAGACCGAGACCCACGGTGCCGCGGGCCGGGCAAAACCGGACCGGGCGGTGAACTGCGCGGCGAGCGATCGGATGGCAGCGCAGCTCGCGACCGGGATCGCCAAGCGGGCGTTCACCCGTCTGCGGTTGGCAACGCCGTCGATCCTGTCGCTGGACGCGTGCCGGGTGGCCCAGGCTGCGGGCTGGTCGTCGATCCCGGAACTCGGTGGGACGCCGCCGTACCCCGACGACTTCGACGCGGGCTGCGGCGTCGATTCGAACTCGGCGAGCATCTACGTCGATCCGGTGATCGCGCAGGAGGACTCGGTCGGCACCGCCTCGACGATCACCGCAGGCGGCCATCTGCTCTACGCGTTCAACGACAACGATGCGACCGACTGCGAGTTCGTATCCATCCAGGGCACGACGAGTGACGGGCACCACGAGGCGCTGGACGTGACCGCCCACGACGACGCCGGACACTCGGGGTTCTGCGCGCGGATCGCCACCGCCTTCGGCCGGTATCTGACTGCCGGCGGACTGCGGTGACCGCGGCGCGCGGGTGGCGAATACCCTGACCGGGTGAGTGCAACGGCCGATCCGACCCAGCTCGGGCTCGACGAGTGGCGGTCGCTGGCCGCTGCCCAGCAACCCGAGTGGCCCGACCCGGCCGTGCTGCGCTCGGTGGCGGTCACGCTCGCCGACCTGCCGCCGCTGGTCGTCGCGTCCGAGGTCGACCAGTTGCGCCAGCGGCTGGCCAGCGTCGCGCGCGGCGAGGCGTTCCTGTTGCAGGGCGGCGATTGCGCCGAGACGTTCGCGACGAGCTCGCAGGCCGACATCGCCGGCAAGGTCCGGGTGCTGCTGCAGATGGCCGTGGTGCTGACGTACGGCGCGTCGATGCCGGTGGTCAAGCTCGGCCGGATCGCCGGTCAGTACGCCAAACCGCGTTCCAGCCAGCTCGACGCCACCGGGCAGCTGTCCTACCGCGGGGACATGGTCAACGACCTCTTCGGCGACCGCACGCCGGATCCGCAACGCATCCTGCGCGCCTACTCGACCGCGGCCACCACGCTGAACCTGCTGCGTGCCTACGCCGGAGGCGGACTCGCCGCTCTGGATCGGGTTCACGCCTGGAACACCGCATTCGCGCGCACCACCGACACCGGCGCGCGGTACGAGAAGCTCGCCGGTGAGATCGACCGCGCGGTTCGGTTCATGCGCGCCTGCGGCGTCGACGATTCCGCGCTCGAGGGCGTCGAGCTGTTCTCCTCGCACGAGGCGTTGATCCTGGAGTACGAACGCGCGTTGACGCGCATCGAGGACGACCGCGCCTACGACCTGTCCGGACACTTCGTGTGGGTGGGGGAGCGGACCCGCCAGATGGACGGCGCGCACCTGGACTTCGTGTCGCGGATCGCCAACCCGATCGGCGTCAAACTCGGCCCGACCACGACGCCGGAGTTCGCCGCGGAGCTCGTGCAGCGTCTCGATCCGGCGAACGAGCCGGGCCGGCTCACGCTGATCAGCCGTATGTCGAATTCGCGGGTGCGCGACGTGCTGCCGCCGATCGTCGAAAAGGTCACCTCCACGGGGCATCTCGTGGTGTGGCACTGCGACCCGATGCACGGCAACACCGAGGAGACGGCCGACGGCGTGAAGACCCGGCACCTGGACCGGATCATCGACGAGGTCGACGGGTTCTTCGATGTCCATTCGGCGTTGGGCACCCATCCGGGCGGTCTGCACGTGGAGCTGACCGGCGACGACGTCACCGAGTGCATCGGCGGCACCGCCGACCTGACCGCGGCCGATCTGGGCCGCCGGTACGAGACCGCCTGCGATCCGCGGCTGAACACCGAACAGTCACTCGAGCTCGCATTCCGCGTCGCCGAGCGGCTCGTCGCCGAGCGGCGCGCTCGCGCCGAGCCGTGACCCGAACACCGTTCCAGGTACCCACCGAAGGAAGAGCTGCATGACCGTCGATCTGCGTTCGGACACCGTCTCGCGTCCCACACCACCCATGCGCGCGGCGATGGCGCAGGCCGAGGTCGGCGACGACGTGTACGGGGAGGACCCGACCGTCAACGAGCTCGAGGCGCGGGTGGCGCAGCTGCTCGGTCAGCAGGCCGGCCTGTTCGTGCCGTCCGGGTCCATGGGCAACCAGCTCGGGTTGCGCCTACTGGTCGCGCCCGGCGAAGAGCTGCTGTGCGACACGCTCGCGCACATCGCCCGGGCCGAGCTCGGCGCCGCCGCGGTGTTCGCGGGTATCACGTTCCGCACCTGGGCGGCGCAGCGCGGGCTGGTGGACGTCGAGGCCGTGCGTGAGCTCGCCGCCCCCGATGCCGGCCCGCATCTGGTGTCCACCGCGGCGATCGCGCTGGAGAACACCCACAACTTCGGCGGCGGCACGATCCAGGATCCCGCTCAGGTGCTCGCGGTGCAGCAGCTCGCGCGTGAGCACGGCCTGGGCATGCACCTCGACGGCGCCCGGCTCTGGAACGCCCACGTCGCCACCGGGACGAGCCTGGCCGACCTCGCCGACGGCTTCGACACGGTGTCGGTGTGTCTGTCCAAGGGCCTCGGCGCCCCGATCGGTTCCGTCCTGGTGTCCACCTCCGAGCGGATCGCCTCGGCCCGTGTCTGGCGCAAGCGGCTCGGCGGCGGGATGCGGCAGGTCGGCATCCTGGCCGCCGCCGGGTTGTACGCCCTCGACCACCACGTCGAGCGTCTCGCCGACGACCACGCCCGCGCCCGGCGCCTGGCGGCGGCGCTCGGAGTGGACCCGGCGACGGTGCCCACCAACATCGTGGTGCTACAGGTACCCGACGCTGCCCAGCTCGCCGCGGCCGCCGCCGCCGACGGCGTGCGCGTCTCGGCGCTCGGCCCGCGGGTGGTGCGCATGGTGACGCATCTCGACATCGACGACGACGGCATCGACCAGGCCGTCAAGGTGCTCACGCCGCTCGTGTCGAGAGGCTGAGCACGGCAGGACACGGCACACTGTCGCCCATGAGCTACCCGCCACCGGGCGACCCCTCTGGCCCCCAATATCCCCAGCAGGGTCCGCAGTACCCGCCTCCCGGCCAGCCGTACGGCGGCCAGTACCAGCAACCCGGCCAGCCGTACGGGCAGTACCCGCAACAGCAGCCGCCACCGGCCGCAGCGCCACTGCCCGCAGCACCACCGACGGGCAAGTCCGGCAAACCGCGGCTGCGCGGCCGCACGCTGCTGCGCCTCGCGCTCATCTTCGGCCTGGTCGGGCTCGGACTGACGATCGCCGGCGGCGTGATCGTGGCACAGAAATCGCTGTCGAAGGTGCCGCACTTCCAGCGGGTATCCGTCTCGGCCGGCTCCGGCACGGTGAACCTGTCCTCCGGCAAGTACGTCGCCTACTACGAATCGAGCGCGGTCACCCGCAACGTGAAGCAGGTGCCGGTCGTCCCGGTGCGGCTCACCAGCCCGTCGGGCGCCCGGATGGTGCTCGACACCCTCTACGGCGGCAAGAAGGTCGCCGACGCCACCGGCAAGAACGACATCAAGCAGCTCGACTACCACTACGACGGCTACGACGGCGTGGCGATGTACCAGTTCACCATTACCGAGTCGGGCCGCTACCAGGTCGAGCTGGCCCAGCCCTCCGACGTCCCCGACGACGCGAAGATCGCCTTCGGACCGTCGATCGCGGCCGGCACCGCCATCGGCGCCGCGCTCGTCGTGCCCGGCATCCTGCTGCTGCTCACCGCGCTCATCCTGCTGATCGTGGGCCTGGTCAGGCGTCGGCGGCACAAGCGGCAACTGGCCGATCAAGCGCTCTACCACCCCGCTCCGTTGGCCGGCCCGCCGCCGGGACCGCAATGGGGCCCGCAGGCCGGGCAGCAGTAGGGCCCACCGCCGGGTGGCCCGTCGTACGGCCCGCCGCCGGGTGGCCCGCCGTACGGCCCACCGCCGGGTGGCCCGCCGCCGAGCGGCCCACCGCCGGGTGGCCCGCCGCCGAGCGGCCAAGCGCCGGGTGGCTTGTCGCTGGAGAAGCCGCCGCCGGAGTAGCTATCCGGCCAGGTGCGTGGCCGACGTCCGCCCGAGCAGCGCCGGGATCGTCGACACCGAGCGGGCGAGTTCGTCCAACGCATCGCCGAACAGCGCCTGCGCGCCGTCGCACAGGGCCGCCTCGGGATGGGGATGGACGTCGACCATCACACCGTCGGCACCGGCCGCGATGCCGGCGCGGGCCAGCGGTACGACGAGATCGCGCCGCCCGGCGGCGTGCGACGGGTCGACGATCACCGGCAGGTGCGACAGCCGTTGCACCATCGCGACCGCCGAGACGTCGAGCATGTTGCGGATCGCCGGCTCGAAGGACCGCACTCCGCGCTCGCACAACACGATGTCGAGGTTGCCGCGCTGCGCTATGTACTCGGCGGCCATCAGCCACTCCTCGTACGTCGCGGTCAGCCCACGTTTGAGCATCACCGGCTTGCCGGCCGCGCCCACGGCCTGCAGCAGCCCGAAGTTCTGCATGTTGCGGGTGCCCACCTGCAGCATGTCGGCGTACTCGGCGACGACGCCGACCTCGCTGGCGTCCATCACCTCGGTGACGACCGGCAACCCCACGACGTCGCGCACGTCGGCGAGGATGCGCAGGCCCTCCACACCCAGCCCCTGGAACGCGTACGGGGAGGTGCGTGGCTTGTAGGCGCCGCCGCGCAGCAGCGTCGCGCCGGCCTGCTTGGCCATGTGCGCCGACTCGAGGGTCTGCTCGTGGGTCTCCACGGCGCACGGGCCGGCGATCAGGGTGAACGTGTCCGGGCCGATCGGCACGCCGCCGACCCGCACCGTGCTGCGCCGGCTGTGGTTCTGCGCCGACACCAGCTTGTAGGGCACGGTGATCCGCATCGTCTCGGCGACGCCGGGCAGCCCGCCGATGTTGGAGGCGTCCAGGGTCTCCAGGACGTCCTCGCTGCCGACCACCCCGACGATGGTCCGGGTGACGCCGCGGCTGACCGAGGCGTGCCCGCCGTGCGCGTCGATGTGGCTGACGACGGCGCTGATGTCGGCGTCGCTTGCCGCCGGCGACATGACGATGACCATGGCGGTGACTGTATCGAGCGGGTGGTGCTCAGCCGGGATAGGCGTAGACGGTCACGACGGTGCCCACCGGCACGGTGCTCCCGGCGGCCGGGCTCACCGTGAGCACCTTGCTCGCCTCGGAGTCGCTGCCGTCGACCACCTTGATGTCGGGCACCAGCCCGATCGCGGTGAGCGCGGTCTTCACGTCGTTCACCGAGTCCCCGAGCCCGATGTCCGGCACCTGAACGTTTTCCGGTCCCTTGGAGACCGTGATGGTGATGGTGCTGAACTTCGTTGCCTGGTCGCTCGGGGACACCGAGATGACGCTGCCCTTGTCGACGTTGTCGCTGAAGCGTTCCTCGGTGGCGACCTTGAAGCTGCGCCTTCTTCAGTGCCGCCTTCGCGTCCGAGAGCGAGGTGCCGGCCGAGATGTCGGGGACGTCGACCGAGGGCGGCCCGATCGAGTAGTAGATCGTGATCGGCTGCTTGCGGGTCACGTGCGTCCCGGCCGCCGGCGAGGTGCGGGTCACCTCCCCGTTCGGGACGGTGTCGCTGTGCTCGGCCTGCGGTTTGTCGGCGACCTGCACCGGTCCGACCGCCTGCAGGATCCGCCGGGCGTCCTCGGGGCTCTGCCCGCGCACCGACTTGACGGCGTAGTAGTGCGGCCCGGCCGAGATCACCACGAGGACGTGCTTGCCCTTGACCACCCGCGCCCCGGCGGACGGCTCGGTGCGCAGCACCTTGCCTTTGGCGACCGTCTCGTCCCACTCCGGACCGGGCTGCACGTCGACGCGGTACCCGGCGTCCTCGAGTTCGCTGACCGCGTCCGACTGGCTGGCGCCGTGCAGGATCGGGACCTTCGAGTACCGCCCGGAGGCGTAGTACCAACTCGTGTAGCCGACCGCCGCGCCCACCAGCAGCAGCAGGACCACGACGACGGCCGCGATCCGGCGCCGGCGGCGCTTGCGAGCGGCCTCGCGCTCGTGAGGGGCGGTCACCACCGGCGGCTGCGGCGGGGCGCCGGTCGGCGGCCGACCCGCCGGCGGCGCACCGGGCGGGCGCCCGCCCGCGTACTGACCGGCGGCCGCGCGGGCCGGATCGATGGTGGTGTCGTGCCGGGCGACGGCCGAGTTGATGCCGGCCGTGGCCTGTCGGTCCGCAGCCCGGCCGCGCCGGTCGTCGGTCGGCGGGCGCTGGTCCGGGCGGGCGGGCCGCCCGTTGCGGGGACGCCCCGGCACCGGCATCACCGGCAACTGCAGCGCCGCGCGCAGGTCGGCGATCTCGGCGAGGAACGAGCCGGCATCGGCCGGGCGGCCGGTCGGGTCGCTGTCCGTGGCAGCGACCACCAGCTCGTCGATCTCGGTCGGGATGGTGTCGTCCTGCACCCGTGACGACGGGGCAGGCACCCGGCTGTGCACGTGTTGGTAGGCGATGTTCATCGCCGACTCGCCGCGGTAGGGCGCCGTACCGGTCAGCAGTTCGAAGAACACCACGCCGGCCGAATACACGTCCGAGCGCGGGTCGGCGCTGCCGTGCGAGATCTGCTCGGGCGCGCAATACGCGACCGTGCCCATCATCAGGCCCGTTCGCGTGGACGCGATGTCCGTCTCGACCGCGCGGGCCAGCCCGAAGTCTGCGACCTTCACCACGCCGTCGTCGGAGAGCAGGATGTTCTCGGGCTTGACGTCGCGGTGCACCAGCCCGGCGCGGTGCGCTGCGGACAGGGCGCTGAGCACCGGCTCCATGATCGAGACGGCCGCGGCCGGGCTGAGCCGGCCGCGCTCGCGGAGCAGGTCGCGCAGCGTGCGGCCCTCGACGAGCTCCATGACGAGGAACACGTGATGACCGTCGGGGCCGACCTCGTGACCCTGGTCATAGACCGAGACGGCGTTCAGATGGGTGAGTCGGGCCGCGGCCCGGGCCTCGCGGGCGAACCGGTCGCTGAAGTTCGGATCGGCCGACAACGCCGCCGACATCACCTTGACGGCAACGAGCCGGTCGAGCCGTTCGTCGACAGCCGCGTAGACCGTGGACATACCGCCGCGGGCGATAGGCTCCAGGATCCGGTACCGGCCTTCGAGCGAACGCCCGACCAGATGGTCGTCGGCCGTCGTCTGCACGAACGGAGATTCTACGGTCGGAGCACGATCTTCCCGGGGAGCACACAGCGGACCTGCGGGTTGCGACCGCCGTAACGTGGGCGATGTGATGCGTTCGGACGACGCCGCGCTCGGCGCGGCGGAGCTGCTCGCCGACGCTGATCGACCCGGCGGTTGGCTTCTGCTCGTGGATCGGATCCGGCAGTCCTACGTCGATCTCGAGGACCCGACCTACTTGGATTTCGAGTACATGCAGGCGTTCGCCGACGTGCTCGGCGCGCTGCCGTCGGGTCGCCTCGCGGTCACCCATGTCGGCGGCGGCGCGTGCGCGTTCGCGAGGTACGTCGAGGCCGTCCGGCCGGGCTCGCCGCAGATCGTGCTCG
Organism: uncultured Actinomycetota bacterium; assembly: GCA_963850835.1. GTDB lineage: Bacteria > Actinomycetota > Actinomycetes > Mycobacteriales > Jatrophihabitantaceae > Jatrophihabitans. Next base: position 868,006 of record CAWKNB010000012.1, on the reverse strand, counting down.
AGCCCGACACGCACCTGACGGCGTTGGTGCGGGCCCGGTTGCCGTTCCCGCGCGGGTCGCGCATCCGGGTCCGGCCGATCGGCGGCCGCGAGGGTGTTGCCGAGCTGCGCGCGGCGAGCGCGGACGTGCTCGTCCTGGACGCGTTCGCCGGCGGCCGGGTGCCGGCGGAGCTGGGCACCGTCGAGTTCCTGGCCGACGTCGCGCGGGTGTTGCGTCCGGACGGCGTGTTGCTCGCCAACATCGCCGACGGGCCGACCAACCGCTCGGCCCGCTATTCGGCCCGCCTCGCCGCGACGATCCGGACCGCGCTGCCCGAGCTGCTCGTGATCGCCGACGCCGCCGTGCTCAAGGGCCGGCGGTTCGGCAACATGGTGCTGGCGGCGAGCCGGCGTCCGTTGCCCGGCGAGGACATCAGGCGATCCGCGGCGCGGGCGCCGTTCCCGCGCAGCGTGACCAGCCGCTACGGCGGCGGCGCGGCGCCGATGACCGATGCGCAGCCGAGGCGCTCGCCCGCCCCGCCGGACGAGGCCTGGCGGGTCGTGCGCGACGACGCAGGATGACGGGGACGAGCAGTGACCACCGAACGCCCGACCTACCTGCAGCGCGATCGCGCCGACTCCTTCGGAGCGGTCGCCGACGCCTACGACCGCTACCGGCCCTCCTATCCGACGCGGTTGATCGACGATCTGGTCGCCCGGGTCGCGAACCGCTCGGCGCAGGTGCTCGACGTCGGCTGCGGCACCGGCAAGGCCGCGCGGATGCTCACCGCTCGCGGGCTCACGGTGCTCGGCGTCGAGCCCGACGCCCGGATGGCCGAGGTGGCGCGCCGGCACGGCCTGCGGGTCGAGGTCGCCGGGTTCGAGGACTGGGACGAGCGGGGCCGGCAGTTCGGCCTCATCACCAGCGGGCAGGCCTGGCACTGGGTCGACCCGGCCCGCGCGGCGTCGAAAGCCGCGCGGCTGCTCGTCGCCGGCGGCACGCTCGCGGTGTTCTGGAACTACGGCTCACTCGACGACGAGACCCGCGCCGTCGTCGATGACGTGTACCGGCAGCACGCGCCGCAGTTGCACAGCGCGCTGGCCGGCAACCAGCGCCGCGACGACCTGGATTCGCACATCGCCGACCTGAAGGCCTACGGCGGATTCACCGATGTCACGACCCGCACGTATCCGTGGGAGTGGGTCGACCCGGTGGCGCACGCGGTGGCCCGGGTGGGGACGCACAGCGACCATCTGCTGCTCGGCCCGGCCCGGTTGCGCGAACTGCAGGACGCGCTCACGACGGCGCTGTCCGAACGGGGCGACACGGTGCGTTCGGTCGGCGGCACCTACACGATCCTGGCGCGTTCGGACTGATTGGCCGCGTGGCAGGCTGGTCGGATGGAGCTCTTGGCGCCTGCTGCCGTCGCCGACCTGCTCGCGGTGCCGGTGAACCGTGTGCGGCAGTACGTGCGTGACGGACAGTTGCTGCTCGTCACCGATCCGGGCACCGGCACCACCGGCGTGCCGGCCCTGTTCGTGCAGGACCGCGCCGTCGTCAAATCGCTGCCGTCGGTGATCACCCAGCTGCGCGATGCGCGGTTCAGTGACGTCGAGATCGTCGACTGGCTGCACCGCGAGGACGACTCGCTGCCCGGCTCGCCGATCGACGCGCTGCGGGCCAACCGCGGCGCCGAGGTCAAGCGCCGCGCGCAGGTGGCCGGGTACTGAGCGCCACGATGGCGCACGCTACGTACCTGCTCGTCCTCGCCGCCTGTGTGGTCGCGACGTTGCCGCTCGAGGTGTTCCTGCGCACCCGGGTCTATGCCCGCTGGGCACGGTTGCTCGCGACCCTGGTGCCGGTGGCCGTCGTGTTCGCGGTGTGGGACGTGCTGGCGATCCGTGCCGGCTGGTGGCACTACGACCCGGCTCGGGTCGTGGGGTTGGACCTGCCCGGGCGGTTGCCGATCGAGGAACTGCTGTTCTTCCTGGTCATCCCCACCTGCGCGATCCTCACGCTCGAGGCGGTCCGCGCCCGCCGGCCCGGCTGGACGATCGGCGACGAGCCGTGACCTACACCCTGGCCGCGGTGATCGGGGTGGTGGCGGCGGCGATCCTCGATCTCGTGGTGCTGCGCACCGCGCTGCTGACCCGGCGCGCCTTCTGGACCGCTTACGCGATCGTGCTCGCGGGCCAGCTCGTGGTGAACGGCGTCCTGACCGGTCTGCCGATCGTGTCCTACGACCCGGCGGCGATCATCGGCTGGCGGCTGGTCTACGCGCCGGTCGAGGATCTGCTGTTCGGGTTCGCGTTGGTGGTGGCGACGCTCAGCGTGTGGGTGTGGTGGGGGAGGTACGCCGCCCGTCGCGTCGAGCCGCCAGCGCGTGCCGTGCGCCGCTGAGCCCCACCCGGGCGCGTCGCACCGGACCGACCCGCAGCCGGTGGCTGAAGACGTCGTAGTCGTTGCGCTCGATCTCGGTGAGGATCTGCCCGTAGAGCGTCCAGGCGGTGCGCAGGCAGTCCTGCGAGGTCGGGTGCACCAGCTCGATGCCGGGCGCCGCCTGCGCGTAGAAGCGCCGGGCGCGTTCGATCTCCCAGGCCAGCAGGTTGCGGATCGGCTCGTCGACGACGCCGCGGGCCAACCGGTCACGGTCGACGCCGAACCGGTCCAGCGACTCCTGCGGGAGGTAGACCCGGCCACGGCGCAGGTCCTCGGCGATGTCGCGCAGGAAATTGGTCAGCTGAAAGGCCGTGCCGAGCGCGACGGCGTGCGACTCGAGCACGTCCCAGCGCACGTCGTCGCTCCGCCGGCCGAGGATCGGCAGCATCTGCAGCCCGATCACCGCGGCCGAGCCCCACATGTACTTCTCGAGATCCGCGAACGTCGCGTAGGAGGTGACGGTCAGGTCGGACACCATCGCGTCGACGAAATCGAGGAAGTAGCTCGTCCGCAGCGACCAGCGGCGGATGGTGTCGAGCACGGCACGCCCGATCGGGTCGCTGGTGGCACCCCACTCCAGATCGGCGAGGAAGTCTGCGGTCCAGGTCAGCACGCGCTCGCGGCGCTGCAACGCGACGAGGGTGTCGCTCGGATCGACGAAGGGGTCGTCCACCAGATCGTCGACATGACGGGCGAAGCCGTACAACGCATGGACGAACGGCCGCTTCGCCGGCGGCAGCAGCAACGTTGCGAGGTAGTACGTCCGCCCGTGCGCGGCGTTGAGCGCCCGGCAGCGTGCGTAGCCGGACCGCAGTGCCGCTCCTTCGATACCGGCCGCGTCGAGTTCGCGGCGTACCAGCACGCTCGTCATGGTGATCAGGCCACGCGGTGGGCCGCGGCGTCGGCGAGCCCGCCGAGCGCCGCGCGGGCGTCGGTGCTCAGGCAGTCGCCGGACGGCCCGGTGATCGCTGCCAGCGCCTGCGCGGCGCGCTCGCCGATTCGGCGCTCGACCTCGTCGACGGCGCCGGTCGCCACCAGCAGTGCGCGCAACTCGGCGACGCCGTCGGCCGTGAGGGTGCGCTTCCCCAGCCCGGCGCGCAGCACCTCGGCCTGCTGTCCGTCCGCGGCCTGCAGCGCGAGTGCGGTCAGCAGGGTCTGCTTGCCCTCACGCAGGTCGTCGCCGGCCGGTTTGCCGGTCTCGGAGGGATCACCGAACACCCCGAGCAGGTCGTCGCGCAGCTGGAACGCCTCGCCGAGCGGCAGGCCGTAGGCGGTGAGCGTGTCGAACACCGCCGGCGGCGCGCCGCCGATCGCGGCGCCGAGGTGCAGCGGGCCCTCGACCGTGTACTTGCTGGTCTTGAACTCGATCACCCGAAGCGCATCCTCGGCGCAGAACGCACCCCGGGCCTGCACCAGCACGTCGAGGAACTGACCGGCCATCACCAGCTGACGCATGTCCTCGAACACCGTGCGGGCATCGTGTGCGTGAGCGGGGTCGAGGCGCGCCGAGGCGAACTGGGCATCGGCCCACGACAGCAAGAGGTCACCCAGCACGATGGCGGCGGCCACGCCGTAGCTGTGCGGGTCGCCCGGCCAGCCGGCATCGCGGTGGGCCTGCTCGAACGCGGTGTGCGCTGCCGGCCGGCCGCGGCGCGTCTGTGAGGCGTCCATCACGTCGTCGTGCACCAGCGCGCACGCGTGCAGCAGTTCCAGGCTGGCGGCGGCGGTGATCAGGCCACCGTCGTCGTCGCCTTCCTCGTGCACCGTGCGCCAGCCCCAGTAGGCGAACGTCGGGCGCAGCCGCTTGCCGCCGGAGAGGACGAAATCGCGGGCCGCGGTGATCAGCGGGTCGAGATCCGGCCCCGCGGGAGCAAGGGATCGGGCGCGATCATCGACGAAAGCGGCGAGCTCTGCGTCGACGCGCCCGATCACCGCGTCGCGCGCCCCGGTCACCCGCCGGACACTACGCTGCACTGGTGACCCGAACGGTGCGTGACCGCCTGGCCCAGGGCCGGCCCACGATCTCCTTCGAGTTCATGCCGCCGAAGACCCCTGAGGACGAAGCGCGGATCTGGAAGACCATCCGCGAACTCGAGCCGCTGCAGCCGTCCTTCGTGTCCGTCACCTACGGCGCGGGTGGTTCGACGCGCGAGAACACCATCAGCGTCACGGAGCGGATCGCGAGCAACACCACGCTGTTGCCGGTCGCCCACCTCACCGCGGTGAACCACTCGGTGGCCGAGTTGCGCGCGATCGTCGGACGGTTCGCAGACGCCGGCATCGTCAACATGCTCGCGCTGCGCGGCGACCCGCCCGGCGCGGTCGACGGGCCGTGGCGCAAGCACCCGGACGGCGTCGAATACGCATCGGATCTGGTGGAGCTGCTGGGCGCGCACGGCGACTTCTGCGTCGGCGTCGCTGCCTTCCCGTACAAGCACCCGCGGTCGGTGTCGGTCGAGGCCGATGTCGAGCAGTTCGTGGCGAAGTGCCGGGCCGGCGCCGACTACGCGATCACCCAGATGTTCTTCGACGCCGACGATTACCTGCGGCTGCGCGATCGCGTCGTCGCCGCGGGCTGTGACACCCCGATCATCGCCGGGCTGATGCCGGTCACGACGATGAACACCATCGCCCGCTCCGAGCAGCTGTCCGGCGCGCCGTTCCCGCCGGCGCTCGCAGCGCGCTTCGAGGCGGTCGCCGACGACCCCGCCGCGGTGCGCGCGCTGGGTATCGAGCAGGCGATCCTGCTCGCGCAGCGGCTGGTCGACGAAGGCGCCCCGGGCCTGCACTTCATCACCTTCAACTTCTCGAAGGCGACCCGCGAGGTGATGGCCGAACTGTCCCTGCCCGCCGGCGTGTGACGACCGGTCACCCGGCGAGCGGAAGGCGCGCGCCGAGCACCGCGAACGGGCGGGCGTCGCCCGGGAACAGGTAGTTGCGGGCGAGGTCGACGAAGCCGGCGTCGCGGTAGAGGCGGAAGGCGCGGGTGTCGCTGTCCGGGGTCGACAGCAACATGGCCGAATGCGGGATCGCAGCGGCGAGCGACACGAGCAGCTGCCGCCCGATCCCTTCGCCCTGGTAGTCGGGGAGCACGTGCAACTCGGACAGCTCGAACGCGTCGCGGAGCCACTCGTCGGCCATCTCGCGGGTCAGTGCCCGGCGCACCAGGTCGTGCCACCACTGGCCGCTCTCCGTGGTGTAGCCGTACCCGAAGCCGACCAGCGATCCGTCGGCCAGCACCGCGGCCCGGCAGGCGAACCCGTCGTGGCGCAGATGTTTGCGCGCGCTGACGCCGCGCTGCGCGCCGGTGTAGTCCGGATACCGCATCGCCCGCGCGTAGATGTGCATCGCGTCGTCGAGGTGCGCCGCGAACGTGCGCGGCGTCCAGGCCTCGACGCGCGCATCCCCCGGCGCGGGGCGGTGCGCGGCTCGCATGGCTCGATCGTGCACCACCCGGGACCCGACGTCACGCCACCTCGGCCGGCTGCCCTTCGGTGAGTTCGACGAGTTCGTCGTAGGTGGTGGGGAAGACGGCGTGCGGGATGCCGCCCGCGGCCCAGATCTGCGGGTACTCGGCGAGGGCGACGTCGACCAACGTGCGCAGCCGCTGCGGATGCGCGACCGGCGCGACTCCGCCGATTCGTTGCCCGGTCGCGGCGTAGACGAAGTCGGCGCTGGCACGGCTCAGTTCGGCGGTGCCGACCAGGGCGGCGACCTTCGCCGTGTCGACGCGATGCGCGCCACTGGTCATCACCAGCAGCGGCGTGCCCTCGGCGGTGGCGAACACCAGCGAGTTCGCGATCGCGCCGACCTCCACCCCGACGAGTGCGGCCGCGGCCGCCGCCGTCGGGGCGGCGTCGGCCAGCATCCGCACCCGACCGGGCACGCCGGCGCGTTCGAGGATCTCGTCGACCGCCACACAGTTCGCATGCACGCAGCGCAAGATAGCGCGCGCCGTGACGTCCGCTGCACTTACTTGACCCGGTCGCAAGTTACCGATGACGATGTGGTGTGACCGAACTGTTGCTGCTGCGCCACGCCCTGCCGGTGTCCCGCGAGGCCGACCCGGGCCTGTCCGACGAAGGCCGCCTGCAGGCCGAACGGGTTGCGCAGTGGCTGACAGACAGTCGGATCAGCGCCATCGTCACGAGTCCGCTGCGCCGCGCGCGGGAGACCGCCGAGCCCATCGAGGACGCGCTCGGGATGAGCGCCGAAGTCATCGACGACCTGCGCGAATGGGAGCTCGACGATCCGAGCCACGTCTACGACGCGCTCGAGGACATGGCTCCTGACGACCCGCGGCTCGTCGCCGTCGCCGAAGGCCGCTACGACGACTTCGTGCCGGAACTGGACACGGCGGCATTCCAGCGCCGGACCGTCACGGCGATCGACGACGTGTTCACACGCCACCGGCAGCACGACCGGGTGCTGGTGAGCACGCACGGCGGCTTCATCTCCGCCTACCTCGCGCACGTCATCGGCGCGCGTCAGGTGATGTGGTTCAACGCCGACTACACCGGCATCTCGCGTGTCGTTCGGCTTCCGAACGACCGGGTCGTCGTCCGCTCGGTGAACGAGACGGGCCACTTCGAGCGCCGACCGGTGGCCTGATCGGGCGGCCCCCCTTACCGGGCATCTTCGGACGTTCTACGCTGATCGGCACAGGGGGGCCATACCGCTCGTACCGCCGAGGAGCCCGTCATGATCGTTTCCATTCGCCGCGGACGCATCGTTGCCCTCGCCATTGCGCTGGTCGCCGTCGTGCTGGCACCCGCAGCATCGGCAGTCGCGGCCACGGCTTCGTCGGATCCGCTCGTCGTCCAGACCGACGCCGGCGCTGTGCAGGGCAAGACGGGTCACGGTGTCGACAGCTTCCTGGGCATCCCTTATGCCGCGCCACCGGTCGGCGCGCTGCGCTGGGAACCGCCGCAGGCTCATGCGCCGTGGAGCGGCGTGCGCCCCGCCACGACGTACGGCGCCCGCTGCACCGCGCTGGCCAGCACCAACGGCGTGCGCAGCGACGTCGAGGACTGCCTGTTCGTCAACGTGCAGCGTCCCGCCGGGGCGAGCGCCGGGCGCAAGCTGCCGGTGTACGTGTTCATCCACGGCGGCGGCCTGGTCAACGGCAGCTCGAACCAGGCGGGCGGCACCAAGATCGTCCGAATGACCGGAGCGATCGTCGTGTCGATGAACTACCGCCTCGGTGTCCTCGGGTTCCTCGGTCTGCCCGGCATGTCGTCCGGCACCGGCAACTTCGGATTTCTGGATCAGCAATTCGCGCTGGCGTGGGTGCAGCGCAACATCACCGCCTTCGGCGGTGACCCGGCGCGGGTCACCCTCGGCGGCGAGTCGGCCGGCGCGTTCTCGGTGTGCGGTCACCTGACCGCGCCGGGGTCGCAGGGCCTGTTCGCGCGGGCGATGATGGAAAGCGGTTCGTGCTTCAGTCGCACGCTCGCGCAGACGCAGTCCGACAGCGAGACGTTTGCCGCCGCAGCCGGTTGCCCCGACGCGGCACAGGCACTGGCGTGCCTGCGCGCCAAGTCGACGGCGAAGCTGCTCGACGCCAGCACGGCCTTCTCGCCGACCCTGACCAGCGGCACGGCGGCGCTGCCACAGCCGACGGCAGCCGCAGTCGCGGCCGGTGACTTCGCCCGGGTGCCGATCGTCACCGGTTCGAACCGCGACGAGGGGCGCACCTTCTCGCAGGGCTACATCGGCTTCAGCGAGGCGCAGTACGACGCGTGGGTGCAGTCGACCTTCGGCAGCGACGCTCCTGCGATCCTGGCCCACTACCCCTGGCCGAGCGACGCCGACCAGTTCACCGCGGCCTATCTCATCGGCGCGATCTTCACCGACTCCGGCCTGCTGGCCGGCATCGGCGGCTGCTCGCAGCTGCACACCGATCAGGCGTTCGCCCGCTACGTGCCCACCTACTCCTACGAGTTCGACGCGCGCGAGGGACCCGGCCTCACCCCGATCCCGGGCTACGTGTGGGGTGCCGGGCACGCGGCTGAGCTCGCCTACCTGTTCCCGAGCTTCGACAACGGCACGCCGATCGCCCCGACGTTCAACGCGGGGGAGCGCCAGCTGTCGCGCGACATGATCGACTACTGGGGCGGCTTCGTGTTCCGCGCCAGTCCGAATGCGCCGGGTCTGGCGAACTGGCCGCGGTTCGACCGCACCGGCAAGATCATGTCGCTGCGAGTGGCGGGCCAGAGCACGCCGATCACCACCGCCGAGTTCCGGGCCGAGCACCAGTGCGACTTCTGGGGCGGAGCGGGCTGAGCGTCACAAGCGCTCGTCGGTGGCGGCGTCGGGCGCGCCGCCGAAGTGGCGGGTCAATACCGCGCCGAACGCCGGCTCGCCCGGATCCGCGCGGTGGAACAGGGTCGCCGACGAGTGCAGTTTCTGCGCGTCGACAGCGCCCAGCACGTCCACCGGATCGGCGGCGGTATCGGCGAGGATCTGCGCGCACTCGCGCAGCCGCGCGCCCAGCACCGGGTGCGCGAGGTAGGCCCGCGCCTCGGCCAACGAGGAGATTGCATACCGCTGTGACATCGCGCTGAGGCCGAGCCCGGCGATCTGCGGGAACACGAACCACATCCAGTGACTGGTCTTGCGGCCGCCGCGCAGTTCGGCCAGCGCCTGCTCGTAGGTCGCGCCGTTGTCCTGTGCCCGGACGAAACGGGCGAGGCCGAACGGGTCGTCGCTCACAACTCCTGCCTACACCGTCGCAATGCATGCGGCAGGCGCATCGGAGCGTTGTGAGTGAGTCATTGGACGCATGTGTGCTGATCCCGCAGACTTGACCACGACACACCGACCATCGACCGGAGGGAGCACCCCGTGACCGACCGAACCAACACCACGTACTCGCTGGCCCCGCTGTGGCGCGACATCTGCGCCGACTTTCGCATCCGGCGGGCCGACCGCCGGCAGCGCCGCGCGAACTCGCCGCGCGGCTGACGGGCTCAGTGCAGGCCGCACTCCACCTTGCCGGTGCCTGACCAGCGGCCGGCGCGCGCGTCCTCGCCCGCAGCGATACGCCGGGTGCAGGGCGCGCAGCCGATCGAGCCATAGCCGTCGTAGAGCAGCGGGTTGACGAGGATGTTGTTGTCCGCGATGTAGCGGTCGACATCGTCCTGCGTCCAGGCCGCGATCGGGTTGAGCTTGACCATGCCGCGCTGCTCGTCCCATTCCACGACGCGCACGTTCGCGCGCGTGGCGGCCTCGTCGCGACGCAGCCCGGACGCCCAGGCCGCGTAGTCCTTGAGGGCGGCACGCAGCGGCATCACCTTGCGCAGCGCGCAGCACTGGTCCGGGTTGCGTTCATAGAGGCGCACCCCGAACGACGCGTCCTGCTGTTCGACGCTCTGGCGCGGCTTGATCGAGCGGATCGTCACCGGCAGCGTGGCCGCCACCGCGTCGCGGGTGCCGATCGTCTCGGCGAAGTGATAACCGGTGTCGAGGAACAGGACGTCGACACCCGGGCGGACCTTCGCCGCCAGGCTGGGGACCACCGCGTCCGCCATCGACGAAGCCACGGCCCACCTCGGGCCGAACTGTTCGTCGGCCCAGGCGAGGATCTCGAGCGCGCTCGCGCCCTCGAGCTCGACGCCGGCCTTGGCGGCGAGATCGCGCAATTCGTCCCTGGTGGGCAGGTCCTGGGTGGACACCGGGCTCAGAGCAACCATGCCTCTTCGGCGCGCGACACGTAGGTCGCGAACGCCTCGCCTCCTTCACGGCGTTGCAGGTAACCGCGAAGCACCCGCTCGATGTACTCGGGCGCCTCCTCTGCTGTCACCTTCAAACCCCGGAACTTGCGCCCGAATTCCGCCTCGGTGCCCATTTGCCCGCCGAGGTGCACCTGGAACGCTTCCTCGTCGCCGTCCGGGCCCTTCTGCACCACGCCTTTGAAGCCGATGTCGGCGACCTGGAACCGGGCGCACGAATTCGGGCAACCGTTGACGTTGATGGTGATCGGCGTGTCGAAGTCGGGGAGCCGCTTCTCCATGTCCGTGCGGATCGACTCGGCGCGCGCCTTCGTCTCGACGAGTGCGAGCTTGCAGAACTCGATGCCGGTGCAGGCGATGGTGCCGCGCCGGAACGCCGACGGCCGCACGGACATCCCGAGCAGCTCCAACTCGTCGACCACCGCATCCTGCGCGTCCGGCGCGACGTCGAGGACGACGATCCCCTGCTGCGCGGTCAGCCGCACCCGGCCTGCTGCGTGCCGCTCGGCGATGGCGGCGACCTCGGCGAGTGCGGTGCCCGACGTGCGGCCCGCCTTCGTCGTGGCTCCGATCGCGAAGCGGCCGTCGGACTGCTCCTCGACACCGATGTGGTCGCGGTGGGCGGGAGACTTCTCCGGGGCCGGGCCGTCGGGCAGTGCGCGGTGCAGGTATTCGGTCTCGAGCACCTCGCGGAACTTGACCGGCCCCCAGTCGGCCATCAGGAACTTGAGCCGGGCGTGGTTGCGCTGGCGCCGGTAGCCGTAGTCGCGAAAGACGGCCGTGACGCCGCCCCACACCTCGACGACCTCGTCGGGTCGCACGAACGCCCCGAGCCGCTCGGCGAAGCGCGGGTTGGTGGACAGCCCACCCCCGACCCAGAGGTCGAAGCCCGGTGTGCCGTCGGGACCGATGACCCCGACGAACGAGACGTCGTTGATCTCGTGGTTCGTGCAGTGGTGCGCGCAGCCGGAGACGGAGGTCTTGTACTTGCGCGGCAGGTTCGAGAAGTCCGGGTCGCCGACGTAGCGCTCGACGGTGGCGCGCAGCGCGGGTCCCGCGTCGAGCACGGCGTCGGCCGCCACGCCCTCGAGCGGGCAGCCGAGCATGACGCGCGGGCAGTCGCCGCAGGCCTCGGTCGTCGACAGGCCGACCGCTTCGAGCTGCGCCCAGATCTCCGGCACGTCCTCGATCCGGATCCAGTGCAGCTGGATGTTCTGCCGGTCGCTGACGTCGGCGACGTCACGCCCGTACGTGGTCGAGATGTGCGCGATCACCCGAAGCTGCTCGCTGGTCAGCGCCCCGCCGTCGATGCGGATGCGCATCATGAAGTACTCGGCTTCGAGTTCCTCGGGTTCCAGCGTGGCGGTCTGCCCGCCCGGGATGCCCTCGCGGCGCTGGGTGTAGAGGCCCATCCACCGGAACCGGCCGCGCAGGTCGGCCGGGTCGATGCTGGCGAACCCGCGCTTGGAGTAGATGTCGAGGATGCGCTGCCGGACGTTGAGCGGGTCGTCGTCCTTCTTGCTGCGCTCGTTCGGGTTCAGCGGCTCGCGGTAGCCGAGTGCCCACTGACCCTGACCCCGCTTGGGGCGGGTGGCGGTGCCTGTTCGGGCGGGGCGTTCTGGTCGCGCCGGCATGCGGCGTCCCTTCGATGTCGGGTGCGGGAGACGGGAAGCGGCGGCACGGGTGCCGCGGCTCAACACGTCGCGGTGGCCACCCGGAGAAGATCGATGTGGCGGCGCGACGTGAGCATCGGTGCTGCATGCGCCATGTCCCCATCGTCCCACATCGCTCTCGTGCGCCGATCGGATCGAGACCGATCTCGCCCTGCCGCCTGATCGCTGCCGCACAATGGCGCAGTGCCCGGCCATCCCCTGCTGCTCGACCTGACGGCGCGACGGGTGGTGGTGGTCGGCGGCGGGGCGGTGGCCACCCGCCGAGTGCCGGCCCTGCTCGACGCCGGCGCCGACGTACTGGTGGTCGCGCCGCTGCCGACGGCCGCGTTGGGCGAGTTCGGCGTCGCGATCGCGCGGCGCGAGTTCGAACCGGCCGACCTCGACGACGCCTGGCTCGCACTCGCGGCCACAGACGACCCGGCGGTGAACGCGGCCGTGGCCGCCGCTGCGCACGAGCGGCGGGTGTTCTGCGTGCGGGCCGACGACGCCACCGGCGGCAGCGCGCGCACTGCGGCAGTGACGCGCCGCGGTGAGATCACCGTCGCCGTCAGCGGCGGCGACGACCCGGGCCGGGCGGTGGCGCTGCGCGCGGCGATCGCGACCGCACTGGATCTCGGCGCGCTGCCCGCCAGACCCAGCCGGCCTGCTGCGACCGGTCACGTGGCGTTGGTCGGCGGCGGCCCGGGTGATCCGGAACTCATCACCGTGCGCGGCCGACGCCTGATCGCCGAGGCCGACGTGGTGGTCGTCGACCGGCTTGCGCCGCGCGAATTGCTCACCGGCCTCGACCCCGACGTCGAGGTCATCGACTGCGGCAAGTCGGCGCACCGGCACAACCTGTCCCAGGACGAGATCAACACCGTCCTCATCGACCGCGCCCGGGCCGGGAAGCGGGTCGTGCGGCTCAAGGGCGGCGACCCGTTCGTCTTCGGGCGCGGCGGCGAGGAGTGGCTGGCCTGCGTGGCCGCGGGCGTCGACGGTCACGGTCGTGCCGGGGCTGAGCTCGGCGCTGGCCGCACCGGCGGCGGCCGGCATCCCGCTGACCCACCGCGGCGTGGCCGCCGATTTCACCGTTGTCTCCGGGCACCTGGACCCGGGCCGGGCCGCCGAACAGGGCATCGACTGGCCCGGGCTCGCCGGACACGCCGGCACGCTCGTGCTCCTGATGGCGATGGACCGGCTGGACCTGATCGCCCGGGAACTCGCCGCACACGGCCGGGACCCGGAGACTCCCGCGGCTGTCGTGCACGCAGCGACGACGTCGCGGCAGCAGGTGATCCGGGCACCGCTGGCCGAGATCGCGGCCGCCGCACAGGCTGCCGCGGTGGGTGCGCCGGCGGTCGTCGTCATCGGCGCGGTCGTCGACGTCCTCGGCTGAGCGGGTCCGGAAACTGTCGTACCCCGCGGGCACAGTGGGCTGCAGTACGGCGGACACCGTGCTAGTATCGAACAAGAGTTCGAACGTATGGCAGAGGAGGCGGGTCATGGCAACCGCAGCAGCGCCGTCGCGCAGCTCGACGTTCGGTCTGCTCGCCCAGGCTCGGGCCGGGCTCGCCGACGCGGCGGCCACCCGGGATCCGGGGGAGCGGTTCCGGCTCGCACACCTGTCGGCACTGCGCACGGCAGCGGCGGTCTCGGCCGATCGCGGCCGACCGAGCGGGTCGCGGCGCCGGCTGATGAGCGTGTGGGTGCTGCTCGAGCGGGTCGCCCCCGAGCACGCCGATTGGGCGACCTACTTCGCGGCCGGCGCGCCGATCCGGGCCGCGGTGGAGGCCGGCGTGCGTTCGGCGGTGAGTGAACGGGTCGCCGACGATCAGCTGCGCGCGGCCGGGGATTTCCTGGCGCTGGTCGAACAGTCGGTGGGGATGCTCGCCGCTTGACCACGCAGGCGGTGCCGGGCCGCCGCGAATCCGCGGGGATGTCCGGAGTCCCGGATAGGCTCGCGACGTGCAGCTGGAGACCAGCCGGGAGCGTCCGGGTGCCGGTCGCCTGGCGTTGATCGCCCGGCTGCTCGACGACGCGCTGGACACGGTCCGACTGCCCGACCGCACGCCCGCCGTGCTCGACTGCGGCGGCGGCAGTGGCACCTTCGCGGTGCCGCTCGCGGCGGCGGGCGCCGAGGTCACCGTCGTCGACATCAGTGCTGACGCGCTGGCGACCCTGGCGCGTCGCGCCGAGGAGACCGGGGTGGCCGAGCTGGTCCACCCGCTGCAGGGCGACGCCGACCAACTCGGCGACCTGCTGGCCGATCGGCGCTTCGACCTGGTGCTGGCCCACGGCATCCTCGAGGCGGTCGACCGCGTCGACCTCGCGTTCGCGGGCATCGCGGCCGCGGTGCGACCCGGCGGCCTGCTCAGCGTGCTCGTCGTGAACCCGGTCGCCGCGGTGATGGCCCGGGCGCTGGCCGGCGAGCCCGCGGCCGCGCTGGCCGAACTGCGCCGCCTGCCCGGCACGCTCGAGCGACTCGGTCCCGACGCCGTCGAGCGGCTGTGCACCGCCGCCGGGCTGATCGTCGGTCGACGCCACGGCATCGGGGTGTTCTCCGACCTGGTCCCCGGTGCCGCCCTCGACAGCCCCGGCGCCCGTGACGCGCTGGCGCAACTCGACCTCGAGGCCGCCGACCGGTCACCGTTCGCCGAGATCGCCGGCCGGGTCCACCTGCTCGCCCGCCGCCCGGGCGACGGCTGAGCCGGCGGAGCCGCAACCGTGGGACGCAGCGCCGACCTGCCACGCACCTCGGGGTCGTTCGACGGCGACGACACCGGATGCCACATCCTGCACGTGGACATGGACGCGTTCTACGCCAGCGTCGAGATCAAACGCCGGCCGGAGTTGCGCAACCGCCCGGTGGTGGTCGGCGGCGGTCGTCGCGGCGTCGTCGCCGCCGCGTCGTACGAGGCGCGCAAGTACGGGGTGCGCAGCGCGATGCCGATGACCGAGGCGCTGCGCCGGTGCCCGCGCGCCGTGGTGCTGCCGCCCGACCGCGCCGCCTACAGCGCGGCATCGGCGCACGTGATGAGGATCCTGCGCGACGTGACGCCACTCGTGGAGCCGCTCTCGCTCGACGAGGCGTTCCTCGACGTGCGCGGGAGCATCCGTGCCGCCGGGCGTCCCGCGCTCATCGCCGCCGCGATCCGCCGCCGGGTCGCCGAGGAACTGCAGCTCACCTGCTCGGTCGGTGTCGCGCCCACCAAGTTCGTCGCCAAGCTCGCCTCCGCGCGGTGCAAGCCCGACGGCATGCTGGTCGTGCCGGCCGCTCGGGTCCTCGAGTTCCTGCACCCGCTGCCCGTCACCGCACTGTGGGGGGTCGGAGCGCGCACCGGCGAGGCGTTGCACCGACTCGGCATCCGAACCGTGGGCGATCTCGCCGCCACGCCGTACGACACCCTGCGCCGCACCGTCGGCACCGCGGGAGCCGAGCACCTGTCCACGCTGGCGGCCGGTCTGGATCCGCGTTCGGTGTCCCCGGACGAGGTCGAGAAGTCGATCAGTGCCGACCGGACGCTCGAGACCGACCTCATCCACGAGGCCGATGTCCGGCGCGAACTGCTGCGGCTGGCCGAGGAAGTGGGTGCCAGGGTCCGCCATCGCGGCTTCGTCGCCCGCACCGTCGGCATCAAGATCCGGTTCGCGGACTTCCGCACCGTGACCCGGGTGCGCACCCTGCCGGCCTCCACCGCCACGGACGCCGAGATCTACGACACCGCGGTCGACCTCTACCGCAGCCTGCACCTCGACCAGCCCCGGGTCCGGCTCGTGGGCGTCAAGGCCGAGGGCCTGCAGGACGTCGGCGAGGTGGCCCAGCAGCTCACCCTCGACCTCGACGGTCCGGGTGACGACTCCCGCCGCGCCGACCCGACCCGGGCGATCGACGCCGCGCGTGCTCGATTCGGCTCCGACGCGGTCCGCCCGGCCGCCCTGCTCGGCGCCGGCAGCGGCGAGCGAGCGCTTTCCCGCCGTCCCGGAAGCGACATTTCGGACCGTTGACCGGATCGCGGGCCAACCCGTGACCACGGATGCACGAGATTGCAGAACCGTAACTTTCGATCCGCCGAAAGGGCTCGTATGCTCGTGGTGTATCCGTCAACAGATCGGGTACGCCTGAACCTAACCGACCAGTAACCGCCGCGACCGGCCGGTCTCGGCGACGAAGGAGGGCCCGGTGCCGCTCTCCGATCACGAGCAGCGGCTGCTCGATGAGATCGAGCAAGCCCTGTACGCGGAAGACCCCAAGTTCGCTGCCTCGGTGCGCAAGGCCCGAACGCGAACGCGGACCCGCCGCTTCGCGGCGCTGTGCATCTTGGGCGTCATCCTCGGGTTCGGGCTCGTCCTCATCGGGCTGGTCACCAACATCATCGCGCTGAGCGTGGTCGGGTTCGTGCTGGTCGTCGGCTCGTGCGGCTACGCCGTGCAGATCATCCGCGGTCGCGATCAGGGCGCCAGCGACCCCACCGCTGCCGCCGCCGCCAACCCGCCGCCGCCGCGGCAGGGCGGCCTGCGCAGCCGGATGGAAGAGCGCCTGCGCCGCCGCTTCGACGAGAACTGACCGTCAAGAGCGCTGTTTCGGGCACCTTCGGACTCGAGCTGGATGCTCACGACGGGCCATAGCCCCCCGCGTGCATCAAGATCGCCGGGTTGCGCAACGACCCACTTGCGTGCGATCAGTGCGCGCGGGTCCCGTTCGGCGGCCGCCGATCGCCCTCGTGACGCCCGCGGCGGCGCAACGATGCCGGCCACAGCACCGCCCGGACCCGGGTCCGGAGCCTGCGGCCGGACTGCAGCCGGCTGACGACCTTCTTGAAGTCACGCTCGAGTTCGGCCGGGTTCTGCGCCGTCGTGCCCGGCCCGTAGCGGCGGTTCTCGACCGCGGACGCCAGTGACTGCAGTGCCTCCGGCGCGCGGGTGTCGCGCGCCAGCCACCCGGCCACCTGCCGCGGAGAGCGTGCCGGCGACCAGACGTAGCCGAGGTCGACCGCGGTGTCGGACAGCTCGTCCCACAGCGGGTCTGGGTCGCCGCCACGTGCGGCCAGGATGCGTCTTCGGCGGCGTACCTGGCGCACCCCGGCGGGGGTCAACGCCAGCAAGGCGAACACCAACACCCCGAGCCCCCACCACAGCGAGGCGTCCGCGCCGGCGCCGGTGTCGGCGGCGGCCGCCGCCGGTGCCGAACTGGACGTGGGAATCGGCACCTCCGGGGCGGTCGGGGCCTGGCGCCCGCGCCCGGCCGAGGACGACGCCGCAGCGCCGCCGGCGGTGGCGTAGTCGTGCGGCGCGTAGTCGATGTCGCTCTGGTTGCCGCCGTCGAGTCCGGCGATCGGCGTCGGGTCGAAGGGCACCCAACCGACGCCCTGGAAGTAGGCCTCCACCCAGGCGTGCGCGTCGGTGGTCGTCACGGTGAAGTTGCCGCTGGTGTCCGGCACCGGGTGCATGTACCCGAGCACCACGCGGGACGGGATGTCGGCGTCGCGCAGCATCACGGCCATCGCGGCGGCGTACTGCTGGCAGTAGCCGACCCGGTTGGTCAGGAAGTCGACGAGGTCGTTGCCCGAGTCGCCGGTCTTGGTCTTGAGGCTGTACTGGAACCCGTTCTTCGGGTTGGCGAAGAAGTCGCTGATCGCGCGAGCCTTCTGGTACGAGGTGGTCTGGCCCGCGACGATCTTGGTGACGAGGTCGTCGACCATCTTGGGCAGCGCCGGCAACCGCAGCCACGGGCTCGCGTCGACGCCCAGCGCGGAGCTGGCGCTCTGCAGCTGCGCCGTGGTGGGTGTCGGCTCGCTGAAGGTCTGCCGGTAGGTCTGACCGCGGTGCACCTTCGTGCCGGTGACGACCTGGAACTCATCCTTGAAGTCGGCGTCGCCGAGCCCGGAGAACCCGGTCGACCGGGCGAACAGCGGCGGCGTGCCGGACAGCCCGCTGACGTTCATGCTCACCGAGTAGTCGACGGACTTGGTCTGGCCCGGCGGCAACCGGTAGGCGAAGCGGCTGTTCACCGAGCCCAGGTCGTCGGAGCCGCCGGCCACCCAGCCGGCTCCGGTGAACGTGTCGAGGACGCCGGTGCGCATGTAGAACGGCGTCTTGTCGCTGTCGCGCCAGTTGTCGATGTGCACCGTCACCAGGTTCACCGGCTTGTCCTCGTTCAGCTCACCCTTCAGCTTGGCGAACGGGCTGATACCGGCGGTGCCGCTGCCGTTGCCCTCGCCGTTGGTGGTGCCGTTGCGGAACAGGTCGGTGACGAGGTTGCGCGACTGCACCGGCAGGACGAGCGGCAACACGACCGCGACCAGGACGGCGATCACGCCGATGCGTTGCGCCGAGAACGGCACCGCGAGCCGGGCCCGCGACCCGCCCCGGCGCGGGATGCGCCGGCCCCAGCGGTGCAGCTCGTCCTCGGCGTCGAGGCCCAGCAGGATCAGGAAGCCGACGCCGGCGACGCAGAACCAGACCCACGACACCGGCTCGCGGGGAACCGCGCCGGCGACGGTGTACACCACCAGCAACGGCACCCCGGCGAGCGCGCCACGCCGCCCGACCACTGCGATGAGATCGATCAGGGCGGCGAGCAGCGCCAGCAGCGCGCACAGCACGAGCCGGATCGCGACGGTGCTGTGCACCGGCGCGACCTCGTCGCGCGTGGTCTGGTGCAGGTTGTCCATCAGCAGGCTGACGTCGTGCGACGTCGCGCGCGTCGGGATCAGGCCGGCCCAGGCGTGCTGGGGCACGAACCGCAACGTCAACCAGGGGATGAGCAGCACGACGCCGGGCCACACGTCCAGCGCGCTCGCCGGCCGTCGCAGCCGCAGCAGCGCGGCAGGGCCGATGACCACGAGCATCGCGAGCCAGACGTCGATGAGCCAGCCCGAGTCGGTGAACAGGCTCATCAGCGGCACGACGCCCAGCGCGCTGGCGAGCAGCGCGAGCAGCGTGCGTCGCGTCGCCGAGAGGTTCGGCGCCGGCCGGGCCGGCGGCTGCGACGCCGGCGGTTGGGCCGGGCGCGTCGGGCGCGAGATGGTGGCGGTCATCGCGACACCATCAGTGCCGGGCCGGACTGGGACAGCCCGGCGAGCATCAACTGCCACGCTGCAGCGGTGGTGTCGCCGCGGCGCACGATCGCCACCCGCCACCCCGCGCTGCGCAGCACCTCGGCGCCGGCCCGCAGCGCCTGGTCGGTCTCGGCGAACGGCCGTGGCGCCGGCCCCGCCGCGGCCGCGTCGTCGGCCAGCGGCACCGCCCACGAGTCGACGTCGAGCAAGATCGCGAACGCCGGGGAGGACCGACCGTGTGCGTGCGCATCGGCGACCGCGCGCAACGCCGTCGGGTCCAGCCTGCCCAGCACCGCGAACAACGTCGATTCCCGCGCGGCCGAGCGCATCAGCCCCGCGGTCGGCGCCAGTTCGGTCTGCCTGCTCTCCCGGACATCCGCCAGGTGCGTGGCGAGCCGGTTCGCATCGGCGAACCGCAGCCGGTCCGCGCCTCCCGGCGTCCCCGCGGCAATCCCGGTGGTCACCAGGCTGAGCGTGCGTCCGCGCACGAGCAGGTGGCTGCCGATGCTCGCGATCGCGCTCACCGCCCACTCGAAGCTGCTGGTCAGTCGTGGATCGGTGCCCGGGACGAGGTCGGTGCTGACGTGAGCCGAGCTGCGGGTGTCGAGCAGCATGGTGCACTGCCCTTGCCACGGGCGCTCCTCCTGCCGGACCATCAGCGCCCCGGTGCGCGCCGACGACCGCCAGTGGATCTTGCGTAGGTCGTCGCCGATCCGGTACTCGCGCGTCGACTGGTCGTCGGCGCCGTGGCTGCCGACCGAGCGACTCCCGGAGTCGTCACCGTGGTCGTCCGAGCGCGGCGGGTCCGAGGCCGGCAGGAGGTCGACGGCGGGAGTCAGGACGAACTCGCTGGTGGCCGTGAACGAGCGGGTGAGGTCGATGAGCCGGAACGGGTCGGACAGCCGCATGCGCAGGGGGCCCACCCGGTAGTGCCCCCGCCCGAGCGCCGGGATGCGGTAGGAGACCGGGCGCGCCTCGCGCCCGCTCAGCGGATCGACGACGAACCGGGCCCGGCCGGGGATGTTGTCCGGCAACCGGTCCTCGAGCATGAGGGCACCGGTGGGCAGCAGCGCGCGGTTCGTGATCGTCAGGTGCACGGTGACGGACTGGCCGGCGTTGGCCTCCGTCGGCTCGACGCGGCGCCGGTTCGCGATCTGGACGTGCGAACGGTGCACCAGCAGCGCGGCCAGCACCGGGATCACGATCGCGAAGATGCCGGCCCGGGTGAGGTCGATCTCGCCGAACACCATTCCGCACAGGATGGCGGTCGCACCGGCGGCGAGCAGGCACGTGGCCCGGTTGGTGAACCCGATGCGTCCGAACACGGATCAGCCGTTGTGTCCGGCGCCGGCCGGGATCGGGGTGTTGTGCGTGACCCGGCCCAGGACGTCGGCTGCGGTGCGGCCCGCCACGTGTGCCTCGGCGGTCAGCAGCAGCCGGTGCGCGAGCACCGGCGTCAGCAGGTACTGCAGGTCGTCCGGGATGACGTACTCGCGGCCGCCGAGCGCGGCCCACGCCTTCGCCGAGCGCAGCAGCTGCAACGTGGCCCGGGGTGATGCGCCGAGGCGGATCTCGTTCGCCCGCCGGGTGGCCTCGGACGAGATCGACCGCGTAGGCCTTGATCGCGTCGGACACGTACACGGCGCGCACGGCGCCGATCAACGATCGGATCTCGGTGGCGTCGGACACCGGCTGCAGCGAGTCCAGCGGGTCGATCGCGGCGTGCTCGGCGAGCATCGCGATCTCGGCCGCACGATCGGGGTAGCCCATCGACACGCGGGCGGTGAACCGGTCGCGCTGCGCCTCGGGCAGCGGGTAGGTGCCCTCCATGTCCACCGGGTTCTGCGTCGCGAGCACCATGAACGGCGCTTCCAGCCCGTAGGTCACGCCGTCGACGGTGACCTGGCGCTCCTCCATGCACTCGAGCAGCGCGGACTGCGTCTTCGGCGACGCCCGGTTGATCTCGTCGCCGACCACGATGTTGGCGAACACCGGGCCGGGCTTGAACTCGAAGTCGCGTTCCTCGGAGTTGTAGACGCTCACCCCGGTGACGTCGCTGGGCAGCAGGTCCGGGGTGAACTGGACCCGGCGGACCGAGCAGTCGATGGAGCGGGCCAGCGCCTTCGCGAACTTGGTCTTGCCGACGCCCGGGACGTCCTCGATGAGCAGGTGCCCCTCGGCGAGCAGGACGGCCAGGCCGAGCACGATGGCGCCCCGCTTGCCCTCGATGACCTGCTCGATGTTCGCGGTGATCCGGCTACCGGCCTCGTGCACGGCGGCCACTCCGCGCTCGTCATCCAGCCCTGATGGCCGGTCGGCCCGCTCGGCGCTTGCGTGCCGGGCCGGTGGCGGGTGCAGATCGTCCACGAGCGAGTCCCTCTCTCGCGGCGCCGACGCGCCGCCTCCCGTCGAGTATGCCGACCCGCGCGCGGACGGGCACGTCGCTTATGCCGGTGATGCTCCTGACCGCAACAACGTGCCGAGTGGCCCGGACGGTTCGCCAACACGCGGCTCGTGCCGCCGCAGTTGGGTTGACCGTGGCAGGTTGTGGGTTAGAGTGGGGATCAGTGGGGAGAGATGGCGCGGACTCGTCCGCGGTGGTCTGAAAACCGGCGTCGATCGAGGTGAGGCGAGTGTTCCTCGGCACTCACTCGCCCCGGCTCGACGACAAGGGCCGGCTGGCTCTCCCGGCCCGGTTCCGATCCGACCTGGAGGGAGGGCTGGTGATCTGCAAAGGCCAAGACCGCTGTCTGTACGTCTTCGCGGTCACCGAGTTCGCCCGGGTCACCGATGCACTGCGCACCGCGCCGGTCACCGACCGCCGGGTGCGCGACTACAGCCGCGTGTTGTTCGCGAGCGCGTCGCACGAGACGCCCGACGGGCAGGGCCGGATCACGGTCCCCGCGAACCTGCGCGAGTACGCCGGCCTGACGAAGGACTGCGCCGTCATCGGGGCCAACACCCGCATCGAGGTGTGGGACGCCCGAGCGTGGCAGGACTACCTCGACACCGCCGAACCGGCATTCGCCGATATCGCCGAGGAGGTGTTGCCGGGCGTGCTGTGAGCACGTGCCCCGACCGAGTCGCAGACACCCGGCCCGGCCTCCTCCCGTCCGTCCTGGCGCACCTTCCCCGGTGCCAGGCCCGACGGGCGGGGACCAGACCAGGTGTCTCCCCACGACTCCCCACCCGCACGCAAACGCAGTCGAGAAAGCGAGCGCCGCATGGCCGATCGGGACGACCAGTCGCCGCCCCCGGCGCATGTCCCGGTCCTGCTGGATCGTGTGCTGGCACTGCTCGGCCCGGCACTGGCCGATCGGCCCGCAGTGGCCGTCGACGCCACCCTGGGCCTGGGCGGCCACGCGGCGGCGCTGCTCGCCGCGCATCCGCAGCTCACTCTCGTCGGGCTCGACCGCGACCCCGCGGCGCTCGAACGCAGCCGGGTCCGGCTCGCCCCGTACGCCGCCCGGCTGCATCTCGTCCACGCGGTCTACGACCAGATCGCCGAGGTCCTGCCCGACCTCGGCTTCGACGGGGTCGACGGCGTGCTCTTCGACCTCGGGGTCTCCTCGATGCAGCTCGACGTGCCGGCCCGCGGTTTCGCCTATGCACACGACGCGCCGCTGGACATGCGGATGGACCAGACCGCGGCGCTGACGGCCGAGCAGGTCGTGAACACCTACCCGGTGCCCGAGCTGGTCCGCATCCTGCGCGAGTTCGGCGAGGAGCGGTTCGCCCGGCGCATCGCCGAGGCCATCGACCGCGCGCGCCGCACCGCGCCGCTGCACTCGACCGCCCAGCTGGCCGACCTCGTGCGCGGCGCCATCCCGGCGGCGGCTCGACGCACCGGCGGCAATCCGGCCAAGCGCACCTTCCAGGCGCTGCGCATCGAGGTGAACGGTGAACTCGACGCGGTTCGGGTCGCGGTGCCCGCCGCACTCGAGCTGCTGAACCGGCACGGCCGGATCGCGGTGCTCGCGTACCACTCGCTCGAGGACCGCCTCGTGAAGCAGGCCTTCGCGGCCCTGGCCACCGACCGCACGCCGCCGGACCTGCCGATCCCGCTGCCCGAGCACCGCCCGCAGCTGCGCCTGCTCACCCGCGGTGCCGAGACGGCGTCCGACGCCGAGCAGCAGGTCAACCCGCGGTCGGCGTCGGTGCGCCTGCGGGCCGCCGAGCGGATCCGGCGCAGCGACGAATGGCAGGAGTCGGCATGACGGGCGAGCAGCCTCCGGTCCTCCCGCGCGCACTCGGGCGGATCCGGTTGCGGCGCCGCCCTGCGCGTCGGGGAGCCGGCGAGCGCCGCCGGTTGCCGTTCGCGGTGCTGATCACCAGCCTGATCGTCGGCGGCATGGCCCTGCTCCTGGTGCTCAACACGGCGTCGGCGGCGAACGAGGTACGCCGACGCGATCTCGCGATCAAGGATGCCGGGATGGCCGCGCAGGTGCAGGACCTGCGCAACGCGGTCGCGGCGAGCGCGGCACCCAACCTCCTGGCCGAGGCCGCCGCGGGCCTCGGCATGGTGCCGGCCAACAACCCGGCCTTCCTCGTCCTGGGCAGCGACGGGTCGGTGCGGATCATGGGCAGCCCGAACCCGGCCAGCGGCGTGCCCATCGCCCCGGCGAAGAAGAAGAAAAAGAAGTCCACCAAGACCGCGACCCCGACGACGACGCCCACGACGACGCCCACCGCCACCTCGACGAGCACGGCGACATCGAGCCGGTCGACCTCGCCCGGCTCGACCACGAGCACCGGGCGCTCCAGCAGCCGGCCGGCCACCGGCTCGACGAGCCCCGGCACGTCGACGAAGCCGACGCCCACCCCGACGCCGACCGTCACGCTGCCGGGAGGCGACCGATGACCACCGCCGGACACACCCACCTGCAGCGCGCCGACCACGGCCTTCACCGTGAGGTGATCAGGTGACCGACCTTCGTCAGCCGCCGCGGGCCCGCTCGGGCCGTGACCCCCGTGACCCCCGCGACCCCCGCGGCAGCCAACCGGGCGCCCCGCGCCGCAGCCAGCCCACCTCGCGCGCCGCGACCGGCGCCCGCAACGGTGCCCGGGCCGCCGGCCGGCCGGTTCGCACTCCGAGCAGCTACCGCGCCGCCCCGCCCCGGCGCAGCGCACCCCCGCCGCGCCGATCCGCCCCGCCGCGGCGTCCCCGGAAGGTGCGCCGGTTGCGGCTCGGGGTCGTGGATCGCCGCCTGCGCTGGGGCCTGGCCGCCATGTGCATCCTGTTGCTGATCATCGGCGGGCGACTGGTGCAGTTGCAGGGCGTCGACAACGGCGGCTATGCGGGGGCCGCCGCGGCCCAGCGCGTCGACCGGATCACCCTGCACGCCCTGCGCGGCTCGATCGTCGACCGCTTCGGCACCCAGCTCGCGTACACGTCGAACGCGCAGGACATCACCGCCGACCCGAAGCAGGTCGCAGCGGGCGACCGCGCCGTGTACGCGGCGAAGCTCGCGCCGCTGCTCAAGGTGAGTGCCGCCACGATCGAGGCCCAACTCGCCAAGCCGACCAAGTACGTCGTGCTGGCCACCGCCCTGTCGCCGAACACCGCGCAGCAGGTGCTTGCGCACGGGTTCCGCGGCATCTACACCCAGGCAACCACGCAGCGGCAATATCCCGACGACAGCACCGCGGCGAACATCATCGGCTTCGTACACTCCAGCGGCGCCGGTGGCGCCGGCATCGAGGCCCAGTTCAACGACGTGCTGGCCGGCCGCGACGGCACCCGCACCTACAGCGTCGACAACCTCGGCAACTACAACCCGAGCAGCCGCACCACCACCACGCCGGCCGTCAACGGTGCGACCGTACGGCTCACGATCGACCAGAACGTGCAATACGTCGCCCAGCGCTATCTCCAGCAGGCGGTGCGCGAGTCGAAGGCCCGCAGCGCGCAGCTGGCGATGCTCGACGTGCACACGGGTCAGGTCATCGCGCTGGCGTCGTCGAGCTCCTACAACCCGTCGAACCCGAACACCATCGACCCGAATGTGCCGATCAATGCCCCGGTCATGTCGGCGTTCGAGCCGGGGTCGGTGCAGAAGGCGATCACCTTCGCCGCGGCGCTGCAGGACCGCCTCATCACCCCGAAGACGGTGGTCACGGTGCCGCCGACCATCCGGATGGGCGGGGTGAACGTCAGCGATGCCTGGTACCACCCGACCGAGAAGTTCACCGCCACCGGCGTGCTGGCCGAATCGTCGAACGTCGGCACGCTGAAGATCGCGCAGAAGATCGGGCCGTACCGCTGGTACCAGTTCGAGAAGTTGTTCGGCGTCGGCACGAAAACCGGCATCGAGCTGCCGGCCGAGAGCAGCGGCTACCTGCCGCCGCTGTCGGAGTGGTCCGACTCGACGTTCGCCAACCTGCCGTTCGGCCAGGGCGAGAGCATGACGGTGCTGCAGCTGGCCTCGATCTACCAGACGATCGCGAACAACGGCGTACGGATCCCGCCGCGGATCGTGCAGTCGATCACCAAGGCCGACGGGTCGGTCACCGGCACCGCCCAGCCCAAGGGCGTGCGCGTCGTGTCACCGACCACCGCCCAGACGGTGCGCACCATGCTGGAGTCGGTGATCATGCCCGGCGGCACCGGCGTGAAGGCTGCGATCCCCGGCTACCGGGTGGCCGGCAAGACCGGCACCGCACAGCAGCCCGACCCGGCACACGGCGGGCGGTACTCGAGCTGGATGAACTGGGACACGTTCGCCGGCATGGTGCCCGCCGACAACCCGCAGTTCGTGGTCGCGATCATGGTCGACAACCCGGCGCACGGGCTGGAAGGCGGCGACGTCGCGGCGCCGCTGTTCCACCACATCGCCACGTTCGAGCTGCAGCACGCGCGGATCCCACCGACCGGGTCGAGCTCGCAGCACGTGCCGCTGCAGGTGTGCGCCGGGACCAACCCGGCGATGCTGCCAGCTAACGTTTGCTGACGTGGGAACGAGTTCGGGCGGTGGGGTACCTCGCCCGGCCGACGTCGCACCGGTGTCGCTGCAGGCTCTGGCGGCCGGGCGCGGCGAGCGGTACGGCGACGACGTCCGGGTCACCGGGCTCACCGCCAACAGCGGCTGGATCCGGCGCGGCGACCTGTTCGTCGGACTCCCCGGCGCCCGTGCGCACGGTGCGACGTTCGCACCGCAGGCGATGGCCGCGGGCGCGGTCGCAGCGCTCACCGATGCCGCGGGCCACGCCCTGCTCCCGGCGGACCTGCCGGCGATCGTGGTGCCCGACGTGCGGGCCGTCCTCGGACCGGTAGCGGCCCAGGTCTTCGGCGCGCCCAGCGCGGCGATGCGCATGGTCGGCGTCACCGGCACCAGCGGCAAGACCACCACGACGTTCCTCGTCCGCGCCGGGCTGCACAGCGCCGGGCGCATCCCCGGCCTCATCGGCACGGTGGCCACCATGATCGGCACCGAGGAGATCGAGACCGGGTTCACCACGCCGGAGGCGCCCGAGGTCCAGGCGCTGCTCGCGCTGATGCGCGAACGCGGGGTCACCGACGTCGCGATGGAGGTGTCCAGCCATGCGCTGGACATGCGCCGCGTCGACGGCATCGCGTTCGACGTCGGCGCCTTCACCAACCTGTCCGAGGACCATCTCGACTTCCACCCGGACATGGCGGCGTACTTCGCCGCGAAGCTGCGGCTGCTCGACGAGCTCTCGCGCCGCCGCGTCGTGGTGATCGACGACGAGTGGGGCCGCCGCGCGGCGCAGCACGCCACCCCGTGCACGACGCTGGGCACGACGCCCGGCACGAGCGGGCAGGCGGACTGGCAGGCGCTCGACATCTCCGCGCGCGCGGACGGCTCGACCGCGTTTCGAGTCCGCGGACCCGAAGGAGTTCCCGACTTCGCGACGAGCTGCGCCATCCCGGGTCGCTACAACGTGGCCAACGCGCTGCTCGCCGTCGCCCTGCTGCACGAGGTCGGCGTGCCGTACGACCTCGCCGCGCCGGCCGTGTCGGTCGCCACCGTTCCGGGCCGGATGGAACGCATCGACGCCGGTCAGCCGTTCCTCGCGGTCGTCGACTACAGCCACAAACCGGCAGCTGTCGACGGCGCGCTGCGGGCGCTGCGTCCGCTCACCCGCGGCCGGCTGATCGTGGTCCTGGGCTGCGGCGGGGACCGCGACCGGGGCAAGCGCCCGCACATGGGCGAGATCGCCGCGCGCGGCGCCGATCTGCTCGTGGTCACCGACGACAACCCGCGCTCGGAGGATCCGGCCGCGATCCGCCGCGCGATGCTCGACGGCGCGCTCGCCGTGCCGCCCGGTGACCGCGGGGAGGTCGTCGAGGTCGGGGGCCGGGCCGACGCCATCGCCGCCGCGGTGACCGCCGCCGGCCCCGCGGACTCGGTGCTCATCGCGGGCAAGGGGCACGAGACCGGGCAGGAGATCGCCGGCGTCGTGCATCCCTTCGACGACCGGCAGCAGTTGCGCGCCGCGATCGCATCGGTGGGGGCGATGCGGTGATCGAGCTGACCCTCGCCGAGATCGCCGAGATCGTCGGCGGCCGGCTGGCACACGCCGACCCGGCTGCCGTGGTCACCGCAAGCGTCGAGTTCGACTCGCGTGAGGTGACCCGCGGCGGCTTGTTCCTCGCGCTGCCGGGCGAGCGTGTGGACGGGCACGACTACGTCGCGGCCGCGATAGCCAGCGGCGCGGTGGCAGCGCTCGTGACCCGCCCGGTGGATGTGCCGGCCATCGAGGTCGACGACGGCTTCGCCGCCCTCGCGGCCCTCGCGGCGCACGTGGTGCGGCAGCTGCCCGATCTCACGGTCATCGGCGTCACCGGCTCGTCCGGCAAGACGAGCACCAAGGATCTGCTGGCCCAGCTGCTCTCGCGGCACGGTCCGACCGTCGCCCCGCCCGGTTCGTTCAACAACGAGCTGGGCCACCCGTACACGGTGCTGCGGGCCACCCCTGGCACCCGCTTCCTCGTCCTGGAGACGAGCGCCCGCGGCATCGGGCACATCGCGTACCTCGCCGACATCGCGCCGCCGCGCATCGGGGTCGTGCTCAACGTGGGCTCGGCGCACCTCGGCGAGTTCGGCTCCCGGGAGGCGATCGCGCAGGCCAAGGGCGAGCTGGTGGAGGCGCTTCCGGCCGACGGCGTCGCCGTGCTCAACGCCGACGACCCGCTCGTCGCGGCGATGGCCACGCGAACCCGTGCCCGGGTGGTGCGAGTGGGGGAGTCGGCAGCTGCCGACGTCCGAGCCGCACACGTCAGCCTCGACGACCTCGGCCGGGCCGCGTTCCGGCTCGTCGCACCCCAGGGCGAAGCGGATGTGAGCCTGCAGCTCGTGGGCGCCCATCACGTCGGCAACGCCCTGGCCGCGGCGGCCGTCGCGCTCGAGTGCGGCATGTCGGTCGCCGAGACCGCGCAGGCGCTGAGCGTCGCCCGTCCGACCAGTCGCTGGCGGATGGAGGTCACCGAGCGCCCCGACGGGCTGATGGTGATCAACGACGCCTACAACGCCAATCCGGAGTCGATGCGCAGCGCGCTCACGGCGTTGGCGGCGGTCTCGCGACCGCGCCGCCCCGCGGGCGGGCGGTCGTTCGCGGTGCTCGGACCGATGGCCGAACTCGGCCCGGACGGACCCGCCGAGCACGACGCGCTGGGCCGGTTGGCCGTGCGCCTGGACATATCACGGGTCGTCGCCGTCGGCGACGCGGCCCGCCCGGTCCAGCACGGGGCGGCTCTGGAAGGCTCATGGGACGGCGAGTCGAGCTGGGTGCCCGACGTCGAGGCCGCGATCGAGCTGTTGCGTGCCGAACTGCGGCCCGCCGACGTGGTGTTGATCAAAGCCTCTCGCGCGGCGCGCCTCGAACGAGTGGCCGAGGCGATCACCGACGATGCGAGGACCGATCCCGCCGGCGCGGGAGCAGACGGACACGGACGGGAGAGCGGCTCAGGATGAAGACGATCCTGATCGCCGCAGTCTTCTCGCTGCTGACGTCGATCCTGTTCACCCCGCTCGTCGTCCAATACTTCCGGCGGCACGGGTTCGGGCAGGAGATCCGGGTCGACGGGCCGCAGACCCACCTGGTCAAGCGCGGAACGCCGACGATGGGCGGCGTCGCGATCATCGGCTCGACCGTGCTCGGTTACGCGTTCGCGCACGTCATCATCGCCATCCGCGGCGGCGGCGGACCGAACGCGTCCGGGCTGCTCGCCCTGTTCCTGATGGTCGGGCTGGGCGGGGTCGGCTTCCTCGACGACTTCATCAAGATCCGGCGCCAGCGCAGCCTCGGGCTGCGGGCCCGGGCGAAGTTCGCCGGGCAACTCGGCGTCACGGTGGCGTTCGCGGTGATGGCGCTGCAGTGGCCGAACCGATTCGGCCTGACCCCCGCGTCGACGCACCTGTCCTTCGTGCGCGACATCCCGCAGATCGCCCTCGGCTCGGTCGGCTTCGTGATCCTCGCGTACCTGATCCTGTCGGCGACGTCGAACGCGGTGAACCTCACCGACGGCCTCGACGGGCTGGCCGCCGGTGCCGCCGCGATGGTGTTCGGCGCGTACACGCTGATCTCGTTCCTGCAGTTCCGCAATCCGTGCGGCAATCACCCGATCGGCGGCTGTTACGAGGTGCGCGACTCCCTCGATCTGGCCCTGGTGGCGGCCTCGGCGATGAGCGCGTGCTTCGGCTTCCTGTGGTGGAACGCGCCACCGGCGCAGATCTTCATGGGCGACACGGGATCGCTCGCGCTGGGCGGGTTGATGGGCGGGCTCGCGATCCTGACCCGCACCGAGTTGCTGCTCATCGCACTCGGCGGGCTGTTCGCCACGATCACCATCTCGTCGATCCTGCAGACCGGTTGGTTCAAGTTCACCCGAAGACGCACCGGCACGGGGAGACGTATCTTCCGGATGGCCCCGCTGCACCACCATTTCGAGCTCGTCGGGTGGGAGCCGGTCACCATCATCGTCAGGTTCTGGATCATGGGCGGGATGGCCGTGGCGTTCGGGATGGGCTTGTTCTATGCCGACTTCATCGCCAATGGGTGACGAGCTCGCCGGGCGCAAGGTGCTCGTGTGCGGTGTCGGCGTGGCCGGCAGCTCGGCGGCGCGGGCGTTGCTGGCGCGCGGCGCACAGGTGGAGCTGACCGCGACGAAGCACGGCTCGCAGGTGGCGTCGCTCGTCGCGGACGGGGCGCGCTGGCTCGGGCGGCTCACGGAGTTGCCGCCCGACGTCGACCTGGTGATCGCCTCGCCCGGGCTGCGTCCCACCGACCCGCTGTTGACCGACGCCACGACGCGCGGCCTACCTGTGTGGGGCGAGGTGGAGCTGGCCTGGCGGCTGCGCGGCCCAAGCGGCGCGCCCTGGCTCGCGATCACCGGCACCAACGGCAAGACCACCACGGTGCACATGCTGGAGGCCATGTTGCGCGCCGCCGGCCTGCGGGCCGTGGCGGTCGGCAACGTCGGCGTGCCGCTGATCGACGCCGTGCTCGCCGACCCGCGGTACGACGTGCTGGCCGTGGAGGTGTCCAGCCAGCAGCTGCACTTCGCGCCGACGATCGCGCCGGCGGCCGGCGCACTGCTGAACATCGCGCCCGATCACCTGGACTGGCACGGCTCCCTCGACGCGTACGCGCAGGCCAAGACCGTGGTGTGGCAGGCCGCCGTCGCGGTCGGCAACGCCGACGATCCGCGGGTTGCCGCGCTGCTGCCCGCCGGTGGCGTCGGGTTCACCCTGCACGAGCCGGCGGCCGGTCAGCTCGGGGTGCGGGAGGGTGTGCTCGTCAGCCGCGCGTTCGGTGACGACACCGTCGCACTTGCACCGGTCGCCGACGTGCGTCCCGCCGGGGCCCACAACGTCGCGAACGCGCTGGCCGCGGCCGCTCTTGCCCGGTCGCACGGCGTCGCACCCGGGGCGATCGCGCAGGGATTGCGCGAGTTCGTTCCCGATCCGCATCGCAACGCGCTGGTCGCCGAGTGGGACGGAGTGCGCTGGGTCGACGACAGCAAGGCCACCAATCCGCACGCCGCGCAGGCGTCCCTCGCGGCGGCGTCCAGCATCGTCTGGGTCGCGGGGGGCCAGCTCAAGGGCGTGGTGATCGACGATCTGGTCGCGGGTGTGGCATCGCGGCTGCGCGCCGCGGTGCTGCTCGGGCAGGACCGGGCGCTCGTCGCGGCGGCACTTGCACGACACGCGCCGGATGTACCCGTGTTCGTCGTCGACACCACAGACGATGGGGCGATGACCGAGGTGGTGGCCGCCGCGGCCGGATTCGCGCGTCCGGGTGACACCGTGCTGCTCGCGCCCGCCGCCGCGTCCTACGACATGTTCGCCAACTTCGGCGCGCGCGGCGACGCGTTCGCCGCCGCCGCTCGCGCTCGGCACGGGAGCACTGCGTGACCGCGCTGGAGCAGCTGCGCACCCGCTGGCGCCGCGCGCCGGCCGAGCAGCGGTTCACCGCCAAGCCCTACGCCACCGTCCAGCTGCTGCTGCTCACGTCCGCCGGGCTGCTCGTCTTCGGCATCCTGATGGCCGTCTCCACCACGATCGCCGCCGCCCACGAGGACAACGCACCGAGCCAGATGTGGCTGCAGTCGATCAAGGAGTTCCAGTTCATCGCGGTCGGGCTGTTGCTGTTCTGGTTCGCGGTGCGCTTGTCGCCGCGCGCGTTCCGGCTGCTGACCTACCCGATGCTCGCCCTGAGTGTGGCCGCGCTGGTCGCCGTGCTGGTCCCGGGCATCGGGGTCGGGGTCTACGGCGCGCGCCGCTGGATCGATCTCGGCCCGTTGCAGCTGCAGCCCTCCGAACTCGCCAAGGTCGCGATGTTGCTGTGGGGCGCCGATCTGCTGGCCCGCAAGCAGGAACTCGGCACGCTGCGCCGGGCCCGGCACCTGTTCCTGCCGCTGGTGCCCGGCTTCGTGATCGTCAGCCTGTTGGTCATGCTCGAACCCGATCTCGGCACCACCTGCTGCTTCATGCTGATCCTGCTCGGCCTGCTCTGGATGGTCGGCATGCCGGTGCGCTACTTCGCGCTCGTGCTCGGCCTGGTGGCGGCCGCCATCACCTTCCTGGCGGTCACCGCGCCGTACCGGCTGGAACGGCTGACCAACTTCGTCGATCCGTTCAAGCACGCCAAGACCACCGGCTACCACACGGTCGAGGGCTTGTACGCGCTCGCCTCGGGCGGGTTGTTCGGCGTCGGGCTCGGTCAGGGCACCTCGAAGTACGGGTGGGTGCCCAACGCCAACTCCGACTACGTGTTCGCGATCATCGGCGAGGAGCTCGGGCTGCTCGGCTGCCTCGCCGTCATCACCATGTTCGGCCTGTTCGCCTACACCGGTATGCGGTTGGCACGGCGCAGCGCCGACCCCTTCGCGCGGCTCGCGGCCGGCGCGGCGACGATCTGGCTGTGCGGCCAGGCCGTGATCAACATCGGGTACGTGACCGGTCTGCTGCCGGTCACGGGGATCCCGCTGCCACTCATCTCTGCCGGCGGCACCTCGCTGCTGGTCACCTTCTTCGTGCTCGGCATGCTGGTGTCCTTCGCCCGGCACGAACCGGAGGCGATCAAGGTGGCCCGCAGGTCGCAGCGGCGTAACCGCCGCACCCGGTTGGAGCGTTGGGCGCGCATCCCGGTACCCCAGGGCTATCGGCCGCCGAAGCGCCGCCCGCAGCGCCAGCACCGCATCGCCGCCGAGCGCGCCATGGCCTCGTCGCGCGCGGCTGTCACCAACGCTGCGCACGCCTCCCGGGCCCGAGCGGCGGCGGGGGGCGCGCGCGCGGCCTCGGCGCTGCGCCCGACCGGCACCGACGGACGGCGTCGATGACCTCACCCGGCGAGTTCCGGGGGTCGCGATGACCGCGCCGCGGGTCGTCGTGGCCGGCGGCGGGACCGCGGGTCACATCGAGCCCGCGATGAACCTCGCCGACGCGGTGCGCCGCATCGAGCCGTCGGCCGAGATCACCGCGTTGGGCACTGCGAAGGGCTTGGACACCACGCTCATCCCGCCGCGCGGCTACCCGCTGGAACTCGTACCGCCGGTGCCGCTGCCGCGTCGCGTCGGCCGCGACCTGTTCGCGACGCCGGGCCGCGTACGAGGTGCGGTGGCCGCCGCATCGACGGTGCTCGAACGGGTGCGGGCCGAGGTCGTGGTCGGCTTCGGCGGCTACGTGGCCGTGCCGGCATACCTCGCCGCGCGGCGGCTCAGCATCCCCATCGTGGTCCACGAGGCGAACGCCAAACCTGGCCTCGCCAACCGCGGCGCGGCTCGGCTCACCAAGCATGTGTTCACCGCCTCCGGCGAGGGACACCTGCCGCACGCGAGAGTGATCGGGATTCCGTTACGCCCGGCGATCTCCCAGCTCGATCGCGCGGCGCTGCGCGAGCAGGCCCGCATCCGGTTCGGGCTGCAGGGCGAACTGCCGACGCTGCTGGTGTTCGGCGGCTCGCAAGGCGCGCAGTCGATCAACCGCGCCGCAACCGCCGCCGCCGAGTCGCTGCGGGCCGCGGGTGTGCAGGTGCTGCACATCGCCGGCCCGAACAACGAGGTCGAGGTCGCGAGCGACACCGCCGTGCCCTACGTCGTCGTGCCCTACGTCGAGCAGATGCAGTTCGCCTACGCCGCCGCGGATTTCGCCCTGTGCCGGTGCGGTGCGATGACCTGCGCCGAGCTCGCCGCGGTCGGGCTGCCGGCCGCCTACGTGCCCTATCCGGTGGGCAACGGCGAGCAGCGCTTCAACGCGCTGCCGATCGTGCGGGCGGGCGGCGGCCTGCTGGTCGACGACGCGGATCTGAGCGCGGACTGGATCGCGCGCGAGGTCGTCCCTCGAGTCGCCGACCCCGAGACGGTGGCGAAGATGTCGCAGGCGGCGTCGCAGGCCGGCGCCCGAGACGCCGACGTCGTCCTGGCCGAGCGGGTGCTCGCGGTGGCCGCGGAATACCGGCGGTTCGCGAAATGACCCGCCCGACCAGGGACTCCGACGCCCCGCGTCCCGAGGACTGGGCCGCGCCGGGCGCTGCGCTGGTGCGCAGCGCCGCGACCGACGTCGTCCCGCCGCTGGCCGAGCTCGGCCGGGTGCACATCATGGGCATCGCCGGTTCGGGGATGAGTGCGTTGGCGCGCATTCTGCTCGAGCGCGGAGTGGCCGTGAGTGGTTGCGAGGCGCGTGACTCGCTCACCGTGACCGGCTTGCGGGCGCTCGGCGCCACCGTGCTCATCGGGCACTCTCCGGCGCACCTCGACGACGCCGACACCTTCGTGTACACGACCGCGATCAACCCCAAGCACGAGGAGTTCGTCGCCGCCCGCAACAGCGGCAAGCCGGTGCTGCGCCGGGCTGCCGCGCTCGCCGCCGCGCTGGAGGACAAGCGCTGTATCGCGGTCGCCGGCACCCACGGCAAGACCTCCACCACCTCGCTGCTCGTCGTGGCTGCGCAGGCCTGCAACGCCGATCCGTCGTTCGCGATCGGCGGCAACCTCTACGAGACGGGCCGCAACGCCCATCTGGGCACCGCCGACTTCGCCGTGGTCGAGGCCGACGAGAGCGACGGTTCCTTCCTGCTCACCCGGCCGGCAGCGGCGGTGATCACCAACGTCGAGGCCGACCATCTCGAGAACCACGGCGACCTCGAGGGGATCTTCCGGGCCTTCGAGCTGTTCGTCGACCGCATCGATGCCGACGGGCTGGTGCTGACCTGCACCGACGACGCCGGCGCGCGACGCATCGCCGACTACGCCCGCAGCACCGGCCACACGGTGCAGACCTACGGGCGCAGCGAGGCCGCAGACGTGCGCCTCTCGGACGTCGTCACCGGCTCGGCCTCGGTCGAGTTCACCGTTGCCGGCGACGACATCGGCGAGCGCCGCATCCGAGTCGGCGCGCTGATCGGTGAGCACATGGCGCTCAACGCCACCGCAGCGTTCGTGCTCGCCCACCACCTCGACCTCGACCTCGACACCGTGGCCCGGTCGTGGGCGGACTTCGGGGGCGTGCACCGCCGGTTCGAGTCGCACGGCGAGGGCGGGGGAGTGCGCGTCTACGACGACTACGCCCATCACCCGACCGAGATCGCCGCCTCGTTGACGGCGGCGCGCGACGCGCTCGCCGGCACCGGACGGCTGATCGCCGTGTTCCAGCCGGGCACCTACAGCCGCACCCAGACCTTCGCCCAGGAATTCGCCGACGCCATGGCGATCGCCGACATCGCCGTGGTCATGGACATCTTCCCGGCCCGCGAGGAACCGATCCCGGGCGTCACCGGAGCCACGATCAGCGACCTGATCGACCTGCCGGCCGATCAGGTCGTGTACGAACCGCGCTACGACGCCGTGCCCGAGCGCATCGGCGAGCTCGCCCGCGCCGGCGATCTCGTGATCACCATGGGCATCGGCAACGTGTACCTGCTCTGCGACGAGATCCGCGACACGTGTGCGCGCCGGGCGGGCGAGTCGACGTCGGGAGCGACATGACCACCTCCACCACACCCCGCCCTGCGGAATCAGAAATCGACGAAGAGCCGCCGCAGGCCCGTCGCCGGCGCCGGTTGCTCCTCGCGTTGATCGTGGTCGGTGTCCTCGCGATCGCCGCCACGCTCACCTGGGTGGTCGCGTTCAGTTCGCTGCTCGGCGTGCGCAGCATCGACGTGCACGGCAACCATCTGCTCACCTACTCCCAGGTGCGCGCCGCGTCGGGCATCGTGCACGGCACCCCGCTGGTCCGGCTGGACACCGCCGACATCACCCGCAATGTCGAGAAGCTGCGTGAGGTCGATTCCGCGCAGGTCAGTACGTCGTTCCCGTCCACGGTGTCGATCACGATCGTGGAACGCAGCCCGGTCGGCTACATGCACACCGACAACGGCGATCAGCTCATCGACCGCGAAGGCGTGCACTTCCGCACCGTGCCCAAGGCGTCGGCGCAGCTGCCGCGTTTCGTCCTGCCCACCGGGCCCACCGCCCGGAGCACCGGCGCCGCGGTCGCCACCGCGGCGGGCGCGCTGCCCGACTCGTTGCGCAAAGAGGTCACCTCGGTCCAGGCCCTGGACCCGACGTCGATCACGCTCGTGCTGAAGGACGGTGTCGTGGTGCGCTGGGGTGGGGCCGACCGCAGCGTCGAGAAGGCCCGGATCCTGCCCACGCTCGCCGCGAAACGGTCGGTGAACCAGATCGACGTCACCGACCCGGACCAGCCCTTCACCCGCTGACCCGGGGAACCGGGTCGCCAGGATCGTTGTCACTACCCGACCAGCTGATCGAACCGTGACCGGAGGCGACGAGACTTGGCCGCCTGGCTGCTGCTCGGCCTGAGCCTCGTGCTGATCGCGGTGTGCGGGGTGTTCGTCGCCGGCGAGTTCGCGTTGCTCACCGTCGACCGGGCCACGGTGGAACGTGCGGCAGGCGCAGGCGATCGCAAGGCCGACGGCGTGCTGGTCGCGTTGCGCAACCTGTCGGTCGAGCTGTCCGGCGTCCAGGTGGCCATCACCGTGACCAATCTCGCGGTCGGCTTCCTGTCCGAACCCGCGCTGGCCGGCCTGTTGCATGCGCCGTTGAATGCCGTCGGGATCCGCGGCGACGCGGTGTCGGCGATCGCGGTCGCGCTGGCGCTGGTGATCTCGACGGTGCTCACCATGCTGTTCGGCGAGATGGTGCCCAAGAACCTGGCGATCGCCATGCCGCTCGCGGTGGCCCGTGCAGTGCAGGCGCCGGTCCGCGGATTCAGCCGCGCCATGCACACGCCCATCCGTGGCCTCAACGGCGCCGCGAACCTGGTGCTGAACTCTTCGGGCTGCGGGCCCGCGAGGAGCTGCCGTCGGCACGCTCGCCGGAGGAGCTGATGTCGCTGGTGCGCCACTCGGCCGTGGCGGGCACGCTCGCGCCGGGCACGGCGAATCTCGTCGTCCGATCGCTGACCCTCGGCGCGCGCCGGGCCCGCGACGTCCTCACCCCGCGCCCGCAGATGATCACCGCCGCCGCAACCGATCCGGTCTCCGCGGTGCTCGACACCGTCCGTCGCACCGGCCATTCGCGGCTGCCGGTCACCGGGGCCGGCGGTCTCGACGAGATCGTCGGCATCATCGAGCTCGACCAGGCGGTCGCGGTGCCGCTCACGCAGCGTCCGGGTGTGCCGGCCGGGCAGGTGATGCGCCCGTCGGTCGAGGTGCCGGAGTCGCTGCCCATGGACGCCGTGCTGCAGACCCTGCAACAGCACCGCAGCCAGCTGGCGATCGTCGTCGACGAGTACGGCGGCACAGCCGGGTTGCTCAGCGCCGAGGACGTGCTGGAGGAACTCGTCGGCGAGCTCGACGACGAGCACGACCAGCCCGCGTTCGCGACCCACCGGGTGCCCGGCGGGTTCGAGATCTCCGGTCTGCTGCGGCCCGACGAGGTCGCCGCGGCCACCGGCCATCCGCTGCCGTCCAGCGGGGTCTACGAGACCGTCGGGGGTCTGGTCATGCATGCGCTCGGCCGTCTGCCGCACGAGGGCGACCAGGTCGAGGTCGACGGTGTGGCGCTGACCGTCTTGGCGATGGCCGACCGACGGGTCGACCGCGTGCTGCTGAGCCCGCCCGCCGAGCCCGAACCGGGTGCGACATGAGCGCCGGTTTCGGGATCGCGCTCACCGCGTTGCTCCTGCTGCTCAACGCCTTCTTCGTCGCTGCCGAGTTCGCCCTGGTGTCTGCGCGCCGGGCCGCGATCGAACCCGCGGCCGAGCAGGGCTCGCGGCGCGCGGCGGTCACGCTGCGCGCGATGGAGCAGGTGTCGCTGATGATGGCGGGCGCGCAGCTGGGCATCACGCTGTGCTCGGTCGCGCTCGGCGCGGTCAGCGAACCGGTCATCGCACACCTGCTGGAGCCGCCGTTCGCGTCCTTGGGGATCCCTGACGGCTTGGTGCATCCGGCCGCGTTCGTCATCGCGCTCGCGCTGGTCACCGTGCTGCACGTGGTGCTCGGCGAGATGGTGCCCAAGAACGTCGCCCTCGCCGACCCGGAGGGTTCGGCGCAGTGGCTCGCGCCGGTGTTGTCGTTCACGGTGCGCGTGGTGCGGCCGGTGATCTGGGTGCTCAACGAGTTGGCCAACCTCACGCTGCGCGCCGTACGGGTGCAGCCACGCCACGAGGTCGCGAGCGCGTTCACCCGCGACGAGGTGGCGCTGCTGGTCGACGAGTCGCGCCGCGGCGGCCTGCTCGACCCGGACGCGCACCGCCGCCTCGGCGGCGCCCTGGCCTTCGAGAGCGCCACCGCCGCCGCGCTGACCGTGCCGTTCGCCCGCGCCCACCTGCTCACCGGCATCCCGACCGTCGATGACGTGGAGGCGCTCGCCGGTCGAACCGGGGTCACCCGGTTCCCGCTGCGTGATCTCGCGGCCGACGGCACCGACGGCACCGTGCGCGGCTACGTCCACGTCAAGGACACGCTGTCGATCCCGGCGCAGCGACGCGGGCAGCCACTGCCGCCCGGATGCGTGCGGCCGCTGCCCGAGGTCGCCGCCGACGCCGCCCTGGAGCAGGTGGTCGAGGTCATGCGCGTGCAGCACGCGCACATGGCCTCGGTCCGGTCCGCGCAGCCCGGGGGAGCGGGGGCGCTGGTCGGGATCATCACCCTCGACGACATCCTCGCGAGCCTCGTCCGGCCGGCCTCGGCGTGAGCCGCACGGGTCGACACGAACTCGCGGCGTGTCGCACGGCGCGCCTGCACGGATTCACCGCGGTTGCGATCTAACTTCGGCTCCAACATCACAGGTTGACATAACGTTGAACGTCTACCTGAGGGTGAGAGTTCAGACAAGTCGCATCGAGCGCGCCGAGGGAGCCCAACCATGACAGCACCGCACAACTACCTGGCGGTCATCAAGGTCGTCGGTGTCGGCGGCGGCGGCGTCAACGCCGTCAACCGGATGATCGAGGTCGGCCTCAAGGGCGTCGAGTTCATCGCGGTGAACACCGACGCCCAGGCGCTGCTGATGTCCGACGCCGACGTCAAGCTCGACGTCGGCCGCGAACTCACCCGCGGCCTGGGTGCCGGCGCGCAGCCCGAGGTCGGCCGCAAGGCCGCCGAGGACCACCGCGACGAGATCGAAGAGGTGCTCAAGGGCGCCGACATGGTCTTCGTCACCGCCGGCGAGGGCGGCGGCACCGGCACCGGCGGCGCGCCCGTCATCGCCAGCATCGCCCGCAAGCTCGGCGCCCTGACCATCGGCGTCGTCACCCGCCCGTTCAGCTTCGAGGGCAAGAAGCGCGCCAGCCAGGCCGACGAGGGCATCGACGCGCTGCGCGCCGAGTGCGACACGCTCATCGTCATCCCGAACGACCGGTTGCTGCAGATCAGCGAACAGAACGTCACCGTGATGGACGCCTTCCGCAGCGCCGACCAGGTCCTGCTCTCCGGTGTCCAGGGCATCACCGACCTGATCACCACACCGGGCCTGATCAACCTCGACTTCGCCGACGTCAAGAGCGTGATGAGCGGCGCCGGGTCGGCGCTGATGGGCATCGGCGCCGCGCGCGGCGACAACCGGGCCCGGCAGGCCGCCGAGATCGCGATCGCCAGCCCACTGCTCGAGGCGAGCATGGAGGGCGCGCACGGTGTGTTGCTGTCGATCTACGGCGGCTCGGACCTCGGCCTGTTCGAGATCAACGAGGCCGCGTCGCTGGTGGCCGAGGCGGCGCACCCGGACGCCAACATCATCTTCGGTGCGGTGATCGACGACACCCTCGGCGACGAGGTGAAGGTCACGGTGATCGCGGCCGGCTTCGACAGCGGGCAACTGCCGTACAAGAAGGTCGACATCCGCCGCGAGATGGCGGCTCAGAACCGCACCGGTCAGCCCGGGCCCGCGCCCGTCGCGAACCACCCTGCCGCGCCGGCCCGGCCCGCCGAGCCCGAGCCGTCCGCCGGCTACCACCCCGCCCCGCAGTACGCCGCCCAGCAGCCCACGAACGGCGCGCGTTCTGCGTTGAATCTCGACGACGAGCTGGACGTGCCGGACTTCCTCAAGCCGTAGGACGCCGTGCCCGCGTCGCAGCCCGACGAGCGGCGCCGCGCCGAGCTGGTGACCGCGCTCGGCGCGGTGCGTTCGCGGATCGCGGCCGCCTGCGCGGCGGTCGGCCGCGACCCACGCGACGTCACGTTGATCGCGGTCACCAAGACCCGCCCGGCGGCCGACATCCGCGCGCTCGTCCAGCTCGGCGTGTTCGACGTCGGCGAGAGCAAGGACCAGGAGGCGCGCGGCAAGCTCACCGAGCTCGGCGCGATCGGCGAAGCAACGCAGCAGGTGCGCTGGCACCTGGTCGGGCGCCTGCAGACCAACAAGGCTCGCAGCGTCGCGTCGTACGCAACTGCGGTGCACTCGGTCGACCGCGCGAAGCTGGCGCGTGCGCTCGCCCAGGCCGCCGAAGGCTCTCGAGACTCGCCGCTGGACGTGTTCGTCCAGCTCAGCCTCGACGACGATCCCGCGCGCGGCGGGGCGCCGGTCGGCGAGCTGCTGCCGCTCGCCGCCGAACTGGCCGACCGGCCGCAGTTGCGACTGCGCGGGGTGATGGCGGTACCGCCGCAGGGCGCTGCGACCGGCCCCGCCTTCGCCCAGCTCGCCGAGTTGTCGGCCCGGCTGCGCACCGAGCATCCGCAGGCCGACGCGATCTCGGCCGGCATGAGCGGCGACTTCGAGGAGGCCATCCGGCACGGCTCGACACATGTCCGCGTCGGTACGGCGTTGCTCGGCCGTCGGGAGCCCGATTTCGGCTAGCGTCCCAATCCACAGATACCGCAAGTCACTGGAGGAGCAATGCCCGGAGCGATGCACCGCATGGGCGTCTACCTCGGCCTGGTCGAGGACGACGACTACGCCGACGCCGACGGCTACGCGCCCCCTGCCGAGCGCGCCCCGGCCCGTCGCGACGAGTACCCGGAGACGCGCCACCAGCGCGAGAAGCACCCCAGTGAGGTCGGGTACGGCGCCCCGCGTGAGTTCGCCGGGCGCGAGTTCGACCGGGAGTTCGACCCAGAGCCGTACCCGGCCGAGCCCAGTTACCAGATCACCGCGCTGCACCCGCGCACCTACAACGAGGCGCGCACCATCGGCGAGCAGTTCCGCCGCAACACCCCGGTGATCATGAACCTCTCGGACATGGACGACGCCGACGCCAAGCGCCTGGTGGACTTCGCCGCCGGGCTCACCTTCGGCCTGCACGGTCGGATCGAGCGGGTCACGGCCAAGGTGTTCCTGCTCAGCCCGCACAATGTCAGCGTCACGGCGGCCGACAAGGCGAAGATCGAGAACGGATTCTTCAACCAGAGCTGAGCCCTGCTCGCCGGCACTTTCTACACTGGGTGGTCGTTGGTAGGGCGACTGGCTACGGGTGAGGGAGACGGGTGCTGATGGCGCTGCTGTGGGGCGTCGTCGGCTACGCGCTGTACATCTATGTGTTGGTGATCCTGGCGCGGCTCGTCATCGACTGGACGCGGCAGTTCGCCCGGGCCTGGCGCCCGGCCGGCGTCGCGGCCATCGGGCTGGAGCTGGTCTACGTGGTCACCGATCCGCCGATCAAGTTGCTGCGCAGATTGGTCCCGCCGCTCCAGCTGGGTACTGTAAGCCTCGACTTGAGCGTCATCATCCTGCTCATCGTGCTCATTGTGCTGCGACAGGTTGCGCTGACGTTCAGTTAGCTTCATGTTTTAAGATCCAAGGGTGCCGCCCCCGCGGCACACCACAGATGAGCCAAGACCACACGACGGCCGGAGCGACCGGCAGTCGACGAGCCTTGAGGTGACCGGATGCCGTTGACGCCCGCCGAAGTCCACAACGTGGCGTTCAAGAAGCCGCCGATCGGCAAGCGCGGCTACGACGAGGAAGAGGTGGACGCCTTCCTCGACATCGTCGAGGTCGAGCTCGCCCGGCTGATCGAGGAGAACAACGATCTGCGCGCCAACGGGGGCGGGGCGCGCGCCGAAGGCTCCGGCGGCGAGGCAGCCGAGGGCTCCGGCGACACGGAGGCGCTGCGAACCGCGAACGAGCAGTTGACGTCCGCGACCCAGGAACTGACCTCCGCCCGCGAGGAGAACAGCCGACTCCAGCAGCGCATCGGCGAGCTCGAACAGGCGGTGAACGAGGGCGAATCGGGCGCGCAGCAGCAGGTCGTGGCGCTGCAGCAGAAGCTGGCCGAGACCGAGCAGCACCTTGACGAGAATCGCAAGCAGCTCGAGGGCGCCCAGGAGCAGCTGCGCAATGCGGCCGCAGCGCCGGCGGCGGCCGCCCCCGAGGGCGGCGCCGGGCTGGCGCCGGCCGAGCACCACGCGCAGGCGGTGCAGATGCTGGCGCTCGCGCAGCAGACCGCCGACCAGCACCTCGCCCAATCGCGGGCCGAGGCCGAGCAGTTGCTCAACGAGGCCCGCGCCAATGCCGAGTCCACCGTCAACGATGCCAACGACCGCTCCACCGCCCAGCTCGCCGAGGCCGAGAACCGCGCCAAGCAGCTCGACGAGGAGAGCACGGCCCGTGCCAACCAGACCGTTCAGGACGCGGAGCAGCGCGCCGCCACCATCACCTCCCAGTTCGAGCAGCGCAAGGGCGCGCTCGAGCGGCGGGTGGAGGAGCTGCGCAACTTCGAGCGCGAGTACCGCACCCGGCTCAAGAGCTACCTCGAGTCCCAGCTGCGTGACCTCGACGCCAGCGGCAAGGCCGAGCCCGCCGCGAATGCCGACTACGCAGACGCCCAGAAGGGCTGATCCGAAGCGATTGCTGCCCAGTTCCAGCGCCCGGCTGACGTACCTCGACGGCCGGGCGGTGACGAGCCGACTTGCGCGCTCGCCGTTTTGGCGTCAGGTTGGTATCGGTTCGGGGGGGACCAACGACCATGGTGCTGATCGCGTTTCTGCTCGTCGCGGTGGCGAGCCTGGTGCTCGGCCTCGTGCTGGCGAGCACCATCTGGCTCGTGGTGTCGCTCGTCGCGAGCGGGCTCGCGGCGGTGGCGCTCTATCTCGTCGTCCGTACCCAGCGCGCGCAGAAGTCGCCGGAACCGGTGGCCGCGCCCGCCCCGGCGCCCGCGACGACCAACGCCGCGGTCCGGGCGCCGGCGCTGGTGCCGGCCGGCGGCCCCGCCGGGCATTCCGGTGAGCCCACGGAGCCGGTAGTGCCGTCCGGGCTCGGGGTACCGACGGCGGTGCCCCCGACGGGCGTGTGGGTGGTCGACGGGCGCCCGGACTACCACGTCGAGAGCTGCGCGAAGATCGCCGACAGCCCGGCCGAGGTGATTCCGCTCGCCCAAGCCGTCGACGACGGGTTCACGGCGTGCCGCTCCTGCGGGCCGCCGACACCGTCCCCGGGCGCGGCGCCGAGCTCGGCGCTTCGGGTCTGGGTCGCGGACGGCTATCCGGAGTACCACGTCGGCGAGTGCACGGAGCTCGCCGGCCTGCAGCCCGAGCCGGTGCCGTACGAGCAGGCGGTCGAGGACGGCTTCCAGCCGTGTGTGGTCTGCGACCCGGATGCCGCCTTCGCCGGCCGCCCGCGCTCGGCGTTCGCCGCCGCCGCCGCTGTCGCCGGCGATCAGGTCTGGGTCGCCGACGGCCATCCGCGCTACCACGTCGAGTCGTGCGCGGAGCTCGCGACGCTGCACAAGGAGCCGGTCGCCCGCGCCCAGGCCGTCGAGGACGGCTTCGCGCCGTGCCCGACCTGCTTGCCGGGCGCGGCACCCGAGACCAGCGGTGCAGCGCCGAGCACGGTGTGGGTGGCCGACGGCTACCCCGACTACCACCTCGCGGGCTGCGAATTGGTCCAGCGGCTGTCCGGCGAGCCGGTGCCCTACGCCCAGGCCGTCGAGGACGGCTTCGCGCCCTGTGCCCTCTGCTCGCCCCCGACACCCGTTGTCCCGCCGGGCACCGCCCAGGTGTGGGTGATCGACGGCCGGCCGGAATTCCACCGACGCGACTGCGCCGACATCATCGGCGAGGGTCCGGAGCCGATCTCGCATGCGCAGGCGATGGAGGACGGCTTCGCGCCGTGTGCACACTGCACCCCGGATAAGGACGAGCCCGCCGCACCCGCCGGCGACGGCGTGTGGGTCGTCGACGGGCATCCGGACTACCACCTCCCGGACTGCGCCGCGATCGCCGGGCTGGACTCGGTGCCGATCAGTCACTCGCAGGCCGACGAGGACGGGTTCACACCGTGCGGGGAGTGCGAGCCCAACGCATCCCGCGCCCAACTCTTGCCCGATACTGCGATCGCGGAACCCGCGGCCGAGCCGCACGCAGCGGAATTCGAAATGGTCGCCGAGCCGGAGGCGGTTGCCGAGCCGGAGTTTGTCGAGCCGGAGTTTGTCGAGCCGGAGCCCGTGGCGGAATCCGAAACCGAGCCCGAGGCAGTGGTCGAGCCCGAGACGGTAACCGAGCCCGAGACGGCGACCGAGCCCGAGCCGGCGACCGAGCCCGAGCCGGAAGCCGCGACCCAGCCGGAAGCCGCGCCGGAGCCGGCCATGGCCGCACCCGCGCCGGTCGACACCCCTGAAGACACGCCGCAGGAAGACACACCGCAGGTAGACCTTGTGGCCGAGCCGCAGGTGCTAGCCGAGCCGGAGCTCGCCGCGACG
Organism: uncultured Actinomycetota bacterium; assembly: GCA_963850835.1. Classification (GTDB taxonomy): domain Bacteria; phylum Actinomycetota; class Actinomycetes; order Mycobacteriales; family Jatrophihabitantaceae; genus Jatrophihabitans. Next base: position 823,586 of record CAWKNB010000012.1, on the reverse strand, counting down.
CCGGAGCCGCCTGCCGCCGCCGCGGCCGTCACCGACAGCGACCCGGGTCGGCAGGTGTGGGTGCGCAACGGCCGGCCGCGCTATCACGCCGAGGGATGCCTGATCATCAAGGGTCAGGAGGCGGTGGCCATCTCGCGCGCGCAGGCCGAGGCCGACGGCTTCCAGCCGTGCTCGCTGTGCGCCGAGTCGTGAGGCGGAGACCGGTCAGACCCGGCGCAGCCACACCCGCAGACCGAGCTCCTCGTCCTCGGCGCTGAAGACGTCGGCGGACGCCTCTTCCGCCTCCGGCGCGCCCTCCACGAGCGACGTGGCGAGCACCTCGGTTGCGAGCTGCTCGGCGTGCGTGCGGATGGCTTGCGCCGGCTCCGGTGACCCACCGACGCGCCACCACAGGGTGATGCGGTCGGTGACCTCGAACCCGGCGTTCTTGCGAGCGTCCTGCACGAGCCGCACCACCTCGCGCACCAGCCCGGCGAGCCGGAGTTCGTGGGTCAGCTCGAGGTCCAGCGCCACGGTGTCCGACCCGCCGGTCGCCACCGCCCAGCCCGAGCGTGGTGTCTCGGCGATCACGACCTCCTCGCCGCCGATGGGTAGTTCCTCGCCGTCGACGGTGACCCGGGCCTGCCCGGATCGGTACGCCGCGACGAATGCTGCCGGGTCGGCCGCGCCGATCGCGCTTGCCACGACCTGCGTGCGCTTGCCGAACCGGCGGCCGAGCTCCCGGAAGTTCGGCTTCACAGCGAGTTGCACCAGCTCACCGGTGTCGCTGAGCTGTGCCAGCTCCACCACGTTGAGCTCGTCGCGCACCTGATCGCGCAGCTCGGTGGGCAGCGACGCCCAACCCGGAGCGGAGATCAGCGCCTGACCCAAGGGCTGGCGGGTCTTGACCTTCGAATCCGCCCGTGCCGAGCGGCCCAGCTCCACCAGCCGTCGCACCAGGGCGACCTGACCGGACAGCGTCGTGTCGACGAGTTCGGGATCCGAAACCGGCCACGGCGCCAGATGGACGGAATCAACCGGACCGGTCGGCGAGAACAGCGCCGACCACACCCGCTCGGTGACGAACGGGATGAACGGCGCCAGCAGCCGGGTCAGCACGTCGAGACAATCGTGCAGCGTGGCGAGCGCAGCCGGGTCGCCGTCCCAGAACCGGCGCCGCGAGCGGCGCACGTACCAGTTGGACAGGTCGTCGATGTAACCGGCCAATGCCTTGCCCGCCCGCGCGGTGTCGAAGTCCTCCAACGCGTCGTCGACCTCGGCGGCCACCCGGTGCATCTCCGAGCGCGCCCACCGGTCCAGGAGCGTTTCGGTGCCGCCGCCTGCACTCGGCTGCCACTCGTTGGCCCGCGCGTACAACGACTGGAACGACGCGATCGACCAGTAGGTGCGGATCACCTTCGACGCGATCTCCTCCAGCGCCTTGTGTCCCACGCGTCGCGACGCCCAGGGCGATCCGGTGCACGCCATGAACCACCGCACGGCGTCGGCGCCGTGCCGGTCCATGAGCGGGATCGGCTCGAGGATGTTGCCGAGGTGCTTGCTCATCTTGCGGCCGTCCTCGGCCAGGATGTGGCCCAGACAGACGACGTTGCGGTACGACGAGCGCTCGAACACCAGCGTGCCGACGGCCATCAGCGAGTAGAACCACCCACGGGTCTGGTCGATCGCCTCGCAGATGAAGTCGGCGGGGTAGGCCGCCTGCGCCTGCTCGAGGTTGTGCAACGGCGCCCCGAACTGAGCGAACGGCATCGACCCTGAGTCGAACCATGCGTCGATGACCTGCGGCACCCGCCGGTAGGTGCCTTCCTCGCCGGGGAGCGTGAACGTCACGTCGTCGACGTAGGGGCGGTGTGGATCGGTGAGCTCGACGCCGGACAGCTCCTGCAACTCGGCAAGCGAGCCGACGCACACCATCCGAGCCGGGTCGGTGTCGTTGCGCCACACCGGCAGTGGTGTGCCCCAGTAGCGATCGCGTGAGAGAGCCCAGTCGATGTTGTTGGTGAGCCAGTCGCCGTAGCGGCCGTGCTTGATGGTGCCCGGGTACCAGTTGGTCGCCTCGTTCTCGGCGAGCAGCTTGTCCTTGATCGCGGTGGTGCGCACGTACCACGACGGCAGCGCGTAGTACATCAGCGGCGTGTGGCAGCGCCAGCAGTGCGGATAGCTGTGCTCGTAGGGCACGTGCCGGAACAACCGGCCGCGCGCTTGTAGGTCGGCGACGATGACTTCGTCGGCGTCCTTGAAGAACATTCCGCCGACCAGCGGGAGGTCTTCCTCGAACCGGCCGCGTACGTCGATCGGGTTGACCAGTTCGACGCCGTTGCGCCGCACCGACTCGAAGTCGTCGGCACCGAAGACGGTGGCCTGGTGCACCAGCCCGGTGCCGTCGTCGGTGGTCACGTAGTCCTCGTTGACGACGAAGTGGCCCTTGCCGGGCCACGGCACGACGTCGAAGGGGCGTTCGTAGGTCCAGCCGACCATGTCGGCACCGGTGAAGGTGTCGACCACGGTCCACTGATCGCCGAGGGCCTTGCCCACGAGGTCGCGGGCCACCACGAGGGTCTCGGTGCCGTCGGTGACCGTCGCGTAGGTGACGTCGGCGCGCGCCGCGACGAGCGCATTGCTGGGCAGGGTCCACGGCGTCGTGGTCCAGATCAGCATCGCGGCCTGGCCGGCGTAGGGCCCGGAGGTCAGCGGTAGCCGCACGTACACCGAAGGGTCGACGACGGTCTCGTAGCCCTGCGCCAGCTCGTGGTCGGACAGGCCGGTGCCGCAGCGGGTGCAGTACGGCGCCACCCGGAAGTCCTCGACCAGCAGGCCCTTTTCGAAGATCGTCTTGAGCGCCCACCACACCGATTCGATGTAGTCCGGCGTCATGGTCCAGTAGGCGTGCTCGTAGTCGGCCCAGTAGCCCATCCGTTCGCTCATCGATTCGAAGGCGTCGACGTGGCGCTGGACGTTCTCCCGGCACTGGGCGTTGAACTCGGCGATCCCGTACGCCTCGATGTCCGGCTTACCGGTGAAGCCGAGCTCCCTCTCCACCGCGAGCTCGACCGGCAGGCCGTGACAGTCCCACCCAGCCATCCGGGGGACGTGGTAGCCCTTCATCGTGCGCCAGCGCGGGAACACGTCCTTGAACACCCGCGCCTCGACGTGGTGGGTGCCGGGCATGCCGTTGGCGGTCGGCGGACCCTCGTAGAAGGTCCAGGCGGGTCCGTGCTCGGTGGCGTCGAGGCTGCGCTGGAACACCTTGTCGGCGCGCCACTGCTCGATGACCTGATGGTCGAGCTCGGGCAGGTCGACGTGCGGCGGCAGCGGCGCGTAGCCGCCGGTGGTGGCGCTGTCGGTCATCGTGGTGGTGCTCCCCGGAGTCGTGCTGGCGGTCGACCCGAGGGACGACGCCGCCGGATCGGATCCGCTGCGGATCCGCGCCGCGACACCGCGGTACCACCCTCGTTGACGCCACCCGGAGGCTGCGCCCACTTCGTTCGGCCCGGTTCTACTGAGGCGGCTGCTGGCGTGCAGCGCCGGTTCTTCCGGTGCTCGGAGGTGATTTCGCCGGCGCCCCTGGCCCCCGGGCTCACACCGTCCCCGGGTCGCTCGAGCTGGACTGCGCCGCTACTCGTCCTCGTCGATGCAGGTCAATCCTAGCGATCCGGGGCAACGATTCCCGCTCGGCGCCGGCCGCGCTCGGCATGGGTGGTGGTAATGGCGAGATCTTGCTCATATATTGTCCGCCGTTGCTGGCGCTATTCGGCGACCACGAAGACACCGCGCGGCCTCGGTCTCCTGGGTGGCTGCGCAGGATTGGGGAGTCGATGGCTGCGGTCGGACGGATCCGTCAAGCGCTGCGCCGCGTCGGTGCGTCCGGTTCGGCAGCCGCGAAGAAGGCGGCGCCGGCCAAGAAAGCTGCGGCCAAGAAGACCACCGCGAAGAAAGCGCCCGCGAGGAAGATGGCGGCGAAGAAGACCGCGGCGAAGAAGACCGCGGCGAAGAAGACCGCCGCGAAGAAGACCGCCGCGAAGAAGACCGCGGCGAAGAAGACCGCCGCGAAGAAGACCGCCGTGAAGAAGACCGCCGCGAAGAAGACCGCCGCGAAGAAGACGCCGGCGAAGAAGACCGCCGCGAAGAAGACCGCGGCGAAGAAGACCGCGGCGAAGAAGACGCGCGCCGCGAAGAAGGCGCCCGCGAAGAAGGCGCCCGCGAAGAAGGCGCCCGCGAAGAAGGCGCCCGCGAAGAAGGCGCCCGCGAAGAAGGCGCCCGCGAAGAAGGCGCCCGCCAAAAAGACGGCGGCCAGCAAGACCGCTGCCAAGAAGACCGCGGCGAAGAAGACCGCCGTCGCGACGCGGGCGGCGGCCAGGAAGGCGGCGCCTGCGAGGTCGGCGCCGGCCCGACAGGGCGCCGCAGGCGCCGGGCGTGCCGTGCGCGAGGTCGCCGTGCCCGCAGGGTCGGAGTGGACCGAGGCCGAACTCGCCGAGGTGCGTCAACAGCTCGTCGACGAGCTCGCGGAGATGCGCAACGCCTACGACAGCTCGATGCGCGAGCTCGACGACCTGCAGCGCTCGAGCACCGACGGTGCCGGCGACGACCAGGCCGACGCCGGGAGCAAGACCTTCGAGCGCGAGCAGGAGCAGTCGATCGCGGCCAACCGCTTCGACCTGATCACCCAGATCCAGCACGCGGTCGAGCGCATCGACACCGGCACCTACGGCTTCTGCGAGAGCTGCGGGCGCCCGATTCCCAAGGCGCGCCTGAAGGCATTCCCGGCCGCGACGCTCGACGTCGCCTGCAAGCAGCGCGAGGAGCGACGCTAGCCCGCGACGGATCCGGGACAATGGTGTCGTGAGCGCTGACGCACCATCGGGACGGGACACCGGTCCGGCCGGCCCGACCGAGCCCGCCGACAGCGACTCCGGCGCTCCCGGCCCCGCCAGCATCGGGCGCCGCCAGCACCGGCCCCGCCAGCTCGGGCGCCGGTCACGCCCGACCCGGCCAACCCGCCCGGCGCCGGAGCAAGCGCGTCTGGCTGTGCGTCGGCGTCGCCGTGATCGTGCTGATCCTGGACATCGTCGCCAAGGTGCTGGTGGTTGCCCAGCTGCCCCTCGGCCACGATCCGGTGCGCATTCTGGGTGGCGCTCATCTACCTCAACCAGGCTCGTAACTCCGGCGCCGCGTTCTCTCTCGGTACCGGATTCACGGTGATCCTGACCATCGTCGCGCTCGCCGTGGTGGTGGTGATCGCCCGAACGGCGAGCCGGCTGCGCTCCACCGGCTGGGCTGTTGCACTCGGGCTGATCCTGGGCGGCGCGCTCGGCAATCTCACCGACCGGCTGTTCCGCGCGCCGGGATTCCTGCGCGGGCACGTCGTCGACTGGATCAGCCTGTTCGGGCCTTACGACAAGTACTGGCCGATCTTCAACCTGGCCGACTCGGCCATCGTGTGCGGCGCCATCCTGGCCGGGTTGCTCGCATTGCTCGGCCGCGACCTGGAAGGCCGGGACGGCCGGGTAGGCAGCCGCGCCCGTCATGAGTGAGACCAGGCTGCTGCCGGTGCCCGACGGGCTCGACGGGCTGCGCCTGGACGTCGCCCTGTCCCGGTTGTTCGGGTTCTCCCGCACCACCGCCGCGGAACTGATCGACGCCGGGCGGGTCAGCGTGGGGGGAGCCCAGCCGCCCCGCAGCGCCCGCGTCGCCGGTGGTTCCGTGCTCGAGGTGACGCTGCCCGAGCCGAAGCAGCCTCCGGTCGCTACTCCTGTCGCCGGCCTGCGAGGTCTTGCACGACGACGACGACCTGGTCATCGTGTCCAAGCCGGTCGGGGTGGCCGCGCATCCGAGTCCGGGTTGGGACGGCCCGACTGTCGTCGGCGGTCTGGCGGCGATGGGCTACACGATCGCGACGTCGGGCGCGGCCGAGCGGCAGGGCATCGTGCACCGCCTGGACGCCGGCACCACCGGCGCCATGGTGGTCGCGAAGAGCGATCGCGCCTACACACTGCTCAAGCGGGCGTTCAAGGAGCGCACGGTCGACAAGCGCTACAGCGCCGTCGTCCAGGGCCACCCGGATCCGAGCCGGGGCACCATCGACGCGCCGATCGATCGGCATCCCGGCGCGGACTACAAGTTCGCGGTCGTCGCCGGCGGGCGGCCCAGCGTCACGCACTACGCCACCGAGGAGGCGTTCCGGGCCGCGACGCTGCTGGACATCCAGTTGGAGACCGGGCGCACGCACCAGATCCGGGTGCACATGGCGGCAGTCCGGCATCCGTGCGTGGGCGATCTCACGTATGGCGCCGACCCGGTGCTGGCCCGACACCTCGGGCTGACCCGGCAGTGGCTGCACGCCCGCGAACTCGGGTTCGAGCACCCGGGCACCGGCACGCAACTGCGGGTCGAGGCGCCGCTGCCGGCTGATTTGCAGGCTGCCCTCGACCTGCTGCGGGCGGAGTCGTGAACGATGGGGTAGGACCGGGTCATGACTGAAACTGGCACCGAACCCGGACGCGCACCGCTGCTCGTCGCCTCCAACCGCGGACCGCTCACCGTCGAGGCGGTAGAAGACGGCGACGACCAGGTGCGGCGCGGCAGCGGCGGCCTGGTGTCCGGCATGCAGGCCGCACTGTCCGCCACCCCGGATGCCGTCTGGCTGTGCGCAGCGATGAACGATCGGGAGCGCGCGCTGGCCCGGCAGGCACCCAACGGGCAAATCTCCGAGGTGCCGCTGGTCGCCGAGGCGTTGCGGGGCGACTTCGACGTGCGGATGCTGCCGATCGACCCGCTGACGTTCCGCAACGCCTACAACGGCATCGCCAATTCGACGCTGTGGTTCGTCCTGCATCGCCTGTACGAACTGCCGACGCAGCCCATCTTCGACGCCACGTGGCGCCGGCAATGGGATGCCTACGTGCGGTTCAACTGGGCCTTCGCCCGCGCGCTCGCCGAATCGGCGGCGCCGAACGCGAAGGTGATGGTCCAGGACTACCACCTGTTCCTGGTGCCGCGCATGCTGCGCGATCTGCGCTCGGACGTGCGGATCAGCCTGTTCACCCACACGCCCGTGGGTGCCGCCGTTCCACCTCGTGACGATGCCCGAGGACGTGTCCCGCGCCCTCGTCGACGGCATGCTCGGCGCGGACCTGCTCGGGTTCCACACCCAGCGCTGGGCCGACCTGTTCGTCGAGTGCGCACGCGAGATCTGTGGTGCCGAACCTGCCGGCATCTCGGTCTTCCCGCTCGGCACCGACCCGGACGAGATCAACCGCCTCGGACGCCGCCGCAGCGTCGACAGCGCGATGCAGGTGCTGCAGGACACCGTGGCGGACCGGAAGGTGATCGGGCGCGTCGACCGCACCGAATTGTCCAAGAACGTCTGGCGCGGCCTGCTCGCCTACCGCGAGTTGTTGCGCACCCGTCCGGAGTGGCGCGGGCGAGTGGTGCACGCCGTCTTCAACAACCCGTCGCGCGAGGACGTGCCGGCCTACCGCGAGTACACCGCGCGCATCGAGCGGCTGGCGGCCGACATCGACGACGAGTTCTCCACCGACGAGTGGACGCCGATCATCTTCGAGATCAGCGACGACTACCCGACCGGGCTCGCCATCATGCGCCGCAGCGACGTCATCTTGATCAACCCGATCCGTGACGGCATGAACCTGGTGGTGCTCGAAGCGGTCACTGTGTCGGACCGGTCGCCCGCGGTGGTGCTCTCGCGCGAGGCCGGCGCTGCCGAGGTGCTCGGCGACGACGCGATCATCGTCAACCCGTTCGACGTGAGCGCCACCGCCGACGCCCTGCACGAGGCGCTCACGATGCCCGACGACGAACGCAGCGCCCGCGCCGCGCGCATGCGAGAGGCGGCCGTCCGGCTGCCACCCGCGCAGTGGTTCCAGGCTCAGCTCGACGCGCTGGATCGCACATGAGCCTGCCGTTCCCAGAACCCACCGAACCGCGCGACTCACGCACCGCGGTCTTCCTTGGGTACCTCGACTACTTCCGGTCGACCCTCGTGGCCAAGCTGCGCCAGCTGCCGCCGGACGATCAGTCGGGCAGCCGGCTGCCCTCTGGCTGGACGCCGCTCGAACTGGTCAAACACCTCACCTACGTCGAGCTGCGCTGGCTCGAGTGGGGCTTCGAGGGCGCCGACGTCGACGATCCATGGGGCGACCGGCGCGATGACCGATGGTTCGTCGCCGCCGATGAAGACCTGGCGGCGCTCGTGTCAGCCCTGCACGCACGCGCGACGATCACTCGCGCGATCGTCGAGCGACACGACCTGGAGGAGGTCGGGCAGCCCGGCCCGCGGTGGGACGGCGAGCCGCCGCCGACGCTCGAGCGGATCCTGTTCCACCTGCTGCAGGAGTACGCCCGCCACGTGGGTCAGCTCGACATCGTCGTGGAGCTGGCCGTCGGAGTCGTGGGGGAGTAGCGCGGTCTATCCCGCCACCGCGCGCAGCACCGCCACAGCAGCCTCGGGGTCGGCGACGGTGACGTCGGCCGCCTCCGCAATGCCGTCCACGCCCGACGACAGCACCCCCACGCCCCACGCCGTCATGCCGCCCGCGCGACGTTCGCGGACCTGCTCGAAGGCCGGGATGTCGCCGGCGTCGTCGCCGAGAAAGAGCATCGCCCGGTGGCCCTCGGCCAGCCGAAGCAAGGCGGCGCCCTTGTCGAAGCCGGGGAGCCGCAGTTCGAGCACGCCGCTGCCCGGATGGACCTCGAGACCGAGTTCGGTGCCCAGCGTGGTGACCGGTTCGCGGACCGCAGCCAGGGCGGCGGGCGGGTCGCCGGCTCGGCGGGCATGGACAACCAGCGACAGCCGTTTGTCCTCGATCCACAGCGCCGGATCGCCACCCGCCAGCGCGTCCGGCAGCCGCTCGCGCAGCTCGCCGATCGATGCCGGCGGCTCGGGGGAGTCCAGTCCGCCGTCGTGCCAGGTCTCGAGCCCGTAGAGCCCGGCCACCACGATGCCGGGCACCTGCTCGAGACCGCCGAGCCGCACCACCGTGCGGGCATCCCGGCCGGTGATCACCGCAATCTGCGCCCCGCGCGCCGAGAGCTCGATCAGCGCTTGCGCCGCTCCCGGCGCGAGACGCGACTTCTCCGGATCGAGCTGCAGCGGCGCGAGCGTCCCGTCGAAGTCGGTGGCGATGAGCGCGTGCGCCACCTCGGGCCGCAGCGCGCGCGTGACGTCGTCGATGTCCACCCGCCCATCCTTCCCGACCGATCCCGTTCATTGCCGTAGTGGTTTCTCGTGGAGTTGGTTGCGCCGTGGGTCGTTGTTGGGGGTCGATGTGTGGTGGTGGGATCCAGGCGGGTCGCCCGTGTTGGGTGATGCATTGCCAGCCCGACTTCTCGAAGGTGCGGTGGTGGTGGCCGCAGATCAGCGCGGCGTTGTCGATGCTGGTGGGTCCGCCGCGGCCCAGGGGGTGATGTGGTGGATCTGGGACCAGGCTGCGGGGCGGTCGCAGGCGGGGAAGGTGCAGCCGCGGTCTCTGGCCAGGATGGCCAGGCGTTGGTTTTCGCTGAACAGCCGCCGGGTGTCGCTGTGCCCGGTGACCGCGCCGGGACGTCTGCAGCCGTCGTCAGGCTCGCTGGTGACGCGGACGGTCAGGATGCGTCGGTCGGCGCCGCCCCAGCGCAGCGCCTCCCGGGCGGGGACCAGCGCGCCGTGGCTGGTCTCGGCCAGACCCTGCTAGTGCGGAAGGACTGGTCGGACATCATCACGATCAGCGTGGTGGCGATCCCACCCGCGGCGGGCAGGGACCCGGCCAGACATAGCCGGGTGAGCGCGTCGAGCAGCGCGTCGTGGCGGCGTTGCCCGGCGCAGAGCGGCGGTCTTTCACCCCGTCGGCCTCCGGCGCTGGGGCGGCGAGGGCGTCGAACACCCCGAGGAGGCGTTCGGCGCATTCCGCGGTCAACTCCCCGCGCACCGCGGCGGACCCGTCCGGGCGCTGCCGCACGCGTGAGGTCGCGTTTGCGGTCCCGTTCTCTCGGGTCGTCCAGGGACCCGTCCGGGTCGAGCCAGGTGTGGATGTGCAGCGCCAGCGTGTGCAGCGACTGCGGGTCGAACGTGCGCGCGTAGGCGACCAGCTCGCGTTCCACCTCGACCCCGTGCTCGGCCTGCACCGCTGCCGGGCAGCGCCTCCACCGCCCGCACGATCACCCGCGCATGCTCGGCCGAGATCACACCGTTCAGCCTGCGCCGCCGCCACGTCGGGGAACACCGGCTCCAGCGGCTCACCGGTCAGCGCCCGCCGCGGCCCCGCGGCCTCCGCCGCCCGCACCCGCGCCGCCGCCTCACCCGGGTGCAGGCGCAGCACCTGCCGCAACAACGCCGCCATCGACGCACGCCCCACGCGAATCCGGCAACGACCGCGCCTGCGCCTCCGCGATCAACCCGTGCCCCACCGCCGCCAACCGCCGCGAGAGCCGCTCCACCTCCCGCAACGAATCCAGCAGCTCGGCGTCGGAACCCACGGTCAGATCCGCGGCCAGCAAGTCATCCACGACCGCATGCGCGCCGGCCAGCGCGATGCCGCGGCGCACCGATCGCAGTTGCTTCGCTCATACGGTCGATTTTAGTCGGCCGGAACCAGCCGGATCCGCGGTTATCCACAACCCGAGAAACACGAGAAACCAAGCCCGACACGAGGCGACCCGACAGCGCCACGCCACCACCAGCCCGCTCCCTCGTCGCTGAGCTTTTCACCACCCCGCAACCCGAGATGCAAGGAGAGGTTCACAGCCGTAGCTAGACTCTCCCGGTGCTTCGCACCGGCCTGATCCTCGCCGCCACGGTGGCCTGCGCCACCGCGCTGACGGCGTGCAGCGCCTCGCAATCGCACCAATCGGCGCCTCGACCGGTCACGAATACCAGCCGCACCCGCGGCCAAGTCCGTCCCGGTCGCAGCCGCCCGCACCTCCGCGCCCACCCCGGCCACACAGCACCACCGCCGCCCCCACGCCGTGCGCCCGCAACCACCGACCCAAGGCCGTGCTCGTCAGCGTCGCGCGCCAGCACGCCTGGCTGTGCGCCCACCAGCGTCTGGCCTACGACACCGCGGTGACGACCGGCGCCGTCGACCTGCCCTACGACTCGACCCCGACCGGCACGTTCCACATCCAGGCGATCACGCGCAACCAGGTGCTGACGCTGCTCTCCGGCGACCAGTACACGGTGAAGTACTGGATCCCGTTCGACGCCCCGCTGTTCGGCTTCCACGATTCCTCGTGGCAGAAGATGCCCTACGGCAGCCAGAAGTACCGGACGAAGGGGTCGCACGGCTGCATCCATCTGCCGCTCGCCGCGATCAAGTACCTGGCCACCTGGGCGAGCGTGGGCACGACGGTCCGTATCAAAGCCTGAGAACTGTCGGCGCGTCGCGTGCGCGCCGACGCCATCGGGTACCACCCTGGGTCATCGGGGGCTTTGCGCGCCGCGCCCGCTGTGGTTCCCCCCGTCCCGGCGGGCGCGGCCCGCCGGTTTCCTCAGCTTCGCGTTGAGGTCGAGAGACTCGCCCGGCAGCTAGCGCGGTCATGTCCGACCCAGGTGTGAGAATCGACCGGTGGCCGGCCCGAGGGCCGGCCGGCACGTGAGCACCGCGGCACGCAGGGAGTCGGAGCGAGAGTGGCAGCAGAGTCCGTCGAGCAGTTCGTGCACCTGCATGTGCACACCGAGTACTCGATGCTCGACGGCGCCGCCCGGCTGACCGAGCTGTTCGCCGAGGCCGCCCGGATGGGCATGCCGGCCCTGGCCATGACCGATCACGGCAACATCTTCGGCGCGTACGACTTCTACGCGAAGGCCACGGCCGCCGGCGTGAAGCCGATCATCGGCATGGAGGCCTACGTCACGCCGAACACCGCCCGGCGCGAGCGCACCCGGGTGCGCTGGGCCAGCGGCGGCGACGACGACGTGTCCGGCGGTGGCGCGTTCACCCACATGACCCTGCTCGCCGAGAACACCACCGGCATGCACAACCTGTTCCGGCTGGCGTCGCGCTCGTCCACCGAGGGCTTCTTCTACAAGCCGCGCGCCGACCGCGAGCTGCTCAGCGAATATGCCAACGGCCTCATCGCCACCACCGGCTGCCCGTCCGGTGAGATCCAGACCTGGCTGCGGATCGGCGACTACGAGAAGGCCCGGGCCAGTGCCGCGGAATTCCGCGACATGTTCGGCAAGGACAACTACTTCCTCGAGCTGATGGATCACGGGCTCGACATCGAGCGACGGGTGCGCGACGACCTGTTGCGCCTGGCCCGCGACCTCGGGCTGCCGATGATCGCCACCAACGACCTGCATTACACGCACGCCGAGGACGCCGACACCCACGAGATCCTGCTCTGCGTCCAGTCCGGCAAGACCATGGCCGACCCCAATCGGTTCAAGTTCGACGCTCGCGACTTCTACCTGAAGAGTCCCGCGGAGATGCGTTCGCTGTGGGCCGACAAGTACGACCTGCGCGTCGCCTGCGACAACACGCTGCTGATCGCCGAGCGGTGCGAGGTGTCCTTCACCGAGGGCAACGGCACGTACATGCCGCGGTTCCCGGTCCCGGACGGCGAGACCGAGCGGTCCTGGTTCGCCAAGGAGGTCGAGCTCGGCCTGGCCCGCCGCTTCCCGGCCGGGATCCCCGACGACATCCGCACGCAGGCCGAGTACGAGGTCGGCGTCATCAACGCGATGAACTTCCCGGGCTACTTCCTGGTGGTCGCCGACTTCATCAACTGGGCCAAGGACAACGGCATCCGCGTCGGCCCCGGTCGCGGCTCGGGTGCGGGCTCGGTGGTCGCCTACGCGATGCGCATCACCGACCTCAACCCGCTCGAACACGGGCTGATCTTCGAACGATTTCTGAATCCGGATCGCGTCTCGATGCCTGACTTCGACGTGGACTTCGACGAGCGTCGGCGCGGTGAGGTCATTCGCTACGTCACCGAGAAGTACGGCGACGACCGCGTCGCGCAGGTCGTCACCTACGGCACCATCAAGGCCAAGCAGGCGGTCAAGGACGCCGGGCGGGTGCTGGGCTATCCGTTCGCCATGGGCGAGAAGATCACCAAGGTCATGCCGCCCCCGGTGATGGGCAAGGACGTCCCGCTCGCCAAGATCTTCGACGAGTCGCACGACCGGTACAAGGAAGGCGGCGAGTTCCGCTCGCTGTACGACGCCGACGTCGAGGTGAAGAAGGTCGTCGACCAGGCCAAAGGCCTGGAGGGGCTCAAGCGGCAGTGGGGCGTGCACGCCGCCGGGGTGATCATGAGCAGCGACCCGTTGCTCGATCTGATCCCGATCATGAAGCGCGAGCAGGACGGCGCGATCATCACGCAGTTCGACTACCCGACCTGCGAGAAGCTCGGCCTGATCAAGATGGACTTCCTGGGGTTGCGAAACCTCACGGTCCTCGACGATGCGGTGCGCAACATCAAGGCGAACCGCGACGAGGACATCGTCCTGGAGGAGCTGCCGCTCGACAACCGGCCGACGTACGACCTGCTCACCCGCGGCGACACGCTCGGGGTGTTCCAGCTCGACGGCGGTCCGCTGCGGGCGCTGCTGCGCTCGATGCGGCCGGACAATTTCGAGGACATCTCCGCGGTCATCGCCCTGTACCGGCCCGGGCCCATGGGTGCGAACTCGCACAACGAGTACGCCGACCGCAAGACCGGTCGCAAGCCCGTGGTACCGATCCACCCGGAGCTCGCGAAGGCGCAGGACGAACTGCTCGGCGACACCTACGGCCTGATCATCTATCAGGAACAGGTCATGGCGATCGCGCAACACGTCGCCGGCTACTCCCTCGGCGCTGCAGATCTGCTGCGCCGGGCGATGGGCAAGAAGAAGAAGGCCGAGCTCGACGCCCAGTACGAGACCTTCAGCGCCGGCATGCACGAGCGTGGCTACTCCGCCGACGCCGTCAAGACGTTGTGGGAGATCCTCGTCCCGTTCTCCGACTACGCGTTCAACAAGGCGCACTCGGCGGCCTACGGGATGATCGCGTACTGGACGGCCTACCTGAAGGCCAACTACCCGGCCGAGTACATGGCCGCGCTGTTGACCAGCGTGCGCGACGACAAGGACAAGTCGGCGATCTACCTCGCCGAGTGCCGGCGCATGGGCATCAAGGTGCTGCCGCCGTGCGTCAATTCCTCCGACGCCGACTTCACCCCGACCGGCACCGACATCCGGTTCGGGCTCACCGCAATCCGAAATGTCGGTGCGAACGTGGTGGCCTCGGTCGTCGCCACCCGCACGGCCAAGGGCGCGTTCACCGACATCGGCGACTTCCTGAAGAAGGTCGACGCGGTGGTCTGCAACAAGCGCACCATCGAGGGTCTGATCAAGGGCGGCGCGTTCGACTCGCTCGGCCATCCGCGCAAGGGCCTGATGAACAGCTTCGAGGCCGCCGTCGATGCCGTGCTCGACACCAAACGCGCCGAAGCGATGGGCCAGTTCGATCTGTTCGGGTCGCTCGGCGACACAGATGCCACCGGCGACGCGTCGAACGAGGACGTGTTCGCGATCCGCATTCCCGAGGGCGAGTGGGACAAGAAGGTGCTGCTGCAGTTCGAGCGCGAGATGCTCGGGCTCTACGTCTCCGACCATCCGCTGTTCGGGCTCGAGCACATCCTCGCCAACGCCGCCGATGTCACCGTTGCGGCCGCGCAGGCCGAGGGCGCCAGCGAGCCGCAGTCGATCACGCTGGCCGGCATCCTGTCGTCGGTGAACCGGCGCGTGACCAAGGCCGGTGCGCCGTGGGCCCAGGCCGTGCTCGAGGACCTCGAGGGCTCGATCGAGGTGATGTTCTTCCCGCAGACCTACGCCCAGGTCGCCCTCACCCTCGCCGAGGACGCCATCGTCGCGGTCAAGGGCCGCACCGACGCGCGCGAGGACACCGTCAAGCTCATCGCCGGCGACCTGACGCTGCTGGACATCACCGAGGGACCACGCGGGCCCGTGCAGCTGCGCATCGAGGCCACCCGGTGCACGCCGCCACTCGTGTCGCGGCTCAAGGACGTCCTCACCACTCACCCGGGGACGACCGAGGTTCATCTGCACCTGCAGGGCCGCAACGATCTGCGCCTCGTGTGTGATTGCCGGGTCACACCGTCGGCTGCGTTGATGGGCGATCTGAAGGCGCTGCTCGGACCGTCCGCGATCAGTGCGTGAGTCAGCGGCTCACAGCCAGTACGTGTCATGCTTTTGGTAGAACTCGGCCATCTCCTCCGGTGACGGTTTGACGTCCATCGTGCCGAGCTCGACGAGCCCCTCGAAATATGCCTCGCGCGGGGCGCCGGGCGCGAACAGGATCAGCATCGACGCCGCCTCGCCCGACTCGTTGCGGAAGCCGTGCACACCTCCCTCCGGCACGTACAGGAAGTCGCCGGGTCGCCCGTCCACCCATTGCCGACCGTCGTAGAGGCGGATCGTGCCGGACAGGACGAAGAACGATTCGGACAACGACTTGTGGAAGTGGGCGTCCGGGCCGCTCGGTTCGGGTCCCATGTTCCAGCGGTAGAGCCCGTAGTCGCCGTTGGTCGACGCGCCGGTGGCCAGGTAGTCGGCCGACCCGGTCCTCGAGACGAGTTCATGCGGCGCATCCGACGCGCCGCCGACGAGCGGTGAGCTCGCCGGACTCGCCGCGATAGCGATCGGGCGGGTACGGGTGCGGCGGCAGGCCGAAGGACATACGGGGCTCCGATCGTCAGGGGGAAGAGGTGGGCATCCCGGTCTTGACCAGTGCCTGGCTCATGGCGTCGGTCCAGCCGGGTGGGTGCAGCACGGTGATCCACCCGTCGATGGTCTCCTTGCCGTAGGTGTGGCCGTGGCCGGCGGGTGGTGCGGTGGAGGCGATCATGTCGCAGGTGACCTGCCAGAACGTGACGAGCGGGAAGTAGTGCACCTGCGAGATGACGTCCGGACCCTTGGGTTCGTCGAGCCAGTCCGGCTCACTGAAGATCAGGTCGGGCGACCACCAGACGATCGGGTCGGAGGCGTGCTGGAGGTAGACGACGTGCGCGCGGGGCAAGGTTCCGTCGGGTTGACGCAACGCCTGCGCGTTCGAGGCGAACCGGACGGTGCTGCCGTCGCCCCACACGGGCTGGCGTTCCGGCGAGCCGGCCTTGCGGTCGTCGGTGAGCGTGCGCCAGATCTTGGTGCTGTTCGGCGGTCCGGTGAACAGCGCACCGTCGGTGCGCTCGAGCAGGTCGTCGATGTTCTTGAACGCCGAGTTGCCGCCGAACGCGCCGAGGCTTTCGCCGTACACCACCAGCTTCGGTCGGTGATCGGCCGGCAGCGTCTTCCAATAGTTGTAGATGGTGTCGAACAGGTCGCGGCCGGCCTCGACGGCTTTGGGCCGGTCGATGAGGAAGGAGATCCAGCTGGGGAAGTAGGAGTACTGCATGCTGGCGATCGCGGTGTTGCCGCCGAACAGGTACTCCAGCGAGCCGGTCTGCCACGGATCGAGCCAGCCGGTGCCGGTCGATGTCGCCACTGCGAGGATCTGCCGATCGAAGCCGTTGGTGCGCTTGAGCTCGTCGAGCACCAGGTTCGACTCGCCCTGGATCGACGGCGAGGATTCGCGGCCGGCGTAGACGCGGATCGGCTCCATCGCCGGCTTCCCGGTGATCTTCGTGATGTCGGCGGCGCTGGGTCCGTTGGCGACCCAGGCACGGCCCTCGAGGCCGAGTTGGTCCCATGTGACCTTCGACGCCGCGCTGCCGGACCGCAGTGCCGACGTGGGCGGCTTGTCGCCCTCGTGGGTGCCCTGGTCGGCGGTCGAGAACACTTTCTCGGCCAGCGCGACCAGCCCGTTGCCGACGACGCCGGCCAGGATGCCCCACGCCAAGGCGGCCGTGACGACGAACGCGATCGACACCGACGCCCACTGCGGCAGCCAGCGCCCGACCAGTCGGGCCAACCAGCGGCCCAGGTCGTGCAGCAGGCGGCCGACGCCCAGCAGCAGTGCGGCGACCAATGCGGCCACCACGAACACCCCGGTGTAGAGATAGCGCGAATCGGCCGGGTAGTCGACCGCCTTGCGGATGTCGTTCTGCCACGACGACCCCAGCCACAACATCACCACGACGACGACGGCGCAGATGCCCCACACCACCCAGCGGGTCCGCTTGCGCAACTGCGGGCTGGGCCGCCATCGAACCACCAGCCGGCACAACGCAGCCGCGGTCGTGCCGATCGCGTAGCCGATGATCGCGCTCAGCCCGGACACCAGGCCTTGCACCGGCCAGGTCCGCGGCAGCAACGACGGTGTCAGCGAGATCGCGAAGAACGCGGTTGCGACCATCAGGCCCACGTGATCCAAGCTGTGGGTGTAGCGACGGAACCGGCGGAAGCGCTGTTTGCGCGGTGGATGTTCGGTCGTCTCGGTTTTGGTTTCCGGAACCTCGGTTTCCGCAGCTTCGGATTCGGCGGTGCCGGCGGGCTCAGTCACCAGTTCTCCTTATGCCACAAATGTCCAGGCCCACAGGCCGAACAGCACGCCGAGTCCGTTGGTGGCCCAATGGAACCCGATGCTGGCTAGCAGACTGCCACTGCGCCGACGCGCCTCGCCGAACACCACGCCGCCCAAGGTGGTGAAAGCGACAGTGCCGAGCACGGTCGTCACCTTCGCCGCCCCGCCGGACCCGACGACGTCGTTCACCCCGGCATTCGCCCCGCCGAAGTGGGTGGCGGCCAAGACGTGCCACATCCCGAACAGCACCGAGGTGATGCCCAGCACCCACCACCGGCTCAGATGCCGCGCGAGCAGCGCCCACAGCACCCCGCGGAACGCGAGTTCTTCGAACAGCACGGTGCCCAACGGGATGCGCACAAATGCCGTGAACAGCGCTGATCCGGCACCGACGTGATAGCGCGAGTCGCGGAATGCGTCGCGGGTGAGCGGCAGCAGCACGCCGATCGCATACACGAGCGCGATCACCGCGACGGCGCCCCCGCCCCACAGCAGTCCGGCCTTGAGCCGGTCACGGCCCAGGCCCAACTCCGTCCAGGTCAGGCCGAGCCAGCGCGCCGCACCCAGCAGCATCACCGCGCACGGCGGTGCCAGCCACAGACTGTCGACGCCGCCTTCGTGCACCATCACGTTGATCGCGGCCAGACCGGCGACGACCGTCACCGTGGCCCAGATGACGACGCGGTGGCTCAGGTGGTGGCCCTTCGGCCGGGGACGTATCGCGCCGCGCGTCACGACGGCGATTATTCGCCGCCGCAACGCGCAACGGGGTCAGGCCGAGCGCTGGTAGACGCGGAAGGCGCGGGTGGCGACCCAACCCATGCCGAGTGCGAGCCCGGCCAGCAACCCGATCCGGGGCCACACCACGCCCCAGTCGGTGTCGGCGGACAGCGCCGCGCGGGCCGCGGTGCTCGCCCAGTCGACCGGGTTGTAGCGCGCCACGGTCTGCACCCACTGCGGCGCGACGTTCGGGTCCATGATCGCTGAGGACAGGAACTGCAGCGGCAACACGATGAACTGGCTGATGCCGATCAGTGCTTCTTGCTGGCGCACCAGCAGCGCGACGGCATCGGAGAAGGCCGCGAACACGACACTGATCAGGCAGGCGGCGACCAAGGTGACCAGCACCCCGGTGAGGCCACCGGGGAATCGGGCGCCGCAGGCGAGCGACACCGCGAACACCACCAGCGTCTGGATGACCGTGGTCAGCGACTGGTAGGCGAGCGTGCCGACGATCATCGCCCCGCGGCGCACCGGCGAGGCGAGCAGTCGGTCCATCACGCCGCGGTTCATGTCCTCGATGAACACCGTGCCGGCCCAGGAGCTGGAGAACAGCGCCGTCATCACCACTACACCGGGCGTGATGAATTCCAGATACGAACCGGAGGTCGAGGTGAACCCGGGGATGTGAATGACGTTGTGGAACAGCTGTCCGAACAGCAGCAACCAGATGATCGGCTGGACCAGCGTGATCGCCGCGTAGGCCGGCATCCGCAGCAACGTGTGCACGGCGCGCCCGGTCAGCAACACCGAGTGGGTGACCAGCGGGCCGCGCGTCGGGTGTCGACGGGTGTGGAGGTCTGCGGGCGCAGGAATCAGCGTCGTGGTCATGCGGCGCTCCGCTCGCTCGGCGCGGCGAAGGACCGGCCCACATGGCGCAGGTAGACGTCGTCGAGTGAAGGCCGCGCGACGGTGACCGAGGCGATCGTGATGCTCCGGCTCTCGAGCGCGGCGACCACCCCGGGCACCGCCTGCGCGCCGCTGTCGGCGCGGGCGCGCAGTGTGGTGCCCTCGGCGGTGGCATCGCGTAGGCCCGGGATCCCCTCCAGCGCGGGCAATGCATCCGGGCGCGGCGCGGCGAGCTCGACCAGCACGGTATCGCCGCGCAGCTCACTCTTGAGCTGCTCGGGGGTGCCCTCGACCACGACCGTGCCGGCGTCGACGATCGCCACGCGATCGGCGAGATGGTCGGCCTCGTCGAGATAGTGGGTTGTCAGCAGCACCGTGGTGCCGTCCTGCCCGGCGAGCCGGGTCACCTCGGCCCACATCTGCGCCCGGGCCTCCGGGTCGAGTCCGGTCGTCGGCTCGTCGAGGAACAACACGGTCGGCCGGTGCACGAGGCCGATGGCGACGTCGAGCTTGCGGGTCATGCCGCCGGAGTACGTCTTGGCGAGTCGATCCGCCGCGGCGGCGAGGTCGAAGCGCTCCAGCAGCTCGCTGGCCCGGGCGCGGGCTTCCGTGCGCGGCAAACCCTGGATGCGCGCTGCCAGCACGAGGTTCTCGCGGCCGGTCGACATCGGATCGCTCGATGCCTTCTGCGACACCAGCCCGATGGCCCGGCGCACCGCGGTGGGGTCGCGCAAGACGTCGATGCCGGCGACGGTCGCGGTGCCGGAGTCGGGTCGGGCGAGCGTGGTCAGGATCTTGACGGTGGTGGACTTGCCGGCGCCGTTGCGGCCGAGCAGGGCCAGCACGGCTCCGGGCTCGACGTCGACGCACAGCCCGTCCAGCGCACGGATCGGCGGCCGCCCGCGGCCGCCGGGATAGGTCTTGACGAGGTCGACAGCGCGCAGCGCTGTCACAGGGGTCGCGGACATGGGTTCCTTCGCAGGGAGGGGAACCGAGCCGCGACCACCTATCCTGTGGTTGCGCCTCCGGACGGGACCTCGCGTCTCGGTTCCGGGTCTGGTTGCCCGCTAGGCCACCGATCCGGTGTTGCCGCACCTGGTCGGTGGTTCTAGCGGTTTCGTTCGGCGTGCGGCCCGGTCACGGGCGCGGCTGCTGGGTCTGCAGGATCGCGGCCTCCTCCCCGAGATAACCGACCGCATCGGTGGCGATCTCCTCGAAGCTCACGCCCTGCTCGCGCAGCTCGTGCAGCCGGCGCCACAGCGTGGTGCCGCCGAACGCTTCTGTCTCGATGCGTTTCGCGACATCGGTGACGAAGGCCAGCTCAGCAGTCAGCAACGCGTGGCGGTACCGGCTCTCGACGGTGAACACCTCGGGCAGCCCCATCTCGTTGCCCACCTGCTCGGCAGCCTCGAGTGATCGCAACTCGATGCGCAACTTCTCGGCACGGTCGCCGAGCAGCCTCGCGACCTCATCCGGAGGCAGCCCGGCCATCAGCGAGAGCCCGGCTTCCAGCGAGGTGAACTCGCGGACCGGGGTGGACAGCAACTCGGCGAGCCAGTCCTCGAACTCCTCGGTCCCGGCCTGGGTGATCTCGTACACCGTGCGCTCCGGACGACGCCCTTCGCGGGTGACGGCCCGGCTGGTGATCAGCCCGTGCTTCTGCAGCGACTCCACCACGGCGTACAGCGAGCCGTAGTTCAGCTTGATGCTCTGCTCCTTGCCGCGGTTGCGCAGCGTGGTGTTGATCTCGTACGGGTGCATCGGGCGCTCGCTGAGGCAGGCGAGCACGGCGAGCGCGAGCGGGTTCGACACCCGGCGACGACTCATCCCTGCTCTCCTCCGACTCGATTACTCTGAACAGAGTATTCGGGGCTGAGCCCATGTCAAGCCGATTGCCGGCGGCGGCCGGTAATCTCGCCGGTATGGACCCGACGGCGCGCGGCGGCGCGATGCCCGATCGTCCGGGTGCCGTCGAGCCGGTCGGTCCGGTCGACTTCACCAAGCACGCCGGGCGCGAACAGCCCTATGCGGACGGGTCTTCCGCCGACGTGGGCGAGTTCCGCCAGGGCACCGCGTCCAGCCAGTGGGCGCTCTCGCGCTACCTCGTCGGCCGGTCGATGATCGAGGCGATCGGCCGGAGCATGCTGCTGATCGCGGTGCTGTTCTTCGCCATCGCCGTCGCCTGTGAGTGGTGGCTGCACCAGACCGCAGTTGCGGTGCTGGCGGCTGTGTTCGGGCTGGTGGTGCTGCTGGTGCGTGCGGCGTCGCTCGGCGTGCTGCGCCGGCTCACGGCGGTCGGCCGGTTCGGCCCGGCCGAAGACCGGATGGGCGCGCTGGTGAAGGACACCCGCGGCGACGTGTTGCGCGAGCTGCGCCGCCTCGGCCTGCCCGGCCGCACGCTGACGCTGCCGTGGTTGGCCGTGCGCCTGCTCGGCCGGCGCCGCAAGGACACCCTGTTGCGGCTGCGCGGCTTCGACATCGATCGGGTGGTGCCGCCGGCCCGGGTCGACGAGCTGCACCTGCTGTGGAACAGCGCGGCCGACGGCGGTGCCGTCGGCCCGGGCGGAGCCGCACCGCGGTGAGCCGGCCGGACCAGTTCGGGATCGAGACACCATCGCGATCGTCGACCCGCGATGATCTCGTGGTCGCCGGCGTGGTCGTCGGCGTGCTCGCGGTGCTGGGTGCGCTCCTGGGCCTGGTGTGGTCGGCGTGGAGCCCGCCCGGGCCGAGCGCGATCGTGATCGGCGGCGGCGTGTTCGAGGTGCTCGGCGAGAACGAGAGCCAGATCGCCGCCGACGGCCGGTTCCTCGTGATCGTCAGCGCCGTGGGCCTGCTCGCCGGACTCCTCACCTGGTTCTGCCGCCCGCGCAATCGCGGCCCGCTGGTGCTGCTCGGGCTGGTGGTCGGCGGCCTGTGCGGCGCCGCATTGACCGATCTCATCGGCCATCTGAGCGGCGGTGGCAGCTTCAGCGGCAAGAAGTACGAGCTGTCCGACGGTTCGGTGCAGGAGGTGACGCTGCGGCTGCCGTTGTCGCTGCACATGACGGGACTGCTGTTCGTGGAGGCCGCGATCGCCGCCCTGCTGTACGGATTGCTGACCGCGTTCGCGGTCCACGACGATCTGGGCCGCCCGGACCCGGTCCGCGACGACGTGCGCGCGCAGCGCCTCGGACCACCGGTCGACGACGTGTCAGTTGGCGCCGGAGGCGATCCGCAGGGCGGCTGGGGCTATGGCGATGGTGCGGGTGCGCTGCAGCAGCGCGAGCTCCCGTCGTAGTAGCGCGGCCACCCGGCGCAGTCGCCGAGCCGCGGTCGGATCGGCCAGCAGCGCCTGACGCTCGGGCGGCGCGAGCGGTAGGCGCGCCGCGAGCTGGTAGGAGAGCTGGTTCGGGTCGGCGGGCAGGTCGTTGTCACCGCGCCGCCCGGCCAGCCGGGTCAGGGCCGCGTCGTACACCCCGAACAGCTCCCGGGTCCGGGTGACTTCGGCCGCTGCGAGATCGCCGTCGCGCTCGTCGAGGAAGTCGACCTCGGCGCGGAGATAGGCCGTCCCGTCGAGCAGCAGATTGCGAATTTCGAAGCGCCGGCTGCCGACCGAGAACAGATCGTAGGTGCCCTCCGGATGCGGTGCGAGCTCGATGATCTCGGCGAGGGTGCCCACCCGCTCGACGTCCGGTCCGGTGTCGTGAGTGTGTTGTGTGAGCGCCTCGGTCCCGGTGCGCAGGGCGACCACCCCGAACGACGCGGGGCCCGTAGCGGATGTCACGTCCGCGATCAGGTCCCGGTAGCGCTGCTCGAAGATGTGCAGCGGCAGCGGAAGACCGGGCAGCAGCACGTGACTGAGCGGAAAGAGCGGAATGATCTGGCTCGCGGAGCCCACCGACCCACCGTAGCCCCGGATCCACCGGCCACCGGCCCGTAAACTCGCAGATATGTTGCACCGCCTCGACCTCACCGGCACCGCACCGGCGGACCTGCGCACCGTGCTGCCGCGTGCCCGGGTCGACGTGCACACCGCCGAGGCCGTGGTCACCCCCGTCGTCGAGGACATCGCGGCGCGCGGCTACCCGGCCGTGCGCGATGCCACGCTGCGCTTCGACGGGGTCGATGTGCCGCAGCCGCGAGTCCCGGCTGAAGCACTCGCGGCGGCGCTCGACGATCTCGACCCGGACGTGCGTGCCGGGCTGACCGAGTCGATCCGCCGGGCGCGGATCGTGCATCAGGCGCAGCGGCGCAACACCGTCGACGTCGAGGTGGTGCCCGGCGGCACCGTCACCGAGCGGTGGATACCGGTGCGCCGCGTCGGGTTGTACGTGCCCGGTGGCATCGCGGTGTACCCGTCGAGCGTGGTCATGAACGTCGTGCCCGCCCAGGTGGCCGGTGTCGAGTCGATCGCGGTGTTCTCGCCGCCGCAGAAGGAGTTCGGCGGCCTGCCGCACCCCACCACCCTGGCGGCGTGCGCGCTGCTCGGCGTCGACGAGGTCTATGCGGCCGGCGGTGCCCAGGCCGTCGCGCTGGCCGCCCACGGCGCCGTCGATGCCGGCGTCGAACCCGTCGACGTCATCACCGGGCCCGGCAACGTCTACGTGCAGGCTGCCAAGCGGCTCGTGCGCGGCCTGGTCGGCATCGACGCCGAAGCCGGACCGACCGAGATCGCGGTGCTCGCCGACGCCACCGCCGACCCGGTGCATGTGGCCGCCGACCTCATCAGCCAGGCCGAGCACGACACCCTCGCCGCGTCGGTGCTGGTCACCGACTCGGTACAACTCGCCGACGCCGTCGACGCCGAGGTCGAGCGCCAGGTCGCGCTGACCAAACACACCGACCGGGTGCGCACCGCGCTGTCGGGCGAGCAGTCGGCCACCGTGCTGGTCCGCGACCTCGAACAGGGCCTCGCGGTCGTGGACGCCTACGCCGCCGAGCATCTCGAGGTCATCACCACCGATGCGCGGCACTGGGCCGAGCGGGTGCGCAACGCCGGTGCCATCTTCGTCGGCCCGCACGCGCCGGTCTCGCTCGGCGACTACTGCGCCGGCTCCAATCACGTGCTGCCCACCGGCTGCACGGCACGCCACACCTCGGGCTTGTCGGTGCAGTCGTTCCTCAAGGGGGTGCACCTGGTGGACTACACCGCGGACGCACTGGCGCAGGTCGCGCCGCACGTGCTCGCGCTGGCCGACGCCGAGGACCTGCCGGCGCACGGCGCTGCGGTCGCCGCGCGGCTGTCGCGCCGATGACCGAGCTGGACGAGCTGCCGCTGCGCGACGAGCTGCGCGGCCAGGTGCCATACGGCGCCCCGCAGCTCGACGTCGCGGTCACGCTCAACACCAACGAGAACCCCTACCCGCCGAACCACGAGGTGGTGGCCGACATCGCCGCCGCCGTCGCCGAGGCCGCGGGCAGCCTGAACCGGTACCCGGACCGCGACGCCCGCGCACTGCGCGCCGACCTCGCGGCATATCTGTCAGCCGACGGCGGGGTGCCGTTGGAGGCGGACAACGTGTGGGCGGCCAATGGTTCCAACGAGGTGATGCTGCAACTGTTGCAGGCCTTCGGCGGTCCGGGCCGCACCGCGGTGTCGTTCGCGCCGACGTACTCGATGTATCCCGAGTACGCCCGCGATACGCACACGAACTGGTTCGTCGGCCGGCGCAGCGACGACTTCGCCATCGACGTGACGCATGCGCTCGACGTGCTGGCCGAGCACCGTCCGTCGGTGGTGTTCCTGGCCTCGCCGAACAACCCCACCGGTACCGCGTTGCCGCTGGAGGACATCACCGCGATCGTCGCCGCCGCGCCGGGGATGGTGATCGTCGACGAGGCCTACGGAGAGTTCCGCCGCGCGGGCGTGCCCAGCGCGCTGGAGCTGCTGCCGATCTCGCCGCGGCTGGTCGTGACCCGGACGATGTCCAAGGCGTTCGCGTTGGCCGGCGGCCGGCTCGGCTATTTCGCCGCCGCGCCGGCGGTGGTCGACGCGGTTCGGATCGTGCGGTTGCCCTACCACCTGTCCGCGACCACCCAGGTGGTGGCCCGGGTGGCGCTGGCGCACGCCGGCGACCTGCTCGGCGCGGTGCATGTGTTGCGTGCCGAACGGGACCGCACCGTCGAGTGGCTGCGCGACATCGGGCTGCGAGCCGCGGACTCCGACGCCAACTTCGTGCTGTTCGGTACGTTCGACGACCGGCACGCGGTGTGGCAGAAGCTGCTCGACCGCGGTGTGCTGATCCGGGAGACTGGCCCGGATGGTTGGCTGCGCGTGTCCATCGGCACGCCGGAGGAAATGGCCGCGTTTCGGCGTGCGCTGGAAGAGGTGTTGTGAGTAAACGCGCTCGCGACAGGGGCGAGGTGACGATGTCCAGGAGCGGCCGGATCGATCGGCAGACCAGCGAGACCAAGGTGCTCGTCGAGATCGACCTCGACGGTGCGGGCCACACCGACGTGGTCACCGGAATCGGGTTCTACGACCACATGTTGTCCTCGTTCGGCAAGCACGGCCTGTTCGACCTGACCGTGCACGTGGAAGGCGACCTGCACATCGACGCGCACCACACCGTCGAGGACACCGCCATCGCGCTCGGCCAGGCGTTCGCGCAGGCGGCCGGCGACAAGGCCGGCACGCGCCGCTTCGGCGATGCGCTCATCCCGATGGACGAGACGCTGGTGCAGGCAGCGGTCGACCTGTCTGGCCGGCCCTACCTCGTGCACCACGAGCCCGACGGCGCGCCGCCGACCATCGGCCCCGACTACGCCACCACGCTGACCCGGCACGTATTCGAATCGTTCGTCTATCACGCCGCGATCGCCCTGCACGTCAACGTGCTGTCCGGGCGCGATTGGCACCACGTCACCGAGGCGCAGTACAAGGCGGTCGCCCGGGCACTGCGGGCCGCGGTGGAACTCGACCCGCGGGTGCCAGGGGTGCCGTCGACCAAAGGCGTGCTGTAACCGCGGATGAAACGCGTCGTCGTGCTCGACTACGGGTCGGGCAATTTGCGCTCCGCACAGCGGGCGCTCGAGCGGGTCGGTGCCTCGGTGTCGGTGACCCCGGACCCCGAGGCAGCGTTGAACGCCGACGGTCTGGTCGTGCCGGGCGTCGGCGCGTTCGCTGCGTGCATGGCCGGGCTGGTCGAAATCGGCGGTGCGGAGATCGTGGCGTCCCGGTTGCGCGCGCTGCGCCCGCTGCTCGGGATCTGCGTGGGCATGCAGGTGCTCTTCCACGCCGGCGTCGAGCACGGCCAGGAGACCGACGGCCTGGGCGTGCTGCCGGGCCGGGTGGAGCAACTGCGGGCGCCGGTGCTGCCGCACATGGGATGGAACACCGTCGAGGTGTGCACCGGCTCGAACATCTTCGCCGGACTGCCGGGCGACACGCGTTACTACTTCGTGCACTCCTACGCCGCACACCACACGTCCGGTCTGGTGTCGACGTCGGTGCACGGCGAGCGATTCGTCGCCGCGGTGGAGGACGGGCTCGTCAGCGCGACACAGTTCCACCCGGAGAAGTCCGGCGACGCCGGTGCGCAACTGCTCGAGAACTGGCTGGGCACCGTATGAGCAAACAACGCCAAGTTGCCCGCGCCGAGCGCGAGCGCAGAGCCGCCGAGGCCGCTGCGGCGCGCGAGGCCGAGCAGCGACGCGCGGCTGCGGCGCGGGCGCGCAAGGAGCAACGCGCGCTCGGCTGGCGGCGGGTGCGGCTGTGGCAGCACGGCCCCGGGTTCCGCCGCGACGCGTGGGGTGCGTTCGCCACGGTGCTCCTGCTGATCCTGCTCACGGTGTGGCTGTTCAGCCGATCACTGACCGCGGTGCTCGTCACCGCCTTGGCGCTGGTCATCTGCGCACCCGTCCTCTACCTGCTCGTATTCGAAAAGAGAAAATGATGACGTTGGAGCTGCTGCCGGCCGTCGACGTCGCCGACGGCGCCGCGGTGCGCCTCGTGCAAGGTGCCGCCGGGACCGAGACGTCCTACGGCGATCCGCTCGACGCTGCCCTCTCGTGGCAGCGCGACGGTGCCGAGTGGATCCACCTCGTCGATCTCGACGCCGCATTCGGCCGGGGCAGCAACCGCGAGCTGCTCGCCGGGGTGGTCAAGCGCCTCGACGTCGCGGTCGAACTGTCCGGCGGGATCCGCGACGACGTGTCGCTCGAGGCCGCGCTGTCCACCGGGGCCGCCCGGGTCAACCTCGGCACCGCCGCACTCGAATCGCCGGACTGGGTGCGCGACGTGATCGGCCGTCACGGTGACAAGATCGCGGTCGGCCTCGACGTGCGAGGAACGACCCTGGCCGCGCGCGGCTGGACCCAGGATGGCGGTGACCTCTGGGACACCCTCGCCCGGCTCGACGCCGACGGCTGCGCGCGCTACGTCGTCACCGACGTGCGTCGCGACGGCACTCTCACCGGTCCCAACCTGCAACTGCTCAAGGATGTGTGTGCGCGCACCGAACGCCCGGTCGTGGCCAGCGGCGGTGTGTCGTCACTGGACGACCTGCGTGCGATCGCAGGATTGACCGGGTTCGGCGTCGAGGGTGCGATCGTCGGGAAAGCCTTGTACGCAGGGGCGTTCACCCTGCCCGAAGCACTCGCCGCCGTGCGCTGACATGCGCGACTATTCGTGGGTTCGGGCCCCGCGTACGCGTGTGAGGGCACGAGAGAGTCTGAGTGCACGATAGGCTCGCCAGGCGCCTGAGCCGCATCGGAGTCGTGGGCGACGCGATCCGCGCACCGCGCGTTCCGACCGTCGCGAAATGGAGTGAGAATGGCACGGACAACTAGCCAGGGACAAGCGCGAGCACGGGCAGAGGCAAGGGTGCGTGGCGCGGCCAAGCGAGCGCGCGCCCGCTGGCAGCCACCGCGCGAAGGTGGGCCGCGGTCCTATCTGAAATACCTGACCTCCATGGTGTTGCGCCCCTATGATCGACACTCGCGCAAAGTCCTCACCGATGTAGTGGGAGATCTGGGCAGTGCGACACTCGCGGTAGCTGACGACCTCGACGGGATGCGTGAGCTCGTCGATCGCTTGCGCGCGGAACGGCTGGCGTTTGACTCGTTCGTTTCCGCGGACATGGAGAAGCTCGATCTGGAGCTTCACGCGAAGCGTTCGCGATTTTGCAGCTACCTCGGGGACCACCTTGCAGTGTGCCGGGTCCTCGGCAACATGAAGATCTTCGTGGATACTCGTGATCATGTGCTCGCCCCACACCTCATGACCGACGGTTACTGGGAGTCATGGATCACCCTAGCGATGCTGCGCGTGCTGAAGCCCGGGATGGTCGCGGTGGACGTGGGGGCAAACTACGGCTACTACTCGATCCTCATGGGTCGTTGTGTTGGGCGGACGGGAAAGATGTTCGCGTTTGAACCGAATCCTCACATTGCGAGCCTCCTGCGGAAGTCGTTGTGGATCAGCGGTATTCGACAGATCGACGAGGTTCGAGAGGTGGCTGCCCACTCCACCACCGGAGAAAATGTGCGGTTCTTCTTCTCTGAGGAGCGTCCGATGAATGCCCGTGTCACCAACGAGGCGCCCTACGACGGTCAGATGATCGACGTGGCCACCGCGAGGCTGGACGACGTACTGCCGGATCGGGTGGACTTCATCAAGATCGATGCAGAGGGCGCGGAGCGCGAGATTTGGCGTGGCATGGCGAGAACCATCCAGAACAACCCGCAACTGCAGGTTTTCCTGGAGTTCAACCCAAAGCGAACCTCGTACTACGATCCGCTGGAGTTCCTTGCGAAGATTCAGGAAGACGGGTTCGAACTTGCGCTCGTCGCCTACGACGCTTCGACCCGAGGAACAGATGCAGGCGGCTCGCGGCAGGTGCAGACCTTCATCTCCGAGTTCCTCGACAGCCTATCGCGATGCCCGGTGCCACTGGCCATCGCTCGCGTGTCACGGCGCGGCCGATGGCGCTCCGGCAGAGCCAACCAGTCGCTCCGGGGTGTCGATGGTCGCTGCCCGTCCGCCGCGTTCTTATACTGTCGCCGTCCGGAAGCATTCAGCGTCTCATGGAGAGTATTCGCACATGTCCGACCGCCTGACCGATGTGTTTGCAGAAGGGCTCAAGCTTGACCCGTCCGAGTTGAGTGACGACACCGCCCCACAGAACACCCCGCGGTGGGACAGCCTGGCCGCGATGACGCTTGTGATGCTCATCGAGGACAGTTTCGATGTGCGACTCTCTACTCGCGAGATGATGAAGATGAACAGTATCGGAGCCGCGCGGGCCGTCCTACGGTCCAAGGGCGTTGCTGACATATGACACGTCACGACGATGTGCTGGCGGCTCAGCGTCGATGGTTGACGCACTCCCGGGCCACACCCGCTGAGCCCGACCTCGTAATCGGAGTTGCCGCGACCTACACTGCGCAGCCACTCGAGGCGTTCTTGGGCGCTCACCTGCTCGGAAACGGGCTCGCGCCACATTTTGTGTTCGCCGACTACAACCAAATCCGCGAGGTCTGCTTCGATCCGCGCGCCGCGCTGGGCTCGGTGGACGCGCTGATCATCATCTGGCGTATCGAGGACATATTCGAGACCGCACTCGAACAGATCGCCTGCGGCCGTGATGAGGTGGTGCGTGACATCGCGGTAGCTGTCTCGGAGCTTGGTCAAGCAGTCGGTCAGGCGGCGCGCGACGTCGCGCATCCCGTAATCGTCGGTGCGCCTCCTTACCCGACTCCGATCGGAGTTGATCTTGCGGATTCGGTCGTTGCGATGAGGCTCGCGAGCGCACACACCGCCGCGCGCGAGGCGTTCGTCGCCGGCATTGCCGGCGCGCCTGTCCAATGGGTCGACGTCGCAGCGTGGCAGCTCTCCATGGGAGTAGATCAGAGCCGCGACGTCGTGAAGGAGATGGTGTACAAACAGCCCTACACGACCGAGTTTTGGCATCTTCTGGGCGGCCACCTGGGCGACAGGATCCTGCACCAGACGCGACCGCGCCCGAAATGCATCGTGCTGGACTGCGACAACACGCTGTGGGGAGGCGTCGTCGGTGAGGATGGTATCGGCGGCATCGATCTAGGCTCTGCCTTCCCCGGCAGCGCTTTCGTAGGCTTCCAGCGTGTACTGAAATCTTTGCGCGAGCGCGGCATACTGTTGGCCGTCGCGAGTAAGAACAATTCTCGCGAGGTTGCTGATGTATTTGCGAAACATGATGCCATGGTACTGAGAGACCAGGACATCGCGGCGTGGCGCGTCAACTGGAGCCCAAAGTCGCAGAATCTGCGCGAGATCGCGGAAGAGCTGAATGTCGGTCTCGACGCGCTTGTCATGGTGGACGACAGCGATTATGAACTCGCCGAGATTGGTAACGATGCGGCCGAGGTGCGACGCCTTCAGGTGCCCGAGGAGTCAGCGTTGCTTCCCGATCTGATACCGAGCAGCGGACTCTTTCGGGACCTGGCCCTTTCGGCTGAAGATCTTGTCCGCACTGACATGATCAAGCAGGAGGGCGACCGTCGGCAAGCCGCGGCGGCGATGACACGCGAGGAGTTTCTCACGTCGCTCGAGCTGAAGCTGGAGTACGTAAGAGTCACTGAGAAGCACGTGGGCCGAGTCGCTCAACTGATCAACAAGACAAATCAGTTCAACTTGACGACAATCCGTCGGTCTGAAGCGGACGTCCGCTCCTTGCTCGCTAACAACGAATATCTTGTACGAGCGATGAGAGTGCGCGACAAATTTGGCGACTACGGTTTGGTGGGTGTCGCGATCTTGCACTCGACCGATCCGGAGTGGGAAATCGACACCTTGTTGATGTCCTGCCGCGTCCTTAGCCGTGGTCTGGAAACGGGGTTCCTGGCAACCCTCGCCGGCGACGCCGCGGAGAGAGGGCCGACGACGTTCGTAGGCCGTTACGCGCCAACAGCCAAGAACTCGCTGGTAGCCGACCTGTACCCCCGCCATGGATTCCGCGAGTCGGCGCCCAATGAGTTTCGAGCCACACTTTTGCAGATCGCACCGGTGCCAAGCCATATCTCGGTCCGTTGAGAGTCGAGTCGCGTGCTCAATTTCGACTCATTTCAGTTTTTCGCTGACTTGTTCATCTCCTTGATAGTGGTCTTGCCGATCTACCGGCTTGTGCGCAGCTCCCTGTTCCGGCGCCTTTTCCTCGGACTGACCGGGCTATACCTGCTGTGGCTGATCGCTCCGCGATTAGCGCTGTTCTACATCGTGTTCTGGACCTTGATCGGATTGTTGCAGGCACTCATTGCCTTGACCGCCGAGCGCCGCTTCGCGACTCCAGTGTTCGCAATCTCACTCATTCTCGTACTCGTGCCGATGGTCGTATGGAAGATCTGGACCGACGCGTTCGTCATCAACTTCAACCTGGTCGGAAACAGCGCGATCAGTTCGGTCATCGGAAAATGGAGTGCGATCGACCTTGCGCGCGACATTATCCTGCCTCTCGGGCTCTCGTTCTCGACATTTCGTGGGCTTGATTTCCTGATCAAGACCTATCTCGGACAGTTCAATGTGCTTCGCCCGGATGAGACTTTTTTCTACGGCTTCTTCCCACCAGTGCAGCTCATTGGTCCGGTTATCCAATACACCGAGATACGTTCAAGCGTCGGTATGCGGACAGGTCTGCGAGATGATCTGCGCGAGGGCCTCCTGCTCGTCCTCAGCGGCCTGTTCAAGGTGTTCGTTCTGTCGTACCCACTGCAGGCCAGCAGTAACGTGTTCTCTGCACTCGACGCGAACAGCGTCGGTATGGCCTGGCTGCAGTTGCTGTTGTTCACCTTGTACTTCTTCTTCAATTTTGCCGGTTACTCCGACCTGGCGGTGGGCGCGTCCCGTTTGCTCGGCTTTGACATCGGACGCAACTTCAACTGGCCTTATGCCAAGACGAATCCTCAGTCATTTTGGAACTCCTGGCACATGAGCCTGACAGGTTTCTTTCAGCGCAATGTGTTCGTGCCGTTCGGTGGGATGCGGCAGGAGACCCAATATCGCGCGATCTTTCTGACCATCATGGCGATCGCGCTGTGGCACGACATATCGCTGCCGCTCGTGATCTTTGGCCTGTATCACGCGAGTGGACTCATTGGGCATCGATATGTTATGTCGAAGCGTGCACCGAGGAATCCTGAGGCGTTCCACCGAAGGTTACCGAAGATGGTCGCGATGGTCACGTTTTTCGGCTTGTCTCTCCCACTGATGGTCATCAATGCGGACCAGATTGTGCCTGTCTACTCAGCACTGGTAGGTGTCAATTGATCGGCAACGTAAAGGACACAACACGCCTGCTCGACCGTAGGTTCGGCGGAGCGCTCGGCAAGCCGCTGTCGCTCTTACGTACGGTGGTTTGGCTCTTCGTCGGTCTTGCCATGATGGGCCTGCTGTTTCCGGCACCGAAGGTGCACCTGAGCAAGACCTACTACAACCGGAAGTTGCACTCGAGTGACGTGCGTGATCTCGTTCTGGACAAGAACGACCCTCGCGGCTGGCTGCATCGTAAGAGCGATCCGTCCAAGTTCACCATCGCGTGGATCGGCACCTCGACGTTACAGAATGTGCCGCCTGGTGCGTCGGGATTCATTCCGCAGTACGTGCAGCAGCAACTGCCGACCATCAACGGCAAGCAGACACAAGTCAATATGTACCTGTTTGAGGCCGGTAGGATCATGGACGTGTACAACGCGGTCCAAGACGCGCTCGCGACGAAACCAGATCTGCTGATGCTTGATATCAATCCGATCTGGGCATTCAATGATCGACAGATCCAAGAGTGGACAAACCTGAACTCGGCGACGGTCGTGCACCTGGCGAAAGATCCGGCAAATTGGCAGTTTATTGCGTCGCTGTATTCTCCGGAGGATGCCGCTTTGGGCGCAGCGGGCCGTCTTTACCCAGTGATCCGCGACCGCTGGAGCTACGCTCAGCGGTTGGACGAAATCTTGGACAATATCGCACCGAATCCGGCCCCGGCTCCGAAGTCGCCTCCTCGATTGCACGGTGCGGCCCTGGTTGCAACGATGCAATCGCCGCTTCAATTCTGGACGCGTTACCGTCCGCTCATACCGGTTGGTTCGTCAGGCCAAGCCCTCGGTGAAGCATTGCTGCGTGACTCGAGAACCGATGGCTCGACGATGAACGACAGCATCGTCAATCAGATGTTCGCGGCGGTTGCGAAATCGAAGATTCCGACTGTCGCTTACGTGTCTGCGATGAATCCGGTCACTCTGGCGAATAAGGCGAACAACGCAGCGCTGATGCGAATCGAGGCTCGGCTGGCTATGTACGCGGACCGACACAGGACCAAGGATATGTTGTACGTTTCTCGGTCGCCGACGCGATTCCTAGG
Organism: uncultured Actinomycetota bacterium; assembly: GCA_963850835.1. Lineage (GTDB taxonomy): Bacteria > Actinomycetota > Actinomycetes > Mycobacteriales > Jatrophihabitantaceae > Jatrophihabitans. The sequence goes on along the minus strand of CAWKNB010000012.1, from coordinate 790,183 downwards.
CGGTTTGCGATTCAAAGACATCGACCACATGACGAACAGCCGTCCGATGGTCCGGTATCTGAGCGATCTCATTTGCCGTCATCTGCGGAACTTGGACGACAAGACACAGTGTGCAGCGAAATGAACGAGGTACAGACATGACCAGGCCGAAGTTAGATTTGCACCGCCGATTGCCTCGGTATGTGGCTGAGATGATCATCGGAGTCGCCCTTGCGGGATTGATCGCTCTTGCGCTCATCGCGACGGTTGGCAGTGTGCCGTTCGTCTACCAGGGCTACTGACGTGCAGGTCGTCGGGCTGCACCACATCGGCTATGTAGTGCCGCGCATGGCTCCAGCGCTGGCTCGAGTGATTGCGGAGGGTGCGTCCGTGGTCGTCGATCCGATCGACGATCCGGTCCAGCGCGTGACTGTGGCGTTGGTGTGCGCGGACGGTGACGTCCCCATCGAGTTGGTTGCGCCGATCGCCGGATTGGACGGGCCTATCGCCGCCCGGTTGAACCGGGGCGGGGGCTTTGACCATCTGTGCTACTCCGTGCCGGATGTCGGCACAGCGCTGAACGAGGAGCACGCGCGGGGGAGTTTGATCGTGTGTCAGCCAGTGCATGCGGTTGCATTCACACGCATGATCGGCTTTGTACAGCGACGGTCGGGCATGGTGATCGAGTACATCAGCGACGAGGAGGTCCCGTTGTGATGATCCATTCTGCAACGCGGTCCGAACTCTTGGACGTCTGCGCACGGTTGCGCGCGGATTATCCGGTCGCCGGCGGTGGTCTGATCGACAAACACCTGCCGACGATGATCCGTCATGGGCCTTTGCCGAGAAGGCGTTCGGATACGTGGCAGTGGTTCGGACGACGGGCTTCGCTCCGAGCTCGACTTTGCCGCGGTCAGCTTCGACTTCCTGCGGCTGCAGGGGCGATTCATGCGCACCGGGGAGTATGCGCGGTCGGGCGATGCCGACTCACTCGTCAGCGACCTCTATAATGACCCGACCAAGATGCGTGGTTACTACCTCGATGGTCTTGCGCTCACCTACGCGCTGTGGCCAAATCACTCGCGCATGATCCGCTTCATGTCAGAATCGTTCCTACCATTCCTGCGAGCTGGCGACCGCGTCGTCGAGGTCGGCGTCGGTCACGGGCTGCTTGCTGCCTTGATGTTCGAGGCCGTACCGGAACTTGAATACGTCGGGGTCGATATCAGTGCAAGTTCGCTTGAGTACGCAGAAGCCGCGCTCGTAGCGATCGGGGTCGAGCCGAGTCGCCTGTCCATGCATCATGAAGACGCGATGTCCGGTTCCCTGACCCGGCTAGCGACAGCGGCGGGCTTCGATGCGCTCGTGTGTTGCGAAGTGATCGAGCACGTGGATCGGCCCGATGTCATGTTGGCGTCGCTAATTTCGGCTCTTGCGCCGGCGAGCCCAGGGTTTGTGTCGACCGTCGCCAACATGGAAGCCGAGGATCACGTGTTCCTCTTTCGCGACGTCGATGAGATTCGAGCCATGCTTGGTCGCACTGGATGGGCCGTCGACGCCGACCGTCCGCAGGTCCTGCCCGGCGCCGAGTCGTGGGTCCCCCTTCCGGTGAACTACAGCGCGGTCGTGCGCTCGGCGCAGTGACTGGCCGCTGTATCAGACGCCCTTTTGGGCCCTCCTTCCGAGTGACAGGAGTCCGGGCCGGTCGGCGTTCCTGGGTCAGAAGTGAGCTTCCACCTCGAGTCCAGGCACGATGCCTACGACGTGATCGTGATTGGCAGCGGCGTGGGCGGCCTGTCGAGCGCCGCCCTGCTCGCCCGACACGGGCGCCGGGTGCTGGTCGTGGAGCGGCACAGCGAACCCGGCGGGTATGCCCACTCGTTCCGGCGCGGCGGCTACACCTTCGACCCGGCCCTGTTCGACATTCCGGCATGCGAGACGCTCGACTTCGGCCAGGGTGCGCTGGTGGACGACGTGCTGCGCGCGCTGGGAGTGCGCGAGCGGGTCCGGTTCGTCCGCGCGGCCACGGGATATTCTGCGCTTTTCCCGGACTTCCGCATCGACGCGCCGGCCGGGCTGCAGCAGTTCGTGGCTGCGCACGCCGCCGAATTCCCCGACCAGGAACGCGCGCTGCGCAAAGTGCTGCGGCTGTGCACTCTTTCCAACCGCGAGCTGTTCCGGCTGCCGGTCGACGCGACCCGGGCCGACGTGCTCGACCACCCCGAGCAGTTCCCGACGCTCGCGCGCTACGGCGAGGCGACGCTGGCGCAGGTGCTCGACGAATTCCTGACCGACGACCGGCTCAAGGCCGTGCTCGGTGCACAGTGGGTGTTCCTCGGGGTGCCGCCGTCGCGGCTGTCGTTCGCCCGCTGGTCGTCGATGGTCCTCAGCTACCTGCACACGGGCAGCTACCAATGTGTCGGCGGGTTCGGCCGTCTCGTCGACGCGTTCACCGCCGCCCTCTCCCGCGACGGCGGTGAGTTGCTGGTGCGCAGTGGGGTGCGCAAGATCCTGGTGTCCGACGGCCGCGTCGCCGGCGTACGGCTGGACAACGGCCAGCGCATCACCGCCCCGGTCGTCATCTCCAACGCCGACGCGCTGATGACCTTCGAGGATCTCGTCGGGGCGCAGCACCTGCCGGGGGCCTACCTGGAGCGCGTGCGCGGGATGCGCCGGTCGCTGTCGGCCGTCGCCGCCTACTTCGCCACCGACGTCGACCTCGCCGACCTGCCCGGCGTCGCGCGCAAGACGTACGTGTACGACACCTGGGACCACGACGGCGCGGACACGGCCATTCGGGCCGGCGAGCTCGACGGCGTCGTGATCTCGGTGCCTTCGCTGCTCAATCCGTCACTCGCACCGCGTGGACAGCACCTGATCACGGCGATGGCCCTGACCCCGTTCGACGCCACGACGTCCTGGCGGGATTCGAAACCCGTGGTGTTGCGGGCGCTGCGAGCCCGGGTCGAACAGGCCGTTCCGCAGGTGGCCGGGCACCTGACGTTCGCCGAGGCGAGCACGCCGCGCACCTTCGAGCGGTACACCCTCAATGCCGACGGCGCCGCCTACGGGTGGGAGCACACCCCGGACCAGTCCGGCTTCAACCGCCTCGGGCGGGTCACGCCACTGCCCGGGTTGTTCCTCGCCGGCCACTGGACCCAGCCCGGCGCCGGCGTGGTGTCGGTGTTGCTGTCCGGCGTCGAGACCGCCGCCGCGGTCCTGGGTCGGTCGCACATCGGCGCGGTGCTGGCGCCGCAGCAGGCGGGCCGGCAGCTCGCTGCGTGACACCGCTCAGGTGGTGGCCGGAATGTCCACCCCGGGTCGCTCGCCTCGCGAGAGCTGGCCGCCGCGGGCCTCCTTGCCCACCGCGGCCAGCACCGCCACCGCGATGAACACCGGGATCATCGTCGCGACCAGTGCGAACGTGTAGCTGTGCGACGACGCCAGGCTTTCCTGGATCGGGAGGTTGAAGGCGGCCAGGCAGTTGCCGAGCTGATAGGTCACCCCGGGATAGAAGCCGCGGATCTCGGCGGGGGAGAGCTCGGTCAGATGTGCCGGGATCACCCCCCACGCGCCCTGCACCACGAACTGCATCAGGAACGAGCCGAGGCAGACGAGTGCCAGCGTCGTCGAGGCCGCGAACAACGGCAGGATCGGCAGGCCGAGCACCGCGCAGAACACCACCACAGCGCGCCGCCCGTACTTCTCCGACGCCGCGCCCATGATCGTCCCACCGAAGATCGCGCCGACGTTGTAGAGGATCGCGACGTAGAGCGCGGTGTTCTCGGAGAAGCCGAGGCCCTTCTTCATGAAGGTCGGGTAGATGTCCTGCGTGCCGTGGCTCATCCAGTTGAACGCGGTCATCAACAGCACGAGATAGACGAAGCGGCGCAGCACCGTGGGTGAGGACAGGATCTGGCGCACCGTGGTCTTGTTGCGGTCTGCGTTCGCGCGCGTTTCCTCCCACACCTCGGATTCGGTGACCCGGGTCCGGACGAACAGCGCGACCAGCGCGGGGAGGGCGGAGAAGGCGAACAACCCACGCCAACCCCAGGTGGTGAGGTTGTCGATGAGCAGGAAGGCGACCGCGGCGAGCATGTAGCCGACCGCGTAGCCCTGCTGGACGATCCCGGACACCAGCCCGCGCTTGCCGGGCGGCACCTTCTCCATCGCCAGCGATGCACCGAGACCCCACTCGCCGCCCATGCCGAGCCCGTAGAGCATCCGCAGCACCAGCAGGACCGTGTAGTTCGGCGCGAACGCGCACAGGAACCCGACCGCGGAGTAGAAGCTGACGTCGATGATCAGCACCTTGCGCCGCCCGACCCGGTCGGCCCACATGCCGAAGATCGCAGCGCCGACCGGGCGCATCAGCAGCGTGACCGTGGTCAGGAAGGCCATCCGGGTGGGAGAGACCCCGAAGTCCTCGCCGACCTCGACGTAGACGAGCACGACCACGAAGTAGTCGAAGGCGTCCATCGTCCAACCGAGCGTCGCGGCGGCGACCGCACGGATGTCGGCCCCCGTCATGCGCTCTGCGGTGCCTGCGGTCTCGCTCATCTCGGCCTCCTCGGCGGCGCGGCCTCCGTCGGAGCGTTATGCCCGAATTGTTCCGGCACTATCACCGGGTTGGCAGACTTGGCCGGGTGAGTCTGGCGGTCCGTGTCATCCCGTGCCTCGACGTCGACGCCGGCCGGGTGGTCAAAGGCGTCAACTTCACCGGCCTGCGCGACGCCGGCGACCCGGTGGAACTGGCCCGTCGCTACGACGAGCAGGGGGCCGACGAACTCACCTTCCTGGACATCACGGCGTCCTCGGGCGGGCGCGAGACGACCTACGAGGTCGTGCGGCGCACCGCCGAGCAGGTGTTCATCCCGCTGACCGTCGGCGGCGGGGTGCGGTCGGTGGCCGACGTCGACGCCCTGCTGCGGGCCGGCGCGGACAAGGTGGGGGTGAACACCGCGGCGATCGCGCGCCCGCACCTGATCAGCGAGATCGCACAGCGGTTCGGCAACCAGGTGCTGGTGCTGTCCGCCGACGCGCGCCGGGTGCCGGCCGGCGAGCCGCCGACGCCGAGCGGGTTCGAGGTGACCACCCACGGCGGGCGGCAGGGCACCGGCATCGACGCGATCGACTGGCTGCGGCGCGCCGCCGACCTCGGCGCCGGGGAGATCCTGCTCAACTCGATGGACGCCGACGGCACGAGGGATGGATTCGATCTCGAGCTGATCCGGCTGGCCCGCGCCGCGGTGTCGCTCCCGGTGATCGCCAGCGGCGGTGCCGGCACGGCCGCGCACTTCCCGCCCGCCGTCGCGGCCGGCGCCGACGCCGTGCTCGCGGCCAGCGTGTTCCACTTCGGCGACCTCACCGTCGAGGCCGTCAAGGCGAGCCTGCGAGCGGCCGACCTGGCCGTGCGTTGACGGCGCACCTATCCTGCTCACAGGTAATCCTCACGCTTCAGCATAAGCGGGATGCTCAGGATGGACACAGCAAGGACCAAGACGACACTTTGGAGAGTCCGCTGATGAGTGCCGCGACCATCGCACCCACCGCCACCGCCACCAAGCGCCGCGTTCTCGTGGTCGACGACGAGGACAACGTGACGCACCTCGTGTCGTCCGCGCTGCGCTTCGACGGCTTCGAGACCGTCACCGCCGACAACGGCACCTCCGCGCTCGCGAAGGTCGCCGAGATGGACCCGGACCTGATCGTGCTGGATGTGATGATGCCCGGTCTGGACGGGCTGGGCGTGCTGCACAACCTGCGCGCCGCCGGATCCCAGGTGCCGGTCATCTTCCTGACCGCCCGCGACGCCGCGAGCGACCGCATCGTCGGGTTGCGCGCCGGCGCCGACGACTACGTCGTGAAGCCGTTCAGCGTCGAGGAACTGCTGGCCCGCGTGCACGCCGTGTTGCGCCGCTCGGCGCCCGAGGCCGGCCGTGACGGCGTGCTCACCGTCGCCGACCTGGTGCTCGACGAGAACAGCCACGAGGTCACCCGCGCCGGCGTCGAGGTCCACCTGACCGCCACCGAGTTCGAGCTGCTGCGCTACCTGATGCGCAACGAGCGGGTGGTGCTGTCCAAGACCCAGATCCTCGACCGGGTCTGGAAGTACGACTTCCAGGGCCAGTCGAACATCGTCGAGCTCTACATCGGCTACCTGCGCAAGAAGATCGACAACGTCGAGCCGAAGCTCATCCACACCATCCGCGGCGCCGGGTATGTGATCAAGGCACCGCGCGGGTGACAATCCGTAGATGAGCGTCGACGAGTCCTACACGGGCACCGTCGCCACTCCCGACCCGGCTGGGCCGCCGTCCGCGGCCGACGAGCCGCTGCAGCCCGATCCCGGTCCGCGTCGGCGGATCGGGCGGTTGGGGCGGCGCAGCCTGACCGCGCGGCTGGTGACCGGTGTGGTCGCGCTCGTGGTGTTGCTGGTCCTGGCGATCGGTGCCTCGACCTACTACGCGCTGAGCACCTTCCTGAACCAACGGTTCAACCAGCAGCTCGAATCGACGGCCACCCAGAACGTGGGCTTCTTCGGCCGCTGCGTACAAAGGGGCTCGGGCGCGCCGGCCGGTCAGCAGATCCCCTGTGGCAACGGCCCGCAGACCCAGGCGGAGTGGGTCGCCGCGTTCGCACCGGGCAGCGCGGTCAGCATCCGATTCACCGGCGGCTACGGAAACGATCTGGAGAACCTGGACCTCACCACGGCAGAACAGTCAGCGATCGCCCGCGATCCGGAGGCGATCCGGACGATGCACGTCGACGGCGAAGAGCTGCGGGTCACCGCACGCCAGGACGACGACGGACTGATCGTGGTCACCGGGCTGTCCACCCGCGAGATCGACCGCACATTGCAACGCCTGCTCGCGGTCGAGCTCATCATCGGCGCTGTGGCCGTCGCCGTGGCGCTGTGCGCGACCGCGTGGGGCGTGCGGCGCAGCCTGCGCAACCTGTACCGGGTGACCGGCACCGCGCAGGAGGTGGCCGCCGAGCTGTCACCGACCGGCGCCGGGCTCGACCGACGGGTGCCGGTGGCCGAGGAGGGCACCGAGGTCGGCCAGCTGGCCGAGTCGTTCAACACGATGCTCGCCGCCGTCCAGCTGCAGTTCACCGCGCGGCTGGCGAGCGAGCAGCGCATGCGCCAGTTCCTGGCCGACGCCTCCCACGAGCTGCGCACTCCGCTCACCTCGATCCGCGGCTACGCCGAGCTGGCCCGGATGCAACGCGCCGCCGGTGACACCGCCCAGGACAATCTGGACCGCATCGAGTCCGAGGGCACTCGGATGTCTCGCCTCGTCGACGACCTGCTGATGCTCGCCCGCGGCGAGGCGGAGCAGGTGCAGCACGCCGAGCGGGTGCCCGTCGACATCGCCGAACTGCTCGACGACGCGGTGGCCGGTTCGCGCGCCGCCTTCCCGGAGCGGCCGATCTCGCTCGAGGTCACCGCGATGCCGCCCGTGCTCGGCGACCGCGACCAGCTGCTGCGTGTCGTCCGCAACCTGATCACCAACGCCGCGGTGCACACCGAGGCGGGTCGTCCGATCCAGGTGCGCGGCTCGACCGACATCGCGGGCGTGGTCATCACTGTCGTCGACGGCGGGCCCCGGCCTGCCGCCGGACGCCGCGGCGCACGTGTTCGAGCGGTTCTGGCGCGCCGACAAGGCCCGCACCCGCGCGCGGGGCGGTTCCGGGCTGGGCCTGTCCATCGTGGCGACCGTGGTGCGGGCGCACGGCGGCACGGTGCACTTCGACAGCGATGTCACCGACGGCAGTACGGTCACCGTCCGCATCCCGGTGACTGCGCTGCTGCCGACGCCACAGACAGCCGGGTAGCGGCGTTCGGCACAATCGTGGGCATGACCCCGCGCGACTCGTCCGAGCTCGATCCGGCGATCGCCGCGCGCCTCAAGCGCGACGCCGCCGGGCTGGTGGCGGCCGTGGTCCAGCAGTACGACACCCACGAGGTGCTGATGGTCGGCTGGATGGACGACGAGGCGCTGCACCGCACCCTCACCACCGGCCGGGCCACGTACTGGTCCCGTTCGCGCCGGGAGTACTGGGTGAAGGGCGAGACCTCCGGGCACGCGCAGTACGTCAAGTCGGTGGCGCTGGACTGCGACGCCGACGCGCTGTTGGTGCGCGTCGATCAGGTCGGTGCGGCCTGCCACACCGGCGACCGCACCTGCTTCGACGCCGGCGAGATCTTCCCGTGAGCCCCATCGGGCGCGCTGAGCTCGAGCGGCTCGCGGCGTCGCACCGGCTGGTGCCGATCACCCGCACGCTGTTCGCCGACGGGGAGACCCCGGTCGGGGTGTATCGCAAGCTCGCCGCCGGCCGGCCGAACACGTTCCTGCTCGAGTCCGCGGAGCCGGGGGCGTCGTTCTCGCGCTGGTCCTTCGTCGGGGTCGACGCGCTGGCCTGCCTGTCGGTGGCCGACGGCGAGGCGTCCTGGACCGGGTCGGTGCCGTCGGGCCTGGCGACCGAGGGCGACCCGCTGGCCGTGCTGGGCGAGGCGTGGCGGGCGATCAAGGCACCCAGGCTGCCCGACCTGCCGCCGCTGACCGGTGGGTTCGTCGGCTACCTCGGCTACGACGTCGTGCGGCGCATCGAGCGCCTGCCCGACAAGGCGGTCGACGAGCTCGGCCTACCCGAGCTCACCATGCTGCTGGTCACCGACCTCGCCGCCGTCGACCACCACGAGTGCACGGTCGTGCTCATCGCCAACGCCGTGCTGCATCCTGCGATGTCCGGGGTGGAACTCGACGCGGCCTATGCCGACGCGCTGCACCGTCTCGACGTGATGCAGGCCGCGCTCGCCACGCCCGCGCCGCCCACGGTCGCCGTCATCGGCGCACCGGCGCCGAAGGCCGCCGACTCCCGCACCCCGCAGGGCGAGTACCAGCCTGCGGTGGAGCAGGCGCTCGAGGCGGTGCGTGCCGGCGAGGTGTTCCAGATCCAGGTCGGCCAGCGCTTCGTCGCCGAGACCGACGCCGACCCGCTCGACGTCTACCGCGTCCTGCGCACGCTCAACCCGTCGCCGTACATGTACTTCCTGCGCACCGCCGACGTGGACATCGTCGGCTGCAGCCCGGAAGCGCTGGTGACGGTCAAGGACGACCGCGCGGTGCTGCACCCGATCGCCGGCACCCGCCGGCGCGGCGAGACCGCCGAGCGCGATGCGGCGCTCGCTGCCGAGCTGGTCTCCGACCCGAAGGAGCAGGCCGAGCACGTGATGCTCGTGGACCTCGCCCGAAACGATCTCGGCAGGGTCTCCGCGCCGGGCAGCGTCGAGGTCGTCGAGTTCGGGGCGGTGGAGCGCTACAGCCATGTCTGGCACATCGTCTCCACCGTCGAGTCGCAGGTTGCCGAGGGCATGGACGCCTTCGACGTGCTCACCGCGACGTTCCCGGCCGGCACCCTCACCGGCGCACCGAAGGTGCGCGCCATGGAGCTCATCGAGGAGCTGGAGCCGGTGCGCCGCAACGTCTACGGCGGTGCGGTGGGGTATCTCGACGCCGCCGGCGACCTGGACATGGCGATCGCGATCCGCACCGCGGTGATGCGCGACGGCGTGGCGTACGTGCAGGCCGCGGCCGGCGTCGTCGCCGACAGCGTGCCGGCGCTCGAGGAGCAGGAGACTCGCAACAAGGCCCGCGCGGTGCTGCAGGCGATCGCGACCGCAGAGACCCTGCGCACCATCACGTGAAACGTCACGGCGAGCTCACCGTCGCGCTCGTGCTGGAGGTGCTCGGCGCAGGCGGTGCGCTCCTGGTCGCCACCCGCACCTGGCAGACGGTCGCCACGCCGCGCCCGGCCCCGCTGCACGCGGACCTGCTGATGCTGTCCGGTCGCGATGTCGACACCGCCTCGACCGCACTGGCGCTGGTGGCGCTGGCCGGCGTCGTCGCGGTGCTCGCCACCCGCGGGCTGGTGCGCCGCATCGTCGGCGTCGTGGTGCTGTTGTCCGGCGTGGGCCTGGTGTGGCGCTCGATCGAGGCGGCGACGGCGATCAGCACCCGCCGCGCGCGGGTGCTGGTGACCGATCACCACCCGACCGTCGACGCGGCCGCGGTGACCCCGCATGTGACGGTGCACCCGGGCTGGGTGGTGCTCGGTGCCGTGTGCGGCCTGCTCGTCGCCGTCGCCGGAGCCCTCATCGCGTGGCACGGCCACCGCTGGCCCGCGATGTCGGCGCGCTATGACCGGCGTCCTGCCCAGTCGGAGCCTTCGGCACAGGCGCGCGCGACCAGTTTGTGGACCGACCTCGACCGCGGGGAGGATCCGACCCGGTGAGCCCGGGTGCGACGGATCACAAGAACCTCGTTACCCTCGACTCATCTCCGGTGCAGGAAATCGACGGGAGGCCGGATCGGTGGCCAGCGTGCTCGACGAGATCGTTGCTGGGGTTCGTGAGGACGTCGCAGCTCGTCAGGCTGCGGTCTCGCTGGACACCATGAAGCGACGGGCGGCGGGCGTTCGGCCTGCGCTCGACGCGCTGGCCGCGCTGCGGGCGCCCGGGGTCGGCGTGATCGCCGAGGTGAAGCGTCGCAGTCCGTCCAAGGGCCACCTGGCGCACATCGGTGATCCCGCCGAGCTGGCCCGTGAGTACGAGTCCGGCGGCGCTCGAATGATCAGCGTGCTCACCGAGCAGCACTACTTCGGCGGCACGCTCGCCGATCTCGACGCGGTGCGAGCAGCCGTGCACATTCCGGTGCTGCGCAAGGATTTCGTTGTTTGCTCCTACCAGGTGCACGAGGCCCGGGCGCACGGCGCCGACGTCGTGCTGCTCATCGTCGCCGCGCTCGAGCAGAACGCGTTGATCGGGCTGCGCGAGCGCATCGAGTCGCTCGGGATGACCGCGCTCGTCGAGGTGCACACCGAGGAAGAGGCGTCGCGAGCACTCGATGCCGGCGCCCGGGTGATCGGCGTCAACGCCCGCAACCTTCGTACCCTCGAAGTCGATCGGTTCACCTTCGAACGCATCGCGCCGGGCCTGCCCGGCGACATCGTGAAGATCGCCGAGTCCGGGGTGCGCGGTCCGCTCGACCTGATCGAGTTCGCCGCCGCGGGCGCCGACGCGGTGCTGGTGGGGGAGACCCTGGTCACCGGGGCCGACCCGCGGCACACGCTCGCCGAGCTCGTCACCGCCGGCGCACACCCGGCCACGCCGCGCGCCTCGCGCTGAGCTTCGATAACCGATTGACGCGCTTGGTGCGCTGACGTCGTGCTGGAACGCGCTCAGGGTCTGTCCGAGTCCGCGCTCGCGGCGATCGCCGACCTCGAGCATCGCACCGTGGCCACCGACGGCGGCAGGCTCAAGCTCGAGTGGGGCGTGCTGCACGGCCGGGACGCCGGCCGGGTCGAGGATCTGCTCTGGTGGGACGGCGAGCGGCTCGTCGGCTTCCTCGGGCTGTACGCATTCGGTGCGCCGACCGTGGAACTCGCCGGCATGGTCGATCCGCAGCACCGACGCCGAGGCATCGGCACGGCCCTGGTCGAGGCGGCCCGACCGCTGATCGCGGAGCGCGGTTACACCAAGGTCCTGCTCGTGTGCCCGCGGGCGGGGGAGAGCGGAGCCCACTTCGCACAGCACCTCGGCGGCGAACTCGACCACTCCGAACACGCACTGGTGCTGACCGGCGCGCCCGCACCCGGCCCGGTCGATCCGGCCACGGCGCTGCGCGCGGCGACCGCCGACGATGCCGCGGACGTCGCCCGGCTGCTCCAGGAGGGCTTCGGATACGCACCCGAGGACATGGTCGCCGGGCTGGCCGACGACAGCCGCGGCATGAACCTGGTGGTGGTTCGCGACGGTGCGACCGTCGGCTACCTACGACGGACCCTGCACGACGGCGAGGGTGGGGTGTACGGCTTCGTCATCGATGCCGCATTGCGAGGCCGGGGCATCGGCCGCGACGTGCTCAGGCGCGTGTGCCAACGCCTGCGCGACGACGGTGCCCGCCGGGTCGGGCTCGAGGTGGAGGTCGACAACGAGCACGCGCTCGGCCTCTACACCTCGCTCGGATTCGCCCGGGTCACCACCGAGGACTACTTCCGGCTCCCGTCCGGTACCTGACCCGCCGACGTGCACCGGCTCAGCCGGCTGCCAGGTCCACGGTTTTGTTATCCGAAAGTCAGCCGGCAGTGCGCAACCGGCGCGCGGCGGCGGTGCGGGACCAACGCCGCGCCCACTCGTCGACCGGGACCAGCGTCTGGCTCAGACCCTGCCCGAGCTCGGTGAGCAGGTAGGCATCGGACTCGTCCTGCTGGACCAGGCCGGCGTCGGCCAGCTCACGCAGCCGCTGGTAGAGCACGCTGGTGGACATCTGGTCGCAGCGCGCCTGCAACTCGGTGGCGCGTACCGCACCGTGTCGCAGCTCCCACAGGATCCGCATCGCCCATCGGCGACCCAGCAGGTCCAGCGCCGTCGTCATCGGCCAGCCGGTCGCGGCGTTACGACCGCGGGCCCCGCCAGATGCCATTCGTGTCATGGGTTCCCTCACCTTGCCGTTATTCGACGCAGGCGCCGATTTCGGTTTCAGCTAACAGGGTACCCAGCGGATCAGTGTGGACTGCGAGCGGGTCGCACCTCGATGCTCACCGTTGCCGTCGACGGCGTGTCGGACAGGTGAGGTCAGGCAGTTCGCGGTTGTTCGGCCCGCTGCGGTCGGGCCAGCGGCCAACCGCCTGCGGCCAGGTGCGCTCGCACGTTCGCGACATCGGAGTCGAGCGGCGTGACGTGCGTGACGTTCTCGATGGCGGCGCGGATCACTTTCGCGGAGGCGGGATCCGACGACTCGGCGAGTTCGGCGGCGATGGATTCGAGCTCGTCGTCGCTCAACTGGCTGGCGAGCAGCGCGAACAATGGCAGGTAGTCGTGCTCGGGCACGCCGTCGGGATAGCCGGCACGCAACCAGTCGACGATCGATGACAGGAACGGTGGCAAAGGCACTTGAGCGGATCCTTCCGATGGTGCTGGTGATGCAGCGGTCAGCTGCTGGCCACGATCAGGTAGATACCCCAGCCGATGGCGGCCAGCACGATCGCGAAGCACACCACCGCTATCGCGATGCCGAGCGGACTGCCGCCGACGAGCCGGTCGGACCCGGTGTCGACCGTCGCGGTCGTGGTGCCGCCGGTGCTCGGGACGCCGACGGGCGCCGGGGCGCCCATGTGCAACGCGCGCAGGCCGAGCGCGAACACCGCCGGGAGACCGGCACCGCAGATGAGACCGCCGAGCAGGATCTTGCCCAGGGCGGCGAGATCGATCCAGTCGTTCATCGTGCTTCCTCCGGGGATCGAAGTGCGGTGCTGCTCGTGATGAGCGTCATGCCGCCACCGGCTCGGTCTCGGACTCCATCGGCGGCGCGACCGTCCCGGCCCATTCGGCGTTGACGTTGTCGTGGCTGACCGAGGTCTTGCGCGAACGCAGGTAGATCAGCGCCGCGGTGGCCACGAGGAGCGCAAGGACGACCACCACTCCGGCGTCGCCGCCGATGCCGTCGGCGATCCAGTACGACACCGCGCCCACCAGGCCCGAGCACGGCAGGGTGAGCAGCCATGCCGAGGCCATCCGGCCGGCCACACCCCACCGCACCTCGGCGCCGCGCCGTCCCAGGCCGGTGCCCAGGATCGACCCGGTGGCCACGTGGGTGGTCGACAACGAGTAGCCGAAGTGGCTGGACAGCAAGATGATCGCCGCCGAGGACGACTCCGCGGCCATGCCCTGCGGCGCGTCGATCTCGACCAGCCCCTTGCCGAGGGTGCGAATGACGCGCCACCCGCCCATGTAGGTACCGATGCTGATGGCGAGAGCACAGGACACGATCACCCAGTCCGGCGCCTGCGCACCGGCGCCCAGCGTGCCGTTCGCGATCAGCGCCAGCGTGATGATGCCCATCGTCTTCTGCGCGTCGTTGGTGCCGTGCGCGAGCGACACCATCGACGCCGAACCGATCTGGCCGATGCGGAACCCGTGGGACCGGGTCCGTTCCGACACGCCGCGGCTGAACAGGTAGACGAGGTAGGTGCCCAGGGTCGCAACCAGGCACGCGATGATCGGCGACAGCCCCGCGGGAATGATCACCTTGGAGAACAGACCTTTCCACTGCACCCCGTGGCTGCCTGCCGCCGCGAGCGTGGAGCCGATCACACCACCGATCAGCGCGTGCGACGAGCTGGACGGGATGCCGAGCAGCCAGGTGAGCAGGTTCCAGATGATGCCGCCGGCCAAGCCCGCGAACACCACCGTCAACGTCACGACCTGCGTGTCGACCAGACCGCTGGCGATCGTGGCCGCGACGCTCAACGACAAGAACGCGCCCACCAGGTTCAGCACGCCGGACAGCGCCACCGCGAGTCGTGGCTTCAGCGCACCGGTGGCGATGGAGGTCGCCATCGCGTTGCCCGTGTCGTGGAATCCATTCGTGAAATCGAAAGCCAATGCCGTGACGACGACGAACACCAGCAACAGGTTGTTTCCCACGCTGGCAGTGTCAAACGTGGACGAACCCGTCGTCGACCTGGCGACGAATTCGCCATCTACCGTTCATCTCCTCGTTACCTTGCGGTGTCCGCCGGTGACGTCTGCGCGCGGTGTTCACCGTGCGTTCGGCCGCGGTTGGGGTGATCGTGCGGCGTCATGTTCATCGCCGCAGCCACGCTGCTGGGCGTGACCGATGAGACCTTCCGTGGATCAGAACTGTCCCGCCGCAGCCTGCTGGCCGCATTGGGCATCGGTGGCGCAGCCGCCGTCGCCGGTGCCGTGGTCGGTGTGCCGAGCGCGTCCGCCGCGACCCCGCAGGCGGGTGCCGCATCCGTCGCCGGCGATGCACCACCGGTGGACGGCCTGCATCTGCAGTTCGGCGACGACCCGGCGACCGAGATGACGGTGTCGTGGCACAGCCTGGAGCCGGTGCGCCGGCCCCGGGTGTTGCTCGCGCCAGACGGGGGTGCCTACGAGCGATCGGTCGGGGCCAAGGTCGCGAGCTACACCGACGCCAAGTCGGGGCAGGTCGTGTACGCCCAACACACCCGCATCAGCGGCCTGCGCCCGGACACCGTCTACGCGTACGCCGCCGTGCACGAGGGCGCCACGGCGCAGTTCGGGACGTTTCGCACCGCGCCGACCGGCCGCGCGCCGTTCACCTTCACCAGCTTCGGCGACCAGGGCACGCCCGACCGTCGGGCGGGTGTTCGTGCCGCCGGCCGGGGTGACGCTGCCCAGCCCGCCCTTCGTGAACGACAATCTCGGCTCGCCGG
The DNA here is from genome assembly GCA_963850835.1 of uncultured Actinomycetota bacterium. GTDB lineage: Bacteria > Actinomycetota > Actinomycetes > Mycobacteriales > Jatrophihabitantaceae > Jatrophihabitans. The sequence continues at coordinate 774,937 of CAWKNB010000012.1, read as the reverse complement.
CCGCGAGCGACACCACCGCCGGCGTGGAACGCGTCGCGCCGCTGCTGCACCTGTTCAACGGCGACCTGTGCTACGCGAACCTCGCCGACGACCGGGTACGCACCTGGCACGACTTCTGGACCAACAACACCCGCAGCGCCCGTAACCGCCCGTGGATGCCGAGCGCCGGCAACCACGAGAACGAACTCGGCAACGGCCCGATCGGCTACCGCGCCTATCAGACCTACTTCGGGCTGCCGTCGGTGCACGGGCAGGCCGAGCTCACCCGTGGGCTCTGGTACGCGTTCACCGTCGGATCGGTGCGCTTCATCAGCCTCAACAACGACGACATCTGCTACCAGGACGGCGGCAGCAGCTACGTGCGGGGTTACTCCGGCGGAGCGCAGAAGGCATGGTTGCAGGCCGAGCTCAAGCGCACCCGGGCGAACAGCGACATCGACTGGATCGTGGTGTGCATGCACCAGGTGGCGATCAGCACCGCGAACAACTTCAACGGCGCCGACCTCGGGGTCCGGGAGGAATGGCTGCCGCTGTTCGACGAGTACGGCGTCGACCTCGTGGTGTGCGGTCACGAGCACCATTACGAGCGCACCCTGCCGATCCGCGGGCAGCAGGACAACCAGACGCGCACGCCGATCCCGCGTGCCACGGCCACCGACGTGATCGACACCGAGCTCGGGACGGTCCACATGATCATCGGCGGTGGCGGAACGTCCGCGCCGTCGAACCAGCTGCTGTTCGACCCGCCGCAGTGCCGGGTCATCGTGTCCGTCGGGGCGCCCGACCCCACGACCGGCAAGCGGCCGCCGGTGTACGTCTACGAACCCGACGCTCCGTGGTCGGCGAACCGCGACCGTGGACGGGCCTACGGCTTCGCCGCCTTCGCCGTCGATCCGGGCAAGCGGGCCGGTGCCCGGACGACGATGACGGTGACCTACTACGAGATCGCCGGCAGCTACGGCGAGCTGCGGCCGTTCGAGACCTTCACGCTGCAGCGCCGGCGCCGGGACTGATCGACGCCCTGCCCCCCGGTTGTAGCATCTCCCCATGACGCATGCGGCTGTGGTCGGTCGATGGTGCGGGCGCTGACGCCCATCCCAGACCTCGACCTGATCGGAAGCCCTACGTCATGACCACTCCAGCTGTCCCCACCGTGCCGGATGAGACCGGGCATTTCGGCCGTTACGGCGGCCGCTTCGTCCCGGAGGCGCTCGTCGCCGCGATCGACGAGCTCACCACCGCGTTCACCGAATCCCAGGCCGATCCGGCGTTCCAGGCCGAGCTCGCGGCCCTGCTGCGCGACTACACCGGCCGGCCCTCACCGATCACCGACGTGCCGAAGTTCGGCGAGCACGCCGGCGGCGCCCGGATCCTGCTCAAGCGCGAGGACCTCAACCACACCGGCTCGCACAAGATCAACAATGTGCTCGGGCAAGCCTTGCTGACCCGCCGCATCGGCAAGAAACGGGTGATCGCCGAGACCGGCGCAGGTCAGCACGGCGTGGCGACGGCCACCGCGGCGGCGCTGTTCGGGCTCGACTGCGTGATCTACATGGGCGAGGAGGACACCCGCCGGCAGGCGCTCAACGTCGCCCGGATGCGGCTGCTCGGCGCCGAGGTCGTGCCCGTCACGACCGGCTCGCGCACGCTCAAGGACGCCATCAACGAGGCGATGCGCGACTGGGTGACCAACGTCGACACGACCAACTACGTGTTCGGCACCGTGGCCGGACCGCACCCGTTCCCGCTGATGGTGCGCGAGTACCAGCGGGTCATCGGCGACGAGGCGCGCGCCCAGGTGCTGGAGCGCTGCGGGCGCCTGCCCGACGCCGTGGCGGCCTGTGTCGGCGGTGGGTCCAATGCCATCGGCATCTTCACGGCGTTCGTACCCGACGCCTCGGTGCGCCTCGTCGGCCTCGAAGCGGGCGGGGACGGGGTCGAGACCGGCCGGCACGCCGCCTCGATCACCGGCGGCGAGCCCGGGGTGCTGCACGGCGCCCGCTCCTACCTCCTGCAGGACGAGCACGGGCAGGTCGTGGAGTCGCACTCGATCTCGGCCGGGCTCGACTATCCGGGAGTCGGGCCGGAGCACTCCTACCTGCACGACATCGGCCGGGCCCAGTACCGACCGATCACCGACGCGCAGGCCATGGCTGCCTTCTCGCTGCTCGCCCGCAGCGAGGGCATCATCCCGGCGATCGAGTCGGCGCACGCCCTGGCCGGCGCGCTGGACCTCGGCCGTGAGCTCGGACCGGACGCGATCATCCTGGTCAATCTGTCCGGGCGTGGCGACAAGGACGTGGAGACCGCATCGCGCTATTTCGGGCTGGAAGCAGGCGAACCGCAGGCGCGGGGAGCCACACCCGGCGAGCCGGAGGGGGTGCAGCCGTGAGCGCCGTGTCGGACGCGCTGGCGAAGGCGCGCGCCGACGGCCGGGCCGCCCTGATCGGGTACCTGCCGGTCGGCTACCCCTCCGTCGAGATGTCCATCGAGGCCATGTGCGCGATGGTGGCGGCGGGGGTGGACATCGTCGAGGTGGGGCTGCCCTACAGCGATCCGGTGATGGACGGGCCGACGATCCAGGCCGCCGCCGATCCGGCGGTGCGCGCCGGCGTCAGCGCCACCGACGCGTTCCGGGCGGTGTCGGCGGTGCACGAAGCCGGCGCCGCCGCGGTGATCATGACCTACTGGAACCCGGTCGAGCGCTACGGCGTCGACCGGTTCGCCGCCGACCTCGCCGATGCCGGCGGAGCCGGGCTCATCACCCCCGATCTGATCCCGGACGAGGCGCAGGACTGGTACGCCGCCAGCGACGCGCACGGGTTGGACCGGGTCTTCCTGGTCGCCCCGTCCTCGTCGGACGCCCGGATCGCCTCGACCGCCCGCGCCTCGCGCGGCTTCCTGTACGCCAGCGCGGTGATGGGCGTCACCGGCGCCCGGGCCAGCGTCGACGCGGCGGCCGAGACCCTGGTGCAGCGGGTCCGCGCGCTGGCCCCGGACATCCCGGTGTGCGTGGGCCTCGGCGTGTCCACCGGGGCGCAGGCCGCGCACGTCGCGGCGTTCGCCGACGGTGTGATCGTCGGTTCGGCGCTGGTGCGGTGCCTGCTCGACTCGCCCGATGCCGCCGGAGTGTCCGCCGTGGGGGCGCTGGCACAGGAGCTGGCGGCCGGCGTGCGTCAGCGCTGACCACCTCCACCGCGCGCCCGGATACCGTGTTGGGGTGCAGGTGCTCGCCGCGATCCCCAGCCCCACCCGCAGCGTTTGGCACCTCGGCCCGCTGCCGGTCCGGGCCTATGCGGTTTGCATCATCATCGGCATCCTGGTCGCCGTCTGGCTGACGAAGCGGCGCTGGCGCGACCGCGGCGGCAATCCCGACCACGTCTGGGACGTCGGCGCCTGGGCGATCGTGCTCGGCATCATCGGCGGCCGGCTCTATCACGTCGTCACCGACCCGGAGTTGTATTTCGGCTCCGGACGAAACCCGGTGAACGCGTTCAAGATCTGGGACGGCGGTCTGGGCATCTGGGGCGCGATCGCGCTCGGCACCCTGGGCGCCTGGATCGGCTGCCGCCGACGGCACATCAAGCTGACGGTGTTCGCCGACGCCGCCGCGCCCGGCGTGGTGTTCGCGCAGGGGATCGGGCGGGTCGGCAACTGGTTCAACAACGAGCTCTACGGCGGCCCGACGAGCGTGCCGTGGAAGTTGCAGATCCACTGCCTGGACATCGACATCGGCCATGCCACCGGCTGCACCGGACCGGGCACCAGCACGGTGCTCGGGTACTTCCAACCGACGTTCCTCTACGAGGCGTTGTGGGACGTCGCGATCGGCTTCGGCTTGTTGCTGCTGGACCGGCGGTTGCGCCTGGGCCGCGGCAACGTGATGGCGCTCTACGTCATGGGCTACACCGCGGGGCGGGTGTGGATCGAGGCGCTGCGCAGCGATCACGCCAACCGCATCCTCGGGCTGCGGCTCAACGACTGGACCAGTGTGATCGTGTTCATCGGCGGGCTGGTGTGGTTCCTGCGCCACGGCGGGTTCCATGCCGAACGCGAGGAAACGCCCTACTACGGCGACCAACCCGTCGACGAAGCCCCCGAGAAGCCGCCGCCGGACCGGCCGCCCGATGACCCCGACGGCACGCCGAAGAACGAGTCCGAGGGCGAGGTCGCGGACGAAGTGGATGCCGATGGCTGAAGCACCGCCGGAGCGCCGGCCGCTTGCGGAGCCCACGCACCAGCACCGTGACGTCACCGGCGGCTGGCTGCGCCCGACCGTGTTCGGGATGATGGACGGCCTGGTCTCCAACTTCGCCCTCATCGCCGGCGTCGCCGGGGCCTCGGCCGGCGCGAGCGACGTCTCGCTTGCCGGCCTCGCCGGGCTGGTGGGCGGCGCGTTCTCCATGGCGGCCGGTGAATACGTCTCGGTGCAGAGCCAGAACGAGCTCACCCGTGCCGAGCTCGACGTCGAGCGCCACGAGCTCGCGTCCAACGCCGCGGGCGAGTTGGCCGAGCTGACCGATGTCTTCGTCCAGCGCGGGGTGGACGAGCACCTCGCCGCCCAGGTCGCCGAACAGCTCTCCCGCGACCCGGACCAGGCACTGGTGGTCCACGCGCACGAGGAACTCGGCGTCGACCCGAAGCTGCTCCCGAACCCGTGGGTCGCGGCCGCGTCGTCGCTGCTCGCGTTCAGCGTGGGCGCGTTCGTTCCCCTCGCGCCGTACCTGTTCGGGGCGTCGTCGATGTGGCTCTCCGCGGTGCTGGCGGTTGTCGGGCTGTTCACCGCCGGCGCGGTGGCGTCGCGATTCACCAGCCGCACCTGGTGGTTCGCCGGCTCGCGGCAGCTTGCGATCGGGGTGTTCGCGGCGTTGGTCACGTACGCCGTCGGGCTCCTCTTCCACGCGGGTGTCTCTTGACCGACCGGTCGGTCCGTCCCTAGGGTGCGCAACGTGGCCACACTGCCGGGGGTGGATCTCGATGCGTTGAGCCGTTGGCTCGACACCGAACATGCGGGCCTGCGGCACGGCGAGCTGTCCGGCGAGGTGATCGCCGGTGGGAAGTCCAACCTCACCTACCGCATCACCGACGGCACCGACACCTGGGCGCTGCGCCGCCCACCCCTCGCGCACGTGCTGCCCACGGCGCACGACATGGTCCGCGAGTACCGGGTGATCAACGGCCTGACCGGCAGCAGTGTCCCCGTCGCCGACGCGGTCGCGCTGTGCCGCGACGAAGCAGTGCTCGGCGCGCCCTTCTACCTGATGGCCTACGTCGACGGCGTGGTGCTCGACAAGCGCGAGCTGCTCGACCGGCTGCAGCGCGACGACGCCACCCGGGCCTGCGAGATGCTCGTCGACACCCTGCTCCTGCTGCACGAGGTGGACCCCGACGCGGTCGGGCTCGCCGACTTCGGCCGCCCGGACGGGTTCCTGCAGCGGCAGGTCCGCCGTTGGCACCAGCAGTGGCAGGCCTCGGAGACCCGGCCGTTGCCCGCGCTCGCGCAGACCATCGACCGGCTCACCGAGACGCTGCCCGAACAGTCGGCGCCGGGGATCGTGCACGGCGACTACCGGCTCACCAACGTCATGTTCACCGGCGATCTGGACCACATCGCTGCGGTGGTCGACTGGGAGATGGCGACGCTGGGCGATCCGCTCGCCGACGTCGGGCTGCTGTCCGTCTACACCGACCTCGCGCAGCAGGGCGACGGGTCGATGCCGCAGATGACCGCCGCCGACGGGTTCCTCACCGGTCGCGACATGGTGACCCGCTACGCCGCGACGTCGCCTCGCTCCCTCGAGCGCGTGGATTGGTACGTGGGATTCGCCTATTTCAAGCTCGCGGTGATCTCCGAGGGCATCCACCACCGCTATCTCGCCGGCAAGACCGTCGGTGAGGGCTTCGAACGATTCGGCGAGGCGGTGCCGAACCTCTTGCAGGCAGCCCTGTCGACGCTGGCCGACCAGTGAGGAGCCGGGATGGAATTCGCCCACAGTGAGCGATCGCAGGAGTTGCAGGCCGCGGTGGCCACGTTCATGGACGACGCGGTGTACCCCGCCGAGCACGAGTTCGAGGACCAGGCCGCGGCCAACCGGGCCGCCGGCACCCCGTTCCGCACTCCCGAGGTGCTGGCCGGGCTCAAGACCGAGGCCCGCCGCCGCGGCCTGTGGAACCTGTTCCTGCCCGACGACCGCTACGGCGCGGGCCTGACCGTGCTCGACTACGCCCCGATCGCGGAGCTCACCGGCCGGTCCCTGGCGATCGCGCCCGAGTCGATGAACTGCGCGGCACCGGACACCGGCAACATGGAGCTGCTGTCCATGTTCGCCAGCGACGAGCAGCGCACCCAGTGGCTCGAGCCGTTGCTCGAGGCCGAGATCCGGTCGTGCTTCTCGATGACCGAGCCCGGCGTCGCGTCCTCGGACGCGACGAACATCGCCACCACCATCACCGCGGACGGTGACGAGTTCGTGGTCGACGGGCGCAAGTGGTGGTCGACCGGCGCGATGCGGCCCGAGTGCAAGGTCGCGATCGTGATGGGCGTCAGCGATCCGGACGCGGCCACCTACGCGCGACACTCGATGATCCTGGTGCCGCTGGACACCCCGGGCGTGACGATCGAGCGCTCGACCACGGTCTACGGCTACGACGACGGCCCGCACGGCGGCCACGGCGTGATCCACTACGACCACGTGCGGGTGCCGCGGGAGAACCTGCTCGGCCCGCAGGGCGGCGGCTTCATGATGGCCCAGGCCCGCCTCGGACCGGGCCGCATCCACCACTGCATGCGCTCTCTCGGTGTGGCCGAACGCGCCCTGGAGCTCATGTGCGCGCGGACCGCCGGGCGATCGACGTTCGGCCAGCCGATCGCGCAGCACGGGGTGGTGCAGGAGTGGATCGCGGAATCCCGGCTGGCGATCAACCAGGCCCGGCTGCTGGTGCTCAACGCGGCGTGGTTGATCGACACCGTCGGCGCGCGGAACGCCCGCACCGAGATCGCCGCGATCAAGGTCGCCGCGCCCCGGGCCGCGTCCTACGTGCTCGACCGCGCGGTGCAGGCCTTCGGGGCGGCCGGGGTCAGCTCCGACACCCCGCTCGCCGAGGCGTGGGCGCAGGTTCGCACCCTGCACCTCGCCGACGGGCCCGACGAGGTGCACCTGCGCAGCATCGCCCGCCAAGAACTGCGATCGGCGCGGTGAGCCCGGCGGCCGGCACGCACGCACCGCCCGGCGCGCGCGAGCGGGTGCTCGACGCGGCGGTGGAACTGTTCGCGCAGCACGGCTACGACGGCACCAGCGTGGCCCAGGTGATCAGTCGCGCCGGGGTGGCGAAGGGCGGCTTCTACCACCACTTCGCCAGCAAGGAGGCCCTGCTCTACGAGGTGTACGGCGACCTGATCGCCCGGCAGTGGGCCAACCTCGAGCAGATCCTGGCCCGCGACGTTTCAGCCGCCGAGAAGCTGCGGGCGGTCATCACCGACCTCGTCCTGACCACCGCGGCGAGCGCGCGCCCGGCGCTGGTGTTCTGGCGCGAGATGCACCGCCTCGACGACGCGCGCACCGCCCAGTACCGGCGCGCCCGCCGCCGCTACCACGACGCGGTGCGCCGCCTCGTTCGCGACGGGCAGGCCAGCGGCGAGTTCGACGCGGTCGCCGGCGCCGACACCGTCACCTTCACGATCTTCGGCTTCGTCAACGAACTGCCGCTGTGGTACCGGCCGACCGGCCGCAAGAAACCGGCCGAACTGGCCAACGAACTCGCCGACCTGGTGCTGGCAGCACTCGGAGTGGAGGTCTGACATGGACGTCAAGGACGCGGTGTGTGTGATCACCGGCGGCGCGGGCGGCATCGGCTCGGCGTTCGCCCGCAGGTTCACCGCCGCCGGCGCGGCATCGGTGGTGGTCGTCGACCGCGACGCGGACCGCGTCGGCGAGGTCGCCGAACAGGTCGGCGCGGTGGCCGAGACGGTGGACGTCACCGACGCCGCGGCCGTCGAGGAGCTGGTACAGCGCACCCTGGCACGCGAGGGCCGCATCGACCTGTTCTGCTCCAACGCCGGGATCCTGACCGGCATCGGCCTGGACGACGCCGGTGCCGACGCGACCGCCGTCTGGCAGCGCGCGTTCGACGTCAACGTCATGGCCCAGGTGCACGCGGCCCGTGCGGTGCTGCCGTCGATGATCGAGCGCGGCCGCGGCTACCTGCTCAACACCGCGTCAGCGGCCGGCTTGCTCATGACGCCGGGCGACGCGCCCTACACGGTGACGAAGCACGGCGCGGTCGGTCTCGCCGAGTGGCTGGCCGTCACCTACGGGTCGCGGGGCATCGGGGTCAGCGTGCTGTGCCCGCTCGGCGTGGCCACGCCGATGCTGATGGATCCCTTGCAGGCAGGCGATTCTGCGGCCAAGGCGGTTGCCGCGTCGGGCGAGATCATCTCGCCCGACGAGGTGGCCGACGTGGTGGTCGACGCGCTGGCCGAGGAGCGGTTCCTGATCCTGCCGCACGCCGAGGTGGGCCGGTTCTGGGCGCAGAAGGCGTCCGACCCGGACCGGTGGCTGAGCGGGATGCGGCGGCTCGTCGCCAACACCGAGTGACGGTCAGGCGGCGGCGCTGAACACCGGGAGATAGCCACCGGACTGCCCACTGGCTGTCGGGTGGTAGGACTCCTCGATGTCGAAGATGTTCACCGAGTGCAGCCAGCGGTTGCTGTCGCAGATCTCGTGGCCGCCGAACGCACTGCGCGCGTCGGCGAAGGTGGCGCCGGCGTCGGCCGCGGCCTGGGCGAGCACCGCGTCGAGCACGTCGATGCCCTCGTCGATCTTCGCTCGCGATGTCTGGCTCAGCCCGATGCAGTTGTGCGCGAGGTCGTAGAAGCGCGGGTAGCCGAGCAGGACCACGTGCGCGTTCGGCGCCCGGGCGGCGATCCCGGCGAACACCCGGGCGAGCTTTGCCGGGAGGTTCGTGCCGGCGTCGACCTCGGCCGCGCTGAGCTCCCGCACGCATGTGCTCGTGCCGCGCAGGTTGCAGTCCTCCATGATCGAGCTGAAGCCCTCGTCGTTGCCGCCGATGGTCAGGCTCACCAGCGTCGTCGTGGCGCTCAGGGCGCTCAACTGGTTGTTGATGACGTCGGAGGTGTCGGCGCCCGAGCAGGCCACGGACACGAACGACGACGGCGCATTGGCCTTCGCCCACAGCGCCGGATAGGCCTTGGAGCTGCGCTCGCAGCTGCCCCCGCTGTAACTGCCGGCGCCGACGCCGGAGGAGTAGGAGTCGCCCAACGCCACGTAGTTCTGCCCGCTCGCACCGGCCGGTGCAGCCAACCCGATGACGAGCGCCAGCATTGTCGTCAGTCCGAGGCCCGCCAATACGAGTCGCCGCACGACGCCCTCCCGGACGGGGTCAGGATCCAGTGTGCGAGTCAACCTACCCCTAGCCACGTACCCTGAGCACGTGTTCGACACCCTGTCCGACCGCCTGTCCGCGGTCTTCACCAACCTGCGCGGGAAGGGCCGGCTGTCCGACGCGGACATCGACGCGACGGCCCGCGAGATCCGGATCGCGCTGCTCGAGGCCGACGTCGCGCTGCCGGTGGTGCGCCAGTTCATCGCGCGGATCAAGGAGCGGGCCCGCGGCGAGGATGTCAGCCGCGCGCTGAACCCGGCGCAGCAGGTCATCAAGATCGTCAACGAGGAGCTCGTCCAGATCCTCGGCGGCGAGACCCGACGGCTGGTCTATGCCAAGCAGCCGCCGACGGTGATCATGCTCGCCGGGCTGCAGGGTTCGGGTAAGACCACGCTGGCCGGCAAGCTGGCCCGCTGGCTGCGCGGACAGGGGCACACGCCGCTGCTGGTGGCCTGCGACCTGCAACGACCGAACGCCGTGAACCAGCTGCAGATCGTCGGCGAGCGCGCCGGGGTGCCCACCTACGCGCCGGAGCCGGGCAACGGCGTCGGCGACCCGGTGCAGGTGGCCCGCGACTCCATCGACTTCGCCCGCCGGGCGCAGCACGACATGGTCATCGTCGACACCGCGGGTCGCCTCGGCATCGACACCGAGATGATGCAACAGGCTGCGGACATCCGGGCGGCGGTCGACCCGCAGGAAGTGCTGTTCGTCGTCGACGCGATGGTCGGCCAGGACGCCGTCAACACCGCCGAGGCGTTCCAGGACGGAGTCGGCTTCTCCGGCGTCGTGCTGACCAAGCTCGACGGCGACGCCCGCGGCGGCGCCGCGCTGTCGGTGCGCGAGGTCACCGGCCAGCCGATCATGTTCGCGTCCAACGGCGAGAAGCTCGAGGACTTCGACGTCTTCCACCCCGACCGGATGGCCTCGCGCATCCTCGGGATGGGCGACATGCTCACCCTGATCGAGCGGGCCGAGCAGCACTTCGACGAGGCCGAGGCCGAGGCGATGGCCGCGAAGCTCGCGGCCGGCAACCAGTTCACCCTCGACGACTTCCTCGAGCAGCTGCAGGCCATCCGCAAGATGGGCCCGATCGGCAACCTGCTCGGCATGCTGCCCGGCATGGGTCAGATGAAGGACGCGCTGTCCCAGGTCGACGACAAGGACCTCGACCGCACCGCGGCGATCATCCGCGGCATGACCCCCGCCGAACGCGACAACCCGAAGATCATCAACGGCTCGCGGCGGCTGCGGATCGCGAACGGTTCCGGGGTGAAGGTCAACGACGTCAACCAGCTCGTCGACCGGTTCTTCGAGGCCCGCAAGATGATGGGCCAGCTCGGCAACATGGGCGTGCCGGGCATGCGCAAGCGCAGCGCGACCAAGTCGTCGAAGAACACCCGCAAGGGCAAGAAGGGCAAGAACCAGCGCGGCCGCGGGCCGACCTCGCCGCGGCTGCCCGCGGGCCTGCCGCCGGGTGCGTTCGGCCCGGGCGGTCCGGGGCAGGGTGGTCGAGGGCAGGGCATGCCGTCGGCGCTGCCGCCGGGGATGCAGATGCCCGACCTGTCCAAGCTCAAACTGCCGGACCAGTGAGCCAGCACGAGGTCTGGCTGGAGCTGTCCAGCGGCAGCCGGGTACTCGTCGGCACCGACCTGCCCGATGTGCCGAGCGCGAATGCCGTGGCCCGCCGCTGGCGCCAGCTCGCCGAGACCGAGCCGGACATCCTGCACGAGACGATGCCGGGCAGCGGCTGCATCGTGCGCGGTTCGGCGATCATCGCCATCAAGGCCCAACTGCAGCCCACCCAGAGCGTCGCCGAGAACCTGTTACGCGTGGAGCGGCCCGGCACCTGGCTCTGAACGCCGCGCGGGGTGCGAAGATCTGCGGCATGAGCGAACCCAGGGACGCGGATGCGCAGCGCATCGCAGCCGGTTACGCCACCACCGGTCCGGCGCTCGATCTCGGTGCCGTCGTGCTCGGCGCCGAGACCCCGAAGGCGTACCCGGACGCGCAGGTCCGAGTCGCGCTGGCGATGGTGAACCGGCACGGGCTGATCGCCGGCGCCACCGGCACCGGCAAGACCAAGACGCTGCAGGGGCTGGCCGAGCAGCTGTCCGCGGCGGGCGTACCGGTCGTGGTCGCCGACATCAAGGGCGACCTGTCCGGCCTGTCCCAACCCGGGGCGAGCAACGACAAGATCGCCGAACGGTGCACCGACACCGCGGACACGGGTTGGACGCCGACCGCCTTCCCGGTCGAGTTCCTCGCCCTCGGCGGCATCGGCACCGGCGTCCCGGTGCGCGCCACCATGACCGGCTTCGGGCCCACCCTGCTGTCCAAGGTGCTCGGCCTCAACGAGACGCAGGAATCCTCGCTCGGGCTGGTGTTCCACTTCGCCGATCAGGCCGGGCTGCCGCTGCTCGACCTCAAGGACCTGCGCGCGGTGATCCAGTACCTGACCAGCGACGAGGGCAAGGCCGACCTCACCCAGCTCGGGGGCCTGTCGAAGGCCACGGCGGGGGTCATCCTGCGGGAGCTGATCGGCTTCGAGAACCTCGCCGGGGACGAGTTCTTCGGCGAGCCGGAGTTCGAGACCAGCGATCTGTTGCGCACCGACGCCGACGGCCGCGGCGTGATCACCGCCGTCGAACTCGCCGGCCTGCAGGACAAACCGCAGGTGTTCAGCACCTTCCTGATGTGGTTGCTCGCCGACCTGTTCCAGGAACTGCCCGAGGTCGGTGACGTCGACAAGCCGAAGCTGGTGTTCTTCTTCGACGAGGCCCACCTGCTGTTCAACGGTGCCAGCAAGGCCTTCCTCGAGTCGGTCACCCAGACCGTGCGGCTGATCCGGTCGAAGGGGGTCGGAATCTTCTTCGTGACCCAGAACCCGCGCGACGTCCCGAACGACGTGCTCGGCCAGCTCGGCAGCCGGGTGCAGCACGCGCTGCGCGCGTTCACCCCCGACGATGCGGCCGCACTGGCGAAGGCTGTGAAGACCTACCCCAAGACCGGCGACTACGACCTGTCCGCCGACCTGCAGCGGCTCGGCACCGGCGAGGCTGTCGTGACCGTGCTGTCCGAGTCCGGAGCGCCGACGCCCGTGGCCTGGACCCGGCTGCGCGCCCCGCGCTCATTGATGGCCCAGATCGACGCGACGGCCCAGCAGCAGGCGGTCGCGGCGTCGCCGTTGCAGCCGAAGTACGGCGAGAGCGTCGACCGCGACTCGGCCTACGAGCGGCTGGCCGCGCGGCTCGCGCCGCCGCCCGCGCCGCAGGCGTCGACCGACCCGCCGCCCGCCCAGGCGCCGGCGAAGAAAGCGGCCCCGGCCAAGAAGGCCGCGCCGGCCAAGAAGCAGGACACCGTCGTCGAATCGGTGCTCAAGTCCTCGGCGTTCAAGTCGTTCGCGCGCTCGGCGGCGACCGTCCTCGGCCGGGAGATCACCCGCGGGATGTTCGGCACCCGCAAGCGCTGACGCGCCGGACTAGGCGTTGGCCTCGGCCGGGGTCCGCAGCGCCGCCGCGACGTTCGGCGGCACCAGCTCGTAGCGCGCGAACTCGCGCCGGAACCGGCCGGTGCCGGCGGTGATCGAACGCAGCGCGGTCGCGTAGCGCACCAGCTCGACGTCGGGGAGCTCGGCGTGCACGACCGTGCGTTCCATCCCGAGCCGCGCCGAGGGGTCCGGCTCGGTGCCGGTCACGCGGCCGCGGCGCCCGGACAGGTCCGAGAGCACCGACCCGACGTGCGCGTCCGGGACGGTGATGTCCACCCGGGCCAGCGGTTCGAGCAGCGTCGGCGGGCTCGACGTGGCTGCGTCCCGCACCGCGAGTGCCCCAGCGGTCTGGAACGCGGCATCGGAGGAGTCGACGCTGTGCGCCTTGCCGTCGACGAGGGTGACCAGCACGTCGACGACGGGCACGTGGTCGTTGTTCAGGCCCTGGGTCAGCTGGGTCCGCACGCCTTTCTCCACCGAGCTGATGAACTGCGACGGCACCGCCCCGCCGACCACCTTCTCGGCGAACTCCACCCCCGACCCGCGCGGCAGCGGACTGACGATCACATCGCACACGGCGTACTGCCCGTGCCCGCCGGACTGTTTGACCAGCCGGCCGTGGCCGCGGACCTCGTTGGTGAAGGTCTCGCGCAGCCCGATCCGCAACGGGACGGTGTCGACGTGTGCGCCGGTGGCTCGCAGCCGTTCCAGCACGACGTCGGCGTGCGCCTCGCCGAGGCACCACAGCACGAGCTGGGCGGTCTCCGGGTGCCGCTCGATGCGCACCGTGGGATCGCCGGCGGTGAGCCGCGACAGCGCCTTGGCCAGCGCGTCCTCGTCGGCGCGGGTGGCCGCCTGCACGGCGATCGGCAGCAGCGGCTCGGGCATCTCCCACGCCGCCATCAGCAGCGGGGCGGTCTTGGCCGAGATCGTGTCGCCGGTCTCGGCGGTGCCCAACCGGCCGACGGCGCAGATGTCGCCGGCCACCGCCCGCTCGATCGGGCGCAGCGTCGCACCGAGCGGGGAGAACAGCTGCCCCACGCGGTCGTCGGCGTCGTGGTCGGGGTGGCCCCGGGCCGCGCCGCCGTGCCCGGAGATGTGGATCGGCGTCTCCGGGGTCAGCGTGCCGGAGAACACCCGCAGCACCGACAGCCGGCCGAGATACGGGTCGACCGAGGTGCGCACCACCTCGGCCAGCAGTGGGCCGTCCGCGTCGCACGTCTCGACCTTCGTGTCGATCCCGTACAGCGCCTGCACCGGCGGGACCGGCCGCTCGACCGGGGGCGGGAAGCCACCGACCACCAGCTCCAGCACCTGGCCCAGGCCGACCGACGTCCCCGAGCACACCGGCAGCATCGGGAAGAACGTGGCCCGCGCGACCGCCGTCTCGAGATCGTCGACGAGCACGTCGAACCCGATCTCCTCGCCGGACAGGTACCGCTCCAGCAGTGACTCGTCCTCGCTGTTGTTGATGATCGCCTCGATCAGCGCGCCGCGCGGTCCCTCGATGTCCACGCCCGACGCGTCCGAGGCTGGGGAATCGGTCGCCGGCCACCCGCCGGAATAGTCGTAGCGGCGCCCGGAGAGCAGCCCGACGAGCGCGGTGTCGCCGTCGGGAACGTAGAGCGGGAGCACGTCCTGCCCGTCGGCGCCGCCGAAGAGCCGCTGGCACTCGGCGAGCGTCGCGGTGTAGTCGGCGCGGGGTGCGTCGAGCTTGGTGATGACGACCGCGCGCGGTGTCTGCAGCGCCGCGCACTCCTCCCACAGCGAGACCGTGATCGGGTCGATGCCGTCGGCCGCCGACACCACGAACAGCGCCGAATCGGCCGCCCGCAACCCGGCGCGCAGCTCGCCGGTGAAGTCCGGATAGCCCGGGGTGTCGAGGAAGTTGACCGTGACGTTGTCCCAGCGCAGCGGGCACACCGACAGCGCGACCGAGCGCTGCTGGCCCACCTCGACGGGATCGTTGTCGCTGACCGTGTTGCCGTCGGCGACGGTGCCGGCGCGCGGAATCGTCCCGGTGGCGGCGAGCAGCGCCTCGACCAGCGTCGTCTTGCCGGCGCCGGAGTGCCCGACCAGCGCGACGTTGCGGATCTGATCCGGACGCTCGGCGGTCTCGATCGCCGCCGCCGCGGCAGCGCCCTTGCTGGTGGCCTTCTGTTTCGACATGCCGCTCCATCTCGCGTCGCGGGACCGGTCCAGGCGCATGCGCCGTTTTTGCATTCGACACCCGTGCAGCGTCCGGGACAAGCGTTCATGGGTCGACGGTCGCTGCGGCTATCGTGGGCGCACCTATCCACGAGAGAACGGACACCGGGACCAGCGTGCTCAACATCCACGGCCGCGCCGCGGTCTCGCGGGCGCTGACGCCGCTCGGCACGTCCCTCGCGCGGGCCGGCATCACGCCCGACGCGATCACCGTGGTGGGCACGCTGGGCGCGGTCGCGAGCGCGGTCATCTTCTTCCCGCACGGCTGGTTCTTCGCCGGCACCCTGCTCATCTGGGGCTTCGCGATGCTCGACATCGTCGACGGCGCGGTGGCCCGGGCGGGCGGCCGGGAGTCGCCGTTCGGCGCGGTGCTCGACAGTTCCTGCGACCGGCTCGTCGACGCCGCGGTCTTCGGCGCGCTGGTCTGGTACTTCGCCGAGGACGGCCAGCGCTGGCTGCTGCTGGCCGCGCTGCTGTGCCTCGTGCTCGGGTCGCTGACGTCCTACATCCGGGCCCGCGCGGAGGCGGCAGGTCTGACCGCCACGGTGGGGATCGCCGAGCGGGCCGAGCGGCTCATCATCGTGCTGGTCGGCACCGGACTGGCCGGTTTCCCGGGCCTGCACGTGCCCTACGTGCTCGCTATCGCGCTGTGGGTCCTGGTCGCCGCCTCGACGATCACGGTGGGGCAGCGACTCGCGACGGTGTACCAGCAGTCGCGGGCGCGCCAGCAGGTCGGTGCATGAACCGGTCCGGTGACACGGTGACGCGCAGATGATCCTCGACGGTGCCCGCGATGCCGCCGTCGGGTTCGGGTACTCGGCCGGCTGGGGACTGGTCAAGGCCGTGCCGCACGCGATGTCCGCGCGCGCCTTCCGTTCGGCCGCCGACGCGGCCACGGTCCGCAACGGGCGTGGCACCCAGCAGCTGCGCAAGAACCTGCGCCGCGTCGTCGGGCCGGGCATGTCCGAGCTGCGCATGGACGCACTCGTCGGCGACGCTCTGCGCTCCTACTCGCGCTACTGGCTGGAGACGTTCCGCTTCCGCGGCCTGGATGCCGAGGTGGTTGCCGACGTCGAGCGCAACTGCCGCGGCAGCGAACACATCGACGCCGCGCTCGAGCGCGGCAAGGGCGTGATCCTGGCGCTGCCGCACTCGGGCAACTGGGACGCCTCGGGCATGTGGGCCGTCGACCGCTACGGGCCGTTCACGACGGTGGCCGAGCGGTTGCGGCCCGAATCGGTGTTCGACAAGTTCGTCGCGTACCGAGAGGCGATCGGGATGGAGGTCGTCGCGCTGACCGGCGGCGAGCGGCCGCCGACCCAGGTGCTGGCCGAACGATTGCGGCAGAACCGGCTCGTCTGCCTGCTCGCCGATCGCGACCTGTCGCACGGCGGCATCGAGGTGGACTTCTTCGGTGAATCCGCCAAGATGCCGCCCGGACCGGCATTGCTGGCCGCCACCACCGGCGCGACATTGCTCGGCGTGCATGCGTTCTTCGTCGGCGACCGCGGCTGGGGGCACACCATCAGCGCACCGATCGAGCTGGGGGAGGGACGGCTGCGGGACCGGGTCACGCGCGGCACCCAGGCGGTGGCCGATTTCTTCGCCGTTCACGTTGCGCAGGCGCCGGCCGACTGGCACATGCTGCAGCGGCTCTGGCTCGCCGACCTGCGACCGGCGCAGGGCTGAGCCGTGCGGATCGGGATCGTCTGCCCGTACTCGTGGGACATTCCGGGCGGGGTGCAGGCCCACGTGCGCGATCTCGCCGAGGAGCTCATCTCGCTCGGCCACACCGTCTCGGTGCTGGCCCCGGGCGACGACGACACCCCGGGACTACCGCCGTACGTGGCCGTCGCGGGCAAGACGGTGCCGATTCCGTACAACGGGTCGGTGGCCCGGTTGCAGTTCGGCGTGGTGTCCGCAGCCCGGGTGCGCCGCTGGCTGCGCGACGGCGCATTCGACGTGGTGCACGTCCACGAGCCGGCGCCGCCCAGCCTCTCGTTGCTCACCTGCATGATCCACGACGGACCGCTGGTGGCGACCTTCCACATCGCCACCGTCCGGTCCCGGTTCCTGTCGATGTTCGACACCGTGCTGCAACCGTTCCTGGAGAAGATCACCGGCCGGATCGCCGTATCACCGGCTGCGCGCAAGGTGCTCGTGGAGCACCTCGGCGGTGACGCGGTGGTGATTCCCAACGGCGTCGCGATCTCGCACTACTCGGGGGCCGAGCCGTTCGACGGATTCCCCCGCCCGGGCGCCCCGACCGTCGGGTTCATCGGCCGCTACGACGAACCCCGAAAGGGCATGGACGTGCTCGTCGACGCCCTCGACCTGCTCGCGCCGGATATGCCCGACCTGCGGCTGCTGGTGGCCGGCCGCGGCGACGCCGACGATTTCCTCGCCGGGCTGCCGCCGGCCGTCGCCGAGCGGATCGACCTGCTCGGCCAGGTCAACGAGTCCGACAAGGCGCGGCTGTTGCGCAGCATCGACGTCTACTGCGCGCCCAATACCGGGCAGGAGAGCTTCGGCATCATCCTGCTCGAGGCGATGGCGGCGCGGACCGCGATCGTGGCGAGCGACATCGACGCATTCCGGCGTGTCCTCGGCGGCGGGGTGGCGGGTCGGCAGTTCCCGGTCGGCGACGCGGCCGCGCTCGCCCGCACCCTGCAAGAGGTGCTCGGATCACCGGAAATGCGGGCCGAGCTGGTCGACGCCGGGACGGCCGTGGTCGCCCCGTACGACTGGTCGGTGATCGTCGCCGACGTCCTGCGGGTGTACGAACTGTCGATCGCCGGGGCCGGCATCATCGGGTGACCGCCTACCATCGGCCAGCGTGCTCGACGTCGGTTGGCTGATTCTCGCGGTTGCGGTCGCGATCCTGTTGACGACCTGGATCACGTTCACCCTCACCCGCCTGGACCGGCTGCACGCCCGCGTCGACGCCGCGCAGGCTGCGATGGACGCCCAGTTGGTGCGCCGCGCCGCCGCGCTGCAACACGTCGCCGAGATGGACGACGCGGTGTCCGCCGACCTTCGGGCCCGGTGCGAGCGGGTGGCCACAGCGGCGCTGGATGCGGGTCCGACGGCCACGGCAGTTGTCGACGGCGAGGCGATCGCTGTGATAACCGGGCCGGCCGGGCCCACCCGCGCGGATGCTGAGAACGCGGTGAGTCACATCGTGGCCGAACTCGCCCCCGAGAACCTGAGCCCGGAGTCAGCGGCAGAGCTGCAAGAGGCGTCGGCCCGGGTGAGAATCGCGCGTCGCTTCTACAACGACGCGGTGCGCGACACGCGCGCCCTGCGGGGCCGCCGCCTCCCACGGCTGTTCCGGATGGCGGGTCGGCGCGCCACGCCGGAGTTCTTCGACATCGATGACACGCTGCCGGATGCGGCGGGTGTCGCTCGAGCACGACCAGCACCACCCGATGACAGAGATGAGGATCAGCATTGAACACCCCGTCCCGACAGCGCCGCGTCATAGCCGTGGCCGCCGTGGCGAGTGTGCTTTTCGCAGCCACCGCGTGCACGTCGGACCACAAGAAGAAGCCGGCTGCGGCCACGCCGACCACTCCCACACCCACGACGTCGTCCAGTTCGGCGACCCCGACCCCGAAACCGAAACCGAAACCGGCGCCGAAGAACCCGCTCACCGGGATCGGCGGGGTGCCGGCGAACCCGGTGATCGCAGTCAAGATCGACGACACCGCACCGGGGCGCCCACAGCGCAACATCGACCTCGCCGACGTCGTCTACATCGAGGCGGTCGAGGGCGGCCTCACCCGCCTCGCGGCCGTCTACGCCACGCACATGCCGACCGTCGGCTACGTGCGCAGCACCCGGCCGAGTGACCCGGATCTGCTGCTGCAGTACGGCAAGATCACCGAGGCCTACTCCGGCGGCGCGCACGACTCGCTGCCGCGGGTGCACAAGTCCGGGATCACGAGCTGGAGCAACGACGCCGGGGCGCCGTACTACTTCCGGGCCCCGCACGCCAACGACCACGGCTACATCAACCTCGCGCTGGACCTGGGCAAGGTGAGCAAGAAGACCAAGACCCCGCGCGCGAAGTCCATCGGCTGGACCTTCAACCCGAGCCTCGCCGGCCTGCCGGCGACGACCGCGACGAACATCCAGACCGTGGTGCGCGGCTCCAACAGCGCCGGCACGGCGCGTGCAGTTCCGCTACGACGCGAAGCTGCGCAAGTACGTGCGCTACATCGACGGCGCGCGGCAGACCGCGGCCGACGGCAAGCCGGTCGCCGCCGCGAACGTGATCGTGCAGCAGTGCAAGGTCGTCGCCCACCCGGCCGACACCGACGTCAACGGCAACCCGTCGCAGTTCACCTACACCGTGGGCACCGGCACGGTCTCGGTGTTCCGTCAGGGCAAGCGGATCAACGGCACCTGGTCGCGGCCCAAGCTCGACTCGGGCACCACGCTGCGCACCACGGCCGGCAAGGCGCTGCCGCTGAACCCGGGCAACACCTGGGTGGTCCTGGCCACGAAGACCACCCCGGTCCGGTCCTGAGCCGACTCGACCCGAGCCGTCGGGCAGGCCATCGCTTGTCGATCGGTCCGCCCGACGCGCGGGACGAGAACGCGCAGCCCCGTAGAATCGGGGTCATGTCGCACGAGCACGTTCAGGGCACGGCCCGGGTCAAGCGCGGAATGGCAGAGATGCTCAAGGGCGGCGTCATCATGGACGTCGTCACCGCCGAGCAGGCCAAGATCGCCGAAAACGCCGGCGCGGTCGCCGTCATGGCGCTGGAACGGGTGCCCGCCGACATCCGCGCCGAGGGTGGCGTGTCGCGGATGAGCGACCCCGACATGATCGACGAGATCATCGCCGCGGTGTCCATCCCGGTGATGGCCAAGGCCCGGATCGGGCACTTCGTCGAGGCGCAGGTGCTGCAGTCACTCGGCGTCGACTACGTCGACGAGTCCGAGGTGCTCACCCCCGCCGACTACGCCAACCACATCGACAAGTGGGCGTTCACGGTGCCGTTCGTGTGCGGCGCCACCAACCTGGGCGAGGCCCTGCGCCGCATCACCGAGGGCGCGGCGATGATCCGCTCCAAGGGCGAGGCGGGCACCGGCGACGTCTCCAACGCCACCACACACATGCGCACCATCCGCGCCGAGATCAGGCGACTGCAGAACCTGCCCGAGGACGAGCTGTTCGTCGCGGCCAAGGAACTCCAGGCGCCCTACGACCTGGTCGCCGAGGTGGCCCGGGCCGGCAAGCTGCCGGTCGTGCTGTTCACCGCCGGCGGCATCGCCACCCCGGCCGACGCGGCCATGATGATGCAGCTCGGCGCCGAGGGCGTGTTCGTCGGCTCGGGCATCTTCAAGTCCGGCAACCCCGCCCAGCGCGCCGAGGCGATCGTCAAGGCCACCACGTTCCACGACGACCCCGACGTCATCGCCAAGGTCTCCCGCGGGCTGGGCGAGGCCATGGTCGGCATCAACGTCGACGAGATCCCGCAGCCGCACCGGCTGGCCGAACGCGGCTGGTAGTCGCCGCACCGGTCCTCGCACCGACCCGTGTGGTGTCGACGAATCGCAAACTGTCGGCGACGGGTCCTGGCGTCCGCGGCGATGGTGCGTCGGAGCAAGCGAGAGGTCCAACGATGGTTTCCGAGTTCGATGTCGCCCACGCGCAGATGGTCGCCTCGGTGCGACGTACCGCGGCGCTGTCGGTCGCGGCGCAGGCGAAACCGGCCGCGCGCGCAAGCACGCCACGCGCTCGGTCTGGTGGCGCCGCCCGAGTCCTTTCCTTCCGCATCGACGCCGAGGAATTGGCGGTGCTCGAACGCCGCGCGGCGTTGGTCGACGTCAAGCCGAGCGTGCTGGCCCGCAACCTCGTTCGGGTCGGGCTCAGCGCGGACAGCACCGACGAGATGTCGGCGATCGTCGATCGGCTGGAGAGCGCAGTCGCCGAACTGCGTGCGTTGGTGCCATGAGGAGGTGCCCCACGATCGGGGTGTTCGCCCTGCAAGGCGACGTCCGCGAGCACCTGGCCGCGCTGACCGCCGCCGGTGTCGACGCCGTGGCGGTGCGCCGCCCGGCCGAGCTCGCCGCGGTCGACGGGCTGGTCCTGCCCGGCGGCGAGTCGACCACCATGGTCAAGCTGGCCGGCATCTTCGAGCTGATCGAACCGTTGCGGGCCCGGATCGCCGACGGGCTGCCGGTGTTCGGCTCCTGCGCCGGAATGATCCTGCTCGCCGACCGCGTTGACTCCGGTGGATCGCCGATCGAGGCGACCTTCGGCGGGATCGACATGACCGTGCGGCGCAACGCGTTCGGCCGGCAGGTCGACTCGTTCGAGGAGGACCTCGACATCGAGGGCATCGACGGGGCGCCGATCCGGGCGGTGTTCATCCGGGCCCCTTGGGTGCGCGACGTCGGGCCCCGGGCGCGGGCGATCGGGCACGTCAGCACCGGTGAACACGCCGGTAGGATCGTCGCCGTACGGCAGGGCGATCTGCTGGCCACGTCGTTTCACCCGGAACTGACCGGCGACGCGCGCATCCACGCATATTTCTGCGACATGGTGAGGAACTCGAGGTAGCACAGTGAGCGGCCACTCCAAATGGGCGACGACCAAGCACAAGAAGGCCGCCATCGACGCCAAGCGCGGCAAGCTGTTCGCCAAGCTGATCAAGAACATCGAGGTGGCGGCGCGCACCGGCGGCGGTGACCCCGACGGCAACCCCACGCTCTACGACGCCATCCAGAAGGCCCGCAAGAACTCGGTGCCGGTCGACAACATCGACCGCGCCGTCAAGCGCGGCTCCGGCGCCGAGGCCGGCGGCGCCGATTGGCAGACGATCATGTACGAGGGCTACGCGGCCAACGGCGTCGCGGTGCTCATCGAGTGCCTCACCGACAACCGCAACCGGGCCGCCAGCGAGGTCCGCACGGTGATGAACCGCAACGGCGGGTCGATGGCCGACCCCGGCTCGGTGTCCTACCTGTTCAACCGCAAGGGCGTCGTCCTCGTCCCCAAGGACGGCAAGAGCGAGGACGACGTGCTGCTGGCGGTGCTCGACGCCGGCGCCGAAGAGGTCAACGACCTCGGCGACTCGTTCGAGGTGGTGTCCGAGGCCACCGACCTGGTCGGGGTACGCACAGCACTGCAGGACGCCGGCATCGACTACGACTCGGCCGAGACGTCGTTCCTGCCCAGCGTGCAGGTGCCCCTCGACGAGGACGGCGCGCGCAAGGTGCTGCGCCTGGTCGACGCGCTGGAGGACAGCGACGACGTGCAGAACGTCTACGCGAACTTCGACGTCAGCGACGAGGTGCTCGAGGCGGTCGAGGTCGGCGCCGAGTAGGACCCTCAGAACGGGTTCTTCGTCCAGAACTGGAAGAACTGGTAGCCCAGCTGCCAGATCCCCGGAGTGCTGCTGAGCAGCCCGTAGAGCCAGTCGACGAGGTCGAAGAACGCATCGCGGATCGGGCCGGCGTAGAAGAGCAGCACCATCACGCCGAGCAGGCCCCACGGCTTCACCTTGTCCGCGAACTGCCGGGTCTGCGGGTCCAGGTACGGCTCGATGATCCCGTAGCCGTCCAGGCCCGGGATGGGCAGCAGGTTGAGCACCGCGGCGGTGAGCTGCAGGAAGCCCAGGTAGCCGAGCCCGGTCCAGAACCGCACGTGCCCGGCCCCGGCGGTCGGGTCGGTGTAGGCGTCGGCGAGCAGGATCAGCCCGACGGCCAGCACGACGTTGACGGCGGGACCGGCCGCCGAGGCCAGCGCCAGCGCCCGGCGCGAGCGGAACTGGTGCTGGTGCAGGTAGACCGCCCCGCCGGGCAGCGCGAAGCCGCCGGCCACCACCGCGACCAGCGGCAGCAGGATGGACAGCACCGGGTGCGCGTACTTGAGCGGGTTGAGGGTGAGGTAACCCGCGGCCTCGACGCTGTGATCACCGGCCCGGTAGGCCGTGTACGCGTGGGCGAACTCGTGCAGGCACATCGAGACCAGCCAGCCGCCGACCACCAGCAGGAACACGCCGAAATCGCCGAGCCGCGAGCCGTAGCCGTCCTGGAACCAGGCCAGCACACCGCCGAGCGCGGCGACCCCGATCAGCGCGAGGAACACCGGGCTGGGGCGCACGGCACGGCGCCGAGAGGTGGGCTCCCAGACCGACACACGGTCACCGTACGGACCGATCCTGGGTGTTCGTTGCGCATCCGGTGCGTGTTGCTCGCGGGGTGGCGCTGCGCGCCGCTTAGGCTGCCTCGAACGACCGTTCGATCCGCGGGAGGCAGCGGTGCGCGTGCTGGGCGTCGATCCCGGGCTCACCCGGTGCGGCATCGGCGTGGTCGAGGGCGCCCCGGGCCGCCCGTTGGGACTGGTCCACGTCGAGGTGGTGCGCACCCCGTCCGACGCCCCGATCGGCGAGCGACTGGTCGCGCAGGCCGACGCGATCGCGGCGGCCATCGCGGCGCACGCACCCGAGGTGGTCGCCGTCGAGCGGGTGTTCAGCCAGCACAACGTCCGCACCGTGATGGGCACCGCCCAGGTGGCCGGGCTCGCGATCGTCGCGGCCCAGCGCGCCGGGGTGCGGGTGGCGCTGCACACGCCGTCGGAGGTGAAGGCCGCAGTCACCGGGTCGGGCACGGCCGACAAGGCTCAGGTCGGGTCGATGGTCACCCGGTTGCTGCGCCTGGCCGACACTCCGCGACCCGCCGACGCCGCCGACGCGCTGGCGCTCGCCATCTGCCAGGTGTGGCGCGGCAGCGCGCAGGCCCGGCTCGCCGGCGCCCTGGCGAAGGCCCGATGATCGCCAGCGTGCGCGGCCTGGTGGCCGCGCTCGGCCCGGACGGCGCGGTCGTCGAGGTGGGCGGGGTCGGCCTCGCCGTGTCCTGCTCGCCCGGCACCCTGGCCCGGCTGCGGGTGGGGGAGATGGCCCGGCTGGCCACCAGCCTGGTGGTGCGCGAGGACTCCCTGACGCTCTACGGGTTCGCCGACGACGACGAGCGGGCCCTGTTCGAGTTGCTGCAGACCGCGAACGGGGTCGGGCCCAAGCTCGCCCAGACCATCCTCGCCGTGCACCCGCCGCGCGAGGTGCGCCGCGCCGTCGCCACCAGCGACCTCGCCGCCCTCACCCAGGTGCCGGGCATCGGACGCAAAGGCGCGGAGCGCATCGTGCTGGAACTGCGCGACCGGATCGGCTCCATCGACGGCCCGGACCAGCAGGTGAGCACCGGCGGGGCGGTCGCCGCGGTGGCGCCGTGGCGCGACCAGCTGACCCACGCGCTGGCCGGGCTGGGCTTCTCCGGCCGCGAGGCCGCCGAGGCGATCGACGTCGTCGCCGCCGACACGGCCGACGGTGACGCCCCGAACGTGTCCGTGCTGCTGCGCCGCAGCATCCAGCTGCTGGGCCGCGCGACATGACCGGCGACCTGACCGGCGACATGACCGGCGACCGGGACATGACCGGCGAGCCGGCCGAGGACCTGGTCGACCCCGAGCTCGTTCCCGACGAACGCGAGGTCGAGGCCTCGCTGCGGCCCAAGCGGCTGGGCGAGTTCGTCGGTCAGCCGAAGGTGCGCGAGCAGCTGCAGTTGGTGCTCGAATCGGCGTTGCGGCGCAGCCGCCCGCCCGACCACATGCTGCTGTCCGGCCCGCCCGGGCTCGGCAAGACCAGCCTCGCGATGATCATCGCCGCCGAGCTCGGCGCGCCGATCCGGGTCACCAGCGGGCCGGCCATCGAACGCGCCGGCGACCTCGCGGCGCTGCTCACCAGCCTGGCCGACGGCGAGGTGCTGTTCATCGACGAGATCCACCGCATCGCCCGGCCGGCCGAGGAACTGCTCTACATGGCGATGGAGGACTTCCGGGTCGACGTCGTGGTCGGCAAGGGGCCGGGGGCCACTGCCATCCCGCTCGATCTCGCCCCGTTCACCCTGGTCGGCGCCACCACCCGCGCCGGGCTGCTCACCGGCCCGCTGCGCGACCGCTTCGGGTTCACCGGGCACATGGACTTCTACGACGCCGGTGGAGCTCGAACAGGTGCTGGAGCGCTCGTCGGAGCTGTTGGGCGTGGCGCTGCGGCCCGACGGCGCCGCCGAGATCGCCGGCCGCTCGCGCGGCACGCCGCGCATCGCCAACCGGCTGCTGCGCCGGGTCCGTGACTACGCCGAGGTCCGTGCCGACGGCATCGTCACCGAGGAGATCGCCCGCGCCGCGCTCGCCGTCTACGACGTCGACGAGCTCGGCCTCGACCGCCTGGACCGGGCGGTGCTCGACGCCCTCGTGCGCCGTTTCGGCGGCGGGCCGGTCGGCGTCGGCACCCTCGCGGTGGCCGTCGGGGAGGAGACGGCGACGGTGGAGGAGGTCGCCGAACCCTTCCTGGTGCGCGCCGGCCTGCTCGCCCGGACCCCCCGCGGGCGGGTGGCGACGCCCGCCGCCTGGGCCCACCTCGGGCTGAGTGCCCCGCAAACGCTGAGCGGACACACACTGTTCGACGCGTAGGCTCAGCCGCGCATCTGCCGCCGACGCTGGGGTCCGTTGTTGTGAACTATCTGCCGTATGTCCTGTTTGCCGTCGTCATCGTCGGCCTGCTCGCGTTCTCCGCGCGGGCCCGGCGCCGGCAGGCCGACGCGGAGGCGCGACGTTCGGCCGACATCACCGTGGGCTCCGAGGTGATGACCACCTCCGGGCTCTACGGGGTCGTGGTGGCCCGCAACGACGCCGAGTCGGTCCAGCTGTCCATCGCCCCCGGCGTCGAGGTGAAATGGGCGTTCGCGGCGCTGCGCGAGGTCGACTCGCTGCCGCAGCGCTACCGCCCCGGCCAGCCCGACGGTTCGGACAGTGCCGGTGGCTCGGCGGACACCGGAGCGGATACCGGCGCCTGATCGGCGCGTCGGTCATACTGACCTGCGGCGCTGACGACGTTCAGACGCGGCCCGCAACCTCAAGGAGAACGTTTTCGTGGCACCACCCCCCGGGACGCTGCGCGTCGGGCGCTACTTCCTCGCGCTCGGCGCGTTGGTGGTCGTGCTGTACGCAATCGTCTTCTTCGGCAGCACCCACACGCCGAAACTCGGCCTCGACCTCGTGGGTGGCACTCAGGTCATCTTCGAGGCGAAGACGCCGAACGGCAGTGCCCCGTCCAAGTCGTCGATGGAGCAGGCGCAGCACATCATCCAGGAACGGGTGAACGGCACCGGCGTCACCGAGGCCACCGTGGTGATCCAGGGCAACGACCAGCTCGTCGTGTCGATCCCGGGCGGGACGAAGACCGACATCAAGAAGCTGGGCGAGGCCGCGGTGCTCAACATGCGCGGATTGGTGATGCCGGCGGTCGCCATCACCTGCGGAGCGAAGGCCCCGGCGCCGACCGGGTCCGCGACGGCGTCCGGCAGCACGGCGCCGGCGAGCAGCGCGACGGCCAGCGCCGCCAAGACCACCGGGGCCTCGGCCGGCGCCACGGCGCAGGACGCCGGGCACCGCCCGCTCGCAGCGGCCCCGAGCACGTCAGCCACCAAGGCGGCCACAGTCGCCGGCGGCCACGTCCCCGGCGAAGACGACACCGGCGACGACGCCGGCCAGTGGGGCGAGCACGCCCGCCGCGGCCACCAAGTGCGTCGCCGACCCGTTGGGTGCGCTGAAGAAAGCCAGTCCGTCGACGAAGATCCCGCTCACCGACAAGGAGTTCGAGGCGCTGCCGCAGGCCCAGCAGCAGCAGATCGCCGCTGCGCTGAGCAGCTTCGACTGCGCTTCGGGCTCGGACAATCCCGATCTCCCGGACTCCTACTTCATCGCCTGCGACGACTCGAACCAGGTGGCGTACCTCCTCGGGCCGGTGATCGTGCCCGGCAAGCAGATCGACACCGCCAGCGCCCAGGCGCCCAACGCCGCCAACGGGCAGACCCAGTGGGCCGTCGGGCTCAACTTCAAGTCCTCCGGCGAGGCCGCGTGGGCGAAGTACACCGCCGCGCACAACATCGGTGACACCTCCGGCAACACCAACGCCAGCCCCACCAGCTGCAGCTCGACGACGTATCCGTGCTCGGCGTTCGTCGGGTTCACCCTGGACGGCCAGGTCATCTCGATCCCGGTGAACGAGACCGCCATCAACGGTGGCACCACCCAGATCAGCGGCAGCTTCGACGAATCGTCGGCGACCCAACTCGCCGACCAGTTGAAGTACGGCGCGCTGCCGCTGAGCTTCACCTCGCAGCAGGCGCAGACCGTGTCCGCGACCCTCGGTACCTCGCAGCTGAAGGCCGGCCTGCTGGCCGGAGGCATCGGCCTGGCCCTGGTGGTGGTCTACTCGCTGATCTACTACCGGGCGCTCGGGTTGGTGACGATCGCGTCGCTGATCGTCTCCGGCGTGCTCACCTACGCGATGCTGGTCATCCTCGGCACCCAGATCGGGTTCACGCTCAGCCTCGCCGGCATCGCCGGCTTCATCGTGGCGGTGGGTATCACCGCCGACTCGTTCGTCGTGTTCTTCGAACGCATCAAGGACGAGGTGCACGGCGGCCGGTCGGTGCGCGTCGCGGTGCCGCGTGCCTGGGTGCGCGCGCGGCGCACGATCCTGTCCGCGGACACGGTGTCGTTCCTCGCCGCGGCGATCCTGTACTACTTCGCCGCCGGCGACGTGAAGGGCTTCGCGTTCACGCTCGGCCTGTCCACGATCATCGACCTCGTCGTGGTGTTCCTGTTCACCCATCCGATCGTGTCCCTGCTGTCCCGCAGCCGGGCGTTCGGCTCGCCCCGGTTCACCGGGCTCGATTCGGTGCGCACCGGCCCGGTGCTGTCCGACCCCGAGCCGGACGACCGGGCCCGGGCCCGGCGCAAGGCGGGCAAACGCACCTCGGGCGCCGAGCAGCGGGAATCGAGCGCCGCCGTGGCGGTGCTCGACAAACCCGACTCCGACGCCGACGTCGAGGAGCCGACCGCCGTCGAGGACGTCGGCCGCCCCCGTCGAGGAGACCGTGGAAGACAGCGGCAGCGAACCGGCGGCCGAGGCCGACGACCCGCCCCGGCGGCGCTCGACACCCGAGCCCGGCACCGCCGCGGAGCGGGCGGCGGCACGTCGCGCCAAGATGCGCGCCGAGCAGGACAAGCGCGACGGGAAGGGTGAGCGCTGATGTCCCTGATCCGGCGCCTGTACCGCGGCGAGACGAACATCGACTTCATCGGCACCCGCAAGCGGTGGTACCTCGCGTCCGCCGTCCTGCTGCTGATCTGCATCCTCAGCTTCATCTTCCGCGGCTTCAACTACGGCGTGGAGTTCGAGGGCGGCACCCAGTTCCGCATCCAGACGTCCGGGCACTCCATCTCGGCCGGCGACGTCAACACGGCATTCACCGACGCCGGCGTCCACAGCGCGGAGCCGGCGCAGGTCGTCGGCTCCGGCGAGCACGCAGACCGTCGTCGTCCGAGCGGCCCAGATGTCGCCGGGCGAGCAGTTGACCGTGACGAACGAGGTCGCGAAGGACCTCGGTGTCCCGGCCGACAACATCAACGTCGACGCGGTGAGCTCGAGTTGGGGCCACGACATCACGGTCAAGGCGATCCAGGGTCTGGTCGTCTTCCTGGTCGTGGTGTCCATCTACATCGCGCTGCGCTTCCAGTGGCGCATGGCGGTCGGCGGCATCCTGGCGCTGCTGCACGACCTCGTGCTCGCCGCCGGGGTGTACTCGATCATCGGTTTCGAGGTCACCCCGTCGACCGTCGTCGGGCTGCTCACCATCCTCGGTTTCTCGCTCTACGACACGGTCGTCGTCTACGACAAGGTGGCGGAGAACTCGAAGGACATCCTGGCCGGATCGCGGCTCACGTACTCCGAGGCGGCGAACACCGCGGTCAACCAGACCCTCATGCGCTCGATCAACACCTCGCTGATCGCGCTGCTGCCGGTGGCCGGGCTGCTGTTCGTCGGCGCCGGCCTGCTCGGCGTGGGCACGATCAAGGACCTCGCCCTGATCCTGTTCGTCGGGCTGGCCTCCGGTGCCTATTCATCCCTGTTCCTGGCAACGCCGATCGTCGTCGACCTCACCGAGCGCGACCCGCGCTACCAGGCGCTGACCAAGCGAGTGGTGGCCAAGCGGTCCTCCGACGCCCGGCGGGCCGCCGAGGCCGAACTGTCCGGCGCGAGCGCCGCGCCACGGCGGGTCGGCGGCCCGGCCCCCGCCCCGAAGGTGGGCGCCCGGCCGACCCGCCCCAGGCGCAAATGACGGCGGTCGGCGACCGGATCGCGGCGCTGCTGCGCGACGTGCCCGACTTCCCCAAGCCGGGGATCCTGTTCAAGGACATCACGCCGCTGCTCGCCGACGCGGCCGCGTTCGCCGCGGTCGTCGAGGCGATCGGCGCGGCCCCGGGCGCCGAGGACATCGACGTGGTGGCCGGGATCGAGGCGCGTGGCTTCCTGCTCGCCGGTGCCGTCGCGGATCGACGCGACGCCGGCCTGGTACCGGTGCGCAAGGCCGGCAAGCTCCCGCCGCCGACCGTGCGGCGCTCCTACGAACTCGAGTACGGCACCGCCGAGCTGGAGGTGCCGGTGCACGTCCTCGAGGGCAAGCGGGTGCTGCTCGTCGACGACGTGCTCGCCACCGGCGGCACGGTGCGCGCGGCAGCCGACCTGCTCGCGGCCGCCGGGGCGCAGCTCACCGCCATCGCGGTGATCCTCGAGATCGACGCGCTGGGCGCGCGGGCGGCGCTCGCCGACCTGCCGCCGCTGACCGCGCTGCTGCACACCTAGACCCCCGAGGGCGGCCGCTCGCCCGGAATCGTTTTCGCGCCGTAGAATGGGCTGCAGAACGGATGAGGGGAGTGGCTCTGCCCACCACGGCCGGCACGCAAGAGCACTCGCCGCTGCCCGAAGAACCGACGTCGTCCTCCTCGTCCGCCGCACCGACGTCACCGCAAACCCCATCGCAAACCTCATCGCCGACATCGTCGGCCCCCGTTGCGAAGCCGCCGAAAGCGGTGTCCCCGATGCCGGCCGCGCCGGAGCCCGCCAACAGCACCACGCACCGGCGTCGCTACCGCGACCGGCTCGCCCGCAGGTTGGTGACCACCACCCGTCAGGCCCCGGTCAAGCCGGTCCTCGAGCCGCTGCTGGCCATTCACCGCCGGGCCCACCCGAAGGCCGATGCCAAGGCCCTGCAGCGTGGCTACGACGTCGCGGAGAAGTGTCACCGGGGGCAGCTGCGCAAGAGCGGCGACCCGTACATCACCCACCCGCTCGCGGTCGCGACGATCCTGGCCGAGCTCGGCATGGACACCACCACGCTGATCGCCGCGCTGCTGCACGACACCGTCGAAGACACCCGGATGACCCTGCGCGACATCGAGACGCAGTTCGGCGACCGCGTGACGCACCTCGTCGACGGCGTCACGAAGCTCGACAAGGTCAAGTACGGCAACGCGGCCGAGGCCGAGACGATCCGCAAGATGATCGTCGCGATGGCCAGCGACCCGCGCGTGCTGGTGATCAAGCTCGCCGACCGGCTTGCACAACATGCGCACGCTGCGTTTCCTGCCGCCCGAGAAGCAGGAGCGCAAGGCCCGCGAGACGCTCGAAGTGCTCGCCCCGCTCGCGCACCGGCTGGGTATGAACACCGTCAAGTGGGAGCTCGAGGACCTCGCGTTCGCGACGCTGTACCCCAAGCGCTACGACGAGATCGTGCGGCTCGTCGCCGAGCGGGCGCCCTCACGAGACACCTATCTCGGCGCGGTGATCGAGCGGATCAACAAGGACCTGCGCGACGGCGGCATCAAAGCCGAGGTGACCGGTCGGCCCAAGCACTACTACTCGATCTACCAGAAGATGATCGTGCGCGGCCGGGAGTTCACCGACATCTACGACCTCGTCGGCATCCGCGTGCTCGTCGAGACCGAGCGCGACTGCTACGCCACCCTTGGTGTGATCCACGCGAACTGGCAACCCGTCCCGGGCCGGTTCAAGGACTACATCGCGATGCCGAAGTTCAACATGTACCAGTCGTTGCACACGACGGTCATCGGACCGGGCGGCAAACCCGTCGAGCTGCAGATCCGCACCCAGGCCATGCACCGCACGGCCGAGTACGGCATCGCCGCGCACTGGAAGTACAAGGAACGCAAGGACGCCGACATCGCCGAGCCGTCCGGGATGTCCGACGAGATGGGCTGGTTGCGGCAGCTGCTCGACTGGCAGCGCGAGGCGCAGGAGCCGGAGGAGTTCCTCGACACGCTGCGCTTCGACCTCGGCGCCAACGAGGTCTACGTGTTCACCCCGAAGGGCAATGTGATCGGGTTGCCCAGCGGCTCGACGCCGGTCGACTTCGCCTACGCGGTGCACACCGAGGTCGGTCACTCGTGCATCGGCGCGCGCGTCAACGGCAAGCTGGTGGCCCTGGAGAGCCCGCTCGACAACGGCGACACCGTCGAGATCTTCACCTCCAAGGCCGAGAACGCCGGCCCGTCCCGCGACTGGCTGGAGTTCGTCAAGTCGCCGCGGGCCCGGACCAAGATCCGGCAGTGGTTCGCCCGCGAACGCCGTGAAGACGCGATCGACGCCGGCAAGACCGCATTGTCCAAGGCGATGCGCAAGGCCGCGCTGCCGATCCAGCGGTTGGCCGGCGGCGATCAGCTGGTGACGCTCGCCCAGGACATGCACTACGCCGACATCGCAGCGCTCTACGCCGCGATCGGCGAGAACCACGTGTCGGCACAGTCGGTGGTGCACAAGCTGGTCACCCAGCTCGGCGGCTCCGAAGGGGCGATCGAGGACATCGCCGAGGCGATCGTCCCGTCGAACGACGTCGCGGGCACCACGCAGCGGCGCGCCGAGGGCGACGCGGGGGTCATCGTCAAGGGCGTCAGCGACGTGTGGGTGAAGCTCGCCCGCTGCTGCACCCCGGTGCCGGGCGACGACATCATCGGGTTCGTCACCCGCGGCGGCGGCGTGTCGGTGCACCGCAAGACCTGTACCAACGCGACCGCGCTCAACGCCCAGCCCGAGCGGCTCGTGGACGTCGAATGGGCGCCGTCGCAGGGATCGACCTTCGTGGTGTCGATCCAGGTCGAGGCGCTCGACCGGCACGGGCTGCTCTCGGACATCACCCGGATGCTGTCCGACGAGCGGGTGAGCATCCTGTCGGCCACCGTCACCACGAACCGTGACCGGGTCGCCACCAGCCGGTTCACCTTCGAGATGGCCGAGGCGAAGCACCTGGGACACCTGCTGCGCGCGATCCGCACCGTGCAGGGCGTCTACGACGTGTACCGGGTCCACACGACGCACTAGCCGCCGGGGACTATTTCGCGGCAGCCACCGTGGTGAACGAGATCGGCAGCTTCGGCTTGCCGTCGGTCGCCGGGTTCGAACCCTTGGCCGCCACCTTGTCGACGACCCCGAGCCCCTTGGTGACCGTCCCGAACACCGTGTACGACGGTGCGAGCTGGGTGGTGCCGTAGACGATGAAGAACTGGCTGCCGCCGGTGTTCGGGCCGCCGAGCGCCATGGCGATGGTGCCGCGGGTGTATTTCTCCTTGCCGGTCAGCTCGTCGGCGAACTGGTAGCCGGGCCCGCCGCTGCCGGTGCCGGTCGGGTCGCCGCACTGCAACACGTGCAGCGTCGAGGACGACGTGAGCCGGTGGCAGGAGGTCTTGTCGAAGTACTTCTGCCCGGCCAGGGACAGGAAGCTCTCCACCGCGCAGGGCGCGTTCGCCCGGTTCAGGGTGAACGTCATCGGCCCCTGGGTGGTGCCGACCGACACCGCCACCGTGCCCTTGCGCGACGGCTTGGTGGTCGGCGGCACCTTCACCGCCTTGGCCGCGGTGCCGGTCTTCTTCCAGGTGCAGGGGTAGGCGACGACCTTGGCGGTCGGCGACGTCGCGGATGAGGCGGGCGAGGTGGCCGGGCTGGTCGCGGAGGGGGTGCCGCTCTTGGCCGCCGGCGTCGACGAGTCGTCGGTGGTGGCCACGACCACCACGACGACGACCGCGATGACGGCGAGCGCCCCGATGATCGAGACGATCAGATTGATCCGGCGCCGTCGCGCTGCCCGTTGAACGCGGTTCTGCTGCT
This sequence comes from uncultured Actinomycetota bacterium, assembly GCA_963850835.1. Classification (GTDB taxonomy): domain Bacteria; phylum Actinomycetota; class Actinomycetes; order Mycobacteriales; family Jatrophihabitantaceae; genus Jatrophihabitans. The sequence continues at coordinate 741,799 of CAWKNB010000012.1, read as the reverse complement.
GCCGCGCCTGCCGGCGCCGTTCCGCCTGCCGCCGCTGCCGATCGGTCGGCACGCCGTCAGCTGACCTTCGTCAGGTCGACGACGAACACCAGCGACGAGTTCGCCGGGATGCCGCTCTGCGCCTGCGCGCCGTAGGCCAGCGACGCCGGCATGATGATGATCCGCCGGCCGCCGACGCGCATCGGTGTGACCTTGCCGGCGCCGCCGATGCCCTGCTTGAAGCCGGGGATGACACCGCTGAGCGGGAACGACGCCGGGGTGCCGCCGCGGGCCCAGGACGAGTCGAACTGCTTGCCGTTGGCGTACAGGGCCCCCGCGTACTGCACGCTGACCGTCGAGTTCGGCGTCGCCGTCGCGCCGGTGCCGACCACCAGGTCGGCGCAGCTCAGCGCGGCAGCGGGCTTGGTCGACTTCGCGGTGACCTTCGGCTCGTGCTTGAGGTCGGTCGCGGCACCCACCGTGACCCCCTCGAAGGTGGTGGTCGCCTTCTTGTCCACGGTCCGGCAGGCCACCGTCGGCACCGGTACCGGGCTGGAGCTCGGCGCCGCGGTCGGGCTGGTCGCCGCTGCCGTCGGGCTGGTGGCTGCCGCGGTGGGCGAGGTCTTGGCGGCCGCGGCGGGTTTCTTCTTGTCGTTCCCGCTCGTGGCGACCACCACGACGACCACCACGGCCGCGATCACGACCAGGGTGCCGACGATCGAGGCGATGAGAGTGAACCGCTTGCGAGCGGCCTGCCGGGCGCGGCGCTCCTCGAGCTGTCGTTGCAGGCGGCGGCGCTCGGCCTCGCGGTGCTGCTTGTTCGTCGGCACGAAGAGCTCCTCCTGCTGGTCGGCAAAACTCCCGCAGTGTACGAAAGCTGTCTCGGTACTCTGCCGCGATCTCAGCGGGCGTGATGACTCCGTGATCCTGCGGGTCGTCTCGGTAGGCTGGCTGTCGTGCTCATCAGCGGGTTCCCGAGCGACCTCACCGACACCAATTGCTGGGTCGTCGCGCCAGGTCGCGGGGAGCAGTGCGTCGTCATCGACCCCGGTATCGGGGTCACCGGCCGCCTCGACGAGGTGCTCGCCGACAACCGGCTGCACCCCGTCGCCGTGCTGCTCACCCACGGGCATTTCGACCACACGTTCTCGGTGCTGCCGGTGTGTCAGGCCCGCGACGTGCCGGCCTACATCCACCCGGCCGACCGCGGTCAGCTGGCCGACCCGTGGAGCGGCGTCGGGATGGTGCCGGGCACCCCGCTGATCGGGCAGCTGACCTTCGCCGAACCCGACGACGTGCGCGAGTTGCAGTCCGAGGACAAGGTCGACCTCGCCGGGCTGACCTTCGCCGTCACCCACGCGCCCGGGCACAGCGCCGGGTCGGTGGTGTTCGGCCTGACCGGGGCCGACGAGCAGGTGCTGTTCTCCGGCGACGTGCTGTTCGCCGGTTCCATCGGCCGCACCGACCTGCCCGGCGGGTCGATGGCGCAGATGACCACGTCGCTGCGCGAGGTGATCCTGCCGTTGGACGATGCCACGGTCGTGCACCCCGGCCACGGCTCGTCGACCACCATCGCGCACGAGCGTGGCGCCAACCCGTTCCTGGTGAGTCTGTAGATGCCACTGTCCGGATTCCCGGAGCTGCTGCCCGGTCAGCGCTTCGTCGAACTCACCGTGCTGGACCGGTTGCGCGAGACCTTCGAGCTGCACGGGTTCGCGCCCGTCGAGACCCCCGCCGTCGAGGCGCTGGACCAGCTGCTGCGCAAGGGCGAGATCGAGAAGGAGGTCTACGTCCTGCGCCGGTTGCACGCCGACACCGCTGATGGCGGCGATGCGCTCGACCGCGCCGGGCTGGGCCTGCACTTCGACCTCACCGTGCCGTTCGCGCGCTACGTGCTCGAGCACGCCGGGCACCTGGAGTTCCCGTTCCGGCGTTACCAGATCCAGAAGGCCTGGCGCGGCGAGCGGCCCCAGGAGGGCCGGTTCCGCGAATTCACCCAGGCCGACATCGACATCGTCGCCAAGGACACCCTGCCGCTGCACCACGACGTCGAGATCGCCCGGGTCATGGCCGAGGCGCTCGGCCGGCTGGAATTCCTGCCGCCGCTGCGAGTACAGGTCAACAACCGCAGGCTGATCGAGGGTTTCTACCGCGGCCTCGGCGCGCCCGACCCGGCAGCGGTGATGCGGATCATCGACAAGCTGGACAAGCTGCCGGCCGACGCCATCGAGGTGCAGCTGCGCAACGACGCCGGGCTCGACGAGAAGCAGGCCGGGCTGTGCTTGCGACTGGCAGAGATCCGCAGCTCCGACACGTCCTTCGTCGACCGCGTCCGCGAGCTCGGGGTCACTGACGAGCTGCTCGACAGTGGGCTGGCCGAGCTCACCGCCGTGATCGACGGTTGCGCCCAGGTATCCACCGAGCGGGTGAGTGTCGAGGCCGACCTGCGCATCGCGCGCGGGCTCGACTACTACACCGGCACGGTGTTCGAGACCCGGATGAGCGGCTACGAGTCACTCGGTTCCATCTGCTCCGGCGGCCGCTACGACTCGCTGGCCTCCGACGGCCGCACCACCTACCCGGGCGTGGGCATCTCGCTCGGGGTCACCCGGTTGCTCGTCCCGCTGTTGCAGCGCGGCGTCGTGAGCGGCTCGCGGGTGGTGCCGTCGGCGGTGCTGGTGGCCCTGCCCGACGAGGAGTCCCGGCCACACTGCGACGAGATCGCCCATGCCTTGCGGGACCGCGGGATCCCCACCGAGGTCGCGGCCGCCGCGCAGAAGTACGGCCGCCAGATTCGCTACGCCGAGCGGCGGGGCATCCCGTTCGTCTGGTTCCCCCCGGCCGCCGACAGCCAGGATCCGCACGAGGTCAAGGACATCCGCAGCGGGGACCAGGTGCCGGCCGACCCGGCTTCCTGGCAACCGCCGCACAACGACCTGCGTCCGCAGGTGATCGAGCAGAAAGTGATCCAGTGATTCGCACGCATGAGGCCGGGACGCTGCGCGCGTCCGACGCCGGGCGCACCGTGACCCTCGCCGGTTGGGTCGCCACCCGCCGCGACCACGGCGGCGTCACCTTCATCGATCTGCGCGACCGCAGCGGCGTCGCGCAGGTGGTGGTGCGCGAGGCCGATGTCGCGCACGACCTGCGCAACGAGTGGGTCGTCGCGGTCACCGGCGAGGTGCGGTTGCGCCCGCAAGGCATGGTCAACTCGGCCATCCCGACCGGCGAGATCGAGGTCGCCGCGGACAGCCTCCAGGTGCTCAACGAGGCTGCGCCGCTGCCCTTCCAGCTCGACGCCCACACCGAGGTCGGCGAGGAAGCCCGGTTGAAATACCGCTATCTCGACCTGCGCCGGCAAGCACCGGCCGCGGCGCTGCAGCTGCGCAGCCGGGTGAACCGGGCAGCTCGCGAACTGCTGTACGAGCGGGGTTTCGTCGAGGTCGAGACGCCGACCCTGACCCGCTCCACGCCCGAGGGGGCGCGCGACTTCCTGGTCCCGGCCCGGCTGCGGCCGGGCAGCTGGTACGCGCTGCCGCAGTCGCCGCAGCTGTTCAAGCAGTTGCTGATGGTCGCGGGCACCGAGAAGTACTTCCAGATCGCCCGCTGTTACCGCGACGAAGACTTCCGCGCCGACCGGCAGCCGGAGTTCACCCAGCTCGACATCGAGATGAGTTTCGTCGACCAGGGCGACATCATCGAGCTGACCGAGGCGCTGCTGCGGACGTTGTGGCAATTGATCGGGTACGAGGTCTCGACCCCGATCGCGCAGCTCACCTACGCCGACGCGATGCGCCGCTACGGCACCGACAAGCCCGACCTGCGCTTCGACCTCGAACTGGTCGAGTGCACCGACTTCTTCGCCGACACGCCGTTTCGGGTGTTCCAGGCGCCCTACGTCGGCGCGGTCGTCATGGCCGGCGGGGCGTCCCAGCCGCGCCGCCAGCTCGACGCCTGGCAGGAGTTCGCGAAGCAGCGCGGCCACCGTGGGCTCGCCTACATCCTGGTCGGTGCCGACGGGGAGTTGGGCGGCCCGGTGGCCAAGAACCTCTCCGACGCCGAGCGGGCCGGCATCGTCGCGCACGTGGGGGCCCGGCCCGGCGACTGCGTGTTCTTCGCCGCGGGACCGCAGGGCTCGGCGCGGGCACTGCTCGGCGCCACCCGGCTCGAGATCGGCCGCCGGCTCGGGCTCATCGACGAGTCGGCGTGGTCGTTCGTGTGGATCGTCGACGCGCCGCTGTTCGAACCGGCCGACAAGGCCGTCGCGGCCGGCGACGTGGCGGTCGGATCCGGCGAGTGGACCGCCGTGCACCACGCGTTCACCTCGCCCAAGCCCGAGTGGCTCGACAACTTCGACGCCGAGCCCGGCGCGGCGCTGGCCTACGCCTACGACATCGTCTGCAACGGCAACGAGATCGGCGGCGGGTCGATCCGTATCCACCGCCGCGACGTGCAGGAACGCGTTTTCAAGGTGATGGGTCTCGACGAGTCGGAGGCCCAGACCAAGTTCGGCTTCCTGCTCGACGCGTTCAGCTACGGCGCCCCGCCGCACGGCGGGATCGCGTTCGGCTGGGACCGGATCTGCGCGCTGCTCTCACACACCGATTCGATCCGCGACGTGATCGCATTCCCGAAGACCGGCGGCGGCTACGACCCGCTGACCGCGGCGCCCGCGCCGATCACCGCCGCACAGCGCGCCGAAGCGGGCGTCGACGCCGAACCTGAAGAGAGCTGACCGGCCGCGTCGTGATCAGCTGAGCCCGGCGGGCACGTCGCCGGTGACGAGATACAGCAGCGCCAGGCCGTAGGCCTCGACGGCCGTGGCGTGCGTGATGCGGTGGGTCTGCCCGGCGACCTCGACCTGCACGGTCCACTGCGCGCCGTCACGCTCGAGGCGCTGGAAGGTGCCGCCGAGCAGCTCGCGCAGCTGTCCCTCGCTGGGCAGCCACACGGTCTGCGGCGCGGTGACCGAGTCGAGCGCCCACTCGACGGTGCCGTTGAAGCCGATCACCCGGCCGCTGGGGAAGTCGTGCACCTCGACGGTCATCTCCGAGACGGTGAAGACCTCGTCGTCCATATCGCGGTCGGCCACCACGAACCGGTCGCCGGGCGAGGGTTCCCAGCGCAGGCCGCCGTCGCGCAGCCGGCGGGCGAGCGGTACCGAGATCACCGGTCCATCATGCCGCGCCGGTCCCTACGCTGGGCGGGTGACGTTGTTCGGACCGGTCGAGTCGACCTCGTCGGGGGCAGACACGGGCGGCTACGAGGCCGGTGCCGTCGACGCCTCCGCGCCACTGGCGGCCCGGATGCGTCCGCGCACGCTCGACGAGGTCGTCGGCCAGGAGCACCTGCTGGCACCCGGTTCGCCGCTGCGCCGGCTGGTCGAGGGCGACGCCCCGATGTCGCTGATCCTGTTCGGGCCGCCGGGCACCGGTAAGACCACCCTGGCGCTGATCGTCAGCAGCGCGACGAACCGGCGCTTCGAGCAGCTGTCGGCCCTGAATGCCGGGGTCAAGGACGTGCGCGAGGTGATCGCCCGGGCCAAGGCCGAACTCAGTCATGCGGGCCGGCAGACCGTGTTGTTCATCGACGAGATCCACCGCTTCTCCAAGACCCAGCAGGACTCGCTGCTCAACGCCGTGGAGGCGCGACATGTGACCCTGGTCGCGGCGACCACGGAGAACCCGTTCTTCTCGATCGTGTCCCCGCTGCTGTCGCGCAGCCTGCTGCTGACCCTGCAGCCGCTCGACGAGCAGGCCGTGGGCGAGCTGGTCGACCGGGCGCTGCGCGAGGAGCGCGGCCTCGCCGGGCGGGTGGAGCTCGACGACGATGCCCGCGCCCACCTGCTGCGTCTGGCCGCCGGCGACGCCCGCCGCGCGCTGACCGCGCTGGAAGCAGCAGCCGGCACCACGCTTGCCGCCGCAGGCGGCGCGCCGACCGGAGGTCCAGGCGCTTCGGCAAACAGAGCCGAGGGCCGCACGTCCATCGATCTTGCGACGCTGGAACAGGCCGTCGACACCGCGGCAGTGCGCTACGACCGCGACGGCGATCAGCACTACGACGTGATCAGCGCGTTCATCAAATCGATCCGCGGCTCGGACGCCGACGCCGCAGTGCACTACCTCGCCCGGATGTTGGAGGCGGGGGAGGACCCGCGCTTCATCGCCCGCCGGCTCGTCGTGCACGCCTCCGAGGACGTCGGGATGGCTGACCCCACCGCGCTGCTCGCCGCCACGGCCGCGGCCCAGGCGGTGCAGCTGATCGGCCTGCCGGAGGCCCGGATCAACCTCGCCCAGGCCACCATCCACCTTGCGCTCGCGCCGAAGTCCAACGCCGTGGTCCGCGCGATCGACGCCGCGCAGGCCGACGTGCGGGCCGGGCAGGCCGGTGCGGTGCCGCCGGCGCTGCGCGACTCCCACTACCCGGGCGCGGCCAAGCTCGGCGCCGGCCAGCGCTACGTCTACCCGCCGGACACTGCCGAGGGCGTGGTGGCCCAGCAGTACCCGCCGGACGAGCTGGTCGGCCGCGACTACTACGAGCCCTCCGGCCGGGGTGCGGAGCGCGCGCTGACCGAGCGGCTCGCCCGGCTGCGCGCGCTGATCCGGGGGCGCAGCCCGTCCGACAGAGCGGGCCAGGCCCCGATAGGGTCGACCAACACCGAAACACCGGTGGACTGAACTGTCTTGGAGGCCCGATGTCCGGAGGCGAGATCGCGGCACTGATCGCGGCCGGCGCGTTCGTGCTGCTCGTCCTGCTGCTGGCGATCCCCCTGATCAAGTTGGGCCGCACTCTCGACGAAGCGACGCTCACACTGCGCAAGACCCACGAGGGCGTGGGCCCGTTGCTTTCCGATGCCGATGACACGCTCAAGGCGCTCAACGCCCAGCTGGTGCACGTGGAGGGCATCGCCACGAACGTCAACTCGACCACGACGAACGTCGCGGCGCTCACCTCGGTGGTGTCCAGCACGCTGGGCAGCCCGATGATCAAGGCTGCGGCGTTCAGCTACGGGGTCCGCAAGACGGTGTCCGACCGGCGTGACTCGGACGCCGTGAAATCCGCTCGGCGCAAGCACCGCTCGGACCGACGGGCCGTGCGAGGACGCTCGTGAAGCGACTGTTCTGGCTCGCGCTCGGCGTCACCCTCGGCGTGCTCATCATGCGAAAGGTCTCTCGCGCGGTCGAGCGGCTCACCCCGCGCGGCGTCGCCGAGGGCATCGGGGCAGGCCTGTCCGACCTTGCCGAGTCGATCAGCGACTTCGCCGCGGACGTGCGGCGCTCGATGGGCGAGCGTGAGGCGCAACTGCGCGAGGACACCGGGATGGACGGCACGCTCGGGAAGGTGCCGCCGCCCGGCGGCCCGGCCCAGCAACCGGCCGGCTGAACGCGCGGCGCCGTTCTGGCAGAGTTGAGGGTGTGAAATCTGCCGACATCCGGGCGCGCTTCCTGGGTCACTTCGAGCGCAACGGGCACCACGTGGTGCCCAGCGTGCCGCTCCCGTTCGACGACCCGAACCTGCTGTTCGTCAATGCCGGCATGGTGCAGTTCGTGCCGTACTTCGTCGGCCAGCAGACCCCGCCGTGGCCGCGGGCGACGAGCATCCAGAAATGCGTGCGCACCCAGGACATCGAAGAGGTCGGCAAGACCACGCGGCACGGCACGTTCTTCCAGATGAACGGCAACTTCAGCTTCGGCGACTACTTCAAACAGCGCGCCATCGAGCTGGCGTGGCAGCTGTCGGTCGACCCGATCGCCGATGGTGGGTTCGGCCTCGACGGTGATCGCATCTGGGCCACCGTCTATCTCGACGACGACGAGGCCATCGACATCTGGCACAAGGTGATCGGGCTGCCGCTCGAGCGCATCGTCCGCAAGGGGATGGACGACAACTTCTGGTCCATGGGCATTGCCGGGCCGTGTGGGCCGTGCAGCGAGCTCTACTACGACCGCGGTCCGGACTACGGCGTCGAGGGGGGCCCGGCGGTCGACGAGGACCGGTACATGGAGTACTGGAATCTCGTCTTCATGCAGAACGAGCGCGGGCCTTCGACCGGCCCGGGCAAGTCCGACTTCGACATCCGCGGCGAGCTGCCGCGCAAGAACATCGACACCGGCATGGGCATGGAACGCATGGCCACGCTGCTGCAGGGCGTCGACAACCTCTACGAGATCGACGAGACCCGACCGGTGCTCGCCCGCGCGGCCGAGCTGGCGGGCAAGACCTACGGCGCGCACTCGGGCCATGCGGCCGCCGAGTCGCATCCGGACGACGTGCGGCTGCGGGTGGTCGCCGACCACGTCCGCACCGCCCTGATGCTGATCGGCGACGGTGTCACGCCGTCCAACGAGGGCCGTGGGTACGTGCTGCGCCGCATCGTGCGCCGCGCGGTGCGGGCCATGCGGCTGCTCGGTGTCTACGACCCGGTGCTGCCCGAGCTGCTGCCGGTGTCCCGCGACTGCATGTCGCCGTCGTACCCCGAGCTGGCCACCGATTTCGAGCGCATCGCCACGTACGCCTACGCCGAGGAGGACGCGTTCCGCCAGACCCTGCGGGCCGGGACGACGATCTTCGACAACGCGGTGGGTGCCCTGCCCGAGGCCGGCGAGCGGCAGCTGTCCGGCGCCAGCGCGTTCGCGCTGCACGACACCTACGGATTCCCGATCGAGCTGACCCTCGAGATGGCCGCCGAGCAGGGCATCTCGGTCGACGAGGCGGGTTTTCGCCGGTTGATGGCCGAGCAGCGCGCCCGGGCCAAGGCCGACGCGCAGGCCAAGAAGACCGCGCACGCCGACCTGTCCCTGTACCGCGCCGCTCGCGACGCCGCCGAGCCGACGACGTTCACCGGCTACGTCGAGGTCGCCCGCGAGGCGGTGGTGACCTCGATCATCGGGCCGAACGGATTGCTGCCCAGCGCGGTCGAGGGTGACGACGTCGAGATCGTGCTCGACGTGACGCCCTTCTACGCCGAGGGCGGAGGCCAGCAGCCCGACTGGGGCCGGCTGCGGGTCAACGGGCACGGCCGCGACGCCGAGATCGCGGTGGTCGACGTGCAGCAGCCGATTCCGGGGCTCATCACCCACCGCGTCACGGTGCTCTCCGGCGAGGTGCGCCCGGGCGACCCGGTGTTCGCCGAGGTCGACGCCGGTCGGCGGGCCTCGGTGTCACGCAGCCACTCGGCGACCCACCTGCTGCACACGGCGCTCAAGCGCTCGCTCGGTGACAGCGCCGCGCAGGCCGGTTCGCTCAATGCCCCCGGCCGGCTGCGCTTCGACTTCCAGACCCCCGGCGCGGTGCCGGCCAGCGTGCTGACCGACATCGAGCAGGAGATCAACGAGGTGCTGCTGCGCGACCTCGAGGTGCGGTGGTTCGTCACCGACCAGGAGGAGGCCCGCCGCATCGGCGCCATCGCGATGTTCGGCGAGAAGTACGGCGACCAGGTGCGGGTCGTCGAGATCGGCGACTACTCGCGCGAGCTGTGCGGCGGCACCCACGTGCCGCGCAGCTCGGTGATCGGCATGGTGAAGCTGCTCAGCGAGTCCTCGATCGGCGCGGGGGTCCGTCGCGTGGAGGCGCTGGTCGGCCTCGACGCGTTCTCCTACCTCGCCCGCGAGCACGTACTGGTGAACCAGCTGGCCGGCGAGCTCAAGGCCCAGCCGGAGGAGTTGCCCGAGCGGATCAACGGCATCCTGGAGCGGCTGCGCGGCGCCGAGCGCGAGCTCGGCAAGCTGCGCGCGGCGCAGGTGCTCTCCAGCGCCGGTGCACTCGCGGCCGAGGCCGAGGACATCGACGGCGTGCAGGCCGCGCTCGCACAGGCTCCGGCCGGGGTCGGCGGGAACGACCTGCGGGCGCTGGCCCTCGACGTCCGCGGCCGGCTGCCGGCCGGCGCTCCCGGGGTGGTGCTGCTCGCCTCGCCGGCCGACGGCGGCGGGGCCGCCTTCGTGGCGGCGGTCAACGAGGCCGGCCAGGCGCGGGGGATCAAGGCCGGTGACCTGGTGCGCAGCTTCGCCCCGGTGCTCGGCGCCCGCGGCGGCGGCAAGGCCGACCTCGCCCAGGGCGCGGGCGGCGACGCCGCGCGCCTCGACGACGCGTTCGCCGCGGTCCGCACCGAACTGGGCCGATCCGGGGGATGAGCGAGCCGCCCGCCGCGACCGGCGAGTCTGCCGGCGATGCGTCGGGAATCTGGTTCGGTGTTGATGTGGGCACGGTGCGGGTCGGAGTCGCGCGCAGCGATCCGCGTGGCGTGCTCGCGGTACCCGTGGTCACGCTGCGTCGCGACCCGTCACGCAACGCAGACATTGCCGAGTTGGCCAACCTGATCGCCGAGTATGAGGCGGTTGGCGTAGTGGTCGGGCTGCCTCGTACCCTCGCTGGTCAAGAGGGGCGAGCGGCACAGCTGGCTCGCGAATACGGAGAAAAGCTTGCAGAGGTAGTTGCGCCGCGAACGGTGCACTATGTTGACGAACGTAACACTTCGGTAACGGCGGCGCGTAAGCTGCGGCAAAGTGGCGTCCGGGAGCGGGCCGGGCGCGCTGTCATCGATCAGGTGGCCGCCGTAGAGCTACTCCAGCACTGGTTGGACATACGGGCCGGCCGCGGGCGGGTATGAACCTGACGTCCGCGGGCCGTCGGACGAGCGAGAGGGCGAGCGTGAGACAAGGCAACGTAAGGTCGGCCGCTCCCGCCGACCTGCGCGAAGCCGGGCCCGGTGGCGCCCTGTTCAGGTCCGTCGAGATCGAGCAGCACCCCGACGACTACTACCTGCTCGACAGTTACGACACCACCGAGGCCGACGACGGTGGACGCCGCGACCGCCGCCCGCGCCGCCGACGACCAGGGTTCGCGCAGCGGCCGGCACACCCGGCGCCGGCGCCGCCGCAACCGGCGCTTCGTCGCCCTGTTCGTGGTGCTCTTCCTGCTGGTCGCCGCGCTGGGCGCGTACCTGATCGTCAAGCCCATCTACAACTACCTGCACCCGGCCGACTACTCCGGCTCGGGCAGCGGCGTCGCGATGATCACCGTCCACGCCGACGACGGCGCCACCCAGATCGGCACCGAGCTGCACAACCACGACGTCGTGGCGAGTGTGCGGGCCTTCACCAACGCGGCGAACGACAACGACAAGTCGAAGAACATCCAGCCCGGCGCCTACCGGATGCATCGGCACATGTCCGCCAAGTCCGCGGTGAACCTGCTGCTGGACCCCACCGCCCGGGTCAACAACGACGTGCTGGTGCCCGAGGGCGTCACGTCACTCGACGTCACCAGCACGCTGACTGCGCCACCGTGCACCGGCAGCTCAGGCGCCTCGGCCAAGTGCGGCCCCGGCCTGTCCGCCACGGCTGTGCGCGCTGCGCTGAAGAACGTCAAGGCGTTGGGAGTGCCGACCGAGTACACGGTCGCCGGCCGCACCCCGACCTCGGTCGAGGGCTTCCTGTTCCCGGCCACCTACCTGGTGCCCGACAAGTCGACCGCGTCCGACGTGTTGCAGCAGATGGTGAACAACTTCGCCGAGCACGCCCGGCAGACCGATTTCACCGCGTCGGCCAAGGCGCTGCACATCACGCCGTACCAGCAGCTGATCATCGCGTCGATCGCGCAGGCGGAGGCGAAGTACGCCGATGACTACCCGCGGGTGGCCCGGGTCATCCTGAACCGGCTCGCTGCACACAAGCCGCTGCAGATCGACGCCACCAGCGCGTACGCCGCGAAGCTGGCGGGTCTGGATCCGACCAAGGTCACGTACTCGCGCATCAACTCGCCGTACAACACCTACACCCACGCCGGCCTGCCGCCGACGCCGATCGGCAACCCGGGCATCGAGGCCATGAACGGTGCCGCGCACCCGACCGCCGCGGCGAAATGGCTGTACTACGTCAACGGTGATGCGCAGGGCCACCTGACCTTCGCGACCAGCGACACCGACTTCGACAAGGCGCGGCACAAGTGCCACGTCGAGGGCTGGGGTTGCGCCGGCCCGTGACGCAGCGCCAGGCCGGCGTCCTCGGCCGGCCCGTCGGGCACTCGCTGTCCCCGGTCCTGCACCGGGCGGCGTACGAGGCGCTCGGGCTGGACTGGACGTACACGGCGATCGACTGCGGGGGCGACGAACTTGCGGCGACGCTGGCCGCGCGCCGCGACTGGGCCGGCTTCTCGTGCACGATGCCGCTCAAGCACGCGGCGCTGGAGATCGCCTCGTCGGCCACGTCGCTCGCGACCGCGGTCGGTGCCGCGAACACGTTGCTGCCGGGCCCGCGAGGCTGGGCCGCGGACAACACCGACGTCGCGGGACTTGCCGAGACGCTGCGCCCGCACCTCGCCGGCCCGTCCTCGGCCACGGTGATCGGTGGCGGCGGTACCGCCCAGGCCGCGGTGGCCGCGCTTGCCCAGCTGGGCCTGGCGACCTGCACCGCGCTGGTGCGCGAACCGGCCCGCGCCCAGCGGGTGGTGGCGACCGGCGCGCGGCTGGGGATCGACGTCTCGGTCGAACGCCTCGATACCGACGCAAAGGCACCGGCCGCGCAGCTCGTGATCTGCACGCTGCCGCCCGGTGCGGCCGACCCGCTCGCCGGATGCGCGTGGCGTGCCGGGCAGGTCGTGCTCGACGTCGTGTACGCGGGCTGGCCCACGCCGCTGGCCGCCGCGGCGGCCGGGGCGGGCGCCACGGTCCTCAGCGGCGCCGCCATGCTGCTGCACCAGGCCGCGGCACAGGTGCGGCTGATGACCGGCCACGCCGCGCCGGTGCCGCAGATGCGCGCCGCGCTGCTGGCTGCGGCGCCGGGCTGCGGCGCCTGAATTCGGCCTACGCTCGCTGCATGGCGGTCACCAGCACCCGGCGGGCGATCGTGCGCGCGCGCGACGGCGGCGCGCCCGCGCAGACACCCGACGACCTCGCGGTCGAGTCGCCGCTCGTGCTCGGGTTGGACGGGTCGGCGATCGCAACCCTGATGCGCACACCCGGGCACGACCTGGAGCTGGCTGCCGGGTGGCTCGTCGTCGAGTCCGGCGTGCGCAGCCCGGAGGACATCGTGACACTGCGGGCGTGCCGCGAGGACGACACCGACCGCGTGCACCTGACCCTGCGGGCCGGGGTGCGGCCACCGCGCCCGCGCGCGTTCGTCACCTCCGCCGCCTGCGGGGTGTGCAGCGCCGACGTGCTCGATCTCGCGCTGCTCGCCACCTCCGCGCCGCACCGCCCCGGGTTCACCGTCGCCCGCGACATGCTGGCCGCGTTGCCGGACACCATGCGCGAGCAGCAACGCACGTTCGCGCGGACCGGCGCCGTGCATGCGGCAGCCCTGACCGAGCGTCGACTCCGAGTCCGGTGCCCTCGGCACCGTGTTCGAGGACGTCGGGCGGCACAACGCGGTCGACAAGGCGGTCGGCGCGGCACTGTTCGACGGCACCCTGCCGGCGCAGGACCGGCTGCTCGTGGTCAGCGGCCGGGTGTCGTTCGAGATCGTGCAGAAGGCCGTGGCCGCCGGCGTTGCGGGGATCGTGGCGGTGTCCGCGCCGACCAGCCTGGCGGTGGATCTCGCGCGCGAGTACGGGCTCGCTGCTGGTCGGCATGGTCCGCCGCGGCGGCCTCAACGTCTACGCCGGCGCCGAGCTCGTCACCTGACGCCCCATCACGACGGGTTGCGGGCCGCGGCGAGCCGGGCGGCGACGTCCGCGGCTTCGCGGACCGCGGCTGGGCCCCCACCGCGTAACCCGGCGGCGTAGCCGACCAGGAACGTGGTGAGCGGCGCCGCCGGCCGGGCCACGCCATGCGCGGCGTCGCGGGCGGTGTCGAGCAGCAGCTCGCGGTCGAGATCCGCGGCGTCGACCCCGAGGGCAGCAGCCAGCTCGCTCACCCACGCGGCGAGCACGTCGGGCATCAGCGCACCGCTTCGCGCGCCGCGGCGACGTCGTCCCAGGTGTCGCAGTCGCGCGTCCAGCCGCCGGCGTCGGGCACCGTCACCCACGTGGTCTCGGCCACCAGCGCGCGCATTGCGGTGTTGTCGGTCGGCCCGACGGCATCGAGCGCAGCACGCAGCGCGGTGCGGCGCCACGCCCCGGCGAGATAGTTGACCCGGGCGCCGGCGTCGACGAGGAACGCGGCCCCGACGGCAGGCGCGTCGGACAGCGCGGCCAACAGGGCCGCCACGCCGGGCGCCACGAACGGCAGATCGGCCGCGAGCGTCACCACGACATCGGCCGACGTCGCGCCCAACCCGGCCGCGAGCGCGGCCACCGGGCCGCCGCCCGGCGGGCTCTCGCGGCACCACACCACGTCGGCGGCGACGGTGCGCCGTGGCCCGACCACCACCACCCGGCCGGCGTCGGGCACCGCCGCGAGCGCCCGGTCGAGCAGGGTGTGCCCGCCCACCTCGACAGCGGGCTTGTCCACACCGCCGAGTCGTCGAGCCGTCCCGCCGGCGAGCACGATCGCGTCATACACAACCTCGACGGTAGCCGCGCCGGGAACGGCTACGCTCTGCCTCCATGTCGCTCGGGCCGGCCGCGTCGTTGGCCGCCGCGGTGACCGCGAGTGCGTGCCTGCTCGCCGCACCCTGTCTCGCCGGGTTGACGATCACCGTCCCGGACCGCGCCGCGCGGCACTGGTGGCGCCCGACGAGGGTCCGGTTCGGCCGCCGGGTCGCCGTCGCGGCCGTTGCCGTGGTGCTCGGCGGCCTTGCCGGCGCGGGCGCCGGGTGGACGGCGCTGCTTCCGGCGTTCGCGGTGCTCGCGCTGCTGGGTACCCCGCTGATGGTCATCGACGTCGAGCACCACCGGCTGCCGGACCGGCTGCTCGTCCCGCTGGGCGGCGCGGCCGCCGTGCTGCTGACGCTCGCCGCGCTGCCCGACGGCGCGTGGTCGGCCCTGGGGCGCGCGGGCGCGGCGGCCGCCGCGGTTTTCGCGGCGCTGTTCGCGCTCAACCTCGCCTCGCCGCGGTCGTTCGGCATGGGCGACGTCAAGCTCGGGGGCATCCTGGGCGGCTACCTCGGCTGGTTCGGGTGGCCGTTCGCGCTGTGGGGCATGTTCCTCGGCTTCGTGTTGGGGGCGATGGCGGCCGTCGGGCTGGTGCTGGCCCGCCGGGCGACGATGCGTTCCGCAGTCCCGTTCGGTCCTGCGCTCCAGCTCGGCGCGCTGCTGACCGTGCTCCTCGGCCAGGCGTAAGCCCGCCGTCGTAGGGTCAGGGCCATGGCAGCTCACGAGCGTCCCGGCCCCACCGTCTTCGTCTTGTTCGGCGGGACCGGCGACCTCGCGAAGCGGATGGTGCTGCCGGCCTTCTACCGCCTCGCGATCGACGGTCTGCTGCCGGCCGACTGGCTGCTGGTCGGCAACGGCCGCGGCGACGTGTCGCACCTCGACTTCCGCAGGCACGTGCACGACGTCCTGACCGAGTTCGGGCCGAAGCCCGCCGACGGACCCTGGCAGGAGTTCAGTGACCGGCTGCGCTTCGCCGGCGGCGGGTTCGAGAAGTCGAACCCGGGCAGCCTGCTCGACGTCCTCGCCGAATCCCGCGAGCACGTGGGCAAGAACGCCCAGCTCGTGCACTACCTGGCGGTGCCGCCGGTCGCGTTCGGGGCCATCACCGAGGGTCTCGGCGAGCACGGGCTGGCCGACGGCGCCCGCGTGGTCTACGAGAAGCCGTTCGGCACCTCCGCCGACGGTTTCCGCGAGCTCGACCGAATGGTTCACAAGGTGCTCGACGAGCACCAGGTGTTCCGCATCGACCACTTCCTCGGCAAGGAGGCCACCCAGAACCTGCACGTGCTGCGCTTCGCCAACGGCCTGTTCGACGCCGCCTGGTCGCGCGAGCACATCCGCGCGGTGCAGATCGACGTCCCGGAGAAGATCGGCATCACCGACCGCGCCACCTTCTACGACGCCACCGGCGCGGTGCTGGACATGCTCGTCACCCACCTGTTCCAGGTGGCCGCCGAGATCGCCATGGAACCACCGGCCAGCCTGGCCGCCGACGACCTGCAATCGGCGCGCGAGGAGGTCATCGGGTGCTTTCGGGCCATCGACCCGGCCGAGGTGGTGCTCGGCCAGTTCGACGGCTTCACCGACGTCGCGGGGGTCCGGAAGGACTCACGCACCGACACCTACGTGGCCGCCCGGATGTGGATCGACAACGACCGGTGGCGCGATGTCCCGTTCCTGCTGCGCACCGGCAAACGCCTCGCCTTCAGCGAGCAGCGGGTCAGCCTGATCTTCCGCGAGCCGGACGGCACCATTCCCGAGACGCCCCGCGCCGGCAACGTCCTGAGCTTCGACCTGAGCGGCGACGGCGCCATCGACCTCACCCTGATGGCCAAGGAGCCGGGACCGCAGCTGAACCTGGAGCCGGCCACCGTGCGGCTCTCGCTCGACGCCCTGCCAACCAGCACCGACGCACTGCCGCCCTACGTGCGGCTGCTGCACGACGTGCTCATCGGCGACCGGTCGCTGTTCACCCGCCCGGACGGGCTGGCCGCGGTGTGGAAGACCGCCGGGCCGTTGCTCGCCCACCGGCCCAAGCCGGTCGGCTACGCGCCGGGTTCCTGGGGCCCGGCACAGGCGCGCGAGCTCGCCGCGCCCGACGGTTGGCTGCTGGGCCAGTAGCGTTCTGAAAGACTTCAGGCCGTGCTGCGTTGGATCACTGCCGGCGAGTCGCACGGCCCTGCCCTGGTCGCCGTGCTCGACGGGCTGCCCGCCGGCGTGCAGGTGAGCACCGGCGACATCGCCGCCGAGCTCGCCCGTCGCCGCCTCGGGTACGGGCGCGGCGCCCGGATGAAGTTCGAGCAGGACGAGGTCGAGCTCACCGGCGGGGTACGGCACGGCGCCACGATGGGCGGCCCGGTGGCGGTGCGCGTCGGCAACACCGAGTGGCCCAAGTGGGAAACCGTGATGGCCGCCGACCCGGTGCCGGCCGACGTCCTCGCCGAGCAGGCCCGCAACGCTCCGCTGACCCGCCCACGGCCCGGGCACGCCGACCTCACCGGAATGCAGAAGTACGACGTCGACGACGCCCGACCCATCCTGGAGCGGGCGAGCGCCCGCGAGACGGCTGCCCGGGTGGCCCTCGGCACGGTCGCCAAGGCGTTCCTGCGCCAGGTGGCCGGGGTCGAGGTCCACAGCCACGTCGTGTCCATCGGCAGCGTGCAGGCCCCGCCGGGCGTGATCCCGCGGCCCGCGGACGCGCGACCGGGTCGACGAGTCCGAGGTCCGGTGTTTCGACCCGGCCACGAGCGCGGCGATGATCGCGCTGATCGACGACACCAAGCGCGCCGGCGACACCCTCGGCGGTGTGGTCGAGGTGCTCGCGGACGGCCTGCCGCCCGGCCTGGGCAGTCACACCCACGGCGACCGGCGACTCGACGCCCGGCTCGCGGCGGCGCTGATGGGCATCCAGGCCATCAAGGGCGTCGAGCTCGGCGACGGTTTCGAGCTCGCCCGCATCCGCGGTTCCGAGGCGCAGGACGAGATCGTCAATGCCGACGGCCGGATCCGGCGGGTGTCCGGCCGCTCCGGTGGCACCGAGGGCGGCATGACGACCGGCGAATTGCTGCGGGTGCGGGCCGCGATGAAGCCGATCTCGACCATCCCGCGCGCGCTGCAGACCGTCGACGTCTCGACCGGCGAGGCGGCCGTCGCGATCAACCAGCGCTCGGACGTGTGCGCGGTGCCGGCCGCGGGTGTGGTCGCCGAGGCGATGGTCGCGCTGGTGCTCGCCGAGGCCGTGCTGGACAAGTTCGGCGGCGACTCGATCACCGAGACCCGCCGCAACCTCGACGGCTACCTGCAGCGGCTCACCGACCGCGGCCTCACCGCGCCGACCACCGGCTCGGCACCGCTCTGATGCCCCCGCGCGCCGTCCTGATCGGGTTGCCCGGCACGGGCAAGACCTCCACCGGACGCCGCCTCGCCAAGATCCTCGTGGTGCCGTTCGCCGACTCCGACGACCTCGTCGAGGCCGCCGCCGGTCGCACCGTGCAGACGATCTTCGCCGAATCGGGCGAGGCGAGCTTCCGGGCCGCCGAGTGCGCCGCCGTGCTGCGCGCGCTGCACGACTTCGACGGCGTCCTGTCCCTCGGCGGCGGCGCGCTCAACCACCCCGACACCCGCGCGGGGCTCGCCGACTCCGCCGTGCCGGTCGTGGTGCTGCGGGCCCGGCACGAGACCCTGCTCGCCCGGGTCGGCGACGGCACCTCCCGGCCCCTGCTGGTCGGCGACCCGTCCGCGCGGCTGGCCGAACTGGCGCGTGAGCGCGGCGCCCGCTACGAACACGCCGCCGCGTTCGGCGTCGACACCGACGGCAAGTCCCCGGGACAGGTCGCGGCCACGATCGCGGCCCGGCTGCACGAGCGCGAGGTCCGGGCCGCGGGGACCTCGGGATGAGCGCAACCACGCGCATCGACGTCGGCGGCCCGGCGCCCTACCCGGTGCTGGTCGGGCACGGCCTGCTCGGCGAGCTGGCGCCGCTGCTGGACGGCGCTGCCCGGGTGGCCGTCATCCATCCGCCCACGCTGCGCCTCACCGCCTCGGCGGTGCAGCAGGACCTGCGGGCCGCGGGTTTCGATGCGCACGTGCTCGAGGTGCCCGACGGCGAGGACGCCAAGAAGCTGGAGGTGGCCGGGTTCTGCTGGGACGTGCTCGGCCAGCTCGGCTTCACCCGCTCCGACGCCGTCGTCGGGCTGGGCGGCGGAGCGGTGACCGACCTCGCCGGCTGGGTGGCCGCGGCGTGGCTGCGCGGCGTGCGGGTCGTCCAGGTCGCCACCACGCTCGCCGGCATGGTGGACGCCGCGGTGGGCGGCAAGACCGCCGTGAACACCGCCCGCGGTAAGAACCTGGTCGGCGCCTTCCACCCACCAGCCGGCGTGCTGTGCGACCTCGCCACGCTCCAGACGCTGTCCGCGCACGACTACGTCGCCGGGCTCGCCGAGGTGGTCAAGTGCGGGTTCATCGCCGACCCGGCCATCCTGGACCTGATCGAGCGCGACCCGGATGCGGCCACCGCCCCCGGCAACCCCGCCGAGCGAGAGCTCGTCGAGCGGTCGGTACGGGTCAAGGCCGCGGTGGTGTCGGCCGATCTCACCGAGCAGGGGCTGCGGGAGATCCTCAACTACGGCCACACGCTGGGCCATGCGATCGAGCGGGCCGAGCACTACCGCTGGCGGCACGGGGCCGCGGTGTCGGTGGGGCTGGTCTACGCGGCGGCCCTCGGGCGCCTGCTCGGCCGCCTGGACGACGCCACCGCCGACCGGCACCGCGCCGTGCTCGCCGCGCTCGGGCTGCCCACCACCTACCGCGCGGACGCCTTCGCCGAGCTGCTCGAGTCGATGCGGGTCGACAAGAAGGCGCGTGGAAACCGGTTACGCTTCGTCGTCCTGGACGGTCTCGCCCGCCCGGTCTCGATCGACGACCCGGACCCGGCCGTCCTGGTCGCCGCGTATTCGGAGGTCGCCGCGTCATGAGTGCACCGCGGGTACTGGTGCTCAACGGCCCGAATCTGGGCCGGCTGGGCACCCGCGAGCCGGACGTCTACGGCGCCACGACCCACGCCGAGCTGGCCGCCCTGTGCGTGCGCGGTGGCGCCGAGCTCGGCCTGGACGTCGAGGTGCGGCAGAGCGACAGCGAGGCCCGACTGCTCGGCTGGCTGCACGAGGCCGCCGACGCCGGCACCCCCGTGGTGCTCAACGCGGCCGCGTTCACGCACACGTCGGTGGCGCTCGGCGACGCCTGCGCCATGCTCACCGCGCCGCTGGTCGAAGTGCACATCAGCAACGTGTTCCGTCGTGAGGCCTTCCGGCACACCAGCTACGTGTCCGCCCATGCGGTCGGCGTGATCGCCGGCCTGGGCGTCGAGGGCTACGTGCTCGCACTGTCCTGGCTGTCGTCGGCGCTGTCCACCGGCGAGCGTCCATCGCAGTGAACTGGACCCTGGCCGTCGCGTCCTTCGGCATCGGCATCGTCGTCGGGCTCACCGGTATGGGTGGCGGTGCGCTGATGACGCCGGTCATGGTGTTGTTCTTCCACGTACCACCGCTGACCGCGGTGTCCAGCGACCTCGTCGCGAGCGCGGTCATGAAGCCGGTCGGTTCGATCGTGCACCTGCGCCGCGGCACGGTCCGGATGGACCTGGTCAAGTGGCTGTGCATCGGGTCGGTGCCCGCTGCGTTCTGCGGGGTGTTGATCGCGCGCGCGGTGGGCCAGGGCTCCGACGTCCAGGACCTGATCCAGAAGGCGCTCGGCGTGGCCCTGGTGATCGCCGCCGCCGGGTTGTTCGCCCGGGCCTACATGCGGCTGGCCGAGCGGGCCCGCCATCGCGACGGGCACCGCGGCGCCGATCCGCAGGGGCCGCCCGAGATCGTCGTGCGCCCGCTGCCGACGCTGCTGATCGGCGTGGTCGGCGGTGTGGTGGTCGGCATGACCTCGGTCGGCAGCGGTTCGCTGATCATCATCGCGCTGATGTGGCTGTACCCGACGTTGCGGGCCAGCGAGCTCGTCGGCACCGACCTGGTGCAGGCCGTGCCGCTCGTCGCCTCGGCGGCGCTCGGGCACATCCTGTTCGGCGACTTCGAGATGTCGGTGACTGCGGCGCTGCTCGTCGGGTCGATCCCGGGCGCGTTCGTCGGGGCGCAACTGTCCGCCCGCCTGCCCGGCGCACTGATCCGCCGGGCGCTGGCCTTCGTGTTGCTCGCGTCGGCACTCAAGCTGTTCGGCGCCAGCACCGCGGTCACCGGGATCCTGCTCGGGGTGCTGGTGGTGATCGCCGGGCCGATCTGGATGGCGCTGCGGCACGCGCACGGTTTCCCGGCCTGGCCGCGGCGCGAGGAAATGCCAGCCGAGGCTCACTAGCATTGGTCATGGCGAGCGGAAGGCAGGCCATGACGCGCAATCGCTACTACACGACGGTGGTGCCGGTCGCCGGATTGCTGTACGTCATCGCGCTCCTCACGATCGACGTCCGGCACGTCTCGTCGATCGGCGCGGTCGCGCTCGCTGTCGTCGTGATCGCCGGTTCGTTCCTCCCGTCCGCCGCCCCGACCGACCGGCCGCGGGACCGTTCCGACGCGACTCGGCCGCCGCCCACGTAGAGTGCACCGTCGTGGCAACCACCAATGACCTCAAGAACGGCCTGGTGCTCAACATCGACGGCCAGCTGTGGACCGTCGTCGAATTCCAGCACGTCAAGCCCGGCAAGGGCGGTGCGTTCGTGCGCACCACGCTCAAGAACGTGATGTCGGGCAAGGTCGTCGACCGCACCTTCAATGCGGGCACGAAGGTCGAGACGGCCAACGTCGACAAGCGCGCGATGACCTACCTGTACAAGGAGGGTGTCGATTACGTCTTCATGGACGCCGACACCTACGACCAGATTCCGGTGCCGGCGGATACCGTCGGGGGCAACGCCGACTACCTGCTCGACAACGCCGGGGTCGTCGTCGCGGTCCACGACGGCACCCCGCTCTACGTCGAGCTGCCGACCAGCGTCGAGTTGGTGATCAGCCACACCGACCCGGGTGTGCAGGGCGACCGCTCCACCGGCGGCACCAAGCCCGCCACCCTGGAGACCGGCGCCGAGATCCAGGTACCGCTGTTCGTGTCCACGGGCGAAAAGGTCAAGGTGGACACCCGCGACGGCCGTTACCTCGGCCGCGTCTCCAGCTGACGACCGCAGAACGCACCGCCGTGTCCGCACGCAGCAAAGCGCGCAAGCGCGCCGTCGACGTCCTCTACGAGTCGGACGTGCGCGGCACCGACCCGGTGGCCACGCTGGCCGAACGGGTCGCGCTCGCCGAGCCGCCCGTCAACGACTTCACCGTCGAGCTCGTCGAGGGCGTGCAGGCCAACCGCGAACGCATCGACGCGCTGCTGGCCGAGTACGCCGAGGGCTGGACGGTCGACCGGATGCCCGACGTCGACCGCGCGGTGCTGCGCCTCGGCGTGTACGAGCTGCTGTGGGGCGAGCACGTTCCCCACGCCGTCGCGATCGACGAGGCCGTCGAACTGGCCAAGACGCTCTCGACCGACGATTCTCCGAAGTTCGTGAACGGGGTGCTGGCCCGCATCATGCGCGACCAGCCGGTGTGATCTCTACGGCTCGCCGTCGACGATGACCGACTCGGGGGCGAGCACCTGCCAGCGGACCAGCCGCTCGGTCAGCGCCTCGATCGAGGTGTCGTACATCAGTGCGAGCGTGCGCAGATCTTCATAACGAACGGACAGGGTACGGGCGCCCACCTCGCCGCGCTGGCGTTGGATCGAAGTGGCGAAACGCCGCAGAATGTCGGCATTGCCCTCTCCGAGATCCTGCACCTTCTCCAGGTTCAGGACGATCCGCGACAGCGGGGTGGCGCCGCCTCCACCGGAGAACGGGCTCTCCTCGGGCGGCAGCAGGTCGCTGACCGGGACACCGTAGAAATCGGCCAGCTCGGCGAGACGCTGGACCGACACCGCCCGGTCACCGCGCTCGTAGGAGCCGACGACGACGGCCTTCCATTTCCCTGCGGATTTGCGCTCCACCCCGTGCAGCGACAGGTGTTGCTGCATCCGGATGGCGCGCAGCCGGGTTCCGAGGGCTTTCGCGTAGCCCTCGTTCGCGACGGCTTCTTGTTGTGCCGGTGTCTCGCTCATCCAAATCCCGTCGACTGCGTTATTCGTGGTCATAAAGTTCGGTGCCGAAGCCCCGGCGGCGCAGAATGTGGCGCGGGCGGGTTTCGCCGACCTTGGTCATTGTGGCAAAGAACATCCGATCCGGCACGCGGAACGCCTGGCGGGCCGCTGCCGGGCCGCCGCCCGGCGCTGCGATAAGGTTGCTGCGTTCACTCCTTTAATGGCCCGTCCCGTGAGGCGGACAAGGAGGTCGAGTTTGGCTGGGCATGCCCTCGGGTCGCCGCTTCCCGGCACCGTTGTCCTCAGCGCCGCCGACGTCGGTCGCATCACCGACCGGATCGCGCACCAGATCATCGAGCACACCGCACGCAGTGAATTCGACGTCGCGTTGCTCGGCATCCCGACCCGCGGTGTCCCGCTCGCGCACCGGCTCGCCGAGCGCATCGCCGTCTTCGCCGGCGTGCAGATCCCGGTCGGGTCCCTCGACATCACCCTCTACCGCGACGACCTGCGCATGCGCGGCGTGCGCCCGCTCGGCGCGACCGTCGAGCCGGCCGGCGGCATCGACGGCCGCACCGTGATCCTCGTCGACGACGTGTTGTTCTCCGGTCGCTCGGCGCGCGCCGCCCTCGACGCGCTGACCGAGCTCGGCCGCCCCGGCGTGGTGCAACTCGCGGTCCTCGTCGATCGGGGGCACCGGCAACTGCCGATCCGGGCCGACTACGTCGGGAAGAACCTGCCCACCTCGCCGCGCCAGCGGGTCCGGGTGCAGGTGAACGAGGTCGACGGCACCGACGCCGTGATCGTGGATGAGGAGTCCGTATGAAGCACCTGCTCTCGGCCGCTGACCTCGACCGGGACGAGGCGCTCGCCGTCCTCGACACCGCCCGGCGCATGCACGCGGTGCAGACGCGCGAGGTGAAGAAGTTGCCGCCGCTACGCGGGCGCACGGTGGTGAACCTGTTCTTCGAGGACTCCACGCGCACCCGCTCGTCGTTCGAGATCGCCGGGAAGTGGCTGTCCGCCGACGTGATCAACGTCAGCGCCAAGGGTTCGAGCGTGAGCAAGGGCGAGAGCCTGCGCGACACCGCGCTCACCGTGGCGGCGATGGGTGTCGATGCCATCGTGGTGCGCCACGGTGCGTCCGGCGCCGCGGCCCGCATCGCCGGCTGGGTCGAGTCGGGCGGGGTGCGCGTCGTGAACGCCGGCGACGGCACCCACGAGCACCCCACCCAGGCGCTGCTCGACGCCTACGCCCTGCGTGAGCGACTCGGTGACCTCGCCGACCGGCACGTCGCCATCGTCGGCGACATCACGCACAGCCGAGTGGCGCGCTCGAACGTGCTGCTGCTGCGCACGCTCGGCGCGCGGGTCACCATGGTCGCGCCGCCCACGCTGATGCCCTCCGGGGTCGGATCGTGGCCGTGCGAGACGAGCTGGGATCTGGACGCCGTCCTGTCCGGCAAGGCCTACGGCGACGTCGATGCGGTCATGATGCTGCGCGTCCAGCGCGAGCGGATGACCGGCGGCTACTTCCCGACCGAGCGGGAGTACGCGATCGGCTACGGACTCTCGCCCGAACGGGTCGACCTGCTCGGCGACGGCGTCCCGATCCTGCATCCGGGACCGATGAACCGCGGTCTGGAGATCTCCTCCGCGGCAGCCGACAGCATCAACTCGGTGGTGCTCGACCAGGTGCGGGCCGGGGTGTCGGTGCGGATGGCGGTGCTGTTCCGGCTGCTCGCGGGAGCGGAGGACGTCGCGGTATGACCCTGCTACTGAAAGGCGTCTCGCCGCTCGGCGGCAAGCCCACGAACGTGCTGATCGACGGCGACGTGATCGCCGAGGTCGGCCTCCGGCTGTCCGGCGACACCGAGGTCGATGCCGGTGGGCTGGTGCTGCTGCCCGGCCTCGTCGACCTGCACACCCACCTGCGCGAGCCGGGCCGCGAGGACGCCGAGACCATTGCCACCGGCTCGGCTGCGGCCGCACTCGGCGGCTTCACCGCCGTGCACGCGATGGCCAACACCGATCCGGTGGCCGACACCGCCGAGGTGGTCGAGCAGGTGGCGCAGCGCGGCGAGCGGATCGGGCTCGTCGACGTGCGGCCGGTCGGCGCGGTATCGCACGGACTGGCCGGACAGACCCTCGCCGAGATCGGCAACATGGCGCGCTCGGCCGCTGCGGTGCGGGTGTTCAGCGACGACGGCACGTGCGTGCACGACGCCCGGCTGATGCGTCGCGCGCTGGAGTACGTGAAGCCCTTCGACGCCGTGGTCGCCCAGCACGCCCAGGACCCGAGGCTCGCCGACGCCGGAGCCTGTGCGCACGAGGGGGAACTGTCCGGACGGCTGGGACTGCCCGGCTGGCCCGCGGTCGCCGAGGAGTCGATCGTGGCGCGCGACATCATGCTGGCCGAGCACACCGGCTCGCGCCTGCATGTGTGCCACGTGTCCTCCGGCGGCACGGTGGAGCTGGTGCGGTGGGCGAAGGATCGCGGGATCGCGGTCACCGCCGAGGTCACCCCGCACCATCTGCTGCTCACCTGCGACCTGCTCGAGGGCTACGACCCGACGTTCAAGGTCAACCCGCCCCTGCGCCCGGCCACCGACGTCGAGGCGCTGCGGGCCGGGCTGGCCGACGGCACCATCGACGCGGTCGCCACCGACCACGCGCCGCACGCCGCGCACGACAAGGACCACGCGTTCGCCGACGCCGCGTTCGGCATGCTCGGCCTGCAGACCGCGCTCGGCGTCGTGGCGCAGGCGATGGTCGCGACCGGGCTGCTCGACTGGTCCGGCGTGGCCGACCGGATGTCGGTGCGGCCCGCACTGATCGGCCGGGTCGCGGGACACGGCGGACCGCTCGCGGCCGGAGCCCCGGCCAACCTGACGCTCGTCGACCCGGACGGGGGATGGACCGTCGACCCCGCGGCACTGGCGTCGAAATCGCGCAACACCCCGTTCGCCGGTCGCACGCTCCCGGCAGCGGTCGTCGCGACGATGCTGCGCGGCCGGCTGACCGTCCGCGACGGCAGTCTGGTGACGGCGGTACCGGCATGAGCTCGGCGATTCTGGTTCTCGAAGACGGTCGCACCTTCCATGGCGAGGCCTACGGCGCGGTGGGGGAGACCTTCGGCGAGGCGGTGTTCAACACCGGCATGACCGGCTACCAGGAGACCCTCACCGACCCCTCCTATCACCGGCAGGTCGTGGTGCAGACCGCGCCGCACATCGGCAACACGGGTGTCAACGACGAGGATCCCGAGTCGCGCTGCATCTGGGTCGCCGGGTACGTGGTCCGCGACCCGGCCCGCCGCGCGTCGAACTGGCGCGCCCGGCGCTCGCTGCACGACGAGCTCGCCGCCCAGGACATCGTCGGCATCAGCGGTATCGACACCCGCGCGCTCACCCGGCACCTGCGCGAGCGCGGCGCGATGCGCTGCGGCGTGTCCAGCGTCGACCTGTCGCCCGAGTCGGTGCTCGCGAAGGTGGCGGCGTCGCCGCCGATGGCCGGCGCGGACCTGTCCGCCGAGGTCACGACCCGCCAGCCCTACCGGGTCGACGCGATCGGCACGCACCGGTTCACCGTCGCCGCGCTCGACTACGGCATCAAGGCCATGACCCCGCACCGCATGGCGCAGCGCGGCATCACCACGCATGTGCTGCCCTCGACCAGCTCGGCCGACGACGTGCTGGGCACCGGTGCCGACGCGGTATTCCTGGCCAACGGCCCGGGCGACCCGGCCACGGCCGACGACGCGGTGGCCACCGTGCAGCGCCTGCTCCGTCAGCAAATTCCGATTTTCGGAATCTGTTTCGGCAACCAGGTGCTGGGCCGGGCCTTCGGGTTCGGCACCTACAAACTCGGCTACGGTCACCGCGGCATCAACCAGCCGGTGCAAGACCGCGCCACCGGCAAGGTGGAGATCACCGCGCACAACCACGGCTTCGCGGTCGACGCCCCGCTCATCGGCAGCACCGACACCGAGTACGGCGCGGTCGAGGTCAGCCACGTGTGTCTCAACGACGACGTCGTCGAAGGCCTGCGGGCGCTCGACGCACCCGCGTTCAGCGTGCAGTACCACCCGGAGGCCGCTGCCGGGCCGCATGACGCCGGCTATCTGTTCGATCGGTTCGTGGAGCTCGTGGAAGGGACGAACTAGGTGCCCAAGCGCACGGACATCCAGCACATCCTGGTGATCGGCAGCGGGCCGATCATCATCGGCCAGGCCTGCGAGTTCGACTACTCCGGCACCCAGGCCTGCCGGGTGCTGCGCAGCGAGGGATTCCGGGTCAGCCTGGTCAACTCCAACCCGGCCACGATCATGACCGACCCCGAGTTCGCCGACGCCACCTACGTCGAGCCCCTGACACCCGAGTTCGTGGAGCGGGTGATCGCGAAGGAACGACCGGATGCCCTGCTGCCCACACTCGGCGGCCAGACCGCGCTCAATCTCGCCGTCGCGCTGCACGAGGCGGGCGTGCTCGAGAAGTACGCAGTGGAGCTCATCGGCGCCGACATCGAGGCCATCCAGCGCGGCGAGGACCGGCAGCGGTTCAAGGAGATCGTCGCCCGGGCCGGGGGCCGGACGCCCAGCTCGCGGGTGTGCCGAACGCTCGAGGACGCCGTCGACTTCGCCAGGACCGTGGACGACCGGGTCGTGATCCGGCCGTCGTTCACCATGGGCGGCCTCGGGTCCGGCCTGGCGAACGACGCCGAGGAGGTCCGCACCATGGTCGCCCGCGGCCTGGCCGCGAGCCCGGTGCACGAGGTGCTCGTGGAACAGTCGGTGCGCGGCTGGAAGGAGTTCGAGCTCGAGTTGATGCGCGACAAGCACGACAACGTCGTGGTCGTGTGCTCGATCGAGAACCTCGACCCGATGGGTGTGCACACCGGCGACTCGATCACCGTGGCGCCGTCGATGACCCTGACCGACCGCGAGTACCAGCACATGCGCGACATCGGCATCGCGGTGCTGCGTGAGGTCGGCGTCGACACCGGTGGCTGCAACATCCAGTTCGCCATCGACCCGGCCAACGGCGAGATGATCGTCATCGAGATGAACCCGCGGGTGTCGCGCTCGTCGGCGCTCGCCAGCAAGGCCACCGGATTTCCGATTGCGAAAATCGCGGCGAAACTCGCCGTCGGCTACACCCTCGACGAGATCCCGAACGACATCACCCTGCAGACCCCGGCGGCCTTCGAACCCACCCTCGACTACGTCGTGGTCAAGGTGCCCCGCTTCGCCTTCGAGAAGTTCCCCGGCGCCGATCCGGTGCTGACCACGCACATGAAGAGCGTCGGCGAGGCGATGTCGATCGGGCGCAACTTCACCGAAGCGCTCGGCAAGGCGCTGCGCTCGATGGAAACGAAAGCCGGCGGGTTCTGGACCCGGCCCGAGGAGGAGCTGCCGCTCGACGAGTTGCTCGTCCGGGCCGCATCGCCCACCGACGGCCGGCTCTACTACGTGGAACAGGCGCTGCGGTGCGGCGCGGGCGTCGACGAGGTGTCCGCGGCGACCGGCATCGACCCGTGGTTCGTCGATCAGATTGCTCAGATCGTCGAATTGGGCGGCGAGGTCCGCGACGCGCCCACGTTGTCCGAGGACCTGCTGCGCAAGGCGAAGCGGCACGGACTGTCCGACCGGCAGATCGCCGTGCTGCGTCCCGAACTGGCCGGCGAGGACGGCGTGCGGTCGCTGCGGCACCGGCTCGGCATCCGGCCGGTGTACAAGACCGTCGACACCTGTGCGGCCGAGTTCGCCGCGGCGACGCCGTACCACTACTCCACCTACGACGAGGAGACCGAGGTCGCGCCGCAGCGCGAGCGCGAGAAGGTGATCATCCTCGGCAGCGGACCCAACCGGATCGGGCAGGGGATCGAGTTCGACTACTCGTGCGTGCACGCGGTGATGGCGTTGCGCGCGGCCGGCTACGAGACCGTGATGGTCAACTGCAACCCGGAGACCGTCTCCACCGACTACGACACCGCCGATCGGCTGTACTTCGAGCCGCTCACCTTCGAGGACGTGCTGGAGGTGGTGGCTGCCGAGCAGGCGAGCGGACAGGTGGCCGGCGTCATCTGCACCCTCGGGGGACAGACCCCACTCGGCCTCGCGCAGCGGCTCAAGGACGCCGGCGTGCCCGTGCTCGGCACCCAGCCGGAGGCGATCGACCTCGCCGAACACCGCGGTGCGTTCGGCCGGGTGCTTGCCGACGCCGACCTGCCGGCGCCCCGGCACGGCACCGCCACCTCGTTCGAGCAGGCCAAGGCCGTCGCCGATGCCATCGGGTACCCGGTGCTGGTCCGCCCCTCCTACGTGTTGGGCGGGCGCGGGATGGAGATCGTCTACGACGAGCAGCACCTGGCCGACTACATCAACCGGGCCACCGAGATCACCGCGGACCATCCCGTCCTCGTCGACCGGTTCCTCGACGACGCCGTGGAGATCGACGTCGACGCGCTCTACGACGGCACCGACCTCTACATCGGCGGCATCATGGAGCACATCGAGGAGGCCGGGATCCACTCCGGCGACTCCGCCTGCGCGCTGCCGCCCATCACCCTGGGCGCGGGCGACATCGACACCGTGCGCCGCTCCACCCTCGCCATCGCGCAGGGGGTCGGGGTCCGCGGGCTGCTCAACGTGCAGTACGCGCTGGCCGGCGACACGCTGTTCGTGCTCGAGGCCAACCCGCGCGCCAGCCGTACCGTGCCGTTCGTGTCCAAGGCCACCAGCGTGCCGCTGGCCAAGGCGGCCGCGCTGATCGCGGTCGGGGTGGGCATCACGCAGTTGCGCGCCGACGGCGTGCTCCCCGCCGCGGGTGACGGTGGGGATCTGCCCGCCGACGCGCCCATCGCGGTCAAGGAGGCGGTGCTGCCGTTCTCCCGGTTCCGCACCCCGGGTGGCGACCAGGTCGACTCGATCCTCGGTCCCGAGATGAAGTCCACCGGCGAGGTGATGGGCTTCGACGCCACGTTCGGCACCGCGTTCGCGAAGTCGCAGGCCGCCGCCTACGGGTCGCTGCCGGTGAAGGGCACGGTATTCGTCAGCATCGCCAACCGCGACAAGCGCGCCGTCATCTTCCCGGTGAAACGCCTGTACGACCTGGGTTTCCGGATCCTCGCTACCGCCGGCACGGCTCAGGTGCTACGCCGCAACGGCGTCGACGCCGAGGTTGTCGGCAAGTTCAGTGACGGCCCCGGCAACGTGGTGGAACTCATCCTCGCCGGCGATGTCGACCTGGTGCTCAACACGCCGTGGGGCTCTGGCGGACCCAGGCTCGACGGTTACGAAATCCGAACTGCGGCGGTCAGCGCGGCCATCCCGTGCCTGACCACGGTGCAAGCGTTCGCGGCCGCAGTACAGGGCATCGAGGAACTCGTGCGCGGCGACATCGGAGTTCGCTCGCTGCAGGATCTGCACTCCTCACTCGCGAACTGGCGGGCGGGGAAATGAGCGCCAAACCCGTTCAGGAGCAGGCCGAGATCTACTCGGTGCAGAAGGTCGGTGACTACTTCCAGTTCACCGTGGTCGCCCCGCGCATCGCCACCGGCTTCAAGCCCGGCCACTTCGTCGCGATCGCGGTCGGCGGGGAGAACACCGCGATGGGCCTGCGCCGCTCGTTCGCGCTCAGCGGCGCGACACCGACCGGCGCCTACGCCGGCACCGTCCAGTTCGTCGTGGCCGAGCACGGCCCGGGCACCCGTTGGCTCGTCGGCCGCCGCACCGGCGAGTTCCTCGACATCGTCGGGCCGCTGGGCAACCCGTTCCCGTTGCCGAACGGCCCGGCGCCGGCCGTGCTGGTCGGCGGCGGCTACGGCTCCGCGCCGCTGCTCGCGCTGGCGTCTGCGTTGCTCGAGCGCCGGTCGCCGGTGGAGTTCGTGCTCGGCGCGTCCACCGCGTCGCGTCTCTACGGCGAGCTCGTCGCCAAGCGGTTGGTGGGCCAGGTGACCGTCACCACCGACGACGGGTCGGCCGGCGAGCGCGGCCTGGTCACCGACGCGCTCCCAGCCGCGATCGAGCGGATCAATGCCGAGGTCGTGTATGCGTGCGGCCCGATGCCGATGCTGCAGGCCGTCGGCGCGGTCGCCGCCAAACGCGCGATCCGCGCCCAGGTGGCCGTGGAGGAGTCGATGGCCTGCGGCATCGGGGTCTGCATGACCTGCGTGCTGCCGGTGCGCGGCGCCGACGGGCGGGCCCGGTTCGTGCGCTCCTGCGTCGACGGCCCGGTGTTCGACGCGCTCGACGTGCGGTGGAACGACGTCGGCCACCTGCCGCCCGACCTCGTCGGCGCCGACGCCATGAGGAGTGCCTAGATGGCCGACCTGACGACCCGGCTCGGCACGCTCACGCTGCCCAACCCGGTGCTCACGGCCTCCGGCTGCGCCGCCGCGGGCCGCGAGTTGAATCAGTTCTTCGACGTCGCCCGCCTCGGTGCCGTGGTCACCAAGTCGATCATGCCGATGCCGCGGTCCGGGCGCCCCACGCCGCGGATGGCCGAGACACCCAGCGGGATGTTGAACTCCATCGGTCTGCAGGGCCCCGGCATCGACCATTTCATCGACCACGATCTCGCCTGGCTGGCCGAGCACAAAGCGCGCACCGTGGTCTCGATCGCCGGCGGGCACACCGACGACTTCGCCGCCCTTGCCCGCCGGCTGGCCGGACACCCCGCGGTGTCCGGGCTCGAGGTCAACATCTCCTGCCCCAACGTCGAATCGCGCGGGCAGGTCTTCGCCTGTGACGCGATCGCGTCCTCACGGGTGATCAGCGCTGTCCGCCGCGCCGCCGACCCGGCGCAGCCCATCTTCGCGAAGCTCTCGCCCGACGTCACGGACATCACGCACATCGCCCGGGCCTGCGCCGATGCCGGCACCGACGGGTTCTCGCTGATCAACACCCTGCTCGGCATGGTGATCGACACCGACACGCTCGCCCCGGCGCTCGGCGGGGTCACCGGCGGCCTGTCCGGGCCGGCGATCCGGCCGGTGGCGGTGCGCTGTGTCTGGCAGGTGCACCGGGCGCTGCCGCACCTGCCGATCATCGGGATGGGCGGGGTCCGCAGCGGGCTGGACGCGTTGCAATTCGTACTCGCCGGCGCCTCGGCGGTGTCGGTGGGCACCGCGATCTTCGGTGATCCGTCGGCACCGGTGCGGGTGCTCACCGAACTGGAGCAGGCCCTCGACGAGCGCGGATTCGCGTCCTTGTCCGACGCCGTCGGCTACGCCCATCAGGACCGCCCGCGGCCCAGCACGCGGCTGGCCGCGGCCGAAGCGGCATCGTGAGCCAGGCAGCGTTCGGGGCCCGGCTCACCGCCGCCGTCGACTCCCGCGGGCCACTGTGCGTCGGGATCGACCCGCATGCTGCGCTGCTGCAGGCGTGGGGGCTGGGCGTCGACGTCGAGGGGCTGGCCCGCTTCGCCGACCTGTGCGTCGACGCGTTCGCCGACGTCGCCGCGGTGGTGAAGCCGCAGTCGGCCTTCTTCGAGGTGTTCGGCAGTGCCGGCATCGGGGTGCTCGAGCGCACCGTGGCCGGCTGCCGGGACAGCGGCGCGCTGGTGATCCTCGACGTCAAACGCGGCGACATCGGCTCCACGATGGCCGCCTACGCGCAGGCCTATCTCGATCCCACAGCCCCGTTGGCCGCCGACGCCGTGACCCTGAGCCCGTATCTCGGCTTCGGCTCGCTGCAGCCCGCGTTCGACCTGGTGCACCGGCACGGCGCCGGGGCGTTCGTCCTCGCCGCCACGTCCAACCCGGAGGGTCCGCAGGTGCAGCACGCCGCCACCGCCACAGGCCGCAGTGTTGCGCAGACCGTGGTCGACCACGCGGCGGCGGAGAACTCCGGTGCCGCA
Organism: uncultured Actinomycetota bacterium; assembly: GCA_963850835.1. Lineage (GTDB taxonomy): Bacteria > Actinomycetota > Actinomycetes > Mycobacteriales > Jatrophihabitantaceae > Jatrophihabitans. The sequence goes on along the minus strand of CAWKNB010000012.1, from coordinate 709,376 downwards.
CCGCTCGGTTCCGTCGGTGTGGTGGCCGGTGCCACCATCGAGCCCGGAACGGTCGATTTCGGCGCCCTGAACGGCCCGATCCTGGCTCCCGGGGTCGGGACGCAGGGCGGCAGCGCCGATTCGGTGCGCGCCATCTTCGGCGCTGCCGGGCGCGACGTGCTGCCCAGCGTTTCGCGCGACGTGCTGCGCTTCGGCCCGGATATCCGGGAGATGACCGACGCGGTGCGGCGCCTCATCGACGATTTCGCCTTCCTGCGCAGCTGAGAAAGCTGGCGAAACGCCTGGAGCCGAAATAGGTGCTCACGGCGCTGATCGGTATCGTCGCTGCGGGCTGTGGCCCGTATCCGATGTTCCACCCGCTCTCGTTCCCCACAGGGAAGGACCCCTTATGACCAGCTTGGCCAACGACACGGTCAGCAAAGCGGCACACGACATCCTCGATCGTGGCTACTGCGTGGTGAAGCTCTCCGACCTCGACACCGCGAACCTGCACAACGCGATCTCGACCGCCGTCGAGTTCTTCGAGCGCCCGCTCGAGGACAAGGAAGCGCACGGCAGCACGGATCACAACTACGGCTACCGGCCGTTCGGGATCGAGTACTCCAAGACCCCCGACCGCCCGGACATGAACGAGTGCTTCACCCTCTGGTCGAGCCGTCTGGACCTCATCCCCGAGGCGCAGGACATCCCCGAGCTCACCGCCGCGTTCCTGTCCTGGCGCGACTCGCTGGCGCCGCTCGTGAAGCGCATCCTCGACGAGGTCGCCCGCAACTTCGGCACCGACGACGCCCCGGAGTTCGAGAAGGCGTCCTACCTGCAGATCAACTACTGCCTCCCGGCGCCGGCCGAGCGCGACCTGCTGCAGGACAAGCACGAGGACGGCCACATGGTGACCGTGCTGCACGCCACCGCGCCGGGTCTGGAGATCTACGTCGGCGACGAGCCCAAGCCGATGCTCCCGGGCCGCGACGAGGTCGTGATCATGCCGGGTTCGGTGCTGACGGCGCTGTCCGGCGGCAAGATCGAGCCGCTGTACCACCAGGTCCGCAACCACGGCCTCGACGACCGGCAGTCGATCATGTACTTCGTCAACCCGGAGATCGACGAGCCGCTGTTCGGCTGGATCGACGCGCCGAACGGCGAGCGCGCCGACATCCGCGAGCACGTGCAGAACGCTCCGTCGATGTTCGGCCTGCCGCCGGTCGAAGCCCTCTAGAACGCCGCTGATGGCCGGCGACCCGCACGTCATCGTCGTCGGCGCGGGCCTGGCCGGTCTTGTCGCCACCTACGAGCTCACCCGGGCCGGGCGCCGGGTGCTCGTGGTGGAGCAGGAGAACCGGGCCAACCTCGGCGCGCAGGCGTTCTGGTCGCTCGGCGGCCTGTTCCTCGTCGACTCACCCGAGCAGCGGCGCCTGGGAATCCACGACTCCCTCGACCTCGCCCTGCACGACTGGTTCGGCACCGCCGCCTTCGACCGCGAGCGCGAGGACCGGTGGCCGCGGCAGTGGGCGCAGGCCTACGTGGAGTTCGCGGCCGGCGACAAGCGCCAGTACCTGCACGACCTCGGGTTGCGGTTCACCCCGGTGGTGGGCTGGGCCGAGCGCGGTGACGGACGGGCGAGCGGGCACGGCAACTCGGTGCCGCGGTTCCATCTCACCTGGGGCACCGGCCCGGAGGTGGTGCGGATCTTCGCCGAACCGGTGCTCGAGGCCGAGCGCCAGGGGCTGGTGACGTTCGCGTTCCGGCACCGCGTCGACGAGCTCATCGCCACCGACGGTGCCGTCGTCGGCGTGCGCGGGACGGTGCTCGAACACAGCGAGGCACAGCGCGGCGCGCCGTCGTCGCGCGAGAGCACCGGCGAGTTCGAGCTGCACGCGTCCGCGGTGGTGGTCACCTCCGGCGGCATCGGCGCGAACCACGACCTCGTGCGCGCCGCCTGGCCGACCGCGCGGCTGGGTCCGGCGCCGCGCACGATGGTGACCGGCGTACCCGCGCACGTCGACGGCCGCATGCTCGCCATCACCGAACGCGCCGGCGGCAACGTCGTCAACCGCGACCGGATGTGGCACTACACCGAGGGCATCCACAACTGGGACCCGATCTGGCCCGACCACGGCATCCGGATCATCCCCGGCCCGTCGTCGCTGTGGCTCGACGCCACCGGGCGCCGGCTGCCCGCACCGTGCTTCCCGGGCTTCGACACCCTGCGCACCCTGCGCGAGATCCTGGCGACCGGCCACGACCACTCATGGTTCCTGCTCGACCAGACGATCATCGAGAAGGAGTTCGCGCTGTCCGGGTCGGAGCAGAACCCCGACATCACCGGCAAGGACCTCAAGTTGACGCTGCGCAGCCGGGCCGCGAAGGGCGCTCCCGGCCCGATCGAGGCGTTCAAGCAGCACGGCGTCGACTTCGTCGTGCGCGACACGCTGCGGGCGCTCGTCGACGGCATGAACGAGATCGGCGGTGATGTCACCGTGGACTTCGCGCAGGTCGAGCGCGAGGTCCTCGCCCACGACCGCGAGGTGGCGAACTCGTTCTCCAAGGACCTGCAGCTCATGGCCGTCGCCAATGCCCGCCGCTACGTCGGTGACCGGATCACGCGGGCCGTGAAGCCGCACCGGCTGCTCGACCCCGAGCACGGCCCGCTGATCGCGGTGCGGTTGTCGGTGCTCACCCGCAAGACGCTCGGCGGCGTCGAGACCAACCTCGACTCGCAGGTGTTGCGCCCGGACGCTTCGGTGATCCCCGGCCTGTACGCCGCGGGCGAGGTGGCCGGATTCGGCGGCGGCGGCGTGCACGGCTACAACGCGCTCGAGGGCACGTTCCTCGGCGGGTGCATCTTCTCCGGCCGCGCTGCCGGCCGCGCGCTCGCCCGCGCCCTCGGCTAGCCCCTGAGCGGGGTCAGCGGGCGGTGAGCGCGTCCAGCTCGGCGAGGTCCGCGAGGTCAGGCGTCCACGCGCCGGCGGCGACGTTGCGGCGCACCTGGTCACGCGAGGTCGCGCCGGCGATGACGCTCGACACCGCGGGCTGGGCCGCCAGGCCACCGATCGCGACGTCGAGCAGCCCGACCCCGCGGCTCTTCGCGAACGACGCCAGCGCCTCGATGACGTCGAAGTTGGCATCGCTCAGATCGTCGTCGCGACCCCAGTCGGCGATGCGGGTGCCGGCCGGCCGCCGCCTCGCCGCGCCGGTACTTGCCGGTGAGCAGGCCGTTGGCCAGCGGGAAGAAGGGCAGCAGGCCGATCCCGTAGTGCTCGAGCGCCGGAACCAGGTCGGCCTCCGGCTCGCGGTGCAGCCAGCTGTAGTGGTTCTGCGCGGACACGAACCGGGTGAGCCGGCCGGTGCGGGCGGTCCACTCGGCATCGGCGACCTGCCAGCCGGTGAAGTTGGACGATCCGATGTAGCGGATCTTGCCCTCGCGGACCAGGTCGTCGAGCGTCGACAGCGTCTCGTCGATCGGCGTCGCGGGATCCGGGCGGTGCAGCTGGTACAGGTCGATCCAGTCGGTGCGCAGGTTGCGCAGCGACGACTCGACGGCGCGCCGCAGGTAGCGCCGCGAGCCACGCGCGCCCCAGTCGACGCCGTTGTCGCCGCCATTCATGCGCGTTGCGCACGTCGCTGCCGAACTTCGTCGCCACGATCACGTCGTCGCGCCGGCCCTGAGGATCTCACCGAGCCGCGCCTCGGACGCGCCGTAGGAGTCCGCGGTGTCGAAGAGCGTGATGCCCTCGTCCAGCGCGGCGTGAACGACCTCGCGGCTCGCGTCGGCATCGAGCTTCATGCCCAGGTTGTTGGTGCCCAACCCCACGACCGAAACGACGAGACCCGAATCACCCAGCCGCCGGAACTCCACGCGTCGACAGTACGCACCGGTAGTTTCGCACCGTGCCCGCCCACCTGACCGTGCTCTCCGGACCGTCCGGTGTCGGGAAGGGTTCGGTCGTCGCGGTGTTACGCCGGCTGGTGCCGCAGATCTGGGTGTCGGTGTCGTGCACAACGCGCGCACCGCGACCGGGCGAGACCGACGGCATCGAGTACCGCTTCGTCGATCGCGACGAGTTCGCCCGGCTCGCCGCGGCCGGCGAGCTGATCGAGAGCGACGAGCACTTCGGGAACTGGTACGGCACGCCGCGCAAGCCGGTGCTCGAGCACCTCGAGGCCGGCGTGCCGACGTTGCTGGAGATCGACCTCGAGGGCGCGCGTCAGGTCCGCGCCTCGATGCCGGACACCCGGTTCGTGTTCCTCGCCCCGCCGTCGCTCGACGAGCTGATGCAGCGACTGGCCGGCCGCGGCACCGAGTCCGCGGACGCGATCGTGGCCCGGCTCGAGCGGGCCGGGTTCGAGCTCGCCGCCGAGGACGAGTTCGACGAGGTCGTCGTCAACCACGACGTCGAGCGGGCCGCGCGCGAGGTTGCTGCGCTCATCCTCGAGGGCGGCGAGACCGTCAGCTGATCTCGCGCAGGATGTCCTCCACCCGGTCCCGGGCGTCGCCGAAGAGCATCTGGGTGTTGTCGCGGAAGAACAGCGGGATTCTGCACGCCGGCGTAGCCGGAAGCCATCGAACGCTTGAAGACGATCACGTTCGCGGCTTCCCACACGCGCAGCACGGGCATCCCGGCGATGGGGCTGCTCGGATCCTCGGCGGCGGAGGGATTCACGGTGTCGTTGGCGCCGATGACGAGCACCACCGAGGTGTCCGGGAAGTCGTCGTTGATCTCGTCCATCTCGAGGACGATGTCGTAGGGCACCTTGGCCTCGGCGAGCAGCACGTTCATGTGGCCGGGCAGGCGGCCGGCCACCGGGTGGATACCGAAGCGAACGTCGATGCCGCGCTCGCGCAGTCGCCGGGTGAGGTCTGCGACGGGGTACTGCGCCTGTGCCACGGCCATCCCGTAGCCGGGTGTGATGATCACCGACGACGCGTCGCGCAGCAGGTCGGCGACGTCCTCGGCGTTGGTCTCGCGGTGCTCGCCGTACTCGGTGTCGTCGCCGGACGGGGCTTCGATGCCGAAGCCGCCCGCGATGACGGAGATGAACGAGCGGTTCATCGCCTTGCACATGATGTAGGACAGGTACGCACCGGAGGAGCCGACCAGCGCGCCGGTGACGATGAGCAGGTTGTTGTCGAGCAGGAACCCCGACGCGGCCGCGGCCCAGCCGGAATAGCTGTTGAGCATGGACACCACGACCGGCATGTCCCCGCCGCCGATCGAGGCCACGAGGTGCCAGCCGAGCGCCAGCGCGATCACGGTGACCGCGATCAGGAGTCCGAGGTTCGGGGAGGCGACGAACGCAGCGGTCAGCCCGACGAACACCACGAGGGCGCCGACGTTGAGCACGTTCTTGCCCGGCAGCATCAGCGGCTTGGAGTTGATCCGCGCGGACAGCTTGAGGAACGCGACGATCGAACCGGTGAAGGTGACCGCGCCGATGAACACGCCGATGAAGACCTCGGCGTGGTGGATGCGCAGCAGGTCGTGCGCGATCTCGTCCTGCGCCGAGCCCTTGCGCTCGACGCTGAGGTAGCCGGCCCAGCCGACGAGGACCGCGGCCATACCGACGAAGCTGTGCAGCAACGCGATCAGTTCCGGCATGCCGGTCATCTCGACGACCCGCGCGCGCCACAGCCCGATCCCGGCGCCGATCGCCACGGCGACGATCAGCAACACGATCGCGACGGCCTCCGCGTCGCGGGCGACCAGCCCGAATGTCGCGGCCAGCGCGATGGCCATGCCGGCGATGCCGAAGACGATGCCCGGGCGGGCGGTCTCGTGCCGCGACAAGCCGGCGAGACTCAGGATGAACAGCAACCCGGCGACGATGTAGGCCGCCTGGGCCACAGTGGTTGCGGTCATCGGTGGAACATCCCGAGCATCCGGCGGGTGACCGCGAAGCCACCGAAGATGTTGATGCTGGCCAGCAGGATGCCCACGAACGAGATCGTGCGGATCACCGCGTCGTCGGATCCGATCTGCAGCATCGCGCCGACGATGATGATTCCGGAAATCGCATTCGTGACCGACATCAACGGCGTGTGCAATGCGTGGTGCACCTTGCCGATGACGTAGTAGCCGATGACGATCGCCAGCACGAACACGGTGAAGTTGGTGATCAGCTGCGCCGGCGCGAACGCGGTCAGGAGGAACAGCACCACACTGCCGGCCGCGACGATGCCGTACTTGCGCGCCTGCGAGAGCGGCTTCTTCTCCGCGACCACCGGCGCCGCAGCGGCGGCCTTCACCGGCGCGGCCGACACCTGCACCGGTGGCGGTGGCCAGGTCTTCTCGCCGTTGCGCACCACCGTCACGCCGCGTTGCACGACGTCGTCGAAGTCGAGGACGAGCTGTCCGTCCTTCTCCGGCGTGAGCAGCTTCATGAGGTTGACCAGGTTGGTGCCGTACAGCTGCGAGGCCTGGGTCGGGAGCCGGCCCGCCAGGTCGGTGTAGCCGATGATGGTGACCTGGTTGTCGGTGACGACCGCCTCGCCCGCGACCGCGCCCTCGACGTTGCCGCCCTGGATCGCGGCCATGTCGACGATCACGCTGCCCGGCTTCATCGCGGCGACGTCGGCGGCGGTGAGCAGCCGGGGCGCCGGGCGGCCCGGGATCAGCGCGGTGGTGATGATGATGTCGACGTCGGCGGCCTGTTCGGAGTACAGGGCCCGCTCCCGGTCCTTGTAGTCCTCGGACATCTCCTTGGCGTAGCCGGTCGAACTGACCTCGGCCTCGGTGTCGTCGACCGCCAGGTACTCCCCGCCGAGGGAGGCCACCTGGTCGGCCACCTCCGGCCGCGGGTCGGTGGCGCGCACGATCGCGCCGAGGCTGCTCGCCGCGCCGATCGCCGCCAGCCCGGCGACGCCGGCGCCCGCGACGAGGACCTTGGCCGGCGGCACCTTGCCCGCCGCGGTCACCTGGCCGGTGAAGAACCGCCCGAACACGTGCGCCGCCTCGACCACCGCGCGGTAGCCCGCGATGTTGGCCATCGAGCTCAGCACGTCCAGCGACTGCGCCCGCGAGATCCGCGGCACCGCGTCCATCGCGAGCGCGGTGATCGGCCGGGCCGCCAGTGCCTCCACCAGCTCCGGGCGCAGCCCGGGGCTGAGCAGACCGACCAACGTCGCGCCCTCGGCGAGCTGCCCGATCTCCTGCTCCGACGGCGCGTTGACCTTGAACACCACGTCGGCCTGCCAGGCCTGCTCGCGGGTGCCGATGGTCGCGCCGGCGCCGGTGTACGCGTCGTCGGAGAACGACGATGCGACTCCGGCACCGGACTCGATCACGACCTCGTAGCCCAGCGCACGCAGCTGCTCGACCGTCTTCGGCGTGGCTGCGACACGTGTCTCACCGGGCTGCGTCTCGGCAGCGACCCCGATTTTCATGGCAGCCACGCACACCTCGTTCCTCGGGCCCGGACCGTGGGCTGTTGCACCGCAGTTCCGGCTCGGAATCTAGTCAACCCGGACACACCAGCAGGTGCCCAGGTGGTCGACCGCACACCGCCGAGCGCGCCGGTCCGTAACGCCGGGTGATGACGTCGGTCACCCGGCGATCGTCGGCGCCCCGATCGCCGGAGCCGAACTTGCTAGACTGGGCCGAGCAGGAGTCCGTTCAGCGCATGTCTCGCCGGACGACCATCGCGGCCCGCGGGCCGTGCCGCCACTCGACGAAAGCGAAGCTGTGACTGAGTCTGTGTCCACTGCGACGGTGTCTACTGCCGAAGGCATCACCAACCCGCCGATCGACGAATTGCTCGAGCGCGCCCAGTCGAAGTACGCGCTGGTGATCATCGCGGCCAAGCGCGCCCGGCAGATCAACGCCTACTACAGCCAGCTCGGTGAGGGCCTGCTCGAGTACGTCGGCCCGCTGGTCGAGACCGCCCCGCAGGAGAAGCCGCTCTCGATCGCGCTGCGCGAGATCAACACCGACCTCATCGAGTTCAAGCCCAGCGAGCCGGTGGCCGAAGCGCCTGCCGAGTAACCGCGAGCCGTGGCCTCGATCATCCTCGGTGTAGGCGGCGGGATCGCCGCCTACAAGGTCGCCGACCTGCTCCGCAAGCTCGTCGAGGCCGGCCACGACGTCCGTGTGGTGCCTACGGCGGCGGCGCTGGAGTTCGTCGGCGCCCCCACCTGGGCCGCGCTCTCGCATCACCCGGTCTCGGCCGACGTCTGGACCGACGCCGCCGAGGTCCCGCACGTCCGGCTGGGCCGCGAGGCCGATCTCGTGGTGGTGGCCCCGGCCACCGCCGACCTGCTCGCCCGGGCCGCCCATGGGCTCGCCGACGATCTGCTCACCAACACGCTGCTGACCGCGCGGTGCCCGGTGGTGTTCGCGCCGGCGATGCACACCGAGATGTGGGAGCACCCGGCGACGGTCGACAACGTCGCGACGCTGCGCCGGCGCGGCAGCGTGGTGCTCGAGCCGGCCACCGGACGGCTCACCGGCGCCGACACCGGGAAAGGGCGCCTGCCGGAGCCCGCCGAGATCGCCCAGCTCGCCGAGTTGCTGGTGGTGCGTGGTTTCGCACTCCCGCACGACCTCGCCGGCCGGCACGTGGTCGTCAGCGCCGGCGGCACCCGTGAACCCCTCGATCCGGTCCGGTTCCTCGGCAACGCGTCATCCGGGCGCCAGGGCTATGCCGTGGCGGCCGTCGCGGCGGCCCGCGGCGCGCGGGTGTCGCTGGTCGCGGCCAACGTCGACCTGCCCGACCCGGCCGGCGTCGACATCGTGCGCGTGGGTTCGGCACTGGAGCTGCGCGACGCCGTGCACAAGCTCGCGGTGGACGCCGACGCGGTGGTGATGACCGCCGCGGTGGCCGATTTCCGCCCCGCCGACAACGCCGCGTACAAGATCAAGAAGACCGGCACCGCGCCGCCGGTGGAGCTGGTCGAGAACCCGGACATCCTGGTCGAGCTGGTGGCTGCCCGACCGCCCGGCTGTGTCGTCGTCGGGTTCGCGGCCGAGACCGGCGACTCCGGTGCCACCGTGCTCGAGCACGGCCGCGCCAAGCTGGCCCGCAAGGGCTGCGACCTGCTCGTCGTGAACGCCGTCGGGGCGGCAAGGCGTTCGGGACGGCCGAGAACGCCGGGGTGATCCTCGCCTCGGACGGCACCGAGACCGTCGTCGAATTCGGCCCGAAAGCGGTCCTGGCCGCCGCCCTGTGGGACGCAGTTGCGCCCCGCCTGAGCGCCGGGACGGCCTCCGGCGGCTCGCGCCGGTAGACTCTGGCAGATTTCGACCCATCCCATCAGGAGTATTCGTGCACCGTCGCCTGTTCACGTCCGAATCCGTCACCGAGGGGCATCCGGACAAGATTGCCGACCAGATCAGCGACTCGATCCTGGACGCGCTGATCAAGGAGGACCCGTCCAGCCGGGTCGCCGTCGAGACGCTGATCATGACCGGTCAGGTCCACATCGCCGGTGAGGTCACGACCTCCGCATACGCCGACATCCCCAAGCTGGTCCGCGACCGCATCATCGAGATCGGCTACGACTCGTCGCGCAAGGGCTTCGACGGCGAGTCGTGCGGGGTGAGCGTGTCGATCGGCAGCCAGTCCCCGGACATCGCGCAGGGCGTCGACCACGCCTACGAGGAGCGGGTCGAGGGCAGTGAGGACGCGATCGCGTCGCAGGGCGCCGGCGACCAGGGGCTGATGTTCGGGTACGCCACCGACGAGACCCCCGAGCTCATGCCGCTGCCGATCTGGCTCGCGCACCGGCTCGCCGAGAAGCTCACCGAGGTCCGCAAGAACGGCACCGTGCCGTACCTGCGCCCGGACGGCAAGACGCAGGTGACCATCGAGTACATCGACGAGAAGCCGGTGCGCCTGGACACCATCGTCATCTCCAGCCAGCACGCCGACGACATCGACCTCGAGACGCTGCTCAAGCCGGACATCGAGGAGCACGTGGTGCGCCCGGTCCTGGCCGACCTGCACATCGACACCGACTACTACCGGCTGCTGGTGAACCCGACCGGGCGCTTCGTCATCGGCGGTCCGATGGGCGACGCCGGGCTGACCGGCCGCAAGATCATCGTCGACACCTACGGCGGGATGGCCCGCCACGGTGGCGGCGCGTTCTCCGGCAAGGACCCGTCGAAGGTGGACCGGTCCGCGGCCTACGCGATGCGCTGGGTGGCCAAGAACGTGGTGGCCGCGAAGCTCGCCGCGCGCTGCGAGGTGCAGGTGGCGTACGCGATCGGCAAGGCAGATCCGGTGGGCCTGTTCGTCGAGACCTTCGGCACCGAGACCGTGCCGGTCGAGCGGATCGCCGACGCGATCACCCAGGTGTTCGACCTGCGGCCCGCGGCGATCATCCGCGACCTCGACCTCAAGCGGCCGATCTATTCGCAGACCGCCGCGTACGGGCACTTCGGCCGCGAACTGTCCGACTTCACCTGGGAGCGCACCGACCGCGCCGAGCAGCTGGGCAAGATCGCCAACGGCTGACCGGCGCCGACCGGGGCGTGCCGGATCGTCGGCGCGCGCTGCTAGGAATTGACAGTGTGACCAGCCGTCGGCTCGCGCCCAAGGCCGGGCGCGAGCCGGCTGCCACCGACCCGGTGGCCCGGCTCATGGTCGACGTGCCGCTGCCGCATCTCGACCGCCCGTTCGACTATCTGGTGCCCGCCACGCTCGACGCCGATGTCCGGCCGGGCTCGCGGGTGCGTATCCGCTTCGCCGGCCGGCTCGTCGACGGGTACGTGCTCGAGCGGCGCGCGGCCAGCGAGCACGAGGGCGGCCTGTCCTACCTCGATCGCGCCGTCGGCGCCGAGCCGGTGCTCACGGCGGAGACCGCAGCGCTGTTCCGGGCCGTCGCCGACCGGTGGGCCGGCAACTTCGTCGACGTCGTGCGGCTCGGTGTCCCGGCGCGGCACGCGGCGGCCGAGAAGAGCGTGTCGGCACCGGTGCCGCCGGTTGCATCGGCGCCAGAGGCGGGCGGACTCGCCCGCTACGGTGCCGGCGCGGCGTTCCTCGCGGCGGTCGGCGACGGCCGGGCAGCCCGCGCGGTGTGGTCTGCGCTGCCCGGGGACGACTGGGCGGCCCGGCTGGCCGAGGCGGCCGTGGTGGCGCTCGCCGCGGGGCGCGGGGCGATCCTCATCGCGCCCGACGCCCGCGACCTCGCCCGCCTGGACGCCGCGGTGACGGCCGCGGCGGGGCCGGATCGCCACGTCGTGCTGTCCGCCGAGCTCGGCCCGGCGGCGCGGTACCGCCGCTGGCTCGCGGTGCGCCGCGGCGCGGTCCGGCTCGTCGTCGGCACCCGTTCGGCCGCCTACGCGCCGGTGCACGACCTCGGCCTGCTCGCGATGTGGGACGACGGCGACGACCTGTACGCCGAGCCACGCGCGCCCTACCCGCACACCCGCGACGTGCTGGTGCTGCGTTCGGCGCAGACCGGGGCCGCGTTGCTCCTGGGCGGGCACGCTCGCACCGCCGAGGCGCAGCAGCTCGTCGAGACCGGCTGGGCCCATGCGATCGAGGCGAGCCGGGATGTGCTGCGGACCGCCGCGCCGCGGGTGCGCCCGGTGGCCGATGATTTCGAGCTGGCCCGCGATCCGGCCGCGGCGGCGGCCCGGCTGCCCAGCCTCGCCCTGCGCAGTGCCCGCGAGGCGCTGGCCGGCGACCATCCGGTGCTCGTGCAGGTGCCGCGGCGCGGCTACGCGCCGGCGCTGGCCTGCGCCCGCGACCGGACGCCGGCGCGGTGCGCGGTGTGTTCCGGGCCGCTGGCGGCGGCCGGGCGGCGGGCCGTTCCCGCCTGCCGGTGGTGCGGGCGCCCGGCAGGGGAGTGGCGCTGCCCGACGTGTGGACAGCGCGAGCTGCGTGCGGTCGTGATCGGGACGGCGCGCACCGCCGAGGAGTTGGGCCGGGCGTTCCCGGGCGTGCCGGTGCGGGCCGCGCACGGCGAGCACCCGATCGCCGAGGTGGAGGACACCGCCGCCGTCGTGGTCGCCACTCCGGGGGCCGAACCCGAGTGTCCGGGCGGCTACGGCGCCGCCCTGCTGCTCGACGGCTGGGCGATGCTGTCGCGGCCGGACCTGCGCGCCGCCGAGGAGACACTGCGCCGCTGGGCGAACGCGACCGCGCTGGTGCGGGCCGGGGCGCCGGTGGTCGTGGGTGCCGACGCCGCGCTGCCGGTCGTGCAGGCATTGGTGCGGTGGGACCCGTCCGGATTCGCGGCCCGCGAGCTCGCCGAACGCGCGGAACTGGGTTTCCCGCCGGCCACCCGGATGGCCGCGCTCACCGGGACGCCGCAGGCCGTGGCCGAACTCGCCGCGGCCGCCGACCTGCCGTCCGGTGCCTTGTTGGCCGGCCCGGTGGCGTTGGACGCCGACACCGAACGGTTGCTGGTGCGTGTACCGCGTGCCGAGGGCGCGGCCTTGGCGCGCGCGCTCAAGGCCGCCGCGGCGGGCCGGTCGGCCCGCCGGACCGCCGAGCCGGTCAGGATCGAGCTGGACCCGATCCGGCTCGGCTGACCGCATCGGACAGGTGGTCGGCATGATCGTCGACGGCGAGCGCCTCGTCGTAGGCGACCTCCTCGCCGGGCGGCCCGGTCAGCGCGTCACCCTCGCGGGCCAGCGCCTCCAGCGGCGTGTCCTGGTGCACCGTGCCGTCGGCCTCGGCGTGTACGAAGCGCTCGCCGCGCATGAGCGATGCGCCGGCAGCGATCAGCAGCATGATGATGGCCGCGGTGAAGGCGATCGCGATGCCGTGCTCGAACGGCTCGGAGATCAGGTGCGGGAAGAAGCTCGTCCCGTAGATCGAGGGATCGGCGTTCGCCCCCGGGTTCGGCACCAGCGCCTTGACCGGGTTGTCGCCGAGGAACGCGGCGAACAGCAGCCCGACCGGCGACGCGTGCGAGGCCGTGGTGGCCGCCGACGGAGTGACGCCGGCAGCGGTCAGCCCGTTGTACATCGCGCTCGGCAGCGTGCTCGCCAAACCGACCGCCATGAGCGTGAAGAACCCGCCCATCGACAACACCATGCCGGTGTTCATGCCGGTGGCGCGGATGCCCGACGCAGCGCCGCGCTCGGCGGCCGGAACCGCGTTCATGATCGCCGCCGCGTTGGGGGCCGCCATCAGGCCCATGCCGATGCCGTTGAGGGCGAGCAGGACCGCGAACGTCACGTAGTTGAAGTCGGCCGGCAGCAGGATGAGCCCGGCGAAGGTGGCCGCCGACAGCAGCAGTCCGCCGGTGGCGAAGGTGCGCGCGCCGAGCCGGTCGGACAGCGCGCCCGAGGCCGGGCCGGCGATCAGGAAGCCGATGGTGAGCGGCAGCATGTAGATGCCGGCCCACAGCGGGGTGTCCTCGAAGGTGTAGCCGTGCAGCGGCAACCAGATGCCCTGCAGCCAGATGATCAGCATGAACTGCAGGCCACCGCGGGACATGGCGGCGAGCAGGTTCACTGCCTGACCGGCCGCGAACGCGCGGATACGGAACAGCCGCATGTTGAACATCGGTTCGGTGACGTGCAGTTCGATGATGACGAAGGCCACCAGCAGCGCCACCCCGACGATCAGCTCGGTGAGCACCTTCGGTGAGGTCCAGCCCATCGTGTGCCCGCCGTAGGGCTGCAGGCCGTAGGTGATGCCGACCAGCAAGGCGATCAGCCCCACGCCGAAGGTCAGGTTGCCCCACCAGTCGATGACGACGCGCCGCGATCCGTCGCGCGGCTTGTCGTGCAGGCTGCGGTAGCCCATCCAGGTGCCCCACACGCCGACGGGCACGCTGATCCAGAACACCGCGCGCCAGTCCCACTCGGCGAGCAGCCCGCCGAGGACCAGCCCGAAGAACGAGCCCGCCACCGCGGCGACCTGGTTGACGCCGAGGGCGAAACCGCGCCGGTCGGCGGGGAACGCGTCGGTGATGATCGCGGTGGAGTTGGCGAACACCATCGCACCGCCGACGCCCTGCACGATGCGCATCAGGATGATCTCCAGCGCACCGGCGCTGCCGGTGTTCGGAACCAGGGCACAACCGATCGAGCCGAGCGTGAAGATCAGGAAGCCGAGGTTGAACAGCCGGGCCCGTCCGTACTGGTCGCCGAGGCGGCCGAAGGTCACCACCAGCACGGCGGTGACCAGCAGGAACCCCATCAGCATCCAGAGCAGATACGAGATGTTCTGCGGTGCCAACGGATCGAGCCCGAGACCGCGGAAGATCGCCGGCAGCGAGATCAGCAGAATCGAGGAGTTCAACGTCGCGGCGAGCATGCCGACCGTGGTCAGCGAGAGAGCGACGCGGCGGTCGTGAGTCGCGGAGTGCACAAACGGTCCTTTCGTTCGTTAGCCATCCTAACTAGTTGACGCGTCAGGCGAAACCCGGGTGCTCGTTAGACTCGCCACTCGTGACGGTGCAGCCCATCCGCCTGTTCGGTGATCCGGTGCTGCGCACCCCGGCCGACGTCGTCGTCGACTTCGACAAGGAGCTGCGCACCCTGGTGGCCGATCTCGAGCACACGATGCTCGACGCGCCGGGGCAGGGACTCGCGGCGCCGCAGATCGGTGTCGGGCTGCGGGTGTTCACCTTCCACGTGCACGAGTCGATGTCCGGTCATCTCGTCAATCCGGTGTTGCATTTCCCCGACGACGAGGAGCAGGACGGTCCCGAGGGTTGCCTGTCCATCCCGGGGGTGACCTTCGACTGCCGGCGGCGCAGCAATGTCGTCGCGCACGGCCAGAACATGTACGGCGACCCGATCACCGTCGAGGGCACCGAGATGCTCTCGCGCTGCATCCAGCACGAGACCGACCACCTCGACGGGGTGCTGTTCGTCGACCGGCTCGACACCGAGACCCGCAAGGAAGCCATGCGCGCGATTCGCAGCGCCGAATGGGCCGACCGGGTCAACCCGACGATCAAGCTCTCCCCGCACGCGGCCCGGTGAGGCTGGTCTTCGCCGGCACGCCGGCCACTGCCGTGCCCACCCTGCGCGCGCTGTGCGCGGCGGCGGGCCACGAGGTCGTCGCCGTCGTCACCCGTCCACCGGCCCGGACCGGGCGCGGCCGTCAGGTCGCCTCCTCGCCGGTGGCCGCGGTCGCCGCCGATGCCGGGATCCCGGTGCTGAGCCCGCGCCGCCCGAGCGACCCGGAGTTCCTCGATCAGCTGCGCAGCCTCGACGTCGACTGTTGCCCGGTGGTGGCCTACGGTGCGCTGCTCCCGGCCGCGGCGCTGGCCGTCCCGGCCCATGGGTGGGTGAATCTGCACTTCTCGGTGCTGCCTGCGTGGCGCGGTGCGGCGCCGGTGCAGCACGCGCTGCTGCACGGTGACGACGTGACCGGCGCGTCGACGTTCCAGATCGAGGTGGGGCTCGACACCGGCCCGGTCTACGGCGTGGTGACCGAGACGATCCGGCCCGACGACACCGCGGGCGACCTGCTCGACCGCCTCGCGCACAGCGGTGCCGGGTTGATGGTCGCCACCCTCGACGGCATCGCCGACGGCACCCTGGTGGCGCGCCCGCAGCCCGCCGACGGTGTCACCCTGGCGCCCAAGATCACCGTCGACGACGCCCGCGTCGACTGGACCGCGCCGGCCCGCCACGTCGACCGCGCGGTGCGCGCCTGCACCCCCGCCCCGGGCGCGTGGACGACCTTCCGCGGCGAGCGGCTCAAGCTGGGCCCGCTGCGGTTGCGTGCCGCGCACGATCTGGCGCCCGGCGAGCTCGCCGCGCGCAAGGACGGCGTCGCGGTCGGCACCGCCACCCACGACGTCGAGCTGGGCACCGTGCAGGCACCGGGCAAGCGGCCGAGCGCTGCCGCGGACTGGGCCCGCGGGGCGCGCATCGCGCCGGGGGAGTCCCTTGCCTGACCGTCGACCGACGCCCCGACGCACCGCCCGACCGCGACGCGCGGCAGGTCGACCCGGCCCGGCTGGCCGCCTACGAATTGCTGCGCGAGGTTGCCGAGGACGGCGCCTACGCCAACCTCGCGTTGCCCCGGCTGCTCGCGAGGCGCGAGCTGCACGGGCGCGACGCCGCGTTCGCCACCGAGCTCGGCTACGGCACCCTGCGCGCGCAGGGCACCCTCGACGAGATCGTCGCGGCCGGCGCCCGGCGCCCGGCCGCCGACGTGGAGCGCCGGTGTGCTGGACGTGCTCCGGCTGGGCGCCTACCAGGCGCTGCGCACCCGGATCCCGCCGCACGCCGCGGTCGCGACCAGCGTCGACCTCGCCCACGCGGTCGGGCACGGCCGGGCCGGCGGGTTCGTCAACGCGGTGCTGCGCCGGGTGGTCGAACGCGACTGGGCCGGGTGGGTCGAGCAGTTGACCGCGGGCGCGGGGCGCGAACGCACCCTCGCCGTGGGCACCGCCCACCCGGAATGGATCGTCGGCGCCTTCGCGGCAGCGCTCGGCGGCGATCCCGACGAAACCGAGCGGGCGCTGCGCGCCGACGACGATCGCCCGCTCACCCATCTCGTCGCGTGGCCCGGTCGTTGCGCCCGCTCGGAGTTGCTGGCCGAGTCCGACGGCGTGCCGGGGCCGTATTCGCCCTATGCCGTGCGGATGGCCGGCGGCGATCCGGGCGAGATCGCCGCGATCCGCGAACGGCGTGCCGGGGTGCAGGACGAGGGCAGCCAGCTGTGCGCCCTGGCCGCGGTCAGTACGGCCGCGGCACCGCTGGCCGGACCCGACGAGCGCTGGCTGGATCTGTGCGCCGGGCCCGGCGGCAAGGCCGCGCTGCTGGCCGCGGTCGGTGCCGCCCGCGGAGCACACCTGCAGGCCAACGAACGCCGTGCCCACCGGGCCGAACTCGTGCGCAACGTCACCGGCGCGTGGGACGTGCCGGTGCGGGTCGGCGACGCCCGCGACTACCCGCTCGATCGAACCCGTTACGACCGGGTGCTGCTGGACGCGCCGTGCACCGGGCTGGGAGCGCTGCGGCGCCGCCCGGAGGCGCGCTGGCGGCGCAGCGCCGACGACCTCGGCGAGCTGGTGACGCTGCAGCGCGAGCTCCTCGCGGCCGCGCTGCGCACCACCCGGCCCGGCGGCCTGGTGGCCTACGTGGTCTGTTCGCCGCATCCGGCCGAGACCCTCGAGGTGGTGGCCGGGCACGACCTCGTCGACGCACGCCCGGCGTTCGCCGGTGTCGATCACCTTGGGCCGGGGCCCACGGTGCAGCTGTGGCCGCACCGGCACGGCACCGATGCGATGTTCTGTGCGCTGCTGCGCGCGCCGGGCGCGGCCACAGACCCCACCTAGACTCGGCAGCGTGAGCACCCCGGGTAGCCCCGAGCCGATGATCGCGCCCAGCATCCTGTCCGCCGACTTCGCGCGGCTCGCCGACGCCGCCGACTCCGTCGAATCCGCCGACTGGCTGCACGTCGACGTCATGGACGCCCACTTCGTGCCCAACCTGACCCTCGGGCTGCCCGTCGTACAGAGCCTGCTGAAGGCCACCGCGATCCCGCTCGACTGCCACCTGATGATCGACGACCCGGACCGCTGGGCACCGGGCTACGCCGAGGCCGGCGCGGCCAACGTCACCTTTCACGTCGAGGCGGCCGCCGACCCGGTGCGGACGGCCCGCGCCATCCGCGGTGCCGGCGCGCTCGCCGGGCTGTCGGTCAAGCCGAACACCCCGCTCGAGCCCTATCTGGAGTTGCTGCGCGAATTCGACACGCTGCTCGTCATGACCGTCGAGCCGGGCTTCGGCGGCCAGGAGTTCCTCGCCGAGGTGCTCCCCAAGGTGCGCCTGGCCCGCGACAACGTGCGCAGCGGGCACCTGCGGCTGTTCGTCGAGGTCGACGGCGGGATCGCGATGGACACCATCGGGGCGGCTGCCGAGGCCGGCGCCGACGTGTTCGTCGCGGGCTCGGCGGTGTTCGGCGCGGCCGACCCGGCTGCGGCCGTCGCCGCGCTGCGCGCCGCGGCCCGCGGGTCGATGAACGGGTGATGAGCGGTCGATGACGGTCTCCGAAGCAGAGCAGGCGGCGATGCACCGCGCGCTTGCCCTCGCCGAGACCGTGCGCGGCAACACCAGCCCCAATCCGGCCGTCGGCGCGACCATCCTCGACGGCGCCGACCAGCTCGTCGGTGAGGGCGCGACCGCACCGGCCGGCGGCCCGCACGCCGAGATCGTCGCCCTCGAGGCCGCCGGCGCCCGCGCACAGGGCGGCACCGCGGTGGTGACACTCGAGCCGTGCGCCCACACCGGGCGCACCGGCCCGTGCACCGACGCGCTTGCCGCGGCCGGCGTCACGAAGGTCATCTACGCCGTCGTCGATCCGAACCCGGACGCCGCGGGCGGCGCCGACCGGTTGCGCGCGGCCGGCGTCGAGGTGGTCGGCGGGGTCGAGGAGCACGCCGCGGCCAGTGGGGCGCTGCGGCCGTGGCTGCATGCCGTGCGCACCGGCCGCCCGTTCGTCACCTGGAAGTTCGCGGCCACGCTCGACGGCCGGGTCGCGGCGGCCGACGACACCTCCCGCTGGATCTCCTCGGCCGCGTCGCGGGCCGACGCCCACCGGCTGCGGTCGATGGTCGACGCGATCATGGTGGGCAGCGGCACGGTCCTGGCCGACGATCCGCACCTCACCGTGCGCGACGGCGAGGAACCCGCCGAGCGGCAGCCGCTGCGGGTGGTGCTCGACCGGCGACACCGGCTGCAGGGTCCCTACGGGCAGGGCGCGCGAGTGCTCGACGCGGCGGCCGAGACCGTGGTGCTGGACACCGCGGCGCCGCAGTTCGCGCTCAAGGCGCTGCACGACCGCGGCGTTCGGCACGTGCTGCTCGAGGGCGGCCCGACGGTCGCCGGCGCGTTCATGGAGGCCCGCTGCATCGACGAGGTGGTGGCCTACCTCGCGCCGATGCTGCTCGGGGCGGGGCCGCCCGCGCTGGCCGACGCCGGCATCGGAACACTGGCCGACGCCGCGACGTTGGACGTCGAGTCGGTGTCGCGGCTCGGCGGCGACGTCAAAGTGGTCGCCCGGCCCCACTGGGCCGAACGGATCGAGGAGTAGCCAGCACCGTGTTCACCGGGATCATCGAAGAGGTCGGCGAGGTCGCCGGCCTCGAGCAACACGGCGACTCGGCCGTGTTGCAGATCGCTGCGCAACGCATCGTCGACGACCTCGAACACGGTGCGTCGGTAGCGGTCAACGGGGTGTGTCTCACCGTCGTCGGTCAGCGGCCCGGGAACGTCACGGCCGTCGACTTCGACGTGATGGGCGAGACACTCAAGCGCTCGGTGATCGGCGGCCTGCGCGTCGGCGAGCGGGTCAATCTCGAACGCGCGGTGCGGGCCGACAGCCGGATGGACGGGCACATCGTGCAGGGCCACGTCGACGGCACCGGCGTGGTGGTCTCCCGGACCCCGGGCACCGAGTGGGAGGCGGTCCGGTTCGGGCTGCCGTCCGACCTGGCCCGCTTCGTCGCCGAGAAGGGCTCCATCGCCGTCGACGGCGTCTCGCTCACCGTGGCCGACGTCGGCAGCGACTGGTTCGATGTGGGTCTCATCCCAGAGACGTTGCGGGCCACCACCCTGGGCGGAAAGGTCGTGGGCGACGCTGTCAATCTGGAGGTGGACGTGCTGGCCAAGTACGTCGCCCGATTGTTGGAGCGCCAATGACCATTCGACTCGACTCGATCGAGCGCGCGATCACCGACATGAAGTCGGGCAAGGCCGTCGTCGTGATCGACGACGAGGATCGCGAGAACGAGGGCGACCTCATCTTCGCCGCGGAGCTCGCCACCGCGGACCTGATCGCGTTCATGGTGCGCTACACGTCCGGCTACATCTGCGTGCCGGTCACCGAGAGCGACGCCGACCGCCTGGACCTGCCGCCGATGTTCCACACCAACCAGGACCGTCGCGGCACCGCCTACACCGTCACCGTCGATGCCCGCGAAGGGATCTCGACGGGTATCTCCGCGGCCGACCGCGCCCACACCATCCGGCTGCTCGCCGACCCCGCGTCCACCGCGGCCGACTTCTCCCGGCCCGGGCACGTCGTGCCGCTGCGCGCCAAGGACGGCGGCGTGCTGCGCCGCCCGGGTCACACCGAGGCCGCGGTCGACCTCGCGGTGCTCGCCGGGCTGCACCCGGCCGGGGTGCTGTGCGAGGTGGTGAGCGAGAAGGACCCGGCGGGCATGGCGCGCGCCGACGAACTACGGGTGTTCGCCGACGAGCACGACCTCGCGCTGATCTCGATCGCCGATCTCATCGCCTATCGGCGCCGCTTCGAGAAGCTGGTGGAGCGCGTCGCGTCTGCGCGGGTCCCCTTGCGCTATGGGGAGTTCACCGCGGTCGGCTACTCCTCCAGCTACGACCAGCGCGAGCACGTCGCGTTCGTGTTCGGCGACATCGGCGACGGCGAGGACGTCCTGGTGCGGGTGCACTCGGAGTGCCTCACCGGCGATGTGTTCGGGTCGCTGCGCTGCGACTGCGGGCCACAACTCGATGCGGCGCTGGCTGCCGTGGCGCGCGAGGGTCGCGGGGTCGTGCTCTACATCCGCGGTCACGAGGGCCGCGGCATCGGGCTGCTGCACAAGTTGCAGGCCTACCAGCTGCAAGACGCCGGTTCGGACACCCTCGACGCGAATCTCGAGCTGGGTCTGCCGGCCGACGCGCGCGACTACGGCACCGGCGCCCAGATCCTCGTCGACCTCGGTATCCGCTCGATGCGGTTGCTGTCCAACAACCCGGCCAAGCGCGCCGGCCTCGAGGGCTACGGGCTGCGCATCGTCGGCCGGCAGGCGCTGCCGGTGCATGCCAACCCGGAGAACCTGCGTTACCTGCAGACCAAGCGCGACCGGATGGGCCACGATCCCGGCTTCATCATCAGCGGTGACGGTTGAGCGGCGAAGGGGCACCGACGCTCGTCGCCGACGGGCGCAACCTGGGCGTGGTCGTCATCGCGAGCCAGTGGCACGACACGGTGATGGCCGGGCTGGTCGACGGCGCGCGCCGCGCCCTGCGCGACGCCGGGGTCAGCGACGTCACCGAGGTGCGGGTGCCCGGCGTGTTCGAGCTCACCGTGGCCGCCGCGCGGGTCACGACCCGCCCGGTCGACGCCGTGGTCGCACTCGGCGTCGTGATCCGCGGCGGCACGCCACACTTCGACTACGTCTGCGACGCTGCCACCACCGGGCTCACGCTGGTGTCGCAGCGCACCGGGGTGCCGGTCGGGTTCGGTGTGCTCACCTGCGACACCGACGAGCAGGCACTCGACCGCGCCGGGCTGCCCGGTTCCACCGAGGACAAGGGCTACGAAGCGGCGATGGCCGCAGTGGCGACCGCCGTCACGCTGATGCCCTGGGACCGGCGTCGCGGCTGAGCGCGCCGGTAGGCTGCGCGTCGATGAAGACCTTCGACCAGCTGTTCCAGGAACTCACCGACCGCCAGCGGGAGCGGCCGGCCGGTTCGGGCACGGTCACCGCGCTGGATGCCGGGATCCACGAGCAGGGCAAGAAGGTCGTCGAAGAGGCCGCCGAGGTGTGGATGGCGGCCGAACACGAATCCGCGCAGCGCACCGCGGAGGAGATCAGCCAACTGCTCTACCGCGTGCAGGTGATCATGCTCGGCAAGGGTCTCGGGCTCGACGACGTCTACCGACATCTGTAGACGCCACCGTCGTCCGATCCGTCCTCCACAGACAGGCCCACCATGCTTCGTATCGCCGTTCCCAACAAGGGTTCACTTGCCGAACCCGCAAGCCAGATGCTCGTCGAAGCCGGGTATCGCCAGCGTCACGACGCCCGCGAACTCGTGCTGCTCGACGCCGACAACGAGACCGAGTTCTTCTTCCTGCGCCCGCGCGACATCGCGGTCTACGTCGGCTCGGGGCAACTCGACGTCGGCATCACCGGCGAGGACCTGCTGCTCGACTCCGGCGCCGACGCCGAATCGATCATGCCGCTCGGCTTCGCCGGGTCCACGTTCCGCTTCGCCGCGATGCCCGGCACGGCGACGAGCGCTGCCGATCTCGCCGGGCGGCGCATCGCCACCGCCTATCCGGGCGTGGTGTCGGCCTATCTCGACGAGCGCGGGATCGCCGCCGAGGTGATCCGCCTCGACGGCGCGGTCGAGACGTCGGTGCGCCTCGGTGTGGCGGACGCCATCGCCGACGTCGTGTCCACCGGCACCACGTTGCGCAACGCCGGGCTGGAGATCTTCGGTGAGCCGCTGCTGACCAGTCAGGCGGTGCTGATCCAGCGCACCGCCACCGAGCGCACCCGGCGGGTCGAGCAGCTGCAGCGCCGCCTGCAGGGCGTGATCATCGCCCGGCAGTACGTGCTGATGGACTACGACATCCCCGACGAGCTCGTCGAGAAGGCCGTCGCCATCACTCCCGGTATCGAGTCGCCGACCGTCTCCCCGCTGCATGAACAGGGCTGGTGCGCGGTTCGCTCGATGGTGCGCCGCACCGACACCAATGCGGTGATGGACGAGCTCTGGGAACTCGGCGCGCGGGGAATCCTGGTCACCGCCATCGCTGCGTGCCGTCTCTAAGCCGTGCCGGGGGACAATCGCGTCGTGCGAAGAGAACGGGCCGAGCAGCCCGGTGTGGTCACCGCCCGGCCGATCAAGACTGCGCGGATTGCCAACGCATCCGCCGCGGTCGCGCTGATCGTGTTCGTCGTGGTGGCGATCCTCATGCCGACCGACAACGCCGGCGCCACGTTCGGCATCAAGGACCAGATCTTCACCGTGGTCATCGGTCTGATCGTCGCCGGCGGCCTGCGGTTGCCGGCCCGGCCGCGAATGCGCGCCGATGCCGAGGCCGTGCATCTGCGCAGCTACCTCGGCAACTACCGCACGGTGCCGTGGTCGGCGGTGGTCGGCGTCGAGTTCCCGCCGAGTTCACGTTTCGCCCGGCTGCTGCTGCCCGGCGACGAACTGTTCGCGATCTACGCCGTCCAGCGCATGGACGGCGAACACGCGGTGCGCACGATGCATGCACTGCGTAGCCTCTTCGCGACCAGCCGCCCTGCTGTGAGCTGACTGCGGGCCCGGCAGGAAGTCCGTTAACGCTTACTTCTTGCGCGCTGTACGACGTGAGTGGAAATGTCCCGACGGGATATCACTCCACGCACGTCGAGAGGATCAGCAATGGCGCACCAGGACTCGACCGATCCGACCGAAGCTCGACCCGCACCCGGATCTCATTTCGCGGATCCGGGTCCGCTGGGCCTGGCCGGTTTCGCCGGCACGACGTTCTTCCTGTCCGCGGTGAACTCGAACATGCTCGGCGCGTCGGTTCAGACCATCGTGTTGGGCCTGGCGCTGTTCTACGGCGGCATCGCCCAGCTGCTGGCCGGCATGTGGGAGTTCGCGAAGGGCAATACGTTCGGTGCGGTGGCGTTCTCGTCCTACGGCGCGTTCTGGCTCTCGTTCTGGTACCTGCTCAACCACCTGCCGGAGAAGGCGCCGCCGAAGGACATCCTGCACGGCGTGGGCCTGTTCCTGCTGGTCTGGACGATCTTCACCGCGTACATGACGATCGCGGCGTTGCGCACGAACGGGGTGCTGATCGTGGTCTTCGTGCTGCTGACGCTGACGTTCCTGGCCCTCACCATCGGCTGGCTCAGCGAGACGGTGCCGCAGTTCGCGGCCAACAGCAACGGCTGGATCCACCTCGGCGGCTGGCTCGGCCTGCTCACCGCACTGGCTGCGTGGTACGCCTCGTTCGCCGGTGTGGCGAACTCGACATTCAAACGCACCGTGTTCCCGCTCCTACCTCGCTGAAGTGCCGGTTTACGGCCCCAGACCCCGGAACTAGGTTCAATACATGACCGAGACCCTTTCCAACCTGTCCCACGAAGACCGCAAGTTCCCGCCGAGCGACGAGTTCGCGGCCGCGGCGAACGTCAAGGCCGACGTCTACGAAGAGGCCGACCGGGACCGGTTGGCGTTCTGGGAGAAGGCCGCGCGCCGGTTGAGTTGGGCGCAGGAGTGGTCCGAGGTGCTGGACTGGTCGGATCCGCCGTTCGCGAAGTGGTTCGTCGGCGGCAAGCTGAACGTCGCCTACAACTGCGTCGACCGGCACGTCGAATCCGGGCACGGCGACCAGGTCGCCTACCACTGGGAGGGCGAGCCCGGCGACACCCGCGCGATCACCTACGCCGAGCTCAAGGACCAGGTGTGCAAGGCGGCGAACGCGCTGGTCGAGCTCGGCGTGCAGACCGGCGACCGGGTCGCGATCTACATGCCGATGATTCCGGAAACCGTCATCGCGATGCTGGCCTGCGCACGGCTGGGTGCGCCGCACACGGTGGTGTTCGGCGGGTTCTCCTCCACAGCGTTGTCGGACCGGATCATCGACTGCGACGCGCGAGTGGTGATCACCTCCGACGGCGGCTACCGGCGCGGTGCGCCGTCGGCGCTGAAGCCGGCAGTGGACGAGGCGTTGGAGAAGTGCCCGGACGTCCGGTCGGTGCTGGTGGTCAAGCGCACCGAGCAGGACGTCGCGTGGGACGACTCGCACGACGTGTGGTGGCACGACATCGTCGACCGGCAGTCGGCCGAGCACGAGCCGGAGGCGTTCGACGCCGAGCATCCGCTGTACGTGATGTACACCTCCGGCACGACCGGGAAGCCGAAGGGCATCCTGCACACGTCGGGCGGCTATCTGACCCAGGCCGCGTACACGCATCACGCGGTCTTCGACCTGAAGCCGGACGATGATCTGTACTGGTGCGGCGCGGACATCGGCTGGGTGACCGGCCACTCCTACATCGTCTACGGGCCGCTGGCCAACCGGGCCACGTCGTTCATGTACGAGGGCGTGCCGAACTCGCCGGACGAGCACCGTTGGTGGAACATGATCGAGAAGTACAAGATCTCGATCCTGTACACCGCGCCCACCACGATCCGCACCTTCATGAAGTGGGGCGAGGCCATCCCGTCGGCGCACGACCTGTCCTCGCTGCGGTTGCTGGGCTCGGTCGGCGAGCCGATCAACCCGGAGGCCTGGATCTGGTACCGCAAGAACATCGGCGGCGACCGCACGCCGGTCGTGGACACCTGGTGGCAGACCGAGACCGGCGCGATCATGATCAGCCCGCTGCCCGGGGTCACCGTGGCCAAGCCAGGTTCTGCCACTCGGCCACTACCCGGCGTCGGCGGTGACGTCGTCGACAACGACGGCAACTCGGTGCCCAACGGCGGCGGCGGTTTCCTGGTGCTCACCGAGCCGTGGCCGGCGATGACGCGTGGGATCTGGGGCGACCCGGACCGGTTCAGATCGACCTACTGGGAGCGGTTCGCCGAGCAGGGTTACTACTTCGCCGGCGACGGCGCGAAGAAGGACGACGACGGCGACATCTGGATGCTCGGTCGCGTCGACGACGTGATGAACATCTCCGGGCACCGCATTTCGACTACCGAAGTCGAGTCGGCCCTCGTGTCGCACTCGTCGGTGGCCGAAGCCGCGGTCGTCGGTGCCACCGACCCCACCACCGGACAGGGCATCGTCGCGTTCGTCATCCTGCGCGGCGACGGGCCGACGGACGAAGGCGAGGGCGAGCAACTGGTCAAGACCCTGCGCGACCACGTGGCCAAGGAGATCGGCGCGATCGCCAAACCGCGCCAGATCATGATCGTGGCGGAGCTGCCCAAGACCCGCTCCGGCAAGATCATGCGCCGCCTGCTGCGCGATGTCGCCGACCATCGCGAGCTCGGTGACGTCACGACACTGACCGACTCCTCGGTGATGGACCTGATCGGGGAGAAGATGCCGGGCGCGCCCGCGGAGGACTAGCGGCCGACCTTCGCGGCGAGGCTCATCGCGTCGTAGGGCGCATGCACCTTGACGTCGTTGTCGAAGTGCACCTGCACGTCGAGTCCGGCGGCGAGCCAATCGCGGATCGCCGCCGCCCAGCTGTCGAGGGCCGGCTCGGTGTATCCGCTCGTGTAGAGCTCGACGTCGCCGTGCAGGCGCAGATAGACGAGGTCGGTGGTCACCTCGCGGATCAGCGGCCAGCGACCGGCGGTGTCCGCGATGACGACGGCGATCGCATGCTCGCGCAGCAGGTCGGTGAACGCCGGGGTCACGAAGCTCTGGTGGCGCACCTCGAGCGCGTGCCGCAGCGGCAGATCGACGTCGACGGCGGTGATCGCGCGGTCGGTCATCCGCTCGTCGTGCTGTCGTGCCAGCCAGGCGGCCTCCTGCGTCGATCGGGGTAACAGCGCGAAGAAGGCGGTGAGCCGGTCGGCGTCGAAGCCGAGGGTGGGCGGCAACTGCCACAGCACCGGCCCGAGCTTGTCCCGCAGCGCGAGCACGCCCGAGGCGAAGAAGTTGGCCAGCGGCGTCTCGACCCCCGCGAGCTTCTTCATGTGCGTGACGAACCGCGGGCCCTTCACCGCGAAGGTGAAGTCGGCCGGTGTCTGGGCGTACCAGCTGCGGAAGCTCGACGGGCGCTGCAAGGAGTAGAACGTGCCGTTGATCTCGACGCTGTTCAGCTTGCCGGACAGGTACTCCAGCTCGCGGCGGTGCGGCAGGCCCTCGGGGTAGAACACCTTGCGCCACGGCGGGTACAGCCAGCCCGACGTGCCGATCCGCGCCTGCGCCACCTTCTCACCCTGCCACTCTGCGGCGATCTTGATGCGTAGGACGGGGTATGGCCCGTCTATCGCATCAAGATCCGCCGCGTTGGTCCAGCGCGGCGGTCAGCTTCTCGCGAGCGGCAGGCCAGTCGTCGTCGGTCATCGAGTACTGCACGGTGGTGCGCCACGACCCGTCGCGACGGATGCGGTGCTTGCGCATCTCGGCCTCGCGGGTGGCGCCGAGGCGGGCGATCGCGGCCTGCGAGCGCTCGTTGTAGATGTCGGTGTGCCACACCACCCGCGCCGCGCCGAGCGTGTCGAAGGCGTGGGTCAGCATGAGCAGCTTCGATTCGGTGTTGTGGCCGCTGCGCCACCAGCGCTTACCCAGCCAGGTGTGGCCGATCGCGATGGTGCGCAGCGCGGGGACGACGTCGTAGTAGGACGACGTGCCGGCCACGTCGCCGCTGACGGCGTCGAGTTGCGTGTACGCGAATCGCTCACCACGGGCGCGGGCGGCGAGCGCGGACAGGATGTCGGCCCGGGCGTCGTCCTCGGTGCGCGGCGCGCCGGACACCGACCCGGGGCTGTTCAGCCACCGGAACACCTCCTCGGCATCAGAGCCGGTGCCGGCGGCGGCGAGATAACCGGGCACGTGCTCGAGGGTCACCGGTTCCAGGCGGATCAACCGGCCCGCGAGCACCGGCATGGCGTACCAGAGGTCGGCGTTCGTCACACCCGGATCGTATGGTGAGCGTCGTGCGACTTACCGACTTCTGGCGACGCATGAGCGAGCGCTTCGGCTCGACCTACGCCGCGAGTGTGGCGGCCGATTACCGCCTGCCCCAACTGGGCGCCA
The DNA here is from genome assembly GCA_963850835.1 of uncultured Actinomycetota bacterium. Lineage (GTDB taxonomy): Bacteria > Actinomycetota > Actinomycetes > Mycobacteriales > Jatrophihabitantaceae > Jatrophihabitans. The sequence goes on along the minus strand of CAWKNB010000012.1, from coordinate 682,037 downwards.
CGATCGACGAGGCGCTGGCCGCCGGCGTCGAGGCCAAGGAGGTCTGGCGCGCCGTGTGTGCCGAGTTCGAGATGCCGGCGTCGCTGCGCTGATCGCCGCGGCGTGTCGGCCATCAGTCGAACAGGTGTTCGGCTAAGGTCGGACTGCACCACGCGGGTGGTATCCACAGGAACGAGCCGAAATTCGCCGGTTGTCCACATCCGGCGTGGCACAGCCGTTTCTGTCGGTGCCCGCCCCTAACGTCGCCCCTGACCAGTTCGACCGCACATCCCGAAGGAGCCGGCATGGCCACCACGTTCGACCGCGACAAGGCTCTCGACGTCGCCCTGGCGCAGATCGACAAGCAACACGGCAAAGGTTCGGTCATGCGCCTCGGTGAGCGCGCCGCCGTACCGATCGAGGTCATCCCCACCGGCTCGATCGCGCTCGACGTCGCGCTCGGTATCGGGGGCCTGCCCCGTGGGCGGGTGGTCGAGATCTACGGCCCGGAGTCCAGCGGCAAGACGACGGTCGCGCTGCATGCGGTGGCCAATGCCCAGGCCGGCGGAGGCGTCGCGGCGTTCATCGACGCCGAGCACGCACTCGACCCGGAATACGCCCGGGCCCTCGGGGTCGACACCGACTCCCTGCTGGTCAGCCAGCCGGACACCGGCGAGCAGGCCCTCGAGATCGCCGACATGCTGATTCGGTCCGGCGCCCTCGACGTCATCGTCATCGACTCGGTCGCGGCGCTGGTGCCGCGCGCCGAGATCGAGGGCGAGATGGGCGACAGCCACGTCGGCCTGCAGGCCCGGCTGATGAGCCAGGCACTGCGCAAGATCACCGGTGCGCTGAGCAACTCCGGCACCACCGCGATCTTCATCAACCAGCTGCGGGAGAAGATCGGCGTGATGTTCGGGTCACCCGAGACGACGACCGGCGGCAAGGCGCTGAAGTTCTACGCCTCGGTCCGGCTGGACGTCCGCCGCATCGAGACGCTCAAGGACGGTACCGACGCGGTCGGCAACCGGACCCGCTGCAAGGTGGTCAAGAACAAGGTCGCCCCGCCGTTCAAGCAGGCCGAGTTCGACATCGTCTACGGCGAGGGCATCAGTCGCGAGGGCTCGCTGATCGACGTCGGCGTGGAGCAGGGGCTGATCCGCAAGTCCGGCGCCTGGTACACCTACGAGAACGATCAGCTCGGGCAGGGCAAGGAGAACGTGCGGAACTTCCTGCGCGACAACCCCGACCTGGCCGACGAGATCGAGAAGCGGATCAAGGAGAAGCTCGGCATCGGGCCGCGGGTCGACGAGACCGGCGCGCCGGTCGAGCCGTTGCCGGCTCCGGTCGACTTCTGAGCCGCGCCATGACCGGCCGCAGCCGCCGGACCCGCGCCGCCAGTGGAGCCAGCCGGGCCACTGGCAGTCCAGGGGCGCCGAGTGTCGAACAGGTGCCCGGCGACCCCGAGCAGGAGCTCGGTGACCCGGAATCGGTGGCGCGGGCCATCTGCTTGCAGCAGTTGACCAGCCGGGCCCGCAGCCGTGCCGAGCTGGCCGCCACGTTGCGCAAGCGCGGCGTGCCGGACGACGCGGCGGCGCGGGTGCTGGACCGATTCACCGAGGTCGGGCTGATCGACGACGCCGCGCTGGCGCAGACCCTCGCCGCCGCGCAGCACCGCGAGCGCGGGCTCGCCGGGCGCGCGGTAGCGGCCAAGCTGCGTCAGCGCGGGCTCGGCGACGAGGACGTCGGCGCGGCCGTGTCGGCGATCGACTCCGACAGCGAACGGGCTCGGGCCGTTGCCCTGGTCCGCAAGCGCCTGCCGGCCGTGGCCGGGCTGCCGACGCCGGTGCAGCAGCGCCGGCTCGTCGGGCTGCTCGCCCGCAAGGGGTACTCCGCGCCGCTGGCCTGGGACGTCGTCGGCGCCGCCCTGCGTTGCGACCCGGCCGATGCCGACGGTGCCCTTGGCGACGTCGACGCGGTGCTCTGAGCGCACCCTTCCCGCTGCCGCCGAACTCGCGATCCGCACGCCGGCCGATCCGGTCGCAACGGCGGGTTACTTGCTTTGTTCGCTCTGCGTTCATAATCTCGTTTGCACCAGGAGTAACGCCACCCACCCGCCGCGTCGACCGCGGCGTCGCACGATAACCGGAAACGATCCGTCGAAGGAGGCCCGCCGACCAGATCCGCCGCCACTGATCCGCGGACACTCGCGGAACCGGTGGCCGTACGTCACGCTGCACCGCACACGCGGAAGGCGTCATGGCTTGCTCCCTGGTCGCACGGTGATCGACCGTGCATCGAGGTCAGGAGGCGCGCATGGACGGGGTCTGGTACGCGGCAATCGGAGCCGGCTTCGTTCTGGGTCTGCTGTTCCTCGCGCTGTATGCCCGCCGCAACGCGCCGGGCAACCGGCACGCCCCGACCCACGGCGGTGGGGCAGGTGCCACCGCATCAACCGATTCCACCTCGGTCGACGGTGCCGAGGCGGCCCAGCTGCGCCAGGCGGCACAGGCCGACGCCACCGCGCTGCGGCAGGCCGCGCAGAGCGAGGCCGACGGCCTGCGCCGCGCCGCCGAGGCCGACGCGGAGACCACCCGGCAGACGCTGCGAGGCGACCAGCAGGCCGCTCGCGCCCGGGCCGAGCAGCTGCTGACCGAGGCCCGTGCGCAGGCCGACGCCGTGCTCGTCGAGGCCCGGCGGGCCGGCGCGGCCGAGGCCGAGGCGCTCACCGCCGACCTGCAGCGCCAGCACAGTGCCCAGGCCGCCCGGGCCACCCGGCTCGACGAGACCGAGCGCCTGCTCGACGCGCGCGAGGACCGGGTGACCGCCCGGGCCGGCGAACTGCACGATCTGGAGGACACGCTCGCGAGCACCAAACGCGAGCTCGACGCGCGACACCAGCGGCTCGAGATCGAGCGCGACGAGCTGGACCGGGCCGCCCAGGACCACACCAGGGAACTCGAGCGGATCGCCGGGCTGTCGGCCGACGAGGCGAAGGCGGAACTGCTCGCCGGGGTGGAGACGCGGGCTCGGCGCGAGGCGGCGATGCTGGTTCGCACCATCGAGAACGAGGCCCGCGCCGAGGGCACCACCCAGGCCCGCAACATCGTCGCCGAGGCCGTGCAGCGGGTCGCGAGCTCGCAGACCACCGAGACCGTGGTCAGCGTGCTGCACCTGCCCGCGGAGGAGATGAAGGGCCGCATCATCGGCCGCGAGGGCCGCAACATCCGCTCGTTCGAGGCCGTCACGGGTGTCAACGTGCTCATCGACGACACCCCCGAGGCGGTGCTGCTGTCCTGCTTCGACCCGGTCCGGCGCGAGGTCGGGCGACGCACCCTGGAAAAGCTGGTCCAGGACGGTCGCATCCACCCGCACCGCATCGAGGAGGCCTACGAGCAGAGCACCGCCGAGGTCGACGAGGTGTGCCTGCGGGCCGCGCGAGACGCCCTGGCCGAGGTCGGCATCGGGCGCATCGACGACCGGCTGCTGCCCACGCTCGGGCGGCTCAAGTACCGCACCAGCTACGGCCAGAACGTGCTCGGGCACCTCCTGGAGACAGCCCACATCGCCGGTGTCATGGCCGCCGAACTGGGTATCGAGCCCACCCTGGTCAAGCGCTGCGCGTTCCTGCACGACATCGGCAAGGCGCTCACCCACGAGGTCGAGGGCAGCCACGCGATCGTCGGCGCCGATCTGCTGCGCAAGTACGGCGAGAGCGAGGCGGTCGCCCACGCGGTGGAGGCGCACCACAACGAGGTCCAGCCGCGCACCATCGAGGCCGTGCTGACCCAGGCCTCGGACACCTGCTCGGCGGCCCGGCCGGGCGCCCGGCGCGAGTCGGTGGAGTCCTACGTCAAACGGCTGACCCGCATCGAGGAGATCTCCGCCGGCCATCCCGGCGTCGAGAAGGTGTTCGCCATGCAGTCCGGCCGCGAGGTGCGGGTGATGGTGCAGCCGAGCCAGGTGGACGACCTCGCGGCCTCGGTGATCGCCCGCGAGATCGCCAAGCAGATCGAGGACGAGCTGACCTACCCGGGCCAGATCCGGGTGACGGTGGTGCGCGAGTCGCGCTCCACCGAGATCGCGCACTGACCGCGGGGCGCCCGCGAGCCCGTATCCTCGACGGCGCCATGACGACCGCACCGCCGCGCACCTACGAGATCCGCACCTACGGGTGCCAGATGAACGTGCACGACTCCGAGCGGCTCGCCGGACTGCTCGAGCAGGCCGGGTACGTGCGCGCCGACGCGCCGCAGGCCCCGGATCTGGTCGTGTTCAACACCTGCGCGGTGCGCGAGAACGCCGACAACCGGCTCTACGGCAACCTGGGCCACCTGTACCCGGCCAAGGCGGCGAACCCGGAGATGCAGATCGCCGTCGGTGGGTGCCTGGCCCAGAAGGACCGTGGCCGCATCGTCGAGCGCGCACCCTGGGTCGATGTCGTCTTCGGCACCCACAACCTCGCCGCGCTGCCGGTGCTGCTCGAACGGGCCCGGCACAACCGGGCGGCGCAGGTCGAGATCGTCGAGGCGCTGCAACACTTCCCGTCCGACCTGCCCACCCGCCGCGAGTCGGCCCACAGTGCGTGGGTGTCCGTCTCGGTCGGCTGCGACAACTCCTGCACGTTCTGCATCGTGCCGAGCCTGCGCGGCGCCGAGACCGACCGCCGGCCCGGCGACGTGCTCGCCGAGGTCCGCGCGCTCGTCGACGGCGGCGTCGTCGAGGTGACGCTGCTCGGCCAGAACGTGAACTCCTACGGGCGCTCCTTCGGCGACCGTTACGCCTTCGGCAAGCTGCTGCGCGCGTGCGGTGAGATCGACGGCCTGGAGCGAGTCCGATTCACCAGCCCGCACCCGCGCGATTTCACCGACGACGTGATCGCGGCGATGGCCGAGACACCCAACGTCATGCCGCAACTGCACATGCCGATGCAGTCCGGGTCGGACGCGGTCCTCAAGGCGATGCGCCGCTCCTACCGGCAGCAGCGTTATCTCGCGATCATCGAGAAGGTGCGCGCCGCCATGCCGGGCGCGGCGATCACCACCGACATCATCGTCGGCTTCCCGGGCGAGACCGACACCGACTTCGAACAGACCCTGGACGCAGTTCGCGCCGCCCGCTTCGCGAGCGCGTACACATTTCAGTATTCGAAACGCCCCGGCACGCCGGCCGCCGAGCTCGACGACCAGGTGCCGAAGCCGGTGGTGCAGGAGCGCTACGAACGGCTCGTGGCGGTACAGGACGAGATTTCCTGGGACGCCGCGAAAACCCTTGTAGGCCAAGAGGTCGAGGTGCTCGTCAGCGCCGGCGACGGCCGCAAGGACGTCACCACCGGGCGGGTCAGCGGCCGGGCCCGTGACGGCCGACTCGTGCATGTCGCCGGAACCGCGAGCCCGGGGGACATCGTGACCACCGAGGTCACCTATGCCGCGCCGCACCACCTGGTCGCCGACGCCGGCATCGGCACCCGCAGACCCTGGCGCGGACCGGTCGAAGCGGCACACCAACAGGCCCGCCGACTGCTGACGATCGGCTCCCGGCCGGTGCTCCCGGCCGCGACGCACCTCGGCGACGCGTAGCCGGGCCGACCCGGCTCAGTCGCTCGGAATGAGCGAGCGGCGCTGCTCGACCTCTTGCTCGGCCTTCGCGATGCGTGCCGCGTCGCCGCTCTTGCGAGCCCGCTCCAGCTTCGCCTCGGCCTCGGCGAGCCGGTCGCGCAAGGCGGTCAGGAACGGGTTGGTCTGCACGCTCGCGGCCCGCCACTGCGCGTCGACGGCATCGCGAACCCGGGTCTCCGCCGCCCGCATCCGGTCGTCGAGCGGACGCATCGCGTCGCGCGGCACGTGACCGATCTCGTCGTACTGTGCCTGCAGGTCCCGCAGCGCGGACTGCGCGGCCTTCGGGTCGGAGACATCGAGCGCGGCAGCGCGTGCGATGACCTCCTCCTTCTTGTGCTGGTTGGCGACCTGCTCGGCGTCGCGCTCGGCGAAGGTGCCCGAACGGCGCTCGAAGAAGGCATCCTGCGCCGCCCGGAAGCGAGCCCACAACGCGTCCTCGACGTCACGCCCGGCCCGTCCGGCGGCCTTCCACTCGGTCATCAGGTCACGCATCGCCGCCGATGTGGCCTTCCAGTCCGAGGAACCCGACAATTCCTCGGCCCGCGCGATGAGCCGCTCCTTCTCCCGCTTCGCGGTGTCGCGCTCGGCATCGAGTTGCGCGAAATGCTGACCGCGGCGGCGCCCGAACGCGTCGCGGGCCGCGGCGAACCGCTTCCACAGCGCGTCGTCGGTGCGACGATCGATGTTCTTGATCTGGCGCCATTCGTCGACGATCGTGCGCAGTCGGTCACCGGACGCCTTCCACGACGTCGACGACTCGGCGATCTGCTCGGCCTCGGTGACCAGGGCTTCCTTGCGCGGCAATGGCTTCGGCGCGAGCTTTCTCCCGCCGCTCGGCGGCCTCGCCGGCTTTGGCATCGGCGGCCGCAAGCACCGAGTCCAGCCGCTTGTCCAACGCGTCGAGGTCGCCGATCGCGGCCGACGGTCGGCAGCTGCTCCTTCAGCGCGACGGCGTGCTCGCGGGTGCTGGCCGGATCGCCCGCGCCCGATTGCAGGCGCTTCTCCAGCAGGACGACCTCGGTGGCGAGGTCCTCGTAGCGACGCGTGTAGAACGCGATCCCGGCCGCGGTGTCACCGGCCTGCCACGACCCGATCGCCCGCTCGCCGTCGGCACCGTTGACGTAGACGGTGCCGTCCGCGTCGATGCGCCCCCACGGCGAGGTCATGCCGATCGCCTGCGCACATCCATGACTGTGCATTAGACACGATCCATGGCACGGCCCGCACCGACCGGTGGCTAGCCTCGCGGAGTGATCGCCGGGCCGGACGCCGCCACACCGCAGCGGGTGCTCGCGGTCGTCGGCCCGACGGCGACCGGCAAGTCGGACCTGGCCATCGCGCTGGCGCACCGCCTCGACGCCGAGATCGTCAACGCCGACTCGATGCAGCTCTACCGCGGCATGGACATCGGCACCGCCAAGGTGCCGCCGGCCGAACGAGAGGGCGTGCCGCACCATCTGCTCGACATCTGGCCGGTCGCCAAGTCGGCCGCGGTTGCCGAGTACCAGGCGCTGGCGCGAGCGCAGATCGCCGCCATCGGCGCCCGCGGCCGGCTGCCCATCCTGGTCGGCGGCTCGGGCCTGTACCTGCGAGGCGCCCTCGACCGGCTCGAATTCCCCGGCGAGGCGCCGGAGATCCGGGCCCGGCTGTCCGCGGAGCTCGACACGCTCGGCCCCGCCGCGCTGCACGCGCGGCTGGCCGGGCGCGATCCAGCCGCGGCAGCCGCGATCCTGCCCACCAACGGCCGCCGGATCGTGCGCGCGCTGGAGGTCATCGAGATCACCGGGCAACCCTTCCTCGCCCGGATGCCCGGTTTCGAGTCGGTGTACGACTGCGTGCAGCTCGGGCTCGATCGCACCGACCTGGACGCGCGGGTCGAGACACGGGTGCACCGCATGATGGCCACGGGGTTCCTCGCCGAGGTCCGCGGTCTGCTGCCCGACGGCCTGCGGGCCAGCCCGACCGCCGGCAAGGCACTCGGCTATGCGCAATTGCTGGGCTGCCTCGACGACGACGGCACGCTGCACGGCGACCTCAGCGAGGCGGTCGAGCTCACGGTGCGTGCGACCCGCCGGTTCGTGCGCCGCCAGCGCTCCTGGTTCCGGCGCGACCCCCGCGTGCGCTGGCTCGACGCCACGGATGACGGCCTGCTCGACACGGCGCTCACTACCCTGGAGGCATGCGGCTGGTGAAGGGGCACGGCACCGAGAACGACTTCCTGGTGCTGCCGGACCTCGACGCCTCCGTCGACCTCACGCCCGGCTTGGTGCGCGCCCTGTGTGACCGGCACGCCGGGCTCGGCGCCGACGGCATCCTGCGCGTCGTGCGGTCGGACAATCACCCCGAGGCCAAGGAGATGGCCGCCGACGCGCCGTTCTTCATGGACTACCGCAACGCCGACGGCAGCGTCGCAGAGATGTGCGGCAACGGGATCCGCGTCTTCCTGCGGTATCTCATCGCCGCCTCGCTCGTTGAGCAGGAAGCGGCGGTGGCGACTCGCGGCGGGATCCGACGTGTGCGGTCACGCGGGGACGGACACGTCACTGTGGAAATGGGCCAGCCCCGGGTCCTTGCCGACCGGCCGATCGCCACCGCCGCCTTCCAACCGCCGCGCCCGTCGGCGCAGCTGCCGGCCACCGCGGTCGAGATGCCCAACCCCCACGCGGTGGTGCTGCTCGACACCGACGACGACCTGGCCGCGCTCGACCTGCGGTTGCCGCCGGTCGTGCGGCCGCCGATGCCCGACGGGCAGAACGTCGAGTTCGTGGTCCGGCACGGGCCTCGCCGGCTGCGGATGCGGGTACACGAACGCGGCGTCGGGGAGACGCGATCCTGCGGCACCGGCATCTGCGCGGCGGCCGTGGCGCTCGCCCACGCCGACGGCACGCCGGCCGACGACACCGAGTGGCAGGTCGAGGTTCCCGGCGGGCGCTGCACGGTGCGCTGGCGCACAGACGGCGAGGTCGAGCTGAGCGGTCCGGCCGTTCTGCTGGCCGAGATCGACGTCGACCTGGAAGCCGCCGCCAGGTGGTCCACCGCCCGTGACTGACGCGCGGGACCCAAACAGGCTCGCCCGGACGTGTCACGATGGAATCAATATGACGAACGCTTTCAACGCCAACCTCTTCGCCGATTCACCCTCCTCCGACGAGCTGGCCAGCCAGGAACTCGCCGACCGCCAGGCCCTGAGGCGTGTCGCCGGGCTGTCCACCGAGCTCGAGGACATCACCGAGGTCGAGTACCGGCAGCTGCGCCTCGAGCGCGTCGTGCTCGTCGGTGTCTGGACCACCGGCACCCTCGTCGACGCCGAGAACTCCCTCGTCGAGCTCGCCCGGCTCGCCGAGACCGCGGGCTCCCAGGTGCTCGACGGCCTCATCCAGCGCCGCGATCGACCCGACCCGGCCACCTACATCGGCTCCGGCAAGGCCAAGGAGCTGCGCGACATCGTCTCCGCGCAGGCCGCGGACACGGTCATCTGTGACGGTGAGCTCGCGCCCGGTCAGCTGCGCCAGCTCGAGGCCGTCGTGAAGGTCAAGGTGGTCGACCGCACCGCGCTGATCCTCGACATCTTCGCCCAGCACGCGCGCTCGAAAGAGGGCAAGGCCCAGGTCGAGCTCGCCCAGATGCAGTACCTGCTGCCCAGGCTGCGCGGCTGGGGCGAGTCGCTGTCGCGCCAGGTCGGCGGCCGGGCGGCCGGCGGTCTCGGCATCGGGGGCCGTGGCCCGGGAGAGACCAAGATCGAGATCGATCGCCGGCGGATCAACTCCCGGATGGCCAAGCTGCGCCGCGACCTCGCCGCGATGAAGACCGCCCGCGACGTCAAGCGCGCCCGGCGCACCGCCCGGCAGGTGCCCGGCGTGGTGCTCGCCGGCTACACGAATGCCGGCAAGTCCTCGCTGCTCAACCAGCTGACCGGCGCGGGCGTGCTCGTCGAGAACGCGCTGTTCGCGACCCTCGATCCCACGGTGCGCCGGTGCGAAACGCAGGACGGACGCGTGTACACGCTTGCGGACACCGTCGGCTTCGTCCGGCATCTGCCGACCCAGCTCGTCGAGGCCTTCCGGTCCACCTTGGAGGAGGTCGCCGACGCCGATCTCATCCTGCACGTCGTCGACGCGTCCGACGCCGACCCGCAGGCGCAGATCCGTGCCGTGCGCGAGGTGCTGACCGACATCGACGCGCTGCACGTGACCGAGCAGCTCGTCTTCAACAAGATCGACGCCGCAGCGCCGGAGACCCAGCTGCGGCTGCGCGCGCTGGCTCCCGACGCGGTGTTCGTCTCGGCGCGCACCGGCGCCGGCCTCGACGAGCTGCGCGCGGTGATCGAGCGACAGCTGCCGCGGCCCGCGGTCGAGATCGACGTGCTGGTCCCGTACACCCGCGGTGAGCTGGTCGCCCGGCTGCACGAGCACGGCGAGATCCTCGAGACCGAGCACACCCCGGCCGGCACCGCGGTGCGGGCCCGGGTGGATGCCGCGCTCGCCGAGACCCTGCGCCCGTACGAGCGCGCCGCGACCGGCTGACCCAGGCGCCCCACGGGCGCGGGGCGTATCGTCGGTGGCGGCCCGCACACCACCGCGCCGCGCCAGGAGGCAGCCCAGATGGAGTTCTTCACGCCCGGCCATCTCGTCGTCCTAGCGATCGTGGCCCTCGTGCTGTTCTTCGGCTGGAAGCAACTGCCGGACATGACGCGCTCGCTGGGTCGCTCGCTGCGGATCTTCAAGACCGAGATCAAAGGCATGAGCGAGGACGACAAGGTCCGCAAGAACGTCCAGGCACAGCCGGCCGCCCTCGAGGGTGCGCAGCCGGCCGACCCGGCGACCCAGCAGCAGGCGGCCCCGCCGACCCAGTCGGTGCCGCCGCCCCCGGTTGTCCCGGTCGCCGACGCGGCGCGGCCGGCCACGCGCCCGCGGCCGCGGCCGAGTCCGGTCGCCAGCCCGCCGGCCGGGCAGTCGAGCGTGAACGGCACCTCGCCGGCGTCGCCGAGCAGCGGGCAGTGACCCCGCCGGCGATCGCAGCGCACCCGCACTGATGACATCGCGCCGCAGGGCGCGGGCACTCCTGGCAATCGCGGTCCTGGCCGGGTCCTGGCTCGCCGCGCCCGCGAACGCACCGGCCGCGGCCGCAGTCGTGACGTGCCCGGCGAGTCGCCCCGGCGGCCCGGCGGCGACCGGCTACTTCCCGTTGACGCGGCTCGGGTTCGAGGCGATCTGGCCCATCACCGAAGGCGCGTCGGTGACCGACGGCGACCCGGTGCCGGTCGCGGTGATCGACAGCGGGCTGAATCTGAAACAGCCGCAGCTGCAGCACATCGACCGCGGCCCGTTCGTCGACGCCATCAAACGCCGCACGGGTGTCGCGGCCATCCCGGACTGCATCGGGCACGGCACCGCGGTCACCGGCATCATCGCGGCCCAGCCGCGCAGCGGATCGCCACTGGTCGGCGTCGCCCCGCAGGCACGCATCCTCGCGATCAAGCAGACCGCCGACGACGGCACCGGCACCGACGCCGGCCTCGCCTATGCCATCGAAGCCGCGGTCGACGCCGGCGCCAAGGTGATCAACATCTCCGGCGGGACGTACGACAAGAACAACGCCGCGGTCCTCGCGGCCGTGCGAGATGCCGCCGCCGCCGACGCGGTGATCGTCGCGGCCGCCGGCAACGACCAGGCGACGACGAACGCGCCGCTGTATCCGGCGGCGTACTCCGGCCAGTTCGACAACATCCTCGCGGTGTCGGCCGTCGACACGAAGGACGCGCCCGGCAACTTCTCCACCAGCGGCCACTACGTGGACATCGCCGCTCCCGGCCAGGGTTACCAGGGCCTGTCCGGGCTCACCGGCTTCACGAAGGTCACCGGCACCAGCTTCGCCACCCCGCTGGTGAGCGGCGCCGCGGCGCTGGTGCGCGCCGCTCACCCGGACATGAGCGCCGCGCAGGTGGTGCGGCGGCTCGAGGCCACCGCCGACCCGCCGCCCGGCGCGGTGCCGGATCAAGCGGTGGGCTATGGGGTGGTGAACCCCTACCTCGCGGTCACCTCGGTCACCGACGACGGCGTGCGCCCGTCGTCGACCCCGTCGGCTTCGGCGTTGCCCGCCCGGGTGGCCGCGAAGCCTGCGGACCGCACGCTGCAGCACGTCGCGGTGGGGGTGTCCCTCGTCCTGCTGGGCCTCGCGGTGATCTTCGGGCTCGCCGCGATGGTCCTGCGCGGCGGGCGGCTGCGGAACCGGCAGAGCAGTCGGCGGGTGGCGCGGCACGGCAGCGGCCGCCACGAGCGTCGCCCGAGCGACTCAGACAGCCGCGCCCCGAGCCGCCTGTGAGGGGTCGTGCTCCGGATCGTCGACGACGAGGATGCGACCGCTGACCGACTCGCGGTCCAGGCGGGTGATCGCCTGCACGACCCGTTCGGTCGCCACGATGGCCGGGAAGCTCGTCGGGGCGACGGCATTGACGCGGATCCCGAAGCTCGAGCAGTCGGCGGCGAGGTATCGGGTGAGGTGGTTCAGCGCGGCCTTCGAGGCCGCGTAGACGCCTTGACCCTGACCGGGATAGACGCGGGAGCCGGACAGGCTCGACACGTTGACCACATTGCGGTTCGCGGCCCGGTTCTCCTCGGCCCGGTGCAGCCAGCTGCGTTGGGCCAACGCGGCGGTCAGGCGCAGCGGCGCCGTCACGTTGACGGCGAAATGCCGGTCCAGGTCGGCGAACACGCCGGGATCGAACAGTCCGATCCGGTGCTGCCGGACATAGGCGGCGTTGTTGACGAGCAGGTCGACCCGGCCGAACCGGGCCAGGGCGAGATCGGCGACGCGCTCGGGCTCGCCGGGCTCCTCGAGGTCGGCGAACACCGTGAACACCGGATGCGCGTTGTCGGGCACCGGTGCGTCCGGTTCGAGCGGGTCGACGAACTGCTCGTACTGGGACACGGCGTCCGGGGAGCGGCGCCGGCACACCGCAACGATGTCGTAGGCCGGCGCCTGTGAGCGGCAGAACGCGCTGCCCAGCGTGCCGCCGGCCCCGGTGATCAGGCAGACCCGGCGGTCGTTCTCACCAGCGGACAATGCTCGGTTCACCCCATCGCGCGACGACGTCGGCCTTGGGCCGGTGCAGCCACATCACCACCGAGTTGCGCGGCTTGGCGCGGTTGCCGAGGTAACCGTGCCACGAGAACGGCGTGCACTCGAACAGCACCAGCGAGTTGTTCACCGGCGGCACCGCGGCGCTCGGGCCGGTGCTGTGCGGGCTGTCGTACAGCCCGGTCTCCCCGCCGTCACCCGGCGCCCAGGCCGGATTGCCCAGGTAGAACAGGACCGACACGGCCCGGATCGTCTCCCGCGCGCTCACCCCCGGCGCGCGAGTGCCGTGGTGGTAGTCGACACCGTCCGTGCCGGCCAGCCGGATCTGTCCCGCCGCCGGCGCCGGTTCTGCGTACCAGCCCGGGTTGAGGTCGTTGTGCGGCCAGCCGCCGGCGCTGTGCGGGTCGTGGTGGTGCACGCTGGCGCTGACGTCGCCGGTGGCGGTGACGCCGGTGACCCCGGCGATGAGGTCATGCCATTCGCGGGAGAGGAACACCGCGAGCGGCCCGTCGCGATAGTGGCCGAGGTCGGCGCCCGACGCGTCGTAACCGGTCATGTTGCGCCGGAACGCCTCGGGGTGTTCGCGTTCGATGCGGGCGAACTCGGCGTCGAGTTCGGTGGCGAAATCGGCGACGAAGACATTGCTCGCGACGACGTGCGGGAAGGGCCGGGCCCGCCGCACCCAGCGCCGGTTCGCGAGCAGTTCCTCGAGCGGGCGCCGGTTGCGGGAGGCGTCGTCGGTGAGCGGGGCGGGTGCGACCATGTGTGCAGCGCTCAGACCCGCGGCGGCGCGAGGTGGGTGTCCGGCGGTGCGGATTGCGCCGGGCGTCGCCGGCGCAGCAGGACCAACACCACGAGAGCAACGGCGATGATCGCGACGATGATCGCGACGATCACCCCGGTGCCGAGCCCGCCACCGCTGCTGCTGGTGGCACCCGGCTGGGTCACGGTGTGCGGTGCCGATGCCGGTGCGGAGGCCGGGCCCGAGGCTGCCGGCGACGAGGACGAGGGCGACGAGGACGCGGGCGACGACGACGGCGCGGATCCGCCACCTGGCAAGGCCGCCACGGCGTCGTAGACCGGGTTCGGTGCGTTCGCGGGCACGCTGTCCTTGAGCGCGTGATAGGGACGCGCGACGCCGTAGCCGGTGCTGTCGGTGCGGGTGTGGGCGGCGCCGCTGAACTGCCGGGCCGTGTACAGCACCCGGCTCACGATCTCGCGGGCCGCCATGTTCGGGAAGTGCGACCGCATGACCGCGAAGATCCCGGACACGATGGCCGCGGCATCGCTGGTGCCACTGGCGTAGCCGTACCCGGACGGTGTCTGCGCGTCGTAGCCGATCATCCGCACGCCCGGACCGGCCAGCGACACGTAGGGCTGACGTTCGGTGCCCGCCCAGGCCCGGCCGTTCACGTCGACGGCGCCGACTGCCACGACGCCGGCACAGTTCGCCGGCGTGTCACTGGGGTTCGCCGCCTGCCCGTCGTTGCCCGCGGCGGCCACCAGGATCATGCCGCGGTCGACCGCCCGGCGCACCGCCGCCTGCAGGTCCGCGGGGCAGGGCTCGCTGGCGCCGTAGGACATGTTCACGACTGCGGGCGGATGCGTCATCGCGGCGAGCTTGCCCAGCGCGGTCACCGTCGGCGCGACGGTGTCGGTGTGCGGCACCAGCACCGGCATGATCTTGGCCGCCCGGGCCACGCCGAGCAGCCCGAAGCCGGTGCCCCGCCCGGCGATCTCGTCGGCCATCCGGGTCCCGTGCATGGCCGGATCCGTGTCGGTCTGCGCGCTGCCCGATCCGCCCGGCACGAAACCGGGGACCACCGCGCCGTGCAGATCGCCGAACGTGGCGTCGACCCCGGCATCGAGCACCGCGACGGTGACCCCCGCGCCCTTGCTCACCGCCCAGGTCTGACGCAGCGCCAAGCGGCCGATCCACCACTGCTGGGCCTGCACCTGCGCCGGGCTGATCGACGGGGTGGGCGCCGCCGCGGCCGGTCCGGCGCCCACCACGCCGAGGCCGACCACACCGGCGCCGAGCATGACCGCGACGGTGGCCGCGCCCAACGCTGAAGTGGTCCGCCGCAAGCTGCGACGGACCACATCAGACGTGCGAACTCTCATCAGGTGATGACACCGGGCGGGGTGTCGTCGTCACCCCAGACATCGTCGTCCTCGGACAACCAGGTGGAGCGCTCGCGCTCGTCCTCGTCGTTGCCGGCGCCGTGCATAGGAGCCATCATGCCCCGACCGCCGGCTCCGGCGCCGCTACCGGCCGCACCGCCAACGCCCACGACGCCTCCGCCACCGGCCCCGCCCGCCAGACCGCCGCCGGCAGCACCCGCGCCGCCGCCGGCACCGCCGCCGACACCGCCGCCGACACCGCCGCCGACACCGCCGCCGACACCGCCGCCGGGGCCCATCCCGCCGCCGACACCGGCGCCGGGCCCGATGCCGCCGCCGGCCCCGCCGAGGTCACCTCCTGCACCCAGGCCGCCGCCGGCACCGCCGAGGCCGCCGCCGGCACCGCCGAGGCCACCGCCGTCATAGCCGGCGAGCGTGGTGCCGGTACCGCCCAGGCCGCCGTCGCCGGGACCGATGCCGCCCGGGCTCATGCCGCCGCCGGGGGAGTACCCGGGTCCGGGGGAGTACCCGGGTCCGGGTGCGTATCCGGGGCCGGGCTGGTGCCCAGGGCCAGGGCTGGTCGGCGGGAGCCCGGGGCCCGGACTCGTCGGCGGCAGACCGGGACCCGGGCTGAAGTGCCCGGGACCAGGGCCGCCCATCGACGGCAGACCCGGACCTGGCCCGGGGCCCGGACCGGGGCCGGGCACCTGGCTGTCGTAGCTGCCCTGCTGCAGGGGGGTGTGGTACTGCAACGAACTCGGCATCGCGTGCATCGACGAATCCATGGCGTCGTTGAACTGCTTGTAGATCTGGTGCGCGCCGTCGTTGTCCTGGTTCAGCCCGGTCCCGGCAACGCCCTCGTAGAGGTTCTGCGCCTGCGCCTTCAGACCGATCCACTTGGTCTGGAAGTCCTCGAAGGACTGTCCGCACTTCCAGGTGTTCGTCCCGATCGTCTCCGCGTCGGTGGACAGCGTATTCACGATCTGCATCGCGTCGTTCGCGTTCTCCCCTTCCCAGCACGCGGCCAGGTTGGTGCGAATCGATTGCAGCTGCGGGGACACGTGCTCGGTGGCAAACCGGTACGCCGCGTAGTTCTCCGAGATCAGCTGGTTGATCGCGCTCGGGTCGCTGTCCGAGAACTGGGTCTTCGTGCCCTTCGCGTCGCCGTAATGATTGACGACGATGTTGAACTGGTCCGAACCGGTGTGGATGGTCTCCACCTGGTTGTTGCCTGCCATCTGTCTCGACCCCCTACCAGGCCCCGTTGGCGCCGCCGCCGCCGGCAGCCGGGTTGGTGTTCTGCACGGTCGTCTTGGTCGCCTTGTCCTCGCCGCCGTACTTCGCTGCGGTGGCGCGGCACGCCTGTTCCAGATTGGTCAACTGCGTGACCATCTGCTGCATCGTCGTGCAGATCCCGTCGTGCTCGTAGCCGTAGGCGGTGGCGAAAACGTCCTCACCGTCCCAGAAGCTCTTGAGCGCATTCGTCAGCTGGCTCTTGTCGGCCTGCTGCTGGTAGCGCGGCAGGTTGCCCGCCACGTACCCCGACTGGCCGGACAGGTCCTCGAGCAGGCGGTGCACCTGGTCGGCGACGTCCAGCAACTTGTCCGGGTCGACACGGAAGCCCTGCGTTCCCCCGCCCATCCTGCGACTCCTCTCACCGGGCGACACGCTCACGGCCAGCGACAGCGACGCTCCCGCACGATCCGCTGTCGCCGTGCCGGATCAGCGTGTCAGCTCCAGTTCGCGCGCGCCGCGGTCTCGGCGGCGGTGTAGTTCTCGTGGGCCTGCCCGACCGCCTGGCCGATGTTGTTGAGCACCTGCGACAGCGCCAGCGCGGCGTCGTCCCACTGCTTCTTGCAGGTCAGGTAGGACTCCTGCGCGGCACCGCTCCAGGAATTGATCATCGGCTGGAGCTCGCTCTCCAACTGCTCGAGCGTCGCGGTCAGCTTCGCGTAGTTGTTGCGGATGCCCTGCTCGCCCGCCTGCAGGGACTCGAACTGAACGTGGATCTCGCCCATGGTGTCTGCTCTCCTGTTCCGGTCAGCCGTTGATCTGGCCGGCAAGGCCGCTGAAGGTCTGGGTCTGGCCGCTCTCCTGCGTGCCGTACGTGCGGTGCGTGGACAGCAGCGCCTCGTGCATGCGGCGAAGCGCGTTGTTGATCTTGTTGGCCTGGGTCTCGAACGCGTCGTGGACCTGGACGAACGACGCCGCCGCCTCGCCGCGCCAACCGCCCATCATCGTCTCGACCTCGGACCGCAGATTGCTGATGTGACCCTGGATCTGGGAAGCGGCCTCGTCGACCTTGACAGCGCCCTGCTGCATCGCTTCCTGGCTGGTCGTGTACTGAGCCATGTGGTGGAACCCCCTGCTCGATGTCGCCGTTGTGGATCTTGCCGGATGCTACCCGGTGGACAGTGTGCCCGCGAACTCGTCGGATCAACCGGCCCACGAGATCTTGAACGGCTATCCGGACGTCGGGGTTCGAGCCGCCGTCGTGTCCAGCGTCGGACCCTGTGCGACGAGCATGAGCAGCCTGGGAGCCACCGCCAGCGGGCTCACCTTCCCGTAACCGAGCAGGCTGATCGTGTCGGCGGACGGGAACGGGAAACGCCGTCCCGGGGCGGCCACGAGGAACACCGTCGCGTGCGCGTTCCCGGCTCGCACCAGCGCCGCCCGGCCCGGGGAGACGGTGACGACGTCCGCGCGCCCCTGCGCCGCGCCGTCGGACTCCCTCACACCCGGGGCGTGGAACGAGGGCAGCGTGGTGGCTGGTGGCACCGCGAGGGTCGGCGTGCCGGTGGCGCTGCGGTACACGGCGCACACGCCGTTGTTGCGCGCGGCGGCGTCGCTGAACGTCGGCAGGGCACCCGGGAGGTCGGCGAGCTGGGTGCGCAATCGGCCATAGCTGTCCGGTGACTGCGGCTGCGCCGACACGTCGGCGAAGCTCGCACTCACCTCGGGCACCGGGTCACCGGACTGGCCGCGCAGCGAGCGCAACAGTTCCAGCCACAGTGGGTTCGTGACCGGTTCGACGCCGTCGTCGAGGACGATGAAGTACTGGTCGGTGTCCGTGGTGTGCACGATCTGGCCGATGGTGGCGGCCGCACCCTTCAGCTCGACCTGGTGTGACTTCGACCCGACGTCGGGCAGCGTGGGGGTGCGCAGGTCGGCGCCGGCCGGCATGGCCTGGAGGAAGGCGGTGCCGACGTCGAGCACCGGGCGGCCGGTGAGGTTCAGCGCGGTCTCGACGGCGGTCGAGCCGATCGCGTACCGGGTGCCGCCGACCAACAGGTACTGCGTGCGCGGCGCCTTCGTATCAGCGACCAGCACCGCGTGGTTGCCGAGCGCGCTCGACGACGCGGTGGTGCCGATGTCGAGGCTGACCCGGGCTGTCGGGCTCTCGCTGCCGTTGCCCTGTTCGGTGGAGCAGACCGTCCACGGATACCCGTCGAGCTCGTCGGCGTTCGGGAGCGAGTCGGGCAGCCCGGCGATCCCGATGGTCGCGCCGCGCTTGGTGTGGTCGAGGTCCGATTGCGAGACCGTCACCACGTTCGGGTTCTGCTTGTTCGCCGCGGCGAGCACGGCGGAGGTGTAGTTCAGCACCGGGTGCAGCGCGCCGTCGAGCATCACGTAGCGCGCGCCGGTGTTCTCCTCGACGATGACGGTGCCGGCGTCCTTCCAGCTGTCGCCGGGCGCGGGTTTGAACACCCCGACGAGCGCGAAGCCGACCGCGATCAGGATCGCGATCATGATCCCCGAGATGGTCAGCACGGTCAGCCGGCGCATCGGTGGCTCGACGACGTTCGGCTCGCCGGTGACCAGTGACGCCAGGGCCCGCCGGTTCTGGAACCGGTAGGCCTGCAGCTGGTCGCGGCGGGTCTGCACGACGGCTCCTCGGCGAGCGGAGGGAACGGACGATACGGAAGGATACGGCCGAGCGATCGGCCGGAGCTGCGATGATCGAGATCTGCTCCGGCCGTGCCGAGCCGACCGACAAGCCGACCAAGAGGAGTGCACCCGTGCCGCGTCCGAACCGGGCCCAGCTGATGCTGCTCGAGTTCGGCGGCGCCGCCGCGGTCGGCGGGCTGGCGCTCGGCAACCCGTGGCGGATCCCGGGAATCGCGGTCGGGGGCGTCCTGGCGCTGCTGGCGATCGTGCCGTGGCAGCGGCGCTGGCTCTATCAGGTCGTCGGCTCCTGGATCCGGTTCCTGCGCCGCCGCCGGCGTGCCCGGCGCGGCGAGGGCCTGATGGGGATCCTCGGTGAATACCAGGTCGAGTCCGTGCCGGCGGGGACCAGCGGCGCCAGCATCGGGGTGGTGCGCTCCGGGACGACCTGGAGCCTGCCGTTGGCGCTCGGCCTGGACTCGGTGTTCAACGACGACGCGCCCGTGCCGATCCACCTGCTCACCGACCTGCTGCGCGTCGAGGATGTCCGGCTCTCGAGCGTGCGGTTGTTCACCCTGACCACCCCGGCGCACGTCGCGGCGCGTGCGCCCAGCGGACCGGGCGCACCGCTCACCCCTCTGGTGGCGCGGTACTGCCTGATCACCCTCGACGGCCAGCGGGCCGCCGACGCGATCGCCGCGCGCGGCGGCACGCAGGCCGCGGTGCACCAAATCCTGCGCCGGTGCGCCGTCCACGCCGAGCAGGTCCTGTCCACCGCCGGGCTGACGGTGCGCCGCCTCGACCAGCACGCGGTCGCGAGCCTGTTCGCCACCTGGCTGGGCCCGGCGAGCGAGCAGGACCGGGCCACCCGACGAGCCACCACCGAGCGCTGGCGCGACGTCCAGGTGGCCGGCACCTGGTCCACGATCTTCGCGGTGACCGGCGCCGGCGACGACGTGGCCGACCGGGTGTTCCGCCTCACCGCCGCGGCGCCGACCCCGGTCGCCGCCACCGCGCTGGTGCTACGTCCCGATGACCGCGCCGGCGATGGAGGGGACATCACCGGCACGATCCTGGTCCGCCTGAGCGCGCCCGCGTCGGGGTCGCACGAGGACACCGCGCAATCTCTTGGCCTGCTGGCCCGTGCCTTCGACCTGGAGATGCAACGCGGCGACGGCGAGCAGGGTGCGCTGCTGCGGGCCACCCTGCCGGTTGGTATCGGGGAGCCGGTCGGCATCGGGGAGACGGCGTGACGACCGGGATGATCGGCGTGCGGTTCAGCACCCGGGCCCAGGTCAGCGCGCCGGCGTCCGGGGTGCGGCTGGGCTCGGGCCCGGACGGCGCGGTGCAGCTGCGGTTGTTCCGGGTCTCGGGAACCCGGGTGGTCATCGCCGGACGGCTGGTGGCGGCCCAGTTGATCGTGGTCCGCGCAGCGGCGGCGGGCACGCCGGTGCAGGTGGTCACCCGACGGCCCGAGCAGTGGGCGCCGTTGCTTCGCCACGACACCTCGACCCACCTCGTCACCGGCACCGCGGTGGGGCAGATGCCGGGCGGCCCGACGCTGGTGGTCGACGACCAGCTGGGTGGTGCTGCCGGTGGCACCGCCGAGGTCACGCCGTGGCAGTGCCGCATCGAGGTGCGGCAGGACTGGCAGCCGCCGGAGCTGCGCGCGTTCGCCCGCACCGACCTCACCCTGTTCGGTCTGACGGGGGAGGACGCGATCCCACGGATCGCGATGGCGTTCGCGGTCCCGGTGCACGCGCTGCACGGGCTGACTCGGCTGGACACCACCTCGTTCGGCGTGCTGCGTCGCGGGCGGGTCGAGTACGTCACCGTCGACCCGAGCGAGGCGGAGCGGCGGGTCCTCGACGACGCCAGCGGCTACGGGCCGGTCACCTCGGTGACGCGGCGCCGCGAGCTGACCTGAGGATCAGCTCGACGCCTGGCGGATCGCGCCGTAGACGCCCATCACGCCCAGGGCGAGCGGGATCACCGAGAGCACCAGCAGACCCTCGAGGATGTCGGCGGCGCGCGAGAGCGGCGGCGAGTAGCGGCGGCCGGGCAGCGTGACCGCGAGCCCGAGCAGGATCAGCGCCAGCACCATCGACGGGACGACGAACGCGAGGATGCGGTGCAGCCCTTCGGCGTCGTAGGTGGCGCTCACCAGCACCGCCAGCAGCGCGATGCTGCCCGAGGCCAGCAGCAACACGCGTTGCGCAGCGCCCGTGAACAGCCGGGCGCGCAGCAAGCAGATCAGGCCGAGCACGATCGCCAGCACGCGTTCGCTGGTGCCGGTGCCGCTCAGCAACAGCGCCGAGCCGGCGATCGCCAGCGCGACGCCGCCGGAGAGCCCGGTCAGGAACTCGTCGGCCCGCACGGCCCGGCCCAGGATGTCCCTGGCATCGATCGAGCCGGTCTCGCGGCGCAGGTCCGCGGCGTCGAGCGGGATCGCCGGCAGCGGTAGCCGGGCCAGCCGGAAGGACAACGACGGCAGGAACGGCGAGATGGCCAACCCGGCCGTCGCCACCACCGACGCAGTCGCCGGCCCGGACAGGTCGGTGCCGATCGCGATCCCGGTGCCGATCGCGGTGAGGATGCACACGGTGATCACGGTTCCGAATCCGGCGACGCCGCGCGCGAGCGCAATCAGCAACACCACCGAGACGAACGCTGCTGCACTGACCCCGACCAGCACCTGCGGCGCCCCGAAGTCGGCAACCCGATGCGTGCTCCCCACCGACGTCGTGCCGCACACGATCGCCAGCACGATGGCCAACGCGCCGGCCGTCAGGGCCGGCACGACGCGGCGATAGATCCGCTCCAGCGCCACCGCGGCGAGCACCAGCAGCGCTGCGCCGACCCCGGCGGTGAGGGCCGGCGCCAGCCAGCTCGGGCCGCTGAGCACCAGCGTCACGGCCGCGAAGATCAGCAGGGCGCCGCCGAGCACCGCAGCCGTGCGCATCGTGTGCTGCGGCTGCCACCGCGCGGTTCGGGTCAGCACTCCGGAGGCGACGGCCTCCAGCACGTCGTCGAAAGCGAGTTCGGGCAACCGGGTGGCCCGCGTCCGCAGGTGCAGCGTGTCGCCGTCGCGCAGCTGGCTCGCGGCCACCGTCGCGGACGGGTCGAGCGGGGCCTCGCCGGCGCGCTGCAGGACCCAACCGCCTTCGGCCGCCCCACGATCAGCGGCCTCCGGGCCGAGTCCGGAGACCACGATCGAGAGCAGCTCGGCGATCGAGATCTGCTCCGGGACGGCGAGGTCGACGCGCAGGGTTGCCGAGATCACCGTCAGGCGGCAGGTGTTGGAAACGACGCTCGCGGTCACTCTGCTCCCATTTCGACGATCTTCGGGGGCGTCGTTACGATCGGATTTGTCGGCCTGGCCGCGCCCCGCGGGAATCTTGGGTCAGTCTTGGCCAACACGGTAACGGAGGTCCGCGTGGCGACAACCCTGTTCCGGCGCCCAGCCCGCCGGGCGGGGCCGCGGGAACCACGCGGCGAGATCGTCCTGGAATCCCCGCCCGAGCTGCCCGAGACCGTGTCCGGCGGCGGCATGGGCCAGATGCTCACCTATCTGCCCATGCTCGCCGGCGCCGGCGCCACCGGTCTGCTGGTCGCGGGGACCGGCGCGCAGCCGGTCACGTACCTCGCCAGCGGCATGATGGGTCTGTCGATGGTCGGCATGGCCTTCAGCGGGATGGGCCGCTCGTCCGGGGAGAAGCGTCGCCGCCTCGACGGCGACCGCCGCGACTACCAGCGCTACCTCGAGCAGGTGCGCCGCCGGGTCCGCCGGGCGGCCGAGCAGCAGAGCTCGTCCACGCTGTGGCACCACCCGGATCCGGACGCGCTGTGGTGCGTCGCGCTCGGCACCCGGCTGTGGGAGCGGCGTCCGGGCGACGAGGACTTCCTGGCGGTGCGGGTCGGCCGCGGCCCCAAACGCCTGGCCGTGACGTTGGTGCCGCCGGAGACCAAGCCGGTCGAGGACCTCGAGCCGATCTCGGCGGCCGCGCTGCGCCGGTTCGTGCGCACCCACCGCTCGGTCAACGACCTGCCTGCCGCGCTCGCGTTCTCGGCGTTCGGCCGGCTGCAGATCACCGGCGACTCGGGCAATCGGGCGCGCGCGCGGTCGTTGGCCCGGGCGATGATCGCCCAACTCACCGCGTTCCACTCGCCGGACGACGTCGTGATCGCGGTGTGCACCGACGGCGCGGCGGCCGCCGAATGGGATTGGCTCAAATGGCTGCCGCACGCCCTGAGCCCGGACGACTACGACGCGGTCGGCCAGGTGCGCCTGATCAGCGATGATCTGCTCGCCCTCGAGGCGCTGTTCGGTGACACCCTCACCAATCGGCAGCGCTTCGGGGTGGGCAGCGGCGCCGACGCCCCGCACGTCGTGGTGGTGATCGACGGTGGCTCGGTGCCGCGCGAGGCGCAGCTCACGGACAGCCTGGTCAGTGGCGTCACGGTCATCGACCTCACCGGCGCCGCCGGCAGCGAGTCCGGTGCGGGCATCGCGCGCCTTGATCTGTCCGGCGAGCGGCTCACGCTGGTGCGGCGCGGCCAGGCCGGCAGCGACGACCGGATGGACCTGGGCATCGCCGACTCGCTGTCGGTCGTGCAGGCCGAGGCGCTCGCGCGGCGGATCGCCCCGCTGCGGATGTCGACCGCCACCGCCGAGCCGACCGACGCGCTGACCGTCGACCTCAGCCTGCCCGAGCTGCTGCGGATCGGTGACCCGCGCACGCTGGACGCCGCGCTGACCTGGCGTCCGCGGGCCCCGCGCGACCGGTTGCGGGTGCCGATCGGCGTCGGCGCGAGCGGGCAGCCGGTCGATCTCGACATCAAGGAGTCGGCGCAGGGCGGCATGGGGCCGCACGGGCTGGTCATCGGTGCCACCGGCTCGGGCAAGTCCGAACTGCTGCGCACCCTCGTGCTCGGACTGGCGATCACCCACCCGTCCGAGACGCTGAACTTCGTACTTGTCGACTTCAAGGGCGGCGCGACGTTCGCCAGCCTCGACGTCCTGCCGCACACCTCGGCGGTCATCACGAACCTCGAGGACGAGCTCATCCTCGTCGACCGGATGAAGGACGCCATCCAGGGTGAGATGGTTCGCCGCCAGGAGGCGCTGCGCGCCGCCGGAAACTTCGCCTCGCTGCGCGACTACGAACGCGCTCGCGAGCAAGGGGCGAACCTCGAACCGATGCCCTCGCTGTTCGTCGTCGTCGACGAGTTCAGCGAGCTGCTCTCGGCCAAGCCCGACTTCATCGACTTGTTCGTGATGATCGGGCGGCTGGGGCGTTCGCTGGGCGTGCACCTGCTCCTGGCGTCGCAGCGCCTCGAGGAGGGCAAGCTGCGCGGTCTGGACACCCACCTGTCCTACCGGGTGGGTCTGCGCACGTTCTCCTCGATGGAAAGTCGCGTCGTGCTCGGCGTGCCGGACGCGTACGAGCTGCCCAGCGCCCCCGGCAACGGGTACCTGAAGGAAGGCACCGAGGGCCTGGTCCGGTTCAAGGCCGCCTACGTGTCGGGGGCGTACACCAAGGCGGCCAGCACGGCACCGGACCTCAGGCAGGCCGGGCGGCACCCGGTGTTGCCCTACCAGATCGGCTACGTGGCACCGCGCAAGGAAGTGACCGAGACCGAGCCGGATGCCGCGCCGCCCCAGCCGTTGCCGACCGGTCCCGCGGACACCCTGATGGACATCCTGGTGAGCCGGCTCGAGGGCGCCGGAGTGCCCGCGCGCAAGGTCTGGCTGCCGCCCCTCGACGACCCGCCCACCCTCGATGAGCTGCTCCCGCCGCTCAAGGACACCGAGCTCGGGTTGCGCCCGGTCGACTGGGACCCGGTGCCGTCGTTGTCCGCGCCGATCGGGATCATCGACCGGCCCTTCGACCAGCGTCGCGATCCGCACTGGCTCAATCTCGCGAGCTCGCACTTCGTGGTGGTCGGCCGCCCGCAGAGCGGCAAGAGCACGGTGCTGCGGTCATTGGTGACCGCGATGGCGCTCACCCACACCCCCGAGCAGGTGCAGTTCTACTGCCTGGACTTCGGCGGCGGCACGCTCACCGGGCTTGCCGACCTGCCACACGTCGGGTCGGTCGCGACCCGGCTCGAACCCGAGCGGCTGCGCCGGACCGTTGCCGAGATCAATATCTTGCTGGCCAGCCGGGAGGAGCTGTTCACCCGGCACCGGATCGACTCGATGGCCTCCTACCGGCGGCAAAGCGCCGCCGGCAGCGTGCCGGGCGACGGCTTCGGCGACGTGTTCCTCGTCGTCGACGGCTGGGGGACGGTGCGCAACGACCACGAGGCGCTGGAGGCCGCGATCACCCAGATCGCGGCGCGCGGGCTCGGTTACGGCGTGCACGTGGTCTTGTCCCTGCAACGCTGGATGGAGATGCGCCCGGCGCTGCGCGACCTGATCAGCAACCGGCTCGAGCTGCGCCTGGGTGACCCGTCGGAGTCGGAGTTCGACCGGCGGGTCGCGACCGACGTGCCCGAGGGTGCGCCCGGACGCGGCCTGAGCCCGCACAAGTTGCACTTCCTGTCCGCACTCCCGCGCATCGACGGTGTCGAGAAGGTCGACGACCTCGTCGACGGGGTGAGCGATCTGGTCACCCGCGTCGGCGAGGCGTGGTCCGGGCCGAGCGCCCCGGCGGTGCGGTTGCTGCCGCGCGAGCTTCCCTACGACGAGCTGCCGGAGATCGAACCGACCGGCGCGGCGATCCCGATCGGGGTCGACGAGGACACCTTGTCGCCGATCTTCATCGACTTCGACAGCGAACCGCACTTCATCGCCATCGGCGACGTCGAGTCGGGCAAGTCGAACCTGCTGCGCGTGATCGCGCGCGGGATCACGACGCGCTGGACCCCGGACCAAGCGAAGATCATCACATTCGACTACCGGCGCGGCTTGCTGGGCGCGATCACCACGGCGCACCAGATCGGCTACGTGATGAGCTCGGTCGGCGCGCCGGACACCGTCGCCAGCATCGGGTCCGCGCTGCGCGAACGGCTGACCGGCATCCAGGTCGATCCCGCCGCCGGTGAGGTGCCCAGGTGGGAAGGTCCGCGGCTGTTCCTGCTGCTCGACGACTACGACCTGATCGCCACCGGCGGAAACCCCGTGAGCGCCCTGCAGGAGTTCCTGCCGCAGGCACGTGACATCGGGCTGCACGTGGTGCTCAGCCGCTCGGCCGGCGGCGCCGGACAGGGCATGTTCGAGCCGGTCGTGCGCAGCCTGCGCGACATGGGCACGCCCGGAGTGCTGCTGTCCGGCAGTAAGGACGAGGGCGCCGTGCTCGGTTCGGTGAAGATGGAGTCGCTGCCGCCGGGCCGCGGACGCCTCGTCCACCGCCGCTTCGCGCCGACGCTCATCCAGACCGCCAAGATCACCTGACGCCGGACCCGCCCCCCGTGATCAAGAGCGCAAAATGGTCGCGGATCGACCAAATCGCGCTCTTGATCACGTGAGCGGCTGTGGGACGAACGCCTCAGACCCGGCGCAGCACCGTGACGACCTTGCCGAGGACGGTGGCCTCGTCGCCGTCGATGGGGGAGTAGGCGGGATTGTGCGGCATGAGCCAGACGTGGCCGTCGCGGCGCTGCAATGTCTTGACCGTGGCCTCGCCGTCGATCATCGCCGCCACGATGTCGCCGTTGTCGGCGGTGGGCTGCTGGCGAACCACCACCCAGTCGCCGTCGGCGATGGCGGCGTCGATCATCGAATCGCCGACGACCTTGAGCAGGAACAGCGTGCCGTCGCCGACGAGGGCCTTCGGCAGCGGGAACAGATCCTCGATCATCTGCTCGGCGAGGATCGGTCCGCCGGCAGCGATCCGGCCGACCACCGGCACGAACACCGGCGCGTCGCCACGTGGTGCGGAGTCGCTGATCGCGAGCGCCCGCCGGGCGGCCTTGGCCTTCTTCGCCGAGGCGCCGGAGCGCACGTCGACCGCGCGCGGACGGTTCGGGTCGCGCCGCAGGAATCCCTTACGCTCGAGCATCGCGAGCTGATGGGCCACGCTGGACGTGGACGCCAGGCCCGCGGACTCGCAGATCTCCCGAATGCTCGGCGGATATCCGCGGCGCTCCACCGAATCGCGGATGACGTCGAGGATGGCCTGCTGGCGCCGGGTGAGGCCGGTGACGGGATCGGGCAGCTCGGTGACCTTCGGCCGGCCCGGGCGGCGGCGCTCGCCCGACTCGACCAGCGACTCGGTGGGCGCTTCGGTGTCCTGTGCTCCCGACGCACTCTCGTCCGTGACGTCGGCCGCGCCGGTGGCCCGACCGCTCGTCTTGCGGCCGCTCGAGGTTCTGCCGCTGCTGTTCGGCACTGCCGTCCTCCGCTCGTCTGGGCGTGTGCTGGGCTGTTCTACGACGACTGTTCGGGGCCGGCACGGCATGCGCCCCGGGCCCGGGTAATCGATCACCTTTGCGAGTCCGACCGTAGCCCGACCGGGCCGGCAACTCAAACATTTGTTCGAACGACACGCCGTCGCGGGTAGTTTTTGTCAGACCCCGCTGGTACACATTCGATCAGACGTTCTATCGAATCTGTGTTCGACGAAGTGTACGAGTTGGAGGCCCATCATGTCGGTCGCATATGACCTCGCCGAAGTCCCCTTCGGGCCCGCAGATGCTGGCCTGCCGCGCCGTCGCCGGCTCGCGGCCGTGCCCGCGCCGAGCACGCCGTCGCAGGGTCGTCCGCCACAGTGCGAGTCGCCGGATACACCCGACTCGCCGGTCCGCGACGGTTCGGTGACCGTGCTGCACGCACCGCTCGCCACTCCGACCGCGGCGCCGGTGCGGCTCACCCGCCGCGGCATCGGCGTTCTCACCGTCGCCGTCGCCGTGGCCTGTGCCGGCCTGTGGTGGTTCGCCGCCCAGACGGCCTCGGGCAGCGCCGCGGCCGGCACGCCGCACCACGCGCCGAGCGCGGTCACCGTCGCGCCGGGCGACACGCTCTGGGACATCGCCGCCCGGGTCGCCCCGCAGCGCGATCCGCGCGCCGAGGTCGCCGACCTGACGCGGCGCAACCACCTCTCCGAGGCGGCGATCGTGCCGGGCCAGGTGCTGCAGATCCGCTGATCGCCTGCGTCGGTTGCCGCTCCTGATCACGGCGTTGATCGCGAAGTGATTGCGACGCGCCGGAGTTTCGCTCTTGCGGAACATCGTGGGTCGTTCTACCGTTCACCCCTACATGTAGTAGTTACACCGATGTACTTCGTCCACAAGTTGGGTTTGACGGTCCACAGCCGGCCTCGGTCGTCCACAACCTGATCCCCAAGTTGTCGACAGCCTGATCCACAGGCGGCGAGTCCTACGACGGTGAAGGGGAGGAACTTCCGTGCGGTGTCCGTACTGCCGATATCCGGATTCCCGAGTCGTCGATTCCCGCGAGGTCGACGAGGGCCAGGTCATCCGCCGGCGCCGCTCCTGCCCGGAGTGCGGCCGGCGATTCACCACGGTCGAGGAGGCGACGCTCGCGGTCATCAAGCGCAGCGGGGTCACCGAGCCGTTCAGCCGGCAGAAGGTCGTCAACGGCGTCCGGCGGGCCTGCCAGGGCCGCCCGGTCGACGAGGACCAGCTGGCGATGCTGGCGCAGTCGGTCGAGGAGGCGATCCGGGCGACCGGTGTGGCCGAGGTGCCCAGCGACGAGGTCGGGCTTGCCATCCTCGGTCCGCTGCGCGCGCTCGACGAGGTCGCGTACCTGCGCTTCGCGTCCGTCTATCAGGCGTTCACGTCGGCCGACGATTTCGAGAAGGCGATCCTCGACCTGCGCGCCGAACACCGCACCCGTTCCACACCTGGTCCAGCGGCGACACCGACGCCGTGACCTGCTTGTTCCCACCCCGAACCCACCTCGACTCCCGCTTCGCCCGTTGCGCTGGAAAGGACCACAGATGACCGAGGCCGACGTCACCCGTTCCACCGAATCGGCACAGCCGCGCCCGGCCGCCGGCACGTCTCGTGGACGGGCGAAGGCGCGCCGGGCCGGGCAGCCCGACGGCCTGCAGGTGGAACGCGTGTACACCACCGACGGCGTGCACCCGTACGCCGAGGTCACCTGGGAACGCCGCGACGTCGTCATGACCAACTGGCGCGACGGCTCGATCAATTTCGAGCAGCGCGGTGTCGAGTTCCCTGACTTCTGGTCGGTGAACGCGGCCAACATCGTCACCACCAAGTACTTCCGGGGTGCGGTCGGCACCGACGTGCGTGAGTGGTCGCTGCGCCAGCTGATCGACCGCGTGGTGCACAAGTACCGCGCCGCCGGTGAGGAGCACGGCTACTTCGCCTCGTCCGCAGACGCCGAGGTCTTCGAGCACGAGCTCACCTGGATGCTGTTGCACCAGGTGTTCAGCTTCAACTCGCCCGTCTGGTTCAACGTCGGCACCAGCTCCAGCCAGCAGGTGTCCGCCTGCTTCATCCTCGCCGTCGACGACACCATGGACTCGATCCTGAACTGGTACCGCGAGGAAGGCCTGATCTTCAAGGGCGGCTCGGGCGCCGGGCTCAACCTGTCCCGAATTCGGTCTTCGAAAGAGCTGCTGTCCTCGGGCGGCACGGCTTCCGGCCCGGTGTCGTTCATGCGCGGGGCCGACGCGTCGGCCGGCACCATCAAGTCCGGCGGCGCCACCCGGCGGGCGGCCAAGATGGTCGTGCTCGACATCGACCACCCGGACATCGTCGAGTTCGTGCAGACCAAGGCCCGCGAAGAGGACAAGATCCGCGTCCTGCGCGACGCCGGCTTCGACATGGACCTCGGCGGTTCGGACATCACGTCGGTGCAGTACCAGAACGCCAACAACTCGGTGCGGGTCAGCGACGAGTTCATGCACGCCGTCGAGGAGGGCAAGGAGTTCGGGCTGCGCGCCCGCACCGACAACCGGGTCATCGAGTCGGTCGGCGCCAAGGACCTGTTCCGGCAGGTCGCCCAGGCGGCGTGGGAATGCGCCGACCCGGGCATCCAGTACGACGACACGATCAACGATTGGCACACCAACCCGGAGACCGGCCGGATCACCGCGTCGAACCCGTGCAGCGAGTACATGAGCCTGGACAACACGTCCTGCAACCTCGCGTCGCTGAACCTGATGAAGTTCCTCGGTGACGACAACGTCTTCACGACCGAGAAGTTCGTCAAGGCCGTCGAGCTGATCATCACCGCGATGGACATCTCGATCTGCTTCGCCGACTTCCCGACCGAGGCGATCGGCGTCAACACCCGCGCATACCGGCAACTCGGCATCGGCTACGCGAACCTGGGTGCGCTGCTCATGGCCTCCGGGCTCGCCTACGACTCCGACGGCGGTCGCGCCCTCGCCGGTGCGATCACGTCGCTGATGACCGGTGTCGCCTACCGTCGCTCGGCCGAACTCGCCGGCATCGTCGGCCCGTACGAGGGCTTCGCCCGCAACGCGAAGGCGCACGCGCGGGTGATGCGCAAGCACGCCGCGGCCACCGACGCCGCCCGGTCGATACACGACAACGACCGCTCGGTGCTCGCCGCCGCGACCGACGAGTGGGCCCGCGGCAACAAGCTCGGTGAGGTCAACGGGTGGCGCAACGCCCAGGCCAGCGTGCTGGCGCCCACCGGCACCATCGGCTTGATGATGGACTGCGACACCACCGGCGTGGAGCCCGATCTCGCGCTGGTGAAGTTCAAGAAGCTGGTCGGCGGTGGCTCGATGCAGATCGTCAACCAGACCGTGCCGCGTGCGCTGCGCATCCTCGGCTACCAGGAGGAGCAGGTCGAGGCGATCGTCGAGTACATCGCCGAGCACGGCCACGTCGTGGACGCCCCGGGCCTGCGGCCCGAGCACTACGAGGTGTTCGACTGCGCGATGGGCAACCGCGCCATCAAGCCGATGGGCCACGTGCGGATGATGGCCGCCGCGCAGCCGTTCCTGTCCGGCGCGATCTCCAAGACGGTCAACCTGCCCGAGACGGCCACCATCGAGGACATCGAGGACGTCTACTACCAGGGCTGGAAGCTCGGCCTCAAGGCGCTCGCCGTCTATCGCGACAACTGCAAGGTCGGCCAGCCGCTGTCGGCGGGCAAATCGGCGAGCGGCGACGTGAAGAAGGACGAGAGCGCCCAGTCGCCAATGCGGCGCCGATCGTCGAGTACCGCCCCAAGCGGACCCGGCTGCCGAAGACGCGCCCGTCGAAGACGACCTCGTTCACCGTCGGCGGCGCCGAGGGGTACATGACCGCCGGCTCCTACCCCGACGACGGCCTGGGAGAGGTCTTCCTCAAGCTCGGCAAGCAGGGCTCCACGCTCGCCGGTGTGATGGACGCGTTCTCGATCGCGATCTCCATCGCGCTGCAGTACGGCGTGCCGCTGGAGACCTACGTCCAGAAGTTCACCAACATGCGCTTCGAACCGGCCGGCCTGACCGACGACCCGGACATCCGGATGGCGCAGTCGATGCTCGACTACATCTTCCGGCGCCTGGCGCTGGACTACCTGCCCTTCGAGGAGCGCGCGGCGCTGGGCATCTACACCGCTACCGAGCGAACCCGCCAGCTCGAGACCGGCTCGTACGAACCGGCCGAACGGCAGCTCGACGAGATCGACATGGAGACCTACGCGCAATCCGCGCCGGTGATCGCAGCCGGCGGTGCCGGAGACCGACGATGACGCCATCGCCGATACCGCGGCACCCGCCCCGGCCGGCGTGCACAGCTCGACCGAGCTGCTGGAGTCGCTCGCCGGCAACGCCGGGTTCTCCGTCGACGCCCCACTGTGCATGAACTGCGGCACCAAGATGCGCCCGGCCGGCAGCTGCTTCGTCTGCGAGGGGTGCGGCAGCACCAGCGGCTGCAGCTGAGCGGTGCCGCTCCGACACCGGCCCGGCTCCCGCGACGGAGCCGGGCCGCGCTGCACCCGGCGCCGGGCCGTGCCAGGGTGAATGCCGTGACCGGCGCAGCGGTGCGGTTCGACGACCTCGTCGCGGGCACCGGGCTGGCTTTCCCGCCCGCCGACCGCACCATCGTCGCGACGCGGCCCGATCAGGTGCGTGCGGCCCTGGCCGAGGTCGACGCCGCGACCCGGGCCGGCGCCTGGGCCGCCGGCTTCGTCGCCTACGAGGCGGGCGCGGGGCTCGATCCCACCCTGCCGGTGCGAACGCGGCAGGGCGACGACCCGCCGCTCGTCTGGTTCGCGGTCAGCGCGGCGCCCACCGAGTGCGAGCCGGTGGACGAGCACGGTCGGCCGTCGGGCCGCTACGACGTCTCGCCGTGGCTGCTCGAGGTGTCACCCGAGCAGCACCGCGCCGACGTCGGGCGGGCGCGGGACCGGATCGCCGCGGGAGACACCTACCAGGTCAACCTGACCACCCGGATGCACGCAACCGTCGAGGGGGAGTTGCCGGACCTCTACGCCGATCTCGCGGTTCGGCAGCGCTCGGCATATGCGGCCTACGTCGACACCGGCACGCACGCGGTGCTCAGCGCGAGCCCCGAGCTGTTCTTCGAATGGACCGGCGGGCAGTTGCTCACCCGGCCGATGAAGGGCACCGCGCCCCGCGGCCGCACCCCGGCCGAGGACGCCGAGCGCCGGCGCCTGCTGGTGAGCAGCGAGAAGGAGCGGGCCGAGAACATCATCGTGGTCGATCTGTTGCGCAACGACCTCGGCCGGATCGCGCGGATCGGGAGCGTGCGGGCCGACCGGCTGTGCCGGGCCGAGCGGTACGAGACGGTCTGGCAGCTCACCTCCGACGTCCGCGCCGACGTCGCGCCCGACACCTCGCTGGTGCAGGTGTTCGCCGCGATCTTCCCGTCGGGCTCGGTGACCGGGGCGCCGAAGCCCAGCACGATGGGCATCATCGGTGAGCTCGAACCGGGCCCGCGTGGTGTGTACTGCGGGGCGATCGGCTGGGTTGCGCCGCCGGAGCAGCGCACGCGCGCCAGGTTCAACGTCGCGATCCGCACCGCGGTGGTCGATCGGCGCACCGGCCGGGCGACCTACGGCGTGGGCAGCGGTATCACCTGGGGCTCGGAAGCAGAGCACGAATTCGCCGAACTGCGCGCGAAGGCCCGGATCCTCGATCACCCGGCGACCGAATTCGGCCTCATCGAGACGATGGCCTGCGCTGCGGACACCGGAATCCGAAACGTCGGTGCGCATGTCGAGCGCCTCGCGGCGTCGGCGCAGTACTTCGGCTTCGCCTTCGATCGGCGGGCCGTCGACGCTGCGCTCGACCAGGTCGCGGCGCGGCACACTGCTGCCCGCGTCCGGCTGACCCTCGACCGCACGGGCGCGTTGACGGTTCAGACGACAGCACTGCCGCAGCGCGACGCGCGACCCGTCACGCTGGCGATCGATGCGGAGCCGATCGACTCGACCGAACCGTGGCCCTTCCACAAGACGACCCGGCGCGAGCCCTACGTGCTGCGTGCGGCCCGCCACGACAGCGACGACGTCGTGCTCGTCAACGAGCAGGGCCACGTCACCGAGACCACCATCGCCAATCTTGCCGTGCGTCTGGACGCAACCTGGTGGACCCCGCCGCTCGACGACGGCTGCCTGCCCGGCGTCGAACGGGGGCGCCTGGTCGCCGCCGGACAGCTTCGCGAACGCACACTCACCCCTGCCGATCTCGTGCGGGCCGAGGCCCTCGCGCTGGTCAGTTCCCTGCGTGGCTGGCGCGATGCGGTCCTCGCCGATGCCGGCGCCGGCCCGCGCCCGGACCCGGTGTCCAACGCACCGGGGCACCACTAAGGTCCGAGGGGTGACGGACGCACCGGTGGTCGACGAGACCTCGGTGACCTTCGAGTTGGCCGACCGGCGCGGGCGGTTGTCGGCGGTGCGCCTCGCTCAGGAGATCGGGCTGCCCGGGCCGCTCGACTTCGCCCGGGCGCCGCGCGCGTGGCGGCTCACCTTGCCGCGGCCCGACGTCGACCGGATGGAGTACCTGTTCGAGCTGGAGGACCACAACGCCAACCGGGCCACCATCCTGGATCCGACGAATCCGCGCCACGCACCCGGGGCGTTCGGTGACAAATCGGTCGCCGAATTCCCTGGCTACCGCGCACCGGCATGGCTGGATGTCGAACCGGTGCCGAGCGACACTGCGGAGCTCGCGGTGCCGGCGCCGACGCTCGAATCCGAGCTGCACGTGCACCTGTGGGCGCCCACCGCGCTCGACGCGGAAACGCCCGCACCGCTGGTGGTGGTGCACGACGGCCCGGAGTTCGCCAAGCTGGGCGGATTCACCGCCTATCTCGGCGCGAGCATCGCGAGCGGCGCGCTGCCCCCCGTGCGAGCGGCACTGGTCGATCCGGGAGACCGCAACGACTGGTACTCGGCCAACCCGGCATATGCCGACGCACTCGCCACCCTGATGCGCGACACGCTGCGCGCCTCGTTGCCGGTCACCGCCGCCATCGGAGTCGGCGCCAGCCTCGGCGCGTTGGCGATGCTGCACGCGCACCGCAACCATCCCGATCTGTTCGACGCCCTGCTGTTGCAGTCAGGCAGCTTCTTCACCCCGAAGCTCGATGCGCAGGAGTCGACGTTCAGCGGCTTCGCGGCCGTCACCGAATTCGTGCGCAGCGTGCACGATGCCACCACCGACCCACATCCGGTGCCCACGGTGGTCACCTGCGGCACGGTGGAGGAGAACCTCTCGAACAACCGCGAGATGGCCGCAACGCTGCGCCGCCTCGGGTATTCGACAACCGAAATCGAGCGGCGCGACGCGCACAACTTCACTGCGTGGCGCGACGCGCTCGATCCGAACCTGACCGAGCTGATCACGACGGTGGTGACGACCGGTGCGGCGTGAACATGTCGATCTCGGCCCTGGTGTGCTGATCGCCTACGGACACTTCGGCCGGCCCGTTCTGGTCTTTCCGTCCGAGCAGGGCCGGGCCTGGGACTTCGAGAACAACGGCATGGTCGGCGCCGTTGCCGACCTGATCGACGCCGGGCGCGTCAAGCTGTACTGCGTCGACAGTGCCGATGGCTATACCTGGTCGGACCGGTCGGCGTCGATCGAGGAGCGCGCCCACCGCCACAGTGACTACGAGTCGTGGGTGCTCGGGCGCGTGGTGCCCTGGATCCGCGACGACTGTGCCGGACCGGTCGAGATCGCCACGCTGGGGGCGAGCCTCGGTGCCTATCACGCGGCGAACTTCGCGCTCAAGCACGCCGATGTGTTCCCGTTGGCGATGTGCCTGTCCGGCAACTACGACCCGAGCACCTGGAACGCGTGGGGTGAACCCGGTGACGCGACCTACTTCAACAATCCGATGTCATACGTCCCGAACCTGGAAGGCGGGCACCTGGACTGGCTGCGCGAGCGGTTGAGCCTGCTGATCGTCGTCGGGCAGGGCGCCTGGGAGGTCGATCCGACCGGTGCGCTGCCGAGCAGCCGTGCGTTCGCGGCTGTCTTGCGGGACAAGGGAATTCGTCATGAGCTGGACGTGTGGGGATACGACGTGCCGCATGACTGGCCGTCGTGGCAGGCCCAGCTCCGTCATCATCTACCGCGGTTTTGTTGAGGAGGTCACGTGAAACACCTGATCGGCCTGCTGCTCGGCACCGAAGAAGACTGGCCGAGCGCGTTCGAGGCGATCATGCGGCGGGTCGGCACGGTTGCCGACGGTCGTGGCGACGAGCACACCTACGCCACCGAGCGGGTCACCATCGAGCCGTTCGACCTGCGCGACAAGCCGCGCCACGACCTGGTGATCGACCGGCTCGCCTACTGGTACTACGTCCCGCGCGAGTGGCTGAAGAAGGCCGCGCTCATGGACGACATGTACCTGCTCAACAGCCCGTTCACCTTCCAGAGCATGGAGAAGCACGCGGCGTACTGCGCGATGATGCGCCTGGGTCTGCACGTGCCGGACACGGTGCTCGTGCCGTTCAAGAACCCGCCGGACAACGCGAAGTACGCCTACACCGCATCGCGGTACAACCAGGCCTTCGACCTCGACGCGGTCGCCGACCGGATCGGCTACCCGATGTTCATGAAGCCCTACGACGGCGGGGCCTGGGTCGGGGTCAGCCAGATCCGCGATTCCGGCCAGCTGCACCGCGCCTACGACGAGTCGGGGCAGCGCCTCATGCATCTGCAGCGTGCTGTCGACGGCTTCGATGTCTTCGCCCGCAGCCTGTCCATCGGCGCGGAGACGATGGTGATGAAGTTCGACCCGGACCAGCCGATGCACGCGCGTTACTCGGTCGCCCACGACTTCCTCGACGCCGACACCGGGCACGAGACGGTCACCATCGGCCGGCTGGTGAACGCGTTCTTCCGCTGGGAGTTCAATTCCTGCGAGACGCTCATCAAGGACCGCGTGGTGTACCCGATCGACTACGCCAATGCGTGCCCGGACGTCGCGATCACCAGCTTGCACTACTACTTCCCGTGGGCCATGAAGGCGCTGGCGAAGTGGTCGGTGTTCTGTACCGCGACCGGGCGTCGGCCGCGCTACGACCTCGACACCCGGCGTTACTTCGACATCGCCGACCGCGACGATCTCGACTACGCCGCCAAGCTCGCTGCCTACCGCGATCTTGCCGACGACTACTTCGAGGTCGAGCACTACGCCGACTTCTGCGCGAGCCGGCTCGCCCATCTCGACGAGGTGGTGCTGGAGTGGATCGAGGGCCCGGACTTCGATCGGCTCCTGGTCGACACCATCCGTTCGACGTTCCCGCCGCACGAGCACGACCACTTCGTCGCGCACTACCGCGGCCTGCTCGCCGCATGGGCGCACGACGAGCGCAACCGGCTCTCGAAAGCCGGTTAGTCGACGGGCTCAATCAATGGGCCACGTGTGGACCGGTTCGTTGGTGTGCATGAGCTCGATGTAGCGGCGCAGCATCTCCCGCAACGAGTCGCGGCGGTCCAGCGGCTGCTTGCGGTCGTCGATGGAGTGGAACGTGCGCACCTGCCACTCCGCGCCGTTCTGGTGGGTGGTGCAGCGTTTCTCGATGATGCCGAGCAGCCGGTCGCTGACGGCGGTGTCGACGCCCCACTCGTCGAGACCCTGCTTGGCGATCGGCAGCAGGCGGCGCAGCACCAGCTCGGTGGCCGGGACGTCGCCGAAGCCGGGCCAGTACAGCTGCGAGTCGATGCCGTTGCGGGCGCCGGTGTCGAAGTTGTCCGACGCCGCCGCGAAGGACATCTGCGACCACAGCGGCCGGTCCTGTGCCGACAGCACCCGCACCAGCCCGTAGTAGAACGCGGCGTTGGCGAGGACGTCGACGACCGTCGGGCCGGCCGGCAGCACGCGGTTCTCCACCCGCAGGTGCGGCTTGCCGCGGAAGACGTCGTACACCGGACGATTCCAGCGGTAGATCGTGCCGTTGTGCATCCGCAGCTCGGCCAGTCGCGGCACGTCGCCGCGGGCGAGCACCGCAGCCGGGTCCTCGTCGTCGCACACCGGCAGCAGGGCCGGGAAGTAGCGCACGTTCTCCTCGAACTGGTCGAAGATCGAGGTGATCCACCGCTCGCCGAACCACACCCGCGGGCGTACGCCCTGCTCCTTGAGCTCCTGCGGGCGGGTGTCGGTGGCCTGCTCGAACAGCGCGACGCGGGTCTCGCGCCACAGCTCCTTGCCGAACAGGAACGGCGAGTTCGCGCCCAGCGCGAGCTGCACCCCGGCGATGCACTGCGCGGCGTTCCAGGCGGGTGCGTAGTCCTGCGGGCTGACCTGCAGGTGGAACTGGACGCTCGTGCACGCCGCCTCGGGGGCGATGGTGTCGGCGTAGGTCGCGAGCCGCTCCGGGCCGTCGATGACGATGTGCAGGTCCTCGCCGCGCGCGGCGAAGATCTGCTC
The DNA here is from genome assembly GCA_963850835.1 of uncultured Actinomycetota bacterium. Lineage (GTDB taxonomy): Bacteria > Actinomycetota > Actinomycetes > Mycobacteriales > Jatrophihabitantaceae > Jatrophihabitans. The sequence continues at coordinate 644,550 of CAWKNB010000012.1, read as the reverse complement.
GTTGATCAGGGCGTAACGCGGGTTGGCGCTCAGCGAGTCGTGGACCAGGTGCTCGGGGGTCAGGGTCGGCAGCATGCCGATCATCACGATGTGCGCGCCGACCGAGCGGGCCCGCTCCTCGGCGTCGTTGAGACTGGCCCGCAGTTCGGTCTCGAGATCGGGCAGCTGGCGGTCACCGAGCACCCGCGGCGGCACGTTGATCTCGATGTTGAACTGGCCGAGCTCGGTCTGGAAGTCGTCGTTGGCGATCGCGTTGAGCACCTCGGCGTTGCGCATCGCCGGGTCCTGGCTGCCGTCGACGAGATTGAACTCGATCTCCAGCCCCGTCATCGGACGCTCGAAGTCGAAGCTCGACTCGCTGAGCATGCGCGCGAACGTGTCCAGGCAGCTGCGCAACTTCTCGCGATAGCGCTGCCGGTCCTGCCGGCTGAAATCTCGACTCTCGACGTCCTCGCCCATGACCGGAGCCTCCCAGAGTCAGCTTGCGGGAATCAATCCGCCTTCGCTGCCGACGAGTTCGAGCAGTTCGTCGTCGTCGGCGAAGGTCTTCGCGATGACGGCCGTGCGCTTGAGGTAGTGCCCCACCGGGTACTCCATCGTCATCCCGATGCCACCGTGCAGCTGCACCGCCTCCTGCCCGACGTGCCGCGCCGCGAGATCGACACCGAGCTTGGCCGCACGCACCATCCGGCGCCGCGCGGCGACGTCCTCGTCATCGAGCGCGAGGCGGGCGACGAGAGCCAGTGAGCGCGCCTGTTCGAGTGACACGTACATGTCCGCGGCGCGGTGCTGCAGCACCTGGAACGTGCCGATCGGGCGGCCGAACTGCACCCGGGCGCGCAGGTAGTCGCGGGTCAGCCACAACATCCGGTCCATCGCGCCGACCGCCTCCGCGCACAGCATCGCCATGGCCGTGTCGAGCACGCCCTCGAGCGTGGTCAGGCCCGTCGCAGGGTCGCCGAGCGCACTCGCGGGCGCGGCGTCGAACACGACATCTGCGCCGCGCAATCCGTCCTGCATCGCATACCCGGTGCGCTGCACGCGGTCGGAACCGGCGTCGACGAGGAACAGCCCGACCTCGCCGTCCGGCGTACGCGCGGTGACGACGATCCGGTCGGCGGTGTCGCCGCCCAGCACCACGATCTTGCGCGCGTCGACCGACCAGCCGTCACCGGTCGGGCTGCGCGGTGGCCGCGATGTCGGTCAGCGACCACCGGGAATTCGCCTCGGTGTGTGCCAGCGCCAGCAGCGTGGTGCCCGCGCAGACGCCGGGCAGGATCTCCTGCCGCTGGTCCGGCGACCCGGCCGCGCTCACCAACGACGCGCCGAGCACGACCGTCGCGAAGTACGGCTCGAGCACGAGCGAACGGCCGAACGACTCCAGCACCACCGCCAGTTCCGCGCCGCCCATTCCGGCGCCGCCGTACTGCTCCTCGACGGTGAGCCCGAGCAACCCCATCTCGGCATACCGCTGCCAGGCGTCGCGGCTCCACCCATCCGGTGAGGACAGCAGCGCGAGCCGGGCGTTGGCGTCGTAGGTCTTGTCCAACAACCCGTCGACTGTCTCGGCGAGCATGCGTTGCTCGTCGGTCGGCTCCAGATCCACCTGGATTCCTTTCTAGAGCTGCAGAATCGCCTTGGTGATGATGCCTCGCTGCACCTCGTTGGACCCGGCGTAGATCGATGCCTTGCGCCAGTTGAAGTACGTCGGGAACGCGTCCGGCGCACCCTCCGGCGCGTCGGCGCCGTCCTCGCGATAGGGGAGCGCAGCGGGACCGAGCAGGTCGACCAGCAGCTCGGTGGCCTCCTGCTGCAACTCCGATCCCTTGAGCTTGAGCACCGACGACACGGGGTCGGGCGTACCGCGCGGCAGCGACTCCTCGCGGGCGAGGACCCGCAGCACGCTCATCTCCAGCGCGGTCGTCTCGACCTCCAGGCGGGTGAGTCGGGCGCGGAACAGCGGCCGGCCCGACAGATCGCCGGCGAGCCGCTTGATGCGCCCGATCCGGGTCTTGATCAGGCCGATGCCGGCGTTCGTGGTGCGTTCGTTGCCGAGCAGGAACTTGGCGTAGGACCAGCCCTTGTTCACCTCGCCGACGAGTTGGTCGGCAGGTACCCGGACGTCGTCGAAGAAGACCTCGTTGACCTCCCGGCCGCCGTCGATGAGCTGGATCGGGCGCACCGTGAGACCCGGTGAGGTCATGTCGATCAGCAGGAACGAGATGCCCTGCTGTTGGCGGGCATCCGGGTCGGTGCGCACCAGGCAGAAGATCCAGTCGCCGTACTGCCCGTAGGTGGTCCAGGTCTTCTGCCCGTTGACGATGTAGTGGTCGCCGTCGAGCACCGCGGTGGTCTTCAGCGAGGCGAGGTCGGAGCCGGCGTCGGGTTCGGAGAAGCCCTGCGACCACCAGATCTCGGCACTGGCGGTCTTGGGGAGGAAGCGCTCCTTCTGTTCCTGGCTGCCGAACTCCGCGAGCACCGGGCCGATCATCGCGGCGTTGAACGCGATCGGCGGCGGGACGTGCGCGAGCGCCATCTCCTCGGCCCACAGGTGGCGCTGCAGCGCCGTCCAGTCCTGCCCGCCCCATTCGACCGGCCAGTGCGGCACGGCGAGCTTGTGCTCGTTCAGCGTGCGCTGCGTGCTCGCTGTCTCGTCCCTGGTCGCGTGTCCGCCCCGGGCGATCTTGTCGCGGAGGTCGGCGGGGATCTCGCTGGTGAAGAACTCCCGCATCCGGGCCGCGAACTCCCGGTCTTCCTTGCTCAGCGCCAGGTCCATCCGCACTCCTGTCCTCACCCGCGGGTGTCCGTCACGCTACCGCGCGGGTTCCCCGGGATACTCGCGGGCGGGGCGCGGTGACGAGCGGAGGAGGTCGGGTGGACAGCAAGACGCTGGTCGACCTCATCACCATCCCGCTGTTCACCGGCGTGATCGGCTACATCACCAACTGGACCGGCGTGCTGATGCTGTTCGCGCCGCTGCGGTTCTACGGCGTGCCGCTGCCGGGCTTGCGCTTCGCCTACCCGTACCTGCCGCGGCGGGTGCAGGTGCTGCCGCTGATCCGTCACGACGGGCGCATCGGCTGGCAGGGCATCGTCCCGTCGCGGGCGGACAAGATGGCCAGCATCGCGGTCGACAAAGGGCTGGCGAAGCTCGGCAGCATCAGCGACTTCTACCGCGAACTCGAGCCCGAGCGCATCGCCGAGCGGCTCGCGGCCATCGCGCGCGGCGAGATCCGCGACATCGTGGAGCAGATCATGCTGCAGGAGAACCCGCAGCTGTGGCGCGAGCTGCCGCCGATCGTCAAGGAGGCGGTCTTCGCGCGGGTGCAACGGCAGCTCCCACGCATCGTCCGCAACATCACCGACGAGATCGGCGAGAACATCGACCAGCTGATCGACGCCAAACTCATGGTGATCACGTACTTCACCGCGCATCCGGAGCTGCTCAACGAGCTGTTCCTGACGATGGGTCGGCGCGAACTGCGGTTCATGAAGAATTTCGGTTTCTACTTCGGTCTGCCGATGGGCGTCGTCCTGTTCGCGGTGCTGCAGGTCTACCCGCACTGGTGGGTGCTGCCGATCGGCGGCACGATCATCGGTTGGACGGTCAACTGGCTCGGCATCGAGTTGATCTTCGCGCCGGTGCATCCGAAGGCCTGGGTGCCGTGGCACCAGGGGCTGTTGCTCAAACGTCAACCGGAGGTCACCGAGGCGTACGCGCAGATGGTGGCCGACAAGGTGATCACCGTGCGCACCATCGGCGAGGAGCTGATGAGCGGCTCGCGCAGCGACCGCACTGCACAGCTGCTCGAGGACGCCCTGCGACCGGCCGTCGACGACGCGATGGGGCCGGCCCGCACCGCGGTGCGGGCGGCGATCGGTGCGCGTGAATACGACCAGATCCGCAGCTCGATCGCCGCCGAGGCGAGCGGCCTCGCGCCGGCGGCCTTCGACGACGACGAGTTCAGCAAGCGCCAGTCCGGCAAGATCTACCGCTTCATCGCCGACCAGATGTCGCGCATGGGCCCGGACGATTTCGTCGAGATGCTGCGTTCGGCGATCAGGCAGGACGAGTGGCTACTGTTCTTCCATGGTGGCGCGCTCGGGCTGTTCGCGGGGCTGCTCCACCTCGTCATCTTCGGGGTGTGACAGGTGAGCGACGACGCCCCCGCGGCCCCGGCGCTGCCCCACTCGCGTGCGCGGCCGCTGCCGGCCCTGCCGGCGCTGGTCCGACCGGCGGCCCGGGCGTTGCGGCCTACTCCGGGTGTCGTGCGGGCCGCACCGAACGTCGCGAAGGTCGCCGTCTCCTCGGCGTGGAAGTTCGCCAGCTGGGGCCTCGGCACCACGCTCGCGAGCGCCAACTACGTCGTGCGGCGCGCCGCCGACGGTGAGTCGGCCTCCGCGATCATGCAGGACGCCGCACACGACCTGCGCGATGCGGCGTGGCGTGCGCTCGGCCTGGGCGACTCCGCCGCCTCGCCCCGGCCGCTGCCCGGCCCGGGCACCCCGATCACGCCCGAGGACCTGCAACAGCGCGGGTCGGACCTGCTGCGCCGGTCGAACGACGTGCGCGTGGTGGAGGACACCCATCCCGCGTTCGCCCGCATCCTCACCGAGATCACCCCGGACGAAGCGCGCATCCTGCGCTACCTCCACCTCGAGGGGCCGCAGCCCTCGGTCGACGTCCGCACCCGTCGTCCGTTCGGCATCGGTTCGGTCCTCGTGGCACAAGGGCTGACGATGGTCGCCGAGCAGGCCGGGTGCCGCAACGCCGAGCGCATCAGCATGTATCTGACGAACCTGAGCCGGCTCGGGCTCGTCGACCTGTCGCCGGAGCAGGTGAGCAATCCGGACCGCTATCAGGTGGTGGAGGCGCAGCCCATCGTCGGCGAGGCGCTCAAGCGGGCCGGACGGTGGCCGCGCACGATCCACCGCAGCATCCTGCTTACCGCGTTCGGCACCGAGTTCGTGGTCACGTGCCTGCCGCTCAACGGCCGCATGGTCCAGCGGCGCGAACTGCGCTCGCGCGACATCACGCCCTGAGGTTCAGCGCAGCCTTCCGGCGGACAGCTGGCCGTCCTCCAGGTCGGCGGTCTCGATCACGTGCAGAACGGCGTTGATCAACGCGAGGTGGGTGAACGCCTGCGGGAAGTTGCCCAGGTGTGCGCCGCTGTGCACGTCGATCTCCTCGGCGTACAGCTCGAGCGGCCCGGCGAGGGACAGCAGCCGGGCGCACAGCCTGCGGGCGCGGCCGTAGTCGGCGATCTCGGACAGCGCCGACACCAGCCAGAACGAGCAGATCGTGAACGAACCCTCCTCGCCGCTGAACCCGTCGTCGGTCTCCTCGACGCGGTAGCGCAGCACCATGCCGTCCTCGGTGAGTTCGTCGGCGATCGCACGCACCGTATTGACGATCCGTGGGTCGTCCGGCGGCAGGAATCGCACGAGGGGCGCGAGCAGCAGGGACGCGTCCAGTGACTTGCTGCCGTAGTACTGCGTGAGGACGCCGCGGTCGTCGACCCCGTAGGTCAGGATGTCCTCCTTGATCTCGTCCGCGGCCTTCTGCCACTTGTCCGCGGCCGAGTCCTGGCCGATCAGGGCGGCGAGTTGCGCGCCGCGGTCGGCCGCCACCCAGCACATGATCTTCGACGAGGTGAAGTGCTGCGGCTCCCCGCGCACCTCCCAGATGCCGGCGTCCGGATCGCGCCAATGATCCAGCGCGGCGTTCACCTGCTTGGCGAGGATCGGCCACACGCGGGCGTCGATGTGGTCGTGGGCCTTGCTGTGCAGGTACACCGAGTCGAGCAGCGCACCCCACACGTCGTGTTGATGCTGCTTGGCCGCCGCATTGCCGATCCGCACCGGCGTCGAGTGCGCATAGCCGGGCAGGTGATCGAGTTCGGTCTCCGGGAGCTCTCGTTCCCCGCCGATGCCGTACATGATCTGCAGGTCGTCGTCCTGCTCGGCGAGGTCGGCGATGAAGGAGAAGAAGTCGACGGCTTCCCAGTCGTACCCGAGCGAGTACATGCCCCACAGGGCGAACGTCGCGTCGCGGATCCAGGTGAACCGGTAGTCGTAGTTGCGGTTGCCACCGATCGTCTCGGGCAGCGACGTCGTTGCGGCCGCGCAGATGGCACCGGTGGGCGCGTAGGTGAGGCCCTTGAGGGTGAGCGCGCTGCGTTGCAGGTAACTGCGCCACGGGTGGTCCGGGAACTCGCCGCGCGCCAGCCAGTGCTGCCAGTGGTGCGCGGTCCACACCTGGCGCGAGTACGCGTCGGCGTAGGTGAGCGGCGGTTCCTTCGCGCCCCAGGACAGCGCGACGAATCTGGTGTCGCCCTCCTTGAGCAGGGTGCGGGCGTTGGCGCGGGTGCCCTCGAACCCGAGGCGCATGTCGGTGGTCAGGAGGATCGGCATCTCCACGTCGGGACAGACGAGCTTGCCCTGGTGATAGACCTTGTCGGTGTACTCCCACCGCGGCTTGCGTCGACCGTAGTCAGGCGCCGGGTCGCATTCGACGACCGTCTGCACCTCGCCCTTCACGCACCGGATGGTGCGCAGCAGGATGTGTTCGGCCTCGTAGTCGGTGGGGGTGCGGCGTTGCGAGCGGGACAGGTGCTCCTCGTGGCGCCACGGCCCGAGCAGCAGCGCATCACGCACGATGATCCACCCGGTGTCGGTGCCCCAACTGGTCTCGAGCACCATGGTGCCGGGCAGGTAGCGCCGCGCTGCGGGCACGGTGACGTCCGAAGGCGCCATCCGGAACGTGCCGGCATAACGGCCGAGGATCGCACCGAAGACGCTCGGGGAGTCCATCCGCGGCAGGCACATCCAGTCGACGGAGCCGCCGGGGGCCACGAGCGCGATCGTCTCGCCGTCGGAGAGGAAGCCGTAGTCGCCGATCGGCACGAACCGCTCGCCGATGCCCTTCGCATCGCTTTGGCCCACACCACCCGTGGTCTCCATGATTTGCCTCCTCATGGCGCAGGATGCGCTCATTCGCGTGTCGGCTCAATACCTGGCATGTTGCGGTGTGTTACCGATTTGTTCGCCGCGGGGCAGGCGACAACGGTAGCGGCCGGGAATGCCCGACGTCAGCGCGACGCTCTACCGTCCGGGTCGACGACCGAAATCGAGGAGGACGGGTGACACGGCGCAGTTGGGTGCTGTTCGCGGCCATGTGCGTCATCTGGGGCATCCCGTACCTGCTGATCCGGATCGCGGTCCGCGACTTCTCACCAGGCACGCTGGTGCTCGCCCGCACCGCCATCGGCGGGTTGGTGTTGCTGCCCTTCGCGCTCTCGCGCGGCGGATTCCGCGTCGTCCTGCCCTACTGGCGCCCGCTGCTGCTGTTCACCGTCATCGAGGTGGGCATCCCCTGGTTGATGCTCTCCGACGCCGAGCGGGTCCTGTCCAGCTCGCTGTCGGGCCTGCTCGTGGCCGCTGTCCCGTTGGTAGGGGTCATCGCGGCGTTCGTCGCCGGGATCGAGCCGCTGGGCAGCGGCGGCCGGTGGCGCTACGTCGGTCTCGCGTTCGGCTTCGCCGGCGTGGTGCTGTTGTTGGGCCTCGACATCGGGGCGGTCCACCTCGTGCCGCTGCTCGAGATGGGCGCCGTCGTCATCGGTTACGCGATCGCGCCGGTGATCATGTCGAAGCGGCTCAGCCACCTGCCCAGCATCCCGGTGGTGTCGGCATCGCTGCTGATCGCCGCCGTGGCGTATCTGCCCTACGGTCTGACGCACTGGCCGACGCACATCAGTGCCCAGGTCGGGTGGTCGGTGCTCACCCTCGGTGTGGTGTGTACCGCGCTCGCGTTCGTGGTGTTCTTCGCGCTGATCGCCGCGATCGGGCCGGCTCGCGCCACCGTCTTCACCTATGTGAACCCGGCCGTGGCGGTGCTGCTCGGCGTCGCGCTGCTGGGTGAACCCTTCACGCTCGGCATCGCGGTCGGATTCCCGCTGATCCTCGTCGGTTCGGTGCTTGCCGCGCGGACGGCCGGCAGCCGGACAGTCGACCCGGAGGCTGCGGTGCCCGAGGCGATCGCCGCGCAGAGCGTGTGCGGCGAAGCTCAGTCGATGCGCACTTCCCCGTTGGGAGTGTCGAAGACGGCGCACACCAGTCCGGTGTCGCCGTCGAACGGGGACAGCCATTCCACCTCGACGCCGTCGAGGGGCTGACGCGCCGACGTGCCGAGATAGGAGTCGACGGTCGGTTCGTCGCCGGCGATCTCCAATCGTCGCAAGGCAATGCGCGATCCGGGTACAGACGGGTGGTGCTGCGCGTCGCTGTCCCACTGGACGAAGAACGGCAGCTGCGGATCCTCGCTGACGTCGTTGATGCCGATCTGGCGCCAACGCAGGTCGAAGCCGTCCGGCCGGCGTCGGTGCCCCGGTGCCGCCGTGCGGCTCAAGCGCATCTCGACCGGACTGATGTCATCGACAGCGATCGCCCACGCGAGCCAACCGCCGCCGGCCGTGCTGCGAGCGGCGACCGCCCGGCCGAACGGCGCGGTGTCGACCGCCGGATGGTCGAGCGTTGCCACGATCTCGAGATAGCAGCCTTGCGCCAGTGGCAGCACGAAATTTCGGGTGCCGAACGACGGGTGCCAACCGCCGTCGGAGAACGCGGCGCCGAGTCGAGCACCGAGCCGTTGCGCGCACGCCCCGAGTCCTTCCAGACCGACGGCGTAGGACAGATGATCGAGGCGCATGAACCCATCGTGACCGAGGTCGCGTCGTCCCGCACGCCCGGGGCGGTGCTGCTGCGTCGGTCGGCTCCTGGTAAACGCCTCAGCAGTCGGCGACCGGTACGAGTTCGCGCAGGCGTGGCCAGACGGCGGCGAACCCGCGATGCAGCGGGAGTTGCGGCACCTCGTCCAATGCCCACCAGCGGATCGCCGTGCTCTCGGCGTTGACCGGCACGACGTCGAGGGCACTCGGCGAACTCGCGACGATGGTGGTGTACGACCATCCACCGTGCTCGTCGACCCACTCGGCGATCGGCTCGACGACCGACGGATCCAGCGAGGTCTCCTCGGTGGCCTCGCGCAACGCGGCGGTGATCGGGTCCTCGTGACTGTCGCGTGCGCCGCCGGGCACTGCCCAGGTGTCGCCCTCGTGGGTCCACGCGGCGCGATGCTGGAGCAGGACATGCACCCCGTCGGTGAGCAGGAGGCCGGCTGCGCCGAAACGTCCCCAGTGACGATGTCCGAGCGCGCAGTGCACCCAGCCGTTGCCGTCACCCACGAGTCCAGTTTCCCCTGTCGGCGCCGGCCGTGCACGCTCCGCGGGAGCGGTGGCGCCGGCCTGCCAGGTCGCCTCTCGGCGGAAGGCCGCTCGTGGCGGCAGTTTTGGGACCGGGGGCCATGGATCAGGCCGACGCCGGGTCTCACGGTACCTGTTGACCCGCGCGCGTGAGGTGCTTGTGGCGAAGGTCCTCAGTTGGCGTGGCGCACCGGCATCGGCCTGCGTGGCGGCACAGTCGAGCGGTCGTATCGTGAACCGGTGTCCGAGTTCGGCGGCGACCCCAGACGTGGCGAACAAGCCCGCCCGCACCGCCCTGCCCGGTTCGCCGATCTCACCGCGCTGATCGACGCCGCCGGAGCGGAATGGTCGCCCGACTCGCGTGCGGAGATCGCCGCGGCCACCGCAGCGGTGGTGGTGCAGGCCGGCCGGTCGCCGGGTGACGGTGATCGCTTCGTGGCACTCGCCGATCGGGTTGGCCTCGACACCCTGGCGGAGTTGTGGCAGGACGCCGATCCGGTGAGCCTGCCGGGCGCGCTGTGGGCGATGTACCTGCTGCGGCAGTGGTGCCAATCGGACGGCGAGGAGGTCACCCGGCTCTGGCGGCGCGGCGAGCCGCTCGCCCCGGCCGACGCCGTCGTGGCGGGCGTGGCCGACTACGCCGATGTCGAGGCGATCCGCGAGGTCGCCGATGCCGTGCTGTCCGGTGTGTACCAGGGTGACCTCGCTGTCGCGCTGGAGCGAGCAGCGGCGTTCTTTCGGGTCGTCGCAGCCGGCCGGCGATCCGGCGCGGACGATTCGACTCCCGACGATTCGACCGCCGACGTGAGTTCGCAGCCGGCGCGAGACCTCGCGGCCCGCAACGAGCGGGTCGCCGACTCGCTGGCGGCCGCAGCGGCGCGCTGGCGCGCCGGCACGCTGCGCTGACCGCTCGCGCGGACCGTGCTGTGGCACGGCCGCGTTAGCACACCGGGCCGACGATTGCGCCGACTCGTGTGCACAGCCGCCTCGGCCGTCCACAGCCGGCAGCAGCGCCGCTCGTCGCCCGCCGCGTCCGCGAACGCTGAGGCGCATGACCTTCCGCTCCGCACAGCGCATCGTGGGGCCGGCCGAGCTCGTGCAGGCCGTGCCGTATCTGCTCGGCTTCCATCCGAGCCGCAGCCTGGTGCTGGTCGGCCTGGCTGACGGCCTGTTGGTGGTCACCGCGCGCCTCGACCTCGCCGACGCGTCGGTGGCCGAGGTGCTCTCCGACACCATCGCGGCAATGCATCGCGGCGGGAGCGAGGAGCTCATCGCGGCGGTGTACGACGATCCGGCGCAGGACTGGCCGCCGGCGGGCCGGCCGGATCCGCGGCCCGATCGGTTGGATCTGGCTGATCGGGTGGAGGACGCGGCGACCCTGATCGGCTCCGCGTTCGCGACGTGCTGCTGGTGCTCGGGGATCGGTGGTGGTCGCTGACCTGCGGATCGCCGAGTTGCTGTCCGCCGGACGGACAGCCGGTGCCCGGTGCGCCCTCGGCCTTCGCCGCGGCGGCGACTGTCGACGGCCGGGTCGCGCTGGCCGACCGGTCGGCGTTGGAACGCCTTCTCGATCCGCTCCCGGACCAGCGCCGGGCCGCCCTCGAGTCGGAGTTGCGCGAGTGCGAGCGCAGGTCGGTCGAGGCCACCCTGGCCGGCACCGACGCCCGGCTCGACCGCTCGCTCAAACGCGAGGTGTTCGCCGCCGCGCGCGCATGTGCGGCGCCGGCCTGGCCGGGAGTCGACGACGCCACGGCTGCGCGGTTCGGGGTGGCGTTGTCGCGCCTGGCAGTACGCGACCCGGTATGGATGGCGATGGACGACGGCCGCCTCGACGGCCGTCCGCTGTGGCGGGAACTGGCTCGCCGGCTGCCGAGTCCGTACGACGCGGCGCCGCTGTTCCTGTTCGGCTGGGCCACGTGGCGCAGCGGCGACGGTGCGCTCGCCGGCATCGCCGCCGAGCGCGCGGTGGCCAGTGATCCCGGCTACACCGCGGCCGATCTGCTGCTGGCCGCGCTGTCGCACGGTGTCGATCCGCGACGGCTGCCGCGGCTGCGGCTGGCGAGGTCGGCGTGAATGCGCCGCCGGGTCGCCGCGGTTGGTCAGCGCGTCCGTCGGCGTGCCTGGTCAGAGCGCCTTGGCGTGTGGGCGCACCGGCTGCGGCAGCTCGGTGATGCCGGTCAGCGCGTGATCCACGGCCGCTGCGCAGGCGCGTCCCTCGGCGATCGCCCACACCACCAGCGACGCGCCCCGGGTCGCGTCGCCGCAGGCGTAGACGCCAGGCGTCGAGGTCTGCCAGCGGTCGTCGGTGTCCACCGAGCCGCGGCCGGGCACCCGCGCCACACCGAGTTCGTCGAGCAGTTCCGGCACGTCGGTGCCCACGAACCCGGCCGCGAGCAGCACCAAATCGGCCGGCAGCTCGTGCTGCGCGCCCGGCACCGGCCGGAACTCGCGGCGGCCGTCGACGCGCACGATCTCCACCTCGTCGACCATCACGGCGCGCACCTGCCCGTGCTCGTCGCCGACGAACGACACGACCTCGCGCGCCCAGGCCTCGTGCACGCCCTCGTCGTGGGCGGGGGAGGCGCCGCGGCTGCTCGGCGCCGACGGCCAGATGGGGTTCACCAGCCCGACCCGTGCGGCCGGGCGCGGGTTGTGGTCGAGGACCGTCACCGACAGCGCGCCTTGGCGGTTCGCGGTGCCCAGGCAGTCGGCGGCCGTGTCGCCGCCGCCGATGATCACGACGTGCTTGCCGGCGGCGTCGATGGCCGGCGTCTCGATGTCCCCGGCCTGCACCCGGTTGCCCTGCGGCAGGTACACCATCGCCTGATGGATCCCGCCCAGTTCGCGGCCCGGATTGGTCAGCTCACGCGGGTCCAGGGCGCCGACGGCGAGCACGACGGCGTCGTAGTCGGCGCGCAGCGCCGCCACGTCCGCCGGGCCGATCTCGGCGTTCACCCGGAACACGGTGCCCTCGGCGCTCATCTGCTCGATGCGGCGGTCGATGAGGTTCTTGGGCATCTTGAAGTCCGGGATGCCGTAGCGCAGCAGCCCGCCGAGCCGGTCGTCGCGCTCGAAGACGGTCACCGCGTGACCGGCGCGGGTGAGTTGTTGGGCCGCGGCGAGCCCGGCCGGCCCGGAGCCCACCACGGCCACCCTGCTGCCGCTGTGCTCGGCCGCGGGCTGCGGCTCGACGTAGCCCTCCTCGAACGCCTTGTCGACGATGGTGACCTCGACCTGCTTGATGGTCACCGGGTCGGTGTTGACGGCGAGCACGCACGCGGCCTCGCACGGTGCCGGGCAGATCCAGCCGGTGAATTCGGGGAAGTTGTTGGTTGCGTGCAGCCGCTCGCTCGCGGTCAGCCAGTCGCCGCGGGCGACGAACTCGTTCCACTCGGGGATCAGGTTGCCGAGCGGGCAGCCGCTGTGGCAGAACGCGACGCCGCAGTCCATGCAGCGCGCGGCTTGCTGGCTGACGGCTCTCGTCCTTCGGGCGCAGGTAGATGGGTTGCCAGTCCCGGACCCGCTCGGCGGCGGGCCGCTTCGGGGTGTCCACCCGATCGTGCTTCAGGAAGCCCTGGGGGTCGTAAACCACCGGCCCACCTCTCGCTCGGGCCCGCAGGCGCAGGCAACCACCAGCCTGCCCGTCGGACGGGACGACTGCGATGTCTCCACCCGCTGGCGCAGGATGGGGGCGAGCGGTCGGCTGGCGACGCCCGGCGAGGCTGCGGTGGCTCGCGGCGTCAGTCTACGGGGGCCGCAGCGGTGCCCGATACGTTCGGCCCGGGCAGCGATGCCCCGAGGTTCAGGCGGTGCGCACGAAGACGTGATCGGCCACGGCGCGGGTGAACTGGCTCGAGTGCTCGTCCTCGTTGCGCACCTCGACGCCCCCGGGCGCGGCCTTGACCGCGACCCGCCGGCCGGGCCGTAACCCGGCGAGATCGAGACGGTGCATCAGGCCGGCGTCGGGCTGCAGTTGTTCGCTGATGCGGTCGACCACGACCTCGATCTCGGCGCTGTCGGCGGCTGTCGTGGCGGACCCGCGGCCGGCGGCCCCGCCTTCGACGGCCGCCATGAGCGGCATCAGCGGCGGGTGCTCGTCCGTGGTCCCGAACGGCAGACCGAGCTGGTCGAGACCGGGAATCGGGTTGCCGTGCGGGCACAACAGCGGCTTGTCGAGCAGCGCGAGGATGCGGCGCTCGACCTTCTCGCTCATCACGTGTTCCCAGCGGCAGGCCTCGATGTGCAGGTCCTCCCACTCCAGGCCGATGACGTCGGCGAGCAGGCGCTCGGCCAGGCGGTGCTTGCGCATCACGCCGATGGCCTCGTGGCGGCCCTTCTCGGTCAGCTCGAGATGGCGGTCGTCGGCCACGTGCAGTAGCCCGTCGCGCTCCATCCGGGCCACGGTCTGGCTCACGGTCGGGCCGCTTTGCCCGAGCCGCTCGGCGATGCGAGCACGCAGCGCGACGACGCCCTCTTCTTCGAGCTCGAACACCGTCCGCAGGTACATCTCGGTGGTGTCGATCAACTCACTGTGATGGCTCATGCCGCCTCTCCGCACTGCACACGTGTCGTCGGGTCACGGCAAAGCGCGCCCGCGACAGTGTTGCTCGAGGCTTCCAGCCTATTCCTAGGTTTCCAGGTAATCGCGCAACACCTGCGAGCGGGACGGGTGGCGCAGCTTGGCCATCGTCTCGCGCTCGATCTGACGGATGCGCTCGCGCGAGAGCTTGAACGCCCGGCCGATCTCGTCGAGGGTCTTCGGCTGCCCGCCGTCGAGTCCGTAGCGCATCCGCACCACGGCGGCTTCCCGGTCGTCGAGTGTGTCGAGCACACCCTGCAGCTGGGCACGCATCAGGCCGCCCTCGACCACCGTCTCCGCGGCGAACGAGGCGCGCTCGTCGGCGATGAAGTCACCCAGCGAGGCGTCGTCGTCGGCACCGACCGTCTGGTCGAGGCTGACGAGATCGCGGGACAGGTCGATCAGCTCGCGCACCCGCTCCTCGGTGATGTCCAGTTCGTGGGCGAGCTCGGCGTGGTTCGCCTCGCGGCCGAGTTCCTGGTTCAGCTCACGCCGGATGCGCTGCAGCTTGTTGACCTGCTCGACCAAGTGGACGGGCAGGCGGATCGTGCGCGACTGGTCGGCCATGGCACGGCTGATCGCCTGCCGGATCCACCAGGTGGCGTAGGTCGAGAACTTGAAGCCCTTGGTGTAGTCGAACTTCTCGACCGCGCGGATCAGGCCGAGGTTGCCCTCCTGGATCAGGTCGAGGAACGGCATGCCGTGGCCGGTGTAGCGCTTGGCCAGGGAGACCACCAGCCGCAGGTTCGCCCGCAGCAGGTGGTCCTTGGCCCGCTCGCCGTCGATCACGAGCGCGCGGAGCTCGCGCTTGCGGGTCGGGGTGAAGCTGTTCTGCGCGGTGAGCAGGTGCGCGGCGTACAGGCCCGCCTCGATCCGCTTCGCGAGTTCCACCTCGTCGGCCGCGGTGAGCAGAGCCACCTTGCCGATCTCGTTCAGGTAGACGCGCACCAGGTCCGCCGACGCCGCGACCTCGTCGAGGTCCGGGCCCGAAGCCCGGGTCGGGGTCTCGGTGCCGCCGACAGCAGCCGCAGTCGGAGCCTCGGCGGGAGCCGGCGAGGTGACCTCGGCGGCGGGTTCGACGACCGACTGGTCGACCGCCGTCTCCTCGACTGCCGTGGCCGCCTTGGCCTTCCGCGCGGTGGTCTTCCCGGCGGTAGTGGCCTTGCGCGCGCTGCGATGGCCGCGAGCGGTCACCCGCGACTCGGCGGACGACGCACGCGACGCGGCCCCGCCCGCGCGGCGCGCGGTGGGACGAGCAGAAGCGTTGCGAGACGTAGTCACGATGTACCAAACCACCTTGAAAGCGAACAATTGCTGGCGTCGCCGCCCGCCGTCGATGTCATACTTGATTCGTTGCGGTGGGCGGTTTCTGGATTCATGTAGGACAACGTGTTTACCCCGCTCAGGTGTTCCCGAACGCGCCTGGCGAATGCCTCCGCTCAGGCTTGACTCAGACTTCTATGCACACGGTGACGGGGCCGTCGTTGATCAATTCTACCCGCATGTCAGCCCCGAATTCCCCGGTCTCGACAGGCGTCCCGAGGTCTCGAAGCGCCTGCACGACGTGATCGATGAGCGGCGCGGCCACCGGTCCGGGCGCCGCGGCGGCCCAGGTCGGGCGTCGCCCCTTGCGCGTGTCGCCATAGAGTGTGAACTGGCTCACAACCAGCACGGCGGCATCGGGCAGGTCGGCCACGCTGCGCTCGTCGCGCAACACCCGCAGCCCGTGCAGCTTGCGGGCCAGCGCCGCGGCCTGCGTGGGCGTGTCGGTATGGGTCACGCCCACCAGCACGAGCAACCCGACGCCGATCGCGGCGATCTCGGCGTCGCCCACGCGCACCGCTGCCCTCGAGACGCGCTGCACCACCGCTCTCATCGCTGGACCGGTGCAGGGTCGGGCGGGAGCAGGAAACCGCGGCCGACCAGGTCGCGGACCGCGGGCAGCGCCGCCGCGGCCACCTCGCCCGCGGGCCGGTCGAGCGCCGCGGCCAGCAGCTCGATGACGACCCGTAACGGCAGGTGTCCCGAGCAGGCGGCCACCAGCCCGGCCATCGCGTCGTCGACGGCCACTTCCCACCGCAACCCGGCGCTCTGGCGCAACGTGCTCGGCCCGGTGCTCCAACCGCTCTCCTCCAGCGTGTCCGTGCGCTCGCGCACGAGGCCAGGCCCGGCCCGCAGGCAAGACTCCAGAAGCGCGTCGTCGGACATGTGCGCGAGCCAGCGCGCTCGCCCGATCCAGTCGCTGACCTGCCCACCGGCGGGCAGGTCAACGGCCTGTGGGAGGTCCTCGAGCACCTGCACCCGGCCTGCGCCGCCGCCGGCCCACATCGACACGTAACCCATGCCGACCGCGACCACGCCCGCGGCCGCGAACCAGTCGAGCCAGGCCTGGTAGCGCGGTGCCCATTCCGGCCGGTCCGGTGTCAGCCCCGCATCGCGCAGCCAGAGCGTGACGTATTCGGCCGGATCCGCCACCTCGCGCTGCCAGACCCACGCATCGCACCCGGAGCCGGCCAGCCACCCGTCCACCCGCTCCGTCCACGCGCTCCCCGCCGCGATCTGCCAGTTGGCCAGCAGATGCGCCGAGCCGTGCGGGGCCAGCACCCGTGGCAGCCCGCGTACCAGGCTCGCGCACAGTGCGTCGCCGGCCTGGCCGCTGTCGCGGTACCGGTATCCGTCGCGGCCGTCGGACACCACGAACGGCGGGTTGGCCACGACCAGGTCGAAGGTCTCGCCGGCCGGGATCGGGTCGAGCAACGACCCGGCGCGCAGGTCCCACTGTTGTCCGCACAGCGCTGCGGTCGTCGCCGCGAACCGCAGCGCCCGGGCGCTGATGTCCGTCGCGGTGACCCGGCTCGCATGGCGCCCGAGGTGCAGGGCCTGCACCCCGCAACCGGTGCCCAGATCGAGCGCGCGGGCAACGGCCGGGCGCGGGGTCAGCTGGGCGAGTGTCACGGCGGCGCTGCCGATGCCGAGCACGTGCTCGCGTGAGAGCGGCCCCGGGCGCACGTCCGCACCCAGGTCGGACACGACCCACCACGGCGGCGATCCCGCACCGGCCTCGGCGTAGGGCCGGATCTCCACCGCAGCCCGCGCCTCGTCGCCGGCGCACGCGATCAGCCCGGCCCGCTGTGCGGAGTCGAGCGGGAGTGGGTGCAGCGCGGCGGCGGCCTCGGTGTCCGGGATCGCGGCGCCGAGCAGGAAGAGCCGGATCAGCGATGCGATCGCGTCGCTCGGCAGCGCGCGCTCGACGCCGGCTCGGTCCCCGATGGCGAGGGCATGCCGACCGTTCGGTCCGAGGGTGGCATCGACCGTGTCGACGGTGAAGTCGGTCAATGCCACCCGCAAGGCGCTCGTGCCGTTGTCGTCGAGCAGGCCTTGATGCACCGGTTCATCGTGGCAGCAGATCGGCACGAGCTTTTGCCCGGGATCGGTGTAACGATGGGCGTATGCGCCGATCACACGCCGATCAACCGGCGTTGATCACGTCGGCGCCGGAGAGCAGCGATGACCAGTTCGACCGTCGCCGCAAGAAGTACGCGATCATGATGTCGCTGCGCGCCGCGTGCGTCGTCGCCGCGGCGTGCACCTACCGGGTGTCTGTGGTGCTCGCTCTGCTGTTCGTCGTCGGGGGCATGGTGCTGCCGTGGTGCGCGGTGATCATCGCCAATGACCGGCCCGCGCGAAAGCGCGCCCCGGCGCCCGTGCGGCCGGGCATGAGCACCGAACGTGCCCTGCCGAGCGCCGACGACGGCCGCACGCTCGACGGCTAGCCCTCGATCACCGACAATCGAGTGCGTGACAGACACTCAGGTCCTGGAATCCCCGTCGACGACGGACACCGACAAGGGTCCGGAGATGTTCCACTACGTGCGCAAGAACAAGATCGCCGAGAGCGCGGTGATGGGCACGATGGTGGAGGCCCTGTGCGGTGAGGTGTTCCCGGTGACCAAGGCGCCCAAGCCCGGCTCACCGGTGTGCCCGGCGTGCAAGGAGATCTACGAGAGCCTGCGCTCCTGATCCGGCGCGTCTGAGGTTGCCGGAGCCGCGGAGTCGCGAAACATCTGCCAGTTGCGCGGGGCGAGGATGCGCGGCGGTTTCGTCCGCGCGGGTTTGCGCTCCTCGATCGCCGCGTTGAACTCCGCCCCCAGCAGCACGCCGAGCGCCATCACGAAGAAGAACAGCAGCGCCGCGATCGGTGCGGCCAGCGTCCCGTACGCGTGGTTGTGGTCGATGATGAACTCGATGTAGGCGCGCAGTCCGGTCGACCCGGCCAGGAAGACCAGCACGGCCAGCACGGCGCCCGGCAACGCCCGGGGCCACGGCAGCCGCCGGGGCAGCGCGAGCTTGTAGAACGTGGTCAGGCCGAGCAGCAGCAGCACGATCAACACCGGGTAGTACCCGGCGTCGATGAACGACCCCACCGTGGGCCGCACCCGTTTCGGGAACGCCCGGCGCAACAGGTCCGGCCCCAGCACCAGCATCGGCAACACGATCACGCCGAGGGCGACGCTGCCGAGGAACAGCCACAGGGCGAGCAGCCGGCTGCGCACCGGCCCGCGCAGGTCGCGCATGTCGTAGGCGATCGCGATCGTGTTGACGAAGGTGGCGGTGGCCGACGAGCCGGCCCACAGCGCGAGCACGAACCCGATGCTGATGACGTCGGCGCGGTTGCCGTTGAGGATCTCTCGCAGGATCGGATGCACCACCTGGTTCACGACCTGCTCGCTGAATGCGCGGCTCAGGGTGCTCTCGATCTGTGTCTCGGTGCGATCGACGGTGCCGGTGCCGGTCCAGCGCGAGACGTACCCCAGGGACGCGATCAACGCCAGGAACAGCGACGGCAGGCTCAGCATCTGCCAGAAGGCCGCCTCGGCGGACAGGCCGAGGACCCGGTCGTGCCACGCCTTGGCGATCGCGCGGCGCAGCAGCGCGGGCAACAGCCGCAGCGCACGCAGGAGGCGACGCAGCAGTTGCACCGCACCAGTGTGCCGACCGCCCGGCTCGGGCGGCCTTGTTGCAACGGTCCGAGCGTGTCGGGACCGGACCCGGATGCGGCGCCCATTAGGTTTGGATCGCTGCCCGCGACCGCGTCCCGGGCAGCGTGTTGCGTCCCGGCCGGGCTGGGCACGACCGATCGCCGAGACAGCGCCGAGACAGCGAGGAGGCACGTGGCAGCGCCGCAGACCCCCGAGATCGTTGATCGGCCGCTGCGGCCCTGGCAACGCGAGGCGCTGCGCGCCTACCTCGGCGGCCGGCACCGCGACTTCCTGGTCGCCGCCACGCCGGGCGCCGGCAAGACCGCGTTCGCGCTGTCGCTGGCGCTGCTGCTCGTGCAGGAGCGGATCGTCGAACGCGTCGTCGTGGTGTGCCCCACCGATCACCTGCGCACCCAGTGGGCCGACGCCGCGTACGCGGCCGGTCTCCCGCTCGACGGGGCGCTGACCAACGCGGTCGGGCCGGTGCGCGCCGACCTGCGCGGGTACGTCACGACCTACGCCCAGGTGGCCGCGAAACCCGCGCTGCACGCGGCCCGGACGAACGCGAAACGCACGCTCGTCGTGCTCGACGAGGTGCACCACGCCGGGGACGGCCTGTCATGGGGCGAGGCGGTGGCCGAGGCCTTCGACGCCGCCACCCGGCGGCTGTGCCTGACCGGCACCCCGTTCCGCACCCGGGCCGACGAGCGCATCCCGTTCGTGCGCTACACCGACGACACCACCGAACCCGGCGCGTTGCGGTGCGTGCCGGACTTCAACTACGGCTACCGCGACGCCCTGCGCGACGGCGTGGTCCGGCCCGTCGTCTTCGCCGCGTACACCGGCACGGCGCGCTGGCGCAACAGCGCAGGGCAGGTGATCGCCGCGTCGCTGTCCGAACGCAGTACCCGCCGGGTCGAGGCGACCGCATGGCGCACCGCGCTCAACCCGCGCGGGCGCTGGGTGCCGCACGTGATCGCGGCCATGGACGAGCGGATCTCGCACCTTCGTCGAGGCCGGGATGCCCGACGCCGCCGGGCTGGTGCTCGCCAGCGACCAGGAGGACGCACGCGCCTACGCCGAGGTCGTCCAACGCGTCACCGGCGATGCGCCGGTGGTGATCCTGTCCGACGACCCACGGGCGAGCGAGAAGATCACCGCGTTCGCGGCCGGTACCCAGCGGATGGCCGTGTGCGTGCGGATGGTCTCCGAGGGCGTGGACATCCCGCGCGCCGCGTGCCTGGCCTGGATGACCTCCTACCGCACCCCGTTGTTCTTCGCCCAGGGAGTCGGTCGGGTGGTCCGGTCGCGGGCGCCGGGGGAGTGCGCCACGGTGTTCCTGCCCGCCGTGCGCCCGCTGCTCGCGCTGGCCGCCGAACTCGAGCAGGAGCGCAACCACGTGCTGGCCGCGCCGAGCGAACAGGAACCCGACCTGCTCGACCTCCTGCCGCTGGAAACCGAGCCCGCCTCGGCCGACAGTGCCGAGCTCGTCGATGCCGACGCCTCTTTCGCGCACGTCCTGCACGGCGGCCGGGCGGTTCTGGCCCCGGTCCACACCGCCGAGGACGAGGACTTCCTGGGCTTGCCCGGCATCCTGACCCCCGAGCAGACCGCGCAGCTGCTCGCCCGCCGCGACTCGGCCGCGCGGCGCCGCGCCGGGGGAGCGGCCGTGCCCGAAGCGGTGGCGCAGGAGCCGGTGCCGGCCCCGGCCGGCTGGCGGGCCGGCACCCAGCTGCGCGCCGAGGTGAACCGGCTCGTCGGCGTGCTGGCAGCGCGCACCGGCACGCCGCACGCCCAGTTGCACGCCGAGCTGCGCCGGGCGGTGCCCGGCCCGGCGTCGGCCGCGGCCGACGCCGAGCTCCTGGAGCGCCGGCGCGACCACCTCATGGCCCGGCTGGGCTGAGTGGGCGACGTCACGACGGATCCGAGCGGGAATCCTCGCCGGTCGCGTGTCGTTGTCACCTACGTAAGGCAGCGGCTGGAGCTGTTGCGAATAGGTTTCGGCTTCGAGTGTCGCCGTTATTCCTCGCTCCGGCATGGTTATCTGGGAAGCACCAGCGGGGTGCAGTACGTACGGAGAGAGGTGTTGACGTGACCACGACGATTGCCGCGAGTCCGCTCACCGCCGCCGACCGGTGCGACCGGTGCGGTGCACAGGCATATGTCCGGGCGACCATGGAGTCGGGTTTCGATCTGCTCCTGTGCGCCCATCACTTCCACGAGAACGAGTCGCGGCTGCGCGAGATCGCGGTGCGCATCCAGGACGAGTCGCAGCGACTGTCCGGTGTTGCTCACACGGCGGCGCTCGACGAGCGCTGATCGACAGACACAGCCCAGACATACGACTGCGGCCCCGCCCGGAAGGGCGGGGCCGCAGTCATGTTCATGCGGTCAATACCAGACCTTGCGGCCACCGACCTCGCGTCCGGCCATCCCCAGGATCGCCAGAATGGCCCCGATGACAATCGCGATGATGCCGAGGGTCCAGATGATCGGGATCCCGGCAATGAACCCGATGAGCAGCAGCACTACTCCCAGCACGATCATGTCGGCTCCTGTCGACGTCGGCCGCGCACCAGCGCACGGCATACCGTCGATGTACCCCGGTTGCACCGGCAATCACCGATCTGCCGGAATCGTTACCTGACGCTTAGTCCAGATAGTCGCGCAACACCTGCGAGCGCGACGGATGCCGCAGCTTCGACATCGTCTTCGACTCGATCTGGCGGATCCGCTCGCGCGTGACGCCGTAGACCTGACCGATCTCGTCGAGCGTGCGCGGCTGGCCGTCGGTGAGCCCGAAGCGCAGCTTCACCACTCCGGCTTCGCGCTCGGACAGCGTCTGCAGCACCGATTGCAGCTGGTCCTGCAGCAGCGTGAACGACACCGCGTCGACAGCGACGACGGCCTCGGAGTCCTCGATGAAGTCGCCGAGCTGGCTGTCGCCCTCGTCGCCGATGGTCTGGTCGAGTGAGATGGGCTCGCGGGCGTACTGCTGGATCTCCAGCACCTTGTCCGGCGTGATGTCCATCTCTTTGGCGAGCTCTTCGGGCGTCGGCTCGCGGCCGAGGTCCTGCAGCAGTTCGCGCTGGATTCGGCCGAGCTTGTTGATGACCTCGACCATGTGCACCGGGATGCGGATGGTGCGCGCCTGGTCGGCCATGGCGCGGGTGATGGCCTGCCGGATCCACCACGTGGCATACGTCGAGAACTTGTAGCCCTTGGTGTAGTCGAACTTCTCGACCGCGCGGATCAGGCCCAGGTTGCCTTCCTGGATGAGATCGAGGAAGGCCATCCCGCGGCCGGTGTAGCGCTTGGCGAGCGAGACGACGAGTCGCAGGTTCGCCTCGAGCAGGTGGTTCTTGGCGCGCTCGCCGTCGCGCACGATCCAGCGCAGATCGCGACGCATCTGCAGCACGAGCTTCTCGTTCGCCTCTTCGGCCTGGCGCATCCGCTCGGCGGCGTACAGGCCGGCCTCGATGCGCTTGGCGAGGTCGACCTCTTCCTCGGCGTTGAGCAGCGCCACTTTGCCGATCTGCTTGAGGTAGGCACGCACCGAGTCGGCCGAGGCGGTCATCTCGGCGTCCTTGCGCGCCTGCCGCAGCGCCTCGGACTCCTCTTCCTCGTCCCAGGAGAACTCGCTCTCCTCCTCGGCGGTCTCCTCCGCGGCGGTTCCCGCCGCGGCACCCGTGGTCGCCGCCTCGACGACGACAGCGACGCCGGCGGTCTCGGCTTCCGCGAGATCCTGCGCGCCCGGCTCGGCACCGGTGGCCGCTGCAGGTGCGGCGGCGGTGTCGGGCTGCGCCTTGGCGTCCTTGCCGCCCCGAGCGGTCTTCGCGCCGGACCGGCTCGACTTCGTCGACGATTTCGCCGCGGACTTCGGCTTGGCTGCCGGCTTGGCGCTCGACTCGGTCGACGGTGTCGACTCGGTCGATGGCTCGGCCGACTTCGCCCCCCGCGAACTCGATCCGGCGCGGCGAGTGGCACCAGCCGCAGCGAGGATGCGAGTTTCGGAGGTTTCGGTGTCTTCGGCGGCCGGGTGCTTGATTGAACTCACGAATGACCTTTCACGCGAGAGCGAACGATGGTCTGTACGCAGATGCAGCGCCGCGGAGTGCGGGCCGAGCGTGTACGGGTCGCAGGCCGTCTGTTTGTCGGCTCAAGAATCGAGTCCAGATCGAGCGCAGTTCCCTGAACGTTCATTGTACTGCTGTCTGGCGCGCAGCGACCACCGCAGCGCCGCCGAGACGCCGCCCGGACCTACTCGGCGAGGCTCTCGAGCGCGGCCATCGCGGCGCCGACGATGCCGGCTTCGTTGAGCAGTTGGGCGGGAACCACCTTGGTGTCGAGTTCGAGCAACGGCACCCATTTCTCGGACTTCTTGCTGACGCCGCCGCCGACCACGAACAGGTCCGGCGTGAACAGCCGCTCGACGTGCTGCATGTAGTGGTTCACCCGCTGCGCCCACTGCTTGTAGGACATGCCGTGCTCGTCGCGCACCGAGGCCGCGGCGCGGGTCTCCGCGTCGTGGCCGTCGAGTTCGAGATGGCCGAGCTCGGTGTTCGGCACGAGCACGCCGTTCATCAACAACGCGCTGCCGATGCCGGTTCCGAACGTCAGCATGATGACGACGCCGTCGACGCCCTTCGCCGCGCCGAAGCGCGCCTCGGCGAGCCCGGCGGCGTCGGCGTCGTTGAGGACGACGACCTCGCTGCCGCGCCCGACCGCCTTGGTGAACGTGTCGTCGACGTCCGTCCCGATCCAGGACTTCGCGACGTTGGCGGCCGAGCGCGCCACGCCGTGCTTGATCACTGCGGGAAACGTGGCGCCGACCGGTCCGGTCCAACCGGACTCGGACACCAGCTGCGCGACGACCTCGGCCACGGCGTCCGGGGTGGACGGCTGCGGGGTCACGTAACGCTTGCGTTCGGTCACGAGCGTTCCGGTCTGCGTATCGACGACCGCGCCCTTGATGCCCGACCCGCCGATATCGATGCCGAACGCCCGGTCCGGCGTCGCGTTCGAAACCATCCGTTCCTCCACTCGTCCGGCCTGCGCTCGCACGGTTCGGGACCACTGTCTCCCGGTACGGGTTCCCGATCCGATGCGGACCCTATCTCGGCGTGACCCGCGGCGTTCGTGCAATCCGGCTGTGGTGCGATGGAGGGGTGACGATCGACGCCGCCGGCCGCGCGCCGTTGCCGACCGAGTTGCTCGACATGTGTGTGTCGCTGGCCGCCGGTGCCGCTGATCTCGTGCGGGATGCGCGGCACGCCGGCATGGCCGTCGACACCAAGAGCACCGCCACCGATCTGGTGACCGAGGTCGACACCGCTTGTGAACGCTGGCTGACCGGCCAGATCCTGGCTCGCCGCCCGGACGACGCGATCCTCGGCGAGGAGGAGGCCGGCCGCGGTGGCCGTTCGGGTGTGCGATGGCTCGTCGACCCGATCGACGGCACCGTGAACTTCGTCCTGGGCATTCCGCACTATGCGGTGTCGGTGGCGGCCGAGGTCGACGGTGTCGTGGTGGCCGGCGCGGTGTGCAACCCGGTGTCGGGCGAGCTCTACCGGGCCAGCGCCGGCGGTGGCGCCTTCTGCGGCGAGCGCCGGCTCACCGGACCGCGCGACGTCCCACTCGAACGGGCGGTGGTGGCCACCGGGTTCGGCTACGAGGTCTCGTTACGCACCAGGCAGGGCGCGGTCGCGGCGCAACTGCTGGCCCGCATCGGCGACCTGCGCCGGATCGGGTGCGCCGCGCTCGACCTGTGTTTCCTCGCGGCCGGGCGGGTCGACGCCTATTTCGAGGCCGGCCTCCACGCGTGGGACCACGCCGCCGGAGCCCTGATCGTCACCGAGGCCGGTGGGGTGGTCACCGGCCTACGCGGCCGCAGGCCGTCCGGGCGCATGCTCGCCGCAGCCGGGGCGCCGCTGGCGCCGTCGTTCTTCGCTCAGCTGGAGACGCTGGACGCCGACGAGGTGGGTGGCGACACGACCACCTGACCCGCACAGCTCTGCGGGGCACTCGGGTCCGGCGCCGGGGTGCCCGCGATGGTGTTGTTCTGCTTGAGCCGCGCCTGCACCGACGCAGCCGACGCGACGCCGCGGTACTTCGTCCCGAGCGACACCACCACGGTGGCCGAGGTGCTCCTGGTGGGCACCAGTGTCGCGCCGGGCAGGTAGTAGGCCACCAGCCGGGCGCCCTTCGCCTGGGCCGGGCCGTACCGGATCTGGCCCACCGTCTTGATCTTGTTCAGCGACTTGGGGCTGTCGTTGCCGGCGGCGGACGGGACGTTGAACCCGATTTCGGTGAGCACGGTGCGGGCCTTGCCGGCGATGCCGCTGCGCGTCGTCGAGTTCAGCACCGCCAGGGTGACCCCGCTCGGCGCCGGCAGCACGACCGAGGGCGTGACGGTCGGGCAGGGCGTCGCGGCGTCGTGTTTGTCGTCGTCGCGGCCCAGCACCCGCCACCACACCAGACCGGCCAGCAGGAGCAGGGCGAGCAGCGCGATCAGCGCCGGCAGCGGCCGGCGTTTCACGGTGCTCGCCATCGGTCGGCGACCTCCTCGGGGCGGGTGCCAAATGGTAGCTGTGAGTTCGCGGGAATGCGTTCGACTACCCCGTCGTTGGGGCGAAACATCCGCGCGGTACCGTTCCGCGCTGGCCCACCCGAACGAAGTGCGGAATCGATTCGCGGGGGCGGGCACAAATGCGGACCGTCGGGCGTTGCAGCGCCAGACGCACGGATGAATGGAAAAGATGACAGACCGTGGGGATCCCACAGAGGAGTTGACGACGCATGGCGACTGATTACGACGCCCCACGTCGCGGAGATGTCGACGAGTTGAACGAGGACTCGATCGAGGAGTTGAAGGCACGACGCGCGGAGGCCCAGTCCGGGTCGATCGACGTCGACGAGACCGAACTGGCCGAGTCGCTGGAACTACCCGGCGCCGACCTGTCGAGCATGTCCGGCGAGGAGTTGACCGTCCGGGTGCTGCCCAAGCAGCAGGACGAGTTCACCTGTTCGTCGTGTTTCCTGGTGCACCACCGCAGCCGGCTCGCGCGCGAGCGCAATGGACAGCCGATCTGCCGGGACTGTGCCTGAATCTCGGATGCCTGATCTGCGACGCAGAACCAACCTGAGTACGAGCAAGAACCGGCCGGACCCTACATTCGGACGTTGAGCCCCGACCCGCCGTCGACGACGAGGGTCTGGCCGGTGATCCACGCGGCGTCGGCGGAGGCGAGGAATGCCACCGCCGCGCCGATGTCGGCGGGTACCCCCAGCCGGCCCAGCGGGTAGCCCGCGGTGACCCCCGCCTCGTCGGACTCGTAGAGCGCGGCCGCGAACCGGGTCTTGACCACCGCCGGCGCGATGGCGTTGACCCGCACCTGCGGTGCCAACTCGAACGCCTGTTGCACCGTCAGCCCGATCAGAGCGGCCTTGCTGACCCCGTAGAAGGCGATGCCCGGCGACGGAGCCAGCCCCGACACCGAGGACATGTTCACGACCGCGCCGGCGCCGTCGCGGCCCAGCCCCGCAGCGACCGCGGTGCGTGTCCAGGTCAGTGCGGCCAGCACGTTGACGTCCATGATCTTGCGGGCTGCCGCCAGGTCGAGTTCGGCCAGCGGACCGTAGACGGGGTTGATCCCGGTGTTGTTCACCAGCACGTCCAACCGGCCGAACTCGCGCACCGCGGTCTGCACCGCGGCCTCCTGGTGCTCGGTGTCGTCAGCACGTCCGGCGACGGTGAGCAGCCGGTCTCCGGCGTCGAGTTCGGCTGCGGCGTCGTCGAGGCCGGGCTGCTTGCGGGCCGTGATCACCACTCGGGCGCCCTCGGCGAGCAGCCGCTGCGCTGCGGCGAGCCCGATCCCGCGACTCGCGCCGGTGACCAGCGCAACCTGCCCCTCGAAACGATTCCCCGCGTGCGGTGTGGTCATGACCGCAGAACCTATCCGGCGGTGCGAAGCGCGGCGACCAACCGGTCGGGATGCCGCGAGCTCACCACCCAGTACGGCGTCGGATCCTCGGCGTCGTCGACCCACACCTGCACACCCGGCCCGATCCACGGCCGGATGGAGACGAAGGCTGCCGGATCGCCTTCACGGCCGATCACCCGCCGCAGGGTGCGCTCGTCGAGTGCCACCGAGCCGCTGACGTATTGCAGCGGCAGGTGCGCGCCGCGCACCCGCAGTTCGCCGGCCGACACCTCGACCCGGCCGCGACCGAGCGACCAGACGATCACCGCGGCCAGCGGCAGCAGTACGACGTAGGGCACCCAGTCGGTCACGCCCAGCCCGGCGATGTGGAACTCGGCGGCGAGCAGGCCGGCCACCCCGATGCCCACGACGTACCACCACCACGGCGTGCGCAGCGACTCCCGGTAGGGCGTCGCGCTCGCAACGCCGTCGCCGGCGTCGCCACCAGCTCCAGCGGCCGCACTCATGTCGATGACAGTAGCTGCCGCGGGTAACCTCAGCCTCCGTGACGACCGCAGCTGGCAGCGCCCCCACAGCACCGGCGGATGCCGCCGTCCAGGTGCTGGTGCGACGCGACAGCAAGGACCTGCCGCTGCCCCTCTACGCGCTGCCCGGTGACGCCGGCGCCGACATCGTGGCTGCCGCCGACCTGACGCTGGCGCCGGGGGAGCGGGCCGTGCTGCCGACCGGCATCTCGATCGCGCTGCCGAGCGGGTACGCGGCGTTCGTCCACCCACGTTCGGGTCTGGCGGCCCGGGCCGGGCTCGGCCTGGTCAACGCCCCCGGCACGATCGATGCGGGTTACCGCGGCGAGATCAAGGTGATCGTCATCAACCACGACCCGGCTCACGCCATCCAGCTCTCGCGCGGCGAGCGCATCGCGCAATTGGTGGTGCAGCGGGTGGAGCACGCGCGCTTCGTGGAGGTCGACGAGTTGCCCGATTCCGAACGCGGCGCTGGCGGCCACGGCTCCACCGGCGGCGCCGCCGCACTCGGTGCGCCCGCGAACCCGGCTGGAGCCCGCTAGTGCCCGGCCGCCGCAGGCAGAAGCGCACCGATCGGTCCAAGCTCGACGCCACGCCGCCGTGGGAGCAGCGGATGCGCGACGAACCGGAGCCCACCGCCGGTCCCTACGACGAGCGCGACGCCCCCGACGACGACATCCAGCGGGTGGATCTCGGCGCGTTGCAGGTGCCGGTGCTCGAGGGGTACGAGATCCGCGTCGAGGTCGACGACGCACAGCAGGTGGTGGCCGCGACCCTCGCCGGGCCGGACGGCACCATGCAACTCGGGGTGTTCGCCGCCCCGCGCAGCGAAGGCATCTGGGACGAGGTGCGGGCCGAGATCGCCGAGTCGATCGGCGGCGCCCGCGGGGGTGGCACGAGCCAACCCGAGTCCGATTTCGGCGTCGAGCTGCACGGCTCCGTGCGCGCCGAGGGCGGCACGGTCCCGGTGCGCTTCATCGGCATCGACGGGCCGCGCTGGTTCCTGCGCGCGACGCTCGCCGGCCCGGTGGCCACCGACGAGGCCAAGGCCAAGGTGTTCGAGCAGGCGCTGCGCGATGTCGTCGTCATTCGCGGCACGTCGCCGCTGCCGGTCCGCGAGCCGGTGCCGCTGCAACTGCCCTCAGATGTGGAGTTGCCAGACAATTTCGGCCAGTGAGGCCCACACGGCTTACCCTGGGCTGCATGGGACGCCCGTCGCTGCTGCATCGCCTCACGGCGAGCCCGCAGCGCCTGGACGCCGCGCAGCTGCAGGACGACGTCGTCGAGCGCCGCTGCGCCCGGCTCGACGCCGTGCACTGCGGTGAGGCCGTCAAGATCGTCGGGCGGTTGCGCTCGGTCATCTACACCCCCAGCGAGACCGTGCCGACCCTGACCGCAGAGCTGTTCGACGGCTCGGACGTCGTCGAACTCGTCTGGCTGGGCCGCCGGCGCATCACCGGCGTCGAGCCGGGCCGCCGGGTGCTGGCGCGCGGTCGCGTCGGCGAGCACAACGGCCGGCTGGCGATGTACAACCCCTACTACGAGCTGCTCCCGCCGACGGTATGACCGACCGCGCCGACGGCCGACGCGAGCAGCTGCGGGAGACGTATCGCCAGCAGATGCTGGCGAGCATCGGGGGCTGGTCCGGGGCGCTGATCACCGCGATTCCGACCGCCGTGTTCGTGATCGTCAACGTCACGGCGTCGTTGAGGGCGGCGATCATCGCCGCGGTGGCGTCCGCGCTGTTGCTCACCGGCTATCGGCTGTTACGCCACCAGTCGATCCAGCAGTCGCTGTCCGGGTTGTTCGGCGTGGCGATCGCCGCCTTCATCGCCGCCCGCACCGGCCAGGCCCGCGGCTATTTCCTGTTCGGCATCTGGACCAGCTTCGCCTACGCCGTGCCGTTCGCGATCTCGATGGTCGTGCGCCGGCCGCTGGTCGGGCTGGTGTGGGAGTTCCTGGATCCGACGCCGGCCACGACGCCGGCAGCCGCCGGTCCCGACGAGCCGGATCAGCACGCTGATCAGGGCGAGGCGCCGCCGTGGTACCGGCGGCGGCCGCTGCTGATGGCCTATACCTGGGCGACGCTCGCCGCCACCGTGGTGTTCCTCGCGCGCGGGTTCGTCCAGCTCGCGCTCTACGGCGAGAACGCCACCGGTTGGTTGGCGTTCGCGCGCATCGCGATGGGGTACCCGTTGTTCATCGCCGCGGTCGGCTTCAGCTTCCTCGTCGTGAGGCGGGCCCGGCATCGGCTCGCCGCGGTGCCCGAGCAGTCTGGCGAGTAGCGCTCAGCCGGGCAGCACCGAGGCGCGCAACGCGTCCTCGGTCTCGGGGGAGGTGATGAACAGCAGTTCGTCCCCGGCCTCCATGGGCTCGTCCGGCGACGGGGTGATGACCCGCCGGCCCCGCACGATGCCGACCAGCGTCGTGTCGACCGGCAGTTTGAGATCGCGAACCGGGCGACCCGAGCACGGGGCGTCTTCGGGCAGGGTCAGCTCGACGAGGTTCGCCTGACCTTCCCGGATGCCGAACAGCCGCACCACGTCGCCGACCTCGACGGCCTCCTCGACCAGTGCGGCGAGCACCCGCGGCGTGGACACCGCGACGTCGACGCCCCACGCCTCGGTGAACAGCCACTCGTTGGCCGGGTGGTTGATCCGGGCGACGACCCGGCGAACCGCGAACTCGGTCTTGGCGAGCAGCGACACCACCAGGTTGGCCTTGTCGTCGCCGGTCGCGCCGACCACGACGTCGCAGTCCTCGAGGCGCGCCTTCTCCAGGTTCGCCACCTCGCAGGCGTCGCCGAGCTGCCAGTCGGCGCCCTCGATGCGCTGCGGGTCGACCTTGCGCGGATCCTTGTCGATCAGCAGCACGGAGTGCTCCTTGCTGAGCAGCTCGCGGGCGATGGACCGGCCCACCGAGCCGGCGCCGGCGATGGCGACCCTCATCGGCCCGCACCGTCCGGGCCGGACGACGCGAGGTCGTGCAAAGCGGGCCGCAAATCGTCGGTGGCCAGCACGTGCAGGGTGTCGCCGGACTGGATCAGGGTGGATGCCGTGGGCAGCTGACCCTTGCCGAATCGGGTGATGATCGCCGTCCGGGCGCCCGTGGCGGCGTCGAAGTCGACGACCGAGCGTCCGATCCAGCCCTCGTGCGGGGCCACCCCGACGAGTGCGACCGAACCGGTCGGGTCGCGCCACGCCTCGGCGGTCGATTCGCCCAGCACCGACTTCAGCAGCCTCGACGCCGTCCACGGCACCGTCGCCACGGTGGGGATGCCGAGCCGCTCGTACACCTCGGCCCGCTTCTGGTCGTAGATGCGGGCGACGACCCGCCGGACGCCGAAGGTCTCCCGCGCCACCCGGGCGGAGATGATGTTCGAGTTGTCGCCGCTGCTGACCGCCGCGAACGCGTCGGCGTGCTCGATCCCCGCTTCGATCAGGGTTTCGCGGTCGAATCCGACGCCGTGCACCTGCCGGCCGACGAAGTCGTCGCCCAGCCGCCGGAACGCCAGCGGATCCTGGTCGATCACGGCAACGGTGTGCTCCAGCGGCGACAGCTGCGTCGCGAGCGACGTGCCGACTCGGCCGCATCCCATGATGACGATGTGCACGATGCGAGCTTGGCACGTGTGTGGCCCTCGCGCACGGACGCCCCCGCCGGCCGTATCGTTCGCTCGTGGCCGTATTCCCGCGCGTCCTCAAACGATTGATCATCGGGCGCCCGGTCAGTAGCGAGCTGGCCGGACACACGTTGCTCGACAAGCGCCTGGCCCTGCCGATCTTCGCGAGCGACGCGCTGTCCAGCGTGGCCTACGCCACCCAGGAGATCCTCCTGGTCCTGACGGTCGGCGGCACCGCCTTCCTCTACCTGGCCCCATGGGTGGCGCTGGCCGTGGTCGTGCTGATGGCGGCCGTCGTGGCCTCGTACCGCCAGCTCGTGCGCGCCTACCCCACCGGCGGGCGGCGACTACGAGGTGGCGACCAAGAACATCGGCCGCTCGGCCGGGGTGATCGTCGCCAGCGCCCTGCTCGTCGACTACGTGATGACCGTCGCGGTGTCGGTGTCCTCCGGTGTCGACAACATCATCTCGGCGCTGCCCTCCTGGCACGCGGCTCGGCTGCCCCTTGCGCTCGGCTTCGTGGTCGTGCTCGCCGCGGTGAACCTGCGCGGGCTGCGCGAGGCCGGGCTGGCCTTCGCCGCGCCGACGTACCTGTTCGCCACGGGCGTCTTCATCATGATCATCACCGGGTTCATCCGGGTGGCCGTCGGCAACCCGCCGGTGGCCGAGAGCGCCCAGTACCAGATCGAGGCGCAGTCCGGCTTCCAGTCGCTGAGCTTCCTCGCGCTGACCTTCTTCGCGCTCCGCGCGTTCTCCTCGGGCTGTACCGCGCTCACCGGTGTCGAGGCGATCGCGAACGGCGTGCCCGCGTTCAAGCCGCCGAAGTCGCGCAACGCACAGAAGACGCTCGTGCTCATGGGCTCGATCGCGGTGACCATGTTCGCCGGCCTCACCGCGCTCGCGTTGATCTCCAAGGTGCACATCACCGACCCGACCACGAACAGCTGTCATTTCAGCAACGTGCCGAAGAGCGTGTGCGAGAACGAGCCGCAACGGACCGTGATCGCGCAGGTGGCGAGCTCGGTGTTCGGCGGGACGTCCTCGATCGGGTTCTTCTTCGTGCAGGCGACCACCGCGTTGATCCTGGTGCTTGCGGCCAACACGGCGTTCAACGGGTTCCCGCTGCTGGGTTCGATCCTCGCCCGCGACAAGAACCTGCCGGTGCAGCTGTCCAACCGCGGCGACCGCCTGTCCTACAGCAACGGCATCCTGATGCTGGCGATCGTGGCCGGTGCCTTGATCTGGATCTACGACGCGAACGTCAGCCGCCTGATCCAGCTCTACATCATCGGCGTGTTCACCTCGTTCACCCTCGGCCAGAGCGGCATGGTGCGGCACTGGAACCGCCTCATGAAGACCGAGCGGGACCCGAACGAACGCAAGCGGATCCGCCGGTCCCGCGCGATCAACGGTTTCGGTGCCACGCTGTGTGCCGTCGTGCTGGTGATCGTCGTGATCACCAAGTTCGACAAGGGCGCGTATCTGGTGATCATCGCGATGCCGATCCTGTATGCCGGCATGCGGGCGATCAACCGGCACTACTCGCGGGTCTCGGACGAACTGGCGACCGACGAGACCGGGCTGATCATGCCGTCGCGCAACCACGTCGTGGTGCTCGTGTCGAAGGTGCACAAGCCGACGCTGCGGGCGCTGGCATTCGCCCGGGCCACGCGTCCGGACACCATCACCGCGCTCACCGTGAACGTGCGCGACGAGGACACCCGGGCGTTGCTCGCCGAGTGGGAGCGGCACGACCTGCCGGTACAGCTCACCGTGCTCGAGTCGCCGTACCGCGAGATCACCCGCCCGGTCCTCGACTACGTCAAGCAGCTGCGCCGTGACCGGCCGCGGGACATCGTCAGCGTGTTCATCCCCGAATACGTCGTGGGTCGCTGGTGGGAGCAGCTGCTGCACAACCAGTCGGCACTGCGGCTCAAGGGCCGGCTCCTGTTCCAGCCCGGCGTGATGGTCACCAGCGTCCCGTGGCAGCTCGCGTCCAGCGCGAAGGCGTTCCGCAAGCCGCTGCGCCAGCCCGGCTCGGCGGTGCCCCTGCACCCCGATTCCGATCCGACCGCGGTGCCCGGCGTGTCCGACGACGACACCGACACCGCCGCGCCCGACACCGCGCCGGTCCGGAGTGGCTGAGCGCGCCACCCCGGTGCGGGAGGCCGGCCCGCTGCTCGGCCGGCTTCTCGAGCTCGACGTGGGTGCAGTCGCCGCCGGCGGCAGCTGCGTCGCGCGCCACGGCGAGTCGGGCCGGGTGGTCTTCGTGCGCCACGCGCTGCCCGGCGAGCGGGTCCGCGCGCTCGTCACAGACGACCGCGGCGGTTCGTTCTGCCGTGCCGACGCGGTCGAGATCGTCACCGCCGCACCGCAGCGGGTCGCCGCTCCGTGCGAGTACGCCGGCCCGGGCCGGTGCGGCGGTTGTGACTGGCAGCACGCGTCCGGCGATGCGCAGCGTGAGCTGAAGGCGTCGGTCATCCGCGAGCAATTCGCGCGCATCGGCGGTCTCGACGTCACCGAGCTCCTCGACCGGGTCGAGGAGCTGCCGGGCGGCCTGCTCGGCTGGCGCACCCGGATCGCCTACGCGGTCGACGCCGCCGGGCGCCCCGGCCTGCACCGGCACGGTTCGCACGACGTCGAGCACGTCGCGCGATGCCTGCTCGGGGTGCCGGGCGTCGGCGACGCCGCGGCGCTGACCGGGCGCTGGCCGGGGCTGTCCGGTGTCGAGGTGGTGCGCGGCGACGACGGCGCCCTCACCACCGTGGCGCACCGCCGCGGCCGCCGCACAACCGGGCGCAGACGGCCCGCGGACCAGGTCGAGGTGGTCGCCGGGCCGGCGCGGGTGACCCGCCGGGTGGGTCGCGCCGGTGATCTCCCGGTCGATCTCGGGGTGGCGGCCGCCGGGTTCTGGCAGGTGCACCCGGCCGCGCTGGACGTGCTCTCCGGCGCGTTGCTCGCGGCTGTCGCGCCGGCCGCCGGCGAGACCGTGCTCGAGCTGTTCGCCGGGGCCGGAGCGCTCACCACGGTGCTCGCGAACGCCGTCGGCCCGGACGGGCTGGTCATGGGTCTGGAGGGCGACCGGCAGGCGGTCGCCGACGCCGCCACGAACCTCGCGCCCTGGCCGCTGGGCGCAGGTCCGCCGCGGCCGTGTCGACGCCCCGACCGTTCGCGGCGCGGTCAGCGAGCTGGCTTCGGCCCCGGACGTCGTGGTGCTGGACCCGCCGCGGGCCGGCGCGGGGGCGGCGGTCATCGCCGAGCTCATCGCCGCCGGACCGCGGGTGATCGGCTATGTGTCCTGCGATCCGGGCACCCTGGCCCGCGACGTCGCGGCCGCGGGTGAGCACGGCTGGACGCTGCGAGCGCTGCGTGCGTTCGACGCGTTTCCCATGACCCATCACGTCGAATGCCTGGCAACTCTCGCACCCGACACGGCCGAAGGACGGCGAACTGTGGGGTCAACGGCCGCAGCTCCCCGCCCCGGCCGGCCGCGCGCCGTACCATCTACGCCGTGACCCGGGTACTGGATCGGGTCGGCTCACCAGCCGATCTACGCGAATTGGACGCATCGGATCTGACCGTGCTCGCGGCCGAGATCCGCGACCTGCTGGTGCAGACCGTGGCCCGCACCGGCGGCCATCTCGGCCCCAATCTCGGTGCGGTGGAGCTGACCCTCGCGCTGCACCGCGTGTTCGACTCGCCGACCGAGCCGATCCTGTGGGACGTCGGCCACCAGGCGTACGTCCACAAGATCGTCACCGGCCGGGCCGGAGACATGCCGACGCTGCGCCAAGGCGGCGGCGTGTCCGGCTATCCCAGCCGCACCGAGAGCAACCACGACTGGATCGAGAACTCGCACGCCTCCACAGCCCTGTCCTACGCCGACGGCCTGGCAAAGGCCTTCGCGGTACGCGGCGAGCGCCGCCCCGTGGTCGCCGTGGTCGGTGACGGCGCGCTCACCGGTGGCATGTGCTGGGAAGCGCTGAACAACATCGCCACCTCGGACCTGCCGGTGATCGTCGTGGTCAACGACAACGGACGTTCCTACTCGCCGACCACGGGTGGGCTCGCCGACCATCTCGCCGGGCTGCGGCTCTCGCCCGGCTACGAGCGGATGCTCGGGCAGGTGAAGTCGACCCTCGGCCGCACGCCGGTCGTCGGCGCCCCCATCTACGACGCGCTGCACGGCGTGAAACGGGGCCTGAAGGACATCATCCAGCCGCAGGGCATGTTCGAGGATCTCGGGCTGAAGTACTTCGGGCCGATCGACGGTCACGACGTCGCGGCCATGGAGAGTGCGTTCAAGCTCGCCCGCGGTTTCGACGGCCCGGTGATCGTGCACTGCGTCACCCGCAAGGGTTACGGTTACGCCCCGGCCGAGAACGACGAGGCCGACCAGATGCATCAGTCACGCGGGTTCGACCCGGTCACCGGGCTGGCCCGGGCGACCACGGGCCGCAGCTGGACGTCGGTGTTCAGCGACGAGATCGTCGCGATCGGCGAGCGGCGCGACGACATCGTCGCCATCACCGCCGCCATGTGCGAGCCCACCGGGCTCGGCGACTTCGCCCGCCGCTTCCCGCAGCGGTGTTACGACGTCGGCATCGCCGAGCAGCACGCGATGACCTCGGCGGCAGGCCTGGCGACCGGCGGCCTGCACCCGGTCGTGGCCATCTACGCGACCTTCCTCAACCGCGCGTTCGACCAGCTGCTGATGGATGTCGCGTTGCACAGGCTGCCGGTCACCGTGGTGCTCGACCGCGCCGGGATCACCGGCGACGACGGCCCGAGCCACAACGGCATGTGGGATCTCGCCATCCTCGGTGTGGTGCCCGGGCTGCGCATCGCGGCGCCCCGCGACGAG
This sequence comes from uncultured Actinomycetota bacterium, assembly GCA_963850835.1. Lineage (GTDB taxonomy): Bacteria > Actinomycetota > Actinomycetes > Mycobacteriales > Jatrophihabitantaceae > Jatrophihabitans. The sequence goes on along the minus strand of CAWKNB010000012.1, from coordinate 608,779 downwards.
GACACCCTGCGCGAGTTGCTGCGCGAGGCCGTCGAGATCGACGACGGCCCCACCTTGTTGCGATTTCCGAAAACGCCACTGTGCGACCCGCTGCCCGCGCGGCGTCGGGTTGGGCAGTACGACGTGCTCGCCGAGTCGAATCTGAACGAGCCGGTCGACGTCCTGCTGATTGCCGTCGGCGCGACCGCCGGCGACGTGATCGAGGCGAGCACCGCGGTGCAGCGCGCCGGGTACACGACCCGGGTCGTGGCGCCGCGCTGGATCAACCCCGTCGACCCCGCGGTGTGCGATCTCGCCGATGCCGCCGGCCTCGTCGTGACCGTCGAGGACGGCGTGGTCGCGGGCGGGGTCGGCGCGCGCATCTCGCAGACCCTGCGCGACACCGGCCGGGACGTGCCGACCCGCGAGATCGGCATACCGGTACGGTTCCTCGAACACGGCAACGTCGCCGGGGTGAAGGCAGCCGTCGGGCTCACGGTGCCCGACATCGGCCGGCGCGTGGTCGAGTGGGCCACGCAACGGTCTCGCCCGGATTCCCGGGAGGGGCTGTCGGACGGTGGTTCGGACAGTGTTCAGGTCGGCCGACACCCGGGTGAACCGGGCCAGGACTGACCCCCGACGGCGGAAGGTACGGGGATGCGGATCCTTGTCGTAGAAGACGAAGTTCAGCTGGCGGAAGCAGTCGCCCGCGGCCTGCGGCGCGAAGGCATGGCCGTGGACGTCGCCACCGACGGTGACGAGGGGTATCGCAAAGCCGCCCTGACTCGTTATGACGTCGTAGTGCTCGACCGGGACCTGCCGGGGATGTCCGGGGACGAGATCTGCCGGCGTCTGACGGACGAGGGGGTGCTGACCCGGGTGATGATGCTGACTGCGAGCGGCACCGTCGAGGACAAGGTGTCCGGGCTGGCCCTCGGTGCCGACGACTACCTCGCCAAACCGTTCGCGTTCGCCGAGCTCGTCGCGCGGGTGCGTGCGCTGGGCCGCCGCACCACGCCGGCGGCGCCGCCGGTGCTCAGCGCCGGCAACGTCGAACTCGACTCCGCCAAGCGCACCGTCACGCGTGACGGCGAGCTCGTCGACCTCACCCGCAAGGAGTTCGGCGTGCTCGAGACGCTGCTGATGGCCCACGGCACCGTGGTCAGCAGCGAGGAACTGCTGGACCGGGTGTGGGACGAGAACGCCGATCCGTTCACCACGACGGTCCGGGTCACGATGATGACGCTGCGCCGCAAACTGGGCGAACCGGCGATCATCGACACCGTGGTCGGTTCCGGATATCGCATCGACCCGGCCGCGCTGAACACTGTCGAGGAGGCCGGTTCGACGCCGTGACCGGTAGCATCCCGTGAGGTTCTTCCGCCCGACCCTGCGCATGCGCATGGCGCTGCTGTACGGCGGGCTGGTGGTCCTCGTGGGTGGGTCACTGCTGATCATCTGCGTGATCCTGGTCGACCGCGCGATCGCGCAGCTGCCCGGTTACGACACCAACCGGGTGCTGAAGGACCCGGTGACCGGTAAAACGGTGACCCTCGACGTCACGAACGCCCAGGAGCACGCCACCAGTTACCTGCTGCGCACCGGGCTGGTGTTCTTCGCGATCATCGTCGTGATCGGCACTCTGGGTGGGTATCTGATCGCCCGGCAGTCGCTGCGCCCGATCGCGAAGCTGACCGCCACGGCGCGCGCGTTGTCCACCGAGACGCTCGACCAGCGCATCAACCTCGCCGGCCCCGACGACGAGTTGCTCGAGCTCGCGAACACCTTCGACGAGATGCTGGCCCGCCTCGATGCCGCGTTCGACAGCCAGCGACTGTTCGTCGCCAACGCCAGCCACGAGTTGCGCACCCCGCTGTCGGTGATCCGTACCGAGCTGGAGGTGACGCTGAGCGACCCCGATGCCGATCGCGCCGAATTGCGCCGCATGGGCGCGGTGGTCGCATCGGCCACCGAGCGCGCCCAGCGGCTGGTCACCTCGCTGCTGACCCTGGCCCGGCTGCAGGCTGTCGGCGGCGGGGAGTTGGAGGTCAAGGAGCCGGTGGACCTCGCCTGGCTGGTTCCGGACGCGTTGAACGCGGTGGCTGCCGAGGCCGAGGAGAAGCGGGTCCGGATCGAGACCGAGGTGGAGCCGGCCACCACCATCGGCGACCCGCGGCTGCTGGAGCGGCTCATCGGCAACCTGGTCGAGAACGCGATTCGGCACAACGTGCCGGGCGGCTGGTTGCGCGTCACCACGGGCCAGACCAACGACAAGGCCTGGCTGCATGTCGCCAACGGCGGCACGGTGATCCCGGGCGGCGATGTCAGCTCGCTGTTCGAACCGTTCCGGCGTGGTGGCCGGATGCGCACCGCCACTCGCGGTGCGGGTCTCGGGCTGGCCATCGTTCGGCTCATCGTGGTCGCCCATGGCGGCGAACTGCAGGCCGCCGCCCCGCCGTTCGGCGGCCTCACGGTCCGGGTGGAACTGCCGCGCGAAGCACGACGACAGCCCACCCGGCCCGAGACTGCCGCTACGGCAGGAAGTACATCGGGTTCGGCAACTTGAAGGTGTTGTCCGCGTAGCCGCCGTTCAGGTCGCTGTACTGGTCGCCGAAGTTCGCGACGATGTTGTAGCCCTGCGACTCGATGTAGGCGCGGGTCAGCGACTTGTACTGCGTGGTGGAGCACGTGGCCGTCGGCGGCTGGTAGCACGAGGCGTAGATCGGCTTGGTCAGGTCCTTCAGGTAGACCTGGCTGTCGACCACCGGGTAACCGACGTTGGTGAGGTTGCCCTCGGTCGCGGTGCGCTGCGTCTCGGGCCGGCCGGTCAGGTAGAAGACCGTGTACCCGTGGGCAGCCGCGTAGTCGACCAGCGCCGGCATGCCGAACACCGCGGGGAAGACCTCGGCATTGACGAACTCGGCGTTGACGGTCGGGCTGTAGACGAAGTTGGACGCGATCTCGTAGTTGTAGGTGTTCAGCGTGGTGTCGTCGACGTCGAGCAGGATCGCCTTCTTCGCCTTGGCGTTCGGGTGGGTCGACGTGTAGTGGTCGAGGTAGCGCTGCGCCTGCTTCTCGATGGCCGCCATCTCGTTCGCGTACGCCCCGGTGGCCGAGGGCAGGTGCTCAGGCGTGCCGTCCGGGTTCGTCGCGCCGCTGAGGGTGTCGCCGTAATAGGCCTTGATGGCGGTCTTGACCTGGTCGATGTTCTGGATCTGGTCGGCGCGCGTCGGGTTGGCCGGCGGCGCCGGCACGGCGCGGTTGCTCGGTTTGAGCGCGCTCGCGGAGCCGGTGAGCATTCCGGCGAGGGCCAGCGCCGCCACGAGCGCGATGAGCGACGCGAGCAGCACACGGGACCTGCCGAGCAGGGCAGTCGTACGGGTCATGGACGAGCCTTTCGACGTTCGGGACAACGGTGTTCTACACCTTTGCTCACGAAGCGCCGCCCGCCAAGTACCGGGGTCAGATCGATACCGGCGCGTGCATCACGCTGCGTTGCGGCCTTGTACCGTCAGTGAACTGTCGGCGGCATGACCACCACCGGGCACCCTGCGTCGACGACGAGTTTCGGCGCGACGAGGCCCGATCGGACGCTGTTGAACTTGCCGGCGCGCGCCTCGCCGATCACCAACAGTTGCGCCTCGCGAGCGGCGCTGCGCAGAGCGTTGACCGCACCGCCCTTGACGACGACGCAATCGACTTCCGGAGCTGTGTCGTCGGTCCCGAGCGCTGCGCCGACGAAGTCTCGCAACCGGACGCGGGCGTCGGCCTCGGGATCGTCGGCCTCGGTGGGGAGGCCGGCCGGTGGGCGCCCACCCGGCGCGGCCGGCGGGCGCGGCGGGCGCCACGCCATCACCGCGCGCAGCGGCGCGTCGCGCAACCGAGCCTCGTCGGCGGCCCAGCGCAAGGCGGCCGGGGAGCCGCTCGTCGGGCTGACCCCGACCACGACCGCCCCGGTCATGTCGAGTCCTTCTCGGCGGTGACGCCGCCGGTGGGTTTTCGACCGGTGGACGACAACGGGTCGGCGATGTCCTCCAGCGATTGGCGCTCGGAGTCGACGCCGATGAACCACGCCACCAGGCCGCCGGTGATCATGATGAGGGCACCGAGGACGTAGCCCCAGGCCAGCGGTGTGCGCGACACGTCGGTGTTGTTGGCACCGCCGATGAGGTGCCCGAACAGGAACGGCGCGATGACGCCTCCGGCGCCTTGGGACAGCGCGAAGAAGTACGAGATCGCCTGTCCGCGCAATTCGATCGGGAAGATCTCGCTGACCGTGAGGTACGCCGACGAGGCTCCCGCCGAGGCGAAGAAGAAGATGATCGACCAGGCGACGGTCTGGGTGACGGCGGACAGGATGCCGGCATAGAACATCCATGCGGTGATCAGCAACAGCACGCCGGACACCCCGTACGTGAAGAGGATCATCTTGCGCCGCCCGATGACGTCGAACAGGTGGCCGAGCAGCAACGGGCCGAGCAGATTGCCGATCGCGAACGGGAAGAAGTAGTAGGGGATGCTGCCTTCGGGAACGTGATAGAAGGTCTTGAGCACCAGCGCGTAGCTGAAGAAGATCGCGTTGAACAAGAATGCCTGGGTGACCATCATCGTGAAGCCGTAGATCGAGCGCTTCGGGTACGTCCCGAAGAACAGCTTGGTGAGCTCGATGATCGTCAACCTCGGTGGTTCGGTGACTTCGAGCGCTTTGCTCTCGTCGACCGGCTCGAGTTCGACTCCTTCCGAGCGCACCCGTTCCTCGATCTCATCGACCGTGCGTTCGGCCTCCTCCGCTCGGCCGTGCGTCAGCAACCACCGCGGACTTTCCGGGATGGTCCGGCGCAGGAAGATGATGATGATGCCGAGCAGCGGGCCGATGAAGAACGCGATGCGCCAGCCCCAGTCGATGGGCACGTAGTCGGTGTTGAACAGGATCAGGCCCAGCGCCGAACCCAGCGCGGCGCCGCCCCAGTAGGTGCCGTTGACGGCGATGTCGACCCGGCCGCGGTAGTGGGACGGGATGAGCTCGTCGATCGCGGAGTTGATCGCGGTGTATTCGCCGCCGATGCCGGTTCCGGCGATGAACCGGAAGAGCAGTAGCGACCAGTAGCTCCAGGACAGACCGCCCAGTCCGCTGCCGATCAGGTAGATCGCCAGGGTGATGATGAACAGGTTCTTGCGGCCCAGCTTGTCGGTGAGCCGGCCGAACACCAACGCGCCGACGACCTCGCCGATCAGGTACATCGACGCCAGGAAGCCGGCCTGGCCGTTGCTGAGACCGAGCGTCTGCGAGTCGGTCAGGATCGGCGCGATCAGCGAGACGAGTTGGATCTCGAGCCCGTCGAGAATCCAGGACACGCCGAGGCCGCACACGACGAGCCAGTGGAACCGGGTCCACGGCAGCCGGTCGATCCGGGCCGGAACCAGGCTACGGACGGTCTTCGGAGCAGTGTCTGCGGTCGTCATCCAGCGCGCTCTTCTCGGCTCGGAGAACCTGGGCAACGCTTGTTATGCCCCCAAGACCCGCCGAAATCGCGCCAATTCGGCAATTCGGGCAGCGCGGGGCGGGCGCGGCCCGGTCAGCCAGATGGCGCGGCGGCGAGTGCAGCGGCCAATGGGGCCGCGGTGAGCTCGACCTGCCAGGGCCGCGCGCCGAGCACTGTCAGCCGTTCGCGCACCGCTGGTTCGTCGAGCGGCTGTGGCGGTTCCCAGCACAGCCGTCGCACGATGTCGGACGGCAGCAGATTCTGGGCCAGCACGTGATGGGCCTCGGCCAGCCCGGCCACCACCTCACGGGCGGCTGCGAGGCGGGCGGCGGCGGCCGGGTCACGATCGCGCCAGCGCGATGCCGACGGCATGCCGTCGCCGCCGCCGCCGGCGAGCGGCGGGAGTTCGTCGTCGCGCATCCGCTGCGCTCGTTGCACGGCGGCGAACCACAACCCGGCGCGGCGTCGCTGGCGCGGGCCGCCGAAGACCGGCAGCGCGACGAGGTCGTCGCGGCGGCTCGGGTCGGTGCGCGCGGCGTCGACGATCGCGGCGTCGGGCAGCACCCGGCCCGGCGCGATGTCTCGCTCGGCGGCGTATTCGTCGCGAGCCAGCCACAACTCGCGGACGGCAGCGAGCTGGCGTCGGCTGCGCAGCCGGTGGATTCCGGACGTACGCCGCCACGGGTCGGCGCGCGGCGTGGGCGGCGCGGCCAACCGGATCGCCTCGAATTCCTGCGCTGGCCCAGTCGAGCTTTCCGGCCGCTTCCAGGTCGGCGGCGAGCCGGTCGCGCAGGTCGATCAGCAACTCGACGTCGAGCGCGGCGTAGGCAAGCCACTCGTGCGGGAGCGGCCGGGTGGACCAGTCGGCCGCCGAATGTCCCTTCTCCAGCCGCACGCCCAGGTGCTGCTCGACCATCGTGCCGAGCGCGACGCGTTCCTCGCCCAACAGCCGCCCGGCGAGTTCGGTGTCGAACAGCCGTCCCGGACGCATCCCGACCTCGGCCAGGCACGGCAGGTCCTGCCCGGCGGCGTGCAGGATCCACTCGGCATTGCCGAGCGCGTCGCCCACCTCGGTGAGGTCGGGCAGCTCGATCGGGTCGATCAGCGCGGTGCCGACCGCAGGATGGCGCAGCTGCACCAGGTAGGCGCGCTGGCTGTAGCGATAGCCCGACGCGCGTTCGGCGTCGAGGGCGACGGGGGTGTCGGCGCCGCGCAGGCCGGCCACCAGGTCCGCGAGCGGCGCCGCATCGGTGATCGGCGCCGGTACGCCCTCGCGCGGCTCGCGCAGCAGCGGAGCGGGCTCGGGTGGGCTCGCCTCGTCGGGTTGGTCGACCACGTCAGCCGGGCGACAGGATCGACACACCCTCCGGCGGCAACCCGGCGGCGGTGCACAACAGGTCGACGAAGGCATGGAGGTGGGGGGCCAGGTCGGCCGTGTCGGCGGTCCACGAGGCGCGCAGCTCGAGCGCCACCGAGGTGCGCGGGCCGACGATGTCGCCGAAGCGGGTCGAGGTGGTCTGGGTGACCGTGCCGCCCTCGGCGCGAAAGCGCGCCGAGCGGTCCTGCAACGCACCGCTCAGCCAGCTCCAGGCGACGGTCGGCAACAGCGGATCGACCAGCATCTCCTCGTCGACCTCGGCGGACGCGTAGGCCACCAGCCGCAGCACGCCGTCCCAGGCATCCTGGCCGTCCGGGTCGTGCAGCAGCACCAGCCGGCCGGTGGCGAGCTCGCCTCCCTCGGCATCGATGACATCGGTACCGACGGCGTAGCTGTAGGGCGCCAGCCGTTGCGGCGGGCGCAGTGGCTCGACGCGCACCTCCGGGCGGATGGTGGCATCGGTCAGGCTCTGCACCGCGGCGCGGAAGATGTGCGGCGCGGCTGGGGTGGGAGCACGTGGCTCCTCATCGGGCTGGTTCCCGGTGGGTGTCTCGGTCACGGGCACGACCGGGTGCAGGCTGCTCATCGTGCAGCCCGTCAGGCCGCACGCCGCGGGCGGGTGGCGGGCCGGTAGAAGGTGATGTCGCACAGCAGCGCGGTGCCGCACTCGACGCACGCACGGTCCGGGCAGCGCTCGCCGTGACCGTCGGGGCACGGCGGCGTCTCGGTCAGGCATTCGCGGGTGCAGGTGGGGCAGTAGGCGAACCCGAGCTCGGCAGTCACGTCGCGACTCCTCTCGCGCTGCGCCGGTGTTGGCGCGCAACCGGCCCACCGTGACACAGGGGAGGGGTGATCGCGCGCAGGCACGCCGAACAACCGTGCGACGATGGATCGTGATGACGACCGAATTCGCCGGCGCCGAGGCGGCCAGTGACACCGACGCCGCTCCGCTGTTGATCCGGGCCGCGCGCGGTCGGCCCGGCCCGCATCCGCCGGTCTGGTTCATGCGTCAGGCGGGCCGCTCGCTGCCGGAGTACCGAGCGCTGCGGGTCGGCACCTCGATGCTGGACGCCTGCCGCACCCCGGAGCTGATCACCGAGATCACCTTGCAGCCGGTGCGCCGGCACGGCGTCGACGCCGCGATCCTGTTCTCCGACATCGTGCTGCCCCTTGCCGCCATCGGCTTCGACATCGACATCGTGCCGGGGGTCGGGCCGGTCGTCGGCGAACCGATCCGCACCGAGTCCGACGTCGCCCGGCTGCGCCCGTTGAGCGCGGACGACGTCCCGTACATCACCGCCGCGATCCGGGCACTGGTGAGTGAGCTCGGCGACGTGCCGCTGATCGGCTTCGCGGGGGCGCCGTTCACGCTCGCGAGCTACCTGGTCGAAGGTGGTCCGTCGCGCGATCACGCGCTCACCAAGGCGCTCATGCACAGCCGCCCCGACGTGTGGCATGCCCTGTGCGGGCGCCTGGCCGCGATCGCCGGCGCGTTCCTCACCGCGCAGGTCGACGCCGGGGTGGCCGCGGTGCAGCTGTTCGACTCGTGGGCGGGCGCGCTGTCGCCGGCCGACTACGCGGAGTTCGCGCTGCCGCACAGCCGTGCCGTGCTCGCGCCACTGGCCGGCCGGGTGCCGCGGATCCACTTCGGGGTGGGCACCGGCGAGCTGCTGACGGCGATGCGCTCGGCCGGCGCCGACGTCGTCGGCGTCGACTGGCGGGTGCCGCTCGACGAAGCCGCGCGCCGCCTCGGCCCCGGCGCGGTGGTGCAGGGCAACCTCGACCCGGCACTGCTCGGTGCCGACTGGCCGGTCGTCGACGCCGCGGTGCGTCGGGTGGTCGCCGAGGGCCGGGCGGCGAGCGGGCACATCTTCAACCTCGGGCACGGCGTCCCGCCGGACACCGACCCGCAGGTGCTGACCCGCATCGTCGAACTCGTGCACTCGTTGTCATGACGCATGTGGTCGTGGTCGGCGGCGGGATCGCCGGTCTGGCCGCTGCGTGGCATGCCGCCGCGGCCGGCGCGGCGGTGACCGTGATCGAGGCGGCGCCCGAGGTCGGCGGCAAGCTGCGGGTCGCGCAGCTCGCCGGGCAGCCGGTCGACGTCGGCGCCGAGGCGTTGCTCACCGCGCGGCCCGAAGGGGTCGCGCTGCTGACCGACGCCGGGCTGGTCGACGACCGCATCGACCCGATCACCACGTCCGCGCTGGTGCGCGCCGGTGGTGCGCTGCACCCGCTGCCGGCCCGCACGATGATGGGGATCCCGGCCGATCTCGATGCGCTGCGCGCGTCGGGCGCGCTGTCCCCGGCAGGTGTCGCGGCGGTAGAGCAGGAAGCGGAGCTGCCGCCGCTGCCGCCGCTGGACGGCGACGTCGCGGTGGGTCGGCTGGTGCGCGAGCGGCTGGGCGCCGAGGTGGCCGACCGGCTCGTCGAACCGCTGCTGGGCGGCGTCTACGCCGGCCGCGCCGACGAGCTGTCGCTGCGCGCCACGATGCCGAGGTTGGCCGACGCCCTGGGCGGCGGCGGTTCGCTGCTCGCCGCCGCACGCGCGGTGACCGACGCCGGCACCCGCGCGCCCACCGCCGGGCCGATCTTCACCAGCCTGCGCGGCGGGCTGGGCCGGCTGCCCGGGGTACTGGTCGAGCGCGGCGGGTTCGAGGTGCGCACCTCGACGACGGTGCGGGCGATCCGGCGCACCCGGACCGGGTTCGCGCTCGAGGTCGGCGCGGTGCCGGTGGCCGAGGTCGTGGCGGCCGACGCCGTCGTGGTCGCCGTGCCGGCAGCCAAGGCGGCGCGGTTGCTGCGCGATGTCGCCCCGACGGGTGCGGGGGAGCTGGCCGGGATCGAGAGCGCGAGCATGGCGATCGTGTCGCTGGCCTTCGACGCAGCCGATGTCGCGCCACCCCCGGGCAGCGGGGTGCTCGTCGCGGCCGGCGAACGGCTGGCGACCAAGGCTGTCACGCTGTCCTCGCAGAAGTGGCCGTTGCCGGAGGGCCTGACGATGCTGCGGGCGTCGGTGGGCCGGGCCGGCGAACCGCAGGCCCTGCAGCTCGACGACGCCGACATCGTGCGCCTGGTGCGTCACGAACTGCAGGTCGTGCTGGGCATCGCCGCCGCGCCGGTGGACGCCAGGGTCACCCGCTGGGGCGGCGGGCTGCCGCAGTACGCCGTCGGCCACGTCGAGCGGGTCGCGCGGATCCGGGCCGCCGTCGCCGCCGTCCCGGGCCTCGCGGTGTGCGGCGCGGCCTACGACGGCATCGGCATCCCGGCGTGCGTCGCGAGCGCGCGCGCCGCGGTCGACCGGCTGCTCGCGCCGGCCGCGGCGCGGGGACAATAGGCGCATGGTCGACGGCAAAGCAGCACGCGAACTCAACGACGTCATCCGGTACACGATGTGGTCGGTGTTCCGGGCCCGCACCGGGCTCGGCGAGCTCGACCGGCCCGCGCTCGCGACCGAGGTCGACGAGCTGTTCGAGCAGCTCGCGGCCAAGGACGTCACGGTGCGTGGCACCTACGACGTGTCCGCGTTGCGCGCCGACGCCGACGTCATGATCTGGTGGCACGCCGCCACCGCCGATGCGCTGCAGGAGGCCTATTCCCGGTTCCGCCGCACGGCGCTCGGAGCGCACCTGGAACCGGTGTGGTCGAACATGGCGCTGCACCGGCCGGCCGAGTTCAACAAGAGCCACATCCCGGCCTTCCTCGCCGACGAGCAGGCCCGGGCCTACGTCTGCGTGTACCCCTTCGTCCGGTCCTACGAGTGGTACCTGCTGCCCGACGCCGAGCGCCGGGCGCTCCTGGCCGAGCACGGCCAGATGGCCCGTGAGTACCCGGATGTCCGCGCGAACACCGTCGCCTCGTTCGCGCTCGGCGATTACGAGTGGCTGCTCGCCTTCGAGGCCGACGAGCTGGACCGCATCGTCGATCTCATGCGTCACCTGCGTGGTTCGGAGACTCGCCGACACGTGCGCGACGAGGTGCCGTTCTTCACCGGTCGGCGGCGGTCCGTGGGTGAGATCGCCGAGTCGTTGCCGTAACCGCGCCCTGGTCAGCGCCGGCTGCGCTGAAGGTCCTTGACGTACTTGTCGGCGTCGCTGACGACCTTGTCCGCCCACTTCTCCATGTCTTCCAGTCCGTGGTTCAGGGCGTACCAGCCGTACCACAGCGGATCCTCGCGGGCCGGCGTCGTCTTCGGCTTCGTGACGTCGTGATACCCCTTGATGATCTTCTTCAGCTTGTCCCGCTCGGGGTGCAGTTGTTTGATCGAGCGTTCGTCGGCGGGGACGATGGCGTGGATCTCCTTGATGCCGCGCAGGATGCCCAGGAATTTGTCGTACTGGGGGCCGAGGCCCTTGTTGAAGATCTTGACGTCGATGCCGCACTCCTTCGCGAATGCCTTCCGGGCCTCCCAGCCCTTGCGGGTGGTGTCCGGGTACTTGTGCGAGATCTGGTTGTACTTGGCTTTCGCCTGAGCGGCGTTCATTCCGTGCTCCGATCTGGTGACGTCGGAGTTGAAAGTCAAACGGATGCCGGCGCAGGTGATCCACGCTGATGTCGCATATCCGACCCGCCGAAGTGGTACGGATCGTGCGACGTTGCTCGAGGCGGTGTGGGCGCACTCACAACGTGGCACGGGGGTACCGGCACACCCGCCCCGGAAATACGTCATAATGGTGTTGTGAAAATACCTGCGGACGGAACCACGGCGACTGCCGCGCCCGACCGCACCCGCGATGCGGTCGCCCGCAGCGTGCACGAGCGCGGCCCGCAGACGGCCGCCGACCTCGCGGATCGTCTCGGGCTCTCACCCGCCGCGATCCGCCGGCACCTGGACGCGTTGGTCGCCGACGGGGTGCTCGTCGAGCGCGAGCCGCGCCCGTCGGCCCACCGCGGCCGGGGTCGCCCGGCGCGCACCTATGCGCTCACCGATGCGGGGCGCGGCTCGTTCCCGCACGCCTACGACGACCTCGCCACCACCGCACTGCGCTACCTGCGTGCGACAGGCGGAGAAGACGCCGTCGTGGCCTTCGCCGAGCACCGGGCCGAGTCGTTGGCCGAGCGCCTCGATCCGGCGGTCGACCGGCGCGCGCCGCTCACCGCCCGCGCCCAGGCGCTCGCCGGGGGACTTTCGGCGCACGGGTACGCCTCGACCGTCGAGACCGTCGACCGCACCCCGAACGGCGTGCAGATCTGCCAGCACCACTGCCCGGTCGCGCACGTGGCCGCCGAGTTCCCGCAATTGTGCGAGGCGGAAACACGGGCGTTCGAACGCGTGTTGGGTACCTACGTGCAGCGGCTGGCCACGATCGCCCACGGCGACGGCGTGTGCACCACTCACGTTCCGCTCCCGCAAGCCCCGTCCGTCCCCTCTGGGAGGAAGCAAAAGATATGACCACCACCCCCGAACGCGTCCTCACCCAGGACGAGCAGATCGATTCGCTCGGCCGTTATGGCTTCGGCTGGTCCGACACCGACGTCGCCGGCGCGAGTGCGCAGCGGGGACTGTCCGAGGCGGTCGTCCGGGACATCTCGGCCAAGAAGAGCGAGCCGGACTGGATGCTCCAGCGTCGCCTGCGGGCGTTGTCGATCTTCGACAAGAAGCCGATGCCGACGTGGGGCTCGGACCTGTCCGGGATCGACTTCGACAACATCAAGTACTTCGTCCGGTCGACCGAGAAGCAGGCGGCGTCATGGGACGACCTGCCCGCCGACATCAAGAACACCTACGACAAGCTCGGCATCCCGGAGGCGGAGAAGCAGCGCCTGGTGTCGGGCGTGGCGGCGCAGTACGAGTCCGAGGTCGTGTATCACAAGATCAACGAAGAGCTCGAGCGGCAGGGCGTGATCTTCCTCGACACCGACACCGGCCTCAAGGAACACCCTGAGCTGTTCGAGGAGTACTTCGGCTCGGTGATCCCGTCCGGGGACAACAAGTTCTCCGCGCTGAACACCGCGGTGTGGTCCGGCGGCTCGTTCATCTACGTGCCCAAGGGTGTCCACGTCGAGATCCCGCTGCAGGCCTACTTCCGCATCAACACCGAGAACATGGGTCAGTTCGAGCGCACCCTGATCATCGTCGACGAGGACGCGTATGTGCACTACGTCGAGGGCTGCACCGCGCCGATCTACTCCAGCGACTCGCTGCACTCCGCGGTCGTCGAGATCATCGTGAAGAAGGGCGGCCGGTGCCGCTACACGACGATCCAGAACTGGTCGAACAACGTCTACAACCTGGTCACCAAGCGAGCCAAGGCCGAGGCCGGCGCCACCATGGAGTGGGTCGACGGCAACATCGGCTCCAAGGTCACCATGAAGTACCCGGCCGTGTGGCTGACCGGTGAGCACGCCAAGGGCGAGGTGCTCTCGATCGCCTTCGCCGGCGAGGGCCAGCACCAGGACGCCGGCGCGAAGATGCTGCACCTGGCGCCGTACACGTCCTCGACGATCATCTCGAAGTCGGTCGCGCGCGGCGGCGGGCGGACCAGCTATCGCGGCCTGGTGCAGGTGAACAAGGGCGCGCACCACAGCGCCTCGACGGTGAAGTGCGACGCGTTGCTCGTCGACGACATCAGCCGCTCGGACACCTACCCGTATGTCGACGTCCGCGAGGACGACGTCTCGATGGGTCACGAGGCGACGGTCTCGAAGGTCAGCGAGGACCAGCTGTTCTACCTGATGAGCCGCGGGCTCTCCGAGGACGAGGCGATGGCGATGGTGGTGCGCGGGTTCGTCGAGCCGATCGCCCGCGAGCTGCCCATGGAGTACGCGCTCGAACTCAACCGCCTCATCGAACTGCAGATGGAAGGAGCAGTCGGTTAATTTGACTGCCTTGCTCAACGCCACCGGATCTCCCGCGGAGCGATTCACCTCGCGGGACCCGGATGACTTTCCGATCCCGAACAGGTCGCAGGAAGACTGGCGGTTCACCCCGCTCGCCCGCATCAGGGAGTTCTTCGAGCCGTTCGAACCCGACGGTGTGATCGAGGGCGACGAGACCGTCCCCGCGGGCGCACACGTCGAGGTCGTCGACCCGTCCACGCTCGATGCGTTCGGCACCGCGTTGGTCCCGGCTGACCGAGTCAGCGCGCTCGCCATGGCCCGCGCCCCGCGCGGGCTGCACGTCACGGTCGACGCCGGCGCCGAGCTCGACGAGCCGATCGTGCTGCGCCGCAAGGGCATCAGCGGCCGGTCCTACACCCACCACGTGGTGGAGGTCGGCGCCAACGCCCGCGCGGTGCTGGTCATCGACCACGGTGGGCTGATCGAGGTCGCGGCCAACGTCGAGTTCGTGATCGGCGACGGCGCCGAGCTCGCGGTGATCGCGGTCAACGCCGCCGACGAGGGCTCGGTGCAGCTGTCCTCCTACGCCGCGCTGATCGGGCGCGACGCCACGTACCGGCATGTCAACGTCACCCTCAGCGGCTCGGTCGTGCGCATCGTCCCGACGGTGCGCTTCGCCGGCCCCGGCGGTCGCGCGCAGCTGCTGGGCGTCAGCTTCGCCGGCGACGGCCAGCACTTCGAGAGCCGGTTGTTCGTCGACCACAGCCAGCCCAACTGCTCGTCGGACGTGCTGTACAAGAACGCGTTGCTCGGCGAATCGGCGCGCACGGTCTGGATCGGCGACGTCCGCATCCGTCCGAGCGCCACCGGCACCAACACCTACGAGATGAACCGCAACCTGCTGCTGTCCGACGGCGCCCGCGCCGACTCGGTGCCCAACCTCGAGATCGAGACCGGCGACATCGCCGGCGCCGGGCACGCCAGCGCCACCGGGCGGTTCGACGACCTGCAGCTGTTCTACCTGCAGTCGCGCGGCATTCCGGAAGCCGAAGCGCGCCGCCTGGTAGTGCGCGGCTTCTTCGCCGACGTCGTCGGACGCATGGGCGTGCCCGACCTGCAGCGCCAGATCATGACCGCAATCGAGGCCCGCCTGGGCTTCACCCCTGAGTTGGAGAACGCCTGAATGTCCGTCCTGGAGATCCGCGACCTGCACGTCACCGTCGGTACAGCGGACACCGGCGACACCGTGACCGAGATCCTGCGCGGTGTCGACCTCACTGTCCGTTCCGGTGAGACCCACGCCATCATGGGCCCGAACGGGTCCGGTAAGTCCACCCTCGCGTACTCGATCGCCGGCCACCCGAAGTACACCGTGACCGGTGGCACCGTCACGCTCGACGGCGCCGACGTGCTCGCCATGACCGTCGACGAGCGGGCCCGCGCCGGCCTGTTCCTGGCCATGCAGTACCCGGTCGAGGTGCCCGGGGTGTCGGTGTCCAATTTCCTGCGCACTGCTGCCACCGCGGTGCGCGGCGAGGCGCCGAAGCTGCGCACCTGGGTCAAGGAGGTCAACTCCGCCATGACCGAGCTCGGCATCGACAGCGCCTTCGCCGAGCGCAGTGTCAACGAGGGCTTCTCGGGCGGCGAGAAGAAGCGGCACGAGATCCTGCAGCTCGAGCTGCTGCAGCCGAAGATCGCCATCCTCGACGAGACCGACTCCGGCCTGGACGTCGACGCGCTGCGGGTCGTGAGCGAGGGCGTGAACAAGGTGCGGGAGACCGGCATCGGCACTCTGCTCATCACCCACTACACCCGCATCCTGCGCTACATCGCGGCCGACCGGGTGCACGTGTTCTTCGACGGCCGGATCGTCGAGTCCGGCGGCCCGGAGCTTGCCGAGCAGCTCGAGGCGGAGGGCTACGCGCGGTTCGGCGTCAACGAGACCGCATCGGCATGACCCTCGACGTGGAGGCGGTCCGCAAGGACTTCCCGATCCTGGCCCGCGAGGTGCACGGCAACCCGCTGGTGTACCTCGACTCGGCCAACAGCGCGCAGAAGCCGCAGGTGGTCATCGACGCCGAGGCCGATTTCTACGCCAATCACTACGCCAACGTCGCGCGGGCGGTGCACACCCTCGGCAGCGAGGCCACCACCGCGTTCGAGACCGCTCGCGACACGGTGGCGGCCTTCCTCAACGCCCCATCGCGCGACGAGATCATCTTCACCAGCAACATCACCGCCGCGCTTGAACCTGCTGGCCTACGCGTTCTCCAACGCCAACAGCTTCCTCGGCGCCGAACGGTTCCGGATCGGCCCCGGCGACGAGATCGTCGTCACCGAGATGGAGCACCACAGCAACATCGTGCCGTGGCAGCTGCTCGCGCAGCGCACCGGCGCGACGTTCCGCTGGATCCCGATCGACGAGCAAGGCCGCCTCGTCGAGTCGGCCATCGACGAGGTGATCAACGAGCGCACCAAGATCGTCTCGTTCGTCTACCAGTCCAACGCGCTCGGCACCATCAACCCGGTGCAGCGCATCGTCGCCCGCGCGAAGGCCGTCGGCGCGTACTCGATCGTCGACGCTGCGCAGGCCGCGCCGCACCTGCCGCTCGACGTGCAGCAGATCGGCGCCGACTTCGTGGCGTTCACCGGGCACAAGCTGTACGGCCCGAGCGGCGTCGGGGTGCTGTGGGGCCGCTACGACCTGCTCAAGGACCTGCCGCCGTTCATGGGCGGCGGCGAGATGATCGAGACAGTCACGATGGAGGGCTCGACCTACGCCGAGCCGCCGCACCGCTTCGAGGCCGGCACCCCGATGATCGCCCAGGCCGTCGCGTTGGGCACCGCCGTCGACTACGTCACCGCGCTCGGGATGGACAACATCCGTGAGCACGAGAAGGCGCTCACTACCTACGCGCTGCAGCGGTTGCAGGCCGTGTCCGGGTTGCGCATCATCGGGCCCACGACACCGGTCGACCGCGGTGCGACCATCTCCTTCGTCATGGACGGCATCCACCCGCACGACGTCGCCCAGCTCCTCGACGAGCAGGGCATCGCGGTGCGCGCCGGCCATCACTGCGCGCGGCCGGTCTGCGTGCGCTACGGCGTGCCCGCCACCACCCGCGCGTCCTTCGGCATCTATACGACCACCGAGGAAATCGATGCGCTGGTCCGCGGCGTTGAGAACGTCGGGAAGGTGTTTCAATGACGCTGCCGATGGAATCGATGTACCGCGAGATCATTCTCGACCACTACAAGCACCCGCAGCACCGCGGCCTGCCGGAGGCTTTCGACGCCGAGGTGCACCACGTCAACCCGACCTGCGGCGACGAGGTCACCGTGCGGGTGCGCGTGGCCGACGGCGAGATCGCCGAGCTCGGCTGGGAAGGCGAGGGCTGCTCGATCAGCCAGGCCTCGACCTCGGTGATGAGCGAGCTGGTCGTCGGCAAGCCGGTCCAGGACGCGATCGCGCTCGAGCGCCGGTTCCTCGAGCTGATGCAGTCGCGCGGTGATGCCGAGCTGACCGAAGCGGACGAGGACGAGTTGGCCGACGCCGTCGCGTTCGAGGGCGTCTCGAAGTACCCGGCGCGGGTCAAGTGCGCGCTGCTGGGCTGGATGGCGATGAAGAGCGCCGTGGCCGAGGCCGGCTGGGGCAAGACGAATACCGAATCACGGGAGGCCTCCTCATGAGCGCACCGACCCTGCCCTCGCGCGACGACATCGACGAGGCGATGCGCGATGTCGTCGACCCGGAGCTCGGCATCAACGTCGTCGATCTCGGCCTGGTCTACGACGTGCGCGTCGACGCCGCCGACGACACCGAGGCTGCGCCGATCATCACCGTCGACATGACCCTGACGTCGGCGGCGTGCCCGCTCACCGACGTCATCGAGGACCAGGCCTTCGCCGCGCTCACCGGCGGCCCCACCCCGCTCGCCAGCGATGTCAAGATCAACTGGGTCTGGATGCCGCCGTGGGGTCCGGACAAGATCACCGACGACGGGCGGGAGCAACTGCGGGCACTCGGGTTCAACGTCTGATCGATGCCCACCGACCCGGTGCCCGGCGCCCGCGCCGACACAGATCCCGATCTGTTCGACTACGGCGACCTGCTCGAGGATCGTGAGCGTGCGCTGCTGGAATCACTGCGGAAGTGGCTGCGCACCGAACTCGCCCCGATCGCGGACGACTGCTGGGCCCGGTCGGAGTTCCCGCATGACGTGTTGCCCGGTTTCGCCGCGCTGGACCTGATCGGGCTGCCGTACGACCTGCCCGGCGCCCCCGCGCAGGGTCGTCTGCTCGCCGGGTTCGTCAGCCTCGAGATCGCCCGCATCGACGCGTCGTTCGCGTCCTTCTACGGTGTGCACAGCGGCCTGGCGATGGGCTCCATCCACTACTGCGGATCCGAGGAGCAACGCGATCGCTGGCTGCCGGCCATGCGCCGTCTCGACCTCGTCGGGGCATTCGGGCTCACCGAACCGCACGGCGGTTCGGATGTGGCCGGTGGTCTCGAGACCACCGCGCGCCGCGACGGCGACGACTGGGTGCTCGACGGTGCCAAACGCTGGATCGGCAACGCCACCTTCGCCGACCTCATCGTCATCTGGGCGCGCGACGTCGCCGACGACGCGGTGAAGGGGTTCGTCGTCGAGAAGGACACACCCGGGTTCACGCCGACCAAGATGACCGGCAAGGTCGCGCTGCGGACGACGCAGAACGCGGACATCACCCTCGACGGTGTACGCGTGCCCGACGACCACCGGCTGGCGAACGCGAACTCGTTCAAGGACACCAACACCGTGCTGCGTCATACTCGCGGCGGGGTTGCGTGGAGCTCGGTCGGCGCGATGATGGCCGTCTACGAGGTGGCCGTGCAGTACGCGCGCGACCGGGTCCAGTTCGGCCGCCCGATCGGCGGCTTCCAGCTCGTCCAGGACCTGCTGGCCAAGATGCTCGGGAACATCACCGCGTCGCTCGGCATGGCGGTGCGCGTCGCGCAGCTGCAGGATCGCGGTGTGTTCCGCGACGAGCAGGGCGCGCTGGCGAAGTCCTACTGCACGAGCCGGTTGCGCGAGACGGTGGCCGCTGCGCGCGAGCTGCTCGGCGGCAACGGGATCCTGCTCGAATACGGCATCGCGCGGTACTTCAACGACGCCGAGGCGCTGTACTCGTTCGAGGGCACCCGGGAGATCAACACCTTGATCGTGGGCCGGGCGATCACCGGCGTCAGCGCGTTCACCTGAGCGTTGCGCTCGCCGTCCGAGCTCAGTCGCCGTCGGACACGCTGATCAACTGCATCCGCGCCTCCTCGACGTCGAGGGTGCGTTGTGCCCGCAGCAGGGTACGTGAGCTGTAGGTCCCGTCCGAGCGTGCGCTCAGCAGCACGCTGCGCTCCAGGGCGATCGCCCGCAGCATGAGTTCGCGGTACTCCATCACCCGGGCGGCCTCGACGGTGAGCAGTTCGCCGGTCCGATCGGTGCGTAGGCGAAGATCATCGCTGACCCGGGCGAGCACGCCGTCGGCATAGGGCAAGCCGCTGGGCCGCTCGAGGCCGGGGTCATCCAGCATGCCCCGCACCCGGTCGGCCATCTCGTCGAGCAGCGTCGCGTACTCGCTGCGGTCGGCGGCGTTGTCGTCGCCGGGAATGTGCAGCGCACGGATGACCGCCGGCAACGACAGGCCTTGCACGAGCAAGGTGGTGACAGCCACCGTGAACGCGATGAGCAGTAGCTGCGGGCGGTACGGCGTGTCCGTCGGCAGGGTCTGGGCCGCGGCTACCGTCACCGCGCCGCGCATGCCCGACCACGCGAGGATCGCGCCGCCCCGCCAGCCGAAATCGGCGGTGAGATAGAACTCGACGTCGCTGCGCTTGCGTACCAAGCGGCGCAGCAGCCGCTCCTTGTGCTGGTCGTCGAACCGGCGGGTCGCGTCCGGATCGTTGACCCTAGTTTCGAAATCCGCAAGCTTTGGCTTGACCGCGGCCGCGCGGTCTGCGGTGCGGCGCATCCGGGCCACCAAGGGGACGACGTAGGCCACCCGCAGCACGACTGCGACCACGGAGGCGATCAGCCCGACCCACAGGGCCTTGCTCGCGCTCAGGTGCGCCGCCGTGTCCGCGTCGAGCAGTGTCTTGAGCTGCAACCCCATCACCAGGAAGATCCCGCTTTCGAGCAGGAACGCCACGGTTGCCCAGTTGACCGATTCCGCCAGCCGGTCCCGGGCACGCAGCCGGCGCGGGGCCTCGTGACCGCTCACCAGGCCGGTGACCACCACCGCGAGGATCCCGGAGGCGTTGAGCGCCTCGGCCGGCAGGAAGGCGATGAACGGCACGGTGAAGGACACGGCCGTGTTGAACACCGCGTCGTCGAGCCAGGACCGCACGATCACGTTGGCGTGCCCGATGACGAATCCGATCGCCACCGCCAGCGCCACCGAGTAGACGAAGTCGAGCCCGATGTGCCAGAGGTGCACCGTCGCGGTGATCGCGGTGACCGCCGAGGCCAACAACACGAGTGAGGACGCGTCGTTGACGAGGCCTTCGCCCTCCAGGATGGTGAGGAGCCGCGACGGGAGCCCGAGCCGTTTGCCCACGGCGGTGGCGGCCACCGCGTCGGTCGGGCTGATGATGGCGCCGAGCGCGAACGCCGCGGCGAGGCCCAGCCCGGCGAGCAGCCAGTTGAACAGGTATCCGCAGCACACCGTGGTCAGCACGACGAGCACGATGGCCAGACCGGAGATCGGCCGCAGGTCGCGCCGAAAGTCGGTCGCAGGCATCCTGGTGGCCGCCGCGTAGAGCAGCGGCGGCAGCACGCCGGTGAGGATGATCTCCGGATCGATCTCGATGTGCGGCAACCCGGGCAGGAAGCTCAACCCGACACCCACCACGACCAGCACGAGCGGCGCCGCGACACCCATTCGCTCGGCCATCGCTGCGACCGTCACGATGGCCACGACGCCGATGACCGCGATGAGGGTCAGTTCCATCACCGAACCCTCTCACTGCCATGCTCCGATCAGGCAGTCACCGCGGCTGCCGCGCCCACGCGCCGTCGGCCGATCGCGGCGCACATTGCCGCAGCGAACACGCACAGGCCGGCGCCGAGATAGAACGCGAGGTCGTACGTGCCGTTGACGTCGCGGATGAAGCCGGCGCCGGAGGCCGCCACCGCGGCGCCCACTTGGTGCGAGGCGAACACCCAACCGAAGACGACCGGTGCGCGTTCACCGAAGAACTGTCGGCACAGCGCGACCGTGGGCGGCACGGTCGCCACCCAGTCCAGCCCGTAGAACAGGATGAACACCCAGGTGCTCGGATTGGTGTGCGGGGCCAGCAGCGATGGCAGCGCGAGCAGCGACAGGCCGCGGCCGATGTAGTAGCAGACGAGCAGGATCCGCGGGTCGAACCGGTCGGTGAGCCAGCCCGATGCGATCGTCCCGCAGACGTCGAACACGCCCACGACGGCGAGCAGGCTCGCGGCGACGGTGATCGGCATGCCGTGATCGTGGGCAGCCGGGATGAAGTGGGTGGCGATCAACCCGTTGGTGGTGGCGCCGCAGATCGCGAAACTGCCCGCGAGCAGCCAGAACGGCCGGGTGCGGGCGGCGTCGACGAGCGAGCGGATCGCCACCGCGGCGCTGCTGCCGGTGCGCGACGCCCGCGGCGGTCCGGGATCGAACTCGGTGGCGCCGAAGGCCCGCAGCCCGAGATCGTGCGGATGGTCGCGCATGAGGAACAGCACCAGCGGGATCACGGCCAGTGCGGCGATCGTCACCGTCACCGTCGCGGGGCGCCAGCCGTGGTGGGTGGTCAGCGATGCGACGAGCGGCAGGAAGATGAGCTGCCCGGTGGCGTTCGCCGCGGTCAGGATGCCGCTCACCAGCCCGCGCCGGGCCACGAACCAGCGGGTGGACACGGTGGCGACGAAGGCCATCGACATCGAACCGGTGCCGAGGCCGACCAGCAGCCCCCAGCACAGCAGCAGTTGCCAGCTCTGCGTCATGAACACCGTGAGCCCGCTGCCTGCGGCGACCAGGAGGAGTGCGACGCACACCACCGGCCGGATGCCGAAGCGGTCCATCAGGGCGGCCGCGAACGGCGACATCAGCCCGAACAGCACCATGTTGATCGACATCGCCGCGCCGATGGTGGCGTGCGACCAGCCGAACTCCATGTGCAGCGGATCCATGAACACGCTGGGGACCGCACGGAACGCCGCCGCGCCGAGCATGGTCACGAAGGTCACCGCGGCCACGAGCCAGGCCCGGTGCAGCCGCCAGCGCCGCAACACCTGCGGCGTCGGCTCGGGGGAGTCCAGCGGCTCCTCGACCATCGGGCCCGGAATGCTCACCCGCTCATATTCGGTGACGAGTGGTCGGGCGCACCAGTGGCAGGATTGCCAATATGTGCAAGAATCCTGCCATGAGCGATCCGCATCGGGTGGCCGTCCTGCTGCTTGCACCGGTGGTCGGTTTCGACGCGGTCATTCCGCCGCAACTGTTCGGCAGCGCCCGCGGGCCGGACGGCGAGCCGCTGTACGAGGTCACCACCGTCGGATTGTCGGCCGCGCCGGTCCCCACCTCGCACGGCTACCAGATCGTGCCCGGCGCGGGTGTGGACGCGCTGTCCGCGGTCGACACGGTGATCGTGCCCGGCACCCGGCTGCCGTCCGCGCGGCGCCACGGCACGCTCGATGACGACGTGCAGGCGGCACTCGACCTGATCCGGCCCGACGCCCGTCTGGTGTCGATCTGCACCGGCGCGTTCGTGCTGGCCGCGGCGGGGCGCCTCGACGGCCGGCCCGCCACGACCCACTGGGCGCACGCGCAGCGGTTCCGCCGCCTGTTTCCCGCGGTGCGCTTGGACGAGGACCTGCTGTTCGTCGACGACGGCGACGTGCTCACCTCTGCGGGCCTGGCCGCCGGGATCGACCTGTGCCTGCACATCATCCGGCGCGATCACGGCGTCGCGGTCGCCAACCACGTGGCGCGCGATTGCGTCGTGCCACCGTGGCGGCACGGCGGGCAGGCGCAGTTCATCGAGCGTCCGGTCCCGGCCGGCGACGACGCGAGCACCGCGATGGCGCGCGAGTGGGCGCTGGGCCACCTCGGGCAGGCGATCGACGTCGCTCGGTTCGCTGCACAGGCGCAGATGAGCGTGCGCACCTTCAACCGGCGCTTTCGCGAAGAGACCGGCCAGTCACCCGGCGCCTGGCTGCTCGCGCAGCGGCTGGCGCGCGCACAGCACCTGCTGGAGGCCTCCGACGCGCCGGTCGAGGAGGTCGCCGCACGCGCCGGCCTGGGTTCGGCAGCCACGCTGCGTCAGCACCTGCGGGCCACGATGGGCGTGTCACCGCTGGAGTACCGACGCACCTTTCGCGGCGACGGCGTCCAGGTGGCGGCTCACACCACTCGGTAACGCTCCGGGACGAAACGCTGGGTGTCCTTGGGCGGCCGCTCGTAGTCGCGGTGCTGGAGCTTGGGCAGTTTGATCTTGCCGAAATGTGGCTGCTCGTAGGGCAGCGTGCTGAGCAGGTGTGACATCACGTTGAGGCGGGCCGAGCGCTTGTCGTCCGCGTCGATCACCCACCACGGGCTCTCCGGCGTGTCGCTGAAGCGGAACATGGCGTCCTTCGCCTCGGCGTAGTCGACCCACCGCGCCTGCGCCTCCAGGTCCATCGGGCTGAGCTTCCACCGCTTGGACGGGTCGTCGATCCGCGACTGGAACCGGCGCCGCTGCTCGTCGTCGGACAGGCTGAGCCAGTACTTGACCAGCACGATGCCGTCGCGGATCAGCACGCGTTCGATCAGCGGGACGGTGTGGGCGAACTCCTCGTACTGCTGGTCGGTGCAAAAACCCATGACCCGCTCGACGCCGGCCCGGTTGTACCAGGACCGGTCGAAGATGACGATCTCGCCGGCTGCGGGCAGGTGCGAGACGTAGCGCTGGAAGTACCACTGGGTGCGTTCGCGCTCGGTGGGTGCCGGCAACGCCACCACCCGGCACAGCCGCGGGTTCAGCCGGGCCGTGATGCGCTTGATCGTGCCGCCCTTGCCGGCGGTGTCGCGACCCTCGAAGATCACGATCAGGCGCAGTCCCTGCGTCCGGATCCACTCCTGGAAGGCCACCAGCTCACCCTGCAGCCTGGCCTCCTCCGCGATGTAGGCCTTCTTGTTGAGGATCCGCGGACCGTCGTCGCTGCTCATGCTCACCCACTCAGCCGAGGTTGTTGGTGGCGAAGGTGTCGCAGGTGCGCGGGTCGCCGGTGCGGTAGCCCGTCGTGAGCCACTTCTCCCGCTGCGCGGACGAGCCGTGGGTGAACTGGCTGGTGTCGACCCGCCCGTTGCCCAGGTTGCGCTGGATGTAGTCGTCGCCGATCTTCGAGGCCGCGTCGAGGGCGTCGGTGAAGTCCTGCTGGGTGATGTTGTTGATCAGGACCCGGCCGTTCGCGTCGGGTTCGGTGGCATGACGCGCCCAGACACCGGCGAAACAGTCGGCCTGCAACTCGAGCCGCACCGCATCCGACGTCGGGCCGGAGCGGGTCCGCACCTTGGCCTCGATGCCGAGCAGGTTCTGGACGTGGTGGCCGTATTCGTGCGCCAGCACGTAGGCGTTCACGAACGGGCCGCCGGTCGCACCGAACTGCTGCCTGAGTTCGTCGTAGAACGAGAGGTCGATGTAGACCTTCTTGTCCGCGGGACAGTAGAACGGGCCCACGCCACTGCTGGCCGCCCCGCAGGCGGTCGAGACCTGACTGCTGAACCACACCGTCGGGGCCGGCGTGTACCGGGTGCCCAGGCGCGGCACCTCGGTGGCCCAGTAGCCCTGGATGGAGTCGATGTCGGCGACGATCGCGCACTCGAGGTGGTCGTCGGCGTCCTTGCCGGTGCGGCACTCGGACTTGATCTGGGAGTTGTCCGCGGTGGCCGGCTGCCCGTTTTGGCCGAGCTCGCCCAGCACCGACGCCGCCTGGCCGCCGCCCCCGCCGCCGACGAACGCGACCAGCAAGAAGATGACGACCCCGATGATCCCGACGCCGCCGCCGCCCAGCGCCGCGCCCTTGCCGCCGAGCATGCCGCCGAGTGCCCCGCCCAGACCGCCGAGACCGCCGCCACTGGCACCCCCACCGGCGCCGCGCCGGTCCTCGACCTGCGACGTGTCCAGCCGGGCATCGTCGTTGTAGTCCATGGAGTCCTCCCGCCATGCGGCCAGATCATCATGCCGCACGTGCGGGACGGGTACCCTGGTCGGCATGGTGGTCCGCACTCAGAGGTGATGTGGCGAGTCACGACGCCACAGCTGTGCCCATCTCGAGGAGCTTGAACATGATCACCGCAACCCAGGTGGAGCTGCGCGCGGGCGCGCGCATCCTGCTCGAGCCCACCACGATGCGCGTCCAGCCCGGCGACCGCATCGGCCTGGTCGGGCGCAACGGCGCCGGGAAGACCTCCACCCTGCGCACCTTCGCCGGCGAGACCCTCCCGCACGCGGGTCGTATCGAGCGGACCAGCCCGGTCGGATACCTGCCGCAGGACCCGCGCACCGGCGACCTCAGCGTCCTCGCCCGCGACCGGGTCCTGTCCGCGCGCGGGTTGGACACGCTGGTGACCGACATCGCGAAGGCCCAGCTGCAGCTGGCCGAGCGCCCCGACGACGCCACCTTGTTGCGCAGCTACGGGGCGCTCGAGGACCGCTTCACCGCCCTCGGCGGCTACGCGGCCGAGAGCGAAGCCGCACGGATCTGTGCCAATCTGGGCTTGCCGGAGCGGGTGCTGCAGCAGCCGCTGCGCACCCTGTCCGGTGGCCAGCGGCGCCGGGTCGAGCTGGCCCGCATCCTGTTCGCCGATTCCGGCGCCGAACCGACCACGTTGCTGCTCGACGAGCCGACCAACCACCTCGATGCCGACTCCATCGTCTGGTTGCGCGATTTCCTGCGCCAGCACACCGGGGGTCTGGTGCTGATCAGCCACGACGTCGGGCTGCTGGACACCGTGGTCAACAAGGTCTGGTATCTCGACGCGAACCGCGCCGCGCTCGACCCGTACAACGTCGGGTGGAAGGCGTATCTGCAGCAACGCGAGGCCGACGAGAAACGCCGGCACCGTGAGCGGGCCAACGCGCAACGCAAGATCGAGTCGTTGCGCTCCCAGGCGGACAAGATGCGGGCCAAGGCGACGAAGGCCCGGGCAGCGCATCAGATGGACCGCCGGGCAGCCGCACTTGCGGCAGGACTCGCCGAGATACGCACCGCAGACAAGGTCGCGCGATTGCGATTTCCGGCACCTGCGCCCTGCGGTCGTACGCCCTTGACCGCGACCGGGTTGTCGAAGTCCTACGGCTCGCTCGAGGTGTTCACCGACGTCGACCTCGCCGTCGATCGTGGCGCCCGGGTGGTCATCCTCGGCCTGAACGGCGCCGGGAAGACCACCCTGCTGCGGTTGCTGTCCGGACTCGAGGCGCCGGACACCGGCGAGGTCGTTCCCGGCCACGGCCTGCGACTCGGCTACTACGCACAGGAGCACGAGACGCTCGACCACGACCGCACGGTGCTGGAGAACATGCGCAGTGCCGCGAGCAGCGTCGGTCGCGCCGATCTCACCGACACCGAATTGCGAAAGATCCTCGGCGCGTTCCTGTTCAGTGGCGATGATGTCGACAAGCCCGCGGGCGTGCTCTCCGGCGGTGAGAAGACCCGCCTCGCCCTGGCGATGCTGGTGACCGGTGCGGCCAACGTGCTGCTGCTCGACGAGCCGACGAACAACCTCGACCCGGTGAGCCGTCAGCAGGTGCTCGATGCGTTGCGAACCTTCGCCGGCGCGATCGTTTTGGTCACTCACGATGAGGGTGCGGTCGACGCTCTGCAACCAGAGAAGGTCATTCTGCTGCCCGACGGGGTGGAGGACTCGTGGAGCGCGGAGCTTTCGGATTTGATTGCGCTCGCGTGATCTTCGGCAAGCAAGAAATCCCGGATGTCCGGGCTTGGGTGATCTTCTTCTGAGGGCTTGATGATTTCTTAACCATCAATCCGGAAACGTGGTAGCTGTCGATCTTGCATCGGATTTGATCCGGTGCTATCAACGGCTAGAGGTTGCGCACGCAACCGAAAAAGCCGACCTGCCTGCGGGGGCTGGTCGGCATGATCGAGAGGAAATCATGGCAGTACTGAAGAAGGGCGCGCGGATCACGGGCGCCGAGCGGTCCAAGCTCGCGGGGGAGCTCAAGAAGTCCTACGACAAGGGCACGAGCATCCGCGAACTTGCCGACAAGCACGGACGCTCGTACGGCTTCGTCCACCGCGTGCTGACCGAATCCGGTGTCACGCTGCGTGGCCGTGGTGGCGCGACGCGGACCAAGACCGCCTCGAAGGGCAAAGCGAAGGCGAAGTAGCCTGCGGCCATGCAGGAGCTCGAGATCGACCCGGAAGCTGGCTTCCGGGTCGATCTGCTTCCGGGGGTCGCCACGTTCACCCTCGACCGACCCGATCGGCTGAACTGTCAGTCACCGCCGATGTGGACCGAGCTGGCGCGCGCGCGGCGCGCGTTGCCCGGCGACATCCGGGTCGCCGTCCTGCGCGGGGCAGGTCGAGCGTTCTCGGCCGGGCTGGACCGCGAACTGTTCGGGCCGGGCGCGCCGGACGGCATCCTCACGCTGCCGCGCAAGTCGCAGGCCGAGGCCACGGCGTTGATCGCCGATTGGCAACAGGCCTTCGACTGGTCCTCACGAGCGGATCTGGTGAGCATCGCAGCCGTGCACGGGCATGCGATCGGTGCCGGTTTCCAGCTCGCGCTCGGCGCCGATCTGCGCATCGCCGCCGACGACGCGCAATTCACCATGGCCGAGGCGACGTTGGGTCTGGTGCCCGATCTCGGCGGCACCAAACGCCTCGTCGACCTCGTCGGCTATTCGATCGCCGCCGACATCTGCCTGACCGGACGCCGCGTCGGCAGCCGAAGAGGCGCTGCGTCTCGGCCTGGTGTCCCGGGTGGTTCCGGCCGCGGAGCTCGACGCCGCGGTCGAGCAGACCGTCGCTGCGCTGCTGGCCGTCGACCGCAACGCCGCGGTCGAGACCAAGGCGCTGCTGCGCCGGGCCGGCACCCGTTCGCAGGACGAGCAGCAGGCCGCCGAGCGCGACGCCCAGTACCGCCGCATGCGCTCGCTCGCCGGACTCGACGACTGAACGCGGGCTCTTCGCGCCATTCGACCCGTGTGGGGGGCGGGGGGCGGGAACACGGACGTGGTCGCGGGCGTTCGGGAGGCGGAGGTCTGCCGATGTCGATGAACCACTACCTGGCGATGCGCTCGATGGGCCGGCGCGACCGCAACGCGACGGCCCGCCAGTTGCCGCCCGGCACGTGGCGGCGGGTCCTGCGCTTTGCCACGCCGTACCGCGTCGAGCTCGTGATCTTCCTGATCCTGGTGATCGGCGACGCGCTGATCGGGGTGATCACGCCGGTGCTCGCCGGGCGGGTCGTCAACGAGATCACCGGCAGCGGCGCGGCCCGCGTGGTGGTCGAGATCGCGGTCGTGATCGCGGTGCTCGCCGTCGTGGACGCCGTGCTGTCCTTCGCCCAGCGCTGGTACTCCGCGCGCATCGGTGAGGGCCTGATCTACGACATGCGTACGTCGGTGTTCGATCACGTGCAGCGCATGCCGCTGGCGTTCTTCACCCGCACCCAGACCGGCGCACTGATCAGCCGCCTGAACAACGACGTGCTCGGTGCCCAGCAGGCGTTCACGTCGACGTTGTCCGGGTTGGTGTCCAACGTGGTCAGCCTGACGCTCACCGCGGCCGTGATGTTCACGCTGTCCTGGCAGATCACCCTGATCTCGATCGTGATGCTGCCGCTGTTCGTGCTGCCGGCCCGGCGCATCGGAGCCCGGTTGCAGGAGATCACGCGGGAGTCCTACAACCTCAACGCCTCGATGAACGCCACGATGACCGAGCGGTTCAACGTCGCCGGAGCGATGCTGGTCAAGCTGTTCGGCCACCCCGAGCGCGAGGCCGACTCGTTCCGCGGCCGCGCCGACCGGGTGCGCGACATCGGCGTCACGTCGGCGATGTACGGTCGCGCGTTCTTCGTCTCGCTCACCCTCGTGGCCGCCCTCGCACAAGCGCTGGTGTACGGCCTGGGCGGGTATTTCGCGATCGAGGGTCGCCTGTCGGCCGGCACGGTCGTCACGCTCGCGCTGCTGCTCACCCGCCTGTACGGACCGCTCACCGCATTGTCGAACGCACGGGTCGACGTGATGAGCGCACTCGTCAGCTTCGACCGGGTGTTCGAGGTGCTCGACCTCGAGCCGATGATCCAGGACGCGCCCGCCGCGCAGCCGCTGCCCGCCGACGCTCGCAGCATCGAGTTCGACGACGTGCACTTCGCCTACCCGAACGCGGCGGACGTCTCACTCGCCTCGCTCGAGGACGTCGCGGTGCTCGACAGCGGCATCAGCCCGCCGGTGCTGCACGGGGTGTCGTTCCGGGCCGAGCCCGGCCAGCTCGTCGCGCTGGTCGGGCCGTCAGGTGCCGGCAAGACGACGATCAGTCAACTGGTGCCGCGGCTCTACGACGTGACCGAGGGACACGTGCGGATCGGCGGGGTCGACGTGCGCGACGTGACCCAGCAGTCGCTGCACGACCGCATCGGGGTCGTCAGCCAGGAAGCGCACATGTTCCACGACACGATCCGCGGCAACCTGCTCTACGCGGCTGCAAACCCCGCGGCGGCCACCGACGACGCGCTGTGGGAAGCGATCGACGCGGCGCAGATCGGCGAACTCGTGCGCTCGCTGCCCGAAGGGCTGGATACGGTCGTCGGTGACCGCGGTTACCGGCTCTCGGGCGGGGAGAAGGCGCGGCTCGCGATCGCCCGGGTGCTGCTCAAGGCACCCGCGATCGTGATCCTCGACGAGGCGACCGCGCACCTCGACAGCGAGAGCGAGGTGGCCGTGCAGGCGGCGCTGTCGCGCGCGCTGGCCGGTCGCACCTCGCTGGTGATCGCCCACCGGTTGTCGACGATCCTCGACGCCGACACGGTCGTCGTGCTCGAGGCCGGCCGCATCGTCGAGACCGGTCGGCACCGCGACCTGCTCGCCCGCAACGGGATGTACGCCGAGTTGTTCCGCACCCAGTTCGAACGCCAGGCCGCCGGCGTCGACTGACGCCTTCGCTTTCCGAAACGGCGGTCAGCGGGTCGCGAGCATCCGCCGGTCGAGCGGATCGGCGAGCAACTGCATGAATGCGATCTCCGCCGCTCCGATCAATGCCGAGTCGACGCCAAGTGTGGATTTCGAAAGCAGCACGGTCTCGCCGGGCGCGTCCAGCACGTAGGTGTCCAGCGCCGCCTGCAGGTCCTCGCGGGCCATGTCCAGCACCTCGGCGAACGATCCGCCGAGCAACACTCGCTCGGGGTTGAGGGTGTTGACCAGCCCGGCGATCGCGCGCCCGAGCGACGATGCCACCGAGCGCACCGCCTCGGCCGACCGGGCATCGCCGGCGCGGGCCGCCTCGAACACCAGGCGCGCGTCGTCACCGTCGCCGCGGCCGCGCCGCCGGCGCCCGGCCAGGGTGAGCAGCGCAGTGTTGCCCACATAGGTCTCCAGGCAGCCGCGTTTGCCGCAATGACACAGCGGCCCGGACGAGTCGACCACGTTGTGCCCGATCTCGCCGGCATGGCCGTCGTGTCCTCGCAACGGCGCGCCGTTGACGATGATGCCGGCGCCCACACCGGTGCGACCCATCAGGAACACCACGTCGTCGCAACCGCGGGCCGCGCCGCGGGCGCGCTCGGCGAGCACCGACAGGTCGGCGTCGTTGCCCACCACGACGGGGACGTCGGACGTGGCGCGCTCGGCGAGCATCGCCCCGAACGCGGCGTCGCGCCAGCCGAGATTGGGTGCGAGCCCGACGGTGCCGAGATGCCGGTCGACCGTGCCGGGCACGCTCACCCCGATGCACACCGGTGGGCCGGTCAGGCTCGCCGTCGCGCACAGTTTCGGCACGATCTCCAGGATCTGGTCGACCACGTCCTCGGGAGCCGGGGGATGGGCCGAGTCGACCTGGACGACCTCGCGGGCCAGCTGCGCACCGCCCAGGCCGACGGCGGCCGCGGTCACGTGCGGCACGTCGACGTCGACCGCGACGACGAACGGTCCGCCCGGGTGCGGGCCGACCACGTGCGACGGTCGGCCCGCACCTCCTCGGCCGCGCGGGACGGACTCCTGGACCAGCCCCAACTCCACCAGGTCGGCCACCAGTGCGCCCACGGTCGAACGGCTCACCCCGAGCCGAGCGGTCAGCTCGGCCCGGGTCACCACGCCGTCGCGATGCACCTCGGACAGCACCAGCGCCAGGTTGTGCCGGCGCATGTCGTCCGGGCGGGCGACGGGAGTTGGCATGGCCGGGCGCGAAACGGTGTGCGGTTCAGGCCAGGCCGCTGGCGCCGGCCCGTCGCCGGGACAGCGCGTCGACGGTCGCGGCCAGCAGCAGCACGCCACCGGTGACGATCGCCTGGTAGGCCGCGTTGTTCTGACCCTGCAGCAGGTCGGACATGCCGTTGATGATCACGGCGACGACGAGGCCACCGATGACGGCGTCGGTGATCTTGCCCTTGCCGCCGAACAGGCTGGTGCCACCGATGACGGCCGCGCCGACCGCGAGCAGCAGCGTGTTGCCACCGCCCTCCGCGTTGTTCACGCCGATCTCCGACGCGAGCACGACACCGGAGACCATGGCCATCCCGGAGCCGATCATGAACACCGAGATGCGGATGGCGTCGACGCGGATGCCGGCCCGGCGAGCGGCCTCGTCGTTACCGCCGACCGCGTAGACGTGGCGCCCGTAACGGGTGCGGCTGAGTACGAAACCGAGCGCGACGACCAGTACCAGGATGACGATGACCACCCACGGCACGCCCTCGAGCGGGGTGTGCGCGACCTTGACCAGCTTGCCGTTGACCACCCTCACGCCGCTCGCCTTGTTCAGCGCGCGGTCCTGGTTCAACAGGAAGACGAACAGGAATGCGACGACCGCGAAGGAAATCGCCTTCGCCGCGATGACGCTCGACGGCTCGGCCGGCAGCCCGCCGCGGATCCGCGTGCGCGCGGTGAGCACCCGGGACAGGGTGTAGCCGCCGACGCAGACGATCGCGAGGACCCAACCGAGCCAGGTGGGCATCGGTGAGTTCTCGATGTCGTTGAGCACATTGCTCTTGAGCGTGATGTTGCCCTGCGTGTGTGCGCTGTTGACGATCAGAATCACGACGCCCTGCAGGCCCAGGAACAGTGCCAGCGTGACGACGAAGGACGGCACGCGCACCTTGGCGCGCATGATGCCGATGAAATAGCCGATCACCAGGCCGACCACGATCGCGGCGATCACTGCCAGCGGCCAGGGCCAGCCGTGCAGCAGCAGAACCGCGGTGGTGGCCGCGCCGACGCCCGAGGTCACGCCGGCGGACAGGTCGATCTCGCCGAGCAACAGCACGAACACCAGGCCCATGGCCAACAGCACCGACGGCGCCGCCTGCGTCACCAGGTTGGCCAGGTTGCCGAGGGAGAAGAAGCCGCTCTCCGCGAAGGAGAAGAAGATCGCGAGGACGATCAGGGCGCCGACGGCGGGCAGCGAACCCATGTCGCCGCCGCGAACCCGGGCGATGTAGGCCTGGACGTAGTCGCCCAGCCCGCCGCTCGGGGCCGTCAGCGCGGCGTCGGTGATGCTCTCGGAGTCGATCTCCTCCGGCGGCGGTGTGTCGGTTTCGGCCGCCGGCTTCGCGACGTCCACCGCGTCGTTCTGGATGTCGCTCATCGCGCCGCTCCTGCCGTCTGCTGCGGGACCAGCCCGATGTCACCGGTGCGGCCGCTCGTGATGAGTTCGACGATCTGGGTCTGGTTGACGTCCTTGCGGTCGACGATCGCGGCCATCTGGCCGAGGTACAGCGCGGCGATCTTGTCCGACACCTGCAGCACGTCGAGCATGTTGTGCGAAATCAGGACGACGGCCACGCCCTGGTCGGCGAGCCGGCGCACCAGGTCGAGCACCTGCGCGGTCTGGGCGACGCCGAGCGCAGCGGTCGGCTCGTCGAGGATGACCAGCTTCGAGCGCCACAGCGCCGCCTTGGCGATCGCCACGGTCTGCCGCTGGCCGCCGGACAGGCTGGACACGCGCTGCCGTACCGATTTCAGGGTGCGCACCGACAACGAGGACAACGTGTCGCGCGCGGCGATCTCCATCGACTCCTCGTTGAGCACGATGCCGCGCATGCGCTCGCGGCCGAGGAACATGTTCTGCACGACGTCGAGGTTCTCGCACAGCGCGAGGTCCTGGTAGACGATCTCGACCCCGAGCGCCGAGGCGTCACGCGGGGTGTGCACCGTGACGGGCTTCCCGTCGTACTCGTAGGTGCCGGAGTCGATCGAGTGGGTGCCGCCGATGCATTTGACGAGCGTTGACTTGCCGGCGCCGTTGTCACCGACGAGCGCGGTGACCTGGCCCTCGTAGGCGTCGAAATCGACGTCCCTGAGCACGTGCACTGCGCCGAAGCTCTTGTTGATCCCGCGCAGTCGCAGGATCGGTTCGTCTGTCATACGCCTATCGCTCCCTCGTGTCGGGCGGTGCTCGCTGTCACGGTCGCATCATGAGCGTGGCCGGCTCCAGGGTCAAACACCTGGGGCCGGCCACGCCATCGCTAGAGCGTCGTGACTACTTGACACCCGCCTTGGTGCACAGCGCCGCGTAGGTGCCAGCGCAGGTCTGCGCCTTCGGCGTGTAGGCGTCGTTGATCGGCTTGGCCACGTTGGCCTTGGTGATCGCGATCGGCGTCGCCAGCATCGACGGCACCTTGCGGTGGTTCGTCGGGTCGACCGTCACCTGGGTGGTCTTCGGGATCTGGCCGGTGGCGAACTGCGCCGCGGCGTCGACGGCCGGGTTGGCCTCGTCCACCGACGGCTTGTAGATGGTGAAGCACTGGGTGCCCACCATGATCGACTGCAGGCCCTGGACGGTGGCGTCCTGACCGGACACCGCGACCTTGCCCGCGAGCTTCTGCTTCTTGAGGTCGGTGATGACCGAGCCGGCCATACCGTCGTTCGCGACCATCACGGCCTGGATGCCGGGGTTCTTCTGCAGCATCGAGGCGAACGTGACGCCGGCCTGCTGGTTGTCCCAGTCGGCGATCGACTGGTCGGCGACCTTCTTCCAGCCGGCCTGCTTCGACAGCACGCTGTCGTAGCCGTTCTTGAAGAGGGTGGCGTTGTTGTCGGTCGGCGCGCCGTTGACGTCGACGTAGGTGACCGACGACTTGCCCTTGACCTGCGGGCAGTTCACCAGGGTCTGGCCCTGCAGCTCGCCGACCTTCGTGTTGTCGAAGGACACGTACAGGCTGCCCGACCCGCCGGTGACGAGCCGGTCGTAGTCGATGGTGATGATGCCCTTGGCCTTGGCCTGGGTCTCGACCTTGCCGGCCGACGCCGGGTCCAGGGCGGTCAGGATCAGGACCTTGGCGCCGTTGTTCATCATCGACTGCGCGATCGCCACGAACTGCGTGGCGCTGTTGTTCGCGTTCTGGATGTCACAGGTCAGGTTGTCGGCCTTGCACCGCGCCTTCAGCGCGATCGGGTCCGAGGAGATCCACCGGTTGGACGACTGCCGGTCGGGCAGGATGATGCCGACCTTTGCGCCCTTGCCATCGATCGCGCCGCCGCCCGAGCCGCCCGTGGCGGGCGCGGAGGGTGCGGCCGCCGAAGTCGCGCCGCCGGCCGCGGCGGATGTCGCCGGTGCCGAGGAGTTGCCGCCGCCGCCGCCACTTGAGCTACAGGCCGCGAGCGCGAATGCCGCGGCGACCCCGATCGCCGCGACGTGCACACTGCTTTTGCGCATGCAGAACGCCTTTCCGTGTGTGAAGGGTGGCCCTGGCGCTTCGCCAGAACCCCCACCGAATGTCGTGGGCGCGAACATATCTGATGGACCGCGCGACAACTACCCGAGACACCAACTCGTTACCGAATCAAGACGTCGAGGTTAACTGTGCCGCGATTGTCCGCCCCATGATCACCCTGTGGTAACGAACTGTCACGCTCTGCCGCCGATGAGGTGCTCGAGGGCGAGCTGGTTGAGACGGACGAAGCCGTAGCCGCGCTGGGCGGTGGCGTCGGGGTCGAAATCGGCGACCGCGCCGCGCAGGTCGGCGAGGGTCTCGCCCGGGTCGAGGGTCGGCTCGGCGAGGGTGCCGACGCCCGCAGCGGCCATGGCCGCCTGGACCTCCGGATCGGCGCGGTAGGCGGCGGCGCGTTCGCGCAGCAGGAGGTAGGTGCTGATGTTGGCGCGGGCGGAGTCCCAGACGCCGCTCATGTCCTCGGTGCGCGACGGCTTGTAGTCGAAGTGCCGGGGCCCCTCGTATGCCCGGCCGGCACCGGGTGCGCTGCCGGACGCGCCGTGTTCGAGCAGGTCGACGGTGAAGAACGCCGAGAGCAGGTCGCCGTGGCCGAAGACGAGGTCCTGGTCGTACTTGATCGAGCGCTGCCCGTTGAGGTCCAGGTGGAACAGCTTCCCGGCCCACAGCGCCTGGGCGATGCCGGCGGTGTAGTTGAGCCCGGCCATCTGCTCGTGCCCGACCTCGGGATTCACCCCGACGATGTCGCCGTGCTCGAGTTCGGCGATGAAGGCCAACGCGTGGCCCACGGTGGGCAGCAGGATGTCCCCGCGCGGCTCGTTGGGCTTGGGTTCGATCGCGAACCGCAGCCCGTAGCCACGCTCCTTGACGTAGGCGGCGAGGGTGTCGATGCCCTCGCGGTAGCGGTCCAGCGCGGCGCCGATGTCCTTGGCGCCGTCGTACTCGGCGCCCTCCCGGCCGCCCCAGAACACGTACGTCTGGGCGCCGAGTTCGGCGGCGAGGTCGATGTTGCGGGCCACCTTGGCCAACGCGAACCGGCGCACCGACCGGTCGTTGCTGGTGAACCCGCCGTCCTTGAACACCGGGTGGGTGAACAGGTTCGTGGTCATCATCGGCACGACCAGCCCGGTCTCGGCCAGCGCGTCCCGGAACCGGGCGATGGTCTTGTCCCGGTCCGCGGCCGACGACCCGAACGGGATCAGGTCGTCATCGTGGAAGGTCACCCCCCACGCGCCCAGCCCGGCCAGCTGATGCACCGACTCCACCGGATCCACCGGCCCGCGGGTGGCATCGCCGAACGGATCGCGACCCGGCCACCCCACCGTCCACAACCCGAAACTGAACCGGTCTTCCTTCGTCGCCTGCACCATCGCGGTCGACCTCCTATTTGTTCCGCCGTCGAACATATCGCTGGCAGATTAGCGCGCCGCCCGGCCGGACGGAACCCGGCACCAGCGTGCAGGCGCTCAGAGCAGGGAGCGCAAGACGTATTGCATGATCCCGCCGTGGCGGTAGTAGTCCGCCTCACCGGGGGTGTCGATGCGCAGCGTGGCGTCGAACTCGACGTCCGTCCCGTTCGGCGAGGCGGCCTGCACGTGCACGGTGCGCGGCGTGCCGCCGTCGTTGAGCCCGGTGACGCCGGTGATCGAGAAGGTCTCCTCGCCCGTCAGGCCCAGCGACTCGGCGGATTCGCCGTCGGGGTACTGCAGCGGCAGGACACCCATGCCGATCAGGTTGGAGCGGTGGATGCGCTCGTAGGTCTCGGCGATCACCGCACGCACGCCGAGCAAGGCCGTGCCCTTCGCCGCCCAGTCGCGCGAGGAGCCGGACCCGTATTCCTTGCCGGCGAGGATGACGAGCGGGGTCCCGGCGTCGGCGTAGTTGCGGGAGGCCTCGAAGATCGAGGTCACCTCACCGTCGGTGGTGAAGTCGCGGGTCACCCCGCCCTCGGTGCCGGGGGCGAGCTGGTTGCGCAGCCGGATGTTCGCGAAGGTGCCGCGGATCATCACCTCGTGATTGCCGCGCCGCGAACCGTAGGAGTTGAAGTCGCGCCGGTCGACGCCGTGCTCGGCCAGGTACTTGCCGGCGGGGGAGTCGGCCTTGATGGAGCCGGCCGGGCTGATGTGGTCGGTGGTGACCGAGTCGCCCAGCTTGGCGAGCACCCGTGCGCCCTCGATGTCGGTGACCGGCTCCGGCTCGCGCTCCATGCCGTCGAAATACGGAGGCTTACGGACATAGGTCGACTCGGCGTCCCACTCGAAGGTGTCGCCCTCGGGCGTGGGCAGGCTCTGCCACTGCTCGTCGCCGGCGAACACGTCGGCGTAGTCGGTGGTGTACATCTCGCTGGCGATCGCCTGGTCGATGACTTCCTCGATCTCCTGCGGCGAGGGCCAGATGTCCTTGAGGAAAACGGGATTGCCGTCTTCGCCGGTGCCCAGCGGATCTTCGAACAGGTCGACGTCCATCGACCCCGCCAGCGCGTAGGCGACCACCAGCGGCGGTGATGCCAGGTAGTTCATCTTCACGTCCGGGTTGATCCGACCCTCGAAGTTTCGGTTTCCGGAGAGCACCGCGGTCGCGGCGAGATCGCCCTCGTTGACCGCGTCGGACACCGATTCGATGATCGGGCCGGAGTTGCCGATGCACGTGGTGCACCCGTAGCCGACGAGGTTGAACCCGAGCTTCTCCAGGTAGGGCGTCAGCCCGGAGCGGTCGTAGTAGTCGGTGACCACCTTGGAGCCGGGCGCGAGCGAGGTCTTCACCCACGGCTTACGGGTGAGGCCCTTCTCGACCGCCTTCTTGGCGAGCAGCGCGGCACCGACCATCACCGACGGATTGGAGGTGTTGGTGCACGACGTGATCGCGGCGATCACCACGGCGCCGTGGTCGAGGATCGTCTCGGTGCCGTCGATGGTCGCCGGGGTGGGGTTCGAGGTGCGACCGCGCGCCCCGGACGCCGCGGAATGCACCGGGGTGCCGGCGTTCTGGCCCGGCGCCGCCGGGTCGGAGGCCGGGAAGGTCTCGTCCACCGACTCGTCGACCCCGTTCTGGACCGAGTCGCCGTCGACGTAGGCGCCGAGAGCCTCGCGGAACATCGCCTTCGACCGCTTCAGCGGCACCCGGTCCTGGGGCCGCTTCGGGCCGGCCAGGGACGGCTCGACGCTCGACAGGTCGAGTTCGAGGGTCTCGGAGAATTCGGGCTCGTTGTCCGGCTCGTGCCACAGCGAGTTGGCCTTGGCGTACGCCTCGACGAGGGCGATCTGGTCGTCCTTGCGGCCGGTGAAGCGCAGGTACCGCAGGGTCTCGTCATCGATCGGGAAGATCGCGCAGGTGGAGCCGTACTCCGGGCTCATGTTGCCGATGGTGGCGCGGTTCGCGAGCGGGACGGCGCCCACTCCGGTGCCGTAGAACTCGACGAACTTGCCGACCACGCCGTGCTCGCGCAGCATCTCGGTGATCGTGAGCACGAGGTCGGTGGCGGTCGAGCCGTCGGGCAGTTCGCCGGTGAGCTTGAAGCCCACGACGCGGGGGATGAGCATGCTGACCGGCTGGCCGAGCATCGCGGCCTCGGCCTCGATGCCGCCGACACCCCAGCCGAGCACGCCGAGGCCGTTGACCATCGTGGTGTGGGAGTCGGTGCCGACGAGGGTGTCGGGGTAGGCCAGCCCGTCACGGGCGAAGACCACCCGGGCCAGGTACTCGATGTTGACCTGGTGCACGATGCCGGTGCCCGGCGGCACCACCTTGAACTCGCGGAACGCGGTCTGGCCCCAGCGCAGGAACTGGTAGCGCTCCTTGTTGCGCTCGTACTCCAGCTCGACGTTGCGTTGGAAGGAGTCGGGCGTGCCGAACAGGTCGGCGATCACCGAGTGGTCGATGACCAGCTCCGCCGGCGCCAGCGGGTTGATCTTCGTCGCGTCGCCGCCGAGGTCGACGACGGCCTCGCGCATGGTGGCGAGGTCGACCACGGCCGGGACGCCGGTGAAGTCCTGCATGATGACCCGCGCCGGGGTGAACTGGATCTCGGTGTCGGGCTCGGCGTCCGGGCGCCACTTGCCCAGCGCCTGCACCTGCTCGGCCGTGACGTTCTGACCGTCCTCGGTGCGCAGCACGTTCTCCAGCAGGACCTTCAGGCTGAACGGCAGGCGCCGGGCGCCGTCGATGGCATCGATGCGGAAGTAGTCCAGCGTCTGGCCGCCCGCCTCGAGCGTGGCGCGGGCTCCGAAGCTGTTCTTGCTCTCTACTGGCACAACGCGCTCCCTCGTTCGTTCGGCTCGGTCTGGATCGAGGTGGACTCTCGAGATATCTTGACGTCAAGATACCACGCCACGGCCCCCGCGGAATCACCGGATCGACAGGTGCTGCGCCGTAGAGTGCCCCGAATGGAGCGGGTCCGGGCAGCGATCCTGCGCCCGGTCCACGCGGTGGGGTGGCCGCGGGTGCGGCTGGCGGCGTACGTCGCGTACGCCGCGGTCGTGGTCGCCATCGTCATCTTCTCCGGGGTACCCACCGGACGCACCACTCTCGCCGCACTCATCATGATCGGGCTGCTGCTCACCAGCATCGGACGGGGCTGGCGCCAGACACTGCAGGTGCTGCTGGACTGGCTGCCCTTCACCGCTGTACTGCTGCTCTACGACCGCACCCGCGGCGTGGCCGACTCGCTCGGCATCACGCTGCACGAGAGCGACATCCTGCACGCCGAACGCTGGGTGTTCGGGGGCGTCGAGCCGACGCTGTGGCTGCAGCACCACCTCTACAACCCCGATCACGTGTACTGGTACGACGCGCTGTGCACGCTGATCTACACGACGCACTTCCTGATGACACCGGTGCTCGCGGCGATCCTGTGGATCCGCAACCGCGCGCTGTGGCTGCGCTACATCACCCGGGTGATCGTGCTGTCGGTGGCCGGCCTGATCACCTATTGCGTGTTCCCCGAGGCGCCCCCCTGGCTGGCCGCCCGCGACGGGCTGACCGAGCCGGTGGCCCGACTGTCCGCGCGTGGCTGGATCTGGCTGCACGCCAGCAACGTCCACAGCGCGCTGGCCACCGCGCAGAACGACGGCTCCAACCCGGTCGCCGCGATGCCGTCGCTGCACACCGCGTTCGCGACACTCGCGGCCCTGTTCATCGGGCTGCAACTGCGCTCGCGGTGGCGGTGGCTGCTGGCCCTGTATCCCCTGGCGATGGGCTTCACGCTCGTCTACACCGGCGAGCACTGGGTGCTCGACCTCGCCGTCGGTGTCGTCTACGCGCTGGCGGCGCACCTGGCGGTCAACTGGTGGGAGCGGCGCCGGGCCGGCAAGGCCCGGCTGAAGGCGGCGGACCTGCCGGAATTGTCCCGGTCCGAGCCCGCGCCGGCCGCCCAGCCGGTCGTGCCCCAGCGCTGACCACCCACCCCGTCGGCGGCGCCCGAACCCCGTGAAAACGGGCGATGCGAGCGGCACCAATGTGGCGAATGTTGCGGATGATTCGCGTGTGGCCCCTGGCGCGCATGGGTTTTGAGTGGCACTCTGAGGCCGCAGGTGTTCGTTCGGGGGCCGCGCCAGGAGAGAGACCAGTCGCTGTGCACATGAGCCGCTCCGGAGGTCGCCGGCTGCTCGCGGTGGCCTCTGTGACCCTCCTCCTGAGCCCGCTGCTGAGCCCGGCGCGCAGTGCGGCGATCCCGGTCGTGCCCAAGCCGACGCCCCCGCCGGCCGCCCCGGTGAACCCGTCCAACAGCCAGCTCAATGCCGCGTCCGCGGAGAAGAACGCCGTCGCGAACGAGGTCGGGCAACTCAGCGGCGAAATCGCTGCCGCCCAGGCCGAGCTGCAACGGCTGCGCGGTGTCCAGGAGTTGGCCGAGCAGAAGGTCGCCCTGGCCGTCTCGCGGCTGCAACAGGCCAAGGACGACGCTGCCGCCGCCCGCAAGCGGGTGCAGCAGGCGGCCCAGGCCGTCGCGGACGCCCGCACCGAATGGGTGCGGTATCTGCAGGCCAGTTACATGGGTGGTGACATCAGCGGCACCACCGGTTCGCTGCTCACCGCCCAGGACCCGAGCTCGCTGCTCGATCGCGGCGCGCTCGAGCAGTACCTGGCCGACAAGAAGATCAACGCGATGGGCAAGTTGCAGCGCGCGACCGTGGCCAAGTCCAACGCCGACGCCGCAGCCCGCCGCGCAGTCCGCAAGCAGGCGGCGGCCACACAGGCGGCCAAGGCCGCGAAGTTGGCTGCTGATCGGGCCGTCGCCGACGCGAAGGCGCAGGAAGCCGCGCTCGAGACGACGATGGCGACCAAGCAGCAGGAACTGCAGCAAAAGCAGTTGCAGCTGGCCACGCTCAACGGTCAGCGTGCCAACTACGTCGTGTGGCAGGGCAAGATGGCGGCCTACCAGGCCCATCTCGCCGCGTACAACGCCTACCAGGCCGAACTGGCCCGCATCGCCGCGGCGAAGGCGCGGGCCGCCCGCCTGGCCCGGGAGCGGGCGGCACGTCTCGCCGCCGAGCGCGCCGCGGCTCGGTTGCAGGCCGCGCAGAACCACCACAGCCGTTCATCCGGCGGATCGTCGGGCGGGTCGTCGGGAGCCTCGGTGTCCGTCGTCGCCGCCAGCCCGGCACTGTCGACCGGGCACTGGACCGCGGCCGCCGGCCGGGCGGCTGTCCGGCGCGCGATGACCACGCTGGGTGAGCGCTACATCTGGGCCGGCGGCAACCGATTCGGGCCGACCGACGGCGGGTGCACCGACCCGATCGCCCGGTGCGGCGTCGTCGGTTACGACTGCTCCGGATTGGTCCTCTACGCCTGGAACCGCGGCTGGGACCACTACGCCGCCACGCAGTACTCGCAGGCGGGTTCGCGGCACCCGAGTCCCGGCAACTTCAAGCAGGGTGACCTGCTGTTCTGGAGCAGCAACGGCACCCGCGGCGGCATCGGGCACGTGGCGATCTACATCGGCCACGGCGATGTCATCCAGGCTCCGCAGAGCGGAGACGTCGTGCGGATCACGCCGTGGGACCAGGTGGAGAGCGGTTATTACGGCGCGACCCGCCCGCTGACCTGAGCACAGGTAGCCTCGACCTCATGAGCGGGTCGACGGGGGCATTGCGTGACGGCTTCGGCCGTATCGCCACCGACCTGCGGATCTCGCTCACCGACTTGTGCTCGCTGCGCTGCACCTATTGCATGCCCGCCGAGGGCCTGCCGTGGCTGACCAAGGCGCAGCGTCTCGACGACGACGAGTTCGTGCGGCTGGCCGGGGTGTTCGTCGCCCTCGGGGTGACCAGCATCCGGCTCACCGGTGGCGAGCCACTCGTGCACCCGACGCTGCCCGAGGTGGTGGCCCGCCTCGCGGCGCTCACCCCGGTGCCGGAACTGTCGCTCACCACGAATGCGGTGGGGCTGGACCGCAATGCCCGCAAGCTCGCCGACGCGGGCCTGGCCCGGATCAACATCTCGCTCGACACCCTCGACCCGCAACGGTTCGCCCGGCTCACCCGTCGCGACCGGCTGGCCGACGTGCTCGCCGGGATCGCCGCCGCGGCCGACGCGGGGCTGGCGCCGCTGAAGATCAACGCAGTGCTGATGCGCGACGAGAACCTCGCCGAGGCGCCCGACCTGTTGGCCTGGGCGCTGCGCAACGGGTACGAGTTGCGCTTCATCGAGCACATGCCGCTCGATGCCGACCACACGTGGACGCGCCGCGAGATGGTGACCGCGGACGAGATGCTCGCCGTGCTCGGCGCCGACTACGAGCTGCGCCCGCACGGCGAGCGGGCACACGCGCCGGCCGAGGAGTTCGACGTCGTCGACGGGCCCGATCGCGAATCGTGGGCCGGCGCGCCCGGGCGAGTGGGCGTGATCGCGTCGGTGACGCGCCCCTTCTGCCGTGAGTGCGACCGCCTCCGGTTGACCGCTGACGGCCAGTTGCGCACCTGCCTGTTCGCCCAACGCGAAACCGATCTGCGCGCGCCGTTGCGCAACGGCGCGAGCGACGCGGAGCTCGCCGAGCTCATCATCGGCGCGGTCGCCGGCAAGCAGGCCGGCCACGGCATCGGGGCGGCCGGTTTCGTGCAGCCCGCGCGCACGATGTCGGCCATCGGCGGCTGATCGCCGCGCCGAGCTCGCGCCGGTAATCCACTCCCGTCGAGGAGTAGACACGATGTCGTGCTCGCTCGACTCCTGACCGACCGGTTGCGGCCGTACCGGCGTTGGCTGGCGATCGTCGTGCTGTTCCAGTTGGCGGGCACGATCGCCGCGCTGTACCTGCCCAGCCTGAACGCCGACATCATCGACAACGGCGTCGCGAAGGGCGACACCAGCTACATCATGCGCACCGGTGCCGTGATGCTCGCGGTGAGCGTCGGGCAGATCGCCTGCTCGGTGGTCGCGGTGTACTTCGGCGCGCGCACCGCGATGAGCTTCGGCCGCGACCTGCGCGGCGCACTGTTCCACCGCGTCGGCGGTTTCTCCGCCCGCGAGGTCGCGCACTTCGGCGCACCGTCGTTGATCACTCGCACCACCAACGACGTGCAGCAGGTGCAGATGCTCGTCGTCATGAGCGCCACCATGATGGTCGCCGCGCCGATCATGGCGGTCGGCGGCGTGATCATGGCCGTGCGCGAGGACCTCGGGCTGTCCTGGCTGCTGGTCGTCAGCGTGCCCGTGCTCGCGGTGTTGATCGCGCTGATCGTCCGACGGATGGTGCCGCAGTTCCGGCGCATGCAGAACCGCATCGACAACGTCAACCGGGTGCTGCGCGAGCAGATCACCGGCGTGCGCGTGGTACGCGCATTCGTGCGCGAGCGCGTCGAGACGAAGCGGTTCGGCCAGGCGAACGAAGAGCTCACCGACACTGCCATGCGGGCCGGGCGGCTGATGGCGCTGATCTTCCCCACCGTGATGCTGGTGCTCAACGTGTCCAGCGTGGCGGTGCTCTGGTTCGGGGCCGGGCGCGTCGACAGCGGCCAGATGCAGGTGGGTGCGCTGACCGCGTTCCTGAACTACCTCGCGCAGATCCTCATGTCCGTGCTGATGGCCACGTTCATGCTGATGATGATCCCCCGTGCGGCCGTGTGCGCCGAGCGCATCACCGAGGTGTTCGACACCGACTCGTCGGTGGTGGCGCCGAAGCGGCCCACCGTGCTCGGCCCCGACCGGGGCACGGTCGAATTCCGCGACGTGAGCTTCCAGTACCCGGGCGCGAGCGCACCGGTGCTGTGCCACCTGGACTTGCGTGCCGAGCGCGGTCGCACCACCGCGATCATCGGTAGCACCGGGGCGGGCAAGACCACGTTGTTGTCGCTGATCCCGCGCCTGGTCGACGTCACCTCCGGCACGGTGCTCGTCGACGGCACCGATGTGCGCAACGCCGAACCCGACGATCTGTGGCGGCGCATCGGTTACGTGCCGCAGCGTGCCTACCTGTTCTCCGGCACGATCGCCAGCACCCTGCGCTACGGCGACCCGGACGCGACCGACGAGCAGTTGTGGGCGGCGCTGGAGGTGGCGCAGGCACGCGACTTCGTCGAGCGCCTGCCCGACGGGCTGGGCGCGCCGGTCGCGCAGGGTGGCACCAATCTCTCCGGTGGGCAGCGGCAGCGCCTGGCCATCGCCCGGGCCATCGTGCGTCGACCGCCGATCTATCTGTTCGACGACGCGTTCTCCGCGCTCGATCCCGGGACCGACGCGCGACTGCGAGCCGCGCTGGCGCCGGTCACCCGCTCCGCGGCGGTGATCGTCGTGGCGCAACGTGTCTCGACCATCCTCGACGCCGACCAGATCCTGGTGCTGGACGCCGGCGAGATCGTCGGCCGGGGCACGCACGACGAGTTGCTGCGCGACAGTGCCGAATACGCCGAGATCGTCGAGAGCCAACTCGCCATCGAGGACGCATCATGAGCGCGCCGCCGAAGGACAAGCCGTCGACGGAGAAGGCCGCGACACTGCCGAAGCGGCTGCCCGCAGCGGGCGGCGCCGCACGCCGCGGTGGCGGCCCACCGTGGATGACCGCGGGCATGCCGGCCGAGAAGTCGATGAACTTCGGGCCGTCGGCACGTCGCCTGATGCGCAGGCTGGCCCCGGAGCGGGTGCTGGTGCTCGTCGTCGTGGCGCTCGCGATCTGCAGCGTGTCGCTCACGGTCACCGGCCCGCGGCTGCTGGGTGACGCCACGAACATCATCTTCCGTGGCGCGCTGGGTCACCAGATCCCCCCGA
Source organism: uncultured Actinomycetota bacterium (assembly GCA_963850835.1). GTDB lineage: Bacteria > Actinomycetota > Actinomycetes > Mycobacteriales > Jatrophihabitantaceae > Jatrophihabitans. The sequence continues at coordinate 564,085 of CAWKNB010000012.1, read as the reverse complement.
ACGTCAGCCTCGACCAGGCGATCGCCGGGGCGCGGGCCAGTGGCAACGACGACGTCGCCAACCTCCTGCAGCGCATGAGCCCGACCCCGGGCCAGGGCATCGACTTCACCGCGCTCGCGCACGTGCTGATGCTCGCGTTGCTCGTCTACGCCGGTGGCGCGGTGCTCTCGTGGCTGCAGGGCTACGTACTCAACGGCGTCGTCCAGCGCACCGTGCTGCGGCTGCGCGCCGAGGTCGCGGACAAGCTCAACCGGCTGCCGCTGCCCTACTTCGACGGGCAGCCGCGCGGCGAGGTGCTCAGCCGGGTCACCAACGACATCGACAACATCTCCCAGACGCTCTCGCAAACCATGAGCCAGCTGCTCACCTCGCTGCTCACGGTGATCGGCGTCGTGACGATGATGTTCGTGATCTCGCCACTGCTGGCGCTGATCGCGCTCGTCACGATCCCGGTGTCGATCTTCGTCACCCGAGCCATCGCGAAACGCTCCCAGGGACACTTCATCACCCAGTGGAAGACCACCGGCCAACTCAACTCGCACATCGAGGAGGCATTCACGGGCCACGAGCTGGTCAAGGTGTTCGGCCGCCAGCGCGAGGTGGAGGAGGGCTTCGCCGAGCACAACGAGGCGATGTACCACGCGAGCTACCGGGCGCAGTTCATCTCCGGGCTGATCATGCCGTCGATGATGTTCGTCGGAAACCTGAACTACGTCGCCGTGGCTGTCGTGGGTGGCCTGCGCGTCGCGACGGGCGCCCTCAGCCTCGGCGAGGTGCAGGCGTTCATCCAGTACTCGCGGCAGTTCACCCAACCGCTCACCCAGGTCGCCTCGATGGCGAACCTCTTGCAGTCCGGCGTCGCCTCGGCCGAGCGGGTGTTCGACCTGCTCGACGCCGACGAGCAGAGCCCGGACCCGGCCGAGGCGGCGCTGCCGACCGAACGCGACGGCCGGGTCGCGTTCGAGGACGTCTCGTTCCGCTACCAGCCCGACACGCCGCTCATCGACCATGTCTCGCTGGTCGCCGAACCGGGTCACACGGTCGCGATCGTCGGGCCGACCGGCGCCGGCAAGACGACGCTCGTGAACCTGATCATGCGCTTCTACGAGCTCGACTCCGGGCGGATCACTCTCGACGGCGTCGACATCGCCACCATGACCCGCGACGACCTGCGCCGCCAGATCGGCATGGTGCTGCAGGACACCTGGCTGTTCGGTGGCACGATTCGCGACAACATCGCCTACGGCCGGCCAGGAGCCACCGAGGCGGAGATCCTCGACGCCGCCCGGGCCACGTACGTCGACCGATTCGTGCAGTCGCTGCCCGACGGCTACGACACCGTGCTCGACGACGAGTCCAGCAACCTCAGCACCGGGCAGAAGCAACTCGTCACCATCGCCCGGGCGTTCATCGCGCAGCCGGCGCTGCTGATCCTCGACGAAGCGACCAGCGCCGTCGACACCCGCACCGAGCTGTTGGTGCAGCATGCGATGGCGGCGCTGCGCGCGAACCGGACCAGCTTCGTGATCGCACACCGGTTGTCGACGATCCGCGACGCCGACCTCATCCTGGTGATGACCGACGGCCGGATCGTCGAGCAGGGCACCCACGATCAGCTGCTCGAACGCGGTGGCGCCTACGAAGCGCTGTACCGCGCGCAGTTCAGTCAGGAGCCCGAGCCGAGCGCGGTGTGAGCACCCACTCCGGCCACGGCGGCTGACCCGCGGACGCGGCGATCGCGCCGAAACGCGCCAGAGCGGTGTCGAGGTCCGGGCGGGCGGCCGGGTCGGGGTCGAGCATGCGCGCGACGAGTTCACCGGTCGGTGAGTCGGGCAGCGGGCGCGCCCGCGGCCGGTCGGCGGCCGGCAGGTCCGGGTCGAAGCACCAGTCGTCGGCCATCGCCTCGTGCAGCGTGACGCCGACACCGAAGACGTCCATCGCGGGGTGGATCGGCGCGCCCGCCTCGAGCTCGGGCGCGGCGTATCCGGGGCTGCCGATGAGTTTGCCCGCAGGCTGCGGCGCGCCGATCTCGCGGGCCGAGCCGAAGTCGATCAGCACCGGGCGGGCGTCGCGCAGCATCACGTTGGGCGGCTTGATGTCGATGTGCGCGAGACCTCGCGCGTGCACCGTGCGCAGCGCGGCGAGCAGCTGCCAGCCGAGCATCGCCGCTTCCACCGGTGCCAGCCGGCCGCGGTCGTCGACGTCGTCGTCGAGCGCGCACCCGTCGACGAATTCGAGCACCACGTAGGGCGACCCCTCGGCGCTGCCGTCGGCGTACATGCGGGGCAGCGCGGGGTGCGGATTGCCGGCGAGCGCAGCGGCCTCGCGCTGCAGCGTGCGCCGCGCGCGGGGGTGGTCGAGCTGGTGCGGGCGCGGGAACTTCACGACGGCCGGCGCCCACAGGGCGGGCGACCAGGCCAGCCAGGTCTCGCAGCGGTGCCCGACGCCGAGCCGTTCCCAGGCCCGGCTGCCGTCGGGCAGCAGCTCGCCTTCGCGGTAGCCGCTGACCGGCTTGCCGTCGACCGGATCCGTCTCGCTGCGGTCGGTGAGCGCTGCGGTGACGGTGGACATCGCGCTCCTCACGGAAATCGAATTGATCAGCGTTGGTGTGCCCGCCGCCGCCGGACATCCGGGCGGCGGCGGGCAGGACGAGCGTCAGTCGCGGCTGCGGGAGCGGCTGCGGGCGGCTCCGGCTCCGGGAACGACTCCGGCCGTGGTGCGAGACGGGACCCTGGACTCGGGTGATGGTCATGGTTCCTCCTGTTGGTGTGGTGCGGGATTGGCGTGGTGCGGAGTGCTAGCCGCGGCTGCGGCTGCGCGAACGGCTGCGCGAGCGGCTGCGGGAGCGGCTGCGCCCGTGATGGGCGACCGGACCCTGGATGCGGATCGTGGTCATGGCTACACCTCCTCTCGACCGCTGGTGGTTGCGCCGACGAGATCGGGCGCAGCGACGGCGTGCTGGTCGAGGACCACCACGGTGTCGGCGAGCTCGGCCACGTCGAGGTCATGGGTGACGAGCAGGACGGTCCGCCCGGTGGTGCAGTGGCGGATGGCCTCGGTCACCGCGGCGGCCGACTCGCGGTCGAGCGATGCGGTCGGCTCGTCGAGCAGCACGATCGGGGCGTCGGACACCACAGCGCGGGCGAGCGCGACCCGGCGGCGCTGGCCGCCGGACAACCGGGCGCCGCCCTCGCCGACGACGGTGTCGTACCCGTAGGGCAGGCGGTCCACGAATTCGTCGACCAGCGCTGCGCGGCCGGCCTCGAGCACCCGGTGCCGGGCGGCCCGGGGAGCGCCGAAGGCGATGTTCTCGGCGACCGTCGCGTCGAGCAGCCAGGGATCCTGCGGAACGAAGGCGATGCGCGAACGCAGGTCGGCCAGCTGCAGGTCGCGTATGTCGACGCCGTCGATGGTCACGGCGCCGCCGTCGACGTCGTAGAGGCGCAGCAGCAGATGCAGCAGCGTGCTCTTGCCGGCGCCGCTGCGTCCGGTCAAGCAGGTGGTGGTGCCGGCGGGCAGGTCGAGGTCGAGCCCGGTGAGCACCTGCCGGTCGGTTCGGTAACCGAAATGAACGTGCTCGAACCGCACGCCTTCGTGGACCGGGGGCGCGGGGAGCGGGTGCGCCGGCTCCGGCACCTCGTCGGCGTGGGCCAGCACCTCGTGGATGCGGGTCGCGCTCACCGCCGACTTCGCCAGCACGCCGGACAACCGGCTCAGCCCGCGCACCGGCGAGTACAGCGCTGACAGGTAACTCACCACGACGAGCAGGTCGCCGGTGCCCATGCGGCCGGCGAGCACCTCGCGGCCGCCGACGATCAGCACCAAACCGGAGCCGCAGGCCAGGACGACATCGGCCACCGGGGTCCAACGCGCCTCGATGTCGACCGCGCGCAAGTTTGCTTCTCGCACCGCCGTGCTTCGAGTTCCGAAGGTCGCGCCGGCCCGCGACGTGCGTCCGAAAGCCTGTACCGCACGGACGTTTCGCACCAGATCGGCGGTGATGGCCGCGAGCCGGCCGGATTCCGCGCGGGCATCCTGTTGCGCGTGGCGTACTCGGCGACGCTGCTGCACCGCGAACACGGCGAGCACCGGCACCACGGCGAGTGCGACCAGGCCCAGCGCGGGATTGATCGCCATCAGGATCACCAGCATCAGCACCAGCCGAACGGCGTCGGGCACCAGCGTGGCCGCCAGGGCGACGATCGCGTCGAGCACCCGGCCGATGTCGGTGGTGAGTCTGGAGATCAGCTCACCGGAGCGCATCCGGTCGTGCCAGCGCAATGACAGGGTCATCGACCGGTCGAACACCTGCTGCCGCAACCGGGCGCCGATCCGTTCCGCGGCGCGTTCCGCGGCGAGTTCGGCGTACATGTCGACGAGGCCGGCGAGTGCGGTGAGCACCACCACCGCCAGGGCCGCCAGCGTCAGGACCGTTGCGGGAGCCAGACCGAGCAGCGGCCGCCCGGCGAAGGCGTAGTCGACCGCCAGCGCGAGCGGCCACGGTCGGGCCAACTCGAGTCCGACGCCGACGATGCCGAGCGTCGTGGACACCGCAAACGCCTTGCGCTCGGCGGCAACCGCAGGGCCGGCGACTGCGGTCGCGGCCGGGAGGATCGCGGTGGGGAGCGGCATGGAGCAAGGCTCTGCCGGGCCTGGTTGAAGCCGCAACTAACCGTAGGTACTAGAACCTCTCGCGATCACGGTTCCCATACGGCGTGGTCGTGCGCGAAGTACACCCGCGCGGGGTCGAACCGCTCGAGCAGCTCGATCCAGTCCGGCGGCACCGGCAACGCGGCTCGATGGCCGGCCCGTGCGGCGCGAACCGCGAGCACGTCGGCGCCGTAGTCGGCGGCCGTGTCGTGGCTCTGTCCGGCGACGATCACCGTGCCGTCGCCTCGCCGCACGACCAGTGACTGGTGGCCCGCGGTGTGGCCCGGCGTCGGGACGAGCAGCACGCCGGGCAGCACCTCGGTGATGCCGTCGATCTCGTCGTAGCCGAGATGGTCGTCGACGAGTTCGGGCAGCGTGTAGTCGGACCCGCGCGCGGCCGCGAGCTCGACCCGCTGGGTGAAGATCGGTCGCCCGGCCAGCTGCGGATTGCCGCCGCAGTGGTCGAAGTGCAGGTGGCAGTTCGCCACCAGGTCGATGTCGTGCAGGGTCCGGCCCACATCGGCCAATGCCGCCGGCAGCTCGCGCCGGGCCGGGCGGTAGTGCTCGTCGACGTCCGGGTGTGAGCCCATTCCGGAATCGAAGAGCAGCACGCCGTCGGCGTGCTCGACGAGGTAACCGAGGCACGGCTCGACCCGCGGTGCGCCGGTGCCGGTCTCCGTGGCCGGGCGCACGAACCAGCCGAAGTGCACGCGCTGCACGATCGGGTCCGGCATCTGCCGATCCTCGCAGGTGTGGTCGACTGGCCCGGTGCTGCAGGAAATCGTGACATCGTCGGTCGTGCTGCGCGGGTTCACCGCGAGCGACACGGGCCCGCTGCGGGCGGCGTTCGCCGACCCGCAGATCGTGCAATGGAATCCGGGACCCGGAAGCGACGACGAGGCCGTCGAGGCCTGGTGGACCGATCGCAACGACTGGTCCGACGCGACGCACGCCTCCTGGGCGGTGGCGGACCGTTCGGGTGCGCTGCTCGGCTCGGTGTCGGTGCACCGCATCGATCACGACCAGGGCGGCGCGGAGATCGGCTACTTCGTGCTCCCGGCGGCCCGTGGGCGCGGCGTCGCCCGCGCAGCGGTCGACGCGGCGAGTGCGTACGTGTTCGACACGCTGCAGGTTCGGCGACTCGAGTTGTTCCACGCCGTCGAGAACGGCGCGTCGTGCCGCGTCGCGGCCGCGACGAGGTTCACGCTCGAGGGCACCTTGCGCCAGTCGCACCGGTACGCGGACGGCGTGTGGCACGACGAGCACCTGCACGCGCGGTTGCGCAGCGACTGACCGTCAGAGCCCCGGGAACGGGTCGGTGGCCCGCTGCGGCGACTCGATCGCGCGCCACCGGGTCGCCCGCACCGCGCTCGCGGTCAGCGCGCCCTGCGCGCCGGCACGCAGGGCGCGTGCGTTCGCCGCGGTGGTCGAGGCCGCCTGCAGGTAGAGCACCCGCCACGCGGTCGCGCAGTCGTCCTCCAGCCGGACGGCGAGCCGGCGCGCGGCACCGGCGGTGGCCACCGGATAGAGCGCGGGGTAGTCCGCCGCTTCGGCCACCGGGTCGATCCCGGCGGCGCGGATCGCGAGCTCGGTCGCGTCGCGCAGTCGGGCATGCGCCTGCTGGGACTGCAGGGCCAGGTCGCGCTGATCACCTGTCAGGTGCGGGCCGAGCAATCCGTACCCGAACACCGCCTGCTGCTCGGCGCTCAGTGTCCCCTGCCAGGCGGCGACCACCGCGGGCTCGACGGTTTCGCGGCTCACGCCAGCAGCTCCGCGTGAGTGGCTTCGGAAGCGGCAATGCTGGCGAACAGGGCCGCCCGTCCGCCGGACAGGGCCGCGGCGCGCCGGGCGGCACCAGCCGATGCGCGGACCTCCGCGGCCTGCAGCGCGGCGCGGGTACGCGGCGTGCCGCGAGCCGGCGACGGGCTCGGGCTCGCTGTCGCGCCGGCGGGCACGCCGTAGCTGTCCACCAGTCCGCGCAGGGCCGCCAGGTGCGCCGCGTGGTCCGCGCGCACCTGTCCGATCACCGCCCGCACCTGCGCCGCACCCCCGGTGGTGGCGTCGAGGTCGGCCAACAAGGCCTGCTCGGCGGCCACGGCGTCGAGCAACACCTGGGGCGGGTGGGGCTGCTCGGGGGCCGGGCTGTCGTGGGTCAGGAATTCGGCGGCGACACCGGCCCCGGCGCCGAGCAGCACGGCCACCCCGCCGGCGAGGAACCACCGCCGCGAGGTGCCGTGCGCCGCTGCGTCACGTCGTCCGCCGTCCGGTTCGTCCATCGCAGTGCCAAGTTTGGCAGAGCGGATACGCTGTCCCGGCACAACTCAACATCGGACGGACAGGAGTCGATCATGCCGCCCGCGACATCCGGCGCCGCGTCCGCCGGCCGATCCGCCGCCAGCGCGCGAGATCACCTGCTGGGGCTGCTGGATCCGGTCGTCGCCGCAGCGGGTTACGACCTGGAGGACGTCACGGTGTCCTCGGCCGGGCGGCGCAGCATGGTCCGGGTGATCGTCGACGCCGACGGCGGGGTCGATCTGGACGCCGTGGCCGCGGTCAGCCGCACGGTGTCCGAAACCCTCGACGGTGACGCCGAGGCCGACCGCCTGCTGCGCGGCGCCTACGTGCTCGAGGTGAGCTCTCCGGGGGTCGATCGCCCACTCACCGAGCCGCGGCACTGGCGGCGCGCGACCGGCCGGCTCGTGACGGTCGAGATGGGCAGCGAGTCGGTCACCGGCCGCGTCCTCGGCACCGACGACTCGGGCGTGCGGTTGGACGTCGACGGCACCGAGCGCTTCGAGCCGTGGGACCGGATCGGTCGCGGCCGGGTCCAGGTGGAGTTCAACCGCGCCGACCCCGAATCCGACACCGACAGCGAGGAGACCTAGTCGTGGTTTCCGTCGACCTGGCAGCACTGCGCAGCATCGAACGGGAGAAGGAGATCTCCTTCGAGCACCTCCTCGAGGCGCTCGAGACGGCGTTGCTGAGCGCCTACAAGCACACCGCGCACTCGATGCCGCACGCGCGGGTGGCGATCGACCGCAAGACCGGCGAAGTCGTGGTCTGGGCCCAGGACCTCGACGACACCGGCGCGATCGTCGAGGAGTACGACGACACGCCCACCGACTTCGGCCGCGTGGCGGCCATGACCGCGCGCCAGGTGATCCTGCAGCGACTGCGCGACGCGGAGCACGACGTCACCTTCGGTGAGTACTCCGGCCGTGAGGGCGACATCGTCACCGGCGTGGTGCAGGCCGATGCCCAGGCCACCGCCCGCGGCCTCGTGGTGATCGACATCGGCAAGGTCGAGGCGATCATGCCGGCACCCGAACAGGTGCCGGGCGAGCAGTACACCCACGGCACCCGGGTGAAGTGCTACGTCGTCGGGGTCGCCCGCGGCCCGCGCGGGCCGCAGGTGACGGTCAGCCGCACGCACCCGAATCTGGTCAAGCGGCTGTTCGCGCTGGAGGTGCCCGAGATCGCCGACGGCAGCGTCGAGATCGTCGCGGTCGCCCGTGAGGCCGGTCACCGGTCCAAGATCGCGGTCCGCAGCGATGTCGACGGGCTCAATGCCAAGGGCGCGTGCATCGGGCCGATGGGCCAGCGGGTGCGCAACGTCGTGGCCGAACTGCACGGCGAGAAGATCGACATCATCGATTGGGCCGATGATCCAGCCACCTACGTCGGCAACGCGCTCTCGCCCGCGCACGCGCTCTCGAGTGAGGTCGTCGACCCCGTGACCGCGGCGGTGCGGGTGGTCGTGCCCGACTTCCAGCTCTCGCTGGCCATCGGCCGTGAGGGCCAGAACGCGCGGCTCGCAGCCCGGTTGACCGGCTATCGCATCGACATCCACAGCGACGCGGAGGGATCCCCCGCCGAGGCCGTGGGTGCGGGGGAGTCGGGCGCCGCGCGCTCCGAGGAGTAAGCTCGAGGACGGCCGTCGGTACGTCGACGGCGTTCGTCACGCCACGATTCGGGCCACGGTGACCAGATGGTGACCATCCAGCGCCCGGTCCGAACGTGCATCGGATGCCGGCAACGCGCCTCGGCTGCCGAACTGCTCCGGGTCGTCGTGGCACCGGATGCGCTCGGCGTGGTTGCCACACCGGACCGTCCGCAGGACGATCCACCGCGGGCCTCGCCGGTCGTACCCGATCCACGCCGGCGCCTGCCCGGTCGGGGTGCCTGGTTGCACCACGACCTGCAGTGCGCCGAACTCGCGCAGCGGCGTCGCGCCTACGCCCGGGCGCTGCGGGTGGCCGGGCCGCTGGACCCGACGTCCGTGCACGAGTACCTCTCGCCGCAGAACGGGGAGAATGTTCGCAGTCAGATCACCAGCGCAACGCCGCAGGAGAGCTAAATGAGCACTCGATGAAGCGCCAACCATGAGAACGTCCACCGTCTAACGGGGCCGGCGGGAATGCCGCACGGTCCGCCGAAGGAGACACGTGCCAGGCAAGACCCGCGTATCCGCTCTCGCCAAAGAGATCGGGATCACCAGCAAGGAAGCGATCGAGAAGCTCACCGCAATGGGTGAGTACGTCAAGTCCGCCTCGTCCACGGTCGAGGCCCCCGTCGCCCGCAAACTGCGCGAGGCGTTCCCCGACGCCGAGCCGCCGGCCGCGCCGGCCCGAAAGGCGCCCGCCAAGGCCGCCGAGCCGGCCCCAGTGGCTGCGCAACCGTCGATCGCTCCGGAGCCCGCTGCAGCTGTCTCGGCCCCGCCGGTCGCGCCCGCAGCTGAGCCCACCGTGCCCACTGTGCCGGCCGCCCCTGCACCGCAGCCGGCCGCAGCCACCGCAGCGCCGCCGAGCGAGCCGTTGACGGCTCCCGGTGACAGCCGGCCAGGCACCAGCACTCCCGGTCCGCGGCCGGGCGCCCCGGGCCCGCGTCCGGGCGTCCCCGGCCCCCGGCCGCCGAAGGTCGGCAACAACCCGTTCGGTGTCGGCGGCGGCGCACCCGCGCCGCGCCCGGTGGCACCGCGCCAGCCCGGCCCGCCCGGTCCCGGATCGGCTCGCCCCGGCGGTCCCCGCCCGAACCCGGGCATGATGCCGCCTCGGCCCAACCCCGGCATGATGCCGGCTCGTACCGGTGGCGGCAGGCCCGGTGGCCCGGGAGGTCCCGGCGGTCGCTCCGGCGGTCCCGGCACCCGTCCCGGCGGTCCCGGCGGTCGCTCCGGTGGCGGCGGCGGTTTCCGTGGCGGTCCTGGTGGCGGTCCTGGTGGCGGTCCCGGTGGCGGTCCCGGTGGCGGTCCCGGTGGCCCGTATCGCAGCGGTCCGGGCGGCGGTCGTCCGGGTGGCGGCCGTGGTCGCGGCGCAAGCACCGCGGGCGCGTTCGGCCGCCGTGGCGGTCCGGCCAGCAAGGGCCGCAAGAGCAAGAAGCAGCGGCGTGCCGAGTTCGACAACATGTCAGCGCCGTCGATCGGCGGTGTGCAGGTCCCGCGCGGCAACGGCGAAGTGCTGCGGCTGCCCCGCGGCGCGTCGTTGTCCGACTTCGCCGACAAGATCAACGCCAACCCGGCCTCGCTGGTCCAGGTGATGTTCCACCTCGGCGAGATGGTCACGGCGACCCAGTCGGTCAACGAGGACACCCTGCAGGCACTCGGCCTCGAGCTGAACTACGCCGTCCAGGTCGTCAGCCCGGAGGACGAGGACCGCGAGCTGCTCGAGTCCTTCGACCTCAGCTTCGGCAGCGACGAGGGCGTCGAGGACGACCTCACCGCCCGGCCGCCGGTCGTGACCGTGATGGGTCACGTCGACCACGGCAAGACCCGGCTGCTGGACGCGATCCGCAAGACCAACGTCATGCGTGACGAGGCCGGCGGGATCACCCAGCACATCGGTGCCTACCAGGTGCACGTCGAGCACGAGGACCAGGACCGGCCGATCACGTTCATCGACACCCCGGGTCACGAGGCGTTCACCGCCATGCGTGCTCGCGGGGCCGCGACGACCGACATCGTCGTGCTCGTCGTGGCGGCCGACGACGGCGTGATGCCGCAGACCATCGAGGCGCTCAACCACGCCCAGGCGGCGGGTGTGCCGATCGTGGTCGCGGTGAACAAGATCGACAAGGAAGACGCCAACCCGGCGAAGGTGCGCCAGCAGCTCACCGAATACGGCTCTGGTCGCCGAGGAGTACGGCGGCGACACGATGTTCATCGACGTCTCCGCGCGTTCGAACCTGAACATCGACAAGCTGCTCGAGGCGATCCTGCTGACCGCGGATGCCGCGCTCGACCTGCGGGCCAACCCCGACCAGGACGCGCAGGGCATCGTGATCGAGGCCCGCCTCGACCGCGGCCGTGGGCCGGTGGCCACGTTGCTGGTGCAGCGCGGCACGTTGAACATCGGCGACTCGGTCGTCGCGAGCGACGCCTACGGGCGCGTTCGCGCGATGCTCGACGAGAACGGCGACAACCTCGAAATCGCCGGGCCGTCGCGGCCGGTGCAGGTGCTCGGTCTGACGTCGGTACCCGGCGCCGGCGACTCGTTCCTGGTCGTCGAGGAAGACCGGATCGCCCGTCAGATCGCCGATCGGCGTGAGGCTCGCGAGCGCAACGCGGCGCTGGCGGCCGGACGTCGGCGGGTGTCGCTGGACGATCTCGACAAGGCGCTCGCCGCCGGTGAGGTCGATCAGCTCAACCTCATCATCAAGGGTGATGTGTCGGGTTCGGTCGAGGCGCTCGAGGACGCCCTGGTGAACATCGACCTCGGCGAGGACAAGGACGAGGTCTCGCTGCGGGTCATCGGCCGCGGTGTCGGTGCCATCACGGAGAACGACGTCAACCTGGCGATCGCCTCCGACGCCGTCGTCATCGGCTTCAACGTGCGCCCCGAGGGCAAGGCACGGGAGGCGGCCGAGCGCGAGGGCGTGGATGTCCGGTACTACACGGTCATCTATCAGGCCATCGACGAGATCGAGGCGTCGCTCAAGGGCATGCTCAAGCCCGAGTTCGAGGAGGTGCAGCTCGGTACCGCCGAGGTGCGCGAGGTGTTCCGCGTCCCGCGGATCGGCAACATCGCCGGTTCCCTGGTGCGCACGGGCACGATCCGCCGCAACTCCAAGGCCAGGCTGGTCCGCGACGGCACGGTCGTCGCGGAGAACCTCACCGTCGACTCCTTGAAGCGGTTCAAGGACGACGCGACCGAGGTCCGCGAGGGATTCGAGTGCGGTATCGGGCTCGGGTCGTTCAACGACATCAAGATCGACGATGTCATCGAGACGTTCGAGCTGCGGGAGAAGCCGCGGGTCTGATCCCGCGGTCTCGACCGCCGTCGTTTCCGGGTAGGAGGTCTGCTGTGGGCTGCGTCGTCGGCTGCCTGCAGGCGGATCTCCTGCTCGGTGATGTCCATTCACTGAAGGAGAAGCGTTCCGTCGTGCGCCCGATCGTCGCGGAGCTCAACCGGAAGTTTTCGGTTTCCGCAGCCGAGACGGGCCACCAAGAGCTGTACCGGCGCGCCCAGGTCTCGGTCGCGCTGGTGTCCGGCGAGCGGGCGCATGTGGTCGAGGTGCTCGCCCGGTGCGAGCGGATGATCGCGGCTCGACCCGAGGTCGAGCTGCTGTCGGCCCGCAACCGCGTGCTGGACGCCGAAGACTTGGATTAGCAGAGCAGAAGGGAAACGCAGATGGTCGACGCGGGACGCGCCCGGCGCCTGGCCGGGCGGATCAAGCAGATCGTCGCCACCGGGATCGAGATGCAGGTCAAGGACCCGCGACTCGGAATGGTGACGATCACCGACGTCCGCGTCTCCGGCGACCTGCACGACGCGACGATCTTCTACACGGTGTTCGGCTCGGACGAGGAGCGCGCTGCGTCGGCCGCGGCGCTGGAATCGGCCAAGGGCGTGTTGCGCAGCGAGGTCGGTCGCCAGACCGGCGTGCGGTTCACCCCGACGCTCACCTTCATCCTCGACGCGCTCCCCGAGAACGCGCAGCACATCGACGAGCTGCTCGCGGTCGCCGCGGCCGCCGATGCGCAGATCGAGGCAGCTCGACGTCATGCCACGCCGGCCGGCGAGGCGGATCCCTACCGCAAGCCGCGCGAGGTCGAGTCGGACGACGAGTAGCGACGTCTCGGGACTGCGGCGTCGATGTCGCCATTCGACGCGGTGGATGACTCGATGAGCGCCGAGCCGGCGCAGTACCCGGGCACCCGCCGGCTGCTCGCGCTGAGCGTCTCGGCGTTCCTCGTGCTCGCCGCCGAGCCGCTGTACCTGCTCGTCGACACTGCGGTCGTCGGGCACCTCGGCTCGGTGGCGCTGAGCGGGCTCGGCGTGGGCGCGGCGCTGATGGCGCTGCTGGTCATCGTCGGGGCGTTCGTCGAGTACGGCACCACATCGCGTTCGGCGCGCTGGTACGGCGCCGGCCGCTACGCCGACGCGGTCGACGAGGGCGTCCAGGCGTCGTGGCTCGCGGCCGGCATCGGGCTTGCCGTGGTGGTGCTCGGAGAGGTGTTCGCCGGGCCGCTCACCAGGTTGCTGGCCGGCGGGGTCAACGAGACCCAGCACGCCGCCGAGGACTGGTTCCGCATCGCCGTGATCGGCATGCCCGGCGTGATGCTGGTGCTCGCCGGCAACGGCTGGATGCGCGGCGTGCAGCGCACCCGTGAACCCGTCGTGATCGTCGTTGTCGCCAACGCGATCTCCGCCGCCGCGTCGCCCATCCTCGTCTACCCGCTCGGGCTCGGGCCTGGTGGGATCGGCCTACGCCAACGTCGGGGCGCAGGCGATCGGTGCCGCCCTGTTCGTGCGGGCGCTGCGGCGCGCGACAACCGCTCGCCGGCCCCGCCCGGCGGTGATGCGTGCGCAACTGGTGGTCGGCCGCGACCTCATCGTGCGCTCCGCGGCGTTCCAGGTGGCGTTCCTCAGCGCCGCCGCGGTTGCCGCGCGCATCGGCACCGCGCAGATCGCAGCGCACCAGATCGGCTTGCAGTTGTGGGAGTTCACCGCGCTGTTGCTGGATTCGTTCGCCATCGCCGCGCAGTCGCTCGTCGGAGCCGCGCTCGGCGCCTCGGCGGCCGGCACCGCACGCACGCTCGCCTGGCAGGTGGCGCGCTGGGGGCTGTGGGCCGGCTGCGCGTTCGCCGCCGTCTATGCCGCCGGCTGGGTGATCATTCCGCAGGCGTTCACCTCCTCGGGCGACGTCATCGACCAGGTGCACGTGCTGTGGCCCTGGTTCGTCGGGATGCTGCCGGTGGCCGGCGTGGTGTTCGCCCTCGACGGAGTGTTGATCGGGGCCGGTGACGTCGCGTTCCTGCGCACCATCACGCTGATCGCCGCCGTGGGTGCGTTCTTCCCGATCAACCTCGCGACGCTGCACTGGCACTGGGGGCTCGGCGGGGTATGGGCCGGGCTCACGGCGTTCGTCGTGGTGCGCCTGGTCGGGATGCTCGCCCGCACGCGCGGCGACCGCTGGGTGGTCACCGGCCTGTCGGGCGTCGACGGCTGACGCTCAACCCAGCTGCGCGACGTCGGCGTCCACCTGCGCGAGCCACGGCGCCGACCCGCAGCGCTGCGCCACGGCCCGGGCCTGCTCGAAATGCGAACGGGCGGCATCGACGCGGCCCAGCGAGCGCGCGAGATGCCCGAGTGCCCGCCCGACCGGGGTGAGCACGAATCCGCTGGTGCCGCCGCCGGCGACCTGCTCGGCGTAAGGCAGCAGCTCGGCGTAGACGGCTTCGGCCATGGCGGAATCGCCCACCTCCGCAACCGCCAGACCGCGCATCGTCGTGAAGATCAGCCACAGGAAGTCGACCGCGATCGGCGGGCGTGGATGCGCGACGACCTCGGCCGCCTCCTCCCGGCGGCCCAACTCGATGAGCGCGAGGGCGAGGGCGTCGCCGGCGGCCGCCACCCGAGCCTCGTACAGGTGCCGCAGCTGGTCCACCAGCTCGCCGAGCCGACCCGCCGTGCATCGCAGCGTGATCAGCGCGAGCAAGAACTGCTCGTCGGCGTCGACCGCGTCGGCGCGCAGCTGCAGCACATGCGCATCGCGGTACCAGGTCTCGGCGCGGTCCAGGTCGCCGGCCAAGTGGGCGAGCATCGCCCGGATCGCGGTGGTGACGACGATCGCCTGGCGCAACTGGTAGGTCCGCGCCATCCGCGTGGCGATGGCGAGGTGGCGGTGGGCCGCCTCGAGATCGAGCCGCACGCACGCCGAGCGGACCTGCAACACGTGCGCCAGCAGCTCGAAGACGACGAGCCGGTGCCGCTCCGCGACCTCGCTGAGCTCGGCGACGACACGGTCCCACTCTGCCGGGTGTCACGTCGGCGAGGTACACCTCCGCCTGCGCGTTGAGCGCCAGCGCCAGGAGCTCCGGATCGCCGACCGCATGGGCGATCTCGAGCGCCTCCCGGGCGGCCGGCTCGGTTCGCGGGTCGCCGCTGAAGCTCGTCTCGCGCACGAACGAGCACAGCAGCCCGGCGCGTCGCGGCGCGTCGAGATCTTCGTTGCGCAGCAACCGGTCGAGCAGCGCGACCCGCGCTTCGTCGACGATGCCGTACGGACGGTTCGTCCACGGGGTCGGCACGTTCCACGCGGTGAGGATGTCGACGAGCAGGTCGTCGGCGCGCGCCGTCTGCGCAGCCTCGATGGCCGCGGCCAGGACCGCCCGCGCGGCGTTGGTGCCGCCGGCGTGCAGCACCGCCCGCATCTGCCCGCACAGCAGCTCGACGCGGGTCGTGGGGTCCGGCGCCGGCGTGAGATCCAGGCAGCGCAGCGCCTGCCGGTAGAGATCAGCCGCGGTGTCGTAGGCGTAGCGCGACTCGGCGAGCTCCGCTGCCCGCACCGAGTGGGCGGCGGCCGTCGCACCGTCGGCCGGGGTGGCCGCCTGAGCGGTGTGGTGGGCGAGCGCGGTCAGGTCCGCGGGGTACAGCTCGGCCACCGCATCGGCGACCCGGGCGTGCCAGCGCCTGCGCCGCAGGGCGGGGACGCCGGCGTAGAGCGTCTCCCGCACGAGCAGGTGCGAGAAGCGCACGGCGCCGGGCGCGGGCTCCACCAGCAGCCCGCTGATCACACCGGCCTCGAGCGCGTCCAGCACGGCGTCCTCGTCGATCTCGGCGGCGCGGACCAGCAGTTGGGTGTCGACGTCGCGGCCGATCACCGCCGCGACCCGCAGCGTCGAGACGGTCTCCTCCGGCAACCGCCCGAAGCGGCGGCGCAGGACGTCGGCCACGCCTTCGGGTACCTGCGAGGTCGCGACGAGTCGGCCCTCGCTGGCCAGCAGCCGCGCGCTCTCGATGACGTAGAAGGGATTCCCGTCGGTGCGTTCGGTGAGGGCGTCGACGACCAGGTCGTCCGGCGGCGCCCCGAGCACGCCGCCGATCACCTCGGCGATCGCCGCGCGATCGAGACCGTCGAGCCGCACCCGGGTCGGGCTGTGCCGGGCCAGCGCGCCGAGCAGGTCGTCGAGGAGTGGCGCGCGTTCGGGCGGTAGGCCGCCACGAACAGCACCGTGCCGTAGCCGCGGTGATCCATCAGACTTGCGAGCAACGCGCGAGTTTCGACATCCGAAACATGCAGGTCGTCGAGCAGGACGGCCAGTGGCGGTTGCGGATACGCGGCCAGCCAGGCGCCGACGGCACGGTGCAGGCGCAGCCGGCTCTCGAGCGCGTCGGTGCCGGTGCGGGCGGCGTCGACGCTCAGCAACGGTTCGACCTGCGCGCGCAGCGGGCCCGGATCGGCGTGCGCGGCGAGCTCCTGCAGCGCCTGCGTCCACGCCCATGCCGGCGGCCAGCCCTGCGACTCCGGGCACCGGCCCACCACCACCCGCCACCCGGCGGTGAGCAGCTCCTGCCGCAGCCGCCCCAGCAGTGCCGACTTCCCGCCGCCCGCCTCGCCGGCGATCAGCGCCAGCGCCGGCTCCCCGGGCCGGGCGCGGCGCGCGGCGTCGGTGAGGGCCGCCAGCTCGCGGTCGCGCCCGACGAGATCGGTGGGCGCGGATGACGGCGGCACCGCGGCGCGCTCGACCGACGGCGCGGCGGCAACCGTCGCGGTCAGCTCGACCCGCTGGGCGAGCACGTTGCGCTCCAGCTCGGCAAGGCGCGGTCCGGGGTCGACACCGAGCTCGTCGGCCAGCATGCTGCGCGCCCGCCGCAACGTCGCCAGCGCATCACCCTGTCGACCCGACGCGTACTGGCCCAGGGCCAGCAGGCGCCACCCCTCCTCGCGCAGCGGGCGGTCCCGGGTGAGCGCCTCGGCGGCGATCACCGCGTCGCCGGCTGCGCCGGCCCGCAACTGGGCGTCGACGAGACGCTCCCGCGCGGCGAGACGCACCTCTTCCAACCGCGCGGCCTCGGCCTCGGCCCAGGTCTCCGTCGCGAACTCGGCCAGCGCCGGTCCGCGCCACCGGGCGAGCTCCGACTCGAGGGCGGCCACCTGGTCTCGGGGCTGCGCCATGTCGGCGGCGGCCCGGACCTGCCGGTCGAACTCCCAGGCGTCCACCTCGTCGACCGCGAACCGGACCGCGTACCCCGGTGCCGCACTGACGAGCACCCGGCTGCGGGCGCGCGGCGCACGATCCGGCTCGAG
The DNA here is from genome assembly GCA_963850835.1 of uncultured Actinomycetota bacterium. Taxonomy (GTDB): domain Bacteria; phylum Actinomycetota; class Actinomycetes; order Mycobacteriales; family Jatrophihabitantaceae; genus Jatrophihabitans. The sequence continues at coordinate 546,910 of CAWKNB010000012.1, read as the reverse complement.
GATGCGCCGCAGATTGGACACGTAGGCCTGCAGCGCCCCGGTGGCCCGGGTGGGCGGCTCGCCGCGCCACAGATCGTCGATGAGCCGGTCGACCGAGACGACCTCGCCCCGGGCCACCAGCAGCAGCGCGAGCACCGCGCGCTGACGGGGCCCGCCGAGATCGACCACGGCGCCGCCGAGCGTCACCTCGAGCGGGCCGAGCAGGCACACCCGGCGCACCGGACCGCCAGCCGCCCCCGCCTCCATCCGCCGCAGCATATGGCGCCATCAGTGGGCTGCAAGTCCGCTCCAAGTGCGCCGGGTGAAGGTATCCGCAATCGGATCGCCGAACCGGCTGATCCGCGACATCGAGGAGCCGTCCATGACCAGCACACCCGTGGCGACCGCCGCGCCGCCGCGCCCCGACACGCGCGAGATGATCGTCGTCCACAACGTCTTCCGCCGCCTCATCGGCGACCTGCCCGGCCTGATCTCCGGCGTCACCCCGGGTGACCGGGCCCGCGCCGCGATCCTCGCCGACACCTACACCGAGGTGGCGATCGCGCTGCACCACCACCACACCAACGAGGACGAGCTGCTGTGGCCGACGCTGATGGCGCGCGTGGACGCCGACCGCGGCTTCGTCCTGCGCGCCGAGGAGCAGCACGAACGGGTCGACGAGCTGATCACCCGCGGGAACACCCAGGTCGAGGCGTTCCGGGCGGACCCGAGCGCGGCACACCGTGACGCCCTGGTCGCGACGATCCGCGAGCTCGACGCCGCGATCTGTGAGCACATGGCCGACGAGGAGCGCTACATCCTGCCGCTCGTCGAGGAGCACATGAGCGTCGCGGAGTGGGAGGAGCTCGGCGAGCGCGGCCGCGCCTCCATCCCGAAGGACCGGCTGCTGATCCAGCTCGGCTGGATCCTCGACGGCCTGTCGCCGGCCGAACGCAAGGAATTCCTGCACAACATGCCGTTCCCGGCCCGGATCGCCTGGCGGCTGCTCGGCAAGCGGGCGTTCGGCAAGGAGCAGCGCAGGGTCTACGGCTCCTAGGCTGGGGCGGTGCCCAGCGGTCTCGTCGTCGTCGACAAACCCGCCGGGTGGACCTCACACGACGTCGTGGCCCGGCTGCGCAAGCTGGCCCGCACCCGGCGGGTCGGGCACGCCGGCACCCTCGACCCGATGGCCACCGGGGTGCTCGTGGTGGGCGTCGACGCCGGGACCCGCCTCCTGCACCATCTGGTGCTCACCGGCAAGACCTACACCGCGACGATCCGGCTGGGGCAGTCGACCGTCACCGACGACGCCGAGGGAGCACAGCTCGGCGGCGCGTCGGCGGCGGGCCTGCAGCCGGCCGCCGTCGAGGCGGCGATGAGTGGGTTGACCGGGGACATCGAGCAGGTGCCCAGCGCGGTCTCGGCGATCAAGGTCGACGGCCGGCGGGCCTACGACCGGGTGCGGGCCGGCGAGCAGGTGGAGCTCCCCGCGCGGCCGGTGACCGTGCACGCGTTCCGGGCCCTCGGGTTCACCCGGCCCACGGCCGAGCTGCTCGACGTCGACGTCGTGGTCGAGTGCTCGTCGGGCACCTACGTGCGCGCCCTGGCCCGCGATCTCGGGGCCGGCCTCGGGGTGGGCGGGCACCTGACGGCGCTGCGGCGCACCCGAGTGGGCCCGTTCGACATCGCCGTCGCCCGCACGCTGGACGAGCTCGCCGAGCTCGACGATCCCGTGACGCTGCCGCTGGCGGCGGCGCTGCGGGCCGCGTTCCCGGTGCGCGAGATCGACGCCGAGGAAGCCCGGGAGCTGTCCTTCGGCCGCCCGATCGCCGCGCGCGGCGTCGCCGGCGTGCACGCGGCGATCGATGCCGCGGGCCTTGCCGTCGCGCTGTTGCGGGAGGACGAGGGCCGGGACCGGCCGGTGCTGGTGTTCGCGCCCGCAGGCTAGCGGCGCGCGTCGATAGGGTTTGGCTGTGCAGCGATGGCATGGACTGGACGCGGTGCCCGGCGACTGGGGGCACGGCATCGTGACGATCGGCGTCTTCGACGGTGTGCACCGCGGGCACCAGTCGATCATCCGGGAGGCGGTGCGCATCGGCGTCGAGCGGGAGATCCCCTCGGTGCTCATCACGTTCGTGCCGCATCCGTCCGAGGTGGTGCGGCCGGGATCGCACCCGCCGGTGCTGACCAGCATCGTGCGCCGTGCGGAGCTGGTGGCCGACCTCGGCGTCGACGTCTTCTGTGCGCTGCCGTTCACCCTCGAGTTCTCCCGGATGGCGCCCGACGCGTTCGTTCACCACGCGCTGGTCGAGCGGCTGCACGCCTCGGCGGTGATCGTGGGGGAGAACTTCCGGTTCGGGCACAAGGCCGCCGGCGACGTGGCACTGCTCGGGCGCCTCGGGCAGACCTTCGGGTTCACCGCGCACGGCGTGCCGTTGCTGCGCGAGGGCGACACCCCGTTGAGCGCGACCTATGTCCGTTCGTGCGTGAACGCCGGCGACATGGCCACCGCGATGCAGGTGATGGGTCGTCCGCACCGCGTCGACGGTGTGGTGGAGCGCGGCGACCAGCGCGGTCGCGACCTCGGCTACCCGACCGCGAACCTGCGCACCGACCAGTGGGCCGCGATCCCGGCCGACGGCGTCTACGCCGGGCGCGTCGTCCGCCTGGACGAGTGGGGCCGCACCGTCGAAGCCCCGCCCGTCGGCGTGGCCGCGATCTCGGTGGGCACCAACCCGACCTTCGAGGTGCGTCAGCGACGGGTGGAGGCGTACGTGCTCGACTTCGACGGCGACCTCTACGGCGACACGCTGGGCATCGAGTTCGTCGCCCGGCTGCGCGGCATGGTCAAGTTCGACCGCGTCGACGACCTCGTGCGGCAGATGGCCGACGACGTCGACCAGACCCGCGCCCTCATGCAGTAGCCGATCAGGGTCGCGTCGAGCAGGCGGCGCAGCACCCGGCCGAACACGACCCGTCCCACCGCCGTGGCCGCGCCCGATCGCGAACCGGGGCAGCCCCGCCGGCACGGCCTCCTCGCACCAGGTCACCCGCGACCCGGACGTTCGCGGCGCCACCGTGATCTCCGCCCACCCGCGGACCACCGAGCCGCGCTTCTCCAGCCGGCACCTGCCCGGCCCGCCCCCCTGCGGCGGGTCCCAGGCGACGACCTCCATCGGGTCGTCGAAGCCGACGCGTCCGATGCCGGTGCGGGCCGTGACGACGGTGCCCGGCCCGACCGGACCGCGGCCGGCGCTGACCGTCGTCAGCGGCACGTGCGCGCCGTGCCGCGGCCAGTCGACCACTCGCGCCCACGCCTGCGCGGGGGCCAACGGCGTGTCGACGGTCACGACGAACGGCGCCATGCACCTGAGTCTAGGAACCTGGGGGCCGGCCGCCGCTGCTACCATGAGTGGCGAGCCCGCCAGTTGTGGGCCGCGCAGCGTGCGTTCAGATTCCCGCCGTGACCCAAACCGGCGGGGCGTGCCTGCACCGAGAATGCGAGGTTCCGTCCCAGTGCCGTTGGCCCAGGATGTCAAGAAGCAGATCATCACCGAGTACGGCGCCTCCGAAGGGGACACCGGTTCTCCCGAGGTCCAGGTCGCGCTGCTGAGCCGGCGCATCAGCGACCTCACCGAGCACCTCAAGACCCACAAGCACGACCACCACAGCCGTCGTGGTCTGCTGCTGCTGGTCGGCCAGCGTCGCCGACTGCTGAACTACCTCGCGAAGACCGACATCAACCGCTACCGGTCGATCGTCGAACGCCTCGGCCTGCGCCGTTAGGCACCAGGGGAGTGACACTGGCCAACGAGCCGGAGTCACTCCCCGTTTTCGTGAAGGACAACCGAATATCCAATCGCCGGACGCACACGCGCGTCCCTGCGGCAACCGAGCCAGACGCCGGTCCTCGGTAGTGGCGGCCGGGAAGGGTCACCTTCCGTCCGCTTCGATCGAAGACCGGCACCCAGCAGAGGTGCTTTCGCTCGTACGTCGCACGTGCGCTCCGGCACGTACGAGAGGGGTTTCCCTAGTGACGGGAACCATCCACACCGACGCCGACAGCGGCGTCTTCGAGACCGAGGCCGTCATCGACAACGGCAGCTTCGGCAAACGAACCATCCGGTTCGAGACCGGTCGGCTGGCCAAGCAGGCCGCCGGCTCCGTCGTCGCCTACCTCGACGACGACACCATGTTGCTGTCGGCGACGACGGCCGGCAAGCACCCCCGCGAGGGCTTCGACTTCTTCCCGCTGACGGTCGACGTCGAGGAGCGCATGTACGCCGCGGGCCGCATCCCCGGCTCGTTCTTCCGCCGTGAGGGCCGGCCCAGCGAGGACGCGATCCTCACCTGCCGGCTGATCGACCGGCCGCTGCGCCCCACGTTCAAGAAGGGCCTGCGCAACGAGGTGCAGGTCGTCATCACGGTCATGGCGCTCAACCCCGACCACGCCTACGACGTGCTCGCCATCAACGCCGCGTCGGCGTCCACCCAGATCTCCGGGCTGCCGTTCAGCGGCCCGGTCGGTGGTACTCGCGTCGCCCTCATCGACGGCCAATGGGTCGCGTTCCCGACCCACGCCGAGATCGAGCGGGCCACCTTCGACATGGTCGTCGCGGGCCGCGTGCTCGACTCCGGTGACGTCGCGATCATGATGGTCGAGGCCGAGGCCACCGAGAAGTCCATCGAGCTGATCGCCGGTGGCGCCACCAAGCCGACCGAGCAGGTCGTCGCCGAGGGGCTCGAGGCCGCGAAGCCGTTCATCGCGGAGTTGTGCCGCGCGCAGCGCGAGCTCGCTGACAACGCCGCCAAGCCGGTCGCCGAGTTCCCGGTCTTCCTCGACTACTCCGACGAGGTCTTCGAGGCCGTCGACGCCGCGGTGTCCGCGGAACTCGCCGGCGCGCTCACCATCGCCGACAAGCAGGAGCGCGAGGCGCGCCTCGACGAGATCAAGGACGAGGTCAAGCACACCCTGGCCGAGCAGTTCGACGACCGGCTGCACGAGATCAGCCCGGCCTACCGCGCGCTGACCAAGAAGCTCGTGCGGCAGCGCATCCTGCGCGACAAGATCCGCATCGACGGCCGCGGGCTGGCCGACATCCGCACGCTCTCGGCAGAGGTCGAGGTCATCCCGCGGGTGCACGGTTCGGCGCTGTTCCAGCGCGGCGAGACCCAGATCCTGGGCGTCACCACGCTGAACATGCTCGGGCTCGAGCAGAAGCTCGACACGCTGAGCCCGAACCGCACCAAGCGGTACATGCACAACTACAACTTCCCGCCGTACTCGACCGGTGAGACCGGCCGGGTGGGTTCGCCCAAGCGCCGCGAGATCGGCCACGGCGCGCTCGCCGAGCGGGCGCTGGTGCCGGTGCTGCCCTCGCGCGACGAGTTCCCGTACGCGATCCGTCAGGTTTCCGAGGCGCTCGGCTCCAACGGGTCGACGTCGATGGGCTCGGTGTGCGCCTCGACGCTCGGGCTGCTCAACGCCGGGGTGCCGCTCAAGGCGCCGGTCGCCGGCATCGCGATGGGTCTGGTCTCGGACACCAGAGTCGACGGCAACTACCGAGTACGTCGCGCTGACCGACATCCTCGGCGCGGAGGACGCGTTCGGCGACATGGACTTCAAGGTCGCCGGCACCAAGGAGTTCGTCACCGCGCTGCAGCTGGACACCAAGCTCGACGGCATCCCGTCCGAGGTGCTGGCCCAGGCGCTGCAGCAGGCCCGTGAGGCCCGGCTGCACATCCTCGACGTCATGGCCGAGGCCATCGACGGCCCGGACGAGATGAGCCCCTACGCGCCGCGCGTCACCGTCGTGAAGATCCCGGTCGACAAGATCGGCGCGGTCATCGGGCCCAAGGGCCAGATGATCAACTCGATCCAGGACGAGACCGGTGCCCAGATCTCGATCGAGGACGACGGGACGATCTACGTCGGTGCGGACAACGGTGTGGCCGCCCAGGAGGCGGTCGACCGGATCAACGCGATCGCCAACCCGCAGATGCCGAAGGTGGGGGAGCGCTTCCTCGGCACGGTCGTGAAGACCGCCGCGTTCGGGGCGTTCGTTTCGCTCCTGCCCGGCAAGGACGGCCTGGTGCACATCAGCAAGCTGGGCCGCGGCAAGCGGATCGGCAAGGTCGAGGACGTCGTGAACGTCGGCGACAAGCTGCAGGTCGAGATCGCCGACATCGACCAGCGCGGCAAGATCAGCCTGGTGCTCGTCGACGACGACGAGGCGGCCGCGCCGCAGGAGTAGCAGTAGGCACAGACCCACGAGTTGTCCCGGCTTCGCGATGCGAAGCCGGGACAATCTCGGTTAATCGCCCTTGACGTTGACGATCTGTCGCAGTTCGTGCAGCACCTCGACGAGGTCGCGGGCATCGTGCATCACGACGTCGATCGGCTTGTAGGCCTCCGGGTGCTCGTCGAGGAACGCGTCGGACTCGCCCCACGCGATGCCGGCCATCCGCTCGTCGAGATCCGCCCGGGTGAACCGCCGCCGGGCCGCCGAGCGCGAGTAGTTGCGGCCCGCGCCGTGCGGCGACGAGCACAGCGACCCGGGGTGGCCCTTCCCGCGCACGACGTAGGACCGGTCGCCCATCGAGCCCGGGATCAGCCCGAGCACCCCGACGTGCGCGTCGATGGCGCCCTTGCGGGACAACCACACCTGCACACCGAGGTGGGTCTCACGCTCGGTGTAGTTGTGGTGGCAGTTGACCTCTTCGACGCGTTCCACCGGGACGCCGAGCCATTCGCCGAGGCAGGTCACGACGCGGTCCATCATCTCCTCGCGGTTGAGGAACGCGAACCGCTGCGCCCATCGCAGTGCGGACAGGTACTCGTCGAACTCCGGCTCGCCCTCCACGAGGTAGGCGAGGTCCGGATCCGGCAACCGGATCCAGCGCCGCTCGCACTGCTGGCGGGCGATCGCGATGTGCTTCTGGGCCAGCTTGTTGCCCACCCCGCGCGAACCCGAGTGCAGGAACAGCCACACCTGGTCCTGCTCGTCGAGGCTCACCTCGATGAAGTGGTTTCCGGAGCCGAGCGACCCGAGCTGCATCCGCCACTTCGGCGCGATCTGCTCGGCCTGCTCGACGCCGTCGGTAGCTTCGAGTTCCGCAATGCGCAGCTCCGCACTCGGGGAGCACCCGCTGGTTGTAGCGCCCTGCGGAAAGCGGAATCGCCGACGAGATCGCCCGGTGCAACGCGGCGAGATCGCCGGTCAGGTCGGCCTCCGCGAACTGGGTGCGGACGGCGATCATGCCGCAGCCGATGTCGACGCCTACGGCTGCAGGCATGATCGCGCCCACGGTCGGGATCACGCTGCCGACCGTCGCACCCTTGCCGAGGTGCGCGTCCGGCATCAAGGCCAGGTGCGGGCGCACGAACGGCATCGACGCCGTCCGCTCGGCCTGAGCACGGGTCTGGTCTTCGAGGATCGAGGCGAAGTTCGCCACCTTGCTGGACACGCTCACCATCGTCCGCACCCGGGCAACCGGGTTCAGCGGCTGAGCGCGGATCCCGTCTCCAGCAACGACTTCAGGTCGCTGAGGATCCACGCCCACCCACCACCGGCGCCCGCTTCCTCGTTCTCGCCGGCGATCATCGACGCGATCCCCGGTGCGTTGCTGACGTCGTGGGTGACGGTCAAGCGTGTGACGCCGCCCGGCTGTTCTGCGATGTCATAGCTCAGGGTCGTGAAACCCTCGGCCTCCAGGCCCGGGTCCATGAGCATCCGCCACGTCTGCACGAACCGCCTCGGCGGGTCGATCTCGAGCAGTTCGCCGTCGACGATCGGTCCGGTGATGCCGGCAGCCTGCATCCCGGCGCCGGCGTCGATGGTGTACTTCGAGTTCGGCTGCATCGAGTTGTAGTTCGGGATGCCGCCGTAGCCGTAGCGGTCCGTCCACTCCGCGGACGTGATCGCATCCCACACGGCCTGCGGGGTCGCCTTGATCCACACTCGGTAAACCTGGTTCGTCATTCGTCTCGCTCCAGTTCGTGTTTGAGATCGGCGAGCGCCGCCACGTGGCGCTCGGTGTACTTGTCGATCCACCGGTCGTGGATCAACCGGATGGGCACCGGGTTGAGGAAGTGCAACTTCTCCCGACCTGACTTGCGGGTGGTGACCAGGCCGGCCTCCTCGAGCACCCGAAGGTGCTTCATGACGCCGAACCGGGTCATCTCCAGGCCCTGCTCCAGCTCGCCGAGCGTTCGGCCGTCGCGCTCGAAGAGCTGGTCGAGGAGGTGTCGGCGGGTCGGGTCGGCAAGCGCCCGGAATACCGCGTCGTCGTCCTCGTGCACGCTTCGACAATAGGTGACCATTTAGTCACATGTCAACGGAATACCCTGCAGTCGACGGCAGACGATCGGCAGGGAGGTCCGCGTGCGACCGTTGCGCGGGCTCCCTTCTGAGGTGCGCGCGCTGGTCGGTGTCGCGTTCATGGTTGCGCTCGGCTTCGGGCTGGTCGCCCCGGCGCTCCCGCTGTTCGCCCGCGAATTCGGTGTCGGCAAAGCCGCCGCCGGGGCGGTCGTGAGTGCCTTCGCAGTGATGCGGCTGGTGATGGCGCCGTTCGTCGGCCGGCTCGTCAACGCCTTCGGCGAACGGATCCTGCTCGCCACCGGGATCGGCGTGGTGGCGGTGTCGAGCGCGCTGGCCGGGCTCGCGCAGTCGTACTGGCAGTTGCTGGTCCTGCGCGGGCTGGGTGGCATCGGCTCGATCATGTTCAGCGTCAGCGCCGCGAGCCTGCTCGTCCGGGTCACCCCGAATCACCTGCGTGGCCGGGCGCAGGGCGTGTGGGCCGGCGCGTTCCTGATCGGCCTGATCGCGGGCCCGGCGGTCGGCACGATCGCCACGTTCTCGTTGCGGGCGCCGTTCTTCATCTACGCGGTCACGCTGGTCGGCGCCGGCCTGATCGGGCTCAGTGCGCTGCGCCACAGCGAGCTGGCAGCGCGGCAGCAGGCCCGGAGCGCCCCGCTCGAACTGAAGATCGCGCTGCGCGACCGCGCCTATCTGGCCGCGCTCGCGGCGTCGTTCGCCGGCGACTTCGCGCTGGTCGGGGCCCGCTCGTCGATCCTGCCGCAGTTCGTGGGGGACAGCCTGGGTCTCAGCTCGGGATGGGCCTACGCCGCATTCCTCGTCGTCAGCGTGGTCAGCGGCGCGCTGCTGCTGCCGACCGGCCGGGTCGCGGACACCATCGGGCGCCGGCCGGTGCTGATCGTCGGGCTGTTGGTCGGTGCGCTCGCGTTCGTGGTGCTGCCCCTGGCGCCGGCGGCCGGCGGGCTCATGGTGGCGGCCGCATTGCTCGGCGTCGGCGGGGCGGCCGACTCGGTCGCGCCCGGGGCCATCATGGGCGACGTCCTGGGCGGGCGCGGCGGCACGGTGGTGGCGGTGTTCCAGATGTCGGGCGACCTCGGCGCGGCGCTGGGCCCGATCGCCGCGGGCTGGGTGGCCGACGGCGCGGGCTACGGCGGGGCCTTCGCGCTCAGCGCCCTGGTCTGCGTGCTGCCGGTGCTGGCGGTCGTGCGCGCCCCGGAGACGTTGCACCGGCCGGCGCTGGGCGACCACCACACCGCGGTCGGCGACGTCCGACTGTCCGCCGATTGACCGCATCGCCCGTATTCCCGACGTGACCTGAGGCGCATCTGGCCGGTGCCGCGTCGCGATGGCGCGTGTGGGTCTCAAACATTGGTAATCTCTAGTGGTCCGATCGATAACACAGAGTTGGTCTCACTAATCGAAAGCAGGTCCGATGACGACGTTCGCTGCCCGCTTACCGCAAAGTCGCGACGGCCACCGTGGCCGTGGCCACCCTTGCCGGGCTCGCAGCGTGCAGCTCCAGCGGCGGCGGGGGTGGCGGCGGTGGCACCATCAACCTGCGTCGCGTACTCGGTGCCGAAGCCCGCCTACGACGCGCTGGGCGCCGCCTTCGCCAAGACCAAGGACGGCAAGGGCGTCGAGGTCCACGGCTCGTACGGCCCGTGCCGGCTCGCAGAGCAAGGCGTGCTGGCCGGCCAGAAGGCCGACTACGTCGGCTTCTCCGTCGAGCCCGACCTGACCAAGCTGGTCGCCGACGAAGGTCGACGCCGGACTGGAACAGCGGCCCCACCAAGGGCCTGGTGTCCGACTCGGTCGTCGTCATCGCGGTGCGCAAGGGCAACCCGAAGCACATCACCGGCTGGGACGACCTCATCAAGCCGGGCGTCAAGATCGTCACCCCGGACCCGGCGTCGTCGGGTTCGGCCAAGTGGAACATCCTGGCCGCGTACTCGCACGTGCTGCTGCAGGGCGGCACCGCCGGCGCGGCGCAGACATACCTGAAGAACTTCTTCAAGCACGTCGTCAGCCGGGCGTCGAGCGGTGCGGTGGCGACCACCCAGTTCACCTCCGGCACCGGCGACGTGCTGATCTCCTACGAGAACGAGGCGATCTCCACCCGGGCCAAGGGCGCGGCGATCGACTACATCGTCCCGAAGCAGAGCATGCTGATCGAGAACCCGGCGGCAGTCACGAAGATGGCCCCGGAGGCGGCCAAGAATTTTCTCTCCTTCGTCGAGAGCGAGCAGGGCCAGGAGATCTTCGCCGCCAACGGCTTCCGCCCGATCCTGCCCGAGCGCCAAGATCCGACCACCGTCAAGGGTGCGAACGACCCGAGCAACCCGTTCCCGAAGGTCGAGACAGCTCGACCACGATCAAGGATCCTCGGCGGCTGGAGCGTGGTCAACGACAAGTTCTTCGGCGACAACGGGATCGTGACGAAGATCGAGGGCTCACAGTGAGTCATCGCGATGACGGCGATCTCCTCGCCGCGCCGGCGGGTGGCTGCCGGCACCCGCCGGTCTGCGCGTCGGCGCACCCGGCCGGGGTTGCCGCTGGGCAGCATCTCCGGTCCCACGCTCGGCGTGGTCGGTGCTCTGGCTGAGCCTGCTGGTGCTGCTGCCGCTGGCCGCCGTCGTGAGCGAGGCGTTCGACGGCGGCTGGCACGCGTTCAGTCGACGCGGTCACCGCCCGGAGGCCGCTGCCGCGCTGCGAGCTGACGATCTCGCTCTCGGTGGGCGTGGCAGTGGTCGGCGCGGTCATGGGCACGCTGGTCGCCTGGGTGCTCGTGCGCGAGCCGTTCCGCGGCGCGCGGGTGCTCGACATGGTCATCGACATCCCGTTCGCCCTGCCCACCATCGTGGCCGGCCTGGTCATGCTGGCCCTCTACGGTGGCAGCACACCCTTCGCCCCGAATCTGTTCGGCACCCGCATGGGGCTGTTCGTGGCGCTGCTGTTCGTCACGTTGCCCTTCGGGGTGCGGACCGTGCAGCCGGTGCTCGTGAGCTCGATCGCGAGGTCGAGCAGGCGGCGGCGTCGCTCGGTGCCGTCGCCGCCGGCGGTGTTCAGGCGCATCGTCCTCCCGCAGATCCTGCCCGCGGTGGCTGTCCGGTGCGGCGCTTGCTTTCGCCCGGGCGCTCGGTGAGTACGGGTCGCTGATCCTGATCTCGAGCAACATCCCGTTCAAGACCGAGATCGCGTCCGCGCTGATCTACGGCCAGCTGCAGGACGCCGAGCACGCCGCGCGCAGCACCCAGCAGGCGGCCGCGATCTCGACCGTGCTTGCTGATCGCCAGCGCGCTCGTGCTCGATCCTGCTCGACCTGTTGCAACGACAGGTGCGCACGCCGTGGCTGACCTCGCCGTCGCATCGGTCTGCCCGCCGGACCGGCACACCTCGCCGCCGCCGCCGCCAGCGCGCGTCCGGGCGAACGCCGACCCGCACCTGGACGCGCGAACGTCGTCGTGGTCTACGTCGGCATCCTCGTGCTCGTGCCGATGGGCGTGCTCGCCTGGCGCACCTTCAAGCCCGGGTTGAGCGAGTTCTTCGACGCGCTGACCACCGAATCGGCATTGCACGCGTTCCAGGTCACGCGCGATCGTCGCCGGCGATCGCCGTCCTGATCAACACCGTGTTCGGTATCGCGGCCGGCATCCTGCTCGCGCGCTACCGGTTCCCCGGCAAGCGGCTGCTCAGTGCCTTCATCGATCTGCCGGTGGCAGTGTCACCGATCGTGGTCGGGCTGGCACTGATCCTCGTCTACGGGCCGTACAGGCTGGTTCGGGTCCGTCGCTCACCGACACGCCGCTGCAGGTCATCAACGCCAAGCCGGGCATGGTGCTCGCCACTGTGTTCGTGTCGCTGCCGCTGGTCGTGCGCGCCGATCGTGCCGGTGCTCGAACAGGCCGGGCTCGAGCAGGACCAGGCGGCGGCGTCGCTGGGCGCCAATGCCGTCACCCGCTTCCTGCGCATCACGCTGCCCACGATTCGCATCGCGCTCGCCTACGGCGTCGTGCTGTGCATCGCGCGCTGCCTCGGCGAGTACGGCGCGGTGCTCGTCGTATCCGGCAACATCGAGGGCCAGACCGAGACCGCGACGCTGCGGATCGGCAACCTCGTCGACGCACGAGCAGGACACCCAGTCCGCGTACGCCATTGCTTTCGTCCTGGTGCTCGTCGCGCTCGCCGCGATCGCCGTTTCCGCCTACATCCGCCGCCCGCGGGAGGTCTGATGGGTATCGAGGTTCGAGGCATCGGCAAGCAGTTCGGGGATTTCGTCGCCCTCGACGACGTCAACCTGTCGGTGCACTCCGGGTGCGCTGACGGCGTTGCTCGGGCCGAGCGGCGGCGGCAAGTCGACGCTGCTGCGCATCATCGCCGGTCTGGAGAAGGCCGACACCGGCACCGTCGAGATCGACGGCAAGGACGCGACGACGGTGCCTCCGCGGCACCGCGATGTCGGGTTCGTCTTCCAGCACTACGCCGCGTTCACGCACCTGTCGGTGTACCGCAACGTCGCGTTCGGCCTGGAGATCCGCAAGCGGCCGAAAGCCGAGGTCAAGCGACGGGTGCACGAGCTGCTCGAGCTCGTGCACCTGGACCAGTTCGCCGACCGCATGCCGGCGCAGCTGTCCGGCGGCCAGCGCCAGCGCATGGCGCTGGCCCGTGCGCTCGCCGTCGAACCGCGGGTGCTGCTGCTCGACGAGCCGTTCGGCGCGCTCGACGCCAAGGTGCGCAAGGAACTGCGTGACTGGCTGCGGCGGCTGCACGACGAGGTCCACGTGACCACGGTGTTCGTGACCCACGACCAGGAGGAGGCGCTGGAGGTCTCCGACGAGATCGTGGTGATCAATGACGGCCGGGTCGAGCAGATCGGCAGCCCGGACGAGCTGTACGACAAACCGATCAACAACTTCGTCATGAGCTTCCTGGGGCCGGTGACGACCTTCGACGGGCGGCTGGTGCGCCCGCACGACGTCGAGGTGTCGACCCACCCCGGTCCAGGTGCCGTCGGCGCCACCGTGCAACGGCTGCAGCGAGTCGGGTTCGAGGTGCGTGCGGAGCTGGCGGTGGCCGGCGCCGACGCCCCCACCACCGCCCAGCTGAACCGGGCCGTGGTCGAGTCGATGCACCTCGCGCCAGGGGTCCAGGTGTGGCTGCGGGCCGCACCGAACAGTGCGGCGCTCCCGATCGGTGCCTGAGCCGCGCGGCGAGCCGGGCAGCGCCGAGTAACGCTGTTTGCGAGGATGCGCAGGTGCAGATCTCGGCGAAGACGGATTACGCGATCCGGGCGTTGCTCAGTCTCGCCGCGCGCGAGCCGGAGCTGGTCAAGATCGACACTGTGGTCACCGAGCAGGGCCTGCCGCGCAAGTTCGTCGAGGCCATCCTCGGTGAACTGCGTCGTGCCGGGCTGGTGCGCAGCCAGCGCGGTGCCGACGGTGGGTATGCCCTGGCGCGCCCCGCGGCCGAGATCATGCTCGGTTCGGTGATCCGGGCGGTGGACGGCCCCCTGGCCGAGGTACGCGGGCTGCGCCCGCACGAGACCGAATACGCAGGCCTCGCCCAGCACCTGCCGGAGGTGTGGGTCGCGGTGCGCTCGAGCCTGCGCCGCGTGCTGGACGAGACGTCGCTGGCCCAGGTCCTCAGCGGCGCCCTGCCGCGGCACGTGCAGCGGCTCAACGACGCCCCGGACGCCTGGCTGCCGCGCTGACGCCCGTCCGCGCGGCCCGTCGCGATGAGTACGCCGAGAGCGGACAACTGACAGGAGGTGGGCGCGCGATGCGTAGCGTGATGCCTGATTTGCGCACTCACCGCGAACGCGCCGTCGGAGGCACGCATGACCGTTCCCAGCCCAGGGCCGATGCCGAGTCCGTACCCGCAGCCGACCCCCGAGCCGGTGCCGATGCCCGATCCGCTGCCCGGCCCGACGCCCGAGCCGCCCCCGCAACCGGCACCCACGCCGCAGCCGCCCCAACCCGCCCCCGCACCCGGACCGGAGCCGAGCCCCGATCCCGGACCGTCGCCGGCACCCGACCCCCAGGCGTGAGGGCAGCCGGGCCCGGGTTGCCGGTGGGCCTGGGTCCGCCGCTCATCCGTACGATCGCGGGGTGACCTCTGCGCCGGCCCGTCGCTCGACCGCGCGGGTCAGCACCCGCCGCCTGACCTCGGCCACCGGCGGTGGCGTCATCACCCGAACCGTGCTGCCCGGCGGACTGCGGATCGTCACCGAGGCGATGCCCGGGGTCCGCAGCGCGAGCGTCGGGGTGTGGGTGCCGGTGGGTTCCCGCGACGAGACGCCGGCGCTGGCCGGCAGCAGCCACTTCCTCGAACACCTGCTGTTCAAAGGCACTGCCACCCGGTCGGCCCTGGACATCGCCACCGCGATGGACGCCGTCGGCGGCGAGTTCAACGCGTTCACCGAGAAGGAGCACACCTGCTTCTACGCGACGGTGCTCGACCGCGACATCGCGCTCGCCACCGACATCGTCACCGATGTCGTGCTCAACGCGACCGTCACCGCGCAGGACGTCGACATCGAACGCGGCGTCGTGCTCGAAGAGATCGCGATGCGCGACGACGACCCGGCCGACCTCGTGCACGACGAGTTCGCCACCGCCCTGTTCGGCGCCGCGCCGCTCGGGCGGCCCATCCTCGGCACCGAGGATTCCATCCGGAAGCTGACCCGGCGCCAGGTGCACGGCTACTACCGGCGTCGCTACACCACCGATTCGATGGTCGTCTCAGCCGCCGGGAACGTCGACCACGCGACGTTCGTCGAGCTGGTCCGCACCGCCTTCGCCGGGCGCCTCGAGCACGGCGCCGGCATAGCGGCGTTACGCAACGCGTCACCGCCGCCCAGGGTCGAGCCGGCGCAGCCGGTGGCCGTGGTGCCCGACGACACCGAACAGGCGAACCTGGTGCTCGGCTGCCAGGGATTCTCCCGCCACGACCCGCGTCGCTATGCGCTCGGGGTGCTGTCCGCGGCGCTGGGCGGCGGGATGAGTTCGCGGTTGTTCCAGCGGATCCGCGAGGAACGCGGCCTGGCCTACTCGGTCTACTCGTTCACCAGCGGCTACGCGGACACCGGGCAGTTCGGCGTCTACGCCGGATGCCAGCCGGGCAAGGCCGACGAGGTGCTCTCGCTGATGACCGAGGAGCTCGACGGCGCGGCTCGCGGTGCGCTGACCGATGCCGAGATCGAGCGCGGCAAGGGACAGATGCGCGGCGGGATCGTGCTCGGCCTCGAGGACGTCGGCTCGCGGATGACCCGCATCGGCAAGAGCGAGATCGCCTACGGCGAGATCCTCGGGGTCGACGAGGTGTTGGCCCGCATCGACGCGGTGCGCCCGCGCGATGTCGCCGAGGTGGCGGTCGAGGTGCTGGAGCGGCCGCGGTGCCTGACCGTCGTCGGCCCGTTCCACGCCCGCGAGTTCGCCGGAGCGGTGTGAGGGGAGCGAGATCACGATGAGTGGACCGACCCGGGTGGGGGTGCTCGGCGCCCGCGGCCGGATGGGCGAGCAGGTGTGCCGGGCCGTCGACGCCTCCGATGACCTCGAGCTCGTCGCGATGGTCGACGCCGGCGATCGGTTGTCCAGCGTGGCCGACGCCGGTGCGCAGGTGCTCGTCGACTTCACCCACCCCGACGTCGTGATGGACAACATCCGCTTCGCTGTCGACCAGCGCATCCACGCCGTGGTCGGCACCACCGGCTTCACCGCGCAGCGGCTGGACACCGTGCGCACCTGGCTCGCCGACGCACCGGAGGTGGGCGTGCTGATCGCGCCGAACTTCGGCATCGGGGCGGTCCTGTCGATGCGGTTCGCCCAGATGGCAGCACGCTTCTACGACTCCGCCGAGGTGATGGAGCTGCACCATCCCGGCAAGGCCGACGCCCCGAGCGGTACCGCGGTCCGCACCGCCCAGGTGATCGCGCAGGCCCGGCAGGCGGCCGGGCTGCCCGCCGCCCCCGACGCCACCGTCCAGTCGCTGGACGGCGCGCGCGGCGCCGACGTCGACGGAGTGCGAGTGCATGCGCTGCGGGTCGCAGGCATGGTGGCCCACCAGGAGATCGTCTTCGGCGCCACCGGCGAGACCCTGACCATCCGGCACGACTCGCTGGACCGGGTGTCGTTCATGCCGGGCGTGCTGCTGGCGGTGCGCAACGTCGCGTCGCGGCCCGGACTGACCCTGGGCCTGGACGCGCTGCTGGACCTGCCCGACCAGCCATGACCACGAAGGGCGTCGTGGTCGTGCTGGCGCTCGCGTTGGCCGGCTACTTCGTGCTGATCGGGTATCGCGGCGTGTTCCTCATCAGCCAGCCCTCGCTGCTGCTGCGCGCCTTCGGAGCAGCGGTGCTGGTCGTGCCGCTCATCGGCGCCTGGCTCGCGGTCGCCGAGATCCGATTCGGGCGTGCCACCGAACGGCTGGCCCGGCGGCTGCCGCCCGACGACGCGCCGCCGCTGCCGCGCACACCCGCCGGCCGCATCCAACGCATCGCTGCCGATGCCGCATTCGACCGCCGCCGGGCCGAGGTCGAGGCCGCTCCCGACGACTGGCGCCGCTGGTATCGCCTGGCCCAGGCGTACGACGACGCCGGGGATCGGAGGCGGGCCCGGGCGGCCATGCGAACCGCGATCGAGCGGGCCGGCTGACGGTGCGCGACATCCTGGCTCCCGGATTGCGGGTGGTGATCGTCGGGACGATCGCCACCTGGCATCGCAACGAGCGCGAGCACTACTACGCCGGCGTGGGCAACAGCTTCTGGCTGCTGCTGCACGAGAGCGGCCTGACCCCGCACCTGCTCACCCCCGAAGAGGACCAGTCCCTGCCGGGTCATGGCATCGGGTTGACCGACCTCGTGCGCACCGAGCGCAGCGAAGCCGGCGAGCCGCCGCGCTTCGACCTCGCCGGCCTGCTCACTGCGTTGCGCCGCAACCGTCCGCGGGCTGTCGCTTTCGTCAGCAAGACCGCCGCCGCCTCCTACGCTCGCGCAGCAGGGGAGCGGCTGCCGCGCGGCTACGGCGCCCTGACCTGGCGCGTCGCCGGCCGCCCGGCGTTCGTGCTGCCCGGGCCGTCCGGTGCGAACAACGGCATGCCACTGCCGCTGCGGATCGCGATGTGGCGCGACCTCGACGACTTCCTGGCCGAGGTCGGCTGACGCGCTCAGTCGCGACCGACGTGGGTCTCCAGCCAGGCCACGAGCGGCGTGATGCCCCGCCACGCCTTGAGGATCTCGGTGCGGGCGGCGGGCGTGCTGAGCCAGGCGGGCGCGCCGAGCTCTCGCGACGCGGTGAGTGTCTTGTAGCGCAGCAGGTCGGCGTGCGGGTGATCCTTCGGGTAGCCGTTCGGCACTCTGGTCAGCTGCTCGCCGTGGATGTCGAGCTTGCGGCGCCGGACACCGGCGAGCACGCGGGCGAGTTCCGCGCCCACGACATCGTCCGCGGCCGCGCGCCGCAGCCGGTCCACCTGCGCCGAACTCGTCTGCCAGTAGCCGCCGGCGACGAACAAACCGGCGGCCGAGACCTGCAGGTAGAGCGCGGTGTCGCCGAAGTACGCACCCTGCGCTGTCTTGTACGGCGTCTTGTCTTTCGAAAAACGAACATCACGATAGGGGCGGAAGAGTTTGGCCGGTCCGAACTTGGGTTCGAGCTCGGCGGCGAGCGCCTCGAGCGGAGCGCGTACCGATTCGTCGTACACGTGTTTGTGTGCCGTCCAGAACGACTTGGAGTTGTCGATCTCGAGGTCTTCGTAGAAGTCGAGCGCGGCCAGCGGGATGCCGTCGAACTTCACGGTGCCGCCCCCGTGTCGCCGTCGTCGAGCGCGGTGTGAAAACGCACCTCGCGCAGTTCGCCCGCGCCCGTGTCGAGCGCGCGCGCCAGGCCGTCGGGCGCCCAGCCCGCCGACTGGAGGAAGTCGCGGCTGACCCGGTCCTCCTCCGGAACCCAGGCGATCGCGCGGGTCATCGCGTCCTCCCGGGCGATGTCGACGGTGGCGGCCAGCAACCGCGAACCGTGCCCACGGCGGCCCCACCGCGGTTCCACCAGCAGCGGCGCCACGCCGACGGTGCTCGCCGGCTGCGGATCGTCCTCCTCGAGGTCGCTCGCCGGGCCGAACGCCACGAAACCGACCACCCACTCGCCCTCGGCCGCCACCAGCACATGGTGCCGTGGTGACGGCGGGGCAGTGATGGCCGTCGACCACGCCTGGACCGCGGACTCGGAGGTGATTCCGTCGAGCACCGCCCGAGGCAGGATGTCGGCGTAGGCGGTACGCCAGGTCTCGACCTGGATCCGGCCGATCTCGACGGCATCGCCGGCCCGGGCGGGGCGCACGCTCACGTCGGCCATGCTCCGACACTAGCCAGCCGCGATCAGCCGGTCGGCGCGGCCTCGGGCAGGTCGGACGGCTCGCGCAACGCACGGACCGCGAACTCCGCCGCGACCACGACCGCGGACCCGATGACGATCAGGGTGATACCGGCACCGGCCGCACTGTGGGGCAGCAGGTCGAACACCACCAGGCCGATGCCCAGCACGACTCCCGCGGTCCACGCCCAGGTGGTGAACCGGCGACCCGAGCGTCCGCCGTACCAGCTCAACGCCAATCCGATGATGATCAACTCGATGCCGGTGCCGACGCGATGAAAGCTCTGCGAGCTGGCCGATATCCCGAAGACGGTGGCGAAGAACCCAGCCGCGACGAATGCGATCGCGACGCCGTGCCGCCCGGACCGGTCGAGCCACAGGGCGACCAGGTAATACCCGAGCCCGAAGATCAGCCCGACTGCCGTGGCGCCGCCCAGGCTCGGGGTGGGCGTGTTGTCCAACCCGGCGGTGCTCGCCGCGACGCCGGTGACCTCGTTGCCGCTGGCCTTGACCGCGAGGTAGGACGCGAGCACGTAGGCCGCGGCACCCAGGTAGAACGCGCGGCCGCGGGTGCCCGGGATGGCCAGGTAGCTGACCAACCAGGCGATCACCGAGACGAGTGCGATGGCGTCGATGTTGATCACATCGCCGGTGCTGAGCACGCCGGACAGGTCGAGGCTCAGGAAGCCGATGGTCAACGGAAGGCCGACGGCGCCGGCGATCACCCCGGCGGTGGCCACCGGGCCGCGCCTGCGGATGATCACCATCGCGTAGCCGGCGAGTGTCGCCACGAACGCGAGCCCGGCGCCGAGGAAGCGCCGGCTGTCGTCGAGATGCGAGCGACCGGTGTCCAGGTCGATCCCGCCCCGCAGGCCTTCGACGAAATACCCCCCGGCCCACCACAGGATGCCGGCGAGCACGAGCACCGCGCCGGCCGCGGCGAGTGAGATGCCCTGTCGCGGCTCGGGCCGCCGCAACGCCAGCACGCCGAGTCGATCGAAGAGGCCGGGCCCACGCCGCTGCCCTTGCTGGGGGTACTGCTGGGCGTACTGCTGGGCGTACTGCGGCGGGTACTGCTGCTGCGGGTACTGGTATCCGGGGTACGGCTCGGGCGCACCGTATTGCGGCTCGGGTGGCTGCGGCGAGTCGGGGGGCGGCTGCGACATGCCCGCAGCCTAGATCGACTGCGACCGCTGTCCGGCCAGGTCGGACGAACCGACGTCAGCGCGGTTCGGCGGTCTCGGCGGCCGCCTGCGCGAACGCCTCCGCCTCGCCCCGCTCCCGGCGCCGACGGCGCACGTGCAGCACGACGTACACACCGACCACCAGGGCGAGCACCGCCAGCGGTGCCCAGGTGAGGGTCTTGCCGATCACGCTCAGCGAGGAGGAGAAGGCGTAGCCGAGCAGCACGCAACCGGGTGCCCAGATCAGCGCGCCGGTCGCGTTCCAGACGAAGAAGGTCTTGTACCGCATACCGCTCATCCCGGCCATCGACGGGATCAGCGCGCGGAAGAGCGCGGTGAGCCGGCCGAACAGCACGGACTTGCCGCCGTGCCGGTGCAAGAAGCCGTCGACCATCGCCCAGCGCTGTTCACCCACCCACAGCCCCAGCCTCGATCGCCGCAGCCCGGGGCCGAACTTCTTGCCGAACTCGTACCCGACCGAGTCCCCCGCGATGGCGCAGATCACCGCCACCGGGATCATGACTCGCAGGTCGAGCACGCCGCGCTGACAGAACACGCCGGCGACGAGCAGCGCCGTCTCGCCGGGCAGCACCATGCCGATGAGCAGTGCCGCCTCGGCGAAACACAGGCCCCCGGCGATGACGTAGAGCCAGGAGCCGACCGCGTCGCCGATGCGTTCGACGAGGTGCTCCAGCATCAGAGCATCGTGCCACGGCTGCCCTCCGGGCGTTGTCGTTCACGCACCGTAGATTCAGCCGCCGTGAGGGTTGGGGGACGACGGCTGTCGGCGGCGGCCGCCCGGCGCATCGCGCTCGCCGCGCAGGGCTTCGCCGATCCGCGCCCGGCCGGTCGTGTCGACGCCCGCCATCTGCGGCGGGTGCTCGACCGGGTCGGGCTGCTGCAGATCGACTCGGTGAACGTCTTTTCCCGCGCGCACTACCTGCCCGTGTTCTCCCGGCTCGGGCCGTACCCGCGCCCGTTGCTCGACCGGATGACGCGTTACACCGCGGGTCGCGAACCCACCCGGGCCCCCGAACTGTTCGAGTACTGGGCGCACGCGGCATCGCTGATCCCGGTCGAGTACCACCCGTTGCTGCGCTGGCGGATGCACCGGGTGCACCTGGACGCCTGGGATTCCATCGGCCGGATCGCGCGGGAGAACCCCGCGCTGGTCGACGACGTCGTGCAGCTGGTGACCGACCGCGGGCCGATCCGGGCCGGCGACACCGGCATCCCGCGCCCGGCGCCGCGGCCCGGGCACATGTGGAACTGGCACGACGGGAAGAAGGCCCTCGAGCACCTGTTCTTCACCGGCCGGGTCACCACCGCCAAGCGGGTCAACTTCGAGCGGTACTACGACCTCACCGAGCGCGTCCTGTCGCCGGAGGTGCTCGCCGCGCCGACGCCGGACGAGCCGACCGCGGTCCGCGAGCTCGCCCGGATCTCGGCGCGCGCGCTGGGGGTGGCCACCGAACCCGACCTGCGCGACTACTTCCGGCTGCCGCCGGCCACCTCGAAGGCCGCGGTCGCCGACCTGGTCGACGCCGGCGAACTGGTCCCGGTCGCCGTCGACGGGTGGGCGGCGCCGGCGTACCTGTGGCACGCCGCGCGCCGCCCGCACCGCGTCGCGGCCCGCGCGCTGCTCTCACCGTTCGACTCGCTGATCTGGTTCCGCGACCGCACCGAGCGGCTCTTCGACTTCCACTACCGGATCGAGATCTACGTGCCCGAGCCACAGCGCCGGTACGGCTACTACGTGCTGCCGTTCCTGCTCGACGAGTCGCTGGTCGCCCGCGTCGACCTGAAGTCCGACCGGCAGGCCGGCGTGCTGCGGGTCCAAAGCGCATGGCTCGAATCCGACGAGGACCGCGATCGCGTGGCGGGCGAGCTCGCCGCCGAGCTCGCCACCACCGCGTCGTGGCTCGGGCTCGACGCCGTCGAGGTGATGCCGCGCGGCGACCTCGCGGGGGCGTTGCGCGCCGCCGCGCCCTAGTCGACCGCGACCGGCGCGTCGGTCTGCGCCGCGCGGAACAGCCGGATGTCGCCGCTGCCGGTCCGCGCGCGCACCGCGATCGAGGTGTTCGTCGGCGCCGCGCTGCCCTCGACCGGCAACTCCGACCGCACCTGGCCGGACCCGGTGTGCAGGTCGAGATAGGCGCTCACGCCCGCGGGGATGCCGACATCGACCGCGCCGGAGCCGCTGGCCAGATCGACGTCGCCGTGCACGGCACCGAGGTGAGCCGCCCCCGACCCGCAGCGCGAGCGCACCCGGCCGCGCACCACCTCGACCTGCAACCGGCCGTTGCCGCAGCCCGCGTTCAGATCGGCGCCGACCTCGCCGAGCACGGCGTCGCCGTGGCCCGAGCGCACCTGCGCCGACCCGCGGACGAGACGCACGCGGGCGCTGCCGCGGCCGAAGCGCAGCCGCAGGTCGCCGTCGACCTCGGCGACGTCGGCCTGCCCCGAGCCGAAGGCCAGGTCGGCGCCGCCCACCCGCCCCCGGATCGTCACCGGCGCGGTGTACGTGCCGACCTTGACCGCGGTGCCGGTCGGGACCGTGATCCGCACGTCGACACCGCGCCGGCTGCGCCGTCCGAACCAGCCGAGATCGAAGATCCCGCCCTGATTCGGGCCGAGGACGTCGAGCGTCGCGCCGTGCAGCTCGACGGTGAACTGGGCGAGTTCGTCCGGCGATGCGGCGTCGAGGGTGACGCTGGCCTCGGTCAGGTCGTCCTCGGTCTCGATCTGCACCGCGCCGTGCCCGGTCCGGACGTTGAGGTTGATGGGTCCGGTCAATGGAAAACGCTGTGTGGTCATGATGTCGCTCCTTTGTCAGCCGTTGACCCAGCCGGTCACGTGCTGGTTGTTCGCTCGTGGATGCCGCGGGTGGTCCCCGCCGGCCGGAACCGGCCCGCCGAACGGCCGGCCGAAGCCGCCGAACGGGCCCGGGGCCAGCGCCGCACCGGCGGCGCGGACCAGCCAGGTGTTCACCGAGACCCCGTCGCGAGCCGCCGCGGCCTCGAGGTCGGCCTTGAGGGCCTCGCTCAAGCGCAGCGAGATCCGCGCGCTGGGATCGCCGTCGTCGCGCGGCGGCTCGCTGGCCGCGACTTCGGCGAGCCGGACGTCGACGACCACGTCGTCGTCGTCGAGCCGCACCGACACCGTGGGGCTGCCGGGCGCGTCCAGCAGGGCCGCGGTGACCTCGTCGGCGACCTGGGAGGTCGCCTCGAGCACCGCCAGGCGCACCGCCGGAGTTGCTGCGGCGGCGAGCGCGGTCGCGATCTCGCGAGTCCGTTCGTCGCCGAGCGCGGCCGTGGCCGCGAGTTGGGTTGCCACTTGCTCTGTCACTGCTGCTAGCTGCATGATGTCATCATGACATCATCAATGCTGTCATGGCAATGGCGAATGCGGATGGCCGGCCATTCGGCGGCGACCCGCGACAGCCCGGTCCTGGACGACGTCGGGGCGGCGCGGTCGGTCGTGCGTGGCGCACCCGGCACCGCGGCCCCGCCGGTTAGGCTCGGTACCCCCACCCCACGAGCCGCGCCAGCCGCGGTCGAACGCAGGGAGCCGTGCGTGCCCGACAACGTTTCGCTGCAGGTCCAAGCCATTGCGTGGACACATTTCGAGGCGCCGGCGGACGTGCCGTGGGACACCGATGCCGACGGCGGCGAGGCGCTGGCCGAGTTCGCCGGCCGGGCCTGCTACCAGTCGTGGAAGAAGCCGAACCCGGCCACCGCGACGAACGCCGGCTACCTGCGGCACATCCTCGAGGTCGGTCACCTGTCGGTGCTCGAGCACGGCTCGGTCACGTTCTATCTGTCCGGGATCTCCCGCTCGCTCACCCATGAGCTGATCCGGCACCGGCACTTCAGCTACTCGCAGCTGTCCCAGCGCTACGTCCCGGAGAAGGACGCCGCGATGGTCGAGCCGGACGTCATCGCCGACGACCCGGAACTGCACGCGAAGTTCGTCGCCGCCTCCGAGGCCGCGGTGCATGCCTACACCGAGTTGCTCGAGGGTCTGGAGAAGAAGTTCGCGGATGTCGAGCAGGCAACGCTGCGCCGCAAGCAGGCGCGCCAGGCGGCGCGCGCAGTGCTGCCGAACGCCACCGAGACCCGCATCGTGGTGACCGGGAACTACCGCGCCTGGCGGCACTTCGTGGCGATGCGCGCCTCGGAGCACGCCGACGTCGAGATCCGCGAGCTCGCCATCGCGTGCCTGCGGGAGCTGGGCCGGATCGCGCCCAACGCCTTCGCCGACTTCGAGATCATCACCTTGCCCGACGGCACCGAGGTCGCGTCCAGCCCGCTCGTGTCCGAGGGCTGATCGCTCGCCCTGCCGCGTAGGCTGAAGGCCGTGGAGTCGCACACCCAGCCGCCCCCGTTCGGCCAGCTGCTCACCGCGATGGTCACCCCGTTCGACGCCTCCGGCGACCTCGATCTCGACCGCGCGGCCCGGCTTGCCGCCTACCTCGTCGACGACCAGGCCAACGACGGGCTGGTGATCAACGGCACCGGGGGCGAGGCGCCGACGACCTCCGACGCCGAGAAGTCCGACCTGGTCGCGGCCGTCGTCGACGCGGTCGGTGACCGTGCGCACGTGGTGGCCGGCATCGGCACCTTCGACACCGCGCACACCGTCCAGCTCGCCGAGCAGGCCGCGAAGGCCGGGGCGCACGGGCTGCTGTGCGTGACGCCGTACTACTCGCGCCCGCCACAGTCGGGACTGCTCGAGCATTTCCGCACCGTCGCCGACGCCACCGACCTGCCGGTCCTGCTCTACGACATCCCGCACCGCTCCGGCGTGCCGATCGCCACCGAGACCCTGCTCGCCCTGGCTGCGCACGAGCGCATCGTCGGCGTGAAGGACGCCAAGGGCGACCTCGCCGCCGCGTCACGGGTGATCGCCGAGACCGGGCTCGCCTTCTACAGCGGTGACGACTCGATGACGCTGCCCATGCTGTCGATCGGTGGGGTGGGAGTGGTCGGTACCTCCACGCATTTCAGCGGGGTGGGGACCAAGGCGCTCATCGAGTCCTACCAGGCCGGTCACACCCGCACCGCGCTCGGGCTGCACCGACAGTTGCTGCCGATCTTCACCGGGATCTTCCGCACCCAGGGCGCAATCCTGGTCAAGGCCGGGTTGCGGTTGCGGGGTATCGACGCGGGTCCGGTCCGGCTGCCGCTCGTCGACGCGACACCCGAACAGGTCGAGCAGCTGCGCGCGGATCTCGACGCCGCCGCGTTCGGCTGAGCCCGCGACCGCCGCGCCTCCCGAGCAACCCTCCAGTTCAGGGTTAGCGTTGGGCAGGTGAGTACCGGAACCCGCAACCGCCCGTCGACCCGGGCCAAACGGCCGACGAGCCGCTCGAAGGCGCGTCGCCCGAAGCGCCGCACGCCCCTGCTTGCGGTGTTCGCCGGCCTCGGCCGCGCGTGCGCGAGTGTGTGGCGGGCGTTGGCGACGGCGCTCGGCGGGCTGGCGCGGGCGGTCGGGCGCAATGCGGCCACCGCTCGGGAACTGCCGCCCGAGCACCGTCGTGACGGCGCCGCACTCGGCGTGCTCGCGCTCGCGCTGGTGACGGTGATGGCGGTCTGGTTCCACACTGCCGGTCCGCTCGGGCACGGAATCGACACGGTGTTGCGGGCCCTGGTCGGCAACGCCGCGCTGATCGTGCCGTTGCTGCTGGCCGGCATCGGCGCGCACATGCTGCGACAGGCTCCCGAGCCGGGCAGCCGGGGCCGGGTGCTGGTGGGCTCGGTCGCGTTGATCATCTCTGTGCTGGGCCTGCTCGACCTGTGGGCCGGCAGCCCGACGACCGCAGACGGGCGCGCGCACGCCGGCGGGCTCATCGGCACCGGGGTCGGCGCCCCGCTCTCGAGCGCACTGTCGGCCGCGCTCGCAGTGCCGATCCTCGCGGTGATCGGCATCTTCGGCATTCTGGTGGTCACCGCGACGCCGATCAGCGCGCTGGTCGAATACGTCCGTTCGGCCGGCGGGCTGTTGGGCTCGCCCGACGAGCCGGTCGACGCCGTCGAGGCGCCGGAGGAGCCGGCGGCACCGCGCCGCCGGAGACGCCGCGCCGACCCCGATCCGGCGGCCGACGCGCAGACGACCGAGCTCGAGCCGGCGCCGGACGACGAGCAGGCGACCACTGAGATCACGGCGCCGAAGCCGCGCAAGCCACGCAAGCCGAAGGTCGAACCGGAGATGCCGCCGATCGACCGGCCGATACAGCTCGAACTCGCCGACGGCGCCGGTATGTACACGCTCCCTTCGCTCGTCGCGCTGGCCGAGGGCAGCCCGCATCTCGAGCACACCCGCGCCAACGACGAGGTCATTGCATCGCTGCAGCAGGTCTTCACCGAGTTCGACGTCGACTGCGCCGTGACCGGCTTCAATCGCGGCCCGACGGTGACCCGGTACGAGGTCACCCTGGGCCCCGGCGTGAAGGTGGAGCGGATCACCAACCTGACCCGCAACATCGCCTACGCCGTCAAGAGCGCCGAGGTGCGGATCCTGTCGCCGATCCCGGGCAAGAGCGCGGTCGGCGTGGAGATCCCCAACGCCGATCCCGAGGTCGTCATGATCGGCGACGTGCTGCGGGCGCCGATCGCACAACGTGATCAGCACCCGATGCTCGTCGCGCTCGGCAAGGACGTCGAGGGCGGCTTCGTGGTGGCCAACCTGACCCGGATGCCGCACCTGCTGGTGGCCGGCGCGACCGGCGCCGGCAAGTCGTCGTGCATCAACACGCTGATCCTGTCGATCCTGGCGCGCTCGACGCCGGACCAGGTGCGCATGGTGCTCATCGATCCCAAGCGCGTGGAATTTGCTGCCTACCAAGGGATTCCGCACCTCGTCACGCCGGTGATCACCAACGCGAAGAAGGCCGCCGACGCATTGCAATGGGTGGTCCGCGAGATGGACATGCGCTACGAGGACATGGAGTCCTCGGGGGTGCGGCACATCGACGACTTCAACGCGAAGGTGCGCGGCGGGAACCTCGTTGCCCCGCCCGGCTCCGAACGGGTGTATTCCGCCTACCCGTATCTACTCGTGATCGTCGACGAGCTCTCCGACCTGATGATGGTCGCGCCCCGTGACGTCGAGGACGCGATCGTGCGGATCACGCAGCTCGCGCGCGCCGCCGGCATCCACCTGGTGATCGCCACCCAGCGACCGTCGGTCGATGTCGTCACCGGGTTGATCAAGGCGAACGTGCCGTCGCGGTTGGGGTTCAAGACGTCCTCGCTCGCCGATTCCCGGGTGATCCTCGACCAGCCGGGTGCGGAGAAACTGCTCGGCAAGGGTGACGCACTCTTCCTGCCGATGGGCGCGTCCAAACCGGCGCGCATGCAGGGCGCGTTCGTCACCGACGCCGAGATCCACGCCATCGTCGAGCACTGCAAAACCCAACTGCAGCCGACCTACCGCGACGACGTCACCGTGTCGCAGGCGCCGAAGAAGGAGATCGACGAGGACATCGGCGACGACATGGACCTGTTCCTGTCCGCCGTCGAGCTCGTCGTGTCCACCCAGTTCGGGTCGACGTCGATGCTGCAGCGCAAGTTGCGGGTCGGCTTCGCGAAGGCAGGCCGGCTGATGGACCTGATGGAGTCACGCAGCATCGTCGGGCCATCCGAGGGTTCGAAAGCGCGCGAGGTGCTGGTGCTGCCCGACGAGCTGTCCGGGTTGCTGTACGCGCTGCGCAACGGCGGCGGCGCCGAGGACCTCGTCAGCGCCGACGACGAGAGCGATGACGTGCCCGACGCGCCGCTGCCCACGGGTTCTGACTGAGCGCGCCGGTGATCCTGCGCCGCGAACATCCGGGCGACCGCGACGCGATCTTCGCCGTCCACGCGGCAGCGTTCGCCCGGCCCGACGCCGACGTCGCACCCGAGGCGGTGTTGGTCGACGATCTGCGCGACGCGGGCGACATCGTGGCCGGGCTGTCGATCGTGGCGCTGCTCGCCGACCAGGTGGTGGGCCATGTCGTGTGCAGCCGGGCACGCGTCGACGACGTGCCGGTCCTGGGGCTGGGACCGCTCGGGGTGCTGCCGGCACACCAGCGACGTGGGGTGGGCAGCGCGCTCGTGCATGGCGTGCTCGCCGCGGCCGACGCCCTCGACGAACCGGTGGTGGTGCTGCTCGGCGATCCGGGGTACTACCGGCGGTTCGGGTTCGAGCCCGCGGTGCCGCTGGGCGTGGTACCGCCGGTCGCCGAATGGGAGCCCTACTGGCAGCTGCGGCGGCTGCGCGCGTGGAGCGACGGCGTGCGGGGGGCGTTTCGGTACGCCCCCGGTTTCGACCGAGTGTGAAGGCCCTGGTGTGAGGTCAGTGGCGGCGGTGCCGCGCGACGTAGAACAATCGGCGCAGCGAGAACACCCGACCACGACCGGAACGGTCGCCCAGGCGGCGGTGCCGGCCGGAGTACTCCTCGTCGGTGGTGCCGATGCCGGCCTTGGACGGCGTCCACGGTGTGTACGCCGGTTCGATTCGATCGAGAGTAGCCACGTCGATCACCTCCCTCGGCGCGGACGCTAGCCGCTGATCGGGCCGGTGTCGCGCTGACACGCCAGGGCGTCCACAGCGGTGTCCGGTCAGTCGAGCTCGAGGAGCATCCGGGTGTTACCGAGGGTGTTCGGCTTGACGTACTCGAGGTTGAGGAACTCGGCGACTCCGGGGTCGTAGGAGCGCCGCAGCGCGTCGTAGGTGTCCGGTTCGACCGGCGCACCCTCGATCTCGACGAACCCGGCCCGGGCGAAGAACTCGACGTGGAAGGTGAGCGCGAACAGCCGGGACAGGCCGAGGTCACGCGCGGTGGCGACGAGTGCCTCGAGCAGCTGGCGCCCGATCCGATGGTTGGCGAGATCCGGGCGCACGGCGAGCGTGCGGACCTCGCCCAGGTCGGCCCAGAGCACGTGCAGTGCGCCACAGCCCACGACGTCGTCGTCGAGCTCGGCGACCAGGAAGTCCTGCACGTCCTCGTAGAGCGTGACGAGTTCCTTGGCGAGCAGTTTGCGGCCCGAACCGGCGTAGACGTCGACGATCGACTTGATCACCGGCACGTCCGATGTGCGGGCGCGGCGAACGACGACGGACACACCCCGACGCTAGCGGGGCCGGGCCGGGCGGTGGTCGACCAGGCCCCGACGGGTGCGCTGCGCGGGTAACCTGCTGTCGTGCCCCACCCCTCCCGCAGCGTTGCGCTGGTCACGCTCGGCTGCGCCCGCAACGAGGTGGATTCCGAGGAGCTGGCCGGCCGGCTGGATGCCGCCGGCTGGGCGCTGGCCGCCGAGCCGGACGCCGCCGACGTCGTGGTGGTGAACACCTGCGGGTTCATCGACTCCGCGAAGAAGGACTCCATCGACACGCTGCTCGCCGCCGCCGACACCGGGAAGCGGGTCGTGGCGGTGGGCTGCCTGGCCGAACGCTACGGGGAGCAGCTCGCCGAATCGCTGCCCGAGGCCGACGCGGTGCTCGGCTTCGACTCCTACGCCGATATCGCCGCTCGCCTCGACGACGTCGCGGCCGGCCGACCGGTGGCGCCGCACCAGCCGCGGGACCGGCGCACGCTGCTGCCGGTGACCCCGGTCGAGCGGCCGCGGGCGCGGGCCGAGGTCGCCGTGCCCGGCCACGCCTGGCTGCCCGCCGGCACCCTGCGCAGCCGACTGGACCGCGGGCCGGTGGCCTATCTGAAGCTGGCGTCCGGCTGCGACCGGCGCTGCACCTTCTGCGCGATCCCGTCCTTCCGCGGCTCGTTCGTGTCGCGGCCGCCCGCCGAGGTGCTCGACGAGGCGAAGTGGCTGGCCGCCGACGGCGTGCGGGAGCTGGTGTTGGTCAGCGAGAACTCGACGTCCTACGGCAAGGATCTCGGCGACCTGCGTGCCCTCGAGCAGCTGCTGCCGCAGTTGGCCGGTGTCGACGGCATCGAGCGGGTGCGGGTGTCCTACTTGCAGCCGGCCGAGTTGCGTCCGGCCCTGCTCGAGACCTTGGCCGCCACGCCGGGTGTCGCGCCGTACTTCGACCTGTCCTTCCAGCACGCCAGCTCGACGGTGCTGCGTCGGATGAAGCGCTTCGGCGGCACCGAGGCGTTCCTGGACCTGCTCGCCCGGGCTCGCGCGATCACCCCCGATCTGGGCGCGCGCAGCAACGTGATCGTCGGCTTCCCGGGGGAGACCGAGGCCGACATCGGCGAGCTGGAGCGGTTTCTGGAGGCCGCCCGCCTGGATGCGATCGGCGTGTTCGGCTACTCCGACGAAGAGGGCACCGAGGCAGCGGGCTTCGACGACAAGGTGTCACCTGACGAGATCGCCGAGCGGGTCGCACGGGTCAGCGCGCTGGCCGACGAGCTGGTCGCCCAACGTGCCGAGGACCGCGTCGGCACTCGGGTCGAGGTGCTGGTCGAGTCAGTCGCCGACGGCATCGCGACCGGTCGCGCGGCGCATCAGGCTCCCGACGTCGACGGGACGGTGCAGCTGGAGGCCGGCGAGCTCACCCGCGGGCAGCTCGTGAAGGCGCTGGTGCTCGACAGCGACGGTGCGGATCTCGTCGCGCAGCCGTTGGGCAGCCCGTGGTGAACCCGGCCGAGCCGGTGCGACGCGAGCCGCGCGCCCAACCGGCCCGCGGCGCCGGGTTGCGGCGCGAACCGAACCTGCCCGAGACCGTGCCCGCCGACGCGGTGCGCGAGCCGCTCAACGCGGCCGCGCGGCCCCGGCTCACCGACGACCCGATCGGTGACCCGGTCAGCTCGGTGTCGGCGTGGAACATCGCGAACGCGCTCACCGTGCTGCGGCTGCTGCTCGTGCCGGTGTTCGTGGTGGCACTGTTCTGGAACGGTGGTCACGACACCGCCTGGCGCATCGTCGCGTGGGCGGTGTTCGCGATCGCGTCGATCACCGACCGGATCGACGGCGAGATCGCGCGTAAGCGGCACATCGTCACCGATTTCGGCAAGCTCGCCGACCCGATCGCGGACAAGGCGCTCGCCGGTGCGGCCCTGATCAGCCTGTCGGTGCTGGGCGAGCTGCCGTGGTGGATCACCGTGGTCATGCTCGGCCGCGAGCTCGGCGTCACCGTGCTGCGGTTCTGGGTGATCCGCCACGGGGTCATCCCGGCCAGCCGGGGCGGCAAGCTCAAGACCCTGCTGCAGGCCGTCGCGATCGGCCTGTACGTGCTGCCGCTGACCGGCTGGCTGCACACCGTGGCCGAGGTGATCATGTTCGCCGCCGTGGTGCTCGCGATCGTCACCGGCTTCGACTACGTCGCCCGGGCGGTCCGGTTGCGCGGCGAGTCCCGGGACCGCAAGGTGGGCACCGCCACCGGGTGAGGGAACGAGCCGGGCGTCGCCGGCGTTGTACGTGGCGGCGTGTTCGCTCAGAGCGGACGTCGCTCGCGCAGGCCACACGGCGGCGCGCCGCCCCGGTACCGTTGGCCGCACAGGCCGACCAACCCGTCCGATTCGGTGAGAAGGGGGTCTCCGATGCCCGTGCTACGACAGGTCGTGGGTGACACCCTGCGTGCCGTACGGATGCGGCAGCGGCGCACGCTGCGCGAGGTCTCCTCGAGCGCGCGGGTGAGCCTCGGCTACCTCTCCGAGGTGGAGCGGGGTCAGAAGGAACCGTCCTCGGAACTGCTCGCGGCGATCTGCGGTGCACTCGACATCGAGTTGTCCGAGCTGTTCACCGAAGTGGCGCAGTATCTGCGGCGCGAGGAGAAGCTCGCCCTCGCCGGGAGCATCGCCGGACAGGTCGCGGTCGTGGGCAATACCGCCGCCCGGATCTCGCCCGCACCGGCCGCTGCGCCAGGTCGCAACGGCACCGCCCAGGTGCGTTCGTTGCCCACCGTCGCTGCCTGATCCGCGCGTTCCGCGTCACAGCAGTCACAGGCGTCACAGGCTCGGCAACCCGCCGCGCGCCCTCCCGGCGCAACGTGGCGGCGTCGGTACGTTGCGAACTGCGAGGGCCTGACCGGTCGTCGTGATCGCAGTCGTCGACGGAAGGACCGAGCGGTGAGCAATCCGCTGATCGACACGCTGTTCCGGCCGACGACAGCGCCACGGCGCCGGGCCGGGCAGGTGGCCTCGGCCGCGCCGGTGCGCGCCCCTGGGATGCACACCCGCGCCGGCAACGCGATGAGCCGTACCCGCGCCGCGCTGCTCGACGGCGCGGCCCGCGTCATCGAGGTCAACGGCACCAAGATCGCCATGGCGCAGGTGGCCGCGGCCGCCGGCGTGGCCAAGGCCACCCTGTACAACCACTTCCGCACCCGCGAGGCGGTGGTGTCGGCCGTCGTGCTCGCTCAGGTGAGCCGGATCGTCGACGACCAGCAGGGCAAGGCACTCGACGTCGCGCTCGCCGACGCGGCATTGGCGATCTCGGCCAACCCGGTGCGCCGCGGCCTGGCGCGGGTCGACCCGGCCGCGCTCGTCGCGATCGCCCGCATCGACCCGCACGCCGAGGCGTGGCAGCTCGCGCGGGCCGCGGTGGGCGCCGCCCTCGCCGCCGCGGACCGCGGCGGGGTCGACACGGTGGTGCGGTGGCTGGCCTCCTACCTGCTCACACCGGCCGCACCGACCGCGATCGCCAATGACGTCGCCGTGCTGATCGCCGGCCTGCCCGCCGCACCTGCGGCCGCCGGGCGGATCGACACCCGCAGCGCCTGATCCTGCACGGCCTGATCCGGTTCAGCGTGCCGGCTGGCAGCGCGGGCACCAGTACGTGCTGCGAGCGCGGGGCGGCTCGCCCTGCTCCGCCCTGCTGATCGGGGTGCGACAGCGTAGGCACGGCTGCGCACCGCGTTCATAGACCCAGTGCTCGCGTCCGCGCTGCAGATAGCCGGTGGTCGATTGCTCCGGATGGTCGCGATTGGCGCGCAGTAGCCGCTGCGCCGTGTCGACCAGTCTGCGCAGCTCGGGCACGACCGACACCGGCGTCCACGGGTGCAGCCGCTCGATGAACAGCACCTCGCACTTGTACATGTTGCCGATACCGGCGAGGTTGCGCTGGTCGAGCAGCGCCTCGCCGACGGCGACGTCCGGACCGGCCCGCAGGTTCGCCACGGCGACGTCGGGATCCCAGTCGGGACCGAGCAGATCCGGGCCGAGGTGGCCGACCAGATGCTGCTCCTCGGCCCGCCGGACCAGCTGCAGGTCGTGGATGCGATAGCCCGTGGCGCGCCAGTCGTCGTTGCCGAGCAGCACCCGGATGAGGTGATCGGGATGACGGCGCGGCGTGCGCTCACCGGTCCGCGACAGGTACCACGAGCCGTCCATCCGCAGGTGGCTGTGCAGGGTCAGGTCGTCGTCGACCCGGGTCAGGATGTGCTTGCCGCGGGCGAGCACGCCGGTGACCGTGCGCCCGCGCAGGTCGGCGGTGGCCAGTGCCGGCACGCGCAGGTCGGCCAGCGTCAGCGGCCGCCCGGTCAGCGCCTGGTCCAGCCGGTGCGCACTGAGCCAGACGGTGTCACCTTCGGGCATCGGGTTCGCCCGGCACTCAGGCGCGCAACCGCAGACCGCGCGGGGTGGGCCGGAACCCGGCCGCCTCCAGTGCGTCACCGAGCGCCGACGCGCTCACCGGCACGCCGTCGGCCCGCTCCACCTGCAGCCGGCCCAGCGCGCCGTCGCGCACCGCCAGGGCAAGCGCGTCGGCGGCCGGCTGCAGCACGGCGGGGTCGTCGGTGAACGACAGCAGGGTGCGGCCGCCCCGCTCGACATAGAGCACGCACCGGCCGTCGATCAACACGACCAGGGCGCCGGCCTTGCGGGCCGGCTGGTGGCCGCGCCGCGCCGACGTGGCAGTCGCGTCGGCCGGCTCGGCGTCGGCCGGTCCGGGTGCCAAGGGCCAGGGCAGCGCGGCGCCGTACGGATTCGCCGGGTCGGTGGCGGCCAGGACCAGCGCCGCCGACCGCGTGCCCGCCTCGCCCGACCGGTCGCCGCCGTCCACCGGCCGGGCCTGGGCCCGGAGCCGGTCGACCGCACCGGGCAACGCGAACTGTGCCGCCCCCAGGCCCTCGACGAAGTACCCGCGCCGGGCTCGGCCCGACTCCTCCGCGGCCTTCAGCACCGGGTACACCGCTGCGAAACCGCCGGTGACCCGCTCCGCGCCGACGCTGCCGCGGGTCACCAACCCGTACCGGTCGAGCAGCACCTCGGAGATGACGAGCGCGCGCCGGGTGGGATCGGACTCGCGCGGCGGCAGGGCCGACCACCGGCCGGTCATCCCGAGCGGCGCACGCGACGCGCCGACGACGGCGCCGGGCAGCCCGCCGGTGAGTGCGGCGCCGCGCGGCCGGGCATAGCGGGCGTAGCGGCCGCGGCGCTGGCGCGCCGGGCGGGTCGGGCCGGAGCGGGTGGAGGAGGCCAGCAGCGCGCGCACCGGGGCCAGCGTGTCGTTGGTCAGGATCCCCGCCCAGAGCAGGTCCCACACCGCCCGGGCCACCGTGTCCTCGGACTCCGGCGGCTCGGACTCCGGCGGCTCGGATTCCGCGCGTGGGCGGGCGTGCACCCGCTCGACCAGCGACCGGAAGAACACCGCCTCGTCGGCCTGCAGCGCGTCGCGAACGGCACGCGCGATGACCTCGTCGACGGGTTCGACGTCGGGCAGCAGCTGCGCGGCGATCTCGGCCGGCGCCAACGCGATCCAGCCGTCCTTTCCGGCCAATGATCCCGCGCCGGACCAGACGACCTCGCCGGCCAGCGTCAGCTCGTCGAGCAGCGCGGGGGAGTAGTCGACCACCCGGCTGGGCAGTACCAGGGTCTCCAACATGCTGGCCGGGACCGCAACACCGGCGAGTTGCTCGATCGCCCGCAGCAGCCCTTCCGCGCCGCGGCTGGTACTGCCGGCGCCGACCCCCTGCCACGCCGGGATGAACCGGGCCAGCGCCTCGGGTGGCACCGGCTCGACCTCCTTGCGCAGGGCGGCCAGAGACCGGCGACGGATGGCACGCAGCACCTCCGCGTCGCACCATTCGGTGGCGATCCCGCCGGGCCGGAACTCGCCCTGGATGA
This sequence comes from uncultured Actinomycetota bacterium, assembly GCA_963850835.1. Lineage (GTDB taxonomy): Bacteria > Actinomycetota > Actinomycetes > Mycobacteriales > Jatrophihabitantaceae > Jatrophihabitans. The sequence continues at coordinate 512,058 of CAWKNB010000012.1, read as the reverse complement.
GCCGGCCGGTGGTGGCCAGCCGCGCGAGACCCGCGGACACCACGGCGACGCCCAGCCCGAGGCGGGCCGCGACGTCGCCCGCGACGAACGGGCCGTGGGTGCGGGCGTAGCGCGAGAGCAGGTCGCCCAGTGGATCGCGCACCGGCTCGGTGAACGCCTCGGGCACGCCCACGGGGAGCGCGGCGCCCAGGGCATCGCGCAGCCGGCCGGAGTCCTCGATGGCCAGCCAGCGCTGCTCGCCGGCGATCCGGACCCGGATCGCGCGGCGTCCGTCCTCGAGCGCAGCGAGGTCGTGGGGCGTGGCCCCGCGCGCCAGTGCCTCGTCGGTGGTCAGGTCGCCGACCGAGCGCAGCAGATCGTGCACGCTGTCCGGACCGCGGGCGTGCCGCTCCTGCGCCAGCCGGGTGATCTCCTGCTCCACCTGCGCAATCGCCTCGGGGTCGAGCAACTCCCGCAGATCGGTGGCGCCCAGCAGCTCGGCCAGCAGCGCGGAGTCGAGCGAGAGCGCCTGCGCGCGCCGCTCGGCGAGCGGCGCGTCGCCCTCATAGACGAACACGCCGAGATAGCCGAACAGCAACGACCGGGCGAACGGCGAGGCGCTCGGGGTCTGCACCTCGACCAGCCGCACCGACCGGCTCGCCAGGTCGCGCATGATCCCCACCAGGCCGGGCAGGTCGAAGACGTCCTGCAGGCACTCCCGCATGGCCTCCAGCACCACCGGGAAGTCGCCGTACTCGCTTGCGACCTGCAAGAGCTGGTTGGCGCGCTGGCGCTGTTGCCACAGCGGGGTGCGTCGCTGCGGGTCGCGACGCGGCAGCAGCAGTGCACGGGCCGCGCACTCGCGGAACCGCGAGGCGAACAGCGCCGATCCGCCCACCTCCTCGGTGACCAGCGACTCGATCTCCTCCGGCTCGAAGACCGCGATCTCGCCGCCGGGCGGCTCGGCGTCGGTGTCCGGGAGCCGCAGCACGATGCCGTCGTCGGAGTGCATCGAGGAGACCTCGAGCCCGTACCGGGTCCGCAGCCGGGCGGCGATGGCCAGCGCCCACGGTGCGTTCACCGGCGCCCCGAACGGGGAGTGGACGACCAGTCGCCAATCCCCGAGTTCGTCGCGGAAGCGCTCCACGAGCACGGTGCGGTCGTCGGGCAGGTGCCCGGTGGCCTCGCGCTGCTCGCGCAGGTAGGCCAACAGGTTGTCGGTGCCCCATTCGTCCAGGCCGGCCGCGCGCGCCCGCGCGGCGCCGTCGCTCGCGGGCGCATTCGCGACCTCGCGCAGGAACTTCCCGAGTGCGCGGCCGAGCTCGACCGGGCGGCCCGGCGAATCGCCCTTCCAGAACGGCATCCGGCCCACCTCGCCGGGCGCCGGGGTGACCAGCACGCGGTCGTGGGTGATGTCCTGGATGCGCCAGGACGACGAGCCGAGCAGGAACACGTCACCGACCCGGGATTCGTAGACCATCTCCTCGTCGAGCTCGCCCACCCGCCGGCCCGGGCCCTCGCCGCTGGCCAGGAAGACGCCGAACAGGCCGCGGTCGGGGATGGTGCCGCCGCTGGTCACCGCGAGGCGTTGCGCGCCGCGGCGCGCGGACAGCTCCCCGCTCACCCGGTCCCACACCAGTCGCGGCCGCAACTCGGCGAACGCGTCGGACGGGTACCGACCGGCCAGCATGTCCAGCACCGCTTCGAGTGCCGAGCGGGGCAGCCCGGCGAACGGCGCCGCCCGCCGCATCAGGGTCTCGATGTCGTCGACGGACACCGTGTCCAGCGCGACGATCGCCACGATCTGTTGGGCCAGCACGTCCAGCGGATTGCGCGGGTAGCGCATCGACTCGATCGCGCCGTCGCGCATCCGCTCGGCGACCACTGCGCATTCGAGCAGGTCACCGCGGAACTTCGGGAAGATCACCCCGCGCGACACCGCACCGACCTGGTGACCGGCCCGCCCCACCCGCTGCAACCCGGCGGCGACCGACGGCGGCGACTCGACCTGGACCACGAGATCGACCGCGCCCATGTCGATGCCCAGTTCGAGCGACGACGTGGCCACGACCGCCGGCAGCACCCCGGCCTTGAGGTCTTCCTCGACCAGCACTCGCTGCTCGCGCGACACCGATCCGTGGTGTGCGCGCGCCACCACGATCTCGCCGGACGGATGAGCCGAACCGCTCTGCGCGATCACCTGCGCGGGCGGCGGCCCCGAGTCGTCCAGCGAGATCCCGGCCCGTTCGGAGGCCAATTCGTTCAGCCGTGCCGTCAGCCGCTCGGCCAGACGCCGGGAGTTGGCGAACACGATGGTCGATCGGTGTGCCTGCACGAGGTCCAGCACGCGCTCCTCGACGTGCGGCCAGATCGAGGTGCGCCGCTGGGAGCCGGCGGCCGCGCCGGTGAGGTCGTCGGTCGGTTCACCGATGGCCGACATGTCCTCGACCGGCACCACGACCTGCAGGTCGACCTGCTTGCGTGTCGGCGGCTGCACGACCGTGACCGGCCGGCCGCCGGCGAGGAACGTGGCGACCTCGTCCACCGGGCGCACCGTGGCGGACAGCCCGATGCGCTGTGCGGGACGTTCGAGCAGCGTGTCCAGGCGCTCCAGGGACACCGCCAGATGTGCGCCGCGCTTGGTGGCGCAGACCGCGTGCACCTCGTCGACGATCACCGTGTCGATGCCGCGCAGCGACTCGCGGGCCGCGGAGGTGAGCAGCAGGAACAGCGACTCGGGGGTGGTGATCAGGATGTCGGCCGGGCGCCGCGCGAACTGCCGGCGCTCGTCGGCCGGGGTGTCGCCCGAGCGCATCGCCACGGTGATGTCCGGGGGCGCCAGCTCGAGCCGGGCCGCGGCCTGGCGGATGCCGGCCAGCGGGGCACGCAGGTTGCGCTCGACGTCGACGGCGAGCGCCTTGAGCGGGCTGACGTAGAGGACCCGGCAGCGGCGCTGCGGATCGTCGGGCACCGGCGCGCCGGCCAGCCGGTCGAGGGCGGACAGGAACGCGGCGAGAGTCTTGCCGGACCCGGTGGGCGCGACCACCAGCGTGTGCTCGCGGCGCGCGATCGCGTCCCAGGCGCCGGCCTGGGCCTCGGTCGGCCGGTCGAAGGCGCCGTCCAGCCACGCCTGGGTGGCAGGGGAGAAGCGCGGCACGCTGTCAGTCTGCCCGCGGGCTACGACAGAACGCTCAGCTCGTCACGACAGGTACTGCTCGCCCGGCCCCTCGCCCGGCGGCACCGGGTGCGCCGACGCCTCACGAAACGCCCGCTGCAGGGTCCGCAGTCCCTCGTGCAGCGGCTCACGCTGCGTCCCGAGGAACTCCTCCGAGGCGCCGAGCATCCCCGCCAGTGCGGTGATCAACCCGCGGGCCTCGTCCAGGTCGATGTCCGGCTCTGCGCCAGGCGCGAGCCCGAGCTGTTCGGCGGCCGCGCTCATCAGCAACACCGCGGCCCGGCCGATCATGTCGGCCGCCGGGACGCTGGCGAGCTCCCGGACGTCGTCGTCGAGCGATTCGAAGCCGCGCGCAGGCAGCGGTATCGCATCGCGGGGGTGATCCTCCGAGGCACTGCCCGGCCCGCCCGGGGCACCGGGTGGTGCAACGTCGGTCGCGTGAGTTGGGGAGTCGGCAGCCACGCTGATACCCTGTCATTGCGACCAGCCTCCGCCGACGGCGGGGGTGTGCAAGCGGAAGCCCTCAAGCCTCCCACCCGTCCGCCGGTTCCTGCGGCGCGTCGGGTCCGGTCTCCGGTGCCGACTGGGCCACCAGTGGCACCGGTGTGTCGCCGCCGACCCCGGCGGCGCGACCGGCCGGCCACGTCGGCACGAGGCCCCGCCTGCACTCGCGCAGCGGGGCCGTTCTCGTCCTCAGAGGACGATCTCGCACCGTACGACGGAACACCAGCAACCGACCGTGGGAGGTCCCATCAGTTCCGAACCGAGGATCAACGACCGGATCCGTGTCCCCGAGGTGCGTCTCGTCGGGCCCGAGGGTGAGCAGGTCGGCATCGTGCCGATCGGCAAGGCCCTCGAACTCGCCGCCGAATCGGACCTGGATCTCGTCGAGGTGGCGCCGATGGCGCGCCCGCCCGTGTGCAAGCTCATGGACTACGGCAAGTTCAAGTACGAGAGCGCGCAGAAGGCCCGGGAAGCGCGTCGCAACCAGGCGCTGACCGTCATCAAAGAGATGAAGCTCCGCCCCAAGATCGACTCGCACGACTACGAGACCAAGAAGGGTCACGTCGAGCGGTTCCTCAAACAGGGCGACAAGGTGAAAGTGACGATCATGTTCCGCGGACGCGAGCAGTCCCGGCCCGAACTGGGCTTCCGGCTGTTGCAGCGCCTCGCCGAGGACATCAGCGAGCTCGGGTACGTCGAGTCCTCGCCGAAGCAGGACGGCCGCAACATGATCATGGTCGTCGCGCCGCACCGAACCGCCCGCACAAGCCGTCCCACCCGGGTCCCCGATTCTCGGCCGGCCCCGGCCGAATAGGCGACACCAGCACGTCGAACGCACAACGCGAAGGAACACCATGCCCAAGAACAAGACCCACAGCGGCGCCAAGAAGCGCGTCAAGGTCACCGGCACCGGCAAGCTGCTGACCCAGCGCGCCGGCATGCGGCACAACCTCGAGCACAAGTCGTCGCGCGTGACGCGCCGGCTGACCGGCACGGCAGAGGTGTCCCCGGCGAACACGCCGCGGCTCAAGCGCCTGCTCGGCCGCTGAGACCACCCACCATCCATCTGCCGCCCGGCTCGTCCGGGCGACCTGATTGCAAGGACTCCTAAGTGGCACGCGTCAAGCGGGCAGTGAATGCCCACAAGAAGCGCCGGAGCACGCTCGAAGCAGCCAGCGGCTACCGGGGGCAGCGCTCCCGGCTCTACCGCAAGGCCAAGGAGCAGTTGCTGCACTCCGCGACCTACCAGTACCGCGACCGCAAGGATCGCAAGGGCGACTTCCGGCAGTTGTGGATCACCCGCATCAATGCCGCCGCCCGCGCGAACGACATGACCTACAACCGGTTCGTCCAGGGCCTGCGCCTCGCCGGGGTCGAGGTCGACCGCAAGGTGCTCGCCGACCTCGCCGTCACCGATCCGGCCGCCTTCAGCGCGCTCGTCGAGGTGGCCCGTGCGGCGGTCGTCGCCGAGGGCACCGGCGGTGCCGCGGCACAGTCGCCGGCCGCCTGAGTCACCGGCTACCGGCCTGCTCAGCTCCAAGAACGCCCGGCTCGTCGCCGCGCGCCGTCTCACCGGACGGTCGGCGCGGCGCGAGACCGGGCGTTTCCTTGCCGAGGGCGCGCAGGCGGTGCGCGAGGCCCTCGCCGCCGATGCGGTGATCGAGGTGTTCGCCACCGCCGACGCATTCACCCGCCACCCCGACCTCACCGCCGGCGCAGCGGAGATCTCGGCGAAGGACGCCGCGGCCCTGTCCCAGACCGTGACACCCCAGGGCCTCGTCGCCGTGTGCAGGCTCGTCCAGCCCGGTCTGGACGAGGTGCTGGCCCGCTCGCCGCGGCTGCTGACCGTGGTGGTCGAACCGAACGACCCCGGCAATCTCGGCACCATCGTGCGGACTGCCGACGCGGCCGGCGCGGACGCCGTGGTGGTCGACGGGGGCGTCGACCCTTATAACGGGAAGGCCGTGCGGGCGAGCGCCGGAAGCCTGTTCCATCTTCCGGTGCTGCCGAGCGCGAGCACCGACCTGATCGCAGCGCTCAGCCCGACGGGGACGCTCACCCTCGCCGCGAGTGGGGCGGGCAGCGTCGATCTCGACGACCTCGCCGACGACGGCACACTCGCCCGGCCCACCGCGTGGTTGTTCGGCGCCGAGGCACACGGTTTGCCGTCGGAGTTGCTCGACGCCGCCGACCGCACCGTCCGGGTGCCGATCCACGGGCGCGCCGAGAGCCTCAACCTCGCCGCTGCCGCCGCAGTGTGCCTGTACGCCAGCGCCCGCGCCCAGCGACTGGCGCAGCCCGGCTAAGCTCGACCACGTGTCCGCCCAGTTGATCCGCCCCCGCTGCGCGCTGTTTGCCGCGCGGCTGGCGGCCGCCATCCCCGCGCGCGGCTGATCGACGCGATCCGTTTCGGTTTCCGCGCTGCCTGTCACAGAAGCGGACGGCGCGTCGCTCGCGCCCTGACGAAGGATCGACCCAGCATGGCCACCGAATCGTTCGACCCGGTGGAGGTTGCTGCCCTCCAGCCGGACCACATCGACGCCGCGGTCGACGCGGCACTGGCCGCGATCGCCGCGGCCGACAGCCTCCAAGGCTTGAAGGATGCTCGGCTCGCGCATGCCGGCGACCGATCGCCGATCGCCCTCGCCAACCGCGAGATCGGCGCGTTGCCGCCGGCGGCCCGCGCGGCGGCCGGCAAGCGCGTCGGCGCCGCCAAGGCGGCAGTCGGGCAGGCGCTGGCGAAACGCAACGCCGAACTCGAGGCCGAGCGTGACGCTCGCGTGCTTGTCGACGAGACCGTCGACGTCACCCTGCCCACCGACCGGTACCGGCCCGGAGCCCGGCACCCCGTCAACCTCGTCACCGATCTGTTGTGCGACATCTTCCTGGACATGGGTTGGCAGGTCGCGGAAGGTCCCGAGGCCGAGGCGTCCTGGTACAACTTCGACGCGCTGAACACGCCCGCCGAACACCCGTCGCGCGATCTCACCGACACCTTCTACGTCGGCTCGCCCGACTCCGGGGTGGTGCTGCGCACCCAGACCTCCCCGGTGCAGATCCGGACGATGCTCGAGCGCGAACCGCCCATCTACATCGTGTGTCCCGGACGCGTGTATCGCACCGACGAGGTCGATGCCACGCACTCCCCGGTCTTCCACCAGCTCGAGGGACTGGCGGTCGACGAGGGCCTGACGATGGCGCACCTGAAGGGCACTCTCGACCACATGGCCAGCAGTCTGTTCGGCGCCGGCATCGGCACCAGGCTGCGGCCGCACTACTTCCCGTTCACCGAGCCGAGCGCAGAGATGGACCTCGTCTGCTTCGTGTGCCGCGGCGAGTCGCTCGGCAATCCCGACCGCCCGTGCCGCACCTGCAACAGCGAGGGCTGGATCGAGTGGGGTGGCTGCGGCATGGTCGATCCACGCGTGCTGGTCGCGTGCGGCATCGACCCGGACAGGTACACCGGTTTCGCTTTCGGAATGGGCATCGACCGCGCGCTGATGTTCCGCAGCGGTGCCGCCGACATGCGGGACATGTTCGAGGGCGACATGCGGTTCAGCCTCGCGTTCGGAGTCGACGCATGAAGAACCGGAAGCAAGCGACTCACACCCGGCCCACCACCCGGATGATTGCGCAGGTGCCGGCGTGAAGGCCCCTGTTGCGTGGCTGGCCGAGCACGCCGATCTCCCGGACGGCATCACCCCGCGCGAGCTCGCCGACGCATTGTTGCGGGTCGGGCTCGAGATCGAACACCTCGACGTCGGCGCGGAGGGGCTGTCCGGCCCGATCGTCGTCGGGCGGGTGCTCGAGTTCGTCGACGAGCCGCAGAAGAACGGCAAGGTCATCCGCTGGTGTCAGGTCGACGTCGGTCAGTACAACGACGGTGCCGAGCCGCGCGGCATCGTGTGCGGCGCACACAACTTCGCCGCGGGCGACCTCGTCGTCGTGTCGCTGCCCGGTGCCGTGCTGCCCGGCGGGTTCGCCATCTCGGCGCGCAAGACCTACGGCCACGTGTCCGACGGCATGATCTGCTCGGTCCGCGAGCTCGGGATCGGTGACGACCAGGAGGGCATCCTGGTGCTGCCCGCCGACGCCGCGAAACCCGGTGACGACGCGTTGGACGCGCTCGGCCTGCGCGACGCCGTGCTCGACATCGCTGTGACCACCGACCGCGGGTACTGCCTGTCGATCCGCGGTCTGGCCCGGGAGGCGGCTGCCGCGCTCGGCGTCGGGTTCCGGGACATCGACGTCGAGGTGCCCGCACCCGACGGTGGCGCGTATCCGGTGCACGTCGACGACCCCGTCGGCTGCGACCGGTTCTCCGCTCGTGCGATCAGCGGTCTCGATCCGCAGGCCCCGACGCCGGACTGGATGGCCCGACGGCTGCGCCAGTGCGGCATGCGGTCGATCTCGCTCGCCGTCGACGTCACGAACTACGTGATGCTCGAGACCGGGCAGCCGCTGCACGCATTCGACCGCGCCAAGCTCACCGGCCCGATCGGGGTCCGTCGCGCACGGGCTGGTGAAACCGTCACGACACTCGACGGCGCGACACGCACGCTGCACCACGAGGACCTGGTCGTCACCGACGACAGCGGCGCGATCGCGCTCGGCGGGGTGATGGGCGGCGCGTCGACCGAGATCGGGCCGCAGACCACGGACGTCGTGCTGGAGGCGGCGCACTGGCAGCCGGAGTCGATCTCGCGCACCGTGCGCCGGCACAAGCTGCCCAGCGAGGCGGCGCGGCGCTTCGAGCGCGGCGTGGACCCGGAGATCGCCGGCGCCGCGCTGGCCCGATGCGTGGATCTCCTCGTCGCTCATGGTGGTGGGCAGGCGAGCGCGGGATACACAGTTGTCGGCGAGCCGATGCCGCCGGCGCCGATCGCCCTGGATCCGGACTTGCCCGCCACCACGGCCGGCATGCCCATTCCGCAGCCGGAGGTCGTGGCGCACCTGGCAGCCGTCGGCGCCATGGTCGTCGACCCGGACGCAGCCGTGCTCGAGGTCCACCCGCCGAGCTGGCGGCCAGACCTGCTGATCCCGGCGGATCTTGTCGAGGAGGTCGTGCGGCTCGCCGGCTACCACCGGTTGCCGTCGGTCGTCCCACACGCCCCGGTCGGCGGCGGGCTCACCCCGGCGCAGAAGCTGCGCCGCTCCGTCGCGCGCGAACTCGCCGACGCCGGGTACGTCGAGGTCGTGTCCTTCCCGTTCGTGGCGCCGTCGATCCACGACGTGTTCGGGCTACCTGCCGACGACGAGCGGCGACACGCGGCACGACTGGTGAACCCGCTGTCGGAGGACGAGCCCGAGCTGCGCACCTCGCTGTTGCCGGGACTGCTCGCCACCGCCGTCCGCAATGTCGGCCGCGGCTTGCGCGACATCGCGCTGTTCGAGACCGGGCTGGTGTTCCTGGCCGCACCGTCGAGCGCACCGGCGCCGCTGCCGGGCACCGCGCACCGTCCCACCGCCGCCGAGCTCGCGGCCCTCGACGCGACGCTGCCCGCGCAGCCGCGCCACCTGGCTGTCGTGCTCGCCGGTGACGCCGAACCCGCCGGGTGGTGGGGTGCCGGCCGGCCGGCCACCTGGGCCGATGCCGTGGCGGCTGCGCGCCTCGTCGCGCACGTCGCGCGGGTCGAGCTCGGTGTCCGGGCAGCCGACACCGCGCCGTGGCACCCGGGCCGCTGCGCCGCGCTGCTCGTGGACGGCGAAGTGGTCGGACATGCCGGCGAGCTGCACCCGCGCGTGGTCACCGAGCTCGGGTTGCCGCCGCGCACCTGCGCGATGGAGCTCGATCTCGACGCGCTTCCGGTGCCGGGGCCGGTTGCGGCACCCAGCATCTCGGCCTATCCGCCGGTGCTGATCGACATCGCGTTGGTGGTCGGACCGAATGTGCCGGCCGCCGACGTCGAGTCGACGCTGCGCGATGCCGCAGGGCCGCTGCTCGAGTCGATCCGGCTCTTCGACGTCTACACCGACGACGCCCGCCTGGGCGCCGGCCATCGGTCGCTGGCCTACGCGCTGCGGTTCCGCGCGCCGGATCGCACCCTGACCGTGGAGGAGGCGGTCGAAGCCCGCGACGCCGCGGTCGCCGCGGCGCGGGATCGGCTCGGTGCCCACCTACGCGCCTGATTGCCTCCGGACGCGCGAATTGTCGTGTTTGAGGGCTTCCCGCCGCGACAGCGGGCTGAGTTCGTGTGCCGCGACGAACCGCCGCACCCAAGCCGCGTCCGTGCGCGCGTAGTCGCGCAATGCCCAGCCGATCGCCTTGCGGATGAAGAAGTCCGGGTCGGCGGCGTTGGACTCGACCGCGCTCGTGAGCAGGTCGAGGTCGGTTCGCTCCCGAGCACCCAGCTGACAGATGATCGACGCGCGGCGCAGCCACAGGTCGGGGTCGCGCTGCCAACCTTCGACCGTGGGCCGCACCTGCGCGGGGAAGTCGACCAGCAGGTCCTTGACCCGGTGCGACAGTTCGTCCACGTGATCCCACCAGGCGCCGCTGACGATCAATTCGGCATAAAGGTCGGCGAGGCGCGGATGACGCAACGCCCGGGCGGCGGTGACGTTGAGTAATCCCGTGGCCGCGTAACGCTCCTCGCGATAGCGGGCCTCGTACCAGAGCGCGCGGACGGTGGCCTCGAGGCCACCGAGCGTGCGCGGAGGGCGGTTTCGCGCGGCCGTACGCACGACGACGCGTACCTGCGGCACGCGAACCCCGAGATAGGGCATCGCCGACTTCATGTACGCCTGCATCTGCGGCGCCCGGGCCGGCTGCGCGAGGGCCCGCAATTCGTCACGGACGGTGCTGATCAATGGTCGGTCGACCGCACCGTCGGACATCACAGCACCGTATCGACCGGGAAAATCGGCGCCGCGAGCCTGATTCAATGACCGAACACCCCGCAGCCAGGAGGTTCACCGCACGTGCCACGCGTTCCGTTGCTGCTGCGCGGGTTGTGGTGGCGGCGGGGACTGACCGGTGCGGTGCTGGCCGTCGCGGTCGCCACCACCACGACAGCCGCGCTCGGCCCGCTGTACGCGCGCGCGGCCGCCGAGTCGACGCTGCAGGACCACCTGACCCAGGCCGGCCCGTCGGCCGGCTTGTCCTTCAAGGCGGACCTGGACATCGGCTCGCCCGCCGAGTACGCCGCCGCGCAGCGCAGCATTCCGCGGCCCGGCGCGATCCACGGATACAACCGGGTCATCGCGGGTCTGTACACCGCTGCGGGCCTGGGGACGACGCTGGCCAGCAGCGGCTCGGGCCCCCCGCAGGGCGCCGTGAACAGCCATCTGGTGTGGCGCGACGGGCAGTGCGGCCATCTGGTCATCGTCAGCGGTCGGTGCCCGACGGCACCGAACGAGGCACTGGTCAGCCAGCGCACCGTCGACGCCAAGGTCTACCAGTGGAAGCTGGGTCGCACGATCGACCTCGGCCCCATCACGCTGCCCGACGATCCGAACTTCGGTGTCCCCGTGCCGGATCCGAAGCCGGTGCGCATCGTCGGCACCTACCGACCGAAGGACGCCGGGGACCCGTTCTGGTTCGGCTACAACTACTTCGACGCACAGCCCGGCGCCGACGACCGGCCGGACACGGTCGACTCCATGTTCGTCGACAAGAGCGAGTTCACCTCGTTCGCGAAGAACACGTTCGTCGAGGCCGACTTCGACTATCCGTTGACACCCTCCGACGTCCGGCTCGCCGACGTGCCGGCCCAACGGGCCGCCGTCCGCTCGGTTCTCGAACAGCATCCCGCCACCGCGCCGGTCGGGGTCGAGACCAAAATGCTCGCCGTGCTCGACGCCGCCGCCGCAGAACACCGGTTGGTCGACACCGCCACGTTGTTGGTCACCTTGCAGCTCGCGCTGCTGGCCTGGCTGGTGCTGTTCCAAGTCGTGTCGGACGCCATCGAGGCCCGCGGCAACGAGATCGCCATGGCGAAGCTACGGGGTCACTCTCCACGCGCCACGATCCGGTTCGGGCTCGGGGAGCCGCTTGCCCTGCTTGCTGCGGCGGTGCCGATCGGCATCCTGGTCGCCTGGCTCATCACTCACCTGTTCGCGGCCTCGGTGCTGGTCACCGGCGTGCCGATCGCGATGACCTGGCCGGCCGTGTTCACCGCGCTGATCGCGTTCGGTGGCGGCGTGGTGGCGGCAGTGCTGGCCGGCCACCGCACCCTCACCCGCTCCGTGCTCGACCAATGGCGACATACCACCCGTGCGCCCGGCCACGGCCGGTTGGTGCTGCTGCTCGACGTCGTCCTCGCCGGGGCGGCGGTCGCCGGCCTGTTCGCACTACGCGAGGCCCACCAGACCGGCACCAGCAACGACACCGCCGCATTGCTCGCCCCGGGTCTTCTGGTGTTCGCCGTCGCGATCATCGGCGTGCGGCTCCTGCCGTTGGCGTGCACCGGCATCGCCCGGATGACCCGCGGCTCCCGGCGGATCGGCGTTTTCCTGGCCAGCCGGCAGGTGTCGCGACGCCCGGTCGGTCTGCGGCTGGCCGCGCTGCTCGCGGTCGCCGTCGGGCTGGCCACCTTCGCAGTCGCGGGCGAGACCATCGCGACCACCAACCGGGACGCTCGTGCCGACGCCGAACTCGGCGCGAACCGGATCGCCACGGTGCAGTTCGACAGGGGCGTCGATCCGGTCGAGGCGGTCAAGCGGGCCGACCCGCACGGCACGTGGGCGATGGCCGCAGCCACGTGGCTGCCCGACGGCGGCGACTCGGTGGCCGGCACCGTCCTCGGGGTCGACGCCTCCCGTCTGCCGACGGTGGGCAAGCCCGCTGCCGGCGGCCCGAGCCTCGCCGACATCGCGCAGACCATCACCGGGTCCGCGATGCCGACCGTCACCTTCACCGACGCGCGGGTCCGGGTCCATGTGCAGGTGGCGAATCTGCGTGGCACCCCGCACCCGAGGTTGCAGCTCAACCTGCGGACTCCGACGCAGCCCTACTACAACGTCGAGGGCCCAACGCTGGAGACCGGCTCACACACCTACGAGCTGTCCACATCGTGCCGCGCCGGCTGCGTCCTGCGCGGCCTGACCTGGGATCGTCCCTTCAGCGCCACGCAGGATCTCTCCGGTTCGGTCACCGTCACCCGCATCGAGTTCGGCGACGGACGACGATGGCGCGCCATGGATCTCGGGTTGGACCGATCCGACTCGTGGCGCGCCGCGCTGCCGCAAGGGACGGCCACCGACCGGGTGTCGGTCTCGGCCGACGGCGTGCACGACACCTTCGGCAGCACGGACGGCGGGTACGGCGGGATCGCCTACGGCTCCGCGCCCTCGCCGTTACCGGCGGTCGCCACGCCGCGCGCCATCGTCACCGGTCCGCCGCGGCCGAAGCACCCGCAGATGAGCGACACGCTCAACACGGTCGCGTTCATCAAGGTCGCCGAGCAGGCGCCGGTGCTCCCTGCGGTGCTCGACAACGGATTCATCTTCGACGTGCGCTACCTGCTCGCCGAGCTCCCCGGCTTCGTGTCGGAGGCGAAGTGGCAGGTGTGGATGGACTCGAGCGCGCCGCCGGACGCCCTCAAGCGACTCACCGCCGCTGGATTTCAGATTCAGAAAGTCAGTACGCACAACGCGCGGGTGACCGTTCTCGGTCGTCAGGCGCCGGCGCTGGCGCTGCTGCTCCTGCTCGCCTGTGCAATCGCCGGGGCCGTTCTTGCGGTCGGGGGCACCGCGATCTCGGTCAGCGCGAACGGCCGCCGACGCTCGTACGAGATCGCTGCGTTGCAGGCCGTGGGTACCAGCCGCAGGTCGCTGTTGGTCGCCAGCGTGTCCGAGCAACTGCTGCTGCTCGGCACCGCGGTCTTGCTCGGCCTGCCCACCGGCCTGCTCGCCGCGCGCCTGGCCATGCCGGTGATCCCGGAATTCTCCGACACCACACCGATCAGCCTGCGGTACACACCGCAATGGCTGCCGACGCTTGCGTTCGCCGGCGGCTTCGTGCTGCTGCTGGCGGCGACCGCGCTCGTGGCGGCCTGGGGATTGTTGCGCATCGCCGTGCCCAGCCGCCTGCGGGAGACCGAATGACGTCCGAGCTCGTGATCCGCGGAGGCGTCGACGTGCACTGTGTCGACGTCGAACAGGTGTATCGCCTCGACGGTCAGGATGTCGTCGCGGTCACCGACATCCAACTCGACATCGACGAGGGCGAGAGCATTGCCCTGTTCGGCCCGTCCGGCAGCGGCAAGTCGACCCTGTTGTCGTTGCTGGCCGGGCTGCGGCGCCCCACGCAGGGGGCGGTGTGGGTCGGTGAGCACAACGTCGCCGAGATGCCGGAACGGCAGCTGTTGGGCCTGCGCGGGCGCCAGATCGGTGTGGTGGTCCAGAACCCGAGCCGCAGCCTGCTGCCGTACGGCACCGCCGAGGACAACATCCTGTTCGCCCGGCGGGCCACGCCGCGCTCGGAACGCGCCGCCCTCACCCCGCCGGGGGAGTTGCTCGCCGCCCTCGGGCTGGCCGCGCTCGCCGGGCAGCCGGTCGCCAGGCTGTCCGGCGGTGAGCAGCAGCGACTGTCGGTCGCGGTCGCGATGGCCGGCGAACCTCGGTTGCTGCTCGCCGACGAGCCGACCAGTCAGCTCGACAGCCGCAATCGTGACGCCGTGTCCGAATTACTGCAGCGTGTCGTCGCGACGTGGGGGACCACGATGGTCGTGGTCACGCACGATCCCGCGGTCGCGGACGTGATGCATCGGCAGGTCACCCTCGCCGAGGGCCGCATCGTCGACATCAGCCACGGGCGTCTGCGATGAGCTACGGGCGGCACCGGGCCGCCGAACCGGACGACGAGTACCCCGAGCTCGCCCAGCCGGTGTACGACGCCCTGCCCCTCGAGCCCGCGTCGGTCGACTTCGAGGTCGACGCCACCGCGCCGGCGGCGCCGTCGGTACCGACCGTCAAGCGCCGAGGGGCGCAGCCGCCGGCGCGCCGAACACTCGCCCCGGGACCGGTGAGTGCCGACGCGGTGAGCTATGCCCGCAACGGGCGGTCGATCCTCGACACCGTCAGCGTGCAGGTGCCGCCGGGCGAGTCGCTCGCCGTCGTCGGGCCCTCGGGCAGCGGCAAGTCGAGCCTGCTGGCGCTGCTCGCCGGTCTGGAGCGGCCCGACACGGGCGCCGTGCGCCGGACCTCGGAGCGGACCGGGTTGATCCTGCAGGGCTACGGCCTGGTGAGCGTGCTCACCGCGGCCGAGAACGTCGAGGTGCCGCTGCAGGCCGGTGTACGCGGCGACCTCGCGCCGCCGGCAGTTCGCGCCGCTGCCGCCGACGTGCTCGACTCGGTCGGGCTGACCCCGGTCTGCGATCACCTCATCGAGGAGCTGTCCGGTGGCCAGCAGCAGCGCGTCGCCGTCGCCCGCGCGCTCGCCATCGACCCCGATGTGGTCTTCGCCGACGAGGTCACCGCCGAACTCGACCACGAGTGGAAAGAGCACGTCGTGGAGCTCTTGCTCGACGTCGCCCGGCGCGGGGGGATCGTCGTGCTCGCGACGCACGATCCCGAGATCGCCGAGCGCTGCACGGCGACGTTGCGTCTCGTCGACGGCCGGATCAGCACCGCGGCACCCCCCGCCTCTGCATGAAGTTGCGGCACACTGCATAATTGTCCGCATGGGAGTGCGTGTTGCCGTCGCGGGTGCCAGCGGGTACGCGGGTGGGGAGCTGTTGCGCCTGCTCGCCGGGCATCCCGAGATGGATCTCGTCGCCGTCACCGCGCACGGCAATGTCGGCCAACGGGTGGGCGACGTGCATCCCCACCTGCGCTCGATGGCCGACCTGACCTTCGCCGAGACCTCCGCAGGCGTGCTCGGTGACGCCGATCTGACGTTCCTCGCCCTGCCGCACGGCGCATCGAGCGCGTTGGCGCCCCAACTGCCCGAGTCGGTACGCGTCGTCGATCTCGGCTCCGATCACCGGCTGACCGAACCCGCCGCGCACGAGCGTTACTACGGCGGCGAGTACCACGCGGCGTGGACCTACGGGCTGCCCGAACTGCCCGGACAGCGTGCCGAGATCGCTGCCGCGTCGCAGGTTGCCAACACCGGGTGCCACGCGGTCGCGGCGATCCTGGCGATCGCGCCGCTGCTCGCCGCCGGTGTCGCCGACCCGGACGACGTCGTGGTCACCTCGGCCAGCGGCACGTCGGGCGCCGGCCGGGCGGCGTTGCCGCACCTGCTCGGCAGCGAGGTGATGGGCGACCTCACCGGTTACAAGGTCGGCGCGCACCGGCACGTCCCCGAGATCAAGCAGGCCAGCGGCGCCCGGACGCTCACCTTCACCCCGGTGCTGGCGCCGATGCCCCGGGGCATCCTGGCCTCGGTGGCGCTGCGCCCACGTGCCGGGATCGACACCGAGACGGTGCATGCGGCGCTCGCCGCGGCCTACCGCGACGAGCCGTTCGTGCACGTCCTGCCTGCCGGGCAGCAACCGCGCACCTCCGCCACCGCCGGGTCGAACAGCGCCCACCTGCAGGCGGTCGTCGACTCCGACTCCGGCCGCATCATCGTCACGAGTGCGATCGACAACCTCGGCAAGGGCGCCGCGGGGCAGGCGCTGCAGAACGCGAACATCATGCTCGGTTTCTCCGAGACGGCGGGTCTTTCGAAAAACGGAGTTGCCCCGTGAGTGTCACGAATCCTGCCGGATTCCGGGCTGTGGGGGTGGCCGCCGGTCTGAAGACGTCCGGAGCACCCGACGTCGCGCTCGTCGTCAACGACGGGCCGCGCGACGTCGTCGCTGCCGTGTTCACGAGCAATCGGGTCAAGGCAGCGCCGGTGTTGTGGTCGGAACAGGTGGTTGCCGACGGCCGGGCCCGCGCGGTCGTCCTGAACTCGGGCGGGGCCAACGCGTGCACCGGGCCGGACGGGTTCGCCGACACCCACCGCACCGCGGAACACGTGGCCGCCGCGTTGGGCATCGGCGCCGGTGACGTGGTGGTCTGCTCCACCGGACTCATCGGCGAGCGGTTGCCGATGGCCGCCCTGCTCGCCGGTGTCGACATTGCCGCGGGTGGGCTGACCGATCGCGGTGGAGCCGCGGCCGCAGAGGCGATCCGCACCACGGACTCCCGCGCCAAGCAAGGCACGCACCGGGCCGACGGTTGGTCGGTCGGCGGGATGGCGAAAGGCGCCGGGATGCTCGCCCCCGGTCTCGCGACGATGCTGTGCGTGCTCACCACGGACGCCGACGTCGACGCGGCCACGCTCGACAAGGCCCTGCGCGATGCCACCCGGGTGACCTTCGACCGGATCGACGCCGACGGCTGCATGTCGACCAACGACACCGTGGTGGCGCTCGCGAGCGGTGCCTCCGGCGCGACCCCGAGCTCGGCCGAGCTCGCCGACGCCGTGCGTGCCGTGTGTGCCGACCTCGCCTCGCAATTGGTTGCCGACGCCGAAGGTGCCACCAAGGAAGTCGCCGTCGAGGTGGTCGGCGCGGCCACCGAGGACGACGCGGTCGAGGTGGGCCGCTCGATCGCCCGCAACAACCTGCTCAAGTGCGCGCTGTTCGGCAACGACCCGAACTGGGGACGCGTGCTCGCCGCAGTCGGCACCACCGCGGCCGCCTTCGACCCGGATCGACTCGACGTCAGCATCAACGGCATCCGGGTCTGTCACAACGGTGCCGCCGGCGAGCCCCGCGACCGAGTGGACCTGACCGGTCGCGACGTCTCCATCGTCGTCGACCTCAACGCCGGCGACCGGACCGCGACGATCTGGACCAACGACCTCTCGCACGGATACGTCGAAGAGAACTCGGCCTACTCCACATGAGCCGGGATCAGGAACAGGCACTGGAGAAGGCCGCCACCCTCGTCGACGCGCTGCCCTGGCTGGCCCGCTTCCACGACAAGATCATCGTGGTGAAGTACGGCGGCAACGCCATGACCAGCCCGCAGTTGCAGGCGGCGTTCGCCGAGGACGTCATGTTCCTGCGCTATGCCGGGCTGCGGCCGGTGATCGTGCACGGCGGCGGCCCGCAGATCACCGAGCACCTCACCCGGCTCGGCATCCCCTCGGAGTTCCGCGGTGGCCTGCGGGTCACCACGCCGGAGGCGATGTCGGTCGTCCGGATGGTGCTCACCGGACACGTCAACGCCGACATCGTGAACATGCTCAACGACCACGGTTCGTTCGCGATCGGTCTGTCCGGTGAGGACGCCAGCCTGCTCACCGCCGAACGTCGCCCGGCCATCGTCGACGGGGAACCCGTCGACATCGGGCAGGTCGGCGACGTCGTCGCGGTCGAGCCGTCCGCGGTGTACGCGCTCATGGACGCCGGCCGCATCCCGGTCATTGCAAGCGTTGCGCGCGGCCGCGACGGGCTCACCTACAACGTCAACGCCGACACCGCCGCGGCAGCGGTGGCGGTCGGCCTGGCCGCCGAGAAGCTGATCGTGCTGACCGACGTCGAGGGCCTGTACGCCGACTGGCCGAACAGCAGCGAGATCATCAGCCAGATCGCCGCCACCGAACTGGCGCAACTGCTGCCGTCGCTGGCCAGCGGCATGGTGCCGAAGATGGAGGCATGCCTGCGCGCCGTCGAGGGCGGCGTACCGCGCGCGCACGTGCTCGACGGCCGGTTGCCGCACGCATTGTTGTTGGAGATCTTCACGAGCGAGGGGATCGGCACCATGGTCGTGCCCGACAAGCCGGACGAGAACGCATGAGCGCGATGCAGGACCGCTGGAACGCGGTCATGATGCCCAACTACGGCACCCCGCCGATCGCCCTCGACCACGGCCGGGGGGTACGGGTCTGGGACACCGACGGCCGGGAGTACCTCGATTTCGTCGCCGGGATCGCGGTCTCCTCGCTCGGCCACGCGCACCCGGCCATCGTCGACGCCGTCTCGGCACAGGTCGCGCGGCTGGCGCACACGTCCAACCTGGTCATGCACGAGCCGGGCATCGCACTCGCCGAGCGACTGGTCGACCTGCTCGGGTTGCCGGCCCGGGTCTTCTTCGCCAACAGCGGCGCCGAGGCGAACGAGTGCGCCCTCAAGCTGGCGCGGCTGCACGGCCGCAGCACCGGCCGCACCGGGATCGTCTCGTGCCACGACAGCTTCCACGGCCGCACCTTCGGCGCGCTGTCGGTCACCGGCAACGCCGCCAAACGCGAGCCGTTCGCGCCGCTGCCCGGTCCGGTCACGTTCGTCGGGTACGGCGACGTCGATGCCCTGCGCGCGGCCGCCGGTCCGGACATCGCCGCGGTCATCGTCGAGCCGACGCTCGGCGAGGGCGGCGTGGTGCCGCCGCCGGCGGGATTCCTCGCCGCGGCCCGGGCGATCTGCGACGCCACCGGCGCACTCCTGATCGTCGACGAGGTGCAAAGCGGCATCGGTCGCACCGGGAGCTGGTTCGCCAGCCAGGCCGAGGGCGTTCGACCCGACGTCATCACCCTCGCGAAGGGGCTGGGCGGCGGCCTGCCGATCGGCACCTGCATCGGGATCGGTGCCGCCGGAGAGCTGTTCGCGCCCGGCGACCACGGCAGCACCTTCGGCGGCAACCCGATCGCGTGTGCGGCCGCACTGGCGGTGCTGACCACCATCGCCGACGACCACCTGCTCGACAACGTCAAACGCGTCGGTGGTCACCTCGCCGGTCAGCTCGACGCCATCGACAGCCCGATCGTGTCGCACACCCGCGGCACCGGGCTGTGGCGCGCGGTCGCGCTCACCGGCCCGCTCGCCGGCACCGTCGAGACCGCGGCCCGGAATCGCGGACTCCTCGTGAACGCGGTCAAGCCCGACGTCGTGCGGCTGGTGCCGCCGTTGATCCTGACCGAAGCAGACGTCGACGAAGCTGTCCCGCTGCTCGCGGACGCCGTGCGCGAGGTGGCCGATGCCTAGGCACTTCCTGCGCGACGACGACCTCGCGCCGGACGAGCTGCTCGAAGTGCTCGACCTCGCCGACGCGATGAAGGCCGACCGCTTCGCGCACCAACCGCTCGCCGGGCCGCGCACCGTCGCACTGATCTTCGACAAGCAGACACTGCGCACCCAGCTGTCCTTCTCGGTCGGTGTCGCCGAGCTCGGCGGCCAGCCAGTGGTCGTCGACGGCCGGCTCGCCGGCATCGGCGTGCGGGAGTCGATCGCCGACACCACCCGGGTGCTGTCCCGCCAGGTCGCCGCGATCGTCTGGCGCACTTACGCGCAGGACCGGATCGAGGAGATGGCCGGACTCAGTCCGGTGCCGGTCGTCAATGCCCTCACCGATCAGTTCCACCCGTGCCAGATCCTCGCCGACCTGCAAACCGTGCGCGAGCACAAGAAGCAGCTCGCCGGGTTGACCTTCGCCTACCTCGGCGACGCCGCGAACAACATGGCGCACTCGTATCTGCTCGGCGGCGCTGCCGCGGGCCTGCATGTCCGGGTAGCGGGGCCGGCCGGTTTCCAGCCCGATCGAGGCATCCTGGCCGATGCCGAACGCATCGCCGCGGCCACCGGCGGATCGGTCGCCGTCACCGACGACCCGCACGCCGCACTCGACGGCGCGGACGTCGTGGCCACCGACACCTGGGTGTCGATGGGTCAGGAGGCAGAGAAAGCCGAACGCGAAGCGCCGTTCCGGCCGTTTTCGATCACCGAAACGGCGCTACGACGCGCAGCCGACGACGCGATCGTGCTGCACTGCCTGCCCGCCTACCGCGGCATGGAGGTCGCGGCCGAAGTGCTCGACGGGCCGCAGAGCGTGGTGTGGGACGAGGCCGAGAACCGCCTGCACGCGCAGAAGGCGCTGCTCAGCTTCCTGCTGGAGCGATCGTGACGCGCACCGCCAAGCTCGAGCCCAGCGGCAAGGTGGCTCGGCACGCGCGCATCGTGTCCGTGCTGGCCGAGCACCCGGTGCGCTCGCACGCCGAACTCGCCGGGCTGCTCGCGGCCGACGGCCTGCATGTCACCCAGACCACGCTCTCGCGCGACCTGGACGAACTCGGCGCGATCAAGCTCCGCACGCCCGACGGCGGGTTGCCCGCGTACGTCATCCCGGAGGACGGTGCGCCGTGGGCCGCCCGGCGCTCCGACGACGCTCCGCCGCAGCGGCTGGCGCGACTGGTGGGGGAGTTGCTCACCTCCGCCGAGGCGAGCGCGAACCTCGTGGTGCTGCGTACCCCACCCGGTGCGGCGCAGTTCCTCGCCTCCGCGATCGACCGTGCCGGCCTGCCCGACGTCATCGGCACCATCGCCGGTGACGACACGATCCTCGTCGTCGCCCGGGAACCGACCGGGGGCCGCGCCGTCGCACGCCGCTTCCTCGCGCTCGCCGACCAACGATCAGACCGTCAGGAGACGCAACCCACGTGAGTAAAGTCCTCACCTCCCTGCCGGCCGGCGAGCGCGTGGGAATCGCGTTCTCCGGCGGCCTCGACACCTCGGTGGCGGTGGCCTGGATGCGTGCCAACGGCGCGATCCCGTGCACCTACACCGCGGACATCGGCCAGTACGACGAGCCGGACATCAGCGGCGTGCCTGCCCGCGCGCGGCAGTACGGTGCGGAGCTCGCCCGCGCGGTGGACTGCCGCCGCGAGCTCGTCGAGGAAGGCTTCGCGGCGCTGGCCTGCGGCGCGTTCCACGTGCGCTCGGCGGGCCGCGCCTACTTCAACACCACCCCCCTCGGCCGCGCGGTCACCGGCACCATGCTGGTGCGCGCCATGCAGACCGACGACGTGCACATCTGGGGGGACGGCTCGACGTTCAAGGGCAACGACATCGAGCGGTTCTACCGCTACGGCCTGCTCGCCAACCCTGCGCTGCGGATCTACAAACCATGGCTCGACGCCGACTTCGTCAACGAACTCGGCGGCCGGGCCGAGATGAGTCAGTGGCTCACCGAACGCGACCTGCCCTACCGCGACAGCAAGGAAAAGGCCTACTCCACGGACGCGAACATCTGGGGCGCCACCCACGAGGCCAAGACGCTCGAGCATCTCGACGTCTCGCTGGAAACCGTCGAACCGATCATGGGTGTGCGGTTCTGGGATCCGGCCGTGCCCATCGCCACCGAAGAGGTGACCGTCCAGTTCGTGTCCGGTCGACCAGTTTCGATAAACGGAATTGACTTCGACGATCCGGTCTCGCTCGTTCGCGAGGCGAACGAGATCGGCGGGCGGCACGGGCTCGGGATGTCCGACCAGATCGAGAACCGCATCATCGAGGCCAAGTCCCGCGGCATCTACGAGGCGCCCGGCATGGCGCTGCTCTGGGTCGCCTACGAGCGGCTGCTCAACGCGATCCACAACGAGGACACGCTCGCGAATTACCACGCCGAGGGACGGAAACTGGGCCGGCTGCTGTACGAGGGCCGCTGGCTCGATCCGCAGGCGCTGATGCTGCGCGAGCCGATCCAGCGCTGGGTCGCTTCGCTTGTCACCGGCGAGGTCGTGCTGAGGTTGCGGCGCGGCGAGGACTACTCCGTGCTCGACACGCGCGGACCGGCGCTGTCCTACCACCCGAACAAGCTCTCGATGGAGCGCACCGCGAACGCTGCGTTCGGTCCGGTCGATCGCATCGGTCAGCTCACCATGCGCAACCTCGACATCGCCGACTCGCGGACCAAGCTCGAGCTCTACGCCGGCCAGCCCATCGATCAGGGGCAGGTGCTCGTCGAACACGGGACACTCTTCGGTGCGCTGCCCGCCGGCGGCAGCGAGCGCATCGCCGCGAACCCCGATCCGGACGCTGACGCCGTCGCGCTCGACGACGGCGTTCTCGACGACGCGGCGATGGAGTTCGGCGTTGACTGAGGGAGAAGGCACCCGGTTGTGGGGTGGCCGGTTCGCCGGCGGCCCGTCCGACGCGCTGGCCCAGCTGTCCGTGTCCGTCCACTTCGACTGGCGTCTTGCGCCCTACGACCTGCGCGCGTCGAAGGCACATGCGAAGGTGCTGCACCGCGCCGGGCTGCTCGACGACGACGAGATCACCCGCATGCTCGCCGGCCTCGACGACCTCGCCGCTGCCGTGCAAGAGGGCCGGTTCACCGCCACCGTCGCCGACGAGGACGTCCACACGGCCCTGGAACGCGGCCTGATCGAGCGGCTCGGCACCCTCGGTGGCAAGCTGCGCGCCGGACGCAGCCGCAATGACCAGATCGCCACCGATCTGCGGCTGTATCTGCGCGAGCACGTCCGGCACGTCGTCTCGGCGGTCATCGGCGTCGAAACCGCGCTCGTCGAGCAGGCGAGCCGCCATCCCGACGTCGCCATGCCCGGCATGACGCACCTGCAGCACGCCCAGCCGGTCCTGCTCGCGCACCACCTGCTGGCCCACGTGCACGCCCTGGCCCGCGACGTCGAACGACTGCAGGACTGGGACCGGCGCGCCGCGGTCTCGCCGCTCGGCTCCGGTGCACTCGCCGGTTCGTCGCTGCCGCTCGACCCCGAAGCGGTCGCGGCC
Source organism: uncultured Actinomycetota bacterium (assembly GCA_963850835.1). Classification (GTDB taxonomy): domain Bacteria; phylum Actinomycetota; class Actinomycetes; order Mycobacteriales; family Jatrophihabitantaceae; genus Jatrophihabitans. Next base: position 488,997 of record CAWKNB010000012.1, on the reverse strand, counting down.
GAGCTCGGCTTCGACCGGCCCGCGGCGAACTCCGTCGACGCGGTCGCCGACCGCGACTTCGCCGCCGAGTTCCTGTTCGTCGCCGCCCTGCTCGGGGTGCACCTGTCGCGCATCGGCGAGGAGATCATCCTGTGGGCCACGCCCGAGTTCGCCTGGGTGCGGCTGCACGACGCGTGGTCGACCGGCTCGTCGATCATGCCGCAGAAGAAGAACCCGGACATCGCCGAGCTCGCGCGCGGCAAGTCGGGCCGGTTCATCGGCAACCTCACCGGTCTGCTCGCCACTTTGAAGGGCCTGCCACTCGCCTATGACCGGGACCTGCAGGAGGACAAGGAGCCGGTCTTCGACACGGTCGACCAACTGCTCGTGCTGCTGCCCGCGGTGGCCGGCCTGATCGACACGCTCGCATTCGACACCGAGCGCCTCGACGCAGCCGCACCGGCCGGCTTCGCCCTCGCTACCGACGTCGCCGAATGGCTGGTGCGCGAGGGCGTCGCGTTCCGGGAGGCGCACGAGATCAGTGGTGCCGCGGTCAGCTACTGCGAGCAGCGCGGGCTCGACCTCACCGAGTTGACCGACGCGCAGCTCGCCGAGATCGACCCTCGACTGACCCCGGGAGTACGCGGGGTCCTCACGGTCCCGGGCGCGCTGCGCGCCCGGGCTGCCGTCGGCGGCACCGCCCCCGACCGGGTCGCCGAGCAGCTGCGCGACCTCGCCGTCCTCGTCGCGTCGCAGGCCGACTGGGCCGGCGCAGGACGGCGCGATCCGTAGCAGGATGTACGCATGGCGCGCGCCTTCGTCGAGCTGTTCCTGGTGTTGGCGATCATCGTTGCCGTGGTCGTGGCGATCTACCGGCTGGCCGTGACCGGTCTGTCGTCGAGTCGCGGCCGGGCGCCGTTGCCCGAGCTGGACGTCTCGCGCACGCCGTCGAGCTGGTTCACCGACTCCCGCACCACCGACGACGGCTTCACCGAGGTGTGCATCGTGCGGGTCGAGACGAAGACCGGCCTGGTCCGCGAACGCCGCGTGCTGCGCCGGCTGGACAACACGGATCCCGAATACTCCGACGCGCTCGACAAGGCGATGGACGAGGCCTACGCCGCGATGCGGGTCGCGAACGTGAACCTCAACCGTCGGTGACCGAGCCGCGCACTCGGTTGACCGGCCCGGCCGTCGCCGTCGCACCACGACTGCTCGGCGCCGTGCTCGTCTCCGAGGCCGGGGGCGAGACGGTGGCGGTCCGGCTCACCGAGGTGGAGGCCTACGAGGGCGCCGCCGACGCAGCCTCGCACGCCTATCGCGGGCGCACGCCGCGAACAGCGGTGATGTTCGGGCCGCCGGGGCACCTGTACTGCTACTTCACCTACGGCATGCACTGGTGCGTCAACGTCGTCTGCGGCACCGACGGCGTCGCTGCCGCCGTGCTGCTGCGTGCCGGAGAGGTGGTCGAGGGGCTGACCGCCGCGCGCCGGCGCCGCCCGGCCGCCCGGCGTGACG
>CAWKNB010000012.1:0-482500 GCA_963850835.1 uncultured Actinomycetota bacterium | reverse complement strand
CTCCGAATGCCGGTAAGTGAGAGCGCGGCAGTGAGACTGCGGGCGATAAGGTTCGTAGTCGAGAGGGAAACAACCCAGATCACCAGCTAAGGCCCCTAAGCGTGTGCTAAGTGGGAAAGGATGTGGAGTCGCACAGACAACCAGGAGGTTGGCTTAGAAGCAGCCACCCTTTAAAGAGTGCGTAATAGCTCACTGGTCAAGTGGTTCTGCGCCGACAATGTAACGGGGCTCAAGCACACCGCCGAAGCTGTGACATTCATGCAACAACCCGCCGACCATCTTCGGATGGCCGGCCAGGTGCGTGGATGGGTAGGGGAGCGTCGTGTGCCGGAAGAAGCGGCGGGGGAACCCAGCCGTGGACGGCACACGAGTGAGAATGCAGGCATGAGTAGCGAAAGGGGAGTGAGAAACTCCCCCGCCGGATGACCAAGGGTTCCTGGGCCAGGCTAATCCGCCCAGGGTAAGTCGGGACCTAAGGCGAGGCCGACAGGCGTAGTCGATGGACAACGGGTTGATATTCCCGTACCCGCAAAAGAGCGCCCATGTCGAACCTAGCGATGCTAAGCGCCAGAAGCCGAGGCGACCTTCGGGTCAATTTGGTGGATCGCGCGACCCAGACTAGTAGTAGACAAGCGATGGGGTGACGCAGGAAGGTAGTCGTACCAGTAAGTGGATACACTGGAGCAAGCGTGTAGGGCGTCGTGTAGGTAAATCCGCACGACAATGTCTGAGACGTGATGCATAGCCGATTGCGGCGAATTCGATGATCCTATGCTGCCGAGAAAAGCCTCTAGCGAGCTCTTCGCGGCCCGTACCCCAAACCGACACAGGTGGTCAGGTAGAGAATACCAAGGCGATCGAGAGAACTGTGGTTAAGGAACTCGGCAAAATACCCCCGTAACTTCGGGAGAAGGGGGGCCAGTCCGCGTGACAGGATTTACTCCTCGAGCGTGGGCAGGCCGCAGAGACCAGCGAGAAGCGACTGTTTACTAAAAACACAGGTCCGTGCGAAGTTGCAAAACGATGTATACGGACTGACGCCTGCCCGGTGCTGGAACGTTAAGGGGACGGGTTAGCTCTTAGGGGCGAAGCTCAGAACTTAAGCGCCAGTAAACGGCGGTGGTAACTATAACCATCCTAAGGTAGCGAAATTCCTTGTCGGGTAAGTTCCGACCTGCACGAATGGCGTAACGACTTCTCGACTGTCTCAACCACAGACTCGGCGAAATTGCACTACGAGTAAAGATGCTCGTTACGCGCGGCAGGACGGAAAGACCCCGGGACCTTTACTATAGCTTGATATTGGTGCTCGGTTCGGCTTGTGTAGGATAGGTGGGAGACTTTGAAGCTGGCACGCTAGTGTCGGTGGAGTCAACGTTGAAATACCACTCTGGTCGAATTGGGTGTCTAACCTCGGTCCGTAATCCGGATCAGGGACAGTGTCAGGTGGGTAGTTTGACTGGGGCGGTCGCCTCCCAAAAAGTAACGGAGGCGCCCAAAGGTTCCCTCAGCCTGGTTGGCAATCAGGTGTCGAGTGCAAGTGCACAAGGGAGCTTGACTGTGAGACAGACATGTCGAGCAGGAGCGAAAGCTGGGACTAGTGATCCGGCACCGGCTAGTGGAAGCGGTGTCGCTCAACGGATAAAAGGTACCCCGGGGATAACAGGCTGATCTTCCCCAAGAGTCCATATCGACGGGATGGTTTGGCACCTCGATGTCGGCTCGTCGCATCCTGGGGCTGGAGTAGGTCCCAAGGGTTGGGCTGTTCGCCCATTAAAGCGGTACGCGAGCTGGGTTTAGAACGTCGTGAGACAGTTCGGTCCCTATCCGCCGCGCGCGCAGGAGATTTGAGAAGGGCTGTCCCTAGTACGAGAGGACCGGGACGGACGAACCTCTGGTGTGCCAGTTGTTCCGCCAGGAGCACTGCTGGTTGGCTACGTTCGGAAGGGATAACCGCTGAAAGCATCTAAGCGGGAAGCTCGCTTCAAGATGAGATCTCCCATCCTTTATGGAGTAAGGCCCCCGGCTAGACCACCGGGTTGATAGGCCGGAAGTGGAAACGTGGTAACACGTGTAGCTGACCGGTACTAATAGGCCGAGGACTTGCCACATACCCAATCTTGGGTGAGCGTTTCGACGCTTGCCCGTCGCGTCCACTGTGCAGTTCCCGAGGTACGGTCCCCGGGTCGGCGAAAGCCGGCCACGGTGCGGACCACATCTCAATAGAGTTTCGGCGACCATAGCGAGAGGGAAACGCCCGGTCCCATCCCGAACCCGGAAGCTAAGCCTCTCAGCGCCGATGGTACTGCGCGGGCCACCGCGTGGGAGAGTAGGACGTCGCCGGACACATTTTGACGACGAGGGTCGTTCCGCTTCCGGAACGGCCCTCGTCGCATTTAAGGAGCTTTAGCGAAATGGCAGCAGAATATGGCCGTGGCCGCGGCGGTGATTCATCGCGCGGCGGTTCGGGACACGGCGGTGCCGGGCGTGGTGGTTCGGGCCGTGGCGGCTCCGGACACGGTGGTTCGGGGCGTGGCGGTGCCGGTCGTGGCGGTGCCGGGCGCGGCGCAACGGGCCGCGGGGGAGCCGGACATGGCGGTTCCGGACCGCGGTGACGTGGGCCGGGCCGGATCCGCTCGTGGTGGATCGGGTCGCGGCGGATCCGGATATGGCGGATCGACGGCGGGTCAGGAGTGATTCCGGGCGTCGCGGTCGACCCGCCGGCGGCGGAGCTCGCCCCGCGGGCGCCGCAGCACGCCGAGGCGCACCTCGCGACACCAGTGATTCCGGCGGCGAGGCGCGCCGTGGCGGCTCCCGCCGCGGTACCCCTGGCACCCGGGGCGGTCGGCCCGAGCGTCGCGGCGACGACCGGCGTCGTGCACCGCGCGACCGCGGCGACGCGGGCGTATCGGCCATTGGTGACGATGAACTCGCCGCTGCCGACCTGCCGCCGGTCCCGCTGGACGCCGACGTCACCCTGCTCGACCGTGAGACCCGCGCTGAGCTGCGCTCACTGAGCAAGCCGAACGCAGAGGCGGTCGGCAAGTACCTTGTCGCTGCCGGCCAACTCGTCGACTCCGATCCCAAGCGAGCCCTCGCGCATGCTCTTGCCGCCCGAGCGCGGGCGGCCCGTGTCGGGGTGGTGCGCGAGGCCGTCGGGGTTGCTGCCTACCACGCCGGCGAATGGTCGACCGCGCTGCGCGAATTGCGCGCAGCCCGGCGAATCAGCGGCGACCCGCGTGATCTGGCCTTGATCGCCGACTCCGAGCGCGCGCTCGGCCGACCCGAAGCCGCGGTCAAGTTGTTGAGCGATCCCGATGTCCGCAGGCTCGACCCAGAGACCCGCGTCGAACTGCTGATCGTGGGCGCCGGCGCGCGGCGCGACCTCGGTCAGCTCGATGCGGCGCTGTCCGTGCTGGCGCGTGGTGGCCTGGACCGCGAGCGGCCCCGGCCCGGTGCCATGCGGCTCTGGTACGCCTACGCGGACGCCCTGCAGGCCGCGGGCCGCGCCGACGAGGCGGCCCAGTGGTTCGCAGCCTCGGCGGCTCTGGACCCGGACGGCGAGCTGGACGCTGCCGAGCGGGCTGCCGAGCTGCTCTGACGAACGGCGCTTCCATTCGGCATGCGCACCGATAGCACGAGTGTCAGACGCAAACCGGCACGTTGTACACAGCTCCCGGATTCGTCCACAGCCGACGCCTGATCGGCCCGGCCGCCGACACCGGTGGCCACGATGGCGGCATGAGTGCCTCTCCTGCAGCACCGCAATCCGACAACCAGGTGTTCCTGCGCGGTCGCCTGGCCGACCATCCCGTGCTGCGCGATCTGCCCAGCGGCGATGTCCTCGCCGTCTTCCGGCTGACCGTGACCCGGCCGCCGAACGAGCAGCGTGGCCGGGTCGACAGCCTCGAATGCGCGAGCGTCGCACCCCGGGTGCACAAGGTGCTGGCCCGCGCTGAACCCGGACAGCAGCTCGAGGTCTCCGGCAGTCTGCGCCGTCGCTTCTGGCGGACCCCGACGGGACCGGCGAGCAGATACGCCGTCGACGTGACGGCGGCAAAGCTCAGTCGCGTTGGTCGCGCAGGCGCCGCATGACGAGGCCGGATGCCGGCTTGGGTGTGAACAACGTCGATTTGCGCGGCATCCGGGCGCCGGCGGCGGCAACGGCTGTCACGGCAGCCACCGGAGTCGGCCGCAACAACACGGCGAGACCGTGATGAATGTGCGCGTCGCGGACGGCTTCCTCGACACTGTGCGCGTACTTCACGTTGTCCACGTCGTCGGGACGGCCCCAGACCCGCTCCACCAGGCCGCGGTGCAACACGGTCACGTCCAGTGCCGCGAGCGCCGGCGGGTCGCCGGGACGCGAGGCCGCCGCCGCCAACCGGCCATCGGGATCGGTCACCACGATGCTGCTGTTGCCGTCGGTCAGGACCGCCGCGAATCCGTCCGTGTCCGCGATCGCCTCCAGCGCGGTCTGCGGGTCGGCGTCGGTTGCGCGAGCGTCGCCCGCGTCGCCCAACCGCTGTACGGCGTCATCGAGGGTCAGGTCGGTGACGACCCGGTGGATCGCGTGCACCTGGGGTCCGTAGTCGGACGAGTCGACCAGCAGCGTCAAGCCACGGTCCCAAGGCCCCGGGCCGTCCGCCGCGCGCCGGATGCGCTGGCGCTCCCGGTAGGTCGCATAACGGTGGTGCCCGTCGGCGATCAGCGCGCGCCGGCCGGCAAGGTCGGCTGCCACCTGCGCGTGCTCGTCGGGGTTGGTGAGTTGCCACAGCCGGTGTTCGATGCCGTCCGGAGTGCGGGTCTCGGCGACCGGCGCGCGCTCGGACACCGAACGCACCAGCTCAGACGCCGCGCCGCCGCCGTCGTACACCAGATAGATCGGTTCCAGATCGGTTCCGGTGCTGGTCATCACCTCGAGCCGATCCGCGACCGGGCCGGCCATCGTGTTCTCGTGGGGAAGGATCACGCCGTCCTCCGGGGCGCGCAGCTCCACCGCGCCGAGCAGCCCACGGGTGGTGTGGCCCGCGGAGTCTCGCATTTCGTAGACGAACAACGCCGGCGTGTCGTCAACCTCGTACCGGTGGTCGACGACCCACGACTCCAACCGCTGCGCGGCGGCCGCATAACCGGCGCGGAGTCGGGTCGGGCAAGATCACCGCAACCGCGTTGTCCGGGTCGCCGCCGAGCAGCCGGGCCCGGGTGTCGGCGTCGATCACGTCGTAGGGCGGGCACAGCAGCTTGGCGAGGGCGTCGCCGTCGGCATGCGGACGCAGCGCGCGGATCGGGGCAAGCGACAAGCCGGCGGTGGGTGCGGGCTGACCCGGGGTAGTCACGGGTCGCGATCGTACGCACCGGAGGCGTCGTGCAATCATGCGACCTGTGCGCACGACTCTCCGCGGCTCGGTGCGCCCGCTGGCCGAGGAGCACGACGTCGCGCTGCTCGATCTCGATGGTGTGGTCTACATCGGCCCGGATGCCGTACCCGGCGCCGCACAGGCACTGACGCAAGCACGCGAGTGCGGGATGCGCCTGGCCTTCGTCACCAACAACGCGGCTCGCCCGCCCGAGGCAGTGGCCGATCACCTGACCGAACTCGGCATCGCAGCCAAGGCGAGCGAGGTGGTGACGTCCGCGCAGGCCGCGGCCCGATACCTGGCCGGCCGCTTGCCGGGTGGTGCTGCGGTGCTCGTGGTGGGCACGGCCGGCCTGTACGCAGCGTTGCGCGAACGCGGGCTCAGGCCGCTGGACAACGCCGAGGGCCAGGTCGACGCGGTCGTTCAGGGTTACTCCCCGGAGATGAACTGGCGCCTGCTCGCCGAAGGAGCGATCGCGATCAACCGCGGCGTGCCGTGGGTGGCCACCAACATCGATCCGACTGTGCCGTCACCGCGCGGGCCGCTGCCCGGCAACGGGTCGCTGGTGGCAGCGCTGCGGCACGCGACCGGTGCGCAGCCGGTGGTCACCGGCAAGCCGGATCCCACGATGCATCGGGAGTCGTTGCTGCGCTCCCACGCGGAACGGCCGATCGTGGTCGGGGACCGCCTGGACACCGACATCGAAGGCGCCAACGCCGTCGGCTGCCCGAGTCTGCTCGTGTTCACCGGCGTGACCACAGTCGCCGACCTGCTGGCCGCGCCGCCGGCGCTGCGGCCGACCTATGTCGGTGCCGATGTCGCGGATGTCCTGCACCGTCAGCCCGAGCCGTCCATCGCGGATGGCGTGGCGAGCTGCGGCGCGTGGGCGGTCGAGGAGTCACCTGACGGCCTGGTGTTGCATCGCGACGGCGCCGTTGCGGATCCCGAACCCGAAGCAGACGGCATCGACGCCGACGCGCTCGACGCCATCCGCGCACTGTGCACCGCACGGTGGGATCTGGGACCGAGCAGAGCGGGTGCGGCGGCGGACTTCTCCGATCCACGGCCGGATCAGGTTCGGATCACGGCCGGCGACGACGCCGCGGCGCAGATGCTGGGACGTCTGCACCTGGCCGACTGAGCCGACCGAGACCATGCGCGGCAGCGGTGACGCGGGGCGGTTCAGAACATCGAGCGCAGGCGCATGAGGTCGCGCACGCCCGCGTGCACCTTGATGCGCCCGGTGGCCCAGGCCGTGGCGACGCGCAGGTTGCCGTCGGTCAGCGCCATCAGGTCGTCGCTGGTCATGTCGAACCTGATGTCGGCGTCGGGTTTGTCCACGATTCGGATGTCGAGGAGCTCGCCGTCCTTGAAGGCGCCCGCGTAGATGACGCCGAGATCGCGCAAGCTGCAGGTCAGACTGCGGTCGAAACGCTGCCGGCTGGCCGCGTTGTCACTCGACGCCATCCGCTCGGCGAGAGTGTGGAGTGCCTGCTCGCACTCGTCGGCGGTTGCCACCGTGGCCTCTCCTTCGGACGTCGTGCGACGGCGCCGGCGGCGTTGCCCACGCGGCGATTCGACGCTACCTCAGGGTCATGGGCAGGTACGTTGGGCGTCGCGGCCGGGCCGCCGGCGCCCGCCGGCAGCAATTGGTCGCGCCGTACCGAGACGCCGTCCGTTGGAGCCCGCTCGTGTCCTCGATGCCCGTGCCGCCACCTGAGCCCGACGCCGAGATGGCACCGCCTGCTCCCGACGCCGTGGCCGAAGAGCAGGCAGCCGGTGCGAAACCTGCGGCGCCCCCGGACGAGTTCGCCGAGCTGGCCGGGCGTCCGCTGGCCGAGCACCCCGAGGTCTACGAACGCATCCACGCACAGTTGCGCGAGGCACTTTCCGGCATCGACGACGCGTGAGCGCGCTGCCGGAGCGTGCCGGAATCGGGTGAGGGTCGGGAGAAGGTGACGCGGTGCCACGAGTGGCGCGGCTGGACGCCGAACTCGTCCGGCGCGGGCTGGCCCGCTCGCGCGAGCAGGCGCGCGAGCTGATCACGGCCGGCCGGGTCGAGGTGCACGGCGTGCCCGCGCACAAAGCGGCCACCGGGGTCGGCGCGGACGCGTCGATCCGGGTGCGGCCGGACGACACCGATCCGCAGTACGCCTCACGCGGCGGGCACAAGCTGGCCGGCGCGCTCGCGGCGTTCCCGCAGATCGCCGTGACCGGCAAACGATGCCTCGACGCCGGCGCATCCACCGGTGGGTTCACCGATGTCCTCCTGCGCGCCGGGGCGGCGACGGTGGTGGCCGTCGACGTCGGCTACGGGCAGCTGGCCTGGGCGCTGCGCAGCGACGAGCGGGTGGAGGTGCACGACCGCACCAACGTCCGCACCCTGACGCCAGAGGTGATCGGCGGCCCGGTGGCACTGACGGTCGCCGACCTGTCGTTCATCTCGCTGCCGATCGTGTTGCCGGCGCTGACGGCGTGCACCGCGGACGACGGCGACATCCTGCCGATGGTCAAGCCCCAGTTCGAGGTCGGCCGCGAGCGCCTCGGCGCCGGTGGGGTCGTCCACGAACCGGCCGCCCGCGCCGACGCGGTCGTCAACGTGGCCCGGGTCGCCGCCGGGCTCGGCTGGTCCGCCTACGGCGTGGCCCGCAGCCCGTTGCCGGGACCGGCCGGGAACGTGGAATTCTTCCTGTGGCTGCGCCACGGCGAATCGGGCGGACTGTCCGATGACGAGATCACCGGTGCCGTCATCGAGGGCAGCGTCGCCTGCGCCGCAGCAGGCGGGAGCCGGGCGTGAGCGGTGTGGTCGTCGGGCGGGCTCGGTATACAGACTCATATGCGTCGCGCACAGCCGCGCGACTCCACACGATCGCAAGGTGCGGGTCCGGAGGTGATCGGTGAGATCGGTGCTGCTGGTCGCGCACACCACGCGGCGCCAGATCGTCACGCTCGCCAACGAGGTGATCCTCGGCCTGCGCGACGCCGGGATCGAGGTGCGGATGCTCGCCAACGAGGCGAGCGCCTGCATCGACGACGCGGTGCGCGTGGTGAGCCTCGAGGAGGCCGCACACGGCTGCGAGATGGTGCTCACCCTCGGCGGCGACGGGACCTTCCTGCGGGCCGCCGAGCTCGCCCGCCCGGCCGGCGTCGCCGATGCTCGGGGTGAACCTGGGCCATGTCGGATTCCTCGCCCAGGCCGACCCGCACGCACTGCGCGAGGCTTTGGAGCTGGTCGTCGCCGGCGGGTACGAGGTCGAGGAACGGGTCACCGTCGACGCCGAGGTCATGCTCGACGGCGCCGTGGCCGACCGGGCCTGGGCGCTCAACGAGGCGTCCCTGGAACGCACCAACCGGGCCCGGATGCTCGAGATCGCGGTGTCGGTCGACCAGCGCCCGCTGCTGCGCTTCGGCTGCGACGGGCTGCTGTGCGCGACCCCGACGGGATCGACCGCGTACGCGTTCTCGACCGGCGGCCCGATCATCTGGCCGAACGTCGATGCGCTGCTCGTTGTGCCGAACGCCGCTCACGCGCTGTTCGCCCGCCCGATCGTGGTCGCCCCGGGCTCGGTGGTCGACGTCGACCTGGTGAGCGCCGAGCACGAGGCCGTGCTCAGCTGCGACGGCCGCCGGTCGCTTCGCGGTCCCGGCCGGGGCACGGGTGCGACTGCGGCGCGGGGCGCTCCCGGTGAAGGTGGTCCGGCTCGGTGCCGGCAGCTTCGCCGACCGCCTCGTGGACAAGTTCCAGCTCCCGGCCCAGTCGCTGCGCGAGGCCTCCCGGCCGCCGCTGGGGCTCGACGAATGAGCTGCGCGTCCCGATGCTGACCGAGCTGCGGATCGCCGGCCTCGGCGTGATCGACGACGCCGTGCTCCCGCTGGGACCCGGCTTGACCGTCGTCACGGGCGAGACGGGCGCCGGCAAGACCATGGTCGTGACCGGTCTGCTGCTGCTCTTCGGCGGCCGGGGCGATTCGGCGCGCGTGCGCACCGGCGCCCGCCAGGCGACCGTCGACGGCCGGTTGACCGTGTCGACGGACTCACCCGCCGCGCGCCGGGTCCTCGACGCCGGCGGCGAGGCGGACGCCGGCGGCGAGGCGGACGCCGGCGGCGCAGGCCCCGGCACGCCGGACTCGCCGGACACCGTCGAGATCGTGCTGCGCCGGGTGGTCACCGGCGCCGGCCGCTCCCGGGCGTACGCCGGCGGCGCGCCGGCTCCCGTCACGGTCCTCGCCGACCTCGCGGCCGACCTGCTCGCGGTGCACGGCCAGTCCGACCAGGTGCGCTTGGTCCGCCCGAGCGCGCAGCGCACAGCCCTGGACCGCTACGCCGGGTTGGACCTCGACGACTTCCGGGCGGCCTTCGAACGATGGCGGGCCGCCGACGCCGCGCTCACCGACCGGATCACCCGAGCGGCCGCGCTGCGCCGCGAATCGGACCTGCTCGCCCACGGCATCGCCGAGATCGAGGCCGCCGAACCGCAGCCCGACGAGCCGGCGCAGCTCGCCGCACTGGCGGCCCGGCTGGGGCAGGCCGACGCGCTGAGCGCTGCGGCCCGGTTCGCGCACAACGCCCTCGTCGGCGACGCCGACGATCTCGGCGCCCAGGCCGCGGACGCCACCCACCTGCTGTCCGTCGCGGGCCGGACGCTCACCCAGCAGGCCGGCGCGGACCCCGAACTCGACGCGTTGAGCGCGCGGCTCACCGATCTGGCCGCGCTGACGGCAGACCTCGGCGCCGAATTCGGTGCCTACGCCGCCGGGCTGGACGCCGACCCGGCCCGGCTCGAACAGATCGAGCAGCGCCGCGCCGCGCTCTCGGCACTGGTGCGCAAGTACTGCGACGAACCCGAGCCCAGCGTGGCCGGGGTGCTGCGCTGGGCGGCGGCCGCGCAGCAGCGGCTGGCCGAGATCGACGTGTCCGACGAGGCCGTCGCGGCACTGCGCGATGCGAGCGCGTCCGCCCGGGCCCGGGTCGCGGAGCTGGCGGGCGAGATCTCCGCCCGGCGCCGGGCCGCGGCGGCCGATCTCGAGCGCCGCCGTGACCGACGAGCTGGCCGGGCTGGCGATGCGCGACGCCGTGATCGCTGTCGCCGTCGACGGCCGGCCTCCGGCGAGCGGATCACCCAGCATCGAGGTCGACGGCCGGGAGGTCGGGGTCGGGCCGGACGGCAGCGACGACGTGCAGTTCCTGCTCACCGCGCACCCCGGCGCGCCGGCCCTGCCGATCGGCCGCGGCGCGTCGGGCGGCGAGTTGTCCCGGATCATGCTGGCGCTGGAGGTGAGTCTCGCGGGCACCGACGCCGCGCCGCTGCTGGTGTTCGACGAGGTCGACGCCGGGGTCGGCGGCCGGGCGGCCACCGAGGTCGGGCGGCGCCTGGCCCGCCTGGGCCGCGACCGCCAGGTGCTGGTGGTCACCCACCTGGCACAGGTCGCGGCCTACGCCGACCGACACGTCGTCGTCGACAAATCCGGTGATCCCGACGCCGGCGGTGTCACCGCCAGCGACGTGCGGGAGGTGGCCGACGGCGACCGGGTGGCCGAGCTCGCCCGCATGCTCGGCGGCGCCGACACCACCGCGGCCCGTGAGCACGCCGCCGAACTGCTCGCCGGCGCGGCCGCCGCCGACCGGGACCGCGCCGCGCCCAGCCCCCGGAAACGCGCGGGTCGGCGCCGTGCGCCGGTGCCCCCGAGCAGCGCTGCGCCGCGGCGGAAAGCCGCCAGCTGAGAGTTCAACTTCGATCACCGCCGCCCGCGTGGCGAACCGGGCAGAACCCACCCTCAATGGCAGCATGAGCGTTCATGAAACTGGCTACCCGGCGCCGCCGAACCGAGACCCTTCCCGGAGTGAGCGGAGTCGCGCGCCTGGATCGGCGTTCGTCCCGCCTTGCCGGCCGGCTCAACTCCGGCGACATCGCGATCATCGACCACGTCGACATCGACCGGGTCACCGCCCAGTCACTGGTCGCGGCCAAACCGGCAGCGGTCATCAACGCCGCCCCGAGCATCTCCGGCCGGTACCCGAACCTCGGGCCGCAGCTGATCGTCTCGCACGGCATCCTGCTGCTGGACAACGTCGGCGCGGAGATCTTCGGAGCGGTCAAGGAAGGCACCAAGGTCCGCATCGACGGCGCCGACGTCTACGCCGGCGAGACCCTGTTGGTGTCCGGCATCCCGCAGGACATCGACGCCGTCGAGCTGTCGATGATCGAGGCGCGTTCCGGGCTCACCTCGCAGCTCGAGGCATTCGCGGCCAACACCTCCGAATTCATGAATCACGAGCGGGCGCTGCTGCTCGACAGCGTCGGCATCCCCGAGGTCAAGACCTCGTTCAAGGGCAAGCACGCCGTCGTCGTGGTCCGCGGGCACGAGCACGAGCGCGACCTGCGGGCCCTGCGCCACTACATCAAGGAGTACCGCCCGGTCCTCATCGGCGTCGACGGTGGCGCCGACGCGCTGCTCGAGGCCGGGCTCAAACCGGACATCATCGTCGGTGACATGGACGCCGTGTCCGACGCCGCGCTCGCGACCGGTGCCGAGGTCGTCGTGCACACCTACACCGACGGCCGGGCGCCGGGCCTGGCCCGGGTACAGGATCTCGGCATCGCCGCGGTCACCTTCCCGACGTCGGGCACCAGCGAGGACGCCGCGATGCTGCTCGCCGACGAGAGCGGCGCCGAGCTGATCGTCGCCGTCGGCAGCCACGCCACGCTGGCCGAGTTCCTCGACCGGGGCCGGGCCGGGATGGCCTCGACATTCCTCGTCCGGCTGCGTCTCGGCGCTAAACTCGTGGACGCGCACAGTGTGCCGCGCCTGTACCGGAACCGGATTTCCGGCGCCGCGTTGCTGCTGTTGGTCATCGCCGCCCTCATCGCGGTGGTGGCGGTGCTGACGATCTCGGATGCGGGGCGTACGTACCTCGACTCGATGCATTCGAACTGGAACCACTTCGTCGATTGGCTACAGGACAAGTTCTCGTGATCTCGTTTCGCTATCACCTCGTCTCCATCGTCGCGGTCTTCCTGGCGCTGGCTCTGGGCATCGTCGTCGGCACCACTGCCTTGAGTGGGCCGATCACCAAGGACCTGCGCAACCAGCTCAACGACACCAAGAAGCAGCGCGACGCCCTCGCCGCGCAGGTGAAGACCCTGCAGACGCGCGTCGACGACGCCGGCCAGTTCGCCTCGACCTACGGCTCCCAGCTCGTGTCCGGCAGCCTGACCGGCAAGCAGGTGCTCATCGTCGCGATGCCCGACGTCAGCAGCGGCATGCAGAGCGGCGCGGCCAAGCAGATCGCAGCCGGCGGCGGCAAGGTCAGCGGCGTGGTGCAGCCTCACCAAGAACTACCTGGACCCGCGCCTGGGCGCCGGGATCAACTCGTTGGCCACCGGGCCGTCGCACCCGATCGGGCTCACCTTGCCGGAGACCAGTGACTCCGGGCAGCTGGGCGGCGCGTTGCTGGCCTATGTGCTGCTCGGCAAGGGGCAGAAGACCGACCTGACCCAGGTGCTGGGCGGGTTCTCCGCGCTGCACATGGTGTCGGTCGACGGCAGCGCCATCACCCCGTCGAGCCTCATCGTGGTGCTCGCCCGAGGGACCCTCAAGCCCAAGGACTACGGCTCGAACACCGAACTGGCGCTGGTGACCGCGCTCACCCGCGCCGGCGGCAAGGTCGTCGTAGCGGGCAATCCGGACTCCGCCAGCAGCGGCGGCCTCGTTTCGACGGTGCGCGGCAGTGCATCGGACCGCGGCACCGCCTCGACCGTCGACAACGCCGACAGCGCCTTCGGGCAGGTGTCCGCGGTGTTGGCCCTCGCTGCCGCGGCGAAGGGCCAGACCGGCCAGTACGGCACCGAGCAGGGCGCCGACGCGCTGTTCCCGGCGCCGTCGAAGTAGCGCCGACGAGAAAGCAGCAGCGATGACGGCGCGCCGACCCCTTCACCGGGCCGGCGCACCGATTGTCGTGTTAGCGTGAACTTCCGTGGATCGCGCGCCCATCGGCAATCACCAGGTCACCAAACACCTCTTCGTCACCGGCGGCGTCGCATCGTCGCTCGGTAAGGGTCTGACGGCCTCCAGCCTCGGATCGCTGCTCAAGGCCCGCGGACTACGGGTCACCATGCAGAAACTGGACCCGTATCTCAACGTCGACCCCGGCACCATGAACCCGTTCCAGCACGGTGAGGTGTTCGTCACCGAGGACGGCGCGGAGACCGACCTCGACATCGGCCATTACGAGCGGTTCCTGGACACCGATCTGGCCGGATATGCGAACGTCACCACCGGCCAGGTGTACTCGAGCGTCATCGCCAAGGAGCGGCGCGGGGAGTATCTCGGCGACACCGTGCAGGTGATCCCGCACATCACGAACGAGATCAAGGACCGGATCCGCGCGATGGCCGCGCCCGGCCCCGACGGGCACGTTCCGCACGTTGTGATCACCGAGATCGGGGGCACCGTCGGCGACATCGAGTCGCTGCCGTTCCTCGAGGCGGCCCGCCAGGTGCGCCACGACGTCGGGCGCGACAACTGCTTCTTCCTGCACGTGTCGCTCGTGCCCTACCTGGCGCCGTCCGGTGAGCTGAAGACCAAGCCGACCCAGCACTCGGTGGCGGCGCTGCGCAGCATCGGCATCAGCCCGGATGCGATCGTGTGCCGATCGGATCGCGAACTGCCCGACGGCGTCAAGCGCAAGATCTCGCTGATGTGCGACGTCGACGCCGAGGCCGTGGTCGCCGCGATCGACGCGCCGAGCATCTACGACATCCCGAAGGTGCTGCACCGCGAGGGCCTGGATGCCTACGTGGTGCGGCGGCTGGGGCTGCCGTTCCGCGACGTCGACTGGACCGAGTGGGGGGACCTGCTGGACCGGGTGCACCACCCGCGCAGCGACGTCACCATCGGCCTGGTCGGCAAGTACATCGACCTGCCCGATGCGTACCTGTCCGTGGTGGAGGCGCTGCGCGCCGGTGGGTTCGCGCACCGCGCGCACGTCCAGATCCGGTGGATCCCCTCCGACGAGTGCGAGACCCCGGCCGGTGCCGCGGCGGCGCTCGCCGGCCTCGACGGCATCGTGGTGCCGGGCGGGTTCGGGATCCGCGGCATCGAGGGCAAGGTCGGTGCGCTGCGGCACGTGCGCGAGCGCGGCATCCCCGCCCTCGGGCTGTGCCTCGGGCTGCAGTGCATGGTCATCGAGGCTGCGCGCCACCTGGCCGGGATCGAGGACGCCAACTCCGCGGAATTCGCCCCCGACACCCCGGACCCGGTGATCGCGACCATGGCCAGCCAGGTGGCGATCGTCGCCGGCGAGGCCGATCTCGGCGGCACCATGCGCCTGGGCGCCTATCCGGCCGACCTCGTCGCCGGCAGCGTGGTCGCGCAGGCCTACGGCACCCGGGCGGTGTCCGAACGGCACCGGCACCGTTACGAGGTCAACAACGCCTACCGCGAGCAGCTGGAAGCGGCCGGGCTGGTGGTGTCCGGGCAGTCGCCGGACGGCCGGCTGGTCGAGTTCGTCGAGCTGCCCACCGACGTACACCCCTTTTACGCCGGCACCCAGGCCCACCCCGAGCTGAAGTCGCGGCCCACTCGTGCGCACCCGCTGTTCCGGGCCTTCGTCGGTGCCGCGCTGCAGTACAACGCGGCCGAGCGGCTACCGGTCGAGATCACCGATACCCGAGACGAGCAGCAGGGCCGGCGCGACGCCGAGTCGGTCGTGGTGAACGCGTGACCGACCGGTCCTACGAGGTCGTCGACAGCCGGACCGTGTTCACCGGCAAGGTCATCACTGTCCGGGTCGACGACGTGCGGATGAGCGACGCAACGATCGCGAAACGCGAGATCGTCGCGCATCCCGGTGCGGTGGCGATCGTCGCGCTCGACGACGACGGCCGGGTCGTGCTCGTGAACCAGTACCGGGTACCCGTGCGGGCGTGGCTGGACGAGCTCCCGGCCGGGCTGCTCGACGTCGCCGGTGAGCCGCCGCACCTCGCGGCCGCCCGCGAGCTCGCCGAGGAGGCCGCCCTGGTGGCCGACGAGTGGCACACGCTGGTCGACCTCCACACGTCGCCCGGCATGACCGACGAGGCGATCCGGATCTTCCTCGCGCGCGGGCTGCGGCCCAGTTCGGGCGATTTCGTGGCCGAGCACGAGGAGATCACGATGACGGTGACGCGGGTCCCGCTCGACGACGCCGCGCAGCGCGCGCTCGCCGGTGAGATCACCAACGCCGCCGCGGTCGCCGGAATCCTTGCGGCGGTGCACATCCGCGACCACGGCTGGGACGGGCTCCGGCCGGCCGACGCACCGTGGCCGGGCCGACCGGCGGGCCGGGACAGGTGACCCTGACGACCCGGGCCGCCGCCGGGACGGTCGCGGGGGTGGTGGCGAGCTACCTCGACCACCTCGCCGTCGAGCGCGGGGTGGCGACGAACACCCTCAGTTCCTACCGGCGCGATCTCACCCGCTACGTGGACCATCTGTCCGGGCGCGGCGTCGAATCCATCGCGGCCGTCGACGCCACCGCGATCAGCGCGTTCCTGGCTCATCTGCGCGAGGGCGACGCCGACCACCCGCCGCTGTCGGCCTCCTCGGCGGCGCGCGCGGTGGTGGCCGTGCGCGGGCTGCACCGGTTCGCGCTGCGCGAGGGTCTGGTCGAGGTCGACGTCTCCGCACAGGTGCACCCGGCCGCGCCGCCGCGGCGCCTGCCGAAGGCGATCACCGTCGAGGACGTCGAGCGGCTGCTCGACGCCGCCGGCTACGCGGGCACCGCGATCGCCCTGCGCGATCGTGCGCTGCTGGAACTGCTCTACGGCACCGGCGCGCGGATCTCGGAGGCCGTCGGGCTCGCCGTCGACGACGTCGATCTCACCGAGAACACCGTGCTGCTGTCCGGAAAGGGCGGCAAGCAGCGCCGGGTGCCGGTGGGTTCGTTCGCCGCCCAGGCGGTCACGGCGTACCTGGTGCAGGGCCGCCCGGGCCTCGCCGCGGCCGGCGCCGGAAACGCAACGCTGTTCCTCAATGCCCGCGGCGGCCCGCTGTCGCGTCAGTCGGCCTGGGTGGTCCTGCGTACGGCCGGGGAGCGGGCCGGGTTGTCGACCGCAGGACTCTCGCCGCACACGCTGCGGCACTCCTTCGCCACCCATCTCATGGAGGGTGGGGCCGACGTCCGAGTGGTCCAGGAACTGCTCGGGCACGCGTCGGTGACCACCACTCAGATCTACACCCTGGTGACCGTCGACACGCTGCGAGAGGTCTACGCGAGCGCCCACCCGCGCGCGGGCCGGCAGGGCACGGCGACGCGCCCGGCGAAGGCGACGGGCTGACCGGGCGCTGCGGTAGCCTCGGCGCTCGAAACCTCGGTGCCCACCCGGCACCCACCGCCACAGAGGGAAGCGGGCAGCGCAGTAGATGACGACCTCGACCGGCGGGCAGCCCCTCGACGCTGGTACCGAACCGTCGGCCTCGGCACCGGCAGGCGACGCCGCGCCAAGTGGGCTGTTCCCCGCCGACCCCGCCGCCGCGGCGGGCTCGAAACCGTCGAAGGCCGATCCGGCGAAGTCGGCCGATCCCGCGCAGGCCCGGCCCAAGCGGCCGCTGCCCGAACCGGCGCCGCTGCAGCGGCACGGCCCGGCCCGGGTGATCGCGCTGTGCAACCAGAAGGGCGGGGTCGGCAAGACCACGTCGGCGATCAACCTGGGTGCCGCGCTCGCCGAGGTCGGCCGCCGTGTGCTGCTGGTCGATTTCGACCCGCAGGGGGCGCTGTCGGTAGGCCTCGGGGTCCAGCCGCACCAGCTCGAGCGCACCAGCTACAACCTGTTGATGGATCCCGGCGTGACCATCGACGAGGTGCTGCTGAAGACCTCCGTGCCCGGCGTCGACCTGTTGCCCAGCAACATCGACCTGTCCGCTGCCGAGATCCAGCTGGTGAGCGAGGTCGCTCGCGAGCAGGCGCTGGCGCGCGCCGTCGCCCCGGTGCTCGACGAGTACGACTACGTGTTGATCGACTGCCAGCCCTCGCTCGGCCTGCTCACCGTGAACGCCTTGACCGCGGCCCACGGGGTGATCATCCCGCTCGAGTGCGAGTTCTTCAGCCTGCGCGGCGTCGCGCTGCTGATCGACACGATCGAGAAGGTGCAGCAGCGGCTGAACCCGAACCTGACCCTCGACGGCATCCTCGCGACGATGTACGACGGCCGCACCCTGCACGGGCGCGAGGTCTACACGCGGGTGTTGGAAGCCTTCGGGGACAAGGTGTACGACACTGTCATCGCGCGCACCGTCCGCTTCCCGGAGACCAGTGTCGCGGGCGAGCCGATCACCAGCTGGGCGCCGACGTCGTCGGGTGCGAAGGCCTACCGCGACCTCGCGCGCGAGGTCATTGCCCGATCATGACGGCGCCTGAGGCCGAGCTCACCGCGATGTCCGGGGACGCCCCCGCGGCCGGGGTGTTCAACGTCCGGCTGGACAACTTCGAGGGTCCGTTCGACCTGTTGCTGAACCTGATCAGCCGGCGCCAGCTCGACGTCACCGAAGTGTCGTTGTCGCAGGTCACCGACGAGTTCATCAGCTACCTCGACGGCCTGCAGACGTGGGACCTCGGGAAGGCGACCGAGTTCCTCGTCGTCGCAGCGACACTGCTCGACCTCAAGGCCGCCCGGCTGCTGCCGGCCGCAGAGGTGGAGGACGAGGAGGACCTCGCGCTGCTCGAGGCGCGTGACCTGCTGTTC
The DNA here is from genome assembly GCA_963850835.1 of uncultured Actinomycetota bacterium. GTDB lineage: Bacteria > Actinomycetota > Actinomycetes > Mycobacteriales > Jatrophihabitantaceae > Jatrophihabitans. Next base: position 464,419 of record CAWKNB010000012.1, on the reverse strand, counting down.
GCGCGGCTGCTGCAGTACCGCGCGTACAAACTGGCGGCCGCCTACTTCGCCGAGCTGCATCGCAACCAGGCCAGCCGGTTCGGCCGCGCGGTCGATCTGGAGCCACAGTTCGCGCAGTTGCTGCCCGACGTGGTGATCGGCGTGACGCCGGAGCACTTCGCCGCGATCGCCGCCGCCGCAATGGTGCCCAAACCGGTCCCGGTGGTCATGACCGACCACGTGCACACCCAGCAGGTCAGCGTGCGCGAGCACACCGCGATCCTGCGCGAGCGGCTGCGCCTGGCGGGTTCCGCGACGTTCCGCTCCCTGGTCAGCGACTGCACCACGACCCTCGAGGTGGTGGCCCGATTCCTCGGCCTGCTCGACCTCTACCGGGACGGCGCCGTCGCGTTCGACCAGGCGGCCGCGCTCACCGAGCTGCGGGTGCGCTGGACCGGCGCCGCCGACGCCACCGCCGAGCCCGAGATCTCGCAACCCGAGGAGTACGAGTGAGCGAGAGTCCCGAACCGGGCGCCGACGAGACGGACGAGGAACAGCTCGAGCTGCTCGACGCGCCGACTCCTGCGATCGACGCTGGCGATCTGGCGCCGGCGCTGGAAGCCATCCTCTTCGTGCTCGACGCTCCGGTGACCACCGCGGCCCTGGCCGCCGGCGTGCAGCGCCCGCAGCCCGAGGTCGAGCAGGCAGTGGCCGAGTTGCGGGCCGGCTACGACGAGCGCGGCGCCGGCATCGAACTCCGTGACGTCGCGGGCGGGATCCGGATCTACACCCGCCCCGCCCACGCCGCCGCCGTCGGCCATTTCCTGCTCGAGGGCCAGCGCAGCCGTCTCTCGCAGGCTGGGCTCGAGACGCTCGCCGTCATCGCCTACCGGCAGCCCGTCACCCGCGCCCGGGTGTCGGCCATCCGCGGCGTGAACGTCGACGGCGTGGTCCGCACCCTGCTCGCCCGCGGCCTCGTCGCCGAAACCGGCACCGACCCGGAGACCGGCGGCGGCCTGTACCAGACCACCGAGCTCTTCCTGGAGCGGATGGGGCTGCAGTCGCTGTCCGAACTGCCGTCGCTCGCGCCGCTGCTGCCCGATGTCGAAGGACTCGACTCCGTCGACGTCGACGAGCTGTGATGGCCGAGGGCGACGCGGGCATCCGGTTGCAGAAGGTGCTCGCCGCCGCCGGGCTCGGGTCGCGGCGGGTCTGCGAGGAGCTGATCGCGGCCGGCCGGGTCACCGTCGACGGCGCGGTCGTCGGGCTCGGTGCGCGGGTGGATCCGCAGACAGCGGTGATCCACGTCGACGGCGACCGGGTGATCGTCCGCGACGACGTCGAGTACCTCGCCCTGAACAAGCCGCGCGGCATGCTGAGCGCGATGAGCGACGACCGCGGCCGTCCGACGGTGGGCGATCTCGTCGCCGACCGAGCCAATCAAGCCCAGCGGTTGTTCCATGTCGGCCGCCTCGACGCGGACAGCGAGGGCCTGCTGCTGCTGACCAACGACGGGCAGCTCGCCCACCGCCTGATGCATCCCTCGCACGGGGTGAGCAAGACCTACCTCGCCACCGTGCCCGCCCCGGTGAGCCGCGAGGTCGGCCGCCTGCTGCGCGCCGGCGTCCGGCTCGACGACACGACCGACGACGAATCCGATCGGCCGGTCACCGTCGACGCGTTCCGGGTGGTGCAGACGCACGGCCGGCAGGCGATCGTCGAGGTCGTGCTGCACGAGGGCCGCAAGCACGTCGTGCGACGGCTGCTGGCCCAGGTCGGCCACCCGGTGACCCGGCTGGTGCGCACCGCCATCGGACCGGTACGGCTGGGCGGGCAACGCGCCGGCACGCTACGCCCGCTCACCGCTGCCGAGGTCGCCGCGTTGTACCGGGCTGCCGAGCAGCCGGCCGCCCGCCAATAGGCTGGGGCGCGACGGTACGACGGGACGGAGCGGCATGGCGGTACGAGCGGTGCGCGGGGCGATACAGGTCGACGGCAACGAGCGCGACGAGATCCTCGCCGGCACCTCCGAGTTGGTCACCGCGGTACTGCACCGCAACGAGATCGACCCGGAGGACCTCATCAGCATCGTGTTCACCGCGACCCCGGACCTCACCGCCGAGTTCCCGGCGTACGCGGCACGGCAGATCGGGCTGACCGACGTGCCGCTGCTGTGCACCACCGAGATCGCCGTCCCCGGCTCGATGCCGCGGGTGCTGCGGCTGCTCGCCCACGTCGAGACGACCCGCTCTCGCCCGGAGATCCGGCACGTCTACCTGCGCGGCGCCGCCGCGCTGCGCACCGATCTGCCGCAGTGAGATCCGGTGACCGACCGGGTCGTCGGCCGACATCCGTATCCTCGACCGGTGCAACCGGATCAACCTGACACCCCAGCCGCGTTCACCGGAGTGGTCGCGCTCGACGGCCCCGCCGGTACCGGCAAGTCGACCGTCGCCCGCCGCCTGGCCACCCGGCTCGGCGCGCGCTACCTCGACACCGGGGCCATGTACCGCGCGGCCACCGTCGCGGTGCTGCGCAGCGGTGCCGACCTCGCCGACCCGGTAGCCGTCGCCGACGCCGTCGAGGCGGCGAAGATCGAGATCTCGACCGACCCCGCGCATGCCGCGATCGTGCTCGACGGCGATCCCGCCGACACCGAGATCCGCTCCGCGCAAACCACCGCGGCCGTCAGCGCGGTTTCCGCGGTGCCCGCCGTGCGGGCCCAGATGGTGGCCGCCCAGCGCGAACTCATCGACGAGGGCGCCATCGTCGTCGAGGGCCGCGACATCGGCACCGTCGTCTGGCCCACCGCGCGGCCCAAGGTGTTCCTCACCGCCACCCCGCAAGCTCGCGCCCGCCGCCGCGCGGCGGAGGTGGGCGGCGACGTCGCCGCGATCGCCGCCGACATCGCGCGCCGCGACCAGCTCGACAGCAGCCGGGCCGCGAGCCCGCTGATGCGCGGCGCGGACGCGATCGAGCTGGACACCACCGACCTCACCATCGACCAGGTCGTCGACCGGCTGGTCGAGCTCGCCGCGCCATGACCGAGACAACGGACGAGATGTCGACGGCGCCGGCGCCGGTCGTCGCCATCGTCGGGCGCCCGAACGTGGGCAAGTCGACGTTGGTGAACCGCATCCTGGGCCGCCGCGAAGCGGTGGTGCAAGACATCCCGGGTGTCACCCGCGACCGCGTCGCCTACGACGCGTTGTGGAACGGGCGCCGGTTCACCGTGGTCGACACCGGCGGCTGGGAACCGGACGCTCGCGGACTGCAGGCCATGGTGTCCGCGCAGGCCGAACGCGCCGTGGCCACCGCCGACCTCGTGGTGTTCGTCGTCGACGGCCGCACCGGCGCCACCGACACCGACCTGGCCGTGGCCCGGACCCTGCGCCGCGCGCAACGGCCGGTGGTGCTTGCGGTGAACAAGGTCGACGACGAGCGGCTCGAGTCCGACGCCACGCAGCTGTGGTCGCTCGGGCTGGGGGAGCCGTTCGCGGTCAGCGGCTTGCACGGTCGCGGCAGCGGCGAGCTGCTCGACGCCATCCTGGACCGGTTGCCCGACGCCCCTCCTGAGACCGACGAGGAGGCCGGCCCCCGGCGGGTGGCGCTGATCGGACGGCCCAACGTCGGCAAGTCGAGCCTGCTCAACCGCCTGGCCGGCGAGGACCGCTCCGTGGTCGACGCCGTGGCCGGCACCACGATCGACCCGGTCGACAGCCTGGTCGAGCTGGGCGGGGAGACCTGGCGGTTCGTCGACACCGCCGGGCTGCGCCGCCGGGTGCACCAGGCCAGCGGCATGGAGTACTACGCGAGCCTGCGTACCGCGGGCGCCATCGAGGCCGCGGAGGTCGCGATCGTGCTGCTGGACGCCGCCGAGCGGCTCTCCGAACAGGACCAGCGGGTCATCGCCGAGGTGACCGACGCGGGCCGGGCGCTGGTGCTCGCCTTCAACAAGTGGGATCTCGTCGACGAGGACCGCCGCGACCAGCTCACGAAGGAGATCGACCGCGATCTCGCCCGGGTCGCCTGGGCGCCGCGGGTGAACATCTCGGCGCGCACCGGCCGGTCGGTGGACCGGCTGGCCGCGGCACTGCGCACCGCGCTCACGTCCTGGGACAGCCGGGTGCCGACCGGGCCGCTGAACAGCTGGCTCAGCGACGTCGTGGCCCAGACCCCGCCGCCGCCCCGCGGGGGCCGGGCCCCGCGGGTGCTGTTCGCGACCCAGGCCGACACGCGTCCACCCCGGTTCGTCCTGTTCACCACCGGCTTCCTGGAAGCCGGCTACCGCCGCTTCCTCGAGCGCCGGCTGCGCGAGGACTTCGAGTTCACCGGCACCCCGATCCAGATCTCGGTCCGGGTCCGGGAGAAGCGGCAACGCTGACGCGAGGCACCGTTCCCGACAGGTACAGTCTTGGCAGACCGGGACGTGGCGCAGCTTGGTAGCGCACCTGACTGGGGGTCAGGGGGTCGCAGGTTCAAATCCTGTCGTCCCGACTCAGGCAGCAGTTTCGTCGTCGGGCCGATCACGGAGGACTCGTTGTCGGCACCCACGCAGTCGGGCACCGATCGCATACTCACCATCCCCAATGCGCTGAGCGTGTTGCGGCTGCTGGGCGTGCCTCTGTTCCTGTGGCTGCTGCTCGGCCCGCACGCCGACGCCTGGGCGCTGGTCGTGCTCGCCGTGTCCGGTTTCACCGACTGGGCCGACGGCGTGCTCGCGCGCAAGCTGAACCAGGCCAGCGCGCTCGGGGCGCTGCTCGATCCGCTCGCCGACCGCCTCTACATCCTCGCCACGCTCGTCGGGCTGGTGTTGCGCCACATCATTCCGCTGTGGCTGGCGCTGGTCATCGTCGGGCGCGACCTCGTGCTGGGGGTCACGCTGCCGCTGCTACGCCGTGCCGGCTACGGGCCGCCGTCGGTGCACTATCTGGGCAAGGCCGCGACGTTCTGCCTGCTCTACGCATTCCCGCTGCTGCTGCTCGGCACGTATCACGGCACCCTCGCCGACATCGCCCGGCCGATGGCCTGGGCGTTCACGATCTGGGGTACCGCGCTCTACCTGTGGTCCGGCGTGGTCTACCTGCGGCAGGCCGTCGGGCTCATCCGGCACCCGATCCGGGCGGAAGCCGCATGACCGAGAACCGTCATCCGCCGGCCCGGGTCCTCGCAGATCTGCTCGACCACGTGCTCGACGACGGCTATCAGGCCGTGGCACAGCGCCGCGGCCCGGACCGCTCGCGCCGGTGGTACGAACAGCCGCTGGTCGCCGTCGGCTGCCTGCTCGTCGGCTTCCTGCTCGTGGTCGGCTACATCCACACCAACCGCGGCGCGCCGGAAGCAGCCAAGGTGCACGACAGCCTCGTCGGGCGGGTGAATACCGCGACGACCAGCACCGACGACCTGCAGCGGCGGGTCGCCGCCCTGGAACGTGACGTGGCCAAGCGCCGGGCACAGGCGTTGCCGACCTCCGGGGCACTCAATGCCGAGCTGCGCCACGCCGAGATCGCCGCCGGCCAGCTCGCCGTCCACGGACCCGGGCTCACCGTCACGCTGCGCTCCCCGACGCAGGCGAGCGCCAGCGCCTCGCCCGGGCGCGCCGGGAGCATCCCGATCGCCGCAACGAATATCCTCACCGACCGTGATGTGCGCAGCGTCGTCAACGAACTGTGGCACGACGGGGCAGAAGCGATCTCGGTGAACGACGTCCGGCTCAGCCCGACCAGCGCCATCCGGTTCGCCGGCGAGGCCGTGCTCGTCGACTTCCAGCCCATCACCTCGCCGTACCGGATCCGGGCCATCGGCGACGCCGACGCGCTGTCCACCGGCTTCGCGCAGAGCACGGTGGCCAGTCGCTACCAGACACTCATCGGCGTGGACCACATCGGGTTCTCGTTCTCCGAGAGCAACTCGTTGAGCCTGCCGGCGGCGGTGCCGGTAACCCCCCGCTACGCCACGGCGGCCACGCCGAGCCCCAGGCCGAGCCGATGATCGCCGCCATCGCGTTGCTCGCCGGCATCGTCCTCGGGCTGGTGCTGCGCCCGACCGTGCCGGACTGGCTCGAGCCGTACCTGCCCATCGCCGTGGTCGCGGCACTCGATGCGGTGTTCGGCGGCCTGCGGGCTCGCCTGGACGGCATCTTCGACGCCAAGGTGTTCGTGGTGTCCTTCGTCTCCAACGTGTTGGTTGCAGCGTTGATCGTGTTCCTCGGCGACAAGCTCGGTGTCGGCGCTCAACTGTCGACAGCCGTCGTCGTCGTCCTCGGCATCCGCATCTTCAGCAATGCCGCTGCGATCCGCCGGCACTTGTTCCGGGCATGACGGCGATGCGAGGCGACGGATGAGCGAGCGGCGGCCGATCGGCCGGCACGCGTCGGCGGCCATCATCGGCGTGCTGACGCTGCTGCTGGGCTTTGCGATCGTCGTGCAGGTGCGTGCGAATTCCTCGGGCGATGCGTTGTCCACCCTGCGCGACGACGACCTCGTCGGCATCCTCGACAACCAGACCGACCGTGCCGATCGGTTGCGCCAGCAGCTCGCCGAGCTCGAGGCGAACCTGCGGCAGCTCCAGTCGAGCGGCGACACCTCGGCCACGGCCCGGCGCCAGGCGGCCGAGCAGGCGCAGGCGCTGGGCGTGCTGCTCGGCACCTTGCCCGCCACCGGCCCCGGCGTCGCGGTGACCGTCACCGACCCGGCCGGGAAGGTCGACGGGGAACAGTTGCTCGCCGTGGTCGAGGAACTGCGCGGCGCGGGCGCGGAGGCACTGCAGGTCGGCACGGTGCGGGTGGGGACCGACACCGCGTTCACCGGTGATCCCGGCCAGGTGCAGGTCGACAGCACCGCTGTGCACCCGCCGTACCGGATCCTCGCCATCGGCGAGCCGAAGACGCTCGACACCGCGCTGAACATCCCGGGCGGGGTCGCGGCCACGGTGCGGGCCGCCGGCGGCGAACTCACCGTCGACGAACGCAGCAAGGTGAGCATCACGGCGGTGCGCAGGTTGCCGTCGTCGAAGTACGCGAAGCCCACGCGGTGAGCAGCAGTCGGTAGGGTCGACGCGTCCAGCGCAGCAGCGTTCGTCCACCCGGTGAGAGAGGCCGATGCGAATGTCCGTCGTCCCTGACGATTTGAAGTACACCGCCGAGCACGAATGGGTTCGGGTCACGGACGGGACGAACGCGGTCCGGGTCGGGATCACCGACTACGCGCAGGAGGCGCTCGGCGACGTCGTCTACGTCTCGCTACCGGAGGTCGGGGCCAGCGTCGAGAAGGGCGCTGCCGTCGGCGAGATCGAATCGACCAAGAGCGTGTCCGATCTCTACGCTCCGCTGTCGGGCACCGTCACGGCCCGCAACGAGCAATCTCGACGGGCAACCCGAGCTGATCAACTCCGATCCGTACGGCGAGGGTTGGGTGCTCGAGATCGATCTGTCCGACCAAGATCAGACCAGCGACCTGCTCGATGCGGCGGCCTACTCCACGTTGGCCGGCTGACGCCTCACTGTCCTCGATTGACCCTTGCGCCGAGGCCGTCCTAGGCTCGGCGCACCGACCGAATCCGCACCGTAACTGCAAATCTGTGCGCTCGACGTACTGCGATCGGCCGTTACTAGACCCGAAGGATGGCGCGCGTGTTCTGCACCGCTTGTGGCACCGAGAACCTGCCCGGCAGCCATTTCTGCGCAAACTGCGGTGCGGCGCTGCCTGCGGGCGCCGCCGGACCGGACACCACGTCCACCCTGAGCGCCGCCACCGGCGCCGTCCCGGACAGTGACGGCGAATTCTCGACCGAGGCTCACCAGGGCGCCGTCGACGCGTTGACGCCCGGCTCGGCGCTGCTCGTGGTCAAACGCGGACCGAACGCCGGCAGCCGATTCCTGCTCGACCAGGACGTCACCTCGGCGGGTCGCCACCCGGACAGCGACATCTTCCTGGACGATGTCACCGTGTCCCGCCGGCATGCCGAGTTCCGCCGCGAAGGCAGCGGCTACACCGTCCACGACGTCGGGTCGCTCAACGGCACGTACGTCAATCGCGAACGTATCGACGCGGCCCCGCTCTCCGGTGGTGACGAGGTGCAGATCGGCAAGTTCCGGCTCGTCTATCTGACCGCCGCCGTCCGCACCGGCGTCAACGCATGACGGCGCTCGGCGCCCACGCAGGCGACGCGCGCGCGACCCTGACGATCGGCGATGTGCTCGCCCACCTCAAGGTCGACTTCCCGGACCTCACCATCAGCAAGATCCGGTTCCTCGAGGACCAGGGCCTGGTGCGCCCGCAGCGCACGCCTTCGGGGTACCGCAAGTTCGCCCCCGGTGACGTGTCCCGGTTGCGGTACGTGCTCTCGCAACAGCGCGACCACTACCTGCCGCTGCGCGTCATCAAGGACCAGCTCGACGCCATCGACCGCGGACTCGTGCCGGCCGGGACGTCCACCGACAGCCCGCGCACCGCACATGTCGCGCTCGCCTCGATCGAGGACAACGCCCCGACCGCAGACCACTTCCGGCCGGCGCCGGCCGCGATGCGGCTGTCCAAGGAAGAGCTGCTGAATGCGGCGGGCCTGCGCCTCGACCAGCTGCGCGAGCTCGAGCAGTTCGGGCTGATCAACGCCCGGCCCGGTGGTCTCTACGACGACGATGCGCTGGCGGTAGCGAAGATCGTCGCCGAGCTGGCCCGGTTCGGGCTCGAAGGCCGGCACCTGCGCGCGTTCCGCACCGCGGCCGAACGCGAGGTCGGGTTGTTCTCGCAGGTCGTCGGGCCGATGTCACGCCAGCGCGGCGGCGAGGCGAAGGTGCGTGCGGAGGAAACCGTGCGCGAGCTCGCGGTGCTGTCGGTTCGGCTGCACGCGGCGCTGGTGCAGATCGGATTACGAGAGGTCATCGGCGGGTCCTGATCGGCCACCCACGGCCCGGGCAACGTGTAGCGTCGGGGTACGGCGTGCGCAGCAGGTCGCTTGCACTGCACCGCAAGACCGCGAGTTCGAGGAGGTCGGGCGTGCATCCGATGCGGGTCGTCGGCGTTCGCGTCGAACTGCCGGCCAACCAGCCCGTCGTCCTGCTGCGCGAAGAGGACGGCGTTCGCTACCTGCCCATCTGGATCGGTGCGGTCGAGGCCTCGGCCATCGCGTTCCAGCAGCAGGGCGTGCAGACCCTGCGCCCGCTCACGCACGACCTGCTCCGCGACGTCATCAATGCGCTCGGCGTGCAGCTGGAGGCCGTGCACATCACCGAGTTGCGCGACGACGTCTACTACGCCGAGCTGCGGTTCAGCGGCGGCGTGACGGTCAGCGCGCGGCCCTCGGACGCGATCGCCCTGGCGCTGCGCGCCGAGGTCGAGATCCTGGGTTCGGACGCCGTGCTCGACGCCGCCGGTATCGAGATCCCGGACGAGCAGGAGGACGAGGTCGAGAAGTTCCGGGAGTTTCTCGACAACATCTCGCCGGAGGACTTCGCGTCCGGCGGCTGATCGCGCAACCATCAACCTCGACTTGAGAGTTACCGTGCTCGGCGCGTCGCATTGACCCGAAGGTGATCCCGGACCTACCGTCACAGCACATCGAATGACGGCCGTGGAATTCGAGCCGGCACAGTCCGCAGCGCGAGAGGGGGCGAGTCGTGTCGAACACCGACGATCACCGTCCCGAGCAGGGCGCACTGTTCGCCGACCCGACGCCGCACGGCGACAACGAAGTCCTCGGCTATCGCGGCCCGACCGCCTGTGCCGCGGCCGGCATCACCTACCGGCAGCTGGACTACTGGGCGCGCACCGAACTCGTGCTGCCCTCGATCCGCACCGCGAGCGGTTCGGGCAGCCAGCGGCTGTACTCGTTCAAGGACATCCTGGTGCTCAAGGTCGTGAAGCGGCTGCTGGACGCCGGGGTCTCACTGCACAACATCCGGTTGGCCGTCGACGCGCTGCGCCTGCGTGGTGTCGACGACCTCGCCCAGGTGACGTTGCTCTCCGACGGCACCACCGTCTACGAATGCACGTCCTCCGAAGAGGTCGTCGACCTGTTGCGCGGCGGGCAGGGCGTGTTCGGCATCGCGGTCAGTGGAGCACTGCGCGAACTGCGCGGTTCGCTGGCGCAGTTGCCGGCCGAGCGGGCCGACGGCGTCGACGAGAGCGAGTCGACGGCCAGCGACGAGCTGGCCCGCCGCCGCCGGCAACGCAGCGCCGCCGGCTGACGTTTCGCCGCGCCCGGCCCGGTCCTGACTGCTACGGTTGATGCTGGCTGACGACCTCGCGTGGGAGAGCTGCGCCGCATCGATGCCGATGTGGCCGGCGCCGAAGGGGCAACCTCCCCGGAACCTCTCAGGCACCAGGACCACGCGGTAGAGGCCACTCTGGAGGGACGCGCCCGACAGACGGGGACGCCGCCGCCCGCGGGTGACGACGTCGAACCCGTGTGGGAGCGCAGATGACCACCAAGTTGGCCGAACTCGAATCGGGCGTGCCGTTCGCCGACCGGCACATCGGCACGGCTGGGGCGCAGGCGAGCATGCTCGACGCACTCGGCTACGCCTCGCTCGACGACCTGCTCGCCGACGCCGTGCCGGCCTCCATCCGCGAGAAGCTGGCGCTCGCACTGCCGCCGGCCGCGACGGAGGCACAGGTCGCAGGCGAGTTGCGGGCGCTGGCGGCCCGCAACGACGTGCTGACCTCGATGATCGGCCTCGGCTACCACGCCACCATCACGCCCGCGGTGATCCGCCGCAACGTGCTGGAGAACCCGGCCTGGTACACCGCCTACACGCCCTACCAACCCGAGATCAGCCAGGGCCGCCTCGAAGCCCTGCTCAACTTCCAGACCGTCGTCGAGGACCTGACCGGGCTCCCGGTCGCGGGCGCATCGATGCTCGACGAGAGCACCGCGGCGGCCGAGGCGATGGCGCTCGCGCACCGCGCCGCCCGCAAGGGCTCGGTCTTCGTGGTCGACGCCGACGTCCTGCCGCAGACGATGGACGTCGTGCGCACGCGGGCGCTCCCGCTCGGTCTCGAGGTGGTCGTGCACGACCTCGACGAGCCGCTGCCCGACGGCGACGTCTTCGGCGTGCTGGTGCAGTACCCGGGTGCCTCGCGGCGCGATCCGCGACCTCGCGCCGCTGGCCGAGGCCGCGCACGGGCGTGGCGCGCTGCTCGTCGCGGCAGCCGATCTGCTCGCCCTGACGCTGATCACCGCACCCGGCGAGGCCGGCGCGGACATCGCCGTCGGCAACACCCAGCGCTTCGGCGTCCCGCTCGGCTTCGGCGGCCCGCACGCCGGGTACCTGGCGGTGCGTACCGGGCTCGAGCGGCAGCTGCCGGGCCGCCTCGTCGGCGTCTCGGTCGACGCCGAGGGTGCGCCGGCCTACCGGCTGGCGCTGCAGACCCGCGAGCAGCACATCCGCCGGGAGAAGGCCACCTCGAACATCTGCACCGCCCAGGTGCTGCTGGCCGTCATCGCGTCGATGTACGCCGTGTACCACGGGCCCGACGGGCTGCGGACCATCGCCACCCGGGTCCATCGGCTGGCGGCTGCGCTCGCTGCGGGACTGCGCGACGGTGGTGTCGAGGTCGCGGATGTCGCGTTCTTCGACACCGTGACCGCGCGAGTGCCGGGCCGCGCCGAGCAGGTGGTGGCGGCCGCGCGCGAGGCCGGCGTGAACCTGCGCCTCGTCGACGCAGACACCGTCGGGATCACCTGCGACGAGGTCACGACCCGCACGCACCTCGCCGCCGTGTGGGGTGCCTTCGGCCTCGACCTGGGGATCGACGACGTCGAGCGGCTCGACATCGCGCCGACGATCGGGTTCGCCCGCACGTCGGAGTACCTGACTCACCCGGTGTTCCACGCGCATCGGTCCGAGACCGCCATGCTGCGCTACCTGCGTCGGCTGGCCGATCGCGACTTCGCGCTCGACCGCGGGATGATCCCGCTCGGCTCGTGCACGATGAAGCTCAATGCCACCACCGAGATGGAGCCGGTGACCAACCCCGGCTTCGCCGACGTCCACCCGTTCGCGCCGGCCGGCCAGTTCGACGGCTACGAGCAGCTGTTCGCCGACCTGCAGAGCTGGCTGTGCGAGATCACCGGCTACGACGCGGTGTCACTGCAGCCCAACGCCGGCTCGCAGGGCGAGTTCGCCGGGCTGCTCGCGATCCACGAGTACCACCGCGGCCGCGGCGACCAGCAGCGCGACATCTGCCTCATCCCCGCGAGCGCGCACGGCACCAACGCCGCCTCGGCGGTGATGGCCGGGTTGCGCGTCGTGGTCGTGAAGACCAGCGGCGAGGAAGGCGAGATCGACCTCGACGACCTGCGCGCCAAGATCGAGCAGCACGCCGACACGCTCGCGGCCATCATGCTCACCTACCCGTCCACGCACGGCGTGTTCGAGGAGCACATCAGCCAGGTCTGCGCGTTGGTCCACGACGCCGGCGGCCAGGTGTACGTCGACGGCGCGAACCTCAACGCGATGGTCGGGCTGGCCCGGCCGGGGCGGTTCGGCGCCGACGTGTCACACCTGAACCTGCACAAGACCTTCTGCATCCCGCACGGTGGCGGCGGCCCCGGGGTGGGGCCGATCGGGGTGCGGGCCCACCTCGCGCCGTACCTGCCGAACCACCCGCTGCAGCCGCTGGCCGGCCCGGAGACCGGATCCGGCGCGATCGCCGCGGCACCCTGGGGATCTGCCTCGATCCTGCCGATCACCTGGGCCTACATCCGGCTGATGGGCCCCGACGGGCTGACCGCGGCCACCGGCGCCGCGATCCTGGCGGCCAACTACGTCGCGAAGCGACTCGACGAGCACTACCCGGTGCTCTACGCCGGCCAGCACGGGCTCGTCGCGCACGAGTGCATCCTCGATCTGCGGCCCATCACCAAGGCGACCGGGGTAACCGTCGACGACGTCGCCAAGCGGCTCATCGACTACGGGTTCCACGCGCCGACGATGTCCTTCCCGGTGGCCGGCACGCTGATGGTGGAGCCGACCGAGTCCGAGGATCTGCACGAGCTCGACCGGTTCATCGACGCGATGATCGCCATCAAGGCCGAGATCGACCAGGTGGCCGCGGGCACCTGGCCGGCCGAGGACAACCCGCTGTGCAACGCCCCGCACACCGCGGCGTGCCTGGCCGGGGAGTGGTCGCACCCGTACTCGCGCGAGGTCGCGGCGTTCCCGGCCGGTGTGGATCCGCGGGCGAAGTACTGGGCCCCGGTGCGGCGCATCGACGGGGCGTTCGGCGACCGCAACCTGGTCTGCGCCTGCCCGCCGGTCGCCGAGTACGCCTGACGTTCCGACCGCGCGCAGCGAGTGGGAAGTGGTAATGATTACCGCTAAGCTGGGGGAGTGAGCCCGGCACGTCAGCGATCCACCCGCCAGGGCGAGGCGGTGCGCGACGCGCTGCGCGAGGCCGGCGGTTTCCGCAGCGCCCAGGACGTCTATGCGGTGCTGCGCAACGGCGGCGCGACCGTGGGGTTGTCGACGGTCTACCGGCACCTGCAGGCCCTGGTCGAGGACAACGTCGTCGACGTCATCCACACCCAGGACGGCGAGGCGACGTACCGCTTCTGCGGGGCACCCGTCCAGGGCCGCCACCACCATCATCTGGTCTGCCGCCGCTGCGGGCGCACCGAGGAGATCGAGGGCCGGGCGGTGGAGCGCTGGGCCGGCGAGGTGGCGCAGACCTACGGGTACACCGATGTCGACCACACCGTCGAGCTGTTCGGCGTCTGTTCCCTCTGCTCGAACCGGCCGTGATCGAGGTCGGCCGGGCGCGCTTCGAGGTGATGGTCAGCGAGGCGCTCGACACCGTTCCCGAAGCACTCGCCCGGATGATGCGCAATGTCGTCGTGGTGGTCGAGGACGGCGACGACCCGCACCTGCTCGGCCTCTACGTGGGCATTCCGCTGACCGAGCGCATGTCGGACTACTCGGCCGTCCTGCCCGACCGCATCACGATCTACCGCCTCGCGATCTGTGCGGTGTGCGACACCGAAGCGGACGTGATCCGCGAGGTCCGCACCACCGTGGTGCACGAGATCGCGCACCACTTCGGCATCGGTGACGACCGGCTGCACGAACTCGGCTGGTGACGAGCCGTACGATCCTCGCTCTGTGAGGACGGTCGGGGCGAGCGCCTGGGGTGCGCTGCTGGCGTATGCCGCCCTGAGCGCGGCGAATCAGATGCTCTGGCTGACCTACGCGCCGATCACGACCGGCGCCGCGCACCACTACGGCGTGTCCACGGCGTCGATCGGCTGGCTGGCCGAGATCTTCCCGCTGCTCTACGTGGTGCTCGCGGTGCCGACCGGCCGGCTGCTCGACCGCGGCCTGGTGCGGTGGTTGCGGGTCGGCGCGCTGCTGACCGGCCTGGGTGCGGTGGTGCGGCTGCTGGGCGACGACTTCTGGGTGGCGCTGGGCGGGCAGATCCTCGTCGCCGTCGCGCAGCCGTTCGTGCTGAACGCGGTGATCGCGGTGTCGGTGGCCTATCTCGCCGAACGGGACCGGGCCAGGGGCATCGCGGTCTCGTCGGCCGCGGTGTTCGCCGGCCTGGTGCTGGCCCTGCTGCTGGGCTCCGCCTTCGGGGCCGGGCACCTGCGGGCGCTGCTGATCGTGCAGGCCGTCGTGGCGGTCGGCGCCGCGGCGCTGCTGTGGGTCGCGCTGCGCACGCCGCCGCGCGCGCTCGTCCACACCGCGCCCACGGCCCTGCGGGCGGTCTGGGCCGACCGCTCCATCCGGCTGCTGCTCGGGATGATCTGCGCCGGGTTCGGGGTCTTCGTGGCGCTGACGACCTGGCTGCAGGCGCTGCTCGATCCGGCCGGCGTGTCCGACTCGGCGGCCGGAACCATGCTGCTGGTGATGGTGCTCGCCGGCGTGGCGGGCGCGGCCGTGTTCCCGCCGTTGCTGGCCCGCCGGGGCTGGCAGCTCGGCTTCGTCACGGTCTCGGTGGTGGTCGGGGCCGTCGGGTTGCTCGTGCTCGCCCTCGCGCCCGGCGTCGCGACCGGCATGGTGGTGTCGTTCGTGCTCGGCGCGCTGCTGCTCACCGATCTGCCGGTGGTCCTCGAACTCGCCGAGCGACGGGCCGGGGAGGCGGCGGGCACCGCGGGTGCGCTGGTGTGGCTGGCCGGCAACGCGGCGGGGCTGGTCGCGGCCCTGGTCGTGCAGGCGCTGCTCGATCATCCCGGCGCAGCGTTCGCGGCACTCGCGGTGCTGCTGGTCGCCGCATTGCCGCTGATCCGGGCGTTGCGGCAGATGCACGCGACGTCGGGTCAGGCGAGCCCGGCCGAGTAGAGCCAGGAGGTCGGCAGCGCCAGGTCCGGCGTCGTCATCACCAGGTCGTAGTCGGTCGGGCGGAACCCGGCGCCGACGAGCGTCGGGAGCGGCCGGATGCGGCCCGGGCACGCAGCAGGCGACGGTGTCGGCCGGCACCGCGCGCAGGGCCGCGACCGCGGCGGCCGCCGCACCCGGCTCGTCGCCACCGGCCAGCCGGACCACCGCGTTCGGCCCGAGCACGCCGACCGCGACGGCAGCGCTCGCGGTCTGGACGGTGACGAGCCGGTGGCCCGGCACCCCGATCCAGTAGTCGTAGTCGGCGCTGCGGTCCCCGCCGCCGAAACCCTGCTCGATCTCGGCGGCCGTGCCGACCGAGACCTCCTCGACCGGGCAGTCGGATTCCGGCAACCGTTCGCGTGGCCCGGACAGGTAGAGCAGCGGCCACACCGGGCGCAGCCCGAAGCGCAGATACAGCGGCAGCGCGTTCACGTGCTGCGAGCTGAAGGTCACCCGCCCCGGCGCGCCGGGATCCGGCCACAGCGCGCGCAGGACGCTCGCACCGATCCCCTCGCCGTGCCGCGCCGGGTCGACGAACAGGTCCGTCAGCATCGAAGCGGTTCGCTGCGACCGCACGGCGCCCCAGCCGACCACGGTGTCCGCGTCGGTCGCCACGATCGCCGTCCCGGTGCGCAGCAGCAGGTCCAGGTAGCGCGGGTCGGCGCCGGTGCCGGCACCGGCCTGGTCCACCGTCGCGCTGAGCCGGGCGATCGCGGCGGCGTCGCCGGGCGTCGCGGCCCGGGTCGCGAATCTCGCACCCACCAGCCACCTCCCGCGCCGTCGTGGTTTCCGGTTCACCGCAGCTTGGCAGGATGGACGCGTGTTCACCTCGCCCACGGCCGCGGCGCGCGAACTGGCCGGCGTGCACTATCTCGCCGACACCGCCACCGCGACGACTGTGTACCTCGCTGCCACGCTCGGCAAGCCGCTGCTCGTCGAGGGACCGGCCGGGGTCGGGAAGACCCAGCTGGCCAAGGCGGTGGCCGAGGCGAGCGGCGCCCGGCTCATCCGGCTGCAGTGTTACGAGGGCCTCGACGAGGCGCGTGCGCTCTACGAGTGGAACTACAAGAAGCAGCTGCTGCGCATCCAGGCCGCTCCGGCCGAGCAGGCGTGGGAGCAGACGCACGACGACATCTTCACCGAGGAGTTCCTGCTCACCCGCCCGCTGCTGTCCGCGATCCGTCAGGCCGAGCCCACGGTCCTGCTCATCGACGAACTCGACAAGACCGACGTCGAGGTCGAGGCGCTGCTCCTCGAGGTGCTCTCGGACTACCAGGTGACGATTCCGGAACTCGGCACCGTGGCCGCCACCCGCACGCCCGTCGTGGTGATCACGTCGAACGCCAGCCGCGAACTGTCGGAGGCGCTCAAGCGCCGGTGCCTGTATCTGTACCTCGACTACCCGTCGCCCGAGCGGGAGCGGGAGATCGTGCTGACCCAGGTGCCCGACCTGCCGGCGCACCTCGCCGAACAGCTCGTGCGCACCGCGGCCACGTTGCGCACCCTCGAGCTGAAGAAGGCGCCGTCGGTGGCCGAGACGATCGACTGGGCCCGCACGGTGCTGGCGCTCGGCATCGACGACCTCGACGAGACCGCGATCGCCGGCACCCTCGGCGTGGTCCTCAAACACAACAGCGACCACGTTCGGGCTTCGAAGGAACTGGGCCTGCCTTGAACCTGGTCGACCGGCAGCTGGCGTTCGTCACCGCGCTGCGGGCGGCCGGGCTCACCGTGTCGGTGGCGGAGGGTCTGGACGCCGCCCGGGCCGGCACCGCCGTCGAGCTGGCCGATCGCGACCAGTTCCGCGCCGCCCTGGCCGCCACGCTGGTCAAGCGACAGCTGCACCGGCCGGCCTTCGACCGGCTCTTCGACATCTACTACCCGCCGCGCACCGGCATCGCGGACAGCGAGACCGACGCGGCGACCACGGTTGACACCGCGCCGCGCGGCCCGCTGGACAATCCGGTCCGCGACCGGATCCGCGCCGATCTCGCCGATTACCTGCGCGACGGTGACGAACGCCGGCTCGCGGCGGTGGCCCGCGCGGCGGTGACCGCGTTCGGGTCGGTGCCGAGCCGGGGTGCCGGACGGCCCGGCTGGTCGCGGCTGTCGGTGCTCGATCGGGTCTCCGCACAGACGCTGATGGCCGGGCTGCTCGAGAGCTTCCTCGCCGGTCAGGAACGCGGCGGCCTCGCCGAGCGGCGAGCCCGCACAGTCGTCAACGACCGGATCGCGCGGTTCGAGGCGTCGGTCGAGGCCGAGGTCCGGCGCCGGATCGGAGAGGAGGCCGGTCCCGAGGCCGCCGCCCGCACCGCCGAACGCCCCACGCTCGAACGCGTCAACATCATGGGCGCGACCCGCGCGGAACTTGCCGCGCTGCGCCGCGAGATCGCGCCGCTGGCGCGGCGGCTGGCCGCGCGGCTGGCCATGGACCAGCGCCGCGGGTCGCGCGGTCAGCTCGACTTCCGCCGGACCATCCGCGCTTCGCTGTCCTCGGGCGGCGTGCCGTTGACGACCGTGCACCGGCCCCGCCGGCCGCTCAAGACCGACCTGGTGGTGCTGTGCGACATCAGCGAGTCGGTCAGCTCCTTCGCCCAGTTCACCCTGCTGCTCGTCTACGCGTTGCGGGAGCAGTTCACCCGGGTGCGGGCATTCGCGTTCGTCGACGAGTTGGACGAGGTGACCCGGTTCTTCACCCCGGGCGCGGATGTCGTCGACACGGTGCGGCGGCTGGCGGCCGAGGCCGACGTGGTCGCCTGGCTCGGGCGCACGGACTACGGGCGGGCCTTCGAGTTCTTCGCCGCCCGCTTCCCCGACGCGATCGGCCCGCGCACCTCGCTGCTCGTGCTCGGCGACGCGCGTTCCAACTACGGCGACCTTGCGCTGCCGGCACTGGAGAAGCTGGTCGAGCAGGCGAAGCACGCGTATTGGCTCAACCCCGAGCGGGCCGCGATCTGGGACACCGGCGACTCGCGCGCCGCCGAGTACGGCGCGGTGCTGCCGATGATCGAGTGTCGCAATCTCGAACAGCTCAGCGAGTTCGTCCGCAGCCTGGCCCGCTGATCACGGTTTGGTGACCGCTCGTGTGCTCCGTGGCGCGGCCACGTTCGCGAGTTAGGGTGAGGGCCGAACGGTGCGAGAGAGGGGGCCGCGATGCCAACCCACGACAGCGGCCAGAACCGACCACAGCGTCACCAGGACGAAGAGGTCGAGGAGCAGGCCGAAGCGAGTAGCGACGTCGCCGAACGGCACGAGAAGCTCACCGAGGACGTCGACGCGATCCTGGACGAGATCGACGACGTCCTCGAGTCCAACGCGGAGGACTTCGTCCGCGCATTCGTGCAAAAGGGCGGCGAATAGCCATCTCGGCCACGCGCCGTCCCACGGCGCCGCACATCCGACTCTTGCAACGCTGCGACCACGATCCGAGCTGAAATCTGGTCGCACCGTTGCAAGAGTCGTGTTCGGCCGCGCCGACCGGTGGTCGGTGGCCGCGACCTTGACCGCCATGCGGTTGCGTGGCGGCCGTCGGTAGGGTCGAACGCAGGTTCCCCACCGACCCAGGAGCGAGCTTTGAGCATCGACCGGTCCGCCGGCGCGCGCGGTCTCCCCGGCATCCTCGCGCAGTCGACCTCGCTCGGCTCCTCGTCGTTCACCGAGTTCCTCAGCGCGGCGGCGCCGGAGCTGCTGCCCAGGTCGCCGGCCCAGTCGGCCGGGGTGCCGCACGGCACCACCATCGTCGCGGCGGTATTCGCCGGCGGGGTGATCATGGCCGGCGACCGGCGCGCCACCGCGGGCAACCTGATCGCCCAGCGCGACATCGAGAAGGTGTTCGCCGCCGACGACTACACGCTGGTCGGGATCGCCGGCGCCGCCGGCCTCGCCGTCGAGATCGTGCGTCTGTACCAGGTCGAGCTCGAGCACTACGAGAAGATCGAGGGCACGCAGCTCACGCTCGAGGGCAAGGCCAACCGGCTGGCCACCATGATCCGCGGCAACCTCGGCGCGGCGATGCAGGGCCTGGCGGTCGTGCCGTTGTTCGCCGGGTTCGACCTCGACGCCCCGGATCCGCAGAACGCGGGGCGCATCTACAGCTTCGACGTCACCGGCGGCCGCTACCCCGAGCAGTACCACCACGGCGTGGGTTCGGGGTCGCTGTTCGCCCGCGGCTCGCTGAAGAAGCTGTGGCGCCCCGGCATGAGTCGCGCCGAGGCCGCGCGTGTGGTGGTCGAGGCGCTCTACGACGCCGCCGACGACGACTCGGCGACCGGCGGCCCGGACATCACCCGCGCGATCTACCCGGTGGTGATCGCGGCGACCGCGCAGGGATCCGAACGCGTCGACGACGACGAGCTCGGCGCGATCGTGCGCGACATCCTCGCCGACCGCGAAGCCCGGCCCGGATCGTAGGGGGACGCCGACATGAGCATGCCGTTCTACGCCTCGGCCGAGCAGATCATGCGCGACCGCTCCGAGTACGCGCGCAAGGGCATCGCGCGCGGCCGCGGGGTGGTGGTGCTGACCTACGCCGACGGCGTGCTGTTCGTCGCCGAGAATGCCAGCTCCGCGCTGCACAAGGTGAGCGAGATCTACGACCGCATCGGGTTCGCGGGCGTGGGGCGTTACAACGAGTACGAGACGCTGCGGGTGTCCGGCATCCGCCTCGCCGACCTGCGCGGCTACTCCTACGACCGTCGCGACGTCACCGCCAGGGCGCTGGCGAACGCCTACGCCCAGGTGCTCGGCTCGATCTTCGTCGAGCAGCAGAAGCCCTATGAGGTGGAGATCTGCGTCGCCGAGGTCGGCGACAGCTCCGAGGCCGACCAGATGTACCGGCTGACCTACGACGGCACCATCGTCGACGAGCCCGACTTCCTGGTGATGGGTGGCCCGGCCGAGGCGCTCACCACCGAGATGAAGTCGTCGTTCGCCCCGGGCCTCGCGCTCGGCGAGGCCCTCGGGATGGCCGTGCGGGCGCTCGGGTCGGTGGGCGGCACCAACGGCGCGCCGCGTGCGCTGCCCGCGAGCCAGCTCGAGGTCGCGGTGCTCGACCGCAACCGCGGCAAGCGCAAGTTCCGGCGCATCACCGGGGCAGCGCTGACCGACCTGCTTCCCGCCGACCCGAGCGCCGGGGACGGCGAAGCCGCGGGCGACACGGCCGAGACCGCCACCCCAGCCGCGCCGGCCGACTCGGACTCCGGGTCGAGCGACTGACTCAGCTCGCGACGACCTTGCCGTCGCTCACCGTGACCGGGATCTTCGCCAGCGGCTCGGTGGCCGGCCCGTTCAGCACCGCCCCGGTCTTGATGTTGTAGCGCGACCCGTGGCACGGGCAGTCCAGCTCCGCGCCCTTCGGTGCCACGGTGCAGCCCATGTGGGTGCAGATCGCGCTGAAGCACACGGCCGAGGTGGACGAGAGCCGCGTCACGATGCCGGGCTTGCCGTTGGGCAGCTTCACCGAGGCACCGTTGCCGACCTTGATGTCGTCGAGGCTGATCAGCGCGTCCTTGCCACCGGAACTGCGTCCGAACCGCCGGAACCGCCGGAGTCCTCGCTGGAGCTGTCCGCCGGCGCCGCCGAGCTCGAGGCCGGGCTGGGCGCCTCGGTGGTCTGTGGCGCGGCGGAGGTGGCAGCGCCGCCGGCACCGGTATCACTACTCTTGGTGCCGCTGGACGAACAGGCGGCCAGCGCGACCGCACCAACGCCGCCGGCACCGGCGGCGAGCAATACACGCCGGGAAATTGTCGGATCCATGTTCATGTGGGTGGAAACGCTTAGCCCCGTCGTATGGTTCGATGCTCAACTGATTTGAACCCGACCCGGCCCGGTTTCGTTCTGGTAGATGTGACCCGGGCCGTCTGTCTCGAAGAGACAGCGACGCGCCCAGGGGGTGACGTGCGAACCGCGGACACTCCCGACAGCGCCGAACTCCTGCGTGCCATCCATGACGAGCACGCGTCGGCGCTGTGGTCATACGTCGTCGGATTGACCAACGGGGATCGAGCACATGCACAGGATGTCGTCCAGGAAACGATGTTGCGCGCCTGGCGCAATCCGCAGGTACTCGTGCAAACCACCGGCTCGGCCCGCGGCTGGCTGTTCACCGTCGCCCGCCGCATCGTCATCGACGACTGGCGCACCGCCCGGTCCAGGCGGGAGCGGGTCAGCGCGGACCTGCCCGAGCAGCCCGTCGGCGACGCCACGGAACAGGCCGTCAACCGACAGGTGGTCGGCGCGGCGCTGCGCACGCTCTCGGCCGAGCACCGGGCCGTGCTCTACGAGTGCTACTTCCGCGGCGCCACCGTCGCGCAGGCGGCCGTCACGCTCGGCATCCCGGCGGGCACTGTGAAGTCGCGCACCCACTACGCCTTGCGGGCGCTGCGCCTGGCGCTGGACGAGATCGGTGAGGTCGGCAACGGCAGCTCACCCGAGCAAGGCGGCGCCGAAGGGCGCGGCGGCCCACGCAGTTCGGGGGGGCGGCGATGACCGACCCGTTCGAACACGCCGATGCCGCGTATGTGTTCGGCGCCCTCGATCCGCAGGAGGCCGCCGAGTTCGAGGCGCACCTGGCGCAGTGCCCGGCCTGCCGCGCGCGCGTCGAGGAGGCCCGGCAGACGGTGGAGCTGCTCGCGATGGCGTCCTCGGCCGATTTCGTGGGCCCGGATCCCGCAGCGGTCGAGCCGATGCCCGACACCCTGCTGCCCGGGTTGATGCGGCGAGCCCGCCGCGAACGCCGCCGGCGCACGCTGGTCACCGCCGGCATCGCCGCGGTCGTCGCCGCGTGCCTGGTCGCGCTGGCCTTCGTGGCCTGGCCGTCGGGCAACTCGTCGTCCAAGCCGAATCGCGAGGCATTCGTGGCGGTACGGCCCAGCCCGGTCACCGCCAGCGCCCAGCTGGTGTCCAAGGCCTGGGGCACCGAGATCGACCTGCAATGCAAGTACGCGCAGGAGATCGCGGACACGCATCCGTACGACCTGCGGGTGGTCGACAAGAACGGCCTGTCCCACGGAGCGGGCAGCTGGTCGCTGGTGCCGGGCAAGACCATCAAGTTCACCGGCGGCACGGCGGTGCAACAGGATCGGATCGCCGCGGTGCAGATCACCCTCCTCGACGGCACCCCGATCCTGCAGTTGAAGCCCTGACGACGCCCGGCACACCGACACGCGCTCACCTGCGCAGCTAGGGTGGCAAGGTGCACAAGCGCATCGTCGGGATCGAGAACGAGTACGGCGTCACGTGCACGTTCCACGGCCAGCGCCGGCTGTCTCCCGACGAGGTTGCGCGCTACCTGTTCCGCCGCGTGGTGTCGTGGGGTCGCTCGTCCAACGTGTTCCTCAAGAACGGCGCCCGGCTCTACCTCGACGTCGGCAGCCATCCCGAATACGCCACCCCGGAGTGCGATTCGCTGCACAGCCTCGTCGCCCACGACAAAGCCGGCGAGCGAGTGCTCGAGGGGCTGGTCGTCGACGCCGAGAAGCGCCTGCACGACGAGGGCATCGCCGGCGACATCTACCTGTTCAAGAACAACACCGACTCCGCCGGCAACTCCTACGGCTGCCACGAGAACTACCTGGTCGGGCGGCACGGCGAGTTCAGCCGGCTGGCAGACGTCCTGATCCCGTTCCTGGTCACCCGGCAACTCATCTGTGGCGCCGGGAAGGTGTTGCAGACCCCGCGCGGCGCGGTCTATTGCTTGAGCCAGCGGGCCGAGCACATCTGGGAGGGTGTCTCGTCGGCGACCACCCGCAGCCGCCCGATCATCAACACCCGCGACGAACCGCACGCCGACGCCGAGCGCTACCGCCGCCTGCACGTGATCGTCGGCGACTCGAACATGAACGAGTGCACGACCCTGCTGAAGGTCGGCTCCGCCGATCTCGTGCTGCGCATGATCGAGCAGGGCGTCGCGTTCCGTGACCTGTCGCTGGAGAACCCGATCCGCGCGATCCGCGAGATCAGCCACGACCTCACCGGCACCCGGCCCGTGCGCCTCGCCGCCGGCCGCAGCGCGTCGGCGCTGGAGATCCAGCGTGAGTACTACTCGCGCGCGGTCGACTTCGTCGCACGCACCGGCGACACGGACGCCGCGAAGCGGGTGCTCGAGCTGTGGGGTCGCACCCTCGACGCCGTCGAGCGGCAGGATCTGTCGATGATCGACCGGGAGATCGACTGGGCGACGAAGTTCCAGATGATCGACCGCTATCGCGCCAAGAACGGCCTGCCGCTGTCATCGCCGCGGATCGCGCAGCTCGACCTCGCCTATCACGACATCTCCCGTACCCGCGGCCTGTACTACCTGCTGCAGTCGCGCGGCGCCGTCGAGCGGGTGATCTCCGATCTGGCGATCTTCGAGGCCAAGAGCGTGCCGCCGCAGACCACCCGCGCGAAACTGCGCGGCGACTTCATCCGCCGCGCCCAGGAACGACGCCGGGACTTCACCGTCGACTGGGTGCACCTCAAGCTCAACGACCAGGCCCAGCGCACCGTCTTGTGCAAGGACCCGTTCCGCAGCGTGGACGAGCGGGTCGAGAAGTTGATCGCCTCGATGTGACGTCGGGCGCCCGGCGGTTAGGCTCGGCGGCGTGGACGTCGACCCGGCCCAGTCGCTGAACGCGTTGATCGACCGGGCGCGCGCCGCCATGTCACAGCCTCCACAGGGCGCCGCGCCGGGCCCGTTCGTGGGAGCGGCCGCCGACGGGATGATCACCGCGGAAGCCGACGCCGCCGGGCGCGTCCGGTCACTGGAGATCGACCCGAAACTGCTGCGGCAGCCGCTCGAGGACACCTGCGCACAGATCGTGCACGCGGTGAATGCGGCGCTCGACGCCCGTCCCGGACGGGTAGACACCGGCCCGTTGGTGGAAGAACTCAAGGCAGTGCAGGAGCAGTCCGTCCAGGAGATGACCAAGATCAGCCGCGCGTTCTCCGACGCGTTGGCCCGAGCATTGGGGAATTGACGATGGCCGGATTCACCGTCTCGCCGGAGAGCCTCGGCCCCGTCGCGGCGCAGCTGCGCCAGGCCGGGGAACAGCTCGACGCCGGCTGGCAGCCGGTGATCAGCCAGAGCCGGTCGGTGCGCTTCGGTCGCGGTGACGACGTGGTCAGCCCGCTGATCCAGGTCTCGCTCGAGGGCGCGGTCTCGATCCTCGACTCCTGCGTGAAGTCGTGCACGACCGCCCTGAGCGGGTACGCCGACGGGTTGGAGAGCATGGCGCAGACCTACAGCGACGCCGAGCAGCAGACCACCGGGCTGCTGACACCGCAGCAATAGGCGGGAGGGGAGCGACATGGGGCTCGACCTGCCCGGACCGCTGGAGACACTGCTCAACGACCTGGGCTACACCTGGCCGGAGACCGACGAGACCGACCTGTTCGGCGCCGGCTCGTCGTGGCTGAACTTCGGCGGCACGCTCAGTCAGATCCAGCAGTCTGCCGACGGTGCGGCGCAGCAGGTGAGCCAGCTCAACCAGGGTGACGCGGTCGATGCGTTCCGGTCGAAGTGGGCGGGCGACAACGCGCCGTCGAAGGTGCTCGCCGACGCCAGCACCGGCGCGGAACTCGGCGGCGCGGCGCTGATGCTGTGCGCCGGCGTGGTGCTGGCCTTGAAGATCAACACCATCGTGAATCTGACGATCCTGGCCTGCGAGATCGCCGAGGCCATCGCCACCGCGGTGCCCACCTTCGGCGCGTCACTGGCCGAGATCCCGGTCTTCAAGGAGATCACCGACCGGATCATCCAGGCCATCATCAACGAGGCCGTGAACGCGATTCTGGGGTGACGCCGTGCCGGGTGAGGGTGCGGCCGAGAAAGCGGTCGCCAAGGAGGCCGAACACGTCATCGCCAAAGCCGTCCAGAAAGCCGGGGTGCGCGATGCCGAGACGATCGCCGCGAAGGACGCCGCCAAGACCGCCGAACACCGGGTCGCCACCGACGCGGCGCGCGCCGAACTCGACGACGCCGACCGTGCGGCCCTGCGCGAATACACCGGGCCCGCCTACCGCGACATCAACAACTACCTGCGGGGCGGCGACGTGACAACGGAGGAGGCCGAGCACCTCGCGCAGCGCTCGGAGGCGATCTCGTCCGCGCTGGACAAGCTGCCGCCGCACGAGGGCACGGTGTATCGCGGCGGCACCTTCGACGAGGACCTGCTGGCCAAATACGAACCCGGGCAGGTCGTCAAGGAGGACGCGTTCACCAGTACCTCGGCCAAGCGTGGGTTCCGCGGGAACACCCAGTTCGAGATCGTCTCCTCGAACGGCAAGTACATCGCGCCGTACGCCGAACCACGGTTCCGGAATCAGGAGGAGGTGCTCTTCGACAAGGGCACCAGGTTCCAGGTGCTCGCCAAGGACGTGCGTGACGGCAAGACCTTCATCATCATGCAGGAGGTGCCCTGATGGCCGACTCGAACAGCGACACCAGCGGCCTGACCCCCGAGCAGCGTGCCCTCGTCGAGCGCATCCGCGCCGAGCGCGACCGCGCACTGCGTGAGGAGCCCGACGCCGAGAACCCGCTGCCGCCGGACAAGGAGGACTTCCCGGTCGGCATCCGTCCGGACGGAACGGTCAACACCGACGAGTGACCACCCGCAATCGGCGGCGACCGGGGATCCCACTACCAGCGATACGCAATGATCGGGGGGTGGGGACCAAGGCCGCCGAGCGCGCCGCGCCGCGGCGGCGCCGGGGCGGCATTAGCTTTGAGGACATGGCAGCCAGGCGCGCGGAACGACTCGTCAACCTGGTCATCTGCCTGCTGTCGACCCGGCAGTTCCTGACCGCCGAGCGGATCCGCGACGCCGTGCCCGGGTACGAGGCCGGTGACGGTCAGCGGGCCACCGACGAGGCGTTCAAGCGAATGTTCGAGCGGGACAAGGCCGAACTGCGCGACCTCGGCATCCCGCTCGAGACCGGCCGCAACAGCACCTTCGACAGCGAGGACGGGTACCGGATCCGGCGCGGCGACTACGAGCTGCCACCCATCGAGTTCGACGCCGCGGAGGCCGCCGCGGTCGGCCTGGCGGCGCGGCTGTGGCAGTCGGCCACGCTCGGCGATTCCGCACGGCAGGCGCTGATCAAGCTGCGGGCCGCAGGCACCGAGGTCCGGGCAGCCGACGCGCCCGGCGCGGTGCCGCACCTGGACGCCAGCGACCCGAGCCTGCCCGCCCTGCTCGACGCCGCCCGCACCGCGACCGTGGTCCAGTTCGACTACATCAAGGCCGGTGCCGGGACGGCCGAGCGCCGCACCCTCGAGCCGTGGGGCGTGCTGTCCTGGCGGCGCCGGTGGTACGTCGCCGGATTCGATCGCGACCGCGGCGAGCAACGCAGCTTCCGGCTCACCCGGATCACCGGCCCGGTCGCCACCGCCGGCGGCCCCGGCGCGTTCGAGCGGCCCGCTGACGTCGACCTCGTCGAGATGGTGGCCGGCCGCGGACCCGACGACGGCCGCACCGCCACCGTGCGGGTGTCCGGGGCCGGTGCGGGGCAGTTGCGCCGGATCGCCACCGCCTCCGACGACGGCGTGCTCACCATCCCGTTCACCGACACGCACTGGCTGGCCCGGGTGATCGCCGGTGCCGGGTCGGGTGCGCAGGCGCTCGACCCGCCGGATCTCGTCGAGGCCGTCGTCGCCCGCCTGCAGGCCGTGGCGGGTCGGGCGTGAAGCCGCGCACGGCCAACGAGGAGCGGCTGCCGCGCCTGCTCGCACTCGTGCCGTACCTGCAGGCCCGGCCCAACATCGAGGTCGCCACGGCAGCGGCCGACTTCGGCGTCACCGAGGCGCAGCTGCGTCGCGACCTCACGTTGCTGTGGATGTGCGGGCTGCCCGGCCACGGCCCGGGCGACCTCATCGACCTGTCCTTCGAGGGCGACACCGTGTCGGTGATCTTCGACGCCGGCATGTCGCGGCCGCTGCGGCTCACCGCGGAGGAAGCGCTCGCGCTCGTCGTCGCCCTACGCACCCTCGCCGAGACACCCGGGCTGGCCGATACCGACGCCGTGCAGCGGGCGCTGGCCAAGGTCGAGGCGGTGACGGCCGGTGAGGTCGACGACGCGACCGTCGCGGTCGCCCTGGACCAGTGGCAGCGGTTGGTGCCGCTGCTGCAGCGCGCCGTCGACGACGGCCGGGCGTTGCAGATGCGCTACTACAGCGCCTCCCGCGACGACACCTCGGTGCGCGTCGTGGATCCGGTGCGGGTGTTCGAGGCCGACGGCCGCACCTACCTGGAGGCCTGGTGCCGGCGGGCCGAGGGGATGCGGGTCTTCCGGCTGGACCGGATGGACGACGTCACGCTGCTCGACGAACCCGCCGCGGTGCCGGCCGATGTCCAGTTGCGCGACCTGTCCGAAGGGGTGTTCCAGCCGGCCTCCGAGCACCTGCTGGTCGGGTTGCGGGTCGGCCCGGCCTACGCGTGGGTGGCCGACTACTACGCCGCCGAGGACGTCACCACCGACGGCGCCGGGCTGCGGATCGAACTGCGGGTGGCCGATCCGGGCTGGGTCCGTGCGCTCGTCCTCGGCTCGGCCGGCCAGGTGGAGGTGTTGTCGCCGGACTGGCTCGCCGAGGCCTTGCGCACCGAGGCCGACCGCGCACTGGCCGCCTACGACCGGAGCTGACAGCAGAAGCGAAGTAGAGTGCAGGCGTGGTTTGGATTCCGATCGGGGCGTGGATCTTCGCCGCGCTGCTGCTGATCGTGATCCTGGGCTACTGCGCCTACGAGATCTCCTGGAAGGCCAAGCGGCTGCGCGGCGACCTGGCCCGGGTCCAGGACGACGCGAAACGTCTCGACGGTATGCGCGCGCACCTGATCGAGGTCCAGCAGCGCCTCGGCCGGGCCGCTCCCGCCGAGCGGTGAGCACGGGACGGTGACGCCCACATGGTGAGTCGGCCGCGGCGGCGCCCGCGCGCCCCCGAGGGGCGCATGCCGGTGATGGATCACCTGCGCGAACTGCGCACCCGGCTGATCAAGATCGTGGTCATCGTGGCGCTGGGTGCGGTGGCCGGCTGGTTCCTCTACGGCCCGCTGCTGGAGTTCCTGCGCGAGCCCTACTGCTCGGTGCCGAGCAAGTACCGGTTCACGCCCCAGGGCTCGGAGAAGTGTGTCCTCGTCTATCACGGTGCGTTGGACGGGTTCACCACCCGGCTGAAGGTCTCGGTGATCTTCGGCGCCGTGCTGACCGGGCCGGTGTGGCTCTACCAGATCTGGGCGTTCATCACGCCCGGGCTGCGCAAGAAAGAGCGCAAGTGGACCATCATCTTCATCGCGGCCTCGACCGTCCTGTTCGCGCTCGGCATGAGCCTGGCCTACTTGGTGCTCAACAAGGGCCTGCGGATCCTGCTCTCGCAGGCCGGTAACGGCACCGAGGCGCTGCTCACCGTCAACGACTACATCTCCTTCGTCACGCTCATGCTGGTGATCTTCGGCGCGGCGTTCGAGTTGCCGTTGCTCGTCGTGATGGCCAATTTCGCGGGCGCGCTGCCGGCGAAGCTGCTGCGCAAGTCCCAGCGGATCGCGGTCTTCCTGATCTTCCTGTTCGCGGCGGTGGCCACGCCGAGTACCGACCCCTTCACCATGTGCGCGATGGCGATCCCGATGGTGCTGCTGTTCGAGGGCGCCGTCGGCATCGCCACGATCCACGACCGCCGCAAGGCCCGGCGCAAGGCCGAGGAGCTCGCTGCGGTCCATCTCGAGGACCACGTGCCCTCGGCCGTCGACCCGATCCCGGAACAGCTCGACGGGCCCGCGCAGCCGTCGCGGCCGGACTGGGCCGACTCCACCTGACCCGCGTCCTACGCTGGGCAGGTGTCTGCGCCGGTTCCGACGCCGAGCGAGCGGTACGCCGCAGCCCGGCAGCGAGCGGCCCGCCCGGTCCTGACCGACTTCCGGGCCGGCTACTCCTTCGATCTCGACGACTTCCAGCTCGAGGCCTGCGCGGCGCTGGAGAACGGCTACTCGGTGCTCGTGTGCGCACCGACCGGCGCGGGCAAGACCATCGTGGGCGAGTTCGCGGTGCACCTCGCCCTTGCCGCACACCAGCGCTGCTTCTACACGACGCCGATCAAGGCGCTGTCGAACCAGAAGTACAACGATCTCGTCGCTCGCTACGGCGAGAGTCAGGTCGGGCTGCTGACCGGCGACAACTCGGTGAACCCCGACGCCCCGGTCGTGGTGATGACCACCGAGGTGCTGCGCAACATGCTCTACGTCGGCAGCGGCACACTTGCCGATCTCGGCTACGTGGTGATGGACGAGGTGCACTACCTCGGCGATCGGTTCCGCGGTGCCGTGTGGGAAGAGGTGATCATCCACCTGTCCGCGGCGGTGCGGCTGGTGTCGCTGTCGGCGACGGTCTCGAACGCCGAGGAGTTCGGCGAATGGCTGCAGTCGGTGCGCGGCGAGACCCGGGTCATCGTGCACGAGCAACGTCCGGTGCCGTTGTGGCAACACGTGCTGGTGGGCTCGCGGATGTTCGACCTGTTCGGGCCGGACGGTCAGTCCCTCGATCCGGAACTGCTGCGACAGGTGGCCCAGCGCACCCAGTACCTCGAGCCGCCGCGCCGGGGCCGGCCCCCGCGCGGGTGGCGGCCACCGCACCGCCCCGACGTGATCGCCCGGCTCGACCGCGACGGGCTGTTGCCGGCCATCACCTTCATCTTCAGCCGGGCCGGCTGTGATGCCGCGGTGCGCCAGTGCGTCTATTCCGGCATGTGGCTCACCGACGAGACCGAGCGCGTCGAGATCGACGCGGTCATCGACGAGACCACCGCCGACGTGCCGGCCGAGGATCTCGAGGTGCTCGGCTACTGGGAGTGGCGCGACGGGTTGCGGCGCGGGGTCGCCGCACACCACGCCGGGCTGATCCCGGCGTTCAAGCAGACCGTCGAAGAGCTGTTCGTGCGCGGCCTGGTCCGCGCCGTGTTCGCGACCGAGACGCTGGCACTCGGCATCAACATGCCGGCCCGCACCGTGGTGCTGGAACGCCTCACCAAGTTCAACGGCGAGACCCACGCCGACGTGACACCGGGGGAGTACACGCAGCTCACCGGCCGGGCCGGGCGGCGCGGTATCGACGTCGAGGGCCACGCGGTGGTGGTGTGGTCGCCGGAGCTGGACCCGCAGCGGGTGGCCGGCCTGGCGTCCACGCGCACGTATCCGCTGCGGTCGTCGTTTCGGCCCTCCTACAACATGGCGGTCAACCTGGTCGACCAGATGGGCCGCGACGCCGCGCGCAGGTTGTTGGAGGCGTCGTTCGCGCAGTTCCAGGCCGACCGTGCGGTGTCCGGGTTGATCGCGCAGATCCGCCGAAATGCCGAGACCCTCGACCAGTACCGCGACCACATGCACTGCCACCTCGGCGACTTCGCCGAATACGCGCGACTGCGGCGCGAGCTGACCGAACGCGAGTCGACGCTGGCCCGCGAGGGGGCCCGCGCCCGGCGCGGCGCGATCGCGGCCTCGCTCGAGGCGCTGCACCGCGGCGACGTGATCCGGGTGCCGCGCGGGCGGCGGGCCGGGCTCGCCGTCGTGCTCGACCCCGGCGTGTCTCCGCACGACGACCCGCGCCCGCTCGTGGTCACCGAGGGCCGCTGGGCCGGACGGCTGTCGCTGGTCGACTTCCCGGCGACCGTCGACGTGCTTGGCACGGTGCGGCTCGGCAAGCACGTCAACCACCGCTCGCCACAGGAGCGGCGCGACATCGTGTCCAGCGTCCGGGCCCTCGACCTCGCCGAGGAGGAACCGCGGCAGCGGCGCCGCGGCCGCGAGGTCGACGTCACCGGCAGCGCGGACACGGAGGTGACCCGCCTGCGCGCAGCCCTGCGCGCCCATCCATGCCACCAGTGCGCGGATCGGGAGGAGCACGCTCGTTGGGCGGAGCGCCACGGCCGGCTGGAGCGCGAGAACGAGGGGTTGCGCCGGCGCATCGAGGGCCGGACCGGTTCGCTCGGGCGCATCTTCGACCGCATCTGCGCGTTGCTGGACCAGCGCGACTACCTCGCCGGGGACACCGCGACCCCGGCCGGTCGGCGGCTGGCCCGGATCTGGTCCGAGGCCGACCTGGTCGCCGCCGAGTGCCTGCGAGCCGGGATCTGGTCCGGGCTCGACCCCGCCGAACTGGCCGCGGTCGTGTCGACGCTGGTCTACGAGCCGCGCCGCGACGAGCCGTTCGTCGACCGGATGCCGACCGCGGCCATCCAGCAGGCCCTCGCCGGCACGGTGCGGATCTGGGCCGGGCTGGCCGACGAGGAGACCGAGTTGGGCCTGCCGGCCAGCCGCGAACCGCAGCTGGGATTCGCGCTCGCGGTGTACCGGTGGGCGCGCCAGGACCGGCTCGACGCGGTGCTGGCCGCGGTGTCGCGGCGCGGGTCGGAGCTGTCGGCCGGCGACTTCATCCGCTGGTGCAAGCAGGTGCTCGATCTGCTCGACCAGCTCGCCGAAGACCGGTCGGGAGCAGACACCACATCGATCTCCGGCGCGGCGCGCGCGGCGGCTGCCGCGGTGCGGCGTGGGGTGGTGGCGCAGAGCATGCGCCCGTGAGCACACCTGTCGGCAGGACAGGGCGGCACGCAGTAGCGTGTGGCGAACCCGGTCGGCCGGAGATCGTCGCCGGGCGGCCGAACGACTGATGAGGTGCGTGCTGGATGACTGAGAGCGGCAATCCCGGGGGTCCGTCGAACGAGCCGGGCGCCGACCGGCCGTCGGAGGAGACGCCGTGGCGTGACGAGACGGCCCAGCCGTCCGCGCCGGACCGCCCGGCAGACGACCCGACGGACGGGCAGACCACGGTGATCCGCGGCATGTCGATCAACTCCGGCGAGTCCGGCCCGGGCAGCACGGCCGCGCAGCAGGCCGGTCAGCCGCCGTCGGAGCACGGGCAGCAGCCCGACTACCGACAGGCCGGCGACTACGGCCGGTCCGGTTACGGGCAGTCCTCGGATCAGTCGGGGTACCAGCAGCAGGGGTACGGCCAGCAGTCGGGGTACGGCCAGCAGCCGGGTATGGCCAACAGCAGGGCTACGGCCAATCCGGCTACGGCCAGCAGTCGGCTACGGCCAACAGCCGAGCTACGGGCAGTCCGACCAGTCCGGGTACGGCCAGTCGGGGTACGGCCAGCAGCCGAGCTACGGGCAGTCCGGGTACGGCCAGTCCGGTTCCGAGCAGCAGCAGCCGGGCTACGGGCAGCAGGCCGGTTACGGGCAGGCTGGGTATGGCCAGCAGGGCTACGGGCAGCAGGGGTACGGGCAGCAGGGGTACGGGCAGGCCGGCTACGGGCAGGCCGGGTACGGCCAGCAGGGCTACGGACAGCAGCCGGGTTACGGACAGCAGGGCTATGGCCAGGCCGGGTACGGACAGCAGGGCTACGGACAGCAGGGGTACGGCCAGTCCGGCTACGGATCCGGGCAGGGTGCGGCCTACGGGGCCGGCTACGGCACCGGTTACGGCGCCGGCACCGCCACGAAGCCACGCAAGAGCCGCAAGGGCCTGCTGATCTCGCTCGTTGCCGTGGTGGTCCTGGCCGTGGCCGCGATCATCGTCTTCCTCGTCGTCAAGCCGTTCGGCGACAAGAAACTCAGCCACACCGCCGTCGAGGACTACATCACCAAGAACCTCGGCGCTACCAACGTCAAGTGCAACGACGGCGACGATTTCGAGATGAAGAAGAACGGATCGTCGTTCACCTGCAGTGCCGACGGAGGCAAGACCTTCACCGTCACGATCAAGAACAAGGACGACGGCAGCTACGTCGTGCGCTGATCCGGGTCAGTTGCCCACGGCGGCCGCGATCGCCTTCTGCAGTCGCGCGACGGGATCGGTGATGCCGAGTTCCTCGGTGAGTTCGGCCAAGCGCTGCGGGTCGCGCGCCTCGGTGTACAGGCGGTCGTCGATGACGTCCAGCGGCACATCACGCCGACCACGCACCGCGCCCGGCGCGGCCGCGAGGTAGTCGGCCGCGGCGCGCACCTTCGCCGCTGCGCCGGCCGGGAAGCCGGCGTCGCCGGCCGACGCGGCTGCGACGATCTCCTCGATCGTGCCGAACCGGGACACCACGGCGGCGGCAGTCTTCGCACCCACCCCGGCGACGCCGGGCAGGCCGTCGCTGGGGTCGCCGCGCAGCACCGCGAAGTCGGCGTAGTGATCGACGCCGGCACGCCGTACTTGGCCTGCACCTGGGCCGGCCCCATCGCGCTCATCTTCGCGATGCCCTGCCCGGTGTAGAGGATGGTGACCCGGTCGTCGGCCAGCGCGAGCAGGTCGCGGTCACTGCTCACCACCTCCACCGGTTCGGGGTCGCGGTCGGCCAGCGTGGCGATCACGTCGTCGGCCTCGAACCCGTCCGCTCCGGCGCACGCCAGCCCGAAGGCCGTCAGGACCTCCAGCAGCTTCGGCACCTGCGGGCGAAGCAGGTCCGGGATGGTCTCGCCGCCGCCCGGTGCGATCCGGTGCGCCTTGTACGAGGGCACCAGCGCGACCCGGAACGCCGGGCGCCAGTCGAGGTCCAGGCAGGCGACCCAGCGGTCCGGACGTCGCTTGTCGATGAGCGCGGCGGACATGTCCAGGAAACCGCGGATCGCGTTCACCGGTCGGCCGTCGGGCGCTGTGACGGTGTCGGGGACCGCGTAGAAGGCTCGGAAGTAGAGGTTGGCCGCGTCGACCAACATCAGCGTCACTGCATCACCCTATTGGGGCGGCCGTTCCTGGGTCGGGTCGGTGCTGCCCCGGATGACCAGCCCGGTCGGCACGACGGCGGCGCGTGTCGCCGCGCTCGGCCGACGGTTCCTCGGCGATCAGTGCGACCAGCCGCTTGGTGACGTCCGCGGCCTGTTCGGCGACCGGTTGACGCACGGTCGACAGTTGCAGCACGTCGGACAGCGGCTGGTCGTCGAACCCCATCACCGCGACGTCCTCGGGCACTCGCAGACCCACCCGCCGGGCCTCACGCAAGGCGCCGTAGGCCATCTCGTCGCTCTCGGCGAACAGGGCGGTCGGTCGTTCGGGCAGCGCGAGCAATTGGCGGGCGGCATCCGCGCCCCCGTCGACGGTGAAATAGCCGAGGCGCTCGAGCGCCGGATCCGGCTCGACCCCGACCGCCTGCAACGCGTCGCGGTAGCCGACGCGCCGGTGCAGCGGCGGGGTGAACGCCATCGGGTCGTCGGTGTCGCCGCCGATCAGGCCGATGCGCCGGTGGCCCAGCTGCACCAGGTGCTCGACCGCCGAGCGGGCCGCCGCGATGTCGTCGATTCGGGCGGACAGGAAACCGGGCCGGTGCAGGCCCAGCAAGCCGACCGGGCGGTTGAGGTCGGTCAGGGCATCGAACTCCGCCTCGTCGAGCACGAGGCTGGCGACCAGCACGCCGTCGACGCGCTTGCGCATCGGCATCAGCTCGAAGAACTTTGCCCGCCCGTCCGCGTCGCCGAGGTTGTAGAGCAGCAGGTCGAAGCCGGAGTGGCGCAGCGCGCCCTCGACGGTCGCGATCACCTCGGCGAAGAACCAACGGTTCACGAAGGGCACCACCAAACCGACGGTGGTGGTGCGGCCGCTGGCCAGGCGGGCGGCGAACGGCGACGCCACGTAATCCAATTCGCTGGCAGCCACGATGACCCGGTCGCGGGTGGCGGACGCGACGTCCGGCAGGCCGCGCAGAGCCCGCGACACGGTAGCGATCGAGACACCCGCCCGTCTGGCGACGTCCTCGATGCTTGCGACCATTCCTGACAACCCCCAACGGAGCGTTCGACGTAAACGCTACCGCCCCGGGTTTGCGGCGGGCAGACTGGCAGACTCGAACGTTGTGGGGACGTTGTACCGCGGCGGCCGGGTTCACGCTCCGGGCACGTCGGACGCGACCGCGATGGCGGTCGCGGACGGTGTCGTCGTGTGGATCGGGAGCGACGCGGGCGCGCCGCAACTGCGCACCGATACGACCGTCGAGCTGGACGGTGCTCTGATCACACCGGCGTTCGTCGACGCGCACGTGCACACCACCGCCACCGGCCTGGCGCTCACCGGACTGGACCTGCGGGGTGCCGCCAGCCTGGCCGACGCCCTGCGGCTGGTCGCGGACGCGGCGCGGGCCGCGCGCGGGCGCCCGGTGCTCGGTGGCGGTTGGGACGACTGCGACTGGCCCGAGGGGCGGCCACCCACGGCGGCCGAACTCGACCGTGCCTCATACGGCGGAGCGGTGTACCTGTCCCGCGTCGATGCCCACTCGGCGGTGGTGTCCACCGCGCTGCTGCGCGCCGTGCCCGGGCTCGCGCAGCGCAGCGGCTTCGACCCGAGCGGGCTGGTTCGCGGCGCTGCGCACGACGCGGTGCGCACCGCCGCGTTCGGCGCGCTCTCGGCCGGCCAGCGCCGCGACGCTCAGCTCGCGGCGCTGCGACATGCTGCGACGCTCGGGATCGCGTGTGTGCACGAGATGGCCGGCCCGGCGATCTCCGACAGCGCCGACCTCGCCGCGGTGCTCGCCCTGTCCGCCGACCCGGCACTGCCCGAGGTGATCGGCTACTGGGCCGAACTGTTCGGCATCGAGGCGGCGCGTGACCTCGGGGCGGTGGGTGCGGCAGGTGACCTGTTCTGCGACGGCAGCCTCGGATCCCACACAGCGGCGCTGCACGAGCCGTACGCCGACGACCCGGAAAACCGCGGCGTGCTGCACCACAGCACCGCCGACCTCGCCGAGCACTTGCAGCGCTGCGCCGCGGCGGGGCTGCAAGCCGGATTCCACGCCATCGGCGACGCGGCCGTGGATCAGGTGCTCGACGCCGTCGACCTGGTGACGGCGCGCACCGGCCGCCCCGGCGGCGCCGGGCACCGGATCGAGCACGCGGAGTACGTCCGCGATCCCGCCCGGCTCGCAGCGTCCGGGTTGATGGCGTCCGTGCAGCCGGTGTTCGACGCACTGTGGGGCGGGCCGGACCGCATGTACGCCGCCCGGCTGGGCGCGCGCCGGGCCGGCGAACTGAACCGGTTCGCGGCGCTGCTCGCGGCGGGTGTGCCGCTGGCGTTCGGATCGGACGCGCCGGTCACCGAACTCGGCCCGTGGGCCGCCGTGCGGGCCGCCGTGCACCCGAGCGACCCGGCCGCCGCGATCGGCCCGCGGGCCGCCTTCGCCGCGCACACCCGGGCCGGGTGGCGGGCCGCCGGCCGCGGACGCGAAGGTGTGCTCGCGCCCGGCGCGCCCGCGACCTTCGCGATCTGGGCGGCCGGCGAACTGGCCGTCGCCGCCCCGGACGAGCGGATCACCCGGTGGAGCACCGACCCGCGCGCGGGGGTGCCAGGGCTGCCCGACCTGCATCCGGACGCCGAACTGCCGACGTGTCTGGCCACCGTCCGGCACGGCATCGCGATCCACGACACCGGCCTGCTTGCCGCCGCCACGTCCGATGGCGGGTCCCACGGCTGAGAAGTTGAGACCGCAGGGGCATCGCTCCGCGATACTGGTGCGATGCGCCCACCCCGTCCACCGCTGTTCCGGCGGCGCTGGGCCGCGCTGATCGCGGTCGCCGGCGGGCTGATCGGGGTGCTCGCGTTCCCCCGCTACGGGATCTGGCCGATGGCATTCATCAGCGCCGCCGGGCTCTCGATCGCCGTCGACGGGCGCCGCGCGCGCACCGCAGCCTGGATCGGGTATCTCTACGGTGCGGCGTTCCTGGTTCCGCTGGTCAGCTGGACCGGTATCTACGTCGGGCCGGTGCCCTGGCTGATCCTGGGCCTCGCCTTCGCCGGGTTCTTCGCCCTGCTCGGCGGCATCATTCCCGCGCTCATGCGGCTGCCCGGCGGCCCGGCCTGGGTCGGCGCCGCGTGGGTGCTGCAGGAGACGCTGCGGGCCTGGCTGCCGTTCGGCGGGTTCCCCTGGGGCCGGCTGGCCTTCAGCCAGGCGACCTCGCCGTTGCGGTGGTTCGCTCCGCTCGGCGGCGCGCCGCTGGTGACCTTCGTCGTCGGCGCGGCCGGTGCGGCGCTCGCCGGCGGTGTCCTCGCCTGCTGCGCCCCGGGCCGCGCCCGGCTCGACCGGCTCCGCGCTGTCGGCATCGGTGTCGTCACCGTGCTGACGGTGACGCTGCTCGGCGCCGTCCTCGCCTGGCCGTTGGGGCCTGGGTCGGGCGGTCGCACCGAGCGGATCGCGGTGATCCAGGGCGGCCTGCCCGACCGCGGGCTGGCTTTCGAGAGCCGCGCCGAGCAGGTGCTCGACAACCACATCGCGCAGACGCGCAAGCTGGCCGCCCAGGTGAAAGCCGGCACCACACCCCGGCCGGACCTCGTGCTGTGGCCGGAGAACGCCTCGGACGTCGACCCGTTCCAGAACCCGGCGGCCTACGCCAAGATCGACAGCGTGGTGAAGGCGGTCGGCGCGCCGGTGCTGGTCGGGGCGATCCTGCAGGGCCCCGGACCTGACCACCGCCGCAACGTCGGCATCCTGTGGTCGCCGAAGACCGGGCCCGGCGCGCAGTACGTCAAACGACACCCGGTGCCGTTCGCCGAGTACATCCCCCTGCGCGGGATCGCCGAGTGGGTCAGCAGTGACGCGAAGAGCGTCACCCAGGACATGGTGGCCGGCCACGGCAACGGCCTGATGCGCGGCGGCCCGGTGCCGATCGGCGACGTGATCTGCTTCGAGGTCGCCTACGACTCGCTGGTGCGCTCGTCGGTCGCCGCGGGCGCGCAACTGCTCGTGGTGCAGACCAACAACGCGACGTTCGGGCACACGGCCGAGACCTACCAACAACTCGCGATGAGCCAGCTGCGCGCGGTCGAGTTCGGGCGCACGGTCGTGCAGGCGACCACCACGGGCAAGTCGGCGGTCATCGGTCCCGACGGCACGATCCTCGCCGAGTCCGGGCCGCTGTTCACGTCGGCGATCCTGGACCTGCGGGTGCCGGTGCGCACGGTGCTCACACCGGCGGCGCGCATGGGCGATTGGCCGGCCTACCTGCTCAGCGCCCTCGCCGTCGCCGGGCTGCTGTGGGGGGCGTGGCGCGCGCGCCGCGCCGCCGCGCCGGGGGAGCCGGCCGCCGCCGCGACGGAGAAGGAGGCGGTGCACGGGTGAGCCACTTCGACCTGCCCACCACCCTCGTCGTGATCCCGACCTTCCAGGAGCGGGACAACATCGAGGAGATCCTGCGCCGGGTGACGAGCGCGACCCGGCAGGTGCACGTGCTCGTCGTCGACGACGGCAGCCCGGACGGGACCGGGAAGGTCGCCGACGCCATCGCCGACGAGGACCCGCGGGTGCACGTCCTGCACCGCACTGCGAAGGCGGGGCTCGGCGCGGCCTACATCGCCGGGTTCGACTGGGCACTCGCCGCCGGCTACCAGGTGCTCGTCGAGATGGACGCCGACGGCTCCCACGCCCCGGAGCAGCTGCCACGGCTGCTGCAGGCGCTCGACGACGCCGACGTGGTGCTCGGCTCGCGGTGGGTGCCCGGGGGATCGGTGGTGAACTGGCCGCAGCGGCGTGAGGTGCTCTCCCGTGGCGGCAACCTCTACGTCCGGCTGGCGCTCGGTGTCGACGTGCGCGACGCAACCGGTGGCTTCCGCGCGTACCGGCGGGAGGTGCTCGAGGCGATCGACTATGCGGCGGTGGCCTCGCAGGGCTATTGCTTCCAGGTCGACCTGGTGCGCCGTGCGCTCGCCCGCGGGTTCCGGGTGCGGGAGGTACCCATCACGTTCGTCGAGCGGGTGCGCGGCGAGTCGAAGATGAGCGGCGCGATCGTGCGCGAGGCGTTCTGGCGGGTCACCCAATGGGGTGTGCGGCATCGGGGCGCCCAGGTGCGCGACGGCGCGCGCAGTGTCATCGGCGGCGCGGGCAAGGACAGCGGTCCGGACGCATGAAAAACCGCCCGGGGACATCCCCGGGCGGTTCTTGTGCGGATCGATCAGGCGGACTTGGCGCCACGGCGCGCGCGCAGCACGTCCAGACGCTCGGCCAGGACCTCTTCCAGGTCGGCGATCGTGCGCCGCTCCATGAGCATGTCCCAGTGGGTGCGCGGTGGCTTGACCTTCTTCGTCTCCGGCGCAGGGCCGTCGATGAGTTGGCCCACCGTGCCGTCGAGGCGGCACTCCCACGTCGTGGGCAGTTCCGCCTCCTCCGCGAACGGGACGTTGAACTCGTGGCCGCGTTCGCAGCGGTAGGCCGCGACGTTGCGGGGCGCGGGCTCCGCGCCGTATTCGGTCTCGTAACTGATCGCGCCCAACCGACTGCCGCGTAGCGTGCGATCTGCCATAGTGGGCACCTCCCCAAGCCTCGATGCGGTTGATCTTCGTCGTGCGTCTGAACGTGGAACGAACGATGTCGGTTAAGGATTCCCGGTGCCAGGGCCCGGTAACGTCCTGGCGGCCCCTCTACTCAGCCGGATGCCAGTGTTTGTGAGGAACCGACGCATGGCCGACACCATTGTCGAACGCGTTGCGCGAGGTGAATGTTCCGCCTGCCGCAACAGCGCAGGCCCTGTGCGTCGGGCGGATCGTGATCGCCACGAAGTTCCTGCTGACGCCGGTCGCCACCACTCGTCTCGTCGGACTCGACACCGGCACGGCGCGACGGGTGAGTTGGCTCACCCGGATGATGGCCGGGCGCGACGCTGCGCTCGGGATCGGTGGATTGCTCGCCGCACGGCGCGGCGCCGACCCGACGCCGTGGGTGGTCGGCGGGGCGGCTGCGGACGCGGTGGACGCCGTCGTGCTCGCTCACGCACTGCGGACTCGACAGTTGCGTGGTGCGGTGCCTGTGCTCGCCACCGTGGGCGCGGCCGGCGTCGCCGTGCTCGGTGCTGCGACCGCGGTGCGGCTGCGCCGCTAGCCGCGACACCCACCGGGGGCGGTCTACCACTGGCCGCGGCTCATGAGGACATCGCGCAGCACGTCGGCGCGGTCGGTCATGATGCCGTCGACGCCGAGGTCGAGCAGGAGTTCCATCTCGGCGCGGTCGTTGACCGTCCAGGCGTGCACCGCGAGACCGACACCATGCGCTGCGGCCAGGTACCGCGCATCGACGAAGGCGCGCCGCCCGATCCGGGCCGGCACCTGCGCGCAGCGACCGTCGCGTCGTCCGTACGAACGGCGGTAGGGCAACTTCAACCGCAGCGCCTCCCGCGGACCCAGCGAGGTGCACAGCGCAGGCCCCAACGCGGCCTGCACCGCCGCGATGCGGCCGGTGGAGAACGCACCGACGCAGACGCGCTCGATGCTGGCGGTGCGGCGCACCGCCTCGACCGTGGCGGCCACCGCGGCGTCGGACTTGACGTCGAGGTTGATCCGCACGTCCGGCCAGCAGCCGAGCAGATCGCACAGCTGCGGGATGGGTTCACGACCGGCGATCAGCGCCTGCTTCACCGTGTCCCACGGCAGCCGGTCCAGCCGGCCGCGACGATCGGTCACTCGGTCCAGACTCGCGTCGTGAAAGGCGAGCGCGACGCTGTCGGCGGTGACCCGGACGTCGGTCTCCAGATAGCGGTAGCCGATCGACACCGCCGCTTCGAAGGCTGCCATCGAGTTCTCCGCGCCGGAGGCCACCGCGAACCCACGGTGTGCGAACGCGATCGGACCCGGGCTGTCGAGAAAGCCGGCGGCTGGCATCGGCGCGACGCTACCCCGGTGGCGCTATGCCGGTGCTGACGCGCCCGCGGCGGGGAGTTCGAGCAGCGTGCGCAGGTGCCTCGGGGCGGGTGAGCCGTGCGCCAGCATCGCGTCGTGCACGGCTCGCTGTGACCACGCCGGCCGAGCGACCTGCAGCTGGGCGGCGATGGCGCCGACCTCGGTCGCCCCGACGTAGTAGGTGCACAGCTGCGTCGAGCTCAGCTGTACCCGTCGCCACTTGCCGGCCGCCTCGCCGGCCTCCTGGAATCCGGCACCGGTCATCAACGCCATGGCGGTCGCCTCGTCGAGATCGGCGCAGTGGAACCGGATGTCGAGGATGGTGTTGATGATCGAACGCAGCGCCATCTTGAGCTGCTGCATGCGTACCGATGCCGCTGCGCGAGACGACACCTCCGAGCGGTAGCCGTGGGCCACCATCATCTGCTCGGCGTATACCGCCCAGCCTTCGATGAACGTGCCGCTCCCGAACACCGCCCGGACCTGCGTGTCGGCCTCGTGCCGGTTCGCGTGCATCAGCTGCAGCGCGTGCCCGGGCATCGCCTCGTGCACCATCAGGTTGTGCAGCAGATGGCGGTTGTACTCGCGGTAGAACGACGCGACCCGCTCGGCGTCCCAGTCCTTCGGCGTCGGTGACACCTCGACCACGGTGGGCAGGACCGCCGCTTCGAGAGGGCCGCTCTCCCGGCACAGCGCGGCCGCGACGCCGCGGTTGACCTCAGGCATCTCGACGACCTCGACCGGGTCGTCGTACACGGTCACCAGGTCGTGCTCGCGCACGAAGCTCGTCGTCTCGTCGAGCGCGTCGCGGCACAGCGCGACGATCGACGCGTCGTCGGTGGCGTCGCGGCCGAGTTGGGCGAGCACCTCGCGGGCGGTGTCGGCGTTGGGATCCGCTGTCCCGCTCAACTCCCCGGCGACCGCGACCAGTTCGCGCGTCACGTCGCGCAGGTCCGTCTCGGCTGCGGCAAGGAGGGTGTCGGGCGCGATGTCCGTGTCCAGGGCGAGCGCGAGCTTGGCCCGGAACAGCTGTTCGCCGAGGCGGGGGTCACGCCCGGCGTGCTCGGCGCGCGCCGCCAGCCAGTCGCGGTGCTCCTCGACGGCCCGCCGGGCCGCCCCGGCGGCCGCGGCGATCCGACCCTCGTCGTAATCGGCTGCCCGCGCGGCCGCCGGCAGCTCGTGCTCGAGCAGGGCGGCGGTGCCGGTGAGCTGGACGACCGCGGTGTCGAGGTGACAGCGCGACATCCTCGAGAGCCGCCCGCGGGCGGCAAGCAGGTACTCGGGCACCGAGCGCAGCCGCTCGACGATTGCCTCGAGCCGGTCCGGCAGCGGCGCGAACGGCCGGGTGAGCAGCGCATGTACCGCAGGACCGGGGTTGTGCAGCATCGGGTTCCACTCGGCCTCGCGGATGTCGTCGAGGTCGAGCAGCTCGGCCGCGAGCGCGGTCCGCAGCACCTCGGCGTCCACTCCGGCGTCGAGGTCGGGGAGTGGCGCGGCGGCGAGTTCCGCCACGTGTGCCCGGATCTGCGCCTTGCGCCGGTCGGCGGCGTTCTCGGACGGGTCGGGCAGCAACCCGTCGCGGCGGTGATCACCGAGATAGGTGGCGGTGACCGGATCGCGTTCGAGCGTGCCCTCGATCACCTCGTGTGCGAGTTCGGCGAACCCGCCGGCAGCTTCGGTCACCGGGCGCGGTCAGCTCTTCTTCACGGCGGTGATCCAGTATTTGCCGTCGGACTCCTTCGTGACCTTGACCGTGATCGTCGACGAACCATTGACACTTCGGAAAGTGAAAGTGGCGCCGCTCGATCCGGACAGCGTGTAGAACTCGCCGGAGCGCAGGCTCGTGGTGACCGCCTTGCTGACGGTGTCGTGATACACGCACGATTGGGCGAGCTGAGCCTGGCCCAGCGAGGCGGCGCTCACGTAGACGCGCGCCGCCTGTTCGGCCGAGTCGGTGGCCGAGCACAGGTTGATGGCCGGGATACCGCTGCCGCCGATGGAGGGGACCGGGATGGACGGCACCGTGATCGACGGGAACGAGATCGACGGCAGCCCCGACAGCGACGGCGCGGGCACCGGCACGACCGCGGACGGCCCGGAGGGGCCGGCAGACGCGGGCGGCGTGGCGGCGGTGCGGAAACACACCTTCCAGCTGCCGTTCTCCTTGACGACCGGCACGGGCGCGGTGTCGGTGCCGCCGTTGGTGGTGGTCACGGTCGCCTGCACGATGGCGTGTGAGGAGTCGCTCTTCGTGGTGGCGCCGATGCGGTACGCGGTGACCCGGCCGCCGGCGCTGAGCTGATCGACGACGCCGGAGTCGCGGTCCGCCTGGCACAGTGTCTTCCTCGCCGCGGTCACGTCGTTGGACTTGCCGGCCTGGAACAGCGCCTTCACCGGGTCGGCAGGAGTGCCGCCGCTGCTGTCGTCGCCGGAGAAGAGCAGGATGCCGCCGACCACGAGCGCGGCGACGACGACGGCCGCGACGATCCCCCACAGCAGGGCCTTGTTCCGGCCGCCGCCCTTCGGCGGCTCGGCGTACTGGCCCGGTTGTGCGTACTGCTGCCCGTACTGGGGTTGGCCGTATCCGTACTCGGGTTGGCCGTAACCCGGCTGCCCGTACTGCGGCGGGCCGTACTGAGGCTGCTGCCCGTACTCCGGTTGGCCGTACTGAGGTTGGCCGTATTGAGGCTGCCCGTATTCGGGTTGGCCGTAGGGAGGCGGGTACTGCTGGGTGTCGTTCGGGCCCGGCTGGCCGGGTTGGACCGGCGGGTACTGCCCGGTCGGCTCGTAGTCCGGCTGACCGGGGGGCTGCTGTTCGTATCGGGGCTGATCGGGCTGCGACCAGCCCTGGTTCGGATCGCCGCCGTCGCCGTGCGGCCCGCCGCTGCCCTGATCGCTCATCGCTGCCCTCGCTGATCGGTCCGAATGCGGGATTCAGGGTCGGGGCCCGGCGGGGTCACGTCAAGCCGGACGATCACATGAAGATGTCGAGTGCGAGCTCCTCGCCAGGTTCGCCGTACCGGTACTGCTCCAGGTCCGTGACGCCGGCCTCGGCCAGCACCTCGTCGTCGATGAAGGTGTTGCCGGTGCACTCGCGGGCCGGCCGGGTCACGACCTCGTAGGCCGCGTCCGCCACGATCTGCGGAGTGCGGGTGCCGACGAGTCCGGCGTCGCCGCCCACGACGTTCGCGACCGCCGCGGTGGCGATGTAGGTGCGCGGCCACAGGCAGTTGGCTGCGATGCCCTCGTCGCGACGCGACTCGGCCACACCGATCGTGAGCATCGTCATCGCGTACTTGCTGACGGTGTAGGGCGCGTGCGCAGCAAGCCATTTGCGGTCCGGGTTCAGCGGCGGCGACAACGTCAGCACGTGGGCGTTGTCGGACTCGGCCAGATGCGGCAGCGCGAGGCTGGTCAGCAGGAACGTGCCACGGGCGTTGATATCGAGCATCAGGTCGTAGCGCTTCGCCGGCAGATCACCGACATTGTTCAGGTTGATCGCCGACGCGTTGTTCACCACGATGTCGATGCCACCGAAGCGCTCGACGGTCTGGGCGACCGCAGCTGTCACCGAGTCGTCGTTGCGCACGTCGCCGAGGATCGGCAGCGCTGTGCCCCCGGCGGCCTCGATCTCCTCGGCTGCCGTGTGGATGGTGCCCGGCAATCGCGGATCGGGGTTGTCGGTCTTCGCGATGATCGCGATGTTCGCGCCGTCGCGGGCGGCCCGGACCGCGATCGCGAGGCCGATGCCCCGGCTTCCGCCGG
Source organism: uncultured Actinomycetota bacterium (assembly GCA_963850835.1). Taxonomy (GTDB): domain Bacteria; phylum Actinomycetota; class Actinomycetes; order Mycobacteriales; family Jatrophihabitantaceae; genus Jatrophihabitans. The sequence goes on along the minus strand of CAWKNB010000012.1, from coordinate 419,770 downwards.
ACATGATCAACGTCTTGCCGGTGAGTGCGGCCACGGTGCCCCCTTCGACGGCGCGGATGGTTCCGCGATCCTCGCAGGGCTGCGGGCGGCGTCGACGGGTCGGATGCGCAATCTCACACGGTGTCGACCGGTGCCGCGTCGTTGCGGAACTGCGCGAGCAGGTGGGGAGTCACCGCACCGACGATGTCGAGCGCCGTGTGCGGCTCGACGTCGCGGACCCGGTACGCCTGACGTCCCGCGGCGGTGGCAGCCAGCAGGGTGACGAGACCCAAGCGCCGCTGGAAGTACGTCGAGCGCAGCCCCCAGCCGATCACCGACGACTCGTCCAGCGCGACCCGCCGCCGCACGATCGAGCCCCAGCGCGTCACGAGATAACCGTCCGAGCGCACATGCCCGAGGTTGCGGTAGCGATCGACGCCGAGCGTGATCGAGGCGGCCAGGGCGGCGGCGCCGACGGCGACGATCCACAGCGGCGCACCCCACTGCCAGGCGGCGAAGGACACCGCGAGCAGCGCCGTGCCGACGATCACCGCTCGGTTGACCCGGCGCCGCAGCGCGGTGATCGGGTGTCGGTGCAACGCGGCGGTGAGTGCGGGTGACCCGTCGAGCACGAGCATGCCTGCGGCCTCGGCTTCGGCCACGGGTGCCGGCGGCAACAGCACCTCGCCACCGCGCTCCGCGCCGCGGCCGACGCGCAGCCCGGTGGCGACGGCGGAGGTGCGCGCCGCGCCGACCAGTCGCAGCGACAGCGGCTCGGAGATCTCGACGCCGACCAGCCGGCGCCGTTCGATGCTGGTGGTGCGGGTCGTGAGCAGCCCGCGAGTCACCTGGACGGTCCCGCCGTCGTGCCGGATCAACCGGAAGTTCCAGAACGCCAGCACATATCCGAGCGTCGAGGTCACCGCGATGAACACCACGACGGCCAGCGCGACGACCGCCGCGAAGGTCACGGGGGACTGGCGCTCCAGCAGGTCGGTGAGGCTGCGCAACGGTCCCACGCGCAGCAGATCGACACCCGACTCGCCCTGCACCCGCCAGTAGAAGCCCCACAGCACCAGGCCGGTGAGCACGCCGGACAGCGAGAACGGCGCGTAGCCGATCCACCGTCGATCGAGTCGGGCCAGCTCGCGTTCGTGCGGGTCGTCCTTGCGCAGTGTCACGCTCGCCGAGCGGTGCAACAGGTCATCGCGCAGGGCGAGCGCGGTGTCGACCGGCAGGCCGTCGAGCACCAGCCGGCCCTCGCCGCGGCGGTCGCTGGTTCCGGTGCCGATCACCACCCGGGTCAGGCCGAGCAGCCGGTGCAGCAGGTGCGAGCTGACGTCGACGGTGCGGATGCGGCTGCGCGAGGTCGCGCGGGTCTTGCGGCGGAACAGGCCGTGCCGCAGTTCGACGCTGTCGGCCCCCACTCGCAGTCGGGTGGTGAACCACCGGGTCAGCGAGAGTGCGACGACGACGCCGGTGGCCGCGAGCCCCCACACCTGGTTGCCGTGCACCGAGCCGGCCAGGAAGACCCCGATCAGCACCGGCAGTGCCTTGCCCACCTCGACGACGGGGTGGATCAGCAGCATTCGCCGGCTCAGCCGATGCCAGGCGGCGTCGTCGAGCGTGTCCTGCTGCGTGGCGGCGTTCACGTGCCGTCCGCGCCGCTGGCCTGGGCGCGTTCGGTGAGCCACGCCGCGGTGCGCTCGGCGACGCTGCGGTCCAACGCGTTGATCTTGATCGGGCCTTTGGCCGACGCGGTGGTGGCGGTGACGTTGACGAGTCCGAACAGTTGCTCGAACGGCCCGCGTTCGGTGTCCACGGTCTGGATCCGCACGATCGGTGCGATGCGCCGCTCCTGGCGCAGCCATCCGGCCTGCGTGTACGCGGCGGTTTCGGTGATCTCCCACCTGTGCACCCGGTAGCGCCACTGCGGCATCACGAGCAGGTGGGTGAGCGCCAGCACGACGAGCACGGCCACGATGCACGTTTCGACAACCGCAGCTGGGTCGCTCGCGCTCAGCACGATCGTGGCGAGGACGCCGACCACGATCCAGCCGACGGCGGCCCGGGCCGTCCAGTACCACCGGGCGCGGTGGCTCACGAGCTCTGCGGGCGCGCGTAGTTCGGTCATGCCATTGATCGTGGCCCCCGACGGCGCTGGACGGCAGCGCTTTATCGCCCCGACACGCGATGACAGTTGTCAGGTGCAGCTACCAGCCGCGCTCGCGCCATTCGTCGAGATGCGGACGTTCGGCGCCGAGCGTCGAGTCGTCGCCGTGGCCCGGATAGAACCAGGTCTCGTCCGGGAGGACGTCGAAGACGCGTGCGGTGACATCGTCGAGCAACGAGACGAAGTCCTCCGGCGACCACGTCTTTCCCACACCACCCGGGAACAACGAGTCGCCGGTGAACAGGTGCGGGACGCCCTCGGGGTCGCGGTAGAGCACGGCCACCGAACCGGGGGTGTGGCCGCGCAGGGCGATGATCTCCAGCGAGACGTCGCCGACGGTGACCTCGTCGCCGTGTCCGAGCAGCACGTCGACGGCGACCGGCAACTCGTCGGCGTCAGGCTCGCCGGCGTACACGGCGGCGCCGGCGAAGTCGGTGAGTGCCGGCAGCGCCTGCCAGTGGTCGGCATGCCGGTGTGTGGTGAGGATCGCCGCCACCGGCGGCCCGTCGATCTGCACCAGCTCGCGAAGTCGCGGCGCCTCGTTGGCAGCGTCGATAAGCAGGCCTTCGCCGGTGGCGGTGCACCGCAGCAGGTAGGCGTTGTTCGACATCGGACCGACGGCGAGCTTGGCAATGGTGAGCCCGGGCAGGTGGCGCACGTCGACAGGGCCGCCGACCTGCACGGCTCCGGTGTAAGTGTCGTCACTCATGACGATGGTCACCATAGCCGGTCAGTCGAAGATGGCCTCGAACTCCTCCGTGGGCGGCCCGGACAGATCGACGCGCGTGTCCGGCAGATCCCGCAGCACGGTATCGACATAGTCGTCGACGGCCGCCGCCCGGCCGACGTCGCGCCCGGTCGACTCGGACAGCAGCCAGCGGTGTTCGTTGATCTCGTGGAACAGCTCGGCGTCGGGCAGTTTGAAGCGAAGGTCGGCCGGCAGGCTGCCGACGGTGGCATAGAACTTCTCGTCCAACCACCGGCGCGCGGCGAGGTCGTCCGGGATCGCGTGCCCGACGCCGTCCTCCCACTTGGCCTTGTAACGCCAGAGATCGGACAGCAGCGCGCGTGCCTGGTTGGCCTGCACCCGGAGCCCGGTCAGCTCGAACAATCGCCGCTGGTGGTGGCCGGCGTCGACGACCTGCGGGTCGAAGCGCAGCCGCATGCCGCCGGACTCGGTGTTGATCGTCATCTCGCCGACGTCGAAGCCCAGGTCGTTGAGGCGCCGCAGTCGCTGGTTGATGAGGTAGTTCTCACCCGGCGGGATGAGGACGTCATGGGTGACTTCCTGCCACAGCGACTCGTAGCGCGAGCGGGCCTGGCCGGCGAGGTCGACGACGTCGATGTCCTCGCCGAGCAGCCCCGCGGCCTGCAGGTCCATCAGCTCGCCGGCGATGTTCATGGTCGCGATCTCGAGATCCTGCTCACGCTGCCCAGCGGTGAGCCGCGGGTGCAGCTCGCCGGTCTCGGCATCGACCAGGTAGGCGGCGAGCGCACCGGCGTCGCGCCGGAACAGGGTGTTGGACAGCGAGCAGTCGCCCCAGAAGAACCCGGCGAGGTGCAGGCGCACGAACAGGCCGGCGAGCGCGTCGAGCAGCCGGATCCGCAGTCCCGGGAGGTCGCGGCCGGTGAACAGCGAGCGGTAGGGCTGGGAGAACTGCAGATGCCGGGTGATCAACAGCCCGCCCAGCTCCTCACCTTCGTCGGACAGGCGGTCGATGACCGTGCCGTAGGCCTCGACCACTGACACGTTGTGGTCGGCGAGCTGGCGCAGCAGGCCGTGCTCGCGCAGCACGAATCGGTCGGTGGCCTCCTTGATCGCGAACACCTCACCACCGGCCTCGACGAATCGGACGACATGCCGCGAGATACCGCGTGGCACGTGGACGATGCGCGAGTCCTGCCAGTCCTCCAGCGGGAGCTGGAAGGGCAGGGTCAGCAGCTCGGTATTGGCACCGAGCGTGGTGACTTGGAAATTCCGCACGCATCGAGCCTAGAGCCGGAATGTTAAGCGAGACGCAAGCTCAACAGGGCGTTTTCGACCACTTCGGTGAGCGCCGGATGGATCCAGTACTGGCCCCGGGCCATCTCGTGGACGCGCAACCCGAAACTCATCGCCTGGATCAGCGGCTGGATGAGCGTCGAGGCCTGCTCGCCCATCAGGTGCGCGCCCAGCAGCAGCCCGGTGTCCGGGTCGGCGACGAGCTTGCACAGCCCGACGTCGTCCTCCATCGCCCAGCCGTACGCGGTCGACCCGTACGGCTGTGTTGCGGTGACGTAACGGATTCCCTTCTCGACGGCTTGCTCCTCGGTGAGCCCGACACTCGCGAGTTGCGGGTTGGTGAACACCGCGGAGGGGACGAACCGGTGATCGGACTCGACGAGGTCGTCCGGATGCGCCAAGTTGTGCGCCACCACCCGGGCCTCGTGGTTGGCCACGTGCTTGAGCTGGTAGTCCGAGCTCACATCTCCGAGGGCCCAGATGCCCGGGACCGACGTGCGCTGGTAGGCGTCGACGACCGGCCGGCCGTCCGGCCGGGTGGCGATCCCGGCCGCCTCGAGATCGAGCCGGTCGGCGTTGCTCACCCGGCCGGTCGCGACGAGCAGCAGATCTGCCTCGAGGAAGGAACCGTCGTCGAGCGTCATGCAGACGGTCTCGCCCTCCACGTGCAGCGCCGCGAGGTGGTATCCGAGCCGCACGTCCCAGTTCCGCTGCGCCGCCTTGGTGAAGGCGACGGCGATCTCACGGTCGAGGTGCTTGGTCATCTTGTCGCCGCGCAGGATGAGCGTGGTCGTGGCGCCGAAGGCGGAGAAGATGTGCGCGAACTCGGCGGCGATGTATCCGCCGCCGAGGATCGCGACCCGCTTCGGCACGTCGTCGATGCGCATCACGGTGTCCGAGGTGTAGTACGGCACCCGCGACTGGAGCACGATGTCCGGCACGGTGGCCCGCGACCCGGCGGCGATCACGATGCGATCAGCGGTGATCGTGGCGCCGGTACCGAGCGCCAGGGTGTGCGCATCGACGAACGTCGCGTGGGTCTCGAACAGCTCGGTGTTGCGCCCGTTGCGCCGGTAGTCCCGACCGGCCGCCGAGATCGGGTCGATGCGGCCGAAGATCCGGTCGCGCATGTCGCGCCAGCGCACACCGTCGACGGACATGTCGACGCCGAGCTCGCCGGCCTCGCGTGCGTCCGACGCGAGGTCGGCCGGGTACACGTACATCTTCGTCGGGATGCACCCGACGTTCAGGCAGGTGCCGCCGAAGGTCGAGTCCTCGACGATGGCGATGCGCCAGTCGTCGAAATCGGGAGTGACCAGGGAGTTGCCCGAGCCGCTGCCGATGATCGCCAAGTCGAAGTGGGGCACGCTTCGACCCTACGGGTCACCAACCACTCACCGCCTCGGCCATCAGGTCGCCGAACAGCTCGTCGAGCTCGGCCGTACGCAGGCCGTGGGCGGTGAACCAGCGGCACACGTTGCGGCAGTCGCGTTCGAGGTATTCCGCACCCCGCGGATTCGCGACGACGTCGACGATCTGGGGCACGTCGATGAGCACCAGCCGGCCGTGGTGCACGAGGATGTTGTAGGCCGACAGGTCACCGTGCGCGTAACCGGCGCGGGCGAGTACCCGCATCGCGTCGACGCACGCGGCGAACAGGTCGGCGAGCTCGTCGGGATCCGGGCGGCACTGCGCCAGCCGCGGCGCGGCGGTGCCATCCGGCTCGCCGATGAACTCGAGCATCACCTCGGTGCCGGACAGCTGAACGGGATACGGCACGGGCGCGCCGGCCTGCCACAGCGCGCCGAGCGCGGCGAATTCCGCGCTCGCCCACTGCCCGGCGGCCAGTTCCCGCCCGTAGTCGGTACGCCGGGCCATGGCGCGGGTGTCACGGGATCGACGAGTACGCCGGCCCTCCTGGTACCCGGCGTCGCGGTGGAACATCCGGTGGTCGGCGGTGCGGAACCGCTTGGCCGCAAGTAGGCAGGCGGGTCCGCCCGGAACGGCCCGGTCGACGAGGTGGACGTCGGCCTCCTTGCCGGTCTTGAGGACACCGAGATCGGTGTCGATGGCGCACAGTTCGGTGACGACCCAGTCCGGACGTGGATCGGGGCCGTGTTGAGCGGTGTCCCAGCTGGAATAGCCGGGGTCGTCATAGATGTCGTCGTACAGACGCAACGCAGAACTCCTCGAGGTGGCGCACAGCCACCGCGTCGGAGCGGGTGGTCAGTGCGCAGCTGAATGGGCGAGAGCGGAGGTCACCCGGGCAACGGCGATGGACATCCGGGCACCTCCTCGACTCTTGCGACGCCTCCGAAGCGGGCGCGCTGCGTTCGTCCACGATCTCATCCCGGCACAACCGCGATTTCGGCGACCTGGCGATCGCGTGCCAGGGGCCGTTCTCAACCAGGTATCAGCTGCGCGATCCGCAGGTCCGTCCGCCTGGAGGCACGGTGCCTCCGCAAGGGAGGGAAGACCATGCAGGTACGCAAGATCATCGTTCTGGCGACGGCGGGTGTGTCACTGGCCGGGTTGGTGGCCACGGCCGCACCCGCGAATGCGGCGAAACCCGCCGCGCCGGTCAAGCTCGCGAAGAGCAGCTTGGTGACGCACAGCGGCGCGGTCGTGACGCCGGCGGCCGCCGCGAGGCTCGCCGGAGCCGCCGCCGACGTGCCCGGCCACGACGGTCAGGCTCCGCTCAAGCCGCTCACCCGGCCGGTCCGCGGCATGCAGCCGAACAGCGTCATCGGCTCCGACAGCCGCACCCGGGTGACGGCGACCACCACCTACCCGAACAGCGCGATCGTGCTGATCAATCGCAACGGCGGGCTGTGGTGCACGGGCTGGATGGTCGGGAAGGACACCCTGCTCTCGGCCGGCCACTGCGTCACCGACGGCGCCGGTACCTGGTATTCGGGCCTGACGTTCGTGCCGGGCAGCAACGGCGGCAATGCACCGTTCGGGACGTGCGGGGCGCGCAACATCTACGCCTTCCACGGGTGGGCCAGCGGTGCCGACTCCAACTACGACACGTCGATCGTCAAGCTGAACTGCTCCGTCGGAAACTCGACCGGCTGGTTCGGCACCTGGTGGCAGTCGGCGTCGCTGAACGGCACGTTCACCCGCGTGCAGGGCTATCCCGGTGACAAGCCGTCGACGCAGTGGCAGTCCTACGACTACGTGCGGGCCAGTTCCGCGGACCGCTTGTACTACCAGAACGACACCGTCGGCGGCGAGAGCGGGTCGCCGGTGTGGCAATACCGGTCCGGCCCGTACTGCAGCGGCGTGTGCGGCATGGGCGTGCACACCAACGGCTCGGACGGCACCAACAACAGCGGCACCCGGTTCACCCAGGCCAAGCTGAACGCGATCTACGGGATCGTCAACGCTGCCTGACCGCCCCGCAACCTGATGATCATGCACGGGCCGTCGCCCTGGCGGCGGTCCGTGCATGATCACGTGCGATCGGCACTAACCTTGGCGCGTGCTTCGACTCTCCACACTGTTCCTGCGCACGCTGCGCGACGACCCGGCCGACGCCGAGGTGCCCAGCCACAAACTGTTGGTCCGCGCCGGCTACGTGCGCCGGGTGGCTCCGGGCATCTACTCGTGGCTGCCGCTCGGGATCCGGGTGCTCGCGAACGTCGAGCGGATCGTGCGCGAGGAGATGGTCGGGATCGGCTCGCAGGAGGTGCATTTCCCGGCGATCATCCCGCGGGAGATCTTCGAGGAGAGCGGCCGCTGGTCCGACTACGGCGACACGCTGTTCCGGCTCTCCGACCGCAAGAATGCCGATTACCTGCTCGCGCCAACCCACGAGGAACTGTTCACCCTGCTGGTGAAGGGCGAGTACTCCTCCTACAAGGACTATCCGCTGGCGCTGTTCCAGATCCAGACGAAGTACCGCGACGAGGCGCGGCCACGGGCCGGGATCCTGCGCGGACGCGAATTCATCATGAAGGACTCGTACTCCTTCGACCTGTCCGACGAAGGCCTCGAGCGCGCGTATCACGCGCACCGCGACGCCTACGAGCGGATCTTCGGCCGCCTCGGCTTCGAGTACAAGATCGTCTTTGCGGTGTCGGGCGCGATGGGCGGTTCGGCATCGGAGGAATTCCTGGCGCCGGCGCCGTCAGGTGAGGACAGCTTCGTGCAGTGCACGAACTGCGACTACGCGGCGAACACCGAGGCGGTGGAGATCGCCGCGCCGGAGCCCTCCGACCCGAGCGACCACCCACCGGCGCAGGTGCTGGACACCCCGGACACGCCGACCATCGAGACACTGGTCGCGCGCATGCGCGAGCTCGGCTACGACACCACCGCGGCCGACACCCTCAAGAACGTCGTGCTGCGCACCCACACGCCGGGCACGGACGGCTGGGAGCTGCTGGTGGTGGGTGTGCCCGGCGACCGGGACGTCGACCTCAAGCGGATCGGCGGACAGCTCGAACCGGTGCTCGTCGAGCAGGCCGGCCCGGACGACCTGGCTGCCCAGCCGGGTCTGGTCAAGGGGTACATCGGCCCGCAGGTGCTCGCCGAGCTGAAGGTCCGCTACCTGGTCGACCCTCTGGTCACCGAGGGCAGCGCGTGGGTCACCGGCGCGAACGAACCGGGCAAGCACGCGGCCGACGTGGTACGCGGCCGAGACTTCACCCCGGACGGCGAGATCGGCGCGGTGGAGATCCGCGACGGCGACCGCTGTGCGCGCTGCGGTTCGCCGTTGGAGATCGCCCGTGGCATCGAGCTCGGGCACGTGTTCCAGCTCGGCCGCAAGTACGCGAACACATTCGGACTCACCGCGCTGGGCCAGGACGGCAAGCCGGTGACGGTGACGATGGGTTCCTACGGCGTCGGCGTCACTCGCGCGGTGGCCGCGCTGGCCGAGCAGACCTATGACGACAAGGGGCTGTGCTGGCCTCGTGTCGTCGCGCCGGCGGACGTGCATCTGGTGGCCACCGGGAAGGACGAGACCGTGTTCGCCGCCGCCGAGGCACTGGCCGAGCAGCTCGAGGCGAACGGCATCGAGGTGATGTACGACGACCGGCGCGGCGTGTCACCCGGGGTGAAGTTCAAGGACGCCGAACTGATCGGGGTGCCGACGATCGTGATCGTCGGCAGAGGCCTGGTCGACGGCCTGGTCGAGTTGCGTGACCGCCGCACCGACGAGCGGCGCGACGTGCCGATCGACGCAGCGGCGGAGGAGATCCGAGCCGCGGTGCGTCAGAGCGGCAGCTGATCGGCGTAGATCACGCGTATCCCGCGGCGCTGCACCGCGGCCAGCGCGGCCGGCGGCGCGAGCATCGGGTCGGCCGGCAGCGCCTCCCACTCCTCGACCACGACGCGCCAGTCCGGGTTCGTGCCCGGCCGCTGCGGCGGTAGTGGTGCCAGGTCGGGCGGCAGCGTGATCGCGCCTTCCCAGGACACCGTGGTGCCGTCGATGCCGCGCACCGGCAACACCGTCGCGGTGACGGTCTCCCACCCCAGGTCGGTGCCGATCGCGGGGACCCGCCGCTCCAGTCGGGCGTGCATGACCCGGGATGCCGTGACGCGGGCGGCGAACGGCAACTCGTCGGTCGCCCCGAGATGACCGGGCACCCCGACCGGCCCGGTGATGACCACGCGTGCCGTGCCCGCGTCCGGGCGCGAGAGCAGGGCGGTGCGTTGCGGCAGCACCTGGACGAAGTCGCACTTGACGATGGGGGACAGCGTGAGGCCGTCGAGTGAGTTCGGCTGGTAGCGCGCGACCGTGAGCCGCACGAACGGCCAGAACGCCGGGCCCGGGTCGAGCGCGACGTCGACGAACCACAGGCCGCGTTCCGCGGAGAACTCCGGCTGGTAACCCAGCAGGGTGACGTTCGGCTGTCCGGGCAGGTCGACGAGCGAGTCGACGGCCTCGATGCCCACTGGGCGGGCGGCCTCCGGGCGGTCGTCGATGCCGCGCGCGTGGAACCGGTCGACCAGCGGCAGGTCGCCACGCTGGTCGGGGCCGTCCTGGAAGAACGCCGGGTCGGCGCCCCACTGGCTCACCTCGGTGCCGGCGGTGGTGCGGCCGCGGGCGAGGATGACGGCGAGCAACTCGCCGTTGCCGGTCGTGTACCAGGGGCGGCCGAGGTAGATCCGCACGCCGCCACGGCGGGTCCGGCTCAGCGCGAACGGCTGGTCCTCCTCGGTCTCCTGGTGCCAGCGCAGCAAGGGGATGAGGTCGCGCACCACGGGCTTGGCCGGGCGGGCGGAGCTGCGCACGTTCGTGGTGTGTGCCGGTCCGGCCACCGAGTAGTCGTCGAGCTCGTTCAGCAACCGTGGGTCGAAGTATTCGCGGAAGCGCGTGGTGGCGCGCAAGCGATAGTCGATCATTCGGTGCTTCGTGTCGCCGGTCTGGTGCACCGCGCCGTGGACCTGCAGGGACGACCCGTCGGGCAGCGCAACGGTTTGGTCCTTGTCGGCCAGCACGACGATCTGCTCGTCCGCGTCGACCGTGGTGTGGCCGACGGCCGCGGTGACGCCCTCGACGTAGGTCGGGGTCGGCTTGCTGACGTCGTCGACCCACTCGCTCCAGGTGGCCTCGATGTCGAGGCGGTCGGTGCTCGGCGCGTGTGCGTCGACGCCGGCGAAGAGTGTCACGCTCGTGGCGTTCTCGTCACGCTCGGGCTGCAGCAGCATGAACCGTGGCGCGCGCAGCGGGCGTGGCACGGCGTGCACGAGCCGCATGGTGGTGGCCGGCGTGAGCCACCAGAACCATCCGTCGGCGGCGGCGTCCGCGAACAGCGGGTTGGTGCGCAGCGCCGCAGGCAGGGAACGCCACAGCCCGAGCAGGTCGAGCTTGTCGGGGCGGATGGAGCTCGACGCCCGCATCCGCAACTGCTCGCCGGGCGGCAGCGTCATCTGCACGATCCCGTCACGGGCATCGGCACCGAGGGTCGGCGCGCCGCTCAGCACCAATCGCCACGGCACCGGGTCGGGCCACGCACCGGCGTACGGCAGCCGGGTGCCCTCGACGGCCAGCAGGCCGGTCAGTTCGGTGCCCTGGCCGCCGTCGGGGAAGACCAGGGACACGCCGTCGGCAAGCGGGTCCGGCAGGTACGGCACCCGCAGCGTGTCCACGTCGTGGACGGCGTACTGGCCGCGGGCCAACCCGTCGCCGCGCACCAGGTCGGCCGGATCGGTGATCGCCGGCGGGTCGGCGGTCGGCCCGGTGACGAGCTGCACCCCTGGTTGCGGAATCCGCAATCCGGGCGTGTCCGGATCGGCGATCGTGGTGTCGGTGAGGGTGCCGGCTTCGCGCAGCGCGATCGCCAGTGCCTTCTTGACCTCGGCCGCGCTCGCGCCGCCGAACGCCGCGTCGAACAGGCCGTGCAGCTCGCATTCGAACTGGCTGGTCTTGGGCGGCACCAGGTGACGTTGCGAGTCGACGCGCCATGCCAAGGCCAGCTCAGGATGCGCCGCGAGCACGGCAGGTACGTACTCCTCGGGCGCGACGACGGTCATCGTGACGCCGTCGGGTGCCGGCCCCGTGACGCCGGAGCGCACGACGAGCGTGAGCAGTGACTCGGCCTCGCTGTAGGCGTGGCGGGGCACCACGACCGGTTCCAGCACCGGGTCCCAGCGCAGGAACGGCCGGGGCGCGGTGACCACGTGCTGCAGTCGGGCCAGCGCGGCCGCGATGGCGTCCTTCGCAAGCCCCGTCTGGGCCAGCACCGCCGTGCCGAGCGCCGCGGCCAGCGTCGTGGCCGGGACCGCCGACTCGGTCCGTTCGGCGAGCGAGGCGAGGTTGGGCAGCACGTCGTCGACGGTGCGTTCGATCAGCTCCCGCCGCGGGACCGGTTGCGCAACCGTGGTCGCCAGCCGCGAGGACACCAACGCGTCGAGATCCGCGACATCGGTCACGCGCAGGTTCCCGGCGTCGGCGCCGCCGGCGCGACCGGCGATCGTGGGGCCTTCCACCGGCCGGGTGCGCAAGGTGCCGAGATCCTTGCGTAGCGCGCCGATCGTGGCGGCGCCGAGATTGGCGGCCCGGCCGGGCAGCACGGTCGCGTCGGTGCCCAGGTGCGCGTGCACGTCGGCGGCCATCGTGTCGGCTGCGGCCGTCGTGTCGGCGTCCGGCGCCGCGGGTGCCTCCGGTGGCGGCCCGCTCACCCCGCCGTCGCCGGCGTCGACCGGACCGGCGACGGTGTGCGGGACGCTGTTGCCGGCGAGGTCGACGGCCCACGCGCGGAACGCGTAGCTGCGGCCGTAGCGCAGCCGCGGCAACGTGCCGGCCTCGACGCTCGACACGCTCTGCACCGGGTGATCGGGATCGGGGGCCGGCGTGGGCGGCGGCACCAGCTGTTCGGTGCCGCCGGCGTGCACGACGGTGAGGCCGGGCCGCGGCGCCGACAACGACCAGCCGTCCCAGCCGGCGACCACCTCGTGCGAGTGCAGCGGTGCATTCGCGACGCCGTCGGCCTTGGTCAGCGAGGCGCCCTGCAGGAAGCCGGTGTCCGGCGCGGCGTCGAGCACCGCCCCGGCGCCGTCGACGTCGGCCGAGAGCCGGCGCCGGTGCAGCGAGTGCCACGTCTTGGAGACGTCGTCCCAGGCCTCGAGCCGCACCCCGCGCCCGACGTCCTCCAGGTGCAGGGCCGGTCCCTTGCCGGCCATGATGTCCGCATCGCGGCCGGGCGCGCCGGTGAGCCGGTTGCGCAACTGGTCGGCGCGGTCGTTGCGGGCCATCGCGAAACCGGTGCCGCGCAGCGTGCTCGGTGCGGAGCTGCTGTCGTCGCCGTTCGTCTCGGTGGCCAGCAGTCGAGGCAGGGTCCGCACGTACTGCTCGAGCTTCAGCCCGGACGCGTCCGGGTCGAGGTCGAGAATGGTGAACGACTCGCCGTCGCCGAGGCGGAGCATGCCGCGGTCGTAGTCACCGCTGGCCGAGTCAGCCGTGAAGCTCGAACCGTCGACGGTGCAGGCGATCCGCGGCTGCGCGATCACCTGGTTGTCGAGCCCCGGAACCGCGATGTCGGCGGAGATTTCGGTGACGCCGGCGAGCGTGGCGAGATCGTCGACGCGCACGTCGATCACCAGGCCGAGCTTGCGCAGCAACGGTGACAGGTCGCCGAGCAGCGAGGCCCGGCGGTGGAAGTCCGGCGGGTCCTGCGTGACCGGCGCCGGTGTGTACGTGGGGTCCGGTTCGGGCCGGTACGGCGTCTGCTCCTCGGGCCGCTGGTAGTAGCGCCGGGCGAGGTGTGCATCGGCGGCGAGCAGGAGCGCGGCCGGCACGCTGCCCTGCGCGTCGAGCAGCGCCGAGGTGAGCGCGGCGCTGCCGACGCCTGCGGCGGCGTCCAGGCGACGGGTGATGGACGGGTCGAGGCCCTGCCCGAACTCGCCGAGCAGCATGTCGACGGTCAGCCGATCGGCGTCGACGAACTGCCGCAGCAGCGCCTGGGCCAACACGTTCCCGGCCACGGTCGGCGGGTCGACGGGGGAGGAGAGCAGGCTCAGGGCGTGTGCGGTGAGCGCGTGCGCCTGCATCCGGTGCGCGGGGAAGGTGCGCCACGGCTGGCTGGCCGGGTCGGGCGTCTGCCACGGCAGCACGGTGAGCGCGGATGGGAACACCCGCGGCCACAGGGTCGGGTCGAGCCGGTCGAGCAACGGCGTGACGGGGATCGAGCGCAGTACCCCGCCGACGCGTCCGCTCACGGTGATGGTCGCCGTCGCCAGCTGGGTGGTCCAGTCGGACACGTGCGGGAAGTCGCCGACCTTGCCCTTCGCGTTGTCCGGCGTCAGCCGGTGCGTGACGAACAGCGACAGGTGTTTCGCGGCGTCGGGTGCCGCGCTGTGCGGCAGCGCGGTGACCAGGTAGCCCTCGATCGGCATCGCTCACACCCCCGCGAACGCGGTGCAGTAGTCGGTCCAGGCCGGCACGCCGCCGTCCGGTGCACCTGGGTTCGGCACGGTGCCGTCGGCCGCGATCCCGAGGAACTCGGCGAAGGTGGGGTCGTTGTTCGAGCCCGCGAGCCGACGCTCGCACGACACCGTGACCGAGAAGGAGAAGAAGAGGACCTCGACCTCGACCTCGATCGAGGCCCGGCCCACGAGCTTCCCGCTGTTGAACTCGTACGTCAGCGACAGTTCCAGGGTGATCGACGCCGAGATCAGGCCCAGGACGTCGACCTCACCGCGGATGCGGAAGTACCCGGTCAGCGACCCGTCGTCGCCTTCCAGGCGCAGGTACACCCCGACCGAGATGGACACCGAGCCGGAGGCGACGCCGAGATCGATGGCGAGTTGCGCGCAGGCCTCCAACGACATCTCCAGCAGCACGATGCCCTTGGGGGAGATGCGCAGCCCGACGAAACCGCCGCCGCCGACGCACAACACGGTGAGCCGGAACGGTTTTTCCCTGGTGCAGAAGTGGAACCCGACCGTCACCGCGTCGCCGAGGAACGGCACGGCGACGTCGGCGCCGAGGGAGATGTTCTCCAGGCTGAAGACGCCGACGGCCACGTTGGGCAGCGCCAGGTCGAAACCGGCCTTCACCCCGTCTGCGCTGACGTCGACGTAGGGCGGGTCGGCGAACCCGTCCGAGGGGATGAGCTCCTCGAGGGTCGCGATGAAGCTCAGCACCCCCTGCCACTGCATCTGGTTCATGACGACGTCGACCTCGGGCTTGCGCCCGTTGCTCGACCGGAACGACAGCCGGTCGAACGAGATCCGGATCAGCGTGGCGTCCATGAACAGGTTGAGACCGAAGTTGCGCAGCTCGGCGAGGACGTCGACGCCGACACCGTCCGCGCCCGACGCGCGGGCCTCGATCGAGAGCAGCAGCCCGTCGGGATCGACGTAGAACAGCGCTGAGTCCTTGTCTTTGTCCTTCGGGAAGTTCTGCAGCTTCGGGCGCCACTCGAAGCTCGCCTTGACCGAGAGCTTGTCGGGGTCGAGTCCCTTGACGAAGTCGATGATCTGGCTGATCCGTTCGAGGATCTTCGCGGCCTGGCCGGCGAGTGCGGTGAGCGGTTTGAGCGCGTCCACGACTCGTTGCAGGCGCGCTTTGACGACCGGCGGGAGCGAGAGTGCACCGACCTGGGTGCCGAGGTCGGTGATCGTGTGCGCGAGGTCGTCGAGCGCGGTCTTCGCCGCCGCTTGGAGTGCGTCGGCGTCGCCGCTGGTACCGAATGCCGAGATGGCGTTCGTCAGCGCCGAGAAGGCCGGGGTGAACTGCGACTCGATGGTCTGCAGCGCGGTGTGCGCATCGGTCGCGGCCTGGCGCAGCGGTGCGGTGGCCGCCGTGGTGGCCTCTTGCGCCAACTGGGTCGTGCCGTCGATCAACGCCTGCTGCGCGCTCTGCAGGTCGTCGAGCATGCCGGCGATGTCGCCGAGCTGTTCGGTGACGAACTGGGGGGCCTTGTCCAGGCCCACCGCCTGCAGGATGTCGACGAGGGAGAAGAGCCCGAACAGCTTGGGCAGCACACCGTCGAGGAAGTCCAGCGGCTCGAACGGTTGCTTGCCGGCCGGCGGGTTGACGATGCTGCCGACCTGCCCCACGGTGCCGAGCGAGCGGGACAGCCCGCGCACCGGCAGGTCCGGTTGGACGAACCCGCCGGACTTCTCGGTGCTGCCGCCCGCCGCCTTGCCGAACGAGATCGGCGTCATGGCATCGAGCTCCAGGAACACCTGCGGCGTGGCGTTCGGGCCGGTGAAGCCGTTGGTGAGATACGGGCCGGCGTACTTGCCCGTGACCGGCGGTGCCTGGGGCGCGAGCTTCTTCATCGCCGGCACCACGAAGGTGAATCCGGACAGGTGCGGCTGCGAGTGCAGGGCCGTGGGCGTCTTCGGGATCCCGGGGTCGCCGGTGAAGCGCAGCTCGATTGTCTCGTAGGAGGTGTCGCCCGGCTTGGAGCTCTTGGCGTAGGCGATGTTCTGCGAGAACGCGGGAATGGCGCGCGGCGCCGGCTGGCCGGAGTCGGGCGTGGTGTAGGCGTCCTGGATGGCCTTGCGGTCGATCGCGGTGGTGCCCCGGGTGATGCCGACGAACAGCAGCGGCGCCGGCAGCGTGACCGGCTTGCCGTCGTGGTCGAGGCACTCGAGGGTGAACTGGAACTTGTCGTTGCCGACGGTCGGCCAGAACAGCTGATCGAGGTCGATGACGTTCGGCGTCGACGCCACCAACGGGTCCTTCAGGTCAGGCGTGACGACCGGCTTGACCCGGACCTGGATGAACGGCATGTCGAGGTCGCTGTAGGTGCGCACCGGTTCCCGGACGACGATGAACTTGCGCTGGTAGAGCCACGCGACCGGTCCGCTGGTGTCGTCGATGCGTCGCTCGGTGACCTTGATCAGCGAGCAACGGTGGCCGAAGGGGAACAGGTAGCCGGGGTACTCGACCTTGACGTACTGGTCGCGGCCCATCGGGGCGATGTGGTCCCACGACTCGATCGCCGGGCTCGGCGCGTACTGCTCGGCCTCCCACTTGCCGTGCAGATCGAGCCACGCGCCCTGGCTGGACAGGTAGAGGCGGGTGACGTCGACCGGCTCCGGGGTCGCGACGGAGTTGTCGGCGCTCTGCCGCACGAGCATGATGCGATCGAGGCCGCTCAGCGACATCCGGAACGGCAGGTTGTTCTGCGCGGTCGGCTCGGAGCCGTCCTTGTCGCGCGCCCAGACCGCGCGCACGACCCGCTGCGTGGTGCTGGTCTCGTCGACGCTGACCGTGCCGTCGGTGGCGACCTGGCGCACGCCGAGGCGCGAGTGCCAGAGCTCGACGCGGTCCGGATCGCCCTCAGCGGCGCGGGGTTCGGTGGCGTGCGTGAACGCGCCCTGACTGCTCGGGGACAGGAACAGCCGCCACGGCGCCTCGATCGCGGTTTCGTCCGGGTTCGGGCGGCGCGGTGGTTGCCGGGTGGGCCGGACCGGCGGCAGTGGCCGCGTGATCACGTCGCCGAGCCCGGTGCGACTGATTCCGGCGTCGGGGGACAACGGGCGCCTGGTGCCGACCGGCTGCGCGCCGAGCAGGCCGGTGAGGTCGACGGCGCCGTGCTCGGCGAGAAGGGCCCGAGCCACCCGCAGCGAGCTCGCCTGTCCGATGAGCGTGTCGGTCGCAGAGATCACCGCGCTCGCGCGCTGCCGGCCGGCCTGGTGGGTCAAGAGCACCCCGGCATCGGCGTGGGCGAGCTGCAGGCCACCGGGCAGCGTGACCACCGGCGCGAGGTCGCCGAGGCCGAGACCCACGCCGAGCCGGACCGGGCGCGGGGTGGCGACCGGGACCACGCGCAGCGGCAGCTGCGACAGAGCGGCGAGGATGCCGGCGCTGCTGTACGCGATGCGGGTTCCGGCCGGCACCGAGTATGCGACCCGCGACGGCTCCGCGACGAGCACCTGCACCGGGGTGACCGGGTCCTCTCCGTCGATGAGGGAGAACGCCTGCTCGGCGATGTGCTGGAAGGTGAGCGTGACGACCAGGTAGGCGCCGTCGTTCGTCGGGGTCAGTACCGGTCCGTGAGCGCCGGCGCCGCCGTCGACCAGGTCGATGTCGAAGCAGCTGACCTGCAGGACGACGAGATCGTCGGGCCGCACGATGCGGACCACGTGACTCGGACGCGGCTGATCGTCGGTGTCGGGGAGGCGGTCACCGAGCAGGTCGATGAGCCGTTGCGGGTCGGGTTCGAACTGCAGCCGGCGAGTCGCTGTGGCGCGCACCTTCTTGGCCGCGGTGGTCTTCTTGGCCGCGGTGGTCTTCTTGGCCGCGGTGGTCTTCTTGGCCGCGGTGGTCTTCTTGCGCGGTGGTCTTCTTGGCCGCGGTGATCTTCTTCGCGCGTGCGGTCGCTTTCTTCGCGGTGGCCTTTTGCGGTCGTCTTCTTGGCGGTTGCCTTCTTCGCGACACGGGTCGAACGAGGGCGAGCGGGCATGCCGTTCTCCAGCCATGTGGTGAAAGATCGATCCCCAGCTATCGCATGCCTAGCGGACGAGGCGGCGTGCCGAAAGCCTTCTCGCGAAAGAGTTGATCCAGAAGCCTCCGAGCGTGCCCGATGCGGGCGCATACGCCCGATTTTCGGTGCCGTCCGACGAGCAGTTAGGTTCGCAGTCATGCCGCCGCGCCCGTTGCCCGAGATCGTCGAGGCCGGCTGGGCCGAGGCACTGGAACCCGTCGCCCCGCAGATCGCGGCGATGGGTGACTTCCTGCGCGCCGAGGTCGCCGCGGGTCGCCGGTATCTGCCGGCCGGCGATGTCGTGCTGCGCGCGTTCCAACAGCCGTTCGCCGATGTCCGCGTCCTGATCGTCGGGCAGGACCCGTACCCGACACCCGGTCACCCGATCGGGCTGTGCTTCGCGGTCGAACGGCACGTGCGGCCGATCCCTCGCAGCCTGGTCAACATCTACCGCGAGTTGCGCGACGACCTCGGCGTCGCGCCGCCCGACCACGGTGACCTGACCTCGTGGTCCGAGCACGGCGTGTTGTTGCTCAACCGAGTGTTGACCGTCGCACCCGGCGCGTCCGCATCACACCGCGGCAAGGGTTGGGAGCCGGTCACCGAGCAGGCGATCCGGGCGCTGGTCGCACGCGATCAGCCGATGGTCGCAATCCTGTGGGGCCGCGACGCGCAGACCCTGCAGCCGCTGCTCGGCGCAAGACCGGCGATCAAGTCGGCGCATCCGAGTCCGCTGTCGGCGGCCAACGGCTTCTTCGGCTCGCGACCGTTCAGCCGGGCCGACACGCTGCTCGCCCAGCAGGGCGCCGAACCGGTGGACTGGACCCTCGCATGATCATCTCGCCCGCGGGCCCCGGTAGCCGGGCCTGACAGCGAGATGATCACCGAGAGGTGGTCCGGCGCAGCGTCAGTCGGCGAGGCGGGCCGGGAAACCGCCGGTGGCCACCGGACCCCACCGCGTGGGAGTGATCCGGATCAGCGACTTGCCCTGGTCGCGCATCGCCTGCCGGTACTCGTCCCAGTCCGGGTGCTCGCCGCTGATGGCCCGGAAGTAGTCGACGAGCGGCTCGATCGAGTCCGGCAGGTCCAGCACCTCGGCGGTGCCGTCGACCTGTACCCACGCACCGCCGAAGTCGTCGGAGAGCACCAGCACCGCAGATTCGGGGGAGCGGCGCAGGTTCGCGACCTTGGCCCGCTCGGGGTAGGTGGAGATGACGATCCGGCCGTCGGCGTCCACACCCCCGGTGACCGGGGACAGCTGCGGGGCGCCGTCGCGGCGCCGGGTGACCAGGATCATCTGGTGCCGGGGACGGACGAAGTCGAGCAGTGCGTTGAGGTCGACGGCGGTGTTGGAGGCGATTGTCCGGGGCATCGCCCCACTATGTCGGATCCGGTCATTAGGCTCGGAGGCCGACCCGATGCGCAGAACGTGAGACTTCGTTGTTGACTGATCGACTGGTTGTCAGAGGCGCCCGCGAGCACAACCTCAAGGACGTCGATCTCGACCTGCCCAGAGACGCGATGATCGTGTTCACCGGGCTGTCCGGCTCGGGCAAGTCGAGCCTGGCGTTCGACACGATCTTCGCCGAGGGGCAGCGCCGCTACGTCGAGTCGCTGTCGGCCTACGCGCGGCAGTTCCTCGGGCAGATGGACAAGCCAGACGTCGATTTCATCGAGGGCCTGTCGCCGGCGGTGTCGATCGACCAGAAGTCGACCTCGAAGAACCCGCGGTCCACGGTCGGCACCATCACCGAGGTCTATGACTACCTGCGGCTGCTCTGGGCCCGCATCGGCCGCCCGCACTGCCCCGTGTGCGGCGAACCGATCGCCAAGCAGACCCCGCAGCAGATCGTCGACCGGATCCTCGAGATGGACGCCGGCACGCGTTTTCAGGTGCTGGCGCCGGTGATCCGCGAGCGCAAGGGCGAGTACGTCGATCTCCTGGCTGACCTTCAGGTAAAGGGTTATGCGCGGGTGCGGATCGACGGTGTGGTCTATCCGCTGACCGACCCGCCGAAGCTGAAGAAGCAGGAGAAGCACACGATCGAGGCGGTCGTCGACCGGCTGTCGGTCAAGCCGTCGAGCAAGCAGCGGATCACCGACTCGATCGAGACCGCGCTCGGCCTGGCGGGCGGCGTCGTGATCCTCGACTTCGTCGACCTGCCGGAGGACGACCCGCACCGCGAGCGCCGCTACTCCGAACGGCTGGCCTGTCCCAACGACCACCCGCTCGCCATCGACGAGCTCGAACCCCGGTCGTTCTCCTTCAACTCCCCGTTCGGGGCCTGCCCGGTCTGCACCGGGCTCGGCACCCGCAAGGAGGTCGACCCCGAACTCGTCGTTCCCGACCCCGAGCAGTCACTTCGCGAGGGCGCGATCGCACCGTGGGCCACGGGGCAGACCAGCGAGTACTTCCTGCGGTTGCTGCAGGGCGTCGCCGACTCGATCGGGTTCTCCGTCGAAACGCCCTGGGACCGGCTCCCGGCGCGGGCCCAGAAGGCGGTGCTGCACGGGCTCACCGAGCAGGTGCACGTCAGCTACCGCAACCGCTACGGCCGCGACCGTTCCTACTACGCCAACTACGAGGGCGTGGTGCCGTGGATCGAGCGCCGCTACGCCGACACCGACAGCGAGTATTCGCGCGAGAAGTACGAGGGCTTCATGCGCGAGGTGCCGTGCCCGACGTGTGCCGGCACCCGGCTCAAGCCGGAGATCCTGGCCGTGACCGTCGAGGGCCGCTCGATCGCCGAGGTGGCGAGCCTGTCCATCGGTGACGCCGCAGAGTGGCTGCACACCCTGACCCTCTCCGACCGCGATCACCTGATCGGTGAGCGCGTCCTCAAGGAGATCAACGCACGGCTCGGCTTCCTGGTCGATGTCGGGCTGCACTACCTCTCGCTCGACCGGGCCGCCGCCACACTGGCCGGCGGCGAGGCGCAGCGCATCCGGCTGGCCACCCAGATCGGGTCCGGGCTGGTCGGCGTGCTCTACGTGCTCGACGAGCCGTCGATCGGGCTGCACCAGCGCGACAACCACCGGCTCATCGAGACCCTCGTCCGGCTCAAGAACCTCGGCAACACGCTGATCGTCGTCGAGCACGACGAGGACACCATCCGCACCGCCGACTGGGTCGTCGACATCGGCCCGCACGCCGGTGAGCAGGGCGGTCGGATCGTGGTGAGTGGCACCGTCGAGGACCTGCGGGAGTCCGCGGAGTCGATCACCGGCGCGTACCTGTCCGGACGCCGGGAGATCCCGGTGCCGCCGCTGCGCCGCCCGCCGCAGCGGGGCCGTGAACTCGTCGTCGAGGGCGCGCGAGAGCACAACCTGAAGAACATCGACATCGCGTTCCCGCTCGGCTGCTTCGTCGCCGTCACCGGGGTGAGCGGGTCGGGCAAGTCCAGCCTGGTCAACGACATCCTCTACACCTCGCTGGCCAACCGGATCAACGGCGCGAAGCTGCCACCCGGCCGTCACAAGCGGATCCGCGGCGTCGACCAGCTGGACAAAGTCGTCGGCGTCGACCAGTCGCCCATCGGCCGCACCCCGCGGTCCAACCCGGCCACGTACACCGGCGTGTTCGATCACATCCGCAAGCTGTTCGCCGAGACCACCGAGGCCAAGATCCGCGGGTACCAGCAGGGCCGGTTCTCGTTCAACGTCAAGGGCGGCCGCTGCGAGAACTGCGCCGGCGACGGCACCATCAAGATCGAGATGAACTTCCTGCCGGACGTCTACGTCCCGTGCGAGGTGTGCAAGGGCGCCCGCTACAACCGCGAGACCCTCGAGGTGCACTACAAGGGCAAGACGATCAGCGAAGTGCTCGAGATGCCGATCGACGAGGCCGCGGAGTTCTTCAAGCCGATCTCGCGCATCGCCCGGCACCTGGAGACGCTGGTCGACGTCGGGCTGGGCTACGTGCGGCTCGGCCAGCCCGCACCGACGCTGTCCGGTGGTGAGGCGCAGCGAGTGAAGCTGGCCGCCGAGCTGCAGAAGCGCTCCACCGGCCGGACCATCTACGTCTTGGACGAGCCCACCACCGGGCTGCACTTCGAGGACGTGTCGAAGCTGCTCGGGGTGTTGCATTCGCTGGTCGACAAGGGCAACTCGGTGATCGTGATCGAGCACAACCTCGACGTGATCAAGACCGCCGACTGGATCATCGACATGGGCCCGGAGGGCGGCGCCGGCGGCGGGACCGTGGTCGCCACCGGCACTCCCGAGGACGTCGCACAGGCGGCGGGATCGCACACCGGCGAGTTCCTCGGTCCGGTCCTGCGCGGCCGCGCAACACCCGCGCGCCGGCGGCCGGCGAAGCGGGCCCGGAAGACCGTGGCGAAGAGCGCCGCCAAGCCCACCAAGGTGAGCCCGCGTCCCGCCAAGCGGTCCGCGACTCGCTCCGCCTAGCTCGGCCGCATCGGGCGGCCTGCGCGTTCGTCACCTTCGAAAATCGCAACGAGCCGCAACGCAGGCGGCGGACGATCTCGCGAGGTCGGAGCCGGCCTATCCGGAGGGTTCCTCACCCGCTCCGGGGGAGATCGCTCAACCGCGGTCTGCCGTACGCTCCCATTGCTCATCTCCACCTGATGCCTGGAGGTATGTCATGGCCGCGCTGCCCGACGACGGTGCCGACGACGCGTGGGCGTCCTCGCTGGACGGTCGCGCGTTCACCGCTCGGATGCCGGCCGACTCGGACCTGATGATCGGCGATCTCGTGTTGCTGCGCCCCCGCGAGGGAGCTCAGCTGCTCGGGCAGTTGCTCGACAAAGACGAGGATCGCGACGGTATCCGCTGCACGGGCAACGTGCTCGGCTTCGCAGACGGCGATCGCAGTGCCCCCAGACCGTTCCGCCGAGGTGAGATCACCCCGGCTCCGGTGTCGGCTGTGGAAGCGCTGCAGGCGCGCACCGGCGCGACGATGCCGATCGGTGCGATCCGGTCCGATACACCGGGACTCGTGGCGCGGTTGCGGCCGGCCGGCTTCAACCGGCACACCTTCCTGTGCGGCCAGAGCGGATCCGGCAAGACCTACGCGCTCGGGCTCATTCTCGAACAACTGCTGCTCGACACCGAACTGCGGATCATCATCATCGATCCGAACAGCGATTACGTCCGGCTCGGCGAGCTGCGGGCCGACGCGCCCGCGACCGACGCCGACAAGCTGGGCCGTACTGCGCTGCGGGTGCTGCGCCCGCGCGATCTCGGCGCGGAGTCGCTGCGGGTGCGGTTCGCGACCCTCGCCCCGGAGACGAAGGCGGCGATCCTGCAGATCGACCCACTCACCGACCGCGCCGAGTACAACGCGCTGCTGCACATCCTCGAGCGCGACGGCGTTCGCGATGCACCGGCCATCGTGCGGCGGCTCACCGAGGGCGACGACGTGGAGCGGGCGCTGGCACAGCGACTGGAGAATCTCGGCGTCCTGAACTGGGATGTCTGGGCGTTGGACCACCCGTCCGCCACCGAACTGATCGTCACCGAGGAGCGCCGCGCCACGGTGCTCGACGTCGGCGGCTTCCTGCATCCCGGCGAGCCGCTGGTGACCGCGATCGACCTGCTCGATCACCTGTGGGCCGACCGCGAGAAGCGGCAGCCGACGTTGATCGTGATCGACGAGGCGCACAACATCTGCAGCGCCAATCCGTCCGGGCCGATCCAGGCGGCGACCACGCGGCGGCTCATCCAGATCGCCGGGGAGGGCCGCAAGTTCGGGCTCTGGTTGCTGCTGTCGACGCAACGCCCGTCGAAGATCCATCCGAACGTGCTCTCGCAGTGCGACAACCTGGCGCTGATGCGGATGAACTCGCCCGGCGACCTCGCCGAACTGCGTGAGGTCTTCGGCTTCGCGCCGCCCACGATGGTCTCCGCCTCGCCGAACTTCCGGCAGGGCGAGATCCTGGTGGCGGGCGGTTTCGTGCCCGCGCCCACCTTCGTGCAGGTGGGTGCGCGGCGCACCGTCGAGGGCGGGTCCGACGTGAAGGTGCCGATGCCTGCCTCGGGGTGAGCCCGACTAGGCTTCGAGGCAGGTGATCGACCGATCAGTACGCGCCGCGAGCGAGGGACGGGGAGCCGTACGTGCCCGAATCGATGATGGACGTCCCGCTGACCACGTGGCTGCTGTTCCGCGGAGCGCAACGACACCATCATCGCGCCGAGGTGATCAGCCGCCTGCCCGACGGACAGATCCACCGCTACACCTACGGCGATTTCGCGGCCCGCGCCCAGCAGCTGATGAACGCGCTGGACGACCTGCGGATCGGGCCGGGTGAGCGGGTCGCCACGCTGGCCTGGAACAGCTACCGCCACGTCGAGGCCTATTTCGGCATCCCGTGCACCGGCCGGGTGCTGCACACGCTCAACGTGCGTCTGTCCGTCGACGAGCTCGCGTTCATCATGAACGACGCCGACGATCGCGTGGTGCTCGTCGATCCGGACTTCCTCCCCCTGCTCGAGAAGGCTGCGCCGCAGGTGACCGGGCTCGAACACGTGATCGTGCTCGGTCGCGACACCGCCGGCACATCGCTGCCGTCGGCGATCGCCTACGAGGAGCTCATCGCCGGGCAGGCCGACCACTTCGAGCAGCCCGCGCTGGACGAACGCACCCCGAGCGGCCTGTGTTACACGTCCGGCACGACCGGTCGGCCGAAAGGCGTGGTCGCCACGCACCGGTCCACCTACTTGCATGCGCTGGCCGTCTCGTCCGGCGCCGGCATGCAGGTCGGGCCGAGCGAGACCGTGCTGCCGCAGGTGCCGATGTTCCACGCGAACGCGTGGGGACTGATCCACGCGAGCGTCGGCACCGGTGCGCAACTGGTGCTCTACGGCGGCGCGCTGGCGCCCGAACCGTTCGTCGACCTGCTGGCCGACGAGGAGGTGAGCCTGGCGGCCGCGGTGCCGACGGTGTGGATCGGCGTCGGCGACGAGATCGCCGGCCGGCCCGATGGATTGCCCGCGCTCGACCGCATCGTCTGCGGCGGCAGCCAACCGCCCCGGGCACTGATCGAGCGGTACCGCCGCGAGTTCGGTATCCCGATCCTGCAGGCCTGGGGGATGACCGAGACCTCGCCGCTCGCCTCGGTGGCGTGGCCGCAGGCCCGGATGCGGCACTGGGACGACCAGCAACTGATGGATGTCGCCCGCTCGCAGGCCGGCCTGCCGATGCCCGGAGTCGAGGTGAGCATTCGCGACGACGACGGCAACCCGGTGCCGTTCGACGGCGAGAGCATGGGTGCGCTGCATGTGCGCGGGCCGTGGGTCGCCGACGGGTACCTGCACGGCGAGGGCAACGAGAACTTCACCGATGACGGCTGGTTCAACACCGGTGACGTCGCGATCGGTTCGCCGGACGGCTATTTCGTGATCGCCGACCGCACCAAGGACCTCATCAAGTCCGGTGGCGAGTGGATCTCCTCCGTCGACATGGAGGCCGCGATCATGGCGCTGCCCGGTGTCGTCGAGGCGGCCGTGGTAGCTGTTCCAGATCCGAAATGGCTCGAACGCCCGCTGCCGTTCGTCGTCGTCAGTGCCGGGACCGAGATCGACATCGACCAGGTCCGCGCACATCTCGAGCAGAGCGGATTCGCTCGCTGGCAGCTGCCCGATCAGTTGGAGATGATCGACGAGGTGCCCAAGACCGCGGTCGGCAAGTTCGACAAGAAGCGGTTACGCGCCCGGTTCGCCGAGTGACGGCGCTGACCGACACCTTCTTCGTCACCGTCGGCCGGACGAAGGTGCGGGTGCGCACGCAGGGCACCGGCGCTCCGCTGTTGATGATCATGGGGATCGGCGGCAACCTGGACATGTGGGCGCCGCTCGCGGCGCGGCTGACCGGCCGCGAGCTGATCATGTTCGACTTCCCCGGCACCGGTGGGTCCAGCCTGTTGCGGCAGCCGCCGACGATGGTCGGCAACGCGTTGTTCACGCGGTCGCTGGTGCGCCGTCTCGGGCACGAGCAGGTCGACGTGCTCGGCTACTCGTGGGGCGGCATGCTGGCCCAGCAGCTGGCCATCCAGCACTCGGGCGTGGTGCGCCGCCTCGTGCTGGCCGCGACCGGGCCGGGGCTCGGCGGCAGCCCGCCGAGCCCGCAGGTAGCGGCCCGGATGCTCACTCCGCGGCGGTACTACTCGCGTCGCTACTTCGCACAGGTCGCCGGCGAGCTGTACGGCGGGCGCATGCGGCACCGGCGCGATCTCGTGGCCGCCGAGGTGCACCGGCGCACCAGCCGGCCGCCGGGCCTGGCCGGGTACACCGCGCAGCTGCTCGCCGCTACGTACACCAGCCTGCCGGGCCTGCGGTTCATCTCGGCGCCGACGCTGATCGTGGGCGGCGACGACGATCCGATCGTCGCGATCCGCAACCAGCGCCTGCTCGCGCGGGGGATCCGCGGGTCCGAGCTGCACGTCGTGCCCGGCGCCGGGCATCTGCTGCTCGTCGACAGCCCCGGCGTCGTGGCGCCGGTCATCGAGGAGTTCCTCGCCCGGCCCTGAGGCAATTCCGTCGGCACCAGGTGGCACGCTGGCCCGGTGGGCATGCAGACCTACCGAGCGATTCTCGGCCTGCGCGACGTGCGTCGCGTGGTGCTGCTCGGGCTGTTCATCCGCATACCGCTGTGGGCCGGTTCCGTGGTGCTCACCCTGCATGTGGTCACCTCCCTCGACCGGTCATACGGGGCCGCGGGGCTGTTGGTCGGCGCCCAGACGATCGCGCTGAGCATCAGCAATCCGTGGCGCGGTCGGCGCCTGGACCGGATCGGCCTGCGACGCGCCGTGCTGCCGTCGATCGCGGTGCTGATCGCCTGCTGGAGTGTGGCGCCGTTCGTCGGCTACTGGCCGTTGTTCGCGCTGGCCGCGCTCGCCGGGCTGTTCGTGGTGCCGACGTTCTCCATCGTGCGGCAGGCGCTCATCCATGCCGTGCCCGAGGACCAACGCAAGTCGGCGCTGTCCGTCGACTCCGTCGCGGTCGAGATCTCCTTCATGATCGGCCCCGCGCTCGGCGTGCTGCTTGCAACCTATTGGCCGACGTCGTGGGCGCTGTTCGCGTGCGAGTTCGCGTCGATCCTCGGTGGCGTCGTGCTGTGGATCGCCAACCCACCGCTGCGCAGTCCCGAGGACGTGTCGGCCGCCGCCGGCCAGCCGCGGCTCGGCGTGCGCCGCTGGATGAGCGTCGCCGTGCTCGCGGTGCTGGCCATGAGCGCCGCGGCGACAGTGGTGCTCACCGGCACCGACGTCGGGGTCGTCGCCGCCATGCGGGAGATGGGCCACCAGTCCTGGATCGGCTGGCAACTCGCAGTGTGGGGACTCGGCTCGGCGATCGGGGGATTGGTGTACGGCGCGATCCACCGCAGCCTGCCGGTCGCAGGTCTGCTGGCCCTGCTCGCGATCACCACCGCGCCGATCGTGTTCGCGGGTGGCCCGGCGATGATGGCGCTGCTGCTGTTCGTCACCGGGCTGTTCTGCGCGCCCACCATCACGGCAGCGGTCGACGCCTTGTCGCGGCTGGTGCCCGAACAGGTCCGTGGCGAGGCGTTGGGCTGGCACGGCAGCGCGATGACCGCCGGATCGGCGATCGGGGCGCCGCTTGCCGGCGTCGCCATCGACCAGGTCGGCTGGCACGGCGGGTTCGTCCTGCCGGCCGCGGTGAGCCTGCTGGTCGCCGGCTGCGGCGCACTGGCGCTGCAGGTCAACCGCAAACAGCCAGGCTCGATGGACGTGGAGCGGGAGCGTGCGACAGCGTGAGCGACCTCGATGCCTTCATCGCCGGCCTGCCCAAGGCGGAACTGCACGTGCACCACGTCGGGTCGGCCTCGCCGCGGGCGGTGGCCGAACTCGCCGCCCGCCACGCCGGCAGCACCCCGGTGCCCGCCGACGCGCAACTGCTCGCCGACTACTTCACCTTCACCGACTTCCGGCACTTCATCACCGTCTACCTGTCGGTGGTCGATCTGATCCGTGACGCCACCGACGTCTGGACGCTGACCTACGAGATCGCCCGGGATCTCGCCGCGCAGCAGGTGCGCTACGCGGAGCTGACACTCACCCCGTACTCCTCGATCGTGCGCGGCGTGCCCGCGCCGGAGTACGTCGACGCGGTCGAGGACGCCCGGCGCCGGGCGGGCGCCGACTTCGGCGTCGAGCTCGCCTGGTGCTTCGACATCCCGGGCGAGGCGGGGGTGCCGGCCGCGGATCTCACCCTGGAGGTGGCGTCGAGACTGCGTCCCGACGGGCTGGTCAGCTTCGGCCTCGGCGGCCCGGAGCAGGGCGTGCCGCGGGAGCTGTTCGCTTCGCATTTCGAGGCAGCGATCGCGCTCGGGCTGCACAGCGTCCCGCATGCCGGCGAGTCCACCGGGCCCGAGTCGATCTGGGCGGCGCTGACCTCTCTGAAGGCCGAGCGGATCGGGCACGGCATCGCCGCGGCTCGCGATCAGCGCCTGCTCGAGCACCTGCGCGACACCGGGATCCCGCTCGAGGTGTGCCCGACCTCGAACGTGTGCACCCGCTCGGTGCCCTCGCTGTCCGAGCACCCGTTGCCGGAGCTGGTGGCGGCCGGGGTACGGGTGAGCATCAACTCCGACGACCCGCCGATGTTCTCCACCACGCTCAACCGCGAGTACGCGGTGGCCGCGCAGCTGCTCGGCCTGACCGCGGCCGGCGTCGCCGAGCTCGCCCGCGACGCCGTGCGCGCCGCGTTCCTCGACGACGCGGGCAAGGCTGTGCTGCTCGCCGAGATCGACGCCTACGTCGACGCGGCCTTGGGCGATCCTCCCGGCGATCTTGATGCGGTGAACGTGGTATAGCGGGTCGGTTGCATCACGATCGGCACAGGCAAGTCATCCTGGTCCGCCATGCTCAGCGAGCACCCGGTTCCATTCCTTTTCCAGAAAATCGAGAACGCGGCTGGTCTCCGCCTCGGTCAAGCCGTCGGTACCGCCGAGCCGATCGCGGGACGGCAGCCGCGCGGCGGGAATCGCGGACTGGACCCAGCCGATGATGCCCCCGGCAACCAGGTTGGTGACCAAGTGTTCGATGAATTCGGCAACTGTCGTCTCCTCCGAAATCAATCCTCGAAGATCGCCGAAGGCGCCCTGGATCGCGTTTCCCAGGCCACCCATGAGCGCACTGGCGATGCGCAAGGTGACCGCCTCCCGGCCCAGCCTCGCCAGCATTGATCGCCGAGGCTGTCGGCGATGCGTGCCGTCAGCTGATTCGTCACGCCTGGTACGAACTTCGCAGCCAATCCCGCGCCCAGCGCATTCATCCCGGTATCGATGACGATCTTGATCGTCGCGGCGTCCAGGCGTTCCTCGCCGCCGACCACCTGCGGAGCGTGTGTGGCCAGACCCTGGACGAGAGCAGTTCCGCCACCGCTGACGGCGGCAGCGCCGACCGCGCCGACGCCGGCCGCGACCAGCGCCGCCCCGGCGGCCACGGAGGCGACGGCGAACGCGGCGGTCTCGGTGACCGTGAGGGCAGTGACGGCGAGTTCGCCGCCTGATTCCAGCGCCGCCATGTACCCGCAGTACGCGTCGATCGCTTCGTTGACGGCCTGTTCAGCGAGTCGGACCGCGTCGAGCGCGGCGTTGACGTCTGCGCCGCCGAGGGTCTGCCATGCGGTGTCGACCGTTTGCTGTGCGGCGTCGAGCGGCGCGTCTTCGAGCTCGGTTGCCCCGAGCATCTCGCAGATGTAACTGACGACTCGGTGGTGCTCGTTCAGGATCCTGATCGAGTGCCAGTTGTCGACCAACAGGAGGTACTTGTTCCTGAGCGGTTCGCCGGTGTCGCGTCGCAGGGTGTCCAGGAGCGTGACCTTGAAGTCGTCGAATTCCGCTCGATCCATGGCGTAGGTCTGGCCGTTGTAGCCGAACACGTAGACCGGCTCGGGCGCCTCGGCTGCGTCTTCTGTCGCCGATGGCGGGTCTTGACGCTGCACCGCGACGGTCGAGCCGCTCGACCGGGGCGACGGACGCGCGGCTCGCTGGGACCGCAGGAACGTCGCGACGGCTCGGTTGCCGGCGGCGTGCTGCAATGAGACCAGGGCCCGCCGGTCGACCGGCGCCGGCCGGTGACCTGCCTCGACGGGTGCGAGCAGATCCGGACGATCCGGCGTCGGCGTCGTTCGGCCGGTCGGCGCGGAACTGCGGTCATCCGCTCGTCGATCGGCGACCTCGAGAGTTCCCATCTGGGTCACTATCGGCCCGCGGTCGTCCAATCGAGCGCGCCTTCACGCATCACCCGGCACGCTGCTCGTTGCACCAACGGGCACGGGGCCATGGGCTGCGCACAGTACCCTCCGGGCCGACCTCGAGGCGGTGGATGGCTCGTACCTTGTCGACTCATCGAGATCGGCGCCGCGTCGCGACGATGTGATGGGATCAGGCCGTGGCGCAGTTCGTGGCTTTCTTGCGTGCGGTGAACCTGGGCGAGCGCCGTGTGCCGATGGCCGAGGCGCGGGCAGCCGTTGCCGGCCTGGGCTACGCCGACGTCAGCAGTTACGCGAACAGCGGGAATCTGATCTTCAACGCCACTGGCAAGACGGTCGATCACGAGCGGGCGATCCGGGCCGAGCTGGAGGGCGTCTTCGGATTCGAGCTCACCACGTTCGTGCGCACCGCACGTCAGGTCACCGCGCTGGCCGCACAACAGCCGTTCGGCACCGTCGCGGCGAACCACACCCACTTCGCGCTGCTCACCTTGACCCGCCTCAGTGGCAAGGAACGCAAGGCCGTGCAGGCGCTGTCCAACGACCACGACGAAGTGGTGATCCACGGTCGCGACATCCATTGGTTGATCCGCTCCCGTTCGCCGGAAACCACGTTGGGACCGAAGAAGTGGCTCGGTGCGCTGCCGGACAACCCGACCACTGCCCGCAACATGAAGCTGGTCCGCCGCCTCGCTGACCGGCTCTGAGCGCCGCTCAGCGGGCGTCGTCGAGGGTGGACCACTGCAGGCCGGTGGCGGTGCGGCGCGAGCGCGGCGGGGCGGCCCCATCGGGCGCGCGGCCGAACGCGGTCATCGTCGTCACCTCCCAGTGCTCGGGCACGTCGAAGTCGGTCGCGATGCCGGCCCGGTCGAAGGCCCGGAACTGGCGGGCGTGCAACCCCATCGCCTGGGCCTGGAAGGTCATGTGCGCCACGGCCTGGCCGAGGTCGTAGAGCGAGAACTCCGAGTAGTCCCAGTCGGTGTCGGCGACGTAGCGGTGGCACAAATTGGCCACGAGCAGGCTCGCCGACGGCGCCCACTGTGCGGCGCTGCCGGCCAGCCGCGCGACCAGGTGCTGATGGTTCGGGTCGCCGCGGCGGCCGACGATGAACGCCCAGGGCTGCGAGTTGCCCGCCGACGGCGCCCAGCGCGCGGCCTCGAGGATCACCTCGACCTCGTCCGGCGCGGCTTCGTGGCCAGGGTCGAACGCGGTCGGGCTCCAGCGACCGGCCAGTAACGGGTGCAGCTGCGCCATTCGTCAGCGGCCGAGCAGCCCGTCGACCGTCTCGACGTAACGCTGCTTGGCGTCGTCGGCCGACATCCCGGCGACCTTGGTCCACGCGTCGTACTTCGCCTTGCCGACGAGGTCGAAGCGGCCGGGCTTCTTGCCGTCGGCCGCCTCGCCGGCCGTGGCCTGCTTGAACAGCCCGTACAGCGTCAACTTGACCTCGTTACCGGGATCCTTGGGCAGTGTCTGCACGTCGGCCTGGGCCTGCTCGAATCGTTCCTGCAAATCGGCCATCGCATTCCCCTCGCTGATTGCGGTCAGCGTGAGTATCGCGCGACTAACCTCGACGGTGTGCCCGACCCGTCCGTGTACCGCCCCGCACCGGGCACCATCCCGCTCGAGCCGGGCGTCTACAGGTTCCGCGACGAGCACGGCCGGGTCATCTACGTCGGCAAGGCGAAGAGCCTGCGGCAGCGGCTGAACTCCTACTTCGCCGACGTCGCCGGCCTGCACCAGCGCACCCGGCAGATGGTCACCTCCGCAGCGTCGGTCGAGTGGACGGTCGTGCGCACCGAGGTCGAGGCGCTGCAGCTCGAATACACCTGGATCAAGGAGTTCGACCCCCGGTTCAACGTCCGGTACCGCGACGACAAGTCCTATCCGTCGCTCGCCGTGACGCTGTACGAGGAGTACCCGCGACTGCAGGTCATGCGCGGACCCAAACGCAAGGGCGTGCGCTACTTCGGGCCGTACTCCCACGCCTGGGCGATCCGCGAGACCCTCGACCTGCTGCTGCGGGTGTTCCCGGCCCGCACGTGCTCGGCCGGCGTGTTCAAGCGCGCCGGCCAGGTGGGTCGCCCGTGCCTGCTGGGCTACATCGAGAAATGCAGCGCACCGTGCGTCGGGCGGGTCACCGCCGAGGAGCACCGATCGATCGTCGAGGATTTCTGCGACTTCATGGCCGGCAAGACCGACCTGATGATGAAGCGCATCGAGCGCCGGATGGTCGAGGCGAGTGCGGACCTCGAGTTCGAGCTCGCCGCCCGCATGCGCGACGACCTCGAGGCGTTGCGCCGCGCGATGGAGAAGCAGGCGGTGGTCTTCAGCGACGGCACCGACGCCGACGTCGTCGCGTTCGCCGAGGACGACCTGGAGGCCGCCGTCCAGGTGTTCCACGTGCGCGGCGGGCGCGTGCGCGGCCAGCGCGGCTGGGTCGTCGACCGGCTCGACGAGATGTCCACCGGCGACCTCGTCGAACAGTTCGTGACCCAGTTCTACGGCCTGTTCACCGACGACGACAACGACATCCCGCGCGAGGTGCTCGTGCCGGTGCTGCCCGACGACGCCGACGTGCTCGCCGAGTGGCTCAGCGAACGGCGCGGCAGCCGGGTGCGCCTGCGGGTGGCCCAGCGCGGCGACAAGCGGGCGCTCGCCGAGACCGTGGCGCGCAACGCCGCGCAGGCGCTGAACCAGCACAAACTCAAGCGCGCCTCTGATCTCACGGCGCGTTCGCGCGCGCTCGGGGAGCTGCAGGACGCGCTGGAGCTGTCGTCGTCGCCGCTGCGCATCGAATGCTTCGACATCAGCCACGTGCAGGGCACCAACGTGGTGGCCAGCATGGTGGTGTTCGAGGACGGCCTGCCCCGCAAGAGCGAGTACCGGCGGTTCGCGATGCGTGAAGGCACCGGTGACACCGACTGGATCGCCGAGGTGGTCCGGCGCCGCTTCGCCCGCTATCTCGACGAGCAGGTGGCCTCAGGCGCCGACGCGGACACCGACCCCGCCGCGGAAGCCGCCGAGGCCCACGTCCCGCCCGGCATCGACCCGACCACCGGCCGGCCGCGCAAGTTCTCCTATCCGCCGAACCTGCTCGTGGTCGACGGCGGCGCCCCCCAGGTGGCCGCGGCGCAGGCGGTGCTCGACGAGCTGGGTATCGACGGGGTGTCGCTCGTGGGCCTGGCGAAACGGCTGGAAGAGGTGTGGCTGCCCGGCCAGCAGTACCCGGCGATCCTGCCGCGCACCTCCGAGGGGCTGTACCTGCTGCAGCGGGTGCGCGACGAGGCGCACCGGTTCGCGATCACCTACCACCGGCAGAAACGCTCGAAGGCGATGACGACCTCGGCGCTCGACGGCATCGCCGGCCTCGGCGAGACCCGGCGCAAGGCACTGATGCGGCGCTTCGGCTCGCTGAAACGCCTGCGGGCGGCGACGGTCGACGATCTCCTCGAGGTGCCCGGCATCGGGCGGCACACCGCGGAGTCGATCGTCGCTGCGCTCGCCGCCGACGCGGATTCCGACACGGTGCCGGCCGTGAACGTCACCACGGGTGAGGTGCTGCAGTGAGCGAGGCAGGTACCACGGGCGGTTTGGAGACGGTCATCGTCACCGGCCTGTCCGGCGCCGGGCGCAGTACTGCGGCGAAGTGCTTCGAGGACCTCGGGTTCTTCGTCGTCGACAACCTGCCGCCCGAGCTCATCGGGACGCTGGTCGACCTCGGCAGCCACAGCCAGGGCGCGATCACCCGCCTGGCCGTGGTGATGGACGTGCGCAGCCGCGGGTTCTCCAAGGACCTGCGCGCCGTGATCCGCGACCTCGCCGACCGGCAGATGCGCCCGCGGGTCGTGTTCCTGGACGCGCGCAACGACGTCCTGGTCCGCCGGTTCGAGAACGTGCGCCGCGAGCATCCGATGCAGGGCGACGGTCGTCTGGTCGACGGCATCAACGCCGAGCGGGCGCTGCTGGCCGGCCTGCGCGACGAGGCCGACCTGGTGATCGACACGAGCGACCGGTCGGTGCACCAGCTGCGCGGGATCATCGAGTCCTCCTTCACCGGCGACGGTCGCGAGACCGCCCCCGAGCTGCGCGCCACGGTGCTGTCGTTCGGGTACAAGTACGGGCTGCCGGTCGATGCCGACCTGGTCGTCGACGTGCGGTTTCTGCCCAATCCGCACTGGATCCCGGAGCTGCGCCCGCTCACCGGCAAGGACGACCCGGTGCGCGACTACGTCCTGAGCCAGGAAGGCGCCGCCGAGTTCCTCGACCGCTACACCGACATCCTGCGCATCATCGGCGCCGGGTACCGCCGCGAGCGCAAGCGGTACCTGACCCTCGCGGTGGGGTGCACCGGCGGCAAGCACCGGTCGGTGGCCATGTCCCAGCAACTCGCGGATCGGCTGACCGCGATGGGGGTGCGCACCACGGTGATCCATCGGGACCTCGGCCGTGAGTGAACCTGCAGAGGGCCGCGCACCCGCGGGCGGTGGCCCTGGGCGGTGGGCACGGCCTGCACGCCTCGCTCTCGGCACTGCGGCTGCTGACGGACCGGCTCACCGCCATCGTCACCGTGGCCGACGACGGCGGTTCGTCCGGGCGCATCCGGCGGGAGCTGAACGTGCTCCCGCCAGGCGATCTGCGGATGGCCCTCACCGCGCTGGCCGGCACCGATCCGCAGCACTGCGCCTGGGCGGAGTTGATCTCGCACCGGCTCGGTGGCAGCGGCCTGCTCGCCGGGCATCCGGTGGGCAACCTGATGCTCACCGGCCTGCTGGAGGAGGCCACCGATCCGACCCAGGCGCTCGCCCGGATGGCGGAGCTGGTCGGGGCAGTGGGCCGGGTGCTGCCGATGAGCCCGCTCCCGTTGGACCTGATCAGCGTCGCTGACCGCTTCGACCCGGACGACCCGTCCCGGACGCGGCGCATCCGCGGGCAGTCGTCGATCGCGTCGACGCCGGGCCGGGTGCTGTCGGTCCGGTTGCTGCCCAACGGTGCCCCGGCCTGCGCGGCTGCCGTCGACGCCGTGCGCGATGCCGACCTCGTGGTGCTCGGGCCGGGTTCGTGGTTCACGAGTGTGCTTCCGCACTTGTTGCTTCGCGAACTGGGCACGGCGATCGCCACGACTCATGCCAAGATCGTCGTTGTGCTGAACCTCGTGCCTCAAGCCGGTGAGACCGACGATTACGAGCCGCACGAACTGCTCGACGTCCTGCAACGGCACGCCGAACCGTACGGCGGACTGCCGATTCACACCGTGCTCGCCGACGAGGACTCGGTCCTGAATCCGGACGACCTCGACCGCCACGTGCATGCGATCGGAGCGCGTCTCGTAATGTGTGGGCTCGCCGCAGATGACAGCGCCGAACGCCACGATCCGTCGAGGCTGAGCCGCGCCATCCGCGACGTGATTGATCACGAGGACGGTGGAGGGACCCCCTCATGGCAATGACGGCTGCAGTCAAGGACGAACTCAGCCGCGTACCGGTCACCAAGATGTCTGCCCGTAAGGCCGAACTCGCGACCGTGCTGCGGTTCGCCGGCGCCCTGCACCTCGTGGGCGGCCGGATCGTGATCGAGGCCGAACTGGACACCGGTTCGGTCGCGCGCCGGTTGCGCAAAGAGATCGCGGAGATCTTCGGGCACGGTTCCGAGGTCCAGATCGTGGCGGGCGGCGGGCTGCGCAAGGGCAGCCGCTACCTGGTGCGGGTGGCCAAGGACGGTGAGCGCCTGGCTCGCCAAGCGGGCCTGGTCGACCTGCGCGGCCGCCCGGTGAAAGGACTGCCGCACCATGTCGTGACCGGCGGCATGGCCGACGCCGAAGCCGCCTGGCGCGGAGCGTTCCTGGCGCACGGTTCGCTCACCGAACCGGGTCGGGCGTGCTCGCTCGAGATCACCTGCCCCTCGGCCGAGGCCGCGCTGGCACTGGTCGGCGTCGGCCGGCGGCTGGGGGTGTCGTCGAAGGCGCGCGAGGTCCGCGGCGGCGACCGCGTGATCGTTCGCGACGGTGATGCGATCGGCGCGCTGCTCACCCGCATCGGCGCGCACGAATCCGTGCTGGCGTGGGAGGAACGCCGGATGCGGCGCGAGGTGCGCGCCACCGCCAACCGGCTCGCGAACTTCGACGATGCGAACCTGCGCCGCTCGGCGCGTGCCGCGGTGGCCGCCGGCGCCCGGGTCCAGCGCGCGTTGGAGATCCTCGGCGACGACGCCCCGGAGCACCTGCTGCAGGCCGGGCGGCTGCGCCTCGAGCACAAGCAGTCGTCGCTGGAGGAACTTGGCGCCCTGTCCGACCCGGTGATGACCAAGGACGCGGTGGCCGGACGCATTCGCCGGCTGCTGGCCATGGCCGACAAGCGCGCCGCGGACCTGGGTGTTCCGGACACCGAATCGGCTGTCACCCCGGACATGCTCGCGCCCTAGTCTGGAGGGTGACCGAGGGAGTGCGCATGGCAGAGCAGCCGAAGAACCGACCCAGCCCGCAGGAGGCGGTGGCGAAGGCCCGGGCCGCCGCCGCGCCGAAGGTCGCCAAGGCCGTCGAGTCCGCCGGCCCGGCCGTCGAGAAGGCCGCCGCCGGGGCCGGCAAGTTCCTCAGCACCCTGCGCGACCGCGCCAAGGAGACGGCGAAGACGTTCTCCGACGCCTATGGCACCGAGGACGAGACTGAGGACAGCGCGGCCGGTGCTTCCGAGCACGCCACAGCAGCCAGAGCAGGCGCAGCAGCCCGAGCCGCCTCGGCGTCCCCGCCCGGGCCCGGGCCCGCGTACCGGCGAGTAGTCCCGCCGCGGTCCGAGTCCTCGCCGTGAACAGATAGGGTTTTCGGCGTTACCTAGAGCACAACCGAGCCATTCTGAGCTATCCAGGGAGCTAGACCAGTGACCGTTCGCGTGGGCATCAACGGCTTCGGCCGTATCGGCCGCAACTTCTACCGCGCCCTGTCCGCCGCCGGTGCGGACGTCGAACTCGTCGCCGCCAACGACCTCGGCGACAAGGCGACGATGGCGCACCTGCTCAAGTACGACAGCATCCTCGGCCGGTTCCCGGGCGAGGTCCGGGCCACCGACGACGGCATCAGCGTCAGCGGCCACGACATCAAGATCCTGGCCGAGCGCGACCCGGCCAACCTGCCGTGGGGCGACCTCGGCGTCGACGTCGTCATCGAGTCGACCGGGTTCTTCACCAAGGCCGCCGATGCGCGCAAGCACCTCGACGCCGGCGCCAAGAAGGTCATCATCTCCGCGCCGGCCACCGACGAGGACGTCACGCTCGTGATGGGCGTGAACGACGATGCCTACGACCCCGCCAAGCACAACATCATCTCGAACGCGAGCTGCACCACGAACTGCCTCGGGCCGCTGGCCAAGGTGCTCAACGACACCTTCGGCATCCAGCGCGGGCTGATGACCACGATCCACGCCTACACGCAGGACCAGAACCTGCAGGACGGCCCGCACAAGGATCTGCGCCGGGCCCGCGCCGCGGCGCTGAACATCGTGCCGACCAGCACCGGTGCCGCCAAGGCCATCGGGCTGGTGCTCCCGGAGCTCAAGGGCAAGCTCGACGGCTACGCGCTGCGGGTGCCGGTCCCGACCGGCAGCGCCACCGACCTCACCGTCACGGTGCGCAAGGAGGCGAGCGTCGACGAGGTGAAGGCTGCCTACCAGGCGGCGGCGGACGGCCCCCTCAAGGGCATCCTCACCTACACCGAGGATCCGATCGTCAGCTCCGACATCGTCACCGACCCGGCGTCGTGCATCTTCGACGCCGGCCTGACCAAGGTGATCGGCGACCAGATCAAGGTGGTCGGCTGGTACGACAACGAGTGGGGCTACTCCAACCGGTTGGTCGATCTCGTCGGTCTCGTCGGCGGATCGCTCTAGCCCACCGATGCGCACCATCGACGACCTGCTCCGACACAACGGCGGCAAGCTCAACGGGCGGCGGGTGCTGGTCCGCTCGGACCTGAACGTCCCGATCCGCGACGGTCAGGTCACCGACGACCTGCGGGTCCGCGCGTCGCTGCCGGTGCTGATGAAACTGCTCGACCACGGCGCGCGGGTGATCGTCGCCGCGCACCTGGGCCGGCCCAAGGGCGAGCCCGACCCGCGGTACTCGCTCGGGCCGGTGGCCGACCGGCTCGCCCAGCTGATGGGCATGCCGGTGGAGTTCGCGCTCGACACGGTCGGGCACAGCGCCCGGATGTTGGCCGGTGAGCTCAAGGACGGCGAATTGCTGTTGCTGGAGAACGTCCGGTTCAACCCGGGCGAGACCAGCAAGGACGACGCCGAGCGCACCGAGTTCGCGCGCTGCCTTGCCTTCCTCACCGGCGATGAGGACGACGGCGGCGCATTCGTCGCCGACGCCTTCGGGGCGGTGCACCGCAAGCACGCCTCGGTGTACGACGTCGCCAAGCTACTGCCGCACTACTGCGGCACGCTGGTCGCCGACGAGCTGTCGGTGCTGCGCAGGCTCACCACCGATGCCGCGCGGCCCTACGTCGTGGTCCTCGGCGGGTCCAAGGTCAGCGACAAGCTGGCGGTCATCGAGTCGTTGCTGCCGAAGGTCGACCGGCTGCTCGTCGGCGGCGGGATGTGCTTCACCTTCCTCGCCGCGCAGGGGCACGAGGTCGGCGATTCGCTGCTCGAACCCGATCAGATCGAGAACTGCAAGCGGTTCCTCGCCGAGGCCGGCGACAAGATCGTCCTGCCGCCGGACATCGTGGTGGCCGCCGAGGTGGCCGACGACGCACCGACCGAGATCGTCGCCGCCGACGCGATCCCGTCGGGAGGCAAGGGACTCGACATCGGCCCGGAATCGGTCAAGGAGTTCACGGCTGCGCTGTCGGGCGCCGCCACGGTCTTCTGGAACGGCCCGATGGGAGTGTTCGAGGTCGCGCCGTTCGCGGCCGGCACGAAGGGTGTTGCCGAGGCGGTTGCGGCGGTCGACGGCTTGTCGGTCGTCGGCGGCGGCGACTCGGCGGCGGCCGTCCGCGCGCTCGGGCTCGACAAGAACGCATTCGGCCACATCTCCACCGGGGGCGGCGCGTCCCTGGAATACCTCGAGGGCAAGGAGTTGCCAGGCGTTGCCGTTCTGGAAGAGGTCTGACATGGCTGACGCCCCACCCGCGCCACTGCCGCCGAGCGGGCGGCGTCCGCTGGTCGCCGGCAACTGGAAGATGAACTACACCCACCTCGAGGCGATCGGGCTGACCCAGAAACTGGCGTTCAGCCTGAAGCCGGAGCAGCTCGCCGCGGCCGAGGTCGTGATCCTGCCGCCGTTCATCAGCATCCGCAGCGTGCAGACGCTCATCGACGGCGACGGCCTCCCGATCCGCTACGGCGCACAGGATCTGTCCCCGCACGACTCCGGCGCCTACACCGGCGACGTGTCGGGACCGATGCTCGCCAAGCTCGGGTGCAGCTACGTCGTCGTCGGGCATTCCGAGCGTCGCGAGTACCACCACGAGGACGACGCCCTGGTCAATGCCAAGCTCGGCGCGGCGTTCCGCAACGCGATCACCCCGATCCTGTGTGTGGGTGAAACGCTCGATGTCCGCGAGGGCGGCGGCCACCTGGCGCACTGCTGCGGCCAACTCGACGCCGACCTCGCCGGGTTGCCCGCCGATCAGGTCGAGACCATCGTGGTCGCCTACGAGCCGATCTGGGCGATCGGCACCGGCAAGGTCGCCACGCCCGAGGACGCCCAGCAGGTGTGCGGCGCGATCCGGGCCCGGATCGGCGAGCTCTACTCCGCCGACCTCGCTGCCGGGGTCCGGATCCTCTACGGCGGGTCGGTGAAGGCCGCCAACGCCGCCGAGATCGTGGCCCAACCGGACATCGACGGGGCGCTCGTGGGCGGGGCCAGCCTGGACCCGGAGGAGTTCACCGCCATCTGCGACGCCGCGGGGCAGACCGCCCGGGCCGGCCAGCGCACCTGAGGCGTTGCCACCCCTCACCGTTGTGCCAGGTAACCTTGACCGGCAACACCAACCGCACCGTCACGCGAAACAGGAACCTGCCCGAACATGATTCTCACCCTGCAGATCGTGCTGATCGTCACGAGCCTGCTGCTCATCGTGCTGGTGCTGCTGCACCGCGGGAAGGGCGGCGGCCTGTCGTCGATGCTCGGCGGCTCGTTCTACTCCAGCCTGTCCGGATCGTCGGTCGTCGAGCGAAACCTCGACCGGTTGACCGTCATCGCGGGCTCGGTCTGGGCCATCGCCATCGTCGGGCTCTGCCTGCTGTACAAGAACGCGGCCTGACGCCGCCGTCGATCGCCAACTCTTCGAACCCGGGCCACGAACAGGAGAACACGCATGGCAGGTGGCAGCGCGATTCGCGGCAGCCGGGTGGGCGCCGGGCCGATGGGGGAGAACGAGCGGGGCGAGACAGCGCCGCGACAGTTCGTCTCGTTCTTCTGCGCGAACGGGCACGAGGTGCGCCCGGCGTTCGCGGTCGATGCGCCGCTGCCCGACACCTGGGACTGCCCGCGGTGCGGGTTCCCGGCCGGCCGGCAGTCCGAGACCCCGCCCAACGCGCCGCGCAACGAGCCGTACAAGACCCACCTGGCCTATGTGAAGGAACGGCGCAGCGACGCTGACGGCGCCGCGATCCTCGAGGAAGCGCTGGCCCGCCTGCGCGCCCGCCGCGGCGAGAGCTAGACCGAAACGACATCAGCCCGGGTCGGCCGACCCGGGCTGATGACGTTCTACCGCGAGGTCAGTGCAGGTCGAACCGGTCCAGGTCCATGACCTTGCCCCAGGCCCGCGCGAAGTCAG
Organism: uncultured Actinomycetota bacterium; assembly: GCA_963850835.1. GTDB lineage: Bacteria > Actinomycetota > Actinomycetes > Mycobacteriales > Jatrophihabitantaceae > Jatrophihabitans. Next base: position 378,752 of record CAWKNB010000012.1, on the reverse strand, counting down.
CGACGAATCGGGCCTCGTCCGCCGCGTACACCTCGGCGACCGCACGCAGCTGCGAATTCGATCCGAACACCAGGTCGACGGTCGTAGCGGTCCACTTGACGTCGCCCGAGGCGCGGTCGCGACCCTCGATGACGTTCGCATCCGAGGTCGACGTCGCCCACTGCGTGCTCATGTCGAGCAGGTTGGTGAAGAAGTCGTTCGTCAGCGTTCCGACGCGGTCGGTGAACACCCCGTGCGCGGTGTTGCCGGTGTTCGCGCCGAGCGCCCGCATGCCGCCGACGAGCGCCGTCATCTCCGGGGCGGAGAGGTCGAGGTAGTAGGACTTCTCGACCAACAGCGTCTCCGGCGAGACCTTGGCCCCGGGCTCGAGGTAGTTGCGGAACCCGTCCGCCCTTGACTCGAGCACCGCGAACGAGTCGGCGTCGGTCGCCTCCGCCGTCGCATCGGTGCGGCCGGGGGTGAACGGCACGGAGACGTCGTGACCGGCGCTCTTCGCGGCTTTCTCGACCGCCGCGACGCCGCCGAGCACGATCAGGTCGGCCAGCGAGATCTGCTTTCCACCGGCACCGTTGAACGCCGAGCGGACCTGCTCCAGCTTCTCGAGGGCGGTGGCCAGGGCAGCCGGCTCGTTGGCGGCCCAGCTGCGCTGCGGCTCGAGCCGGATGCGCGCGCCGTTGGCGCCGCCGCGCTTGTCGGTGCCGCGGAAGCTGGACGCCGAGGCCCACGCCGTGAGCGCGAGCTCCCGCACCCCGAGACCCGAATCGAGCAGCCGCGCCTTGAGGTCGGTGATCTCGGCGTCGCCGACGAGTTCGCCCTCGACGGCGGGCACCGGGTCCTGCCACAGCTGTGGTTCGGCGATCCACGGGCCCAGGTAGCGCGACAGCGGGCCCATGTCACGGTGCAGCAGCTTGTACCAGGCCTTCGCGAACGCGAGCCCGAACTCGTCCGGGTTCGCGAGGAAGCGGCGGGTGATCTTCTCGTACTCGGGATCGAAGCGCAGCGCGAGGTCGGTGGTCAGCATGGTCGGCTTGCGCTTGTCGTCGGGGTCCGCGGGGCCGGGGATGTCGGCCTCGGCGTCCTTCGCGGTCCACTGCCAGGCGCCGGCCGGGCTCTTGGTCAGCTCCCACTCGTGCTTGTAGAGGTTCTCGAGGAACAGCGTCGACCAGCGCGTCGGGGTCTGCGTCCAGGTGACCTCGAGCCCGCTGGTGATGGCGTCGGCACCCTTGCCGGTGCCGTACGTGTTGCGCCATCCGAGGCCACCGGCCTCGATCGGGGCTGCCTCCGGCTCCGGGCCGACGTAGTCGCCGGATGCCGCGCCGTGGGTCTTGCCGAACGTGTGGCCGCCGGCGATGAGGGCGACGGTCTCCTCGTCGTTCATCGCCATGCGGGCGAACGTCTCACGGATGTCCCGCGCCGATTTCAGCGGGTCGGGCTCGCCGTTCGGGCCCTCCGGGTTGACGTAGATCAAGCCCATCTGCACTGCGCCGAGCGGACCGGACAGCTCCCGGTCGCCGCTGTAGCGCTCGTCGCCGAGCCAGGTGTCCTCCGGCCCCCAGAAGATCTCCTCCGGCGCCCAGATGTCCGGGCGCCCGAACGCGAAGCCGAAGGTCGGCAGCCCCATCGACTCGATGGCGCAGTTACCGGCGAACACCAGCAGGTCGGCCCACGAGACGGCCTGTCCGTACTTCTGCTTGACCGGCCACAGCAGCCGCCGCGCCTTGTCCAGGTTCGCGTTGTCCGGCCAGCTGTTCAGCGGGGCGAATCGCTGGGCACCCTGCCCGCCGCCACCGCGGCCGTCGGCGATGCGGTAGGTACCGGCGGCATGCCAGCTCATCCGGATGAACAGCCCGCCGTAGTGACCGAAGTCGGCCGGCCACCAGTCCTGCGAGTCCGTCATCACCGCCATGACATCGCTCTTGAGCGCCTCGACGTCGAGGCCCTCGAAAGCCTTCCGGTAGTCGAAGTCGCCGCCGAGGGGATTCTCCCGCGGCGAGTGCTGATGCAGCACCGACAGATCGACCTGGTCGGGCCACCAGTCCTGGTTGGTGTGCGGGCGATGCGCGTGTGGCTCCGGCGACGGGATGACCGGGTTCTCGCTCTCGGACACGTCAGTCCTTTCTCATCGGGTGTTCGGACGCTTGGCAGTCGGGGCAGCGGCCCCAGTAGATGACCTCCGCCTCGCCGATCTCGAAGTCCGAGTCATCGGCAGCGGTCAGGCACGGGGTGTGGCCGACGGCGCAGTCGACGTCGGCGATGGTGCCGCAGGAGCGGCAGACCACGTGATGGTGGTTGTCACCGACGCGCGCCTCGTAGCGGGCGACGGATCCGGCCGGCTGGATGCGCCGGACGAGCCCGGCGGTGTTCAGCGCGTGCAGCACGTCGTAGACGGTCTGATGGGAGACGTCGCCGAAATCGCTGCGGACGGTACGGATCAGTGAGTCGGTGTCGGCGTGTGGATGGTCGTGCACCGCCGCGAGCACCGCGACACGCGGGCGCGTCACTCGAAGCTGCGCCCCGCGCAACATCCGTTCGAGCTCAACGGCGGCGGGCACCTGCCCAGTCTTGCCCATTGACTTGAACGAATCAAGAACAGCTTTCGTCCGGCAGGCCTCAACCGTCCGTCGGAGACGGCGGGTCGCTGCCGTTGCCGGACAGGCGGCGCCGGGTCACCTCGACGAATGCCCGCACCAGCAACGCGAGCAGGGCGAGGTCGAGCAGCACCTGCGACGTCACGAGCAACCGCGCGATGTGGGTGCGCGGCGCGATGTCGCCGTAGCCGACGGTGCCGAGCGTGACGACGGTGAAGTACAGGCTGCTGGTGTGGTCGAGGCGTTCGGTGAAGCTTGCGTGGTTGAGGTGCGACATGACCAGGTAGGTGGCCGAGTAGATGACGACGAACAGCGGCACCGCGACGATCACCGCCTCGAATGCCTGCAGTTGCGGCAGCTCCGCGCGGATGACGCGTCGGAACTGCCACCAGAGCACGGCGACGAACAGGGCCGCGCCCACGACCAGCGTCACGACCGCGCTCACGTCGACGGACCGGTCGCTGAGCGGCAGCACGAAGTACAGCGTGATGATCGCGGCGAACGACACGATGCAGCGCGCCAGCGACTCGACGACGGCGCGGCGCCGCTCGTGCGGGGTCAGCTCACCCAACCGGCGCGGGCTCATCACACCTCCTTCGGGCACACGGCACCACTGCCTGGGCAGCATCGCACCGACCTGGTCCGATCCAGCGACTCTCGCCCGGCGCGTCAGCGCACCTTCTGCGCAACCGGCCGTCACCCAGCGTGATCGCGGGTTAGGTTGTCGGGTATGAATCGCAGCCCGCGGATCGCGGCCAGGTTGGTGACAGCACTCGTCTTGGCCGCCGCGGGTGCGGTCCTGGTGCCGAGCGCTGCCGTCGCACCGGCCTCGGCTGCGGGCACGGTCAAGCTCACCGGCTACGGCGCGGACACCTGCACGGCGCCGAGCGAGAGCCAGATGCGGGCGTTCTGGTCCAACACCCCGTATTCGTACTGGGGTGTCTACATCGGCGGGTCGGACCGCGGCTGCTCGCAGCCGAATCTCACCCGCACCTGGGTCAGCCACATGCTGACGATGGGCTGGGATCTGCTGCCGATCTGGGTGGGCCGGCAGAACCCGTGCACCGCCGGCCAGGCAACCTACTTCAGCCGCAACACGACAACCGCGTACGCCCAGGGCAAGGCCGAGGCCGTCGCTGCGTACAACGCGTGGCGCACGCTGTCATCCGTCAGCGCCGTGCCGATCGACCTCGACCTCGAATCGCCGTCGGTCGACACGGCGTCGTGCCGGGCCGCCGCGAAGGCGTTCGTCAACGGCTGGGTCGTGCAGATGCACGTGGCCCCGGCGCAGACAGCGGGCGTCTACACGTCGGTGTGCGGCGGTCACATCGACGACTTCGCCTACATCGCTCACCGCCCGGACTTCATCGACGGAGCCGACTGGGACGGCATCACGTCGACCGGATCGCTGAGCTGCGTCCCGTCGAACCACTGGACCCACAACCAGCGACACAAGCAATACCTCGGTGGCCACAACGCGACCTACAACCGCGTGACGCTGAACATCGACAGCCGGTGCAGCGACGGTCCGGTGTACGGCGTGCGGTCGAGCGTGAGCACGACGCATCGCTGTGCTCGCACCGCGGCCGCCGCCACGAGATGTCACCGCCGCCGCGACGGTCGCCGCGTCGGCTGCGCCGGTCACCTGGCACGGTGCGCAGTGGCGGGCCGGCGGTCCACTCGACTCCCAGTTGCAACGCCGCACGGCCACCGGCACCTGGACGGCCGTGTCGGTCACCGGCGCGCCGGTCGTGACCCATGACGTCAGCCCCGCTGCGGCGACGATCGGCACACCGATGGCGTTGCGTGACGGCTCGCTGGCGGTCCCCGTCACCCGGCACGGCACCACCGGCGCGTCGGTGGTGCTGTACACGACCGCCGACGCCCGGCACTTCCGGGCCCGGACGACCGTCGCGATCGCGGCCTCTCTCGGAGCCGGCGTGGCCGTGCCGACTGCCGCGGCCGACGGGTCTCAGGTGCTCGTGCTCGACCCGGCCGGTACGACGACGCAGTGGAGCACGGGCGGCACGAGCCGGTTCCGGACCGCCGGACTGCCGACCGGTGCCGCGACGGTCGCCTTCGACGGCGCCCGAACCGGCCACGCCGTCGTCGAGACGAATGCGTGTGCCGACAAGGCGGGCTGCGTGGTGGCGCCGCGCGTCTACCGAACCACCGACGGTGGCCGATCCTGGCACCGGTGATCGTGCGCCGCGCCGGGGCGACCGACGACGGTTCAGTCCGGCGTGGGCGGCAGTTTCCCCGCGGCCGCCCGGTCGAGCAACCACAGCGTGCGGTTGCGGCCCCGGGGCCCGGCCGACGGGATCTCGACGCAGTCGGCGCCGGCGAGAGCCCGGGCGACAGCCTCGGCCTTGCCCTCGCCGGAGGCCACGAACCAGATCTCGTTCGCGGCGTTCAGGGCGGTGAAGGTGAGCGAGACGCGGGTGGGCGGCGGCTTGGGGGAATCGCGCACGGCGATCGCCGCAGTGTCCAGTTCGTCCAGCCCGGGATGGCCGGGGAACAGCGAGCAGCAGTGCCCGTCGGGACCGATCCCGATCAGGGCGACGTCGAAGTGCGGGATGCCCTCCGTCGTCGCCGGAGTCGGAGGCCGCGGCCAACTCGGCCGAATAGGAGTCGGCGCCAGCCTCGACGTCGTCACCGAACCCGGCGTCGGCTGCGGGCATCCGATGCACGTTGGCCGGGTCGAACGGCAACGAACCGAACGCGGTGGCGAACGCAGCCTTGTCGTTGCGGTCGTCGGAATCGGCTGCGACGTAGCGTTCGTCGCCCCACCACACGTGCACCCGGTTCCAGTCCAGGTCGCCGGCGGTGGCGCCGAGGGCGTCGAGCACGGCCTCCAGGATGCTGCCGCCGGTGATCACCAGATGCGCCGCCGGGCCCTGCGCGAGCGCTGCGCCCAGGGTCTCGACGGCCCGCGCGGCGGTGTGCTCGGCCAGCTGCGCAGCCGAGTCCTCGACGACGACCTGCGGCTCGGGACTCACGACGCCTCCGAGGTGGCCGCGCCGGCCGCAGCGGCCTCGGCCGGGTCGTGCCAGATGTGGGTGCGCAACGGCGAGCGCTCCTCGAGCCCGGACAGGCCGGTCGCGTCGGCCAGTGCCGCGGCATAGACCTGGTCGTAGTCCAGGCGGCGCAGTTCCTCGGCCAGCAGCGCGCCCAGCGTCCGCTCGCCGAACGGCGCGAAGGAGTCCTGCTGACCCTCGCGGCGCAGCACCAGGTTGTTGCCCTCGAGCTTTGCCTTGGTGCTCTTGCCGTCGGCGAAGCCGATCTCGACACCGCGGATCGGCTCGTCGTCGGTGCCCTCGATACCGACCTCGAAGCCCAGCCGCGACGCCAGCCACCCCGCGAGCAGGCGAGCCGACGGTTCGGAGTCGCCGGCGAAGATCGACGCCGAGGTCGCCTCGGCGCGAGCGCCGTCCATGGCCGAGGCGAGCGCCGCCCGCCACGGGGTCAGCCGGGTCCAGGACAGGTCCGTGTCACCTGGTGCGAAGTCCTCGGCGCGCAGCTGCAGCGCGCCGCACGGGTCGGGCATCCGGGCGACGTCGGTGATCCGGCGCTCGGCGAACACGCCCAGCGGGTCGTAGGCGATGCGCTCGGGGGCCTCGCTGTGCCACCAGGTGACCACCGGCGCGTCGGGCGCGAGCAGCGGCAGGGTCACCGACTCGGCGTGCAGCGCGAGCCGGCCGTACATGCGCAGCACCACCGACTCGCCCGGCCCGAGCCGTCCGCCGATCGTCACCTCGGCGTCCAGGCGCGGCACCGGAGCGTCGATGTGGCGCCGGATCACGACGAGCATGCGCATCGGGTGCTGGCTCGCGGCGATCGTGGCCGCTTCCTCGGCCTCCTCGGCCTCGGTGTGGTCGGTGACGACGACCAGGGTGAGCGCGTTGCCGCTGGTGACGGCGCCGCCGGTGCGGCGCTCGGCCGCCAGCGCCTTCACCACAGCCGTGCCGGTGGTGTCCCACAGGGTGGTCATCTTACGGTCGCCTCCACTGTCGGCCGTCGCGGGCGAGCATCTCGTCGGCCGCCTTGGGACCCCACTCGCCGGCGCGGTACAGGTACGGCGTGTGCTCGGCCCAGAACCGCTCGAGCGGGTCGATGGCCCGCCAGGACGCCTCGACCTCCTCGCTGCGCGGGAACAGCGTGGCGTCGCCGACCAGCACGTCGAGCATCAGCCGCTCGTAGGCCTCGGGGGAGGACTCGGTGAACGCCTCGCCGTAGAGGAAGTCCATCGCGACGTCGCGCACCTCCATGGCGCTGCCCGGCACCTTGGAGCCGAACTTGAGCGTGACGCCCTCGTCGGGCTGCACCCGGATGACGAGCTGGTTGTGCCCCAGCTCCTGGGTGTCGGTCTTGCTGAACGGCAGGTGCGGCGCCTTCTTGAACAGCATCCCGATCTCGGTGACGCGCTTCGGGCAGCCGCTTGCCGGTGCGCAGGTAGAACGGCACCCCCGCCCAGCGCCGGGTCTCGATGCCGAACCGCACCGCGGCGTAGGTCTCGGTGTTGGAGTCGTCCGGGATGCCGTCCTCTTCGCGGTAGGCGACCGCGCGCTCGCCGGCCAGCCAACCCTGGTCGTACTGGCCGCGGATGGCGTAGGCCTCGAGGTCGCTCGGCAGCGAGATCGCCCGCAGCACCTTCAGCTTCTCGATGCGCACCGGCTCGGGGGAGAACTCGACCGGTTCCTCCATGGCGGTCAGCGCGAGCAGTTGCAGCAGGTGGTTCTGCAGCACGTCACGCGCCGCCCCGGTGGCGTCGTAGAACGCCGCGCGGCCGCCGATGCCGACGTCCTCGGCCATGGTGATCTGCACCGAGTCGACGTAATTGCCGTTCCACAACGGCTCGAACCACATGTTGGCGAAGCGCAGCGCCAGCAGGTTCTGGACCGTCTCCTTGCCCAGGTAGTGGTCGATCCGGTACACGTCGCGGGCCGGGAACACCGAGTCGACCAGCCCGTTGAGCTCGAGCGCGGAGGGCAGGTCGTGGCCGAACGGCTTCTCGACCACCACCCGGCGCCAGCCCTTCGCGCGGTCGGCGTCCGACAGCCCGGTGCGCTGCATCTGCTTGAGCACCATCGGGAACAGCGACGGCGGGATGGACAGGTAGAACGCGGCGTTGCCCTGGATGCCGTGCGACTCGCGCAGCCCCTCCATCACCTCGACGAGCTCGTCGAAGGCGTCGTCGTCGTCGAACGAGCCCTCGACGAAGCGGGTGTTGCCGGCCAGCCGGTGCCACACCTCCTCGTTCCACCCGGTGCGGGCGCCGTCCTTCGCGCACTTGCGGGCGAGCGACTCGAACGAGCCGCCTCCGGGCCAGTCGGCCCGGGAGAACCCGACGAGGACGAAGTCGGTGGGCAGCAGACCGCGGTTCGCGAGGTCGTACACCGCGGGGATCAGCTTCTTGCGGGACAGGTCACCGCCGATGCCGAAGATCACCAACGCACAGGGCTCCGGCACGCGGGGCAGCCGGCGGTCGGCCGGGTCGCGCAACGGATTGCCGAGGTCGGCCCCGAGCTCGGTCAGGTGCGGGCCGACCGCAGCCGGGTTGCGGCTCGAGCCGAGATCGTCGGCCGCCGTCTGCGGTGGGGCGGGTTGGGTGGATTCTGCGGGGGCCTCACGCGCTGGATGCGCCTGCAGGCCCCCGTCGTCGTCTGACGCCTGAGCCTCGGGTGCTTGCGTTTCGCTCATGCAGCCCGCCTCACTCGCTCGGTGGTCCGCTGATCACTTTCCGGCAGCGTCGAGTTGACCTTTGACACTCTCCGCGAGCTGAGCGTAGGAGTCCTCGAACTTTTGCACACCCTCGGCTTCCAGGACCTCGATCACATCGTCGTAGCCGATGCCGATCGCGTCGAGGTCGTCGATGACCTTGCGGGACTGCTCGTAGGTGCCGGCGATGGCGTCGCCGTGGACCTGGCCGTGGTCGAACACGGCGTCGAGCGTGGCCTCCGGCATGGTGTTCACGGTGTTCGGGGCAACCAGGTCGACGACGTACATCGTGTCGTCGTAGGACGGGTCCTTGACCCCGGTGGACGCCCACAACGGTCGCTGCGTGTTCGCGCCGGCGGCTTCGAGCACCTTCCAGCGGTCCGAGCCGATGACCTTCTCGTAGCGCTCGTACGCCAGCCGGGCATTGGCGATGCCGGCCTTGCCGCGCAGGCTCTTGGCCTCATCGGTGCCGAGCTTGTCGAGGCGCTTGTCGATCTCGGTGTCGACGCGGGACACGAAGAATGACGCCACCGACCGGATCGTCGACAGGTCGATGCCCTTCTCCTTGGCCTGTTCGAGGCCGGACAGGTACGCGTCCATGACCTGGTCGTAGCGGTCCAGGCCGAAGATCAGTGTCACGTTGACGCTGATGCCCTCGGCGGTGGCCTCCGTGATCGACGCCAGACCCTCTTCCATGGCCGGAATCTTGATCATGACGTTCGGCCGGTCGACCAGCCACCACAGCGCCTTGGCCTCGGCCGTGGTCCGTTCCGTGTCGTGGGCCAGCCGCGGATCGACCTCGATCGACACCCGACCGTCCTGGCCGTCGCTGGCGTCGAAGACCGGTCGCAGCACGTCGCAGGCCCAGCGGATGTCGTATCCCATCAGGTAGCGGACGGCTTCGTCGGTGTCGGTCTTGCGCAGCGCCAGGTCGTGCAGCTGCTCGTTGTACGCGTCACCCTTCTCCAGCGCCTTCTGGAAGATCGTCGGGTTGCTCGTGACGCCCACGATGTGCTTGCCGTCGATGAGGTCCTGCAGGTTGCCCGTGCGCAGCCGCTCGCGGCTGATGTCGTCCAGCCAGATCGACACCCCTGCGTCGGAAAGGTCGGCCAATGCGTCGCTCATGTCGTTCACTCCTTCGATTAGGTGCCGGTCGTGGTGTCGCCGGTCAGCCCGGCCTTGGACAACGCGGCGTGTGCCGCGGCGACCACACGGTCCGGGGTGAAGCCGAACTGCTCGTACAGCACGTCGCCCTCGGCGCTCGCGCCGAAATGGTCGATGGCCACCGACTCGCAGTCACCGAGCACATCGCGCCAGCCCATCGGCACCGCCGCCTCGACACTGACCCGAGCCTTGATGTCCGGCGGCAGGACGGTGTCCTGGTAGGACTGCGGCTGCGCGTGGAACCACTCGACGCACGGCATCGACACCACTCGGGTGGGCGTGCCGTCGGCCTCGAGCATCTCGCGCGCCGCCAGCGCGAGTCCCACCTCGGAACCGGTCGCGACGATGAGCACCACCGCGCGCCCGCTGGAGGCTTCTTCGAGGACGTAGCCGCCCTTCGCGGCGCCGACCGTCTTGGCCGGGTCGAGCACCAGCAGGTTCTGCCGGGACAACGCGAACCCGACCGGGCCGTCGTTCTTCTCCAACGTCGCCTGCCAGCACACCGCGGTCTCGTTCGCGTCCGCGGGACGCACCACGTCGAAACCGGGGATCGCCCGGAGCGAGGCGAGGTGCTCGATCGGCTGGTGCGTGGGGCCGTCGCCGCCGAGCCCGATCGAGTCGTGCGTCCACACGAAGATCGACCGGATCTGCATCAGCGCCGACAGCCGCACCGGCGGGCGCATGTAGTCGCTGAACACCAGGAACGTGCCGCCGTACGGGCGGGTGCCGCCGTGCAGCGTGATGCCGTTGATGATCGCGCCCATCGCATGTTCGCGGATGCCGAAGTGCAGCGTGCGTCCGTACGGGCCGCCGCTCCAGGTCTTGGTCTGGTGCTCGGCCGGGATGAAGCTCGGCTGGCCCTCCATCGTCGTGTTGTTGCTCTCGGCGAGGTCGGCGGACCCGCCCCACAGCTCCGGCAGCACCTCCGCGAGCGCGGTCAGGACCTTGCCCGACGCGGCCCGGGTGGACACCGAATTCGGCTTGCCGTCCTTGTACTCGGGCCAGGTCGGCAGTGCGTCGGTCCAGCCGTCGGGCAGCTGCCGGGCCGCCATCCGGGCCTGCAGCGCCGCCGGGCCCGGGTTCTCCGCAGCCCAGACCTCGAACTCGGTCTGCCACTGCTCGTGGGCGTCGCGACCGCGCTGGATCACCTGCCGCGCATGCTCGAGCACAGCGGCATCGACGTTGAAGTGGATGTCCGGCGGGAAGCCGAGGATCTCCTTCGTGCGGCGGATCTCGTCCTCGCCGAGCGCGCTGCCGTGCGCCTTGCCGGTGTTCTGCTTGGTCGGCGCCGGCCACCCGATGATCGTCCGGACGATGATCAGCGAGGGCTTGTCGAGAACCCCCTTGGCGTTCTCGACCGCCTGCTCCAGCGCGACGACGTCCTCGCCGGAGTCGACGAACTGGGTGTGCCAGCCGTAGGCCTCGTACCGCTTGCGCACGTCCTCGCTGAACGCGACCGCGGTGTCGTCCTCGATCGAGATGTGGTTGTCGTCGTAGAACAGGATGAGGTTGCCGAGTTGCTGGTGGCCGGCCAGCGAGGACGCCTCGGCCGAGACGCCCTCCTCCAGGCACCCGTCCCCGCACATCACGTAGATGTAGTGGTCGAACGGCGACGCGCCCCACGGGGTGTCCGGGTCGAACAACCCGCGCTCGCGGCGGGCCGACATCGCCATCCCGACGCCGTTGGCGACGCCCTGGCCGAGCGGGCCGGTGGTGATCTCGACGCCGAGCGTGTGCCCGTACTCGGGGTGCCCGGGAGTACGCGAGCCCCAGGTCCGCAGCGACTCGATGTCGGCCAGCTCCAGGCCGTACCCGGACAGGAACAGCTGGCAGTACTGGGTCAGTGAGGAGTGGCCGTTGGACATGATGAAGCGGTCCCGCCCGATCCAGGTCGGATCGGTGGGGTCGTGGCGCATGACGCGCTGATAGAGCAGATAGGCGAGCGGGGCGAGGCTCATTGCAGTGCCCGGGTGGCCGTTGCCGACCTTTTGCACCGCGTCGGCGGCGAGCAGCCGGGCCGTGTCGACGGCCTTCGTGTCGAGGTCGGTCCACCAGTCGGGGTGCGTCGTCTTGACGTCAGCCTCGGTGTCGGTCACGGACGATCAGGTCCCTTCGAAGATGGGGTGTTCGAGCCGGCGATCTGGAGTTTTTCTACCCAGGGTCAGCGTAGCCACATCGCTGCGTCACCGAGAGCGTTTCCTGCCGGTTGTCCGGCGGGCGGTCCGCTGAGCCTGCGTTCGGCCCGCGATGACGGTCCGGTTACGCTGATCCGGTGACGCAAACCCCCGTCGCGCCGGCCGGTCCGCGCGCGCAGGCCCGACCCGGGTCGAAGGGGTGGTCGAAGGGCTGGCCGAAGCGGACCGCGCAGGTCAGCGCCGGCGCCTGACGGCCGGCGATCAACGCGCGAGCGAGCCCGGCCGGGCCGGATCGCGTCCTACGTCGCGCTGACCAAGCCGCGGATCATCGAGCTGCTGCTGGTCACCACCTTGCCGACGATGGTGCTCGCCGCCGGCGGACTGCCCGAGTGGTGGGTGGTCGTGGCCACGATGGTCGGCGGCACGCTGGCGGCCGGCAGCGCCAACGCACTCAACTGCTACGTCGACCGCGACATCGACGCGGTCATGCGCCGTACCGGGCACCGGCCGCTGGCCCGCCACGACGTCTCGCCGCGCGGGGCACTGATCTTCGGACTCGTGCTCGGGGCGGTGGCGGTGGCGCTGATGGGAGCTGCCACCAACCTGCTCGCCGCCGGGCTCACCGCGCTCGCGATCGCGTTCTACGTCGTCGTCTACACGATGATCCTCAAGCGTCGCACTGCGCAGAACATCGTGTGGGGCGGCGCTGCGGGCTGCATGCCGGTGCTGATCGGCTGGGCCGCGGTGACCGGTTCGCTGGCCTGGGCGCCGGTCGTGCTGTTCGCGGTGGTGTTCTTCTGGACGCCCCCGCACTTCTGGGCGCTGGCGATCCGCTATCGCGACGATTACGCGCGGGCCGGCGTGCCGATGCTGCCGGTGGTCGCGTCGCCGCGCCGGGTCGCCGGCGAGATCGTCGTCTACTCGTGGCTGACCGTGCTCGCCTCGCTGGCGCTGTGGCCGATCGCCACCGGGTGGGTCTACGGCGTGCTCGCGGCCGGCGCCGGCGTGGTGCTGCTCGTGGCCGCGCACCGGCTCTACCACCGCACGGTGCGCGGGGCGAACGCAAAGGCTGCGATGCAGCTGTTCCACCTGTCCAACAGCTACCTGGCGTTCGTGTTCGTCGCCGTCGCGGTCGATACCTTCATCCGATGAGTGCTTACTGGATCAGCGTGTACCAGGAGATCCTCGACGCCGACAAGGTCGACGCGTACGCGAAGCTGGCTCGCCCGGCGCTCGAGGCCGCCGGCGGGAAGTTCATCGCCCGCGGCCTTCCGGAGCAGGTCTACGAGTCCGGCGAGGCCACCCGCACGGTGATCGTCGAGTTCGAGTCCGTCGACGCGGCCCGCACCGCCTACGACAGCACCGCCTACCAGGAAGCGCTGGCGGCGCTGGACGGCGGCGCGGTGCGAGACATCAGGATCGTGCCGGGTACCTGACCCGTTCTCCGGCTCAGCCGGACGCGATGTTGACGGTGAACGACGTCGACTTGGCGACCCGCAGGGTGATGCCACCGGAGATCTTCTCGCTGCCGCTGATCACGACGGTGCCGCTGGTGAACGACGCCGGGACCTCGAACACGTCGTCGACGTGTCCGGAAGCCGCGACGTTACGGGCGGAGTAGGTCTTTCCTGCGGCGTGCAGCTTCACCAGTTGCGGATCGAACCCGAACGTCTCGCTCGACCCGGTCCGCGTGTAGGTCAGGTTCATCGACAGGACGCCGTTCTTCGGGCTGCTTGCGTGCTGGTCGGTGTGGCCCGGGATCCAGTAGTCGAGCGACGCGATCGTGACCCGCCCCCGCAGGTTGAGGTTCGCCGAGCTGCTGCCCTTGCTGATCTTCACCGGCACGGTGAACGTCTTGGGGGTGAACGACGTACGGTGCTTGCGGGTCAGCACCGCGATGTTGCCCGAACCCGGCTTCCCGTCCGGGACGGACAGGGTCTGGGTGACGCCGCCGTCGACCAGTTGCAGCGTCGCGTCGCCCGAGGACGGCAGACCCGCGACCACGTACTCGCCGCTGTCGGCCTCCGGGATCGGCCGGGACTGGCCGCCGACCACCAAGGTGGCCTTCGCCGAGCCGCTGCCCGACACGTCGCCGGCGCCGTAGAGGATCCGGAACGCGATCAGCTTCTGGCCCCCCGGGGCGGACCGGGCGTCGTCGTCGGTGCCGTAGCGGTCGATCTCGCCGGCCGCGGACAGGGTCACCTTGACGTCCTTGCCGACCATCACCGCGTTGTCCAGCGACTTCGGCGGCGTCGCCGGGCCCAGTTCGGCGGCGGTCAGCACGTTCGCATCGGCACTCGGCGGGGCCGGGACCTTCAGACCGCCGTTGCCGGCCGGCGCGCTCTTGCCGTCGGGCCGGACGAGCGTGAGCGTCGCGGGCACCGCGGCGGGATCGGCGTCGTCGGCGATCGGCTGCGGCGTGAGCTCCACCTTGCCGCCGTCGGTGGTGCCGGTGGTGGCGACGGACAGGTACTCCTGCGCCTGGTCGCCATCGACGAACAGCACCGGGCCGCAGCGCAGGTTCTCGTCGACGTCGCTCTTCTTCGTCCCGGACGCCGGATCCTTCTGCTGGGTGAAATAGCAACGCGTGTCGGCGCTTTTCGCGCCGTGCCGCTTCTGCACCAGCGCGTTCACGCTGGCGTCGGCCGTGCTCAACGTGCTGTCGGCGTTGGACAGCGCCTTGCCCTGATAGGTGAACTTCGGCGCCGCCTTGTCCGGCCACACCAGCCACGCGACCAGCCCCGCCACGAGCAGGACGACCACCGCGGCCGCCAGGTAGAGCAGGGTGCGCTTCTTCTTGGGCGGGCGCTGCTCGCCGCCGGTCATCTGCCACGGTGTCGGTGCACCGGGCTGCTGGTACTGCGGCGGCTGTTGCTGTGGCTGCTGCGACCATGCGGGCGCGCCGTAGGCCGTGGTCGGCTGGTTCGCCCACTGTTGCTGGTCCTGGGGAGCCTGCGCCGCCCACGGCTGTTGCTGGGGGTTCCATTGCTGCGGGGCGGGCTGCTGCTCGGTGGGCTGAGCTTCGGCGGGCTGGTCCTGGGCCGGTGTGGGCTGCGGCATCGGACCGCTGGTCGACGCAGCGGCCATGGGGCGCCGATCGCCGGTCCAGCGTTGTCCGTCCCAGTAGTGCACCGAGCTCGGGTCCGAAGGATCCGGATACCAGCCAGCGTCGGCCACAGTCGGCCTCCCGTTCGTGAGTGCGAGCCACGATGATCACATATGTCCGGGTGCGCCCGCGCGCCAGGAAGGCACAGCGCCCGTACGTAGGATCGCCCGCATGGCCGACGTGCTCCTGGCGACCTGCGCCGAACTGCCGGCCGGTGACGGCGACGAAGCGCCGGTGATCGCCGCGCTCGATCGGCGCGGCATCACGGCGGAGTGGGCCGTGTGGTCCGACGCCGACGTCGACTGGGGCGACGCGCTGGTCGTGGTCCGCTCGGTGTGGGACTACCCGGGCGACCGCGGCAGATTCCTGCGCTGGCTACGCCGCCTGCCGCGCGTACAGAATCCGGCCGACGTGATCGAGTGGAACACCGACAAGATCTACCTGCGCGACCTCGCCGCGGCCGGCGTCCCGATCGTGGCCACGTCGTTCGCGGCGCCCGGGGAGCAGGTGCCGTTCCCGGCAGCGGGGGAGTTCGTCGTCAAGCCGTCGGTCGGCGCCGGGTCGTTCGGAGCCGGCCGCTTCGACGCCGCCGCGGGCGACGCGGCGCGCGAGCACGCGGCGCATCTGCACGAAGCAGGACGGACGGTGCTGGTGCAGCCGTACCTGCGTGAGGTGGAGACCGCGGGCGAGACGGCACTGGTGTACTTCGACGGCGCGTTCAGTCACGCCGTCGGCAAGGGCCCGATGCTCGGCGCCACGGCACATCGCGTCGATCGCGAGGGGTTGTTCGTCGAGGAGAAGATCACGGCGCGCCGGCCGGGTCGCGACGAGCTGGAGATCGGGCGCGCGGCGCTCGAGGTCGTGCACGACCGGTTCGGTGCCCACCAGCTCTACACCAGGGTCGATCTGCTGCCCTCGTCGGACGGCCCGGTGATCGTCGAGCTCGAGCTGACCGAACCCTCGCTGTTCCTCACCCACGCCCCGGGGGACGCGGCCGAGACGTTCGCTGCGGCGATCGTCGCGCGCCTATGACCGACACGGCGTCGATGCTGCCGGTCATCAGCGCGGACCGGGCGCAGGCACTGCGGCGGATGAAGCGCATCTCCGGTGGGCTGTTGTTGCTGGCCGCGGCGGTGTACCTGGTGTGCCGCCTCGTCGGGCACGGCGACGGCGCCTGGGGCTACCTCGAGGCGGCCGCGGAGGCGTCGATGGTGGGCGGCCTGGCCGACTGGTTCGCCGTCACCGCGTTGTTCCGGCGCCCGTTGGGGCTGCCGATCCCGCACACGGCGATCATCCCCACGAAGAAGGACCAGATCGGCGAGGGACTGGCCGGCTTCGTCCGGCAGTACTTCCTGACGACCGAGATCGTCAGCGAGCGGCTCGCAGCCGCAAAGGTGCCGCAGCGCGTGGGGGAATGGCTGGCCGATCCGGGCCATGCGAAGCACGTGTCGGAAGAACTCGGAGGTGCCGTCGCCGGCGTGGCGAACGTGCTCCGCGACGACGAGGTGCGCGACACCGTGGCCGGGTTCGCCGACAAGCGGCTGCGCGAGACGGATGTCTCGCCGATTCTCGCCCGGCTGCTCGACGCGGTGTGCGACGCCGGTCAGCACCAGAAGGTGCTGACCTCGGTGCTGCGCGGTGCCCGCAAGTTCCTGGACGAGAACCGCGACGTGTTCCGGCAGAAGGTGGCCGAGGAGTCGCCGGACTGGGTTCCGGTCTGGGTCGACGAGCGGGTGTTCAACAAGGGATTCACGCTCGTGCAACAGTTCCTCGGCGACGTTGTGGGCGACGACGATCACGCGCTGCGCCACGGGTTCGACAACCAGCTGCGCGATCTGGCCCGGCGGTTGCGTGAGGATCCCGAACAGCGGGCGAAGGTGGAGGCGGCCAAGCTCGAACTGCTCGACCACCCCAGCGTCCGTGGGTACCTCGCGCAGCTGTGGGGGACGCTGAAGAAACTGCTGCTCGACGGCCTCGCCGACGCCGACTCGGATCTGCGCCGCTCCGTCGAGTCGCTGATCGTGCGCACCGGCGAGGTGCTGCGCGACGACCCCGCCGCGGGCGCGAAGGCCGATGAGGCGCTGCAGCGCCTCACCGGGCACATCGTCGCGAACTACGCCGACGACCTGACCGACGTCATCTCCACAACCGTCGCGCGCTGGGACGCCGAGGAGACCAGCCGGCGCCTCGAGTTGCAGGTCGGTCGCGACCTGCAGTTCATCCGGATCAACGGCACCGTCGTCGGCGCCCTGGCCGGCCTCGCGATCTACGCGCTCAGCCAGCTGCTCTGACCCGCGGGCGGCTGCGGCCCCGGGCGGCGCCGGCTTCAACCGGCGACCGCGACGGGAGCCGGACCGCGATGTTGAGCGCGGCGAGCCAGACCAGGCACGCACCGAACATGTGCAGCCCGACCAGCAGCGGCGGGACGTGCAGGAAGTACTGCACGTACCCGATCGCACCCTGTCCGAGCTCGACGGCGATCAGCACCACGGCGGCCCGACGGGCCGTCGGCGCGGCGTGCACCGCGAACAGCAGCGCGACCAGCCCGGCGGTGAGCCCGATCAGCACCATCACGATGTCGGCGTGCAACTGCGCCATCGACGACACCTGCAGGCCGGTGCGCCGGACCGTGCCGTCCTCGGCTCGGTCGCCGGCGTGCGGGCCGCTGCCGGTGACCACCGTGCCGATCACGAGCACGGCCGCGGTCACGGCAACCGTCGTCCACACCAGCGCCCGGACCGCGGGTGAGTCGGGCAGCGGTGCGGTCACGGCGTCGCGGACCCGCCACCAGAGCACGAACGTCGTGGCGATGATCGCCATCGACAGGAGCAGGTGCGCGGCCACCAGCCACGGGTTCAGGTGCGTGAGCACGGTGAATCCGCCCAGCACCGCCTGCGCCGGGATGCCCAACGCAGCGGCCGTCGCGAGCGCGCGCGAACGCCGCAGCACCATCGCGACCACCCACGTGGCGATGGCGATCACCGCGAGGACGAAGGTCAGCTGCCGGTTGGTGAACTCGATGACGCCGTGGAAGGAGTAGGCGCGCGTCGGGGTGAGCGAGCTGTCGGTGCACGACGGCCAGGTGGGGCAGCCGAGCCCGGAGTCGGTGAGCCGGACCGCCCCGCCGGTGACCACGATGGCGACGTTGGCGACGACCGACGCCAGCGCCAGCCGGCGCAGCGCGGTCGCGGTCTGCAGCCACGACGGCAGCCAGCGCACCCGCCGGGTCACGTCGGGCGAGCCCGCCACCGGCGCCCCGATGATCATTCCCACCGGAACCACCGGGCCGCGGCGGGCAGCGCGACGAGTGCCCACACGAGCAGGGTGACGGTGTCGCGCACCGGCAGGGCCTGCCCGTGCTGCAGCACGGCGTGCAGGCCGTCGGACAGCGCCGCCGACGGCAGGTACTGCAGGATGTCCTGCGCGGTCGAACCGAACCGGTCGAGCGGGATCGCGATGCCCCCGGCGAACAGCAGCACCAGCCACACCAGGTTCGCCACCGCGAGGGTGATCTCGGCACGCAGCGTCCCCGCCACGAGCATCGCGAGACCGCCGAACGCGGCGCTGCCGAGGATGACCAGCAGGACCACCGACAGCGGATTGCCGTGCGGGTGCCAGCCCAGCGCCAGCCCGAGGGCGCAGATCAGGACGAGCTGCACCAGCTCCAGCGCCAGGGTGGCGAGCGTCTTGGCGCCGATCAGCACCGAGCGGGGCAACGCCGTCGCACCGAGCCGCTTGAGCACCGCGTACTTGCGCTCGAAGCCGGTGGCGATGGCGAGCCCGGTGAACGCCGCGGACATCACCGCCAGCGTCATGATGCTGGGCACCACGAAGTCGATGCGCCGCGGGGTGTCGAGCGAGTACAGCAGCGGCAGGTTGAAGAAGAACAGCAGCAGCAGCGGGATGAGCAGGGTCAGCGCCACCTGCTCGCCGTTGCGCAGCAGCAGTTTGAACTCGATGGCCGACTGCGCCCGAAGCATGTCCAGACGCCGGGCGGCAGCCGGGGCGGGTGCGTACGTGAGGGTCATGGGTGCTCAGGCCCGAAGTTCGCGGCCGGTGAGGTCGAGGAACACGTCCTCCAGGCTGCGCCGCTCGACCGCGAGATCCTCGGCCAGCACCTCCTGGGCGGCGCACCATGCGGTCAGCGTCGCCAGGAACTGCGGGGTGACGTCGCCGGTGACCAGATACCGGCCCGATGCCTCCTCGCGCGCCTGCGAACCGGGCGGCAGTTCGGCGAGCAGCAGCTCCAGGCGCAGCTTCGGTACGGCGCGGAATCGGATCTGGCCCTCGGCCCCGGCGCGGGTGAGCTCGGCGGGGCTGCCCTCGGCGACCACCCGCCCGGAATCGATGACCACCACCGAGTCGGCCAGGTCCTCCGCCTCGTCGAGGAAGTGCGTGGTGAGCACGACGCCGACGCCGTCGGCGCGCAGCTGACGGATCAGCTCCCAGGTGCGGCGCCGCGACTGCGGGTCCATGCCGGACGTCGGTTCGTCCAGGAAGACGAGCTCCGGGCGGCCCACCAGCGCGAGTGCCAGGGACAGGCGCTGCTGCTGCCCGCCGGACAGCCGCTTCACCGCGGTGCCGCCGACGTCGGCCAGACCGACGCTCTCCAGCAGCGCCAGCGGGTCCTGCGGATGTGCGGCGTAGGACGCGAACAGTCGCAGCATCTCCAGCGCCGACGCGGCCGTGTACCCGCCGACGCCGTCCTGCAGCATCACCCCGACCCGGGGCCGCAGGGCCGCGCCGTCGCGCATCGGGTCGAGGCCCAGGACCCGCACGGTGCCGGTGTCCGGACGGCGGAAACCCTCGCAGATCTCGATGGCCGTGGTCTTGCCCGCGCCGTTCGGTCCGAGCAGGGCCAGCACGGTGCCGCGCGGCGCCGTGAACGTCAGTCCGTCGACCGCAGCGCGCGCGCCATACCGCTTGACGAGGTCGACGACCTCAACGGCGGGCGCGGCAGGCACCCCGCCAGTCTAGGAATCGCCCGCCGGGATGGCCCGCCGTGCTCAGCCGGGAGCCTTGGCCGACGCCGCGTACGCGTCGACGTACTCCTGCTCGGACAGCGCCTGCACCGCGTGCCGGACGGTCTCGGTGATCTCGCGCAACACCCGGGCGCTGCGCTCCTGAGCAGCGGAGGCGCCGAAGTCCAGCGGCGCGCCGAACCGCACTTCGACCGGCGCCCGATGCCAGACCTTGCTGCCCGGCGGCTGCACATCCCGCGTGCCCACGAGGCCGACCGGCACGACCGGTGCGCCGCTGCGCAGCGCCACCCGCGCCACGCCGGTGCGGAACTTGTAGAGCTTCCCGTCGGGGGATCGGGTGCCCTCCGGGAAGATGCCCAGGGCCCGCCCCTCGGCCAGCACCTCGACGCCGATGTCGATCACGCTCGCCGCCGACCGGGTGTCCGAGCGCTCCACCGGGACGTGTCCGCAGCCCTCGAAGAACGCGGCCATCGCCCGGCCGCGCAGCCCTGGCGTGTTGAAGTACTCGGCCTTGGCGAAGTAGACCACCTGCCGCCGTGCGGACAGGGGGGTGAAGAACTCGTCGGAGAACGAGACATGGTTCGCGGCGATGATGACCGGCCCGGTGGCCGGCACGTTGTGCCGGTCGACGACGGTCGGCTGATACGCCACGCGCAGTGCCGGTGCGAGTGTCAGCTCCAGGAACCGGTACAGCACCAGCGCAACCTACCGTGCGCGCATCTCGACCCTCGCGAGCGCGCCGTCAGGCGCCCGGCTGCTCCTCCTCGAACTGGAGAGAGATCGAATTGATGCAGTACCGCTGGTCGGTCGGGGTGTCGTAGCCCTCGCCCTCGAATACGTGTCCCAGGTGGCTGTGGCAGTTGGCGCACAGCACCTCGGTGCGGCTCATGCCCCACGTACGGTCGGTGCGCTCGATGACGCTCTCGCCGGCCAGCGGCGTGAAGAAGCTCGGCCAACCGCAATGCGAGTCGAACTTGTGGTCGCTGCGGAACAACTCGGCGTCGCAGGCCCGGCAGCGATAGACGCCGACACGGTGATTGTCGGTGTATTCGCCGGTGAAGGCGCGCTCCGTGCCGGCCTTGCGAAGCACGTCGTACTGCTCCGGGCTCAGCTGCTCACGCCATTCGGATTCGGACTTCGCCACCTTCGGTGGTGGCAGGTCCTTGGTCGACTTCATGTCACACTCCCGCTCGAAACCCTTCGTGGCAGAACAACACTCAGAACGTCGAAATAATGCCGATCGCGCCATAGATGACGGTCAGTGCGATACCGATCAGGATCAGCCAGATCACGATCTTCGCCGCGGTGCGCCGCGGCCCGGAGAGCCGGACGAGGCCGTTGCCGAATGCGGCCAGATTCTGCAGCTCGCCGTCGGCGGTGTTCGGGTTCGCGGTGCGCCCCCACGCGCCGTCGACGTAGGGCGTGCGCCGCGGTGCGGGCTCGTCCCAGTCGTCGTCGCGTTCCTGCGTCCACACGCGATCCAGGGTACGGCTAGGCCACGCCCTGGGCGTCTGGCTCGAGCGCGCCCTTCTCCTCGTCTTCGGCGAGGCTGGCGAGCAGCGGCGAATGGGCGAGCACCAGGACGCCGATACCGATCGCGATGGCCCCGATCGTGGCCGGCAGCAACCACCATCCGGTGCGCACCGTCTCGTTGAACACCAGCACGCCCCACAGGATGGACACGAGCGGGTCCATCAGGGTGAATCCGGGCTGCGCGGCCAGCAGCGGCCCGGTGTGCAACGCCCACTGGACGAGCACCAGACCGAGGATCCCGAACGCGATCGCACAGTAGGTCTGCCAGGTCATCAAGATGTCGGCCGCGCCCTGCTCCGCGCCGGCCGCGATGGTGGCTTTGATCAGCGTCGCGGTCAGGCCGAAGCTGGTGCCGGCCGCGGCGCCCAGGCAGGCGGTGCGCCACAGCGAGCTGCCGCGCTGGCCCAACACGACCAGCACGGTGATCGTGGCGGCGGTGCCGATCCCGGCGGCGATGTAGGTGCCGTGGGACACGTCGATCTCGTCGCCGGGCTGGGGGGACAGGATGCCGATCAGGGCGATCATCCCGGCGGTCATCACCAGGATCCCGGTCCACTCGGTGCGCCCCAGGCGCACCTGGAACACCCGCGATGCCACCAGCAACGTGAGCGGCACCTCCAGCGTGATGATCGTCTCGACGGCGGAGAGCTGCCCGAAACCGAGCGCCACGGCCTGCAGCACGAACGACGACACCAGCCCCAGGAAGCCGAGCAGCCACGTGGGGCTGCGCACCAGGTCCAGCAGCAGCCCCAACCCGAACGCGCGGTCGGCGCCCTCCTCGAGCCCGGCCTTGCGCTGCATCGTGTTCGCGAGCGCGTTGCCCATCGCGGCAAGTGCCGCGCACAGGTAGCTGAGCAGCGTCTGGCTGGTCACTGCGGTCTCGGTGAGCGGGCCTGGCGGACCAGCGTCCGCCCGAAATCCCAGGTGAGCCGGCCGTTGCTGTGCGCGTCGTCCATCACCTCGGTGAACGCCGTGACGAAGCGGTCGATTTCCCGCTCGCCGATGATCAGCGGCGGAATCAGCTTGATGACCTCGATGTGGTCACCGGACACCTGGGTGAGGATGCGGTGGCGATGGAACAGCGCATGCACGACGGTCTGCGCGAACAGGCCCTTGCGGGCCAGCTGCAACGCCGTCCAGCGCGAGCGCAGCCGCAGCGAGTCGGGGCGGCGGAACTCGATGCCGATCATCAGCCCGCGACCGCGCACCTCGCCCAGCAGGTCGTAGCGGTCGACGAGGGCGGCCAGCCGCTCGCGCAACTGGTCACCGGCCGCCCGTGCGTTCTCCACCACCTCGTCGCGTTCGAGCACGTGGAGGGTGGCGAGCCCGGCCGCCATCGCCTGCGCGTTCGAACCGAAGGTGGAGTCGTGCACCAGCACCCGGTCCATCGACGAGTAGACGCGCTGGAAGATCTCGTCGGTGCCCAGCGTCGCGCCCACCGGGATGTAGCCGCCGGAGAGCGCCTTGGCCGCGGCGACCAGGTCCGGCCGCACGCCGTCGTGCTCGTAGGCGAAGAAGTCACCGGTGCGCCCGATCCCGGTCTGCACCTCGTCGGCGATCAGCAGCCCGCCGTGTTCGTGCAGGACGCTCTGCGCGGCAGCGAGGAAGCCGTCCGGCGCGACGGCGACCCCCTTGCCCTGGATCGGTTCGACGAGCAGGCCGGCGACGTCGCCACGGCGCACTTCGCGTTCGAGCGCCTCGAGGTCGCCGAACGGGATCGCGGTGTCCGGCAGCAGTGGACCGAAACCCTTGCGGAACGCCTTGGCGCCGTTGACGGACAGCGAACCGGTGGTGAGGCCGTGGAATGCGTTCGCGCAGTAGACGATGCGCTTGCGGCGCGTGGCGTAGCGGGCGAACTTCAACGCCGCCTCGACGGCCTCGGTGCCGCTGTTGCCGAAGTAGACCCGGTCGAGGTGCGGGGCGTGGGCGAGCAGCCGGCTCGCCAGCGGACCGGCCAGCGGCGGCGCGTCGAACTGGGTCAGGTCGGCCAGGCCCGCGTCCACGACGTCGTGCACGGCCTGGCGCACCTCCGGCTGGTGCCGGCCCAGGGCGAAGACCCCGAACCCGGCGAGCATGTCGAGGTAGTCGTTGCCGTCGGCGTCGTAGAGGTAGGCGCCCTCGGCGCGGGTGTAGACCTTGTCGAACCCGATCGCGTGCAGCATCCGCGGGAGCTGCGGGTTCAGATACCGGCGATGCAGCTCGTATCGCTGCGGGCCCTGGTCGCGGAGGATCTGGCTGAGGTCGAATCGCTCGCCCACGCCGTCACCTCCGTTCCTGTGCTTTTACCTTGACGTTAATGGATGTGTCGCACGGGGCTGTTGCCGGATCGGAATACTCCCGTTCGCTAGCTTGTCAGCTGTGATCGTGGGCGAGGAAGCACGACTCGGCGTGCTGGACGAATTCGCCGCCCGAGCTCCCGGACAGGCCGGCGCGGAGAACTTCCCGGTGGCGCTGCGGGTGCTCCCGGCCCGGGCCCGGCGCCCGCTGGGCGACGTGTACGCATTCGCCCGGTTCGTCGACGACATCGGTGACGACGCGCCGGGGGACCGGCTGGAGCTGCTCTCGCTCGTCTCCGCCGACCTCGACCGCCTGGCCGCGGGCACCACGCCCCGCCTCGCCCCCGTCGCCGGGCTGCGCCGAGTGGTCGCCGCGGGCGTACCCGTCCAGCCGTTCCGCGATCTCGTGGCGGCGAACGTGCAGGACCAGACGGTCGCCGACTATCCGACGTTCGCCGACCTGATCGACTACTGCAGCCTGTCCGCGACGCCGATCGGCCGGATCGTGCTGCACCTCGCGGTGGCCGCCACGCCGGCCAACGTCGCCGACTCCGACGCCGTGTGCACCGGGCTGCAGGTGCTCGAGCACTGCCAGGACGTCGGCGAGGACGTGCGCCGCGGCCGCGTCTACCTGCCGGCCGACGATCTCGACGAGCTCGGCGTCACGCGCGCCGAACTGCTCGCCACCGGCACCAGCGACGGCGTGCGCGAGGCCGTCGCACTGCAGGTGCGCCGCAGCCGCGAGCTCCTCGCCGCCGGGCCCCCGTTGGTGGCCCGGTTGCACGGCTGGGCCCGGCTCGCGGTGAGCGGCTACGTGGCCGGCGGGCTCGCGACCGCCGACGCGCTGGATGCAGCCGGTTTCGACGTGCTCGCCGGTCAGGTGCGGCCCTCGCGCGCGCACACCGCCCGGCACGCCCTGCGGTTGTGGACGCCATGACCATCTCCGTCGACGACGCCTATCGCGAGTGCGAACGGATCACCGGTTCCCAGGCACGCAACTTCTCCTGGGGCATCCGGCTGCTGCCGGTGGCCAAGCGGCGCGCGCTGTCCGCGGTGTACGCATTCGCGCGCCGCGTCGACGACATCGGCGACGGCGACCTGCCGCCGGATGAGAAGTTGCGACTGCTCGCCGAGGCGCGCAAGGCGGGCACCGATCCCGCCGCGTACCCCGACGACCCGGTGCTGGTCGCGCTCGACGACGCCGCGCGGCACTTCCCGATTCCC
Organism: uncultured Actinomycetota bacterium; assembly: GCA_963850835.1. GTDB lineage: Bacteria > Actinomycetota > Actinomycetes > Mycobacteriales > Jatrophihabitantaceae > Jatrophihabitans. The sequence goes on along the minus strand of CAWKNB010000012.1, from coordinate 354,026 downwards.
CTGCCGGCCTTCGCCGAACTGGTCGACGGCTGCGAAATGGATGTCCGCGGCCGCCGCTACGAGACCATCGACGACCTCGCGACCTACTGTCGCTGCGTCGCAGGATCGATCGGGCGGCTCTCACTCGGGGTGTTCGATCCGCCGTTGTCCGCCGAGGCGGCGGCGACCGCGGCCGCGCAGGCCGACGAGCTCGGCCTCGCGCTGCAGATCACCAACATCCTGCGCGATATCCGCGAGGACTTCACCAACGGCCGGGTGTACCTGCCCGCCCAGGATCTCGCGCTGTTCGGCGCCGAGATCAGGCTGCTGCCCGACGGCACCGTGGATCCCATGGGCGGAGCGGTCGCCGAGGTGATCCGGTTCGAAGCGGCGCGGGCAGCCGGACGCTACGACCGCGGGCTGCAACTGCTCGAGTGCCTCGACCGGCGCAGCGCCGCATGCTGTGCCGCGATGGCCGGGATCTACCGCGAGCTGCTGCACCGCATCGCCGACCGCCCCGAACAGGTCCTGTCCACCCGGTTGTCGCTCCCGACCGGGGACAAGCTGCGGGTGGCGGCGCAGGCGCTCGTACGAGGAAAGGTCGGCCCGTGACTGACCGCAGCGTCGTGGTCGTCGGCGGTGGGCTCGCCGGAATCTCCGCCGCGCTGCGGCTGGCCGACGCGGGGTGCACGGTCACCCTCGTGGAGGGCCGGCCGCGCCTCGGCGGTGCGGCATTCTCCTTCCGTCGTGGGGAGTTGTCCGTCGACAACGGGCAGCACGTGTTCCTGCGGTGCTGCGTCGCCTACCAATGGCTGCTCGACCGGCTGGGCGCCACCGGCAAGGTGTTGCTGCAATCGCGGCTCGACATCCCGGTGCTCTCGCCCGACGGTCGCCGTGCGCACCTGCGCCGCACCCCCGGTGTGCCCGCGCCGGCGCACCTCACCGCCGCGCTTGCCGGCTACGGCCTGCTCTCGCCGGTCGACCGGTTACGCGCAGTGCGCGGCGCGCTCGCGCTGCGACTGCTCGACCCGGCCGACCCGGCGCTCGACGACCGGACGCTGGGTGCCTTCCTGCGCAGCCACGGGCAGGGAGATGCGATCATCGATGCGTTGTGGGGAATCGTGGCGACGGCCACGTTGAACCTCGCGCCGGACGACGCATCGCTCGCGCTCGCGGCAAAGGTGTTCCGCACCGGATTACTCGATCATGCGCCGGCCTCCGACGTCGGCTACGCGCTGGCGCCGCTGGGCGCGCTGCACTCGGACGCGGCCGGCCGAACGCTGGCCGATGCCGGGGTCGAGGTGCTGCTCGCACACCGCGCGGAGGCCGTCGGGTCGGCGCCGGTGGTGCGGGTGCGCGGTCGAGAAGGCACCCGCGAGCTGCGCCCCGACGACGTCGTGCTCGCGGTGCCGCCCCGCGACGCGTTCCGCATCGCGCCGGTGCTGCGAGACACTCCGGCCGCCGCCGCGGCGCAGTTGGGCACTGCGCCGATCGTCAACGTGCACGTCATCTACGACCGCACGGTCACCGACCTCTCGTTCGCGGCCGCCGTGGGCTCACCGGTGCAGTGGTTCTTCGACCGGACCGACACCTCCGGACTCACCCACGGGCAGTACCTCGCGATCACCGTCTCAGCGGCCGATGCGGTCATCGACGTGCCGAGCGCGACGTTGCAGGACCAGTTCGTGCAGGCGCTCGCGCAGCTGCTGCCCCGGGCTCGAGGAGCGCAGGTCGTCGACGCGTTCGTCACCCGCGAACGGCACGCGACGTTTCGTCAGGCACCCGGCACCAGAGCGTTGCGGCCCGGTGCGTCGACCGGCTTCGACGGCCTGTGGCTCGCCGGGGCATGGACGGACACGGGGTGGCCGGACACGATGGAAAGCGCGGTCCGCAGCGGGATTGCCGCGGCCGAGGGCGTGCTCGATCTGCCGATGAGCGAGATGACGAGGTTCGCAGCATGATGACCGTGCCGGTGCCGGCCGCGGTGGCGCGAGCGCGGGAGCTCGTCGATCCGGCGCTCGCCGCAGCGGTCGACGAACTCGCCGACCCGCAGATGCGGCTGATCGCCGGCTATCAACTCGGGCTCTGGGATGCCTCCGGCGACACCTCCGGCGCGCGGCCGGGGAAGTCGATCCGCCCGGCGCTGGCGATTCTGTCGGCCGAGGCGGTCGGCGCGCCCACCGCCGGCGTGCCCGGCGCGGTCGCGGTGGAGCTCGTGCACAACTTCTCGCTGCTGCACGACGACGTGATGGACCGCGACGTGCAGCGCCGGCACCGCCCCACCGGCTGGGTGGTGTTCGGTGAGGGCCAGGCGATCCTGGCCGGCAACGCGATGTTGACCGCGGCCGTCGAGGTGCTGCTGGCCGCCGGACCGGCTGCCGCCAGGGCGCTGCCGCTGCTGACGGGCACGGTTCAGGAGCTGATCAGCGGCCAGTGCGCCGATCTCGGCCTGGAGGGCCGCCGCGACGCGCAGCTCGACGAGGTCCTTCGCATGGCGCAGGCCAAGACCGCGGTGCTCATCTCGTGCGCGGCCTCGATCGGCGCGCTGGTGGCGGGCGCGCCACCGCACACGGTCGACGGGCTTGCCGAGTACGGGCAGTCGATCGGGCTCGCCTTCCAGATCGTCGACGACATACTCGGCATCGCCGGTGACCCGGACCAGACCGGCAAGTCCGTGTCGTCGGACCTGCGGGCCGGCAAGCGCAGCGTGCCGGTCGTCGCCGCACTCACGTCGGGGACCGATGCCGGTCGCCGGCTCGCCGAGCTGTTCGCCGCCGGGCCCCTGGAAACCGACGAGCAGGTGGCACTCGGTGCCAATTTGGTCACAGATGCCGGTGGGCTCGACTGGGCACGAGCGGAGGCGCAACGGCTGCTCGAGAGCGCCGAACAGGCGCTCACCAGGCTCGACCTGCCGCGACACGTCCAGACGGGTTTTGGGCAAATGGCGGAATATCTCGTGGGCCGCGTCAGATAATTCCTACAGGACGTCGAGAAAGGACACGGGTGACCACCGCACGCGACATCGGCACGGCGACAGGCGCATTCGCTGCGGACCTGTCTGAGACCGAGGTCAATGACGCGATCGCGCGTGCCAGAGCGCACCTGTACTTCCGGCAGGCTCCGGCCGGCTGGTGGAAGGGCGAACTGCGCACGAACGTCACGATGGACGCCGAAGATCTCCTGCTTCGTCAGTTCCTCGGCATCCTGCAACCCGACGATCTCGAGCAGGCTGCGCGCTGGATCCGTTCCCAGCAGCGTCCCGACGGCACGTGGGCCAACTTCACCGGCGGCCCGGCCGATCTGTCCACGACGATCGAGGCCTACGTCGCGCTGCGGCTGGCCGGCGACGAACTCTCCGCGCCGCACCTGGCCGCCGCCCGCGCGCACATCCTCGACGCCGGCGGCATCGAGGCGAGCCGGGTGTTCACCCGCGTCTGGCTCGCGCTGTTCGGCGAATGGTCCTGGGACGACCTGCCGGCGATGCCGCCGGAGCTCGTGCTGTTGCCGTCCTGGGTGCCGCTCAACGTCTACGACTGGGCCTGCTGGGCCCGCCAGACCGTCGTGCCGATCACCGTGGTGGCCACGTTGCGACCGGTGCGCCCGTTGCCGTTCTCGGTTTCCGAACTGCGCACCGGGGCTGCGCCCTCCGGCCGGCCCGGGCTGGTCGCCGGCGGATTCGGGCTGCTCGACAAGGCGCTCAAGGTCTACCACCACGCGCCGGTGAAACCCGGCCGCAGCTGGGCCATGCGGCAGGCGGCCGAATGGATCGTGGCACGACAGGAGTCCGACGGCGGGTGGGGCGGGATCCAGCCGCCGTGGGTCTACTCCATCCTCGCCCTGCACCTGCTGGGCTATTCGCTCGACCATCCGGTGCTGGCCGCCGCGATCGACGGACTCGACGGGTTCCTGGTCCGCGAACCCACCGCCGACGGGCCGATCCGCCGGCTCGAAGCCTGCCAGTCGCCGGTGTGGGACACCTGCCTCGCGGTGATCGCGCTGGCCGACGCCGATGCGACGGTCGCAGACGCGGGCCTGCGTCAGGCCGTCGACTGGCTGCTGGCCGAAGAGATCGACGTGCCCGGCGACTGGTCGGTGCGCCGCCCGAACGTGGCGCCGGCCGGTTGGGCGTTCGAGTTCGCCAACGACGGCTACCCGGACGTCGACGACACCGCCGAGGTGGTGCTGGCGCTCTTGCGCGTTCGCGACGACGTGCCCGGGGTGCGAGCGGCAATCCGGCGTGGGGTCGACTGGGTCGTCGGCATGCAGTCGCGCGACGGCGGTTGGGCCGCGTTCGACGCCGACAACACCAGTGCGACTTATCGAGAAGCTGCCGTTCTGCGACTTCGGGGCGGTGATCGATCCGCCGTCGGCCGACGTCACGGCACACGTCGTCGAGATGCTCGCCCTGTGCGGCGAGGCGAACGGGCGGCCCGCGCAGCGCGGCATCCGTTGGCTGCTCGACGCGCAGGAGAGCGACGGTTCGTGGTTCGGGCGATGGGGCGCGAACTACGTCTACGGCACCGGCGCCGCGGTGCCCGCGCTGGTCGCCGCGGGAATCGACTCCGGCGGCGAACCGATTCAGCGGGCCGTGCGGTGGTTGGAGCAGCATCAGAACGCCGACGGCGGCTGGGGTGAGGACCTGCGTTCCTACGCCGAGGCGTCGTGGCGCGGGCGCGGGACGTCGACCGCTTCGCAGACAGCGTGGGCATTGCTGGCGTTGCTGGCCGTCGACCCCGACACCGAGGCCGTCGAACGCGGGGTCGCATACTTGATCGACACCCAGCGCGAGGACGGCGGCTGGGACGAGGACCTGTACACAGGTACGGGTTTCCCGGGTGATTTCTATATCAACTACGAGATGTACCGCTTGGTGTTCCCACTCAGCGCCCTTGGGCGATATGCCCGGTCACGAAAATCGAGGACTCGCGCATGAGCGGTGAACTGCTGGTCGTCACTGCGCTGCGCAGCGAATTCGCGGCGTTGCACGAGCAGGTGCCCGGCGCGGTGTTGTCCCGGTGCGGGATGGGCCCGGCCCGGGTCGCGTCCTGGCTGCCCGAGCTGACGGGTCGCAGCCCGCGCGCCATCGCCGTCGCCGGTGTCGCCGGCGGGATCGACCCGTCGCTGCGCGCCGGCGACATCGTCGTCGCGAGCGAGGTGCGCGACGCCAACGGCCGCACCGTCCTGCGCGAAGCCGCACCGCTGGTGGCCGACCTGCGCCGGATGGGCCTGCGCGTGCGCAGCGGGCCGGTGCTCTCGCGCGATCACGTGGTCGGTGGGCCGGACGATCGCGAGCGGTTGGCCGCCACCGGCGCGCTCGCGGTGGACATGGAGTCGTCGGCGATCGTGCGGGCCGCGAGGTCCATGCCCGGCCGGCCGCCGATCGCGGTGGTTCGGGTCATCGTCGACACCGCCACGACGCCGCTGGCCCGCCCCGCAACGCTCACCTCCGGCGTGAAGGCCTTGCGGGTGCTGCGCCGCACCGGAGCGGCGATCGGCCGCTGGGCGGATCTCGCCGGGCCGCGGCGCGTGGTGCTGGCCGCGCCTCGCTCGTTCTGTGCCGGCGTCGAACGCGCGATCGACATCGTCGAGGCGGCACTGCAGCGCTATCCGCACCCGGTCTACGTGCGGCGCCAGATCGTGCACAACACCCACGTGGTGCGCGATCTCGAGCAGCGGGGCGCGGTGTTCGTCGACGAGCTCGACGAGGTGCCCGACGGCACCACCCTGGTCTTTTCCGCGCACGGCGTGGCCCCCGCAGTCCGGGCCGAGGCCGACGAGCGGGGGCTCAACGTCATCGACGCCACCTGCCCGCTGGTCGCGAAGGTGCACGCGGAAGCCCGGCGCTTCGCCGGCCGCGGCGACACCGTCCTGCTGATCGGCCATGACGGTCACGACGAGACCGAGGGCACGCTCGGCGAGGTGCCGGGACGGATCGCCCTGGTGCAGGATCCGCAGGAGGCCGAGCTGGTCGACGTGCCCGATCCCGAGCGGGTGTCGTTCCTGATGCAGACCACGCTGGCGGCCGACGACGCCGCCGCCACCGTCGACGTGTTGCGCCGGCGCTTCCCGCTGATCGACTCCTCGCCGACCGACGACATCTGCTACGCGACGACCAATCGGCAGCAGGCGGTACGCGCCATCGCCGACGAGTCCGACGTCGTCATCGTGCTCGGCTCCACCAACTCCTCGAACTCCCTGCGGCTGGCCGAAGTGGCCGTGCGCAGCGGGGTCCGAGCCCATCTCGTCGACGACGCGACGGCCCTGCGGCCGCAGTGGTTGGCGTCGGCTCGTACCGTTGGACTCACGGCTGGGGCGTCCGCGCCGCCGCACCTCGTCGACGAGGTGATCGGCACCTTGCGAGCGCTCGGGCCGGTCGAGGTCGAAGAACGGACGGTCGCCTCCGAGCAGGTCACGTTCACGCTTCCGAAGGAGGTCGCGCGCTGATGGCAGTTCCCCTGCGCCAGAGCATGCGTATTGGTTGGTATCTCTTCTCGCAGAAGGTCAAGCGTCGTGAGAAGTTCCCGCTGATCGTCGAGCTCGAACCGCTGTTCGCCTGCAATCTCAAGTGCAACGGTTGCGGCAAGATCCAGCAGCCGCACGACGTGCTGCGCCAGCGCATGCCGGTGGAGCAGGCGATCAGCGCGATCGAGGAATGCGGCGCGCCGATGGTGTCCATCGCCGGCGGCGAGCCGTTGATGCACCCGCAGATCGACGTCATGGTGGCCGAGCTCGTCAAGCGCAAGAAGTACGTCTACCTGTGCACCAACGCCGAGTTGGTTCGCCGGCGGTGGGACAAGTTCGACTTCAAGCCGTCGCCGTACTTCTCCTTCGCCATCCACATCGACGGCCTGCGCGAGCGCCACGACGAGTCGGTCGCGAAGGAAGGCGTCTTCGACGAAGCCGTCGCTGCGATCAAGTTCTTGAAAGAAAAAGGCTTCAAGGTCACCACCAACTCGACCTTCTTCAACACCGACACCCCGCAGACCGTGATCGACGTGTTGAACTTCCTCAACGACGAGGTCGAGGTCGACCAGATGATGATCTCGCCGGCCTACGCCTACGAGAAGGCGCCCGACCAAGATCACTTCCTCGGTGTCACCGAGACCCGCGAGCTGTTCAAGAAGGCGTTCGCCGACGGCAACCGCAAGAAGTGGCGGCTCAACCACTCGCCGCTGTTCCTCGACTTCCTCGAGGGCAAGGCCGACTTCGGGTGCACGGCGTGGGGTATCCCGTCCTACTCGCTGCTCGGCTGGCAGAAGCCCTGCTACCTGATGGCCGACGGGTACGTGAAGACCTACCGGGAGCTCATCGAGACCACCGACTGGGAGTCCTACGGCCGCGGCCGCGACGAGCGGTGCAACAACTGCATGGCGCACTGCGGTTACGAGCCCACGGCGGTGCTCGCGACCATGGGATCGCTCAAGGAGAGCCTGCGCGCGATGCGCGAACAGGGTTGAGGCGCGCGCTAGCGTTCGCACCATGCCGTCGCCCGCCACGGAGATCGAGATCGGTCCGCACACCGTGCGGATCAGCAACCCCGACCGGGTCTACTTCTCCGCCCGCGGCGAGACCAAGTTCGATCTCGTCCAGTACTACCTGTCGGTGGGGGAGGGGATCGTGCGCGCGCTGCGGGAGCGGCCGTGCATGCTGCACCGCTACCCGGACGGCGTCGACGGACAGAAGATCTACCAGAAGCGGCTCCCCAAGGGCGCGCCCGAATGGGTCGAGACCGTCGAGGTTCGCTTCCCGTCCGGGCGCACCGCCGACGAACTGTGTGTCACCGAACTCGCCGCCGTGGCCTGGGCGGTGCAGATGTCCACGGTCGAGTTCCATCCCTGGCACTCGCGCCGCGCCGACACCGAGAAGCCCGACGAATGGCGCATCGATCTCGATCCCGGCCCGGCAGCGGACCTGACGCTGTGCAAAGCGGCCGCCGAGGTCGTGCACGAGACGCTGGACGAGATCGGCGCCGTCGGCTGGCCGAAGACCTCCGGCTCCAAGGGTGTGCATGTGTACGTACGCATCGATGCGCGCTTCGGCTTCCGCGAGGTACGTCGGGCCGCGCTCGCGTTCGCGCGTGAGATCGAACGGCGCGCGCCGCAACTCGTCACGACGAAGTGGTGGAAGGAAGAACGCCCCGACACCGCCGTGTTCATCGACTACAACCAGAACGCGCGGGACCGGACGATCGCGGCGGCGTATTCGGTGCGCGGCCAGCCGTGGGGGCCGGTCTCGGCGCCGGTCACCTGGGCCGAGTTGCCCGACGTCGAGATGGCCGACTTCACCATCGCCACGATGCCGGCGCGCTTCGCCGAACTGGGCGACCTCCATGCCGGAATCGACGACGCTGTGTACGACATCGAGCCGCTGCTCGAGTGGGCCGATCGCGACGAGCATGACCGCGGCCTCGGGGACATGCCCTACCCGCCGAACTTTCCGAAACAGGAAGGCGAACCGCCGCGGGTGCAGCCGTCGAAGAAGGTCGCTGCTCACTGGGACGAGCACGGCAACCGCGTCGACGGCTGAGTACGCCGCTGGTCGGCGCCTGCATGTCTGGCCAAGTAAGGTGACACCGACTTTGCCACCGGCAAATTGAACCGCCCGATGGAGCTCCGACGGGGCGATCCGATCGCCGATTCGGCGCGCTGTCGCGACGGCGCCGCTCGCTACGTGCCGTGTCGATATGCGCGTCTGATGACACGCTCTAACTGTGTTTGAGGTGTACTAAAGATCTTGGACAGGTTCTCTCGGCTGAGAGGATCTGTTTATGCCCGAGCAGCGTCGCAGGTTCAGCCCGCAGTTCAAGGCTGAGGCCGTGCAGATGGTGATCGAGACGGGGAGGCCGATCGCGGAAGTTGCTCGCGATCTGGGTGTCAATGACGGCACGTTGGGCAACTGGGTGAAAGCGTGGCGGCATGCCAATCCTGAGCCGGACAAGGCTTTGTCGCCGGTCGAGCGTGTCCGTGTGAGCGAGATGGAAGCCGAGATCCGCCGGTTGCGGATGGAGAACGAGTTCCTGAAAAAAGCGGCGGCCTTCTTCGCCAGGACGCACCCGTAGCCGAGCGCTGCGCGGTGATCGAGGCGGAGAAGGCCAACTACGACGTGGCCTGGATGTGTCGGCTGCTGCGCGTGCCGAGGTCGAGTTTCTATGCCTGGCGCAACCGGGTCGAGACTCCGACAACGGCCCGGCGGCGGGTGTTGGCGGGGCATGTTCGGCGCGTCTTCGACGAGTCACGACAGACCTCGGGTTGCCGCCGCGTCACAGCCCAGCTCAACCGTGAGGGACACGAGTGCAGCGTGGGGATGGTCGCTGACCTGATGCGCCAGCTCGGGTTCACGGCGGTGCAACCACGGGCCTACAAGCGCACCACTGTGCCCGGCGAACACCCGGTCGAGTCACCGGATCTGATCGACCGAGACTTCACCGCCGGCCCCGGCGGCGGCGCGCGGGCCTATCTACCCGGTGAGCGTCTGGTCGGCGACATCACCTACCTGCGCACCGGCGAGGGCTGGCTCTACCTAGCGACCGTGATCGACCTGGCCACCAGGATGGTCGTGGGCTGGCAGATGACCATCCACATGCGCACCTCGCTGATCACCGACGCACTGCAGATGGCCGTCGACGCCGGCCCTGGTCGAACCCGACGCGATCTTCCACTCCGACCGCGGCACCCAATACACTTCGGCCGAGTTCGCCCACTTCTGCAATGACAATCGCGTCCGCACCAGCCTCGGGCGCACCGGCGTCTGCTGGGATAACGCGGCCGCCGAGAGCTTCTTCGCCTCGCTGAAGAACGAGATGTATCACCGGCACACGTTCGCGACCCGGGCACGAGCCAGGTTCGCTGTCGCCGACTACATCGAGGTGTTCTACAACCGTCAGCGGCTGCACTCCACCCTCGGCTACCGCACCCCGCACGAAGCGCTCACCGACTACCGAACCGCAGCAACCGCCGCATGATCAACAATCGAGGATCTGTCCAAGATCATTGACACACCCCAGTTTACGCTTCTCGGGGGCTGGCGGGCGGCCAGGCGTCACGTGGCTGGTGGTTGCGGTGTGTATGTGCGTTGGGGTGGCGAATTGCGACTTTGTATGGGGCGCCGTCGCGGTTGGCCTGGCCGCATTCGGGTGCTCGACGTCGGAGCGCTGTGTCATCACGGGGGCTGAGCGCGAGCGGGCGCACCGGTGAGCGCCCTAGGGGTGGGGGCGTCGACGACGGTTGGCCGCGGGCGGCACGGCCGCCCGAACTTCGCCGGCCGATTCGGCGAGGTCGGCGCGCAGTGTGCGTGTGTCGTCGGCCAGCCCGGTGATCTCGGTACGGAAGATGCGTAACGACCGAGCCACGCCGCGGGTCAGGTCGGGTAGCTGCTTCCAGCCGAAGAACAGGACGATCGCGACCACGGCGATCACGACGAGGTGGCCCGGGCTGAGCGCTTCCATCGGAGTCCCGTTCCCGATCAGCGGTCGCCGGAGGCGACGTCGGCGCAGTCGAGCGCCGATAGATGCTCGATGATCGAGTTGTGTAGTTTGTCGGCTGCGGCGGCGATCCAGGCGTCGACGTGGGCCTGACGTGCGGCGTGCAGCGCGCATTCGGCGTCGTAGACGCGTGCCGCTGCGGCCTGCACCCGGGCGGCGGTCTGGGTCCGTTCGGTGGTCATCGTTGCGGTCATGATCCTCACCTGTGCCAATCGGTCGGTGTCGTTCGCTGCGGAAAACCTAGATCCGACGGCATAGGGAGTCTGTTCGTTCGCTGACCTGCCAAATGTCATTGATATGACAGGACTTCGATGCTGGGGCTCATCAGCTCGTGGAATGGAGTCGGCCTGACGCGTGGATGACTGCGCCCCGCGCGCTCCTTGGCGAGACGACGCCAACGCTCTCGGACAACACGCATCGAACCGCGGCTCTGTACTGGCCGCCCCTGTTCGCGGTTCTCGGGGTGCGGATGTAGAAGATCGCATCACGCAGGCGGCGGCTGCTATCCCGATGTTGATCGCGGCCACAGTGTCCTCGGTGGCCGGTGTCGGGGTGTCATTCGTGTCGACGGCACTCACAGATTGGTCAGTTGCCGGCCGCGCATCTTGACCAGGATCGGGTCGATGAGGCGCGGCTTGTCGATTTCCGGCTCGCTCGACGCCTCAGCCAGCGCTGGCTGGGTCCGGGTGCCGTTGCGGATGTTCCCGCCGGCCCGGGTCGTGCTTCTCATGATTTCAGGCCCGGCGACGAATGTTGCGATCTGTCAGCCGGCGAACAGACCGGCGACCGCACGTGCCTCTACGTTCTGCCGAGCTGACCTCGACACGTAAGGGGAACGACCATGAGTACCGGATTCGGTTCGGCGCAGATCGTCGACGCTACGGCCGATGTCGACGCGATCCCACTGGTCGGCTCGCAGACGCGGCGGGCGATGCTCAACGCGTCGGGCGGCGCGGCATGCACCAGCCCGGACGTGTCCGGTTGGTCGAGGCGCGGCTTCCTGGGAGTGTTGGCGGCGCTCGCCGGTGGCACGGTGGCCGGGTGTGCGGTGGGCGGCTCACACGGGCCGGGATCGGATTCGGTCGCGGGCAACCCTGGCAATCTGGGTGCCCCGGCGATTGGCGGGAAGCGGCATACGTCGGCCGGTGCGGACTACCGGCAGGGTCCGCCTTACTCGCTGGATGTGCAGTGTGTGTTGAGCCAGGACCAGTTCCTGGTGCAGAACCATCCGATCGACCCGAACAGCGACACGGCGATCGCCTACAGCCGTCTTGATGGGCAGGTCGAGGCGGTGGTGTTGCAGAAGGGGGTGATCACGCAGTTCTATCGCGATTCCGCTGCGCCCGCCGGCTGGAGCGGCTATCCGTTACCGGGTGCAGTCGATGTGAAGTCCATGGTGGCAGCGGTGTCCACCGGCAGCAGTGTCGCTGCGAACAAGCGGATGCTCAAGGTCTACTACACCAAGGATTCGACACTCGACCCGACCAACAAGGACAAGCTGTTCGAGGACACGTTGCATCTGGACACTCCCGGCCAGGTGGTGAGCACTCGCAGCCTGGGCTGGTCTGCCGCCGCCGGCGACCTGAAGGTGTCGGTGAACTACGACGGCAGCTTGCTGGTGGCGGCGATGGAGGAGTCACCGTCGGGCGGTGGAAGCGCGGCGCTGCATTACGCGACCGATCTGGGCGGGACGGCGCAGGCCGGCAGCATCCACGGCTTCGACTTCACCTATTGGAACAACGGCGGCTGGGCCGCGGTCGGCGCGGTGACCAGCACGAACAGCCAGGGCGGCAACAGCACCGCGCTGCTCCTCTACTTCCCCAGCGACCCCGACAGCGGATCTGGAGGGCTGGAGGTGTGGGGCGGCCCGATCACTCCCGTCCCGACCGGGTGGCAGGCGTTCGACGCGAAGATGTTGTACGGCGAACTGCCGCAAGGGCCCGGCACCGGCCAGGGCATCGTGAAATCGGTCGAGTACGCGACCACACTCGGTTCCGGCACCGGTCCTTACGCGTGGCCCACTCTGCTCGTGTGGACGCAGCGGTACAGCGACGAGATCGGCTTCTACGGCCATCCCTGGCTGTGGAGCCTGACCTACGACCCGACCCTGCCGTACTCCAAGTGGGTGTGGACCGATCTGCAGGTGCCCGAACAGATCGTCGAGTCACCGCTGAACATTCCGGTGACCACGTCGCTGGTCCCGCGGTCCACCCCGCCGGCGGGGGGCAGAGGCGCTGCCCAGCTGATGGACGTGTTCATCGCCTTGGCGGGCACCTTGCACGTGCTGCGTCAGGTCGAACAAGATCCGATCAGCGACGCGCGGCATCCGACCTACACGCCGATGATCCCGCTGCAGCCCGGGGTGGCGACGATGACCAGTCAGCCGGCGGTGTCCACCGGCAACGAGCTGATCGTGGTTGGGACGCCCGTCGCCCCCGCCACGGACCACACCTTGCAGACGTTGGAGAAAGACCCGGTCAGTGGGCGTTGGACCGACACGGTGGTGCACTTGCCCGCCACTGATGTGCAGGAGAACTCGTCCTATCGGGTCACCCTGACCCTGACCGACACGGCGTGGAACGCCGGGGCGGGCGGTCAGGATCTCACCATCACGGCGTCCAGCCCGGCGGTGGCAGCCATCGAGGGGCCCTCACCCCGCACCGTGCTCCTCGGCGCCGACCCGGTGACGGTGAGCACCGACCACGACGGCGAGGTGGTCCTGGCGTTGCTGGCCGACGGTCTGTCCGCGCCGACCCTGACCGTCCTCAACGCCGACCTGGTGGACAGCCAGAAACCGCTGCATGTGTGCCCGAGCGCGCCGGTGAACACCTACATGACGGGCGTCGACAAACTGAACTATCTGGACCCGATGAGCCAGGGCACCCTCGCGAACGCGACGACCCCGACCGGGGACAAAGTCTCACCAGGCGCCACCGGCGACAAGGACACGGTCGACGCGATGCAGCAGGCGGCGAGAGTCGGCGCGAACGCCCCTCAAAGTGGTGTCCTGTCCTCGACCATCGGCCACCCCGACGGCAACCGTGTCCGCCACCACAGCCACAACCGCGCCCACAACCACGACCAGCCGCCGAACCTGACCGCGCAGCAGCTCACCTCCGAGATCAGCAGCTGGATGCACGATGCGCTGCATGCCATCAAGAAGGGTGCGCTGGCGGTCGAGAGGGTCGCCGTCGACATCGGGACGGGGGTGGCGACCCTGGCGGCCGACGCGAAGCAGTGGACCGATGGTGCGATCACGTTCACGATCAAAGGCATTGAGGACGCCGCGCACGTGCTGCACGCGGCGCTCAACAAGCTCGCCGGCGAGATCGTCCATGCCGTCAAGTGGCTCGAGGCCGAAGTGATGGGCCTTTTGCGGGACGCCAAGAATGTCGCCAAGCACTTCAACGATTGGCTTGCCGGGTGTGCCGACTTCATCCAGACCCAGGCCCAGACTCAGGAGAACAATCTCCTCACTTGGCTGACGAACGAGCAGGACAACGTCGACAGGAAGTTCCGTGACTGGGCGAAGTCCTTCGGCGCCGGGGCCAGTCTGCAAGACCTGGCCGACAACAAGGTGAAACTGGGCACCGCGCAGCGGCGTCGACTGCAGCCCAAGCCCCGACCGGCACTCAGCGATGCATCTGATCCCGATCAGCATCCGCACAAGAGATGGTTCCTGCAGAAAGCCAAGCACGACCTGCTGGGCAACAACCTGAAGATGCCCGAGATCAACGGGTTCGGCACCTCCATCGCGAACTTCGCAGTGTCGGTCGAGCAAGCGTTCGGCGACTTCCTCGCTGGTTTCAAGGAACTGTGGGGCTTCTTCAAAACGATGATCAGACATCCCAACGAGGTCGCCACTCTGGGCCTGCAAAAGCTGCTCGGATTCGTCGCCGACATGGTCAACGGCGTGTTCGAGCTCGTCCGTGCGGTGGTCAAGGCAATGTTGGACCTGTTCGCAGCACTGGCTGGCGCGATACCCAGGATGCTGACCGACACGACGCTGGGCAACCTCCCGCTGCTCGGCCCGCTGCTCAAGCTGGTCGGCCTCGACGGCGTGACGATGGCCTGGGTCGCGAGCATCATCTTCGCCTTCCCGGCCACGCTCGTATACAAGATCGAACACGGCGGCAGCACGCACCCCTTTGCGTACCTCGATCCGAAATCGTCGCAGCTGCTCGGTGACGCCGAATCCGACATGCACAACATCGGCGCCGCTGTGCTCGGCGTGTGGACCGAGTTCGACGTCGTGGCAGCGGCATACACGGCAAGCAAATCCGACCCGCCGACCCTGTTCGCCGCGATCGACATCGCCGCACCGCTGATCATCACCGGCCTCACTGCGCCAGACCTCGAAGACAACGAACCCCTATGGCAGGCCCCCTTCGCGGGAGGCGGCCCGGACAGCCTGGCGTTCTTCTCCTGGCTGCTCGGCGCGGTGCCCTCGCTCGTCGCCGCCGGCGGGCTCTACGTCGACCACTACATCCCCGACAAGAAGGCACAGGCCAAACCCAAGGACTCACTGGTGTGGATGCAGACCGCCGCGGCAACCTTCTCGATGGTGCTCGGCTTGCTCGCCACCTCGCAGGAGTCCACCCCGTCCGGCACCGACTACGCCCTGGCCGTCTTCGACAACCTGGCCGGCCTGTGCGCCGCCGGACTCACCGACACCATCGTCGAGGACTCCGAAGGCCTGTCCGCAGTCATCGTCATGGCCATCACCGAGTTCTCAGGGCTCGCCGCCTCCGTCATGACCAGCACCGTGTGAGGCGCAGAGGAAGGGGCAACACCGGACGCGCTGCGACCCTCGAGTGGCGCAAGCCAACAATGACGTTCGGTTTGACGGCATGCAGGGCTCGCATTGTGGCCGGAGTTCGGGCGCGGCTGAATGCCGCGAGTGTCGCCCAGAGGCTTCTCGTGGCTTTGAACCGGCCCGCGACCAAAGTTGCCGTCGTTGCTCATCTCTTCCCTTCCGTTGCCGCCGACCCAGGTCCCGGGGCGCGGCGCGCTCACGCACGGTCGTGGCGGGTTCCTGCTCGTAGCTCTGCGACACATACCGCCGGTGGTCGCTGATCTGGCCGTGCGGTCCGTCGAAACCCTCAACCAGCCGTTCGCGGCCCAACAGACACTCACCGAGTTCAAACCCCAGGTCGACGGCCCGCACCGATCGGTGAGGCCGGCCCGAGCACCCAGCCACTCATGGAAGCCAAGTGAGTGCGAGAGCGTCGCCGTCATTCCCCGACGGGTGGTCCGGTGCAGTTGCTTCCTGGGACCGGTGTGGCGACCAGGTAGTCGACGCGGGCGCCCGGGAGAAGCGTCGTGCCTGCCGACGGCGTCTGGCGGATGACCTTGCCGGCGTCGTCGCAGACGGTGTCCTGCTGGGTGCTGGCAACGCCGGGGACGAGGTGCGCCGCGGTGATCTTGCTCTGCGCGTCTGCGGCCGTGATGAACATGATGTTCGGCACGCGCACGGTCGAGGGCGGCGGCGGCGGGGCAGCCGGGCGGATCGTCAGGTGCGCACTGTTCTCGTCGGCGGAATCCAGTCTGATTTGCATGGTGCCGAGGGGGTTGGCCCAGGCCTGGCCCACCACCATGTTCGGGTGCCAGAGGTGAACTGTCCCGAATGGATCGTCGAAGGTCTCTGTCGGGTTCATCAACAGCAGGAACGGTGATCCGCTGCCGCCGGGAGGCGTCGGCGAGGTGGGGTCCTCGCGACGAACTAACAGACCGTCGGTGTATAGGTTCAAGGAGTCGCCGGCTTCGGTGAGGGGTCGACGGTACTCCAGCCACAGGGTCGTTTGGCCGTCGACCAGTCGTACCGCTTGAGTGGCGCCGGCGGGGTCCACGTCGCGTGCGGTCAGGACGTAGTGCGTGGTCGCGCCGGTGGCGGTCACAGTTTCCACGTGGCCGTTGTTCCAGCCCAATTGCTGGAGCTGCGCCGGGGAGTAGCTGTCGCTGAAGTGATCGCCCATCGAGCTGAACGCATCGCCGTACGGCACCGGCGTGCAGGTGCCGCTCAGTGGCACCTGGTCGCCGTTCGCAGCCGTGCAGGACTCCGACCCGGAGTGACTGAGGCCGAGGTTGTGCCCGAGCTCGTGTACTGCCTCGCGCAGGTCGGAGAAGCCGTTGAGCCACACTCGGTTGCTTGTCGCGGGGAGGTCGCCCCAGCCGGCGGCTCCGTTAGGGGCGAGCTCGGGATCGGTGGATTTCTCGAGGCACTTCGGGACCGTGGCGAAGTAGTAGACGACGGCGCCGTATTCGTCCAGCTTGCCGTCCCCGTTCACATCCAGGCCAGGCTCTTGATCGATGATGGCGGCGTTCGCCAGATCACCGATGTTCTTCAACCACGCGCCTGAGCAGGTCTTCAGTGTCGTCGCCGTTTGCACGGCCACAGGTCCGCGTTTCAGGGCGAAGTAGCCGCCGAACTGGCCGTGTGAGGCCTGCTCGAACCATGGCCGTGACGCGTCGATGACGTTGGCTGCCACTGTGGACGGTGCCGGCAGGGTGGTCGCGCCGTTGAGCGCAACGGTGACCACCAGGGCAGTGCGCGAGCCCGTTACCGCGCCGGCAGCGGCGGCCCGGACCGGTGCGTGCCCAGCGGGCGGCGGCGTTGCGACGGCAGGTCTGACTGCAGCCCCGCCGAGCACCGTCCCCGCGACGGCGACCGCAGTTGCCACTCGCACAGCACGTAGTCCGAGTCTGTTCATCGATATCTCCCCGTGTCGTAACAAGCCCGTGCGCGCCAACCGATCCGCCAGGGACTGTTCGGCGTTGCGAGGCATCGTCTCCATCAGCTGGAATGCATCTCGGTTGGATCGGTCATCGGTTTCGCCGGTTCGGCGCTGACCTATGGTCGGACCTCGATGATGCGGTTGACGGGCGTGTCGACGACCCGATGGAAGCGGCTGAATCCGCCCTGTTCGGTGATGGTGCGCAGCTGCTCGTCGGTCGCTTGGGCTCCGAGAGCCCAGCCGCCGTGCTGCGATCGGGCCGATGGCGTGCAGACGAGGGTCGAGGCCGAGTAGAACAGCCGGCCGACCGGGTTGAGATTCGCGGCGACGCAGTCGCCGGCCATCGGTTCGACGAGCAGCCAGGTCCCGTCATCGGCCAGCGTGGATCGGATGTGACGCGCGGCGCCGACCGGGTCGCCCATGTCGTGCAGCGCATCGAAGATGCACACCAGCGCGTAGCCGGTGCCGGGATAGTCCTGTGCCGAGGCGACTTCGAAGCGGACGCGGTCAGCGACGCCGGCTTTGTCGGCGGCGACGCGAGCCGCGTCGATCGAGGGCTGGTGGGGGTCGTAGCCGACGACGGTCGAGTTCGGGTAGGCCTGGGCGAGAAGGATCGTCGAGGCGCCGTGGCCGCAGCCGACGTCGGCGACGGCGACGCCTTGAGTGAGTTTCGCGGGCACTCCGTCGAGCGCAGGTATCCAGCTCGACACGAGATTGGCGGCGTATCCGGGCCGGAAGAAGCGTTCGACCCCGAGGTAGAGGTCGTGGTGGTGTTGGCCCCATTCGAATCCCTGGCCGGTCCGGACGACTTCGGCGAGCTTCTCTTCGTTCTTGAACAGCGCGGAAGCGAGGAAGACGCCGGCGGTGAGGAATGTCGGTGAGTCCTCGTCGGCCAGGCAGGCACGTTGCGCGGGGGTGAGCCGGTATTGACCGGTCGACGGGTCGTATTCGCAATAGCCCGAGGCGGCCTGCGCGTTCAACCACTCACGTGTGTAGCGCTCGTCGCATCCGGCGGCCGCTGCTACCTCACGTTCGGTGGCGGGTCCGGTTTCGGCCAGCGCACGGTACAGCCCGAGCCGGTCACCGATTGCGACGGTGACGGCGTGGTGAGCTGCTCCCAGGTCGGTGATGAACTGGTGCATGAACTCACCCAGCGCGGCCTCGTCGAGTTCGTCGTTGATCGTGGTGCTCATGTGCTCCTCCTTCAGGAGTGTGCGGGTCGGGTCGCCAACCGCATCCAGCTGCGGCGAACGTGTGGGGTCGTTGCATTGCGACGCTCGGCGCGGCGCGCCAAGTGGGCCTGCCGGTTGAGTCGGTACTCGGCGGTGTTGGCGATCAGTTCGTGCTGACGGGCGGCGAAGTACTCGGTGTGCATCAGGCTGGGGTACATGACTGGCTCCTGGGCTCGGTGTGCGTGAGTCCAGGCTCGGCGTTTCGGGCGTTGGTGGCATCGGTGCCGACCACTGGTTCACCACGTAGGGAGCACGGGCTTCGTGCGTGGATTGCCCCGATCGCGAGTCGCAGGCGGCAAGATGAGCGGGTGACGCAGGGATCGGTGCGGGTGTCCGGCCGCGAGGCGCAGGTGCTGGCCGCTGTCGGTGAGCACCTGTCCAACGCGCAGATCGCGTCGCGGCTGCATGTGTCCGTACGGACCGTCGAGACCCACGTGTCATCGCTGCTGCGCAAGCTCGGCGTCGCGGACCGCCGCGGCCTGGCCACGTTGGCTCCGAGCCTCGAATCGGCGCGGCCGCACACGGAGGACGGCGCCCGAGGCGTGCCGGTCACCTGGACGCCGTTCATCGGGCGCCGACGCGAACGCGAAGAACTGATCCAGGCGCTGGGCACTTCCCGGCTGGTGACCTTGCTCGGGCCGGGCGGCGTGGGCAAGACCCGGCTGGCCGCCGAGGTGACGCGGCAGCTGGCACCGACGCTGGCGTTGGGTGCAACGTTCGTCGAACTCGTCGGTACCCGCCCGGGCTTCTTCCTCCAGACCGTGGCCTCGGCGCTCGGCGTGACCGAGCGACCCGGGCAGACACTGCGCAACGCTGTCGAGGCCAGACTGCGACCCGGGCGTTCGCTGCTCGTGCTCGACAACTGCGAACATCTCGTCGATGACACGGCAGATTTCCTGACGTCGCTGCTGCGCGAGGCCAACGACCTGTCCGTACTGACGACCAGCCGTACCCGCATCGGAGTGCCCGGGGAGCGAGTGATGCCGCTGCTCGGGCTCTCCCTCGTCGCACCGTCGACCGGGGGCACGGTCGACTCGGAGGCCGTCGCGCTATTCTTCGACCGCGCCCAGATGGTCAATGCGCACTTCGACGCTGACCCGGCAGCGGTGGGCGAATTGTGCGCACAGCTGGACGGGATGCCGCTGGCGATCGAGTTGGCCACCGCGCGTAGCGCCGCGCTGGGTGTCGCCGGGCTACAGGCGGGACTGGCCGAGCGGCTTCGACTGCTCAGCGGCGGCCAAAGCAGTGACAAGCGGCACCGCTCGCTGCGGGCGATGCTCGACTGGAGTCACGAACTGCTCGACGAGGAGGAACGCACAGCGCTTCGTCGACTGGGCCGGTTCGCCGGAGACGTCGACATCGACGCGGCAGCCTCGGTCATCGGAATGTCGCCGGCCACGGTCGCCGATCTGATCGGGCGTTTGGCCGACAAGAGTCTGCTCGGGCACGAACCTGGACGACACCGCTGGTCGCTGCTGGAGACCGTACGGTCCTATGCGCTCGACAAGCTCGTCGAGACCGGCGAACTGGCGCAAGTGACCGATCGCTATGTTCACTGGGCCATTGGCGTGGCAGCCGAGATCGAACAGCGGCTCGAGCGCGGCGAACGGTGGCGCGCCGATTTCGATGCTGTGGCCGACGATCTCCGCGCGGCCCTCAGTCTGGCCGACGGTGATCGCGCAGCCCGGTTGGCCCGCTCGCTCGGGCACCTGGGTTTCGGTCGACGCTTCCTCGCTGAAGCGTGCGGGCACTACGTTCGGGCCGCCGAGGCGACATCCGACATGGCGCAGGCTGCGCAGGATTTCTGGTCGGCCGCAGGCGTCGCGCACGTGGAGAACAAAGGGCAGTTGCGCTACGAGTACGTTGTTGCCGCGGCCGAACGGGCCGCTGCTGGCGGCGATCCCGGCACTCAGGCGGAAGTCCTCGCCGAGGCCGTGTCGGTGGCGACACGCTTTCCCGCGATCTTCGACCACGAAATCCAGCTCGCCGAGCTGCAGCCGATGCTCGACCAGGCCCACCAGGTCGCACCACCAGACAACCCCAGCGTCGCCGCGCAACTCCTCGCTGCCGACGCGTGGACCAGCACACGGCTCGTCGAGGTGCCCGACGTCACGACATTCGAAGCCACGCTCGACGCGGCCGAACGAGCCGACGACCCGACGCTCATCAGCGCAGCCCTCGACGCCCTCGGAGCGGCACAGGTGATGGCCGGTCACCTTGCCAGGACGCACGAGCTGGGTGCGCGCCGGCTCGACCTGCTCGCGCGGCTGCCGGCCCATCAGCCTCGAGCGGGCTCGGAGATCCAGGACATCCTGCACATGGCTGTCGAGAATGCGATCAGCGCCGGCGAGGTCGCGTTCGCCCTCGAAGCCTCGCTGCGCTTCGACGACGAGGAACTCGTCCCAGCGACACCGCTGATCGCGGAGAGTAAGTCCATCGTGCCGCTCGTGCTGCTGGGTCGCTTCGACGAGGCGATCGCCCGCGGTGAGCTGACCCGCCAGGCATGGCTGGACGCGGGGCGACCGGCGGCGCGCTGGCTGGCGCCGAGCATGTACTCCCTGGTGTTGTGCCACGCGTTGCGCGGCAACGACGAGGTCGCAGACGACTGGCGAGAGTTCGGCGTCGAACTGGCCGGCGAGCAGACTCGCCAGGTCCATTTCCAGGTCGGCCCGGTGATCAGCTTCGTCGAGACGAGGCTGGCCCTGCATTTCGGCCGCGTCCGGTCGACCTTCGACCCGCCGGGCGATCCGGAGGCCTGGTGGCAGGTGCGCCACTGGTACTTCGACGCCTACCCCTGGGCCGCAGACGCCGAGCTCGCTGCCGCCGCCGGCCGGCCCGACGCCCGCGCGCGCATCGTCGCGGCGGAGCCGGCTGCCCGTGAGAACATCTGGGCCGCTGGCCTGCTTGCCCGCGCCCGCGCTCGCCTCACTGCCGACCCGGCTGACCTCGCATCGGCCATAGCGACATTCGAACAACTCGGCGCGCGCTACGAACGTGCGTGCACCCTGGCCCTGATCCCGTCGCGTCGCGTCGAAGCTCGCGCCGAGCTCGACGACCTCGACGTGGCGATGCCGAAATGACGACCTCCGACGCATCGTCGAAAAGCCGGCGACGCTCGGGCCTGATGCACCCCCTATCGACTCATCCGCGCGGCACGCAAGCGAGCCTGCGGTACCCGATAACGACGGCTACCGTGCGACCGACTGGCTCGATTTTGAACAGCGTGGACCGGTTAGTTATTGAGCAGTGACATGGTCGATACCCATTGAGTATGAGCTCGGCGGGGCCGCAGGTGCGCGAACCTGCTCGGCTACACGCTGAAGTAGCGCGGCGCCGAACGCGGCTCCGGTCGTGCGGTAGAACTCTTCGAGGTCACGTAGTTGTGCACTGCGATGAGCTTCGGAGCCGTCGTGGCACGGGGCGTGTCTGCCTGCCGCTTGGCGGCCAGGGACGCACGCCTTTGAGTTTGTAGCTGCGGGGCCGATCTCGCCGGAGTTGCCCTCTATCGGTGGCCGTGGTCTTCGGGTCGCGATGAGTTGCCAGAGATTTCCGCTGATACTTGTCGCTGGACGGCCAGACCGGCCCTTCCAAACTCACCGTTCGGCCATGAGCACTCGGCCTGCCTGCAGGTCAGGAAAGTGGCAACCGAGCGCAAGGTCGTTCCCGTCGAGTAGCGCGATGAGTCGTTCTCGGGTCTGTCGGGCGAGGACGGGGTCGACGTCGGTGAGTGCGGCCCAGTCGGTGTGGGTCATTTGTTGTGGGCAGTACAGTGCGTCGCCGAGTAGAAGTGCACGGGCCTGGTCGTCGGAGATGACGTAGACGGAGTGGCCCGGTGTGTGGCCGGGCGCGGCGAGTCGGGTGATGCCGGGCGCGACTGTGCCGTCTTCGTCGAGGAGCTGCACGCGGCCGGCTTCGGCGAGGGCGAGCAGGCCTGCTTTGATGTGAGGGGGTAGGGGAAGTTCGGCGGTGTCGCTCTCGATGAAGAATTCCCAGTCCCGGCGCCCGACAGCGATGGTGGCATCGGGGAAGACGGGTCTGCCGTCGAGGTCGGCGATCCATCCGACGTGGTCGAGGTGGAGGTGACTCAACGCGATCATGTCGATGTCGGTCGGCTGAAAGCCGTGCCGTGCCATGGCGGTTAGCAGAGCGCCGCCAACCAATACACCGCGATCGCCATGGTCGTGTGGGCCGAAGCCGGTGTCGACCAGGACCGTCGTGTCGCCGGGAATGAGGAAGCAGCCAAGTGGCAGCGGTGCGCGCCCGCCGGCATCGGCGAGAACATCGTGTGCGGCGGTCGGGTGTGTCGGCGTCCCGATGAAAGTGGGCGGCATCACGAGCACGCCGTCGGACAACGCGAGGATATGTCTCGACCCGATCGGGATGGTTGCGCTGGCGAGCGCGGATCGGTGATCGGCGGCGTCACGGTGCCGCTCGAGTGGCCTCATGCGGGTGCGGTTCGATCGATGTCGTCGAGCAGCGGGAGTAACAAGCCGCGGAATCGCTCCGGGTCTTCGGACATCATAAAGTGGCCTGCAGCCTCGGCAACGACGTAGCGCGCGTCCTTGATGCCTGACGCCAGGTCCGGTGCACCGTCGGGCGCTACCCGGGACGGGTCGTATTCACCGGCGACGACGTAGACGGCGCATCGTGCCGTGTCGATCTCGGTGAGGTGTCCGCTGAGGTCGTGTTCGTTCTGGTAGTAGTGCAGGTCTCCGCGGAGCACGCCGGGGCCGGCTTGGGCGTAGTACCAGGCGGTTTCGCGTCGGTATTGTTGCGGCGCCTGTGGAGCGGTGCGGCCGAGCATCCATGCGGCGTGCCAATCGGATGCGATGCGTGGATCGTCCCAGCTGCGCTGCATGGCCTCGTCCGGCTTTTTCGACCCGACGCGCACGACACCGTTGAGCGCGATCACTGCGCGGAACAGGTCGGGGCGGGCGAGGGCGAGGTCCGGGGCGAGGAGGCCACCGATGGAGCAGCCGAGGAAGATCGCGCGCTCAACGTGCAGTGCGTCGCTGAGCACGGCGACGAACTCGACCAGGAAGTCATGGGTGAGCAGGTAGGGCTGCGCCCACCATGTCGCATTCTCGGGCGGATTCGACTTGCCGTGGTACGGCAGGTCCCATGCGATCATGCGGTACCGCTGCTGCAGATCGTTGTCCTCGAGCAGGTGGCGGAACTGGCGCGAGTCCGAGCCGGCGGTGTGCTGCAATAGCAGCGGTTGCCCGGATCCGGATTCCTCGAAGTAGACCCGGTAGTCGACGCCGGCAACGGTGAGCAGCATGTATCGACCGACAGTCGCTTCCAACAACGGTGTCGGCCTTGACGACGGTGGATCCCCAGCGGCTGCCGGGTGCAGCACCGAACGGACCACGTCGACGATGCGCTGGATCGCGGCGTAATAAGGAAAGACATCGGTGAGCAGCGGCCCGGTCACTTCGACCTGGTGCGCGCCGAAGCGGAGGCCGGACAGCACGTCTTGGTAGTAGGGCGGCGGAACCGCGGCCAGAATCTTGCTCCAGTCCTCGTCGGGACCGCGCAACGACACGTCCGGGTGCTCGGCCTGTCCGGCCCGCAGGCTCTCGACTCGCCCGTCGCATATCTCGAGGGTGTACTGGTCCGGGCCCAGGTCGAGCCCGATCACAGCGGTCCAGTACCGAGCCGCGCGCGCGAGTTCGCCGTCACTGTTGAGGGCTGCTCGAACTGCCGCGATGGGAAGCTGCACGATCACCTCGTTGAGCGGTACGACTTGTGCCGGATCGTTAGATACGCTAACAATCATAATCATCAATCGCTGGTCGTCAACGGTAGGTGGGTCGCGGTGGTCAAGGTCATCCTGATGGTGAAGCGGCGACCGGATCTAACGCGTGAGCAGTTCCAGGGTCGGTATGAGAGCGGTCATGCGCCGCTTGCCGCGCGCAACCTCAAGCATTGTGTCGGGTACGTCCGCAACTTCGTGACCGAGCCCGAGGACTGGCGTGGGCCGGACTGTCTGACCGAGTTCTGGTACGACCTGGACGGGCCGTGGAGCGAGGCGCGCGATCTGGTCACAACCGAAGCCGTACGCGCCGAACTCGCCGCGGACGAGGCCGAGTTCATGGATCGCTCCTCGATGCAGGTGATGGTGGTCGAGGAGCGCACGACCTCGCCGACCCAACTGCTCGGCCGGTCCGTGCCGTGAGCGCGCTCGAGGGGCTCAGAGTGCTCGAGCTGAGCGGCCCGCTCGGCGGTTACTGCGGCAAGTTGTTCGTCGATCTCGGCGCCGATGTCATCCTGGTCGAACCACCCGGCGGAAGCCCGATGCGAACTGACCCGCCGCTCGACGATCGCGGCCGCAGCCTGCCCTTCATCTACACGAACAGCGGAAAACGCTCCGTCGTCATCGACGTGGACTCGAACCCGATGACGCTGCTGGACCTGGCACGCACCGCGGATCTGTTGGTGGAGTCGCAGGCGCCGGGAACGATGGGTACACGGGGCATCGGCTATCCCGACCTTCGGGCGGTGAATGGCCGCCTCGTGATGACGAGCGTGACCCCGTTCGGGCAGAGCGGACCGTATGCGGCGCGCGGCGGCGACGATCTGCTGACCGAAGCGCTGGGCGGTCTGCTCTACCTCGGCGGTTATCCCGACAGTAGGCCGATCCGGCCCGCGGGGGAGCAGGCGGTGGTCGCCGCGAACCTGTTCGCCGCGGTGGCGTCGATGCTCGCGCTGACCCATGCCGAACTCACCGGCCACGGACAGCACGTCGACGTTGCCATGATGGACGCGGTGGTGATGGGGCTGGAGAACGCACCGCAGTACTACGACTTGGAAGGCGTCGTGCGACGTCGCAACGGTGGCGTGCGACGCCTTGCGGGCACCGGAACCTTCGCCTGCCGAGATGGCTATGTCAGCCTACTTGCGACAGGGTTCGGCGGTACCCAGCATTGGCTCAAGCTGGTCGCATGGCTCGAAAGCGAGCTATGCCATCAGTTGCCCGACCTCCACGGAGACGAATGGTCCGAGGTGGCCCACCTATCCGCAGAGGCGGCCAAGACCACCTTCGCGGACGTCTTCGAACCGTTTTGTCGCGCCCGGACGAAGACCGAGCTGTATGAGTCTGGGCAGCGGTGGCGGGTCCCGATCTGCCCGATCAACAGCTCTCGAGACGTGCTCGGCGACCGCCAGTTGTTGTTCCGAGAAGCGTTCGTCGACCTCGCCGAGGGGATCCGGGTGCCCGGTGCGCCGTACCGTCTCTCTGCCACACCGTGGCAGGTCACCGGGCCCGTGCCCACGGTCGGCCAGCACCAGCACGAGGTGTTGGCGGTGCTCGGCTGATGAGCGGCGTGCTCAACGGGATCCGAGTGGCAGACTTCTGTTGGGTCGGGGCCGGGTCGTTCACCACCAAGATCCTGGCCGATGCCGGAGCCGACGTCATCAAAGTCGAGAGCCGCGCGAGCCTGGACGGCCTGCGCCTGGCGGCGCCGTTCGCCGGCGGCGAGCGAGGTGTCGATCGCAGCGGGTATTTCGCCGATCGAAACAGCAGTAAACGTAGCTGCACGATCAACCTCAAGACGCCCGAGGGTCAGCGGCTGGCGAGGCGGCTCGTCTCGGTCAGCGATGTGGTCACCAACAACTTCACGCCCGGCGTGATGGACCGGTTCGGACTGGGCTGGACCGACGTGCATCGCCTCAATCCGGGGGCGATCTACCTGGCGATGTCCATGCAGGGCGCCGACGGCCCTGCCCGCGACTACCTCGGCTACGGCATCACCATCGCTGCCCTCACCGGGCTGCAGCACCTCACCGGGCTGCCCGGCCGACCGCCGATCGGCACCAACACCAACTACCCGGACCATGTCCCGAATCCCGCGCACGCCGCGTTTGCCGTCCTGGCCGCATTGCGGCACCGACGCCACACCGGCACCGGCCAGCTGATCGAGATGTCCCAGACCGAATCCACCCTGGCCGTCCTCGGTCCCACGATCGCCGAATACACCGCAACCGGGCACGACCCGCAACCCATGGGGAACCGACATCTCCGGCACTGCCCGCACGAGGTCTACCGCGTCCGCGGGGACGACCGGTGGGTCGCGATCTCGGTCCACACCGATGACCAGTGGCGCGCCGTGGTCTCCGTGCTGCACCTCAGCGACATGCACGACTGGCATACAGCACGGCGGCTGGCACACGTCGAACAGATCGACAAAGCCGTGTCCGACGCCGTCGCCGACCTCGACCAACACGCCGTGGTCGAGTTGCTGCTGCGTGCCAACGTGCCGTGCGCGCCCGTCCAGGACGCCGCGCAAGTCGTCGCCGACCCCCAGCTGCGCTACCGCCGACATTGGACGCGTCCGCCGCACCCGGTGATGGGCGAGAGCCTTTACAACGAACCGCCCTACTTGCTGTCCGAGACACCGACCCGGGTTCGCTCCGCGGCGCCGACCCTCGGGCAGCACACCCGCGAGGTCTGCCGGGACCTGCTCGGACTCGACAACCGCGAGATCGACCGGCTCACCGAGGCCGGCGTCCTCGCCTAGACCCGAGAGGGACCGCACTATGACCGCGTCCACCGATCTTGGCGCACGTGCGCGACAGTTCGTCGAAGGCGAGCTCTGGCCGCTCGAATCCGGCATTCAACGCCGCGAGCTCGACAACCGCGAGGAACCGTTCCGACCGTCGCCGGACATGCGATACCGGTGCGACCCGCTGGGCGTGATCCTTCCCGACGAGTACGACCGACTCCTGGCGGCGGCCGACGCCGCCGGGTTGGCCGGCCTCGACGTGCCCGGCGAGCTCGGTGGCCAAGGCGTGTCGATGCGCGACAAACTCGACGTGATCGAGGAGATGGGCCGCACCATCGTGCCCTTCGTGCTCCCGCCGGACGCACCCAACCTGCATTGGCTACTCGCCTCCTGCTCGCCGGACCAGCGCACCCGCTACCTCGAACCCTATGCGCGCGGCGAGTTGCGTTCGGGCCTCGCGCTCACCGAGGACGTCGCCGGATCCGACGTCGGCGGAATGCAGACTCGGGCCGAACGCGACGGCGACGACTGGGTGCTGACCGGACGCAAGAAATGGATCGGTTCGGCCGACTGGGCCGATTTCCTCATCGTCGTCGCCGTCACCGACCCGGCGAAGCGCACCCGCGGCGGGATGACCGCGTTCCTCGTCGACCGCGGCACGCCCGGCGTCGTCATCGAACGCCGGCTGCTGACGATGAGCTGGCAGCGACCCTGTGAACTGCGTCTGGACGGCGTGCGGCTGCCCGACAGCCAAGTCCTCGGCGAGGTCGGCGACGCCTTCGTCCCGCTGCAGAACCGGCTCTCGGTCCGCCGCCTCGAGATGGCCGCACGGTGTGTGGGCGCCGCCGAGCGGCTGTTGACGATGATGCTCGTTCAGGCGAGCACGCGTCACACCTTCGGTGCACCGCTGGCCGATCGGCAGATGGTGCAGGAGTGGATCGCCGACTCAGCCGTGCGCCTGCACGCGGTCCGACTAACCTTCCACGACGCCGCGGACCGCATCGACGCCGGCGATCGCGACGTGCGCCTGCCAGCGGCCGGCGCGAAACTGATGGCGACCGAGCTCCTGTCCGACGTCGCCGATCGCTGCCTGCAACTGCACGGGGCTGCCGGTGCCACGAAGGACCTGCCCATCGAGCACTACTACCGGCTCGTGCGGGTGTACCGCATCGCAGAGGGCGCGTCGGAGATTCAGAAGACCTTCATCGCCCGCGAAGTGCTCAAGCGCGGACCCATCCGGTGACCGACCCGAGCGCGCCCCCCGTGGCGGGCGTCGCTTCGTGGCTGGGTCTATGCCTTCAGCGGCGTCAAGCCGGCCGTCATCCCACCGTCGACGGCCAGCGCGACACCGGTGATGTACGAGGCGTCGTCGCCGGCAAGGAACGTCAAGGCGTTCGCGACATCATCGGGCGCGCAGATCCGGGCCAGCGGTATCCCGGCTGTGGGCAGGCCCGCAGCGATCCGTTCGCGCGCCACCTCGGCGCTGCCCGAGGCTCCGGCGATGAAGTTGGTCGGGGCCAGCGACGGACACACACAGTTGACCCGGATTGCCGGTGCCAGTTCGATCGAGAGCCCTTTGGTCATGTTCACCACCGCGGCTTTACTGGCGTAGTACACGCCCGCGTTCGGCCGCGGTGCCAGCCCACCGGCCGAGGCGAGATTGAGGATGACGCCGCCGCGTTCGCGCAGCAGCGGCACGGCATGCTTGACGCCGAGCCACACGCCCTTGACATTCACATCCATGACCAGCGCGTACTGATCTTCGGTGAGTTCGGTGATCGGCCCGGTCTTGTGCGACAACCCTGCATTGTTGACCAGGATGTCCAGGCCGCCGAACCGCTCGCGAGCAGTCTCGACCATTGCCGCCACCGAGTCGCTGTCCCGCACGTCGACATGCGCGGCGAGCGACCGATCGCCGAGCTCGCGGGCAAGCCTCTCCGCGTCTTTCTCATTGATGTCGGCAATGATGACCTGCGCGCCCTCAGCCACATATCGGCGCGCCGTCGCGGCGCCGAACCCCGAGCCCGCACCCGTGATGATCGCTACCTTGCCCTCTAACGTCGCCATCGATCGCGTCTCCGAACTCGTGAACCGACTCGTCACGAGCACGGTATCCATGATAATGATAAGTATCAAGCGCGCCCGGTGTCAGCACTGCGGCAGCGACCAGAGCCATCGAGGTATGCCATGACAGCTCAAACACATCACCCCGTCCCGGGACCGATGACCCAGGGACACACCGAACCCGCCCAATGGCAGCACTGGATCGATGGGCAGGTGAGCCCACCGGCTTCCGGTCGCCATTTCGCATCGATCAATCCCGCCCACGGCCAGACGGTCGCGATGATCGCCGACGGCGATCACAACGACGTCGGACGCGCCGTGCGCGCGGCGCATGCCGCACTCACGGGATGGTCCTCCCGGCCGCCGCTCGAACGCTCCCGCGTGCTGATGGCCCTGTCCGCCGCGATCCGCGCCCACCTGGCGGAGCTCAACGATCTCGAGTGCGCCGAAACAGGCAAACTCAATGCGGCAGCGGAGATTTCCTACGCGGCCGACTACTTCGAGTTCTACTCCGGGGTGCTGCGAGCGCTGACCGGCGAGGTCATCGACATCGGGCCCGCCGCCCACGCGTTCACCCGCCGCGAGCCGTGGGGCGTCGTCGGCGTCATCACCCCCTGGAACGCCCCGTTGAATCAGGCAGCGCGCGAGATCGCACCCGCGCTCGCAGCCGGCAACACCGTCGTCGTCAAACCCGCCGAGGCGACCTCGACCAGCACCCTGTTCCTGGGTCAGCTAGCCCGCGACGCCGGCCTGCCCGACGGGGTGCTCAACGTCATCAGCGGCGACGGACCGCACGCAGGCTCGCCCCTGGTAGACCACCCACTCGTGCGCAAACTGGCCTTCACCGGCTCGGTCGCCACCGGCCGGCGCATCGCCGAGGCGGCCGCACGTCGCCTCGTGCCGGTCACCCTCGAACTCGGCGGGAAATCACCGAATGTCATCTTCGCCGACGCCGACCTCGGCCAGGCCGCCGCCGGCGCGGTACGGGCCTTCACCGGCAACACCGGCCAGGTGTGCTCGGCCGGAACCCGGCTCATCGTGGAGCGCACCGTGCACGATGAGGTGGTCGCAGCGGTCACCGCCACAGCCCGCCAACTCATTCCCGGTCGAAACCTCGGGCCGTTGATCACCATGGATCAATACGCCAAGGTCAATGACTACTTCGAGGTCGCCGACCAGGACGGCGCGACCCTCGTCACCGGCGGCCCTCTCGCGCTCGACGGCGAACTCGCGGGCGGATTCTGGGTGCAGCCGACCGTATACGCCGATGTCACCAGCACCATGCGGATCGCCCGTGAGGAAATCTTCGGTCCGGTCTTGGCGGTGCTCCCGTTCGACGACGAGGACCAAGCAGTCGAGTTGGCCAACGACACCGACCTCGGACTGGTAGCCGGCGTCTGGACCACGAACGTCTCCCGGGCGCTGCGCGTCGCCAGCCGCCTGCAGGCCGGGAACGTCTACGTCAACGGCTGGGGCGCCCCACTGGAGGTCCCCTTCGGCGGTTACAAGAACAGCGGTTACGGCCGGGAGAAGGGCTTCGAGTCGCTCAAGGACTTCACCCAGCTCAAGAGCGTCGTCGTGCACGGGCTCTGACATGGGCTTCACCGCCGACATCGCCGCCGAGACCAGTGAGATCGACTTCGACCGGCTGCCACCCGAGGTCGTCGAGCGGACCCGGCACATGCTGCTGGACTGGACCGCCGTATCGGTCGCGGGTAGCCAGACACCGAGCGCTCGCGCGGCACAGACCATTGCCCAGCAGGAGAACCCGGACGGACGTTGCACGATCCTCGGCACGAACCTGCGAGCCGGAGCGCAATCTGCGGCGCTCGCTAACGCGATCGCGGCTCACGCGCTGGATTATGACGACGGGAACCGGTGGGCCGGCACACACCCCTCCGCGCCGGTCATCTCTGCAGTCGCAGCGCTCGCTGACGATCTCGAAGCGACCGGCGAGCAACTCATCGAGGCAATCGTCGCCGGAGTGCAAGCGCTGTGCGTCATCGGATTCGCCAGCGGCCCCGAGCACTACGCCAGGGGATTCCACACCACCGGCACCATCGGCACCTTTGGCGCGTCCGCAGGATGTGCTCGTCTGCTCGGATTGGACCGAAACCAAACAGCCCATGCCCTATCCCTAGCCGCAACCCAGGCCGCCGGCCTGAAAGCCATGTTCGGCACCATGGGCAAACACCTCAACGCCGGCCACGCCGCGGCGTCCGGACTGCGCGCCGCCCGCCTTGTCGAAGCCGGCTTCGACGCGCCACCCAACGCGATCGAGGCGCCACAGGGATTCGCATCGACGCAAAGCCCGAGCCTCGACCCCGATCGCCGCAAGCCCGACGCTCGGTACGGAGTCGAACAGGTCATTTTCAAACGTTATGCATGCTGCGCAGACACTCATTCGGCAATCGAAGGCATCCGCGCCATCGCCGCCCGCCGCCCGCTATCCGCACCGGAGGTTGCCGGCGTTGACGTGGCCGTCGCCGACGGGCTGCTCGACGTCTGCGACATCACTGCGCCCAGCACCGGCACCGAAGGCAAATTCAGCGTCCGTTACGCCACCGCACTGGCTATCGCCGGCCATGCCGCGGGTCCGGGCGACTTCACCGACGCCGCCGTCCGGCGGCCAGACCTGGTCGCCCTCACGGGCCGCATCCGGGTCCACGCCGATCATCACGGGCACGCCGCCGACCCCATCACCGTCACCGTCCACTTCGCCGACGGCACCACCGACCAAGCCACGGTGAACCCCCTCATTCCAGTCTCCGACACCGACCTCACCGCCCAATGGGACGCCCTCGTGGAGAAGGCAAACGGACTCCTCCACCCGCTGCTCCACGACCGAACAGCTCGACTGGTTCAGGCGATCCGGTCGCTGCCGACCACGACCGCTCGCGAGGTGATCAGCGCCACCATTCCCTCGAACCCTGATAATGATTAGTATGGCTAACTAATGACAGCGGGTGCGTCCCGCCGAACTCGAGGAGATCCGCTGTGCCAACCTCTCTGCGGCGGGCCGCGATCGTGGGAGTCGGCCAAACCGACTTCGGCGCCCTGTACGCCAACAAGGACGCGACCCGCAACGCGCACGGCCTGGCCACCGCCGCGCTGCGTGCTGCGCTTGATGACGCCCAAATGGACAAGTCACAGTTGGACGGCTTGATCACGTCCTGGGTCGACTACGGGCGCATGGCGACCGTGCTCGGGATCCGAAATCCACGCGTCGTCCACGACCTGCAGGGCGCAGGACGGATGAGCGGGATGGCGGTCCGCGAGGCCGTCACCATGGTCGAAGCCGGCGTCGCCGACACGATCGCGCTCGTCTATGGCAACAACGGACGCTCCGTCAAGATGAAGTACGGCGGTGCCGCCGCCAACCCGATCATGGCCTACGACACGATGTACGGCCAGACCTCGGCCGGCGCCGAACTCGCCATGATGTTCCGGCGCTACCAGCACGAGTTCAACATCCCCGACGGCGCGCTCGCGCCGATCGCGATCAACAACCGGCGCAACGCCGCCCGCAACCCGGTCGCAGTCATGCGCAGCGAGATCACCGAGCGGGACTACCTCGAGTCGCGGTTCATCGCCGAACCGCTGCGCCTGCTCGACTACTGCATCATCAACGACGGCGGGGTCGCGCTGATCATCACGACTCTCGACCGTGCTCGGGATCTGCCCAAACGCCCAGTGACGGTGGCCGGATCGGCCAGCCGCGGCGATCTGTGGGGCTTCTACGCCAGCCCCGACTTCTTCTACGACGCCTGCCAACATGTCGCACAGGAGGTCTACGGCGCCAGCGGCCTTGGCCCGGCCGACATGGACTGCGTGCAGATCTACGACAACTTCACTCCGACCGTGCTGTTCAGCCTCGAAGGATTCGGCTTCGCCAAACAGGGCGACGGGCACGAGTGGATCAAGGACGGCCGGATCGCAACCGAAGGGGAACGCCCGATCAACACCGCCGGCGGACATACCGGCGAGAGCTACATGCAGGGCTGGGCTCACCATGTCGAGGCCGTGCGGCAGATCCGCGGCGAGAGCGGAGAACGCCAAGTCACCGGATGCAACGTCGCCCAGTACATCTGCGCCTCGCCCATCGTGTCCAGCCACGTTCTGACCGGCGAATGAGGAACCCATGAACACCGATGCGCTTGTCAAGATCATGCCGCCCATCACTGACGCCAACCGACCGTACTGGGAGGGCACCCTGGCCGGTGAACTGCGGGTGCAACGCTGCGACGACTGCGCCGCTTTGCGTTACCCGGAGGCGCCGGCCTGTCCGCAGTGTTTGGGCGAGACGGCAACCTGGGCGGCGGTGAGCGGCCGCGCCCGACTGTGGTCCTGGATCGTCATGCACCAGAACTACCTGGCCGCCTACACCGACGAATTGCCCTACCTGGTTGCGTTCGTCCAGCTCGAGGAAGGCCCCTTCCTCTACTCGACCATCGTGGACCCCCCCGCCGACCTGGCCTGCGACATGCCGCTGGAGATCACCTTCGACCGGATCTCCGACGAACGCGCGATCGCGAAGTTCCGAGTCCGCTCGTGAGCACGCCGAGCGACCCGCTGGTTCTCGTTTCCCACGGCGACGACGGGGTTTCGACCATCACGCTGAACCGGCTGCGCCAGCGCAACGCGATGAACCGCGCAGCGCGTACCGCGCTGGTCGACGCGCTCGATGAGTGCCGAACCCAGGGCAGCGCCGCGATCGTGCTGACCGCCCCACCGCCCGCCTTCTGCGCCGGGATGGATCTGAAGGAAGCGGTGCACGAGACCGACCGGTCGCTGCCTGCTGACCTGGCCGCGCGTCGCGCGGACTGGCGCAACGTCCAGGACGAGATCCGCAAACATCCCGCCATCGTCATCGCCGCGGTCACCGGCTACGCACTCGGCGGTGGCTTGACGCTGGTGAACTCCGCAGACCTGGCCTTCGTCGGCGAGGACGTCGAGCTCGGCATGCCAGAGATCACCTTCGGCGCATATCCAGGGATGGCAGGCCCGTCCACGCAACTTCGGACCACGCCCAAACGCGCCGCCTGGATGGTGCTCACCGGCCGGCGCATCAGCGGCCGCACCGCCGTGGACTGGGGGCTGGCCAACGCCGCTCTCCCCGTCGATGACGTGCTGCCGGCCGCGCTCGACGCCGCCCGCACGATCGCCGTCTTCGACCCGATCTCCCTCGAATACAGCAAGAAAGCCCTGCAAGAGATCCCATCACACATCGCCGACTTCGGTGCGGCGCTGGAGTTCGGCGAACACATCAACGGCTTGATCCGCATCCGCCGCCGGACCCGAGACGCCGACGCGCAGGCAACCGCCGAAGCGTGACTGCTCAGCTGCGCATCGTCGAACTCGACGCCGGGGTCGGCGCAGCTGTCTGCGGGCGGCTGTTCGCCGGCTTCGGCCATCACGTCACCCGCCTCGGGAAAGACCCGAGCGAGCTGGGCGCCGCAAAGCACGAGCTGCCCGCAGACACGCCCGCCGAGCCGCTGATCGACGAGGCCGATGTTGTCGTCACCGGTCTCACCGCCGCACAGGCACGAGAGCGCGGCTGGACCGACCCGGTCATCAACTCGCGATGGCCCCAGTTGGTGTGGGTCGCGGTCACCGGCTTCGGCCGCGACGGGCCGAAATCACACCTCCCAGAAGACAGCATGCTCGCCGAAGCGTACGGCGGGCTCGCCCACATCATCGGCGATCCCGAACGCGAACCCCTGAGCCTCGGCGGCGAGCAGGCATCGCACGCCGCTGGTTTCGCGGCCTACCTCGGCGCCCGACTCGCTCTGCTGCGGCGCGCCGCCACCGGACGCGGAGACATCCTGGACGTCGCCTGCACCGATCTCGCCGCGTACATGGACTGGAAATCCGACGTGAGCGCGACAGTCCTCGGTCAGATCCCCAAACGCAACGCGACGACCAGCTGGTGGCGCGTGCTGCCAGCCGCCGACGGCTGGATCGGCATGATCTACCACGACAACGACTGGCCGCGTCTCGTCCAGCTCATCGACGACCCGCGCCTTGCCGACCCGCGCCTTGCCAGCGCCAACGAGCGGATCGCCGCCATGCCCAACTGGCTACCCATCGTCGCCGAATGGATCGCCGCCCGACCGGCCGAACAGGTCTACCAGGAGGCTCAACGCGCCGGGCTGCCGTTCGGCCTCAACCGCGACATCGCCACCCTCGCAAGCGATCCGCAGTACCTCGCCCGCGGGTTTCTCGATCCGCCGACCACGACCGTCACCGCACCATGGAAGATCACCGGCGCGCCCTGGCACCACCGCCCGGGTGAACCGCCGACCGCGACAAGTCAACCGCCCGCCGGGCGACCGCACCCACTCTCCGGTGTCACCGTGCTCGATCTCGGCACCATCACCGCCGGCGCCGCCGCCGGCCGCCTTCTCGCCGACTACGGCGCAACGGTCATCAAGCTAGAACACCCGCAGCGGCCCGACCCCTTTCGGCGCTGGGCCTCCGCCAGCGGGACAGCCACCACTGTCTCGCCGTTGTTCGAGGCGAACAACGCCGGTAAGCAAGCCGTGTCTCTCGACCTCAAGAACCCCCGCGGGCAGGCCCAGTTCCGCCGTCTCGTCGAACGGGCCGACGTACTCATCGAGAACTTCCGCGTGGGCGTGCCTGAACGCCTCGGCATCGATTACGCGTCGCTGGTGAACATCAACCCGAATCTCGTGTACCTCTCACTGGCCAGCCAAGGACAAACGGGGCCCGAAGCGCGCTATTCGTCCTACGGTTCCACACTCGACCTCCTCTCCGGCCTCGCATCGCTCACCGGCTACCCCGGCGGACCCCCCGTTTGGACCTCCTACCTGCTCAACTACCCCGACCAACTCGCATCGCTCGTCGGTGCCATGCTCGTCGTGCACTGCCTCGCCGACGGAATCCGCGGTGCACACATAGACCTGTCGCAGCGCGAACTCATCACCTGGACACTTTCCGAATACATCTATCGCTACCTCACCACCGGTGACATGCCCGTCGGCGCGGGCAACGATCGCCCCGGTGCAGACCCCCATGACATCGTTGCGTGTGCACAACCCGACAGCTGGGTCGCCGTCGCCTGTCGAACGGACGCGCAACGTCGTGCGCTTGCACGGGTGATCGGAGGTACGTCCAAAAATCTCGACGCCCTGCGCGCGTGGTCCAGCACTCGGGACACGGACACTGTCGTCAGCACGCTGACCGCCGCTGGAGTGCCATGCGCGCCAGTGCTTGATGCCCAAGAAAGAGCGGGCGAAGCTCACTTCACCACGCGACACGTCTTCGTCGACGGACCATCAGGCAGTCGTATTCGGGGATACCCGTTCACGATGAACGGCTACGCCCCGCCGCCGCTGACCGCCGCCCCAACGGTCGGACAACACAACGCTCAGTACCGCTAGCCTGCTCCGGCGTGGGTTTCCGCGAGACGCGTACATGTCCGTCTCAGCCAACGTCCGCCCGCGATGTCCGGTAGACCGAGGCAGTACATACGGTCCGATTTGCGCGTGCACCTCAACTCGTCGTTCACCGTGCCGAGCGCACAGAACGACGGGTAGGGCGCGGCTTAGACGCCACCGGCGCGGTGATGCCTCGCGAGTCGCGTCATCGTGCCCGAATCGAGCCGCTGCCTCCAGCGCCCGTCGGGTCTAGCGCTCCCATAGCTCATGCACCTAGAACGCCGAAGTAGTCCGTGACCGGACGATCGCGGCGGCGTACTCGGTACGCGGCCAGCCGTGGGGACCGGTCTCGGCGCCGGTCACGTGGGCCGAGTTGCCCGAGGTCGAGATGGCCGACTTCACCATCGCCACGATGCCGGCGCGCTTCGCCGAACTGGGCGACCTCCATGCCGGAATCGACGAGGCTGTGTACGACATCGAGCCGCTGCTCGAGTGGGCCGATCGCGACGAGCATGACCGCGGCCTCGGGGACATGCCCTACCCGCCGAACTTTCCGAAACAGGAAGGCGAACCGCCGCGGGTGCAACCGTCGAAGAAGGTCGCTGCTCACTGGGACGAGCACGGCAACCGCGTCGACGGCTGACGCGGGAAGGTTCTCAGGCCGTGCCGGAAAGCAGCGGCATGACCCGGTTGCGGAACGCGGTCAGCTGTTCGATCTCGTCGCCGAGTGGCCAGAGCAGGATGCGTTGCGCGCCGGCGCGGGCGTAGGCGGTGATCCGCTCGGCGCATTGTTCGGCTGAGCCGATGAGCAACCCTCGAGCACGAAGGTCGTCCGCAGGCCGGTTGAGCACGGGTGCCAGGACGTTGTCGAGGACGTGTTCGGCGGCGCTCGGTCGTTCCGTCACGTGCAGCCACATGGTTGCTATGGCGTTCGGGAAGGTGGCGGCCGGCCGTCCGGCAAGGTCGAGCCGGTCCAGTGCGCGTCTGAACGCCGCCGGGCTGGTGTTGTAGGCGGACGCGATCCAGCCGTCGCCGAGTTCGGCGACCCGGCGGATGCCGACGGTCGAACCCCAACTGGCAAGCCACAGCGGCGGGGTACCGGTTCCCGGGGTGAGTGGTTCCGCGGTCATCGCGTCGCTGGAGTAGAACGTCCCGTGGAACGGCGCCGCGTCCTTTCCGAGCAGGACCCGCAGCACGCGGACGGCCTCGTCGAACCGCTGCCAACGTTCGGCGAAGGGGACCCCGGCCGCGGCGAAGTCGGCGGCCGACGATCCGGGTCCGACGCCTGCGACGAGCCGGCCGCCGGAGAGCTTGTGGAGCGCCGACAGCAGCTTGGCGGTGTGGGCAGGCCCGCGCACCACGGGCAGCGCGACGGTGGTGGCGATCGTCGCGTCCGGGCATGCGTGCAGGACAGCGGCAAGGGCCGTCGGCCCGTCGATCCACGGCCGCCGGAACACGAGGTGGTCGTTGGCGCAGATGTACTGGAACCCCAACGCAGCGGCCTCGCGCGCGTAGGTCGAAAGCCGTGCCACTGTCCACGATGCGTCGCCGAAGTCGACGAGCGGCAGGTGAACGCCGAACTCAATGGTCATGCCGACTCCCGGGCGGTCAGTCTCAGGCTGTCGACCATGGCGTCGAGGGTCGGCCCCCGGTAGCCGTCGGTGGGCCAGGCGGCGCAGATGCGCCGCACCGGCGCGCTTGCGGTGAGCCGGCGTACCGCGACGCCGGGGAGGGGATGCAGGACCGCGAGACCCGGAATGACCGACACGCCGAGCCCGGCTGCAACGAGGGCCTGCACGGCGATGTAGTCGTCGGATGCGAAGTCGGCTCGTGGGTTGAAGCCTGCCTGCTGGCAGGCATGACGCACGATCCGGTACCAGCCGCTGCTCGGCGCACCACCGATCCACGATTCCGCGCGCAGATCGTGCAGGCGAATCGTTCGTCGCCGGGTGAGCGGATGAGCCGCGGGCAGCACGGCCGCAAACCGGTCCGTGAGCAGCGGGACGCGCTCGAAGCTGCCGGCGCCGACATCAGGCACCGCTTCGTTGTCATAGATCACGGCGAGATCCAACTCGCCGTTCTCCAGCCGAGGGACCAGTCGGTGCAGATGATCATCGACCACGGTGAGCCGAACGTCCGGGTGCAGGCTGCGAAAGCGCGCGAAGGCCGCGGGCATGAGGGTGCCCAGCACGGTCGGGAAGCAGCCGAAGCGCAGCCGGCCGCGACGGCGCTCGGTGATCTCGGCAAGCTCTTGCTCTGCGGTTTCCAGCCGAGCCAGGATTCCCGTTGCGTGCCTGGTCAGGGCAGCACCGGCCTCGGTGAGTTCGATCGGTCGTGTCCCACGGCGCACCACGGGCAGCCCGATCTCGCGTTCGAGAGCAGCGATGTGCTGACTGACCGCTGACTGGGTCATGCCCAGCGCGTCGGCGGCGGCCGAGAAACTTCCCTGCTCCGCGAGCTGCGACAGTGCTCGGAGGCGCCGGACATCGAGCATAAGCGCCACTTATAGCCTATGAGGGATGAGCATTGCAACTTATGCGCTGGTCTCGGAAACTCGAGTGGTCATCAACCACCAACCAATCAGGTCGGAGAATTTCCATGCCACTCATCAACGTCAAAGTCATCGAGAACGTCTTCACCGCCGAGCAGAAGCGCGACATCGTCGAGCGTCTCACGCAGGCGATGGTCGACATCGAAGGCGAGAACATGCGGCCGGTCACGTGGGTCGTCGTCGAGGAGGTCCTCAGCGGGGACTGGGGGATCGGCGGCAAGCCGCTCACGAGCGCTGACGTGAAGGCACTCGCCGCCGGGAGTCCCCGCATAGCAAGACGTGGTGCGAGTCCGGGGGCGAGAGCCCTGGGGTCGGGACGGGTGCCGGCGGCACGGCAAGCGGGCGCCCGTCCCGCGCTTGCGTCACCAGCAAAAGTACCTGGCCAGTTACGTAACCAGCCTGGTACGTTCACGATATGGACGCTGTGCTCTCCGCCGTCGCGGACAGGACCCGACGCACGCTTCTCGAGACCTTGGCCCGCGGACCGGCAACGGCCGGCGAACTGGCGGCGCCGCTGTCGATCGCTCGTCCCGGGGTTTCTCGTCATCTGCGGGTGTTGCGGGAAGCAGGACTGGTCGATGTCCGTCACGACGCGCAGCGCCGCATCTACACGCTGCGCCCCGAGCCGTTGGCCGAGGTGGATGCTTGGCTGGGCCGGTACCGAGCCTTGTGGCAGCAACGATTGGACGCGCTGCACACCGAGGTCGCCAGGGGCAAGCGGCAGCGGCGGCGCACGCGATGAGCAATGCCAACCCGCCTGGCGATAGCCGCATCGCCGTCGGACTACGGACCTGCGACGGCACAGGCGTAGCCCGAATCGAGGACCGCCTCGACACCGATATCGATGACCTGTGGTCGGCGTTCGTCGATCCCGACCGGCTCAACCGCTGGCTCGGTGACGTGCAGGGCGACCTTCGGCCAGGCGGTGAGTTCCGCGCGCATTTCTGGGCCAGCGATTGGGAAGGTAGCGGACGGATAGCGGCGTGCGAGCCGCCGCACCACCTGCTCGTGATCATCCAGGACACCGGGTCCTCGGACGAACACTGCATCGAGGCGTGGTTACAGCCTGACGGTGAGCACACCATGCTCGTTGTCGAAGAACGCGGGATGCCGCTGGACCTGCTCGCGGCCTACGGAGCCGGGATCCAGATCCACGTCGAGGACCTCGGTGCATATCTGGCCGGTGGTCAGCGTTGCAACGCGCGGTCCCGGTGGCAGGAACTCATTCCCTCCTTCCGCGAGCTGGCGGTCGACCTCGACTGACCGACTGACCGATGACCAGCACGGCCGCCTAATCTGGCCACATGGAGCTGCTGTTCCTGCACGGCGCCGCGGCGTCCGGAAAGTTGACGACCGCTCTCGCCGTCGAGCGACTCGTCGGCTATCCCGTCTTCCACAATCACCTCACCGTGGATCTACTGACCACCGTGTTCCCATTCGGCTGCGAGCCGTTCGTCCGCCTGCGCGAACAGTTCTGGCTCTCGGTGTTCGCCGAGGCCGCACACATCGAGCGCTCTCTCACATTCACGTTCGCGCCGGAAGGCAGCGTGCAGCGCGGCTTCCCGGGCCGAGCCCGCCACGTCGTCGAGGCCGCCGGCGGCCGGATCCACTTCGTGCAGCTGGTCGTCAGTGAGGCCGAGCAGGAGCGACGCATCGGTTCAGCCAGCCGCATGCAGTTTCACAAGCTGACCGACATCGACACGTTGCGCGGCATGCGCACCCACCGCGACGACATCGAGCAACCGCCTGTCGATCTGCAGATCAACACGGACACCAGTGATGCGCAACGCTCGGCCGCGACCATCGCGGCGCACTTCGATCTCGCGCCGCAGGTGCCCATCAGCCGCTACCCCGACGGCTGAGCGCGTTCTGCGGCTCGGTCCAGCAGAGCGGCAAGCTGGTTCGGGCGGGTGAAGATCGACATGTGGGCTGCGCCCGGCACGAGCTCGAACCGTGCATCAGGGATGCGCTCAGACATGGCTCGCATGGCGTCCGGGGTGGAGACCTGATCATGTTCGGCCGCGAGGAGCAGCGTCGGCATGGTCAGCGCGGACACGTCGTCGCAGCGGTCGTAATCGGCGATCGCTACGAGATCGTCCGCCCAGGCAGGCAGGTCGACCACATCCAGGCATGTCCGCGCGTACCGGACCACCGGTCCGTTGGCGGCAATCTCGTCCGGTCGGAACCAGCGAGCCATCGTCGTCGCGGCGTCGAGTGCGCCGGTGCGCAGTGCAGCCGCTGGACCCTCGAATGCGGGGAACGGGGTGTCGCGGCTGCAGAGCACAGTGAGGCTGCGGACCCGTGCCGGCGCCGCCAGGGCCACCTCGAGCGCGACCTGCCCTCCGAAGGAATGACCGACCACATGCAACGGCCCGGCTATGTCATCCAGCAGCTGCTCGCCGCGCGTCGTTGCCGATCCGCGACGCCGGCCGCCAGAGCCACCGAAGGACAATGAACCGCACGGTGGGCCCCCAGGGAACCGGCCACCTGATCCCAGACCTGCGGCGTCAACGGCGTCCCGTGCAGCAACACCCATGATTGCAGCCGACCTCACGTCAACCGACCAGGTGTCGGGTGAGGAACCGGGTGGCGTCGTCGACCTCGAACCATGGGGTACCGGCGTGGCCGCCCAGATTGGCGTGCAACGTCTTCTCCTTGCTGCGGGCATCGAACAGGTCCAGGATCGGTTTACGGTCCATCCCTTCGTCGTCCCATTGCAGCAGAAACTGCAGCGGGATGGTGACCTCTCGGGCCTGCTCGCGCAGTGGGCCGGGCACGAACCCCTGGCCGAAGAGGACGGCGGCCGCGATGCGCGGCTCGACCGCCCCCAACCTGATGCCGATGGCGGTCATCCCTTCGTACCCGACCGGGCCGCCGATCTCGGTAGCGAAAAAAGGGCGTCGAGAGTTGTCCGCCATTCCGGCACCGCCGCCTCGACGAGCGGGACGACGATGGCTTCGATGATCTCGTCGAACGGCCCGCCGGCGCGCATCGCGAGGCGCAGGTTGTCGCGCAGCCGGTCATCGCGTGGGGAGCGGGGCCGGTCCCCGCAGCCGGGAGCGTCGATGGCCGCCACCGCGAAGCCGTACTGCGCCGCGTAGTGCCGGGCCCGGGCCACCAACCGCGGCGATCGCTTGTGCAATCCGCCGTTGTGACCGCTCAGGATCAGTGGGGCCGGTGCGGATCCGTGCGTCCAGAGAACGCCGGGCACTGAGCCGACGATGAAATCGCGTTCGCGCACGTCGTCGTCGAGGTGCTGTTCAGACGTGAATTGCATGGCGTGTCTTTCGGGAGTGCTCTGGAACGGCGCTCCCGGGCGGCTTATCGCCCGACCGTGACCCCGCAGGGAAGCACCCATGTCGATATCGCGTTCACGGGTACCACCTCCTCGTTCGCTCGGCCGGTAGCCGGAAAGGTAACAGTGGTCGACGCGCTGCGCCGACAGGTTTCTCCGCGAGCAATTCGGTGCGCATCAATTTCGTCACATTCGGATGAATTCTCGGGCCATGGGTCTGGTAGCGGCGCATAAGCGGAGCTAGCATGATCAACTGCCTGGTTGCGCAACAGCACAGGTCAGGCACAACGGAGGTCAGTTGTCTGCGGAACAGCATGTGACTGAGATGAATGCGGACGAGCCCGGGCACGCGGTCGATACCCCATGGTGGCTTCGGCGCTGGGTGAAGGACGCCGCGTTGCTCTGCGGCACGGTGGCGTTCTTGGCACTGCTGGCCTGGCTCGGGATGCTGGGACTGCACGCCGGGGCGTAACACGGCAGCAGATATTCGCGCTGGTCGGAGGTAAATGCATTCGAGCCTGGATTCCTTTCGACCGGTGAATTCGGCCGCCGGTCAACGACAATGGCGAACTGCGTACCGGATAGCGGTTGCGATAACATCCGGCCTGCTGCTTGCGTCGCTGATCGGCAGCGCAGCGGTGGCCGGCGCTGACCCGGCGGGGCCGACCTATACCTACTCGGTGAGCGCTGCTGTCGAGGTGGGAAGGGCTCCGCTCGGGGTGGCGGTCGATGCCGGCACGCAGACCGCCTACGTCGCCAACGTCGATGACGGCACCGTGTCGGTGATCGACGAGGTCAGCGACACCGTGAGCGCCACGATCGGAGTGGGCGGCCAGCCGTTCGCGGTGGCGGTCGACCCGGTCACGCACACCGCCTACGTGACCAACATCGACGACAACACGGTGTCGGTGATCGACGAGGCCAGCGACACCGTGACCGCCACGATCGGAGTCGGTGGCAGGCCCCAAGCGGTCGCCGTCGATCCAGGCACGCACATCGGCTATGTCGTCAATTCCGGCGACAACACGGTGTCGGTGATCGACGAGGCCAGCAACACGGTCACCGCCACGTTCGACGTCGGCGTCGTCGGCAGCAACGCGCAGGGGGTCGCGATCGACCCCGGCACGCACACGGTCTACGTCACGAACTACGCGCAAGAGGCGGACATCCCGGCAACCGTGTCACTGATCGACGAGGCCAGCAACACGGTCACCGCCACGATCGGTGTCGGCAGCAGCCCCACCGGAGTCGCGGTCGACCCGGGCACGCACACCGCCTACGTCACCAACGTCTTCGACAACACGGTGTCGGTGATCGACGAGACCACCGACACCGTGACCGCCACCGTCCGGGTCGGCGGCGAGCCGTTCGCGGTGGCAGTCGACACCGTCACCCACACCGTCTATGTCGCCAACAACCTCGACGGCTCGGTGTCGGTGATCGACGAGGCCAGCGACA
Organism: uncultured Actinomycetota bacterium; assembly: GCA_963850835.1. Lineage (GTDB taxonomy): Bacteria > Actinomycetota > Actinomycetes > Mycobacteriales > Jatrophihabitantaceae > Jatrophihabitans. Next base: position 310,329 of record CAWKNB010000012.1, on the reverse strand, counting down.
CCGTGACCGCGACGATCGGCGTCGGCGGCGCGGCGGAAGGGGTCGCCGTCGACCCCGGTCTACATGCCGCGTACGTCACCAATGACATCGACGTGTCGGTGATCACGCAGCAGCCGGTGTCGGTCCGGCCGTCGGTCACCTCGGTCAGCCCCAGGTCCGGGCCAACCGCCGGAGGGCAGCCGGTGGTGATCACCGGCACCGGTTTCACCGGCGCCACCCGGGTGATGTTCGGTCGGACCCCTGCGCCAGACTTCACCGTCGACAGCGACACCCAGATCACCGCCATCACTCCCGCCCACACGGCTGGAAGTGTCCGGGTCCGGGTGTATTCGACCACCTTGAGCCCCAAGACCCCCGGGGCCCGCTACAAGTACCGGGTCTGAGGGATCTATCCGGGAACTACCCACCTTCGCACTTGCCGCTGGTCGCGCCGATCTCCCGCTGGCGTTCGTGGCGGTCGCCGCTCGTGATGGCGCGCAAGCTGATCGCATAGACGACGAGTGACGACGCGGCGAGCGCGGCACCGACCCAGCCGAGGCCGGGCACTGCGAGCGGGCCGAGCAGCAGCGAGCCGAGCAGGGCTCCGCCGGCGATGCCGATATTGGTGGTCGCGTTGACCAAGGCAGTCGCGGCGTCCGTCGCGTTCCCCGCTGCGCGCAGCATCACGGTCTGCGTCAAGGTGGGGAACGCGCCGAATGCCACTCCCCAGAGCGCGACGACCGCGATCACGCCCCACACGGATCCGACCACGGCGGCCAGCATCAGGCTCACCCCGATCAGCGCGCCGTCGACGGCCAAGGCGCGCTCCGGCCAGCGAGCGACCACGGCACCGGCCGCCGTGAGCCCGAGCAGCCCACCACACCCGTAGCCGAACAGCACGATTCCGACGTCCGCACGGGCGATACCGTCGTGCAGCAGCAAGGAGCTGACGTACGTGTACAAGGTGAAGTGGCCGAGCGCGAGCAGGCTGATCACCGCCGACATCAGCAGCAACGCCGGTCGGCGGATCGCGGCCAGCACCGGCGTGCGCGCGGTGTTGCGGTTCGCCCGCTCGTCGGGCAGCGCCCGCAGCACAGCGGCACCCAACACTGCCGAGGCGATCGCCAACAGCGCGAAGGCCCAGCGCCAACCGATGGCCGTTCCCAAGATGGTGCCCAGCGGGACGCCGAAGACCAGCGCCAGAGCGTTGCCCGCCATGACCACCGCTACTGCCCGCCCGGATGCCGCGGCGTCGACGAGCGACACGGCCGCGGCCACGCTGACCGCGAAAAACCCGGCGTGGGCCAAGCCGCCGACGGAGCGTGCAACGACGGCAACCGCGTAGTCCGGCGCCACGGCAAAACACAGATTGCTCACCGCGTAGGCGCCGAGCAGCACTCCCAGCACCGGCCGGCGCGGCCAGCGTTCCACGAACGCGGCGATCGGCACCGACATCACCGCAACCAGCACCGCGTACCAGGACACCAGCAGGCCGGTCGCGGCCATCGAGACGTGCAGGCCGCGGCTCACCTCCGGCAACAGACCGACCGGCAACATCTCGGTGCAGATGGCAACGAACACACAGACAGCGAGCAGCACCAATGGCGCCCGCCGCGAGTTGCTCACTTCTCTGATCATTCCAGGCGTCGCCGACGCCCGATCGACACCTATCGCGGCGGGTCAAATGGCTTATCGTGTGGCCTCAGTCGATCTCGACGGCGCGTGGAACTCCCTGCGTCGCACGCTGATCGGATGGAAGGCGTTCATCGGTGTCGCTATCGCCCGGCGAGCTCGTCGAGATTCAAGCGCAAGATCTTGACGCCAACAATTTCCGGCCGTACTCGAGCACCGATGCCATTCAGGCACGCTCACTGCGTCAGATCGCTTGGCGTCGGCTACGTCGCGACAAGGTCGCGGTGGCCGGTGGCACGTTCGTGGTCCTGTTGACTCTCGTCACCATCTTCGCCGAGCCCCTGATCGCCTGGTACGGCCAATACCCGAATTCCGTACACAACACCCTGCACGACGGCTTGCTCGATCCCAACACTCTGATGCCGATCGGTGGCTTCGGCGGTGCCAGCAGCGACCACTGGCTCGGCGTCAATCCCTACGTCGGTGAGGACGTACTCGCGAATCTCATCTACGGCGCGCGCACATCGCTCATCATCGGTGTGCTCGCAACCGTGCTCGAAGTCGGCTGGTCATAGCCGGCCTCGCAGCGGATACTTCAGGGGCATCATCGACGCGCTCATTCGCGGACGATGGACACACTGCTGTCGTTCCCGACACTGCTGTTCTCGCTTGCGCTGCTTTCGATCTTCGCGTCGACACCACGCTCTCCACTTCTGTACGCCGTGCTATTCGCGTATCATCTTCTTCCTCTGTTCTTCTCTTTTCCTTACACCTTCGCCTTTCCGTGCATGCTTTCTTTGCGCCGGTTCGTAGCATCTCCAGCTCGCGCCTCCACTTCCTAATCCTGTGCAAATCGCGCCAATCGTCTTCCATCCTTTTACACAACGCTTGCCATCCCTAACAACATCCTCTTTGAGGCCGCCCTGTCCTACCTCTGCATCGCTTCCCCACACCCTCTCTTACCCGCCGGTATCAGGCTCTCGCGCTGTTCCGCACCGTGCGAGTCGTCGTGCTGATCAGGACGCGGGCGCTGCCTGGTCGACCCGTGGCGGCGGCACGTCGTGCGCTCGCCGCTGCAGCATCACGAACAGCGCCGCGGCGGCGACGGCGGCGGCGAGTTCGGCGATGGCGCTGAGCCACTTGCCCGTCGGCTGCCAGTACGGGTCGTACATGTTCGGGATCGGGCCGAACGCCCCGATGTCCGCGTAGCGGTACACCACCACGGCAATCAGCCCGGCCGCCGAGACCACGAAGGCAAACGCCGCCGTGTAGCGGCGTGGCCGGACGAGCAGCCCGACCGCGGCCAGGATGGCTGCGGCGGCTTCGACCCGGAACAGATCAGCCTGGCTGAGCGTGCTCGTTTTCACATGCGCGAAAGCCGAGGCGAGATCCAAATGCACAAACGCGTCGATCGCCAGCCCGACGACGGCGATCGCCACCATGACCATCTCTACGGGAGACAAACGTCGAACGCTCACCGGATCGATACCTCCAACCGGCTCCGCACCGGGTCGATGCCGTTCTGGTCACCGACGTGCAGTGCCACCCGTATGTACGGGCGTCCGCCGCGATCGGTTCACCCATACCCGACGTGTTCGACTCGGACGGCCCCACCGAGGGTCGGTGGGGCCGTCCGCTGGTCAGGCAGGGACTGTCAGCAGTGGACCGACAGGTAGAAGTAGTCATCGACAGGAGTCTCGACATGTGTGGTGCCGTTCAGGTACCACACATGGACGTACACGTACTGGCTCGAGACCGTCGACGCGGTGGCGTATTCGTTCTCGTAGTAGGTATGCACCATCGGCGCGCAATAGGTCACGTTGGTGTCGATTTCCACCCGGAAGTATCCGGTGCTCTGCTTCACGGCATTGAGCACCCTGGGGCTGCCGCTGTAGATCGCGCCGGCCGGATTGACCAATGCCTGGATCTGCGGAATGTAATAGCCGGTGATGTCGATGATCAGATCGGCATTGGCACCCCCGCTCGCGTGGACCAGCACCGAGGGCTCGGCGCCGTTGGGCGCGAGGGTGAACGTCGGGTTCGACGTCCCGGTCACATTCTTGTTGTAGAAGACGAAGTTGCTCAGCGGCTGCGTCGAGCCGGCCGGGTAGTTGGTCATGAATCCGGATCCGGTCACGTGGGTGACGGTTGTGTTCACCGTGACTCCCGTTGCCGCAGTCGGGATGCCGCATCCGGCCGCGGTTCCGCCCTGTCCGGTGAACCCGGTGGCGCCGCGAATGTAGAACGGGCGGGTGGTGCTGTGCTTCACGACGCCCGCCGAGCTCGAGCGGGTGTCAGCCGCCCGGCACGGCCGGATCGGGACGTAGGTGGATTCCAACGTCGGGATGGAGCTCGCGGGTGGCCCCGCGTGCGCGATCTTCGCAGCGGCGGCGGGGTCAGGCAGCTTCGGCTCCGCCGCGGCCGACGTCAGACCGATCATCACGAGCGCGCCCACCGATAACCCAACAACAGCGCTGGCCCAGCGTTTCATGTATCTCGCCCCTCACTGGCGGCCCCGATCGTCGGTGCATCGTCCCCCCGGTTCGAGCCCGTCCCATCGTGTCCGCACACCGAGCGGTGCATCGGTCCGCAGACCGTATCGGCTGGCCGGTGAACAGGGCCTGCCCGAATGGGCACGGTGTCGGGCAAGATCACGGTCCGGCAGCAACGCGTACACATGAGAACGACTCGTCAGGAAGCAGTGTCGAGCGCGTGCCGCGTGAGGTGTACCTGTGTGTCATAGAGGGTGAGCACAGACGGCGTTGCCCCGTCGTCGCGCCCGGTCAGCAGTGCGACATTCACCACGAGCCGACCCGCCACAGCGTCATCGTCAGGAATGCGATCGGGCGGAACCCAATCCGCCAAGCGCGTCGTCCAGGACCGGCGTGCGCCTGGCTGCAGGGTCACCTCTCGAGCGTCAGCTGCTCGTCGGTGGCGAACTCGCGGGGCGGCTTCGACAGTTGTTGCCCGTCGTCGTCTCGCGCACGATGGCGAGGGTGCCTTCGAGCCCGCTCACGGGATCCACGGCAGTTCTGACCCGTTGCGGGATGGCGATGTCACTGCTGGTCGCGTCGATTCATGGGCGGCCGTGCCGCCACTGCGTTGTAGCGCGATGACGTCGCGGCGGTTCACGGCCGTGCGACCGACAGTGCGCTGGAGGCGTACGATCGTTGCAGCACTGCGTCGCGCCGAGTGAACTCCTCTGCCGAGACAGTCCTCACCTTCACCATCATCGTGACCGTCGTCGGCCGCGAAAGGTCAACTACGCATCAGTGCACGTTCGCAGGTCGATGTTGGCGGGACATTCGGCAGCTTACTTTATTTCTACCTAGCCCTAGGTAGGGTAAGGGTATGGGTAGCGTGTACAACGGCTCCCCGAAGGAGGTCGGTCATGGCCGAACTGCCACGCGCGGCGTTTCTCCCTGATCGCGCGGTCCGCGCAGCCGCCGCATTGCTGCCGGCCGCGGCCCGCGACCGGTATGAGCGTGAGTTCCTGTCCGAGCTGTTCGGACTCAGCACCTGGCAGCAGACTCGGTACGCGCTCGACATCCTGATCCACCTCCCAGGGCTGGGCATCGCGATCCACAAACATGCCCCGGACCCGGAGTTCGCATTCGCCGGTGTCGTGCCCTGGACGCCGCGGCGGCCGCTGGCGTGCCGTACGAACCTGCGCCACCACTGGATCAGGCAGATCGCCAGCGACGGTGGGCGATATCAGCAGTGCGGCCGATGCGGCAAGGACCGCACCGAGGTCGACTACCGCGACCACGACACCAGCGCGGGTTCGGCCATCATCGGCGTCGTCGGCTTCAACGGCGGCGGCGGGTTCTAGCAGCGGCGGGAGCGGATGCAGTCGGTGACGATCAGACGCCGGTCGTCGATCGCGGGCATTGGGGTGCTGGCCGCGGCGGGGCTGCTGAGCTGCACGTCGAGTCACTCCGCGACCCACGCCACGGTGACCGCGACGCCGGACCGGGCGCTGTACGACACGCCGATCGCGGTCCGGGTGACGGGGCTGCCGGCCGGGCAGAAGGCAACGATCTCGGCTTCGAGCACGGCCTCGGACGGGAAGACGTGGACCGATTCGGCACAATTCGCCGCGAATGACGACGGCGTAGTGACGACTCGCCAGGCGCCGATCTCCGGCAGCTATCACGGTGTCAACGAGATGGGCATCATCGAGGACGAAGCGCCCGGCGGTAACCCGGATACGCCGAGCCTGTTCGCGCCGCGACTGCCGTGGGTGATCATCATCGCGGTTCGCGACGGCGGTCACCAGGTCGGCCACGCGACGGTCACCCGGTTGCGGCCGAGCGATCTGGGAGTGACGTCGACCGATCTGCGACCACAACACGGGGGCATCTACGGTGAGTTCTTCGCGCCGCCGCACCCTTCGCCGGCGAAACGTCCAGCAGTGCTGCTCTTCGGCGGTTCCGAGGGCGGGCTGTCGAAATCGGTCGGGGCACAGGCGGCCCTGCTGGCGGCACGCGGCTACCCGGCACTCGCGCTGGCCTACTTCCACGAGCCGGGCCTGCCCGCCGAACTCCGCAACGTCCCGATCGAGTACTTCGGCACGGCGCTGCGACGCCTGGCCGCCGAGCCCGGCGTCGATCGGACAAGAGTGGCGATCGAAGGCGTCTCCCGCGGCTCGGAAGCGGCGCTGCTGGCAGCAGCCCACTACCCCGCGCTCGTGGCCGGCGTGGTCGCGGGCTCACCCACCGACATCGCCATGCCCGCGCTTCCGGGCCCCGGCGCGGCCTGGACGTGGGATGGCAAACCGGTACCCACCCTGCCGAGTTACGACGGCGGGCAGGTCAACCCGATCGGCGCCGCGAGGCGCGCGCTCATCGATGTTGCCGCCATCAAAGGCCCGATCCTCGCCGTGTGCGGCGAGGATGACGACCTGTGGCCATCGTGTGGGTACGCCGCGGCCATGGCCGCACGCCTCGAGGCCGCGCACTCGCACTTCCGGCCGACCGTGCTCGCCTACCCCGGCGCCGGTCACTTCGTCGGCACGCTGACGCCCTACGTCCCCTCCACCGCCACCCAGGGCAAGACCGCGAGCGGCCTCCCGACCCTCGCCGGCGGCCTGCCGAGCGCCGACGAAGCAGGACGCGCTGCGGCGTGGCCCAGGACACTGGCCTTCCTCGCACACCTGCCGGCGCACTGAGGCGGGAGGCGCCGCCGCGTCGAGAAACGGCTCGCTCGGCGCAGGCCGGGCCAGCGATGATCGCCACATGCAGATCGACGTCGAGGTCGCCGGGGGAGTCGTCCGCGGCGCAACGGAAGCAGGTCTTGCGGTGTTTCGCGGCATTCCGTACGCCGCGTTGCCCGTGCGGTTCGGCGCGCCAGAGCCGGTTGAGCCGTGGCCCGGCGTGCGCGACGCGACGAGGTTCGGGCCGCCGCCACCGCAGTCCGGCGCGTTCGGTATGGACGCGCTCGTCCAACACGGCGACGACTGGCTGACGGTCAACGTCTGGTCACCGGACAGGCACGGCGGATTGCCCGTGATGGTGTGGATCCAGGGCGGTGGCTACATGTTCGGCATGTCCGGCCTGCCCGAGTACGACGGCAGCACGCTCGCACGCGACGGCGGCGTTGTGGTGGTGACCTTCAACTACCGCGTCGGGCTGGAGGGCTTCGGGTACATCGCCGGGACGCCGGCCAACCGCGGCCTCCTGGACCAGACTGCGGCACTCGAGTGGGTGCGCAGCAACATCGGCGCCTTCGGCGGCGATCCGGACGAGGTCACCGTGTTCGGGCAGTCGGCGGGTGGCGGATCGGTGGCGGCGCTGCTCGCCATGCCACGGGCGGCCGGGTTGTTCCACCGCGCGATCGCGCAGAGCGTGCCGGGCACCTTCTTCACACCCGACCTGGCAGCTGACATCACCCGAGCCTGCGCCGCGGAGCTCGGCCTCGAACCAGTGAGTTGGTCGGTGTCGACCCGCACGTGCTGCCCGCCGCTGGTGATGCCGTCCTGGCCAACATTGACCGGTTCGCACATCGCTGGGGCCCGGCGGCGCACGCGCAGGTCCCGTTCGCGCCGGTCGTCGACGGTGACGTGTTGCCCGCAACCCCGTGGCGCGGACTGACCGGGCAGGTCGACCTGGTGGTCGGACACACGCGTCACGAACAGCGCTTGCTCACCGCAGTGACCGGAATGCTGGGCCAGATCACCCAGGCGCAAGCGACCGAGGCCGCCGAGATCTTCGGACCGGATCCGCAGCGGTACCGCGCAACCTTCCCGGACGCCGAGGAACTGTACGAGGTGGTGCGCTCGGACTGGCTGTTCCGCATGCCGTCGCTGAAGCTTGCGCAAGCGCAGGTCGAAGCCGGTGGCCGCGCCTACCTGTACGAGCTCACCTGGCCCGCTCCCGGCATGGGCGCCATGATGGGCGCCTGCCACGGCCTGGACGTCCCGCTCGTATTCGGAAACCTCACCGCCGGCCAGCCGGCGATGTTGATCGGCGAGCCCACCCCCGAGGCAGCGGCCGTGTCACGGCAGATGCGCACCGCGTGGAGCGCGTTCGCGACGAAAGGCGATCCCGGCTGGCCCACCTTCGACACCGGCTCGACCCGGATCTTCGACGTCGAACCCTCCGTGACGGCCTATCCCGAACAGGTATCCCGCGAGATCTGGCACGACCCGCCGAGCGTGCTCGACCTCTGCTGATCACGGCGTCGCGGCCATTGGCTGCACGCGATCGACGAGTTGCTTCGCCGCATACAGACCGGCGGTGATGAGGTTGTGTCCCTGCTGCCCGAGCACCACACCGGTCAGCGGTGCGTTGCCGTTGTCGGTATGCCGCCACGAGCGGAACATGAAGCACCCGCCGGCAGCGTCGTCGGAGCCGGTCTTCATGCCGACGAACCCGTCCGTGCCGATCAGTGCGTTCGTGTTCCTGACCGTGCCGGCAACCGGCAGGGTGTACGCGCGGGTCGCCATCATTGCCGTGAGCGTGTCGTTCTCCGCGACCTTGCGCGCCAACCGCAGCTGGTCGAGCGCGGTCGACACGGTGCCGCGGTCGAAGCCGCTGGGGTCGGTGTAGGTCGAGTGCGACATCCCGAGCGCGTGTGCCGTGCGGTTCATCTCCGCGACGAAGGAGGCGACGCTGCCGTCGACCTGACGTGCGGCGAGTCCAGCGATGTTGTTCGCAGAAGGCAACAAGATCGCCATGAGGACGTCGCGTTCGGTGAGGTGCTCGCCGGCGCGGACCTCGACGACCGACTGGTCCTCCCGGCGTCGCGACTCGGTGTCCGCGACATCGCTGCGGCTGACGACGAATCGTCGGCCATCACCGGTTCCGTGCAGCGGATGGTGCTCGAGCACGAGGTACGCGGTCATCACCTTGGCCAGGCTGGCGATCGGGACCGGTCGCCCGTTCGGGCTCACCGCGGGCCGTTCGTCGCCGAACACGTACGCCCCCTGCCCGCGCGCCGGCCACCCGTCCGTCGAGAGGTACGCGCGGTCCTTGTCGTCGTTGTCGAGCAGATGGCGGGCTGCCACGAAGGCCGCGAGGGCGAGCACCAGGAGCGCGACGAGGGCAACCATCGCGCGGGGCCGCCGGAACCGCCGGGTCGTCGCGACATGCTGCGATTGTTGCGTGATGGTCATGGCGCCAATCAAGGCGACGCGGTGTTGCCGGCACGTATGTGGTTTTCGATACGCCGCCGATATGCGCCACATCGCTAGCATCGCAAGGTGCGTGTGTTGCTCGTCGAGGACGAGCCGTATATGGCCGAAGCCGTCCGCGATGGCTTGCGCCTGGAAGCGATCGCCGCCGACATCGCCGGGGACGGCGACACGGCGCTGGAACTCTTGAGCATCAACACGTACGACATCGCTGTTCTCGACCGCGACGTCCCCGGCCCCTCCGGTGACGAGATCGCCCAACACATCGTCGCGTCCGGCAGCGGCATGCCCATCCTCATGCTCACCGCCGCCGACCGGCTCGACGACCTGGCCTCGGGATTCGGAATCGGTGCCGACGACTACCTCACGAAGCCGTTCGCGCTGCGAGAGCTCGTACTGCGGCTGCGGGCGCTCGATCGCAGGCGCGCTCACAACCGACCGCCGGTGCAGGAGATCGCCGGCCTACGACTGGATCCGTTCCGCCGCGAGGTCTATCGCGACGACCGCTACGTCGCGCTCACACGCAAGCAATTTGCGGTGCTCGAGGTTCTCGTCGGCGCGCAAGGCGGGGTGATCAGCGCCGAGGAGCTCCTGGAGCGCGCGTGGGACGAGAACGCCGACCCGTTCACCAATGCCGTGCGCATCACGGTCTCGGCGCTGCGCAAGCGCCTCGGTGAGCCGTGGATCATCACCACCGTGGCCGGCGCCGGATACCGCATCGACGCCGCACCCGGCAACGGGTGAGGGAGGGGAACGTGGACAGAGCGCCCGGGTCGAGTGTTCGCCTCAAACTCACCCTCAGCTATGCCGGCTTCCTCGTGCTTGCGGGCCTCATCCTGCTCGCCGCCGGGTGGGTGTTCCTGAGTCGCCACCGGCTCCCCGGTCTCGTGATCGTCCCCGACTACAGCTACACCATCCTGCGTGATTTCGCGCCGACCGCGGCCATCGTGCTCCTGTTCTTGCTGGTGTTCGGGCTCGCCGGAGGGTGGCTGCTCGCCGGTCGGATGCTCGCTCCGCTGGCTCGCATCACCGACGCCACGCGCATGGCCGCGAACGGCTCGCTCGCGCACCGCATCCGGCTCCCGGGTCGCACCGACGAGTTCCGTGAGCTGGCCGACGCCTTCGACGCGATGCTCGCCCGGCTCGAGGCACACGTTGCCGAACAGCGGAGATTCGCGGCCAACGCCTCTCACGAACTGCGCACCCCGCTGGCGATCACGCAGACGTTGCTCGATGTGGCCCACGACGATCCGAACCGCGACAACGGCGAGTTGATCGAGCGCCTGCGCTTCGTCAACACCCGGGCGATCGATCTCACCGAAGCGCTGCTTCTGCTCAGTCGCGCCGACCAGCCCTACGTTCCGGAGTTCGTCGACCTGTCGCTCATCGCCGAAGAAGCAACGGAGACGCTGTTGCCCTTCGCCGAGCAGCGCCAGCTGACGATCGAGACCTCCAGGGATACGACCCCCACGATCGGCTCACCCGCACTGTTGCTGCAGATGACGACGAACCTGGTGCACAATGCCATCGTCCACAACCTCCCCGGACGCGGCACCGTGTGCGTCACCACCAGCGTTCACCACGGCGCTGCTGTGCTCACGGTGGAAAACACCGGCACGGCGCTCAACCCGCAGCTGGTCGGCACGCTCGTCGAACCGTTCCAGCGCGGCACCGAACGCACCCGGTCCGAACACACGGGTGTCGGCCTCGGCCTGGCGATCGTCGACAGCATCGCCCGGGCGCACAACGGAACACTCACCCTCACGCCCAGGACCACTGGGGGTCTCCGCGTCACGGTGCAACTCCCTGCCGCCGTTGGCTGAGATCGGGCGGCGCGTGAACTCGATCGCTCAGGCAGTAGCTGCGGTCGGCGCGACGCCAGCCGTGCGCAGACACCCGGCGCGAGCGTGGCGAGCTCGAGGTCCAGGGCGTGGGCGAGGGCGGCGACGGTGAAGAACGCCGGCGTCACGATCCGGCCGGTCTCGATCTTGCGCAGGGTCTCGACCGGGATGCCGGCGGCGGCGGAAACCTCGACCATGCTGCGTCGCCCGCGCGCGGCACGCAGCGCCGCCCCGAGCTGACGGCCACGTTCACGCTCTTGGGGGGTCAGGATGGGACGCACCATGGCGTGATACTAATACCGGTATACAAATCCCGGTAGGTGTCGGAGGTGCCGAGCATGGTGGAGCTGAAGACGCCGGGCGAGATCGAGGCGATGGCCGCGGCCGGCGCGGTCGTGGCCCGTGCCCTCGCCGAGGTCCGCGACCACGCGGCAGTCGGGGTTCGCACGCAGGACCTCGACCAGGTCGCGCGAGAGGTGCTGCGCGGCGCCGGGGCATCGTCGCCGTTCCTCGGCTACCAGCCGTCCTTCGCCTCGTCCCCGTACCCGGGCGTCGTGTGCCTGTCGGTCAACGACGCCGTCCTGCACGGCATCCCCACCGACTACCGGCTGCGCGACGGCGATCTGCTCAGCGTCGACTGCGGCGCCACCCTCGACGGCTGGACCGGCGACGCCGCGATCTCGTTCTGCGTCGGGTCGACCGCGGACGAGGACGCCCGCCTGCTCGAGCGCACCGAGCACGCCCTGCGCATCGCGATCGCCACCGCGCGCGCCGGCGCCCGGATCGGGGACATCTCGAGCGCCATCGGCGCGGTGGCCCGCGAGGCCGGCTACGGGCTGCACACCGACTTCGGCGGGCACGGCGTCGGCCGCACGATGCACGAGAACCCGCACGTTCCCAACGACGGGCCGCCGGGGCGCGGCATGCGTCTGCGAGCGGGCATGACGATCGCGATCGAACCGTGGTTCATGGCCGGCGGCCGAGACGCCTACCGCGTCGACGACGACGGCTGGACGCTGCGCAGCGACGACGGCTCGCGCGGCGCCCACTTCGAACACACCATCGCGATCACCGACGACCAGCCACGCGTGCTCACCGAACGCACGTGAACCGTCGACGTGGCATTCGACCGGCTAGCTGCGGGTGCGACCCTCGCGCAACATCTGCAGGCTCTGCTCGACTCGCGAGTCCCTCGTCTGTTCGCGTTTGGCATCCTCGACCCAACGGGCGAACTCCTTACGGTGTGTGAACGCGAGTGCGTCGAAGGCAGCCTGCGCCGCCGGATCCTGCTCCAACGCCGCCGCGAGTGCCGGCGGCACGATACGGTTCGCGGCTGGGCGTCGAGCGCGATGACGACGTCGATGCGCTGACCGATGTCCACCCCGAGATCGGCGCGCAGCTTCTTACTGAAACCGAGCAGGTTCTCCCCGCCCATCCGGGCGACCCGCGCCGCCACCGTCACGCCTTCGACCGTCACGCTGACCGGCGGGGACTTGCCGCCGCCCAACGATGCGACCTGCTCATCGCTGAGCACGACCGCGCCGGCCGGTCCCCGCGGCTCGAGCACCGTTCGCAGGTGCAAGGCCGGCCCGCTCATGGGCGCAGACTACCGCCGGCTCAGTCGGCGACGGTGGCGGCGGCGGCGAGAATTGCGGCGATAGTGGCCTCGGGCTTGGACACCATCGAGACGTGTGAGCCGGCAACGTCGCTGATCGTCGCGTTCGCACGCTCGGCCATGTGGCGCTGGGTGTCCGGTGGGATGACCCGGTCCTCGGTACCCACGACCGCCCAGCTCGGCAGGGTCTTCCAGGCGGCGGTCGTCGAAGGAGTCGTGTTCGCGCTCAGCGTGATGGGTCGCTGCCCCGCGGCGATGAGCCGACGGTCGGCTTCCGGCAGGTCCTGGGCGAATGACTGGTGCACCGTGTCCGGCTTGAGAAATGCCTCGACGTCGCCCTCGGGCGCGTCGGGGTAGCCGACGAGGTCGAGCACGGTCGTCGGGTCGGGGACGGCCAGTGCCGACCCGGATCCACCCAGGATCCCGAAGACCGTCTCACCTTCATCGGGAACGAACGCATCCACGTAGACCAATGCCCGCACATCACCGCCGCCGGTGGCGGCATTCGTGGTGACGAACCCGCCGTACGAGTGGCCGACCAGCACGACCGGACCACTCGTGCGTTGAGCGAGGAAGGATGCGATGTACGGGGCGTCGACCGCGACCCGGCGCAACAGATTCGTCGGGGCGAGCACGGTGTAGTCCTCGCTCTGCAGCTGCGTCGCGACCGCATTCCAGCTCGACGCGTCGGCCCATGCACCGTGCACCAAGACGATTGTGGGTTTCGGCATCTGTCTTCTCCACTCGTGCGATCACGATGACCCATGCAGGAATGCATGGTCGCAGCATCGTATCGACGCGTCGACCAACGTAGAACGACGGTTCGTCGAGGCTCGCGAATAGGGTGAGCTGGTGGCGCAGGACGGGAGGGGTATGCCTCGTCGTTCGGTACAGCCGCGGGTGTATGCCGAGCATCGCCCGGACTACGCGCGTGCTGCGGTGGACTGGGCGCTGGACCTGCGCCCGGGCTGCGCGTGCTCGACCTGGTCGCCGGCCTGCAAGCTGACCACACGCCGCTCGCGCTGGGCGCCGATTGCACGGTGTCGAGCCCGACCCGGCGATGCTGGCCAGTCCGCTGCACGCCCACGTCCCGGCCCTGCCGGAGCGCGGAGGCGATCCCGCTTGCCACTCTCGGTCGATGCCGTGGTCCGCAATGCGATGCACTGTCACATGAACGTGGCGGCTGCTGCCCGTCCCACCCGCGGACCGCCGTCGTGAACGTGGTCGACGACCGTCGACTGTCGCGGCGCTCAACGGTCAGCGGCCCCGCCATCGGTCCGCGTGACACGTGCGGCACCTGGCGCCCGCGACCGCTCGGGCACATCTTCCGACCGACGGCGGGCTCGCGCGGTACGGGTCGGCGGAGCAGGCTGAGTTCCCGCATGGGCACAGCCGCACCGCTGCGTCCCTGCTCGCGACACTCTCGACCCGGGCGGGGATGCTCGTCATGCCGGAGCGAGCCCGCGATGCGACCCTGGGGGTCCGTGCGTTCCTCGCGCACCCTCAGACCTCAGGGCGAATTCACGCTGCCGTGGCCACCCCGTCCTTCGCACCCGGCGGATCTGGACGGGATCGTTCAGCGCGCGAGTGCTCCCATGGGGTCCCACGCCGGCAGCACGATGGGATCGTCGCCGAGTCGATCCTGCAGCTCGGCCGGCAGGGCCTGGCGGCGCACCGCCGTCTCGAAGACGTGTTGGCCGAACCAGGAGTCGTTCATGGTCCAGAAGCCCTTGTCGGCCTTCTCGTCGCCCCAGCTGTTCTCCACCCGCCAGCGCCGCGGATCGTCCTCGACGACGTCGACGCCGGTGAGCAGCATCGCGTGCGTCATCGCGCTGCCTCGGTGCAGCAACCGGTCGGCCTTGTCGAGGGTCATCGTGTGCCGGTAGAGACTGTCGTAGTCGTAGAGCGCGGCGTCCCAGACTCCGTGCTCCGCGTTGTGCATCTGGCCGACATCGCAGCCGAACCAGACGGGCTCGCCGTTCACGATGGTGTCCATCGCGAGCGTGCGGATCAGGTCGATGTCGACGTTGAGGTAGGTGACCGGCGGTGCGCCGACGACGTTGCCGAGGGCCTCGACGGTGAAGACCCGCCCGGTCGGGCTGGACTCACGCGGGTCGTGGACAACGCAGACGTAGTCATCGAACGGCAGCGTGACGTATCGGTCCGCGAACTCCAGCGGGGTCATCTCCCCGTCGCGGTGGAAGCCCTTGTCGCTGTCGCGCCACTGCCACCCGAAGCGCTCCGGCGGTGTGCCGAGGTGCAGGCACAGCATCCGGTGCACGACGGCCAGCGTCTCGGACTTTCGCTGCGCCAGCGCGTCGTCCGAGGCCCCGGCCGCGGCATCGGCGCGCAAGCCCCGGGCGGCCTGTCGCAACACCGCGGACAGATCGCGATTGAGTGCCCCGGTGGCCGACGACGAAACGGTCTCGGGCATCGCGGACTTCGGCACCAGGCCGTGCTTGCGCACCAGGGCCACGAACATGTTCCACTGCCCGCCGTCCTCGGCAGGGGTGCTCATCAGGTGGGCCACCGTGCGGTCGTCGATGTCTCGATCGGCGGTGAGCAGCACCTGCTCGAGCCAGAAGTTCGCCTTCTCCAGCCGGTCCCAGAACTGCAGGTATGCCTGCGAGAACTCGAAATCCTTGACGCCGAGTTCGGCCGCCGCGCCGACGCGCAGCAGATTGAGTCCGGCGAACATCCAGCACCGGCCGCTCTGCTTCTGGTTGGTCACCGCCCAGTCGTCGAGCTGATGCGACATCGAACGGTCCAGCGAGACCACGACGCGGTGATCAAGTGCCACCTCGTCGACCTTGTTGCGAAGATCGCGTTCTGCAGTACCCGATTCGCCGGATCCGCGTCGAACTCCTTGCGCAGTGTCTCCAGCTGCACAGCATCCAAGGCCGCTGCCATGATCACCCCTTGTTCATCGACGGTGCGGTGTTCGCGGGCGGCACTCGTGGTGCGCCGCACCCCCGACGCTAGCCGCGAGGCCCGGAAACGTCGATGTGATTGCGCCGCCGGCTTCTGGACCATCAGTTCTGGCTGTTCACCAGGTGCCACGGTGCTCGGGAACGAGCGCGACGAGCGGTATCAGGGCGACGAGCACGACGGAGAACGCGGCGAACGCCCATGCTTGCGCCAGGCCGGGATCGCCGCTGCTGGCCGCGACCGCGGCGATGATCGAGATGCCGGTGATCCCGCCGGACTGCCGGAACATCCCGCGAATGCCGGAGACCGCCGCTGTGCTCTCGGGAGCGAGGTGCAGGACGGCATTGTTGCCGGCGGGGACGAGCAGACCCATGCCGATACCGGCCAGCACCGAGCTGATCGTCAGCCACACGTAGGCCGACATTCCCGCCGGGGGCGGGACGGCGGTCAGGCCGAGCCCAGACCCGATATGAGGAATCCGAGGGCCAACGGTCGGCGGTATACAGTTCGCGCAGCGCGAACGAGCAGGACCCGGCGACCGCGATCATCCCGACCGCCCGTGCCGTGAGCAGCGTCCCGCCACCAGCGTGGAGACCTGGTACCGGTCAGCGGCATAGAGCGGGATCAGGCTCCGAACCCAAGGGTGGCGGCACCGGAGGCGAAATTGATGAGGTTCACGACCGCGAATCCGTGTCCGCGCAGCAACCTCATCGGGATGAACGGGGCAGGTGCGTGCGCTGCATGCTGCACGAACGCGATGATCGAGGAGACGCCGAGCGTCAGCGGCACCCAGAAGACGGGTTCCTGCGGCTCGACGGATCCGCCGAGACTACCGATCGCCAGCATCACGCCGAGCAGTCCGACGATCAGATAGGAGATCCCCAGGAAGTCGAAACGTCCGCCGGGGCAACGGTTCGAGGCGGGCAGGACGTAGCTGCCCAGCACCAGGAGCAACAGGCCCAGCGGAATGTTGATCAGAAAGATGCCGCGCCACGACCAGTAGGTCACGAACACAGCGCCGAGTACCGGACCGAGGATGCCGCCGATCGGCACGATGCTCGTGAACATGCCGATCGCGCGGTCGCGGTCGCGCCCGAAGTGGTCTGCGACGATGCCGGTGGCCGACGGCATGAATGCGCCTCCGCCGAACGCCTGCACCGCGCATCGACGCAGCGGCACGACGATGTTCGTGGCCAGTCCGCAGCACAGCGATGCCACGGTGAAAACGGCCACAGCGGCGAGAAGACCCGCCTGCGTCCGTACTGGTCGCTGAGCGTCCGGCTACCGGCATGACCAGGATCTGCCCGAGCGCGTAGACCGTGATGGTCCAGCTACTCCAGTTCAGCCCGACGTTCAGGTCCTGCTGCAGACTGCGCAGAGCAGTCGCCACGATGGTCTGGTCGACCGACGCCATCAACAATGCGATGCCGACAACGCCGAGGACGAGATAGCGGCGCGGCTGTGGTTCGTTGTTGTCGAGCGTGACGCCGGCCGGCGCGTCTCGCCTCGCGGTACTCAGTCGATTGCGCACGCCGCGAGTGCATCGGCGACCTTGAGCGTCGTGGGCAGCGAGTAAGCGAACTCGACCACGCGTGGTGGACGGTCCTCGCCGAGCACCGGTTCGGACAGGTCACGGAACTTCGCCTCGACCTGCTCACGGCTCGCCGGGTTCTCCGGCAGACCGGTCGGGATGTCCACCCGCTGTATGTATTTCGTGCCGTTCCCGAGCGTCACGGTCAAGATGACCGGGCGCGGCCGGTCGGCCGTCGCACCCCATCGAGGTCCGGATCGACGTGCATGTTGACCAGGCTCATCAGGTCCGGATGTCGTCGTCGCGTACGGCGTCATCGGTGAAGTCGCCGACCCGCAGGGCCCGGCTCCGCAGCGCGCGAGCCATGCAGTACTGCATGCTGAACTTGCCCTCCAATCCCTCGGTCGGGTTGGTGTGGATCAGGATCTTCGGCGTGAGGTGAACGACGGCCACGTCGATGTCGGTGACGTCGCGATAGTCGATGTCGTGCTCGGCGATCAGCGAAAGCATGGCGTCGAGGGCGGTGTGCGTTGATGCGCAGCTGGGATAGATCTTGGTTTGAAAGCCTGGCGAAGCGACTTCGAGCTCAGGGCCGGGAATCTGCTCCAGCCGTTCGGGTCGGTTCTCGCCCGGCCCACCGTAGACACTGAAGAAGCCGAAGGGCGCTTCCAGGATGTCGGGCTCGGCGGTGAAGCCGCGCGCGGCGAGCATCGCTGCCGTGACGCCGTTCTGGGCTGCTCGTCCGGCATGAACAGCTTGGTGTCCCGGCCGAAGTTCTGCCGGAGCCCGGCGGCCATCGACGCCGCCATGCCGAGCGCCTGCGCAGTGGTTGCGGCGTCCAGGCCGAGCACCCGGCAGGCGCCGGCGGTGGCGCCCATCGTGCCGAGTGTGCCGGTGGCGTGCCAACCCTTCTCGTAGTGGCCGCCCACGTTCATCGCATAGCCGATCCTGGTCGCGACCTCATAACCTGCGGCATAGGCCATCATCACATCCGCCCCGCTGCGGTCGTGCTCCTCGGCGAGCGCGAGCACGGCCGGCAGGATCGTCACACCCGGGTGGCCGATCATGTGGAACGATACGTCGTCGTAATCGAGCGCGTGGCCGAACGTGCCGTTCAGCAAAGCCGCATCCGGTGGACTGAATCGGTATTTCGTGCCGAACACGGTGCTGCCGCCCTCGCGGCCGACCTCCAGCACATAGTCCATGAGCTTCATGCCGGTCTCGGTGGCCGCGCCGGCGATGGCGCAGCCCAGGTAGTCGAGTACGGCAACCTCGATACGTTCGATCGCGAGATCTGACAGGTCCTCGTAGCGCAGGCTGCTGACCCATTCAGCGGTGTGGCGGGAGACGCCCATGTCACTCCTTTCACGCGCAAACGCGCGCGCTCGATGGCCGCGCCGGTTGCGATGCGCGGGATGGTCACTAATGGTTCAGTTGTCGGCTCGCAACAGAGGGCCGAGATCGCGGGCGTCGGCCAGGTGGGGGAGGCCTTCGATCACCTCGACGAGCGTGTCGATGCGTCCCGCCGGCACGCTCAGCGCGGCGGCGTCGCCTAAAAAAAAAAAAAAAAAAAAAAAAAAAAAAAAAAAAAAAAAAAAAAAAAAAAAAAAAAAAAAAAAAAAAAAAAAAAAAAAAAAAAAAAAAAAAAAAAAAAAAAAAAAAAAAAAAAAAAAAAAAAAAAAAAAAAAAAAAAAAAAAAAAAAAAAAAAAAAAAAAAAAAAAAAAAAAAAAAAAAAAAAAAAAAAAAAAAAAAAAAAAAAAAAAAAAAAAAAAAAAAAAAAAAAAAAAAAAAAAAAAAAAAAAAAAAAAAAAAAAAAAAAAAAAAAAAAAAAAAAAAAAAAAAAAAAAAAAAAAAAAAAAAAAAAAAAAAAAAAAAAAAAAAAAAAAAAAAAAAAAAAAAAAAAAAAAAAAAAAAAAAAAAAAAAAAAAAAAAAAAAAAAAAAAAAAAAAAAAAAAAAAAAAAAAAAAAAAAAAAAAAAAAAAAAAAAAAAAAAAAAAAAAAAAAAAAAAAAAAAAAAAAAAAAAAAAAAAAAAAAAAAAAAAAAAAAAAAAAAAAAAAAAAAAAAAAAAAAAAAAAAAAAAAAAAAAAAAAAAAAAAAAAAAAAAAAAAAAAAAAAAAAAAAAAAAAAAAAAAAAAAAAAAAAAAAAAAAAAAAAAAAAAAAAAAAAAAAAAAAAAAAAAAAAAAAAAAAAAAAAAAAAAAAAAAAAAAAAAAAAAAAAAAAAAAAAAAAAAAAAAAAAAAAAAAAAAAAAAAAAAAAAAAAAAAAAAAAAAAAAAAAAAAAAAAAAAAAAAAAAAAAAAAAAAAAAAAAAAAAAAAAAAAAAAAAAAAAAAAAAAAAAAAAAAAAAAAAAAAAAAAAAAAAAAAAAAAAAAAAAAAAAAAAAAAAAAAAAAAAAAAAAAAAAAAAAAAAAAAAAAAAAAAAAAAAAAAAAAAAAAAAAAAAAAAAAAAAAAAAAAAAAAAAAAAAAAAAAAAAAAAAAAAAAAAAAAAAAAAAAAAAAAAAAAAAAAAAAAAAAAAAAAAAAAAAAAAAAAAAAAAAAAAAAAAAAAAAAAAAAAAAAAAAAAAAAAAAAAAAAAAAAAAAAAAAAAAAAAAAAAAAAAAAAAAAAAAAAAAAAAAAAAAAAAAAAAAAAAAAAAAAAAAAAAAAAAAAAAAAAAAAAAAAAAAAAAAAAAAAAAAAAAAAAAAAAAAAAAAAAAAAAAAAAAAAAAAAAAAAAAAAAAAAAAAAAAAAAAAAAAAAAAAAAAAAAAAAAAAAAAAAAAAAAAAAAAAAAAAAAAAAAAAAAAAAAAAAAAAAAAAAAAAAAAAAAAAAAAAAAAAAAAAAAAAAAAAAAAAAAAAAAAAAAAAAAAAAAAAAAAAAAAAAAAAAAAAAAAAAAAAAAAAAAAAAAAAAAAAAAAAAAAAAAAAAAAAAAAAAAAAAAAAAAAAAAAAAAAAAAAAAAAAAAAAAAAAAAAAAAAAAAAAAAAAAAAAAAAAAAAAAAAAAAAAAAAAAAAAAAAAAAAAAAAAAAAAAAAAAAAAAAAAAAAAAAAAAAAAAAAAAAAAAAAAAAAAAAAAAAAAAAAAAAAAAAAAAAAAAAAAAAAAAAAAAAAAAAAAAAAAAAAAAAAAAAAAAAAAAAAAAAAAAAAAAAAAAAAAAAAAAAAAAAAAAAAAAAAAAAAAAAAAAAAAAAAAAAAAAAAAAAAAAAAAAAAAAAAAAAAAAAAAAAAAAAAAAAAAAAAAAAAAAAAAAAAAAAAAAAAAAAAAAAAAAAAAAAAAAAAAAAAAAAAAAAAAAAAAAAAAAAAAAAAAAAAAAAAAAAAAAAAAAAAAAAAAAAAAAAAAAAAAAAAAAAAAAAAAAAAAAAAAAAAAAAAAAAAAAAAAAAAAAAAAAAAAAAAAAAAAAAAAAAAAAAAAAAAAAAAAAAAAAAAAAAAAAAAAAAAAAAAAAAAAAAAAAAAAAAAAAAAAAAAAAAAAAAAAAAAAAAAAAAAAAAAAAAAAAAAAAAAAAAAAAAAAAAAAAAAAAAAAAAAAAAAAAAAAAAAAAAAAAAAAAAAAAAAAAAAAAAAAAAAAAAAAAAAAAAAAAAAAAAAAAAAAAAAAAAAAAAAAAAAAAAAAAAAAAAAAAAAAAAAAAAAAAAAAAAAAAAAAAAAAAAAAAAAAAAAAAAAAAAAAAAAAAAAAAAAAAAAAAAAAAAAAAAAAAAAAAAAAAAAAAAAAAAAAAAAAAAAAAAAAAAAAAAAAAAAAAAAAAAAAAAAAAAAAAAAAAAAAAAAAAAAAAAAAAAAAAAAAAAAAAAAAAAAAAAAAAAAAAAAAAAAAAAAAAAAAAAAAAAAAAAAAAAAAAAAAAAAAAAAAAAAAAAAAAAAAAAAAAAAAAAAAAAAAAAAAAAAAAAAAAAAAAAAAAAAAAAAAAAAAAAAAAAAAAAAAAAAAAAAAAAAAAAAAAAAAAAAAAAAAAAAAAAAAAAAAAAAAAAAAAAAAAAAAAAAAAAAAAAAAAAAAAAAAAAAAAAAAAAAAAAAAAAAAAAAAAAAAAAAAAAAAAAAAAAAAAAAAAAAAAAAAAAAAAAAAAAAAAAAAAAAAAAAAAAAAAAAAAAAAAAAAAAAAAAAAAAAAAAAAAAAAAAAAAAAAAAAAAAAAAAAAAAAAAAAAAAAAAAAAAAAAAAAAAAAAAAAAAAAAAAAAAAAAAAAAAAAAAAAAAAAAAAAAAAAAAAAAAAAAAAAAAAAAAAAAAAAAAAAAAAAAAAAAAAAAAAAAAAAAAAAAAAAAAAAAAAAAAAAAAAAAAAAAAAAAAAAAAAAAAAAAAAAAAAAAAAAAAAAAAAAAAAAAAAAAAAAAAAAAAAAAAAAAAAAAAAAAAAAAAAAAAAAAAAAAAAAAAAAAAAAAAAAAAAAAAAAAAAAAAAAAAAAAAAAAAAAAAAAAAAAAAAAAAAAAAAAAAAAAAAAAAAAAAAAAAAAAAAAAAAAAAAAAAAAAAAAAAAAAAAAAAAAAAAAAAAAAAAAAAAAAAAAAAAAAAAAAAAAAAAAAAAAAAAAAAAAAAAAAAAAAAAAAAAAAAAAAAAAAAAAAAAAAAAAAAAAAAAAAAAAAAAAAAAAAAAAAAAAAAAAAAAAAAAAAAAAAAAAAAAAAAAAAAAAAAAAAAAAAAAAAAAAAAAAAAAAAAAAAAAAAAAAAAAAAAAAAAAAAAAAAAAAAAAAAAAAAAAAAAAAAAAAAAAAAAAAAAAAAAAAAAAAAAAAAAAAAAAAAAAAAAAAAAAAAAAAAAAAAAAAAAAAAAAAAAAAAAAAAAAAAAAAAAAAAAAAAAAAAAAAAAAAAAAAAAAAAAAAAAAAAAAAAAAAAAAAAAAAAAAAAAAAAAAAAAAAAAAAAAAAAAAAAAAAAAAAAAAAAAAAAAAAAAAAAAAAAAAAAAAAAAAAAAAAAAAAAAAAAAAAAAAAAAAAAAAAAAAAAAAAAAAAAAAAAAAAAAAAAAAAAAAAAAAAAAAAAAAAAAAAAAAAAAAAAAAAAAAAAAAAAAAAAAAAAAAAAAAAAAAAAAAAAAAAAAAAAAAAAAAAAAAAAAAAAAAAAAAAAAAAAAAAAAAAAAAAAAAAAAAAAAAAAAAAAAAAAAAAAAAAAAAAAAAAAAAAAAAAAAAAAAAAAAAAAAAAAAAAAAAAAAAAAAAAAAAAAAAAAAAAAAAAAAAAAAAAAAAAAAAAAAAAAAAAAAAAAAAAAAAAAAAAAACGGACTGCGCCTGGTTGGTGTGCATGAACGTCTCCGCGCGGCCCACGGCCTTGTACACGTCGTTCACCGCGGTCTTGTTGGCGTTGATGAATTTCTGCGGCGCTCAGGCCGAGCATGTAGCCGGTGGCGGCTGAACCTCACGGCCGGCGAAGTTGACCAACAGTTCCGCAGTTCCGTTGTCGTAGAGCAGTTCGAGCACCGGCGCCGGTAGATCAAGGCGTCGACCCGGCCGTGTTCGATGCCGCCGACCGCGGAAGTGGTGTTGCCGCCCAGGCTGACGATCTGCACGTCGTGCTTCGGATCGATCCCGTTGCGTTTGAGCAGCCATTCGAGCACCTGTCGGTGACACTTCCCGGCTCGGTGATCCCGATCGTCAACCCCTTGAGCGCGGCGATCTTCTTCGACAGCGGCGACGACAGGGTGATGCCCTTCTTCTTCGCCACGCTCTTGCTGATGATGATGTTGTTCGGCAGGCGGCTGACCATCGTCGCGAAGAAGTTCAGCGGGTGGCCCTTGGCGGCGGCCAGCACGTTGTTGGACATGCCGCTGGCCACGATCTCACCGTTGCCGCCGATCGCTGCCTGCAGCGCTGCGTTGCCCGACGAGCTGCTGATCAGTTTGACGTTGACGCCGGCGTCGTCGAAGAAGCCTTCCTTGTCGGCCACCTGGAGCGGTGCGTACGGAGACTCGCGTCCCGTAGATGACGGTCACCGACGGGTGGCCGGAATTGCCGCTCGACCCGCTGCTGCTGCACGCTGCGACCGCAGTCGCCGCGGCAACCAGTACGAGTCCGATCCTGATCGCGCTCCGCTTCGTTGCGTTGGGTCGCTTCACCGGAATCTCCCTTGGAACTCTCGGTTCGGGTACAAGAACGTGGTGCGGGACAAATGTCTGCGAGGTCGGGTCTAGACCGACGCGTTCGGTTGCGGCGCCGGATCGACCACGTCCGGCGGGGGCCAGACGAAGGCCAGGGGGGCGATCGGCGATGCGGTGGCGCCGACCAATTTGAGCGGCGCCGCGACGAAGAAGAACGCGTGCTCGCCGGTCTGCGCAAGGTCTTCGAGATTGAGCGTCTCGAACAGGTAGACCCCTGCCTCGACGAGAAGTCGAGCTGTACCGGTCGCACGTTCTCCTGCGGCCTGACGACCTCGTAGGTCAGCGTGTCGGCCCCCGTGGCAACGACCTGGCGACCGGCGAGCCATTCTGCGGCGGCGAGACCGGGCCCTGGCGTCCGCCGTCGGTGTTGACGAAGCGCGCGACGTCGGGCCAGAACCGACCCAGCCGGTGCGGAGCAGGACGACGTCGCCCGGCTGAACAGTCATCCCGTACTCGTCGAGTGCCGCTTCCATGTCGGCCGGAGTGATCTCGTAGCCCGCCGGCAGGCAGTCGACGTCATGGAGGCGGGCGATGTCGAGCAGCACTCCGTTGGTGGCGATCGGCCCGATCTGTTCGACCCCCAACTCCTTCAGCCCCACCCGCCGGACTCAATGATGTCGGCGTCGAGGCCGCCGGCAAGCTTGCCGTGGTGAGAGACATGGCCGAGGGCGTCGACGTGGGTACCGCTGTGGCCGCAGAAGACGATCATTTCGTTCGCGGTGCAGGAGCTCTTCACGAGGCGCGTCACCGTGGCGACGGACCAGCGAGAACATGTACGGCATGTGCACCGGCGAAACGGGCATGCCGGTGAACCAGCTGTGGCTGAGATCGAAGACCTGGGCACCCGACAGCAGCGCGCGACTGTCGACGCCGGCCGGGTTCGTGGCGAGCATCAGGAGGCGCCCAGCGTGATCTCGCGAGAGACGCTGATCGCCTGAGCACCGGCCGTCGGGATCACCATCGACTTGCCGCCGGCCCCGCCGCACACGATCACGATGAGGTCGTCCGGGTGCGTGACGATGGGAACCATGTCGTCGTCGTCGGCCTGCTCGAGCCACTTGGGCCAGTTGGGCCCGATCGACTTTCCGCGGCCGCGGACCAGCCGCCACGGCTGTCGTGCGGTCTCATAGATATAGGTCTTCACGTCGAGCTTGGACCAGCCCTCGGACGCGATGTGCGCGGCGTGCTCCGGCCCGAGCGCCAGCACCGGCTCGCCCTGGGAGTAGATGTTGTTCGAACCAAGGGTCGCGAATGTCGACGCGCAGGTGAACAACGTCTTGCGAGCACTCTCGTACACGTTGTCGGTCGCGCTGTGCGGTGCTTCGGCGTTCAGGACCGTGACCACGTTCTGCCGACGGTCGTAGCCGCGCTCGACATGCAGCGGCACCCAGGGGTTGGCTTCCTCGTCCTCGGCGATGCAGTAGCTGTACTTGCCGGGATGTGCGTGCTGCGACATGTCGGTGACCGCGGGGATGGCACCGCCGACGTTCTGCAGCACGAGTCGCAATGCCCGGCCGATCGTCGCATTCGCCCGCCAGCCGGGCCCGAACACACCGGTCCGGCTGTTGATGTTCAGTTGTTCGGCGATGGGGCCGTTGACGATGATCAGCGGTGCGCCCGCGTGGGTGGTGATCTGCCGGTGCACGAGGCCGTACCGCTCGTCGGACACGGCATCGACCGCGGCGAGCACGACCGGCAGGTATTCGGGCCGGCAGCCGGCCATGACGGCGTTGGCCGCGATACTGCGGACTGTGGCTGCGCCCTTGAGCGGTGGAATGACCGCAATCACTTCGTCGGGGTCGCGCCCGGCCGCACGCACCATGTTGTCGACGAGGGCCGGCGTCGGCGACATGATCGGCAACCCGTCGGTCCAGCCGAGTTCGCTGAGCATGTCGAATGCTTCGGCCGAGTCGTCGGGGATGTCCACGAGGTCGCCGAGCTTGGCGGGGAACGCCGACTCGGTCTCGGCGAGATTCAGCAGGCTCCAGAGCAGCCCGTCGGCTGCGTCGTCGGCCTTGGCGTCGACCTTCTTGGGGTCGCGGTCGCCCAGCGGGTGGCTGATCTGGGCGATGGATATGCCGGGGACGCCGCGTTGTTCGGCGATGGCCCGGCCGATCGGTGCGAAGTGGCTGCTCAACATCACCACGGTGGGCACCCCTCGCTCTTCGAGGGCGAGACAGTCGAGCGTGCTGCGGGTGGTCGACGCGCCACAGTGGCCCACGCCCGTGACGGCGACGGTGCACTGCGAACGGATCTCGTCGAGGAACCGCTCCGGCGCGGGTTGCGCCGGAAAGTGTTTGTCCCAGAACAGCACCTCGCGCAGACCCTGCGTCCGTTTGAGCCAGTCGCTGATGCGTCGCAAGACCTGGTCCGAGTACTCCTTGCCGTTGATCAAGACGCCGAGTGTCGCTCCTTCGAGCGTCGACGGCCGGGCGTTGACCGACGCCTCGGTCGCCGTCCCGTTCGCGACCGGATTCACTACTTGCAGGCTCATGTTCCTACCCTTCGGTGACGGCCAGCCCAGACGGCACCCATGACGCCGTGGCCGGCCCCTCGGCCAAGCTGATGTGGAATTCGAAGCGATCGCTTCGGTAGGTGAAGGCTGCGTGGACGATCGGCCGACCGACGGTGTCCAGGGTGAGGCGTTCGCACTCCAGCACCGGCGTCGTCTCCGGAATGCCGCTGAGCTCGGACAGCTCCTTCGTCATGGCGCCGGCACGAATGACCTGGCTGGCCGGGCCCAACGTGATCCCGATCGTCGGGAGGATCTCGTAGAGCGGTTGGTTCTCGACCTGTTGACGAGTGATGACCTTGCCGATGTCGGCGGGGACGGACAGATCCACCACGCTGATCGGGCCGTCCGCGACAGCGTGCACGCGGCGCACACGCAACACCTGGTCGTCCTCGCCCAACTGCAAAGCTGCGCGGATCCGGCCGGACGGCTTGGTGAAGCCGAACTCGACCACCTGGGTCACCGGTTCGTAGCCTTGGTTGATCAGGGTGGTGTTCAGGGTTTCGAGCCGGTCCAGTTCCTGCGCCGCGCGCTGATGCTGCACGAACGTGCCGACGCCCTGCTGCACCGCGAGCAGGCCCTCGTCGCGGAGCGCGGCTATGGCCTTGCGCAGCGTGACTCGGCTGACCTTGAACTCGGCCGTCAACTCGGCCTCGGTCGGGATCCGCTGACCCGGGGCCCACACACCGCGCCCGATCTGGTCACGCAGCTGCTGCGCCACTCGGTCGTACAGCGCGAGGCCCGTTGTTCGCTCGGTGCTCACCCGCAGAACATTACCCAGTCGACTTAGGTTGTCAATGCATACGTCTTAAGTTGTCTCTTTCCGATCTCCGGTCGGCGCACGACCTCGCCGATGCTCGCCGCGGCGTTCATCAGGCGCGCAGCAACGTCTTGCCGATGGTCGATCGACGCTCGATTGCCGCATGGGCGGCGCACGCATCTGCAAGTGCGAACACCTGTCCGACGGTTGCGTGGAGCCGGCCACGTCCGGCCAGCGCGACCGCCTCGGTCGACAACCGGACTTGCTCCTCGACGGTGAGCGCACCGGTGGTGACGGTGTGAACGCTCGGCCGTCCCGCATCGGCGGCCGAACCGAGCATGCCTGCGCCGGCGGCGGCACCGAACGGCACGAACACGCCACCCGGCCTGACCAACGACAGCCCCGCGGTGCCGATCTCGCCGCCGACACCGTCGAAGGTGAGGTCGACGTCGCCGACGTGCCGGCGGACGACCTCCACCCATGACGGATCCGAGTAGTCGACCGTGACCTCGGCGCCCAGATCGGCTGCGGTCGCCAGTTTCGCCGCGCCGCCGGCGGCTGCCACGACCCGGCCGCCGGCGGTCGACACCAATTGCACGAGCAGCCCGCCCACGCCGCCCGCTGCCGCCTCGACGAGCACCGTCCGGCCGGCGATGTCGCCGACGGCCGCCATCAACGCGAGCGCGGTACGGCCGTCAGCGACGAGAGCAACGGCGTGATTCAGCGCGACGCCGTCGGGGACATGCACCAGCCGGGCCGCGTCGACGACGGCTCGTGCGGCGTACCCGCCTCGCCCGGTCAAGCTCGACGTCACCCGCGACCCGACAATGTCGGAGTCGACGTCCGAGGCCGCGTCGATCACGATGCCAGCCACGCTGTTCCCGAGCACGACCGGCAGCTGTGGCCGCATCGCCGGGTTCGGCGCACGGCCGGCACGAATCTGTGTGTCGACGAACGTGATGCCGGCGTACTCGACGTCGATCAGCACCTGACCCGAGCCGGGAGCCGGATCGTCGAGGACGACCGGTCGCAACACATCCGGTGGCCCGAATCGGGCGATTTGCACAGCACGCATGCTCGACCTTTCGTCGGATGCCTACCAAGGTGCAACTTGAACAGCAGTTCAGGTCAAGACGGTGGGCCGCCTATGGCGGTCCGGAGCTCGCACGGCGTCGGGTATCGGACAGCGCAGACGGCCGCACATGAGGGTGAAATCTGTTGATGTACCACTGCTGGGCCATCGCCCAGGTGTTGCTGGCGAACCAGTAGACGAGCAGCCCGAGCGGGAAGAACAGGCCCGAGACCAGCACCGAGATCGGGACAGCGAGCCCGATCAGTCTCTGCATCGTGGCCGTCCCGCCCGCCGGCCGGTTCGGATCGGACTGGCGGCCCAGTCGCTGGGTCCAGAACGCGGCGGCAGCGCTGATGAGCACCACAATGATCGTGACGAGCAGCATCGAGGAATACGTCCCGCCGAGGATCGACTCGATCGTGTTCCGGGAGTCCGTCAATGACCCGGCCAGGGGCGCGCCGAACAGCTTCGCGTCCGCGGCGCTGCAGGCCTGAGCCGGGGTGAAGCCGTACAGCGACAGTTTGGCATCGTGCACTCGGGCCGGGTGACACAGCGACGCCGCGTTCGCAACGTGGCGCAGTACGTGGAACAGCGCGATGAAGATCGGGAACTGCAGCAACATCGGCAGACAGCCGGCGAGCGGGCTGACAGCTTCCTCTTGCTGCAACGCCAACACGGCCCGTTGCTGAGCCTGACGATCGCCACGATGTTTCCTCTTGATCTCCTCCAATTGCGGCTGTAACGCACGCATGCGGCGCAGGTAGTGCACCTGCTTGAGGAAGAGCGGGAACAGCAAGATGCGAGCGGTCACGACCAGGCAAATGATCGACAACGCCCAAGTGAGCCCGGACGACCCGGGCAATCCGACGAACGTGAAGCACTGGTGCCAACGCAACAGCACCCAGGACACGCCCGCGTACAAGATATTCAACGACATGGTCAACTCCGCGCGGGAGATCGGAACCGGTCAGTGGGATGCGATCAGGCGCGCTCATCGGCGCTGCCTGATCTGCGGGTCCGCACGGCTCGGCTGGCGCAACCGTTACGGACGTGGAGTCCGCCAGGAGCGGACGTCGATCACCACGATCTCGGTGCGGTCGCTGCGCGGGACCGTTCAGGTCCCGACGATCACCGGGTGTTGCCCAGCGGGATCAGCAGGCGACGACACCGGCCGTCCGCCCGGGTGCTCTCGGGCGCACGCGGCCCGCGGCATCCGGGTCGCACTGCCGTGCCGGGCCGCGGTCGCCAACAGATGCACGTCCCAGCGCAACGCTGTGGATCGCGGCGGTTGCGCTGCCTCGACATGTCGCTGCCGCGATCGCTGCCGCTCGTACGGCCGTGACGGCGAGCGCGGCGAGCAGCAAGGGCATGGCCACACCGGGAAGACCTGAAACCGTGACCGCCGGCGAAGCGACGAGGACCCACAACCCGACGGCGACGAACCATGCCGAAGGAGCCACTCGACGCTGCAGCGACCTCACGCTCGTTCTCACCTCCGCGACTGCATCGACGGTAGCTCAATCCCGAAGGACTCGACAGCGGAATCGCCACACCGGTCGAAGGCGATGTCCGAATTCCGCCAGCGAACGCCGGGCCGGGAGACCACGATCGACGTATGCACGACACGACCCGCCTGCGGGTGCAGGCCATCGACCCCGACCGACTCGAGAGCATTCGCGCCGCCGGAACGGACGGTCACGGCAATCCGCTGCGACCGTTCGCGGCCCACGGCGAGGGCGAACCGTTGCGCTGTTGCCTGCGCTATGCGCAGGCCGGTGAGCAGATCGCATTGATCTCCTACGCACCGTTCGCCCACCCATCGGTGTGGACCGAGATCGGACCGGTCTACGTGCACGCTGCGACGTGCCCCGGCTACCTGTCGACGGACCATCTGCCCGAGCAGATCTGCCACCGGCCCGCGCGTGCTTCGGACCTACCGCGCCGACGACTCGATGAACTACGACCACAACACGGTGGTGACCGACGAGGCAGATCTCGAACCGATGATCGAGGGTCTGCTGTCCCAGCCGGACGTGGCGACGGTCCACGTCCGCAGCCTGGCGCCGCAGTGTTTCCTGTACGCGGTCTCGGCGGACTGGCGAGATTCCGAATAACGCCCGGCGAATGTCGGTCAACAGCGCACGATGCGGGCAGCGCCCTCCCGGCGCGGGTCGGCCGCAGCCTCGAGCCGGCCGTCGGGGCCGGTGACGGCGGCACCGACGCCGCCGAAGTACATCGTCAGGTCGGACTCGAGCCTGATCTGCTCGTCGGGCCGGCCGGCACGATGGACGTGCACGCGCGGATGACACACGGCGTCCTGCAATGACATCCGGGCGCTCAAGTACCCGGCGAGGACCTGCGTGATCGCGGTGGTGATCCGGTCGGCGCCCGGGGATCCCACCGCGAGCGTCGAGCCATCGGGGTGACGTCCGACGGTCGGCGCCATGTTGGACAGCAGACGCGTGCCGGGTGGGCGGGCGTGGAGCCCTGCGGGGTTGAGTTCCTGCTCGCCCAGGCAGTTGTTCAGCCAGATGCCGGTGCCTTCGGCGATCATGCCGGCGCCGTAGCCGCTCGAGATGGTCACCGAGCACGCCACACCGTCGCTGTCGGTGGCCGAGACGTGCGCGGTCGAGCCCGATTCGAGCACTGCGCGTGGATCGGCGTCGATCATTTCGAGAAACGCATGAGCATCGCCGGCAAGATCCGAGCTCGTGTCCAAGACATCGAGCCGATGTCCGAGGACGGCACGTTGCACGCGCACCAGCCACGCGCGCGCGTCGTCGTCCCAGGCTCCCTGCGGACGTCCGTCGAGCAGGCGCAGCATCGCCGCGAGGCACGCGCCGCCGACCGAAGGGGGCGGCGTTGTCGCCAACTCCCAACCGCCCACGCGAGTGACCAGCGCTGGGCGCACCACCGGGCGATACTCGGCGAGGTCGGCCATCCCCAGGAAACCCGCCGCGGCCGATGACGTCCGCGCTGATCAAGCGCCCGAGTTCGCCGGTGTGCAGCGCGCTCGAACCTTCATCGGCGATCAGCTCCAACGACCGCACGAGATCCGGCATCACGATCGGGTCGGCGATGATCGCTGCGTCGTCGTCGTGCAACGCCGCGTAGCTCGCCGGATCCCAACCGAAGATGTCCTCGTGCACGAAGGCGAGGTAGAACCGCGACGCCGCGCTGAGCCGAAAGCCGGTACGCGCGACCTCGACCGCCGGCGCCACGATGTCGCGCCACGGCATCAGGCCGTCGCGCCGGTGCGCTGCCTCGATCGCGGCGACCGCGCCGTGCACCGCCACCGACCCGGGTCCGATGGTGATGTCGAGACCGCCGCCGTACTGCGTGGACACGTCCCAGGTGCCGCCGGCCACGACGCCGTCGCGTCCGGGCATGTCCATCCAGCCGTCCACGGTGTACGCGGCGCCGGCAGCCGGCTGCACCGTCACGAAACCGCCCGAACTGACCGTCACGACGCCGACTTCGTTGACCATGGTGACGAGGACCGCCGCAAGCGCGGCATCCACCGCGTTGCCTCCGGCGCGGGCGACCTGCTCACCGGCGTCGGCAGCAGCCACGTTCGGGGCGGCAATCGCAACGTCGGTCACGACCAAAACGTTACTGGCCTTTCGCCTCGGCCCGAGTCTGGCGGCGCCTCTTCGGTGACGACGAAGCTGTTCGGGTCGGTGAGGCTGCGGGCGACGTCGAGGTGGACGACGCCGGGAAGTCTGCGGCTGGGTGTGCCTCCACGGCGGCGACAGCCTCGGCCATCTCCTCGGTGCTGCCGGGCTGGCACGAGGGTCTGCGTGAGATTCGGTTATCGAAGCGGACCGAGGACTGGTTTGAGGTCCACCAGCGGGGTCCCGTCGATCGCCTCCAGCGGCTCGACGCGCAGCTTGCCGTCGTCGACCGCGACCACCGTGACCTGATGCAGTCCGATCGGATTGGGCCGGGCGGGGGAGCGGGTGCTGAACACCCCGCGCTCGGGCCCTCCGGGATCGTCGCCGGGCACGGTACTCAACTCGTCGCGCCCGGCGCGATGCAGCCAGGTGAGCACCAACAGCTCGGTGCCGACCGCGATGTCGCGGATCCCCTCGTGAACCGCTGGGTCGATCACCAGCCACGCGGCGACGCCGCCGAGGTGGCCCTGCCGAGGCGCCTGCGCGGGGTCGATCAGGGTCGACTCGACGTGCCCGATCGCACGCACCTCGAACCGGGGAGTGGCGGAGTCGGCCAGCCGCGCTTCGGTGCGGGTCGGTTCGAACAGTTCGACCGGGTTGCCGGACGGGTCCTCGACGAGAATCTGCTTGCCGCCGGCGCCGGTCACGATGTCGTTGCGGAACCGGACACCGTCGGCCCGCAGTGCCGACACGGTCCGCTCCAGATCGTCGACCTCGACCGAGAAGCGGTTCCAACCGCCCGGCGTGGGCAGTGTGCCGTCCGGCATCGCCTGCCCGCCGCCCGGGCCGCCGCCGGGCGCACTGAGGACCAGACGCAGGTCGCCGCGGCTGAGCATGGCGAACGCCGGTGCCGGGTGCATCACCATCGTGAAACCGAGATGCCCGCAGTAGAACGCGATCGCCGTGTCGACGTCCTCGACGATGTAACGCACGCTCACCGTTGCCATCGCTGCCTCCCGCCGTCGCCGTCATCATCCTCCTCGCGACGCATCGGTATTCGGCCAACCAGCCGGGTCGGTCCCCCGGCCGGACTCGACAGCGCGAGCCGGCCACCGGCGATCTGGATCCGGTCGGCAAGGCCCTGCAGGCCACCACCGTCGCGCAAACGCGCACCACCGGGGCCCTCGTCGGTCACCTCGACACGAAGTTCGCCGTCCGCCGACTCGACGGTGACCGAAGTAGCCGCGCCGGGCGCGTAGCGCGCGGCGTTGGTGAGGCACTCGGCGCACACGAACGTGACGAGGACGTGATCCGTCGGCGCGAGACGGCGATCGACGCGGACCGTGACCTGCGCTGCAGGTTCGAACCGACCGGCGAGTTCACTCAGCGTCTCGCGCACCGAACCAGTCGTGACCGCATCGGGGTACAGCCCGTCGGAGAGCGTTCGCAATTCCGATATCGCAGTATCGAGCTCCAACATCAGCGACGTCAGCTCGGGGTGCGGCGGTCCGGTGAACGTGTCGCGGATGGACACGAGCCGCGCGATCGGCCCGGCGCGGACGCGGTTGCCGATCGCTTGTCGCTCGGAGTCGGATACCTCCAGCAGCCGGCGCCGCGACGCCTCGATCTCATCGCTGTGCTGGCGTAGTCGAGTGAGCGCCCGGGTGTCGGCGAGCGCCAGGGCCGCGCTCGCGGCTGCGACCTGCGCGAGCTCACCGGCCGCGATGTCGGGTGGGCACCCGACGAGCGCCACCATGCCGCCGTCAGGGGCAGCAGCGAACACCGCGTCAGCCGGCGGGGGACCGGCCGCGAGCGCACCCAACTCGTCGTGCCACGTGCCGCCTGGGGGGCGGTAGCGGACTTCGAGTCCGGGTGCGTCGAGTGCGTGCGCGAGCACGGATGCCACCGGGGACGCCGCCGCGCGGGACGGTCCGAGGTCCACCAGGAGGCTCGGCGCGACCGCCCAAGCAGAACCGCGGCCGAGCATGGTGAGCAGTGCACCGGCGACCAACCCCAGGTCGAGCAACACCGCTGCAGGGTCTGCGGGCAGCGGGTGTATCCGGTCGACGGTCCACAGGACGCTCAACAGGAGTGCGAGAACGGCACGAGCCGTCAGCACCCCGCGCCGGTGTGCGGCCGCCTTCGAGCCGGCCCGCAGGCCGGTCACGGCGACAACGCCGCCGACGCCGGCCGTCACCACGCCCGCCACGCTCGCCGGTGCGAGCACCCCGAAGTAGCCGATGACCAGAGCGGTGCCGAGCAGACGGCCGCGCACCGGTGCGGCGAGCACGTGCAGGAGCGGCGCGCGGTAGGTGAGCACGGCAGCGGTGCCCAGGCGGGCCAACCATCCGTCACCGGCGGCGAGCGTGCCCGCGAACCAGGTGACGGCGACGAGGATCGCCACGACCGCGGTGCAGCGGTCGTTGTTCACGATCGCGACGGCAGCTACGAGGTAACCGGTACCGGCCAGCCAATCCAGCGCGGCTAGGGCAGCGAAACCCTGACCGGTGCTCACCTCTGCCGCAATACCGAGCGCTGCGACGAGGATCGCCGCGGCGACGGTCAGCGCACGCGGTGCCATGGATGCGCGGTGTAGATGACTCGCGAGCCGAAGTCCGGGACCTCGACGAGCGTGAAGGTCAATTGGCCGTTGTAGTAGCTCCAGCGGACCGTTTCGGGCAGCAGTTGCGACGCGGGATCGAACGTGAACGCGATCTCGTCACCGTGGACGGTGTACCTGCCTCGGACCGGGCCCTGATCCGGGTAGTCCGGCTCTTGGGTGCTCAGGAAGTTCCCGTCCCGAGTAAAGGTCTGGGTGAACACGATGTCCTTGTTCCAGTCGGCGCCGACCACGCCGCCGGCCTGGAAGTCGGCGACCGTGTCCTTCGTGACGTAGGTGCCAGCCGGCAAGGCGGCCGCAGGGTGCGGTGCCGCCGACGTCGACGGTGTGCTCGCGAGCGCGGTCGCCTGCCGGACAGTGTGTGCGACGTGGCACGTGGACGGAATCGCGATCGCGCGCGGGCGAGGTCCGAGGCCGGGGACCTCGGCGCGCAGTCTCGCGACGACCGCTGCCGAGCGCGCGCTCGGGGGATCGGCCGCGGCAGCCCGGTCGGTCAGCGCGGTCAGGGTGGAGGAACTCACCTCGTCGATCACCAGGCCGGCGCCGCACAATTGCTCGAGCTCGGCGCTCTCGCGGTGCGCCAACTCACCGCCGGCGCGGGTCCGGGTGGCCTGCGCGGCGGCGCGCACCGCGTCGCGTTCGTCATTGCCCAGCCGGCGCCACCCCGACGCGGTGGCCACGATCGAGTTGATCTTCGGGAACATCGCGTATGCGGTGAGGTATTCGGCGCTGGTGTTGTACGCGTTGTCCAGGATCGAGAACGGCGAGCTCTCCGCGCCGTCCAACTGCCCGGCGCGCAATTCCGGCAGCGTGGCGCGGGCGGTCAGCCCCTCGACCGGCACCGCGCCCAGTGCAGACATCAGTGATTGCGTCTGGGTGTTATCGACGATCCGGATGCGCGAGTGCGCCAGCTCGGCACCGAAGATCGGCTGCTCGGTCAGCAACTGGCGCGGTTCGTTGGGGACCAACGCGAGACCGACCACATGCTTGCTCGCCAGGCCGTGGAGGATGCCGGCCGCGGCGTCGCTCTGCGTGACGGCGCTCGTTGCCTGCAGCGTGGTGATCAGGAAGGGCGTCTGCAGTGCGGCGAAGCCGTCGTCGCCGTCGTCGGCCCATTCGCGGCCGGCGACGAAGCCGAGGTCGGCGCGGCCGGCTGCGAGGGCTGGCGCGACGAGCTGTTCGCGGCGCGGATCGGAATCGCTGTACGTCTGGCTGTCGATCGTGACGTGGACCCGGTTGTGCGTACGCCGCCGCACCTGCGACGCGAAATAGGCTGCGTCGACATCCCCGGCTGCGGGTACCAGCATCGTCAGCCGGATCGTGTGTGGCGAAGCCGACGCGCCGGTCTTGGCCACGGACGCGGAGTTGCAGCCGGCGACGACGAGGATCATCACGAACGCAGCGACGACCGGGTGGGGTCGTCGTACCCGGAGTGTCATTCGCACATGCTCGTATCCCGCGGTCGGCCAGGGCATCAGGGTAGACACCGACTTTCGCGCTGCGCCAGGATTCGGCCGTGCGAGGACGTCGTGGCGTTGCAGTGATCGCGGCGGCCGCGGTGGCCGCCGGCTGCGCCGGCTACGCGCTCTCGATCACCGGTCTGCACGCGCAGACCGCACTCGGCGGCCCCGGCGTGATCGCCGGGGCCGTGCAGATCGCGGCGGTCACGCTGCTTGCCGCCGTAGGCACCGCCGGCCTGTTCGGACGTGACGGCCGGACGACGTCGCTGGTGTTGCTCGCCGCCGCGGTCGTCGCCTGTCTCGCGGTGCCGCCGCCGGAGGGCATCTCGAACGGCGTCTGGTTCACCGCCGCGCTGGCAACGGCCGGCGCGTTCGGTCCGACGCTGATCTGTGTCGCGTTGTGCTGGCCGGCGCCGGCGCGGTCGTCCGCCGGCCGCGTCGCGATCCTGGTGCTGGTCCCGATCACGCTGACCGGTCTCGCACCGACGTTGCTGTTCCGGCCCGGCCCGTCGGGCTGCACCGAATGTGCCGAGAACCTGTTGGCGGTGACGTCCGCTCCCGGCGCGCGCGACGCGATACGGACTGCCGGTGAGATCGCTGCGATCGTCTGGTGCGGGGTCGCGATGGTCGTCCTCCTGGTTCGGCTGGCGCGTCTGCCGCGCACCGCGCGGCCGGTCGTGGCGCCGGTGCTCTGCGCCGGATCCGGCATCGCGCTCGTCACGATCGGCTCCGCGTGGCACGAGCTGTCGCTTCCCACCGAGGAGACCGACCGGTTCACCCAGCTGTGCTGGCTCGCGACCTGCGTGCTCGCGGCACTGCTCGCGCTCGGGATCGCGGCCACCTCGCTCGCCCACCGGCACGCGGCGCGCCGGCTCGCCCGACTCGTGCTCGAGGCCAACCAGACCCCTGAGACGCTGCGCGCATCATACGCCGCTCTGATCGGCGATCCGGCCCTGGAGGTCGTCCTGAATCCCGAGGACGGCGCGGCCGCGCGCGGCGCGTTGCGGGTCGTGCGAGACGACACCACGATCGCCGAGATCAGGTTCGGCGCAGGCTTCACCGACGCCGTGCCGCGCCTGAACGAAGCGGTGCGCGCCACCAAGCTCGCGATCGAGTATGCGGCGGCGCAGGACCGGCTCGCGCGTGATCAGGTGGTGCTCGTCGAATCGCGCCGGCGGATCGTCAGCACCGGCGACGATGCGCGGTACCGCATCGAACGCAATCTGCACGACGGCGGCCAGCAGCGTCTCGTTGCCCTTGCCCTGCAGGTCCTCGCGCTCGAGCGGCGCTGCGACTCGCCGGCCGAGGCGGCCCGATTCGCGGGTGCGCGCGCCGAGCTGGCCGCTGCATTGGACGAGCTCCGCGCGATAGCGCACGGGCTGTTCCCGCGAGCCCTGCGCGACGACGGTCTGCAGGCGGCGCTGCTGGAATTCCGCGACCGCAGTCCGATCGCGATCACCGTCCGGATCGGGCCGCTGCCGCACGCCGTGTCCGCGGACATGTCGATGGCCGCGTACCGGCTGGTGACCGACCTCGCCTACGGTCTCGCGGCAAGCGCCGAGGTGGTGCATGTGGACATCAGGCACGCCGACGAGCACCTGCGCGTGGACGTCGAGGCGGCCGGCTCCGACACGGACACGCTGTCGGCCGCGATCCGGCACGCCGCCGATCGGTTCGCGGTGCTGGCCGGCGACGTCTCGGTCGACGGCGACCACACGGTGCGAGGTGTCATTCCGTGCGTGCCGTGATCGCCGAGGACATGGTTCTGCTGCGCGAGGGCATCACCCGCCTGCTCGCCGACGAGGGTGTCGACGTGATCGCGCAGGTGGACGACCCGGCCGTATTGCTGGAGGTGGTCGCCGAGCAAGGTCCGGACGTCGCGCTGATCGACATCAAGTTGCCGCCGAGCTGGACCGACGAGGGCGTCCGTGCGGCGCAGGAGATCCGGATGCACCACCCGGGCACGGCGGTGTTGCTGCTCTCCAGCTACCTCGACTCCCGCTTCGCCGACGAGCTGTTGGCCACCCAGATGTCGTCGTGCGGCTACCTGCTCAAGGACCACGTCGCAGATCCGGCCGTGCTCCTCGACGCGCTCACCCGGGTCACGAGCGGCGCGTCGGTGATCGACCCGGCGGTCGTCGCGGCCCTGTTGCAGCGCAAGCGCGAGGCCGGTCCACTGGACACGCTGACGAACCGGCAGCGCGAGATCCTCGCGCTGATGGCCGAAGGCCATGGCAACGCCCGCATCTGCGAACTGTTGCAGCTCAGCCCGCGCACGGTGGAGTCGCATGTGCGGGGCATCTTCACCGCGCTCGGGTTGTCCGAGTCGACGGATTCGAGCCGCCGGGTGCTCGCCGTGCTCGCCTACCTGCGGGCCTGAAGTTCAGTGTCTGCACTGATTCGCCGGCTCGACGGAGTTGGCAACGTTGGCGCTCCGCTGATCGAGGAGCCGTCATGCCCGCCATATCGCACCGCAACACGTTCATCGCGCTGACCGCTTTCGCTGCCGCCGTCGCCCTCGCTGCGCCCGGGCCGGCCTCGGCAGAACCCGCCGGCCTGCTGTGCGTCGGCACCGCGACCGGCTGCAGCGCGAGTCTGTCCGCCGCGCTCACGCACGCCCGTGCGGGCCAGACGATCCGGGTCGCACCCGGCCGCTACCCGGGCGGCATCACGATCGACAAGAGCGTGCACATCGTCGGCGCCGGCCCTGGACGCACTGTGATCGACGGCGGCGGCCCGGTCATCACGATCGCCCGGGCGACGGACTCGGCGCAACTGCAGGTCACGATCACCGGTGTGACGGTCTCGGGGGGCGTCGCGACCGGGACCGGATTCGAGTCCCGCGGCGGGGGAGTCGACATCGCCCCGTCGCCGGACTTCGGTCTCGGAGCGACCGTGACGCTGCGCGACGTCGTCGTCGCCGGCAACGAGGCAACCGCGACGAGCACCTATGATTCGCCCGCCGGAGCCAAATGCCCGGACGGCTTCTGCCCCTACGCGCGGGCGCGCGGCGGCGGGATCGCGAACTCCGGGCATCTGACCGTCGTCGACAGCCAGGTACGTGACAACCGGGTCGACGGCCCGCTCAGCGATGCGGACGGCGGCGGGATCTTCAGCCAGTTCGGCAGCCTGCGGGTCCTGTCCTCCCGCATCAGCGACAACCGGGCCGCGCCCATCGACATCGGCCGGTTCGCCGAGGGCGGCGGGCTGTTCGTCGACTCCGGCGGCCTGACCGTTCGCGACAGCATCGTCGCGGGCAACCATGCCGACCTGATCACCTCGTGGCCCGTCAGGCCGCAGGGCACGCTGCTCGACATGGGCGCCAACTCCGGCGGCATCCACATCGGCAACGGCACCGACGCCGTCGTCACCGGCACGAGGATCACCCGAAACGTCGCGTCGGTCGTCGATCCGGTCGGCGAGCCACTCGGCTTCGACGGCGGCGTGTGCGTGTGCGGCGACAGCAGCCTGCGGATGGACCGGGTCTCTGTCGACCACAACCAGGTGCGCGCGGAAGTGGTGACGGTCGAGGACGTCGGGCCGCCGGGCACCGCGGTCGAGGTCGACGGACCCGCGACGATCACCAACTCGCGCATCACCGACAACACCGACATGGTCCACACGCCCGGCGGGCAGTCGGGCGCCACGAACGGCCTGGCCGTGTACGACTTCTTCGACAACCCGCGCCAGGTCACCGTGGCGGACACCGTGATCAGCGGCAACCGGGCCGTGGCGACCAGCGATCACGGCACCGCGTTCGTGTACGGCGCGGGCGTCCTGAACAACAGCTTGCTCACCTTGCGTCGCGTCGTCGTCGCGGACAACCGCGGGAGTGCAACGAGCCCGGAACCGGCCACCGCGCAAGGCGGCGGCATCTGGAACGGTCCGTACCTGTCCGGGCCGCCGGTCCGGCTCACGCTGGAACACGCGACCGTCACCGGCAACAGCCTGACGGCCGGGCCGCACGGCACGGTCGTCGGCGGCGGTGTCTACACGACGACACCGATCACCCGTCAACACACCTCGATCGTGGGAAACCAGCCCGACGACTGCAACGGCTGCTGATCGCCTCAGATCACTGACGGGCGATCAGCACACTCGTGATGCCGACGTACTTGTTCGGGTAGCCGTCGCCCGGGCCGTTCTGGTCGTCCTCGCCGGCAGCGTCGATCTTGGCGAGCACGTCCATCCCGCGCACGACGACACCGAACGGCGTGTAGTTCGGGCTGAGCTTCGTGTCCTTGGTGACGAAGAAGAACTGGCTGCCGTTGGTGTTCGGCCCGGCGTTGGCCATCGCGACGGTGCCGGCGGGATAGGTGGCGCCGGCGAGGTTCTCGTCGTTGAACGAGTACCCCGGACCACCGCTGCCGGTGCCGGTCGGGTCACCGCACTGCAGGACGAAGATGCGTTGGGTGACGAGTCGATGGCAGTGGGTCGCGTCGTAGTAGTGGTGCTGGGCGAGGAATCGGAACGACCAGGTGGTACACGGCGCCTTGTCGGTCAGCGCCTGGAAGGTGATCTTCCCCTGCGTCGTGGCCAGTGTCGCCGTGTATGGCTGGGCCGCTCGCGCCGGATCGAAGGTCGGGATGCCCTTGAACCGGTCGGCCGGCACGGCGGGCGTGTAGCCGCACGGGTCGGCCGCGGTGGCCGCGCGAGCGTGGGCGGCCGCGGGTTTGTGGATGGCAAGGGTGTTGGCGATCGGACTGGCGCTTGCCGAGACCAGGCCGGTGACGGCGAGGACGGCGGCTGCGACGAGGGCGGGCATGACACGGCGAGAGCGCATGTGACAGGTCTACCTCGAAGTGCGCGCGTTGACTACGGTCTGTTCGCATCGATGAGCAGCGCGTGCTCGATCAGCGCCGCGACGGTGACCGGATCCTCGAGCTGCGGCAGGTGCGCCGTGCCCGCGAACTCGTGGAACGTGGCGTTCGGCATGCGGTCGGCAAGCGCGCGGCTGCGATCGACGATGAACGGGACGTCGAGATCGCCGCACGCGACGATCGTGGGCGCGGCCACCCCGGTCAGCGCCGTCCAGGCGTCGATGCCGCTGCCACCGACGTCCTCGGGCGCGCCGTTCGCGATGATCGCGCGGTTCATCTCCAGCAGCAGGGTGCGACTCGCACCGCGAACCCGGCCCTCCGGCTGGGCCGGGCCGTCGAGCCACAGCCATGTCTCGAGCCGGTTCAGCTCGCCATGGTCGCCGGCCTCGATGGCTCGCTCGATCAGTCGATCGAAGCGGGCGGTGTGCGCGTCGAGGTCGACGATCGGTGCACCGCTGACGGCCGGCGCCAGGAGTATCAGGCCGGCCACCCGTTCAGGGGCCGAGATCGCCGCGTCGAGCGCGACGCCGCCACCGGCCGAGCTGCCGACCAACCACGCCGGTTCGTCTGTGACCTCGGTCAGCACGGCGAGCAGGTCGTCGACATGGGAGAAGGTGTCCGCGGACCCGGGAGTTTGGCCGAATCCGCGACGGTCGTAGGCGACCAAAGGGGCGCTGGCCTGCAAGTCGTTCACCGTCGCGTACCAGCTGCGCCGATCGGTGATACCGGCGTGCAGTAGCACGACCGCCGGCCCGGAGCCGGGCCACCGCTCACCGAACAGCGGGGCGCCGTCGTTGCGCACCGTGAATGGGGTGCCGGGTTCCGATGGTTGCACCGGTCCATCTTCGCGCGTGGGCGGAGCGGCCGGGTGGGATTCAAGAAAATGTGATATCAATGTGCTATCACATTGCTCGAGGAGGTCGCGAGATGAGCGAGAACGCCTCACCGGTCGGACACCGCGGCGCACGCGTACAGGTGGAGGAACGTGCGGCCCGGTTGGGTAGCGGTTGGCTGGGTATCGCGCTGGTGGTGGTGTGTGTGGTCGCTGCGATCGTGCTCGGGGCGACGTCGGTCCCCGGGCTGCTGGCGATTCCCGTGGTGATCGCGGTGTTGGTGCTGACGTCACTGGTCGTGGTCTCCCCGGGGGAGAGCCGGGTGGTGCAGTTCTTCGGCCGCTACACCGGAACCGTTCGCCGTCCGGGTCTGGCGTGGGTGGTGCCGTTCAGCACGCGGCGCCGGGTCAGCGTCCGGGTCCGCAATTTCGAGACGAATCACTTGAAGGTGAACGACGCCGACGGCAACCCGGTCGAGATCGCGGCGATCGTCGTGTGGCAGGTCTCCGACACTGCCCGTGCGGTGTTCGCGGTGGACGACTATCCGGCCTTCGTCGGTGTCCAGGCGGAGTCAGCGCTGCGGCATGTCACCAACAGCTATCCGTACGACATCGGCGAGCACAGCGGGACGTCGTTGCGTGGATCGACGGACGAGGTCGCCGGCGAGCTGGCGACCGAGGTCGCCGAACGCGTTGCGCTCGCCGGGGTCGAGATCGTCGAGGTCCGGATCAGCCATCTGGCGTACGCGTCCGAGATCGCGCAGGCGATGCTGCGTCGTCAGCAGGCCAACGCCGTCGTGGCAGCCCGCTCGCGCATCGTCGAAGGCGCTGTCGGGATGGTCGAGATGGCGCTCAAACGCCTCAGTGATCGCGACATCATCGAGTTGGACGAGGAACGGAAGGCCGCGATGGTCAGCAATTTGATGGTCGTGCTCTGTGGTGACCAGCCGGCCTCGCCGATCGTGAACACCGGCACCCTCTACAGCTGAGCTGTGAGCGGCAACCGGAAGTCGGTCCTGTTACGGATCGACCCGGCAGTTCATGACGCGCTCGCCCGCTGGGCGGACGACGAGTTGCGCAGCCTCAACGCGCACATCGAGTTGTTGCTGCGCCGGGCATTGACCGACGCCGGGCGCATGCCCAAGGCCGGGCCGCTGCCCAAGCGCGGGCGGCCACCGCAGCATTCGAGCGACCAGTCGTGACGGCTCAGCTGATCGTCGCGATGTCACCGACGGCGACGGTGCCCGCGTCGAGCACCTCGGCATACGCCCCGAGGCAGGGCCGGACGCCGAAGCCCGGCACGTCGATGCTGTTTCGCTCGAACACGGCGCGCACCGCCTCCGGTCTGCTCGGCGACATCCCGTGCGCGAGAGTCGGCACGGCGCACCGGGGGGTCGGGAGCACGACCTGGAGCCGCACCGCGCCGATCGAGATCACGCGACCCGCCCACCGGTTCTCGGCGAACGGCGGGTCGTCGGGATTGTCGAGCACCAGATTCGGCCGGTAGCGGATCATCTCGACCCCGGCCTGGGCCAACGTCGCGGTGGTGATGAGGTGCACCGGGGCGTAGTCGACGAAATTCGTGCCGGGGGTGCCCTGGCCGATCTCGAGGATCTCGTACGGAACGTCGGCGTCCTCGCCGGCGGCGATGACATCGCGAGGGTCGGGTCGTGCCACCGTTGCGTGTGCCGGACGCACAGCCGAGAGCCGGACGTCGCGCTCCAGCAGCCCGGACAGGCGGCGTTCGGCGGCCGGGTCGTCGGCGACCAACGTCGCGCCGTCGGGCAGCGTGACCACCGGTGCGCCGCCCTCCCAGCGGGCTGCGACGCTCAGCAGCCGCCGCCACAGCCTGGGGTGCTTGGCGGTCGCCACCCGGCCGGTCTCGCAGTCGATGACCGCGCGTACCCGGTCGCCGGCGAATCCCGCGGCGTCGATGTCGACGGCTGGAAGATCTTCCCCGAGCATGGACTTGACGGGATAGCGACGCAGGCCGGCGACGGTCATCGAGCCAGGCACGCAGCGCTTCCCTTTCGTCCACGATCACGGGGTCGTCGACATCGACCCTATCCCCGCCGGGTGTGCGCCGATCAGGACCGCAGCACGTTGTCGCGGTAGACGGCCGTGAGGGCTGCCCGCGGCGTCGTGTGCGTCGTGTGGATGTGTTCGAAGTCCGGCT
The DNA here is from genome assembly GCA_963850835.1 of uncultured Actinomycetota bacterium. Classification (GTDB taxonomy): domain Bacteria; phylum Actinomycetota; class Actinomycetes; order Mycobacteriales; family Jatrophihabitantaceae; genus Jatrophihabitans. Next base: position 267,253 of record CAWKNB010000012.1, on the reverse strand, counting down.
TCCAATCCTCGAAGGTGATCTTGACGAGATCGGAGGGCGGCAGATTCCGCCCCGGTGCCTTGAACCCGAACGAGCTACCGGTCGACACGACGGTGCTGTTGTGCGTGGCATCGGGAATCTGCTGGACCTGGCCGGACGTGGTGAGGAACGTCTGCTCGTACGGCGAAGCTGCGCCGTTCTGCCGCACCTTCGTTCCGTTCAGCCCTTCGATTTTGACAACGACTTGGGTCAGGGTCACCGGCCCGTTGTTGGTGACCTGGACCCGGAACGTCGCCTCGTCGTTGGTGTTCAGCGCACGACCGCCGTTCACCTCGACATCCACGATTTCGATGACGACGTTCTCATCGGGATACGTGGTGATGCCGCTCGTGTAGTCGTCGAAGAATCCCATCATTGCCTCCTGTGTTGTCGGGTCGGATCGTCCTCGAACTCGTGCTCTGGTGTATTCGGTGGCGACTCGCGGCGAGCACGATGCCGGAGTAACCCTGGGACGCGTGTTGTGGCAGCTGGTGGGTCTCGATCGTCGTGGTCGCGAAGTGGGAGTCGAGCAACGGCTGCAGGTCGTGCTCGTCGACGTGCGCACTCGGGAACCGTTTGCCGCCGACGAGGTAGTAGTGGCAGCGGCGCAACGCAGCGGTGAGGAATGTCCCGCCCGGCCGCACGAGTCCGAGGATGTTCTGCATGAACAGCTGCCAGGCTGCATGGTCGGCGGTTGCGGAGTCTGCGCAGTAGGCGCTGATCACCGTGGCGTAGTGCCGGTCGACCGGATGGGGAAATCGGCCATCGGCCTGGATGAGCGAGGTCAGCTTCGTGCGCGTCAGTTCTTCCCGCTCCGCCATCTGCGTGGGGGATGGTCGCCGGATTCCTTCGCACTGCAGCGTGTACTCGACGAACGGTCGCCAGTCGTGGGCGCCCGGGTCCCGGTCGAGCCAGCGCCGGATCTCGCGGAGGTTCTCCGGTAGGTAGTCGGCCAGATGGATCTCCGAGGCGTCGCGCGCAGCGAGGAACACGTGGTGGAGCGTGGGTCCGGTCCCGAAGACCAGCACCGGTTGCCCCGGGTCGGCGTGCCGCATGGCTTCGACGAAGAATGCGATCGTGCGCCGCTCGTCCGGTTCCACGACGCGGTAGTACTCGGCCAGGTATTCGGCGGCGACCCAGTCGGTGTCGAAGGAGGCATGCACGCGGCGGGCGAGGAGCGCGCATGTACTGCGGCCGAGGACGTATTCGTATCCTGCGGCGCCGAGGTTCGCGCCGGCGAGGAACACCAATGCGTCGTCGGCCTCGATCGAGTCGCTCACGAGCGCCGCACCGACCGCTGCGAGGTAGTACGGCACTTCCTTGAGCAGTTCGATCGCGAGATAGCCGAGTGCCGCAGCCAGCCGGCGCGCGCGCCGGCGGTCGCTTCTGGATCGGGTGAGGTCCCAGGCGAGCTTCGAGAGTGCGTTCGTGCTCACGTCGGTCTGTTCGAGGAGCTCGGCATTGGCGTGCAGCCCGGTCCGTAGACCGAATGCCCAGACCACGTATGTCACGGCCAGAATGCCGATCAGCGTCGCGTGATCGAGTCCGTCGAGCAGGTGCGATGTGGCCAGCACGACACCGCACGCGGTTGCCATCAGATCCAGTGCATACGTGGAGGCTGCTGTTGCCGCCACGGTGACGATCCAGCGGATCGCCGGCATTTGTGGTGGTGGCATGCCCTCACGATGGGAGCGATCACCGCTCACTCACCAGCCCAGTTTCCTCTCACTACATGCTCATGTCCGGCATCGGCCGGCGGTGGATAATCCAGCGGGCATGGACGAAAATCACGCTGCGGTGCTCGAGCTGCGACCTGAAGCTGTCGCCGGTCGGTTGCAGCGGGCGCGAGCGCGGCGCTTCGTCGGTCGTGACGCCGAGATCGACCTCGTGCTGGGAGCGTTGGCCCGGCCCGGCACGTCGTTGGCCGTCGCGTTCGTCCACGGGCCAGGCGGTGTGGGCAAGAGCGCCCTGCTGCGCGCGATGCAAGATGCGGCGGTCGATCCGGCAACGCGAGTGGCGCGGTTGGACCTGTCGGCGATCGAGCCGGCGCCCGCGACCTTCTGTGCTGCGCTGGGTGATCAGTTGCGCCGCTCGGCGAGCGATGTCCGTGCCGGTGATCTCGGGACAGGGCGGTGCCTGCTGCTGCTGGACACCTATGAGCATGCCGCGGCCCTGGACGGATGGCTGCGTGAGCAGTTCGTGCCGTCGGTGCCGGCCGGCACCGTCGTCGTCATCGCCGGGCGGGAGAAACCGGCGCCCGGCTGGTTCGACGATCAGGGGTGGCGTGATCTCCTGGTCGTCGTCCCGTTGCGCAACCTCGCGCCGGGCGATGCCCGCATGCTGCTGCGTACCGAAGGCGTGCCCGACGAACTGCACGAGCACCTCATCGCGACGACCCATTGCCATCCGCTCGCGCTGACACTGCTCCTCGACCTTCTCGACCAGCACCACCGCGATCTCACCCTGCCCGCGACACTGGGCGCCGCGCCCGATCTGGTGCAACGGCTGCTGGAACGTTTCGTCGCAGGTGTTCCCAGCGAGCTGCACCGAAGTGCCTTGCAGGTCAGTGCACATGCCCGCACGACGACTCAGGGCCTGCTTCGGGCAGCGCTGTCCATCGACGATGCTCGGGACCTCTTCGACTGGCTGCGCAGCCTGTCGTTCATGGAAGAGGAACCACGCGGCATCCGGCCGCACGATCTCGCCCGCGACGTGCTCGTCGCAGATGCGCACTGGCGCGACCGCGACCAGTCCGTGGAACTGCACCGCACCGTCCACGACTACTGCCGTGGCCCGCCTGCAGGACCGCGGACTCGATCCCCAGCAATCGGTGGCCGATCTGGTCTTCCTGCACCGGACCAACCCCTTCGCGGCGCGGATCTGGGACTGGCGCAGCTTCGGCGGTGTCTACGTCGACACGCTGCGCGCCGATGATCGCGACGCGTTGCTGGCCATCGCGACGCGGCACGAAGGCGACGCGTCGGCGGCGTTGGTCGCACATTGGATCGACCACCAACCCGACGCCTTCCTCGTGTTCCGTGGCCCTGGTACGCCCGTCGTCGGGTTCGCGGCGATGCTCGCCCTGCACGCCGCGTCGGCGCAGGACATTGCCGCAGATCCGGGTACGGAGGCGATGTGGGCGTGGGTGCAGCGCAACGCGCCGCCGCGCACCGGTGAAGAGGTCTACGTGAGCCGTTTCCTCACCGACGCCGAGAGCTATCAGGCGATTCCGTCCCCTTCGCTCAACGCGGTGACGATCGCATCGACGCAACGATGGCTCACCCGCCGCAACGCCACGTGGGAATTCATCACCTGGGCCGACCCGGACGCCGCGGCACCGTTGATGGCCTACATCGGCTTTCAACGCGCGCCCGGGGCCGACTTCGTGGTCGATGGTCGCTCCTACGGGGTGTACGGCCACGACTGGCGCCGAATGGATCCCGAGCGGTGGCTCGACATGATGGGAACCCGGGAGACCGCGATCGACGTGGAGCCGGAGACTCCGGCACCGGAACCGACGACGCAGGCGTTGTCGCACATCGAGTTCGCGTCGGCCGTCAGACAAGCGCTTCGCGACCTGCATCGCCGCGAGGCGTTGGCGGGCAATGCCCTGTCGGCGTCACGAGTCGTGTCCGACAGCGCACCGTGACGCGTCGCGTGCCGAAGCCCTCGCCGGGGTGATCCGCGATGCGGTGTGCTCGCTGCGCGACGACCCGCGCGACGCAAAGCTGTACCGGGCACTCGACCGCACCTACGTCCGGCCGGCAGGTACCCAGGAACGCGCCGCAGAGGTGCTGAGCCTGCCGATGAGCACGTACCGTCGCCATCTCGCCCGCGGCGTCGATCGGGTCGTCGAGTGGCTGTGGGAACGCGAGCTCTACGGCTGGCAGTCGTAGGCGTGGCGGCGCCGGTCAATCGCCGGCCGCACTCCATCCGCTGATGCCCATGATGCGCAGCACCAGAATCCGGGTGAAGGGTTGGTCGCGGTATTGGGGGTAGGCACGTGCCAGCCGCTGCGCAAGATCGGCCGCTTCATCGTCCGCGCCAGGCTGCCATCGCAGTTCGGCGCGCACCCACCACAGCCGCGACCAGTCGCCGCGGTCCCAGTGCTCGACCAGGAGCGCCGCCCGCGGGTCGGCCTCGAGGTTGCGTTCGCGCTGCAGCCGCGACGACGACTTCGGCTTGACCCGGTCCACGGGTATGCCGACGCAACCGTCGTCGTTCACCGCATACACGACCGGCACGGCGTCGACACCGCGCTCTGAATGCAGCGTGCACAGGATCGCGTGGTCGTGGGCTGCGAGTCGCGCGCCTGCTTCGGTGGGGGACAGCCTCATCGCATTCGGCCCGGATTTGCGCGGGTACAGTTCCCTGGCACCGGGCGCATCGCCTCACCTTCACCATGGCGGGATCGTGCGATGAACGTAGCAGTGTGGGTGGGCCGCCACGGCCGCCGACGGCCGGACGCTCCCGCCCTCGCTGACGGTGACCGGGTCCATGCGAACTGGGCCGTGATGGCCGCGAGGGTGGCCGCCGCGGCGACCGGTCTGCGCGACTCGTTCGGGCTGTCACCGGGCGACCGGGTCGCCATCGTGATGCGCAACCGACCCGAGTACCTCGAGGCACTGTTCGCCATCTGGCATGCCGGCCTCACCGCGGTGCCGGTCAACGCTCGGCTGCACCGCGATGAATTCGCCTACATCCTCGACGACAGCGCGGCGGCGGTGGTCCTCACCGACGACGAGCACGCAGAAGATGTCGTCCCGCTGGTCGACGAACTCGACACGCTGCGCGCTGCGGTACTGGCACCCGGACCGCAGTGGGAGCGGCTCATCGGATCGACGCCCGCAGCACTCGTCGACCGGCAGCCGGGGGATGCGGCTTGGCTGTTCTACACGAGCGGCACCACCGGCCGGCCCAAGGGCGCGGTGCTCACCCATCGCAACCTGCTCATGGCGTCGCTGAGCTACTTCGCCGACATCGACCAGGTGATGCCCGACAATTGCATCCTGCACGCCGCGCCGTTGTCGCACGGCTCGGGGCTGTACGGGTTGCCGCACGTCGCTCGCGGAGCGGTGAGCGTGATGCCGCACTCCGGCGGCGTCGACGGCGACGAGATCGCCGCACTCCTGCGTCGCTGGCCGGGCATGTCGCTGTTCGCCGCGCCCACCATGGTGAAGCGCTTGGCCGGCGCCCCTGCCATCGCTGCTGACTTGCGCAATCTGAAGACGATCATCTACGGCGGCGCGCCGATGTACCTCGCCGACCTGCAGGACGCCCTCGAGGTGTTCGGTGCGCGGCTGGCGCAGATCTACGGACAGGGCGAGACGCCGATGACGATCACCGCGCTGTCCAAGGCCGATCACGCCGAGCGCGATCACCCCCGGTGGCAGGAGCGGTTGCGCAGCGTCGGCTTCCCGCGCACCGACGTCGAGGTCCGCGTCGTCGACGATGCCGACGCCGAACTCCCCGTCGGCGAGGTCGGCGAGGTCGTCGTCCGTGGCGAGGTCGTCATGGCCGGGTACTGGAACCAGCCCGATGCCACCGCCGAGACCCTGCGTGGCGGCTGGCTGCACACCGGCGATGTCGGCAGCTTCGACCAGGACGGATTCCTCACCCTGCGGGACCGCTCGAAGGACCTGATCATCAGCGGCGGCATGAACATCTATCCCCGCGAGGTGGAGGAAGCGCTGCTTCGCCACCCCGACGTTCGCGCCGCGGCCGTGGTCGGCCGTCCCGACCCGGAGTGGGGCGAGGCAGTCGTCGCGTTCGTCGTCGCCGACGACGCCGCACGAGCGCCGTCGGTCGCCGACCTCGACCGGACCTGCCTCGACACCATCGCCCGGTACAAGCGTCCGAAGGACTACCGCTTCGTCGACGCGCTGCCGACGAACAACTACGGGAAGGTCGTCAAGCGGGAGCTGCGCGAGCGCCTGCGCAATGCTGATAATTGAGACAGCGACGCAGGTCCCACGACGTGTTACGGTCCGTCGAAGTCCGCTGCCGCAGGGGAAGGACGTCTCGCATGAAGCTCGCTCTCTACCTCCCGAACTTCCGCGACGAGGTGACCGTCAAGGAGCTCGAAGACTTCACCGGCCTGGCCGAGGACCTCGACTTCGACTCGGTCTGGACGCTGGACCGGATCGTCGTCCCGGAGACCTCGGACCGCGCGGAGCTGGAGTACCCGTTCGGCATGATGACCGACCTCCCGAAGGCCCTGCCGGTCATCTCGCGCGGAAAGTGGTTCCAGGGCATGACGCTGATTCCCTGGCTGGCCGCGAAGACCACCAAGGTCCGCATCGGCATGAGCATCATCGACACGCCGTACCGTTCGCCGGGCGTGCTCGCCGCCGAACTCGCGACGCAGGACCACCTGTCCGGCGGGCGGCTCAACGTCGGTGTCGGCTCCGGTTGGATGCCCGAGGAGTTCGCCGCCTCCAGCGTCTCCCATCTGTTCGCGCGTCGGCACGCTCACGTGCGCGAGACCATCGAGATCATGCAGGGCATCTGGACCAACGAGCTGTTCGAGTACCACGGCGAGTTCGCCGACTTCCCGCTGTGCGGCTTCGGCCACAAGCCCGTCCAGCAGGGCGGCCCACCGATCTACTTCTCCGGCTTGAAAGACCCGAAGCGGTCTGCCAAGCGCATCGCGAAGTACGGCCTGCAGGGCTGGATCGGCATCCAGGACTCGCCGGAGGACATCAAGCGCTGGAAGGGTGAGATGGAGCGCGAGCTCAACGAGCTCGGCAAGACGTTCCCGGACAATTTCGACATGTGCAGCATGATCTGGTTCGTGATCACCGACGAGCCGATGGACCAGACTCCGGCGGGCAAGGGCACCAACCTGCTGGCCGGCAGCGCACAGCAGATCGAGGACATCCTCAAGCGCTACAAGGACGCCGGCCTCACCATGCCGCTGCTGTGGCCGCCGTTCCGCGACGTGCCGAGCTCGAAGACGCTCGACGACCTCAAGCGCCTCAAGGAAGAGATCATGCCGAAGGTCGAGGCCGGGTAGGCGCGAGCGCATCGAGCACCCGCTCGGCGTAGTCGAGGTCGGCGCGGCGGGAGAGGTTGACGTCGAAGAACACCTCGGTGACGCCCTGCGCGCGCAGGGCGACGAGATCGTCGAGCACCTGCTCGCGGGTCCCGCGCAGCGGACCGCGTTCGTGGCCGGGATCGTCGACCAGCTCGACGATCCCGCGCACGACGATCCGCGCGGCCTGCGGGTCGCGTCCGGCCTCGCGCGCACCATCGCGGACCGTCTCGATGCTGCGGCCGATGTGGGCGAGGTCGTGGCGACTGCTGCAGATCCAGCCCTCGGCGAGCCGGCCGGCCCGGCGCAGTGCGGCCGGGGCCGTGCCGCCGAGCAGCACCGGGGGATGCGGTCGCTGCACCGGCCGCGGCCCGACGTGCGAGCGCGGCACGGTGTAGAACTCGCCGGCGAACTCGACCGGGTCCTGCGTCCAGATGCTGCGCAGGCACCGCAGGTACTCGTCCATCCGCGCGCCGCGCCGCTCGAACGGCACTCCCGCAGCGGTGTACTCCTGCGCGAGCCAGCCCATCCCGAGCCCGACCGTGAGCCGGCCCCCGGACAGCACGTCCAGTGAGGTCATCGTCTTCGCGAGTACCGCGGGCGGGGTGAACGGCGCGCAGATCGTCGCGGTCCCCAGCCTGATCCGGTCCGTGTGTCCTGCGACGTAGGCGAGCGGGACCACGGCGTCGTGCACCGAGCGGTGCGCCGGATCGAGTCCAGCGCCGGCCGGGTACAGCAATCGCTGGAACGTCCACAGCGACGCGTAGCCGAGTTCCTCGGCACGACCGGCGATCCGCTGCATGTTCTGCGGGGTGGCCCAGTCACCCGCTACCGGCAGGCCGAAGCCGAGCAGGGGCAGCAGCTCACCGGTCACGGGTGACGACTGTGCCACTTCGGCGGCGTCGCGTTCGCGAGCCGCTCGGCGCTGCGACGAGCATGCCGACAGTGCCTTCGGCCTGCTGAACCAGCTCGTCGAGCGCCCCTTGGCGACCGGCAAGGTGGCCGAGCAGCGCGCGCTCGAAGATGCCGTCCAGCAGCGCGTAGGCCATCGCTGGTTCGACGGTCGGCTCGCTGCCTGCCAGCTCGGCGTAGCGACTGATCACCCGCCACACCATGGCCTCGAGGGCAGCGTCGATGTCGAGCACGTGCGGACGCAATTCGGCGTCGAACATGCTCTGCGTGCGCAGGTCGTACCAGAGCCGGTGCATCGGCGCGTCTTCGACCGTTGTCTCGACCAGCTTGGCGACGAACGCGCGGGCCAGTGCGTCGGCGGTGGTCGCTGCTCGCCACGACGTCGTCGTAGCGCGTGACGCACTTCTTCTTGTACTGGCGCACGCAATAGACGATCAGTTCGGTCTTGTCGCGGAAGTAGTAGTGCACGACCCCGTGGGTGAACGAACTGTTGTTCGCGATCTCGCGCAGACTCGTCCGCGCGTATCCGAGCTCGCCGAGCGTGCGCAGCGCACTGTCGGCCAACTCGTCGCGCCGCGCGTCGCGGCGGTGGGTGGAGACGGCCGACGTCATGCCTCGCAGGGTAGTCGATCTCCTTGACAACTGGTCAGAACGGCTGGTCTTGACACTTGTCAAGAACCGCGGGAGTCTGGCCGCGACAGCTGGAGACACCCCGAGCGGGAACGGAGTCGCAATGGCCTCGATGGACCTCACCGGGCGATCAGCGCTGGTCACCGGCGGCGCGCAGGGCCTGGGCGAAGGGATGGCCAAGGCGCTCGCGGCGGCCGGCGCCAGAGTGGTCATCGGTGACGTGCAGGACAGCGGCGCCGACACGGCGAAGGCGCTCGGCGACGGCCACGGCTTCGTCAACCTCGACGTCACGGATGAGTCCAGCTGGGAGTCCGCCATCGCCTCGACCGTCGACCAGCTCGGCGGCTTCGACCTGCTCGTCAACAACGCCGGCATCGAGATCACGAGCCTGATCACCGAGGTCGACCCCGCAGACGTCCGCAAGATGCTCGAGGTGAACATCCTCGGCACGACGCTCGGCATCAAGCACGGCCTTCGGGCGATGCGCCCGGGCGGAGCGGGCGGTGCGGGCGGCACGATCACCAACGTTGCGTCGGTCGCCGCGACGATCGCCTTCCCGGGCATCAGCGTGTACTCGGCGACGAAGTCGGCCGTCGACCGGTTGACCCGGGTCGCGGCCATGGAGAGCGGCAAACTCGGTTACGGCGTGCGCGTCAACTGCATCTATCCCGGGCTGGTGCCGACTGCGATGGGCGCGGGCCTGGCCAACGACGTCGCAGAGCTCGGGCTGTTCTCGTCGCCCGAGGAGGCCGTCGGCGCCGTCGTCGAACTCACCCCGGCCGGTCGCCTCGGCACCGTCGAGGACATGGCCGATGTCGTCGTGTTCCTGTCCTGCGACGCGAGCCGGTTCATCACCGGTGCCGGCCTGTCGGTCGACGGTGGGATGGGCATGTGAGCAGGTCTGCCGGACCGCCCGTCGGGAACTGACGCTCGTGCGCCTCGTCGACTACTTGGACAAGGGTGCGTCGCTCGCACCCGACGCACCGTGTCTGACCACCGACGGCACGACCTTCACCTACGCGGACGTGCAGGACCTGTCGCATCGCATCGCGGCCGGCTTGTCGGCCGTCGGCGTGCATGCCGGGACCTCGGTCGCGATCCTGTCCGCCAACGACCCGATCGCCTTCTCCAGTGTGTTCGGCATCAGCCGAGCCGGTGCAGTCTGGTGCCCCGTCAACCCGCGCAACGAAGCGGCCGAGAACCGGGAACTGCTGGACCTGTTCGACTGCGAGGTGCTCATCTTCCAGGCCGCGTTCGCGCCGTTGGTGGACCGGATCCGCGGCGAGTTGCCGAAGGTGCGCACCTGGGTCTGCCTCGACGCGGCCATCGACTGGGCGCTCGGGTGGGATGACTTCGTCGGCCGGGATGCAGCCCCCGGACTCCCGGCCGACGAAGCCTATGTCGACGACCTCGCGATGATCGTGGGGACCGGCGGCACGACAGGGCGCCCGAAGGGTGTGATGCTCACCGGCTCGAACCTCGAGACGATGACCGCGCTGACGCTGATCGGCTACCCGTTCCACGGCCGGCCGACCTACCTCGCGCTGGCGCCGCTCACCCACGCGGCGGGGGTTCTGTGCTTCCCGGTCCTCTCCCTCGGCGGCGAGATCGTGATCATGCGCAAGCCGGACGTGCACGAGTTCCTGTCACTCATCCCGCGGCACCGCATCACGCACACGTTCCTGCCGCCGACGCTCATCTACATGCTGCTCGCCGACCCCGGGCTGGACGACACGGATCTCTCGTCGTTGCAATGCTTCTGGTACGGCGCCGCACCGATGTCGGTGGCTCGCCTGGAAGAGGCACTGACCCGCATAGGACCGGTGATGGCCCAGCTGTTCGGACAGACCGAGGCGCCGATGATGATCTCCATGCTGCCGCCGGCCGACCACTTCCTGCCCGACGGCTCGATCGCGCGCGATCGCCTCGCATCGGCCGGGCGGCCTGCACCGCTCGTCACCGTCGCGATCATGGGCGAGGACGGAGCCGTGCTGCCCCGCGGTGAGCGTGGCGAGATCGTCATCCGCTCGTCGCTGGTGATGGCCGGGTACTACAAGAACCCCGCCGCGACCGAAGAGGCGACGAAGTTCGGCTGGCACCACACCGGCGACGTCGGCTACGTGGACGAGGACAACTACCTGTACATCGTCGACCGTGCGAAGGACATGATCATCACCGGCGGGTTCAACGTCTACTCGACCGAGGTCGAGCAGGCGCTGATGGCACACGCAGCGGTGCGCGACTGCGCGGTCGTAGGGCTTCCGGATGAGAAATGGGGCGAGCGGGTCGTCGCCGTCGTACAGGCCGCGCCCAGCGCGAGCGTCGACACCGAGGACCTGATCGGGTTCGTCAAGGCTCGGATCGGTTCGGTGAAGGCGCCGAAACAGGTGTGGATCTGGGACGACCTCCCGCGATCGCGGGTCGGCAAGATCGTCAAACCCGAGATCAAGGCGCGCCTGATCGAGCAGTAGCTCTTGCGTGGGCCCGGGCGCGCGAGTAGGACGGCGGCGTGCACGCGATACGTGCGACCCACGCCTTCGACGGTGCGGTGTTTCGCGCCGGTGGCGCTACCGTGCTGGTCGACGACGGCGTGATCATCGGTGTCGAGCCGTTCGGCTACGAGGTTCCTGACGACTGTCCGACGACCGGTTACGACGGGACGCTGCTGCCGGGCCTGATCGACGCACACACGCACCTCGTGACCGACAGCGGGGTCTCGGCGTTGGACCGGGTCGCCGGCTACACCGCCGAGCAGGCCGATGACGTCATCACGCGTGCCCTGGCCGATCAGCTCGCGGCGGGCGTGACTACTGTGCGCGACCTGGGTGACCGGCGGTTCTGCGTTGTCCAGCGGCGAGACAGGCCGCCGATGGCGGGAACGCTCGAACCCACGATCGTCGCGTCAGGGCCGCCGCTGACCAGCACCGGCGGGCACTGCCACTTCCTCGGTGGGGAGGTCTCGGGTACCGCAGAGATCGCTCGCGCCGTGGCAGAGCGGGCTGACCGAGGCGTGGACGTGGTCAAGGTGATGGCGTCGGGAGGTGTCAACACTCCGGGTACGGATGTGATGCGCACGCAATTCACGACCGACGAGCTGCAGCTCGTCGTCGATCGTTCGCACGCGGCCGGTCTGCCGGTCACCGCCCACGCGCACGGCACCCCGTCGGTCGAGCAGGCGATCGCGGTCGGCGTCGACGGCATCGAACACTGCACGTGCGTCACCGACCGTGGCTTCGGCCAGGTCAGTGCCGAGACACTGGCGGCCCTGGTGCGCAGTCAGATCGCGGTGTGTCCGACGATCGGCGTGGACCTGCGCGTGATGAAGGAGCCGCCACCGGCGCTCAAGGCGATGCTCGAACGGATGGGTACCACCGCCGAGCAGATGCTGCAGGGCAGGTGGGAGTTCGTCGGTCGCCTGCACCGCGAGGGAGTGCGCCTGGTGTCCGGCGTCGATTCCGGCATCGCACCACCCAAGCGGCACGGCACACTTCCCTTCGCTGTCTGCGAGCTCGTCACCGCCGGCTTGGGCCCGGCCGAAGCGCTGGCCACGGCGACGTCCGGGGCGGCCGCGGCGTGCGGCGTCGGCGCGACCAAGGGCCGGTTCGCGCTCGGTCGGCACGCCGATCTGCTCGTCGTGGACGGCGACCTCGAGCACGACATGACCGCCCTGCTCAGGCCGCAGGCCGTGCTGGTGCACGGTGTGCCGGTCGCGACGTCATGATGTGTTCGCTATGCCGCTGCCGGATGTCAGCTCGTCACGGACGGTAAAGCCGAGGTTGCCCTAACAATCGGCGATCTTCGCGCCGGCCACCCGGTATATCACCAGCTCCTGGGTGCGGATGACTCGGCCGGTCGGCGCGATGCCGCGGAACGGACCGGTGTGTGTCCCGGTGCCGATGAGGCGGGCGGCGAGCCACTGCCCGTCGACGAGCAGTTGCTGCAGATCCCATCGGTAGTCGGGGAAACCGATCACAACCGCTTGTAGGCCGTTCGCTGGCGAACTCGCTACCGGGAGTACCTGAAGCGGTGGTGCCAGGTCGAGCGCAACCGCGGCAGCGGACGTCGCTCACCCATCTGTGAACGGCGTCCGCTGCACGCAGACCGATCGGTGAAGCTACTGGCCGTCGTCGCCGCCGGTCGCGTCCTGACCCTTGTCGACGGCCTTGTCGATCTGATCCTGGTGACCGACCTTGTCGCCGGCAGCGTCGCCCGCCTTCTCCAAGCCCTGATCGACCTGGTCGTCGTGGTCCTGCGCGAACTTCTTGGCGTCATCCAGATCCGGCATCGTGCATTCCTTTCGGTCGGCGCACCGCAGGAGCGGCGCAGCGGTGATTACGCATCGTCGTCATCAATGCGTTTCTTGACACGGCCCAAGCCGGGAACCGCGCCGAGCATTTCGTTGAGCGTGCGGGACACCTCGAGCAACTCGGCGAGGTCGGGTGCGACCGAACGCAGGGTCTGCAAGGTCGGGATCAATTCGTCCTCCGCCGTGCGTACCAGCGTCGGCACCTGCTGAATCAGAAATGCGAACTCCTCGGCGTCGGTGTCGGCGAGTTGATGGGCCGTCTTGTCGACGATCGGGTGGAGTTCGACGAGAGCAGGTTCGAAGCGGTCGAGCAGCTCGGCGATGCGCGCGGACGAGGTCGCAGTCTGGTCGGCAACGTCGGCAACCGCCGCTTCGGTGGTCATCGCACGTTCGGCTACCGACCGCGCCAGCACCTCTGTCTCGCCGATGTTGTCGATCAATGCCGCCGCGCGTACGACCAACGCCTCGACCGTGCCGAGCAACTGCGTGATCCTTTGCACGAGTGCGGGCAATTGTGGCAGCGCGGTGAACGAGTCGCCGGCGGCCGCGATCACCTGGCGCGGCCCGATCATGTCGCGGCGCGCATTCAGTTGTCGCCGTCGGTCATCGTCCGTTGACGGACCCGCGCGGCGTGCTCGACCTCTTCCCGGCGTGGATCATCGAGTTTGCGAGTGTCCCGAACCTCTGCGAACGGCTCGAGATCTGCGGGCATGCCGGCCTGGATGGCGCGCTCGCGCTGCAACTCCGCATTGAATTCGGCGCCGAGCAGGATCGCGATATTGGTGATCCACAGCCACACCAGGAAGATGATCACCGTGGCCAACGCGCCGTAGGTCTTGTTGTACGAACCCGAGAGCGACACGTACACCGCGAACAGAGCCGAAGCGATCAGCCAGATCACGACGGCGAGAACTCCGCCCGGGGTGATCCAGCGGAATTTCGGCTGCTTGACGTTCGGTGCGACAGCGTAGAGCAGCGAGAACATCAGGCTGACGACGACCAGCAGCACCGGCCATTTCACAATGTTCCAGATCAGCACGGCCGTATCGCCGATACCGAATGCCTTCCCGACCTGGCTCGCGATGGGCCCGGTGACCACCACCATGACCAACGCTGCCAGGAGCATGACGACCAACGCGATCGTGGTGACCAGACGCAGTGGTCCGGTCTTCCAGATCGGGCGTCCTTCGTCGACGTCATAGATGGCGTTCGACGCGCGCATGAACGCCGCAACATATCCCGAGGCCGACCAGATCGCGAGGGCCAGCCCGATGATGCCGGCGAGGCCGGCGATGCCCGCCTTGCCCTGGACCTGGTTGATCACCGTGGTCAGGAAGGTCTTGACCCCGCCGGGCGCGACCTGACCGAGGTTGTCGAGGATCTTGTTGGCGTTCGCCTTGCCGATCAGGCCGAGCAGCGACACCAGCACCAGCATGCCGGGGAAGATCGCCAGTACCCCGAAGTAGGTCAGCGCGGCCGCGCGATCGGATATGTCGTCGTGTTTGAACTCCCGCATGGAGCGCTTGAGGACTTCCATCCAGCCGGCTTTCGGCACATCGGTGGGTCGCTCCGGTTCACCGCGACCCGTGCGACGATCGGCCTGGTCCTCGCGACCGTCGGTCGAGTCATCTCGACCGTCGGTCCGGTCATCTCGATCGTCGACGGTGTCATCGTGATCGTTGCCGTTGCTGCGGAACAAATCCAAGCGCTGCTCGTCGGTCATCGTCGGCCGGTTTGCGGGAGAGTCACCTTCCCGCTGTCGTTCGGTTGCCATGTCTCACCTCACGAATCACTGTTGCAGCGGTTCTTTGACGTCCTGCGCGGCGGACTTCGCGTGGTCGGCGGTGTCCTGCGCCGCCTCGGTGGCCGTGTCCTTCACCTGCTGGACCGAGTCCTGCACCGGCTCCTTGAGGTTCTCGGCGATCTCCTGGCCGGTCTGCTTCAACGGCTCGGCGAGTTCCTTCGCCTTGCTCTCGGCAGTTTGCGCGAGGTCCTGCTCTGCCTGCGAGGCGGGCGCCAAGGAGGAAATGAGCATGCCGACACCGAATGCGATCAGACCGACCGCCAGCGGATTGCCCTGGGTCTGCTGCCGCAGCGCCTGCGGGGCGGATCCGGCTGCCGACTTCAGGTCCGAGGCCTTCGACGACACGGTGTCACCCGCGCCGCGTAGGCCGTTGTTGTCATCCGCGGATCCCATCACCTTGTCGCGGACCGAGCTGACACCGCTCCTGACGCTGTCGACTCGGCGACCGATGACCTTGTTCGGCGCCACTTTGTCGCTGAGGCGGTCGACGTCGGTGGACAGGCTGGCGCGGGTGCGCTCGATGTCTGCTTGGATCTGTTCCGGGGAACTCATGTCGTATCTCCTACGCGTTGGGCTTGAGGGCGGTCGGCACCTCGCGCACCGTGTCGACGGTGCGCTCGGGCTTGGGATTCACTTTGCGAAGTTGGCTGCGTCCGACGACGAACAGGACGGCGCCGATGACGATCCAGACGACAGCGACGATCAGCGCTGCGAGTCCGGCGTCCATGATGTTCTCGAGCCCCCACCACAGGGCGAACGACAAGAACAGCAGCACCATGTATCCGGCGAAGCCGGCGCCACCGAGCATGCCGGCGCCGCGGGCGGCCTTGCTGACCTCGGCCTTGACCTCGGCCTTGGCCAGCTCGACCTCCTGGCGCATCAGGGTCGAGAAATCGCGGCTGACGTCCGAGAGCAACTGGCCGACCGATACCTCGCGGATGTCTCCCGCTTCCGGGTCGGTGCCGTACGCGTTGGTCACGGCTGCACCTCGGTGCGCAGGTCGGCGCTGTGGTTGCCGATGTGGGTCTCGCCCGGCACGTCGGATGAGATCGATCGTGTCTCCACGCCGGCGTCGTCGTCGCTCTGGTGGACGGCCACGACACCACGAGTGAGGCGGCCGGCGACCAAACCGGCGGCGAGCGCACCGAAGATGAAGACGCCGGGCTTGCGGCGCGCAAATGAACGCAACTCCTCCACCAGCTGACCCGGCTCACGATCATCGAGCCAGGAGGCGACGGAGTGCGCCCGGGTACCGGCTTCCGACACGAGGTCGGTGGCCTGCCCACCATTCTCGCCGCGGTCTGCCATCGAGTTCAGCTCGTCGCCCAGTGAGCGCAGACTGCTCACCAGATTGCTCTGCTGCGTCGAGGCCTGTTCGCGGAGTTGGTCCTGAGCCTGTCCGACGAGATTGCGTGCCTGCGCCTTGGTCTCCTGCGCCACATCCTTGGCGCGGTCGCCGGCGGTCTGGGCGACCTCGCCGGCGGCCTGCTTGCCGGCCTGCGCGGTGTCGGTCGCCTTGTCCTTCATCGACGGCGAGTCGGCACCGTTCGTGTCGGAGTCGCGTCCGGGCCACGCGGGGGCCGCCACCGGGTCACTGAACGGGGGCGACTGCGGGTATGGACCACCGGCGCCCATCGGGGGTGCGGAGGTCGGCGGTGCCGTCTCGGGCGACGGAGGGGTCAGCGGGTCGCGGTACTCGGTCATGTTTCCTCACTTGGTTCGGAACGACGATGTGTGCGGGACTGCGCGCACGACAGCGCAGCGACGGATGGAGGACCGGGATCAGAGCGTCGCGAGGGGCGCGAGGGCCGCCGCGGGGTTGGCGGCAGTTGATCCGATCCGATGAGCAGATCAGCCCGATGCTGGACGCCTGCTTACACCTGAAGTTTCCCCGCCAGGCCCGCCGGTAACAGGTTCTCGGACATCAATTTCGACGACTTTCAGCGGCGGGGCCGCTTCCGACCGCGCTTGTCGGGTCGAGAGCTCTCGCCGAGGAACCGGTCGATGCGATCGAGCAGGTCCGCCAGGCCGGACTCGAACTCCGCGTCGTAGTGCGCCTCGATGAGCCCCGGACCCAGACGATGGATGTTCGGAAAGGCCTCCGCGTCGACGTCGCCGACCGGATCGACGTACTCCGCGGGCGATTCGGCCTCGACCAACTTCTTGCGGTGGGTGCGCCCCCGAGTGGGGCTCAGTGCACCGGGAACCGGATCGGCCGGGTCCACCGGATCAGTCCCGGCCGAGTCGCCTCCGCTTTGGAACGAGCCGTCACCGGGCTTGGGATCGCGCAGGACCGCGGCGCTGGTCTCCAGCAGCAGGAAACCGAGCAGGAAGCTGTTGAACGTGCGGTACGCGAAGAGCACCTGCTCGTCGGTGAAACCCTCGTCGCGCAAGCCGGCAAGCATGGCCTCGATCCAGCGCAGCGAACGCAGCGGTGGATTGATCCACGGCGCGCCCGGGGGACGGGTGGCAACCAGCGGAAAGGCGTGCGGATGCGCACGCGCGTAGCGGCGGACGCCGGCGGCGAGGCGGGTGAGGTAGTCGCGCCAGCCTGCTTCGGGCCGCAATCGGACCTGCGAGTCGGCAGCCAGTTCGTCGACGATGCGTTCGACCACGACGTCGAAGAGCTCTTCGCGGCTCGCGACATATCTGTACAGCGACATGCCCCGGACTCCGAGTCGTTCACCGACGGTGCGCATCGACACCGCGGCAATGCCCTGCTCGTCGATCAATTCGAGCGTCTGCGTCACGATGCGGTCCACGGACAGGCCACGGGCCTGGACGAGGCCGCCGCGACCACCCGCATCGTTCACCGCTCCACTGTGCCAGTACTGCTCCTCATCGCGTAGCCCGACCAGGGGAGCGTGTGTACGGCAGCGAGCGGAGCGCCGGCTCCGGGGCCCTGGCGTCGAGCCGGGTCGGGCGAGAACTGTCGGCCCGCGTCGATGGTAGAGATGGGCATGGCCGAACTGACTCTGACGCATGTCAATCTCGGTGCCGCTGACCCGGTACAGCTGGCCAACTTCTACGCGCGCCTGTTCGGCTGGCGGGTCGAGCAGGACGGCCCCACCTTCGTGGTGGTGTCCGACCCGGGCGGCGGGGTCGGCGTGACGTGTCAGTACGAGCAGTACCACCGCGCGCCGATCTGGCCCGGTCGCGCCGATGCGCAGCAGATGCAGCTGCACCTCGAGGTCCGCGTCGATGACCTCGAGGACGCTGTCGCCCACGCGCTGGAGTGCGGCGCGGAGCTGGCCGCATTCCAGCCGCAGGACGACGTGCGGGTGTGTGTCGATCCCGCTGGTCATCCTTTCTGCTTGTATCTGTAGCGATCCGGTGTGGCCTACGCGATCTTGCCGAGGACGGTCCGCGCGCGGGTCAAGACCTCGGTGAGTGCGCGGGCAGCAGCGTCGGCATCGTCGATGCCCTCCCAGATCGGGCCACTGAGCGCGGCAGACTTCGTCAGGACCCGTTCCAGCACGGCGTGCCCCTCGACCGTGGGGGCACCGTCGGCGACCAGGCCGCGCTGTTCCAAGCTCGCGACGAGCGCGTCGGCGTCCTCGAACCGGGCCCGATCGGCAAGGCGATGGCGCAGCGCCGTTCCGTCCGGCTGTGCGGCCACCCGCAGCGCGACCCACAGCCGCTCGTCGAGGCCGGTGCCGGCGAGCGCGCGGCGAAGAATCGCCTGGAGCGTCTTCTCGGTCTCACCGAGCAGTTGGGGTCCGAATTCTCGGGTCATGTCCACTCCTCAATCGTTGGTGTCGCCAACGATACGCGAGTTCGTGGGTGTGTCCAACGGTTTTTACTAGACTTCAGTCATGCCGAGCAACCGGATCGACCAGACGCACACCTGGCTGCTGTCCCGCGCGAATGCGCGGGCCCAGGCGATCCGGGTCGAAGCGTTCGCCGCGGCCGGCTCCAGTGGCTATCTGTCGAGGCTGCTGGCCTCGTTGGCCGACGAAGGCGCTGCCTCCCAGATCGAGTTGAGCAGGCGCACCGGGATCGACCCGTCCGACGTGGTGGCCGCGGTCAACGACCTGCAAGCGCGTCGGTTCGTCACGCGGCAACGGGACCCGCTCGACGCTCGACGCAACGTCGTGAAGCTGACCCGGGCCGGGCGGGTGGAGCTCGCCCGCCTCGGCGGCGTCGTGACCGAGATCCAGGAGCGGTTCCTCGAAGTGCTGAGCGACAACGAACGCCGGCAGCTGCACCGCATCCTCACCAAGCTGGCCGGAGATCGCGACTCCCGCGATTCCGCTCGGTGAACGGAATGTGGCCGGCCGTCACGGATGACGGCCGGCCACGCTCGTGTTCGTCGCTCAGCTGGGATCGGCGCCCCCGGCCGGTCGGTGCGCCTGCCGGCGCCGGCGGACCAGCACCGTGCCCGCGCCGACGAGTACGAGGGCCGCGAGAACGCAGATCGCGGTGGTGATGCCGGCGGCGTCGGACGAGGTGTCGGCGGCCGCGTCGACGTCCAACGACCGCGCCTGGGGCATGGCAGCCGGGATAGCGGCCGAGGCCCCGGGTGTCGGAGTTCCCCGACACGTGACGCGCGGTCGTCGCCGTGACCGTGACGGTGATCGTGTTGCTCGTGGCCGCGGCGTAGTTCGCGTCGCCGGTCCACGACGCCTGGATCTCGTGGGTGCCGACGGTTTGCAGAGCCGGGGTGGCCTGCGGGATCGTCGCGACACTGCTGCTCGTGCCGTTGACGATCGGCGCCGAACCGAGGTCGACGGGTTGCGCCGCGTTCGTCACGTCGGCGAAATCGACGGTGCCGGTCGGGGTGTAACCGTCGGTTGTCGGGATGACTGCCGTGATCGGCCCTGTGGTGGCGCCCTGGGTGATCTGGGTGTTCTGGACGGTCAGCTGGACCCCAGGCGCAACCTTCGCGATCGGCGTGACGACGACCGAACCGTTCGGCGCATTGACGGGGGACGGGTAGAGGGGGTTGTACCAGTGGACGCCCGACTGCTTCACGGCTGCGCCGGTGACCGCAGGCGCGGCCCACGACGAGCCGGCACCGCCGCCGCCGGCGGCCGACGCGCCCTTCGCGCCACTGCCGGCCGAGCCACCGTTCGCGCCACCGCCGCCCGCGCCGCCGTTGCCGCCGAGGCCGCTGCCGCCCTCGCCGCGTGCACCAGCCGGCCCGCTTTGCCCGCCGGCCTTGCCGCCCTTGCCGCCCAACGGGCCCTTCGTGCCGTTGCCGCCGTTGCTGCCGGTCCAGCTTCCGTTGGCGCCGCCGGTGCCTCCCGAGCCGGCGTGGCTCGGATCGCCGCTGGCACCGCCCATGCCGCCGCCACCGCCCGCGATGATCAGGGTCTGTGGCGCGCCGGATCCCTGGATCTGCACGGTCGATGCGCCACCGCCGGCACCACCGTTGCGGAGGTCGTCGCTCGCGCTGTTGCCGTCGCCACCGTTGGCGCCGAGGCCACCCCAGCCGCCGGGGCCGCCGCCGCTGAAGTTGTTGTTGCCCGAGCCGGCCGCCGAGATCAGCAGCTTGTCACCCGTGCTCACCTTCACGGTGCCCGTCACCTCCGCGCCGTCCGAAGCGCTCAGCGTGTTGTTGTTCGGACCGCCGCCGCCACCGATCACCTGCAGCTGCACCCACCCGATGCCATCGGGCACGGTGTAGGTCTGCACCTGCGCACCCTGGTAGGTGAAGGTGACCGGGGTGGTCGACGGCGTCGTCGCCTTGGCGTGGCTCGGCGCGGCGTTCGCAGCGTCGGCGCCGAACATGACGGCTGCGCCCGCGACGGCGACGGACGCGGCGGCGACGGCCGCCACCATCCGCCCGGTGGGCAGTTTGCTTCGTGGTGACACGTGGATCATCTCCGTACGGTTGAGAGCAGACGCGCGGCCGTCGCTCTCGCGGAGGCGGACGCGCTCAGGAATGAGTAGAGAAAATCATCGGCAACTGCGACTGTCTGTCAGCCCGATGACGCTCGCGTCGACCGGCCGTGTGTGCCGCGCCACTGACGGCGCGCGGCCCGGGAACGAGCGCGATCAGCGACGCCGCGTGACAGCCTTGCCGACGGATCCCCGCCACTGTTCGACCGGCGTGAACAGTTTTCGCCGTGACCGCTTGTCGTCCTCGATGGCGCGAATGGTGCGCTCCACCGCGTAGGCCACCATGTCCTCGACCGGCCAGCGCAGGTTGGACAGCGGGGGCGTCAGCAGTTGCGAGACCGGATGGTCCTCGTAGCCGAGCACGGACACGTCGTCCGGAATGCACAGACCCAGTCGCGCCGCGGCGGCGTAGACGCCGTAGGCCATCGAGTCGGCGAGGCAGAAGAAGGCGGTGGGCGGGGTGTCCGTGTTCAGCGCGGCATCGGCCACAGCGGTGGCGTTCTCGAGTTCGTGTGTCGACATGTGCAGGCCGATCTGCATGCCGTACTCGGCCGCGATGCGGCGGATGGCCACCTCGGCAGCTCGATCAGGTGTGATTCGCGGCGACGGTGTCATCACCGCAATCCGCCGGTGCCCGGCGCGGTGCAGCTCCGCGAGTGCCATCGAGACGCCGGCGTCGTTGTCGAAGACCACCTCGGCGGCGGTGGCAGCCCCGGGCAGCGCTTCACCGACCGCGACGAGCACGGTGCGTCGGGCGATCTCCTGCCAATGCGCACCGTTCGGGTCGACCCACAGCGCCAGGAGTGCGTCGACCCGCTGGCCGACCAGCTGATCGGCGAGCTCGGCCTCGAACTCCGCGTTGTTCGACGCGTCGACGATGAGCGCGTGCCGGCCGTAGTCCAGCAGGGCCCGGGCCAGGGTGGCCGCGACATTCTGCTGCCAGATGTCCTCGAGCGAGCCGCAGAGCATGCCGACGTAACCGGTGCGACCCGACACGAGCGCACGAGCGATCGGATCGGCCTGATACCCGAGCCGGTCGGCAACCTCGCGTACCCGTTGCTGGGTCTCCTCGGGCACCTGGATCCCGCGTAACGCATAGGAAACAGCGGTCACGGACAAGCCGGATTCGAGCGCGACATCGCGCAGCGTGATCCGTTTCGCTCGTTCGCGCACGCCGCCCAGCGTAACGAGATGTTGACACGAAGGTGTCGCGGCCGTATTGGTGAAACGCTACAGTGAAGCGATTCAGTAGATTCGGGCGACGGGTAGGAGTTCGAGGACGTGGCTGCGGTCGGACGTCGATGCGACGTTCATCAGCACGTCTGGCCGCCTGCGCTCATCGAGGCGCTGCGTCGTCGTAACACGCCGCCGTACCTGCGCGGATGGACCCTGCACACCGACGGCGAGCCGCCGTACGAGATCGACCCCGCCGCCCACGACGTCCGGACGCGGGCCGCGCTCGATCCGGACACCGACATCCTGCTCTCGCCGTCGGCCCCGCTCGGCATCGAGGCGCTGCCGCCCGGCGAGGCAACCGAGTTGCTGGATGCCTGGCACGAGGGTGTGCTCGCCATCGGCGAACCGTTCGGTGGCTGGGCCGCGGTGGCCGAGCAGGATCCGGACCTCGACGGTTTGGTCGGCTTGTTCGAGCGCGGATTGATCGGCCTGCAGGTCTCGGCCACCATGCTCGACACCCCGGCCGCGGTGGAGGAGGCCGCGCCGTTGCTGCGGTCCTGTGAGCAGCACAATCGCCCCGTGCTGGTGCACCCGGGACCGACCCGGGCACTCGACGTGCCGTCGTGGTGGGCCGCCGTCGTCGGCTACCCCGCGCAGGTGCAAGCCGCGTGGTGGGCCTGGCACACCGCCGGCCGCGACCTGTTGCCCGACCTGCGCATCTGCTTCGTGGCCGGCGCGGGTCTCGCGCCGCTGCAGCACGAACGGTTCAGCGCGCGCGGCGGCGGCCGGTTCGCCGTCGACCCGGCAGTGTTCGTCGACACCTCCTCCTGCGGGCGCCAGGCGGTCGATGCACTGACGCGGGTGCTCGGCGTCGATGCGCTCGTGCTCGGCAGTGACCGTCCGTACGCCGAACCGATCGACACCGATCTCGGTGACGCCGCCAGGCACGCCATCACCATGACCAATCCGGCGCGATTGAAAGAAGGAGGACTCGCATGACCGCGTCGTTAGGCTCTGAACGCCCTGCCGTCCCGGCTCGATCCGCAGCACTCATCGACGGTGCGCAGGCACCGGCCGTGCTCGACATCGACCAGCTTCCGGACCGTGATCTCGATCAGAGCGAGCTGGTGCGCCTGGCCGCCACGATCGCCCGCCGCCCGCAGTCGTGGCGCCACCACATCGACTTCGGAGCCGGCGAGCGTCACTTCGTGTCCCTGCACCGCGACGCGCACGTCGACATCTGGTTGATCTGCTGGTCGCCGCAGAACGACACCGGCTGGCACGACCACGACATCTCGTCCGGTTCGGTCGCCGTCGTCGAGGGTTGCCTGGTCGAGCGCAACCTCGCGCGTGGGCGTCGCGAACCTCGCGACCGAGGTGAGTCGCGGGCTGGCGTTCAGTTTCGCCCCGGACCACATCCACCGGCTGATCGGGCGCGATCCGGGCACCGTCAGCATCCACGCCTATTCGCCGCCGCTGTGGCGGATGGGTCAGTACCAGGTCAGCGAGAACGGCCTGCTGCGCAGGACGTCGGTCTCGTACGCCGAGGAACTACGGCCGTGGGGCGTCGCGTGAGCTACGACTCCGAGAACCTGTTGGATCTGCTCGTCATCGGCGGCGGCGTGATGGGCCTGTTCACGGCCTACCACGCGTCGGCGCGGGCGCAGCGGGTCGCGGTGCTCGAACGCGGCAGTGTCGGCGACCCGCGCACCGCGTCCTACGGCCGCACCCGGTCCTACCGCAAGGACTATCTCGACCCGGTCTACGCCCGCTTCGCCGACGAGGCCATCCGGCTGTGGACGGACTTCGAGCAGGCGACCGGCACCGACGTGCTGGTGCGCTGCGGCTGCATGAACATCGCGTCGGAATCTGTGACCCCAGACCTCGACCAGACGTACGCCCAGCTGAGCACGGACACGTTGCGCGCGATCGGCATGCCGCTCGAGGAGCTGCGTGGTCCCGCGGTGAAAACGCGGTTCCCGTATCTCGAAGCCGATCTGGCCCAACTCGATCCGGTTGCCGGCCTTGCCGATCTTGGCGCAGTGACGCGTGCGCTCACGCGCACCCTCGAGTCCCGCAAGGTGCCGGTGCACGAGCACGTCACGACCACCACGATCGAGTCGTCGGACGGCGTGGTCCGGGTCGGCACCGACGCCGGTGAGTTCATCGCCCGCTCGGTCGTCGTCACCGCCGGGCACGGAACCAACGACGTCCTGGCCGCGCTCGCCGGCAATCAGCTGCAGGTGCCGTTGACCAAGGACCGGCCGAGCGAGGCGAAGTACCTGCGACCCACGGACGACACCCGGCACCTGTTCACCTCGGACGTGATGCCGGTCATCGCCTACCTCGACACCGGCGTGTACGTGCACCCGATCGTCGAGGGTGTCATCGACGCGGTGAAGATCGGCTACTACAACCCGCCGGACATCCCGCGCGGGCGCACCGGGATACGCGATGTCGCCGACTTCGTGGCTCGGTGCCTGCCCGGCCTCGCCGACGCCGAGGTCAACGATGTCCTCGACGTCGACCAGTGCGACTACGACCTGGTCGCCGACGACGACTTCGTGCTCGGCCCGGTCCCCGGCGTGCCGAACGTCAACGTCGGCGTCGGTTGGCGGGGCACCGGATACAAATTCGCTCCGTGGGTCGGTCGCGTGCTGTGCGACCTCGCCCTGCACGGCGGAACCGTCTATGACATCGGGCGGTTCGACCCATCGCGTTTCGTTGCTACTTCGAGGAGGTCACAGTGAACCGTCCGTCCACCCGCGGGTTCGTCGAGCGTCTCGCCGATGGGCCCGTGATCGGCGCCGAGGGATATGTTTTCGAACTCGAGCGCCGCGGTTACGTCAAGGCCGGACCGTACGTGCCGGAGGTGATCCTCGACGCGCCGGACGCGCTGCGCCAGTTGCACCGGGAGTTCCTGCGCGCCGGCGCGGACGTGATGGTGGCCCTGACCTACTACGCGCACCGCGAGAAGCTGCGCGACGTCGGCAGGGGCGACGACCTGGAACTGATGAACCGCACGGCGGTGCGCATCGCCAACGAGATCGCTGCCGAGGGCGGCGCTCTCGTCGCGGGCAACATCTGCAACACGTGGTGTTACGACCCGGCAGATCCGGTCCCCTCGGGTGAGGTCGTGCGCGCGCAGTATCGCGAGCAGCTCGGCTGGGCCCGCGAGGAGGGCGTCGACTTCGTCATCAGTGAGACCAACGACTACCTCGGCGAGGCGCTCATCGGCATCGAGGTGTGCCAGGAGCTCGGGCTGCCCGCGATGGTGACGCTGGCGAGCGTCCAACCGGAACGCACCTACGACGGTTACGACTACGTCGAGGCGTGCCGCATCCTCGCCGATCACGGCGCCGCCGCTGTCGGCCTGAACTGCTCGCGTGGCCCGGCGACCATGCTCCCGTTGCTGGCTCGGGTCCGCGAGGCCGTCGACATCCCGGTCGCCGTGCAACCCGTGCCGTATCGCACCGACGCCGCCACCCCCGCCTTCGAATCGCTCACGTCGCCCGACGGCGTCCGGTTGTTCCCGATCCAGCTCGAGAGCCAAGCGCTCACCCGGTTCGAGATGGCGGAGTTCGCGCGCTCGGCGCGGGCGCTCGGCGTCGACTACATCGGTATCTGCTGCGGCGGCGCGCCGCACTACGTCCGGGCCATGGCCGAGGCGCTCGGCCGGGAGACTCCCGCGTCGCGATACTCACCGGCCATCGACCTGCACCCGGTCCTGGGGACCGGCGAGAGCGGCGTGACGAATACCGACATGGGGGACTGGCAAGCCGTCGGCTAGCGCTGACGGTAGGGATAACTCCACCTCGCAGCGGGGATCTCGGCCCACTGTGCGGCCGGCGCGGCGGCCATAGCGTCGATCTCGACGTCGTGACCAGTCGAAACGGAGATCCACGTGACCACGTCGGTGTCCAACGCCGCGCCGCCTGCCGCGGCCCTGGAATCTGCCCGCAAGATCTACGGGCGGGGCGCGAACGCGGTGCCCGCCCTCGATTCGATCGACGTCGCCTTCGCCCGGGGTACCTTCACCGCGGTCATGGGTCCGTCCGGATCCGGTAAGAGCACGCTGCTGCATTGTGCAGCTGGGCTGGACCGGCTGACCGAAGGCACCGTCCGGCTCGCCGGAACAGACCTCGCCGGGATGTCCGAGGCCGCCCTCACCCGGCTGCGTCGCACCCGCATCGGCTTCGTGTTCCAGTCGTTCAATCTCGTGTCTGCGCTGAACGTCCGCGAGAACATCCTGCTGCCGTCGCGATTGGCACATGTCCGGCCGGACCGCCGATGGCTGGCCGAGGTGGTCTCTCGCGTAGGCCTGGACGGACGCTTGCGCCACCAGCCGGCTCAGCTGTCCGGCGGCGAGCAACAACGGGTCGCCATCGCCCGCGCGCTGTCGGTCCGGCCGGAGGCGATCTTCTGCGACGAGCCGACCGGCGCGCTCGACTCGACAACGGCGGCGCAGGTCCTCGGCCTGCTGCGCCAAGCCGTGGACGTCGACCACCAGACCGTTGTCATGGTGACCCACGACCCGGTCGCGGCCGCGTATGCAGACCGGGTCGTGCTCCTTGCCGACGGTCGGATCGTCGATGACCTCACGGCCCCGGACGCGCAACAGATCGCCGACCTGCTGGTTCGCCTGGGTGGCCGCGGTGTCCGGCTCGGAGCGTCCGCATGGTGAGGATCGCGTGGCGGATGATGCGCGAGCGACCGGCCAGCCTCGTCGCCACGTTTCTCGCACTGTTTGTCGCGGTGGCCGTCGTCACGGCGTCCGGCGTGATGCTCGAGTCGGGCATCCGCTTCCACGGCCGGGTCGATCGGTATGCGGCAGCACCGGTGCTGGTTGCTTCCACCGACGTCCGGCGAACCCACGGACACGGCGACAGTCGCGAGACCGACAGCCTCCCCCTTCCGATCCGCGGGCGGCTGCCCGCGCGGCTGGCGGACCAGGTGGCCGCGGCTCCCGGCGTTCGGGCCGTGGTGAGCGACGCCGCGGTACCCGTCCGTCTGGTCGCCGGTGGCGCCTCGACCGTCGCCGACGCTCATCCCTGGCGGGCGGCGGCGCTGGCGCCGTTCACTCTTCGCACCGGATCGGCGCCCGGCAAGGGAGGGGTCGTGCTCGACCCGGCTGTCGCGGCGCGTCTGCACGTCCGCACCGGCGGTCACGTGCGGCTCGACTCCGCGACCGGCGCCCGGACGCTCACCGTTGCCGGCATCGCCGGCGCATCGGGTGTGGGTGCGACGGTGTTCCTCGCAAACGCCGACGCGGCAAGCATTTCTGGATTCGGAACGCAGATCATCGGTGTCTTTCCCGCTCCGGGGGTCGGCACCGGTGCCCTGGCGAAGGCGGTGCGGGCAGCGTTGCCGCCATCGCCGGACGGTCCGACCGGTGTCTTCCCGCGCGTGTTCACCGGCAGCGACCGGGGCAGCGTCGAGTCGCCGGACGTCGAGGACGGACGCGAGTTCTCCATCGCGGTGTCGAGTGTGTTCGGCGGCTGCGCACTGCTGATCGCGATCCTGGTGATCGCCGGGACGGTGGGCCTGTCCGTGCGGCAACGGCAGCGCGACATGGCGTTGCTGCGTGCGATCGCCGCCACGCCGCGCCAGGTACGGCGCATCGTGGTCCGGGAGACCGCTGCGCTCGCGCTGCTCGCCGGCGGCACCGCGGTCTGGGTCGGGTTGGCGCTGGCTGGTTGGCTACGGTCGCAGTACGTCTCCCGCGGCCTGGTGCCGGACAGCTTCGAAACGCGCTACTCCTGGCTGCCGCCGGCGGTCGCGACCGGCGCGGCGCTGATCATCGCTGTAGCTGCTGCGTGGATCGCCAGCCTGCCCGCGAGCCGGCTGCGCCCGACCGCGGCACTGACCGAGACCGTGGTCGAACGAAAGCGCCTCGGCATCGTCCGATCCGTACTCGGGGTGATCGCGCTGGCCGGCGGTATCGCGCTGTGCATCGTCTCCTCGCACGTCGACGGCGACAACGCGGCCGGTGTCTCGGTGGGGACGGTGTTCACGATGACCGTCGCCGTCGCCTTGCTGAGCCCGCTCCTGATCCGTGCGACGGTCGCGACGGCCGGCCGGCTGCTGCTCGCATTCGGCGTCACCGGGCGACTCGCTGCCGCCACCACCAGGACATCGGCTCGCCGGCTGTCCGGGGTGCTCAGCGTGCTCGTGCTGGCGGTGGCGCTCGGTGGGTCGCTCTGGTTCGTGCAGACCTCCGTCGAGCACACGGCGAGGAAGCAGGCGCAGGCCGGTCTGCTCGCCGATCACGTGGTCGTGCCGCCAGCGCCCGGCCTCGCCCCCGACACCGCGGCAAAGATCACCCGGATACCCGGCGTGGACGCGGCCACCGTCGTCGCGCAGGGTGAACTGTTCGCGTCATCCGGCGACCTGACCGACTACCAGGCCCAGGGCGTCGACCCGCGCGGGCTCTGCGCGCACGATCGATCTCGGGGTCACGAACGGCAGCTTGGACGCCCTGCACGGCAGCGCCATTGCCGTGGACGCGTTGACGGCCCGCACGCTGCACCTGCAGGTCGGCGACGACTTCGCCGGATGGTTCGGTGACGGCGCGACCGCCCGGCTGCGCGTCGTCGCGATCTACGCCCGTGGCCTGGGCTTCGCCGCGTTCACGTTGCCGATCGACGTGCTCTTGCCGCATACCGCGAGCGGCGTCGTCGACACCGTGTTGGTCCGCACCGGACGTCCGGCTGCGCTCGAGTCCGGGCTCGCTGCGTTGTCTCCCGGATCGAAGGTCCTCGACCGCGCCGCCTATCAGGTCGCGTTGGACAAGGACGTCGTCCAGAACGGATGGACGAACAGAGTGGTGATCGCGGTGCTGTTGACCTACGTGGCGATTGCCGCGGTGAACTCGTTGATCATGTACGCACTCGACCGCCGACGCGAGTTCGCGGTGCTTCGCCTGTCCGGCATGACGCCGCGGCAGGTCATGCGCATGGTCCGCCAGGAGCAAGCGTTCCTGCTGGGTCTCGCGATGGTGATCGGCGTCGGTGTCGCCGCGGCGACGCTGGTGCCGATGGTGAAGGGACTGACCGGTTCCGCGACGCCGTACGTGCCGCCCCTCGGCTGGGTTGCGGTCATCGGCGGTGTCGCGCTGCTCGGTTTCGGTGCGGTGGTGCCCGCCGCGCGCCGCGCGCTGCACATGCGCCCGGTCGATGCCGCCGGTGTTCGGGAGTGAAGCGTGGCCTTACGTGAGTTTCGCTGCGGCAGCCTGGATCTGCGGCAGCCGCGCGGCGCGGAACCGCGCATTGCGCTCCGCGACCACCGCGACGACCTCGGCGGGCGCGGTCTCGGGGCGGCCGGCCTGCCAGGGTGGCGCCGGCGCGTATTCGATCGCGAGTTGGATGCCCTGCCCGGCTGCCTCGCCGGCCAGCTCGCCCGCGAGGGTGAGCGCGAAGTCGATGCCGGCGGTGACACCGCCGCCGGTGATGACATCGCCGTCGCGCAC
This sequence comes from uncultured Actinomycetota bacterium, assembly GCA_963850835.1. Classification (GTDB taxonomy): domain Bacteria; phylum Actinomycetota; class Actinomycetes; order Mycobacteriales; family Jatrophihabitantaceae; genus Jatrophihabitans. The sequence goes on along the minus strand of CAWKNB010000012.1, from coordinate 238,062 downwards.
GATGCGCCGGTCGTCCGGGACGGCGCCGAACTGGGGTAGCAACTCGCGCCAGGCCCAGTGACATGCCGCGCGCTTTCCCACCAGCAGACCCGCAGCGCCGAGAACGAGCGAACCGGTGCAGACCGAGGTCACGAAGCGGGCGGTGGCAGCCAGGCGTTGCAGGTGGCTGATCAGGACTTCGTCGACGGCGGCGTCGCTTGCGCCGAAGCCGCCCGGCACGAACAGCACATCGCAGGTGTCGACCTCGGCGAGCGGCACCGTGCCGGCGAACCTGAGACCGTCGTCGCTGGTGATCTCACCGCCGGTAGCCGAGGCAACCACGACCTCGGCGTCCGGGATGCGCACGAACACCGTGTGCGGGCCCGTGAAGTCGAGCTGCGTCACGTCCGGGTAGAGGACCTCGACGATGGTGACCGGCATGGATGAACCTCAATCGGTGTGTGTCCGGGTATCGGGAGCAGACGGACGCCGACCGGACATCGTCTCGACCGCGGCTTCGACTCCGGTCAGGTCGCGCTCGACGTCCTCGAGGTAGAGCCGCCCTGCAGCAATCAGGTCGCCGGCGATCTCGAACACGATGACTCCGCGCGCCTCGAACGGGCGCCCGTCGGTGCGGGTGCCCGCCCAGTGCCATTCACCCCAGCAGCACTGCCCGTCGTCGACCGAGCGCACCAGTTCGGCCCGGAAGTCGGGAATCCCGGCGAACATGGCGGCCCAGTTGGCCCGCATCTGCTCGCGGCCGACGAAGGTGCGCCCCGGATGCGCAGGTTGGGTGCTGCGATAGTCCGTAGCGAACAGCGCGGCTGCGGCATCGAGGTCGTGCGCGTTGATCGCCCGCAGGAGCTGATCGATCACCTCGGCCACGCGTACCCTCCGACCACCGTCTGCGCAGGCCCGCAGACGTCAGAAGACGAAGCGGGTGAGACCGCCGGGCTCGGCGCCCATCACCACGGTCGCAGACCGTGCCTCGATGCGATACACGTTCCACGGCGGCGGCCCCTGTGACGGGGCGTTGAACGGTGCCGTGATACCCGCGCCGCTGACGTCGGGTTCGACCGGCCAACCGCCCTCGGCCCACGCCTCGACAACCCGCGCGAACGCGTCCGGGTCGGTGACTCGCAGCGCGTTTCCCTCGATCACCACGTCGGCATCGAGGATCGAGAGCGCGAGCGAGCACCGCGGATCGCGGGTGACGTTGCGGCCCTTGCGCGTCGGCGTGCCCGTCTGGAACCAGAAGGCGCCGTCGACCCACACCGCGCCGACCGCGGTCACGTGCGGGCTGCCGTCCTCGTTCAGCGTGCACAGCCAGGTCGTGCGAGCGTTCAACGCGTCGGGCGCCGGGCCCGAGCCCGCGTCCAGCTTCTGCACCACCGCAGTCCAATCGACCGGTGGCAGCCCCTCCGCCTCGCCGAGATTGATGATGTCCATCTGCTGAACCTACGGCCTGCGCCCGCCGACATTTCCGAGCGGGCTCGTGCACCTATGCCGAGGATGAGCGTACGACGCGCGAAGACGCTTCGTCACATCTAGCATCTGGCCGTGCGGCGATGGATCTGGGTCACGGTGGCGCTGGTCGTCGTGGTCGCGGCCGGAGCCGGCGCATATGCGGTGTATCGGCACCATCAGGAAGCGACCTCGCTGACCAGTACCAATGCCTCGCAGTGCAAGGCGGCCGACGCAGAGGGGCACGGCATGACCGGCCCGTTCACGTTCGGCAACCTGCGGGTCGACGTGCTCGGTGATTCGTATGCAGTCGGCACCACCCTGAAGGATCCGCAGCACCAGGCCTGGGACGTCCTGCTGGCCGAGCGGGAGCACTGGAACCTCACCGTGCGCGGTATCGGGCGCACCGGGTTCGTCAACGGCGGGTATTGCGGCAACCAGAGCTATCCGACGCGGGTGCAGCAGGTCCTCGCCGATCACCCTCAGTTGATCATCGTCGAAGGCGGCAACAACGACGCCGGGCAGTCGGGTATCGGTGCCGCCGCGCGTGCGGTGCTGGCGAAGATCCCCGCCACCGTTCGGGTGGTCGTCGTCGGCCCGACCGACGCGCCTGGCCGCGACTCGGGCGACCAGCACACGACGAATCGGGCGTTGGCCGCAGCGGCCGGAAGGCGCTACATCTCGGCGCTGGGCTGGAAGCTCGACTACGGGCCCGACAAGATCCACATGACGCCGGCCGGTAACCGCCAGCTGGCCGGCCATCTCGCTGTTGCCCTGGCGAACTCCCCGTCAGTGGGCGGCAGCGGCTGACGCGGCGGCGGACAGTTCGGCGAGATCGTCGCCGTCGAGGGTGATGTCGCCGGTGGCGAGGTTGTCCTCGAGGTGCGCCACCGTGGACGTGCCCGGGATCAGCAGCACGTTGTCGGCCCGGGCCAGGAGCCACGCCAACCCGACCTGGCTGGGTGCGACGCCGTGGCGGCGCGCGACGGATTGCACGGCGGGTTGGTCGACGACCTTCGGCATGTTGGGGAACGCCGAGCCCAGTGGGAAGTACGGCACATAGGCGATGGCAGCGGCGGTGCATCGATCAAGGGTTACGGCGTCGCGCTGGTCGACGAGACTGAACGCGTTCTGGACACACGCGATGTCCGTGAGGTCCATCGCATGGTCGAGCTGCTCGGCTGTCACGGTCGACAGCCCGATCCCGGCGATCTTCCCCTCGTCGCGCAGTCGCACCATCTCGGCGAGCTGGTCGTCCAGAGACACAGCCGATTCGTCATCGTCGTGTTCGTCCATGCGCCGCAGGTTGACCGCGGTGAGTTGTTCGACGCCCAGCGTGCGCAGGTTGTCCTCGACGCCCGCGCGCAGCTCGGCCGGTGTCTGCGCCGGCAGCCACGCGCCGGTGTCGTCGCGCCGGCCGCCGACCTTGGACACGATGGCCAGATCATCCGGGTACGGGTACAGCGCCGCACGGATCAGCTCGTTGGAGACGTCCGGCCCGTAGTACTGGGCGGTGTCGATGTGATTGACGCCCAGTTCGACCGCGCGCCGCAGCACCCGCAGCGCCTCGTCGCGGTCGCGGGGCGGCCCGAACACGCCAGGGCCGGGAAGCTGCATCGCGCCGTAGCCGATTCGGCGCACCACCCGGTCGGCGATGGTGAATGTCTCGCTCATGACCTCGACGCTACTCACCTGGGATCAAGGCAACGACGCACCAGGAAAGCCGCGCACAGGGTGGATCTCGTAGCCGAAAATGCCGGCGCGGACGCCGGGATCGTCGTCCATGATCGTGGTCGTGTCGGCCGGGCTCGCAGCGAAGACGGCGAGGCCGGCAAGGTCGGAATCGTCTGCGACCGGTAAGACGACCGAGAGCAGTCCGGCCTCGACCAATGCCATGTTGCGCCGGCCGTGCTCCCACACGACGGGATCGACCGCCGGACGGATGAACGCATCGGTGGCCCGGAGCAGAACGGCGGTGTATGTGCGTGCAAGCGCAAGCCGTTCGCGCATGGTGTCGTCACCGACGATCGGCAGCACGCGGCCGGCGACCTGATCGGCGCGGGTGATGCGCTCGGCGAACGGGGTCAGCGTCCAGCCGCCGCCGACGGCGTCGCGCATCTGCTGCCAACCCTCGCCGTGCCGGTCGAGATGTCGGTGCGTGAGGACCACCCGGGTGCGCTCGGGACCGAGCGCAGTGAAGGTGATCTCGACCTCGCTGGCGCGTTGCGGGTCGGTCTCGATCTGCCACTGCAGGTTGATGTCCCAGCTGAAGCACACGCGGTGCGGAGGGTCGTAGGCGAGTACCCGGGCCCAGCGGCATTCGCTGCCGTCGACGCCGCGGTCGATGATGTTGCCGCCGACGAACGGCTCGAAGACCATCTCCGCGAGCGGCGCGTCGAGCAAGTGTTTGTCGTCGTCCCACCAGGTGCCGATCTCGGCGGTGAAGATGTGGAATGCGCGGGCGATCGGGGCATCGACCTCGACCGAGGTGCTGACGACGGTGGCGTCCGTGGTGGTCATCGTTTTCCCTGGGGCTGTCGTGCGGATTCCTGGAAGGAGGCAAGTGAGCGTTTCCAGAACGCGTCGAAGTAGCTGCGGATGATCGCGAGCGCATCGGGGTCGACCTGATAGATGCGCCGGGTGCCTTCGGCGTGATCGGTGACCAGGCCCACCGACTTGAGGAGCTGCAGGTGCTGGGAGACCGCCGACCGGGAGATCGGCATCTCCCGGGCGATGTCGCTCACCGCGGCCGGCTTTGCGGCGAGGCGTTCGACGATCTCGCGCCTGGTCGGTTCCGCCAGGGCGTCCAGCATCAATGATGCGTTAGCCATCGCTAACGCAAGCTACGACGAACGGACCGCCACGTCAAGCGCTCCGGGCACGGTCCCTAGGCTCGGTCTGTGGCTCAGGAGGTGGATGACGAACCCGATCCGCGCCGCTGGCTCGCACTGGTCATCTGCTGTTCCGCACTGTTCATGACATTGCTCGACGTGAGCGTCACCAACGTCGCACTGCCGTCGATCTCGGGGGCCACGGGGGCTTCGCCGTCACAGCTGCAGTGGGTGGTGAGCGGCTACACGCTCGCCTTCGGGCTGGTGCCGGTGCTGGCCGGTCGCCTCGGCGACGATCACGGGCGGCGGCTGATGTTCCAGGTGGGAGTCGGCAGTTTCGCGGCGACGAGCATGCTCGCCGGGCTGGCGCCGACCGCAGAGGTACTGATCGCGGCGCGGGTCCTGCAGGGCCTGGCCGGCGGGTTGATCAACCCGCAGGTGTCCGGCCTCGTGCAGCAGATGTTCGGCCACGACGAGCGGGGTCGGGCGTTCGGCGTTCTCGGTACGACCGTCGGCGTCGGCACCGCCCTCGGCCCGCTGGTCGGCGGCGCGCTCATCGCGCTCGGCGGACCGCACCTCGGGTGGCGGCTGGTGTTCTTCGTCAACATCCCGGTCGGCATCGTCGTGTTCGTGCTCGCCCGGCGCTTCGTGCCGACCGCCCCTTCCCACAGCCGGCACCGCCTGGACGTCGGGGGAGCGGCCCTGCTCGGCGGCGCCACGTTCTGCGTGCTGTTCGGCGCGGTCCAGTACGACAGCGCCAGGGATGCCCGGCTCGCGCTGTTGGCCATTCCGGCTGCGCTGTTGCTGATCGGGTTCTTCCGGCGCGAGCGCCGCCTCACCGCGCTCGACCGGGACCCGCTCGTCGATCTGCGGTTGTTCCGGATCCCGTCCTACGCCTCGGGTGTGCTGTTCGCGCTGGCGTTCTTCCCGGCGATGGCCGGGTTGCCGCTGGTGCTCGCGATCTATTACCAGGACGGACTCGGCTACACGGCGCTGCAATCAGGGCTCGGCATCACCGCGTTCGCGATCGGGAGTGCGATCGGTGCGCCGCTGGCCGGGCGTGTGGTGACGCGCATCGGCCGGCCACTCCTGCTCGGCGGCGTCGTACTCCTGGCGATCGGCGCGATCTCGCTGGCGTTGCTCGCCGGACACGGCGCGGTCGTCCTGGCGCCGGCGTTGTTCGTGATGGGCGCGGGCACCGGTGCGGTCGTCACGCCGAACCAGGCGCTCTCGCTCATGGAGGTCGACCCGGTGACCGGTAGCACGGCCGGTGGTGTGCTGCAGACCGCGCAACGCATCGGTATCGCGCTCGGCCAGGCGACGATCGGCGCTACGTTCTTCGCCGCTCTTGCCAGCGGCGGCTACGCCCATGCACTGCGCTTCGGCGCGGGCGCCGCCCTCGGGTTCCTCGCCATCGCGTTGGCGATCGGCGTCGTCGATCTCCTGCGCAACCGGCTCCGGGCCGCGCGGTGATCAGAATCAGTGGCCGGCAAGACCGGCCGTGAGTGCGGAGGTGAGCACGTTCCCGGCATCGCCGGACAGGTCCCACACGGAAGCGCCGGCCAGGCCGTGCGACGTGATGTAGCGCGCCTTCGCGCGAATCTCGGTCGGGTTCTGCATCGACCAGAACGTCTGCGTGGCGGTGTTGTACAGCCAGGACGCGCCGGTGCGGTGATCGGTGTGCCACGTGTACCCGGGCTGGTCGGCGATCTCGTAGTAGTCGGTGGTGCCGGCGGGGTCGTTGCCGTCGAGACCGGCGAGCACGCTGCCCTGCTTCGTGAGGTCGGGGGAGGCGGCGGGCCCGGTGGCCGGCTGGTACAGGCCGAAGTCGTTCCCGGGTGCGACGCCGGTCCAGCCGTGGCCGTAGTACGGCATCCCCATCACGAGCTTGTCGGCGGGGACGCCACGTTGCCGGTAGTACTGCACGGTGGAGTCGACGCTGATGCGCGGCTGCGCGGCGGTGTCGGGTGCTTTCGGTGAGCTGAACAGGTTCGAGTCGAAGTTGGTCGGACCGGTCGGTGTCCACGGGCCCTGGAAGTCGTAGTCCATGACGACCTCGTTGTCGACCGTGCGCGCCAGCGCCGCGACGTCGATGTCCCGGGCGTTCTGCACGCCCGCCGGCACCTCCGCGGTCAGCCGGTACGACTCGCCGGTGTGCTGGCCCAGATGGTTGAGCTGAATTCGAAACTCTCGGGCCAGACGCGTGTAGTTGCGAGTGTCGGCCGGCGAGAAGTGGTTGCCCGGCGCGCCGTTGTTGTTCGCCGGGTACTCCCAGTCGAGGTCGAAGCCGTCGAAGATTCCGGCTCCGGCACCCGGTGCCAGTCCGGGCAGGTTCCCCTTCACGAACAGATCGATGCACGAGGCCACGAACTGTTGCCGGGCAGCGGGCGTTGCCGCCGCATCCGAGAAGAACGTCGAGCCGGTGTACCCGCCGAGCGACATGATGACCCGCAGGCCCGGATACTTCGCCTTGAGTTCCTTCAGTTGCTGGAAGTTGCCGGCCAGGCCGTTCGCGCCGACGGGGTTGCCCGCGTCGACATCCGGGAGGTACGGCGTCGAGTAGTCCGCCCAGCTGTCCAGGCTCTGGCAGGTCACCGGGTTCGAGACCGGATCAGGGGTCGTCGCCGCACCGTCACGAGGCAGCGCGCCGCCGAATGCGTAGTCGATGTCGGTCAGGTCCTTGATCTGGCCGGCCGCGTCGGCAGCAGCGAGATCGAAACCTCGCCCGTAGATGCTCCATTGCTCGAAGAACCCCATCTCGAGCTTGCGCACCGGTGGTTCGCGGCGCGGCTGCCGCGACCACCGCGGGTGCCCCTGCCGCCGCGGCGGCGAATGCGGCGATGCAGACCAAGATCACGCGACTCGTACGAGTACCCCGCATCAACAGACCCGTCTGATAGGGACGCCGCACCGCGACGCCGACACGACCTGACACGTCAAGCAGTGCGACCATAAATGGTCTAGTCCATTGCGTCAATAGGTCCAGACAACTTGCCGACGCGTCAGTGGTGCAGCGGCACGCACCGTTCGACGGAGGCGACCAGCCCGCGGGCATACAGGTGCTTGTTGTGCGCGGTGAGGCCGACCTGCCCACGGCTGTTGCCGCCGGCTTCGTTGTAGACCCATGGCACTCGGGACAGCAACTGCACCATCCAGATGTTGCCGCCTGCCAGGCCGCGTGAGCCGAGGTTGTAGCCGACGTTGCGGCGCAGCTGCACGTGGTGGTGTTCCTGCCGCGCGCGCTGGGCGGCGAAGATGCGCGCATACCGATGGCTCACGGCTGCGAGCGCCCGATTGGTGAACACGACATGTTTGCCGCTGCGGGTCGACCGGTACGAGCCGACGGACTGGTAGTAGACGATGTTGTTCCCGCGGTGGAAACGGATCCCACCGGAGCGACCGGCCTGATCGTGGATGCTCAGCGCGAGTGCGGCGTGCGCGCGGTTCGCGATCTCGGCGCGGCGGGCGAGCGAGACCCGTTGCCCGACGCGGGTCTTGGTCAGGATCACCCGGTACCCGTCGTGGCGCAGGCGCGTCGCGACCAGCTGGGCGACCGCGAACACGTCGCGCATCTCGGGTTCGTTCGGGTAGTCCGACACGTTCAGACCGGTACGCGGGTCGATGCGGTGGATCACGCGACTGTGTCCCGGGTCGATCACGATCACCGGACGTGCCGTCGTTGCCGCGGCCGGGGCCGCCATTGCGGTCAGCGCGCAGCCGAGGGCGCTGACGAGCACGACCAGGCGAAGTGGGAGGCGCACGGCGTAAAGGTAGCGCTGTCGTGGACGATCCGGGCACCACGAGCTGCGGGCGGCTCGCGGTGCCCGGATCTGGGATCGATCAGCGGTGCACGGTGTGCCGTTGACCGAGATGCAGATAGACGAGCAGCACGATCACCGCTCCGATGATCGAGCCGATGATGCCGGCGGGCTGGAAGAACCCGTCCTGGGCGTCCTTGTGGAAGATCAGGTAACCCAGGAAGCCGCCGACGAAGGAACCGACGATGCCGATGAGCAACGTCGCCAGGATGCCGATGTCCTGCTTGCCGGGGATGAGCAGCCGAGCCACCGCACCGGCGATCAGACCGATGACGAGCAGGCTGATGATCAAACCGATCATGACGAATCTCCTTCCGTCGTGCTTGTTGCCGTTCCGGACTACCGTCGAGACAACCACCCCATGGGCGGGTGCAATACACCCCTAGGTGGGTTACCTTCGACGTGTGAGCCCGGCCTCGGCACCCATCCTGATCGCGTTGATCGACGACTACGACGTCGTCCTGACCGGGGTGGCCAGCATGCTCGATCCGTACCGTGACCGGGTGCTCGTCGCCGAGATCGACGCGAACGAACCGCTCCACGACACCGTGGACATCGCGCTCTACGACTCGTTCGCGCAGCCGGAGTCGGATCACGGCGAGGTCGACGTGCTGGTGCACAGCCCGAACGCGAAACGGGTGGTGGTCTACACCTGGAACTTCCACCCGGATCTGATCCAGAGCGCCCGCGACCGGGGCGCGCACGGTTACCTGTCGAAGGCGTTGCCGGCCCGCGAACTCGTCGAGGCGCTCGAGGCGGTGCACGCCGGTGAGATGGTCGTCAGCGACGCGCCGGGACGGTCGCGGCCGAGCCTCGGCCTGGACTGGCCCGGCCGCCGCGAGGGCCTCACCGACCGAGAGGCCGAGATCCTCGCGCTGATCACGCAGGGCAAGAGCAACGCCGAGGTCGCGGCGCTGACATTTCTGAGTCCGAACACTGTCAAGTCCTACATCCGGGCGATGTACCGCAAGATCGGGGTGTCCAGCCGGACCCAGGCGGTGCTGTGGGGCGTGAAGCACGGGTTCACCCCGGACCACCACCGCATCGACCATTGGCGCGGCGGTCCCTGATCCGCGTCCTTCGCCGGGCGAGCGTGGTCAATCAGTTCCGGTGAGTCGCCGTTCGGTCGCCGAGACGTAGCCGGCGAGCAGCGCGTGCGCTACGGCGCGGACCCCGTCGTCGGAGGGCACGAACTGCGGATCGTGCAGGCCCGGCCCGTCGACGCCGACGAACACCATCAGCGCCGGCACCTCGCGGCCGTAGTAGGCGAAGTCGTCGGCGCCGAAGGAGCGGAAGTCGGTGACCACGGGATAACCGCTCGCGGCGAGCAGTTCGGCCGTCCCGGCGGCGAGGTGCGGATCGTTGTGCAGCGCCGGCTCGCCGTCGATGATCCGCACCGCCGCGCGGCAGTCGTAGGCACTCGCGGTCGCCTCGGCGATCGACGTGAGCGCAGCGGCCATGGCCACCCGGTCGGCGGCGTGCATGAGCCGCAGCGTGCCGCGGGCGCGCGCCTCGGCCGGCACCACGTTGGCCGTCGACCCGGCATGGACCTCGGTGACCACACAGACCGCACCGTGGACGGGGTCGACGCGGCGGGCCGGGATCTGTTGGAGATTGACGATCACGGCGGCGAGCGCCACGATCGGGTCGACGACGGTGTGCGGATACCCGGCATGCCCGACCTGCCCGGTGATCACGACCTCGAACTCGTCGACCGACGCGTTGACCAATCCCGCCGTCACCGCCATGGTGCCGGTCGGCAGGCGTGGCTGGACGTGCGCTCCGATCACCGCGCCGATGTCGAAATCGGCCAAGGCACCGGACTCGACGACGTCGCGCGCTCCCGACGGCGCGATCTCCTCACGCGGCTGCAGCAGCGCGGTCACCGCGCAACCGCACTCGCGGATCGCGCGCGCCGCCGCCACCAGCGCGGCGAGGTGCACATCGTGACCGCAGGCGTGCATCGCATCGGTCGTCGATCGCCATGGCAGTTCGCTGCGCTCCACGAGCGGGAGCCCGTCGAGTTCGGCCCGCAGCGCAGTGGTCGGCGCGTCCTGGCTGCCGAGGCGCACGATGCGCCCGGTGCCGGCGACCTCTTCGCCACGCCCGGCGGCGAGCGCGGCGACCACGGCGTCCGCGGTCTCGTGCTCTCGGCCCGAGACCTGCGGTGCCGCGTGGAGTCGGTGCCGCAACTCGACCGCCGCCGGCAATTCGGTTTCCAGCGCCGCGCCGAGGCGGGTGGTCAGTGCATCGCTTCGGGTCACAGCGGATCGAGCCGGTACGCGCGCGTCGCGTTGCCGGACGCGATCATGCGCGCGAACCGCTCGGCGTCGTGCGCGGACCAGTGGTCGCGGGCGATCCCGTCGTCGAGGAACGCGCCGAGCGCGCGGCGGAACAGCGCGGTGTGCACGGCGTAGATCTCGGGCAACCCGAACGCATCGCTGGAGAACAACACCGAACCGAACGGAGCGAGCTCGAGCAGTTCGGCGAGAATCGCCTCGGCGCGGGTGCCGACGTTGTGCACGGCCAGGCCGACGTCGACGAAAACGTGGTCGAAGACCTGCGCCAGATAACCCGCCGAACGTTGAAACGGATAGTTGTGCAGCAGCATCACCGGTGCGCTGAGCGGCGCGGATGCGCGCAGCAGCGGGGTCAGCAGCAGCGGGTCGCAGCGCTGCAGGTCGACGTCGGCATCGCCGTACGCGACGTGGAACTGCACCGGCCCACCGAGGTCGAGCGCGGTCCAGATCAGGAACCGGATGAGGGTCGCGTCGGTGAGGCGAGCCGTGGCGCCGACGCGCGCGGCGGCCTCCTCCACCTCGGCTTCGGACGGCCGGGCCGGGTCGAGATCGAGCCCGACGCGGTAGGCGGCGATCGACTTGAACCCGGCAGCTGTCCTGGCACGTTCGGCCAGCTCGCTCCACACGGCGTCACCGAACTCGCTGGCATCGGTCGTGGCGAGCAGCCGCTCGGCGACGGTTTCCAACCGCACGATCTCTGCGGCGCGCGACTCCGCGAAGCGCGCGAGCTCGTCGGGCGAGGTGAGCTCGTCGGGCGCAAACCCGGTGTCGACGAGGAAACGGGCGATGCCCGTGCCGGCCAGCAACCGGCGGGTCGTCTCCTGCCACCCCAACTCGGTCCGCCGCGCCAGATAGTCGTCGGCCGGCGCAAAGCGCGGCAGGTCGAGCAACGGCGCGCAGATCGCCCGCACGCCCGACCCGATCTGGGTGTCGAACAGGGAACCGTGCAGCGGGCCGGGTGCGTCGGCCTCGGTGAGCATGGCCTCGAAGGCGGCGCGGTTCAGGTCCTGGCGCGCGACGCCGTGGCAGTGATGATCGATCAGCGGCAGCTCGGCGACCGAGTTCACCGGGAGACCGGCATGGTCCAGTCGGACTGGTCGGTCATGAACCCGTCCTCGGCGGCCAGGCTGTTGCCGAGCTTGTTGGCCGCCCCGGCGAAGACCAGCACGAGGATCAGACACAGCGCGATCCAGCCGCCGGCGACGATCGGGAACCAGAAGGCCGGCTGGCCTGACGCGGGGTAGGGCCAGACGTTGCGATAGATCGTGTAGCCGAGTACGACCAGCGCCAGGAGCGGGATGACGATCTGCCACATCGGCACCGGCATCTTGCGCTGGATGAACACCAGCCGGATGGCGCCGATGGTGGCGAGGACGTAGACGACGAGCAGGATCAGGGTGCCGATGGTGCCCGACCACAGGAACGCATCGAACGCCTCGGCGCCGAAGGCGAAGTGCATCAGCGCGATGATGGCGCCCATCAGCACGGCGACGGCGAAGGCGCTTCGTGCCGGTGTCCCCTGCCGGGTGAGGGTCGAAAGCCCCTTCGCGCCGACGAGGTCGCGGTTCATGGCGAAGAGCAGCCGGGCCGCACCGACCATGCAGGCCAGGCAGCACCCGAACGCGCTGATGGTCGCGCCGAGGCTGACGAGGTCGCCGACCCACGAGCCGATGTAGGAGTTGCCGAGATCGCCGACGAGCGAGCCGGATCCACCGAAGGCCTTGATCCCCGCGGCGTCGGTACCGAAGCCCATCATCTCGATCGCGGTGACGACGGTGAAGTAGATGCCGCCGAAGATGGCGGTGCCGAGGATCGCGCGGGGGATGTCGCGGTGCGGGTGCGAGGTCTCCTCGCCGAGCGTCGAAGCCGCCTCGAAACCGGCGAAGGAAAGGAAGCCGAACACGATGCCGAGGAACAGCGTGTTCGTGCTCGTGCCGGGTTCGACCTTGAACACGTCGAGTGTGAAGTGCTGCGATCCGTTGCCCGGCGGATTGTGTCCGATCAGGCGCACGAGGACGACGGCGCAGACGACGAGGATGAGCGCCACGGTCACGCCTTCGATCACCAGCAGCGTCGAGGTGCCGCGCCGCGCGGGGACGATGGTCAGCCACAGCGCCAGCAGCAGCGAGCACGCCGCGATGAGGAACGGCACCCAGGTGGGCGGGTTGTGGCAGATCCCGACACCGTCCAGGAACGCGGAGCCGAGCACTCCGGACGCACACGAGGTGACCACGCCGTAGAAGGTGTACGTGGCGAACAGCGCGAGCCCGGACACCGCCCCGGTGCGCGCACCGAGCGTCGCGCCGACGAACGCGTAGACCGATCCGGAGTGCTGGTAGTACTGGCACAGCCGCACGAAGCCGTACGACACGAGCAGCACGCCGATCGCGGCGAGCAGGAAGGCGAGCGGCACCGCTCGGCCCACGCTCGGCACGACGCCTTGCGGGTTGATGTTGGCCGCCATGCTGGGCGCCATCAGGGCGATCGACAACCCGACTGCCTGCCAGACGCTGAGGTTGCGGCGCAGTGAACGGGGTTCACCAGTGTGCGTTGCCATTCCTGAAGTCTGCCGAGCCTGAATCGAAAAGAAAAGACTGGTGACGCGCCTGTAACAAACGTTTCAACAGCCGTAGCATGCCGGGAATGGACGAACAGCAGCGCGAGGCGCAGGCCCACACCGCACGCGGCATCCGGGCCGACCTCGCCGGTCGCGGCGTCGTCGGGGTCGCGGTGACCTGGGTCGACAACAGCGGTGTCACGCGGGTGAAAGCGGTGCCGCTCGCAAAGTTGGAGAGCGCTGCCCGGTGGGGCATCGGCGCATCGCCGGTGTTCGATGCGTTCCTCCCCGACGACGCCATCGTGGCCGGCCGGGTGGCCGGTGGTCCGGTCGGTGACCTGCGGCTGCATCCGGACCTCAACCGGCTCGTGGTGCTCAGCGCCCAGCCCGGCTGGGCGTGGGCACCGGCGGTGCGCTATCGGCAGGACGGCACCGTGCATCCCCAGGACCAGCGCAGCAAGGCGATCGCCGCGGCTGCCTCGCTCGCCGAGGCGGGGTACACCGCGCGAGTGGCTTTTGAAATCGAATGGGCGCTGTCGCGGACGTCGCCGGACTTCATGCCGGCGGCGACCGGACCGGCGTACGGATTCACCAGATTGGTCGAGCAGTCCGACTACCTGCGCGAGGTCCTGGTGGCGCTCGATACCCAGGGTGTCGTCGTCGATCAGATCCACCCCGAGTACGGCGCCGCGCAGTACGAGGTGTCGGTGGCCGCCGAAGGCCCGGTCGAGGCCGCCGACACGATGGTGCTGGTGCGCGAGACCATCCGGGCGCTGAGCGCCCAGCGCGGCTTGTATGCGTCGTTCTCTCCGAAGGTGCTCGCCGAGGGCGTCGGCAACGGCGGGCACGTGCACCTGTCGCTGTGGCGCGGTGAGGACAACATCTTCAGCGGCGGCCCCGGCAGGTACGGCATGACCTCGGAGGCGGAGTCGTTCACCGCCGGCGTGCTCGCGCACCTGCCCGCGCTGCTCGCGGTCGGAGCACCGGCGCCGGCCAGCTATCTGCGATTGATCCCGAGCCATTGGGCCGGGGCGTTCCAGATATGGGGCCTGGAGAATCGGGAGGCGGCGCTGCGACTGGTGACCGGATCGCCGGGCAACGCCGGCGCTGCCAACCTCGAGGTCAAGGCATTCGACCTGTCGGCGAATCCGTATCTCGTCGTGGCGGGTCTGGTCGCGGCCGGACTCGCCGGAATCGATGCCGATGCGGCGCTGTGCGAGCCGGTGAACGTGGATCCGGCCTCGCTGTCCGATGCCGAGCGCGCCGACCTCGGCATCGTGGCGTTGCCCTCCAGCCTCGCGGCGGTGAGCGACGCGTTCGAGGCCGACGAGGTGCTCGCCGCGGCGTTCGGCGACGAGCTGGTGACGACGATCGTGGATCTGCGCCGGGCCGAGGTCGAACGGTTCGCCGAGCAGAGCCCGGACGACATCGCGCTCGCGGCACGCTGGAAGTACTGACGCCGGTGGCCACCGCTCGCTCCCGGGCGTCGCGCCCGACGACCGTCGCCCAAACGGTGCGCAACGGCCGCAGCCAGCTGACGCCCGCGGAGCTGCGGGTCGCGCAGACGTTGATGACCGACTATCCGGCCGCCGGGCTGCAATCGGTCGCTGCGCTCGCCGCACACGCCGGGGTGAGCGGACCCACCGTGGTCCGGTTGGTCGCGAAGCTCGGATTTGCCGGATACGCAGAGATGCAGTCACGGTTGCGCGCCGAGCTGTCCGCTCGCAGCGCCGGGCCCGTCCAGCGCTATCCGGCCGTCGATCACACGGCTCCGGCCAGCCCGCTGCTGCGTCGCTTCGAACGCAGCGTCAGCGCCGCCGTCAGCGAGACGCTGGCCGGGATCGACCCGGTGGAGTTCGACGCCGCGGTGGACCTGCTCACCGATGCCGCCCGGCCGATCCGGATCACCGGTGGCCGGGTCTCGTGCGTGCACGCGCTGTACCTCGCGCGATCGCTGGCACTGCTGCGGGCAGACGTCCGGTTCGTGGAGAGCGAGCGCGCAGTGCGGGCTGCGACGCTGTTGGATGTCGGGCCCGACTCGGTCGTCGTGGTGTTCGACTACCGCCGCTACGACGACGAAGTGGTCGAGTTCGGGCGCGGTGCGGCCGCCGCCGGCGCGGCTGTCGTGTTGATGACCGACACCTACCTCAGCCCGCTCACCTCGGCGGCGACGGTGTTGCTCACCTCCTCGGTCGAGGGCCCGGCGCCGTTCATCACGCTCACTCCCGCGTTGGCGATCGTCGAAGCGTTGGTGCTGGGGGCGGTGCGGCGGACCGGGCGTCAGGTACGGCGGCGCTTGGAGCGTTTCGACGCGCTCAGCGCGGATCTCTCGTCGGCCACCTGATCGCTGGGCGTAGCGTCCACAGGCATGACCGAAGCCGAAGACCTCCAGGGGAAGATCGACGACATCGACAGCCAGCTGCGCACCCTGCGCGGTGAGTCGCAAGGCGTCGCCGAGCAGGTGGGCGCCCAGGACGAGGGCCCGCAGGATCCGGAGGACGTCGCGGCCGCACTCACCAACGCGGAGGAGAACGGCGCCCTGATCGACGCGTTGGAACAGCGTCGCGAGTCACTGGTGAACCGGCTCGAGGGGCGCTGACCGCTCATCCGCCCAGCGCGCCGGCCCAGCGCCAATCGCCCTGCTCGCCGAGGAATTCCACGCGTTGGACCTCGTCGTCGAGCTCGTCGTTCTCGACCGCCCAATCGCAGGGCGCTCGGGTGATCGGGGAAATCCCGCTCGTCTATGACATCACCCATGGCGTCGAGAAATCGGTAGCGCACACCTGCCCACGCTAGTGTGCCCGCCATGCTCATCGAGCGCGACGCCCAGCTGGCGGCGCTCGAGGCGGCGGTCGAGGAGGCTGCGGCCGGCTCCGGTCGGCTGGTGCTGATCGGCGGGGAGGCCGGGGTCGGCAAGACCAGCCTGGTTACCGCAGCCGCACGCAGCGCCGCCGGCCGCACCCGGGTGCTCCGCGGCATGTTCGACAACATCACCACGCCTGCGGCCCTCGGCGCGCTGGTAGACGCGTCCGACGAGTTGGCCGAACTCATCGAGGGGGAGCGGGTGACCCGCCCGGTGCTGTTCCGCCGGGTCCGGGCGACGCTGTCGAGCACACCCACCACGCTCGTCCTCGAGGACGTCCATTGGGCGGATGAGGCCACGCTCGACCTGATGCGCTTCCTCGGTCGCCGCATGGCGGACACGCCCTGCTCGTGGTGGCCACCTATCGCAGCGACGAGGTGGGTACCCGGCACCCGTTGGCGGTCGTGCTGGGCGATCTCGCCACCGAGGCGGCCGTGACCCGGCTGACGGTCGAACCGCTGAGCGCGGCCGGCGTCGCCGAACTCGTGGCCGCCGCCGGAGGCACCGTCGACCCCGCGACCCTGCACGAGCGCACCGGGGGCAACGCCTTCTTCGTCACCGAGGTGCTGGCGGCGCCGGAGCGCGAGGTTCCGCCCACCGTCCGCGACGCCGTGCTCGCCCGCACGCTGCGGCTTTCGGATTCCGCACGAGACGTCCTGGGCGCGGCCGTGGTGCTCGGCGTGCCGGCCGATCCGCTGCTGCTGGCCGAGGTGGCGCTGCGGTCGACGGCCGATGTCGACGAGTGTGTCGCCCACGGCCTGCTCGTCGGCGATCGTGACGGACTCGGCTTCCGGCACGACCTCGCGCGCCGCGCGGTCGCGGACACGCTTTCACCCGGACAGCTCATCGCGCTGCACCGCAACGCGCTCGCCGCCCTGCGGGCCCGCGGCTCCGAGGACGACCGCCAGCTGGCCCGACATGCCGGCGCCGCCGGGGAACGCTGCGCGGCCGGTGGGCACGCCACTCGGGCGGCGGCGCGCGCCGCTCGCTTCGGCGCGCACCGCGAGGCCGTCGCGCAGTACCGGGCGGCGTTGCAGTATCTCGGCGACGACCCCGCCGAGCGGGCCAGGCTGCTCGCCGAACTGTCCTACGAGTGCTACTTGATCGACGAGCCGGCCGAGTCGCTCGCGGCCCGCCGCAAGGCGATGGAGCTCGCGGAGCTGGCCGGCGACGAGGCGGCTGTCGGGCTGCACCAGCGATGGCTGTCGCGGCTGTCGTGGTTCCTCGGCCGCAATGCCGACGCCGAACGCTACGCGGAGCGCGCGGTGCGCACGCTCGAACCGCTCGGCGACTCGCACGAGCTGGGGATGGCCTACAGCAACCAGTCACAGCTCGCGATGCTCGCCGGTGACGACGACGGCGCGGTGTTCTGGGGGAACCGGGCGCTCGAACTGGCGCACCGCATCGGTGACCGCGAGGTCGAGACGCATGCGCTGAACAACGTGGGGACCTCGCGGCTGCACCTCGGTTATTCGGTCGAGGCGCGCACCCAGCTCAACCGCAGCCTGGATCTCGCACTCGCCGACGACGCGCACGAGCATGCCGCCCGCGCCTACACGAACCTGGGCTCGACCGCGGTGCTCGCCCGGCGCCTCCCGGAGGCCGAAGAGATCATCCGGGCCGGCATCGCGTACTGCCGCGAGCGTGACCTGGATTCGTGGGACCTGTACATGGAGGCGCAACTGGCCCGCGCGCTGAGCGAACACGGTCGCCACAGCGAAGCGATGGCATGCGCCCAACGGGTGTTGAGCCGACCGCGGGTCGCGCCGGTCAGTGTCATCGTCGCGGGCGCGGTGGCCGGACAGGTGGCCGCCCGGCTCGGCGCCGATCCGCGGGAATGGCTCGACCGCGCCTGGGAGCTCGCCGAACGCACCGGTGAGGCGCAGCGACTCGTCCTGGTGGCCGCCGCCGAGGCCGACGCGGCGTGGCTCGCGGGCGCACCCGCACCCGTCGATCACCTGGAGGTGGCGTGGGCGGCCAGCACCGCCCGGCCGGTCGACTGGGAGGTCGGCGAGGTCAGCGTACTGGCGGGAGCGGGCCGGGCTGACGGCCGATGCGCCCGATCGCGGTGCCCGAGCCGTTCGCGTTGATGCGCGACGGTCGGTGGCGGGCGGCCGCGCAGGCCTGGCAGGCGCTCGACTGCCCGGTCTGGCAAGCGATCTCGCTCGGCCGCGAGCCGGGTCTCGACTCCGCCCGGCACGCGATGGACCTGCTGACCAGATTGGAGTTGCCGGTGGTGTGGGCGGCCCTCGCCCGTGATCGTCACGCCGCCGGGCTGCCGGTGCCGCGCGGTCCTCGCCCGGCCCGCGCCACCAATCCGGGCGGCCTCACCGCCCGCGAGCTCGATGTCCTGCGGCTGCTCGCCGACGGCATGTCGAACCCCGCCATCGCCGCGGCGCTGTTCCTGTCCGCGCGCACGGTCGAGCACCACGTGTCCGCGGTGCTGCGCAAACTCGGTCAACCCACCCGGGCCCGCGCCGTGTCGATGGCGATCCGAGAAGGCATGATCGACGCGCCAAGTTAGGTGGATCCGCCGATGTGACGACTCCGTCGTCCTGATGTCATGGGTGCAGCCGGCCACGGTGGCCCGGCATGACACTCGAGGAGTCCGAGATGGCACTGTTCATGGACGTTCACAACCTCGGCGCGTCGGTCACGGTCGACGACGTCGCCAAGGCCCACGCCGCGGATCTGGAGACGCAGGGCGACCACGACGTCCACTACCTGCGCTACTGGGTCGACGAGGGCGCGGGCAAGATCTTCTGCTTGGTCGATGCGCCCGACGCCGAGGCCGCGAACACCGTGCACCGCGAGGCACACGGCCTGGTCGCCGACGAGATCCATCCGGTCGTCGAGGGCGACTGACGCGGGCCTAGCGGGGGCGCCAGCGCTTCCACACCGACGTCGCGCTGGCGCGGGTCCGGCCCTCGAAGACGAGCTCGGCCGTCGCCGTGATCTGTCCCTCGCTCAGCTCGCTGACGACCGAGACGAGTTCGACGGGTGAGTCCAGCGGGCTGGGCCGGCGAAACGCCACCTCCAGACCCGCGGTGACGTACGGGATCGCGGCGCCGGCCGCCATCCACCCCTGCTCGTGCGCGGCCCACAGGACCGCGGCGGCGCTGTGGCAGTCGAGCAGCGTCGAGATGATCCCGCCATTGAGGTAGCCGAGACCGTTGTCGTGCTCCGGCCACGGGGTGAACGTCGCGGTCACCGTGTCCCCGTCCGGCGACGGGTAGCTGTTGATCCGCAACCCACGCGGATTGCTCGGGCCGCAGCCGAAGCACGTCATGGCCGGGAAGAGCTGCTGCTGGATGGACTGGTCGTTCGGCACGGCTCCACCTTGCCAAACGGGGTGCGGTTCCGCGCCGCCGGCCGTCGCGCCAAGATGAGGGCACACCCGACGGCGAGGAGCGACCATGACAGATCAGCGAGTGGCCATCGTGACCGGCGGCGCGCGTGGCATCGGCGCGGCGATCACGACCGCGTTGGCGAACCAGGGTGTGCATGTCGCAGCCGGGTACAGCAGCAACGCCAAGGCCGCCGAGGACATCGCCGCCAAGCTGTCCGCCGAAGGCCACTCGGTGTCGGTCCACCAGGGCAACGTGGGCAAGCCGGAGGACTGCGACTCGAGTAGTCGGTGAGGTGCTCGACCAGTGCGGCCGCGTCGACTACCTGATCAACAATGCCGGCATCACCGTCGACAAGACGATGCGCAGGATGTCGGTGGACGACTGGCACGCGGTGTTGCGGATCAACCTGTCCGGCGCGTTCTACATGTCCAAGGCGGTGCTCGACCACATGCTCGAGCGCCAGTTCGGCCGGATCGTCAACATCAGCTCGCTGAGCGGGCAGAAGGGCAACATCGGGCAGGCCAACTACGCGGCGTCGAAGTCCGGCCTGTTCGGCATGACCCAGAGCCTCGCGCTCGAGGTAGCCCGCAAGGGGATCACGGTGAATTGCGTCGCCCCGGGGTACATCGACACCGAGATGGTCGCCGAGATACCCGAGCAGACGCTGGAGAAGGTGGTCGCCACGATCCCGGTGGGCAGGCTCGGACAGGCCAGCGAGATCGCCCGGGCCGTGCAGTTCCTCGTCGACGACGCCGCGGGCTACATCACCGGCACGGTCATCTCGGTCAACGGCGGCATCTTGATGTGAGGCGACGGTGACCGCCTGGTGGACACCCGATCCCGAGGAAGTCCACCGCACCGCGATCGTGGCGTTCGCAGCCAGTGCCGGCCGCCCGGACGACGACTACGCCGCCCTGTGGCGCTGGTCGATCGAGAGTCCGGACGAGTTCTGGCTCGCGGTGTGGCGGTTCTTCGGCGTGCGCGCCGACCGCATGCCGCAACACGCCCTGACCGACGCCCGGATGCCCGGAGCGATCTGGTTTCCGGGTGTCTCGCTGAATTTCGTCGACAATGTGTTCCGCGACCGCGACCCGGAAGCGACCGCGATCGTCGAGATCACCGAACCCGGCGACGTGCGTGAGGTCACGTGGGGCGAGTTGCAGCGGCGGGTCGCCACGGCGGCGGCGGCGCTGCGACAGGTCGGCGTCGAGCGCGGGCAGCGGGTCGTCGGTTACCTGCCGAACGCGTCGGCTGTGGTGGTGGCATTCCTCGCCACCGCGAGCCTCGGCGCGGTGTGGTCGTGTTGCGGCCCGGACCTCGCCGCGCCCGCGGCGGCGAACCGACTCGCGCAACTCGGGCCGACGGTGCTGGTCTGCGGCGACGGGTACTACTTCGGCGGCCAACGCCATGATCGGCGTGCCGAGTCGGCGCGGCTCGCGCAGTTGCTGCCGTCGGTCCGTGCGGTGATGTATGCGCCGCACCTCGGGCTGCCCGCGCCGGACTTCACCGTGCCGGTGGTCGAGGTGAGCGACACGGCGGCCGAGCCGCTTCGGACCGAATCAGTGCCGTTCGACCATCCGCTGTGGGTGCTGTTCTCCTCCGGCACCACGGGCGTACCGAAAGGACTGGTGCACGGGCACGGGGGCGTGGTCGTGGAGACCTACAAGGGCCACGGGCTGCATCTGGGCATGACCGGCGCAGACCGGCTCTTCTGGTACACGACGCCGAACTGGATGATGTGGAACTACGTCGTCGAGAGCCTGCTGCTCGGCGCGTCGATCCTCGCCTACGACGGCAGTCCGACCTACCCAGATGCCGGGCGACTGTGGGCGATTGCCGCGCGACACCGGGCCACGATCCTCGGCATCAGCCCGGGTTACCTGCAGGCCGGCGAGCGGGCCGGCGTCCACCCGACGCAGACCTCCGACCTGCACGCGCTGCGGCTCGTGGGCGTCACGGGGTCGCCGCTGCCGGCTGCCTCCTACGACTGGGTCCGCAGCGAGTTCGGGGCACGGCTTCCACTCGCGTCGATGTCCGGCGGCACCGACATCGTCACCGGATTGGCCGTCTGGGCGCCCACCGTGCCCATCTGGCGAGGCGAGTTGTCCTGTCCGGCGTTGGGGGTGGCGCTCGACGCGTTCGACCCGGCGGGCCGGTCCGTGCGCGACGAGGTCGGCGAACTCGTGATCACCGCGCCGATGCCGACGATGCCGCTCTATTTGTGGAACGACGCCGACGGCAGCCGCTACCGCGAAACCTACTACGACACGTACCCCGGGGTATGGCGCCACGGTGACTGGGTGACGATCACCGACCGCGGCAGCATCGTCA
The DNA here is from genome assembly GCA_963850835.1 of uncultured Actinomycetota bacterium. Classification (GTDB taxonomy): domain Bacteria; phylum Actinomycetota; class Actinomycetes; order Mycobacteriales; family Jatrophihabitantaceae; genus Jatrophihabitans. Next base: position 216,569 of record CAWKNB010000012.1, on the reverse strand, counting down.
TCCACGGCCGCTCGGACGCCACCCTCAACCGCAAGGGCGTGCGGCTCGGCAGCGGCGACATCTACGAGATCGCCGAACGGGTGCCCGGCGTGCGCGAGGCCCTCGTGATCGGCATCGACCAGCCGGACGGCGGGTACTGGATGCCGCTGTTCGTGGTGCTCGAACCCGGCACCGACCTCGACGCGGTGGGGACCGAGATCGTCGAACGGCTGCGCCGCGACGCGTCGCCGCGGCACGTGCCCGACGAGATCCTCGCGGTGCCGGCGATCCCGCACACCCGCACCGGGAAGAAGCTCGAGGTGCCGATCAAGCGCATCCTCGCCGGGATGGATCGCGACGACGCGCTCAGCGTGGGCGCTGTCGACGACCCAACCGCGCTGGAGTACTTCGTCGACCTCGGTCGTGAACGCAGCGGTTGAGACGACCGTCATGTGTGCCGGCGCGCCGGCGTCGGCGTGCGACCCGCGGCGCACACTGATCGGGTGCGCCTGATGGCCGACCCGCGGTGAGCAGGGTCGACGTCGGTCTGCGGTCCGAACGTGGGCCGATCCTGTTCGCGATGATGATGTCGATCGCGCTCGTCGCGCTCGACTCGACGATCATCGCCACGGCCGTGCCGTCGATCGTCAACGACATCGGCGGCTTCGCCCAGTTCCCATGGCTGTTCTCGATCTATCTGCTCGCGCAGGCGGTGACGGTCCCGGTGTACGGGAAGCTCGCCGACCTGTTCGGCCGCAAGCCCGTCATGCTGTTCGGCATCGGGGTGTTCCTGCTCGGCTCGATCATCTGCGGCATTGCGTGGAGCATGATCGTGTTGATCGTGTTCCGCGCGGTGCAAGGCATCGGCGCGGGTGCGATTCAACCGATGAGCCTGACGATCGTCGGTGATCTGTACTCCGTCGAGGAACGCGCCAAGGTGCAGGGCTACCTGGCAAGCGTCTGGGCGCTGTCATCCGTCGTCGGACCGACGCTGGGCGGCGTGCTCTCCGAGTACGTCTCCTGGCGCTGGATCTTCTGGGTCAACATCCCGATCTGCGTGGCCGCGGCACTGATGATCAGCCGTCGATTCCACGAACGGGTCTCGCGGGAACGGCCGCGGATCGACTATTTCGGGGCGATCTTGCTGACCACCGGGCTGACCCTGGTCATCCTCGGCGTGCTGGAGGGTGGGCAGGCGTGGGCATGGCTGTCGGCACCCGGCATCGTGGTACTCGGCGGCGGCGTGGCCCTACTGGCGGCCTTCGTCGTGGTCGAGGCGCGCGTGAGCGATCCGGTGCTGCCGCTATGGGTGTTCAGGCGACGGCTGCTCATCACGTGCAGCGCGGCGTCATTCGGTGTCGGCGCGATCTTGTTGGGGCTGAGCTCCTTCATCCCGACCTTCGTCCAGGACGTGCTCGGCACCGGCCCGCTCGTGGCCGGGTTCGCGCTGGCCGCGCTCACGATGGGTTGGCCGATCTCCGCTTCGCAGGCAGGTCGCCTGTACCTGCGCCTCGGGGTGCGGGCGTGCGCGCTGACGGGCAGCCTGCTGGTGATCGCCGGGACCGCGTTGCTGCTGTTGCTCGATCCGTCCACGAGCGTCGTGCAGGTCGGCATCAGTTGTTTCGTCATCGGCCTGGGGATGGGACTGGTCGCGGCGCCGACTCTGATCGCCGCGCAGTCGTCGGTGTCCTGGGGCGAGCGCGGCGTCGTGACCGGCACCAACCTGTTCTGTCGTTCGCTCGGCAGCGCGATCGGCGCAGCCGTGTTCGGTGCGGTGGCCAACTCGGTGCTGGGCAGCTCGACCGGCGTGGTCGGATCCGCGGACATCGATCCGGACCGGCTCGCCACCGCCGTGCACCAGGTGTTCATCGCCGTTGTGATCGTCGCCGCGCTGATGACGCTGGTCGTGTGCTTCATCCCCCGGAATGCGCTGCCGACCGCGCCGACGTCCTCGGACGAGTTGGCGGACGGAGTCGACTCCACCGCGCCGGCACCCTGACCGTTCGGCGCGTGCCGACCCACCCGCCTGTCTGATCCAGATCCCCACGCGATTCCCCGTACATCCAGGGGAGCGGGGCACCAAGCGATCACCGGGCACGCTCGGCGAGCCACTTCACCGAGCAAAGGAAACACCCTCATGTCAGCACGCAAGAGCAAGCTCGCGATCGCACTCGGCACTGCCGGGATCGCCGTCGCGGGGTTCGGTGCGGCCCTCGGGTCGAACACCGCTTCCGCCGCACCCCAGATCACCACCTTCCCGATGGTCCGGTCCCAGGGGGCGGAGGCCGCCGGTTGTATCGCGAACGCCGCAGCCACCGTCACCGTGGCCCGCTCCGGCATCGTCGAGATCATGGACGTGAAGGTCTCCGGGCTGCCGAAGAACACCGACTTCGATCTGTTCGTGACCCAGGTGCCGAACGGGCCGTTCGGCGTCTCCTGGTACCAGGGCGACCTCGAGACCGACAAGAACGGCAACGGCAGCGGTCGGTACCGCGGCCGGTTCAGCGTCGAGACGTTCGCGATCGCGCCGAACACCGCACCCGCGCCGTCGGTCCACTCGACCCCGATCCCGGATGCGACCAGCAACCCGCCGTTCGGGCCGATCCACACCTACCACCTGGGCCTCTGGTTCAACTCGCCGGCCGACGCCGGCAAAGCCGGCTGCCCGACCACGGTGACGCCCTTCAACGGTGAGCACAACGCAGGAATTCAGGCCATGAGCACTCGCCAAGCGCCGGACGATCACGGTCCGCTGCGCGATGTCGTCTCCTGACGACGCCCATATAGCGCCGGCGGGCGGCACGCAACCACCGTGTCGCCCGCCGGCGGCGCGTCCGCCGGTGTGTCCTCGTACTGATCACTTTCAGCACTTCCATCGACGTAATAGCCTGGGCGCGCCGGATATCCGGGTTCGGCGCACAAAGGACGCTGCGATGGGCGGATTGTCGGTGACGGCCGAAGCGCACGCGCCGCAGCGGACGAGCCGGCTGCCGGTCGCGCTGAGCGCGTACGTCGGTCGGCGCGGCGAACTCGACGCCGTCCGCTCGGCGCTCGCCGCCTCGCGCGCGGTCTGCCTGGTCGGTCCCGGCGGCTGCGGCAAGACCCGGCTCGCCATGGAGGTCGCGCACGACCGGGATCGCCGCGAGCCCGACACGGTGAGCTGGGTCGACCTGGCCCCGTTCACCGACCCCGCGCGGGTACCGCGCGCCCTGATCAACGCGCTCGACGTGCCCGACTCGCCGGGGCGCCCCCTGCTCGACGCCGTCAGCACCCACCTTCGCGACCGGCGCCATCTCGTGGTGCTCGACAACTGCGAGCACCTCCTCGCCACCTGCGCCGAGATCGTCGCCGACCTGCTGCGCGAGTGCCCGCAGCTGCACGTGGTGGTCACCAGCCGCGAGGTATTGGGCGTCGACGGCGAGACGGTCTGGCAGGTCCCACCGCTGTCCACTCCGGCCGTGGGTGTCGCGTCTGCGGAGGAATTGCGGAACACGGAATCGGCGCAGCTGTTCGCGGCCCGGGCGCAGGTCGTCCGTCCCGGTTTCGCCATCGACGACGCGAACGCGCTGCCGGTCGCCCGCATCTGCCGAGGTCTCGACGGCCTGCCGCTCGCCCTCGAGCTCGCCGCGGCGCGGGTGCGGATGCTCTCGGTCGACGAGATCGCCGATGCGCTGGAGGACCGGCTCGCGCTGCTCACCGCCGCCGGCTATGCCGCCACGGATCGGCATCGCTCCATGCGCGCCGTGCTCGACTGGAGCCACCGGCTGCTCACCGAACCCGAAGCGCGACTGTTCGCGAACCTGTCGGTGTTCACCGACGGTTGCACGCTCGACGCCGCCCGTGCCGTGCACAGCGGCGAACCGGGCGAACCCGACGTGTTCGACCTGGTCGCGCACCTCGTCGACCGCTCACTCGTCCTGACCCGCTCCGACGGCGGCCGCACCCGCTACCTGCTGCCGGAGACGGTGCGTGTGTACGCGGCCGAGCACCTCGAGCACGCCGGCGGAACAGCCGCGGCGCAACTGCGGCTGCTGGCGTGGTGCGTCGAATTCGTCGCACAGGCCGACGCGGAGCTGTCCGGCCCGGACCAAGCGACCTGGCTGGATCGCATCGAGCAGGAACGCGGCAATCTCGGTGCGGCGGTGCGGCGCGCGCTGCTCGCGCCGGCCGACCCGCAGGACGGCCTGCGGATCGTGGCCGGACTGTGGCGCTTCTGCTATCTGCGCGGCTACTACGCCGAGGGCCGCGAGTGGCTCGATTCCATCCTGACCGCCACTGCCGACGCGGACCCGACCGCGCCCACCGCGGTCCGCGCCCGCGCGTTGGTCGGGGCGGGCACGCTGGCCTTCCTGCAGTGCGACTACGACGAGGCCACCAACCGCCTGGAGGATGCGCTGGCCGCGTACCGCGCGATCGGCGACGACCGCGGCGTGGCCCGCGTCCTCCAGTCGTTGGGCAGCGTGGCTCGCGAGCGCGGCCGGTACCAGGCCGCCCGGGCGCTGCACCTGGAGAGCCGCGCCCTCTGGCGCCAGCTCGACGACCCGCAGGGCGTGGCTCGCTCGGCGAATTACCTCGGGCTGCTCGCCTGGCTGCAGGAGGACCTGCGCACGGCGACGACCTTCGCCGAGGACGCGTTGGCCCAGTTCCGGGCCGACGCGGACGGCGAGGGGATCGCGTGGTCGCTGATCAACCTCGGCGCCAGCGCGCTGTACGCCGACCGATACGACCAGGCGCAGGAACTCCTGCAGGAGACGTTGGCCCACTCGCGCGACGGTCGGCTACCGCGAGGGCGTGGCGTGGGCGCTGAACCTGCTCGGTGTCCTGGCGCTCGAGCGCGGCGACGTGGAGCCGGCCGGCGCGTTGCTGCGCGAGAGCCTGCGCGAGCACTGGGCGCTGGGCGATCGCTGGCGCACGGCCAGTGTGCTCGAGGCATTGGCCGCAGTCGACGCCGGCGCCGGGCACGCGCAGCGCGCGGCGCGGCTCCTCGGCGCGGCCGGGGCGGTGCGGGCGGCGATCGGGGCGCCGGTGTCGCCGGTCGAACGCCGCCTGCTCCTCGCCACCGAGGCGCGCATCGACGAGCACGGGGGCGCCCAGCGACGTCAGGACGCCGAGCGGCTCGGCCGCCTGGCCGCCACCGACCGCATCGTCGAGCGGGCTGCTGGCCGACCGGCCCGCGGCCGCCGGTGCCACAGGCTGAGCAGGTGCGCGCAGCCGGCGGCGACGCTGCAGCGCGCCGAGGTCGTCGAGGCGAGTTCGCCGCCGCTCATCACCGTCACCGCGCTCGGCGGTTGCCGGGTGTTCGTCGACGACACCGCGATCACCGCCGCAGATTTCGGTTATGCCAAGCCCCGCGAGCTGCTGTGCTTCCTGCTCGATCGCCGGGACGCGACAAAGGACCAGATCGGTGTCGCGCTGTGGCCGTGGGCCTCGCCGGCCCGACTGCGCGGCAGCTTCCACACCACGCTGCACCACTTGCGCTCGGCCCTGCCCGCCGACCGCATCGTGTTCGGCCACGGCCGCTACTACTTCGACCGGTCACAGCCCTACGCCTACGACGTCGAGAGCTTCGAGCGCCTGCTCGCCGGCTCACGCGACGCCGATGACCACGCGGCCGCCGCGGATCTGTCCGCAGCGATCGACCTGTATCGCGGCGACTACCTCAGCGACCTCGTCGGCGAGTCCTGGATCGACGAACGGCGCCACCAGCTGCGGCGTGGCTTCGAGCGGGCCCTCACCGCGCTGGCCCGGCTGCAGGCCCGGGCCGGACACTACGACGACGCGATCGACGTCCTGCACCGCGCGATCGCGCAGGACTCGCTCAGCGAGGCCACGCACCGCGAGCTGATGCGCTGTTACGCGGCGGCGGGCCAGCGCGGCGCTGCGCTGCGGCAATACGCCACCCTGCGCGACCTGCTCCGCACCGAGCTCAACACGCCGCCGGCGCCGGAAACCATCGCGCTGCACGACCAGATCCGCCGCGGCGAAACCGTTCCTCTCGACCCCGCCACTGGTGGTTAGCGTCACCAGTGGCGGGGGAGTCCGGGGGATTCAGCGGCGTCGGCCCCACGCGCCGGCCAGAGCCGGCGGGCTGAACACGGCCTCGTGAGAGGCCAGCTCGGCGGCCACTCGCGCGGCGAGCGTGGGCACGTCCAGCTCGTCGGCTCGACCCAGGCCGTGACGCTCGATCGCGGGAAGCAGGCTGCCCACCACGCCGGCGAGCATCGCGGGCCCGGACGGGTCGTCGGCCTCGAGGTAGGTCAGCAGTCCGACGCTGCTCGGGTCGACCACGCCGGCCGCGCGCAGCACGCTCGCCAACCGGGGCCCCATCGTCAGACTGGTGCCGACGGCGTCGAACGTCGCCGCGATCAGGCTCGACAGCCGGGTCACCAGCGGCGTGGGTGGAACGGTGTGCGCGGCGTCGATGTCGTACTCCATCGCGACGTAGAGGCCGCCGCTGCGCAACCTGGCGAGACCGGAACGGACGGTCGCCACCGGGTCGGGCAGGAAGTTGTGCACGAGCCGGCCGACCACCGCGTCGAACGGCCCGGACGGCAGGTCGCGGGCGAGATCACCCTCGACGAATCGCACGTTCGTCACGCCCCGCTCGGCCCGCTTGTGCTCGGCGTAGTCGAGCACGTCACCGGAGCGGTCGACGCCGACCACCTCGCCGGTGGGCCCCACGACTTCGGCCAGCAGAAACGCCACCTCGCCGGTCCCGGTGCCCAGATCGAGCACCCGCATGCCGGATCCGAGGCCGGCGGCGCCCAGCACGAATCGGGTCGGCGCGGCGAGAGCCGCGGCCTGCTGGTCGAGCCGTGTCAGTTCGGCACTGTCGTGCCCGAGGACGTAGTCGCGTTGCGGATTGATGATGGTCACGCCGCTGCGTCCCCGGCTGCGCCGTCCTCCGGGTACCAGACGAGCTCGTCGGCCGGCATCAGGAACCAGTGCTGCCGGATGCAGCGGATCTTCACCAGCGCGCGGCCGCGCTGGCGCTGCGACCGCCAGTCGACCTCGGCCACGCCGTCGCACGTGGGGCACGGGAGCAATTGCGTTTTCATACCCATACGATGCGGCGGCACCGCTCGGCGCACTGCTTCTCGCAGCGCGTGGGGAATCGCGTGAATCCCGAGAACGTGCCGGGCTTCTAGATCGTGATGAGCACGATCGCACCTGCGGCGAGCAGGAGCCCGGCGCGTTGGATGCGGTTGGTGTGCTCATGCAACAGTCCGACCGCGAGCAGCACGGTGACGGCCGGGTACAGCGCGGTGAGCACGCTGGCCAGCGACAGCAGCCCGTCGCGCGCAGCCAGCAGGAATGCCATGTTGGCCGAGGCGTCGCAGGCCCCGGCCAGCACGATGAGGCCCACCAGTTTGCGTGGCACCAGCTGCAGGGAGTGCATCGCCGACGCCAGCGGGACGATCATCGCGGCGCACGCCACGCGCGAAATCACCAGCGGCCACAGCCCGGAGTCGTCGCCCGCACGGGCCAGGAACACGAAGTAGAGCCCGAAGCCGAGCCCGGACAGGAATGCGAGCGCGATCACCCCGATGCCGATCCGCCCGTGCGGGTTGTCCTCCCCGGTACGGCTGACGAGCACCACCGCGGCGAGCCCGAGGGCGATGCCGAGCCAGGCCGCAACCTGTGGCCGCTCGCCGCCGGCGACGGCGACCAGCACCGGGACGATCGCCGCCAGCACCGCGGTGATCGGCGAAATCACGTTGATCGGTGCAACCGTCATCAAGCTGTACATCAGGGCCACGCCGAGCAGGCCGGCGGCGCCGCCGAGCACGCCGAACAGCACCACCCGGCCGTCGACCTCACCGGGGAACAGCGGCACCAGGGCGGCCATCAGCACTGCGCCGACCGGGTAGCTCCACAGCAGCACGGTGATCGCACCCGTGCGTCGCGACGCGAAGCCGCCGACGAAGTCACTGATGCCGTAGAGAACGGCAGCAGCGAGCCCCAGGACGACGGTCACGTCACACCGTAACGAGACCGCCGCAGCGCTTTACTCCGCCTGCTTGGTCATCGTGAACTGGGATACATCGAGGTAGCCGGTGCGAAATCCTGCCTCGGAGTATGCGAGGTAGAACGACCACATGCGCCGAAACGTCTCGTCGAAGCCGAGCGCGCCGACCTCGGTGGCACGCTGCTCGAAGCGCTCACGCCACCGGCGCAGCGTCTCGGCGTAGTGCTGGTTGAAGCTGAACCGGTCCGAGATCCGCAACGACGTCCGCCCGGCGAGGGTGTCCTCGATGGCCTCCACGGATGCGAGCTGCCCACCGGGGAAGATGTATTTGCGGATCCAGGTATAGGTGTCCTTGGTGGCGCGCATCGCCGCGTCGTCCTGCAGGATCGCCTGCAGTCCCACCCGGCCGCCGGGCACCAGCACCTGGTCGATGGTCTGGAAGTAGGTCCCCCAGTGGTTCGCGCCGACCGCCTCGATCATTTCCACGCTCACCACGACGTCGAAGCGCCCGCGGACCTGCCGGTAGTCCTGCTCGAGCACCGTGATCCGGTCGCTCAGCTCGGCCGCGGCGATGCGCTCGCGGGCGAGCCGCGCCTGTTCGGTGGAGATCGTCAGGCTGGTGACTTGTGCGCCGCGGCGGGCCGCGCGTATCGAGAGCTCGCCCCAGCCGGTCCCGATCTCGAGCAGCCGGGTGCCGGCTCCGACGCCGGTGAGGTCGAGCAACCGGTCGATCTTGTGTCGCTGGGCGTCGGCGAGCGATTCGACCGACCCGTGCGGCTCGCCGGCGTAGATCGCCGACGAGTAGGTCATGGTCTCGTCGAGGAACAGCTCGAACAGCGCGTTGGACAGGTCGTAGTGGCGATGGATGTTCGCGCGTGCGCCCTCGATGGTGTTGTCCTCGTGGCGCGGCTGCGCCGCCAGCACGCGATGCCGCAGCCGCTGCAGTGCGGCTGGAACCAGGTTCCGGACGTTGCCGGCAAAGGCGCAGAGGACACCGGCGAGGTCGTCGGTGGCCCAGTCGCCGGCCATGAACGCCTCGCCGAAGCCGATCGTGCCGGAATCACCCAGACGCTCGAAGAAGGCGTCGGGGCGCAGCAACCGGAACACCGGATCAGTGCTGGTGCCCGCGCCGTACCAGCTGTCGTCATTCTCGTGCACCCGCAGCGGCATCCGGGCGGCGGCGTGACGGAACAGCTGCCGCGCAACCGCCGCCCGCACCGAAGAATGCGGCACAGCCGCGATGTCCGGCCACCGCTGGGCGTCCACCCGGTCCGCATCGGTGTCCGACCTGTGCGTGAGGGTCATGCTCTCGCTCCTTCGTCCAAGGATGTATCAGACGACGAGAGACCGCCGGCCCGCAAGTACCTGTGTCAAGATCTCCGCGGCCGTGTCGCCGACCGTGTCCTGCGGGGCGACGTCGCACATCACGGCCGCGACGAAACCGGCGGCCAACTCATGCCACAGCTTGGCCCGGCGCAGCATCGCATGCCGCTCGTTTCGCACTGTGACGTACCCGACCTGCGCACCGGCGGCAGCGGCCTGCTCGGCGTAGGCAGCCGAGGCCGTCGGGCTGGTCATCCCGTCGCGCGCGCCGTGCGCGATCAACACCTGACGCCCGGACAGCTGCGCGTACGGATCGCCCGCCTCGATCCACGGCGCCAGGCCGACGACCGCACGCACGCTCGGCGCCCCGCCGGCGTACATCGCGGCGCGCCCACCCATCGAGTGGCCGACCAGCGCCGATCCGGCGCCGGGGAAGCGGTCGGCGAGCTGGTCGAGCGCCCAACGCACGTCCGGCACCGGTGACTGCGCGGCACCGTTCCAGCCCCGCACCAGATAGCGCAACCGGGCGACGGCCAGGCCGTGCGCGGAACCGGCCCGGCCGAGCGCCGTCGCGAAGGGGGCCATCCGCAACACGGCTAGTTGGTTCGCCCGCACCGGCCCCTGGCTGCGCGCCCGGCCACCGTGCAGGACGAGAGCCACGGCGCGCACCGGGCCGTGCGGCGTGCTGACGTGTAGGGCCGGGTTCGGATCGGCCCGCTTCACCGTGGCCATGGTCAGCGGGGGCAGACCTTGCCGGCCGGCGGCATCGTGCCGGACACCAAGTAGGTGTCGACGTAGGTGTCGATGCACGAGCTCTGCCCGTACGAGGTGTGCCCCTCGCCGTCCCAGGTCAGCAGCTGCGCCCGGCCAAGGGTCTTGGTGAGGTCCTTGGCGCCTTGGTACGGCGTCGCCGGGTCGTGCAGATTGCCGACCACCAGGATCGGGTGCGCGGCGGTCGTGGCGGTGGGAAGCGGCGGCACGGTCCGGTGCGGCTGCCAGTCCTGACACGAGAACAGGCTCGCGGCCGACCACACGCCGAACATGGGGTACTTACGCGCCCACTGCGTCGCGGTCGCCCGGATGGCGGTGTCGGACGGCCCGGGCTTCTGGTCGTTGCAGGAGATCGTCGTGTTGGCCTCGAAGATGTTGGAGTACTGCCCGTCGAAGCGTTCGTTGTACTGGTCGGCGAGCTTGAGCAGGCCGGTGGAGTCGCCGCGCCGCGCGTCGATGAGCGCGGTGCCGAGCGAAGGCCACTGGTCCTGGGAGTAGAGCGCGGACAGCACCCCGGTGTACACCAGCGCGCTCGTCGCCGCCCGGCCGTCGCTCGACGCCGAGCTGGGGATGGGTGACTTGGTCGCGCGCGCGGCGATGTCGTAGACGGCCTGACGCGGATCGCCGAGCGTCTTGCACGGGCTGTGCCCCTTGCACCAGGCGGCGAACTGGTCGAAGGAGTCCTCGAAGCCCTGCAGCTGGTTGGCGAATGCAGCGGTGCCGTCGGTCAGCGGGTCCACCGCGCCGTCGAGCACCATCGCCCGGATGTTCTGGGGGAACAGGTGCGCGTACTGCGCGCCGAGCTCGGTGCCGTACGAGAAGCCCAGGTAGTTCATCCGGCTGTCGCCGACGGCCTGGCGGACCTGATCCATGTCACGCGCCGTCTGGACGGTGTTGAACTGCGGCAAGCGCGTCGCCGACCTTGCTCTCGCAGGCCTTGGCGACCGCTGCGGCCGACGCCTTGGCAGCGTCGAAGCCGGCATCGGTGCGCACGTCGGGCGACGCGGCGAACAGCTTGTCCTTCTGCGTGTCCGTGAGGCAATGCAGCGGGGTCGAGAGCCCGACGCCGCGCGGGTCGAACCCGATCAGGTCGAAGTGGGACAGCAAGGTGTCCGACACCTGGATCGAGAGGCTGACCGCGGTCTCGACACCGGACGCGCCCGGGCCACCCGGGTTGACGAGCAGGGAACCGGTGTGGCTGGTGTTGCGGTCGTCGTGCACCTTGATCAGCTGCAGCCCGATCTTGCGGCCGTTGGGGACCGCGTAGTCGAGCGGCACCTCGATGGTGGCGCAGCTGAAGCTCAGATGGTCTTTGCGGCCGGCGGGGAAGGGGATGCCGTTCAGGTTCAGCAGCGCGGAGCAGTTCTGGAACGCCGCGGCCGGCTGAGTCGGGGCCGCCGTCGCGGAGCTCGGGGCCGTGGGCCGGCCCGACCCGGACGGTTCGGTGCTGCCGAGCGCGGTGCTGCCGTGCCCCGACTCGACGCTGGTGCAAGCGGCAAGGAGGAGCGCGACCATCGCGAGCACGGCGATCGCCGCCGCGCTCGTCCGAGCGCGGCGGCGGGTCCGATGCATGTCCCGCACGGTACATAGCGCGCCTTTGCGGCAATGCGCGTACCGGTCAGCCCCTCAGGTACCCACCCTCTCTGGCATCCACCACCCCCGCTGGTGATCAGGGACGGGGCGCGGGCGGTCGCTTCTCGCTTGGGCGGGCGGACAGAATGGGCCGATGCAGCTGCCTGTCATGCCGCCCGTCGCACCGATGCTGGCGAAGTCCGTCAAGACGATCCCGCCGGGCGCCTCCTACGAACCGAAGTGGGACGGGTTCCGGTCGATCTGTTTCCGCGACGGTGACGAGGTCGAGCTGGGCAGCCGCAATGAGCGCCCCATGACCCGCTATTTCCCCGAGTTGGTCGCCGCGATGCGGGCCGAACTGCCCGAACGCTGTGTCGTCGACGGCGAGATCGTGATCGCCACCGACCACGGCCTGGACTTCGACGCCTTGCAGCAGCGCATCCACCCGGCCGACTCGCGGGTGCGGATGCTCGCCGAGGCAACGCCGGCGTCGTTCATCGCGTTCGACCTGTTGGCACTCGGTGACGAGGATCTGACCGAGCGCCCGTTCGAGGACCGGCGGGCGGCGCTGGTCGCCGCGCTCGCCGGGTCGGGGCCGTCGGTCCACGTCACGCCGGCCAGCACCGACGTGGACGAGGCGCAGCGCTGGTTCACCGAGTTCGAGGGCGCCGGGCTGGACGGTGTCGTGGCGAAACCGCTCGCCGGCACGTACCAGCCCGACAAACGAGTGATGTTCAAGATCAAGCACGAGCGCACCGCGGACTGTGTCGTGGCCGGGTACCGGGTGCACAAGAGCGGCCCGGACACCATCGGCTCGCTGATGCTCGGGCTCTACAACGACGCCGGGACGCTGGTGTCGGTGGGGGTGATCGGCGCGTTCCCGATGGCCCGGCGCAAGGAGCTGTTCACCGAGCTGCAGCCGTGGGTCACCGACTTCGACGGCCACCCGTGGGACTGGGCGGCGCACCTGGCAGGCGAGCGCACGCCGCGAAAAGGCGAGGGTTCGCGCTGGAATGCCGGCAAGGACCTGTCGTTCGTGCCGTTGCGCCCGGAGCGGGTGGTCGAGGTGCGCTACGAGCACATGGAGGGCGAGCGGTTCCGCCACACCGCACAGTTCAACCGCTGGCGCCCGGACCGCGACCCCCGCTCGTGCACGTACGAGCAGCTGGACCAGCCGGTCACCTTCGAGCTGAACGACATCGTTCCGGGGTTGTTGCCGAGCTGATGTCTCCGGTGGCCGGTGTCGGTCACAGGGCGTGGTCTGCCGCGGTGACACGGTGCTGCTGCGCGCCGCTGCCGCCCGGCTACCGCGCTGCGGTCGACGCGTGGACCGCGGCGCGGTAGCGCAGGAACAGCGCGCCGTCCTCCTCGAGCACGCCGATCAGGTCCAGCGACCGCGGTCCGGGCCACGGCCGGCCGCCGACGATGCGCTGCGGCCCGGGTCCGGCCAGCAGCGGCGACACGCTCAGGCACAGCTCGTCGACGACCCCGGCGGCCGCGAAGTCGCCGAACGCCGTCGGGCCACCCTCGGACAGGATCCGCCGGTGCCCTCGCTCCTCGAGCGCCCGTCGGGCGAGGGCCGGCTCGACGTCGTCGTCGCCGCACACCACGACCTCGGCCACCTCACGGAGTGCGTCCCGCTGCGGGCGCGGCGCCGCCGCGCAGGTCAGCACGATGGTCCGCGCGGCGTCGGTGGCGGTGAACAGGTCGGCGGCCGGGTCGAGACGCAGCGTCCGGCTCGTCACCGCGACGGGCAGGACCGGGGCCAGCCCGAGATCGCGACGCACCGCCAACCGGCGATCCGAGAGCCGCGTCGGGCCGTATCCCTCGACCACGGCTGTGCCGGCACCGACGAGGACGACGTCGGCGATGTCGCGCAGCGCAGCGAACACGGCATTGTCACCCGGAGTTTGCAGGCCGGCGGACTTGCCTTCGGCGCTCGTCGCGCCGTCGACGGAGGACACGAAGTTGACGCGCAGGCCGCCGCGGTCGAGCCAGTCCGACGCATAGTGGGCATGGACATCGATATGGACATCGACGTCGCGGACCTGCGCCGGGAGCAAAGCTCGCACTTCGACAGCCTAGGTTGACTGGTGGGCGAGCCACCGGGCCCGCCGGTGCCGCAGAGGGGGAGGACGCGATGGCCGAACGCAAACGGCCGCGCATCCCCGTGCCGGCAACCGTCGAACGGGCATTGGACGCCGCCCTGGACCGCGCGATCGCCATCGAACGGCCGATGGTGCAGGCCTACATCGATCGCACCCGGCGCAAGTACCCGTGGATGACACCGGCCCAGCTCGTGAAACGCCTGGAGCGCCAGTACCTCACCACGGTCACCGGGGTCGGCGGCGCGGCCGGCGCCGCGGCAGCGATCCCGGGCGTCGGCACCGGGGCCGCCATCGCCGCGGGCGGCGCCGAGATCACCGCGTTCGTGTCCGCGTCCGCGTTGTTCGTCCTGGCGTTGGCCGAGATCCACGGGGTGCCGCTGCACGACCCCGCCGTGCGCCGCGCCCTGGTGCTGTCCGTCCTCGTCGGCGAGACCAGCGAGCTCGCCCTCGAGGGCATCCGGCACGGCGAATCGCGGTGGGCGTACGTCATCGGTCGGTCCACCGGCACCGACAAGGACCTGATCACCGTGATCAACACCCAGCTGGTGAAGCTGCTGGTGCGGCGCACCGGCACCCGGCAGACCGCGCTGCTGCTGGGCCGCGCCGTACCCCTCGGGATCGGGGCGGCCATCGGGGCCGGCGGGAATCTGACCCTCGCCCGTGGCGCCGTCAAGTCCGCCCGGATCGCCTTCGGTCCGCCGCCCGCCGCGTTCGCGCCGCGCGTGGTCGACGGGGACGAGCGTTACGTGGAGGGCGGCGCCGGATAGGTTTGCATCGGCAAGATCGCAAGCCGGATCCAGTGGCGCAGGAGGTCACGCGTGTTCGTAGTCGTGCTCACCGACGAGGGGCAGCAGTTGGTCGGACCGCGTGCGGTCGGTCCGTTCGAGGACTACGACCAAGCGCAGGCGTGCGCCAACACCATCACCTCGCAATGGGAGGTCGAGAGCGGCGATGCACCCACGGCGACCGTCGTGCACGTCGAGGAGCCGTTGCCGGGCGTGGTCATCGGAGAGCTGTGACGCCGTCGGTGCTTGGATGGCACCGTGAGCGAGTCCGTGGGGTCTCCAGATGACGCTTCCGCCGAACGCGCCTTCGACACGTTCCTCGAACTGATCGGCCGGCGTTGGACCCTGCGCATCGTGTGGGAACTGCGCGCCGGTGCCCTGGCGTTCAACGAGCTGCGCCGCCGGGCCGGCGGTATGAGTCAGAGCGTGCTCGTCACCCGGCTCACCGAGTTGTTCGGCGCTGGTCTCGTCGCCGACACCGACGGCGGGTACGAGCTCACCGCCTTGGGCGCCGACCTGCTCCCCGAACTCCAACGGCTCCGCTCGTACTCCGCGACCTGGATCGGCGCAGTCGGCGAATGAGTGCCGGTCACACGCGCACGACGGCGGCGGACTGCGGGTCGAGCGTGAGGCCGGTCGGTGAGGGGGTGGCGGTGCCAGTGGTGAGCAGCACGTCGCCGTCGGCGATCGGGAGCTGGCGCGGTTCGTCGGCGAGATTTGCCGCGATCCGCAGCGCGCCGCGGTGCACGACCACCCAGCGAGCCGTCTCGTCGTAGCTCACGGCGACGTGTCGCAGATCGGGGTCGCGCAGGTCCGGCTCGGCGGCGCGCAGCGCGATCAACCGCCGGTACAGGTCGAGCACCCCCGCGTGCGGCGCAGCACCGAGCTCGGTCCAGTCCAGCACCGCGGCCCGGTGGGCCTGCGGATCCTGCGGGTCGATCATCTGCGTCGTGTCCCAGCCGTGGCCGGCGAACTCCTCGATGCGGCCCTGGCCGGTCAGCTCGGCGAGATCGGGTTCCGGGTGGGAGGTGAAGAACGGCCAGCGCGACGACGCGGCCCATTCCTCGCCCATCCAGAGCATCGGGGTGAACGGGGACGTGAGCAGCAGCACCGCGCCCACTTGGACCAGTTCGGGAGTGGTGAGTTCGGGCAGTCGGTCACCGATCGCGCGATTGCCGACCTGGTCGTGGTTCTGCAGCGACACGACGAACTGCCACCCGCGCTGCCGCTCGACGTCGATGGGCGCGCCGTGCACCTGTTCGCGGAACGTCGAGTAGGTGCCGTCGTGCAGGAATGCGCAGGTGAACGTCTTCGCCAGCACGTGCAGCGACCCGAAGTCGACGTAGTAGCCCTGCCGCTCGCCGGTCAGCAGTGCATGCAACGCGTGATGCACGTCGTCGTCCCACTGCGCGTCGATCCCGAGGCCACCGTCCTCGACCGCGGTGATCATCACCGGGTCGTTGAGGTCCGATTCGGCGATCAGCGTGAGTGGTCGGCCCACCTCGTCGGCGAGCGCAGCGGTCGCCGCGGACAGCCGGGCGAGGATGTGCTCGTCGGACGTGTCGTGCAGCGCGTGTACCGCGTCGAGGCGCAACCCGTCGACATGGAAGTCGCGCAGCCACATCATCGCGTTCTCGACGATGTAGGCACGCACCGCCGGTTCCTCGACGTTGACCAGATCGCCCCACGTGCTGTGCCCGGTCTTGAGGTACGGACCGAACTGGGGCAGGTAGTTCCCGGACGGACCCAGGTGGTTGTAGACGACGTCGAGGACCACTGCCAGGCCACGCTCGTGCGCGGCGTCGACGAACCGCTTCAAGCCGTCCGGGCCGCCGAGCGGCTCGTGCACCGCGTACCAGTCGACACCGTCGTAGCCCCAGTTCCACTCACCGTTCACGGCATTGACCGGCAGCAGCTCCACGTGCGTGATGCCCAAGCCGGCGAGATGGTCCAGCCGCTCGATCGCGGCGTCGAAGGTGCCGTCCGCGGTGAACGTGCCCACGTGCAGCTCGTAGACCACCGCGGCGGTGAGGTCGCGCCCGCGCCAGTCCCGATCGTGCCAGTCGAACGCGTCCTGGTCGTAGACGCGGCTGGGCCCGTGGACCCCGTCCGGTTGCCACCGAGACCTCGGATCCGGCAGCTGATGATCGGACCCGTCGAGCACGAAACCGTAGTCGGTGCCGGGTGCGAGCGCCGGGCCGGTCCACGACCCGTCGCCGGTCGAGGCGAGCGGCGTGTCGATTCCATCGACGCGGACGTCGACGCTCGAGGCGTGCGGCGCCCATACCCGGATCGCATCCATGCGTGACACCCTGCCCCTACGGCCCAGACCGGTAACTGCCACGTGACACGATCGCAGACATGACACGGTTGACCTTGCGGGCAAAGGGTCCGGCGGACGTCGCGACCGCCTGGGAGCGCTACGCGCAATTCGACAAGTGGCCCGGCTGGTCACCGCAGATCAGCTCCGTCGACGCCAGCGCCGACCGCATCGCGCCCGGTGTCACGGGCAAGGTTTCCGGGCCGATGTGGTCCGCCGCCGACTTCGAGATCGACGCCGTCGACGAGACCGCGCGCACGTGGTCCTGGACCGTGCGGCGCAAGCCGCTGAAGGTCCGCCTCGAACACGGCGTGGAACGCGACGACGACGGGTCGGCAACCTGGCTGACCATCGACGGGCCGATGCCGTTCGTGCTGCCGTATGCGCCGATCGCCCAGGCCGCGCTCCGGCGCCTCGTTGCCCGATAGGCTGCGCGCATGCCCAAACCTGATCTTCGGGAGGCCCTGGCGGTGCGGCCGGGCACCGTGAACCTCGCCGGGTACGACTCCTCCGCGCGGCCGCTGGACCGGTCGGCGAAGAAGTCCGCGACCGCGAAGCACGTGGAAGCGATCACCGACCTGCAGGAGCGGCTCTGGGCGGAGAGCACGGCCGGCGGGACCCGTCGCGTGCTGCTGGTGTTGCAGGGCATGGACACCTCGGGCAAGGGCGGCGTCACCACGCACGTCGTCGGGGTGTGCAGCCCGATCGGCGTGCAGTATTCCGGATTCAAGAAACCGACCGACGAGGAGCTGGCGCACGACTTCCTCTGGCGCATCCGCAAGCGGCTGCCGCCACCGGGGGTCATCGGCGTCTTCGATCGTTCGCACTACGAGGACGTGCTCGTCGTTCGGGTGCACGAACTGGTGCCGGAGGACGTCTGGCGCCCCCGGTACCAGGTCATCAACGACTTCGAGGCGGAGCTGGTCGACGGCGGCACAACTGTGCTCAAGTGCTTCCTGCACATCGGCTACGACACCCAGCGCGAGCGCCTGCTCGCGCGTCTGGACAAGCCGGACAAGCACTGGAAGTTCAACCCCGGTGACGTCGAAGAGCGCGCGCGCTGGAGCGACTACCAGCAGGCCTACGCCGACGCCCTGGAGAACTGCAACACCGAGCACGCTCCGTGGTACGTCATCCCGAGTGACGACAAGACCTACCGCAACTGGGCGGTGGGCGAGTTGCTGCGCCGCACCCTCGCCGACCTCGACCCGCAGTACCCCTCGCCACCGCTGGACATCCCCACGCTGCGCGAGAGGCTCGCGCCGCCGCACTGATCAGCGCACGAGCAGCGCCACCGGGTACGTCGCAAGGAGCTCGCCGAGCAAGACCTCGCCTGCCGAAACGCCGGCCGGTGAGGACGTCCGCGTGCTCGGCGGACAGCGACACCGAGGTGTCGCCCCACCCGCCGACCCGGGCGAGGCGCACCGGCAGCCGGGTGGCGATGGTGAGTGCCCCGCCGCGGTCGAAGGCGATCGCGTGTTCGGCAGCCCGGCCGGTCACCTCGACCCGCTCGTATCCGGTGAACAATTCGGGCCGCTCGCGGCGCGTCCGCAGCACCCGCGAGGTCAGCCACAACTTGGCCGAGCCCGAGGCGTCGACGACAGGCGGCGCGTCCGCAGCGTCGAGTTCGGCGAGCACGGCGGCGAGGCGGTCGAAGTCGACCGGCCGGCGGTTGTCCGGATCGACCAGCGAGTCGGTCCACACCTCGCTGCCCTGGTAGACATCCGGCGCGCCCGGCATGGTCAGCTGCACCAGCTTCTGGCCCAGCGCGTTCACCCAGCCGTACGGCGTGATCTGCTCGACGAACGCGGCCAGCGGCTCGTGCACCGCGGGAGAGTCGTAGCCGGCGTCGACTGCCGCATGCACGGCTTCCTCGAACACGTCGTCGTGGTCGGTCCAGGTGGTCGACACCCCCGCCTCGCGCATTGCCTTCTCCATGTAGGCGTGCATGCGCTCGCGATCGATGAACCCGGCCCCGGCGAAGGTCTGCCACAGCAGGTAGGCCAGCGGCCGGTCCGGCAGCGGCGCGGCCGCCATCAGGCTGCGGGCCAAGCCGGCCCATTCGTCGGGCAGTTCGGCGAGCACGGCCAGGCGAGCCCGGACGTCCTCGCTGCGTTTGGTGTCGTGCGTGGTGAGCGTGGTCATGCCGCGCGGGGCGACCTGCTGGCGGTGGCGTTGCGCGGCGTGGAACTCGTCGCGGTCGAGCCCGAACCTGCCCGGATCGCCACCCACCTCGTTCAGCGCGACGAACCGGCTGTAGCGGTAGAAAGCGGTGTCTTCGACGCCCTTCGCCATCACCGCGCCGGTGAGTTGCTGGAACCGCACGCACATCTCGTCATCCGGGTTACGCAGCCGGTCGGCCAACGCGCCGATCGGGCCGGCGAGATCCGGCCGCACGGTTTGCGCGGTGTCGATCGCATCGTCGAGATCGTCGGAGCCGGTGGGCAGATAGGAGCGATACACCGGGAACGCGACAGCGAGTTCGACGAGCGCCGCAGCGGCGTCGTCGATCTCCGGTGCGAGCCGCGCGATGCGGCGCACCTCTGCCTGCAGGATGGTGCGCAGCACGCCGTGCTTGCCGTCGCGCACGTGTTCGGCGTTGCTGCGCTCGTCGCCGGTCAGTTCGCGGTACAGCGCGTCGAACCGATCCTGCGCGGCGCCGTCGACGAACACCTCGCCGACCTCGGCCAGGGCGTCGTAACCGGTGGTGCCGTCGACCGGCCACTCGGCAGGGAGTTGCTCACCGGGTTCGAGGATCTTCTCCACCAGCAGCCACGTGTCCGGCCCGGCGAGGTCGCGCAGCCGGGCGAGGTAGCCGAGCGGATCGGCAAGCCCGTCCGGGTGGTCCACCCGCAGTCCGCGCACGCCGTCCGCGCGCACCCAGCGGGCGATCTCCCGATGAGTTGCTTCGAAAACCGAAGGGTCTTCGACGCGCAGGCCGGCCAGCGATGTGATCGCGAAGAAGCGACGGTAGTTCTGGTCGGTGTCGGCGCGGCGGAACCCCACCAACTCGTAGTGCTGCCGTTCCTGCGCCTCGGCACCGGTCGTCCACCGGTCGCTGGCAGTCTGCGCGGCCAGCGGGAAGCGGTGTTCGAAGTAATGCAGTTCGCCGTCGACGATCTCCAGCTGCTCCGGTTCGAACTCGTCGCCGAGGACGGGCAACCGCACCCGCCCGACGGACCAGTCGATGTCGAACCACCGGGCGAACGCCGAGCCGCGGCCGAGCTTCAGCACGTCCCACCACGCCGGGTTCTCGTACGCGTCGGCGACCCCGGTGTGGTTGGGCACGATGTCGATGACGATCCCGAGGTCGTGCGCAGAGGCGGCGCCCCGGAATCGCGCCCAGGCATCTGGTCCGCCGCGCTGCGGGTCGACGGTGTCGAAGCGGATCACGTCGTAACCGTGTTCCGACCCGGCGGCAGAAGGCAGCAACGGGGACAGGTACGCGGCATCCGTTCCCAGCGTGGCGAGGTAGTCGCAGCGCGCCGCCGCCGCGTCGAGATCGAAGGCCGCCCGGACCTGCAACCGGTAGGTCGACGCCGGCGCGTTGCCCACTACGCCGTCCGTTGCAGCACGACGAGCGACCGCGCGTCGACCGAGATCGTCTCGCCCGCCTCGAGCACGCGCTCCTCGACGTCCGGGTCCGCGGTGTCGACGACGACCTGCCACGCGGTGCCGTACTCGTCGCCGGGCACCGTGAAGTCGATCGGCTCCCAGTGGGCGCTGAAACACAGCAGGAACGAGTCGTCGGTGACCCGTTCGCCGCGCTGGTCGCGTTCGAGGATCCCGTTGCCGTTGAGGTACATCGAGATCGCGCGGCCGAACCCGCTGCCCCAGTCGTCCTCGGTCATCTCGGTGCCGTCGGGCTGGAACCAGGCGATGTCGGGCAGCCCGCCGCGGCGCCGCGTCGGCCGGCCGTCGAAGAACCGGCGGCGGCGGAACACCGGGTGGGCCCGGCGCAACTCGGAGACCTGTCGGGTGAACGCGAGCAGGTCGACGTCCATCGCGGCCCAGTTCATCCAGGTCAGCTCGTTGTCCTGGCAGTAGCCGTTGTTGTTGCCCTGCTGGGTGCGACCGAGTTCGTCGCCGTGGCACAGCATCGGCACGCCCTGGCTCAGGAACAGGGTCGCGATGAAGTTGCGCTGCTGGCGGCTGCGCAGCGCAAGGACGTCGGGATCATCGGTCTCGCCCTCGACGCCGCAGTTCCACGATCGGTTGTGGCTCTCGCCGTCGGTGTTGTCGTCGAGGTTGGCCTCGTTGTGCTTCTCGTTGTAGGAGACGAGATCGCGCAACGTGAACCCGTCGTGCGCGGTCACGAAGTTGATGCTCGCCACCGGCCGGCGTCCGGAGGTCTCGTAGAGATCCGCGGAACCGGTGATCCGGGCCGCGAACTCACCGACGGTGCCAGGTTCCCCACGCCAGAAGTCACGAACCGTGTCCCGGTACTTGCCGTTCCACTCCGTCCACTGCGGAGGGAAATTGCCCACCTGATAGCCGCCGGGGCCGACGTCCCAGGGCTCGGCGATCAGCTTCACCTGGCTCACGATCGGGTCCTGCTGCACGAGGTCGAAGAACGATGACAGCCGGTCGACGTCGTAGAACTCCCGGGCCAGCGTGGAGGCGAGGTCGAAGCGGAATCCGTCGACGTGCATCTCGGTCACCCAGTACCGCAGCGAGTCCATGATCAACTGCAGCGAGTGCGGGTGCCGGACGTTCAGGGTGTTTCCGGTGCCCGTGTAGTCCATGTAGTACTGCGGTGCGTCCTCGGTGAGGCGGTAGTAGGCCTGGTTGTCGATCCCGCGGAAGCACAGGGTGGGACCCATGTGGTTGCCCTCGGCGGTGTGGTTGTAGACGACGTCGAGGATGACCTCGATGCCGGCCTCGTGCAGGGCCCGCACCATCGCCTTGAACTCCTGCACCTGCCCGCCCGGCGAGCTGCTGGAGGAGTACTTCGCGTCGGGGGCGAAGAAGCCGATGGTGTTGTAGCCCCAGTAGTTGGACAGGCCCTGGTCGGTGAGGAACGAGTCGTTGACGAAGTGGTGCACCGGCATCAACTCGATCGCGGTCACGCCGAGTTGCGACAGATGCTCGATCATCACCGGGTGTGCGATGCCGGCATAGGTGCCCCGCACATTGTCCGGAAGGTCCGGATGCGTCTCGGTCATGCCCTTCACGTGCGCCTCGTAGATGACCGAGTCGGCATACGCGCGGCGCGGCGGCCGGTCGACGCCCCAGTCGAAGAACGGGCTGATCACCACGCATTTGGGCAGATGCGCAGCCGAGTCGTCGTCGTTTCGGGTGTCCGGGTCGCCGAAGTGGTAGCCGAACAGCGACTCGTCCCACTCGATGATGCCGTCGATGGCCTTCGCATAGGGGTCGAGCAGCAGCTTCGCCGGGTTGCACCGCAGGCCCTGGTCGGGCTTGTTCGGGCCGTGCACCCGATACCCGTAGCGCTGGCCCGGCTCGACGCCCGGCAGGAACCCGTGCCACACGTAGCCGTCGACCTCGTGCAGCTCGACCCGGGTCTCTTTCCCCTTCGGCCCGAACAGGCACAGTTCGATGTGCTCGGCAACCTCGCTGAAGATGGCGAAGTTCGTCCCGGAGCCGTCGTACGTGGCCCCCAGTGGGTATGGGGTACCGGGCCAGATCTCCACAAATTCTCCAGACACGAGGATCCACGCTGCTGACCACTTTGCCAGCTGCGACCGTCCAAGCGTCCTACCCAGCGAGATCCGGGGTTACCCGCCGCCGCGACTTGGTCACACGCAGACCTGACAGCCGGTCGTGCACCGCCGGATGCCCGAGAATCGCTGCCACGGCGGCCGCCAGCAATGCGGCGACCGCGAATCCGAGGCACGCGCCGACGGCCGTGTCGACGTCGCCGCGGACCGGGTCGCCGAGGCCGGCAAGGCGGTGCACGCCCGCCCGGACGCTGTTCAGGGTGCTGGAGATCTGCAGGCCCATGGCGATGGTCAGGCCGCCCAGGAAGGCGGCGGCGGCGATCGCGAGCGCCGTGGCCGCGAATTCGACCACGCCGCGCACCTCGCGAACCGCCCGGACGGCGCTGTAGGCGGCGAGCAGGGCGAAGAGCGCAGCGAGCCCGCACAGCACCGGCGCGTACCCCGGGCCGCTCAGCACGGCCTCGGCCGCCCCGCCGCCGGTGTAGTGCCCCCAGGCATTGACGGTGTATCCGTACGAACCGGGCCCGCCGCCGTAGGACACTCGCAGCACGGGTTGGTAGGCCGCGACCACCGCGAGGACTGCCGCGGCGGCCCAGCATCCGGCGGTCAACCACCACACAAACTCGCTCTGCCGCCGCCGGCGCGGCCCAGCCGTCGGGACAGCCGCCGGATCAGCGCCGCCCGTCTCCAGGAACTCGATGCCGGACATCGCCCCTGAGTCTCCCACTTTCACGGCGGTCCCGCGTTTCTGTCGGACCGGCCTCGTACCGTGGAAGCATGCGGCTGCGCACCCACATCACGCCCTCGATCGGCAAGTTCGAGGTGGTCTCCGACTTCGAGCCGTCCGGCGACCAGCCGGCGGCCATCGCCGAGCTGGAGAGCCGGATCACGGCCGGCACCAAGGACGTCGTGCTGCTGGGCGCCACCGGCACCGGCAAATCGGCCACCACCGCGTGGCTGATCGAACGGCTGCAGCGGCCCACCCTGGTCATGGCGCCGAACAAGACCCTCGCCGCACAACTGGCCAACGAGCTGCGCGAGATGCTGCCGAACAACGCGGTGGAGTACTTCGTCAGCTACTACGACTACTACCAGCCCGAGGCCTACGTCCCGCAGACCGACACCTACATCGAGAAGGACTCCTCGGTCAACGACGAGGTCGAGCGCCTGCGGCACTCGGCCACCAATTCGCTGCTGACCCGCCGCGATGTCGTGGTGGTGGCCACGGTGTCGTGCATCTACGGCCTGGGCACTCCGCAGGAATACGTCGACCGGTCGCTCAAGCTGTCGGTCGGGCAACAGGTGGAGCGCGAGGCCATCCTGCGCCGCCTGGTCGAGGTGCAGTACACCCGCAACGACCTGTCCTTCACCCGCGGCACGTTCCGGGTCCGGGGCGACACCGTCGAGATCTTCCCGGTCTACGAGGAGCTCGCGGTCCGCGCCGAGATGTTCGGTGACGAGATCGAGCGGCTCTACTACCTGCACCCGCTCACCGGTGAGGTCGTGCGCGAGGTCGAGGAAGTGTTCGTCTTCCCGGCCACCCACTACGCCGCCGGGCCGGAGCGGATGGAGCGTGCGATCCGCGGGATCGAGAAGGAGCTGGAGGAGCGCCTGGCCGAGCTCGAGGGCCAGCACAAGCTGCTCGAGGCACAACGCCTGCGCATGCGGACCGCCTACGACATCGAGATGATGCGGCAGGTCGGGTTCTGCTCCGGCATCGAGAACTACTCGATGCACATCGACGGTCGCTCGCCGGGCAGCGCACCGAACTGCCTGCTCGACTACTTCCCCGAGGATTTCCTGCTCGTCATCGACGAGTCGCACGTCACCGTGCCGCAGACCGGTGGGATGTACGAAGGCGACATGTCCCGCAAGCGGATGCTCGTCGAGCACGGCTTCCGGCTGCCGTCGGCCATGGACAACCGGCCGCTGAAGTTCGAGGAGTTCACCGAGCGCATCGGCCAGACGGTCTACCTGTCGGCCACCCCGGGCAACTACGAACTGGGCCGCACCAAGGGCGAATTCGTCGAGCAGGTCATCCGCCCGACCGGGCTCGTCGACCCGCAGATCGTCGTCAAGCCGACCAAGGGTCAGATCGACGACCTGCTCGGCGAGATCCACGAGCGCGCCGAGCGCAATGAGCGCGTGCTGGTCACCACGTTGACCAAGAAGATGGCCGAGGACCTCACCGACTACCTGCTCGAGCAGGGCGTGCGGGTGCGATACCTGCACTCCGAGGTCGACACCCTGCGCCGGGTGGAGCTGCTGCGCGAGCTGCGGTTGGGTGAGTTCGACGTGCTGGTCGGCATCAACCTGCTGCGCGAGGGTTTGGACCTTCCCGAGGTGTCACTGGTGTCGATCCTCGACGCCGACAAGGAGGGATTCCTGCGCTCCGGGACATCGCTGATCCAGACGATCGGCCGAGCTGCCCGCAACGTGTCCGGTCAGGTGCACATGTACGCCGACACCGTCACGCCGTCGATGCGCAACGCGATCGAGGAAACCAACCGCCGGCGCGAGAAGCAGGTCGCGTACAACGAGGCCAACGGCATCGACCCGCAGCCGCTGCGCAAGCGGATCGCCGACATCACCGACCTGCTGAACCGCGAGGCCGCCGATACCGACAACCTGCTGGGCTCCACGCCGGTCGGCGGATCGGGCCGGTCGCAGTCGCGCGGCAAGTCCGCGGTGCCCGGCCGTGGCGGTCGCGGGGTGTCCGGGGGAGTCGTCGGGGTCGGCGCCCACGCCGGCGGCGGTCTCGACGTCGCCGAATTGCCGCGGGCCCAGCTCGCCGATCTCATCCAGCAGCTCAACGAGCAGATGCTGCACGCGGCCCGGGAGCTGCAGTTCGAGGTTGCCGCCCGGCTGCGTGACGAGATCTCCGAGCTGAAGAAGGAGTTGCGCGGGATGGACGCCGCGGGTGTGGGCCGCTGACCAGGCCTACTGACCAGGCCCGCGCCATGACCGACTACGCGATCGACCCGCGGGTCGACGCCTACATCGAAAAACTGCCGCGCTGGCAGCAGCAGATCTGTCAGCAGGTGCGCGACCTCGTGCACGGCGTCGACCCCGAGGTGCAGGAAACGATCAAGCGCACCGTGCAGCCCTACTTCGTGCTCGACGGCAACATCTGCGCGCTGCTCGCCGCGAAGACCCACGTCAACGTGTTCCTCTACGACGGCGCGATCGTCCCCGATCCGCACGGCATCATCACCGCGGGGCATGACAACACGACCGCCCGCACGGTCGCCGTCCACGAAGGGCACAGCGTGCCGGCCGGGCCGCTGGCCGACATGTTCGGGCAGATCATCGCGAACAACCGCGCCGGCGGCTGGCGCAAGATCAAGGGCGCCGGCTGAACCGGCCGATCCGTGGCGTACCTCCCGTCGCCGGCGGTTGTGCGCCATGATGATCACGTGACCACGGAGAACAGCCCGGACCAACCGCCGAGCGAGCCGCCGTCCTGGCCGGGGAACGCGCCGCCGCCCCCCTCGCCCCCCTCGTCCCAGTCGCCGCAGTCGCCCCAGTCGCCCCAGGCGCCGCAGTCGTGGCCTGGATCGTCGACGCCGCCGGCATCCGGAGCACAGCCGCCGAGCGGCGGGCTGAACTGGGACAAGCCGCCGTCCGGCCCACCCGCCACCGGCCCGGAAGGGTCGTACGGGTATCCGGCCGCGATGCCCCCGCCGCCGCCCGGCGCGCCGGTGAGTCCGTTCCCGCCGCTGCCGCCGGGCGTCGAGCCGGCCAGTCACGGTCGCCGGATCGGCGCGTACTTCCTGGCGATCCCGCTGATCATCGTCACTCTCGTCATCGGCTACATCATCTGGGGCCTGGTGCTCTGGACGAAGGGCACCTCGCCTGCGTTGCGCGTGCTCGGCATGCGC
Organism: uncultured Actinomycetota bacterium; assembly: GCA_963850835.1. Classification (GTDB taxonomy): domain Bacteria; phylum Actinomycetota; class Actinomycetes; order Mycobacteriales; family Jatrophihabitantaceae; genus Jatrophihabitans. The sequence continues at coordinate 190,180 of CAWKNB010000012.1, read as the reverse complement.
TGCGTCGATGCCAACCGCGGTGAGCGGGTCGGCTTCGGGCGGATGGCCTTGCGCGACATCGTCGGCGGAATCGTGCAGAGCATTCTCGGGGCCATCACCCAACTCGTGTCGTTTGTCCTGTTCCTGACCCTCGCGAAGCGGCAGTCGCTGCAGGACCTGATCGGCACCACCGTGGTCGTGCACGACCCGAACAAGGTGATGGACGCTCCCTAGCGGCCCGCCGCATGCCGGGTGTGCAATCGTCGGGAGAGGCACGCACACCTGGAGGCAGCATGGACGGCGCTCGTCCGGTCAAGGCAGCACGCGGCACCACGATCACCGCCCGGTCCTGGCAGACCGAGGCGCCGATGCGCATGCTGATGAACAACCTGGATCCGGAGAATGCCGAGCGGCCGGACGATCTCGTCGTCTACGGCGGGACCGGGCGGGCGGCACGCAACTGGGCCAGCTTCGACGCGCTGGTGCGCACGCTCACCACCCTCGAAGCCGACGAGACGATGCTCGTGCAGTCCGGCAAGCCGGTCGGTGTCATGCGCACCCACGAGTGGGCGCCGCGGGTGCTGATCGCCAACTCCAACCTGGTGCCCGACTGGGCCAACTGGGACGAGTTCCGCCGCCTCGAGCAACTCGGCCTGACGATGTACGGGCAGATGACCGCGGGCTCATGGATCTACATCGGCACGCAGGGCATCCTGCAGGGCACCTACGAGACGTTCGCGGCGGTCGCCGCGAAGAAGTTCGACGGCACCCTGGCCGGCACCATCACCCTCACCGCCGGCCTCGGCGGCATGGGTGGTGCGCAGCCGCTCGCGGTGACGATGAACGACGGCGTGGCGATCTGCATCGAGTGCGACGAGTCGCGCATCAAGCGGCGCATCGACCACGGCTACCTGGATGTGCAGGCGTCGTCGGCCGACGAGGCCCTGAAGCTCGCGACCGAGGCCCGCGACGCGCGCAAGCCCTTGTCGATCGGCCTGCTCGGGAACGCTGCGTCGCTGGTCCCGCAGTTGCTGGCCAACGACGCGCCGATCGACATCGTCACCGACCAGACCTCGGCGCACGACCCGCTGTCGTACCTGCCGATCGGGGTGGAGTTCGACGAGTGGCACGACTACGCCGCCCGCAAGCCCGACGAGTTCACCGGCCGGGCGCAGGCCTCGATGGCCCGCCACGTCGAGGCGATGGTCGGCTTCCAGGACAAGGGCGCCGAGGTTTTCGATTACGGAAACTCGATCCGCGGCGAGGCCAAGACTGCCGGGTACTCGCGCGCGTTCGACTTCCCTGGGTTCGTGCCCGCCTACATCCGGCCGCTGTTCTGCGAGGGGAAGGGCCCGTTCCGCTGGGCGGCGCTGTCCGGTGATCCGAAGGACATCCACCGCACCGACCGCGCCGTGCTCGACCTGTTCCCGGAGAACGAGTCGCTGGCGCGCTGGATGAAGATGGCGGGGGAGCGGGTGCACTTCCAGGGCCTGCCGGCGCGGATCTGCTGGCTCGGCTACGGCGAGCGGGACAAAGCCGGCGTCGCGTTCAACGACCTCGTGGCACGCGGTGAGATCAGTGCCCCGGTGGTCATCGGTCGCGACCACCTCGACTGCGGGTCGGTGGCATCGCCGTACCGCGAGACCGAGGCGATGGCCGACGGCTCGGACGCGATCGCCGACTGGCCGCTGCTCAACGCCATGGTGAACGTGGCGAGTGGCGCGTCGTGGGTCTCGATCCACCACGGCGGCGGCGTCGGCATCGGCCGCTCGATCCACGCCGGTCAGGTGTGCGTCGCCGATGGCACCGATCTCGCCGCCGCCAAGATCGAGCGGGTGCTGACGAACGACCCGGGGATGGGCGTGATCCGCCACGTCGACGCTGGGTACGAACGCGCCGAGGAGGTCGCGGACGAGCGCGGCGTGCGCGTGCCCATGGCCGAGTGAGCACCTTCGACGCGCTCTGGTCGGCGCTCGAGCCGATCGGCCGCGATGCCGGCAGCGGCGGGTACCGGCGCTACGCGTGGACCCGCGAGGACGCGACGCTGCGGGAGTGGTTCGCCGGTGAGGCGGCGGCCCGCGGCCTGCAGGTCGTGCTCGACCGCGCCGGCAACCAGTGGGCCTGGCAGGGCGACCCGGACACCACGCCCGGGTTGGTCGTCGGTTCGCACCTGGACTCGGTGCCCGACGGCGGGGCCTACGACGGCCCGTTGGGTGTGGTGTCCGCCTTCGCCGCGTTGGATGTACTACGCGAACGAGGATTCACGCCGGCCCGACCGGTCGGGGTCGTCAACTTCGGCGACGAGGAAGGTGCCCGGTTCGGGGTCGCCTGCGCCGGCTCGCGGATGATCACCGGCGCGTTGGCGGCCGACCGCGCCCGCGGCCTGGCCGACGCCGACGGCATCACGATGGCCGAGGCGATGAGCCGCGCCGGGTGGTCGCCGGAGCAGGTCGAGGCCGACGATGAAACGCTGCGCCGCATCGGCACCTTCGTCGAACTGCACGTGGAGCAGGGCCGCTGGCTCGCCGACACCGACCGCGCCGTCGGCATCGCCACCGCCATCCGCCCGCACGGCCGCTGGCGGATCGACCTGCCCGGCGAGGCCAACCACGCCGGCACGACCGTGCTCGCGGACCGGCACGACGCGATGCTGTCGGCGGCGCAGGTGGTGCTCGCGGCCCGCGCCGCGGCGCAACGTCACGGCGCGGTCGCGACCTGCGGCAAGCTGCGAGTTACGCCCAACGGCGTCAACGCGATCGCCTCCCACGCGAGTGTGTGGCTCGATGCCCGTGCTCCTGAATCAGGAGCGGTGCACGCCGTGGTTTCGGATGTCGAACAGGCCGCCGCAGAGCTCGGTGGCAACGTCACAGAGGAATCCTGGAGCGAGGCCACCACGTTCCCGGCCGATCTCGGCGGCCGGCTGTCCCGGTTGCTCGACGACGCGCCGCAACTCGACACGGGCGCCGGCCACGATGCCGGCATTCTCGCCGCAGCGGGCGTTCCCGCCGCGATGCTGTTCGTGCGCAATCCCACCGGGGTGTCGCACTCACCGGCCGAGTTCGCCGAGCGCAGCGATTGCCTGGTCGGTGTCGACGCCCTGGCCGCCGTGATGGCCGACCTCAGCGCATGAGCACCTGGTTCGCGCGGCACGCCCTGCTCCCCGACGGCCTCGCCGCCGACGTGCGGTTCGAGGTGACCGACGGCCGGTTCGCGACGATCGACGTCGACGCAGAACCGGCCGACGCCACGCTGTTGCCCGGGATCGTGCTGCCGGGATTCGCCAACTGCCACAGTCACGCCTTCCATCGCGCGCTGCGGGGCCGTACCCATGATCGCGGCGGCACCTTCTGGACCTGGCGTGAGCAGATGTACACCGTTGCTGCCCGCCTCGATCCCGACTCCTACCTCGATCTCGCGCGGGCGACGTTCGCCGAGATGGCGCTGTCCGGGGTGACCGGCGTCGGCGAATTCCACTACCTGCACCACCAGCCGGGCGGGCGCCCGTACGCCGACCCGAACGCGATGGCCGACGCGTTGCGCACCGCAGCGCGCGACGCCGGCGTCCGGCTCACCCTGCTCGACGCGTGCTATCTCGCCGGCGGCCTCGACGACGCGGGCCACCGCCCGCTCGACGAGGTGCAACGGCGCTTCGGCGACGCGGACGTCGACGCCTGGGCGGATCGGGTCGCATCCCTCACGGAGTCCGACGGCATGCGGGTCGGTGTCGCGATCCACTCGGTCCGGGCCGTGCCCCGCGACGCGCTCGGTAGCGTGGCCCGGGCCGCCGCCGGGCGCCCGCTGCATGTGCACCTGTCCGAGCAGCCGGCCGAGAACGCCGCCTGTCTCGCGCACTACGGCGAAACCCCGACCGCGCTGCTGGCCGCCGAGGGAGTCCTCGGGGCCACCACCACCGCCGTGCACGCCACCCACCTCACCGAGACCGACATCGCAGACCTCGGCCGCACCCGCACCGTCGTGTGCATGTGCCCGAGCACCGAGCGCGATCTTGCCGACGGCATCGGGCCGGCCCGTACCCTCGCCGACGCCGGCTCGCCGATCTCGCTGGGCACCGACCAGCACGCGACCATCGACCTGTTCGACGAGTCGCGCTCGCTGGAACTGCACGAACGGCTGGCCACCCTGCACCGCGGCCGGTTCACGCCGGCGCAACTCCTCGCGGCCCTCACCCGGCATGACAGCATCGGTTGGCCGGACGCCGGGCGGCTGGTCGCCGGCGCGCGGGCCGACCTGGTCGCGGTGCGCCTCGACACGGTGCGCACGGCAGGCTGCGATCCGGCACAGGTGCTCTTCGCCGCCGGTACGGCCGATGTCGACACCGTGCTCCGTGACGGTCAGGTGGTGGTTCGCGACGGCCGGCACGCGCTCGGCGACGTCGGCGAGTTGATGAAGAAGGCGATCGGGGCACTGTGAGCATCCTGATTTCGAATATCGGTGAGCTGGTCACCAATGACCCGTCGATCGACGGCAGCCCCCTCGGCGTGCTCGCCGAGGCCGCTGTCGTGGTCGACGAGGAGCGGGTCGTGTGGGTCGGACCCGCAGGCGTGGCGCCGGCGGCCGATGAGCTGCGCGACGTCGGCGGCCGGGCGGTGATTCCGGGCTTCGTCGACAGCCACACGCATTTGGTGTTCGACGGCGACCGGGCGGCGGAGTTCGCCGCCCGGCAGAGCGGTGCGCGCTACGACGGCGGCGGCATCGCCTCGACCATGGCCGCTACCCGTGCGGCGTCGGACCAGGAGCTGCGGCGCCTGCTCGCCGGTCGCATCGCCGAGCTGCGCCGCCAGGGCAGCACCACGGTCGAGGTGAAGAGCGGCTACGGGCTCACCGTCACCGACGAGGAACGCGCGCTGCGGATCGCCGCGAGCATGACGCCCGAGACCACCTTTCTCGGCGCGCATGTCGTGCCTCCGGGCATCGACCGCGAGGACTACATCAGCCTGGTCTGCGGCGACATGCTCGACGCCTGTGCACCGCACGCGCGCTGGATCGACGTGTTCTGCGAACCCGCGAGCCCGCACGCCTTCGACGGCGACGAAGCCCGAACGGTGCTCGCCGCCGGACGCGCGCGCGGGCTGCTGCTGCGAGTGCACGGCAATCAGCTGTCCGCCGGCCCCGGCGCGCAGCTGGCCGTCGAGCTCGGCGCGGCGAGCGTCGATCACTGCACCTACCTGACCGATGCCGACGTCGAGGCGCTGGCCGGCGGCGACACCGTGGCCACGCTGCTGCCCGGGGTGGAGTTCTCGACCCGGGAGCCGTACCCGGACGCCCGCCGGCTGCTCGGCGCCGGCGTCACCGTCGCCGTCGCGACCGACTGCAATCCCGGCACCAGTTACACGTCGTCGATGCCGTTCGTCATCGCTCTCGCGGTGCGCGAACTGCGGATGACCCCGGCCGAGGCCCTGTGGGCGGCAACCGCCGGTGCCGCCGCCTCGTTGCGCCGCGACGACGTCGGACGTGTCGCAGTCGGCGCCCGCGCCGATCTCGCGGTCCTCGACGCACCGAGCTACGTCCATCTCGCCTACCGCCCGGGCGTGCCGCTGGCCACTGCCCTCGACCTCACCGGACGCGCGTCCTGATCGGGGCCTGTAACGCATCCTGCGCCGCAGGCGCTGACGCCCTGGAGAAGATCGTCGGGAGGTAGCGGATGCGTATCGGTGCAGCACCGTTCCTGCCTGCGACGGCACACCGACATCGTCCATCGCCCGCCGGTGGGCACGCCCCGGACCACCCATGAGGAGCCCCGAGACGTCGATCCGCGATCCTGACGGCGGCGCATGAGCGCAGCCGAGGAGCCGATCCAACCGGACGCGGAGACCCTGCTCCCGATCGTGCGACGAGTCGTTGGTGCGCGAGTCAGAGAACCCCAGCTCGCGGAGGACCTGGTACAGGAGACGCTCGCCCGGGTGCTCGCGGCCGGGCCGCGAATCCAGCCGGCGATGTACGAGCCGTATGCCATCACGACAGCCCGCAATCTCGTGGCGTCGATGTGGAAGGAAAAGGAGCGCGACCTCCGCAACCGGCATCGGATCGTCGACCTCGCGCCGCAGACCACGCCGGACGAGGCGTTGCTGGCCGACGAGGACCGCGCCGCGGTCTCCCGGGCGCTGATTCGGCTGCCCGATCACGACCGGGAACTGCTGCTGGCGCACGAGGTGTCCGGACGCGACACCCGCTCGCTCGCCCGTGAAGTCGGCTCCACACCCGGTGCGGTGGCCGCGCAACTCAATCGGACGCGGTCGCGGTTGCGGGTGGAGTACCTGCTGGCGCTGGAGTCCACCGGGCCACCCAGCGGCGGTTGTCGCCCGGTGCTGTTCGCGGTTTCCAGTGGAGATCGGCGCCGGCAACGCGAAATCGATGTCGAGCGCCACCTGCTGCAATGTGAGTTCTGCTCCCGGTTGAGCGTGCCGCTGTTCGGCAGGAGCCGCCGGCCGGACGACCGGCAACGCATACCGGTGCAGGCCGACGCCGACATCGTCGCCGCGCGTCAGACGGTTCGGGAAGTGGCGACCGAGCTGGGCTTCGCGCGCACAGCCTCGACCCTCATCGCGACGGCGGTGTCCGAAGTCGCCCGCAACATCGTCCGGTTCGCCGGCGAGGGCGAGATCTGCGTCGAACCGACGCCGAACCCAGCGGGCCTGCACGTGATCGCACGGGACAACGGCCCGGGCATCGAGGACGTCGAGCGCGCCATGACCGACGGTTTCAGCACCTGTCGGGGCCTGGGCCTCGGGCTTTCCGGGGCGCGACGGCTGATGGACGAGTTCGAGGTGGTGTCGCAACCAGGGAGCGGCACGACGGTGACGATGACGAAATGGCTGGGGAAGGCGAAATGACGGACAACACCACGACGCTGATCACCGACGACTCCGCGCGGTTCGCTGCGGCGCAGGAGCGTGCGAACGAGCTGCTGCCGCAGCTGGTCGCACACCTGCGCGAACACCGCACCAAACTGCGCGAACAGTGGGCGGCCCGGATCATCGACGCGCACCTCCTGCAGACGATGACGCCGCAGGAGATGGCTGCCGAGACCACCTCCGTGTACGACAACTACGTCGAGGTGCTGGAGACCGGCAGCGTCGAAGCGCTGCAACATTACGCGCGGGACCTGTCCGAGCGCATCATCCCGCGGGGCGTGGAGACACACGAGGTGGTCGGCATCGTGCTGCTGCTGCGTGACGTGCTGGCGCGGTCGCTGTTCGAGAAATATCAGACCGATTTCGCGCTGCTGAACCGGGTGCTCGACTCCTACGAACCGGCCGCGAATCGCATTGCGAACACGGTCGCCGTCAGCTTCGTGGACGAGCGGGAGCGGGTCATCCGCCAGCAGCAGGATTCGATCCGCGAGCTCTCGACGCCGGTGCTCCCGGTACGGGAACGCCTGCTCATCCTGCCGATCATCGGCGTCCTCGACACCGAGCGTGCCCGACAGGTCACCGGGCAACTGCTGGGTGCCATCCGGACGCACCGGGCCAAGGTGGTGGTCATCGACATCACCGGAGTGCCGGACGTCGACGAGACCGTCGCCAATCACCTGGTGCAGACCGTCGACGCATCGCGGCTGATGGGCGCGGGAGTCATCATCACCGGGCTGTCGCCGGAGATCGCCCAGACGCTGGTCACCATCGGCGTGGACCTGAGCAAGATGAACACGATCGGAGACCTGCAGGGCGGACTCGAGGAAGCCGAACGGCTGCTCGGCAGCAACACGATTGACCAGGACGGTCCGGTGGGTTGATGCGAGAAGGGCCACCGCCGGTCTCGATTCTGCGACAGGGCTCCTACCTGATCGCATCGATCCACACTGCGCTCGACGACTCGCAGATGATTCGCTTCCAGACCGACCTCGTCGAGCGGATCGGCGACTACCGCTGCCGCGGCGTCATCATCGACGTCGCGGCACTCGACGTCCTGGACTCGTTCGCATCCCACACGCTGCGGACCATCGCGGAGATGGCGCGGTTGCGCGGTGCCGCCACGGTCATCGTCGGGATACAGCCCGATGTGGCCTTCGCGATGGTCACCCTGGGGATGGGCACCGGCTCGGTCCGGACGGCGCTGGATCTCGAGGAGGGGCTTGCGCACCTCGACAACGCGTTGAGGAACCGGTGACGGCCGTGGTCGATGCGGTGGACACGTTGCGGCGCAACTACCGACCCGCGCTGCTGCGGTACCTGCCGCGCCGCGAGGAGGCCGCCCTGCACGATGCCTACGAGCTCGGGCGCACGGCATTCGCCGACCGGATCAGCCTGCTCGACCTCGTCCAGGTCCATCACGCGATCCTGATCGAGGTGTTACGCGACACCCCACCGCGCGACCTGGACCAGACGGCGACCGCGGCCTCCGAATTCCTGGTCGAGGTGCTCGCGATCTACGACATGACGCAGCGCCGGTACACACCGTAGCGACGGACCGGACACCTTGACCGGTTGCGGATGACGCGGAATCCGCAACGTTTCTCGATCCGTTTTCGCCCGTTCTTGCGGGGCCTGGGCCCGCAGATGTCGTGTCATGCATGTTCCGGAGAGGCGTCTTCAGGGGTGATGACCGCAGACCCGATCTCAAGGAGGAGCAGATGTTACATCGACGACTACTCGCACTGGGCGTTGCACCATTGGCCGCCGGGGCGATGCTGGCTGCGTCGACCGTCCCCGCTGTCGCGGCGTCGACCAACCGGAGCACCGCCGCGGTCCAGCAGGCCAAGACCAACAAGTACTCGACGCCGGTGACCGCAACGATCAACGGCGTCGCGCAGAGCGGCACGCTCACGATCAACCGTTTCTCCCATCGGGCGCAGCACGTGTTCGCGGTGGGCACGTTGAACATGGCAGGCGGCAGCGCGCCGGTACGCGTGCCGGTGACGTTCGGCCAGCAGTCGGCCGTCGCGCCGAACGCGGCGTCGAACGCGGCCTCGGCCGTCGCGCCGAACGCGGCAGCAGCCGCGGCGTGCCCGATCCTGCACCTCACGCTCGGGCCGCTGGATCTGAACCTGCTCGGTCTGACCGTCCACCTGAACCAGGTGGTGCTCGACATCACCGCGCAATCGGCTCCGGGCAACCTCCTCGGCAACCTGTTGTGCGCGATCGCCGGCCTACTCGACGGTGGCCCGTTGAGCGCGATCACGTCCTTGCTCAACCAGATCCTGTCGATCCTGTCGGGGGTGAGCGCCTAGCCAGCTGACCACTTCCCGGCAGGGCCGGCCCGCACCTGCGGCGGCACACCCCCGGTGCCGCCGACCCGGGGCGGGCGCACACGACATCGGCCCCGGTGGCCTCATCCCAGGTCACCGGGGCCGATGTCACGCGCCTGCCTACTCGCGCACGGACACGACCGAGCTGGCTTCGCGCGGCGTCTCGGCCGAGATGACGGGCGGGGTGTCGTCGCTGGTCACGTGGAAGCTGACCTGCTGGTACACCTCGGCGTAGTCGGAGCCTTCGCCGATGCCGTCGGTCGGCAGGGCCGTGATGGCGCTCTTGGTCACGGTGGTCCGGCTCAGGAAGTGCACGTTGTAGCCGGTCGTGCCCTGCAGGTCGTCGGAGCTGAGGTTGTCCTGCTCCCAGCGCCGCTGCGTGACATTGGCGGTCCGGCCGGCGTCGCAGGTGATGTCGACCTTGTACTCCATCTTCTTGCGGCCGTCGCTGGTGAAGGTATTCGTGAACACCGGCTTGCGCGGCGTGACGGTGCAGCCACTCGCGGTGGTGCTGGCGTGCGCCGGCGCAGCCAGCACCACGGGTGCGGCGAGGGCGGCCGTGGCGAGCAGCGCGATCTTGCGGGTAATGACGGACATGATTGCTCCTGGATGGTTGTGTGATCCGCGAGCCGGCGGGAACACCGGCTCGCGAGTAACCATCACGGAGCGCGGTTGGCGAAACGTTGTCCGAACGTTGCGATGCAGCTACGCCGCCGGAGGTTGCAACCTCAACTCGAGGTCGAGACCGGTGAATCGTCCGATGTCCGCGACCTCGCCCGCCACCGCCCGGACCGTCGTCTTCGGCAGCGCCTGGAACGGCGTCACCGTCACGGTGCCCTCGCGTCGGGCGAGCGCCCAGATGCCCACCGCGACGCCGTCGCGCAGCACCACCGGCCGGATCATGCCGCCGACATAGACGAGGGGATAGTGCTGCGGTCCGACGATCGCCGCGCGGTCGCGATAGCCGAGCAGGTAGTTGTCGAACGCGGGCAGCAGCCGCACGCCACGCGCCGGCTCGACCGCGCCGAGCCGGTAGCCAGGGCGGCCGTAGACCTGCACCGGCGCGAGCTCGTCGGCGATCAGCGCGACCGATCCACCCGGCAGGCCGGACCACATCGCGAAGTCGGCCGCGGTAGCGGGGGAGTAGGCCGCGAAATAGCGGCGGGCGAGCTCGGCGACCGCGGCCTCGCCGCTCGGGCCCTGCGGCGCGCGAGGCAGCCAGGCGTCGACGAGGGTGAAGGTGGCGTCGCGGCCGCGGTCCGGGCCGCGGCAGATCAGCCCGGTGGTGCTCGCGTAGACGATCGCGTGCGTGGGTGCCTGCGGATCAGGGGAGTCGAGGCCGATGCCGGCCTCGGTCAGTGCGGCGCGGATCTCGTGGCGGGTGAGCGGTCCCGCGGCGAGGATTGCCGGGAGTGCCTCGACGATGCGGTCCAGCAGCTCGTCGGTCAGGCCCAACTGCCGCCAGCGGGTGCGGTACCTGCGCACGATTCCCGGCCCGATCAGCCGCACCAGCCATCGCAGATCGGCGGCCGGCACGAGGTGGATCGTGCCGCGCAGCAACCAGGTGCGCACGATCGAGCGCTCCTGCTCGATCGCGGCCACGACGTCGGCCTCGGTGACGCCCGCGGTCCGGGCCCGCACGCCGAGCCGCGCCGCCTGGTTGTCCTGCGCCTGCACCGCCGTCGTGATCGCCACTGCGGCGCCCGGATCGGTGCAGGCACCGTCGGTGAGCCCGTGCCGCGCGATGCGTTCGCGCAGGAGGTCGTCGCGGGCCGGCACGGGGTCAGTGTGCCCGCCGGCACCGACAAATCGGCCGCTCAGGAGCCTGTGTGAGGATCGGACGATGCCACGGCCGCTCAAGATTCTGCTCATCGTGGTGGCCGTGGTGGCCGTGCTGCTCGTCGCCGTCGACCGGATCGGGAACTACGTCGCCGAGCAGGTGGCTGCGAACACCATCAAGACCTCCCAGGACCTGCCGTCCAAACCCGACGTCGACATCGGCGGGTTCCCGTTCCTCACCCAACTCATCAGCCGCGACTTCGACACGGTCACCATCACCGCGCAGGGCGTGCCGATCGACAAGAACCGCGACGTGCTCGACCTGTCGAAGGTGACGGTGACCCTGCACCACGTCACCGCGCCCACGGACCTGTCGTCGGTGCATGCCGACACCGCTACGGCCACGGCCGTCGTCAGCTATGCCGAGCTCAGCAAACGCCTCGGGGTCGACGTCAGCTATGCCGGCGACGGCCGGGTGAAGGCCTCGAAGACGGTCACGATCGGCGACAACTCGCTGAACCTGCAGCTCAGCGCCGCGCCGGTCATCGCCGACGGGGCGTTGTCGTTCACCAAGACCGCGGTGAATGGTCTCGGATCGCTGTCCGGGCAGTTGCCCGACGTCGTGCAGCAGATCTTCCAGGAGAAGTTCTCGCTGCAGAACTTCCCGTTCGGCGTGCGGGTCCAGTCGCTGCGCGTGACCGACGCGGGAATCGAGCTGACCCTGACCGGCAGCGACCTCACCTACGATCGTTCCTCGTCCTGAGTCGGTTGCGCGCCGAGTTGTTGCACGGCCCGGGCGGCGAGGTCGACCGCCGCGGCAAGCCGCTGCGTCTCGTCACCGGCAGCCGCGAGATAGCCCGCCGCGAACGCGTCGCCCGCACCCGTGGAATCGATCACCTCGACGCGCGGCGCGGCCACCGACCGCACGCCGACCCCGTCGGACCACACCGCACCCGCCGCGCCGCGTTTGACCACGGCGCGCCCGCAGCGCAGCGCGAGCGCGGCCGCCGCGGCGGCCGGGTCGTCGCAGCCGGTGAGCACCGCGGCCTCCGCGGCGTTGGCGAAGACGAGCACGTCCTCGCCGGCCAGGCCGAGGAAGGTTTGTGCTCCGAGCGCGGCGAGCGGAGCCGCGGACGCGACGTCGACCGCGACCTGCCAACGGCGTTCGCGGGCTCTCGCGAGCGCCGACCGGGCGAAATCCCGCGAACCGGGTTGCAGCAGGGCGTAGCCGGACAGGTAGAGCCAGTCCGCGCGGTCGTGGCAGTGCGCCGCCGGGGCCGGCATTGGCACCGGCGGAGGGGATCATCGTGCGTTCCCCGTCGGGTCCGATGAGCACGATGCACACGCCCGTAGGCCGGTCGGCGTCGACCGCGACGGCGGTGCGCACACCTGCGGCGCGAAGCTCGTCGACCGCGCGGCGCCCCAACGGGTCGTCCCCGACCCGGCCGACGAAGGTGGCCTCGGCGCCGGCGCGCACCAGCCAGGTGGCGACGTTGGCGCCCGCACCACCTCCTGCGAAGCGGATCGGGGCCGGCGTGTCCGAACCGGGTGCGAGTGGACCGGCCAACGGGGCGAGCACGTCGACCATGAGGTCGCCGACGCAGACGATGTGCGTCACGTCGCGGCGTATTCGGCGGCCACCTGGGCGGCAAGCCGGGCATTGGCCAGGACCAGCGCGACGTTGGCCCGCAGCGATTCCCCGCCGGTCTCCCGGTGGAAGAAGTCGAGCAGGAACGGCGTGACGTCCTTGCCGCGCACGCTGTGCGCCGCGGCGGCCGCAAGCCCGGCGTGCAGTGTGCGGTCGTGCAGCGTGTGGTCGAGCTCCTCGTCCGCGGCGATGGGGTTGGCCAGGACCAGCCCGTAGCTGTGGGTGCCCAACTCGTCCTGCGCGTGCAGCACCGCGGCCACCTCGCGCGGCGAGCGCGCGGTCCAGGTCAGGGCGTGGCCGGAGTCGCGCAGGTAGAAGCCGGGGAATCGGTCGGTGCGGTAGCCGAGCACACCGACATTCAAGGTTTCGAGACGTTCCAGCGTGGCCCCGACGTCGAGAATCGACTTCACGCCCGCGCACACCACCAGCACCGGAGTACGCGAGAGCGTCGTGAGATCGGCCGACTCGTCCCAGGTGTCCCTGGCGTCGCGGTGCACCCCACCGAGGCCCCCGGTGGCGAACACCCTGATCCCCGCGGCCGCCGCGAGGTGCGCGGTCGAAGCGACCGTGGTCGCCCCCATGGCGCCTCGAGCGGCGAGCACCGCGATGTCGCGCACGCTGGCCTTCGCGACGTCGGGGTCGCCCGCCACCCGGTCCAGTGCGGCATCGTCGAGTCCGATGCGGGCCACCCCGTCGACGACGGCGATCGTCGCCGGCACCGCGCCGCCGGCTCGCACCGCCGCCTCGATCTCGCGTGCGATGCGCAGGTTCTCCGGGCGGGGCAGGCCGTGGCTGATGATCGTGCTCTCCAGCGCAACCACCGCACGGCCGGCGGCGAGCGCGTCAGCGACCTCGGGGTGGATCAGCACACCGGAGCCTTTCGTCGGCGCAGCAACCCGACCGGCACGGTGACGAGCGCGGCGACCGCGAAGGAGATCAGCGACGCGCTCATCCACGAGGCCGGGGTGAAGTTCAGCCAGTCGGCGATCCGGGCCCACTGGTGCGACCACCAACCGAGATAGCCGGGGTTGATGAGCTGATAGGCGCAGAAGCCGGCCAACCAGGGCACCAGCATGATCAACCGAGTGGGTGCGGATTCCGAAACGTCCCACGAGTTGCGGGAGATGATGAAGTAGTCCACCGCCAGCACGCCCAGCAACGGCACGAACACCGAGCCGATGAGGATCAGGAAGTTCTCGTAATCGGCGACGTCGAAGGCGAGCGCGCACACGGTGGCCAGCGTGCCGACCACGATCGCCAGGATTCGGCGATCCCACCGCGGGCGCAGGTTCTGCACCGAGACCGCGGTGGAGTAGGTGTCGACGAACGACTGGTCGAGCTCCCGGATCGCGAGCACCGCGAAGGCGAGGGTGCCGAGTGGCACCGCCATGAACGAACTGAAGATCTGATCCGGATCGCCCTTGGCCACGGTGACCAGTGCGACCAGTCCGATGATGTAACACGCGATCTGGGTGATCGAGTATCCGAAGAAGGTGCCGAGCACGGTGTCTCGCACCGAGCGCGAGTGCCGCGTGTAGTCCGAGGCCACCGGCACCCACGACACCGATACCCCGACAATCGTGTCGACCGCGATCCAGAAGCCGTTCCACGTCCCGTCCCCGAAGCCGGGCAGAGGATGGCGCAGCAGCTGGATGGCCAGATAGACCAGCGCGATCACCACGGCGACCGTCACGTACTTGCGCAGCACCCGGATCCAGGCGAGCGGCCGCAGCGCGAGCACCGTGGTGACGATCCCGCCGGCCACGACGTAGATCCAGCGCGACACGCTCGGGGTGATCTGGTGCAGCGCGGTGCTGATGGTGACGAGTTCGAACGTGGTCCAGCCGAGTAGCTGGACGACGTTCAGCACGGTCGGCAGCCAGGACAGGCGGGTGCCGAACAGCCCCCGCAGCACCACCATCGCCGGCGCACCGGTTTCGGTTCCCGGAATCGCGGCGATCGCGACGGCGGCCGTGCCGAGCACCGTGCCCACCACGAGAGCGGTGAACGCGGCCGTCAGTGACAGCGGCGCCCCGCCGACGATCGGGTAGAGCAGGTAGATGGCGCCGGTGAACCCGAGCAGGCTCACCCCGAGGTTGCCCCACATGCCCAGCTGGTCGACCAGCCGCAGGGTGCGGGGGGCCGGTTCCTCCAGGGTGAGTGGGGCCTCTTGGAATTCGGCGGTGGCCGTCACAGCACCGCCATCCCCTCGGTGGGCGACGACGCGCGGGCATGGAACCGCTGCGGGATGCGCCCGGCCCGGCGGGCCAGGCGGCCGGCCCGAACCGCGTACGCCATGGCCTGTGCCATCGCCACCGGATCCTGCGCGCGGGTCACCGCCGAGGCGAGCAGCACGCCGTCGCAGCCGAGTTCCATCGCCAGTGCGGCGTCGGACGCCGTGCCGATACCGGCGTCCAGGATCACCGGCACGGTGGCCTCGGCGACGATCATCTCGATGTTGTGTGGATTGCGGATGCCCAGGCCGGTGCCGATCGGCGAGCCGAGCGGCATCACCGCGACGCAGCCGGTCTGCTGCAGGCGCCGGGCGAGCACCGGGTCGTCGTTGGTGTAGGGCAGCACCTGGAAGCCCTGCGCGACCAGAGTTTCGGCCGCGGAGACGAGCTCGATCGGATCGGGCAGCAGCGTGCGTTCGTCGGCCACGACCTCGAGCTTGACCCAGTCGGTCTCCAGCGCCTCCCGGGCGACCTGCGCGGTCAGCACCGCCTCGCGCGCAGTGCGGCAGCCGGCCGTGTTGGGCAGCACCCGCACGCCGTGCCGGTCCAGCACGTCGAGCACCGAGCCGCCGGCACTCGGATCGAGGCGGCGCATCGCCACGGTGCACATTGCGGTTTCCGAAGCGGACAACGCTTCGTCGATGACGTGCAGGCTCGGTGCGCCGCCAGTACCCAGGATCAGGCGCGAGGCCAGTGGCACCCCGGCGATCACGAACTCGTCCATCGTCAACCTCCTTGTACGGCGGTGATCAGTTCGATCACCTGGCCGTCACGGATCTCGTAGGTCGGCCATTCGGCACGCGGCACCACCTCGCCGTCGACCACCGCGGCGCTGCCGCGGGTCGAACTCGACACCGTCGCCAACAGGTCGACGAGCGTGGTGCCGGGCGCGACATCGCGCGGCTCGCCGTTGATCTCGGTCCTCATTCGGCGTCGCCCTCGCTCGGTTCGGCAACGGCGAAGCGGTCCGCGCGAAACGGCGTGAGCACGTCGGGCACCGTGCCGTCGACGATCAGTTCGGTGACCCCGTCGGCAGTGGTCGGGGTGAGCAGGATGCCGTTGCGGTAGTGGCCGGTGGCGTGGATCAGCCCGTCGATGCCGGCCGGCCCGATGATCGGCGCGTTGTCCGGCGAGCCCGGGCGCAGCCCGGTGTTGACCTCCTCCAGTACCGCCTCGCTGAGCTCGGGCAGTACCGATTGGGCGTCGCGCAGCAGTTCGTAGACCGCGCCGGCGCGCGGTGACTCGTCGAAGCCGGCTTCCTCGCTGCTCGCGCCGATGACCAGCTCCCCGTCGGCGCGCGGGACGACGTACACCGGCGCACCCTTCACCGTGGCCCGCAGGACATGGCGCAGGCGTGGACGGCCGGGCAGGCGCACCCGCAGCGTCTGCCCTTTCACCGGCCGCACCGGGGGAGCGACGTCGGGCGGCAGACCGTCGACCCGTCCCGACCAGCAACCGGCGGCGAGCACCACGTGGCGTGCCGAGACGATCGCGCCCGTCGCGACCCGCACGCCGCGCACCCGGTCCTTGTCGACCAGGAGCCCGGCCGCGGATTCGACGAACTGCACCCGACGCGCGGTGCACGCGGTGTGCAGGGCGGCATGCAGCAGCCGCGGATGCACGTGCTGGTCGCTGCGCGCCAGCAACCCACCCGGCAGGCCGGGCGCGAGGGCGGGCTCCAGGTCGCGCAGGCCCGCGCCGGTGAGCAGTTCGGCCTCGATGCCGAGCTCGGTGGCGAACGAGTGCAGGTCGTGCAATGCCCGCAGGTCGGCGCCGTCCCAGGCCACCGCCACCGCACCGCTCTCGACGAATCCGACGCCACGACCGGTCTCCGCGGCCAGGTCTGCGACGAACGCCGGGTAGCGGGCCAGCGAGTCGAGGTTCAGCCGCAGCAGCGGCGTCTCGGTGTAGTGCAGCTCGGTGACCGGGGCGAGCATGCCGGCCGCGGTGTGCCACGCGCCGCGGCCCGGGTCGGGATCGAGCACGGTCACCTGCAGCCCGCGCTGCGCGCAGCGCCAGGCGATCGAGAGACCGATGACGCCGCCGCCGATGACGGCGACGTCGCTGGTCGGGCTCCGGTCTGTCACATGCTCCCTCACGCCGGCATTACCCGGATCAGGTTCGACGGTCGGCTGCTGCCCTCTCAGCCCGCCCCGCGGCGAGCTCCCGTGCTGCGGTCACCCTACGCTTGCCCACCGTGCCTGACATTCGCGCCGCCCGGCTGTACCTGTGCGTGGACTCTCGATCCCGCCAGGGTGACCTCGAACCGTTCCTGGACGCGGTGCTCGGCAACGGCGTCGACGTGGTGCAGCTGCGGGAGAAGGGCCTCGAGGCGCGCGAGGAGATGCGGCTGCTCGAGACCTTTGCCGCCGCGGCCCAGCGCCACGACGCGCTGTGGGCGGTCAACGACCGCGCCGACGTCGCGCGGGCCGTCGGCGCACCGATCCTGCACCTGGGCCAGGACGACCTGCCGGTCGACGTCGCGCGGGCGATCGTGGGGGAGCACGTCGTGCTCGGCCGTTCCACGCACTCCCCGGCGCAGGCCGACGCCGCGCGCACCGAGCCCGGGGTCGGTTACTACTGCTGCGGGCCGACGTGGGTCACGCCGACCAAGCCGGGGCGACCGGCCGCCGGCCCGCAGCTGCTCGAGCACGTCACGAGGCATCAGGACGACCGGCCGTGGTTCGCCATCGGCGGCATCGAGACCCTCGAGCGCCTCGACGAGGTGGTCGCCCGCGGTGCACGCCGCGCCGTGGTGGTGCGGGCGATCACCGAGGCCGAGGACCCGGGCGCCGCGGCGGCCGCGTTCGCCGCCCGCTTGCGCGGCCGCCCCCGCCTGAACCCCGGCTCGAGTGGTGCGGCGCTCAGGTGGCCGGTGGCCAGTCGCGGATCTGCCAGAAGTGCCCGACCGGCCCGAGTCCGGCGCCGAGCGGGAACGAGTCGGCGACGGCGCGGCTGACGAAGGCCTTGCCGTCTCGCACCGCCTCGGGCACCGAGCGCCCGCGGGCCAGGCTCGCGGTGATCGACGAGGCGAGGGTGTCGCCGGAACCGTGCGTGTGCCTGGTGGCGTGCCGGTGCGAGCGGAACGTCTCGAAACTCTCACCGTCGTAGAGCAGGTCCACGGCGTCGCCGCCGGGCAGGTGACCGCCCTTGACCAGCACCCAGCGCGGACCGAGGTCGTGCAGGGCCCGGGCCGCGTCGGGCATGTCGTCAGGACCCTGCACCTCCAGACCGGTGAGCAGCCGCACCTCGCCGAGGTTCGGGGTCACCAGCGTGGCCAGCGGCAGGATGGTGTCGCGCAGCGCGGCCAGCGCGTCGGGCTGCAGCAAGGGGTCGCCGTGCTGCGACGCCGCCACCGGGTCGACGACGAACGGGCCGATCGAGAGCCGGGTGATCACCTCGGCGATTGCGGCCATGATCGGCGCGGAGGCGAGCATCCCGGTCTTCGCGGCCCCGACGCCGATGTCGGTGGCGACCGCCTCGATCTGCTGGGCGACCGCGGCAGGAGGGAGTTCGTAGAAGCTGCTCACGCCCAGGGAGTTCTGCACCGTGACGGCGGTCAGCGCCGACATCCCGTGGACCCGGCACGCCAGGAAGGTCTTCAGGTCGGCCTGCACCCCGGCGCCGCCGCCGGAGTCCGAACCTGCGATGGTGAGAGCGGTCGGCGGCGCGGTGTCGGACACCGCGCCAGTATCCAGACGCCCAACGAAACGACGCCGCGGGAGGTGGACGGTGGCGACGCTGGACCACGTGACCATCACCGCCACCGACCTGGCGCGCAGCCTCGACTTCTACGACGCCGCGCTCGGCGCCCTCGGCCTGAATCGGGTGCGTGAGCTCGTCGACGAGGAGGAGGACGACGCCGCCGTCGAGGCCGCGGCGTGGGGGACCGGGCCGACCCCGCTGCTCTGGCTGGTCGCCGGCACACCTGCCACCGAACGGGCACATGTGGCGATTCGGGCTGACTCTCGAGTCGAGGTCGAGGCTTTCTACTGGGCCGGGCTCCAGGCCGGCGGGAGCGCGCACAGCGCGCCCCGGCGCTGGACCATCTACCGGCGCGGCGAGTTCAACGCGATCCTGGCCGATCCGGACGGCAATCTGATCGAGGCCGTTTGCACGGAATGACCACGTCGTAGCGCCTGCCACTGGATTCACATCCGTCACAACTGGCACACTGGTCACATGCGTTGGGGTCGGCTGGTGTCCTCGTGCGCGGCCTCGGTCGCCGTCGCCGGGTGCGCCGTCGTGGTGATCGGGATCGGCCGGGCGGCCAGCAAGCCGACGAGTGAGCACACCAGCCCGACGCCGACACCGAGCGTCACGTCGCGGCCGGCCTTCCCGTCGGCGAGCGACGCGCCGAGCATCGCGCCGGTGCTCGCGCCGATCGCCACCTCGCGCCATCCGGCCACGTCCCACCGACGCAGCACGCATCCGGCCCCGGCACGGACGACCACACCCGCAGCCCCGCCCGCGACCACCTCCGCCGTTGCGCACACCAGCGCGGCCCCGCCGCCGACCCGGGCGAGCACCACGCATGCGGCCCCCGTCTACCGGGCGCCCACCACGCACCGGGCCGCACCGCGACCGTCCGCGACCCACCGGGCGGCGCCGAAATCGACTGTCCGGCCGGCGGTCACCTCGCACGGCTCGGCGCTGCCGCTGGGCTACTCGACCGGCTCGGCGACGCGAGTGATCACCGTGGTCGCGCGCTCGCACGGCAGCACCACCGCGACGCTGCAGGCCTGGACCAAGGCCTCCGGCGGTGGCTGGTACCGATACGGGTCGGCCGTCACGGCCCACGTCGGCTCGGACGGCTTGAGCACGGCGCCGAGCGAGTACCGCTCGGCCACCCCGATCGGCAGCTTCACGCTCACGCAGGCCTTCGGCCACTATTCGGACCCGGGAACCGCGCTGCCCTACACCCACACGAACTCGCACTACTGGTGGATCAGCGACGTGCACTCGTCGCTGTACAACACCATGCAGTACTGCCACCCGGGCTGCAGCTTCGCGCATTCACCGAACGAGCACCTCTACTACGAAACTCCGTACTACAACTACGCCGTGGTCATCGACTACAACACCCGCAACGCCCCGGGCGGCGTGCACCGCGGCGCCGGCAGCGCGTTCTTCCTGCACGTCACCGACGGCAGGGCCACGGCCGGATGCGTGTCCATCCCGCAGACCAAGCTGGTGTCGTTGATGCGCTGGCTCACTCCCTCGGCACACCCGCGCATCCTCATCGGGGTTTCATGACACCCTGAACGGGTGGGATTGCGACGAATCGGCGGTGCACTCGCCGTTGCGGCGACGCTCGTGACGGCGTGTTCGTCCGGTTCCGCGCACCGCCCGTCGGCCACGCCCAGCCCGACGCACACCCCGAGCCCGGTGGCTGCGGCGCCGAGCACGACGCCGACGTCCAGCACTCCGGCCCGAACGACCACGCGCCCGACGACCACGCCCCGGACGACGCCGAGCCGGACCGCGGCGACCACGCACTCGGCCAAGCCGCGGACTCACTCGGCGCCCGCCGCCTGCGCCGAAGACCACGCCCCGAGCGACGCACCACCGCACGTCGCACCGGTTGCCGCTCGGCTTCGGCACCGGCTCGGCGACCCAGGTCGTCACCGTCACCGCGCCGTCCACCGGCAGCACGACCGCGACCCTGCAGGCCTGGCGCAAGACCGGCAGCGGCTGGAACCGGGTAGGCCCGTCGGCGCTCGCCCACCTCGGTTCGGACGGACTGAGCCGCCAGCCCAGCGAGTCGCGCTCGGCCACGCCGATCGGCAGCTTCACCCTGACCCAGGCGTTCGGGCACGACTCGGACCCCGGCACGGCCTTGCCCTACACGCACACGACGCCGAGTGACTGGTGGATCAGCCAGTCGGGCCCGTTGTACAACACCCGGCAGCACTGCTCGTCGGGCTGCGCATTCAACCGCGGCTCGCCGAACGAACATCTCTTCTACGAGACTCCGTACTACAACTACGCCGTCGTGATCGACTACAACACCCGCAACGCTCCCGGTGGGGTGCGCCAGGGCGCGGGCAGCGCGTTCTTCCTGCACGTCACCGACGGTGCGCCGACGGCCGGGTGCGTCGCGATCCCGCAGTCGCGGCTGGTGTCGGTGCTGCAGTGGCTGAGCCCGGCCGCTCACCCGCGCATCCTCATCGGCGTGGCCTGACCCACCGGCGTCCAGCCGCCGCAGAGGTCAGCCTGGTTGAATGACGACCATGCTGATTCGGCTGCTGTTGCGGCTCGTCATCCTGGCCTTGATCATCGGCCTCGTGGCCAAGATCGTGGGCGGCATCCACGTCAACGGCGGATTCGGGGCGCTGTTGTGGATCGCACTGCTGTTCTCGATCGTGAACCTGATCCTGAGCCCGATCCTGCACTTGTTGAGCCTGCCGCTGATCGTGCTCACCCTGGGCCTGTTCCTGCTGGTGATCAACGCCGCGCTGCTGGCGATCACTGCCGGCCTGTCGAGTCACCTGGACTGCGACAACTTCATCTCCGCACTGCTGGGCGGATTCCTGATCGCGCTGTTCAGCACGATCGCCGAAATGGTGCTTCCGTTGCGCGCCTCGTCCGACCGGCGTTAGTGCAGCGGCGGTGAGCGTCGGTACGGTCCGCGACGATCCCGGCCGGCAGCGCTACGAGATCGTCGATGAAACGGGTACGCCGGGCGCGTTCCTCGAGTACATGGTGCACGGCACGGTTGCCGATTTCGTGCACACCCACACCCTGGCCGGGTTCGAGGGCCACGGCCTCGCGTCGGCGCTGGTCCGCGGCGCGCTCGACGACGCCCGCCGGCGCGGTTGGCAGATCCGGCCGTACTGCCCGTTCGTGCGCCGCTACCTCGGCAAGCACCCTGAGTACCTGGATCTCGTGGCCGAACCCGACCGGGCCCGCTTCGGTCTGACATGAACGCAGACGGACCGGTCGCGCTGGTGACCGGCGGCAACCGCGGCATCGGCCGCGAGGTGTGCCGCCAACTCGCCGAGCGCGGCCACCGCGTCGTGCTCGGGGCCCGCTCCGCGGCCGACGGCGCGGCCGCAGCGCGCGAGATCGGGGCTGCGGTGACGCCCTGCCGGCTCGACGTGACCGACCCGGACACGATTGCCGCTGCCGTCGAGTTCGTCGAAGCCACCTTCGGCCGGTTGGACGTCGTGGTGAACAACGCCGCGGTCGACTACGACACCGACCAACGTGCCGTGTCGGCGGATCTCGACCGGGTCGCGAGCGCCTTCGACACGAACCTGTTCGGTGCGTGGCGAGTCACCCAGGCGTTCCTGCCGCTGCTGCGTCGCAGCCCCCATGCGCGCATCGTCAACGTCAGCAGCGAGTCTGGTTCGATAAGCGAAATGAGTGGTGGCACCCCGGGTTACGCGATCGCCAAAGCAGCGCTGAATGCCCTCACCAGGTTGCTGGCCGGCGAGCTGCGCCGCGACGGAGTGCTCGTCAACGCGGTGTGCCCGGGGTGGACCGACACCGACATGGGGCAGGGCGGTCGACCGGTCGCACAGGGCGCGGCGAGCGTCGTGTGGGCGGTGACCCTGCCGGACGACGGTCCCTCCGGAGGGTTCTATCGCGACGGCCGGGAACTTCCCTGGTGACAGGCGTCAGCGGTTCCGGCGGGTGCCGCGTGGGTACACACCGCGGCCGTCGTCGCGGCCGATGAGGATGTTGACGAACTTCGAGCCGTAGGCCGAGCGGTCGCGGTTGGCGTACATGTGCGCGGCATCGTCCTCGAGCTCGTCCGCCCACTTGCCGAAGGCGCGCAGCAGGTAGCCGATCAGCGCAATTGCGGCGATCAGGACGAGCCACCAGATCATCGGCCACCTCCTCGCTCTGCTGCGAGGCTACGCCTCCGCGCGCCGGGCGTTCCCGAGCACGATCAGGGCGCACAGGGCGGCGGCCGCGGCGACACCGCACAGCAGGGCCGGGTAGCCGGCGAACGAGTGCAGCCAGGCCAGCAGCAACGGCAGCCCGAACCCGACATAGGTGATCGCGTAGTAGACCGCGGTCAGCCCGGCCAGTTCGTCGGGCGAGGCGAGGCGCTGGGTTTCCAGCAGGCCGCTCACCAGACCGAGCCCGTAGCCGGCACCGAGCGGCAATCCGGCGAGCAGGGCGAGGATCGGTGACTCGGTGGCGGCGGCACCGGCGGCGAGCAGCGCGCCCGCGACGGTGGCCACGAGGGCCAGCACCAGCCCACCGACCTGACCGGGGCGGTCGAGACGGCGCGCGAGCGGCTGGATCAACACCCCCGTCCCGAGGGTCAGCACGGCGGACACGCCGCCGAATGCGATCGCGTAGCCGTGCAGGTGGCTGTTGATCAGCGACGGCAACATCGCGAGCGCGATCGAGGGGGCCGCGAACACCCAGATGGCCGCAGGCAGCACCACGCGGCGGAACCGCGGTTTGCCCACCCCGCGCACCCGCAGTCGCGCGGCGAAACCGGGGCCGTGCGCGATCGGCACCGTTTCCGGCGCACGCCAGACACCGGGGATGGCGAGCGCAGCGATCAGCAGGTGCGGCAGGTACGCCGTGACGAGCGGGTCGGGCGCCCACTGCGCGACGAGACCGGCCACCAGCGGGCCGAGTCCGAAACCGACGGACAGCGACAGCGCGGCCCGCCGGGCGCCGGCGTCCTCCGGCGACCCGGGATCGAAGGGCGCGCTCGACAACTCCTTCACCCAGGCCGTGCCCGCGGCGAAGATCGCGCCGCTGGCCAGACCTGCGGCGAACCGGCCCGCGTACAGCAACGGCACGGAATGGTTGCCCGCGATCAGCAGCACGCTCGCAACCAACGACACCAGGACAGCAGGCCGGACCACGCGGGCCCGGCCCCAGCGATCGGCGGCGGGGCCGCCGAGCAGGAGCGCGATCATCAGGGCGAGCGCGTAGATCCCGAACAGGCCGTCGGCGGTGGCCGTCGAGATCCCGCGCTCGTCGCGGTAGGCGACGATCAACGATGCGAACTGGTTCGCGCCCCAGCCGACGGCCAGCATGCCGACGGCCACGCCACGCCAGGCATGCACCAACGACCGGCCCACTCGGGCGTCGGTGGTCACTGCGCGCCCGCGGACTGGCTGCGGTGCCGGGCAACCTTCGCGGCGTTCCCGCATCGGCTCATCGAGCACCAGCGGCGCCGTCGCCCGCGCGAGCCGTCCAGGTACAGCATCCGGCAGCTCTCGGCGGTACAGACGCGCAGGTTCATCGGCTGGTCGATCGCGACGGCGGCGAGCTGTCGGGCGAGCGCGCCCAGCAGGCTGCGTGCGCTCGACTCGGGCGTCGCCCACGAGAGCGTGCCCTTGCGCGACGTGAGCACCGCAGGCGGCTGCGGTTCGGCGAGCCAACGGTTCAGAATCGCGATGTCGGCGGCCTTCGGCGTGCGAGCGTCGGCCAGCGCGGCCAGGACGGCGTAGCCGGCCTCGCGCAGCTCGCGGGCCGCCGCAACGTCGCCGGCATCGACGTCGACCTCGGGCAGCCCGTTGGCGGTGAGCCACTGTCGCAGCCGCTGCGCGGAGGTCAGCCGCTCGACCGGTTCGGCGCCCCGGTAGCCGAGCGTCGCCAACAGGTTCAGCGCCGGCGAGCCGGCGTCGAAACGGAACTGCTGCGCCAGCGGCAGGTCGGACCCGGCCTCGCGGTCGGCGCCCAGCAGCACGGTCACGATTCGCAGCGTAACCGGTTCAAGACAATGAAGGCAGTTACATGGCCCACAGTGCGCGACTAAGGAGGGCCGCGCCACCGGAATGAGGATTTCTCCCCAGGCACGACGGGGACCTCAGCGACCTATCGTCGGGTCACCAGAGAGGAACCAGCCATGCGCGTCCCACCCGTCGTCTTCAGCGCCTTCCGCGAAGCACGTCCGACCGGCAAGCTCAACCGGCGTCCGGCACCACTTGAGTTTTCAGGCCGGCCCCGCCCCGAAACGCGTCCAGTGCCTCGGCGTAACGACTGAGCGGGAACTGGTCGGTGATGAACACCCGCGGGTCGAGGACGCCGTCGGCGAACAACTCGGCGGCGCGCTCGTAGGAGTGCAGCACCGCCATCGAACCGGTGATGGTGATCTCCTTGTTGTAGATCCGGTACGGCTCGATGGTCGCGCGGGCGTCGTAGTCCGAGACCCCGAACTGCAGGAAGGTGCCGCCCGGCCCGACCCGTTCCAGACCGTCCTGGATGGCCGCCACGACGCCGGTGGCGTCGACGACGAGATCCCACCCGTAGGGGCGGTCGAACTCCTCGGCCGACGTGGCGGTGCCGCTGGCACCCTGATCGGCGGCCAACCGCAGCCGGTCGGCGTTGAGGTCGACCACGTCCACACTCACCGCGCCGGTGCGTTCGGCCAGCCGCAGCATCATCAGGCCCATCGTGCCGGCGCCGTAGATGAGCACGTGCGAACCGAGTTGCGAGCGCAGCACGTCGTAGCCGCGCACCGCGCACGACAGCGGCTCGATCAGCGTGGCGTCCGCGGTGTTCACGCTCTCGGGCAGCACGACGCAGTTGGCGGCAGGCACGGCGCAGTACTGCGCGGCGCCGCCGGCGACGGTGACGCCGATCGCCCCCCACCGCAGGCAGAGGTTGTTGCGCCCGAGGCGGCAGTAGTGACACTCGTTGCAGTACAGCGACGGATCGACCGCGACCCGGTCGCCCTCGCGGACATCGCGGGCGTCGGATCCGCAGGCGACGACGGTGCCCGAGAACTCGTGGCCGGGCACGATCGGCAAGGTGGGCGCGAACTCGCCCTGCAGGATGTGCAGGTCGGTGCCGCACAGCCCGCACGCGGCGACCTCGACGACGACCTCGCGAGGTCCCGGGGTCGGATCGTCGATCGTCTCGATCTCGATCTGGCCGACCGACTTGATGACGGCTGCCTTCATTTGACGGCTCCCAGTGACAGACCCTGTACCAGCTTGTCCTGTGCAGCGAAGCCGGCGATGAGCACCGGCAGCGAGACGATCGTCGACGCTGCGCACACCTTGGCGAGGAACAGGCCCTGGCTGGTCACGAACCCGGTCAGGTACACCGGCGCCGTCGCCGCCTCGACCCCGGTCAGCACCCGCGCGAACAGCAGCTCGTTCCAGCTGAAGATGAAGCAGATCAGTGAGGTGGCCGCGATACCCGGTGCGGTGATCGGCACGATGATCTTGCGCAACTGATAGAGCAAGCCGGCTCCGTCGAGCGAGGCCGCCTCGAGGATCGCCACCGGGACCTCGGCGAGGAAGGAGCGCATCATCCAGACGGCAATGGGCAGGTTCATCGCGGTGTACAGGATGATCAGCGTGATGATGTTGTCCAGCATGTTGATCTTCTGCGCGATCAGGTAGATCGGCAGCAGACCGGCGACAGCAGGCAGCATCTTCGTCGAGAGGAAGAAGAACATGACGTCGGTCCACTTGCGCACCCGCCGGATCGACAACGCATAGGCAGTCGGGATCGCCACGCACAGCACGAGCAGCGTCGAGAACACGCTCGCGGTGAGCGAGTTCGCCAGGTAAGGCCAGGGATTCGCGCCCCTGCTGA
This sequence comes from uncultured Actinomycetota bacterium, assembly GCA_963850835.1. Classification (GTDB taxonomy): domain Bacteria; phylum Actinomycetota; class Actinomycetes; order Mycobacteriales; family Jatrophihabitantaceae; genus Jatrophihabitans. The sequence goes on along the minus strand of CAWKNB010000012.1, from coordinate 163,809 downwards.
AGAAGTCCCGGTACCCGTCGAGGGTGAGCGGAGCGGTGATGTCCGGCGGGTTCCTGCTCGCGTCGGCCTCGCTGTGGAACGAGGTCAGGATCATGTAGAGCACCGGGATCACGAACAGCAGTGCGATGATCCAGGCCAGCAGGCCGAGCAGCGCGCCGCCGTGCCGCTTCTTCGGGGCAGCTTCCACGCGCTTCTGTTCGACCGATGGGGTGTCCAGTGCGGTCGTCATCAGCCCTCCTCGAACAGGGACGACACGACGCGCAATGCGAACGTCGCGATGATCAATGAACCGATCACGACCACGACACCTTGCGCCGACGCGAGCCCGTAGTCGTGCGCGCTGTAGAACGTCTGGTAGATCGTGTATGGCAGGTTGGCGGTGCCCAGACCGCCGGAGGTGATGACGAAGACCGAGTCGAAGGTCTGCACGATGTAGATCGCGCCGAGCAGGCCGCCGAGCTCGAGGTACTTGCGCAGGTGCGGCATCGTGATGAACCGGAAGACCTGCCACGAGCTCGCGCCGTCCACCCCGGCCGCCTCCATGACCTCCTTGTCGCGAGACTGCAGGCCGGCCAGCAGGATCAGCATCATGAACGGCGTCCACTGCCAGATCAACTGCACCTCGAGCATGATCTTCGGATAGTCGGTGAGCCAGTCGGGCTGTGGTGCGGTGCCGCCCCAGATGTTCCAGATCGCCGTGAGCGTGCCGTTGATCAGACCGTAGTTCGGGTTGTAGATGCCGTGTTTGAACACCAGCGCGGCGGCGACCGGCACGATCAGGAACGGCGTGATCATCATCGTTCGGACGATCCCGCGACCGAAGAAGGCACGGTCCAGCAGAAGCGCGATGAGCATGCCGAGCACCAGACTCACCAGCACGACCACGACGGTGAGCACGATGGTGAAGACCACGGCCGAGCGCAGCGTCGAATCGGTGAACACCTTCTGGTAGTTGTCGAACCCGGCCCAACCCCTGTTCGCCGGCGCCAGCGCGTTCCAGCGCGCGAAGGAGATGACCAGGGTCGCGACGAACGGCAGCTGCGTCACGATGATCATGAAGATCAGCCCGGGCAGCAGCGGGGCGCGTCGCATCCACAGGTCGCGCCGCGCCCGCGCCGCATCGATATTCGGGCCGGCCCGGTGACCGCCGGACTGCTCCGGGTCGGTCCGCGCGCCCGCCACGTCAGTCGTCATCGCCGTCTCCTCCCGTCACTTCTTGTACGTCTTGCCGACATCGGACGCGAGACTCTGACACCTGTCGAGCGCGCTCTTGACCGATTCCTTCGCGGCGATGGTCGAGCTGATGTTCTGCGAACAAGCAGTGCCGAACCCGGTGAACTCCGGGATGTCGACGAACTGGATACCGATCGTCGGCCGCGGCTGCACGCCAGGATCCTTCGGGTCCGCGGTCTGGATCGCGGTCAGCGTCGGTTTGGCGAACGCCGCCGCAACCTTCAGATAGTTCGGGTTCGTGTACGTCGACTTCCGCTTCCCGGCCGGAACGTTGGCCCAGCTGATCTTGCGCCCGACGAGGTTCTCGTAGCCCTTGCTCGACGCCCAGGACACGAACTTCCACGCATCGGACTGCTTGTCACTGGCTTTCTCGATCGCCCAGGACCACGCGTACAGCCAGCCGGAGGTCTTGGTGAGCACGACGGGCGCCGGGGCGTATCCGATCTTGCCGGCGACCGGGGAGCCCTTGGCCTCGAGCGAGCCGGCGGCCGACGTCGCGTCGTACCACATCGCGACCTTGCCCTGTTCGAGGTCGGTCAGGCATTCGGTGAACCCGGACTGCGCCGCGCCGACCTCGCCGTGCTTCTGGACCAGATCGACATAGAAGTTGGTGGCCTTGGTGAAGCCGGGGCCGTTGACCCGCGCGTTCCAGTTCTTGTCGAACCAGGTGCCGCCGAAGGTGTTCACCACGGTGGTCAACGGCGCGAGCACCTGACCCCACCCGACCTGGCCACGCAGGCAGATGCCCTTCATGCCCGGGCGGGCGCCGTCGGCCTTGGCGGCCAGAGCGGCAACCTGTGGCCAGGTCGGATGCGCGGGCATCTTCAGGCCTTTCGCCGCGAACACGTCCTTGCGGTACATCAGGAACGACGACTCGCCGTAGAACGGCTCACCGTAGATCTTGCCGTCCGGGCCCTTCAGGCTCTCGGCAATCGGCTTGAGAATGTCCGCCTGGTCGAAGGACGGGTCCTTGGCAAGATAGGAGTCCATCGAGGTGAGCCAGCCGTTCTTCGAGTAGAACGGGATTTCGAAATTCGACAGCGTGGCTACGTCGTACTGCCCCGCCTGGCTGGAGAACTCCTGGCTGGCCTTGTCCCGTAGATCGTCCTCCGGCAGCACGGTGAAGTTGATCCCGATGCCGGTCTCCTTGGTGAATTCCGGCGCGAGCTTCTGCAGGTCGATCATCTGCGGGTTGTTCACCATGAGCACCCGGATACTGTTCGAGCCGCCGCTGTGGCCGGCCCAGCCGAGCCCGCTGCAGCCGGATGCCACGCCGGCAACCAACATCAGACTCGTCAACGTCACCGCTGTTCGTCTCGGCACGCCGCCTCCTCGCCGTCACACGTGACCGCTCAAATGAGCACATAGCCGCTCGGAATGCCAGAATCAACTTCCGGCGTCGGCGGGTCGCTGTCAAGACTTTCTGCAAGAATGAGTCCATCGCGCGCTCAAATGAGCGCTCTGGGCGGGGGAGCTCGCATGGCAACGAAATCGACCGAGTTGATCCTGATGGCGCGCGCCGCGCGCCGCTACTACGTCGACGACATGTCCAAGACCGACATCGCCGACGAGTTGGGCGTGAGCCGCTTCCGGGTGGCGAGGCTCATCGACACCGCCAAGCGCGCGGGGATGGTGCAGATCCGGATCGCACCGCCGGCCGGGATCGACACCGACCTGTCGGTGACGTTGCAGCAGCGCTACGGCCTCGAGCACGCGGTCGTGCTCGACATGGCCGACGACCATCCGGAGGCCCTGCGGCTGCGCCTCGCCGAGGTGGCCGCGGAAGTCCTGCAGGACGTCGTCGGCAGCGACGACGTGCTCGGCATGGCCTGGGCACGTTCGCTGCGCGGGATCGGCACGGCGATCAAGGGAATCGCGCCCTGCCCTGTCGTCCAGATGACCGGCGCCCTGTCCGGCCCGGACGGCAGCGACGTGATCGAGCTGGTCCGGCGGGTGGCGGCCGCCGGCGGCGGTACGCCGCACGTGTTCTACGCACCGCTGGTCGCTCCGGACGCCGCGGCCGCGCGGGTCGTGCTGCGGCACCCCGACGTCTCGCGCGCGATGGCGCTCGCGCGGCAGGTCACCGTGGCGGTGGTCGGCATCGGCGCCTGGCACCCCGGGTTGTCCACGATCTTCGACGTCCTCGAGCCGGACGTGCGCGAACGGTCCCGGGCGCTGGGCACCATCGGTGAGGTGTCCGGCGCGCTGATCGACGTCGACGGTCAGGCGGTCGGCGGACCGCTGAGCCGGCGCATCATCGGGTTCACCGCCGACCAGTTGGAGGCCACCCGGATGGTGATCTCGGTGGCCTACGGCGAGGAGAAGGCACCGGCCGTTGCAGCCGCGATCCGAGGCGGGCTGGTCCGCGGGCTGATCACGCACACGGCGCTGGCGCACGCGCTGCTCGACGACGACGCGCACCGACCGGTCGACACCTGGACGGCTGATGCGACCGCACGCTGAGGACGTGCCGCTGCGGGGCGGCACCGCCAACTACGGCCGGGTGTTCCGCGTGGGCAACACCGTGCGCCGCCCACGCGGGCCGCACACCGCGTCGGTGCACGTGGTGCTGCGCCATCTCGCCGATCGGGGCTTCGACGCCGCGCCGCAGGTGCTCGGCGTCGAGGAGCACGCCGAGATCGTCGAGTACATCCCGGGCCGGGCCGCCACCGAACCGGTGCCCGAGTGGGCGCTCACCGATCGTGCGCTCGAGAGCGTCGGGGCGCTGTTGCGCAGCTACCACGAGCGCGTGACGGGGCTCGATCTGAGCGGCGAGCGCTGGCAGCGCGAACTTCCCGAACGCTGGCGTGGCCCGATCGTCACGCACAACGACCTCAACCCGGCCAACGTGATCTTCCGCGACGGCCGAGCGGTGGCGATGATCGACTTCGACCTCGCCGCGCCCGGTACGGCGGCGTTCGATCTCGCGGTCACCGCGTGTTTCTGGGCGCCGCTGCGCGATTCCACCGACATCGCGGACAGCCGGCGCGGCCGGGTCATGGACCGCTTCCGGACGCTGCTCGACGCCTACGGCGCCGATGCCGTCCTGCGCGGCGAGGTCGCGGCGGCCACGCCGGCGGCCAATCACTGGATCGCCGACATCATCGAGGACAACGCGTTGCACGACCATCCGGCCTTCGGCAGGCTGTGGCAGCGTGCCAAGGGCATGCACCATCGTGCTTCGGAGTGGCTCTCCGAACACTCCGACGACCTGATCACTGCCAGCAGATAGGAGCACCGATGCCACTCGTTGCCGGCGTCGATTCGTCGACCCAGTCGTGCAAGGTGGTGATCCGCGACGCCGAGACCGGTGAGCTGCAGCGCACCGGGTCAGCAGCACACCCGGACGGCACCTCGGTCGACCCGGCTGCATGGTGGGACGCGTTGCGTGAGGCGACCGATGCGGCCGGCGGTTTCGACGACGTCGACTCGGTGGCCGTCGGCGGACAGCAACACGGCATGGTCTGTCTCGACGAGGACGGCGGCGTCGTCCGCGACGCCCTGTTGTGGAACGACACCCGTTCGGCCGCAGCCGCAGCCGATCTGGTCGCCGAACTGCCCGGCGGTGCGGCCGAGTGGGCACAAGCCGTCGGCTCGGTGCCGCTCGCCGCCTTCACCGTCACCAAGTTGCGCTGGCTGGCCGAGAACGAGCCGGCGAGCGCGAAGCGGACCGCCGCGGTCTGCCTGCCGCACGACTGGCTGACCTGGCGGTTGCGCGGCGAGGTCGGGATCGACGCGCTGGTCACCGACCGCGGTGACGCCAGCGGCACCGGGTACTGGTCGCCGGGCAGCGGCGAGTACCGAACCGACCTCCTGCAGCTGGCCTTCGGCTCGACACCGCTGCTGCCGCAGGTGTTCGGGCCGGCGATGTCGCCCGGGACGACGGTCGACGGAGCACTGCTCGGTCCGGGCACCGGCGACAACGCCGCCGCCGCACTCGGCCTCGCCGCCCGACCGGGCGATGTCATCGTGTCGATCGGGACCTCCGGCGTGGTCAGCGCCGTGAGCGCGACGCCGACCGCCGACCCCAGCGGGATCGTCGCCGGCTTCGCCGATGCGACCGGCGCGTACCTGCCGTTGGTGTGCACCCTCAATGCGGCCCGAGTGCTCGCCTCGACGGCGCGCATCCTCGGGGTCACACTCGCCGAGCTGTCCGACCTGGCGCTGAGCGCGCCGGCGGGTTCCGGCGGGCTGGTGATGGTCCCGTACTTCGACGGCGAACGGACCCCCAACCGCCCGGACGCGTCCGGCTCGGTCCTCGGGCTCCGGCACGACAACGCGACACCCGCGCATCTCGCCCGCGCGTCCGTCGAGGGGCTGCTGTGCGGGCTGGCCGACGGGATGGACGCGATGCGCGCCGAAGGCGTCGCGATCGAACGGGTGCTGCTCGTCGGCGGTGGCGCCCGCTCGGAGGCGCTGCGCCGCATCGCCCCGACCGTTTTCGGCACGCCGGTGCTCGTGCCCGATCCGGGGGAGTACGTCGCCGACGGCGCGGCCCGGCAGGCGGCGTGGGTGCTGTCCGGCCGTACCGATGCGCCGGAGTGGGGGCAGGGCGATCCGGAGCGCTACGAGGCCGACCCGATCGCGTCGGTGCGGGCCCGCTACGACGAGGTGCGGGAGATCACCGCGACGCGCTGATGCCGCCGGGGTGGTAGAACGCTGTGGTGAGCGAAGGCATCGAGGAGTGGTTCGCCGGGTTCCGGACCGTCGACGTCGACGCGGGCGGCATCGACATCCACGCCCGCATCGGAGGCTCGGGGCCGCCCGTACTGCTGCTGCACGGGTACCCGCAGACGCATGTGATGTGGCACCGCGTCGCGGCGCGGCTGGCCCGCACACATACGGTGGTCGTCGCCGATCTGCGCGGCTACGGCGACTCGGACAAGCCGGCGGCCGGACCGGATCATTTCGAGTACAGCAAACGGGCGATGGCGCAGGACCAGGTGCGCCTGATGTCCGCGCTCGGGTTCGACCAGTTCAGCGCCGTCGGCCATGACCGCGGGGCGCGTGTGGTGCACCGGATGTGTCTCGATCACCCGGACTCGGTCGAGCGCGCCGCCGTGCTCGACATCGTCCCGACGCTGCACATCTTCACCAACGTCGACCGGCCGCTGGCGACCACGTACTACCACTGGTTCTTCCTCGCGCAGGAGCCGGACCTGCCGGAGCGCTTGATTGCTGCCGATCCGGATTACTTCCTGCGCACCTCGATCCAGCGCTGGTCGGCCGGCGCTTTCCCGTTCGACCCGCAGGCCGTCGAGGCGTACGTGCGCTGGTTCGACGACCCGGCCGCCATCTCGGCGAGTTGCGAGGACTATCGCGCCGGTGCGTCCATCGACCTCGAGCACGACACCGCCGACCGCGAAGCCGGTAACCGGGTGCGCTGCCCGCTGCTCGCCCTGTGGGGACTGCGCGGGTTCGTGGGCCGTAACTACGACGTGCTCTCGGTGTGGCGCGACTACGCCGACGACGTTCGTGGCAGCGGGCTGCACAGCGCGCACTTCGTGGCGGAGGAGGAGCCCGACGCGACGGCCGAGGCGCTGCTGGAGTTCTTGCCGGGCGGCTAGTGCGCGCCGCCGCTGAGCTGCAACCCGATCACCCCGACGATCACCAGCACCACCGAGGTGATCTTCAGGACGCCGACCGACTCGTCGAGCCACGCCATCCCGACGATCACCGTGCCGGCGGCGCCGATCCCCGTCCACACCGCGTACGCCGGCCCCACCTCGAGCGACTTCAGCGCCAAGGTGAGCAGGCCGAAGCTGCCGAGCGCGAAGACGGCGAACAGGATCGTCGGCACCAGGCGGGTGAAGCCGTGGCTGAGTTTCAGGCAGACCGCGAAGCCGGTCTCCAGCAAGCCGGCGAGCACCACCAGGAACCAGGCCATGGCGTCACTCGCCGAGTTCGAGCAGGGCGAGGTAACACGCGCGGGAGGTCTCGCCCAGCCGCAGCGCCAGCGTCGTGATGTCGCGGCCCTCGACCACCGGCACGAACACCACCCCGCGCCGATTGACGTTGAACCCGTCCGCCTCGACCTGTCGCTCCATGGCGGCGAGCCAGCCCGGCGGGCGCCCGGCGTGGGCGACCGCACCGCCGTCGTCGCTCAGGTCGTAGCGCCGGCCGCGCCGGCGGATCGCGATGCGCACCGGATCGTCGGTGCCGTACTCCAGCCTGGTGTCGAGCGTGATCTCGTCCGCGCTCGATCGGTGCTCGGTGATCATCACGCGCAGAGTATGGCGTGGCCGCCTGTGGGGTTCCGTACCACCAATAGTGTGTGACATAGTACTGGCATGACGCGGGTCGTGGTCGTCGGTGCGGGCATCGTGGGTGCCGCCTGTGCCTACTACTGCGCCCGCGCCGGGCTCGACGTCACCGTCCTCGACCGGCAGTCCGTCGCGGCCGGCACCACCGGCGCGGGCGAGGGGAACATCCTGCTGTCGGACAAGGGTCCGGGTCCCGAACTGATCCTGGCCCGACGCTCCACCGACCTCTGGCTGGAGCTCGCGGCGTCTCTGGGCGCGGGCGCCTTCGAGCTCGACCGCAAGGGGGGCCTGGTCGTCGCGACCTCCGAAACCGCGCTCACCGCGTTGACCGCGTTCGCCGCCGAGCAGGCCGACAGCGGCGTCACCAGCGAGCCGCTCGACGGGTCCGGCTTGCGCGAGCTCGAACCGCAGCTCGCCGGCGATCTGGCCGGGGGCCGCCACTACCCGCAGGACCTGCAGGTGCAGCCCATGCTCGCTGCGGCGCGGCTGCTGGCTGCCTCCGGCGCCACCCTGCGGCTGGGCTGCGACGTGCTCGGCCTGCAGCTGTCCGGCGGGCGCATCAGCGGGGTGCAGACCTCGACCGGCCTCGTCGCTGCCGATCACGTCGTCAACGCCGCGGGCACCTGGGGCGGCGAGCTGAGCGAGCGGTTCGGGGCGCCGGTGCCGGTGCTGCCACGCCGCGGTTTCGTGCTGGTCACCGAGCCGCTGCCGCCGCTGATCCGGCACAAGGTCTACACCGCCGACTACGTGGCGAACGTCGCCTCCGACGATGCGGCGTTGCAGACGTCCTCGGTCATCGAGGGCACCCGGGCCGGCACCGTGCTCATCGGCGCGAGCCGCGAGCGCGTCGGCTTCGACCGCACGGTGTCGCTGCCGGCCGTGCGGCGTCTCGCCGCCCAGGCCGTGCGGATCTTCCCGGTGTTGGCGACGGTGAACCTGATGCGCGTCTATGCGGGGTTCCGGCCGTACTGCCCCGACCATCTGCCGTTGATCGGTGCGGACGAGCGGGTGCCCGGTCTGCTGCACGCCTGCGGTCACGAGGGGGCGGGCATCGGCCTCGCGCCCGCCACCGGGGAGCTGATCGCCGAGCTGGTGACCGCCGCCCCGACCACGCTCGATCCCGCGCCGTTCGCGCCGGCGCGCCTGGCGGGGGTGCCGGCATGAGCCAGTTCTTCTTCGACGGTCGGCCGATTCCGTACGAGAGCGGGCAGAGCGTCGGCGCAGCCCTCGTCGCTTCCGGAATCCGAAGCTGGCGCACGACCAGGCGCACCGGCGCGCCACGTGGCATCTTCTGCGGCATCGGCGTGTGCTTCGACTGCTTGGTCACCGTCGATGATGTCGCGAACGAGCGAGCATGCCTGCGGCCCGCGACGCCGGGCCTGGCAGTGACCACCCAGACCGGAACCGGACACGATGACCTCGCCTGACATCACTGTTGCCGTTGTCGGCGCTGGGCCCGCGGGCATGGCCGCTGCCGTGGCGGCCGGGCAGGCCGGCGCGCGCGTGCTGCTCGTCGACGCCGCACCCACCTGGGGCGGGCAGTACTGGCGGCACCGCGGCGCCGACCTGTCCGCCGATCGCGACCTGCACCACGATGTCGCGACCTTCGACGAGCTGACCGGCGAGCTGGCTCGGCTGCGCCACGCAGGCCGCGTGGCCCATCACCCACACCATCACGTGTGGGCGGTGCGCGCCGATGCGGACGGCTGCGAGATCCACGTGCTCGACCGCACCGGTGCGCCGGTCGAACGCACCATGGCTGCCGACCAGCTCGTGCTCGCCACCGGCGCCTACGACCGGCCGGTGCCCTTCCCCGGTTGGGAGCTGCCCGGGGTGATGACCGCCGGGGCCGTGCAGGCCCTGCTCAAGGGGCACGGCGTGCTCGCCGGCCGTCGCGTGGTCGTGGCCGGTACCGGTCCGTTCCTGCTGCCGGTGGCCGCCGGGCTCGCCACCCGCGGCGCCACCGTCGTGGGTGTGCACGAAGCGAATCACCCGGCGGGCTGGCTGCGCCATCTGCGCTCGATCGCCGGTGCCTCGGGCAAACTGGGCGAGGCAGCCGGCTATGCGGGCGTACTGGCGCGCCACCGGGTCCCGGTGCGGCACCGCTCGATCGTGGTTGCGGCGCACGGGAACGGGCGGCTCGAGCGCGTCACGGTGGCCCGCGTCGACAACGCCGGCCGGATCCGGCCCGGAACCCGTCGCGAATGTGCTGCCGACGTTCTCGCGATCGGCTACGGCTTCGCCACCCAGTCAGAGCTCCCGCGGCAGGCGGGCGCCGCGCTGCACACCACCGCCGACCAGACCCTGGCCGTCAGCACCGATGCCGACCAACGCACCGACAACCCGCGGGTGTTCGCCGCCGGCGAATCCACCGGCGTCGGCGGTGCGCAGCTTGCGGTACTCGAAGGACGCATCGCCGGCCGGGCGGCCGCCGGAGCCGCACCGGCTCCCGACCTCGTGCGCCGCCGCGACCGCCTGCGCAGATTCGCCGCGGCCATGCACGCCGTGTACCCGGTGCCCCCCGCATGGCTGACCGGTTTGCAGCCCGACACCGTCGTCTGCCGCTGCGAAGAGGTCACGGTCGCCGAGATCGACGCCGCGCTGGCGCTCGGCGCGCGGGACACCCGCACCGTCAAGCTGCTCTCCCGCTCAGGAATGGGCTGGTGTCAGGGTCGCGAATGCAGCTTCGCCACCAGCTGCCTCGTCGCCCACCGCACCGGCCAACCGCCTGATCCGTCCAACGGCGTCGATCGACCCGTCGCCGTCCCCGTCCCGCTCGGCTTGATCGCCGAGGCCGCCACCACCGAAGGAATGAACCGATGACCCGCAAGCCCTGGCACGGCGTTCTCGTCGCTACCGCACTGCCCTGGACCGAGGACGACACCCCCGATCTCGACGCCTACGCCGAGCACGTCACCTGGCTCGCCGCCAACGGCTGCGACGGCGTCACTCCCAACGGTTCGCTCGGCGAGTACCAGCTGCTCGCCGACGCCGATCGCGACGCCGTGGTACGCACTGCCGTCGCGGCTGCGCCGGACGGGTTCAGCGTGATGCCCGGCATCGGCGCCTACGGCGCCCGGCAGGCCCGCCGCAACGCCGAGGTGGCTGCGGAGGCAGGCTGCCCCGCGGTGATGCTGCTGCCGCCGAACTCCTACCGGGCCGCTCGCCGCGACGTCATCGAGCACTACCGCATCGTCGCTGAGGTCGGCGTGCCGGTCGTGGCCTACAACAACCCGTTCGACACCAAGGTCGATCTGGTTCCGGAGCTGCTCGCCCAGCTGTACAACGAGGGGCACATCGTCGCGGTGAAGGAGTTCACCGGCGACGTGCGGCGGTACTGGGAGCTGGCCGAGGTCGCGCCCGGTCTCGACGTGCTGGCCGGCAGCGACGACGTCGCGCTCGAGCTCGCGATCGCCGGCTCGCCGGGCTGGGTATCCGGTTATCCCAACGCTTTCCCGAAGGCCTGCACCGACCTCTGGGCCGCTGCGCAGGCGGGTGACCTGGACACAGCCCTGCCGCTGTACCGCCAGCTGCACCCGCTGCTGCGGTGGGATTCGAAAACCGAATTCGTCCAGGCGATCAAGCTGTCGATGGATCTCGTGCCGGCCGCGATCGACGGCGGGCGCTGCCAGCCGCCGCGTGGCCCGCTGTCCGACGTCGACGCCGCCACGATCCGCGAGGCGACCGAGAAGGCACTCGCCGCCGGACTGAGCTGATGCGCTCGATCCGTACGCTCCATGCCGTCGATTCGCACACCGAGGGCATGCCGACTCGGGTCGTCGTCGGCGGCGTCGGCGTCATCCCCGGCGCCAGCATGGCCGAGCGGCGGCAGTACGTCATGGCCAAGATGGACGATCTGCGCACGCTGCTGATGTGCGAACCGCGCGGTCACTCGGCCATGTCCGGCGCGATCCTGCAGCCGCCGTGCCGGCCGGACTGCGACTGGGGCGTGGTCTACATCGAGGTCTCCGGATGCCTGCCGATGTGCGGCCACGGCACCATCGGCGTCGCCACGGTGCTGGTCGAGACCGGCATGGTCGAGGTCACCGAACCGGTCACCCGCATCCGGCTGGACACCCCCGCCGGGTTGGTGGTCGCCGTGGTCGCCGTCGAAGGCGGCGCGGCGAAGTCGGTGACGATCGAGAACGTCCCCTCGTTCGCCCTCGGGCTCGACCGCAGCGTGGAGGTCCCCGGGTACGGCCGGATCGACTACGACCTGGCCTTCGGCGGCAACTTCTATGCGATCGTCGATCTCGACGCGATCGGGGAGCCGTTCGACCGTGGCCGGCAGCAGCAGATCGCCGACGCGGGGCTCGCCGTCATGGCCGCGATCAACGCGACCGAGCTGCCCGTCCACCCCGAGGCGCCGGAGATCATCGGCTGCCACCACGTGCAATTCGTCGCGCCCGGCTCGACGGCAACGCACTCGCGGCACGCGATGGCCATCTACCCGGGATGGTTCGACCGCTCGCCGTGCGGCACCGGTACCAGCGCCAGGATGGCGCAGCTGCACGCGCGCGGGCAGTTGCCGTTGCAGCGCGACTTCGTCAACGAGTCGTTCATCGGCACCCGGTTCATCGGCCGGCTCGTCGAGGAGACGACTGTCGCCGGAGTGCCGGCCGTGCGACCGACCATCACCGGCCGCGCGTGGGTCACCGGCACCGCGCAGTATCTGCTCGACCCGACCGACCCGTTCCCGGCCGGCTTCTCCTTCTGACACGAGGTTTTCATGATCGTCTCGACATCACCGCAAGCACCGGACCGCGTGCTGACCGAGGTCGCGCCCACCTCTACCGCCGACGTCGGCGCGGCGGCCGAGCGGGCGCGGGCTGCACAACGCGATTGGGCGCACGGCGGTCCGGCCGCTCGCGCCGCCGCACTCAACGCTGCCGCCGACGCCGTCGAGCAGGCCGCGGACGAACTGACCGCGCTGGTCGTGGCAGAGGTCGGCAAACCGCGAACCGAGGCCCGCGGCGAAGTCGCGCGTGCGGTGTCGATCCTGCGCTACTACGGACAGCAGGCCTTCGATCCGCTCGGGGCCACCCACGATGCACCGGGTGACACGCTCACCTACACCACCCGCCGTCCACGCGGTGTCGCCGGGCTGATCACGCCCTGGAACTTCCCGCTCGCGATCCCGGTCTGGAAGGCTGCGCCCGCGCTGGCGTACGGCAACGCGGTGTTGCTCAAGCCCGCCGAGGAGGCCACGGCCTGCGCCGTGCGGCTCGCCGAGCTGATCGGCCCGTTGCTTCCTGGCGGGGTGTTCCAGGTGCTTCCCGGCGCTGCCGACACCGGGCAGGCATTGCTCGCCTGCGCCGACGTGGTCTCGTTCACCGGCTCCACCGAGGTGGGCCGGGCGATCGTGGCGACGGCTGCCGGGCGGGGCGTGGCGGTCCAGGCCGAGATGGGCGGTCAGAACCCGGCCATCGTGCTGCCGGACGCAGACCCGGCGGTCGCCGCGGCCACCATCGCAGGCGCAGTGGCGGGATATGCCGGGCAGAAATGCACCGCGACCAAGCGGGTCATCGTGGTGGGCGACCCCGGCCCGATCACCGACGCGTTGGTTTCGGCAATCGAAAAGCTGCCGGTCGGCGACCCTGCCGACGACGCGACCGTCGTCGGTCCGGTGATCGACTCGGCGGCTCGCGATCGAGTGGTGGCCGCCGCGCGGAGCGTCACCGCGGCCGGCGGACGGGTGCTCACCGGCGGCGATGCGCTCGACCGTGGCGGCTGGTACGTCGCGCCGACGGTCGCGGACTCGCTGCCCACAGACCATCTCCTCGAGTGCGACGAGGTGTTCGGCCCGATCTGTGCCATCTCGTCGGTCCCCGGCCTCGACGACGCGATCGTCGCGGCCAACAGCGTCCGGCAGGGGCTCGTCGCCGGTATCTACACGAACGACCTGGCGGCCGCCTTGCACGCCTCGGACGCGCTGGCGACCGGCATGGTGAAGGTGAACGCCCCCACCGCCGGAGTCGACTTCTACCTGCCGTTCGGCGGCATCAAGGACTCCGGCTACGGCGGCAAGGAGCAGGGCAAGGCCGCGGTGGACATCTTCACCAGCAGCCATACCGTCACGATCGCGCCGGCGTGATGACCAGCGTCGCCGGTCTCGGCGCGCCGCGAGCCCGGCTGAGCCTGCGCGACGAGGCGATCCAGACACTGCACGCGGCGATCATCGCGGGGGAGATGCGACCCGGGGTCGTCTATTCGGCCCCGGCGCTGGCCGCGCAGTTGCAGATGTCGGCCACGCCCGTCCGCGAGGCAATGCTCGACCTGGTGAAAGAGGGACTGGTCGTCGCGGTGCGCAACAAGGGATTTCGGGTCGTCGAGCTCGGCGACACCGAACTCGACGACCTGACCGAGCTGCGGATGCTCCTCGAACCGCCCTCGATTCGCAGGCTCGGCCTGCGTGGCCTGGATTCCGCCGAGACCGAGCAGATCTCCGCCGTCGTCGCCCGGATCGAACAGGCCGCCCGCGACGGCGACATGGTGGCCTACAACCGCGCCGACCTCGACTTCCACCTCGGGCTGCTCGAGTTGCTCGGCAACACCGCCCTCGTCGCCACGGTCCGGTCGCTGCGCGTGCGGTCGCGTCTGTACGGTCTGTCTGCGCTGGCCGACGCCGGGGCGCTGTTTCCGAGCTCACACGAGCACCGGCAGCTGTTCGACCTGCTGACCGCCGGTCGCGCCGAAGAGGCGGAAACGCTCATGCGGCAGCACATCGGCCACGTGCGGGGTTCCTGGGCGACGGGTACACAGGCGAATCCCCACGCGGCCGGCGGTGCACGCCCCCACGCGCGCGCCTGACAGTTTTCGGCGATGACCGACTCCGACGTCGACGAGCTCATGCACTGCGTCAGCGAGGCTGCAGCCGCCCTCTTCAACGGCGACGCGCGTCGCTATGCCGACCTCGTCGCACACGCCGACGACTACACCCTGCTGCCACCGTTCGGCGGCGAACCGGTGCGCGGGTTCGACGACTCCGAACCGTCGCTGGCTGCCACGGACGCGTACTTCCAAGGCGGCACGGTTCAGGTGGAGATGGTCCAGTCGTACGCCTGCGCCGACCTCGCGGTCCTGGTTCTGATCGAGCGTCACCACGGCCGGGTGGGCGGCCTCCCGGCCCAGGATCACGACCTGCGGGTGACGGTCGTCTTCAGACGCGACGAAGGCCGCTGGCGACTGGTGCACCGGCACGCGGATCCACTGGTCCACGGCATCGGCGCCGACCTGATGGCGCGACTGTCCCGCGGCGCCGCGGCCTGAGCCGCACTCCCACAAGGGGAGCGGGACTGCGCCAAGATGTGCAGATGAGCCAGCTGCCCGCCACCCTTCCTCTCATGCTCGCGTCGCTGACGCAGGACCGGTTCTCCGACCGTGACTGGTTCTTCGAGCGCAAGCTCGACGGCGTGCGCTGCCTGGCACGCCGGGCCGAGGGCGGCGCGGTGCGCTTGGCCTCCCGCAACGAGAAGGACATGACCGCGACCTTCCCGGAGATCGCGCAGGCGCTGGCCGAGCAGAGCGAGTCGGCGCTGCTCGTCGACGGCGAGATCGTGGCATTGCAGGGGCGGCGCACCAGCTTCGAGCGGTTGCAGGGCCGGCTCGGGATCATCGATCCCGACGCCGCGCGGGCTACCGGCATCGCGGTCTTCTACTACGTGTTCGACATCTTGCACCTCGACGGCGACGACACCCGGAAACTGCCCCTGCGGGAGCGGAAGAAGCTGCTGCGCTCCGCGCTCACCTTCACCGATCCGTTGCGGTTCAGTGCCCACCGCGTCGGCGCCGGAGAACAGATGTACCGCGAGGCGTGCGCGCGCGGCGACGAGGGGGTCATGGCGAAGCGCGCGGCCGCGCCCTACGTCGGCGGCCGCTCGAAGGATTGGCTGAAGTTCAAGTGCGTGCACGATCAAGAGCTCGTCATCGGCGGTTGGACGGATCCGCAGGGCACCCGGCACGGTCTGGGTGCGGTGCTGGTCGGTTACTACGCGGACGGCGACCTCGTCTACGCGGGCAAGGTCGGCACCGGTTTCCCGGCCGAGCTCATCGGGACCTTGATGGAGCGCCTCGGCGCACTCGCACAGGACGATTCGCCGTTCACCCGCGACCGCATCCGTGATCGTGGTGTCCACTGGGTGCGGCCGGAGCTCGTGGCGCAGATCGGCTTCGCCGAGTGGACCCGCGACGGACGCTTGCGCCACCCGCGCTTCCAAGGTTTGCGAATCGACAAGGCCGCCCGCGATGTCGTCCGCGAGACGGCATAGTTAGCGCCTCATCACGGCCGGGTAGACCGTAGAGAGGTCGAACCATCGGCTGTACGGACACGTTCCGAGAGCCGGCGATGACCACCACGACGCATCCGAGCACCAGCATCGACCTGGTGCGCTTCGTCCTCACCCACATCGATGCGGACGAGGCCGAGCTCAAACGCATGTCGCGCCGCCGTGCCGCGCCGCAGCAGCAGTCGCGGCGGAGTCCGGCGGCGTGTGCAGCGTCGGACGCCAACTCGACGAGATCGATTCCAAACGTCGGGTCCTGGGCGGCATCCAACGCCTGATGGTCCTGCGGGACCAGCCGATGGAGAAGGCCGTGCGCGACCAGGCGATGGTCTTGCTGCAAGCACTTGCCGCGCCGTACAGCACTTGCGCCGATTTTCGCGACGAGTGGCGCGGCGCGCACGCCTGACACGCTGAACCGCAGCTCTGGAAACCGAAATCGCTATGCTTGGTTGGCTCGGTAGGCGAGGTCGCGCTGAGGTGGCCGGCACGCTTGCAGCTGGGTCTGCGAGTCGGTGAATCCGACTGCTCGATAGAGCTGGATCGCGACGTACTCCGGATCAGCCACCATGACGAGCGTCGACGCCCCCAGCTCGGTGAAGCCGTATCGGCTCACGTCGTACACGAGGCCGCCGGCTAGACCCCGGCGCCGGAAGTCCGGGTCGGTCTCCACGGCCTGGAAGCGCGCCAACCCGGGTTCAGTGGCGAACAGGCCCATCTGGGACACCAGCCGACCGTCCAGGAACGCGCCGTACCAACTGCCGTGCCCCTCCTCGACGATGCGCCGGTAGCTCGCGGACCTCGTCCGGACGAAGCGTTCGTAGGTGACGGGCTCCTCGTCGGCGAAGCAGCGCAGCGTCAAGGCCACGCTCTGCTCCCAGTCGTCGTCGGAGACGAGCGCGCGATTGACCGCCGCCGAGTTCCTGGACCGTGGCGGATGCACGCTTCGGGCCGTCATCACCGACGACGCCTCGATCTCCATGCCCCGCTCTGCGAACGCGGCCAGGTCTGCCTTGCTCCCGGTGGTCGCGTCGAAGCCGAGGGCAACGTGTTCGGCTTGCGGAATCTCCGTGCCTTGACGCTCGAGCCACTGCTCGATCTCGTCCGCCGCGGGGACACCGGGAAGGAGCAGGAAGTTGCCCCACCAGAACGACGGGTTGTCCGGTGTCAGGACGAGCAGATGGTCACCGCGGTCCTCGACAGTGGTCCCACTGAACTGGAGCAACGCGAGTTCGGTACGGAAGGCGAGTGATCGGACGTCCACGTGGACAGGCTCGCACAGCGGGACTCAGAACGGCACCGGAATTGCGAGTAGCCCGTCGGCCGGTCCGCGGCCGGACACCGCGCGGCAGAAGTCGACCGCGTCGAGCGAGAGATCGGGGCCACCGATGCCGAATCGCCACGCGCCGCCCGCCGTGCCGGTCAGCGTCAACGCGCACGATTGCCCGTGCCGCGCTGCCCACTCCGCCACGACGTCAGCCACGATGACGGCGTCGTGATCGGCCGTGAGCCGCATCGGTGCGCCGGTTGCCCGGCTGAGATCGGCGCGGTGCATCCACGGGTCGCGGGTGAGGATGGTCTCGAACAGATACCCGAAGGTCCACGACTCCGGCGCCTCGGCGTCCGGGAGCAACTGTGGTTCGGGCATCGTCCGGTTCCGCACGAAACCGGGCGCACGCATGCGGTGCCGCGCGGCCCGCGGGCCGACCTGCCGCATCCGGGCCCGAAGTTGCGGCAGGGTGTCGCGGGCGTGTTTGGCCACCTGCAGTGCGGTCAGCTCGTCGATGAGCTGCAGGCCGGACCGCCGCGCGGCGGACTTCGCCCGAGCCTGCTGGCGCACCGTTTCGATTGTCGAAGCCGCCATCTCGGTCATGCCGACGACATGCCCGATCATCGCGCGGACGTCCCACTGGACGTTGTCCGTCGGCAGGTCGAGCTGCGCGTCGGCGAGGGCGTCCAGTTCGTCGACCCAGACTGCGTACTCGGTCGCGGCGAGCCGGGCCGCGGTGGCACGGTCGAGGGAGCCGCGTGTCGGCGACACTTCGGGCGCGGTCATGGCGGGGCTCATGATGCCCGGTCCAGGCTCTCGATGCGCGACTGGTAGCCGTTGGCGAGATCACGAAGCGCGGCGGCACAGCCGCCGGCCGCGGCCGGACCGTGCATCAGGGCGAGCGTGCGGGGGTTCAGGTCGGCCAGGTTGCGGATCGTCGGTGCGGTGAGCACCCCGAGGCTCGTCGAGGCGAACATGTCCTCCGCCGCGAACGCCGAACTCACCAGGTCGCTGTCGTGCACAAGCGCAGCCGGAGCGCCCACCTGGGTGAACAGGTCACCACAGAACAGGGTGCCGGTGGTCTCGTCGTAGAGCAGTTGCGCCTCCCACGCGTGCGGAACGTGCGGGGTCGGGATCTGCCGCAGCCGGTGGCCGCCGATGTCGATCACCTCGCCGTCGGCCAGCGGGCGCGGTGGCCGGTCGGCGAGGTCGTTGAGCGACACCTGGCAGCCGAGCGCCCCGTGGGCCACCTGCGCGTTCGGGGCGGCCGCCAGCCACAGGTTCATCGCGCCACACTCGTCGGCCTCCACGTGACCGAACGTGATCCAGCGCAGTTGCTCGATGTCGATCACGCGGGCCACCGCCGCGGATACGAGCGGGAAGAGCTGGCGCGGGCCGCAGTGGAACAGCAGCGGTTCGTCGCCGACGACCAGGTACTGGTTCATCGTGAACCCGGCGGGTGGGGCGATGTCTGGGATGAGAGTCGACAGCCGGTAGGTGTGCTCGGCGATCTCGTGCACCGTGGTTTGCATGACGTCGATCATCGGCGCGGTGGCGTAGCGCTGTCAGGGGTTGCGCGTACCCCCTTTGCGGCAGCGAGCACCCAATTAGCAGATCTCGACCGCGGCCAGTTCGGCCCGGCTGCCGGCTCCGACGCGCTGCAACATGCGCGAGACGTGGTGTTCGACGGTGCGCGGCGACAGGTGCAGCGCGGCCGCGATCTCGCGGTTGCCGAGGCCCTCGCGCACGAGCAGCAGCACGTCGAGCTCGCGGCTGGTCACGCCCCGGGCGCGCAGCCCGGCCGGCACTTCGTGGGCGCCGCGGCCACGGCGCGGCGCCGGGTGGCCGGTCGTTGCCATCAGCGCCCGGCAGGCCCGGGCGATGCGGTGATAGCCGTGGGACTCGTGGAACGCCTCGATCTCGCGCAGCCACTCGCCGGGCGTACCCCAGCCGTCGCGGATCGCGGCCTCCGCGACGATTCGGTCGATGAGCCCACCCATGAAGAACCCGGGCGAGACGCCGGCGAGCAGCTCGCGTGCTTCGAGATAGCGCTGGTGCGCCGCGGCGCCGTCTCCCTGGCGGCCGAGCGCTATCGCCTGCGCGGACCTGCGCGTCGCGACGCCCGGTGGCAGGCCCCCCATCGAGGTAGCCGCCACCTCGGCGCGAGCCCCGGCGCCGAGATCGTCGTCGTCGACGGCCCGCAGCACCATCCACACCAACTGGCCCAGGTACAGCGACCGGCTCGGCGGCGCACTGCGCTGATGCACCATGGACGTCTCGAGCGCGGCCCGCAGCCCGGCGCGGTCTTCACGCACGGTGCACAACGTGACGCGCACCCGACCCCAGGAGTCGGCGCTGATTCGCTCGTCGTCCGGCGCGGTCTCGGCCGCGCGGGCGAGCAGTTCCTCCATGCCGGCCTCGTCCTCGGCGAGCGCTCGCGCTCCGGCCGACCACATCAGCGCGACCGGCAGCGTCGCGAGCCCGAACCTGCGGGAGGCGTCGACACAGCGCTGCGCGGTCTCCTCGCACCCGGCCCGGTCGAAGCGGCCGAGTGCGAGTTCGGCGAGCACGAGGTCGAGTTGCGTGACCGTCACGAACGAACCGGTCTCGACCGCGACGCGTCGAGCCTCGGTCATCGCCGCGGCGCCCTCGGACAGAGTGCGGCGCAACGCGATCTCCTGAAGCGCCTGTACCCGCCAGCTCGGCAACTCGTGTTCCTCGGCCACTCGCAGCATCTGGCCGAAGACGTCCAAGCTGTCGGCCGGGTCGGCGGTAAGGCGACCGAGCACGCCCAGCGCCTCGCAGGCGATCTCCGGCAGGCCGGCGGGTCCGGCCGCCGCCAACGCGCTTCGTGCCCGCCGCTCGGCCTCGTCGGGGTGTTCCGCGTCCAGCGCGACGAGGGCACCCACTGCGTCGAGTTCGGCACCGATGTCACCCAGCTCCCGGGCTCGCTGCACATGGTGTGTGGCGCGGCCGGTGGCTCCCGCCGCAACGGCTGCCCGCGCGAGGAGTACATGGATTGCAGCCCGCCGGTCGGCAGACAGCCCGGGGTCGTCGATCAACTGGGTGCCAACGTTCTCGGCCTGGCCGGCGTCGCCGGCCCGGACCAGCGCCCGGATCTGCACCTCACGAGCTCGGCGCACGGTCTCGTGGTCGGTGGCCAGGGCCGCCGCCCGCACCGACGTGTTGACCGCGGTGGCGAACGCGCCGCGGCGCAGGGCGCGCTCGGCGCTTTCCACCAGCAGCGCCGCGGCCGCCTCGCCATCGCCGGCAGTCTCGGCGAGTTCGGCGGCCAGTTCGCACCACGGCCCTGGCAGGCCGGGATGCGCCCGATGCACGCCGGTGAGTGCCCGGGCGGAGAAGTCACGGCGTTCCGGTGGCAGCAGCGCAGCGAGCACTGCCTCACGACTGAGAGCATGTCGGAATCGGAAACCCGGTCCGTCGACGGCGACGAGTTGTTCGTCGATCGCCGCTCGCATCGCCTGCACCGCGGCCGTGCCGTCCAGGCCGGCCACTCCGGGCAGTAGGTCCCAGTCGAACCGGCGACCCAGCGTGGCGGCGGCGCCGACCGCGCGACGCGCGTCGTCGCCGAGGCGCGCCAACCGGGCATGCACCGATTCCTGCAGACTGCCCGGGATCGCCGGCGTCATCGCGCGAACCGCCCGCCAACCCAACGACGTCTGCTCCAGGGCGCCGGTGGCGACCAGCCCGGCGAGCAGCTCCTCGACGAGGAACGGCACGCCATCGCTGTGTTGCGCGACGAACGTGTCCACGTCCGAGGCGAGCGCCGTGTCACCGAGACATGCCGCGATCATCACGCGCTGCTCGTCGACCGTCAGGGCAGCCAGCGTGTCGACCCGCAGGACCCCCCGGGCACGCAGTCGCTCGATCAACGCCGCCGGCGCCCCACCGTCCGGGCGCATCGTCGTCACGCACAGCACCGGTTCGCGGCCGATCGCATCGGCGAGGTACTCGAGCACGGCGAGTGTCTCCGCGTCGGCCCAGTGCAGGTCCTCGACGACGAGCACGCAGGCCCGCTCACCCGCCAGCACTCGCAGCAGCCGCACCACCGCCTCGCCGAGGAGCACCGGCGACGTGTCGGCCACCGTGTCGCCGTCACCGTCGGGCAGCAGCCTGCGCAGCTGCGCGGAGAACTCGCCGATGCGTGGGTCGTCGACGTCCAACCCGAGCCGCCGCGCGGCGAGCAGGGCCTCGGACAGCGGGCGCAGTGGCACCGCTGCTGCACCGGGTACAGCCCGGCCGGTGACCACGACGAGATCCTGCTCGCCGGCTGTCGCCGCGAGCCGGCGCACCAGGCGCGACTTGCCCATGCCCCCCTCGCCGACGAGCGCCACGGCGCGACCGAGCCCCGTGCAGGCGAGCGCCAGGTCGTCACGCAGGGCAGCCTGCTGCGCGGCGCGACCGACGACGACCGGGCACAGCACGCGTTGCAGTCTGTGCCTCGCGACGAACGCGCGCCAGTCAATCGATCCAGTAGCGGCGGATCGGGGTCGGCCCCGGGGTGGTGGGCCGATCAAGGTCACGGCGCGCGCCGCAGCGCTCGAGCACCGCGGCCGAGGCAGCGTTGTCGTCGTCGCAGGTGACCAGTACCCGGCCGACCCCGAACGCGCGCGCGATGATCAACGCCTGCCCCAGCATCTGGGTGGCGTAGCCACGACGCCGGAACCGTGGCAGCACCCCGAAGCCGATGTGCCCCCCGTTCGCGAGGAGCCGGTCGTTGAGTTCGTGGCGGATCGAGACCCGACCGACGATCTCGCCGTCGACGTCGGCGAGCAGGAACGACGCCGGCACCCGCCCAGGAGCCAGCCCGAGGCCGAGCTGCTGCCTGGTGCGCATGGCGACGTAGTCCTCCCATCGCGTGTCGTCGGCCAGGCCCAGCGCGAAGTCGAAGTCGTCGGCTGCCATCACCCGCTGCGCGGCGCGCACCGCTGTTTCGTCCTCGAGACGCGGCGGTCGCAGCCGGACCGACCCGGTGTCCACAGGTCGACGGTAGTGGCCCGGTTCTGTCCGCGTCGGATGGTAGACACGGGCACATGACGAAGGTGCTCGATCGCAGCGAGCTGCGCGCCGCGGCCGAAGAGCAGCTGCGCGCCCTCGCCGGGCCGGACGCCAGGTTGCGTCCCGATCAGTGGACCGCGATCGAGGCTCTCGTGGTCGAGCGGCGCCGCGCGCTGGTGGTGCAGCGCACCGGTTGGGGCAAGTCCGCCGTCTACTTCGTCGCCACCGCCCTGCTGCGGGCAGGCGGCGCCGGCCCCACGGTGATCATCTCGCCGCTGCTGGCGCTGATGCGCAACCAGCTCGCGGCCGCGCAGCGGGCCGGCATCCGTGCGGCCACGATCAACTCCACCAACGTCGAGGAATGGCAGGAGATCTACGGCGCCGTGCAGGCGGGCGCGATCGACGTGCTGCTGCTGTCCCCGGAGCGGCTGAACAACCCACAGTTCCGCGACGCGGTTCTGCCGGAGCTCGCCGCCGCGTGCGGGCTGCTCGTGGTCGACGAGGCGCACTGCATCAGCGACTGGGGCCACGATTTCCGGCCCGACTTCCGGCGCCTACGCACGCTGTTGCCCGAATTGCCGCCCGGCATCCCGGTGCTGGCCACCACCGCCACCGCGAACAGCCGAGTGGTCGCCGACGTCGCCGATGTGCTCGAACTCGGCAGTGTCGATGCGGCCGCTGATGTGCTCGTGCTGCGCGGCAGCTTGGACCGTGAGTCGCTGCAGCTCGCGGTGCTCTCGCTGCCCTCGACCGCCCACCGGCTGGCCTGGCTGGCCGAGCACCTCGGCGAGTTCCGCGGGTCGGGGATCATCTACACGCTGACCGTCGCGGCGTCCCAGGACGTCGCCGATTACCTGCGCGAGCACGGGCATGCTGTCGCCGCGTACTCGGGCCAGACCGAACCGGCCGAGCGCCTCGCGGCCGAAGACGACCTCGTCGGCAACCGGGTCAAGGCGCTGGTGGCCACTTCGGCGCTCGGGATGGGCTTCGACAAACCGGATCTCGGCTTCGTCATTCATTTCGGCGCGCCGTCCTCGCCGATCGCCTACTACCAGCAGGTGGGTCGCGCGGGGCGCGGTGTCGACCACGCCCAGGTGATCCTGCTGCCCGGTCCGGAGGACGCGGCGATCTGGGACTACTTCGCCTCCACCGGTTTTCCGCCCGAGGCCCAGGTCCGTGACACGTTGAGCGAGCTCGGCGAGACGCCGGTGAGCACTGCCGCGCTCGAGGCCCGGATCCCGCTGTCGCGAAACCGGCTGGAGTCGATGCTCAAGGTGCTCGACGTCGACGGCGCGGCCCGGCGGGTGTCCGGCGGCTGGGTCGCCACCGGGCAGCGCTGGGAGTACGACGCGCAGCGTTATGCACGGGTTGCGCAGGTGCGCCGCGACGAGCAGCAGGCCATGCGCGAGTACCAGGCCACCGATCGGTGCCGGATGCGCTTCCTGCGCGAGCAGCTCGACGATCCCGACGCCGCCGACTGCGGGCGCTGCGACAACTGTGGCGGTCTGTCCGTCACCGCCGGCATCGACGACACCGCCCTGGCCGCCGCGGGGGAGCGGCTGGGCCGACCCGGTGTCACGATCGACCCCCGCCGGATGTGGCCCACCGCCATGCCGACGCTCGGGGTCGACATCCGCGGTCGGATCGCGGCGAGCGAGCAGGCACAGAACGGCCGGGCGATCGCCAGGCTCACCGATCTCGGACTCGGTCAACGGGTCCGCAGCGTCCTCGCGCCGGGCACGCCCGACGGACCGGTGCCCGACGATCTGGTGCGTGCGGCGGTCCAGGTGCTCGCCGCCTGGGGGTGGGAGCGACGCCCGGACGCGGTGGTGCATGTTGGCTCGGCCACCCGAGCGGTGCTGATCGCCGACCTCGCGGCCCGGCTGGCGCAGCTGGGCCGACTCGACGACCTCGGCGGCATCGAGCATCGCGGCCCGTCGGGCGACCGTCGCTCCAACAGCGCCTTCCGGCTGCGCGATGTCTGGCGCAGCTACGAGCTGCCGGGCGACCTCGGCGCGCGCGTCGGGGGTCGGGCGATCCTGCTGCTCGACGACCGCACCGACACCGGTTGGACGCTCACCGTCGTGGCGCGATTGCTGCGCCTTGCCGGCGCGGACGCGGTGTACCCGTTCGTCCTCGCGGCGACCGGCTGAGCGCCGTCAGTGCCAGTCGGTGCGGAACTCGACGTGGCGCGACCAGATCTTCTGGTACCGGATGCCGTCGCGCGGGTCCGCGGCCGAGTACTGCTTGCCGTGACCGGCGTAGATCGCCACGTGGTAGGCGTAACGGCCGCTCAAATAGAACACCAGGTCACCCGGTCGGGCGTGCCGCCGGGAGATCTTGTGCATGTGCCGTGCGTGGCGCTGCGCCTGGGCGTTGTGCGGCAGGCGCGCCACGTGCGCCTTCTTGTAGACGTACATCACATAGCCCGAGCAGTCGAAACCGCGCCGCGGGGAGGCGCCGCCGTAGACGTAGCGTGCGTGGTGCACGTACTTCTTCGCGATCTGCACGACGCGGGTCCCGGCAGATGGCCGGGCCGCGGCACTCGCCGGAATCGTGGGAGTAAGGGACAGGCCGGTCAGCACGACCAGCACGAGAACAGCACGGCGCAGCACGCAAAAACTCCAAGACAAGCTTCGTGACGAAAAAGAGACCTTGGCGAGTATGCACATCGGATGAAGATCGGCCAAACCCGCGTCATCAGTGGGCCAGCGGCCATTGACGGACCTGGGTGCCACGCAAGAGGCTGCTGAGGGGATGTCGCCGTCGAAGGAGTTGCCGTGCCGCACCGCGTGTTCGCTCTCACCGCTGCTGCCGCGATCGCGGGGTCGCTGACTGTCGGATTGGTGGCCACCGGACCGGCCGCCGCGGCCCCGGCGGCCGACCATCCGGTCGTCCTGTACAGCTCGGACGGCATGCGCCCGGACCTCATGCAGCGCTACGCCGAAGCGGGTCTGATGCCCACCTACCAGCGCCTGATGGACAGCGGCGCCACGGGCCGTAACGGGTTGACGCAGGGCTTCCCGCCCAACACCGGCACCGGGTGGTACACGATGGCGACCGGCGCGTACCCGGGCGTGCACGGCAGCACCAACAACACCTTCTTCGACACCCGGCTGACCTTCGACCAGTCGCTGTCGTTCTCCTTCCACGGCAACGGGTCGAGCCCGGGCACCGATCCGACGAACGTGTTGCAGGCGCAGTCGGTGGCGGCATCAGCCGAGCAGGCCGGCAAGCAGGTCGCGCAGGTGGAGTGGACCGGCGGGCTCAATGCCAACATCAACGGGCCGACCGTCGACTACGCGAACTTCTACTCCCGCCGCGGCGTGCTGGAAGCGCCCGCCGATGCGGCCAAGCAGGCCTCGGCAGCCAATTTCGGGCTGTCCTACGAGACCGCCGCGTTCACGCCGGCGAGTGGATGGACGCACGTCACGCGCAGCGCGCTGCCAGCGCAGCAGACCACGCTGCTGCTGTCGACGACGTCGCCGACGCTGAATCCGGACCGCACCTACGACCTGTACGTCTACGCGACCACCTCGGCCGGATACGACCGCGTGCTGGTGGTGCCGCAGACCGCGGGGAAGAACGGTTCGGCGGCACTGGCCTCGCTGCGTCCGGGCGCGTACAGCGCCGTCAAGGTGCGCGGCGCCGACGGGCTGATCGGTGCCGCGGCGGGGGAGAGCGCGGGGTTCTATCTGAAGTTGATGACGATCTCGCCGGATCTTTCGAAATTCGGAATTTATTTCACGTCATTGACCCGGCCCAAGGCCCACTGCGCGACCGCGGCCTGCAATGCGTTGCCGGCCGGCGCCCCCGGCGAGGATCGGCTCGAGAAGTACATCGCCGACAACCTGCCGCCGGCCATCTTCGGTGACTTCGCCCCGGAGGAAGCGGGCATCATCGACGAGGACACCTGGTACCAGCAGGTGGTCGACCTCAACAACACCTACGACCGCGCGGTGCTGCGGTACGTGCTCGGCACACTGCAGCCGCACACCGACGTCCTGCTCGCCGGCACCGATCAGACCGACGAGGTCAGCCATCAGATCCTCGGTCTGCTGACCAAGACCGCGCCCGATGATTCCCCCAATCCCTACTACGACCGGGTGGCCGGCAGCGGTCCGCGTGATCACCGGCTCGCCGAGCGCCAGGGTTATCTGACCGGCGCGTACCACTCCGCCGATGCGCGCCTCGGCCTGGTCCGCCGTCTGGTCGGCAACCATCCGGACGTGCTCGCCTCCAGTGATCACGGGTTCGCGCCGCAGTGGCTCGCCATCGACGCCGCGCTGCCGCTGCAGCAACTCGGGCTGCAAAGTGTCGAGCAGACCGGCAACTGCCGCCCCGCACCGGCTCCGGCAGTCACGATCGCCAAGCAGTGCGAGGCCGGTGCCACCGCGCAGATCTATCTGAACGTCAAGGGCCGCGACCCGGACGGCGTGCTCGACCCGGCCGACTACCAGGCGACCGTCGACAAGATCGTCGCGGCGTACCAGAACCTGCGTGACCCCTCGACCGGTCAGCCGATCATCGAAGCCGTCTTCACCAAGCCGCAGATGGCCGACGTGCAGGGCAGCGACTCGCTCAACGAATTCCGGACCGGCGATGTCGTGGTGGTGTCGAAGGTGCCGTACGAGTTCGACGCGGCCACGCCGGGCAAGTTGGTCGCGCCGTCGCAGTTCTTCGGCCAGCACGGCTATCTGCCGGACGACGTCGACCTCGCACACAACATCAACATGCATGCGACGTTCGTCGCCAGTGGCCCGGACATCGCCCACGTGCCGTCGGTCGGCGGCGTGCGAGCCGTCGACCTCGCTCCGACGCTCGCGGCGATCGGCGGGTTCGCGGCGCCGGCCCAGGCGCAGGGATCGGTGTTGACCTCGATCTTGAAGTAGTCACGCCCGCGTGCAACCTTTGCGGCACCGCGCATCATCAAGTCAGACGTGGTGTCCACAGCGAAGGGTCCCTGGCAGGTGGCTGACGGCGCGTTCGAGGAATTCGCCGCGACCCGGTGGCGTCAGCTCATGCGCGCAGCGTGGCTGCTGACCGGTGACTGGGCCGCGGCCGAAGATCTTGCGCAGACCACGCTGACCCGTGCCTGGACGTCGTGGGCGCGGGTCAGCGCGGCCGACGAGCCCGACGCCTACGTGCGGCGGATGCTGATGAACGAGTATCTCGGTCAGCGACGCCGCAGGTGGCGGGGTGAGATCCCCACCGACATCCGGGCGGCGCAACTGCCCGAACCGTCGGTCACCGACCCGACCGACGCAGCCGGGCGGCGCATGGAGTTGGTCGCCGCGCTCGCCGAGTTGCCACCGCTGCAGCGCGCGACCGTGGTGTTGCGCTATTTCGCCGATCTGAGCATCGAGCAGACCGCCCAGGCGCTCGGCTGCTCGGCCGGCAACGTCAAGAGCCAGACTGCCCGGGCCCTGCGCAAGCTGCGCGGCTCCCGGCATCTGGACCACGCACTGAGGGAGCTGACCTGATGAGGACCGATTTCGAGCGGCGTCTGTCCGACTCGCTGCACGAGCTCACCCCCGAGCCGCCCGGACGCTATGCCGCAGCGCGGCGCGGCGCCGTCGCTGGCGGCGTCGAGGACTCGTCCGATCCGGACCAACCCGTCGCCCTGATCACGGACCGGCGCGCCACGCAGCACCGGCGCCGATACCTGGTTCCGGTGGCCGCAGGCATCGCGCTCGTCGCGGCCGCCGGCGTCGTGGTCGCGGTCGTCGCATCGAAGTCCGGGTCGTCCGACGGCTACAGCGCACCGGCGGGTTCGCTCGGCCAGACCTTCGACCCGCCGTCAGGGTTGTCGAACAAGGCGATCGGCCCGTCGCAGTACTCCTACCGGGTGTTGCGTCAGATGCAGGTCGACGCGAGCGGCAAGCCCGAGGTGCACGACGACAGCGCGATGGTCGACCGCAGCTACGTGGCGCCGAACGGCGACATCCTGAGCTTCCGGACCGGCAGCCAGCACGGCTGTATGCAGTTCCCACAGAGCGGCAGCGCGGACTTCGGGATGCCGAGCGCTGCGTTCTTCCGCGGGATGCCGACCGACGTCGGGAAGCTGACCACCTACCTCCGCAACCACGTCCAGGGATCCTCGTCACGCGACGAAGCGGTGTTCGTCGCGGTGAGCGACGCGCTGCGGACCTCGGGCGGCCTCGCATCGCCGCGGCTGCGCGCTGCAATGGTCGGGGCACTGAGCCGCACGCCCGGCGTGTTGGTGCACCTGAACCAGCGTGACTACCTGGACCGGCCGGCGATCCGGGCCGACTTCGTGGACCAGCGCATCCGCGCCGGTGAGATCCATTCGCTCTACTTCGACCCGACGACCTTCGCCCTGCTCGAGGAGCGCCAGGGAAGCAATGGGCAATCGACCGCCGAGCCCACGTCGTCGCCGGGCTACAACCAGCCCGCCCCGCGCCGGGACCTGAGCACGGACGTGATCTCCGGCCCCGCTTTCGTGGATGTGATGGTCACCGACAAGGTCGTCGGCAAGCTGCCGACCATCCCCGCCAACTGCGCCCGCAGCTGACCCGCTTGCACCCCACAGTCCCCGTTGAGTGGCGAGAAGATGCTTCAGTGGCGACCTACAACCGCCACTGAACGCATGGAGTCGCCACTCAACGGGGATGTCGATGGCGCTAGACGCCTAGGCTTCGGGCATGGTCACGTGGCATCAGCTGGCGGCGGTCGCCCTGGCCACCGGGCTGCTCATCGTGATCCCCGGCCCCAGCGTGCTGTTCATCATCGGCCGGGCCCTGACCCACGGCCGGCGCGTCGCGGTCGGGAGCGTGATCGGCAACACCACCGGCTGTCTGCTGGCCGCCGCTGTGATCGCGCTCGGGCTCGGCGAGGTGCTGCAGCGCTCCGAGATCGCCTTCCTCACGATCAAGCTCGCCGGCGCGGCCTATCTCGTCTGGCTCGGCATCCAGGCCCTGCGCGATCGACGCCATCTGGTGGAGGCGAGCTCCGCACCCGCACCGCCGTCGACCCTGGTTGCGATGCGGACCGGTCTGATCGTCGGTCTCACCAACCCGAAGGCCTTCGTGATCATGGCGGCGATCGTCCCGCAGTTCGTCGACCGTGACGCCGGCCACGTCACCGCCCAACTGCTGATCCTCGCGTTGGTGCCGCTGGCGATCGGGCTGGTCACCGACAGCATGTGGGCATTGGCCGCGGGCACCGCTCGCGACGTGCTCGTCGCCCGCGCCGGACGGATCCGCGCGCTGGGCCGCATCGGCGGTGTGTGCATGATCGGCCTCGGTGTGACGGTGGCTGCCACCGGCAACCCGGGCTGATTCGACCCTGATCCCGGACATCGTTCCCGGGACATTTGTCAGGGTTGATTCGGGGGTGAAACCCAATGGCGACGCCCCACTTCCTTCGCCAGTCTTGAGCGGACCCCGACAGACAGACGAGAAGCAACGGAGTTCCGCATGAGAACGATCGCCCGATTCGCGATCGAAAAGCGCTGGTACGTGATCGCCGGTTGGGTGGCGTTCGTCGTGCTCACCCAGTTGATCACCGGCAGCCTCGGTGGCGCGACCTACCGCGACACCTTCAAGTTGCCGGGAACCGAGACCGACAAGGTCGTCCATCTGCTCGACAAGGCCGGGCAGTCCGAGCAGAACGGCCTGAGCGGTCAGGTCGTGCTGCACGCCAAGTCCGGCACGCTCGCGAGCCCGCCGGCCGGCGTAGCCGACACCTTTGCCAAGGTCTGCAGCGCCGGCGTCGGCGTGGTGAACGTGGCGACGCCCTGGAACACGGTCACCTGCGCCAACGGCAAGGCTGTGACCGGTCCCGGCCGACCCAATCTGCTCGATCAGGACAAGACGATCGCCATCGCGAACGTCACCTGGAAATCGGACAAGTACGACCAAAAGCAGTTCGACACCGTCTACGACACCGTCAAGAAGTTGCGGAGCGACACCCTGCAGGTGGAGTTCACCGGTGACCCGTTCCAGGGTCAGGACCAGAACCAGCAAGGTGTGCCACCGGTCCTGCTCGGTTTCCTGGCTGCGCTGATCATCCTGGCGATCGTGTTCCGGACCGCCGGCGCCACCGCACTACCGCTGGCCAGCGCGGCCGCCGCGCTCACCGCTGGACTCGGTCTCATTGGGATGTTGAGCCATCTGATGGACGTCTCGAACATCACCCCGCAGCTGACCGAGCTGATGGTGATCGGTGTCGGCGTCGATTACGCGCTGTTCATCGTGACCCGACATCGCCGCAACCTTCGGCGCGGGATGAGCGTGCCCGACTCGATCGCCTCGGCGATCAACACCTCGGGCCGGGCCGTGCTGTTCGCCGGCACCACCGTGTGCATCGCGATGCTCGGCCTGCTCGCGCTCGGCGTCGGGTTCTTCTACGGCATGGCCATCGGCACCGCGATCGCGGTCGGCCTCACCATGCTGGCCTCGCTGACCCTGCTGCCCGCGCTGCTCAGCTTCCTCGGCCTGCGGGTGCTCAGCCGTAAGCAACGCCGCGAGGTCCGGGCCGGCCGGTTCGTCGACGTCGAGAACACCGGCTTCTGGGCGCGTTGGGCCACGCTGGTCGCGAAGCGACGGGTCGCCTTCGGCCTGGTCGGAGCGGTGATCATCGTCGGGCTGGCGATTCCGTTCCTGTCGCTGCGGCTCGGCCACGCCGACCAGGGCAACGATCCGGCCGGGACGACCACCCGCAAGGGTTACGACCTGATCGCCGAGGGCTTCGGGCCGGGGTACAACTCGACCCTGACGCTCGTGGTCGACGGCCCCAATGCACAGGCCACCGCCACGAAGGTCGGCGAGGCGCTCTCCGGGGTCAGCAACGTCGACACCCGCAGCATCTACGTGCCCGAGGAAGGCTTGAGCCCGCAGCTGACGATCGTCTCCTTCAAGTCGCTGACCTCGCCGCAGGATCAGAAGACGACCGATCTGGTCACGCATCTGCGCTCGGACGTCTTGCCGTCGCTGTACCAGGGCACCGGCGATCACGTGTACGTCTTCGGGCAAACGGCAACGCAGGTCGACTTCACCGATGTGCTCAGCAACAAGTTGCCGCTGTTCATCGTCGCGGTGGTCGGCTTGTCGTTCCTGTTGTTGCTGATCGCGTTCCGCAGTCTGGTCGTGCCGCTGACCGCGGCGGTGATGAACCTGCTCGCCGCAGCAGCGTCGTTCGGAGTGGTGGTCGCGATCTTCCAGTGGGGCTGGTTCTCCGACGCGCTCGGCATCGGCTCGGGCGGCCCGATCGAGGCCTGGGTGCCGGTGATGGTGTTCGCCATCGTGTTCGGGTTGTCGATGGACTACCAGGTCTTCCTGGTCAGCCGCATGCACGAGGAATGGGTGCACACCCGCGACAACCGCAAGGCCGTCCAGGTGGGCCAGGCCGCCACCGGTGGCATCATCACCGCAGCGGCGCTGATCATGATCGCGGTGTTCCTCGGCTTCGTGCTCGATCCGAACCGGGCGGTGAAGTTGTTCGGCCTGGGTCTGGCCAGCGCCGTGTTCATCGACGCGTTCGTGCTCCGGACGGTGCTGGTGCCGTCGCTGATGCACATGCTCGGGCGCTCCAACTGGTGGTTCCCGCGCTGGATGGACCGGATCACGCCGCACGTGTCGGTCGACCCGGCCGACGATGCGCACAGCCGCCGGGATCCGGACGACCAACCCGAGCGGGAGCTCACCCCGGCCTGATCGAGCCCGCTCTGATCCACCCCCAGCACTCGCCCCGGACGTCGACCGCACCGTCGACGCCGGGGCGAGTCCATGCTGGTAAGAACACATGGTGAGTAAATCGCACCCGCAGCAGTGGGCCGTCAACACCGGCACCGAGCGCCCGGCCGCCGACCTGGTCGCCGCCTTCGCCGAGTACCCCACGACCCAGATCGCCGATTGCGGCGGACCGGTCGCGGTGGTCGGCCCGGGTATCACCCGCGTGGCCGGCGGGCGCGAATTCTGCGGTGTGGCACTCACCTTGTGGATCAAGCCCGGCGACATCCTGTTCGTGCTCAAGGCGCCGGACCTCGTCGAGTCGGGCGACGTGCTCGTGATCGACGGCGGCGCCCGGCTGGACGCCGCGGTCATCGGCGACATCCTGGGCGGCGCGATCCAGCGCAACGGCGCGGTCGGGCTGGTCGTCGACGGTGTGGTGCGTGACACCGACGGGCTCGACCAACTGGGGCTGCCGACCTTCGCCCGCGGCACCTATCCGACCACCGGCTCCAACGAGGGACCCGGTGCGTTGAACGTGTCGATCCAGTGCGGCGGTGTCGGCGTCGAACCCGGCGACATCATCCGCGGCGACGCGAGCGGCCTGGTCGTGATCCCGCGCGGTCACGCCCGCGAGGTGCTCGAGCTCACGAGGGCGGTCGGCGAGCGCGAACGCGACTGGTCCGCCGGCATCGCGAACGGCACCCCGCTGAGCGCGACGCTGGGCATCGACGAGAAAATCGCGGCTCGCAACGCGGACGAGGAACCCGCGCCCTGACCGCCCCCCGGCGCGGCGCCTTCGTCGGTCTGGCCACGCTCGATGTCATCCACCACGTCGACGCCGCGCCCGGTATCGACGAGAAGGTCACTGCGCGCGCGCAGTACGTGTCGGCAGGCGGACCTGCCACCAACGCGGCGGTGACCTTCGCTGCGCTCGGTGGTGACGCCGTGCTCGTCACCGCGCTCGGGCGCGGGGCCGCGGCCGACGCCGCGCGGGCCGACCTGCAGGCGTGCGGCGTCCGGGTGATCGACGCCGCGCCCGAACAGGTCGACGCGGTGCCGATCTCCTCGATCGTCGTCACTGCCCGCGGTCATCGTTCGGTGGTGTCGCTGGACGCGAGCGCCGTCGAGCTGGCCGAGGTGCCCGATCTCGGGCCGCACCTCGACGGGGCAGACGTGGTGCTGGTCGACGGCCACCATCCGGCGCTGGCGCGCGCCGCTGCGGCGACCGGGGTTGCGCTGGTGCTCGACGCCGGTCGATGGCGCCCGGTGATGGCCGACCTGCTGGCGCACACCGCGATCGCGATCTGTTCGGCCGACCTGCGGTTCCCGGGTACCGACGACGTGCCGGCATCCGCCGCGGCGATCCGCGCCGCTGGAGTTCCCGCCGTCGTGGTCACCGACGGTGCGCGACCGGTGGCGTGGTGGCAGGGTGCAGCGTCCGGTTCCGTTGCACCACAACCGATTGACGCGGTCGACACAGCCGGTGCCGGCGATGTGTTCCACGGGGCGTTCTGTTATCGAAACAGTGACGAGCTGGTGGAGCGGATCGCGTTCGCCAACGACGTCGCCGGATTCAAATGCCGGTATCCGGGCACTCGCGAATGGCTCGAGCGCCTGGACCGGCGGTGATCATTCCTCGTCGCGCGGCAGGCGCGGCGGCGGATGGCGGCGGGTCCAGGCCGTGTTCGCGGCGGTCACCACACCCACCAGCACGATCGCGGCGACGGCAGCCTGCCACGGCTCGGGGAACACCGCCCGCCCGACGAGGCCGATGGCTGCGTAGAACGTTGCCCACAACAGCGCGGCCGCGATGTCGGCCATTGCGAACCGGCGCCAGGAGTAGCCGCCCAGCGCAGCGGCGAGCAGCACCGGCACCCGACCGCCGGGGATCAACCGGGAGGTGAGGAGTACCGGCAGCTCCCGCTCCTCGACCCGCCGCCGCAGCATCGCCAGGGTGTCGGCCGAATGGCCCGTCTGCAGCCAGTGCAGCCGGTTGCGCAGCGGATCGCTCGCGAAGCGCAACAGCGCATATGTCGAGATGTCACCGAGGTACGCGCCGAACGCTGCCGAAGACCACCACCGCCGCGAACAGGAACGGGTTGTCGCCGCCGAGTGCGGCGGCGACACTGACGGCTGCGCCGGTGGGGATGACCGGCACGACCGCCCCGAAGGCGATCGCGGCCGTCATGCCCACCAGGTAGCCCAGACCGAGCGCGTCAGACATCGAGGGTCACCGACTGCCCGGGACGCAGGGTGTGGACGTGCGTGGCCAGGCCTTGCGCGGCGACCGCGGCCGCGAAGTACTGCGCCGGGCGCTCGAAGCGCTCGCGGAAGCTGTTCGGATGCAGCCGGCGCAGGCCCATCGGCCAGAACGTGCCGTAATGCACCGGCACCGCGTGCCGCGCCTGCACCACCGCGCAGGCGCGCGCCGCCTGCACCGGGTCGAGATGCTCGGGCCCGAGCGTCGGACCCCACCCACCGACCGGTACCACCGCGACGTCGACCGGTCCGAAGGCTTGCATGCCGTCGAACAGGCCGGTGTCGCCGGCGAACCAGATGCGCAGGTCCCCGTGTTCGACGAGGTAGCCCAGCGCCGGTCCGCACACCGACGAGCCGGGCCACCGCCGCCCGTCGTGGTGCGCCGGCACCGCCCGGACCGTGACTTCACCCACCTGCACCACGCCGCGCGGTGCCACCGGTTCGATCCGCTCACCGCGCCAGCAGTCGGCCGAACGCACCAGTTCCTGGGCGCCGGCCGGCAGCACCAGCACGTCGGCCTCGGTGCGGCGCAGGGACGGCGGATGCAGGTGGTCCAGGTGCAGGTGCGACACGAGCACGGCGTCGGCGGTGGTGGCGCTCGGACCTGGTACGGCAGACCCGATCCGGCGCAGGTGCGCGAGCCGGTCGGTGAGCAGCGGATCGGTGAGCAGCCGCCGCCCGCCCACCTCGAGCGTCGCGGTGGCATGCCCCCACCAGGTGATGCTCGTAGCGCTCATGACGCGCCTGCGGAGCCGACCGGTTCCTCGGCCGGCACCGGATCGCTGCGCAGCCCGACCTCGGCGAGCCGGTCGAGCAGCACCCTGTGCACATCCACGCCGGTGAGCTCCTGATCCGACGGCGGCGTCCAGGCGTGCGGGCTGATGAAAACGGCGCGATCCTGACCCCCGCCGGCACCGCCGTGGGAGCCGACGAGATCCTCGAAGGCCACCACTTCCCCCAGGTGCGGGTCGTAGGTCCCGAGCACGATGAGGTCGCCGACGTGGGCCCGGGTGTCGAGCTGGGTCAGGGCCGCGGCGGTCCGGGGTCCGTAGGGGGCCAGCGGGTCCGCGCCGCTCCCGCCGCGAGTCCCGGTCGGAGTGACGATCCGCCATCCGTCCGAGCCGAAGGCCAGCAGCTCATCGCTCGTCGAGCGGGCGAGGACGGCGCCGATCTGCGGGAGGGCCCGCAGCCCGTCGAGCAGGTCGGGATGGGCGGCCCGCACCTCGTCGACGGTGGCCCGGCCGGGCACGTCGGGCAGGTAGATGTGCGCCAGGCTGCCACTCGCGGCGACCACCGGCCGCGACGAGCGGTGCACCTCCTCGTGGTGGCTCGGCCCGAGCGTCACACTCGCCCCGGATGCGTCGTGGGTGGTGTGCGCGTGCAACGCCCGCCGCGCTGCCCCGCCGGTCATCGTCGCCTCGCGTGCGGCGCTGGTGAGCAGCACGTTCGCCGGCCCCCACCGCTCGGCCGGCTCGGCGTCGGCCGACCCGACGCGCTCGTGGTCCTGCGGCGCGGATGCGCCGGCGAGCGCGGCCACCACCGCGTCCAGGCTGCGACCCGCCGACTGCGGGAACGGCTCGCCCTGCGCCTGGCCGTGGTCGGAGAGCACCACGATCTCGTAGCGGCGATTCATCTCGCCGACGACCTGCTCGAGCAGGCGCAGCACGTTGTCGATGCCGTCGAGGGTCCGGATGGCCTCGGCCCGGTACGGCCCGGCGTGGTGCGCCACCTCGTCGTAGTCGACGAAGTCGACGTACACCACCGGCGCGCCGCGGGCCAGCGAGTCGGCCACCAACGACACCGACAGGTTGCGCAGCAGCACGGTCGTCACCGCGCGCAGCACGACGAACACCGATCGGCGCGGGACCCGTGGCCGCACGTCCCGCCGCTGCTGGCGCCGGCCTTGCTGCAGCTCGATGACCATCTCCACGATCATCAGCAGGAACGCCCGGACGAGCCCGCCACGCATCGTCACGGATGCTGCGACGCGCCGGCGCGCGGGTGCGGTGAGCCGTGGATCGCTCATCGTCAGGATGCGCAGCGGCGCGTCGCCGCTGAACAGGTTCGACACGCTGACGCCGCCGTCGGCGAGCAGGCCCCGGCCGTCGGACATCCGCGCCTCGATCGCGGCCGCGTCGCGTGGATGGTTCGCGACCATGATGCGGCGCGTCGACTTCTCATACCAGCGAAAGCCCGGTATCTCATGCGTGTCGCCGTGCAGGAGTACCGCCTGCCCGGCCGGGGTGGTGGCCGGCAGCCCGGTGTGCCAGGAGCACAGCCGGTGCGACCCCGACCGCAGCCATCGGGAGATGGTCGGCGCGGCGCCGGCGGTCATGGCCTGGCGCAGCACGTCCTCACCGAGGCCGTCGATCTGTACGACGAGCAGCCCCGGCTCGCCGACCGCGCTCGGCTCCAGCTTCGCCGCCCGGCTCGACGCCCGCATCACCCAGGCCAGGAACGCATCGTCGCTGCCGACGTCGAAGACGTAGTTCACCAGCGCGGCGATCGCCGCGGCGACCCAGGACGCGACCAGGACCTCGGTGAACGGTCCGGCCGTCACGTTGGGCGCGAGTTCCAGGGCGAGGTCGAGGATGACGGCCTGGGTGAGCACCCCGGCGAGGAACAGGCCGACGGTGCCGAACAACACCGCGACGCCGAAGATCAGGGGGCGGACCACCAGACCGACCGCGAAGACGATCACGACGAGCACCAGTACTGACAGTGGGCCGGAGGCGTGCAGCGACGGGAACAGCCACAGCATGCCGCCCAGGGCCAGGAAGGACGTCACCGTGGCCCGCACGTACCCGCGCAGCCGATGCCGGTCTGGTCGCCAACCCAGCGCCAGGCGGGCAGCGAGGGCGGCGCGGTGCCGCCACGATCCGACCTGCACCGCACCTCCGACCCGCTTCCGGATGTCCATTGTCCCGGCCCGGGATGTGCGTCGCTCGCAACGCCTGGTCAGGCGCGGCCGGCGAAGAACCCCCGAATGTCCTGGACGAGCAGGTCGGGCTGCTCGAGGGCGGCGAAATGGCCGCCGCGGGGCATGTCGGTCCACCGCGCGACCTGATAGCGGGTCTCGACGATCTGGCGGGGGAGTGCGAACGGCTCGCCCGGGAAGTTCGCGACCGCCGTGGGCACGGACACCGGAGGGCGCTCGCGCGCTGCCGGGTCGTCGCGCACCTCCGCGTAGATGCGCGCTGCGCTGCCGGCCGCCTGTGGCAGCCAGTAGAACATCAGGTTGGCCAGCAGATCGTCCTTGCCGAACGCGGACTCGATGTCACCGCCGGTGTCGCCCCAGGTGCGGAACTTCTCGATGATCCACGCCGCGAGCCCGGCCGGCGAGTCGTTCTGGGCCAGGGTGAGCGAATCGGGCTTCGTGCTCTGCACGTGTGAGTAGCCACCCTCGCGGACGAGGTAGCGGTCGTGCGCCACAGCCCACTCGGCGAGTTCGTCGGGGAGTGGGCGTGGCCGGGCGGCCCAGGTCTGGTTCACGTGCAGGGCCACGCACGCGTCCGGACGGGTCGCCGCCAGGTGGGAGCAGATGATCGCGCCCCAGTCGCCGCCCTGCGCGCCGTAGCGGGCGTAGCCGAGGTCGCGCATCAGGGTGTCGAGGGCCGCGGCGATGCGGGCCACGCCCCAGCCGCGCTCGCGCGGCTTGCCGCTGAACCCGAAGCCCGGCAGCGACACCACCACGAGGTCGAAGTCGGCCGCCAACGGGTCGAGCGTGTCGATGAACTCCCACACCGAGCCGGGCCAACCGTGCACCAGCAGCAGGGGGAACCGACCGCTGTGCAAGTGCAGGAAATGCAGGTCGACGCCGTCGACCTCGTGCAGGTACTGCGGATAGGCGTTGAGCCGCGTCTCCGCAGCCCGCCAGTCGAACTGCGACCCCCAGTAGTCGCAGAGCTCGCGCACGTAGGCCTGGTCGGCTCCGTAGTGCCAGCCGGCGTTGTCGATGACGTGCTGCCACCGGGTGGCGGCCAGGCGGCGACGCAGGTCGGCAAGATCCGCGTCGGCCGCCTCGACACGGAACGGGCGGGAATGCGCGATCGGCGCCGACATGCCCAGGGTTATAGCAGGATGACACCGACGCGAGGGAGATGAGGGCAGAAATGGAGCTGTCGTTGCCCACCCTGGTGTTGGTCCCGCTGATCGCCGTCGCCGCGCCGCTGCTCGCCGCCATGCTCCAGCGCTGGATCCGGATTCCGCTGGTCGTGTTCGAGATCGTGCTCGGCATCATCTTGGGGCCGGCGGTGATCGGTTGGGTCGCGCCGGATCACTTCATGGGACTGCTGGCGAACTTCGGCCTGGCGATGCTGTTCCTGCTCGCGGGCTACGAGATCGACTTCGGCCGCATCCGGGGACGCCCGCTGAGCCGCTCGGTGGTGGGGTGGCTGTTCTCCCTCGTGCTCGGCGTCGGTCTCGGCGTGGTGTTCGCGCCCGACCCGACCGCCGGCGTCTTCGTGGGCATCGCACTCACCAGCACCGCGCTGGGCACGATCATGCCGGTGCTGCGCGACGCTGGTGAGACCCAGACACCGTTCGGCACCGCGGTGCTCGCCATCGGTGCGGTCGGGGAGTTCGGTCCGTTGATCGCGATCGCGCTGTTCCTCAGCGGCCGCACGCCGGGCAGGTCGAGCCTGATCCTGATCGGTTTCGCGCTCGTGATCGCGCTCGGGGTGTGGGCGACCCACGGGCGTGCACATCCGGCGTTGCACCGGTTGATCGAGGCCACGCTGCACACCAGCGGTCAATTCGCCGTGCGGTTGGTGATCCTGTTGCTGGCGGCGCTCGTTGCCCTGGCCACTGCGCTGGGCTTGGACATGCTGCTCGGGGCGTTCTCGGCCGGCGTGCTGCTCAACCTGCTCATGGCCTCGTCGGCGCCGGAGGCCAAGCACTATGTGGAAACGAAGCTCGACGCCGTCGGTTTCGGCTTCCTGGTGCCGATCTTCTTCATCAACACCGGCATCACCTTCGACCTCGATGCCTTGCTGCACGACACCCGTTCCCTGATCCTGGTGCCGGTGGTCCTGGTGCTGTTCGTCGTGGTCCGCGGGCTGCCGGCCACGCTCGCCGCGCCACTCGGTGCCGGCACGTCGGAGAAGATCGCGATCGCGCTGTTCGGCGCCACCGGCTTGCCGATCATCGTCGCGGTCACGAGCATCGGCGTCGACAGCGGCGTCCTGCGCACCTCGACCGCAGCCGCATTGGTCGGTGCCGGCATGCTGTCGGTGCTGATCTTCCCGTTGATCGCGTTGTGGCAGCGGCGGGAGACGACGGCAGCCGAACCCGCGTAGCGGTATACAGATCCGATGAGCAACGACCCGGTCCGGCTCGATTTCGACAGCGCCGATGTACGGATCGCGGTCTACCGCTGGGATCCTGCCGGCGAGCCGCGAGCTATCGCGCAACTCACCCATGGCGTGGGGGAGTACGCCCTGCGCTACCGGCCGCTGGTCGAAGAGTTGCTGGACGACGGGTACGTGGTGTTCAGCCACGACCACCGCGGGCACGGCAACAGCGCGACGTCGCCGGAGCAGTTCGGGATCATCGGGCCGCAGGGCTGGCACGAGCTCGTCGAGGACATCGGCCGGGTCACCGAACTCGCGAAGGTCGCGGTCCCCGGCAAGCCGCTGGCCCTCATCGCGCACAGCCTCGGTTCCTTCGCCACCCAGCAACTGCTGCTCGACCACAGCCGCGACGTCACCGCCGTCGTGCTGTCGGGTACCGCGGCGATCGATCTGCTCGAGCCCGCGATGGACCTCGACGCCCCGATGGACCTCAGCGGCTTCAATGCGCCGTTCCAGCCGGCTCGCACCGACTTCGACTGGCTCAGCCGCGACGACGCGCAGGTCGACGCCTACATCGCCGACCCGTGGTGCGGGTTCGGTCTGGACACGGCGAGCACCAAGGCCATGTTCGAGGCTGCGCGCCAGCTGGCCGATCCCGCCCGCGTGGCGCAGATGCGCAAGGACCTGCCGATCCACATCGTGGTCGGCGAACTGGATCCGGTGAACGGGCAGCTCGCGCTCGTCAACGAGGTTGTGCGCCGCTACGAGGCGGCCGGCTTGGAGGACGTGACCCTGGTCAGCTATCCGGGTGCCCGCCACGAGGTGTTCAACGAGTCGAATCGGGACGAGGTGGTGGCCGGCGTGCTGGCCTGGCTGGACCGGGTGCTGCCGAGATGAGCGGCGACCGCGCGTGCGGGCAGCGGTAGTCACCGCGCTCGACGGGCCGTCCGGGCTGACGACGCGCGATGTGCCCGAGCCCGTCGCGACGCCGGGGTATGTGCTGATCGACGTCGAGTACGCCGGGGTCAGCTACCCGGACCTGTTGCAGTCGCGCGGGCTGTACCAGCGCCGCCCCGACCCGCCGTTCGTCCCCGGCTGGGAGGTCGCCGGTGTCGTGCGAACCGCCGCGGGGTCGTTTCGCGCCGGCGACCGGGTGGCCGCGCTGTCGATGCTCGGTGGGTTCGCCGAGACGGTCGCGGTGCCCGAGCACCTGACCTTCCCAGTGCCCGTCCGGAGTGCCGCTCGACAAGGCCGCGGCAGCGGTGCTCAACTACCTGACCGCGCACTTCGCGCTGAGCCGCCGGGCGCGGCTGCGCCGTGGGGAGACGGTGCTGGTGCACGGAGCAGCCGGGGGCGTCGGAACCGCGACGTGCCAGCTCGCGCGGGCTCTCGGCGCGCGGGTCATCGGGGTGACCTCGACCGAGGTGAAGGCGTCGCTGGCGCGGGCGGCGGGGGCGCACGAGGTGGTGTCGGCCGGCACGTTCCGCGCCGACACCTTGCGGTTGACCGGCGGGGCCGGGGTCGACGTCGTCGTCGACCCGGTCGGCGGGGAGCAGTTCACCGATTCCTTGCGGTTGCTGGCCCCCGAGGGCCGGGTATTGGTGCTCGGCTTCACCGGCGGGACGATCCCGACCGTGAAGGTGAACCGGGTGCTGCTCACCAACACCTCGGTGCTCGGGGTCGGCTCAGCGGAATTCTGGAACCGAAATCCAGGTGAACCTGCGCAGCAGTGGGCGGAGTTGGCGCCGCTGCTGCAGTCGGGCGAGCTCGATCCGGTGATCGGGGCGGTGTTCGGCCTGGACGACGCGGGTGCCGCGCTGGCGGCCATCGAAGGACGCCGCGCCCTGGGCAAGCTGGTCATCAGGGTCCGCCGGTGATGTGACCTGGGTGCGAATCCCTGTCCTCCGGCGGCGGGTCGGCGCATGATGGGGGGATCCGAGCTTGAGGAGAACCCATGGGAGCCGGCACTGCCGCTCTGCACGAGGTCCGCCCTGACGCCTATGCAGCGCTCGAAACGGCGTACGCCGAGGCCGTCGCCGCCTGCCCGCCCGGGCTGCTCGACCTGTGCGGTGCCCGGGTGCGCATGCTGCTCGGGGGCACGCCCGCAGCGTCCGAGGATCCGAAGATCGCGGCGCTCGCGGATTACGCGTCCTCGCCGCTGTACAGCGATCTCGAACGGTCCGCGCTCGAGTTCACCGAGCAGTACGTCCTTGACGTCGCCGGCATGCCCGACGATCTCGTCGCCGACCTGGAGCGGCACCTCGGATCGGCCGGTCTGTACGGATTCGTGATGGGGCTCTACGCCGTCGACCAGCGCGAGCGACTCGACGTGACAGCGGCGATCCACCCGGGAGGGCGGTCATGACCTCGAATGCTCCGGTGCGTGGCCCGCGGGTGACCCTGCCCGCCGACGGCTCGTCGCACAAGACCCTCCGTCCGGCGTTGTCCGAGGCCCTCATGCAGGTGCAGGCGGCGGTGATCCGTGACTGCGCGCTGGATCCGGTGACGATGGAACTGGTCCGGATCCGCTGCGCACACGTGCACGACTGCCGTGTGTGCAGCTACGTCCGGCTGCGCCCGGCGCTCGACGCCGGCGCCGACGAGGACGTGCTGGCGAAGGTGGACCACTACGAGAGCAGCGACCTCAGCGAGCGGCACAAGGTGGTCCTGCGGCTGGCCGACGCGCACATCTTCGGCAGCCCGGCACCCGGCTTGTCCGAGCAGGTCGCCGCGCAGCTGACGCAGGCAGAGGCGATGGACGTCGTGTTACTCGTCGCCAAGTGCAGTTACCAGAAGTCACTCGTTGCGCTCGGCCTCGACGCGCCGGGCAGCTACGCGTGGTTCGAGTTCGACCCGCAGACAGGACGCAACGTCCCGGTCGGCTAGCTCCGGTACGCGCTGCCGAGTGCCGCACGCAGGTACGGCCCGGTGCGGCTCGTCGGGTCGGCCGCCACGTCCGCAGGCGTCCCGGTGGCGACTACTCGGCCGCCGTCGTCACCACCACCGGGTCCGAGATCGATGACGTGATCGGCGCCGGCCACGACGGTCATGTCGTGCTCGATGACGAGCACCGAGTTCCCG
Source organism: uncultured Actinomycetota bacterium (assembly GCA_963850835.1). GTDB lineage: Bacteria > Actinomycetota > Actinomycetes > Mycobacteriales > Jatrophihabitantaceae > Jatrophihabitans. The sequence goes on along the minus strand of CAWKNB010000012.1, from coordinate 121,419 downwards.
GCATCGACCAGTGAGTGCAGCAGTCGCATCAGGGCTTCGACGTCGGCCGGGTGCAGCCCGGTGGTCGGTTCGTCGAGCACGAACAGGGTGTGCCCGCGCCGAACGCGTTGCAGCTCACTCGCGAGTTTGATCCGTTGCGCCTCGCCGCCGGACAGCTCGGTGGCCGGCTGACCCAGCGTGAGATAGCCGAGGCCGACATCGCGCAGGGTGACGAGACTGCGGGCGATTGCGGGGGAGTCGGCGAAGAACTCGGCGGCGGCGTCGACGGTGAGCGCCAGTACGTCGGCGATCGACGCACCGCGGAACTGCACCTGCAGCGTTTCCGGGTTGTACCGCGCGCCGTGGCAGACCGGGCACGGGGAGTACGTGCCGGGCAGGAACAGCAGTTCGACGGCGACGAAGCCCTCGCCCTGGCAGTGATCGCACCGCCCGCCCTCCACGTTGAAGGAGAACCGGCCGACCGGGTAACCACGGCGCTGCGCCTCGGCGGTGCCGGCGAACAACTTGCGCACGCCGTCGAACAGGCCGGTGTACGTGGCGAGGTTGGACCTCGGGGTGCGCCCGATCGGTTTCTGGTCGACCTGGACCAACCGGTCGATCAGGGTGAGGCCGCTGATGCTGCCGGCCGTGCCGACGACCTCGCGGTCCAGGTCGTCATCGTCGGTGCCGGCCGGGTCGGCGCCGAGATGGTCACGGATCGCGGCGGAGAGCACGCCGGCCACGAGCGTCGTCTTTCCGGAACCCGAAACCCCGGTGACGGCGACGAAGACGCCGAGCGGCACGTCGACGTCGAGGTCGCGCAGGTTGTGGTGTGTCACGCCGCGCAGCTCGATCGTGCCGGTCGGCTTGCGTCCGTGATCGGTGATCGGCGGGGGAGCGAGGAGGTACTGGCGGGTGATCGACTCCGCGGCCTGGGACAGATCGGCGGGCGGGCCACTGTGCAGGATGCGCCCGCCGTGGATGCCGGCCCCCGGACCGACGTCGACGAGCCAGTCGGCATGCTGCATCACCTCGACCTCGTGCTCGACGATGCAGCAGCGAGTTGCCCGACTCACGCAGTCGGTCCAGCACCGCGAGCAGCGCGTGGGTGTCGGCGGGATGCAGCCCGGCCGACGGCTCGTCCAGCACGTAGACCACGCCGAACAGGGACGACCGCAGCGCCGTGGCAAGCCGCAACCGCTGCAGTTCGCCGGCCGACAGCGTGGGTGTCGGGCGGTTCATCGCGAGGTAGCCGAGCCCGAGTTCGGTGAGTGCCTCGATGCGGGCGAGCAGGTCCGGCACGATGGCATGTGCGACGTCGCCTTCCTGGGCGTTGGCCAATCGGGTCGCAAGCGTCGTCAGCGGCAGCGTGGTCAGCTGCGCGATGTTCGCCCCGGCGTAGGTCACGCCGAGCGCCTCGGGGCGCAGCCCGGCGCCGTGACAGACCGGACACGGCCGGATCTCGACGTGTTGCAACGCCTTGCGGCGCAGCGTCGCACTCTGCGTGGTGGCCAGCGTGTGCAGCACGTAGCGGCGCGCGCTCTGGTAGGTGCCCTGGTACGGGCGTTGGATGCGGTGCGCCTCCCGTTCGGCGTGCACCGTGACCACCGGTTGTTCGTCGGTGAACAGGATCCAGTCTCGGTCTGCCTGCGGCAGCTCACGCCACGGCGTGTTGATGTCGTAGCCGAGGGTCGCGAGGATGTCGCGGTAGTTCTTGCCCTGCCACGCGCCCGGCCACGCTGCCACCGCGCGGTCGGCGATCGACAGGCTCGGGTCGGGCACGAGCGATGCCTCGCTCACCTCGTGCACCCGGCCCAGCCCGTGGCAGTTCGGGCACGCGCCTACGGCGGTGTTCGTGGAGAAGGCGTCGGAGTCGAGCCGCGGCGCGCCGTCGGGATACGTGCCGGCTCGGGAGAACAGCATCCGCAGCGAGTTCGACAGCCGCGTGATGGTGCCGACCGTCGAACGTGCCTGCGGTGCCCCGCGCGCCTGCTGCAGCGCCACCGCGGGCGGCAGGCCGCTGATCTCGCGAGCCTCGGGCGCGCCGACCTGGTCGATCAGCCTGCGCGCGTACGGAGCGACCGATTCCAGATATCGCGTCTGCGCCTCGGCGTAGACCGTGCCGAACGCCAGCGACGACTTCCCCGAACCGGAGACGCCGGTGACCACCACCAGCGCGTCGCGGGGGATGTCGACGTCGACGTCTTGCAGGTTGTGCACCCGCACGCCGCGCAGCGAGATCATCGCCGGCTCAGTACCGTCCGCCCACGACCTGACCGGCGAGTGCGTCGAGAGCGGCGACGTCGTCGGCCCCGAGCTCGATCCCGGTGGCACCGACGTTCTCCTCGAGGTAGCGGATGCGTTTCGTGCCGGGGATCGGCACCACCGGCACGCCGAGTGCGGCAGCCCGGCCGTGGACCCAGGCGAGCGCCACCTGCGCCGGGGTGGCGCCGTAGCGTGCTGCCACCTCGGCCACGGCATCGACGAGGGCCTGGTTGGCGTCGAGGGTGTCGGGCTGGAACCGGGGCAGCCGCGCGCGCTGATCGCGCGCTGCGATGGTCGCGCCGCGCAGCGCCCCGGTCAGGTACCCGCGACCCAGCGGCGAGAACGGCACCAGCGCCACCCCGAGCTCGCGCAGCGCGGCCGACACCGTGGTCTCCGGATCCCGGGTCCACAGCGAGTACTCGCTTTGCACCGCGGTGATCGGATGCACCCGGTGGGCGCGGCGCAGCAGGTCGTCGTCGACCTCGGAGAGACCGAGGCAGCGGACCTTGCCCTGCTGCACGAGCTCGGCCATGGCGCCGACGGTCTCCTCGATCTCGGCGTCCTCCGGTGGGCGGTGCAGGTAGTACAGGTCGATCACCTCGACGCCGAGGCGCAGCAGGGAATCCTCGCAGCACGCCCGCACGTACTTGGCCTGACCGTGGACCTGGCGCTTGCTCGACTCGACGTCGCGGTCGATGCCGAACTTCGTCGCGAGCTGCACCTGATCGCGCCGGTCGTGGATCGCCCGGCCGACCAGGACCTCGTTGTGCCCCTGCCCGTAGACGTTGGCCGTGTCGAGCAGCGTCACGCCCAGCTCGATCGCGCGGTGGATCGTGGCGATGGACTCGTCCCAGTCGGCGCGGCCGTAGCTCTGGCTCATCCCCATGCAGCCCAGGCCCTGCTCGGACACCCGCAAGCCGCGGAGCTCGATCGTGTTCATCTGCGCAGTATCTCGTGTGCATCTCGATCGACACGTTTGGTCTACTCGTCCGGGAGGTGGACATGGGGATCGTGATCGCCCAGCTGGCGATGTCGGTCGACGGCTTCATCGCCGACCCCGACGACGGCTGCGAGGACCTGTTCGGCTTCTACCGCAACGGTGATGTGCCGGTGAAACTCGGCGAGGGCATCCCCGAGCTGCAGGTCTCACGGACGACCGCAGATCTGCTCCTCGAGGCCGCGGCGTCGACCGGCGCCATCGCGGTCGGCCGTCGGCTCTACGACCTCACCAACGGGTGGGGCGGCCACCCCGGGGGTGAGGTGCCGATGGTCGTGCTCACCCACCACCCGCCGCCCGACTGGCCGCGCGACGGCGTGCCGATCGTCTTCGAGACCGACGTCGAGTCCGCGGTGGCCAGAGCCCGCGTCCTGGCCGGGGACAGGGATGTCAGCATCGCCGGCGCCACCGCCACCCGCGCCTGCCTCGATGCGGGATTGCTGGACGCGATCCACGTCAGCCTGGTGCCGGTGATACTCGGCACCGGCATCCCGTGGCTCGCCGGCACCCGCGGCCCGGTGCGGCTCTCCGATCCGGTGGTCACCGAGGATCGCGGCGTGACCCACCTGCGATTCACCGTGCAACGCTGAGTCCGGCCGTGCGCACTGTGACACCATCGAAGCAATGACCAGCAGACCGGCGGCCGCGCAGCAGCTGCGTGATCTGGCGTTGCTGCGCCGCGTCCGTGACCGGATCGACCGCGAATACACCCAGCCGCTCAACGTCGAGGCGCTGGCCCGCGGGGTGAACATGTCGGCGGGCCATCTCAGCCGACAGTTCCGCCTCGCCTACGGCGAGTCGCCGTACGGCTACCTGATGACCCGGCGGATCGAACGGGCGATGGCGCTGCTGCGTCGCGGCGACCTCAGCGTCACCGAGGTCTGCTTCGCCGTCGGATGTTCCTCGCTCGGCACGTTCAGCACCCGGTTCACCGAGCTGGTCGGAGTGCCGCCGAGCGTCTACCGGCAGGACGCGGCCGATGCGACGGCGGGCATGCCGTCGTGCGTCGCGAAGCAGGTCACCAGACCGATCAGGAATCGAGAAGCCGCACCGGCGCAGACCCAACTAGCGTGATCGCCATGAACCTCAGCATTCACTCGGCCATGCTCCCGCACGACGACCCGGAAGCCTCGCTCGCCTTCTATCGCGATGCGCTCGGCTTCGAGGTCCGCAACGACGTCGAGTACCGCGGTCTGCACTGGATCACGGTCGGCCCCGCCGGCCAGCCAGAGACGTCGATCGTGCTGTACCCGCCGAACGCCACGCCGGGCATCACCGACGACGAACGCCGCACCATCGCCGAGATGATGGCGAAGGGAACGTTTGCCAGCATCAACCTGGCCACGGAGGATCTCGACGGCGTGTTCGAGCGCCTGCAGGCCAGCAATGCCGAGGTCGTCCAGGAACCCACCGAGCAGCCCTACGGCGTTCGCGACTGCGCGTTCCGCGACCCGGCGGGAACGCTGATCCGCATCAACCAGGCCCGCTGACCGATCGATCAGGAATCGAGAAGCCCGGCCCGACGGCGCTCCGTAGCGTCGACGGTGTCAACACAACGAGAGTCCGAGGAGATCGACATGAGTACAGCCGTCCGCAGCCTGGTGGTCCCGGTGTCCGACCTGGGCGCCGCGAAGGCCGTGTACACCGCCCTGTTGGGCACGCCGCACACCGACGAGTCGTACTACGTCGGTTACAACGTCGACGGTTTCGAGGTCGGGCTCAACCCGGCCGGCGAAGGCGGTCCCGTGGCCTTTGCCGACGTCGACGACCTGGACGCGACCCGCGAAACGCTGCTCGCCGCCGGCGCGACCGAGCGCGAGGCGCCGCGTCAGGTGGCGCCCGGGGCGCGGGTGTGTGTGCTCGACGACCCCGACGGCAACCCGATCGGCCTGCGCGGCAAGTGAGCAAGAGCAGGACTGGGAGGTCGGCGGCGTCCGCCGCCGACTCCCACGACCTCATCCGGGTGCACGGCGCGCGGGTGAACAACCTCAAAGACATCAGCGTCGAGATCCCGAAACGCCGGCTGACGGTGTTCACCGGTGTGTCCGGTTCGGGGAAGAGCTCGCTGGTGTTCGGCACGATCGCTGCGGAGTCGCAGCGGCTGATCAACGAGACGTACAGCGCGTTCGTGCAGGGGTTCATGCCGACGCTCGCGCGGCCCGAGGTCGACGTGCTCGACGGACTGACGACCGCGATCATCGTCGATCAGGAGCGAATGGGTTCCGACGCGCGATCCACGGTCGGCACCGCCACCGATGCCAACGCGATGCTGCGCATCCTGTTCAGCCGCCTCGGTCAGCCGCACATCGGCTCGCCGCAGGCGTTCTCGTTCAACGTCGCCTCGATCAGCGGCGCGGGCGCGGTCACCGTCCAGCGAGCCGGCCGGACGACGAAGCAGCGGCGCAGCTTCAGCATTCTCGGCGGCATGTGCCCACGCTGCGAGGGCCGCGGTTCGGTGACCGACTTCGACCTGAGCGCGCTCTACGACGACACCAAGTCGCTGCGCGAGGGTGCGCTGAGCATCCCCGGCTACAGCGTGGACGGCTGGTACGGCCGGATCTTCGCCGGCTGCGGCTTCTTCGATCCCGACAAGCCGATCAAGAAGTACACCAAGCGCGAACTCGCCGACCTGCTGTACAAGGAACCGACCAGGATCAAGGTCGAGGGCATCAACCTCACCTATGAGGGGCTCATCCCGAAGATCCAGAAGTCGATGCTCAGCAAGGACATCGACGCGTTGCAGCCGCATGTCCGCGCATTCGTCGAGCGTGCCATCACGTTCACGACGTGCCCCGAGTGCGCCGGCACCAGATTGAGCGAGCAGGCGCGGTCGTCGAAGATCAACGGCGCCAACATCGCCGACGCGTGCGCGATGCAGATCAGCGATCTCGCCGAATGGGTACGCGGCATCGAGGAACCGTCGGTGGCACCGCTGCTCGAGGCGCTGCAGCACACGCTGGACTCCTTCGTCGAGATCGGCCTCGGCTATCTGTCGCTCGACCGGCCATCGGGCACCTTGTCCGGCGGGGAAGCGCAGCGCACCAAGATGATCCGTCAGATGGGTTCCTCGCTGACCGACATCACCTACGTGTTCGACGAACCGACCACTGGCCTGCATCCGCACGACATCGCGCGGATGAACGAGCTGCTGATGCAGTTGCGCGACAAGGGCAACACCGTGCTCGTGGTCGAGCACAAGCCGGAGACGATCGCGATCGGCGACCATGTCGTCGACCTCGGCCCCGGTGCCGGCACCGCCGGTGGCGAGGTGGTCTTCGAAGGCACCGTGGCCGGGCTGCGCAGGAGCGGCACCGTCACCGGTCGGCACCTCGACGACCGCGCACAGCTCAAGCCGCAGGTGCGTGCGGCCGCCGGCGTCCTCGAGGTACGCGGCGCCGATCTGCACAACCTGCGCGACGTCGACGTCGACATCCCGCTCGGCGTGCTGGTGGTGATCACCGGCGTCGCCGGCTCCGGCAAGAGCTCGTTGATCCACGGCTCGGTGTCCGGCCGCGACGGTGTGGTGGCGGTCGACCAGACCCCGATCCGCGGCTCGCGGCGCAGCAACCCGGCGACCTACACCGGGCTGCTCGACCCGATCCGTAAGGCATTCGCGAAGGCCAACGGCGTGAAGCCGGCCCTGTTCAGCGCGAACTCCGCGGGTGCCTGTCCGAACTGCAACGGCGCCGGTGTCATCTACACGGATCTCGCGATGATGGCCGGCGTCGCCGCGCCCTGCGAGGTGTGCGACGGCAAGCGGTTCGACGCATCGGTGCTGGAGTACACCTTCGGTGAGAAGGACATCAGCGAGGTGCTCGCGATGCCGGTGAACGAGGCCGTCGAGTTCTTCGGCGATGGCCCGGCGAAGGTGCCCGCCGCGCACACGATTCTCGAACGGCTCGCCGACGTCGGCCTCGGGTATCTGAGCCTCGGCCAGCCGCTCACGACACTGTCCGGCGGCGAGCGGCAACGGCTCAAGTTGGCCACGCACCTGGCCGAGAAGGGCATCGATCTATGTGCTCGACGAGCCGACCACGGGCCTGCACCTGGCCGACGTCGAGCAGTTGCTCGGACTGCTGGACCGGCTCGTCGACGCCGGCAAGTCGGTCATCGTCGTCGCGCACCACCAGGCGGTCATGGCCCACGCCGACTGGATCGTCGACCTCGGGCCCGGCGCCGGGCACGACGGCGGTGAGATCGTGTTCGAAGGCACTCCGTCCGATCTCGTCGCCGCGGGTACCACCCTCACCGGTCAGCACCTCGCGCAGTACATCAGCGGGACATGAGATCCCCGATGGCATCGATGCCGCGGTGGATGTCGCGCGCGCCGATATTTCCGAAACCGAACACAGTTGCGGCGGGTCCGCTTCGCCGCTCGATCGATACCTGTCCATCGGGTAGAGCCCCACGCCGCGGTCGTACGCCGTCGCAACCAGCGCGGCGACGTCAGTGCCGTGCGGAAGGTGTGCGACAGCGTGGAACCCCGCCACCAACCCGGACACGCGCACGTGCGGTGCGTGCGCGGCCAGCGCGTCGACCAGCGCGGCGCGCCGGGCGCCATATTCGCTGCGCATCCGGCGTAGGTGCCGGTCGTAGCGGCCGGAATCGATCAACAGCGCGAGTGCGAGCTGGTCCAGGCCCGCCGAGCCCCGATCGGCGGCGAGTTTGGCGGCGGCGACCGCTTCGACGAGGTGTTCAGGAACGACGGCCCAACCGAGCCGTAGCGCCGGCGCCAGGGACTTGCTGACGGTGCCGAATGCCACCACTCGATCCGGGGCCAGACCCTGCAATGTCCCCACCGGGTCGCGGTCGTAGCGGAACTCGGCGTCGTAGTCGTCCTCGAGAATCAACGCGTCGGCGTCGCGTGCCCAGGCGATCAGCTCCCGCCGCCGCCCCGGGGCGAGCACGACACCGGTCGGCCACTGGTGCGCCGGCGTGACCACGACCGCCCGTGCACCGGTGGCCGCCAGCGCTGCGACGTCGATGCCGAACTCGTCGACCGGCACCGGCACGACCTGGTTACCAGCTGATCGCGCCGCTGCGGTGACGGTGGCGATCGGCCCCGGGTCCTCGCACGCGACCACGCCGCCGTGGCCCGGGCCGAGGGCCTGCAGCACCACGGCAGAGACCCTGGGCGGTACCGGTGCAGGCGAGCAGCTGATGGGCGTCTGCATCAACCGCGCGGACCCGGCGTAGATAGCCGGCAAGCACCTCCCGCAACCGCCCCTCGCCGCGGGGATCGCCGTAGTCGAATGCGCTGTTGGGCGCGTCTCGGCACACCTCGCGGATGGCCCAGGCCCAGTCGGCGCGTGGCGCGGACGCCAGGTCGGGCACCCCGGAAGCGAAGTCGGCGACCAGCGTGCGGCGCTCGGCCGTCGCACCGCCGGCAGCCGGCCGAGCGCGGGGACCCGACACGGTCTCCGCGACCCGGGTGGCCGATCCGGTCTGCGACGTCAGGTAGCCCTCGGCCTGCAACTGGGCGTAGCACTCCTGGACGACGCCGCGGGACAACCCGAGATCGCCGGCCAGCATTCGGGAGGACGGCAGGCGGTCGCCGGCCCGCAACCGACCCTCGCGGATCGCCGTGCGCACGTGATCCTCGACCTGCGCGCGCAAGGGTGCCGCCGACGTTCGGTCGAGCTCGATCAGTACCTCGGCGGCCCGGCCCATCCGACCACGCTATCGCGAAGTGGACCTGTTGACAGTGCTTCAAGCGGACCTTCACGGTGTTCCGCTCGGCACCTAGCGTCGATGCCATGACCACTGCCGCACTCGCCACGCCGCACCCGCAGCGCGATGTCACTGCCGCGCCGAGCCGACTCGTCACCCGCGCGCTGATGGTGCGTTTCGTGTCCGTCGTCGGTTCGTCGATCGGCTTCTACCTGCCGCTGTCGGTGGTCCCGCTCTTCGCGGCGCACAACCATTCGGGCGGGGGTGCCGCCCTGGCGACGGTCGCGCTGCTCGTCGCGACCGTCCTCTGCGAACTGGTGACTCCGCGACTCGTCGCTCGGGTCGGTTACCGCAGCGCGCTGGCGCTCGGACTGACGCTGCTCGGTGCGCCGACCCTGGTGTTGACGAACTGGTCCGGCACGGCGGTCATCATCGCCGTCAGCATCGTGCGCGGCGCGGGCTTCGCCATCTGCGTCGTGGCGGGCGGAGCGGTCACGGCGACGTTGATCCCTGCCGACCGACGCGGCGAGGGTCTCGCACTGGTCGGCGTGGTCGGGGGAGTACCCGGGATGCTCGCGTTGCCTGCCGGGGTGTGGGCGGCCGACGTGTGGGGATTCGCACCGGTCTTCGCGGTCACTGCGGTCGCCACGCTGCTGGCTCTGGTCTCGGTGCCCGGGCTGCCGTCGCGCGCCGCCTCGATTCCGGCCGGGGGGTACCACGGGGTGCTGGCCGGACTGCGCAACCCGGCGCTGACCCGCCCGGCCGTGATCTTCGCCGCTTCCACCGCTGCAGTCGGCGTGCTGGTGACGTTCCTCCCGCTCGCGAGCAGGGATCAACCGACCTGGGTCGCCGCCGCAGCACTCCTCGTACAACCTGCCGCCGCCACTGCCGCGCGCTGGTTCGCGGGACGGATCGGCGACCGGTGCGGGGCCGTCGGCCTGCTGGCGCCCGCGATGCTGCTGTGCGCCGTCGGCATGGCGCTCCTGGCTGTCACGAGTTCGCCGGCGGCGATCATCAGCGGTGCTTTGATTTTCGGAATCGGATTCGGCGCGTTGCAGAACGCGACCTTGTCGCTGATGTTCACCCGCGCACCGACGGGCGCCGAAGGCGCGGTGAGCGCCATCTGGAACGCCGCCTACGACCTCGGCATGGCGGCCGGTGCGCTGGCCGCCGGCATGCTCGTGCATACGGTTGGTTACCCCGCCACGTTCGTCCTCACTGCCATAGTGATGTTGCCGGCACTGATCGTGATCCGGCGAGAAGGGAAATAGCCATGCGCAACGTCGTGCTCTACGAACTGCTCTCACTCGACGGCGTGGCTGATGATCCGGGAACGAGCGGCTGGTTCGGCGACGCCGGCCATCGGCTTCTCGCCAATCTGGGCCGCGTCATCGAGGATCAGGACACCGTCCTGCTCGGCCGCCGAACCTACGACACCTGGGCCGCGCACTGGCCGACGTCGGACATGCAGCCGTTCGCCGATTTCATCAACCACACCCCGAAGGTCGTGTTCAGCGCTGCCGCGCCTGAACGCACCTGGACCGCCACCACCCACACTGCCGAGCCGGCCGCCGGGTATGTCGCGGACCTCAAGCGCGGCACGGGCGGCGACATCGGCATCCACGGCAGCATCAGCCTGGCGCAGTCGCTATTGCGCGAGCACCTCGTCGACGAGCTCCGCCTCGTCGTCGCGCCCAGTCTCGCCGGCCGAGGGCGCCGGCTGTTCGAACCCGACGGCGAAGTCCAACGCTTCGAGCTCGTCGATGCCGATCGGTCCGGAGGTTGCCTGTTGTTGCACTACCGGAGAAAGCCTTAGTCGAGCACCGGTTCCGGACGCAACGGGGCGAGCGCGCTGGTGAGCGGCAAGGACGCGACCAACAGCACGCCGACCGCCAGCAGCGCGGTGAGCACGGTGAACTCGTTGCCGAGGAATCCCAGCAACGGCGGTCCGCTGAGGAACCCGCAGTAGCCGATGGATGCGACCACCGACACCCGGCCCGCGGCGGCGCTCGGATCGTCCGCGGCCGCGCTCATACCGACCGGGAAGCCGAGGGAGACGCCGGCGCCCCACAGCAGCGCTCCGCCGAAGGCGAGCCAGACGAACGGGCTGAGTACGAACAGCAGCACCCCGGCGATACCGAACACGGCCATGGCGCGCAGCAGCCACACCCGCCCGTAGCGTTCGAGCAGGCCGGGGCCGATCCAGCGGGCGGCCGTCATCGCAGCCAGGAATGCCGCGAAACCGAGCGTGCCGACCGCGGCCGGTGCGTGGTAACCGTCGATCAACGCGACGCTGATCCAGTCGTTGCCCGAGCCCTCCGCGAAGACGAACGCCAGCACGAACAGCCCGATGAGCAGGGTGCGCGGCTCGCGCCATCGCTGCAACGCGCTGTGTCGTGCCGCCGGCGGTTCCTGCGCGGTCTCTGCCACCGGGGGTCGTCGCTGTCGGGCACGAAGTTGCGCACCGACAGCGGAACAACGAGCAGCACCAGCGCCGCGACGACGAGCAGATGCGCCGTCACCGGCACGCCGGTCGCGACAGCCAGCGCGCCGAAGAGTGCGCCGGCCACCGTGCCGACGCTGAACCCGGCGTGGAAGCGCGGCATGATCGCCCGGCCGCAGCGCCGTTCGACCGTGGCACCCTGCACGTTCATGGCGACGTCCCACGTGCCATTGGCGAATCCGGCGACGAACAACCCGATCAGTACGGGCACCACGCCGGAGAGATATCCCAGCGCGACGATCACGAACGCGACACTGAGCAGCGCCGACGTGCTGGCGACCGCGCGCATCGACCCGAACCGGTGCACGACCACACCGGCCAACGGCAGTGCGATGAGCGACCCCACGGCGATCGCCAGAAGCACCAGACCCAATGAGGCCGGCGTCAGGCCCAAGCGGTCGCGCACCTGTGGGATGCGCGACGCCCAGCTGGCGAACGCGAAGCCGGACCCGATGAAGGCGACGGACGTCGCGCGACGCGCCGCATCCACGACATGCGTCGTCGGCACGGCGTCGACCTCGGTGGAGCTCATGACATCGGTCTCGGATCAGTGCTCGACGGTGAAGGTTGCGGTGAGCTGCGCGGTCGAGTCGCCACCGATCCAGACGTCGAAGCCGGACGCGTCGATCACCCAGTCGCGGGTGGCCGCGTTCCAGTAGCGCAGTTCGTCGGGCCCGAGTTCGAACTCCACGGTCTGCCTCTCGCCCGGGGCGAGCGTGATGCGGCGGAAGCCCTTGAGCTCGCGGACCGGCCGTGCGGCGGTCCCGGAGCGCTGGTGCAGGTAGAGCTGCACCACCTCGTCGCCGATGACCGCGCCGGTGTTGGTGACGTCGACCGAGGCCGTGAGCGTGTCGCCCCGGCCGATCGCGGGGCGGTCGAGCTGCAGCTGCGAGTAGGCGAACGTGGTGTAGCTCAGGCCGTGGCCGAAGGCGAACAGCGGGGTGCTGGGCTCGTCCCAGTAGCGCTCGGACTGGTGCTGCGGGTCGTGGGAGGTGGTGTGCGAGTAGATGATCGGCACCTGGCCCACCGACCGCGGCCACGTGAACGGGAGTTTCCCGCCCGGGGAAGCGGCACCGAAGAGCAGCTCGGCCACCGCGGTTCCGCCCTGTGTGCCGGGGTACCAGATGTCGAGGATGGCCGGCACGTGTTGCGCGGCCCAGCGCAGGTCGAGCGGGCGGCCGTTCATCACCAGCAGCACGACTGGCGTGCCGGTGCCCACGACGGCCTCGAGCAGCTCGTGCTGGCGGCCGGGAAGATCGAGCGTCGAGCGGGCCGCTTGCTCGCCGACCAGGTTCTGCCATTCGCCGACGACCAGCACGGTCACGTCGCTGGTGCGGGCGAGTTCGACCGCGCGCTGCAATTCCGCGGCGTCGTCGAAATCCTGAGGGTCCTCGGGCCGGTTGCCGCCGTGCTGGTCGAAGATCGACGCCGTGGGCCGTTGTGCCGGCCGCAGCCCGGGGGCGTAGCGAACCTCGACGGTCTCGCCGACCTTGGCCTCGATGCCTTCGCGCACGGTGACGGTTTCGTCCAGGTCGAACGCGAACGACCAGGGTCCGAGGGTGTCGCGTTTGGAGTCGGCCAGCGGCCCGAGCACCGCGATCGAACCCAGCTGGTCGGCCTGCAGCGGCAAGGTGGCGTGCTCATTGCGCAGCAGCACGGCCGACCGCTGCGCGGCCACCGCGGCGGCTCGGCGGTGCGCCGGGTCGGCGAGCACCTCACGGGCCTCGTCCTCGTCGACGTAGGGCTCGTCGAGCAGCCCGAGCCGGACCTTCAGTTCCAGGATGCGACGCACGCTCTGGTCGAGGGTCTGCTCATCGATCCGCCCGGCCGCAATCGCGTCGGGCAGGTGGGCGAAGGCCGGGTCGGCGATCGCCATCTCCATGTCCACGCCCGCGCCGAGGGCTCGAGCGCCCGCGTCGGTCAGGTCGGCAGCGAATCCGTGGGTGCGCAGGTTGTGCACGGCGTGGGCGTCGCTGACGACGAAGCCGTCGAAACCCCAGGTCTTGCGAAGCACGTCCTCGACGAGCCAGGTGTTGCCGGCGGCCGGGATGCCGTTCAAGGTCATGTAGGCGGTCATGATGTTCGCCGCGCCCGCCTCGACGGCGGCCTGGAACGGCGGCAGGTAGACATTCCACAACTCGGAGTCGGACAGGTTGACCTCGTCGTAGTCGCGCCCGCCGAGTGCGGCGCCGTAGCCGGCCAGGTGTTTGGGCCCGGCCAGCACGCGGCCGGGCGCACCGACCGACGGCCCCTGGAAACCACGCACTTGAGCCGCAGCCACGGCGCAGCCCAGATAGGGGTCCTCGCCGGCACCCTCGACGATCCGACCCCAGCGCGGGTCCCGTGCGATGTCGACGTCCGGCGCGAAGGTCCAGTGGATACCCACCGCGCGCGCTTCGCGTGCCGCGACCGCCTGGCCCGCCTCGATCAACTCCAGATCCCAGGACGCAGCCATCGCGATCGGCACCGGGAAGATCGTGCGCAGGCCGTGGATCACGTCGAAGCCGATCAACGCCGGGATCTGCAGGCGATTGCCGTCCACGGTGAGCCGTTGCAGCCGGTTGATCTGCGCGGGATCGCTCAGGAACAGCAGCGAGCCCGCCTCGCCGCGCGCGAGCGCCGACTCCACGATCGCGCCCTGCTCGGACGGCAGCAGATGGCCGCTCGCGGGGTCCGCGTCGGCGTCGTCGAGCAGACCGAAGTAGAAGTACTGGGTCAGCTGTCCGGCCTTCTCGGCGACACTCATCCGGGCCAGCAACGCATCGACGCGCTCGGTCACCGTCTGCTGGGCCGAGTTCGTGAGGACGGACATGTGTCTCCTGTGCAATCGGGACGTAGGCTGACTCGTGTAAGTTACCCACTCATGGTGGGATATTTTCAGCCTTGACGCAAGTGGATGTGAGGACATCGATGGCCCGCCGACCGACCAGCACCGACGTCGCGCACCGTGCGGGCGTGTCGCGCGCGACGGTCAGTTACGTGCTGAACAACGTGCCGCACCAGTCGATCTCCGACGCGACCCGGCAGCGGGTGCGCGACGCCGCCGCCGAACTCGACTACACGCCGCACGTGGCGGCGCAGACGCTGCGGGCGGGGGAGTCGAAGCTGGTGCTGTTCATCAACACCGGCGTCCCGTACGGCACCAACTTGTCGACCATGGTTGCCGCCCTGGCCTCGGACGTCGCAGCGAGCGGCCGATCGCTGGTGCTGTGGCAGCAGCAGGACCCGAACGACCTGGCTGCGACGCTCTCGCACCTGCAGCCGGTGCTCGCGATCGCGCTGGGTCAGCTGAACTCGGTGCAGCGGGCGCTGCTGGCACGATCGCACGTGCCGTGCGTGCAGACCGTTTCCGGCCGTGGTCACGGTGATCCGAGCACCGAGCTGCAGATCCGGCATCTGGCCGAGACCGGACACCGGCACGTCGGGTACGTCACCACGATCGATCCTGCGCTCGCGTTGTTCGCCCGGCCCCGCCTCGCGGCAGCGCGGGCCACGTGTGAGCTGCTCGGCTTGCCGGCGCCGGCTGTGGTCGAACTCCCGGCGTTGAACGCCATCTCGATCGCGGACCTGAGCAACGTGCTGGGGGAGTGGTCACGTCGGCGCGACCCGATCACGGCGATCGCCTGCTACAACGACGTGTGCGCCGCCGCCTGCTTGAGTGCGGCCGCGAGCGGCCGGGCTGTCGGTGCCCGGCGATCTCGCGGTGATCGGGATGGACGACGAGCCGATGAGCGCGTTCCTGCAACCATCCCTGACCACCGTGCGCCTGGACATGATCGACTTCGCGCACCATCTGTGGGCACGGGCGCGGGCGGTGCTCGACGCCGCTCCCGCGCCGCGGCTGCCCGCCGCGCGGTGGGTGAGCCTGGTGCACCGCGACAGCGGCTGACGGTCACCCGTCTGCGCGGTACGCGGTGATCACCCAGGAGCGCGCATCGAAGAGCACGCCCTGATCCTCGCGGTAGTGCGCTGCGAGGGTGCTCCGGAGATCTCGGACGACGTCGGCCGCGGCGTCGACGTCGAGGGTCGCGAGTGCCGCGGCCGTGGTCTGGAAGCTGCGGACGAACGCGAGGGCGGTATCGACGTCGGGGCCGTAGTAGACCGGCTCACGCACGTCCTCGCAATTGATCTGCTCGAAGCCGACCCGTTCGAGCAGGCGGGCGGTCGCCTCGGCGTCGCCGAGCGAGAACGGGTCCAGATCCTTCGGCGGAGGCTGGGCCGCGTCACCGAGAGCGGCGTCGATCTCGACGGCCCACTCGTTGTCCTCCTGGCGCTGCCAGACGAGCAACGCCAACCGTGCGCGACGCCGCAGCGCGCCGGCCAGGTTGGCGAACGCCGCGTCCGGGTCGGCGAAGAACATCATCCCGAACCGGCTGATCGCCACGTCGAAGTGCGCCGGTTCGAAGCGGTGCACCTGGGCGTCGCCGAGCTCGAACCGGATGTTGGTGAGCCCTTCGCCGGCGGCCGCCTGACGGGCTCGGGTGAGCATCCGCTCGGACACATCGATTCCGACGACGCGGCCGGGCGCTGCGGCGCGGGCAGCCTCGCGGGTCGTCAGACCGGCGCCGCACCCGACGTCGAGCACGACGTCACCCGACGTGATCCCGTAGGCGGCCTGCAGGTGTCTGTGGTGCGCACGCAGCTCCGCGTCGTAGAAATCGGAGCTGTCCAACGAGGCCACGCGCGGATGCTATCGACTGCTACCGTCGCAAAGAGATCAACGTCGATCCTGCGTTGCTCCACGCTTTGCTCGACGGAGGAGACACTGCAGCCCTACCGTCGCGATACCGCGACCTGGGTCGCGTTCGCGGCGCTCTTCGCGTTCGGCATCCTCAACGCGATGCTGGGGCCGGTGCTGCCCTACCTGCAAGAGACCGAGCACATCTCCTACGTCGTCGGTTCGTTGCACCAGGTTGCCTTTGCCCTCGGGGGAATGACGGCCGGCGTGCTCGCGATCCGCTCCACCGCGCCACGCCAGCGCACGATCGCTGGCGGCCTCGCGTGCGCGGCGGCGGCCGGCCTGCTGCTCGGTTACGGCGCCATCTTCGCGCTGACGGTCACGGCCGCGTTCTTGATCAGCGCGTTCGGCACCGCGGCGCTGATCCGCGTGTGGGCGTTGCTCGCCGACCTGCATCACCACCACCGTGCCGTGGCCATGACCGAGGGCGAGATCTCCGTCAGCCTCGCCGGGATCGCCACGCCCCTGGTGGTCGGCGTGTGCGCCGCGACAGTGGTCACCTGGCGGTTCTCCTTCGTCGTCGCATTCGTCCTGGTCATGACCGCGGCGATCGCTGTGTATGCGACGAAGTTGCCGGACGTGGCCCGGCCACCGGCGGCGGACACCCATGGCGCCGGGCGCCGCACGCCACGGCGCACTCTTGTCACGATCTTCGCGGTCGTCGGCATGGAGTTCACCCTCAGCTTCTGGGCCGCCACCTACCTGCACGACGAGGTCGGCATCGATCAGGACGTTGCCGTCGCATTGGTGAGCGTGCTGTACGCGGCCAACCTCGTCGGTCGGGTTGTCGCGAGCCGGCTGGCCCGACGCCTGCCGACGGGTGTGGTGCTCGAGCTGTCTCTCGCCACGGCGCTCGCCGGTACGCCGATCCTGCTCGCCGCCGATAACCCGGTCCTGGCCGGTGCGGGACTCGTCGTCACGGGCATCGGGATCGGCGGCGCGTTCCCGCTCGCCTCCGCGCTGCACGTCGGCGCGAGCGGCCGAACGGCCGATCAGGCATTGGGCCAAACCCTCACCGTGGCCGGCGTCGGCCAGATCGTCGGACCGCTCGCGGTCGGTGTCCTCGCCCAGGTGATCGGATTGCGGCTCGGTCTGCTCGTCCTGCCCGCGCTCATTCTTCTCGCCATCGTGACGATCCTGCGCGTCCGGGACCGGCGCGCGGTTGTCACGTGATCGGCGCCTTCGGCATAGGTTCGAGGGATGACCGACATCGACCTGGTGACTTGTGCGGACGTGGCCGATGCTGCCGCGACGATCGCGGGTCGGGTCATCCGGACCCCGACGCTGCCGAGTCCCGGGCTGTCCGAGCTCTTCGGCGTCCCGACGGTGATCAAGGCCGAGCTGTTCCAGCTGTCCGGCTCGTTCAAGCCTCGCGGTGTGTACAACAAGCTGTTGTGCATGTCCGTCGAACAGCGCTCGGCGGGCGTGGTGGCCGTCAGCGGCGGAAACCACGCGCTCGCGGTCGCCGAGGCCGCTCGGACACTCGGTGTGCCGGCCCTGGTCGTCATGCCGGAGGCTGCGCCGGCAGAGTCGATCGAGCGGTGCCGCGCCGCGGGCACAGAGGTGCGACTGACACCGGACATGCCCGCTGCGTTCGCGCTGATGGAAGAGCTGGTCGCTGCTGGTCGCGTGCCGATCCACCCGTTCGACGACCGCGACGTGCTGGCCGCACAAGGCACGGTCGGGCTGGAGCTGATCGAGGATGCGCCGGACATCACCGACGTGATCGTCAGCATCGGTGGTGGCGGTTTGATCTCCGGCGTGGCAGTGGCGGTGCGCGGTCGCCGTCCCGACGTGCGGGTGTGGGGAGTCGAGACCGAGGGCGCTGATGCGATGCGTCGGGCGTTGGACCGCGGCGCCCCGGTGTCGGTCGCCCCGACCTCGATCGTGACGACGCTGTGCGCGCCGCACGTGTCCGAGCTGACGCTCGCGCACGTCTCGGAACTGGTCGAGGACGTGGTGGTCGTGAGCGATAGCGCCGCAGTCGCCGGGTCGCTGACCCTTGCCGAGCGGGCGAAGGTCTGGGCCGAGCCGGCGGCCGGATGTCTCGTGCCTGCTGCACACGCGGTGCTCGAGAGGACCGGCCCGGACACCAGGCTGGCGCTCGTCGTCTGCGGCGGCAACATGACTGCCGACACGGCATTCGAATGGAGCCGGACGATGTCCGTGACCGGCGGTTGAACGGCAGCGTAATCCACGACCGACGCGAAGCGCCGATAATGTACATTATGTCAACTTCAAGACGGAAGGCCCCCTACTCCGCGATCGTGCTGGTGACACCGCGTTGCATTGGTTCGGCACCTGTGCGGTCACACGGCTCTCGACTGACCCGTCGCTGTCGGGGATGAGGCCCCATCGGTACTCACCACCTAGCCTTGTCGCCGTTTCGAGCAGTCCTCGCACGGTGACGAGCTGAAGCCAGTGACCCGCACGTTATGTCAACTCCCCCACCATGTCGTGCGATGCTGGAGCCATGGTGTTCAACATGAACGTCGGCGGCGGGCAGTCGATCTTCTCGCAGGCGTCTTCGCGAGTGACCGAGGTCGACAAGGCGCTGCGCGACAAGCACACCGGCGAGCCCGCGAAGGACATCAAGCCGGTCGCCATTCAAGCGCTGCGCCGGATCGGCGTCAGCCTGCCCGATGCAGAACTCGTCGCCTACGCGGACGCGATCTCCCGCGGCGAGAAGTTCCAGTTCCATCTCAGCTGACTCCCGTCGCGGCCCTCCGCCCGGTCGCCCCGTTCCGCGACGCTCATTCGGAGCCTTGCTCCCGACGATCGGCCACGAACGCGGCCAGCGCGTCACGAGACGGGTGCCCCCAGCCGATGCAGAACGGATGCCCGGCCGGGTCGGCGTACACCTGATGACCCTCGTCACTGTCCAGATCAGCAGCCGGCCGAAGCAGTTGAGCGCCGAGAGCGGTTGCCTCCTCATGAGCTGCTCGCGGGTCGTCGACGTGCAGGTCGAGATGCACCTGTTGCTGTACCCCGTGCGGCCAGTCGGGACGTACGTGGTTCGGTGCCAACTGCACGCCGATTCGCCATTCACCGGCAGCATCGATGACGCTGTGCCACGCTTCGTCTTCAACGACGTCGCCGTCGAGCATCGCCGCCCAGAACTTGCTCTCGGCTTTGAGATCGGCTGCGTCGAACACCACGACGCTGCGTACCAAGTTCACGATCTCATGCTACGAACCCGGACCGCCTACGGCCGGCCCGTTCTCGTTGCTGCGTGGGCGTAGGACCTGCCTCCTTGCACGCGATCCTTGTGGCTCGAGGAGCTCGTGGAACATAGGACGAATTCCTTGATGTGCAGATGCGGATAGATGTTTCGCTTCGGGTCGTCCATGTCGCCGTGGCCGAACGTACGGCGCCCGTT
Organism: uncultured Actinomycetota bacterium; assembly: GCA_963850835.1. Taxonomy (GTDB): domain Bacteria; phylum Actinomycetota; class Actinomycetes; order Mycobacteriales; family Jatrophihabitantaceae; genus Jatrophihabitans. The sequence continues at coordinate 101,888 of CAWKNB010000012.1, read as the reverse complement.
ATGGAGGGTCAACGATCTGACGCGTCGCATTCTTTCCTGAACCCGTTCGCTATATCCGCTGGTTCAGTTTCGGGCCGTTGGGCATTTGCTGCGCGACATGCGCAAGGAGACGTGGTGGAACGACGCAGGCCCGGTCGCTGGACGCGACCGGGCCTGCACGTCATCGAGAGTTCAGGAGGTGATCGTGAACGTCGTCGACTGCTGCAGCAGCATGCTGCTGACGGTCAGCGTGTGCTGACCCGCCGCCAGGTTCTTGGCGGCTGCGGTGAAGGAGTAACTCCAGTTACCCGAGGTGTCGGCCGTCACCGTCGCCAGCGGCGTGCCGTCGACCGCGATGGTCACCGGGTGGTCCGGCAGGAAGCCGGTGTCGGTGACATCGATCGTCGCGGTCGAGGAGAGTTGGCTCGACGGGGTGATCGTCAGCGACTTCTGCAGCGCCTTCAAGCCGTCCCGGCCTGCTGGGGCATCGGATTGTTGTCGCTCGCCTTGGCCAGCGCCGGCACGAACAGGGAAGTGTCGATCGACCCCCAACCCGAGGCTACGTCGTAGCCCGGAGCGGCGGAGTAGCCGGGAACGGTCAGCGAGCCGCGGGTGAACGTGTTGTTCCCCGACGTCACATCGACGATGCCGTCGTTCGCGGCCTTCTTGCTCATCGTGTCGTAAAGCACCTGGTTGATCGGGCCGAGGTTGGACCCCTTGACCTGCGTGGCCAGGGCCAGCACACCGGCGAACAGCGGCGCCGACTCGGAGGTCCCGTCGGAACTGTTCATCGTGATATCCGGCATCGAACGCATCGCGCTGCCGCTGATCTTCGCAATGCTGTTCTGATAGGCCGGCCGCGGGTAGATCTCGGACAGGCCGGCGCCCTCGATCGGGTTGAGTACGAAGCTGTCCTCACCGCTCGTCGTGACACACGGCGGGCAGGGAGCGGTGTGCTGCGGGGTGCTGCCGCCGACCGCGGTCACCCATGGCGAGTCGCCCCAGGTGGCAGAAGCCGGTCCGGACGACACAGTGCCGCACTGCGAGGTTGCGGTCGTGAGGTTCTGGGCCGCTCCGCAGTCGCCGGTCGCGTTCGAGATCGGAATGCCGGCCGCTGCGGCGGTCAACTCACCCGGGTCCTGAGCGTGAATCTCGGCGGCCCCTCGGCTGTAGTCGGTCTCGCTGCTCCCGTCGCTGATCGACATGACGTTGGCGATCTTGTTCTGGCTGATGTACTCCATGCCCTTGACGATCTCGGGCATCGCGACCTCGCTCGACGGGTCGCCGACGACTTCACTGTCCGACGGGGTCGCCGAGATGACGATTTTCGCGTACGGCGCCATCAGATGCACCGCCTGGACATCGAGTTCGAGTTCACCCTGCCAGGCCGAACACGAACCGTAGGAGCCCAGCGCCTGCATCCCGGCCGGGCAGGACGCCGGTAGCGGGCCGTCGGGGTACACCGTCTCGACGGTGGTGTCCGGGAGTCCGATCTGGGCGTCCAGGGCGTTGAGATCAGCCTGCATGTCGGGGTCGTCCCACCCCTCCATGACGGCGACGGTGGTCCCGCAACCGTCAATGCCCTGCCCCCAGAGGCGGTCGACCTTGTAGGAGAAGATGTCGCGCAGATCGAGGTCGCCCCACCGCTGCGGGCGGGTGCCGCCTGCGGCCAACTTGGTGCGGACGTTGTCCAGGGCGGTGTCGAGATTCGAGATCTGGGTCTTCTGCGATACGCCACAGGACTTGGCGACCGCGCGTTGCGAGAGCAGAACAGAGGTCGGCGCGCCGCTCGCCGATTGGGCGACGACGGTGCCGACCAGAGCGGTGCCGCCGACAGTGGCCGCGGCGGCCAGCACCGTGATCAAACGCTTCATGCGCATAGTGGGTCCTTCATCGGTAGACAAGATGGGTGTCGGAAAGCGATCACTCGTTGACCCACGGAGGCGGCGCACGCGAAGTGTCACCCAGGCACGTGCCGATGGTCAGAAACCCGCGAATTGGGTCCTCCTTCGGACGGTCCGGTCTTGACCACTACTCGCCATCACAAAACTGGTCAAACGAAAAGACTTGCTTTCTAAGGAAATTCGAGGCTTTATGGCGTGGCGTCTGACGTTCGCACAACTGCGCGAGCGAATCATCGCGGCGGGCGTGACGGCCGCCGAACTCGACCGCGTGCTCGCGATGTCGGATGACCCATCGATCGCCTTCCTCGGGCCGTTGATGGTGATCGTCTGGGAACGGCGTCCGAGGCTCTGAGGCCAGAGCAGGCTGCTGACGCAAGCGGGGGTCTCAGCCCACGCCTCGTTCTGCCCAACTGCTCACGATCACCGTGAGATTGGACTCGGGTCGCGGGTGAATGCTGGACGGGTGTGAGCGGACGACGTACCTTCCGTTCGGCGAGCGCAGCGACGGAGGTGCCGGATGGAGCGTCCGATCCGCGTCTTCGTCAGCTACAGCCATGAATCGTCCGAGCACTCGGCAGCCGTCCTCGCGCTTGCCGATCGGTTGCGCCGCGACGGTGTGGACGCGTGGATCGACCGGTATGTTGAGGCCCCGCCAGAGGGTTGGCCGCGGTGGATCCAGCGTCGCTTCGAGACATCGGATTACGTCCTGTGCGTCTGCACGCCCACATATCGGCGGGCGTTCGAAGGCACCAATGATCCGCAATTGGGCCTTGGCGTGAACTACGAAGGATTTCTGATTCTGCAGGACCTTTACGACACCGGGAACACGAGCGATCGGTACGTGCCGATCACGCTCGGCCCGACCGACCGACGGCTCATCCCCTCCCAACTACGGGCCTTCAGCCACTACGACGCGCATCGCGACTACGACAATCTCGTACGGCGGTTGGTGCCCGGCGAGCCCGTGCGTCATCCGGTCGAGCCCGTTCCGACTCGAAACGAAAGGGGTTACGAGTCCCAGGCGCGCACGAGCGTCTACCTCCGTCCGGAGGACCAGCCGCTGCCCAAACTCGCGCCGAGCGACGGGCTCTTCCTCTCGCGCGTCATCAATCAACTGGATCCGTACGACCCGACCGTCGTCATGACTGTGTGGCTCGCTGCTCGCGGCGGCGACCAGTTCATCGTCGACAGCGCCCGCATCTACAACGAGTGGGTCGGAGGAGCGGGCAGCACGGCCGGCGTGGCCATAGCGCCGGATGCCGAATACCGGTTCAGCTTTCGCGATGTCTCCGACGAGGTACACCCCTTGCATCCGGCACTTTCGCTCGGACCGGACACCCGCCGGACGGCTTGGTTCACGATGACGGCTGCGCCCGATGAAGCGCTGCGGGGCTTTGCTCGCCTGTGGATCTGGGTCCGCTATCACACGGCGGCCGGACGGCGCGGTGTCCTCGTCCTGAATGATCCGCCCGACTACGCCCGGGAATTGGCTGGGGCGGTCCGCCGCGACGTCTTCATCATCATCGATGCTGGTGGCCGTGAGGTGGAGATGTTGGTTTCGCCCGAGGGGCTGCAACGAGGTCTGGACGAATCGCAGGACCACGAATTCCGGCTCAGGCTGCACGATCTCGGCGCGTGTGTTTTCCACACGGACGTGTTTCGCCCTCTTCCCGATGTCAGCATCGCCCTGGGCGATCTCGCCGCGCGGACAGCCCGTGAGCAGTCGCGACGCGAAGCGTTGAACTCCGCGCTCGCGGCAGCGGGCATATATCCGATGTTGGCGCAACGACTGACGGCCGGGCACGAGTGGGCCGCCGATGTGCTCGGCACTCTGGCCGATCCGGCGTCGACCCGTCTGCTCCTCGAGCGCCTGCACGAGAAGCCGGCAGATGCCGTGGCGTTTCACGGGTTGTGCATCCGGCACTTCATATGCCGCGACGACGTCCTCCCGACTGCGGTGATCGACCAGGCGGCGAGCGACGCAAGCTTGCCTTGGCCGCTGTCGAAGAAGCTCGTCGGAACGCTCGTCGCCGCGCCCTTCGCAGTGTCAGACGGCGAGGTCAATGCTGCTCGAAACCGGTCGTGGTTCGCTGCCATGGAATGTCTGCTAGCGGACTGCTCCGACCTCGACTGGCCGGCCGTTGCGCTCTTGACGCAGGGGCGGGTGCCGCCGCCAGCATGGCGGGAGATCGTTGACCATGTCGGCGGTCCACTCGGCTCGGCTCTCTACATCCGGGGCTCGATGGACGGCTGGCAACAGTTCCCCGTCAGAGTCGGGACGGCTCGCGTGGGACGGCGGGGAGGGCTACAGCGCCACGATGGTGCTGTCCCCTGCGGCGTACACGTTCAAGATCGGTGACGCTACTTGGTCGTCGGGATGCAACCTCGGTGGCTGGGAATTCGAAGAGCAGGTGAGGCTCGGCGAACCGGTCGCCCTCCAACACAACAACGTCTCGCACAATTTGGGGCTCGACCTCTCAGGCGAGATCGGCGAAGCCCGTTACCGGTTCGACCTCGACGTGGCACAACCGCTGCGCCCGCGTCTCACCGTCCGTCGCTGCGCGATGTGACTTCGGTGGGCGAGTCAGTCCTTGGCCTCGGACCAGCGCTGGACGACTTTGACGTCGGCGAGGAAGCGGACGGCGGTGGGGCGATGAGCCTGCCAGCGTGCCGCGGTTTCGCTCAGGCAGGCGTGCAGGAGTTCGACGGTGCGTCGAGCCTGATCGGCCGGGACATGCACGAGCAGCTCGTCGTGCAGACACAACACGATCCGTGCGCCGGTGTCGGCGGCTCGGGCGCGGACGGTGACGGCCCAGATCTTGAAGAACTCCGCAGCCGCGCCCTGGATGACGGCGTTGCGGGCGTAACGGCCGCGGGCACCTTGGAATGCTCGCACGCCGTCCTCGTCGAGCCCGTCGGGCAGCGCGGGCATGCGCACCAGCCGGCCGCCGAACGTGCGCACGTCGCGCCCGGCACGGCCTTCGGCGTAGGCACGGTCGAGGTAGCCCATGGCCTTCGGATACGCGGTCGTGAGCCCGCGCAGCGCCTGGCCTGCCGTCCCTGAGGTCTGCCCGTACATCGCGGCGAGCACAGCGACCTTGGCGACGGGTCGCGTGACGGCGAGCCGCGCCGCGATCGGCGCGTACAGATCATCATGTTGGCCGGCTCGGGCCAGGCCGTCGTCGCCCGAGACGACGGCGAGCACACGCGGCTCGATCTGGCCCAGGTCGGCGCGCACGAATACCTGCTCCGGGTCGGCCGCGACCGCCGGCCGCAGTTCGGCGGGGAGGTTGTGCAACCCCGCCGAGGCGGTCATCCGACCCGCCGCCCCGTCGCTCCCCGTCCAGGTCCCACGCAGCCGGCCGCCGCTGAGGTTGTCGTCGAGCCAGCGGTAGCCGTACGTGGTGGCGATGCGCTCGCGCTTGCGCCAGGTCAGCAAGGCATCGACGAGTGGGTGCGCCGTGCGGAACGGCTCCAGGCGCCACGACCGCGTATCCGGCACATCGATCCCGACGGTTGTGAGCATTGCCTTCACGTGCGCGGGATTGCGCAGGTCGACTCGCTGCGTCGCGTATCGCAGCACCAACTCGTCGCGCTCGTCGCGCGCCCGGTCGGTGTCAGCCGGGTGCTCTGGTCGGGCGCCGGAGGCCGCGCTGATCAGCTGCTCGGCTCGTTCGAGATCGACCGGGAGCCCGTCGGCCTGCAGCTCTGCCGCCAGCAGTTCGGCCGCCGACTCCGACCACGCCGTCAACATCGGATCACCACCTGCTGGCAACTCACCGAGCAGGTGGTGCTGCCGATCGGCGCACTCGAGCGCAGCCGCTGCCCAGGAGCGCCAGGCGAACCGGTGTGCGTCGCCAGCCGCCGTCGACCCACTCCGGGCGCAGGTAGCCGTCCGCCCGCACCGGCACCTCGGGGTCGCCGCCGTCCTCGCCCGCCGCGTCGAGCAGGTTCAGCTGGCCGCTGCGTGGCGCCTGGTCGGTCGGGAGCCCGTGCACGTGCGCCCACGCGGCGGCCGCGCCCGGAGCAGACCCTCCGAACAGCATCTGGTGCACTGCCCCGACATCCCAACACGCCTTGACCCGCAACCCGTTCGAGACAAGGCGGTCCACTCCCCCGCGTCCCCACCACGTCCACCGCGGCCCGACCGCTTCCTCGATGCCGGCGATCACGGCGATCGGATCGGCCGCCGCTACCGACCACGTCTGACCACCGGCGGCCAGACCGACCCCCACGCCCTCGGCGAAGGCCAGCCCGAGCACAGACCCCCGTTCGACGCCGCTTGCGGCGAGCTCGGTGACGACGGCGGGAGGCACACCGGCATTCTCCAGCGCCGGGTCTGCGACAGGACGACCCCAGGCCTCCGGCGTTTCCCGCGACCAGATATCGAATGGCGAGGCACGATGCATGTGTGGATCACGAACTCGGCCGGCGCGATGCTTTGCGGCTCGGCGGCCTCGCCGGACTCGGTGCGGTGCTCGCGGCGTGCACCAGCAGCCCGGCGCGGGTCGGCGCGGCATCGTCGTCGGCCCGCTCGGCCACCGCCACGTCGCCGGCGGCGGCCACGACAGCGACGTCATCGACGCCGCTGCAGGGCGCGGCGGCACCGTCCACCAAACCTACGTATGCGCAGCTGGCCAAGCAGCTGTCCGGGCGCCTGTCACTGCCCGGACACACCGGGTACGACCCGAAATCGCTCCTCTACAACCCACGGTTCGGCAAGCAGCGGCCGCCGCAGGCGATCGCGCACTGCAAGAACAGCAGTGACGTCGCTGCGTGCGTGCGGTTCGCTGCCGACGGCGGAGCGCCGCTGCGCATCCGCAACGGCGGTCACTCCTACGGCGGATGGTCGTCCGGCCCGGGCCTGGTCGTCGACCTGGCCCTGCTCGACGGCGTGCAGGTCGATCACCGTGCCAGAACCGCAACCGTCGGTGCCGGCGCGTTGCTCGCCGACGTCTACACCCGACTCGGCGCGGAAGGTGTCTCGATCGGCGGTGGCTCGTGCCCGACCGTCGGCGTCACCGGCCTGTCACTCGGCGGTGGGGTCGGAGTGCTCGCGCGTACGTACGGCCTGACCTGCGACCAACTCGAGTCGGCGCAGGTGGTGACCGCCGACGGCCGGTTGCGGACCGTGAGCTCCCACACCGACGACGAGTTGTTCTGGGCCCTGCGGGGTGGCGGCGGCAGTTTCGGTGCGGTCACGTCGTTGACGTTCAAGGTCCGTACCGCTCCGCGCATCTCGATGTTCTTCTACCAATGGCCGTTGACAGCGGCGGACGAGGTGCTCGGTGCGTGGCAGCACTGGATGGCAGCGGCGCCGCGCGAACTCTGGTCGACGTGCAAGCTGCTCGCCGATCCGGGCAAGGGTGCGCACGTGTCGGTTGCCGGCACCTGGATCGGATCGGGCTCGCCGAGCAAGCAGCTGGCCAAGCTGCTGCACGACGCCCCACGACCGTCGACGAGCTACCTCGGGCCGCCGGGCAGTTATGCGGCGACGATGTTCGCCGAGGCGGGATGCGCCGGCGATTCGGCGCCCACCTGCATCTCGACGGCCCTGTCGCCGGCCAAGCGGCAGGCGTCTGCGGCGACCTCGGCGATCGTGACCAAGCCACTGCCCGCGGCAGCCATCAAAGCGATCGCCGAAGTCGTGGAGAGCGGCCTGCACGTCGCCGGCATGGTCGAGGGCGGTGTGTCCTTCGATTCGCTCGGCGGCGCCGTCGGCGACGTGCACCCCAATGCCACCGCTTTCCCATGGCGTTCGGCGCTTGCCGACGTGCAATACACCGCCACGTGGCCGTATGCCCATGCGACCGAGGACCCATCCCGCTTCGACGCGTTCGTGCGCCGGGAACGCGCCACGCTCGCGCACTGGCTCGGCACGCCCGCCTACGTCAACTACGCCGACGCGGGGCTGGCCGACTACGCCAACGCGTATTGGGGCCCGAATCTCAAACAGCTGCAGACGGTGAAGAAGACCTACGATCCCCACAACGTATTTTCGTTTCCGCAATCGGTGCCGCTGCCGTAGCCGACGCGGCGCTCAGTCGTACTCGTCGGGCAGGCGCATCGCCGGCCCACCGACCTGCAGGCCGAGCGGCGTTGCCCGGCCTTTCGGTTCCTCCCACTCCTCCTGACGGCCGAGCACGGTGAGGTCGAGGTGCGGGTAGCCGTTGTGGAACTCCTCGATGCCACGCCCGAACGTCGAGTAGGTGTGGAACACGTCGTCATCGACTCGCAGGAACGTGCTGATACCCGGCAGTTCCTCGCCGCGCATGTCGGACGTCCACGGGCCGCCGGTCCACGGCGTGCCGACCTCGGCGAGTTCAGCCTCGGTGCGGAAGTGCACCAGCACCGGCGCGACCCGGTCGTCGACCGTCGCGTGGAAGTCGTAGTTGAAGTCGCTGCCGTAGGACGAATACCACGGGAACTCCCAGCCCATCCGGTCACGGAACGCGGCGAGGGTGGCGTACGGCGCCCGCGACACCGCCACCAGCGTCGTGTTGCGCGCGTGCAGTTGGCGCAGCCGGCCGATCTGGTCGGCGGCCGACGAGCAACTCGGGCAGCCGGTGTCCCAGTCCGGCGCGAACATGAAGTGGTGCATCACCAGCTGCGGGCGCCCGTCGAACAGGTCGAGCAGGCCGACGGTCCCGTCCGGACCCTCGAAGGTGTACGCCTTGTCCACCCGGACCATCGGCAGCCGGCGACGCTCGGCGTTGAGCCGATCGCGGGCGCGGGTGACTTCCTTCTCCTTCGCCAGCAGCTCGCGTCGGGCAGCGAGCCACTGCTCGCGCGACACCACCTCGGGCAGATTCCCCGCTGTCGTCATGTCGATCGCTCCCAACCGGTACCTGTTCCCATCGTGCCGACCTGACGAGGGATCTTGCCAGCGGTTATCGGCCGGGACACCATCGCACGCAACAGATCCGCCGCCGCATTCTGCCCCCGCCCGACCGAGGAGAACGCGATGACCAGATTTGCCGTGAAGGACGAGTTGCTCGATGCGCAGACGCTGCGAGCTGCCGGCTGCGCAGCCTACGGCGGCGCGGATGTCGGTGAATGCCTGGCGACCGCCCGCCGGGTGCGCGGCACCGATCTCGGCAGCTGGTATGTCGAATGGACCGCGACTGCGCGTCGGGCCCGCGGCGCTCGCCGACAGGTGCGCGGCGGCGGGTATGCGGGAAAGCGCACGCCTGGCGTACTTCCGGGCGTGCACGTATCACCGCACCGCGGGCGTCATGCTGCTCGGCTCCGGCGAATGAGGACGGCGTCGATCAACGGTTGGCGGCCGCGAACGCCGCGCAGATCGAGGCGTTCCGAGCAGGGGCGGCCCTGTTGGACTCGCCGCCGGAGATCCTGGCCATCCCCTACGAGGGCACGGAGCTGCCCGGCTACTTCTTCGCCGTCGACGGTTCCGCCCGACCGCGGCCGACCGTCGTGTTGCTCGGTGGCTACGACGGCACCTGTGAGGAGTTGTACTTCCTCAACGGCGCAGCGGCATTGGCCCGCGGCTACAACGTCCTGGCCTTCGACGGCCCCGGGCAGGGCAGTGCGCTGCTCCAGCAGGGCCTCGTGCTGCGTCCGGACTGGGAACGAGTGGTGACGCCGGTGATCGACTACGCCCGGAGCCGGGCGGATGTCGACAGCGACCGGATCGCGTTGATCGGGTTGAGCCTGGGCGCGCACCTTGCACCCCGCGCCGCCGCGGCCGAGCATCGCCTGGCCGCGGTCATCGCCGACTGTGGTTCGTACGACATGTTCGCCGCTGCGCTCGACCGGATGCCCGGCCCGCTCGCCAAGGGATTCAACGAACGCCGCCCGAGGGCCACCAAGCTCGTGAGTCGGATCCTGCACACGCTCGAGCGCAAGCCGACCGCCGGCTGGGCGCTGCGCCGCGGGCAACTCGTGCACGGCGTGCACACCCCGCTCGCCTACCTCGACACGCTGCGCGACTACACCCTGGCGCCGTACGCGGGACAGATCACCTGCCCCACCCTGGTGTGCAGCGCCGACGGTGACGACATCAGCGCCTCGGCCCCGGAGTTCGTCGCCGCGCTGACCTGCGAACACGACCACATCCGCTTCACCGCGCTCGACGGAGCCGACGATCATTGCGAGGCCGGCGCACGGGTGCTCTACCACGCCCTGACCTTCGACTGGCTCGACCGGCATCTCAGTCCCTGATGCCCGTCAACTCGCTCGACCCATGGCCAACGATGGGGACATGGCAGGCAACGAGCAGTACCGGGCCGAGTTCGACGCCGACGTCGCATTCTCCAACGGCGGGTCGCTGCAGGTCCGTGGCTTCCGGGTCGATGTCCCCGGCGCGGAGGTGAGCGAGTCGGAGGTCGGCGGCGTTGTTCGTGTCCTCACTCGGACTGTTGATGAGTGAACGTGTCGACGTCACCGCGCTTCGTGTCTTCCCGGAGCCGCACAAGGGCACTCGGCACGGTCCGAGCGATGCTGCGCAGCCGCTGCCTGCTGCTCGGCTGGTCGACCTCAGTCATCCGATCACCGCGGGCATGACGACCTATCCGGGATTGCCCGGCCCGCAGATCGAACCGCATCTGACTCGTGAGGCATCCCGGGCGCGCTATGCGCCCGGCACCGAATTCGCGATCGACCGCATCACCCTCGTCGGCAACACCGGCACCTACCTCGACACGCCCTTCCACCGGTACGCCGACGGTGACGACCTGAGCCGGTTGCCGTTGGCCGATGTCGCCGATCTGGCGGCCGTCGTCGTGCGGACCGTCGGCAGCGACGTGCGCGCCGTCGATGTCGGTGCCGTTGCCGCTTTCGACGTGCGTGGCAAGGCCGTGCTGTTGCACACCGGTGGCGACACCCACTTCGGCGTGCCGGGGTACGCGGTCGACGCGCCCTATCTGAGCGAGGCCGCGGCGCGGTGGTTGGCCGATGAGGGCGCGGCGTTGGTCGGCATCGATTCCGTCAACATCGACGACATCGACGACGCCACCCGCCCGGCACACACGGTGCTGCTCGCCGCGCGCATCCCGATCGTCGAGCACCTGACCGGACTCGATCAGCTGCCGCCGCACGGCGCTCGCTTCACCGCCACCCCTCCCCTGATCAGCGGCTTCGGCACCTTCCCGGTCCGCGCGTTCGCCGCGGTGCCGTGAGCCGACCCGCCGACCTCCTGGCCAAGGCACGCGCCGGTGACGGCGACGCGTTCCACGACCTCACCGCGCCGTATCGCCGCGAACTGCAGGTGCACTGCTACCGGATGCTGGGTTCGTTGCACGATGCCGAGGACACCCTCCAGGAGACGCTGCTCGCCGCCTGGCAGGGCCTCGGCGGCTTCCGGGAGGACGCGTCGATCCGCACCTGGCTGTACCGGATCGCGACCAATCGGTGTTTGAACGCGCGCCGATCGGCCGGGCGGCGCTCGGCCCGGGAGTGGAACGTCGCGAACGTCGATCCGCCCGAGCCGACCCGGCTCGGTGAGGTGGTGTGGCTCGAGCCGATTCCAGACGCGCTGGTCGATGCCGCGCCGCTCGGTCCCGAGGCCCGGTACGAGCAGACCGAGTCCATCTCGCTCGCCTTCGTGACGGCGCTGCAGGTGCTGCCACCTCGCCAGGTGGCGGTGCTGATCCTGCGTGACGTGCTCGGGTTCCGCGCGAGCGAGGTCGCCGACATGCTGGGCTCGACGGTCGAGTCGGTCAACAGCGCGCTGCGTCGGGCCCGCGTCGGGCTGCGGGACCGCTTCCCGTCGGCCGAGCGCCCGCCGTCGCCCGGATCGGACACCGAAGAGGCGATCGTCGCGGCGTTCCTGCGCGCCTGGGAGGCAGCCGATGTCGACGCGCTGGTCGCCCTGGTCACCGACGACGTGTTCATGGCGATGCCGCCGATGCCGTTCGAGTACCACGGCCGCGACGTCGTGGCGCGATTCTGCGCCGCGATCTTCGGCGCCGGCCGCAGGTTCGATCTCGTGCCGGCCCGGGCCAACGGCCAGCCGGCGTTCGGCGCGTACCTGCGCACGTCGGGTGGCGTCAGTGAGGGCATCGGGCTGTACGTGCTCTCCCTCGCCGGTGACCGGATCCGGGCGATGACGCGATTCGATGCCGACGTGCTCGGCTCGTTCGGACTGCCGCGGACGCGGCCCGGGCGCGTCAGGACGCCGCGCTGAGCGCCTTCAATTCCGCCAGCGACTCGCGCATGACATCGGCAAGCGGTCGGTCCTCGGCTTGGGTGACCCACCGCTCGAACGCGACCCGGAAAACGGCCACGCCGGCCTCGGCGCACAGACTGGCGGTCGGCTCGCGCGAGGCCGCGCCGGCGCAGCGCCTCGGCGAACGCGTCGGCGAGCGAGGCCATCTTGATCAGCTCCCGCTCTCGCAGTTCGGCGTTGCCGGCGATGACCGTCTGCCGCCGGCGCGAGTATTCGCGATCGGAGCCGAGCAGGTGCGCCGCGGCATCGAGCGCGAGCGCGATCGCCTCCATCGGGGGCGCCGCGGCCGGCGCGGCGTCGAGCGCCCGGACGAGCTCGTCCTGCAACATCGCCGCGCCGCCGAAGAGCACCTCGCGCTTGTCGGCGAAATAGCGGAAGAACGTGCGCGCGGTCAGCCCGGCCCGCTGGGCGATCTCGGCCACGGTGGTCTGCTCGTAGCCGCGCTCGAGGTAGAGATCCAGGGCGGCCCGGCGCAGGCGTTCGGCCGCGTTCGGCTCCCACCGTCCCATGGCCGCCAGTCTAGGTGATGGCACGACGTGACATCGCCTGTTACGGTGATGTCACGACATGACATCACTGCTTTCTGGAGGATCTTCCATGCGCATCTTCGTCACCGGCGCGTCAGGCTGGATCGGTTCGGCCGCCATCCCGCAACTGCTCGCCGCCGGCCACCAGGTCCTCGGTCTGGCCCGTTCGGACGCCGCTGCCGACACCGTTGCCGGTCTCGGTGCCGAGGTGCATCGTGGCTCGCTGGACGATCTGGACAGCCTGCGCAGCGGCGCGACGGGCGCCGACGGGGTCGTCCACCTCGGTTACAACCACGACTTCAGCCGGATGGGCGATGCTGCCCAGACGGACCGAAGCGCGATCGACGTGCTGGGCGCCGCGCTCGAGGGCACCGACAGGCCCATTGCTGATCGCGTCCGGCACACTCGGATTGAGCGTGGGCCGGGTGGGGACCGAGCGCGACCAGCCCGATCCCGCCGGCCATCCGCGGATCGCCAACGCGCAGGCCGCACTGTCGTTCGCCGACCGCGGGGTGCGTCCGGTGGTCGTGCGATTCGCGCCGACCGTGCACGGCACCGGCGACCACGGTTTCGTCGCCCGCTTGGTTGCCATCGCCCGGGACAAGGGCGTGTCGGCCTACATCGGCGACGGCAGCAACCGTTGGCCGGCCGTGCACCGCTTCGACGCGGGCACGCTGGTCGCGCTCGCGGTCGACCGCGCCGCGTCCGGCGCGGTCGTGCACGCCGTCGCCGAGGAAGGCATTCCCACCCGGGACATCGCCGAGTCGATCGGCCGCTCGCCTCGACCTCCCGGTGACGTCGATCCCTGCTGAGCAGGCCGGCGCGCACTTCGACTGGCTCGGCGGCTTCTTCGGCGCCGACTGCCCGGCGTCGAGCCGGCTCACCCGCGAGCAACTCGGTTGGACACCGACTCAGCCGGGTCTGCTCGCCGATCTGGATGCGGGCAACTACGCCTGAGGTCCACCGATCGGGGGACACTCGTTCGTCCGGGCGTCAGCCGCCTGGCCGACTCCACGACGCGCTCACCCGGGACACGATTGATCTCGACCGAACGAGATCGAGACGAAACGAGGATGAGTGAGATGTCCGAACAGAGCATGGTCGCGGCGATGAACGCCGCACTGTCGCACCAGGGATTCGACGACACGGTGTCCGTGGCAGGCCAGTTCAACCCGCGGGGTGCATCCGGGGCGATGTTCGCGGGCGGGTTCGTCGGCGACGGGATCGGCGGCCTCGCCGGCCCGGCAGGCGACGCGATCGGCACCGTCGGCGGCGCGCTGGGCGCCCGGCGCGGCATGGCCGCCGCGCACGGCCTGCCGGTCGACATGATCGTCGGCGTGTCGGCCGAGTGGGTCTACGGGTTCGCCGGTCGCTCACGCAGTCGCGAGCCGCAGCGACTCGTGTTCCGCCTGCCCCGCGCCGGGCTGACCGCAACGGTTCAAGGGCGCGTGAACGTCCGCACCCTGTGCTTGACGACTGCCGACGGCTCGCGGGTGGAGCTCGAGGGCAACCGGCTGCCGATCACGCACAGCAAGGACGTGATGGAGGCGCTGGTCCGGTAGCGCCGTTATCGTCCGTGCGGTCGGACGAGGGAGATCGCATGGACGCCGCTGGTTGGGACGATCGCTACGCCGCCGCCGAACTGGTGTGGTCGGCCGGCCCGAACCAGACCGTCGCGAACGAGGTCGGCGACCTCTCCCCCGGCGCGGCACTGGACCTCGCGGCCGGTGAGGGGCGCAACGCCCTGTGGCTGGCCGAACGAGGCTGGCGGGTCACCGCGGTCGACTTCTCCGCGGTCGGCCTGGCCAAAGCCGAACGAGCGGCCGAGCTTCGCGACGTGTCGCTCACGATCGTGGTCACCGACCTGCTCCGCTACCGGCCCGAGGATCGCTTCGACCTCGTGCTCCTGGCCTATTTGCAGTTGCCCTGGCCGCAACTGGAAAGCGTGCTGGCGATGGCCGCCGCCGCGGTCGCGCCGGGCGGCACGCTGTTGTTGGTCTCCCACGACCTGCAGAACCTGACCGACGGCGTCGGCGGACCGCAGGACGCCGCGGTGCTGCAGAGCCCGGACCTGGTGGCCGGCGCGCTGGCCGGACTGGACATCGAACGCGCCGAGCGCATCCGGCGCCCGGTCGAGGTGGACGCAACGACCCGTGAGGCCATCGACACGCTGGTCCGCGCCAGGCGCACCGCTGCCTGATCTTCAGATCGAGCGGGTGGCCAGCATCCGGTCCAGCAGCGCCGCGAGCCGCTGCTGTTCGACCGTCGTCAGTGCGCCGGTGAGCGGCGCCAGCGCGGCGGCGACCTCGCCGCTGAGGCGCTCGGCGAGCCGGGCGCCGGCGGCCGTCAGGTAGACGTCCACGGCGCGGCCGTCGTCGGCGTTCGGGCTGCGCGCGAGCAGGTCGCGTTTCTCGGCACGGTCGGCCAGCCCGCTCAGCGTGGATTTCTCCAGGCCCAGGTAGTCGGCCAACACACTCATCCGCAGCCGGCGGTCCCGCAGGATCGCCAGTACCCGCAGCTGGGTCAGCGACAGCTCGTTCTCGCTGCCGATGCGGTTCAACACCGCCATGACCTCGAAACCGGCCCGGACGAGGCCGTCGATGAGCGCGTCCTGATCTGGCATGCCGCAACGTTAGCTTGATTCGGTTCGTGATACCAACTATATTGATTCGCATCACCAACTACTTCGGACGAGGACCAAGATGAAAGCCGCCGTCGTCAGTTCCTTCGACACCGCCCCTCGCTACCAGGACTTCCGCTCCCCCACGCCGGTCGAGCCACCGCAGCTGGTCGTCGACGTCGTCGCCGCGGGGCTGCACCCCCGGGTCCGCTCGCAGGCCGACGGGTCGCACTACACCAGCACTGCCGAGCTGCCGCTCGTGCCCGGCATCGACGGCGTGGGTCGCGGCCCCGACGGCGTGCTGCGGTATTTCATCCTGCCGGACACGACGCTGGGGGCGATGGCAGAACAGACGGTCATCGACGCTCGGCGCAGCATCGAGCTGCCGCCGGACAGCGATCCGATTGCCGTCGCCGCAGGTATGAATCCGGCCATGTCGTCATGGGTCGCACTGCGTCGTCGGATGCGGTTTCGGGCCGGCCAGCGGGTGCTCGTTCTGGGTGCCACGGGCAACGCCGGGCGGATGGCGATCCAAACGGCCCGTTTGCTCGGTGCGGACCGGATCGTCGCGGCCGGCCGAGACACCGATCGGCTCGCCGCGCTGCCCGCGCTCGGCGCCACCGACCTCGTCGCGCTCGGCACCGACACCACCGCCGAGCAGCTGGCGCGTGCGGCCGCGGACGTCGACGTCGTGCTCGACTACGTCTGGGGTGCGCCGACGGCGGCCGCGATGGTCGCTGTCGTCACCGCGCGCGCCGATCGCGCCAAGCCGCTGACCTGGATCGAGATCGGCTCGACGGCCGGGCGCACGGCCGAGATCCCGTCCGCAGCCCTGCGTGCGGCACGCCTGCAGCTGGTCGGCAGCGGACAGGGTTCGGTGCCCACCGCCGACATCCTGGCCGAACTCCCCGAGCTGGCCGGTGAACTCACCAGCGGCACCTTCGCGGTCGACGCGCGGCCGATGCCGCTGGCCGAGGTGGAACGCGCGTGGTCGGACGCCGTTACGACGTCCCGGCGCATCGTGCTGACGCCCTGACGATTGCACGTGACACGTCGGTGAACGTAGGGCGTCATGTTCATGTCCGGCTGGTAACTTCCGCTCATCATGTCGTTGACCGCCGCGCTCGCAGTACTTGCTTCGACCGACACCCTCAGCTGGGCCGCGGGAAACGCACCGTCCGATCCGGAATCGGTGGCTTCGCTTTTCGCCACGGCGTTCGACGGCGAATACACTGTTGAGCCGCATGCGACGCAGTCGATGAGTCTGATGCATCTCGACACCGTCGACGCCCGTGTGCAACGGGCGGGGTGGCACGTCGTGTACTGCGCGCGACGAGGTGCGCTGATCGCGGTGGCTCCGGACGCGTCGCCGGTCGAGCAGGTTGTCGGCAAGACCCGCTTTCCGGCTGAATTGCATACTCTGCCCGAGGGTCCGGTCCGCTCGTTGCTGGCCGGCCCGGTGTGGGTGCGCGCGCTGGTGCCGTACGCAACCTCGAAGGCGACCGGCCGGACGTTCTCGCTGCTGAACGCGGACACGAAGACGGTGGCGCGCGTCACGTGGTGGACGAGCGCGCTGACCGGCGCGCAGCCCGTGCCACCGCGTGTTCACGTGGCCTCGCTGCGTGGCTACGAGCGGGACGGGAAGAAAGCCGTGCAGTTGCTGCGCGCCGACGAAGCGATCGTGCGAGCCCGGCGGACGTGGTTCGAGGAAGTTCCCGTTTCGCCGGCGCAACTCGCCGACGAGCCGGCCCGGGTGACCCGCCCGGCGATGACCCCGGACCAGCCGGCCGCCATCGCGGTGGCCGCCGCACTGCTCGGTTTTCTCGACGAGCTGGAGGCGAACGTCGCCGGTGCGCTCGATGACGTGGACACCGAATTCCTGCACGACCTGCGCGTGGCGGTGCGCCGCACGCGCTCGGTGCTGAAGCTGCTCGGCGACGCGTTGCCCGAGGGCATGGCCGCGCGGGTGATCCCTGAGTTCCGCTGGCTGGGCCAGATCACCACACCCACACGCGATCTCGACGTGTATCTGCTCGGCGTCGACGACATGGCCGCGAGCATCACCAGCCCGAATGATCTGCTCCCGTTCGCCGCACACCTGCGGCGCCGCCGCAACGCGGTGCGCCGCGAACTCGTCCGGGAGCTACGGTCCCGCCGCTTCGCCGAGCTGCGGGAGTCGTGGCGTGCGGACCTGGACCGCGTTCTCGAGATCGGTCCCGGCTCGGGCACTGCCGCCGGGCTGGCGAACGACCGCCTGCATCGCACCTTCCGCAGTGTTCGCAAGAAGGCGGCGGCGATCTCGACGGACTCACCGGCGGAGGACATCCACACCTTGCGCAAGAAGTGCAAGGAGCTGCGTTACCTGCTCGAGGTGTTCGCGCCGATCCTCGACCGGCGCGCCTACAAGCAGGTGATCGGTGACTTCAAGGAGCTGCAACAGGTGCTCGGCGAGTTCCAGGACGGCGAGGTGCAGGCCTTGGCGCTGCGCGCGTTCGCGCAGGAGATGATCGACGAGGGTGAGGCTCCGGCCGTGGCGCTGCTCGCGATGGGCGACCTCGCTGCGCGCTTCGACGAGCGGCAACGGCACGCCCGCTCCGAGCTCACCGCCCACCACGACGAGTATCTCGGGAATCGCGCCGCCCATCACCTCGACCGGTTGTTCGTCTCATGAAGACGATCGCGTCGTACAACGTCAAGGGCGGGGTCGGAAAGACTTCTGCCGCAGTCAATCTCGCCTACCTGTCGGCCCAGGACGGGCGCCGCACGTTGCTGTGGGATCTCGACCCGCAGGGCGCCGCGACGTTCCTGTTCCGCATCCGGGCGAAGGTCAAGGGCGGCAGCCGCAAGCTCGTCGGCGGGTCACGGCCGATGCTCGACGCCGTGAAGGCCACTGATTTCGACGGGCTGGACCTGCTCCCGGCCGACTTCACCTACCGGCACATGGACATCGACCTCAACGAACGCACCCGGCCGGAGCGCACGCTGCGCAAGTTGCTGCGCCCGCTGGCAGCCGAGTACGACGTGGTGCTGCTCGACGTGCCGCCGAGCCTGTCGCTGGTGTCCGAGAATGTCCTGACAGCAGCGGATCTGGTGCTCGCGCCACTGATCCCGACGGTGCTGTCGGTGCGTACCTTCGAACAACTCACCGCGTTCGTCGACGGGCTGGACGGTCACCGGCCGCTGGTGCAGGGCTACTTCTCGATGGTCGACCGGCGTCGCAGCCTGCACCGCGAGATCGTGTCCACGTTGCCGACTCAGCACAAGCGACTCAGCGTCACTGCCGTGCCGATCGCGAGCAACGTCGAGCAGATGGCCGTGCGTCGGCAGCCGGTCACGTTCTTCGCACCGCGCAGCCCTGCCGGTGCTGCGTTCACGCAGCTGTGGTCGGAGGTTCGGGACCTGCTCGGTCTGGCGAGTGAGAAAGCAGGGCCGGCCTGACCCGCTCGACCCACCGGGTCTGACGTTCCCAGGCCCGCGCGAGTCGGAGCAACGCGAATTCACTGTGATTGGGGCCGATCACCTGCAACCCGATCGGCAACCCGCCGCTGCTGAAGCCGGCCGGCATCGCCAGGGTCGGCGCGTTGATCAGCGTGCTGATGGCGGTGACTTCCATCCACCGGTGATAACTGGACATCTCGATGCCGTTGACCGACGTCGGCCAGTGCAGCGACAGGTCGAACGGAAATACCTGCGCGGTCGGGAGGAGCACGAAGTCGTACTCGTCGAACAACCGGCGAAACGCCTGGTACATGGCAGTGCGCACCACTGAGGCGCGATGGACTGCCGCCGCGGTGAGCGCGCCGCTGCCGTCGACACCGTCGAGCAGACCGGCGATCTCATAGAGCGCTTCCGGCTTCATCCAGGCGCGCAGCGCCGGATCGGCATGCACCGGCAGCAGGCTCGTTCCGGCGAGCCAGTGCCGATAGGCCAACCACGTCGGCCACAGGTCGGAGGTGCCGCGGAAGTCGCCGAAGGTCGGCAGTGATTCGGAAATCGAAACCTGCATGCCCAGCGACTCGAAGTGCGACAGCGCACCCCGACACACGTCGAGGATCTCGGGCTCCATCGGAAGATAGCCTCCGAGGTCGCCCAGCCAGAGCACCTTCCGATCAGCTGACTCGCCGTCGGTGCGCTCGAGTGCGGTGAGGTGTGCCGGGTCCTGTTCGATCGACAACGGCGCGCGCGGGTCGTAGCCGGACATCGTGCGCAGCAGCAGCGCGAGGTCGAGGGCGGTGCGGGCAATCGGCCCGTCGACGCCACCCTGCGCGACGAACGCGTCGGCGCCGTCGGAGGGTACCCGGCCGAACGACGGCCGCAGGCCGAAGATGTTGTTCCAGCCCGGGGGGTTGCGCAGCGAACCGAGGAAGTCGCTGCCGTCGGCCACCGGCAGCATGCGGAGAGCGACCGCGACGGCTGCTCCCCCGCTGCTGCCGCCCGAGGTCCGGGACTGGTCGTAGGCGTTCGACGTCGGACCGTAGACGTGGTTGTAGGTCTGGGATCCGAGTCCGAACTCGGGCACGTTGGTCTTGCCCACGAAGATCGCCCCGGCGGCGCGGATGCGGGCGACATGTAACGAATCCGATGCGGCCGGTGATGCCGCGAACGGCGCACGGAAGAATCCCATCGTCGTCGGGAAGCCGGCCACATCGGCGAGGTCTTTTACCGCGTGCGGGAAGCCGTGCATCCAGCCCTGATAGGTGCCGGCGGCGAGCAAGGCGTCTTTGGCGGCGGCCTGCGCCAGCAGTTCGTCTCGCGGTCGCAGGTCGACGACGGCGTTGACCAGCGGGTTGAGCGCCGCGATGTGGTCGAGGTAGGCGGTCATCACCTCGACACAGGTCACGAGCCCGGAGCGGATCGCGACCGAGAGTTGTGCCGCGTCCCAGCCGACGATCTCGCCGGGCCCGGCCGGCGCGTCGACCTCCGGCCAGGGCACGTTGTCGATCACGAGGTGAGCCGCGGACGTGCGGGTAGCACCCGGTCGTGCTCGGCGGCGTCGCGCGGCTGCCGCGGCCCACGCCCGGATGTCGTCGACGCGTACGCCGTGCGGATGCGCGCCGGCCCACGGCGCCAGGTTGGCCGCGGCGCGGCGCAGCAGCGCGGCCGAGCCGGCCGAATTCCCGCGCTCGGCATGCGTGATGCCCACCGCGAGCTGGGCCAGGCCGCGCCACAGCTCGCGCTCCGCCGGCGCGGTCGCCGGGTTCTTCCAGGTGTCCTCGAGCACCTCGTGGGCGTAGAACGCCATCCCGGAGTCGAGCAGCCGCTCGGCGTCGTCCAGTGCCTGCGCCGGGGTACGCGTCACGTCGTCGGGGGGCGCCTCGATACCCGTCGCCCCGTAGGGCAACGGTCGGCCGAGCCGGTCCCGCGGCCGGGTGTTGCGGCGTGGGCGCGCTGCATCGGAATTCGGCACGCCTTGATTGTCGCGCTCACTAAGGTCGAGGGCATGCCAGCGTTGACCGTGTTCCACAACTCGACCTGTTCGGCCTCGCGCCACGCCCTGGGCGACCTCACCGACAACGGATACGACGTCGAGGTCGTGCAGTACCTCAAGACGCCGCTCGACCGCGCCGCGCTGCTGGACCTCATCGACAAGCTGGAGGACCCGCCCGAGGACCTGGTCCGCAAGGACGCGTTCTTCACCGCGCAGCGTCTCGATGCCGGCGACTACAAGACCCCCGACCAGGTGGCCGACCTGCTCGTCGCACACCCGCGGCTCATGCAGCGGCCGGTGATCGTCAAGGGCGACCGAGCCATCATCGGTCGCCCGCGCGAGCGTGTGCTGCCGTTCGTCTCCGGCTAGGCCGCCAGCGTCGAGCTGTTGATCGCCGTCAGCAGGTCGGCACGGCTGCAGTCGGCGTCGGGATAGCGCGCGGAGCCGAGGTGTGGGCGCAGCCGCGCCTGCAGGTCTGCGTCGGCGAGCACGTCCGACGGCACGCCGAGCATCGAACCGATGCGTGCGTAGGCGCGCAGCAGGTCGGGATCGTGGCGCGCACCCGTCATCAGGGCGGTCGTCATCGGCCACTCCGGACCGTCCGGGCAATAGGGCTCGCCTGCGACCTCGGCCTCCATCTCCGCGAGCCGGTGCCGACCGAAGCCGATCGTCGCGGTCACGTACGGGTCGACCCACCGATCCACGGCGGCCGCGTAGGTCTGTGCGAACTGCAGGCCGCCGAGGTCGTCCACCTCGGCGGCCGCGTCGCGCAGCACGCACGCCGTCATCAACCCGATCGCCGCGCCGCGTCCCAAGGACGGGTTCGTGGCCACCCAGGCATCGCCGACGGCTACCAGGCCGCTGGCCACCGCGGCCCCGTCGACGACGTAGCTGCGCCGGATGTCGTGCAGCCCGCCGAGTGGCTCGACACCGGTGATCGGCTCGGCGTCGATCCAATGGGCGGCTTCCGGAGTCGACCGCACCGCGGCCTCCCACGCACGTGCATCGCGCAACGGTCGCAACGCGCGGTCGCTCGCGCTGCCGACCAGTGCCACGGCCCACGTCCCGTTGTCGGCCGGCAGGGTCAGCGTCGAGAACGACTCGTGGTGCGTGAGGACGCCCCCCGCTCCCTCGGGCAGCCGACCGTCCGGGTCGCGGTAGTGGCGCGGGTAGTAGACGAGCCCGCTCGGCGCGCGCTCCTCGTGCGGGGCTCGTGCGCCGGTCTGCGCGAGCAGCGCCGGCACCGGAGTGCGCCGGCCACCGGCGTCGACGACCAGGTCGGCCGTCAACGTCGCCCCGGTCGCGGTGCGTACTCCGGTCACGCGCGGTCGACCCGCCGCGCCGATGTCGGTCAGCAGCCCGGTCACCCGCACGCCGCGCCGCACGGTCAGCACCTGCTGCGCCACCCGGGCGAGCGCCGATTCGAGCACCGGCCGGCGCGCGGTGACGGTGAGGAACTGTCCGTCGGCGCCGCGCCGACTGCCGGTGGCCGACTCCGGGTACAGGTCCAGCAGGTTCACTCGCCGCCCACCCAGCTCGAGGAGGACGTCGATCACGTCCGGCAGCTCGGCCGCGACGATCTGGTGCCACCGCGGCACCATGAGATGCAACTGCCGGAACTGATTGACGCCGGGCCGTGCCCAGCCCTGCCAGCAGCGTTCGGGGCCGTCCGGCGGCGGGGCGGGGTCGCGGTCGAGCACGGTGACGCGATGCCCGTCACGGGCCAGCAGCACGCCTGCGCTCAGGCCGGTGAGACCGGCACCCACGACGATGATGTGGGGTTCGGACATGGCGATCGCCTCCGTTGCCGTCGCGCTGGGGAGGCGGTCAGCATCACCTCGGGCGGTGCTCACCTACCAGGTCACTCGGTGCTCACTTCTGGTCCGGGCTGCCCGCCGAGCCGATAGCCTCGGCGCATGCTTCGCCTGCGCCGGCACCGCCCTGCAGCCGGACGCGCGGTGGCGTCCGGGCGCGAACGTCAAGGCGAGATCTATACAGCTGGGGCCTTCGGCCGGCGCCCCGCGACGCCGATCTCCTGGGACGCCCTGGAGGCCCGCGCCCGGCGGTCGATGTCGCGCGCGGCGTTCGCCTACATCGCCGGTGGGGCCGGTCGCGAGCGGACCATGGCGGCCAACGGCGCCGGCTTCGACGAGTGGCAGCTGGTGCCGCGGGTCCTGCGAGATGTCTCGAAGCGCACGCTCGACACCACCCTGTTCGGGCACCCGCTGCCCGCGCCGATCCTCGTCGGCCCGGTCGGCGTGTCGGCCATGGCGCATCCGCTCGGGGATCTCGGCGCCGCGCAGGCCTGCGGCGATCTCGGCATCCCGATGGTGTTCTCCAACCAGGCGTCGGTGGCCATGGAGGACTGCACGGCGGTGATGGGCGATGCGCCGCGCTGGTTCCAGCTCTACTGGTCGACGCGCGACGAACTCGTCGAGAGCTTCCTCGATCGCGCGGCCGCGTGTCGCTGCGACGCGATCGTGGTCACGTTGGACACCACGATGCTGGGGTGGCGGCCGCGCGATCTCGATCTCGCGTCCCTCCCCTTCGCCGCGCGGCCAGGGGCTCGCGCAGTACCTCAGTGATCCGGTGTTCATGCAGCTGGCCCGGGAACTGGCCACGAACTCCCCGCCCGCAGACACCGGCCGGCCCACCGTGGCCGCCCTGCGCACGTTGCTCGACATCAGCCGGGCGCACCCCGGCCGGACGCTGGACAACCTGCGCTCACCGGTTCCGCGCGCCGCGGTGCAGCTGTTCCTGGACAGCTACTCGCGGCCCTCGATCACCTGGGCCGACCTGCCCTGGCTGCGCGAGCGCACCGCGCTGCCCATCGTGCTCAAAGGCATCCTGCATCCGGACGACGCGCGCCGGGCGCTCGACGCCGGCGTCGACGGGGTCGTCGTCAGCACCCACGGGGGCCGCCAGGTCGACGGTTCGATCGGCGCGGCACAGGCCCTGCCGGACGTCGCGGCGGCGGTCGATGGCCGGATGCCCGTCCTCGTCGACAGCGGGGTGCGTACGGGTGCAGACGTGCTGAAAGCGCTCGCCCTCGGCGCTGCGGCGGTGCTCGTCGGGCGCCCGTGGGTGTACGGACTGGCGGTCGGCGGCGCCGACGGGGTGCGCGACGTGCTGCGCAACCTGATCGCCGACCTCGATCTGACCCTCGGCCTGACCGGTTGCGCGTCCGTCGCCGAGGCGCGTGAGGCACCGCTCGTCCGTCGCGCGCGGTGACGGCTCACGACCTGGTGTTGATCTCCGCCTGCCGATGCTGGTGATGTTGCACGGCGAGCGCGACACTGCGGTAGGCGAGCTCGATCGCGATCACGCCGGCGCCGCCGAGCACCGCTGCGAGTGAGACCCGCAACGGAGTCGGATGCAGCAGGAAGATGTCGGTGGCGAACACCGGCACTGCCACGATCACCGCGACGATGCCGGCCATCGCGGCGACGAGCAACAGCTTCCAGCCGGCAAGCGGCCGGGCCAGCACGAGCAGCACCCACAGCGAGCAGATCAACACGATGAGGGTGGCGACGGTGCGCCCTGCATCCACACCGCCGGACGGGTCGAAGGTGCGGATCAGCTCGTACCCGACGTACGCGTCCGCGCCGATCACCACCCCGACGGGTATCGAAAATCGAAGGACCCGGTTCAGGAAGCCGGGCACGTACCGACGCGTGTTCGGTCCCAGGGCGAGGAAGAACGCCGGGATGCCGATCGTCACCGACGAGATGAGGGTGAGCTGGATCGGCGCCAGCGGATAGGCCGAGGCCGTGACCACGATGATCAGCGCGAGCACCAGCGAGTAGACGTTCTTCACGAGGAACAGGTTGGCGGCGCGCTCGATGTTCGCGATCACCCGGCGGCCCTCCGCGACGACGTCGGGCAGGTGGGAGAACTTGCCGTCGAGCAGAACGAGTTGCGCGACCGCACGAGTGGCGGCCGACCCGTTG
Organism: uncultured Actinomycetota bacterium; assembly: GCA_963850835.1. Classification (GTDB taxonomy): domain Bacteria; phylum Actinomycetota; class Actinomycetes; order Mycobacteriales; family Jatrophihabitantaceae; genus Jatrophihabitans. Next base: position 77,294 of record CAWKNB010000012.1, on the reverse strand, counting down.
CCCATCGCCACGCCGATCTCGGCGTCCTTGAGCGCCATTGCGTCGTTGACGCCGTCGCCGGTCATGGCGACGACATGACCGCGGCGCTGCAGCGCCGCGACCACCGCACGCTTCTGCTGCGGGGTCACCCGGCCGAACACGCTGGACCGGTCGAGCACCTCCCCCAGTTCGTCGAGGTCATCGGGCAGGGTACGCGCGTCGACGGCGTCGCTCGCGTCGGTGACGCCGGGCACGCCGACGGCGGCCGCCACCGCGCCGACGGTGCGCGGGTTGTCACCGGAGATCACCTTGAGTGCGACGCCCTGGTCGGTGAAGTACTGCATCGTGTCGGCGGCGTCGTCGCGGACCCGCTCGGCGAGCACCACGAGGGCCTGCGGCGCGAGGTTGTCCGGCAGCTGCGGATGCTCGGGTTCGTCGGTGAATTCGACCGGGGCGCAGGCCAGCAACAGCACCCGCCGGCCCTGCGCGGCAATCGTGTCCGCGCCCTGACGCGCCGCGTGTGCGTCGGCGCCGTGCGGTTCGGGCAACACCATCTCCGGAGCACCGAGCACCCACGTGCCGTGCCCATCGGCGCACACCGCCGACCACTTGCGGGCCGAGGAGAACGGGATCGCGCCGGTCCGGGTCCAGGTGGTCTGCTCGAAGCGGGCGGCGAGCGCGCTGGCGGTGGCGTTGGCGTCCGGGCTGTCGGCCGACAGCGCGAGCGCCTGCTCGACCGCGGCGGCATCGCAGCCGGGCAGCACGTGCAGTTCGTCGAACACGATGTCGCCGTGGGTCAGGGTGCCGGTCTTGTCGAGGCACACGACGTCGACGCGGGCCAGCACCTCGACTGCGGGCAGTTCCTGCACCAGCGTCTGACGCCGGGTCAGCGACACCGCGGCGACCAGGAACGCGAGGCTCGTCAACAGCACGAGGCCTTCAGGCACCATGCCGACCAGCGCCGCCACCGTTCCGGTGACGGCGTCCTGCCAGTTGGTGTTGTCCTTGCTGCGGAACTGGCTCCACAACACCAGCGGCCCGACGACGACCATCATCACCGAGATCCAGCGCAGCAAGGTGTTCGTCCCACCCACGAGCTCCGACTTCACCCGGGTGAACTTCTTCGCCTCGGCGGTGAGCGCGGTGGCGTAGGCGTCCGCGCCGACCGCGGTGGCCTGGAAGCGTCCCGACCCGGCGACGACGATCGACCCGGACCGCACGTCGTCGCCCTCGGTCTTCGAGATCGGGTCGGACTCGCCGGTGAGCAGCGACTCGTCGATCTCCAGACCGGCGGAGTCGGTGATCTGGCCGTCGGCGACCACTTGGTCCCCGGTGCGCAGCTCGAGCAGCTCGTCGGCAACGACGTCCTCGACGGCGACCTCGGTCAGTTGCCCGTCACGCATCACCCGCGCCAACGGCGCGTTGAGCACGGCGAGCCGGTCGAGGGTGCGTTTGGCGCGCACCTCCTGATAGACGCCGATGACGGTGTTGGCGATGATCACGAACCCGAACAGCCCGTTCTGCCAACGGCCGGTGAGCAGGATCACGACCCACAGCGTCGCGAGCAGGCCGTTGAACGGTGTGAACACATTTGCCCGGATGATCTGGGTGATGCTGCGGCTGGTGTGCCCGTCCGCGGCGTTGGTACGCCCGTCTGCGACCCGCTGCTCCACCTCGTCCGCGGTCAGCCCGGTTCGGGGCGTCACGAAGACGGGGGTGCTGGTCATGGCCCTCCACCACTCGCTCGGCGAAGATCCAACGTACCGCCGGTGTGCGCCGCGGGTGGCTCGCTCGTGTAGGCAGGAACCATGACTTCCAAAACCTGGTTCATCACCGGTGCGTCCCGCGGCTTCGGCCGGGAGTGGGCGATCGCGGCGCTCGAGCGCGGTGACTCGGTCGCCGCCACGGCCCGGGACACCGCAACCCTGGACGACCTCGTGCAGCGCTTCGGCGACCGATTGCTCCCGCTGCAGCTCGACGTGACCGACCGCGCTGACGACTTCGCCCGGGTCGCGCAGGCCCACGAACATTTCGGCCGGCTCGACGTCGTGGTCAACAACGCCGGCTACGGACAGTTCGGCATGGTCGAGGAGCTGTCCGAGGAAGAGGCCCGGGCACAGATCGAGACGAACCTGTTCGGCGCGCTCTGGGTCACGCAGGCGGCGTTGCCGCTGCTGCGCGCCCAGGGCAGCGGGCACATCCTGCAGGTGTCCTCGATCGGTGGCATCTCCGCGTTCCCGAACGTCGGCATGTACCACGCGTCGAAATGGGGGCTCGAAGGACTCAGCCAGGCGCTGGCCGCCGAGGTGGGCCGCTTCGGCATCAAGATCACGCTGGTCGAGCCGGCCGGATACTCCACCGACTGGAGCGGGTCGTCGGCGCGGCACAGCACGCCGTTGTCCGTCTACGACCCGGTCCGCGACGAGGCCGCCGAACTGCGCAGGCAACGGCAGGGATCACAGGGCGACCCGAGCGCGAGCAGCGCCGCGGTGCTCAAGGTCGTCGATGCCGAAGACCCGCCGCTGCGCATCTTCCTCGGCGACGGACCGCTGGCGATCGCCGAGCGCGACTACGCGTCGCGGCTCGCGACCTGGCGCGAGTGGGCCGACGTGTCGGTGGCCGCGCACGGCGGTTGACCGAGGTGCCGCGCCTCATCGTGCTCAACGGCATGCCGGCGGTCGGGAAGACCACGCTGGCGCGTCGCTATGCCGACGAGCACCCGATGACCCTGGTGCTGGAGCTCGACCTGATCCGGCGGCTGCTCGGCCGGTGGCGCGACGACGCCACGCGCGCCGGGCTGCTGGCGCGGTCGATGAGCTTGGCGATGGCCGGGCAACATCTGCGCGACGGGTACGACGTCGTGGTCCCGCAGTATCTCGGGCGGCCCGCGTTTCTCGAGCAGACCGAGGCAGCTGGCGCATGAGACAGGTGCGCAGTTCTTCGAGTTCGTGCTGTCGGACAACCGTGACGAGTTGCTGCGCCGCTTCATGCAACGCACCGAGGCGGCCGCAGAGCCGGCGCATGTCGACGCGGGCTGGCTGGTCACGCAGGCCGGCGGCCGCGACGCATTCATGGCCATGTACGACCGGTTGCTGCTGATCGTGGCAGCGCGGCCGGGCGCGCAGGTCGTCAACTGCCCCGAGGGGGCCGAGGAACAGGCGTACGAGGAGCTGCGGCGCCGGATGGGGACACTCCAACCATGACCAGCGACACCAAGGACCTGAGCTCGCGGGGCACCTTCGAGCGCGACAGCAACTACATCACCACCCGGATCACCGCCGACGGCCGCGACGGCTACCCGGTGGAGCCGGGCCGCTATCGGCTGGTCGTCGCCCGGGCCTGCCCGTGGGCGAACCGGGCCATCATCGTGCGGCGTCTGCTCGGGCTCGAAGACGTGCTGTCGATGGGTATCTGCGGCCCGACGCACGACGAGCGCAGCTGGACGTTCGACCTCGATCCCGGCGGTCGCGACCCGGTGCTCGGCATCGAGCGGTTGCAGCAGGCGTTCTTCGCACGCGATCCGAACTACGCACGCGGCATCACCGTCCCCGCGATCGTCGACATCCCCACGGGTCAGGTGGTCACCAACGACTTCGCGCAGATGACCCTCGACCTGTCCACGGAATGGGTGCGCTATCAGCGCCCCGGCGCCCCCGAGCTGTATCCCGAGCGCTTGCGCGGGGAGATCGACGAGGTGGCCGGGCTGGTGTATCGCGACGTCAACAACGGCGTGTACCGGTGCGGATTCGCCGGCAGCCAGCACGCGTACGACAAGGCATATGCGGCCTTGTTCGCGCGGCTCGACTGGCTCAGCGACCGATTGCGCGACCAGCGCTACCTCGTCGGTGACACGATCACCGAAGCCGACGTCCGGTTGTTCACCACGCTCGCGCGCTTCGATGCCGTGTACCACGGGCATTTCAAGTGCAATCGGCAGAAACTGACCGAACTGCCGGTGTTGTGGGCCTACGCCCGCGACCTGTTCCAGACGCCGGGATTCGGGGACACCACCGACTTCGTGCAGATCAAGCAGCACTACTACCTCGTGCACCGCACGATCAACCCGTCGGGCATCGTCCCGGACGGTCCGGACCTGTCGGGGTGGCTCACACCGCACGGTCGCGAGGATCTCGGCGGCCGCCCGTTCGGCGACGGCACCGCGCCCGGGCCGCCGCCGGCACATGAGACGGTGCCGCCCGGACACGGCGCCGGATGACGACACGCCTCACGGCCTCCGACGGAGTCGAACTCGCCGTCTACGAGCGAGGCGACCCGGCGCGGCCCACGATCGTCGCGGTGCACGGTTACCCCGACGATCACGCGGTGTGGGATGGCGTGGCCGATCTGCTGGCCGACCGGTTCCACGTCGTCACCTACGACGTGCGCGGCGCCGGCGCATCGGGTCGACCGGCGAGCACGGCGGGCTACCGGATCGCGCAGCTCGTCGACGATCTCGCCGTGGTGCTCGACGCGGTGGGCCCGGAAGCCCCTGTTCATCTGCTCGGCCACGACTGGGGATCGGTCCAGTGCTGGGCGGCCCTTCCGGATGCGCGCCTTGCCGGGCGGATCGCCACCTACACGTCGATCTCCGGGCCGGCGCTCGACTACGCCGCGGTGTGGCTGCGTGGCCTGCGCGACCATCCGCGCGCCGGGCTGCGCCAAGTGGCGCATTCCGGGTATCTGCTGGTGTTCCAGCTGCCCTGGCTGCCGGAGTTCGCGATGCGCCGCGGGTGGCTCGAACGGCTCTCCCGGCATCCCGCGGCGTTGCCGGACCAACTCGCCGGGTTGTCGCTCTACCGGGCGAATCTGCGCCGCGTCGGACGGCCGCGGCCGGTGCCGGAGAACGTCCGGGTGCAGGTGGTCGCGCCCGACCGCGATCCCTTCGTCACGGCGCCGTTCGCGGCCGAGTCACCGCTTCCATGGGTCACCGATCTCACCGTGCACCGGATCTCCGGCGGCCACTGGGTGATCAGCCGCGATCCGGCGGCGGTCGCCGACATCGTGGCGCAGTTCGCCGGCCCGGCATGATCAGGACATGCTCACCGACGGCCGGCTGCGCGACCTCGCGACCCGGCTGACGGCCGTTGGCGGCGTCGTCGGTGTGACGCTCGGCGGCAGCCGGGCCCGCGGCGCGCACACCGCCGAATCCGACGTCGACCTCGGCGTGTACTACCGCGTGCCGTTGGATGTCGCCGCGCTGGGCGGGCTCGCACGCGACGTCGCCGGGCCGGCGGCGACGGTTGCCGATCCCGGCGGATGGGGACCGTGGGTCGACGGCGGCGCGTGGCTTCGTATCGATGATGTCGCCGTCGACTGGATCTACCGCGATCTCGACCGGGTGGAACGGATCTGGTCCGACGCGCAGACCGGCCGGTTCGACTTCCACTTCCAGGTCGGCCACCCCCTCGGCTTCGCCGACTTCGCCTACGTCGGCGAACTGGCGCTCGGCCGGGTCCTCGCCGATCCGGACGGGATCCTGGGTGCGCTGCGGGAGCAGATGCAGGTCTACCCGGCGGCGCTGCGCGATGCGGTCGTCGACCGGGCGCTGTGGGAGGCGGACTTCATGGTCGTGGGTGCGTCGAAGGCAGTAGCCCGCGGCGACACGCTCTACGTCGCGGGCTGCCTGTTCCGCGCCCTCGGCTTGTGCGCCCATGCCCTGCACGCACGGGCGGGCCGGTGGCTGATCAACGAGAAAGGCGCGATCGACGCGACCCACGCCCTCGCCGTCGCGCCGGCCGACTTCGACGAGCGCGCCTACGGTGTGGTCGCCGGGCTGGGCCGCAATCCCGCGCAGTTGCGCGCCGCGCTCGATGCCGCCGAGCGGCTGGTGGCTGACACGCGGCGGGCGTGCCGGTGAAACCATGACTCCTGTGCAGACCCTCGCAACCGGTTTCGGCCTGGTGGAATCGCCGCGTTGGCACGACGGGCGGCTCTGGTTCGCCGACTGGACCGCAGGTGAGATCCGCGTGCTCGGTGACGCGGGTGTCACGGAAGTGATGCTGAGCCATACGTCGCTGCCGCTGTGCTTCGACTTCCTGCCGGACGGCACGCTGCTCGTGGTGTCTGCAACTCGACGAGAGCTCATGCGGGTCTCGCCGAGCGGTGCGATGAGCACGTATGCCGACCTGAACGCCGCTGTCCGAACTCGGGGCGAACGACATCGTCGTCGACGGCCGCGGCAATGCCTACATCAACAGCAACAACGCGGAGTTCGGTGCGACCGCGCCGCCGGACGGTCCGGCGACCGGTCGCGTCTACCTGGTGCCGCAGACAGGCACACCGTGCGTGGTCGCCGACGACCTCGACTTCCCGAACGGCATGGCCGTGACGCCGGACAACGCCACGCTGGTGGTCGCCGAGTCGTACCGGCACCGGCTCACCGCCTTCGACATCGCCTCGGACGGATCGTTGTCCGGGCGGCGGGTGTTCGCCGATCTCGGCGACGACCCGCCCGACGGCATCACCATCGACGCGTCCGGCGCTGTCTGGTACGCCGACGTGCCACACGCGCAGTGCGTCCGGGTTGCCGACGGCGGCGAGGTGTTGGACCGGGTCGAGCTGGATCGCGGCGCATTCGCCTGCATGCTCGGTGGTGACGACGGGCGGACGTTGTACGCCGTCGGCGCGTACTGGCCGGGTGCGTCCGGGCTCGCCGACCAGACGGATTGGGACGGTGCGGTCTGGTCGACCCCGGCCGCGCAGCCGCGGGCGGGGTGGCCCGGGAACTAGCGGGCGAACGCCTGCCCCGGCGTCACTGCGTGGCCAGCAGCACCGGCCGATCGAGCAACGACACCGCCACGCGGCGACCGGGTGTCAGCTCGTCCGCGCGGTGCGAGGCGACGTCGGCGAGCAGCTCGAAGCCGTCCGTGCGCAGCAGCCTCAGCCGTGCGGTCGAGCCGCGGAACGTCGAGACCACCACGACGTAGTCGCCCGCGTCGTCGACGCCCACGACCACTGCTTCGGGCCGGACCAGCGCGATGACCTCGGCGCCGGGGGTCGGCGCATCGCCCTCCGCGCGCAGCAGTTGACTCCCGATCCGCACCCGTCCGTCGCTCTCCACACGAGCGGTCAATCGGTTCATCGAGCCGACGAACTCGGCGACGAACGGCGTCTCGGGACGGTCGTAGAGCACGGCGGGTGGCGCGCACTGCTCGAGGCGCCCGGCGCGCATCACCCCCACCCGGTCCGCGATGGACAACGCTTCTTCCTGGTCGTGCGTGACGAACACAGTGGTGACGCCGAGCTCGAGCTGGATGCGCCGGATCTCGTCGCGCAACTGCTCGCGCACCTTCGCGTCGAGCGCGGACAGCGGCTCGTCGAGCAACAGCACCCGCGGCCGGACCGCCAGCGCACGCGCCAGCGCCACCCGCTGCTGCTGTCCGCCGGAGAGCTGGTGCGGGTACTTGCTCGTGTGCTCGCTCAATCCCACGAGATCGAGCAGTTCACCGGCCCGCGAGCGGCGGGTGCCTGCGCCGGCGCGGCGCATCCGAAGGCCGAAGGCGACGTTGTCGATCGCGCGCATCGTCGGGAACAGGCTGTAGGACTGGAAGACCATGCCCATGTCACGCCTGTTGGCGGGTACCCGGGACACGTCCTTGCCGTCGACGAGCACCGCACCCGAGGTCGGCTGATCGAATCCGGCGAGCAGGCGCAGTGCGGTGGTCTTGCCGCAACCCGACGGCCCGAGCAGGGCGAGCAACTCGCCGGGCTCGATCCGCAGGTCCAGGCCGTCCAGTGCGGCCATGGACCCGAACACTCGACGCACCCCGCGGTACTCGACACTGGTGCCGGCACGCGTGTCCGACCCAACGGTGCCGGCTGCCAACGCTGCGCTTGCCGCGTCGCTCATGTCAGCTCCCCCCTTCGCGCCGAGGTGCGCCAGTTCAGCGCCCCGACCAGTAGCAACATCGCCTGGACGAGCAACAGGCTGAACACCGAAACAGCAGCTTGCACCTGCCCGGAGCTCGTCGGCAGATCGGCAAGCCAGACCGGGAACGGCTTCGTGTACAACAAGATCGAGGCCATGGTGAACTCGCCCATCACCAGCGCGAAGCACAGGAAGCCGGCGTTCAGCACCGCCGTACGCAGGCCGGGCAGCAGCACCCTGAGCAGCACGCTCGGCCACCGCGCGCCGAGGTTCTGGGAAGCCTCGACGAGTGTCGTGACGTCGATGGCACCGATGCCGGCGTCGATCGAGCGGTACACGAACGGCATGGCCAGGATCGTGTAGAGCAGGGCCAGCAACAGCGGATGATTGTCGTCGCGGATGAACTGCAGGGTCTTGAACACGACGCCGGTGCCCGCGCCGGAGTCCGGTGACGCCCACGCGTACACGTCGCTGACTCCGACGACGAGGACCACGGGCGGGAACACCAACGGCAGCAGGGTGATCACCTCGACGATCCCTCGCCACCGAGGAAGTCGCAGGTGCAGCAACAGCTGGGTGGGGATCATCAGGCCCAGGCTGATGACGATCGTGACGAGGCTGATCAACAGCGAGTACACGAGCGCTTCGGTGAAGCTGACCTGGCCGGTCGCCGGTGTGCTGAAGATCTGCCGGTAGGCTTCGAAACTGATGCCGCCGCGCGGGTCCTGGACGGTGAAGGAGATCGCGGCGACGAGCGGCCCGATGAAATAGATGCCGCAGACGACCAGAATCACGATCCGGGCTGCGCTGCCCTGCTTGCGTCGGGCCCGGCTGCGCGCGGGACGCGCCGGCGGCGTCGTCAGATCGGCGAGCGCCGCCCCGCCTGCCTCGCCGGCTGTCGCGGTCACGCCAGCCACCGCGAGGTACGGCGCTGCAGGAGCTGGTACACGATGGTCAATGGCAGCACCACGACGATCATGTTGAGCGCGAGCGCCGCGCCGAGATTCTCCTGACCCGACAGCACGTTGCCGGACAGCACCGCCTTGATCCGGATCGTGACCAGCGGGAAGGAGCTGTTGACCGCGTAGGCGGTGGCGAATGCCGAGAACGACGAGCAGAACAGCAGCAGCAGTGAGCCGAGGAAGCTCGGCAGCAGCACCGGCGCAGCCACCAGTCGCCAGTACTTCAGCCGGCTCGCGCCGAGGTTCATCGCGGCCTCGGCCCACTGTGGTTTGAGGCCCTCGAGCGCCGGAGTCATCACCAGCACCATCAGCGGGATGAGGAAGTAGAGGTAGATGATCGACAGGCCGGACAGGGCCGCGAGGTTGACGTGCAGGTCGTCCTGCAAGGAGATGCCGAAGTGATCCTGCAGGAATGTCGTCAGGATGCCGGAGTTGGCATCGAGCGTCGCGATGAACAGGAACGCGAGCGGGATGCCGCCGAAGTTGGCGGTCACCGCGGCCGCCGAGACGACGAGCTGGCGCAGGAAGTTGCTGGAGCTGGACACGACGGCCCAGGCGAGCAGGACCCCGACGACCGCCCCGATCGCCGCGACGATCGCGGAGAGCTCGATGCTGGTGATCAGCGAGTTCAGATAGATGCCGTGCAGCGACTCGGAGATGTTCGCGCCGGTCCAACTCGTATGCGTTGCATGCTCGAACTGCTGGGTGACCGGGTTGCGCACCGCCGTGGCCGAGGTGGTCGTCTTGCGAAACGCATTGACCAGGATGAAACCGATGGGAACCAGGAACACCAGGCCGACGAACACGAAGAACGGCAGGAGGCCCAGCCAGGCGAGCCCGGCGCGGCGGGGCAACCGACCGGTTGCCCCGCCCGCTGGAAGGTCCTGTTCGGTGTCCGGTGCGGTGCCGGATACGACGTCGACCATGGGGTCAGGAGACTGCCGCGGACCACTTCTGGGTGACGACGCCCTTCGCGGCGGTCACTTGAGCTTGGGTGGGGTTGAACGGGGACGGGTCGTTGACGGTGGGCAGGAGCGCCAGCGCCGCCTTGTCCGCGGTTCCTGCCTTCTGCATCACCGGCAGCTGGATCGGCCGGGCATACCCCTTCAGCCAGAGGTTCTGGCCGCCGTCGGGAGCCTGGCTGTAGAGGTATTCCTGCCACAGTCGGGCCGCTGCCGGGTGCGGGGCGTTGATGCTGATGGCCTGCGCGTAGTAGCTCGAGACCAGACCGTCGGTCGGTACGGTGACCGTCCACGTCTGGTTGTTCTTCTTCAGCGTCGCCGCGGTCGCGACGTTGAGGTAGTCCCAGTCGAGGACGATCGGCGTCGCGCCGGAGGCGACCGTCGCCGGCGTGACCTTCGTCTTGTTGAAGATCCCCTCCGAGTTCAGCTTCTTGAAGAAGTCGATGCCGGGTTGGATGTTGGTCGCCGAGCCTCCGTTGGCGAGGGCGGCCGCCCAGACGGCCAGGAATGCGGCGTTGGCGCTGGTCGGATCACCGTTGAGCGCGACGTCGTGCTTGAACTTCGGGTTGTCCAGCTCCTTGATCGTCTTCGGGCAGGTGCCGCCGACCTTCGCCGCGTTGCAGCCGATGGAGATGTAGCCGCCGTAGTCGCTGTACCACAGACCCCCCGAGTCCTTCTGCGCGGCGGGGATGCTCGCCCAGGTCGACACCTTGTACGGAGCGAACAGACCTTCCTGCGCCCCCGACAGTGCGTAGGAACTGCCGATGTCCACGACGTCCGGCGCGCTGGCCTGGCCCTTCGTCGACTTCAGCGCATTGATCTCGTCGCCGCTGGATCCGTCCGGGTTCTCGCTGCGCACCGCGATGCCGTACTTCGTCTTGAAGCCGGAGATGATGGACGAGTAGTTCGCCCAGGTCGGCGGCAGTGCGATGACGTTCAGCGTGCCTTCCTTCTTGGCCGCAGCCACCAATGCGGACATTCCCCCACCCGCCTGCGCCGACTGGGCCGTCTTCCAGTTCGCGGCGGCCGGTGCCGCGCTGCCGCCGGCCGAACCACCGCTCTTCGCGGCGCTGGTCGCGGGCGCCTTGCCGCCGCTGCTCGAGCATCCCGCTGCGGCGAGCGTCACCGCTGCCGCCACGATCCCGACCTTGACGATGTTGCGATTCATCGAGACTCCATCCGACCTACTCCGCCGTAACTGACCGAACAAGCTGACGACACGTGCGAGCGAGACGCCCGACCATGCGGTCACCAGGGGGCAAACGAAAGGCGAAATCAAGGTACACGGGCGCCCACCGGCAGCGATGGAGCGAAACTAACGATTGTGCACCAGTCCGACGGTCGCCGTGCAGTTCCGGCCGCGGCCGGCGCGACCCGCCACGCGTCAGGGCCGCGGCTGCGAAGCACGCAGCCGAGCCACCTGCTTGGTGAGGTGATCGCGCTCGAGCGAGCTGCGGGCGCGGTCTGCAGCTCGTTGGTAGTGCTCGACGGCCGCGCTCTGGTTGCCGGCGCGCTCGTGCAGGTGGGCGCGGACGGCGTCGAGGCGATGGTGGCCGGCGAGCCGGTCATCGAGGCCGTCGGTCGCGCGCAGGCCGGCGAGTGGCCCGTCCACCTCCCCGACCGCGACCGCGCGGCTCAATGCCGCGACCGGGTTGCCGGTGAGCGCGACCAGTTCGTCGTACCAGGCCAGGATCTGCGGCCAGTCGGTTTCGGCTGCGGTGGCGGCATCGTCGTGCAGCGCGGCGATCGCGGCCTGGATCTGGTACTCGCCGTGCCGTTCGCGGGCCAGGGCGCGCTGCAGGATCTGGACGCCCTCGGCGATCTGTTCGGTGTTCCACGACGATCGGGACTGCCGGTCCAGCGGCACCAGCGCACCGCGGGCGTCGACCCGCGCGCAGCGGCGGGCGTCGTGCAGCAGCATGAGCGCAAGCAAGCCGAGCAACTCCGGCTCGTCCCACACCGGGACCAACTGGCGGGTGAGCCGGATCGCCTCGGCAGCGAGGTCGACCCGCCCGCCATAACCCTCGTTGAAGATCAGGTACAACACCCGCAGCACGAGGGCAAGATCGCCGGGCTGGTTCAGCGGCTGCCCGGCGATCGTGCGCTTGGCCCGGCTGATCCGTGCTCCCATCGTCGGTTCCGGAACCAGAAATGCTTCGGCGATCTCGCGGGTGGTCAGCCCGCCGACCGCTCGCAGGGTCAACGCGACCGCGGACGGCGGCGTGAGCGCCGGGTGGCAGCACAGGAACAGCAGCAGCAAGGTGTCATCCGACTGGGCCGCCGGCCCCGGCGGCGGCTCGACGTACACCGCGTCCTCGCGCCGGCGCCGAGCGGTCTCGGAACGGTACGTGTCGACGAGCCTGCGCCGGGCCACCGTGACCAGCCAGCCCTTGGGGTCGTCCGGCATCCGCTCGCCCCACGTGCGATGTGCCTCCAGCAACGCCTCCTGGACGGCGTCCTCGGCCGCGGTGAACTCCGCACCACCGCGGACGAGGATCCCGAGCACCTGGGGCCCGAGGACGCGGTATTCCGTCATTCGCTCTCGGACGGCATCTCGCTGAGCACCGGGCGGACTTCGATCCACTCGTAGATGGGCTCGCCGCCCTTCCCCGGTGCCGACGACGCATACGCCGCCACCTCGTGGGCCCGCGCCTGCGACTCGACGTCGATCAAGAACCAGCCGGCGATGAGCTCCTTCGCCTCCGGGAACGGCCCGTCGATGGTCTCCGGCGCGGCGTTGCTGCCGCCGTATCGAACCCACGCACCGTCCGGGCTGAGGCCCTGCGCGTCGACGAACTCGCCGCGCTCACGCAGCATCCGGGCGACCTCGTGCTGGAAGTCGATGTGTGCGGTGATTTCGTCGCGGGTCCATTCGCTCATCGGTACGCAGTTCGGGTGCGGCTCCGGGCCGCCGTTGTAGTGCTTGAGCAGCAGGTACTTCGGCATGGTCACTCCTCGTCGTCGTGGCGGCCGGTTCGCCGCCTGCACACCTGGGACGGAACTGCCGGGCGGTTCTTGACATCACGTCAGCCCCAACATCCGCGCGCATTCGAGCGCGATGTGGATCTCGGCCACCTCGAGCGGGTTGGCGAGGTTGCGTCCGGTCAGTTCCTCGAGGCGGCGCAACCGGTAGCGGACCGTGTTGCGGTGCACGTGCAGCTGGGTCGCGGCGGCCGGGCTCGATCCAGCCTGTGCCAGCCACACGCGGGCGGTGTCGACGACGACCGCGCGGTCCGCCTCGGGCAGGGTGAGGACCGGGCCGAGCACGCGCCGCACGACACCGTGCGCGGCGTCGGGTGCACTCACGAGCAAGACGGCGACCGGTTCGTGGTCGAAGCGAACGAGCGTGGTCGACCCGGGCGTGCCCGTCGCGCATGCCAGCCGCGCCTGCCGCAACGCCGCCGGGCTGTGTTCGAGACCGCCGAAGACCTCGCTGACGCCGATCCGGCCCTGCGCCAGTCCGGCGAGCGCGGCGCAGACCTTCTCGACCCCGAACCGCGGCCGCAGCATGACCAGGCCGTCCTGGAAGTCGGCATCCAGTCGCCACACCGATGTGACGTCGCTGTGGCGCAGGTGGTCCTCGACCTTCGGTATCGCTTCCTCGCCGGGCGCCCGGCCTTCGGCCGAGACGATCAGGTACTCGCCGTGCTGAGGCAATTTGAGCAACGCCGCCGATTCCCAGAGCCGGCTCCCGTCGCCGAGCTTGCCGTCGAGCAGGCTGTTGAGCAGCGCCGACCGCAGCTGGGTGTCGTGTCGCGCGAGTTCGGCGCTGGCGCTGCGGTAGCCCTCGGCCGCGGCGTCGGCGAGCTCGTCGGAGACCGCCCAGACGTCGGCTGCCGAGCGGAGGAGGATCTCCTCGGTGGTGTGGTCCGGTGCCTCCTCGACCAGCATCTCCCAGATGAGCCGACCGCCGATGCGGAAGGCCTGCAACACGGCCGACAGCGGCACGGCGGCCTCTGCCCGGCGCACCCCGGTGGCTCGCGGCGCATCGGTCGGGACCTGTACCTCGCCACCGAGGCGGCGCAGGACGTAGCTCAGGTTGTCCCGGCAGGACTGCTGGAGGTCCTCGGCGCTCACCAGGTAGCCCTCGGTGTAGATCGCCTCCTGCTCGCGGATGCGGTGCGCGAGCCGGCCGGCGAGCTCGTCGGCACGCGGCAGCATCTGCCGGCTCAGCTCGCGCACCGCCGGGTCGATCGTCGAGGCCACGGTCGCGAGCATAGGCGGCTTGGTTGTGCCCAGGCACTACTCGCGGGTGGGTGATTCGGTGCCTCGGCCCATCGATCCGGGCGCCGCTGCACGGCACGATTGTCGTACCCCACAAACCGCCAGGGAACGGATCATCATGAACCTCGCCGCCAATCTCGCCCGCACCGTGGCCTCCTCCCCCGATCGCCCGGTGATCCGGACCGGCGAATCCCCGATGACCTACCGCGATCTCGATGCGGCCAGCGCCCGTCTCGCCGGACTGCTCCGGGCACGGGGAATCGGCCCGGATGACCGCGTCGCGGTGATGACGCCCAACGTCGCCGAGTTCGCGGTGACCTACTACGGGGTGCTCCGCCTCGGTGCGGTGGTGGTGCCGATGAACCCGCTGCTGAAGGCCCGCGAGGTCGCCTACTATCTCGGCGACTCCGGCGCGTCGACGCTCTTCGCGTGGCACGCGGTCGCGGCCGAGGCCGAGATCGGCGCGAAGGAGGTCGACGCCGACGTGATCGCGGTCGATCCCGCGACGTTCGGGACGCTGCTGGCCGGGGCCGACCCGGTGCCGGCGATCGCCGAACGCGCCGATGCCGACACCGCGGTCATTCTCTACACGTCGGGCACCACCGGGCAGCCCAAGGGAGCGGAACTGACGCACGCGAATCTGCGGACCAATGCCGAGATCACCGGCGCTGACCTGCTCGATCTCGGCCCGGACGACGTGGTGTTCGCCGGCCTGCCCCTGTTCCACTCCTTCGGTCAGACCTGCACGCTCAACGCGGCCGTGGCCGCGGGCGCCTCGCTCGCGATGTTGGCGCGCTTCGATCCCGCGCAGGCGCTGCGCGTGATCACCGAGCACGGCGTGACGGTCTTCGCCGGCGTACCGACGATGTACGGAGCCGCTGCTGCACGTGCCCGACCGTGCTGATTTCGGCGCCGTCGGCCTCCGGGTGTGCATCTCCGGTGGGGCGGCACTGGCGGTCGAGGTGCTGCGCCAGTTCGAGAACGCCTTCGGCTGCGTGGTGCTTGAAGGCTACGGCCTGTCGGAGACCTCGCCGGTCGCCTCGTTCAACCATCCGCACCGGCAACGCAAGCCAGGCACCATCGGCACTGCGATCCGTGGCGTCGAGATGCGGGTGATCGACGAGGACGGGAATCCGCTGCCGAGCGGCGAGAGCGGCGAGATCGCGATCCGGGGTCACAACATCATGAAGGGGTACTGGCGCAAGCCCGAGGCCACCGCGGAGGTGATCTCGCCCGACGGCTGGTTCCGCACCGGCGACATCGGCCGCGTCGACGACGACGGCTACTACTCGATCGTCGACCGGAAGAAGGACTTGATCATCCGCGGCGGCTACAACGTGTACCCCCGCGAGATCGAAGAGGTGTTCTACGAGCATCCGGCGGTGGCCGAAGCCGCGGTGGTCGGCATCGCGCACGACCAGCTCGGCGAGGAGGTCGGCGCCGCGGTCGCGCTGAAACCTGGTGCCGAAGTCAGCGCCGAGGAACTGCGGGCCCACGTCAAGGGCCAGGTCGCGGCGTACAAGTATCCGCGCCACGTGTGGATCGTCGATGCGCTGCCGAAGGGCCCCACGGGCAAGATCCTCAAGCGCGAGATCGTCGTTCCGGAAAGTGAGACCGCGCGATGACCACCATGGACGACGCAGCAGACCTCGGCGATGTCGCCACTCCGCTGGACGCGTTGCTCATCGACGCGGCGATCGGCCCGGTGCGGCGCTTCGCCCCGGACTCCTCGACCGTGAAGCTCGCTGCCGGGTTGGCCCGTCACCCGGTGTCGACCGCACGCACCCTCGGCTCGCTCGCCGGAGAGGCCGGCCGCATCGCCGTGGGCACCTCGACGCTCGCCCCGTCGAAGCGCGACCGACGCTTCGCAGACACCGCCTGGACGAGCAATCCGTTGCTGCGGCGACTGGTACAGGTGTATCTGGCCGGCGGTCACACCGTCGAACAACTCGTCGGCGATGCCGGTCTCGACTGGCGCGACGAGCAACGGATGCGCTTCCTCGCAGAGAACCTGGTCCGAGGCGTGCGCGCCGAGTAACGTGCCGCTGGTGAATCCGGCGTCGGCCAAGGCGGTGATCGACAGTGGGGGTGCGAGCCTCGCCCGCGGCGGTGTCCAGCTCCTCCGCGACGTCGCATCGGCGCCCCGGATCCCGGAGATGGTCGATCGTTCGGAATTCGAAGTTGGTCGCAACATTGCGACGACTCCGGGTGCAGTCGTCCTGCGCACCGATGTCTTCGAACTGATCCAATACCGACCGCAGACCGAGCAGGTGCGCGAGGTGCCGCTGCTCATCGTGCCGCCGACCATCAACAAGTTCTACGCGCTGGATCTCGCCGCCGATCGCAGCCTCGTCGAGTTCCTCGTCCGGGAGGGCCAGCAGGTCTTCATCATGTCCTGGCGCAACCCCGACGCCCGGCACGCGGCCTGGAATCTGGACAGCTACGTGCAGGCGATCCTCGACGCGGTCGACGTCACATGCCGGATCACCGGCACTGAGCGCGCCGCGCTCGCCGGCATCTGCTCCGGGGGCATCCTGGCGAGCATCGCCGCCGCCGTGCTGGCCGGACAGGGACAGCAGGACCGGCTGGCCGCGATCGCGCTGCTGGTGACCGTCCTGGACAACGAGCGCGCCGGAACGGCGTCGGCACTGAACAACCGCCGGTTGGCCGCCGCCGCGAAGGCCATCTCACGACGCCGCGGCTATCTCGACGGCCGAGCCCTCGCCGAGGTCTTCGCGTGGCTGCGGCCCGGCGATCTGGTCTGGAACTACTGGGTGAACAACTACCTGCTCGGCAAGAAGCCGCCGGCGTTCGACATCCTGTTCTGGAACGCGGACACGACCCGGATGACCGCCGGCCTGCACGCCGACTTCGTCGACCTCGCCGTCGACAACGAGCTGGTCACCGCCGGCAGACTCACAGTGCTCGGCGTGCCGATCGATCTGTCCCGCGTCGATTGCGACGCCTATGTGGTGGCCGGCATCGCCGACCACATCACACCGTGGGAGAACTGCTACCGCAGCACGGCGCTGCTCGGCGGCACCTCGCGGTTCGTGCTGTCCACGAGCGGTCACATCGCCGCGCTCGTCAACCCGCCGGACAACCCGAAGGCCGGCTACCACGTGAACGAAGCCGGTCCCGCAGATCCGGCGCAGTGGCTGGCCGGCGCCGAGACCTGCCGCGGCACCTGGTGGACCGATGCGTCGCCATGGCTGGCGCACCACTGTGGCGCTGACCGACCTGCGCCCGATCAACTCGGCGGCGCAGGCTTCGAGCCGCTCGTCGCCGCCCCGGGCACCTACGTTTTCGACAAGTGAAGGGAACACATCATGTACGAGGACATCGGCCGGTCCCGCGGCACCGACTTCTTCCTCATCGCCGACCAGCTGACCGACGAGGAGCGCGACTACTGGCGGCGCGCTCGCGACTTCGTCGACGACGAGGTACTGCCCGTGATCAACGGCTACTGGGAGCGGGCCGAGTTCCCGTACCCGCTCATCGAGAAGCTTGCGGCCGTCGGCATCGTGGGCGACGGCATCACCGGGTACGGTTGCCCGCCCATGAGCCCGATCGCCAACGGGTTGATCCATCTCGAGCTCAATCGCGGCGACGGCAGCATCGGCACCTTCGTCGGCGTCCAGGCCGGCCTGGCCATGCAGTCGATCGCGATGCTCGGGTCCGAGGAGCAGAAGCAGCGCTGGCTGCCGGGCATGGCACAGTTGCGCAAGCTCGGCGCATTCGCGCTCACCGAACCCAACCACGGCTCGGACTCCGTCAGCCTGGAGACCACTGCCCGACGAGACGGCGACACGTGGGTCCTCAACGGCGCGAAGAAGTGGATCGGCAACGGTTCGATCGCAGACGTCGTGGTGGTGTGGGCCCGCGACGAGGCCGATCGCCAGGTCAAGGGTTTCCTCGTCGAGCCGAGCAGCCCCGGTTACAGTGCCCGCAAGATGGAGGGCAAGGGCTCACTGCGCGCCGTGTGGCAGGCCGAGATCACCCTGACCGACGTGCGCGTCGACGAGTCGAGCAGGCTGCCCGGCGCGGCCACCTTCAAGGACACCGGTCGGGTGCTCGCCGGCACCCGCAACGCCGTGGCCTGGGCCGCGCTTGGTCATGCCACCGCGGCGTACGAGATCGCGGTCGACTACTGCACGCAACGCACGCAGTTCGGCAAACCGCTCGTGAGCTTTCAGATCGTGCAGGACAAGCTGGTCAAGATGCTCGCCGAAGTGTGCTCGATGCAGCTCTACTGCTTGCGGTTGGGCCGATTGATCGAGGAAGGCAGCCTCACCGACACGATCGCAGCGATCGCCAAGATGAACAACACCCGCAAGGCCCGCGAGGTGATCGCTCAGGCACGCGACCTGCTCGGCGGCAACGGCATCCTGCTGGACTTCCACGTGATGCGGCACATGGCCGACATCGAGGCGCTGCACACCTACGAGGGCACCGAGACCATCCAGACGCTGATCGTCGGAAGGGACATCACCGGTGTCGGCGCGTTCGCGTGATGTCCGCATGGTCGAGGTCGACCATCTCCGGCTGCGGGTCGCGACCGGTGGCCCGCAGACCTCGCGGCCGCCTCTGCTGCTGATCACCGGAATCGGCGCGAGCCTCGACCTGTCGCGGCCGTTCGAGCGGGAACTGAACGCGTGCGGCGTAGCCACGATCAGCTACGACGCGCCCGGCATCGGTGAATCGACGCCGTACGCCTGGCCGCGGCGGATGCGTGGCGTCGCGCGTACGGCCGAGCAGCTGCTCGACGCGCTCGGGCACGAGACGGTCGACGTGTTCGGCGTGTCGCTGGGCGGGGTGGTGGCCCAGCAGCTCGCGCACCAGGCCCCGCACCGGGTGCGGCGCCTGGTCCTGGCGGCCACCGGTCCGGGGCTCGGCGGTGTGCCGGGTTCGCCGCGGGTGCTGTGGGCGCTGGCCACGCCGCGGCGGTACTACCAGCCCGACTACTACCGGCGAGTGGCCGGGGACGTGTACGGCGGACTCGCGCGACGGGACCCGGACGCGCTGCTGCACGGATCGGTAGCCCGGTTCGTGCACCAGCCCTCGATGCGCGGCTATGCCGCGCAGTTGTACTCGATCGCCGGATGGACCAGCAGCCTTTGGCTGCACCGGCTTCGGCAGCCGACGCTCGTGCTGGCCGGCGACGACGATCCGATCGTCCCGCTCGTGAACGGCCGTATCCTGGCTCGGCTCATTCCCGACGCGAGACTGCATGTCGTGACCGGCGGTGGCCACCTTTTCGTTCTCGAACAGCCCGGGCCGATCGCGACGTCGGTGTCCGACTTCCTCGCCGCCGATGGGCCGGCTCAACCGAGCCCGGACAACGCTTCCAACTCGGCATCGAGGTGAGTGAGCAACCGTTGCAGATGGGGCACCGAGCGAGGGCAGCCGGTGAGGCCGAAGGAGATCATGTCCGCGTAGCTCGTGCAGGTGATGTTCAGGGCCTGGCCGTCGAGCAGGATCGACAGCGGATAGAGGCCGTCGAGCCGCGCGCCGTTCCAGTACATCGGCCCTGCCGGGCCGGGGACGTTCGAGATGATCAGGTTGAACGGCGGCCGCACTGTGCCGGTCAGGCGCAGCAGCGGCCACAGCACCAGCGGGCTCATCCCGATCCCGCTCATCGCGACGATCTGCATGGGCGACATCGTGCGCAGCAGTTCCTTGCCCTCGACCATCGACTGGTGCACGGTCGCAAGGCGCGCGGCAGGGTCGTCGAGATGGGTCCCGAGATTGCACATGACGGCCCCGACGGCGTTGCCGCCGCCGTCTCCAGCGGATCCCCCGCCGCCGGCATCGCCGGTCTCGGCGTCGTGCAGCGATACCGGCACCATCGCCACGAGTGGTGTGTCGGGTAACGCGTGCAGGTCGAGCAGGTACTGGCGCAGCGCGCCCGAACACATCGCCAGGACGACGTCGTTGACCGTGGCGTCGGCGGACTTGCCGGCGCTGCGCAATCGAGCCATCGGCCAGGACTGCGCGGCGAAACGCCGCGCGCCGGTGATCTCGACGTTGAGCATCGACTTCGGAGCTGTGACCGACAGCGAACCGGCGTGCTCGGTGAAGGCGGCGTTGACGGTGCGGGCGAGGGCCGGCACCATGCCGGCGACCGCACCGAACGCGGACAGGGCCTCGTGTGCCAGTGCACCCGGGCCGGTCGGTGGCCGCTGGCGACTACGCCCGGCGCCATCGTTGCGCGGGGACGCCCACGGTGGTGGCATGTCCCGCTCCGCGGCGTCCGGACTGAGCATCCGGGCCAACAGGCGCAGCCCCGATACGCCGTCGACCATGGCGTGATGGGTCTTCGTGTAGATCGCGAAGCGGCCGTCGGCGAGCCCCTCGACGAGGTGCATCTCCCACAGCGGGCGGTGCCGGTCGAGCAGGGTCGAGTGCAGCCGCGAGCACAGCGCGAGCAGTTCGAGCACCCGACCGGGCTGCGGGAGCGCGCTGCGCCGCACATGATGTTCGAGGTCGAAGGCGCGGTCGACCTCCCAGCTCCACTGACCCAACGAGGCCAGCGACCGGTGTGCCCGCTTGCGGAACAACGCTGCGATGTCGGTGTCGTTCATCGTGTCCTCGTACATCCGTCGCACGTCGAGCGCGTCGGCGCCGTCCGGAGGGACGAACAGCTCGAGGCTGCCCACGTGCATCGGGCGCTCGCGCGACTCGACGTGCAGGAACACCGAGTCCAGCGGTGACATCGGCAGCGGCATCAGCCGATTCTGGCACTGCAGGTACGTTGATGTTGTCTGCAAACCCGGCAGAGGGAGGAACACCGATGGTCGACTTCGACAGTCTGCGTGCAAAGGCCGAGGATTTCGCCAAGGAGCACTCCGACCAGGTCGACGGCGGGATCGACAAGGCCGCCGATCTTCTCGGCGGCAAGTTGGGCCACAAGGACCAGATCGACAAGGGTGCGGAGAAGCTCAAGGACTTCCTGCCGGACAAGGGCGACGGCGCCGCCCCTGCCGGCTGATCATCGTCTTCAGCCGCCCGCGCAGCAGGAGCGTTTGCTCTCCTCGAGATAGTGCGGGTCGTGCCACCAGTACCGCCGCTCGGATTCGGGCAACGCCTTCGGCACCAGCATCCGGTTCTTGACGGTGCCGGCCTTCGCGGCGCCCGGCGCCGCACCGGCGAACGGTGCAGTCAGGTCGGCGATGTCGTGCAGGTAGCCGTTGACCATGACCTGCCTGACGTCGGCGGCCTGGTCGATGTCCTCGAGCGGGTTGCCACCCAGGAACGCGAGGTCGGCGTACATGCCCGGCGCGACCTGCCCGATGGGCTCGTTCAGGTAGGTGCCGGACGCGCTGGTCGCGCTGACCATCGCCTGGTACTCGGTCACGCCGTACTTCACCATGGCCCGCAGGTTCATGTGCGTGCTCACCGCGGTGTGATCGATCGGCGAGTCGGTACCGGTGACGACGTTGCCGCCCGCGGCCAGCATGTCGACGATCTGCTGCACCTGCGCCTTGAGGTTCGCCTCGTTGACGGTCTGGTCGGTCGTCTGCGCCGAGGTCGCCGCAGCGAGCAGTGACTGGTACTCCCAGGTCGGGTAGAGGGTCTTGACCCGGTCGTCGTCCACGAGCGACATGTCGTCGCGGAACAACGCGACCGAGCCGAACAGTGTCGGTGTCCGACGCGCGCCGCAGGACGCAAAGATGTCGGCGACGTCCGGGTAGCCGGTGCCGAGCGCCGTCACCGTGCGCGAGTACCCGAACCGGTTCGTGGCACCGATGTGCTCCATGCCGTCCCCGCCGAAGGCGAAAGCCGGGTAATGATAGTGCGAGCTGGCGTGGATGCGGTGCTCGTGCGCCCATTCGATGGAGGCGCGCTGCCGTTCGGTCGAGAGCCGGACGTAACACTTGATCAGGTCGTAGTCGAGGGTCGCGGCCCTTTCGAATTCGAGAGCGAGTTGATCCTCGTCGTAGGTCGGGCGCATGAAGTTGTAGAAGATGCGCGAACCGTCGATTGCCTCGCCAGTGGCGTAGTAACGCGGGCCGATCCGCTTCGCGGACTGGAACGACTCACGCTCTTCGACCATGTGATACGCCGGGCTGCCCGGCGAACGGGTGGTCGTGATGCCGAGGGCGAGCCAGAGCCGGCCCTGCCGGTCGCCGTAGGAGTAGCCCTGCATCTCCCGGTGGTTGTGGATGTCGATGAGACCTGGCGTGACCACCAGGGCCGAGGCGTCGACCTGGTTCGCGCCCGGGCGGTTGCGATGCGCTTCGATGGCAGAAATGCGGTTCTCGTCGATGATGATGTCGACGTCTTCACGCAGGTCGGTGCTGCGCCCGTCCCACATCCGCCCGGCGTGCACGACGGTCCGCCCACGCGGGCTGGTGTTCTTCCAGGTGAGGGGCACCGGGACGGTTGACGTCGATCGCCCGTCCGCCGACACCATCCGCAGCCGACCGCCGCTGAGATACAGCAGCTGCGAGGAATCGCCGCTCCAGCTCGGGGCGTCGGTGACCTCGGTGGTGATCTGCTGCGGCGTGGCGGTGGGTGTGCCGTCGGCGTCGACCGCCATGACCCACAGCACGCTGGCGAGCACGAACGCCATCCTCGTACCGTCCGGCGACCACACCGGTCCGTCGTCACCGCGGGTCTGCAACGACCGGCTGGGCAGCGCCTGGTGGTACGTCGCCTGACCGGTCGTGCGGTTGATCGTCAGGATCTCGCTCAATCCCTCGCGATAGCGCGCGGAATACGGCTTGATCGCCGCGATGGCGATGGTGTTGCCGTCCTTGGACCAGGTCGGGCGCCCGGGCTCGAAGGTGGCCGGGTACACGCGCTGGATGTCGCCACTGGCGACGTCGACGGTGTACACCGCGCCGGTCTGGTCGAGGAATGCGATGAACTTCCCGTCCGGTGACCAGGTGCCCGACACCGCTGCGGCGTTCGGGAGGCTGGCGACGCGGGTGTCGCCGCCGCCGCGCAGATCGCGCACCCAGATCTCGAGGTGACCGCCGCGGTCGCTGGAGTACGAGAGCCGTTTGCCGTCCGGTGACCAGGCCGGGTCGGACTTCCAGAATTCGTCCTTCGTGAGCGGGCGCGGGCTCTGCCCGATCCGCATCAGGTAGATGTCGTTCAGCGCCCGGAACGCGACCTGCTTGCCATCCGGCGACAGCACCGGGCTGCCGATGCCCTTGACCGAGGACTGCACCCCCGGGGTGAAGTTGCGCTGCCGCTTCGTATAGGTCGGTGTCACCGTGGTGACCCGTGACCGGGTGTTGATGGTCTTGGGGGTCGCACTGCCGCTCGCGCGCTGCCGGATGTGCCCGTCGGCGGTATACACGAACGCTCCGGACGGCAGCCACGACACCCGGAACGGGAAGACCTCCTCGCCGGTGACCAGTGGGGTGCCCGACTGGTACAGCTCGCTCTTCCCGTCGTGGGTGAGGTTGTAGACGATCTGCTTGCTGTCCGGGGTGAACGCCGGGCCGTGGATGATCTGCCCCGTCGGCACGGTGAGCGCCACGCTGCGCGCACCGGTCGACAGCGTGACGACGTCGATCTCGGTGTTGTTGACGACGAAGGCGAGCTTCGTGCCGTCGGGCGACCACGCCGGCTCGTACTCCTCGACGGCCGTGTCCGTGACCAGCGAGATGTCGCCGGTGTGCAGGTCATAGGTGTAGATCGCGTAGCTGCCGGCCAGATCGGAGGAGAACGCGAGATAACGACCGTCCGGCGAATAGCGCGGCTCGCGATGGTCGTACGGCCCGTGGGTGAGTTGTGTCGCGCCAGTGCCGTCGGCGCCGATGGTCCACAGGTTGAACATCCCGTCGCGATACGACTGGAACGCCAGGGTCGACCCGTCGGGTGACCAGTCGGGCTGACCGATGTCGAAGTAGTCGTCGGTCAGTCGCGTCGCGGTTCCGCCCGCGGCCGGCACGGTCCACAGCACGCCCACGGTGTCGAAGGCCAACGTCTCGCCGTCGCGCGAGACCTGGGCGGCGACGTCCGTCCCGGTGCGCAGCCCGACCTGATGTTGCTGTCCGGCACCGACGAGCGGATCGGTCGTCGCGACCTTCGCCGCGGCCGGCCCCGCTGTCGGCAGCGAGGTTGCAACGAGTGCGCCCGCGCCGACACCTGCTCCCGCGGTGAGGAATGCGCGACGACTGACTCCGGACCGGTCCACCACGGTTTCGCTCCCTTTGGCGTGGGTGAGTGTTCCCCGTGTGTCCAGTTTGTACCTCTAAAGCCTGGAATGTGAAGAGGTGTTCGGCTCCGGAAAGGGTGAGTCACCAGCCGGTGTGCAGCGGTCGCCCTTCTGCGTATCCGGCCGCGCTCTGCACCCCGACGCGCGCACGTTCGTGCAGTTCGGCGAGCGAGGCCGCGCCGGCGTAGGTGCATGCCGAGCGAACCCCGGCAGTGATCGTGTCGAGCAGATCCTCGACCCCTGGGCGCAGCGGATCGAGGTACTGCCGGCCGCTGGAGATGCCCTCCTCGAACAGTGCCTTGCGGGCCCGATCGATCGCGCCCTCCCCCGTGGTGCGATTGGCCACCGCACGTGCCGACGCCATGCCGAAGCTGTCCTTGAACTGCCGCCCGTCGGGCGCGACGTGCAGGTCGCCGGGTGACTCGTGGGTGCCGGCGAACCACGAACCGATCATCACCGACGACGCGCCGGCGGCGAGCGCGAGCGCGACGTCGCGCGGATGCCGTACGCCGCCGTCGGCCCACACGTGCCGCCCCGCCTCGCGCGCGGCGGCAACACACTCCAGCACCGCCGAGAACTGCGGGCGGCCCACGCCGGTCATCATCCGGGTCGTGCACATCGCACCGGGCCCGACACCGACCTTGACGATGTCGGCACCGGCCTCGATCAGGTCGCGGGTGCCGTCGGCGGACACCACGTTGCCGGCCGCGACGGGCACCTGCGGGGCCAGTGCGCGCACCGCACGCAGCGCGTCGAGCATCCGCTCCTGGTGTCCGTGCGCGGTGTCGAGCACCAGCAGGTCGATCCCGCACTCGAGCAGGTCGGCGGCGCGGCTCTTGACGTCGCCGTTGACCCCCATCGCTGCCGCTACCCGCAGCCGGCCACGGTCGTCGAGAGCCGGGCGGTAGATGGTCGAGCGCAGGGCGCCGGTGCGGGTGATGATCCCCAGCAGCCGGCCCTGCGCGTCGACCACCGGCGCCAACTTGCGCCGCGCGGCGTCGAGCTGCTCGAACGCCCGGCTCGGCTCCACCGGGTCGGTGAGCACGAGCGGGTTCGGCGTCATGACCATGTGCAGTTGGGCGAAGCGATCGGCTCCGGCGCAATCGGTCTCGGTGACGATGCCGATCGGGCGCTCGTCCGACACGACCACCACTGCACCGTGGGCGCGCTTCGGCATCAGCGCCAGCGCCTCGCTGACGGTGTTGTGCGGGGCGAGGGTCACCGCGGTCTCGGCGACGTGATGGCGTTCCTTGACCCAGGCGACGACCTCACGCACCACCGAGACCGGGATGTCCTGCGGCAGCACCGTCAGTCCGCCGCGGCGGGCAACGGTCTCGGCCATCCGGCGCCCGGCGACCGCCGTCATGTTCGCCACGACGATCGGGATGGTGGTCCCGCTGCCGTCGGAGGTCGCGAGATCGACGTCGAAGCGAGAGGCGACGTCCGACCGGACCGGGACCATGAAGACGTCGTCGTAGGTCAGCTCGACAGTGGGGGCAGGACCAACGAAGCGCACGAGGACGTGATTCTACCGGGGCCGCCTAGGGTGACGCAGTGCTCGCGGTTTTCGACATCGACGGCGTGGTGGCCGACGTCCGGCATCGCCTGCACCACCTGCGCGGCTGGTCCGCATGGCCGGATTTCTTCGACGCCGCCGACACCGACCCGCTGCTCGCCGAGGGTGCCCGCCTGGCCACCGACCTGGCCGGCCGGCACGAGATCGTCTGGCTGAGCGGGCGTCCGGAGTGGTTGCGCGACGTGACCGAAGCGTGGCTGGCCGAGCACGATCTGCCGGCCGGCGAGGTATTCCTGCGCCCGAACCGCGACTACCGGCCGGCACCGGCGTTCAAGCTCGACGTCCTGCGCCGGTTGGCGCCGCGCGGGATCGCCGCGGTGATCGACGACGACGACGAGGTGGTGCAGGCCGCACTCGCCGCCGGCTACCCGGCGGTCCTGGCCGATTGGGTGCCGCGATCGGACGTGCTGCGCCACGCCCAGGACCGCGAAGGCAGAACCTGATCTTGATGTGTGGTCACGGTAAAATAACGATGTAACCTGCTGGAAACATGTCAGGTGCTTGCACGCTTGACAAGTGAGAGAATTCGTTCAAGCTGGAAACGAACCTATCTGAAAGCGATTACAGGAAGTCATCATGGACACGCCCGCCGGAACGGTTGCCTGCATTTGCAGCCACGTCCCACCTTGTCCCTCGGCCTATGCGTCCGACCGGGACGCGGCCCACGTCATCTCGGCCCACCCCGAGCAGGGCTGGAGCCTGTTGTGCAACGGGGTCGTCGTGTTCGAGGACTTCGGTGAACTGCTCCCCGACGGCCAGTGCACCAACGCCCGCCGCGCCGAACTGCTCATGGCCTCACCGCACCGCCGCGCCGGCTGACTCGCGTTTCCGCCGTTCTCCTCGAGGGCCACGCTCAGTGGTCTATTAGGGTCTCCCGCATCCGAACAGTGCGGGAGGCACAATGCGCAAAACAGTCCTCACGGCGGCGATCGTCGGATCGCTGGCCGTCGGCGGTCTGGTAGCCGACACCCAGGTCGCCTCGGCGGCCAAGCTACCGGCCCCGACCCCCGTCCAATGGGGCGCCTGCAGCGACCCCGGTCTCAACCACGCCGGCGTCCAGTGCGGCATGCTGACGGTGCCCCTCGATTGGAGCAAGCCGGACGGCACGAAGATCAAGATCGCCGTATCCAAGGTGGAGCACACCAGCTCCAACTACCAGGGCATCATGCTGGTGAATCCCGGCGGCCCGGGCGGGTCCGGTATCGGGCTGGCCACCCTCGGCCGCTATGTGCCGAACGGCGCGGGCGACGACTACGACTGGATCGGGTTCGACCCCCGCGGCGTCGGTGACTCGCAGCCGCACCTGTCCTGCATCCCCGACTACTTCGCCGGCCCGCGACCTGAGTACATCCCGTCGACGGTGAAGCTGGAGAAGACCTGGCTCAAGCGCTCCCAGTCCTACGCCGCGGCGTGCGCGAAGAACGGGCCGATCCTTGCGCACATGACCACCGCTGATGTCGCTCGCGACATGGACTACCTGCGCGCGTCGCTCGGACAGCAGCAGCTCAACTACTTCGGGTTCTCCTACGGCACCTACCTCGGTGAGGTGTACTCGACGCTGTTCCCGAACCGCGTTCGTCGCATGGTGTGGGACTCGACGGTCGACCCACGCGGGGTGTTCTACGAGGACAACCTCAATCAGGACGTCGCGTTCGAACGCACCGAGAACATCTGGTTCGACTGGCTCGCCAAGTACAACGACGTCTACCACCTGGGCACCTCCGGCCCGCAGGTCCGCGCGCTGTGGTTCCAGGTGAAGCAGCAACTCACCCGCGACCCGGCCGGCGGCGTGGTCGGTCCGGACGAGTGGGCCGACATCTTCCTCTACGCGGGCTACTACCAGTCGACGTGGACGGAGTTCGGCGACCTGTTCTCGAGTTGGGTCCACAACCACGACCTCGCCCTGCTCCTGGACGAGTACCAGTCCTGGGTCGGGCCTACCGACGACAACGGGTTCGCGGTGTATCTCGGCGTCCAGTGCACCGACGCCCAGTGGCCGACGAGCTGGGACAAGATCCGCACGGACAACTGGCGCACCTACGCGAAGGCGCCGTTCTACACGTGGGGCAACGCCTGGTTCAACGCGCCGTGCCAGTACTGGCCGGCCAAGGCACACAAATCGATCGACATCGACGGCAGCAAGACGAAGAACGTCAGCGTGCTGATGATCGACGAGACCCTCGACGCAGCAACGCCGTACCCGGGCAGCCTGTACGTGCGCAGCATCTACCCGGGCGCGCGGTTGATCGCCGAGAAGGGCGGCACCACGCACGCCGGCACGCTCTACGGCAACGAGTGCGTCGACGGCCAGATCGCCGACTACCTGGCCGACGGCACCATGCCGGCGCGCCAGTCCGGCTCCGGCGCCGACGCGTACTGCAAGCCGCTCCCGAAGCCGGTGCCTGACGGTGCCACCGCGAAGACCGGCGCCAAGGCCGGTGCGGGCATGAGCGCGGCGACCCGCGAACGCATGCAGGCCGCGGTGCCGATCGGCGGCTAGTTCACTCGACGCGGGCGCGATCGATGATCGCGCCCGCGTCGATGCCGGTCGGCAGCGTGCCGTAGGCCAGACCGGCCTCACCGGTGAGGCGTGCCGCGACGAACGCGTCGCCCACAGCCGCCGGGGCGTGCCGCAGCAGCAGCGAACCCTGCAGCAGCATGGCCATCCGCTCGACCAGCCGCCGAGCACGGTAGGGCTGTTCCTCGCCGTCGGCCAGGTCCTTGCGCAGCAGGCGCAGCGCATCGTCGTAGCGCGAGTCGGCGCCGGTGGCCGCGTCGAGTTCGGCGAGGAATGCCTCGACGGCCGCAGGTTCGCGGGCGAGCACGCGCAGTGAGTCGAGCGCTGCGACGTTGCCCGATCCCTCCCAGATCGACACCAGCGGCGCCTCGCGGTAGAGCCGCGGCATCCCGGACTCCTCGACGTAACCGTTGCCGCCCAAGCACTCGAGCGCCTCGGCAGTGTGCGCGGACAGGCGCTTGCACAGCCAGTACTTCGTCACCGACAACGCGAGCCGGCGAAACTGCGCCTCGACCGTGTCACCGCGAGCCGCGCGGTCGACCGCACCCGCGAGCCGCATGACGACGGTGGTCGCCGCCTCGGAGTCCAGCGCCAGATCGGCGAGCACGTTCGTCATCGCCGGCGCCTCGATGAGGGCCTTGCCGAACGCGCGGCGATGGGTGGCGTGGTGCACCGCATGCGCGGTGGCGATACGCATCCCACCGGCGGCCATCAGCGCACAGTCCAGCCGGGTCATGTTGACCATCTCGATGATGGTCGTCACCCCGCGGCCTTCCTCGCCCACCAACCAGCCCGCCGCACCGTCGTACTCGACCTCCGCCGATGCGTTCGACCGGTTGCCGAGCTTGTCCTTGAGCCGCTGCAGACCGAAGGCGTTGCGGGTGCCGTCGGGCAAGACCCGCGGCACGAGGAAGCAGGACAGCCCGTCGCGTGCCTGCGCGAGGGTCAGGAAGAGGTCGGACATGGGCGCCGACGTGAACCACTTGTGGCCGGTCAGCCGGTAGCTGCCGTCACCGCCCGGAACCGCTCGGGTGGTGTTGCTGCGCACGTCCGAGCCGCCCTGCTTCTCGGTCATCGACATGCCCGCGATCAGACCGTGCTTGTCCTGCGGCGGGCGTAGCCCGAAGTCGTAGGTGCGGGCGGTCAGCCCGGACTCGTAGCGCTGCGCCAGTTCCGGCGTCGTGCGCAGCGCAGGCACCGCGGCATAGGTCATCGAGATCGGGCACAGGTGACCCGCGTCGGTGACCGCCCAGACCATCATCTGCGCCGCCCGGGCGACGTGCGCACCGGGCCGCTCGTCGGTCCACGGCGCTGCGTGCAGGCCGCGTTCGACGGCGACCTGCATCAGGTCGTGGTACTGCGGGAGGTAGTCCACCTCGTCGATGCGGTGCCCGTACCGGTCGTGCGTGCGCAGCACCGGCGGGTGCTCGTTGGCCAGGCGGCCGCGTTCCTGCCAGGCCTCACTGTTGCCGAGCGCGCCGAGGTCGCGGACCTCGGGTTCGGCCCAGCCGGCGCCCTCGCGATGCAGCCCCTCGACGAGCGCCGGATGGGTGGTGATGTCGCGCCCGGTGATCGGTGGCACCTGGTTGGTGACCTCGTGCGTCGAACTCACTGCACCTCCCGCGATCGGCCCGGCGAGTCGAAGGTAGCCCGGTCAGCCGAGAATCGCCTGGGCGCCGCACTCGGTGCAGCGCCAGACGCCGGCGGTGTCGACCAACGCGCCATGGGCCGTGCAGGTCGGCGTGACACCCTCGAGCACGACGTTGCCGAGGCTGACGTCCCAGCCGCCGGGCACGTCCTGCAAGGTGGCCGCCTGGGGGCGGATCCGGCGGGCCGCGTCGAAGGTGCTCAGCGCTGCCGCCACGGCCGCCCATTCGGCGTCGTCGGTGCGCCAGCCGGTCGGCAACGACGCCTCCGCCACCTCGATCCCCCCGTCGCCGACGCTGACGGTGGCGGTCTGCTCGCTGCCGTCCGGGCGCCGGAACGTGACGGCGTAGCGCCCGCTGCCCGGGAGCGCCTCGATGCGGTGCAGCTGCGCGGACACCGCACCAGCTTGCCCGATCAGCGCTCGCTCGTCCTGGTGACGTCCGGCGCATCGGCCGGCTCGCCGGTCGCGCTGCGCCGGGCGAGCAGCGCCCGCCAGCCGAGGTGCTCGACCCGCGCGTACTCGACGGTGTTGAGCACGACGAGGACAACGCCGAGCGCGATCAGCGTCACCCACGCCGGGACCTGGGCGGCCACCGGCAGCAGCGCGAGCACCACGGCAGCGGCGGTGAGCCGGGTCCAGGACACCAGCCGGAACATCGCCCACCTGGTGAACCCGAACGACGCGAGGTAGAGCGCCACGCCGCCGACGAGCAGCGCGGCGTATGCCCAGCTCAGCTCGTGCCCGGGGTGCGCGATCGATTCGTGCAGTCCGACGGCGTAGAGGATGACAGCCGCGATGAAGGACAGGTGGCCGTAGGACAGCACCAGCCGGGTGATGTCGAGTTGCACCTTTGCCGTGGCCAGCGCGAAGCGCATCGCGTCGGCCGCGAAGTAGAAGTACACCCACCACAGTCCGCAACTGACGATGAACGCCGCGGCGACCGCACCACCGTGGGCAAGGTCGAGGGTGTCGTGCCCCGTCGAGGTGACGACCGCGACCACGGACTCGCCCAGCGCGATGAGGACGAACAACCCGAACCGCTCGCTCAGGTGGCCGGCGTCGTAGTGCATCGCGCGCAGCCGCGAGCGCAGCAGGCTCGGCGTCGCGAGATCGATCAGTGCGGCAAGACCCCAGATCGCCACCCGGGCATCGCCGTGCACTGCCGCCCCGACGATCAGCATCGGTCCGGTCAGGAAGATGCTCACCGTGTACGGGTTGAGCGGCAGCGTCCGGGCGCGGGCGGCCACGTACAGCAGCTGGCTGCCGATCACCAGCCGACCGAGCCAATAGGCCAACGCGAACACCATGCCGAGGTGCTCGTAGGCGTGGGGCAGCGCAAGGGCCATGAAGACGGCGGCCAGCGCGATGGCCAGCACTCGGATCTGCATGAGCGGCCGGGTGCTGTCCTGCAGGTTCGTCTGGATCGCGGTGCCCACCCAGAGCCAGTAGATCGGCACGAACACGATGAGCGCCCGCAGCAGGCCACCCCAGCCGTGGTCGGCGCCGAGGAACTCGGAGACGCGGGTGACCGCGACGACGAACACGAGGTCGAAGAACAGCTCGACCCAGGTCACGCGCTTCTCGGCGGACACTTCCTCCGGCATCGGGTCAGTGTGCCGTGGCAAGCTGGTGACATGTGCCGAAACATCAGGACACTGCACAACTTCGAGCCGCCGGCCACGGTCGACGAGGTGCATGCCGCCGCGTTGCAGTACGTGCGGAAGGTGAGCGGTTCGACGAAGCCGTCGACGACGAACCAGGCTGCGTTCGACGCCGCGGTGGCCGAGGTCGCGCACGCCACCCGCCACCTGCTCGACGCGCTGGTCACCTCGACGCCGCCGAAGGACCGCGAGGTCGAGGCCACGAAGGCCCGGGCCCGCGCCGCGAAGCGTTACGCCACGCTGGGCTGAGCCCCGCGAGGCTCAGCGGGCGGCGTTGAGGGCGGTGACGAGGTCGGCCGCGGTGGCACAACGGTCGAGCAGGTCACCGACGTGCGCGCGCGTGCCCCGCTGTGGTTCGAGCATCGGGACGCGCACCAGCGATTCGCGGCCGACGTCGAAGATCACCGAGTCCCACGAGGCCGCAGCCACCGAGGTGCCGTAGCGGCGCAGGCACTCGCCGCGGAAGAACGCGCGGGTGTCCTCCGGGGGCGACTCGACCGCGGACTCCGCGGCGCCGGGGGCGAGCAGGGTCTGCATTGCGCCGCGCTGCACCAGCCGGTTGTACAGGCCCTTCTCCGGCCGCACGTCCGAGTACTGCAGGTCGACCAGCTGCAGCCGCGGGGAGTCCCAGCCCAGCCCGTCGCGGTCGCGGTAACCGTTGAGCAGGCGCAGCTTGGCCACCCAGTCGAGTTCGCCGGCGAGCTGGTTCGGGTCCTCGGCCAGGCGGGTGAGCACCGACTCCCACCGGTTCAGGACGTCGCGGGTCTGGTCGTCGGCGTCGTCGCCCTGTCGGTCGTCGACGAACTTGCGGGCGCGGTCGAGGTACTCCCCCTGCAGGTCCAGCGCGGTGATCGTCCGGCCGTCGGCGAGAGTGATCAGGTGCCGCAGCGACGGGTCGTGGGACACCTCGTGCAGCTCCCGGACCGCCTGCGCGACCGCGAGATCGTCGACGAGGAAGCCGTCCTCGATCATCGCGAGCACCAGCGCGGTGGTCCCGACCTTGAGATAGGTCGAGATCTCCGACAGGTTGGCGTCACCGATGATCACGTGCAGGCGGCGGTAGCGGTCGGCGTCGGCGTGCGGCTCGTCGCGGGTGTTGACGATGGGGCGCTTCAGCGTGGTCTCGAGGCCCACCTCGACCTCGAAGAAGTCGGCGCGCTGCGCGATCTGGAACCCCGCGGTGCGGCCGTCCTGCCCGAGGCCGACGCGACCCGCGCCGCACATGATCTGGCGGGTGACGAAGAACGGCACCAGATGCCGCACCAGGGCCGCGAACGGCGTGTCGCGGCGGCACAGGTAGTTCTCGTGCGCGCCGTAGGAGGCGCCCTTGTTGTCGGTGTTGTTCTTGTACAGGTTGATCTGTGCGGCGACACCGGGCATCGTCGGCAGCCGGCGCGCCGCGGCGAGCATGACGAGCTCGCCGGCCTTGTCCCAGCGCACCGCGTCGAGCGGGTTGGTGACCTCGGGGCTGGAGTACTCGGGGTGCGCGTGGTCGACGTAGAGCCGGGCGCCGTTGTGCAGGATGACGTTGGCCATCCCGGTGTCTTCCTCGGCGTCGATGAACTCCTGGGCCACGGCCCCGCCGGCGCCCGAGCCGCCCAGGTCGAAGCCGCGGGCGTCGCGCAGCGGCGACTCCTCCTCGAAGTCCCAGCTCGCGCGCCGGGCCCGGCCGGCCGGCAGCGTGCTCGCGTAGGCGTTGACGACCTGGGCCGAGAGCAGCATCGCGTTCGCCGAGGGCTGGCCGGGCAGGCTCACGCCGTACTCGACCTCGGTGCCCATCACGCGTCGGACCGTCACGGGTTCAGGCTACGGGAGCGCGCCCACAACGGCCTCCTCCACGGTGAGTGGCGACATCCCGGGGTCAGCGGCGCCCTGTTTCGGGCCACTCACGGCGTTTCTCGCGAATGGTCAGGCGAGCAACGGCGGCAGGGGGCAGCGCAGCATCGCGCAGGTGGTGCGCAGCAGTTCGGCCTCGGCCGGCGCCAGCGTGCCGTCGTCGGCGACGGCGATCACCAGCGCCTCCACCAGCACCTGCTTGTTGCGCGGATCGAGCGAGTTGAGCGGTTCCCAACCCGCGTCGAGCGCGCGCCACGGTTCGGCGGGCGGCGTGTACCCGATGGTCGCGCCGGGCAGCAGGTGGGCGACCGCGGCCTGGAACGCGTGCTGGGCCGCGGCGGGATCCGGATTGCCGGCCGCACTGACAGCGGCCAGCAGGGTCAGTGCGGCATCACGCACCGAGCGCACCTGCGCGCGGCCCGGTCGCGAGCGCGCGGCCGGGTCGCCGGCGTCGGCCAGGTAGGCGCCGACGAGGCGGGTGAGGCTGTACTCGAAGACGGTGATCTGCCCGTCGGCGCGGGCGAGCTCGTCGAGCGCGGTCGCCAGCGCCTGCCGGTCCGGCGCCGGTCGGGCGGCGAGCAGCGGCGCGGCCATCGAGACGATCGGCAGCCGCACGATCGGGTCGAGCTCGGCCACCGCGGGATAGAAGCGGGCGGCCTGCTCGGTCACGGTCGATCCCAGCCGGTGTTCGATGATCTGCATCTGGGTGGCGGAGACGTCCGGGCGCCGGTCGAGCAGCATGGCGAGCACGAGCGGCGCAGCGGTGCCCTGCTGGTTCGCCGCGTCGTGCAGCGGCCCGGGGATCATGGCGTTGATCTGCGCGCCGACGGCGAGGTCGGCCGGGGTGAGGCTCGCGACGCGCTCGCGCACCCCTGCAGGTTCGACCTGCGCCCGGCGCGGTTCGAGGGGCGGGGCTGCTCCGACGAGCCCCGCGGCGGCGTCCTCGGCCAGCCCGTCCGGGCGCTGCTGCGCGTAGCGGTCCTGCAGTTGCCGTACCCCGTCGACGTCGAAACCGGGCTCGAGCGCCGCGATGCGGTCCAGCAGCGGCGGGTGGGTTGCCAGCAACTGTGACACGCCCCGGCCACCCTCGCCGAAGAGCATGTGGTTGATCTGCCGCTCGCTGTGCGTGTCACGCAGCTGCGAGCCCTCGGGTATCCCCGCGATCTTCTTCAGCGCACCGGCGAGGCCCGTGCTCTGCCGGGTGAACTGCACCGCGGAGGCGTCGGCGAGCCACTCCCGCTGTCGACTCACTGCGGCCTTGATCAGGTTGGCGAAGAACTGCCCGACGAACCCGAGCACCAGAAAGGCCATCGCCACGAACAGCACCGGGTTCGCGCCGTTGGAGTCGCGCGAGCGCTGCCGCCGCCGAACTGCAGGAAGCGCAGCCCGACCAGGCCGAGCAGCAGGATGCCGTTCAGCAGGCCGATCAGCCGCACGTTGAGGCGCATGTCGCCGTTGAGGATGTGGCTGAACTCGTGCCCGATCACGCCTTGCAGCTCGTCGCGGTTGAGCCGGTCGAGTGCGCCGGAGGTGACGGTGACAGCGGCGTCGGCCGGGCTGTATCCGGCGGCGAACGCGTTGATGCCGGGTTCCTGTTCGAGCACGAACAGCCGCGGCACCGGGACCCCGGAGGCGATCGACATCTCCTCGACGATGTTGACGAAACGGCGCAGCCGCGCATCACGCGTCGACGGGTCGACCGGGACCGCGCCGACCGACTGCGCGACGACCGCTCCCCCGCCGCGCAGCGCGATCACCTTGGTCAGTGTGCCGAGGGTGATGACGAGCAGGGTGACTGCCGTGGCGGCGACGAGCGCGCCCAACAGGGTGCTGCCGGGCGCGCGGCGCAGCGAGAGTGCCACCACCCCGTTGACGATGCCGACGATCGACACCACGGCGGCCAAGAACAGCAGCACGAGGCGCAGGGTCGCGCCACGAGCCGCGTGCTGGCGCTCGAAGAAGTTCAGAACTGCACCTTCGGGGCCTCGCGGGTCTCCGGGTGATCAGGCGCGATCTGCCACTGCGCGGCCGGACCGAAGTGGAACATGCCGGCCAGCACCGAGGCCGGGAAGCGACTGGCGCCGGTTGTTGTAGGTCATCACCGAGTCGTTGTAGGCCTGCCGGGAGAACGCCACCCGGTTCTCCGTCGAGGTCAGTTCCTCGGACAGCTGCATCATGTTCTGGTTGGCCTTGAGGTCGGGATAGGCCTCGGCGACGGCGGTGAACCGGCCGAGCGCGCCGGCGAGTGCACCCTGCGTCTGGGCCAGTTGCTGCATGGCCGCCGGGTCGCCCGGGTTGGCCTGTGCGGCGCTCAGGCCGCTGATCGCCGCGGCCCTGGCCTGGGTGACCGCCTCGAGCGTCTCCCGCTCGTGGCTCATGTATGCCTTGGCCGTCTCGACCAGGTTCGGGATGAGGTCGAAGCGACGCTGCAGCTGGACGTCGATCTGGCTGAAGGCGTTTTGGTACCCATTGCGCGCTTTGACCAGTCCGTTGTAACCGACGATGGCCCAGATGACGAGCAGGACGACGATGACGCCGATGACGATGCCGACAATCATGGCGCAGACGCTAGACCAATAGCTTCACGATTGCCGCGACTCCCACGATGACGATCACGGCGCGCAGCACGGTCGGCGAGAGCCGACGACCGATCCGAGCCCCGATCACACCACCGATCGCCGCGCCCGCCGCGATCAGCGCGGCGGCCGACCAGTCGATGTGCGTGGTGGCGACGAACACGACGGCGGCGACCAGGTTGGCCACGCCGGCGAGCACGTTCTTGAGCGCGTTCTGCCGCTGGATCGACTCGGCGAGGAACAGGCCGAGAAACGCCATCAGGAGCACGCCCTGCGCCGCGCCGAAATACCCGCCGTAGATCCCGGTGCCGAGCACCGTCAGCCACAGCGCCGGCGTGACCGCCTCGTGCTGGTGATGCCCACGCGCCGCCAGCCAGGCGGTGATGCGCCGGCCGAACACCACCAGGAGCAGCGCCAGCACGATGAGCGCGGGCACGATGGCCTTGAACGCGCCGGGCGGCAGGGTGAGCAGCAGCACCGCCCCGATCACGGCGCCGATCACCGAGCCGGTGCCGAGGGTCACCGCGCGCCGGCCCTGTCCCACCAGCTCGCGGCGATAGCCGTACGCCCCGACGAACGAGCCCGGGAACAGACCGACCGTGTTGGTCACGTTCGCGGTCACCGGCGGCAGGCCGACCGCGAGCAGCACCGGGAACGTCACGAGCGTGCCGGACCCGACCACCGTGTTGATGGCGCCGGCCCAGATGCCGGCGATGAACACCAGCAGCGCCTCCCACACGTTCACGGGAGAACGCTATCGAGCGCTACAGGTACTGCCCGGTGTTGCCCACGGTGTCGATGGACCGGCCGGCGTCGGCACCCTTGCCGCCGGAGACGAGGGTGCGGATGTACACGATCCGCTCGCCCTTCTTGCCCGAGATCCGGGCCCAGTCGTCCGGGTTGGTGGTGTTGGGCAGGTCCTCGTTCTCGCGGAACTCGTCGACGCAGGCGGCGAGCAGGTGCGACATCCGCAGCCCCGGCTGGGCGAGGGTGAGCACGTCCTTGATCGCCATCTTCTTCGCGCGGTCGACGATGTTCTGGATCATCGCGCCGGAGTTGAAGTCCTTGAAGTAGAGCGTCTCCTTGTCACCGTTGGCGTAGGTGACCTCGAGGAACCGGTTCTCCTCCGACTCGGAGTACATCCGCTCGACCGTGTGCTGGATCATGCCGGAGATCGTGCTGGTCTCGTCGCCGCCGTGCTCGGCGATGTCATCGGCGTGGATCGGCAACCCGGCCACCAGGTACTTGGAGAAGATGTCGCGGGCGGCCTCGGCGTCCGGCCGCTCGATCTTGATCTTCACGTCGAGCCGGCCGGGGCGCAGGATCGCCGGGTCGATCATGTCCTCGCGGTTGGACGCGCCGATCACGATGACGTTCTCGAGGCCCTCGACGCCGTCGATCTCGGACAGCAGTTGCGGCACGATCGTGTTCTCGACGTCGGAGGACACGCCCGAGCCGCGGGTGCGGAAGATCGAGTCCATCTCGTCGAAGAAGACGATGACCGGCGTGCCCTCGCTGGCCTTCTCCCGGGCGCGCTGGAACACCAGCCGGATGTGCCGTTCGGTCTCGCCGACGTACTTGTTCAGCAGCTCGGGGCCCTTGATGTTGAGGAAGTAGGAGGTGGCGCGCTCGTCGCCGCCGCTCACCCGCTGCACCTGCTTGGCCAGCGAGTTGGCCACCGCCTTCGCGATCAAGGTCTTGCCGCAGCCGGGCGGGCCGTAGAGCAGGATGCCCTTCGGCGGCCGCAACTGGTACTCCCGGAACAGGTCCGAGTGCAGGAACGGCAGCTCGACAGCGTCGCGGATGGCCTCGATCTGCGGGCCCAGACCACCGATGTCGGTGTAGTCGATGTCGGGGACCTCTTCGAGGATCAGCTCCTCGACCTCGCTCTTCGGGATCCGCTCGTAGGCGTAGGAGGCGCGGGTCTCGAGCAGCAGCGAGTCGCCGGCCCGCAGCGGGTTGTCGCGCAGGATCTCGGCGAGGTAGACGACGCGCTCCTCGTCGGTGTGCCCGACGACCAGTGCGCGGTCGCCGCCCTCGAGCACCTCCTTGAGCATCACGACCTCACCGGCGCGTTCGAACCCGCGCGCGGCGACGACGTTCATGGCCTCGTTGAGCATCAGTTCCTGGCCGTGTTTGAGGTCGGACACCTCGACCTCCGGCGACACGGCCACGCGCAGCTTGCGACCGCTGGCGAAGACGTCGACGGTGCCGTCGTCGAAGGCCTCGAGGAACACGCCGTACCCGCTCGGCGGCTGGGCGAGGCGATCGATCTCCTCCTTGAGCTGCACCATCTGGTCACGGGCCTCACGCAGGGTGGCGGCGAGGCGCTCGTTGCGGTCGGTCAATGCCGCAATGCGGGCCTGCGACTCGGTGAGCCGGTCTTCGAGCAGACGCATGTGGCGCGGGGATTCGGAGACCTTGGCACGCAGGAGTTCGAGCTCACGCTCGAGGAATGCGGTGCGTCGGCGGTCGTCGTCCGGACGAGCCGTGCCCACGCGAACTTTCCGGTCCACTGTGTGACTCGTGAGCCATGTGCGGCCACCTCCCGGTCTCGCGGAGTGTTCGCGAAATCCCACCCTACACAGGCGAACAGTCCGAGCCTTGGAATTACTCTCGTCCTTGGACACAACGACAAGACAGGCAATCCCGCCCGCGTTACCGAGGAGTTTCCGGATTGTGAGCGAACCGCTGCAGGTGTGGATCGATCAAGAGCTGTGCACCGGCGACGGCCTGTGTGTGCAGTACGCCCCAGAGGTCTTCGAGTTCGATGTGGACGGGCTTGCTTACGTCAAGGACAGCGCGGGCGAGTTGCTTGATACACCCCGGGCGCAGGCCGACGTGCCGGCCGCGTTGCGCCTCGATGTGATCTCCTCCGCGAAGGAGTGCCCGGGTGACTGCATTCACGTCGTGCGGGCGGCCGACGCCGTCGAGGTGGCCGGACCCGACGCCGACTGACCCCGTCAGCGTGTCGCGGTCGGTCGGCGCTGCCGCGGCGGCGCGGTGACGCCGGGAGCCAGGCGCCGCGCCGACACCAGGAACGCGGTGTGCCCGATCATCCGGTGCTCGGGCCGCACGGCCAGCCCCACCACGTGCCACCCCCGCTGCATGTTCTCCCAGGCCTGCGGCTCGGTGAACCCGCCGATCTCGCGAAGGGCCTCCACCAGCCGGGACAGCT
This sequence comes from uncultured Actinomycetota bacterium, assembly GCA_963850835.1. Taxonomy (GTDB): domain Bacteria; phylum Actinomycetota; class Actinomycetes; order Mycobacteriales; family Jatrophihabitantaceae; genus Jatrophihabitans. Next base: position 38,133 of record CAWKNB010000012.1, on the reverse strand, counting down.
GCGTGGTCGTCGCCACGTACCCGATCAGCACCCCACCCGGGCGCAGCGCCGCGGCCATCGCGGGCAGCACCTCCCACGGGCTCAACATGTCGAGGATCACCCGGTCGACCGGTTCGGCGCCCGGATGGTCGACGGCGTCGGCCTCGCGCAGGGTCCAGTTCGGCGGAGCGGCTCCGAAGAAGGTGCCGACGTTGCGGGCGGCCACCTCGGCGTGATCGGCGCGCACCTCGTAGGAGAGCACGGCGCCTTCCGGGCCGACCGCGCGCAGCAGCGCGCAGGTCAGTGCGCCCGAACCGGCGCCGGCCTCGAGCACCGTCGCGCCGGGGCACACATCGCCCATGCTGATGATCTGCGCGGAGTCCTTCGGGTAGATGACCGCGGCCCCTCGTGGCATCGAGAGCACGAAGTCGGTGAGCAGCGGCCTCAACGCGAGGTAGAGCGTGCCGCTGGACGACGTGACGACACTGCCCTCGGCGGCGCCGATCAGTGCGTCGTGCTCGATCGCGCCCCGGTGGGTGTGGAACTGCTTGCCCGGTTCCAGGATCACGGTGTGCAGCCGTCCCTTGGGGTCGGACAGCTGCACCCGCTCGCCGGTTTCGAACGGGCCGGTGCCCGGCGCTCTGCTCACGTGGTGCGCAGCTGGTCGGCGAAGTCGCGGGCGCTGATCACGCCGGCGGCGGACCCGTCGGGGTGCACCACGAAGTACTCGTGTGCCGGCGTGGTCTGCATGTGGCGCAGCAGGCCCGCGGCGTCGATGTCGGTCGAGAGGATCAGCCCCGGCTCGAGGGGCCGGGCGACCTCCGAGACCGGAGTCCAGGCCCGGCGGTCCGGCGGCAGGGTCGTGACCAGGAGCTCGTCGACGATGGCGGCCGGCTCGTTGTCCGCGTCGACCACCACCAGGCCCTGCGCGCCGGCGTCGGCTGCGCGACGGACGGCCTCGGCGACCGACAACTCCGCGGTGACGAACATGCCGGGGCGCAGCAGTTGCCCGACCGTCACCTCCGGCAGGCGCTCGGTGAGTTTCGCGATGCGCAACGACTGGCCGGCGCCGAACCACAGATAGGCGGCGAGGGCGAAGCTGAACAGGCTGGTGGCCAGGGTGCCCGAGTTGCGGTCGACCACCAGGCCGAGCACGGCGACGCCGACGGCGACGATCCGCCCGGACCACACCGCCACCCGGGTGCCGGTGAGCGTGCCGGCACCGAACGCGCACACCGCGGCGCGCAGCAGCCGCCCCCCGTCGAGCGGGAGGCCGGGCAACAGGTTGAACGCGGCGAGCAGCAGGTTGCTCCACCACAACAGCCCCAGCAGCGCGGTGAGCAGCGCCCCGTCGGCGCTGGCCTGGTAGGCGAACCACGCCCCGACCGAGATGATCACCGAGACGAAGGGGCCGGCCGCGGCGATCAGCAGCTCGTCGCGGGGCCGATCGGGTTCGTTCTCGACCTCGGAGATGCCGCCGAGCGCGAACAGCAGCACCCGGCGCACCGGATAGCCGAGCCGGAGGCTGACCAGGGTGTGGCCGATCTCGTGGGCCAGCACGCAGGCCCCGAAGACGACGGTGAAGCCGAACGTCGCCAGGTAGGCGGTGCTCGAGTCGATGTCGTCGACGTAGTCGTGCACGACCGGACCCCACACCGTGGTGAGCAGCAGCGCGACGAGCAGCCACGAGGGTGTGACGAAAATGGGCACGCCCTTGACCCGGCCGAGCGGCAGGCCGGTACGCAGGTACGGCGGCGGACCGCTCGGCTGCTTCGGCTGCGGTCCGGTCACGCTCGCGATGCTACGGCTGCCGGTGCACAGCGAGCGGGTTACCGTACGGCGTGGGCGAGCAAGCCGAGTCAGCCGGCGACCCGGGGACCGGCAGGCACCGCCCGCGCCCAGGCGATGGCTATTCGCAGCAATTCCGGCGGCGGTTCCGGCGCATCGAGTCGGCCACCTCCACCGATCCGGGCGACGAGGACCCACCGGCCGGGCAAACGGCTCGGCACCCGTGGCGAGGCGTCGTACGGTCCCTGCTGATCATCGCCGTCGTCGTCCTCGCCGCGCTGGTGCTGCGGACGTTCGTCGTCGGGCACTACTACATCCCGTCGGCCTCGATGGAGCCCACCCTGCACGGTTGCCCGGGGTGCAACGACGACCACGTGCTCGTGGACAAGGTGTCCTACCGCGCGCACCCGGTGCGCGCGGGTGACATCGTGGTCTTCGATCGTCCCCCGGCCGACCCGACCGGGGAGGACGAACTCATCAAGCGGGTCATCGGGACGCCCGGTGACACGGTCGCGTTGCGCGACGGGCACGTCTATGTGAACGGGCTGCTGCTCGACGAGCCCTACGTCAACAAGAAGTGCGGGCCCGACCCGACCCGGCCGCTGACCGGTGTTTCCGAGTGGCGGATCCCGAGCGGGGAGGCGTTCGTGCTCGGCGACAACCGCTGCGACTCCTTCGACAGCCGGGCCTTCGGGCCGATCCGCGAGTCGTCGATCGTCGGCCGGGCGTTCGCGATCATCTGGCCGGTGCACCGGATCCGCCTGCTGTGACCGAGCGCCGGCGCCATCCTCACTGATCCTGCCCTGCGGGTGATTGCCGCCGGACCTGTCGGTGCCACGGCATAGTGTCGGCGTTGTGACCGGATCGACCGAGACCTCCGTGGTCGAGCCGGTGGCGCCCGAACCGCTGTCCGAACCGGTGCTCGGGTCGCTCTCACCGTCGCGCGCAGCCGATTTCAAGGCCTGTCCGCTGCTGTACCGATTCCGGTGCATCGACCGGTTGCCCGAGTCGCCGTCACCGGTGGCGGTGCGGGGCACGCTCGTGCACGCCGTACTCGAGTCGCTGTTCGACCTGCCGGCGGCCGAGCGCACGCTCGCCGCCGCGCTCGACCTGATCCCGGATGCCTGGGCGCGCCTGCGAGTCGACCAACCCGAGCTCGAGCAGTTGTTCGCCGAGGACGTCGAAGGCGCCCGATTCGCCGACTGGCTCGCCTCGACACGCGGACTGCTCGGCCACTACTTCGAGCTCGAGGACCCGACCGCGTTCGAGCCGGAGGCCCGGGAACTGCAGGTCGAGTTCGTCACCGACGGCGTTCGGCTGCGGGGCATCATCGACCGCATCGACGTCTCCCCCGCAGGTGACGTCCGGGTCGTGGACTACAAGACCGGCGCATCGCCCGGCGAGTCGTTCGAGGCCAAGGCGCTGTTCCAGATGAAGTTCTACGCCCTGGTGTTGTGGCGCCTGCGCGGTGTCGTCCCGCGCCAGCTGCGGTTGATCTACCTCGCCGACACCGACACGCTCAGCTACTCCCCCGACGCCGAGGAGCTCGAACGCTTCGAGCGCACGCTGATGGCGATCTGGGCGGCCATCGCCCGGGCGCTCGAGACCGGCGACTTCCAACCCAGCCCGGGCCGGATCTGTGACTGGTGCGATTACCGCGACCGCTGCCCGGCCTTCGGTGGCACCCCGCCGCCCTATCCAGCACGGCCGGTGCTGACCGACCCGCGCGACGACCCGCCGCCGTACGCAGCGGCCAGCTGAGCCGTCACGCCGCCGCGAATTCGATCAGCGGAATCGCGACCTCGGCCGGGGTGAGGGCACCGTGGAACCCGACGAGCTCGGCCAGCAGCGGCGGCTCCCGCTTGCTGGCCACCACCGCCACCGGCGCGGTACAGATCACGACCACGTCGCCGATCCGGTCGAGGTGCTGCGGGCGCACCGGCCCGAACACGCCGCTGTCGACGGTCTCGGCGCGGGTGCGCACCTGTGCCGCCGACCCGAGCACCGCCGACCATGCGGCGACCACGTCGTCGACCGCGCCGGGCACGGTGTGCAGGTAGCGCACCCGTCCTTCGCCGGCCACGATCTGCACGCCCGCCCCGAGCCTCTGGTCGGTGTCGACGTCGAACCGGGCGTCGGGCGCGACGTTGAGGCCGCCGTGGTCGGCGGTCACGAGCAGGACCGCGCCGGCCGGCAGCCCGTCCACGATGCGGGTCAGCATCCGGTCGATGCCGGCAGCGGCCTGCAGCCACTCCGGCGTCTCGACCCCGGACACGTGCGCGGCGGTGTCCAGCGCGGCCGTGTACCCGAACGTGAGCCCGGGTTCGGCGCGCACCACGTCGAGCAGCAGGTCGACGTCGTCGTCGTGCTCACCGACTCCGACGAACCGGGCACCGCGGTACGCCGCGTCGGTCAACCCGCTGCCGCCGAACGCGGCGGGCAGGACGACCGAAGCCGCTCGACCGGCCGCGGCCACGCGCTGGAACCAGGTCGGCTCCGGTTGCCACGTCGCCGGCGGCGGGTCGTCGCGCCACACGATGTGCGTCAGCACGCGCGCGGTGCCGGGCACCCGCAGGTTGAAACCGAGCACGCCGTGCTGCCCGGGCGGTCGGCCGGTGCCGAGCGACACCAGGCTGGTGGGCGTCGTCGACGGGAAGGTGCTGGCGAGTTCGGTCAACCGACCGCTTCGGCCGGCTGTGACGTCGGCGAGCAGCGGCGCGTCCCCAGCGAGCGACGGCAGCAGGTGCAGACCCATGCCGTCGACCAGCACGACCACGACCCGGGACGCATGGTCGACGCCCAACCCGATCCGGTCCTGGGCGTCCGGCACCCCGAGCAGCGCCGCGGCGGCGGGCAACACGTCGCACAGGCTGGCCGGCACCGGTTCAGTCCGGTACGAGCGAGCGAAGCGTGCTCAGCGACACGTCACGCAGCGATTCGATGATCGTGCGGGTGGGCGCCGGCGCGATCGCCACCCGGTTCGGCACGACCAGCACCCGGCATCCGGCGGCCTCCGCCGAGGCCATCCCGGTGGGCGAGTCCTCGATCGCCACCGACCGCACGGGCTCGACGTCGAGCAGCCGGCATGCCGTCAGGTACGGATCGGGATGCGGCTTGCCGTGGCGCACCTGATCGCCGGTGACCACTGCCCCGAACGTGTCGGCCGGCAGCTGCTCGATCACCAGGTCGGCCATCGCCGACCACGACATCGTCACCAGCGCGCACGGCACCTCGGCCGCCCGGCAGGCGTCGAGCAGTTCCCGCGCGCCGGGCTGCCACGGCATCCGCTCCCGGCTCGCTGCCATCACCGTGGCCGACAACCGTTCGACGATCTCCGGCGGTTCGAGGTCGACGCTGCCCACCCGGCGGATGTAGCGGGCCGCGGCGATGAGGTCGCTCCCGAGCAGTGCATGGGCGTGGTCGTCGCTCCACTGACCGCCGAACTCGGCGATCAGCTTGTACTCCGCCTCGAACCAGTACGGCTCGCTGTCGATGATGGTGCCGTCGAGGTCGAACAGGACCGCCTGCAGGGCGGACACCTACTCGCCCTCGGGGCGATAGCTCAGGTGCGACCCGAGCCAGCGCTCGGCCTCGCTCACCGTCCATCCCTTGCGCGCGGCGTAGTCCTCGACCTGATCGCGGCCCAGGCGGCCGACGACGAAGTACTGCGACTGCGGGTGCGCGAAGTACCAGCCGCTCACCGACGCGCCCGGCCACATGGCCATGCTCTCGGTGAGTTCGATGCCGACATTGGCCTTCACGTCGAGCAGCTGCCACAGCGTCTGCTTCTCGGTGTGCTCAGGACAGGCCGGGTAGCCGGGCGCCGGGCGGATACCGACGTACTGCTCACGGATCAGGCCCTCGGGATCGAGCTGCTCGTCGGGCAGGTAACCCCAGAACTCGGTGCGCACGCGCTCGTGCAGCCGCTCGGCGAACGCCTCGGCGAGCCGGTCGGCGAGGGATTCGAGCAGGATCGCGCTGTAGTCGTCGAGCGCCGCCTTGAATTCCGCAACCTTCTGCTCGCTGCCGAGACCGGCGGTGACCGCGAACGCGCCGACGTAGTCGCGCAGCCCGCTCGACTTCGGCGCGACGAAGTCGGCGAGCGAGCGGTGCGGGATGCCGGGTCGGTGTTCGGTCTGCTGACGCAGCATGTGCAGGGTGGCCGCGACCTCGGCCCGGGACTCGTCGGTGTAGACCTCGATGTCGTCGCCGTCGACGGCGCTGGCCGGGAACAACCCGATGACGCCGTCGGCGCGCAGCCACTTCTCCTCGATGACCGAGTCGAGCATCCGTTGCGCGTCGTCCCACAGCTTGCGCGCCGCCTCGCCGGACGCCGGGTTGTTGAGGATGTCCGGGAACTTGCCCTTCATCTCCCAGGCGTTGAAGAACGGCTGCCAGTCGATGTATTCGCGCAGCTCGGCGAGTGAGTAGCTGTGGAACGTCTTGACGAACTGGGTCGGCCGGTTCGGCTGGTGGTAGTCGTCGGTGTGCACGTCGCGGGCCTGCTGCATGATCAGGTGCGGGCGCGGTGGCCGGTAGGCGCTCCAGTCGATCGGGGTGCGGTTCTCGCGGGCGGTGCCCAGCGCGACGACCGGCTTGCCCTCACTGCGCGCGGCGTGGCGCTCGCGCAAGGAGTCGTAGTCGGTCGCGACCTCCGCCAGCAACGCCGGCCGGCGCTCGTCGGACAGCAACGCCGCGACGATCGGCACCGAGCGCGAGGCGTCCTTCACCCAGATCACCGGTCCGTGGTAGCGCTCGTCGACCTTGACCGCGGTGTGGGCCCGGGAGGTGGTAGCGCCGCCGATGAGCAGCGGGATGTCGAGCTCCTGTCGCTCCATCTCGGCTGCGAAGTTGACCATCTCGTCCAGCGACGGCGTGATCAGCCCGGACAGGCCGATGATGTCCGCGTCGACCTCGCGCGCGGTGTCGAGGATCTTCTGTGCCGGCACCATCACGCCGAGGTCGATGACCTCGTAGTTGTTGCACTGCAGCACCACGCCGACGATGTTCTTCCCGATGTCGTGGACGTCGCCCTTGACCGTGGCCATCACGACGGTGCCGTTGGTGCGCGGCGGGCCGCCGGTCGTCTTGGTGGCCTCGATGAACGGGATGAGGTAGGCGACGGCCTTCTTCATGACCCGGGCGGACTTGACGACCTGCGGAAGGAACATCTTGCCGGCGCCGAACAGGTCGCCCACCACGTTCATACCGTCCATCAGCGGGCCTTCGATGACCTCGATCGGCGCGCCGCCGCGCGCCTCGATCTCGGCGCGCAGTTCCTCGGTGTCGTCCTCTGCGTAGGCGTCGATGCCTTTGACCAGCGCGTGGGTGATCCGCTCGGACACCGGCAGCGACCGCCACTCCTCGGCGGCAGTTTCCGATTCCGCAGTATCGCCGGCGAACCGGCCGGCGATCTCGAGCAGCCGTTCGGTGGCGTCGGCGCGGCGGTTGAGGATGACGTCCTCGATGCGTTCGCGCAGTTCCGGGTCGACCTGGTCGTAGACCACCAGCGCGCCGGCGTTGACGATGCCCATGGTCAGGCCGGCGGCGATCGCGTGATAGAGGAACACGGCGTGGATCGCCTCGCGCACGGCGTTGTTGCCGCGGAAGGAGAACGACACGTTGGAGATACCGCCGGAAACGAGGGCGCCGGGCAGATTGCCCCGGATCCAGCGGGTGGCCTCGATGAAGTCGACACCGTAGTTGGCGTGCTCCTCGATGCCGGTGGCCACCGCGAACACGTTCGGGTCGAAGACGACGTCCTCGGCCGGGAAACCGATCTCGTCGACGAGAAGACGGTAGACGCGTTCGCAAATCGAAATGCGCCGCTGGAGGTTATCGGCCTGGCCGTCCTCGTCGAAGGCCATCACGACGACGGCGGCGCCGTACTTGCGGCACAGCTGCGCCTCGCGGCGGAACTTCTCCTCGCCCTCCTTGAGCGAGATCGAGTTCACGATCGGCTTGCCCTGCACGCACCGCAGCCCGGCCTCGATGACCTCGAACTTCGACGAGTCGATCATCAGCGGCACCCGGCTGATGTCGGGCTCGCTGGCGATGAGCTTGACGAAGCGGTCCATGGCCGCGACGCCGTCGATCATGCCTTCGTCCATGTTGATGTCGATGATCTGGGCGCCGTTCTCGACCTGCTGGCGGGCGACGGACAGCGCGCTGTTGTAGTCGCCGTCGCGGATCAGCCGGCGGAATCGGGCCGAGCCGGTGATGTTGGTGCGCTCGCCGACGTTCACGAACAGCGACTCGTCGGTGATGGTGAGTGGCTCGAGGCCGGAGAGCCGGCAGGCCGCAGGGCGTACCTGCGGCTCACGGGGCGCCAGGCCGTCGACCAGGGTGGCGATGGCGGCGATGTGCTCGGGAGTCGTGCCGCAGCACCCGCCGAGGAAGTTCACCAGCCCGCTCTCCGCGAACTCGCGCACGATCGTCGAGGTCTGGTCCGGCGTCTCGTCGTACTCGCCGAACGCGTTGGGCAACCCGGCGTTCGGGTAGCAGGAGACGAAACAGTCGGCTACGCGCGCAAGCTCGGCCAGGTACGGACGCATCTCGGCGGCGCCGAGCGCGCAGTTGAGGCCGACGGCGATCGGCCTGGCGTGGCGCACCGAATTCCAGAACGCCTCGGTGACCTGGCCGGACAGGGTGCGGCCGGAGGCGTCGGTGATCGTGCCGGAGATCATGACCGGCCAGCGTCGGCCGCGCTGCTCGAACAGGGTCTCGACGGCGAAGATCGCTGCCTTCGCGTTCAGGGTGTCGAAGATCGTCTCGATGATCAGGACGTCGACGCCGCCGTCGACCAGGGCGTTGGCCTGTTCGAGGTACGCCTCGACCAGCTCGGCGTAGGTCACGTTGCGGGCGCCGGGGTCGTTGACGTCCGGGGAGATCGACGCGGTGCGGTTGGTGGGGCCCAGGGCGCCGATCACGAACCGCGGCTTGCCGGGATCGCGGGCGGTGACCTCGTCGGCAGCCGCGCGCGCCAGCCGGGCGGCGGCCAGGTTCATCTCGTAGGCGAGGTCCTGCATGTCGTAGTCGGCCAGCGAGATGCGCTGCGCGTTGAAGGTGTTCGTCTCGATCAGGTCGGCACCGGCGTCGAGGTAGGCGTGGTGGATGCCGGTGATCGCCTCGGGCTGGGTCAGCGAGAGCAGATCGTTGTTGCCCTTGAGGTCGGTGGGCCAGTCGGCGAACCGGGTACCCCGGTAGTCGGCCTCGCTGAATTGGTGGCGTTGGATCACGGTGCCCATGGCGCCGTCGAGGAACAGGATCCGCGAGCGGAGGGCGGCGGAGAGCGATTCCGTGCAATCCGGTCGCTCGGACGGGGTATCGGACCGTGTCTCAGGCACGCGGCGTCCTCATGTGTTCGTCGGCATATCGACCCCCCAGCATACGGAGAACGCCGAGACGATTCGCGCGGAACGCGCCGCGCCGGGCCTGGCGGCGTCCGGGCCGCGGTCGCGGCGTCGGTCGTAGGGTGGGGCCATGACAGCCCGACCGGACGCCGAGCCGTGGCCGGAACTCACCGCGCCGATCCTCGTCGCCGCCTTCGAGGGCTGGAACGACGCGGGTGATGCGGCCAGCGGCGCGGTCGAGCACCTGGAGCTGGTCTGGGACGCGCAGCCGCTGCACGAGATCGATCCGGACGAGTACTACGACTTCCAGGTGAACCGGCCGACCGTCTCGCTCATCGACGGGATCTCGCGGAGGATCGCCTGGCCGACCACCCGGTTCTCCTACTGCCGGCCGCCCGAGGCCGACTACGACCTGGTGCTGGTTCACGGCATCGAGCCGAACATGCGCTGGCGGGGGTTCTGCGGCGAGATGCTCTCGCTGATCCGTGACCTCGACATCCGGGTCGTGGTCACCCTGGGCGCCTTGCTGTCGGACTCGCCGCACACCCGGCCCACCCAGGTCACCGGCACGGCCTACGACAAGGACGCCGCGACCCGCTACGGGCTGCAGAGCTCGCGCTACGAGGGGCCGACCGGCATCGTCGGGGTGCTGCAGGATGCGTGCGTGGCATCCGGGATACCGGCCATCTCGTTCTGGGCCGGGGTCCCCCACTACGTGTCCCAACCGCCGAACCCGAAGGCCACTCTCGCGCTGCTGCACCGCGTGGAGGAGGTGCTCGACATCCCGATCCCGCTCGCCGAATTGCCCCAGCAGTCCGCCGACTGGCAGAAGCTGGTCGACGAGATGGCCGCGGAGGACGAAGAGGTCACCGAGTACATCCGCAATCTCGAGGAGCGCGACGACGAGATCGACCGCTCCGAGATGCACGAGGCGTCCGGCGACGCGATCGCGCGGGAGTTCGAGCGGTATCTGCGCCGGCGTGACCGCGGCGGCGGGCACGGCGACGTCGCCGGTGGCGGCCCGCGCGGCTGAATCCCCCGGCCGCCTCACACTCGTGGGCGGGGCGGTCAGAGGGCGATGCCGAGCAGTGCGTCGACCGTGCGGGCCATGAGGCCCGGGCCGTCCTGCTCGTCGCCTGATCCAGCGTCGGCCACCCAGGCGTCGACGGCGGCGATCGCGCCGACCGTGTCGAGATCGTCGGCCAGCCGCGCCCGGACCTCGGCGAGCAGGTCGTCCGCCGGCGCCCCGGCGGTGAGCGCGGCCGCGGCACGCCAGCGCGCCAGCCGGCCCTCGGCGGCCGGCAGGCGCCCGCCGGTCCACTCGCGGTCGGCGCGGTAGTGCCCGTCGAGCAGCGCGAGGCGCACCGCCATCGGGTCGACGCCGGCCGCACGCAGCTTGGACACCAGCACCAGGTTGCCGCGTGACTTGCTCATCTTCTCCCCGTCCAGCCCGATCATCCCGGTGTGGACGTAGTGGCGCGCGAACGGCGCTCGGCCGGTGAGCGCCTCGGCATGCGCGGCCGAGTGTTCGTGGTGCGGGAACACCAGGTCCGAGCCGCCGCCCTGCACGTCGAAGCTCATCCCGAGGTTCTCCAGCGCGATGACGCTGCACTCGATGTGCCAGCCCGGCCGCCCCGGCCCGAGCGGGGTATCCCACGACGGCTCTTCGGGGCGCTTCGCCCGCCACAGCAGTGAGTCGAGGGCGTCACGCTTGCCGGGTCGGTCCGGGTCGCCGCCGCGCTCGGCGAACAGCGCCAGCATGGTGTCGCGGTCGTAGTTGGATTCGCTGCCGAAACCCGGCGCGGCGGCCACCGGGAAGTACACGTCGTCCTCGACCCGGTAGGCCACGCCGTCGGCGAGCATGCGTTCGATCGTGGTCGCGATCTGCGGGATCGCCTCGACGGCCCCGATGTAATGGTGCGGCGGCAGCACTCGCAGGGCGCTCATGTCGTCGCGGAACAGCTGGATCTCACGGGCGGCGAGCTCGGCCCAGTCCTCGCCGTTCTGCGCAGCCCGCTCGAGCAGCGGGTCGTCGACGTCGGTGACGTTCTGGACGAAGTTCACCTCGTGTCCCGCATCGCGCCAGACGCGGTTGACGAGATCGAAGGCGAGGTAGGTTGCCGCGTGGCCCAGGTGTGTCGCGTCGTAAGGCGTGATGCCGCACACGTACATCCGCGCCGTCGCGCCGGGCTCGGTCGCCCGCACCTCGCCCGCCGCGGTGTCGTACAACCGCAGCACGTCGCCGTGACCCGGGAGATCGGGCACCTCGGGTGCCGGCCAGCTCTGCATGGTCTGCACGTTATCGGGGCAGGCTGGAACACTATGAGCGACTACCTCGTCAGCGAATCGCGCACCATCGCCGCACCGGCCCAGCAATTGTTCGACATCGTGGCCGACCCGGCAATGCATCCACGCATCGACGGTTCGGGAACCGTCCAGGCGTTGCGCGACGGCGCGCCGAAGCGGCTGTCGCTCGGCGCGAAGTTCGGGGCCGACATGAAGCTGGGCACCAGTTACCGGATCACGAACACGGTGGTGGAGTTCGAGGACGGCCGGCTCATCGCGTGGAGACACTTCAATGGTCACCGGTGGCGCTACGCGTTCGAGCCTGTCGACGCCGAGACGACCACGGTCACCGAGCAGTGGGACGCGACCCGGGTGTGGAACCGGTTCGTGTTGCGGTTGCTCGGCTTCCCGGATCGCAACCGCGACGGCATCCGCAAGACCTTGCAGCGTCTGGACGAGCTCGTGACCGCTCCGGATCGGACCTAGGCCCTCAGATCGGCGGCCAGGGCACCGGCGGCCAGTCGCCGCCGGGCTCCGGATGCCGTTTGGTGGACAGCAACCGGTCCAGCCGCAGCCGGGTCTGTCGCACCTCGCGGCGAGTGAGCAATTCCCCGAGCCGCTCGCCCAGGCCGTCGTCGAGATCCCGGCGCAGGCAGTTGAGCGTCTCGACCCACTGCCCGGGCAGCCGCGAGTCGGCCCACTGCCAGAGCACGGTGCGCAGCTTGTCCTCGACGCTGAACGTCACACCGTGGTCGACGCCGTAGACGTGCCCCTCGACCGTCGGCAGCAGGTGCCCGCCCTTGCGATCGGCGTTGTTGATCACGGCGTCGAAGATCGCGATGCGGCGCAACTGCTCGACGTCGCGGCGACGCATGAAGCGGGCGATGTCGACCTCGTCGTCGGTGTCGACCCACAGCTGCACCATGCCCGGACCGGCCGGACCCTCCCGGTAGACGGTCGGTGGCACGATGCGCCAGCCGAGCGCGGCCGACACCTCGTATGCAGCGACCTCTCGTTCGGCCAGCGTGCCGTCCGGGAAGTCCCACAGCGGTCGCTCCCCCGCGACCGGTTTGTAGACGCAGGCGGCGCTGAGCCCGTCGCCGCTCACCGCGCAGTAGAAGGTCGCATTCGACGCGTCGACCACGCGTCCCTCGATCGACAGTTCTCCGCCGGCCAGCAGGTTCAGCGCGTCGTCGATCACCAGGCCGGGGCTGCCGTCGACGGACAACGGCAGCGCCGGGGTGAGTTCGGGTTCGGTCACGGCCGATCGGTCACGAACTGAGCGAGGTGCCGCGGTGGTAACCGTTGAGCCGGGCGCACACGTGGCCGTTCGGGCTCAATGGCTGCCCGCACAGCGGGCAGGGTGGCCGCCCGGCGGCGACCAGCTTGCGGGCCCGCTCCACGAACGCGCGTGCCTCACCGGGCTCCAGCATCACCCGCAGCGCATCCGGTCCGTCCTCGACGTCCTCGAGGAGAGTCTCCTCTGCCTCCTCGGCGCTCTCCACCGGCGCCTGCGCCTCGATGACGATCAGCCCGGCGTCGCCGTCCCAGGCCAGGCCCATCGCAGCGACGCGGAACTCCTCGTCGACCGGCTGCTCGAGCGCCTCGTTGTCGGCGGCCCCGGCGGGCAGCGCCGTGCCGGTACGGGCGACGATCTCGTCGAGCAACTGGTCGAGCCGGTCGGACAGTACGACCACCTGCTGCTTCTCCAGCGCGACGGACACCACCCGGGCGCCGTCGGCGGCCTGCAGGAAGAACGTGCGCTCGCCGGGGGTGCCGACGGTGCCCGCGACGAATCGCCGCGGGCGGTCGAAGAGGAACAACTGCCGCATGATGCTTCGAGCCTAGCCAGCGCGCGCACTGTTGTCCGACCGCCCGACGCGCCGGGCGAACAGCTCAGACGCTGCCGCCGCCGGCGCCGCCGCCGACCGTGGCGTCATCAGCACTTGCCGTGCGCCGCCGGCGTCGCTTGGGCGGCTTGAACGCGGCGAGGTCGCCCGCGGTGTCGTTGACCCGGATGACGTACGGCCGCGTTTTCGTGTATCGGATCACCGACACCGAGCAGGGGTCGGGGACGATGCGCTGGTACTGGTCCAGATGCAGTCCCAGGGCGTCGGCCACGATCGCCTTGATGACGTCGCCGTGGCTCGAGGCCAACCACACCGCGTCGTCGTCGAGGCGCGCGTCCCAGTCGCGCACGCAGGCCACCGCCCGCGCGGCCATCTCGGTCAGGCTCTCGCCGCCGGGGAACCGCACCGCCGACGGCTGGGCCTGCACCACCTTCCAGAGCGGATCCTTGGTGAGGTCCTTGAGCGCCTTACCGGTCCAGTCGCCGTAGCCGCATTCGATGAGCCGGTCGTCGACCGCCCACTCGGGCGTACCCGCCTGGGTTTCGCGCACCGCCTCGGCGGTCTCCACGCAGCGCTCCAGTGGGCTGGTCACGATCGCGGCGAGGGGCACCGCGGCCGTGCGGGTAGCGAGCGCCTGCGCCTGCTTGCGGCCGCGTTCGTCGAGATGCACGCCGGGGGTGCGGCCGGTGAGCACGGGACCGGTCAACGCGGTAAGGCCGTGCCGGACGAGCAACAGCGTCGACATCAGGTGGCCGAGATCGCGCCGGTCGACAGCAGGATCACCAAGAGCACGCCCAGGCCCAACCGGTAGTAGACGAAGATGAAGGTGGTGTGCCGGGTGAGCCAGCGCATCAACCAGTGGATCGACGCGAGACCGACCAAGAACGCGACGATCGTCGCGACCCCGGTGAGGCCGACGCCGGGCGTCTTGCTCTTGCCGGGGTTGATCGCCTCGTAAACGCCGGACAACAACACCGCCGGTACCGACAACAGGAACGAGAAGCGGGCCGCGGCCTCACGGGTGAGACCGCGGAACATCCCGGCCATGATCGTTGTGCCGGACCGCGAGGCACCGGGAATGAGCGCGGCGGCCTGCGCCGCACCCACCACGATCGCGTCGGTGGTGGTGATCTGCTCCTCGTCGCGCGAACGGGTGCCGTACTTCTCGGCGCCCGCCAACAGGATCGCGAAGCCGATCAACGCGCAGGCCATCACCCACAGGTTGCGCGCCGCGGTGCTGATCTGGTCGCTGAAGATCAACCCGAAGAAGCTCACCGGGATGGTGGCGATGATCAGGTACCAGCCCAGCCGGTACTCCAGCGAGCCGCGCACCGATTTGTCCCAGAGCCCGCGAAGCCACGCGAGGGTGACGTGCAGCAGCTCTCGCCAGAAGTAGATGATGATCGCGGCCGTGGTGCCCAGTTGCACGATCGCGGTGAACGCGGCGCCCGGGTCGTTGTTGTTCGGGTCACCGTAGAAGCTCCAACCGAAGAACACCGGCACGATCCGCAGGTGGGCGGTGGAGGAGATCGGGAGGAACTCGGTCAGACCCTGCACGATGCCGAGCACGATCGCCTGCAGGAAGGTCATGGGGTCGCCTCGGTGGTCCGGGCACAGTGGGGTCGAGGCGGCACCGCGCAACCTTAGCGACCTGCGCGCCGCACGACTCGGCGGCGAGCCGGTGGCTTCTCAGCGCCGGTCGGTCACGCGGTCGGGCGGCGCCCGATGGCCACGGCGTAGCCCATCATGAGCAGCCCGATGACGCACAGCAGCCCGAAGCCGATCTTGACCGCCGGCAGCATCGAGTCGACCTCGTGCTTCACGTACTGCGCCACGTGGCGGGGCACGGTCACGATCGCCGGCGCGTCCGAGTGCGGCTTCGGTGTCGCTGCGGGCGTCGGCTTGGGCGCCGCAGGCACGTGCGTGGCGGGTGCGGCAGCGCTGACCTCGGGGCGCGGGCCGTGGTGCACGACAGCGGCGGGCGCAGCCTGACGGTGGCGCACCGGTGCGGCCGCGATCGGCACGACGTCGGGTCGGACCGGCGTCACGACGACCCGATGGTGCACCTTGTGGTGCACCGCGTGGTGCACCGGGACGACGACCTGGTGGGTCGGCGCCGCCGGCCGGACGGTCACCGGGGTGGGTTTGACCGGGTTCGGCGCCGGCGTCTTGACCGGCGGCGGCGGCGTCTTGACGGGCGGAGTCGGAGTCGTCGAGCCGTGCTGGCGCTCGCGGATGCGCTGTTTGACCACCTGCCGGTGGTGCACCACGTGGTGGTGGTGCGCGATGCGCTCGGCCTTGGTCCGCGGCGGTTGGTCGACCGTGCCGCTGGCATGAGCGGCTGGTGACACGGCGACGGCCAGAGCGAGTGCGCCGGCGATGATGCTCACGAGAAGGCTCCCAAGAAGTAACTATTCACAAGGATCTCACACGAACACCGTCTGTGACCAGTCGTAGCGCGCAATGTCACACGACGGTCACGAGCGTGTGCTCGGCCCGACCCGGCGCGGCCGGCCTCGGCGGCTAGGGTTCTGACGTGAAACAACGCACGGCGGGGGCCAGTGGGCTGCGAGTCTCCGAGCTCGGTCTCGGCACCATGACCTGGGGCATCGAGACCGATCTCGACGACGCCGCGGCGCAGCTCGTGGCCTTCCACGACGCCGGCGGCACGCTGGTCGACACCGCCGCCTCCTACGCCTACGGCCAGTCCGAGGCGCTGCTCGGTGAGCTGATCACCGATCTGGTGCCGCGCGCCGATCTTGTGATCGCCACCAAGGCCGGGATCACCCGCACGCCGGAGGGGCGGGTCGTCGACGCCTCCCGCGGGGCATTGCTGCGCCAGCTCGACGCGTCGCTGCGCAAGCTGGGTACCGACTACGTCGATCTCTGGTACGTGCACTACGTCGACGACTCGGTGCCCTTCGAGGAGACCCTCGGTGCCCTCGACACCGCGGTGGCCGCCGGCAAGGTGCGCTACGCCGGGGTGTCGAACTACTGCGGCTGGCGTATCGCCCGCGCCGCGACCTGGCAGCGCAATGCGCCCGGGCGCGCTCCGATCGTCGCGAACCAGATGCGCTACTCACTCGTCGACCGCGGGATCGAACGCGAGGTGGTCGACGCCTGCCAGGCGCTCGGCGTGGGCATCTTCCCCTGGTCGCCGTTGGGCGGCGGAGTGCTGACCGGCAAGTACCGCGGCGGGCTGCCGTCGGACTCGCGCGCCGCCGTCGGGCATCGACCCGATCTGGTGTCGCTCGACCAGCCGGGCGCGGCCGGGATCGTCGAGGCCGTCGCCACTGCTGCCGAAGGGCTGGCCACGTCTCCGGTCGCGGTGGCGCTGGCCTGGCTGCGTGATCGGCCCGGCGTGGTCGCCCCGATCCTGGGCGCCCGGACCCTGGGTCAGCTGACCGGCGCGCTGGCCGGCGGGTCGCTCGAGCTGCCGCGCGAGATCCGCGCCGCGCTCGACGACGTCTCCGCCCCGGCGATCGGTTACCCCGAGGACGTGCACTGAGTCCCGACCCGGTGTTCGCGGCGTTCTGCGCCGCGGGTCTGTGGCCCGGACTCGGCAAACGGCTGGCCGGCGCGCTGCCCGAGGCCGAGATCGACGGCCCGGACGACGTGACCTCCGATGCGCTGATCCGGTTGCCGAAGGTGGGCCGGCAGCGGGCCGGTCGCCTGTTGTCGGCGTGGATCGCCGCCCAGCCGAGCTACGAGGTGGCGACGATGGTGGTGCCTGCCGGCCTCGATGCGCGAGTGGCCGGGCGCGTGGTGGATCTTCTCGGCCCACCGGCGCCGCGGCTGCTGCGCGACGACCCGTGGCGGCTGCTCGGCGTCGTGGGTGTCACCCCCGTCGACGCCGACCGGGTCGCCCGGGCGACCATCCCCGGCGTGCGGCGCGACGACGCGCGCCGTTCCCGAGCGCTGGTCGGCTGGGTGCTGGCCCGCGTCGCCCGCGACGGCCACACCCAGACCCCGCGCGACGAGGTTGCCGATCAGTTGAGCGAGTTCGGCGTCGGCGACGCGCAGGACGCGATCACCGCGGCGCTGGACGGCGGCTTGGTGCACGAAGCGCCGGACGGGCAGCTCGGCCTGACGCGCTACGTCGAGGCCGAAGACGCGATTGCGCAAGGTGTTGCTCGGCTTCTGGCCGGCGCTGAGCCGATCGAGGTTCCGCCGCAGCGGACCGCCAGCCTGGACACCCACCAGCAGGCGGCCGTCGACGCCGCGCTGCGGGGCGGGGTCACGGTCCTCACCGGCGGTCCGGGCACCGGCAAGAGCCGCACCGTCGCGACGCTGGTGACCCTGGCCGAAGCCGCGGGCAAGTCCGTCGCCCTTGCCGCACCAACTGGTCGCGCCGCCAAGCGGCTCGAGGAACTGTGTGACGCGCCCGCGTCCACGCTGCACCGGTTGCTCGGCGCGCAACCGCGCCGGTCCGAGGACGGGGTTCGCTTCGACGGTGGCTTCGCCCGGGGCGAGGACCTCCCGCTCGATGAGGATGTCGTGGTGGTCGACGAGGCGTCGATGCTCGACGTCGAGCTCGCCGACGCCCTGCTGTCCGCGTGCAAGGACGGCACCCACCTGCTGTTCGTCGGCGACGCCGCGCAGCTGCCCTCGATCGGCCCCGGCCGGGTGTTGGGCGACCTCGTCGATTCCGGCGTGGTCCCGGTCACCGAGCTGCGCACGCTGTACCGGCAGGCCGAGGGCGGCACCATCGCGCGGCTGGCCACGGCGGTGCGCGGCGGGGAGTTGCCGCCGGTCGACGACCCGACCCGGGAGGTCGCCATCGTGGCGGCGCGCGGGTCGGCCGAGGCGGCGCACCGGGTGGTGCAGCTCGTCACCGATTCCATCCCGCGCGCCTTGGGCATCCCGGCCGAGCAGGTCCAGGTGGTCACGCCGGTGCACCGCGGGCCGGCCGGCACGCAGGCCCTCAATGCCGCGCTGAAGGCACGGTTGAACCCCGGCAGCGGCAAGCGTCGCTTCGATCCGGGCGACCGGGTCGTCGCCACCGCGAACCACCTCGAGGCCGAACCCGTGGGCTACGCCAACGGCGAGGTCGGCGTGGTCGACGAGATCAGCGACGGCGCCGACAGCGGCGCCGTGATCGTCGACTTCGCCTCCGGACCCGCAGAGGTGAAAGGCAAGGCGCTCGGCGACCTGTTGCACGGCTGGGCGATCACGGTGCACCGCGCCCAGGGCTCGGAGTTTCCCGCCGTGGTCGTGGTGCTCCCGCCGGAGGCCGGCGGCATGTTGTCCCGCCCGCTCGTCTACACGGCGCTGACCCGCGCACAGCGGCACCTGTCGGTGGTGCACGCCGCGGGCCGCGCCGTCGCTCACGCGGTACGAACGGTCGGCGCGCTGCCACGGCGGACCCGGCTCGTGCCACTGCTGCGCGAACACGTGGCGGCGCCGTGAAATCGCGGGCAAGGCTTGGTGAACGACGGCACAAGGCGTTCAATGGGCGGTGATGGACGGTGCAGATCCCGACTGGGAGTACGCGCCGCTGCGGATCCCGCCCGACGTGAATCGGACGATCGCAGCGGCGCAGCTGTCATTGCACGCCGAGTTCGGCGGCTGGGAACTCGCCCGCGTCGTCCGCTACATGGACGGCACTCGGCGGATCACGCTGCGGCGAAAGCGCCGCACCTCAGCTGTGCCGCTGCCCGGCCTGTCGACCTGAGTCGGCCGGCGCGAACTGCGCCAGTCTGGCTGCGGCGAGCGGCTGCAGGATGGAGTTGCGCGACGCCGCGCGGAGCAGGGCCACCAGGTCCGCGCGTGCCTTGACGGTCAGGGCGTCGGCCCGGGTCCACGCCGCCCGGTCACCGGTCATGGCCTTCGCGGTGCGTGTCGCGACCGCGTTCGCGACGGCGGCCGTGCCCAGTTCGGCCTGCGCGCGGGCGTCGGCGCTGCGGTACCGCTTGAGCACTCGCATGAGGCTGTCCGCGGTGTACTGCTGCAATGTGGCCGCGTCGAGATAGTCCGACGGTGACCGCGAGGTGAGCAGCTCCAGTGCCTGGGGCGCGCCGCTGCTCGTGTAGGAGGCGATCATCGCCTTCACCATCACGCGATGGTCGATCGCCGCGGCCGCAGCCAGGACCGCGCCGCGTTGCCCGTGCACCCGCGCCGTCTCCTGCGCGTCGAGGTGGCGGGCCTGCTGACGAGCGAAGTCCTCGTGCGTCGAGCGGCTGATCGTGGCCTGGCGGGCGATGACGCTCGTGTACTGCTTCATCGCGTGTTCCAGCGCGGTCCGCTGCTGCACGGCGCGGCGAGCCGCCAGACCCGGGTCGGCATACCGTCCGCCGACGTCGCGCACCGCTTCCGCGTCGCGCGCCGCCTGTCCGGCCGAGAAGGTGATCGCCGAGTCCCAGGTGTACGCCGCGCCGAAGGCGGCAAGCACCGCGGCGGTCGAGTGCCCACCACGCAACGCCGCGCGCACGCCGACCCAGTGCGGGTTCGACAGCAGGGTCACCGTCCCGTGGACGCCCGTCTGGAAGTTCGCGTAGCGCTGCACCCCGATCGAGTTGTACGACGAGGAGCCCGGCTCCCGTTGGACGACGTTGAGGGGGTTGAAGCGGTCGTTGTCACCCTCGCGATTCTCGACCGCGTACAGCGCGTCGAGGTTGGCCTGGGTGGTCGGTGCCTTCAGCCCGCGCAGCATCGCGATGAAGAACGCCCGCGAGGTGAGATCGGGGCCACGACTGGTGATGACCGCGGCTGCCGACGCCGGGGTCGCCGGCGGATCGGCGGGCGGGGCCGCCGACACCTGCGATCCGGGGGCGGCGAGCAGCGCCGCGGTGACGACGGTCAGGAGAGCGCAGGCTGCGGTTCGGGACAGCCTCATCGGCTGCCTGCGCGCTGAACCGGCGCTGCCGCGGTGGTCGTAGTCATCGTTCCCTGGGGCTCGGCGGGCACAGTTGAACGGCGCCCGAGATGCAGTGTCCGGAATATGGCGATTTGGTACGCCAGTCCCAAGTGCTCGACGGTAACGCAGTGCCCCGGCGGCTCGACCGGCGGGTGGCGAAGGTCTCGGTCGATCAGCGGCTCGCGCGGTAGTGCGCCCGTGCGGCCTGCACGTACTCGGCAAGGTCGCGGTAGTCGCGCCCGGCGATGTCCGCCCCGCGCTCGGCCCACATCCGCTGGACCTTGTCACTTGCTTGCGGCCCCGCCGCCCATCCGTCGCCGAGCTGTTCGAGGCGCGCAGCGATCTCCTGCATCGGCGCGGCGTCCGGCGCGGTACCGCGGTCGAACTGCACCTGCGCGGCCCGGTAGAGCTGCGGGTAGTCGACGTCGAGCGTGCGTTGTCCGGCGGCCCCGAGCACCTGCGCCCGGTGCGTGAGGTGTGCCCGCTCGGCGTCGTCGAGGTACTCGTGCAGGATCTCCTGCGAGACCACAGTGCGGCGGATCATGTGCGTCAACTCCTCGATCGAGACGGTGGTTTGGGCGAGCAACTGCGCCACCTGGGTACGCAGCGCTGTGAGGTCGGCGAGCTGTCGGTCGAGCTGTGCCTGCTGCGCGGTCAGCGACTCCCGCAGAGCGGCCGGTGACTCGAGCGCGGTCGCGATGCCCGCGAGCGGCACGCCGAGCGAGCGCAACGCCACGACGCGATAGACGCGCTCGACGTCTCCGCGGTCGTAGCTGCGCTGCCCGCCGGCGGTGCGTCGGATGTCGCCGAGCAGGCCGAGTTCCTCGAAGTGCCGCAACGCACGGACCGTGAGCCCGCACTCGGCCGCGAGCTCGCCGATCGTCCAACGCTGATCCATGCCGACGAGCGTGGCACCTCACGTCGCGGTAGGTGCAAGGGTCAGGCGGGCGCGTTAGATTCCGCGCATGGGTCGAGCCGGCATTGCCACCGAGGAACTGACCGCCCGTCGCGAGGTCGCCCAACGCATGGCCGAGGCAGCCGGCGCGTGGCTCGAGCGTCTGGACACCGAGCAGCGCTCGGTCGCCGTCGGGTCGGTGCCCTCGCACGGCGACTCCGATGCGGAGCGGCGGCGCTGGTTCTACACACCGACCGATCACGGCGGCCTCACCATCCACCAGCAGCGGCCGGCCCAGCAGCGGGCCGCGATGCGACTCGTCGCCACCGGGTTGTCCACCGAGGCCTACGTGACCGTGGCGACGATCATGGGCCTGGAGAACGTGCTCGACCACGTGGAGAACTTCACGGTGCTCTTCGACCGCGAGCGCGCTCGCGACCCGGGCATGTATTACCTGCGCGTGTTCGGCGAGCCGGGCGGGGCGCAGCCGTGGGGATGGCGGTTCGGCGGGCATCACGTGTCGCTGAACAACCTGGTGGTCGACGGCGTGCTCGTCGCGACCACCCCGTGCTTCCTCGGCTGCGATCCGTTCGCCTCGCCGTTGCTCGGCGGCGCGGTCAACCGGCCGTTGGGCCGGCTCGAAGACGTGGCCCGTGAGCTGATGCGGTCGTTGCGCCCGGCGCTCGCCGAACGCGCGCTGCTGCTCCCGCGCGCGCCCGGGGACCTCGTCACCGGCAACCGGACCGTGCTCGACGACGGCGACCAGCTGATCCCGCTGGTGGGTCTGTGGCGCGGCGAGCGGTTCCCCGACGACGACGCGCAGGCCAACCTGCAGCTGCTCAGCGACCGGATGGACGATGCGGCCGGGTTGTCGGCCGCCGATCACAAGGCGGTGGCGTACTCGACCGCACCGCGGGGCGTGCCGGCCGCAGAGTTCGACGCGGAGCAACGCGAGTTGATGCGCGCCCTGCTCGGCACCTATCTCGACCGCGTTCCCGCGGCGATCTCGTCGATGCCCGCCTATGCCGACGATGCCGTGCTCGACCCGGTGCATTTCGCGTGGGCCGGCACCACCGATCCCGGCGCGCCGACCTACTACCGGCTACAGGGACCCGGGCTGTTCCTGGAGTGGGACAACCTGCAGCGCAACGCAAACCACGCCCACTCGGTATGGCGCAACCCGGACGAGGACTTCGGTCTCGACGTGCTGGCCCGCCACCGCGCCGCCCACCACTGAGTCAATCGGCGCCTGCCGCCGGACCACAATGGTGGCGTGCCCGACACTGCACCGCTGCCGGCCCGGCTGTCCTGGTTGTGGACGGCGTGGGCCATCGAGGTCGACAACCGCGTCGAGTCCGTGGGCGGCGCACGGGTGCGGCGGTTGTTCCGCATCTCGCTGGCCATGTGGTCGAACGCGCTGCGAGTGATCGACGGCCCGACGTCCGTCGCCGAGCTGCACGCCAGGGCGCGGGCGGGCTCCAACCTCGGTGGCCTGGAGCGGTGGGGCTGGATCGCCATCGGAGCGCCCGGCGAACGCCGGTCAGGCTTCGGCACCGGGCGGGGCATCCGTCCCGACACCGTGCTCCGACCGACCCGGGCGGGTGCGCACGCGCGACGGGTGTGGCCCGAGGTCGTCGCCGAGGTCGAGGACGGGTGGCAGGCGCGGTTCGGCAGCGATGCGGTCGCCGCGCTGCGAACCGCGCTTACCGCCCGCGAGCGGTCGATGCCGTGGTCGCCGCCGGAGGTGCACTCCTCGGACGGCTTCCGCACCGCGGTACTCGACGGCACGTCGCCCGAGGAGCGAGCCGATGCCGCTGATCGCAGCGCTCGGGCAGGCGCTCACCTCGGGCACGCTCGACTTCGAACAGCGCCGTACGTCGTCGGTGCCGATCTGCGCGAACCTGTTGCGGGTGCTGGCCGATGGTCCGGTGTCGGTGCGCGACCTGCCGAGCCGATCGGGTGTGTCGAAGGAAGCGATCGCGATGGCCGTGGGGTTCGCCCGGCGTACCGGGATGATCGCGCCGCCGACCGGGCGCAGTGTCGAGCTCACCGACAGCGGCCGCAGGCGGCTGTCGGCCTACCGACGTTGGGCGCAGACCCGGACCGACCCGGCGCTGGCCGCGGCAGTCGACGCCCTCTTGTCGCAGCGCGACGCGCTCGCCGCCGGACTTGTCCCACTACCCGGCGGTTGGCGCGGCGAACCGCCCTACGCCGCACACACCGAACGGGCGATCGCCGATCCTCTCGACGCGCTGCCGTGGCAACCCATGGTGTTGCACCGCGGGGGTTGGCCGGACGGCAGTTAGGTGGCCGGCCGCCACCGGGCCGCGAGTTCGGCATCCTTGGCCGCGGGTCCCGGCAGCGACTCGACGATCCCGCCTTCGGGCGCGCGCAGCGACTGCAGGAACAGGCTGAGGTAACGGCGTCGCAGCGCCGCATCGCGTCGCGCACTCGGCATGTCGATGAGCGACAGCAACTCCAGCACGAGGACGACGTCAGCGGTGGTGACGTCGGCGCGCAACGCCTGCGCCCGCTGGGTGCGGCGATGCAGCCGTGCGTACAGGCGGCCGGTCTCTGCGGCCAACGCGGTGAGCTCGGCGGTCGGGGTGAAGGTGCCGGCGAGCCGTTGGGCCAGCGCCTGGCTGCGCCCGGCGAGGACCCGCTGCAGGCAGGTCGAATACACGGTCCACGGATCGCCGTCGTCAGCGAGAGCGGCCTCGAGATCGGCTTTGAACCGGGTCAGCCCGTCGTGGGCGAGCTCCTGCAGGAGCTGTTCCTTGCCCGGATACCGGCGGTACAGCGCGCTCATGCCGACACCGGCGCGAGTGGCCACCGCTGCGATGGGTGCGCCCGGATCGGCGAGAAAGACCTCCCGGGCGGCGTCGAGGATGCGGATGTCGTTGCGCTTGGCCTCGGCCTGCCGGCCGTTCATAGGTGCCGCCATGCCGAGACTTTATCAGTGGAACGGTACGTTCCGTTCTGATAGGTTTGACGGAACAGATTATTCCGTTCTGGAGGTCATGATGGACATGAAGTTGCAGGTCATCGGGATTCCGGTATCCGACGTCGACGCCGCGAAGACGTTCTACACCGAACAGGTCGGCTTCGGTCTCGATCACGACATCGCTCCGGCGCCCGGCATGCGCGTCGTGCAGATGACCCCGCCGGGGTCGGATTGCTCGGTGGTCATCGGCGCCGGGATGCCGCTCGGCGAGCCCGGCACGACGAAGGGTCCGCAACTGGTCGTCGCAGACCTCGATGCGGTGCGTGCCGAACTTGCCGGGCGCGGCGTGCCGATCACCGAGGTGCAACAGCTCGGGCCCGAGGGCGCACGCGGGTCCCGGTTCGCCTTCTTCAACGATCCGGACGGCAACGGCTGGTCGGTCCAGGAGATGAAGCCGGAGTAGCGTCCGGCCGGTCATGCCCGAGCCGAACACCAAGCCCGAACACCCGCTGCTCGCGAGCGAGGTGATCCGGCGCTCTGGGATGGACCCGGCACCCGCGGAGGCTCAGTTGGAGGTCGAGTGTCCCCGCTGTGGCCGGCAGCAGTCGCTCGCCGAGGCCACGGTCGAGCCGGCCGAGGATCCGCAGGACATCACGGCGTACCGATGTGCGAGCGGCTGCGCGGTGGTTGCCGTGACCGGATACCCGAACCCGATGCCCATGCCCGGCTCGGGACGCTACCGACTCGGTGACTTCGTGATCGCCCCGTCGGCACCGTCCGGGGTGCTGGTGACGCTGCCGTCGGGGCGATTGGTGCGGCTCACCGCGCAGCCCGGGTCGCCTCGCTGACGTGCGATCGCCTGACGCCCGGGAGGCTCACCGCGCTCGAAGACGTCGGCAGCGACCGCCGTCGCTCACCTGGCCGGGAACTCCTTGCGCAGAAGCTTCCGCTGCTGGTCCGAGAGCCCGCGTAATCGCCTGTCCTCGCGGATCTTCAGCTTCTCCATCGATCTGCTCGGCTCTGATCTTACCGACGCCGGGCAGGGCGGTGAGCACCTGCGAGACCTACATCTTGCCGACGGCATCATCCGTCTCGGCCGCGTCGAGGACCGTGTTCAGCGACGCTCGACCCGCGCTTCATGTTCTCCATCAGCTCGGCCCGCCCGCGCCGCATCGCGGCAGCCTTGGCGAGCGCCGCGGTTCGCTGCTCGGGTGTCAGATTCGGCACGTTGGACCGAGGTTTGCGCGGGACGGAATCCGGGGTGCTCATGACGACCTCCAAGCGCACCGTAGAGCATCAGCGCCGTGACCGGATACCTGCCGTCGGGGCGATTGGTGCGGATCAGCGCGCAGCCTGGGTCGCCTCGCTGACATGCGATCGCACGATTGCCTCGAGGCTCTCGTCGGGCTGCAGGCCGAGGCCGGCCGCACGGTCGGTCACCAGCCGGCTCGGCCAGGCGCGCACGATCGCCGCGATCTCCTCATCAGGTTCCCAATCGACCAGCGCTGCCGTCTCGGCGCCGCACACCCGCTCGAGCACCGCCACCATCTCCCTCGCGGTCACGGTGATCGCCGGGAGGGTCACCGCGATCGGCGGCCCCCACTCCTGCGGGGCCGCGGTGGCCGCGCGTACCAGCCCGCGGATCGCGCCGTCCGGGGAGATGATCGCGGCGGGGACGTCGGCATCGACCGGGCAGCGTGCGCGCTTCCCGCTCACCGGCTCCCGGATGATCCCCGACAGGAAGCCCGACGCCGCCGCATTCGGCCGCCCGGCCCGCACGCTGACCGTGGGCAGCCGCACCGACCGGCCGCGCAGGTACCCCTTGCGGGAGTAGTCGGCGATGAGTTGTTCGCAGGCGAACTTCTGGACGCCGTAGCTGGTCTGCGGCGTCGGCAGCGTCTGGTCGGTCACCGGATCGGGAAGCGGGTAGCCGGTCGCCGAGCCGAACACGGCGAGCGAACTCGCGAACACCACCACCGGTTGCCGCCCGGAGGCACGGCAACGCCGCAAGAGAGCCAGGGTGCCGTCGAGGTTGCTGCGCATGCCGAGATCGAAATCGCGTTCGCACTCGCCGCTGACCGCCGCCGCGAGATGGAACACGACGTCGGCTGTATCGACGGGGTGCGCGTCGCTCGCTGCGACGTCGAGCAGATCGGCCTCGCTCGTGCTCACCCGTGGATCGGCCGCGAGGTCGGCCGGGGCGCGAACCCGGTCGAGCACGGTGAGCCGCTCGATGTGGGCCGGCGCTCCCCCGGCCACCGCGAGCGATCCTTGCCTCAGCAGCGAGCGGCACAGCCGGGCACCGAGGAATCCGGCGCCGCCGGTGACGACGATGTCCATGCGCTGCCTTCAGTGGTCGGTGCTGGCCGGTCAATACTGGCAGACATGACTTCCGACGAACCTGCCGCGTCACGCGTTGCCGTGGTCACCGGCGCGAGCAGCGGCATCGGCAGGGCATGTGCTGTCGCGCTGGGCGCGGCCGGCTTCGCCGTGGTCGCGGCCGGCCGGCGGCTGCCGCAACTGCAGGAGGTGTGCGACGCCATCGACCCGTCCGGCAGCCGCGCCCTGCCGGTGCGCTGCGACGTGCGTGACGAACAATCGGTGCAGCAGTTGTTCGCCGCGGCCGCACAGCAATTCGGCCGGGTGGACGTGCTGTTCAACAACGCCGGCATCTTCTCCCGGCCCACGTCGATCGCTGACCTGTCGCTCGAGGAGTGGCAGGACGCGGTCGCCACCAATCTGACCGGACCGTTCCTGTGCACCCGAGCCGCGGTCCGGCAGATGCGCGACCAGGATCCGCGCGGTGGTCGAATCATCAACAACGGCTCGATCTCGGCCTTCACGCCGCGGCCGGACTCGGTGGCTTATACCGCGACCAAGCACGCGATCACCGGGCTGACCCGCTCCACCGCGCTCGATGGTCGGCAGTACGACATCGCGTGCGGCCAGATCGACATCGGCAATGCCGCGACCGCACTGAACCAGGACGGCGCGGTGCAGCTGCGTCAGGCCGACGGCAGCATGCGGCAGGAGCCCACCATGTCCGTCGACGATGTCGCGCGCGCGGTCGTCTACATGGCCGGGCTGCCGTTGCAGGCCAACGTCTTCTCGATGACGGTGATGGCGACCGCGATGCCCTACGTCGGTCGGGGCTGACCGACCAACCACGGCACGCCGAGCGCACACGCCAGGCCGAACAACAGCCCGCCGATGACGTCGGACAGGTAGTGCACCCCGAGCGCAAGCCGGCTGAACGCGACGGCGAGAACGATCACGCCGACGCCGGCCCAGAGCATCCAGTGCCCGCGATGCACGAGTGCGACCAACAGCGCGACCACCACCGCGGCCGCGGTGAGCGCGTGCCCGCTGGGAAACGACGCGCCGAGAGCGTGCGGCGCACCGGGAAACGGCACCGGGCGGGTCCGACCCACAGCCAGCTTGAGCATGCCTTCGGCCAACCCGGCCACGACGACGACAGCGGCAAGCGCGAGCGCAGCGTCTCGGCGCCCACGCCACACGAGCGCCACCACCACCGCGGCCGCGATCACCCGCCACACGTTCGGCTGCAGCACCGTGGTCAGGTCGCTCCACCACCGCACCCACGCCGGATGCCGGGACCCGTACCGGGCCAGGCTCGTGTGCACCTGATCGTCGAGATGCTGCACCGGAGCCCAGTGGGTGACGACCGCGACGAGCAGGAGCACGAACGCCGCGAGCAGCACCGCCGCGACCCACGCGCGCGGTGTCGCCCTCACCGCGCTGACCCGAGTGCAGCTGCCCGCAATGCCTCCAGCACCGTGCGGACCAGCGGCGTGGGTTCGTTGCGCGAGCGCCGATACAGCACGCCGATGCGACGCGAACCGAGGCCGGGCAATGCGACCTCGCGCACGCCACTCGGCTCGGTGTCGGTGAGCGCCAACACGGGCACGAGCGCGGCGGCGAACCCCGCGGCGACGAGCAGTAACCCTGCGGTGAAGTCCTGACACAGGTGGGCGGCCGGCAGCGCCAGGGCGCTGTCGCGCCGGACTCGTCGCATGGCCTGCCCGACAGCGCTGTCCGGCGGTCCGTCGACCCACGGCCGGTCGGCGATGACGGCCAGGTCGTCGAACTCGGGCCAGTCGAGCGGCACGACGACGCGGAACGGGTCGTCGTAGAGCGGCTCGTAGCGCAGCCCGCGAGGGACGGCGCGGCGGCGCTGCGCATCGTCCTCGATCAACGCGAGGTCGGTGCGGCCGGCGAGCACGTCGCCGGCCGCCGTCGAGTCGTCGAGTTGGTGGACCGAGAGCTCCAGGCCGGGATGCGCCTTCGCGAGCGAGACGATCGCGGCGCCGGCGAACCCGCGCAGTGCGGTGACGAACGCGGTGAGGGTGACCGGGCCGGTGACCGCGTCCGCCAGTGAGCTGAGCTCGGCCGCTGCGTCGTCGAGTACCTGCACGAGCGCCCCGGCGTGCGCCACCAGTCGTCGTCCCGCGGTCGTGAACGCGAGAGAGCGCTGACCGCCGCGCCGTGAGCGGTCGATCAGCACGAACCCGGTCTCGCGCTCGAGCAACGCCAGCTGCTGGGAGACCGCCGACGGCGAGATGTGTAACGCCTCCGCGGCGCCGACGACACCGCCGTGCCGGTCGACGGCTCGCAACACGACGAGGCGACGCGGGTCGATGTTCATGAAGTACAGCTTCACCCACATCGAAGCAGAATGCGATTCTCTTTCACTCACCGGCGCGTCATGATGGTGGGGTAACCAGTGTCGACGACGACAGAGACATCATCATGACGAACAACGCCCAGCCGTTCGCGGCAACCACTCGCAAGCTCGCCTTCGTGCAGGCGTTCACGCGTACCTCGCTGCAGCGCCCGGCCGCGGCAACCGGTCGCGAACGCGGCGAGAAGCACCGCATCGCGAAGCACGCGACAAAGCACTAGGCGTCGTAGAAGGCGCGCACCGTTTCGATGGTGTCCGCCTCGTCGGCTCGCTTGTCGTCGCGGTAGCGCACCACCCGCGCGAAGCGCAGTGCCATCCCACCCGGATACCGGGTCGAGCCTTGCAGGCCGTCGAAAGCGATCTCGACGACCTGCTCGGGACGGACTCGGACGACGTGGCCCTGCGTAGGCCCCTCCGCGAGCTCGGTGAAGCGCTGTGTCTGCCATTCCAGCATCGCGTCGGTCATGCCCTTGAACGTCTTGCCCAACATCACGAACGTGCCGGTGTCCGGGTCGCGGGCCCCGAGGTGGATGTTGGACAGCTTGCCGGTGCGCCGTCCCGAGCCCCACTCGACAGCGAGCACCACGAGATCGAGCGTGTGGACCGGTTTGACCTTGAGCCATCCCGCGCCGCGCCGGCCGGCCTCGTAGGGGGCATCGAGCGATTTGGCCATGACTCCTTCGTGACCGGCCGCGAGCGTGCGGTCGAGGAAGTCCTGCAGCGGCTGCCGCGTCGTCGGTGACGAGCCGATCGACCCGGAAGCGATCCGGAACGATCTCGGCGAGCGCCGCCGCCCGGGCGTGTGCGGGCACGTCGAGCAGGTCGTCGCCGTCGCGATGCAGGAGATCGAAGAAGAACACCGACAGCGGCTGCGCGGCCCGGGCCGCGGCGATGTCCACGCTGCGTCCGAATCGGGAGGCGGTGACCTGGAACCGGTGCGGGCGCCCGTCGGGGCGCAGCGCGATGGCTTCGCCGTCGGCCACCAGCGTGGTCACCGGCAGGGCCAGCGTGGCCTCGACCACCTCCGGCAACCGAGCGGTGACATCGTCGAGACTTCGCGTGTAGATCGAGACCGTGTCGCCGGCGCGGTGAATCTGCACCCGCGCGCCGTCGAGCTTCGCCTCGAACACGGCCCGGCCGCCCAGGCGGGCCAGCGCATCGGCGACGTCGCTGGCGGTCTGCGCGAGCATCGGCCCGACCGGCCGGCCCACCTGCAGCCGGAACTGCTCGAGTGCCTCGGCTCCGCCGCTGTGCGCCGCGGCGGCAACGGCCGGCAGCGCACCGCCCAACATCGCTGCGCGCCGCACGTCCGCGGCCGGGATGCCGAACGCCTTTGCCACCGCGTCGGCCATCACGCCGAGCAAAGCGCCCTGCCGCAGTTCACCACCGAGCAGGCGACGCACAAAGGTCTGCTCCTCGGCGGTGGCGGCGCCGAACAACTCGGCCAGCAGCGCGGCGCGCCGCGCCTGCGACCCTTTGCCAGCGGTGGTCTTGATCTCGGTGAACGCGGCGTCGACTGCGGGCACCGTGAGCGTCGAGTCCGTGGCGGGCTCGGGCAACGAGCGCAACGACGCCCAGCCGACGCCGATCTGACGCTGCGGCAACTCCCCCGCCAACCACGAAACCACCAGCGGCACCTCGTTCGCGTCGGCGGCGGCCAGCGTCTCGGCGATGCGGGCCGTCTTGGCCAGCCGCGACGAAGTCGCACCGACGTCGGCAGACGCGGCGGCGACATCGGCGAGCAGCACCGGTCCACTTTGGCACGAGCCGCTGACGTCCCATCCGGGTCAGCGGGACGCGTTTCTCGTACCGTCGACGCCGTGACCTGGTCCGCGAACGCGCCCGGTGTGCTGAGGTTGCCGTCGGGTCGCCTCGTGCGGGGGCGGCGTGCGGGCGGTCCGACACCACCCGGCCCGGTGCCGGAATGGGCGCTGCTGCTGTCCGCGCACCAGCCCGACGTCGAACCGTGGCCGGTGCGGTGGGTGCGCTGGCCGGATTTCCGGCTGCCGAGTGACCGCGCCGACGCTGCCGACGCGTTCGCCGATGCGTTGCGCCGCAGCGCAACGCAGCGGGTGGACGTGGCCTGCCACGGCGGTCGGGGCCGCACCGGCACGGCATTGGCGTGCATCGCGGTGCTCGACGGTGTCGCGCCGGCCGAGGCGGTGGCGTTCGTCCGGGCCGGTTACGACCGACGGGCGATCGAGACGCCGTGGCAGCGGCGCTACGTGTCTCGATTCCGCTAGGTGACGGCGACCATGCCGGCGATCGCGAACAGAACGAGCAGGCCGAGTAGCCCGTACAAGATCGTCACGGACGGGGGTCTACCGACGCCGCGCGAGCGACCGTCAACAGTCGCGCAGCAACCGATCGAGCACGCGGACGCCGAACTGCAGGCTGTCGACGGGTACGCGTTCGTCGATGCCGTGGAACATCGGCAGGAAGTCCAACCCGTCGGGCAGGCGCAGCGGGGAGAATCCGAAACACCGCATGCCGAGCGTCGAGAACGACTTCGCGTCGGTGCCGCCGCTCATCAGGTACGGCACCGGATGCGCACCCGGGTCCTCGGCACGCAGCGCGGCGCACATGCCGTCGACCAGCGCACCCTCGAATCCGGTCTCGACGGCGATGTCGGACACGATCGTCTCGCGGACGACGCCGTCCTCGAGCAGCTCGTCGATCGTCTTCAACAACTCGTCCTCGCGCCCGGGCAGGAAACGGGTGTCGACAGTGGCCTCGGCACGCGACGGGATGACGTTGGCCTTGTAGCCGGCCTCGAGCATGGTGGGGTTCGCGGTGTTGCGGATGGTCGCGCCGATCATCCGCGCCGCGGTGCCCATCATCGGCAACCACGAGTCGACGTCGTCGGCGTCGAAGTCCCGCCCGGTCACCTCGGACAGCCCGGCCAGGGTTGCGCGCACGGTGTCGGTGATCTCCACCGGCCACTCGTAGCTCCCGATCCGGCTCACCGAACGCGCCAGCTTCGTGACCGCGTTGTCGGTATGCACCATCGAACCGTGTCCGGGCGCGGCGTTGGCCTTGAGCCGCAGCCAGTGGATGCCCTTCTCCGCGGTCTGGATGAGGTACAGGCGGGTGTCGGCGTCGAGGGAGTAGCTGAATCCGCCGACCTCGCTGATCGCCTCGGTGCAGTCGGCGAACAGGTCCGGATGATGATCGACGAGGTAGTGGGCGCCCTGCCGGCCGCCGGCCTCCTCGTCGGAGACGAAGGCGAGCACGATGTCGCGCGGCGGGGTGTGGCCGGTGCGGGCCCACTCGCGCACCAGCGCGAGCGTCATTGCGTCCATGTCCTTCATGTCGATCGCACCGCGACCCCACACGTAGCCGTCTTGCAGCTCGCCGGCGAAGGGGTCGACGGACCACTCGGCCGCATCGGCCGGCACGACGTCGAGGTGCCCGTGGATGAGCAGCGGCGGCCGGCTCGAGTCCGCGCCGGTCACCCGGGCAACCGTGGACGCCCGCCCGGGCGCGGCCTCGATGATCCGGGGCTCGATACCGACCTCGTCGAGTTTCTCGGCCACCCACTCGGCCGCGGGCCGCTCCGGATGGGTCGGATTGGAGGTGTTGATGCGGATGAGGTCGGCAAGCAGTTCGACGACCTCGTCCTGCGCAGTAGCGCTCGCCATACGTCGTTCCTACCAGCCGCCGCCCGCCCCGGAAGGGGTCGGATCCCACGTCGCGGCGTCGGATAGACTCGTCGGCGCACTCGTCCGGGTGGCGGAATGGCAGACGCGCTAGCTTGAGGTGCTAGTGCCCTTTATCGGGCGTGGGGGTTCAAGTCCCCCCTCGGACACCCCTAGAGGCCAGCAACCACGGGGCAGATAGCGTTTTCGGTCATTTGCTCCGGTATCCCGATCGGCCAACGGCAACGACGTGGCAGACCCTCTACCTCGGGTCTGGATCTCGCTGCCCGGTCCCTCTCGGATCGACTACCCGAGGGGCTCGATCGGCACGTCACGGTGTGGATCGTCGCGGCGGCAGGCCAAGCGGTGAAACCCCCCTCGATGCGCGCGCGGATCCTGCTGTCAGCATGCGCGCATATTCATCTGTCTCGCGTCCCGCATGTCGCCCCGGTTGCGGGAATCCATTTCGGACGTGCTTTCCGGACTGCGCGTAGACAGCCATCGCCGTCGCGCCGATTAGCCATGCAGGCTTCAGATTCCAGTCGAGCGCGTCGTCCCGTCTGGCGGTTCGCTATCGGCGCACCCGTAGCGTGCGTCGAACTGGGGCTGCAGTTGCACAGGATGGTGGCCGTGCCGTGTGATCGGCGGATGGTTTCCAGCGTGCATGTTCCGTGGAATGGGAAATCCGTGCGGCCAGAGGCGGCGATGTTCTATCGCGCTGCCAGGATGGCTGCCGCGCCGGATGGTTTGCGGGCATGCACGAGCGCCGACCTCTCGGTCGACTCCGCGCGCACCGATCCGGCCGCTGGTGGCGGGGGTTGGTTCAGAACCAGCTTCATCCTCAAATCGGTTGCCAGCAGCGACTGCGCCTTACCGAACGGCTCGCTCGGCGTCCAACTTTTCGACGCCACTGGTGACGTGCTGCCAGCTGATGCGTTTGCCGGCGGGCCGGCTCCGACCCCCGCGGTGCTGTTGATCCAACCCGGCCAGCTGATCCGCGCTTGTGCCCTGTGGGCGGTGGTTGACGGCCGCGCTGCGCGGCCGGCACGGTTGGTTCTCTCGCTCGGTCACGCCGTCGACGACGCCGCCGATGGGATCAGCGTGTCCGTGGCCGAGGTTGCCGTCCCGCGGCGCCCGCGGCCGCCATCCAACCGGGGACTTTGGCGCTCGGGGTCCTACGGGTTCATCGAGCAGGTCGCGGACGCCGGCACGCTCGCCACGTTGACCGCAACAATGGCCGCACCAACCACAGCCGCTCTTGGCTCGGTCGTGCGCTATGCGATGACGTTGACCAATCCAAGCTCGACCCCCGTGCCGTTGACTCCATTCCCTGACTTCGCCCAGCTGCTGCACGTGAAGGTTCCCGGACGCACCGCGGCCGGCGGTTCACGAGGCACCCTCAACTGCTCGCAGGCGCCTAACCGGATCGAACCCGGTGAATCGGTGACCTTCGCCTACGAGCTAGGCACCGCAGGACGCATACCCGGCTCGGGCGTGCTGATCTGGTACCTGCTCGACGGCACATACGCAGCCGCGCAGGCGCAGGCTGAACTGACACTCACCACCTGACCGACCGACGTCCACCGTCCACCGGCTTCGAGGCCGGTCAGCCGACCACGCGTCTCGCCGGTGCCTTCACTACGTCGATCAGGTCCACACACCAACCGATCACGCGAGATCAGTCCGGTAGTAGCGGGTCTGTTTCGGGAGGTGTTGCCGCACGGGCTGATGCGGTCGTCGAAACGCATTCAAATGCCGATGGTCGAAAGCGTCGGCGGAGTCCACGAGGCAGCTATCCGCTCTGCATTGATCGGCGGGGTTGACCAGGTGGTGACGCCCCGGACTGGTCAGGGCAAGGTGCAGCGCGGAGATTCCGGATCGTCATGAGCGTTGCTGCGCAGAGTGTTTCGGCGGTGTGGGTGACGGCGTAGACATCGACGGCGGCGACGGTGAGCGCACGGCCGGGCCGAAGGACGCGGGCTCGCGCGAGGAGCTGGTCGCCGCGCGCTTCACACAGAAACTTGGCGGTGTAGTCGACGGTGGCGGCGCCGCTGCCAGGTGGCAGCAGGGTCATGCCCGCGGCGGCGCCGGTGAAGTCGGCCAGCGTGGCGATGGGGCCGGCCTGGAAGGCGCCCGGTAGGTGTGAGAGTTCCGGCCGCCAGTCGAGGCGTGTGATGGCCCGTCCGGACTCCAGCTCGCAGAACCTGAAGCCGAACGTGGCGGCGACGGGGAGACCCAGGACCCAGTTGGCGACGTCGTGGCGGAACCCTCTGGGATCGGGATTCATCGGGTCTTCAACGCGCGCCAAGCGCCCTCGGCCAGGTCGACGCCCGCGTCGGTGGGCCGGATCTTCGAGCGTCCGTGCAGCCAATGTCTGGCGAGTTCTTGGGTCGGGCCCAACCAGAGGGCATGGGAAACGGCGAACGGTCGTCGCACAAGGACCCCTCGGTCGGCCTGATTGCGTAGCCAGTTGCCGGCCACCTTCACGTAGCGGCGGCTCTGCCGGCCGAAGCGCGGTTCGGCGGCCAGCAGCACCCCATCCGGGAGGTCGCCGTAGATCAGCCGGGCCAGATCGGCGTGCTGCTCGACCCATGCCAGCTGGGCCAGGACGGCGTTGCCGATACCCGACTGCGCGTCCTCGCCGAGCGTGTCCAGGATCGCGAGCTGCGAGGCAGCCATGCCGTCGTTGATCAGGCGGGCGGCGAGATCGGCACGAGAGCCGTAGTGGTAGTAGATGCTGCCGTTCGACACGCCGGCCTCGCGTCGGATCTCCTCCATCGACGGCCACGCGCCACCATGCCTGGAGAACAGTCGCAATGCTGCTTCGGCAATGCGATCGGCGGTGCGGACGCCCTCCATATAGAACTCCTCAAGAGAACTTCTCCGAAGCATAGACCAGCCCCGCTCGGAGACCACCCGGAATTACTGCCGATGGCGCGCACCTGCCGATGTCTCTGCGTTGGAGTTGATCTTCACCACACACCTCTAGGGTGACAGACCTGACATATCTGACACCGACACCGAAGGGTGGCAACTGCCGATGTACCGACTGACCGTGGTCTACGACGAGCCGGCCGACAAAGAGGCCTTCGACCGCCGCTACACCGACGAGCACGTCCCCCTCGTCAAGGCCGTGCCCGGGCTGGGCAGCTTCCAGCTCAGCCACCCGCAGGGCGGCACGCCGTACCTCGTCGCCGAGCTGTTCTGGCCCAGTGAGGACGCCTTCAAGGCCTCGGCCGCGACCCCCGAGATGGCCGAGACCCGCAAGCACGCGGAGGGCTGCGGCACGACGTTCACGGTCTACACCGGCGACGTCGCCGAAGTCTGACCGACCGCGCTGGTCCGGTCCCGGACCAGAGAAGCGCTGATCAATGTGGTGTACACCAGGCGGGATCGATCAGTGGTTCCTTCGAGATCCGAGCGAGCTACTACCGAAGACGCTTCGAGGGACAGGCGCTACCTGACCACGTGACGACCGATATCGGTGGCGCGTTCGTTCGGTCTTGATCTTGCTGCTAGTCGCTACAGGGGTGATGGGCATCCCGGATCACGGTCCGTTGCAGGACGCGTTTTTCTGCGGGTCCATGATGTGGCGGTCAGTCATGCCCTTGGCCTTCGATCTGGCGACTCGTCGCGTTTCGGACCCGTCGAGACGATGGCTCCGGTCGGCCGGTGTTCCACGATCGTGGTTCGGGGGTAGGCCGAGCGGCTGTGCTGTTGAGTCCGTGCGCCCTCGTTTTGCCAGCGCTGTTGGCCGGCGGCTCGGCACGGGCAGCCGGTGTGGGGCACGACCAGTGATCTCGGCTTCTGCTGTGCGTGGCGGGTGGCCGAGGTCTGCCGTCGTGATCTTGCCAGTACGAGTGGGTGGGGCTTAGCGTCGAAGTTGTCCTCGATGTGGAAGGTTCGCCGTGCCTGAGTTCGCTGGGAAGATCGACCACGACATTCGGGATTCGAGCCCGGATTGGGCACCTTATGTCGAACCGGCGGCGCCGGCGGGGCGCGCCGAACGTGTTGTTCGTGGTGTGGGACGACATGGGGTACGGCTCGTGGGACCTGTTCGGCGGGTTGATCGAGATGCCGAACATGCGGCGCATCGCCGATGCGGGTGCGCGATTCACGCAGTTCCACACCACAGCGTTGTGTTCGCCGACTCGGGCGTCGTTGCTGACCGGCCGCAACGCCACGTCGGTTGGGATGGCGACGATCGGTGAGCTCGCCGACGGCTACCCGGCGTTGTCGTGTTACGTGCCGCGCGAGGCCGGGTTTGTCTCCGAGGTGCTGCGCGAGACCGGTTACAACACGATGTGCGTAGGCAAGTGGCACCTTGTCGCCGGCCACGGAGATGTCTCTTGGCGCGTCTAAGCGCACCTGGCCGGTGCAGCGCGGCTTCGACCGTTTCTATGGTTTCTTGGGCGGTCTGACCGATCAGTGGTACCCGGACCGGTGGTACGACAATCACCAGGTCGATCCGCCGGCGGCCCCGTCCGAGGGTTATCACCTCTCCAAGGACTTGGCCGATCACGCGATCGAGTTCATTTCTGATTCGGTCGCCACCGCGCCCAACAAGCCGTGGCTGATGTATCTGGCGCCCGGCGCCTGCCACGCACCGCACCACACCTTCACCGAATGGGTGGAGAAGTACCGCGGCGTGTTCGACATGGGCTACGAGCTGTACCGCGAGCAGGTCCTGGCGCGGCAGAAGGAACTGGGTCTCGTGCCGCAGGACACGCAACTGCCCGGCATCAACCCGCTGCAGGCCGAGGTCAGCGTCGAGGGGATCGCCTGGCAGGAAGCCGAGGTCGTACAGGCATGGGCGGAGCTGTCGGACGCCCAGAAACAGCTGTTCGTCCGCCAGGCCGAGGTCTACGCCGGCTTCGCCTCCTATACCGACGCGCAGGTGGGCCGGGTGCTCGACTACCTGGAGCAGACCGGACAATTCGAGAACACGATCATCGTCACCATCTCCGACAACGGCTGTTCAGCAGAGGGCGGGCCGAACGGATCTGTCAACGAGAACGTCTGGTACAACGGCCTTGCCGAAGACATCGAAGCCAGCCTGGCGCAGCTGGACGAGCTGGGCAGCGAGACCACCCACCCGCATTTCAGCAACGGTTGGGCGATGGCGTTCAACACCCCGTTCAAGATGTACAAGCTGAACTCCGCTTGGGAAGGCGGCACCGCCGACCCGATGGCGATCTGCTGGCCCAAGGGACTGCCCGCGCGCGGCGAGGTCCGTGACACCTACCTGCACTCCACCAACATCGTGCCCACCCTCTACGAACTTCTCGGAATCCAACCGCCCGAGGAGCTCAACGGAGCGACTCAGCTGCCGATCGAGGGCGTCAGCATGACTGCGGTGCTGCGCAACAGCGACGCCAAATCACCCAAGCACAGCCAGTTCTACTCGATGCTGGGTACCCGGGCCATCTGGCGAGACGGCTGGCAGGCCAACACCATCCATGCTCCGGCGCCGACCGGCTGGGGGCACTTCGACCAGGATCGCTGGTGCCTGTACGACCTGCACAACGACCGGAACCAGATGCACGACCGCGCCGGCGACCGGCCGGAACTGCTCGCCGAACTCCGCGCGCTCTGGGACGAGCAGGCGCAGCGGTTCAACGGCTACCCCATGGACGACCGCACCGCTCTGGAACTGATGAACCTGGAACGGCCCTCGGCCATCCCACCCGGCGGACAGATCGTGCTCTATCCCGGGGGCGCTGAGATTCCGGAACGAATCCTGCCGATCGTCGGCCGCTCGTTCCGGATCATCGCCTGGCTGACCATCGACTCCGCCAACTGCGAAGGCGTCGTCTTCGCCGGCGGCGGACGCTTCGGTGGAC
>CAWKNB010000011.1:0-547801 GCA_963850835.1 uncultured Actinomycetota bacterium | reverse complement strand
CGGGGTGCCGACGCCGGTGGGTGCGTCGTAGCCGGTCAGGCCGTTGCACAGGTAGTCGTGCCCGCAGTAGCCGTTGGAGCCGCCCTTGACGTCGAAGATCGAGGCGGTGTGTGTGTAGAGGTGGCTCGCGTTCGGGAGCGTCGATGCGTTGCCGGCGCGGCCGATCATGCCGGCGATGAGGGGCGCGGACAGGCTGGTGCCGCCGACTTGGATGTATCCGCCGTCGCTGCCGAGGCCGTAGGTGTCGTAGACGATGAAGCCGCTGTCCGGGTCGGCGACTGCGGACACGTCGGCCACGGTGCGGGTGGGGCAGTGTTTGTCGTGCTGCCAGGTTGGTTTGGCGACGTAGCCGGAGCATCCGCTGCTCGCGAATGACCACACGTGTTCGACCCAGCCACGGCTGGTCGAGGCGCTCTTGGTCAGTGAGGTGCCGCCGACGGCGATGGAGGTGGTGAGCACCGCCGGGAAGTTGGGGATGCCGAAGCCGTCGTCGCCGGAGGAGACGACGATCGCGGTGCCGGGGTGGGTGTAGTAGTGGCTGTAGGTGCTCATGCCGTTGAACTCGCTTAGGCCGTAGCTGTTGCTGACCACCGCGGCGGCGAGGTGCACGGCGGTGTTCTCGGCTGCTCCGAGGTCGGCGATGTCCTCGCTGTCGCCTTCCACGAGCAGGATGTGACAGTTCGGGCAGGCGGCGGAGACCGCGTCGAGGTCGAGAGAGATCTCGACGCCCCAGTCGGGGTCACCGGCGGGCAGCGGCGACTTGGCTCCGCGCTGGTTGACCTTGTGGAAGCAGCCGTTCGCGGTCGTGCAGGCCGGCAGCTTGTACTTCGCGCGGTAGGTGGCGAGGTTGGTCTCGGCCTTCGGGTTGTCGTAGGCGTCGACGATCGCGACGGTGGCGTGGCTGCTGCTGGCTGGCAGCTTGTAGGCGGCGGCGATGTCCGCGGGCGTCAGCGATGGTTGGGTGATGTCCGCGGCGGTGGCGCGTTGCCGCGCGCGGGCCAGCGTGCGGAACGCGGCGTAGCAGGTGGCGTGGCGCCCGTGCGCCGGGGCGCAGGCGCGCTGGAACACGGCGGGACGCGCGGATGCCGTGCCGGGCACGGCCACGGCGGCCGCGGCCGAGAGCAGAGCGACCAAGGTGGTGCCGACGAACAAACGGATGCGCATCGTGGTCTCCTATGCCGGTGGTGTTGGGCTTAGCTGCGCGCGACGAGGTAGGCGTTTTGTACGGTCTCGACGAGCTTGCCGCCGGCCGAGTCGCCGGCGCCGATGCGGATACCGACGCCGTGCCCGGCGCTGGCGGCTGCGTTCACGAGCGTCACTCGGTACTGGTCGTGGCCGAGCGCGGTGACCGGCAGGGCGTGCCAGGTTGACCCGCCGTTGGTCGTCGTGGCGAAGCTGACTGCGCCGATCGTGGCTGTGTGCGCCTGCTGGTTGTAGCCGAGCGAGAAGGTCACCGTGGACCGTCCCACCCGAAGCCGTGAGTAGCTGTCGGTCGGCAGCGGCACGGTCGCGGCGAGGATCGGCAGCACGCG
This sequence comes from uncultured Actinomycetota bacterium, assembly GCA_963850835.1. Classification (GTDB taxonomy): domain Bacteria; phylum Actinomycetota; class Actinomycetes; order Mycobacteriales; family Jatrophihabitantaceae; genus Jatrophihabitans. The sequence continues at coordinate 546,269 of CAWKNB010000011.1, read as the reverse complement.
GCACGGCGGGTCGTTCGGGCACAGCCAGCCGGGCGGCGCGCTCGGCCCGGTGCTGGCGCTCGACCGGAAGGTGACGTCTTCGGTGGCGGTGGTTGAGGTGTGGAATCCGCCGATCCAGCGGTGCACGGTCGTCACGGCACGGTAGGTCGCCGCGCCGCGTGAGATCCTCACGTAGTCGCCGGAGGTGTTGACCTGATCGTCGATCACCGTGCCGTTGCGGTAGAGCTTGAAGGTACCGGCCGCCTGCCTGTCGCTGGTCAGGTCGAAGGTGCCGCCATGGCCTGGGGTCGTGTCGACGTAGGGCGTGAACCCGAGCACCATCGTGGTCGCATCGCGGCAGGCGCCGCAGAAGTAGAAACGCTCGCCTGGCGTCTGCGCCTGGATCCCGGCGGCGAGGGGTCCGCGTAGCCAGTTGACCGAACGGGTCGTTGCGCTCGGGTAGGCACGATCGCCGTCGAAGACGAAACCCTGGAACGGGTCGGCTGCGGTCGGCGCAGCGAACATCGCGGCGGCGAACCGTGCGGTCCGGTCGCCGTAGACGTACTCGGTACGCGCGGCGGGCGTGGTGAGCGGGAACAACGCGCCGCCGGCGCCGAACTGGAACGGGTAGAACCCGGCACGAGCGACGTACGCGCGGCGGGTCCGGCCGTCGGTGTAGTAGCGGGCATGAACCGTTGCCAGCTGCGCCGAGGTGACCGTGCGGGTCTGGTCGGGCGGCACCCGCCCCGAGTGATCGAAGGACAGGTCATAGGTATAACCGGCGCCGGTGTCCGGGTGCGCCTCGAGCGACCAGCCGGTCACCCATTCCAGCCGCCCGATCGCGACCGACTGCGTTGGTGCCACCCGCACTCGGATGCCCGGCTCGTACTCGTAGCTGACACCGATCCAGTTGTGGCGGGTCAACCGGTCCCACTCGAGGCTCTCGTCGACCATGCTGGCCCGGTGCGGGGTGCGAACCGCGGGAACGACGGTCGCTTTCCGGCTGTCGAACACCATGGTGGCGCCGCTGCCGGTGACGTCGAACTCCTCGACCGGGACGATGGAATCGGTCACCGTCGAGCCCTCGAACCCGAGGTAGTCGGTGATACCGCTGTAGTGGCCGGCCGGCACGCTGACCTTCGCCAGACCGTTCTCCACGAACACGAAATTGTTGAACTTGCGCCCGTCGTCGACGTTTGTCAGGATCACGAACGCCTCGTCGGCAGGGTGGCCCGAGGGGTCGAGCACCTTCACCGTCAACGTGTACTGCTGGAAGCTCGGTGTCACTGGATGGCTCACCACGGCTCCGGCAGCCGCGATCCGGGTGATGCCGCCGAACAAGGTGGACGTGACACGATGCGCCTTGGCGTCCGCAATCGTGCGCGCGGTGAGCGCGGCGCCGAACGCTCGGGCGCCGGACACGGTGAGATAGCCGGACTCCGCAGTCGCGCTCCGGGACGTGACCGTCAGGCCAGGCACGGCAGGTCTCGTCCCAGCCGCGAGGGCGACCGAGACCCGGATGCGGCCGTGCTGGGCCTGCTTCGCCAATGCAGTGACATCGAACAACGACGGATCGAGCACAGTGCCGACGTAACGACGAGCCGCACCGGGAATCACATAGACGTGCGAGCCCACCCGATAGGTGTTGAACTGCCCGCCGATCCCATGCCGCTCCCGCGGGATCACCCAGGTGCGCGGCTGATCTGCGACCGAACCCACCGCGACGAAGTCACCGGTGATCAGGCCCACCTTGGCGACGCCGGAAGGCCTCGTGGCGCCGGTCGCGCCGGTCGCGGCGGCAGATGACCCCAGGGCCGCCGCCAACGAGGCGACGAGCGCGACGACTGCAAGGACCGCTGACGAGACGAATCGACGCATACGAGACCTCCACCTGACCGGCATTGCCCGGAAAGATCACGAACCGTGCAACGACACAGACGCACCGAAGAACCCGATAGATACATCAAGGCCCAAATGTCTTTGAGGCGAGCCGGACGAGGGGCTCATCACCTTCGAATGCTCCGATGGCGCGGACTCGGCGCGCGTTGCCTGAGGCGATGACGCCAGGAGCATCCCGCTTCCGGTGTTGAGCCCGTGGACGGCAAGGGGTAGGAGGTTCTCCCGATCCTTGGCAGCCGCCGCCCAACCGCAAGGACAGCGACCAATCGGGCTGGCCTGCCGCTGGCAGGACACGACCTCGCCGAGGCGTTCGTGTGACGGGCGCCGTGAGGTCCTCGGCTTCGATGTTGGCGACAACATCGATTGCGCGGGCGCGTCCCTGTCACGCCCGAGCGGCTGCCGACGCGACGCGACCGTCAGCAACCCGCCGTCGTGAGGTGCCGAGGCGGTCTGTCAGATCGGCCTGTGCTCTGCCTGTCGCGTGCGGCCTTGACGACGGCGGCGTTGACGACGGCGGCGTTGTCTGTTGCGGCGGCCACGCGGGCCCATATCTGCCGGCCGCCCGGCAGACAGGTGAAACCAAACGCCTGCGCCACCCGCCGGACCAGGTCCAGGCCCAGCCCGTCAGGCCCCCGGCCGCCGGTCGCGGGCGGCAGGGGGACGACAGGGAACGCGGTGCACGCATCCTCGACCTCGACCAACATTCCGGCCTCGGTCCACACCAAGGCCAGACGCATGGGTGATCCGGCCTGGCGGACGCTGTGCAGCACCAGCGCGCCCGCGACCAGCGCCGCATCTTCGACCTGCTGCTGCGGCAGGCCCCAGCTCATGCCGAGCTGAAACACCCACCGCCGGGCCGACGCCGGCGCCAACGCACCGGGGCGCATCCGTATCGACACCCGTGAGTGAGTCATCCGAAGGTTCCCTCGCGTGTGTCACGGTTCGATGGCCTGGTTCGCCGGTCACGTAGAGTGATAGCACAGACACCTAGCGCCACACCAGGTCGAAACGTCGAATTCGTCCACAGGCTCTCGCCGGCAGAGCGCCGACGCGAGGTACCACGCGACGGCTGCTCAGGCCAGGCAGACGATTCGTTGAGTCGGCCCGTTGCAATGATCTCGGTGATCACCTCCTGCTTGACGAACTGCTTGACAATGACCGCGCACAACCGCGCACGCCCGAGGACATAACCGCACGAAAATCACTGGCTCCAGCGACTCCTAGGCCGCCCCGCGGGGCGCCGCCGTGCTTCGGGACTATGCGCAGCATCCGTCTCGATGTCGGCGGTGCTCGGGCGGTGAATCTCGAGCCGATTTGATCCCAGGCCGCGCCCGGCGGTGTGGCTAGATTCCGTGCGTGTCCCTTCGGGCCCTGTGCTCGGTAGGAACGAGCTGAATTAACTCGCGTATTCTCGCTCGCATTGAGGCGATGAGGGGGAACAAGATGCCGGCAGTCGGCGAGAAGCCGGAAAAGCCCGAAGAGGACCCCGCGACGGATAGCGCGCCAACCGATAGCAAGGAATACGTTGCAAAGCACCGGGCTGACCGGAAGAAGAGGCTTCAGGGCGTACGTCGCAGTTCTTAGCAACACCGTGACGAGCGGGCAGGGTGCCTATGCGCTCCATCACTCGCCGAATCACCGTCGTCGACGCAGATGCCGGGCGACACGCCAGACGGTATTGCAGCGGCCCGGCGATGCGAGACACTGGAAGGGTCGGTGGAGGTAGCGATGGACGCACACGTCGGTGACCGGCTGCAGGTCCATGGACGGTCGGTCGGACAGGCAGAACACAGCGCGCTGATCATCGAGATCCGTGAGCGGCCGCATGAGCAGCCGATTCTCACCATCGAATATGACGACGGCCGACGCACCATGATCTGTCCCGGGCCGGACTCAGTTGTTCATCACCGAGCGGAGTGTGGTTAGGCTCGAGTTACCGGGCGCAGTCCGAATCTGTGGATCGGCCCGTCGGGCGCTAAGCCGATCACCGGCGTGGTCAAGCCCGGCGATCTTGGGCCTGGAGCCGCACGCTAGGCGCTCTTGAACAAAGAGTTCTTCGTCGAGGAGGCCGGCACGATCTCGAGTCGCTGCAGTTCCGCGGCGACGCGGAAGGTATCACCGTCTGTCTGATCGAGCATTTGCAGACCAATCTCGACTGCCCGCCAGTCAGCGGACGCGTCGAAGAACCCCAACAGGTCAACGACCTCGGCTACCCATTGTTTCGCGCCGCGCTTGTCACGTCGCAGCGCGGCGTAGTAGCTCTCCAGTGCGTCGCCGACTGACTTCTTCCGCTGGCCCCACTTCTCGCCCTTGCGGGCGGCGTCACTAGCCAGTCGCCACAGGTGCGCCACGTCGACGTGCCGATCGAGCACAGGTTCCCTCACGCGGGGCACAGTAGCGGTCCAACATGACGGGTCATGGCGCCGCCGCGTTTCGGCGAGGGATACCTGCAACTTAGCGCAGCGGGCAGGAGCGAAGCCTTTGTGCGGTCATCGCACGAGTTGGCCGACCGCCATCGCCCTTCCTCACGGGCAATGTTTCCACGCTGAGTCGAAAGGGCGTGCCCACCTCCGTTTGCGTCGTGCCCGGGGGCCGGGTTGACGCTCGGTGTCGGCGAACAGATCGGGCAGGTGGATCAACCAGATATCGTCGCGCGCCAGCGGGTGCACGCCAGGCTCGCTCCGACGAGCGGCGAGGCGTGTTCAGGGGTGGACGCTGGATGATCGCGGCCGCGTTCAAATTGATCACGGAGCGGCGCGTTCTGGATCGCGGGCGGCGTTCTCGACGACGTCCCCGCTCACTACCCGATGAACGGATACCGACCGGTCACCTTCGCTCGCCCTGCTCGGCCAGCAGCTCCGCGGCCATCGCATCCGGCTCCGGATCACCAATGCGGCTGGTCCGAGGCGCGGCCAGCTTCGCATATGCGAGTTCGCCGCGACCGGCCACGAAATGACCCCCGGCAATCTCGACCGGGCCCCACGCCCCGTCCACTCCGCCGGCCGCGACCAGCGTGCCCAGACACCGCAGCGCCAAGACCTGATCATCGGCCCGGTCCAACTCGGCGAGGATCTCGAACACGATCTCGGCCCGATCCTGCGGATAGTGATCCAACTCTTCGACCAGCGCCGACACCCGGCCGGGCGAGCTCACCGTCAAGCCGCCATGCTCGCAGCCGCCACCCGCCCGAGCGCCGAGGCCCAGCGGCGTTTCGCCGAGTCCCTCACCAACACGCCCCACCCGGCACTCGCAGATTGCGGTTGGGCCATTCGGTACACGTGCGCAGGCCGCCCCGCAGCCACTCGGAACCGGGACCATGCCCCGGACTGCGCGGCGTGGTGACTGGGCAGACCGCGGCGGCCGCCGTAGCATCATTACCGAACACCAGTTCGACCTGACGGAGAGGATGATCGTGGCAACGCCCGACGCACGCGCCGCAGCCGCGCCGCCGAACACACCGGCGACACATACCGGCCACGCCCGCCACACCAGCCGATCGAAAGCCGGCCGCAGCAACGACCAACGCGCCCGCTACGCCGGTGCCGTGCTGCGCTCACTGGCCCGAAGCCAACAGGGACGACCCACAAGCCAGATCCAGCAGCAGCTCCGCAACTGCCTCGGCCCCCTTGGCGTTCGATTACCGGCGGCGACACTGCACCAACTCGCCACCGACATCGCCGCCGGACGTCCGGTCACGCTGTTCGGGTAAGCCGCCGCCCCCAGGCCCCGCTCGGCGGTTGCGTCGCGGCATACGCTGGCCTGCCGACTTGGCCAACACCTGCCGGGCCAGTCGACGGTGGGGACCAGTGGCGGCAAGGTAAGTACGGTCGGCGATGCGGGGTTAGGTCTGCTCTTCCTGAGATGCTGGCGACCGGGCTTCCACCGCTCGACGACGGTGCGCTATCGCGCCTCGCTCTGGCATTCGACGCGGACGTGGAGGCGGCCGTGCTCGGGCAGGGCGGGACTGTGTGAGCTCGACTCACCCGTTGGTGCGTGCGGTGGGCGATACGCAGCGGCCCGGGTCGCCTGGCATGCTGGAGGCCGGTCGTTGCGGTGTGGGTGGCGAGGAGCCCGGTGTTCGTTGTTCATGCCTGCCTGTTGCGCGGCGCGAGCGCGCTGGAACCGGTCCGGCTGGGGGTGTGGGGCGAGGACTCGTCAGCGCCGTCGCCGCCGCGCCGGCCGGGGCGCCGGCCGCGCGTGCAGGTGCACCCGTTCGCCGCGGCGCACGAGGACCTGATTGCCGCCTTCGCCGAGGCCGGCGGTAAGGCGACCACCTCGACCGTGACGCTGATTCTGCCGACCCGCGGCGCGCCGATCGCCTCGCCGGAACTGGTGCGCGACGACCCCGCGACGACCGGTGCCGCGGTGACCGCCGGTGAGTGGCGTGCTGGGGCGCTCGAGTTCGACGCCGACCTGGCGTTCGCCGTGTTGGACGAATTGGGCGAGCAGGCCACTGAGGCGGCCGTATGGGGCTCGTCGATCGGGCATCTGTCGGAGATGCGCGCGTTCGCCGCGGATCTGGTCGCGCGTGGCCGCCTGCTCCCCGGTGTGATGGCCGAGGGTCCGCGTGCGGTGTGGCACCCGGTGCTCACCGGCGCGGACGCGGCGTGGGCGCGCACGTTGGCGCTGTCGTCGCCGTCGGCGCTGTTCGCGACCAACCCGGCCGCCGGGCTCGACGTGTGGGCCGAGGCGCTCGACTGGCTGGTCGACGCGGCAGCACGCGCCGCGCTCGGCTCGACGCGGTTGACCCTCGGTCGCGCGGGTGATCCGATCACCCGGTCCTGGCTCGGCGCGCTGACCGGCAGCGTGCGCACCTTCGTCGCCGACCCGGCCGCGGTGGCAACCCTGGCGGCGGCGCTGGCCGAGTGGCAGCGCGATGCTGCCGCCGGGCCGGTGCGGGCCTGCTTCCGGTTGGTCGAGCCTGCTGCCCAGAACGAGGACTGGCAGGTGCGGTTCGGGCTGCAGGCCACCGAAGAGCCGAGCCTGATCGTCGACGCGCAAACGGTCTGGCGCTCGCGGGGCACGCTGAAGGCGCTGGCCCGCTACGTCGATGCGCCGCAGGAGACCTTGCTGGCCGAGCTGGGCAAGGCGGCCCGCCTGTATCCCGACCTGGACGACGCGCTGCGCGCCGCCCGGCCCCAACACCTGCCGCTTGACACCGAGGGCGCGCACGGGTTCCTCAGCGACGGTCGCCCCGCTGCTTTCGACCGCGGGTTTCGGCGTTCAGCTGCCCGGCTGGTGGACCAAGCCGTCGAGCGCGGCTCGGGCTGCGGCTGACCGCGTCCACGCCCGGACAGCCGGGGCGCGTCGACACCGGGGGTTCCGGACTCGGCTTCGACGCTCTCGCCGAGTTCCGCTACGACCTCGCCGTCGGTGGCCAGCCGCTGAGCGCCGACGAGCTGGCCGCGCTGACTGACCTGAAAGACGCCGCTGGTACGGCTGCGCGGGCAGTGGATCGAGCTGGATGCCCGGCGCCTCGCGGCCGGACTCAAGATGGTCGCTCGCACGGACCAGGCGACCGTGGGCGAGCTGCTGCGCCTCGGACTCGGGCGTCGATCGAGTCCAGGAGAGTCTGCCGGTGGAAGGCGTCGTGGCCGACGGCTGGCTCGGCGAGCTGCTGTCCGGCCGCGCCGATCAGCGGCTCGCGCCGATCGAGGCGCCGCCGTCGTTCGACCGGGACGCTGCGCCCCTACCAGTCACGCGGCCTGGCGTGGCTGGACTTCCTGCAGCGGGTCGGGCTCGGCGGTGTGCTCGCCGACGACATGGGGTTGGGCAAGACGGTGCAGCTGCTGGCCCTGCTGGCCTACGACGCGGGCGGCGGCCCGAGCCTGCTGGTCTGCCCGATGTCGCTGGTCGGCAACTGGCAACGGGAGGCGGCGCGGTTCACTCCGCAGCTTCGGCGTGCACGTCCACCACGGCAAGGAACGCGCCCGCGGCAAGCACTTCGCCGCGCGCCGTGGCCGCGTCGGATCTCGTCGTCACCACCTACGCGCTGGCCGCCCGCGACGCCGCCGACGCTGCGCAAGATCACCTGGCGCCGGATCGTGGTCGACGAAGCGCAAGCGATCAAGAACGCGGCCACCAAACAGGCCGCCGCGATCCGCTCGCTGCCGGCGGCGACCCGCATCGCGGTGACCGGTACGCCGGTGGAGAACCGGCTCGCCGACCTGTGGTCGATCCTGGAGTTCACCAACCCGGGGCTGCTCGGCACCGCGGCGACGTTCAAGCAGCGGTACGCCGAGCCGATCGAGCGGCACGGCGACGAAGACGCGGCCGAGCGGTTGCGTCGGTTCACCGGCCCGTTCATCCTGCGTCGGCTCAAGACCGACAAGTCGATCATCGCCGACCTGCCCGACAAGCTCGAGATGGATGTGGTCTGCAACCTCACCGCCGAGCAGGCCGCGCTGTATCAGGCGGTGGTCGAGGACATGCTCGCACGGATCGAGGAAACCGAGGGCATTGAGCGGCGCGGGCTGGTGCTGGCGACGATGACGAAGCTCAAGCAGGTTTGCAACCATCCGGCGCAGTTCCTGCGCGACGGCAGCCGGCTCGCCGGACGCTCGGGCAAGCTCGCCCGGCTCGACGAGATCCTCGACGAGGTGCTCGCGGTCGGCGAGAAGGCGCTGCTGTTCACCCAGTACGCCGAGTTCGGTGACGATGCTGCGTGGCCACCTGACCGCGCGGTTCGGCCGCGAGGTGCTGTTCCTGCATGGCGGCGTCGCCGAAGGCTGACCGCGATGCGATGGTGGCCCGGTTCCAGGCCGCGGAGCCGGGGGGCCCGTCGCTGTTCGTGCTCTCGCTCAAGGCCGGCGGCACGGGGCTGACGCTGACCGCGGCCAACCATGTGGTGCATGTCGACCGGTGGTGGAACCCGGCCGTCGAGGACCAGGCCACCGACCGGGCGTTCCGGATCGGGCAGACGCGCGATCGGTGCAGGTGCGCAAGTTCGTCTGCGCCGGCACGATCGAGGAGAAGATCGCCGTCATGATCCGCGACAAGCGTGGGCTCGCGGCCCGCATCGTCGGCACCGGTGAGCACTGGCTCGACCGAGCTGTCCACCAGCCGAGCTGGCGCGAACTGTTCCGGCTCGAAGCCGGCGCGGTGGTCGAATGAGCCCGCTGGTATCCGCCGTCTCGTCCGCGGGCCGTCGAGCACGGGCTCCGGGCGCGCAGCAGCCGCGGGGCGATCGGCTCGTCGTGGTGGTCACGCAGGTTCCTCGACGTGCTGGAGTCCTTCGCGATGGGTAACCGGCTGACCCGCGGTCGGACCTACGCCCGCAAGGGTCAGGTCGTCTCGCTCGACGTCGCGCCGGGACAGGTCCGGGCGGTCGTGCAGGGCTCCCGCGCGCGCCCCTATCAGGTGACGATCGGCCTCGCGCCGTTCACCGAGCTGGTCTGGGCCAAAGCCGAGATCGCGCTGTCCGAACAGGCGCTGCCCAGCGCCAAACTGCTCGCCGGTGAGGTACCACCAGAACTCGAAGAGATTTTCACCGCACGCGGGCGCGCCGCTGTTCCCGGGCACGGTCAACGAGCTGGACCAGCGCTGCAGCTGCCCCGACCAGGAGGTGCCGTGCAAGCACCTCGCGGCCACCTTCTACCTCCTCGCCGAAGCGTTCGACACCGACCCGTTCCTCATCCTGCGCTGGCGGGGTCGCGACCGGGAACCGCTGCTGCACCGGCTGCGCGAACTGCGCACAGACGGGCCTGCCGATGCTGGCGTCGAGTCCGCGTCGGCTGTGCCTGGCGCGACCGGTGCGGCGCTCGCCTTGGCAGATCTGGCAGTGCCCTCTCGGCAGCCGGATCACTTCTGGCTGCCACCGGTGCCGCTGCCCGCGCGGCCCGCGACCCTCGTCGTCGAATCCGACCTGGTCCTGCGCCAACTCCCGACACCCACTCCCGAGCTCGGCGGCCCGACGCTGGCCGACAAGCTCCGCTCGGCCTACCAACGCTTCGGGATCACCGAATAGCGGCGACCGAGCGGACATAGAGACGCGCGCGCCGCGGCGGGAGCCTCCCGCCGCGGCGCAAAGCCCTACGTCCACGTTGTCGGCCGACTAGTCGCGCCAGGCGCGACCGCCGCCCAGCCCAGGCGGCTCCTTCGAACGAGCGCGCGACCACACCAAACGGTGGCGCGCGGCACGGCGAGGCCCCGCGGGGGCGCAGTCATCGCACATGATCTCTCGGGTGGTGCGAAACCCTTCCTCGGCGCGAAACCCAGCGCCCACGGCAGTTTCACTATTAACGTTTCGCTGTTTTCGCAGTGTTGTACATTCCAGCGCTTTACGGGTAAGCTAAACCACGTGACCGAGATGAGCCTGACCGACGCGCGAGCCCGGCTCGCCGACGTCGTCGACAGTGCGCGCGTCGATCACGACCCGGTATTCATCACCCGCCGCGGGCGCCGGATCGCCGCCGTCATCGCGGCAGAGGACCTGGACCGGCTCATCGAGGCTGCCGAAGACCTGGCCGATATTCGCGCCGCCAGGGATGCCCGCGTCGAAATGGCCGCCGGGGAGCGGCCAATCCCGTGGGACCAAGTCAAGGCCGACCTCGGCCTGGCGTGAGCCATCGAATCGAGGTCGCGCCTGCGGCCCTGCGGCAGCTGCGCAAACTCGACCCGCAAGCGCGCCGCCGAGTGCAGGCCGCGATCGAGCTACTCGCCGACCAACCCCGGCCCCCGGGGGCCACCAAGCTCGCCGGCGGCGACGGCGAGTGGCGAGTCCGCACCGGCGACTACCGCATCATCTACGAGATTCACGACCAGGCCCTGCTCGTGCTCGTCGTCGCCGTCGGGCACCGCCGCGACATCTACCGGTAAGTCCTGCAGTGCCAACGCAGGACCAGACCAAGACCACACACACGAAGAAAGGAGCGCAGGCGGCGCGCCCAAACCGAGTGCTTCTCACGGCAACGCGCCCAAGGACCACCGCAGCGACGGAGGACCGAAGTCGAATCGAAACCCCGGACGACAAGCTCGGCAACTGACCGACCCGCAGACCATGGCCAGTAGCGTGACGGCGATTGTCGCCCATGGGATGATCAACAGGCAGGCAGCCCGCGGCGACCGGCAGAAGATCGCGGTGCTTGACTAACTGCTTGACAATCAGTCTGGATGTGGACGGACGGCAGCACACGCCATGGCCCGAAAGTTCTAGGCCGCAGACGCTGGCGGCCCGCGAACGGGGGGACCAGGAATGCTTCGGGACGAAGAGGCACGCAGGTTCCAATCCTGGGCACCCCGACGAGCAAATCCCGGCGGCTCTCCAGCAAGCCCACCTGGTCGGATCCGCTTGTCTGCCTGGCCTGCTAGCAGATCAGCTCGGTCGCCGGAGGTACGACGAGTTGGTCCGCTCCGGCGTGCTTGAGCGCAACGGAGCCGCGCAGGACGACGCCGGGGCCGAACCGCACGTCTCCGTCGATGCTGACCCGATCGCATCCGATCATCGACGGTACGCCGGCCGGGAATCGGGCATCGAAATCGGCCACATTCTTGTAGAACGCAGGATCTAGATCGGCGATCGGGGGGCTCCCGGAGCGTGTCGGCGCGAGACCGAGCCGGAACCGTTCGTCGATCCGGTGGGCATCGGACCGGATGATCAGCAGGTCGTTCGTGGTCTTGACCGGCGTGAACCGCGAGCGCGGCACGCGGATGGCCCGCGCCTCGGGCCAGGTGCCGATTGCCGAGCCCATGGCCGATTCGATCTGCACCACCGGGGTGGACGCGGAGTCGGTTGGGTCGACGGTCTTCTCGTTGACGATGAACGGCAAATCCATCACGCCGGCACGCGCGGTCAGCACCTCACGCAGCGCTGCCAGGTTGATCCACAGATTGTTGGTGTTGAAGAACTTGTGCCGCTCGGTGTCCTGGAAGGACACCACGTCCTCCTCGCGGGTCTGGGCGATCTCCCGCAGGGTCAGGCTGCCGTCCGGCAGCAGCGCGAGGTGCCCACCTTTGCGGTCGGCCGCGGTACGGTCCGCCGCCTCCATGGCGAATGGCGCGCCGCTGTCGACGAACCAGCCCAGAATCTCAGTGTTGAGGGTGGCGCCGAGGTTGTCGGCGTTGGACACGAACAGCGTGTGATAGCCGGCGCCGAGCAGGATGTCGAGCATGCCGCTGCTGAGCAGCACCGTGTACAGATCCCCATGTCCGGGGGGTGCCCATTCGAGGTGTGGCGCGACCGGGAAGGTCACCGGTTGCAGGTCGTCGGCGCGGAGCTTCGGCACCTTGTTCTGGAGCAGGTCGAGCGGGAGGTCCTGGCCCGTCAGCTCGGGGTACCGCGCGAGCGCCCGCAGCGAAGCTTCGCGGGTCGCGAACGAGTTCAGCAGGAGCAGCGGCACTCGTGCCCTGGTGCGCGTGCGCAGGTCGAGGACCTGGCGGGCGATCAGGTCGAGGAAGGTCGCTCCGTCCTTGACCGGGAGCAGCGACTTCGGCCCGGCCAGACCCATGCTGGTGCCGAGGCCGCCGTTCAGTTTGAGCATGACCGTGCCGTCGAGCAGTTCGGTCGTGCGGCCCGGCGACGTTCCGGCGAACGCGGCCGCGTCGGGCAGCTCACGTAACGGCTCGATTTCGCTTTCCGTTATCATGCCCTGCTCACCGTTCTCGAGCCGGTCGAGCTGGGCGGTGAAGGTGGCGACAGCCGCGTCATGGCAGCCGGCCGCGCGCATCTTGGCTGCCGCGGCAGCGCGGGGATCAGTAGGCATCGTTGCTCCTGGTGGTTGTCTGTGCGGTGAAGCGACTACCCGTTGCGGCGCGAGACCGAGACCGAGTCGACGGACATCAAGCCGCCCGGGCGGGTGGCTGCGTTGATCGGCCCGGAGAAGCTGCCGCCGATCGCGAGGTTGAGCAGGACGAAGAACCCGTGGTGGGTCGCCTTGGACCAGGTGGCCGCGTCCACGTCTGTCGAGCGGACCGTGAAGTAGCGGTGTCCGTCGAGGTACCAGCTGATCTTCTCGGGCTGCTTCGAGCGGTCCCACTCCACCCCGAAGGTGTGATAGCCGGCTGACAGCGCGCCGGACGGTGACTTGTGCGGTCCGCTGATGCCGTTGTTCTCGTTGCACGGCCCGCCTGGCGTGACGCCACAGTGGAAGGTGCCGTGGACGCTGGACGGCTCACTGCCCTTGTTCTCCATGATGTCGATCTCGCCGACGCCGGGCCAGTTGGTGTACACGCCGCGGAAGTCCTTGCCGAGCATCCAGAACGCCGGCCAGTAACCGGCGCCGCCGTTCGGCACCTTGATCCTCGCTTGCACCTTCAGCGCGCCGCCCTCCGGGGCGGTGAAGTCGGTGCGGCGCGTCTCCAGCCGGGCCGAGTGCCAGGCCCCGGAGGCATCACGGGTCGCGGTGATCTCGAGGTGGCCGGCGCCGTCGAGCTGGGCGTTGGCCCGGTCGGCGGTGTAGGTCTGGATCTCGCCGGTTCCCCACTGAGCCGCGCCGCCGGGGTAACCGGTGCCGGTGTCCTGCAGCCAGTTCTCGGCCGACGGCGCGGCGCCGGCGGCGCCGTTGAAGTCGTCCTTCCACACCGATTGCCACTCGTCGGTGCTTGACGATGACGACGTCACTGCGATCAGGACGCCGCCGAGGACAGCGATCACCGCGGTGACCGCGCCGGCGATCAGCCAGAGGCGCCGCCTCGTCAGCCTTGCCTGTGGTGCGGGCGACTGGTCGGAGGGACGGGTGAAGACGTCGGTGGGCGGTGTCACGGGGACTCCACATACTGTGCGCGGCCGCTGTTGCCGATAGCGGTCCGGGTGTCAACTGCACCGTGGAAGCGCAGACCCGGGATCAGCTTGACGACCTGGGATTGGTCATGGGCGATGAAGACGAGCTGCAGGCTGCCCTTCGGCACGTCGGTCTGATTGCTCCCGACGCGGGGCACGGCCCGCTTGAGCACCACAGAGATCTTGCCGGGCACGCCCGGGGCGGTCAGCTCGGCGGTCATGCCGGTGCCGACCTTGGACAGGTACGACAGCGGCACGGTGGTGATCAGTTGGAGGTCGGCCGGGTCGTACATCTCGAGGAAGCTGCTGCCCGGAAGCAGATTGCTGCCGACCGCCATCGGTTCGTTGACGACGACACCGCTGCTCGGCGCGAGCAGCTGCTGCTGCTTGATGAGCTGCTTGCCCTTCGCGGTTGTGGTGGTGACGTCGATGGATCCGACTAGTTGACCACCGACCACTCGATCGCCGGCGTGCACCGAGACGGCGGTCACGACGCCGGGCTGGGTGCTGTCGACCTCGATCGGTTGGGAGGTCAGTACGACGTTCCCGAGGTCCAGGTAGCCGTCGCGGGCCGACTGGTGGTGGATCAGCTGGACGCTGCCGAAGGCTGCCGCGGCGGCCATCACCAGGATGATCGCCCGGTTGCGCCACTTGCGGGCGCCGCGGAAGAACGAGATCTTGCCGGGCGATGTGGGCCCAGCGGCCTCGCCAGGTGATTCGGAAGTCTCGCTCGCAGCGTCGGCGACGGTGCGCTCGAGAGTGTCGGTCTGAGTCATTGTGTGCTCCTGTGATGTCGGGTGTCGCTAGCGGGTGGGCTGTAGTGCCGGCGACGCTTCAGCGGTCTCGAGGGTGTGGTCGAGTTGCTCGATGGCGTGCGGCACGCTGTCCACGTCGTGGTCGATGTCGTTGACCCGCTCGGGCCACGGCAGCATCCGGGCGAGCGCAGCACCGGACTTACGTCGTTCCAGGCGTTCCTTGACGCGTCGGGGCTCGCTGACGGCCTCGAGGATGATGCGGCCGAGCAGCAGTGCGTACAGGCTGGCCCAGACGAGCGCGAAGACGATCGCCGTGAGGTCGGCGTCAGGTCGCTGCAATGCGGCCACGCCGACTGCGATGGCTGCAACTTCCATCAGCAGGAGTGCCACCTGCGGGAAAACCAGGCCGACGCCGGGAAGCCCACCGGAGACTGCGTTGGTGACGGTCCACTTCGCCTTGCGGCCGAACAGCGCCATGATGAATGCCCGCAGGTGCACGGGCGCTGCGCCGATGCTGACGATCATCGAGGACGGCTTGAAGCCGCCCGTCTGGATCATCGTGACCAGCACGATCAGGATGTAGAACGGCGCGTAATGAGTCAGCCAGCTGGACATGTCCGCCTTGATCGGGCTGATCCCGAACAGCAGGTACAGCGGCGGGACGAACATGAACGTCAACGCGGCCAGCGAGAGGATGTAGTGCAGCGCCGTCGAGATGTACTGGATGCGCTGGTCCAAGGTCAGTCCCTTGCGGCGGATCAGGCCGCCACGCAGCAACACCTCGAACCCGCCGTAGGACCACCGGAACTGCTGCTTGAGGTAGGAACAGCAGGTTATCGGGCGCCAAACCGCGGGCCAGCGTTTCGGAAACGAAAACCGAACGCCAGCCGCGGCGGTGAAGCTCGAGTGCAGTCCAGATGTCCTCGGAGTTGCTCGCCGTGTACATCCCGCCGATCTGCGCGAGTGCCGCGCGCCGGAAGATCACGTTGGTGCCGACGCAGAACACTGCGTTGAAGTGGTTCTTGCCAGGCATCACAAGCTCGTAGAAGATGCGCTGCGCTTCGGCGGTGCCGACGGCGACCAGATCGCGGGCCGCCGGGAACGCCTGCGGCGTCTGCACGAACGCGACGTTCGGGTCCTGCATGTGCGGCAGGGCGCGCAGCAGGAAGTCGGGGCTGGGGACGTGGTCGGCGTCGAGGATCGACCATGAACTCGCCCTCGGTGGCCCAGAAGCCGGCGTTGACGTTGCCCGCCTTGGCGTGATCGTGGATCGTTCGGCGGCGATAGCCGACGCCCTCTGCGGCCGCGAGGTCGCGGATCTCGTCGCTGTCGCCGTCGTCGAGGATCCAGGTGTTGTGCGCCACCTGCATGTCCCGCGCCGCGCGCGCGGTGCCGCGCACGATCTCCTTCGGTTCGCCGTAACACGGTGATGAACACGTCCACGCTCGGGGTGAGTTCACCGTGGGCGAGCTTGCGCCGCCACGCGTAGACCTCGGGCTTGTCGGGCCGGTGGTCGTTGGCCAGCACCGTCCACCAGGTGAGCAGCGCCTGGACGACGACCAGGCCCTCGGCGCAGACGACGAGTGCCCACAGCCAGGTGACGCCCCGGTAGGCAGGATTGAAGAGGAAGATCATGTAGAAGATCGTCACCACCAAGGCGGCGCTCACCGCCAAACGCGCGGTGCGCTGCGGCGGTCGCCACGACAATTCGTCGCTCGGCTTCGCAGTGATGTGGTTCACCCGCTCCGCCGGAGTGGTGGATGTGGGTGCGGACATCGGCGGTTCCTTTCATAGGTCGGTGTCTGTACTTGCTGTATGCACAAGATTTCCGTTTGTGCCGGGTCCACCGCATCGGATGATCGACTGACAACCCACCAGTAATTTGGCTGGATAAGAAGTCCACGACGCCGAGCCACCCCGGACAGCGGGCATTGGAGGTCGTATCGTGACCTCGATCTCTCCCGCGCTGATCGGACGGGCCGACGAGTTGGCCCTCGGCCGGCAGGCGGTCCTCGACGCGGTGGCGACCGTGCGGCACGTCGTCTACGTGGGGGCCCGGGTTCCGGCAAAACGGCGATCCTCGACGCGTTGGCCGACGCCGCGCAGACGGACGGGGCACTGGTTTTGCGCGCGGGCGGCGCGCAGGCCGAGGCCGAACTCGCCGTTCGCCGGGCTGAGCCAACTGCTGCGCCCGGCGCTCGCCGACGCCGTCGACCTGCCCGTCACGCCACCAGCGGGTGCTCGACCGCGCCCTGCGCATTGGCGAACCGGTCCGCCAGATCGAGGCGCATCGGTGGCGATGGCGGTGCTCGCTCTCCTCGAGTTGCTCTCCCGCGACCAGCCGCTGGTGCTGGTCATCGACGACATCCAATGGATCGACAGGGCCACTCTCGACGTTCTCGCGTTCGTCGGCCGGCGCGCCGTCAACCTGCCGATGGCGGTGCTTGCGGCTACGCGCGAACTCAACGTCATTCTCGTGCCGGGCGCGACGGTCACCGAGATCGGGCCGTTAGACCCCGACCGACGCCCAGGCGGTGCTCGACGCGCACAGTCCGGGGCTCGATCCCGGCGCGCGGCAGACGATCCTGCTTCAGGCCGAAGGGAATCCGCTGGCACTGGTCGAGCTACCACGCGCGCTCGCGCACACTGCCGCGGAGGCCAGCCTCGCCGACGCGCTTCCGGTGACGACCCGCATCCAGGAGTCGTTCGCCAGCCGGCTCGACCAGCTCCCGCCAGGACGCGCGCACCCTGCTGGTGCTCGCCGCCTGTCTTGAATCCGGCGAGCTCGCCGAAGTCGCGGCCGCCGCTCGCGAGGTGGGTATCGACCTCGGCGAGCTCGATCGCGCGCAGGAACTCGACCTCGTGCGCGTCGACGGTCAGACCGTGCGATTCACCCATCCGATGGTGGCGACGGTCGTCATCGCGCGCGCACCGGCCGGCCGGTTGCGTGCGGCGCACGACGTGCTCGCCCGCACCCTGAGCCGCCAGCCAGTCGCGTGCGCTGCGGCACCGGGCGGCGTCGGCAACCGTCGCCGACGAGTCGCTTGCCGCGGAGCTGGAGACGGCCGCCGCGTCTCTCACCGGTCCGAATCATCGTCGGCATCGATCGTCACGACCCTGGATCGGGCGGCCGCGCTGAGCGTCGACCCGACCGCGCAGGCCCGGCGACTCGCTGCGGCGGCAGACGCGGCCCGTGCCGGCGGCCGGTACGGGGCCGCCGACGCTCGGCTGGCCCGTATCGACATGTCCGCAGCAGATGAACGCACCCGGCTCGGTGTCGACTCGCAGCGCGCGTGGCACCAGTTCGACACCGGCAACGTCGACACCGCGCTGGGCATGCTTGTCACCGTGCTCGAGCACGGCGCGGAACTCGGCGCGTCAGGAGTCGATCCGGCCGGCCGCGCTCGCCGGGCTGGCGCGCTGGCTGTCCGGCAACCGCAGCTACGACACGCAGTTGCAGGAGCTGGTGCGCCAGCTCGACGACAGCGTCGACGAGGCGACTCCGGCGCTGGCGGTGATGGCGCTCGCCGCGGCAGACGCGACCCGGTCACCGGCTGCCGTGCTCGCGGTGCTGCACGCGGCGGCAGCCGAGACAAGCGCGCAGGGTGCGAGCCGGCTCGGCACGATCGCTACCGCGGACACCCGCGCCGGCGAACTCGCCCGCCTTGCCGATGCTGCTCTCGTGGTCGACGCGATCGGGCCCGCGCAGGCACTGGCGCGCCGAGCGAGCGAGCAACTCCGGGTGTCTCGGCTCGTTCGGTGCGCTGGCCACGGTGTTGGCGACGCGTTGTCACGCGGAATTCTGCGCCGGCGACTGGGCCACGGCACCCAGCTCGCGCAACGAGGTGCTGGACATCGCGTCGGTCACCGGCCAGCAGCGACAGGCCGCCTTCGTCAACGCGTACCTCGCATATATCGCGACGGCGCAGGGTCGCACCGATGACGCGCAGCAGCGACGTCAGCAGATCGGTGCCTGGGCGACAGCGAGCCGTCACCGGCTCATCGCCGCGCTGGCGTCCTGGTCGCAGGTCGTCGCGGCGCTCGGAGCCGGTGAGACCGACCTCGCCGCACAGGCCGTGGCCACGATGCGACCGGTCGGCGCCGCTGCGGCCGACCGCGGCGCGCTACTGGTCGCGAGCGCATGCCCGGACGTCGTCGAAGCGTTCGTGCGAGCCGGGCAGGCCGGTCAGGCGTCGGCGGTGCTTGCCTGGGCCAGGGCGCGGGTTGCGCGTTGGCCGTCTCCGACCCTGGCCGCGCACGCGGCGCACGCCCGCGCGGTGCTCACCGAGTTCAGCGACGCCACGCCGAGCGACATCGACAGTGCGTACGAGGAAGCGATCGGCGCGTCGGCGGACCGGGCCGGTTTTCGCGCAGGGCCGCATCGGGCTGCTCTACGGCGCGTGGCTACGGCGCAGCCGTCGACCCAGCCAGGCGCAGGGCGTACTTGAGCAGCGCCGAGGAACTGTTCGCCGGCCTGGACGCGACCCCGTGGGTCCAGCGAGCCCGCGCCGAGCTTCGCGCGACCGGTCAGCCCCGAGCCGTTGCCGCCGCGAGCGAGCACCGCCCCGTCGCTGAGCCGGCCGCTCAACCGGCGCCGCCGGCCGCGGCCGACCCCGGCCCGTACGCCGACCTCACCGCGCAGGAGCAGCAGGTCGTCGCCCTCGCCGCCGAGGGGCTGTCGAACCGGCAGATAGGCGAGCGTCTCTTCCTGTCGCCACGGACGGTCGGATCGCACCTGTACAAGGCGTTTCCGAAGTTAGGCGTATCGAACCGGGCCCAACTGCGGGCCGCGCTCGACCGGCGCGACTGAGCCGTCAGGAATCATCCTCGCCGATGAATCGCAGGTGCCCTACGCACCCGAAGTTCACGCTGCCAGGGGTCGACTCGTCGCGGATCAGGCGAACTGCAACCAGTTCACGTTCACGAAGTCCGCTGCGGCGCCGCTCACGAAGCTGATGTACACGGTGTGCACCCCGGTCGTGGCGGAGATATTCGCCGGGACCGTGCGCCACGTCTGCCACGACCCGGTGTTCGCGATCGCGAAGCTACCTATCGCCGGGCCGGTTCGGCTGTCCAGGTGCACTTCAACGAGCCCGCTCACCCCGGGCGCGGCGCCGGAGGCCACCCGCGCCAAGAATTGCGTCGCCGGGTTCGCTCCGAAATCGATCCGGTCATAGCGCAGCCAATCGCCGCTGCCGATCCAACCGACGTCATAACCACCGCCGACATCGGTGGTCACCTCGCTCCCGGTGCCGGACTGGTCGGTGTAGCTGTCGGCCTGAATCCGGCTCGTCGCCGCTACTGAACCCGGGGGTGGCGTCGACGGTGCCGATGATGTCGACGTCGACGGTGCCGATGATGTCGACATCGACGGTGCCGGTGACGTCGACGGCGCTGGGGAGGACGAGGCCGGCGCGCCACCGATGGTGTAGACCGCGACGTCGTCGACCGACATCGCAGCGCCTGACGTCGGGTTGGCGGCAGCACTGGTGCAGCCGCAGACCTTGTCCGGGTACGACCCACCGATCGCGACGTCGAGGATCAGGAAAAATCCGTGGTGCACAGCATTCGCCCAGGTCTGCGGATCCGTCTGGTTCTGATTCACCGTGTACTGCAGCACCGCATCGGTGTAGAAGCGCAGCTGTTCGGCGGCCGGGTTCCGACGGTCCTCGACGACGGAGTAGGTGTGGTAGGACGTTTGGCAGCCGGGGCACGGGACCAGCCCGCTGCTGATGCCGTTCGGTTCGTTGCACGGCGGCTGGCCCCACACGCCGCAGTGAAACGTGTGCGAAACCTCGATGACGCGTTCACGTCCTCCATCACGTCCAGTTCGCCGATACTCGGCCAATTGGTCGCCCCGACCGGTCGGGCCGCGTCGCCGAGCGCCCAGAACGCCGGCCAATAGCCTTGACCGGAGGCCGGATCGGGCTGCCGGATCGAAGCCGTCAGCGCGAGTTCGCCACCGGCAGGCGCGGCGAAGTCGGTG
This sequence comes from uncultured Actinomycetota bacterium, assembly GCA_963850835.1. GTDB lineage: Bacteria > Actinomycetota > Actinomycetes > Mycobacteriales > Jatrophihabitantaceae > Jatrophihabitans. The sequence goes on along the minus strand of CAWKNB010000011.1, from coordinate 525,934 downwards.
CGTTCGGTCTCGACCCGACCGGAAGTCCACGTCCCGTCGGCGCCCCGGATCGGGGTGATGAGCAGATGGCCGTTGCCGTCTTGGTGAACGTTGGCCGTCGAACCCGTCGAGGTCTCCACCTCACCGGTGCCCCATTGCGGGGCGCCGCCCGGATAGCTGGTACCGATGTCGTAGCGCCAGCCCGAGCCCAGCCGGGCGCCCGCGACCCCGTTGAAATTGTCGCGAAACACGGTGGTCCACCCGGCGAACTGTCCGGCGGCCGCGGGCGCCGCTCGCCCGTCATGAGCAGGGACGAGCAGTAACGCCGCCAGCGTGGCGCCGGCGAGGGCGACACTCAGCCGTCCTAGGGTCTGACCTCCGAGCTGGGCGAACACCGACCACCTCCGAACGTGAGAGCGACAGCAATGCTCACCTTGCCGGAAGATGTCGATTTTGGTAACTGTGCGTAACACCTCGCGCCACATGGCGGCCAAAGTTCACCGCCGAGCGGTGTAGCGGGCAAACGACACCACTCGGTGTGGAAGGCGGTACGACGAGGGTCTAAACCTGATGCGTCAACTTGTAGAGCCGGCTGGGACGGTCCGCGCCGCGGGTCGAGGGGTCGGATTGGCGGCGCGTGACTCGGCGGGCGACTCGGAGGACGTGTCCGGCGGGCTGCTGCGGTGTTGGGTGGCGTGGCTCGCGTGGGCGAGCGGCGCAGCAGTCCACCGAGATCGGGGGTGGCCATCGGGCTGGGTGTGGGGCTGGGCGTCGCGGTGGTCATGACTGGGCGTCGGCCGAGGTCAGTGGTTGGGCTTGATTTTCGAGGTTGCTGATGCGCAGCAAGATCTCGTGCACCAGCGCGGCGTAGTCGCCGGCCAGTGCGGGCGCCGAGCCTGGCGAGCTGGGGCGGCGTCCTTCGCGCAGCGCTTTCCAGAACGGCTCGCCGGCCAGCGCGGCGGCGTGTTCGTGGATGAGCAGCCCCTGACCGCGAGCGTCGGCGGCCGCGATGCTGTGCCGGATGGTGACCTCAAACAGTGGTGCCAATCCCCCGGGTGCTTCCTCGATCTGTGTGCTGATTTCGCGGCGCTGCCGGGTCGCTGTCGAGGCGACGTCGAAGAGCACGACGGCCCCTTCCCCACGCGGGAAATCAAATGGATCACCGACACTTCGGTTCACAGCACACCTTTCTGCACCCCGTTTTCTATGTCCTGCCCGAGAACCTTTCATATGCGCGCCAGTTGATCTCTGCCGCTGTACCAGAACGACGGCAAGAGCGTGCGATTGCTCAGCACGACCGCTTGATGGTTCTCGGGCGTCTCGCTGGACCTCTGGGCCCGTCTGGCGCGACCATGGGCAGGCAACGCGGTGCTGCGCGGCGGAATCGGTGGAGATGGCGATGGCTCGGGTGATCGATCAATTGGTGCGCGCGATGAACGCGCATGATCTCAATGGTGCCGCGGACCTGTTCGACGTGGACTATCGCAGCGCGCAACCCGCGCATCCCGGTCGGGCCTTCACCGGTCGCGCGCAGATGCGCGCCAACTGGGAAGCGATGTTCGCCGGGATACCCGACTTCCGCGCCGAGGTGCTGCGCTCGGTCGACGATGGCGATACCACTTGGAGCGAGTGGCGCTGGTCAGGCAACCGCGGCGACGGGGAGGCGTTCGAGATGCGCGGTGTGACGCTGTTCGAGATCGCCGACGACGTGGTCGTCGCCGGCACGCTCTACATGGAGGAACTCGAGGGGGATCTGGTCGGGATTAACCACACGGTTGAGACGCTCTCCGGTCGCCGACCGCGCCCGAGCGGAGCGCCGGACGAATCGCCCGAACCTGGACCCGGGTCGTGATCGGACCGTTCCATCACAACCACGCGGATCCAGCGCGCCTGGATTGAACGGTCCTGGCTCCTCGCCCACGCACTGCTCGGCGTGAGTGGCTTCGGGCTGCTGTGCGAGGGTCGGAAGTGATCCCGATGAGGGTCGGAACTCGGCCTCACGTCGGTGTAGAACTGACCGGGCGGGCATCGGGGTCCGGCGCCGCAACGGCCGAACCTCGGGTTGTGCCGTACGTGCCGCTGACCGCAGCGGCAGCGACGCGAAACCTCAACCGACCGATGCTCAACGCCTTTCTCGCGCGGTACCAACGCGGATCTCGCAACACGCCGCCACCCAGAACCGCGCGCTCACATCCGCTGCTGAGAGCCCGGCGACTCACCTCCAACCGCTCCTATAACGGCTGTTCGAGGTTGACCGGGCAACGCGGGTTCTGACCGGTGCGCGGCGCGCCTGAGCCGGTGGGCCTGTGACCTCTTGAAGTGTTGCTGTTGCTGACGCAGCAGACCAGAGAGGCCACGGGCTTGAGTAACGCTCCGACGATCCTGTTCGACCCTGCCCGGAGTTCGGGTCCGACACGTCGAACGTGACGAATACGGCGATCGCGTTGTGCATGTCGAGACGGCTGCGGAGTACGCAGTTGGGTGTCCGGCGTGTGCGGTGGTGTCGACGTCGCTGAAGCAGTACGTGACCACGGCGCCGCGAGACATTCCTATGGTGACAGGGGAATCTCGGTGGTGCGGCACAAGCGCCGGTGGCGCTGCGGGGAGGCGACGTGTGCCCGGTCGTCGTTCACCGAACAGATTGTGGAGGTACGGGCCGGTGCCCGCACGACGGGCCGGTTGCGCCGCGCGGTCGCCGCGGCGGTCGGGGACGCGTGCCGGTCGGTGGCCGAGGTGGCCGGCTCGTTCGGGGTGTCCCGGCCGACCGCGCATTCCGCGGTGGTGCAGGCCGCTGAGGCCGCCGCTGCCGAGCCGGAACCGACCTCGGTGCTCGGTATCGACGAGACGCGCAGGGGCCGACCCCGTTGGACATTCAGCCTCGAGGCGGGCCGTTGGGTGCGCACCGATGCGTGGGACACCGGCTTCGTCGACCTCGCGGGCAGCCAGGGCCTGCTCGACCAAGTCAGCGGGCGCACCACGGCGTGCGTGGTGGACTGGCTGTCCGCGCGCACTCCCGAGTTCCGGACCGGGATCCGGTTCGTGGCGATCGACCCGGCCGCGAGCTACGCGCCGCGATCCGCGCCCGGACTGCGGGCGGGTCGCTGCTGCTGCCCGACGCGGTCCTGGTCGTGGATCACTCCCACCTCGTGAAGCTGGCCAACGACGCCGTGACCAAGGTCCGCCGCCGGGTGGTGTGGGACCAGCACGGCCGCCGCGGCCGCAAGATCGAGCCCGCCTGGGCGAACCGGCGCCGACTACTCACCGGCCGGGACGCCTATCGCACACGGCATTCGCGACAATGCGGAACAGCCTGATCGACTCCGAACCCACCGGGCAGGTGCTCACCGCCTGATCGCCAAAGAAGAACTCCGCGCCCTGCTCAAGCTGGCCCGCACCGGCGCAAGCCGCGACCAGATCGCCGCCCGCCCTCTGCAAGTTCTACGCCTGGTGCGCCACCGCCGACATCGACGAGCTGACCACCCTGGCGACCACGGTCGAGACCTGGTGGCCGGCCATCGAGGCGTTCATCGACACCGGGTCACCAACGCCCGCACCGAAGGCATCAACCGGCTCGTGAAACAGGTCAAACGCTCCGCCTGCGGGTTCCGCAACCCAGCCAACGGGCACCGTCGGATACGGTTCCACTGCACCCGGAACCACCGGGCAGCGACAGCGGCATCAAGATCATTGCCCGCTCAAGTTTGAAGAGCCCATATAACGCCGATTGTTCCGACCTCACGATTGTTCCGACGTCGTCGCGCATCACCTTGGGGCGTAGGCCGTTCGCGCTCATGAGGTCGGAACAATCCGGGCGTGTGGTTCTCGCGCTGCCCATGCGCTGCCTGAAGTAGTTGAGCCGACTCCGGCGCGACTGGTCGGATGCTCAAGGAGACATATCAGGCGGGATTCTCTTGCGTGGGTGGACGTCTGTTGATCCTGGCACCGCGATCGTCGCCCCCGGCGGGTCCCGCGGCGGGCGCACATTCTCGGTCGCCGCCTGCTTGGCCCGCTGGTCGATGACGCTGGATTGTTCCGACCTGTCCCCCGCGGATCCCTTACCGCGCAGGCCGATTCACGCGCAGGTCGGAACAACCGCGAGGTCGGAACAATCGGTGTTGTTCGGACGTCGGAACAACACCGAATACGCGCGCCCTCAGGGCATTGGTCGCGCACTACCGACGCTGGCCTGATGCGCGCCTCCTCCGCTCCCAGGTTTGCTCATGGCGGCGGCGATATCGGTCGTTTGATCTCGCCCGCTGGTGCGCGATCTGCGGGGCGGTGCAGCGACCGGCCACCGATCGTGATCGACTTCGAGTAGTCGCAAACCGCGGTGATCTTCTGTCCCGTGACCGTCGCGGCGGTGTTCTACGTCCCGCCGGATGGTGGGCGGCTCCGGCTTGAGGTCGCGCCGTCCTCGACGACCACGCCCGTTCCGCGTAGTTGATCAGGTCTGCCGCCATGGAATCGTCGCTGCGGTGTCCGGCGCGAGGGCCGCGATCTGAGACCGACGCCGCGGCCGGCTCCCGCACCGCGGCCGTGCCCCGGCCGTAGGGGTCGTGTGTGCGCAGTATGTCGGCGTGCCCTCGGTGAGTTCGGCGTCCCGGCCCTGGAGCATGTATTTGATCATCTCGAAGTCGCCGCGTAGCGACCACAGCGGGTGGCCGAACGAGGCGGGGTTGTTCTTCTCGATGAACCAGTGCGCCGGCCAGGCGAAGCGGTACCCGCAGGACGGCAGGGCCAGCACCATCCGCGGGCGGCGCGTCACCGGCGCGAACAGGGCGAGCGTCACGCCGATCAGCGTCCCGGCGAAGTGCACCTGCCTGGTGGCAGGCTTGGCTGCATGGCCACGTAGTGGGGGAAGAAGGCCTGATACCTGTCAAAGTGCGGACGTTCGGCCATGCCCCGAAATTGTGCCCGTCGCGCAATGTCGGCGATGAGTTCTAGCCTTGCCGTACGTCGTCGATATCAGCGGGGCTCATCCATCGAACCCACAGGGACCCACACGATCTGGAGGCAGAGATGGCGGGAGTACGGGTGCTGGTTGGCACGCGCAAGGGCGCATTCATCCTGACCTCGGACGAGCGGCGCACAGACTGGAAGGTCGAGCGGTCCGCACTTCCCCGGCTGGGAGATCTACCACGTCAAGGGCTCGCCCGCCGATCCCAACCGCCTCTACGCCTCGCAGTCCAGCGGCTGGTTCGGCCAGGTCATCCAGCGCTCCGACGACGGCGGGCAGACCTGGGACGCCGGTCGGCAACGACTTCGCCTACGACGGCGTCCCCGGCACGCACCAGTGGTACGACGGCACCCCGCACCCCTGGGAGTTCAAGCGCGTCTGGCACCTCGAGCCGTCGCTGACCGATCCCGACACCGTCTTCGCCGGCGTCGAGGACGCCGCGCTCTTCAAGTCCACCGATGGCGGCAAGAGCTGGGAGGAGCTGTCCGGGCTGCGCGAGCACGGCTCCGGACCCGCAGTGGCAGCCCGGCGCCGGCGGCATGTGCCTGCACACCATCCTGCTCGACCCGAGCAACGCCGAAGCGCATCGTGTCGCGATCTCCGCGGCGGGCGTGTTCCGCACCGACGACGGCGGCGAGACCTGGCAGCCCGATCAACCAGGGCCTGCACTCGGAGGGCATTCCCGACCCGACGCCGAGGTCGGCCACTGCGTGCACCACATCGCCATGCACCCGACGCGCCCGGACGCGCTGTTCATGCAGAAGCACTGGGACGTCATGCGCAGCGACGACGCCGGCGATAACTGGCACGAGATCAGCGGCAACCTGCCGACCGATTTCGGCTTCCCGATCGACGTGCACGCGCACGAGCCGGAGACCGTCTACGTCGTGCCGATCAAGAGCGACTCGCGAGCACTTCCCGCCTGACGGCAAGCTGCGCGTCTACCGCAGCCGCACGCGGCGGCAACGAGTGGGAGCCGCTGACCAACGGCCTGCCGCAGGAGAACTGCTACGTCAACGTGCTGCGCGACGCCATGGCCGTCGACTCGCTGACTGAGTGCGGCGTCTACTTCGGCACCACCGGCGGCCAGGTCTACGCATCGCCCGACTCGGGCGATCACTGGGCGCCGATCGTCCGCGACCTGCCGCCGGTGCTCTCCGTCGAGGTGCAGACGCTGCCATGATCCGCGTCGTGCTACCCGCGCACCTGCGCGCGCTCGCCCGGTGCGAGAAGCGAGATCGAGTTGGACGCCGAGCCCACCCAGCGCGCGGTGCTCGATGCGCTCGAGGCCCGCTACCCCGATGCTGCGCGGGACGTTCGCGATCGCGCCACGCGGCCAGCGCCGGCGTTCATCCGGTTCTTCGCCTGCGAGGAGGACCTCTCGCACGAGTCTCCTGACGCGCCGCTGCCTGATGAGGTTGCCAGCGGCAAGGAGCCGCTGCTCGTGATCGGCGCGATGGCAGGCGGCTGACGCCCTGAAGTCGCCGAGACCCAATTCGGGCAGGTGTATCGACAGCCCGATTCGATGGCTCGAACTCGACTTCGGGGTGGCTACTGATCGTCACAGGCCAAGCAGGCAGCCCGTCTCTCGAGATCCTGATCCCCGCAGCTGTCCCGGTACGCCGAATCGGGAACACGGCGCGACGTGTAGCACGCGCCGCGTAGGGCGTAGTTATGGAGCACCGAAGCTGTCGGGAGTTTCCGCGGGGTGGGTGGTGCGAGGGTTGGGATGCCACTGGACACGGCGCGAGCGATCGTCCCGTTGTGGCCGACCTGTTCGCCGAACCAGAGCCCGCAGCACCGGCGACGCCGCTGCCGCGTGTCGAGATCTACACGGACGGCGCGTGCAAGAGGAACCCCGATGGTCCGGGTGGTTGGGGAGTTGTGCTGTCCAGCGGGCGGCACCGCAAGGAGTTGCACGGCTGCTCACCGAGCACCACTAACAACCGGATGGAACTGACCGCGGTGATCGAGGCGCTCAACGCGCTAAGAGGGCCGAGCGAGGTCGAGTTTTTCACCGACAGCGAGTACGTCCGCAAAGGCATCACAGAGTGGATCCACAACTGGAAGAAGCGCGATTGGAGGACTGCTGACAAGCGACCGGTCAAGAACAGCGATCTCTGGCGGGCACTAGAGGAAGCGGCCCGACGTCATCGCATCCAGTGGCGCTGGGTGAGAGGACACGACGGCAATCCTGGAAACGAACGCGCCGACGTTCTCGCCAACCTCGGCGCAGCAGAGCACGCATAGAGCCGGCGTGAGCCGGTCCGTCCGGACGATCACCGACGGCGAGTGCGTCGATCGCAGTGATCGCCGATTCGCGCGCAGGCGTACGACGGCATTGCGGCTGGCGGTTCCCGCATTATGCGCGCCGAGCCGAGCGCGACACTGGGCTGTGCATAGGCCCGGTCCGGTGGTCGGGCGCCGCCGCCGGATCGGCGGGTCGTGTGGTTAGACACAGATCTTGGGTTTGACAGCAATGTAGATGGTGACGGCTTCGCTGACGTGACCTGCGTTCCGGCGGTCCGGCGTCAGGTGGTCGACGTGCCCCTTCATCGACTTCACGTCGGCTCCGCTTCATCCTCATCAGCCTCCGACATGCTCCCCGGCACCAGGCTCGGCGACGAGTTCGGGAAAAGTCGCAGCGAGTTGAACAACATTGTGTAACCACACATCGCGCACTCCACGACGACCATAAACAGGATGTTGACGTCCTGGTCCGCGGGATCGCGACGACATGTGCCCTCCGTGCCGCCGATTTGCAGGACCGCTGGCACTCGGAGCACACGCAGAGATTCGACGCCGCCGCATATCGGGCACTGGTTGAGGCCTAATTGGACGATCCGTTCGCTCATTTCGCTAACCGCAGATTTCCGCCACCGCATAGTGCCGAACGCTACTCGCGGCACTTGTCCGCAGTGGGCCCGCAAACCACGCGGACGGCCGTGCGCGGTCGGGCACTGGCCGCGGTCGTTTGTGTCCTCGGCAGCAGACCATCTTCTGCCCTACCTCAGGACTTCGCTGACAACTAGCGCGCGGGCGTCGCTGGTCTGGGCTGCGACGTCATCGCACGCGGTTCGTGGCGGGAGGTCGAGGAGTTCGCAGATCTGTGCGCGGGCAGAGCGGACTGGTGTTGGCGTCGCCGGTCAGTAGAGCGGAGGTGATGAATGCGGCGCTGCCTTTCGGCGCGCTCGTGCGCGACAGCAGTCGCTTCACGTACTAACGGCGGATCGGCTGCGATGCGGCCACTGCCTTATTGTTCGTGATGACCTCGCGGCGTTCGCGGCGCGCCGCCTCCTGACGCTCACGCTCGCTCAGACCCTCGCCACTTGGCTCGCTGCTGCGACCTGCGCCGCGGTGGCTGCGGTGTAGATGGCCGTTGCCGACCGGCGAGTCGGCACGTTCGGGGCGTGTGCGGTCACCAAACCCGTCTGACGCGAGTCAGCTGGATCGATGCCGAAGATCGCGTTGCGCGACGGCACCAGGGCCCGCAACCGCGCCCAACGGCGTGGTGCAGTTACAAGACCGGATTGCGACCCGGCCCGGCACGCGGCCCACGGGTGGCGGCGCGTACCGGGCCGGCTGTTCGGTCAGTGGTTCAGGTGCACCTCGTAGGTGTAGTTGTCGCCATGTTGTTGGGTGTAGAAGCAGCGCCACTTGGCGTCGTTGAGGTTCGGCACTTTGGCGCCGAGGATTCCGTTGGTGGTCGGTCACCGTCGGAGATGTGCACGCCGGTGATCTCGTTGTCTCGTTCAATGTCGTTGCGGTGCTGGCCTTCCTGGTACCGGGTAAGTCGGGCGTTGCACCTGAGTGCGGATGCGTTCGGCTTGCTCGCCGGGACCGCAGTCAACGACACGTCATCTGTGGTGCCGCGGCCGGCAGCTATGGTGCGCACGCCAGCCAGTACCCGTTGGTGGTCGAGGCGACCCATACCTTGATGATCATCCCGACTGCCTCCCGCTCGCCGCTGGTGCGGCGCCGTGACCGAGAGCAGAGCAACCTCCAGGCCGACACCGAGACTCCCGCGCGCGCCGGCTGATCCGTCTCCTGCCGTGGTTCCTGACGGCGTTTTTTCTGGTCGCCGGCGTCAGCACACTGCGCCTGACCGCGCAACGAGTAACGGCTTTCTCCAGCAGGGCCGCTCGCGTTGAGGACCGTCGCCCCCCGCCGTCGGCATGTCGACCGACCTGGCCGGCTGACGCCGCGCGAGCGCCCGTCGCCTCGTGCTCGGCCTCGTGCGCTGGATCGCGGTTACGACGACGAGCCGTGGCCTGCAACGGGTGTGACCTCACGCCGGCACGCCGCGCGGCCGGACTCGTCCCGACCGCCACGTGAGCGGAGCCGTCCATGTACGTCCGTCACTGCGGCGCTCACTGACACCACCGTCGAGCGGGCGGTCGATGCAAGCGCACACACGATTGCCCAGGCGTGCCGGTCAGCGGTGCCGGTCGCAGCTGCGGCACCGGTGTCCTCAGTGTCCGGAGGGGTCATGGGCGCCCGCCGACGGTCACGAATCGACTCGATGAAGCCGCTCGCAGCCCCGCCGGAGATCCGCCTTTCGTCGCACACCCACCTTCGGTTAAGGCTGGGTCGATCCAAGAGAGTGACGAGGTGGCCACGAGCACCGTGCACAACAAGAACGAGCATGCGACTTGGTCCTGGCCGACGCCCTCTCGGTGGAGGTAGATCAGCGCTCCGGCTGTTGACTCCAGACGGTGCACGGCGCGACGGATGGGAGGTCAGCATCTTGGGTACACAATCGGGCGGGCAAAACGAGCGAGAGCCCGACAGGTGCGGGTCGCCGCGAAGCGATGGATCGGATTGGATGGTGTGGTGGGTTCGGAGCGGGCCAGGTCGTGGACGGGTGCTCGGCCGGGCGAGATGCTCGGTCCCCGTTACCGGCTCCTTGAACGGATTGGCCGCGGTGGCATGGCAGATGTGTGGGCTGCTGAGGATCCGGTCCTGCGTCGACCGGTTGCGGTAAAGCTGTTCCGTTTTGATGCGCCTGAGACCAGCGAGGCACGCATCCGGGCTGAGATGCAAACCATTGCCGCGTTGCATCACCCCGGGATCGTGACGGTCTATGACGCGGGTGCCGTGCATGATTGTGCGGCAGCTGACCGGGTCGCCACGCCGTACCTGGTGATGGAACTCATCCAGGGGGCCAGCCTCGCTGACCGGCTCGCTGCTGGACCGTTGCCGCGGACGGAGGTAACGCGGCTGGCCTATCAACTGGCTGCCGCGCTCGCCTACGTCCACGCGCAAGGCGTGGTCCACCGCGATGTCAAACCGGCCAACATTCTGCTCGAGCGATCTCCCCAGGTCGACCACGCCGCCGCGATGTCAGACGGAGGCGCGCTCACCGTCAAGCTGACCGATTTCGGAATCGCCCGGCTGGTCGACTCCACTCGGCTGACGGCGGAGGGCATGAGCGTCGGCACGCCCAACTACCTCGCGCCGGAGCAGGCCACCGGTCAGCCCGTCGGCCCGCCGGCCGACATCTACGCCCTCGGCTTGGTGCTGCTCGAATGCCACACCGGCAAAGTCGCCTACCCCGGCGTCGGCATCGAGGCCGCGCTGGCCCGCCTGCATCGCGCGCCGGACGTCCCGGCCGAACTCGGCCCGGCGTGGGGGCAACTACTGACCACCATGACCGCACCACGCCCAGCGGATCGGCCGGCGGCCGCGCAGGTATGCGAGATGCTGGCGCACCTCGACGGCGATCTCAACCGCGATCTCGCCGGCCCCCTCGACGGGCACGCTTTGCAGGTCGCTGTGGACGGTGCGCCTGCCCAACCGGCAACTGTCGTCCTCCCTGAGAGGGATGGGCCTGACGGCGATGCCGGCACAGGTTCTACCCGCGTGCTGCCGGCCGCCTCGTCGACCGCAGCACCGCCCACTCCGCCCGGTTCGCGACGCGCGTCCTCGCGACATCCCCGCCCGATGTGGTGGCTGGTCGGGATCGGCGCCGCGGCGATCATCGCCATCGTGGTCGTCGCCATCGTGCTCACCGCTCAGCACACGAGCGCGAACAACCCGCCTTCGACGCCGTCCCAATCACCGACCTACCCCACGGTGTCCGGAACACTCGGACCGCCACTGCGCCAACTGGAAAGCGCCGTCGGATGAGCCGGCGGATATCCGGGCGCGTAACTCACACCGCTGCGCTGTTCGCCGCAGTGATCCTTGTCGGCTGCGGCGGCAACAACCCGACGCGCCGGGCGGGAATCGACGCGGGCGTTCAGCAGCAACTGCGTCGCGACGTGGCCGCAGTAGCCGCCGCCGCGGCCAGGCACGACATCCCCGCCGCCCAGGCGGCGCTGGCCGCGCTCGACGCCGACCTCGCGGCAGCCCACACTGCGGGCAAACTGCCCGCCGCCCGGCTCGCCCAGATCCGAATGGCAGCGGCGCAGGTGCAAACCTCCCTGACCCGTCAGGCCGATTCGCGCGCGGTGACACCGTCGCCCTCCTCGATCATCGTCACCGTGCCGGCCGGTCGCAGCACCCCGGGCAAGCCGGCTAAGTCGGCTAAGCCGCCCAAGACCGGCAAGAAATCGGGCAAGTCGGGACACGGGCCGGGCAAGCACAAAGGCGACGACTGATCCGGGCCGCCTCTGCGCGTCCCTCTCGTTGCGAGCCCTCCCGGCCCGTCGGAGACGTCGCGTGACGATCCCGCACATCGCCGTGAGGTCGTCGCCGAAGTCCGTCACCCAGGACAGATGGGCGACGGATTGACCGGTCGAGCGCGACAGCTACCCGCCTACGGCCACCACGACGCGGAGCCGTTCCAGGTCTCATGAGATGCCCCGCGAATCAACGTCAGCGCAGCCCCCCAACGACCACGCCAACAACCCCGTGCAGCACCGACGATAACCACTGTTGATCATGTCTTCGCGCGGTCGTGCCGCGATGCGCCAATTCCGCGCATAACCCCACCGGCATGGCGCCGAATGGCAGTACTTGAGTGCGCGGTATTCGGCGATCCCGAGCATAAGACCAGGGGCTTCCACTAAGCCGCATCCGTCTTCCGATTAGTCGGCTTGACTCCGGCGCGGAGGAGCTGCCTCGGCTCTTGCCAGCAAGTCTCGAGATGCAGGTGTCGAGCTGCAGGTCTCGAGACCTACGCGATCCGTACGAAGTGAGCGAACATAGTGAGCGAACATGGCGGCAGCGCCCGCCATCCCTGAGGCTTGGCTGGAATCCCGGTACGGTACAACTGCGGTGCCAGCTGATGGCTGGCGCATGACGGGCGAATGGTCCTGTCGCTTCGCATCACCGCTTGGTGAATGCCGCGGTGGCACCCATTATGGCACCCATTCCGTACCGACGCAGAGCGTTCAGGACGGAATCCATCGGATCCGAATCCCCCTAAAACACTGGCCTCTGGCTAGCCATGACCCGCGGCGATGCCCCGGTGCTGAGTGCTTTTAATCCGTAGGTTGCGGGTTCGAGCCCCGCGGGGCCCACTAGCTTCTGGCCCAGCAATCTTGGCCACTATGTCTCTGTTGTCGGACGCAGTGAATGGCGGCTACCAAGATCAATGGCCGGTTTTTGGCCGGATGGCTTCGGACCGAGGATCGTCTCGGCCACGCGCACGCTTCCGGCGCGCTGCGCGTCGACGTCGGGCAGCGCGTAGCGAGTCATGGTCATCAGCGGACTGGCGTGGCCGAGCATCGCCTGGACGTCGCGCAGACTCATTCCGGCGCGCAGGCTCAGAGTTGCGGCGGTCCGGCGGAGGCCATGGAAACCTGACGGGACCAGCCCGGCGGCCCGTTGCGATTTTCGTAGCGCCGCGCTGGCGGCGCGGTAGTACTGCGGTCCGCCCACGCGGTTCGGCCAAAGCGGTGCATCTGATCTGCGTCCTTCGGCAAGACCCTTGAGCGCTGTGAGGACATCGGGTGGCAGCGCCAGGGTCCGACGCGCAACGGAACCGCCCTTGGGGTACGCCTTCACGACCTGGTGCCCCCCGGACTCGATCACCACTCGCTGGACGGAGAGAGTGGCGGTCTCGCGATCGAGGTCAGCGATGCGGAAGCCGGCCAGCTCACCGAATCGCGGGCCGGTCGTGGCTGCCAGCAGATAGATCGCGGCGTCGCGCGTGTCTGCTGCCGAAAGCAGCGCTTGGACCTGCTCGGGGCTGTAGCCCCTGCCTTGTTCGGGTACGTCCGGGCGCGGACGGCACCCGCGTGTGGGGTTGTCACGCCGTATGCCCTGCTCGATCGCCACCTTCATGCATGATGAAAGAACAGTGACGGCCTGCGCGACCGATGCCCGAGAAAGCCCCGCCATCAGGAGCCCGGCAACCCATTCGCGGATCTGTCCGGTGGTAATCCGTGAGGCTCGCACATTCCCGAAATGCGGTTCCACCTGAAGGCGCCACAGCTGCGCTGCCGCGCCGAGGATCCCCGCGCCGACCCCGACCGCCGCGCGGGTCAGGCTCGCGGGTTCGCGGCGCAGCACCGCCTTCACCAGCTCGAGCACAAAGATCGCCACGATCACCACCCCGGCTAGCGAGGCAGTGATGCCCAGGGTGGAGTGGAACCACCCGCCCGACAGATCCACCGCGGTTGTGTCGGGTCCTGCTGGTCGTGGGACGAGCGCGAGCGGGATGGGCAGGTGCAGATCCTGGTCTCTACCGTTCTTGCCGGCGGGGCGCTGCTGCTGCTCGCGACGCTGCCGGTCCTCGACGTCCCCGCCGCCTGAAACTCAAGATCAACTCCGAAGACTGGTCAACCAAGCTTCACTAGGCGCGTGGTCGCGAGCATCAGGACGCGTCGCGGCGCTCGCTGCTAGCCGCGGTTAGGGCCAGATCGATCGCACGTGCCGGCCGGTGCCGGAGACTAGCGTCGCGGTGCCGCCGACCGCGAACAGGTCGACCCCGGTTGAGCTCGGGTCCGGGAAGATCTGGTCGGTCAGGACCACCTGGCCCTTGTCGGCGAACACCTCGACCGAGGACGTGTCGACCAGGATCCGCAGGTGCAGCTGGCCGTGCCGCAGTCCGAGCGGTGCGCTTTGCACCCCGCCGAAGGTCGGGTCGAAGCTGGTGGCGCCGGACTTGGTGCGGTCGATGAACACGGTGCCGGATGCCCGGTCGTAGCCGATGCGGGTGCGTTGGCCGTTGCCGACGTGGACGTCGATGCCGAACTGTTTGGCCGAGCCGGGCGCGAAGGTTTCATCAAGATCGAGGGTGGCGCCCTTGATGCCGGCCGAGGTGGTGCCGGTGATCGGTTTGTCGGTGAGCGTCTTGGGCGCCCGGACGTAGAGCGTGCTCAGCTCGGGCACCGGCTGCGAGATCAGCTGCAGCCGTCCGCCGATCTTGTCCAGCGTGAGCTCGCGCGGGATGCTGTTCGCGCTGCGCCACGGGTCGGTCGGGATGTTGCCGGCGTAGTTCCAGTTGTTCATCCAGCCGATCAGGATCTGCCGGCCGCCGGGGACGTCGTTGAACACGGTGGCGGCGTAGAAGTCCGCGCCGTAATCGGCCCAATGCGCCCGCTGCGTGCTCGACAGCGCCGGCGCGGCGAGGCGAACATGAACTGGTCGGCGTTGAGGTGGCCCCAGCCGCCGGTGTTCTGGTCGACGATCTGGATCTGCGCCTGCTTGCCTTGGTAGGGCCGCAGGTCGAACGAGCGCCAGTCCAGCGCCTCGTCATTGGCGCCGGTGGCCGAGTCGACAACCTGCCCGTCGACGAGCAGATCCACCGCGGTCTCGATGTTCGAGATGGCCGCGGCTTCGCTGGAGAACACGATGTTGTCGACGTTGAGGTGCCCCCAGCCGCCGGAGTTCTGGTCCACGATCTGGATCTGGGCCTGCTTGCCGCGCAACGCGGACACCTTCCATGACTGCCAGTTCAGCGCTTCGTTGTTCGCGCCGGTCATGGTGTCCACGACCTGGCCGTCGACGATCAGGTTGACCGCGGTCGGGCCCTGGCCGGCGGGGTAAGCGGCGCCGGTGTAGGGGTGGTTGCCGCCGCCGACCAGCATGTCGATGTAGTCACTGCTGATGGTGAAGGTCGGCGAGGTGATCGTGCCCATGCTCAGGTCGTGGTTGAGGAACGTGTTGACCAGCTTCTGCCCGAGGTAGCCGCTGACCGCCTGTTGGTCGCCGATGGTGCCGGCCACCGGTGCCGGTGCCGACGAAGTCGCCGGTCTCGGTCCAGCCGTCGCCGTAGGTGGTGCCCTCGAAGTCGGCGAACACCGGGCCCGGCGGCGCGGTGACCCCGATGACCGACCCGGGCACGTGCGGGTGGTTGCCGCCGCCGATCTTGAAGTTCAGGTACGGCTGGTCCACGGTGAAGGTCGGCGAGGTGAGCAGACCGGTCGAGGCGTCGCCGCCGGTGAAGCTGTCGGCGAACCCGGAGCCGACCACACCATCGACCGCAGACTGCCCGGGCAGCGGCCCGGTCGCCGGGGCGGCGCCGAACGCCGTCCCGGTCGTGGTCCACGGGCTGTAGGTGCCGTCGTCGAAGCCGGCGACGGTGGTTCCCGACGGCGGTGTGTAGGTGGCCGGGTCGTCGGAGGTGAAGGTGGTGCCGTCGAAGTTGCCGACGAAGTACTGGTCACCGGACCCGCCCGCCGGGGCGCCGGGGTTGATGCCGACGACGAGGACCCACTTGGTCTGGTTCGTGCCCTTGACCTTGAGGGGGAACAGGTTCGGGCACTCCCACACGCCGCCGGTCGCGCCGGCCGGCCCGAAGTCGCTCTCGTGCGTCCACGACTTGAGGTCGGTGGAGGTGTAGATCGACACCTTGTGCTGGTCGGAG
The DNA here is from genome assembly GCA_963850835.1 of uncultured Actinomycetota bacterium. Lineage (GTDB taxonomy): Bacteria > Actinomycetota > Actinomycetes > Mycobacteriales > Jatrophihabitantaceae > Jatrophihabitans. The sequence goes on along the minus strand of CAWKNB010000011.1, from coordinate 510,239 downwards.
AGTGCGACGGCCATCACCCACTTGCCGGTCTGCGGGTACCAGAACACCTTCGGGTCCCGGAAGTTGGCCAGGTTCAGGTTGAGCACCGGGTTGCCGGCGTACTTCGTCCACGTCGTGCCGCCGTCGGTGCTGTAGGCCAGCGACTGCTGCTGGATCGGGCTCGCCTTCAGAGCGCTGGTGTAGATCGCGACCAGCGGCGGGTTCGCCGCGGTGCCCAAACCGCTGGTGTTGTGCTCGTCGTAAACCACCGATCCGCTGAAGACGTATTCGTTCGCATCGTCCGGGATCGCGATCGGCAATTCCTTCCAGTGCACCAGATCCGGGCTGACCGCGTGGCCCCACGAGATGTTGCCCCACGTCGAGCCGGACGGGTTGTACTGGAAGAACAGGTGGTACTGGCCGTGGTAATAGATCGGGCCATTCGGATCGTTCATCCAATTCCGCGCCGGGGTGAAATGGAACTGCGGGCGATACAGCTCGTGATACAAGGCCGGGGCCGCACCGGTCTGGCCCTCGGCCGACGGTGCGAACGCCAGCCCAACGGCCAGCACGGCCACGCCCAACAAAGCCAACAACAATTGGGATCCTCTGCGGCGACCGAACATGGCAAGCACCCCTTCTGCCCGAGCCAATACCGAAGGCTGCGTCAACCCCTCAGCGACGGCGAACCGGTAGCACGAACCAACGCCGACAACGTTGGCCACCCGATCCTCCAACCGCCGAGACCGGCCAGTCAAGAGATCACGAACAACCCAACCAGCAACGACTCACACCGACCGCAGCCCGCTACCGACCAGCTAACGGCCGGCGGCTGAATATCGGCTGCTCCGTTCCGAAGCCGGCGCTGTACACCGACGGTGCCTTCGCGCGCTATGACGCGACAAATCACTGGACGTCGGTAGTAGATCTCGCAAGATCCCCCACGCAGTCTGCAAGCCCCTATCCGACTGCCCTAATGTGCTGGCGTTGTCGGGTTCGAATAAGCTGAGCGGACCGTTTCCGGTTCTCATTCCAGGCGGCCAGGACCCAGGTCGACGCGCATAATGACGCACGAGGGGGGACTGCCGCGGAAACGACCCAGGCTACGACTGCTCGGCGAACCCATCGACGTGCTGCCGAGTGCGCGCAAGGACGCGTTCTCGCCGCGTTCTCGCCGCGTAGCGCGGACAAGTCGGAGGGCGACAGAGTTCGGCGACGGTCAGGCGCGTTGGGCCATGTTGTTGTCCGCTTCCAGCTTGCGCGCACCGGTCATGTAGGCGACGGCGTCGTCCATCGTGTTGGCGTTGGGGTCGATGACACCCACGGCGCCGCCGAGACGCTGGATGTGGATGCGGTCGGCGACCTCGAACACGTTGGGCATGTTGTGGCTGATCAGGATGATGCCCAGGCCCCGCTCACGCAGGTCCTTGACCAGTCCCAGCACCTGGCCGGTCTCGCGCACGCCCAGCGCGGCGGTCGGCTCGTCGAGAATCACGACCTTGCCGCCGAACGCACCGGCGCGAGCGACGGCGACCGCTTGGCGCTGGCCACCGGAGAGCGTCTCGACCGCCTGGTTAATGTTCTGCAGCGTGCTGATGCCGAGCTTTTTGATCTGATCGCGTGAGAAGTCCTTCATGTACCCGGTGTCGAGCATGCGCAGCACCGAGCCGAGCGGGCCCTTGCGTCGCACCTCGCGAGCGAGAAACAGGTTGGACGAGATGTCCAACGCAGGCGCGACCGCGAGGGTCTGGTAAACAGTCTCGATCCCGGCCTCGCGGGCATCCTTCGTGGACTTGAACGAGACCCGCCGACCATCGACGAAGATCTCGCCGCCGTCCGGGACCATCGCCCCGGACAGACACTTGATCAGCGTCGACTTGCCGGCGCCATTGTCGCCGATGACCGCAAGCACCTCGCCGGGGTACAGCTTCAGGTCGACGCCGGACAACCCCACCACCCTGCCGAACAGCTTGATCATCCCGCGCGCCTCGAGCACGGGTTCGCCGGACGGGGTGGGCCGCTGTACCGGGCCAGGATCCTTCTCGAGGTTCGGGTTCGTCATGCCTTCACGCTCCTGATCCACTGGTCGACGGAGACCGCGACGATCACCAGCACGCCGATGGCGAGCACCTGATAGTTCGGGTCGTAGCCGGGCAGTGCAAGGCCGGTGGTGAAGACCTGCACGATGAGCGCACCGATCAGGCTGCCGACCACCAGACCGCGGCCACCGAAGAGGCTGGTGCCACCGATGACAACCGCAGTGATCGAGTTCAGGTTGGCGTTCGTGCCGCTGTTCGGATCGCCGCCGCCGACCCGTCCGCAGAGGATCCAGGCCGCGATCGCCGTGGTGATCCCGGCGATCATGTATGCGGACAGGATGACGCGATCGGTGCGGATACCGGCCAGCCGCGCCGCCTCGGCGTCACCTCCGGTCGCGTACAGATGTCGGCCCCACGAAGTATTTCGTAAAGAGAAGGACATGACGATGTACACGATCACCATCAGGATGACGCCGTTGCTCAAGTCGAAGGAACCCAGTGCGTGTGTCTTTCCGGTCCACAGTACGAACGAGTTCGGGTTGAGCGAAACCGTCTGACCTTTGGCGTAGATGAGCGTGATCGCGGTGAAGATGCCGAGGGTGCCGAGGGTGACGATGAACGGCGGCAGCTTGATCCGAGTCACCAATAGGCCGTTGACGGTCGACGCCGCTACCGCCACGAGCGCGCCGACGATCAGTGCGACGACCCCGTTGAGGTGGTTCGTTTGGACCAACTTGGCCATCACGAACGACGACAGCACCATCACCGCGCCGATGGACAGATCGATACCCGCGGTCAGGATGATCAGCGTCTGACCTACCGCGAGGACGCCGATGTAGGAGACGATCTGGGTCATCAGCGAGAAGTTTTCCAGCCGGAAGAACCGGTCGCTGAGCAAGCTGAACACGATGATCCCGAGGATCAGGACCACCGCCGGGCTCAACGCCGGGTAGCGGTGCAGAACCTCGTGGACGCGTTGCCCGATGGTGTTTGAGTCGCCGGCCAGCTCTTCGGCCGACTGCGGGGATTCGATGCTTGCCGTCACTGAAGTCCTCCTGGCGGTTCGGTCCGATGAGGGCAGTGGTGCTCGATGGGTCGGTATAGCGGGGATCGGCCTGGATGTCCATGCTCGACACGGCGGCGGGACGACGCGTGGGAGCCCGCCCCGCCGCCGCGCGGGTGAGTCAGCTGCTGCCCCAGCACGCCTTCTTCGCGGTGGCGACGTCCTGGCTGGCCACGCCGGAGATGGGACTCTTAGTGACCAGGTTCGTTCCGGTGTCGAAGAAGTTCTTGCCACTCGTCGTCGTCGGCTTCGATCCGCCGCGGGCCAGCTTGGCAATCGCCGCGACACCGAGCGAGGCCATCTTGCCCGGGTACTGGGCGGAGTCGGCCGCGAATTCGCCGGAGTCGACGAAGCCGAGGCCCTGGCACGAGCCGTCGATCGCCAGGATGGTGACGTCGTTCTGCTTGTTCTGCGCCTTCAGCGCGTTGTAGGCACCCTCGGCGGCTGGCTCGTTGATCGCGTAGACGACATTGATGTTGGAGTTCTTCGACAGGCAGGTCTCCATCGCCGTGCGGCCGCCGTCGATCGCACCCTGTGTCGGCTGGTGGCACGCGATTGTGTAGTCGCCGCCGGAGTACTTCCCGCTCGTCGCCTCTTTGCCGTTCTGCGTCGTGCTGCCGGGGTTGATGCCCATGCCGGTGAGGAAACCGTGGTCGCGCTGGATGTCGACGGACACCACCTGGTTGTTGAACAGGTCGAGCATCGCGATGACGGCCTTCTTGCCGTTGAGCTTCTTCGCGCCGTACTGGCCGATCAGCTTGCCGGCCTGGAAGTTGTCGGTCGCGAACGTGATGTTCGCGGTGTTGGCCGGGTTCAGCGCGGTGTCGAGGGCGATCACGTAGATGCCCTTCTGTTTCGCCTGGTTGAGCGCGGCGTTGATGGCATCACCGTTGGTGGTGATCAGGATGCCCTTGTCGCCGCGCGCGATCGCGTTCTGGATCGCGCCGATCTGGCCCTGGGTGTCGCCGTCCTTACTGCCGGCCGCGACGGTCAATTTGACGTTGGCCACTTTGGCCGCCTTTTCCGCGTCCTTCTGCATGGACACGAAGTAGGGGTTGCTCAGCGTCTTGAGGATCAGCGACACGCCGACCTGCTTGCCGCCGCTGCCACCCGTGGCGCCACCGGAGGCGCCGCCGGTGGCCCCGCCTGTCGCGCCGCCGGAACCGCCGGACGAGCTACAGGCGGCCAACGCGAGCGCGCCACCGACCAATGCCGCGGAAACAGCGATGAGGCGGCGTCGGCGTCCGCGGCCTCCGACCTGACGAATGTCGTCCATTCGAGCCCTGCCTTCCAGGTGCTGGGGCCGGACCGAGCTCGGCCCCGATGGATGTTGATCCGGCGGCACAAGGTCTGGCGCTGCGGATGTGGATGAGGTTAACTGATCGGAAACTGGCGCGCAAGGGTTTGCGCAAACGCTTTCGTAATTGGCGGGGTCCCAAATTGTGTGGAGAGTCGGCTCGAATGACCGTCACGATGTCAGACGTCGCACGGACGTCCGGCGTGTCCGTCTCCACCGTGTCGCACGTCGTCAACGGCACTCGGACGGTCGATCCGTTGACCCGCGAACGGGTCCGGTGGGCGATCGAGACACTCGGTTATCGCCACAACCGGTTGGCCCGCGCAGTCGCCCGCGGCGGGCGGACCCATTCGATCGGGATCGCGATGTCGGCCCGGTCCAATACTCATTTCGGCCTGGTCGTCTCCGCGATCGACGCCCTCGCGACGGCGGCGGGATCGACCATCCTGCTCGGCGAGACCGAGGACGATTTCGAACGCGAGAGACACCTGGTGGACAACCTCCTCCAACACCGCGTCGACGGGATCATCATCGCGCCCGGGCCGCACGCCGACCGCGAGACACTGCCGGTGTTGGCGAAGGCCGCGGTGCCGACCGTGCTCATCGACCGAACAAGCACCGATCACCGCTTCGACCACGTCGGCACCGACAACATCGAGCCGCTGGCGACGCTCGTCGGCCACCTGGCCGACGTCCACGGATATCGCCGCATCGCGTTCATCTCCGGTCTGCCACATATCAGCACCACGACCGAGCGGCTCGCCGGCTACACCCTCGGCGTCAAGCGTTCCGGCGCAGTTCGCAGTGCCAAACTCGTGCGTTCCGGCGAGTCGTCCCGCGAGGGTGGTGCGCTCGCGTGCGCATCGCTGCTGGAAATGGCGAATCCGCCCCGCGCAATCGTCACCGGTAACAACGCCATCACCGTGGGTGTACTGAACGAGCTGAACGCCCGCGGCGTCCGGGTGCCGGACGACATTGCGCTGGCCAGCTTCGACGATTTCGAGTGGGCACCCCTGCTCGTCTCTCCGCTGACCTCGATCGCGCAGGACTGGGACACCATCGGGCGTCGGGCCTTCGAGATCCTCACCGAGCGAATGTCGGCCTCGGATCCTCCACCGGTCGCAGAGCGAGTGGGGACGACTTTGATCATCCGCAACTCCTGCGGTTGCACCGGGCCGGCGCATTCAACGGTCATCCCGGTGACCGAGACCGCGGCATCCGCGCCAGCGAACTAGTGTCGCGTGAACGATGATCTTTGACCGCGGGTTGCTTTCTCGAGGATCTGGTCGGCGGTCTTGGTCCAGGTGAATGGGGTGCATCGTTCGTTCCAGGCGTCGATGTAGTTCCCGATGGCGCTGATGAGGTCTTTCGCGCTGGTGAAGGTGCCGCGGCGGATCGCTTGGCGGGTGATGATGCCGAAGAAGATCTCGACCATGTTCAGCCACGAGCCCGAGGTCGGGGTGAAGTGCATCGTGATCCGTGGGTTGCGGGCCAGCCATGCCTTGACGGCCGGGTGGTTGTGGGTGGCGTAGTTGTCGCAGACCAGGTGCAGTTTGACCCGTGGGTAGGCCTTGGCGACCTGCTTCAAGAACTTGAGGAACTCCTCGTGCCGATGGCGGGGGTAGCAGGCATCGGTCACCTTCCCGGTCTCGACCTCCAATGCAGCGAACAGCGTCGTGGTGCCGTGGCGGACGTAGTCGTGCGTCGCCTTCTCCGGCAGCCCCGGCCGCATCGGTGCGGTCCGATCGAGGGCTTGAATCTGGGACTTTTCGTCGATCGAGAGGACGATCGCCTGCTCGGGTGGGTTCAGGTAAAGCCCGACGATGTCGCGAACCCTGGCCTCCGACTGCGGGTCAGTGGAGAACTTGAACGTCTCACGCCGCCACGGTTGCAATCCCCACTTGCGCCAGATCTTGGCCACCCACACATTGGAGATCCCGAGCTGCTCACGAGCCAGATGATCGGCCAGCAAACGCGAGGACCAGTGCGTGACACCGAGCCGTTCCGGCGGCGGTTCCAACGTGGCCAGCACCACCGCGACCTCGTCGATCTGCGCCGGCCGCCCCGGCTTAGGAAGATCCGCGAGCCCCGCGATACCGGACTCGGCATAGCGCTTCTTCCACGCGATTACCGTTGGTTTGGATACCCCGACGCGCACGACTATCTCGTTCGTCCCGACACCTTCACCGGCCAACAGCACTATCCGCGCCCGTTGCGCCAAACCCGCCCGCAGCGACGGGGAGCGCGTCCAGCGAATCAGCTCTGCACGATCCTCGGCAGGCACGGCCACAGCAACCATCAACGGCACACCCAAAGCCTACCGCCAGGTAAGGCTATTTCATTCACGCGACACTAGCGCGATCCGCTCACCGTCGGTGAACAGCGGCTCGATTGACACGACAAGATCGGTCGAGGGGATGGTGGTGGTCATCGCGACCTCCAGGACTAGGGCCGGAGCCTGGCGTCCTCGGAGCGTCGTCGCTCCGGCAGATCGATGAGGAAACCAGCGTAGAACCGCCGCCCGTCGCAACCCAAAACCTGCGCGGAACCGCCGAGTATGTGCGCGTTGCGTCGCGAGGTGATCTTGTGGCGGCCCGTCGATATGTGCGAGTGTCAGATGCTGAAGGCAGCCGTCGTGGTTCGCGGCACCCGTCCGGCCGTCCGTAAGGGTGCCTCTTGCAAGGGAACGAGATTGCATCACGGCGTTGGCGTGTGCCCGGAGTCGAGGGGTGTTTGCAGGATCTCGGTGACCTTGTCTGGTGCGGGCATCGTGTTGATCTCGGTTCGGATGCGGTTGGCGTTGGTGCGGAAGGTGTTGTCGGCTAGCAGCGTCGAGACGGCGTCGGCGATGGCTTCTGGCGTGGCGTGCTCGGGGTGCAGCTTGAGCGCGGCTCCGGATTCGACGCCGGCGTGCGCGTTGCGGAACTGGTCGGCAGCCTGGGGCAGGCATAGTTGGGGTAGGCCGTGGGCGAGGGCGCCGAGGAAGGTGCCGGATCCGGCGTGGGAGACGACGGCATCGCTGTGTGGCAGTACTTGGGTCTGTGGGGCGTACTTGGCGACGGCGATGTGTGCGGGCTGCTCACCGATCGCGGCCGCATCCCCTTCCGGGCCGATCGTGGCAATGATGCGGACCGGCAAGGTCGCCAGTGCGGCCAGCACCCCGGACAGCGTTGCTGTGGTTCCTGGGATGGTGCCTAGGGTGAGATAGATCAGCGGGGCGGTCCCGGCAGGTAGAGGAAGGGAGCTCGGCTCGGGCCCGGCGTAGAGGACCGGTCGAAGTGGCTGCACGAACGGCACATGGTCCAACGGCACGGGTCGGATGCTGGGTGGGCAGATATCGAGGAACGGTGCGTCGAAGCAGCCTGCGTAGGGCGGGATCGCCAAGCCGTGTGCGTGCCACAATCCCGCCAGCCGATCACCGGCCTCGATCAGGAAGGACGGTGGGATGGCGCTGCCGTAGGACTGCGTCACGCTGGGTACGCCGAGCAAGGCCCCGACCAGCGGCGAGGCGAGTTCGGCCTGCTCGTGGATCAGCAGGTCGGGGCGCCACTCCTTGGCCAGAGCGAGCAGGTCGGCGGTCATGGCGGGAGTGAACGTGCTGCCGAAACCGTGCGGGAACACGAAGGCCGCTCGATCGGTCGGCGCCAGTCGCGCGGCTCGCCGGCGTATGTCGTCTCTCGCGGCGGTGAACTTCGCTCCCTGCAGACCGGCGGGAGCTGGCGACAACCCGGCCGGGATGATCAGCTCCGCGACGCTCGCGTGCCCGGCCCACAACACGTCGTGACCCGCCGCAGCGATCGCGCGCGCCAGCGGCACCATCGGGAACACGTGACCATGGCCGGCGGTCGAGGAAAACAGCACCCGCACCGCACACCTCACGTTCTCGCGCAGGATCCGTCGCCAGCCACGCGCCACCCTTCCAGCACAGCGCGAGGTGGGCCATCGCTCGGCATGTCCCACATCGCGAGGTCAGACGCCTTTTGCCGGGCTGACGGCAGGGGTCTGGTGCGCGCCTCGTGCGGCGCTGCTTTGTGTTGTCCCGATGTGCGCCGCGGTCTCAGGTGGTGTCGAGTAGCTGTTGGTAGAGCTTGTTGGGTGCTGGCCGGGTGGTCGGTGCCGGCACGCGATGCCGGTGGCGGGTTTGGTACCGGCCGCGTCGCCGAGCCCGTCGCCGCGGCGGCCGCGCTGGGTAGCGAGCCGGTTGACGCGTGGGCCGCGGCGGATGCCGGCGGCGGGGGTCCGGTCGAACCGCAGGCGCTGGTCACCGCCATCACGACGCACACCATGGCATGTCGGGCGCGGGCACGCCGAGCGTGGGGTGGCGGGCAAGGTTGCCTGCGCGGCCGAAGGTCGTGCAGCGCGGGCGGGCCTGCACATGGCGGACCTCCGCGATCGGCACAGCGGTGCGGTGCTCGATGACGTCTGGCGGGTGCGCGTGTCGTCGTTCGGGGGAGCTGGCCGTGCGGTAGGGCTGATGACGCATCGGGATTTCCTGGAGTGTGGTCGTCGGGTCGGCTGCGCGCGCCGGTGAGCGTGGTGTTCGAGACGTTGGGTGCTGCGCGGCGTCAGCGTCGTGCTGCCGGTGTGGTGGCTTCATCGGCGGCCTGTTGGGCGATGCGGCGCGCGTCGTGTACTGCCCGGTTTCGTGCGCCGGTGAGGGCGAAGCGGGCCATCCGTGCGGCCGCTGCCGGGCTGGGGGGAAGGTGACCGAGTTGGGTCATCATCGTGAGGTCGTCACGGACTGCGCTGTGGTCGCCGTGCTGGCCGTCGCGGATGGTGAACAGGTGACACTGCCGCGCCGCGAACGGCCTGCCGGTGGGCGGGAATGCCACGGCTGACTGCCCCGGTGGGAAAACGACGAACGGTCCTTGCTGGCGCCCGGTCATGGTGACGTGGGCGATCGTGCGGCTGTCGTTGCTGATCAGGTCGATGACCTCGAAGGCGAGGTCGTTGAAAGCGAAGCGCAGCCATGCGCTGGTGGCCAGGAAACCGGGCAGTCCCGGAAGCGCGGAGGCGGGCGGGTGATCAGCTGCCATGTGGTTGACGTGTTCGGGATGAATGGCCTGCGCTGCCAGCACCGCGTCCCCGCTGGTCATCGCGCGCAGATGGGTCAGCGCCAGCTCTTCCGAGTTCATGACGGTCTTCCTATCTCTTTGTCAGTTGATTAGACTTGCAGTCTATCAATAGATTGGTCATCCAATCAAGTATGCTGCTGGGGTGACGCTCGACAGCGACGCCGGGTCTGCGGCACGCCGCTACCCGCTGCGCGAGGCACGCGCCGGGCGCACGCTCGCGGCGGTGGTGGCGGCAGCGGGCGAGCTCTTCGCTGCGCGCGGCTACCCGGCGACGACGATCGTCGAGATCGCCGAACGGGCCGGGGTGGGCCGCGCGACGGTGTTCACCGCCGTTCCCGGCGGCAAGCCCGATCTGCTCAAACTGGCCCGCGACCGGGCACTGGCCGGCGACGACGAGGACATCCCGATCCCGCAACGCAGCTGGTTTCGTGACGCGATGGCGCAGACACACCCGATCGAACTGCTGCGCCGCCAGGCCGGCAACTACCGACACATCCTGGACCGCGCCGCCGGTATCGAGGCTGCACTCGAGGTCGGGGCCGAGATGGCCCCCGAGCTGGCCGAACTGCGGCGAACCGCGACCGCGCAGCGCCGGCTCGGCGCGCGGCTGGTCGCCGATCGCCTCGCCGAGCTGACGCCGCTTCGCGCCGGGCTCAGCACGGAAACCGCCGCGGACACCATCACCGTGCTCATCTCGGCCGGCACCTACCGGCTGCTCACCGGCGACTACGGATGGAGCCCGGACCAGTACCAGAACTGGCTCACCGACCAACTCGTCACCGCCCTACTACCCGCCCGCACCCAGGCCGGCTACTGGCGTCATCGATAGCGCCGTCGTTAGCGCCGACGGGCGCACCTCGCGATGTGTGCGGCCGAGGTGCGGGTCGATCTGCCCCGGCGGACCGGTGTCGCAGTGAGCCCGCCCCGCCGGGGGGCGCGCCTACGCAGCCTCACGCCCGGCCGGCCGCACTAGATATCGCCGGCCGCGCCCGGCCGATCGGGGCGTGTTCGCGCTCTGCAAGACGGCCAACCCTTACATCGACGGCCTGCGGGATCTGACCGCGCGGTGGCACCGACGGCCCGTCCGTCAGCGCCTACCGCGACGGCTAGACGCGCGACCTGCTCGGCCTGCTGCGGCCAGCCTGATCTGCACACCGATTGGGCCGCCAGGAGCCGGATGCGTGCCGATCGCTCGGTCCCGGGTGACGTCCGGTGGTGAGCGTGCAGTCCGCCTAGGCCTGTGGCATCCGCCGCCAGCTGAAGGGCCCGAACGATGTCGATGTCGTGGCGTGTTGGGTGCCGGGTGTGATGGTGAGTTTGAGCCACTCGAGCGGGAAGGTGCTGCCGTGCACCACGACGCGGTGCAGATTGGGCACCGCGTAGAAGGGGTGGCTGTTCCAGTCGTCATAGGCGCAGACGTCTTGGTCGCCGGTGCACGGCGCGCCCTGCTCCAGTGGGTTGTCGGAGCGGTAGATGTGTGAGTCGCCCTCGAGGAGCAGCACCGGCCGGGCGAACTGGGTGGTGTGGGTGGCGAGGCTCGACACGATCGGTTCATAGTTGCTCAGGTGGTCGGGGGTGTTCCCGTCCAGGTCCCACAGGTCGGCTTGCTCGGCGACCGCGACGCTTCCCACCCGGGTGTAGTGGGCGATGGTGAAGGCCAGGTCGAGCCAGCGCAGGTCGGCGCTCGTGCGGGCCGCCGCCTCGGCGGACTGCGGCAGGGTCTGGGTCGGCGTGCCGTACCAGGGGTCGGCGTCGTTGTTCGAGCCGCCGGGGACATTGATCGTCACGAACAGGGTCCCGTGCGTGAGCCACATGACGTTTTCGACGTACTGCTGATCGCCGGGATGGGCCGGGTCCGGGACCTGGGCCTGGGACAGGACGCGCAGTTGCCCGCCGCCCAGCGTGTGGCCGGGGTGGGCGAAGAAGATCGAGCGGATCAGTTGCAGACTCGCCAGCGGGTTCCCGGCGGCGTAGTCCACCGGCGCGCCGTTGCCCGGGTCGGTGACATAGGTGATCTGCCCGGTGGCGGGGTCGTAGCTGCCACCGCCTTCGGCCTTCTTGTGGCAGTCGGTCCACTCGTTGTCGCCGGGGGTGTAGACGAGCGGGTCGGCGAAGCGGGTCCAGAGCGCGGCGATCGACTCGTCGTAGTCGCGGGTGCAGTACTGCTTGCCCGAGTGGATGTCACCGACATGCACGACGCTGCGGACGTCCGGGTCGGCATTGATCGAGTCGATGAAGGCGGGCGTCGCGGTGAACTGTGCGGTGTCGGTCGGGCTGGTGCCGTACGGGGCATCCCCGTACACGGCCATGGTCACGCCGCCGCCGTGGTCAATGCCGCGCGACCCGTCGGTCTTCGCCGAAGCTGCCGCAGCGGGCGCCACCGCGAGGAGGCCGGCGATTCCTGCGGCAAGGATGGCGTGATGATGCATTGCGGCTCTCCCGGGTCGTGTCCGGCCCTGTGTCGGATCGGGCCAACGGCGGTACCCGAGACCCGACACACGACAGCGGTCCGAACTACGCGTGAACCTCCATCACAACCCACCTCCGCCGGCCCGCGACCAGTTCAGGTAGCGCGGTCCGAGCACCGGAGGTGTTCGAGACAGACGATCATGCCTTTGATACCGCGCACGCACGACAACCGCAAGAACGTCATGCGCGTAAGCGGCGGTCGCGCCGAGCCGCTTGCCCCAGGGGCGCAGCCGGTGACCTCGGGTGGCGTGCGGCTGCGCCGCGCGCCGAGCGAGCGACCGGACTGATCTGTCGGCAGGGCCGGCTGACACCGAACCGATGAAAAGCAGGCACGCGTCACGGGGATCGACGCTCGACTCGACTCGCCGTGGACAGACCGATCCTGACTGGCTGACGCGGCAGCAATCTCTACGTGGGGACGGGCAGTCCGCTACGCGACGCAGCGGCATCCCAATGCGACAGGATGACAACGACCCGGGCGCCGCAGTTGCGGCGCCGGTCTACTGCCGGTGCGGCGCGGACTAACCCGGGAACGCGCCTCGGTGCCTAGCCTTTGCAGGCGCGAGAGCTGCGATGAACGAGCCAGACGTCGATGTGGGTGTGTCCTGGGGGCCGGGACTGCACACAGCGGGGGCGGCGATGGTCGACGCCGAGGCCTACTTCCGCTATGTCGGTCGCTGGTCGGCCCAATTCGTGGCAGCCACGCTGGCCGCGGCGAAGATGAGACCGGGTTGGCGGGTCCTGGACGTCGCCACCGGTCCCGGCGTCGCGATGGAACACGCAGCGTCACTCGTCGGGGCGCACGGCGCCGTCATCGGCTCGGACATCTCGACAGGCATGCTCGCCACGGCCGCGGCCCGGGTCGAGATGATCGCCTGTTCGCAATATCTGGTCGCCGGCGACGCGCAGGCGCTGCCCTTCGCAGCCGGCTACTTCGACGCGGTGATCTGCCAACTCGGGCTGATGTTCGTCCCAGACGCGGCGCACGGACTTCGGGAATTCCATCGCGTCCTGAGGCCCGGCGGCCGCGCGGCTATCTGCGTCATTTCGACCGCCGCCAGCACCCCGATGTGGAGCGCGCTGGCCCAGGCGCTGAGCACGGCTCTGCCGCTTCAGGCCGAGACATTGACGCTGTCGTTCTCCCTCGCCGACGCGACCCGGCTGGCATCGCTGTTTAGCGCGGCGGGCTTTGGCGATCTCCAGGTCCGCCGCGAGTGGCGAACCGCAATCCTGTCCTCGATCGACGCCTACTGGGACCTGATCGAAGCCGGCGCAGGGCCCCCGATGCGTAGATGAAGGGCACGGATGCACCTTGACACATGTTGATCCCGCCTGTGGTGTCGACGACGCTCGAAAATGAGGCCATAGCGACGGTCGAAACCGAGGCCATCCAGACAGATTGGATGGGTGATCTCGGTGGAGGACTGGGCGTTGATCCGGCGGCTTGTGGCGGACGGGGTTCCGCGGCGGCAGGTCGCTCGGCAGTTGGGGATCGGGCGAGCGACGGTCGATCGGGCGCTGGCGTCGGAGCGGCCGCCGAAGTATGAGCGCAAGCCGGTGCCGACGGCGTTCACGACGTTCGAGGTCAGAGTGCGGGCGATTCTGGCTGAGCATCCGGAGATGCCGGTGACGGTGATCGCCGAGCGGGTCGAGTGGCCGGGCTCGATCACGTGGTTCCGGGACAACGTTCGTGCGTTGCGCCGGATTATCGACGCCCTGATCCGGCAGACCGGCTGACGTGGTCGCCTGGTGATGCGGCGCAGTGCGATCTGTGGTTCCTGGCGAAGAAGATCCCGTTGGAGGACGGCAACTGTGCGTTGTTGCCGGTGCTGGTGATCGTGGCGGCGCACTCGCGGTTCACCGTCGGCCGTATGCTGCCGACGCGCAAGAGTGAGGATCTGCTGCTCGGGTCGTGGGAGTTGATCAGGCAGCTCGGGCGGGTGCCGCGCCGGTTGATCTGGGACAACGAGCCGGGCATCGGCAGGGGCGGACGTCTGGCCGCTGGGGTCGCGGCATTCACCGGGACGTTGGCGACCAAGGTCGTGCAGTTGCCGCCGAACGATCCGGAGTCCAAGGGCATCGTGGAGCGGCGAAACAGGTTCTTCGAGACATCGTTCATGCCGGGCCGCGCCTTCGCCTCGCCGGCGGACTTCAACGTCCAGTTCGCCGACTGGCTGGGCAACGCGAACACTCGGCAGGTCCGCACGATCAAGGCCGCGCCGGTCGACCTGATCGATGTCGACCGGGCCAAGATGTTGCCGCTGCCACCGGTCCCGCTGCTGCTGGGCTGGCGCGAACGAGTCCGCCTGGGTCGCGACTACTACGTCCGCCTCGACGCCAGTGACTACTCGGTCGATCCTGCTGCGATCGGCCGGATCGTCGACATCACCGCTGATCTGGAGCGAGTTCGGGTCCGCCTCGAGGGCAAGATCGTCGCTGACCATGGTCGGGTTTGGGCCCGCGGCAGCACGGTCACCGACCCGACCCACGTCGCAACTGCAGCCGTCCTGCGCGACCGATACCGCCAGCCCCGCACCGTCGCCGGTGATGACATGGTGCGAGATCTCGCCGACTACGACAGGGCATTCGGCCTCATCGACGGCGAGCTGGTCGAGGGTGGGGAGGTTGCCTGATGGCCGCCAAGACCACCCCGGACCCGATCAGCAGATCCACTACCTGGCAGCGGCGTTGAAGGCGCCGCGGATCACCGAGGCAGCGCAGCGACTTGCTGATCAGGCCCCGCAAGACGCTCGAGGACTTCGACTTCGATGCCCAACCCACCGTCCGCAACCAAGTCGCAGCCCTGGCCGCCGGCGGGTTCCTGATCGTAGCTCGCAACATCGTGCTGCTCGGCCCGCCCGGCACCGGCAAGACGCACCTGGCGATCGCGTTGGGCGTCACCGCGGCCAGGCATGGACACCGCCTGTTGTTCGCGACCGCGACCGACTGGGTCACCCGGCTGACCGAGGCGCACCGCGCCGGCCGCTTGGCCCAGGAACTTGCGAAGCTGCGCCGCTACGGATTGATCATCGTCGACGAGGTCGGCTACCTGCCCTTCGAGCAAGACGCCGCGAACCTGTTCTTCCAGCTCGTCTCGAGCCGCTACGAACACGCCTCGCTCGTGCTCACCAGCAACCTGCCGTTCTCCGGCTGGGCCGGCGTGTTCGGTGACCAGGTCGTCGCCGCCGCGATGATCGACCGCATCGTCCAACACGCAGATGTGCTCACATTGAAAGGCGCCAGCTACCGACTCCGCGGACGCGGCATCGAGGGCTTGCCCAGCATCAGAACGCACAACCAGGCAGACTAGCCAGCACGATCGGTGGCCTCGTTTTCCAACGTCACATCGGCCTCAAATTGCGCCGTCGTCAACATGTGGCGTGCGCCTGCCAGCCAGCGAGGTCGTGCCAGCGTCACATCGTGGCAGCGCCTACACATGGATTTAGACCCCGCCCTGGGCCTCGGCTGCGGGCGCGACCTTGATGACGGTGACCCGGCACTACTCGCACGTGGCGTCCACCCCGGACCAACGCGCGGTCCAGCCTTCCCTGACCACGGCAGCCCCACAGACTCCGCGAGACGCTACGGCAGCTGACGCGCACGCGCACCAATCCGCCCCAGTCCAGCTGCTGCGGCTCGACGCCGTCGAGACGGGGCCCGGCCGCGTCCCAGTTGGCCTTACCTGTAGATCAGCTGGAAAAGCTCCGTAAGACGACGGGGCGCGTCGTCGAGCACGAAGGCGGCGGCTCCGCGGACCCCCGCGGCGTCGCCCAGCACACCGGCGACGACCTGCAGGTCGCTCGAATGCACGCGCATCGTGCTCGCGGCGATTGCGCGGCGCATCGGGTCCAGCAACGCCTCACCGGCTTCGGCCAGCTCGCCGCCCACGACCACCAGTGACGGGTTGACGGTCATGACCGCGTGTGCGACGGCGCGGCCCGCCATCGTCCCCGCGGCCGCGACGGCACGCAGCGCGTCCACGCGTCCGGCAGCTATCGACGCCAACAGTTGCTCCGTGCCGAGAGGAGGGTCATCGCCGGCCAGCGCCGCGCCGATCGCCGAGGGGCTGGCCACCGTCTCCAGACAGCCACGGTTGCCGCAGCGGCACAACGAACCGTTCGGGACGACGGTGAGATGACCCAGTTCGCCGGAGACGCCGGTAGCGCCGAGCACCATGTGCCCGTCGGCCACCAGTCCGGCGCCGATGCCGGCCGACAGCCGCAGGTAGATCGCGTCGTCGACGTCGCGGGCGGCGCCGAAGCGCCGTTCGGCGAGGAGGCCGGCGTTCGCATCGTTGATCACGCGGACCCGCAGGCCGGTCCGGCGTGCCAGGTCATCGGTGACCGAGATGCCGACCCACCGGGGGAGTACCGCCTCGCTGAGCAGCGTCCCGCTGACCCGGTCAACCGGGCTGGCGATGCCGACGCCGAGGCCGAGGACGCGGTCGGGCGCCACGTGGGCGGCCAGGTCGGTCGCCAGCCGGGCGGCCCGCAGCAGGGTTGCGTCGGGGTCGCGATCGACCGCCATCGGGATCGGCCCCGAATCCTCTCGCGGTGTGCCGAGCAGGTCGCACAGCACGGCGCGCACATGGTCTCGCGCGATGTCCAAACCGATCGCAAAGCCGGCCTCCGCCGCCATGCGGATCTGTCGTGGCGGGCGACCCTGGACGGCGGTGTCGACCACCGGGTCGTCGTCCACCAGGATCCCGATCGCAACGAGCTCGCCGACAGCGGCGGCGACCGTTCCACGCGCGAGGCCGGTCCGGTCGACGAGGTCGAGCCGGGACAGGCCGTTGCCGGCGTTCACGGCTTCGGCGTGGACAGCCTGCAACACCCGCAGCCGCCCGGCGCGGCGCAGGTTGACCGGGCGATCGTCGTCGTCCGCGCCGAAAGCCCCCACCACGCTGCGACTCTAACCATCCGCCGGTTGCCGGACGGCCGAGTCGCCGCCGGAAACTGGCACGGATCTTTCACTCGGCCGCTATTGATCGTGCTGCGGCCGGCAGGGATCGGGCAGGCGCCGTGCCGCAGGGCGGCGGGACCGCCTTGGTCGAGACGTTGCGAACCAGCAGCCTGGGCCGACCGCTGACGGCAGTGACGGCGCTCGAAGGTCACCGTGCTTGACGATGGGCGAAGAAGTACGCCTCCGCCTGATCGACGAATGCCTGACGACTCTGACCTGGCGCCTTCGAGCCGTGCAGCCGCCGGGGGGGTGATGACGCCCCTGTCACCCGTCACCCAGCGAGATGATTCCGGCCTCGATACCACCGGGCTGGCCGTACTGGGCGCCGGTGATGACGAAGACCAGTCCGGAGTCTTTCGGAATTCCCGGATCGTTCAGCGGGATAGTGAACCGGCTGTATCCGGCCGGCATCGGCGACGAGAGCCTCGTCCACCTTGTCGGATTGCCGAGGTGGCGGTTGAGGAAGAAGTCGGTGTTGTCGTTGTCCGTGACGATGATCGTCCCGAACCGACCGCCGGCCTCGGACCAGGACACGGTGGGCGAGGAGTTCGGCGCGGGGCCCCGCGGGGCGAGCAACGCGGTGTCAGGAGAGAACCGGAACTCCTCCGGGTTCTTCGCGATCCGGTAGTGCACGTGATAGGTGTAGTTGTTCTGGTCGGGGTTCTGCGGATCGTCGGGTTCGCCGAACTCGTACGTCATGATCCACAGACCGTGGGGCAACCGCGCGACGGTCGTCATGCCCGGGCGCTCGGCGTACGTCGTTCCGGTCGCGTCATTGACGACCGGCCCCCAGGTACGCAGGTTCCTGCTCGTCTGGTGGGCGAGCTTCTGACCGTAGTCCGGGTCACGCTGGTCGGAGTAGTAGCAGATCAGCTTGTTGTCGTGCAGCAACAGGAACGGCTCCCAGACCGGCGTCGCACCGTTCGTGGTGTTCGGGGGTCCACCCTGCGCCACCGTGCTCAGCAGTTCCCAGGTGACGCCGTCGTCCGTGCTGGCGTAGAGCTGGATGTTCGTGCCCGTGAACGCGAAGCCGCCGGAGGAGGCGGTCGCCCAGTAGTTGCACGCGAAGAGCAAAGCGCCCTTCGGCAGCCCGGCGAAGGCGCGCGGCAGCTCGTACAGATAGGGCTGCACGTAGAAGCCGGCAGGTGCATCCGCGCCGAGGATGCTGCCCTGCTGCGACCAGGTGTGGCCGTCGTCGTCGCTACGGTAGAGCGGGAACGGTGTGCCGCCGAAGCTCTGATAGGTGGCGAGCAGGGGGCGGGGCTGTCCTGGCCGGGACCTGCCGAATCGCACCGCGCGTGCGTACGACCCGCTTGTCGGCCCGACGTCCACCGGCCCGAACGGTGCCGGCTCGTAGTGTCGGCCGCGGCCGGCCGGCGCGGCGAGTGCCGACTCGGCCGTGCCCACCGAGGAGAAGCCAACGACCGACAGCCCCGCGGCAACGGCACCGGCCTGGAGGAACGAGCGACGCGACAGGGTGGCCGGGCGAACCTCGGCGCCCTCGGGCAGTTCTCGGCGGTTGTGCACAGTTACCTCCTGGTCGAAGCCGGCGACCGGTGAGGCGGACATTTCGGGTATCCACGGTCGAACGGCGTGAATAGCTACACACGGTAATCAAACGCCGACTTCTGCGCAATGTCGGTGAAAAGTTCGCCCGATACTTGCCGGATTCACAGACTGTGCCGGGTTCGACGACCTCTGCCGCCGGAGGCCGCCCGTCTTCGCTCGTCCGACGCCTCTCGCCGCACCGCCCTAGCGTCGTGAGTCAAGAATTCGCGACCTTGCGCGAGTCGTGTCCGCGAGACTGAAATGTGAGCCATCGAGAGCCGCACAACGGCTCATCTGCGCGCATGCACGCCGCGGATCGACTGTAACCCGGCTGCACAGATCGACGGCGATGTGCGCAGGTTGACGGCGTCGCTTGTCGGTCCAAGATCGCCGAATCGGACACGTCGGTGAACACGATCTGCTGGATGTGGTCGTTCATTATGCTCGCGGTCGTCGAGCCGCGGGGTGCCCGTGTCCGCGGCATAGTCGGACGCCAGCGCTGGCGGGGGTGCCATGATCGCGCTGCCGCGACGGCGGCAGATGATGGCGTTGGCCATCCCCTGGAGTGGACAGCGACTTCGAACGGCACCGAGCGTGGATCGATCCGCAACGATTCGTGCGGACCCGACACCTGAATCCCGCCCTGCTGCTCGAAGTGGACCGTCTGGTCTGGCCACACCGCGCGAGATCGTTCCTAGTGGTTTACGTAGTTAGTCTCTAGTATCTGTGCACGGGTCACGTCACCGCCTCTGAAGGAGCCCCGATGCACTGCGTGCTGTTCGCCATCCACCGCAAGCCGGAACTGACCTACGAGCAGTTCCTCGCGCACTACCGCGACGTCCACCTGCCGATCGCGGGGCGACTGCCCAACCTGCGTCGGTACGAGATCTTCCCGGTCGAGCCCGGACCGGACGCGGCAGCTGACGCCCCGGACGCCTTCGCGCTCATGGTGTTCGACTCGGCCGCGGAGTTCGAACGGCTGCTGGCCACGCCCGAGATGGCCGAGGCGGCCGCCGACAACACGACCTTCATCGACCGTTTCGAGGCGTACACGGTCGACCACCTCCCCGTCGTCACCGACTGATCGGCCCACGACATGACGGAGACCGGTGTGACTGTGACCGAAGGCGGGGGACGCTTCGACGGCAAGGTCGTCATGGTGACGGGGGCGGCGAACGGCCTGGGCCGGGCGACGGCGGTGCGGCTCGCGCGCGAGGGGGCCCGGATCGCTCTCGTCGACGTAGACGCTGAGGGGCTCGAGGCCACGCGGGCGGCCATCGCCGCGGCGGCACCGGGCGCCGAGGCGGCTCTGATCACCGCGGACGTCTCGGTCGAGGACGACGTGCGCGGCTACGTCGAGCAGACGGTGCGGCACTTCGGCCGAGTCGACGGCCTCTACAACAACGCCGGCATCGAGGGTAAGCAGGACGCCATCGAGGCCTACGACAGCGCCATGTTCGACAAGGTCCTGAACGTCAACCTCAAGGGCGTGCTGTACGGGCTGAAGCACACGCTGCCGCACCTGAGGGCGCAGGGATCCGGCGCGATCGTCAACGCCGCGTCCGTCGGCGGGATCCGCGCCATCCCGAACCTGGTGGCCTACGTGGCGGCCAAACACGCCGTGGCCGGGATGACCAAGCAGGCGGCGCTCGAGTACGGCCAGTACGGCGTTTCGGTCAACGCGGTGGCCCCGGGCGCGATCATGACCGACATGGTCCGGGGATCGTTGATCCAGATCGCCGGTGAAGACGGGTGGCAGGAGGCGGGTGCCGCGTTCGTCAGCGTCAACCCGACGCGGCGCTTCGGCGAGCCCAACGAGGTCGCCGCCCTGGTCGCCTTCCTCCTGTCCGGTGAGGCGCCCTTCCTGAACGGCGCCGTGATCGCCATCGACGGCGGGCAGTCACAGGCCTACTGAGCAAACGTCCGTGCCAACTCGTAGCCCTTGACGCGTCGCAAAGATCATGCGGCGATGCGCGTGCTGCGACGGCGACGGCGACGGCGACGAGAATGCGACAAGCCGCGTGGCCCAGCTCCGGCGCAGTGATAGCCGGGTCACCTAGTTATCTCTCGTTAACAATGAATATCTCGACGGCAGCTAACTCCACCGACACTCACAGCACTCGTTCCAGGCATCGATGAAGGACTCGACGGCGGCGATGCGGTCCTTGACCGAGGTGGCTGCCGCGGCGATGGCCAGACTGGTGATGATCCCGAATAAGATCTCCACCATGTTCAACCACGACCCGGAGGTTGCTGTGCAGTGCTTCGTGACCCCAGGGTGCTTATCCAGCCACGCGTTTACGGCAGAGTGTTTGTGGGTGTCGTAGTTGTTCGCGAAAACGTGCAGCTTGACCCGTGGGTATGCCTTCGCTATGAGATTGAAAAGTAGAGGAACTCGACGTTGGTGTGCCGGTCGTAGCAGTCATCTGTCTCTTTCCCTTTGTCGATCTCCACTACCGGAACAGGCTCGTGGTGCCGTGGCAGCGTAGTCGTGTATGGCCATCACCGCATTCCGGGCCGCGTCGGCAGCATCTGCGCGCTGCGCTCCAGAGCAAGCACTTAGGTTTTCTCGTCTACGCAGACTACGACCGCGCTCTGCGACCGGTTCAAATACAACCCCACGATGTCGCTGACCTTGGCATCCAGCTACAGTCGATTCCTATGCGCCGCCGCCTGCCATCAAGTTCGTGCTCGTTATCGGCGGCTTGGCGCGCACCCTTCCCACCGCACCGTTACTGCGACCTCGTCCGTGTTAAGTACACCGAACCTCGCAGCCCGACGCCGTTGACCCCCCGCCAGGCGGTGCACGATCGCCGATCCTGGGACGCCGGAGCAGAGCCACTCGATGCCGGTGGCGGCGGGTAATGTTCGGTCTAGTCAAGTCTTGTTTGCGGATCTCCTGATGTGTTTGGTCTTCTCGCTGTTCGTGGCCGCCGTCCGTGTGCGAGTGGGCCCGCGGGGACGCCGGTCCCCCAGCGCGTAGCACAGGCTTTGCGGTATCGGCCGGCGTAGCCGCGGATGATGACGATGCGGATGGGTGCGGGGACCAGGTGCACGAGCACCTGGTAGCGGAGTGGGTCGAGGCCGTCCATGAGCCAATGGCCCTCGCCGGCGAGTTGCGGGATGGGCTTGCCACGTACGTTGTTGGACTTGTCCCAGGCGCTCCATTCGGCGTCGGTGATGCTCGCCGACACTGCCGGCATGGCCTTGTCTTCCTCTGTGCGCAGGTGCGGCAGCAGGACATCTGCGAGCGCGTTCACGTCGTCGAGGAACGCCGTCCTGGCGAGGTCGCTCCCGTCTTCGCGGTAGCGATCCGCCGCAGTGGCGACGTGGTCGATCGCCGGCACGACAGCGGTGTGGTCGGCTTCCATCCGGTCGAGCAGCGGGCCGGTCTCTGGTCGGCGGGATCTGACGAGGGGCCACAGACCGGTGTCTTCGGTGTGGTGATGGTGGTGCAGGAAGTCCATCATCCAGATCGCGTGCTGAGCGAGCGCACGTCGTTGCTGGTCGTCGGGCGCCGGCGTTGCCGAGAGCGCGGCCTGCAGGCGTCGCAGATCGCGGCGCAGGGCGTCGTGAACGACGCCCATCATGGTGGTGTCGGCGGGCTTCGATTGCGCGGCTCGCACCAGCATTTCTCCGTTCACGGGCTTTTTGGTGTGCGACGTTCATGTTGTCTTCGTGTGCGATGTTGTTGTCGACTGATTTGGTTCAGTGCGGTAGGGCACCGAGCTGGCGCAGGGTTCCGAGCCAGTCACCCTCGCCCCAGCTCTCGGCAACGTGCCCGTCCGCGATGCGGTAGATCTCGTTCTCGCTGTGGTGCACGCGCAGACCGGTCGGCGCGACACCGGCAAATGTGCCGGTGTGTGTCCCCTCGAAGTGGTATCGGATAGCGACCAGATCACCTGAAGCGAAGGCGTGTTGGACCCGGACCGCGATATCGGAGAACGCGGCGCGGACCACGTCCACGACTGCCGAGAGCCATTCGGTGCGTCCGACGGTGGCGGCCTCGATGCCGTCGTGATCAGTGAAGTCGGCGGCGAACACTTCGGCGGCGATGGCGTGCGCGACGTCGTCGTCGGTTGCGGTGAGCCCGTGCTCGAACCAATATCGAATGCGCGTGATGCTGGCGCTGTTCACGGATGGAGACCTTTCGTCCAAGTGGTCATTTCGTTGTGTGACCCCACGTTAGGCAGTCCGACGGCGAGGGATATCCCTCGTTGGCTGGGATATCGCGGGTATTCGGCGGCTCCTACGCTGAGGGGGTGAAGGCGGATGTCGCGACCGTGTTCGAGCGTGTTGCTGCCGCGTGTCGTCGGGGCTTTGCCGACCCCGGTTTGCCGGCGCGGTTGCGGACGGATCTCGCCAGGATCGTGCCGTATGACTTTGCCTGCTGGGGACTGCTGGATCCGACGACCTTATGGCCGGTCACGAACTCCAGCACGCTGACCGACTCGACGGCGGCACTGCGCGCATGGGATCAAGAACTCCTGGCGGCCGACGTTCTGAAGATCAACCAGCTGGCCCGGACGCGGAGTGGCGCCGGTGCCCTCGGCCTGGCCACCAACGGCGAACCCACACGAAGTCCCCGATACCGCTCGGTGCTGGAACCGATCGGAGTGCGTGACGAACTGCGTGTGGTGCTCAGCGTCGACAACGTGCACTGGGGATGGCTCGCGTTGTTCCGCCGCACGCCGGACTCCTTCACGCACGGTGAGGTCGCGACCATGTCTGGGCTCGCGCCGCATCTCGCGCGAGCCTGGCGGGGGGCTTTGCTGAGCGCGGTAACCGGCATCGACACGGCCGAACAGCCGCCCGCCGTCGTTGTGCTCGGCGCCGATGACCATGTCGTGTCGGTGACGCCTGCCGGCGGTGAGCTGCTCGACGCGTTGCCGCTCGGGCGCGGGGCCCCGCTTGCCGACGTGCTGCATGTACTTGCCCTCGCGACCCGTGTCGGCGGCCGTGATCTGCATGTCGGCAACCGCGCTGCGAACACCATCACCGGGCCTGGGTCGACGCGGATCACCGTTCCGCGCAGCGACGGCAGCTGGGTCGTTCTCGAGGCGGCGCGACTGATCGGCAGCGACGATCAGGTCGTGGTGACATTGCGACCTGCCGGCCGCACCGAGTTGAGCGTGGTGCTGCTGCGTTCGCACGGGCTCACGCCGCGCGAAACCGAGATCGCGCTCGCTGCACTCGGTACGCACACGACCGTCGAGATCGCCGAAGCGCTGTTCGTGTCGCCCTACACCGTTCAGGACCACCTCAAAGCGATCTTCGCCAAGACCGGCGCGCGTTCCCGGCGCGAGCTGGCGATGCAGATGCTGCAGGCGCCGCGTGTGGCCACGGGCAGCGCGAGCGAAGCGGCCGCAGCGCTCGGTCTGCACCTGCCCGCTCGAGACTGACACCGCTCGAGGTTGCGGCGCAGCAACGCGGGTTCGTCGTTGGTGCCGCTGCGGTACGGGCCTGCGATCAGGATCATCATCGGGTTCGATGCTCGACCCGACGTGGCGTCGGTTTCGATGTCGGTCATCCAGAAATCCCGCAGACGCCGCTCAGGTAGGCGCCGACCCGCTGCATTGCCTGGGCGAGTCTCGGGGTGTTCAACTTCTCCAGGTCCGGGGGGCGGCCGTGCCGAGTGTCTAGTTTTTTTTTTTTTTTTTTTTTTTTGGTGTGGGGTGGGGTGGGGGGGGTGGGGGGGGGGGGGGGGGGGGGGGGGGGTGGGGGGGGGGGGGGGGGGGGGGGGGGGGGGGGGGGGGGGGGGGGGGCGGTGGGGGCCGCGGGCGCGGCGCGCGGGGGGGGCCTGCCGCCCGGCGCGCGGCGGGGGGCCGCCGTCGCGGCCTCGCCCGGGGCGCTGGGTCGGCCGGCCGACCCTCCGCCCGCGGCGCGACGCCCGGCGCCGCCTCCCCGCCGGCGCGCGCCCGGGCGCCGCGCCCCGCCCTCGCGCCCGCCGCGGCGCGCGCCGCGCGCCCCCCCCCGCCCCCCCCCCCCCGACGGCGTGTTCGAACCGGTCGAACAGTGCGAAGTCGCTGTGGATCTTCGCCGGGGCCAAGGTCGCGAGGTGGTCGACGCCGCCCAGCATCGCCGCAGGATCCGCGCCGCTCGCGCCGTCGGCGCTCAGATGACCTAGGCCGACCTTTCGCGCGGCAGCACAAAACGCCGATTCGGTGATAGCCGTGTTTGCCGGGGTTGATCGCGCGGCCTGCGGTGCCGCGACGGTCGCGGCGGCCGCCCGGACAGTCGACGAGTGGTACTCGACGTGCAGACCGGTGCTGGCTCCGCCTGACGAACACGCGGTGCCGAGCGCCGCGACGATGACGGCGATCACTACTGCGACAACGGATCGCATCTGGTGTGCTCCTTGATCGACTTTGGACAATGGGTGAAAAGGACTTGAGATCATTTGCTGACACGGGAGTCGATCACGGCCCGCCTAGCCAGCTCCGGCGACGCTAATGGCAGCGGGTAACCGCCCACATCCCCTTTGATCTGGGGTTCACCCGGTTCGCAGGTGCGGCTCGTTGACCGGCTTGTGGGCGGCTGCGGCTAGGCGCTGCGCGAACCGTGCCGGGTCGGTAGCCTGCGCAAAGTGGCGACCGCCGTCCCGTACCTCGACATTCGCGAACCCGCCGATGAGTCCGTCGATCCGCTCGGCCTCCTCGGGCGCCGGTTATGTCCCGCAGATAGCAGGTATCGCACTGTGCGCGCCGCGACCGCAGCCATTTTCGGTGATGATGACGGCCTCGGGCTGTTCGTGTAGGAAGTCGTGCCAGTAAACGAGGATCAGACCCGGGTCTGGGCGGGTGTTCCCGGCCACCAGCACAACGATCGCCTCCTCCCGGCGACGGGCGTTGCGAGCACATCGGCGGCGCGCCGTCGAGAGATCAGCGCCACCAGCAGCGCCGTCTTGCCCGCGCCAGGTTGCCGCGCCAAGGTTGCCCAACGATGCACACCAGCTCAGGCAGACTACCGACGGCGCAGCCCGGCGCCCGGTTGTCATGGCCGTACTGGGCCGTGCCGATCTGGCGTGGCGTCACGCGCCTGATCAGCGGGTTTCGTCGTCGAGCAGCGCTGCGCACAGCGCTTGGGTCATGAAGTCGCGGAACATCCGGGTCGTCCAGTTCTGATGGATGACCAGGAGCTCGTAGAACTCGACGGAGGTGTAGGCCCACAGGATGTCTCGCGCCCGCCGGGCGGACACTCCCTTGCGAAGCAGGCGTTTTCGGTGCAGGTCGGCGGCGAAGTGTGTCATGCCGCTCAGCCGTTCTGCGTTCATCTGGTCCCAAACCTCGGCGGCCTGCGGATCCGCCGCGGCGGCTTGTCGGGCAAGCAGCGAGATCGGCGCCGTCCGTGCCTGGGTCGTGGCATAGAAGGCGGCGTAGGTCGCGATGATGTGCGCACCGTCCTCGTCTGCCTGTAGCTGCTGGATGATGTTGCGGTCCTCGAGCGTGACGGGGTTGTCGTCACCGACGATCGACACGTCGAACACGGCCTTGAGTAGCGCAGGCTTCGGGCCGAAACCCTTGTAGATCAACTCCGGTGACACGCCGGCGGCGCGCGCGACGGCCGGGATAGATGTGCCGGCGTAGCCGTCGGCGAGGAAAAGCTCACGGGCCGCCGCCAGCACGGCCAGCCGCGTCGCTACGCCTTGGGCACGTCGGCCGTCCGCGTAATACGCACGTCGAGACTTGACAGCATCAGCCATTTAATTACAGACTCCCGTAATTCGATACGGATATCTGTAACCTACACTACCGAGAGGCTTCCCAAGCTCATGGACATGACCAAGAGTAAGCAGCTTGCCCGCGACATCTTCGAACGCGGATTCGGTCGCGGCGAACTCGACGTGGTCGACGCCGGACTAGCGCCGGATGCGGTCGACCGCCACGCATTCGCCCCGGACGAGCCGGACATGCGCCACCACCTCAAGTACGCGATCTGCATGATGCGCGGCGCAATTCCGGACCTGCAGGTGAGCGTCGCGGATCTGTTCGGCGAGGGTGACCGCATCGCGATCCGCGTAGAGATGCACGGCTCCCACACCGGAACACCGCTGCTCGGCGTCCCGCCGACCGGCCAACAGGTCGAGCTCGAACAGTTCCACATCGTTCAGGTCCGCGAGGACGGCCTCGGCATCCGGCACTGGGCCAACGTCGGAGTCGAGCAGTTCATGCTCGACTCGAGGCGCTAACCCCATCCGGGTACGGATGGGGCGAGCGGTGCGAAAAGCTACTTGCAGCATTTCCACTGTCACCGATCCTGCGGTGAGTCGGCGCATGCGAACGAGGGATACGTTGGGCGCAACCGCGTTCGCCGCCATCGGACCCCGCCGCACGCCCAGGTGCTGGTGGAGGAAGACCTTCTGGCGCGTGCTATCAGGTGAGGCGTGCTGACCAAGACTTCAAAGCCCAGGGCGCCCGCGAACCAGGCCGCACTGGCCGGACTGTGCCTAGCGCAAGCCAAGATGATGAAGGCGTGGTATCGCCACGACACAACCATGTCAGAACAGCAGCCGACATCGACTGGTGCCCCCAGGCCGAGTTGATCCGGCGCCGGAGGGGCGGTCAGCAGGCAACATATGCCCCTCTGCCGAGGGGCGCCCGCGAACCATCACCCGTCTCCCCGGGGCTTAGTTCGGAGAACCGGTCCGGCGGCACGGCGGCCGCGCATACCCCTCATCGCCACATACGGACCGATCTGCGCGCCGGCGCGATGGATTGATCATGCTCGCTATCGACGTTGTGCGCTCGAGCGCCCGTCGGCGTCCTGCCGACGTGAATAAGACGTGGTTGGCCCGTTAGCGGTGCCGGGGGGGAGTGCGTGTGGACGGCGAGATGCTCAGTGATCAGGTTGGGAGACGCCGCATCGCTGTCCTGGGCAAGAGAAGGCCCGGCTCCCGCGAGCGGGAACCGGGCCAGACCGGTGAATCGCGGCTACTTCGCCTGGTAGGCCTCCATGACCGCGGCGGGGATTCGGCCGCGGTCGGAGATGTCGTAGCCGTTGGACTTGGCCCATGTGCGCACGTCGGACAGGTTCACCTGTTGGGTGCTGCGGCGGGTAGTGCCGGCGCGGGTGCGAGAGGCATGGACTTTCCGCGCGCTGTCGACGTACGGTTTGAGGGCCTTGCTCAAGGCGTTGGCGTTCTTCTTGGACAAGTCGATCTCGTAGTGGTGTCCGTCGAAGGCGAACCGGACGGTCTGCTCGGCTTTGCCGCCGTCGATGTCGTCGGTCAATTCGACGAGCGTAGTGACCTTTTGGGCCATGAGGGGTCATTCCTTTCGTTGGTGACGAATCGTTCACGGTACTCGACAACGATCACGTCATTCGCTATTCCGAGGTTCAGACCGGGCAACCCCCGAGCGCAGGTTCAGGTAAGGGCTGATCGACACTCTCGTGCAGGCCGTTCCTGCCGGCTTGCGGGACTGTCTACGGATTCGGCAGCTTTCCCTTCTGAGGGCGAGGTGCCACAGTTGCGCGCGAGAGACTGGGTGCCTTGCACCCCGGCGGCTGTCGATCTCGAGGGAGGGGCATATCTGCCTGACCTGCTCGCTCGGCGGCACAGCCTAGGCTCTGACCGAGCCGCGCAGATCAACGGCTACCCGCGCGTTTCGACCTCATTGCAAACGTGCTCCGTAGGCCGGGCCGGGCGCGCAGCCGAACTAGAGCTACCAACCCTCGCGCCTCGCTAGCCGTCCCCAGCGTTCAACCGCTGAGCTTAGAGTGCTTGCCGTTGGTGTCGAACTCAACGGTGAACTTGGTCAGTTGGTGGACCGCACCGTGACGGTACGTTCGGTTCGTGGCGGTCTTCAGCCCCACGTTCGTTGCGTCCGCCTCTTTCCTGAAGTTCTCGCACGCAGCGGTGTTTGAGTCCACGAGCGCGATGGCCACTGCGTCTAAAGTGCCGCCGTTCTTGGCGACCACATTGAGGCTGTGAAGCGCGCCACTAGGACTGTTGAAGTGAGGTCATCTTCCGGTCGCGCAGATGCAGCGGATCCTGCACGCCGAAGGCACCGTCACGAATCACATACTGGTTATCGGCCTGTTCCGTGATGACATCGGCAAGGTCAACGGCCCGCGGGGGTCACCTTCACCCCCGCGTTCGAGATCGACGGAGCGCTCACCTTCGAACCGTTGGGCGACCGGACGGCCTTCTTCAACGGCGACCTGGCGCTACGGCCGGAGGAAACGAACCCGTTCATCGACGCGATCATCGCCAACGGGCTAACCTTCCAGGCTTTCCACCAGCACTACATCGACATGAGCCCAGACGTGTGGTTCATCCACTGGCGGGCAAGGGGATGCGCTGCGCTTGGCCCGCGCGGTGAAAAACGTCCTGGACACCACCTCGATGCCGTTCCCGCAAACACCACCGGCCAATCCCACCACCCCGCTCGACCCCGACCGTCTGGCGGCGATCCTGCACGGCGACGCCGAGGTCGGCGACGAAGGAGTCGTCACGGTGAGCGTCGATCGCATCCTCATCGACGGCATCCATGTGCTGCCCGAGGCAAACATCTCCACCCAAGTCGAGTTCAAGCCGGTGTCCGACCGCGGTCACAGGCCTGGGCCGCGCCCGACTTCTCCATGACCAGCACAGAAGTCATGCCAGTGGTCACGCTGATGCGGCGGCACGGCTGGTTCCAGGGCTGCCTGTACAACCAGGAGACCAGCGAGCACCCACAGCTGTACTTCGATCACCATGCTCAAAGGCCGGTAACGCCTATCAGCTGATATGTAGTGCGGTTTGTCAAGGGGCAGGGTGAGGCGCCCGCGGCGATCTGGGTTCCGGCGGGCGCCTCGTTTCGTCGCTGCGTCTTGGTGGTGAGCGTGTCGTTGGCGACGCGCGGTCAAGACTGATATGCGCGGGTTGGTTACCGCAGGACGGGTGTTCGGCAGGAGCTGCCCGCGTGTCTAGGGTCGAGCGTCGCCGGGCCTTTTGTGCTCGGCTGCTCATAGTTGATTCGCGGGTCGCTCCACGCGCTGCTGGCACCGGACGCGGCGACGAAGCGCTCAGTGGCGGGTTATTCCACGAGACGGCCAGTGACCAGCACCAGCCGGCCAGTTCGCGGGCGATCGCGACGTTGGCGATGACCGGGCGTTTGCGGCGCAGGTTGAACGCGATCCAGCGTTGGTGCAGTCTGCGGTTGCCGGCATCGCCGCGGGCGCGCCCTGCTGGTGGGGCGAGTTCCCATCGCTGGTGCATGGTCTTGCCTGGTGCGTAGCGGGGGCGGTGGTGCCAGGCAGCTTCGATCAGGAGTCGGCGGGCGTGGGTGTTGCCGGTTTTGGTGATCGAGCCCTGCATCCGTGACGTGCCGGAGGAGTGTTCGCTGGGGACCAGTCCGACGAACGAGCCGATGCTGTTGCCGGTGAATCGGTCCCAGTCGCCGACCTCGACGGCGAGGGCGAACGCGGTCAGGGTGGACACGCCACGCAGACATGCCAGCCGTCGCACGAGCGCCGTGAACTGGCTATCCGCGGCCATCTCGGCGATCGCGGTGTCGAGCCGGTTGCGGCGGGCTGGTGATCGCAAGCACCGCTTCATAGTCGGACTCGAAGGCCATCCTCGTGGCCAGGGTGTCGAAGTGTTGGCGACGCAGCCACAAGTCATGCGGCCCGGTCCAGGCCTGTCCGCCGGCATAGACATGGCCGTAACGCAGCAGCAGCTTCGAGACTCGATGCCGAGCCCGCATCAGATCGCCGCGACAGTCCTCACGAGCTCGCACCAGATCCCGGGCGGCCTCCTGCTCGACGCTCGGCACCGCGACCGCAGTGACCTCGCCCAGACGCAGCAGCCGGGCCAGGTGCATCGCGTCCTTGGCATCGGTCTTGACCCGATCTCCCGAGGGCCGCGCCAACTTCGACGGCGCCGCCACCACGCACCGCACACCAGCCGACGTCAGCGCCCGATACAACCCGAACCCGGTCGGCCCGGCCTCATAGGTCACCGCCACTGGGCCGGCCAGATCAGCGATCCACGAACAGATCTCCTCCTGCGAGGGCGTCAATCGCGCCCGCCGCACCTCGCCGGTCACGCCGTCGATCGCCGCCGCGACAACTGACCGGGCGTGCACGTCCAGACCAACACTCATACGCTCACCAAGCACCGGGGCCTCCCACGCATGTCGGATAGGCCGAGCAGGCAGCCCCTGCCCGGCAACCCACGAATTTGCGTGAGCGAGGCCCCGGCCCGCAACCAGCTCAAACCGAGTCGGTCACGTCATACCGTCTAGCCCACGAAATTCGCCGCGCTGCCGCCAGCGGCTGACCCTCCCGCGCCTCACTGCGGCGCGCCACGAAGGAGAACCTGAGTTACCCGCCGACGCCTCTACCGAGCTTTGCCATCACCGGCAAAACCACGACGAAGATCATTGCCGTCTCGACTGCACAGTCCGCGTGAAGCTCAACTGGAAACGTGTGCAACACGAACCAACAGGGGCCGGGTCGATCCGCGGGGTCGATCCGCCGGGCTGGCGCGGATATCAATGAGAGGTCCGACGCCGATTCCATTCCATTTGCTGCGCTCGCTGTCGTTCCGTTGTGGATTGGAGGATGCCCGCATCATGTGGCGGCGGCCTGCGGCTCGCCCCGATGCCGGGGGTGGACTGCCGGGCGCCGGTCCTACACGTCGCGGATGCCGATCACGATCATGGCCGCGGTGATCGAGGTTGCGGCGTAGAGGGCGAGCACGCCGAGTCCGGCCCATGGGCCGAGGGTGTTGTGGGTCGAGACGGTGGTCAGGATTTGGCTGCCGGCGTTGGCCGGCATGTAGTCGATGAGCGTGTTGCGCCACGAGGTGGGCAGCAGGTCAATCAGCGCGGTTGAGGCGAACAGGACGCCGAAGAAGGCCGAGAGCGCTCCGGCGGTGTGCCGGATCAGCGCGCCGAGCCCGAACCCGAGCAGTCCGACAGCGGTGAGGTATAGCCCGCCGCCGAGGACCGCGCGCAGGCTTCCGGGATGCGTGAGCGTGACCGATGCGTGCGCCGGGGCGAGGATGGCCTGCCCGATCAGGAATGCGGTGACGGTGAGCAGCTCGCCGACGATGAGTGTGCAGGCAGCGAAGACGAGCCCTTTCGCGGCGAGCACGGCGCGCCGTTGCGGGACGGCCGACATGGTCGCGCGGATCATCCCGGTGCCGTACTCGGAGCTGATCACCAGCACCCCGAGCGTGCCGACGGCGATCTGTGCCAGGTACAGGCCGTTGATGCTGATCAGCGTGGCGTCAAAGCCGACTGTGCTGTCCTTGCCGTTGAGCAGGTTGACCCGCCATTGCTCGCAGATGATCACCGCGACCGCGATCGTGCCGAGAGCAGCGACGATCGCCGTCCAATACGTCGAGCGGACCGATCGGAGCTTGGTGAACTCGCAGCGCAGCAGGTTCCTGGCGCCGATCGTCGCCGACGGCGCACGCGCCGCGGCCATGTCGGCGCCCATGTCGGCGCCCATGTCAACTGGCGTGTCGGCGGCCATGTCAGGCCACCTGCCCGGGACGGAAGTCGACACTGTCCTGCGTCAATTCCATGAACGCCTCTTCGAGCGAGGCCTGCTGCGCGGTGAGTTCATGCAACCCGATGCCCAGTCGGGCGGCGAGGTCGCCGACCGCGGCGATGTCCATGCCGGTGACGACCAACCCGTCGTCCTCATCGTCGATGACCTCAGCGCCGGCGGCGATCAGCGCGGCGCGCAGTCCGGTGCGTGCCCTGGTCCTGACCCGCACCGAACGGACCGAGCTTCGGTCGATGATCTCGCGGGTGCTTGCGTCGGCGACCAGCCGTCCCCGGCCGACCACGACGAGGTGATCTGCGGTGAGCGCCATCTCGCTCATCAGGTGACTGGACACGAACACTGTGCGGCCTTCGGCGGCGAGGTTGCGCAACAGTGTTCGGATCCAGCGGATGCCTTCGGGATCGAGGCCGTTGACCGGTTCGTCGCACAGCAGGACGGGCGGGTCGCCGAGCAGCGCCGCGGCCAGCCCCAACCGCTGCCGCATGCCGAGTGAGAACGTGCCGGCGCGACGGCGGGCCACCTCGTGCAGGCCGACCAGGTCGAGCACCTCGTCGACCCGGCGGCTCGCGATGCCGTTGCTTTGGGCCAGGCACAGCAGGTGGTGGAACGCGCTGCGACCCCCGTGCAGCGCTCCGGTCTCGAGGACCGCGCCGACCTCGTGCAGCGGTCGCCGGATCTCGGGGTAGCGGCGACCGTTCACCGTCACCGACCCGCGGGTGGGTCGATCGAGACCGATGATCATGCGCATCGTCGTGGACTTACCGGCGCCGTTCGGGCCGAGGAATCCCGTGACGACACCGGGCCGCACCGTGAAGGTCAGGTCCTCGACCGCCCGGGTCGACCCGTAACACTTAGTCAATCCGTGCGCTTCGATCATTGCCGCCTCCGCGTTTCGGATGTCCCGCTCAGGCTGCGGGCTCATGGCCCCCCGCGCATCGGGGATGACCCCGGCAGCGCGCCTGAATTCGACACGCTCAGCCCCTAACCCGACCCTGGACACCTAGGTACTCTATGCCTAGACTTCCTATGTATGGTGACGGCGCGCGTGAAAGGCAGCCTCGACCTGCTGTTGATGGGCGTGCTGCGGCGCGGACCGACGCACGGGTACGCGATCATCGCGGCGCTGCGCGAGCGCAGTGACGGCGAGTTCGATCTCGCGGAGGGCACGATTTATCCGGCGCTGCACCGCCTCGAGCGGGCCGGGCTGGTCGCGAGCTCGGTCGAGGTCGCGCAGGGCAGGAGACGGCGCAGCTACGCGCTCACCACGCGCGGGCGCGCGGAGTTTGCGGCGCGACGGCGCGCATGGCAGGGATTCGTCGCGCACATGCAGGCGGTGCTGGCATGACCGCCGCGAACGGCGCGACGCCGATCGAGGACTACCTCGATGAGCTGTTGCGCCGCACGCACGCGGACCCGCGGACAACTCGCCGGCTGTTGGACGAGGCCAACGATCATCTCTTCGCCGCCGCCGCCGACCTCGAGGCCGCCGGGATGGCGCGCGTAGGCGCCGAGCGGGAAGCGGTGCGGCGTTTCGGGCCGGCACCAGGGCTGGCCCACGGGTCCTGGCGGCGGGCGTTCGGCACCCTAGTCCTGGAGACCCTGCGCGCGGCCATCCTGCTCGGCGGGTGCGGGCTGCTCGCCGTCGGCCTCAGCGGCGGCGTTGCGGCGGTGATGAATGCGCTGTTCGGGCAGCAGTTCGTCGGTGGCGCGACCGTCATGGGCACCGGCGGGTCGACGGTCGCCGAGACGGCGCACGACGCCGTCGTGTTGCGCGTCCTGGCCGGCGTGGTGGGCCTGTTGCTCCTCGGCGGACACGCCGTGCTTCGCCGCTACACCAAGCCCGCGGTCGTGCTACCGGCCGGGCTCACCGACGCACTCGGCGCGGCCGCATTCGCCGCCGCAGCAATCGCCCTCACCGCCGCCTCGCTCGACCAAGCCCTCACCGGCCCCAGCGGCCACGGCATCGGGTTCTTCCTCAGCGGCGCACTCGTCTCACTCATCGGTGCGATCCTGTTCAGCACCCGCGCCACCCGCACCCTCTTGCCCACCGCTAACTCCCCCGGTCACTCAGGGCCGCCGACGCCGTCGCATACCTCAGGCTCAGCATCGGCATAGCCGAACCCTAAGGGATCACAGTCCGCCCCGATCGATGTCGTGCCGGGGGTCTTGGTCTGGAATCGGCGGCGTCGTTGAGGTCAGGGTCGCCACTGCTCGCGGTAGTTCGCGTGATCGGCGTAGGGCAGTGCGAGAGCCCGCACCGTTGGGCAGGGCCATGGCGCTGGCGCCATCGCGTCGGGACTGTCGCGGCAGGTGACACACAGCATCGCAGCGTCTCCCTGGGCACAGTTGGGGAAATGGTCGTCAAGGACGCGGCGTTTCGCGTCGCATTCGGCGAGAACCCGTTCAGGCGAGAAACGCGCAATGTGAGCCGCGTCGGCGGCGCCGTCTGTGTCGTCGGTGTCGTCGGTGTCGGTGTCGGTGGCGCCGTCGTGTCGTCGGTGTCGTCGCCGAACCTGTCGATGACCTCTGCCTCGGTCCACCACTCTCGGCCGCCTGAGTCGATCGAGGTGCGGGCGACCAATTCGTCTTCGGTGATGCGGGCCAACAGAAATTGCGCGAGGTCGGGCATTGCTCCATCCTTTCCCGCGACGGGCCCGGTCATCTCAGGCCGAGGCCAGTTTGCCGGTGGCACCGGTCGACTTTGCGTTCGGCCCAAGCGCTGCGCACCAGTCCGGACTGCGCCTCGGACTCAACGGCCGGACGTGGACGGAATCCCACAGCACGAAGAGGCCGGGTATCTGGCGGGGGCCACCGTTGAGACGTTCCGGGTCAAGTGTGACCGCGTGCTTCGGGCGCGGTGTGGGTGTTGTGGCGGGAATGTCGACGGCAGTGGTGGCCCGTGCAGACGGCACAGGTGGTCCGGGCCTCGACGCCGCAGCCCGCAGCTTCACAAACGCCGTACTCTGCCGTCGGCCCGTACTTGGCTGCCGGATAGGTCACCGGGGGCTTGGCGGCCTTGCTCCGATGCGCGTTCATCCCAACTCTCCGGTTCACTTCGCAAGGCGCCCCGCTCTGTGACGCGCTCCTGCCAGCAAAATTCTGCGCCCGACGCGTGGGCAATCGCAATCCCGGTTTGCGCCTCAGCTACGAGCGGCCCTCGACCGATCAAACGGAGCGAATATAATCACGGCCTCGACTGATCCGTGTTCAGCGACCTACCGCCGCCGCCCTCGCCGCGAGCGTCGACACAGACGACAGCGAATCGGCCGGGCATGCAGAGCGAGGGAGGAGTTCGGGGTGGCTAGCGCGCGCGTCGACACCTATGACACCCGTCGCGACCTGATCGCCCCTAAGCCGAGGCTTCGAGGCTGGTCACACCTGCTGTGTTTCGGGGTCTCGCTCGTCTTCGGCACCTTGCTGATCAGCTCAGCGCCGGCGGGACAGCGGTGGGGCGCAACGATTTACGCTCTGGTGCTCAGCGGACTGTTCGGCACCAGCGCCCTGTACCACCGTGGCACCTGGACTCCGCGCACCCGTCGGCTGCTGCAGCGCGCCGATCACGCGATGATCTTCCTGCTCATCGCCGGCACCGCGACGCCGGTTTTCGCGGCCACGATGCTGGCACAGGCACCAGCTGTGCTGGGGGTGCTCTGGGCCCTCACTGCGGCGGCGCTGCTGACTCATCTCGTGTGGATGAACGCCCCGGAATGGCTGGTGGGCGGCACGTTCATCGGGCTCGGCTGTGTCGGCGCCGCCGCCCTGCCCGCGGTGTGGGTCGGTGCCGGCGTCCTCGCGTTCGCCATGATGCTGGGCGGCGGCGTGCTCTACATCGCCGGCGCCACCCTCTACCACTGGCGACGCCCAGACCCATGGCCAGAGGTCTTCGGCTACCACGAGGTCTTTCACCTGTTCGTGTGTGCCGCGGCCGCCCTGCACTATGCGGCGATCTCCAACCTCATCCTGTAACCGAACGCACTCTCATGCCAGATTGAGCAGAGAGCCCGGAGCAACCCCGGAGTTGCAATGAACTTTCTGGATTGATCACGGAATCGTCGTGCTGCGCTTCGAGGTCGGCGGTCAGCGCGGCCTGGTCGTCTTTGCCGGCGATCGGCGGGCGATCAACCGGGTTGGTGCGCGGGCGGCGCTGGACGTCTTGTCCATCGGCGACGCCCTCCTCTATCTCGGCGCCGTCGAGCATGGCCTCGGTCTCAGGGTCGGACTTTGTCCACGGTCACGGTTCCACTTCAGGCCAGGAGTTGCAGGCTCAGCTGGGGGATTCGTCCTCGGCGTTGCGTTGTGCCTGGCTCTCGGCGTCTGAGTGCCCGGAGGTGGCGGGACCGGTGTCCGTGCCGTCGGCGCCGGTGTCCTTCTGCTCGGCCTGGTCAGCCTGGTCAGCCTGGTCGGCCTGGTCGGCCTGGTCGGCCTGGTCGGCCTCGTCCTGGTCCTTCGTCGGGTTGCTCATCCACCAAGCGTGCGCCTGCCTACCAATACTGCAAAACGACGGCGAAGTGGGGCCAAATCAGGTGATCACACCCGCCATCGCGGGGCGTATTCGCTGGGCAAATCGTCGAGGCGTTGACGGGCAAGCCGTTCGAGCAGCTCCATCAGTGCAGCGGGAGGAACTTGACCGGTGAGCTCGGTTCGGCCTTGCATGACGACGTGTTCGACGGTTGCGAGGCTGTGGCTGTGTTCGTAGTGCTTGAAAAGATCTTCCAGCAGGTCGGCGTACGAATCGGCGCTCATGCCGACATTGATACTCGGCCCGGCAGCCATTACCGCTGACTGAAGCAGCGTGGTGGTCAAGCGGCTCAGTTGGTGGGCGCGGTGAGAGATCGGGCTCGGCGGCCCACGCTTCGGCGCGGGAAGAACGAGCGACAAGAGAGATGCTCCTGGCGGACACGCGACCACCCCGACCCGGGCGGCGACACCCACCACTTCGGCCCAACGAACCGGCTGCCCGAGTCGTCGCGTGCCATCCACAACCGTGGCAACCAGGCACCTCACAGCGGTGATCCTCCGGCGTGGATGCCAGGCTCACTCAGCTTTCACGGGTAACCGTCCATATACGATCCGCCATTGTTCGGCGGCGGCATGGAGCGTGGGCGTGAGTCGGTCCCAACCAGCCGCGGAGCTGGCGCATCGCGTTCCGTTCGCGTGATATCGCCGACGCGGGCGCTGGGCCGGACGGGTTGCCTATTCGGGCACGGTGGAGTGGCTTGGGTGGTGCCCGAAAGGTAGATCTGCGGCTCAACGGTTGGCTGAGGATTGGCTAGTAGGGCGCTGTGTCACAGGTGGTGGCTATGGGTGTGCAGCATGAGGGTGCAGCACGGGATAC
Source organism: uncultured Actinomycetota bacterium (assembly GCA_963850835.1). Taxonomy (GTDB): domain Bacteria; phylum Actinomycetota; class Actinomycetes; order Mycobacteriales; family Jatrophihabitantaceae; genus Jatrophihabitans. Next base: position 472,972 of record CAWKNB010000011.1, on the reverse strand, counting down.
CTCGCGTGCTGCCGAACTCCATGCAAGTGGAGGTCATCGGGCCGCTCCGGTGCCGGTGTTTCCCCAGTCGCGGCGGCCGCCGTTGGCTGTATCCACCCTGAGCGGGCTTCAGGCGGCGGCCGGAAATCGAGCCGTTGCCAGCTATGTCCAGCGTCAACACGCGCCAGCACCTGTCGCCGGAGGATCCGCGCCTGACGCTGGGACCACGCCCGCTCCGGCACCGGGAATCACACCGGCGCCGGCACCGGTGGCATCCACCGGCGCGGATGACAGCTCGCCGGTGAAGCTGCCGGCGGTGGGTCCGGTGCCGATTACCTTTTCCTCGGGGCGCCAAATCGACTTCGCGGTCAATGACCTGAGCGAGTTCGGGATCGGTGAGGGCATTCTCGAGACCCCTGATATCCCGGTCGGGGAGTTTATCTCGGTCAAGGCCGCGGTCGGGTCGCACAACCCGATCACGGTCAGCAGGCCGTCGCTGACGCTGGATCCGGTGATCGGCACTATCAGCGCCGAGCAGGTCGCCAGATACCGCGAGCAGTCGATCGCCTCGAGCAAGGGCCGCGGTGCGGCCGGTGTGGTCGGCGCCGCCTATGGCGGCGTCCAGGGCGGACTGAGCGGCGGGGTCGCCGGCGGCGCTATCGGCGCCGGAATCGGCAGCGTCCTCGGACCGCTCGGCGCGCTCGTCGGCGGCGGGATCGGCGCCTTCGCCGGCGCGGCATACGGCGCCCGGCAGGGCGGCATAGCGGGTGGACACGCGGGCGAAGCGGTCTACGACTTTCTCGCTGGCGATTTCTCCGGCGATTTCGACCTCACCGCCCGCCTCGATCAAGGTCAGGTCCGTGGCGCCATCGGCTTGCACTACACGCCGTTTTTGCGGTTGACGCTGGGCGCGACCGGGTTCCAGTGGCTGGCTCGCATCTTCGCCGAACTGCAGACCGTGATGAACCTGACAGCGAGGGCCACGATCGCTCTGTCCGGCAGCACCGTGGTGTTGCACTTCCGCGACGGCGAGCTGGTGCGCACCGTGTTCACGCTGACTCCCGCGGCCACCCTCGATCTGGACCTGGTGGCGCAGGCGCGCCTTCGCCTTGGCGGCTCGTTCTTAAACATCCTCGAGGAATCGGCTGGTCGCAGCGACTCGCTGCTCAGCGGCGAGTACACCACCGGCGAGTTCCCACTGTTCAGCATCGGCGGGACGATCGGCGCCCAGACCGCGCTGACCTTCGCGAAAGGCTCCCCGATGGAAGTGCTCAATCATCACTTGACCGCCGCGCAAGGCGGGGTGCGGGAGCGTTTCGTCACCGGGCTGCGCGGATCGGGCCCGCAGATCCCGCTGCTCAAACGCCGCGCCCCGCTCGACGAGAAATCACGCACCGGCCTGAACCCGAACCAGGCAATCTTGATGGACTGGCACAAACCCGCCGACTGGTACCCGGACTACCTCACCCGCCCCTCCGCGACCCGCCGCGCCGAACGGATCCTAAAGTTCCCCCACCAGACCTACGACAACGGACTGGCCATGGGCGTCGACGACTGGCCCTACGAAGGCAGGAAACTGATCTACCGCGGCGGCGACGAACCCCGTGGACGAGGAGTCGCCCGCTTCATGCGCGAACTGCGCGAAGAAGGCATCACCCTCGAGGACGACCTGGCCTACAAGGCAGACATCGACCACGTCATCGACTGGGCCTTCAGCGGAGCCGACGACGAAACGAACCTCTGGCCGCTGGAAAGCAGCGCCAACCGCAGCGCCGGCACCACACAAAACCGATTCCAACAAGTCTGGTGGGCCAACGGACCCGGCGAAGAACCACGCCAGACCAAGATCGAAGACGTCCCCACCGGCCGCCACTTCGAAATCGCCAGCATCCGCGCGCCCGACTAACCACATGAAATGTTCCAACCAACGTGCGGGGTGCGCCACCGGATCAGAACGGCACTCAATACCCGACAGCGATGCGGGTCGATGCTTCACCGGTAGGCGTCCATATTCGATCCGCCATTACTCGCGGGGCGCCGGCGCCACCTGGTCCCGCTCGCGACGCTGCGTTGCCCGGGCAGCGACGGGTGGAAGAACAAGTCTGCCGGCTCGACGCTGACCTACGAGATTGCCCGCGATCGCTGCTGCACCCCTCAGAGGTCCCGTCGTCTCCGACGCGGTGGCTCTGCGCGCCCCGGGTGTCACAAATATGACACCCATGTCGGCTTCGACCGTCTGCGTGAGCCGGCTGCCGCCACTCCGTCTCACCGGTTATTGAGTGGGTCGACGATGGTGGCGCCCCGGGCGAGACCCGACGACGTGCGGACATACCGAGATTCGAACAACCAGTCCCACCAGATCAATGTTGCATTCGGGCTAAAACAGATCGATCTATTACAGACTGGACAGCAGATCGCATTGGTTCCTCACGAATCGCGCTTTTTATGTGCATACTTGGCACTGTCTATGGGGCCAACAGGACTCCTCGTGACATTCCGTCAGGAAGGGTCGAATCCACTATGACAACGCCTCTTGAGCGCCCGGAGCCTCCGTCACCAGAGGCCTTGCTGACGCCGTCGGAAGTGGCGACGCTCTTCCGCGTCGACCCCAAGACGGTCACGCGGTGGGCCAAGGCCGGCAAACTCACCTCCATCCGCACGCTGGGCGGCCACCGCCGCTACCGCGAGTTGGAGGTCCGTTCCCTGCTCTACGGCGGCACCGCGCACGGCGACGCCTGAATCTCGGGCCATCCCGTCGCGTGCTGTTGCGGCACGCCCCACTCCTCCCCCGAACCGTGACTGGGTTCGCGGTGACCTTGTCCGGTGGCTTGTGGCGCCAACCGCGGCTCGCGCGCAGCTCCGACGCTGGTCGGAAGAGGTTTGTGCACTGATCTGTGACATCTGAGATCGCTTGGCCGTTGGCCGGGCTGGAAGAATGTTGCTGTGCCGAAGCGTTTCCCCAAGGAGTTCCGCGAGGACGTCGTGCGGGTCGTTCGTGATCGCGGCCCCGGGCGTGACGCTGGAGCAGATCGCTATCGATTTCGGGGTCCATCCGATGACGCTGTCGAAGTGGCTGCGTGCTGCTGATGTCGAGGACGGGGTCAAGCCTGGCCCGACCTCGGATCAGCTAGTCGAGTTGCGTGAGCTCAAGCGTCGTAACCGGTTGTTGGAGCAGGAGAACGAAGTGCTGCGCCGAGCGGCTGCGTATCTGTCGCAGGCGCAGTTGCCGGGAAAAGGCTCTACCCGCTCGTGAGTGAGCTCGCCGCCGCCGGCGCCCGCATCAGGGTGCCGGTGGCGGTGACGTGCCGGGTCCTTAAGCTCCACCGCCAGCACTACTACGCCTGGCTCAGCGCGCCGGTCACCGTCGCCGAATGGACCCAGGCGCACCGGCCAATGCGCTCTTCGACGCCGACCGCAATGACCCGGAGTTCGGTTACCGGTTCCTGCTTGACGAGGCCCGTGACGCCGGGCAAGCCATGGCCGAGCGCACCGCGTGGCGCATCTGCGCCGACAACGGTTGGTGGTCCCGGTTCGGCAAGAAGAAGCGGTATGCCAAGGCCCGCGTCGGCGCGCCGGCCCACGACGACCTGGTCCGCCGGGAGTTCACCGCCTGCGCCCCGAACCGCGTCTGGCTCTCGGACCTGACGGAACATCACACGAGAGAAGGAAAGCTCTACCTTTGCGCGATCAAGACGTGTGGTCACGGCGGATCGTGGGCTACTCGATCAGCGACCGCATGACCTCCCAGATCGCCGTCGTAGCCCTCGACTCAGCGGTCGCCCGACGCGCGTCCGCGGGACAGAACACCACCGGCTGCGTGCTTCACACCGACCGAGGATCGCAATTTCGTACCGCAAACTCCAGCAGGCTCTGACCCGCCACCGCATGCTCGGCTCGATGGGCCAGTCGGCTCGCTGGCGACAACGCCGCCATGGAGAGCTTCTTGTCGCTGCTGCTGCAGAAGAACGTCCTCAACCGCCAGAGCAGGGACACCCGCGACCAGCTCCGCATCGCGATCGTGACCTGGATCGAACGCACCTACCACCGCCGACGCAGACAGACCGCGCTCGGCCACTTGACCCCGATCGAGTACGAACTGATCATGAGTCAGACCGACGACCAGGCGGCCTAACCAACTGTCACGGATCGCTGCAGCAGACCCCTTCGAGTACAGCCTCGATCATGAATACTTGTACGTCTCCTTGACCGATGCCATGGGTCATGACACCGGTGCCGCGCTGCTGGCCACCCTGGCCGTCGGCACGCTTCGCAACCGGCGTCCGCCATTGGCCTCTCCCGCCGCACAGGCCGAAGCCGCGAACCACACCTTGCACACCCACGCCGTGAACCAATTCGTCACTGGATTGCCTATGAGGATCCGGCTGGCAGTTGGCAGGGTCGAAGTCACCGACGCCGGGCACCCCTCCCCTTCCTCATACGCAACGGTGCGGTGGCATCCGTTGAGCTCACCACTCCGCTGCCCCTCGGGCTGGCGACGGCCCCGTACCGCGTCGATACCGCGACCCTCGCATCCGGGGACAGGCTGCTGATGGTTACCGACGGCTACGTCGATCGTCTCGACGGGCGCCTCCACGTCGAGGACTTCCTACGGCGCAGCCTCGATCGGCACCCCCGCCAGATCGTCCAAGAGCTCGGTCGCACGGTGCGCGAGGTAACCGGCGGCAAGCTGAGTGACGACGCCACAGCACTGCGTCTTGATTGGTACGGGCCCGCCGCAAGGCGAGTCGCGACCGGCGGCGTTAGCCGCGCTCGCGCCACCCACGACAACTGAGCAACACGCCCAGCGGCTCCCGCGACTCGGCGATACCCGACCCGCCTGGTCATCGATCCAAACGCACAGATGCCACCGACATCATGCGGATCTGCCGGATCTGCGGATTTCGCCGGGTTGAGGTTCATGCAATGCGCGGCACTGCACCATTGTCCGACCCTCTCGGCTGCGATCAGCCGGTCGATCAAGCCCGGGATCGCCCAATAGGCGCTGGAAGTCTGCCCTTCGGCTCCGCGCACCAACAGCCGCTAAGGCACGATGAAGGCCCGCTAGGTGCGGTGATCCAGGCGCCGCCCTGGCCTGCGTGCTACAGGCCTTGCGCCAGGCGGTGATAGGCCTGGTTCCAGCGCAGCTCGTTGCGGAACGCGGGCAGGGTGGTGTTCTCGTCGATGATGAGCAGCTCCATGCCGGCGATCTCGGCGAAATCGGTGATGACGTCGATGCCGACCTGGGTGGTCATCGCGGTGTGGTGGGCGCCGCCGGCGGTGAGCCAGGCGGCGGCCGAGGTGGCCAAATCCGGTCGTGGCTTCCACACCGCGCGGGCCACCGGCAGGTGGGGAATGGGCTCGTCCGGCGGCACCACGTCCACCACGTTGGCGGTCAACCGGAATCGGTCGCGCATGTCGGCCAGCGCGACGACCACGGCCGGACCGGGGTCCGTGTCGAAGACCAGTCGAACCGGATCCTCCCTGGATCCGATGGCCAGTGGATGCACTTGGAGCGATGGTCGGGAGGTGGTGAGACTGGGACTCACCTCGAGCATGTGCGCGCCGAGGATCTTCTCCTCGCCGGGGACGAGGTGATACGTGTAGTCCTCCATCAGTGACGCGCCCCCGGGCAGCCCGGCGCCCATCACCGCGGCCACCCGCACCAGGATCGCCGTTTTCCAATCGCCTTCCGCGCCGAAGCCGTAGCCCTCGGCCATCAACCGCTGGACGCCGAGACCGGGCAATTGGCGTAGGGCGCCGAGATCCTCGAAGGTTGTGGTGAACGCGGTGAAATCACCGGCTTCGAGGAAGGACCGCAAGCCCAGCTCGATCGCCGCGCCATCGCGCAACGACTGTGCTCGTTCGCCGCCGCGGCGCAGCTGCGGGACCACGTCATAGCGTTCCTCATATTCGCGTACGAGCGCGTCGACGGCGGATTCGCTCGCGCTGTCGACGGCCGCGGCAAGCTCGTTGACGGCCCACGTGTTGACCTGCACGCCGAGCCGCACCTCGGCCTCGGTCTTGTCTCCCTCGGTCACTGCCACGTAGCGCATATTGTCCCCGAACCGGGCCACTTTGAGCTCGTGCGCCGCCGCCCAACCCGCGGCCGCACGCATCCAGGTGCCGATCCGGTTCGTGACCTGCGGGTTGGACACGTGCCCGACCACGATCTTGCGGGAAACTCCGAGCCGGGCTGCGAGGTAACCGAACTCGCGATCACCATGCGCGGCCTGGTTGAGATTCATGAAGTCGAAATCGATCGTCGCCCAAGGCAACGCGACGTTGGCCTGGGTGTGTAGATGCAGCAGTGGTTTGACCAACGCGTCGAGACCGGCGATCCACATCTTCGCGGGTGAGAAGGTGTGCATCCACGCGATGACCCCGATCACCGTGTCGTCGGAGTTGGCGTCGAGCGCAGCGCGCCGGATCGAGTCGGAGTCGGTCACCACCGGTCGCCACTCGACGCGTACCGGGACGTCGGGCGACTCGGCGAGTACCGCGGCCACCCGGCGCGACTGCTCGGCCACCTGACGCAGGGTCTCCTCGCCGTAGAGGCTCTGGCTGCCGGTCACGAACCACACGGTGTAACCGGTGAGGTCGGGCTGCAACGGCATCTGTGACCCCTTCGTGCTACCCGGTGGCGCCGGCCGGCGCCTGACCATAGACGTTCTGATACCGGTCGAACAGCGCGTCGATCGCTTCCTGCGCGATGGGTATCGGCTCGCCAAGCTGGCGGGCGATGTGCACGGTACGTGCGACGTCCTCCGTCATCACTGCGGCCTTGACCGCGTCCCGGGCGTCCTTGCCGATCGTGAAGACACCGTGGTTGCGCATCAGCACCGCGCGCGAGCGGTGGCCGCGGAGCGTCTCGACTATGCCGATGCCGATGGATTCGTCCCCCACGATGGCGAACGGGCCGACGGGAATCTCCCCGCCGAACTCGTCGGCCATGGCGGTGAGAACGCACGGGACGCTTTCACCCCGCGCTGCCCAGGCGGTGGCGTACGTCGAGTGCGTGTGGACGACTCCACCGACCTCGGGCATGTGTCGGTATATGTACGCGTGGGCGGCGGTATCGCTCGACGGGTTGCGTTGACTGCCCGCACTACCCGGTACGACGTTGCCGTCCAGATCGCACAGGACCTGGTTGTCCGGGGTGATCTCGTCATAGTCCAGGCCGGACGGTTTGATCACGAACAGGTCGCGTTCCGGGCACCCGCTCCGAGACGTTGCCCGCGGTCCAGACCACCAAGGCGTAACGGGTGAGTTCGGCGTGCAATGCGGCGACGTTGCTGCGCACCCCCGCGATGAACTGCTCGGGGTCGGTCATGGGTGCGCCTCCAGCGTGTGCCGCTGCCTTGTGAGCGCCCTGAGTCGATGCATGACGTCGTTGGCGCCGCGGCCGAAATAGTCGTGTAGCAGCTTGTATTCGGTGTAGAGCCGGTGGTAGCCCTCCACGGCCGCTCGATCCGGCAGGTAGGCGTTGTGCCGCAGGTTGCCCATCGCGCGCGCGGCTTCGTGCACGTCGGGGTAGGCGCCCGCGGCGACCGCGGCATGAATGGCCGAGCCGAGCGCCGGCCCCTGGTCGCTCTCGATAACGGAGATCGGCATCGCGAGCGTGTCGGCGTAGATCTGCATCAGCACCGGGTTCTTCAACAAGCCGCCGGCAGCGATGAACTCGGTCACCGGGATGCCGCTTTCGGCGAAGGTTTCCACGATCATGCGGGTGCCGAACGCCGTCGCCTCGAGCAGCGCGCGGTATACCTGCTCGGGCCGGGTAGCCAGTGTCGTGCCGAGCACGAGACCGCTCAGCTCGTGGTCGACGAGCACCGACCGGTTCCCGCTGTGCCAGTCCAGCGCAATCAGGCCGTGCGAACCGACCGGGTCGTCCTTGGTCAGGTTGCTCAGGTACTGGTGCACCGACGCGCCGGCCGCCTTCGCCTCGTCGACCACAAACTGCGGCACCTGGTTTCGCGCGTACCAGGCGAAGATGTCGCCGACGCCCGACTGGCCGGCCTCGTAGCCGTACAGCCCGGCGATGATGCCGCCGTCCACCACCCCGCACATGCCGGGTACCTCCGCCAGCCGTTCGGAATTCATCACGTGGCAGGTCGACGTGCCCATGATCGCCACCATCTGGCCCGGCTCCACGGCTTGGGCGGCCGGCGCGGTGACGTGCGCGTCGACATTGCCGACGGCGACGGCGATGCCCTCAGGCAACCCGGTCCATTGCGCAGCCTCGGCGCACAGCGTGCCGGCCGCCGCGCCGAGCTGGCCGATCTCGCGAGACAGCTTGCGCTCGGCGAAGTCGGCGAAATCCGGGTTGAGCGCCGCGAGGAACTCCCCGCTCGGGTACTCCCCCTCCTGGAAGATGCCCTTGTAACCGGCCGTGCAGGCATTGCGTACGTATGAACCGGTGAGCTGCCACACGATCCAGTCGGCGGCCTCCACCCAGCAATCCGTCCGGTCGTACAGTTCGCGGTCACCTTCGAGCAGCTCCAGTCCTTTCGCGAACTCCCACTCGCTCGAGATCAACCCCCCATAGCGACCCAGCCAGGTCTCGCCCCGCTCAGCGGCGAGCGCATTGATCCGGTCCGCCTGCGGCTGTGCGGCGTGGTGGCGCCACAACTTGGTGTACGCGTGCGGCCGGTCGGCGTACTCCGGCAGTGTCGACAGCGGGCGGCCGTCGGCGCGCGTCGGCACCATCGTGCATGCAGTGAAGTCGGTACCCAAGCCGATCACCCGGGTAGCGTCCACACCTGCGGTCCGAAGAGCTTTCGGGATCGCCGTCCTGAGGACCTCGACGTAGTCCGCCGGATCCTGCAGTGCCCAGTCCGGCGGCAGCTCGGCGCCCGATGAGGCGAGCTCACGGTCCATCACCGCGTGCGGGAACTCGGTGACTGCGGACCCGAGTTCGGCCCCGTCGGACACCCGCACGACGACGGCCCGCCCGGACAGCGTGCCGAAGTCGACGCCGATCACGAACGCTTCCTCGCGCCCGGGTTGGGCCGCTTTCACCGCGTCGATGTCCTTTCCACGCAGCAGTTCCTCACGACTTGCGCAGCGTGAGCATGTTCCAGGACAGCGCCGGCAGCTCGACCCGCAACCGTCCGTTGTCCGCCGCAACCGTATCCAGCTGCAGTGGCACGACTCGGTCTGGGTCATCCGCGCTGTTCACCGCGTTCGGGTCCTCGTCGCAGAGCGCGACATGCTCCGCGACCCACCCGCCATCCCGGCCGACGGCTAGCGCACGCACGTCGAGGTCGAGCGTCATCGGGTCGGTCTGCGCCCGGTTCACCGCGAACACCGTGACGGTCTCGGTGTCGCCGTGGTGCACGGCCACGAGATCGAGCAGCGGCACCTCACCCAGCCAGTTGGTCTCGTACACCGGGCTGTCGACGACGCAGTGCAGCACGGTGCCGCGCCCGTGCGCCGAGGTCAACGCGAAGGGATGGAACGTAGTCTGCCGCCACGCGGGTCCGTGCGGCTCGGACCTGATCGGCGCGATGACGTTGACGAGCTGGGCGAGACAGCCGATTTTCACGCGGTCGGCGTGCTTGAGCAAGGTGATCATGAGATCGCCGACGACCACGGCGTCGACGACCGAGTACGTATCCTCGATCAGTCGCGGCGCAATCTCCCACTCGAGCTCTCCCTGGATCTGGGCAAACCGTGACTGGTACCAGACGTTCCACTCGTCGACCGACAGGGTGATCTGTTTCTTGTGCCGGCCCTTGGCGCGGACGTAGTCGCACGTGGCGACCGCCTCGCCGATGAATCTGTCGAGCTCGACCGCGCCGGCCAGGAAGCTGTCCCGGTCGCCCTTGCGTTCCTCGTAGTAGCTGTGCAGCGACAGGTGGTCCACGACGTCGTAGCACTGCTCGAGCATCGTCGCTTCCCATTCCCCGAACGTCGGCATGCGCCGGTTCGAGCTGCCGACGGCGACCAACTCGATCGACGGATCCACCCAGCGCATCACCTTCCCGGTCTCCCGCGCGATGCGGCCGTACTCATAGGCGGTCTTGCTGCCGATCTGCCACGGACCGTCCAACTCGTTGCCCAGACACCACACCTTGACGCCGAACGGATCGACGGCGCCGTTCTTGCGGCGCAGATCCGAGAGCTCGGTGCCACCCGGATGGTTGCAATACTCGACCAGGCGACGCGCCTCCTCCGGCCCGCGCGATCCGAGGTTGACCGCCATCATGACCTCACTGCCGACCCGCTCGGCCCAACCGGCGAACTCGTGCACCCCGACCTGGTTCGTCTCGATCGAGCGCCACGCAAGGTCCAACCGGACCGGTCGTTCCGCGCGCGGCCCGATGCCGTCCTCCCAGTTGTACCCGGAGACGAAGTTGCCGCCCGGATACCGGATAATCGGCACGCCCAGCGCCTTGACGAGGTCGGCCACGTCACGTCGGAAGCCGGCGTCGTCGGCAGTCTCGTGTTCGGGTTCGTAGATGCCGGTGTACACGCACCGGCCCATATGCTCGACGAAGGATCCGAACAACCGCGGATCGACGTCGGCGACCCGCAAGGTCGGGTCGATCGTGACAGTGGCGTGGTGCATCACGCTTACCCCTTCAGCCCGGTGCCGGCCACGCCCTCCACGATCTGGCGTTGGAAGAACAGGAACAGCGCGATGAGAGGCAGCGCGCCGAGCAATGCAGCCGCCATCGTGTCCGCATACCGGATACCGAAATTGCCTTGCACGGTCGCGAGCCCGACGGGAATCGTCATCAATTTCGGGTTGCTGAGAACGAGCAGCGGCCAGAGCAGGTTGTTCCAGGACCAGATGAAGGTGAAGATCGAGACCGCCGCGATCGCCGGCTTGATGAGCGGCATCGCCAGCCCACGGTAGAGCCACCAGGTGCTTGCCCCGTCCAACCGCGCGGCCTCCTCCAACTCCGTCGGCAGCCCGTCGAAGAACTGCTTGAAGATGAATACCGCGATTGCGGTCGGCACCTGCGGCAGGATGACCGCCCAGTACGTGTTCAACAACCCGAGGGCGCCCATCTCACGGAACAGCGGCACGATCAGCACCTGGATAGGGATGAGGATGCCGGCCAGGATGAACCCGAGTATCGCGCCGCGGTAGCGGAAGTTCAGCCGGGACAGCGCGAAAGCTGCCATGCTCGCGGTGACAACGGTGAGCAGCACCGTCAGACCCGAGATGATCAGGCTGGACGCGTACCAGTACCAGATGTCACCCTGGCTCAGGATCGATTTGAACGAGTCCAAGGTGGGATTCTTGATCCACCACGTGACCGGCAGGTCGGCGGTCTCGCCGTTCGGTTTGAACGCGGTGTCTATGGCCCACAACAGTGGGACCAGCCAGATGATCGAGAAAGCGATCATCACGCCGATGCAGACTCGGTTGAACAGCTTCGAGCCGGCCATCGTCTTGGTCGCCGTGCCGCGGCCGCGGTCGACGGTGAATTCCTTCTCGCTGATGACGGTCGCCATCGGTCACACCTTCTTCTCAGAGCGGCGAGTCTGAACGAACCACACCGCCGACACGATCAGCAGCAGGATGAAATACAACGTCGACGCCGCAGCGCCGTAGCCCACGCGGTAGTCGGTGAAGCCGATGTCATAGATGTACTCGAGCGCCGGCCGGGTGCTGAAGTTCGGTCCGCCCGACGTCATGATGTACATCTGGTCGAAGACCTTCAGCGAAGCGATCACCTGCAGGGTCACCACGAGGGTCGTGGTCCTGCCGAGCAGCGGGATCGTGATAGTGCGGATCTGCTGCCACGGTGATGCGCCGTCGAGTGCCGATGCCTCGTAGAGCTCGCGCGGGATGTCTTGTAGCCCGGCGAGATAGAGGACGAAATTGAAGCCCAGGGTCCACCAAACAGTGGCGATCGCGATCGAGATCATCGCCCACTTGGGGTCACCGAGCCACCCCGGCGCGGTGAAACCGAACTTCTCCACGACGGCCGAAGCCAGACCGATCCCCGGCGTATACAGCCAGACCCAGATCAGTGCCATTGTTGCGGACGGCAGGATGTAGGGCGCGAAGAAGGCCAGCCGGAAGAACCACTTACCGTGCGACGCGCGTTCGGCGAGTAACGCGAAGACGAACGACAAGATAACCAACGGCGGCGTGGTCAGGATGGTAAACCACACCGTGTGCCACATCGCGTTCCAGAAGTCAGAACTCTTGACAGCCTCGACGTAATTGTCGAAGCCGCTGAATTTGCCTAGGCCGGACTTCACCAAGCTGGTGTCGAAGAAGCTCATCACCAGTCCGTAGATCGCCGGACCGACCACGAACAGCAGGTAAAGAATGACGAACGGCGCGAGGAAGCCGACGGCGGCGCGCCGGTCGTCGCGGCCCCGGCCCGGAGGCCGTGCGACGTCGGCCTGGGCCGTCTCAGCGGTGCGGGGCGGAAGTTGGACGGTTGTCGTCACGGTGGTCTCCCGGATAGTTGATGGGCGGCTAGATCGGCGGCTGGGTGTTCGCGAGGACCTGCAGCTTGCTCTTTATCTGCGCCAATCCACCGCTCGGTGTGGTCAAGCCACCCATCACGGCGCCAATCGTGCCCCCCACGACAATCTCGAAGTCGGACCCAGATCCGGAGTACCAGGCATCCGGGTCGTACACGGCGGCGTCTGCGGCAGACGCATAGTTCGACTGCGGGGTGAGTTTGGCGTAGGCGGGGCTGTTGCGATAGGGCAACCAGGCCGGCACATGCCCGCCGGCTGCCCATGTGGCGCTCTGATCCAGCAGCGAGCGGACCAAGGTCAGGGACCGGTCGAGTTCCGCGCGAGTTTGTCCGTGGCGTTTCGGAAGCACCAAGGTGTGGGAGTCGGCCTGGACGGCGTAGTTGTTGCCGCCGTAGACATTGGGGAACTTGGCCATGCTGAACGGTGTTTTGGCGGTCTGGAACGTCGAGATTTCCCACTCGCCCTGGAAGTAGAAGCCGGCCCGGCCGGCGCTGAACAACGCGATCGCGCCCTGGTAGTCGAGCTTGCCCGACATCAGGTTCTTGCTGTTCAACGTGCTGAGGAAGTTGAGTACCTTCATCGCTTTCTGGTCATTGATGACGACGCGGGCGCCCTGATCGGCCAGCACTAATCCGCCGAGTTGGCTGTACAGAGACTGGAAGATCCGCCACGGCGTGGACGTCTCGTTCACGACCGCGATGGTGGCGCCGTACTGGCCGGTGACCTTCTTGGCCTTACCGAGCGCGTCGTAGAAGGCCTGCTCGCTGTTGATCGGCTTTAGCCTGCCGGAACCGTCCAGCAGCCCGGCTTCCTTGCACACTTTCGTGTTGTAGAAACAGACGAACGGGTGGGTGTCAAGCGGAATCGCGAACGCTTTCCCGTCGACGAGGCCGGCGTTCCAGGCCCGCCGATTAAACCGTTCCGGCGTCATGCCGTGCCGGGCGAGGTCGTCCGGATGCAGTTGCTGCAGCAGGCCCGCCGCCTGCAGGGTCTTCATCCGAGTCAGATGCGATACTGCGACCTGCGGCGGCTTCTTCCCGATCGTGGCGAGCGACAGCTTGGTGTAATACGGGTTGCCCCATGCCAGGGTCACCGACTGCAGCGGAATGTTCGGATAGCTCTTCTCGAACCCGGTCTCCATCGCTTGCATGCGAACGCCGTCACCACCGCCGAACAAGTTCCAATAGGCGACCGCCTTCGGGTCGATCTTCGAACCCGTCAGCCCGCCTCCCACCGGAGACGAGCAGGCGCTGAGCGCGCCGGCGCTCACACCGAGCGCCAACGCTCCGCCAAGAAACGTTCTTCGGCTGACTCCCTGTGGGTCAGGAACTCTTTCGTGATCGGACATCGGATCGCTCCTTCGCGCCCTGGGTCGGAAGTGGTTCGGGGCCAGATGTAGATGGTCGGCGCCGGGCTCGGCCGATGGCCTCGCCCGGCGGCGCGTTGGCTCGAGCCCTGCGCGCGGCTCGCGGCGGCGGGCCGGTCGACGCGCGCGGCACGAAGTGCACGTCGAGCAGCTCGCGGCCCGGTACCTCCTGGCCGCTGATCAGCTCGAGCAGCACGGCTGCGGCGCGTTCGCCCGTCTCGGTGAACGGCACCCGGATGGTGGTCAGCGACGGAACGAGGAACCGCGACATCGGCAGGTCGTCGCAGCCGATCACCGAAACGCGTTCCGGCACGCCGATGTCGCGGTCTGCCAACAGCCGCAACACGCCCATGGCCATGGTGTCGTTGTGCACGAACAATGCCGTGACCTTCGGGTCCTGATCGAGGATGCGCTGCGCGGCGAGATACGCGCCGTCGGGCGACCAGTCGGCCCGCTCGACCCGGGTCGCCGGTAGCTCGATCCCGGCGTCGGCGAGTGCTCGGCGAAATGCGTCATGCCGCAGGCGCACCACCTGCCGCCGCGACGGTCCTGTGACCGTTGCGATCGCGCGATGACCGAGCTCGCGCAGGTGCGCCGCGGCCATCGCGCCCGTCGTCCGATGATTGGAGCCGAGCAGCACGGCATGCGTGCCGGGCAGGTGATGGAGGCTGACCACCGGCAGGTCTTTGTGGAGGGCGTCGGTGAAGCTGGTGTCCGCTTCCAGGCTCGGCGCGACGACGAGCAGACCGTCGACGCGATGCTGCAGGACTTTGCGCAGCGTTTCGCCCGCCTCGATCTCGGGCCGAACGGCGAACAGGACCGTCGCGTGCCCCTTCGCCGCCAACCCCGCTTGGGCCCCGGCGACGACGCGGGACAGCGCGGCATCGGCAAGATCGTCGGCCAGGATCCCGGCGGTGATCGACCGGCGCCGCACCAACCCGCGGGCGAGTGCATTCGGCACATAGCCGAGCTGCTCGGCGGCCGAAAAGATGCGCTGCGCGGTGGCGGCAGAGGCGGCGCCCTCATGGCCGCTAAGGACTTTGCTGGCCGTCTGGAAGCTCACGTCGGCGCGTGCGGCGACATCCTTCAGCGACACATACACGGCTGCCTCCGCACCGCGAAGGTCCGCTGCGTGGTCAACGAACCGCCGCTACGCGAACGTTCGCGTAAACATACAACTCATACTCCGCACATCACGCATACGTCAAGAATCGACCGGCCGGCGCGCTGACGCGTACGGTGCCGTTGTGCAGGCCGTGGTGTTTGATCTCGACGGCGTCCTCGTCGACTCCGAAGGCCTGTGGGACGAGGTGCGCCGCGGGATCGCCGAGGGCGCAGGTCGGGCCTGGCCAGCCGGCGCGTCCGCAGCGCTGCAAGGCGTCGGCACCGCCGACTGGTCGAACTACCTGATCCGCGAGGTCGGAATTCCGGGCACCGCGGAGTCGATCGCCAATGACGTCATCGACGCGCTCGCCCGTCGGTACGCCGAGTACCTGCCGTTGCTGCCTGGCGCGCTCGAGGCGGTCGACCGGCTCGCACGCAAGTGGCCGCTCGGGCTGGCGTCCGGTTCCCCGCGCCTGTTGATCGACACCGTGCTGCGGTCCTCGCCGCTGCGGGCGTCATTCCGGGTCGCCGTCGCGAGTGACGAGGTAGCCGCCAACAAGCCCGCGCCGGATGTGTATCTCGAGGTCGTGCGGCGCCTCGGCGCCGACCCGGCGCAGACCGTCGCGATAGAAGACTCGGCGAACGGCATGCGATCTGCGCACGCGGCAGGGCTACGCCTCGTCGTCGTCCCACAGCCGGCGTTCCCACAACCGAACGACGCGTTGGCGCTCGCCGACGTCGTCCTGGACAACCTCGACGACCTCACCGTCGACCTGGTCGACGCGGTGCTCGAAGGGTCGTGATTCAGATACGCACCTGGGCGTTGTCGATGAGCCAATCGACGGCTGCCTTGACAGCCGCGATGCTGCTGTACGCGGGAGAGTAGCCGAGCAGCCGCCGCGCCTTCTCGACGCT
Organism: uncultured Actinomycetota bacterium; assembly: GCA_963850835.1. Lineage (GTDB taxonomy): Bacteria > Actinomycetota > Actinomycetes > Mycobacteriales > Jatrophihabitantaceae > Jatrophihabitans. The sequence continues at coordinate 457,155 of CAWKNB010000011.1, read as the reverse complement.
CATCACATGACTGCGCTGCAGGTGCTCACGACTCGCCGCTACGTGCTCTGGGCTGGTCTGGGCGCGAACTCCGACCACGGCATCGGCCGCAGATCCACCTCGCGACCGAACCAGTTCGCCGCCGCTTCGGCCAGTCCGCGCGCGGACATCGCCTGCTCGGACACGACGTGAAACGCCCGCCCGGTCGCCGCCTCGCTGGTAAGGGCAAGCTCGAAGGCCTGCGCGACATCCTGCGCGTGCACGTGATGCGCGGTGGCAACGCCGTCACCGGGCACGGCGACCGGCTCGCCCCGAGCCAACCGCTCCCACACGGTCGGATCCAGGTTGCCGACGGGATTGATCACCGGCCGGCCGGGACCGCTGATGTGCCCGGGATGCAGCACGACGCAGTCGAGATCGGCGGAAAGGACCAGTCGCTCGATCTCGGCCTTCTTCGTCCCGTACTCGCCGTAGGGAGCGCGCGGATCCGACTCTCGGGTCGGCGCGAGGAGAGTCGGGCCGTGCACCCAGATGGTGCCGCACATCAGCAGCCGCCCGACGTGCCCCGCAAGTCCGTCGAGCAGCTGTTGCGCCGACGCCGGCTCGAAGCAGATCATGTCGATCACGGCGTCGGGCCGCGTGTTGCGCACCGTCTCGACGAAAGCGCCGTCGGCCTCCGCGGCATCGCGGTCGGCGACCACCCGCTCGACCTGTGCCCACGCCGGGTCGGGATGGTACGGCTGCGGGTGCCACGGCTCATCGCGACCACGCCGTGTCCGGCGCGCACCAGCGCGGGCACCAGGTAGGTGGCCACGTGAGCGGTCGCGCCGATGATCAGGACCCGCATCGCGCACCTCCCATTACCAGGGCCGCGGCTGGTAGCCGTCCTCGACCGACCTGCGGTAGCAACTGTCCGCACGGTCGCGGACACCGCCGGTACTGCTCGGGCAATTCGCCGAGCCGGTCGGTCGCGGGCGAGGTCGACCCCAAGCCCGGGGGCCATCGGCACCGCCACCGCGCCAGCCACGAAGATCAATGGTTCACCGGCGACGACGTCCTGCGTCTTCAACGCCCACTGCCTATCGCACGCATACGTCAGCTCGGGCGTCACCGCGGCCAGATGCACCACCGCGGGCAGGCTGATCACCAGCTGCGAATGGGAGTGCATCGACAGTCCCAACCGAGCACCTCGCAGATGCCGCCGAGTAACTGGGTGCGCCGCAGGTCGCCCCAGTAGTGGCGCGTCGGACACTACGACGCCACCGCCTCGCGCCGCACGGCCCGCACGACGATGTCGCGATCGGCAATGCGTCCCGCGCCGGCGAACACCGGAATCCCCCCCACGACGCGCACCCACATCTCGACCACGGCGCGATGCTCGGTGAGGTCGAGCGCATAGAACCATTCCGGTGCCGCAGGCCGCGAAGACGCCACCCGGCCCAGCAGAAACCCCGCGTTCGAATAGGCGGCGAGCGTGCCCATATCAAGGTCGCCGTCAGCGTTTATCGGGGTCACCGGGTAAGAACAAGACGCCGTTCAGCATGCTGGACTGGCGAGAAGCGTCTGTCCGTGATCCGGGCCGGTCGGAAAGTCATGGTTCTCGAGGTGACACGGGTCAGCTGACCCGGAGTGCACCGGGCGGCACCGGCGCCCGCGCGACCTCAAGGTCAGTAGGTGCCCGGCGGGGACGGTCTCGTGTCGCAACGAGATGGCGCGGCCCGAAGCCCGCCGGCACCGGCACACTCCGATCCGGGTCGAACTTTCGCTGCGTTGGCCAACCCGCAACAGCACGTCGTCGCCCAGCATGCATACCCACACCGCCGGGTCCTCCGGCACGGCGAACGGATCTGCGACCATGCAGTGCGGCTGCCGGTCGGCCGGGATGACCTGAGTGACGCCCGTGCCGCCCAGGCCAATCGAGACGATCGCGACGCGACGTCGGAGCGCCGAACAGCCCGAGCCGTCTGTCGAGAGATACGCCCCCCGCGAGATCGCCGACCGAGTCGAGTACGACGATCGCGCCGTTCACGGCGGCGAAACGGTCTTGCGGCGTCGTGGTCGAGTGCCGTCCTCGGCGGGCCGGCGCCGGTCCGGGCATCGCGGTCACCTGCAACCCGGCATCGTCCGCCTCGAAGCGGGTGACCACCCCGTCGGCCGGCAGGCGTCATGGACATGCTCATCCCCTGACCGCGCCCGAGCCGAGACCGCTGATGTAGTTGCGCCGCGGACGACGTAGAGGATCACGCCCGGAATCATCGCCATGATCGAGCCGGCGTCAAGTAGCCGTGGGCTCCCGCAGCGGAAGCCACACCCGCATGGCGCCGACTTCACGGTTTGCCCAGAGGCAGTACGGGATGGCAGTGAACTGCGACATCGCCCCCGCCACGGAGACGCCGGTGCCGGTGATGGTCACGCACCCGCCGAGCAAGTCGCCGCGGCGTTCGGCCACCAGGTCGGTGCCGGCCAGATGGAGGTCATCCACGGCGAGGTCAGGGACGTCGACTTGCTCCACCGCGTAGACCAGCGGTCCGCGTTCGATGACCCGGCAGCCGCGCACGGCATCGACGCGCGAATGGGCCGCTGTCAGCCGAATCGGCATCGACAGTCGCAGGACGACGCGATCGCCGACCCGCCATCGCCGGGTCAGCCGGGCATAGCCGCCCGCAGGTGACGCGGTGGCGCCGTCCGGGTCGTGCAGCATCGCTCCGTCGCACCATTCGGGCACCCGCAGTGCAAGCGTCCAATCGGCGTCGTCGGTTGCGTGGACCGTCACGGTGACGATGCCGTCCCATGGATAGTTCGTCTCGACACCGATCTCGCGACTACCGTCGCGAAGCTCGGCGGCGGCGTACTGATGAACGGTGATCCCGGCGTCGCCACCTGTGGCGAGGTAGGCCCCGAGCTGGGCGATCGTGCGCATCACGTTCGGCGGGCAGCACGCGGTCTGGAACCACTTCTGCCGCCCGTTGACGGGTTGCCGGTGGTCGGCCGACACCGCGTCCGAGCGCACTTGCAGGGCATTCACGTAAAAGAACTCGTCGCCGGAGAGAGAGACGCCGCTGATGAAGCCGTTGAACAGTAATCGCTCGATGCCGTCGGCGTATCGGACGTCTCCGGTCGCGAGCAGACGTCGCCAGGCCCATTGGACGGCGCCGATCGACGCGCAGGTCTCGGCGTACGCGACGTCGGGCGGCAGCTCATAGGGGTCGCCGAACGCCTCGCCGTCCCAGCGGGAGCCGAGACCGCCCGTGACGTACTGCTTCGTCGCGACCATCTGCTGCCACTGCCGCTCGAGCGCGTCGGCGAGCGGAGCCGAGGCGCACGATTCGCTTGCGACGTCGCTGGCACCGGCCGCGAGATACATTGCGCGCACCGCGTGACCCTCGGGGACCGACGTTGCCGCCACCGGGACGCGGTCGGAGAAATAGGTCGGCGCCCGGCCCGAACCATGGATCGTGCCGTGGCCGCGGGTGGCGACGAAGTGCTCGGCGAGGTGGAGATAACGCTCGTCACCGGTCTCGCGGAACAGCTCGACCAATGCCATCTCGACCACCGGATGCCCGTCCAGACCAGGATTTCCATCCGAGCCGAAGGTCGCCACGAGATGATCGGCGGCCCGCACCCCCACCTGCCACAGCGGTGTGTCACCGAACTCGCGATGCGCCGCCACCGCGGCCTGGATGAGGTGGCCCATGCAGTAGTGCTCATGGCCCATCACCAGGTCGCGGTAGCGCTCGGCGCCGGCGCGGGTCACCTGGACAAAGCTGTTCACATAACCGTCCCGGCACTGTGCGGCCGCGACGGCAAACCCGAAGATGTCGACCTCGGCCCGCAGCTCGTCAGACGCGGCCCGCGCGTGCTCCCAGCAGATCGCCTCCAGCCACTTGTACACGTCGGAATCCATGAACACCGGGCCCCGGTACGACGCCGGATCTGCCGCGCGGCGGGGATCGGCCACGAACTGCGCGGCGAGCTCCAGGTCGGCGAGGTTGCCGGCCTCGCGCAACCGGGCGCTGCCGATCGGAATGCTGACCTCGCGGTTGACGCGCTGCCGGTCGGCCCAGAAACCGCCGGTGATTCGCACGTCGCCGATCGCCAACGGCCGAAGCGCCGAGGCGCTGGGCAAGACCGGTGCGCGTCGCCGCGTGCTGGTTTGTGCCCCGGAGCGAACTGTCATCTGCGATATACCTTCCGTACTCGGTTACGCGAAACTCGGTTACGCGAAAATGGTTTCCATAGCGAAAACTACGTCGCGGCGCAGCCACTCGAGACCGGATTCGCGGAGTTGGACAAGTTGGATTCTCGCCGAGTCGCCAGGCGCGGACGCTGCCGACCGGGCGCAAATTTGCGGTGTTCGCGGCCCGGCACATCGGCTGGGACAAGGAACACGTCGGGTCGCATGTGATCCGACGGAACACGATCTATGACTGCGGCCAGAACGGCATCGTCGGGCACCTGGGATGCGTCTTCTCGACGATCGAGGACAACCACATCTACAACATCGCGCTGAAGCGCGAGTTCTACGGCTACGAGATCGGTGGCATCAAGCTGCACGCCGCCATCGACGTGATCATCCGCCACAACCGAATCCATGACTGCTCGCTGGGCACCTGGCTCGACTGGCAGACCCAGGGAACCCGCATCTCGCGCAACGTGTATTACGCCAACAACCGCGACCTTTTCGTCGAGGTCAGCCACGGGCCCTACCTCGTAGACCACAACGTCTTCGCGTCCGCCGTGTCCGTCGAATCTTTCAGCCAGGGCGGCGCGTTCGTCAACAACCTGCTGTGCGGCACGCTGCGGTGGGAGCCGGTGCTCGACCGCGCCACGCCGTACCACGTCCCGCACAGCACCCAGGTCGCCGGCTACGCCGTGATCTACGGAGCGGACGACCGGTATTTCGGCAACGTGTTCCTCGGCGGGGACGTGAACCACGCCTACGCGCCCGGGTCGAGGTTCCACAGCACCGCCGGGTACGGAACGGCCGTGTACCAAGGCCACCCGACCAGCTTCGCCGAGTACCTCGACCGTATCGACGAGCAGCCACCCGGTGACCACACCCGCTTCCCCGGGGTCAAGCAGCCCGTCTACCTCCGCAGCAACGTCTACGCCGGCGGAGCACGCCCAAGCGACGCCGAGCAGGACGCCCTCACCCTTGATGGCGATGTCTCCGTCGATGTCATCGACCAAGGCGACGCGGTGTACCTGCAGACCCAGATGCCGCCGGACTTCGACCGCGCCGGCGTCCGTGTCGTCGCCGGGCCGCACCTGCAGCGCGTGCGCTTCGTCGACGCAGACTACGAGGAACCCGACGGCAGCCCCGCCTTGATCGATACCGACCTCGTTGGCGAACACAAGAAGCAAGGCCACAGCTACCCCGCCGGGCCTGTCGCGACCCTCGCTGCCGCCAGCCACCTGCGGGTGTGGTGAGACACACGTCGCCTGGCCGCGGTTGACCACCATGGCCCAGCCGTTGCGCAAAAATGGGCCCGATCGCGCCCCGAACCGCGCCGCGACCGGCAGCTGCCGGCGAGTCGGTCGACTCCCACCACGTCGAGCTCGCCGCCGCCCTCGTGCTGCGCGGCTCCACCACGCCGGACGACCGCTTCCCGATCATGACCGGGCCGCCACTCGAGCGGCGGTCACAGGTACGACGCCGGCTCGCACGTAGGTGTGGCGGTGCCTGCAAACTGGGTGGTCCGGGTAGGACCATCCTGAAGTGATATCGCCGATCGAGGGAGCCGTTCAATGGAACGACGCAGGCTCGGCCGACTGGGACACGACAGTTCGGTGCTGATCTACGGGGCGGCAGCCCTGTCGGAGATCGATCAGGACGCTGCTGATCAATCGGTGCAGGAAGCGCTCGATGCTGGCATCAACCACTTTGACGTGGCGGCCAGCTACGGCGATGCGGAACTTCGGCTGGGGCCGTGGATGAGCCGCATTCGTGATCAGATCTTCCTCGCGACCAAGGTGGAGGAACGCGCGGCAGACCTCGCGTGGGCGTCGATCAACAATTCGCTCGAACGGTTGCAGGTCGACAGCGTCGACCTGTTGCAGCTGCACGCGGTCGGTGATCTGCCGACGCTCGACTCGGTGACGCGTTCTGGGGGTGCCCTGGAGTCCGCGGTCAGAGCCCTGGACGAGGGCATGGTCGGCGCGATCGGCATTACCGGCCACGGCCGTTCGGCGGCCAGCACCCACCTGGAAGGGTTACGCCGCCATCCGTTCGCGACCGTGCTGACGCCGCTAAACCCGGTGCTATGGCGCGACGATGGGTTCCGCGTCGCCTATGGCGCGCTCGCGGACGAGGTGCGTAGTCAGGACGTCGGGCTGATGACGATCAAGACTGTGGCTCGGCGTAACTGGCGTGATCCGCAGAGTGAGCACCGCTACGCCACCTGGTACGAGCCGCTGGACGAGGCCGATCGCATTCGGGCCGCGGTGTCCTGGGTGCTGTCACATGACGAGATCAGCGGACTGGCGACAGCGGGTGACGTCCGGCTGCTCGGCATGACCATCGCGGCCGAACGCGATCGCCTGGACGCCATCTCGGCGGAGGACGCGCTGCGCGACGATGCCGAGTATTCCTCCCCATTCCTCGCAATGCCGTTTTGACCGGTCGATCGGTACCGCCCGACCTCAATCATTGCCGATGGCCTCGCGGCTGAGCGCACCAGAGGAGAACGCCGTCACCGTGACTCGGCCCGCGAAGCCGGCCCCGTGCACCGCATCGATAATGTCCGACGCGTCGGACAACTCGGCTAGTAGCGACGCGTCGACCTCGACCCGGGCATCCTCGCCGAGATCGCGTACCCGCAGGTCGAGTGTCCCCAAGTTGCGCGCCTGCAGCGCCGAGCGGGTGGCCTCCTCGGCCCGGTCGACGCGCGCCAGCCGAAACGGCGTCACCTCGACGCCGTGCCGGATCCGGCTGGCCAGGCAGGGTGAGGCGGGCTTGGCCCAGGTCGGCAGCTCCCATCGGCGCGCCAACGCGCGCACCTCGTCCTTGCCGAAGCCGAGGGTGCGCAATGGGGTGAGCGCGCCGCGGACGTCACCGGCGCGGATGCCGGGACGAAACGGGTCGCGCGCGTCGTCAGCGTTTGTCCCGGTCGCCGCCTGGTTGAAGCCATGCTGTCGCATTACCGTCGCGACGACGTCGAGCACCTCGCACTTGCAGAACCAGCACCGGTCGGCGCCGTTGGCACGGTATCCGGGCACGTCGAGTTCGTGGGTGTCGGCAAGCACGTGATCGACCCCGAGGTCGGTCGCGAATCGCTGGGCCGGCGCGAGCTCGCCGCTCGGGTAACTGGCGGACATCGCCGTCACCGCGAGAACGCGTGCTGCGCCCATGGAGCGGACAGCCGCGGCAAGTACGAGCGCCGAGTCCGCGCCGCCGGAAAAGGCGACTGCGACGGGCTCGCTGAACGCCGCCAGGAGTTGGCGACCGCGCTGATCGAGATTCACCTGCGTCCGGCCTCCTCGATGGCTCGACGGGCCACTTCACGCGGCGGGAGGTCGAGAACCGCGGCAACGCTTGCCACGTCGTCATGTTCGGGCTTGGCGCTATGAGGTCCGACCCTGACGCGCACCGGCCTCCCCTCGTGGTCGACGGTGATCACACGCCGGATGCCCACGTGACGCTCCACCAGGTAGCTGCGCCGAGCGTCGCGATGAACGCCGCGACAGTTGGCGTCACCGTTTCGCCCGGCAAGTCGGAACGACGGTGACGCATCCGTCCAGCAGCGCTGCGGTGGCTGGGGCAGGAACGGGCCGCACGCCGTATCGAGTCGTGACCGTCCCGCGGCCTATCAGCGATGGCACGACGTGCAGCGCATCGACGCCACGATGGTGGAGCCCCGCGCGCACGCCGACGATGTCGACCACGGTGTCATGACCACCAATTTCATGCAGATGCACCGATTCCTCGTCGACGCCGTGCAACCGGGCCTCGGCCCGTGCAAGCGCACCCATAGCGGCTCGCCCCGCCGCCGCAACCGGAGCGGGCATGGCACGGCTGACCAGATCAACCAGCTCCCTGGGGCGCCGCTCCCGGCCGTCGATTCCGACGTCGACGTGGACGCGCGTCACGCTCAGTCCGTGGTCGACGATCTCCTCGACCCGCAGCTCCCAATTGGGCAGTCCCGTCGCGGAGAGCGAGGCACGTACCTCGCCGAGCGGTGGGCCTGCGTCGAGCAGCGCGGCCAGAAACATGTCACCGGCAAGACCGGCGAACCGGTCGAGCACGCCGATCATCGGCGCGCGACCGCCGTCGCCAACCGGTATGCAGCCATCGCCGCGCCGAATCCCGAGTCGATGTTCACGACAGTGATCCCGGCGGCACAGCTGGACAACATCGCCAACAACGCCGTCACTCCGTCAAGCGCCGCCCCGTAGCCGGTGGACGTCGGAACCGCCACAACCGGCGACGCCACCAAGCCGCCGACCGCACTCGCCAGCGCCCCTTCCATGCCCGCGACAACAACGACCGCGTCGGCCTCGCGCAATCGGGGAACCTGGGCGAGCAGCCGATGCAGTCCGGCGACGCCGACATCGTGGACTGACTCCACGGCCAACCCGATCGCACGTGCGACAGCCGCCGCCTCCTCGGCGACCGGCTGGTCTGCGGTGCCGGCAGTGACGACCACGACCTGGAACGAGGTCGGGGCGGCCGGCCGCCACACCAGTAGGCCGGCATCCGGCTCGTATCGCGCCCCGGGCACGGCAGCAACCAGATGTTGCGCCGCCTCGGCGGCGACCCGGGTGACCAGTACCGGGCCGGTGTTGCGCTCGAGCAGCACCCGCACGATCGCCTCGACCTGCTCGGCGGTCTTCCCAACTCCGTAGACAACCTCGGGCAAACCCTGGCGTCGCTCTCGATCGATATCCAGCGTCGCGAAACCCAGATCCACAGAAGGCACGCCCACCTCAGAAACACTAGCCGCCGCGAACAGACCGCCGAGCAGGTTCAGGCCTCCACGATCCGCGTGGACAACCACGACGAGCGGCTCGTCAAATCAGCGCCGTGCGCCGCGCGAACAGCAGCCCCCATCATTTGAGTCGCAGCCAGACACCGTTGCGGACGACTCCGCAAACGTGTTCTTCTCCCACTGCACCGACCCATCGGTGGGAGCGCTGCCCAGGCGTCCGGGCCTGTCGGACCGGCGACAATCGTTCGCGTCGGACCGACTCTGCTGGCCCTACGAGTGAATTCGGTCGGCATCTCGAAACATTTCGAGGTCACATCGAGCGACCGGATGGTCGGCGCGCATCCCATTCGCACTGCACGCTTGACGTGTTTTTGAATGACTGTTTACAGTTTCGGAGGATCTGTGTGGTGTCGAAACTTTTCGAACCCGGATCGGGTCCGAGCGCCACCGGGCGGAAGGAGCATCTGATGAAGCTTCGGCAGGTTCTGGCTGCAGTGGCGGCGGTCGCGGTCGTCGGCACGGGGGCAGCGGGCGCACAGGCCTTCGCCACCTCCCACGACTCCCACTCGCAGGCCGACTCGCTGCGCGCGCTGGCCGCGAAGATCGGGCTGCGGATGGGAACGGCCGTCAGCCCGTTCGACCTGGACACCCCTGCCTATCGGAGCATCACCGCAGATCAGTTCTCCACCGTCACCCCGGAGAATGAGATGAAGTGGCAGGTGGTCGAGCCGACGCAAGGCAGCTACGACTGGTCCGGCGCCGACCGGCTGGTTCGCTTCGCCCAGCAACACGGCCAGCTCGTGCGCGGACACACCCTGCTCTGGCACAACCAGTTGCCCGACTGGCTGACCACCGGCATCAGCGACGGGACAATCAGCAACAATCAGCTGCGCGCCCTGCTGCACAAGCACATCACTGACGAAGTCACACACTTCAAGGGCAAGATCTGGCAATGGGATGTCGCCAACGAGTTCTTCACCGACAGCAACCCATCCGGTATCAACCCGAACGACTTCTGGGTGTCCCACCTCGGCGCGCACATCATCGCCGACGCGTTCCGCTGGGCGCACGCAGCTGACCCGCGCGCACTGCTGTTCTACAACGACTACAACATCGCCGGCGAGGACGGCACCAACGCCAAAAGCGACGCCGTCTACGCATGGGTGCAACAGCAGCTCGCCCACGGCGTACCGATCGACGGCATCGGCGACCAAGGACACCTGGACACCCAGTACGGCTTCCCCACCGCCATGCAGCAAGACTTCCAGCGCTACGCCGGGCTCGGTCTCAAGGTCGCCCTGACCGAGGTCGACGTGCGCACCTTCGTCGACTCACCGACCACGCAGGTTCCGACCGACCACCTCGCCACCTTCGCCCAGCCGTATGAGTACGACCAGATGCTCAAGGCCTGCATCGCCGTGCGTCAGTGCATCTCGTTCACCGTCTGGGAGTTCGGCGACGCCACCTCCTGGGTACCGGGGTTCTTCATCGGCGAGGGTTACGCCGACATCTACGACGTCAACCTCAGCCCCAAGCCGGCATACACCACCTTGCAACAAGACCTGACCCTCGCGGCGTTCGGTGCGCCCCACCGCAATGGAACCCGACGCTAGTCAAGTTCGGCATCGGCCCTTCGACCCGGGCACGCACGGCCGAGCATCGAGGCCTTCTTCCAGGTTGACGACGGCCAACCGGTGGTCTAACCAAGCCCGGGCGTGGGCACCGGCAGCCGCGACGAGCGTGTCATTCGGCGCGGGCGCTACCGGCGCTGCTCCGTAGCCGGAATTTGGCCGGATGAGACCGGCGCCTAGCGCCATTTGATGCACGTCCAGGACAGCGCGAATCATCTCGAGGCCAACAAACACAGGGTGCCCCGACCTGTGAGCGCGGATGGCATTCGCCCTTTTAAATCCGTAGGTTGCGGGTTCGAGCCCCGCGGGGCCCACAATGAGAATGTGCCGACCTCGCGCAGCGGGTAGTCGCTGTCAGATCCTCTCTACTAAAAGGCATCTGGGTATCCAACGGCGCTCGGATTTTCGTATCGCGGCTGGCGGGCGGCGCCCATTCGCCCCGCATGGCACCCATTTTGGTTCGCTTTCGGCGAGACGCGATGCGCTGCGGTTCCGGTCCGCAGGTTGCCGCGTCTCAGACCATCCCGCGCTCCCCCAGAGTGCGAACGAGTTGAACCACGGTTCGGCGAACACTTACATCTGGGGCGAGTTCTGGCAGTACCGGGACATCGGCACCATGACCATCCACCAGGGAAACACCACCTGGAACCTGCCGGACCTGACGTACTGCGACGCCGACAACACTGCCAGCGACCCAATGGGCTTCCAGAGCACCTAAGAACGTCATGCTGCCCGGCGACGCCACCTTGCCCAATGGCACCAGCACCCCCACTGACCAACAGCAACTGATCCCATTCCGCGCCTGTGCCCCGCCCGTCTCGACGGATGGGGCACACGGTTGGGCGCGCCGCGCTCTTCTGAACCCTGCATGGGGCGCTCGTAGACCTCATCGCCGGCAAAGCGTGCAACCTGCGCTGTCGGCACGTTCAAAATCGGCCGAATCAGGTTGCCCTGACCTCGGTGCAGACAGTGAGGCCGCGTGAGACGGAGTTCGCCCCGAGGTCACACCGGGGGCCTGCGCAGCGGGTGGGCAGGGCGCGTCGCCGGGGATCGGCGGGCGGGGCTGGTTCGGGTGCGACTGGTTAGCGGGGGGTGAAGCTGGTGGTGCAGGCGCCGCGGGCGGTGCCTTTGGCGACCGCGACGGTCAGCGGCACCGAGCGGTGTTTAGTGGCGCCGGAGATGTAGTAGCTGATCTTGGCGTTGCCGGACCGGTCCGCTTTAGCATGCTTGGTGTTGGTGCTGGTCTTGTAGTGCGCGGCAGTGGTCACCGCGGCCGCGGACGCGGTGTGCACCGAGACGTAGATGGTGGAGTACTGCCGCGGGCTGGAGGTGCTCAGCTTCACCGAACAGGCCAACCTGGTGGCGGCGTCAGCGGCGGGGGCGGCTAACGCGGCGGCGCCGAGCGTGGCGGTGGCGAGCAGGGCAGTGACGGTGGTGCGGGTGCGCATCGGGTCTCCGGTCGAGATGGGACAAGCCCAGCACTCCTGCTGAACTTCACGCAAATTTTATACGATCTCGCCGTGTGTTGACCAGACATGGGAACCCAGATCACACCGCTCGCATGTTCGCGGCGCTGTCATCACCGGGCTGTCGATCGGGGTGTCGCCCGTGCGTGTGACGTGACGGTGGCGTGACTCGTCGCTGGTGTGGCGTCGCCGATCGAGGTGATCGCCGCGGCTGATGGCCGCGCTGGTACTGGTGGCGGACATCGCGCGACCTGGTCCGCGACTCAATCGATCGTCCCGGCCCGCCGAAGCACTGACAGGAACCCGCGGATCGAGCCCACGCCACCTTTCTCCGACTCTTGGTCCGACCGCGAGGAACCCGCACCCGCCGTCGGACGTCGGGAACTCGCCTGTGCCCGTTTTACGTGCCTAGCTCGGGCTGGCTGTCGAGCTAATGGCGGCGGTGCAATGCGACGCGGTCGATGGTAGGCAGATCGCATGGGCGCTGGCGTCGATCCGGTAGCACTGGGACAGCGGGTCGTCGCGGTTCTGGAAACGGGTCTGCGCACGGCGACGTACAAGCTGGCGACGCTGCAGGGGTTGATCGATTTCTCGGTCGAGCACCTGCCCGGGGACGAATCCGAGCCGCTCCCCGTGCCACTCACTGATCTCGCCGCTCGGGTGATCGAGGTGTATTGGCCGCAGGTCCGCCCGTTCGAGGGACACGAGTTGCGGCAGTCCAGCCAGCCGGTGTCGCGGATCCTGCGTTCGGTGAAACAGCTGCAGGCCGTCGCTCGTGACCGCGGCGTGTCTGGTCCGCTCGACCGGGTGGCCGCGATCGCCCGCACCGATTACGAGTGGGCCGTGCGCGAAGTCGTCCTGACCCTGGTCCAGCAGCCGTTGAGTCGGTTACAGCGGTTGCCCGGTGATGACGGCCGCCAGCAGCGGTTCCTCTACGACGACTCCTGGATGTCTGACGCCACCTCCTGGCGCGAAATCAACCGCCACGGCGCCCAGCTCGAGCTCTACCCCGGAGTGGCGTCGGGCCTGGCCCGGATCGCCGGGCTCCTGCGCCCAGCGATCCAACTCCTCTGGGCCGAGGATGTACGCCGGCTCAACCGCGCCACGGTCGGCACGGAGGTGCCCGACATCGGCGGGCACCTGTTCGGCAGATCCCGAGTCTCACTCGACGCGGTACGTGACGTCCTGGCAGACGCGTTCGGCCCGGTCTGCTTCTACTGCCAGGCGGCGGTGAAAGCAGCGAGCCCGGTAGACCACGTACTGCCTTGGTCGCGGGTGGGCATCGACGGCCTCGCGAACCTGGTCCTTGCCTGCGTCCGCTGCAACCAGGACAAGACCAACGCGCTGCCCGCGGTCTCGCTGGTCAGCGCCGCCCTCGATCGCGGCAGAAACCTCCTCGACGACATCAGCAGCACGATCGGCTGGCCAGTGCAATGGGAACGCACCGGCAATGCTGCGCGCGGCCTGTACCGCGCGGAACCGACCGGCGCAGCGACCTGGCGCGGATACCGCATCAGCGAACCTCTCGCGATACCGCAACCCACCCCGTCTTGGTACTCCTGACCCGCCATTCGGGGCGCAGCCGAAGGCATACGGCCACCACCTCACATACGCCGCTGTCGACGCCGTCCAGTCTGTCGAGAGATACCGCGCGGTCCGCATCGACGAGCAGGATGGCAAGGATCGCCTTCTGCTGCCGGCCGCCGAGCGGCAACTGCTCACCGAAACGCGACACCCGAAGCGGGCCGAGCAATCCGATGCTCAGCACACCTGCCTCGGTCTCGACCCCTCCGGACATCCCCGCACCCGCATTCCTTGGTCGCCACCAGGTTAGGCGCTGGCGCAATATTGGCTATCGTCACAAACGTCCCAGCCGGCCGACCCGGTGTCGGCCACGCCAGCCAGCCCGCCAGTGCTTCAGCGCGCACTCGGCGACACGGTCGCAAACGGCTCGATCGATCTGAGCTCCGGGGCTGCGGATCGTTGGTTCGTGGATCACGGTTTGCCGCCGAAGATCAGCGAAGGTAAGCACCGCGCTCGTAGCTGTCGCCCGAACAGTCCAGTCTGGTCAAGACAATCCGGCGCGGTCGCCGTTGCTTGCGTGGTGATCCCGATCAAGGATCGCGTCAAGTAACCAAGCGAAAAGGGCGCACAAAATAACGCGCTGGCGATTCCCACTCCGATCGAGAGGTGTTCCGTATTCGGCGATCTTGGACCGGCGAGCGACGCCGTCGACCTGCGCACATCGCCGTCGATTCGGTTACGTGAAAACGATTGTCACGCGCAGATGAACTTGTATGCGGGGGAGCCGGCGCCGAAATGGTGAGCGCTCGCCTTGGTACGCGAGATGAGGCAATGTGCATGCCATCCCGGTCGCCTACACCCGACACCAAGGGAGTTGGGCGGCACGTCATTCGGCTGGGCCCGCAATCTGCGCACTGGCGAACCGGTCGACATCCGGCTCAACGGCAAGCTGCGCGATCCCGACGTCGAGGTGGTCACGGACGAGAACGGCGTGGTTGGCTACGACGCGATCGTGGCCGCTGATAATCGCCAGTTCGCCAAGTTCAATCAGATCAGGGTTGGCGGGTCCGGAGTTCCGAACCGGGCCGACTTGCGCGGCACCTGGCGAGGGCGGTGCGCGAGCCATCCGGTTCCGCCGGACCTTACCGTCACCCAGCCCGCAAGCGTTCGCTTGCCACGGGTCTGACTGCGAACATCGAGATCCGATGACCGGCCAGCGCCGTGAAGGTTCGTGGCATCATGTGGCAGTCCACCGATTCATCGACGATGACCTTCAACGTGGAGCGAGCCATGAACGGATTGGTGAAGACGCTCAGCGAGGCCGAACTCGCGATCGTGCGCTCTTCCGAGGCGGCGGCGCTGTCGGCGCTCGACGAGGACGATCTGCTGGACCTGCACACCCGGATTCGACGAGCGCGCAACAAGTACGTCGGTCAATACCGTCGTCAAGGCAGCGCCGGCGTGAAGCCGGCTGGCGGGCGAGGCAAGGCTCGCCCGGAGAATCAACGCGCGCGGCACAAGGCCGAGATCTTCGAAGCTGCGTTGGCCAGGGTCAGCACTGTGCTCGCCAGGGCAGCTCGGCGATCCGCCGCGGAGCTGAGGGCGGAGCGCTTGGCGGCCGCGCGGACGGCCCGGTCCAACGCCGGCGTGCGGTCCGCAGTACCTGCTGAACCGCGCCGGCGCGCGACAGCGGCCAAACGACCGCCGGAAAAATCGAGCGGCAGGATCAAGAAGGATGCATCGTCGATCGCAGCCGGTAGACGCCGGCAGGCGCGCCGCGACGCTCGCTGACCACCGGCACTGGCGGCGCGGCATGTCTGAGCCCGAGGTTGCGGCCCACGCACGATCAAAACCCGAACTGCGTTGATCGGCGGCACGGTTGCTGCTGTCGTGCTGTTGGGTTTGATCGTCTCGGGTATCGCCGCGTCGAAGAACAACACCAACTCACGCATCAGCAGCGAGCCAACATCGGTCTGCCCGGCGGTGTCCGTGGCCGCGACCGTTCGCGGGCGCGGCGGCGCAGCGACCGGGTGCTTCCCTCCCTGGTGACACTATCGGTGGAGAACTCGCCGGGCGCCGGCACCAGTGATGGTCGTGAACAGGAAGCCGAGGGACAAGGTGCCGGTGGAATTCGTCCGGGACGGCACCACCAAGTCGACCACTCTGACCCTCGGCTTGCGCCGTCGGTAGCCGGCACGACGCAGTCGGGACAGCGGCGCCAACGATCAGTTCGCCGATGATGAGCAGCCAGGCCAGAATGATCACGCGACCCCGCGCGATCCGTACAGCTCCGCCGATCGGAACCGCTCTGGGCAGGTAGACCCGGCTGATCCAGTGCAGAACGGAGAATCCGATAGCGAATAGCACGGACGGAGAACTCATCGCGCCGTTCCTCGACCGCTCCGCCGAGCAGTGCGCCTACGTGCTTGCGCGCTCGCACGCGCGCACCAGCGACGCGATGACGATCGCACGCTATCTCGGCAAAGGACGTCGTTTCGAGGCAGCCATGACGTCCTTCGTGACGGCCTATGCAGATCAGACCGAGCGCGATCATCAGCAGCTCGCAGCAGCGATCGCACCCGCGGCGGTTGCCGCCGAACCAGGCTGTGCCGGTCAGAACTGGACGGCGTTGCCGACCAGAACACTCACCGCCATCGTGACCGCGCCGAGCAACACGTTGCGGCGCACCAACCGAAACGGAGGAAGCTCGGTGAGCCACGCCGCGAACCATCCGGTCAGCCCCAGGGCGACCAGCACGATCAGGAACGTCAGGGACGCGCGTTCGGCCAACGGGAGGAGGTAAATCGCGGTGAGGGGCAGGACCGCACCGACGCCGAAGGACAGCCCGCCGGTGATCCCGGCGGCCCATGCGCCGCTGGTCGGGCCGAGCTCCTCGAGGCGCAGTTCCGCATCTGCGTGCGCGGCGACCGGATCACGATCGGTGAGCGCCTGCGCTACGCGCGACGCTAGTGTGTTGTCCAGTCCCTTCTGCTCGTAGATCTCGGTGAGTTCGGCAAGTTCGCCTTCGGGATCGGCGGCGATGCTGGCTCGTTCGGCCTCCACCAGCGCGCGGTTCATCTCCCATTCGGTGCGCACCTCGCTGTAGCGGGCTCCCGCCGCGGCGAAACCCCCAGCGAGGACGATCGCGACGCCCGCGAACACGAGCGTGCGCAAACCCGCGCCGGCGCTGACGAGTCCTTCTGCAGCACCGGCCGCGGACACGATGCCGTCATTGACCTCCAGAATCGACTCTCGCGCCCGGGCGCGCCATTCACCGGTCAGGGCCGTCTCGAGCCGCCGCCATCTCACGGCGCTCATTGTGCCGAGGGTCGCGGCGTACGGCAGGCGCGCCACGCGTCCGCAAACCGGCTTGCAGTTAGCCCGAATCCACCGTCAAGCCTTGAGGTGATCAAAGCTACGGACGGTTGATCTTGGAGCCGGGGCCGGTGGTGGGTGGGCAGCGTGTAGCTGCCGGTCTGCCGGCTTCTCCGAGGGTTAGTGTCGGTGGAAGGGTTCGCTGGTCGCAGCGGGTTGAGACCGCAGTGATCGCATCGAGGGCGGTCGTGATGTCCTGGCCCAGGGCCAGAAGCTGCGTAGTCGCAGCCGCGAGCGGCGGCCCGAGCGCACGAGCCGGCCGGGGATGGCGAACACCGCGCCTCGCAGTGTCGCCGCGGTCGCGTAGCGCCGCGCTCCACCGGCGAGCAGACCGACGGATCGGCCCAGGTTCTGAGCCATCACGGTGAGCGCAAACCAGGCGGCATCTGGCCATGAATGCCGACGAGGGCAGGTGCGCGCAGGCCGGCAAATTCAGCTCGGCGATGGACTGCTCTATGAGGGCGCGGCGGCGATACTCCGTCTCGATCTCAAGCATCTCGCCGTCCCGGTGGACCCGCCCCGCTCGCATTCCCAACGCGGCGCGGTGGCTCGCAAATAGGATCGATCGTTGACACAAGCATTAAACAATCAGCACATACACCCTGATCTGCGCGCCGCCGGCATAAATCAACCCATTACCGCGGCCGCGCAATCGACGGACCACGAGCGGCGTCTCACCGCTGGTCTCCGCGGCGGGTTCGACGCAATGTATGGAATCCCTGCGGGCACTTGTGCTCGCGATCGTGGTCGCGGAGTTGTTCGCGCAGGTCCTTAGGCAGGTGACGCAACATCCGCGTCCGTTGGTGTGTTGCCCGACCTCGACGCCCGCGGTTACCCGATCACCCCGCATGGAACGCGTTTCCGTCCGCGCATACCGCGGTCTGGTTCGCGCTGTTGTTGGCGTTGTGGCCGCGGTTGCACTGGCCGCAACGTGTCACCGGGGATCGCGTTCGCCGTGCTAGTGGCGCTGAACCGCATCTACGTCGCGGCACACCGGCCGCTCGACATGTTCGGCGGGCTGGCCATCCGCCTGCCTTCGGGCAGCATCGCCGGGCTGGTGGCCGATCGGTGCCCGATCCAGCCCCGCGTGGAGGGGACGCGCGACGCTGAGCGCTCGCCGTGTCGAATTCAGGGTGCGGCTGGGTTCACTGCAAGGCATCGCGACGAACGATCTGGAATGAACAGCGCAGGTGGGTTGACCCAACCTTTCGTCCTCGACGCGAGGCAAATAGGGACTCGACCCGACGGGCCCCCCTGCGGAGCCCCGTTTGGCACGCGCGAGCCGAACCTGGGCCAAGCGAGCAGCGCATGCCGGGCGCAGTTGTCCAACGCTCCGCCGCTGCGACCATTGAAGGCGAATAGTCACCGCGGGAGAACTCTCTGTCCGAGCGCCCTGGGTTTCGGATGAGCCGCCGCCGAACCCGAGCGCCCGGCGACCGGCGACCGCATGCCGCTGCCGGCAGCGCAGCGTGGATGCCCATGCGTTGAAGGTCAATGATCCTTCGCGCTGCCCGGACGAGGCTCGTCGGCGTAACGCACCGCGATGCGCTCGTTAGAGAGTCGTTCCTGTTCGACGGCCAATCCGGTTATCACGATGCGGTCGGCTGGGGTCAGGTGTGCGACGTCGAGGGCGCGTGGCCACAGTTTCCGGCGCCGCACGATCGCCGCCTCGGCGCAGAACAGCAGCGCCTCGCTCACTAGGTACAGCAAGCCAAACGCGCCGACAACAGTTGCGAAGCTGCCGTAGACCGGGCCGGCCTTGTTGATCAGCAGAGCAAGCGCTCTTGTTCCGACAGCGAGCACAGCGGCGATGATCACCGCGCCGGCCGCTGCTGCTGACCAACACGCTCGGAAGGCGACCGGTCGCGCGACCAGCAGTTTCACCGACAGAATCAAGACAATGAACACCACCATGGCGGTTCCGGCCGCCGCGGCCAGCTGCTGCACCCCGTCGACGTCGGACAGTGTCGCAGACCCGATCGTCAACACAGCCGAGGCCAACCCACCCACCATCGCCACGACCAGCATCGATAGCACCCGCACATACCGGATCACGAAACCGAACCGCGCACGCCGAGGAACGCCCAGGACGTGATTGAGGGTCTCGAAGGCGGAGAAGGCCACCCCGGTCCCGGCGAACATCGCTCCGAGCAGGCCGATCGCGAACGGCACACCCGAGGACGGCATGCTGGAGACCGCATGCTCGACGGTCGACCGTAAATCTGGCGGCACGATCTCCTCAATCAGCCGCTCACGCAATGCCGGGTGATCCACCAGGACCCTCGACAGCACCGACACGCCGACCAGCAACAGCGGGAACAGGCTCAGGAAGCCGTAGTAGGTGATCAGCGCCGCCTGGCGCCCCCCATCGTCGTCGCTGTACTTCTTCACCACCGCGTGTGGGAATCCAAACAGCGGATGGTCACGCTGGAAAGCATCGACCCAAGCAACGAGCCGCTCGACAGCATTCGACACAGACATCACTGGTCCCTATCAGCACGGCGCATGAGCCCGACCTGCGCACCCGGCCCCAACGGGTCCAGACAATAGAGGCCCGGCCGTCACTTACCAGCCCTCGCGCACAACGACGGGACGGCGTTCGAGAAAAGCCGGCTAGGACATGCGCTAGCACTCTCACACCCCGCGATCCTGCACGCGACAACAGACCAGCAACCGAGCGAGCACCACGACGAACCAGCCCCACGACCCGGACGACGCGCGAAACCCAACCCACGAGACAGACCCGGCCATGACAGCATCGACCCCTTAGGGGAACCAGTGACGCAACAGCCCGCAGAACCCGTCCGACCGAGAATGCGTAGCCGGGCCGGCCCGCCACGATCACATGAACGCCCACTCACACGCAGAGACATCCAGAGGTCAACGCCGCCGAACCCCCACAGCACGTGGACCCTCTCGCGGGATCCACCGCTGACGTAGGCACCGATCTGACCGCACCGCCCGGTTGGTGGCCCTAGCCAGCTGGCGCGCCGCCCAACGGGCCCCCGCGATGTGCATACCCAGTCACGGCCCGGCCAGCCCAGTGATCGCGTCTGGGCCGCCGCGCACAATGATCGGTTAAGTGGCGCCACCAAGAAGATGATCACGCGATATTCGACATGCATCGGCGGCCGCAGGTCCCGGCTTGCTGTGGCTCCTCCGGTCCGAGCGGGCCGGAAGCCAGCCTCAATCGCGGGCCAACGATGACCCCACCTGCGACCGAT
The DNA here is from genome assembly GCA_963850835.1 of uncultured Actinomycetota bacterium. Classification (GTDB taxonomy): domain Bacteria; phylum Actinomycetota; class Actinomycetes; order Mycobacteriales; family Jatrophihabitantaceae; genus Jatrophihabitans. The sequence goes on along the minus strand of CAWKNB010000011.1, from coordinate 437,029 downwards.
TAGCGAGAACCGAAAGGCACGGCGAGCGCGGACCGACGGCGCGTCCGACTCGGACCCGAATCGTTGATGTTGTGACTGCGGCAGTTCAGGCCGGTGCGGGTGGGCCGTAGAGTTGCCCGCTGCCGGGAACCACCGACGACTGGACCGCTCACCCGCGCAGTACGCATACGCGAGCAACCCGAGCATCTAGTTCTGGGTCATCGGCGGCCCCGCCACACCATCGAACCGGTAGCCGGCACGAAACGCCGACAGGTCCAGCTCGGCGACAACGTCGAGCACGAACCAGGCCAGGTGACCGTCCGGCAACCAGTACGCAATCGACGGCGGCATCAGCATCAACTGCTCATGTTCGCCACGAAGTTGTATGCGACACCGGAATCCTCCCGGGCCAGACCGATCACGCAGCCGCACGAAACGCCCGGATCGGCCACCGATTCGTGCGACCGCCTCCCGTCTTCAAGATCTCACTGGCCTCGCGAAGGTCGGCGTCCTCCTTCAGCCGCTTGATCTCGGCCAGTTCCTCGCTGTTGGGCCCTGGCCGGGCGCCGGCATCGACCTGAGCGTGCAACACCACGTGCGCAGTGTCTCCGGCCCGACGCCGAGCTTCAGTCCCAGCGCCTGGGCCACGTCCCACGCAGAGACATACTCATCGAGTCGATCAAGTCCCAGTCAGTCGCATTATCAATGCTGGTCGGCCATCGTCGTGCACCCGCGCGGCGACCCAGCTGTGAGACCGGCCGGCCCGACGTCGTTGCAGTCTGGTTCAGGCGCTGTGCCAGACCGGCGCGATCCGGCGCCTGTAGTCGCGGCCAGCGAATGTCTCCACCACCGCCAGTACCGGCGGGGGCACCTCGTGGCGCAGACCGGCCCTGGCGTCCGGGTCGGCCCCGTCATCGAGCCAGCTAAAGAATGTCCCGGCGTTGCCCTTGTGCGCTCGGCGTACCGCCTTCAGCGCCGCCTTGAACTGCGGCGTATCGAGGCGCTCGACGACGAACGGTTCGAGATCGCGCTCCTCGTGCGCGAGGTGGCTGTCCAGCGTGCTGCGCAGATCGACCACCGCCGCGCGGGCAACGGCCGCGGTGTCGGCCGACGGCGCGCTCGCGTAGCTCGTCATCGCGGTGGCCGCCGCGTCGAGTGCGGCCACCATGGCCTCGTGCTCACCGGCCAGCGCGGCCATCACCGAGGTGTCGGCACCGAGCTCGCGGAAGGCCGGCCAGAAGATGGTCTCCTCATCGTGGTGGTGGTCCTGCAGCTGAAACTCGTAGTTGTCCCAGGCGGCCTTGAGCTGCCCGGCCCGAACCGGGGTGGCGGCGGCAGGTGCCGCCAATGCGGTGTCGAATCTGTCCAGATCACGGCGGAACGCCGCATGAATGATCGTGTTCATCGTTTTGTGCTCAGTCATTCGGTCCCCGTTTCAGGCCGGCCGGACGGCCAGATGCGCCATACCCCGCGGTGCGAGTCACGCAAGTGTGGCCGGTGTGAGCGAGGATGGCTTGTTGAACCGCCATCGCGGCCATCAGCGGACGTCCTACCTGGAATTTGTTGGCTCTTTGCGGAGACGCGGGACGACCCGTGACGGGGGCTGCGAGCCGGGGTGCTCCACGCAACACCGACGCGAACCGCAGCTCACCATCGGGCTGCACAGCCAACGCTTTCCGGGTGCCCGCTGACCCTTGCAGGCCTTCGAAGCCACCCAGGCCTTCGAAGCCCCCCAGGCCACACCGCGGCGATGATCTCGACATCGCGAGGCTCAGGTGCCGACCGAAACCCCGCCTCCGGCCCGGAAGTAGGACCACTGGTTGTGCATCCGGTCGCCTGTCGGGCGGTGAACTGGTCGTAGCAGGCGTCGAAGCAGTAGTCCATGGCCGCGGTGAACCTGGGTGGCTTACCGCAGGCCGGCTAGGCGTTCGCCGCGCCGACCTGCCTGTTCGGGGCGGCAGTGTTCACCATGATCGCAGCCGGGCTGTTCCGTGCCGCCGTCGGCGACCGGCCGCTCGCGGAGATCGCGCGGAGTGCGGCATCGAACCACGGTCCGGACACGGGTCGCTCGGCTTCCTGGCAACCGACCGGCGCAGCGGATCGCGACCCCAACCGGGCGATCCGCTGCCGAGCCGCGGCTGCGGTGTCACGGTGTCAGGTGTGCGGATGCGCCAACGTCGGGAGTCGCAGTGCCCGGGCTGCGCCGAGCACCAGCTCTGCCGACATCCCCGCGATCAGCCGCGGCGTCAGGGTGCCCTCGCCGATACCGAGTGCGGCGATGTCGTCGAACACGCGCTGGTTCGTGCGGGCGGCGCGGGCGCCCGCCTCGAACACCGTGCTGGACCGGGTCAGCGCCGCAAGCGTGCGGACGTGGCGGTGGTGACGACCGAATCGACGCTGCATGGCAACCCGATAATGCTGCTCGGCGCCGGCCGCGCCGAGGATGCTGGCCGCCCCGGCAGCCAGGCCCGAGGCGATCGCATAGTTGATCCCTTCCCCGGAAACCGGGTTGATCAAGCTCGCCGCATCGCCGGCAAGCAGCACGCGTCCGCGCGCCAACGGTTGCCCCGAGGTGGACAACGGCAACCGATGCGCGCGCAGCGTCGCCGGATCGACGTCCAACCCAGGCACCAGGGCATGCATCCGGTGCAACAGCGCACTACGGGTCACCTGCTCGCCGTTCGCGGCCAACTGGCCGTAACCGACGTTGCTGGGCCCGTCGGCGGTGGGAAACCGCCACGCGTAAGCCAAACCGGGCCGATCATCAAAGATGATCGTGGGCACCGGGTCGCCGCTACCGCGCGCGTAACCACGGATGGCCACCGCGATATCACGCCGCGGCCCCGCGCCGAGCAGCGACCGCCGCACGACCGACTCCGCGCCGTCGGCGCCGATGACCACCCGGGCGTTCAGTTCCCCGTCGATCTCCACGTGCGTGTTCCGCTCCCGCACGCCGCGCACCGTGCGCCGCTCCCATACCGCCCCGGCGTCCCGTGCGGCCGCGCAGAGATTCGCGTCCAGCACCACCCGCGGCACGATCGTCACCGGACACCGAATCGTGCCGCTGACCTGCACACCACGCGGCGAACTCATCCGGAAACTGTCCGCCGAAGGGTAGTCACCGACGATGCGCTCACGGGTAACGCCATACCCCGCCAACTCGGCCAACGCGGCATCCAACACCGCGTCGCCGCACGGCTTGTCCCGCGGGAACTCGGCGCGGTCGACCATCATCACCGAGGCCGACGGGTTGCTCCGCAACGCCGCGATCGCGGCAGCACAACCCGCCGGCCCGCTGCCCACAACCACCACATCCCACACCGCAACACCCACCACCGCAGTGTGCCGCACCACCATGCACTGCCCGCCGACCGGCCACCAAAACAGATCGCACGGACCGCACGACCAAGCGCAAACAATCCAACCACCATTGCAAGCGCACGGGAGACTCGGCATCGAGCGCGGGCACCGCACCCTGACCGTGTTGCGCAAGGGCGGCAAGATCGTCACCATGGCGCTCGCCCCGCGCACCGCACGGGCTGTCGACCGGGCGATCGGTGTTCGACCCCGACCCGTCCGCTGTCGAGAAGCTGCTCGCGCTCGGCGCGAGCGTCGTCGGCAACCACCGGTCGGGTAGCCATCGGTGGACGGTGCTTCAAGACCACGAGGGCAACGAGTTCTGCATAGCGGCGAAGCCCTTCACCGGCTGACAACCTGGACAGCACCCCTGCCTTAGGTCCTCGCAAGCGGATCCGTTTCCGGACGGCAGGCCGCCGTGCCTCTCGGGTGCGTCCTACAAACGTCGAAGACCCACAGTGCTCGGCCCGTCATGGCCGGCCGCGCGTCTGGCGCCGCCACAGGTGAAGTTCCCTCGCGGTCGCGGCCACCTGATCTGAGGCGACGATCGTCTCGGAGAGACGCCTGTGATGCGTGCACGCCCAGTCTGCGCTGCGTAGGTCGCTGGCTCACAGGCTTGTGACTACCCCGAGCCGTACGGACGGGTAATCGCCTCGAGCACGTGACCGTTCACGTCCAGCCAGTACACCCCGCGGCCGCCATCGTTGTGGTTGATCTCGCCGGGCTGGCGCAGGAACGGATCGGCCCAGCAGTCGACGCCACGCTCGCGCAGCCGTTCGAAGATCTGGTCGAACTCGTCCTCGCTCACCAAGAACGCGTAGTGGATTGGGCTCGCCTCGCCCTCCGTATCTGCGAAGTCGAGGGAGACACCGTTTGCCGTCTCAAGGCACAGGAACGGCCCGTAGGTGCTCGGCGGGCCGAGGCCGAGTATGCCGCCGAAGAATTCGGCCGCTTCGGCCTTGTCGCGCACCTTGATGATCGTGTGGTTGAACTCGATACTCATCCGTCGGCCTCCTTGTCGGACGGAGGGTCTCACGTCGGCGGAGTGAGGCTCTACCCGCGGACTGATCAGTCCTCGATACGGCGCCCTCCGACGGCGAAGTCGCCAGGCGCGCCAAGTCGATCGCTCCCGCACCTCGCGCAGACCAGGTTGTGGGTCGACGGCCGGTAGACGGCGAGGTAGGCCCGGCCGTCGCCGTTGTGGTCGCCGGCGACGGGGACGTCACCGTTCACGTCGATCGTTATCGGTGCGCGTCCCGGCTGCCGGCACGACGTGTATCCGCGCGTGTCGAATAGGCCGCCGGGCGCGCGGCACGTGCTGCAACGGTAGGAGAACAAACGCGTCGAGGCCGATCCCGGTTGGCTCAAGGCACCCGGCCGGCTCAACGCATGGCTGCGACCGATGCGGGGGTGGTGAAGGCGATCCGCTGCTGCGCGTCGTGGCACTCGGTCACGCGGTCGTGAAGCACATGCGCCGCGGGCACCATGAGCACGTCGCCGAGTCGCGGTCCAGGATCGAGCCCGCGTCGCGTTCACGGAGATCGGCCTCTGCCCGTAGGCGGCGCAGCGATCGCGACCGCGAGACAGGCCGGCCCTGATCGATCAACGCCACAGCGCCAGCCCCGATCGACCGCCGATCACACCACGCAAGATCAACACTCAAAAGGTTCTTGATCAACTAATCCTCGTGGATCAAGGCTTGGAAATCGCGTTCCTTGCAATCCTGCCGGCGCCCGGCTCGGACACCGACCATAGGGCTGCCGCCAGGCCTTTGTGCCCGGACCGAGGAATCGGGTGAGAAAGCCGCACCCGACGTGTCCTGCGATGCGACGCTGGCGATATGGGGCGGCCGGAGACCGCTGTGGTCATCGGACGGGAGGATGAGTACGCGCGCTTGGAAGCGGCGCGACAGCGTGCCGACCACGGGAATGGGTCGTGTCTGCTGATCACGGGCGAGCCGGGCGCCGGCAAGAGCCATCTGCTATCGGCGGCCGGGGCGGCGTGGCGCGAGGACGGTGCCGTTGTACTGGACGGTGCGTGCGAATCGTTCGCGGCGGACGAGCTGGCGTACGGGCCGTTCGTCCAGGCGTGGTCTCGTGTCGATGCTGCTCACGGCGGCGGGTTCGCCGATCTGTTGGCCGCACTTGCGGGCCTCGGTGAGCTGCCGGTCGAAGTCGCACGGGCGTGGCTGTTCGACCGCGTGGCGCGCCAACTCGACGAGCTGGCGGCCGATCGCGCTGTGGCCGTGGTGCTGGAGGACGTGCACTGGGCCGATCGTGCGACTGTTGGGCTGCTGCGCTTCCTCGCGCGGGCCGTCCGGCGCCGCCGCTGGCTGCTCGTCGTGACCGCCCGCAGCGACGGCGCGGACGGGTTGGGTGCGGCGGACGAGCTGGTCGACCTCGTGGCGTCCGGGCAGGTCGAGCGCGTCGTTCTAGGGGTGCTGCCGCCCACGCAGATCCGCACGCTGGTGGTGCGCGTGCTCGGCGAAGGATGGGAGGAGGACGTCGTCAACGCGATCGTGGCCCGCGCCGGCGGCAATCCGTACCTCGCACATGAGCTGGCCGCGGCGGCCACTCATGATAGGGACGGGTTGCCCTCGACGTTGCACCGCGTGCTGCTGCGCAGGATCACCGCCCACGGGGAGGCGGCGGAGATCGCGCTGGCGACCGTCGCGCTCGCCGGAGAAGCGCCCGCCGAGGTCGTGGACGCAGCCCTCGCCGCGAGCGTCGGCCTCGCCATGGCAGGGACGGTGAGCGCCCTGCTCCGCTCGGCGTTGCTCGTGCCCGCGCCCGGTGGCGGCGGGGTTCGCTTGCGTCATGCGGTGCTTGGCGAGGTGGCGGTCGGCCGGCTCCCTGCGGACCGGCTCCGAGAGGTGCACCGCGCCTTGGCCGTCGCGTGGGCCGGCGACCCGGCGGCCGCGCGGCACTGGGAGTGTGCCGGCGAGCTGCGGCGTGCATTGCACGACTGGCTCGCAGCCGGGCGCGCGGCTGGCCGGTCCAGCGCCTACAGCACCGCTGCGCACGCCTACTCCCGGGTCCTGGAGCTCGCCGGCGCGGTGCAGATGCCCGAGCGGCAACCGGCAGAGTTCGCGCTCGAGGCGGCCGACGCCATGTACCGCGCCGGCGACGACGAACACGCCGTCCGCGCCCTACGTTCTGCCCTGGCGTCCGGGCAAGTCCTCGACGACGTGCAACGGCTCGCGCTGCTCGAACGGCTGCAGACCTGTTTGTTCGCCGCGGGACGCGCGCCGGACGCCTTCGCAGTGATCGACGAGGCCAGCACATTGGCCACCGTGCTTGCACCGTCACGGGAGAGCGCACGCATCGTCGCGGCGGACGGGTCCCGGGCGATGTTCGAGGGACGGTACGCGGAGGGCGCCGAACGCAGCGCGCTGGCCGCCGGTTGGGCCGCCCAACTGGACGCCCACGACACCCTCGCATACGCCCGCGGAACGCAGGGAGTGTGTCGGGCAGCCGCAGGCGAGGTGGACGAGGGCCTCGCGCTTCTGGTCGAGGCGCACCGGCTGGCGTTGTTGTCTGGAAGCGTGGCCGTCGAGGCGCGGACGGCAGTGAATCACTGCTACGTGCTCGCCAACGTGAGTCGCTATGCCGAATGCGTCCACGTCGGCGGCGAAGCGATTGCTCGTCTGGCGACGCGCTCGCTGGCGCACACCCTCGGCGCGCCGCTGTATTACAACGTCGTCGTCGCGTTGCTGGCCCTGGGCCGGTGGGACGCCGGCCTCGCCCTGTGCGACGAGGCCGAAGCCGCCCCGGTCTCGATGGCGACCGTCCGCTTCCTCGCCCTTGCACGCGCCAGGATCGCCGCCCTCCGCGGTGACCCGACGGCCGCCGAAGCCGCGCTGAGCGTCGCCCGCACGGGCGCCGCGCTCGGCCAGCCCGCGTTCGACCTCGAACACGCCGTCGTCAGCGCGCTTGTGCTGCGTGTGCTCCACCGCGACCGCGCAGCGCTCAACCTGGTGCGGGACACCGTGCCGTCCTGCCCCGGCGGGATCGACCGGCTGCGGCTGTGCGCGGAGGGCCTGCGGGCGCTCGCGGATCTCGAGACCGCCGGCGGGCGGGTACGCCGCGTCGACGATCCGCGGGCCGTGCGCGCCGAGCTGCTCGGCGTCGCCCGCGCCGGGACCGATGGTTGGGGCGAATCCTCACCGGAGGCCAGTACGCTCCAGCGGCTGTGCACCGCCGAGGCTGAGCGCCTCAACGGGCCGAATCCCCGGCACTGGCGCGCGATCGCGCGGGACTGGAGCGACCTCGGCCTCGTGCACGACAGCGCGTACGCCCATCTGCGGTTGGCCGAGGCGCTGCTCGCTACTCGCTCCACGGAGCAGGCTGCTTCCGCGCTGCTCGCCGCGCATCAGGCCGCAAGCCGACTGGGCGCCACCCCCCTGCTCGCCTCGCTCGAGGCGGTCGCGCGACGAGGACGGCTGCCACTGCCCGGGACCCCCCGGGCCGACGTGTCCGCGACTCTGGGCGCATCCGAGGATCGGCGCCTGGACGTTCTCACCCGTCGCGAGCGTGAAGTAATCCATCTCGTCGGTCTGGGGCTGACGAACCGCCAGATCGCCAGGCGCCTGGTGATCAGTGAACGGACCGCCGCCGTGCACGTGTCGAACCTGATGGCCAAGCTCGGCGTGGGCAACCGCGTCGAGGCCGCGCGGCTCGCGCGCACGAACCTGCGCTGACCCGTCCCGACCTACGCATATCTGCCTAGTCCGCGCCCGCTCGCGCTGCCCCTCTTTCTGTGTGTACGGCCAAGGCGCCACCCGGGCGCCACCCGGGCGAACCGCCCGGTGACACGGAGGAGGACTCCATGTTGAAACACCGCATCGCCGCCCTGCTGACCAGCATCGGCCTCGCCGGCGGACTTATGTCTACAGCGTCGATCGCTTCGGCGTCGGCGTCATCCGTCTGCACTATCGAGGTCACCCGGCTCGAGAACGTGGACCTGCAAGACAACGACCGGAAGGACGAAATCAAGTTCGAACTCGGGGACGACATGTCCGACAAATTCGACTTCACTCAGGACCAGTACCGCACGAACTCGCTGGGCCACCCGCGGGAGTCGACGTTCGGCTCGAGCATCGACTTCACGCTCTACGAGATGGACAGTGTCGTGCGGACGACGATCGACTCCGATCCGCTGAGCTGCACCGACGGTGAAGACACGACCGAGTTGCAGGGCAACGGGGGCGAGTACCTGCTCACCTACGTCACTACGCACTGACGCACAGCCGCTACGGGGCCCGAGCCGCTACCCTGGCCGGGCCTCGTCGCGGTGCATCTCGGCCAGCCAATTCCCACAGACTCGGGAGACACCATGCCCAGCCCATCCGCCAACATCTTCTGCCTGTTCCTCGACGATCTCAGCTTCGCATTGCCCGAGGGCGCCGACCTGGCCGCCATCGCGATCGCCGTCGGCAACGCCATGCGCAACGGCACCGTCATCAAGATCGACATCGAGCAACCGACCGGCACAGTGGTCGAGGCATTCGTCAATCCGTCCCGCGCACGGATCGCCTACATCGCCAAGCGTGACATCTCCGTGGGCACGCCCGGACACTGAATGGACCGTCGCCGCTCTCGGCGGGCGCACCGCTCGCCGGCCTGCTCGACGCCGGTGGGACGCCGTCACGACCGCACTCCTCGACCTCGTCCCCCATCGAAAGGGTGACTGGTGCGCGTGCTGGACGTGGTCGACAAACCCAGACGCCGCGTTACCCGAGCCGTCGCTACCAGTGCCGACAGCACATCGCATATCGCGGGCCAGCATCGCTGGCGGGTTGGCAAGCTCACCGTCCCACACGGCCCGGAGGAGGATGCGGCAAACCGCTCATCTCCTGGCCGCCCGGCGAATCGCCGTCGCAGTCGCCCGAAGTTACCGATGGGGCTTGCGGCGGCGGCCAGGTGAGCAGCGGCGCGCTTTCCGCCATCCGCACCGACCGACCGTGATTGGCGTGCTGCGCGGCGCGCCGGTCCCTGGCGACGGTCGCCGAGCGGTTCCGGTCGCCCTGCTGCTTGCCGAGGTAGCGCCAGCCGCCGCCGTCGGGGATGTTGCCGAACTTGGTGACGTCGACGTGGATCAGCGAGCCGGGGTGCGGGTGCTCATAGCGGCGGATCGGCTCGCCGGTGACCCGGTCGATGCGTGAGAGCCGGTTGACGCGGCAGCGGACGAGCACGGCGTGCACCGTCGAGGCTGCGATGCCGAGCCGGCCGCCGATCTACACCGGCCCGAGCCGGTGACGCCACCGCAGCCGCACGATCGATTTCACCACCGCCGGCGGTGTCTTGGCCGGCATCGACCGTGGCCGCGAGCTGCGGTCGGCCATCCCCGCCGACCCTTCGCTGCGGTCGCGCTCGGCCCACTTGCGGGCGGTGCGCGGGGCGACCATGAACATCTTCGCCGCCGACGCGCAGGTCCAGCCCTGCTCGACGATCAGGCGCGCCAGCCGAAGCCGGGCACGAGGGGTCAGAGCAGCGTTCGCGTGGGACACGAGGACCTCCGGTCGTTGAAGCGGTTCCTAGACAGCTCCACTTCACAACCGGAGGTCCTCGCCTGCCTCAACGACAGGCCGTCATCAGCTCAGACCGGAACACGTCCCTGGACATCACTGCTAGCGAGTCGTAGCGGTGGGCGGGCTGGTGTGGGCGTAGGTGCTGAAGTAGGCGGCTGTGGCGGTGAGTCGGAAGGTGATCCGGCGGCCCTTGGCGGAGGTTGGGATCTTGAAGGTGGTGTGGGTCGCGCCCGTGACTGGTTTGCCGCTGATGTACCACCGCAGGTGGACGGTGGGGTGCACGATAGGTCCGCTGGCGGTGTCGCCGTGGAAGGTGCCCCAGCGTGCGGTGAGTAGTGCACCGCGTCGTGGGGTTCCGGTGATGTGCGGGGTCACGCTGAGCACAAACCGGTGCGAGATCACCTTCCAGTGGAAGGTGGTGTGGCCGGCCGAGCCGGTCGCGTCGCGGGCGGTGACGGTGACGGTGTAGCTGCCGACGCGGGTGGGTGTGCCGGTGATGTAACCGGTGGTGCCGACCGCGGTACCGGCGGGCAGGCCTGCCGCGGTGTAGCGCAGGGCCAGGTGTGCGGAGTCGGTGCCGGCCGTGTTGAGGCGGACGGCTTTGCCGGCGTAGCTGGTGATGGTGCCGGGGTTGTGCACGGCGATCGTATTGGGGGCCTTGAACCCGGACACGCCGTTGGGCGTGCCGATCCCGGTGGGGCCGTCCCACCCGACGGCGCCGGTGCACAGGGCGGTGCGGCAGTAGCCGTTGGCGTTGGTCGTGACATCGTTGAACGCGGCTCGATGGGCGTACGGGTAGGCCGCGGCCGGGGTGCTACTGGGGGTGCCGGCGATCGCGTACATGGCAGCGACGACGGGCGCGCCGGCGGAGGTGCCGCCGTAGCGCCACCAAGCGCCGTCCTGGTAGACGGATACGCCGGTGTTCGGGTCGGCTACGACGGACACGTCGTTCATCGCCGGTGCCCGCACAGTGCGGTGATCGGCGCGATGGCCTGCCAGCTCGGGCGCGGTTCATAGGCCGAGCAGCCGGACCCGGTGCCGGTTCCGTCGGTGTAGCCCCAGACGCTCTCGGCCCAGCCGCGGGTGTTGCTCGAGGGGGTCAGGGTTGTGCCGCCGATCGAGACCACGGCCGGGTTCGCGGCCGGCCAGCTGGTGCCGTAGTCGGCGTCACCGGATGCGGCAACGTAGGCCACCCCGGACCGGTTGAAGACCGCGGCATCGGTCGATCGCTCGGTTGACCATTCGTCGCCGCCCCAGGACATCGACACGTAGCGGGCGCCGAGCTTGGTGGCGGTGAGCACGGCCTGTTCCATGTCCGGGCTGCCGTACCGGTCATCGCTATCGGCCTCGACCAGCAGGATGTGGCAGGACGGGCAGATCGCGGAGACCATCTCGACGTCGAGGGTTGTTTCGCCTGCCCAGTCATCGTCGGCCGCGGGCAATGGCCGCATCGCGCCGGCCTGGTTGACCTTGCCGAAGCAGCCGTTCGCGCTGGTGCAGGCGGGCAGTCCGTAGCTGGTCCGATACGCAGCCAGGTCTGCCTCGACACGCGGCGCATCGAAGGCGTCGATGATCGCGACGGTGGCGCCGGTTGTAGAACCCGGCACCCGGTAGGCCGAACGCAGCTCGCCAGGTCCGTAACCGGAGGAAGGCAGTCCCGCCGGGCTCAACCGGTCAGCCGGCCTCGCAGTGATCACTGCTGGGCCGCGGGCCGGAACACGCTCGGCCAAGCACACCATTCGACCCGGTACCCGCGGGCACACCGGCGATACTCCCGTCTGCGCGGACGCGGCGGGCGGCGCCGCCGGACCGCTCGGAGCCGCAGTTGGGGTCGCGCCCGCGACAAGTGGGCACACGGCCAATACCGCGCCGCCTGCCACAATCGACAACACCACGCGCAGCGTGTGCGAACGAACAGCAAATTTCATGCCAAGGTCTCCAGGCACATCGAGATGGAAATGGTCTGCCGGCGGTCAATGGGTCCGAATCGCGCACTGCGAAGGCACGACGAGCACGCCGCTCCCCGACGGTGGCCCGCGCTCGAGCGGGCACGCTCTCGGGCTGGCGTCGAGCGCGTGCGTAGTCGTGGTCGCAAGAGGTGTCAGCCGAGGGTGTAGTAGTGCACGGTGAGTTGGACCGACTTCAGGTCGAAGTCGCTTGCGTAGCCGCCTGAGTTGTAGGCGTCGTCCAGGGCGATGGCCACCGTGATCGGGGTGCTGTGCCCGGTCACCGCAGCCGAACCAAGGTGGTAGGTGGTGCCGTTGGGGTTGGTGCTGTAGACGTTCGCGGTCTTGATGCCGTCGTAGCTGCCGTTGGTCTTCCGGAAGCCCGAGTAGATCTGCGACGGCGGGTTGATGGTGTACCCGACGACCGACGTCGACATGCTGCCGTACTTCACTGCGTGGGGCAGCGTGAAGTGATAGAAGGATGCGGCGACCTGGAACCCGTCTCCGAAGGAGGGGTCGGGGTCGCAGACGTTGAGCAGCCAGATTCCGGTCGGGAAGTTCGACGCCGACTTGGACACGCCGCTGCAGTAGTCCGCCGAGCCACCCGCGTAGACGTCGCCCGCGCCGGCTTTGGTGTAGGCCGCGGTGTGGCCGACCAGCCGTTTGGTCGAGGCGTAGCCGACATAGTGGCCGATGGTGCGGCGGTTGCCGACGCTGTCCTGACTGGTCAGGTACCAGTAGAAGGTGCCCGCGAACCGGTGCCCGGACGAGGTGTAGCCGGACCAGCCGATCGAGGTGCGCCCGGCGTGTCGGTAGCCCTTGAGAACGCGCAGCGTGTGGCCGTGGGTGTCTCGCACGGTGAGGGTCACCCAGCCCGCCTCGTTCAGCGTGAATGCTGGGGCGAAGGTGTCCCGGTATCCGTCGTGGTACGGGTAGAAAGTCGCGCGGTTACCGGTGACCGAGGCGAACCGCGGCGCGGCGCGGTCCAGCCGCACCGTCTTCGACGCGGTGCCGTGCAGCAACACGCCAGACCGGGTAGCGGTGGTGCTTAGCTGCGCGGTGTAGGTCCCGTCGGGCACGTGTGTGGTGCCGTTGCTGGTGCCGTTCCAGGTCCAGGAGTACGTGCCCGCTGGGCGAATGCCCAGCGCCACCGTGCGGTAGGTGTGGCCGCTGCGGATGAACTTGAGCGTGCCGGTCTCGGTGTCCGGCAGCCGGTAGGTGATCTTCGTGCTGGTCCGGAACGCCGCCGGGGACACCGAGGTGATCGACGGGTGCAGGGGGATGACCCTGGTGATGTGCACCGGCGCGCTGTCCGTGCTGCAGCTGCCCTGGTCTGGGGACCCGGTCGGGCAGTACTGCGCGGTGAGCGTCTCCGCGACCCGGGTGTCGAAGACCGTAGCCAGGTCCAGGGTGACCGACGCCTGACCGTTGTCCACGGCCGAGGTGTCCAGGCCGCCGGACTGGTCGCGGAACAGGACGACCCCGTCCGGGTGCGAGTCCTGGTCGGGGTCGTCGACCGTCGCTGTGATGGTCAGCTGCTGACCGGAGACTGTGGTCCCGTCGACCGGGCTCACGATGGTGGGCACGGGGATCGGGGTGTCGGCCGAAGCCGCTGCCGGTGCGATGAGTGCGCCGAGCCCGATCACTGCACCGGCGGCAGCGAGGGTAGCGAGTGTCCGTGATGGACGCATGATGCAAGAAGCCTTTCGTCAGGAGAGAGAGTGCGACGTACGGGTGCGGAATAGCTCAGGTTGTCTGACGGCCGCCCGTCTGAACGCCTTCGGATCGAACTCCCCGAAGACGCTCGGACAGCCGGACGATCCGTCCGAGGCCTACCTCGCCGTCAGGAGTCGGTTGCTGTGGAATAGGCCCTGGGGTGCACCCCGGTTGCCGGTAGATCGGGACTCTATTCGATACTTATCAGGCGTGTAAAATTGATGTAAGTAGATACTTAGTGCGCGCTCAGGGAACTAGGCTGGGCTGATGGCACGTCCTTACGGGGATCCTGTGGAGATTGTCACTGCGCCGATCCCCGCCCAGTCCCCGTTCATCCCCAGCGACGCCAAGATCGTGGTGGGGGCGGTCGCCCCGGCATCGCCGGACCCGATCCCGATCGTGCTGCTGCCCGGTTTCGAGTACCGGATGAGCGAATGGCGACACCCGGACACCCACGAGATTCACTGGCGGCTCGAGCGCAGAAGGGCCGGTCAGCGCGGCGACAACGACGAATAGTCGTGCGGGGGATCCGTCGGCGCCAGCGAGCTACTGGCTGACCACAACAGCATGGCTTTCGACGCTGCGGGCAAGCACCGAGATCACGATGGAGACTAATACGGCCACCGTGACCAGCACCCGGATCCGAGGATGCCGGGGTCGCCGGCCCGGATGGTGAACACCCGCGCCCGACGGTTCGGGGCAGACGAGGCACATCGGCTCTGGTGGTCGGCTCTGGTAGTCAGCACGCCATCGGGGTTGTCAGCAACGTCAGACATCTCAGATACGACACCGTGCGGCCGACACCTGCCGATGTCCTGGCTTTATCGGCCTCGACCAAGCTCGGCCACTCGGTCGTTCACGGCCTGCGTTTATTGCCGGCGGACTTCCAATTCGCGCTGTCGAGGCACATCCAGCAGAGCAACCCGACGATGCTCACTCGGATTGCGCCTGTCGATTTCAACGAATTGACGCGGCCGTGGACCGGAGACGCCGAGGCGTGCCCGCGGGTCAAGAGCTAGTGTCGCGTTAGCTAAGTAGTGTTACCTCGTGGAATCATGATGTATGCCGTTGACTGTGGCTGTGCGGGTCCCCGCCGCTGATCGTGACGTGCTCCAGTCGTGGACGCGGGCTCCGTCGTTGCGGGCCGGGGTGGCGCAGCGGGCTCGGATAGTGCTGCTGGCCGCAGATGGTGTCGGGACGAACGAGATCGTGCGCCGGGTCGGGCTGAGCAAGCCGGCGGTGATCGGCTGGAAGCGGCGCTATGCCGCCGAAGGCATCGATGGGCTTGACGATCGGCCCAAGCCGGGACGTCCGCCGGTGATCGACGCGATGCGAGTCGTGCTCGCGACTTGGAACCGCCGCCGGAGCGGCTGGGCGTGACGCACTGGTCGACCCGGCTGCTGGCCGCGCATCTGGGCATCTGCATCTACACGGTCGCACGACGTGGCAGAAGTGGGGCCTGCAGCCGTGGCGGCGGGAGACGTTCAAGTTCTCCACCGACCCCGAGCTGGAAGCCAAGATCCGCGACGTGGTCGGGCTCTACCTGGACCCGCCGGAGAAGGCGATCGTGGTGTGCGTCGACGAGAAGTCCCAGATCCAGGCGCTGGACCGCACCGCACCGATCCTGCCGCTGCGGCCCGGCATGCCGGAGAAGCAGACCCACGACTACGTCCGCCACGGCACCACGACCCTGTTCGCCGCGCTGGAGGTCGCCACCGGCCAGGTCACCGACGCCTGCTACCCGCGGCACCGCAACGAGGAGTTCCTGCGCTTCCTCAAACAGGTCGCCAAGGCCTACCCGCGGCGCAAGCTGCACGTCGTCGTGCGACAACTACGCCACCCACAAGCACCCGGCCGTCACGCCTGGCTGGCCAAGAACCCGCGGATCACCCTGCACTTCACCCCGACCAGCTGGTCCTGGCTGAACATGGTCGAGATCTTCTTCGGGATCATCACCCGCCAAGCCATCCGCCGCGGCACCTTCACCGGTCAAGGACCTCATCGCTGCGATCCGCACCTTCATCGACGGCTGGAACGAACGCTGCCAACCGTTCATCTGGACCAAGACCGCCGACCAGATCATCCCGCGAGCCACCCGCGGTAAACACACTTCAATAGCGGGAGACCTAGGCGGGGATCTGCAGACGGAGCCTGGCGTGCGGCGTCGTGCCGCAGCAGGACGTGATGGCATGCTCGGCGGCGTGAGTGCTGTTGTGTTCGACGACGACTTCGAGAGCGGTGGTCTGAACCGTTCGGTGTGGACTCCGCACTACCTGCCGGAGTGGAGTTCGCGCGCAGCCACGGCGGCGACATACACGGTCAGCGACAGCGTGCTGCGGCTGTCGATTCCGCCTACGCAGGGGTTGTGGCTGGGCGGCCAGCACGAACCGCCGCTGCGGGTGTCGGGGGTCCAGTCCGGATCGCGGTCGGGGCCGGTTGGCAGCACCCAAGGGCAGGCGCCATGGCGAACAGGCGCCGTCGTTCGCGAGCAGCAGCCGGCCTTCCGGGGCTGGTTGCCCGATCACGGCACGCTGGCCATGCGCGCCAAGATGCGGCTGTTGAGGTGGTCGATGGCCGCGTGGTGGCTGATCGGTTGGGAAGAAGACCCCGCCGAGTGCGCAGAGATCTGCGTGTTCGAGATTTTCGGTAACGCGCTGACCCCAGGCGAGTCCGCAGCGCTCGGGTGTGGAGTGCACGCCTTCCGCGATCCTCGTGCCATCGAGGACTTCGCGGCGCCACGGGTGAACGTCGATGTGGCGCGGTTTCACATCTACGCCGTGGAATGGACCCACGCCGCGGTCCGCTTCACCGTTGACGGCAACCTGGTCCGAACCTGCGCCGACCCGCCGACCTACCCGATGCAGTCGATGATCGCGATCTTCGACTTCCCCGATCAGCGCGGCGATGACCAGGCACACGTGCCGGAACTCACCATCGACCGCGTGTGGGCTCTCGACCGTCGCTCGGACTAGGCATGATCGGCAAGCGGCGCTGAGCCGTACTCCGGGTTACTGCGCTACCGATCATTTCCGTTCGTCGACGCGACGCGACGCGGCGCACCGTCAGACCGTGCCCGAGCAGCAGGGCTCGGTGTGCCGCGCATGTGCGGCGCATCGCGAAATTCTCTCGCTATTCAAGACGAGGTTGTCTGCAGGTTCGTAGGCGATGCGTGCCAGTCGCCTAGCGTGCAGCGGGTGAGTCGTCAGCGGAAATCCACACCCCCATGGCGCATTACCTCGATCATGTTGGGCGGCGCGGCTCTTGTCGTCGCCTCTGTCGGTGCCGTGCCTGCGATCGCGCAGGCAGGCCCGAACGTCGAACGTGGGCCCGGGGCGGCCTGGACTGCGCAGATTGCTGGAACTCTGAGCGGGTAGCGGCGGGAATCACGTTGCGGAACGGTGCCGTCGCGGACTCGGCGAGTTCACCATTCTGGACGGTGACGATAGATGCGACCACGACGAGTTCGATCACCCGGCTGCCGGCCAACGCCGAGCTCGGGACACCGGCCTGGGCCGACCGCACGGCTGCCGAACTCGCGGCGGCTGGATATGAGCCGCGTCGGGACACCATCGACTGGCCCGGCTACACCGATACCCCGCACGGAGTCGAAGGCATCCGCCTGCGCACCGGCCACTTTCCCACGCAGGCGGCCGCCCAAGACGTGGCAACAGCGCTGCACGGCGCGGGATTCCCGACCGCGACCGTGGAGTGGACCGGCTATGACCACGACACGGCACCGGACGCCGAACAGTTTCACGAGGTCATCATCGATCCGCACCGTTACCGCGGCGACGTGGGCGTGACCCACCACGGAGTCACCGCCCAACGGCAGACCACCTCCGCGGTCGCCCAGGCGACCGGAGCAACGGTCGCGATCAACGCCGGGTTCTTCATCACCGCCGACGCCGACGGCTACCAGGGCAACCCCACCGGCCTTGCGGTCTACGACGGGCAGCTGGAATCGATGAACAACGGTCCCCGTACCGGCGTCATCTTCGGTGACGGCCCGACCCGCATCGCGCCGCTCCGCGCCTCGGTCACCGTACGGGCGCCGGGCGGTGCCACCGCAACGGTGCAGGGCGTCAACCGCATCCCTGGGGTGATCGAAGACTGCGGCCGACCCAACGCGGCCCCGACCACCGCTCCTCGCCAGGACATCACCTGCACCGCCACCAACGACCTGGTGCTGTTCACCGCGCAGCTCGGCGCCGACACCCCGACCGGCCCTGGCGTTCAGGTCGTCCTCAACGCCGGTGGCAAGGTCACGTCAATCGGTGCGCGCGGCGGCGCGGTCCCCACCGGTACCACTGGCATCCAAGGCGTCGGCACCGCCGCGGCCTGGCTGGCCACCCACGCGCGAACCGGACAACGACTCGGCGTCCGTGAGCGGGTCCGGGAAACATCCGGACGGGTCGTGCCGCTGCGGCCCGGGGTGGACATCGCCAGCGCGGCCCCGACCTTGTTGCGCAACGGCCATCCGGCTATCGACGCCGCGACCGAAGGGGTTATCGATCCACACGACTCGTCCTTCAACTACGCCTGGGGCGCGATCCGACAACCTCGCACGATGATCGGCATCAATGCTGCCGGCGACTACCTGTTGGTCACTGTCGACGGACGCGAACCCGGCGTCAGCGAAGGGCTCGCCCTCAGCGAGGAAGCCGACCTGCTCGAGTCACTCGGCGCGGTCGACGCCATGAACCTCGACGGTGGCGGCTCCACCGCGATTGCGATCAACGGCACACTGATCAACCACCCATCCGACACCACGGGCGAACGCGCCGACGGCGATTTCATCCTCGCCATGCCCCACCACCACCTCTGAGCACGGCGCGTACGTCGGCGGTCGCGACGTCGCCGACGCCACCGAGGTCGGCCACGCAGCGAGAAAGGCCAGGCATCTCTCCTTGGAGTTGTTCGGCGACGTTTGATTGGACGACGTTGACCGACGGGTCCAAGTCCTCGCTGATGTCGTTGATCATCACGTTCATGTTCGAGCCGGGGCAACTCAGGGCGATGGTCGTGCAGTTGGAACCGCTTTGTCCGCCACGTCCCACTCATGCTCGGCCGATGCCGTGATCAACCTGCCTCGAGGCATCGGTAACGGTCGTGCGCGGACACATGCTGGGACTGGATTCCGAAATGCCATGCGCCTCTTCCCGGATTTTCACGAACATGGCGGCAGGAGATCGACCAGCGCGAGAAGATCGGGTCATTCGTCCAGTCGGCTGGCCACGTTCTATCCGGCCCCTGGCGAAACGAATCGCGATAACGTCCGCCACGGGAATGGGAGGCGCAGGGTGACAGCGGTTGAGAACTCGGCCGTCCGACGTCCGGATCCGGTGACCGACGCCTTGACGGAGGTGCTGGCCCGCGTCGATCAGATCAGGTCCGGGGTGGTGGCCGACTACATCCCGGAACTGGCCTCGGCCGATCCGGAAGCGTCGGCGATATCGGCTGTCAGCGTGGGTGGCGGTGCCTACCGGGCGGGCTCGTGGATGCAGGCGTTTACGATCCAATCGATTTCGAAACCGTTCGTGTACGCGCTCGCGCTGAACGACCTCGGCCTGGAGGAGGTACACCGGCACGTCGGGTTCGAACCCAGCGGGGAACCGTTCAACGCGATATCTCTGGACGAGTCCGGCCGTCCGGCGAACCCGATGATCAATGCCGGCGCCATCGTCGCGTCGGGATTGATCGACGGCGGGAACCCCGATGTGCGATTCGAGCGCATCAGGGGGTGTCTGTCCACTTTCGCCGGACGCGAGTTGCAGATCGACCACCGGGTGTATGCCTCGGAGTCCGCCACGGGCCACCGCAACCGCGCGCTCGCAAATCTCACCCTTTCCACTGGCGCCCTGACACGCGAGGTGGACGACGCGACGGACGTGTATTTCCGGCAGTGCGCGCTTCTTGTCACCGCCGCGGACCTTGCAGTCATGGGCGCGACACTGGCCAACGACGGGCGCAACCCGCTCACCGGCGTGCATGTCGTCTCTTCCGACGTCGCTCGCCATACCCTGTCGATGATGGGCAGCTGCGGTATGTACGACCGCGCCGGCGAATGGGCCATCCGGGTCGGCATGCCCGCCAAATCCGGCGTGGCGGGCGGAATTGTGGCCGTGAAGCCGGGCCAATTCGGCATCGGCGTCTACAGCCCGCGCCTGGATGAGTCGGGAAACAGCACCCGCGGCACCGAGGCTCTGGCCCTGCTGTCTCACGAGTACGGGCTCCACCTGCTCCAGCACCCGCATCGCCCGGTTTCCCCGATCCACGAACTCACCGGAAGCCTGTCCTCGGGCTTGACGGTCGCGCTGCGCGGCGAGATCGACTTCATCGCATTCGAACAACTCGTACGCGAGATCCGACACCTCGCGAACGGGGACCCGGCAAATGCTGCATCGCTGACCCTCGATCTAAGACTCGTCACTCGCGTCGGACCCACCGCTGCACGCCTGCTCGCCGCCGCCGCCAACGGCGCAACGGCGTGGGGCTCCGCGGTCACCCTGATCGATCCATCTGCACTGGTCGCGGATGGCGGTCCATCTACTGACACCGTCTGCTGACGTCCGCCGCTGCGGACGCACATCCGAATCGCCACAGGGCAATATCGTGCAATGCGCCAGTCCCGGGTTGCCGGATACTGCCGGTGTAGGCACCCATGCAGGCGAGGTCAACAGTGACATTCTCGATTCTCGGTCGCGACGCCACGAACGGCGATCTTGGTGTCGCAGTTCAATCGAAGTTCCCGGGCGTTGGTGGCCTCGTCCCCTATGGCCAGGCGGACGTCGGTGTGGTTGCCACGCAAGCATTCGGAAACCCTCGACACGGAACCGTAGGGCTCACGCTGCTGCGGTGCGGGGCATCGGCCCGGCAGACCGTGGACATACTCATCGACGGCGACGCCCACAGCCGGGTCAGGCAGTTCGCACTCCTCGATCATCGCGGCAACCATGCTGCCTACACCGGACCCGACTTGCACGCGTGGGAGGGATGGGCCGGCAGCAGCGATGGACGTGACAGTGTCGCCGTCGGGAACGGGCTCGCCAGCAGCGCGGTCGTCGACCGCATGGTCCGCGCCTTCGAGAAGTCACGAGACGGCCTGGCGCAACGACTGATGACCGCGCTCGAGGCAGGGCAGGCCGCCGGTGGCGACGTGCGCGGCCAACAGTCCGCTTCCCTGTCGGTGTTCCGGCGTGATGGCGGCTACGGATCACTCGACGATCGACATGTGGTGATATCGATCTACGATCATCCGCAACCCATCGCAGAGCTCAAGCGCTGCTACGCGCTGCACAGGCTTTCCTACTTCCCGAGCGACCCCGCAGACCTGGTCCCCATCACCTCTGTACTCGCCGTCGAGTTGAAGACGCTGATGGCTGCGCGTGGCTTCTACCACGGCGCGATCGACGACAGCTGGGACTCGACCACGCAAAGCCGCTTCGAACTCTTCCTCGGCAGCGAGAACTATGACAACCGTATCGACAACGGCGGTCTGCTCGATCTCGAGGTGCTGGCCGACCTGCGGGCGCGTTACTCCGACGGCCGCACCTCGTGAACTCGGCAGACGTGAGCACGTACATGTCTCGGACGTCGACTCATCCTGATCGGGTGAAGCCCCGGCGCTGATCTATCAGTTCAATAGGAGGCCGACCAGCCGTTCAGCTGGGAGAACGAGGCAACGATGTGCCGGTGGATGGCCTACTCAGGGACCCGATCCTCGCTGATGAGCTGCTGTTCCGACCCAGACACTCGATCATCGACCAGAGCCTGCACGCCGAGCTGGAGCGGGCGTCACAACACGGCGGCGGGTTCGGCGTCGGCTGGTACGCCGCCGGCGACGCATCGGCGCCGGCAGTCTTCAAGAGCACCCATCTCGGTACAGCTTTCGCCGGCGCAACCAGGCCCGAACCGGTCCAGACCGGCCGGTCAGTCGCTGGGTTCGTCGGAGCGCTGTCCGATCCAGCCTTCGCTGAGGCCTTGGCGACACGCTGGCCGAGCTCGCGACCGAGATCGTCCGCTACCCCGCGAGCCCGGTCATACGGATGGTGATGTTGATGCGGCCGTGGCTGAGCCCGCATCCTTCGGGGGCGGTGCCTTCGTGGATGTGGGTGACGCCGTGATAGGCAAGCCGCGACGGTCCTCCGAAGACGAACAGGTCGCCCGAAGCTAGTAGCAGGTCGGTGTAGGGCTTGCCCCGGTTGTCAGCGTTGCCGAACCGGAAGGTGCAGCTGTCGCCTATAGACAGTGAGACCACTGGCGCCAGGGAGCGTTCGTCTTTGTCCTGGTGCATGCCCAGCCGTGCGGTCTGGTCGTAGAAGTTCACCAGTGCTGTGTCGGGTGTGTAGGAGGCCACCGTGGGGTCGTCGTGGCCGGACTGGTGCAGGGCGTAGCGACCCAAGTGGACCATCCAGTCCGGGAAGGCGAGGACACGGGCGCCGTTGACGTCGGTGGCCTCGCGTGTGTACTTGTAGGGCTGCCAGTGCCAGCCGAGGCAGACGGTGTGCACCGACATCTTGTGACCACGGACCTTGGCGGCGCGGATAGGGACGGGGCCCTGCGCCCAGTCGTGGAACTGGCCCACGATCCAGGTCTGTCCTTCCAGCGTCAGCCAGTCGGGAATGGTCGTGGCGCCTGGAGCGATCTCCCGCTGGCGGCGCTCCCCGTACTCGGGTACGAACAGTGCAGTCATCGTTCGCCAAGGATCCTCGCGCGGTGGGTGAGGACGCCATCGGCAACGAGCCAGGAGCTGCCGTCGGGGTGGGCGCCGGCCAAGTCGTCGAGGTTGTGCAGGCCGACGAGCGCGAGCGTGCGTGCGTCGCCAACACCGGCTGTCGCGATAGTGCTCGCCGGCGTCCAGCCGGTGGACCACAGCAAGCGGCGGGTCATCTGAGCCCAGCCACTTGCCGGCCCGATCATGACCCACAGGTCCGGATCGGCGGCGGCGAACCGCGTCGCGTGGCGCAGCCAGGACGCACCGGTCGCCGGCCAGGTGATCGTGCGGAGAACGCGGCCGCCGTCGTCCTCCCAGGCCGTCTGAATCGCGTGCGCGGTCGCGACGGCGCGCGTGGTGCGCCCGGAGCCGATCACGATGTCGAGGGCGTGACGGCTGCGAGCAAGGCAGACCATGGCGGAGATCTCGGCCTCGGTAGCCAGCGGGTCTGTGGCGTTGTCCACGTCGTGGCCGACCGGTGTCTTCAACAGAGGGCTGGTCAGGGTGTCCATTGTCGGCCGTTCTCCCGTGCGGTCTTCCAAACCTGGTAGCGATCGGTGCAGCAGATTCCGCAGGGGCGGTAGCCGGCGGTGATCGCCGAGGCTTCGTCGGCGAAGAACACGCGGTGCTGGACGTAGCCACCGCGGGCGATGGCGCGCAGCGCGGCGGGACAGTCCAGGCGTCCGTAGATCTTCGAGCCACTGTGACCGCCCCACCACCCCTTGCTCGAAGACTGGTAGGGGCGCCCATCGGCACCGAGGAGAGCGTAGGTCTTCGTCACGAGATCAGGCGACGTCGCGGAGCACGAGGGCAATGGTGTAACGCTCGCCGGTGCGGATCGCCGAGACGCCGTGGCGGACGAGGGCGGCAGAGCAGCCTCGCTGTGGGGCGACGGGCCGGGCTCCGGCGGTGAAGCCGTAGCCGTGCCTGCGCGCTGGAGGGCTCCCTTCAGAACAGGCGTCCGGCACTGACCGGCGTCGGTTCCTCGAGCTCGAGCAACGCCTGCTTGCGCTTCAGCCCGCCGGCATAGCCCGTGAGAGCTCCGTTGGCGCCGACGACGCGGTGACACGGCACGAAGATGCACAGCGGGTTCGCGCCGACAGCCTGTCCGACCCAGTAGGCCATCGTCCGGTTGCCCAGCTGCTCGGCGATACGCCCGTAGGTGGTTGTCTCGCCGCGAGGGATGCCGGCCACGATGTCCCAGACTGCATGCTGGAAGTCCTCACCCTCGGCCGCCAATGGCAGGTCGAACGCAGCACGTTCGCCGACGAGGTAGTCGCGCAGCTGTCCGGCCGCCTCGCTCAGCAATGGATCCGCCGACGCAGCTACCTCGGGGCCGAGCGTCTGCTGGGCCGGGCGGCGGACGTGGTGTCGGAAATACAGCCCTGTGACGGCTCCGTCCTTCGCGAGGAGTGTGATCGGCCCGAGGTCGGTGTCGACCACGATGTGTCGCGTGTTCATCTGAAGCTCCTTCGGGTTCTGTACCGGGTAGACGTGCGTGAGCCACGAAACGTGAGATCTGGATCTGCAGCCGGCCCGCGCGAAGGACGTCTTGGCGACTGGCAGCAGGCGGCGCCGTTCGCTCGGCCATCGAGTAACCGGTGATGACAGCGGGCCGGTGGGCTTGTCCGGGCAGACCCGTTGGCGTGGCGATCGGCGAAGCCGACATCCTCGTTCGACTGGCGTTACCGATCGCTGTCGCCTGCTGAACCCGCAGGCCCGTGCACGGCGTCCGCTACCTCGAGATCCGCTGCATCGCACGTCAGTAGTTCCTGATGCCGGCCGAGGACAGGACCTGACCGTGACCGATCTGACCGACGCCAACCTGACTCGGAGCGAACTTGATCGCGTGATCGGTTGGCCCGAACAGGGTGACCCGTTGACGATCCTCTCGTATCGATCAGCGGTGCGGCCGGCTCTTCCGTGCTCGTCGCCTTCACCACCGATCGCGAGTGGGTGACCTGAGCGACGATATGTCTGCTCCCGCTGTCGAAAAACGCGCCGCGCGATCGACGTACCAGGAGAGCCGAGGAGGACGAGATGGGCAGGTTGATCGCGACCGCGCAGGCTACGCTCGACGGTGTCATAGACCCGGTCGGCCCGTGGGTGCGACCCGACGAAGACCACGGCCGGTACTCGTTCGAGCGGCAGGCCGCGTCCGGCGGGTTGGTCCTGGGTCGAAAGACCTACCAGGGACTGGCCGAATACTGGCCAGGCCAAACCGGCCACTGGGCGGACATGGTCAATGCGCTGCCCAAGTACGTCGGGTCCACCACCTTGTCCGGCGTCCTCGATTGGAATGCGACCCTGCTCGACGCAGACCTCGAGGAGTCGATCCCCGAGCTGAAGCACGCAGTCGGCGGTGACCTGTTCCTGCACGGAAGCGGCGAGTTCGCGTATGCCCTGGCCGAGAAGGGGCTGATCGACGACTACGAGGTCTATGTGAATCCGCTCGTCTGGGGCCGGGGGAACGTCCATGTGCTCGGTGACCGGGGGACCGTGCGGATGGCCCTGCGCGACGTACAGCGATTCGACTCCGGAGTCGTTCTGCTCACCTACGTCCCGCAATCGTGACGACGAGGAGGCGCGCAATGATCGATCGTTCGGACATCGGCCGGGTGCTCACGGCGAACCGCTACCTCGTGCTCGGCACGGCCGACGAGGACGGGCGGCCCTGGGTGACCCCGGTCTTCTTCGCACCCCTCGAGCCGAACCGGGTGTGCTGGGTGTCGTCGCCGGACAGCCGCCACTCCCGCAACATCGCCCACCGACCGGCGGTCGCGATCACCGTCTTCGACTCCTCCGTCGAGGTCGGGAGAGCGGAGGCGGCGTACTTCGACACCGACGCCGCGCGGGCGGTGGCGGACGAGACAGACCCGGCGCTGCAATCCCTCAACTCGCGCCTACCTCATGACAAACAGCTCAGCAGCGACGACCTGCAGCCGCGCGGACCGTTGGTCGTCTACCGCGCCGACCTGCGCCGCTCCTACGTCCTCGTCCGCGGCGGCAACTCCGAATTCGGAAACGCTGTCGACATGACGGTCGAGGTCTGAGAGAGCAGGGTCATAGCGGGCCGACCGCGGTGACGTCGACGACGGGTTCGCCGGCCTCATCGCTGGCAGCGAGGTCGATGATCGCTCGGATGCGCCCAGTCGTGGTCGCCGTCGGGGTCGTCGAACACCTGCCGTACCAGCCATTGCGTAGGATTGCGCTCGACCTGGAGCAGGGCCGGATTGCGAGCGTCGGCGCCGATGGGCAATCGGTCGTATTCGGTGTAGTAGTCCTCGATGGCCGCACGCCAGCGGTCGGCATCCCATCCGCTCGCCGCGTCGAGTGCGGCGAGTTCGTCGAAGCGTCCGAGGGCGGCGAGTTCCACACGCCGGAACATGGCGTTGCGGACGAGGACGGTGAATGCGCGCCCGTTCTCGGTCAGCGACACCGGCACTGCGACTTCGACGACCGCGTCGGGCGAGGCGCCGGCGGTGAGCTGTTGCCACTCGTCCAGCAGGCTCGAATCCACCTGACGCACCAGCGCACCGAGCCATTCGGTGATGTCGTCGAGCGGCTCGGTGCGGGCGGTGTCGGGAACGGAAGCGCGCAGCGTTCGGTACGCGTCGGACAGGTAGCGCAGCACCAATCCCTCGCTGCGGACCAGGCCGTAGAACGATACGTATTCGGTGAAGGTCATCGCGCGCTCCCACATGTCGCGCACGACCGATTTCGGGGCGAGCTGATCCTCCGACAGCCAGGGATGACTCTGCCGGTAGATCGCGAACGCTGCGCCGAGCAGATCGGCCAGCGGGCGCGGATGCGTGACGTCGTCGAGCAACACCATCCGCTCCTCGTAGTCGATCCCATCGGCCTTCATCGCCGCGACGGCTTCGCCACGAGCCCGGGACTGCTGGGCACGCAAGATCTGCCGCGGGTCCTCGAGCGTGGCCTCGAAGACGGAGACGACGTCGAGGGCGTAGCTGTCCGACTCGCGGTCGAGCAGATCGAGCGCCGCGAGCGCGAACGTCGACAGCGGCTGGTTCAGGGCAAAGTTCAACGGCAGGTCGGCGGTGAGGCGGACCGTGCGCCCGGTCGGGTCGGGGTCGTCGAGTCGCTCGATCACGCCTGCCGCGAGCAGGGCTCGGTAGGCACGTATCGCTGCCCGTACCTGCGCGCGCTTGGCGGCCGGGGTGCTGTGGTTGGAGAGGATCAGATGTCGCATCGCCGCGAATGCATCACCGGGACGGGCGATGACGTTGAGAACCATCGCCGGAGTGACCGTGAACTGCGCCACGAGCGCCTCTGGTGCCGCGCTCTGCAACCGCTCGTGGGTGTTCTTGCCCCACGACACGAATCCCTCAGGCGGCTTCTTGCGAACGATCCGGCGCTTCTTCTTCTCATCCTCGCCGGCGCGAGCCAGCAGTCGGGCGTTCTCGACCTCGTGGTCTGGAGCCTGCACGACGACCGTGCCCGCGGTGTCGAACCCGGCGCGGCCGGCGCGGCCGGCGATCTGGTGGAACTCGCGCGCCTGCAGTTGCCGCTGCCGCACGCCGTCGTACTTGCTCAATGCCGCAAACACCACCGTGCGGATCGGCACATTGATGCCGACGCCGAGGGTGTCCGTGCCGCAGATGACCTTCAGCAACCCGGCCTGTGCGAGCTGTTCGACGAGGCGCCGGTACTTCGGCAGCATCCCGGCGTGATGCACACCGATGCCGTGGCGGACCAGCCGGGACAGCACCTTGCCGAAGCCGGCGGTGAACCTGAACGCGCCGATCGCCTCAGCGATCATGTCGCGCTCGGCGCGCGATGCCACGTTGATGCTGGTCAGCGATTGTGCGTGCTCGAGGGCCGCAGCCTGGGTGAAGTGGACGACGTAGATCGGCGCCTGGCCACCCGCGAGCAGGTCGGTGATCGTCTCGTGCAACGGGGTGACGGCGTAGTAATGGTGCAAGGGCACGGGGCGTTCGACGCCGGCGACGGTAACGGTCGGCCGGCCGGTCCGGCGGGCGAGGTCATCGGCGAGTTCGCGGGTGTCGCCGAGCGTCGCGGACATCAGCAGGAACTGCGCGTGCGTCAGTTCGAGCAACGGCACTTGCCACGCCCAGCCACGTTCGGGATCGGCGTAGTAGTGGAACTCGTCCATGATCACGACGCCGAGGTCGCTCGCGGCGCCGGTGCGCAGCGCGATGTTCGCGAGGATCTCGGCGGTGCAGCACAGGATCGGCGCGTCGCCGTTGACCGACGCGTCACCGGTGACCATGCCGACGTTGTCGGAGCCGAAGATCGCGCACAGGGCGAAGAACTTCTCGCTGACCAGGGCCTTGATCGGTGCCGTGTACACCGACCGGACACCGACGGCCATGGCGAAGTAGTGCGCTGCGACCGCGACGAGAGACTTGCCGGAGCCGGTCGGCGTGGCCAGCACGACGTTCGTCCCGGTGACCAGCTCGAGGATCGCCTCGTCCTGCGCCGGGTACAGGGTGATGCCCTGTTCGCCCACCCAAGCCGAGAACGTCGAGTACAGCGCGTCGACGTCCGTCGACGTACCCGCCGGTCCACTCGCCAGAATCGTCATCGCCGACCACTGTGCCGTATCGCCCGACCGCCCACGTGCCTCAGCTCGTTCGGCGCAGGTCGAGAACGGCGTTGCGCAGTTGCTGAAGTGCATGCTGGCGAGCGCCGGTCAGTGGCGCGTCCGCGGGCACGGCGGTCGAGCGTAGGGGAACGGGTCGCGGTTGATTGTCGAACTCGGCGCGGATGATGTCGAGAACGGCCGGCCCCCAATCGCCTCCAATGATGATCATGGACGGATCGGTCAGGGCCACGAGCGCGGTGAGCACGTCACTGATCGCGACCCCGAGCACAGCTGCGATCCGCTCGCTGTCGCTCGACTCCGGGTCGAGCTGAGCGAGAAGCCGATCGGTGTCGATGGCGGTGGTGCCGGTTCGGCGCAGCTCGAGATCGGCGAAGACATCGGTGAAGCGAACCGCCCGGCCGTCGAGGCTGCGAGTGACCAGGTGGGCGAGTTCGCCGGCAATGCCATGAGCTCCCCGGCGCACCTCACCATCGCTCACGACGGCACAGCCGAGCCCTTCGCCGAGGAAGAGGTAGGCGAAGTTGTCCAGCGCGACGCCATCCTCGCTGGTGCCGATCTCGCGTTCCGCACGCGCGGCCCAATGGACGTCGTTGTCGACCACGACCGGGCCGTCGACCAACGGGGCAAGCACGTCGACCGGCGACAGCTCACCGACAAGGAAGGGCGCATCAGGCAACTGCACCAGCCGACCGCTGAAGCGATCCACCGGGTCCGCCGCACTCACGACTGCGAGCCGCAACACGCCGCCGGCTGCGGTGGCGGCGCGGCGCGCGGCGGCGCGCAACGCGCGACGCACCTGGGCCGGGGTGGCCGGTCGGCCGATGTGTTGCACGTCCCGGGCGAGGAGCGAACCCCGCACGTCGACGACGTCGCAGATCACTGCGCCGGGCGCGATCCCGACCACCAGCGCAGCACCGAGGTCGTCGGCGTTCAGGGCGTAGTAGGTCCCGACCCGGCCGCGGCCGGTGGTGCGCTCGCCGGTGTCGCGAACGAGTCCGGCCTTCACCAGACGCGCCACGCTGTCCGAGACGGTGGGCTTGGACAGCCCCGTGCGGGTAGCGAGTTCCGCGCGGGTCAGCTGCCCCTCGTCCATCAGGACCGCAAGCACGTGTTGGTCGCTCAACGACCGGAGCAGCCCGAGCGAGGGTTTGGACGGCGCCACACACCGAGTTTAGTAAAGACTCTTGCCTGAAGCGAGGATCATCGCTAGTCTGATTCAGGTAAGGAGTCCTGACTAAAGGAGAAATATGGTGTCCGCGATACACACCGCGCTACCGCATTGGGAATCCACGCCGACCGACCTGGGCGCCGCGGTCCGTGAGGTGAAGTCGGCGCTGCAGGCCCGGATCGCCGCCTCCGGGCGGTCGGTCGAGGAGGTGTTCGCGGTCATCGAGGAGCGGGTCGCCGGACGGGTCGCCGACATCGAGGCCACGCGGGCCCGCGGGGAGCAGGTGTGGCCGGTGCTCGAGTACAGCGACATCGCCGAGGGCACCGTCTCCGCCGCGGACCTGGCCAAGCTGCGCCGCCGCGGGTGCCTCGTCGTGCGCGGTCACTTCCCCCGCGAGCAGGCGCTGGTGTGGGACCAGGACATCGTCGACTACGTCGAGTCGAACCATTTCTTCGAGAACTACCGCGGGCCGGCCGACGACTTCTTCGGCAGCGTCGGTTCCAGGCCCGAGATCTACCCGGTCTACTGGTCACCTGCGCAGATGCAGGCCCGGCAGAGCGAGCGCATGGCGAACGTGCAGGCCTTCCTCAACGGACAATGGACCGGCGAGTCCGATGGCGTGCAATGGTTCGACCCCGACCGCGACTCGCTGTACCCGGATCGGATCCGCCGCCGCCCGCCCGGCGCCGACTCCGCCGGCCTGGGCACCCACCTCGACCCGGGCACGCTCGATCTCTGGATGACCGAGGCGTACCAGCAGGCATTCCGGCATCTGTTCGACGGCACCGTCGAGCAATACGACCCATGGGACGCCGCCCACCGCACCGCCGGCCCCCAGTACCCCGGCAGCACCATGTGCTCGGCATTTCGCACCTTCCAGGGTTGGACGGCCCTGTCCGACATGGACGCCGACCAGGGCGTCCTGCACACCGTGCCGATCCCCGAGGCGATGGGCTATCTCATGCTGCGCCCCCTCCTCACCGACGTGCCGGACGACGACATGTGCGGCGTCACCGTCAACCAGGTGTTCCCCGCGAACGAGCGCTGGCATCCGCTGCTCATGCGAGCCCTGGCTGGCATTCCCGACGTCAAGGCCGGGGACTCCGTCTGGTGGCACTGCGACATGATCCACAGCGTCGCGCCGGTGCAGGACCAGAAGGGCTGGGGCAATGTCATGTACATCCCGGCCGCGCCGTGGTGCCCCCGCAACGAGCGGTACGCGCAGACGGTTCGAGAGGCTTTCACTACCGGTAGCAGCCCGTCGGACTTCCCCGACGAGAACTACGAAAGCGAATGGCCGAACAGATTCCGGTTCGACGACCTCAACGCCACCGGCCGCCGGGGCCTCGGCCTCGGCCTCGCCTCACGAGTGATCACCCGGCTATCTCCCGCGCCCACACGGTCATCATGTCCAGATGCGGGCCGCCGAAGGTCGTGGCCATCGCGACATCGGAAGCGTCCCGGCCGCGACCGATGATCACCCGGCCCTTGCGCCGGGTGTTGTTGCGCGGGTCGAAGGTCCACCACCGGTCATCGAGCCAGACCTCCATCCAGGCTGCGAAATCCATCGGTGCCGGATCCGGTGCCACATCCATGTCGGGCAGATACCCGAAGACGTAGCGGGCCGGGATGTTCAGCGCCCGACACAGCGAGATCGCCAGGTGGGTGAAGTCGCGGCACACGCCGAAGCGGGTGCTGTTGACGTCGGCGGCGGTCGACCAGGCCGAGGAGCTGCCGTACTGAAAGGTCAGGTGCGAGTTGACGTGATCGCAGATCTGCTGGACGCGCGAATATCCCGGCCGCACCGAGCCGAACCGCGACCAGGCCTCGTCGCCCAGCACATCAGGCAGGCAGTAGCGGCTGGGCAGGGTGTAGATCAACACCTCGTCCGGCAACTCGTCAGGGGCGACCTCTCGCGCCGTGGTGTCGACATCCTCGCTCGCATCTGGCACCTCGAGCTGTGCGTCGTACCGAAACATGGATATGCCCGCCGGCAACACGACCCGAGTACACGGATTGCCGTACAGGTCCGCATAGCTACGCAACCGCATCTGCGGACTCGATGACCACTGCTCAGAGCAGACACCGACCACCGACGACGATGTCGGCTGAACCTGGAAGATCGTCGGGGTCGACGCCGCTGCCGTATACGTGAATTCGCACCCGACCGACAACTGCCGCGTCCCCATCGGCCAAGGATGTCAGACGGCGCCCTCAGAACTCAGTCGTCAGAACTCAGTCGTCGGGGGCGCTGCCGGCGGAGGTGAAGAAGTCGGCGCGATACCGACGTTCACTGTCGCGAAGGGGTTCGCTGCGGTCCACTCGGTATTTGTTGATGACCGACTCACCGGACCCGTACTCGTGCAGCGTCCCTTTCGTCGCGTGGAAGTTCGGGTGCGCGAAGTGAGCGGCCAGCGTCGCTTCGTCGTGCCATCGTTCGAGCACGACGATCCGGTCGTCCTCGACCGTGTCCGCGGTGAACGCGTACTCCAGGCAACCCGGCTCTTCCTCGCGCGTGGCGCGCACCAATGGGCCGATCGCGGCAAGCAGCGCACCGCGCTTCCCCGGGTCGATCGCGATCGTGCCCGTGATGAAGATCTGCACGCTTCCTCCTCGGCTCGTCAGCAAGGTCAGCATTGCGCATCGACGCGTTCGGTGCTCGAGCGGTCCACCACGGGATGAGCTGATCCGACGACCACTCGCACCGGCACCCGAACTTGGGCATGATGACCTCAGCCGCGTTCGCGGCCTCATATGAGGTTCGCAGCGGTCACGAATCCGACGGCTCGAAGAACCGACAATTCACGATGAAAGGCGCTTATCCGCCGATAGTGGTATGGACCGGCGGTAACCGGCCGCGGCACATTCGACCCCCCGATCCGATCGATGAAGGGAAGCCATGCCAGCCCAGAACAGCAAAGCTCGCACCAACACGAACCTCGATGACACGCTCAGTCTCAGCCCCGTCTTCGTTCGACCCGGCGAAGCGACCGAGCTGCCGAAGTTCGCCATGGCCGAGACGCAACTGCTTCCCGACACGGCCTACCAGATCGTGCATGACGAGGCGATGCTCGATGGCAACGCCCGGCTGAACCTTGCGACATTTGTCTCGACCTGGATGGACGACCAGGCCAACCGGATCTACACCGAGGCGTTCGACAAGAACATGATCGACAAGGACGAGTATCCGCAGACGGCGGCGATCGAGGACCGCTGCTGGCGCATCCTCGCCGATCTGTGGCACGTCCCGGACGTCTCGGACACGATCGGCACATCCACCATCGGTTCCTCCGAGGCATGCATGCTCGGCGGCCTTGCCCTCAAGCGCCACTGGCAGGCCCGACGCCGCGAGGCGGGAAAGTCCACCGAGTCGCCGAACCTGGTGCTTTCCACCGCGGTGCAGGTCTGCTGGGAGAAGTTCTGCAATTACTTCGAGGTCGAGCCGCGCTGGGTGCCGATCACCGAAGATCACCTGGTGCTCGACGGCTATGAACTCGAGAAGTACGTCGACGAGAACACCATCGGTGTCGTCGCCATCATGGGGCAGACCTACACCGGTCTGTACGCACCGGTTGCCGACGTCGCGAAGAAGCTCGACGAGATCCAGGAAAACACCGGGCTGGACGTCAAGATCCATATCGATGGCGCCTCGGGTGCGATGGTGGCCCCGTTCTGCCAGCCGGAGTTGGAGTGGGACTTCCGGGTCGAACGCGTGGTCTCGATCAACACGTCCGGACACAAGTTCGGTCTCGTCTATCCCGGCGTCGGGTGGATCGTCTGGCGCAACGCGGCTGCGCTGCCCGAGTCGATGGTGTTCCACTGCAGCTACCTCGGCGGTGACATGCCGACCCTTGCGCTGAACTTCTCACGCCCCGGCGCCCAGGTGTTGCTCCAGTACTACATGTTCCTGCGCCTCGGCCGCGACGGCTTCCGCCAAGTCCAGCAACAGTCACTCGACGTCGCGCAGTACCTGTCCAGCGCGATCGGGAAGATGGGCCCGTTCGACCTTGTCAGCAAGGGCGACACCATCCCGGTATTCGCCTGGCGACTCAAGTCCGGACACACCGACAAGTGGAATCTCTTCGACCTCTCGGACCGGCTGCGGATGAAAGGCTGGCTGGTACCCGCGTACCCGATGGCCGACAACCTTGCCGACATGACGGTTCAGCGCATCGTGGTCAAAGTCGGCCTCAGCCGCGACCTCGCCAGCGCGCTGCTACGCGACATCGAGGCCGAGGTGGAGTTCCTGGACAACCTCGAGTCACCGCTGCCGAGCATGCAGCGGGGCAGGCAATTCGCCCACTGATCCAGTTCGCGACGTCGACGCCGGTGCGGCGTCAGCAGGATGACGTTCGCTGCGTCATCACGACGACAGACCCGAGCGCTGATTCTTCGTAGCGTTTTCGACATTCACGGGCCTACTCGGCCCCACCACACATGTCGAAAGGGCACTTCGATGACGCCGACGGAAATTGTCGCGATCCTGGCACTCGTCGGGTATGCGGTCTACCGCCAGACCCGAGCGAGTGAAGTCCGCGCCGGCGGACGGTTCAAGCTCGCGATCATCTATGCAGTCGTCGGTCTGTGCGTCGGAGGGTTCGACCTGCCGAGCGGGGCCGCCGGCCTCGCCATGGCTGCCGCCAGCCTGGTGCTCTCGGTCGTGATCGGGCTGTGGCGCGGACAGCTGACCCGGCTGTGGGTCGAACCCAGCGGTCAGATCATGAAGCAGGGCACCGCGGTCACCGTCGGGTTGTTCCTCGCGATGATCCTCATCAAGTTCGCCATGGGCACCTGGGCGTACTTCGCGCACATCGACGACGGCGAGGGCTTCGGCGCCGTGATGGTCATGATCGCGGTGATGGTTGCCGTCCAGGCCGAACTCGTGTGGCGACGCGCGCAGCGACTCGACACCACCGCACGGCCGGTCGACGTCATCGCCGCCCGCGCCGACGTGCGTGGCTGATCATGTCCACCCTGTACCCCGACCCGATGGATCGCCGGCCGGCCGCCGCGAACCGGAGCAACACACGTGTGCTTCGGGAAGCGGCGTGGTCGGGCTGGTCCCCGGAGAGCTTTCTCGGCGTCCTCGCCGCGGTGTCCGGCAGCACCGTGGCCGGCCGTGTCGAGCGCTACGCACCCGCACCCACTGCCGAATCGGCCGGATAGAATCCGCTCCTACGGGAGGCGAGCACGATGTCATTTCCACGCAGTATGCGCATTACGGTCATCGCGGTCATCGCGGCGCTGCTGGCGGCGGTGGCGGTCGCACCCAGCGCCTCGGCCGGACCGCGGAGCCGACCGGATCGGGCGAGTGTGTCCGCGGTCAACTTCGCCGACCTGCACCCGGCCGACATCGTCGGCGGCACCGCCAACGACCTGCTGCTGCGGTGGACCGCCGGGCAGCAGTTGACCGAAGGCACCGTGCGTATCACCTTCCCCGGTGCGCAGTGGAGCACGCCGCTGGTCCCGTTCGACGCGGTGATGGACGGCCACATGCCGCCGGGCACCTTCTCGGTGCGCCCGTACTCGGATATTCCGGTGGATCCCGCGGTGGTGCCGTCACCGGCCTGTGACACGCTGCCCGGCTCGGACCCGCCGCCGTTCGGCGTCGAGCACGCCGGCAGTGATCAGGTCATTGTCATCTCGGGCGTCACCTGCGCACCCGGACAGTCATTGGCCGTGCTCATCGAGGGGGTCCAGGCACCCGCCACCGAGCAGCGTCACCCACGTCCAGCTGCCGATCACCGCCGCGGACGCCGCCTCCGCCGAGAGGCACAGCGCGGCGCAGGCACGGATCGTCCCGACGCCGCGGGTGCGCCTGTCATGTCGACGTCCCGGACGACGTCACGGCCGGAGTGCCGTTCCTCGCCAGCGATCCGGGCGCTTGCGCCCCGACGGCGGGCCGGCCCGCCACTACGTCGGCACGGTTGCGCTCGCGAGCTCGGACTGCACGATGCAACCGATCATGCGACCTGCCCGCCGCCCAGTTCACCACCGCGGACCACGGCACGACGGTCGTCTTCGTGACCCTGAGCATCTCCGCAGGCCCCTCGGAGGCGCACCAGCTGCAGGTCCACGACATCGCAAACAAGGCCCAGCCGGGCGTGAGCAACGCCTTCGACGTCGGCGGCTCCGTACCTGCGGTGACCTGCCCGGTCTCCTACCACTGAGGGTGTCAGGAGCCTGACGCGTGCTGCGTCAGCGATCGAACAGACCCACGGCACGGATTTTCCTAGTGTTGCGGAATCGGAAACATCGATCCGCCCGGAGGGTTCTGCTGTGACCACGACTACCGTTTCGACCCCCACGACCGGAACGCGGCACGGCGCCGTGACAGGCGTCGTCTGCCTCGCGCTGGCCGGCGTCGTCGCGGCGATGTCGTCACTGAACGTGGCGCTGCCCGACCTCGCGCGCTCGACCCATGCCACCCAGACCCAGTTGTCCTGGATCATCGACGCGTACTCGCTCGTGTTCGCCGCGCTCCTGCTCCCGGCAGGAGCCCTCGGCGACCGCTACGGGCGGCGCCGCGCGCTCCTCACCGGACTGACCATCTTCGGCCTCGGCTCCGCAGCCGCCATGACGGTGTCCTCCGCTGACGCGCTCATCGGACTCCGCGCCGTCATCGGGCTCGGCGCCGCACTCGTCATGCCGGCAACGCTGTCGACGATCACCGGTACCTTCCCGCCGGCGCAGCGAACGAAAGCGGTCGGCATCTGGGCCGGCGTCGCCGGCGGTGCCGCCGTCATGGGCGTGCTCTGCGCGGGCGCACTGCTCGAAGTGTTCTCCTGGCGATCGGTCTTCGGGATCAACGTCGTGTTGGCGATCGTCGCGATCGTCGGAACGCTGCGATTCGTGCCCGAATCGGCAGTCCAGCATCGTTCCCGCATCGACGGCAGGGGCGCCCTGCTCGCGGTGATCGGGCTGACCGCGCTGGTCTACTCGATCATCGAGGCGCCGACCGTGGGCTGGCTCGCCGCCCGCACCCTCGTCGGCCTCGGGCTCGGGGTCGCCGTGCTGGCGGCCTTCGTCGGCTACGAACTCACCCGATCGAATCCGATGCTCGATCCCCGCATCTTCACCCACCGCGGCTTGAGCGCCGGCACCATGTCGATCTTCGTCCAGTTCTTCGGCTTCTTCGGCTTCATCTTCCTGATGCTGCAGTACCTGCAGTTCGTGCGCGGCGACAGCGCGCTGATCGCAGCGGTCAGCATGTTGCCGATGGCCGCGACGATGATCCCCACGGCGCGCCTCGCGCCGCGCCTGTCCGCACGCTTCGGCGCGCGGCGGGTGTGCGTCACCGGCCTGGTGCTCATCGCGGCCGCGTTCGCGATCATCGCGCAGGTCCACGAATACACGTCGTACGGCGTCCTCGGCGGCGGCCTGCTCGTACTCGGCGCGGGGATGGGCGCAGCGATGACACCTGCCACCAGTGCCATCACCGCGGCGCTGCCCAAGAGTCAGCAGGGCGTGGCGTCAGCCATGAACGACCTCGCTCGCGAGCTCGGCGGCGCGCTCGGGATCGCGGTCCTCGGCAGCATCGTGACCGCCGTCTACCGGAGCCAACTGGTCCTGCCCACGGTGCCGGCCAAACTCGCCGGTGAGCTGCGCGACTCGTTCGCGATGGCGACACACGTCGGCGGACCGGTCGCCGCTTCGGCGGACTCGGCATTCGTCGACGGAGTGCACATCGCTCTGTACACCGCCGCGGTCGCGTGCCTGGTCGCCGCCGTGTTGGTGCGTTCGCTGCTCTCACGATCGGCAAGCCGCTGACCACCCGGCATGGAGTCCGCAGTGCCATCGGGTGCTACGGTCCGACGACCGAGCGGCGCAGCACGGAGGGCACCCGTGGACACGTGGATCACCGACACCCCGACCAGCGAACGCTTTCCGATCTATACCCGCGGCAATGCCGACGAGGTCGGGCCGGAGCCGTTCTCGCCGCTGGGCTGGAGCCTGAGTTGGGCGCAGGGTATCTGCCCAGGCGTCGCCGACGGTTGGTGTTCACTCGGCGGATTC
Source organism: uncultured Actinomycetota bacterium (assembly GCA_963850835.1). Classification (GTDB taxonomy): domain Bacteria; phylum Actinomycetota; class Actinomycetes; order Mycobacteriales; family Jatrophihabitantaceae; genus Jatrophihabitans. The sequence goes on along the minus strand of CAWKNB010000011.1, from coordinate 400,015 downwards.
ACCCCGGATGAGTTCGTCTGGCCGGTGCCCGAGACATTCGGCAACTGGGGCGGCTACTTCTTCAACCAGGTCTCGGTGGGCCGGGTGTTCGGCCTGCGCTCACCCGGCGGCAGCCCGGACATGATCGACGAATCGTTCTTCGGCAAGAACCCGACCGTGCCGCCCTACGTCCCCGACCCGCGCGACGAGTCGCCGCAGCGCAGCGCGGTGATCGGTGAAGTCTTCGCAGGAGTGCTCGGCGCCGATCGCCAACCGCAATATGTCACCGACTTCATCGCGCAGGTGCGCGAGTGGGTCGACGAGCGCCCGGACCTGGCGACGATGTCCGACGCAGAGCTGATCGAGTTCGGGCGCGAGGCGAACATCCGGCTGCGCGCCACCTGGGACGTCTACACGGTCGTCACGATCTCCGCCGCTGCCGGGCCCGGCATCGTCGGCGGATTGGCCGCTGCGTTCGGCAAACCGGAACTCGCGGTGGAGGCCTTCAGTGCGATCGGACGACGTCGAGAGCGCCGGCACCGCTCGCCGGCTGTGGCGGCTCTCGCGAGTCGCCCGAGACAGCGAGGCGGTCTCCCGCGAGTTCGACGCCGGGCCGACCGGCGCGCTCGAGCGCCTGCGCAACTCCTCCGACCCGGCAGCCGCTGAGTTCGTACGCGGCTTCGACGAGATGCTCGCCACCGACGGCCATCGCGGACCCAACGAATGGGAGATCATGTCCGACAGCTGGGTCATGGACCCACTCCTGCCGCTCGGCATGATCGACAAGCTGCGACGCCAGGTCGACGACCAGTCACCCGACAGCCGCACCGCCGCGATCAGCGTGCGGCGCGACGAGGCGATCGCCGAATTGCAGGCACTCGTCGCCGACGACCCGGCCAACAGCGCGATGCTGGCAGCCGGCCTGCAGTCCGGGACCGTGTTCTACCAGACGCGCGAGGCCGCCAAGGACGCCGCGGTGCGCGTCATGCTGGAGGCCCGGCTGCCGTTCGCCGAGCTCGGCCGGCGGTGGGCCGAGGCCGGCGCCATTCGAGATCCGAAACACGTGTTCATGCTGCTCGACTCCGAGCTCGATCCCAGTGTTGCGTCGACCGACGGCTGGGCGCAGCGGCTGGCCGAGCGGGCCGACACCCTCGCCGACCTCAGCAGCCGGATCCCGCCGTACATCGTTGCTCACGGCGAGCCGATTCCGCCGATCTCGTCATGGCGGCATCGCGCAGATCGCGGCATCGATCCTCGCCGTGGCCGGCGACGAGCTCACCGGCCTCGGGGTTGCGCCCGGCCACGCCACCGGCCCGGCGCGGGTGGTCTTCGACCTGTCCGAGATCAGCGCGGTGGAGCCCGGCGACATTCTCGTCTGCTCGACCACCGATCCCTCCTGGGTACCGCTGTTCCTGATCGCCGGCGGTGTCGTGTGCGACGTCGGCGCGGCGGCGAGCCACGCAGCAATCGTCAGCCGCGAGCTCGGCGTCCCGTGCGTGGTTTCCGTGCGCGACGCACGGCTGCGCATCCCCGACGGCAGCATCCTCGAGATCGACGGCACGAAAGGTGTGGTCCGGGTCGTCGAGACCTGATCGGCCTCACTCGCGCTGCGTCCCTCGACGGGCTCAACTGAAACAGGGGATGCCAATCACCCGCTTTGGATGAGCCGCACGGGTCCTCGAGGAGCTACCGTTTGAGGGACTCAAGCTGTTCGACGATCGGATCTGATGATGGACCGCAACTCTGACGCCTCGCTGCAGGCGGTTGCGGTCTTCCTCGGTCTTGCAGGCGCGGCGCACCTGGCCAGAAAGCGATACTTCGACAGCTTGGTACCCGATCGAATCGACCCGCTGCGGCGCGAGATCGAGATCACCACCGGCACGTTGCAGCTGGCCGGCGCGCTCGCGTTGTTCGTTCCGCGGCTGCGTCAGACCACTCGGTGGGTTCACGTCTCGATGCAGGTCGTCACCTTGGTCGCCGCTGTCGACAACATGCGCCATCCGGAGCGGACCCGCGGCCGCCGCTCTCGCGTGGACTCGGTGGATACGTTCCTCACCGGCGCTCAGATCCCGCCGCGTGTCGCGGCCATCGGCTTGATCTGGTGGGCGACCCGACCGAGGTCCGGCACACAACACGCCTAGTGCCGGCGACCCGCCACTGTCGGTGACACGGTCGATATTGGCCCAGCTATCTGCCGCGGTATTGGACCACGTTGGTGGGCCGATCAAGTCCTATCGTCGGAGTCCATGACAACGATCGCGATCCCCGTCCGACTGGACATCGACACCCATGCCGCCGCGTTCGGCAAGGCCATGGCCCACCTCGACACCGTTTCGGTCAGAGAACTCGACCGGGTCGACTTCGACGCCGGATTGCGAGAGCTCGTCCGGGTCCGCGCATCGCAGCTCAACGGTTGCGCGTACTGCGTCGACATGCACACCAAGGACGCTCGCGGTGCCGGTGAGAGCGAGCAACGCATCGCTGCCGTCGCGGTGTGGGAGGAGTCCCCGTTCTTCACCGCCCGCGAGCGCGCTGCGTTCGCCTTCACCGAGCAGGTCACCCGCGTCGCGGACACCCGGGTTCCGGATTCGGCCTACGCGGCCGTCGCCGAGCACTACAGTCCCGACGAAGTCGCCGCGCTGCTCGCCCTCATCGTCACCATCAACGCGTGGAATGCGTTGTCGGTCGCATCACGCGCCTGGGCACCGCAACTCGACTCGGACGGCTAGGTCAGAGGTCGGTGAAGATGCAGAACGGATGGCCCGCCGGATCGGCGAGCACGTAGAGCGGCTCCTGCGGATCGGCGCTCTGGTCCCGCAGCAGCGTCGCACCGAGGTCGAGGGCGAAGCGGTAGGCGTCGGCGAGCGCCGACACATCCGAAACCTTGCAGTCCAGGTGCGCCTGCTGCGGAACCGGGCCGTCGGGCCACGTGGCGCGGGTCGGTTCTGCGATGCGCTGAAACGCGATGCCGACACCGCCGACCGGGTTGCGAAGCACCAACCAGTCACGCCCGCGCGGATCGTCCGCGCCCGGCGCCGGCGCCTCGTCGCCCGGGCGGTAGGGAAAGCCGAGCAGCTGCCGATAGAACTCGGCGAGCGAACGCGGGTCGGCGCAGTCGAGGACCACCTGGCTCAGCGCAATCGGCGTCATGATCCCATCATGCCGACAGCGCGCGGCCGGTTGTCAGTTTGCGGCGCGGTGCTCGATCGTGGCGGCGAACCAGCGTGCCGAGTCCTTGAGGCGTCGCTCGCCGGTCTCGAAGTCGACATGCACGATCCCGAAGCGCATCGAGTAGCCCCAGGCCCATTCGAAGTTGTCCAGTAGCGACCACACGAAGTAGCCGCGCACATCCACGCCGGCGTCGGCGGCGTCGAGCACCGCACCCAGATGTGCGCGCAGATATGCGGTGCGATCCACGTCGTGGACGGAACCGTCGGCGGACACGACGTCCTCGAACGCTGCGCCGTTCTCGGTGACCAGCATCGGCACCGTCGGGTGACGCCGGTGCAGGTCGACGAGCAGATCGGTGAAGCTGGCGGCATTGATCGGCCAGCCCATCGCGGTGTACGGCCCCTCCTGCGGCACCGAGACCGCGAGATCGGTGCCCGGGTAGCGACTCGGTCCGGTGGCGACGGCCGGGTCGTTGGTCCACCTGCGGGTGATCTGCTCGATCAGGTGCGGGGTCGGCGCGGCGATCCGGGCCGGCGCGTAGAAATTCACCCCGAGCACGTCCGGCGCAACGTTGATCAACGCGAGGTCACCGTCGCGGATGAACGACCAGTCGGTGATGTGCCGCAGGTCGGTCAGCAGCTCGTCGGGGTAGTGGCCGTCGAAGACCGGTTTCAGGAATATGTCGTTGGCGAGCATGTCGACGTGTCGCGCCGCACGCTGGTCCTCGACCCGGTCGGAAGCCGCGACCACTCTGGCCGGGTTGAGGGTGAGTGCGACCTGCGCGTCGCTCGGCAGGACGGACCGCAGCGCGCTCGCCCCGAGCCCGTGCGCGAGGTTGAGATGATGCGCGGCCGCCAGCGCCGCCGCGTTGTCGGTCGTTCCCGGGGCGTGCACGCCGGCGCCGTAGCCGAGGAACGCGCTGCACCACGGTTCGTTGAGCGTCGTGAAGTGCCGCACCCGGTCGCCGAGCGCGCGGGCCACCAGCTGTGCCAGCTCGGCGAAGCGTTCGGCGGTGGCGCGGTTCGTCCAGCCGCCGGCATCCTCCAACGGCTGCGGGAGGTCCCAGTGATAGAGCGTCAGGTATGGCGTGATGCCGCGCCCGAGCAGCGCATCGACGAGCCGCGAGTAGAAGTCCAGCCCGGCGCTGGTTGACCGGGCCGGATCCGTCGGGGACGATCCGCGGCCAGGCGATCGAGAACCGGTAGGCGTCCACCCCGAGGTCGGCGAGCAGCGCGACGTCCTCGTCCATGCGGTGGTAGTGATCGCAGGCGCGGTCGCCGTTCTCCCCGGTGATGATCTTGCCGGGAGTGTGACTGAACGTGTCCCAGATCGACGGCTTGCGACCGTCCTCCGCGACGGCTCCCTCGATCTGATACGCGGCGGTCGCTGCGCCGAGCAGAAATCCCCGAGGGACGGTGCGTTCGCCGGTTTCGGCGGTACGGATCGCGTGAGCGGACTCGCTGATGGTCACGATGGACTGCTTTCCAGGTCGAGTGGGTCGGCAGACCCGCGCGGGACTACTTGCTGATCCCGGCGCTGAGACCGCTGACCATCTGGCGGCGGCCGATGATGTAGAGCAGGACGATCGGCAGCGCGGTCAGCAGCACCGCCGCGAGGACCGCCGGGATGTTCACGCTGTACTGGCCCTGGAAGTTCCACAGCGCCAGCGGCAGGGTGCGCTTGTCCGGGCTCTGGGTCAGCACGAGCGGGAAGATGAAGTTGTTCCAGATGGTCAGCCCTTGATAGATCGTGACGGTGATCAGCGCCGGCCGGGTCAGCGGGAAAGCGAGCTTCCACAGCATCGCCCACTCCGATGCCCCGTCGACCCGCATCGAGTCGAACAGCTCCGACGGCACGTCGCGGACGAAGTTGGTGATCACCAGCACCGAGAGCGGGATCGCGAAGGCGATCGACGGGAGGATCATCGCCAGCAGGGTGTCGTACAGCTTCAACTTGATGATCAGCAGATAGATCGGGATGATCACCGCCTGCAGCGGGATGGCCAGTCCCATCAGGAACAGGCCGTTCGTCGTGCGCAGGAAGATGCGGTGGTTGTCGCGGATGATGGCGTAGGACGCCATGAACGAGATCAGCACCGCGGGCACCGTGGCGCCGATGGTCACGATGGCACTGTTGACGAAGTACTGCACGAAGTCGGCCTTGAAGACCATCCGGTAGTTGTCGAGCGTCGGGCTTGCTCGGCGGCACCAACGGGTTCGTGGCGAAGTAGTTGTTCTGCGTCTTCAGGCTGGTGATGACGATCCAGTAGACCGGCAGCATCACGATGACGAACCAGATCCACGACGCCGTCCCACCGAGCCAGTTCAGGTGGACGAAGTGCCGGACCTTTGCCTCGCGGACCCCCTCCTGGGTGATCTCGCGCTGGGGCTTCTCGAGGGTCGCATTCGCCATGTCAGGCCCCCTCGAGCTGGCTGGCCGTGGCGTCGCGACCACCGAGCCGGCGCAGCAACAGCGCCAGCGCCAGGCCGAGCAGAACGATCATCACCGCGAAGGCGCTGGCCGGGCCCATCAGGTTGCCCTGGAATCCGGTCTTGTACATCTTCAGCGCCAGGTTGGTGGTGGCGTCGCCCGGGCCGCCCTGGGTGAGCACGAACAGCAGATCGAAGAAGGTGACGGACCCGACGACCATCAGCGTCGACGACGTGATGACCGTGTACTTCAGCTGCGGCAACGTGATGCTGAAGAACTGCCGCACCCGGCCCGCGCCGTCGAGCTGCGCCGCCTCGTACATCGAGCGGGGGATCTGCCGGACGGCACCTTGATAGATCAGCGAGTGGAACGGGATGAACTGCCAGGACACCACGAACACCACGGTGGCCACGGCGAGGTTCGACTGGCCGAGCCAGTCCTGACTGAGGAAAGCCATGTGCAGGCCGGCGCCGAGCCCGAAGTTCGGATCCAGCAAGGCCTTGTAGGTGATCGCCACCGCCGCCGAGCTGAGCAGCAGCGGCAGGATGAAGAACACGGACTGGAAGGCCCGGTAACGCTGGTGCCCGGCCAGGAACACACCGAGCAGGATGCTCATCGGTGTCTGGAACAGCCAGGACAGGATCATCAGCACGAAGGTGACTTCGATCGCGTGCGGCAGACCCGGATCGTTCAGTGCGGCCTTCCAGCTGGTGAGTCCGGAGGGATGAATCGTCCCGATCCCGTCCCAGGTGGTGAAGCTGAGCAGCACGACGCCGACGAGCGGGATCAACCCGAATACGGTGAAGACGAGCAGCGCCGGCAGCGCGAGCCAACTCAGCGAGCGCTGCCGCCGCCCGCGTGCAGTACGCGGGCGGCGGCGCGGTCTGTGGAATCGCCGGCGCGACCGAGGTCATTTACCGATGACCGCGTTCATGTTGCTGGCGAACTGTTGCGGCGAGACCGACAACTGGAACAGCTTGGCGATGTTGTCGAGCAGCACCTCGGCGGCCGTGGGGCTCAGCGCCTGGTCCCACGACTGGGAGAAGACCTTGGCCTGGCTGGAGATGTCGTAGACGAACTTGAGGAACGTCGCGTCGTCGCCGGCCGAGCTGAGCTGGTCGGCGGCCGTCTTGACGATCGGCACGCTGCCGGTCTTGATCCACGCCTTGACCTCGGCGGGGGCGAGCACGCCGTTCTTGAAGTAGTCGAGCGCGACCTTCTTCTGCGCGTCGGACGCCTTCGACGAGATCGACAGGTACTGACCCGGGTTGCCGTACTGGTCGCTCGGGTCGCCCTTGCCGCCCTCGTACGGGCGGGAAGTTCATCCAGCCGAGGTGACCGCCCGTGACGAAGTCGCCGCCGGCGGTCTTCATGTTGCCGTAGGTCCACGAGCCGTGGAACATCATCGCGGCCTTGCCGGTGTACAGCAGCGCCTGGTCGGCGTTGGAGTCCGCGGTGACCGAGGAGAAGCCCTTGATGAACCCGTTCATCTTGACCAGCTTCTGGGTCTGGGTGAGCGCCTCGATCGCGGCCGGGTTCGACCATGCGTTCTTCTCGCCGTTGTAGATGGCGTTGAACACGTCCGGGCCGCCGATGCGGTCGAACAGGTACTCGAGCCACATCATGTTGGTCCACCGCGACTGCCCGCCGAGCGAGAACGGCGCGACGCCCTTGGCGTTGATCTTCGGCACCATCTCGAGGATGTCGCCGCCAGGACTTCGGCGGCTTGACGCCGACCTTGTCGAGCACCTTCTTGTTGTAGTACAGGATGATCGGCTGCACCGCTTCGGACGGCATCGCGTAGATCTTGCTGTTGACCGTGGCGGCGCCGAACGCCGCCGGGAACAGCTTGTTCTTGACGTCGGGGTTCGCGGCGAACCAGCTGGTGAGGTCGTCGACCTGGTTGGCCTGCACGTAGCTGCGCAGCCCGCCGCCGCCCCAGCCCCAGATGATGGTCGGTGCCTGGCCGGCGCCGATCGCCGTTTTGATCTTGGTCTTGTACGCGTCGTTCTGGAACTCGGTATAGGAGATCTTGCCGGTCTTGCTGGTCTTGTTGAACGCTTTGACCGAGTTCTCCCGGATCGCCTGCTGGGGCGGTCCGGACAGGAACCAGTAGGTCGCACTGCCCTTGCCGCCGCCACCCCCGCCGGCGGTGCTGGCAGCGGCGTTGCCGGTGGCCCCTCCCGCGCCGGGCTTGCTCGGCCCGGAACTGCTGCATGCCGCAGCCCCGGCCAGGACCGGCACGCTGAGCGCAGCCAGGCCGAGGAAGTTACGGCGAGACATTCCATGAGATTCCACGCTGATCTCCGTACTCGAGCGTCGCGGCGTACCGCGGATGTCGGGTTGTGGACGCGGTGCCCGGCAACCATCGAGGACCGAGCGAGACCATCCGGCTACACTTCGATGATCGCGCTCTCACAGATTGCCGCAAACCGTTGGTCGGGAGCGTAGGTTTTCGAAATCGGCATGTCAATAGCCTTGAACAAAGCTCCACCATGGTTCAGAGTGAACGTGCTCAATCCGTTATCTTCATTGAGGCTTTCCACCTAACCATCGCACAAATCGGCCTGCGAGACCGCCGGTCTTTCTCCGAAACTTTTCGGATTCACGGCCCGATATGTTCGGAGGAGGAGTGATCGGTGCCGGACCACGATCTGCCCCCCGGCCCACGGCCCTGGCAGGACATCACGCTGCCCGTCGCCGAGCGTGTCGAGTTGCTGCTCGGCCAGATGACGCCCGCCGAGAAGGTCGCCCAGCTCGGCAGCCGCTGGCTCGGCAGCGACCTGGACGGTATCGCCGCCGACAAATCGGCAGACGTTACGGATAACGAAACGGACACAATCACCCTCAACGTCGCACCGATGCAAGAGGTGTTCGCCGCCGGCGGGTCCCGGTCGTTGGAGGAGGCGAGCCGCGACGGGCTCGGGCACCTGACCCGCGTCTACGGCAGCGCGCCGGTCACCGCGGCGCAAGGCGCGGCCGAGGCGGTGCGCCAGCATCGCATCGTGCTCGAGTCATCACGGCTCGGCATCCCGGCGCTCGTGCACGAGGAGTGCCTGACCGGCTTCACCACCTTCGGCGCCACCGTCTATCCGGCCGCCATCGCCTGGGGCGCCACCTTCGATCCGGACCTCGTCGAGGAGATGGCAGCGGCGATCGGGCGCGACATGGCCGCGCTCGGCGTGCACCAAGGGTTGTCGCCGGTCCTCGACGTGGTGCGCGACTATCGCTGGGGTCGGGTCGAGGAGACGATCGGCGAGGACCCGTACCTCGTCGCGACGCTCGGCGCCGCCTATGTTCGGGGACTCCAGAGCGCCGGCGTCATCGCCACCCTGAAACACTTCGCCGGCTACTCCGCATCGCGCGCGGCGCGCAACCACGGGCCGGTGTCGATGGGCCGCCGCGAACTGCTCGACGTCATCCTGCCCTCGTTCGAGACCGCGGTCGTGGCCGCCGGTGTCGGGTCGGTGATGAACTCCTACGCCGACGTCGACGGTGTCCCGGCCGGCGCGGACAGCTGGCTGCTCACCGAGGTGCTGCGCGAGCAGTGGGGCTTCACCGGCACCGTGGTGTCCGATTACTGGGCCGTGCCGTTCCTCGCCACCATGCACCGCATCGCGGTCGATACCGACGACGCCGGCCGGCAGGCTCTGGCCGCCGGCATCGACGTCGAACTGCCCGACACGATCGGCTACGGCGCCGGCCTGGTCGAGGCCGTCAGCCGCGGTGACATCGCGGCGGACCTGCTCGACCGCGCCGCACGCAGAGCGCTGACCCAGAAGGTGGAGCTCGGGTTGCTCGATCCCGATTGGACGCCCGAGCGGTCGGTTCGGGGCGGCCGCGGACACGGATCTGGACTCGCCGGCCAACCGCGACATCGCCCGCCGCCTCGCCGAGCGCTCGATCGTGCTGCTCGACGCGGGCACCGCGTTGCCGCTGCTCGGCACCGATCGCGCTGCGCCACAGCGGGTAGCTGTCGTCGGCCCGTGTGCCGCCGACCCGCAGACCTTTCTCGGTTGCTACTCCTTCCCCAATCACGTGCTGCCGCGCTTCGGGCAGACCGATCTGGGCGTCGAGATTCCCAGCGCCGTGCAGGCCCTGCGCGCCGAGTTCCCCGACGCCGAGATCGTGCACGAACCGGGATGCGCGGTCACCGGCGACGACCGGTCCGGATTCGCCGCTGCCGTGTCCGCCGCCGCTGACGCCGACGTGTGCATCGCGTTGGTCGGCGACCGCGCAGGGCTGTTCGGGCACGGAACCTCGGGCGAGGGCTGCGACGTCGAAGATCTCCGGCTGCCGGGCGTGCAGGCCGATCTCGTCGAGGCGCTGCTCGACTCCGGTACCCCGGTCGTGGTGGTCGTCGTCTCCGGCCGGCCCTATGCGCTCGGTGCGGCCGCCGGCCGCGCCGCTGCTCTCGTCCAGGCGTTCATGCCGGGCGAGGAGGGCGGTGCGGCCATCGCCGGCGTGCTGTCGGGCCGCGTGAATCCGACCGGCAAGCTGCCGGTACAGATCCCGCGGCAACCGGGCGGCCAGCCGCACACGTACCTGCAGCCGCCGCTGGGTGGCGCCGAGAGCGCCGGCATCAGCAGCCTCGACAGCACGCCGCAGTTCCCGTTCGGCCACGGCGACTCCTATACAACCTTCGAAATCAGCAACTTGCGGGTCAGCGCAACTCACGTGCACACCGACGGCGAGTTCGACGTGGCCGTCGAGGTGCGCAACACCGGCTCGCGGGCCGGCGACGAGGTGGTGCAGCTCTACCTGCACGACGTGATCGCGCAGGTGGCACGGCCCGTCAAGCAACTGGCCGGATTCACCCGGGTCACGCTCGAACCGGGCGCCGCCGCCGACGTCTGCTTCCGGGTCCATGCCGACCGCACCGCCTACACCGACCGCACGATGACCCGCATCGTCGAACCGGGTGACATCCTCGTGCTCGTCGGAACCTCGTCGGTCGACCTGCCGTGTCGTGAGACCGTCCGGCTCACCGGACCGGTGCGCGCCGTCGGGTCCGACCGTCGGCTGACGGTGCCGGTCGACGTCACGCCGGCACGCAGGACATAGACCGGCCGGAGACATCGTGTCGAGCAACGGAGGACGAACCACCCTGGCGACGATCGCATCGGTCGCCGGAGTCTCGGTGGCGACCGTTTCGAAGGTGGTCAACGGTCGCCCCGACGTCGCGCCGACGACCCGCGCCCGCGTCGAGAACCTGCTGGCCGAGCACGCCTACATCGCACGCCGGGTGGATCCGGTGCGGGCGCCGACGGTCGAACTGCTGTTCCACGGCCGGCTCACTGCCTACTCGATCGAGATCATGCACGGCGTGCTCGACGAGGCGTCCGAGATCGGCCTCGACGTGGTCGTCACGCGCCGTCCGCGGGAGGAACGCGCGATCCCGGCGATGAGCCCGTCGCAGTGGGTCCGGCAGCTGACCGCGGCCGGGCGCCGGGCGGTGATCGCCGCAGCCAGCGAGTTGTCCGCCGGCGAGGTCGCCGCGCTGTGGCGCGCCCGGCTGCCGATCGTGGTGCTCGATCCGATCAATATGCCGCGGGCGCGCGTCACGAGCATCGGCTGCACGAACTTCACCGGCGGATACACCGCAGACCCAGCATCTGCTCGACCTGGGGCACCGGCGGATCGCCTACATCGGCGGCACCCCCACCGCTGCGTGCAACCAGGCCCGGATGTCCGGGTATCGCGGCGCGATGGAGGCTGCCGGCGCACGCATCGGGAAGGGGTACGTGCGCACCGGTGAGTTCCGCTACGAGGACGGCCTCGTGGAAGGTGCGGCGCTCCTCGCGTTGCCGCAGCCACCGACCGCGATCTTCGCGGCCAACGACGAAACCGCGCTCGGCGCGGTGGAGGCGGCGCGACTGCACGGGCTGCGAGTTCCGCATGACCTCAGCGTCGTCGGCTTCGACGACACCGAGGCCGCTCGCGTCGCCTCGCCGCCGCTGACCGTCGTGGCCCAGCCGCTGCGCAAGATGGGCGCCGTCGCGCTGCGTACCGCCTTGCGGCTCGCCGCCGGCGAACACGTCGATTCACACCATGTCGAACTCGCCACCGAACTCGTGGTGCGGGACTCGAGCGCACCGCCACCGCAGACCCGCTGAGCGTCGGCGCGCACGCGTCAGACGCGTTTGTCGGCGCGGAGGTCTGACGCTGCGGTCAGCCCGGGAGCGACGTCACGACGGCCGACGGCGACCGCCGCTCGTCCGCGTCCGCGGCTCCGACGGGTGCCGCGTGATGCTGGACCTCGTCCAGGCACGCGACCAGCTCCTTGATCAGGACGTGCCGTTCCTTGCACCGCCGGGGCAAGAAGCCCTCGAGCGCGTCGATTCCCATCATGGTGTCCCCCGGTGCGCCGGGCCTCCCCCGTGAAGCCGGCGTCAATTCGCAATTATCACCTTCGGAGCAGGATCGGCAAGCCGAGATACCTCTTGCAGTACTCACGAATCGGGCCCGACGATCAGACGGGCTCCGGCGGCGCCCCTTCTGCTTCTAGGGTGAGGCATGCCAATCCTCGGGAGCCGGCATTCCGCAGCCGGTTCCGCGGTGGCCGGGGGTTGTGCTGTTCGGGCTGCTCACCGGCGCTGTTTGGCTCGCAGTCGGCACTGCATCGGCCGATGCACCGGCCGCCGCGCCGTCGACGGCAACCGAGACGTCGACCGCGACCACTCCTCCCTCGAGCGGCACCACCGCGCCGCCGTCGACGGCGACCGTCACCCAGACGGTGAGTGCGACCGCGTCGGTCACGACGACCCGGACGGTCGCCGTGACGGTGACGGCGCCGGCTTCCACCCGGACGACATCCGCCGCGGTCGCGCCGGTGACCGCCACCGTGACGAAGACACCGCAGGAGAAGGGCGCCAACACCTCGCTGAGCGCACTGATCATCGCGCTGGTCGTGCTCGTGCTCGCCGCTGTCGGCCTCGGCTACTACCTCCTGCACCGCAACCGAGGCGCGGCGCATGCGAGCGGTTCCGACTGGGATGCCGGGCTGGCCAGGATGACGAGCACCGTTCGGTGGATCAGCGGGCAGGCCGGGCAGATCGTGCACCCGGCGATGAGCCGCACCGAGCGAGCCCGGCGCTGGGCCACCGCCAGCGCGACGTCGACCGATCTGCAGCGCAGTCTGTCCGATGCCCAGCGCGGCGCACCGGATCAGGCCCGTGCGGCGCGGGCGTTGGCGCTGACCCAGGCGCTGGCTGCGCTGCGCGGCGCCGGCGATGCCCTGTTGCGGGTCGACGCCGGTCCACCATCCGACGAACGCGACGAGCGCACCCGCGGCGCGGCCGAGGACGTCGCGCAGCGCCGCCGTGAACTCGACGATCTGCTCGAGTCACCCCCGCCGGTCACGCCCGGCGCAGTCCCCAGCTGATCGGGGCGTACCGGAACAACGTGCGGTAGGCACCGGTGCCGGCGAGCACTCCGGCCGAGACCGACAACATCGTCGCCCCGACGTTGAGCAGGCTCGAGATCGTCGAGGTGTGCGTGCCGACGAGTTGGGTGAGCCCGATCAACCCGGCGGCACCCGGGATGAGGAGCCAGAACGCCGGCAGGAACAGCACCACGGCCGGTGGGGCGGTGGGCATGGCCTGGATCGTGTAGGCCGTCAACGTCATCAGGAAGGCGCCGACCAGCCCGCTGAGCAGACCGTCCAGGAAGGCGCCGCCCAGTACCTGCCCGGAGTAGGCGACGAGCAGCACGAACAGCAGCCATCCGAACGAGCCACGGGTGCCGCAATAGAGCAGGAAGTAGCCCGCGCCGAGCAGAAGGACGCCCAGCCACGGAGTGAAATCGCCGAGGACGAGGACCGAGTCGACCCGCAGCGCCTGGGAGTTGTCGATGCCGATGACCAGCGCGGCGCCGACGATGCCCAACGCGAGTTGGGCGAACATGAAGCAGCCGTAGACCAGCCGACTGGAGCCGGCGATCATGTCGCCGGCCGCGAGCTCCCCGATCGCGACGGTGACGACGCTGCCCGGGATGTAGCTGATGAGCGGTGGTACCAGCTGTTTGAGCGGCGCGTCGCCGATCCCGTGCTGCGCCAGCAGGAACACGATGAGCCCGATCCCGAACGCCGCGATGACGGGTGCGAGCACCCGCCCGGCAGTCATGCGTGCCGACATCAGCACCCAGACACCGGTCACGATGCCGAGCACGCACGCGATGGCTACGTCGGTCCAGGTCGGGCGCAGCAGCATGCACACTCCGGCCGCCGCGATGCCCTGGCCCAGGACCCGCATCCGGTAGCGGAATCGCGGCCGCAGCTGCGCGACGGCGTCCAGCTCGGCCAGCCCGTCGATCGGGCTGAGCTCGGCAGCGCGGGCCTTGTCGGTGAGCGCGAACAGCGCGGTGAGCTGGTCGAATCGCACCGTCTGCGCGGCCGAGGCCTGCAGCGCGATCTCCTGCTCCTCATGGCGGCCCGGGACTCCGGGGACACTGACCATCAGGGCCGTCGGAAAGACGATCAGCTGTGCGTCCGGAGCACCCATCGCGATCGCCGCTTGCCGCAGCGTGTTGGCGACATCGGTCACCCCGACGCCGGCGCCGACCAGCGCGGCGCCGAGCTCGACCAGGAACTGCTGCAGCATCGACTGCGGCGCCTCGAGCCGTTGGCGCGGCGTCAGCGCGCGCGGCGTCGGCAACCCGAACCGGCCCCAATGGGTCACGTCTGACAGTAAAGACGACGTGCCTAGCCCAGTCAGCGGCGCGGCGTCGGTGTTCCGTGTCAGAGTGGTCGGGTGACCGAGCCGGTGCTTCTCGCGATCGACGGGAACTCTCTCGTCCACCGGGCCTATCACGCCCAGGCGCGCACGGGCGCGCAGAGCCCGGACGGCCGGCCCACCTGGGCGGTGCGCGGGCTGCTGATGCAGCTGGTCGCGGCCGTCGAGCGGGTGCGCCCGGCACTGGTGCTGGTCGGCTTCGACGACCCCGATCACTCGCTGCGGCGCGAGCGCTGGCCGGCCTACAAGGCGCACCGCGTCGACAAGCTGGACACGCTCGTCGAGCAGCTGACCTGCGCTGCGGCGGTGTTGCGCGACCTCGGGGTCGCGGTGGTGGTGCCCAGCGGGCTCGAGGCCGACGACGTGCTCGCGTCGGCGGCCGCCTACGCGCCACGCGCGGGGTGGCACACCGTGATCGTCACCTCCGACCGCGACGCGTTCGCGCTCATCGACGAAACCACCCGGGTGTTGCGGATCATCAACGGCGGCGTGGATGCCTCCCCGATGATGACCGCCGACCGACTCGAGCTGCTGCTGGGCATCCGGCCCGCGCAGTACCGCGACTACGCGGCGCTGCGCGGCGATCCGTCGGACAATCTGCCGGGAGTGCGCGGCATCGGTCCGCGCACCGCCACGCGGTTGCTGCGCGAGTTCGGCTGCGCACGCGCCGCGTTCGACGACCCCGTCCGGGTGCGGGCCACGCTCGGCGCCGGCGTGGCGGGGCGTCTGGCGGCGACCGAGGCGCGCGCCGCCTGGGAGCTCAACTGCCAGGTGATGGCCATGCATGCCGACGTCGCCCTCGACCTCGACCCGCGTCGCGGCCCGGGCGTGCTGCCGTTGCCCGCCGACGCGGTCAGCCGGGCCTTCTACGGCCAGAACCTCACCTGGACGGCCAAGGACGCGCTGCGCGTGCTCGCCGAGGTGGAACCCGGCGTGCCGGTGCCGCGTGCGCCGTTGCCGTCCTGGGTCGACTCGTGGCCGACCGGCGGCGGGCGGACCCGACTGCCCAGGCTCGCCCAGCGCGCGGCATCGGCCCAGCTCACCCTCTTCGACTGACGCCGCGATCTCGAACATTCCTCTGACATGAGCGGCGGTCGGGCGCGGCGGGGCCGCATTACAGTTCGGGCGTGCCCACCGAGACGAAGGCCCGCGGCCTGGTGCTCGTCGTCGAGGACGAGCCCGCGATCGCGGACGTGATCCGGCTCAACCTGGCGAAGGCCGGCTACGGCGTGCACGTGGAACATCACGGTGACCGCGCCCTCGACACCGTGCGGCAGCTCAAACCGGCGGCGATCATCCTCGACGTCGGGCTCCCGGGCACCGACGGTGTCGAGATCTGCCGCCGGTTGCGTGCCGACGACGACTGGACGCCGGTCATCTTCGTCACCGCCCGCGACGACGAGGTCGACCGCATCGTCGGGCTGGAGATGGGCGCCGACGACTACGTCACCAAACCGTTCTCGCCGCGCGAGCTGGTCGCGCGGGTGACCGGGGTGCTGCGCCGCAGCCACGGCGTGCCCGAAGCCGCCCCGCAGACCGTCGGCGCGATCACCCTCGACGCCGCGCAGCGGCGGGTGTACCACGACGGCACCGAACTCAGCCTCACCGCGACCGAGTTCGACCTGCTGGCCCATCTGATGCGCAGGCCTGGTCGGGTGTTCACCCGCGAACAGCTGCTCAGCGAGGTGTGGGGCTACTCGTCGGTGGCCGGTACCCGCACCGTCGACGTGCACATCGCGCAGCTGCGGGCCAAGCTCGGCGGCGCCAGCCCGATCCGGACCGTGCGCGGCGTGGGTTACGCGGCGGAGAGCCGGGCGGGCTGAGGTGGCCCGTCGCCGCGCCAGCCTCGCCACTCGCATCTCGCTGCTGTCGATCGGCGTCGCGGTGATCACCGCGATCATCGCCGGCGCGCTGGCGATCGGGCTGATCCGCAACGCCGGCACCGACGAGGCGCGCAAGACCCTGTCCCGCCTCACCGACGTCGCGCAGACCGCGATCAACGGCCAGAAGCCCGCGAACGCAGCGCGGGTGCGCAAGAGCCTGCAGGGCCTCGGCGTGCGCATCGGCAACATCACCAGGAACGGCACCGTGATCACCGGCGCCCAGCTGGTCACCGACGCCGTGACCCCACAGGACGTCACCGACATCCTCGCCGGTGAGAACGTCCACCGCACCGGCGACGTCGACGGCACCACCGTGCTCGTCGAGGGCCGGCCGACCATTCGGGGTGGCTTCGTCGCGGTACAGCGCCGCGTCGACGCGGTGGCCCAGGACGACCGCGCCATCCGGCGGCTCATCTGGGCGCTGCTCATCGCGAGCGGGCTGGCGGCGGTGATCGGTCTGTTCGTCGCGTACCGGATGGCCCGCCCGCTGCGCCGCACGGCCGCCGCCGCGCACTCGCTGGCCGCCGGCAACCGCGACGTCACCCTGCCGGCGCAGGGCCCGGCGGAGGTCGTCGAGGTCAGCGAAGCCATCAACTTCCTCGCCGACGCCCTGCGCAACTCCGAGGGTCGACAGCGCCAGTTCCTGCTGTCGGTGTCCCACGACCTGCGCACCCCGCTCACCGCGATCTCCGGCTACGCCGAGTCGCTGGCCGACGACGTCGTGCCGCCGGACCAAACCGCGCATGTCGGCAGCGTGATGCTGGGCGAGGCGAAGCGCCTCGAACGCCTGGTCGGCGACCTGCTCGATCTCGCCCGCCTCGACGCGCAGGACTTCCGGGTCGACCTCGCCCAGGTGGATCTCGTCGGGGTCGTCCACGGCGCCGCCGCAGGTGTGGGCGGGGCGCTGTGCCGCGGCCGGGGTCGTGTTCCGGCTCGAGGCGCCGGACGCACCGATCGTCTCGGTCACCGACGCGGCGCGGGTCAGGCAGGTGCTGGACGGGTTGTTCGACAACGCCTTGCGGGTGACGCCGAGCGGTGCGCCGATCGTGCTCGCCGCCCGCATCGAGCCCGGCCAGGCGGTGGTAGAGGTGCGCGACGGCGGCCCCGGGCTCTCCGATGCCGACCTGCCGGTCGCGTTCGACCACGGCGTGCTCTACGAGCGCTACCGGGGCGTTCGCCAGGTGGGCACCGGGCTCGGCCTGGCGATCGTGCGCGGCCTGGTCGCCCGGCTCGGCGGGCACGTCGAGGCCGGCCACGCAAACGAAGGAGGCGCACGGTTCACCGTGCGCCTCCCTCTTGCGTGATCGGCTCGGTCAGCGGCCCTTCACGTCGACCACGTGCTTGGCGGTCAGCGACGTCGTGCCGGTGCCGGCCACCATCACGTGATCGCCCTTGGCCACCTTGCTGATCGTCGAGGCGGCGCCCTTGCCGTTGTCGCGGACCCGGACCTTGGTGTCCTTGTTCACCGCGAAGGTCTCGCTCTTCTTGTCCGGAGCCTGCACGGTGACCGACGTCGCCGACACGGCAGTGACGGTGCCGCGGATGATGTCGTGCGTCTCGAACGTGCCGCCCTTGCCCTTGACGACGAACTGGCCGTGCGCCAGGCGGCGCAGCACCTTGGCGCCGCGGCCCTTGTGGTCGTGCTTGCCGGCCTTGGCCGGCGAGCTGGAGGAGGTGGCCGACGGGGTCCCGGACGTCTGGTCCGACCCGCTCAGGGCCAGTGCGGTGCCGCCGGCGCCGACGATGGCGGCAGCGGTCACGCCGGTGATCAGGACTTTGCGGTACATGCAGGCTCCTTGCCGGAACGGTTCGCAACGGGTTCGAAGACCACTGTGACCGGTGCAGGTTCGCCGTAGGGCAACGCAATGTTCGGGTCTGGTAAGTCGACGCCCGGGTGAAAACCCTCGAAGTGCCGTCGTGGGGTGCCCGCATACTGTCAGGCACTCATGAACGACGCCGACGCCCGATGAACGACCTCGCCCAGATGGCCGTGCAAGGCCTCGATGCCGCGCGCCGCTACGTCGTCGAGCACCCGATGACCGCATTCGGCGCCGCCGGGCTGGCGCTGTCCGGTTTCGCGGTGGTGGCCGGCGCCGAGGTCGCCGCCGGCCGGGTCAGCCGGCCGTTGACGAGCTGGTTCGGGCTCGAGGATGCCCGGGCGCGGTCCGGGTCGCAGCCGTTGCCCGCGACGCTGTTGCTCGTCGCGATCATCGCGCTCGTCGTGCTCTGGCTGCTCGTCGTCGAGTTCGTGCGACGCCACCCCCAACCGCAGGTGCGGGTATGGCGAGTGGCCGCGGCCTGGGCGATGCCGTTCGTCGTCGGGCCGCCGCTGATGGACTCCACCGTGTACCGCTACGCGGCGTACGGGCTCTTGCAGCGGGCCGGGCACGACCCGTACACCTCGTCGCCGGCCCGACTCGGCGACTCCTCGATCGTCTCCGCGATCGAACCGGCGGCTCGCGGGGTGTCGAGCTCCACCGGGCCGCTCGGCTCGCTCATCATGCATCTGTCGGTATCGGCCAGCGGCGGGAGCGCGCTCGGCGCCGTCTTGATCCTGCGGCTGGTCGCCGTCGTCTCGGTGATCTGGATCGGTCGGTTGGCCACCGAGATCGGCAGCACCGCGCGGGACCGGGCGCTGACGTTGACGATGCTCAATCCCCTCGTGCTGCTCTACCTCGTGTCCGCGGCGCACCTCGACGCCCTGATGATCGGCTTCGTCCTGGCCGCGTTGGTGGCCGCGACGCAGCGCCGCTGGCTGGTGGCCGTGGCCCTCGTCTGTCTCGGCGGCTCGGTGTCCGGTCAGGCGTTCGTCGTGCTGCCGCTGGTGATCGCGGTGCATTTCCTCGGCCGGCGCCGGGTGCGGGGGTGGCTGGTGATCGGCCGTGACCTGGCTGGTGGCCGCCGTCGTGACGGTCGGAGTCGCCTTCGCGGTGGCGGGCACGACCGGGTTCAGCTGGGTCACCACGGTGAGCGATCAGTTCGCCACGCACACGCCGTACTCCCCGGCCGGAGCGGTGAGTCTGGTCCTCACGCCCATCGTGCGAGTGGCCTCCTACGACGATCTCGCGATCGGCGGCCGGATCACCGCCGTGACCGCGATGGTGTGCGTGGTCTGCTACCTCATCGGCACCGCTCGGCATCGCCCGCTGGATCGCAGCGCGGGGTACGCGCTGCTGGCGGTCGCGCTGCTCGGGCCGGTGCTGCGCCCGTGGTACCTGCTCTGGGGCGTGCTGTGCCTCGCGCCCACGGCCATCGGCACCCGTCGGATCATGGTGCTGGCGCTGAGCGCGGCCGGCTGCGTCCTCGTCCCGCCCGGCTTCAGTCCGCGCGGTGGCGTACGCGATCACCGGCGGGCTGCTGCTGGTGATCCTCGCCGGGCTCGCTCTCGCGCTCGGCCGGCACCGGGAGACCGTCGGACCGGTCAGCGCGGCAGGATGACGAGCCGGGCGCCGCGGCCCGGCACCGAGGTGATGTTGCGGGTCTTCGCTCGTTCGGGCCGACCGACCGGCGCGAGGTCCACCCGGCGCAGCACCGCGGTGAGCACGGCCTGGGCCTCCGCGGTGGCCAGCGCCGCGCCCAGGCAACGCCGCAGCCCGCCGCCGAACGGGATCCAGGTGGCCGGCGGCGGGTTGGAGCCGAGGAACCGTTCGGGCCGGAACCGCTCGGGGTCGGGATAGACGTCGGGCCGGTGCTGCACGAGGTAGATCGACGGGAACACGACGACGCCGGCCGGAAGGTCGAAGCCGCCGACGCGTGCCGGCTGGTTGAGCCGCCGGGCCACGTTGCGGATCACCGGACGCAGCCGCATGGCCTCCTTGACGGTGGCGTCGAGATACGCGGTGTCGTCCTCGTCGACCGCCCGGCGCACCCGGGCGAGCAGCCGCGGGTCGCGGGCGAGGTCGTGCAGGGCCCACGCGAGCGTGGCAGCGGTCGTCTCGTGACCGGCCAGCAGCAGCGTGACGAGGTGATCGCGCAACTCGGCGTCGGACAGGTCCGGGTCGGCCACGAGCAGCCGGGACAGCACGTCGCGGCGCTCGGCGAGGTCGGCCACCGTGCGCCGCTCTGCGATCTCGACATGGAGCAGGGTGTCGACGGACTCCTTCAGTTCCAGGAAGTCCCGCCACGGGCCGACCTGCGCCAGCTTCGGATACAGAAAACCGAGGAAGATGGTGGGACCGACGCCGACCACCTGCCGCAGCTTTGGCCGCAGCTGCGCCAGCCGCTGCTCGTCGCTCACGCCGAACACGATGCGCACGATGATCTCGAGGCTGATGTCGTTCAGCCGCGGATGGATCGCGAACGGTGTCCCGATCGGCCATTTCGCGACGTCGTCGGCCGCGATCTGCTCCATCGCCGGGGCCCAGCTCGCGATGGTCTCGCCGTGGAAGGCGGACATGACACGCTTGCGCGCAACCTTGTGGGCGTCCTCGTCGAGGAGCAGCACGGAGTGGTCGCCCATGATCGGGCCGAGCAACGCGTTGCCCTCGCCGGCGTGGAAGGTCTCGGCGCTGCCTGCGAACACCTCGCGGATGTGCTCGGGGCGGCTCAGCACGATGCCGGGTCCGGCCGGGGCGAGCCGGACACAGAAGACATCGCCGTAGCGGCGGTGCCAGCGCGGGGCGACGTAGGTGCCGGCGGTGAGCCACAGCAACGTCTGCAGCGGCCCCGGCCACCGCGGGCCGGGCGGCAGTGCGAGCTCGGTCGGCAGCTCGCGCCTCGTGACGTACTGCTCGACGGTAGGTCACGGTGGGATCAGCGGCCGCCGGAGACCTCGCGTACGGCGGGCCGCACATCGGCGAGATAGACCGCCGCGACGACCGCGGAGATGAGCGACAGCGGGTAGGCCGGCGGACTGGCGAAGGTGCCGATGACGCCGGAGACCGCGAGGATCGCGACCCACGCGGGCTTGGTCAGCTTCTGCACCGCCGGGAACGCGGCGGTCTTGCGCATCAGGCAATCGAGCAACGCCCAGAGGCGCAGCGCGGCGAGCGCGTACCACAGGAACACGTTCGTCCAGTGGTAGAGCACATCGACCACGTCCACCGGCACATCTTACCGGGCCTCTACCACCTCGATGGCGCTTCGATCAACCATCCGAGGCCGGTTGCTGCTGGGTGTTTTCCCGACGGAACGACTCGTAGATGTCGAGCAGCACCTGCTTCTGGCGTTCGCTGAGCCCCTCGTCGGCGAGAATCGCCTCGACGATGTCCCGATTGCCCTCGTGGTACTCGAGGATGCCGGCCCGGACGTAGAGCTGCTCGGCGGAGATGCGCAGGCCCTTCGCGATCTGCTGCAGGATCTCCGCGCTCGGTTTGCGCATGCCGCGCTCGATCTGCGACAGGTAGGGATTCGACACCCCGGCCAAACGCGCGAGTTGCCGCACCGACACGTGCGCCTGCTCGCGCTGCTCACGGATGAACTCACCGATCGTCGCGGCCCCGCGCTTGGCCTGTTCCTTCGGGCCGTCGGCGATCACTCGGCAAGTGTGCCGCAGCATGCTTGCAGTTGCAAGCAGTCGCCGCTCAGGTGGGGTCGATCCTGGCCAGGTGGCCCTCGGCGGTGAGCTCGGCGTCGTCGGCGAGCGAGCGCTTGATGACCGCGAGCGCGATCGGGCCGAGTTCGTGGTGGTGCACCGCGGTGCCGAGGAACCCGACGCTGCGCCCTCCGGACTCGACGGGTGTGCCCGGCGTGGGCAGGGTGTCCGATTCGCCGGCCAGGTGCACCAGCACCAGCCGGCGCGGCGGGCGTCCGAGGTTCTGCACCCGCGCGACGGTCTCCTGGCCGCGGTAGCACCCTTTGTCCAGGTGCACGGCCGAGCCGATCCAGCCGACCTCGTGCGGGATCGTGCGGTGATCGGTGTCGACGGCGAGTCGCGGGCGACGGCCCTCGACCCGTAAGGCCTCGAACGCCCACAGCCCGGCTGCCCCCGCTCCGGCGGACAGCAGCGCGGCGAACGTCGGCTCACGCTCGGAACGGGTGACCAGAACGTCGAAGGCGTCGGCGCCGGGCCAGCCCATCCGCCGCACGAAACCGCCGGCCGGCAAGGCGATCGCGCGACCCGCGGTGCCGGGCACCGGCAGTCCGGCCAGCTCCAGCACGGTGGCTGCGGCGGGGCCGACGACCGACAGCAGCGCCCACTCGGGCGTCGCGTCGGTGCACTCGACGCGCTTGAGGAACTGCATCTTGTGCAGATAGGCGAGCACCTCGCCGGCCGCCCCGGGCTCGGTGTCGATCCAGATCGTCTCGCCGAGCTCGGTGACCTGCCAGTGCTGCTCGACGTGGCCGGTCGGTGACAGCACGAGCGCCTCGGTGGCGTCGCCGTCGGTGAGGTTCTCCAGGTGCTGGGAGCAGATGGTGTGCAGCCAGCCCAGCCGGTCCGGGCCGGTGACCGTGATGACGTCGCGGTTGCTGCGGTCGATCACCCCGGCCCCGGTGGCGAGGACTCGCTGTTCGCGCAAGGGGTCGCCGTAGTGCCAGGCGACGCCTGCGTCGCGTCCGGTGGCGGCGACGGCGTGTTCGAGGTCTGCAGTCATGTCTTGGAGTTCATCGCGCCGGGGGCGGGTTTTGTTCCGCGGCACCGCTGCTCGCGCAGTCGCGGCAGCGGCCGAACACAGTGAAGTGGGCGCGGTCGATGACGAAACCGCGGTCGGCCGCCAGCTGCTCGGCGAGCTCGTCGACGAGCGCGGGATCGGCGTCGCTGACGGCACCACAGCTGTGGCACACGACGTGGATGTGCTCGTCCTCGGCCGGGCGGTACGACGGCGACCCGTGACCCAGGTGCGCGTGGCGCACCAGTCCGAGCTCCTCGAGCAGCTCCAGCGTGCGGTAGACGGTGGCGACGTCGACGCCCGGGACGGTCTCACTGATCTGGTCCGGGGTGGCGTGACCGAGCCGCCGTACCGCCGCCAGCACCTGCTCGCGCTGCGAGGTCAGGCGCAGCCCACGGGCCCGCAGCCGTTCCGCCAGATCCGGCGCGGCCAGGTCCGGCGCAGCCGGATCCGCCGCGGCGGGTGTTGCCGGCGCCGCGGCTGCAGGGTGCGGGTGGTGCGCGGCCATCCCCCTCATCGTAGGTAATCTGGGCGCGTGTCGGACGCCGTGCTCGCCGTCCTCGGCCGGGGAGTGGTCGATGCGGCGTCACCCATCGTGCGCGCCGACGACGCCGGGCTGACCCGCGGCGACGGTTGCTTCGAGGGTTGCCGCCTGCACGACGGCGTGATCGACAATCTCGACGCGCACCTCGCCCGGATGGCGCGCTCGGCCGCCGCGCTGCAGATCCCGTTCGATCCGCAGGAGTGGCGGTCGCTGGCGGCACAGGCCGTCGCCGCGTGGGGGCGTCCGGGCGAGGCGACGGTCAAGCTGCTGATCACTCGCGGTGGCGCCGACGGTCTGCCGACCGGATTCGTCGGCATCACTGCCGTGTCACCGGACACGCTGCGGACCCGCCGTGACGGCGTTCGCGTCATCACCCTCGAGCGCGGCTGGAGCTCGGACGCCTTCGCCGGCACGCCGTGGTTGCTGGGCGGGGTGAAGACCCTGTCCTACGCGGTGAACATGGCCGCGCAGCGCGAGGCAATGCGCCGCGGCGCCGACGACGTCCTTTTCCTCAGCAGCGACGCCATGGTGCTCGAAGCGCCGACGAGCACACCGGTGTGGGCGTTCGGCCGCACGCTGCACACCACGCCTGTCGGGTCGAGCGGGATCCTGCCCGGCACCACCCAGCAGCTGCTGTTCGAGCGCGCGGCCGCGGCGGGGTTCACGACGGCCGAGACGCTGGCCCGCGTCGACGATCTGCACGCCGCCGACGCGCTGTGGCTGGTCAGCAGCGTCCGCGGTCCCGTCGAGGTGATCGAACTGGACGGCAAGGCGCGCGAGCGCATGCCCGACCTCGACGCGCAGCTGCGAGCACTGGTCGACTTCCCGCCCGTCTGACACGCCGACCTATCTCCGTTGCCGCGCGGCCACACGGCGTCGTACCGTGGAGGTACACGAGAGAGGGGGTGGTCCAGAGTTGAGTACTTATCGGACACGTGAGGTGGCTACCAGCTGACCACCGCAGGAACGATGGACCAGCCAGGGCAATGCCCCCTGCCGCGTACGCGGTGGTGAGCACTACCTGGTAGCTACCCGGCCCCCGAGTCGTCGGCCCGTCCAGCCGACCCGCCGTTGCGGACAAGACTCGGGGGCCGACCCATGTCCGGGGCGGGAAGCATTCGCTTCCCGCCCCGACGTGTCGATCGGCGGCCGCGAAGTCGACGCAATCGGCCGGGAAGCGTCGCCTTCCCGGCCCAAGCCTGTCGATCGGCGGCCGAAAAATCATCGCAATCGGCCGGGAAGCGCCGCCTTCCCGGCCCAAGTTGTCACGGGTGGCGTGAGTCGCGACTCCGCGCCGAACGCGCCACGAGCACCAACTCTTGCAACGCTGTGGCCAGCTCAACCGCCCAAATTAGGTCGCACCGTTGCAAGAGTCGGATCGGGCCGCGAAGACCACGCGGTCAGTCCCCGCCGCCCACCCGGTCCAGCGCGGCGTTGAGATGTGGGGCGTACGGCTGTCCGCCCGGGGCGAGTTCGGTGGCGTAGAGCAACTGCTCGTCGCGCACCGCGTAGAAGCGCCGCTCGCCGTCGACGTGCTTCGCGCTCGGCGCGTGCTCGGCCGAAACCGTCTGCAGCTCCCACGTCTGGTCGCCGGCCGGCCCGACGAGCACCAAGGCCTGGCCCGTGTTCGAGGCAAGGACCAGCTCCACGTCGTCCGGGCCGGGACCCACACGCCAGAACCCGCTCTCGCGCCAGGCCTGCCGGATCACCGACCCGTCGTCGGCCAGTAACCAGGACCGCGACTCGTAGGCGAGGAACGGTCGGCCGTCATGCGCGATGCGCACCTGCTGGCCGTAGCGGAACCGCTCGCCGCTGGCGGCCACCACCCCGACACCCGAGCCGGACCAGACCCCGACGAGCGGTAGCACCGCGAGCAGGGCGTCGTTGATCGGCGCGCCCTCGCGCAGGTCGGTGGTGTCCGGCGCCGGCTCGCTCAACGCTGGCCGGCGAACAGTTTGACCACCACGACCCCCGCTACCGCGGCGATCGCGACGAAGGTGGCGATCAGCACGATCAGGTAGACCGTCTCCACATCGACGGACGCTACAGCAGGATGGGGCCGTGACCGGTCAACGTTCGCTCGTCGTCAAATGCACATCCGGTGCCGAGGCCCCGGAACGCTGCGCCCAGGCGTTCACTGTGGCCGCCACGGCGATCGCCGCCGGCGTGGACGTCTCGCTCTGGCTCACCGGCGAGTCCGTCTGGTTCGCGACGCCCGGGCGGGCCGAGTCGTTCGAGCTGCCACACTCGGCCCCCCTCGCGCAGCTGCGCGACGCGGTGCTCGCGGGCGGCCAGGTGACCGTCTGCACCCAATGCGCTGCGCGTCGTGACCTGGGCGAGGACGACCTGCTGCCCGGCGTACGCATCGCCGGATCGGCCTCCTTCGTGGCCGAGGCCCTCGACCCGCAGGCGCAGGCGCTGGTCTACTGACCGCCGGTCAGTAGTCGACGTGCACGACAGCCGCGCCGGGCGCGTGCAGCGACGCGCCGTAGTGCTCGGCGAACAGCTTGGCCACCAGCTCGCCGCGGCTGCCGACGCCCACCTTGGTGAAGATCGCCTTGAGGTGGTCGCGCACGGTGTGCGGCGACAGGAACAGGTCGGCCGCGATCTCCTGGTTGGACATACCCCGCGCGACGAGACGGGTGATCTCCTGCTCCCGCGCGGTCAGGCAGTAGGCCTCGACGATGATGGGCGCGATCTGGGCGGACTTCGCCGGCTCGATGGTCAGCGCGGTCGGCCCGGCGCCGCCGTCCGGGGTGCGCAGGCAGGACGCGTGCATCGACAACCAGCGACCCGACGTCGCGCGCACCCGCGCCGCGGCCGGCCCACGGTCGCGGCCGGCGTGCACTGCCGCAGCCCGCGCCACGACAGCCCACACCGCCGACATCGGCAGCGGGATGGTCTGCCAGGTCCGTCCGGCGATCTCCTCGAACAGCGCTTCGGCCTGCGCGTCGAACGACACGAGGGTCCCCGAGGCGTCGAACAGCGCGGTACCCGGTCCGTCGAGCGGGGCCGCCGCGGCACTGGGCTGCGGTGAAGCCGCGAACCGGCGCAGCGCCGTCCCCATCGCGGGGGCGACCGCGCGCAGGACCTCGATGTCGGACTTGGAGAATGCCGCTCGGGCACGGTCGCGGTAGAGGTCGACCACGCCCCAGGTGCTGCCGCTGACCCGGAAGGCGGCCCGCAACTCGTCGCCGTAGCCCTGCGGTGCGAGGAACTCCCGGTAGCGGGTGCTGCGGGCGGGCTGGCCGTCCGTGGCGTCGTACAGCGTCGCCGCCGGCACGTCGGCGCGGGCGAGGTCACGGAACAGGATGGCGTCCTCGACGCGGCACTCGCGCTCCCAGAAGGATTCGCAGTGCCCGTTCTCGATGTTCTCGATGCGCGCGGGGCTGGTGGCCAGGATCGTGCTCGGGTCGGTGGCGAACCACGCGCTGCCATCGAAGTCGACGATCTCGCGCAGCCGGTCCGACATCTCGTCGAACAGCTCGCTGCCGCCCTCGGCCGCCTCGCATCGGCGCGTCAGCTCGGACAGCTTGCGCTCGGTCGTGGTCATCACGTCGAACCCTCCCCCAACGCGCTCACCGCGAGCGCACCGCAATTCTGGGGCGCGCGGTGGATGCCCGACAACCCCTCATGTGTAGGGGACGGGCACGAAAGGTCCGCATCTTCGAGGGATGGGACGGGCGTCGCGCGGCCCGCAGGCTGGCTCCCGACAACGACACCACCCACGTCTGGAGCACCAATCATGACCACGACCCTCCCGCCCCGTGTAGCCCGGCTCGACGACCTCGCCGCCGACCTCGACGGAACCCTCGTCCGCCCGCACGACCCGGATTGGGACGCCGCCCGCCAGGCATGGCACCTGGCAGTCGATCAGCGTCCGGCCGCCGTCGTCCTTGCCGAGTCGGCCGCCGACGTCGTGCTGACCGTGCGCGCCGCCCACGACCTCGGCCTGCAGGTGGCTGCCCAGTCCACCGGACACAACGCCGCCCCGCTCGGCGACCTGCGCGGGACGGTCCTGCTCAAGACCGCCCGGATGCGCGACGTCCAGATCGACCCGGTGACCCGGGTGGCGCGCGCCGCGGCCGGCGCGATGTGGATGGACGTCACGCCGGCCGCGGCGCGAGTACGGTCTGGCCGCACTCGCCGGCTCCGCGCCGGACGTCGGCGTCCTCGGCTACACCCTCGGCGGCGGGCTGAGCTGGCTGGCCCGTTCACACGGACTCGCCGCCAACAGCGTGCTCGGCTTCGAGGTGGTCACCGCCGACGGCGAGCTGCGCCGGATCGACGCCCACCACGACGCCGACCTGTTCTGGGCCCTGCGCGGTGGCGGCGGCAGCTTCGCGATCGTCACCGCGATCGAGTTCGGGCTGTACCCGATCACCGAGGTGCAGGCCGGCGTGCTGTTCTGGCCGATCGAACGCAGCGCTGACGTCCTGCCCGCCTGGCAGCAGTGGGCGCGTTCGGTCCCCGAGGAGGTGACCTCGGTCGGCCGGATCCTGCGCTTCCCGCCGCTGCCCGACCTGCCGCCGCACCTCCGCGGCCAGTCTTTCGTCGTCGTCGAGGCAGTGTCGCAACTCTGCGCCGCCGACACCGACGCGTTGCTCGCCCCGTTGCGCGCGTTGGGCCCGGCGCTCGACACCTTCGCACCCACACCGATCCCGGCGCTGTCCGCGCTGCACATGGACCCGCCCGGGCCGGTGCCCGCGTTCGGCGACGGCATGCTCCTCGCCGAGCTGCCGACCGAGGCGGTCACAGCGTTCGTGGCGTCGGCCGCAACGCCCGAGAACCCGTTGCTGTCAGTCGAGCTGCGTCATCTCGGCGGCGCGCTCACCCCGGGCCGGGCGATCGACGGCGGCGCGGTCGACGGCATCGAAGCAGGGTTCGCCCTGTTCGCCGTCGGGATCACCCCCGACGCCGCGTCCGCGCGGGCGGTGCGCGATGCCGTCGACCGCGTGCACCACGCGATGGCGCCGTGGTCGACCGGCGGCTGCTATCTCAACTTCGCCGAACGCGCGAAGTCGGGCACCGCGTTGTGGGGCGCAGCGACGCACCGTCGGTTGCAGGCGGTCAAGGCCGCCTACGACCCGGCGAACGTCATCCGCTCGAATCACCCGGTCTGAAAACCGAAATCGCCCCGGCTCCGCGATGCGTAACCGGGGCGATTCGGATGAATCAGGACGCCAGTGACAGCGATGCCTCGAGCAGGCCGGGGCCGTCGGCCTGCACCTCGCGGCGGGCCCGGCCGTCCTTGTGCATCACGGACAGCGTCCAGGTACCTGGAGCGGCGAAGAACCGGAAATCCCCGGTTGCCGAGGTGACCACCTCGGCGGTGAACTCACCGGTGCCGTCGAGCAGCCGGACGTACGCGCCCGGGACCGCGTTGTCACCCGCGGACACGACCCCGTAGATCACCGTCTCCTTCTCGACGTCGATGCCCGCCGGCAGCGACGGCGACTGGGCGGGTGCACCGCACATCAGACGTCCTTCTCGATCGGCACGCCGACGAGCGAGCCGTATTCGGTCCACGAACCGTCATAGTTCTTGACGTTCTGGTGGCCGAGCAGCTCGTGCAGCGCGAACCAGGTGTGGCTCGACCGCTCGCCGATGCGGCAGTAGGCGATGGTGTCGCGGCCGTCGTCGAGCCCCTCGTCGCCGTAGAGCTTGGCGAGCTCGTCGTCGGACTTGAACGTGCCGTCCTCGTTGGCAGCCTTCGACCACGGCACGTTGATCGCGGTGGGGATGTGCCCGCCGCGCTGGGACTGCTCCTGCGGCAGGTGCGCCGGGGCGAGCAGCTTGCCGGAGAACTCGTCGGGCGAACGCACATCGACCAGGTTCTTGCGGCCGATCGCCTCGACGACCTCGTCGCGGAATGCGCGGATCGAGGCGTCCTGCTCCTTGGCGGTGTAGTTGGTCGCGGGCCGCGAAACGCTGTCCTTGGACAGCTCCCGCCCGTCGAGCTCCCACTTCTTGCGGCCACCGTCGAGCAGCTTCACGTTCTCGTGGCCGTACAGCTTGAAGTACCAGTACGCGTAGGCCGCGAACCAGTTGTTGTTGCCGCCGTAGAGGATCACGGCGTCGTCGGTGCCGATGCCCTTGTCCGACAGCAGCTTCTCGAACTGCTCCTTGTTGACGAAGTCGCGGCGGATCTGATCCTGCAACTCGGTCTTCCAGTCCAGCTTGACGGCGCCCTTGATGTGGCCCCCGTCGTAGGCGGCGGTGTCTTCGTCGACCTCGACGAACACCACTCCGTCACTATCCAGGTTCTCCTCGGCCCAGTCGGCCGATACGAGAACGTCTGCCCGGCTCATGCGGTCTCCTTCGAATGATGCATTGGGGCGCGGACGGTCCACTGACCCCGAAAAGACGATGCCGACGAACGCGACGGTGCGCGGGTCAGCGACTCACGCGGCGCGACACAGGCAGCTGCGCACGCGGCACAGGTCGACCGCGCGGCGGGAGGTGAGCGCGACAGGCACGGGCACAGTCACCGGCATGCTCGCAGGGGCGAGCGCAACGCTCATGCCCGCAGCGTAGCGGCCCGCGCGCTCCCGGCGCCACGATCGCGGTCACGCATCGGCGGTCGTGGACGGCGCGGCGACGTCAGGACCGCATCGCGACGCACATCAGAAAGGCGAGCGGCGCGAGCAGCGCGAACGGGAGCAGCGCGGCGGCGACCGGCCGGCCGGCCCGGCCCAGCGCCGTGTGCGGTTGTGGCGCATCCGCCAGCGCGAATCCGGCGGCAACCGAGATCAGCGCTGCGGCGGCGCCGAGCACGATGCCGACGAACACCGAGCGTCCGTCACCGAATCCGTGCTCCGTGCGCAGCAACAGGTAGCCGGTGACGGTGCCGGCGCCGAGCGCGACGAGCAGCGCCGGCACGCCGCGGGCGACCCGCGGGTCGATGCGCGGCACCGGCACCACGAGATCCACCAGATAGCCGGCGGCCAGCGCCGCGCCCAATGCCGCCACCGCGGCGGCCACCACCCGGCCGGCGTGGTCCGAACCGGCGAACTCGTGGCGCAGCTGGGGCAGCGCGGCGAGCGCGATCACGGCCAACAACAGCAACGCGATCGCCGACATCGACGCGACGAGCCGGACCCGCGCGACGCCGCGGGTGAGCTGGTGGACGAACATCGCCGGGATCGCCAGGCCGAACGTCGCGATGAGGACGCCCAGCTGCCCATGAGGCCACACCGAGACACAGACATCAGCAGCCACCGCGGCCGCGGCAGCCAGGACGACGGCACCCCAACGGCCCGGCAACGACGTCCCGGGAATGAAGGTCGACACCAGCACGGCCTGCACGACCGCCACCGCCACGAGCAGCGGCACCGCCCCGGCCCGGGCAGCGACGACGAGCCCGCCGCCCGCGACCACCACGACGGCGAGGCCGGCCAGCAGCGAACGGTCGACCCGCGCTGGAGCGGGCGCCGCGACGTCGGTCACGGCCGTCATCGTCGCAGACCGCGGATTGTGCGAGTGTCGATCAAACCCGGCTGCGGTGAGCAACGACACAGCCGACGCGATCCGCGCGCGCAATCGCGCCGTTCCCGGCCGGCCACCAGCCGGACACCGCCACGTGCACGCGACGAAACGACGCTCGGCGCCTTCATCTGGCCATTGTCATCGAAGCCATCGGCTAGTCTGTGAACGCTTTGAGGGCATCGTCGCCCAGCCTCTCCTGCCGATCTCTATCGACGGAGGCGAGTATGGATCTTCTCCTGCTCACCGCAGCCAAACAGCCCACCGCCGAAGTGCTGCCCTCATTGGGTTTGCTCTCGCATCAGGTGACCGTGCTCCCGCTGGACGCCAGTGCGCTCGTCGACCGCAATCTGGGCGACGCCGTACTCGTGGACGCCCGGCGTGAGCTCATGGGCGCCCGGTCGTTCCTGCGGATGCTGACCGCCATCGGGATCGCGGTGCCGGTGATCGCGGTGCTCACCGAGGGCGGTCTGATCGCCATGGCCGGCGACTGGGCCGTGGACGACTTCGTGCTCGACACCGCCGGGCCGGCCGAGCTCGACGCCCGCCTGCGCCTGGCGGTCGAGCGCCGTTCGGCGGCCGCAGAGGAGACCAGTGGTCAGCTGGAGCTCGGCGAGCTCGCGATCGACGAGGTGACCTATACCGCCCGGTTGTCCGGGGTGCCGCTCGATCTCACCTACAAGGAGTTCGAGCTGCTGAAGTTCCTGGCCCAGCACCCGGGCCGGGTGTTCACCCGTTCCCACCTGGTCCAGGAGGTCTGGGGGTACGACTACTTCGGCGGCACCCGCACCGTCGACGTCCACGTCCGGCGCTTGCGCGCGAAGCTCGGTGTCGAGCACGACGCGATGATCGGCACGGTGCGCAACGTGGGTTACAAGTTCGTGCGGCAGGCCGAGTTGGCCGCCGGGCGGCCGGCGGACTCGCAGCAGCCGGCGCAGGAGCCGACGCAGGTGCAGCCGGCCCGTTAGGGTCGCCGGGTGGCGATCTCGGTCTCGACGGACGTCCCCGACGAATCGACCCGGCAGGCGATCCGCCACCTGGCCGAGCAGGTGGAACGAGCCGACGGCGCCCCGCCACTGTCCGACCAGGCCCTGAGCCAGCTCGCCTCGACGGGCGCCGCGCATGTCGTGGTGCGCGCCGCAGCACAGGTCGTCGGGTATGCCCAGCGCGCCGACGATGTGCTCGAGATCGCTTCGGATTCCGAATCGGTTGACGACACCCTGGACGCGGCGCCGGTCGACGGCGCCCAGGCCTGGACCCACGGGCGGCGAAGCCGGCTCGTCCCGGCGTTCGAACGGCGCGGGTTCGAACGGGTGCGTGAGCTGTTCCAACTGCGGCGACCGCTCGGCGACGCACACCGGTTACCACCCGATCCGCCACTCGCCGATGGCGTGCAGGTGCGGACATTCGTGCCCGGCCGTGACGACGCTGCCTGGCTGGCACTCAACGCTGCCGCGTTCGCCCACCATGCCGAGCAGGGCAGATGGACGCAGTCCGACCTCGACGCCCGCATGGCCGAGCCGTGGTTCGACGCCGCCGATTTCCTGCTCGCCGAACGCGCCGGCGACCTGCTCGGCTTCCACTGGACGAAGCTGCATCCCGACGGCACCGGCGAGGTCTACGTGCTGGGGGTGTCACCGCAGGCGCAGGGGCTCGGGCTGGGCCAGGCACTGCTGGTGCGCGGGCTGCGGCTGCTCGCCCGGCACGGCTGCCCGGAGGTGCTCCTGTACGTCGACGGCGACAACAGCACGGCGTTGCGCCTGTACGAACGCGGTGGGTTCACTGAGCACGATCTCGACGTCCAGTGGCGGGCACCTCACTGATCGTGGCTGATCGCGAGCGCGCGAACGTAAACCGCAATTGCCCCACTTGGCAAGAACGCAACGCAATGGTTCACCCACCGGTCACCCTGACCATGAGCTGACGTCATCCGAGCGCGGGCTGTCATTCACCCAGGGTTCACCCAGGCCACCCCAGCGCGCCACGTCGCGCTCTTAGCGTCCGGATCGACACATCACACAGTCGAAGGGGACACCGATCGTGAAGCTCAACCGGGCCGGCCTTACTCGAGCCGGCATGGGGGCCGGGGTGCTGGTCGCCGCTTTGGCGCTGGCAGCCTGCAGCAGCAGCGGAGGCGGCGGAGGCGACACCGGCAGCGCCGCCGCCACCAGCGCCGCCGCCACCAGCGCCGCCGCCGGCGGGTCGACGTCGTCCTGCTCGAGCGGCACGCTCAACGGCGAGGGCTCGACCGCGCAGACCAACGCCATGACCGCATGGATCAACGCCTACACCAAGAAGTGCAGCGGGTCCAAGATCAACTACAACCCGACCGGTTCCGGTGCGGGCGTCAGCAGCTTCAACGCCGGCCAGGTCGACTTCGCCGGTTCGGACTCGGCGCTCAGCCCGAGTGCCGGTGAGGTCGCCGCGGCGCAGAAGCGCTGCGGCAGCCCCGCGCTCGACCTCCCGATGGTCGTCGGCCCGATCGCGATCGGCTTCAAGGTCAACGGGGTCAAGAGCCTGTCGCTCACGCCGGACCTGATCGCCAAGATCTTCACCGGCAAGATCACGAAGTGGAACGACCCGGCGATCAAGGCCGCGAACTCGAGCGCGAACCTACCCAGCTCGACGATCAACGTGATCTACCGCTCGGACGCGTCCGGCACCACCCAGAACTTCGAGACGTACCTGGCGGCCACGGCGCCCACCGTCTTCACCGCGACGCCGGCAAAGGACAACGCCAGCAAGGTCTTCACCGGCCAGGGCAAGGCGAAGTCGCAGGGTGTGGCCGCGGCGATCGGCAGCACCGAGGGTTCGATCGGCTACGTGGAGTACTCGTTCGCAGTGGGCGCCAGCCTGCCGACCGCCGCGGTCGACAGCGGTGCCGGCCCGGTGGACCTGTCGGTCCAGACTGCGAGCGCAGCCGCCGCCGAGGCCCAGATCGTCGGCACGGGTGACGACCTCTCGCTGAAGCTCAACTACAAGCCCACCGCGAAGAACGCCTACCCGCTGATCCTGGTCACCTACGAGATCGCCTGCACCAAGTACTCGTCGACGGCCACCGGGACGTTCGTCAAGAACTTCTTGACCTACACCTCCAGTGACGGCCAGTCCTTGCTGGCCCAGCAGGGTTACGCGCCCCTGCCGGACTCGCTCAAGACCAAGGTTGCGGCCTCGGTTGCGAAGATCAGCTGACCCTGCCTGATTGCGCCCCGCCGGTCACCTTCGCGGTGACCGGCGGGGCATCCAAGCGATAAGGGCGAAACTCATGCCAGAGCGAGAATCCATGACCGATCGGAAGCAGCCGCCCGACGACGCTCCGTTGGCGCCGCCGAGCATCGGCGGCGAATCGGTGCTGCGGCCCGACGGCGTGGCCGACGGGGACTACGCCGGGGACCGCGACCACGACGAGGACCTCTATCGAGCGGCCGCGCTGACCGTCGTCGGCTCGGCCCAGGCGGCCGGCGTGACCTTCGCCGATGCACCCCCGGTGTCCGGCGCCGGAGTCCCCTCGTCCGGCGGGCGAGCGCGCATCGGCGACCGGGTGTTCGCATCCCTGAGCATGGGTGCCTCGGCAT
Organism: uncultured Actinomycetota bacterium; assembly: GCA_963850835.1. Taxonomy (GTDB): domain Bacteria; phylum Actinomycetota; class Actinomycetes; order Mycobacteriales; family Jatrophihabitantaceae; genus Jatrophihabitans. The sequence continues at coordinate 365,668 of CAWKNB010000011.1, read as the reverse complement.
TCGTGATCATCCTGGTCGTCCTCGTCGCGACCTTCCTGTTGATCAAATCGGTGCCGTCGATCGCCCACGACAACGTCAACTTCCTGACCTCCACGGAGTGGTCGACCGATCCGCACAACCTCCGCTTCGGCATCGCGAACCTGCTGTGGGTGACGGTGATCATCTCGGTGATCGCGCTCGCGATCGCCGTTCCGATCGCGGTCGGATGTGCGCTGTTCGTCACGCAGTACGCGCCGGCCCGACTTGCGAAACCGGTCGCCTACACCATCGATCTCCTGGCCGCGATCCCGTCGATCGTCTACGGCGTGTGGGGGGCGTACACGCTGTCCACGGTGCTCGAGCCTGTCCAGCGGTGGGTGTCGAACATCCCGCTGCCGATCTTCGATCTCAAGCATCCGACCGGAACGATCTTCGACGGTTCGATCGTGCTGGCTGTGATGATCTTGCCGATCGTCACGGCGATCAGCCGCGACGTCTTCGAGCGCACGCCGCGCGCGAACGTCGAAGCGGCCCTCGCGCTCGGCGCGACCAAATGGGAGATGATCCGCATGTCGGTGCTCCCGTACGGCCGAGCCGGCGTGGTGAGCGGATCGATGCTGGGCCTGGGCCGCGCGCTCGGCGAGACGATCGCGGTCTACCTGATTCTCTCCACCGTCGGCGGCCCGTTCTCGTTCTCGATCTTCACCGGTGGCGAGACCTTCGCGTCGAAGATCGCGAACGGGTCGAGTGAGTTCAACAACCCGGCCTCGACCGGGGCGTACATCGCCGCCGGCCTGGTGCTGTTCATCCTGACCTTCATCGTCAACTCTGCAGCTCGTGCGATCGTCAACCGCAAGAAGGACTTCGTATGACAACGGTCACCGCACCGCCGGGCGCCGGTTTCACTTTCAGCAAGGCACGGGGCGCTCGCAAGGTCAAGAACAGAATCGCCACGACGCTGGTCTGGCTCGCCTTCGGCATTGCGCTGGTCCCGCTCGTGTGGCTGTTGTGGACGGTCATCAGCAAGGGCGCCAGCGCGATCTTCAGTTCCGACTGGTGGACCAGCGACCAGGGCGGTGTCAGCTCCTCGGCGCAGGGCGGCGGCGCCCTCGCGGCGATCATCGGCACCGCCGAGCAGGTCCTGCTGTGCACCATCATCTCGGTGCCGATCGCAGTGCTCGTCGGCGTCTACCTCGTCGAGTACGGCCGGGGACCACTCGCGCGGATCACGACGTTCATGGTCGACATCCTGACCGGCATCCCGTCGATCGTGGCAGCGCTGTTCATCTACGCGCTGTTCGTCACGACCCTGGGCGGCTTCCGGGCCGGCTGGCTGGTGTCGCTCGCCCTGGTGATCCTGATGATCCCGGTCATCGTGCGCACCACGGAGGAGATGCTGCGCCTCGTCCCGAACGAGCTGCGCGAGGCCTCCTACGCCCTCGGCATCCCGAAATGGAAGACGATCACCCGCGTGGTCATCCCGACCGCGTTCAGCGGGTTGGTCACCGGTGTCGTGCTCGGCATCGCCCGGGTCGCGGGTGAGACCGCGCCGCTGCTGATCCTGGTGGGTTACTCGACCACCACGAACTGGAACCTGTTCGCCGGCTTCCAGAGCTCGCTGCCCGGCCTGATCAACGCGCAGTTCATCGACATCAACACGTCCTCGGGTGCGGGGTCGTACCACCTCGACGCGAACGGCAACAAGGTCGCCGGGGCGGCCGCCAACTTCGCGCCGGACCGGATGTGGGGCGCCGCCCTCACTTTGATCATCATCATCATGGCCCTCAACTTGATCGCGCGCCTGATCAGCCGGCGCAGCAAGATCGCGAACTGACAGGAGATCCGATGGCCAAGCGCATCGAGACCAAGGACGTCGACATCTACTACGGCAAGTTCCTCGCCGTCAGCAAGGTGTCGCTCACCGTCAACCCCCGCAGCATCACGGCCTTCATCGGCCCGTCGGGCTGCGGCAAGTCGACGGTGCTGCGCACCCTGAACCGGATGCACGAGGTGATCGCCGACGCGACCGTCCAGGGCAAGGTCATGCTCGACGACCAGGACATCTACGCCTCGGACGTCGATCCGGTGGACGTCCGCCGCACCATCGGCATGGTGTTCCAGCGGCCCAACCCGTTCCCGACGATGTCGATCTACGACAACGTCATCGCCGGCATGAAGCTCAACAGCCGCCGGCTGAACCGGTCGAAGACCGACGCCGTGGTGGAGAAGTCGCTGCGCGGCGCGAACTTGTGGGAAGAGGTCAAGGACCGCCTCGACAAGCCGGGCGCCGGCCTGTCCGGCGGCCAGCAGCAGCGCCTGTGCATCGCCCGCGCGATCGCCGTCGAGCCGCAGGTGCTGTTGATGGACGAGCCGTGCTCCGCGCTGGACCCGATCTCGACGCTCGCGATCGAGGACCTGATCCAGACGCTCAAGGAGACGTACACGATCGTGATCGTCACCCACAACATGCAGCAGGCCGCCCGGGTCTCCGACCGCACCGCGTTCTTCAACCTGGCCGGGGTGGGCAAGCCGGGCCAGCTCGTCGAGATGGACGACACCGAGAAGATCTTCGCCAACCCGTCGGACAAGCGCACCGAGGACTACATCTCCGGCCGCTTCGGCTGAGCTCATATCCGACCGGGTGGAGCCGGATTCGCGCGCGTCGACCGACACGCGGCTGGTTACCCGTCGGTAGACTCCGCGGCGTGCCCGACGGTCCTGATCGCGAACCCGACTACGACGTCCTCGTCATCGGCTCCGGGTTCGGCGGCAGCGTCACGGCGCTGCGCCTGACCGAGAAGGGTTACCGCGTCGGGGTCCTCGAGGCCGGGCGACGATTCACGCCGGCGACGCTGCCCAAGAACTCCTGGCACCTGCGCAGCTTCCTGTGGGCGCCGCGGTTCGGCTGCACCGGCCTGCAGCGCATCCACCTGCTCAAGGACTGCGTGATCCTGGCCGGGGCGGGCGTCGGTGGCGGCTCGCTGAACTACGCGAACACGCTCTACGAGCCCCTGCAGCCCTTCTACGACGACCCGCAGTGGGCGCACATCACCGACTGGCGTGCCGAACTGGCCCCGCACTACGCGCAGGCGAAGAAGATGCTCGGCGTGGTCACCAACCCCACCACCACGCCCAGCGACGTCGAGATGCAACGCCTCGCCGAACAGTTCGGCAAGGCCGACACCTACCACCGCACCCCGGTCGGCGTCTTCTTCGGTCGCGACGGCAGGTCCGAGCCGGGCACCCATGTCGCCGACCCGTTCTTCGGCGGCGCCGGGCCGCAGCGCACCGGCTGTATCGAATGCGGCGAGTGCATGACCGGGTGCCGGCACGGCGCCAAGAACACCCTGACCACCAACTACCTCTACCTCGCCGAACGCAACGGTGCACACATCCGCGCGCTGACCACGGTCGTCGACGTCCGGCCGCGCGCCGGCGGCGGTTACGAGGTGCACACCCAACGCACGGGCAGCTGGACCAAGACCGGCCGGGTGTTCACCGCCGGCGAGGTCGTGTTCAGCGCCGGGACGTACAACACCCAGAAGCTGCTGCACCAACTGCGCGCAACCAGCCTGCCGAACGTCTCCCCGCGGCTCGGCTATCTCACTCGCACGAACTCGGAGGCGCTGCTCGGCGTGCGGCTCACCAAGCCGCAACACGACTACACCGAGGGCGTGGCGATCACGTCGTCGTGGCACCCGGACGAGACGACCCACATCGAGCCGGTCCGCTACGGCAAGGGCAGCAATGCGATGGGGCTGCTGAACACCATCCTGACCGACGGTGGCACGCGCCGCTTCCGCTGGTGGCAGTTCCTGCTGGCGGTCCTGGGCCGTCCGGCCAACCTCCGGCTGCTCGTCCCGCGCAAGTGGTCCGAGCGGGTGATCATCCTGCTGGTGATGCAGACGGTGAACAACTCGATCACGGTGTTGCGCCGCCGCACTCGCACAGGCCGCGCGAAGTCTGACCAGCGTTCAGGGTGAAGGCGAGCCCAACCCCACCTGGATCCCGGTCGCAAACGAGGCGGCGCGGCGTCTGGCCGACAACGTCGGCGGCGTCGCCGGCGGCACCTGGGGCGACCTCATGAACATCCCGATGACCGCTCACTTCATCGGCGGCTGCGTCATCGGCGACTCACCCGCCACCGGCGTGATCGATCCGTATCACCGCCTCTACGGGCACCCGGGCCTGCACGTCGTCGACGGTTCGACCCTCACTGCCAACCTCGGCGTCAACCCGTCGCTGTCGATCACCGCGCAGGCCGAGCGCGCGATGGCGATGTGGCCCAACCGCGGCGAGCGCGACGCGCGGCCGCCGCTCGGCGCGCCGTACCGGCCGGTGCCGGCGGTCGCGCCGCACTCGCCTGCCGTGCCCCCTCGGGCCCCGGCGGCGCTGCCGACCGGCCCCGCTCCGTTGGGCATGCCGGGTATCGGACCGGCCGCCTGAACTCGTCGAAACCGGGCATGGAACAAAACCTAGGAATCGGATAAGTTCGGCTCGAAGGCTTCGGTTCACCACGGGGGAGACCCGCATGCGCAAACGCGTCAGCACCGTCCTGCTCGGTTGCACCGTCCTCGCCGCATCGCTCGTGGCGACACCGGTCGCGCAGGCCGCGCCGACCACCCACCGCGCCGCCACCACGCCGGCAGTGCGCTTCGTCCCCGCGGTGTCCGGGCACATCATGAAGACGACGACGAGCTTCCCGCCGACGACGTCCTACTGCCGCGCGAACCTGGGCATCTCCTGCTACCGGCCCAACCAGTACCAGAAGGCCTACAACCTCAATCCGCTCTACCGCGACGGCATCACCGGTGCCGGTCGCACGATCGTGATCGTCGACGCGTTCGGATCGCCGACGATCAAGGCCGACCTCGCCGTCTTCGACAAGACCTTCGGGATCCCCGACCCGCCGAAGTTCGACGTCATCGAACCGGCCGGCGCGGTGCCGCCGTTCCCGCAGGACCCGTTCGGCATGGACGACCGGTCCGGCTGGGCCGTCGAGACCACGCTCGACGTCGAGTACGCACACGCGATGGCACCGGGTGCCAACATCCTGCTCGTCGCCACTCCGCAGTCCGAGACGGAGGGCGTGCAGGGCCTGCCGCAGATCGTCGCGGCCGAGAACTACGTGCTCAACCACAACCTCGGTGACGTCATCACCCAGAGCTTCGGCGCCACCGAGAACACCTTCCCGAGCAAGCACCGGCTGCTGAAGCTGCGCAGCGCGGTGATCAAGGCCGATCAGCTCGGCGTGCCGATGCTGGCCTCCTCAGGCGACGACGGCGCGACCGACACCGCGTCCGACCTCAGCTCGCTCTACCCGTTCCCGGTCAACTCGTGGCCGTCGGCCGATCCGCTGACCACCTCGATCGGCGGCACGCAGCTCGACCTCGACGGTTCCGGGACCCGGCTCTCGCCTGACGTCGTGTGGAACGACGGCTACGGCGCCACCGGCGGCGGCCCGAGCCACGTCTTCCCGCGCCCGGCGTACCAGGACGCGGTGGCCGACGTGGTCGGCGACAGCCGTGGCACGCCGGACATCAGCATGAGCGCGGCGGTCGACGGCGGTGCGGTGTTCTACTACAGCTTCTGCGACTACAGCCGGGCCGACCCGACCACCGGTCAGCCGCCGCTGTGCGGCCCGCAGTGGCACATCGTGGGCGGCACCAGCGAGGCCTCGCCGTTGTTCGCCGGCATCATCGCGCTCGCCGACCAGGCTGCCGGGCGGCGGATCGGGCACCTCAACCCGACGCTGTACAGCCTCGGCACCGACGGCGGGGCAACGAGCGTCGCGAACGGGCTGGTCGACGTCACCTCCGGCGACAACTCGTTCGCGGGCGTGCAGGGCTTCCCGGCGCTGCCCGGCTACGACATGTCGACCGGGCTCGGCACGGTGAACGGCAACCGGTTCGTCCGCAGGCTCGGAGCCGCGTCCGCCGGCTGACCCGTTAGGGTCGGCCATGGTCGACATCCACCACGAGGCGGCCTGCGCAGCACCGCTCGACGTCGCATTCGCCTACATCGACGACTGGCGACTCGCAACGCAGTGGATGTTCGGCCTGGCCGAGTTCGCCCCGGTCGGTGCGATCGAGCACGGGCTCGGTGCCCAGTACGACGCGACGTTCGCGGTGCGCCCGGTGAAATTGCACTCGCGCATCCGGGTCACCGAATGGGAGCAGGACGCGGTGCTCGGCTTCGTCTCGGTGCAGGGCTTCGTCAACTCCTCCACGTGGCGCTTCTTCGCCGACGGCCCGGAACGCACCCGCGTCGTCATCAGGTTCACCTACGAGCTGCCGGGTGGCCTCCCCGGCCGGGCGCTGGGCCGCGCCCTCGAGCCGGTCGCGGCGCTGTCGGTGCGACAGACCGATCACGCGCTGCGGCGAGCGATCGAGGAGCGCTACCGCGAGATCCGTGACCAGACCTGACCCGCCGACGCGGCAGCGGGTCGCCGTCGGCACCGCGGTGGCCGGAGTGGTGCTGCTGGTCGTGGGCACGTTCTTGCCGTGGCTGGAATCGGGTACGGTCTCGCGCACCAGCTATCAGGCCGCGGGTGCGTTGCGCTCGCTCGTCCATCCCGACGGGCCGGCCGGGATCGTGCTCGACGCGTGGCCGTTCGTCAGCGCGGCCGGTGCCGTCGCGGTGGCGCTGCTCGTGCTCGGGCAGTGGTTGCTCGGCGCCGTCGTCACCGCGATCGCGAGCCTGGCCGCCGGCACCGTCGCGATCGCGACCCTGGCCGCGCCGGCGGGCGGGGTGATCCGGCCCTCGACGACCGGACCGGTTGTGACCCTGCTGGGTTGTGCGGTTGCGATCATCGGCAGCAGCGGCTACCTTGATCATGCGCACGCGTAACCCGGGGGGACCAGTTGACCGCACCGCATGATCCGACCGGCGCCGGCGACCAGCACGGCTGGTCGGCCCCGCCGCCGCCCCAGGGCTGGACACCGCCGCAGCAGCAGCCGAGCTGGTCGGCCCCGCCTCAGCAGGGCTGGTCGCAGCCGGCGCCCCAGCAGGACTGGTCCGCCCCGGAGCCGCTGAGCCCGCCGGCCCGTCCGAAGCGACACGGCAAGGCCATCGCGATCACCGCCGCCGCAGTCGTGTTGATCGGCGGTGGCGTCGCGACCTATGCCGCGGTGTCGTCGAGCGATTCGGCAGCGGGTGGCTCCAAGACTCCGCAGGCAGCGGTGCAGAAGATGTTCACCGACCTGCGCAACGGCGACCTCATCGGCGCGCTCGACGATCTGCCGCCGGGCGAGCGTGCCGCCGTGAGCACCCCGTTCAAGGACGCGATCAACCAGCTCAAGCGCAACGACGTCATCAAGCCCGACGCCAACCTGAACAAGGTGAGCGGTGTGACGTTCTCGGCCACCGGACTCACCTACGCACCCGGCAACGTCGTGGTGAACGATCACGTGCAGGTCGTCAAGCTCACCGACGGCAAGGTGACGGTCGGCGGCAGCACGGCGCAGCTGCCGTTCACCCAGGACTTCGCTGCGCGCGGTAGGCGCCGACAAGGTCACCGGCCGGTCGGGCACCCAGACCGTCGACATCGGCGCCGAGGTACAGCGCACCGACAAGCCGGTTCGGATCGCCGCCCAGCGCGTCGACGGGAAGTGGTATCCGAGCCTCTTCTACACGATCGCCGACAACGCGACGACCGACGACGGTCAACAGCCACCGAACGCTGCCGACACGATTCCCGCGGTCGGCGCGACCTCACCGGACAGCGCCGTGAGCTCCATGCTGCAGGCGCTCATCGGCGGCGACGCGCGGCGCGCGATCGAGTTGCTCTCGCCGGACGAGATGCAGGTGATGCACGACTACGGCAAGGCGATCGTCGCGAAGTCCGACCTGCACGGGTCGAACACGTCGCTGAAGGACATCCGGTTCACCGACAGCACGGTCGACGGCGGCACCAAGGTGTCCTTGAAGTCGCTGCAGATCGGCGGCCCCGGCGGGCAGACCATCACCGTCGAGGTGGACGGCTCGTGCCTCAAGGTGTCTGCGACCGGCCAGAGCCGTTCGCTGTGCGGCTCGCAGCTGCTGCAAGGGATCAGCGCGGCGAGCGGCGGCATGTCTCTCACCGCCGCGCAGCGCACCGCGATCACCCACCTGGTCGCCGGCATCTCGAAGGTCGGTGTGATCACCACGGAGCACGGCGGCAAGTGGTACGTCAACCCGGTGCGCAGTTTCGCCGAGGTCGGGTCCACCCTGCTGGCCGGGCTGCAGAACGGCGACATGCAGGCGCTGCTGAGCCTCGCGCACCGCTGAACGATCAGCGCGGTTTGCGGAGCACCACCCGGTAGTTCTTGGGCATCCCGACGTCGGTGCGCCGACGCCTGCGGTCGCGGCGCGAATACCGGTACGCCAGGGCCAGATATGCGGCGCGGCCGAGGAGGTTCCAGCGCGCGCAACTACGGGCAGCCATGCCCAACTGGTAGGACAGCGTGCCGTCGTAGCCCTCGAGCCACTCGACCGAGACGACCTCGAAGCCGGCGCGCTCGGCGAGGCTGTGCCAGCCGTAGCGGGTGTAGCGGAAGTAGTCGTGGGGCGCCTCGTGCTCGGGGAAGAACAACGGCGCACTCAACCACGCCACCGCGCCGGGCTTGAGCAATCGGTGGAACTCGCGCAGCGTGCGGAGGGGATCGACCATGTGCTCGAGGACCTGCGTGGACAGAATGACGTCGTACGTGGCGTCGGCCACCGGGATCGCCGACAGGTCGCACACGTAGTCGATGGCGCCGTACGCCTTGTCGACCGCCCCGAAGTCGGCCGTCTCGTACCGCACATGCGTGAAATGTTTGCGGTACGGGGCGGCGCCGGCGCCGGCGTCCAGGACGCGCACGTCGGCACCGCGCAGCGTGGCTGCGGACTCGGCCACCCAGCGGTCCAGCCAGTACCGCGACGAGTTCAGGTCCGGCCGAAGCGTCGGACGTTCACGGCTGGTCACAGTCATTCGTGCTCCCGTCGTTCGGTAGGCACCGAGCATCCCGCTTGTTGATCCTCCTGTCACACTCGGTGCCCTAAACTTAGGCGGAAAGTGTCCACTGCTTCACGCGCACCTCATGCAGGAGGTCGGATGCCCAAGCGCGTGGCCATCCTGCACGCATACAGCGCGAACAACCTCGGCGACGGCCTGCTCGTGCGCGAGACCATGCGCCTCGCCGAACTGGCGCTGGACAGTCCCGAGGATCCCGCCACGGTGACCATCGCCGCCCTGCGACCCGAGACCTTCGGCGGCGTCGGTGCCCGGGTGGTCACCTCGCGCCCGAAGTCACTGACCCAGGCTCGCGAGTACCTGGCGTTCCTGCGCGATCTGCCCAACTACGACGTCGTACTCGGCGTGGGCGGTGGCTACCTGCGATTCGGCAACCGCACGGAGGCGCTGAAGACGGCACTCGGTCATCTGCCGCAGCTGATCGCGGCCTCGCGCGTCGGCGCCCGGGCGGTGTACCTGCCGCAGTCCATCGGGCCGGCAGGTCCGTGGGCTCACCGCTTCACGCTGAACCGCTTGAACCGCCTGAACCGGGTGTATCTGCGCGATGACCGGTCGGTGCGCGAATTTGCGGCCGTCGGCTCCCGGCGCATCCGCGACCTCGCCCTGATCCGGCCGCAGGCGCACTTCGCGGTCCGGGCGCCCGACCCGACCGGCATCCTCTCGGTCCGCCCGGTGCACGGTCACGTGCCGACGGCGGTCCGGCGCCTCGCCGACGACCTCGGCGTGTTCGACGGCTACATCCAGAGCGCGACCGGCAGCAACGACGACGGCGCGGCAATGCGCTCACTGCACCCGCGCCGCATCGTGTCGGCGGCCGAGTTGCTCGGCGGTGCACCGTGCCGGGTCGTGATCGCGGTGCGGCTGCACGCTGCGCTGATGGCGCTGGCGGCGGGGCACTACGTGATTCATCTTGCCTATGAACGCAAGGGTTTCGGCGCCTTTGCCGATCTCGGCCTGCCGCAGTACGTGCATCCGGTCTCGCGGCTGGATCCCATGGCCGTGAACGACCAGTTCCGTGAGCTCGTCGCGGAGGTGCAGGTCCGCGACGCGTATGCGCAGCAGGTCAACACGAGTTGGCCGTCGAGTGCACTGGATGAGCAGGAACTGGTGACCGCGATCCGCGACATCGCATGCGGCTCGGTCGCCCAGTCGTGACGAACAGTGCCGCTGCGGCATCGACGACGCGGCCGAGGGCCGGTCGCAAGACCGTTGCGTTCATCGCGATCGGCCAGGTCTGCCTGCTGGGTGTGACCCCGCTGCTGACCCGCCGCTTCACGGTCACCGACATCGCGATCTACCAACTCGGATTCGCACTCGCCATCATCTGCCAGCCGTTGTCGACGCTGCGCCTCGAACTCGTGGTGCCGGTCCGGACGATGGCAGCGGCGCAGCGGTTGTTCCGCGTGTCAGCACTGTCGAACCTCATGCTCAGCGTGCTGCTCACGGGTATCGGTGGGTTGCTCCACCTTGCCGAGCCCGGCTCGGATCTGCCCGCGGTGCTGATCTCCAGCGGCCTCATCCTGCTGGTGATCGGCAACGTGACCGCGGACAACAGCTGGTTGATCCGGCGCGGCCAACTGGACAAGCTGGCATGGCGCAACCTCGCCACCGGCGCGCTCGGCGGGGTGTTCCAGCTATGCGTGGCCACGACCTGGGTGTCCTCGGTGTCGCTGGCCACCGCGTACGTGGCCGGTCGGTTGGTCGCGATGGCGATCACCGTGCCAGTCGGTCGGCGGCCTGTCGCCGACAGCGGCGACGGCGACGATTCCGTGCCGTACACCTGGCGCCGCGCGACGGCATCGATACTCGCGCTGACGTTGTCCAGCGTGAGCCTGCAGGCGCCGGTCATCGTGACGGCCTTGATGTTCGGCACGAACGACAGCGGCCAGATCGCTCTGGCGCAGCGGATCGCAGGCGTGCCCGGCAGCCTGCTCTCGCTCGGCGTGGCGCAGTACGTCATGTACCAGGCGTCGGCGCTCATCCGGGCAGGCGACAAACCGCTGGCGCCGTTCGTCGCCTCGGTCGCCCGGCGTCTGGTGTTGCTCGGTCTGGTGATCGCGCCGGTGCTCGCTGTTGCAGGTCCCATCTTGGTGCCGGTCGTCTTCGGCGCCGACTGGCAGGTCGCCGGGTATGCGCTTGCGATCTTCGCGGTGCCGTTTGGCCTGCAGATATCGGTCTTCCCGATGCTGGCCGTCTACGGGCTCGTCGGCCGGGACACCCGTATCCTCGTGCTGCAGTCGCTTCGGGCCGGCGCGCTGATCGTGTCGACGGTGCTGGCGGCCTGGATCTCGGACAGTGTGCTGGTGACGGCGGCGGTCGCCGCGGTGGCAATCACGTTGTCGTACCTGAGCATCATCCATGGGGCGCAGACCGTCGCGCGCGACTTCGATGCATCGCACGATCGGCCGCAACCAACGTTTGCACCGTATCGACGTTTCGGTTTTCGTCATGCGGATGTGCGCACTGCCGGCAGTCGCGGCTCAGGCGTGGTCGGCGCCTACCTGCTCACCGCGGCGATCACACTCGCAGTGGTCGTGGCTGTGTTCAATCGCCAGGTACTGCCCGCACGGTACTTCAACGACGACGCCCGCATCCAGGAGTTCATCGCCTACCCGTATCTGGTGACCCGCGACGGCAGCTACCGCGGCACCGCCGACCTGTACCGGCTGCTGCACCTGGGTGGACACCCGACCCTGGTGGCATTGCTCGCGCTCGGCATGTATCTCGCGGTGCTGCTCCGCGCGCTCAACCTGACCGCCCGTGATCCGCACGGATTCGTGTACTGGACGGTCGTGGCCGGGTCCATCGCATTCGGCAGCATCTATCTGCCGATGTACTCGAAGGAATTCTTCATCCTGCCGATCGTGCTCGCGTTCGTCACCTTCACCTCTCGAGCCGGCCGGTTCGTGTGGATCGCCCTCGCCGTCGCATACGCGTTCCTGGTTCGCAGCTACTGGTTCGCCGTGGTCGCGCTCTTCGCGGCGAACCTGGTCGCGGTGCGTACCGTTCGCACGACGCGCGCGCGGCTGGCCTACCTGGTGCTGGTGTTCGTCGGGGTCACGCTCGTGCTCTCGAGCGGGTTCGGGAACACGGTCGGCTACCAGCGTGAGACGACACTTGCGCACCTCAGCTTCGATCCGACCACCGCGATCCACACACCGTTCGGTGGTGGATTCCTGGCGAACGTCGCCAACGTCAGTTATGTGTTCGCGACGCTCCTGGTTCCGGTGCCGTTGCTGACCAAGGGGCCGGTGTATCTGATCGCGGCACTGTTCCTGATGGTGTGCTGGTGGTGCGTGTGGCGGACCGTGCGGCCGCACCGGGGCAATCCGGCGGCGGCGGAACGGCGCACCAGCCGGCTGGCCCGTGAAGCCGGCTGCCTGCTGCTGGCCTACGCGTTGACGCTGGCCCTGTTCGAACCCGACTACGGGTCCTACCTCCGCCACCTCACCCCCTTGTTCCCGCTGTTCCTGCTGCTCTTCCAGCGCGACCGGATCGACGCCGGCTCAGGCCGAGAGGGCCAGCGTGTAGGCGTCGTGCAGGGCGACGGCCTGGTCGGATCGACTCGGCAGGGCAACCCCTGAGGTCGATGCAGACGCACTCGGTGCGGACAATTGGTCGACGACATGCCGGGCCAGCTGCTCCGGGTTGTCGACCCCGCTCGGATACCCCAACGACGTCAACGCCGGGATCGACCGGGCGGCCACCGGCACACCGAGCGCGGTCGCCTCGAGCAGGGTCATCGGGTTGCCCTCCCACGCCGCGGAGTGGACGTAGAGGCCGGCTCCGGCGAGCAGCTCGAGTGCGCGTGAACGCGCCACCCAGCCGAGCACCTCGACACCTGCGTCCTGGACCGCCTCCACATACTGCGGTTTGCCCCCGCCGATCCACACCACGCGGTAGCCGCCCGCACGCAGCGCCGGGCCGGCGTGACGCATCGCCTGGGCGAAGAACTCGGGATCCTTCTGCGCAGTCAGCCGGCCGATGGTGACCACCAGGCGCTGGCGCTCACGCCGCTGCGGTACGGCGATGTCGACGACGTTGGGCACGAATGCGGCACGCATGCCGAGCCGTTCGGCAAGCGCCTTCTCGTGCGGGCTCACACAGATCGCGAGCGAGGTCGCCCTCGCCAAACCGTGTTCGACGAACCGTCCGACGTGCGACAGCGCTGCCGGGATGTCGGTGCGCTCGAAGAAGAAGCAGTGCGGCGAGTATGCGATCGGCAATCGCCGCATGAGCAACCGGCGCGCCCGCGTGACGAATCCCGCCCAGGTCGCGTGCACGTGGACGAGGTCGGGCCGGAACTCGTGCACCGAGCGGGCCAGCTGGTGAGACAGCCCGGACGGCCCGGATCTGGCCGGCAACACGTAGTCGAACGATCCCGCGATCGCGCACCCGGTGTCGTGCTCGGCACGCGGCGCGTAGACGAGTCCATGACTCATGTCCGGAGTCGACTTCGTGAAACTCTCCAACGCGGTGGTGATACCGCCGCCGAGCGCCTCGGTGATGTGCAGGACCTTCAGATCGGTTGGCATCGGTGTGCTCCTTCTCGAGTCGAAAGACCTCCTGCCCCCGTGTCGAGTCGGTCGGCGAAACGTGGCCGGGACGGCATTCCGTGCGAGAATCGAGATGTGACTGCGCCTGCCCACCGATCCCGCATCGGGCGGCCGTACCGGCGTATGCGTCGCTGGGCGAGACACACGCCGAACGCCGAGATCGCCCTGACGATGGTCAGTCTGGGCGTGGTGTTGATCGCCGTGGCCGCGGTGCTCGCCGTGCTCATGTGAGATCGCTCAGGCACAGTGCGCTCCTTCCACACGCACGCTCAGCGGGTGGATCAGCGGCTGCCGCAGAACGGTCGGCGGGGTCGTGCCACCGGGCTCGGTCAGATGCAGCACGACGGTGGTCGTGGTGCCGCGCGGCACCTCGACCTCCAGCCGGAACACCGGGTGGCCGCGGTCGACGCCGGCCTCTGCCGAGTCCTGCCGCCCGTTCGTGCGCACCGACTGGAGCACAGCGCCTCTGGTGGCGTAGTAACTGATCTCCTCGCGGTTGTCGCCCGGGCGGACCGCGTACGTGTGGTCATCGGTTCGTGACGTGACGTACGGCGACAGGCCGGACGCCGGGGCGTTGTTGCGCAGTCGGATCGTCACGGTGACATCGCGCTGCGACCCGCAACCCGACGAAGCCCAGCTGAGACCGCGCTCGAGGTAGTAGTCGAGCTTGTTGCCGCCGTCGTTGACGACGGAAAGCCCTGCGTAGGGCGAGCTGTTGTCCGGGACGACTCCGGCGAGTGTGGTCCGTGCCAGCTGGTTTTCGATTTTCGAATCGGCGCTGTAGATCAGTAGTCGACGCTCGCCCGCGGCTTCGGCACCGGCTGCCAACAGTCCTTTTGCGTCGGCGCGAGTGCTGAGCAACCGTTGACTGACTGCCCGTGCGATGTCCAGGAGGTACTCCTTGCGGGTCGCGCTCTGCTGCGGCTGCGGGAAGCGCGCGTAGACCGTGCTCTGGGTGAGCGCCACGACGTTCGACGCCGACACGACGGTCCCGTCGGCCAGTCGGGCGGGTCCGGTGGCGTCGAGCAGATATGACAGCAGCGTCGGGTCGACCGCGATGGCGCCGTCGAGATGTTCGCCGGTGCGCTTCGCCCACATCGCCGCCCAGGTCTGCGCGGCGTACGGGAAGTGCGGGCTGAGGTTGGCGTTCACGTACAGATCGGTGCTGCGCGTGCCTCGGAACAATGCGTCGTAGTCGGTGCCGAATGCCATTCGCACCGGGGTGACGTAGAGCTGCGAGTCGGTGCCGAACCGCTCGAACGTCAGCCTGCCGCCGTCAGCACGCAGGATGGCAAAAGCGCCGGGCACCCCGCCGGTGCCGCGCGCCTCGGCCTCGTTCTGGAACGCGACGAAATACCGCCGGGTGCCGGCTGCGCCCAACATAGGCGGCACCACATGCGCGGCGATGTCGGCCGACTGCACGGCGTGTTGCACGGTCGCGAGCTCGTCGAGCAGGTCTCGGCGCGCGGTGTCAACCGACCCGATCCAGGTGTGCGCCGGCAGGGTTGCAATTGCATGCCGCGTGGTGCCGACCCCGGCCAGCGCGCGATCGAGGGCCGGCGCCGCGGCGGAGATGCGTGCGAGGTCGATCCGCCCGTCGGGCAGCCGCAACGTGGCCGGGTCGAGTCGGGCGGTGGCGCTCAGCAGATCCGGCAGGGCGCCGTGCGCGAATCCGTCGACCTGGGTCGTGATGGCACGCAGCGACCGGATCGGATCGGCGCCCGGCACGCCCGCGGCACCGGCCCAGATCGGGCCGGTCGTCAGTGTGTGCGCATGTGCGGCGTGGTCGGCGATCTCGTCGGCGGTGTGGCGCGCGGCGGTGACATCGCCGGCGGTCAGCTGGGCTCGCAGGGCGGGCACCTCGCCACGCACCTGCGCGAGCGCGCCGCGGGCGAGCAGCCCGGTGACGACGATCCAGGCGAACACGACGACGATGCCGGCGCCGAGCAGCACCAGCACGAGGCCGATCCGGCGACGCCGGCGCATCCGGCGCGCGGACGTCCGCCGCCGGCGCGGCGCGGAGGGACGCGCCCACTCGGCACCGTCGAACGGGTCGCGAACCTGCGCTGCTCCCCGAGCTGTGACCTCACTCGTCATGGTGTACGACCGTCGCCGCCGCGCCTGCGGTGGCACCCGTGGGTACCACCGCAAGCGCGAGTGCGATCGATCAGGCCAGCGTCCGGCGACGGCGCCCGGTGAACATCAGCAGCCCACCGCCGACCAACATCACGATGCCGAGCGCACCGATGCCAACGACCGCCACGCTGCCGAAGCTGCTGCCGGTGTCGGTGTCGGGCAACGCGGCAGCGCTGCTGCGCGACACGGCCGATGCCTTGCCCACGGTCAGCGGCAACATCACCCGGGTCGTCTGCGCCGCGATGGATCCCGAGAGTTCCGGCGCGAGCGATTGTTTCGTGCTCTTGGTGACCAGGCGGGCCTCGACCGTGTGGTTGCCGGTGAATCCGCGCGGGATCGTCACAGTCGCGTTCACGATGCCGTTGGCGTCGGGCGAGAATGCGCCCAGCACCTGCGGCTTCGAGTGGAGCACGACGAGAACGGCAGGCAGCAGCGGTCCCTTGCACGGTTTCGGCACCGGTGCGAGCCGGCACTGGTACTTGCGGACCTCACCGCTCGGCAGCTGACCCGAGCAGCGCAGGGTCACGATGGTGACACCGTTCGGACGCACGCGGGTGACCTCGTTGCATTTGAACGGGTGCCCGTACGGCGATGCCTGGGCGCTGTTGGCCGCGCCGATGAGGAAGACCGCTCCCGCGGCCATCGTGAGAAAGGCGAGCACGAATCGGATGGTCTTGGTCACTGTTCACTCCTCAGGTTTCGGTTTCGGCATTTGCTGGCTGCGGTGGCGGGGACATCAATAGGCGCCCCTTCGGCCGATGACGGCGATGACAGTCCGGAAGAGGATGCTGAGGTCCAGCCCCAGGCTCCAGTTCTCGACGTAGTACAGATCGAGCCGGACCGCGTCGTCCCAGCTGATGTCGGAGCGCCCGCTGATCTGCCACAGCCCGGTGAGGCCGGGGCGGACGATGAGGCGGCGACGCGCGGATCCGGTGTAGATCGAGTCCTCGACGGCGAGCGGGCGCGGGCCGACGAGCGACATGGTGCCGGCGAGAACCAACAGCAACTGCGGTATTTCGTCGATCGAAAATCGCCTGATCCATTTGCCCACCGGCGTGATCCGCGGATCGGCGCGGATCTTGAAGAGCACACCGCCGCCGTCCTGCTCGTTGCGCTGGAGGATCTCCGAACGGCGGGATTCGGAGCCGACGTACATGGTGCGCAGCTTGAGGATCTCGAATTCAGAGCCGTTGACGCCGAGCCGCTGCTGGCGGAACAGCACCGGCCCGCGGCTCGTGCATCTGATCGCCGCCATGGCCACGAGCAGCACGGGCGTCGCGAGCACCAGCAGCGTGGCCGCGCCGACCAGGTCGAGCGAGCGCTTCATCATCCTCGGCAACCGCCCGAGGTGCGGGCGGTCGAGCCACATCAGCGGCAACCCCTCCACCGGGCTCACGTGCATCCGCGTACCGGCGATCGCGGTCAACGACGGGGCGATCACCAGTCCGCGCCGCGTGCCCTCGAGCTGCCAGCCGAGTTCCCGCACGCCGGTCGGGCCGAGGCCGCTGCCGGTCACCGCGATCACATCGGCGTCCACGACGGCCGCCTGCCGGGCCGCGTCCAGTACGCCGCCGAGGACCGGCACGCCGGGCCGCACCTCGGTCCCTACCTCGGCGTCCTCGACGCACACACCGACGACCGCAAGTCCCGCGCCCTTGGCGCGCTCGGTCACCCCGAGCAGGTGCTCGACCGAGTCGGTCGTGCCGACCGCGAGGATCCGGTGCGCCCAGAATCCCTGCTCACGCCGGTCCGCGACGAACTGCCGTACCGCCGCCCGCAGCAGAATCAGGACCGCCGCACCGAGCGGAATCACCCCGATCACGAATCCGCGCGCGAGCGGGAGCGCGAACGCGTATCCCGCGACGGCAGCGACCATCATCAGCACCGCGCTGGCCCGCAGCACCCGTTTGGCTTCCTCGGCACCACTGGCGAGGTGGCGCACCTCGTAGCAGCCGTAATGCACCAACGCGACGAGCCAACCGGCAGTCAGGCACCCTGCGACGGTCAGGTAGTAGCCACCGCGGCCCGAGGCATCCAACGACCCGAAGTGCAGATCGAACCCGACGGTGACCGCGATGATGATCGCGCACAGATCGAGGGTGAGACAGCACGATGCGGTACTGCGCCACCCACAGCGGCGTCGCAGGTCGGCGGACTGACGGTCGCTGCCGACGGGCGGGCGCCGGCCGAGGGTCCGCTCCGCGCGCTGGACTCATGGGCCGAGCCGGCGGCAGCAGCGGGATGCAGCTGGGTCACACATATCGATCCCGTCCCCCCGTCGAACCGGTGGATGAGGTGCCGCCGCGGCTGTGCGAGGTTCCTCATCCATGGGACGATTACGTACGGTAGGGGACCGATTACTAAAAGTCACTACTGGTCATATGAAGTTAACGCGGTGACTACATAATGTGGTCGAAGCTATACCGAGAGTATTTCTACGACGTGACGGGGACGGAGAGGGACGGCGAGATGGATCTGCGCGAATACGTCAGGGTCCTCCGGCGCGGGTGGCCGCTGATCCTGGTCGCAGCAGTGCTGGGCGTGGCCGCGGGTGTCGGGCTGACCCTCGCAACGACCAAGGTCTACCGCGCGGACGTGCAGACGATCGCGTCGGTGGCTTCGATCAGCAGCACGAGCGACCTCGCACAGGGCGCGAACTTCGTCGTGTCCAGCGTGCAGTCCTACACCAGCATCGCCAACAGCCCCACGGTGACCGACGCCGTGGTCAAGGCCCCCGGCGTCGATCTGTCCGCCACGCAGCTTGGCCGACAAGATCACCGCCGATGCGCCGGCCGACAAGGTGCTGATCAATCTGCACGTCACGGATACCGACCCGCAGCGCGCGGCGCGCTTGGCGAATCTTGTCGCTGCCCGGTTCGTCACCGTGGTCGAGGACATTGCGAAAACCGATACGCGCAGCGATGCCCCGGTCGTGAAGATGACCGTGATCCATCCTGCCGCCGTGCCGACCGAGCCGATCAAGCCGAACAGCTTGCTCAACGTCGGACTGGGGTTCGTGCTCGGCCTGCTCGTCGGGATCGGCGTTGTCGTGCTTGCGCGACGTGCTCGACTCGACGGTGAAGGGGCAGGCGGATTTCGAAGCGCTCGGCGTCCCGGTACTCGCGCAGGTCCCGCTCGACAAACGCACGGCCCAGGTGCCGATCGCGTTCCGCGGTGATCCGCACAGCGTCCGCGCCGAGGCGTATCGCCAACTCCGGATGAATCTGCAGTTCGTCAACATCGACCACGCGCCGCGCATCATCGCCGTGACCAGCGCGATTCCCGGTGAGGGCAAGACCACCACAGCGATGAACCTCGCGGCGGCGCTCGCCGAAGCCGGCCACCGCGTCTGCCTCGTCGAGGCCGACCTGCGCCGGCCCACGATCGCGCGCAGCTTGGGCCTGGTCGGGGAGGTCGGCTTCACGACGGTGCTGATCGGCAAGGCCGACATCGACGACGCGCTGCAGAACGCCGGGCGCAACCTCGCCGTGCTCACCTCGGGTCCGGTGCCTCCGAATCCCAGTGAACTCCTGCTGTCCGACCACGCCCGCACGGTGATCCTCGCCGCCGCCACCCGCGCCGACTACACCATCATCGACACGGCGCCCCTGCTGCCGGTTGCCGACGGCGCCGAGATCGCGGCGTTCGCCGAAGCCACGATCGTGGTGCACCGGGCCGGCAAGACGACGCGCGAGCAGGCGCAGCGTTCGGTGGCGGCCTTGGCGAAGGTGGGCGAGAAACCGGTCGGTGTCGTGCTCAACATGGTCAGCCGCGGGACGTCCGGGCGCGACTACCAGTACGACTACTACTACACCTATCGGCCCACCGATCAGGCTGCTGCACCGGCGCAGCCGACGAACGGCGTCAACGGCGTCAACGGCGTCGCGCACGACATCCCGATCAGCGATCAGCCGTCGAGGCGCTAGCGATCCGCCAACACCCGAACCACTGCGTCGACCGCCTCGCTGATCTGCCGGCCGCACTGCCGAACCACCGCGAGCGGTGCCCCGAACGGATCGCCGATCTCGTCGGCACCTGGTTCGGCCGCCGCCAGACCGCGCCGGGCCGCTATCTCCGTCACGGTCTCGCGCAGCGGACGGTCCGGGTCGAAGGCGACACCTGCGCCGAGCCGGCCGAACTCGCGCAGGGTGTAGGTGCGCCGCATGGCGGCGGGTTGCTCGCGCAGGATGTCGGCGCGATGTGCCGAGGTGGCAGTCAGGATGAGCGCTGCGCCGTCGACGAGCGCAGGCGTGAGCTGCACCGCGACGTGCCCGGTCGGATCGCCGCCGAGTTCGCGCAACACCTTCGCCGACGGCGCGTCCATGGCATGGCCGGTCAGGGCGCGGATCCCGGCGCTGCGGGTCTCGATGTCCACCTGGGCCGCCAAGCCTGGTCTCGAACAGCCGCTGGGCCATCGGCGAACGGCAGATGTTGGCCGTGCACACGAACAGCACCTGCTCGGCTATGGCGGATCACCCCACTTGGACAGCTTCGCGGGATCGTACGGGTGCACCTTGAGCTTCACGCCACCGCGCAGGAATCCCATGTCGATCAGGGCATCCCGGTCGGCGGCGCGCAGGTGCACGCAGCCGTGGGAGAACTCGAGGTCGCCCGGCTTCAGCGCCTCGGTCGGGTCGTCGGTCTCGGGCGTGGTGTGGATGATGTCGCCCTCGGAACCCTCGATCACGAACCCCTCTGTGCCGAAGTCGTTGAGCACCCACGTCGACGTCAACGGGCTGAAATCATCGGCGGCAACCATCGCGTCCCATTTGGCCTTCGTGTCGGCCAGGTTCCGGACGCCGCTGCGGAACTCGCGGATCAGCAGCGTCCGGGCCGACTGCACCATGATCGACTTACGCGGGATGGGCTTCGCGAGCTTGCTCGTGGAGGCCCACTTGCCGTTGCGCTCGAACTCGACGTCGGTGCCGTTGTCGCGGATCGGCGTGCCGTCGGCCAGCTGGGAGAACACCCACGCAGAGGTGACGATCGGTTTGCCGGCGGCCAGCGTGAACGTGCCCGCCTTGGTGGGATCGGCCGTGTGACCCGGGTTGTTCGGATCCTTGTGTGATCCCCACGGGCCACCGCGCGCCGGCACCGACGCCACCGGGACGCCCTTGAGCAGCACGGTGATCTTGCCCATCGGCCACGGGGTGCCGGCCGGACCGGGCAACTCGCTGTCGTCAGGCACGAAGTCGAGCAGGATGTCTTTCACCGGCGGGGCGATCACCGCGTTGATCTCCTCCTCGAACGCGGCCTTTCGACGCTTGTCCGCGTCGGCGGCGTGCGTGAGCAGATCCTTCAGTTCGGTGCGGTCCATCGACCGGTACAGCGTGGCCCGGTCGGCGGCCTTCAGCTTGCCGAGGGCAGCCCAGCAGTCCGGCCAGGTGATCCTGGCGGCACGCGCATCGCGGATCGCGTCCATCGCCGACAACTGCGCCTCGGTGCCTTTGCCGAGCGCGAATTCGAGACGTTCCTTGTCGTACCGGCCGCCGTCGACCGGGTGCGCGGCGAGGCGGCGGCGGTCGCTGCTGCCCAGCCGGCGCATGATGCTGATCAGCCCGGCCGGATTCTGGCCGTTGAGCAGGAACCACGGGCCGCCGGGACGGTTCCAGTCGTCGCCGGTCATCGCGGCGCGCACCTCGGCGACGTGATCGCCGGTCCAGTCCCGCTGGACGATCGCCGGCGTGCGTTGTGCGACGAGCGCACTCACCGCGCGGTTCCCTGCAGCGCGTTGTGCGACGAGCAGGTCCGTCGGCTGCGCGGCTTCGGGTGTCCGCCCGCGTGCCGCCCGCAGCGGGGCGCGGCGACCGCGCGGCGGCGACGTCCGCGTAGCGTGCATCCCCGACCTCCTCCTGATCACACAGCGTGGTCCGGTTCCGGGCGGACCGCAACTGATGGGCGAACGAGCGCACATCACGACGCCCGACCGACCTGCGACCGGTGCGGGCCTGCCGACGTCTCAGGGTGTCCCGCGCCGACCGACGTTTCCTGGACGCGAATCGGATTTCGATGCCGCCGCAGCGTTCCAGGCGCATATTTCGGAAAGCGAATCACCGACAAGCCGCTTGAGGAAGTGCCCTGCCCGTCCACCCCGGGCGGGCGCCTCGAACCCGATCCGGGGTCGGCACCGTCGCCGGAAGCGAATAGAGTCCTGGGAAGCCGACCGGACGGCGAATGCATTGCGCGAGGCGCAGATTGGGGCGAGCGACGTGTCGACGACGACCACACCTCCCTACCGGGTGACCGACCCTGCCACCGGGGAGGTGCTCGAGGAGTTCCCCTTCGCGACCGACGACGAGGTCGAAGCCGCCGTCGCCGCGGCCCACGGGGCCTTCGCCGAGTGGCGCGACCGGCCGATCACGGAGCGGGCTGCCATCGTGAAGCGCGTGGGCGAATTGTTCGCCGAACGCGCGGAGGATCTCGGCCGCATCATCTTGCAGGAGATGGGCAAACGCCTCACCGGGGGTACCGGCGAGGCCGAGTTCTGCGGCGACATCTTCGGCTACTACGCCGACAACGGGCCGGACCTGCTCGCCGACACCGAGCTGCCCGGCTCGGATGGCAAGGCGCGTGTCGAACGGCTGCCCATCGGCGTCGTCCTCGGCGTGATGCCGTGGAACTACCCCTACTACCAGGTGGCCAGGTTCGCCGCGCCCAACCTCGTGGCCGGCAACACCGTGCTGCTCAAGCACGCCGAGAACTGCCCGCGTTCGGCGCTGGCCATCGCGCAGATCATGTCCGACGCCGGCGTCCCGGACGGCGTCTACGTCAACATCTTCGCCACGCACGAGCAGATCGCCACCTTGATCGCCGACTCGCGGGTGCGCGGGGTGTCGTTGACCGGCTCGGAGCGCGCCGGAACGGCTGTGGCCGAGACGGCCGGGCGCAACCTCAAGAAGGTCGTGCTGGAGCTCGGCGGCTCCGACCCGTACATCATCCTCGACTCCGACGACGTCGCCGCCGCCGCCGACACGGCGTGGGCCACCCGGATGGAGAACACCGGCCAGGCCTGCAACTCCAACAAGCGGATGATCGTCATGGACGGGGTGTACGACGACTTCGTCGACGCCCTGGTCCGCAAGGCGTCGGCCATGACACCGCGGGCCGGAGAGGACGACGGCGACGATGCGTACAGCCCGATGGTGTCCCGCCGCGCCGCCGAGGCCCTGAACGAGCAGGTGCAGGACGCGGTCGCCAAGGGCGCGACCCTGCACGTGGGCGGCGTGCTGACCGACGACAAGGGCGCGTTCTACAGCCCCGCGGTCCTGACCGGCGTCACCCCCGACATGCGCGCCTATCGCGAAGAACTGTTCGGGCCGGTCGCGGTGGTCTACAAGGTGTCGAGCGACGAGGAGTCCGTCGATCTCGCCAACGCCGTCGACTACGGCCTCGGCGGTGCGGTGTTCAGCAACGACGAACAGCGCGCGGTCGCCGTCGCCCGCCGCCTCGAAGTCGGCATGGCGAACGTGAACACGCCGGCCGGCGAGGGAGCCGACCTCCCGTTCGGCGGCACGAAGCGCTCCGGGTTCGGCCGTGAGCTCGGCCCGCTCGGGATCGACGAGTTCCTCAACAAGCGGCTGTTCTACGTGGAGCGGTGAGCCGGCCCGGATTCACGCGAGCGGTTTGGTGGCGAGGACGACGTAGTTCTTGGGCATGCCGGCTTTCGTGAGTTTCCAGCGCACGTCGGCGTCGCTGTAAGCCGCGGCCAGGTGGCCCGCGAGCCAGCGGGTCGCCAGCACGAGCGGTGCGACGTACACGATGCGCTTGCCGGGAACGATCTCGCGGACGCCCGCGACGTCCTTGGGCAGGTGTTGGTGCATCAGCGAGAACTGGTAGGACATCGTGCCGAAGTACCCCTCGAGCCAGCGGATGCGCTCGATCTCGAAGCCGGCTTGCTCGAACAGCCGCCGCAGCGCGAACTGCGTGTAGCGGTAGTAGTCGTGCGGCACCTGGTGCTCGCCGAAGAACAGCGGCACCGAGCAGAAGATCTTGCCGCCGGGCTTGAGGACGCGATGCAGTTCGGCCAGGGCGCGGTCGGGTTCGGGCAGGTGTTCCAGCACCTGGTTGAACAGGACGCGGTCGAACCGGCCGTCGTCGACCGGGATGTCGGTGAGGTCGCAGACGTAGTCGAGCGGCGTGTACTTGGTGCTCAGCTGCGCGAAGTCGGCGGTCTCGTAGCGGGCATGGTCGAACAGGTCGCGGTAGGGCGCGCGGCCGGCGCCGGCGTCCAGGACGAGCATGCCGGGCTCGGTGCCGCGCGCGAACCTCGCGACCCCGCGGTGCAGGTGCACGCGAGATGAGTTGACGGCCGGTTCGGCAGGCCCGCGCCGGATTCGCAGTTGCACGCCACGACCCTATTCGGGGACGGGTGTCCGGCTTGAATGCGACTCAGAGGCGAAGCGCGCCCGAAGGGATTCGAACCCCTAACCTCTTGATCCGTAGTCAAGTGCTCTATCCGTTGAGCTACGGGCGCTTTGCGTACCGACGCCACAGTCTAACGTCTGCCGACGAGCCTGTTGGCCGCGGAGGCTCCGGGATTCGAACCCGGGATGGGCTTGTGACCCAAACCGCATTAGCAGTGCGGCGCCATAGACCAGACTAGGCGAAGCCTCCAAGCGGCCCGGAACGTGCGTGGCCACCGGGCAGGAAGCCTACAAGGTGCCCGGCGGCACGTTCCACTCCGCTGCGATCGAGGCACAGGACGGGGCGGGAAGAGGCGCCTTCCCGGCCGGACACGACGAATTCGGCGGCTCGGATCGACGCGACTGGCCGGGAAGCGGCGTGGCCGCCGATCGGTCAGCGCACCTCGATCAGCGGCAGCAGTACCTGCTCGATGATCTCGGTGATGGTGCGCTCGGTGATCGGCTCGCGCTGGATCATGATGCGGTGCCCGAGCATCGCCGGCAGCACGTCGGCCACGAGGGCCGTTGCGGCCTGCGGGCGCACCTCGCCGCGCTCGACCCCGCGGCGCAGCAGCGCCAGCATCGCGGCCCGGCGCGGAGCCATGAACCGGTCGTCGACGAGTCGCGCGAGCTCCGGATCGGTGGCCGCCTCGCACTTGACCGCGCGCATCGCGTCGCCGGCCGGGCTGCACAGCGTCGTGGAGATCGCCTCTGCCAGGCCGTGCAGAGCTTGCGACGTCGTCGCCGAATCCGGGAACTCGGGCACCAGGCCGCAGGCATCGGCCTGCGGCAGCACCGCGGTCAGCGCGTCCAGCACGAGTTCGGCCTTGGTCTGCCAGCGCCGGTAGATGCTGGCCTTGCCGGTGCGGGCCCGGGCCGCGACGGCCTCGACGGTCAAGGCGATGTAACCGACCTCGGTGAGCTCGTCGTAGGCGGCCTGCAGGATCGCGTCCTCGAGCGCCGCGCCGCGGCGGCGGATCGGCACGCGAGCAGTCGCGACCTGCGGGTCAGTGAGCGTCACCGTGTTGTCACACCCCCGATCCATCATCGATAGCAGCTCGGTAAAAATTCATTTAGTGCACGGTTGCGTTCCCTAGTAGCGTGCGTTTACTGTACGGCGCTAGTGAACGTAAACGTATCTTACGCGCTCACCACTGCGAAACCCGAGCAACGAACGGAGCCATCGTGAGCGAGACCAAGAAGGCCGCCCCACCAGCGGCCAGAGGGGCTCGACGGACCGCCCACCCGGCACTCGTGCTGCTGGTCATCGCCGGCGCGCAGCTGATGGTCGTGCTCGACGGCACGATCGTGAACATCGCGCTCCCGTCGATGGGCGAGTACTTCGACAAGAGCCAGACCGACATGACCTGGGCGCTGAACGCCTACTCGCTCGCCTTCGGCGGACTGTTGCTGCTCGGCGGGCGCATGGGCGACATCCTGGGCCGGCGCAAGATGTTCATCGTCGGCCTCGCCCTGTTCAGCGTCGGCAGCTTCGCCGCCGGCATCGCGGTGAACTTCCCGCTGCTGCTGGCCGGTCGCGCCGTGCAGGGGGTCGGCGGCGCCATCGCCTCCCCCACCGCCCTGGCGCTGATCGCCACGGAATTCAAGGAGGGCGAAGACCGCAACCGTGCGCTCGGCGTCTACGCCGCGGTGTCCGGCGGCGGGGCCGCGCTCGGTCTGCTGCTCGGCGGCATCCTCACCAACTACCTGAGCTGGCGGTGGGTGCTGTTCGTCAACGTGCCGATCGGCATCGTCTTGATGATCGGCGCATTCGTGTTCCTGCACCAGTCCGAGCGGCTGCAGGGCCGGTTCGACTTCATCGGGGCGGCATTGTCGGTCGCCGGCATGGTGGCCACGGTCTACGGCTTCATCCATGTGGCGCACACCAGCTGGACGGATCCCGAGAGCATCGCGGTGTTCATCGCCGCTGCCGTGCTCCTCGTCGGCTTCGTGTACTACGAGGCGAAGCTCGCGCCCGATCCGATGATGCCGATGCGTATTTTCGAGAATCGCAATCGTGCGGGTGTCTACCTGATCATGTTCGTCGTCGGTGCCGCGCTGTTCGGCATGTTCTACTTCATCACCTTCTTCGTCCAAGGCGTGCACGAGTTCAGCGCCCTGCGCACCGGCTTCGCATTCCTGCCGGTCGCGCTGTTCATCGGCATCACCTCGCAGGTGTCGGCGAATCTGCTCATCCGGATCGGGCCGAAGCCGATGCTGATCACCGGCACGATCCTGCTGACCACCGCTCTCCTGTGGTTCGCCACCGTCGACGCGCACTCGAGTTACTGGGGCACGCTGCTGCCGGGCATGCTCGTGCTCGCCGTCGGGATGGGTTTCCTGTTCGTGCCGCTCACCTCGACAGCGGTGGCCGGCGTCGCCAACACCGACTCCGGGCTCGCCTCCGCGTTGCTGAACGTCGGCCAGCAGGTCGGTGGCGCACTGGGCCTGTCGGTGATGACCACGGTGTTCGGCACCGCGTCGCGCAACTATGCGAAGGACCATGCGAACGAGGTGCAGCAGCGACTCGCCAACTCCGTCGGCGGCGACAAGCAGCTGGCCGGCGCGATCGCCGGCCGGATCAAGGTGGCCGGCGACAACGGATTGCAACCCGACGACATCAAGAAGTTCGTCGGCGGCCTGCCGCCTGATCAGCAGGCCAAGGCCACGAACTTCTTCGCCGGGCCGTTCAAGGACTTCACCCACGACCTGCTCGCGCACGCCTCAGGCCTCGGGTTCCTCACCGCCGCGGTGTTCGGCGGGGTCGCGATCGTCGCCTCGATCGTGTTGATCAACGTCAAGAAGTCCGACCTGCCCACCGATCCCATGGCCACGGCGGCCGCCGCAGGCTGACCCATATAGCGATCGTGGTGCGTTCGACGGCTCGTCATCCGTCGGATGCACCACGATCGCGTCCAGTCAGCACTCGATCACGTTCACCGCGAGCCCGCCGCGGGCCGTTTCCTTGTACTTGACCTTCATGTCGGCCCCGGTCTCGCGCATGGTCTTGATCACCTTGTCGAGGCTGACGATGTGTTCGCCG
Source organism: uncultured Actinomycetota bacterium (assembly GCA_963850835.1). Lineage (GTDB taxonomy): Bacteria > Actinomycetota > Actinomycetes > Mycobacteriales > Jatrophihabitantaceae > Jatrophihabitans. Next base: position 338,557 of record CAWKNB010000011.1, on the reverse strand, counting down.
GTGCCGTGCAGGGCGATGCGCGCGGCGTTGATCGCCTTCACCGCGGCCATCGCGTTGCGCTCGATGCACGGGATCTGAACCAGACCGCCGACCGGGTCGCAGGTCAGGCCGAGGTTGTGCTCCATCCCGATCTCGGCGGCGTTCTCGACCTGTTGGGGCGTGCCGCCGAGCACCTCGCACAGGGCCCCGGCGGCCATCGAGCACGCCGAGCCGACCTCACCCTGACAGCCCACCTCGGCACCGGATATCGAAGCGTTCTCCTTGTACAGCACGCCGATCGCGCCCGCGCACAGCAGGAACCGGACGACGCCCTCGTCGGTGGCCATCGGGCAGAACCGGGTGTAGTAGTGCAGCACGGCCGGCAACACCCCGGCAGCGCCGTTGGTCGGAGCCGTCACGACTCGCCCGCCGGCGGCGTTCTCCTCGTTGACCGCCAGCGCGAACAGGTTGACCCAGTCCATCACTCGCAGCGGATCGGTGGCGAACTGGTCGGCGCTCAGGCTGCGGTACAGCTCCGGCGCGCGGCGCGGCACCTTCAACCCGCCGGGCAGCGTGCCCTCGCTGCTGCACCCGTGCTGCACACATTCCTGCATCACGGCCCAGATCTCGTGCAAGCCCTTGCTGACCTCGTCCGCGGAACGCCAGGCCTGCTCGTTCGCGAGCATCACGCCGCTGATCGACAGTTCGGTCTCCGTGCAGCGGTCGAGCAGCTCCGCGCCGGTGGTGAACGGGTGCGCCAGCGTCGTGTCGTCCACCTTGATCCGGTCCGCGCCGGCTGCGGACTCGTCGACGACGAAGCCACCGCCGACCGAGTAGTAGGTCCGCTCGCGGATCAGGGCGTCGTCCGGGCCGTAGGCGAAGAACCGCATGCCGTTGGGATGGAACGGCAGGCTCTCGCGCCGGTGCAACACCAGGTCGTCGTCGACCAGACGGGCCGGCTGGCGGCCGAGCAGCTCCACGACTCCGGTCTCGCGCACCGCCGCGGTCCGCGGGCCCACCGTCGCGGTGTCCACGGTTTCCGGTGATTCGCCGAGCAGCCCGAGGATGACCGCGCGGTCGCTGCCGTGGCCGTGGCCGGTGGCGCCCAGCGACCCGAACAGCTCGACCCGTACGCGTGCGACGTTCGTCAGCTCGCCTTCGTCGGCCAATCCCTGAGCGAAGGTGAAGGCCGCCCGCATCGGGCCGACCGTGTGCGACGACGACGGCCCGATGCCGATCGAGAACAGGTCGAACACGCTGATGGCCACGTGGCCATCATGCGCTCTTCGGCGTCATCGGTGGCGCCGAAGGCCTACTCACTGCGCAGTGAGGGTGACCGCGATGTTGCCGAGGGTTGCCTTCGAGTACGGGCAGAATTCGTGCGCCAGCTCCATCAGCTCCTGGACGTCGGCCTTCGACTGGCCCGGGATGCTCGCCTTGAGCTCGACCGCCAGGCCGAACCCGCCGTCGTCGCGTCGGCCCGAAGGAGACCTCGCAGGTCACCGACGAGTCGGACGCATCGATGTCCTTGGTCTTCGCGCGGTTGGTGAGCGCCCCTTGGAAGCAGGCGGCGTAACCGGACGCGAACAACGTCTCCGGGTTGGCCGTCGGCTCCTTCGTGGTGCCGGGCTGGGCGGTGTCGAGGTCGATGACCCCGTCAGCGCTGCGTACGTGCCCGGCCCGCCCGCCCTTCGCCGAGGCGGAGGTGGTGTAAGCGACCTTGGTCAGGGTGATCATGGAACTCCTTCGGTCATGGGCGTGATTCACCTCGACGGTATTGCGTGCCGCCGCGGCGGGGGCATCTAGGGTCGGGAGACCGTGACCACACCACCGCTCGTCCGCCGCTCGCCGATCCACCGCGCCGAGGTCGTCGCCACCGCCGAGCTCACCCCGCGGATGCGCCGGATTGCCGTGCGCACCGAGGCCATGGTCGGCGTGCAGGTGAACCCGGCGCAGGACGTCGAGCTGCTGCTGCGCGATCCGAACGGGCGCCGGGTCAAACGCCGCTACACCATCCGCCACGCGCGGCCCGGCGCCGGCGAGTTCGACCTCGACGTCCTGCTGCACGGCGACGGCCCCGGCGCCCGCTGGGGCGAGAACGCTGCACCGGGCGACAGCGTCGAATTCCAGGGGCCCCGGGGCAAGCTCGAACTGCGCCCGGCGCCGTGGCACCTGCTCGTCGGTGACGAATCGGCACTGCCCGCGATCGCGGCGATCTGCGCCGCACTGCCGCAGGACGAGCGCGCCGTCGCCATCGTGGAGGTCACCGACGCCGCCGACGAGTTGCCGGTCGCGGGCGCCGAGGTCCGCTGGCTCTATCGCGAGGAACGCGCGGCGGGCTCGTCGAACCTGCTCGCCGAGGCACTCACCTCCGTCGCGGTGCCGGCCGGCACCCGCGGGTACCTGATGGGTGAGAGCCGCGCGATGGTGACGCTGCGCGGTGTGCTCGAGGGCCTCGGCGTCGCGCACGACGCGATCTTCGTCAAGGGCTATTGGAACATCGGCCGACCCGACCGGCTGGCCGGTCGCGCACCGGAAGGACCGCGTCCGTGAATCCAGCCGATCTCGCTGCGCTCATGCCGTTCGCGACCATCCTCGGCATCGAGCTCGACCTCGCGACCAAGGACCCGACCATCGGGCGGCTGCCCTACGACGCGAGCCTGACGACGGCCGGCGGCGCACTGCACGGCGGTGCGCTGATGGCGTTGGCCGACTGCGTGGGCGCGGTCTGCGCCTATCTCAACCTGCCGCCGGATTCGACGACCTCGACCACGAGTTCCAACACGGTGTTCCTGCGTGGCGTTCGCTCGGGCACGGTGAGCGCCACGGCACGGCCCCTGCACGTCGGGCGCAGCACCATCGCGGTCAGCACCGAGCTGCGTGATGCCGAGGGTCGCCTCGTGGCGCAGACCACCCAGAGCCAGGCCGTGCTTTCGGCGCGCTAGCGAATGGGTGCCGGCTGATAGGACGCGGCCTGCGGCTCGGAGGCGAGCGCTGCGTCGACCTCGGCCACCACCGCCGCCACCTGGTCGCGCGCCGCGCCGGTGAACGACATCGGCTCGGACAGCAGCCCCTTCAGCGTCTCGGCCGAGAGCCCGAGCCGCGGGTCGGCGGCGAGCCGGTCGAACAGGTCGTTGCGGTCGGTGCCCTGCTCGCGGATCTCCAGCGCCACCGCGACTGCATGCTCCTTGATCACCTCGTGCGCGGTCTCGCGGCCGACGCCGGCCCGCACCGCCGCCATGAGGACCTTCGTCGTCGCGAGGAACGGCAGGTACCGGTCGAGCTCACGCTCGATCACGGCGGGGAAGGCGCCGAACCCGTCGAGCACGGCGAGGGTGGTCTCGAGCAGCCCGTCGATGGTGAAGAAGGCGTCGGGCAGCGCCACGCGACGCACCACCGAACACGACACGTCTCCTTCGTTCCACTGGTCGCCGGCGAGCTCACCGGCCATCGTGGCGTAGCCGCGCAGGATCACGGTGAACCCGTTGATCCGTTCCGCCGAACGGGCGTTCATCTTGTGCGGCATCGCCGATGAACCGACCTGCCCCGGCGTGAAGCCCTCGGTGACGAGTTCGTGCCCGGCCATCAGCCGGATCGTCTTGGCCAGGCTGGACGGCGCCGCGGCGAGCTGGACGAGGGCCGAGACGACGTCCCAGTCCAGCGAGCGCGGATAGACCTGGCCCACGCTGAGCAGCGCGCGGGAGAAGCCGAGGTGCGCCGCTACTCGCGACTCCAACTGTGCCAGCGACTCTGGCGAACCCAGCAGATCGAGCATGTCCTGTGCGGTGCCGACGGGGCCCTTGATGCCGCGCAGCGGATACCGCGCAATCAGTTCGTCGAGGCGGGCCAGCGCGACCAGCAGCTCGTTCGCGGTGGTGGCGAATCGTTTCCCGAGCGTGGTGGCCTGCGCGGCGACGTTGTGCGAGCGGCCCACCATCACCTGGGCGTCGTATTCGGCGGCCCGCCGAGCCAGGCGGCCCAGCACGGCAAGGGTCTTGGTGCGCACCAGCTGCAACGCCGAACGCACCTGCAGCTGCTCGACGTTCTCGGTGAGGTCGCGGCTGGTCATGCCCTTGTGGATCTGCTCGTATCCGGCGAGCGCCGCGAACTCGTCGATGCGGGCCTTCACGTCGTGCTTGGTGATCCGTTCCCGGTCGGTGATCGAGTCGAGGTCGACGGCGTCGACACCGCGGTCGACGATCGCCTGATACGCCTCGACGGCCCCGGCCGGCACGTCGACGCCGAGGTCCGCTTGAGCGCGCAGTACCGCGACCCACAACTGCCGTTCCAGCACGACCTTGCCCGCCGGGGACCACAGCTGCGTCATCGCGGCCGAGGCGTACCGGTCGGCGAGCACGTTCGGAATCACGTGACCATTGTCCCGCACCGGCTGGTCAGCCCGCGGCGAGCAACCGCGGGTCGGTGCACAACCGGGTCAGCTTCGCCAGCGGCGGGTCGTGCCCGGACGGGGCGCTCGCGAACACCTGTACCGCGTCCGAACCGGAGCGGCACCAGCTCGCGGCACGCACCCAGATGCCGTCGTCGAAGGACGTCGTTGGTCCGCGGATCGCGCCGGGGCTGACGACGACGTGCAGCACCGTCACCCCGAAGCGACCGGTGTATTCGCGCGACCACAACCGATCCCGGGGCAGGACCCGACTGGCCGAGACCACCGTGGTGGTGCCGGGGAACTGGGCACGGACCGCGGCCCGGAACGCGACGGGCAGGGTGCGCGTCGATCGGCACCCGGACTTTGCCCGGCACGGCGCCGCAGCCACCAGCCGCGGGATCAGCGGCTGGAAGGAGCCGCGGTCGGCGAGCCCTGCGGTCGGCGCGGCCGCGGACGGGGTCGGCGGGTGGACGGTCGTGGTGGCCACGGCCCGCCCGGTCGGCGTGGTGGAGCGGTCCATCGCACCGCGTACGGCGACCACGCCCACCACGAGCACCGCAGCGGCGATCGCGATGCGCACCGCCCAGCCGTGCGGTCTGCGCGCCGCGGTGGGCAGTTCCTCGTCCGCGCCGTCCGGGTGTTCGGGCACCACGAACTCGACGTCGGGTGGGCGGCTCACTGCGGCGTCTCCAGCGCGTCGTCGTTGGCCAGCTGGACGAGGTAGTCCATCGCCACCGGCAGGTTACGGGCCGGCTGGGTGACGTCGACCTCGACCATGAACCCCGGCACGAGCTGGCGCAGGATGGTGGTCGTCTCGGTCTTGCCGTACTGGCGGGTGCTCGTGCTGACGTTGTTCTCCGACGTCGGTTTGCTGATGTAGACGCTGACCTGTGTCGCATCGACGCTGGCCCGGAAGACCCGGCTGACGAGGTCTGGCCCGAATCGGCCGGTGCGTTGGGCGAGCAGGCTGATCCCCTCGATGAGCACCGCATTCGGGAACGTACGCAGCAACGCGTCCAGAGCCTGGTCCGGCAGGCCGGTGGTGGTCGCACAGGTGTCCGCGTCGGCCGGGCAGCCGGCCGGGCGGAATTGCGGCGGCAGCGGCCGGGCCGGGGGCGTGGTGATTCGCGGGAACCCGTTCGGCGTGGGGCCGGCGCGGACTCGCGCCGGCCGGGGCCGAGCTGGCAAGGGCGGTGGTGCTCGACGCCGCAGCAGCGGGCTTGCCGGAATCGTGGCCACCGAGCGCCCTGGCCAGCAGCCCCACCGCCACGAGGACGACGGCGGCGGCCGCCAGGGTGCGACGTCGGCCGTCCATGAACCAGGACTTCCAGGTGGGTGGCGGCGGCGCGAGCTCCTCGTCGGCGCCGTCCGCGACCGGGCGCGCGGCCTGGTCGTCGACGGTGAAGTCGACGTCACGGCGCCGATCGGGCGGCCCGGTCACCGCGCGTCCAGCAGTTGGCCGCCGCGCACGAGTGTCCCCAACTGGTCCAGCACCCCACCGGTCGACTCGTAGCGCTCGAACGCGATCACCTGCACGAGATGCGCGCCGATCACCGACGCCCACACGCTGCGGGTTCCCTCGACACCGGCCTGATGGATGCGCACCGCGGCGTCGGCGCGCACGACCGGACGGATCTCCACCTCGAGCGACCGGCTGCCGGCCTGCGCGAAGATCTCGCGGCTCTGCAGCTCGGGCCGCGCCGGACCCTGCCGGACCACCACCACGCTCCAGGCCGACTCGATCCGCATGTCCGGGAACACGCGCCGAAGTGCGGCGGAGGTGCCCGCGGGCAGGGTGCGCCGCACGTAGCACGTGGCGCCCACGGCACAGTCGCGCAGTCGGCCGACGTCGCCGGGCGTGGGCCTCGCGGCGGCGACGTAGGGCACCTCGGTGTACACGCCACCCGGGCCGAGCACGGTGAAGGAATCGACGGCGGCGGTGCGGGCCGGGGCGGGATGCGGTCGGTCGGCTGCGGCGCGGACCACGACCGCGGTCGCCGCGACCGCGACCAGGGCGCCGGCCATCAGCCACCGCCGCCGGTTGCGGGTGGGCGGCCGGGGCGGCAGGTCCTCGTCGGCGCCCGCATCAGCGGCGCCGTCGAGAAATTCGACGGCGGGCGCATCGTCGACGTGGCCCACCCCGCCAGGGTAGGTCGCCCGTACTAGACCGGCAGGATGAGCCGGCCGTCGGTGGCCAGCCGCTGCACCGTCGCGACCGGCACCGGCGCACCTGGTCGGGACACCTCGATCATGATGTCGTAGCCGAGCGTGACCGCGGTGACCGTCGTCGTGCTCGTCGTGGTGCTCGATGCGCCCCGATGCTGCTCGACGTCGGGGCTGTCGATCGGCACCGACGTCCGGATCCGGATGGTGACGGTGGCCTTGCCGGCGCTCGCGTGGATCGTGCGGTTGACGACGTCGGGCGCCATCTTGTCCGCCCGGGTGGACAGCACTGTCGCGGCGGACCGCAGGGTGATGTCCGGGAACGTCTTGTGCAGGGCGTCGATGGTGCCCGTGGGCAGCGTGCCGGTCAGCGAGCAACTCGCCGGGAGCTGGCACAGTGCTGCGCCGTAGCGCAGCCGCCGGGGATCGGGCAGGGGCCGGTTGCTCTCCGGCGCGATGATCGCCTACGCCGTCGGACCCGGCCGATGCGCTCGGGAGGCTCGACGACGCGGACGGGCTGCCGGGTTCGTCGCCGTGGCTCACCCCGCGGGCGATGAGGGCGGCGCCACCGAGCACGACCGCGGCGCCGATGAGCGACCAGCGGGTGTTGGGCCGCCGGGGTGCAGGCGGCGGCAGCTCCTCATCCGGGGAGTCGCCGCCTGTGTCGACCACGAACTCGACGCCGGGCGGGCCGTCGTCGCGGGCCACCGCCCCAGCGTAGGTCGGTCAGACCTTGATCGCCCGGTCGACAGCGGCCAGGGCGATGTCGGTGCGGTGCTGACCGCCCGGCAGGTCGATGCTGTCGACCAGGCGATACGCGCCGGCGCGGGCGTCGGCGAGCGTGGGGCCGGTGGCGGTCGCCGACAGCACCCGGCCGCCGCTGGAGACCACGGCGCCGTCGCGGCGTCGGGTGCCGGCGTGGATGACGCCGGGTTCGTCGGCGCCGGTGATGACGTCGCCGGTGCGCGGGGTGCCGGGGTAGCCGGCTGCGGCGATCACCACCGTGACCGCTGCCCCGTCGTGCCAGCGCAGCGGCGGGTGCGCCGCCAGCTGTCCGGTAGCGGCCGCGCGCAGCAGGCCGCCGAGCGGGGTGTCGAGCAGGGCGAGCACGACCTGCGTCTCGGGATCGCCGAAGCGGGCGTTGAACTCCACGACCCGCGGGCCACGCGAGGTGACCGCGAGACCGATGTAGAGCAGACCGGCGAACGGCGTGCCGCGCCGGGCCATCTCGGCGATCGTCGGTTCGGCGACGGTGCCGACGATGTCCGCGGTGAAGCCGTCCGGCAGCCAGTCCAGCGGCGCGTAGGCCCCCATGCCGCCGGTGTTCGGGCCGGTATCGCCGTCGCCGATGCGCTTGAAGTCCTGCGCCGCTACGAGGGGGACGACGCTCACGCCGTCGGTGACGCAGAACAGCGACACCTCCGGACCGTCGAGGTACTCCTCGATCACGACCCGCCCACAGGCCGCGGCGTGCGCGAGCGCGGCGTCGCGATCGTCGGTGACGACCACGCCTTTGCCGGCGGCCAGGCCGTCGTCCTTCACGACATAGGGCGCGCCGAATTCGCCCAGGGCGGCGGCGACCTGTTCGGCGTTCTCGCAGACGCGGGCGCGCGCGGTCGGCACGCCCGCGGCTGCCATCACGTCCTTCGCGAAGGCTTTGCTGCCCTCCAAGTGCGCAGCTTCCCTGGACGGGCCGAAGCAGTCGATGCCGACTCCGCGGACGGCGTCGGCCACACCCGCGACCAGCGGCACCTCGGGACCCACCACGACAAGGTCGGCACCGACCTCCTGGGCGAGTGCGGCGACCGCCTGCGGGTCGGCGGCGTCGACCGGGCGCTGTTCCGCGATCGCGGCGGTGCCGGCGTTGCCGGGGGCGCAGATCAGCGCGGTGACCGCTGGATCGGCGCCCAGCGCCAGGCACAGGGCATGTTCACGGGCGCCGGAGCCGATGACCAGGACACGCATGTCGGCGAGGGTATCCACCCGAGCGGCTGGTCAGGAGGTGCGCACGAAGGCGACGCCGCTCTGCGTGCCGACCACGACATCGCGCCCGGTGATCGCCGGTGTCGCGAATCTGCTGGTCTCGCCGACGTCGACCTGGCCGACGCTCTTGCCGGTGGCCGGGTCGAGGGCGTGCAGCACGCCGTCGTACTGGTCGAGCGCCCACACCCGGCCGCCGCCGATCACCGGCGAGCCGGCGGTGTTCTCGTCGGTGTGCCACAGCACCTGCAGCTTCCCGGCGTCGTCGACGCGCACCGCACGGACGCCGTCGATGCAGGGCAGGTAGACCACGTCGGCCTGTACGGCGGCGCCGCCGAAGGACTTGCAGATGTTCTGCTGGGACACCTCGCCGCCGATGCCGCCGAGGTGACCCCGCCGCAGCACGTACACCGGACCGGACTTGCCGCCGAGCACCGCCCATTTCGTGCCCACCAGCGCGACACCCTGCGAGCCGAGACCGACGTCGCCGGCGTTGTTCTCGGCCCAGTCGCTGGGCGCGAAGGAGTCGACCAACGTGCCGTTCTGGTCCAGCTCGTCCACCGAGTTGGTGTGGTCGTAGGGGTCGCCGGGCCCGCTCGAACCGTTCGCGGAGACGACGAACAGATGCCCGTTGGAGTCGACGGTCGGGCCGGCCGGATTCCAGATCCCACCCTGCGGGCGCGTCGACGGGTCGTACTTCACGACGTCGCCGGTGCCGTCGAGCCGCACCCCGACGACGCGGCCCTTGTAGTCGCCGCAGTCGCCGGCCAGCGCACCGAACGGGACCCACACGCGACCGCCGGTGATCGCCAGCGCGCCGCGCTGCTGCATCACGCCGGCGTCGGCGCCGGGGAGGTCCACCGATCGCTTCCACTTGGTGGCGCCGGTGCGCTGGTCGATCGCGATCAACTCGTGCCGGATCGAGCCGCCGTGCTCGGCGACGAAGTAGAGCGACCCGCCCGACGCGATCGGCGTGCCGGTGATGCCGAGCGGATCGATGTTGCCGCACGGCCGCTCGTGCGCCGGCGACGGCGTGCCGAAGTTCTTCTTCCACAGCTGCCGGTGGTTCGCGTCGAAGGCGTAGACGCTGTCGTTCTCGGTGGCGACGAACGTGCGCCCGTCGACCACGACCGGGCGAGGCGTAGACGCTGCCGTCGAGCCGGTACCGAGCCAGCAGCTTGCGGCGATCCCGCTCGCCGACGGCATCGACGTCGAGACGCCCGAGTGGTCCGGGGTGCCGTGGTACATCGGCCAGTCGGCCGACGACGGTGTGGTCGGCGAGGACGACGGAGTCGACGGAATCGACGTCGACGCGCTCGACGACGGGCTCGACGATGCGCTCGAGGACAGGCCCGCGGTCGCCGGTTCGCTGCCGACCGCGTCCTTGCCCCCGCTGCTGGTGCAGCCGGCCAGGGCAGCGAACGCCACGAGAGCCACGAGCGCGGGATGTCGGCGCATCAGCCCAGTGTGCGTGACGCACCTGGGAATGCGCTCGCGTCAACTGAGCAGTGCGGTGATCACCAGGATCACCGGCACGGCCAGCAACGTCGAGACGAACGCGCTGTCGCGAGCCAGCAGCACGCCCTGCCGGTAGTGCGCGGCCAGCAGGAACACCGTCTGCGCGGTGGGCAGCGCGGCGATCACGGTGACCGCCAGGAGCTCGTGCCCGCTCATGCCCAAGGGCCAGCGACCGAACAGGTACGCGGCGAGCGGCTGCACCAGCATCGTGATCGCGACGATCACCGCGACGTGCGGGACCGCCTGGCCGCGTCCGGGCCGCGGGTCGAGCCGCAGCGAGATGCCGAACGCGATCAGCATGCCGGGCACCGCGATGTCACCCACCAGCCCGATCGGCTTGGCGATCGCCTCTGGCAGTTGCCATCCGCTGATCGACAACGCGAGCCCGAGCAGCGAGCCGATCGTGACCGGGTTCGACAGCGCGCGTCCGATCAGGTTCACCGCCCGGCGAGCCATCGGGTGATGCTTGCCCTGGCCACTGGCCGCGTCGAGCGCGGCGAGGCCGACCGGCTGCAGCGCCAGCAGCTGGGCCAGCATCATCGGCGCGGCGAACGCAGCGTTGCCGAGGGCGTATGCGGCGATCGGCAGCCCCAGATTGCCGGAGTTGACGTAACTGCTCGACAGCGCACCGATCACCCGCTCGCCGCGCGGCACGTCCCACAGCAGCTTCGCCACCAGCAGGTACACCGCGGCAGCGACCGCGATGCTGACCACGCAGTCGATGAGGTTGCCCGACAGCAAGGTGTGCGCGTTCGCACTGCCCAGCACGTCGATGAGCAACGCCGGAGTCGCCACGAGGAACGAGATCCGCACCAGGACGTGCTGGGTGGTCTGATCGACGACGTGCAGGTGCGCGAGCACGAAACCCAGGGCAATGACTGCGCCGATCGTCACGAACCCGACTGCAATGCCGCCCATGCGCGGTCAGCGAGTGGTCACGAGCATCAGTCGAGCAGGTCGCGCACAGCGATCGTCTCGTCGCGGCCGGGTCCCACGCCGATCGCCGAGATCGGCGCTTTGATCATCTTTTCGAGGACCTCGACGTAGTCCCGGGCGTTACGCGGCAGGTCGTCCAGCGATCGCGCGGCCGAGATGTCCTCGGTCCAACCCGGAAACGTTTCGTAAATCGGAATAGCTCGTGCGAACTCGGCTTGCGTCATCGGCAGCTCGTCGTGGCGGACCCCGTCGACCTCGTACGCGACGCACACGGGTACCTCGGGCATACCGGTGAGCACGTCGAGCTTGGTGAGCACGAAGTCGGTGACACCGTTGACCCGGGTGGCATAGCGCGCGATCACCGCGTCGAACCAGCCACAACGCCGCGGCCGGCCGGTGGTGGTGCCGAACTCGGCGCCGGCGTCGCGCAGCAGTTCGCCTTTCTCATCCAGCAATTCGGTCGGGAACGGCCCTTCGCCGACCCGTGTGGTGTAGGCCTTCACCACCGCGATCACCCGGCTGATCCGGGTGGGCGGGATGCCGCTGCCGGTGCACGCGCCGCCCGCGGTGGCGTTCGACGACGTGACGAACGGGTAGGTGCCGTGATCGACGTCGAGCAGGGTGGCCTGTCCGGCTTCCAGCACCACGGTGCGGCCGTCGTCGAGCATCTGATCGAGCAACAGCGCGGTGTCGGCGACCATCGGACGCAGCCGGTCGGCGTACGAGGACAGCTCGTCGACCACCGCGTCGACGTCGAAGCCCTTGCGGTTGTAGATCTTGACCAGCACCTGGTTCTTCAGGCTGAGCGCACCGGTCACGCGCGAGTGCAGGACCTCGCGGTCGAACAGGTCCTGCACGCGGATGCCGATGCGCGCCATCTTGTCGGCATAGGTGGGCCCGATCCCCCGGCCCGTCGTACCGATTCGTGAGCTGCCCGCCCACCGCTCGGTCACCTTGTCCAGGGTTCGGTTGTACGGCGCGATGATGTGCGCCGACGCGCTCACCACCAGCTTCGACGTGTCGACGCCACGCCCTTGCAGGCCGTCGATCTCCTCGAACAACACCGCGAGGTCGATCACCACGCCGTTGCCGATCACCGGGATGCACCCCGGCGTCAGGATCCCGGACGGCAGCAGGTGCAGCGCGTACTTCTCACGCGTCTCGCCCGATCCGATGACGATCGTGTGCCCGGCGTTGTTGCCGCCGTTGAACTTGACCACGGCGTCGACCCGGCTGCCGAGCAGGTCGGTGGCCTTGCCTTTGCCCTCGTCCCCCCACTGAGCGCCGATCAACACGATCGCGGGCATGGCGTTCACCCCTGTCCGGACGACGGTCGGCCGTGGTGAAGGCTAGCGTGCAGCCCATGTCGCTCGTGCCCGCGCGCCCGCCGGACGTGACGGTCGACGCGATCACGCTGCCGGGCGAGGAACTGCGGGCCGCCGCCGGTGCGGTCGCCGACCGGGTCCACGGTGCACCGGTTGCCGCGGTCGACGCGCGGGCCACGCTGGCGACGGTGGTGGCGGTGACCGGCTGCCTGCTGGCCGGAGTGCCGGTGGTGCCGATACCGCCCGACGCCGGCCCGCGCGAGCGCGCGCACCTGCTCACCGACTCCGGCGCGGCCTTGTGGCTGGGCGACCCGCACCCGGACGTATCACTGCCCACTGTGCCCGTCGATGTCACGGCCCGGTCGGCCACCACGTGGGACGAGCCCGCCGACGGCACCGCACTGATCATGTACACCTCCGGCACGACGGGCGCGCCGAAGGGGGCCGTGATCTCCCGGCGGGCGGTCGCGGCGTGCCTGGACGGCCTGCGAGCCGCGTGGGACTGGACGCCGGACGATGTCCTGGTGCACGGTCTGCCGCTGTTCCACGTGCACGGACTGGTGCTCGGCGTGCTCGGCGCCCTGCGGGCCGGCAGCCCGCTGCGCCACACCGGCCGGCCGACCCCGGTGTCATACGCGGCCGCCGGCGGCACGCTGATCTTCGGCGTCCCGACGGTGTGGGGCCGGATCGCCGCCGATCCCGACAGCGCCCGGGCGCTGCGACCCGCGCGGTTGCTGGTCTCGGGGAGCGCCGGGCTGCCGGCGCCGGTGTTCGCCGCACTCGCCGAGCTGGCCGGGCACGGCCCGGTGGAGCGCTACGGCATGACCGAGACGCTGATCACCATCGCCGCTCGGGCCGACACGCCGCGGCGCCCGGGGTGGGTCGGTGTGCCGATCCGCGGTGTCGAGACGCGGGTCGTCGACGACGCCGACGCGGAGGTGCCGCCCGGCACCGTCGGGCACCTCCAGATCCGCGGTGCGACCCTCTTCGACGGCTACCTGCACGCAACCGCGCCGCTGACCGAAGACGGCTGGTTCCGCACCGGCGACGCCGCCGAGCGCGACGACACCGGTGCGCACCGCATCCTCGGCCGGGCCAAGGACGACCTGATCAAGAGCGGCGGTTACCGCATCGGTGCCGGTGAGATCGAGGCGGTGCTCCTCGAGCACCGTGCAGTTCGGGAGGTAGCGGTGATCGGCGAGCCCGATCGCGACCTCGGGCAACGGATCGTCGCGTTCGTGGTGGCCGACGGCGTCGGGGAACAGGCCCTGATCGAGCACGTCGCCACCCAGCTGTCGGTGCACAAGCGCCCCCGCGAGGTCAGGTTCGTGACCGAGTTGCCGCGCAACGCCATGGGCAAGGTGCAGAAGGCGAGGTTGCGCGAGGCCTGAACGCCGTCCGCCGAGTCGCTCAGCCCAGGGCCGCGGCGGCCTCGGGGTCGCTGTCGGCGAGGAAGGTGCGGCAGCGGGCCGCCTCGTCCTGCTCGCCGATGGTGGCCGCGGCAAGGGCCAGGGCATGCAGCGCGCGCAGGAATCCCCGGTTGGGCTCGTGCGACCACGGGATCGGCCCCTGCCCCTTCCAGCCCGCGCGGCGCAGCGCGTCGAGCCCGCGGTGATAGCCGGTGCGGGCGTAGGCGTAGGCGTCCACCGGCCGGCCGTCGGCGTGCGCGATCTCGGCCAGGGTTGCCCAGGCCGCACTGGAACTCGGGAACGCCGCGGCCACCGACGCCGGGTCGTCACCGGCCTCGAGGCGTTCGACGGCTGGATCCACGGGCAGGCGGGTGGGCGGGGCGAGGAGGTTGCCGAAACCGGTCATCGGATGATTGTGCGTCAGCCGACCGGCGCGTCCGCACCCTGCATCGCGCGGACCCCGGCGACGAAGACGTCGACGCCCATCGCGTAGTAGCCCTCCGCGTCGTCGCAGGTGAGGATCTCGTCGGTGAGCTCGCGGATGTGCGGGTACTGCGCCGTCGGCAACGCCTCGAGCACCCCGCGCTTGTGCGCCATGACCTCGGCGAACTCCTCGGCGCTGGAGCCGGGCTCGGCGCCGGGCTGCGACTGCACCAGCATCACGGCGCTGTGCAGCGCGTGCACCGCGATGTCGGCCGTGCGTCGTTTGCTGAAGCCCGCGCCGAGCAGCTTGCCGTAGAGGTACTCGGCTGCGCGCAACCCCTCAGGCGCCGCGAACACGCGCCGGAAAGCGAGTTCGGTGCATGCCGGATGGGCGCGCAGAGCGCTCACCAGCGCTCGCACGACCTCGGTGAGCGCGTCGTCCCAGGTCAGCTCGGGGTCGGCGGAGGAGGACATGCCGGCCCACAGCGCGTCGCCCATCGCGTCGAGCAGTTCGTCCTTGTTCTTGACGTGCCAGTACAGCGCCATCGGCGTGACGCCGAACTCCTGGCCGAGCCGGCGGAAGGTCACGGCATCGAGGCCCTCGGCGTCGGCCAGGGCAAGCGCACGGTCGACGACCGCGGCTCGGCTCAGGCCGTCAGTTTGCGCACGTCGGGAAATCACCTTGACAACTATACGCCGTACAGCGTTAGCTCTACAGCGTAAATGTACGCCGTATAGGAGTCGACGTGAACGCTATCTCTCGCACCTGGACGCTGATCGCCGTCTCGCTGGCGACCTTCATGACCTACCTGGACAACAACATCGTCAACGTCGCGATCCCCGCCATCCAGCGCGACCTGCACCTGACCACGGCCGGCCTGGAGTGGGTGGTGAGCGGCTACATCCTGGTGTTCGCGAGCCTGCTGCTCGCCGGCGGCCGGCTCGGCGACATCTTCGGCCGGCGCCGGTTGTTCCTGATCGGCCTCGGCATCTTCACCGTCGCGTCGCTCGTCGCGGGGCTGGCGAGCGGGGCCGAGGTCCTGATCGCTGCGCGTGCCGTGCAGGGCCTGGGCGCGGCGCTGGTCACGCCCACCACGTTGGCGCTGATCTCGGCGAACTATCCGGATCCGAAGGAGCGCACCGCGGCGGTCGGCATCTGGAGCGCGGTCGGCGCGCTCGCGCTCGCGGTGGGCCCGCTGCTCGGCGGGCTGATCAGCCAGCACCTGTCCTGGGGCTGGATCTTCTTCATCAACGTGCCGGTCGGCATCGCGACGATGATCCTTGCTGCGTGGGCGATCGCACCCGATCACGGCTCCGCGGTGCGGGCCCGCATCGACGTGCCCGGGCTGGTCAGCTCCGCAGCCGCGCTGTTCGCCCTCACCTACGCGTTGATCGAGGGCCACGACAAGGGCTGGACGTCGACGCTGATCCTCGGCAGCTTCGCCCTGAGCGCGCTGGCCCTGGTCGCATTCGTCGTCGTCGAGCGCCGCGCGAAGCGAGCCGATGGTCGACGTCACGCTGTTCACCGAACGGGTGTTCACCGGCGGCATCGTGGCCGTGGTGATGTGGGGCTTCGGGCTGTTCGGCATCTACTTCTTCACCTCGCTCTACCTGCAGAACGTGCTCGGCTTCTCGGCGACCGAGGCCGGCGCGGCCTTCGTCCCGATGGCGGTCCTGATGGCCGCGAGTGCCGTGGTCTCCGAGCGCTTCGCGGCAGCGGTGGGCCCGCACCGGGCGGTCGGCTTCGCGATGGCGCTGATGGCCGTCGGGATCGCCTCGGTGAGCCTGCTCGGCAGCGACGCCTCGTACCTGGCCCTGATGCCCAGCTTCGCGGTGATCGGCATCGGTGGCGGCCTGTCGGTGCCGCTGACCGCGATGGTGCTGGGCACGATGCCGGTGCAACAGGCGGGCGTGGCGTCCGGGATCTTCAACGCCGCCCGCGAGATGGCCGGGCTGCTCGGCATCACGGTGATCGGCGCGGTGCTCTCGGCCCGACAGGGCGTGGCGCTGCGGAACGGTCACGCGCCGGTCGACGCGTTCCTGTCCGGCTACCGCACCGGGCTGCTGGTGGCCGCGGTTCTCGTCGCCGCGGGCGGGGTGGCCGCGTTCTTCGCCCTGCGCGGCACGAAGCAGCGCGCCACCGACGCCGAGTTCGTGCTCGCGGCGTAAGCCCTGCGGGTCAGGCGGTCGGGGAGGTCCCGGCCGACTGCAGGTCCTCGCAGGCGCGCACGACACGGGCGGCCATGCCCTGCTCGGCCAGCTTGAGGTAGGAGCGCGGGTCGTAGGCCTTCTTGTTGCCCACCTCGTCGTCGACCTTGAGCACCCCGTCGTAGTTGGTGAACATGTGCCCGGCGATCTCGCGGGTGAACGCGTACTGGGTGTCGGTGTCGACGTTCATCTTCACCACGCCGTAGCCGAGCGCCTCGCGGATCTCGTCCAGCGACGAACCCGAGCCGCCGTGGAACACCAGGTCGAACGGGCGCTCGGTGCCGGTCTTCTTCCCGACCTCGTCCTGCAGTTCCTTGAGGATCTCCGGGCGCAGCTGCACGTTGCCCGGCTTGTAGACGCCGTGCACGTTGCCGAAGGTGGCGGCGAGAAGATAGCGGCCCTTCTCGCCGGTGCCGAGCACCTCGGCGGTGCGCACGGCATCGCCCGGGGCGGTGTAGAGCTTCTCGTTCATCTCGCCGACGACGCCGTCCTCCTCGCCGCCGACGACCCCGATCTCCAGCTCCAGGATGATGTGCGCCTTCGCGGTCTTCTCCAGCAGTTCGGCCGCGATCCGCAGGTTCTCCTCCAGCTCGATCGCCGAGCCGTCCCACATGTGCGACTGGAACAGCGGCGGCACGACCGGCGTTCACGCGTTCCGTCGACACCTCGAGCAACGGCCGGACGTAGCCGTCGAGCTTGTCCTTCGGGCAGTGGTCGGTGTGCAGCGCGACGTTGATGCCGTAGCGCGCCGCGACCACGTGCGCGAACTCGGCGAGTGCGACCGCGCCGACCACCATGTTCTTGACGCTCGTCCCGGAGCCGAACTCGGCGCCACCCGTGGAGAACTGGATGATGCCGTCGCTGCCGGCGTCGGCGAAGCCCTTCAGCGCGGCGTTGATCGTCTCCGAAGAGGTGCAGTTGATCGCCGGGTACGCGAAGCCGCCGGCCTTCGCGCGGTCGAGCATGTCGGCATAGACCTCGGGCGTGGCAATGGGCATGAATGACTCCCTGATGTCGTGACAATCGCCAGCAGTATCTCGCACCGGGATCTACGCCGGCCGCGAACGCAGTCATCTCGCGGTCGGTCGCTGTGCTCGACTGGGCACATGGACGTTCTGGTGCTCGGTGGGTCGGTGTTCCTGGGTCGCGCGGTGGTGGAGGAGGCGCTCGCTGCCGGTGCGGAGGTGACGGTGTTCAACCGCGGCGTCTCAGCGCCCGAACCCGACGGCGTGACCCATGTGCGTGGCGATCGGACCGTCGCCGCCGACCTCGCGCAGCTGGCCGGACGCCGTTTCGACGTCGTCGTGGATACCAGCGGCTACGTCCCGGCCGACGTCGCGGCGGGTGCGAACCTGCTGGCCGACTCCTGCGGCCACTACGCCTTCGTCTCGACGATCAACACCTACCCCGGCTGGCCGGAAGCGCCGGACTACCACGTCGGCGGCATCCACGACGGCGATCCGGACGCCACCCGGGCCGACGTCCCGGCCGGGCTCGACGAGGGCGGCGACTACGGCTGGCTCAAGGTCGGCTGCGAGCGCGCCGTGCAACGGGCGTTCGGGGCGCAGCGGTGCGCGATCCTGCGCGCGGGGTGCATCGTCGGGCCCGTGGGACTCGGCGGTGGGCCGGTTGCCGTGGGTGATCGATCAGGTGGCCCGCGGCGGCGAGGTGCTCGTGCCCGGTGCGCCGGACGACCCCGTCGCGCTGATCGACGCCCGTGACCTCGGGCAGTTCGCGCTGTCCGGTACCCCGGGCACGTTCGAGACCGGCGGACCCGCAGGCCGCGACACCCGGGCGGACCTGTTCGCCGCGTGTGTGGCCGCAACCGGCTCCGACGCCTCGCCGATCTACGTCGACAGCGACTGGCTGCAGGCCCAGCCCGTCGAGGCGTGGACGGAGGTGCCGCTGTGGGTGTCGCCGGCCGAGGCGCCGAGCCTGTTCGGCCACGACAACCGCGCCGTGGAGGTGGCCGGGCTGCAGTGGCGGCCGCTCGCCGCGACGGTGGCCGACACCTGGGCCTGGCAGCGCGCGCTGCCCGGGGATTGGGCCCCGACGTCGCGGACACCGGGTCTGGCTCCGGAGCGGGAACGAGAGCTGCTCGCCGCGTGGCACGCCCGCGGGTGAACGCGCCGGAGCTGCCGGCCTGGCTCGACGAGACCGGCATTTGCGCGAGCCTGGACCACAACGACCTGCACCCGGGAAATGTCGTGGGCTGCGCGGACCGGCCGCGGTTCTACGACTGGGGCGACAGTGTGGTCGCGCACCCGTTCACCAGCCTGTTGACGGTGTACGACGCCTTCCCCGCCGCCGCGCATGCCCGGCTGCGCGATGCCTATCTGGGCGAGTTCGGCGAGCCGGCCGCGCTCGGCCCGGCGGCGGCGCTGGCGTGCCGGGCCGGGAACGTCGTCCGGGCGCTGGTCTGGGCCCGCGCGCTCGGCGCAGATGCCGACCCGCGCTTCGCCGACGCACCGTTCGCGTACCTGCGCCGGCTCCTCGAACCGTGATCCGAACCTGAACGCTGCGCGCCGCGCACAGCGCGCACCGCAGCTGCGGTTCGTAGACTCGCGGACGTGCTGTTGGCCAATCCGATCAGTCCCGACACCCTGCTGTCGGGATCCGGCGCGTTGCTCGTGCTGGCGATCGTGCTCTTCGCCGAGTGCGGGCTGCTGATCGGGTTCTTCCTGCCCGGCGACACGCTGTTGTTCGCGGCGGGCATCGGGATCTCCACCGGCGCGATCACCACTTCCCTGGGCGCGTTCTTGATCGTCGCGCCGATCGCGGCCATCGCCGGCAACCTGGTGGGCTACTGGATCGGCTATCGCGTCGGGCCGGTCGTCTTCGACCGGCCGAACTCGAGGCTGTTCAACCCCGCCTACGTGACCCGCGCCCACACGTTCTTCGAGCGGTTCGGGTCCTGGGCGATCATCCTGGCGCGGTTCGTGCCGATCGTGCGCACCATCGCCACGGCGATGGCCGGCGTCGGCCGGATGCGGTTCTCGCTCTACGCGCTCTACAGCGTCATCGGCGGCATCGTCTGGACCGACGGGGTGCTCCTGCTCGGCCACCAGCTCGGCAAGATCGGGTTCGTCCGCGATCACAAGGGCTGGATCGACATGCTGGTGCTCGTGGTCATCGTCCTCGGGCTCATCCCGGTGGCCGTGCACTACTGGCAGGGACGCAAGCGGCCCCGGTCCGGCTCGGGCCCGGCATCAGAACCGATCGAGTCGCCCGTCCCCGGGCCGACGGTGGAGCGCGACCGTTAGTGTCGGGTCATGACCTCGGCGGAACGAACCCGGCCAGGTTTCGAAGCACCACCTGATCTCGCGCCGGGGACACTGCGGATCGTCGCGCTGGGCGGCATCAAGGAAATCGGCCGCAACATGACGATGTTCGAGCAGGACGGTCGTCTGCTCGTCGTCGACTGCGGCATGTTGCTCGGCAAGACCAACTCACCGGGCGTCGACATCACCTTGCCGGACTGGTCGGCGTTCGCCGACCGGCTCGACGACATCGACGCCGTGGTGCTCACCCACGGGCACGAGGACCACATCGGCGCGCTGCCGTACCTGCTGCGCCAGCGCCGCGACATCCCGGTCATGGGCTCGCGGCTGACCCTCGCGCTCGTCGCGGCCAAGCTCGACCAGCACCGGATCAAGGCCGACTTGCGCACGGTGATCGAGACCGAACGGCTGACCATCGGCCAGTGGGATCTCGAGTTCTACGCGGTGAACCACTCCATCCCCGACGCGCTGGCGGTGGCCATCCGGGTGGGCGGCCAGACCCTGCTGCACACCGGCGACTTCAAGATGGACCAGACCCCGCTCGACGGCCGGCTCACCGACCTGCCGGGGTTCTCCCGGCTCGGCGACGAGGGTGTCGACCTGCTGCTGGCCGACTCGACGAACGCCGAGGTCGGCGGGTTCATCCCGTCCGAACGCGATGTCGGCCAGGTCGTCAGCGACGTGATCGCCAAGGCCCGCGGGCGCATCATCGTGGCCTGCTTCGCCTCCCATGTCCACCGCGTGCAGCAGGTGCTCGACGCGGCCGTCGAGGCCCAGCGCCAGGTGGCCCTGGTCGGCCGCTCGATGGTGCGCAACATGCAGATCGCCCGCGAACTGGGTCTGCTGCGGGTGCCGGACGGCCTGATGATCGATCTGAAGACGGCCGAGGAACTGCCGTCGCGGCGGGTCCTGTTGATCTCCACGGGGTCGCAGGGCGAGCCGCTCTCGGCGCTGTCCCGGATGGCGAACCGCGATCACCAGACCGTGCGGATCGTCGCTGACGACACGATCCTGCTCGCGTCGTCGCTGATCCCCGGCAACGAGACGTCCGTCGGGCAGGTGATCAACGGCTTGTCCCGGCTCGGCGCCACGGTGATCCACAGGTCGATGGCCCTGGTGCACGTGTCGGGGCACGCGCCGGCCGGCGAGCTGCGCTACCTGCTCAATGCGGTGCGGCCGCGCAACCTCATGCCGGTGCACGGCGAGTGGCGCCACCTTCGTGCGCACGCAGCCATCGGCCGGTCGATGGGCCTGCCCGACGAGCGGATCATGCTGGCCGAGGACGGCACCGTGGTCGACCTCGTCGCGGGCGTGGCCCGCACCGTCGGGCGCATCCCGGTCGGCTACGTCTACGTCGACGGGCTCGAGGTCGGTGACATCGGCGACTCCACGCTCAAGGACCGCCGCATCCTCGGCGAGGACGGGTTCCTGTCGATCCTGGTCGCCGTCGACTTCGACGAGGGCAAGGTCGTCTACGGCCCGGAGATCACCGCCCGTGGCTTCAGCGACGACCCGAAGGCGCTGCAGCCGATCACCGGCAATTTGATCGAGGTGGTCGAGAAGGCGCTGGCCGACGGCACCCGCGACGCCGACGCGCTCGCCCACCTGGTGCGCCGCACCGTCGGCCGCTGGGTCGACCGCGAGTACCGCCGCCGCCCCATGCTCGTCCCGATGATCGTCGAGGTCTGACGCCCTACTCCCCCTCCCCTCGCCGCCCCCTCCCCACGCCGCCCCGTCCCCACGCCGCCCTGGGTGATCAAGAGCGCATTTTGGTCGCCAGGTGACCATTTCGCGCTCTTGATCACTCGGAGGTTGTCCACAGCGCAAGGCGATCGGGCCCGGCCTCGTCGGACGTCGGCCACGCTGACGGGATGGATCTGCCTCGGGTACTGACCGTCGACGGCGCGCTGCGTCTCGGGATCACCCGGGCGCAGGTTCGAACCGAGCTGCGGCATCAACGGTGGCGACGGCTGGCCGCCGGTGTCGTCCTGACCCGGCCCGAGTCGCCGAACCGCCACGATTGGATGCACGTCGGCATGACGCTCGGCGGCCCGTCGGCGGCAATCAGCGGATGGGATGTCGTTCGACTGCACGATCTGGGGCCGCGGCAGCCGGCGCACGAGCACGTCCTGGTGCTGACCTCGAGCGGGCACAACCGGTGTGTCGGTGGACTCCTGTTGCGGCCCAGCCGACGCTCGCTGCAGTCCCGACGCGTCTCGTACGTCGACGACATGCTCGGCGGCGTGCGGCTCGCAGCGCCCGCACGCGCGATTGCCGACACCGCACTGTGCATGCGGATGCCCGTCGCGGTTCGGGCTATGGTCACCGCGTCCGTGCAGCGGGGGCTGTGCGCGCCGGAGCAGCTCATCGACGAGCTCGAGGCCGGGCCCCAGCAGGGCAGTGCATTGTTGCGGCTCGCGCTCGCCGACGTCATCGCCGGGGCGCGGTCGGTCGCCGAAGCCGAGGCGATCGAGTACCTGCGTGCCGTCGGCGTCGGCGGCTTCCTGGCGAATGCGCCGATCCGGGATGCGACAGGACGCCTGATGTACCGCGTCGACCTGCTGTGGCCGCACCTGCGGGCGATCGTCGAGATCGACAGCCGTGAGTTCCACTTCGGCGAGCGGGATTGGCACAACACCATGCGGCGACACAATGTGCTGACCGCCCTCGGGTACACCGTGACGCACTACCCGCCGAGCGAGATCCGAGCCCGCACACTCGACTGGGCCCACGAGGTCGACGCGTGGCTGCGCACCCTGGTGATCAAGAGCGCGATGTAGTCGTGAGATGACCATTTCGGGCTCTTGATCTCGGCGAGGAACGGGACACTGGAGCCGTGCCCACCTACGTGGCGGTGATCGGGCCGGCGGACGCGACCGCCGAGGAGATCGCGACCGCGAGCGAGGTCGGCCGGATGCTCGGCGAGCAGCGTGCGGTCCTGCTGACCGGCGGGCTCGGTGGGGTGATGGCCGCGGCCACGGAAGCCGCTGCGGCGGTCGGTGCAATCACGGTGGCGCTGCTGCCCGGCGACGATCGCGAGGTCGCCCCTGCCGACGTCACGGTCGCCATCCCCACCGGCCTCGGCGAGCTGCGCAACGCCTTGCTCGTGCGAGCGGCCGACGCGGTGATCGCCGTCGGCGGCAGCTGGGGCACCCTCAGCGAGATCGCCCTGGCCCAGCGGACCGGCGTGCCGCTCATCTGCCTCGGCGGTTGGGACGTCACCGGGCAGTCGCTGCACCGCGCCGCGACCCCGGCCGACGCGGTCCGGGCCGCCCTCTCCCCCGCCCCGCCGTCCTCCGCCGCTTCTCCCGACACCTCCTCGCGCTGATCAAGAGCACGATTTCGTCAGCAGGCAACCAAATGGCGCTCTTGATCACCGGAAGGGGGGCAGCGGCAGACGGGGGAGGAAGGGGCGGCGGCGGGGCGGTGCCGAGGTCGGCACAATGAACGTATGACCGTGTCCACTCCGCTGCGCCCGGGAACGGTCTCGCCGCGTCGCGCGGTGCCGGCGTCGATCCCGCGCCCGCACTATGTCGGCACCTGGCCGGGGACCAAGGCCGACTTCGACGACCCGATGGTCAAGGACGCGGACACGATCGAGCGGATGCGGGTCGCCGGGCGCATCGCGGGCAATGCCATGGTCGAGGTCGGGCGGCACGTCGCGCCGGGGGTCACCACCGACGAGCTCGACCGCATCGGCCACGAATTCATGCTCGCCCAGGGCGCCTATCCCTCGACGCTCGGCTACAAGAACTTCCCGAAGTCGCTGTGCACGAGTGTCAACGAGGTCATCTGCCACGGCATCCCGGACTCTCGCCCACTCGCCGACGGCGATGTCGTCAAGGTCGACATCACCGCCTACATCGGCGGGGTCCACGGCGACACCTGCGCGACCTTCTACGCCGGAGACGTCGCGCCCGAGGTGCGCGATCTCGGCGAGCGGACGAAGGAAGCGATGCTGCGGGGGATCCGGGCGGTGCGCCCGGGGCGGCCCGTCAACGTCATCGGCCGGGTGATCGAGTCCTACGCGAAGCGCTTCGGCTACGGCGTGGTGCGCGATTACACCGGCCACGGTGTCGGCCCGAGCTTCCACACCAAGCCGACGATCCTGCACTACGACGAGCCGCGCGCGAGCATGCTGCTCGAGCCGGGGATGACGTTCACCATCGAGCCGATGCTCACGCTGGGCGGCTACGACTGGTACATGTGGGACGACGACTGGACGGTGCTCACCGAGGACGGTTCATGGGCCGCGCAATGGGAGCACACCATCGTGGTCACCGACGTCGGCGCGGAAATCCTGACGACACCCGACAGTTGATCCGACCTCGACCGGCCCTGCCCGGCCACCGAGCATCGGTGGCCGGGCCTGCGCATCAGGGACTGACGACCGTCGCCCACGACGAGTAGTTGTACTGACCGTTGGCCCGGCGCACACCACCGCGGAAGGTGAACGTCCGGTGCGCCCCGCAGGCCATCCGGAACGTCGCCGTCGCAGTCTTGCCGTGGTCGGCGTAAAGGCGCTGGTGCGCCGCGCCGCTGATGTCGAGTACGTAGCGGTGGGTACTCGCATTCACCGACGGCTTCCAGCTGCCCTGGGCGGTCGCGACACCGAGCGCGATGGTCACCGACGCCGTCGAGCAGGAGAACACCACGCTCGCCGCGACGCCGGGAGCCGCCGGGCAGTCGATGACGAAGGTGCCGCCCACCGGCACCTGTGCCGACCAGCCGCGGGCGGACCGGTACTGCCGCGCCGCGGTGACCCGATCCCCGTCGGAGAGGGTGAGCGAGATGGTCTTGCACGACGCCGCCCGGGTCGGGCCCCAGGTGAGGACCTTCACGTGTCCGGCATAGCGGTAGATCACCCGCTGCCACTGCGTGCTGGACGCGACGCACGCGCGCAGCGTCGTGACCGGGTGGCCGTTGCAGGTGCTCGAGCAGCCATAGGAGTGGGCGAAGCCGCTGGCCCGGCGCTGGAAACTCGCCGAGGCGAC
Organism: uncultured Actinomycetota bacterium; assembly: GCA_963850835.1. Classification (GTDB taxonomy): domain Bacteria; phylum Actinomycetota; class Actinomycetes; order Mycobacteriales; family Jatrophihabitantaceae; genus Jatrophihabitans. The sequence continues at coordinate 313,951 of CAWKNB010000011.1, read as the reverse complement.
GTTGGAGACGGCCGGCCGCCAACTGATCATGCGTTGTACCCGTCCCTTCGGGTCGCTGGCCAGCAGTGTCGTCGGCGCCAGATTCGTGGCCCGCGCGGCGATGTGGACCTCGCCCGGCCCGCTGACCCGATACGTGAACGCCGCCGTACCGTGCGAGCCGGTCCGCACGACGCGCGAGACCGCCGCATTCGCCGAACTGGACAGGCGCAGGGTGACGCCGGGCCGCGCCGGCGACAGGCTGATCGTGCCGCGCGCCGACTGACCCGGCAGCAAGGACGCCGGGAGGGAGACTCGCACCCGGTACGGACCGTGGAAGCGGCGCGCCTCGGCCACGTACAACGTCGCCCGCTTCCCGACGGAGGTCGGCAGCAGGTGTGCCCGGCGCGCGACCGCCTTCTTGTTTCCGATCAACGTGTTCGCTGCCTGGCTCACCACCGCGGCCTGCCATTTCGTCGTGGCGTGGCCGTGCGCGAACAGCAGCTCGGACACTTCCGCGGTCGCCGTCGGGCTCAGCCTCGGCAGTCGGGACTTGGTCGACAGGGCGACGGTGTGGGGCTCGGCGTAGTCCGGATCGATGCAGTAGATCAACCGACCGTTGGCCAACCGGTATGCGCCGACGAAGTCACGGCCGTGGTTGACCCGGTAGCCCAGGCTCGAACGGATCTGCAGGCCGGTGCTCGCGTGTGCCGGTGTCGCGGACGTGACGGGGAGGACCAATGCCCCGACCACGGCCAGCGCGACCCCCAGGCCCGCGAGCCAGGTCCGGTTCACACGTTTGTCCAGGCACAACTTCATGGCAGTCCCTCCCGGGAATGTCTTTGATTCCGGATTCGGAAACGGTGCAACAGCGGTCGCGAACGGTGCTGTGCTTTGCTCTAAGCCAGATGCGGTGAGTTCCGACAGAAATACGGTCAGTGACTAAAGCGGAGGTTTAGCGCTGCGTGGCCAACGCCAACAGAGCGTAGCCATACCATGCTGTAACGAACGGGAACTTCACACAAACGTGACCACGCGTGTCCTCGCTCGCGGCGCCGGAATCCTGACGCTCCCTGACGGGTAACCGTGGGAACGATGTCGTCATGACCCAGGACCTCCACGAGATGAACCAGCAGCTCATCGAGCGATTCCGCGACACCGGCGGCGTCGGCGGGCTCGGCCCGGTGCACTTCGACCATCTCGTCCTGCTGACCACGACCGGCCGGCGCAGCGGCAATCCGCACACCGTCCCGATCGGGTTCGTGCAGGACCCGGACGGCAACCTGTTGCTGTTCGGGTCGAACATGGGCGCACCGAAGGATCCGGACTGGTGCCGCAACATCGAGGCCGACCCGCACGTCGGCGTCGAGGTGACCGGACGAGCCTTCGACGCCCGGGCCGAGATCCTCACCGGCGCCGAGCGCGACGACGCCTACGACCGCTGGATCGAGATGGCCCCGCACGTGGCCGACCACCAGGACAAAGCCGGCCGCCAGATCCCGATGGTTCGCATCACGACGGCGACGAGCTAGAAGCCCCCGCCGCCGAGCAGCGCCGATGGCGCCTGCAGCGGCGCTCTTGTCGCCGCCGTTGCCGTCGACCTCGGTGCGATCCGTGCCGCACCGGCGGCACTGCTGGTAGCGAGCGCCGTCGTCGGTCGTCTTCGTCTCCCAGCGGTGGTGCACGTGCAGCCGGCAGGTGAGTGGTTTGTGGGTTGTCTCGGTCATGACGACCTCCGATGTCGTCGGGTGATTCAGTGGTCTAGAACCCGCCGCCGCCGGACCCGGTGTACCCGACGGCTGCGATCGTGGCGGCGCCGGCACTCGTGTCGTGGTCGATGTGATCGACGTCGGTGCGGTCCTTGCCGCAGCGCCGGCACTGCTGATAGTGGCCGCCGTCGCTGGTCAGTCTGGCCACCCAGCGGTGATGCACGTTCCAGCGGCACAGGAGAGGGCGATGCGGTGCTTCGCTCATGGTGGTCTTCGAGGCATCCGCGCGGATCGAGGCCCGCAGGCTGACGGTGTGGACCAGGACGTCGATCGCATAGAGGACCTGTTGCCGCGTGGTCAGGCCGTAGATCTCGGACAGGAATTCGCGCTCGTAACGGTTTCGCGCGGAACCCGGAAGCAGTGCCGCCGCGAGGCGGACCGTGCGATCGGGCAGGAACGCCGCGCGCGGCAACTCAGCCATGATCGGGATTCGCGGCTGGAGACAGCGTGCGGACCTGCCGCACCGAGGTCCGCGCCCGGCTCATGGCGTGCGCGGCGCGCGGGAGACCCTCGGCGCTGAGCTGGTAGTAGCGGCGGGCCGGCCGGCCGGCCTTGCGCGGGTCGATGTCCTCCCACCGCGACTGCACCCAGCCCATGCCCTCCAGGCGCGCCAGGATCGGATGCACGGTGCCGCTGCGCAACCCGCTGGCCTCGGCGATCTCGAACCCGTATCGCTCCTGGTCCGGCTCGTCGAGCAGGACCTGCAGCACCAGTTGCGTCGTGATCGTCATGCGCGGCTCGGTTACCATGATTTTATTCTACCTAGGGCTAGGTAGATGTCAAGAGAGGTGATCAGTGAACTGTCAGGGCCGGCCGAGCGCGCGGAACTGCCACCCCGCATTGCGCCATTCGGCCGGGTCGAGGACGCTGCGGCCGTCGAGCACCCTGCGCTCGCGCACGATCGGATCGAGGTCGGCCGGTCGCAACCGGCGGAACTCCGCCCACTCCGTCAGGTGCAACACGACGTCCGCGTCGGAGCACGCCTCCAGCGCGGATGCGGCATACGCGAGCGTCGGGTGGGTGTCCTTGGCGTTGGTCATGGCCTGCGGGTCGTAGACCCGCACCGCGGCGCCGGCCCGCTGGATGGCGAACCCGACGTCGAGGGCCGGCGAGTCGCGGATGTCGTCGCTGTCCGGCTTGAAGGCCGCGCCGAGGATGCCGACGCGGCGCCCGGCGAGCGAGCCGTCGCACATCTCCCGGGCGAGATCGACCATGCGCGCGCGGCGTCGTTGGTTGATCTCGTCGACGTTCTTGAGGAACGACACCGCCTGGTCGACGCCGAGTTCGCCGGCCCGCGCCATGAACGCCCGGATGTCCTTCGGCAGGCAGCCGCCGCCGAAGCCGAGCCCGGCGCGCAGGAACTTGTGCCCGATCCGGGCGTCGTGCCCGATCGCCTCGGCGAGCAGCGTGACGTCGGCGCCGGTGACCTCACACACCTCGGCCATGGCGTTGATGAAGGAGATCTTGGTGGCCAGGAACGAATTCGCCGCCACCTTCACCAGCTCCGCGGTCGCGAAGTCAGACTCCACCACCGGCACCCCGGTGGCGAGGATGGCGGCGTAACACTCGCGCACCTGGGCCACGCCGGCGCCATCGGCTGACCCCAGCACGATCCGGTCCGGGTTCAGGGTGTCGGCGACGGCGAAGCCCTCGCGCAGGAACTCCGGGTTCCACACCAGGTCGGCACCGGCCACCCGGGCCTGCTCGGCGAGGCGCGCGGCGGTGCCGACCGGCACCGTCGACTTCCCCACCACAACGGCGCCGGGTCGCACCGCGGCGAGCAGCTCGGTGAATGCCGCATCGACGAACTGCAGGTCCGCGGCGTACTCCCCCGGCTTCTGGGGCGTGCCCACACAGACGAAATGCAGGTCCGCCGACGTCGCGGCCTCGCGCATCGAGGTCGTGAACCGCAGCGCGCCGGATCGCACGTGGCGCTGCAGCACCTCGGACAGGCCGGGTTCGTAGAACGGCACCTCGCCGGCCGAGAGGGTGGCGACCTTCGTCTCGTCGACGTCGGCGCCGATGACCTGGTGGCCGAGTTCGGCCATCGCGGCGGCGTGGGTGGCCCCGAGGTAGCCGGTACCGATCACTGACACCCGCACGATGTGGTGGTCCTTTGCGTCGAGGGTCAGTGACGTCTGCATCGTATCGAGCACGCTGCGCGCCCGTCGGGTGAGCGGTGGACTCTCTCGGCGTGTCTAGGTGAATCTGCGAAATTTCCTAGATATCGAGATACAGTCCGATCGTGGACCCGATTCGCAACCCGTACGCGCCCGGCGCCGGGCAGCGACCGCCCGAGCTCGCCGGCCGCGACGACCAGCTCCAGGCCTTCGACGTCGCGCTCGAACGGGTCGCCCGTGGGCGCCCGGAGCGCTCGGTGCTGCTGGTGGGTCTGCGCGGTGTCGGCAAGACCGTGTTGCTCAACGCGATGCGTTCGGCAGCCGTGCGGCGCGGGTGGGGTACCGGCAAGCTGGAGGCCCGGCCGGACCAGTCGCTGCGCCGGCCGCTCGCCGCGGCCCTGCACCTCGCGGTCCGAGAGCTCGCCGGCCGCAACGACGACGAAGCGCGGCACGTGCTCGGCGTGGTGAAGTCCTTCGCCCAGCGTGAGCCGGCAGCCAAGGGCCGGGCTGCGAGCCGGACATGGCAACCGGGGATCGACGTCGCGGCCGTCTCCGGCCGCGCCGACTCCGGCGACATCGAGATCGACCTCGTGGAGCTGCTCTCCGACGTCGGCGGCTTGGCCGCCAGCAGCGGGCACGGCGATCGCGGTGTACATCGACGAGATGCAGGACCTCGGCCCGGACGACGTGTCGGCACTGTGCGCGGCGTGTCACGAGATCTCCCAGCAGGCGCTGCCGCTGGTGATCGTCGGGGCGGGGCTGCCGCATCTGCCGACGGTGCTGTCGGCCGCGAAGTCCTACTCCGAGCGCCTGTTCCGCTACGCGCGCATCGACCGGCTCGACCGCGCCGCCGCCGACCTCGCCCTGCGCGCTCCGGCACAGGACGAGGACGCCGACTTCACCGACGACGCGCTGGGCGCCATGTACGAGGCGACCGGTGGCTACCCCTACTTCGTCCAGGCCTACGGCAAGACGGTGTGGGACCTCGCGCCAGACTCGCCGATCACCGCGGCCGACGTCGACGTCGCCGCGCCCGAGGCCGAAAGCGAACTCGCGGTGGGCTTTTTCGGCTCCCGCTACGAGCGGGCCACGCCGGCCGAGCGTGAGTACCTGCGCGCGATGGCCGAGGTCGCCGCCGACGCTGCCGCCGACAGCACGGCACCGGACGCGGCGGTGGCCACCGCCGCCGTGGCCACCGCCCTGAACCGGCCGGCGCAGTCGTTGTCGCCGGCGCGAGACGGCCTGCTGAAGAAGGGCCTGGTCTACTCCGGGCAACGTGGTCGGATCGCGTTCACGGTGCCGCACTTCGGGCGCTACCTGCGTGATCAAGACGCCTGAGCGCGCCTGATGCCGACCGTGGTGGCAGCGGGGGCAGCGGCGTGCGCCGCACTCGCCGTGGTCGGGCTCGCTGCGCACTACTACCCGGCGCGGCGGGCGTGGTCGCTCGGCGTCGTCGCCGCGGCGCCGTACCTGATGCTGCTCGCGCCGGTGGCGCTGGTGCTGTTCGTGGTGGGCGGCTGGTGGCCTGTGGCGCTGGTCGCCGCGGCGCTGACCGCGTGGTGCGCCGGGACCCAGGCCCGGTTGTGGATCGCCGGCCGGGACGGTCGAGCCGGCGTCGAGTTGACGGTGATGACCGCCAACCTGTGGCTGGGCCGGGCCGACGCAGACGCCGTGGTCGCCGCCGTCCGCCGGCTCGACGTCGAGGTGCTGATGATCGAGGAGGTCACCCCTGACCTCGCGGCGGCCCTGGTCGGCGCCGGGCTGACCGACGTGCTGCCGCACGGTGCCACCCATCCCGAGGAACTCGCCGCCGGCATGGGGTTGTGGAGCCGGCACCCGCTGACCGACTTCCAGGTGCACGGCGGGTTGCTGATCCCGCTGCTCAGCGCCCGGGTGCACGTGCCGGGGGTCGCCGCGGCGCCGATCGCGGTGGCACTGCACCTGGCCGGGCCGGTGCCGGATGCGTCGCACTGGCGGCGCGACGTGACCCGCCTGCCCGGCCTGCTGGAGACCCTGTCGGGCGACGCGCCGCTGATCGTCGGCGGCGACTTCAACGCGACGCCGGACACCGCCCAGTTCCGTCGGGTGCTGGCGGCCGGCTACCGCGGCGCCACCGAGCAGGCCGGTGCCGGCCACCGGCCGTCGTGGCCGGCACACGGCTGGTTGCGGCCGCTCATCGCCATCGACCATGTTCTGACGCGTGGTGCGCGCGCCCGGGCCGTGCGCACCGTCGCCATCGCCGGCTCCGACCACCGCGGACTCGTGGTCCACCTCGTCCTCCCCGCCTCGTGATCACCGCGGTTGCGGCGGGGTGTGCTGCCGGATCCAGGCGTGCATCGCGATGCCGGCGGCCACCCCGGCGTTGATCGAGCGCGTCGAGCCGAACTGCGCGATCGAGCACACCGTCGCCGCCACCTCGCGCACCGCCGCGCTGAGCCCGGTTCCCTCCTGGCCGAACACCAGCAGCGCGTTCGCCGCGAGGTCGGTCGTCTCCAGCGGCACCGAGCCGGGCAGGTTGTCGATGCCGACGATCTCGTACCCGGCGCCGGTGGCGTACTCGGCCAGGTCGGGCGCCGATGCCACGTGCCGGATGTGCTGGTAGCGATCGGTCACCATCGCGCCGCGCCGGTTCCAGCGGCGATTGCCCACGACGATCACCTCGCGGGCGAGGAACGCGTTCGCGGTGCGGACCACGGTGCCGATGTTCAGGTCGTGCCGCCAGTTCTCGATCGCCACGGCGAACGGATGTCGACGGGTGTCCAGCTCGGCGACGATGGCGTCGACGCGCCAGTAGCGGTAGCGGTCGACGACGTTGCGCCGGTCGCCGTCGCGCAGCAGCTCGGGATCCAGTCGCGGGTCGTCCGGCCAGGGCAGCGGGTGCGGTCCGACGCCGACCTCGGGTGTCTCGTTCAGGACAGCCCGAGATCGTCGAGCGTGTACGCGCTGCGCACCGCCAGCCCGGCGGCCTCGAGGCGCGCACCGCCGCCGCGGTCGACGATCATCGCAGCGCCCACGACGGTCGCGCCGGCCTCGCGCAGCGCCTCGGTGGCGGTCAGCGGCGACTCACCGGTCGTCGACACGTCCTCGACGACGAGCACTCGCCGGCCGTGGACCGAGGGGCCCTCGACGCGCTGCTGCATCCCGTGCGCCTTGCCCGCCTTGCGGACGACGAACGCGTCCACCGCACCGTGCGAGGCGTGCATCACCGCGGTCGCCACCGGGTCGGCGCCGAGGGTGAGCCCACCGACGGCCTCGTAGGACCAGTCGTGCGTGAGGTCGCGCAGCACCCGCCCGACCAGCGGTGCCGCCCGGGCGTGGAGGGTGATGCGGCGCAGGTCGATGTAGTAGTCGGCCTCCCGGCCGGAGGACAACGTGACCTTGCCGTGCACGACGGCGATCTGCTTGATGAGCTGCAGGAGCTCGGCGCGATCCGACACAGCTGCCGAGCGTAGTCAGTAGCCGCGCCGGGCCATGACCGTCCGCAGCACCGGCCGGGGCACCACCCGGGTCACTCCGACCAGGGTGCGGTAGCGCCACGACGGCACGAACAGCGGTTTGCCGGCGAAGGCGGCCGCCAGTCCGTCGCGGACGACGTCCTCGTCGTTGAGCCACATCCGGTCCGGGACATGGCTCATGTCGGTCTCCGCGCGCTCGTGGAACTCGGTGCGCACGAATCCCGGGCATACCGCAGTCACCGTCACGCCCGAGTCGCGCAGCTGCACGGACAGCGCCTCGCTGAACATCGTCACCCACGCCTTGCTGGCCGAGTAGGTGACGTTGCCGCCGCGCGGCACGAACCCGGCCACCGAGGAGACGTTGACGATCCGCCCCGACCCGCGCGGTCGCATCACCCGCACCGCCGCGTGCGCGAGCCGCATGACCGCGCGCACGTTGAGGTCGAGCTGGTACTCCTCGCGAGCCAGATCGGCGGTGCCGAAGGGCCGGTAGGAACCCATCCCGGCGTTGTTCACGAGCATGTCGACGTCGGCCAGGCGCTCGCTCGCAGCGGCGCACCCGATGTCGGTGCTCAGATCGGCCGGCACCGTCTCGACGGCGACGCCGTGCTCGGTGTGCAGCACCCGGGCGGCGTCGGCGAGCCGGTCGGCGTCGCGGGCGACGAGCACGAGGTCATGGCCGCCGGCGGCGAGCTGGCGGGCGAACTGCGCGCCGAGCCCCGCGGTGGCGCCGGTGACCAGCGCTTTGGGCACAGCCGCGATCAGCGTTCTGTGCGCCGCGACTTGCTGGCCGCCTTGGCCCGGCTGCGGGCGAGTTCGGCGCCCTTGGCCACCGAGTCGGCGTTCGCGACGGTAGCCCGTTTCTTGGTGCGGCCGCGGTCGGCGGCACTGGCGGTGTCCGGCCGGGTGCGGGCGTTCGTCGCCGGCTGCGCCTGCTGCTGCGGGCGCATCAGGCCCCCGAGCAGGCCGCGGCGCTGCGGCGCGCCGGCCGGTCGAGCCGGCCGGTTCTTCGCGAAGTACGCCGTGCTGTCGCGCAGGTTCACCAGCACCACGGCGACCGCGAACATCGCGCCGGCGAGGAACGACGGGATCTTGTACGCCGGAGGGATGTCGGAGCCGACGGACAGGATCGAGTTGATCCCGACGACGGTGCCGCTGAAGGTGGCCAGCACCCAGAACCCGACGACGCCCCAGCGCGACCAGTAGCGGCCCTTGTAGACGGCCCAGCCGAGGATCCCGACCGCGACCACGACGATGACCGCCCCGATCAGCGCGGTCTTCTGCGTCTGCGCGACCTTGTCGACCAGCTGGCTGGCCGAAAGGTGGTTCTTCTTGCCCGGCTTCGGGTTGTGCTTCGTGAGCTCGCGCAGCAGCCAGGAGTCCTGGCCGTAGAGGGCGAAGCCGGCGACCAGCGCGCAGATGCCCGAGATCCCGAGCGTGATGACTGCGAGCAGGATCGTGCGCGGCGGCAGCGGCTTCCCGCCGGTCGGCTTGCCGTCGGCCGGCTCGCCGCCCTTGGGGTTCCCGGCAGTGCCGCCGGTCTTGCCGAGGGACACCGGCTCCGAGCTCGCTTCGTTCACGCGCGCAGTGTACGTGGCCGTACATCGGAACGAGCCCGTTCCCAGCGTTACCGGCTATCGTCGGGTCCGCACGCCGAGCGCACGGAGGATTCGATGACGACGCCGCCCGACAGCGCCGGCGACTCCGGTTCCGGCGAGCCGGTCGACCTGGGCAAGGCGCGACAGCCACCGCCCGAGGTGCCCTTCGACCCCTACCGGTTCGGCAAGCCCGACCACCCGGTACCCCCGGAGTTCGCCCCGCCGGGGTACAACCCGGTGCCGCAACCCTCGCCCTACGCGGCGCAGCAGCCGTACCCGACCGAGCAGTCGGCGTACCCGCCCCAGCAGCCGCCGCCGCCCTATCCCGGCCCGAACTACCCGTACGGCGCCCCGTATCCGCCGCCGTACCACGCGTACCCACAGCCACGCACCGGCAACGGCAAGGCCGTCGCAGCGCTGGTGTTCGGCATCTTGTCGATCGTGTTCTTCTGGCTCAGCATCCTGGACGGCGTCTTCGTCATCCTCGCCCTGATCTTCGGGATCCTGGGGCTGTCCGAGAGCCAGCGGCAGGGCGGCAACGGTCGTGGGCTCGCGGTCGCCGGGCTGATCTGCATGGGAATCGGAGCTGCGGCCGCGATCCTGTGGACCGCGGCGCTGGTGCACGCGGTGAACAACTGCGGCGGCTTCGACACCGACACGGGCAGCAGCAGCTTCGACCAATGTGTGAGCGACCACCTGCCCTGGTCCTAACCGGACCGTCCACAGCTCGGGCTCCAGGCCGCGAGTGCCTCGCCGGCGAGTTATTGTCGCAGGGCCAGGACACAGATCGTCGAGGGCGGAGCACGCGTGACCGACTGGGGGCCGCCGGACGCCGAGCCGCCGTACTCGGGACCCCCGCCGTCGGGGCCCGCGCGGAGCGGCCCGTACGAACCCGCCCCCGGACCGCCGCCCGGCTACGAATATGGCTACGGATATGGCTACGGCTACGGCTATCCGCCGCCGAACTTTCCGGTCTTCTACCAGCCGGCCGAGCAGCGGCCCGGCACCGTGATCGCCGGTGCCGTGCTCGGCTACATCGCCGGCGGCCTGCTGATCTTCGCCGGCATCTTGCTGTTCAGCGGAGCGTCGACGCTCAACAACCTCGACGACACGTACGGCATCGGCGATACCTACAGCAGCGAGCTCACCGCGATGGGGTTGTTGAACATGCTCGCCGCCGGGCTGCTGATCGGCGGCTCGGTGGCGATGACCGGGCGCAGCCGGACCGGCCGCAATCTCTATGCGATCGGCGGCGCGATCACCCTCGTGCTCGCCGTGTACTGGCTCACCCGATGGGCCACCAAGAGCGGGCTCGAAGACGTGATCGTCTGGTCGTTGCTGTTCGCCGCACTCGTCATCGTCGGGATGTCGCTGGTCTGCACGGGCGCCGCGAGCCGGTGGTTCGGCGCGCGGCTGCACTGACCAGACGTCGTCCGGTCAGCTCAGCGCCAGGCCGGAGCGGTCGTCGAGGGCGTCGACGCGCACGGTCTGGCCGTCGCGGATCTCCCCGGCCAGCAGCGCCCTCGCGAGCGCGTCACCGATCGAGGTCTGCACCAGCCGGCGCAGCGGCCGCGCTCCGTAGAGCGGGTCGAACCCGTTGATCGCGAGCCATTCACGGGCGGCGTCGGTGACCTCCAGCGCGAGCCGGCGCGCGGCCAGGCGCTCGGAGAGCGCCGCGAGCTGGATGTCGACGATCCGGGTGAGATCGTCAGTGGTCAGAGCATCGAACACCACGATGTCGTCGAGCCGGTTCAAGAACTCCGGCTTGAAGTGATCGCGCACGGTGGCGAGCACCGCCTCGCGCTTCGCCTCGTCGGGCAGGTCCATCACCAGTGCCGCCGAACCGAGGTTGGAGGTCAGGATCAGCAGCGTGTTGCGGAAGTCGACCGTGCGGCCCTGGCCGTCGGTGAGCCGCCCGTCGTCGAGCACCGCGAGCAAGATGTCGAACACGTCCGGGTGCGCCTTCTCGACCTCGTCGAGCAGCACCACCGTGTACGGCCGGCGACGCACCGCCTCGGTGAGCTGACCGCCCTCCTCGTAGCCGACGTAGCCGGGCGGGGCACCGACCAGGCGGGCCACCGAGTGCTTCTCGGAGTACTCGCTCATGTCGATGCGCACCATCGCGCGCTCGTCGTCGAACAGGAAGTCGGCGAGTGCCTTCGCGAGCTCGGTCTTGCCGACCCCCGTCGGGCCGAGGAACAGGAACGAGCCGGTCGGCCGGTTCGGGTCGGCGATGCCGGCCCGGGCACGACGCACCGCGTCGGACACGGACTGGACCGCCCGCCGCTGCCCGATCACCCGGGCGCCGATCTCGTCCTCCATCCGCAGCAGCTTCGCGGACTCGCCTTCCATCATCCGGCCGGCGGGGATGCCGGTCCAGGCGGAGACGACGTCGGCGATGTCGTCAGCGGTGACCTCCTCCTTCACGAGGGGGTCCACGATCGCTTCCTCGTTCTCGGCCGCGCTGGCGGCGTCGAGTTCGCGCTCGAGCTTCGGCAACTCGGCGTACTGCAGTCGCGATGCGGTCTCCAGGTCACCGTCGCGTTGGGCGCGCTCGATCTGGCCCTGCAGGTCGTCGAGCTGCTTCTTCAGCTCACCGACCCGGTTCAGCCCGCTCTTCTCCCGCTCCCAACGCAGGTTCAGTGCGTCCAGCTGCTCCTGCTTGTCGGCCAGTTCCGCGCGCAGCCGCGCGAGGCGCTCGACGGACGCGGCGTCGGTCTCGTTCTTGAGCGCCAGCTCCTCCATCTTGAGCCGGTCGACGCTGCGCTGCAGCACGTCGATCTCGACCGGACGGGAGTCGATCTCCATCCGCAGCCGGCTCGCCGCCTCGTCCACCAGGTCGATGGCCTTGTCGGGCAGGAACCGCGACGTGATGTAGCGGTCGGACAGCGTCGCCGCGGCGACCAGGGCACTGTCCGCGATCTGCACCTCGTGGTGGGCCTCGTAGCGCGGGTTCAATCCACGCAGGATCGCGATCGTGTCCTCGACCGACGGCTCGGCCACCAGCACCTGCTGGAACCGGCGCTCCAGCGCCGGGTCCTTCTCGATGTGCTCGCGGTACTCGTCGAGCGTGGTCGCACCGACCATCCGCAACTCGCCGCGGGCGAGCATCGGCTTGAGCATGTTGCCGGCGTCCATCGCGCCCTCGCCGGTCGCGCCGGCGCCGACGACGGTGTGCAGTTCGTCGATGAAGGTGATGACCTGGCCGCCGGAGTCCTTGATCTCGTTGAGGACGGCCTTGAGCCGCTCCTCGAACTCGCCGCGGAACTTCGAGCCGGCGATCATCGAGCCGAGATCGAGCGCGATCACCCGCTTGCCCTGCAGGCTGGACGGCACGTCGCCGGCGACGATGCGCTGCGCGAGGCCCTCGACGACAGCGGTCTTGCCGACGCCGGGCTCACCGATCAGCACCGGGTTGTTCTTGGTGCGCCGCGACAGCACCTGGACCACGCGGCGGATCTCGCTGTCCCGGCCGATGACCGGGTCGATCTTGCCCTCGCGGGCGGCCTCGGTGAGGTCGTTGCCGTACTTCTCCAACGCCTGGAAGGTGCCCTCCGGGTCCGCGGTGGTCACCCGCGCCGAGCCGCGCACCGACTGCAGCGCCTCGGCCAGCGCGCTCGAGGTGGCGCCGTAGCGCTTGAGGACGTCGGCCACGTCTCCGCTCTGGTCGGCCAACGCGAGCAGCAGGTGCTCGGCCGACACGAACTCGTCGGAGCGATCACGTGCTGCGCGCTCGGCCGCGCCGAGCACGGCGAGCGTGTTCCGCGACGCGGTCGGCGCCGACACCGACGAACCGGAGGCCGACGGCAGCTTGTCGATCAGCCGCGCGATGTCCGCCCGGACCGCGAGCGGGTCCGCGCCGACCGCCTGCAGCAGCGGGCGGGCCAGCGTCTCCGCGTCGTCGAGCAGCGCCACGGCCAGATGCGCCGGCTCGAGCGCCGGGTTGCCCCGCTCGGCGGCGGCCTTGACCGCACTGCTCACCGCCTGCTGGCTGCGGGTGGTCATGTCCATGGAGTCAGTTCACCTCATCGAATGTCGCCGTGTCACGGCAGCAGAAGTCCTTTGCAGGTACAAGGCACGACAAGTTGAGCCTATTCCACTCAACTTGGATTCAGTACGCGCCCTTGCCGGTGACGACGGCGAGCGCGGTGCGCGCCAGGATGCTCAGGTCCAGCCCGAGGCTCCAGTTCTCCACGTAGTAGAGGTCCAGGCGGACCGCGTCCTCCCAGCTCAGCTCGGAGCGGCCACTGATCTGCCACAGACCCGTCATGCCCGGGCGGACCATCAACCGGCGCCGCGCCGAGCCGGTGTAGCCGGAGTCGACGGCGGCCAGCGGCCGCGGCCCGACCAGGGACATCGTGCCGCCGACGACTTGCAGCAGTTGCGGCAGTTCGTCGACGGAGAAGCGGCGCAGCCACCGCCCGACCGGGGTGGTCCGCGGATCCTCACGGATCTTGAACAGCACGCCGGCGCCGTCCTGCTCGTTGAGTTCGAGAATGCCGTCGCGCTGCGCTTCGGCGCCGATGTACATCGAGCGGAACTTCAGGATCGAGAACTCGGCGCCGTTGACCCCGAGCCGGCGCTGCCGGAAGAAGACCGGGCCGCGGCTGGTGGTCTTGACCGCGACCGCGGCGAGCAGCAGCAGCGGGCTGGCCAGGATCAGGGCCACCGCACCCAGCACGATGTCGACGCAGCGTTTGACCAGCTTCGGGATGCGGCCCAGATGCGGTTGTTCCAGCCACACGAGCGGCAGCCCGTCCACCGGGCTGATGTGCATGCGGGTGCCGGCGATCTCGGTGAGCGCCGGCGCCATCACCAGGCCGCGGCCGCTGCCTTCGAGCTGCCAGCCGAGCTCGCGCACCCCGACCGGCCCGAGGCCGCTCGCGGTGACGGCCACGACGTCGGCGTCGGTGCGGGCGGCCTGCTCGGCGGCGGCGAGCACGCCGCCGAGCACCGGGATGCCGGGCGCGATCTCACTGCCGATCTCGGCGTCCTCGACGCAGACCCCGATCACCTTCAGCCCGGCATCCTTCGCGCGCTCGGTGACCGTCAGCAGGTGCCCGACCGATTCGGTCGTGCCGACGGCCAGGATGCGGTTGACCCAGCGATCCTGCGCCCGCCGCCGGGCGACGATCGCGCGCACGATCGCGCGGCCGATGAGCAGCAGGATGACGCCGATCGGGATGACACCGAGCACGAAGCCCCGTGCGACCTGCAGTTTGAGTGCGTAGCTGATGATCGCGAGCACACTGACCGTCAGCGCGCTGGCGCGCAGGACCCGTTTGGTCTCCTCCGGGCCGGAGGCGAGGTGGCGGATCTCGTACCCGCCGCAGTACTGCAGCGAGATGAGCCAGCCGGTGGTCACGGCGAGGCCCAACCAGAGGTAGTGCAGCACGTGCCGCGGCTCCTGGCTGTCGATGAGGCCGAACCGCACGACGTAGCCGAGCACGGTCGCCACCGCGATCGCGCACAGATCGGCGACGAGCAGCAACAAGCGGTAGTGCACCATCCAGCGGGGCTGGCGCATCAGGCGGGTATCGGGCCCGGCGGTGCGGACCCTGCAGGCTCTCGACCACTGCCTCGACAGCGTCGGCCTGTGGCCGTGTCTGCGTCACAACCCCGCGTCTCCCGATCGAGACCTCGACGGTCTCGCTTTCCCCCTTGTTATCCAGTTCACCCCGCGAGCTGACCGTACGCCACCCTCGTTTGGCTGGCGATCCCCCGCTCACCCACACGCAGTTCACACATGACGAATCTGGCGGGATGCCTGTGAGTCCATCACACGCGTGCTACGGGTTGGTTAACGTCATCGGATGCATGAGTTTCGGCTTGTCGTCGCGGCCGCTGCGCTGGTGGCCGCGATGGTGCTCGCCGAACGCGTCGGCCGGCGGGAGCGGCTCGGCGCGGTGATTCTCGTGTTGATCTCGATCGCCTGGTTCACCGTCGACAAGCACTGGGAGATCACGGTGCTGGTGAGGTTCTCCCACAGTCACGGACTGGCGGCCACCGATCTCATCGGCATCGCGGGGTTGCTGCGCGGGGTGTGGCAACTCGTGCGTGGTCCGCGGCATCGAGATCCGGAGTACGGGACCGAAGACCGGCGCTGATCAGCGCCGGCGCGGCTGCGGCTTCCAGACGACCAATGCCGACGGCGCACCGCGGGCCACCAGTTCGGCATGCGCGTGGTCCAGTTCGGCGGACAGCTCGGCGACCTTCGCCCGCAGCGCCTCGACGTGTGATTCGAGCTCGATGATTCGCTTGATGCCGGCGAGGTTGACGCCCTCGAGCTGCGAGAGCCGCTGCACCTCGCGCAGCAATACGATGTCGCGCGCGGAATAGCGGCGCCCGCCGCCGCCGGTTCGGCCCGGCGTCACCAGGCCCAACCGGTCGTACTGGCGCAAGGTCTGGGCGTGCATCCCGGCGAGTTCGGCGGCGACCGAGATGACGAAGACCGGCGCGTCCTCGGGGACCTCGCCGGGCACGTCAGCCGTGCGACGGCCGCGCTCAACCATTGCTGCTGCCCGCCGTCGATGTTGCCGCCGACCGGCCGAGCGCCGCGGTGATCTGCGGGCGTGGGTCGTCCGGCTGGGCGGTCGCGTAGCGCTCCAGCGCCTCGCGTGCTTCGCCGTTGAGGTGCTGCGGCACCGCGACCTCCACCGTCACCAGCAGGTCGCCGTTGTGTCCACGCCCCTGCACACCGCGCCCGCGCACCCGCAGGGTGCGCCCGGACGGCGTGCCCGCGGCGACCTTGAGGGCCACCGAGCCGTCGAGGGTCGGGACCCGCAGCGTGGTACCGAGCGCGGCCTCGGTGAACGTGATCGGCACGGTCAGGGTCAGGTGGTCACCGTTGCGGCCGAACAGCGTGTGCTTGCCGACATGCACGGTGACGTACAGGTCACCGGCCGGCGCGCCCTGGCTACCCGGGGTGCCCTTGCCGGACAGCCGGATCTTGGCCCCGTCGCGGATACCGGTCGGGATCCGCACGTTGATGGTGCGGGTCTGGGTGGTCGCGCCGGTGCCGTGACACTCCGGGCACGGGTCGTCGATGATCTGGCCGGTGCCACGGCAGTCGCGGCACGGTTCGCTGAATCCGAAACCGCCCTGGTTCTGCATGACGAACCCGCTGCCCTGGCAGGTGGGGCAGCGCCGCGGCGCGGTGCCCGGCTTCGCGCCCGAACCGCCGCACAGCCGGCAGCTCGCCGGCCCGGACAGCGACAGCGGCAACGTGGCGCCGCGCACGGCCTCGTCGAAGCCGATGCTGATCTCGGCAGTCAGGTCCTGACCGCGACGCGGACTCGCCGTGGTGGCGCCCCCGCCCGATCGGCCGGCGTTCGCGCCGAACAGGCCGTCGAACAGATCGTTGAGATTTGCGCTGTCGCCGCCGCCGAACAGATCGCTCACATCGAAGTTACGGGTGCTGCGGTGGGTGCCGCCGCCACCACCGAAACCGCCGAAGCCACCGGGCATCCCGCCGCCGGCGAACAGCTCGCGCGCCTCGTCGTACTCCTTGCGCTTGGTCGCGTCGGAGAGGACGTCGTAGGCCTCGGACACCTCCTTGAACCGCGCCTCGGCCTTGGCGTCGCCCGGGTTCTTGTCCGGGTGCAGCTCACGGGCGAGCTTGCGGTAGGTCTTCTTGATGTCCTGCGCGCTCGCGTCCTTGGTGACGCCGAGCGCCTTGTAGTAGTCCTTCTCGATGTAGTCCTTGGTGCTCATCTGGCGTCACCTCCTGTGGTCCCTTTGCTTGGCGCGCGAGCCCATCTCAGCCTGCGGCTGGGTCGCTTTCGGCTGGGTCTTCATCTTCGTGCGGTTGCGCGGTGGTTTCGCTGTCGTCCGGTTCGGCCGCCGACTCACGATCGGCCTGCGCCGAGACGTGGACGGGGTCGGTGACGCCGACCATGGCCGGGCGCAGCAAGCGCTCGCCGTGCTTGTAGCCCTGGCGCATCACGGTCGTGCACGTCGGGACGTCGACCTCGTCGCTCTCGTTGTGCAGGACGGCCTCGTGGATGACGGGGTCGAACGGGTCGCCCACTTCACCGAAGGCGACCAGCCCGAGCTTGCCGAACGTCGCATCGAGCTTGTCGGCGACGGCCTTGAGGCCGCCGGTGAGGTCGCCGTGCGCCTTCGCCCGGTCGAGGTCGTCGATCACCGGCAGCAGCTCGGCGAGTACCCGACCGGTGGCGATGTCGCCCGCGGCCAGCCGCTCACGCTCTGCGCGCTTGCGGTAGTTCGCGTACTCGGCCTGCAGCCGCTGCAGGTCGCGGGTGCGCTCCTCGACGAGCAGCGCTTGTGCCTTGGGCACGTCTTCCTCCGACGAAATGGCACCCGGCGCGGGGCGATCGGCCGCCGCGCCCGGCGGCGCCGGGGCTGCTGTCGAAGCAGCCCCGCCGCCTGCCGGCTTGCGTGCCTCACCCGTCACCGGGTCGATCTTGCGGTTGTCTCTGATGACGACCCGCTCCGGCTCGCCCACCTCGTTGCGATGGTCCGAGCCGGAACGGGGGTCACCCGAACTCACTTGTTGTCCTCGGCCGGACCCTCGTCGACGACCTCGGCGTCGACGACGGAGTCGTCGGCGGGCTGGGACGGGCCGGCGTCACCGGCCGGACCGGCGGCACCCTCTGCGCCGCTGGCGTCACCGCCCGCGGCCTGCGCGGCGGCATACATCGCCCCGCCGGCCTCGGACGCGATGCGCGACACGTTGTCCTGCGCGGCCTTGATCGCCTCGAAGTCCGCGCCTTCGAGCGCCTTCTTGAGGTCGTCGACCGCGTTCTGCAACTCGTTGCGCTTGTCCTCGGGCAGCTTGTCGCCGTTCTCCGCGAGGAACTTCTCGGTGGTGAACTGCAGCGACTCACCGGAGTTGCGGATCTCGGCCTCGTCGCGGCGCTGACGGTCGTCCTCGGCGTGCGACTCGGCGTCCTTCATCATCCGGTCGATCTCGTCCTTCGACAGGCCCGAGCCACCGGTGATCGTCATGCCCTGTTCCTTGTTGGTGGCAAGGTCCTTGGCGCTGACGTGCACGATGCCGTTCGCGTCGATGTCGAAGGTGACCTCGATCTGCGGGACGCCCCGCGGCGCCGGCGGCAGCCCGGTCAGCTCGAACATGCCGAGCTTCTTGTTGTAGGCCGCGATGTCGCGCTCACCCTGATAGACCTGGATCTGCACGCTCGACTGGTTGTCGTCTGCGGTCGTGAAGATCTCCGAACGCTTGGTCGGGATCGTGGTGTTGCGCTCGATCAGCTTCGTCATGATGCCGCCCTTGGTCTCGATGCCGAGCGACAGCGGGGTGACGTCGAGCAACAGGACGTCCTTGACCTCGCCCTTGAGCACACCGGCCTGCAGCGCAGCGCCGATCGCGACGACCTCGTCGGGGTTGACGCCCTTGTTCGGCTCCTGTGCCACCGGTGAGCTCCTTGACCAGCTCGGTGACCGCAGGCATGCGGGTCGAGCCGCCGACGAGCACCACGTGGTCGATCTGGGACAGGCTGATGCCCGCGTCCTTGATCACGCTCTGGAAGGGCTGGCGGGTGCGCTCGAGCAGGTCAGAAGTGATCTTCTGGAACTCGGCGCGCGACAGCGACTCGTCGAGGAACAGCGGGTTCTTCTCCGCATCCTGCGTGATGTAGGGCAGGTTGATGCTGGTCTGCTGCTGGCTGGAGAGCTCGATCTTGGCGCGCTCGGCGGCCTCGCGCAGCCGCTGCATCGCCATCTTGTCCTTGGACAGGTCGATGCCGTGGCCGGCCTTGAACTTGTCGACCAGCCAGTCGATGACGCGCTGGTCCCAGTCGTCGCCGCCGAGGTGGTTGTCACCGCTGGTGGCCTTCACCTCGATGACGCCCTCGCCGATCTCGAGCAAGGACACGTCGAACGTGCCGCCGCCGAGGTCGAACACCAGGATGGTCTGCTCCTTCTCGCCCTTGTCGAGCCCGTAGGCCAGCGCGGCCGCGGTGGGCTCGTTGACGATCCGCAGGACGTTCATGCCCGCGATCTGGCCGGCCTCCTTGGTGGCCTGGCGCTGGGCGTCGTTGAAGTACGCCGGGACGGTGATGACCGCGTCGGTGATGTTCTCGCCGAGATAGGACTCCGCGTCGCGCTTGAGCTTCTGGAGCACGCGCGCGCTGATCTCCTGGGAGTTGTAGGACTTGCCGTCGATGTCGACCTTCCAGTTCGGGTCGCCCATGTGGCGCTTCACCGAACGGATCGTGCGATCGACGTTCGTGACGGCCTGGCGCTTCGCGACTTCGCCGACCAGGACCTCCCCGTTCTTGGCGAACGCGACGACGCTGGGGGTGGTACGCGAACCCTCGGAGTTCGCGATGACCTCCGGCTCACCGCCTGACAGGACGGCGACGACGGAGTTGGTGGTACCGAGGTCGATGCCGACCGCTCGTGCCATGAGTGTTGCTCCTTCTGTGGACTTGACGTTGTTCGGCCTACTGGCGTCCATGGTTGTCCGCCGCACAGGCCACTGTCAAAAGAACTGAGCCGAGTCCGCTCAACTTCCCGATGTGAGTGTGGCGCCGATCACAGGCTCAACAGGACCGTGTGGGCCGGGAAGGCGCGTCTTCCCGCCCCGATCTGTCGAAATTTCGGCGAGAAATCGACGGTTTCGGGCGGGAAGCGGTGCGCGGGCGACCCTCAGCGGGTGATGCCGCCGATGCTGCCGCTGAGCACGTAGTCGCCCGGCTGGGTCGTGACGATCTTGGTCCAGCCGGAGCCGTCGTCGCGGACCTTCGCCGAGACCTGCGGCGCCGCCGACGGGCCGGCCGAAGGTACGCGCATCGACCTGGAGACCGCCGCCGTGGGGCGGACCACCTGCAGCTTGGCGTCGAGGAACTTCGACCAGCGCACCCGGATGTCCACGGTGCAGGTGCACGGGATGCGCAGCGTCATCGTCGATTGCGTGTAGCCGAGCACCCGGGCGGGGGCGCCGGCGATCGGGGTGGGGTTCGCCACCCGGAAGAGCTTCCAGTGCCGATTGGCCCAGACCTGGTGCAAGTACGTGGCGCGGCCGCTCTTGACCAGGTCGTACTCGGGGTAGTCGCCCACCGAGGTCGACGGGAGCGCGACGTAGCCGACCGCGTTGTTCTGCAGCCAGATCTTGTACACCCGCGGGTCCAGCGGGCTCTTGTCGAGCGCGCCGTTGAGGGCCTTGTCCTCCTGGGTCTCCCAGCCGCGGGCGAGCAACGCGTGGCCGAGCAGTTCTGCGTAGCCGGCGTGCGCGCCGTGGTCGACGACCTCGGCCCGGTAGTTGCGCAGCCCATCGATGCGGTCCAGCTCGGCGGCGAGTGGTTTGTAGTAGCCCACGGTCGAGACCGGCCGGGTGGCGTTGCGCAGATCGATCACCGTCGACGACGCCCCGACCAGCAACGGCGGGATCACCAGCAGGACCGCCGTGCGTGTGCTGCGCGCGCTCAACGCGACCACCGCGACGGGCAGGCAGTACCAGACGAACCGGCCGAAGTTGGAACCCATGCCGTTCGGGATCGCGTACAGCACGACCGCCGCGACACCGGTGACGTAGATGGTGGTGCGCAGGTGATCCGGCGGGCGGGCGTAGTAGAGCAGGATGAGGCCCCCGAAGACCTCCAGCCCCAGCCAGATCGAGAACGGCTCCGGGCCCGGCGTGCCGAATGCCAGCGCCACCAGGATGGCGCCGATCCCGACCGTGCCGATCGCCCAGGCGATGATCGGGCGCCAGTCCTTCGTCCGTGTCGTGAGGAACGTGCCGGACAGGCCGAGCGCCAGGAACGCAGCGGCCACCGGCGAGGCGAGGATCGAGCACAGCGTCAGCACGACGGTGGGAACTCGGCGCCGGGCCTGCACGGCGAGCAGCGCCCCGGCGGCGAAGGCGGCGCCGAGCAGGAACGGCACCCGGCCGCTCCACAGATTCATTCCGGCGCCGAAGGCCGCGATCCAGCTCGCCGCCACTGCGTGCCGGGTCCCGCGCAACGCCATCGTGGCGAGCACCGTGACCGCGAGTGCCGAGACCGCCCCGAGCACCTCGGTGCCGAGGTAGGCCGACAGGTACGGGGCGACGACGGAGTAGTTGCCCGGCGTCGAGCCGCCGCCGAACCAGCTGAACCAGTACGTCAGCCCGACGCCGTGCTGGACAGCTGAGGCGCGCGCCCGCGCGGCCCACAGGTCGTTGACGTCCGGACGAAGGATGACGAACAGCAGCCCGTTGAGCGCAGCGACGAGCGACGGCGCCGCGACGGGCAACGCCGGTAGCCGCTCGTGCCAGGGGCGCCGCAGCCCGGGATCTCCGGATCGAGGTGTCCCACCGTCGATGCCCGCGACGTCGGTGCTCGGGTGCTGCTCGGTCGCGGTCATTGCGATCGATGGTCGCATATGTGGCGAGTGAGAACCGTGCGCGAATCCGCCGGAACTCAGGCCGAAATGCCGACGGCGGGGACCGGCTGCTGCCGGTCCCCGCCGTCGGTCAGGTACGGGTGGTGCTGGTGCGTCAGGAGAGGTTGTTCGCCTGCAGGAAGGCCTTGGCCACCACGCCCGGGTCCTTCTGGTCGATCTGCACGGCCTTGTTCATCGCGACGATCGCGTCGGTGGTGAGCGCCGCGCTGACCTTGTTGAGTGTCGCGGAGAACTCCGGACCCATCTTGGCCAGCGTCGACTTGCGGATCACCGGGACGACCTGCTGGTAGCCGAAGATGCCCTTGGTGTCGGTGAGCACGGCGTACTTGCCGCTGGCCAGCTGGCCGTCGGTGGTGAAGATCGCGATCGAGTCGACCTTCTTCTGGTCCAGCGCCTGGTACTGCGAGCCGATGGCGAGCGGCTTGAAGGACGGGTTCAGCCCGTACGCCTCTTGCAGGCCGACGACGCCCTGGTAGCGGGTCGCGTTCTCCGGCGGGCCGCCGTAGGTGAACGAGCCGACCTTCTTCATGTCCGCGACCGTCTTGAGACCGTGCGACGTGGCGTACGCCTTGAGCACCGCGAGACCGTCGGCGTCCTGGAACGGCGTCGGGTTGAGGATCGTGTACCCGCGCGCCTCCTCCCACTTCTTCGCGCCGTCGTAGGTCTGCGCGGCGCTGCCGGGCCGGTCGTTGTGCTTCGCGAGCTCGGTGTAGATGACGCCGGTGTACTCCGGGTACATGTCGATCTGGCCGCTGGTCATCGCCTTGTCGGTGATCTCCGAGCTGCCGATGTTGCCCTTCAGCTTGACCGTGTAGCCCTGCGCCCGCAGCGCCTGCGAGTAGAGCTCACCGAGCAGGTACTCCTCGCTGAAGTTCTTGTCGCCCATGGTGATCGCCGGCTTGCCCTTGCCCGGCAACGCACCGCCGCCCGAGCCGCCGGTGGCGCTCGCGCCTCCGGCGGTGGCCGATGCTGCGCTGGTCTTGGTGCCGCCCCCGCTCGAGCTGCACGCAGCCAGGGCGGTGGCCATGACGACCGCCAGCCCGGCCGCAGCGGCCCGGCTGAACATCTTGCTCGTTCTCGACACGTGGATTCCCCTCATTCGGTGGTTGTCTGCAGTTCTGGCGTCGGCTTGCCGGTGATGGACAGCTCTTTCTCCTTGTCGCGCTGCGCCCGCCCGGCCTCGGTCTGTGCGGCGAGCCGCAGGCCCACCGGGGTGACCAGCCGTTCGATGCCGATGAACAGCAGCTGGGCCGCGAACGCCATCACGATCAGGACGATCGAGGCGCCGATCACGCCGTCGAGCCCGTAGGAGGCGCGGTTGGCGATGATGTCGCCCATCCCGCCGCCGCCGAAGATCCCGGCCAGGGTGGCGGTGGCGACGACGAACACGGCCGACGTCCGGATGCCGGCGAAGATCAACGGCAGCGACATCGGCAACTCGATGCGGGTGAGCACCTGCCACGGCGTCATGCCGATGCCCTTGGCCGCGTCGACGGTGTCCGGGTCGACCTGGTCGACCGCGACGTAGGAGTTGGTCAGGATCGGCGGCACCGCGAGCACCACCAACGCGATGATCACGTTCGTCGTGCCGATGCCGACCCACGGCAGCAGGATCGCGAGCACGGCGACGCTCGGCAGCGCACGGCCGATGTTCGAGACGTTGATGGCCAGGAACGAGAACCGGTGGATGTGGCCGAGGTAGACGCCGAGCGGGATGGCGATCACGACACCGATGACCAGCGCCTGCAGCGAGATCCACAGGTGCGAACCGAGCTTGTCGAGGATCAGCGAGGTGTTGTTGCCGATGAAGGTGAACGCATTGACGAAGTCGTTCATGACGCTGCCTCACCGGCTCCGGCGGGACGAGGCCCAGGGGGTCAGCAGTCGCTGCAGCCAGGCGAGCAGACCGTCGGCCACCAACGCGAGAATGATGCACAGCACGCCGGCGGCCAGGAACGCCGTGTTGAAGTTGTTGTTGCCCAACGCGTCGAAGATGATCTTGCCGAGGCCGGACGGCACGGCGAATGCCGCGATCGTGGCGAGCGAGATCGTCGTGACCACCGCGATGCGCAACCCGGCGATGATGGTCGGCAACGCCAGCGGCATCTCGACCCGCCAGAGGATCTGGGTGTCGGTCAGACCGGTGCCGCGCGCGGCGTCGACGATCTCCGGCGATACCCCGGACAAGCCGGCCAGCGTGTTCGTGAACAGGATCAGCAACGTGTAGGAGACCAACGCGATCTCGACCGTGACCCAGTTGATGCCGGTGATCGGGATCAGGATCTCGAACGCCGCCAGCGAGGGGATCGTGTAGAGCAGGCTGGTCAGGAAGGTGGTCGGCGTGATCAGGAAGTGGTAGCGGTGCGCGAGGATGCCGAGCCCGAACGCGATGACGAAGCCGATGGCCACTGCGATCAGCGTCAGCTGGATGTGCTGCCACAGCGCCGGCACGAAGGTGGTGGACCAGTGATCCTTGAACCAGTCCCAGCAGAACGTGTCGTTGTCCTTGACACAGCCCGACGTGCTTCCGAAATTCGGAATGACCGGTGGAGCGGCCAACACCGATGACATCGGGGTCACCCGTGCGCCGGCGCGCCGGCATCGGCAGACGCATCATCGGAGGAAGTCGTGCTCGTCGAGGAAGCCGCGTGACGGCTCTCGTGCTCGACGCGCAGCGCGTTGTTGATCAGTTCGATGCTGATCCAGCCCCGTGGATCGCCATCCGGCCCGACCACGAGCAACGGACGCAGCGAGTCGGTCATCATCCGCGACAGCGCCTCGCGCAGCGACGCCGACGACGAGACCTGGGTGTCGAGCGGGCGGGCATCGGAGGAGCTGACCCGGCCGTCGGACACGTCCGAGCGCCGCAGCTGACCGGTGGGCTGGCCCGACGAGTCGACGACGATGACGCTGCGCTCGCCGCTCCACGACGAGTCGCCGACCGTCTCGCCGTCGCGGACCACCGTGACCTTGTCGAGTTCGATGTCGGACAGGGTGCTCAGCGACAGCCGCTTGAGACCACGGTCGACACCCACGAACTGGGCGACGAACTCGTTCGCCGGCTCGGCGAGGATGCGATCCGGGGTGTCGTACTGGACGAGTTCGCCGCCCTCGCGCAGGATCGCGATCCGGTCGCCCATCTTGATGGCCTCGTCGATGTCGTGGGTGACGAAGACGATGGTCTTGCGGATCTCGCGCTGCAGGCGCAGGAACTCGTTCTGCAACCGGTCGCGGTTGATCGGGTCGATGGCGCCGAACGGCTCGTCCATGAGCATGAGCGGCGGGTCGGCGGCGAGCGCGCGGGCCACGCCGACCCGCTGGCGCTGACCGCCGGAGAGCTGGCTGGGGTAGCGCGAGCCCATCTCCTGCGGGAGACCGATGAGCTCGAGCAGCTCGCGCGACCGGGCGTCCATGCGTTTGCGGTCCCAGCCGAGCAGCTTGGGCACCACCGCCATGTTCTTGGAGATCGTCAGGTGCGGGAACAGGCCGACGTTCTGGATGACGTAGCCGATCTCGCGGCGCAGGTCGGTGGTGGATCGGCCCCGGATCGACTTGTCGTCGATCAGGATGTCGCCGCTGGTGAGGTCGATCATCCGGTTGACCAGGCGCATGGCCGTGGTCTTGCCGCAGCCCGACGGCCCCACCAGCACGCACACCTCGCCGGCCGGCACGGTGAGCGACAGGTCGTTGATCGCCGTGCTCTGCGCGTTGGCATACCGCTTGGAGACGTTTCGGAACTCGAGAGGGGCTGCGGTGCTGGAACCGGCAGCACCTCCGGGGACACCGCCAGTACTCGTCACCTTGTGTCGAACCCGCCTTCCGAGGACCGGAGTGCGCCAATGATAAGCAGTGCGGCCGACAGATCCACCCGAGCTGGGCCCTGCAGCGGATCTGTGACGACACCGTTACCAGCGTGGCCAATCGGACATTTGCGCCGAGCATTTGTTGCGTACTGCGCTTGACGTTGTGCTTGACGCAAAATAGCCGCCATTTCGCCTGGGGTCCAGCGACGAAGCGCGCCTCTTGTCCCGCTCATCCTCACGCCCTACGCTGGCAGGAACGGTGCGTCATTCGAGACGAGTTCTGTCATGCGCAACAAGTCGACGCAGGCTGCGGTCCGCCGACTGCTGACCCACGCCCGGTACGAGGTGCTGCCGACGCCGTCGTGCGAGGACCTCGTCCGGGCCAATCTGGCGGCCGGTTTCACCGTCACGGTCACTGCGTCGCCGGCGAAGGGGCTGGACGCGACGCTCGACCTCGCGCTGCGGCTGGCTGCCGCCGGTTACGACGCCGTGCCCCATCTCGCGGCTCGCATGGTGCGCGACCGGGCCGAGCTCGCCGACATCTGCGCCCGACTGGTGCCGGCCGGGGTGTCCACGGTCTTCGTCCCGGCGGGCGACGCGGATCCGCCGGCCGGCGCCTACCACTCCGCACTCGACCTGCTCGTCGATCTGCGCGAGGAGTTGGGCGCACCGTTTCGCACCGTCGGGGTGACCGGGCACCCGGAGTCACATCCCACGATCCACGACGACCTCACCGTGCAGGCCATGTGGGACAAGCGGCGCTTCGCCACCCAGATCGTCAGCAACCTCACCTTCGATCCCGCGGTGCTCTCGACCTGGGTGCGCCGGATGCGGCATCGCGGCGTGACGTTGCCGCTGCTCGTCGGGGTGCCCGGCCCGATCGACCGCACCAAGCTGCTGGGCATGGCGACCAAGATCGGGGTCGGCGAGTCGACGAAGTTCCTGACCAAGCATCGCCGCACGCTCACCAGGCTCGCCGCACCCGGTGGCTTCACCGGTGAGCGCTTCATCGAGAAGCTCGCGCCCGGCCTGATGACCGACGACGCCAACGTCGCCGGGCTGCACGTGTTCACGTTCAACCAGGTGGCCGAGACCGAACGCTGGCGTCAGGGCTGGCTGGCCCGCCTCGCTGCGTTGAGTGGCGAGAAAACCGCGTGAGTGGCGCGTGACCAGTCGCACTCGGGGGCGGATGTCGCCACTCAGCGGGTCGGGAGCAACTCACGCAGCGCGGTGCGCAGCGCGGCGGTGCCTGTGTGCACGACGGTCAGGGGCAGGCCGATGCGCGCGGCCGCCTGCTCGGCGAGTGCGCGCAGTTGGTCGTCGGGGTCCTGGGCAAGCCACACGATGCGCGTGTAGTTGCCGAAGTAGGCGTCGCGCAGGTCGGGGTAGCGGTCCAGCCCGAGCTCGCGCAGCACGGTGCGCGCGAACGAACGGACCAGGAAGTCGGTGAGGACGTAGGTGCCGGGCTGCTCGTCGAAGAAGGCACGCAGCCGCTCGGCGCCGGCGTAGACGTCGTAGCAGTGCAGCCCGGGCAGCCGGCGCAGACCGAGCCGCTCGCACACCTCGTCGAGCGCGCCGTAGGTACCGCAGTCGGCGTACCCGACCGCGACGGCGCGGTAGTCGCCGCGCAGTTCGCGCGCCTTGGCCTCGACCTGCCCGGCGATCAACTGCGGCTGGTTGTGCAGCAGCGGTGGCAGCGGGTGCACGTCCACCGGCCAGCCGTGCGCGGCGACGATCTGCTCCGCGTGCTGGGCGAGCGCGCCGCAGGCGACGAGCGCGACCCGCTCAGCTCGGGAAGCGCAGGTTGTCGACGAACCGGTCGTTGAAATCGGAGCGGTCGGAGAGCTCGACATAGCGCACCTCCTCCAGCAACGCGGCCGCGCCGGCCCGCTCGCGCTGGCTCAGCAGGGCCATCTTCGCGCCCTCGCCGGCCACGTTGCCGGCCGAGACGATCCGCAGCACCGGCAGCTTGGGCACCAGCCCGATCCGCACCGCGGCGGCCGGGCTCAGGTAGCTCCCGAACGAGCCGGCGAGCAGCACCTGCTGCACGTCGCCCGGGCCGATGCCGAACTCGTCGAGCAGCAGCGACCACCCGGTCGCGATGGCGGCCTTGGCGAACTGCAGTTCCCGCACGTCGCGCTGCGAGAGGTACACCGTCTCCTCGACCGGCGTGTCCGGCTCCGGCCGGTACAGCACGAACACCCGCTCCTGCCCGACGGCGGTGAGCCGCTCGGCGAGTGCCGGGGCGATCTCGCGCGCCACCTCGTCGGTGACGTAGCGGCCGGACCCGTCGATCAGCCCGAGTTTGACCAGCTCGGCGACCGCGTCGACCAGGCCCGAGCCGCACAGACCCACCGGGGTGACCTCGCCGATGACGCCGAGCTCCACGTTCGTCGCCGAGCTTCACGACCTCGATGGCGCCCTCGGCGGCACGCATCCCGCACCGGATCGCGCCGCCCTCGAACGCCGGCCCGGCCGGCGCTGCGGTGGCGAAGATCTGCTCGCCGTTGCCGAGCACGATCTCGCAGTTGGTGCCGACGTCGATGAACAACCGCAGCCGCTTGTCGCGGTCCATGCCGGTGGCGAGGATGCCGGCCACGATGTCACCGCCCACGTACGCGCCGAGGGCCGGGAAGGTGACCGCGCGGGCGCCCGGATGCACGTGCACCCCGAGCTCTGTGGTGGACACGACGGGCGGCATCGAGCTGGACATGACGAACGGCGCCATGCCGAGCGGTTCGGGATCGATGCCGAGCGCGAGCGCGGTCATCGTGGCGTTCCCGGCGAGGGTCACCTCGTAGACCTCACCGGGATCGACGCCGCCCTCCTCGATCACCTCGGCGCTCAGTTCGGCGAGAGTTTCGTGCGCGGCGGATCGCAGGCGTTGCAGCGCATCCGGGTCCATCATGGTGGCGCTGATGCGGGTGATCACGTCGCCGCCCATTGGCTGCTGCTTGTTCAGCCGCGACTGCACCGCCACCGGCGTGCCGGTGGACAGGTCGAGCAGCGTCGCGACGACCGTGGTGGTGCCGAGGTCGAATGCGATGCCGAACAGGCGCTCGGTGGTGTCGCCGGGCTCGACGTCGATGAGCGTCTCGTCCACGACCACGGCGGTGACCTTGAAGTCGGACTCCCGCAGCACCCTCGGCAGTCGGCGCAACGCGTGCAGATCCGCTTGCAGCTCGAGATCGTCGATCGCGTCGAACAACCGGTCCAGGTCGGTGCGCTGGTCGCTCAACGTGGGTTCGTCGAGCTCGACGTAGCGCTTCTGGACCGCCGGGCGCAGGATCACCTGCCGCCCGACGCCGACCGTGGCGGCCTTGGGCCGGGTCGAGAGCGGGGGGACCACGATCCGCAGATCCTGGGTCGCATTGGCGAGGCAGGCCAGCCGCCATCCGTCGCGCAGTTGGTCGGCGGTGAACGCTCGCGCGTCGAGGCGGCTCACCGGCACCGTGCCGGACACGATCTGCACCTTGCACTTCTTGCAGGTGCCGTGCCCTCCGCAGGTCGAGTCGATGGCGATGCCGTTCCAGCTGGCGCCGTCGAAGACGTTGACTCCCGGTGGCACCCGCACCGCCCGCTCGGCCGGCAGGAACGTCATCTCGACCCGACCCGAGCCCTCGTGGGGGGCAGGCGTCGGCGCAGGTTCGAGCAGTCCTTCCCGGCGGTAGGCGTCGAGATCGGGCTGTTCGGTCACTGGGACATCACGTGGCGGCGGCCTGCTTCGCTCGATGTGCGGCGATCCAGGACATCCCCCACTCGTCGTGGCCGAGCAGCAGGTCGGCGCCCTTCACCGCTTCGACGATCTGCGGCGTGCGAGTGTCCATGATGGCGCTGGTCAGGCCGGCATACATCGCGATGGGCAGGAACGACGCGCCGAGCGCATGCCGGCTGGGCATCCCGAAGGACACGTTGGACGCCCCGCAGGTCATGTTCAGCCCGAACTCCTCGCGGATGCGGCGCGATCGTCGTGAGCGTGGCGTGTCCGGTGCCGGTGTCGGCGCCGATGGGCATCGCGAGCGGGTCGATCACGATGTCGTTGACCGCGATGCCGTACTCCGTCGTGGCGACCTCGACGATCTTCGCGACCAGCTCGAGCCGCTTGTCCGGCTCCATCGGGATCTCGTCGGCATCGTTGGGCAACGCGATCACCGCGGCGTCGTACTTCTTGACCAGCGGCAGGATCGCGGCCATCCGGTCGTCCTCGGCGGTGATCGAGTTGACCAGCGCGCGGCCCTGGTAGGCGGCGAGGCCGGCCTCCAACGCTTCGACGACCGACGAGTCGATGCAAATCGGCAGATCGGTGCGGCTCTGCACCAGGGTGACGGCGCGGGCCAGCAGGTCGGCCTCGTCGGTCAGCGGCACGCCCATGTTGATGTCGAGCACGTCCGCGCCGCCGGCGACCTGCGCCGCGACGTCCCGCTCGATTGCCGAAAGGTCGCCGGCGCGCAGTTGCTCCTGGAAGATCTTGCGGCCGGTCGGGTTGATCCGCTCCCCGATCAGGCAGAACGGCCGCTCGTGCCCGATCACCACTTCCTTGGTGGCCGAGCGCAGGACGGTTTCGTGCGTCATTCGGGGCCCCCGGGGAATCGTGGAGCGTTCTTTGCGCAGCGATTGCGTGGGGTGTTCATACCGAGGCCAGGGCGCGCCGGCCCTCGATCAGCTCCTTCGCGCGTTTGACCGTGGCCGAGGCGTCGGCGGCGTACCCGTCGGCGCCGACCGCGTCGGCGTACTCCTGCGTGACCGGCGCGCCGCCGACCATGACGACGACGCTGTCACGCAGGCCGGCCTTCTGCAGCGCGTTGATGTTCGCCTTGAACATCGGCATCGTGGTGGTGAGGAACGCCGAGAACCCGACGATGTCAGGCTTGTGCTGGTCGACCGCCTCGACGAACTTCTCCGGTTTGACCTGCACCCCGAGATCGATGACCTCGAATCCCGCACCCTCGAGCATGATGTTCACCAGGTTCTTGCCGATGTCGTGGACGTCGCCCTGCACCGTGCCCATGACGAACTTGCCGATGGTCTGCACACCCGTTTCCGCGAGCAGCGGGCGCAGCACCTCCATCGCACCGGCCATGGCCCGGCCGGCGATCAGCATCTCCGGCACGAAGAAGTCACCGCGTTCGAAGCGGGCGCCGACCTCCTCCAGCGACGGGATCAGCGCGTCGAAGAGCAGTGACTGTGGTTCCATGCCCTGCGCGAGGGCCTGGTTGGTGAGGTCGAGCACGACCGGCCCGTTGCCGACGAGTGTCTCGTCGTAGAGCCCCTGCAGGATCTCTTCTGGTGTCATGCCAAGGCCTTTCGCTGGAGTTGGTCGGAGAGCGAGTCTGCGAATTTCACGAGCAGGGTGCCCAGCTCGTCGAGGTTGTCGCCGAGGCGCCCGCTCGGCCCGGACACGCCGAGCGCGGCGAACACCTCGCCGTCGGCACCGCGCACCGGGGCCGCGACGCCGTCGAGCCCGATCTCGAGCTCCCCGCGGGTGATCGCGTAGCCGCGTTCGCGCACCCGGGTCGACTCGCGGCGCAGCTGTGCGGCCGTGGCAAGCGAATGGGGGGTGAGCTGCTCGAGCGGGCCGGTCGGCATGGCGAGGCAGCCGAAGGCGTAGAGCACCTTGCCCAGCGCCGAGCAGTGGGCCGGGACGGTGATGCTCGTCCAGTCGCGCGCGCCGAGCAGGTAGGTGGCGTCGACCTGCGCGATCTGGATCACGGT
This sequence comes from uncultured Actinomycetota bacterium, assembly GCA_963850835.1. Classification (GTDB taxonomy): domain Bacteria; phylum Actinomycetota; class Actinomycetes; order Mycobacteriales; family Jatrophihabitantaceae; genus Jatrophihabitans. The sequence goes on along the minus strand of CAWKNB010000011.1, from coordinate 283,152 downwards.
GTCGCCGCGCGGCACGGCGAGGTTGACCGTCTCGCGGGTCCGCGCGCCCACCTCCCGCAGCACCGGCTCGGCCAGCCGCGCCACCTCCGACCACGGGTCGTGGCGTGCGGCGTAGAGCGCGAACAGCGGGCCGGACGTGTAGGTGCCGTTGGCGCCGCGTTCGAGCAGGTGATGGGTCTCCAGCGCGGCGAGCAGACGCGAGGTGGTGGAGCGGGCCAGCCCGGAATCCTCCACGAGCTCGCTGAACGAGACCGGCGCGTCGGCCTGCACCACGTGCGTCAACAACGCCGCGGCGCGATCGACGGCCTGGGTCCCGGTGTTTGTCATGCTCCGACCGTGTCCATAGGATGAGTGCCGCCCACAATGTGGAACAGCGTAACCACCATGAGGTTAAGTTCGCGCCGGTGCCCCGGTCAAGGAGGCAAACAATGTTCCGCAACACGATGCCCCGCTACGAGGTGCTCTCGGGCGACGCGATGGCCGCCCTGGACGGTGGCTGGCGCCGGCTGGTCACCGAGGTCGGTGTCGAGTTCATGTCCGACCGGGCGCTCGACCTGTTCCGCGCGGCCGGTCAGCGGGTCGAGGACAACACCGTCTTCTTCGACCCCGACTTCCTGCTCGCCCAGGTTGCCAAGGCGCCGCGCGAATTCGACGTCGCGGCCCGCAACCCGGCGAACACGGTGCACATCGGCGGCGACGCGATGGGCTTCGGCGCCGTGTACGGCCCGCCGTTCGTCCGCGAGGGTGAGGTGCGCCGCGACGGGACCATGGAGGACTTCCGCTCCTTCACCAAGCTGGCGCAGTCGTTCTCGGTCCTCGACTCCGCCGGCGGCGTCATCTGCGAGCCCAACGACGCGCCACTGGACTCGCGGCACCTGGACATGACCCTGGCGCTGCAGACGCTCACCGACAAGATCTACATGGGCAACGTCGTCTCCGGCCCCAACGCGCGCGACACCATCGAGATGAGCTCGATCCTGTTCGGCGGGCGAGATGTCATCGAGCAGACACCGGTCACCGTCTCGCTCATCAACTGCAACTCGCCGCTGCGCTGGGACGACCGAATGCTCGATGCGCAGTTCGAGTACAGCGCGGCCAACCAGGCCGTGGTGCTGACGCCGTTCATCCTGATGGGCGCGATGTCGCCGGTGACGATTCCCGCGGCGCTCGTCCAGCAGATCGCCGAGGCGCTGACCGGAATCGCGCTCTCGCAACTGATCCGGCCCGGCTGCCCGGTGATCTTCGGATCGTTCCTTTCGAACATCGACATGCAGTCCGGATCGCCGACGTTCGGCACACCCGAGTCGGCGATGGGGCTGCTGTGCACCGGTCAGATCGCGCGGCACTTCGGCTTGCCGTTCCGCACCGGCGGGGCGATGACGTCGTCGCAGGTGCCGGACGCGCAAGCCGGCTACGAGGCGTTGATGACGCTCATGCCGACGTTCCTGGCCGGCACGAACTGGGTGATGCACTCGGCGGGCTGGCTCGAGGGCGGCCTCGTCGCCGGCTACGAGAAGTTCATCGTCGACATCGAGTTGCTGCAGATGATGCAGCAGCAGTTCACCCCGCTCGAGATCGACGAGGGGTCACTCGCCTTCGACGCACACGTCGAGGTCGGGCACGGCGGGCACTTCCTGGGCGCCGCCCACACGATGGAGCGCTTCCGCACCTGCTTCTACCGCCCGCTGCTGTCGTCGTCGGAGAACTACGAGCGCTGGATGCGCAACGGCGGTGTCGACGCCGCCCACCGGGCCGAGCGGATCTACAAGCAGCGCCTGGAGGAGTACGAGCCGCCGCCGCTCGACGACGGGATCCGTGCCGAGCTCGAGGAGTTCGTGAACCGCCGGCGCACCGAACTGGGCGACTGACCGCACGCGTGTCACACCTCGTCGGGGCTACCTCGTCACCAGTGGGTACGGACTCATACCCACGACGAGGAGCACACGATGCCAGCTCGAATCGATCTGCACGGCACCGCCACGGCGGGCCAGGTCGCCAAACACCTGATGGGCGCAGAGCACGTGCTCCGCGACTCGACCCTGCCCGGGGCGACGCAGGAACTGGTGAAGCTGCGCGCCAGCCAGCTCAACGGCTGCGGCTTCTGCACCGACATGCACTACAAGGACGCCGCCGCGGCCGGTGAATCGCCGACCCGGCTCAACCTCGTCGCAGCCTGGCGCGAGGCGACGGTCTTCACCGATGCCGAACGCGCCGCGCTGGAGCTGGCCGAGGCGGGCACCCGCATCGCGCAGGCCCCCGACGGCGTCAGCGACGAGGTCTGGGCGCGTGCGGCCGAGCACTACGACGACGAACAGCTCGCGGCGCTCGTGTGCGCCATCGGGCTCATCAACGCCTACAACCGGATGAACGTGATCGTGCGGCAACCGGCCGGCGACTACCGGCCCGGCCAGTTCGGCTGACGCGCTCCCGACCGGAGGTCAGCGGAAGACGACGGTGCGGCGGCCGTTGAGGAGCACGCGGGTCTCGGCGTGCCACCGCACCGCACGCGCCAGTACCTGACACTCCACGTCGCGGCCGGCGGCCGCCAACTGCGCGGCGTCGAGCGAGTGATCGACACGGGCGGTGTCCTGTTCGATGATCGGGCCTTCGTCGAGGTCGGGCGTGACGTAGTGCGCGGTCGCGCCGATCAGCTTCACGCCGCGGTCGAAGGCCTGCTGGTAGGCCCGTGCACCCTTGAACCCCGGCAGGAACGAGTGGTGGATGTTGATCGCGCGGCCGGCCAACGCGGTGCAGGTCTGATCGGTGAGGATCTGCATGTACCGGGCCAGCACCACCAGATGGATGCCGAGTGAATCGACCAGCTCGAGCAGCTCGGCCTCGGCGTCGGCCTTCGAGTCCTGGGTCACCGCAATGTGTCGGAACGGCACGCCGTAGGACTTGGCCAGCTCGCCGAGATCAGGGTGGTTGGACACCACGAGCGGCACCTCGATGGGCAGCGCGCCGATGCTGTGCCGGTAGAGCAGGTCGTTGAGGCAGTGGCCTTCCCGCGACACCATGATCAGCGTCCGGTACTTCGCGTCGGCGGCCCACATCTCCCAGGTCATGTCCGCCGACTCGGCCACCGGCACGAAGGCGGCCCGCAGTCGGTCGAGGGTCATCGCGTCGTCGTAGACCTCGAAGAGCACCCGCATGAAGAAGCGGTTCTCGGCACGGTCGTCGAACTGCTGGCTCTCCAGGATGTTCGCGCTGCTGTGCACCAGGAACGACGAGACGGCGAACACGATGCCCGGCCGATCCGGGCAGATGATCGTGAGGACGAACTCCCGGTGCGGGGACGCCTCCCGGGCGGTTTCACGCACAGTTGCACTATGCACAACAAGCACTTCAATACGCAACAACGTTGCCCTACGATTGCGCCATGAGCAACAACGGATCCGAATCGGCCGGCGTGCAGTCCGTCGAACGCGCGCTCGCGATTCTGGACATCCTCGCCCGGACCGGCGAGGCCGGGGTCACCGGCATCGCCGGTGAACTCGGGGTGCACAAGAGCACCGCCTTCCGCCTGGTCACGACGCTCGAGCGCGGCCGGCTCGTCGAGCAGACCGACAGCCGCGGCAAGTACCGGCTCGGCGTGGGCGTGCTGCGACTCGCCGGTGCCACCACCGCGCGTCTGGACGTCGTGCAGGAAGCCCGGCCGATCTCGCGCCAGCTCGCCGCCGCCACCGGCGAGACCGTGAATGTCGCGGTGCTGGCGAACAAGTCGGCCCTCTACGTCGACCAGGTGGCCGGCTCGTCCTCGCTGCAGTCGCACAACTGGGTGGGCCAGCACATCCCGTTGCACGCGACGTCGAACGGCAAAGTGCTGCTGAGCGGGCTGTCCGACGACGACATCGCCGACACGCTCGACGGTCTGGCGCCGTTCACCGCCGCCACGATCACCGACCGTGCGCCTGCTCGGTAAGGAGATCGAGGCCGTCCGCGAGCGCGGCTACGCCACCGCCGTCGACGAACTGGAGGTCGGCCTCACCGCGGTGGCCGCCCCGATCCGCAACGCGCACGGCGACGTGATCGCTGCGCTGAGCGTGTCCGGGCCGTCGTTCCGCCTCGACGCGGCGCGCATCGAGGAGGTCGTGCCGCTGCTGCTCGACGCGGTCCGCGAGGTCTCGCACCGCCTCGGCTGGGGTATCGGCTGAAACCCTCGACTGTTGCTCTATGTGCAACCGAATGTATTATTCGCAACACTCTGACCGGATGAAAGGCCCGCTCCATGGCAGTCGTTCCGCGTAGCGCCCGAGTCGTCGTCATCGGTGCCGGCATTGTCGGCAACAGCCTCGTGTACCACCTCGCCCGGTTGGGTTGGCGCGACATCGTCCAGCTCGACAAAGGCCCGATGCCCAACCCCGGCGGGTCCACCGGACACGCGTCCAACTTCATATTCCCGGTCGACCACTCCCGCGAGATCACCGATCTGACGCTGGACAGCGTGCGCCAGTACCAGGAGATGGACGTCTTCACCCGGTCCGGCGGTATCGAGGTGGCGCGCACCGAGGAGCGCATGCAGGAGCTGCGCCGCCGGATGTCCTCGGCGCAGGCGTGGGGCATCCCGTCGGAGATGCTCACGCCGGAACAGATCGTCGAGAAGGTGCCGTTCGTCGACCCGTCGGTGATCATCGGCGGCTTCTACACCCCCAGCGTCGGCGTGGTGGACTCGCTGCGCGCAGGCACGATCATGCGCGAGCGCGCCCAGGAGATGGACGCGCTGACCGTCATTCCGAATGTCGAAGTCACCGCGATGACCGTCGAGGACGGCCGCATCAAGACGGTGCGCACCTCGGCGGGCGACATCGACACCGACACCGTCGTCATCGCGTGCGGCGTGTGGAGCCCGAAGCTGGCGCGCATGGCGGGCGTGCACATTCCGCTGACCCCGGCGGTGCACCAGATGATCAGCGTCGGGCCGCTGCCCCCGCTGGCGGACAAGCCCGGCGAGATCTCCTATCCGATCGTGCGGGACATGGACACGTTCTGCTACGAGCGCCAGCACGGCAGCGACATGGAGGTCGGTTCCTACGCACACCGGCCGATCCTGATGACGCCGGAGGACATCCCGTCGATCGACCAGGCGAAGCTCTCGCCGACCGAGATGCCCTTCACCGAGGACGACTTCGACCCACAGCTCGAGCAGGCGCTGGAGCTGATGCCGGACCTGCTCGGCGACGAGGGCGCCGAGATCCGGTACGCGATCAACGGGCTGCTCTCCCTCACGCCAGACGGCGCCCCGATCCTCGGCGAGAGCCCCGAGGTGAAAGGGGTCTGGGCCGCCGCCGCCGTCTGGATCAAGGAGGGCCCGGGCTGCGGCCGCGCGGTCGCCGAGTGGATGACCGACGGCAACCCGGAGATCGACGTCCACGGGGCGGACATCGCCCGCTTCTACCCGCACCAGCGCAGCCGCAAGCACGTCGACGCGCGCACCAGCGAGGGCTTCAACAAGACCTACGGCATCGTCCACCCCGGTGAGCAGTGGGCGAGCAACCGCAACGTGCGGCTGGCGCCGATGCACGCCAGCGAGGTCGAGCTCGGCGCCGAGTTCTTCGAGGTCGCCGGCTGGGAACGGCCGCACTGGTACGCCTCGAACGAGGCGCTGCTCGGCGACTACGGCGACGCTGTCATGCCCCGCACCGCCGAGTGGGACTCCCGGTGGTGGTCGCCGATCATCAACGCCGAGCACCTCGCCATGCGAGAGCGGGCCGGCTATGTGGACCTGTCCGCGTTCGTGGTCTTCGACGTGATCGGCAGAGGCGCGCTCGACGCCGTGCAGCGCATCGCGGTCGCGCAGGTGAACGTCGCGCCCGGCCGCGTCGTCTACACGCCGATCATCGACGCCCGCGGTGGTTTCCGCGCCGACCTGACGATCATGCGCCTGGGTGAGCACCACTTCCGGGTGGTCACCGGCGGCGCCCACGGCAACGTCGACCGCAAGTGGTTCGCCGACCGGATGCCGGCCGACGGCTCGGCGCAGGTCATCGACCTCACGTCGCAGTTCACCACGATCGGGCTGTGGGGCCCGAGGGCGCGCGACATCCTCGGCGCGCTGACCGACGCCGACGTCAGCGCCGAGGCCTTCAAGTTCGGCACCTGCCGCGACGTCGAGATCGACTCGCTGTCGGTGCTCGCATCGAGGATCTCCTACGTCGGCGAGCTCGGCTGGGAGCTGTACGTGTCGATGGAGCAGGGCGCGCGGCTGTGGGACCTGGTGCGCCAGTCCGGCAGCCCGCACGGCGCGGTACCGGTGGGCATCGGCGTCTACGGCACCACCGGCCGGATGGAGAAGGGCTACCGGCTCTACGGCGCGGATCTCGACTCCGAGCGCACCATCGTCGAGGCCGGCATGATGCGCCCGAAGGTGAAGGACGCCGACTTCATCGGCCGCGAGGCCTATCTCAAGCAGCGCGACAACGCGCCCGAGACGGTGTTGTGCACGCTCACCGTCGACGACCACACGTCGGCGGACGGGACGAAGCGCTACATGCTCGGCGGCGAGCCGATCCTGACCCGCGACGGCGAGATGCTCACCGACGGCCACGGGCACCACCCGTACGTCACGTCCGCGGGATCGGCGCCGTCACTGGGCAAGCACCTGCTGATGGCCTACCTGCCGCCGGACGTGGCCGCGGTGGGACAGCAGCTCGCCGTCGAGTACCTCGGCGAGCGCTACCCGGTCACCGTCGCCGCGGCGGATGCCACCCCGGTCTTCGACCCGGACAACGATCGGATCCGGAGCTAGCCATGAACGTTCTGGTGTGTGTGAAGCGGGTCCCGGATGTCTCCGGCGAGGTGCTGCTCACCGATGACGAGCAGGCCATCGACGCACGGCACGTCGGGTTCACCATGAGCCCGCACGAGGAATGCGCGGTGGAGCTCGCCACCCAGCTCGCATCGAGCTCGGGCGGCACGGTCACCGTGCTGACAGTCGGCCCCGACGACGCCGTCGAACAGCTGCGCACCGCGCTCGCAGTGGGCTGCGCCGACGGCGTGCTGGTGCAGGCACCGCTGGATCGCACCGGGCCGGTCGACGTGGCGCGCGCGATCGCCGGTGTCGTCACCGACCGCGCGGCCAACGGCACCGCGTACGACCTGGTGGTGCTGGGCAACGACGCCGCCGACACCGGCGACTTCCAGGTGCCGGTGCGGCTCGCGTACGCGCTGGACCGGCCGGTGATCACGGGTGTTTCGATCGCCGAAGTCGACGGCGGCACGGTTCGCGCGCGCGTCGCCGGGCCGGACGGCACCGAGGTCGTCGAGGCCCCGGTGCCGGCGGTGCTGGCCGTGATGGAAGGTGGCGTCACGCCCCGGTACCCGTCGGTTCCCGGGCGGATGAAGGCGAAGCGGGCGCCGGTCGAAACGCTCGAAGGCGTAGCCGAGCCGGTCGGCTCGGGTCGGGTGCGGCTCAAGCTGCCGCCGAAGCGGCCCAGCACGGTGCAGGTGCTCGGCCACGGTGCCGACGCCGCGCCCGCTGTGGTGGATCTGTTGCTCGAGCTCGGGGTGGTGTCGAAATGATCACCGTGTTGGTGGAGACCGACGCGCACGGCGTTGTCGGGGTGTCGCGCGAGGCGCTGACGTTCGCCCGCGACCTCGGCGAGCGGGCGGCTCTCGCGCTGCAGGCCGTGGTGATCGGCGCGCCGGCCGAGCAGGTGCTGGCCGACCTCGGCGAGCAGGGCGTGCCGGTGGTGCACAGCGTCGTCGACGACCGGCTGGACGCCTACGCCGCGGCCGCGTGGGCCAGCGCGGTACTCGGCGTCGTCGACTCGACATCGTCGACGGCGGTGCTCGCGGCTGGGACGCCGCGAGGCAGCGAGGTGCTCGCCCACATCGCCACCCGCCTCGACGTCGCGATGGCGGCGAACGTGATGCAGGCCGACACCACCGATCCGCTCGTGGTGACCCGGCAGGTGCTCGGCGGTGCAGCGTTCGAGGAGATGCGCCTCGACGACCGCATCGCGGTGCTCACCGTCGCCGGCCACGCCTGTGAGCCGCAGCCGGCTGCAGCGCCCGTGCAGACCGAGGTGCGCCAGTTCGCGCCGGAACTGTCCGAGCGCGACCTCGCGGTGCGGGTCGTGCGCGTCGAGGCCGAGGAAGCGGCCGACACCGGAGCGCTGACCAGCGCGCGCGTCGTGGTCGGCGCGGGCCGCGGCGCCGGCGGCGCCGACGGGTTCGGCGACCTGATCGAGCTGACCGAACTGCTCGGCGGCGCGCTCGGCGTCTCCCGCGTGGTCACCAGCCTGGGCTGGCGCCCGCACACCGAGCAGGTCGGGCAGACCGGCAGCCGCATCGCCCCTGATCTCTACATCCCCTGTGGGATCAGCGGCGCGATCCAGCACTGGGCGGGCTGCCAGTCGGCGAAGACGATCCTCGCGGTGAACACCGATCCCGAGGCGCCGATGGTCACCAAAGCGCACTACGCCGTGATCGGCGACCTGCACGAGATCGTGCCGGCCATCAACAAGGAGCTGCGCAGCCGCCTGCCCGCCTGAGAGTAGGTGGGACCGGACACACGGCCGGTGACCCGGTGGTCAGCGATGGGGAATGCTGAATAGTCTCAGCTGATTGCCCGACACGAGGAGCAGCCGTGCAGCACACCGTCGCGTACGGGGTCGTGATCGACTGGGACTGGACCTTTCCCGGTTGGCTGCGGCTGGTCCTCGCCCTCGGCATGCTCCTGGCCACCATCGCGATCGCGGGGCGCCGGATCAAGTGGTTGGTGACGCTGATCCGGTCGGGCAAGAAGGACAACGGGCGCCTGGACGGCATCGAGGAGCGGGCCAAGGGCCAGGTCGTCGAGGTCTTCGGGCAGCGCAAATTGCTCAAGTGGAGCGGCCCGGGCATCGCCCACTTCTTCACGTTCTGGGGTTTCGTGATCCTCGGGATCACGATCGTCGAGGCGTTCGGTGCGTTGGTGCTCAGCGAGGACTTCGCGTTCCCGGTGATCGGGCACGCGCAATGGCTGGGGTTCCTGGAGGACTTCTTCGCGGTCGCGGTGTTGCTGGCGATCATCTGGTTCGCGATCAACCGGTTGCGGAACGCACCGGAGCGGCAGCACCGGGCGAGCCGGTTCTACGGCTCGCACACCGGTCCGGCGTGGGTGATCCTCGGGATGATCGCACTGGTGATCATCACGCTGTTGCTCTACCGCGGCGCGCAGTACAACACCGGGCACTTCCCGTTCGGCGACTCGAAGTGGCCGTTCGCGTCGTATGCGGTGGCCAAGATGCTCGGCGACGGCGCGTACAACCAGGGCCTCGAGACGTTCTTCCTGCTCGCGCAGATGGCCGTGATCTTCGGGTTCACCATCATCGTCACCTACTCCAAGCACCTGCACATCGCGACCGCCCCGCTGAACGTGCTGACCAAGCGCGAGCCCGACGGGCTCGGGCCGCTGCTGCCGGTGGCCGACGACGCGGGCGCGCCGATCGACTTCATGGACGCCGAGAACCTGTCCGAGGACACGGTGTTCGGCAAGGGAAAGATCGAGGACTTCACCTGGAAGGGCTACCTGGACTTCTCGACCTGCACCGAATGCGGCCGCTGTCAGTCCCAGTGCCCGGCATGGAACACCGGCAAGCCGCTGTCGCCGAAGCTGGTGATCATGGACCTGCGCGATCACCTGTTCGCGAAGGCGCCCTACATCCTCGGATCGAAGTCGGTGCCCGACGGCGCGGAGCCCAAGTTCTCCGATGAAGGGCTCGAGTCGCACCACAACGTGCCCGAGGCCGGCTACCCGCGCGTCGAGGGATCGACGATCGAGCAGGCGCTGCGCCCGCTGGTCGGCGACGCGGCGAGCGGCGGCGTCATCGACCCGGACGTCCTGTGGTCGTGCACCACCTGCGGTGCGTGCGTGGAGCAGTGCCCGGTCGACATCGAGCACATCGACCACATCGTCGACATGCGCCGCTACCAGGTGCTCATCGAGTCCGCGTTCCCGTCCGAGGCCGGCGTCATGCTGCGCAACATCGAGAACAAGGGCAACCCGTGGGGCATGGCCAACGCCGGCCGTGACGAGTGGATGAAGGAGCTGTCCTTCGAGGTCCGCCGGGCCGAACCCGGCGTGAAGCTCGACGCCGACATCGACTACCTGTTCTGGGTGGGCTGCGCCGGCGCGCTGGAGGACCGCTCCCGCAAGGTGACCGTCGCCTTCGCGGAACTGCTGCACATCGCCGGCGTCGAGTTCGCCGTGCTCGGGCAGGGCGAGTCGTGCACCGGAGATCCGGCCCGGCGGCTGGGCAACGAGTTCCTGTTCCAGATGCAGGGCATGCAGAACGTCGAGACGCTCAACTCGGTGGAGCGCGCCGGCGGCATGAAGATCGTCGCGACCTGTCCACACTGCTTCAACACCCTGTCCAACGAGTACCCGCAGATCGGCGGCCACTACGAGGTGGTGCACCACACCCAACTGCTGAGCCGGCTGGTGGCCGAGGGCAGGCTGACGCCGGTCGAGCCGGTGGACAAGAGCGTCACCTACCACGACCCGTGCTACCTCGGCCGGCACAACAAGGTCTACACGCCACCGCGCGAAGTGCTCGGCGCGATCGCCGGCATCAAGTCCCAGGAGATGCACCGCTGCAAGGACCGCGGGTTCTGCTGCGGCGCCGGCGGCGCGCGGTTCTGGATGGAGGAGAAGATCGGCAAGCGGGTCAACATGGAGCGCACCGAGGAGGCGCTCGGGCTCGACCCGGACCTGATCTCCACCGCCTGCCCGTTCTGCATGGTGATGCTCTCCGACGCCGTCGCGGCGAAGGTCGGCGAGGGCGAGGCCCGCGAGGACGTCCAGGTCCTCGACGTCGCGCAGATCCTGCGGCAGTCCCTCGGCGCGCCGCCGGCCAAGTCCGAGGCGGAGGAAACCGCTCCCGCGTCGTCCTGACACACGCTGGCGATCCGCTGAGCACGAGGCGCTGACGAGTGACCACGCGCTGAGAGCGAACGCCATTCACCGGCTGCGGTAAGTAGCGTCTCGGCAGTGGACGTAGACGCGTCTGCCGGCGACGGCAGCGGCTGGAGCGAGGCGACTCGCCACTCCTCCGCCGCGCGCGCCGAATCGTCCGCGGCGGCTGCGGGATCGAAGACCAAGCCCACCTGGCGCGAGAAGCGGCGCACCCGCAAGGCCGCGAAGAAGGCTCGCATCAAGGCGATGTCGCGACCCAAGCGCATCGCCCGCAAGTCGATGATCCTCGGCACTTGGCTGCTCGGGTTGGTGGCCGCGCTGCTGGTCACCACGATCGTGCTCTTCTACACGCTGACCGACGTGCCGCGGCCGGAGACCCTGCCGCTGCCACAGGTCGCCACCATCGAATACTCCGACGGCAGCACGCTGGCGCGCATCGGCTCGGTCGACCGGACCATCGTCAAGCTCGACCAGGTGCCCAAGCAGGTGCAGTCGGCGGTGATCGCCGCCGAGGACCGCGGCTTCTACAGCGAGCCCGGGGTGTCGGTGAAAGGCACCGTGCGGGCCGCGTGGTCCGACCTGACCGGCGGCAACACCCAGGGCGGATCGGGCATCACGCAGCAGTACGTGAAGAACGCCTACCTCACCAACGAGCAGACGCTGTCGCGCAAGCTCAAAGAGCTGATGATCTCGGTCAAGCTGTCGCGGCAGTACTCGAAGGACGAGATCCTCGCGTTCTACCTCAACACGGTCTACTTCGGCCGCGGTGCCTACGGCATCCAGGCGGCAGCCGAGACCTTCTTCGGCAAGAACGTCGAACAGCTGACGGTCGCCCAGGCCGCGCTGCTCGCCGGCCTGCTCCGCTCGCCGGCCTACTACGACCCGGCCAGCAACCCGGCCCAGGCGCACGAGCGCTGGCGATACGTCCTCGACGGCATGGTGAAGATCGGCAAGCTCAGCCAGGCTCAGGAGGACACGCTCACCTTCCCGACGACGAAGGCGGTCAGCGGCACCGGCCTCGGAACCACCGGCTGGCGCTATCTGCTCACCAACCGGGTGCTGGCCGAGTTGTCCGCGCAGGGCATCTCGCCGGCCGAGGTCAACGACCGCGGCCTGGTCATCCGGACCACCATCAACCGCAAGGCGCAGCAGGCCGCGCTGACCGCCGTCGACACCACGTTCGCGCACCTGTCCGCCAAGCAGCGCAACCTGAAGAACTCACTCGTCGCGGTCGACCCGAAGACCGGCGGCGTGCTTGCCTACTACGGCGGATCCGGACCGGGAGTGAAGGGCTACGACGGCAAGGTCGACTTCAACGACTGGGCCGGGCAGCGGGCCAACCCGGCCGGCTCGGCGTTCAAGCCCTACACCTTGGCCACCGTGCTCACCCAGACACTGCGCCAGACGCCCGGGAAGTCCCACGTCGCGATCGACAGCGAGGTGGACGGCAGCTTCTGCACCAAGATCGAGGGCACCAAGATCTGCAACGATCCCGGTGATCGGTCGATCAGCGGGCCCAAGGTGCAGGTCAAGAAGGCGATGAAGTACTCGCTGAACACGACCTTCGACATGCTCGCCGTCGACGCCGGACCCAGCGAGGTGGCCAAGACCGCGCACGGCATGGGCGTGTCGGCCACCGACAGCGCCGGGCAGAAGACTCTCGTCGACTCCGACGGTGACACCAATTTCGGTATCGGAATCGGCGACTACGCGGTCACCACGCTCGACCAGGCCAGCGGGTTCGCGACGCTCGCCAACAAGGGTGTCCGCAACAACGCCTATCTCGTGCAGTCGGCCACGGCGTCCGACGGCGGCGTGGTCTTCCAGCACCAGGCCACCCCGGAGGGCGCCGTCGATCCGCGCGTCGCGAACGACGTGACGATGACGCTCAAACCCGTCGCGAAGTACTCCGGCGACGCGCTCGCGAACGGCCGCGCCTCGGCGGCGAAGACCGGCACGGTCGGCATCGGCACCAAGACCACGAACAACAGCGACGCGTGGATGGTGGGCTTCACCCCGCAGGTCAGCGCGGCAGTCTGGGTGGGCACCGGATACCGGGACAAGCCGATCTACAACGCCGACGGCTCCCCGATGTACGGCTCGGACCTGCCCGGCAAGACGTGGAAGCTGTTCATGGACACCTACCTCAAGGGCCAGGCCGAGCAGAAACTGCCGGGCACGCAGCAGATCGGCGAGGACGGCATGGCGCCGAAGCCGAGCCCGACGGCCACGCCGACCCCGACCTCGTCGGCGCCGACCAGCAGCGACCCTGCGCAGCCGTCGTACTCGCCGCCCACCCAGCGGCCGTCGAGCCCGACCTCCTCGTCGTCGTCGGCTCCGAACCCCTCGAACCCGCCCTCGTCGGGCGGCGGCCCGAGCGGGCCCACCCGCACCTCGAGCCCGCCGTCGCCTGCGTGCTCCGCGCCGGGCGGCTGCGGATAGCCGCGAGACCGGCGGTCGCCCTGCGCGCCGATGTCGTCGAAACGCGCATGCCAGGATGACTCAATGAGTCGAGCGGCCGAGCGTTTGCCCAGCCGCACCGATCCGACGGTCTGGCGGGCGTCCCGGCCGATCGGCGGCCCGTGGGGCCGGCACGCGGGAGTCGGGCGCACCTGGTGGACGCCGTTGCGCTGGCTGCTGCTCATGACGCTGGTGACCCTGGCGCTGGGCTTCGCTCAGAAGGCACCGTGCACGACCGGCGACTGGGTCGGCAACAAGCAGTACACGCATTTCTGCTATTCCGACGTCGTTCCGCTGTGGAGCGACGAGCGGCTCGACGTCGGCGCCGTGCCCTACCGGGACACGACCGTCGAATACCCGGTGCTGACCGGCGCCTTCATGTGGCTCACGGCCGATCTCACCCGCGGCATCCATGCTCTGGAGACCGATTGGTCGTCGGTCGTCATCTTCGGGGTGCTGACCGCGCTGCTGCTGTCGTTGTGCGCGTTGGTCGTCACCGCGGCGACGACCCAGACCGCGCGCGGCCGGCCGTGGGACGCCGCGATCTTCGCGCTGTCACCACTGCTGGTGTTCCACGCATTCTCGAACTGGGACCTGCTCGCGATGGCGTTCACCGCCGCCGCGATGTGGGCGTGGGCGGCCCGAAGACCCGTGCTGTCCGGGGCGATGATCGGGCTCGGGACGGCGGCCAAGCTCTACCCGGTGTTCCTGCTGGTGGCGATCTGGATCCTCGCGGTGCGCACCCGCAAGTTCGCCGACGCCGCCTGGGCAACGCTCGCCGCCGGGTTGGTGTGGTTCGCGGTCAACGGCCCGATCGCGATCGCCTACCACCGCGGCTGGTGGGAGTTCTACCGGTTCTCCATCGACCGGCCGACGGAGCGTTCGACGTTCTGGGCGATGGGCCGCACGCTGTGGACCGCGTCCGTGAGCGACCAGGACGCGCCGTTCTGGAAGCCGCCCGGCACCGCGGTGGCCTTGGCGTTACTGGTCGCGTTGCTCGCGGTGTGCTGGGTCGGGCTGGCCGCGCCGGTACGGCCCAGACTCGCCCAGCTGGCGTTCCTGTGCGTGCTGGCGTTCCTGCTCACGACCAAGGTGTGGAGCCCGCAGTACTCGATGTGGCTGGTGCCGCTCATCGCGCTCGCCCGACCACGCTGGCGGCTCACCCTGGTATGGCAGTTCGTCGAGGTCCTGGTGTGGATCCTGACGTTGACCATCCTGCTCGGCTTCGCCGACCCGGATCATGGCATCGCCTACGGCTGGCTGATGCTCGTGCTGCTGCTGCGCGACGGCTTGTTGCTCGCCCTGGCCGGGCTGGTGATCCGCGAGATGTGGTGCCCGTGGCTCGACGTCGTACGCGCCGACGGTGCCGACGACCCCGGCGGCGGTGTGTTCGACGGCGCGGACGAGGACTGGCGCGGCGGTGACGACGAGCAGGAGTTGCTCGGCCCTCAGACGGACGTTCTCAAGTAGTCGATGTCAGCAGCCTGTCCTTCGGCGGGTGTCTCGACGACGACGTCGCAACCCGCGGCACGGCACACGTCGGCGATCACGCCCGGGTCGATCTGACCGGTGCCGAACGTGGCGTGCCGGTCGGCGCCTGAGTCGAAGGCGTCGCGGCTGTCGTTGGCGTGGATGAGGTCGATGCGCCCGGTGATCTTCAGGACGCGTTCGACGATGTCGGACAGGTCCTCGCCGCCTGCATGCGCGTGACACGTGTCGAGGCAGAACCCGACCCCGTACTGACCGACCGCATCCCACAGCATCGCCAACCGGTCGAACCGCCGGGCCATCGCGTTGTTGCCGCCGGCGGTGTTCTCGATCAGCACCTGCACCGGGAACCCGTCGCCTTCCTCGTGCACCCGGGCGAAGGTCTTGCGCCAGTTGTCCACGCCGATCGCCGGGTCGTCTTTCGCATTCAGGTGGCCGCCGTGCACGATCAGCGCCTTCGCGCCGATGCCGGCTGCAGCTTGCGCATGCTCGGACAAGATCTTGCGGCTCGGGATCCGGATCCGATTGTTCGTGGTCGCCACGTTCACCAGATACGGCGCATGGATGTACACGGTGAGGTCAGTGGCGCGGATGGCGTCGGCATGCGGGTGCGGTTGCGGTTTCTTCCACCCCTGCGGGTCGGAGAGGAAGAACTGCACCGCCTCGGCGCCGACCGCAGCGGCGGCCGACAACGGATCGGCGGAATCGACATGTGCTCCGATCGCTGCCATGGAGCCAGCCTATGTCGGGTAGGTGACAGCGCGGCGGCCGTATCCGCGCCACGATGGCGATCGTTGAGCAAAACGGGCAGGCCGGGAAGGTGATCGGTGGACGCCGCTACCGGGGAGGGCCGGATGACCACGCACGGGGGCAGGATGGCGCGGACGTTGCGCGCGGTTTCGGGAGCCGCACTGGCGGCGCTGTTGACAGTCCTGATGCTGTCGGTGCACGCCACTCCGGCCGCGGCCAGCACCGACCACACCGTGACGCTCGGGCTGAGCAACGTGCGCGTGGACATCGACGCCGGCGACTCCGTCACCTACGACGTCATCGGCGGGGCATACCAGGTGCTCGGCGGCGTGGCCGGCTCGACGGTGCGCTACACCAACGCCGGCACCTACACGGTGTCGTGGAGCGTGCAGAAGGTCGTCAGCGTCCTCGGGCCGCTCGGGAAGGCCGTTTCGAAGATCACCCAGATCGCCACCTGCACGGCGACGATCGTGGTCGCGCCGGTCGTCAGCACGGTGACCTCCGCGGCGTCGAAGGTCGTGTCGAAGGCGACCAGGGCAGTGAACAAGGTCGTGCCGACCGTGCACGTCCGGGTCTCGGTGCCTCGGGTGGCGCCGAGCCCGTCGCGTAGCAGCGGTCATCCGGCGGCTCCTTCGCCAACCACGTCGGCCGTCGCTCCCGCGCCGGCTGCCGGGGGTTCTTCGAGCGGATCCGGTCAGACCGGGGGGCTGACCGCGACCGCCGGCGACACATCGCCCGTGAGCGCCGGCAGCGTGCCCGGCGTGCCGGCCGCCGGGGCTGCTGCCGCGCCGCCGGCAGGGGCAGGGGCGGGTGCCGGAGGTGCACGTGTCGCGGCCATGCCGGGCGGATCGGTGCTGCAACCCGTCTCGATGAACCGACCGGCGGCCGGGTCGGGTGAGCGCGCGAGTGCGGCCGAGCGCCGCAACGCCCAGCAGGCGAGTGCCGTCGGCTCGGCGCGGTTGCCGGTGCTGCTCGCGATCTTCGCGATCGTCGCGCTGGCCGGGGTCACCATCGGTTACGTCCGGTTCTCGGTGTTCGGCCGCATGCTCTGACCGGAAACCGGTCCGACCGCCACAAACCGGGGGGTAACCCGTCGCGTTCGTGCGAAAGCCTTCCGGTCGCCGTCACTGTGCGTTATCGTCGCGACGGCGATCGGGGGGCCGATGAACGCTGATGAAGATCGTGCGCCGAAATCATTGCGGCTGGGATGTCCGGCTGCCTGCGCCGTGCTGGGCGCGGCGCTGGTGTGCGCCGCGCTGCTGATTTCCGAACCGGCCGGAGCGGCACCGCATGGCCGAGCGCACCGGGTGCACTCGCACGTCGCGGGGCCGGCCCACGACAGGACCTGTCCGCCGAAGCCGCACCGGACACCGCCGCGATCGCCGTCTCCGAGGCCGACACCGACACCGCCGAAACCGCCCGACGCCGAAACCGACGCCGCCCCGGCCGAGCCCGTCGGTGCCGAGATCGACGCCCGCGCCACCGAGGCCGTCCGCGCCGGGCAGCACGCGACACACCGGGCGCACCGCGACGCCGAGGCGCCATGCCGCCGTGACTCGGCACCGCCCGACCCGCGCGTCACGGGTCATCGCGGCCGCCCGGCCGATCTCGCACCTGACCAGCGCCGCACCCAGGCCGCACAGCTCGCCGGCACAGCACCGCGGAGCCGCTCGGGCGCCGGTGTCGCGGCGGGTCGTGGCGCAGGTCGCCGCCGCCCACACAGCGCCGGCCCGGGCGGTCGCCGCCGCGGTTCCGGTAGCGCTGCCGTCGCCGCCGCTCACCGGTCCCGTCACATCGGCCGAGCGGGTGCAGTCGGTAGCCCGGTCGGCGCCGCTGCCGGGGCACCAGCCGTGGATGCTCGCCATCGGGGCGATCGCCGCCCTGGCCGCCGTGTCCGCCGCCTGCGCGAACGTGGTGGTACGCCGCCGCCGGGGTTGAGCCGCACAGCCGCGCCCGACCGCTCGGATTGGGCTTCGGTCCGCTGCGCCGGTACTCTGAACGGGTTCGACCCACCTGATCGGCGACCGCACAGGGCGTCGCCGAGCCGGCCATCGTGCCGCAGCGGTCGCACACCTCCTGCCGCGGACCGTCCGCGGCCGAACAGTCCATAGGAGGAATGGCTCGCTCATGCGCCATTACGAAGTCATGGTCATCCTCGACCCCACCCTCGAAGAGCGGACGATCGCACCGTCGCTCGACGCGTTCCTGTCGGTGGTGAAGAGCGACGGCGGCACAGTCGAGAAGGTCGACGTGTGGGGCCGGCGCCGGATGGCCTACGAGATCAACAAGCACGCCGAGGGCATCTACGCCGTCGTCGACCTGCAGGCCAACCCGGCCGCGGTGCAGGAACTCGACCGGCAGCTGAACCTCAACGAATCGGTGCTGCGCACCAAGGTCCTGCGTCCGGACGAGCGCTGACATGGCCGGCGAAACGATCGTCACCGTTGTCGGGAACCTGACCGCCGACCCGGAGCTTCGGTTCACGCCGTCCGGAGCAGCCGTCGCGTCGTTCACCATCGCGTCCACGCCGCGCACCTTCGACCGCAACACCAGCGAATGGAAGGACGGCGACGCGCTGTTCCTGCGCTGCTCCATCTGGCGTCAGGCCGCCGAGAACGTCGCCGAGTCGCTGCAGCGCGGCATGCGCGTCGTCGCTCAGGGCCGGCTCAAGCAGCGCTCGTTCGAGACCCGCGAGGGTGAGAAGCGCACCGTGGTCGAGATGGAGGTCGACGAGGTCGGCCCCTCGCTGCGATACGCGACCGCGAAGGTCAACCGCACCCAGCGCGGCTCGTCCTCTTCCGGAGGCGGCTACGGCTCGTCCGGCTCGGAGAGCAGCGGATCCAGCGCGCCGGCTGATGATCCGTGGGGTTCGGCCCCGGCCAGCTCCGGCGGCAGCAGTGGCGGGTTCTCGGACGAACCGCCCTTCTAATCACATAGATTTCTCAATCAGAACAGAGAGCACATCAGATGCCCAAGCCACCGATTCGTAAACCGAAGAAGAAGCAGAACCCGCTCAGCGCCGCGAAGATCGAGTACATCGATTACAAGGACATCAACCTGCTGCGCAAGTTCATCTCCGACCGCGGCAAGATCCGTGCCCGCCGTGTCACCGGCGTCAGCGCGCAGCAGCAGCGGCAGATCGCCAAGGCGATCAAGAACGCCCGCGAGATGGCGCTGCTCCCGTACACCTCGACCGCGCGCTGAGGCAGGAGGACCACATGAAGCTCATCCTCACCCGCGAGGTTGCCGGGCTCGGGCAGGCGGGCGACATCGTCGACGTCGCCGACGGCTACGGCCGCAACTTCCTCGTCCCGCGCGGCGCAGCGATCAGTTGGACGAAGGGCGCCGAGAAGCAGATCGCCCAGATCAAACGGTCTCGCGATGCGCGCGACATCCGTGACCTCGGCCACGCCCGCGAGATCAAGGCCGATCTCGAGAAGCTCAGCGTCTCCATCGACGCGCGAGCCGGCAAGGACGGCCGGCTGTTCGGCTCGATCACGGCCGGCGACATCGCCGGCGCGGTGAAGAGTGCCGGCGGCCCGACGCTGGACCGCAAACGCATCCAGATCGACGGCCACATCAAGACCCTCGGGTCGCACACGGTCACCGTGGATCTGCACCCCGATGTGGTGGCGTCCATCCCGGTCACCGTCCAGGCCGTCTGAACGAACTCGAGACTGCACTGAACGATCTTGCGAGAATCCGGCAGATCATGATCGATCTGCCGGATTCTCACATTCTGGGCACCTGGTAAAAATCTGTCGGGCAATTTCCGTCCACACTGCGGCGATCTGCCCCGCCCCCGGTTTCCCTGGACCGGATGCGCTTTCGGAGGCGCTGTCCACACGGTTGTCCACCGGTGTGTGCACACGCTCGTCGGCGATTCCCACAACCCCGCCCACAGGTTGTCCACCGGCTGAACTTGTGGTCGATCCTGGCGCTGTCCTAGCGTCGCGACGGCTGTTGCGAAAACTGTCGGAACCTTCCCCGACAATCGAACAGGTGAACACGAAGCGCGAGTCGTCGAGGAGGGTGTCGTGACCTTGATCGACGACGCGCCCGGCCCCTCGTCCGGGCGCAGCGAGTTCGATCGGACTCCGCCGCAGGCGGTCGAGGCCGAGCAGTCCGTCCTCGGCGCGATGATGCTGAGCAAGGACGCGATCGCCGACGTCATCGAGGTGCTGCGCCCCGGCGACTACTACCGGCCGGCGCACCAGCTGATCTACGACGCCGTGCTCGATCTCTACGCCCGGGGCGAGCCGGCCGACGCCGTCACGGTCTCCGCCGAGCTCACCCGCGCCGGGCAACTGGCCCGCGTCGGCGGCGCCCCGTACCTGCACACGTTGATCTCGATGGTGCCCACCGCGGCCAATGCCGGCTACTACGCCGCCATCGTCGCCGACCGCGCCATCCTGCGCCGCCTGGTCACCGCCGGCACCCGGATCGTCCAGATGGGCTACGACGCGTCGTCGGGCGCGAACGACGTCGAAGGCAGCATCGACGACGTCGTCGACCGCGCCCAGGCCGAGGTGTACGAGGTCACCGAGCGGCGCACGTCCGAGGACTACGTCCACATCGAGTCGCTGCTGCAGCCCACGCTCGACGAGATCGAGAAGATCTCCGCCACCGGCGGCATCGGCACCGGCATCCCGACGGGCTTCCGGCAGCTCGACGAGATCACCAACGGATTGCACCCGGGGCAGATGGTCACCGTCGCCGGCCGTCCGGGCAGCGGCAAGGCGCTGGGTCTCACGACCCCGCTGCCGACTCCCACCGGCTGGATCTCGATGGGCGAGGTCGGGATCGGCGATGCGCTGCTGGGCGCCGACGGACGCCCCACCCGGGTCGTCGCCGCCACCGAGGTGATGATCGGCCGACCGTGCTTCGAGGTCGAGTTCAGTGACGGCACGGTGATCACCGCCGACGCCGATCACCAGTGGGTCACCACCGCGGCGCCACGATCGGTGCCGGTGCTGGTCGGCAGCCGGGGCGCTGCGAGCGATGCGCACGAACCGGCCCGGGCGGTGGTGACCACCGCAACCCTGCATCACGACCTCACCCGCGCCGGGCGGGCCCACACGGTCGCCGGCGCAGCGCCGTTGCAGCTCCCGACGGCGTCGCTGCCGTTGCCGCCGTACCTGCTCGGGGTCTGGCTCGCCGATCCGGATTCCGACGCGGTCAGCGTCACCTGCCCCGACCCGCGCATGCTGCCGCGGTTACGCGCGGCCGGTGTCACGGTCAGCCCGCTCGCCGGCGCGCTGCGCTACCGGGTGCAGCTGCCGGTCCCGGAGGCCGCGCAGCGCCGCTGCATCGTCTGTGGCGCGGTCTTCGTGCCGGCCCAGCCGCACGCACTCACCTGCGGCCGCTCGTGCCGGCACCGGTTGCAGCTGCGCAGTGCGGCGCCGGCGCGCTCGGCGTGCCCCGACTGCGGCGCGCCCGGTAGTGGCGGACGCCGCTGCCGCAATTGCCAGCTCCAGCACGGCACCGTGCAGGCGCGGCTGCGGGGCCTCGGTGTGCTCGGCGACAAGCACATCCCACGTACCTACCTGCGCGCCGACGCCGCGCAGCGGCGTGCGCTGCTCGACGGCCTGCTCGACGGCGCCGCCGCCATGCAGCTGCACGTCGGCACCAACCGGCGGCTGGCCGCCGACGTGCGTGAGCTCGCCGCCACCCTCGGCCTGCACGCCGTGCTGCAGGTCGAGACGGTCGGCGGCCGCGACCACTATGCCGTGGCCATCGAGGAGTCCGCGGCGGCGCGTTCGGTCGTTGCGGTGCGCCCGGTGGCGTCGATGCCGGTGCGCTGCGTGCAGGTCGACAACGCCGATCACCTGTATCTCGCCGGGCGCACCCTGGTGCCCACGCACAACTCCACCCTGGCCCTCGACGTCGCCCGCTCGGCGGCGGTGAAGCACCAGAAGTCGACGGCCATCTTCTCCCTGGAGATGGGCAAGCTCGAGATCATGATGCGGCTGTTCGCCGCCGAGGCCGGTGTGGCGCTGCAGAACATGCGATCCGGCCACATGAACGATCAGGACTGGCGGCGTCTCGCGCTGCGCTCGTCCGAGCTCGCCGATGCCCCGCTGTTCATCGACGACTCGCCGAACCTGACGATGATGGAGATCCGCGCCAAGGCGCGCCGCCTGCGCCAGCGCCACGACCTGCAGCTCATCGTCATCGACTACCTGCAGCTGATGACCAGCGGCAAGCGCGTCGAGTCGCGCCAGCAGGAGGTCTCGGAGTTCAGCCGGGCGATCAAGCTGCTGGCCAAGGAACTCGACGTCCCCGTCGTCGCGCTCTCCCAGCTCAACCGTGGCTCGGAACAGCGCACCGACAAGAAGCCGCTGCTGTCCGACCTGCGTGAATCGGGTTCGATCGAGCAGGACTCCGACGTCGTGCTGCTCGTCCACCGGCCCGACCTCTACGAACCCGAGACCGAGCGCGCCGGCGAGGCGGACATCATCATCGCCAAGCACCGCAACGGCCCTACCGCCACCGTCGCCGTCGCCTTCCAGGGCCGCTACAGCCGCTTCGCCGACATGCCCAACTGACCTGCCTGCACACCCGTCGACGGGGCGCCCGACCCTCGGCGTCCAGATGACACTCACAGCGACAGTGGGGCAGACTGAGGCATCCGGTTGGCGCAGTCGCCCCATTCGGTTCTTGTCCGAATGGAGTGCGGATGACCGCATCAGCCGTCGTGCCCACTCGAGGCAGTGATTTCTCCCAACTGTGCCGCGAGGTGCGGGCCGAGGGGCTGCTGCGACGGCGCCGCGGGTACTACGCAGGTCGGGCCGGGCTGCTCGCGGTCGCGATGGCCGCAGTGGTGTCGGGTGCGTGGCTGCTCGGCAATTCCTGGTTCCAGCTGCTGGTCGCCGCGGCGCTCGGCGTCGTGCTCACCCAGATCGCTTTCCTGGGCCACGATGCGGGACACCAGCAGGTGTGCCGGCGGCGACGCAACAACGATGTCGTCGGACTCCTCGTCGGCAACCTGGTGGTCGGGCTGAGCTACGGGTGGTGGGTCGACGAGCACACCCGTCATCACACCAATCCGAATCACGAGGAACACGACCCGGACATCGCCGAGAGCGTGCTGGCCTTCACGTCGAAACAGGTCGCGAGCCGTCGCGGTGTGGCTCGGTTCATCGCCAAGCACGAGGCGGGACTGTTCTTCCCTCTGTTGACGCTCGAGGGCGTGAATCTGCACGTGTCGGCGTTCACGCATCTGTGGGGCGGCAAGCGGGTGCGCTACCCGCGTTCGGAGAAGCTGCTGCTGCTCGTCCACGTCGCGCTGCTCGTCGGTCTGCCGCTGCTGGTGATGCCGTTCGGCAAGGCAGCTGCGTTCATCGGCGTGACGCAGGCCGTGTTCGGCGTGTACATGGGCTGCTCGTTCGCGCCGAACCACAAGGGCATGCCGACACTCACCGACGACGACTCACTGGACTTCCTGCGCAAGCAGGTCATCACCTCCCGCAACATCAGCGGGAGCCGCTTCGTCGACACGATGCTCGGTGGGTTGAACTACCAGATCGAGCATCATCTGTTCCCGAGCATGCCGAGTCCGGCGCTACGCCGGGTGCAGCCGATGGTGCGACGACACTGCCTGTCGTTGGGTGTGCCCTATACCGAGACCGGCCTGCTCGATTCCTACCGGATCGCGTTGAGCCACATGCACGAGATCGGTTCGAGCGCCCGCGCCGTCGATCGAGGCATGCCGGACGCGACCTGACGTCGCGGTCAGCGGCTGCGCGTGCCGTGCCCCGCGGTGGACGATCGGCGCGGATGGCGCGTCCGTCGGCCCCGCCCGGTGTTGTTTCCCGCCGCATGCGGACGATGTGTTCGCGGCGTCCGGTCCGGCACGTCCGTGCGCGCCTGCCCCGAACCGGCGATCGCCGCCGTGGCCGAGCCGTTCGAGCCGGAAACCTTCGTGGTCGTCGCGGCGATGCCCGCCGCACGGGTCAGCGCCCGGACGTCGCGCATCTGGTCACTGGTCATCAAGGTCACGACAGTGCCGCTGTTGCCGGCCCGGGCGGTGCGCCCCGAGCGGTGCAGGTAGGCCTTGTGATCACCCGGCGGATCGGCGTGCACGACGAGCGTGACGTCGTCGACGTGGATCCCGCGTGCGGCGATGTCGGTCGCCACGAGCGTGCGGACGCGCCCGGCGTGGAAGTCGGCGAGGTTGCGCTCGCGCGCGCCCTGGCTGAGGTTGCCGTGGAGTTCGCCGGCAGCGACGCCGCTGCGATTGAGCTGTCGGCTCAGCGCCTTCGCGCCGTACTTGGTGCGGGTGAACACGACCGTCCGGTCCGAAGCCCCGGCCAGGTCGACCAGGACGGCCACGCGGTCCTCACGCTCGATGTGCAGGAGGTGGTGGATCATCGTGGTCACCGATGACTGCGCGGGATCTGACTCGTGCACAGCCGGGTTGGTCAGGTAGGCCCGGACCAGGGTGTTGACGGCATTGTCCAGCGTCGCGGAGAACAGCATGCGCTGACCGCCGTCGGGAGTGCGGTTCAGCAGCCGCCGAACCGCCGGCAGGAAGCCCAGGTCGGCCATGTGGTCGGCTTCGTCGAGGACCGTGATCTCGATGTGGTCCAACGAGCAGTGGCGCTGCGTGATGAGGTCTTCGAGGCGACCGGGGCATGCGACGAGGATGTCGACGCCGCGCCGAAGGGCGGCCACCTGAGGCTGCTGCCCCACGCCACCGAACACGGTGACCGAGGTGAGCCCCGCGGCCCGGGCCAGGGGGCGCAGCGCCGAGTCGATCTGACCTGCGAGCTCTCGCGTCGGCGCCAGAACCAGCGCCCGTGGCAGGCCCGCGCGGGCCCGCCGGCCGGAGGACAGTCGGGCGACGATCGGGACGAGGAACGCGAGTGTCTTGCCGGAGCCGGTCCGGCCACGGCCCAGGACGTCGCGGCCGGCAAGCGCATCAGGCAGTGTCGCTGCCTGGATAGGGGTTGGTGTCACGATGCCGGCGTCGGCAAGCACGCCGGTCAGTGATGTGGGCACGCCGAGTTCGGCGAATGAAGTCACGTTGGAAGCAATCTGTGAGGCGCGCGCGACGGCACCGCAGTACGGGTGCGTCGGCAGCGCGCAGGAACGGCCCGGTCAGGTCTGCGCGAGCAGCAGGCGCCGCGAGGCAGATGACGGACTCGTGTAGGTCATGTCGTAATGAGCGAACAGGTCGGGCTCGCTGTCCGCGGGCAGCGGCCGCCCACTCTGGGTCGCGGGCGCCCGGCGGACGAGTTGGCCGCCGCAGCGCACGGTGATCGTTCTGTCCATCGATGCGTGCGCTGTCCAGCGGGAGGAAGACGGTGCGGCGTCGACCGCGGCGGATCATTGCGATGCCGCCGAAGACGACTTCACCGCTGTCGGCGTCGGCGTAGAGCACGACCAGCGTGCCCAATGGGCGCTCGGCGGCGTCGACGACCGTGTAGCCGATCATCTGGTTGGTGAACTGGACGTGCTGTTTCATTGTGGCCCCTGAAAGGCCCGGCGGCGCCACGAATGGCGTCTCGCCGGCCTCATCAGCCCGATCGACCGGCCGAGGATCGACTCGATCCCCGGCCGGGTCCGGGCACTTGCGTGCCCGCCTGCGAACGTCAGATCGCGACGACGTTCTCCGCCTGCGGACCCTTCGGACCCTGCGTGGTGTCGAACTCGACGCGCTGGTTGTCGTCCAGGCTCTTGTATCCGTCACCCACGACGGCGGAGAAATGGACGAAGACGTCCTTCGATCCGTCGTCGGGTGCGATGAAGCCGAAGCCCTTTTCGCTGTTGAACCACTTGACTGTGCCTTGTGCCATGATGTCGGTCCCTCCGGGAGCCGGTGACCACGCGCACCTTGCGCGTTGGTCGCGGTGTGCGAGTCGTCGCTCTCGGATTAGGCACCCGGTCGTACGAACAGCCGCAAACTCAACAAGTCCTGCGTCGCTGTTCGTGCCGATGAAGGAGGTGCTGACAACCGTGAGCAACGTTACCAGAGTCGGCAGCCCCCCGACGCGGGCGGCTGCCCCTCGAATCCGATCACGAATCGAGAAGCGCGGCGGTGCGGCCGGCGCCTAACGTTCCTCGTGTCCGGCAGCGTGCCGGGACCGACGCGTCGAGAGAGGACGACTCCGCATGCCCCCCGCGAAGAAGACGAAGTCCGACGGATTCACCGCCGAAGAGCGCGCCGCGATGAAGGAGCGTGCCGCCGAACTACGCGCCGAGGGGCGAAAAGGCGCCAAGAAGGCCGACGGTCTGCAGGCCATCCTCGACAAGATCGCCGAGATGGCGCCCGCGGACCGCGCGCTGGCCGAGCGGGTGCACGTGACGGTGACCGAGACCGCGCCCGACCTCGTACCCCGGACCTGGTACGGCATGCCCGCCTATACCGACGCCGACGGCAAGGTCGTCGTGTTCTTCCAGGACTCGGGCAAGTTCGGCTACCGCTATTCCACGCTCGGCTTCCAGGAGTCCGCGAACCTCGACGACGGCGATCTGTGGCCGGTGGCCTACGCGTTGATGAAGTGGAGTCCGGCGGTGGAGAAGAAGGTGGCCGGGCTCGTGAAGGCTGCGATCTCCTGACCCGACCCCACGTGAACGAGGCGATCATGACTGCGTCCGACACTCCCTGGGAACCCCCGCTGGCGGGCACCGAGGCCGAGCACCTGCTCGGCGCACTCGACCGGTTGCGCGCGACCTTCCGCTGGAAGGCCGGCGGCCTCGACGCCGCCGGGCTGCAGGCCCGCATCCCGACCTCGTCGCTGACCCTCGGCGGCCTGCTCAAGCACCTGGCATTCGTCGAGGACTACACGTTCACCACCAAACTGCGTGGCGATCCGCCGGGGAGCCCGTGGGATCCCGCCGCCTGGGACACCGACCCGGACTGGGAGTTCACGTCTGCCGCAGCCGACACCCCGCAACGGCTGTATGCGTTGTGGGACGGCGCGATCGAACGCTCCCGCACGCGTGTGGCCGCTGCGCTCGCCGACGGCGGACTCGATCAGCCGGCGCACGTCGGCGCCGAAGGGCAGCACGCCAGCCTGCGTCGCCTCGTCTTCGATCTCGTCGAGGAGTACGGCCGGCACACCGGGCACGCGGACCTGCTGCGCGAGTCGGTCGACGGAGTGATCGGCGAGGACCCGCCGCCCGGCTGGAGGCCTTGACCGGCCGGCGGCTGGTGCCGCGTGTCAGCCGCTCGCAATCGCGGCGGTCCGGACGTCGAAGATCTGCTTCTGGATGCCGTTCGGGTACACCTCGTGCTCGACCAGTCGCAGCTTCGTGGTCGGCTTGTCGGCCTCGCTGAACAGGCGCTTGCCGGCACCGAGCAACACCGGGAACACCAGCAGGTGGTAGCGATCCACCAGCCCGGCGTCGGCGAGCGCCTGACCGAGCGTTGCGCTGCCGTGCACCAGAATCGGATCGCCGTCGGTTTCCTTGAGCGCGGCGACGTCGCCGATCGACCTCAGCACGGTGGCCGGCCATCGCGGGTCGTCGGCCGTGAGCGTGGTGGACACGACGTAGCGCGGCAGCGTGTTGTACCGCTCGAACTCCGCGATCGAGGGCCAGGTCGGGGCGAACTCCTCATAGGATCGGCGCCCGACGAGCAGCGCACCGGCTTCTTCCTGCTCGCTGCCCTTGAGTTCGTAGGCCGCCGGGTCGAACTCGACGTCGTTGAACGTCCAGCCCGCATTGCGGTGGTCGCCTCCGCCGGGTGCCTCCATGACACCGTCAGCGGACACGAATGCGGTGACGATGAGCGTTCGCATGGTTCTGTCTCCTGATCTCGATCGGGTTGGCTCACCATGGCGTCGAACGAGCCGAGTGCGAAATCGACAGGTCCGGCAGACGATCCGCAGCGGGCCTATGGTTTGCGGGCCAGGACGTACAGCCGCTGCGTGGTCTCACCGCGAGCGCCGATCGGCCCGCGGTGATACCACTCGACGTCGGTCAGCCCGGCTCGTTCGACGCAGTCGAGGATCTCGGCGCGATCGTGCAGGACGAAGTCCAGATCGATCTCGTGCCCGAACCAGTCGGTCACTATCCGCACCTCGGCACCGCAGTGCACTGCGATCACCAACCAACCGCTCGAACGCAACGGTCGGGTCAACGCAGCGATGGCCGCGGGCAGCTCGGAAGCCGCGAGATGGATCAGCGAATACCACGCGAGTACCGCACCCCACCCGTCGTGATTCGCCGGGCGCATCAGCCGCCGCAGGTCCCCGACCTCGTACGTGACCTCCGGATACCGGCGGCGGGCTTCCTCGACCATCCGCGGGGTCAGGTCGAGCCCGGTCGCGTCGGCACCTGCCCCGGCCAGGAACGCAGTGACGTGGCCAGGGCCGCTGCCCACCTCGATCACCGGCGCAGACCCGGACAGCTCGACCACCCGGCGCAGCAGCCACGACTCGAACGGCAGGTCGGCCAGCTCGCCGACCAACGCGTCGGCGTACGACGCGGCGACCTCGCCGTACGAGGCCCGGACCTTGTCGTCCCGCGCGTCGGCGCCGGCGACCAGCACGGCCTCACGGTCGACCGGGGGCGGCGCGGCGAGTGGCTCGAGGGTCTCGACCGGGCCGAGCAGATGGACCCACCGGGTGTCGTGCTGCCCCGGTTGGCGCGCGAGCTCGCGCACCAGCGCCGGCTCTGCGGCGGCCATCCGCGCGAGGCACGCTTCGACGTCGCTGCGGTCGGCGAAGCGGTGCAGGCGTTCGCTGCGCGATCGCAGCGAGCCGGCCGCCTGCGGTCCGCGCAGCAGCAGCACGGTCAGCAGTGCGCGCTGATCCGGCGGGATCTCGCGGCGCTGGCTGAACGTCTGCAGGTACTTCACCGTCCGGCTGCCGGCCCCCTGCCACAGCGGTGCGGCGAGTTCCTTGTCCCGCAGCGAGCGCAGCGTCGCGTGCACGAGATCCTCGTCGTAGTCGACCACCGGTTCCCGGCTGCTGGTCTGGTTGCACGCCGTGCGCACCGCGTTGACCGTCATCGGGTAGGACGCGGGGACCGTGACCTCTTTCTCCAGCAGGCATCCGAGCACTCGCTGCTCGGCGGCGTCGAGCACCGGGAGGTCTGCCACGGTGCAGACCCTAGCTGGCTCGCGCGGGCTCCACATTGTGATTGAGCGCGAACCGGTTGTCCGGGTCGTAGGCACGTTTGACCCCGGCCAGGCGCGCGCGGGTCGCGGGCGGATAGGCCGCTGCGATGTCCGCCGGTGTCGCCGAACCCTGGAAGTTCACGTAGACGCCGGTGCCCCGGCCCTGCGACGCTCTGCCACGGTACGAGCGCCTGCTCCACGTCGGCGTCCGATGCCGTGCCGGGGAGCATGACCATTGCGACGATCATCGCCTCGGCGTCGCGGTGGGCGAAGGCCGTGGCAGCGGTCGGGACCCGGCCGAACGCACCGCCCAGGCCCCGGATCGCGATCATCTTCGGACCGGGTGCGGCGTGCATGCCGGCGACGGCAGCAATCGTGTCGGCGTCGAGCGTCGGCACCAGCGTGTTGCGCCCGACCAGGCGCAGGCCCGGCGGAACCTCGGCGTCCTCGAGAATGTCCGCGTACCGGCGCTCCGCGATGCTCGCGTGGGTCACGGTGCCCAGGCCGAGCAGCGGCTCGATCGCGGCGTCCGCCTCGGACACCGCGGTGTCCGGGTCACCGGCGTAACACAGCAGCACCAGTGCCGACGGTGCCGCTGCGGGCGTCCGCGGCATCAACACCAGCGTGCTCGACAACTCCTCCGGCGCAGCACGCATCGCGTCGCGCCAGCGGCCGAGCAACACGGTCGGGTCGTCGAGCCGGTACGTGATCGACCCGAAGTGAACCGTGCTCACGGCCTGGGCGATGAAGTCGAAGTCGACCACCACGCCGAAGTTGCCGCCGCCGCCGCGCAGCGCCCAGAACAGGTCCGGATGCTCGAACTGCGAGGTCGCAAGGAGCCGGCCATCGGCCGTCACGACGCGTGCACCGACCAGGTTGTCGATCGCCAGTCCGTGCCGGCGCACCAGCCAGCCGATCCCGCCGCCCAGAGTCAGGCCGCCGACGCCGACGCCCGAGGTGTCGCCGGCAGTGATCGCCCAGCCGCGTGGATCGAGCGCCGCCGCCACCCGCCCCCAGGTCGCGCCGGCGCCGATCCGGACGAGCCGACGTCGGTCGTCGAGCACCTCGACGTCGTCGAGATGAACCAGGTCGAGCACGATGCCGCCGTTGTTGGTGCCATGCGCGAGCGGACTGTGCCCGCCCGAGCGCACCGACACCGGCAGGTCCTGGCGCAGTGCGTGGGCGAGCGCGGCGGCGACCTGGGTCGGGTCCCGGGGCCGGACCACCAGGGCCGGCGTGCCGGTGCCGAAGAACACCCGCGCGGCCGCGTCGTAGTCGTCGTCGCCCGGTCGCACGGTCTCGACGGCGAGATCTGTCTGGTACAGCGTCATCGGTATCTCCTCGATCGAATCGGTGCATCCGATCGTTCGCCGCAACGGCTGCCGGCGCGTCGCCCGACAGGCGTCTGTTTGCAGTACCGGCCGGGCGGGTTGCCGAGGCCTCGGATACCACCCGCGGAGTAGCTCGCGGCTACTCCCCCTGCACGACGCGCAGACACTGCAGGCAGTCCTAGGCTCGAGACCATGCGGACTGATCGAGGTTGGCGGCGCTTCTACGCCACCGGCTGGCTGGTGTCGGCTGCGGTCGGCGTGGTGGCGTTCGCCCAGTGGCACGCGTACGTGCGTGAGGTCGAGAGCCGCGCCGAGGAGGCCGAACGCACCCGCGACGAAGTGGCCCGCCGCCGGGCGGTCGAGGAGCGGCTGCGGATCGCCCGCGAACTGCACGACTCGCTCACGCACAGCATTTCGGTGATCAAAGTGCAGGCCGGGGTGGCAGCGCATCTCGCGCGCAAGAACGGCGAGGAACCCGCTGACGCGTTGCTGGCGATCCAGGAGGCGAGCAACGACGCGGTGCGCGAGTTGCGCGCGACACTGGACGTCCTGCGCCGGGAAGAAGACTCGAACGGCAGCGGGCTGGACCTGCTGCCGACGCTCGTGGATCGAGCGCGATCATCAGGGCTACCGACGACCTACACGGTGTGCGGCGACCCACGCGCGTTGCCACCGGACGTCGACCAGGCGGCCTACCGGGTCGTGCAGGAAGCGTTGACGAACGTCACGCGGCACGCGGGCAAGGCGTCCGCGTCGGTGCAGATCGACTACGGCGAGCGCACGCTGATCGTCCGGGTCGACGATGACGGAACCGGCTCGCGACGACCGCCGGTGCCAGGTTATGGACTGATCGGGATGCGCGAGCGGGTCACCGCGCTGGGCGGGCGGTTGCAGGCCGAGCCCGGTGCGTCCAGGGGGTTCACGGTGCTCGCCGAACTGCCGGTGAACGGGACGTCGTGATCCGCGTCGTGCTGGTCGACGACCAGTCGCTCATCCGCACCGGGATTCGCGCGCTGCTCGATGCCGAGGACGACATCGAGGTCGTGGCGGAGGCGGCGAACGGCCGCGAGGGTGTCGACCGCGCGGTCGAGCACCGCCCGGACATCGTGTTGATGGACGTGCAGATGCCCGAGATGGACGGTATCGAGGCGACCCGTCGGATCGCCAATGACGATCGGCTCGCCGACGTGCGGGTGGTGATGCTGACGAACTACGGCCTCGACGAGTACGTCTTCAATTCCTTGCGGGCCGGTGCGTCCGGGTTCGTGGTCAAGGACACCGAGCCGGCCGACTTGCTGCAGGCGCTTCGTGTGACGGTGCGTGGCGACGCCCTGCTCTCCCCCGCCGTCACCCGGCGGCTGATCAGCGAGTTCGTCGCTCGGCCGGCCGACGTCCTTCCGGCAGCAGACCCCGGCCTGCTCACCAACCGCGAGCGTGAAGTGGTTGCGCTCGTGGCGCACGGGTTGAGCAACGACGAGATCGCCGAACGCATGGTGCTCAGCCCGATGACGGCGAAGACACACGTGAGTCGAGCGATGACGAAACTCGGCGCCCGCGATCGCGCGCAGCTGGTCGTGTTCGCCTATCAGTCCGGCCTGGTGGCGCCGCGCACGGTGTGAGCCGCAGGTCAGCCGGTGAACAGCGGCGCAAGTGCCTCGCCGAGCAAGGCGACGCGGCCTTCGATGTGCCCGTTGGCCGGCGCGTTGACGGTGACACCGTCGATCCCGGACTCGCGCAGCCGCGCGTACTGCTCGGCAACCTCGTCCGGGCTGCCGACGATCGACTGCGCGCGCCGGCCCTCTGCCTCCGGCTGCCGCGCGAGGTAGTCGTCGAGTTCGGCGACCGCCTGCTCGTGGGTCGGAGCGACACAGGCGCTGGTCTGGTACGAGACGCTGATCTCGGAGCGGTCCCGGCCGAGATCCGCGCAATGGTTGGCGAGCGCGTCCAACTTGCGCTGGATCTCATCCGTACCGCAGATGATGTTCGACTCGTCGGCGTACTGAGCCACCAACCGCAGCGTCTTGCGCTCGCCACCGCCACCGATCATGACCGGGATGCGCCCGAGCGGCGCGGGATGGTTCATCGCGTCATGCACCTGATACCACTTGCCCGAGACCGTTGACTGCTCGCCGCGCAGCATCGGCACGATGATCTGCAAGGCTTCCTCGAGCTTCTCGAACCGGTCGGTGAACGTGCCGAACTCGAAGCCGAGCGAGTCGTGCTCGAGCTCGTACCAGCCCGCGCCGATGCCGAGCTGCGCGCGGCCGCCGGAGACGACGTCGAGGGCGGTCACGGTCTTCGCCAGCAACGTCGGGTGCCGGTAGGTGTTGCCGGTGACCAGCGCCGACAACCGCACCCGGCTGGTGTGCTGCGCGAGCGCGGAGAGGAGCGTGTAGCACTCGATCATGTCCTGCTCGGGCTTGCCGAGCCCGGGCAGTTGGTAGAAGTGATCCATCACCAGCACCGTGTCGAAGCCGGAGCTCTCGGCCTCGACCGCCTGCTGCCGCACGGTCGGGAACAGGTCTTGCGCGGCGACGCCAGGGTAGGTGAAGTTGGGGATCTGATAGCCGAGGCGGGTCACAACCCGAACCTACGCCCGACCTCAGAAGCGGAAGCGGGTGAGCCCGCCGGGTTCGGCCGACAACACCACGGTCGCCGAGTGCGGCTCGATGCGATAGACGTTCCACGGCGGCGGTCCTTGCGACGGCGCGTTGAACGGTGCCGTGATGCCGGTTCCGCTCTCGTCCGGCTCGGCCGGCCAACCGCCGTCCGCCCAGACCTTGGCAATGCGCGCCACGGTGTCCGGCTCGCGCACGTGGACGGCCTCACCTTCGATGACGACGTCGGCATCGCGGATGGACACGGCCAGCACGCAGCGCTTGTCGCGGGCGACGTTGCGGCCCTTGCGGGTGCCGGTCCCGGTCTGGAACCAGAACGTGCCGTCCATCCACACCGCGCCGACCGCGGTCACGTGCGGGCTGCTGTCGTCGTTGACGGTGGTGAGCCAGGTTGCCCGGGCGTTCACGGCGTCCGGAGCGGGTGCCGAACCTGCCTCGAGCTTCTCGGCGATGGCAGCCCAGTCGACCGGCGGCAGCCCGTCTGCGACACCCAGATTGATGGTCTTCATGTCCGTCCTCCTCGATTGGGTCGTTCACCCATGCGTCGAACGGTGGACGGCGTTTTCGACACGTCCTCGCGGTCTCTTGCAGTCAGACCGTGCGCGCGGTGGCGAGCTCCGCGGCGTCCTCGGCCAGGCGTGGCCAGCCGAAGCGCTCGCACCAGGCCGGGAAGTCGGCGGTTGGACCCGTCCAATGCCAGTCGTCCACCTTCCCGACAGCCGCGTCGGTGCGCAGCGTCGCGAGGTCCTTGAACAGGTCGGCATCCGCGCGCCGGGCGTCGAGCGTCGCAGCCAGTTTGGCCGCACCACGCACGGTGACCTCCCAATCGCCCGCGTCGGTCGGGATGTCCTCCAGGTGCTTGTATCGCGCGAGCAACGTGGCGGCGGACTTGGCACCGAAGCCGGGCAGGCCCGGGAACCCGTCCGCGCTGTCGCCGACGAGAGCGAGCCAGTCCGGGATCGACTCGGCCGCGACGCCGAACTTCTCCTGCACGCCGTCGACGTCGATCAGCTTGTCCTGACGCCGGTCCAGCTGCACCACCTTGCCACCGACACATTGCCCGAGGTCCTTGTCCGGCGTGCAGATGATCACCTGCTCGACCCGTCGATCAGCCGCTGCAACCTTCGCCGCGCTGGCCAGACCGTCGTCGGCCTCCACGTCGGTCATCGGCCACACCGCGACGCCCAGCGCCCGCAGCGCGTCCTCGAGCCAGCCGAACTGGCCCAGCAGCAGCGGGTCCATCCCCGCGCTCGACTTGTAGGTCGACCACATGTCGTTGCGGAACGACTCGATGACGTGATCCGTCGCGACCCCGAGATGAGTCGCGCCGTCGGCCAGCATCGAGAACACCGATTGCACGACACCGCGGGTGGCGCCGATCTCGGCTCCGTCGGGGTCGAGGTGCCCGGGCCGCGGCGCGTAGTACTGCCGGAAGATCTCGTAGGTGCCGTCGACGAGGTGAACGATCACGAGGTGAGCTTATAAAGCTGGCGCAGTCCGATTCGGCACGCGATCCTGGAGCGGTGACCAAGCGTCTGGCCGACCGCGCTCCCGGGCACGCCCGGGCCGCCCGCGGCGCCCGGCCGGGCCCGGCGAGTTCGCTCAACCCGGAGCAGACCGCCCTTCTGCGCCTGCAGCGCCTGGCCGGGAACACCGCTGTCTCGCGACTGGCCAGCGTGCAGCGAGACGCCGAGAAGAGTTCGCACAACTTCACCGCGGACGAGGCCAGGGACATGCCCGCGGTGGGCGACGCCAAGGCGCTGATGGACGAGAACCGGGCCCTGTACGCCAAGAAGGCCAACCACACCGCCACCCCTGCCGACCTCGCGCGGATGGCGGAGCTGGACCGGCTCCTCGACATCCGCCTGCGCGGTGACGAAGCCGAGACGCTGCGCGTCAACGGCGTGACCCAGACGCTCACCGAGTGGTTCGCCGATATCAGCGACCACACCTTCCTGGGCAAGACGGCCCGCGTGCACAAGTCGCTCGCCGATCGTTTGGCGCGCGCGGAGGCGGAGCTGGCAAAGGTTCCGGCGCCGTCGGGCGGCTGGTTGCGCGAGGAGCCGAGTTCGCTGCGCAAGCCGGGCGAGGGTCTGCACGCACTCGGCCTCGCGATCGACCTCAATGCGGGCACCGACCCGTACCTGCTCAATCCGGCGGCCGGCGCCAAGCCCGCGACGGACGCCAACCGGTCGATCCTCGACATCATCGAGCGCGCGCAACTGCTCGTACGCGGCGAGATCGTCAGCGACGCCGACTTCGAGGCCCGGCCCGCCGGCGCAGACCGTGCGGCGAAGGTCGACGCGAGCTATGACAAGTTGAGCGAGTCGTCCGGCGCGCTCAAGCGGTACTTCGAGCTGGACGCCGACGCCCAAGCCGCTGCGCTGGCCGAGCGGGTGGCCGCGCTCGGCACCAAGTCCGACCTGACCGTCGACCAGTGGAAAGCGAAGATCGTCGCCGATCGCGCCGCCCTGACCCGGGTATCCGGGCCGAAGCAGTGGCGCAACCCGACCTCCGGCTTCCTCGACCTCGACAAGCGGCTCGTGCAGGCCATGACCAGCAGCGCGGGCGGCGGCCTCGACTGGCTCGGCGACGACACGATCGGCGGTGGCCGCGACATCATGCATTTCGATATGCGAACCCTCGGGCCGATCCGCAAGATCGTCCGTTCGGCCGCCGGCTACCCGACCGGAGTCGGGTTGGGCTCGGGCTGACAGGCTGCTTCGATTTTCGAACCAAACGGCCGTAAGCGCTCGATGTGCGATGCTGGCCCGATGACCGAGAGCGGGAAGCCGACGCGGCTCGAAGTACCCAGGTTGATCGCCGCGTCGCCGGAGGAGATCTTCGCGGTGCTGCGCGATCCGCTGGGCCAGGTCGACATCGATGCGTCCGGCATGCTCATGGACGCCACCGGTGAACCGGTCACGGCCGTCGGCGACCGGTTCACCGTCCACATGGACCGACGGGCGCTGGGCGACCTGCCGTGGGTGGATTACGACGTCGAGGTGGTCATCACGGCCTTCGCCCTGAACCGGGAGATCGCCTGGACGATCGAGGGCATGACCAAGCCGCCGATAGGCCATGTCTACGGCTACCGGCTCGAGCCGGCCGATGGCGGCACCCTCGTGACCTCCTACTACGACTGGTCACGGGTCGACCCGGACCGCGACCTGCCGGTGAGCTTCCCGGTGGTACCGGAAAGCGCCCTCAAGGCCACGCTCGGTGTACTCGATCGAACCGTGCGTCGGCGTCGAGCCACCACTCGCTGAGCACCGTTCGGTCAGCGGGTGCCGTGCGGTGTGCGAACGGTAATCAGCGGCGACTGCGCGGGTGCCAGGCCGGGCACGGCCGCGTTCGACGTCGTGACGCTACGCAGCCCGCCCGCCACCGACGGCATCACGAACGTCGTCGCGAACACGCCGTCGCCGTCGGCACGCGCGGCACCGAGCACGACGTGCGAGCCGGAGCGTGCCGTCGCGGTGAGGGTCACCTTCTCATTCGGCCGGTACCCCGCACCGCTCGCCGACACCCGCTCGCCGGGCATCGCCGTGGCCGATGACAACACCAGCGTCGAGCGCACCTGCGGCACGGACGCCGCCGCGCTCGCCGCGTCGCGTACCGCCACCGTGGCCGTGGCCGGGAAACCACGACTGCCGGTCGCCGTCACCGCATACACCCCGGCGGTCGTCGGCGCCGGGAGCGACGTCGCGATCTTGCCGTGTGCGTCGGCCGTCACCGTGCGGCTGGTCGCCAAGGTCACGACCACTCGCTGACCGGCGCCGAAGCCCGAGCCGGTGACCGACACCGACCCGCCGGTGGCGATGCTGCGCGCCGTGGTGAGCTTGGCCGACGCCGCACTGGCCACCGTGACGGTGAGCGTCTTGGTCACGCTGGTCTGGTCGTCGGACACGGTCACGTGAACGGTGTAGGTGCCCGCCGCGGCCCAGGTGTGCGTGCCGGTGATCGCGCCGGAGGAGTCCACCGACGCGTCCTCGGTGACCGTCGCGTCACCCCATTGCACCCGCGCGGTGTAGGAGCCCTCGCCGCCGCCGGCCTGTCCGAGGGCGATCGTCGCCGCTTGCCCGGTGGTCGCCTTCGCCGCGCCGCCGACCGTCAGCGCCAGCGCCGGGGCGGGAGTGCCGTCGGATGCGACACCGAACAGATGCACCCGCCCGTCGTCCTTGCGGGTTCCGGGCTGGTCGGGCATCACCACACCGGTCAGCGTCTTGCCGGCCGGCAGGTCGATCGTGGGTGCCGCGAACAGGAACGGTTTCGCGCCGTCCTGCGCACCGGCGTTGAGGCGGTACTGCATCGCCGCAACTGCGGTGTATCCGGTCGGTACCGGCACGCCGCCGCCACCGAGCGTCCAGTCGGGGAAGTTCATCGGCACGGTCTGCGTCGACCCGTCGCTGAAGGTGAGCGTGGCGTTCGCAGTCTGGTTGCCCTCGGTACCGGTGCCCACGAACGCGATCTTGGTCGCGTCGGCGGGCAACGTCACGGGCACGGTCTGCCCGTCACCCTCGGCGTTGTCCGGCCTGCCGGCGGCAACCGCGGGCAGGGTGACGTGCAGATCGGTGCCGGCCACGGTGACCGATTCGCCCTGCGTCACGCCGGCCGCGGCCAGCGCCTGCCGCGACAGCGAGTAGTTGCCGCCGTCGCAGTCGGCGGACACGCCGTCGTCGCTGATGCACACGGTGTCGAAACCGGCGGTGATCCCGCCCGTCGCGGCCGCCGACACGGTGATGCCGACGGTGGCGCTCGCCGACTGCGAACCGTCGGAGACCGTGACGGTCACCCGGTACCAGCCCGGCTTGGCGTAGCTGTGCGATCCGCGCACCGAGTACGAGTTCAGCTGGCCTGCGGCGAGCGTGCCCGGTGACGTGGTGCCGTCACCCCAGTCGATCGTCGCGGTGTAGTCGCTGCCGGTGGTGTTGCGAGCGGCGACGAACGTGCCCAACGTCGCGGTCACCGTCGACCCCGTCCTGGTGGACAAGCGCCGCCGACGTCGGCGTGATCGAGATCTTCTTCGCACCCCGCGGGCTGGGCGTCACGAGCAGTTCCACCTCGGCCAACGAGGCCTTCGCAGTGCCGGTGAACACGAGCCGGTACATCCGGTAGAGAGCCGGGTGGGCGACGGCGAACGGCCGGGTCTGGGTGCGCCACGGGAAGGTCTGGCCGTGCCTGGTGTCCAGCGTCGTCCACGTCGCACCGTCGCGCGAACCCTCGAGCCGCCAGTCGGTCGGGTCACCCTTTGCCGAACCCGAAGTGAGCGTGTACATCTGCACCCGCTGGGCGGCACCGGCGGTTGTCCAGGTCAGCGTCGGGACGCCGGACCGGAACGTGGTCTGGGTCGCCGAATCGTCGTCGACCAGCGCCGACACGTCCTGCCCGTTCGCCGCGGTCAGGGTGCCGACACCGGGTGTGGTGGCGTCCTGGTCCGGGTTCGGCGCGGTCGAGCCCTTCGTCGGTGACGGCGGCACGTCGTCGCTCCCGGTCCCCCACGACGACGGGTTCGGTCCCATGACGAAATGCAGGCTCGACGTGCCGTTGAGCGACGTGCTGGTGACCGACGTCGACGAGTGCGCCTTGCCGTTCACGTCCAGCGACTGGACGTACACGTTCTTCGTGCTGTTGTTGTCGGCGGTGATGGTGAGATCGCCGCCCGGCCGATGCACGACCACCTTGTCGAACTGCGGGCTGCCGACCACCCAGTTCGGCGAACCCGGCTGCAACGGATAGATGCCGAGCGAGGACAGGATGTACCACGACGACATCTCGCCGTTGTCCTCGTCACCGGGGTAACCCTGGCCGATCTCGGAGCCCACGTAGAGCCGGCGCAGCACCTCGCGCACCAGCGCCTGCGTCTTGTACGGCTGCTGCACGTAGTCGTACATGTACGGGATGTGGTGCGAGGGCTGGTTGCTCATTCCGAACTGCCCCATGCGCACCGCGGCCGCTTCGCGCATCTCGTGGATCACGCCGCCGTAACCGCCCGGCTTGTTCGCCAGCTCCGGGGTGGCGAAGAACGTGTCCAGCTTCTTCGCGAGCTCGGCCCGACCGCCGTAGAGATCGGCGAGGCCCTGGCCGTCCTGCGGCGCGTGGAAGGCGAAGTTCCAGCCGTCGGTCTCGGTGTAGACGCCGCCCCACGACTCCGGGTCGTAGTCGGCCTTGCTCTGGTCCCAGCTGCCGTCGGCCTTGCGGCCCTGGAAGAACCCGATGCTCGGGTCGAACAGGTTGACGTACTGCCCGGCGCGATCGGCGAAGTAGCGCGACTCGTCCTGCAGCTCCTGGCGGCGAGACGCGGGCGTGCGCGGGTCCTTCACGAGTGCGGCGGCCATCTGTGACAACGCCGCGTCGTTGATGTCGCCCTCGAGCTGCCACGACACCGATTCACCGGTGTTGGTGTCGGTGTACTTCTTGAAGATCGAGGTCTCGATGCCCTTGCGGCCCACCCCGCTCGACGGCGGCAACACGGTGGCGTTCTTGAGCGCCGCGTCGTAGGTGGCGAGCGGATCGACGAGCTGGACGCCGCGCAGGTAGGCGCCGGCGAACGCGGCATCGCTGCTGGTGCCGGTCATCAGGTCGGCGTAACCCGGCGAAGACCACCGCGCGACCCAGCCGCCGTCGCGATACTGCTGCACGAAGCCGTCGACGAGTTCGGCCGCGACTTTCGGATACAGCAACGAATACGCGGGCCACACGGTGCGATACGTGTCCCAGAATCCGTTGTTGACGTAGACCTTGCCGGCCATCACCTTCGCACCGGTCTCGGTGTCGGTGGCCTGCTTGGCCGGGTCGGCGACCGGGGACGCGTACCGGTACACCGGTGCCGACGCGGTGCCGGTGTTCTCGAACTGCGAGTTCGGGTACAGGTTCAGCCGGTACAGGTTCGAGTACAGCGACTCGCGCTGGCTCTCGCTCTCGCCGGACACGCTGACCACGCCGAGCCGGTCCTGCCAGGCCGCGGTGGCGGCCGCGTGCAGCGCGTCGAAGGTCTGACCGGTCATCTCCAACGCGGCGTTGTGCTGGGCCTGGTGCAATGAGATGAACGACGTGGCGAGCCGCAGCTCGACGGTCTTCGTCCCGAACGCGGCATAGCGTGCCTCGGGGTTGCCGTCGGGCGCATCGCCGGAGACGGTCGGCTTCGTCGAGAAGGTGCCGGAGAAGAACATCCGGGACCGGCCCGCGGACAGTCCGCTCCCGTTGTCGACCCAGCCGGTCACCGTGCCGGTGGCCGGGTCGATCACGAACGATCCGTTGTGGTCCACGGTGTCGAACACCAGCGAGCCCGAGTCGCCCGGGAAGGTGAAGCGCAGCACGGCGCCGTGCGCCGTGGGCGACATCTCGGTGGTGAGCCCGTTCTGGAAGTTGACGCGGTAGTAGTCGGGCCGCGCGATCTCGTCGGCATGGGTGAACGCGAGCGCGCGTCCGTTCGGGTCGGCGGTCGGGGTGGCGGAGGTCGACGGCATCACCGACAACTGGTTGCGGTCGCCCATCCACGGGCTCGGCTCGTGGGAGATCGAGAAACCTTGGAGTTCCGGGTTGTTGTCGTCGTTGTTGGCCTGTTGGTAGTAGTACTCCCAGCTGTTCGACGTCGAGTCGGTGACCGGGGTCAGGAACGCGAAGCCGTTGGGCATCGCGCTGATCGGCAGGTTGTTGCCGCGCGAGAACGAGCCCGAGGCGTTGGTGCCGCGCCGGGTGTCGACCACGTTGGTGAGCTTCGACGCGTCGGCCACGGCCGGCGTGGGGTCGACCTCGATGTCGTCGATCCAGCCCGCGAACTCAGTGTCCGGCGTCGAGTGCGGGTCGTGGTAGGCGATCAGAACGCGATCAATGGTCTTTCCGTCGGCGAAATCGCCGATGTCGGAACTCTCCGCGTTCCACTGGTCGACGTAGAGGATCTTGCCGTCGCCCTGGCCGGCGGGGGTGAGCGCGACTCCGTGCTGGTCGACCGGGTTCAGCTGCGACAAGTACGTGCCGTCGGTGAAGTGCAGGTCGACGGTGGCGTAGGTCGCCGGGTAGCTCTGGTCGTTCGCGGTGGACTGCGGCAGGATCTTGTAGCTCAGCCGGGTGCGCGGGCCGACCGTGACATCGAGACCCTGCTGGATCACGTTGGTCTCGTAGGCGTCGCCGGACGTGGTCTGCTTGCCCGCGTAGCGGTACGCATGCAGACCCGTGAACCCGGCGTTCTCCTTGAGGTTGTAGCCACTGGTGGGTCCGTTGCCGGTGGCGGTGACCATCGGCTGGTCGCTGGTGCCGCTGGTGGCGACCGCGAGGTCCCAGTCGGCCAACTGCAACAACCCGCCGGACTGTGGTGCGCTGATGTTGAGCCGGTAGTAGCTGTAGTCGCCGGGGTCGGCCACCTGATACGTGTTGCGCACGCCACGGTCGGTCCAGGTCTGGGCCTGCCGGGTGTCGATGGTGGTGAAGGTCGTGCCGTCGGTGGAACCTTGCAGGGTCCAGGCCGCGGGGTCGCGCTCCGGGGCATCGCCGCCCGAGGTCAGCGCATACGTGACGACCGTGGCGCTCGCCGCCAGGTGGTAGGTCAGCGTCGCCGAGGTCTGGAAGGCGAGCCATTTGGTCCCCGGGTCGCCATCGGCGAGGTTCTTCGCGATCTCGCCCGGTGGGTTCTCGGCGGACGCGGTGATCGGGGTTCCCGAGTCGATCACGCTGCCGGGCAGGTGCGGTGAGGTGCCCACGATGCCGTGCTGGACCGGCGTGCCGTCGGCGCCGACCTCGACGGTGCTGCTGAGCGCGGCCGGGTCGGCCGGTTCGAACGACGTGGAGAACGCGCCCGGCGCCGGATCGGCGCCGGCCGGTTCCGACGTGATCGCCGTTGCCAGGCCCAGCACGAGCACCGCACTGGCAACGATGGTGGTGATCCGTCCGATGACCGGCATACCCGACATGACACTCCTCGCGGCTTCTGCGCCCGGCGCGCGACGATCGGACGATGCTCCTGATTGACAGCGTTGTCAAGGTTGCGCAGGATGCATCCGTGGTTGAACCCCGGCCGACGCTGCTGGACGTCGCACGTCTCGCCGGGGTCAGCCTCAAGACGGCGTCGCGCGCGCTCAACGGCGAGCCGCATGTGGCCGAACGCACCGCCACGAAGGTCCACACGGCGGCCGGACAACTGGGGTTCCGGCCCAACACGATCGCCCGGGAACTGCGTCAGGGGGCGCGCTCGCGAGCGGTCGGGTTGATCATCGGCGATGTCGGCAACCCGTTCTACGCGCGGGTGGCGCGCGGCGTCGAGCGGCGGCTGCGCGCCGGCGGGCTGCAGTTGCTGATGGCCTCCAGCGACGAGGATCCCGACACCGAACGGCAGCTCACCGCCGACATGCTCGACCGCCGGGTATGCGGGCTGCTGATGACCACCTGCCTCGCCGACCACGCTCACCTCGAGGTCGAGCGCCGGCTGGGCATCCCGCTGGCCTTCCTCGACCGACCGCCGGCCGGGATCGTCGCCGACACCATCGCCATCGACAACGACGGCGGCGCGCGGCTGGCCGCCCGGCACCTGCTGGAGCAGGGTCACCGGCGCATCGGCGTGATCGGTGACCTGAGCCGGCTCCCCACCCACCGCGAACGACTGGCCGGATTCGGCGCCGAGATGCAGGCGGCCGGCGTCGGCGACTGGCAGCGTTGGGTGCGCACCGACTCGCACGACAGCGACGCGGCCCGGCGTGCGGCACACGATCTGCTCGGCGGTCCCGGCGCGCCCACCGCCTTGTTCACCACCAACAACCGGATCACCGTCGGGGCGTTGCGGGCGCTGCGCGACGTCGCGGAACCTCCGGCCCTGGTGGGTTTCGACGACTTCGAGTTGGCCGACCTGCTCGGTGTCACGGTGATCAGTCACGATCCCGAGCACCTCGGCGAGTTGGCCGCGGAGTGCATCAGCGCTCGACTCGACGGTGACGGCGGCCCACTGCGGGACACCCGATTGCCCGTCCGGCTCCTCGCCCGCGGGTCCGGCGAGCGGAGGCCGGCCGCTCTCATCTGACACACCGGAAGTTCACGGCAACCGCATGGCAACCGGGCGCATGCTCAGCCCGTGAGCGACGGTCGGGGCATGTCCAGCGACATGCTGGTGTTGCGTCTGGCCGACATGGAACTGCCGCCGGACCCGGCGGCGATCGCGCGGCTGTGCGCGCTCACCATCGAGGCGTTGCGAGAGGCCGAGGCAACCGTGGCGCGCCTGCAGAGCGCCGTTGCCATCAGTGGACGCGTCGGGATCGCGCGCGGCATCGTGATGGCGACCCACCGGGTGAGCGAGACGCAGGCGGCGCGCCTGCTGCGTGACCGCAGCGAGGAGATGCGCCGTGAAGTGCAGGCTCTCCTGACGCGCGTCGGGACGCCGGGGATGGCGTCGGAATCAGCCTGAGGATGCCGCGGCCCGGAACCCGTTGAGAGAAGTTCCGACCGGTTGGTATGTTGCGCGCGGACGGGACGGAGGACCGCGATGCGCGCGGGGATCTGGCACGACATCGGCGACATCCGCTGTGGCGAATGGGACGAGCCCGAACCGGGACCGCAGGACGTGCTCGTCGAGGTCGCCTACTGCGGCTTTTGCGGATCCGACCCGCACATCATCGAGGGCACGTTCGCAGCCGGAAAGCCGCCGCAGGTGCTCGGTCACGAGGTCTCGGGCACGGTTGCCGCGGTCGGTGAACACATCCGCGATGTCGAGGTCGGTGACCGCGTCGCCTGCAATCTGTACGCCTACTGCGGCGCGTGTGCGTGGTGTCGGTCGGGGCAGCCGAACATGTGTCGGCGCAAGCGGTTCTCCGCCCAGGGCTTCGCGGAGTATGCGCTCTACCGGGAGGAGCAGGTCTTCCGGCTGCCCGATCACGTCTCGCTCGAAGCCGGCGCCTTCCTCGAACCCGTCGCCACGATCGTCAACGCGATCGACGTCGGTGAAGTGCGGCCCGGCGAGCATGTGCTCGTGATCGGCGGCGGCCCGATGGGGCTGATCTGCGCCCAGCTCGCACGCCGGGCCGGCGCAGCGTCGGTCACCGTGTCGGAGCCGCGTGCGCGCAACCGTGACCTTGCACTGCGCCTCGGCGCAGACCGCGCCGTTGATCCGACCTGCACCGATTTGCAGGAGATCGCGAAGTCGACGGGCTCGCGCCGCGGCTTCGATGTCGTGTTCGAAGTCGCCGGCTCGCCACCCGCCGCGACACTCGCGCCCGAGCTCGCCGCCACCCGCGGCCGGGTCGTGATCGTCGGGGTGTTCGACACCGACGTCACGATCCCGATCCGTCCGTACCTGCTGTACGAGAAGGAGATCGCGGTGCGCGGAGCGTACGCGGCGAGTCACA
Source organism: uncultured Actinomycetota bacterium (assembly GCA_963850835.1). Taxonomy (GTDB): domain Bacteria; phylum Actinomycetota; class Actinomycetes; order Mycobacteriales; family Jatrophihabitantaceae; genus Jatrophihabitans. The sequence continues at coordinate 239,212 of CAWKNB010000011.1, read as the reverse complement.
CCTTCGAACGGGGCCTCGACCTGCTCGCCGAGCTCGAGCTCGAATCGCTGATCTCCGGCATCGAGCCGCTGGAGCGGATCTCCGACGCGTACGCCGCACACAAGGCCGGCGAGCATGTGAAGGTCCTGCTCACCCCGCAGCGGGTCGGCGCCTAGACCGTCAGCATGCCGGCGTCGACCGGCAACTCGATCCCGGTGACGTAGCGCCCGGAGTCGGACACCAGGTACAGGATCGCCTCGCTGATGTCTGACACCTCGACCCACGGGATCGGCAGCAGGTTCATCGCCCGCATGATCGGCACGGTGTCGTCACGCGTCACGGTGGCCGGATCGCGGTCGGGGAAGAACACCTGATAGATCGCCTCGTTGTGGATCATCTTGGTGTCGACGTTCGTGGGGTTGATCACGTTGACCCGGATCCGGTGCGGAGCCAGTTCGTGGGCGAGCGCCTTCATCATCCCGGCGAGGCCGTGCTTCGCGGCGCAGTAGTGCGCGAGGTTCGCCAGGCCCTTGCCTCCGGCGGTCGAACTCGTCATCACGATGGCCCCGCCGTCCGGGTTGGCCTTCAGGTGCGGAATGGCCGGACGCACCGACCGGAACTGCCCGGACAGATTGATGTCGATCATGTCGTTCCACATGTCGTCGGACATGTCCTCTGCCGGGCTGAAGCTTGCGATGCCCGCGTTCGCCAGCACGATGTCGAGACGACCCAATTCGGCGACCCCGTCGTCGACCGCCTGCTTGACTCCGGTCGAGTCCCGGATGTCCACCTGGTTGACGAGGATGCGGCGGTCGAGTGCCTCCACCTGCCGCACAGTCTCGGCGAGGTCGTCCGGCGTCGCCAGGTCGTAGATGACGCTGCGGACGTTGGCACACGCATCGATGCCGACGATGTCGGCGCCCTCCTGGGCCAGCCGAATCGCGTGCGAGCGGCCCTGCCCCCGGGCGACGCCGGTGATGAAAGCAACCTTGCCGTCCAGCTTGCCCATGTCCGCCTCTCGTCCTGCCTCGCCGTTGATGCTCCGATCCTAGGAGGTCGGGAACATGCGGTCGTACAGATCGACTCCGTAGCTGGTGGGCAGCGGCTCGCCGGGCACGACCCGGAAGGTTCGCTCTCCTCCGGCATCACGTTCGGCGCGCAGGAACAGCCGATCGCCGTATGTGTCGGGTGCGTAGAGGCTCTGCGCCAGGTCGTAGAGATGGGTGACGAACACGACCGTCACGCCGGCGTCGGTCAGTGCGCGGATCACCTGCCGGCCGATCTCGGATCCTTCGAGTTCATTGGTGGCCTGGAACGACTCGTTGCACAACACGAGGCTGTGTGGCCGGATCTCGCGGGCGAGCGCGCTCATCCGGGCCAGTTCCTCGTCGAACTTGCCGCTGGACATCCCTTCGTCCTCTTCGCGGATGAAGTGGGTGAACACGCCGGTGCGCGTCGCAGCACGCAGCTGCCGGGCACCGACGAACATCCCTGCACCGGTCATGAGCGCCGCCAGCCCGACGCTGCGCAGGAACGTCGACTTCCCGCCGCGGTTCGCACCGGTCACCATGACCAGCAACGCGCCGTCGGCATCGACTGTGTTCCCCACGACGGGGGCGTCGGTCCGCAGACACAGGCACACGTCGTAGAGATCCTCGGCCGACCACGTCTGCTGCTCGGCGGGCACAGTGACCGGGAAGCTGGTGCCGCAGCCTGCCGCACCGAGGCGCCGGTGCAGGTTCAGGCAACCGAGGTAGAACGCGAGCTCGGACTGGAGCGCGCGGAAGAAGCCGAGCACGTGGTCGCATGACTGTCCGGCGGCGTTGGCGACCTCGTTCAACGCCTGGTCGCGCAGGGCGGCCAACGCGCGGGAGCCGGCTTCGTCGCGGTCGGGGACCGCATAGCTGAAGTTCGGTTTGCGTAATCCGATCCGGTTGAACAACGACCGGCTCGACGGTTTCGGTCGAAGCAATACGAGGTCGACCGGCTCGCCGCCGCGTCCGAGCCCGGCGCTGACCAATTCGCCGCCACCGGACTTCAACGTCTTCAGGTGCACGTCGACCTCGGCGAGGTAGTCGTCGTCCAGCTCGGCGGACACCATTGCGAAGAAGCGCGTGAAGGCCTCGGAGCGGAACCTCGGCGCCAGCTCGACGCTCATCCGGCGCAGGTCGCGCAGGGCGGCGAGGAACAGTTCCAGCACCTGCACCGAGCGGTGCAACACCATCTCCGGGCGATCCCGGAACAGGCCGCGCAACACCTTCCGCTCGGCGGCGATCGCAGCGGCGGCGAGGTCGAACATCGCGCGGACCTCGTCCTGGTGCTGCAGGCAGTCGGCCAGCGCAGCCTGCCGGTACCCGATGGCGGCCGGATCGGTCAGCGGTTGGAGCAACACGGCGCGGGCGACAGCACGGATCGAGTCGTCGCCGCCGGCCATCGCGCCGAGCAACGTCTCGAGTTCGAGATCGGCAATCAGATCGTCGGCGTGCGCGGGCTCCGCGGCGTCCAGGTCGAGATCCTGGTCGGCGAACAGCAGGTGTGCCTTCATGACAACCGCCGCGAGAGAGCGTCGTAGGTGAGGTCGTACTTGCGAGCGATGGCCATGGCGTAGGCGCGGCCGTCGGCGGCCTTGCGCACCACCTTGTACGTGCGCACTGCCGGGTCGTCCGGGTCGACCGTGCTCACCATGCTGACCACCGTGTCGTCGAGCACGGACAGTTCGTCGATGAACGTGACGCACACGCACGGCGCGCCGAGCTCGGCCACCTTCGCCAGCACTCTGCTGCTGAGCTCGGTGGCGTCCTGCACCGTCGTCGAGGTGAAGATCTCGTTCAGCACGATCAGGCTGCGCCCGGTCGCGAGCTCGAACATGGCCCGCATGCGGGCGAGCTCCTCCTCGAGTTTGCTGGCGAGCGACTCGATGTCCTCCTCCCGCTCGAACTGGGTGAAGATCTGGTCCGGCAGGAACAACCGGGCTCGTGCGCCCGGCACCGAGCAGCCGAGCCCGGCGAGGTGTGCGAGCTGCCCGAAGGTGCGGGCGAGCGTCGTCTTGCCGCCCTGGTTCGGGCCGGAGATGACCAGGATGCGTTCGGCGTGTTCGAGGCGGACGTCGTTCGTGACCACGTCGACGCGTTCGGTGACCAGGTTGTCGGCCAGCGCGATGTCGAAGGTCTGCTCGACGTCGATCGTCTTCGACGTGTCCGAGACCTCGGGGTAGGTCAGCGGCAACCCGGCCCGGCGCAGCGGCGCCACGTGATCGAACCATGCGAGGTAGAACTGCAACTCGCGATCGGCGCGCACGACGGTCGGGTCGAGCAGGTCGCGGTGCCGTTCGCAGAACCGGGCGAGGTCGTCGAACACGTCGGGGAACAACTGCGCGACCAGGCCGAGGATCGCCACTTCCACGTGGTTCATGACCGGGTTCGCGTTGAACGAGGTGCGGTAGTCCTTGACCGCACCCTGCCGGAACCGCTCGAAGGTCGCCTGCACCTGGCCGCTGTAGTCCGGCTCCCCGCCGTGCGGGGCGACGGTGATCTTGCCGCCGCGCATCATCAGGTTGAACCGCAAGCTGTCGAGCTGCTGCTGCAAGGCCGTGCTCTCGGCCCGCAACGCCTCGAAGCCGGGCGACGCGACGTGCCCGGCCAGCCAGGCGGCGAGTGCCCGCAACCCGGCCGATTGCGGTTGGGCCTCCCGGAGTCCGGCGGTGAGGTCCGTGACGGCGCGGCCGTATTCGTCCGCGGCGGTGAGCAGCCAGCGCCGGCTCGACAGCAGATCGTGCAGCTGCCCGGCCCGGGTGCGCATGTCGCGCACGTTCCGCAGGCGGCCCGCGAAGGTGGTGAGCTGCGCCCGCACCTCGGGGCGGTCGATGTCCCGGAACACCGCTTGCCGCTCGCGCACCGAGGCGACGTCCGCCGACCGCATCCGGAAATACGATTCGAGCCCGTAGCCGTCACGCCCGCGGGTCAGCGCCGTCTCCACCTGGTCCAGGTTGAGATCGCGGAAGTACTCCGGTTGCGGGCTCGGCTGCGCCGGGCGGCGGCGCGTCCGGGAGGAACAGCAGACTCGCGGGAGGCATCGATCCGGAGTCTGGCATGACCCCAGTCTGGCGGTTCGGCTACCCGAGGCTGCCGCGCACCTGCCGAATCGCGTTGCGCAGCAGGGTCGGTTCGTGTTCGGGGTCCATCGCGGCGATGAGCGACAGCGCGGCGCGCGACAGGTGGCGGGCCAGCAGCGTGGTCGCCGCATCCACGTCGCGTGCCCGGCACAGCCGGGCGAGTTCGGCATGCTCGCCGGCCCCGAGTTGCCATCCGCCACCGTGCTCGTCGGCGACGTACACACGCCGGTAGCGCTCCGTGTGTTCGGCCCACTCGGCGAGCGAGCCGCACATCCGCTCGCCGACATGCACGATCAGCAACGTATGGAAGCGTTGGTGTTGTTCTTCCCAGGCCCTGTACCCGTCTGCTTTGGATTCCGAAATTGCTATGACGAGGCGGTCCAGCTCATCCAGCTCGTCATCGGTGAAGGCCGGCACCGCGACACTGAGCGCGAGGGCCTCATTGACCACACGCAACGCGTACACGTGCTCGACGTCTGGCACCGACAGCCCGGTGACCGTCGCCCGGTGATTGCGCTCCGCGCCGATCAGACCTTCGCGCTGCAGGAGCCGGAACGCCTCACGCACCGGCGCGCGGCTCACCCCCAGATCCTTCGCGATACCGGCCTGGCTGAGCTCGGCATCCGCCGGTAGATCGCCATGCAGGATCTGCCGGCGCAGTTGGTCGTAGACCAGGATCGTCGCGTCCCGGCTTCGTGGCCGCGGCGCCGCGGCGGCCCGGTGCGGGGTGGTCGCCGAGGTCATTTCCCGGGTCCGTACAGACCGAAGATCAACCGCGGGTCGCCGGGCCGGAACGCACCGGTGAACTGGGAGCTGTCGCCGATCTCGCGGTTGCGTTCGAGCAGGTCCTTGCCGAGCGCGAGCTGCCGGCGTTGCCAGCGTCGCAACGCTGCCGGCACGTCGCCGCCGGATCGTTCGAGTTCCTCGGCCAGCACCCAGCCGTCCTCTGCCGCCTTCGCCGTGCCGGCCGCTGCGTGCGGGCGCACCGCGAACGCGGCATCGCCGATGAGGCAGACCCGATCGGCGGCCATGCGCGGCACCTCGATGTCGAAGACTCCCTGGATGAACGGCTCTCGCACGCCGTTGACCACCTCCGCGATCGGGGCGGCGAGGCGGTCGCTCGCGAGCGAGCGCAGGGCATCGACGTACTCGTCCTGCACCGCACCCGGCGGCAGGGCCACCGACCGCTCGACGCCGGTGCGGTCGGTCAGCAGCCGGGGCAGCGCATCGGCATCGACGTTTCGGTACCACACCATGTTGATCAGTCGCCGACCACGCTCGAGCGCCCCGTCCGGACCCGGGATCGGGTACACCAGGATGTGGCTGTCGGGCAGGAGCTGATAGGTCAGCGCATCCTGCAGCCGTTCCCGGGTGGCTGCGGATAGTTCGGATTCCAGAATGGTGCCGCGCCACGCCACGTACCCGGCGTAGCTCGGCTTGACCTCGGGCAGTAGCTCGGCCCGCGCGACCGAGTTGATGCCGTCGGCACACACGAGCAGGTCGACCTCCACGGCGGTGCCGTCGGCGAACTCGACCCGGGTCCGATCGCCGGCGGGGCGAAACGCTGTCATGCACTTGCCGAGGGCGTAGCGCTGTCCCAGGCCGGACTCCAACGTCCGGTAGATCGTGTTCCATGCCGAGAACAGGTACGGGTGGAACTGCTCGTTCTCGACGTCCCCGTCCGCACCGAGGAACCGGATGAAGTCGGTGCTGGAACAGATCTGCTCTGTCGGGATGCCCATCCGCTCGACCGGATAGCGCAGGGTCTGCCACAGGGTCGCGATGCCGGCGCCGCGCGCTTCCAGCGCCGACGACGAACGCTCGTAGACCGTGACGTCGCAGCCCAGATCGCGCAGCACCAGGCCGGCGGTCAACCCGCCGAGCGAACCGCCGACGACCGCGACGGTCGGCATCGCGCTCATGGGCATCGGTCGTCCGCGAAACCGAGCCTCAGGGCTGGCCGAAGGTGGCGATGGAATCCACGGTGAGCTCGAACAGCACCCGGCGTTCGTCGCGACCGGGGTCGCGCAGCGCGTAGTCGCCGGTGTCCCCGGTGTACTTGTTCCAGATCTTGTTCAGCTGCTCGGTCACCCGCTTGCCCTCGGCGGGGTCGTCCTCGGAGATCTCCCGGCTCACCGTCGCTTTCACGCTCAGCCAGTGATACGGGTTCTTCGGGTTGACCAGCAGGAAGGTGGCCTGCGGTTGGTCGCGCAGCCAGTCGACCTTCTTGCGGTGCGTCGCGAGGTTGAGCAGCACCGTGTTGCCCTCGTAGTCGAACCACACCGGCGTCAGGTTGGCGCGGCCGGCGGAACCGATCACCGCGACGGTCGCGGTGACCGGCTCGTCGATGAGCATCTTGTACTTCGGCTCGAGGTCTTCGAGGCTGCTGACCTGTTCCCGGTCGCCCACCTGGAACTGCCCGGGCTGGGTGCCATTGGCTACGTCGCGAAACTTTGCCACCGTGATCGCCATGTGCGCTCCCCGCGAACTGTCGACAGTTTTGCAGCACTGTAGCGGCGGCCTGGCGTGGAAGTCCATAGTTGAAAGGTAAGTAGGCCGGTCAGTAACGTCGCAAGACAAAAGTGTCGACAGTAGGGATGGAACGTCCCGGTGGCCGACCTCGCCCGTGCGCTCGCCGCGGGACTCCGCGCGGCCGGCGTTCGCATGGTCTTCGGGCTGCCCGGCGGCGGCCCGAACCTCGACATGATCGCCGGCGCTGCCGAGGTCGGCATCGACTTCGTGCTCGCCCATGGCGAGACCGCCGCATGCATGATGGCCGCGAGTTACGGACGGCTGACGAACACGCCAGGGGTCGCGATCGTCACTCGCGGACCCGGCTTCACCAGCGCCGCCAACGGCATCGCGCAGGCGACCCTCGACCGGTTCCCACTGCTGCTGGTCACCGACACGGTCACCCAGGCGAGCGCCGGCCACACCGCACATCAGCGCCTCGACCAGGTTGCCGCGGCGGCGCCGCTGGCCAAATGGAGCGGCACGCTGGGCAACGCCGACCCGGTGCAGCTCGTCGAACGGTGCGCGCAGCTCGCGGTGCAGGCGCCGGCCGGAGCGGTCCACCTCGCCTTCGACCCCACGGCGGCCGGCGACCGAGCGCCTGCGCTGCCTCGACGTCCCGGCCGACGCCGCCGATGTGGTCGCCGCCGCAGGGAACACGCTCGCGTCAGCTCGGCGGCCGGTGGTGATCCTGGGCGCTGACGCCGCGCGACACCCGGACGCGGTGCGCGCTGCGTTGCGCGACCTCGACTGTCCGCTGCTGGTCACCTACGAGGCCAAGGGCGTCGTGCCGGAATCGTGGCCGACGTACGCCGGGCTGTTCACCGGGGCGCACATCGAGAGCGCCGTGCTCGAGCAGGCCGACGCCGTGCTCGGTATCGGGCTGGACCCGGTCGAGCCGATGCCTGGCCAATGGCGCTACGCCGCCCCGGTCGTGCTGGCCCACAGCCATGTGATCGAGACCGCCTACTTCGGCGACCCGCTGCTCGTCGTCGGGCCCTACGACACTTGCTGCCCGACCTCGCGCGACGGTTGCGATCCGAGTGGCCCACCGGTGCCGGCGCCGAGCGCCGGGTGGCCGACCTGGCATTGCTGTCGAGTGGCGCCACCGGATTGGACCCGCTCGGCATCGTGCATACCACCCAGCAGGCGGTCGGTGACGTGCTCGCCACCGTCGACGCCGGCGCCCACATGCTCGCCGTGATGCCGGCGTGGCACACCGACGAGCCCGGCTCGGTGCTCATCTCCAACGGTCTCGCGACGATGGGCTTCGCGGTACCAGCCGCGATCGCGATGGCGCTGGCCCGCCCGGGGCGGCGGGTGGTGTGCTTCGTCGGCGACGGCGGGTTGTCGATGGTGCTCGGCGAGCTCGAGACGATGGCGCGGTTGCAGCTGCCGGTCACCGTCGTCGTCTTCGACGACGCCGCCCTCACCCTGATCAAGCTCAAGCAACGCGAGGGCCAGGGAGGTCCGGGCGCCGTGGCCTACAACGCCGTCGACTTCGCCGCGGTCGCCACGGCGATGGGGTTGACCGGCCGCACGGCCGACACGTTCGACGAGCTGACCGATGCGTTGCGGGCCCCGGCCGACGGCCCGCTGCTGGTCGACGCACACGTCGACCCGGCCGCATACCGGCACATCATCAAGGTGACGCGCGGCTGAACCACGCCGAAGGTGAGGGACAACGACCGCCAAGAGCGGGGGTGACTCCCGATGCCCGGAGGCGCCGTGACTCGGAGGCTGGACACCAGCCGGCGGATGCAGCCGGGTTGCGAGAGGTGTTCCGATGAGCAAGATCTATTCAGTCCCGGTCGGCGCGTTGATCGTGTTGATCGCCTTCGTGAGTTCCACGGTCGCCGCGGCGGCCATGCCGCCACCGCCCGAGCCGGCGATCGAGGGCGGCGCGGCAGTGGGGGCGATGCACATGCACACCACCGTCGTGCACGAGTACGTCTCGGTCTGGACCTACGTGTTGGTCGCCGCGATCGCCGCTGCCTCGACGCTTCTGGTGGTGGCTCTGGTGCGTAAGTCGTTCGCGGCTCGACCGGTGGCCCAGTAGCGGTCCGAGCGCCGGAGAGACGATCGTGCTCAGCGGCGGGAGCGTGATGCGCCGGTCAGCGCGGATTCGATCAGGGCTCGCGCGGCCCACAGCATGGTCTCGCGCTGCTGCTCGGCCGAAAGCCCGCGGACGTCGGCGAGCACGATCATCGCCTCCCAGCCGACCACCATCGCCAGCCCGGACACCAGCTGCTCGTACTGCTCGGCGGTCAGCCGCTCGCGCAGCGGCGCGGTGGCTTGTTCGATCCAGCCGATGCGCCGGTAACCGCGCCGGGGGACGCCCGGTTCGGCCGGCTCGGCGTCGACGGTCAACTTGATGAGCGAGCGACCCATCGGCAGCGTCTCAGCCGCCTGCTCGGCCATCGCGTTGATCATGCTGACGACCCGGGCCTCGGCGTCATCGCCGGCGTCGGCCGCCTCGATGGCGTCGCTGACCGCCTCCGTGCTGCGCAGCGCGCCGATGGTGGCGTCGGTCAGCAACTGCTCGAGGGTCGGAAAGTACAGGTAGACGGTGCGTCGCGAGACGTCGGCGGCCTCGGCGATGTCGGCCATCGAGGGATTGGCCCCGGCGCGCAACAACTGCGTCGCCGCCGCGACGATGGCGGCCCGGGTGCGCCGGCGCTGCCGGTATCGCCCGGAGGTGTCCTCGCCGGCGGCCTGGGCCATGCCCGGACTATACGGTCACGCAGTCACTGCATGCCCGTGCAGCGAGCACTGGTCACGCCACGGCGATGACGGTCGCCTGCCTGGTGCGCTTGGCCGCCCGATATTCGACGGTCGCGCCCACCACCACACCGGCGAGGGCCTGACCCAGCGGGCTGCCCGGGGTGATCACGTCGTCGCCGGCCGCAGCCTGCTCGACCGACGCGAACAGGAACGTCTCCGGGCCGTCGCCGAGGTCGACGGTGACCACGTGGCCTTCGCGGACCACGCCGGCCGCGTCCTCATCGGGACGACGCGCGGTCTCGGCACGGGCGAGTTCGACGGCAGCGATGCGGTCGTCGAGCATCGCGAGGCGTACGTGGCCATCGACGTTGGTCGCGCGATCGGCGTCGTCACCGACCATCGTCGGCGCGATTTCGGCCTGGATCTGGCGGCGTTGCACGTGCAGCGCATCGAGGCGGCGGGTGAGGACCTGGTGGCGGGTGGCGTTGTCGAGAACGGCGGTCATTGCGCCCTCCTGGCGGTGAATTCGGCGACTTGAATCGTCTGGTGAATCGCTCTGGAAACGGGACAACTACCGAGCCGCGCAGAAGATGCCCGATCACGGGCCGATCACGGCGATTTCACAGTGACTTGCCAGGCGGCACCTACGCTCACCGGACGAGTACCTGACCCGCTAAACGCCGGCGAGCAGCTCGACGAGCTCGGGTTGCTCGAAGTGGCGCGCCCAGTCGAGTGGGGTCGCGTCGAAGCGTGTGTCGCGCAGCCCGGGATCGGCGCCGAGGTCGAGCAGCCGCAGCGCCAGACTTCGATCACCGCGCTGGGCTGCCACATGCAGCGCGCTCTCCCAAGGCTGGTCGATCGGTGCGTCGCTGCGTCCGAGGGCGTTGATGTCGAACCCGGCGGCGACGAGTAGTTCGACCGCCGTCGGCGCCCCCTGCGCCGCGGCCCAGGTGACCAAGCCCGGGCGCGTCTTCAGCGCTGCGGCGACCGTCGCGGGATCAGCGCGGCGCACCCCTTCCGCGTCGCCGGCCAGCGCGGCAGCGACGAAGGCGTCGAGCGGCTCGAGAGTCCGACGAACCGCGCCGAGCCGCACCAGGTCGTTCGCGAGGTCGGTGTTCCCGCTCGTCAATGCGGCCTCGACCGGGGTCGCGCCGTTCGCCCTGCGCATGCGCAGTTCGGTGAACGGAGCACTGACGTCGACGCCGTTCGCGGCCAGCAACGCGACCCGTTCGCGCTGATCGTGGGTCACCGCCCACCAGAGCAGATTGCGCAGCATCACCGTGGGCGACTCGGTCGCCTCCGGCAGCAACCGATGCCACGGACCACCGTCCCCGCGCCCGAGGCCGAACTCGAACAACAGCTCGAGATGATCGTCGCCGGGACCGAACATGCGGTTGTACAACGCCTGCCCGTCGTTGGGATCAGCGCCGGCCTCGAGCAACAACCGGGCGAACGCGATGGCGTCCGGGTGCGCGGGCTGATCACCCTCGCCGTGCCCGAGCACCCCGGTCAGCACCGTGAACGGTGTCGGCAGACCGTGCCAGAGCCGCCCGTCGTTCGGATCGGCGCCCGAGTCGAGCAGCAGCCGCGCGGTGTCGAGGGTGGCGTCCAGGCCGGGCTCGGGCTGCGGGCGGGCGTAGGCCTGATAGAGCAGCGGTGCCCAGCCGTACGGTCCGGTCGGCGCGGTCGCGGCCGCGGGATCGGCAGCGATGAAGCGCCGCACCTGCTCGACATCCGCGCAGGCCGCGGCGGTCGCGATGGTCTGCGCGGACAGCTCCGGGTGCTCGTGCAGGAGCTGCGCAGCGGCGGCAAGGTCGGCGCGCGGGTCGCCGCTGTAGGTCAGGCACACCATGCGGAGAAACCGGTCCGCGGGCGGCTCGGCGTCGGACGCCACAGCTGGCGGGGTTCCAGGTGCGCGCGGTGACGATGTCGACGTGGTGACGCAGCCGGGCCCAGCTCGCAAAGCCGTAGCGGCGGGCGAGCACCAACTGGGCGCTGCGCAGCGGAAACTCCGGTGGTGCGTCGGGCTCGAACTCCGCCGCGAGAGCGCGGGCGTTCGTCGTCGCCGGCGCGCACTGCGCGCTGGAACTCGCGCGCCTGTTTGCGCAGCTGTTCGAGGTTGGGGTCCTGCGGCAGCGGGATGGTCGGCATCGCGACCTCCTTTCGCAACCGGCCGGTCCGCGTTGCCGGTCGAAAGGAGGTGGACGATCTCGACCGAACGACGATCGCTGCTCAGGTGGGCTCAGCCCTTCCCGCGGACCCGGACACGCCCTGGCTCGTGTGTCCCCGAGATTACTCGTCGGCGAGCGCGATTATCGCGATGCGGTCAGGCTTGCCCTGCTCGGTGACCGGCATCCGGTCGAGGAACAGGAACGTCTCCGGGACGACGGCCGCCCGGCTCACCAGCCAATCCTGCAGGTCGGCCGATGCCACGCGGGCTTCCGGGCGCAGCAGTACCGCGGCCCGGAAGCCGGTCTGCGTCGGTACCGCGACCGCGTACCGGACGTCGGGGTGCTCGCACAGCGCGTCTTGGACGTCGACCGGGAACACCGTCCGATCGCCGACTGTGCGCGCATCTTTGGCGCGCCCGCGCAGGTGCAGGTATCCCGCGTCGTCCAACACCGCGACGTCGCCGGTGTAGTACTTTCCGTTGCGGAATCCGGAATCAGCTGGAGCGATGACGTAGCCTGCGGCGACGCCTGCGGAGCGGACGGCAACGAGTCCCGGCTCGCCGATGGCGGCCTGCGTGCCGTCGGTGCGTTCCACGAACACCTGCACGCCGGGCAGCGGCCGACCCACCGTGTCGAGCAGTTCGGGGCGCTCGAGCGTGTACTCCGGGCCGGCGAGAACGCAGACGATGCCGGCTTCGCTCGCGCCGTACGGGTGCGCAAGCACCGGGCCGAGGCGATGCAGGATCCGGCGCCGCAGGCTCGGCGCTGCCGCGGCGCCGATGTGGATGATCGCCGCCAGCGAGGAGAGGTCGCGCTTCGCGACGTCCGGGTGGTCGGCGAGTTCGACGAGCCACGGCTCGACGACGCACAGGTGCGTGATCCGCTCGCGCTCGATCGTCTCCAGGACCTCGCCGGGATCGAAGTGTTCGCGCAGCACGAGCGTGCCGCCACCGAGCAGCACCTGGTCGGTGTGCACCTGGGCCACGTAGGCGAGCGGCGTGCAGACGAGCTGGCGACGGTCGGGATCGACCGGTCCGCGAACGGTGTCGGCCCAGCCGGCGAAGGTACGCATGCTTGCCTTCGACAACCCCGTGGTGCCGCCGGAGGACAGCAACACGGCGAGCGCGTCCGGCCGACTCTGGTCGCGGACCGGGTCACCGTTCTCGCCGGGGGCATTCGCGAGCAGGTCGACCTCGATCCCGTCGACGGGGCCGACGGAGAAGGTGCGCATGTCGAGCGCGGCGCCGGGCGCCGTGTGCGGGAAGACGACGAGGGCATCGGCGCGGAGCTGGGCGACGAACTCTGGCCGTCCGCTCCGGGGAACCAGGGCGCGGGCAGTAACACGTCGCGGCGCCCAGCAACCAAGCAGCGTGACGCAGTGCCAGGCTCTCGACGGCGACCGGCGCGAGCAGTGCGAGGCGGCTGCGGTCGTCGATGCCCTGCCGGCGCAGGGCCCGCGCCAACCGGTGCACCAGGGCCACGAACTCACCGCTCGTGAACGTCCGGGTGCGGTCGCTGACGAGCAGGCCGTCCGGGTCGGCGGCCGCTCGCGCCAGCAGCTGGGCGGTGGGGCTGAGGTAGTCGCCCCCGGCCGGCGTGGTCGTGGCGGTCATCGGGTGGCCTGCGCGAGTGCGTCGGTGCGGACTGCGCCGAACTCGTTCTGGGCCCGCAGCCAGATGAGCTGGGCCTGGACGGCGAGCATGATCCCGACCATCAGCATGACCTCGCCGATGCCGCTGCTGTAGGGGGTGTGGGTCAGGTAGGCGACGGTACCGAGCCCGAACTTGAAGGTGACCAGGCCCAGGAACAGGCCGATGGTGAGCGCGGTTCCGCGAGTGTAGATGTGACCGGCTTCGTTCCACATGTGCGTCAGTTTGCCGCGCAGCAGGCCGACGGCGACACCGGCCACGATGCCGACACCGAACAGGGCCATCCCGACCTCGCTGTGGGGCAGGTGAACACCGAGGCAGATCCCGACGATCGAGTAGATGATCGCGAGCTTGAAGCGGCCGTGGCCGGTGATCTCGGTCGTGCGCGTCTGGCGATAGATGGCATAGCCGACCAGGGCGAGGATTGCGACGAGTTCGAAGAACGTCATGGTGGGGACTCCTTTGGCTGCGGGGCTGGTTCCAGCCTGGTGCTGCCTCGTTGCTCTCGGTGTCGGTCCGCTGGGCGATCCGGCGGGTGACGGTGTGTTCCCCTGATTGGGGGAGGTGGGTTGAAAGCTCAGCGACGGCGGGGGTGTCGCTGGCTTCGGTTCCGTGGCCGGGCTGCGTTACGCATTGCCTGATTCCCTTATTTCATAGGGGTTTTGGCTGGTCTTCTGACTCGTGTTCGGATAGAATAGAACACATGTTGGCGGGGCAGGTCGAACACGCGGCCCGTGTCGACGCGCTGCTCGAGCTGCAGCGCGAGAAAGCTGCGCTGGCCGCGCGCGAGCAGTGGTTGTTGCACGAGATCGCGACCACCGCGCCGTCGGCCGCGGCGCCAGGGTGCACGAACAAGGCGTGGATCCGCGACGAACTCGCGTGCGCGTTGCGGATCGCGCCGCGCACCGCCGGGTTGCGGCTGGCCACCGCGACCCAGCTGGTCACACACCTGCCCGCCACCCTCACCGCGCTGGAGTCGGGACTGATCTCCTTCCCGCACGCGCTGCGGATGTGTGAAGCCGTCACCGACCTGGACGCCGAGGTCGTGGCCCAGGTGCAGGCGTACGCCTTGGCCCGGGCCGAGGACACCACGGTGCCGCAGTTGCGGCAGGTCATCAAACGCGCGGTGGCCCGCTTCGACCGGCGCGACAAGACCGAGGAAGAGCGTGCGGCGGCGGCGAACCGGCGGGTCGGGTTCTTCCCACAAGACGACGGCACCACGAACCTGTGGGCGTGCCTGCCGGCCGAGGCAGCCGCGGCGATGCGCGACCTGATCCACCGCAGCGCCGCGCAATCGCGCGGGCTGGACGAGCAGAGCGCCGACCAGCGCCGCGCGGACACCCTGATCGACCTGGTCCTCGGGCGCACCAGCCAACCGGTGCGACCCGTGGTGACGGTCACCGTCGCCCTGTCCACCCTCTTGGCGGTCGACGAACAACCCGGCGAACTGACCGGTGGGCAACCGATCCCGGCCGCGCTGGCGCGAGCGCTGGCCTTCGACCCCAACCGCACCTGGCGGCCACTGGTCACCGACCCGCTCGGCCAGTTCCTCGACACCAACCCGCACACCCACCGCCCCGCCGCCGCCCTCGACCGGCACGTGCGGCACCGCGACCGCACCTGCCGGTTCCCCGGCTGCCGCCGCAACGCCCGCCACACCGCCCGCCACACCGACCTCGACCACCGCATCGCCTGGGACCACGGCGGCACCACCACCGCAGCGAACCTGCACGCCCTGTGCACCCGCCACCACCACCTCAAACACGAGACCCGCTGGCGCGTCCACCAACCCCGCGACGCCACCACCACCTGGACCACACCCACCGGCCACCACTACCGACAACCACCACCCCAACCACCCCCCGTCGACACCACCACCAACCCGGCACCGCCCTTCTGACCCGATCGCATCCTCCGTTCGGAGGATGCGATCGCGCCCTCGTGGCCGATGTGCCGGCGCCGCTGCGCGGGCATCGTCGATATCGACAGACGACGAGGAGTGGTGGAGTTGGCAGCGATCAAGGTCGACGGACTGCGGAAGCACTATGGCGAACGGGCAGCCGTCGACGGCATCTCATTCGAGGTCGAACCCGGCGAGATCTTCGGGATCCTGGGGCCGAACGGCGCGGGCAAGACGACGACGGTCGAGTGCGTCGTCGGGTTGCGCAGCGCCGACGCGGGCGCGATCGAGGTGCTCGGGCTGGACCCGCGCGCGCAGCGCACGGAACTGACCCGAGTCGTCGGCGTGCAACTGCAGAGCGCGCTGCTGCAGGAGAAGATCACGGTGACGGAGGCGATGGCGCTGTACGCATCGCTGTACCCCGACCCGGCGGATCCGGATGAGTTGCTCGAGCGGCTGCGTCTTGCCGACTCGCGCGACGTCCGCTTCGGTCGACTGTCCGGCGGACAGCAGCAGCGACTGGCCGTCGCGCTGGCGCTGGTCGGGCGGCCCAAGGTGGCGGTGCTCGACGAGGTGAGCACCGGCCTGGATCCGCAGGCGCGCCGTGAGGTGTGGGGGTTGATCGAGGAGACCCGCGACGCCGGAGCGACCGTCGTGCTGGTCACGCACTTCATGGAGGAAGCGGAGCGGTTGTGCGACCGGTTGGCCCTCATCGACCACGGTCGGATCGCCGCGACCGGCAGCCCGGCGCAGGTGGTCGACCAACTCGCCGGCGGCGGGCAGGAACTGCGCTTCCGGGTCGAGGGGACGTTCGACGCCACCGTGCTCGACACGCTGCCGGACGTCACGAGCGTGAGCCAGTCCGGCGACGCGGTGACGGTGTCCGGGCGCGGCGACGTGATCTTGTCGGTGACCTCCGAACTCGCCCGCCGCGGCGTGGTGGCCCACAGCCTGCGGGTGCACTCCGTCGACCTCGACGACGCGTTCGTCGCCCTGACCCGAGGAGAGAGCTGATGACCACGACCCTGCCCGCCCCGCAGGTCCACCGCCCCGGCGCCATGGGCACGGCGGTGCGTACCGAGATGCGATTGTTCGCACGCGAACCGGCCGGCATCGTGTGGGGATTCGTGTTGCCGATCATCGGCTTCGTGATCCTGGCGTCGATCCCGGGCGTCAAACACGCGTCGGCGGACCTGCACGGCGCGAGCTACGCGCAGGTGTACCAGTCGATCATCATCCTGCTGGCCACCGCGATCCTCGGGCTGGTCGCGCTGCCACCGGTCCTCGGGGCCTACCGCGAACGCGGCGTGCTGCGCCGACTCGCGGTGACACCACTGGCGCCGACGCGGATCCTCGCCGTGCAACTCGTCATCCACCTGGCCCTGGCGGTGCTCACCGCGGCGGTGGTCGTCGTCGTCGGCGCGGCGGCGGGGTTCGGGCCGGGCAAGCAGTTCGCCGGCTGGGTCATCGCCTTCCTGCTCGCCGCGGCCGCGTTGCTGGCGCTCGGGCTGTTGATCGCCGCGGTGGCGCCGAACGCGAAGGTCGCGAACGCGATCGGCGGCGTGATCTTCTTCCCGATGATGTTCAGTGCCGGGCTGTGGATCCCGCGCCAGACCATGCCCGATCTGATGCGCACCATCTGCGACTGGACCCCGCTCGGCGCGGCGAACCGGGCGATGTCCGCCGCGGTGATCGGTGACTTCCCGTCGATCATCGCGTTGGTCGTGCTCGCCGGCTATGCGGTGGGCTTCGGTTGGCTCGCGGTGCGTACCTACCGATGGGACTGACGACGCTCGCCGAGGCCATGATCGACAGCGCCCCGGTGGGAGAATGGGCCGGTGAGCCAGGAACCGCCACGCACGTTCCTGATCAGCGTCAACAGCTTTCGCCGCGCCGTCGACGGTCCGATGCGCTGGATGCCGTATCCGCTGCTCGCCGCGTCGCTGCTCATCACGATCCTGCAGCCCGCCGCCGACGGTGACGGCTCGCATCTCGGCTGGGTGCTCGCGCTCACCGCCGTCGCGGCGGCCTGGACCGCGGCGCTGCTGGGTCGCGGATATCCGGCCGCCGGCCACGAGCGGCGGTTGCTGGTCTACTTCCTCGGCCGGCTCGCCCTGTCCGTCGTGCTCATCGCATTGGCCCCCTGGTACGGCATCTACTCGTGGTTCGCGTTCCCCGAGGCAATCCGGTACTTCAGCGGCAAGCGGGCCTACGCCGCGCTCGGCGCCAGCGCGGCCGTCACGTCGCTGAGTTACGTCGGCGGCGTGCCGGACACCGCGAGCCTGTGGCTGGTGTACGTGGTGGTCGCCATCGGCGTCAGCATCCTGGTCGGCTTCTTCGCCACCCTCGCCCAACGCTCCTGGGAGCGCGACGAGCAACGCGAGGACATGGTGCGCCAACTGCAGGCCGCCCTCGCCGAGAATCGCGGGCTGCAGCAACAACTCGTCACTCAGGCCCGCGAAGCCGGTGTGCTCGACGAACGCGCCCGGCTGGCCGGCGAGATCCACGACACCCTGGCCCAGGCGCTCACCGGCATCATCACCCAGCTCGAGGCCGCCGACCGCGGCGGCGAGTTGCGGCAGGCCAACGGGCACGTCGCGCAGGCTCGCGCACTGGCCCGCAGTGGCCTGGCCGAGGCGCGCCGCTCGCTGCAAGCGCTGCGGCCGACGCCGTTGGTGGGCTCGCAACTCGCCGACGCGATCGGTGACACCGCGTCGCGGTGGACGTCGGACGCGAAGATCGCCGCGCAGGTCGACGTCGTCGGCGACGCCGTCGCGCTCGACACCGATGCGGAGATCGCGTTGCTGCGTGCGACGCAGGAAGGGCTGGCCAACGTCGCGAAGCACGCACACGCCACCAAGGTGGCCGTGACGTTGAGCTATCTCGACGACGTCGTGCTGCTCGATGTCCGCGACGACGGGATCGGTTTCGCGCCCGACGAGGTCGGGCCGCGCGGCGACGGCACCGCCGTCGGGCTGTCGACGATGCGCGAACGGCTGCGCCGGGTCGGCGGCGACCTCGAGATCGAGAGCGAGCCGGCCGGCGGCACCACCCTCGTCGCGCGGGTGCCGGTGCGATGATCCGGATCCTGCTCGTCGACGACCACCCCGTGGTGCGCGACGGACTGCGGGGCATCTTCGAGACCGTCGAGGACATCGAGGTCGTCGGCGACGCCGGCGACGGCGACGAGGCGCTCGCGCTGGTCGCGAAGCACGATCCGGATGTGATCCTGCTCGATCTGCGCATGCCCGGACGAGGCGGCGTCGAGACGATCCGGGCGCTGCGCGATCACGGCGACCGCGCGCGGGTGCTCGTCCTCACCACCTTCGCCGCCGATCAGGACGTGCTACCGGCGATCGAGGCCGGCGCCACCGGTTATCTGCTCAAGGACGTCGGGTCCGACGAACTGGTCCGCGCGGTTCGTTCGGCGCACGCCGGTGATCCCATCCTCTCGCCCGCCGTCGCCGGTCGGTTGATGGCCCGGGCGACCACCGGTGCGGCGGCGGCGAAACCGGTCGGCCTGTCGGCGCGCGAGGTCGAGGTGCTGCGGCTGGTCGCCGGCGGCGCGACCAACAAGCAGGCCGCCGCCGCTCTGTTCGTCAGCGAGACCACGGTGAAGACCCACCTGCTGCACGTGTTCGACAAGCTCGACGTGCGCGACCGCGCCGCGGCGGTGGACGCGGCGCACCGCCGCGGGCTGCTCTGACCCGGCTGCTACCGCGTCGCGTCGGTGCTACCCGACGCGGGTGGCTCCGGTGAAGTCGCCCAGCGTGGACTTCAGCCTGACGATCTTGACGTTCTCACCGGGCTGCGGAGCGGACACCAGGTTGCCGTTGCCGATGTAGATCGAGACGTGCCCGATCGGCTGGTAGTAGAACACCAGGTCGCCGGGGAGCAACTGGTTGAGGCTCACGTGGTGGCCATGGTTGTACTGGGCCGCGGCGATGTGCGGCAGGTGCACGCCGGCTGCGCGCCAGGAGGCCATGGTCAGGCCTGAGCAGTCGTAGGAACCCGGACCGTCGGCGGCGAATACGTACGGCTTGCCGACCTGTGCGAGCGCGAACCTGACCGCGATCTCGGCCTTGGCCGACGGCGCGCCGGTGATCTTGATGTTCGCCAGCGCGTTGCCGTTGGAGTTCTTCTTCTTGTGGTGGCTCGTGGTGGCCTGGTTGGTGCCGTTGGTGGTGCCGGCGTTGTGTTCGTGTTCGTGTTCGCGTTCGCGGCGAGAGCCGCCGCCTCGGCGTCGCGTGCTTCCTGGGCGCGCTGGTAGGCGGCCTGCTGCTCGGCGGTCAGCGTCGCCAGGAGGTCCTTGTACTGGGAGATCTGCTTCTCGACGGCCGTGCGCTGCTTGCCCAGTGATGCGCGCTGGGCCTTCGCCGCGTCCAGCGCGTGCGAAGCGGCGGTGGCGGCGGCACTGGCGCTCTTGCGAGCGGACGTTGCGGTCTTGACGACCTCGGTGGTCTGGATCGAGACCAGGTTCATCACGTCGAGGCGGTCGATGTAGTTGACCGAGCTGTTGCTGTCGAGCAGGGCGCCTGCCGCGCCGAGGCCCGAGCCCATGTACTGGGCCTGCATGACGCGGACGAGGTTCTGCCGCGAGGCGGTGTAGTGCTGCTGCGCGAGCGTCGACTGCCGGGCCGCCTTGGCTGCGGCGGCAGTGCGCTGGTCGAGCAGGACCCGGGCGGCGTCGTACTTGTCGACGATCTGCGAGTTCTTCCGGGCAAGGGTGTCGAGCTTCGCGCGCACCGAGCTGATGGTCGGTGTGGTGGTCGGCGTGCTGTCCGGCGTGGCCACAGCGGGCGCGCCCACCAGCACCAGTGACGCCATGAGCGCCCCGATGACGGCGATCGGACGAATGACTCGCACAGCGCGACTCGCCACGAAGCGTCGCTCCTTCCATCCCCGCCTACCGGGTTAGCTGTCGGGTTCGGGCCTGGAAGAGAGCCCTACGGCGCTGCCTCGCGCGGCGTACCGAGCGGTGCGGCGCCGATTCACCCCAGGGAACGCGTGGGTCCCCGGTTCGCTGCGCGAGTGCTGCGACGCTGCGGCTCTCACGATGGTGCGCGATTCGGCGGCACCTTCCGGCGACGACCAGGAGGACGTCTTCGGACCGGAAGGTCTCAGAAAGGTTACGACCACCGGTCCGGCCGGTGCAACGGGCCCCCCGGACCCGCCGAGAACTGGCGTGGACCCGGATAAGTCGGGCGGATCGCACCGGTGACCCGCCGTGACAGCTACCACACAGTAACTATGCTGATCGTTGGGCGTCGGCGGCCGCCGCGAGGCCGAAGAACACCGGCGGCAGGGCGAGTTCCGTCCCGGCCAGCACGGTCTGGAACCAGTGCGGCCAGCCGGTGTCGGCCAGCGACACGACGCGACCCACCCCGCCGAGGAGCAGCACCCCCGAGAGCGCGCGGACGAGCGGTGTCGGTACCGGGGTGCGAGCCGCGGCCCACGTCCAGGCGAGGCCGTACCCGGCGAAGGTGGCCCCGTAGAAGCGCTCTCGCGAGTCGACGGTCGGTCCCGCGTCGGACTCGCCGGGCACCGACCGGACCCCGAGCGCGAGGTGCCCGAGACCGATCGCGGTGCAGGTGACACCCATCAGCGCCGACAGCCCTCGTAAGCGCCGCTGCGCACGCCCACGACCCGCCGAGCTCACCCTCAGTCACCGACCGCGTCGATACCCCGTTGCACGATTTTCGGGTCGGGCGTGCCGACGACCTCCGCGTTCTTGCCCTCGTAGTCGAATCGGGACAGGAAGGAGCGCATGGCGTTCACCCGGGCGCGCTTCTTGTCGTTGGACTTCACCGTCGTCCACGGAGCGATGTCGGTGTCGGTACGCCGGAACATCTCCTCCTTCGCGTCGGTGTAGTCCTCCCACTTGTCCAGCGACAGGAGGTCGATCGGCGAGAGCTTCCACTGCCGGACCGGGTCCACCTGACGGATGATGAACCGGGTCCGCTGCTCGGATCGCGTGACCGAGAACCAGAACTTGGTGAGGTGGATGCCGCTCTCGACGAGCATGGCCTCGAACAGCGGCACCTGTCGCATGAACTGCTCGTAGTCCGTCGGCGTGGCGAAGCCCATGACGTGCTCGACGACCGCGCGGTTGTACCAACTGCGGTCGAACAGAGCGACCTCGCCGCCGGTGGGCAACTGCGAGACGTAGCGCTGGAAGTACCACTGGCGCTGCTCGCGATCCGACGGCTTGGTCAACGCGACGACCCGGGCGTAGCGCGGGTTGAGATGCTCCATGAACCGTTTGATGGTGCCGCCCTTGCCGGCAGCGTCGCGGCCCTCGAACACGATCACGTGCTTCTCGCCGGACTCGTAGATGTGGTTCTGGAGCTTGAGCAGCTCGACCTGCAACAGGTACTTCTGCTCGTCGTACTCGTCGCGGTCCAACCGCTCCTCGTACGGGTAGTTCTCCCGCCACGTGTCCACGGCACGGCCGGTCGGATCGATCAGCACGGGATCGTCGTCGTGGTCCTCGCCGACCGAGTACCCCTCGATCTGGAGCCGGTCGATGTACTCGCGCACGTCCTCCAACACGTCCGCAGACTAGTGCCCCGAGGTGAACGACAAACCCTCGATGTGATCGGCCCGCTGCTGCAGGTAGTTCTGCTCCGGCACGCTCAGCGTGAGCCGGGCGGCGCGGCGGTAGCAGGCCAGCGCCCCGGGTAGGTCGCCGAGCTGTTCGAGCAGGTGGCCGCGGATCGCCGCGAGCCGGTGCAGCCGGGCGATGCGCTCGTCCCGCTCGAGCGGCGCCAGCAGGTCCAGGCCGGCCTGCGGCCCGTGCACCATCGCCACCGCGACGGCGCGGTTGAGGGTCACGACGGGGCTGGGCGCGATGGCATCGAGCAGCTCGTACAGCTCGACGATCTGCGGCCAATCGGTGTCGCCCGGCTGCCGGGCCTCGGCATGCACCGCCGCGATGGCCGCCTGGAGCTGGTACGGACCGACCGGGTGCGCAGCGAGAGCGGCACTGATGACCCTGGCGCCCTCGTCGATCCCGGCGGCGTCCCAGCGGGTGCGGTCCTGCTCGGCCAGCGGCACGAGCGCGCCGTCGCGCCCGCTGCGGGCCGCGCGGCGGGCGTCGATCAGCAGCATCAGCGCGTAGAGCCCCTCGACCTCGCCGTCGTCGGGCCTGGCCGCACGGACCAGCCGGGTGATTCGCAGCGCCTCCGCGGTGAGCTGCGTGCGTTGCAGGCTCGCTCCCGACGTCGCGGTGTACCCCTCGTTGAACATCAGGTACAGCACCCGCAGCACCGCGTCGAGGCGATGCGTGCGTTCACCGGCGGACGGCGGCTCGAACCGTCCGCCGGCCTGCCGGATGGTGCGCTTGGCCCGCGACAGGCGCTGCGTCATCGAACGCTCGGGCACGAGGAACGCGCGGGCGACCTCCGCGGTGCGCAGGCCGCCGACGACCCGCAGGGTCAGCGCGACCTGGGTGCTCGGGGTCAAGCTCGGGTGGCAGCACAGCACGAGCAGCGCCAGGGTGTCGTCGCCGGGCGCCGGCTCGTCGGCCGGCGGCGCGACCAGCTCGACGAGCGGCGTCCGCGCAGCCACTGTCTCCTCACGCCGCCGTGCCGCGCTCTCGCTGCGGATCTGATCGATGAGCCGGCGTCCGGCAACGGTGATCAGCCAGGCGTCCGGACGGTCCGGGACGCCCCGCTCCGGCCAGGTGGTCGCCGCCGCCAGCAGCGCCTCCTGCACGGCGTCCTCGGCGCTCTCGAAGTCGGCTCCGCGGTGCAGCAGTGCGGCAAGCACCCGTGGGGCGAGCCGGCGCAGCAGGTCGTCCGAGAGCGCAGCGTTCACTCGTTCGGGCCACCCGCGAGATCCATGATCGGCCGCACCTCGACCGACGCGAACCGCGCGTCCGGGAATCGGGCGGCAATCTCGAGTGCGCGCTCGGGGCTGTCGCAGTCGACGACGAAGAACCCCGCCAACTGTTCCTTGCCCTCGATGAACGGCCCGTCGGTCAGGTCGAGCTCGCCACCCCGCACGCGTACGGTGCGCGTGCTGCTCGGATCGGCGAGGGGTTGCCCGTCGATGAGCTCACCGGTCTCGCTGATCTCGCGCATGAGGGCCTCGAACTGCGCGTGCGCGCTGTCCTGCTCACCGGGCGCAAGCCCCTGGAACTCAGCCGTGCGCGCGAATGCCGGGTGGCCCCAGTTGGCGGCGTTGGTGTGGATCAGCAGCAGATACTTCATCGTCACTCCTCCGGTCGAACGGTACGACCAGGGGTCGGAACCAGCCTGCGCATGTCGACATCGACCCATCCGGCTCCGACCCCTGCCACATGACCGACACCGAACTGAGCCGGCTGTCGACGTGTCTGCACGCGCAGCGCCGCCACGTGCTGGGCATCCTCGACGGCCTCGACGACGCCGCATTGCGCCGGGCGACACTGCCGTCCGGCTGGACCTGCGCCGGGATGGTCGCGCACCTGGCCGTGGGCGTGGAGCGTTTCTGGTTCGGGGCGGTGGTCGCCGGCGACCCGACGGTGATCGTCGAGATGACCGATCGCGACGACGACGTCTGGCAGGTGTCCGACGACCGCCCCGCGTGCGTCGGTGCTGGCCGACTACCGCCGCCAGATCGACCTCGCCGACCGCTGGTGTGCCGGGCGCGAAGCCGACGGACGCGCCCGCGTGGTGGCCGGCGAACCAGTTCGGCGAGTGGCGCCTCCACACGCTGCGCGACGTGCTGCTGCACGTCATCGCCGAGACGGCCTGCCACGCCGGACATCTCGACGCCGCCCGCGAGCTGATCGACGGCCGCACCTGGGCGGTGGTGTCCTGACTAGGCTGCCCGGCGTGCTGCTGGATCACGTGGTCTACGCCTCCCCCGACCTCGACCGCGTGGTCGCCGACTTCGCCGAGCGGACCGGGATCGAACCGGCACGCGGGGGCAGCCACCCCGGCCTCGGCACCGCCAACTATCTGGTGGGGCTCGGGGGTGCGGCGTACCTGGAGCTGATCGGGCCCGACCCGCAGCAACCGGCGCCGCCGCGCGAGCGACCGTTCCTGATCGACCGGCTGCAGCGCTGCCCGGCTGACGGCCTGGGCGGTGCGCACCGACGACATGGCCGCCGCGCTCGCGAGCGCGCGCGATCGCGGGTACGACCCGGGCGACGCGATGCCGCTCTCGCGCGCCACGCCGACCGGCGAGCTCATCGAGTGGTCACTGACGCTGCCGCGCCCGCAGATGTGGGGCGGGTTGGTGCCGTTCGTGATCGACTGGGGTGTGACGGCACATCCGACGGCACGGCCGCTGCCGCAGGCCGAGCTGGTGAGCTTCAGCGCCACGTACCCGGACCCGGCCGCGGTCGGTGCGGCGCTTGCCGCGCTCGACGCGGATCTGCGCGTCGATGCCGGCGACGAGGCTTCACTGGTTTTGACTATCGAAACACCGAACGGTCGAGTGACGTTGCGGTGACTCACCCCAACGAGGCGCGCCGCGCCAACAGGTAGCGCCGCTCCGCCTCGTTGGCGCACCGGTCGATGGCCAGGGAGTACGCGGCCCGGGCCTCGTCGGTGCGGCCCAGCCGGCGCAAGAGCTCGGCGCGCACCGCATGGGTGAGGTGGTAGTCGGTGAGCGGCGACTCGGCCACGATGGCCAGCGCCGGCTCCGGGCCGGTCACCTCCGCGACGGCGACCGCCCGGTGCAGGGCAACGACGGGGCTCGGGTCGAACACGAGCAGCTGGTCGTACAAGGCGACGATCTGGTCCCAGGCCGTCTGATGAACGGTCGAGGCGTCCGCGTGCACCGCGTTGATGGCGGCCTGGATCTGGTACGGACCGGGTTGGTTGCGACGCAGGCAACGCCGCACGATCGCCTGGCCCTCGGTGATCAGTTGCGTATCCCACCGCGACCGGTCCTGTTCGGCGAGCGGGACCAGGCTCCCCGCCGCGCTGACCCGGGCCGGGCGGCGGGCGTCCACGAGCAGCAGCAATGCGAGCAGTCCGGCGGCCTCGGGCTCGTCCGGCATGAGCGCGGCCAGCAGGCGGGCCAGCCGGATCGCTTCCTCGCACAACTCCGCCCGGATGAGCTGATCGCCCGCGCTCGCCGCGTAGCCCTCGTTGAAGATCAGGTAGACGACGGCGAGCACGCCCTGCAGCCGCTCGGGCAGGTCGGCGCCGGCCGGAACCCGGTAGGGGATCCTCGCGTCGCGGATCTTGGCCTTGGCGCGCACCAGGCGCTGCGCCATCGTCGCCTCGGGCACGAAGAACGCGTGGGCGATCTCGGACGTGCTCAGCCCGCCGAGCAGCCGCAGGGTCAGGGCCACCTGGGCAGGACGCGCGAGCGCCGGATGGCAGCACGTGAACACCAGCCGCAACCTGTCGTCGCGCACCGGGCCCTCCTCGGTCGGTTCGTCGCCGGCGACCAGGTCGGCTTGCGCTGCTGCCTGTGCCTCGCGGTCGTCGCGTCGCGCCTCGCGGCGCAGGGCGTCGATCGCCCGGTTGCGCGCGGTGGTGATGATCCAGCCGGCCGGGCTCGGTGGCAGCCCGTCGACCGGCCAGCGCTGCGCCGCGGTGACGAACGCCTCCTGGACGGCGTCCTCGGCGACGTCGATGCTGCCGAACCGACCGACGAGCACTGCGACGGCCCGCCCGTACTCGGCCCGAAAGACCGCATCGACCTCGGTTCGGCCGATCATTCAGAACGCCGGCACGTCCTGGAACGGCCGCACCTCGATCGGCAGCGTGGTGGCGGCCGCGGCCCTGCGACCCCACTCGAGCGCCGCGTCCAGATCCGGCGCATCGATGATCCACAGCCCGCCGACGTGTTCCTTGCCCTCCAGATACGGCCCGTCGGTCAGCATCGCGTCGCGGGGCCGGACGACCGTGGCCGAGGCCGGCGGGCACAGGCCGCCGGTGAAGACCCACGAGCCGCTGGTCTGCAGGTCGGTGTTGAGCGCATGCAGGTTCCTCGTAATCGCTGCCATGGTCTCCGGGTCCGGCGCCGGGCCGTCCGGCTGGTAGATCGTCAGCAGGTACTGGGTCACGCCGCGCTCCTCGAGACGTAGGTGGCGATCACGACACCGGTGGTGGTGGTGACCGAGTCGACGAGGGTCAGCGGCGTCGGATCGTCGAGCGGCCCGAACAGGCGACGGCCCGCGCCGAGCACCAGCGGGTGCACCGACAACACGTATTCGTCGATCAGTCCGGCCGCGTCCAGCGCGTGCACGAGTTCGCCGCTGCCCAACACCGTCAGGTCGTGATCACCGTTGTGCCTCAGCTCGGCGACGGTCCGGGTCGGGTCGCCCCGCAGCACGGTGGAGTTCTGCCATTCGGGGTCGCCGAGGGTGCCGGACACGACGTACTTCCGGGTGGCGTTCAGCCGCTCGGTGAACGGGTTGTCCTTCTGCTTCGGCCAGTGCGACGCGAAATCGGTGAAGGTGCGGCGGCCGAGGAGCAGCGCGCCGGGACGCGACATCCCTTCGGTCATCTTCGCCATCATCACCTCGTCGACGTACGGCCTCGCCCACCCACCGTGCGCGAACCCGTCGCGGGTGTCCTCGTCCGGGCGACCGGGCGCCTGCATGACGCCGTCGAGGGAAATGCTCTCGGTGATCGTCACCTTCGGCATTGGTCGAGCCTTTCGGGTGGGGGCCGACCCGCTGCCGGCCGTTCACCATCTACACGAACGGCCACCCGACGTTTCGACATCCGGCGTGCAGCGCTTCGTCAATCGCGCTGTTGCCCGGACCGCACGGCCCAGCCGCCGTCGGAGTCGATGGTCTGGCCGGTGATCCAGCCGGCGGATTCGGAGATCAGCCAGGCCACCAGCTCAGCGGTGTCCTGCGGCGTGCCCCACCGCCGCGCCAGCGGCATCCGGACCTCGATCGCCTCGTGTCGCTCCGTGTCGGCGTAACCGGTGTCGTTCGGGCCGGGGTTGATGCAGTTGACGGTGGCGCCGGTCGGCGCCAGTGCGGCCGCCAATGTCGCCGTGACTCCCTGGATCGCCGCCTTGGAGACGACGTAGGGGATCTCGTCGGGCATCACGTCGCGGTGCACGCCGGTGGTGAACAGCACGACGCGCCGCACCCCGGCCTTGGCAGCGGCCTGGACGAGCAGCACCGTGGCGCGGGTGTTGACCGCGAACGACGCGTCCAGCTCGTCGGCGGTGACGTTCTGCAGGTTCTGGCTGCTCGACCGGGCGTGCACCGCCACCAACGCGTCGAGGCTGCCGTGGCGCGTGACGTGCTCGGCCACGAGTCGGCGCGGCGCCTTCTCCTTCGCCAGATTCGCCGGGGCCCAGATCACGCCGGGCAGATCCGGCTCCTTGGCGTCGGCTCCCCAGGGCTGCTCGCTGTCGTGCGTGGGCCAGCCGGACGCTGACACCGCCCACCCGTCGGCACACAACCGCTGCGCCACTGCCCACCCGATCCCCGCGCGCCGGCTGACTCCGGTGACCAATGCGTTCGGCATGCGGACAGTCTCTCGGACGGGCAAGGCCCCGGCGGCGGGGGCCTATGAGGCAGGCGGTGGCGCTTTCTTGGAGTACCCCGACCGGAAGAACCCGTGCAGGGTGTTCTCCGCGATGTTCACATTGTGTGTGATGGTCGAGGGTTTCGTCGGGTCGGCTGCGGAAAACGAAATCCATACATTGTCGGCGTCGTCGTGCGAGGTATTGGGATCATAGATCCGCAGCGTGACGGTGCGATCGCCGTCGACGCGGTACCCGTAGGCCAGCACCTGGTGACACTTGCCCACCTGCTTGATGTCACGGGTGTGCACGGTCACCAGCCCGAGCGGGCTGGGATGGTTCGCGTCGATGTCGGCGCGCACCTTCGGCCAACTGCCGGACACGGTGCGGCTGAAGGTGCCCGCCTGGGAGCCGATGATCAGGTGCACATCCGCGCTGGGCAACCACATCCACCTGATGTACGTGGCGACGCCGTCGACACCGTTGAAGCTGTCGATCAACCGGCCGGTGATGTATTTGAACAGCGGCGTTCCGGCAGCGGGCGGCGCGGTGAGTGCAGGCACGGCGCGGTCCGCCTCGAAGTAGTCGCGGACTGCGAAGGCCATCCCGCCGCACACGCCCTGGCTGGCATTGCCCAGCCCGACCGTGCCGATCGGGCCGAGGTCGATGCGCACCGTCGGTGCGGGCGGGAAACTGTTCGTGAACCGGAATCCGTTGATCGACGGCAGGAAACCGTCGACGACGTGCGCAGCCATGATCACCCCTCGGTCGTGTTGCAGAGGGTGTCATACCGTCGCGTCGCTCGCCGCCGCATCCTTGCGCCGTGGCACGCGTTCTCGGATCCGCGACGACCCGACCAGCGTGCCCGCCACGCCGACGACGATGTAGATCGTGATGACGAGCAGATGCACGCCGATGCCGTTGGCGCCGAAGTAGACGATGCGGCGGACCGAGTCGACGCCCGCGCCGTTGGGCAGCAAACCACTGATCGCGCGCCAGAACGGCGGGAGCAGCGAGGTCTGATACGCGCCGCCGGCCGACGGATTGCCGAGCACGACGAACACCAGCACCGTGATGCCGATGCCCAGCACGCCGAAGAACGTCTCGAACGCCATGGTGATCGTGCCCGCTGCCAGGACCAACAGCACGCCCAGCCAGGACAGCGCCCAGAAATGGCCGGTCAACGCGCCGAGGACCTGGTCGACGATGAGAGTGCCTCCGAATCCCGATGCGAGCGCGTACGGCACGAGTGCGCAGAGCCGGATCACTGCCCGGCGCAGGTTCGCCGGCCGCGCGCCCTTCGCGATCCCTAACAGTGCAGCGACCAGATAGCCGCCGACGATCCACCCGATGACGAGATAGAAGCCGGTCAGCCCGCGCGCATCGCCCGGCTGGAGCGCGACGATGTCCACCACCGTCACGGACCGCTGTTGTTGTGCTTCGGCGCGCTGGATGACCTCGGTGACCGCGGTGACCACGGGCGCCCCACCGCCGGAAGCCACCAGGAGCCGGTCCGAGCGCGCAGTCGGTTGCACGATCAGCGCCGCGCTGGTGCTGGCGTGGTGGATCTCGCGACGCGCCGCGGCCTCGGAAGCGCTCACGTGGGCGTGGACGGGGCTGTCCGGGATCGCGTTGAGCCGGGCCACGATGCGCGGCGCCTGCCCGGCCGGGGCCACCACCGCGACCGGAATGCGATGCGGTTCGGGGGCGTGGAACGCGCCGACGTAACTCAGGATGAAGCCGAGTTGCAGGAACAACACCCCGACGACCAACAACACCGTGCGCACCGAGATGGCGTCGCGCAGCTCGCCGCGAAAGCCGGGACTCGGGCGCGGGGACGGCTCGGTCATGGGGGCCAGCGTGGCAGTGCTGCCCGGGCTTGATCAAATCAGCGGCAGGTACATCACGTGCAGGCCGACCAGCCCGTCGGTCGCATGATCGAATGCCTCGGGCACGGTGCCGATGATCTGGAAACCGAGCGCCTGCCACAGGTGCACAGCGCCGGTGTTGGCCTCGACCACCGCGTTGAACTGGATGCCGCGATAGCCGGCGACACGCGCCCAGCCGACGACGTATTCAGCGAGCGCGCGGCCGACACCTCGACCCTGTCGCGCCGGGTCGACCATGAAGCTGGCGGTGGCGATGTGCGATCCCCGGCCCGGTCGGTTCGGCCCCATCTTGGCCGAGCCGAGCACGAGGTCGCCGTCGACCGCGACGACGGTCTGCCCCGGCGGTGATTCCATCCACCACTCCCGGGCGTCGTCGAGGGACAGGTTCTGCGGGAACGCGTACGTCTTGCCCTCGGCCACGATGGCACGGAAGAACGGGTAGATCGCCGGCCAGTCGGCGTCTGAGGCGGCGCGGATCTGCACGGCACGTACGGTACGGCCAGAATCGGTCCATGACCGTTCGGGCGAACGACTACGACCGCGCGCTGCGGCAGGCGGTCGCACATGCGCAGTCCTGGCTGTCGAGCGTGGGCGATCGACCGGTCCGTCCGAGCGCGACCGCCGACGACGTCGCCGCCGCCGCGCCGCCGAGGCTGCCCGACGCCGGTCGCGACCCGGCCGACGTCGTCGACGAGCTCGCCGCGCTGGCCGAACCGGGACTCATGGCGATCTCCTCCGGCCGGTTCTTCGGCTGGGTCATGGGTGGCAACCTGCCGGCCGCGCTCGGCGCCGACTGGCTGGTGAGCACCTGGGACCAGAACGCCGGCATGCGGTTCGCCACGCCGGCCGCCGCGGCGCTCGAAGAGGTCGCCGGGTCATGGCTGCTCGACGTACTGGGGCTGCCGGGCGGCTCGGACGTCGGCTTCGTCACCGGCGCCACCATGGCGAACTTCACCGGCCTGGCCGCCGGCCGCGGCGCGGTGCTCGCCCGAGCCGGCTGGAACGTGCACGCGGACGGGTTGACCGGTGCACCACGGGTCCACGTGCTGGTGGGCGCCGAACGGCACGACACCGTCGACCTCGCGCTGCGCTACCTCGGCCTCGGCCGGCCGGCGGTGGTGGCTGCCGACGGCGAAGGGCGTATCGATCCTGACGCGCTCGCGACCGCGCTCGCCGCCGTCCCGGACGGCGCGCCGGTCATCGTGGCGCTGCAGGCCGGCAACCTGCACAGCGGTGCGTTCGACCCGTTCCCGGTCGCGATCGAGTTGGCCCGCGCCCGCGGGGCGTGGGTGCATGTCGACGGCGCGTTCGGGCTGTGGGCCGCTGCGGTGCCGCACCTCGCTCACCTCACCGCAGGGGTGGCAGCCGCCGACTCGTGGGCTACTGACGCGCACAAGACGCTCAACGTCCCCTACGACTGTGGCATCGCCATCGTCGCCGACCCCGCGGCCATGCGAGCCGCGTTCGGCGTGCACGCGAGCTACCTGATCGCCGACGACACCGGCCCGGGCGACCCGTACGAGAAGGTGCCAGAACTCTCCCGGCGGGCGCGCGGCATCCCGGTGTGGGCCGCACTGCGCTCGCTCGGGCGGCAGGGCGTGGCCGACCTCGTCGACGGTCTGTGCCGGGCCGCGCGCGGGATCGCCGACGGCATGGCCACCATCGCGGGAGCGGAGGTCCTCAACGAGGTCCCGTTCACCCAGGTGTGCGTCTCCTTCGGCGACGACGCCCGCACCCGCGAGGTGACCGCGCGGGTCATGGCCGACGGCACGACCTGGATGTCCGGCTCGCGCTGGGCCGGTCGCGACGTGCTGCGCGTCTCGGTCAGCAACTGGACGACCGACGAACAGGACGTGCGCCGCTCGGTCGATGCGGTACGCCGGGCCGCGGCGCAATGATCATCACCCGGGCCACCCGCCAGGATGCCCGCGCCGCCGCGGACATCTACCTGCGGTCCCGAGCCGCGACCGGCGCGGCGATGCCACCCGGCATCCACCCGGCCGACGACGTGCGCGCGTACGTCGCTGACGTGCTGATCCCCGAACGCGAGGTCTGGCTCGCCGTCGACGACGGGGAACCGGTGGGCGTGCTGGTGCTCGACGGCGGCGACCTGGACTGGCTGTTCGTGGTCCCGCAGGCGCAGGCCCGCGGGGTCGGGTCGGCGCTGCTCGACCACGCCAAATCGCTGCGTCCGGATGGGCTGTCGCTGTGGACGTTCGTGAGCAACGTGGCAGCACAGCGGTTCTACGAAGGGCGCGGGTTCGTCGAGGCCGAGCGCACCGACGGCGCGGCGAACGAGGAGCGCGCCCCGGACATCCGCTACGTGTGGCCGGGCCCGAGCGGGTAATGCACAAGATGTCTTGTGCAATGACTCTTGTGCATTTATGGTCGACGTATGACCACACGCCCACCGGTGCGCACGATCACGGACGCGCAGGCGCTGTCCGCGCTCGCGAACCCGTTCCGCGCCCGCATGCTCGACGCGCTGGCTGTCGACGGGCCGTCGACGGCTTCGGGATTGGCCAAGCGCACCGGACAGGCCGTCGGCAGCGCCAGCCACCACCTCAAGGTGCTGGCCGCTGCCGGACTGGTCGAGGAAGCGCCTGAGCTCGCCCGGGACCGCCGTGAGCGGTGGTGGCAGCTCGCGGCCCAGTCGATGCGCTGGTCGCGCGCCGACTTCCCCGACGACCACGCAGCGGTCACCGCTGCGAACGCGGCCGAATCACTGCAATTGCAGCGTCATTTCGACCGGGCTCGGGAGTGGCTTGCGAACGCGGCGACCTCAGGCGAGTGGGACGCGGCGGCGTTCACCACCACCCACTGGCTCAACCTGACCCCCGCCGAGCTGCGGCAGCTGTCCGAGGAGCTGCTCGAAGTCCTCGGCCGCTGGCGATACCGCGACATCCCCGATGACGGCGCCGACCGTGAGCCCGTCCTGTTCTTCGCGCGGAGCTTCCCGGCCCAGCCCTGACGCCGCGCCCGACCCGCTCCACACACCCGTCCGGAGGTCATCTCGTCATGCCCGCAACAGCGCCGCCGCGCACTCCGCGCGCGATCGCCACGTCACGCCGGCTGCCCCACGACTTCGGCGTCTTCTGGTTCGGCGACGCCGTCAGCCTGGCCGGCACCGCCACCACGTCGGTGCTGCTGCCGCTGCTCGCCGTCATCCACCTGCACGCCGGCCCGGGTTGGATGGGCGCGATCACGGCGGCGACCTGGCTGCCGTGGCTGGTGATCGGACTACCGGCCGGCGCCTGGGTAGACCGGCTCCCGCCCCGTGGCGTCATGCTGAGCGCGAACCTGGCCAGCGCGGCCGCACTCGGCTCGGTCCCGGTGGCGTGGTGGCTCGATCGGCTCCATCTCGTCCAGCTGCTGGCCGTCGCCCTGATCGTCGGCACGGCGACGGTGTTCTTCAAGACCGCCTACGTCAAACTCGTCCCGCTGCTGGTGGCCGACGACCAGCTCGAGGCCGCGAACGCCCGGCTGTTCGGCACCGAGTCCGCTGCCCAGGTCGCCGGGCCGGGGTTGGCCGCCGCGCTCACTGCGGTGGTCTCGGCCGCGACGGGGCTGCTGCTCGATGTCGCCAGCTTCGTCGTCTCTGCCGTGTGCCTGTTCCGCATCCGGCCCGTACGGCGCGAGCAGGCCACTGTCACACACCGCGAATCACTCGTGGGCCAGATCCGCGAAGGCATCGCCCTCGTGTTCCGCGATCGCAACCTGTGGCCGTTCAGCCTCATCGGCGGGGCGACGAACTTCGGCCTGACCGGCTACTCCGCCATCCTCGTCGTCTACCTGGTCGACCGGCTCGGCCTGTCCTCGACGCAGGTGAGCCTTCTGCTCATGCTGGCCAGCGTCGGAGGCGTGCTCGGCGCTGCGCTGGCCCGCCGGATCGGCCGCCGGCTCGGCAACGGCCGCGCCTCCACGACCCTGATGCTCGTCAGCGGGGGCGCCGGCCTGCTCATCGGACTGCCCGCCGACGGCCACCAGAGGTATCTCGTCGCCGCGGGTCAGCTCGTGCTCTCCGCCGCCGTCGTCGGCGGCAACGTGCTGCGCGGCGCCTGGCGACAGCGCTACGTCCCCGCGCGGGTGATGGGCCGGGTGGCGGCCACCAGCCAGCTGATCAACTTCGGCACCATGCCGATCGCGGCACTCGTCGCCGGTCTGCTCGCCACGCACGTCGGCACCCGCGCCGACGATCATCGTCATGACCGGTGTGAACGCGCTGGCCTGCTTGTGCATCCTGACGACGCGGATCGGGCGGATGCGCGAACTCCCGCTCAGCCCGGGGTGATCACCACCTTGAGCGCCTGCTCGTCGGCGGCGTTGGCGAACACCTGGTAGGCCTGGTCGATCTCGTCGAACGTGAACGTGTGCGTGCCCAACATCTGCGCCGGGATGCGCCCGCTGTCGACCATCTTCAGCAGGATCGGGATCGACACGGTGTCGACCAGACCCATCGTGATGGTGACGTTGTGGATCCAGAGTTCGTGCATAGGCAGTTCGACCGGCACGCCGTGCACGCCGATGTTGGCGACGGTGCCGCCCGGGCGCACCAGGCGCGCCGCGGTGAGCAGGGTCTCCGGGTAACCGACCGCCTCGATCGAGACGTCGACGCCGAGGCCGTCGGTCAGGGCGAGCACCTCGGCCACGCTTTCCGGGCCGACCTCGACCGTGTCGGTGGCACCGAAGTCGCGGGCCTTCTCGAGCCGGAACTTGTTCGAGTCGATCGCGACGACCTTCGCCGCGCCCCACAGCCCGGTGGTGAGGATCGCCGACAGGCCGACCGCCCCGGCACCGACGACCGCCACCGTGTCGCCCGGCCGCACCCGGCCGGCCAGAACCCCGACCTCGTACCCGGTGGGCAGCGAGTCGGCGAGGAAGATCGCCTGTTCGTTGGTGACGCCCTCCGGCACGGCGTACAGCGACGTGTCCGCATACGGGACACGCACCAATTCGGCCTGGGTGCCGTCGATCAGGTGACCGAAGATCCAGCCGATCCCGCCGACCGACTGGCAGTGCGAGGGCATGTTGCGCGTGCAGTAGGCGCACCGGCCGCACCGGGTGATCGCCGGCACGAGCACCCGGTCACCGACCGCGAAGCTGCCGACCGCAGCGCCGACCGCCTCGACGGTGCCGACCGCCTCGTGTCCGAGGATCCGGCCGTCGGTGACCGCCGGGACGTCGCCGTGCAGGATGTGCAGGTCGGTGCCGCAGATCGTCGTGGTGTCGACCCGCACCACGACGTCGGTGGGTTCCTGGATCGTGGCGTCCGGCACGTCCTCCCAGGTCTTGTTGCCCGGCCCGTGGTACACCAACGCCTTCATCGCTGCCTCCGAACGTCGACCGATACCGGTACCGACGCTGGCCCGTGATCAGCGAGACAGGCGTCTCAATTTGCGCCAGCCGCGTTCGCCGGCGCGGGGGTGGCGGCCTCGACCGCCGACCGGGCAGCCCATTTCGCGCGCAGGGCGTGCCAGCCGGTGCGCACCCCGAACACACCCCACGCGCAGGCCACGAGCAGCATGACCCCGACGATGCCGTCGAGCCACCAGTGGTTGCCGGTGGCGACCACGACGAAGATCGTGATCGCAGCATGACCCGGTCCGAGGTAACGCCAGCCGCTGGTGCTCACCCGCCATGCGTAGTAGCCGATCAGCACCGCCCACGCGACGTGCACCGACGGCATCGCCGACAACTGGTCGGCCGGGAACCCGTTCGCGTAGACCGACTGGCCGTAGGCCATGCCGGTGTCGACGATGTCCAGCCCCGGCAGCATCCGCGGCGGCGCCACGGGGACCAGCTGCACGAGCAGACAGCACAGCGTGGTCCAGGCCAGCACCTGCCGCACCGGGCGGTACTGGTCACGATGCCGGAGGAACAACCAGATGAGGAAGACGAACATCATCGTGAAGTGCATCGTGGCGTAGTACAGGTTCATCACCTGCACCACGAACGGATGGCCCAGCACGAGCTCTTGCACCGCGTGTTCGGACGGGAGCCAGATGTCGCGTTCGAAGTGCGCGATCCAGTACCCACGCTCGTAGGCACCCCCGGGGCTCAGCCCGGCGAGCTCACCGGCCAGCTGCCACAGCGCATAGAGCACGCCGATGACCGCCGCCTCGCGCAGGAACGCGCCGATGTTGCGGACCCGCTTGTCGTTCGCGAGCGCCATGGCGCCGCCGGTCGCGGCCAGCACGACGGCCAGTTCGCCGGCGTGCTGCCACGACAGCGCGACCGTTTGCACCCGACAACTATGCCTTGCGGCGGTACACCCGCGCCTCCCAAGGGCGCAATGTCAACCCGTTCCCGGCGTCGGGATAGTTGCCCAGCACCAATTCGGCACCGGTCCAACCGGGCACCTCGGCTGCTGCGTCGGCGCCTGAGAAGTTCCCGACCACGAGCAGCTCGACGTCGTCCAGGCGCCGGGTGAAGGCGTACACCACCGGATCGTCGGGCAGCAGCATGGTGAAGTCGCCGAGCGCGACGGCCGGCTCCTCGTGGCGCAGCGCGATCAGCTTGCGGTAGTGCTGGAACACCGAGTCGGGGTCGGCCACGGCGGCCGCAGCGTTGATCTCGACGTGGTTCGGGTTGACCGCGAGCCACGGCGTGCCGGTGGTGAACCCGGCCTGCGGGCTCGCGTCCCACTGCATCGGCGTGCGGGCGTTGTCGCGGCTCTTGGTGCGCAACGCGGTCAGCACGTCGGCCATGTCGGCGCCGGCCGCGGCTGCCGCCGCGTAGTGGTTGAGCGACTCGATGTCGCGGTAGTCGGCGATGTCGCCGAACCCGGCGTTGGTCATGCCGAGCTCCTCGCCCTGATACACGTAGGGCGTGCCGCGATGCAGGTGCAGGATCGTGGCGAGCATCGTCGCCGACCGGACCCGGAACTGCGGCGAGTCGTCGCCGAAGCGCGACACCGCCCGCGGCTGGTCGTGGTTGTTCCAGTAGAGGCTGTTCCACCCGACATCGGCGAGGCCCGCCTGCCAGCGGCCGAACGTCTCCTTCAGGTCGACGAGCCGGAAGGGTCGCAGCTGCCACTTGCTGCCCTCCGCGTCGAGGGACACGTGCTCGAACTGGAACACCATGTCGATCTCGTGCCGCGCCGGGTCGGTGAACAGCCGCGCCTCCTCGACGGTGACACCCGGCATCTCGCCGACGGTGAGCAGCGCCGGCCGTTCGGCGAACACCTCGGCGTGCATCTCCTGGAGGAATTCGTGGATGCGCGGCCCGCACAGGAAATAGGGGCCACCGTCGCCGAGCGGGCCACCGTCGATGGGCTCGCCGTCGGGCAAGCCCGGGGCCTTGGAGATCATGTTGATGACGTCCATGCGGAAACCGTCGACCCCACGGTCGAGCCACCAGCGCATCATCTCGTAGATCGCGCGCCGGACGTCGGGGTTCTCCCAGTTCAGGTCCGGTTGCTTGCGCGAGAACAGATGCAGGTAGTACTCGCCGCTGGGTTCGTCCCACTGCCAGACCGAACCGCTGAAGAAGCTCGTCCAGTTGTTCGGCTCGGCGCCCGGCTCGCCGCCGGTCGTGCCCGGCCGCGGCGGTGCCCACACGTACCAGTCGCGCTTCGGGTCCTTGCGTGTCCGACCGCGCCGAGACGAACCACGGATGCTCGTCCGAGGTGTGGTTGACGACGAGGTCCATCACCAGCTTCATGCCGTGCTCGTGGATCGCGGCCAGCAGCTCGTCGAACTCGGCGAGAGTGCCGAACACCGGCTCGATGTCCTGGTAGTCGCTGATGTCGTAGCCGGCGTCGTCCTGGGGCGACGGGTACACCGGCGAGAGCCAGATGACATCGACGCCGAGGGTTGCGAGGTAGTCCAGCTTCGACCGGATCCCGGCGAGGTCGCCGATGCCGTCGCCGTTCCCGTCGGCGAAGCTGCGCGGATAGATCTGGTACACGACCGCCGACTGCCACCACGTCACGGCCCAGATGATGCCAGTGCGGTGATCAGACCTCCGCCGGCCGGGGTTCGTGCCGGCTCGCCGGTCGCGGCGTGAACACCGCCGCGAGCTTCACCGACAGCCAGCCGAGCACACAACCGATCAACAGTGTCACCAGCACGTCGACGAACACCCAGCCGCGCGGCGTCGACAGCACGCCACCGAACGCGCCGGAGCCCGCGGTCGCCGGCTTGGCCAGCGCGGCGAGGCTGTTCCCGACTCCGCCGCCGTTCTTTGCCCAGCCGTCCAGGCCGGTCGCGATCCACCAGAACACCGTCGCCGCGAACGCGCCGAATATCGCCGGCACGTAGTACCAGTCGCCGACCGCCGAGGCGACCACGACGATGAAGGCGAGCACCCCGACGGTCAGTGCGATGCCCCAGAAATCAGGCAGATCGGCCAGGCCGGGCGCGATCCACATGAGCAACAGCGCAGCCACGGTGCCGACCACCGATGCCACGACCACCTTCGTGAGGGCTGCCGCATCGGCGCCGGCCGCGAAGAACAACCCCCACGAGATGAACGCCGCCGGCACGATCAGGTGGAAGTTGCTCGGCAGGCTCAGACCGATGCCGAGGTTGCCGTCGGTCACCCAGTGGAAGGTGAAGTTCAGGCTGAATTCGACCCACAGGAAGGCGAGGACGGCGATGACGCCGGCAAGTGGGACCGCTGCTTTTGCGCGTGCGAGCATGGGACCTCCGAGCATCCGTGGATTCGCCCGGACCGCGCTTCCCCGCTGCGATCCAGGAGTGTCTGGAACTGTAGGTGGACCATGCCGGTTGCGCCGCTGATTGCGCCGTCTCAATAAACGACACCCACCCCGACCCTGAGCCGGCCGGCCCCGAAATCGGGGGTGTCTCGGGACTGTCTCCGATGTGCGACGAACCTCCGACGCGCGATCGTGTTGATATCGAAACCACCCGATCGAGGAGTTCAAGATGGAATCCATTCACGAAGCATTTCGAAAACAGGGCCTGGTGCGCTCTCGCGACGGCAGGGTCATCGGCGGCGTGCTCGCCGGCCTCGGCCGCCGCTTCGGTCTCGAGCCGTGGCCGACCCGGTTGCTGTTCATCCTCGTGCTGCTGCTGATCCCGGGAAGTCAGCTGCTCGTCTACCCGATCCTGTGGATCCTGATGCCGCAGGAGTCGGCGTGGGTCGAGCCGGTCACCGCCGGCTCCGGACGCGGTTGACCGCGGCCACGATCAGGTCGGCGACCGCGTCCGGCCGGGTGATCAGCGGGCTGTGGCCGGCCGCGAGTTCGACGACGCGCGTCGCCCGGGTGGCCATTGCCCGCTCCAGGTCGGGGTGCACCGTCTGATCGGCGGTGCACACCACGTACGTCGACGGGATGTCACGCCATGCGATCTGTTCGGGCACGCCGCGGAACACCGGCCGATGCGCGGGGCGCAGCCGGGCGAGTGCGGCGCTCGACACCTCGGCCGGCGCGTCGCCGTAGAACAGCTCGGCGCCGAGCGCCGGATCGACCCGCACCTCGTCGGAGCTGTCGTCGAATCGCAGTGCCTCGGCGAGGCGGGTCTGCGGCATCGGGAGGTCAGGCAGGGTGCGGCCGACCGACTCACCGGCATCGAGCTGGAATGCCGCCAAATACACCAGTTCACGCACGAGCGGGTGCGTCCCCGCATCGGTGATCACCGCTCCGCCGTAGGAATGGCCGACCAGGACGACCGGGCGGTCGAAGTCCTCGAGCGCAGTCCGCACGACGGCGATGTCGCCGGGCAGGTCGCGCATCGGCAGGTCGACGGCGGCACTGGTCACCGCCGCTGCCGACAACCGCTCCTGCACGTCGTCCCACGCCCAACTGCCGTGCCACAGCCCGTGGACGAGCAGGGCACCGACGTCGTCGGTCACGACGCGGCTTCGGCCTGCTCCTCGTCAGGTGCCTGCCGGCCCGGGTGCCGCAGCGCCACGAGGAACGACAACCCGAGCGCGATGGCCATCCCGATCAGCACTCCGCGGGTGGCATACGCGTAGTCCATCTGCAGCGCGTCGGTCACCTGGCCGCGGATCGCCGCCGGTGCCGAGCCGGACCCGCCCGACTTCCCGGCGCTGATGTCGTTGGCGATCTGGCCGGCGATGTGGCCGGGGATGTGCAGGGCCTCGAAGGACGACGTCGAGCCGGTTCGAAAGGATCGTCGACAACACCGTGCCGAGCACCGCGATGCCGAGGGTGGAGGCGTAGTTCCGCACGGTCTGGGTGATGCCGGTGACCTCGCCGTACGAGGCGCCGATCGCGCGGTTGACCGCGTCGGTGCTGGCCGGCCCGAGGAGCAGACCGATGCCCGCACCGGCGAGCACGATGTAGATCCACTGTGCGCCGAGGCTCAGGTCGGTGATCTTCCACGCCCACAGCGCGAAGCCGACCGTGCCCAATGCGCTGCCGAGGACGACCGGCCGCCGGGCGCCGCCCTTGTCGAGCATGTTGCCGCCGACCTGCGCCGCCGGGGCGAAGCCGGCGAAGAACACCAGCAGGTAGAGCCCGGCCTTGTTGGCGTTGTAGCCGAGGGACACCTGCGAGTACACGGCGGCGAAGAAGAACACCGGCACGAACGCGATCATCGAGAAGAACAGCACGCCGTTGTCGACCATGAACGCACGGTTGCGGAACACCTCCATCCGGATGAGCGGATAGGGGCGGCCGAACTCGAACCGGACGAACACGGCGAGGACGGCCAGGCCGCCGATGATGCACACCCACGTGCCCGGATTGCTCCATCCCCAGCTCGGCGCCTGCTCGAAGCCGAACACCGACAGGCCCATACCGACGATGACGAGCCCGGCCCCCGGCCAGTCGATCGGCTCGGGCCGCCTGCGGGTCCTCCAGGTGCGCCATGAAGGTCAGCACGAGGGCGACGATCGCGACCGGGACGTTGATCCAGAAGATCGCCCGCCACGTCCATTGGGTGAGGTAGCCGCCGGCGATCGGGCCGATGGAGGTCAGCCCACCGCTCACGCCGAAGAAGATCGCGAGTGCCCGCCCGCGCTCGCGGATCGGGAACGCCTCGACGACGATCGCCAGTGCGGCGGGGATCATGATCGCGCCGGACACGCCCTGCAGGACCCGGAACGTGATGATCCAGGTCTCCGCGGCACCGCCTTTCGGCGTGGCGCCGCACAGCGCGGAGGAGCCGGCGAACCCGACGATGCCGATCAGCACCATGCGCTTCGCGCCGAGCACGTCGGCGAGCCGGCCACCCAGTGCGAAGGTCGCTGCCAGTGCGAGGAGGTAGGCGTTCACCACCCACTGCGACTCGGCCCGGGACAGGTCGAGCTCGTTCTGGATGTTGGGCGACGCGATGGCCACGATCGTCTGGTCGATGAACGTCATCGCGACCGCAAACAGCATTGCGACCAGTGCGAGGTTCTTCGACTGCTGCTTCGTTCCGGCGGTCACGCGCGTCAGCGTAGAGGTGATCAACCCGGATGAGTCGCCGCGGCACGCATTTGCGGAGGTTGCCCGGTCAGCTCGAGCACAGCTACCCACAGGTCACCGTGCGGGTCGACCTTGTTGCGGCTGGCCGTGGCCAACGCGATCGGCACGTGCACGAACCGGCCGTGCCAGCGCCCGACGACCAATGCCGTGAAGCCGGCCATCGCCGCGTGCGTCGCTGCCTGCGCGAGTCGCATGCTGTACACCGCGTCGTAGGCGTTGGCCGGCACCGACCGGATCGCGTAGCCGGGATCGACGTAGCGCAGCGAGTGCGGCAGGCCGTCGAGGGCCGCGGCGATCCGCTCGCGCAGCAACAGCCCGATGTCGTTGAGCCGCGCGTTGCCCGACGCGTCGACCTGCCCGTTGGCCTCGAACAGCTCTTGCCCCGCTCCCTCGGCCACGACGACGAGCGCGTGCCCGCGCCGTTCGACGCGCTCGCGCAAGGCGGTGGTGAACACCTCGACGTCGAAGGGAACCTCCGGGATCAACACGAAGTCGACGTCGGGGCTCGCCACTGACGCATAGCACGCGATGAATCCCGAATGCCGGCCCATCACCTTGACCAGCCCGATCCCGTTCTGGGTGGACGAGGCCTCGGTGTGGGCGGCGCGGATCGACTCGATCGCCCTGGCAAAGGCCGTTTGGAATCCGAAGCTGTGGTCGATCCACGGGATGTCGTTGTCGATCGTCTTCGGAATGCCGACAACGGCGATCTTCAGGCCGCGGCGCAGTGCCTCGTCGGCAATCGCCTGGGCGCCGCGCAGGCTTCCGTCGCCACCGATCACGAAGAGCATGTCGATGCCGCGCGCGACGAGCGTGTCGACCATGGCTGCGGGTGGCTGGTTGCCGCGCGAGGTGCCGAGGATCGTCCCGCCGCGCTTGTCGATGTCGGTCACCGACTCCGGCGTGAGATGCACCGGCTCCGAGCCGTCGGTGAGTCCCTGGTAGCCGTTGCGGAACCCGAAGATCGCGCGGGCGCCGTAGATCTCGGTCAGCTGTAGCACCAGACCGCGAATCACATTGTTGAGCCCGGGACACAAGCCGCCGCAGGTCACGATCGCGGCGGTGACCTCGTCGGGCCGGAAGTACAGCTGGGCCCGCGGACCGCCGGGGTTGAACGCGGGCAGATCGGCGGACAGCCCGCCCCGCCGAGTGGCCATCCCGAGCGTGTCGTCGATCAGGACCCGATCGTGCTCGGTGACGTAGTGGACGGTCTCGCGGATCGTCCCGAGCAGCTCACTGAGCGGGCTGTCGACGGTGCGCTCGCCGAGTCGGGTGATCTGCAGATCGGCCGGGCGGATGGCCAACAGGTCGGCGGTGTTCACGCGCGGCACCGTACGGCGGGTCGGTTACAGAGGTGTGGCGGGCACGGGGCATTCATAGCAATTGGGAATGATTCCTGTTTACGGGGCGCTGGCTTTCGTAGTAGCGTCGAGAGCGCTAATGAACATCGTTATCAAATTCGGTCACGAGGAGACGAGCATGCGGAGCCGGTTCGCGGCGGGCGTCGTGGTGCTCGCGCTGCTGGTGTCGGCATGCTCGGCGAGCTCGAGCCGCGGTGGCGCCGGCGGACCCTTGCAGGTCATCGCGTCCACCGACGTCTGGGGCAACCTGGTGTCGACCGTGGCCGGCGACCGGGCCGGCGACGACGTACAGGTCACCTCGGTGATCGACGACCCGAACGCCGACCCGCACTCCTACGAGGCCAATGCGCGGACCCAACTCGCCGTCTCGCGTGCCGATCTGATCGTCGAGAACGGCGGCGGCTACGACGATTTCATGGACCGCATGCGGGCATCGGCCAAGACTTCGGCGCCCGTCATCAACGCCGTGCAGATCTCGGGTAAGACGGGCCCGGACCTCAACGAGCACGTCTGGTACGACTTCCCGACCGTGCGTGCGGTCGTCGACCGCATCGCGGCGGAGCTCGCTCGGCTCGATCCTGCCCACGCCTCGACCTATCGCACGAACGCGCACACGCTCGACGTCCGCATAGCCGCGCTGCAGCGTGCCGAGGCGGCGATTCGAACCGCGGACGGCGGCACCGGAGTGGCCATCACCGAGCCGGTGCCGCTGTACATGCTCACCGCGTGTGGACTGGTGAACCGCACACCCGCCGCGTTCAGCAAAGCGATCGAGGACGACACCGACGTGTCGACCAGAGTGCTGCAGGACACCTTGCAGCTGTTCGGCACCGGCTCGGGCGCCAAGGTCGCGCTGCTCGTCTACAACGAACAGACCACCGGCGTCGAGACTCGGCGGGTGCTCGACGCCGCGCGGACGAACCATGTCGCGGTGGTGCCGGTGACCGAGACGCTGCCGGCCGGGCGCAGTTATCTGCGGCTGGATGAGCGCGAACCTCGCAGCCATCCGGGCAGCGCTGTCGATGAGCAGACCCGATGTGGAAACCGTGCTCCGGCTGCAGGACGCAGCGCTGCGCCACGGCGATCGGACCCTGTGGTCGGGACTCGATCTCGAGGTGAACCGCGGCGAGTTCGTCGCGGTGCTCGGCGCGAACGGCTCGGGGAAGACGAGCCTGTTGCAGGCGATCCTCGGACTGCAGCGGCTGACCAGCGGCCAGGTCGACGTGGCCGGGCGCCCGGCTCGGCGCGGCAGCAAGGTGATCGGCTACATCCCGCAGCAACGCCGGCAGGACCCGCTCACTCCGCTGCGCGCGCGTGACGTCGTGGGTCAGGGCCTCGACGGGCATCGCTGGGGGTTCGCGTTCCCGTCCGCCGGTCGGCGAGAGGCAGTCGCGGCGGCACTGCACGCGGTTGACGCCGATGCCTACGCCGACCTCCCGATCGGGCTGCTGTCCGGCGGCGAGCAGCAGCGGGTGCGCATCGCGCAGGCGCTGGTCGGCGATCCGGCGCTGCTGCTGTGCGACGAACCGTTGCTGTCGCTGGATCTGAGCAGCCAGCGCACCGTGACCTCGCTCGTCGACCGTCGCCGGCGCGACCACGACACCGCCGTGCTGTTCGTGACGCACGAGATCAACCCGGTGCTGCCGTACGTCGACCGGGTGCTCTACCTCGCCGGGGGGCAGTTCCGGATCGGGACCGTCGAGGAGGTCTTCACCTCCGAGACACTCACCGAGCTGTACGGCGCGCCGGTCGAGGTCGTGCATTCGGCCGGCCGGATCCTCGTGGCCGGCGTGCCCGACGTGCATGCGCACGAACACCACGA
This sequence comes from uncultured Actinomycetota bacterium, assembly GCA_963850835.1. Lineage (GTDB taxonomy): Bacteria > Actinomycetota > Actinomycetes > Mycobacteriales > Jatrophihabitantaceae > Jatrophihabitans. The sequence continues at coordinate 195,259 of CAWKNB010000011.1, read as the reverse complement.
CGAGGTCCCTGCATGAGTATCTGGGACCGGATCTTCGACTTCTCCGACTACGGGTCACTGCTCGCGATCGTGCACAACTCGCTGATCGCCGGCGCGGTGCTCGGGGTGTTGGGCGGGCTCGTCAGCGTGTTCGTGATGATGCGCGACCTGCCGTTCGCCGTGCACGGCGTCAGCGAGCTGTCCTTCGCCGGCGCGGCCGGCTTCCTGCTGCTCGGCGCGAGCGTCGTGACCGGCTCCATCGTCGGGTCGCTCGCCGCGGCGCTCGTCATCGGCGCGCTCGGCACCCGGGCCCGCGACCGCAACTCGATCATCGGCGTCCTGATGCCGTTCGGGTTGGGGCTGGGCGTGCTGTTCCTGTCGCTGTACCGGGGCCGCTCGGCGAACAAGTTCGGGCTGCTGACCGGACAGATCGTGGCTGTCGACACGCCGGCGCTCGCGGCGTTGATCGTGGTGGCCGTCGTGGTGATCGGCGCACTGCTGTTGATGTGGCGGCCGCTCACCTTCGCGAGCACCGATCCGGACGTCGCGGCCGCGCGGGGCGTCCCGGTTCGAGTCCTCTCGCCGGTGTTCATGCTGTTACTGGGGCTGACGGTGGCGATGTCGGTGCAGATCGTCGGCGCGCTCCTGGTGCTCAGCATCGTCTGCACTCCGGCCGCAGCGGCGATGCGGGTGACGGCCTCGCCGCTCGCGGTCGCAGCCCTGAGCATCACGTTCGGGGTCGTTGCCATGGTCGGCGGCATCCTGCTCGAGCTCGGTAGCGACGGAATCCCGATCAGCCCGTACGTGACCACGATCTCGTTCGCGGTCTACCTGGTGTGCCGGGGAGTGGGTCGGCTGCGCATGCCGCAGCGGGCATAGTGGACTCATGAGCGCGCTCGATCTGCCCGCCGGCATCGACATCCGAGAGGTCGGCATGCGTGACGGCCTGCAGCTCGAGGACCCCGTTCCGCTCGACGGCAAGCTCGCCATGCTCGACGCCCTGGTCGCCACCGGCGTGCGACGCATCGAGGTGACCAGTTTCGTGTCGCCCAAGGCGGTGCCGGCGATGGCCGACGCCGACGAAGTCGCCAAGCACCTCGGCGAGTGGTCCGGCGTGCACTTCTCGGCGTTGGTGGCGAACAGCCGCGGCGCGGCGCGGGCGATCGACGCGGGGCTCGCGAACTTGGAGTACGTCGTGTCCGCGGCCGACTCGCACAGCATCGCGAACGCCGGTCGGCCGACCGCCGAAGCGGCGGCCGCGATCGGCGAGATCGCCGAGCTCGCGCACGGCGCCGGAGGCTCGCTCGAGGTGATCATCGCCACCGCGTGGGACTGCCCGTTCGACGGCCGCACCGACCCGCAGCGCACCGTCGGCGTCGCGCGGTCGGCGCTCGAGCAGGGCGCCGATCAGCTGTGCCTCGGCGACACCATCGGCACGGTCACGCCGCGACGCACCGTCGAGCTCCTGGATGCGGTCCGCGCCGCGGCGGGCGGCCTCGAGGTGGGTGTGCACTTCCACGACACCCGCGGCACCGGCCAGGCCAACGCACTCGCCGCGATCCTGCACGGCGTGCGACAGCTCGACGCCAGCGTCGGCGGTCTCGGCGGCTGCAACTTCGCGCCCGGGGCCAGCGGCAACATCGCCACCGAGGAACTCGTCTACTGGGCCGAGGACTCGGGCATCGAGACCGGCATCGACCTCGACGCCCTGGTGGCCGCCGCCGGCGTCACCGAGCAGGCCGTCGGACACTCGCTGCCCAGCTCGCTCTACCGCGCCGGCGGGCGTTCGGTACCGCGTGGGCCGTTTCGCAGATAAGCGCGGCGCGTAGCCTCGTCATCCGTGACGGCACAGGACGACGGCGCCATCGCCGTCATCGGTGAAGCGCTCATCGATCTCGTCGAGACCCACGACGACGAGCCACGGCTGGCCCGCCCGGGTGGCAGCCCGTACAACGTCGCGATCGGGCTGGCCCGGCTGCAGCGACACACGTATTTCGCCGGCCGGCTCTCACGCGATCCGCTGGGCGCGGTGCTGCGAAACCATGCCGCGCGCTCCGACGTCGATCTGAGCGTCGCGGTCGATGCCTACGAGCCCACCACCGTCGCACTCGTCGAACTCGCTCGCCGACGGCAGCGCGTCGTACCGGTTCGGCGTCGACGGCACCGCCGATTTCCGCTGGACCGATTCCGAGCTGCAGGCCATTCCCGACGACGTGCGGGCAGTGCACTTCGGCTCGCTGGCGTCGTGGCTGCCGCCGGGCGACGCGGCCATCGCGCGCCGGGTCGCGCAGCTGCGGACCGCCGGTGCGCTCGTGAGCTACGACCCCAACGTGCGACCGCACCTGCAACCGGACCCGGTGCGTGCGCGCGGCCAGGTCGAGCAGGCGCTCGAGCTGGCGCACCTGGTCAAGACCAGCGAGGAGGACCTCGCCTGGATCTATCCCGGCGACGACGTCGAGAAGGTCGCTTCGTCGTGGCTCGGACTCGGACCGACGGTCGTCGTGGTGACTCGCGGCGGTGACGGTGCGCAGGCGTTCCTCGACGCCGGATCGGTCACCGCCGCGCCCATCCCGATCACGGTGATCGACACCGTGGGCGCCGGCGACTCGTTCATGAGCGGGCTGCTCGACGCCGCCATGGAGCACGACCTGGTGCGGCCGGACGCGCTCGCCGCGGCGTCGCTCGACGACGTGCGCGCCCTGCTCGACCATGCCGCGCAGGTTGCGGCGATCACCTGTTCGCGGGCCGGCGCAAACCCCCCGCGGCGGGCCGAATTGACTGCGGCGCGGTGACTGGTCAGCTCGAGCCGACGACCTGTTTGACGCAGGTGGTGGCGTCTTGGGTCACCTTGTCCTTGGCCGTGGCCAGGTCGTCGAGTTTCTTCTTGCCGGTGACGTAGGCCTTCAGGTCCGATGACTTGATGTCCTTCTTCATGGCCGTGGCGATGCAGTCGACGACAGCGTCGAACTTGGCGGCCTTGTCGCCCAGTTGTGTTTTCGCGGCCTGGACGCGTGGGTCGCTCTTGAGCTTGTCGGCGATCTTTTGCGTACTGACTCCGTTGTCGCCTCCCCCGTTGCCGCTGCTGCTGCAGGCGGGGAGGACGAGGGCGCTGCAGAGGGCGAGCACGCCGACGGCGCGGCGGGTGTTCGCGGGAATGGACACGATTCCTCACTTCCGCCGGTGTTTGGCCGGCGTCGTTGATCGTAGTGAGAACTCGTGATCGATAGCGTGCGATCGGTGCGACGACGACGGATCGCTGCGGGAGTACTCGCTCTCGTCGCCCTGGCGGGGTGCACGTCGCACACCGCGGCGACACCGTCCCGCTCGGCGACGACCCTGCCGAGCGATTCGTCCGTTGCCGAGCAAGCGACGCCGGCAGGCTCGTCCACGAGTCAGGCGCCGCCGGCGCCACGCACCGCGAGCGTGCTCGGTTCGGGCGATGTTCTCGTCCACCCGCAGCTGTGGCAGCAGGCGCACGCAGACGCGCGCGCCGAGGGACGCACTGGGTACGACTTCGCTCCGATGTACGCGAGCGTCGCCCCTGACACCCGCGCCGCCGACCTCGCCACGTGCGAGCTGGAATCACCCCTCGCGCCGCCGCAGGGCCCGTTCACCGGCTGGCCGACGTTCAATGCGCCGCCGCAGGTGCTCACGGCGCTCAAGGGAGTCGGTTACGACACCTGCACGACTGCTTCGAACCACTCCCTCGACGCGGGGTATGCCGGTGTCAAACGCACCCTCGACGAACTGGATGCCGCCGGTCTGCGGCACACGGGCAGCGCGCGCACCGCACAGGAGGCACGGACGCCGATGATCGTCACCCTGCCGAACGGCGTGCGGATCGGGCAATTGGCGTACGCCTTCGGCTTCAACGGCATTCCGCTGCCGGCGGACAAGCCGTGGTTGGCGAACCTCATCGACGTACCCCGCATCCTCGCGGCCGCGAAGCTGATGAAGCGCGCCGGCGCCGACATCGTCGTCCTGTCGATGCACTGGGGGACCGAATACGACCATCTCGCCACCGCCGAGCAGCGCAGCCAGGCACGGGCGCTGCTGAGCTCGCCCGACATCGACCTCATCCTCGGCGACCACGCCCACGTGGTGCAGCCGGCCGAACGCATCGACGGCAAGTGGGTCTTCTACTGCATGGGCAATCAGATCTCTCGACATGCCGACCCGGTTGCGGCGAGCCGCGAGGGAGTCATGCCGTTCGTGACGTTCCGCGAGGTTGCGCCGCATACGTTCCGAGTGGCGTCTGCGCAGGCTATTCCGACGTGGATGGTCGATTCGCCTCGGTATCGGTTGATCGATGTGCCGCGGGCGTTGGCTGGTCGTGGGTTGTCGCCGGCGCAGCGGGCGGAGTATCTGCGGGCTCGGAGGCGGATTGCTTCGTATCTCGATGCGTATGGGGCTGGGCGGGATGGGTTGGTGGTGCGGTAGGTGGTTCTATAAGCGAAAGCGGCATCGACGAGGGGTTGGGCTGCGGCTGTGTGCCGCTGTCGGGTCGCGTTTCGCCGGGCTTGAATCTCCTGTTTCTCGGGTTGTGGATAACTCGGATTCGGCGGTTCCGGCCACTAAAATCGATCGTATGAGCGAGGCTTCTTGAGGTCGTGCCGCGCCGGGCGTCGCGCTGGCCGGCGCGCACTCGCGGCGTGTCGATGACGCTGCTCGCTGCGGATCTGACCGTCGACTACCGATGCGGCGCTGCTGGACACGTTGCGGGAGTTGGAGCGGCTCTCGCGACGGTCTGGCGGCGGTGGGGCACGGGTTGATCGCGCGAGGCGTCAGCGCGGTCGTTGCCGGATTCGCGTGGGGCGGCGTCGATGGCGGCGTTGTTGCGGCAGCGTGCTGCGGTCCTCGCAGGAAGCCTCGGCCGGGTGCGAGGCGGCCGGAGGCGGCGGGCCTGCGGGCCGCCGAGGCCGCCGGCCCGCGGCGCGCCTTGACCGGGGAGCCGCTCGAACCCGTCTTCCTCGATGTCGCGGCCGCGCAGGTCGCCGGGGAGATCTCACCGCGAGCATGCACGGGTGATCGTGCGGGCGGTCGACGCGCTGCCGGCGGCGGTGCAGGCCGAGCACGGGTGTCGAGGTGGAGCGGGAACTGGTCGCTTACGCGCGGCGCGTTCGATCCGCGGTCGCTGCACACGCTGGCGTTGCACATCCACACCTATCTCGACCCGGACGGGTCGTTGGACGACCCGAGAGACCGGGACCGCACAACGCGACCTCACGCTGCAGCAGCGCCCGGACGGGTCCGCGTCGGTGCGCGGGGAGTTGACCGCCGAATGCGCCGAACGGCCTGCCTGCGGGGTGCTTCGACGCGCCTCGCCGCTCCAACGCCCGAGGTCGGCGGGGTGAAAGACCGCCGCAGCGCCGGGCAGCGGCGCCACGACGCGCTGCTCGACGCGCTGCACCCGGCTGTGCCTGACCGGATCCCTGCCCGCCGCGGGCGGGATCGCCACCACCGCTCATCGTGCTGATGTCCGACCAGTCCTTCCGCACCGGCAACGGGCTGGCCGAGACCAGCCACGGCGCGCTGGTCCCGGCCCGTGACGCGCTGCGCTGGGGCGGCGCCGACCAACGCATCCTCACCGTCCGCGTCAGCGCGACGGTGCCGTGACCGGGCACAGCGACACCCGGCGGCTGTTCAGCGAGAACCAACGCCTGGCGATCCTGGCCCGAGACCGCGGCTGCACCTTCCCCGCCTGCGACCGGCCCGCAGCCTGGTCCCAGATCCACCACATCCTGGCCTGGGCCGACGGCGGCCCGACGACGATCGACAACGCCGCGCTGATCTGCGGGTTCCACCACCGCACCTTCGAGAAAGACCGGCTGGCAATGCATCACGCTGCACGGCCGACCCGCCTGGATCCCACCACCCACATCGACCCGCAACAACAACCACGCCGCAACCAACTCCACGAGACACCACTGAGGAGGTAGCTGGGGAGAACCTAGGTACGCGGGTAGCGACGGTGTCCCAGGTCGAGGAAGGTGCCGACGAGTACGCCGGCGATGACCACCGGGATGAAGATGAACAGCAGATACTGACGTCCGGTCGCGCCGAGCACGAGCAGCACGACGAAGTAGGCGATGAACGGCACGAGTAGAGCGGCGATGCAGCGCGCGCGGACGTCACCGTGCGCACGCAGCAGGGCGATGTCGGCGCGGGTTCCGCGCAGCGATCGGTCTTTCTCCGGCTGCGCGGGAGCGGCGGTCGGCTCCGCGCTGGACTCGGCGCTCGACCCAGTGGTTGACACAGCGGCCGGTGTCCCGACGCCCGACGGGTCGACGGTTCGGTTCGGCGGTCGGTTCCGCGACGGCGGCACCGACCGGGGCAGCGAACGCCACGGTCTCGGACTCGGGGTCGGCGTCGGCGTCGTCCGGCGCGAATGTGTCGAACAGCGACGCGTCTGCCCTGGCTGCCTCGTCCGCAGCTGCCTCGTCCGCAGCTGCCTCGACCTCGGGCCCCACGGCCGGGATCTGGACGGTCGGCTCCTGCGCGAGCGTCTTGACCGCCGACGGCGTCTCGGCTGTCGGGGCGTCGGCAACTGCCGTTTGGGCAGCGCGCTGGGTGTGCCGACCAGCAGCGACCTCGTCGTCGACGAGCACCGCTCCGGCGGCACTCGCGGGATCGTCGGACAGCTCGTCGGACCCGTCGTCCGGTGCCGAGTGCCGCCCCATCGGATCAGTGTCGATCAAAGTGCTCGACTCTGGAAGTCGACACGGCGAGGCCGTCTAGACTGCGCACCCGGAACCACGTTGCCTGGGGGTGCCCGTGTCGGATCGCAGGCGGGGACACGTCCGTGCCGCCCGTGCCGTCGGTGAGCCTGCTCGTCGCGGCGCTGGCCCTCGCCGCGTGCGCCTCCGTGGTCGACGGCAACCCGAGCGTCGGCAACGCACCCAACGCGTCGCTGTCGGTCAAAGGCGATTCGGGCGACCACTTCGACACCGTCGTGAAGAATTCGCTGAGCGACATCATCGACTTCTGGAAGACGGCGTACCCGACGGTCTCCGGCGGGAAGTCGCTCGAACCGCTCAAGGGCGGCTACTACTCCGTCGACGGCCTGAAGGTCGTCGAGACGAACGAGCTTCCGGCGTCGGTCGAGAGCAACGCCTGCGCGCAGAAGAGCAAGAGCTTCGTCGTCGACAACGGCGCGTTCTGCCGCCTCGACGACTCGATCTCCTGGGACCGGTCCGACACCCACCTGTTCGCGCAGTTGGCGAAGAAGTACGGCGACCTCGTCGTCGCACTGATCTTCGCGCACGAGTTCGGGCACGCGATCAGCTACCGGCTCGGGGTGTTCGACAACCCGGACCTCGACACGATCGACACCGAGTCGCAGGCCGACTGCGCCGCGGGTGCGTGGGCCGCCTCCGCTCTCAAGGGCCAGGACGCGCACTTCCGCAAGACGACGCCGGCCGAGCTCGACGCCGCCCTCGAGGGCTTCCTCAACGGCCGCGACCAAACCCCGGACACCCCGCAGGACGTGTCGCACGGCAACGGTTTCGACCGGCTGTCGGCCGTCGCCGACGGCATCGACAAAGGCCCGACGTACTGCTTCTCGTCCGGCTACTTCGCCTCGCGCACGTTCACCGAGCGCCCGTTCACCAGTCAGAACGATTACAACTCGGGCGGCAATGTCTCGTTCCCCGAGGTCATCACGTCGACGAACAACGGGTTCGTGAACGACCTGAACCGTTTCTGGACCGCGGGCGCCAAGTCGATCGGCAAGACGTTCCGGCCGGTGAAGATCGCGCAGGCCGAACATCCGAAGTGCGGATCGCCACCGGCGAGCGAATTCGGTTACTGCCCGGATGACAACACCGTCTACTTCAACCGCGCGTTCGCGCAGTCGGTCTACTACAGCCTGCCCGACGTGGACGTCGACAAGGCGACGGGCAACGTGAAGCTGGTGGCCAACCAGCCGGCCGACTTCGCGCTCGGCACGCTGTTCGCGATCGGTTGGGGCATGGCCGTGCGACACCAGCTGTTCAATCGCTCGCTCACCGACAAAGCCGCACTCGCGTCGGGGATCTGCTACACCGGCGCGTACGCGAAGGACATCAACGTGGCCGCCAACAGCGGCAAGAAGTTCACGCTCTCGCCGGCCGACCTCGACGAAGCGACGTCGGCAATGCTCGACAAGGTGGCGCTGAACACCGCGTACGGGGCTCGGGGCACCACCGGCCTGGACCGCATCCAGGACTTCGTCAAGGGTTACAAGGGCGGCTTGCCGGTCTGCTGAAGCCCGCTCGCGACGTCGGTCATCGGCCGGCCGTCGTCGATGGCGTCCTCGATCGCCTGCAGCAGGCCGGCGCTCCCGCGCTCGATCATCGCGAGCACGTCCTTGAAGCCGTCCGCTCCGCCGTAGTAAGGGTCGGGCACGTCCCGGTCCTCACCCTCGTGCCACTGCGGGTCGAACGAGCGCAGCAACACGATCTTCGCGCGGGCCGCGTCGACGTCGTCGGTCTGGGTGGCCAGCCACCACAACGCGTGATGGTGCCCAGCGTCGAGCGCGACGACGAGATCACGCTCGGCGAAGTCGGTGGCCTCGAACTGCCGGGCGCAGTGCGGTGCGACGTCATAGCCGGCGTGCACCATGGTGCGCCGGGCGCGCGGGTCCATGTCGTCGCCGGCGTGCCATCCGCCGGTGCCGGCGCTGTCGATGGACAGTGCGTCAGCGCGCCCGGCGTCGTCGGCGAGCCGGCGCAGCACGACCTCGGCGGTCGGGGAGCGGCAGATATTGCCGGAGCAGACGAAGCACACACGAACGGGAGGGGAAACCACATCGAACAGTCTCCCAGGCGGGCGGTACGTTCACACGCATGCCCGGCTCCATCGACTCGGCCTTCCTCGCGCTGCCGCTGCGCGGGCTGGCCGCCGCCGCGCTGCAGCGCGCCCAGGACCTGGGCGCGAGCCACGCCGATTTCCGCCTGGAGCGCGTCCGCACCGGCATGCTGCGGCTGCGTGACGCGCGGCTGGACACGTCCGTCGACCACGAGGACGTCGGCTTGTCCGTGCGGGTCGTGCACGAGGGCACCTGGGGATTCGCGGCCGGCATCGCGCGCACCACGGAGGCCGCCGCGGCGGTTGCCGAGCAGGCCGTCGCCACCGCGAAGGTGTCCCGCGCGTTGCGCGGCGACGCGGTGGAGCTGGCGGGCGAGCCGGTCTACGACCAGGTCAGCTGGGTGTCGGCCTACGATCTCGACCCGTTCGCTGTCCCGGAGGCCGAGCGGATCGAGCGGCTGGCCGAACTCTCCGAGCGGCTGCTGGCCGCCGACGGTGTCGATCACGTCGACGCCGCGGTCACGTATGTGCGGGAGAACAAGTTCTACGCCGACACCGCCGGCACCTCGACGATCCAGCAGCGGGTACGCATCGAACCGGAGTTCACGGCCGTGCGGGTCGACCGCGGCGCCGGCAGCTTCGACACGATGCGAACGCTCGCGCCGCCGGCCGGGCGCGGCTGGGAATACGTCACCGGCACCGGCTGGGACTTCGACGCCGAACTCGCCGAGTTGCCGGAGCTGCTCACCGAGCACGCGAAAGCCCCGAGTGTGGACGCCGGCAGGTACGACCTCGTGATCGATCCGACGAACCTGTGGCTGACCATCCACGAGTCGATCGGCCACGCCACCGAACTCGACCGCGCGCTGGGGTACGAGGCCGCCTACGCCGGCACGAGTTTCGCGACGCCGGACAAGCTCGGCACGCTTCGCTACGGCAGCGAGGTCATGAACGTCATTGGCGACCGGGTCGTCGAGCACGGCCTGGCCACGATCGGCTACGACGACGAGGGCGTCGCCGCGCAACGCTTCGACATCATTCGCGACGGAGTGCTCGTCGGCTACCAGCTCAACCGGCACATGGCGCACGCGGAGTCGGACATCCTCGGCAGCGCACGCTCGAACGGCTGCGCGTATGCCGACTCGGCCGGCCACATCCCGTTGCAACGGATGCCGAACGTGTCGCTGCAGCCGGCCGCCGACGGCCCGTCGCTCGACGAGCTGATCAGCGGGGTCGAGCGGGGCATCCTCGTCAAGGGCGACAAGTCCTGGTCGATCGACATGCAGCGGTTCAACTTCCAGTTCACCGGCCAGCAGTTCCATCGCATCGAGAACGGCCGACTGGTGGGCCAGTTGCGCGATGTCGCCTACCAGGCCACGACCACCGACTTCTGGTCGTCGATGGTCGCGGTGGGCGGACCGCAGACGTACCTGCTCGGCGGCGCGCTCAACTGCGGCAAGGGCCAGCCCGGGCAGGTCGCACCGGTCTCGCACGGCAGCCCGGCCGCGTTCTTCCGCGGCGTCAACGTGTTGAACACGCGCCACGAGGGCGGCCGGCAGTGAGTGTCCCGCAGGAGATCGCCGAGACCGCGCTCGCGGCCTCGACCGCCGACGGCTGCGTGGTGATCGTCGAAGAGCACAGCGAGACCAACCTGCGCTGGGCGGCGAACGCCCTGACCACCAACGGCCAGATGCGCACCCGCTCGGTCACCGTCATCTCGACGTTCGAGCGCGCCGCCGGCACGTGCGCCGGAGTGGTCACCGCCGCAGTCGCGACGCTCGACGAGATGGGCGAACTCGTCCGCGCCTCGGAGGCGGCCGGCCGCGACGCCGCACCCGCCGATGACGCCGTCCCGCTCGTCGAGCCGTATCCGCACGACGACGGGTGGGCCGACGAGCCCGCCTACACCGACGTGTCGGTCTTCGCCCGCCTCGCCGACGAGCTCGGCGGCGAGTTCGACCGGTGGCGCCGGGCCGATCGGCTGCTGTTCGGCTTCGCCGAGCATCAGCTGACCTCGTACTTCCTCGCCACCTCCACCGGTCTGCGGCGACGTTTCGACCAACCCGACGGCCGTCTCGAGCTCAACGGCAAGGCCGCCGACTACACGCGATCGGCGTGGTCGGGTGTGCACAGCCGCGATTTCGCCGACGTCGACGCGCCCGATCTGGTGGCCGGGCTGGCGCAGCGGATGGGCTGGGCGGCGCGCTCGATCGAATTGCCGCCGGGTCGGTACGAGACCATCCTGCCGCCGACGGCCGTGGCCGACCTGATGATCGACCTCTACTGGAACGCCGCGGCCCGCGACGCCGACGAGGGGCGCAGCGCGTTCGCGAAACCTGCCGGCGGCACCCGGGTCGGAGAGCAGTTCTCGACGCTGCCGATCTCGTTGTATTCGGATCCGGCCGAACCGGGCCTGCAATGCCCGGCCTTCGAGATCGCGACCGCGTCGAGCGCCGGGCGGCAGTCGGTATTCGACAACGGCCTACCGGTCGCGCGCGCCTCGTGGATCACCGACGGGACGCTGACCGAACTGATCCGCACCCGCGCGTGGGCGCAGCAGACCGACACCGACGTGCGGCCGGCAGTCGGCAACCTGATCATGTCCGGCGGCACCGACACGGACATCGACGCAATGATTTCCGAAACCGAACGTGGCTTGCTGCTGACCTGCCTGTGGTACATCCGAGAGGTCGACCCCCAGACCATGCTGCTCACCGGTCTCACCCGCGACGGTGTCTACCTCGTCGAGAACGGGCAGGTGCAAGGCGCGGTTCACAACTTCAGGTTCAACGAGTCGCCCATCGACCTGCTCGGGCGCGCTACCCAGATCGGGCGAACCGAGCGCACGCTGCCGCGGGAGTGGAGCGACTACTTCCGCCGTGCGGCGATGCCGTCGTTGCGGATCCCGGATTTCAACATGTCCACCGTGAGTCCGGCGTCCTGACACTGCTCGGCAATCAGGGCGTCTCGTCCAGGTAGGCCTTGGCTACGCGTTTCGGCGCCCGGAGCAGCCACGCCTCGGTGATCAACTCGGTGAGCTCGTCGATGTCGATACGGTCGAGACGCACCAGGATCGCCGGGTAGCCGTCGAAGTGCGGGATCGTGAAGTAGACGTCGGGGTCATCGGCGATCAACGCCTGCTTGACGCCCTCGTCGGCCACCCGGGCGCCCAGGATCGGCGCGTCGTCCGGCGGCGCGCCGGAGCCGAGGTCGGCGCGGTCCTTCTTGCCCAGTGGCCGGTCCCAGACGAACAGCGTGTCCTTGACCCGCCACTGGGTCGAGCGGCCCGCTCGCTCGGCGGTCTCCGGCAACGCGAGTGCGATGCGCCGCACGTCGTCCCAATCGGCCACAGCACGCACCCTAGTTCAGGGCAGGGTCACCACGAGATCCGCGCGCGGGCGCGACGCGGCCACCAGTCTGGCGTTGGCGGCGTCGCTGCCGCGTGTCGCTCGTTCGCGGGCATCGGCCGGGGTGCGGCCGAACTCGACGTGCCGGGCGATCAGCCGCTGCAGGCGCACCTCTTCGGGAACCTCGACGTACCAGACCTCGTCGAGCAGGTCGGCCACCGACGACCAGGGCGCGCGGTCCAGCAGCAGGTAGTTGCCTTCGGTGATCACCAGCGGGGTGTCGGCGGGCACGTCGATCATGTCGGGCACCGGTTCCTCGATCGAGCGGTCGAAGGCCGGCGCCCGGACGTCGGCGCCGTCGCGCAACCGCGCCAACAACGCCACGTAGCCGGCGGCGTCGAAGGTGCGCGGGGTGCCGCGCTCCTCGACCCAGCCGCGTGGCTCCAACGCGGCGGTCGGCAGGTGGAAGCCGTCCATCGGGACGACGACGGCGCCCGGGACGGTGCCCGCGAGTTCCTGCGCCAGTGTCGACTTGCCCGCGCCCGGTGCCCCGACGATGCCGAGGAGCCCGCGGCGACCTCGCCCGAGGGCAGTGGCGCGGGCGGTCAGCGTGGCGAGCACAGCACGTGCGCGACCAGCGCGGTCCACCCCGTCTGGTGCGAGGCGCCGAGCCCTTCGCCGGTGTCGCCGTGGAAGTACTCGCTGAACGTGAGGTGCTCGCGCCACAGCGGGTTGTCGCTGCTCTCGATCCGGTCACCGTCGGACGGGCGCCGGCCGTCGGGCCCGACCCGGAACAGATCGACGATCCGCTTGTCGATCTCGGCCGCGGCCTGGTGGAACGTCAGCCGCTGCCCGGAACCGGCCGGCACCTCGACGGTCGCCGTCTCGCCGAGAAACTGCCCGTAGCGGCGCAAGGCATCGGCCAGCAGGACGTTCATCGGCAGCCAGATCGGCCCGCGCCAGTTGGAGTTTCCGCCGAACAGACCGGTCCGCGACTCGCCCGGCTCGTAGTCGATCGAGTCCATCTGGCCGTCTCGACCTGCGCGACGTAGGGCGTGCTGTATTCCTGTGAGAGCGAGCGGATCCCATACGGGGAAAGGAATTCCGCGGGATCGAACATCCGCGCGACGACCCGCTCGGCGCGGTCGGGATGCAACAGGGCGAGCAGCGCCGGCGCGGATTGACCCTCGGTGCGGAAGTCGGCATACACGCCGGCCAGCAGGTCCGGCCGACGCCGTTGCAGCCAGCGCAGTCTCGCGGTGAAGTCGGGCAGCAGTTCGGCCGCGCCCTCGGGCGCGTAGCCGACCGCGAGCAGCGGCAGCAACCCGACCATCGACCGCACCGCGAGCGGCTGCGTGCTGCCGTCGGCATGCACGAGCACGTCGTAACAGAAGCCGTCGTCGTCGTTCCAGATGTGGACGTCGCTGGTTCCGAAATTCGACATCGCCTGCGCGATGCCCAGGAAGTGTTCGAGGAACTTCGTGGCCATGATGTCCCACGCCGGGTTGGACCGGGTGAGCTCGATCGCGATCCGCAACATGTTCAGCGAGAAGGCGCCCATCCAGCTCGTCGCATCTGACTCCTCCAACCGCCAGCCGGGCGGCAGCTGGGCCGATCGGTCGAACAGCCCGATGTTGTCCATGCCCAGGAAGCCGCCCTCGAACAGGTTGCTGCCGTCGGGATCCTTGCGGTTGACCCACCAACCGAAGTTGAGCAGCAACTTGGCGAAGACCCGGGCGAGGAAGTCGGTGTCGCGCATGCCGTCGATGCAGTACACCTGCCACGCCGCCCACACGTGCACCGGCGGATTCACATCACCGAAGGCCCACTCGTAGGCGGGCAACTGCCCGTCGGGATGCATCGCCCACTCGCGGCACAACAGCAGTAACTGTTCCTTCGCACCGGCCGGATCGACGTGCGCGAGCGTGACGCAGTGGAACGCGAGGTCCCACGCGGCGAACCACGGGTACTCCCACTCGTCTGGCATGCAGATGACGTCCGCGAGCGCAAGGTGCCGCCAGGCCACGTCCCGCCCGCCCGGCCCGGTGCGCTGCGGCGGTGGTGCGGGCTGCGCCGGGTCGCCTTCGAGCCACTCGGAGACCGTCCACCGGTACAGCTGTTTGCCCCACAGCAGCCCGGCGAAGGCGCGCCGCGCGATGGTCTTGTCCTCGTCGGGCAGCGTGTCGGGCAACACGCTGGCGTAGAAGTCGTCGGCCTCGGCGGCGCGGTCGGCCAGCACGGCCGTGAAAGCGGCGCCGAAGGTGTGTTCGTCGGGCAGCGCAGTCGACAGCCGCAACCTCACCTCGACCGACTCGCCCGGCCCGACCGCGTCGAACACGTACCAGAAGGCGGCCTTGGTGCCGGTGCCGGCGGGATTGACCGCCGTTCGGTCGCCGTGCACGACGCGGCGGTTGATGCCGTCCTTGCAGTAGTCGGTCGGGATTGCGCTCGGCGCCGAACAGCGCGACCGCGTTGGTCTCGTTGTCGCAGACCAGCACGTCGGGATGCCCGTCGGCAGCGACGATGTAGCGACCGAGGAACTCGTGCTCGCACTCGACCGCCTGGAGCGCGCCGCTGACCAACGTGGGCGGCTCCAGCCGACGCAGCGTCGGGCGCCGGTCGTCGCGCCCCCACGCCCAGGTGTTGCGGAACCACACCTGCGGCAGCAGGTGCAGCGGCGCCGGATCCGGCCCGTGGTTGGTGGCCGTCACCACGATGGCGACGTCGTCGGGTGCAGCTTTCGCATAGGTGATCGTGACGTCGAAGAACCGGTCGTCGGCGAGGATCCCGGTGTCGGCGAGCTCGAACTCACGGTCTTCGCGCGAGCGCCGGCCGTTCTCGGCGCGCAGGTGCGCGTACGGGTACTCGGCCTGCGGATAGCGATAGAGCAACCGCATCGACGAGTGGGTGGGCGTGCCGTCGACCGGCCACCAGTACTCCTTGACGTCCTCGCCGTGGTTGCCCTCGCCGTTGGTGAGACCGAACAGCCGTTCCTTGAGCAGCGGGTCGCGGCCGTTCCACATCGCCAGCGAGAGGTTGAGGAATCCGAAACGGTCGCAGATGCCGCCGATGCCGTCCTCGCCCCAACGGTAGGCACGGGCGTGCGCCTGCTCGAAGGGCAGGTAGTTCCAGGCGTCGCCGTCGGGGGAGTAGTCCTCGCGCACCGTGCCCCACTGCCGCCCGGACAGGTACGGGCCCCACAGGCGCCAGGGACTGGTCGAGTTGGGCGCTTCGGCCAGCCGAGTGTGCTCCGCGGTCAGCGGCGTGTCCCGGTCGTCGGTGGCCGTCGTCGCATGCCGCCCGGTCACGTCGTTCAGCCTCGCAGATCCCGCAATTCCCTTCCCCACCGCGGGTAGTGTCGATTGATCGTGACCGACGATCCGGTACTCGTCGAAGAACGAGCCCATCTGCAATTCGCCCGGGACTGCCTCACCGCGATGCGGGCGTCCGCCGATCGCATCGCCGACTACGGCGTCGACGAACTGTCCGCCTTCGCACTCGGCAAGGTCCGCGCCGATCGCCTCGCAGCCCTCGACGCCGAACCGGAGGCTCCGCCCTTCTTCGGCCGCACCGACCGCGATCACGACGATCATCTCGTCGACCACGCCGGCGCGGAGGTGCTGCACATCGGCCGACGGCACGTGCGTGACGACGCCGGCGATCCGGTGGTGATCGATTGGCGCGCGCCGATCGCCCGCGGCTTCTACCGCGCCACCCCGAACGAGCGCATGGGGGTGCGTCTGCGCCGCCGGTTCGGCTTCAGTCACGGCGTGCTGAACTCCTTCGAGGACGAACACCTGGACCGCGGCGAGGCGTTCGGACTGGATTCGGAACTGCTGCGCGCCGAGATCGAACGGCCCCGCGTCGGGCCGATGCGCGACATCGTCGCCACCATCTCCCCCGACCAGGACGACTTCGTGCGCGCCGATCTGGACACGTCGCTGTGCATCCAGGGCGCTCCGGGCACCGGCAAGACCGCGGTGGGCCTGCACCGCGCCGCCTACCTGCTCTACACCTACCCGGGCCGGCTGCGGCGCTCCGGCGTGCTGGTGGTGGGTCCGAACGAGGCGTTCCTGCACTACATCGCGCAGGTGCTGCCGTCACTCGGCGAGGGCGGCATCACGCAGAGCACGATCGGCGGGCTGCTCGGCTGGGCGCCGCGCGGCACCGAGCCGACCCCGCTCGCCGTGCTCAAGGGCGACGCCCGCTTCGCCGACATCCTGCGGCGCGCGGTGCACAGCCACATCGCCAAACCGACCGAGGATCTCGTCGCCGTCGTCGGGACCCGGCGCTACCGCATCGGCGCCCACCACCTGCGCCGCTACGTCGACGACGTGCGGCGCGCGTTGGGCACCGGGCTGCGCTGGAACCTGGCGCGGGAGCGGCTGCGGCTGCAGGTGGCCGAGGACGTGCGGCGCCAGCGCGAGGACGCCGGTGGCGCGCCGTCGGACGCCGAGACCGCGAAGATCGCGCGCTCGCAGGCTGTGCGCGAGTGGGTCGACTCGGTGTGGCCCATGCTCTCCGCCCCGGCGCTGCTGGCCCGGTTGTACGACGAACCGGAGTTCCTGGCACGCTGCTCACGCACGACCCTCGCCGACGCACGAGCGGGAGGCGGTGTGGCGGGCGGCGCCGCGCACCCTCAAGTCGATCAAGTGGACGCCCGCCGACACGGTGCTGCTCGACGAGTTGGCCGCACTCATCGACGGCACCGACACCTTCGTGCACGCCGTCGTCGACGAGGCCCAGGACCTGTCTGCGATGCAGTGCCGGGCTGTTGCGCGGCGCTGTCCGCTCGGCTCGGTGACCGTCCTCGGTGATCTGGCGCAGGCAACCACCCCGTGGGCGCCCGGGCGACTGGACGGTGACGTTGCAGCACCTCGGTCACGACGCAGCGGTGCGGCCGCTGACCGCCGGCTTCCGAGTGCCCAGGGAGGTACTCGAGTTGGCGAACCGGTTGCTGCCACACATCGC
This sequence comes from uncultured Actinomycetota bacterium, assembly GCA_963850835.1. Taxonomy (GTDB): domain Bacteria; phylum Actinomycetota; class Actinomycetes; order Mycobacteriales; family Jatrophihabitantaceae; genus Jatrophihabitans. The sequence continues at coordinate 178,175 of CAWKNB010000011.1, read as the reverse complement.
CCGCGACGTCCCGCCGGCGACGTCGGTGCGGCATTCGGCCGACGCGCTGACCTTCGTGGGCGGCGATGAGTTGATCTCGCAGGTGCGCGACTGCGTCGCGGTCGAGGGCTCGGTGGGCGTCATCGTGCCCGATGCCCGGTTGACCAGCGTGCTCGCCCAGCTGCGGGCCAGCGGTATCGACGCCCACCCTCTCGCCGAGGACGCCGACGAGCGGGTGACGGTCGTGCCGGCCGGACAGGCCAAGGGGCTGGAGTACGACTCCGTCGTGCTGCTCGAGCCGGCCGAGATCGTGGCCGCCGAACCGACCCGGGTCGACGGGCTGCGGCGGCTCTACGTGGTACTCACCCGGGCGGTGTCACGGTTGCGGATCGTTCACGATGCGCCGCTGCCGGCGGAGCTCGCCGAGCCTCGCTGACGGGCTCGGTAGGCCGCGACCTTCGCGCGATCGCCGCATCCGCCCATGTCGCACCAGCGTCGGCGGTGCCCGCGGGAGCGGTCGAGGAAGGGGTGCGTGCAGGAGTCGTCGGCGCACCACTTGAGCACCGAACCGTCGGTGCGGTCGAACAACGCCAGCGCATCACGGGCGATCGCGGACAAGGCAGCGGCGACATCGCCGTCGCGGTGGATGCGGCCCCGGCTGTCGACGCGCGGCACCGGCGGTGCCTTCGCTGCCGCCGCGTTGACATGTCCGAGTTGACGTCGGGGCACCGGCGACGCGTCGATGAGCGCGGCGATCACCGCGTACGCGCTTTCGCGCAGCGCGATCGCGGTGGTCAGGTCATTCGGATCCAGGTTCGGAGCCGAGTCCAGCACTGCGCTGCGCCGGATCCACTCGCCGAGATCAGCCGTGCCGGTGAGGTGCTCGGCCCGCACGGACCCGCGTTCGCTGACCGTGCCGACGAAGTCGAGCGCGAGATTGCCGCCGACGAACACCATGCTCATGTCACCATCTTGACAGGTTACAGGCGGGTACGAAAGGGTAGATCGAGCAGTAACCGGTCGAACAGGTGACAAGGAGCTGATCGAATGGCGTCGCTGTACCGCTACGTGACCGCCGCGACGCTCAGCCGCACTGCCGACGCCGGCGCCGGGCTCGGCCTGATCCTGCTCGTCGGTGCGCACGCCGACCGCATCGCGCGACCGGCCGCGGTGAGCGGGCTGCTGGTCGCGGCGCTCAGCGCGCCACACCTGACCGGGCCGGTGCTCGGTCGGTGGCTCGACGGAATGCGCGATCCGCGCCGCGGGCTCGCGCTCGGCTGTGCCGGGTATGCGATCTGCCTGTCGCTCGCGACGCTCGCCGTCGGTGCTGCCCCACTCTGGCTCGCCGCGCTGTGCGTGCTCGGCGCCGGCACCTTCGGCCCGATCCTGACCGGCGGCCTGAGCAGCCAGTTGTCGGCTACCGACCCGCGCAGCGACCGGGCCCGCGGTGTCGACGCGCTGACCTTCGGGCTGGCCGGCACGGTGGGCCCGATGCTGGTGGCGCTCGTCGCGGCGGTCACCGGGCCCGCAGCAGCGCTGCTGGTCCTGTCGGCGATGGCCGCTCTCGCGGCCGGCGCCGTGCTGCTCCTGTCGTGCACCCGCCCGAGCGCACAGGAGCCGCAGCCGCTGGCGCTGCGGACGAGCCTGCGGCTGCTCGCTCGTCGCGGTCCGTTGCGCCGGGTCACCTACACCACGGCAGTCACCGCGATGACCGGAGCGGGACTCGCCCTGATCGCGGTCCGGCTCGGCCCGTCGCTGCACGTGGACCGCACCGGCGCCGCGCTGCTGACGACTGCGCTCGGCCTCGGCAACCTCGCCGGCGCGGCCGCCATGGTCGTGCGGCCGCTGCGCGGCGACCCGGAACGGATGACGCTGCGGGCCGTCGTCGTCATCGCGATCGCCTACGGGCTGTGCGCGCTCGCGCCCACCTACCCGCTCGCGCTCGCCGCGTTCGCCGCCGTCGGTGTGGTCATCGCGCCGTTCTTCACGGCGACCCTGGCGGCACGCAGCGCCTATGCGCCGGCGGGCGCGCGGTCGCAGGTGTTCACCGCGGTGGCCGGTGTCAAGATCACCGCCGCCTCGGTCGGCGCCGCACTGGTGGGCGCCTGCCAGAACGTCGGGCCGCGGCCCATCCTGTGGATCGGCGCCGCGCTCACCGCCGCCGTTGCGGCGGCGGCAAGCGTCGAACGTCGGGCCGGATCAGCCGCTGATGACCACGCGGGCGCGGCCGAACACCAGGCTGCCGTCGGTGGGCAGTGCCACGCCGAAGGTGGCGTTGATGGCCTGCGCCGCCGCCGGGTCGAGCTTGACGACGATGCCGGACAGCACGGTCGCACCGGCGCCGTTCGTGGTGACCGTCAGGCCGGACAGGTCGAGGTCGAGCACCGGGATCCGGGTGCCGTAGGCGTAGTTGACCTGGCGGGCGAACACCTTGCCGGCCTTGAGGTCGATGTCGAACTTGCCGATCTCCAGCGATGCCGAGTCCGAGGTGAGCGAGATCCCGCCGCCGTGCCGGATGTGCCCGGTGCCCGTGGTCAGATCCGCGGTGTTGTTCGTGATCGGGAAGGTGAAGCGCGCCTGCAGGCCGTTCGAGGTGAGCAGTTTGACGCCGGTGTTGCCGACGCCGGCAGGCGTGATGCCTGCGTCGACGAGGGTCTGCGCGATACCCGGCGCGGTGGTGACGACCGTCGCGCCCAGATCGCTGAAGCCGGGCTTGTTCGCCTTGGCCGAGGCGGCGGGCGCGAACGCCAGGAGTGCGGCGAGCGCGACCAGCGCGGTCACGATGACCCGTAGACGCTTCATTGCGGTAGCTCCTCACATCGAAGAGACCGCGGGCCCACGCCCGCTTGCCTGCTCTACGCGCGCACCGAGCGCGGCGGATTCACGACTGAGGCGAGTCGGCGACATTCGCCTGCGACACAGCGCAGGTGATGCCGGTCACGGATATGGTAGGAACCCCTGGGTAGTCCGGCCGGTGCGCCACCCCTGTACCAACGGGTGCCCAAGCGATAAGCACGCCCGAGGCGGCGACCCCGTCCGGCGTCCGACGCGAGGAGTCGCATTGCATCCTGCTGCGCACCAGACCCGACACCGTGCGGTGCGGGCATGAGCGAGTCCGTGCACGCCGTTCACCCCGAGCCCGACCTCGTCCAACTGCTCACGCCCGAAGGCCAGCGCGTCGAGCACCCGGACTACCCCCTCGACATCACCGATGACGAGATCGCCTTGCTCTACCGCGATCTCGTCATGGTGCGTCGCATCGACACCGAGGCGATCGCACTCCAGCGCCAGGGCGAGCTGGGCCTGTGGGCCAGCCTGCTCGGTCAGGAGGCCGCGCAGATCGGCGCCGGCCGCGCGCTCAAGCCCCAGGACATGGCCTTCCCCACCTACCGCGAGCACGGCGTCGCATGGTGCAAGGACGTCGACCCGCTCACGTTGCTGGGCCTCTTTCGCGGCACGAACCTCGGCGGCTGGGATCCCGGCGCGAACAACTTCAACCTGTACACGATCGTCATCGGCGCGCAGACCCTGCACGGCGCCGGCTACGCGATGGGCGTCGTACGCGACGGCGCGGTCGGCACCGGCGATCCCGACCGGGACACCGCCGTGCTCGTCTTCTTCGGTGACGGCGCCTCCAGCCAGGGCGACGTCAACGAGTCGTTCGTGTGGGCCGCCGCGGCCAACCTGCCGGTGGTCTTCTTCTGCCAGAACAACCAATGGGCGATCAGCGAGCCGGTCGAGCGGCAGAGCCGGGTGCCGCTGTACCGGCGCGCGAGCGGCTTCGGTTTCCCCGGCATCCGCATCGACGGCAACGACGTGCTCGCCAGCCTGGCGGTCACTCGGCGCGCGCTCGACGATGCCCGCAACGCCCAGGGCCCGACGTTCATCGAGGCGTTCACCTACCGGATGAACCCGCACACGACCAATGACGACCCGCGCCGCTACCGCCCGGGCAGCGAGGCGGAGACCTGGAAGCTGAAGGACCCGATCGAGCGGGTGCGCGCCTACCTCACCCGCGAGGCCGGGCGCGGCAAGGACTTCTTCGACTCCGTGGAAGCCGAGGCCAAGGAGCTGGCCGAGCACGTGCGGGCCGGCTGCCGGGCCCTGCCCGACCCGGCGCCGTCGGCGGCCTTCGACCACGTCCACGTGAACATGCCCGCCGACCTGCGCCGCCAGCGCGACGAGTTCGCCGCGTTCGTCGCGGAGGTCGCCTCGTGACCCAGCTGACGATGGCCAAGGCGCTCAACGACGGCCTGCGCAAGGCGATGGAGGCCGACCCCAAGGTCGTCATCATGGGTGAGGACGTCGGCAAGCTCGGCGGCGTCTTCCGCATCACCGACGGGTTGCAGAAGGACTTCGGCGAAGACCGTGTCATCGACACCCCGCTGGCCGAGTCCGGGATCATCGGCACCGCGGTCGGGCTCGCGATCCGCGGCTACCGGCCCGTGTGCGAGATCCAGTTCGACGGTTTCGTGTTCCCCGGCTTCGACCAGATCGTCAGCCAGGTCGCCAAGTTCCACAACCGGTCCAGCGGCCTGGTCAAGATGCCGATCACCATCCGCATCCCGTCCGGGGGCGGCATCGGTGCGGTGGAGCACCACAGCGAGTCGGTGGAGACGTACTTCGCCCACACGGCCGGGCTGAAGGTCGTCGCGTGCTCGAACCCGTCGGACGCGTACTGGATGATCCAGGACGCCGTGGCCGACGACGACCCGGTCATCTTCATCGAGCCCAAGCGCCTCTATCACGCCGCCAAGGCCGACATCGACGAGACGCGCACCCCGATGTACCAGGCCCGGGTGGCGCGGCCGGGTCGCGATGTCACGCTCGCCGGGTACGGCCCGACGGTGCCGACGCTGTTGGAGTCCGCGAAGGTCGCCGCCGACGAGGGCCGCGATCTCGAGGTGATCGACCTGCGCTCGGTGTCACCGTTGGACATCCCCACGGTGGTGGCCTCGGTGCGCCGCACCGGTCGGCTGATCGTCGTGCACGAGGCGCCGTACAGCTTCGGCGTCGGCGCCGAGGTGGCCGCGCGGGTGACCGAGGACGCGTTCTACTCCTTGGAGGCGCCGGTGCTGCGCGTGACCGGCTACGACACGCCTTATCCGCCCAGCCGCCTCGAGCACGACTGGCTGCCCAATCTGGACCGGGTGCTCGACGCCGTCGACAAGATCATGGAGTACTGAGCAGGTGCCGATCCAGCAGTTCAAGTTGCCCGACCTGGGTGAGGGACTCACCGAGGGCGACATCCTCAAGTGGACCGTCGCAGTCGGCGACACGGTCGAGGTCAACGACACCATCGCCGAGGTGGAGACGGTCAAGGCCGCGGTCGAGCTCCCGTCGCCGTTCGCCGGGGTCGTCGCCGCGCTGCACGCCGAGGAGGGCGACACCGTCCCGGTCGGCACGCCCGATCATCTCCATCGACGTCGGTGGGGACGCGACAGACGCGCCCGCATCGACCGAGGACCTCGTGCCGGCGGTGCCGGCTGACGCCGGCACCGAAGAGAAGCAGATGACTCTCGTGGGCTACGGCCCGCGCGAGGAGTCCGGCGGGCGCCGCCGGCGACGTCGCCCGGAGGCCACCAGCGCCGGGGCGCAGGCGTCGTTCAACCTGCCGCCGGCCACCGGGCCGCACCCCGTGCCGGCGCCGGAGGCCGTCGAGGACGAACCGGAACCGCCGGCGCGCTCGAATCACCGGGCGCTCGCCAAGCCGCCGGTGCGCAAGCTGGCGAAGACGCTCGGGGTCGACCTCGACACGGTCACCCCCACCGGCCCGCACGGCACCATCTCCCGCGAGGATGTGGAGGGGGCAGCCACCGCGTCGACCCTCGGGGGCGCGGAACGCGCCGCGACGACCGGAGGTCCAGGCGCCTCGGCAAGCAGAGAAACACGCATAGCCATCAAGGGGGTGCGCAAGCACACCGCGGCGGCGATGGTCAGCTCCGCGTTCACCGCGCCGCACGTGACCGAGTTCCTCACCGTCGACGTCACCGCCACCATGGAGCTGCGCGACCGCATCGCCGCGCGGCGCGAGTTCCGCGATGTCAAGGTCAGCCCGCTGCTGCTGGTCGCCAAGGCGGTGCTGCTCGCGGTGCGCAACACCCCGGAGATCAACGCGACCTGGGACGACGCGGCCGGTGAGATCGTCCTCAAGCACTACGTCAACCTCGGCATCGCCGCGGCGACCGGCCGTGGCCTGGTGGTGCCGAACGTCAAGGACGCACACGCGATGTCGCTGCTGGAGCTGGCGACGGCGATCGGTGAGCTGACCGAGACCGCGCGGGCCGGCAAGGCGAGCCCTGCCGACCTGACCGGTGGGACGTTCACCATCACCAACGTCGGCGTCTTCGGCGTCGACAGCGGCACCCCGATCCTCAACCCGGGCGAATCCGGGATCCTGGCGTTCGGCGCGGTGCGCCGGATGCCGTGGGTGGTCGGCACCGGAACCGACGAGCGGATCGAGCCACGCTGGGTGACCCAGCTCGCAGTCTCCTTCGACCACCGCCTGGTGGACGGCGCACAGGGCTCGCAGTTCCTCGCCGATGTCGGGACAATTCTGGGCGATCCGGGCATGTCGCTGCTCTAACTGACCAGTAACCAGCTTTTGTTAGACGATGCTGGGAATATCCCTTCGTCTGTTCTGTTGAAGTAGTAACATCGCTTTACAGAGAACCTACGGAGGAACACCATGCACGCCATTGCACGCAAGCTTCGGCAGCGTCGCGACACGCTCGCCTTCGAGCGAGCGGTGCGCACCGCCTCACCGACCATGCAGCAGGAGCTGTTCGCAGCTGCCCGCCACAACAGCAACCTGCGCATTTCCTGATCCCCTGCACCCCCCTGCAGGCGATCAGCACCCGCTCGCGCCGGTCCTCGACCGGCCGAGCGGGTGTTTTCTTTTCCTGCCCCGCCCCGACTTGCCATCCTTGACGTCGTGGACGCGATACGCACCGGGCCGAGGGTCCGCGCCCCGGAGTTCGTGCGCGGCGATTGGTTCAACTCCGCGCCGCTGACGCTGCACGACCTGCGCGGCCGGTTCGTCCTGCTCGATTTCTGGTCCTCGTGCTGTGGCAACTGCCTGCACGTGATCGACGAGCTGCGCCCGTTCGAGGCCGAGCACGGCGACGTCGTCACCGTCGTCGGCATCCACTCCCCGAAGTTCCCGCACGAGGCGCAGCCCGAATCGGTGGCCGCCGCGATCGGCCGCTACGAGATCACCCACCCGGTCCTCAACGACCCGCGGCTCGCGCTGTGGAACCAGTACGCGGTGCGGGCGTGGCCCACGCTCGTGCTCATCGACCCGGAGGGTTACGTCGTCGCCCAGGCGGCCGGCGAGGGTCAGGTGGGCGCGCTCGCCGCGCTGCTCGAGGCGCTGGTGGCCGAGCACGACCGGCGCGGCACGCTGCGCCGTGGCGCCGATCCGCTCCCACCGCCGGACCGCACCCGAACGACCCTGCGGTACCCGGCGAAGGCGATCCCGGTGCCGGTCACGGTGACCGGCCGCGATGCCGACTCGGTGCTCGTCGCCGACGCCGGGCACCACCAGATCGTCGAGTTGGCCGCCGACCTGCACACCGTGCTGCGCCGCATCGGCACCGGCGAGCGCGGCGAGCCGTTCGCCGAACCCAACGGGCTGGCCCTGCTGCCTGCCGGCCTGGTGCCCTACGACCGCGCGCCCTACGACGTGCTCGTCGCCGACACCGCGAACCATGTGCTGCGCGGGGTGCGGTTGGCCGACGGCGACGTCGCGGCGACGATCGACCTGCCGGCCGCGCTGGCCGGCGCCCGCACCGTCACCGGGCCGATCCCGCCGGTGCTCTCGCCCTGGGACGTCGCCTGGTGGCCGGCCCTGGAGCGGGTCGTGATCGCCGCGGCCGGCGTGCACCTGCTGCTGTCCTACGACCCGGTGTCCGGCGCCGTGGAGGTCCTCGCCGGCACCACGGTCGAGGGGCTGCGCGACGGGCCGGCGCTCGACGCGTGGTTGGCCCAGCCGTCCGGGCTCGCCGTCGACGGCGACCGGCTGTGGTTCGTCGACTCCGAGACCTCTGCGCTGCGGTCGTTGAGCCGCGACGGCACGGTCACCACGCACGTGGGCGAGGGCCTGTTCGACTTCGGCCATGTCGACGGGGCTGCGGCCGACGCCCGGCTGCAGCATCCGCTCGGCGTCACCCTGCTCCCGGACGGCTCGGTCGCGGTGCTGGACACCTACAACGGCGCCGTCCGGCGCTACGACCCGGTCTCGGACACCGTGCACACCGTGGCGAACGGACTCGCCGAGCCGTCCGGCGCGTTCGTCCCCGGTGATGACCCCACCAGCCTGGTCGTGGTCGAGTCGCTGGCGCACCGGCTGGTCCGTGTCGACGTGGGCACCGATCACGACGTCACCGACACGCCGCAGCACGCCGAACGCGCGCCGACCGACCTCGGCGCCGGACCCGTCACGCTGCGGATCGAATTCACCCCACCGCCGGGCCGCAAGCTCGACGACCGGTTCGGGCCGTCGACGGCGCTCACGGTGTCGGCCGCGCCGGCCGGACTCCTGCGCGCCGGCGGCGGCACCGGGCCCGCGCTCGAACGGGTCCTGGAGCTCGTCGAGGGCGACGGCGTGTTGCAGGTGACCGCGCAGGCCGCGTCGTGCGACGACACCCGGTCGGCGCATCCCGCCTGCTACCTCGCCCGACAGGACTGGGGAGTGCCGGTGCGCGTCACTCCCGACGGCCCGAGCGAGCTGACGCTGATGCTGCTCGGCTGAGCGGCCGTCATCCGATCCGGATGGCGACGATCGCGAGGTCGTCGTTGTGCTGCCCGTGGTCGGTCAGCGCGTCGACGATCTGTTGCGGACTGGCGTGCACGTCCATGGCGGCCACCGCCTCGGACAGCTGGGCCAGACCCGCATCGACATCACCGTCGGTGGCAAAGCTGTCGACGAGACCGTCGGTGAAACAGATGAGCGTGCTCCCGACCCCGATCTCGATGCTCGCGTCCGCGGCGCGCACCGAACCGTCGTCGCGCAGCTCGGAGATGCCGAGCATCGGCCCGCGACCGCCGTCGAGCAGCCGCACCTGCCCGTCCGGAGTGCGCAGCACCGACGGCGGGTGACCGGCGCTCGCGTACCGCAGCGTCATCCCGCCTGCGGCCGGCGCCAACGTGGCGTACCAGCACGTCGCGAGGACGTCGAGCCTGCTGCCGACCAGCAGTTCGTCGACCGCGCTGAGCACCTCACCCGGCGAGCTGCCCGGCCAGCCGTACGCCCGCAGGATCGTGCTGAGCTTTCCCATCCGGGCCGCGGAGTCGATGTTGTGGCCCATGACGTCGCCGACGACCGCCCCGAAGCGGCCCGGCTCGGCGCCGTGCAGCGCGAAGACGTCGTACCAGTCACCGCCCACCGCCGCCTCGTCCGTGGCCGGGACATACGACGCAGCGATCGTGACGCCGGGCGGCTCGTTGAGCAACGGCAACAGGCTGCGCTGCAGGGTCTCGGCGACGTCGCGGTCGCGCGCGTGCAGCAGCGTGTTCTCCAGGGTCAGCGCCGCGCGCACCGACAGGTCACGGACCAGGGCGAGCTCGGACGTGCCCAGCGCGGGCATGGTGTCGTCGGCGACCACCGCGACGCAGCCCAGGATTCCGCCGCGGGCGAGCAGCGGTACCGCGATCAGCCCGCGCACCCCGAGGTCGCGGATCAGCGAGGTGCGCTCGTCGGTGGCCGCGCCGGTGATCGTCGGCGACGCGGTGTCGTAGTCCTCGATGAGGACGTACGGATCGTCACCACTGAGCACCCGCCACAGCGGGCTGGTGTCCTGCAACTGGTCGGGCACGACCTTGCGCAGTGCGGCGAGGCTGTCGCGGATGGCGGGGTCGGTGTCGGCCCGTGCGTGGCGCACGTGCGGGTGCCGGGGCCGGCCGCTCTCGTCGACGGTGTAGATGACCACCCAGGTGCCGATGCGCGGCACGAGCACCTCGGCGAGCAGCATCACGACGTCGTTCGGGTCCCGGCACATGGCCAACCGGGAGGTGAAGTCGGCGAGCAGCGCCAGCCGGTCCGCGGCCAGGGCCACCTGCACCATCGCCTCGTCCCGGGCGCGTTGGGCCTCGACGCGGGACGTGACGTCGGCCTGCACGCCGACGAAATGGGTGACCAGTCCGGCGCCGTCGCGCACCGGGGAGATGGTGAGCTCGTTCCAGAAGGTGGTGCCGTCCTTGCGGTAGTTCAGGACCGTGGCGGTGAGCGGCTGCTCCTCTCGCAGGCTCTCGCGGATCTTCTCGACCGTGCGCGGGTCGGTGTGCTCGCCCTGCAGGAAGCGACAGTTGCGGCCCACCACCTCCTCGGCGGTGTAACCGGTGGTGGACATGAAGGCCGGATTCACCCAGATCAACGGATTGTCCGGTTGCCGGGGGTCGGTGATGGTGAACGACATCCGAGTGGCCAGCACCGCCCGCTCCCGCAGGGTCACCGCCGACTCGTGAGTGTCGGAGATCAGCTGCGCGTTGCGCGCCGGGAGGAACACGACGAGCGAGAGTGCACCCAGCGAGCCGGGCGCGTCGACGAGCGGCAGGCCGATGACCCAGAGCATCTCTCGCCCCGCGGTCGCCGAGGTGCGCCGCGCTGCCGTGACTGCCTCCCCGGTGACCGGGTAGCCCTGGGCGATGCGCAGCAGCGATTCGGCCGACCAGCCGGGCGCGCGCCCTTGCGCGGTCAGCGCGCCGGGCAGCGCGTCGCCCCCGGCGTCCTGCAACCCGGCGGCGGCCGACCAGTCGTCGACGGGCGTCGGCAGCGGCGCGTCCGGCGCCAGCTGGGTCGCGAGATCGTTGGCGAAGGTGACCATCCGCTGCTGCAGGTCGACGACCAGCACCGCTGCGCTGGCCTCGTGCACCACCGACGGAAGCAGCGCCGACCCCAACGTTTCGTCGCTGCGCCGCACCGTCACGCCGCGATGCTATCGGCGCACCGGAGATCTGCGCAGCTGCGCTAGCGTCGGTGAGGTGAGCGAACGACCCATCCGCGTCGGCCTGCAATTGCAGCCCCAGCACGCCGACTACGCAGCCATCCGTGAGGCCGTCGCAGGCGCCGAGGATCTCGGTGCCGACGTCGTGTTCAACTGGGATCACTTCTACCCGCTCTACGGCGATCCGGTCGGTAAACATTTCGAGTGCTGGACGATGCTCGGCGCCTGGGCCGAACAGACCTCGCGGGTCCAGATCGGCGCGCTGGTCACCTGCAACAGCTACCGAAACCCCGATCTGCTGGCCGACATGGCCCGCACCGTCGACCACATGAGCGACGGCCGGCTCATCCTCGGCATCGGGTCGGGCTGGTTCGAGAAGGACTACGACGAATACGGCTACGACTTCGGCACCGCCGGCACCCGGCTGGACGAACTCGCCGAGAGCCTGCCTCGCATCGAGTCGCGCTGGGCCGAGCTCAACCCGCCGCCGACCCGTAAGATCCCGGTCCTGATCGGCGGTGGCGGGGAGAAGAAGACGCTGCGGATGGTCGCCCGGCACGCGGACATCTGGCACTCCTTCAGCGACCTGCAGACACTGCGACGCAAGTCGGAGATCCTCGCCGCGCACTGCGCCGACGCCGGCCGCGACCCGGGCGAGATCGAGCGGTCGGTCGGCACCCCGGCCGGCGATCCGGCCGAGGTCGGGCCGCCGCTCGTCGAGGCCGGAGTCAGCTTGTTCACCGTCGGCATGGGCGGACCGGACTACGACCTCGCACCGCTGCGTCGCTGGATCGAATGGCGGGATTCGCTCTCATGACCGCACGGGCGGCCTGGTTCTTCCCCATCCCCGAGGAGGCGCAGCTGCCGCAGCGGCTGCAGGGGCTGTTCGGGAAGGCCCGTGAATCGCTCGGCTTCGTCCCCAACGTCTTTCGCGCCTACAGCTACCGTCCGGAGCGCCTCTCGGCGTGGTTCGGGCACTACAAGCAGCTGCACGAGCCGACCGAGCATCTGGACGCCGCCGACCGCGAGATGATCGCGGTGGTGGTGAGCGCCTGGAACCGCTGCACCTACTGCATCGTCTCGCACGGGCAGGCGTTGCGGGCCGCCCTCGCCCCCGATCCGCGGGCCGAGTTCACCGCCGACTACATCGCCACCAACTGGCGCCACGCCGACCTCGACCCGCGCCGGCGGGCCATCTGCGCGTACGCCGAGAAGCTCACCGCCCGCCCGCACGAGATGAGCGAGGACGACCTCCTCGAACTGCGGGCCGTCGGCCTGGCCGACGAGGAGATCTGGGACGTCGCCGAGATCGCCGCGATGTACAACTTCACCAACCGGATGGCACTGGCGATCGGCCAGCAGCCCAATGAGCAGTACCACGCCGCTGACCGGGGCACGACGAACAGGGAGCTCGCATGACCGACAAATCCGTACTCGAACACATCCACGAACTGGTCGCCGAGGAGAAGCAGCTGCGCGCCGCGCACCACGGCCTCAGCGCGGAGGACCGGCAGCGGCTCGAGCGCGTCGAGCGCGAGCTGGACCAGCTGTGGGACCTGCTGCGCCAGCGTCGCGCCCGCGAAGAGTTCGGTGAGAATCCGGACGAGGCCCGGGAGCGCACCTCGGACGAGGTTGAGTCCTACCTGCAGTGATCCGGCGTGGCTGGCAGGGTTAGGGCAAGATTCGGCGCAGTGTTGGGCCGAACCTAGGAGAGGTGGTTCCAGTGCGACTGTTGATCGTCGAGGACGAGGTGCGACTCGCATCGGCGCTGCAGCGCGGGTTGGCTGCGGAGGGGTTCACGGTGGACCTCGCGCACACGGGCCCGGACGGGCTGCACCTGGCGCAGGAAACCACCTACGACGCGGTCATCCTCGACATCATGTTGCCGGAGTTGTCCGGATACCGGATCATCGAGCGGCTGCGCGCCGCCGAGAACTGGGTTCCCATCCTCATGCTCACGGCCAAGGACGGCGAATACGACGAGGCGGACGCCCTCGACCTCGGCGCCGACGACTACCTCACCAAGCCGTTCTCCTTCGTCGTCCTCCTCGCCCGCATCCGCGCCCTGCTGCGCCGTGGGGTGCAGCCGCGCCCGGCGTCTTTGACCGTCGACGACCTGGTGCTCAACCCGGCCGCGCACACCGTGCACCGCGGTGAAACCAACATCGACCTCACCCCGCGCGAGTTCTCACTGCTGGAGTTCCTGATGCGCCGCGCCGGTGACGCGGTCAGCAAGGCGGACATCCTGCACCACGTGTGGGACGCGAACTACGACGGCGACGCGAACGTCGTCGAGGTCTACGTCGGATACCTGCGCCGCAAGATCGATGTGCCGTTCGAGCGGCAGAGCCTGCAGACCGTGCGCGGGGCGGGCTACCGTCTGACACCGCAAGCCTGATCCGTGACCCGCGCGGACGACCGGCCGCGCACCGGCCGGCAGGCGCCCAGCAGCGGCGGGGCGTCCGGGTTGCGCCAGCTCGCCCAGCGGGTGGCCCGCGCGCCGCAACGATGGTGGACTCGGCAGTCCCTGCGGGCCCGCCTCACCCTGCTCGCCACCGCCCTGTTCTCCTTCGCGGTGATCACCGGCGCGGTGTTGCTGCTGATCCTGCAGCGCTACGCACTGACCCGCGTGCTCGACCAGACCGCGAGCAAGACCGCGCGCGACATCGCCCGGCAGGTGTCCATCAGCGCTTCGATCCCGCCGACGGTGACCCCCACCACCGGGGGCATCAGCGCGGTGCAGATCGTCGATGAGCGCGACGTCGTGCGCTCCGCGTCGCTGGGTGCCGACAAGGTCATCCCACTGGTGACACCGACGCAGCTGCAGCAGGTGCGCAACGGCGAACGCATCGACGTCACCAGCCCGACCTCCGGCGTGCGGTTGCGCGTCGTCGGGCGCAACGTCGGCCCCGACACCGTCCTGGTGTTCACCGACCTCAGCCGGGTCGACGACAGCCTGCGCGTCCTGACCGAGGCGGCGCTGATCGGCGGCCCGATCGCGGTGCTGCTGATGGCCCTCGCGTCCTACACCGTCGTCGGACTGACCCTGCGGCCGGTGGCCGCGTTGCGGCACGGGGCCGCGGACATCACCGGCGCCGGGCTGGCGCGCCAACGCCTCCCGGTGCCCAACTCCCGCGACGAGATCTACCGGCTCGCCGTCACCCTGAACGCGATGCTCGACCGCATCGACACCGCCACCAGCCGGCAACGCACGTTCGTCGGGGACGCCGCGCACGAACTGCGTTCGCCGATCGCGTCGCTGCGCGTCCAGCTCGAGGTCAGCCAGCGACTCGGGCCGTCGACGGACTGGTCCGAGGCGACCGACGATCTCCTGGCCGACGTCGAGCGGCTCGACCGGCTCGTCGAGGACCTGCTGACCCTCGCCCGCCTCGACGAGTCGCCGGTGCTGCGCCGGCGCGAACCCGTCGACCTCACCGCGCTCGTCGAGGCCGTGGTGGCCGGTAACCATGACGCGCGCGTGCCGGTCGTGGTCGAACGGGCGCCGAGCGCCCCGCTGACCGTCGACGGTGACCCCGACGCGCTGCGCCGCGTCGCGATCAATCTGATCAACAACGCGGTCCGGTACGCGTCGAGCGCGGTCAGCGTCGAGGTGAGCGCCGAGAAGCGGGTCGGCGGGCCGGTCGCGGTGCTCGTCGTCGAGGACGACGGACCCGGCATCCCCGAGGCCGAACGCGGGCGGGTCTTCGACCGCTTCTACCGGGTCCAGGAGTCCCGCGACCGCGAGACCGGCGGCACCGGGACTGGGCCTGCCGATCGTGCGCGACATCGTCTCCGGCCACGACGGGCGGGTGCACCTGCTCGACCGCGCCGACGGTGCGCACGGGCTGCGCGCCGTCGTCGTGCTCCCGGCGCGCACCGGTTCGGCGCCCTGACCTACCTGCTCGGGGTGGGGCACGGCGGCAGGCCGCCGGGCGACGAACTCGACGACGGCGAACTGCTGCTCGACGACGAACCGCTGCTGCTGGGGGTGCCGGACGGCGAGGGCGGCGGTGTCGTACACGTCGGCGCCGGGGGCGAGTAGACGTACTTCGTCAGCGTGATGCGCTGGTTCGGTGCGTAGGTCATCTTCGGCGTCGGGCTCTGCGCGGCCACCTCGTTGGCCTTCTTCGAGTTGGTGGTCTTCTGCGTCGGCGGCGGCAGGGCCAGGTTGGTGAATCCGGCGGTGTTCAGCTTGGCCTGCGCGTTGTCGAAGTCCAGGCCGCGCACGTCGGGCAACTCGATCTTGCCGGTGGACACCTCGAGGGTGACCTTCGTGTTCGGCGCGACGTTGGTGTACTGCGGGGTGTCCTGTTTGAGGACGGTGTTGGCCGCTCTCCTTGGAGTTGACGTTCTTGCGGACGGCAACCAGTTCGGCGTTGTGCAACGCCTCGACCGCGTCGGAATAGGACTTGCCCTCGACGTAGGGCACCTGCACCTGCTTGGGGGTGTACAGCTGGTAGCTGACCGTCGAGCCGTTCTTGACGTTCTCACCCACCTGCGGGCTGACCTTGCAGACGCGGTCCTTCACTCCTGTCTGGGAGTTGTCGCACGGACCGTTGGTGTCGGCTCCCTGCTGCGGCACGAAACCGGCCTGCTTGAGCGACGAGTCCGCGCCGGAGGCGACCTGGCCGAGCACGTTGGGCACTGCGGTGGTCTTCACGGCGTTGTTGTCCTTGCCGTAGTGCACGATCGCCCAGGCACCCACGCCGATCACCAGCAGCAGCGCCACCACGACGGCGACCCAGATGAGCGCACCGCGCCGGGATCCCGCATCGTCCTCGTAGGGCGGCGGCCCGGGCACGATCGGCGGGGGCGTGCGCGCGATGATCTGAGTGCGTTCGGCGTCGGTCATCACCGCCTCGGCGGCGACCGGCTGGTTGGCCAGCGCCCGCTGCAGGTCGGCGCGCATGTCGGCGGCGGACTGGTAACGGTTGAGCTGGTTCTTCGACAGCGCCTTCATCACCACGGAGTCGAGCACCCGGGGCACCTCGGGATTACGCACCGACGGCATCACCGGGTTCTCCTTGACGTGCTGAACCGCCACCGCCACCGGCGAATCGCCCTGGAACGGGGGCACCCCGGTGATGAGTTCGTAGAGCAGGCAGCCGGTGGAGTAGACGTCCGAGCGGGCATCGACCGATTCCCCGCGGGCCTGCTCGGGCGAGAGGTACTGCGCGGTTCCGATGACGTTCGCGGTCTGCGTGACCGTGGCCGAGGTGTCGGCCAGCGCTCGGGCGATGCCGAAGTCCATGACCTTGACCGCGCCGTTCGGCGTGATCATCACGTTGGCCGGCTTGATATCGCGGTGCACGATGCCGTTGCGGTGGCTGAAGTCCAGTGCCGCGCACACGTCGGCGGTGATCTCCATGGCCCGCCGGGCTGGCAGGCGCCCCTCGCTCTTGAGGATGTCGCGCAGCGTGCGGCCCTGGACGTATTCCATGACGATGAACGGCAAGGCGGTGCCGTCGGGTGCAGTGACCTCGCCGGTGTCGTAGACCGACACGATCGAGGGGTGGTTGAGCCCGGCCGCCGCGTGCGCCTCGCGGCGGAACCTGATGAGGAAGGACGGATCGCGCGCGAGGTCGGCGCGCAGCATCTTGATCGCGACCTCGCGGTTGAGCCGCGTGTCGCGTCCCCGGTGGACCTCGGCCATCCCCCCGTAGCCGATCAGCTCGCCGAGTTCGTACCGGCCGCCGATCAATCGCGGCTGCGTCATCGCCGATCCTCACTGCCTCGTTGTTCGGACATGATCAACTGACTCCGATCGACTTCAGGTAGGCCTGGATGACCTTCTTCGCCACCGGCCCGGCGGCCAGGCCGCCCGTTGCCTCGTTCCCCTGCACCCCGCCGTTCTCGATGACCACGGCGACGGCGATCTTCGCGGTGCCCCGGACCATCGCGAAACCGGTGAACCACGCGTCGGGTGCGACCTTGCTGGCGCTGGTGGCGCCGACGTCGGCGGTGCCGGTCTTGCCGCCCACCTGCACGGTGGGTTCGAGTTCCGGAATCCGCGCCGGGCCGCCGGTGCCGACCGGGTTCTGCACCACGCCGATCATCATGTTCTGCAGGTCGCGGTCGAGGTCGGGGTCGATCACCTGGGAGAGCTGCGTGGGCTCGGTACGTTGCAGCACCGACAGGTTCGGGCGCAGCTCGGATTTGACGAGATACGGCTCCATCAGCGTGCCGTTGTTCGCAACGGCCGCCGACATCATCGCCGCCTGCAGCGGGGTGACCCGGACGCTGCGCTGCCCGATCGCCGTCTGCGCAAGTGCCGACGGGTCGCGTTTGAGCTCCGCGGGTGACCCGATCGTCGACTGCGACACCGGCAACGGCGTCTTCAACTGATCGGTGTCGAGGCCGAACAGCTTCGCCTGGTCGATCAGCCGTTGCGCCCCGACCTGTTGGGTCACGAGTTTGGCGAAGGTCGTGTTGCACGACTTCGCGAACGCGTAGGACAGCGGCGCGATCGTCTTGCCCGGCTGGCACGACTCGCCCTCGAAGTTCTCGATGCACGCCGCGTTCAGCGCGGTCGGGCAGGCGGTCGTCCGGGTCGGTTCGAAGGGCCAGAAGGCGTTCGGCGACGACAGGTTCGTCGACGGCGTGACGCCGAGCCGCAGCGCCGCCGCCGAGTCGATGATCTTGAAGATCGAGCCGGCCGGGTAGTTCTGGTTGATGGCCTTGTTCAGCAACGGGCTGTCGGCGGTGGGATGAGCGGCGAACATCGCGGTCGGGTCCTGCGGCAGGCCGGCGCAGGTCTTCTTCCGTTTCGCCAGCTGCGCGTCGATGCTCGCCTGGTACGCGGCGTCCGTCTCCCCGGGCGAGCGGTCGGTGTTCAGCGCGCTGTAGCAGCCGTAGGCGCGCGAGATGGCGTCGGCGTCGTGGCTGGAGAGCTGGTTCGGGTCGTAGGACGGTGTGGACACCATCGCGAGGATCGCGCCGGTGGACGGGTCGAGGGCCACCACCGCGCCGCGCTTGAACGAGTTGCCGCCGACCTTCATCGCGTTGTACGCGGCCTTCTGCGCGGCAGCGTTCAGGGTCAGCTGGACGCTGCCGCCGCGTGGGTCGCGACCGGTCAGCAGGCCGGCGAGCTTCGTGGTGAACAGCTTGGGCGAATCGCCGGACAGCACGCTGTTCTCGTACTGCTCGATGCCGGTGCTGCCGTAGGTGAAGGAGTAGAAGCCGGTGGCCGGCGCGTACACCGGGCCGTTGGGTTTCGGGTAGACGCGTTTGTACTTCAGCTCGTCCGCAGTCTTCATCGACTCGGCGACGTTGGTGCCGTTCACGACGATCGCGCCGCGCGGGTTGGCGTACTCGTTGAGCAAGACCCGGCGGTTCTGCGGGTCGTCGCGGTAGGCGCTGCCGCGCACGACCTGCACGACGTTGAGATTCACGAACAGCGCGACGAACAGCACCGCGAACGCGATGATCACCTTGCGGATCGGGCGGTTCATGCGCTCACCGCCGCAGACTCCGGCGCGTCGGGCGCCTTCGGGGTAGGCGTGGTGGCCGGGCGGCGCGCGGCGTCCGAGACCCGCACCAGCAGGGCGAGAATGGCCCAGCTGCCGAGCAGCGACGACCCGCCGTAGGACAGGAACGGCGTGGTGAGTCCGGTCTCGGGCAGCAGCCGGGTGACCCCGGCGACGACGACGAACAGCTGCAGCGCGATCAGGAACGACAGTCCGGTGGCCAACAGCTTGCCGAACGCGTCGCGCACGCCCAGCGCGGCCGCGAAACCGCGCGAGACGAAGATGCCGTAGAGCATCAGCAGGCCGACGAGCCCGAACAGGCCGATCTCCTCACCGAAGGAGGAGATGATGAAGTCGGTGGCCGGCAGCGGCACGAGTTCGGGGTGCCCGTTGCCGAGCCCGGCGCCGAAGATCCCACCGGTGCCCAGCCCGAACAACGACTGCCGCAGCTGGTAGGCGGTGTCGCTGTACTGCGGCGAGAACGTGTGCAACCAGACGCTGACGCGGGTCTGCACGGTGCCGAACAATTGGTAGGCGAGATAGGCGCCGCCGGCGAACAGCAACGTCCCGATGATCACCCAGCTGACCCGCTCCGTCGCGACGTAGAGCAGGACGACGAACAGCCCGAAGAACAACAGCGAGGTGCCGAGGTCGTGCCCGCGCACCAACACCGCGATGCAGATCAGCCAGGCGGCGAGCAGCGGCCCGAAGTCGCGCATGCGGGGGAAGTCGATGCCGAGGATCCGTTTGCCGGCGAGCGCGAGCACATCGCGTTTCTGCACCAGATAGGCCGCACCGAAGATGGTCAGCAGGATCTTCGCGAACTCACCGGGCTGGATCGAGAAGCCGGCGATCCGGATCCAGATCCGCGCGCCGTTGACCTCGGCGAAGCGCGCCGGCAACACCGCCGGGAGCATCAGGAAGAACACGCCGACCAGCGCCAGCGTGTATGCGTATCGCTGCAGCACGCGGTGGTCGCGGACGACCACGATCAGCACGATGAACAGCCCGAGCCCGAGCGCGCTCCACACCACCTGGGTGGGCGCCTGGGCGCCGTCGAAGGTGCTGCCGTACTGCTGGGCCTGCTGCTTGAGCCCGAGATCCAGGCGGTGGATCATCACCAGCCCGAGCCCGTTGAGCAGCACCGCGATCGGCAGCATCAGCGGGTCGGCGTAGCGCGCCACGCGCCGGATCACCAGGTGCGCGATGAGTCCGGCGATCAGCGGCACCAAGCGCGTAGGTGAGCAGTCGCGTGGACAGCCGGCCGTCGCGGGCCGCCTCGACCGCCGCCTCGGCGCACACCACGATGAACACCGCGAACACCAGGAGCGCGAGTTCGGTGTTGCGCCGGGTGGGAACGCGCAACAGCGACGGGCGCAGCCATTCGCCGGAATTGGTGCTGGTCATGACGAGCTCGGGCACGGTTCGGGCGACGGGGTCGTCGCCGGGCTGGTGGCCGGGGCGACAGCGGTCGCCACCGAGCCTGCTGCGCCGCCCGCCGTGGTGTGGGTGCCGGTGGGTCTGGCCGCGGTCGGACTTCGGGTCGGCGTCACGGTCGTGGTGGGTGCCGTCGGGTTCGCGCTCGCGCAGTTCGTCGGCGTCTGCGGCACGACTTTCTGTTCTCGAAGGTTGCGCACGATGTTCTCGGCGTCGGCCTGGTCGCGGGCGGTGATGCCTTCGTCCACCTGACCCTGCACCGAGGAGTTGAGCTCGTCGACGGTCAGGTCGGTGACCTTGTAGACGGTGAAGAACTTGAGCGGTCCGAATTCGGTGTTGACGCCGCGGTAGATCGCGACGTCGGCGCCGGCGCGGCCGACGAAGTACTGGGTCTGGGTCCACGCGTACGTTCCGACGAGAGCGGCGATCAGCAGCACGATCACCCCGGCGGCGATGACCCACGGTCGCCACGACCGCTTGCGCCGTTCGGGTCGGCTCGCGCGGGCGGTTCCTCGCGGGCAAGCTGCGGACGCGACATCAGCGCCGCGCGCTCGGCCGCACTGTCGGCACCCGGGACGTCGGCCGCAGCCGGATCGACGAATGCGCCGGCGATCACCGGTACGTCGTCGATGGTGTCCCCGACCTTGGCGTTGATGACGTCGGCCACGATGACCGTGACGTTGTCCGGGCCGCCGCCGCGCAACGCGAGCTCCACCAGCCGGTCGGCGCAATCCTGCGGATCCTCGATGCGCATCGTGTCGAGGATCGTCTCGGTGGACACGACGTCGGACAGTCCGTCCGAGCACAACAGGTACCGGTCGTCGGCGCGCGCCTCCCGGATCGCGATGTCCGGTTCGACCTCGGTGCCGAGCAGCGCCCGCAGGATCACCGACTTGCGCGGGTGGTCCTTGGCCTCGTCGGGAGTGAGCTTCCCGGAGTCGACGAGATACTGGACGTAGGTGTCGTCGTGGGTGATCTGGATGAGCTGGTTGTGCCGCATCAGGTAGGCGCGCGAGTCGCCGACGTGCACCAGGCCGACCTTCGAGCCGACGAAGCGCAGCGCGGTCAGCGTCGTGCCCATGCCCTCGAGCTCGCGACGTTGCCCGACCGCGTCGGCGATGCGCCGGTTCGCCTCGGCCACCGAGTCGCGCAGCGTGTGCATGAGGTCGTCGACCCGGCGATCCTCGTCGAGCGGTTCCAGCGTGCCGATGACGATCTTGCTGGCGACCTCGCCGGCGGCGTGGCCGCCCATGCCGTCGGCGATGGCGAGCAGCCGCGGGCCGGCGTAGACCGAGTCCTCGTTGTTGGTCCGCACCAGCCCGAGATCCGAGCGAACCGCGTATCGGAGATACAGGGCCATCTACCGCAGCTCCAGCACGGTCTGGCCGATCCGTAACGGAACGCCCACCTCCATCGGCGTCGGCCCGTCGACCTTGCGCTGGCCGAGATAGGTGCCGTTGGTCGAGCCGAGATCCTCGACCACCCACATGCCGTCCTGCAGGCTGATGCGCGCATGCCGGGTGCTCGCGAAGTCGTCCTCGAGCACGAGGGTGGAGTCGTTCGCGCGGCCGATCAGCACCGCAGCGCCGGTGAGACCGATGCGGGTGCCGGTGAGCCCGCCGGCGGTGACCACCAGCTGCGACGGGCCCGGGCGGCCACCCTGCACGGGTGCACCGCCGGACTTCGCCGCGCCCCGGCCGCGTCGGCGCGCGGGCGGCGGAACCGCGATACGCGGCTGTCCACTGGTGCGCACATCGCCACGGATCACGTTGATCGTGGCGAACACGAACAACCACAGCAGCACCAGGAACGCGAAGCGCATGAGCTGCAGCGCGAGCGCGGAGTTCACGAGGCCGGCGCCGTCACAGACGTTCCTGGTGGAACACGATGCGGGTGTGGCCGACGCGGATGACGTCGCCGTGGCGCAGCAACTGACTGCTGATCTCGTGGCCGTTGACGGTCGTCCCGTTGGTCGAGCCGAGGTCGTAGGCGGTCGCGTAGTTGCCGTCGTACTGGATGTCCAGGTGCCGGCGCGAGATGCCCTGGTCGAGCAACTGCAGGTCGGACTCGCTGCCGCGGCCGACGACGTTGCTGCCGGTGCGCAGGTCGAATCGCTTGTTGCTCTGGTCGACGATGAGCATCGCGCCCGGAGCCCGGCGCGGCGGTTGCTGGGGGTAGTCCTGCGGCGGCACGTACCCCTGCGGCGGGCCGTACGGCTGGGGTTGCGGCACGGGCGGCGGTTGGAACTGCGCCGGCGCGTAGCTGGGCGGCGGCGCGAACGGCGCCTGGCCGTACCCACCGGCCGGCTGCGCGGTGGGGTTCGGCGCGTAGTCCTGGGGCTGGCGGTACTGCTGCTGCGCGGCGTAGTCGTCGGGCGCGAACCCCGGCACGACCGGCAGCGACAACGAGTCCTGCGGGCGGCGCCGCGGCGGGGCGCCGGACTCCATCCGGGAGGCCACGCCGAACACACCGGTGTGCAGCTGCTCGTCCTGGGCGAGGTAGACCTCGATGTCGCCGATGGTGTCCCACCGGTTCTCGTCGAGATAGTCCTGGACGAGTTCGGCCAGGGAGTTGGTGAGCTGCTTCTCCCACGGCGCAAGGCGCTCGTAATCCGACGGTGACAGCGTGACGCGATAACGGTTCGGCGAGAGCACCTGTTGGTTGCCCATCACGTTGCGCTTGTCGTCGGCCTCACGCTGCAGCGCCGTGCCGATCTCGACCGGCTCGACCTGACCTTTGAACACGCGTGCGAATGCGCCCCCCACGAGTCCCTCGAGGCGCCGCTCGAAGCGTTGGGCAAGGCTCACGACGGCTCCTCTCCTCGGGCGTTGGCTTCGCGCACCATCGATCACGCGTCGGGCGACGCGGTCGCTGGATTCTATCCGGCAGCGCTGTAAGAGCCGCCATTTCGGGCCGCCGCCGCGTGCTACCGTTGCGCTGCCATGAGGCGCCGTAGGCGCCTGCCGGGCAAGTGGCGGAATGGCAGACGCGCACGGTTCAGGTCCGTGTGTCCGAAAGGACGTGGGGGTTCAACTCCCCCCTTGCCCACTCAACTCGCCAAGTCGAAGCGCGTACCGACCGCGCTGGGCACGAAGGCCTCCTCAAGCGTTGCCGCCAGTCGATGCTGGGCCCGCCAGCCGGTGCAGTGCGCCGGGACGACGACCTGCGGTGCCAGCTCGCGCAACGCGGTCACGGTGGGCTCGATCACCGGTTCGAACGCCGGCCCGGACAGGTGCAGGCCGCCGAGCAACGCCGCCACCTGCGTCACACCGGTCAGGCGCATCGCGTAGCGGCAGATGTTCACCGCTCCGGCATGACCACAGCCGGTGAGCACCACCAGGCCGCGGCCGCGCAGATGGACGACCAGTGCTTGATCGTCGAGGATCAGCGGATCGGGTTCCCACTCGCCGTCACCCCACCTCGCCTCGTGCATCGGCAGGCCGGTCTCGAAGTCCGTCGTGCGGTCGATCTCACCGGTGATCAGGACGCAGCCGTCGAGCAGCAGTGAGGGTTGGCGGCGCTCGATCACCTCGAAGCCCTCGGCGGACATTGCGCGCCGGCTCAGCGTCGGCAGCTCCCACTCCCGCCCCGGTGCGGTGACGCGCCGCTGGGTCCAGACCAGCGGGTGCACCGTCAACGGAAGCCCGGCGCGCCGGCGCAGCCCGGCAAGACCGGAGATGCCGCCCACGTGGTCCCAATGACCGTGGCTGAGCACCAGCGCCTCGACGTCGGCGGCGTCGAGTCCCAGACACCGCATGTTGTCGGCCATCCCGTTCGGCGAGACACCGGCGTCGAAGAGCAGCGTGTGCTTGCGGTCGCCGGTGCGCACCGTGACGAGTGCGGAGAAGCCGTGTTCGGCGACGAGCCCCGGAACGGTCCGACCCTGCTCGAACTGCGCCGCCGCGACGCTGGGCAGGCGGGCGGCCGGCGCGCGGTGTGCCGGCCCGGTGTCGGTGAGCAGGCCGTCGTAGCTGTTGTCGACGAGCGTGGTGATCTCGATCTGGTCCACCGGATCCAGCGCGATCGGGTCGACTGCGGCACCACCGATCGTCCTGGGCAGCGCCGCGGCCACTGATTGTGCGTCGGAGGAGCACATGCCGCGGATCCTGCCACCGTTGCGGGCCGGCGGCTGCTGATCAGGCGCGCTGGGTACAGCTTGCGGCGCAGACGGCCCAGGCGACGCCGCGCCCCCCGGGCGTACCTGGTCGCGGTGCGGCGAACTCGGGTGCGGTTGCCGGCGTGATTGCCGGCGGTTTCGGCCGGCTGCGCCGACACGGTGACCACCCCGGAGCGTGCGAACGAGAGCATCGTCCCGGTTCGCGCCGGCGGCCCCCAGGCCGCGAGCCCTGGTTGCACGGACACCGCCCACTGCCCGCGCAGCCGGGGCAACCCGGCCGAGAGTTCGATCTCGTCCGGCAGGAGGTGTGCGGATGCGGCGAGCAGGCGCGATTTCGACCGGTCCAGCCGGTCCAACCGGACCTGCGCGGCCGATGCCGAGCCGGCTGCGGCCACCAGGGGCACCCGGACCAGCAGTTCGCGCTCTCGTTGCGAGTTCTGGACCCGGATGTCACCGACGCCCGGCGCGGCGTGCGATGCGAGCGTCTTGGGGCTCGCACCGACGTTCAGGCTCAGGTTCTGGTACGGCGTGGTCCAGTAGGGAACGACGGCGAAGCTGCCGAGGACGGCCGGCCGACACCCCTGCGTGGCCCGTTCGGTACGGGTGGATCCGATCCGCACCTGCTTGGCCCAACCGGTGTTCGACGCAACGGCGTAGACGTCCCACACGCCAGGTGACAACGGTTGTCCCGCGGCCAGGCGTTGCGGGTCGAGCCTTGCCGAAGCGTGCAGCTCCGCCCATTCGCCGCCGTCGTCGCAGCGTGTGGTGCTGCTCGAGTCCGCGGGCACCGGCCATTCCTCGCTGTCCGCGCGGCGGCGCACGAACAAGCGGGCGGCGCTGCCGGCCGGCGAATGCGCGCAGTCCACCAGCGATTGCGGAACCGGCTCGCTGAAGTGGGGCAGCGTCAGATAGGTGCCGGTGGAGTCCCGGCGGTAGCGCCACGGGGTGCCGTCGGCGCCGACCAGCCGGCAGTCGAACTCGACGACGAGTTCGCCCTCGTGCCAGCGCAGCTCGCCCAGCTCGGCTGTCGCACGCACTCCGACCTGGTGCCGCACATAGGCGATCAGGTCCTCGAAGCGGCCTTCCCGCAGCAGGTAGGCGCGCAGTTGCTGCGGCAGTGTCATGGCGGTGTCGGTGTCGGGCGGGATGGCGTCGAGCACGACGGCTCGCGCGGCGTCGAAGAGCGCGCGCTGGTACTCGACGTCCTGCTCGAGGAACGCCTTGCCGTCGAGACGGCTGAGCACCTCCTGCCGCAACGGACGGCGCAGGCACCGCAACCGCAGGGCGGACCCGGGTTCGGTGTACTCCTCGATGATGTCGATGACCTCGCGCACGTAGCCGTAGTAGCTGACCGGGTCGATGCGTTGGAAGCCGGCATTGCCCGCGTCGGTACGACCGATGTGGAAGTAGCAGTGGTAATCGGCGTAGACCGCGATGCGCTCGGCGAGGAAGTAGGCGCGAACGACGAAGACGTGGTCCTCCAATCGCCGCCGCCCCTCCGGAAAACGCAATCCGTGTGAACGCAGGAACTCGGTGCGGAACAGCTTGTGCGGCGTCAGGGAGTCGATGAGCGGCGCGTTCGCCAGCGTTGCGTTCGGGCGCGAGCGCTCGAAGAGGACCTTCGCCACGCTGCGGCGGTGGCCGGCGTAGCGGCCGATGAGGATGTCCGAGTCGTTGGCGTCGGCGTAGTCGGTCATCCGGGCCAGCGCCTCGTCGCCGAGCCAGTCGTCGTGGTCGACGAAGAACACATAGCGGCCGACGGCCCGGTCGATGCCGACGTTGCGCGGGCGGCCCGGCCACCCGCTGTTGGGCTCGTGCAGCACGATCACGTTCGGGCGGCTCGCGGCGAGCTCGTCGAGGCGGGCCGGCGTCTCGTCGGTCGAGCCGTCGTCGACGAAGATGACCTCGAACTCGTCGACCGGCAGGGTCTGGCGGTCCAGTGACGCGATCAGGGGTTCGATGTGCTCGCCGGTGTTGTACACCGCGACCACGACGCTGACCCGGACGGACATTCCATCCAACCTAATCCGCAAAGTCCTCGGCCGAAGCAGTCCAACGGGTGAACCTTCAGCTCAGCAGCCGCTTCAACTCGCTGCGGAAGGTCTGGGTCGGGTCTGCGGTTCGCGGGCCGAGCAGGTAGTTGCGGGACTCGGCACGGGCGAGCGCCGTCGGATCCGCTCCCCCCGCAGCCGCGGTGAGCAGCTCGTCGAGGGCGGCGAAATCCTCGTCGAGAACGAAACCGCCTGCTGTGGAAGGGATACGCCGCCGGAACTCGGCCTCGGACTCACCCGAGACGTTGACGACCGCGTACGGACGGCCGGTGGCCAGGAAGTCGGTCGTGACGCTGGACACGTCGGCGACCAGCACGTCGGTGACGCCGAAACAGGCGTACAGGTCCGGCGCCGGCGAGGTGAGCACGCGGTGTCCGGGCGTCGCGGCCCAGTAACGGGCGTTCCACTGCGCGACAGCAGCATTGTGTGCCGACCTCGACCACGACCCGTCGTGCGGCCGGAGCACCGCGTCGAGCAGATCCCCGCCGCCCGCGCTGACGGCGTCCGGCCGGCAGCGGGCCGATGAGATCGGCCACCGACGGCGGGGCACCGGCGTCGCGCAACAGTCGCACGACTTCCTGGTGCGCGCGCCGGACGGCCGGGTCGTTGTGCCCGGTGCGCGGATGCGGGCGGTACATGACCCGCACGCCCGGACGCTGCAACAGGGCGCGCACCAGCTGGGGGCCGAACCCGGTGAGCGACGTGTGGAACGGGTCCTCGCCCCACCCCTCCCAGGTCGGCGCGTAGAGCACGGTCAGCAGCGGTACCGGGTCCGGCTCCCTCGGCAGATCGCGAAGTTGCGGCCGGCCCACCTCGACGCACTGGGAGGGCGCGATCCGTACGTCGGCATCGGCGTAACGCGCCCGGCCGGCCGCACCGGCGACCCAGATCTCGTCGTACACGCGGGAGTACGGGTTGAAGCTCGCGCCCTTGTCACTGTCGCCGTGACCGATGAACACACTGCACACACCCGGACGCCGCAGCATGTTGACGTTGTTGCCCGCGTTGCCGACGTAGAGCGCGACGCGCACCGAGGGCATTTCCATGCTCATCATCGTCCCGGCGCCGGGCGCGCAGACGACCGGCAGGCTGGTCGGCGCGAGCACCTGCAGCACCTCGCGATCCCGCACGATCGCCACCGCCGGCTGCTCGACCCGCTCCAGGGTCTCCAGCCACATCTCGAGTTGATAACGCCAGCCGGCAGCGTTGCCGAAATAGACGACGACCTCGGGCGCGAGTGTCAGCAGTCCTTGTTGCACCGCCGCACTGACGCGGTCGCGGATCCGCAGGCGGTACAACCGCAGCGCGTGCACGGCGAGCACCGTCGGCGACGTCCACGCCAGCGCCGCGACGAGCGCGAGTCCGACCACCGCCTGTCCCGGCCAGTGCCCGGCATCGCCCACCGCCAGCACGATGGCGGCCAATGCGTCGAATCCGGCCGCGGCGCCGATCGGCCGGGTCCACAACGAGCTCGGTGCCGCCGGCACCGACACCGGCGGGATCGCCAGCCCGCGGGCCGTCATCGGCGGGCGTCGTTGCCAGGCCACGACCTGCACGAGCCCGTCGCGCAACGCCGCGGCCGCGGACGCGAGCACCGCGAAGGCGACCGTGCCGACCACGAGCACGCCGGAATTGGAGGTACGCGCCACGAAGGCCACCAGCAGGAGGTCGCGCATGACCACCCGGGCCACCGCGCTCACGCCGACGCGACGCAGCGCCCAGACGTCGAAGGGGACCCGAAGGTGCACGAAGATCTCGCAGCACGCGATCGCGACCGCGCTGATCGCGAGACCCAGCGCGGTCGGCACCACCGCGCAGATCGCGAGCGCCGAATAACACAGTGCGGCCAGCGCGAACCAGCTGACGGCAGCCCGCCGTGACCGCAGCGCCGGGATCGCCTCCGCAGTCGACACCCGCCGCACGCTACGCCAGTTCGCCGCAGGACTCGGTCCAGACTCAGGGGCGCGGAATATCATGCGATCGAGACGTCGGCCTGATTGCAGATCGGCGCATACCTGCACGTTGTCGAGCCGAATGGACCGATGCCCGCTATGTCAGCCGCGAGCCCGGCCCGCCTGCGCACCGTCGCCGTCGTCCTCGCCGGCGGCACCGGCTCCCGAGTGGGGCTCGAACGCCCGAAACAACTGCTCAAGGTGGCCGGGCGGACCGTCATCGAACACACCGTCGAAGCGCTGCAGGACTGCCCCGACGTCGACCAGATCATGATCATGATGGCGCCGGACTTCGTCGACGAGGCGGCCGCCCTGCTGCTCGGCCGGCCGAACCTCTCGAAGGTCACCCAGGTGCTGTCCGGGGGAGCCGATCGCAACGAGTCCACCCGCGCCGCGCTCGCCGCCCTGGGCGCCGGTGAATGCAACGTGTTGTTCCACGACGCGGTGCGTCCGCTGCTCCCCCCGTCGGTGGTGCGCGCCTGTGTGCAGGCACTGGAGACCTACGAGGCCGTCGACGTCGCCATCGCCTCGGCGGACACGATCATCCGGGTCGACGCCGAGAACCACATCGTCGAGATCCCGGATCGCAGCCTGCTGCGGCGCGGCCAGACCCCGCAGGGTTTCCGGCTGTCCACCATCCGCCGCGCCTACGAGCTCGCCGCGGCCGACCCCGACTTCCACGCCACCGACGACTGCGGCGTCGTGCTGCGCTATCTGCCACACGTGCCGATCCACGTGGTGGCCGGCGACGACCAGAACATGAAGGTGACGTACCCGATCGACCTGTTCCTGCTGGACAAGCTGTTCCAGCTGGCCTCGCGTGGGGCCGACGAGCGGACCGACGAGGAACTGGCGCAGGCCCTCGGCGGCAAGACCATCGTGGTGTTCGGAGGCAGTTACGGCATCGGCGCCGATGTCGTCCGCCTCGCCGAGCGAGTCGGCAGCACCGTGTTCTCGTTCAGCCGCTCCACCACGGGCACCTATGTCGAACAGCCGCACACCGTGCACCGGGCGCTGGCCGAGGTCGCCGAGCAGACCGGACGCATCGACGCGGTCATCCTCAGCGCCGCGCAGCTCGCGAAGGGCCCGCTGACCGAGATGAGCGCGGATCAGGTGCTCTCCCAGATCAACATCAACTACCTCGGGCCGGTCATCGTCGCGCGCGCCAGCGCGCCGTACCTGCAGGCCAGCCGTGGGCACCTCGTGCTGTTCACCTCGAGCTCGTACACCCGGGGCCGCGCCGACTACTCGCTCTACTCGTCCACCAAGGCCGCCGTCGTGAACCTCGCCCAGGGCCTGGCCGACGAGTGGTCCGACGCCGGCATCCACGTGAACGTCGTCAACCCGGAGCGCACCCGCACGCCGATGCGGTCCAACGCGTTCGGCGACGAGCCGGAGCACACGCTGCTCGACAGCGCCATGGTCGCCTCGACCGTCCTGGACGTGCTGGCCTCGGACATGACCGGGCACGTCGTCGACATCCGCCGCGACGTGCCGCCTGCCACCGAGGCGGAACTCGTCGCCGCCGGGCTGGACGACGTCGCCGCCGACGCCGGGCGGCCCAGCACCGCCGACGCCCTGTGAATCGCAGCGCGAGCGCGCTGCTGGCGGCGCTGTTGGCCGCGCTGTACGTGGTCCTGTTCACCACGGCCGTCACCGGCCACGTCGGCGGCGTGTTCGTCAGCGCGCTCGCACTGTTCGTGGTCGACCTCGTGATCACCTGGGCGGCCGACCCGCGGATCGTGGCGCTGCTGACCGCGTTCAGCGCCGGAAACAGTTGGCGGACGTTCATCCGCGATGTCCTCGTCGTGGTGCTGCTGTTCCGCGTCCACGCCGTGTCCGAGCTCGCGCTCGGCTTCGTGGTCGCCGCGGTGGTGGCGGTGCATGCGGTCTTCATCGTCAACAGCGGCGTGACCGCGACGATCCGCAGCCGTCGGCTGCGCCGGCTCGAGACCCGCAACCTGCCGGTGCCCGGCGACACGCTGCCGCCGCCGCCACCGCACTGGTTGCTCGGTGCCGGCGGTCGCCTGCTGTTGCAGGCCGACCTGCTGCTCATCGCCGCGATCGGCTGGGCGTACGCGAGCGGGTCCTACGGGCTCGTGCTGCCCGCGGCCATCGCGATGGTGGTGGTCGCCGTCGGCGGTCCCGATCGCGTTGCTGCCGTACGCCGTCGCCCTGCTGCGGTTGCCCGACGACGAGCAGCGCCTGGCGGCGGCCCAGCGCGCCGTGCACGACCTGCGACCGCTCGTGATCCTGTATTTCACCGGCGGGACGACGTCGGTCTACCAGGTGAACATGTGGCTCGAGACGATGCAGCGACTGGACCGCCCGGCGCTCGTGCTGCTGCGCGAACGTCGCTACCTCGACGACATCCCCGCCACCAGCGTCCCGATGCTGTGCCTGCCGTTCTCCGTCGACCTGATGAATTTCGAAATGCCGAGTGTTCGGGTCGCGCTCTACGTCGCGAACGTCGGCCGCAACATCCACCTGCTGCGCGAACCCGGCATGAAGAGCGCGTTCATCGGTCACGGCGACAGCGACAAGGTCGCGAGCTTCAACCCGTTCACCAAGGTCTATGACGAGGTGTGGGTCGCCGGGGAGGCCGGCCGCCAGCGATACGCCAGGGCCGACGTCGGGGTACGGGCCGAGGACATCGTGCTCGTGGGACGCCCGCAACTCGACAGCATCGCCGAGGCCGGCCCCCGCCCGCCGGGCGCGCCCTACACCGTGTTGTACGCCCCGACCTGGGAGGGCTGGACCCAGGATCTCAACCAGTCCTCGGTGCTGCCGATGGGTGTGGAGATCGTCCGGACGCTGCTCGCGACGCCGGGCATCCGGGTCGTCTACAAGCCGCATCCGCTCACCGGCACGGTCGATCCGGCGGCGGGCGCGGCCAGCGAGGCGATCGCGCGGCTGATCACCGCTGCCGGCGCGCGACATCTCTACGTCGGTGACAACTCGCGGGCGCTCTACGACCTGTTCAACGAGTCGGACGCACTGATCAGTGACGTGTCCAGCGTCGTGTCGGACTACCTGCGCTCGGAGAAGCCGTATTTCGTCACCAACCCCGCCGGACTGCCGGATGCCGAATTCCGGGACGTGAACCCCTCGGCGGGCGCGGCGTACCTCATCGGCCCGGGGATCGCCGGTTTGGCGGCCGGGCTCGAGAAGGCGCGCACCGCGGGCGGAGCCGACGAGTTGAGCGCAGCGCGCCACGACGTGCGCGCCTATCTGCTGGGCGACCCGGAGTCGGACCCGATGACCCTGTTCCGCGCGGCCGTCGACGCCCTGGCGGCGAAGGCCCGGCCGACGCAGCTGTCCGCCCTCGACGACGACGATCTGCGCGCGGCGGCCGACGATGAGGCCGTTCCGGTCGGCGACGCCGAGGCGGCTCGCTCGGCACCCGTCGACTGACGCCGGCGCACCAGGATGGCAGCATGGCCGGTGACGGGTCGTAATACTTCTCGAACGAAGGGGTCTATGCCGTGAGACGGCACGAGTTCCTCAAGGAGCTGCACCGCCTGACCAAACCCCGGACGTACCTGGAAACCGGCGTCCACAAGGGGCAGAGCCTGACCTTGTCCCGGGTGCCGAGCATCGGGATCGACCCGGACTTCGCGATCGTGGCCGAGGTGCTCGCCGACGTGCATCTGGCGCGCACCTCCAGCGACGAGTTCTTCGCGCGCAAGAACCCGATGGCCCACCTGCCGGTCAAGGTGGTCGACCTGGCATTCATCGACGGGATGCACCTCGCCGAATACGCGCTGCGCGACTACCTGGCGGTCGAGCGGTTCACCACCCCGGCCAGCGTGGTGCTGTTCGACGACATGTTGCCCCGCTCGGTGGACGAGGCCGCCCGCTACCGGCACACCAGCGCCTGGACCGGGGACGTCTACAAGGCCGCGCAGGCCCTGCGCGACATGCGGCCGGACCTGATCGTCATCGAGGTCGACACGCAGCCGACGGGTGTCGTCGTCGTGCTGACGCCGGACGCGAGCCGGGGCGGCATGCTGCCCGGTTACGACGACTGGCTCGAGATCGCGCTGGCCCCCGACCCGCAGCAGGTGCCCGAATCCGTGATCTCCCGATCCCGGGCGGTCGACCCGGACCGGCTGCTGGGCAGCGGCGGGTGGGTCCGGCTCCCGCAGCTGCGCAAGTCACGCAAGCCTGTCGACCCGGCCGCGGTGCGGGCCGCGTTCGCCGATGTCCTGGACCTCGCCGCGGCCCGCTGACTGAGGTAGGACCTCAGCCGAGCACCTTGCGCGCAGTCTTGCGCGTGGCTGCCCGGATCTTCTTCGCCTGCTGCTCCGGGAGCACGCCGAGCACCCGGTCCAGCGCCTTGCCTGCGGTCGCGGCTGTGCGTTGCTTCGCCGACACGACCGCCCGGTTCTGCGGCTGCAGGGTGGGCTTGTCCTTCGCCCCCCACAGCAGCACGAGGGGCCGCTGACCCTGCACCAGCAGCCGGGCGGCCAGCGGCTCCGGTGAACCGTCGGCGGCGATCAGGGTCAGCGACCAGTTGCCGTCGCTGAGCGCAGAACGCTGTGCGTGGACCACGAGTCGCCGGCCGCGGGGGTCGTCGGCCAGCGAACCGCTCGCCTCGACCGTCCGCTTGCCCCGAGCCAGGCGCACGACGACCGAGCCGCTGACCTCCGTCTTCGGATCGGCCAGCACGATCTCGACCTTCGAGCCGCGTCGGCGCGCATAGCTGCCGACGAGATCGAACTCAGCCGGGGGTGGTAACGAGTCGCCCACGTCGTCTCCTCATCGTCAACGGGTCACGCAGAGCCTACGACCTCCGGCGCCCGGCGCAGCACGTCGTCTCCGGGCCCGGGCCGCCGCCCGGGGTAGCATCCTCGGATGCGCGACGAGCCGCGCCCCCGCGGCGGTGCCGCACTCGGGGCGCCGAAATCCACCGCGGCCCTGGCTTTCCGAGAGCCGTTGTCGCGATGAGGCAGCAGGTCGCAATCCTCGCCGCCGGGCGGGGCACCCGGCTGGGCCGGCCCCTCCCGAAGCCGCTCACCCGCCTCGACGACGGACGCACCATCATCGGCGGCCAGCTCGACCGGATCCGGATGGCGTTCGACAACCCGCAGATCTACGTCGTCGTCGGGTTCAAGCTCGAGGCCATCCTCGAGGCACATCCGGAAGCCGTGTTCGTCTACAACGAGGTGTACGACGAGACCAACACCTCCAAGAGCCTGCTGCGCCTGCTCCGCGCCACCGGCGACGGCGGGGTCCTGTGGATGAACGGCGACGTGGTGTTCGACGACCGTCTCCTGACCCTCACCCTGCCGCTGATCGAGGACGAGCAGTCCTTCGTCGCCGTCAACACCGACAAGGTAGGCGACGAGGAGGTGAAGTACACCGTCGACGAGCAAGGGTGGATCCGCGAGTTGTCCAAGTCGGTCGTCGGCGGTCTCGGCGAGGCCGTCGGCGTGAACTTCGTCTCGGCGGCCGACAAGGCCGCCCTCATCCGCCGCCTCGACGAGGTCGACGAACAGGACTACTTCGAACGGGGCATCGAACTCGCGATCGAACGCGACGGCGTGCGCGTCTGTGCGCTGGACATCTCGGCCCTGTCGGCCATCGAGGTCGACACCCCCGAGGACCTGGTCCGGGCGAACGCGTCGCTGCATCCGGACGACTCGACATGACCTCGTCCGCCGGCCTGCACAGCCGGCCCGAGGGGTTCGTCTCCGGATCCAGCAAGCCCACCCTCGTCGCCCGGACGAAGCGGGTCTGGACCTACCGCCGCATCCTGCAACTGCTGGTCGCCCGCGATCTCAAGGTTCGTTACGCGGGGTCCGCGCTCGGATACGTGTGGACCGTCCTCGAACCGCTGTTGATGAGCATCATCTACTGGTTCGTCTTCAGCAAGATCTTCCATCGCAACGCCGGTCCCAACTTCTCCCCGTTCCTGCTCTACCTGGTGTCCGGCCAGCTGGCCTGGGCCTGGTTCGCCGGCGGCGTCAACGGGGTGACCCGCGCGTTGCGCGCCGAGGCGCAGATGGTGCGCTCGAGCAATGTCCCGCGCGAGCTCTGGGTGTTGCGCGTGGTGGCGTCCAAGGCGGTCGAGTACTTCTTCAGCCTGCCGGTACTGGTGATCTTCGCCGCCGCCTATCTGGTGGCCCCGACCAAGTACACCTTCCTGCTGCCGCTCGGCTGGTTGCTGGAAGCGGTGCTGATCACCGGCGCCGGTTTGATCCTCGCGCCGCTGTGCGTACTCGTGCGCGACATCGAGCGCATCGTGCCCATCTTCATGCGGGTGATGTTCTACGCCTCGCCGGTGCTGTACTCGATCTCGCAGGTGCCGGACTCGATTCGTACGGTGTTCTCGATCAACCCGACGGTCGGGTTCCTGACCATCAGCCACGCCGTGTTCTTCCCGGCCGCGATCCAGGAGCCGCGGCACCGCCTGGTTCGCGACGAGCGCGGGCAACGTGGTCCGTCACACCGTCGAGAGAACACGGCAACGTCGTCAGCGTGCCGGAGACGTACACCGTCTACATCAGCCACTGGAACTGGATCTGGCACTCGGCGCTCGCGACGCTGATCATCTTCGCGATCGGGGTCTGGGTGTTCACCCGGCTCGAGCGATCAGCGCTGAAGGAGATCTGACGCGATGGTCGAACCGATCATCAGCCTCACCGACGTCGGCATCCAGTTCACCCGCAACCGACGCAAGAAGCGCAGCCTGCGCGACCTGCTCTACAAGGGCAAGGTCAGCACCGCCAAACGGACCGACGAGTTCTGGCCGTTCCGGCACGTCACGCTCGACATCCACGAGGGTGATTCGGTCGGGGTCGTCGGCCGCAACGGCGCCGGCAAATCGACCTTGCTCAGCCTCATCGCCGGGGTGCTGATCCCGGACGAAGGTGTCGTGGAGGTTCGCGCCGGGGTCGCCCCGCTGATCGCGATCACGGGTGGCTTCGAAGGTGAACTGACCGCGCGGGACAACATCCAGTTGGTCGCCGGGCTGCACGGCATGACCAAGGCGGAGATCGCCGAGAGCTTCGACGAGATCGTCGAGTTCGCCGAGATCGAGCAGTTCCTCGACACCCCGTACAAGCACTTCTCGTCCGGCATGAAGGTGCGGCTCGCGTTCTCGGTCGTGTCCCGGCTGCGCGAGCCGATCCTGCTCGTCGACGAGGTGCTCGCCGTCGGCGACGCCGCGTTCGCGCAGAAGTGCTTCACCCGCATCGAGCAACTGCTGTCCGGCGGCCAGACCCTGTTCCTGGTGTCGCACTCGGCGGGCAACCTGCGCCGGTTCTGCAAGCGTGCGATCTATCTGCGCGACGGCGCGATGGTGGCCGACGGACCGGTCGAGGAGATCCTCAGGCAGTACCAGACCGACATCGGAACCCACGTCGACGATCTGCAACCCGACGTCGGCACGGTCGGCTGAGCGTCCGGCCGTCGTGGGTCTGATCGGCAAGGCGCGGACGCTGGTCGAGCGCGCCGGGGCCGAGACCGAGTACGCGGCGACGCTGCTGCACGCACGCGGCCCGGGTATCGCGCTCACCCCGCCGCACAAGATGGCCGGCGCCGTTCGTGACCTCGCCGGCTACGGACCGCTGGTGGGCGCGTTCACGCTCGCCGTTGCCGGCTTCGCTGCGCACCCGGCGATCGTCGACGAGCGCGGCGCGCTGACCTACGCCGACCTCGACCGCCGGTCCAACGCGTTGGCGCACGCCTTGCTGGACAAGGGTTTCGGCACCGGCGAGGGGTTGGGCATCCTCATGCGCAATCACCGCCACCTGTACGAATCCATCATCGCGGCGGGAAAACTCGGCGCCCGCACGCTGTTGCTGAACACCGATTTCGCCGGGCCACAGCTCGCCGACGTCTGCGCCCGCGAAGGGGTTTCGGTCCTGCTGCACGACGCTGAGTTCCGGGCGGCCGCCGAGGCCGCCGACCCGCCCCGCGGACGGTATCTGGCGTGGCTCGGCGACGGCGCCCGGGATGGCGAGACCACCGTCGAGACGTTGATCGACGCCGGCAGCTCGCGACGCCCACGCCGGCCGCGGCGTCGGCAACGGATCGTGTTGCTCACCAGCGGAACCACCGGCGCACCGCGGGGCGCACCGCGCGATCTGGCGTTGTCGCTGGCCGTGCCGGGCGGGTACCTCTCCCGCATCCCGCTGCGGTCCGGGCGCACCGTGGTGCTCGCCGCGCCCGGGTTCCACGCCTGGGGGCTGTCCAGTTCGATGATCGCGCTGGGGCTCGGCAGCACCGTCGTGATGGCCCGCCGCAACGATCCGCAGTTCATCCTGTCCGCGCTCGAACATCACCGCGCGGACACCCTGATCACCGTGCCGGTCCAGCTGGCCCGCCTCCTGGATCTCGGCGAGACGCGGCTGCGTCGTCACGATCTCGCAGCGCTGCGGGTGATTGCGGTGTCCGGATCGGCCCTCGCGCCGGATCTCGCGGCCCGGGCCCTCGACGTGTTCGGCGACGTGCTCTACAACCTGTACGGCTCGACCGAGGTCGCCTACGCCACCATCGCGACCCCGCGGGATCTGCGGGCCGCGCCCGGGACCGTCGGCCGCCCCCCGCCGGGCACCCGGATCCGGCTGCTCGACGAGCACGACCACGACGTCGAGCCGGGGCAGCCGGGACGCATCTTCGTGCGCAACTTCGGCCAGTTCGAGCGCTATTCCGACGGGAGCACGAAACCCGAGGTGGACGGGATGATGGCCACCGGCGACGTCGGTCATCTCGACGCCGCCGGGCGCCTGTACGTCGACGGCCGCGACGACGACATGATCGTGTCCGGCGGCGAGAACGTGTACCCGGCCGAGGTCGAGGATCTGCTGGCCGCCCGCGCGGACGTCCGGGAGGCAGCGGTGATCGGTGTTCCGGACGACGAGTACGGCGCGCGGCTGCGCGCGTACGTCGTGCCGGTCGGCGGTACCGCGCTCGATGCCGAGCAGTTGCGCGCCTACGTGCGGGACAACCTCGCTCGCTACAAGGTGCCGCGCGAGATCGTCTTCCTCGACGAGCTGCCCCGCAATCCGGCCGGCAAGGTGGTCAAGCGCAAGTTGCCGTGAGTCAGGAGTCGACCTGCTCCACCGCGCGCAAGATCTCCTCGGTCACCTCGTCGGCGTCCTTGTTGGCGTCGATCACGTGCAACAGCCCGCGGCCGCGGTAGTACTCGACGAGCGGGCTGGTGGCCTCGTCGAAGACCCGCAGCCGGTTGTGGACCGTCTCGGCGTTGTCGTCGGCGCGGCCCTCGATCTCGGCACGGGCGAGGATGCGGCGCATCAACTCCTCGCGCGGCACGTCGAGGTAGATCACCAGGTTCGGGCTGATGGCGGCCCGGGCCGCGACGTTGCGGGCGGCCTCGGCCTGTTCCACCGAGCGCGGGAAACCGTCGAGCAGGTAGCCGGACTTGTGCACGGCCGCGAGTACGCGTGGCAGCAGCAGGGTGAGGATGACGCTGTCCGGGACGAGTTCGCCGCGCTGCATCAGATCGCCGGCCTGCCGCCCGATCGGGGTTCCGGCCTCGACCTCGGCGCGCAGCAGGTCGCCGGCCGCGAGGTGTTCGATCCCGAGCCGTTGTGCCAGCCGCTCGCCCTGTGTGCCCTTCCCGGATCCCGGCGGCCCGATCAACAGCACGTTCATTGGCACACCCTTGCACTGCGGACGCCAAATGTTCACGTCGGGTCCCCGATCGCGTGTCCCGGGTGACCTTCCGGTTCTGTCGCTGCAGGCGCTAAGAATGGAGCAACTCGTTCGAACCGGAGGATCCCGTGCGTCGATCTCGTGTCCGTGTACCGCTCGCGGCGGCAGCCGTGCTGGCGCTGGCAACCGCCGGCCTGACCGTGGCGGCGACCCCCGCCGGGGCCGCGCCGTCCACCACCCTGGTGGTCAGCGAGGCCTACGGCGGCGGCGGCAACTCCGGTGCCACGCTCAAGAACGACTTCGTCGAACTCGGCAACGCCGGCACCGCGGCCGCGGATCTCGGCGGCTACTCGGTGCAGTACATCTCGGCCAGCCCGGGCGCCACCACCACGTGGCAGGTCACACCGCTGTCCGGGAGCGTCCCGGCCGGCGGGCGGTTCCTGGTCGGCGAGGCCGCGGGCGCCGGCGGCACCGACGCGCTGCCGACCCCGGACGCCACGGGCTCGATCAACATGAGCGGCACCGCCGGCACGATCGCGCTGGTGCACTCCACCTCGGCGTTGACCTGCAAGACCGCCGACGATTGCGCCGCCGTCACCGACATCGTCGACCTCGTCGGCTGGGGTGGCGCGGTCGTGCACGAGGGCGCTGCCGCAGCCGGCGCCACCTCGAACACCACCTCGGTGCAGCGTGCCGACTCCCTCACCGACACCGACGACAACGCCGTCGACTTCACCGTCGCAGCGCCGACGCCGACCAACAGCGGCACGGGTGGCGGCGGCGGCGCGACACCCGGACCGTTGCGCATCCACGACATCCAGGGGACGTCGTTCCTGTCGCCGCAGCGCAGTGCTGCGGTCACCAATGTGCCCGGCGTCGTCACCGCGCTGCGCACGACGAGCAGCAAGGGCTTCTGGCTCCAGGACCCGACCGCCGACGACAACCCGGCCACCAGCGAAGGCATCTTCGTGTTCACCAGCTCGACCCCGACGGTCGCGGTCGGCGACAGCGTGCTCGTCAGCGGCACGGTCAGCGAGTTCTACCCGCTGGCCAGCGGCGAGACCACCAGCACGACCTCGAACCTGTCGATCACCGAGATCGTCTCGCCGACGGTCACCACGCGTGTCGCAGCGGCAACGACCTCCCGGATCCGGTCGTGCTCGGCCCGACCACGGTGCCCGACACCTACGCGCCGGACCTCGGCGGCGGCAACATCGAGAACACCCAGATCACCCCGTCACGCTCGGCGCTCGACTTCTACGAGTCCATCGAGGGCATGCGGGTGCAGGTCGACGACGCACGAGTCGTCGGGCCGTCGAACTCCTTCGGTGAGCAGTACGTCACCACCAAGCCGACGTCGACGACGCAGACCACCTACCGCGGCGGCGCGGAACTGCTCGGTGAGAACTCGATCCCGTCCGGGCGACTCGAGGTCGTCCCGCTCGACGGTTCCGACCCAGCTGTCGACGTCGGCGACGTGTTCACCGGCCCGACCGTCGGGCCACTGGACTACTCCCAGTTCGGCGGTTACGTCATCGCGGCCGCGACCCTCGGCACGGTGCAGCACAACGGTCTCCCGCGGGTGACGGCCACAGCCGGCACCAGCAAGCAGCTGTCCGTTGCGACGTACAACGTCGAGAATCTCTCGCCGAAGGACCCGGCCACGAAGTTCGCTGCGCTTGCCCAGGGGGTCGTGACGAACCTCGCCACGCCGGACATCGTTGCGCTGGAGGAGATCCAGGACAACGACGGGCCCACCGACGACGGTGTCGTCGCCGCCGACCAGACGCTGACGATGCTGACCGACGCCATCGTCGCGGCGGGCGGCCCGCAGTACTCGTGGCGTTCGATCGACCCGGTCAACGACCAGGACGGCGGGCAGCCGGGCGGCAACATCCGCGTCGCGTTCCTCTTCGATCCCACCCGGGTCTCCTTCGTCGACACCGGCAGCGCGAAGGTCAACAGGTCGACGACCGGCACGCAGGTCACCGGCAGCGGCACCAAGACCCGCGTCTCGCTGTCCCCCGGCCGCATCGACCCGACCAACCCGGTCTGGTCCACCAGCCGCAAGCCGCTGGTCGGGCTGTTCCGCTTCCGCGGCAACAACGTCTTCGTGATCGCGAACCACTTCGACTCCAAGGGCGGCGACCAGAGCGCCGACGGCCGCTTCCAGTACCCGGCGCAGTCATCGGCGGTGCAACGCGCCGGCCAGGCGCTGGTGGTGCACAACTTCGTGTCGCAGTTGCGCTCGGCCGACCCCAAGGCGCGGGTGCTGGTGGTGGGCGACCTGAACGACTACCAGTTCAGCCCGGCGCTGCGGGTGCTCACGACCGGTACGGCCGACGGCACCGGCCCGTCGATCCTCACCGACCTGATCACCACGCTGCCGATGAACCAGCAGTACACCTACGTGTTCAACGGGGTCTCGCAGGTGCTCGACCACATCCTGGTCACCCCCGACCTGCGCGCGGGGTATCAAGTCGTGCACGTGAATGCCGAGTACCACGACCAGGTCAGCGACCACGATCCGCAGGTCGTCGACATCACGCCGTAGGGCGCCGCACCGGGCGGGCGGCAGCCGCGCACCGGGCAGGATGGCCGGATGGACATGACCGGGTGGCTGCAGGGTCAGGTGTTCCTCCAGACGGTCGACGAGAAGGAGGTCGCGGATGTCACGGCCCATCTCAATGCCCGCGGGCTGCCCTTCCAGGTGCTGACTCTCAGTGAGCGAATGGTGGTCGACGAGCAGGATCCGGGCAGCGGGGTCTCCACGGACCGGTTCAGCATCGCGATCCAGCTCGGTGGCTTCCCGCAGGTGCTCGGGCCGGTGCTCAACGAGTTGATCCAGCGAGTGCACGGCGGGTCGTGGGAGATCGAACAACCCGAGTGAGTGACCCCTTTTCAGGGCGTTTCGTCCCTCGTCACCGACAACGGGTCGTCGGGGGCCGCCGAGAAACGTCGGGTGAACTTGCCGGCCTCGACTTGACGCATCGGTTACGGAGCGTCACAGTTGACCTTGTCGTTGTTGATCCCGACACCGGCAGGCTGTGGCAGGTCAGGCGCTCCCCGCACGCCGCGACCCCCACAGGCAGCGCAGTTGTCCCCGGTGAACCCCCGCTCGCCGGCCAACAAGCCGATGTCGCCGAGGCCCTGGTGGAACCCCCGCCCACCGGGGCCTCGGTCGTGTCCGGGGTCGGTGCGGGTGGGCTCAGCCGGCCTTGCGGCGGCGTCGCTCGGCGGCCCGCTTCGCGGCCGCGCTCGGCTCGGGCCGCGACTCCTTCGCCGCCGACGGACCCGTTGGCGACTCGTGCTCCTGCTCCGCGGTGTCGTCGGAGTCGGCCTTGCGGATGGTCACCTTGCCCGATTCGAGATCGATCCGCTTCCCGCCGGAGCTGTCGCCGAGCTCCTCACGAGTGGACAGCAGCCGACGCTTCTCCTCGTCCATGTGCCGCTTGGCCGGGTTGAACAGCGTGTCGAGGCCCCATTGCGTCATGGTGAGCTCCGCCGCCTCATAGCACCGAGGGTACGTCCTGCGTAGCCTCGAATGCATGTCGTTCCTGCGCCAGAAGACCGAGATGGTCACCCCGGAGCGCGCCCTGCGCGGACGCGATCACTACGAGTTCACGGTCCCGGACACGCACTACGTGAACGGGCACTCGATCAAGCCGCCCTTCCCGGAGGGATTCCAGCAAGCAGTGTTCGGCCTGGGCTGCTTCTGGGGCGCCGAAGAGGTCTTCTGGAAGCAGCCGGGCGTGTGGACCACCGCGGTCGGCTACACCGGCGGGGTCACCGCCCACCCCGACTACGAAGAGGTCTGCTCCGGGCTCACCGGTCACACCGAGGCGGTCCTCGTCGTCTTCGATCCGGACGAGACCACCTACGCCAAGATCGTGGCCACGTTCTTCGAGGTGCACGACCCGACCCAGGGCTTCCGCCAGGGCAACGACGTCGGCACCCAGTACCGCTCGGGCATCTACTACACCGACGACGCCCAGCGCGAGATCGCCGAGCGCGCCGTGAAGGTGTTCGGGGACAAGCTCGCCGAACTCGGGTACGGCGCGATCACGACCGAGGTGGCCCCGCTCGGCGAGTTCTACTACGCCGAGGGATATCACCAGCAGTACCTCGCCAAGAACCCGTTCGGCTACCGCTGCCACAGCACCACGGGGCTGGACTTCCCGCTCGACCAGCTCTGAGTCGACGCCGTGCCGGAGCTGCCCGAGGTGGAAGCGCTCGCGACCTTTCTGCGCGAGCGGGCGGTCGGTCGCACCGTCATGCGGGTGGACGTCGCCGCGATCAACGCCGTGAAGACCTTCGACCCGCCGCTGTCGGCGATCGGCGGTGCGGAGATCACCGGCGTCGGCCGGCACGGGAAGTTCCTCGATCTGGACATCAGCGGGCTGCACCTGGTGATCCATCTGGCCCGCGGCGGCTGGCTGCAGTGGCGCGAGTCCCTGCCGCCGGCGCCGCCGCGACCGGGTGGCAAGGGACCGATCGCGGTGCGCCTGCATCTGGCTCCGGAACTGCCCGACGGACCGGTGGCGGGATTCGATCTCACCGAGGCCGGCACGCAGAAGCGTCTCGCCGTCTACCTGGTCCGCGACCCGCAGGACGTGCCGGGGGTTGCCCGGCTCGGGCCGGACGCGCTGACCCTGACCCGCGACGAGCTGGCCACGGTTCTCGGCGCGCAGCGCCAGCAGCTCAAGCGCGCGATCACCGACCAGAGCGCGATCGCCGGCATCGGCAACGCCTACTCCGATGAGATCCTGCACGTCGCGAAGCTGTCGCCGTTCAAGGGTTCGGCCAAGCTCACCGACGACGAGCTCACCCGGCTGCACGACGCCATCGGCACGGTGCTCACCGATGCCGTCACCCGCTCGGTCGGACAGAAGGCGGCGACGTTGAAGTCGGAGAAGCGCAGCGGCCTACGGGTCCATGCCCGTACCGGGCTGCCGTGCCCGGTGTGCGGGGACACGGTGCGGGAGGTCTCCTTCGCCGATCGCAGCTTCCAGTACTGCCCCACCTGCCAGACCGAGGGCCGCGAACTCGCCGACCGCCGACTGTCGCGGCTGATCAAGTGACGAACCCGTTCGAGGTGCCGAGCGTCGAGGTCGGGACTCTGCCGCCGGACTCGGTGCCCGCAGGAACCCTGCTCCTCGACGTCCGCGAGGACGACGAATGGGCGGCCGGCCACATCGCCGGCGCCGTCCACGCACCGATGAGCCGGCTGCCGCAGCAACTGCAGGACCAGCCCGATCTGCTGGACGCCGGCGGCACCGTCGAGTCGATCGTGGTGGTGTGCAAGGTGGGCTCGCGCTCGGCGCATGTCACCGCGTGGCTGCGGCACCAGGGCTACGACGCGGTGAACCTCGCCGGCGGCATGCTCGCCTGGGCGAGCGCCCGCCGCCCGATGCAGTCGAGTGACGGGCGGCCACCGCACGTCGCGTAACGCACTCGTCGGCGCGTCGTTTGCGCCGACGTCACCCGAGCGCCACCCGATTCCGGCACGATGAGCGCCGTGGAGCCACCGGCCCGGCCGATGCTGGTCGCGCACCGTGGCGCGTCCTCCGTGGTGGCCGAGCACACGCTCGCCGCCTACGAGGAGGCGATCGCGTCAGCCGCCGACGCCGTCGAATGCGATGTCCGGCTCACCCGCGACGGGCATCTGGTGTGCGTCCACGACCGCACGGTCAACCGCACGTCCGACGGGCGCGGCGTGGTCAGCGACCTCGATCTGCCCACCCTCGATGCGCTGGACTTCATGTCGTGGCACAGCGACCTGCCGCCTACCGCGGACGAGTTGCTCAACGATTCCCCGTACCTGGACGGCGTCACCGCCGACCGGGTGGAGCGCGGCGGCGGCGTGCTCACCCTCGAACTGCTGCTCGGGCTCGTCCACGACGCGGGGCGCGACGTCCGGTTGCTGATCGAGACCAAGCACCCGACCCGTTACGGCGGCCTGGTGGAGCAGACGCTCGTCGACCTGCTCGCCCGGTTCGGCTGGGCCGGGCGGGCCGGTCCGCCGGAGTCGAAGCTCAAGCACACGCCGTCGGATCTGGGGAACCGGGTGGTGGTGATGAGCTTCGCGGTGACGGCGGTGCGGCGCGTTCGGCTGCTCGCGCCCGACATCCCCACCGTGCTGCTGCTCGAGCGCCTGATGCCCAAGCGCCGGTCCGGTCATCTGCCGGCCGGGATCCCGATCGCCGGTCCCGGCCTGCACGTGCTGCAGGCCGACCCCGGCTTCGTGGCCCGCGCACACGCCCGCGGCAAGCGTGTCTACGTGTGGACGGTCAACAAGCCGGCCGACGTCGAATTCGTGCTCGACCTGGGCGTCGACACCATCATCACCGACTATCCGCGCGAGGTCGGGGCGGTGCTCGATGCCGCGAGTGTGACCTAAGTGCTGTTTACGTCCGGTCGATCATCGGGAACAACGACGGTGATGGCAGCGGGAGGTGTCGTGGAGGTGGGGGTGTTGGCGGTGCGGCAGGAACCAGCGAGTGCTGCCCTCGTGCGCCGGGCCATCGCCGCTGATCTCGCCGAGCACCAGTCCGCCGCCGATA
Organism: uncultured Actinomycetota bacterium; assembly: GCA_963850835.1. Lineage (GTDB taxonomy): Bacteria > Actinomycetota > Actinomycetes > Mycobacteriales > Jatrophihabitantaceae > Jatrophihabitans. The sequence continues at coordinate 134,043 of CAWKNB010000011.1, read as the reverse complement.
CCGCCGAGGACGTCGTCCTGGTCGCGAGCGAGCTGGTCGGCAACGCCGTCGTGCACGCAGGCGCCGGGGTGGATCACGATCTTGCGGTCACCTGGGAAGTGGCCCCCGAGGCGGTCACCGTCGAGGTGGGCGACCCGAGCCCGCAGCTGCCGCGAGTGCGCGCGGCGAGCAACACCGCGGCCGGCGGCCGGGGTCTGCACATCGTTGCGGCGATCGCCGACGACTGGGGAGTACGGCGCACCGCGCACGGCAAGAAGGTCTGGGCGCGAGTGCCGGTCACCCACCTGGCCTGACCGCCCGGACGCCGAGCTGGGTGATCGACGGCAACCGCACGCCCAGGCTGTGCGTCGCGCCGGTGCGCGCGTCGACCGCTCGCACGACCCCGCCCGGCCCGACGCCGAACAGCCAGCGGCTGTCGGGCGACCACACCAGCGTCGCGGTGGACACGTTCGTCTGGAGGTCGACGGTCAGCCGGGTGAACCGTTGCGTGCTGGTGCGCAGATCGACGAGGCGCACCACGTTGGCACCGCCCGGTCCGTATGCCGGGATCGCCGCCTGCCGCCCGTCCGGTGAGATGACGCCGAGTCCCAGCATGTCGCGGTCGCGCGGGTCGTAGGGCACCGACGTTCGGCGGCCGGTGCGGGCATCGATCAGCGTGCTCGAGCACCGGTACTGCGCGTTGCACTCGGCGACGAACAACCGGGTCGGCCCGACGGCCAGCGGCTCACCGGAGGTGAACCGGCGCCACCCGTGCGGGCCGAGGCGGTAGTAGCCGCCGACGCCGGAGAACATCAACCCGCCTGCGCCGTCGCCGAGCAACTGCCCCGTCTGCACGTCGGCCGGCAGGCTGACCGGCCGCGCGATCGGGCGGCCGCCGACACTGAACAGCTGTACTGCCGAGTAACCGCCGACCGTGCCGGACCCGGTCGGCACCCACACCTCGTCCGGGCGCGGCCCGGGAAAGACCGGGCTCTGTTGCAGCGCGGTGGGCAGCTCCCGCGCGGACTTCCCGTCCGCCACCTCGTACCCCGGCACGACGTCGAGCGGGCGGATCAGCACCCGGTCACTGGCGACGAGGAAGGAAACGTCGCCGTTGCTCAGCAGCTCCGGAACCGGCGTGCGCACGATCTTGCCGCGAGCCGGCTCGATGCGCAGCAGTTCGTCCGGCCCGCGCGCGAACAGTTCCCAACCGGCGTGCACGCCGAGCAGCGGGTGGCCGACCAGCGTGACGCCAGGCTGTGCGGGCGGTGCCGACGCCGGCGCCGACGACGCGTGCCGACGACGGTGCCGACGCAGAGGTCGGCGCGGGCATCGACACCGACGAGCTGGCCGCGCGCCCGGCCGGCAGGCCGGATCCACTCCGGCCGATCGCCACGCCACCCGCGACCAGCCCGGCCGCGGCGAGCGCCACCAGCCACCACCACCGCCGCGGGCGCCACGAGGACGCCACCGGACGCGAAGGCCGCCGCGCCGGGTCCGGGCCCACGTCGAGGAACTCGACCTCGCCGTCGTCCGGCTCGGGCGCCATGTCAGTCGGCGAGGTGCTCACGCGCCCACAGCGCTGCCGACGTGCGGTCGGCGACGCCGATGCGCCGGAACACATTTCCCAGGTGCACCTTGACAGTCTGCTCGCTGATCCCGAGAGCCCGCGCGATCTGTTTGTTCGCCATCCCCTTCGCCGTGAGCGCCAGCACCTCGCGCTCACGGGCGCTGAGCGCCTCGGCCGGGTCGGGCGCCCGCCGCCCGGGCAGCAGGCTCACCGCGGCGCGCGGGTCGATCGGCGCCTCGCCACGCGCGGCCGCGCGCACCGCGGCGAGCAGGTCGGCCGGGTCGCAGTCCTTGAGCAGGTAGCCCACCGCGCCGGCTGCGAGCATGTCCGCCACCTTGCCCGAGTCGGCGAACGAGGTGAGCGCGACGACCCGTAGCTCGGGGTGTTCGGCGAGGAGTTGGCGGGTGGCGCCGATCCCGTCGAGGACCGGCATGGACACGTCCATCAGCACGACGTCCGGGTTCGTGGTGCGGGCAGCCTCGAGCGCCTGCCGACCGTCGGCGGCCTCACCCACGACCTCGAGGTCGGCCGCGGCGTCGAGCAGCCCGGCGAGCCCGGCCCGGACCAGCCGGTGGTCGTCGACGAGCAGCACGCTGATCACGGGCGCGTTCACGGCCACGGCACGTCCAGCCGGAACGCGGTCCCGGCGCCCGGACCGCTGACGACGGACAGGGTGCCGTCGACACGACGGGCGGCGTCGGCGAGCAGATCCAGGCCGAGGTGGCCCTCGGTGCGGACGCGCAGGGCCTCGTCGACGTCGAAGCCGACGCCGTCGTCATGGATCTCCAACCGCGCCACTCCGGGCGGGCCGTCGACCGAGCTCAACCGCACAGTGACATTCTTCGCCGCCGCGTGCTTCGCCGCATTCCGCAGGCACTCCTGGGCGATCCGGTACATCGCCTCCTGCGCCTCGGGCGAGAGATGGTCGGCGAGCGCGCGGTCGACGTCGAGGGTGACCCGGGCTCCGCTGCCGTCGACGGTGCCGGCCAGATCGCGCAGCGCCAGCGCGAGACCACCGTTGCGCAGGCTGGGCGGGTACAGGTCGACGAGCAGCGAGCGCATGCCCGCCATCGCCGAGCGGACCGTCTCGCTGCTGTCCTGCAACCGCTCGGCGAGCGCCGGCTGGCCGGCCTGAGCAGCGCGCTCGGCGTCCCCGGCGACGGCGAAGGACACCGCGGCGAGTTGCTGCACCACCCCGTCGTGCAGCGTTCCTGCGATGCGGCGGCGTTCCTCGTCGGAGGCCTCGACGGCGCGCCGCATCGCGGTCTCCCGTTCCTGCTGGGCGCGCCGGGCCCGTTGCACCAGCGCCCAGGCGACCGGGATGAGCAGCACGAACACCGCGGCCAGGCTGCTGAGCATGATGCCGCTGAAGGCCCGCCACAGGTCGTGGCCGCGGGAGGTCACGACGTCGTAGCGGTAGTACGCCTCGAACAGCAGCGGGGTGCCGCGCGCGGTCCACACCGGCCGGTAGACCTCGAGCAGCTTGCCCTGGCTGCGCTCGTAGACGTTCTCCGGCGCGCTCAGGTCGCTGACGTCGGCGCGGGTGCTCGGTCCGGCGAACGACTCCCGGGCCTCGTCGTCGAGCCCGAACCTGCGCCCGATCAGGCGCGGCTCGTCGGAGTAGACGATGCGCCCGTCGCGGTCCCAGACCTTGACCCGGATCAGCGAGTCGGACAGCACGCCCTTGCGGATGACCGCGTCGAAGCCGGCGCGCGCGGCCGGGTCGGACAGCGCGGCGTCGGTCAGCGCCGGCTGCACGACGCTCTCGGCGATGACGTCGGTGATCTGCGCGGCCTCGTGCACGCCCTGGGTCTCGGCCAACCGCCGGCTGACCAACGCCACCACGACGCCGACGACCGTGACCACCAGCAGGATCGCCGCACACAGCTGGAACACGATGCGGCGCATGCTCCAGACCGCCGCCGCCCGGTCGACCCGGTCGCGGGGTGCGGCCAGGACGGTCCAGCCGTCTGCCGCCGGCGGTCCGGGAGGCGGCGGTGGCGTCGGTGGCGGCTGGTCAGGTGGCGGTGGGGCGGACGGCACGGCCTCAACCGTCATCCGTCGCCGCCCCCGCCGTGGCCATCCCCAGATGATCCCCCGCCGCTGTCGTCGCTACCACTCGCGCGGGCGCCGGATCCACCGGGCCCGCTGTTCCCGGACCGGCTCGTGGCGCTCGGGTCGCTCGCGGTGTTCGCGCCGCTCCCGCCGCCGCCCCTGCGGCCGCGGTCGTCGCCGGGTTCGGGTTCGCCCGCGGAGCTGCGGGCGGCGGAGCTGCCGGCGCTCGGCCTCGCCACCGCGCGCCTCGCCGGCATCCTGCGTCGTCGGTCGGCGTCGTGCGTCTCGCTCGCGTCGTGCGTCTCGTTCGCGTCGTGCGACTCGTTCGCGTCGCGCGTCGCGGCGGAATCGCGGGCACCGCCGTGGTCGTCGCCGGGCTCCGCGGCCCGGGAGCCGTCCGAGCCGCTCCTGGACGGCCGGGTCGGCGACGCTGCCGGCGTCGGGCTCGACGTGGCCTTTGCCCCGACGTCCGAGATATGGGCGACCTGGGCGGGCACCCGCACCGGGATCTGCTGGCTGAAGGACGGGTTGCCGACCACACCGAGGATCGCGGGCACGGCGGCGACCGCTCCCGCCGCCACGGTGGTGGCAACCATCACGAGCATCCGATTCACCTGACCTTTATCCCGTCTGGTGGGTGCGGCATGCCATAGCCCGATCGGGTTAGAACCAGTCGCGGCGTCGCGGCATCGTGTCGTTCCTACAACGCGATACCGGGACGAGTCGGTTCGACGGGGATCAGCCGGGCACGCTGCGCAGCACCCGCAGTGCGACCGAGAGCGTCGCCAGATCGACGACGTCGCGGTCGAGCGCTTCGCCGACGGTCTCCCGGGCCCGCTCGACGCGGGCCTCGTTCTGCTTGACCCAGGCGTCGATGCGCGCCTCGGCGTCGGCGCTGCCGTTCTCGGCGGCGTCCGGCGTCGCACGCAGGACCGCGGTGGTGATCGCGGACAACGCCTCGTAGACGTCGTGACGCGCGGCCGCGCGGGCCAGCGCCGACCACCGGTCGTCGCGCGGCAGGCTGGTGACCTTCGTCAGCAGGTTGTCGATGGACAATCGCTCGGAGACCGCATAGTGCACGGCCGCGACGTCGACCGGGTCCTGCCCGGTCGCGTGCGAGATCTCGACGACGTCGAGGAGCAGGAACGCGCTCAGCAACTCGGCCAGGCGCAGCGCCAGCCCGCGCGGCAGGCCGAGCGCGATGAGCTGGTCGGCGTCGTCGAACAGAGTCTTGCGCTCCACGCCGCGCATGAAATCCGGGCAGTTCGAGCCGAGCCGCGACACCACCGGTTCGTAGCGGGCGATCTCGGCCGCGACGTCGCTCATCGGGAAGCGGAAATCGACGAACCAACGCGTCGCACGGTCGATGAGCCGGCGGATCTCCTGGTAGCCGGCGTGCTGGGCCTCGGTGGGCACCTTGTTGTCGAGTTCCTCGATCGCCGCCCACAGCTCGGGCAGCCCGAAGACCGCACGCACCACGGTGTAGGCCCGCACGATCTGGTCGACCGTGACGCCGGTCTCCTCGGCCGCGCGGTGCACGAAGGTCGTGCCCGACTTGTTGATCATGTCGTTGACGACGACCGTCGTGATGATCTCGCGGTGCAACGGGTGGTTGGGCAGGTCGTCGGCGAACCGCTCGGCGATCGCGGGCGGGAAGTACCCGGCAAGCACGTTGCGGAACCACGGTTCGTCCGGCAGCGTGGAGTCCTCGATGACATCGGCCAGCGTCATCTTCGAGTAGGCGGTCAACACGGCGTTCTCGGGCGAGAACAGCCCGACGCCCTCGGCCTCGCGGCGCGCGATCTCGGCGTCGTCGGGCAGGAACTCCAGGGCCCGGTCGAGCCTGCCCTCGGCCTCGAGTGCCCGCATGAAACGCTGGTGCACCGACACCAGCGCAGGGCTGAGTTTCCGCGCCATGCCGAGCAGCACGTTCAGGCCGTAGTTGTTGCGCAGCACGAGCCGGGCGACGTCGTCGGTGGCCTCGGCCAGCAGTTGGTTGCGCTCGTCCCAGTTGATCGCGCCGGCCGCGACACCGCGGCCGAGCAGGATCTTCAGGTTCACCTCGTGATCGGACGTGTCCACGCCGGCGCAGTTGTCGGTGGCGTCGGTGTTGAGGTGGCCGCCCAGCCGGGCGAACTGCACCCGGGCGGGCTGGGTGAGGCCGAGGTTGCCGCCCTCGCCGATCACCCGGCAGCGCAGCTCGTCGGCGTTGGCGCGCAGCGCGTCGTTGGCCTTGTCACCGACATCGAGCTGGGTCTCCTCGGACGACTTCACGTACGTGCCGATGCCGCCCATCCAGAGCAGATCCACCGGCGCGAGCAGGATCCGGTGGATCAGCTCGACGGGGGACAGCTCGGTGACGCCGTCGGCGATGCCAAGCGCCTGCTGCGACCTCCGGGGTGACCGGGACGGACTTGCGGGTGCGGTCGTAGACGCCGCCGCCCGCGGAGATCAGCTCGGCGTCGTAGTCGGCCCAGGACGACCGCGGGAGCTCGAACATCCGGCGCCGTTCGGCGTAGGAGGTCGCGGCGTCGGGATTCGGATCCAGAAACACGTGGCGGTGATCGAAGGCGGCCACCAGCCTGATGTGCTCGGAGAGCAGCATGCCGTTGCCGAACACGTCACCGGACATGTCGCCGACGCCGACCACGCTGAAGTCCTCGGTCTGGGTGTCGACGCCGAGCTCGCGGAAGTGGTACTTCACCGACTCCCACGCGCCGCGGGCGGTGATGCCCATCGCCTTGTGGTCGTAGCCGAGCGAGCCGCCGGAGGCGAACGCGTCGCCGAGCCAATAGCCGTAGTCCTGGGCGATGCTGTTGGCGATGTCGCTGAAGGTGGCGGTGCCCTTGTCGGCGGCCACGACCAGATACGGGTCGTCCTTGTCGTAGCGGCGCGTCTGCGGTGGCGGTTCGACCTGCTGGCTGCCGTCGGCGCCGGTCACGTAGTTGTCGGTCACGTCGAGCAGGCAGCTGATGAAGGTCCGGTAGCAGGCCACGCCCTCGGCGAGCCAGGCGTCGCGGTCGGCGGCCGGGTCCGGGAGCCGCTTCGCGACGAACCCGCCCTTCGCGCCGGTCGGCACGATCACCGCGTTCTTGACCGTCTGGGCCTTGACCAGGCCGAGGATCTCGGTCCGGAAGTCCTCGCGGCGGTCGGACCAGCGCAGCCCGCCGCGTGCGATCGGCCCGAATCGCAGGTGCACTCCCTCGACCCGCGGCGAGTACACCCAGATCTCGAACTTCGGCCGCGGCGCGGGCAGGTCCGCCACCCGGTTGGGATCGAGCTTGATCGCGAGCGCGGTACGCCGGCGCAGTTCTGCGGTGTCGGGATCGTCGTCGTCGGGCGCGTCGGTGCGGTAGGCGTTGGTGCGCAAGGTGGCGTTGACGAGCCCGAGGATGGCCCGCAGGATGCGGTCCTGGTCCAGGCTCGCGACGTCGGCGAGCATCTCCTCGATCGCTTCGAGCCGGCTGGTGTTGCTGTCGACGAGCTGGGCCTCGCCCGCGCGGTCCGGGTCGAACCGGTTCTCGAACAGCTCCACGATCGCGGCGGCGATGTCGATGTGCTCGCACAGCGCCCGCTCGATGTAGCCCTGGCTGAAGGTGGTGCCGGCCTGTCGCAGGTACTTCGCGTAGGCGCGCAGGATGTTGGCCTGCCACCAGGTCAGCGGCCCGCGCACGACCAGTGCGTTGAACCCGTCCTGTTCGATCTGGTCGAGCCACAGCAGCCGGATCGTGTCGACCACGCTGCGGGACCGGGCTTCGTCGAAGTCGACGCCGGCCGGCAGCCGAAGCCCGAAGTCGTAGATCCACACCGACTCGGTGTCGGGCACCTCGATCTCGTAGGGCCGTTCGTCGAGCACCTCGATGCCCATCTGCCCGAAGATCGGCAGGGCCCGGGCCAGCGACACGGCCCGGCCGGTGCGGAACACCTTGAGCCGGCGGTCGGCGCCGTCGTGCTCGTCCGGGGTGTAGACGTCGAAGGCCAGGCCGTCGTCGGGTGGCAGCTGCTCGAGGCGGGTGAGGTCGCGCACCGCGGTGGTGGCGGGGAAGTCCTCCTTGTAGGCCTCGGGCAGGGCGTCGGCGTAGCGGTCGAGCAGCTGCTGCGCCTTCTCCTCGCCGACGGCGAGGGTGAGCAGGTCGCCGAGGTCGTCGCTCCAGCGCCGGATGACGTGCTCGACCTCCTCCTCGACCGTGCGCCGCTCGGGCGAGGCGGGCTGGCTGCCGCGCCGCACCGAGATCAGCAGCTGCATGCGGGCGAAGCCCATCTCGACGATGCGGTCGTCGCGGCCGATGACCTTCCCGGGCCAGTAGCGCGAGATCACCGAGGTGATCTTGCGGCTGGTGTCGCCGCCGAAGCGGTCAGCCGGGATGTAGACCAGCACGCTCACGAAGTCGCGGTTGAGATGGATGCGCGCGAACACCCCGACGGTGCCGCGGTCGGCGCGGTCGACGACCAGCTGGGCCAGCTTGAGCAGGTCGCCGGTCGGTGCTTCGAGCAGCTCGTCGCGGGGCAGGGTGCGCAATGCGGCGAGCAGCCGTCGCCCGGAGTGGCTGTCGGCCCGCACGCCGGAGCGCAGCAGGATCTCCGCGATACGCCGGCGCAGGACGGGCACCCGCCACACCGGCCCGTCCTCGGCGCTGCTGATCAGGCCGAGGAAGACGTGGATCATCTGCGGTTCGCCGGCCACCGCAGGGGTCACGACGGTGACGCAGTCGTAGTGGGCCGAGCGGCGCACGGTCGACACCAGCGGCGACTTGAAGATCGACAGCGGCGCCCCGCTGCGGTAGGCGGGCAGCAGCTCCAACGGCGAGATCCGCGCGGTACCGCGCAGCACACCCGAGGCGTTGGTGTCCTTCCCGTGCGCATGGGGCTTCGCCAGGTCGTTGGCCGCGTAGGCCGCGTGCCCGAGCAGCATGAAGTTGCCGTCGGCGAGCCAGCGCAGGAGCTCGCCGGCCTCCTCGCTGGTCTCCCGGTCGAAGTGGCCCGGGTCGGCGCACAGCTCGTCGGCGAGCTGGCGGATCAGCTGGTACATGTGCGGCGCGTCGGCTCGCGCGTGCAACACGTCGTCGAGGACGTGCTCGAGGCTGCCCGACAGCTTCGAGCGCTGGTCGTCGGGCACGTGATCCATTTCGAAGTGCACCCAGGACTCGACCATCGCGCCGTCGGGCACGTCGGCGTTGTCGTCGATGTCGAAGACGTTGGTCATCATGCCGTCGGCGTCTCGGTTGCAGACGATCTGCGGGTGCAGCACCCGGCGGGCGGGGCGGCCCAAACGCTGCAGTTCGGTGCGCAGCGATTCGACGATGTACGGAGCGTCCTCGGAGACGACGTCGATGCCGCTGCTGGCGTCGGGTCCGCCGGTGATCCGCAGCAGGGTCTGGCCCCATTGGCGCTCGGCGCCGAAGTCGAGGGCGTCGGCGGCCAGCTTGGCCAGCGCGGCCGGTTCCCAGCCCGGTAGCTGGCTGGCGGCATGGGCGAGATAGCGGCGGGCGAATACGGCTGTATCGAACAGCACGTCGGTCATGAAGGGTCACCTCGTTGTGACTGAGTCTGCCCTTCCATCCTGGCACTGCCGGGCTGCGTGTGCCGCGTGGCGCTTGGGGTGCACTATGCCTTTCATGAGCGTGCCCGACACCGCACAACCCCGTCCCCTGCCCACGAGCGCCTCCTACGGCATCACCGTGCGCCTGTACGCGCCGCCGTCGGCGTCGGTGGTCGGGGACGTCGCGATGGCCGTCGGACGGGCCAGAGGACTCGTCACCGCGATCGACGTGAGCGAGTCCCGGGCGGACCGGATCACCGTCGACGTCACCTGCTCGGCGGTCAACGGCGAGCACGCGAGCGAGATCGTCGAGGCCCTGCGCGAGGTGCCCACCGTCACGGTGCACCGGGTCAGCGACCGGACCTTCCTGCTGCATCTGGGCGGGAAGATCTCGGTGCAGTCCGAAGGTGCCCCTGCGCACCCGCGACGACCTGTCGATGGCCTACACCCCGGGGGTCGGGCGGGTGTCGCTCGCGCTGGCCAAGCACCCGGAGGACGTCGCGAAGCTGACCGTCAAGGGCAACGCGGTGGCCGTGGTCACCGACGGCTCAGCGGTGCTGGGGCTCGGCAACATCGGCCCGGGCGCCGCGCTGCCGGTGATGGAGGGCAAGGCCGCGCTGTTCAAGCGCTTCGCCGACATCGACGCCTGGCCGATCTGCCTCGACACGCAGGACACCGACGAGATCGTGCAGGTCGTGCGGGCGATCTCGCCGGGATTCGGCGGGATCAACCTGGAGGACATCTCGGCGCCCCGCTGCTTCGAGATCGAGCGGCGGCTGCGCGACGCGCTGGACATCCCGGTGTTCCACGACGACCAGCACGGCACCGCGATCGTCGTCACCGCGGCCCTGACGAACGCGCTGCGCTGCGTGTCGAAGTCGCTCGCCGACGCGCGGATCGTGGTGGCCGGCGGCGGCGCGGCGGGCACCGCCATCGTGACGCTGCTGCTGGCCGCCGGCGTGCGGCACATCCTGGTGTGGGACCGCGAAGGCATCCTGGCGCCCGCGGACCCGCAGCTCAACGACGCCAAGCGCGACCTTGCACAGCGGACCAACCCGGCCGGATTCACCGGCGACCTGCACGACGCACTGCGCGGGGCGGACGTGTTCATCGGGGTGAGTGGGCCGGGCGTGCTGGCGGCGGACTGGATCCGTGACATGGCGCGCGCGCCGGTGGTCTTCGCGCTCGCCAACCCGGATCCGGAGTGCGACGTCGACGCGGCGCAGCAGCTGGCTGCGGTGCTCGCCACCGGCCGCAGCGACTACCCGAACCAGATCAACAACGTGCTGGCGTTCCCCGGGGTGTTCCGGGGCCTGCTCGACGCCCGCGCCCGGGAGGTGACGACGCCGATGCTGCTCGCCGCGGCCGATGCGCTGGCGCACTGCGTCAGCGACGAGCAGCTCAACGCCACCTACATCGTGCCCTCGGTGTTCGACCCGGCTGTGCCGACGGCGGTCGCGGCCGCCGTGCAGTCGACGGCCAGACCGACGCCACCGTCCCCCTCCCGGTGATCAAGAGCGCAATTCGGTCGGCTGGTGACCATTTTCGGCTCTTGATCACCGAGGGGTCTCCGGCGTGAGGTCGAGCGCGGCCCGGTTCGAGCCGTCCATGTAGAACGGCGTCGAGGTGTGCTCGTGGCAGATCCGCCACTGCCCGTCGACCCGGCGCAGGCCGAGCGTGGACCGGTACCAGAGGGTGAACGGCTGCGGCGCGTCCGGCGGGGCGCCCATGCTCTCGATGCTGGTGCACAGGGCGAGGTCACCGTCGACCGTCACCTTCAGGTCCTGCACCTCGGACCAGACGCTGCCGCCTTTCTCGTCGAACCAGGCCTGCAGCTGTTCGACGTCGCGGGTGCCGTCCGCGGGCTGGACCAGCGGCGGCGCGAGGCTGAACACCACGGCGTCCGGGACGTAGGCGGCGCAGATGGTCTTGGCGTCCCCGCTGCGCATCGCCTTCGTGCGGGTGTCGATGAGATCGCGGATCGCCTGTTCGTCGCTCATGTCGTCCTCCTGGAGTCGTTGGTGCTTCCATGTCCGTGTCGAGGCCGGACCGCTGGTTTCGACACCCGGGTGAGACATCTCGTCGACCCGACCCGGAGGACCCGATGAAGTACCTGATCATGGTGCACAGCAACCCGACGTCGCTCGCGCACTGGGAGACGCTGACCGACGCCGAGAAGGAGGAGTTCGGGCGGGCGCACTACGCCCTGACCGATGCCCTGCTCGACTCCGGGCACCTCGTGGCCTCGGAGGGCCTGGCTCCGGTGGAGACGGCCACGCAGGTCACCGTGCGCGACGGCGCGATCGTGGCCACCGACGGCCCGTTCGCCGAGGTCAAGGAGCACCTGGCGGGCTTCTACCTCGTCGAGTGCTCGGACCTCGACGAGGCCGTGGGCATCGCGGCGCGGGTACCCGACGCCGCGTTCAACCACGTCGAGGTGCGGCCGGTGTACGACCGCAGCCTGCTCGACGGGTGAGCGTCTCGCCGCGCGAACTGCCTGATCTGCTGCGCGAGCTCGCCCCCGGCGTGCTCGCGACCCTCGCTCGCCAGCACCGCGATTTCGGCGCATGCGAGGACGCGGTGCAGGAGGCATTGCTGGCTGCCGCGACGCATTGGCCGGCCGACGGCGTACCGGCCAACCCGCGCGGCTGGCTGCTGACCGCCGCCTCGCGCCGGCGGATCGAGGCATGGCGCTCCGACAGCGCGCGGCGCCGCCGGGAGGACGCGGTGTTCGCGGCGAACCCGCTGGAGCCGCCGGCGCCGAGCGCGCGCGACGACTCGCTGACCCTGCTGTTCCTGTGCTGCCATCCGGCGCTGACGCCGGTGTCGCAGGTGGCGCTGACGCTGCGCGCGGCCGGCGGGCTCACCACCGCCGAGATCGCCAGGGGGCTGCTGGTCCCCGAGTCGACGGTGGCGCAGCGCATCAGCCGGGCCAAGGCGCGGATCCGCGACAGCGGCGCACGGTTCGTCGCACCCGATGCGACGGAGCTGCCCCAGCGGCTCACCGCGGTGCTGCACGTGCTCTACCTGGTGTTCAACGAGGGGCACACGGCGAGCTCGGGCACGACGTTGAACCGGGTGCGGCTGTCCACCGAGGCGATCCGGCTCACCCGGCAGCTGTACGCCGAGCGGGACGGGCTGCCCGACCGCGCGCAGGGCGAGATCACCGGTCTGCTGGCGTTGATGTTGCTCACCGACGCCCGGCGCCCCGCGCGCACCACCGGCTCCGGGGGCCTGGTGCCTCTGGCCGAGCAGGACCGGGGCAGGTGGAACCGGGCGATGATCGACGAGGGTTGCGCACTGCTGGTCGCGACGCTGCCCACGTCGACCCTCGGTCCGTACCAGTTGCAGGCGGCCATCGCCGCCGTACATGCCGAGGCCCCGTCGGCGGAGCAGACCGACTGGCCACAGATCCTCGGGCTCTACGACGTCCTGGCCGGCTTGGCCCCCGGGCCGATGGTGACGCTCAACCGGGTGGTCGCGGTGGCCATGGTCGCCGGCCCGCAGGCGGGGCTGGCCGCGCTGGACGACGCCGAACCGGACCTGCGCGGGCACTACCGGATCGCCGCGGTGCGCGCGCACCTGCTGGAGCGCGCCGGCGATCGCGCCGGGGCGCGCGAGCAGTACGCGCTGGCGGCGCGGAACACGCTCAACCTGGCCGAGCGGCGCTACCTCGAGGCCCGCGAGGCCCGGCTGGCCGCCCCGCTCGGTCCGCCGCCGCCACCCGCCGCCGCCGCACTTCTCCCATGATCAAGAGCGCATGTCCGTCGCAGCACGACCATTTCCGGCTCTTGATCACCACGGTTCAGTGGGGTGCCGGATTCTTCGCGAGCCCTGTGGCGGCGGTCTGGAGTTGGTCCATCGGCCAGCGGGGGTAACCCTGGGGCAGCTCGACGGAATTCGCGCCGTATTTCACGGCTGCGGTGAGCGTCTGTTCCGGGTCGCCGATGCGTTTGCGGGCAGCGGTCTGGAAGATCAGCGGGGTGCCCAGCTTCGACATCGCCTCGTACATCTGGGTGAAGTCCTGGTTGGCCAGCTTGTCGGTCGACAGCGCGTTGTTCTGCAGTCCGCACCGGACGCCGAGCAGCTGACGGCAGGTGTTCATCATCTGGATCGGGTAGGCGACGTCGCGTTGGTCGGTGCCGCCCTCGACGTCCGGGAACGGGCTGAAGTCGACGTCGGTGGTGGTGTGCTTCCACACCTCGTGGGCCTTGATGGCCGACACGATGCAGGCCTTGTCCGCGGCCTCGGTGTATCCGGCGGCGGCGAGCTTCTGCGCATTACCGGAGGCCGGCTGGCGCACGAACGGCTCGTCGAAGAGCGTCGTGCAACCGGACATGGTGAGCTCTCGGATCTCCGGGACCGAGTCGTACTTCGCGGCGAGCTTTTGCTGCAGCTGCGCGTAGGCCTGCTGCGACGCGGTGTTCCAGAACCGGCCGATCGTGCCGCCGCCGATCGATCCGCCCTCTTGGGTGTTCGTGTACTGGATCGGCGCGCCGCCGAGATCCTTCACCCAGGACGGTGCGTTCACGCCCGCGAACACCCGCAGTTTGAGGGCCATCCCGACCTGTTTGTAGTCCGACTGCCGCACCCGCGCGATGGCCTTGTCGATGGCGTTGTCCGCGGCGATCGGACCGTTCGCCGTCGGCTGCAGGTCGGCCCAGTTGACCTTCACCACGTAGGCGTGCACCACGCCGAGCATGTTCTTGTTGGGCTCCCCCTGCCGGTCGATGAGGCCACGGATGATCGGCTTCACGCCGTCGGCACTCGGCGCGCTGCCGGTCGGCCCCGGCGTCGTCGCGGGTGGCGACCCGTTCGACGTCGCCGGGGTGCTCGGCTGCGCGGTCGTCGAGCCGGAACCCTGCGGGTTGTCGTTGCCGCCGGTGAGGACGACGGTGAGCACGATGGCGAGCGCCGCGACAACCACGACGCCCGCCACGATGAACCAGGTGTTACGGCGCACGGCGAACACTCCGGCTCGGCAGGACCGTAAACGCTGCCGCACTTATCATTGCCGCAACCATGAGTGCTCCCGGATCGGCGGCTGACCCGGCCGACAAACGTCGCATCCGGGTGCTCTTCGTGGCCGGCACCGGCCGTAGCGGTAGCACTGTGCTGTCCAATCTGCTGGGTTCGCTGCCCGGTCTCACCTCGGTGGGCGAGCTGCGGTATCTGTGGGAGCGCGGCATCGGCGAGCAGGCGTTGTGCGGCTGCGGCGCCCCCGTACCCCGCTGCCCCTTCTGGTCCGCGGTGCTGCAGTCAGCCTACGCAGACCGGCCCCCGGATCTCGCCGCGATCAGGGCCGCCGACCGTCGATTCCTCAGACTTCGAACATTCCCCGAACTTGCGCGTCACGGTGGCGATGCCGACGGCCTCGGGCCCCAGGCGCAGGCCTATGCCGGCGAGTTGGCTCGCGTGTACCGGGCGCTCGCCGAGCACGGTGCCGGGATCGTCGTCGACGCCTCCAAGCTGGTCAGCTACGCCTACCTGCTGCGCCGGGTCGAGGGGATCGACGTCTATCTGCTGCACCTGGTCCGCGATCCCCGCGGGACGGCGTTCTCGTGGTCGCGCCGGCGCACTCGCACCGACCGCGGCGAGGGTTCGGCCGAGATGGGCCGGGAGAGTCCGGTCAAGAGCGCCGTGCTGTGGGATGTCTGGAACGCCGCTGCGCAGTGGTGCTGGCGCCGTACTCCGCAGCGCTACGTCCGGGTGCGTTACGAGGACTTCGTCGCCGATCCGGCCGCGGCGCTGCGGCCGGTGCTGGATCTGGTCGGCTCGCCCGCCGAGGTGCCGGTGGGCCCGGACGGCGAGGTGGCCATCGGCGAGAGCCACACCGTGGCCGGCAACCCGAACCGGATGCTGACCGGCCTGACCCGGCTCGCCGCCGACGACGAGTGGCGCACCGCGATGCCGGCTGCGCGCCGGCTGCTGGTCACCGGCGCTCACCGCGCCCCTGCTGCGTCACTACGGCTACCGGCTGGGCACCGCCGACGAATCGCCCGGGCGCGTGTTCGTCGAGGATCAGACAGGGCTGCGGCGGCTGCGGTCGAGGGCAGGTCGCAACATCCGGTGGGCCCGTGAGCAGGGCGTGGGACGGGTGCTCGAGGAGAAGGAGATCGATCCGCTGCGCACCGTGCCGGTCGCGGTCGGCAAATGGCGCTACCGCCGCGCGAGTCCGGTGCCGCCCGGCTCGGCCCGGCCGGTGTTCGTCGTCGGCGTCCAGCGCTCGGGCACGAACATGCTGCTGCGCGGGCTCGGCAACGCGCCCGAGGTCGAGGTGCACAACGAGAACGACCGGCACGCGTTCGAGCGTTACAAGTTGCGCGACACCGCCACCGTGGCCGGGATCGTCGCCCGCAGCCGCCACTCCCACGTGCTGTTCAAGCCGCTGTGCGACTCGCACCGCACCGACGAGCTGCTGGCGTTGCCGTCGGCGACCGCACCGCGGGCCGTGTGGGCCTACCGCGATGTCGACGGCCGGGTGCGGTCCGCACTCGCGAAGTTCGGCGACGGCAACCTGCAGGTGCTGCGTGAGTACGCCGCGGGAATCAACACCACCCGCTGGCACGTGCAGCGGCTCTCGCCGGGGTCGGCGCAGTTCGTGCGCTCCTTCGACTACGACACGATGACCGCGGAGTCGGGCGCGGCGCTGATGTGGCTCATCCGCAACCAGCTGTTCTTCGACCTCGGGCTGGACCGCCGCAACGACGTGCACCTCGTGTCCTACAACGACTTCCTCGCCGACCCGCCCGCCACCATGCGCCCGCTGTGCCGCTTCCTCGACCTGCCGTATCGACCCGAGCTGGTGGCGCACGTGTCGGCGCGGCCGCCGACACATGCGCAGCCGTTGGACATCGACGCGCGCATCCGCGCCGCGTGCGACGAGCTCGCCGCCCGCCTCGACGGTGTGGCGGCGGCCGGGGCACGTCCGCTGTCCCCACCCGACCCCGCGCTGCGATGACCACGCGCACACCCGACACCGAGCCCAAGGGCGCGCGCCGCGGGTTCATCGGGCAGTCGGCCACCTCGTCGGTCGCGGCGCTGGTCGCGATGCTGACGGGCCTGATGCTCGACGTCGCGGTGTCGGTGCACTTCGGCGCGGGCCGACAGTCCGACGCGTTCTTCGCCTCGTCGCGGATACCGGTCGGGCTGGCGGCGCTGCTCATGACGGTGGCGGTGCAGGCGTGGGTGCCGCAGTTCGTCCGCGACCGGCGCGAACGCGGGGCGCACAGCCTCACCACGTTCGCGTCCCGGTTGTTCACCGTGGTGATGCTGCTCGGCCTGGTGATCTGGGGCGCGGCGTCGTTGTTGGCGCGCCCGCTGATGGAGCTCACCGCTCCCGGACTGAGCTCCGCGCAGATCCACCTGGCCGCGTCGATGGTGCCGGCGATCTTCCTGGTGGTGCCGCTCGTCGCCGGCGCCGAGGCGGTGCGCGGTGCGCTCAACGCGTCGTACTCGTTCGTGGCGCCCGCCGGGATGAACATCGCGATGAACGTGCCGGCCGCGGCGATCATCCTGGCCTCGGGTGGGCACGACATCAAACTCGTGTCCTGGGCCTACGTCATCGGCGCCGGCATCCAGCTGATCGCGATTCTGGTCGTGGCGTGGGTGCACGGCGTGCGGATCCACCCGACGCTGATGCTGGCCGACGCGCGGGTGTGGCGCACCATCCGGTTCACCGGGCGACCGACGCTGTCCACCGGCTTGAACCTCGCCAACCGCACGGCTGAGCAGGCGATCGCGTCGTTCCTGCCGCCTGGTTCGATCACGATCTTGTCCTACGCCCAGCGGTTGATCTCCGCACTCGGCGGCGGCACGTTCTTCCGGCCCATCACCGTCGCGCTGCTGCCGCGCCTCGCCGACGCCGAGCACGCGGGGGAGGACAAGCGGGTCGTCGCGATCCTCTACCGCGCGGTGCGGCTGATCATCGTCGTGGCGCTCGGGCTGACGGCGTTCAGCGTGGCGCTTGCCGGGCCTGCGATCCACTTCGTCTTCCATCGCGGCAACTTCACCGAGGGCAAGATCGACCTGTTGGCTGTGACCTTCGCGGTGTACGGGTTCAGCCTGCTCGGCTCCGGACTGCAGCGAGTGCTGCTGGCCCCGTTCTACGCCCGGCTGGACACCCGGACGCCGCTGCGCAACACCTGCTACGGCGTGCTCGTGGACCTGGCGCTGCTGTTCCCGTGCATGGCGATCTTCGGGGTCGACAGCGCGAACGGCGTCATCGGCGTCGCGATCGCGTATTCGATCTCGCAGTACTACATCGTGTGGCACGCGTGGTTCCGGCTGCGCAAGACGCTGCCGCTGCATGCCCGCGATGTCGCCGGGTTCACCGCGCGGGCGCTGGTCGTCACCGCGGTGGCCACGATCGTGATGTACGGGCTGTGTTGGCTGTTCGACGTCGACGCCATCAAGGGCCGCTGGCTGTTGTTCATGATCACGGCCGCGATCGCGGTGGTCGGAGCGGCGATCCTCGCCGGGCTCGGCCTCGCCTGCGCCGAGCCGGCGACGCGTGCCAGGGTGCTGCGTCGCGTCGGCCGCGAGCCGCGCCCGCCCGGCCGGCACGCGCTCGGCGCCGCCAACGGCGTACGGCCGGCGACGCTCGGCGACGCGCTCGAGCCCGACGAACCCGAGGTCCGCACCTCTCAGGTGTGACGCTGCCAGTCCCACTGGGCCGCGAGGCCGGCCTCGACGTCCACCTCGGGCGTCCAGCCGAGCAGCGCGCGGGTCCGCTCGATGGAGCCGCCCGGTCGCCCGGACATCGCCGGGCTGTTCTGGCAGGCGCTGGATCTCGACGTCGTGGCCGACGGTGCGCCCGATCGCCGCCACCAGGTCGTTGACGCTGATCGACCCGCCGCCGGCGACGTTGAGCACGGTGCCGGGCGCGACGTCGGCGTCGGCCGCGGCGAGGTCCGCGGCCACGACGTCGGACACGAAGGTGAAGTCGCGCACCTGCTCACCGTCACCGAAGATCGGCAGCGGCCGCCCCTCGCGGATCGCGGTGAAGAACCGGTGCATTCCCATGTCCGGGCGTTGCCGCGGGCCGTAGACGGTGAAGTACCGCAGCGACACGGTCGGCAGACCCCAGTTGGCCGCATAGAGCCCGCACAGGTGCTCGGCCGCGAGCTTGGTGACGCCGTAGGGGCTGTGCGGGCGCGGCAGGTCGTCCTCGCTGGTCGGATACGACGGCGCGTTGCCGTAGACCGACGACGACGAGGCGTAGACGATGCGCCGCGGCTGCGTCTCGCGGGCCGCTTCGAGCACGCGTTGGGTGGCGAGCACGTTGTGCCCGACGTAGTCGACGAACCCGTCCGACCACGACAACCGCACGCCCGGCTGCCCGGCGAGGTGGAAGATCACCTCGGCGCCGTCGAGCAGCGGCGCGAGCTCGGCGCTCTGCAGGTCGGCCGGCTCGTGCCGGAAGCCGGGGTGCGCGGCGAGCCGGTCGAGCACCGCGCGTTTCTGGTCGAGGTCGTAGTAGTCGGTCAGGCAGTCGATGCCGACGACGTCGTGCCCGGCGGCGAGTGCCGCCTCGGCAAGATGCCCGCCGATGAACCCCGCGGCACCGGTGATGACTACGCGCACGATCGACTCTCCCCCGTGGTGGCATGACGTCGGGCCAGCGCCGCCTCGAACACCTGCAGATGTTCGGCGGCGACGTCGTCGAAGGAGCGCTGCCAGGACTGCGCCGGCACGGTCGGCACGGCCAGCTGGGCGAGCATCGCGCGGCCCAATGCGTTCGGGTCGTCGGCGGCCACCAGGTCGAGATCCGGGCCGACCGCCTCGCGCATGCCCGCGACGTCGGTCGCGACGACCGGTACGCCGCAGGCCATCGCCTCGAGCACCGCGTTGGGGAGCCCCTCGTAGCGCGAGGGCATCACGAACAGGTCGAGGCTGCGCAGGAAGTCGGCCACGCCCGCACCACCGGGCAGCGCGCCGGGCAGCCGCACCGGCAGGCCGGTCGCGCGGCGCTCGAGATCGGCGCGCAGCTCGCCCTCCCCGACGATCACCAGCTCGACGTCGCGTTCGGCGAGCACCGTGGGCAGCGCGGCCAGCAGCACGTCGAAACCCTTCTGCTGGGTCAACCGCCCGAGCGCACCGACGCGCGCCGGCCCGGTGGCGGTACCGCGGTGCGGCGCGGGGTGGAACACGTCGGTGTCCACCCCGTTGCGGACCAGGTGCACCCGCTCGGCCGGTGCGCGGTGTGCTCGCCGGATGAACTCGCATA
Organism: uncultured Actinomycetota bacterium; assembly: GCA_963850835.1. Taxonomy (GTDB): domain Bacteria; phylum Actinomycetota; class Actinomycetes; order Mycobacteriales; family Jatrophihabitantaceae; genus Jatrophihabitans. Next base: position 114,672 of record CAWKNB010000011.1, on the reverse strand, counting down.
CATCGGCGGAGTTGCCGATCCACTCGTCGGTGACCCGCGTCAGCCCGGTGTCGAGCATGCGCCGGGCGGGTGATCGGAAGTCCTCGACCCGGCGTTCGGACATCACCACGGCCGGGCGCCGCGGGCCGACGAGCGCGGACCGCCCGAAGGCGCCGGCGCCCCACAGCGACGTGTGCACGACGTCGAATTCGCCGCTGCGGGCCAGCCGACGCAGGGCGCGGAACCGGTCGGCGTGCACCCGGCTGCGCCCGTCCAGCTCGACGACCGGCACTCCGCTGCGGCGGATGTCGGCGGTCAGCTCGAAGCCGGGATAGAGGACGCACAGCGTCGGGCGCCAGTGCCGGTCGCGCGCCGCCCGCAGCGTGCCGGCGAGCTGGAATTCGGTGCCCGACGGCGCCATCCGGGCCATCACGTGCAGCACGGACATCACCGCGCGCACAGTACCGGGCGAACACGCGGGACGCGCGCCCGCGGACGCCGGTCGATCACGGTGTGCTTTCGCACGGTCGCCGTGTCCGTGACACACTTTGTCGGGCCTTCGGGAACGGCCGTGGGACACCGTGCGCGCGGCGGAGGGGTGAGCCGATGGCGATCGATCTCGGCTCGGCACCGCCGCCGGCGACACCGCCGCCGGCTGCCGACGATGCCGCACAGGCGCGCCGGGCGTCGTTCGGGTCGGTGTTCTGGCCGTCGCTCGGCGTACTGGTACTCGCGGTCGCGGCCGGCGCGACCGGCGTGCTCGCCGTCACCGGCGCTTCCCGCACCGCGTTGCTGCTCCCCATCGGGCTGGTGGGGGTGGCGGCGCTGGTCGCGCTGGGCTGCTACCGGTTCGAGTGGTTCGTCCTGACGGTCCTGGCCGTACGCAGCACGATGGACGCCACCGCGGCCCGACCGACCGGTGCGAAGTTCGCCAGCACGGTCACCAAGGCGCCCGAAGCCGTGTCGTCCGGCCCGGCCGCCACCGGCCTGGCCGCCCTGTTCATCGTGATGGCCGTGGTGTGGCTGCTGGCCCAGCGGCGCGCGACCGGCCACACCCGGTTGAGTTGGGCGGAAGGCGCCTTCGCGGCGTTCGTGGCGGCCTGCCTGATCAGCGTGCTCGGCGCGGTGAACCACATCGCCGCACTGACCGAGTGCGCCCGGATCATCGCCGCGGTGCTGATGTTCGTGGTGCTCGCCCGGCTGCTCACCAGCCTCGCCGCGGTGCGCCGGTGCCTGGTCGCCTGCGCGATCGGGTTCATCGCGCCGGTGCTGCTCGGCCTCATGCAGGTCGCGGGTCGCGGCGGTGACTTCCGCAGCGGCGGCCTGAGCCGGATCGTCGGCACCTTCGCGCACCCGAACACCTTCGGGTTCTTCCTGTCCATGTTCATGCTGATGGCGATCGCGCTGTTCCGCCACTGCACCCGGCCGGTGCAGTGGGCGTTGGCGGCAGGCACCCTGATCTGCGGCGTGCTGCTCGTCTTCACCTACGCGCGGGGGCCGTGGATCGCGCTGGTGCTGGGCCTGATCGTCATCGGGGTCCTGCAGAGCCGATTCATCTTCGTGTGGCTGGTCGGCGCGGTGGTGCTCGCCCTCGCCGCGGTCCCCAGCGCGCTCAGCCGGATCACGAACCTGGGCTCGGGGAACACGGCGAGCGGATCGACGTCGAACTCGCTCTCGTGGCGCTTCGAGTACTGGCAGCAGGTGTCCGCGCTCAACCACGGCAACCCGATCACCGGGATCGGGCTGAAGGGCACGAAGTACCTCACCGACCAGAACAAGGCACCGCACAACGACCTGCTGCGCGCGTACGTCGAGACCGGATTGCTCGGCCTGCTCGGCTATCTGCTGGTGATCGTCGCGCTCATCGCCATCGCGCGGCAGGCATTGCGCAGCGCGCCGGCGGGATTCGCCCGGGGCGTCGCGGTCGGCTTCGCCGCGGTGCTCGTCGCATACGTCATCGACAGCATGACGGACAACCTGATGTCCGAGGTCGTCGTGCTGTGGTACTTCTACGCCGCCGCGGCGTGCGCCTACGCCGTGACGCGGCTCGGGCGCGAACGGGTCACCGCGTGAGCGCCGGGCGCCGCGACCGGCTGCGGATCGCGATGATCGGACAGCGCGGCGTGCCGGCCACCTCGGGTGGCATCGAGCGGCACGTGGAGGAGATCGGCGCCCGACTGGTCGACCTCGGCCACGACGTACTCGTCTACTGCCGGCCGACGTACTCCGACGAGCGCCCGAGCACGTATCGCGGCATGCAATTGAGGTACGTCGCGACCGCCGACAGCAAGCACTTCGAGGCGATCGTGCACAGCGCGGGCACCACGATCGCGGCGCTGCGCGAAGGCGTCGACGTGGTGCACTACCACGCGTTGGGGCCCGGCTTGATCGCGCCGGTGCCCCGCCTGTTCTCCCGCGCCGCCGTCGTGCAGACGGTGCACGGACTCGATCAGCAACGCGCCAAGTGGGGCCGTACGGCCGCCGCTGTACTCAACTTCGGGTGCTGGACCAGCGCGCGCGTGCCCGACGCCACGGTGGTCGTCTCCCACGCGCTGCGCGACTACTACCTGAGCACGTTCGGCCGCGACACCCACTACGTGTGCAACGGCACCACCGAGCAGCCGTGGCTGCCGCCGGGGGAAACACTGAGCGGCCTCGGCCTCGCCCCGGGCGGGTACGTGCTGTTCGTCGGGCGACTCGTGCCGGAGAAGGCGCCGGATCTGCTGGTCCGCGCGTTCGCCGGCATCGACCGGCCGGATCTTCGCCTGGTGATCGTCGGTGGCTCGTCGTTCACCGACGAGTTCGTCGGCGGCCTGCAGCACCTCGCCGCCGCCGACCCGCGTGTTGTCTTCGCCGGCCGACTGCACGGCGAGCCGCTGCGCGAGCTGTACGCCAATGCCGCCGCGTTCGTCCTGCCGTCCAATCTCGAGGGCATGCCGCTGACGCTGCTCGAGGCGGCTGGGGAAGGCACCGCACTGCTCACCAGCGACATCGCGCCGCACCGGGAGATGATGGGCGAGGACCGCCCAGGCCGACGCCAATTCCGGCAGGGCGACCTCGCGGACCTGCAGCGTCAGCTCGGTGCGGTGCTCGCCAACGTCGACGACGAGCGCGAGGGCGCCGTCGCGGCCCGCGCCGAGGTGTTCAAGTGCTACAACTGGGACCGGGCCGCCGAGGACCTGGCCGAGCTCTACGCCGAGCTCGCGCGTAAACGGGCCGGCGCGCGCGCCTAGACCTTCTCGAGATCCGCGCCCGAACCGGCCGGGGCGCGGTGTCCCCCACCGTTGTCGTCCCGCCTGGCCGGCTCGTGCTCGTCGTCGGCGTCGCCCGCGGCCGGCGCAGTGCCCGCCCGGCGCCGGCGGCGCCCGCGCGGCTTGTCGCGGCGAAGCGCGGCCAGCAGCATCGCCAGACCCAGCCCGAGCACGAGCCCGATGCCGGCTGCGATCGCCACGGCCTTGATCACGACGCTGCGGCTCTTGACGAGGTCGGCCGTCGGTGCGTCCAGCAGCACCGTCGACCGGGCGGTGGCGAGCGCCTGGGCGGTCGAGGCGGCCTTGGCCTGCGCGTCGCTGTAGGCGCCCTGCGCTTGTTTGAGCGTCTGCGAGGCGGTGTTGAAGGTCCGAACCAGCGGCCCGAGCGTCTGCACCTGCTTGCGGGCCGATTGGATGGCCTCGTCGAAACCCTTGGTGCTGCGGTTGTTGGCGACCGCCTGGAGCCGGCTGACGTTCAGCTGGTTGATCGACGACTGCGCCGACTGCAGCGCGTCACCGGGGTCGCCGGGGCCGTACTTCGCGACGAACGCGTCCATGGTCTTCTGCGCGGCGGCCAGCTGCTTCTGGCTCTGCGCGACGGCCGACACCGCGGCGTCGTGCTGCGCCTTCGCTGCCTGCGTGACCGAACGGGACAGATAGGCGGCGGTCCGCTTCGCGGCCGAGACGACGACGGCCTTGGCCTGCGCAGCCGTGGTGCCGTTGTAGGTCACCTCGATGAAGCTGGAATTGTTCAACTGGCTCGACGCGAGGCCCGACTTCAGGTCGCCCGTGCTGACCTTGGTGTCGTGCGACACCTGGTCCACGACCTCGGACGTGGTGAGCGAGGTCTGGAAGTTCTCGACGTACTGCGCGTTCGAGCCGGTGGTCGAGGCCTGGGCGGCCGGCACCGTCAAGACGACCGACCCGTCATAGGTGTTCTTGGTGCCGAGCGTGGCCAGGAACGCGACTCCCGCCGCGAGCACGATGACCAACAGCACGATCCACCATCGCCGCAACGTGGCACGGAGGAAAGTCCCGACCTCCACCCGCAGACCTCCCTGTTTCGCGGCCCGAGAGTGACCGCCTGGCGGCCGGCTCCGGTGGCCCTCAGCGTAAGCAACCGGTACGTTGCTGTCGAATTGTGTGAGGCGACGCGCGGGGGGTCGGCGATGACGTCCGTGCCCACCCGGGCGCGTGTGCGACGTGCAGCCCAGGCTGCGGAACACCGGGTCAGATCACTGCGCGCAGCCCAGCGGGTGTTGCCCGATTTCATGGTCATCGGGGCCCAGAAGGCGGGCACCACATCGCTCTACGCGTACCTGAGTACGCACCCGGACATCTTCCCGGCCGCGCAGAAGGAGATCCACTACTTCGACATGCACTACAGCGAGGGCGAGCACTGGTACCGGGCGATGTTTCCGACCCGGCGCCGCATCGCCGCCGCAGCCCGCGACGACGGCCGGCGCATCGTCACCGGCGAGGCCAGCCCCTACTACCTGTTCCATCCACTGGCCGCGCAACGGGCGGCGCGCACGTTGCCCGACGCCCGACTCGTCGTGCTGCTGCGTGATCCGGTCGAACGCGCCTGGTCCCACTACCGGCACGAGGTGCGCGCCGGTCGCGAACAACTCAGCTTCGCCGACGCCCTGGCCGCCGAACCGCAGCGCCTGGCCGGTGCCGAGGCGGCGTTGCGCGCCGGGCTGGCCAACGCGGCCACGCTGGCGCACCGCACCTCGTCCTACATCGCGCGCGGCCGCTACGCGCAGCAGTTGAGCCGCTGGCTCGAACACTTCCCTCGCGAGCAGCTGCTGGTGGTGCAGGCCGAGGACCTGTTCGAGGAGCCGGTCCGTGAGTTCGGCCGGGTCGTCGAGCATCTCGGCGTCGCGCAGATGGCCGAACCACGCTTCGACGTGTACAACGCCGGGCGTCCGACCCCGATCGACCGCGACGCGAGCGCGTACCTGGCCGACGTGTTCCGCGAACCCAACGCCGAGCTCGAGGACCTGCTCGGCATCCGGCTGACCTGGACCGGGCGGGCTGCTTAGCCCGCCAGCTCTGCGGCAGCGGCCAGGAACCGGTCGTTCTCGCCCGGCGTGCCGATCGTGACGCGCGCGCCCGCGCCGGCGAACCCGCGCACGATGAGCCCGCGCGCTTCGCAGCCGGCCGCCCAGTCGACGGTGCGGTCGCCGAGCGGCAGCCAGACGAAGTTGGCCTGGGTGGGCGGCACGTCGTAGCCCGAACTGCGCAGGGCGTCGCGCACCCGCACCCGCTCGGCCGCGACCTCTCGGACCCGGTCGCGCATCTGCTCCTCGGCCGGCGGTTCCAGGGAGGCGAGCGCGGCCGCCTGCGCGAGCGACGACACCGCGAACGGCACCTGCGTCTGACCCAGCGCGGTGATGAGCGCCGGGTCGGCGGCGACGGCGTACCCGATCCGCAAGCCGGCCAGCCCGTAGGCCTTGGAGAACGTGCGGAGCACGACGACGTTCGGGAATTCGTCGAGCAGGGTGAGACCGTCGGGCACGGAGGTGTCGGTGACGAATTCGCGGTAGGCCTCGTCGAGCGCGACGGTGACATCCGGCGGCACGGCGCGCAGGAACCGCACCAATGCGTCGCGCTCGACCGCGGTGCCGGTCGGGTTGTTCGGGTTGCAGACGAAGACGAGCCGGGTCTTGCCGGTGATCCGTTCGGCCATGGCGTTGAGGTCGTGCACGTGCTCACGCAGCGCCACCTGGATCGACGACGCCCCGCTGACCGCGGTGATGATCGGGTAGGCCTCGAACGAGCGCCAGGCGTAGATCACCTCGTCGTCGGCGTCGGCGACGGCCTGGACCAGCTGCGTGCACAGCGACACCGATCCGCAGCCGACCCGCACCCGGTCGACGCCGACGCCGTGTTTGGCCGCCAGGGCCTCGCTCACCGCCGCCGCCACGATGTCCGGGTAGCGGTTCACCTCGCGCGGCGGCTGCCGCGATGCGCGCCTGCACGTGCGGCAGCGGCGGGTACGGCGTCTCGTTGCTGGCCAGCTTCACCGCTCCGGCCACGGTGCGGCCGGCCACGTAGGCGGGCAGCGTCTGCAGCGCCGGGCGCAGGTGCGAGGTCACGTGTTCGATCCTTTCCGCCGCCGGTCGGCGGGTGGCTGGTAGCGCTCGACCCGCGCCTTGCGGCCCTTGATCAGGGTCTGTTGCAACGCCTGGACGACCTCGGCCTCGGCGGCGCGCGGGATCTCCACCGTCGAGTACTTGTGGGTGATCTCGATCGCCCCGATGTCACGCCCGGACAGGCTGGTCTCGTTGGCGATCGCGCCGACGAGATCCTGCGGACGGATCTTCGCGGCGTGGCCCAGGCTGACGAAGATCTTGCTGGTCGGGCCGCTCTTCTTGCGGCCGCCTCCCGAGGGCGACGGTGACGAGTCGGAGATGCTGCTCGGGGGACCGCTCGGGATGTCCTCGTCGGGCTCGACGCCGCCGGCTTCGTGCGTGAGCCGCACCGCGGCCAGCGCGATCTCCATCAGGTCGTACTCGCCGGCCAGGCTGTCGACGACGACGCGGTACTGGTCGTCGGCCCCTTCGGCGAGCGCGGATTCCAATGCGGCTCGGGTGAGCTCGAGGCGGCGGGCGCGCAGGTCGGCGACGGTCGGCAGCGTCTGCACCGCGATCTTGGTCTTGGTCGCCTTCTCGATGGCCTTGAGCAGCCGGTGCTGGCGTGGCTCGACGAGGGTGATCGCGACGCCCTCGCGGCCGGCCCGCCCGACCCGGCCGATGCGATGGACGTAGGAGTCCGGCGCCGACGGCACGTCGTAATTGACCACGTGGGTGAGGTGGTCGATGTCGAGCCCGCGCGCCGCGACGTCGGTGGCCACGAGCAGGTCGGCGGTCTGGTTGCGCACCCGGGACATGACCCGGTCGCGCTGCTCCTGACTCATGCCACCGTGCAGCGCCTCGGCCCGATAACCGCGGGCGGTGAGTGTCTCGGCAAGCGTGTCGACCTCCTCGCGGGTGCGGGCGAACACGACGGTGGCGGCCGGCATCTCGACGTCGAGGAGCCGGCCGAGTGCCGACGCCTTGTGCTGGCGGGCGACGAGATAGGCGGTCTGGCGGACCCGTTTGCTGTCGGCGTCACCCCGCTCGCGGTGGATGCGCACCCGGGCCGGATTGCGCAGGTAGCGGCGCACCAGGCCGTCGATGCGGGCCGGCAGCGTGGCCGAGAACAACACGGTCTGCCGCTGGTCGGGCACCGCGGCCATGATCGCCTCGATGTCCTCGGCGAAGCCCATGTCGAGCATCTCGTCGGCCTCGTCCAGCACCACGGTGCGCAGGCCCGACAGGTCCAGGGTGTCGCGGCTCAGATGGTCCAGCGCGCGGCCCGGGGTGGCGACGACGACGTCCACGCCGCCCTCGAGCGCGCGGATCTGCCGCCCGATCGGGGCGCCGCCGTAGACCGCGAGCACGCGGGCCCCGGTCGGCTGCAGATGACGGCCGTAGCGGTGCACGGCCTCCGCGACCTGTACCGCCAGCTCGCGGGTCGGGACGAGGATCAGCGCCTGGGGGCGGGTGCCTGCGGGAGTGAGGTGCTGCAGCACGGGCAACGCGAACGCCGCCGTCTTGCCGGTACCGGTGGCCGCCTGACCGACGACGTCGCGGCCGTCGAGCAGGGCGGGGATGGCCTCGGCCTGGATCGGCGTCGGTTCCTCGTAACCGAGTTGGTCCAGCGCAGCCTCGAGTTCGGGTCGCAGCTGCAGGTCGGCGAAGGAGGTCACGTCGTCCACCCTGGCACGTGTCACGACATCTGGGTGCGGCGGCCGTGTGTCCTGCCTGGTGGCGGCCGGTGCGGCCCCTAGCCTGGTGGCGATGTCTACCTACGTCGCGATCTTCGCGCTGGTGCTGGCCTACGTCGCCTTCGTCGCGGCGTACCTGGCGCTGCGCACGCTCGCCAAGGTGCGGCGGGCCACGGCCCTGCTGTCCCGCGGCGGGCGGGGACCGGAGGCGCAGGCGTCGCTGCTGGAAGCCACGCAGCGCAACACCGAACAGACCGCGATCCTCGCCGAGGAACTCGCCACACTGCGGGCGCGCGTGGCCGACCAGCCGGAGACCTCCGAGGCCGATCCCGACGCCCTGACCCGGGTGGCGCTGGTGCGCTACGACGCCCTCACCGAGATGTCCGGCCGCATGTCGTTCTCCCTCGCGCTGCTCGACGAGCACGGCGACGGCGTGACGATCAGTGCGATCTCCGGCAACACCGACACCCGGGTGTACGCCAAGGGCATCGCGAACGGTCGGGGCGAGCACGAGCTCTCGCCGGAGGAGCAGCAGGCGGTGAGCTCGGCGCTGACGCGCCGCCGCGGGCTGCTCGGCCGCAAGTCCGCCTGAATAGGGTGCTGGGCGTGCCGACCATCGCGTTCCTCGGGCCCGAAGGCACGTTCGCGCACGCCGCCCTGCGCGCGCTGCCCGTCGCCGACGGCGCGACCCTGCTGCCGCTGGCCAATGTGACGCTGGCGATCGAGGCGGTGCGCGCGGGCACCGCGGACGCCGCGCTCGTGCCGCTGGAGAACTCGGTCGAGGGCGCGGTGCCGGCGACGTTGGACGAGCTCGCCAACGGCGCGGCGTTGGTCATCGCCGAGGAGACCTACCAGGACGTCGCGTTCGAGTTGATGGCCCGCCCGGGCACCCCGCTCTCCGAGGTCCGCTCGCTCGCCACCCACCCGCACGCCGAGGCGCAGGTGCGGCGCTGGCTGCTGGCCAACCTGCCCACGAGCGCGGTCACGCTCGTCGGGTCGACGGCCGGCGCGGTGCAGGCCGTGGCCGGCGGGGAGTTCGACGCCGCGGTCGGCGCGGCCGTCGCCGGCGAGCTCTACGGGCTCGACGTCCTGGCCCACGACATCGCCGACAACCCCGGCGCGGTGACCCGGTTCGTGCTGCTGACCCGGCCCGCGCCGCCGCCGAAACCCACCGGCAACGACCGCACGACGCTGGTCGCGTACCTGCGTGCCGATCATTCCGGCGCGCTGTTGGAGATCCTGTCCGAGTTCGGCAACCGAGGTGTCAACCTGACCCGGATCGAGTCGCGGCCGACGAAGGACCGGATGGGCGACTACTGCTTCTCGATCGACTGCGAGGGCCACATCGACGACGAGCGGGTGGGCGACGCGTTGGCGGCGTTGCACCGGGTGTGCGCCGACGTCCGCTACCTGGGTTCGTACCCGCGCCGCAACGGTGAGCAGGAATCGGTGCCGGACGGGCGGCACGACGCCGATTTCGCCGCGGCGCGCGACTGGCTGGCGCGGGTGCGCGAGACCGGCGCCTCCTAGAGATAGAGACCGGTCTGCGCGTCGTTGCGCTGGGCAGCGACGGCGTGCAGGTCCCGCTCGCGCAGCAGCAGGTACTCGTCACCGGAGATCTCGACCTCGAAGCGGTCGTCCGGGCTGAACAGCACCCGGTCGCCGGTCTCGACGGCCCGCACGTGGTTGCCGATGGCGAGCACCTCGGCCCACACCAGCCGCTTGGACACCTGGGCGGTGGCCGGGATCACGATGCCGCCGGTCGAGCGCCGCTCGCCGTTCTCGCGGGGCTCGCGGACGAGCACCCGGTCGTGCAGCATCTTGATCGGCAGCCGGTCGGTCACGGTCAAGGAGCCTACGTCGATGTGTCGACCGGGACCTCGGTGACGTCCAACCCGTCGCCGGTGGCCGCCGCTCCCGACAGCAGCATCGCCTCGCCCTGGCCGACGTCGGCGCAGCGGACCGGCGCGCCGTCGATCATCAGCGGGTGCCGCGCGGGTGACAGGCCGACGTAGGCCAGCGGATCGTCGACGCGGGTTCCGTCCTCGAGCTCGATGCGCCCGCTGTGCAGCCGGACCAGCCGGTAGCGCTCGCCGCGGCCCTCGCAGCGGTCGAGCACGCGCAGTTGCTCGTCGGTGGGCAGCCACACGACGTGGTCCTCGACGATCCCGGGCGCCGCTGCCAGGGTCGCCGGCCGTTGGTCGTCGACCACCCGGAACCCGGCGGCCCACACCGCGGCAACATCGGTGCACCGGGCTCGGAGCACGATCACCGCGCCGCTCAGCCCGAGCTCCGCGCGCAGCCAGCCGATCTTGGACGGGCAACCGTTGGAGCCGTAGGACAGCAGCGCGGGGCGCTGGTGGGTCGGTTGCTCACCACGAGCGGCGAGCCAATCGTCGAGGCTCCGGTCGCCGAGCCGCCAGCCGTGACCCGGGGCGAGCCGGTGCACCCGGCCGTCGACATGTACGAACGAGAAGTCCGGGCGGGCCCCGGGATACGGGACGGCCGGGTAGGCCGATTCCGGCGTTGTGGCTACGTCGCCACCGCGATGATCGACTTCGGGACCCCGCCCAGCCTCTCGATCTCGATCCGTGCCTGCGGGAAATAGCTGCGCAGCTGCCGGATGCCGATCAGTTCGATCCACTCCACCATCGTGCGCGCCTCGTCCGGATCCAGACGCCGGGGGCCGGCGTGCCAGCGCGCCGCGATGGCCGCGCGCGTCCCGAGCGGCAGGAATTGCATGCCGGGCACCACGAAATGCGGCTCGACCGGGCAGTAGCGATACGGCGTCTGCACCCAGTACCGGGTCGCGGAGGCGGTGATCAGCTCGGCCAGGCGCAGCCGACGTTGGTGCCCACCGACGTGCTCGATCAGCGAGTTCGAGAACACGAGGTCGAAGGTGCCGAGACTGCCCACCTCGCACGCGTCGGCGACGACGTGGGTGAGCCACGGATCGTCGGCCTCCGCCGGCGACAGGTTCACCGTGGTGACGTGCGCGGGATGCAGCGGCGCGTTGTGCCAGAACCGCGGATTCCCGCCGACATCGAGCACTTTGGCGTCCTCGAGGTCGGGGAAGGCGGCAACCAGCATCGCCCACCGCCGCGCCCGCATCCGTGCACCCACGGACTTCGGGTTGTCCGGATTCACCAAAACCCAGCGCATCCGCTTTCCCACGCGGACACCGTAGTGGTCATTGCGGGCTTCGTAACCCCCTCGTCATGAACTCTCCGGCACCGACCGTGATGCAGAGAGCGGGCTATAGCCCGGCAGGCGCATCAAGATCGCGAACAATCCCCCGCGGTCATCCACCGGCGCGCCGCAGCAACGCCTGCGCCTTCGCTCGCGAGTTCGTCAGGCCCGAGGTCGCCGGAACTCAGATCTCGAATGGCCGGGTTGCTGACATACGCGTCGACCTCGGCAAAGAAGCCATCGACCACGTTGAACACTGCGTCGTGCAGTTCGATATCGTTGGTCGTTCAGCATACGATCTCGAGAAGTACTTCTCCTCGAACTCGTCTGGCTGTGCAGCCCTGCCGTTCGACAGAGTTCCTGAGCAGCTCGTCGATAGGGCGGAAATTCGCCAACTCGACTCGGCCCCGAAATCGACGCGTATCTCGCCACCGAGTACTCCTTTCCGTTCACGACGTGCACCAGTTGCCGATCCTCATTTTCCAGCCAGACGAACTCGCCCTACCGCCGGCTGCTGGATCACCACGACGCAGGCGGCTCGTCATGTTCATCGGATCAGCGCATCGCTTTCGCGTAGTCCCGGCAGATGCGACGTATTTGGCTCGGCGCAGCCATAAACGGTCCTCGACTCGCCCATGCGCGAACTCCAGTCGAATCCGCGCACGCACCGCGCCATCGTCAGCCCCCGAGTACCCGTGGCGTGCTTGAACTTCTCCTCCAGCTGTACCGGCACTCATCATCAATCGCGGAGCACCGCATCGGACCTGGCGAGGCGTGCGGCGGCAAGTGCCTCACGGGTTCGTGCGGCGGGCGGCAACGACCTCGCGGCCATGACCGAAGCACCGATGACGCGCAGGCCGGTCAGCGACTCCAACTTCGTCGTGACCTGCACGGCGCGGTCGGCCAGACCTGCGACGGTCGCCGCGAGCGCGCGAGCGGCTTCGAGGAACGCCTCGATCAGCGACGCGACCCGGCGCGCGACCGCGGCGATCCGGGACGCCTCGACACCCTGCGTCGGGAGTTCCGCGGCGCCGACCGTGGGGATCGACACGAGCAACCCGATGCCCTCGATGACGCCGGACTGCCAGGCCAGGCCGGCGAGCTCGTGCTCGACGTCGGCGTGCACCCGGTCGATGTGGCCGGCCAACTGCTCGCAGGCGTCGGCGAGCGAGCGCTGGACGCCCGCGAGCTCCTGCAGATGCGAGGCCACGCCGCAGCACACCGTGACGACGTCGTCGCGCTCGGGCAGGCGATCGAGCGCGAACGCCACCGAGGGCAGGTTTGCCTCGACGGCGGCATCGTCGACCGAGGCCGCGGCGGCATTCCACGCCGCCGCGGCCCGACGCAGCCGGTCCTGGTGCCCGTTCGGCCACAGGTACCCGACCGCGTGCTGCACCACGCTCCAGCCGGGCGGGCCGCCCCCGGATCCACCGGCCGCGGAGGGCACCGACGGCGAGTACATGAGCGATGTCGGGCCGGGCAGCGCGACCACCGCCGCCAGCACGGTGTTCCGCTCGGCGCGTGACGGTGAGGACGCGAGGTCGGCCCGCTCGTAGTTGCGCGCCGACTGGGCGAACAACGTCGCCAATCGGTAGCACCCGTTGACGGCGTCGACCTGCGCGCGCAGCGCGGCCTGCGCGGCGCGGTCATAGGACCCGGACCACGACTGCCCACCCGGGTCGGAGCCGGCCATCGAGCCGGTGGCGTCCAGCGCCGCGACGAGCGTCGCGAGGGTGCGCGACAGCGGCTCGGCTGCCCGCTGCTGCACCCCGACCGAGGCCTGCGCGAAGTCCTCGGTCTCGGCGACCAGCACCGCGCTCACCCCGACCACATCCGCCGGTTCGCCGCGGCCGCCGCGGTGTAGTTCGCATGAGCGGTGCCTACGATCGAAGCCAGCACCGCCAACGCGTCGTGTACCTCATCCGCCGCCGCATCCCAGTGCTGCTGAGCGGCGGCATGTGCGCTCGCCGCCTCGCCCGTCCACGCCACGTGCAGCTCCCGCATCCGACCTTGCACCGCGTCGTGGGCGCCGGTCAGCTGCTGCGCGAACAGCTGCATCCGCTGCACCGACCGCGCGAGCTCGTCCAGGTCGACGACCAGGCGGGTCACGACTCGCCCATGCTCGTGCGGACGTCGTCTTCGGTGCTCGCGTAATCGTTCGCGGACAGCGCGATCGCCCGCCCCATCTCCTCCAGCGCGGTGAGCAGCTCGACGGCCCCGGCGTGCCAGTCCTGCCACGCCCCGGCGAAGGCGGCTGCCGCCGGGCTGCGCCAGCCGTCGCGCAGCAGCGCCTGCGTGTCGGCGCTGAGCGCCCCGAGCTGTGCGCGGGCATGCGCGACGGTCGTCTCCAGCTGGGCGTCGACGCGCTGGAGCGTGAGCGGATCGACCGCGTATCGCCCCATCTGTGCTCCTTTCGCCAGGTGCCGATCGGAGCGTAGGCGCGCACGACGGGCGTCCGCGGCGGCCTGTGGATAAGCCGACGGCGGGCCGTCAGTAGCCTGGCGATGTGCTCGATCCCAAGCTGGTCCGCGACGATCCGGACGCCGTGCGCGCCTCGCAACGACTGCGTGGCGCCGATCCGTCCCTCGTCGACGCGTTCCTCGCCGCCGACGACGTCCGTCGCGCTGCGGTCGCGACCGCGGACGGCCTGCGCGCCGAGCAGAAGACCCTGGGCCGGCAGGTGGCCAAGGCCACGCCGGACGACCGTCCCCAGCTGCTGCACCGCGCCAAGCAGCTCGCCGAGGACGTCAAGACCGCCGAGGCTGAGCAGTCCGACGCCGACGCCAACCTGCGCGCCGCCCAGCTCGCGCTCGGCAACCTCGTCGAGGACGGTGTGCCCCCGGGCGGCGAAGACGACTTCGTCACGCTCGAACACGTCGGCACGCCACCGGAGATCGATGATCCGAAGGACCACGTCGAGATCGGCGCGGCGCTCAAGGCCGTCGACACCGAGCGCGGCGCCAAGGTGTCCGGCGCGCGGTTCTACTTCCTCACCGGCATTGGCGCGCAGCTGGAATTCGCGCTGGTGAACCTGGCCATGGCGCAGGCCACCGACTCCGGCTTCACGCCGGTCATCGCACCGTCGCTGGTCAAACCCGAGATCATGGCCGGCACCGGCTTCCTCGGCGCGCACGCGAGTGAGGTCTACCGCCTCGCCGACGACGACCTGTACCTCGTCGGCACGTCGGAGGTGGCGCTCGCCGGCTACCACTCCAACGAGATCCTCCCCGAGCTGCCGCTGCGCTACGCCGGGTTCTCGTCGTGCTTTCGTCGCGAGGCCGGCAGCTACGGCAAGGACACCAAGGGCATCATCCGGGTGCACTGGTTCGACAAGGTCGAGATGTTCTCCTACGTCGCCGCGCAGGACGCGCAGGCCGAGCACCAGCGGCTGCTCGCCTGGGAGCGGGAGTTCATCGACAAGCTGGAACTCGCCTACCGGGTCATCGACGTCGCGGCGCAAGACCTCGGGTCGAGTGCCGCGCGCAAGTTCGACATCGAGGCCTGGTTCCCGTCGCAGGGCGCCTACCGGGAGCTGACCTCGACATCGAACTGCACCACGTTCCAGTCGCGCCGGCTCAACATCCGCACCCGTACCGAACGCGGCAACCAACCGGTGGCGACGCTCAACGGCACGCTGTGCGCGATCGCTCGCACCATTGCCTGCCTGCTCGACCACCACCAGCAGCCCGACGGGTCGGTGTACGTGCCGGGCGCGCTACGCCCGTACCTCGGCGGTCGCGAGGTCCTCACCCCGCAATGATCAAACTCGTCGCCACCGATCTCGACGGCACCTTGTTACGCAGCGACGGCACGGTCTCCGACCGCTCCCGCGCCGCGTTCCGCGCCGCCGCCGATGCCGGCCTGCTCGTCGCGTTCGTCACCGGGCGACCGCCGCGCTGGCTCGACGTGCTGGTCGACGAGACCGGCCACGTCGGCGTCGCCGTCGGGGCCAACGGCGCGGTGCTCTACGACATGGCCACCGAGGAGATCCTCGCCATGCATGCCTTGGCGCCGCAGCTGTTGGCCGAGCTCGGCGCCCAGCTGCGGGCCGAGTTCCCGAAGGTCCGCTTCGGCGTCGAGTACGGCCGCAGCTTCGCCGCCGAGGCCGAGTACATCCACGACTGGGAGATCAACCCGGCCTACGACCGCCGCGGCGTGCCGATCGCCGCGCCACGCATCGGCGACTTCGCCGACATCGCTGCCGAGCCGGCAGTGAAGCTGCTGGCGAAGGACCGCGAGGCGGACGCCGACACCTTCCTTGCCGCGGCCGTCGAGCTGATCGGCGAACGCGCCGCGGTGACGCACTCGTCGAGCATCGGCCTGCTGGAGATCTCCGCGCCGGGCGTCACCAAGGCCACCGGCCTGGCCGAGCTCGCCGCCGGGCACGGCATCAGCGCCGACGAGGTTGCCGCCATCGGCGACATGCCCAACGACGTCGCCATGCTCACCTGGGCCGGCCGGTCCTACGCCGTCGGCAATGCGCACACCGCGGTGCGCGACGCCGCCGACCAGACCGTCGGCACGAACGACGAGGACGCCGTCGCGGTCCTGATCGAGTCGATCTTGCGGGAAACGCGCTAGAGGTACTGCCCGCGGCCGGTGTCGTCGTCCTCGGAGGGGGTCAGGCGCACACCCGGCGGCATGATCATCTGACCGCCCGGCCCCATGATCACCTGCTGCTGGCCCTCGTGGCCGCCGGGCAGCGCCTTGCGGCGCATCTCCTCCAGCTGCGCCCGCGCCGCCATCTGCTGCGCGAACAGGGCGGTCTGGATGCCGTGGAACAACCCCTCCAGCCAGCCGACGAGCTGCGCCTGCGCAATGCGCAGCTCCGCCTCGGACGGGACCTCACCACCGAAGGGCAGCGTCAGCCGCTCCAGCTCGTCGCGCAGCTCGGGGGACAGGCCCTCTTCCAGCTCGTGGATCGACTTCTCGTGGATCTCGCGCAGTCGTGCCCGGCCGGCCTCGTCGAGCGGCGCGGCGCGCACCTCCTCGAGCAACTGCTTGATCATGGTCCCGATCCGCATGACCTTCGCCGGCTGTTCCACCTGCGAGGCGATCAGGTCCGTCTCACCCTGGCCGTCCTCGTCTGGCGTCGGTTCGGCGGGCGTCACATCGGTCGGTTCAGTCACGCCACCTAGTCTGCCCGCTCGTGTCAGCGGACTCGCAACAGCACCTTGCCGATGTGCTCGCTGGACTCGAGGAGCCGGTGCGCCTCCACCGCGTCGTCGAGCGTCAGCACCCGGTCGATGACCGGCCTGACCGAGCCGTCCTCGATCAGCGGCCAGACGTTGGCCTGCGTCTCGGTGACGATCGCCGCCTTCATCGCTGCCGGGCGCCCCCGCAGCCCGGCGGCATGCACCGTGGCGCGCTTGGCGAGCAGGCCGCCCAGGTTGAGCTCGCCCTTCGTGCCGCCCTGCAGCCCCAGCACGATCAGCCGGCCGCCGACGTCCAGGGCGGCGAGGTTGCGCGACAGGTAGCTCGCCCCCATGTTGTCGAGGATCACGTCCACCCCGGCGCCGTCGGTGTCGGTCTTGATCCGGTCCTCGAACGACTCGTCGCGGTAGTTGATCGCCATGTCGGCCCCGAGGTCGAGACAGGTGCGCACCTTCCGCGGCGTACCGGCGGTGGCGAAGACCCGGGCGCCGCACGCATGAGCGAGCTGAACGGCCATGGTGCCGATGCCGCCCGACCCGCCGTGCACCAGGAACCGCTCGCCCGGCTGCAGGCGGCCTGCCGTCGGTCCGAACACCATCGACCACACCGTGCAGGTCACCTCGGGCAGCGCCGCGGAATCGACGAGCGAGATGCCTTCGGGAACCGGCAGCAGTTGCCCGACCGGCACCGCCACTCGCTCGGCGTAGCCGCCGCCGGCCAGCAGCGCGCACACCTCGTCGCCGACGCTCCAGCCGGCCACCGTGTCGCCGACCGCGACGATGGTTCCCGAGCACTCCATCCCGAGATAGGGCGACGCACCCTTCGGGGGCGGGTAGTTGCCCTGGCGCTGCAGCAGGTCGGCGCGGTTGATCGCGGTGGCGGCGACCTCGATCACCACCTCGTCGTCGCGCGGCGACGGGTCGGCGACCTCCTGGACCTGCAGGACCTCCGGACCACCGGGCTCGGTGATGACGACAGCGCGCATGCCCCGACCGTACTGTCCTGCCTATGAAACGCATTTCCGTCGGCACCGGCCCGCTCACCGAGGCCGATGTGGTAGCCGTGGCCCGCGGCGGCGCCGGGGTCGAGCTGGATGCCGGATCGTTGTCCGCGATCGCCGCCGCGCGCGATGTGGTGGAGCGCCTCGCCGACGACGTCGAGCCGCACTACGGCATCTCGACCGGCTTCGGGGCGCTGGCCACCAAACACATCCCGCCGGCCCAGCGGGCGCTCCTGCAGCGTTCGCTGATCCGTTCGCACGCCGCCGGGTCCGGGCCCGAGGTCGAGCGGGAGGTGGTGCGGGCGATGATGCTGCTGCGGCTGTCCACGCTCGCCACCGGGCACACCGGTGTACGCACCGGCACCGCGCAGGCGCTGGCGGCGTTGCTCGACAACAGCATCACCCCGGTGGTGCACGAGTTCGGCTCGCTGGGCTGCTCGGGTGACCTCGCGCCGCTCGCACATGTGGCGCTTGGCATTGATCGGCGAGGGGGATGTGCACCGCGCCGACGGCGCCCTCGTCCCGGCAGCCGCAGCGCTTGCCGAGCACGGGCTCACACCGGTGGAGCTGGTGGAGAAGGAGGGCCTGGCCCTCATCAACGGCACCGACGGGATGCTGGGGCAGCTGCTGCTCGCCTGCACCGATCTCGAACTGTTGCTGCGCACCGCCGACCTCACCGCGGCGATGAGTGTGGAGGCGATGCTCGGCACGGCCCGGGTCTTCTCCGCGGATCTGCAGGCACTCCGGCCGCAGCCCGGGCAGGCGACGGCGGCGGCCAACATGACGGCCCTGCTCGCCGATTCGCCGATCGTCGCGTCGCACGCCGGTCCCGATTGCGTGTACGTGCAGGACGCATACTCGATGCGATGCGCACCGCAGGTGGCCGGCGCCGCCCGGGACACGCTCGCCCATGCCCGCGCCGTAGCCGACTACGAGTTGTCATCGGCGGTCGACAATCCGGTGGTGCTCTCGGACGGGCCGGTGGACACCAGGGTCCAGTCCAACGGCAATTTCCACGGCGCACCCGTTGCCTACGTCCTCGACTTCCTGGCCATCCCGGCCGCCGATGTCGCGTCGATGAGCGAACGGCGCACCGACCGGATGCTCGACGTCGCCCGCTCCCGCGGCCTGCCGCCGTTCCTCGCCGACGATCCCGGCGTCGACTCCGGGCACATGATCGCGCAGTACACCCAGGCAGCATTGGTTTCGGAAATGAAACGCCTTGCGGTGCCGGCGAGTGTCGACTCGATCCCGTCGAGTGCGATGCAGGAGGACCATGTGTCGATGGGCTGGTCGGCGGCGCGCAAGCTGCGCCGGTCGGTCGACGCACTCACCCGAGTCCTCGCGATCGAGTTGCTCACCGCGGCCCGGGCACTGGACCTGCGTGCGCCGCTCGCCGCCGGCCCCGCGACAGGCGCAGTGGTCGCTGCGTTACGCGAGCAGGTACCGGCCGCCGGACCTGATCGTTTCCTGGCTCCGGAAATCGAAGCGGCGGTGGAACTCGTCCGCTCCGGCACCGCCGTTACCGCGGCGAACTCTGCGCTCTCGCACCCCCTGGCCTGACCCGACCTCGTCACGGCGCGCGGGAACCGCGGGCAGATTCCTGTTCCAGTAATGCGTCCAGGTCCTTGAGACGTCCGAGCCCGCGCAGCGGCTGCGCGATGCGGTGGTTGCCGGCGAGCGCATCGCGGTTGCGGTGCAGGAATGCCCAGTACCCGGCGGTGAACGGGCACGCGTCGTCGCCGACGCGCACCTTCGGGTCGTACCGGCAATCGCCGCAGTAGTCGCTCATCCGGTCGATGTAGGCGCCACCGCCGGCATAGGGCTTGGTGGCCATCACCCCGCCGTCGGCGTACTGCGACATGCCCACCACGTTGGGCACCATCACCCAGTCGTAGCCGTCGACGAACGAGCGGTGGAACCAGTCGGTGACCTGCGCCGGCCGCCACCCGCGTTGCATTGCATAGTTGCCCAGCACCATCAGCCGCGGGATGTGATGCACCCAGCCGTGCTCGCGCACGTTGCGCAATGTGTCGGCCAGGCAGGCAGCGTCGACCCGATCGTGGTCGAGGTCGGCGAACCACTTCGGCACGGCGGTGGTGGCGCCGAGTTCGTTGCGGCGCCGATAACTGCGCGGCTCGTACCAGTAGAGGTGCCACACGTAGTCGCGCCAGCCGATCACCTGCCGGACGAACCCTTCCACCGACGCGATCGGTGCGGCGCCGTCACGGTAGGCCTGTTCGGCGCGTTGCACGACTTCGATCGGGTCGAGCAGGCCGAGGTTCAACGGCGCCGAGAGCAGCGAGTGCGCCATCCACGCGTCGGCCTGCAGGATCGCGTCCTCGTGGGCGCCGAAGTGCGGGAGCCGGTGCGCCACGAAGTCACGCAGCGCATGCAGCGCCTCGGTACGGGTCGCCGCGAAACGGCGCGGGCCGTCGGTGCCGACGAACTCGATGCCGTCGCGTTCCCAGACGTCCAGATCACGGCGGACCTGGTCGTCGATCTCGTCCTCCTCCGGCCACCACGGTTCGGCGACGCCGAGGGTCGGTTGCTTCGGTGGCGGTTCGCGATTGTCGGCGTCGAAGTTCCAGCGTCCGCCGGCCGGATCCGCGCCGTCCATGAGCACGTCCAATCGGCGCCGCGCGTCGCGGTAGAAGTCCTCCATCAACAGCCGCTTCGTTCCCCGACCGTCGGCCCAGCGCGTGAATTCGTCGATCGGAGTGGCGAACCCGCGGGCGTCGAGCACGTCGACGCCGTCGAGGCCCGACACGAAGTCCAGCGCCCGGTGCGAGGTGGGATGGCACACCGAAACCCGCTCACGCGGCAACGCCGATCGGTAGGTGTCGGACCGGACATAGCGGCACTGATCGCCCAGCTCGGCCGCGCGGTGCCGCATCGCGGACAGCACCAGATGTGCCTTCTGCCGGTGGAACCGACGCCGCGCGAACACCGCCCTGCGACTCGATCAGCAGCACCTGCTCGTTCGCGTCGTCGAGGAAGTGCCGACCCAGCTGATCACCGAACACCCAGCGCATGGAGAAAGCGTTCCCCGATGACAGCGCCGTGTGATGGGATCAGCACATGTTCCTGGCGTACACCGAGCAGGCCAACCAGCTCCTGACCGACGAGCCACTGGCCCTGTTGATCGGGATGCTGCTCGACCAGCAGATCCCGATGGAGAAGGCGTTCACCTCTCCGGACGTGCTGCGCGAGCGGATGGGCGGCACCCTCGACGCTCGTGCGATCGCCGACGCCGACCCGCAGGAGCTGGAGGCGATCTTCCGGCAACCGCCGGCGCTGCACCGGTTCCCGGCGGCGATGGCGAAGCGGGTGCAGTCGCTGGCTCGGATCCTCGTGGAGCGCTACGACGGCGACGCCAGTGCCGTGTGGGCCGGCGCCCGCTCCGGCGACGAACTGGTCCAGCGGGTGGGGTCGCTGCCCGGTTTCGGCGAGCAGAAGGCGAAGATCTTCGCGGCCCTGCTCGGCAAGCAGTACGGCGTCCAGCCGCGCGGTTGGCGCGCGGCTACCGGCGAATTCGGCGCAAAGGGCGTGCACCGCTCGGTGGCCGACGTCGTCGACGCCGATTCGCTGGACAAGGTGCGGTCGTTCAAGAAGGAGATGAAGGCGGCCGCAAAGGCGCAGGCCTGACGTTGCGCGGCGGGTCTACTGGCCGGCGAACGCGGTCGCGCGCAGCGCGTCCATGTCCGCGCCGAGGCGCTGCACCACCGCGTCGTCCACGTCGGCCCCGCACACCCGCAGCCAGTTCGCGACCATCAGGTGCCCGCCGTGGGTGAGCACGGATTCCGGGTGGAACTGCACGCCCTCGATCGGCAGGCTGGTGTGCCGCATGGCCATCACGACCCTCGACGGCGTGCGACCGGTGACGACGATCTCGGCGGGCAGCCGGTCCGCGGACACCGCGAGCGAGTGGTAGCGCGTGGCCAGGAACGGCGACGGCAGGCCGGCGAGTACGCCCGACCCGTCGTGCTCGATCCAGCTGGTCTTGCCGTGCAGCAGTTCCGGCGCCCGCACGACCGGCGACCCGAACACCGCGCCGATCGCCTGGTGCCCCAGGCAGACGCCGAACAACGGCAGCGCGCGCTCGGCGCATGCCGTCACGAAGGCCATCGACTGTCCCGCGTCCTCCGGGGTGCCGGGTCCCGGCGAGATGAGCACACCGTCGACGCCGAGGTCGTCCAGCTCGTCCGGGAGCACGGCGTCGTTGCGCCGCACGATCGTCTGCGCGCCGAGCTGACCGAGGTACTGGACGAGGTTGTAGACGAAGCTGTCGTAGTTGTCGACGACGAGGATGCGCGCGCTCATCCGACCATCTTCACGCGACGGCGTTGGCCCGCGAAGCGGCGGTGAGCGTTTACTCCGTTTGTCATTGATGGTCCACGGTGACCTGGCTGATGGGCAGGTGCGGCTCGATCCACGGGAAGATCACGAACAGCAGCAGCGCCGACACGGCTGCCACGAGCAACAACACCTGCAGCAGGCGCACCGACAGCGGGCCGGGCAGATGTCGCCAGATCCAGGTGTACATCAGCCCTTCTCCTCGCTGTAGAGCGCCTTGATCTGCGCCGGCATGGCGTTCCCGGTGCTGGGCACCTTGGTCTGCAGCTTCGAGTAGACGATCATCCGCTGCGTCGCGGTGAACTTGGGGTGGCAGGTCGTCATCGTCATCAACGGCTCGGTCGGCTTCGCCCCAGAATGGTTGGGCACCGGCAGCAGCACGTCACCGTCGCTCGGGCTGACGATCTCGCGGCCCGGGATGCCGTCGGCATCGGTCGAGTTCTGTGGATCGCTGCCCGTCGGGTGGCCCTTCACCCGGTAGACGTACCAGTAGGACTTCGTCTCCACGACCACCGCGTCACCGGAGCGCAGCTTGTCGATGTTCAGGAACGGCTCGCCCTTGCCGACCCGGTGGCCCGCCACCGCGAAGTTGCCGATCTGGCCCGGCATGGCGGTGCCGACGTAGTGCCCCGGACCCTTGGCGAGGTCGTCCTGGTTGGTGCCCTGGACGATGGCGTAGTGGTAGTCGCTGCCGAGCCGCGGGAGGTACAGGTTGGCGATACCGGTGCCCAGTCTTGACGCTCGGCTGCTTGCCGCCGGGCAGCGGAAGAAGCGGGTCGTCGGTCTCGTTGTTCCAGTCCTGCTGCAGTTTGGTGGCCACCTCGTGGTTCTCGTGCAACGAGAAGACGTTGGTGATCCACACCTCGTACACCACGAACAACAAGACGATGCACCCGAGCGTGATCAGGGTCTGACCCACTCCACGCAGCACGAATCGCACCTTGTCGCCGGTGCTCATGCCGGGCCGCGAGTGCCGCGGTGCATGTGCGTCTTCCTCCGTGGTGTCCGCCACCTCGCTCACCTCCCCGCGTGCGCGTAGACGAGGGCCAGCGACCCGCGATAGGCGCCGATCCGGACATCGTTGCGCTGCTCGACCGTGTAGCCCAGGCCGTAGTAGCCGGCCGCTTCGCGGAACAGTTTCACACCCGGTGAGGCGTTCATCCGAGCCTGCATCGGACCTGCGGGGCCGATCGCAAGCACTCGGTACGGCGGGGAGTACACCTCGCCGTTGAGCAGCAGCGTGTTACCGACGCACCGCACCGCCGAGGTGGCGATGATCCGCTGCCCGGCGATGGACACCGCCTCGGCGCCGCCGGCCCACAGCGCGTTGACGACAGCCTGCAGATCCGACTGGTGCACGACCAGCTGGTTCGGGTCGACCTGAGTCCCGTCGGGCAGGTCGTCGGTGTCGGCGTCGTCGAGCACGACCTCCAGACCCGGCCCGTGCACCGCGTCGAGGCCGGCCGGGCTCTCGAGCGGGGACACCTTCGCCTGCGCTGCGGCCACCACCGAGTTGTCCTGCCCGGCCTGCTTCTCCGCCGCGTCGACCTGGCCCTGCAGTTCGTGCAGCCGCCCGTCGAGGGTGTGCACCCGTGCCTCGGCCGCCCGCACGGTGTCGACGAGGTTCGCGGTGCCCGGGGCCCGCAACTCGGTCCCGCGCGACTCCCGGGCGCTGGTTGCGAAGACGACCCCGGCCACGAGGCAGACCACCGGCACGAGCAGGCGCCAGGAACGGGTCACGCGCGCTGCGCGCTGCTTCGCAGGCATGCCGTCCACCCTTGCTGCTCCACCGAACGAGCCCTGGACCAGCGCGTTCTCACGATTCGCGTCTACGCTAGCTGCTGACGCCATGGCGCCGCCTGTTCAGCGCGGCGCCACTCAGCCGATGTTCGACTCGCAGTTGTGACCAGGAGATCCCGCCGTGCCCAAGTCAAAGGTTCGCAAGAAGAGCGACAGCCCGCTGCGGACGTCCTCGGCCGCTCCGGCTCGGTCGCTGGCGCCCAGCCCGACCTGGTATCCGATCGTCATGGCCGCCGTGCTGGTGCTCGGGCTGGCCTACATGGTCGTCTACTACCTGACCTCCAGCGGCACCTCCCCGCACATCCCGTTCATGGCCAGCCTGGGCGCGTGGAACTTCGCCGTCGGCTTCGGGATCATGCTGCTCGGGCTGGTCATGGCGGTCCGCTGGCGCTAGTCCACAGCATTTTCCACGCCTGTGATTACACGCCTGTAGTTCGTCCCCAGCTGGGGAAAACCCTGTGGATGACGTAGCCCGCGCGCCCGCCGCCCGATTCGGGCCCGACGGTCGGGTGACCGCGCTCGCGGCCGGTGGCCTGGTCCTCGCACTGATCCTGACCCTGACCACCGCGGACCCGGCCGGGCGGTTGCTCGCCGCGATCGCGGTGGTCGTGCTGCTCGCCTACGTCGGTTCCGACCTGGTGTTCCGCCCGCGGCTCACCGCCACCGGGGAGGGACTCGAGATCCGCTCGCCCACCGCCCGCGCCCGGCTGGCCTGGCCCGACGTCGAGCGGGTGCACGCCGACACCCGCCTGCGACTGGGGCTGCGCAGCACCACGCTCGAGATCGACGCCGGCTCGACCCTGGTCGTGCTCAGCCGCCGGGCGCTGGGCGCCGACCCGGAGACCGTCGCCGAACTCGTGAACGCGTTCCGGCCGCACTGACCCAGCTCCCGCCGCCCGTCAGAAGGTCGCGGTCCGGATCCCCACCATCACCACGATCACCAACGCGACCGCACCGAGCCCGGCCAGTTGCGCACCGGTCGACACCCGCCGGCCGACGCCGCCACGGCGCTGCGGGATGCCGTTGAGCGCAGCGGCAGCAAGCATGCCGGCCACGAAGCCGCCGAGGTGCGCGAGCTTCGAGATCCCGTCGATCGAGAAGGTCAGCACGAAGTTGAGCGCGATGATCCCGACCAGCCACTGCGGGTCGAGGCCGAGCTTGCGGAAGAGCACCAGAGCGGCGCCGAACAGCCCGAAGATCGCACCGGAGGCCCCTACCGTCGGGCCGAGCGGGTTGCCGAACACGTACACGGCGGTGCTGCCGCCGAGCGCAGCCAACACGTAGACCGCCGCGTAGCGCCAGTGGCCCAGCTGCGACTCGAGCGCCGGGCCGATGACGATCAGCGCGATCATGTTCGACGCCAGGTGCAACAGGTTGACGTGCAGGAACGCCGACGTGATCAGCTGGTAGTAGTCGGTGTCGTCGTGCACGTACTGGGGCACGAGCTGCCAGCGGAAGAACAACGACGACGGCTTCGCCGCAGCCGGGTCGTTGATCCCGTGCACCGACTGCAACCCCGTGTAGAGGTACACGAGCACGTTCGCGACCACGAGAACACCCGTGACGTACGGCGGATGGGCGAGCAGCCGGGCACCGAACGCGTTGCGCGGCACCCGTACGGTACGGGCGGCCTGATCGACGTCGTCCGGGCAGTGGAACCCGACCGAGGCCGGGCGCATGCAGTCGGGGCAGATCGGCCGGTTGCACCGGGTACAGCGGACCAGCGCCTCCCGGTTCGGGTGGCGGTAGCAACGCTGCTCCGGGTCGGTCATCCTGCTGGTTTGAGCGCGGCTCAGCTCGCCGGTTCGACCGTCACCGACTCGATCGTGATCGGCGTGACCGGCTTGTCGCCGCGGCCGGTCTTGGTGGTGGCGATCGAGTCGATGACCGCACGGCTGTCGGCGTCGGCGACCTCGCCGAAGATCGTGTGCCGGCGGTTCAGGTGCGGGGTGCGGGCGACGGTGACGAAGAACTGCGACCCGTTGGTGTTCGGGCCGGAATTGGCCATCGCCAGCAGGTACGGACGGTCGAAGGCGAGCTCCGGGTGGAACTCGTCGGCGAACTGGTAACCGGGGCCGCCGTAGCCCTCGCCCAGCGGGTCGCCGCCCTGGATCATGAACCCGGCGATGACCCGGTGGAACACGGTGCCGTCGTAGAGCGGCTCGTTGGACTTCGCGCGCGTGCCGGGGTGCGTCCACTCCTTGGCGCCGGTGGCGAGGTCGACGAAGTTCTTCACCGTTTTCGGCGCGTGATTGCCGAACAGCTCGATTCGGATGTCACCTGCAGAGGTATGCAGGGTGGCGATCTGCGTTGCGGAGGACACGTGACGGCTCCCGGGTTCTGGGGACGGAGATTCGCGCGAGCGGAACGTTCATCCTGCCACGAGCCACGGACGGCCAGCGCCGTCAGAACTTGGCGGCGATCGCCGCCGCGAGGTAGCGCGCGTTCGATGAGGAGGTGGTCTGCTGGGTGTGCACCACCACCGTCACCGTGCCCTTGGCGAACACGAATGCCCAGTCGCGCGCGCCGTCCTCGCCGTTGAACCGGGTGCGGTAGGAGATGCCGGTCAGGCCCTGCGCGAAGTCCCGGTAGGTCGACACGTCACTCCCGGCCGCCGCCGTGCGGATCATCGCGTTACGAGCCTGCGTGGCGGTCGAAAACGTGGTCGGCAGGATGTCGGCCACCGGCTGGTAGTCGGGGTAGGCGAAGTAGAACCGGCACCCCGTCGGCCGGTACCCGGACAGCAGCGTCACCCGTCCGACCCGGTCGCCCTCGATGTCGGCGACGGTCGGCGCCGGGCCCGGCTCGGCGTCCAACCCGGCCCGGATGTACGGGCACCGGCCCGCCTTCTCACCGCGTGGTGGGTGCGTGCCGGGCGGCAGCGGCGCGACCGAGGTCGCCGGCGGAGGGGTGTACGGCGGCGCGGTCGAGGTTCGGGTGCGGGTGATCACCTCGGTGCGGGTGCTCGCCGCGCCCGTGTCCGTGGGCGCGGCCGGGGTGCCGCTGGAGGTGCAGGCGGCCAGCGCCGCACACGGCGGCACCGGCGAGCAGCGCCCGTGCTCTCATCGGGGCCGGCCGGCCGCCACCCGGGCCGCACGGTCGGGCAACGTGTCGTCGAGCGGCTCGAGGTCCACGGTGGCACCCCGGCGCCGGTAGGCACGGTGCAACAGATCGTCGGCGAAGCGGGGGCTCTTGGCCAGCACCGGCCCGTGCAGGTAGGTACCGATGACGTTGTCGCGCATTGCGCCCTCGGTGCGGTCGGCGCCGTTGTTGCCGCGCCCGGAGGCGGTGGTGCCGAGCGGCCGGGCCCCTGGCCCGAGCGTGGTGAGCCCGCTGTGGTTCTCGTAACCCACCAACCGACCCGCGTGCGGTGTGTCGACGACGTTGTTGCCGATCAACCGGGCCGACTGCCCGCGGGTGATCACGTCGAGCACTCCGACCCCGGCGATGTGCAATCCCTCGTGCGTGACGAACTCGTGCCCGAGCAACTGGTAGCTGCCGCAGATCGTGAGCATCACGACGCCGTCGTCGGCCATCGCCCGCAGTTGCGGTCCGCGGGCCACGAAATCGGCGCCGATCTCGCCCTGCGCGGCGTCCTGCCCACCGCCGCCGAGCAGGATGTCCGCGTCGTTCGGCAACGGGTCGCCGACGCTGACCGGCTCCACCCGCACCGGCAGCCCGCGCCACTGCAGCCGCTTGCGCAGCACCAGCACGTTGCCGGTGTCGCCGTAGATGTTCATCTCGCGCGGATACAGGTGCACGAGGACCAGTTCGGGAGCGTTCATCGCGGGGCCCCCGCGAAAGCGCGGAGCGTTGTTAGCCGAGCGGTCTCGTGGGGTGAGTTCATGCGGCGACCGCGATCCGTTGCAGCACCGCAGTGCAGTGCCCACATGGCGGTGTAGGTGCTGAACACCACCACGGTGGCGCCGGGCGCGACAGCAGCGACCGCCGAGCGGACCGCCTTCTCCAGGTCCGCCTCGACCTCGTCCACCTCGACGTCGTCGTAGCGCAGCCGCACCGCCATGTCGGTGGCCCGGGTGCCGGAGGTGCTGCGGCGCATCGGGCGGCCACCGACCGCGGCGAAGTCGACGTCCCACAGCCAGGACACGTCCCGCCCGTCGGCGTAGTCGTCGTTGATCACGATCACCACGGCCTGCGGTTCGGCGACGTCGAGGGTGCGCAGGCTCTGCCGGAACCCGGCCGGGTTCTTCACCAGCTGCAGCACGACCTTGCGACCGTCCATGGTGAACGTCTGGCCCCGGCCGAAGGCGGGGGACACCTTCGCGATGCCGGCCAGCACGGTCTCGGCCGGGAAGCCGAAGGTGAGTGCCACGGCGGCCGCACCGCAGACGTTCTGGGCGTTGTGCGGACCCTCGGCCCGCAGCACCACGTCGTGATCGACGCTGCCCATCTGCATCGTCAGCGCCGGGCGCCCGGGCCCGGGCAGTGTCTGCAGCTGAACCGCCGCGGGCAGGTTCGAGACGTGCACGGGACCGCCGTAGAGCTCCTCGTCGTTGGGGAACAGCTCGCGCAGGTGTGGCGCCACGCCGTAGTAGCTGACCTGCGCCGTAGTGTCCGCGGCGAGCGCGGCGATGCGTTCGTCGTCGCGATTGAGCACGAGGTGGCCAGTGGTGGCGGCGGCCACCTTACCGAGCAGTGCGGCGGTGGTGTCGATCTCGCCGAACCGGTCGAGTTGGTCGCGCATGACGTTGAGCAACAGCGCGCGCTGCGGCGCCACCCGCTCCACGAACCGCACCGCCCACGCCTCGTCGAGCTCGAAGACGGCGACGTCGTAGGGCAGCCGGCCCGACCAGGTGGCGTGCTCGATGGTGGCGGTGATCGCGCCGCGCACGAAGTTCGAGCCGGTGTCGTTGGTGAGCACTCGCACCCGCTCGCCGAGGACGGTGGCGACCATCTTCGTCGTGGTCGTCTTGCCGTTGGTGCCGGAGACCACGACCACCCCTTCGGGCAGCCCGGCCATCGCCCGGGCGAGGTAGCGCGGGAACACCTTCTCGACGACCAACCCGGGCAGCGCGTTGCCGCGGCGGCCCAGCAGCCGCAACCCGAGCAGGGTGAGCTTGCCCAGCCAGACGGCAAGCAGGTTCATGGCTGCCACGCTACCCAGACAACGCAGCGGCCCCGGAACGACGCGGGTGCGCCGCCCCGGGGCCGGGCGTTCGGAACAGGTCAGCCGAGCGCGGTCAACCACCCGGGGTTCGGCACGCCGACCCCGGTTGCGTTGTCCCAGCCCTTGCGGGTCTTCAGGCTGCTGTCCTGGTTGAACGTGCGCACCGAGTAGCTGACGCCGTCGGACGCGTCCACGCCGTTGGCGTAGTCGGGCCGGACGTTGCCGGCATCCGGGGCGCCGCCCTTCACGTCGGTGAACGCCGAGCGGGCGGAGTAGATCGCCGGGTTCAGCAGACCCGCGCCGCTGCCTGCGTGCTGCAGCGACAGGGCCGTCATCCCCGCGAACAACGGCGAGGACAGGCTCGTCCCGCCGATGCGGTACTCGTCGTAGTACGTCCCGTCTGGGAACTGCTGCGTCTCGCCGACCAGCATGCCGGTCGTCGGGTCGCCGTTGAGCGCCATGTCCGGGGTCTGCCGCATGGTCGCCCGGCACGACGCCGTCCTGGTACGCCGGCTTCGCGAACACCGTCGACGCCCCGCCGCCACCGCCGTAGATGAAGCCGTCCGGGCTCCAGCCACCGGCGTCGGTGAGTGAGAACTCGTGGGTGCCCCATGCGGTCTGCCAGGCGAGCCGGCTGTGCGAGTCGATGCCGGTCGAGGTGCCGCCCACCGAGGTGACCAGCGGATCGGAGGACGGGTAGATCGGCTGCAGGGTCCCGGTGGCGGCGAGTTCGTCGCCGTCGTCGCCCGAGGAGTACAGGAAGCTGATGCCTTCCATCGCGCCCTGCGCGAAGACGGCTTCATAGGCCGCGGCCCACTCGGTCGCCCCGTCGACCTTGTCGTTCTCCGGGTCGCCCCAGGAGTTCGTCACGACCTGGACGGAGTCCTCGTCGACGATGTTCCCCAGGGTCACGAGGAATCCGTCGTCGTAGCAGTTGGACGATGCGTAGTAGTGCACCTTCGCGTCCGGGGCCATCGCGTGCACGGCCTCGACGTCGAGCGTCTCCTCGCCGTACCAGCCCGACGGTTGGCAGGCCTCCTGCTGCTCGTACGACGGCGCCTTCGTCTGGATGAACTGACCGTCGGCGAAAGGCTTGTCGCCGTGATTGACCGCGTAGGTGTTCGCGTCGCCACGGATCGTCGGCGCCGCGTAGGCGTCGGTGATCGCGACGGTCACGCCCGCGCCGGTGAGCTTCGTCGAGCCCTCATACGCGGTACGCAACTGGCGGCCGGTGTATCCGCACACCGCGTACGGCAGCGTCTTGCCCTGGAATGCGGGCACGCTGCTCGCGCTCTTCTGGCCGTAGTAGGCAGAACACGGCTTGCCGACCCGGAAGCCCGGCCGGCGCGTGCTGCGGCGTGCTCGCCGGTTTCATCACGCGCTTGGTCGTGTCGATACCGGTGATGGTGAGGACCGAGGACGCGATGGAGGTCGGCACCTTCAGGGCGGATGCCGGCGCCTGCACCGTTGCATTGTCGTGCCGGTAACGCTCGATCTTCGCGCCGAACGTCTTCTCTGCCGCGGCGACCGTGCCGCTGACGGTGATGTAGCGGTTCGCGGCACCGACACCGCGTACGTGCAGCCCGCCGGCCCGCAGGTAGGACGACACGGCTGCCACGGTGGCCGAGGTGACGCCGTAGTGCTGTTGGTAGGCGGACTTGGACAAGAACCTGTGGTAGCTGCTGCTACCCGGCGTACTCACCGCGATCGCGGCGGCCTTCAGCGCGGCCAGGCCGCCACGCGGCGCGAGGTACACCCGGGCGGAGACGGCGGTCGACGACTTCGCGTGGCCCAGGTGGCGGGCGTGCGCGGTCCAGGTCGGTGCGGTGTTCGGTACGGCTTTGCTCGAGGGCGCGGCCGAGGCTGCGGAGCCGGTGGCGGCCACCGCGGCGGCGAGCACCGTCGCGGCGGCGGCCGTGACGGCGGTGGTGCGACGTACGGTCATGCGATTCCTTTCCGTGTCTGCAACATGCCGGAGACGAACGAGTGGCCTCGCGCGACGCGAACGCCGCACGAGGCCACCCGGTTCAACTGATCATCGTTCGGTACAGCCGGCTCAGCCGCCGTTCGCCGCAGTTGCGAGCGCCGAGAAGAAGCCGGGCCCGTTCGGGGTCCCGACGCCGGTCTCGTCGTCGTAGCCAGGGATGCTGTGGATCGTGCTGGACTGCGTGTCGATCGTCTGCAGGATGTAGGACTTGCCTGCCGAGGTGTCGACACCGTTCACCAGGTTGGTCCGCACCTGGGCCACCGGGCTGGTCGGGGCGACGATGTCGTGCACCGCCGAGGACCCGTTCAGCTGGTAGTACAGCGGGTTCACGAAGCCCAGCTTCTTGCCGGTGTACTGGCTGGCGACAGCGACGACGCCGGCCATCAACGGCGAGGACAGGCTGGTGCCGCCGATGCGGTACTGGTCCCAGTAGGTCCCGTCCGGGAACTCCTGGGTCTCGCCCACGAGGAAACCGGTGTTCGGGTCACCCGGCATCGAGATGTCCGGGATCGCGCGCATCGGTGTCGAGCCGTAGTAGTTGCTGATGCTGCTCGGCACGACGCCCTGCTGGTAGGCCGGCTGCGCGAACAGCTGGCTGGTCCCGCCGCCACCACCGGAGCTGTAAGCACCAGGCGGGTTCGGCGTCCACGCACCGTTGACCAGGTTGGAGTAGGCGTTCTGCCATCCGTACTCACCGAGCCACTGCTTGTTCGCACCGATCTCGACGCTGGTGCCGCCCACGGCAGTCACGTACGGCAGGTCGGCCGGGAAGCTGACGGTCTTGGCTGCCACGTTGGTGCCACCGGCGGTGTAGTCGCCGTCGTCAGCGGTGGAGAAGTTGACGGTGATCCCGGTCAGCGCCGCTTCGAGCGAGAACTGCTGGTAGAAGTCGATGTAGGGCTGGCCGAGTTCGGCGACCGTGTCGACGCCGTCTCCCCACGAGTTCGTCACGATGTCGGCGACGTGGTTGTCGATCGAGCGCGCCCACGCGAGGTCGAGGCCGGACAGGCAGTTCTTGCCGCCGACGTAGACCACGTCGGCGCCCGGCGCCATCGCGTGCACAGCCTCGACGTCCAACGTCTCCTCGCCGTACCAGCCCTGCGGGCCGCACAGCGCGAAGTCGTTGAAGTTCTTCGGCAGGATCTGGCTGAACTGGCCGGCCTTGAACGCCGGCTGCGAGTGGACCGAGTTGTACTTCTGGGCGTCCTCGAGGATCGTCGGCGCGGCGTAGGCGTCGGTGATCGCGACGGTCACGCCCTTGCCGGTGATGCCCTTGGCCAGCAGCGAGGACTCACCGTAGGCGCCCTGGTACTGCTGCGGGCCGTAGCCGCACACCGCGTACGGCTGCTTCTTGC
Organism: uncultured Actinomycetota bacterium; assembly: GCA_963850835.1. Classification (GTDB taxonomy): domain Bacteria; phylum Actinomycetota; class Actinomycetes; order Mycobacteriales; family Jatrophihabitantaceae; genus Jatrophihabitans. The sequence goes on along the minus strand of CAWKNB010000011.1, from coordinate 82,699 downwards.
CATACGCGTCCGGCTTGTCGGTGGCGATCTTCTGGCCGAAGTACGACGAGCACGGCGCGACGCCGTACCGCGCGCCCGGCGGCGGGCCGGGGAGCGTCTTCGACGGCGTCTTGAGCATGCTGCCCTGGTCGAGGCCGACCACGCCGCTGATGGACGAGACGACGGCAGCCGGTGTCGAGGACGCGAGCGACAGGGTCGAGGTGTTCGCGCTGACGGTCTGGCCGCGGTAGCGGTAGTTCTTCAGCGAGGTGCCGAAGACCTTCTCGACCTGCGCGGCCGAGCCGGTGACCTCGATCGCCATCCCGCTGCGCATCGTGGATTCGACCTTCAGACCGTTCGAGCGCAACCAGCCCTGCACGGCCGCGACGTCGGACTTCGCGGGCGCGAACTGCGCCCGGAACTGCGCGTTCGTCAGCCACTTGCCGTAGCTGGCGCTGTGCGGGTCGGACAGCTTCTTGACCAGTGCCTGCGCGCCGGCCGCGTTCCGCATGCCGAGCAGGACGGCGAAGTCGAGGCTGGTGGAGTGAGCGACGGCGCTGCTCTGCTTGGCTTTGGCCAGCCAGTGCGGCGCGCTGTCGGGTAGCGCGTGCCGACCTGGTGATGCTGACGCGGTTCCCGCGGCAGCCACCGTGGTGGCCAGCACCGTCGCGGCGGTGACCGCGACGGCTGTGAGGCGACGGTTGAGCATGCATTTCCTCCCGGGTAAGGGGCGATGGCGCAGCGGGAGACCGTGCAGATGGCCGGCCCCCGTGAAACGCTCGATCTTCCGAACCTAAGCAGGAGTTAAGCGGTACGCAAGCCGCAACGGCGGCAAAGTTACCCGACGGAAACGTTGCGGTTTAGTGGGTGTTTGACGACGCATCCCGCGTCAAGATCACCCGCGCTCGGGAACGTTTACGGACACAGCCACTCCACACTGAACGCATGGCGACTGGTGACATCCACCCAGGTGGGCTTCGGTAACCTGCGATTCAGCTCAACATCACCGAAAGGCGAGGCCACCATGGCGACGACAAACGCGACCGGAACGCCGCGGACGAAGCAGTGGAAGGACGCCGCGGTCGAACGCAGTGACCTCGCGCTCGCCAAGTTGGAGGCCCGCCTCGCCCGGCACCGTCTGGGCCGGTCGGCGCAGGATGCCGGACCCGACGAGAACCCGTTGCGGGCGTACTTCGAGGCGAACCAGGGCCGGCTGATCCACAAGTGGATGCACTACTTCGACATCTATGACCGGCACTTCGCCCCGTTCCGCGACCGGCCGGTCACGGTGCTCGAGTTCGGGGTCTCGCAGGGTGGCTCACTGCAGATGTGGAAGTCCTACTTCGGGCCGGCCGCGCGCATCGTCGGCGTGGACATCAACCCCAAGTGTGCCGAGCTGAGCGAGGACCGGGTCGAGGTCGTGATCGGTGACCAGGAGAATCGCGGCTTCCTGCGCGACCTGGCCGCGCGGCTCGGTTCGGTCGACGTGCTCATCGAGGACGGCGGGCACACCGCCAACCAGCAGATCGCGACCTTCGAGGAGTTCTGGCCGGTCATCAGCGACGGTGGCGTCTTCCTGATGGAGGATCTGCACACCAGCTACTGGGATCGCTGGGGTGGTGGGTACCAGCGGCCAGGGACGTTCATCGAGTACGCCAAGGACCTCATCGACCAGCAGCACGCCTGGCATTCCAAGGAACCCGAGCGATTCGTCGTGGATGAGTACACCAAGTCCATCCGCGGGATGCATGTCTATGACAGCATCATCGTCTTCGACAAGGCCGACGTGCCGCGCCCGACCCATCGCAAGACCGGGACCCGCTCGTTCTGATCGTCCGCAGTCGACGGTCTCGGCGATCAGGGTGTACCCGCCACACTGGATCGACGTTCGCGGTCCGTACAAGCGCATGACGGAAGTCCGGGTTCTCGGCAGTTCATACTGGCGGGGTCGGGTGCGTGCGAGGTGGGTCGATGAGTGACGGCGATGGCCCGCAAGCGTGCTGGTGTTGCGGTGAGCGGTTCCCGGCCGAGCGCCTGGTGCATCTGGGCAGCCATCCCGAGGTCGTGGTGTGCCATCGTTGCGCGCACTTCCTCCACCATCAGGCTCGCCAGCAGGAAGACGTGCTCCGGCCGTCGATCGCCGGTCGGCTGCGCGACGGACTGCGATCGGGGCGCCGCGTGGTGATGAGGCACGGCTGGCAGCATCGCCCGGTGATCGGACCGCTGTTGCGTCGGCTCGGTCGGTACTGGCCGTGAACGGGGGCGACCGATGACCTTGCCGACGTCCCAGGACGTTGTGATCGCGGTCGTGGTGGCCGTAGCCATCGTGGCCGTCGTCCGGTTCGAGATGCTCTGCTTCAAAGACCTGGCCGGGCGCAGGACGCCGAATTGAGCTACCTGTCCCGAACCGGCTGGACGGTGCTGATCGCGATCATGATCCCGATCGGCGGCATCTTCTATCTGTTCTACGGCAGAACCCGCTGACGGGGCCTGCGTTGGGTGGAGACGAAGGGACTCGAACCCTCAACCCCCGCCTTGCAAAGGCGGTGCTCTACCAATTGAGCTACGTCCCCGAGGTGGGGTCTTCGTCTCAGCTCGAGGCGTCGGCGGTGGCCTCGCGCCACAGCTGATCGGAATCGCGCTGGGTCTGGCGGCGGCGGGCGATGGCGGCGCCGGCCGCCACGCCGGCGACGACCAGGATGACGACCTTCTTCACGCACACCTCCGACTGCTGCGGATTCCAGCGGTGACTTGCAGTGGGCCTGGGAGGACTTGAACCTCCGGCCTCATCCTTATCAGGGATGCGCTCTAACCGTCTGAGCTACAGGCCCGCGAACTCGAGCAAGCGTAACGGGCGCGCGCGGTCGCGCCCAAACCGGTTCCTGCCGCCCGATCAGCGTTCGGACAGGGTGACCTCGATGCCACCGACGAGGTCGGCGCACAGGTTGTAGACCACCGAGCCGATCGTGGTGATCGCGATGAACAGCACGATGTTGACGACCCCGATGATCGCCGCGCCGCCGAACACGATGCCCGGCGTCACCGGCGGCTTTGCGTTCGCGCCGTTGATCGTGGTGATCGAGTCGTTGATCTTCTGGATGATCCCGGTGGCGTCGAGCACGCCGAACAGCACACCGATGACGATCAGCCAGACGAAGAACAGCGCGATGGACAGCACGCAGGAGAACTTCAGCACCGTCCAGGCGTCGATGTGCCGCAGCTGCAACCGGGCGCGACGCGGGCCGCGGGCCCGGGCGGCGCGCCGGCCGCTCGGCGGCGCTGCGGGACGCCCCGGCGCCTCCGAACCCGGCGGGGGCGGCGGCGGCGGGTAGCTCACCCCGGCGCTCGGGACGCCGCCCGGCGGCGGATTCTGGCCGCCCGTCACGGTGGAGGTGGACCCCCAGCCGGTCGACGGCGCGGATTCCGGGGTGGGCGGGAAGTTCGACCCGAACCCGGCGTCATCCGGCGCCGACCCGTGCCGGGCAGGGGGCTTCGGGTCGACGTCGACACCTGTCGGCGCCCCCGGCCCGTTCTGCGGCGAACTCATATTCGTCCATTCCTCCTGCGCGCGGTCGGCTGACCGGTCTGAGACTGCGAGCTGATCGATCCGCTTACTCCTGCTCGTCCGGTTCGTCGGCGTTGCGGGCGACGGCGACCACGTTGACGCCATCGGGCAGATTCATGAGGCGCACACCCATGGTCTGGCGCTGGGCACGCCGCACCTCTGCCGCTGTCGTACGAATCACCACCCCGTCCGATGTGATCGCGTAGATCTCGTCCTTCGGGGACACCGCGACCGCACCGACAAGGCCACCTCGGGTTGACACGATACGCGCGGTGAGCACGCCCTTGCCGCCCCGACCTTGGACGGGATACTCGCCGATCCGGGTGCGTTTGGCGTAGCCACCCTCAGTAGCGACCAAGATTTCGGCGTTCTCGTCGCGGACGACCTCCATCGCCAGCAACTCGTCACCGTCGTTGAATCGCATCCCGAACACCCCGGACGTGGCCCGGCCCATCGGCCGCAGCGCGTCGTCGTCGGCGGTGAACCGGATCGACATGGCCTTGCGACTGACGAGTAACAAGTCGTCGGAGGCCGAGATCAGCGCGGCGTCGATCAGCTCGTCGTCCTCGCGCAGGTTGATCGCGACGATGCCGCCGGTGCGGTTGGAGTCGAAGTCGGTCAGCTTGGTCTTCTTCACCAGGCCGTGCTTGGTGGCCAGCACCAGGTACGGGGCGACCTCGTAGTTCTTGAGGGTGATGACCTCGGCGATCGTCTCGCCCGGCTGGAAGGCCAGCAGGTTCGCCACGTGTTGCCCGCGGGCGTTGCGGTTGGCCTCGGGCAGCTCGTAGGCCTTCGCCCGGTAGACGCGGCCCTTGTTCGTGAAGAACAAGATCCAGTCGTGGGTCGAGGTGACGAAGAAGTGCGCGACGATGTCGTCGGCGCGCAGGTTCGCGCCCTGCACGCCCTTGCCGCCGCGCCGCTGGGCGCGGTAGAGGTCGGTCTTGGTGCGCTTCGCGTAGCCGGTGCGAGTGATGGTGACGACGACGTCTTCCTGGGCGATCAGGTCTTCCATCGACACGTCGCCGTCGTGCGGGACGATGCGGGTGCGCCGCTCGTCGCCGTACTTGTCGACGATCTCGGCGAGCTCGTCGCGAACGATCTGCCGTTGCCGGCCCGGCTTGGCCAGGATGTCGTTCAGGTCGGCGATCGTGGCCTCGATCTCGGCGGCCTCCTGGATGATGCGGTTGCGCTCGAGCGCAGCCAGCCGGCGCAGCTGCAGGTCCAGGATCGCAGTGGCCTGCAGCTCGTCGATCTCGAGCAGCTGCATGAGGCCGCCGCGGGCGTCCTCGGCCGAGGGCGCATTGCGGATCAGCGCGATCACGGCGTCGAGTTGGTCGAGCGCCTTCAGCAGGGCCCGCAGGATGTGGGCGCGCTCCTCGGCCTTGCGCAACCGGAACTGGGTGCGCCGGACGATGACCTCGATCTGGTGCTCGACGTAGTGCGTGACGAACTGGTCCAGCCGCAGCGTGCGGGGCACGCCGTCGACGATCGCCAACATGTTCGCGCCGAAGGTCGTCTGCAGCTGGGTGTGCTTGAACAGGTTGTTCAGCACCACCTTCGCGACGCCGTCGCGGGACAGCGTGATGACGATGCGCATCCCGATGCGGTCGGAGGTCTCGTTGTGGATCGCCCGGATGCCGCCGATGCGGCCGTCCTTGACCAGTTGGGCGATCGACTCGACGAGGTTGTCCGGGTTGACCTGGTAGGGCAGCTCGTTCACCACCAGGATGGTGGCGCCCTTCTGGTCCTGCTCGACCTCGACCACGGCGCGCATCCGGATCGAGCCGCGTCCGGTGCGGTAGGCGTCCTGGATGCCGTCCTGCCCGACGATCAGGCCGTGGGTCGGGAAGTCCGGGCCGTGGACCAGCTCGAGCAGCTTGTCCAGCAGCTCCTCGCTCGTCGCGTCCGGATGGTCGAGTGCCCATGCCACGCCGGACGCGACCTCGCGCAGATTGTGCGGCGGGATCCGGGTGGCCATCCCGACCGCGATCCCCTCGGAACCGTTGACCAACAGGTTCGGGAACCGCGCCGGCAGGATGACCGGCTCGGTGGTGTTGCCGGCGTAGTTCGGGATGAAGTTGACGGTCTCCTCGTCGATGTCGCGCAACATCTCCATCGCGAGGTTCTTCAACCGGCACTCGGTGTAGCGGTAGGCCGCCGCCGGGTCGTTGCCCGGCGACCCGAAGTTGCCCTGCGGGTCGATCAGCGGATACCGCAACGACCACGGCTGTGCCATGCGCACCAACGCGTCGTACAGCGCGCCGTCACCGTGCGGGTGGTAGTTGCCCATGACGTCGCCGACGACGCGGCCGCACTTGACGAAGTTGCGGTCGGGGCGAAAGCCCGAGTCGAACATCCCGTACAGGATCTTGCGGTGCACCGGCTTGAGCCCGTCCCGCACATCCGGCAACGCCCGACCCACGATGACCGACATCGCATAGTCGATGTACGACCGCTGCATCTCGGTCTGAATGTCAACCGGCTCGATCCGGTCGAACCCACCCGTGTCAGTGGTGTCGGTCACTTAAAAGCAAGCCTTTCGATCGACCGCGCCGGTCGTGACGCCAGCCGGAGACGCCGAGGTGCGTGCGCGAAAAGGACCGGACATCAGATATCAAGGAACCGCACGTCTTTCGCATTCCGAATGATGAACGACCGCCGCGCCTCGACGTCCTCCCCCATGAGCACACTGAACAACTCATCGGCAGTAGCCGCGTCGTCGAGCGTGACGAGCCGCAGGATCCGGTGGGCCGGATCCATCGTGGTCTCCCACAGCTCCTTGGAGTTCATCTCACCGAGACCCTTGTACCGCTGGATCGGGTCTTCCTTGGCGAGCTTGCGGTTGGCGTCCTGCCCGGCCGTGATCATCACGTCGCGCTCCTTCTCGGAGTAGACGTAGTCCGGGTCGCCCTTGCTCCACTTGATCTTGTACAGCGGCGGCGCGGCGAGGTAGACGTGTCCGGCCTCGATCAGCGGCCGCATGAACCGGAAGAGCAAGGTGAGCAGCAGCGTGGTGATGTGCTGGCCGTCGACATCGGCATCGGCCATCAACACGATCTTGTGATAGCGCAGCTTGCTGAGATCGAAATCGTCGTGGATGCCGGTGCCGAGCGCGGTGATCAGCGACTGCACCTCGTTGTTCTTCAGCACCCGGTCGATGCGTGACTTCTCGACGTTGATGATCTTTCCGCGGATCGGCAGGATCGCCTGGAACATCGAGTCGCGGCAGGACTTCGCCGAGCCGCCGGCGGAGTCGCCCTCGACGATGTAGAGCTCGCTCTCGCCCGGGTCGGTGGAGCGGCAGTCGGCGAGCTTGCCCGGCATGCCGAGGGTGTCGAGCGCGTTCTTGCGGGCCAGCTTGCGGGCCTGCTGGGCGGCCTTGCGGGCCCGTGCCGCCTGGTTGATCTTGTTGACGACGACCTTGGCCTCGCCCGGGCTGCGGTTGAACCAGTCCTCCAGCCACCGGGTGCACGCCCCCTGGACGAAGGTCTTCGCCGAGGAGTTGCCGAGCTTGCCCTTGGTCTGGCCCTCGAACTGGGGCTCGCCGAGCTTGATCGAGATGATCGCGGCGAGTCCCTCACGGATGTCGTCGCCCTTGAACCGGTCGTCGGCGGTGTCCTTGATGATCTTCTGGGCGATGGCCCAGCGGTTCACGACGTTGGTGAGTGCGGCCCGGAATCCCTCTTCGTGGGTACCGCCCTCCTGGGTGTTGATGGTGTTGGCGAACGTGTAGACGCTCTCGGTGTAGGAGGAGTTCCACTGCATCGCGACCTCGACCGACATCCGGTCGGCGGGGTTGTCGCTGTCCTCGATGAAGTAGATCGGGTCCTTGTGGATCGGGTCCTTCGTGGCGTTGATGTGCCGGACGAAGTCGGCGATCCCGCCGGCGTAGTGGTAGGTGATCTCCTTCGGCGTCTTGCTCGTCTTCGGCGCCGCGGCGGCGTCGTCCTCGTCGACGACCTTCTCGGCCCGCTCGTCGCGCAGCACGATGGTCAGTCCCTTGTTCAGGAACGCCATCTCCTGCAGCCGGCGGCTGATGGTCTCGAACGAGTAGGTGGTGGTCTCGAAGATCGCCGGGTCGGCCCAGAAGGTGACGGTGGTGCCGGTGCGCCGGGTCGGGGCGCCCTTCTTGAGCGGCTCGGCCGGCTTCTGGTTCACATACGGCTGGGTCCAGCGGAATCCGTCGCGGTCGATCTCGACCTCGAGCCGGTGGCTGAGCGCGTTGACGACGGACACGCCGACGCCGTGCAGGCCGCCGGAGACCGCGTAGGCGCTGCCGTCGAACTTCCCGCCGGCGTGCAGCACGGTGAGGATGACCTCGACGGTGGGGCGCTTCTGCTGCGCGTGCATGTCGACCGGCATGCCGCGGCCGTTGTCGACGACCCGCACCCCGCCGTCGGCGAGCAGGATCACCTCGATGCGGTCGGCGTGCCCGGCCAGCGCCTCGTCGACGGAGTTGTCGACGACCTCCCACACCAGGTGGTGCAGGCCGCGCTCGGAGGTCGAGCCGATGTACATGCCCGGCCGCTTGCGGACCGCCTCGAGCCCCTCGAGCACCGTGATGGAGGCGCTGGAGTACTCATTGCGTTTGGCGGACTTGGCCGGCTGAGCGGCGGTCTTCGCAGGGCTGGCCACAGACGTGAACCTCTCTCCCGGGCAGGCGCCCGGCTTTGTCACTCGCCCGGCGGCGAGGCATGCTCGCCGCGAGGCACCGGTCTATACACAAACCACACCAGCAGGACCGCCGTCGGAGACGCGTGCAGCCATACTGGTGAACACCGTCCAGTCTAGCCGATCAGGACGACAGAAAGCGGGCGCAACGCGGCCTGAACCGGCTCCAGAGGGATTTGCTCCCTACCACACACGGGAGCCCATTGGGGAGGTACTCGCGCACCGCTCGCGAGCGCTCAGCCGTACGTGTCCCGCGGGCCGCGACTGCCCCGAACGGACCAGGTGCCGTGTTTCCAGCTGGGCCCCACCGGCCCGGTGATGTGCAGGCTCGCGACGACGTCCGGGCCGAGTTCGGCAACGAGGCGGGCGAGCAACGTGCTGCTCAGCAGCCGCAGCTGGGTGGCCCAGGCCGTCGATTCGGCGGTGATGCGCAGTTGCCCCTCGTGCAGGGCCTCGGGGCGGCAATGCGCTGCCACGTCGGCGCCCACGAGCGCCGGCCACTCGGCGAAGACCCGCGCGTGCGCGAGCTCGGCATCCCACCCGCGCTCGGCCACATACCCGGCCAGCAGCGGCCCGACGAGCTGCGGGTCGCGCTGGGGATCGGCGCCCGGGCCGGAGAACCCGCCGCGGTTGCGCTCGCCGGTCGCGCGGCCGGCCAGATTGTCCCGCCGGGTCCGGCGTGCGGCCTCGCGGCGGCGCGGAGAGCTCCGGACCATGCCGCGCGCGTTGGCGAGGGCGGAACGCGTCAGGTCGTCGCCATCCGGCGCTTCTGCACCGCCTGTGACGGTATGTGACGGATCGGATACGCAGCGTCGGTCACTTTCACCGGATCGAGGCTCAGCTGCCGCGATTCGCTGCTCGTCATCCACATCGGGTGTGGGTTTTCCACTGCCGCCTGTGGATAACTCGCGGCCGTCGGGAGCCCTTATCGGACATGCCGCACCGTCCCGCCCATGACCTCGTACCAGCCGCCGGGCGCGCCGAGCAGCTCGTCGGGCACATCCTGCGGCACGGCGGCGGTGACGATCACCTGCTCGGCCTTGCCGGCGGCGCGGGCCAGCTGGGCGCGGCGGTCGGTGTCGAGCTCGGCGAACACGTCGTCGAGAATCAGGACCGGGTCGCCGCCGGGCAACACGTCGCGGCTGAGCAGCTCATAGCTGCCCAGGCGCAGCGCCAGCGCCACCGACCAGCCCTCGCCGTGGCTGGCGTAGCCGCGGACCGGCAGCGTCCCGAGCGCGATGTCGAGATCGTCGCGGTGCGGCCCCACCAGGTTCAGGCCCCGGTCCAGCTCGGCGCCGCGCACCTTCGCGAGCTCGGCACGCAGTTCGTCCTCGAGCACGGCAAGCTCGGGCAACGCGACGGTCGGGTCGGCGCCGATCCCGGCCGCGCTCGGCACCGTGGTGCCGTACCGCAGGGTCAGCGGCACGCTGGTCGGCGCCACCTGGGCGTAGGCCTGCGCGGCGTGCGGCGCCAGCGCGGCGACCGCCGCGAGCCGGGCGCGCAGCAGCTCCGCTCCGTGGCTGACGAGCTGGCCGTCCCAGACGTCGAGGGTGGGCAGGTCGGCGCCGCGCCGAATCGCGCCGGCCGATTTCAGCAGCGCGGCCCGCTGCTTGAGCACCCGTTCGTATTCGGCCCGGACCCCGGCCAGGCGCGGGGCTCGGGAGATCACGAGTTCGTCCATGAAGCGGCGTCGCTCGCTCGGGTCGCCGCGCACGATCGCCAGGTCCTCCGGCGCGAACAGCACGACGCGCAGCGCACCGAGGATGTCCCGGGTGCGCGGCAGCGGCGCGCCGCCCAGCCGCGCGCGGTTGGCCCGCCCGGCCGTGATCTCGAGATCGATGCGCAGCTCCCGCTCGTCCGCGACCACGGCCGCCTGGACCAGGGCCCGGTCGGCGCCGGCGCGGATGAGCGGCGCGTCGGTGGCGACCCGGTGACTGCCCAGCGTCGCCAGATAGCCGAGCGCCTCGACGAGATTGGTCTTGCCCTGCCCGTTCGGGCCGACCAGCACTGCCGGGCCCGGCTCGAACGCGAGGTCGGCGCCGCGCCAACTGCGGAAGTCGGCGACGGTGAGGTGACGCACGTACACGGCGCTGACCAGTGCTCAGCCGGGCAGCCGCACCGGCATGATCAGGTACGTGTACTCGCCCGCGCCGGGTGCCTCGGGCCGCAGCACCACGGGCTTGGTCGGCGAGGTGAACAACATCATCGCGGTGCCGCTCGACAGCGCCCCGAGCCCGTCGAGCAGGAACTGCGGGTTGAACGCGGTGGCGATGGCCTCGCCGTCGTAACCGACCTCGAGTTGCTCCTCGGCGCGGCCGCCGGACTCCGCGGCGTCGCCGCCGGCGCTGAGCGACAGCGCGGCGTCGGCGAATTCCAGTCGCACCGGCGCATTGCGCTCGGTGACCAACGCGACCCGCTTGACCGCTTCGACGAGCGGCGCCACGGCCACCTCGGCGCTCGAGGCCCACTCGCTGGGCAGCAGCGACCGGTAGGGCGGGAAGGTGGCGTCGAGCAGGCGGGTCGTGGCCCTGCTGGCGCGCCCGTTGGACTCCCCGGAGAACCCGATGATGCCGCTGCCGGTCGAGTCGGCGCCGCCGCTGGACAGGGCGATGGTGAGCGCCTCGCTGTGCGCCAGGCTCTTCGCGGCGTCGGCCAGCGCGCGAGCCGGCACCAGGACCTGCGCGGCGGCCGCGTTCGGGTCCTCGGGTTGCCAACTGAGCTCGCGGACCGCGAGCCGGTAGCGGTCGGTGGCGGCCAGGGTCAGTTTGTCGCCGTCGATCTCGAGGCGCACCCCGGTCAGCATGGGCAACGTGTCGTCACGACCGGCGGCCACCGCCACCTGCGCGACGGCTGCCGCGAACTCGGCGCCGTTGACCGTGCCGGCCGTCGTCGGCATCTTGGGCAGGCTCGGGTAGTCCTCGACCGGCATCGTCGGCAGGGTGAACCGGGCCGCACCGCACGCGATCGAGAGCCGTGCGCCGTCGACGGTGACGTCGACCGGATGGGGCGGCAGGGCCCGGGTGATGTCGGCCAGCAGCCGGCCGGAGACCAGCGCGGCGCCGGGCGCGCCGGCGCTCACCTCGAGGTCCACCTCGTTCGAGGCCTCGAGATCGAAGCCGGACACCGACAGCCGCTCGCCGTCGACACGCAGCAAAAGGCCGGCGAGCACCGGCAGGGTGGGTCGGCTCGCCAGGCTGCGGGCGGCCCAGGCCACGGCGTCGGCGAAGGCCTCGCGCTCGATGCGGAATTTCACGCTGCACTCCGATCGACCCGTCGCCGGCACGGACCGTCCACACAATCCACCGGGTGGTCGAACTTGTCGTTGTCCATCACGTAGAAATACTTCTCGTCTGTCTTCTTCGCAGCTGTGGACGCTGTGGACGACGCCCCGCATACCCGACAAACGCTAGCGCCCGACGCCGACGTCGCTGTGGACGACCGGTGTATGCGTTGCGGATGTCGCGGTGGACGGCGGTGGAGATCGGACGAAACGCGCATCTGTCCACAACGGGGTGCCGGTTGTTCACAGAGCCGCCCACAGCGGGGCCGCTCACCCGCGGGCCCGGACCTTGATCCGGCTGGTGAGCTCGGCGATCTGGCTGTAGATGGTCATCTTCTCGGCCATCTGGGCGCGGATCTTGCGTTCGGCGTGCATGACCGTGGTGTGGTCGCGGTTGCCGAACTTCTCCCCGATCTTGGGCAGCGAGAGGTCGGTGAGCTCGCGGCACAGGTACATCGCCATCTGCCGCGCACCGACCAGCACCCGGCTGCGGGAGCTGCCGACGAGGTCGTCGATGCTGATCGAGAAGTACTCCGCGGTGACGGCCATGATGATCGCCGCGCTGATCTCCGGGGAGTCGGTCTCTCCGACCAGGTCCTTGAGGACCATCTCCGCGAGGCCGAGGTCGACGGTCTGGTGATTGAGGCTGGCGAATGCGGTGACCCGGATGAGGGCGCCCTCGAGCTCGCGGATGTTGCTCTGGATCCGGGAGGCGATGAACTCCAGCACCTCCGGCGGCGGGTTGATGCTGTCCTGCGCGGCCTTCTTGCGCAGGATCGCGATGCGCGTTTCGAGGTCGGGCGCCTGGACGTCGCTGATCAGCCCCCACTCGAACCGCGTGCGCAGCCGGTCCTCGAGCGAGTTCAGCTGCCGCGGCGACTTGTCCGAGCTGATGACGATCTGCTTGTTCGCGTTGTGCAGCGTGTTGAACGTGTGGAAGAACTCCTCCTGGGTGCGCTCGGCCCGCTCGAGGAACTGGATGTCGTCGATGAGCAGGACGTCCACGCTGCGGTAGCGGGTCTGGAAGGCCTGCATCTTGTCATCGCGCACCGAGTTGATGAAGTCGTTGGTGAATTCCTCGCTCGACACATAGCGCGTCGACAGGCTGGGCTGCAGCCGCCGGGCGTAATGCCCGATGGCGTGCAACAGGTGGGTCTTGCCCAGTCCGGAGTCGCCGTAGATGAACAACGGGTTGTACGCCCGCGCCGGTGCCTCGGCGACCGCGACCGCGGCAGCGTGGGTGAACCGGTTGCTGGAGCCGATCACGAAGGTGTCGAAGGTGTACTTCGAGTTCAGCCTGGCGTCCCGATCTCGGTCGTCGCCGGCGTGGCGCGCCTGGTAGCGGGGCCCGGCCGGCCGCTGCACCCCACCGACTGCTCCGTTGGCTACTCCGTTGGCGGCACCGTTGCTGCCGTTGCCGGCGGCGGGTCGGTAGGCCAGTCGTTGCCCTGCCAGCCGTCGTCCGGCCAGCGCTTGTCCGACCAGGTGTTGTCGTTGCTGTAGCCGGAGTCGGGGCTGTAGCCGGAGTCGGGCGCAGTCGACTGGCCGGCCCAGTTGTCCTCGCCGTCGCCGCCGGTACCCGCGTCGGGGTCCGGGGGCACCACCGTGACCGCCACCCTGATGGTCCGGCCGAGCTCCTCGCTGAGCACCTGCGCGATCAACGGCTGCAGCCGGTTCTCGAGGTAGTCCTTCGCGAAGTCGTTCGGCGCGGCGAGCAGCGCGGTGTCCTCGAACAGACCCAGCGGACGCGTCAGGCCGATCCACGCCTTCTGCTGGGGCTTGATCGTCGGACCGTCGAAACGCTGCCGGGCTCGGTTCCAGACGCTGACGAGTTCGGCGCTGTCATCCACGGACCGGCTCACTCCATGTCGCTGCTTGATCTGGGTCTTGCCGGCCTGTACCGCGGTGCGCTGGCTCGTTCGGGGCCAGATGACTGCGCCGGTCCCCCGAGCATCGCACGAGGTGGTTGGGTCGCCGAAATCCACAGCTTTTCCCACAACCTGTGCATAAATACGGCACCACCGCTCCGCTGCCGACGGCGGCTGTGCCGCGTCAGCGGAGCGTCACGGTGGGCGAACCTAACAGCGGCGCCGAAGGTGGACAATAGGCGTCGGCGTGTCGTCGTCAGCGTGACGTGTCGTCGTCGATACGGTCGGCGGTTCGGCGTTCTGCCCGAGGCTGGTTTGACCCGAACGGGCGGTGATCCGTACCGTGGATGCCGGTTAACTCGGCCCGTTGTCAGGCAGAGTTGACCCGTTGTGCACGTTGCAGGCCATATCTGCGTGGCCACGTGCCCGAACATCAGAAAGCGATGGAGTCCCGCCGTGAGCAAGCGCACGTTTCAGCCGAACAACCGCCGCCGCGCCAAGACGCACGGCTTCCGGCTGCGGATGCGTACGCGCGCCGGCCGCGCCATCGTCGCTGCGCGCCGCCGTAAGGGTCGTCGCGAGCTGTCGGCCTGAGCGCCCGGCTCGCCCCCGATCGTCCACCCACATTGCTGTGCTGCCCGCGCCGTACCGGATGCGCCGGTCGGCCGACTTCGCGTTCGCGATGCGCACCGGCCGTCGGGCGCGGCGCGGGACGGTCGTCGTGCACCAGGCGGTGACCGACACCCCGGGCGGCGCCACGGTCGGGCTGGTCGTCAGCAAGGCGGTCGGCGGCAGCGTGGTCCGGCACCGGGTGAGTCGTCGCCTGCGTGCCCAACTCGCGACTCGGCTGGACCTGCTCCCGCCGCGAAGCCGCACCGTGGTGCGCGCCCTGCCGGGTGCCGCAGACGCCCGCTCGGCGAAGCTCGGCGCCGACCTGGACCATGCGTTGCGCTCCGTCCTGGTCGCCCGATGACCGACATCGACGCACGAGTGCGGATCGAGCACTATGAGAACGCGCCGGTTCACCGGCGATCCTGGCCCGCTCGTGGACTCCTGGCGCTGATCGGCTTCTACCGGATGGCGGTCAGTCCGGCCCTCGCGCCGGCGTGCCGCTACCTGCCCTCGTGCAGCGCCTACGCGGTCGAGGCCATCGAGGTGCACGGCGCGGTGCGTGGCAGCTGGCTCGCGATGCGGCGATTGCTGCGCTGCCACCCGTTCCACGCCGGCGGGCACGACCCGGTGCCGCCGCGCGTTGCTCGCACCAGTACCGCCACCACCGGCACAGCGGCCGAGGAGTAGTCGAGTGCTCAACTTCCTGTACACCGCGGTGTCGTGGGTGCTGCTGCGCTGGCACGACTTCTTCACCCTGATCGGCTTCAGCGAGTCCAGCGGATGGGGCTGGGCGCTGTCGATCGTCTTCCTGGTCATCACCGCCCGAGTGCTGCTGTTCCGGCTGTTCCTCAAGCAGGTGCACTACACGCGCAACATGCAACGGATCCAGCCGAAGATCCAGAAGCTGCGCGAGAAGTACAAGGACGACCGGGCCGAGATGAATCGGCAGATGATGGCCCTGCAGCAGTCGGAGGGGTTCAATCCGCTGTCCGGCTGTCTGCCGATGTTCCTGCAGATCCCGGTGTTCATCGGCCTGTATCACGTGCTGCGACACGTCGCGAACTCCGCCGGGCTGTGCCAGCGGGGGTCGAACTCCAGCCTGCTGACGCTCTACACGTTCACCAACAAGGAGACCTGCAACGCGGCGCAGGCGAAGATCTTCAACGCCCCGCTGGCCGCGTCCTTCCACGACACCGACGCGGTGATCCGCCAGCTCGGCGGCGACCCGACCTCGACCCGCATCGTGCTCGCGGTGCTGCTGGTGATCAGCGCGGCAGCCACGTTCGCCACCCAGCTGCTGGTGCGGGCCAGCGCGGTGACCACGCCCGAGGGCACCGCGGCGACCGTGCAGAAGCTGATGCTCTACGTGATCCCGGTCGGCGTGCTGGCCTCGGGGTTCCTGTTCAACTTCCCGCTCGGTGTCTTGCTCTACTGGTTCACCAACAACCTCTGGACGCTCGGCCAACAGGCCTACATCGTGCGCTTCCATCCACACGAGCCCGAACCGGAGAAGGTGGTCGGCGAGCTCGGCAAGACGCTGGCGCCGAAACCGGGCCAGCGCCCGGTCCGCAACGCACGGACCACCGGCCGCGCGGGTGCCGACCCGGACCCCGGTGACGCGCTCGACTCCGCCGCCGACACCGCAGGCAGTGTCTCGATGAGCAAATCGGGCAACGAGGTCGCCGGCGCCGCGCCGCGCAACGTGCCCAGGCCGGGCCAGCGTCCGAACCGGCCGGGCGGCAAACGACCACCGGCCAAGCGGCCGACCCAGGCCAAAAAACGGCGTTGAACCAGCCCCTACCCGGGGTTTGTATTTGAAGGGAACAAACTGAGGTGAGCGAAACCGACGCGACCGAACTGCCCGCGTCCGATTCCGTCGTGCCCGACTCGGAAGGGGAGAGCCCGGCCGTCAACGGCACGGGTGGCCGCAACGAGTTGCTGGTGCGCGAGGGTGACATCGCCGCTGATTACCTCGAGCGGCTGCTGGACATCGCCGACTACGACGGCGACATCGACCTCGACGTCGAGAACGACCGGGCGGTGGTGGCCATCATCGGTGGTGACCTGCGGCCGTTGGTCGGCCCGCGCGGCGAGACCCTCGACGCGCTGCAGGAGCTGACCCGACTCGCGGTCCAGCAGCAGACCGGCATCCGCAGCCGGCTCATGCTCGATGTGAGCGGGCACCGGCAGGCGCGCCGTGAGGAGTTGCGCGCGCTCGCCACCGACACCGCCGCCAAGGTCCTGGCCGACGGCGAGTCCGTGCGGCTCGCGCCGATGAACCCGTTCGAGCGCAAGGTCGTGCACGACGCGATCGCCGAGATCGACGGGGTGATGAGCGAGTCCGAGGGCGAGGAGCCGAACCGCCGGGTGGTCGTGCTCGTCAGCACGTGACGGCTACGTGACCTCGCCGCGCACCGAACCGCCCGGGACCGCCGAACCGGCGCCACCAGCGGCGGCCATCGTGTTCGGGGACCAGCTCCCCCAGGCCGGCAGTATGCCGAACTGCTGGCCCGCGAGGGCGTGCTGCGGGGGCTGATCGGTCCGCGTGAGGTGCCGCGGTTGTGGCCGCGTCATGTGCTCAACAGCGCGGTGCTGACCGACCTGGTACCGATCGGGGAGCGGGTCGTCGACGTCGGCAGCGGTGCCGGCCTGCCCGGGATCCCGATGGCGCTGCGTCGCCCGGACCTGGCCGTCGACCTGGTGGAGCCGATGCTGCGACGCACCACGTTCCTCACCGAGGCGGTCGAGGCGCTCGCGATCTCCGATAGGGTGCGGGTCGTTCGAGGACGCGCGGAGGATCGCGCCGTCCGCGACGCGACCGGAGACGCCCGGTGGGTGGTGGCACGGGCCGTCGCCCCGCTGGATCGCCTCGTCGGGTGGTGCTTCCGACTCCTGGCGCCAGGGGGCACGTTGCTGGCACTCAAAGGCGCGTCTGCCGAACAGGAACTTGCGGAGCATCGAGCCGCGCTGCGCGCGCACGGTGCCGGAGAGGTGACGATGCAACGGCTAGGGGACGTGCCCGGCCTGGAAGCCACCTGGGTCATCAGCGTGCGCCGCCGCGAGGCGTCATGAGCACGACCGAATCCCTTCCCGACGATGTTTCACGTGAAACCGAGGCCGCAGGACCGCCGGACGACGATGTTTCACGTGAAACCGAGTTCGACACGCCCATCGCGCGCGAAGCCGCGCAGGCGGTGCATGTCCGCAATGTCCGGCAGGAGCAATGGCCCGCACCCGACCGGCCGCGAGTCCTCACCGTGGCCAATCAGAAGGGCGGCGTCGGGAAGACCACCAGCGCGGTGAACATCGCCGCGGCCCTCGCGCTGCACGGGCTGCGGGTCCTGCTCATCGACCTGGACCCGCAGGGCAACGCCAGCACGGCGCTCGGGATCGCCCACACGGTGGGCACGCCGTCGAGCTACGACCTGTTGCTGAACGGCGCGGCCGTGGCCGACGTGGTGGCCACCACCGAAATCACCAACACGCTTCGGTGTGTTCCGGCCACCCTCGACCTCGCCGGCGCCGACGTCGAATTGACCTCGCAGGTCGCCCGTGAGCACCGGCTGCAGCGGGCCCTCGAGGCGTTCGTCGCCGCCGATGCGCCGGACTACGTGTTCATCGACTGCCCGCCGTCACTCGGGTTGCTCACCCTCAACGCCCTGGTCGCCGCCCAGGAGGTGTTCATCCCGATCCAGTGCGAGTACTACGCGCTGGAGGGACTGGCCCAGCTGCTGAACACCGTCGAGTTGGTGCGCACGCACCTCAATCCCGAACTCGCGGTGAGCACCGTGCTGCTCACGATGTACGACAGCCGTACCCGGCTGGCCGACCAGGTGGCGAACGAGGTGCGCAACTACTTCCCGGAACTCGTGCTCGGGCCGATGATCCCGCGCAACGTGCGGGTGTCCGAGGCGCCCGGGTTCGGGCAGACCGTCATCACCTATGACCCGGGCTCGCGTGGGGCGATGGCATACCTGGACGCTGCCCACGAGATCGCCCGACGCGGGGCAGCGACCGAACCGGCGATGAGCGCAGGGGAGACAGGTTGAGCAGCAAATCACGAGTCGGTGGGCTCGGCCGAGGTCTGGGTGCGCTGATCCCGACCCAGCCGCAGGCCGACGCCGCGGACTCGACAGTCGCCGAACCGCCGGCATCGCCGGAACCGACTGCACCGGCCGATTCCGGTGCACCGGCTGCGGTCGAGACGCCGCGACCTGGTGCCGGTGCCGGGCGTGACCTTCGCCGATCTCCCGGTCGCCGAGATCCGGCCGAACCCGCGCCAGCCGCGGCAGGTCTTCGACGAGGACGCGCTGGCCGAGCTCGCCCACTCGATCCGCGAGTTCGGCGTGCTGCAGCCGGTCGTGGTCCGCGCCGCCGACGACGGGACCGGCTACGAGTTGGTGATGGGCGAGCGCCGGTTGCGCGCCGCGGAACAAGCCGGGTTCGACACGATCCCGGCGATCGTCCGCTCGACCGCCGACGACGCGATGCTGCGCGACGCGCTGCTGGAGAACGTGCACCGGGCCCAGCTCAACCCGTTGGAAGAGGCGGCGGCCTACCAGCAGCTGCTCGAGGACTTCGGCACCACCCACGAGGAACTGGCCCACCGCATCGGCCGCAGCCGACCGCAGGTGTCCAACACGGTCCGGCTGCTGAACCTGCCGCTGGCGGTGCAGCGCCGGGTGGCCGCGGGGGTGCTCTCGGCCGGGCACGCCCGGGCACTGCTCGGGCTCGAGGACGCAGACCAGCAGGACGAGCTCGCGGCCCGGATCGTCGCCGAGGGGTTGTCGGTGCGGGCCACCGAGGAACTGGTCGCGCTGGCGCCCAGCGCCGGGGCAACGGAGCGCAAGCGCCGCACCCCGACCCGGCGGATCACCGCGCCGGCCGCGGTCGAGCTCGCCGGCAAGCTCTCCGACGCCTTCGACACCCGGGTACGGGTCGACCTCGGCCGGCGCAAGGGCCGGATCACCGTCGAGTTCGCCTCGATCGACGACCTCGAACGGATCGTGGGACTGATGGCGCCGCAGCTCGCGACCCGTCCGCCTGCGCCCGACCCGGTTCAGTCGGACGCGTCGAACCTGCCGTAGCGGCGCACGGTGTCGAGGCTGCGTCGGCCGCGTTTGAGCGAGGGCGAGCGCACCTCTGGTGTCCCGGCCGGCCGGTAGCCGAGGCTGACGACGCACACCGGGGTCAGCCCGGACGGCACGTCGAACGCGGCGAACAGGGCGGCGAAGCGGGCCGGCGGCACCCCGAACAGGCACGCGCCGAGCCCCGCCTCCTCGGCCGCGAGCAGCAAGATCATGGCCGCCATGCCGGTGTCCACGTGCCAGTAGGGCACCGGCCAACGGGCCTCGTCGCGGTCGGTCCAGCCCTTGTCCGGTTCGGCGTAGCGGTCGAGGTAGGCGTCGCGGTCGGAGAAGCAGAGCACCAGGGTCGGGGCTTTCGTCATCCCTTCCAGCCAGCTGTCCGGCGGCCCGTCGTCGGCCGTGGCCGCCCAGTAGGCCTCGCGTGACGTTATGTCATCGAGCACCAGGAACTGCCACCCCTGGGTGTGGCCGGCGGACGGCGCCCGGATTGCGAGGTCCAGCATGGTATCGACCAGTTCGCGCGGGACGGGTCGGTCCGGGTCGTAGGTGCGCGCCATGCGGCGGGCGCGGATCGCGGTTTGGAGTTCCACGCCAGCCAGTCTGAAGGACGCTCTGCTGCCGATCGCGCGGCGGTGTGCCAACCTTGAGACGTGCCGATCGACTCACCGTCTCGTGATCTCGTCCAGTCCCGCAAACTTCAGGATGTCTGCTACGACATCCGCGGCCCGGTGCTCGACGAGGCGAAGCGCCTCGAGGACGAGGGCCGGCGCATCATCAAGTTGAACATCGGCAACCCGGCACCGTTCGGCTTCGACGCCCCGGACGAGATCCTCGTCGATGTCATCCGCAACCTGCCCACCGCGCAGGGGTACTCGGATTCGCGCGGGCTGTTCTCCGCGCGCACCGCGGTGGTGCAGCACTACCAGGAGCGCGGCATCGACATCGTCGACGTCGATGACGTGTGGCTGGGCAACGGTGTCAGTGAATTGATCACCATCAGCCTGCAGGCGATGCTCGACGACGGTGACGAGGTGTTGATCCCGGCACCGGACTACCCGTTGTGGACCGCGGCGACGTCCTTGGCCGGCGGTACGCCGGTGCACTACCGCTGCGACGAGACCAACGGCTGGCAGCCGGATCTGGAGGACCTGCGCGCGAAGGTGACCCCACACACCAAGGCCGTCGTGGTGATCAACCCGAACAACCCGACCGGCGCCGTCTACTCCGCGGCCGTGCTCGAGGGCATCGCCGACATCGCCCGCGAGCACGAGCTGGTCGTGATGGCCGACGAGATCTACGACAAGATCCTCTACGAGGACGCGGTCCACGTCCCGTTCGCCGCCGATCGCGCCGGACCTGTTCACCCTCACTTTCAACGGGTTGTCCAAGGCCTACCGGCTCGCAGGCTTTCGGTCCGGCTGGCTGATGATCAGCGGGCCGAAGCATCATGCGAGCAGCTACCTCGAGGGCATCGCGATCCTCGCGAACATGCGGCTGTGCGCGAACGTCCCGGCCCAGCACGCCGTCCAGGTGGCGCTGGGCGGGCGGCAGAGCGTCCGCGACCTCGTCCTGCCGGGCGGTCGGCTGCTCGAGCAGCGCGACGCCGCGATGAAGGCGCTGGAGGCCATTCCGGGGGTGTCGTGCGTGCAGCCGAAAGGCGCCTTGTACGTGTTCCCGCGCATCGACCCGGAGATGCACCCGATCGTCGACGACCAGCGGTTCGTGCTGGAGCTGCTGCGTCGCCAGCACGTGCTCGTCGTGCAGGGCACCGGCTTCAACTGGCACGCCCCGGATCACCTGCGCATCGTGACGCTGCCGCACGCCGAGGACCTCATCGACGCGATCTCGCGGCTCGGCGATTTCCTGTCGACGTATCGCGGCGACCTGTAAGCCCGTCCTTTCGCGGAGGCGCGCATGACCCGACGGGTGGCGAGCCTGACGCTCGACAACCTGTCCGACCTGCCGCAGCGGTGCCGCGAATGCGTGTTCTGGGAGCTCGAACCCGCCGCCGGCCTGCGCGCGATCGAGAACGCCGACACCGAGCTGGAGAAGGAGGCGTGGCTCTCGGACACGCTGCTGGAATGGGGGAGCTGCGGCCAGGTCGCCTACGTCGACGGCGTGCCGGCCGGTTACGTGCTCTACGCCCCGCCCGCGTACGTGCCGCGGGCCGGCGGCTTCGCGACGTCGCCGGTCTCGGCCGACGCGGTGCTGCTGATCACCGCGCGCCTGGCGCCGGGCTTCGCGGGCAACGGACTCGGCCGGGTGCTCGTGCAGGCCGTGGTGCGCGACGTGATCCAGCGCGGGGTGCGAGCCCTCGAGGTGTTCGGGCGGGCCGGCGACGAGGCGAAGACCACCGAGGATCCCGCATACCGGTGCCTGCTGCCGGCGGCCTACCTGCGCAGCATCGGCTTCAAGACGGTGCGGGCGCACGCGCAGACGCCCCGGTTGCGACTCGATGCCCGCAGCACCGTCACCTGGCGCGAGGAGGTCGAGTCGGCGATCGAGCGGCTGCTCGGCACCATGCCGGCGCCGGTGCTGTCTCGGTGAGAGACAGCAGGGTCAGGCCGCGCCGGCGGGGATCTTCATGACGCCGGTGGGGACGTCGTCGGCCAGCGGGAGGTACAGGCGCTGCACCGCCACCAGCAGGCCTTCGGCGATGACATCGCGGAACCGAGGCTGCACGAGCAGCGACCGGTCGCTGGGCGAGGTGAGGTAACCGGTCTCGACCCGCACGGCCGGCATGCGGGTCAGCCGCAGCAGCTCCCAGGTCTTGCCGTGGATGCGGTTGTCGTGCATCCCGGTGCGGGCCACCAATTCACGCTGGGCCAGGTCCGCGAGCCGCTCGCCGATGGTCGAGCTGGATTCGCCCGCGCCGTAGTAGTACGCGGCGACGCCGTGCGCCTTCGGCGAGGCGAAGCCGTCGACGTGCACCGACAGCACCAGGTCGGCGGCGACGTCGTTGGCGCGCCGGGCCCGTTCGGCGTCGGTGGCGCCCTGGTAACGGCCCCGGGTCAGCCAGGTCTGCACCCCGAGGGCGGTGAGCCGCCCGTCCAGGCGGGACACGATGTCCCAGACCAGATCGGATTCCACCGCCTCGTCGAACCCGGACGTGACCGCGTCGGCGCCGACCACCACGCCCCGGTCGGCCCCGCCGTGTCCGGCGTCGAGCACGAGGCGCTTGCCGAGCAGGCTGGGCCCGGCGTCGGCGACGGCGACGAGGTCGCGAAGCAGCTGGGGCCGGCCGCCGACCACGCGGCGGCCGAGCTGCAGGAGCGCGCGGAACGTCCGCGGGCCGCAGATGCCGTCGGGCACCAGGCCGTAGTCGCGTTGGAAGCTGCGCAGGGCGTCGGCGGTGAGCGTCTCGAAGACGCCGTCGGCGCGGGTCAGGTGATAGCCGAGCTCGATGAGCTGGGTCTGCAGCGAGATGACGTCGTCGCCGCACGTGGGCTGGCCGGCCTCGTGGGCGAGGACGCGGTCGCCCAGACGCCAATGCGCGCCGGTGAGCGCCGCATAGGTCTCCGCGCCGACCGCACCGGTGACCGAGATGCCGCGGGTCTGCTGGAAGTGCCGCACCGCGAGCTCGACCTGCGCATCGAAGATGTCGGCGCAGCCGGAGTCGGTGTTGTTCAGCAGCCCGATCGAGGCGAGCATGGTCCGGATCTCCGCGACCGCTGGACCGGTGGCACCGTTACGAAGCGGCTGCATCAGAAAGCGAGACCTCGATGGTCGGCTGGGGCGGCCTGGGCAGGCGCCGGTCGGGCACGGACGGGAGTCATTCTGCCTCAGCGGGCAGCCGAGACCGAAATCCGCCGCGCCTTCGGCGTGCCTCGGCACACAGCGACCTCACATGAGTCGAGGCGGTCGCCCCGGTGTCCGGAGCGACCGCCTCGGTGTGCACAAGGGGCGCGGTTCAGCCGACGTATTCGGTCAGCTCACGCAGGATCGCGGCCTTCGGCCGCGCGCCGACGATGGTCTTGACCAGCTGGCCGCCGGAGAACACCGCCATCGTGGGGATGGACATCACGCGGTAGTTGCGCGCGGTCTCGGGGTTCTCGTCGATGTTCAGCTTGGCGATGGTGAGGCTGTCGGCGTGCTCGCCGGCGATCTCCTCGAGCACCGGGGCAACCTGGCGGCACGGGCCGCACCACTCGGCCCAGAAGTCGACCAGTACCGGCTTGTCAGCCTGCAGGACATCCTGCTCGAACGAGGTGTCGGTGACGGTCTTGGTGTTGGCGCCCATGGCTTGTCTCTCCTGAGTGGTCGGTATCGGCACAACGTCGTGCGGTGGTGGGCAATTCCCGGGTCAGACGGGGGCCGAGACCGCCGGGATCGCCGACGGGTCGCGGTCTCCTTCGTCGCCGATCGCGGCGAGATAGCGCTCGGCGTCCAGCGCCGCCTGGCAGCCGCTGCCGGCTGCGGTGATCGCCTGACGATACGTGTGATCGACCACATCGCCGGCGGCGAACACGCCCTCGAGATTGGTGCGGGTGCCCTTCCCCGTGACGATGTAGCCCTCGTCGTCGAGGTCGATCTGGCCCTTGACGATGTCGGTGCGCGGCTCGTGCCCGATCGCGATGAACAACCCGCCGAGCTCGACGTCGCGCTCCTCGCCGGTGACGGTGTCCTGCAGCCGCACCCCGGACAGCGAATGGTCACCGTGGATGTCGGTGACCACCGTGTTCAGCGCCCACCTGATCTTCGGGTTGGCCTCGGCACGGTCGACCATGATCCGGCTCGCGCGCAGCGCGTCGCGACGGTGCACGACGGTCACCGTCTTGGCGAAGCGGGTGAGGAACGTCGCCTCTTCCATCGCGGTGTCGCCGCCGCCGACGACGGCGATGTCCTGGTCACGGAAGAAGAACCCGTCACAGGTGGCGCACCACGACACGCCGTGGCCGGACAGCTCGTCCTCGCGGGCCAGTCCGAGCTTGCGGTAGGCCGAGCCCATCGACAAGATCACGGCGTCCGCGGTGTACTCGCCGCCGAGGGTCCGGACCGTCTTCACCGGCCCGTCGAGGTCGACCGACACGACGTCGTCGGCGACCAGCTCCGCGCCGAAGCGCTCGGCCTGCGCCCGGATCTGGTTCATCAGCTCCGGGCCCATGATGCCGTCCGGGAAACCGGGGAAGTTCTCGACGTCGGTGGTGTTCATCAACGCCCCGCCGTACTGGGCGCCCTCGAACACCAGCGGCTCGAGGTCCGCGCGCGCGGTGTAGAGCGCCGCGGTGTAGCCGGCCGGACCGGATCCGATGATGATCACGTTGCGGTGTTGGGTCACGATGCCTCTCTTCAGGTGCGCTGCTGAAACGATGCCAGCCCGGTGAAGATTCCCGCGCGCGGGCTCAGCGACGCGCCATCGACAGCGCCGCGCGGGTCTCGCGCAGCGGAGCCTTCCAGCCGAGGACAGCGAGTACCACGAGGCCCGCCAGCCCGCCGAGGGCCAACCCGGCGAGAGATCCGGAGCGGCCGGTGCCGAAGGCGTTGCCGGCCCACTCGACCACACCCCAGGCGGCCAGCGCGGCGAGCGCCGAGACGACCAGCACCTCGCCGAGGGTCCGGAACACCCGGCGGAACCCGAGCAGCCCCAGCCGGCGAGTGAGCAGGACGTGCCCCACGATCGCGCCGACGACGTAGGAGCACGAAGTGGCGATGTTGAGCCATTCGACGGCGGCGGTGGACGGGTGCACGTTGACGTCGGTACCTGCCGGCGCCTGGTACGCGGCGTTCGTGATGAGGATGAGCGCGATCTTGACCCCGACCATGAAGACGTTGATCAGCGTCGGGGTGCGGCCGTCGCGCATCGCGTAGAACACCCGCAGCTGCAGCATGACGAGCGCGAAGGGGAACAGTCCGAAGGCCGACCAGGCCAGCGCCGAGCCGATCAGGTGGCCACCACTGACCGATGCGTTGCGGAATGCAAAAAGGGTGACCCCCATCGCCGGCCCGAGCGCGAGGAGGAGCGCGGTGACGGGCACGAGCGCGACGGCGCTGAGCCGCGCCGCCAGGGACAGGTCGGCGACCACCTCGGCGTTGTCGTTGCGGACCGCGGCCCGCGACATGCGCGGCATGATCGCGGTGAGCAGGGAGACGACGAGGATGCCGTAGGGCATCTGGAAGAGCAGGTCGGCGTTGGTGAACACGGTGAAGCCGCCGTTGGAGTTGCCGACGCGCTGGATCACCGAGACGCCTACCTGGCTGACCACGACGTAGCCCAGCACCCACCCGGCGAGCGAGCCGAGCTCGCGCATCCGCTCCTTCTCGCCCGGTCGGGCCCGGAAGCGCCATTGCCAGCGGAACCCGGTACGACGCAGCGCCGGGATCAGGACCAGCGCCTGTGCCACGATGCCGAGCGTCGTCCCGAGGCCGAGCACCAGCACCTGGGCGGTCGTGATGGTGCTGGGGTTGAGGGTCTTCGGGCCCGGCATCACCCAGAACACCACGATCGTCGCGATCATCACGACGTTGTTGGCCAGCGGCGACCAGGCGCCCGGCGCGTAGACGTTCTTGATGTTGAGGACGGCGATGAACATCGCGCCCAGGCCGTAGAAGAAGATCTCCGGCAGCAGCAGGGTGGCGAAGACGCCGGTCAGGTGACGTTGTGGTCCGGGGTCGACGAAGGCGGCGGCGATCCACGGCGCGGCGGCCACCGCCACGAGCGTCATGGCGGCGAGCGCGGCGGTGGCGATGGAGAACAACCGTTGCGTGTAGGCCAGCCCTCGGTCCTCGTCCTCGGCCTCGGCCTTGACCAGCAGCGGGATGAGGACGCTGGACAGCACCCCGCCCAGCAGCAACTCGTAGACCATGTTCGGGAAGTTGTTGCCGCTGTTGTAGGCGAGGGAGACCTGGCTGGTGGCGCCGAGTGCCGCGACCAGCAGCACGTTGCGCAAGAACCCGGTGAGGCGGCTCGCGAACGTCGCGATCGCCATGATGCGGCTGTTCGCGAGCAGGCTGCGCTGGGGCGACGCCGCTTCGGTCGTGGGCTCCGGGGCGGCGTGTTTCGGCCCGGCATGGTCGCCGTCGGGCCGCACCAGATCGGGCGCGGGCTCGTCGTCGGGACGGATCCGGCCGCGGCGGCGGGCCCGCCCGACGTAGGTGGTGGCGCTCCAGGTGACCTGGTCACCGAACTGCCCGGCGCCGGAGTCGAACGGGTCGACGAGCACCGGTGACACCGAGATCGGGTCGGCCTCGGTGAACATGCGCGGTTCGACCGGCCGGCCGCCTGCGTAGTGGGTCGCGCCGCCCCAGCCGCCGCCGTCGGTTCCGTCGGTTCCGTCGCGCACCGGAGTGTCCGTCACCGGGCCAGTTGGTCCGCGGCGCTGCTGACCGGGTCGGGGCCGCCGGCGCCGGACGGGTCACCGCCGGGGGAAGTCGACGGCGCGGCTCTTCGCTTGCGCAGCCGGCGGGCGAACCGGACGACGAGCGCGATCAGCAAGACCGCGCCGGCGGTGATGGTGATGACGACTCCCACGACGCCGAGCACGGTGCTGTGCACGGTCAGGTTGACGCTGTCGCCGACCGGCTGCGAGGCCGGTGTCAGCAGTTGCGCCACGATCGCGAAGCGCCCGGTCCGTGAGACGTCCGTGGGCAGCTGCACGGTGCGTTTGGTGCGCGGCGCGACGGCCTGGACGCCGATGTCCTGGCGGATGTCGAATCCTGGCACGTCGTTGACGGTGTTGACCGACACCCGGACCCGCACCTGGTAGGCGAGCGTGTTCTGGACGGTGATGGGCAGCTTCGAGTTGCTGGAGCCGAGCGTGTAGGCGGCCGACCGCGACGGTGGCTGCACGATGTGCACGCCGGCCAGCAGGGCGTCGAACGTGTGCGACAGCTGCGCGGAGCGGGCCCGCCCGGTGGAGCGCTCGGTGCGCCAGGCGGAGGACAGCGATCGCTGCACCCCGAGCGGGAAGCCGGGCAGCAGGTTTGCCTTGGCCTGCGGGTCCGAGCCCAGCAGCGAGTTCAGCGTCGGGACCGACGTGGTGGAGTCGTTGGCCTCCTCGATGATCGACCCGGGCAGCTCGAGGGCGGAGTCGGGCACCGCGGTCAGCGTGGCGCGCCCGGTGGGCAGCCGCGACGACGCGGTGACGGCGGCCAGCGAACTCGCCGCCGTGTACGGGGCCGTCGAGGTGTCCATGATCGTCCGGTAGGCCATGCCCGGGCTCACGTCGACCGAGGTGGGCGCGGCGAGCACGACCGAGTGCTCGATGTCGGGCTGTTGCGCGGCCCGCACCGCGATCTCGGCCACCAGGTTCGGCAGTTGCGAACCGCCGGTGCCGCTGCGCGTCGGTGAGCGCAGCGGTGGCGTACTTCTGCAGCGTCCCCGACAACAGACCGACGGCGATGCGGTGATTTGGCGGTCCCGAGCCGGGCCACCGCGAGGGGCACCGTCGACTCGTTCTGCTGGCGCACCGCGCTGTCGGGAAGCAGCAGGGTGCGCACGCCGGTGGATCGCAGCCGGGCCACGGTCTGCGGGCTGAGCCGGTCGGCGGCCGGCCAGGCGGTGTCGAAGTTCAGCGCGCGATCAGGCATCGCGTCCTCGACCCGGTCGGTCATGGCGGCGCTGCCGAGCCGGGGCGCCCAGGTCAGATGCCGCTCGGACAACGTCTGGACGTCCGGGTCGGCGTAGGGCGTGAGCTGAACCTGCACGTTCGGATGGTTGGTCAACAGCGACCGGAATCGGCTGAGCCACGCCGCGGCATCGGTCGTTCCGGTGCCCGCGGTGATGGGGGCACCCGGCGCCGATTGGACCGTGTACCGGTTGGTGCTCATCACCTCCAGCTCGTCGAGCAGGTCCGGATCGGCGACGACGGTGATCGGGACACCCTTGTCACCGACCTGCTCGAGCACCTGCAACGAGTTGTCCAGTCGACCGTCGGGTGAGATCTCGGCGGCGAGGTCGTCGTCGGCGAACACCTGGTCCCCGGTGCCGCCGGTGTTGCGGTGTGGCCGGTCGATGAGCGGCCACACCCACGCGACCTGGACGGGCTCGGGCTTGCGGGAGAACACCGGCAGGTAGGTGCGCGCGAACCCGAGCCGAGTGCCGTCGGAGGCTTGGAAGGCGCCGAAGAACAGCGGGTACACCGCGCCTGGTGGCACACGCAGATGCCCGGGTTTCCATAGATGTCGGTCGTCGTGGCGAAGGTCGACGGTGGTGCTCGCCCCGGCCGCGAGGTCGACGGTGACCGGGCGCTTGGTCGAGATCCCCACCGGGTTGACCGGCCAGGTCGCGCGCGCGAGCGACTTGTCCAACTCCTGCTGGGACGCGATCGGGTCGCCGCGCACGCCCCGGATGGCCAGCTTCTTCAGCGGCTTCGCGGTGAGGTTGGTGACCCGCAGCTCGACGACCAGCCGTTTCGGGGTGAACGAAATCGGCGCGGAGCTCGGCGTGACGCTCAGGACGCTCACTTGCACCCCGGCCGCGGCTCGCTTCGTCGCTGCCGTGGCCGGAGCGATGACCGAGAAGGTCGTCAACAGCAGCACCGCCAGCGCGCCGACCGCGCGGAGCACGGGCGACGGCACCACCCCCCGATGCGTGCGGCGGTTCACGCGGTGTCGGCGAGCAGCCGGCCTGCGGTGTCCACGAGACCGCGCTCGTCGGGGTAGGCCAACTGCCCGCGCATCGTGGCGAGCGGTACCCAGGCGACCTCGTCCACCTCGACATCGGCGTCGGAGAGCTCACCGCCGATGCGGCGCAGGAGGTAGTGCCGCACCGTCTTGTGGATGCGGCGGCCCTCCGCGACGAACCAGAAATCGATGGTGCCGAGCTCGGCGACGATCTCGCCGGCGATCCCGGTCTCCTCCTCCACCTCCCGCACCGCGGCCTGCTCGGCGGTCTCGCCGGCCTCGATGTGGCCCTTCGGCAGCGACCACAACAGCCGGCCCTGCCGGTCGGTACGGCCGATCAGCGCGCCGCGTGGCTCGCCGTCGGCGAGGTCGACGACCAGGCCGCCGGCTGAGAATTCGTTGACCTGACGCAGCCAGCGCCGGGGCCGGCGGCGGTTGCCGGACTGCCGACGACCGGCGCCACCCGAGCGGGATCCGCGCCGCGAACCGCCGCCCCGTGGCTGACCCTGCTGGTCACCGGGCCCGGGATTGGGCTCCGGGCTCTGAGACATGGCCCGATGGTATCGCCGCAGATGGGTACCCTGGCCGACCGTGGAACCGGCCGATCTCATCGACCCGCCGCCCGCGGCTCTCGCCCTCGGCGCTGGGTTCGCCGGCGGCGGTCGGCAGCTGCACCTGGTCGGCGGTCCGGTTCGCGACGCGCTGCGCGGCGTGCCGAGTGCGGACCTGGACTTCACCACCGACGCCCGGCCGGAGGAGGTCCTGCGGATCGTCGAGCCACTGGCGTCGACGACGTGGACCACGGGTATCGCGTACGGCACGATCGGCGCGCTGGTGCGTGGCGTCCACTGCGAGATCACCACGTTCCGGGCCGACCGCTACGACGGGCACAGCCGAAATCCACAGGTGCAGTACGGCGAGTCGCTGGTCGACGACCTGCGCCGCCGCGACTTCACGATGAACGCGATGGCGTTCTCGGTGACGGGGGACCGGGTCTTCACCGACCCGTACGGCGGGCTGGCCGACCTCGCTCGCGGCACCCTACGCACTCCCGGTACCCCGCAGGAGTCGTTCGGCGACGACCCGCTGCGGATGCTGCGCGCGGCCCGCTTCGTGTCCACCCTCGGCGTCACGCCGGCGCCCGAGGTGGTCGCGGCGATGCGCGAGATGTCCGCGCAACTGGCCCGTATCACCGCCGAGCGGGTGCAGGTCGAGCTCAGCAAGCTGCTGCTCGGCGCGGCGCCGCGCGCCGGCCTGGAGCTGCTGGTGGACACCGGGCTGGCCGACGTCGTGCTGCCGGAACTGCCCGCGTTGCGGATGGCCGCCGACGAACACGGGCAGCACAAGGACGTCTACGCGCACACCCTGCAGGTGCTGGACCAGGCGATCGATCTCGAGGACCAGCCGGATCTGGTGCTGCGGTGGGCGGCGCTGCTGCATGACATCGGCAAGCCGGCCACGCGCGCGTTCCTGCCCGGCGGCCGGGTGACGTTCCACCACCACGAGGTGGTCGGCGCGCGGATGGCGCGCAAGCGGCTCAAGGCGCTGCGCTACGCCAACGAGATCGTCGATGCGGTGGGTCAGCTGGTGTTCCTGCACCTGCGCTTCTACGGATACCGCAGCAGCGAGTGGACCGATTCGGCGGTGCGCCGCTACGTCGTCGACGCCGGGCCGTTGCTGCCGCGGCTGCACAAGCTGGTGCGCTCGGACTGCACCACTCGCAACCGGCGCAAGGCCGCAGCGCTCTCGGCCGCCTACGACGCGCTCGAAGCGCGGATCGCGGAACTGCAGGCCCGCGAGGAGCTCGCCGCGGTCCGTCCCGACCTGGACGGCAACGAGATCATGGCAATCCTGCAGATCCCGCCCGGCCCGCTGGTGGGTCGGGCCTACAAGCACCTGCTGGCGTTGCGGATGGAGCACGGTCCGCTGGGCCGCGACCGCGCTGTCGAGGAGCTCACCGAGTGGTACGCCGAGAACCGCTGACGTAGGCCACGGCGGTGAGCGTGTAGGCCAGTGCCAACACCAGCACCGCGCCCGGGCTGTGTCCGTTGTCGGGCAGGAAGATGGCGGTCAGCACCGCGGCGAGCACCAGGGCAACGTTGAACAACGTGTCGTAGAGGGTGAACACCCGGCCGCGGTAGCCGTCGTCGACGAAGTGCTGCACGAGGGTGTCGACGGTGATCTTGATGCCCTGCGCGGAGAAGCCGAGGAACAGCGCGGCCACCAGCTGCAGCGGCATCGAGTACGGCAGCACGAACAACAGCAGGGTCGCCGCCGACACCAGCAGCAGGGTCGCCGGCAGCCGCACCGGCCCGACGTGGCGGTAGAGCATCGGGGTGGTCACGGCGGCCACCGCACCCCCGATCACCAAGCAGGTGATCAGCTGGCTCAATCCGGCGAGCCCGGTGCGGAAGATGCCGTCACCCTCGAAGTAGTTGCGGTACACCAGCAGCGTGGTCACCGTCGTCACGCCGTAGCACAACCGCTGCACGCCGATGGTCGCGAGCGCGTTGCGTACCGGGACGATGTTCCACGCGTGCTGGGCGCCGTCGACGAACCCGCGCACCACCTGCCCTGCGGTCTCCCGCGCCCGGCGCTCGTGCTCGGCCGGGCCGAGCGCGGTCCGGTGGAAGCCGGCCGCGATGACGCTCGCGAGCACGTAGGCCAGCGCCGACACCGCCGCGATCAGTGCGTAGCCGTGATCGGCGTCGCCGAACACCGCGCGCAGGGCGAGCGCGGCGCCCGCGCCGACCGACGCGACCACGGTGCCGCTCGTGGTCGCGAACGCGTTGGCGGTGACGAGCTCCTCGTCGGCGACGACACGGGGTAGCGACGCGCTGAGCGCTGACAGCACGAACCGGCCGATCGAGAGGATGACCAGGGCGCAGGCGTAGAAGCCGATGCCGCCGAAGCCCACCCCGATCTCGGCTGCGACGCCGAGCACGGCGACCGCCCGGATCAGGTTCGCGAACCGCAGCACCCGCTGGCGCCACCACCGGTCCAGCAGCACGCCGGCGAACGGGCCGATGACCGAGTAGGGGAGCAGGAGCACCGCGAAGCCGCTCGCGATGTCGCTGGCGTTCGCCTGCCGTTCCGGGTTGAACAGCACCGCGCCGGCCAGGCTGGCCTGGAACATGCCGTCGCCGAACTGGGTGGCCAACCGGACCGCGAGCAGGCGCTGGAAACCGCCCCCCGCGAGCGCACGCCGCAGGTGATGGCGGTGTCGCGTCGTGGGATCCGTCCGGGTGGTGTGCATTGCGCTATGTGTATCAGCAGGTTACGTATGGTGGCCGCCACCCGGTTCAGGCCAAGATGTTGAGGTGGCGATGGCGCAGTGGGGCTCGGTGGGCGGACTCGAGCCGGCCGCGGGCCGGCTGCTGGTCGCGACCCCGCTGCTCGGTGATCCGCATTTCTCCCGCACCGTGGTCTATCTGCTCGAGCACGACGGCGGCGGGACGGTCGGTGTGGTGTCCAATCGGCCGAGCCACACGCCGGTCGGACAGGTCCTGCCCGACTGGCACGACGCGGTGAGCGGCCCGGCCGTCGTGTTCGGCGGCGGTCCGGTGCAGCCGGACGGCGCGCTGTGTCTCGGCCAGCTGGACCAGGATGTCGACGCCGGGGTCGACGTCGGCGCCTACCGCGAGGTCGTCGACGGGGTGTCCACGGTCGACCTGGACGGCGACGTGGCGGTCATCGCGCCCAACGCCCGCCGGCTGCGGGTCTTCGCCGGCCACGCGGGCTGGGCGCCCGGACAGCTCGACGCGGAGCTTGCCGAGGGCGCCTGGTGGGTGATCCCGGGCGGGCCCGAGGATCTGTTCAGCGACGAGCCGACCGCCATGTGGCAGCGGGTGCTGCGGCGCCAGCCGCCGCCGTTGAACCTGATCTCGACCTACCCGGCCGACGCCAGCCTGAACTGACCTCCCCACCGGTGATCAAGAGCCCGTATCGGTCGCCTGGCGACCAACACGGGCTCTTGATCAGTGAGCGGTGGGTGCTGTGGGTCAGCGCTCGACGGTGCCGTCGATGTAGGCCTGCACGGCCTGGCGCGCCTCGTCGTCGGAGTACTGGACGGGCGGGGACTTCATGAAGTAGCTCGAGGCCGACAGCAGCGGGCCGCCGATGCCCCGGTCCAGGGCGATCTTCGCGGCGCGCAGCGCGTCGATGATGATGCCGGCCGAGTTCGGCGAGTCCCACACCTCGAGCTTGTACTCGAGATTCAGTGGCACGTTGCCGAAGGTCTTGCCCTCGAGCCGCACGAAGGCCCACTTGCGGTCGTCGAGCCACGCGACGTAGTCGGACGGGCCGATGTGGACGTTGCGCTCGCCGATCTCGCGGTCGGGGATCTGCGAGGTGACCGACTGGGTCTTGCTGATCTTCTTGGACTCCAGGCGGTCGCGCTCGAGCATGTTCTTGAAGTCCATGTTGCCGCCGACGTTGAGCTGATAGGTGCGTTGCACCTCCACGCCGCGGTCCTCGAACAGCTTGGTGAGGACGCGGTGGGTGATGGTGGCCCCGACCTGGCTCTTGATGTCGTCGCCGACGATCGGCACCCCGGCGTCCTCGAACTTCTTCGCCCACTCCGGCGTCGAGGCGATGAACACCGGCAGCGCGTTGACGAAGGCGACCTTCGCGTCGAGGGCGCACTGCGCGTAGAACTTCGCGGCAGCTTCCGAACCGACCGGCAGGTAGCAGATCAGGACGTCGACCTTCGCGTCCTTGAGCACCTGCACGACGTCGACCGGCTCATCCTCGGACTCGGTGATCGTCTCGCGGTAGTACTTGCCGAGCCCGTCGAGCGTGTGACCGCGCAGGACCGGGATGTCGAGCTGCGGGACCTCGCAGATCTTGATGGTGTTGTTCTCGCTGGCGCCGATGGCCTGCGAGAGGTCGAGGCCGACCTTCTTCGAGTCGACGTCGAACGCGGCGACGAACTCGATGTCGCGCACGTGGTACGGCCCGAACTGCACGTGCATCAGGCCGGGGACCTTCTGCCCCGGATCGGCGTCGCGATAGAAGTGGACGCCCTGAACCAGGGACGCGGCGCAGTTGCCCACGCCGACGATGGCAACCCGAATGCTGCCGGGTGCGGTTTGCGAACCCATCAGGGCTCCTCCTAGGGGTGTTCGGTAGTGCTACCGGGGGGTGGGGATTGGTGCTCGCGCGGGGAGCGGTCGGATTCGGTGTCCGCGCCCTCCGTGCGTTCGATCTCGATCAGCTCGGTGAGCCAGCGGACCTCGCGGTCGACGGACTCGAGCGCGTGCTCGTGCAGCTGACGGGTGTAGCGGTCGAGCCGCTCGCCGGGCCGCGACGAGCTGCGCATGCCGTCGCGACGTTCCTCGACCTTGCGCCGCCGGCCCTCGAGCACCTTGAGCCGGACGTCGGAGCGGGTCTGGGCGAAGAACGCGAGCCGGGCGCCGAAGCCCTCGTCGTCGAAGGCGTCGGGGCCGACCTCGGCGAGCAGGTCGGCCAGGTGCTCCTTGCCGTCGGCGGTGAGCTGGTAGACCCGTTTGCCACGTCGGGACCGACTGGCCGACGACGAGGCGTCGAGAGGGGATTCCTCGGTGATCCAGCCCGCTTCGGACAACCGGCGCAGGGTGGGATAGAGGGATCCGTAGGAGAACGCCCGGAAGGTCCCGAGCAGGGTGGCCAGCCGCTTGCGGAGCTCGTATCCGTGCATCGGGCTCTCGTTGAGCAACCCGAGGATGGCGATCTCCAACATCGACGGCACCTCCTATCTCGACTCGATGTATCAGCACGATACATCACGGTGAGCGGTGCGGGTCGTGCCGGTGTCGTTGTGTTGGCGCGCCGGTGAACGGGAACCGACCGGGGCCGGCCGTGCAATACCGTGGGCGCGGTGAGTCACCACCGTCGTGCCGGGATCGTCGGCGGGAACCGCATCCCGTTCGCCCGTGCCAACAGCCGCTATGCCCGCGCCGCCAACCAGGACATGCTCACCGCCGCACTCGACGGGCTGGTGGCCCGGTTCGGGCTGCAGGGCGAGCGGATGGGCGAGGTGGCCGGCGGCGCCGTCCTCAAGCACAGCCGCGACTACAACCTGACCCGCGAGGCGGTGCTGGGTTCCCGGCTGGCCCCGACGACCCCCGCCTACGACGTCTCGCAGGCCTGCGGCACCGGGCTGGAGACGGTGATCCTCACCGCGAACAAGATCGCCCTCGGACAGGTCGACGTGGCGGTCGCGGCCGGCGTCGACTCCGCGTCCGACGCGCCGATCGCCGTCGACGACGGGCTGCGGCAGGTGCTGCTCGCCACCAGCCGGGCCCGTTCGCTGGGGCAGCGGGCCAAGGCGCTCGGCGGTCTGCGCCCGAGCCAGCTGCGCCCGGAGATCCCGCGCAACCAGGAGGCGCGTACCGGCCTGTCGATGGGCGAGCACCAGGCGATCACCACGCTGGAATGGGGTATCGGCCGCGCCGAGCAGGACGAACTGGCCCTGGAGTCGCACCGCCGCCTCGCCGCGGCATACGACCGCGGGTTCTTCGACGACCTGATCACCCCCTACCTCGGGCTCACCCGCGACCAGAACCTGCGGCCGGACACGACGCTGGAGAAGCTCGCGGCGCTGCGCCCGGTGTTCGGGCGCGTCTTCGGCGACCAGGCGACGATGACGGCGGGCAATTCCACTCCGCTGACCGACGGCGCCGCGACCGTGTTGCTCGCCAGCGACGAGTGGGCGGCCGCGCACCGGCTGCCGGTGCTGGCGCACGTGGTGGACGCCGAGACCGGCGCGGTCGACTACCTGCACGGCGACCACAAGGACGACGGACTGCTGATGGCCCCGGTCTATGCGGTGCCGCGGCTGCTCGCCCGCAACGGACTGACCCTTGCCGACTTCGACTTCGTCGAGATCCACGAGGCGTTCGCCGCCACCGTGCTCGTCACCCTGAAGGCATGGGCCGACCCGGGATTCTGCCGGGACCGGCTCGGGCTGGAGTCCGCGTTCGGCACCGTCGACCCCCAGCGGCTCAATGTCACCGGTTCCTCGCTCGCCGCCGGGCACCCGTTCGCGGCGACCGGCGGACGGATCACCGCGACGCTGGCCAAGCTGCTGCACGAGAAGGGCACCGGCCGCGGTCTCATCTCGATCTGCGCGGCCGGAGGGCAGGGAGTGGCCGCGATCCTGGAGGCGGCCTGATGTCCGACCGCTACCTGAACCTCGTCAACTCCGGGGTGGGTTCTTCGGTGGCCGGGCGCCTGGGGCTGCCGCGTCCGGCGGTGTTGCGCCGCTACACCACCGGTGACCCGCTGCTGCCCGGTCCGGCCGTGGTCGTCGGCGATGCGGTCGGCGCGCTGCTGTCCGGGATCGGCGTGGACGTGCTGACCGAGGTGCCGACCGAGCGTCGGATCGGCGCCGTGGTCGTCGACGCCCGCGCCGTCGCCGCACCGGCCGACCTCGCCGCGCTGGCCCAGGTGCTCGCCCCGGCGGTGAAGGCGCTGGCGCCGTCGGGGCGGGTCCTGGTGCTCGGTCGCCCGCTCGACGGGGCGGACATCACCGCCGACGCGACCCGTCAGGCCTTGGACGGCATCGTGCGCTCGCTGGCCAAGGAACTGCGCCGCGGGGCCACGGCGAACCTGCTGTGGGTGGCCGACGACGCGTCGCTGGAGTCGGCGCTGCGGTTCTTCCTGTCCGGCCGCTCCGCCTATGTCGACGGGCAGTCGGTGCGGCTGGACACCGGCGCGGCGCCGGCGCCGCCCGATTGGGACCACCCGTTGGCCGGCAAGACCGCGCTGGTCACCGGAGCAGCACGCGGGATCGGCGCGGCGATCGCGCAGGTGCTGGCCCGCGACGGCGCCCGGGTTATCGTCGCCGACCTCGTGGCCGCCGGCGAGGCGCTGGCCGGCGTCGCCAACCGGATCGGCGGCTCGGCGCTGCACCTCGACGTCGCGGCCGAGCAGTCGCCGCAGCGCTTGCTCGACCACCTCGCGGCGCACACCGACGGCCTCGACATCCTGATCCACAACGCCGGCATCACCCGCGACAAGCTGCTGGCGAACATGAGCGCCGACCGGTGGGACGCGGTGATCGCCGTCAATCTGTCGGCGCAGTTGGCGGTGAACTCTGCGCTGCTCGACAGCGACCAGCTCAACGACCAGGCGCGGATCGTGTGCCTGTCGTCGACCACCGGGCTGGCCGGCAACCGCGGACAGACCAACTACGCGGCGACGAAGGCCGGGGTGATCGGCCTGGTCCGCTCGTCGGCGTCGGCGTTCGCCGGCCACGGCGACTCGACGATCAACGCCGTAGCGCCCGGTTTCATCGACACCGAGATGACCGCGAGGATGCCGTTCGCCACCCGCGAGGTGGCCCGACGGTTGTCGTCGCTGCAGCAGGCCGGGCTACCGGTCGACGTCGCCGAGACCGTCGCCTGGCTCGCCTCGCCGGGCGCCGGCGGGATCAACGGCCAGGTGCTGCGGGTGTGTGGCCAGAACCTGGTCGGGGCATGACCGAGCTGCAGTCGCCGCCCGGTCTCCTGGGGCTCTACGCCAGGGCCGTGCGGCCCGGCGGGCACCGCGGCGACACGCTGCCCGACACCGTGCTCACCCTGGCCCCGCAGTCGATCGATGCCGACCACCTCGCCCGCTACCAGCAGGTGTGCGGGTTGCGGGTCTCGCACGCGCTGCCACCCACCTACCTGCACGTGTTGGCATTCCCCGTCGCGGTCGCGCTCATGACGCAACGCTCGTTCCCGCTGCCGTTGGTCGGGCTGGTCCACGTGCACAACACGATCACCGTGGCCCGGCCGGTGGACTCGGGCGAACAGGCCTCCTTCCGGGTGCGGGCGGTCGACCTGCGCCCGCACCGCAGCGGTCGGCAGTTCGACGTGGTGGCCGAGGCGAGCGTCGGCGCCGAACTCGTGTGGACCGCGCGCAGCACCTATCTGCGCCGGGAGCACAAACCGGCGCAGCGACCGGACCGGCCCCCGACCGAGGCAGGCGCGACACCGACGGCGCAGGTCCGGGTCCCGGCCGACATCGGGCGTCGGTACGCCGCGGTGTCCGGCGATCGCAACCCCATCCACCTGAGCAAGCTGTCCGCCAAGGCGTTCGGGTTCCCGCGCGCGATCGCGCACGGTATGTGGCTGGCCGCGCGCACCCTGGCCGTGCTCGAGGGCCGGCTCCCCGACGCCGCCACGATCGACATCGCGTTCAAGGCCCCGGTGTTGCTGCCGTCGACGATCGGGATCAGCGCGGCTCGGGTCGAGGGCGGCTGGGATCTGGACGTCCGCAACGTGCGATCGGGCCGGCCGCACCTGACCGGATCGGTGCGCTGAGCCTCAGGCGCTGAGTTCGGCGGGCTCGGGCGCGCTGCCCGACTCGGCCGGTGTTTCGCGCGCGGCCCGGCGGGTGGCGAAGGCGACCAGCCGCTGGTAGCCCGGGCCGGTGATGCGCACCAGCAGGTCCAGCACCCTGGCGTCGAGCCCGACCACGGCACGCGGCCGGTTGCGGGCGACCGCGCGCAGGATCGCCGAGGCGGCGGCCTCCGGCGCCAACCGGGCGAACTTCGCGTCGAAGTGCGCCGCATCTGCGGCCTGGTCACGGCTCGCGACCGCCCCCGCGTTGCGCGCGATGGCGGTCTTGACCCCGCCGGGGTGCACGCACGTGACCCGCACCGGATGGTCGTTGACGAGCATCTCCTGGCGCAGCGCCTCGGTGAACCCGCGCACCGCGAACTTGGCGGCGTTGTACGCACCCTGCCCCGGTACCGACAGCAGGCCGAACACGCTCGAGATGTTGACCACATGCCCGTCGCCGCTTGCGATCAGGTAGGGCAAGAACGCCTTGGTGCCGTTGACGACGCCCCAGAAGTCGACGTCCATCACGCGTTCGATCTGCTCGAACGTGAGCTCCTCGATGT
Source organism: uncultured Actinomycetota bacterium (assembly GCA_963850835.1). Lineage (GTDB taxonomy): Bacteria > Actinomycetota > Actinomycetes > Mycobacteriales > Jatrophihabitantaceae > Jatrophihabitans. The sequence goes on along the minus strand of CAWKNB010000011.1, from coordinate 44,202 downwards.
CGCCGGAGAAGGCGATCCCGGCGTTGTTGATCACCACGTTGACGACGCCGTGATGCTCCGCGACCTCCGCGGCGTACCGCAGCACCGCCGGGCGGTCGGTGACGTCCAGGCGGGACTCGTGTACCTCGGCGCCGATGATGCGGACCTGTCGCACGGTGGCGGCGAGTCCGACGGTGTCGATGTCGCTGACGGCGAGCCGGGCGCCGCGCCGGGCGAGTTCGAGGGCGAGCGCGCGGCCGATGCCGGAGCCGGCGCCGGTGATCACGGCGACCTTGCCCTTCAGGTCGGTCATGCTCCTACATCTACCCTGCAGGGCAGGGCGGGGCGACCCGAACCCGATCGCGCAGTTGCTCGGACGACCTAGAATTCGGCCATGGCCTTCTCCGTTGCCCGCAATCCCGAACCCCGCAGCGACGCGGACCGGGCCGCGATTCTGGCTGCACCGGGCTTCGGCACGCACTTCACCGACCACATGGTCCGCATCGACTTCGCCGACGGCGAGTGGGGCGAGGGCCAGGTGCTGCCCTACGGGCCGCTCACCCTGGATCCGGCCACCGCGGCCCTGCACTACGGCCAGGAGATCTTCGAGGGGCTCAAGGCCTACCAGCAGCCGGACGGGTCGATCGCGACCTTCCGCCCGGACGCGAACGCGCGGCGGTTCCAACGCTCGTCGCGGCGCCTGGCGATGGCCGAACTGCCCGAGGAGCTGTTCGTCGAGTCGTTGCACGAGCTCGTCGCGGTCGACCGGGCATGGGTGCCGGCCGACCCGGATCAGTCCCTGTACTTCCGGCCGTTCATGATCGCCACCGAGATCGGGCTCGGGGTGAACAAGCCGTCGAGCTCCTACACCTACCTGCTGATCGCCTCACCGGCCGGCGCCTACTTCGCCAGCGGCGTCAAGCCGGTGAAGGTGTGGCTGTCCACCGAGTACACCCGCGCCGCGCCGGGCGGCACCGGCGAGGCGAAGTGCGCCGGCAACTATGCGGCCGCGTTCGTCGCGCAGGCGTTCGCGACGTCGAAGGGCTGTGACCAGGTCGTCTGGCTCGACGCCGCGGAGCACCGCTGGGTCGAGGAGATGGGCGGGATGAATCTGTACTTCGTGTACGGGTCCGGCTCGTCCGCGCGCATCGTCACGCCGGCGCTGACCGGGACGCTGCTGCCCGGCGTCACCCGCGATTCGTTGATGAGCGTCGCCGCCGAGCTCGGGTACGCCGCGGAGGAAGGCAAGATCTCCACCGACGAGTGGCGCGAGGGCAATGCATCCGGCGCCATCACCGAGGTGTTCGCGTGCGGTACCGCAGCCGTCATCACCCCGGTCGGCGCGGTCGACGGTGCTACCGGCGGATGGACCGTCGGCAACGGCGAGCCCGGACCGGTGAGCATGCAGCTGCGCGAGCGACTCCTTGCCATCCAGACCGGGCAGGCGCCCGACCCGCACGGCTGGATGCACCAGCTCGGCTGAGGCCGCTCAGGCCGCCTGCGCAGGAGCGCCCGCGCCCATGCCGGCCGGCGCCTCGGCACCGTCGGCACTGTCGGCACCGTCGTCGACCGGGCTTGTCAGCTCGTGCACGGCGGTGTCGGCCTCGGTGTCGAGTTCGCCGAGCTTGGCGTCGAGCAGTGCTTCGAACCGGGCGAAGTCGGCGTCGGCCACCAGGCCGTCCTGCTCCGCCCAGTGCTTGACCTTGGTGTACGGGCTGACCAGCGCCCACTTCACCGCGCCGAATACCGCCGGCAGCGCGAGCGCCACGAACGGCGCGACGGTCTGCGCTGTGGTGCTGACATCGACGCTGCCGATGACGTGATGCGTGACCAGGAAGGTCAGCACCGCGGCGGTCAGCGACTCGGCCGTGGTCAGCGTCGTCACCGGGGCCTGTTTGACCGTCTGAATCGGTGATGCGGGCATGTCACGATCCCTTCAGGGTGGCTTGGTGGACGCCGTTGTGGCGGATCTCCAACGTCCCGTCGTTCTTGAGGAACAGCGCGTGCGCTCCGTCGGTGCTCACCAGGGAGTCGCCGTGCTTCGGGTTGTAGTGCGGCGTGGCCGGATGCGGTGCGGCGCGGCGGCGGATCGGCGCCACGACCGGCGGCTTCGGGTGTCTGGCGGCGTGCGCGAGCTGGGCCGGGCGCAACATCTTCACCAGCGCCTTGCCGTCGGGCACGCCCGGGAACACGTTGTGATCGCAGCGCCCGAACGGCTTGCTGGCGCGTGGCAACGCCTTGCCGCCGAGGCGCGGCACGCTCCACTTCTGCTGGCCGTCGCTGTACTGCTGACCGATCGCGCCGCGCACCCGCTTGTACGCGAGTTGCGAACCGTAGGACGCGACGATCACCCGGCAGCGGCGATCACGGCCGGGATACAGCTCCTGCAGATCACCGGAGTTGCCGTACGCGATCACCGATGCCCAGCTGCCCATGCGATGGGCGTGGAGTCCGTAGAGCTGGTTGATCCGGGTGCTGTGGTCGCCGGACAGCTCGTAGCTCTTGCCGCGCCAGGTCTCGACGTCGAGCATGATGCCGGTCAGCCAGTCGGGGATGGTCGGCCCGATGGCGTCCCACGTCGCCTCGAACTGGGCCTTGACCGGTGCCGCGGTGTAGACGGTGTAGAGCAGCGCACCGGCCACCTTGCCGGAGTCGTACAGCCGTTTGACAGCGTTGGCGTTGGCGAGGAAGTTCGGGTCCAGGTAGTGCGCGCCGAACGTGACGCGGAAGATCACGAAGTCCCGCTGGTAGCTCTGGTCCAGCGGATGTTGGAACTCGCTGACGTCCGGGCAGATCAGATGTGCCATGGCGGTCCCCTTCCGCGGCGGCGATGCACATCAGAGAGCGCCGCGACGCGGTTGATACGTCCCGCTCGAATTGGTTCGATGCCTGGCGTGGACACGACGACGCTGATCGATCATCTGGCCGAGCACGGTGCTGCGGTGCCCGACGCGGCCACCGCAGCCGGCTGGGACGCGCCGGTGCCGCGGCTGGACTGGACGATTCGCGATGCCGTGGCACACCTCGGCGGCGTGCACCGGTGGGCGACGCAGATCGTGACCGAGCGCGCTCGACTCGTTCGACGCGGTGTCGTTCGCGGACGCGCCCGGAGACGACGAGCTGCTGGCCTGGTATGTGTCGCGGTCACGCGGCGCTCGTGGTTGCGCTCGGCGACGCACCGCTGGACCTGTCCGCGGTGACGTTCCTGCCCGCCGATACGCCGCTGCACTTCTGGGCTCGCCGCCAGGCGCACGAGACCGCGATCCACCGCCTCGACGTCTCGGGCGCAGCCGGGCAGGCGGTCAGCTTCAGCGCCGACTTCGCGCAGGACGGCATCGCCGAGATGCTCGGCGGGTTCGCCCGGCGGCGCAGAGATCCCTCGACGCCGGCGACCATCGGGCTGGCCGCCACCGACGGGCCCAGCTGGCTCATCCGGCTCGGCGGCGAACGCATCGAGGCGGCCCCGGCCGACGCCGGCTCCGCCGACGCGCAGGTGGCCGGGACGTCGGCGGAGCTCTACCGCTGGCTGTGGAACCGCCCGTGCGCCGCGCAGGTCAGCGGCGATCCCGCCGTGCTGGCCTGGTGGGCCGACAACGTGCGGGTGCGATGACCCTGACCGCCGCTCAGGTGGTCGGCCAGCGCCGGAAGTTCTGGTAGGAGCGACTCGGCGTCGGGCCGCGCTGGCCCTGGTAGCGCGAGCCGTACACCGCCGACCCGTACGGATGCTCGGCCGCGGTGGACAACCGGAACAGGCACAGCTGCCCGATCTTCATGCCCGGCCACAGCGTGATCGGCAGGTTCGCGACGTTCGACAGCTCCAGCGTGATGTGACCGGTGAAGCCGGGATCGATGAACCCCGCCGTCGAGTGCGTGAGCAGGCCGAGCCGGCCCAGGCTCGACTTGCCCTCGAGCCGCCCGGCGAGATCGTCGGGCAAGGTGACGACCTCGAGCGTCGAGCCGAGCACGAACTCGCCCGGATGCAGCACGAAGGGTGCGTCGCCCTCGGGTTGGACGAGGGTGGTGAGCTCGTCCTGCTGGACCGCCGGGTCGATGTGGGTGTACTGGAAGTTGTTGAACACCCGGAAGAAGCGGTCCAGCCGTACGTCGACACTCGACGGCTGCACCAGCGCGTCGTCCCACGGCTCGACCGCCAGCCGGCCGGCCGACACCGCAGCGCGGATGTCGCGATCGCTGAGCAGCATGGGCGAAGGCTATCGGCCGGTCGTGGCGACGAAGTCGACGACCTGCGCGGCCAGTTCGGGTCCGGCGTCCTCCTGCAGGAAGTGACCCGCATCGGCGATCGTCGGATGCGTGCGGCCCTGCGCGCCGGGCAGCGCGTTGCGCAGGATCGGGCCCATCGCCGCGGTGATCGGATCGCTGTCGGAGAACGCGACGAGTACCGGCAAGGTCATGGTGGTCAGCGTCGCCCAGGCCGCGCGGTTGGCCTCGCTGGCCGGGTCGTCCGGGCGGATCGGGACCAGGCCGGGCATGGCCCGAGGTCCGGCCTTGAACGACTCGTCGGGGAACGGCGCGTCGTAGCCGGCCTGCACCTGCGGGCTCATCGGGCGGCGGCAGCCGCTGCGCACGAGCCGGCCGATGTCGAGCGTCTCGGCCTGCTGCACGGTGTCCTTGAACCGGTGCCAGATCTGCGGCATCGGGTGGTCACCGGCGGGCAGCCCGGTGTTCGCGGCCACGACTCGGGCAAAACGCTCGGGATTCTCGGCGACCAACCGCAACCCGATCAACCCACCCCAGTCCTGCCCGACCAGCGTCACGGCACGCAGGTCGAGGACGTCGGCGAGCAGGGCGCGGGTCCACTCGACGTGCCGCGCATAGGTGTGGTCCGCGATGTCCGTGGGCTTGTCGGACCGGCCGAAGCCGACCAGGTCCGGCGCGATCGCGCGCAGGCCCGCCTCGGCGAGCGTGGGCAACATGGTGCGGTAGAGGAACGACCACGACGGCTCACCGTGCAGCAGCACGACGGCCGGACCGTCGTCCGGCCCGGCCTCCACCCACGCCATCCGCAGGGCGCCGCTGTGATCGGCATCGAGGTCCGATATGACCGCATAATGGGGTTCATAGGGGAAGTCGGGCAGGTCCGCGAAGCAGTCATCCGGCGTGCGCAACAACTCCATGGGCGGCAACGTACCCGTCGGCAAGACGTCAGCGATGGCGCTACCGAGCGCTCCACATCACGACGCGGTCTGGGACATCGTCGCTGGAGACGGCGGTCGGATGTCTTGCTATCGGAGATGGCAAGCGTCCAGATGTCCCCGTTCGTCGCGAGGGCCGTGCTGGTAGGCGAGCCTCTGTTCCGTCCGGTGACCAGCTCGGGTCCTGTTCGCCTCGCGCAGCGCTGGTAGCGAACGTCAGTTGCACGGTCTTGTGAGTCAGCCAGCGATTCGACATAGATATTGCCGATCTGGTTCGTACCGTTCGGACCCCACACAGTGAATGCCAGCGACTTTCCGTCCGGCGAGAACGTCGGGTCGTTCGCGCCGATGCAACTGGTCAGCGGTGTCGGCGCGACCGGCGGATTCGGCGATCGATTGCGAGTCGCGCCGTTGAACCCTTTGAGGTTCTCGCAGCCTCCCAGAAGGCGAGGCGGCCACCGCGGCCGAATGCGAGTCGCCGATGTGGCCGGTGACGAGCTTTCCCTGTGACGATCTTGCCGGTCAGGTCGACACGTTGAGGTCGTAATGGTTCGGGCACCGCGGTGGCGCACAGCAATGCCACGGCGGCGTCGTCGGGGCTGAACGCGGGACGGCTGCCGATCTTGCACGCGCCGGGTTCGACGTCGAACAACGGCCGCGTGCCGTTCCCGTCCGACCGACCAGATAGACGAGCTCGTTGCGGACGTATGCGACCGTGCGTGCGATCGTGCGAAAGCACCGGTCCGGGCACTTCTTCGGTCGGGAGGACAGGCCGCACGATCGGATCCGTCGGATTGCCCGCCCAGATCACCTGAGTGGCCGTTCACGTCGCCGCCCACAGCATGCGTTGTCCGGCGAGCGGCGAGGACGCCGCCGTGGGCGTCGGCGACACCGACCGCGACCGACGGACTTCGAGTGCGTACGCGGCGATGGCGGCCGTGGAGTCCTGCCCGGCGGTCGGTGCCTTGCCGCCCGAGTCGCCGCCCGCGAGCAGGACGATCGCGACCACCGCGGCGACCACCGCGACCGCGCCGCCGACCAGCCATGCGCGCTGTGCGGTCCACCAGCTGCGCGCCGCCGGCCGGGCCTGACGGGAGGTGTCGCCGGCGAGGTCCTGGGATCGGTCGTGCACGTCGGTGTCGGCGGTGGCGGCCAGCGCCGGGTAGGTCGGCTCGGTGTTGCCGACGGGCGACGCCGGCGCCAGCTGGGGCAGCGCGCCGGTGAGCCACGCCGCGCCGGTGGCGACCTCGTGTTTGGGGTGGGCGTCGAGGGCGAGCGGGCGCCCGAAGGACGACGAGAGCACCTCGCTGACCAGCGGGATGCGCGAGGACCCGCCCACCAGCAGGATCGTGTCGAGCTGCTGGGGCTCGACGCCGGCCGAGCGCAGCACGCGTTCCATCGCAGACACGGTCTCGCCGAGCGCCGGCCGGATCATGTCCTCGAACTCCGAGCGGGTCAGCCGCACCACGGTGTCGACCCGACCGATCGTCACCGACAACCTCGCCTCGGTGTCGGTCGACAGCGTTTCCTTCGCGACCACGCAGTCGCGGCGCAGCCGGTCCAGCCCGCGGATCGTGGCGGGGTCGTCCGCGTCGAGGCCGGCCAGCTCGGTGCGCAGGGTTCGCACGACGTGCTGGAACACCGCCTCGTCGAAGTCGACGCCGCCGAGATGCTCGATACCTTCGGGACGCCCGACGAGCGTGAACCGGTCGCCGTCGTGACGCAGCACGGCGGCGTCGAACGTGCCGCCGCCGAGGTCGTACACCGCGACGTGGCCGCCCTCGGGCACGCGCTGGCGGGTGGCATAGGTGATCGCGGCGGCCTCGGGTTCGGTGCAGGTCGTGACGTCGGGCAGGTTGGCCAGCGTGAACGCCTGCCGCAGCAGATCGATCTTGTAGGCGCTCCAGTTCGCCGGGTAGGACACGGTCACCTTGTCCGGCGCTTCGCCCTCGCGTTCGGTCGCGACGCCGACGATCCAGGTCAACAACCGGGCGGTGAGCAGCTCGGCCGAGAACGGCGTGCCGCCGACGATCACCGGGACCGGGTCGCCGAGGCGCCGTTTGAACTCCCGCGCGATGCGGTCCGGCTCCGCCGACGCCCTGGCCTCGGCCGCCTCGCCGACGAGAAAGCTGCCGTCGGGCTGGAGGTAGAGGACGGACGGGATCTGCATGGCTCGGTTGCCCAGCCCGAGCATCGAGACGGCGTCGCCGCGGCGCACTGCTGCCGCGCTGTACGTCGTCCCGAGGTCGACCCCGAGCTCATACCCCATGACCGCCCTCCGTCCCGAGAGCCTAACCAATGATCGATGTCGTACATGGGGTGTCCACCGGCCGAACAGTGTGGCGATGATTTCGCCGATTGGCGTATCTTTCGAACACGAAAAGGCTCTGGTAAGCGAGGGGACGAGGGGTGGATCGATGACCTCGCTACGCGCGTTGCTTGCCGAGGCAGGCTTTCACGGCCATGGGCTGGATGTCGCGGTTGCGGTGGCCCAGGCGGAGTCCGGCGGCCACACCATGTCGCACAACACCAATGCCGGCACCGGTGACAACTCCTACGGCCTGTTCCAGATCAACATGCTGGGCAGCCTTGGACCGGCACGAATGCGGCAATACCACCTCAAGTCGTACAACGACCTGTTCGATCCGCGTGTCAATGCGCGAGTCGCGTACGAGATGTCCGACCACGGCACCAACTTCCAGCCGTGGACCACGTACACCCGCGGCACCTACGAGCAGTACCTCGGCCACGACATCCAGGTCAACGGCGGAGGCCTTGATCCGAACGCGGGCACCTCGGCGCCGGATCCGGACACCGGGTCACACGCCGGGTCGACGACCGACTCCGGCGACGACTTCGAGATCGGCAGCGGCCAGTCACTGGCCGAGCTCAAAGCGCATCAGCAGCACCTGGGCCAGCAACTCGACTTCGCCGTGGGACTCGGCGATGCGCCGAAGGGCATGCCGAAGGTCGACTGAGCATGCGGCGGGTCCGGACCAGGACGCGCTGCACACCTTCCTGCACGACGCGTCGAGCGAGCTCGGCGGGTCCTACGTGTTCGGCGCGAAGGCCAATCCGAGCGTCGATCACCCGACCGCACTCGACTGCTCCGGGCTCACCAAGTGGGCTGCCGAGCGCGCCGGTGCGCACCTGCCCGACGGCGCCGCCCACCAGTACCTCGCGCTGAAGAAGGCCGGGATGCTGATCCCGGTCAAGGACGCGATGCACACCCCCGGGGCGCTGCTGTTCCACTTCGCCCAGGAACCCACCCCCGGTCAGGGTGAGCCGGAGATCGCGCACGTCGCGATCAGCAAGGGCAACGGCATGACCATCGAGGCCGCCGACGAACAGGACGGCATCGTCAGCTGGAAGGCCCAGGGCCGGTTCAACTACGCCGCGGTCATTCCCGGCATCGGCACCACCGACACGACCGGCACGAGCCACAACATCCTCGACGAGTCGCACACCGCTGTCACAGGTCTGGGCGACCACGGCACCGGTGACCTGGTGGCGGCGCACGGCGCGACGCACGAATGGCACTGGCTCGGCAGCGACGTCGGGAGCGGCACCGGCGCGTCGAGCGGGATGGACAGCAGCGGCCACACCTTCGACGACAACGGCGGCTTGGACGCCGGGCACCACTGAGCCCACGGTTCGACATGCCGCCGAGGGTCTGCGAGTCGTGCGGCGAACCGATCGTCGCCGGCGTGCAGTTCTGCACGAACTGCGGCTCGTTCCTCGGCTGGACCGATCCGGATGACCCCGCGACCGACGAGGCGGTGAGCGGCGAAGCGGCAACCGCCACGACCGCGCCGGCACCGGTCCGCCCGGCACCGGTCGGTCGTGCCGCGGCCGACGTGGAGGAGGACACCGCCGAGGTGCCGGTCGAAGCGGTAGCCACGCCGACCGCCACCGGAAGCGTCCTGCGCGCTGTTCCGGCGCCGCGCACCCGCACGCGCGAACCGGCCGGGACGCCGTGCCGCCGCTGCGCCACGCCCAACCCGTCGACGCGGCGGTTCTGCGCGAAGTGCGGCCTGTTCATCGGCGCACCCAGCGATGCCGAGCAGTTGCGGGCCTTCGCCGCGCCCAAGCGTCGTTGGTGGCAGCGCTGGCTGCACGGGCGGCCGGGTTCGGAGCGCGCCGCCCGTTCGGCCTACCGCAAGAGCCTGCCGTGGACCGTACGGTTGCGCCGGGTGTTCGTGGTGCTCGCCGTGCTGGCCCTGTGCTTCGCCTACCTGCGCTTCGTCGGACGCGATCCCGTCAGCTGGGCCAAGAACCGCCTGGACACACTGCGCGGCAGCCTCGTCGCCGTTCCCGATCTGTCCGCGCGTTCGCCCAACCCGGCGGATGTCGTGCCCGGATACCCGGCGAAGGCGGCCATCGACGGTCGCAGCGACACCGCATGGGCCACTCGGTTCTCGGGGCCGACCAAGGTGCCGGGCACCGCGTGCACGGCCGTCGCCGACACCACCGGCCTGCTGCTGACGACCTCCGGCGACCACACCGTGCGGGCCGTCAAGATCCACGCGGGATTCCCGGACAAGAACACCAAGCTGCGTTGGCGGCCGAAGACCCTCGAGCTGTGGTTCCCGGACGGGCAGTGCCAACGCGTCAGCCTGGCCGATTCACCGAAGCCACAACAGGTCTCGATCGACCCGGTGGACACCAACGCGGTGCGGGTCGCCGTCGTGGCCGGTTACCCACCACAGGGCGGCAGCACCGCACCGGCGACCGCGATCACCGAGATCGCCTTGCTCATGCGACCGAACTGAGCGCTACCCGCCGGCTGGATACGCGAAGGTGCAGCCCACCCCGTTGGTGGCCAGATTGCCCTGTACCGTGCCGGCATCGGTGATCGAGGTGAACGGGCCGATGTACACACCCCAGAACGGCTTCGCGACGAGCGCGCTCTTCCATCGCATCTTCGGGTAGTCGGTGCTGTGCAGCGTGCGGGCCGGGAACTTCGCACTCAGCGACGCCGCGAATGCAGCCGCCTTCAGCGCGGCCTTGGGATCGGTGTCGAAGTAGACCGGGTCGCACAGCAGGATCGCCTGCCCGACGGTGAACGGCTGCACCGGCGGCCCGGTCGGACTTGCCGAGCCGGACGCGCTGCTCGATCCCGACCCGCTACCGGCACTGCTGCTCGACGCTGCGCCGGACTTGTCGCCGCCGTTGGCCCCGCCGCTGGCGCCGGCGCTGGCGGAGGGTGACGTCGACGGCTTCGGCGCGGCCGGTGTCGTCTGGCAGATCACCCGTGAGTCGCTGCTGCTCTTCGCACCCCGCAGCGATTCCAGCTTGAAGCAGTAGCGCGTGGCCGGCGCGAGCCCGAGCGCACTGGTGAGGAACCGACCCTGCCCGCCGTCGTCGATCTTCGCGCTGGCGATCTGGGTGGGGCCCTGCAGCACCATGACCTTGTATCCCGAGACGTCCTGCGCCGGTTGCCAATCGAGTTGGATCGCGCCGTTGCGCACCGCCTTCGCGGTGAGCGCCGTCGGCGGGGACGGCGTGCCCTCGGTCTCGAACGTCTGCTTCTTCTGCGGTTGTCTGAACGCGAGGAGCAGCGCGCCGGCGAGCAGCGCGACGCACACGACGGCGGCCATCACGACCGCGCGGCTGATGATCGGTTTCTGGGTGAGCGCGCCGTTGGCGACCGGGCGGCCGGGGTCGGACACCATCGGATGCGGTGTCTGGCGCTGCGGCACGCCCTCCTGTTCGCCGGCGACCTCGAACGGCAACCGCACCGGCGACCCGCGCAGGAACGGTTTGCGGGTGCGCACGGTCAGGCGCGCCTCGGCCTTGCCGCCGAGCGGCAGCTCGATCTCGTCCGGGCGCAGGAAGAAGCCGAGCTTCTCGTCCGGGTCGCTGGCCTTGAGACGGAGCCGGACCGGGGTGTTGCCCCAGTTCGTGTACTTGATGACGTGATAGCCGCGCCACCGGCCGCTCGACGTCAACGGGGTGATCGTCGCCTGCAGCCCGAACACCCGGCCGACCTCGAGATCGCCCTCGGCGACCGTCGCGCGCTCGCTGTCCAGCGTCGACACCGCGCGAACGCCGAACGCGAACTTGCCTCCTGCCGCCGCGCCGGCCGCCGGTGGCGCGAACACGATCACCGCGGTGCCGGTCTCCTTGGGAAACACCCGCAATTCGGGCGGATACACCTGCGCCCACGCCGGCGGTCCTTCACCGGGCCGCTCGCCGAGCACCTCGATCCGGTAGCCCTCCACCACGGTGCCGGGGTTGCGCACGGTCAGCTCGGCGCGGACCTGACCGCCCGGCTCGACGGTGAGCTCGGTGGGTTCCAGGGTGGCGATCGGATCGCTCAACGACACCCTCCCCTGGGTCACTGCTCGGACGTCGGCGCGACGACCTCGATCCGATAGCCGACGTGAGCGGGGATGCCGGCGGCGACGATCTCCTCGACCACACCGGCGTCGACCTGGTCGGGCTCCGCCGCGGTGATGCGAACAATAACGCGGTTCGCCGCGTCGCCGGGCAGTTCAGTGCCGGGCGTCGTCGACCACTCGGTGCCGCCGCTCTCCTCGATCTGCGCGTCGAGTCCGGCCTCGAGCCGCAGCGCCTCACGCAACCCCCGGGCGGTGCCGCGCCAGCGCAGCACCTGCGCACCCTCGCGCACGAAGGTGCGCTGGTCGTCGAGCTCGGGGGTCGGGTCGAGGCTGATCCCGACCCAACCGGCCAGCCAGGCGAGCATGTCGCGGGGCGTGGTCTGCGGGTCGAGATAGGCGGGCAGGCTGTCGAGGGTCAGCAGCACCGGCGCCAGCACCTCGTCGAGCGCACCGCAGAACGCGTCCACGACGGGGATGTCCTGGTAGACGCCGGGCAGTTGCGCGGCCACCGACCGTGGTGACCGCTGCTCCGGCATGAGCCCGCGCATCAGCGACGCACCCGCACCTGGTGTTCGAAGGAGAACACGAGCTCGGTCGGGCCGAGCTCGAAGCGTTCGACCCGGTCGGCCTGCTGACCGCCCGCGCGACCTGCGGTGTCGGGGAACAGTTGCACAGTGAGCTCGCGGGACATGTCCACGCCCGGTACCCCGGCGAGCACCACCGTCACCTCCTGCGCCTGCACGGCCCGGCCGAGCGGCCAGCCGGTGCCGTCGGGGCCGCCGCGCAGCGGGTGGAACAACCCGTTCAGCGCGGTGATCACATCGTTGCGCACCTGCGAGGTGCGAAAGCCCGGCCGTGCGTAGGCGCTCACCACGGCCGTCAACTGCCGGTACGTCGGTGGCTCGACCACGAGCCGGGTGCCGAGCAGCCGCCGTTCCTCGAGGTGTGCGGCGATGCGCGCCAGCGTCTCGATCGGCGGATCGAGCTCGCGACGATCGATGCGCCCGAGCGGGTTGTCCGGCAGATGCGGAATGACCAGCACCCGGACGCCGCCGTTCGCGTCGTTGACGCAGTAGACCCGCGCCGCCTCGGGAGCGACGTCGAGGGCGAGGTCGCAGAAGTCCTCCCGGGTGACTGCGCGGCCTCGAGTGCGCAGCAGCATCGGGCCGCGGATCTTCGCGTCGGCAAGGGATTCGGCCTCGGCGCCGCCCAGCGCCGGCGCTCGGTTCACGATGCTCGACACGTACGGAACGCTGGACTTGAGCACGACGATCTGGTTGCGGGCCACGTTCCCGCGCCTACCGCCTCCTGTCCGATAGGCGCGGATCCGCAGCCGGGCGCCGATCGGCGGGACGGCGCCGTACTGGGTCGCCAAGCCGTCGGGTTCGCGAACCACCGGGCCGAACGCGATCTCACCGTTGACCGGGTCGAGATGGAAGTGCTGGCTGTCGGGGGCGGAGTCGGCGAAGGTCTCGACCGCGCTCCATTGCTCCACGAGCGGCTCGTCGCCGTCGTGGGTCGACACCTCGACCGTGGGTGCGCCCTCGGCGAGCAGCACCGGGCGCCGCTGCACGAGGAACCGTTGTGCGGGGGTGCCGTCGGAGATGCCGAGGACCTCGTTCTCGACGACCTCGGCATGCACCGTGGGCACCGTGCCGCCGATGGTGAAGGCGGTGATGTCGTTGATGTGCGGCGAGCGGCGGTACTCGTGCTGGCCGGGCGCGCGCTCGACGAGCCGGCACCGCAGCCAGCCGGCGCGCTTGCGGGCGATGATCGACGCGACGTGCCCGGGCGGCACGTGCACCACTACGGAGCCGGTCTTGTTCAGGCCGCCGGTGTCGTCGTGGTCGAGATCGCACGCCGCCCAGTCGGCGCCGGTCCACGCCTCCCACACCAGTGGGGCGCGGCCGGGATCCACGCCCACGCCGGCCACTTCGCAGTCGATGCGAATGTTCACCGCGCACGACGGCACCGCATCGGACAGCCCCACCAGCAGCGCGTCGCCGGGCATCGGGCCGTCGCCGAAACAGTCGAAACCTCCGCCGCCGGCGAGCGAGTCGGTCTGCTCGGTCGGCTGTCCCCCGGCGGCCTGCGCACCGGCGACGGCGAACTCGCACGGCAACACGTCCAGCCGCTGGGTGGTGGTGAACACGATCGGTTCGTCGACGTCGGTGCGCGGCGTGGCCACCTCGGTGCCCTCGCGCACGATCACGGTGTGCGCCTGCGGCGCGGACAGCCAGAAGGTCACCTCGCCGCGCGCGGCCGATGGCGGGCGGAGTTGGACGCCGATCAGTTCGAGGAACTTCACGTAGTGCCGGTCCGGCACCCGGTTCAGTCGGTAGATCAGCTGGTCGACCATCCCGGCGTACGCCTCGATGAGCGTGACGCCCGGATCGGAGACGTTGTGGTCGGTCCACTGCGGGCAGCGGGTCTGAACGAGTCGCTTGGCGCCGTCGACGAGATCCTGGAAGTGCCGGTCGTCGAGATCGGGGGCGGGGAGTGCCATCGTCATGCACCTGCCTCGAGTGCGGTGACCCCGGGCAGGGTCAGGGCGTCCGGTTCGCTGGCCAGGACGTAGAACGGGAAGACCAGGTTGCGGACGTCGTTGGTCGCGCGGATCGAGTACTGCACGTCGATGTAGAGCTTGCCGAGGTCGGTGGCGTCGAAGCTGACCGTGACGTCCTCGACCTCGATGCGTGGCTCCCACCGGTCGAGCGCGCGACGGACCTCGTAGGTGAGCATGCCGGCGGTACTGGCGTTCGCCGGGCTGAACACGTAGTCGCCGATGCGGCAGCCGAACTCCGGGCGCATCGGCCGCTCGCCGGGTGAGGTCTGCAACACGAGCCGGATCGCCTGCTCGATCTCGCGTTCGCGCACCACGAGCGCGATACCGCCGGTGGCGTCGGTGGTCACCGGGAACGCCCAGCCGGCGCCGATGAAGTCGGGTTGCGTGCTCATCCGACCAGCACCGTGGGCGCGCCCATGATGATCGGCGCACCGCACGCGGCCATGTCACCGATCCGAGCCGCGGGCATGCCGCCGATCAGCACCGTCGGGCTGCCCGGCGGGATGATCGCCGACGGCGGGTGCACTGCCGGCGGTGGGAAGGAGCAGATGTGCGGCGTCCCGACCGTGGCCGCGGGCATGCCGGCGATCAGGACCGTGGGCACACCCGGGGGGCCGATCACCCCGGGATGCCCGGTGGGGTCGCCCACCCGCGCGATCGGCGGCATCACGTCACCTCGTTCCCGGTCAGCAATTGATCTTCACCAGCCCGGCGGTGATCGTGCACATTCCGCCGCCGTTGATCGTGGTCTGCGAGTTGCCCTGCAGGGAGGCGGACATGCCCTGCAGGCTCAGGTCGGCCGCGCTCTTGACCGACACCGGTCCGGTGCCGCCGTCGATGGTGATACCGCTCTGTGCGGTCATCGAGATCTGGCTGCCCTTGAGGTCGAGCTTGCCGCTTCCGGCGTCGACCACCACACCGTTCTTGCCCTCGATCGTCACCGAGCCGTCGCTGTGGACGGTCACCGACGTGCCGACGGCGTCGAGCACCACCTTGAGCTTCTCGTCGCCGCTTTCGATGGACACGCCCTCGGTGCTGCCGTTCTGGTCGAGCAGGTCGATGCGGTGGCCGCGGCGCGAGATGAGCGAGCGCCGGTTGACCGCGCCGCTGCCCGAGTCGATCACGTCGACACCGCCGGCCTTCGGTGTGTCCACGCCGTTGTAGAGCCCGCCGATCACGTACGGCCGGCGGACGTCGCCCTGCTCGAAGCCGACGAGCACCTCGTCGCCGACCTCGGGGACGATCATGGTGCCGCGGTCCTTGCCGGCGCCGGCCTGCACCGAGCGGGCCCAGTCGCTGACGTAGTCGTCGGACAACCACGGGAACGCCAGCTTCACCCGGCCCTGTGTCTGCGGGTCCTTCGCGTCGCTGACCTGGCCGATGACCAGTCCGAGGCCGCTCGATCCGCCGCCACCGCCGCTGGTCAGCCCGTACAGACTGCGCTCCTGGCGCCCGGTCACCGCGAACGAGGTCGTGTACCCGGTGTCGGCGTCGTAACGGTGCCGGGAGGTCGTGATGGTGTACTTGCCGTCGAACGGTGCGCCCAGGCCGTCGATGGAGATGGCGGCCTTGGCGCGCAGCGCAGGATTGCCGTGCGCGACCCCTTCGAATTCCGCAAATGACCCGGCGATCTGGTCGGCCAGGGCCGCGGCGGCGGCGTCGACCTCGGCCTGGGTGCGGTACGGGATGTCGGTGGCCACATAGACCGGATCACCGAAGGTGTGGGCAAGATCGGCGGGCTTGGCGCCGTCGAGCACCGCGGTCGTGGTGGCGGCGGCGATGGGTAGCCTTGAGCGCCTTCTTGCTGGCGACGTCCCAGCCGCGAACCTCGACCTCTTTCACCTGCGCGGCGGAGGTGACGACGGAACGGAATCGCACGAGGTCGCGGCCCTGCTGCAGCACCAGAGGGTTGGTGGTGGTGCCGGTGGGCGCCGGAGCGCTCGAGGCTTCCGGTGGCTTCTGGAAGTCGAGGGCGCCGTCGTGCACGGCCACCTCGTAACCGATCTCGCGGGCCAGGCCGTCGACGAACTCCCAGTCGGTGACGCCGGCCTGGGAGAGGTGGTCGAACACCGTGCTGGTCGAATCGATCTTGCCGACCTGCAGGCCGGCGCGGCGGGTCACGGTGGTGACCACATCGGATGCGGTGACCTGGGTGTACGTCGCGGTGCGGCGTCCACGGAACAGCCGGTGCGCGTGGTCGTAGCCGCGCACGATCGTGAAGGTGCCGCTGGAGTCGAACTCCGCCTCGAGCGCCGTCACCTCGCCCTTGATCAGTTGCACGGGTGTCTGCGCGTCGGCGGTCATCACCGACACGGTCACCACAGAGCCGACCTTGAGACCTGACTTCTCCAGCACGCCTCGTTGCGGATCCCGAAATCGTAGGTTGAACAGGTCAGGCAGCCGCAGGCTGTCGTCGACCACCGCGCTGACCAACAAGCCTTCGACGTCCGAGGGCATCGGGCTGCCGTCGACGTCGACGAGGAACGAGTTACTGACCGGCACGGCTCACCGCCGCCACGCCGCGAGCAGCTGTTCTGCGGAAGGCAACAACAGCGTCGTGCCCTCGGGGATCCGCATCGGGTCGTCGATGCCGTTGTAGTTCGCGAGGAGCCGCCACATGGTCGGCTCGCCGTACTCGCTGTATGCCACCGACGCGAGACTGTCACCGGCGATCAATACGTGTGACCGCTGCACGTCGAGGACCCCGGAGGTGGGATTCTGCCCCGGTGCGCCTGGTGGCATCTCCTCCATCGCGACCGTGCACACTGCGCGGATCGGCGTGCCGTCGGAGGAGAACAAGGTGTACTTCGCGCTGACCTGGGTGATGAAGCCTGGGAAGCTGGTGGTCCGGCCCCAGTGGAAGATCACCAGGTTCGGCAGCGGCTTCTTCTTTCCGACCGCCGCGGAGGCGGGCACGCAGCAGCTGAACAGCTGCTCGACCGCTGCGACGACGCCGTCGGAATCCTTCGCTGTCGCGTCGAAGAACACCTCGACGGACAGCTTGCAGGGCTCGGGACCGTTGAACTCCGGCGGCCCGGCGGTCTTGGAGTTCTTGACCGGCTTGCGCTCCCACTTGGCGGATTTCTGGATCGAAAGTTCCTTGGGGTTGAACTGGAACGCGACGCTGCCCTTGGCGGCGCCGATGTCGGCGCCGCCGTTCTTGCGCGGCACCGCCTCGTACATGTCCAGCGACGCCTTCTCCAACTGCGCCCGGGCGGCGCCACCGCCCGCCGACGGAGCGGCGAGTTGCCCGTCCGGGGCGTTCTGCAGTGCGACCGTTGCTGTCATGACGGTAGGAACCCGTGGTGAGCGATCTCGATGGTCTCGGTGGCCACCTTGGGCGAGTCGAGATTCAGCGCGGGGCCGGTCCAGCGCACCGGCACGACACCTTGCAGACCCCAGCTCGCGACAACGGTGCCGTCGAGGCGCATGGCCGAGATCGTGGCGGTCTTGGGCTGGACACCGTTGACCATGCTGGTGAACCACTGCGCGATCTTCGTGGTCTGCGGGCCGAGTGGGCGCGACAGCTTGACGTTGGGGTACTTGAGCCGTGACGGCAGTTGCCACACCATGCTGTTGTTGCCCCCCTCTTCACGGCTTTCCAGCACGACCTCGATGCCGAGTCCCTCGCAGCTGTTGAACGTGCCGAGGCTGTCGTCGTCGATGCTCACCGCGAAGCAGACGGTGACGGCCGGGTCCTCGTCGTTGGGTGCGGTCATGGACGTCGCAGATCTGTGACGAGGCCGAAGCGTTCGCGGTCGAGCCGCAGTTCGGCCTTGATGCGGGCGGCGAGCGGATCGTAGAGGCGGCGGGCGAGTTCGTCGAGGTTGGCCGCCCCGGCCGCCCCGGCCGCGCCCGGCCGCCGGCCGGCCCGGGTGCGCCCGCCCCCGGTGCGGCCGGCGCTGCGGTGGTCGGTGCCGGTGAATCGGCCGCCGGTGGTTCGGCTGGTGCAGTCGGTTCGATCGTCATCTCGTCGAGCTCCACTGCGCGCTGGACCGCCGCGGACCCGCCGGGCGCCGGCGCGAAGTCGAACACCACCGACCCGTCGGGCTCCCGGCGCCCGATGCCCGACGCCACAGCCGCCGAACCGGCGTCGGTGATCGGGGCGACGGTTCGGGTGCCATCCGTTCGGGGAGCGCCGGTCGCCGGTGCACGGGTCGGCGCCGTCTGGCGCTGCACCGTCGTACCGAACTGCTGCCGACCGGGCGGGCTCGGGGCGAGCTCGTGCCCGGCTGCGGCCGGAGCGGGGCGTTCCGGCTGCACGGATGCCGACGAGACGAGGCGCAGCGGCCGCTGCGCCGCTGCCGAGTGCCGACGGTGCCGACGGCGACGCTGCGTTGCACCGCCGGCGTGGCTGGGGTTTCGACACTCGAAAGACTGCGCTGCAGCGATGTGCGCGGTGGCGTTGCGGCCAGGGTCGGCGTTGCGGCCAGGGTCGGCGGTGTCGGCGGTGCTAAGGACATCGGCGCGCCCTGCGGCTCGACATGCGCGGGAGCGGCGTCCGTCGGCACTGATTGCGCCGGCGCGGTGGTCGTGGGCTGCGCCGGTGTGGCGGGTTCGAGGTGCTCGAGCAGCGCGGGCCGATCGCCGAGCAGCGCCGCCGACTCGACCTCTGGCTCGGTGCCCGGCACGGACGTGTCAGCGATGGGTTGCCACTCGTCGCCGCTCGTCGCGGCCGCCGCCGGGTCCGGCATCCGCTGCAGTACAGGCTTCGCCGGGATCGCGTCGGCGGTCGGTGCTGTTGCCGAGCGCTGCAGTGCCGGCAGTGCTGCGGCCGCCGGTGGGGTGGGCGTGATGACCGGTGGAGTGGGCGGTGCGGCCTCGCGCGCCGTGGCCCACTGCTGCAGCGAGATCGTCTCCACCTCGGCCGCCGCCGTCGGGGCGTGCTCGATCGGCGCACCGAGGCCCAGCTTGCGCGGGCGCATGATCGGCGCGGGCGCGGAGGTGGCCGCTGCCGCAGCGTTCGGCACGGGCGGCGGCGTCGCGACACTGCGTTGCACCGGCGGGGTCGGCACGGGTGCTCCCAGGCCTACGGGCCGGGTCTGCGCGGGAGCCGGCTGGATGTCGGTGTGCGGGTGCGTATCAGTGTGCGTCGAGTGTGCGTATCAGTGTGCGGGTGCGTATCGGCGTGAACCGGTGCTGTCTCGCTGGGTGTCGGTGCAGCGCCGAGGGTGCTGCGCTGTGCGGTTGGTGCCGAGGGTTCGGCCATCGGCGGGGGAGCCGGCGCCGGCACGGGGTCGGCCGCGGCCTCGATGGTGGCAGGCGCCTGCGAAGGCTCGGCCTCGTGCGCATCGTCGGTGAGAACCGGGTCCGGCGAGTCCGGGTCCGCGGGGTCGGGCGCCACGTCGAGGTCGACACTGCGCGACACGATCGGTAGGTCACGCGCCAACGACTCCGGAGCCGGTGCGCTCAGCAGCGACCGCTGCACCGGCGGGTCGTCGGTGACGACGGCAAGCCGGCGTTGCGGCAGTGCCGGTGCCGCGCTCGGATCGAGGCGCTGCGCTGCGCGGGCTCGGGGCCGTGTCCGCGAGCAGGGGCGCGTGCCGCTGCACTGCCGCGGCGGGGCCGCTGCCCGTGGGAGTCGGCGGCTGCGCGAAGTGGTGAACCTGGCCCGGCTCAGGACCGGGTTCGCTCGGCGCGGGGTCGTCGGAGGTGATCGTGTCGACGGGTACCGACGGTGCAGCGATTGCGTCGGCGGAGTCCGTCGAGACCGAACGGGAGATGACCGGCCCGCCGAACCAGCGATTCGGCCAACGCTGCACGAGCCCGGTCGCCGGCCGCGGTTGCGGGGCAGCCGCGGGTGCGCTCGGTGCGGGTGCGATCAGGCCGGTGATCCGCCCACTCGGGCCGTCCGGGTCGACGAGGTGCGCGAGCGGTGCCAGGAAGCTCGGATCGGTGTGCGCGGCCAGTGAGCTGACGAAGCCGTCCCGGTCGGCAACCGGCGCGATCGGGGTCAGCACGCGCTGCACCGCCGGCAGCGACGGCCACTGCGGCGCGTGCCGCTCCGCCGCCGCCGGCGTCGGCTCGGCGGGTCGCTGCGATCTCGGCCAGATACGCATGTCAGTGCCGGCCGCGAGAGATCCGCGCGTTGATCCGGTCGATTTCCGCGACGTACCGCAGCCGGTCCTGGTGCTCGAGATCGAGCAGTTCCTGCAGCGGCCAGTGGAAGTGGTAGGCGACGTACGCGAGCTCTTCGTAGAGCTGATCGCTCGCGTACGTCACGATTCCCCCAGGCGCCCACCCGCAGCGACGTCGACCGCGAAGTCGTGCTCGCAGTTCGGGCAGTGCACCGTCGCGCGGGTGTGCCCTTCTTGATTGATCCGGCGGTACATGTCCTGCAGGAAAGCCAGATCCGAGGCGAACAGGTCCTCGATGATCCCCACGTGCACGTCGTCGATCGTCCCGATGCGCGTGACCACACGGGCCAGCAGCACCACGGTGAGATATGCGCTGTTCTCGCGCACTCGATCGTCGCGCAGCGGCACCAACTCGTCGCGTGCCGTGGCGAGCCGCATGACGCCGTCGCGATGTGTTGTTCCGGCCCCGTCGACGAACCCGCGCGGCAACGTGAACGAGAACTCGGTGCGCATGGGCACCGGAGCTGCGCTGAAGGACTCACCGTCTGGGCGGTCCAGCAGCGCAGCGCCACCGGTGTTGGATCTGCGCATCACTCGGCCTCGAGCATCTCGCAGGTGATGACGAGCTTCTCGGTCAGGACACTGGTGTCACCGGCTTTGAGCGAGGAGATCTCCAGGCTCTTCGGCCAGGCGTTCGTCATCTTGTAACGCTTGAGCGCGTTGCCTTCGTAATCGAAAACCGTCACCGCCGCGTTCTTGCGGGCGTCGGTCATCTTGCCGAATCGGGCGTCCTTGATCCATTTGTCGAAGCTCTGATCGGCGGTGAGCCCGCGGGTGAGCGTCACCTCGGCGCGCAGCTTGCCGCGGCCGGGAAGCGCCTTGACGATGTACTTGCCGTCGGCGGTCTGCTCCTTGAGTTCGATGACGTCCTGCTCCATCTTCAGACCGGAGACTTCCATGATCTGCTTGATGGCGACGCCGTCGACCTCGAGCCCGAAGGTATTGCCTACCGCACTGTCGAGATCGGGAAGGGCCATGGCTGACTAGCTCCTATTCGCTGATGAGGGACGTGCCGCCCGAGAACTGGGCGAGGCGGAAGATGACGAACTCGGCCGGCTTCACCGGTGCCACGCCGATCATGCACAGCACCTGGCCGGCGTCGATCGCCTCGGCCGGGTTGGTCTCGCGGTCACACTTCACGAAGAAGGCCTCGTCCGGGGTGAGTCCGAACAATGCGCCCTTGCGCCACTCCATGGCGAGGAAGGCGCTGATCGTGCGCCTGATCTTCGCCCACAGTGCGTCGTCGTTGGGCTCGAACACCACCCAGTTCGTCCCGCCGAGGATGGATTCCTCGAGGTAGTTGAAGTAGCGACGCACGTTGAGGTATCGCCACGCCGGATCGGAGGAGAGCGTCCGCGCCCCCCACACCCGGATGCCGCGCCCGGGGAACGACCGGATGCAGTTGATGCCGATCGGGTTGAGCAGGTCGTGCTCCTTGCGGGTCAGCTGCATCTCCAGCGAGACCGCACCGCGCACCACTTCGTTGGCCGGCGCCTTGTGCACGCCGCGGGTGTCGTCGTTGCGGCCCCAGATGCCGGCCATGTGCCCGCTCGGGGGCAGGCTGATCTGCTGTCCCGACACCGGGTCGGCGACCGAGACCCACGGCCAGTACAGCGCGGCGTAGGCCGAGTCGTACCCGGCCTTGTCCTGGCGCCATTCCTTGACCTGCTGGGCATTCAGCCCGGGCGGGGCGTCCAGGATCGCGATGCGGTCGCCCATCAGCTCGCAGTGCGCGATCATCGCCAGCTGCACGGCCTGCACCGTCTCCAGATTGATGGCGTTCTGCTGGTACGCGCTCATCAGGTCCGGGATGCACACCATGGTGATGTCGTCGATCGCCTCGAGACCTTGCACGCCGCTGCGTTCCATGACGTCACCGACGTAATCGTCGGCCGACAGCCGTGGCGACGGCAGCGCCTCGGGCGGCGGCGGGGTCACCAGGGTCGCCACCTCGCCGACGTCGGGCTTCTCGGCCGCGCCGGCGGTTTCGATGCCGATCAGCTTCGAGGAGTCGCGCACCATCGCGGCGAGGTTCTGGCGGCCGCGGCCGACGGTGGCGCGGTCGAACTCCTCGACCACCTGGCCGCCGCGCTTGACCAGCAACTTGAACATGTCCTCGGACGGCGAGTCGCCACCGGCCTCGGCCACCTCGACGGTGATGTCGCCGTCGCCGACACCGGATTCCAGCGCCTGCAGGCGGAAGCCGCGCAGCATCGCCTGCGGTGTCGCTGCAGCGCTGCTGGTGGCAGCGGCCTCCTCGTCGCCGATGCGGACGACGTAGCAGTTGCCGCCGCCGTTCATGAAGTACCCGTGCACGGAATGCGCCAGGTACGAACCGTCGACGAATCCGCCGAACAGTGCACTGAACTGCAGCCAGTTGCTCACCAGCGTCGGGGTGTTGAACGGGCCCGACTCGGCGAGCCCGATGAACGCCGCGACCGCGGTCCCCACACCCTGGATCGGCCGCGACCCAGAGTCGACCTCCTCCACGTACACCCCAGGGGAGTAGTACTCCGGCATGCTGCCTCCTCGATCGCTGTTGGTTGCAGCCATCGTCTTGCAGTGCGGGTCGCCGGCGCTTCCCTCGGCGGGACGTGTGAGGGGCAGATCTGGGTTCCTGAAAGGGCAGCGGCGATCCGTAGCGAGCATCAAAACGCCCGCAGACCCGGATGACCGGGTCTGCGGGCGGGTTGATCGACGCGCTGGGGCCTACTCCTCGACCTGCTCCTCGTCCTCACCCTCGCGCTGGACGAATGCGCCCTGCACCGCTTCCTCTTCCTCCGGTGCCTCCTCGCGCTGGACCGCGGCACCGGAGGGCGCCGCGACCGTGGCCGTCGGCGCCGGGCTCGACATCACCCGCTCGGCGTTGGCCGACGCTTCGCGCTCGAACCGGTCCGACGGATCGCTGACCTTGATGCCGCCGGCCGCGGGGGTGCCGTCGACGGCGCCGGCCCGCTGTTGCACGACGTGGGTCAGCTCGTGGGCGAGCATGGTCTTGCCGCTGTTGCTCGACGGGTCGTACATGTCGCGCTGGAACACCACGTTCGACCCGACGGTGTAGGCGTGCGCGCTCACCGACTTCGCCGAGTCGTGTGCGGCGCCGTCGGTGTGCACGCGCACGTCGCCGAAGTCGTGGCCGAGCCGTGATTCCATCTCGGTGCGCACGTCGGGTGTGAGCGGCTGACCGCCGGAGTTGATGACGCCGTGCACGGGCGATCGATCCTCTTCGACGGCTTCGGTGACCCCGGAGTTCCCGACGGCGCGCTGGAGCCCGAGCACCGCCGCGGGGTCGAGGACGTCGGTGCGGCCCTGCGCCGCAGCCTGCATCTGGTGGGCCGTGGGCTCCGGGTCGAGCCGCGCCGCCTTCGGCCGCAGCTCACCGGATTCGGTGTCGTGATGATGTGACCGCATGCGTGCTGCCTCCTCGCGGATCGCTGCCGTCCATCGTCGCACCGCTCCGCCACCGGCAACAGGATCAATCGGCACACACTTGCCTGCCCCATCGGGCACGCGGCGGCCAGAACCTACTCGTCTCTCGGCATGCCGGCGGGCACGATGAGGCCACTGGGCAGCTGGCGATAGCCGGGGGGCGCGCCAGCACCGCGGGTCCGTTCGGCTTTGCGAAGGTCTTCGCGGACGTTCTCGTCGTGACTGACCTCGGCGAGTGCGGACTCGGCGGGGAACATGTCCTCGATCCGCTCGCTGAGGATGCGCGCCATGTCCTCGTACTGCAGTGCTGCCGCCGCCTGGATATGCGCCGCCTGGGGCATCGGCGGGACGTGACCGCGGATGGCGTGCTTGTTGGGAGTGTGGTCGGAGACGACCGCGCGCTCCGCGCGCCCGACGCTGGCGCTGAGCTGCCCGTGCAGCGCCCCGAAGAGACGCTCGCGCAGCTTGCCGACCCGAGCCTGCCATCCGCTTCTCATGGTGTCGCGTTGAGCCCGCGTCGTGCGCGCCCGCAGCTCGACGGCCGCCTCCGAACGACTCCGTTCCTGCAGCCGGACCGGCAACTCCTCCTCGACGATCGCCTCCAGCGTTTGGAAGATCGGCCGCTCCTCGTCCGTCTTCAGCCGGGAGGCCTGTTCGTAGAGCAGGACGGTGTGCATGGACTTGTCGTCGGCAATGTCCACCATCCCTACCTGTCGATTGATCGCCCGTTGACCCAGCAGTCGCAACGCGATGCTCACCCAGCTCACCGGGACGACGTGCTCGGACTCGAGCCAGAGCTCACGCGGGCGGCTGCCGCGGGGGACGAGTCCACTGTTCTCCCCGTGTCGTCGAACGGGGTTGGCGAGGGCGTTCTGCACGAGTTGCTGGTCGGCAGTCAGCGGGCCGACCGCAGTGGCAGGACTGGCAGTGCCACCCGTCCCGTCGACGCGACGGTGAGCCTCGACCAGCATGTCGCCGATCCGTCGCAGGTGGTTGGCGATGGGCGCCTTCTCCGGCGTCCGCGCCGTGGTCAGGTGCCGGATGGATTGTTCCTCGGCGCTGATCGCCGTCCGGGTTGCCGGGTCGGGCGCCGCGTCCGATGCCGTGGTACGGAGCACGACCGCGCCGGTGTTCAGGTTTGCCGACAACGCTCGGTCCTGGTGCCCGAGGTGCACGGGCCGCGTGATGAATCCGAGCCGCTCCGCCGCGGCCGTCGCCTTGCCCTTGACCCAGCCCTTGCCGGCCTCGACCTTGCCCTTGGCCCAGGCCTTGCCGGCGGCGACCTTGGCCTTGACCCGTTTGCTGATGCCGCTGATCCCGCGGATGATCGGGCCGGCGAGTTTGAGGCCGGTGTTGATGACGAAGTCGAGTGCTTTGTTGACCGGCTTTTGCAGCTTCTCGACGATCTCGCGGATCTTCTGGCCGATGCCGCCGAGACCGACCAGGTTGGCGAGGAAGCCGATGAGGATCGGCACCATCTTGCCGAGGACGTCCTCGATCTTGTCGACGACTGCGCCGACGTTGCCGCGCACCATGTCGGCGACCGAGTCGATGACCGTGTTCACGAAGGCGACCAGCCGGCTGGCGTTGGTCACGAAGAACATGATGATGTCGTAGATCAGCTTGCAGGCCTTGATGAATGCCGCGGCCGGGTTGAGCAGCCCGATCAGCCAGGTGATTCCCGCAGTGATGATCTTCGTGATGACGAAGTCCTTGACCTGCTCGAGGATCATCTCCTTGATGTCGCCGAGCTTGTCGACGAGCATCTGCCACAGACCGCCGATGCCTTCGCGGGCGATGAGCTTGAAGATCTCGACGCCCTGCTCGGCGGCCGACATCGCCTTCTCGCCGATCTTCTTGACGATCCGGTTGCGGATGTTCGCCCAGGTCAGACCGAAGATCGATCCGAGGAGCTTGATGATCCCGCGCAGGTCGAAGCTGTCGGGCAGCTCGACGCCGGACTCGGCGAGTGCCCCGAACAGCCAGCCCATCAGACCCTTGCGCAGATGGTCGAGGATGTTGTCCTTGAACTTGAGGATGCCGCCCTTGACGCCGTCGATGAGGCTGCCGAGGAACTTCACCGGATGCTTGATGATGTCGCCGACCACGCCCGCGACGCGGGCGAGCACGTTCATCAACATCGACGCCAGCTCACGGATCGTGTTGATGACGGCCTTGATGGCACCGACGGCCTTGTCGACCAGGCCCTTGTTCTCGGCCTGGAGTTCCTCGATGCGGTCGTCGAGGCCCTTGCGGGCTTGCGTGTACTTGGTGGCCAGGGTGTCGACGACCGCATCCTGCTTGGAGTTGACGTCGTCCTCGAGCTGGGCGAACTTGTCGCCGATCTCGCTGGACGCCTCGGAGCCCACCTTCTGCAAGCGCGGCGGGCAGGCTCTTGACGTAGTTCGCGATCTCGGTCTTGCCGGCGGCGATGCGCTTCTTCGCGGCGGTGAGGTCGTTGCCGACGATGTCGGCCACCTGCGAGATGACGGTGTCCATCTGCTTGAGGTAGATCTCGCGGCCGGCCTCGTAGAACTCGTTGACCTTGTCCGGCATGCCGAGCAGCTTGTCCTTGGCCCACCGCAGGCCGCCCAGCCAGCCGCTGTAGCGGTCGTCCTTGTAGGCGGACATCTTGGCGGAGACGTAGGACTCGAAGGCGGCTCGGGCCTTCGCCTCACCCTGGTCGAAGGCGGCCTCGACCTTCGGGTCGATCCCGTCCAGGATCTTCTTCACGTCCGCCTCGGTGGCGGTGAAGATGCTCTGGATCTTCGCGGTGACCTCGGCGCGCTTCGCCTCGTCCTTCGACTTCGCCTTGCCCTTGTCGGCGACCAGCGCGGCGAGCGCCGTCACCTTGCTGCCGTGGATCGAGTCGACCGCCGCGTTGGTCTCGCCCGCGGCGCCGGCCTTCTCCTGGGTGACGACGTCGGCTTCCTGTTTGCGGTACTCGCCGGGCGCGGTGTCGGCATGCGCCGCGGCGGCGTGCTTGTCGGAAAGGGCCTGTTGGAAGTCCGGTTCGTTCGACTCGGCCAGCTGCGCCTCGGTGACCTGCCCCTGGGCCATCTCCTGGTTGGCCTGGTGCTTGCCGGCCTCGAGGTTGAGTTGATCGGCCGGCGCCGGTTTGGGCACGGCGCCGGCGGCCGGGATCGCAGCGGTCGACCCGGGTTGCTCGGTGACCATCGGGGTGACCTGCTTCGGCACCGCCTTGGACTCGTCCGGCGGCGCGCCGGTCGCCGTCTCGATGTCCTTCGACTCGCCCTGCTTGCCCGAGGTGACCATGCCCTTGACGTCGTCCTTGACCTCGCCGGCCTTCCCGGATTCGCTGTAGTCGTCGGCCTCCTTGAGCGTCTTCGGCGACTTCGCCTCGATGGCGGTCTTGACCGCGGCGATGAACGCCTTCTTGTCGAACGACCCAGGCTGCTGGGCATCCATCGTGTCGGCCTTCGCCGCCTGCGCCTGACCGGGGATGTCGCCGGTCGGCGGCACCGCCGCGCCCTGCGCCTCCTTGGCCTTCGACGCCGCCGGCGGATGGCTCTTCTTCGACTTGGCGTAGGTCGTCACGTTCCCGGTGACCTGGGTGAACGCGGGATCGTCCTCGGGCGCCGTGGCGCTCGGCGGTGCAGGCGGCTGCAACCGCGCGTCGGCGGCCAACCCTTCAGAGGACGGTGCCGGTTCGGTCTCCACCACGGCCGGCGCGGCCAGCGGCGCTGCAGGTGGCGCGCCCGGCGGGCCCCCGCCACCCGGCGCGGGGAGTCTTGGCCGCCGCCTTGCCGAGCGGATTGACCGCCGGCACCGACTTGGGCGGCGGCACCGGCTTCTTCTCGGCCACCGAACCCGGCCCGAACCCGGTCGTGGTCACCGCGAGCGCCGACGCCGGAGGTTTCGGGCCCTCGAGCTCGACCGGGATGCCGACCTCCTGCGCGGCCTTCAGCCCTTTCTCCACCGTGTCGATCACGGGGTCGTCGCGACGCACCTCGGCCAACGCCGCGTCGATGTCCGACCGCGCCTGCGCACCGGGGAACCGCATCCGCGCAGCCAGCAGCGCATTCACCGCACCGTTGCCCGCGCTGCGCTGCAGGGCGAGCACCCCGCGAGGCCCGGTCGGCCGCCGGTTCGCCGGTGCTTTGCGGCGCGCCGCGGACAGTGCCGACCCGGCCTCCGACCGCGCCTCGTCGCCCGACCGGTGGCCCGGGCTCACGGCGGGACCGGTGCGGTGGGCGCGTGCTTGGTGAAGTGGGTACCGAACTCCTGCTCGACGACCAGGCGGCCCAGCTTGCGGTACTCCTGCTGCACGGCCGCGATGACGTCGGCCATCGAGACGGGCGCGCCGCTCGCAGCCGCGCGGTAGGCAGCGGTGATCGCGATCGAGCGGATGTTGCCGCCGGTGAGCGCGAACGCGCGGGCGCAGAACTCGAGATCGACGTCGTCGTCGACCGGCACCGGAGGCGCGAGGCAGCGCCGCCACAGCTCCAACCGCAGGTCCTGCGCCGGCTCCGGGAAGTCGATGATCGCGTCCAGGCGTCGCGTGAATGCTTCGTCGATGTTGGCGCGCAGGTTGGTGGCCAGCACCGCGAGGCCGTCGAAGCTCTCCATCCGCTGCAGCAGGTAGGCGCTTTCGATATTCGCGTACCGATCGTGGGCGTCACGAACTTCACTTCGTTTTCCGAAGATCGCATCGGCTTCGTCGAACAGCAATACGGCGTTGACACCGCTGGCCTCGGCGAAGATCCGCTCCAGGTTCTTCTCGGTCTCGCCGACGTACTTGTCGATGACGGTCGCGAGGTTCACCGTGTACAGGTCGAGGCCCAGCGAGCCTGCGATCGCTTCGGCGGACATGGTCTTTCCGGTACCCGAGTCGCCGGCGAACAGGGCGGTGATGCCGCGACCGCGGCCGCCCCCCGGCCGCATCCGCCACTGCGACAGCACGGTGTCGCGGTGGCGGGCGCGGGCGGCGAGGTCGTGCAGGCTGTCCGACACGCTGGATGGCAGCACGAGGTCCGACCAGGTGACCTCGGGCTCGATGCGGCGCGCCAACCGCTCCAGACCCGCCGCATTCTGCGCCCGAGCGCCGCTGCGCAGTTCGTCCGGGCCGGCCGGGTTGCCGGCGAAGACCGCCGCCGAACGCGCCGCCTGCACCGCCCGGGCCACCTGCGTCGGGCCGAGGACGAAGTGGGCCGTGGTTGCGGGATCGAGGTGGCCGAGGTCGTCGGCGAGTTGTTCGCGCCAGATCGCGGCCCGTGCTTCGGCCGACGGGACATTCGACTCCGCGAGCAGTGGGACCGCGTCGCTCCACGTCGGATCCCACGAGCTCGCGCCGTGGACGAAGACGGGCACCGGCGCGGCAGCGAGGCGGCGCAGTGCCCCCGGCGCTGCTGCGGCGAGCGCCTCGATCGGGCCGGCCACCACGCCGGCGTGGCGCAGCAACGCCTCGCGGACCGCGATGCGGATGAGCGCCACCGGATCCGGCTCGGCCACCACCCGGGTGAGGTCCAGTTGGACGGCCCGCCGTCCGGCGTGGGCGAGCGCGGCGAGTGCCACGCTGGCCCCGGTGCCGCGGGACCGCTCGCGGATGTGCACCAGCGTGAGACCGGACCCGACGGCATGTGCGAGTCGCTCGGCGGGCGGCCCGTCGTGCGGGCGGGCGTCGCCCACGACGCCGGAGAGCTCTGGGTCGAGGCCGTCGTCGCCGAGCAGGTGTGCCGCGACCCGGTCCGGCACCCGCAATGCGCGGCCGAGGACCGGGCGTTCGGGATCCTCGATCTCGAGCAGGCCCAGGTCGACGAGCGGGGCGGTCGCCGCGATGCGGGCCCGCGCGGCGGCCGCGGCCGGCGAGATCCCGATGATCTCGAAGGCCAGGCCGACGGTGGCGCGGCGGCGGGTCACGTCGTCGTTGAGATAGCCGTAGAGCCGTTCGAACCTGCTGTCCAGGTCGGGCATCAGGGCGATCACGAGCAGTTCGACGTCGACGTCGGTGAGCCCCGCCGCCCGGGCGAGTGACCGCAACCGCAAGGTCGCGCCGTCGGCCTCGGCGGCGTCGGCAGCCGCCTCGACCGCGGCGAGCTCGTCGGGATCGCGCTCCGGCGACTGGTCGTCGCCGCGGCGCAGCAGCCAGTCGACCGTGTCGTCGTTCAGGTACAGACCGCGGAACGGGTCGTCCGGCGCCGGGTCGTCCGCGCGCCGGTGCGCGATCAGCGTCTGCACGCGTTGCTCGACGAGCGTGATGCGGGCCGCCAGGTGCGCGATGCCGCGCGCGTCGGGCTCGTCGAGCGCGGTCATGCAGACTTGCCTTTGCGCTGGCGTCGCATCGCCGGTCGTTTGGCCGCGGGTGGCGGCGGCTCCTGCGCAGGTTCGGCCGCGGGAGGTGGCACGTGGAGCCGCCGCTCCTCGCGTGGCGGCCAGTCGTCGTCCTTGCCGCCGGCCGAGATCGTCACCGGTTCGTTGACGGGTGGCCCGACGGGGTAGCGCTGCCCGGTGTCGACCGGCGCGCTGACCACGACGTCCAGCGACGGCTTCAGCTCCCCGCCCAAGGCCGACCAGACGTCGGCGAATGCGCGGTCCTCGGGCGGCGGCAGCCCGACGGTGACCGGCACCGGCAGGCCCAATTCGGCCAGCGAGCCGGTCAGCAGCTCGGGCGGCAGGGCGTCGTGGCGCAGGAAGGTCTGCAACAACGCGGCCAGCAGGCGGTGCTCGTCCTCCGCGCGCTGGGTCCACGCCGTCACGAGGTAGGACAGCTTGAAGTGTCGCGGCGGCACCGTGCGCGCCCGCAGGTTGGTGTTGTCGTCGTA
Source organism: uncultured Actinomycetota bacterium (assembly GCA_963850835.1). Classification (GTDB taxonomy): domain Bacteria; phylum Actinomycetota; class Actinomycetes; order Mycobacteriales; family Jatrophihabitantaceae; genus Jatrophihabitans. The sequence continues at coordinate 13,812 of CAWKNB010000011.1, read as the reverse complement.
CTCGTTGAGCAGTCCGCGGGAGCGGCGCCGCAGGTCCTCGCGGATGTCGTAGAGGTACAGGTCGATGGTCGGCGCGTTGCGACGCCCGGCCCAGTCCTTCGTGGGCGCGTCGAAGAGCACCTGCACGTCCGAGCCGCCGCTGCCGCCGATCGCCTCCTGATCGACCAAGGCGCGCAGCGCAGCATCCACCTCCTGGATCACGCTCACGACTTTGCCGGGTGCCGGCTCGAGGCGCCCCGATCCGCGGGTCGAGTCGAGGGAAGGCAACGTTGCCCTTTCGGGCACCGCACACGGTCTGTTTGCGGGCAGGCACAATGAGCGCACGCCGGACCGAGCCGAGGGCACCAGTGATCAAGTGCGCGAACTGCGGCGTCGCGAACGATCCCGACGCGACGTTCTGCCAGGCGTGCCATCACTTCCTGGCCTGGGAGGACGCCGAGCCGCGCCGGCCCGCGCCGCCCGTCGCGCCCGAACCGGAGGCGGAGCCCGAGCCGGACCCCGAACCCGAGCCGGAACCCGGAGCCCGAGCCCGAGCCCGAGCCTGAGCCGCTGCCGAAGAGGAGGTCGCCGAAGAGGAGGTCGCCGAGCACGAGGTCGAGGAGGTGCTCGCCACCGTCACGACCGGTCAGGAACTCGCCCGCGCGAACGGCCGCGACGATCTTGCCGACCACCTCGAGCAGGCGCGGGTCAACGTCGCCGACCGGATCATCTCGGTGGTGGTGGTCGGCGAGTTCAAGCGCGGCAAGAGCACGCTGATCAACGCGATCCTGCAGACGGCGGTGTGCCCGGTCGATGCCGACATCGTCACCGCAGTCCCGACCGCGGTGCGCTACGGGCCGCAGGCGACCGCCACCGCATTCCTCGAACCCGTCGACGACGAGTCTCCACCGGAAACCGAAATCGTGCCGCTCGACGCGATCGGCACCTATGTGTCCGAGTCGGGGAATCCGCGCAACCGTCGCAAGCTGCGGGTCGTCGAGGTCGCGTTGCCTCAGCCGATGCTGCGCTCGGGGCTGTGCCTGGTCGACACCCCGGGGGTGGGCGGCCTCGACTCCGCGCACGGATTGATCACCCTCGGTGCGATGAGCCAGGCCGACGGAGTGGTGTTCGTGACCGACGCCTCGCAGGAGCTGACCGCGCCGGAGATCGACTTCCTGCGGGCGGCGCTGGAGCGCTGCTCGAACGCGGTGTGCGTAGTGACCAAGACCGATCTCTACATGGAGTGGCGGCGCATCGTCGACCTCGACGAGCAGCACCTGCGCGACGCCGGCCTGGACGTGCCGATCGTCCCGGTCTCGTCGTTCCTGCGACTGGCGGCGCGGCGTGATCCGGAGATGCTCGTCGAGTCGGGCTTTCCCGCGCTGGTCGACTTCCTGCTCGGCAAGGTCGTCGCGAACGCCACGGCAGCCAAGGTGGCCACCGTCGAGCGGGAGGTCGACTTCGTCAGCACCCAACTCGAGGAAGGGTTGCGCGCCGAACAGGCGGTGCTCGAGGAACCGGCTGCGGCAGAGCATGTCGTCGAACGACTCGACGACGCCAGCCGCAAGTCGCATCTGCTCACCGCGCCGGGGGCGACCTGGCAGCAGATGCTCACCGACGGCATCCAGGATCTCGTGGCGCACACCGAGTTCGACCTGCAGGAGCGGCTGCGCACGGTGATCCGTGACGTCGAGACCATCATCGACGAGGGCGATCCGAAGCAGACCTGGCCCGACATCGAGGTCTGGTTGCGGCGTCAGGTGGTGGCCGCTGCGATGACGAACTACGACGGGATGGAACTCGAGGCGCGCGAGCTGGCCGAGAACGTCGCGGCCGCGTTCGACCTCGTCGCCAGCAAGGTCAGCAGCGCCGCGGCGGTCAACGTCGACGACGCGCTGGCAAACGTGCGTATGGCGAGCGCAGCGAGTCTGGAGAACCCGGGCGGTCGGATGGCTGCGATGTTGATGGCCGGGCGTACCGCGACGCTCGTGCCGATGGTGCTGGTCGGCGCGCTGGGACATCTGCTGATGCCGGTGATCGCGCCGATCGCGCTCGTGCTGGCCGCCGGGATCGGCCAGAAGGTGATCCGCGACGAGCGGCGCCGGCAGACGGCGTACCGCCGCCAACAGGCGAAGAACGCTGCGCGCAAGTACATCGACGAGGTCGCGTTCATGGTGTCCAAGGACAGCCGTGACGCGCTGCGCATCACCCAGCGGGCGTTGCGCGACGACTTCCAGGCGCGGGCCAACGCGATGTTGCGTTCGGCGGAGGCGGCCCTGGCCGCCGCCCGGTCGAGCGCTGCCCTGCCGCCCGACGAGCAGGCCGCACGCGCGCAGGAGGTGGCCCGCGACGCGGCGAAGGTCGTCGATCTGCGCTCGCGGCGCCGCGGCGACGGATCGGGCCCCGAGGCGTTGGCGGTGGCCAATGGATGACGATCTCGTCGCCTCCGTCGAGGAGCTGCTCTCGGCGGCGGTGACCTCGGCGCGCACGCCCGCGGTTGCCCAGCGGCTCACCGAGATCTCGCAACGGCTGCGCGGGCCGTTGCTCGTGGCCATCGCGGGCAAGGTGAAGGCGGGCAAGTCGACGTTGCTCAACGCCCTCGTCGGGGAGTCGCTCGCTGCCGTCGACGCCGGCGAGTGCACCCGGATCGTCACCTGGTACCACCGGGCCGCGCAGCCGCAGGTGTTCTTGCAGCTGTTCGACGGCGCACGCACCTCGACCCCGTTCCGGCGCAGCGGCGGCGAGCTCGAGATCGATCTCGCCGGCCACGCGGCCGAGGACGTCGAACGTCTCGACGTCGAATGGCCTACGCCGCGGCTGATCGACCTGACCTTGATCGACACTCCGGGCATCGCGTCCATCTCGGTGGACGTCTCGGCACGCACACACCGGTTGCTGACCCCCGACGATGAACAGGCGCCGGCCGTGGACGCGATCGTCTATCTGCTGCGGCACACGCACAGCAGCGACGCCAGGTTCCTGGAGGCCTTTCACGACGACCAACTCGCGCACGGCACGCCGATGAACGTCGTCGGGGTGCTGTCGCGGGCCGACGAGATCGGTTCGTGCCGGATGGATTCGCTGGAGGTCGCCGATCGGGTGGCGAGCCGCTACCAGCGCGATATCCGGCTGCGCCGATTGTGTCCGGTGGTGGTCCCGGTGGCCGGTCTGCTCGCGACCGCCGGCGCCACGTTGCGCGAGGTCGAGTACGCCGCGCTTGCCCGGGTGGCTGCCCTCCCGCAGGCCGAGCGCAGTGCGTTGCTGTTGACCGCCGACCGGTTCCGCACCCGCGACTCCGCAGCCGACCTCACCGAGATCGAGCGGACGCACCTGCTGGAGCGGCTCGGTCTGTTCGGGGTGCGGCTCACCGTCGAGCTGATCCGCACCGGCGCTGCCCCGGATGCGACCACGCTGGCCGCGACCCTCGCTGAGCGCAGCGGGTTCGACCGGTTGCGCGACGTGCTGGCCAAGCAGTTCATGCAGCGCAGCCAGGTGCTCAAGGCCCGCTCGGCGCTGACGAACCTGCAGGACGTGCTGCGCGCCGATGGCTGCACCGGCGCGGCCTCCCTGCAGGCGCGCATCGAGCAGCTGATGATCGGCACCCATGCCTTCGAGGAGCTGCGGTTGCTGACCGCGCTGCGTACCGATGATCTGGGCCTGGACGCCGAGCGACTCGAGCAGCTCGACCGCATTCTCGGCGGGTCCGGCCACGATGCCGCAAGCCGGCTCGGCCTGCCCTCGGACGCCGATCCGGACGCGATTCGCTCGCGCGCACTCGAGGCGTTGCAGCACTGGCAGCGGGTTGCCGCGCATCCGCTTTCGAACCGCGGGCTGCAGCTCACCGCCCGCGGCGCGTGCCGCACCCTCGAGGGCGTCTACGCCGCGGCGGCGCCGAGCTAGCCGCGACGGCGGCGTAGTGCGGCGGCCTTGGTGCGGTTCTGGCAGCGTTCGGAGCAGTACCGGCGGGTCGCGTTCTTCGTCGTGTCGATGAAGGCGCGTCGGCAATCGAGCGCCGCGCAGCGGTGCACCCGGTCGGCGTGGCCCTCGCCGACGAGCCGGGCGAGCGACTCGGCGCAGATCGACGTCCAGGCATCGACGACGCCGGCGCCGCGCGGGTGATGGTGCAGTCGCCACTGCCCGTCCTCGTAGGCCAGGTGCGGCATGGCCGGGACCAGTACGAGCAGTTCGTTGAGGCGCTCGGCCGCGTCGTCGACGCGGCCCTCGTCCAACGCGACCACGATGGCGTGCAGGCTGCGGCCCAGATCGAGCAGCGCGTCCACGTGTCGATCCGGGCGGTCGGCCACCGACGCGGGGTCGAAGGCGAAGACGCCTGCGACTGCCCGGGCAGGCTCATCCGGGTTGCCGACCACCAGCTCGTTGACGAGACCGAGGGTCACGCGCATCCCTGGCGCATCCACGTACCTGTCTAAGAACACTTGACTAGGTATCCCATCCACTTCTACCGTACCTGTTGAAACTCAGTATGCCAGGTACCAGGGCACCGGCCACGATTCGAAGGAGACGCTCATGGCACGTCCAGCTCCCGCCGGCACCCGGCGCGTCGTCGGCAACATCTCGCTGTCACTCGACGGCCGCACGAACGGGCCGGGCGGCGATCACGACATGTCCTGGATCGTCCCGCACGCGATGTCCGAGGCGGCCCGCGATCACCTGGTGCGGCTGATCGATACCGCGACGACAGCGTTGCTCGGCCGCAAGAACTTCGAGGGTTTCGGCGGCTTCTGGCCCGGTGTCGCCGAGCTGCCCGATGCCGACCCGCGTGATCGCGCGTTCAGCAGATGGCTGAACGAGAGCGAGAAGGTGGTGTTCTCCTCCACCCTCGGCCACACCGACTGGCCGGGCACCCGGTTCGTCGACGAGCGGCCGAGCACCGTGGTCGAGCGGCTGCGCCACGAGGCCGGCGGCGACATCCTCGTGCTGGCGTCCGGCTCGGTGATCAGGTCGCTGCTCGCCGACGGGCAGGTCGACCAATTGTCGATCACGCTGTGTCCGGAGATCGCGGGTGGTGGCGCGCGGCTCCTGGACGACGGGCTGCCGCCGTCGTCGTGGACACTCGCGAGTGCGACCCCCTCGAGCAGTGGTGCACTGTGCCTCGTCTACGACCGCTCGATCCAGCAATGACCAGTATCCGGCGCGCGCGGCCGCCCGACCTCCCGGCCGTGATCCAGGTCGGCCGGGAGGCATGGTGGGCGACCTTCGGTCCACTCGTCGGCACCGACTACGTCGCGGCCGGACTCGAGCGGGCGTGGGCGCCGGAGGTGATCAACGGTGAGATCGAGGCCGGCGACGTCCTGATCGCCGTGGTCGGATCGTCGGACCGTGGGGATGGCGAGTGCGAAACGCTATGGCGAGCACACCCTCTTGTCGCGGCTGTACCTGCGTCCGGCCTACCAGGGCCGCGGGATCGGGCGTCTGCTGCTGAACGTGGTGCTGTCCGGTGCCCCCGGGCCGGTCGCGCTCACCGTGCTGTCCGGCAACGACCGCGCCCGGGCCTTCTACGAGGCCCACGGATTCCGCGAGGACGGGCGCGTGCCGCGATCCCGACGGCGGCCCGGGCCAGGTGCGAATGGTCCACCGGTGACGCAGGCTCAGATGAGCCCTTCGCGCAAGACATAGGCCACGGCGTGCGACCGGTTCTTGAGCTGCAGTCGGGTCGTCACCGCGTGGACGATGTTCTTCACGGTGCGCTCGCTGTAGGACAGGCGGCGCGCGATGTCGGCGGTGTCCAAGCCGTCGGCGACCATCCGGAACACCTCGGTCTCACGTTCGGTCAGCCCGGAGAAGGTCAGTCCACGCGGTGTCAGCACGTGCCGCTGCAACCGGCCCAGTTGGGTCAGTAACCGTGCGACGAGATCGGCCGGGACGTCGCCCTCGCCGGCCGCGACCGCGACGACCGACCGCGTGAGTGCGTCCGCGGTCGCGTCGCCGCGACGCAGCAGGCCACAGACCCCCGCCTCCGCGGCCTGGACCAGTGCCTGGTCGTCGATCACATCCGCGACGAGCACCAAGCGCGGCTGGGTACCACGCCGCAGCGCCCGCAAGACCCGCAGGGTCTCCTCGTCGAGCTCGCTCGTGACGATGACGGCGACCTCGGCGGTGTCCACCTCGGTCGCGTCCACGATGCGAATCTCCGGACGGGCTCGCAGTTGCGCGGTCACCCCCGCAAGCGAGATCGGGTCGTTGGCGTAGACGTATGTCGCTACCTTGCTGTTCATCGCGCCCCCCTGAGCGTGATCGTCAACCGGCCCGCGCAGCGTGCGCGTCGTCGGCTAACGGGCGCTCAACGTCCGCTCAACGGTGGCACGAAGTGTCCGGGTCGCGAGCGGTGGATCCGCGCCGGACGGTCGGTCGTGTCGAGGGCAGCCCGCATCTGCGAGTGCTCCATCCGAGCCCGCTGCGCCGACGTGTCGTCGCCGTCGGCGGCCAGGCAATCTGCGAGCAGCTCCCACGCGGCGTCCTGATAGCGGTCGAGTCGGATCGAGGCACGCGCCGCGGTGCTGGCCGCGGCGAGGTCGCCACCTGCGGCGTGATCACGGGCCAGCGCGCAGGCTGCGTCGGCCGCCGCCAGGCGCAGCCGCTCCCGCTCGGCGACGACGTAGTCGATCGTGCCCTCTTCGGGGAACAGTTCGCCGGCGTAGAGATCCAGCGCGCGGGTGCGCAGTTCGATGCGCCGCCCAGCATTGCGTGTCTCGCGCCGCGCCTGCGCGAGCAGTTCCTCGAACCGCGCGACGTCGACGTCGGCGTCGGTGAGCACCAGCCGGTAACTGTCACCGATGCGCCGCACCGCGTCGAGGTCGGCCACCCCGGCGTGCTGCAGCGCGGTGCGCACGCTCGAGACCGCGACCTGCAAGCGCCGGATGCCGACGTCGAGGGCTGCACCGGGCCACAGCATGTCGATCAACCGTTCCCGATGGACGTTGGTGTCGTGCTCGAGCGCAAGCAGCCGAAGCAGCGCGAGCGCGCGCGGCCGCAACGCCCCGAGGTCGGCGGGCCTGCCGTCGACGAACACCTCGAAGCCGCCGAAACAGCCGACGCGCACGCGGAATTCCGGCGCGGCGCCGTCGCCGCGGTCGCTCAACCGGCGCGCCCACGCCGAGAGAGCGCCGGCGTCGAGGTCGTGCAGGCGGCGCCCGGCGTCGGCGAACCGGTCGGGCGCCGCGACGTGGCCGACCAGATCACCGGCGAGCGCGCAGGCGAGCTGCAGCAGCGCGGCGCCCCAGGCGTCGCCCGCGCGTTCGCATTCGGTCAGCAACTCCGAGAACGTGTCGAGTCGCCACGGCGCGGCGTCGGACACCGCGAGGATCGCGGCCAGCAGTCCCCGCGCGAGCCGGCTGACCCAGGGATATCCGCCGGCGTCGGCGTCGAGGGTGATCTCCTCGAGGCGCGCGGCAAGGCCGCCGGTGTCGACGGACCGGGGGTCGGCGGCGTCGGCCACCACCGCGCCGAGCAGTCCGGCGAGTTGGACCAATCCGATCCCGGACATCGTCGCCGTCACCTCGGCGAAGTGCGCACTCGCCGCGTCGAAGCGACCGGCCAGCAAAGCCTCGAGACCGGCTGCCAGCGCCTCCGGCCCGAGCTCCTTGCCGGCCGTCGGCGACACGCGTCGGGCAGCAGCCCTGCGCGCCGGTGCGTCGAGCCGGGTCATCGACCGGATGCGTGCGGACCAGGAGCCGGATACGTCCGGCTCGGCGGCCGCGGCAGGCCCGGGCAGCCAGATCCGGGCGGCCACCGCCTCGGCCGTGCACATCTCCTGGAAGCGCGGCTCGTCGAGCAGGGTCCGGGCGTGGTCGAAACCCTCGATCGCCGCGGCGAGGTCGCCGTGCCGCAGGCGCCGTCGCGCATCGGCGAGGGCGAGCCACGGGTCGGTGCGGATCAGGCCCGGCGGGAGCAGCCGGTCCGGCTCGCCGGCGATCGCGGTGGTGCTGTCGCCGGACTCGTCCTGCACGAGCCGGGCGGTCGCGGCCCAGTCCTCGGCCATCGCGTACGCGCGCAACGCGTCGGCGTGCGCACCGGCTTGTTCCAGCAGCGCGGCGCATCGGGCGTACCACTCGCGCGCGGCCGGGACGCCCAGCTCGGTCAGCAGGCTCATCTGCAGGTGCCGTTGCAACACCTCGTGATACCGGTAGGTCAGGCCGTCGTCGACGGAGGTCGTGAACACCTGGTCGCGTTCGAGCTCCTCGAGGAGCTCGCCGCTGTCGGTGGTGTCGAGCAACTCGTCGCACAGTGACGCGCTGAGCATCCCGAGTGCGGAGGTCAGCACCAGGAAGCGGCGGCGCTCGGGCGGCAGTTCGTCGAGGACGTTGCGCGTGAGGTAGCTGCGGATCAGCCGGGCCCGCGGGCCGAGCGAGGACACCGCGAGCCGGCGCGCCGACGCGGTCTTGCGGGCGTTGGCCAGGTGGAACAACTGCAGTCCGGCCGCCCACCCGCCGGTGCGTCGGGTCAGTGCCGCGGCGGTCTCGGGCGAGAGCGGTTCGCGGTGCACGAGGGTGAACAGCTCCTCGACCTCCCACACCCGGAATCGGAGGTCGTCGTTGTTGATCTCGTGAATCGCGCCCGCCGCGCGCATCAGCGGCAGGTTCAGTTCCGGCGCTCGGCGGGAGGCAAGAATGATTCGAATCGACTGCGGGCGTAAAGCCACAAATGTCTCGAATATCGTTTCCGATGCCGTTCCCGCTATCTCGTGTAAATCGTCGACGAGCAGCAGCCGAGCCTGCTCGGACAGATGTGCCGCCGCGACCACCCGGTGCACGTCGCCGGTGGCCGCAGCCAGCGGTTCGAGGCCGAGCGCGACGCCCAGTTGCCTTACGAACACGGCCGGGTCGGCATCATCGGCGGTCACGCGGTACCAGGTGACCGGGAGGTCCGCGGCCGCCGCCACCCGTGCCAGCAAGGTCGACTTCCCGGACCCGGCCGGTGCGGAAACCAGTGTCAGTGCCGGCGCGCCGTGACCGACGAGAGCGTCTTCCAGGCGCGCTCGACGCAGGCCGGACGGTGCCGGCCTGCGAATTTTCTCCGACCACAACAATGACGCGACCATTGGTCAGTGCAGAATCCCGGGTACCGATGGTCGTTGTCCAGATCTTGAGTGCTCTCGGAAACGCGTGGTGCCGGTGGGCCGAGGCCCGGGGTGCATCGGGCGGGCGGGTCGCACGAGGTATCGTCGTGATTCCGCACCACAGCGACGCGTAACGATTCATGGAAAGGACGGCATGTTCTGATGGCCACCTCCCCCAAGCAGCCGTTGCGGATGCTCAACAGGGGCATGGTCGGCGCCGAGATCGCCGAGGCCATGACGCTGCCGCCGGCCTTGGAGCAGATGTGGCACACGCACGGCTATTACGGCTCGGTCAGTCACAACGTGAAGGCGATCTACCAGCGTTACCTGGGTTGGTTCGACGGCAACCCGGCCAACCTGTGGCAGCACACCCCGGTCGAGAAGGCACGACGCTACGTCGAGTTCATGGGCGGAGCCGACGCGGTGGTCGAGAAGGCCCGGGCATCGTTCGAGGCCGGCGATCTGCGCTGGGTCGCCGAGGTGCTCGATCACGTGGTGTTCGCCGACCCCACCCACGCGGCGGCGCGTGACCTGCTGGCCGACACGTTCGAGCAGCTCGGGTACGGGTCGGAGAACGGAACCTGGCGCAGCTTCTACCTGTCCGGCGCGACCGAGCTTCGGGACGGGTCGTTCGGCACGCCGACCGTGACGGCATCACCGGACATGGTCGCCCAGCTCAGTCCCGCGATGCTGTTCGACGCCATCGCCATTCGCGTCGACGGCCCCCGCGCCTGGGACGAGCGGCTCACCATCGACGTGCAGGTCAGCGACCCCGATCAAGACTTCCGGCTGCTGCTGAGCAACGGCGTGCTGACCTACAGCTCGGCCGCTGCCTCCGACGCTGCCGACCTCACCCTCTCCGCCACTCGTGCGGCGCTGCCGGCGCTGGCCGCCGGCCCGCTCACCGCCGCCGCGTTGGCCGAGGCCGGCATCGAGGTGTCCGGCGACGATTCGGTCCTGAGTCGTCTCGCGGCCGTGCTCGAGGCGCCCGATCCGGACTTTGCCATCGTCACCGCTGCCAAGGAGTAGCGCAGCGCCCCGCGCTACAGCAGGACGACACCCTTGATCACGAGGTAGACGCGACCGCTAGCGCTGTCATGGGAAATCATCGGAAGGTAGAGCGCCACCCCCACCAAGAACGAGCTGCGGGCTCGCAGCTCACGGGGTGCTCCGGACGGCGCTTGGCCCGGTCGAGCGCGATCCAGACCGCGGACACGACGACCTGCCGCACCGAGACCGATGACCGTCGCTGCGCTGGCCGTCGGGCGATGCGCAGCAGTGAGCGCAGGCGACGGAACACCGCCAAGTGGGTGGCCCCGGTGGCCGCCGAGACAACCAGGCCGCCGATCAGGAATGCGATCGCCGTTCGCATCGGCCGGTGGCTGCCCAGATAGGTCAGCACCGCGAGCAGCCCCGCCGGATACAGCGATCCCGTGAAGGACAGGAGCAACGCCTCGATCATCGCCCTACAGCGCCGATGCTTCCCAGGCGGTCACGCGTCGGTGCGGTGACGCCGAGGCGGAAACCTTGCTCGAGGATGTGATCTCAGTGCCAGGTCGGCCGGTGCGGGCCGCGGCGGCGAGCCGGCGAGGCGGACGTGACGAGGCGGCCTCGCAATTCCTGCCGGCTGGTGATGCCGAGCTTCGAGTAGATCCCGCGCAGGTGGTATTCGACAGCTTTCGGGCTGACGAAGAGCTCTCGGGCGACCTCCTTGTTCGTGTAGCCCCGTCGCACGAGTGCCGCGACGTCCTCCTCCCGCTCGGTGAGCACGCGCGGGTCGGCGCTCGGCGAACGGAGCCCGCACGCCGCGAGGTCGAGGCGGCACCGTTCGAGGAACGGGAATGCGCCGAGTCGGGTGAAGATGTCGTCGGCCGCGGTCAGGTGCGTGATCGCCGCGCGCCGCCGGCCGACCGCCAGCTCCAGGCGCCCCGCCGTGTGCAGAAGTTGGGCGTGGACGAAGGGGAACGCGGAGGTCGCGGGATCGGCGAGGTCCGAATGGAAATGCTCGCGGGCCGCGTCGGGCTCACCCCGGGCTTGGGCCAGCAGGCCGCGTAGCCAGCCGACGCGATCCGGGCCGAGGCCGCCCGGCCAACGGCCGAGCAGGACCGCGTATCGACCGAGCTCCCGATCGGCCTCCGCGAGGCGGCCGACCTCGATGCAGGTGCTGATCCACGCGGGCAGGATCCACCGGTGCGAGCGAAAGGCCGTCACCTGCTCCAAGTGGTCCGGGGTCAGCAACGGCTCGAGCAGGCCGAGGTGGGCATCGTGATCGCCACGGGCGGTGTGGATCGCGCTCTCGTTGCGAGCGACCCAGTCGACCACCTGCGGATACGGGACTCGGCTCATCTCCACCCGGGTCGCGGCAAGATGATCGCCCGCGATGTCCCACTGGCCTCGATTGGCCGGGATGGTGATCGACACCCCCAGCGGCCAGACCGCGCTCCACGCATCGCCCGGGGTGATCAGCGCTCGCGCGGCCGCGGCATCGCCCACTGCGCCGTCCCAGTCACCGGCGGAGGCGCGAGCAAGCGACCGCATCGCATAGGGCTGGTTGATCTCGAAGATCCCGGTGTGGGTGGTGGCCGGGCGCCAGAGGTCGAACATGCTGATCGCCCGGTCCAGGTCCGCGACCGCGTCGGGACGGTCGCCGGTGAGGAGGCGGAGCACGCCACGCACGGCCCGCAGATCGGCTTCGCGGGCGCTGCCGGCCGGGCTGATCGGTACGGCGTCCAGGTGCGCCAGTGCGGCGCGGTCGTCGCCGATCTGCCACAGGGCAAGGCCTCTGACGGTCATCGCGTCCGCGGCCAGTTCCGGGTCGTCGACCTCCACACTGTCCAAAGTGGGAAGCACGAGCGCACCCTCGTTGCGCCGCAGGTGCAGCACGCCGACGGCGACGGCCGCCTGCTCCCGAACACGCTGGTTCGCCGGGTCAGGCGCCGCGTCGATCGCCTCGTGCAAGTAGCGCTTCGCTTCACCGGAGCGGCCCCGCTCGCGCGCGAGCAGACCCAGCGCGAGACTGCGCAGCGGGCCGGGGGTCAGCTCCGCAGCCTGCTCGGCGAGGTCGTCCGCGGCGCCGAGGTCCTGGGCGGACACCCGGTCGATCAGGGCCTCGAAGAGCAGGGCGTCTCGCTGGGCCGTATCGCCGGAGATCGATCGGGCCCGCAGCCGACAGGTTGCGGCCAGGTCGTGCCGTCCTGAAGCACGGGCGGCATCGGCGGCCGCGACGAGTTCTGCAACCAGCGCGGGGTCGGGACGGCTGACCGCGGCCGCACGGTGACCCAGCCGGCGATCGCCCGATGTCCAGCGGGCCGCCCGGTCGTGCAATTCCTGTCGCCGGTCCAGCGGCAGAGAATCGTAGACCGCTTCTCGAAGCAGGGCGTGGCCGGCCGAAATCCCTGAATGATCCGAGGTCAACAGGCCAGCCGCCGCAGCCGCACTGATCCCGGCCGCCGTACCGGTGACGCCCGCGACGCCACCGAGCGTCACGAGATCAGCGGGCTCGGCGAGCACGGCGGCGGCCTCGACCAGTCGTCGACTGCTCTCGGGCAGGGAGTCCAGCATCCGGACCGCAGCGTCGGCAGCAGACGCCGGAACGTCCTTCCAGGTCTCGAGCTGAAGCTGGTCAGCGGCGTTGGTCAGCACGCTGGAGATCAACAGCGGGCTGCCACCGGTCTGCTCGAGCACCCGGTCGACGGTGCCGGTGGAGAGGTTCCACCCCCGCATCCGGATGGCCAGGTCGTCGATGGCCGAACGATCCAGCGGGGCCGGACGAAGGACGGTCGTGGCCTGTGGGTCCTCGTCGACGACGAGACCGACGTCCGGACCCCCGGGCCGACGGGCGATCACGGCGAGAACGGGCTCGACCCGAATTCGTCGCAGCGCGAACCGCAGCGCCCGTGCCGAAGCCGCATCCATCCAGTGCGCGTCGTCGACGGCGAGGATCGTCATGCCGGCTCCGCTCCGACTGCCTCCTAACCGGGCCAGCAGTCGTCGGCCGACCTCGAGCTCGGAGAATGTCCCAGTGATCGGCTCGTCCAGCAGTAGTTCGGCGGCAGAGAAGGGGATGTCCTGCTCGAACTGGTCGCACCGCAGCCACGTCACCTGGGCCGTGTCCTTCGCGTTCTCGGCGAACGCAGCCAGCAGTGCCGACTTCCCGATGCCGGCCGGCCCTTCGACGACCACGACCTCGGGCCGGCCGAGACCGGTCTCGCGCAGCCCACGCCGAAGGGCTGCCAACTCCTGGTCTCGACCGGCAAGGAGCGAGAGACCTGATCTCGATCGACGCATTTCCGATAAAAGATATCGGATCGGGCGCCCTCGGCCGGGGTGCCGTACGGCCGGCGGCACCGTCCGGCGTAGTCGTCCCGATCGTTACGACCCGACCTGCACGGTGAACATTTGGCTGATCCCGTGGGTCACCAGGTATATGTCGACGTCGTCGTCGGTGAGGTAGTTGTTCGGACTCATCTTGACCGAGATGGTGCTGACCGTGGGCGTGGTCGGTTCCAGATTCTCCTTGACGCCGCCGGACTTCCGGTTGAGTGGCAGGCTGGCCGAGGAGTTCTGCGCCTGGTACAGCAGTTGGGCGCCGATGAGCGGCCCGCTGCTGGGCGAACCCGCCTGGTACAGCGCGGGACGTCCGAGTGCGATGGTGGTGGGACGAGTGATGGGGGGCAGCGCGCAGCTGGTGACGCCGTTGGCGAAGTCCGCGCAACCCTCGAGAGAAACCTGCGGCGGCCGTAGCTCCGCTGGCGGAA
>CAWKNB010000010.1:0-184774 GCA_963850835.1 uncultured Actinomycetota bacterium | reverse complement strand
TTCTTGCGGCGCGCCGGAACCTGGCGGTGACCGCGCCGGGATGCACACCGCAAGCACGCCGACCGGCCGGCGCTGCGGGTCACGCGCCGGCCGGCTCCTCGTTCGGCCTACGCATGACATCGTCCGTGCGCATTGCGGCCTCCTCGCTGGTCGATCGTGGTCCGTTGCTGAAGACGGGGATGCACCCATCTCGCTTGCCGAGCGCAACGCCCGTCGCAGCTCACGTGCACGATCACGCCGATGATGGTCCTTGCCGCTACGGCCCGACTTCCGCGGTGAACAGTTGGCTGATCCCGTGCGTCGCCAGGTAGATGTCGACGTCGTCGTCGGTGAGGTAGTTGTTCGGACTCATCTTGACCAGGGTGGTGCTGACCTTGGGCGTGGTCGGTTCCAGGTTCTCCTTGACGCCGCCGGACTTCCAGTTCAGCGGCAGGCTGCCCTGGGAGTTCTGCGCCTGGTACAGCAGTTGGGCGCCGAGGAGCGGCCCGCCATCCGGCACGCGCGCCTGGTACAGCGCGGGACGTCCGGATGCGCCGGCAGTGGGAGTGGTGATCGGGGCCAGCGTGCAGGTCGTGCTGTTGTTGGCGAAGTCCGCGCAGCCCTCGAGCGAGAAACCCGTGGCAGCGGTGGTGCCGCTGCTGGTGAGGTCCAGCGTATTGCCGTTGATGGTGATCGGTTGAACCGTGGCCCCCGGACCTGTGCCGGCATGGGCGGTGATCAAGCGTGATGCGCCGGTCGAGCTGACATAGTCGTAGTCGACGGTCCCTGCCACCACGTCGCGCCGACTGCTCCCGGAACTGGGGGTGTTGGGGTACGCGCCGGCTGACGGCTGGGCGCCGACGAAGTTGGCGTAGCAGCTCGTCGAGCTGCACGTGGGATCGTCTTGTCGATACAGGTTGGTGACGACACTGCCGTACTCGTCCGTGTAGTACACCGAGTTGTAGGCGGGGTCACTTGTCGGCAATGCCGCGCTCGCCGAGATGACCACGCCTACCTGCGCCTGGTCGACGCCGTTGGGCTCCAACGCGACGGTGGTGCTGCTGGTGTTCTTTCCTGAGCTGGCGACGACCGTCGTGATTCTGGACGCCGCAGGCGGAGGTGCCGGCAGGCTGCCAAGCACGATCCCGGTGGTGGAGGGCGAGGGCGGCGTCGTGCCGGCTTGGACCCGGATATTGGTGTACGCCGGGCCGCTGGCTGCGTTCTGCCAGAAGAACGAGCCCGAGCCGGTCGCTCCCGGGCTGCCGGTTGTTGAGCCGACCGTTATCGTCGATCCGCTGCTGTTCAGCTTGTTGACCGGCATGTACAACCCGAGGTTCGTCCAGTTAACCCCGTCGGTGCTGCCCTCGACCGTCAGCGGCGGGAGCACCGCCTGGATCTGGGGCTGCGCTGCAGTCATCCCGGGCACGTTGTAGGTCATCGGTCCGACGTCGAAACGGTAGACGTTGTTCGTGTTCCGCGGCGACACCGTGAGTCGGGTGGCCGTGATCTGCGGCGAGGCTGTCGGTGTGGGCAGGGCAGGGCCGCCGATATTGATGGAGTACAGCCCGAAGGCCGCCAGCTGAGCCGGTTGCCGGGTCGCGGTCACGGTGATCGACCCGCCCACCTGGTCACACACGTCCACGCCGGTGGTCTGCAGGTCCGCCGGGTCACACACCTCCGGGCCGGCGGTCAGAGTCTTGTTCAGGTGCAGGTCGACGACCCGGGCGTCCGCCGGGTGCGCCGTTGGGGTCACCACCAGATACGCCCGCCACTGCGCGCTGGCGTCGCTGCCCTGGCAGGACCCGTCCGTCGACGCGGTGTACGCGCCCATCACGTACTCCGTGGGAGAAGTCTGACCCGACGCGAGCGTCAACCCCGGCGTCGTCTGCGGGAACGCTTGGCCACCGTCGGCAAAGGATGGCGCGTACCAGCAGCCGTAGCCGGACACACTCCGTTGCAGCAGCGTCACCGTCACCTGGTCAGGCGAATTGTTGGTGACGGTAAACCGTCCGGTCTTGTACCCGGGGTACCACGACTGGAAGTCGGTGCGGGGAAGGTTGTGCCCGCCGCCGGCCGCGAGCGCCTGCTTCCCGATCGTCTGGTCGGCCTCGTCATAGCGCAGTACCGCGCCGGTCGTGTTGACGATGTCCGAGCCCGACTGCTCGGCGACGGCGTAGTCATCAGCACCCCCGGTGTCGTCGATGCGCGGGATCGGGTTGATCGCCACGACGGCGTTCCCCGTCGCCGGCGAACTGGCGACGACGTTCGCGCCCGACACCGTCGGATCGACGAGCCTTACTGTGCCGTCGGTCATCCCCATGGCGACCAGGGGCCGCCCGCTGCTGTCGTGGACGATCGCCGCGGACATCGGTGAGGGCAGCAGGCCGGTCCCGGGCTGGAAGTTCCAGGTCTGGTAGCTCGTGATGTGCGCATTTCCGTCGACCTGCACGGAGTACCCGACGTTGCCGTACTCGAGCGCCCCGACGGCGAGCAGCCCGGTGCCGGCCGGGTCGAACGCCAGCGCCGTTGCGGGCGTCTGCGCCGCGTCAGGCGTCGCCATGCCGCCGAACTGGTTGCCGTTCCCGTTGGGCATGCTCGACACCGTGCTCGCGGTGCCGATGTAGACCCCGAAGTCGCTCAGGCCGATCGCCACGACCGGGGTGGAGCCGACCATCCCCGCCGCGAGCGACGTCGGGCCGATCACCCGGGTGTCCCCGAACGGCAGGCAGCCGCCGAAGTTGTGGCACTGGATGCCGATTTCGTTCTCGAACTCGGCGACCTGGCCGCCGCTCGAGGCCACGCAGCCCTCACTGGCGCACGTGCCGTTGTAGGGCACCTCATAAAGGAGGGGGCGGTACCCGTCGTCAGGTAACTGGTTGCCCGGGTTCGTGACCCGGTCGCCTTTGGTGCCGGCGATGAACAGGTGGCCGCCCGCTGCAGCGAGGTAGACCGTGTTGACGTGGTACTGGTTGAACACGGCCTGGAAGCAGCCGCCGCACTGGTTCCCGCCCGCGTAGCTGGTGTACTGCGCATATGTGTGGAAGTCGTAGTCGTTGTTCTGGTCGTCGGTGTAGTTGACGGAATCCGGCGCCGGCTCCAGGTCCAGGAACGTGGATTGTTTGAGCGCGCCGCCGCGGTCCGGCGGGTCGTAGATGTTCAGGCTCGAGCCCTCGGCACGCATCCGCTGGTCGTAACCAAGGCCGAGGAAGTCGCCGGTCAGCTCGTCACGCATCGTCCGCGGCATCCCCGAGGAGATGTCCGTCGGCAATGTGTCGGCCGCCGCTTTCGGCGCCGCCTTCACGTGCGGCGACGCCTTCGCGTGCGGCGCAACCTTCGTGTGGGACCCCGGCGCGGCCGGGTGCCCGGGTCGCGCCGACGCCGCCGGCGCGGCGGCCGCGAGCAGGGACACCACCAGCAGAAACACCGCGAGGAGGATGGACAGCAGTGCGGCGCCGTGCCGGCCCGTACCGGGGCGGGTCGATCGAATATCAGCCATGATGTCCACGTGCTCCTGTTAGTCGTTGTCGGTGCGAAGTAACTGCGGATCGAAACGGTTGAACGCGCTCCGGTTCCGCGTATTCGTCTGATTCCCGGAGGCCGCGTCGGGCTCCAGGAAGGCGGACCTGTTCATGTACTCCTTCACCTGTCGCATCGCCTCTTGCACGCCGGGGTCCTTGTTCACGACGTTGTCGACAAGTCCCTGCACGTTGTTGGCGACGAGCACGCTCGGCGGTGCGCCCTGGTTCTGCACCTGAACCTGGTTGGCGCCACCTCCATTTGCCGGGGGCACGTTGGGCGGCGCGCCCTCGACCGGCGGTTGGGGCGCGGGAATGCCCGGGACGACCGGCTCGCCGTTGTTGGGCAGCACCACGTTGGTGTTGGGCAGCCCGTCGCCGGGGGGCAGCAGGACGTTGGTGTTGGGCAGCCCGTTGTTGTTGGGCCCGTTCTGCTCGAGCGGCCCGACGTTGTTCTGATCCCCTCCGACGTTGGGGATGCGTACCCCGTCGCCCGGTGCCCCATCGCCTCCTGCCCCATTGGCCCCGACCCCATTGCCGGGGCCGCCGCCCGCGTTCCCGGCGACCGTGTCCGGGGGCCCGCCGCCGCCCTGCGGGTTGGCCGCGGCAGCGACCTTGGCTGCGGCTTGGGCTTCGTCGATGCTGGCCTGCGCGGCGGCGGCCCCCATCGAGGCGACGCCGGCGACGGTGCCGGCAACGGTGGCGATGTTGGACAGGTCGTCGCGCGTTTCCTGCGAGAAGTACCCCTTGCCACTTGTCTTGGTCTTGATGTCGTCGGCGAGCCGGGCGGCGTTGGCCGCCAACCCGGTGGCGTTCGCGCCGGCAGCGACGCTGTCCGCGACGAACAGCCCGACCGTCGCGGCGGTCGTCTCCCCTGCGGTGAACGCACCCCACAGCGCACTGCCCGCCGCCAACGCCGCGCCGCCGGTGAAGTACACCGCCACGACGAACGTGACCACGTAGAGCGAGTCGATGACGAAGTCCGCGATCGGTGTTTGCCCACTCGGGTCGGACTTCATCACCGGGTTGGTGTCGAAGGCCGTGTACCGGTTGTGCACGTTCGCGGTGTCCGGTGCGGTGAAGCGGCCCTGCGCCGGATCG
This sequence comes from uncultured Actinomycetota bacterium, assembly GCA_963850835.1. GTDB lineage: Bacteria > Actinomycetota > Actinomycetes > Mycobacteriales > Jatrophihabitantaceae > Jatrophihabitans. Next base: position 180,179 of record CAWKNB010000010.1, on the reverse strand, counting down.
TACGTCCGGGCCCGGGCCATGAGCGTGCCGAGCGCCGGATCGGTGTAGAGCGCGGTCAGCGAGCTGCCGTCGTACTTCAACGGGTTCGCCTGTCCGGCCCCGGTGCCGGGCGCCGAGCCGATCAGCGTGCCCGGCCGTCCGTCGAGCAGCCCGGGCGCGCCGTAGTCGGTGTAGGCGTACGTATTGGTGACCGCGCCGCTGCTGTCGACCAGTGCGGTCACCGAGGCGTGGCGGTCGCGCAGGTAGTAGCCGACGCCCGACCCTGTCGTCACCGGCGCGGCCGCGGTCGGCGTCGCGACCTTGCCGGCGGTCAACATCGCCGGCGAGAGCGTGCGGGCCTCGCGGCCGGAGGTCAGCAGGTACGACGCCGTCGCCGATCCGGAGGGCTGGGTCGTGGTGTCGTTGACCAGGGTGCCCTGCGCGTCGTAGTGGAGTGTGACGGTCGTGGTCCCGGTTTGCGGGTCGACCGTCGTGGCGCGCCGACGTGTTCCGTCCGGCCAGTACGCGAACGTCGTGGTCGCGCCGGCCTTCGTGACCGTCGCCACCAGGCCGTCGGGCCGGTACGTGGTCGTCGAACCGGACAACGAGGTGAGCACTCGTCCCGTCCGCGTCATAGGTCTGCGACTTGGTCGTCTTGCCCTCGGTCCGCGACGTCAGCTGGCCGGCCGCGTCGACGGTGTCGACGTCGATCACCGTGGTGGTGGTGGGCCGGAAGCCGCTCGATCGCGTCGTCCGGGTGGTCGTCGTGATGTTGCCCGACACGTCCAACACGTAGCCCGTGGTCGTGGTCGGTGAGCCGGTGGCGTTGGCTGCGCTGTACACCGCCGACCCGGTGAGTTGGTCATACGCGTCGTAGTGGTATGTCGTGGTCCAGGTCCCGTAGGTCGAGGCCCCGGGCGCGCACACAACCGTGCACGCGCTGGGCCGCGCGGTCGTGTCCGTTCTCGTGGTGAGGTTGTGATGGGTGTCGTACCCGTAGCTGTGCGCCTCGACCTGCGTCCCGTTTCGGTTGACGGTGGTCTGGGTGGCGAGCAGGTTGATCGGGTTGTAGGTGTTCGTCGTCGTCAGGCCGTTGCCCCGGGTGGTCGTCGCCACCCGTCCGAGCCCGTCGTAGGTATAGGTGACGGACGCGAGCGTCGCGGTGCCGCGCTTCTGGACGGCGGAGTGCAAGGTGGCGTCGGTGTTGTAGCTGTAGGTCGTCACGGCACCGGTGATGTCCGTGCTGCTGTCCATCAGCCCCTGGTCGTCGTAGTGCCGCTTGACCACCGTCCCGTCCGGGTAAGTGACCGAGATCCGGTTGCCGTCCGCGTCGTAGGCGTAGGTCATCGTCCCGGACTCGTTCGTCAGGGTCTTCGCCTTTCCGGCACCCGGTTGTTGGGCCGCGACGTAGGTGTACGTCGTGGCCGTCACCGTGCCGTCCGGGGCGGTTGTCTTCGCGCTCGTCACCTGACCGGTCGTCGGGTCGTAGGTGTTGACCAGGACGTTGCCCACCGCGTCGGTCTTGGTCGCGAGCTCGCCGGCCGCGTCGTAGGTGTATGTCGTCGTGCGACCCAGCGGATCGGTCGTGCTACTGAGCCGCCCCGCGGCGTCGTAGACGTCCTTGGTCCCTGCCCGCGCCGGCTGCCCGGCCTGCTGCCGGGTTCGCAGCGTCGCAGTGGCGTCGACCATCGTCGTGTCGTTGAGTGTGACGGCGGCGCCGGGGGCCCGCGCGGTCACGGCCGGCGCGACGGTCGTCGACGCCACTGCGCCGCCGGCGGCCGAGTAGTCGGGGGTTGCCACGAGGTCGTCGGCTGTGACCGACGCCGTGCGGCCGATCCCGTCGTAGCCGATCTGCTCCACCGGATCGGCCTGGAACAGCGGCCGGCTGCCCGGGACCGGGTATGTCGTGCGGGAGGACGCCTCCCGGTTCAGGGCGTCGTAGGTGGTCCGGGTGTTCTGTGCGGGTCCCTTGGCGCCGTCACCGATCGTCGCGACAGTGGTGGCATTGGCGACGCCGTCGTAGCTGGTGTCGGTCGTGAGCCCGGTCGCTCCGGTTGTCGTGACCGGTCGGCCGATCGCGTCGTTCGTGGTGCTGGTGGTGAGCCCGCGCAGGTCCGTGGCGCTCACCGTCGTGCCGTCCTCGCTGTACGTGTCGGTCGACACCGTTCGCACCGTGGGATCGGTCACGAAGGCGCCGTTGCGAACGTTGTCCGTCACGCTGACGACACGCCCCAGGTCGTCGTAGGTCGTCTGGGTGAGATGACCGTCCGGGGCGTGCACCATCGTGGTCGCCTGCGTGGTGTTTCCCGCCGATTGGTACGACGTGGTCGTGGTGAGTCCGGTGGGCGAGGTCTGCTTCACCAGTCGGCCTGCGGCGTCGTAGGTGCGGCCGCTGACCCGACCGAGACCGTCGATGGTCTTCACGGGCAGGCCCGACACGAGGTCGACCACCGTCGTCGTCGTGGTCGCGGCCTTCGTCCCGGCGCCGACCGTGACGGCGATGCTGCGGGTCGCCTTCGCGGCGTCGAGCGTGCTCGCGAACGTCGTCGTCGACGACGCCGGACCGTTGCCGTCGTCCGGCGGTGCCGCGCCTTTCGCCCAGGCCAGCGTGCGCGACGTCGGTTGTCCGAAATCGTCGTACCCGTAGGTCACGACGGAGCGGGCGGACAGGGGTCCGGACGCGGGCGCCTGCGACTCGGTCGAGGTCTTGATGGTCTTGTCGTCGGCGGACAACGTGTTCGTCTGTGCGCTCCGGGTGCCGTCCTTGCCCGTCGTCACACTCGAGGTCATCAGCCCGTAGGCCGGGTCGTACGCGGTGACCGTCGTCGCCCCGGTCTCGTCCGTCGAACTGATCACCCGACCGTGGTCGTCGTACTGGTCGTTGGTCGTCACCGTCCGCGGCGGCCCCGTCGCCGCGGTGAACCCGCCGGGACCGCTGGACGCGCTGTAGGCGATGGTGGTGATCCGCGGCTTGTCGTAGTTCGCGGTCGGAGGCGAGAACGCGGGCGGGAAGTCCGGGTCACACGTCGTCGGGTCCTGGGCGGTGACGTCTCCGTAACACATCGTCTGGTCCTGAACGGTCACGTCTGCGGTGTCGGTGGAGACGGTCACCTGCCGCTCGACCAGCCGGTGCAGCGAGTCGAAGGTCGACAGCGTCGAGGACTGACCGTTCGAGATCTCGGTCGAGTACTGGTAGTTCGGGTCGGCGTGGTCGAACAGCGAGTCCCCGGTGGTGCTGAGGTAATCCGGATAACCGGCGTAGTTGTGCCGGTTGTTGTTTTCCGGGTTCAGTGAAAACGTCCTCGCCGGCCCGAGCGGGTTGCCATCGGAGTCGGTCACCGTCAACGACTGCGCGTAGACGAGCGCGGGAGCGCCGGGGTACGACGCCGCCGCATAGACGACCGACGTCTGCGCGCCGGCCGGCCCGATCACCGTGTTGAGATACTGGGCCGTGCCGCCCGGCACTGACCCGTATCCGACCGTGGAGACGCGTCCGACCGGGTCGGTGACCGTCTCCACCCGGCTCTGATCGTCGAATTGGATCGTCGAGGAGGAGACCACGCCGTCCGACCGCGGCGGTGAGGACACCGTCACCGAGTCGTTGTCATTGTTGTTGTCGTAGGTGAAAGTGGTCGTCAGCCCGTAGGCGTCGACGATGGCGGCCGGCTGCCACTGGTCGTCGCTGATCTGCTGGTAGGTCACGTCGATCCGGTTGCACGACGCACTCGGGTCTGGCGCACCGGGAGTACAGAAGCGGTCCGTGCGCACGACCAGATTGCCGTTGTTGTCGTAGTAGTCGATCTGTCCGTCGTCGTAGGTGATCTCGTAGCTGTAGTCGACCGGGTCGGGCACTGCGCAGTTGGGATCGATGCTGCTGCAGCGCGCCGGCAGCGTGCCCGACGTCGTCGAGAACGTCATGTCGGCCAGGACGTAGTCGTGCAGGCCGGAGGCGAAGCTGGCGTCGGCGACGTAGGAGCCTCCGTTGGCCGGGTAGACGGTGAGCTGCCCCTGCTGGGTCTCGATGAACGTGGTCCCCAGGCTCCAGCCGCCGCCGAAGCCCGCCCGGTCGATGCCGGCACCGGCGCGGGCCTGGTCCCATGACAGGTTCATGCTGATGTTGCTGTCGCCCCTGCTGGCGACACTGACCAGCGGCAGCGATATCCCGAACTGGCCGGTGCGCGGATCGATCGAGCCGTTCACGCCGCCGCCGAGGGCGAATGCGCCCGAGACCGGCTCGGCGGCCCGCGGCCGGCCCAGTACCCGCGGTACCGCGAGCGGGACCACGAGGACGGTCGCCGCGACGAGCACGGCGACCCCGAGGAGCGCGACCGCCGATCGAGTTCGCTTGCCGCCTCGGCGGGTCAACGAGACAGCCTGGCCCACAGTCGTTCGCTGACCGTCGAGCGCAACCGCGACGTGACACCGGCCTTCGTGGTCGCGGCACGGGCCCCCGGCTTTGCCGCGGTCGCGGTCGGAGTGGACGCACTGCCGCGGATCGTGACGCCGGTGAGGTCGATCAGCGCGTGGGTGAGCTGAGAGGTGTAGAGCCGCACCGCGTAGTGGCCGAGCACGATGCCCGTGGAGACGAACGTGCCGTTGGCCAGGACCTGGCGCGCAACGAAGTTCAGGGTGGACGTGGCGGGCCGGTTGCCGGGCGCGTAGAGGGACAGGTAGCCGCCGGCGGCGGGACCGACGACGGTGAGGTTGGTGTAGGCGGCGTCGATCTGGAACTCTCCGGTGGCGACCTCGACCGAGACGTCGATCCAGGCGCCCGCACGCAGCCGTCCGCTCGAGTCCAGCGCGCTCGTCGACATCCGCAGGATCTTGGCGCGACCCGCCGTAGTGCGGGTGTCGAGCAGGCGCACCGGTGACGGCAGCGCGTACGGAGTCGGCAGGTCGGCCAGGTCGATGCCGGTGGCCACGTACGTCGTCGTTTGTCCGAGCTCGCTGTCGACTCCGATGAGCGGGCCGAGCTCGGTGTTGGCGACCTCGCCGAGATCGAGCTGGCCCGGGAAGTCCGACGCGAGTGGCTGCAGGAACAGGCTCGGCCCGTTGTCGTTCTTCAGGCTGAGCGTCGGCGTCCCGCCGCCGGTGATCTGCAGGGTCGTCTGCGAGGTGCTCGTCGTCGTGGCCCCGGCCACGACGTTGTCACCGTCGGCGGCGTTCGCCGTGCCAGGGGCGGCGAGCGCTCCCGCGGTGCCTCCGACAGCGGCGACCCCGGCGAACAGCGCACTGCGACGCAGCAGTTGGCGCCGGTCCAGCCCTGCCTCGCCGGGCTTGTCGTGCGGTGCGGAGCCTGGCGAGTGGAGAGCGTCGTTGTCGTGGATCATCGGTGAGGTACTCCTCTAATGGTCGAACCGCGGCGCTCAACGCGCACAGCGAGCGGATCAGTTCTACCGCCGCAACCGGGCCGGCGCCTTAGGGTGATTCCCTAGTCGTGATCGAGAATCGTCGACGGCGGTCGCACTCCACCCGGGGGCGACTGCGCCACCCTCGCCCGGACAGCCCGCGGCACAGCGTCGGCTTACGAGCCCTCGACCTGGCGAGAAACGGTCGTCTGTTGCAATGGCAGCGCGAAAGGGTTGCGCAGCCGACGCAGTTCCCGCCGACTGGTGATGCCGAGCTTCGAGTAGATCCCGCGAAGGTGATACTCCACGGCCTTCGGGCTGACGAAGAGTTCGCGGGCGACTTCTCTATTGGTGTAGTCCTGGCTGACGAGAGCGGCGACTTCCTCCTCCCGCTCGGTCAGGGTTCGCGGGTCGGTGCTCGTGGACCGCATGCCGCTGGCTGCCAGGTCGTTGCGGTTGCGTTCAACCCAGGGCGCCGCCAGCAGCTGGGCGAACAGGTCGTGGGCCACGGTGAGGTGGCGGATCGCCTCGCGCCGTCGACCGGTCGCCTGCTCGAGGCGGCCCAGCGCTTGACGAAGCTGGCCGTGGATGAACGGGTCCATCGTCGTGTTCGGGTCTGCGAGGTCGGCGTTGAAGTGATCGCGGGCCGCATCGGACTCGCCGCGAGCCTGCGCCAGCAGACCCCGCAGCCAGCCGAGCCGATCAGCTTCGGTGCCGCCGGGCCAGCGCCGAAGCATGACGGTATATCGGTCCAACTCGCGTTCGGCGTCGGCGAGGCGCCCGACCTGGATGCAGCTGCTGATCCAGGCGGGCAGGATCCATCGGTAGGACCGGAAGGGCGCCAGCTGTGCAAGATGACTCTCGGACCGCAGCGGCTCCAGCAGTTCGAGAAGGGCGCGGTGGTCCGCGCGGGCGATGTGGATCGCGCTTTCGTGGTGAGCCAGAACGTCGACCACCCGGGCATAGGGGAGCTTGCTCAGCGCGGCTCGGGCCCGGGCCAGGTGCTCGGCTGCGATGTCCCACTGGCCGCGGTTGGCAGGTACGTCGATGGACGCGGCTCTCGCCCAGACCACACTCCACACTTCGGCCTGCGCGGCAACTGCCCGCGCGGCGGCCGCGTCAGCCAGGGCACCGTCCCAGTCGCCGCGGTGGTAACGCGCCGAGCACCGCATCACGTAGATCCGGGACTGGTTGGTGGACGGACGCCACAGGTGGGACATCCCGATCGACTGGTCCAATTCGGTGAGGGCCTCGGAGAGCTCGCCCGTGTGCAGATGGATCATGCCGCGCAGCGAGAGCACCTCGGCTTCCCAGGCGCTGCCCTCCGGACTGAGGGGCACGGCCTCGAGGAGGGCCAGCGCAGCGCGAACGTCACCGGTCTGCCACAGTCCCATGCCCCGCAGGATCGTCGCGTCCCCGGCGAGCTCCTCGTCGTCGATGTCGTCCACGGTGTCGAGTGCCTCGATGGCGAGCGCGCCTTCGGTCAGCCGGGTGTACAGTCCCGCGGCACCGACGGCGGCTCGTTGGTGGACCGAGTCGTCGGGTGCGGCCGGCGCCCGGGTCAGGGCCTCCCGCAAATAGGTCTTGGCCTCGCCGACGCGGCCGCGTTCGCGGGCCAGTAGACCCAGCGCCAGACCGCGGAGCGGGCTCGGGGTCAGCGGCTCGGCCTGCGCGGCGAGCTCGTCGGCGCCGTCGAGATCTTGGGCGGACACCCGGTCGATCAGGGCCTCGTAGAGCAGGGCGTCGCGCTCGGCCGGATCGGCCGAGATCGAACGGGCCCGGAGTCGATGGGTCGCGGCCAGGTCGTACCGCCGCGACGATCGAGCCCCGTCAGCGGCCCCGATCAGCTCTGCGACCAGTGCCGGGTCCGGTCGGGTGACCGCTGCGGCGCGGTGACCGAGCCGACGATCGCCCGACGTCCAGTCTGCGGCGCGCGCGTGCAGAGCCTGCCGTTGGCCGGGCGGAAGGGAGTCGTAGACCGCATCGCCAAGGAGGGCGTGGGCCGAGGAGATCGCCCCGTGGTGGTCCATGGTCAGCAATCCGGCCGCAGCGGCGGCACCGGCCCGCGGGGCGACATCGGCGACCTCGGCGATGCCGCCGAGCGTGACGAGGTCGGCCGGTTCGGCCAGCACGGCCGCGGCTTCGACGAGGCGGCGGCTCTCGACGTCGAGGGAGCCGAGCATGCGTGCCGCCGCGGTGGCGACCGACGCCGGTACGTCGGTCCAGGTCTCGAGCTGTCCTTGGTCTGCCGCGTTGTGCAGCACGCTGGAGATCAGCAACGGACTGCCGCCGGTTTGCTCGAGGACGCGGTCCGCCGTCGTGCCGGTGAGGGTCCAGCCTCGGATGCTGCCGGCGAGGTCGCGAACTGATGCGCTGTCCAGTGGCGTCGGCCGGAGCACGGTCGTCGCCCGTGGGTCCTCGGTGGCGAACAGATCGGTACCGGGTGGACCGGGACGGCGGGCAACCACCACGAGGAGCGGCTCGACCCGCAGCCGCCGCAGCGCGAACCGGAAGGCGCGGGCCGAGGGTCCGTCCATCCAGTGCGCGTCGTCCACGGCCAGAACCGTGACGTCCTGCGCCGTGCGACCATCCCCGAGACGCGTCAGGAGGCGACGTCCGACCTCCAGCTCGGAGCAGGCCGGGTCGACCGGCTCGTCCAGCAGCAGCTCGGCGGCGGAGAAGGAAACGTCCTGCTCGAACTGGTCGCAACGCAGCCACGTCACCTGGGCCGTCGACGCGTCATTGTCGACGAACGCTGTCAGCAGCGCCGACTTTCCGATGCCCGCGGGCCCCTCGACGACGACGACCTGGGTATGCCCGGAGCGCGCCGCACGCAGCCCACGGCGCAGTGTGTCCAGCTCCTCGACCCGACCGGCGAGCACCACCGGACCCGACTTCGGTCGACCCATCTCGAACACACCGTAAATCATGTCCGATCAGGGCAAATCAAGCGGGCCGACGCGTCGATCATCATCGATCCACCGCCCTGGCCGCGCCCCGGGAATGATCACTTCCATACGGCATACAGACGACCAGGGCGAGTCGCCACACCACGCTGAAAGAGCTGACCACGCGCGAGCGAGAAGTCTTCGCGCTCATCGCCACACGGCCGACGAATACCGAGATCGCCGCAGAGCTGGTTCTGATGGCCAACAACCCGGTCGGCTGTAGCCATTTCATGGAGAACGACGCGACGACGACGTCAGCCCTCGCGGCCGCCTTTCACCTATCGGTTCTCCGCCACGAACTGACTTGCTGTGAAGGACGCTCCGGCGGGGTCGGCGAGAACCGAGAAACGCACCCACGGCGCATTCTGGGGCTCGCTCAGCACCGACCCTCCAAGTTCACGCGCCCGCGCACTGATTGCGTCCACGTCATCGACAGCGAACGTCACGGCCCAGTGCGCCGGCGCGCCGTCGCGAGGCAGGATCCTTGCAACGACGTCCTCGAAGCCCTCGGGCGCGCCCATCTGCTTCATCCCGGCACGCATGCCCGGGTTGAGTTGCTCAAGGTGGTCGCCGTAGCCCGGCAACGCCCACATGGGCGAGCCGGCGTCGATTGTCGTCCAGCCGAACACGGCGCCATAGAAGGCCTTCGCGGCGTGGTAATCGTCGGTGTGTAGGTCGTTGAAGTTGACTGCCCCATGCTCGTTGACTGCCGCCGAGCCGCGGTGCGACCTGGGTTCCCACACACTGAAGACGGCCCCTTCGGGATCGGCGAAGACGCTCATCCGCCCCGAGTCGAAGACGTCGAAGGGTTCCGAGAGCACTCGCCCGCCCGCCTCGAGCACCTGCGCTGCAGTGTCGTCGGCGGACTCGACGCGAATGTAGGTGTTCCAGGTGGCCTGCGGCGGCGCGCCGGGAGGTTGCGAGGAGATCGCGGCCGCGTCCCGCCCGTCGATCCGGGCCATGAAATAGTGCGAACCCGCGTCCGGCGGCATCGCATCCTCGGTCTCCCAGCCGAAGAGTGAGCCGTAGAAGCCCGCTGCCTCGGCCGGGTTGGGCTGATTGGTGTCGACCCAGCACGGCACTCCGGCCGGGTAGTCCTCACGGGTGCTCATGACCGCAGGCTACAAGAAATGGCTTGCCGTGGGCCTCGGTATCAAGCCGTCGACCGGTGCGCAGAGGGATCATCGGGCGGGGCGAGGTTGCCAACTCGAAAAGTGGGCGCCGATGGCCATCTCCGACAACGATGAGTGACGCAAGCCGCCGGCCACACGAGGCACGCATCGACATGCTGGTCTGACTCGCGGCAGCCGCGACTTCCGTCGGGGGCACGATCGAAGTTGTCGATTTAGCAAAGTCGTGCGTCTGCCCGTGCCGGTCTAGGCCGATACCCGAGGCGTCCGTCCGGAGCGAGCGCTCCGGTAGATCTGCAGTCCTGACAGCCAGACGATCCACGCACCGGATACTGCGGCGGCGATCCCGACGGCTCGCGCGGTTGTAACCATCACAATGAGCGAGATCATCAAGACGGCAAGCGCAAGCATGAGCTGCGTGGTTTCATTTCGGCTCAGTAGCCACGCTCGACTGCCCACTTGCGCATCTAACTATGGCCTCGCCGACCTCGCCACCGGGCGTCGTTGATGACCAAATCCTGCACGGGAAGCGACGCGCGGCGAGACAGCGCAGGCGCCACGCTCCCGACGCCTGCCGGGCGCTCCCTACCCGTCGATTAGCGCGACTTTGGCCTGCGGGCGACGGAGCGCATATGAATCGCTTTGGCGCTGACACCGCGAGATCAAACAGTGCACTCTGGCGATGCCAATCGTGCTACGTGGTTCTTGAGCCACTGGCAGGCGCGGCTAGGGATGTTCGCGGTTTGTCGCGATGCGTGCGAGAAGTGCGCGCAGTTGCGCCTGCTCCGAGACGTCGAGCTCAGCGAGAAGCTGCCGCTCGGCCTTGTCGCTGGCGCGTACAGCCTTCTTCAGGGTCTGCTGACCGGTGTCGGTGAGTGCGACCACGTTGCGGCGGCGGTCCTCGTCGTCGGCGTGACGTTCGACGAAACCTTTCGCTTCGAGACCGTCGAGCAGAGCGACCATGGTGGTGCGGTCGACTTTGAGACGCGCCGCTGCCTGCTGCTGGGACTCCGGTTCCCGTGCCTGCAGGAGTAGCAGAACCGCGAGTTCGCGGCCGTTGATGCCCAACGGGTCCAAGTGTTCGCCTTGGATGTCCTCGAGGTCGAGGAAAGCGTGCTTGAGCAGGTAGGTCAGACGTCGACTGAGCGCTGGACCCGGATCGGCATCGTTCGTCACTGTGCGAGTCTACTGCTACGCTGATTGTCAGCAATGCTGACGATCAGTACAGGAGACCATCATGACGACTCTTCTTCTCACCGGGGCGAGCGGGCTGGTCGGGTCGCGCTTGCTGCCGCGTCTGGCGCAGTCGGGATTCGAGTGCCGCGCCCTCATCCGGGCTGACGTGAAGTTGCCGCCCGGCACGACCGCCGTGCGCGCCGACCTCGTCGACCCCGGCTCGCTTCGGGCAGCGGTCGAGGGTGTTGACGCTGTCGTTCACCTCGCCGCATTGTTCCGCACCGCTGACGAGGGCGCCGTCTGGCGCGCGAACCTCGACGGCACCCGCAACCTGATAGACACAGTCACCACCTACGCACCGCAGGCCCGGTTCGTCATGGCCAGTACAGGCAACGTCTACAACGCCGACGCCGCGCGGCCCGCCCTCGAGACCGACGACTGCTCCCCGACCGCCGCCTACCCGGCGAGCAAGATCGCCGCCGAGCAGCTCCTGCGCGACAGCGGTCTGACCTGGTCCATCCTGCGCCTGCCCTTCGTCTACGGAGACGGGGACGGACACCTCGCGTCCCTGGCAGCGCTCGCCGAGCGGTTCGGGCTGCACCCCGCCCATACGTACTCCGTGGTCCACCACCGCGACGTCGCGACCGTCATGAGCCTCGCGCTGACCGGAGTCATGGACAGACGGATCGTGAACGTGACCGACGAAGCCCCCACCACCGTCTACGAGATGACCTCGCTCGCCGGCAACCCGGTCGCGGCGAGCGCCGAACGCCTCGAGCACCCGTGGTCAGGTCGTATGGACGGCACGCTCGCCCGTGAGCTCGGCTTCAAGCCGACCGTGCCGACCATTCACGCAGCAGCTCGCGACGGCATCCTCTAGGTCCGACGACAACCACCCGAATGTGGTGAGACACGTGGGCGTCGCTGCGCCGCCGCTCAACACGCCTGACCACCCAAGCCTGGTAAGGCTCGCGTTCATCGCCTCGGCGGGTCGCTGAAACCGCGCGGACCGGCCGGTGGGAGCAGCCTTGACAACCTCACCGCGCCACGACTTACTGGACTCACACTCGCGTAACCACTGGGTGCGGATGCGCTGCTGGAAGAGGGAATGTGATGAACCCGCAGGATGACATCGCCGTGGATCCTTATGCGACGAGCTTTCAGCAGGACCCGTTCAGCACTTACGACGAGATCCGTGCGGCCACTCCGGTCTTCAAAGTTCCAGGTCACGACTGGTACATGGTCACCTCGATGGACCTCATCCGAGCGGCGCTACTCGATCCCGCGACGTTCAGCAACCAGGTGACCGCCGGCCGCCGCAGCGACCCGCCGCCGGAGATCGCCGCACAGGTGCGGGCGATCCGCGCGCAGGGGCTTGAGTACCACAACGCGCTGAACCTCAGCGATCCGCCGCAGCACACCCGGTACCGGCGGCTGATCAACCGCGCGTTCGCCCCGCGTGCCCTCGCGGCGATGGATGCTCTCGTGGCCGACGTGGCCGCCGAGTTGGCCGACCGTCTGGTGGACGGGACGAGGATCGACGTCATCGACGTGATCACCCGGCCGTTGCCGGTCTTCGCGATCCTGCGGATCCTCGGTCTGGACGACGCCCGGCGCGATGACATCAGCGTCTGGTCCGAGTCCGCCAACGCCGGATTGGGCTCGAGTCTCAGCCACGAGCGCTGGCTCGAGACCGAGCAGCACAACCTCGCCTTCCAGCTGCTCATCGCCGCCGAACTGGACGAGCGAAGGCTGCGTCCGCGGGCGGACCTGCTGACCGCGCTCGTGCAGGCCGAGCCCGGCGATGCGCCGCTGGACAACGCTCATCTGGTCTGGCTCGTGCGCGAGTTGATCGTCGCCGGGAACGAGACGACGACTCGGTTCATGGCCGAGCTGATCATGCGCTTCGACCGACAACCCGGGATCTGGAAGGGGATGGACGACGACCCGGCGATCATCGCGAACCTCATCGAGGAGGGGCTGCGCATGGCGACGCCGGCGATGGGGATGTTTCGCGTGCTGCGCCGTGACGTCGTCTTCGGCGGCGTGCCCCTCACGGCCGGGACCACCGTCTTCCTCGCCTACGGGGCCGGGAACCGCGATCCGTCCGAGTTCGCCGATCCGCACACCTTCGACGGTGAACGTGCGAACGCGCGTGACCACATCGCTTTCGGTCACGGCATCCACGTCTGCGTCGGAGCGAGCCTGGCCCGGATGGAGAGCCGCGCGATCCTGACCGCCCTTGCCCGCCGCGTCGAGAGCCTGCGGGTGGCCGAGGATGCCACCCGGACCTACCTGCCCAGCTTCGTGCTGCACGGGCTCGTCGATCTGCCGGTGACCGTCGCACTCCGCGGATAGGACCACGCGAATGGATGCTGCCACTGCTCCGACCTGGCCGATTGACAGCCACGCCAGCCCGTCCCTGCCGGTCTACACCCGGATGAACGCCAGCGACGTGATGCCCGACCCGGTGACCCCGCTCGGCGCCTCCCTGGCGTGGTGGCCGGCCATCCTGCCGGGCTGGGCGTCGGGCTACGCCGCGACCAAGGCGTTCGAGCTGAAGGAGCTGTGGCACGGCGATGAGCCGGCACCCGGTGGGTTCTTCTATGGACACCTCTACGTCAACCTGTCCGCGATCCGGTTGATCGCGATCCGCCAGGGGATCGACTGGGCCGTCATGGACGCAGCGCTGGTCGGCGTCAACCCGGACACTCCGCCGCACAGGTCGGCGCCGACCGACCACAATCCCGCGCTGGAGGGCAAGATCGCGGCGCACAACAACTGGATCCTCACGGCGACGGAGTTTCCCGAGCTCGAAGAGGATCGCGCCTGGGCCGACCGCTGTCGGCGCGAGCGGCCGGATCTGTCGAGCGCCTCCGACGCCGCGCTCGTCGCCCGCGCCCGGTCGATGATGCCGCTCGAACGCCTGGTCTGGCGTGGCGAGAACGTCGCCGGCTCCGGGGCCGCCGTCGGTCCGGCCGTCCTCAACGGGTTGCTCGGTGGCGATCAGGCGCTTGTCGTACGCCTCGTCGGACGTGCCGGCGACGTGGATTCGGCCGCTCCCACCTATGCGTTGTGGCAGCTGTCGCGGATCGTGCGCGACGACAGCGCGCTGACCGCCGCCTTCGACGGACCGCCCGACGGGCGCAACGCCCGCGCATTGGAACACGAGTCGTTCGCGGCTGCGTTCCAGCGGTTCATCGACGAGTACGGCTATCGCGGACCGAGCGAATGGGATCTGGGGTCGGCGTCGTGGGAGACCGAGCCACAGCTGGTGTTCGGCCTGATCGACCGACTGCGCACGCAGGAGGACGACGAGGGACCGACGAGCCGGCAAGCCGACCAGGCCGAGAACACTCGGATAGCGCTTGAGGAGGCGCTGACCCGCCTGCCCGACGATGAGGGTGTGCGCCGGCAGTTCCAGGCCGCTCTCGACTCGTCACGGCGTTTCGGCAGTTGGCGGGAGCGCGGGAAGGCAAACTGCATCAAGGTGCTGCACGAAGCGCGGGTCGCCCTGGCCGAGCTGGGCCGGCGCCTGCACGACGCTGGGCATCTGGCCTCGCCCGGCCAGATCTTCATGGCGCTGGACTCGGAACTGGATCTGCTCATCGCGCAGCCGGCGTCGTTGACCGAGCTGTTGGCTCGGCGCGAACGGGAATGGCGCGCCCTGTTCGGTCTTGAGCTGCCGGTCTTCGTGGAGGCTGACAAGCCCCTGGTGCCGCTGTCCGGGCTCAAGCACCGCCATGACTTGCAGGTCGCCGTCGCCACTGCGGGCGACATGCTGCAAGGTGTCGGCGCGTCGGCCGGCGTGGCACGGGGCCCCGCGCGAGTCGTGTTGTCGATGGACCGGATCCAGGACTTCGAACCGGGCGAGATCCTGGTGGCGCCACAGACCGACCCGTCGTGGACGCCGCTGTTCACGCTCGCCGCGGCCGTCGTCGTCGACGTGGGTTCCATGTCGAGCCATGCCATGATCGTCAGCCGTGAACTCGGCATACCGTGCGCAGCCGGCGTCACCGGCGCCAGCCGTCGGATAACCACCGGCTCGCTGGTCGAGGTCGATGGGTCGAGCGGCACCGTCACGATCCTGTCAGGCTGATCACCCGCAGTCCCATGTCGGGCGTCCCCTGCCACAGAATCGGGTCAAGATTCCCCTGCCGTTGACCTACGCGTGTTGTTCGATCGTCTCCCCTGAGCGGGCGGCGCAGGTCACGATGTGGTCATCCAGCTGTCCGATGAGCGCGGTACTGAACTCGCAATCGTGCGTATCGACGCCTGGCCAGCGACTGTCCGGGTCGCCGGCGCCGTCCATAGTCGGCGATCGCGCGTGCCTCGATGCGCACCGTCATGATGATCTTGAATTGCGACTGGGGTCGCGCGCAGTCCCGTCGTTATCGAGCAGGGCGATCGGGTAGCCGTGGTGCGCATGTGAATCTGTCAGTCGGATGGGTTCGAGCCTCCTTGAGATCCAGTTGCTCACCGGGTGAATCGCGATGGCGGTCATCGCATGAGCATGCAGTCGACGGCTCTCCGACGGACAACCAGACGAGGTCGGATCCCATGGTCAAAGTCCCGGGCGGGTGTGTGCTTGAGTGCGTGGCCTGGTTGGCGCCCGGATCGGGTCAGGACGGGTAGCCCGGCCCGATGACGGTGGACAGTTGAGCGCGGGAGGTGACGCCCAACTTCGGGAAGAGTCGGTAGAGATGTGAGCCGATCGTGCGGTGGGATAGGAACAGCCGTTGACCGATTTCTCGGTTGGACATCCCTTGCGCGGCCATTTGCGCGATCTGAAGTTCTTGCGGCGAGAGCAGCGACCAGGCTTCGGGCTTCCGTTCGGTGCTGGGCTCGCCCGACGCTCGTAGCTCTTGGCGGGCGCGTGCGGCCCAGCCGACCATGCCGAGCGCGTCCAGAGCGTCCCGTGCGGCCCGTAACGGCGAGCGGGAGTCGGAGGCACGCCGTTGTCGCCGCAGCCAGATCCCGTATTGCAGCAGCAGCCGCGCTTGA
The DNA here is from genome assembly GCA_963850835.1 of uncultured Actinomycetota bacterium. GTDB lineage: Bacteria > Actinomycetota > Actinomycetes > Mycobacteriales > Jatrophihabitantaceae > Jatrophihabitans. Next base: position 164,594 of record CAWKNB010000010.1, on the reverse strand, counting down.
TATGCCGGCCAACGGGAGAGGTCGGCGGCCAGTCCTTCCTCGAAGAGCGTTTCGACGTGCTGGTCGGTTGCGAGCAGCGGGCGTGCGTACAACAGGCCGACCTGCAGCCATGGGCTGCGAACCGTCGCTGCCAGCGGTTCCAGCTCCGCCATGAGTGCGCGTCCGGCATCGACATGGCCGCTGTGCATCGCTGATTCGGCGAAGTCGCCGACGCCCCACAGGCTCTGGAAGTGGTGGAAGCTGGGGTCGCGTCGGTCGAGCAGACGACGCAACTGGTCGTAGGCGATGTCGTACTGACCGGCCGCAAGGGCGGTGACACCGCGCGTGAGCCGGATGCCGGAGAGCATCGACGAGGCATGGGTAGGTAATGCGATTTCCTCGGCCTGGCGGATCTGGGTGTGGGCGATGTCGTAGTCCCCGTGCAACGCCGCAAGCATGGCCACGGCGGTCTGCGCCGCCGCCCGCCAGAGCGGTTGGCCCAGGTCGTCGGCCAAGCGCACGGCCTCGGCAGCGGCCGGGACGGCGACGTTCCACTTCATCGTGTTGATCCCCGTCCACGCCTGGTGCGTGAGCACGAGCGGAAGCCGGCCGAGGCGGCCCTGGTCGCGTAGCCCGGCGACCGCGGCCGCGAGAAACGTGGAAGACAGGTCGAACGCGCCGACGACGTTGAGCGCGGCTCCGAGCAGTGCGGCTGACTCCGGATCCGCGCGCCCGGCTGAGACGCGGGCGGCACGGGCGATGATCAGGGCGCCGTGCTCCTCGGGCTCGGCGAAGGCCAGGATCGCTAGCACGCGAGGGTCATCTGTTGGCATGTCGGCCCGCAACGCTGCCGCGCTGACCGCTGCGCGGGTGGGCTTGCCGGGGTCGGCCAGGTTGGCCTGAGTTGCGGCTTCCTCGAGAAAGCGGAGGGCGAGGTCTATGTCGCCGTTGGCTGCGAGTTGCTCGCCGGCCGAGACCAGGCGCAGGACGCTGATGGGGTCGCCGGGCGTGGGCGGTTCGGTCGCGGTGCGCAGCAGTTCGACCTGCGCTCGTTCTGAGTGATTGAGCCGGTTGATCTCGACGTCGGCGAGGAGCGTCTGGGTTCGGCCCGTCGCGCCGATCTGCAGGGCGAGGTCGGCGGCGTGCAGCAGTCGCCGGGCGCGACGGTCCGGATCGACGGACAGCTGCGCGGAGCGGGCGAAGGCGTCGACGGCTACTGCCATTCCTCCGCGCGCCTCGGCTCGTTGTGCGGCGTGCATGATCTCCTCGGCGATGCTTTCCTCCGGCGCGACGGCCGACGCCGCGAGGTGCCAGGCTCGTCGATCTGGATATCCGACGAGCGTGTCGGCCAGTGCGTGGTGAACTCGGCGCCGCTCGGACAGGGCCGCTGTCTGGTAGACCGCTGATCTCACCAGTGGATGCCGGAACCGCAGCCCGTTGAGGTCGAGCAGGACCAGGCCGGCCGCGGCAGCGGGTTCGAGGCACTCGGTCGAAACCTCGCCCGTGGGCAGCGCCGAGCCGGCCCGCAATGCCTCGGCGATTGAATCGGTGTCGTTGGCCGCGGCTACGAGAAGCAGCAAGCGGGTGGCGACCGGGAGCTCGGCCACTCGGGTGATGAATGCTCGCTGCAGGCGTTCGGAGAGGGGCAGTTGCTCGGGCGTGACGCTTCCGTCGGGCGTGACGCTTCCGTCGGGCGGCGATGGCAGCCCGGTCGGTAGTTCTACGAGCGCCAACGGGTTGCCGGCCGCCGCGGTAAGGATGCGGTCGCGGACCCGGGGCATGAGGTCGGGGCTTCGTCGATCCAGCAGGGCAGCGGAGGCCGCCGCGTCGAGAGCCGGCAGCTCGAGCTGCGGCAGGTGCGCGTTGGTCAACGCGTTCGGGTACCCGTCGCGCGCGGCAGCGAGCAGGATGATCGGTTCGGAGCCGATCCGCCTGGCGATGAAGCCGAGCGCTTCGACTGTCGGGACATCGAGCCAGTGGGTGTCCTCGACGACGACGAGCAAAGGCTGCTCGTGGGCGGCATTGGCGAACAGCTCCAATGCCGCCAGCGCGGTCAGAAACCGATCAGCTACCTCGCTTCGTGTCATCCCGAAGGCGGTGAGCAGCGCCTCGCGCAGCCGCACGGGAAGGAAGGCCAGCCCGGCGAAGAGGGGGTGCAGCAGTTGGTGGAGCCCGGCGTAGGACAGCTGCGTCTCGGACTGGACACCAGCCGCGGCCAGCACCCGTAGCCGGTTCTGCTCCGCCCGCTCGCAGGCAAAGTCGAGCAACGCCGACTTTCCGATCCCGGCCTCGCCGGTCACGACAAGCGCCTGACCGTGTGAGCGGGCGCCTTCCACGATCGATTCGATTCGGGCGAGTTCGAGGTCGCGGCCGACCAGCGGCGCGTGGACGGGGGATCCGCCTGTGCCCCCGGTCGCCACGACTGCCTACGCTCACCTGCTCTGGCCGGATGTGCAAGTCCGGTCCCCCACCTATCCCCGCAAGCGAACGGTTCAACCGCTCACCCCCGGACGAGGAGCACCGTCTTGCCGGGCGCACGGTCCCAGGTGTCACCGCTCTCGAAGGCCGCCTTGCCCTGCGCGAGCGGAAAGGTCGCTGCGATCGTGACCTGTAACGCGTCGCCGTCGACGAGCTCGGCCAACTCGTTCAACTCGGCGTGGTCGGGTGCCACGACGAAGAATTCGGCGGTGGCCTGATATTGGGCAGCCCGATCGCTCGACGGCGCGGCCTGCAACGTGACCAGCCGGCCGCCGGGACGCAACAGTGCGTAGGAACGGTCAAGCGTCTCCCCGCCGACCGTGTCGACGATCACGTCGTATCGAGCCGGTCTGACGTCGAACGCCTCGGCAGCCACGTCGATGCCCCGCGCGGCCCCCAAGGTTCGAACGGTGGCGACACCGGCGGCGCCCAGCACGGTGGCCGTGACCACGGCATCGGCGCGCGCTGCCAATTGGACGGCGAACGAGCCGACACCACCCGCTCCGCCGTGCACGAGTACCTCATCGTGCGGTCGCAGCTGAGCGTGATCGTGCAATGCCTGCCAGGCGGTTAGGCCGGCCAGCGGGATCGCGGCCGCAACGACGTGAGGGACTCGACAAGGGCGTCGAACCAGATCTTCGGCCGGTACACACACGTACTCCGCCGCGGCGCCGAGCCGGTCGAATCGGATCAGCCCAAACACCTCATCACCCGCAGCGAAGTTCTCCACGCCGGCACCGCACGCGGCGATGACACCTGACATTTCGTGCGAGGGGATCATCGGCCGATGTGTCCAGCTCTCCTCCCACCCGAGTTCGGCGAAGGTGATGGCAGCGGCGTGCACCGCGACGAGAACCTCGTCCACGCCGGGTTCGGGACGGGCCACCGTGGCCACTCGAAGTTGCTCCGGGCCGCCGCGGTCGTAGGCGACTAGCGCCCGCATCGTGTGCATGGGACCGACCGTAGGCACGGACGCGTCCTGGCACTTGCGTCAGGCGACTGCAATTGCGCGGCGAACGCTGTTGTAGCTCAGCGCCAGTCGGATGACCGAAGCCATGCACTGGCCAACAGCGCAACGCTGGGGCCTCGTCTCGCTCATCGCGTCCTGATTGGATCTCCATGACCGAACAGTTGCCGCCGATCCTGTTCATCCACGGCCTGTGGCTTCACTCGACATCTTGGCGACCCTGGCTGGACCTGTTCACTGCGCAGGGCTACCCCTGTTCGGCTCCGGGCTGGCCGCGAGAACCTGACACGATCGAAGCGGCCCGGACACATCCCGAAGCGGTCGCCGGTACCGGCATCGACGACGTGGTCGAGCATTACACCGCCCTCATCTCCGACCTGCCCAGCCCGCCCGTGCTCATCGGCCACAGCTTCGGCGGAATGATCGCCGAGAAGCTACTCGGTCAGAACCTCGCTTCGGCAGCGATTGCCATCGACGCCGCTCAGATCAAGGGAGTCCTGCCGCTGCCGCTGCCCGCCCTGCGCTCGACGCTGCCGGTGTTCAAGAATCCGGCCAACCGGCACCGAGCCGTGTCATTGACCGCAGAGCAATTCCGCTACGGATTCGGCAACGCCATCCCGGAAGATGAATCCAACGCCATCTGGGAACGATGGGCAGTACCGGCACCGGGCAAACCACTGTTCGAGGCCGCCGCCGCCAATCTCTCTCCGCACTCGGCGGCGAAGGTCGACACCGACAACGACGACCGCGGCCCGCTGCTGCTGATCATGGGCGGCGCCGATCACACCGTCCCTGAGGCAATCACCAAGGCGACCAAGAAGCAGTACCGCCACTCGCAAGCGCAGACCGACCTCCTGGAGTTCGAGGACCGTGGCCACTCGCTGATATGTAGTGGGCTTCTGTCAAGGGGCAGGGTGAGGCGCCGCCGAGGAATGACCTCGGCGGCGTCTCGTGCTTCGTCGCTGCGTCTTGGTGGTGAGCGTGTCGTTGGCGACGCGCGGTCAGACTGATATGCGCGGGTTGGTTACCGCAGGACGGGCTGTTCGGCAGGAGCTGCACCGCGTGTCTAACGTCGAGCGTCGCCGAGCCGGAGCCGGGCTGCTCATAGCGAGATCGCGGGTCGCTCCACGCGCTGCTTTCACCAGTCTGCGGCGACGAAGCGGTCTGTGGGGCTGTTAGTCGAGGACGGCCAGGGACCAGCACCAGCCGGCCAGTTCGCGGGCGATGGCGACGTTGGCGATGACCGGTCGTTTCTTGCGCAGGTTGAACTGGATCCAGCGTTCGTGCAGGCGCCGGTTGCCGGCGTCGCCGCGGACGCGGGCGCGGCTGGGGCGAGTTCCCACCGGTCGCGCATGGTTTTGCCGGGCCGGTAGGGGGCGCGGTGGTGCCAGGCGGCTTCGACGAGCAGGCGCCGGGCGTGGGTGTTGCCGGTCTTGGTGATCGAGCCTTGCACTCGGGAGGCGCCGGAGGAGTGCTCGCTGGGCACCAGGCCGACGAAGGAGCCGATGCTGTTGCCGGTGAACCGGTGCCAGTCGCCGATCTCGACCGCGAGCGCGAACGCCGGTCAGCGTCGAGACCCCGCGCAGGCAGCACAGCCGGCGCACCACGGCGGTGAACTCGCTGTCGGCGGCCAGCTCGCTGATCGCCTTGTCCAGCCGGTCCCGGCGGCGGTGACGGCCAGCACCGTCGTCGTAGTCGGACTCGAACGTCATCCTGGTCGCCGGATTGTCGAAGCGCTGCCGACGCAGCCAGGCGTCATGCCGGTCCGGTCCAGGCGTGCCCGCCGGAGTAGACGATCCCCTGGCGCAGCAGCAGTTTCGACAGCCGGTGCCGGGCCCGCATCAGATCACCGCGGCAGTCCTCACGGGCCCGGACCAGATCCCGTGCGGCCTCCTGCGCCACGCTGGGCACCGCAACCGCGGTGATCTCACCGATGCGCAGCAGCCGAGCCAGATGCACGGCGTCCTTCGCGTCGGTCTTGACCCGGTCCCCGGAGGGGCGCTGCAGCTTCGACGGCGCCACCACCACGCACCGCACCCCGGCCGCCGTCAGCGCCCGATACAAACCGAACCCGGTCGGCCCGGCCTCATAGGCCACCGCGACCGGGCCCGTCCAGCTCACCGATCCAGGACCGGATGTGATCATGCGACGGCGTCAATCGCGCCCGCCTCAGCTCGCCCGTCACACCATCGATCGCCGCCGCGACAACCGATCGGGCATGGACATCCAGGCCAACACTCGTACGCTCAACAAGCACCGGGGCCTCCCACGCATGTCGGATAGGCCGAGCAGGCAGCCCCTGCCCGGTAACCCACGAAATTGCGTGAGCGAGGCCCCGGCCCGCAACCACCCACTACGAGCGGTCACTCCATACCGTCTAACCGTCGACCACGGATGGCCCGATATCGCCGCCGCGTGCCTTTCATGGTTGCAGGCCAACCCGGTGCACAGCGATGCTCGAACCCCGGACTCGGCCTATGAGCCAGCTGCTGACACCGGTGTGCGCGAGGCCTAGTCGCCACACGCTCTTCCATCCGGCCTGCATCGCCATTCAACATGAAAGGGAGCCCATGCCGCGAACCGACTCACCGATACAAATGCGCCGGCGGTGGCGACATCCGCACATCCTGATCGGCTCCACCATCGCGGCGACCGTGCTGACCGCAGGCCTGGTCACCTCCAGCACGTCCGCCGCGGCCGAATCAGGGCACTACCGCTCGGCGTCCCAGCCCACAGTCGTGCTGGTACATGGCGCCTGGGCAGACAGTTCCAGCTGGGACAAGGTAGTGCGACGTCTGCAGCACGACGGCTATCCCGTCGCTGTGTTCCCGACCCCGCTACGCAGCTTGGCCGGCGACAGCGCACACCTGCGTGCCTACCTGGCTGAAATCGCTGGGCCGATCGTGCTCGTCGGCCACTCCTTCGGCGGCGCGGTCACCACTGACGCGGCAACCAGCAACCCGAGTGTGAAAGCCCTGGTCTACCTCGACGCGTTCGCCCCGGACACCGGCGATACGACTACGGACCTGGTCGGTCCCACCTCGGCACTTGCCAACCCCGATCCCACCCAGGTCTTCAACCTCGTGCCGGCCACGCTGCCGCCCACCCCAAGGACCGACCTGTACGTCAAGTCCAACGTGTTTCTGCAGGCGTTCGCGAACGACCTGCCGCGCCGCGAGGGCATGGTGCTCGCTGCGACTCAACGCCCGGTCACCTTGGGCGCGCTGAGCGAGCCCTCGAAAACGCCGGCTTGGCGGACGATCCCGTCCTGGTACGAGATCGGCACCATCGATAAGGTCATCCCGCCAACCCAGCAGGCTTTCATGGCCCACCGTGCCCACGCGCACATCGTGAACGAGCGCACCGGCCACCTGCCGATGGTCTCCAAACCGGACGCCGTCACGCGCCTGATCGAGACGGCAGCTCGCGCCGCCTCGTGAAACCAACTGCACCCAAGAATGACCGCAGGAATACCACGGCGGCACCCTTCCAGGAGGAATCATGAATCGCGTCCCCGACTCTGAGCTGACGACCGTCCCAGGAGGGACGCTCATCACCGAGACACCCGAGCAAGGTCGAGCCCTGGCGTTCGCCATCGCCCGGCACACTATTCACAACATCCAGCCCGACCTCGACGTTCTGGTCGGAGGTCGGCCTACGTATTCAACCAGTCCAGACAGCCTCATCGCTGCCGGCCATGTCGTGGCAATCGAGTTCCAAACCATCGCGGCCGCGAACAACTACTGGCGCCCGTGACAACCCGGCTGCGTTCAGACGTCGGCTTTTCGCGAACCACTCATTCGCACCGTCGCTCGGCCACCAGACAGTGACAAACAGTGAGCTTCGACGAGATCGTCACCCACATCGGTCAAGCGATAGATGCAGCAGGTGTTGCCGTCATCGCCGCCGGCGTCATCGTGGCGGCCATCGTGGCGGTGGTGCGCTCCCGAAACCACGACCCCGGCGTCTACACCGCGTTCCGGCAACGGCTCGGCCGATCGATCCTGCTCGGTCTAGAACTACTCGTCGCGGCCGACATCATCCGCACGGTCGCCGCCAAACCGACGCTCGGCAGCGTCGCGGTCCTCGCCGCGATCGTGCTCATCCGGACGTTCCTCAGCCTGTCCCTCGAGTTGGAAATTTCTGGTCGCTGGCCCTGGCAAAAACGACGCCCCTAATGCTTCGAGGATGATTTGGATACCCGCGACTTCGTCATCAGAATTGAAGACACGGCCCGAGCTGCCAATTGTGCAAAGGGTTCTGTCTCACAAGGCGCCACCGACCGGTCTGCGTCCGACCTGGAGCTTGTCGAATCGCGCAAGATCGTCGGTTCCTGAGCGAGCCGCGCGGGACTAGCGAGATGACTACTCGAACCCGCTGGGCACGGTGACCCCAAGCGGGAAGAAACCTGCCGGTGCCCGGTGTCCGCTGGCAAATAAGTTCAACAAGTCCAGGTACTCGGCCACCAGTTCGTTTCGGCCCGCATCCCCAATGCGAACCAAGGGACGTTTCTCGATGCGGCCCGACATGGTCACCGGGACGCATATCGACAAGCCCACAGGACCGACGTTGGTGCGCGTAGCGCGCATAGTCGGCGACCGGATCGCCACGGCGACTCGCCCAGGCAATGCAGCGAAGGTCGACGGTGGCCGCGCGCCGACGCGTCGCCATGCGCTCGAGACTCACCCAAGGCCTTGACAGAGGAGTCTTTCAGATCCACTCTTTCACTACTAGATTAGTGGAAGGGTGCGATCATGATCGACTTTCACCTGGAGCCATCGTCCGGCGTTCCGACATACGTCCAGCTGGTCCAGCAGGTACACCAGGCGTTGCAACTTGGCCTGCTGGAGCCCGGTGATCGGCTGCCGACCGCGGTGCAGGTGGTGGAGTCCTTGGCGATCAACCCGAACACCGTGCTCAAGGCCTACCGCGATCTCGAGCGAGAAGGTCTGGTGCGAGCCAGACCGGGCCTGGGCACATTCATCGTCGGCCAGTTACCGCGTACCGACCCCGTAGCGCAGGCGAAGTTCCGTAGGTCGATGGCGACATGGCTGCGATCGGCCCGAGACGCCGGCCTGTCGGCGGAGGAGATCGAGGCCATCTACCGCACTGCCTTTCGGGCCAGCTTCGGTCAGGAACATGTGGCATGAGCGCGGCGATCGAGGCGGCTGGCCTGGGCAAGCGTTACGGGCGACGGTGGGCGCTGTCAGACTGCTCTCTGACGGTCCCAGAAGGTCGGGTCGTCGGACTAGTGGGCCCGAACGGAGCCGGAAAGTCGACCCTGCTGCATCTTGCCGTTGGCCTGCTGACGCCAAGCGCTGGAAGCATCTCGGTTCTGGGCGGGACGCCTACGTCGGAGCCAGCGCACCTCCAACGAATCGGCTTCCTCGCCCAGGAGAGCCCTACCTATGCGCGCATGACGGTCGCCCAACACCTGCGAATGGGTCACCTGATGAACCCGGGCTGGGACGGCGACTTCGCCTCCGAACGAATCGAGGAACTCGGCCTCGACCTGTCACAACGGTCCGGCACCCTGTCCGGCGGCCAGCGAGCCCAGCTGGCTCTGACCCTCGCGGTCGCCAAGCGCCCAGAACTGCTCATCCTTGATGAACCCGTCGCCGCGCTCGATCCTTTGGCGCGATGGGAGTTCCTGCAGACCCTCATGACCGTCGTGGCCAAACACGCGGTCGGTGTCGTGCTGTCGTCTCACCTGATCGCTGACCTACAACAGGCTTGCGACTATCTCGTGGTGATCGTCGCCGGTCAGGTGGTGCTGACGGGGGAGGTCGACGAGCTGCTTGCATCGCATCATCGCCTGACCGGAGCCCGACGTGACTCGATGCGATTGCCTTCGGAGCAGACCCTGATATCGGAGAGTCACGCCGAGAAGCAGACAACGCTGATGGTGCGTACTGATCAGCCGATCCTCGATCCCGCCTGGACCGTCAGCCGCGTCACCCTCGACGATCTTGTCCTGGCCTACATGCGCCGGGCCCGCGCTGACCAGCCGAACTCCGCTGCTGCATTGGCGGTGACTCGATGATCCGCTTCGCCTGGATGCAGTCACGCAGCCAAACAGTGATCGCCTACGGCCTTCTGCTCGTCGTTGCGATTGCGTCGATCGTCACCGGCGTCCAGCTCGCCCACGTGTACAGCAGCACCGTGGGGCACTGTCGATCCGGTTGCGACCTTGCCATTCAGCAGTACCTCTCGCGCGACAATTTCATGAACCAGACCCTCGACATATTGTCCCGTGCCGTTCCCGCGCTGCTCGGCATCTTCTGGGGCGCGCCGCTGCTCGCGCGGGAGTACGAGACCGGCACCTTCCGGCTGGCCTGGACCCAAACGATCTCCAGACGCCGCTGGCTTCTCACCCGCATCGGCCTCGGCGCCCTGGCCACGCTCGTCCTCGCCGGACTGTTCAGCCTCACCGTCACCTGGTGGTACCACAGCCGGGACAAAGTCGGCTCGAACGCCTACGGCGTATTCGACCGGCGAGACCTTGCACCGGTCACGTACGCCTTGTTCGCGTTCGCAGTGGGTGTGATGTTCGGCGCCCTGATCCGCCGGACGATCCCGGCGATGGTCGCCACCCTCGGGCTGTTCGTATGCGTCCGCATCGCCGTGTCGATCTGGGTACGCCCCCACCTGCTTGCCGCCAAGCACGCCGTCGTCAGCCTTGCACGCGGGGGGACAGCAAACCTCGGGGTCGAACTCTCCAACGGCGGAACCCCGCACATCATCGCCGGCGGAGGCGGACCCATCGGCTCGTGGACGCAATCCCGGTACTTCGTTTCCGAGTCCGGTCAACGCGTCACCAAGACCCAGATGACAGCCTTCCTGCACCAGCACTGCGCAGCCCTCCTGACGACTGCACCCCCAGCAGGCGGCACCAGCACCCAGCCGCCCGCCAACGACCCCGCAGCGCCCTGCCTGAACCATGCATCCACGACCTTCAAGCTCGCTGTCACCTACCAGCCGGCGAGTCGGTATTGGACATTCCAATGGATGGAGTCCGGAATCTTCATCGCGCTGACCCTGGTAGCCATCGCCAGCACCTACTGGTGGGTGACGAAACGGAGTGGGTGAGCCGAAACGATCGCGCCTTCGAGTCTGACGGGGCATGGGTGCGGGTGTTCATGGCGCTGCGAGGCCGCGACTCCGGCGGCGAGCAGCAAGGGACGCCCCGCCGGCGCCCCATACCCTAAAGCGCTTCGTGCGCCGCCCGAGGATGAGGCGTCGACGACGTCGTCAGTAGACGAACGGGACGATACGGTCAGGTAGATCCTTGAGCTCAGGGCGATCGAAGAGCGCCGCTGCTTGCGCGTTCGTGATCCGGGCCGGGACCGGCCGGTACTTGCTCGACGGTTGCCCAAAGATCTCTTGGGCGAGATGTATGGCTCGCGCGACGTGCAAGACGGCCGTGCGAGTGGCGTGTTTGGGATCGCGGGTCGTGGGACCGGTTCTCGGGATGTCGGCGCCTTTTGCAAGACTCAAGAACAGTTTGACGGCCACGCCGACGCCCGCATTCAAGCCGACCCGCAGGACGGTGAAGCGCTGCTCCGGCGAAAGGTCGTCCAGGGTACGGATCGCCAGACCACCGGTAGCCTTGCCTTTGGCCGTGATGGCCGCCCGCAGAAGGCTTTCCTGCATCTTGAAGTACACCCCGAACGCGGCGACGGCCTTCGTTGCCTCCAATTGACCCCGCGGCTTGGCCGCCCCTCCGGCCTTCTCGGTCGACGTGTCCCACGTCTCCCCGGTGGCCTGCACATCGGAGAACTTCAGCCCCAACCCTGGGTGGGCATTGATGATCCGCTGCAGTTGAGGTTTGACCTCGGATGCGAACCAGTCGTCCATTCCGAGTTCCTCCGACGCGACCGTGCCCGAAGTTTTCGACCATATCGACGGGGAGGTCTCGGCGAGCAGGGATGCGGCCAACAATCCCGGATCGATGTCGAGCTCGGTCGCCACGGATTGAACTCGGCTCACCAGTAGCGGTCTTTTCCGAAACGCATCGTCGAGGTCCGTTCGGCCGAGCACTTCCGGTGCGGTCTCCGGCTGCGGTTTGGCCTCTGGTGCCCCTAGGTTCGGCACGTACTCGGAGCCGGACTGACGCTGTACAGCCAGGCTGGGGTCCACGTAGCGACCCAGCGCCGACCGATTCCTCGTGGATTCGACGAAGCCGGCCACGCCGCGATTGCCGACCTGGCGCTGCAAGATCAACAGCCGATTCCCCGAGATGGACGGCGGCCCTGGTCCGGCCGCACGCGCGCGTGCGACGCCGACGTTCTCATTCGCGCGAACCAGGCCGTGCACCATCTCAGTGTGCGTCGAACCATCGCCAGTCCGGCCCATCCGCAGCATGACCTGCCCAGCCGCAGCAAAGGTCTTCCCCTTCGGGCACACAGCGCGCCGGACATCCCGCCAGCGTCCAACGGCGCATATCGCTTGCGGCTCGTCGTGCTGTGCTGCTCCTACACCGGGCTCCGGCACGCCGAAAGGTCACGAACGACGGGACGTTCCGCTCCGGCGCTTCCGCGTAGACGACGTCCAGCAGATACTCGGGCACAAGTCGGCGACCATGACTATCGATCTCTACGGGCACGGATCTTCTGCGGACTGAACCTATGTCGATCTTGAACCACTGATCGTCTCAAACGGCTGAACCCCCCGGATTCCGGGGGGTTCAGACTTGTAGCCCCGAGCGGATTCGAACCGCCGCTACCGCCTTGAGAGGGCGGCGTCCTGGGCCACTAGACGACGGGGCCCCAGAAACTTCCTGTCCTGCACCGCGGAGAGCTTGCGACCCGCGAATCCCACGCTGGGGTACCAGGACTCGAACCTAGACTAACTGAACCAGAATCAGTTGGGCTGCCAATTACCCCATACCCCATGGTTCGGCCCGTTTCCGGACCGGAGGGGAAGTTTACCGGACCGGCTTATCGACTCCAACTCACCCGCTCAGGCCGGCCGCAGCGCGTTGCGCAGCCGGGCCAGCGAGCGCTCGCGGCCCAGGATCTCCATGGACTCGAACAGCGGCGGCGACACGGTGCTGCCGGTGAGAGCCACTCGCAGCGGCCCGAACGCGTTGCGTGGCTTGAGCCCGAGGCCGTCGACCAAGGCGCCCTTCAGGGCCTCCTCGAGCGCCGGCGTGGCCCAGTCCGGGAGCGCCTCGAGGGTCGGGAGCGCGGCGGCGAGCACCTGCTGCCCGGCGTCGCCGAGTTGTTTGGCCGCGGCCGACTCGTCGACCCGGAACTGCGCCTCGGGCACCAGCAGGAACCTGATCATGTCCGCGCCCTGGCCCAGGGTCTGGATCCGCTCCTGCACCAACGGCGCGGCGGCCGCGATCACCCGGGGGTCGGCGTCCGCCTCGCCGGTGAGCACCTGCGCGGTGAGCCGGGCGGCGAAGTCCGCGGGCGTCAGCATCCGGATGTGCGTGGCGTTGATCGCCTCGCACTTCTTCGGGTCGAAGCGGGCCGGGTTGGCGTTGACATCCGCAACGTCGAACTTCTCGACCATCTCGGCCATCGAGAACACGTCGTGGTCGTCGGCGATCGACCAGCCCAGCAGGGCGAGGTAGTTGAGCAGCCCCTCCGGCAGGTACCCGGCATCGCGGTAGAGGTTGAGCGAGGACTGCGGGTCGCGCTTGGACAGCTTCTTGTTGCCCTCGCCCATCACGTACGGCAGGTGCCCGAATCGCGGCACGAAGTCGGTGACGCCGATGTCGATCAGCGCCCGGTACAGGGCGAGTTGCCGCGGGGTGGACGGCAGCAGGTCCTCGCCGCGCAACACGTGCGTGATCCGCATCATTGCGTCGTCGACCGGGTTGACGAGGGTGTACAACGGCTCGCCGTTGGCGCGGACGACGACGAAGTCGGACACCGATCCCGCGGCGAAGGACACCTCGCCGCGCACGACGTCGTGCCAGCCGAGGTCTTCGTCGGGCATGCGCAGGCGAAGCACCGGTGTACGGCCCTCGGCCCGGTACGCGTCGCGCTGCGCGTCGGTGAGGTCGCGGTCGAAGTTGTCGTAACCGAGCTTCGGGTCGCGACCGGCCGCGCGGTGCCGCGCCTCGGTCTCCTCGGCGGTGGTGAACGACTCGTACAGGTGCCCCGAGGCGAGCAGGCGCTGCACGACGTCGCGGTAGATGTCGCGCCGCTCGCTTTGCCGGTACGGCGCGTACGGGCCTTCGATCTCGGGTCCCTCGTCCCAGTCGAGCCCGAGCCAGCGCAGCGAGGCGAGTAACTGCTGGTAGGACTCCTCGGTGTCGCGGGCGGCGTCGGTGTCCTCGACGCGGAACACGAACGTCCCGCCGACGTGGCGTGCGTACGCCCAGTTGAACAGGCAGGTGCGGATCAGCCCGACGTGGGGATTGCCGGTCGGCGACGGGCAGAAGCGGACGCGGACGTCGCTCATGTCGGGGTGACCGGGTTGGTGAGCGTGCCGATGCCCTCGATCTCGACGCTGACGGTGTCGCCGGCGACGATCGGCCCGACGCCCGCGGGCGTGCCGGTCAACAGCACGTCACCGGGCAGCAGCGTCATGATCGCCGACACGAACGCGATCTGCGCTCGGATGTCGTGGATCATCTGGCTGGTCCGCCCGTCCTGCTTCACCTCGCCGTTGACCCGGGTGACGATGCGCAGGTCCGAGGCGTCGAGCACGGTCTCCACCCACGGACCCAGCGGGCAGAACGAGTCATAGCCCTTGGCCCGGGTGAACTGCTTGTCGGCGCGCTGCTGGTCGCGGGCGGTGACGTCGTTGGCGGCGGCGTAGCCGAACACGTGGTTCAGGGCGTCCTCGGGCGCGACGTTGCGGGCCGGGAGCCCGATCACCACTGCGAGCTCGCCCTCGAAGTCCACCTGCTCCGACGACGGCGGTAGCCGGATCGCGTCGCCGTCGCCGATGACGGCCGTGGACGGCTTGAGGAAGATCAGCGGCGTGGTGGGCACCTCGTTGCCCAGTTCCCGCGCGTGCTCGGCGTAGTTGCGGCCCAGCGCCACCACCTTGCTGGGCAGGAAGGGCGAGAGCAGCCGGACGTCGGGCAGCGCCCACCGGTCGCCGGTGAAGGCCAACGGCCCGAACGGATGTCCCTCGATGGCGGCGACGGTCATCGCGTCCGGGGTGGCCTCCGGCGGTCCCTCGACCGTTCCCCAGGCCACGCCCGCTTCCGTCGATGCCGAACCGGGATGAACGAACCGGGCGATGCGCACGATCGTCGAGGCTACCCGGTCGGCCGGTGCCGCCCGCGTCGTTCATAATCGAGCGTGTGAACACCGCGCTGACGGCGATCCCGATCCGCCAGCGGCGGCGCGTGGCCGCCGTCCTGGGTGGGTTCGCGGTGCTGTTCCTCGCCGTCGGTGCGGTGACCGCCACCGACGCGTCGTCGGCCGGACTGGTCGCGATTGCCGTCGTGGCGTTCCTGGTCGGCCTGACCCTGGCCCTGGTGGCTTGGGGCGTGCACGCCTCGGTGCGCCGCGACGGCGCGGAACGCCGGCTCGACGCCGCGCTCGAGGCTGCGCTGGCCGCCAACGGCCGGACGTTCACCTGCGACTGCGGGCACGACCACGACCCGGACGAGCTGCACGTGGTCGACGAGCCGGCCGCTGCGACGGCCGAGCCGGCGTGCGCCCACGACGGCTCCGGCGTCGAGTGCGCGCACAGCTGTGACACCTGCGTGCTCGCCGCGCAGCGGCGGTAACCGCCGATCAACCCCAGCGGCGGTAGCCGCCGATCACCCCAGCGGCGCTAGCCCTACAGCGGCGTGGGCGTGCCCAGCAGGCCATAGCGCACGGCGTCGTGCAGTGCCAGCCACGACGCCTCGATCACGTTGCCGTGCACGCCGACCGTGGTCCAGTCGCGTTCGCGGTCGGTGGTGTCGATCAGCACCCGGGTGACGGCGTCGGTGCCGTGCTTGCCCGCCATGATCCGCACCTTGTAGTCGACGAGCTCCATCTTGGCCAGCTGCGGGTACACCCGCTCCAGCGCCTTGCGCAGCGCACGGTCCAGGGCGTTGACGGGGCCGTTGCCCTCTTCGGTGGAGATGACCCGCTGGCCGCCGGCTTCGAGCTTCACGGTGGCCTCGCTGACCAACGCGCCGTCCTCGCGGCGGTCGATCATGACTCGGTAGGACTCCACCGCGAACGGCTCGTGGTCCTCGCCGAGCTCGTCGCGCACGAGCAGCTCGAACGACGCGTCGGCGGCCTCGTACGACCAGCCTTCGGCCTCGCGCTCCTTGACCCGTTCCACGACGGTGCCGACGACGTCGGGGCGCTGGCTGACGTCGAGCCCGAGCTCCTGGCTCTTGAGCTCCACCGAGGCGCGGCCGGCCATCTCGGTGACGAGGATGCGCTGGTCGTTGCCGACGACCGTCGGGTCGAGATGGTTGTACAGCTCCGGGTCGACCTTGATGGCGCTCGCGTGCAGCCCAGCCTTGTGGGCGAACGCTGCGGCGCCGACGTAGGGCGCATGGGTGTCCGGCGCGAGGTTCGCGATCTCGGCGATCGCGTGCGACACCCGGACCAACTCGCCCAGACAGCCGTCGGGCAGGACGTCGAGCCCCATCTTGGTGACCAGGCCGCCGATGACGCTGAAGATGTTCGCGTTCCCGGCCCGTTCGCCATAACCGTTGGCGGTGCCCTGGGCGTGTGTCGCGCCGGCATCCACAGCGGCCAGGGTGTTGGCCACCGCGCAACCCGTGTCGTCCTGGGTGTGGATGCCGAGCCGGATGCCGGCGCGACTGCTCACGTCGGACACGACGTCGTGCACGCCCATCGGGAGCATGCCGCCGTTCGTGTCGCAGAGGACCCCGACGTCTGCTCCGGCGGACGCCGCCGCGTCGAGCACGCGCACGCCGTAGTCGGGATCGTGTTTGTAACCGTCGAAGAAGTGCTCGCAGTCGACGAACACCCGGCGCCCTGCGGCGCGCAGGAATGCGACGGTGTCACGCACCATCGCGAGGTTCTCCTCGAGCGTGGTGCGCAGGGCGCGCTCGACGTGCCACACGTCGGACTTCGCCACCAGCGTGACCACCGGGGCGTTCGCGTCGAGCAGCGCGCGCACCTGCGCGTCGTCCTCCACCTTCACCCCGGCCTTGCGGGTGGCACCGAACGCGACGAGCGTGGCGTGCTGCAGCTGCAGCTCCCCCGAGGTCGCGCGGGCGAAGAACTCGGTGTCCTTCGGCATCGCGCCGGGCCAGCCGCCCTCGATGAAGCCGACCCCGATCTGGTCCAGCAGGCGGGCGACGGCGAGCTTGTCGGCCACCGAGTACGTGATGCCCTCGCGCTGGGCACCGTCGCGCAGCGTGGTGTCGAAGACGTGGAACGCGTCGGTCTGCATCGGGATCCTTCTTCTCGCAAAACAAAAGACCCCCCGCGGGTGCGGAGGGTCTGCGCGTCGGTGATTTGCTAGCTACCGACGCGCCTTTCGATAATCAGGGTGAAGCGCACGGGCCGAGTGTGCCACACCCGGGCCCCGGCGCGCCAACCCCGACGAGATCATCAGCCGGCGGCGGCCTTGGCGAGGCGCTCGCCGATCTCGGCGGTGCTGCCCGGAGCTCGAGGGTCGCGAGCGGCGAGATCGGCGGCCACCGCGGCCTCGACCCGCTGCGCGGCGTCGGGCTCCCCCACGTGCTGCAACAGCATCGAGACGGACAGCACGGCGGCGGTGGGGTCGGCCTTGCCCTGGCCGGCGATGTCGGGCGCCGAGCCGTGCACCGGCTCGAACATCGACGGGTTCGTGTGGCTCACGTCGAGGTTGCCGCTGGCCGCGAGCCCGATCCCGCCGGCGATGGCTCCCGCGAGGTCGGTGATGATGTCGCCGAACAGGTTGTCGGTGACGATGACGTCGTAGCGTCCGGGGTCGGTGACGAGATAGATCGTCGCCGCGTCGACGTGGTTGTAGGCCACCGTCACGTCCGCGAAATCCTTCGCAACCGCGGCGACCGTGCGGAACCAGAGGTCACCTGCGTTGGTCAGCACGTTGTTCTTGTGCACCAGCGTCAGGTGCTTGCGCGGCCGGGCCTGTGCACGCCCGAACGCGTCGCGCACGACGCGCTCCACCCCGAACGCGGTGTTGACGCTGACCTCGGTCGCGATCTCGTGCGGCGTCCCTTTGCGCAGCACCCCGCCGTTGCCCGTGTACGGACCCTCCGTGCCCTCGCGGACCACGACGAAGTCGATCGCCGGCTCACCGGCCAGCGGCGTCGACACACCGGGGTAGAGCCGGGCGGGGCGCAGATTGACGTGGTGGTCGAGTTCGAAGCGCAGTTTCAACAGCAGCCCGCGTTCGAGCACACCCGACGGCACGCTCGGATCGCCGACCGCACCGAGCAGGATCGCGTCGTGCCCGCGGATCTCCTCGAGCACGGAGTCGGGCAGCACCTCCCCGGTGCGGTGCCAGCGCGCCGCACCGAGGTCGTACGGCGTGGTGTCGACGCCGGCATGTACCGCATCGAGCACGCGCAG
Organism: uncultured Actinomycetota bacterium; assembly: GCA_963850835.1. GTDB lineage: Bacteria > Actinomycetota > Actinomycetes > Mycobacteriales > Jatrophihabitantaceae > Jatrophihabitans. The sequence goes on along the minus strand of CAWKNB010000010.1, from coordinate 146,705 downwards.
CGCCTGCTCGGTGACCTCGATGCCGATGCCGTCGCCGGGGATGACCGCAAGCTTCATGCCACGACCCTATCGAGGCGCCCCCACTCGAGTTGTCCGCGCTCCACGTACGCCTGAACACACGCAGCACGGACAACTCGGGGAGGGGGATCAGCGGGCGGCGCTCCCCTCGGTGTAGTCGTCATCACCCGAGCGCACCCAGGACATCAGGCCGCGCAGCTGGCGGCCCGTCTCCTCGATCGGGTGCTGAGCACCCTTCTCCCGCAACGCCTTGAACTCCGGCGCGCCGGCGTCCTGATCGGCGATGAAGCGAGCGGCGAACGAGCCGTCCTGGATCTCGGACAGGATCTGCTTCATGTTCTCCTTCACGTGCGGATCGATGACCCGCGGTCCGGAGACGTAGTCGCCGTACTCGGCCGTGTCCGAGATGGACCACCGCTGCTTCGCGATGCCACCCTCGTACATCAGGTCGACGATCAGCTTCAGCTCGTGCAGGCATTCGAAATACGCAATCTCCGGTGCGTAACCCGCCTCGGTGAGCACCTCGAAGCCGTACATCACCAGCTGCGACGCGCCGCCGCACAGCACCGACTGCTCACCGAACAGGTCGGTCTCGGTCTCCTCGGTGAACGTCGTCTCGATCGCGCCGGCGCGGGTGCCGCCGATTCCCTTCGCGTAGGACAGCGCGAGCTGCAGCGCCTTGCCGGTGGCGTCCTGCTCGACCGCCACGAGCACCGGAACGCCCTTGCCGTCGACGAACTGGCGGCGCACCAGGTGGCCCGGGCCCTTCGGCGCCACCATCGCGACGTCGACGTTGGCCGGCGGCTTGATGTAGCCGAACCGGATGTTGAAGCCGTGCCCGAAGAAGATCGCGTCGCCGTCCTTGAGGTTCGGCTCGATCGACTCCTTGTACAGCGAACGCTGCGCCGGGTCGGGGGCGAGAACCATGATCAGGTCGGCCTCGGCGGACGCCTCGGCGGGCGTGACCACGCGCAGCCCCTCGTCCTCGGCCTTGCTGCGGCTCTTCGAGCCCTCGGGCAGCCCGACGCGCACGTCGACCCCGGAGTCGCGCAGCGACAGTGCGTGTGCGTGGCCCTGGCTGCCGTACCCGATGACGGCCACTTTGCGGCCCTGGACGATCGACAGGTCGGCGTCGTCGTCGTAGTAGATCTCTACTGCCATTGCGCGCATTCTCCTTTTCGAAAGCGGTTACGCGGAACGTTCGACCGAACGCAGCGCCGCCTGGGTCATCGACCGCGGTCCACGGCCGAGTGCGACCATGCCGGACTGCACCATCTCGCGGATGCCGAACGGCTCCAGCATCCGAAGTATCGACTCCAGCTTGTCCGGCCGGCCGGTGAGCTCCACGGTGAGGGCGTCCGGGCCGACGTCGGCGACCCGGGCCTTGAACAGGTCGACGATCTGCAGTACGTCGCGCCGAGTGGAGTCGTCGGCGCGCACCTTGACGAGCAGCATCTCGCGCTGCACCGCCTGCTTCTCCTCCAGCTCGACGATCTTCAGCACGTTGATCAGCTTGTTGAGCTGCTTGGTGACCTGTTCCAGCACCGCGCCCTCGACGCTGACCACGATCGTCATCCGCGAGATGTCCGGGTGCTCGGTGGGCCCGACGGCGAGCGACTCGATGTTGAAGCCGCGCCGCGCGAACAGCCCGGCCACCCGGGTCAGGACGCCGGGCTTGTTCTCCACCAGCACCGACAGCGTGTGCCTGCTCATCGCGTCACCCCTCCGTGTCGTAGGCCGGACGGATGTTGCGGGCCGCCTGGATGTCGTCGTTGCTGGCGCCGGCGGCCACCATCGGCCACACCATGGCGTCCTTGCCGACGGTGAAGTCGATGACCACCGGCTGGTCGTCGATCGCCATCGCCTTCTCGATGGTGGCGTCCACCTCCGACTTGGTCTCGCACCGCATGCCGATGCAGCCGAGCGCGTCGGCCAGCTTCACGAAGTCCGGGATGCGGTGCTTGTGGGTGCCGAGGTCGGTCTGGCTGTAGCGCTCGTCGTAGAAGAGCGTCTGCCACTGCCGGACCATCCCGAGGTTGCCGTTGTTGATCACGGCCACCTTGATCGGGATGCCCTCGATCGCGCAGGTGGCGAGCTCCTGGTTGGTCATCTGGAAGCAGCCGTCACCGTCGATGCACCAGACCAGCTTGTCCGGGCAGGCCACCTTCGCGCCCATCGCGGCCGGCACCGCGTACCCCATCGTCCCGGCGCCGCCGGAGTTCAGCCACGTGTACGGGTGCTCGTAACCGATGAACTGAGCCGCCCACATCTGGTGCTGTCCCACACCGGCGGCGAAGATCGCCTCGGGGCCGGCGATCTTGCCGATCCGCTCGATGACGTACTGCGGGGCGAGGGTGCCGTCCGGCGGCTCGTCGTAGCCGAGCGGATAGGTCTCGCGCCACCGGTCGATCTGGCGCCACCAGCCGGTGAGATCGGCGCGCCGATCGGCGTCGAACTCGGCCTGCAGCGCCGGCGCCAACTCGATCAGCACCTCGCGGACGTCGCCGACGATCGGGACGTCGGCGATGCGGTTCTTGCCGATCTCCGCGGGGTCGATGTCCGCGTGGATGATCGCCGCGTTCGGGGCGAACGTGTCGAGCTTGCCGGTGACGCGGTCGTCGAAGCGGGTGCCCAGCGCGATGAGCAGATCGGCCTTCTGCAGCGCCGTGACGGCGGACACCGAGCCGTGCATGCCGGGCATCCCGAGGTGTTGCGGGTGGCTGTCCGGGAACGCGCCGCGCGCCATCAGCGTGGTGACCACCGGAATGCCGGTGAGGTCGGCGACCTTGCGGAGTTCGGCGGTCGCCCGGCCCTTGATCACCCCGCCGCCGACGTAGAGCACCGGTCGCTGCGACGCCGCGATCAGCCGCGCCGCCTCACGGATCTGCTTGCCGTGCGGGCGGATCACCGGGCGGTAGCCCGGCAGATCCATCCGCGGAGGCCACGAGAACGCGGCCCGCTCCTGCAGCACGTCCTTCGGCAGGTCGACGAGCACCGGACCGGGCCGGCCGGTACCGGCCAGGTGAAACGCCTCGGCGATCGCCTGCGGGATGTCCGCGGCCGATTGCACGAGGAAGTTGTGCTTGGTGATCGGCAAGGTGATGCCGGAGATGTCGGCTTCCTGGAACGCGTCGGTGCCGATCATCGGGCGGCCGACCTGGCCGGTGATCGCGACCATCGGCACCGAGTCCATGTAGGCGTCGGCGATCGGCGTCACGAGGTTCGTGGCGCCGGGCCCGGACGTAGCCATGCAGACCCCGACCTTGCCGGAGGCCTGCGCGTAACCCTCGGCGGCGTGCCCCGCGCCCTGCTCGTGGCGCACGAGGATGTGCCGGACCTTCGTGGAGTCGTAGAGCGGGTCATACGCAGGCAGAATGGCGCCGCCCGGAATGCCGAACACCACATCGGCCCCGACGTGTTCGAGTGAGCGCACGAGTGATTGCGCCCCGGTGATGGTCGGCTCGCTGGTCATGTTCTGACTCTTTCTCGTCTGCTGGATTGCGGGCCACCCGCCGAGGCAACAAAAAGCCCCTCGTGCGAGATGCACGAAGGGCTAGCGCGCCGCGAGGAGTGGTTCTGACCTACGCGGCGCGCTCGATAACGAGTACGAGGTGACGCACGAGCCCGAGGTTACACGCCGACCCGGGGGGAATCCAGGGTGGTCCGGGTCACCGCGGGCGGGTCAGTCGCAGACGGCGCCGTTGGCGGCGGAGCCGACGAGCTTGGCGTACTTGCGCAGCACCCCGAAGTCGAACTGCGGATCGACGGGCTTCCACTCGGCCTTGCGGCGCTCGATCTCGGCGTCGTCGACGAGCAGGTCGAGCGTGCGCGCGCCCATGTCCAGCCGGATCCGGTCGCCTTCGGCCACGAACGCGATCGGGCCGCCGTTGGCTGCCTCGGGGGCGATGTGGCCGATGCACAACCCGGTGGTGCCGCCGGAGAATCGGCCGTCGGTCAGCAGCAGCACATCCTTGCCGAGACCGGCACCCTTGATCGCCCCGGTGATCTGCAGCATCTCGCGCATGCCGGGACCGCCCTTCGGACCCTCCCAGCGGATGACCACCACGTCGTTGGCCTGCAGCCGGCCGGCAGACAGTGCCTCCATCGCAGCCTGTTCGCGGTCGAAGACCCGCGCGGTGCCCTCGAAGACGTCGGCGTCGAAGCCGGCGCTCTTCACGACCGCGCCCTCGGGTGCGAGCGAGCCGCGCAGGATGGTCAGGCCGCCGGTGCGGTGGATCGGGTTGTCCATCGCGTGGATGATCTTGCCGTCGGGGTCGGGGGGCGAGATGTGCCGCAGGTTCTCGGCCACGGTCTTGCCCGTGACGGTGAGCGCGTCGCCGTGCAGCAGCCCGGCATCGAGCAGCGCCTTCATCACGACCGGCACGCCGCCGATGGCGTCGACGTCGGTCATCACGTACTGCCCGAACGGCTTGACGTCGGCCAGGTGCGGCACCTTGTCGCCGATCCGGTTGAAGTCGTCGAGGGTGAGGTCGACCTTGGCCTCGCGCGCGATCGCGAGCAGGTGCAGCACCGCGTTGGTGGAACCGGCCAGCGCCATCACCACGGTGATCGCGTTCTCCAGCGCTTCCTTGGTGATGATGGTGCGGGCGGTGATGCCGGCGTCGACGAGCGCCACAGCGGCCTCACCCGAGCGCTCGGCGTAGGCGTCGCGACGGCTGTCCGGCGCCGGCGGGGACGCGCTGCCGGGCAGCGACATGCCCATCGCCTCGGCGGCGCTGGCCATCGTGTTGGCGGTGTACATGCCGCCGCAGGCGCCCTCACCGGGGCAGATCGCCTTCTCGATCTCGGTGACCTCCTCGCGGCTGATCCGCCCGGCCAGGCAGGCCCCGATCGCCTCGAACGCGTCGATGATCGTGACCGTTCGGTCGCCGAGCTTGCCCGGCAGGGTCGAACCGGCATAGAGGAACACCGCGGCGACGTCGAGGCGAGCGGCGGCCATCAGCATGCCGGGCAGCGACTTGTCGCAGCCGGCCAGCAGCACGCCGCCGTCGAGTTGCTCGGCGCGGAACACCGTCTCGACGGAGTCGGCGATGATCTCGCGTGACACCAGCGAGTAGTGCATACCGCTGTGGCCCATGGAGATGCCGTCGGACACCGAGATCGTGCCGAACTCCAGCGGGTACCCGTCGGCTCCTCGCACCCCGTCCTTGGCCCGCTTCGCGAGCCGGGCGAGCGAGAGGTTGCACGGCGTGATCTCGTTCCACGACGACGCGATACCGATCTGGGGCTTGCGCCAGTCGTCGTCGCCCATGCCCACCGCACGGAGCATGCCGCGGGCGGCGGCGCGCTCGAGGCCGTCGGTGACGATGCTGCTGTGCGGCTTACGGTGTTCTTTGCGACTCCCGGCCGGGCCGGGCTGCTCGTTGGTCACGCCGAAAACCTTACGGCGTAGGTTCGGGGCATGTCCGAGGTCGCGCCGGGTGCCGTGTTCCGGGTGCCCCGACCGGCGTACCTGGTGATCATCTTCCTGGCCGCCGGGGTGTGGCCGATCGCTCTCTACGGCGGCGACGACGGCTCCGGCTACGCCTCGCCGGCCCGCCTCACGCCGCTGATCCTGCTCTTCGTCGTGCCCGTCGTCGCGGTCGTGTTCATCGCCCGCACCGCAACGCTCGTCGACGCCGACGGGATCACCGTGCGAGCGGCGTTCGGGCACCGCCGCATGCGGTGGGACCAGATCCGCGGGCTGTCGGTCACCGGGCGCAGCGTCTATGCCGTGCTCGTCGACGGCGGCTCGGTGCGGTTGCCGTGCGTCGGGGTGCCGAACCTCGGCGCGCTGGCCCGAGCCAGCGGTGGGCGGCTCCCGAAGATCGCCGACCCGACGCCGAAGTTCGCGCCGTCGCGGCGTCGCCGCCGCTGATCCTCTGGCGAGTTGTCAGTAGCCGTGCTCGACCCGGTTGTGCAGGTCGTCGCCGGCGTTGAACCGCAGGACCTGGTCGCGCACGAGTTGGTAGGCGCGGCGTTCCCAGCCGTCCGTCCCACCGCCGACGTGCGGGGTCAGGAGCAGGTTCGGGGCCTGCCACAGGGGATGCCCGGCAGGGAGTGGCTCCGGCTCGGTGACGTCGAGGAAGGCGTGCAGGCGCCGGGCGGTCAGTTCGGCGAGCAGGGCGTCGGTGTCCACGATCGCTCCTCGAGCGATGTTGACCAGCACCGCACCGTCGGGCATCGCAGCCAGGAACGCCGCGTCGACCAGGCGCGTCGTCTCCGGCGTTCGAGGAACCGCGATCGCCACGACGTCGTGGTCGGGCAGCAGAGCCGGTAGGTCCGCGAGCTCCCGCACGTCCTCGCGGGCGGTGCGGGCGACGTAGGTGACCTGGGCGTCGAAGGCCCGCGCGGCCGCGCCGATCCGCCGGCCGATGTCGCCGGCGCCGATCACCAGCAGCCGGCGCCCGGTGAGCCCGACCGCCTGGTGCGGCTCCCACTCGCCGGCGCGCTGCTGATCGAGGAAGTCGGGCAGGCGCCGCAGGATGGCGAGCATCCCGGCGACGGCGAGCTCGGCGGTCGAGCCGCCGTGCACACCGCGGCCGTTGCACAACACGACGCTGTCGGGGACCACCGCAAGCCACGGCTCGACTCCGGCCGACACCAACTGGATCACCTGCAACCGGGGCAGCGCCGCGAACACCTCGGCGGGTGGCGGGTCAGCGTTGTAGCGCCCGACGAAGAACTGGATCTGCTCGGCGTCCGGGGGCGCAGACCCGGTGCCGTCCCAGACGATCGTCGTCACGTCGGCCGGCAGGTCCCCCACGAGGTCGACGGCGTCCGGAGTGGGCAGGCTGATCGTCAGCACCCGCCGAGGCTACCCGCGGGCGCGTGGGCGAGCGCACAGGTGGGCGAGGCAGACTGGAGGCCATGCGTCGTGCCCCGTTGGCCCTGTTGTGCGGGGCGGCGCTCGTGCTCGCAGCGTGCACGACCTCAGCCGACGCCACCGACCCGACCTGGGTGCCGAGCCCGGACTTCGGCACCAACGGCGAAGGCCCGGGTGTCGACCTCACCCCGATCATCCCGAAACCCTCACCGTCGCCGTCGCAAACACAGCCGGGCATCGGCGGTCAGTCGGGCGGCACTCCCAGCCCCTCGCAGTCCGGCCAGGGCGATCCCGCCGTCGTCGCCACCAAACTGACGGCACCGGTGGGCCTCACCCTGCTGCCGGACGGCAGCGCGCTGGTCGGCGAACGCACGACCGGGCGCATCGTGCGGGTGCAGCCGCGGCCGAACGAACCGGTCCCGACCGTGCGCACGCTCACCGGGCTCGACACCTCCGGCGACGGCGGCCTGCTCGATCTCGCCCTCTCGCCGACGTACGACGAGGACAACCTGATCTACGCCTACATCACCACCCGCACCGACAACCGTGTCGTCGACTTCACGCTGACCGGCCCGGTCACGCCGGTCCTCACCGGCATCCCGAGGGGCACGAGCGGCAACACCGGACGGATCATGTTCGGCTCGGACGGGAACCTGTTCGTCGGCACCGGTGACACCGGACGCGCGTCACTGGCTGCCAACCCGAAGAGCCTGGCCGGCAAGGTGCTGCGGGTGTCGGACATCGGGGCGTCGGCGCGTGGCAATCCGGGCGGCACGCCGGTATGGACGAGCGGCCACCGCGAGGTCGACGGGCTGTGCGCAGCGCCGCAGTCCACCACCGTGTTCGAGGTGGAGAACGGCCCGCCCGACGAGGTCAACCTGCTGTCCCCCGCGAAGACCTACGCAGGTTCGGCGGGAGCGGTGGCCTCGCTGCCGACGGCCGACAGCGGACCGGGCGGCTGCGCCGTTCAGAGCGGCGCGCTGTGGGTCACCTCGCTCGACGGCAAGGCGCTGCTGTCGGCGCGCATCCTCGGGGCCGGCGACAAGACCCGGCTCGACAAGTTCGGCGACCCGGCGCTGGTCAACCGCTACGGCCGGCTGAAGACCGTCGTGGCGGCGCCGGACGGCGCCCTGTGGCTGACCACGTCGAACCGCGACGGCAAGGGCAAGCCGGTTCCTGACGACGAGCGGGTCATTCGGTACGTGCCGAGTGGCGGCGGAGGCGGCGGCAACCCGGCCTGACGTCGTCACTCCTCGCGGGCGCGCACCGCCTGCCGGATCTGGGTCAGGTTGTCACGCAACATGTCCGACACCAGCTCGTCGGTGCGTGGGTCGGAGAGGATCTCGAGGATCACCCGCAGCGCGGTCTCGCTGGCCAGATCGATGATCCGGTCGTGGAACGGGACCAGGTTGATCCGTCCGGCGGTCGGATCCTGCTTGATCTTCTCCGCGACCATCTCCTTGATCTCGTTGTGGTTCTCCTGCAGTGCCGACGCGATGTTGCGGGTGTAGTGACCGGTCCGCAACACATCGGCGACCTCGTCGAGCACGGCGATCGTCACCGGACGCTTGATGATGTCCACGACCCGGTCCGAGGTGCGGTTGATGAAGCGCACCACGAACGGCTCCCGGATGCCGCGCTTGATGAGGAACCGGCCGATCAGACCCGCGATCACCGCGAGCACGACCAGTCCGAGGACGATCCACAGCGTCAGCGACGCCGCGCTCTGCTCGGCGAGTGGCATGCGCTGATCCTGCCGGGCACCGGGAGAAAACGGTCAGCGGCGCGCTCTACCGACCAGTTGCAGCGTCCACCATGCGCCGGCCCCCACGACGACGACGATCAGCACCACCAAGCCCGTGACCCACGAGCCCTTGCCGCCGCCGCTCGTGCCGCCGGAGGTGCTGGCCGCGCTCGAGGCCGGCGCACGCGGTGTCGATGACGACGATCTCGACGCGGACGGCGATGCGGACGAGCGGGCACGCAGCGGCGGCAGCGCGATCGAGTACACCGCACTCCCCCGCCCCTCGGAATCGATGAGCAGCCGGTCGGCGAGCACGGCGATCCCCTCGCCCTGCGGCTGTGCCGGCAGCGCGATCCGGTCCGGACGCGCGCGCAGCGCCGCGGCCACCGCGGCATCGTCAGCGTCGTCGCCGACCGTCCACAGATAGGCGTCGGTATAGGTCCGCACGGCCAGCCGGCGCCCGTCCGGGGAGAACGCCGCCGAGGTCGCGGTCACCTGACGGGCGAGATCCGCCGGGCCGCCGGAGCGCAGCGGCGCGAACTGGATGTCACCCACCCGCGTCGCCTCCTGCACGCGTTCCGGGTCCGGGTGCACCGGCAGGCGGTAGACCACGGATGCGCCGAGCAGCGACTTGGTGACGATGTACCCGACGCCGTGTGGCGTGACGGCGAGCGACTCGGCGTCGGCCGGCCCGGGCGGGTAGCGCAACCGCCACACCTGTGGGCGCGTGGAACGGACCGCGGTGTGCGACTGGCCGGGACGGATGCGCGGCTCGTCGACGCGGTAGACGGTCACCTCGCTGCGCGTGCCGGTGTTGTCGCCGGTGTCGGCCAGCCACACGGACGGCGTGCCCGCCGCGTCCGGCGCGACCGCGATGTCCTCCCAGTCGACGTTGCGCGCGCCCGGCACCGTGACCGTTGCGACCGTGCGGCAGGTCCGGGCGTCGAGCGCGAAGAACCGGTTGGTGTCGCCGCTGTCGTTCTGGACGTAGAACACGTCGGGCGACACGATCCCCTGCGCGATCCCGCTGGCCTCGTCGATGCGGTCGTCGTGCAGCCGGCACACCAGTTGCGCTGCCGGCACGGCCGTGGCGGGCATGACCGACACGGCAACCACGACCGTGGCCAGCACGGCCACGGCGATGACCTTCCGCATTCAGCGACTCGCCGCCCGGCGCCGCTTGCGCTGCGCTGCGATCAGAGCGGCGACACCGTCGAGGACCCGTTCGATGCCGAAGTCGAACTCGTTGTCGATGCCGTCGTCGTCGTTGGCGGCGCCGGAGGCGAGCGCTGCGGTGATCTGCGGGAACTCGTGCTCGGAGATCAGCAGCGCCACCTGGGACACCCAGTTGGCGTCGCGGCCGGTATGAGCTGCGTCCATGATGTCGTGCAGCAATTGCTCCTCGCTGCGCACGAAGCCGCTGATGAGCAGGACCGTCGACAGCTTCTGCTGCATGTCCAGCGGGGTGCCGCGCAAGCTGGTCAGCGCGTCCTCCAGCCAGCGCAGGTTGTTCGGCCCGAGCGGCGGCGCGCTGATCGGCACTCGCAGTGCCCAGGGGTTGGCCCGGTAGGCGTCCCGCACGCCGGTGGCCCAGCGCAGCAGGCCAGTCGCGCCAGGTCTCGCCGGGCTGCGCGGCCGGTGGCCGGCCGAGCGCCGCGTCGACCATCAGCTCCACCAGATCGTCCTTGGACGGCACGTAGCGGTAGAGCGCCATCGTCGAGACCCCGAGCCGTTCGGCGACCTTGCTCATCGACAGCCCGGCGACGCCGTCGGCCACCGCCACGGCCATGCCCGCGTCGACGACCGCGTCGAGGGTCAGCGCCCGTTTGGGCCCACGGCTCGCGGGTGCGGTCAGGCCCCAGGCGAGCGCCATGCTCGGCGGGATGTCGACCCCGGTCGGGACACGCTCGGTCATGGACTCACTTTCGCTTTGCGATTGACGCCATCGTAGAACTGTGTATAGCGTACGCGATAAAGCGTACGGTGTACGCAGTTAGGAGATGAGTTGATGACAGACGCGATCGAGGCCGATCGGCTCGTGAAGGCCTACGGCGGCCAGGAGGTGCTGCGCGGGGTGGATCTGCGCGTGCGGCCGGGCGAGATCTTCGCCCTGCTCGGGCCGAACGGAGCGGGCAAGACCACCACCATCCGCATCCTCGCCACGCTCACGCCACCCAGCGCCGGCAGCGCCCGCGTGGCCGGCGCCGACGTGAGCACCGAACGGCATCTGGTGCGCCGGCGGATCGCGCTGACCGGGCAGTACGCGGCGCTCGACGACGAGCAGACCGGGCGCGAGAACCTGACGATGATGGCCCGGCTCCTCGGCCTCGGGACGCGACCCGCGCGTGCGCGCACGACGCAGCTCCTGGAGCGATTCGAACTCGCCGGGGCCGCGCAGCGCCGGGTGAGCACCTATTCCGGCGGCATGCGACGCCGCCTCGACCTCGCCGTCTCGCTGCTCTCCCGGCCGGCGGTGCTGTTCCTCGACGAGCCGACGACCGGACTCGACCCGCGCAGCCGGCAGGAGGTGTGGAACGTCGTTGCCGACCTCGCACGCAGCGGGACGACCGTGTTCCTGACGACGCAGTACCTGGAGGAAGCCGATCGACTGGCCGATCGCATCGCGGTCATCGACGGCGGGGTGGTGGTCGCGTCGGGAACCGCCGCCGAGCTCAAGGCCGACGTCGGCGGCCAGCGCCTCGAGGTCATCGCAACCACGGCCGAGGCCTGGGAGACGTTGCGGGCCCGGCTCGGGGACCGGCTGCTCGACGGCGACGCCGGAGCGCGCACTCTCGACGTCGCGGTTCCGGCGGCTGCCGCACCGATCCGCGCGCTCCTCGACGACCTCGACCCGAGCGCCGACCTGATCGGCAGCTTCGCGGTGCGCAGCGCCTCGCTCGACGACGCCTTCCTCGCCCTGACCGGCCACACCGCTACTTCGGACAAGGAGACAGCCGATGTCTGAGATCTACGCCGCGCGTCCGGGGAGCGCCCTGCTCACCGACGTGCAGGTGATGATCGCCCGCTCGCTGCGGCTGTCCACCCGCAACGTCGATGCGATGATCACCGCGCTGATGCTGCCGGTGATCTTGCTGCTGATGTTCGTGTATCTGTTCGGCGGCGCCATCCACACCGGCACGGCCTACGTGAACTACGTCGTGCCCGGCGCGCTGCTGGTGTGCGCGGGGTTCGGCGTCGGCACCACCGCGGTCAGTGTGAGCAAGGACCTGCACAGCGGCGTGGTGGACCGGTTCCGGTCGATGGACGTCCGGGGCGAGGTGGTGATCGCCGGCCACGTGACCGCCAGCGTGCTGCGCAACCTGGCCTCGACGGTGTTGGTGTTCGCGGTTGCGGTCCCGCTCGGGTTCCGGTCGTCGGCGTCGCCGCTGGCGTGGCTGGCCGCGATCGGGATCTTCGGGTTGTTCGTCCTCGCGCTGTCGTGGCTGTGTGCTGCGCTCGGTGTGGTGGCGTCGTCCCCGGAGGCGGCGACCGGCCTGACGTTCCTGATCAGCTTCCTGCCCTATCCGAGCAGCGCGTTCGTGCCGACCCACACGCTGCCGTCCTGGCTGCAGGGTTTCGCGGCCCACCAGCCCGTCACCTGCGTGATCGACACGATGCGCGGTCTGCTCACCGGCGGGCCGGTCGCCGCCACGGCATGGCCCGCGGTTGCCTGGAGCCTGGGCATCACCGTCGCCAGTGTCGCGCTGGCGGGTTTCCTGTACCGCCGCAAGACCGCCTGATCACGTCAACCAGTCCAAGGTGGCACCGTGCGGGCCGGTGAGCGCGAGCGGGCGGCCGTCGCGAGCGAGCACGAACCGCGACCGGCCGCCCGTGCCGACCTCGGTGCCCGGCACCACTCCGGGCGCCTCGTTCGACACCCAGCACGCCGATGGGCGGTCGCGCATCCGGGCGGCGAACGCGGCGCGTTCGTCGCTACCGAGGTAGGCGAGGACGGCCGAGTGGAAGACGACGAGGGTGGCGTCCGGCGGTGCACCGTCCGCTACCGCGGCGAGGTCCGTGAGCAGGTTGCCTGCGACGATGCGCGGCGGGTCCGCCCGCACCACGTCGATCGCCGCGCGCAGCGTGGCCGCCCGCTCCACCTGCTCGGGCCACACGAGCGCCTCGAGCCAGCGCATGTCTTGCGCGCAAGCGACGTCGAGCGGGTCGAGGTCCAGCCCGGCCCGCCACGCGACCTGCGGTAGCGCATGCGGCAGCGGTGCCGGACCCGTGACGGCACAGCGCAGCACCGCCGGGCTCTCGCCCACCGCGTGCTCGCCGTCCCCGACGGTGTAGCGATAGGCGTATCGGTCCGGATACAGACACAGTCCCGCGGCGGTGCCGACTTCGAGCAGGGCGAGCGGCTGCGGCAGCGCCGCCAGCACCGGCAGCAACGCGGCACACCGGGCCGGCTCGTTGGTCTGGGTGCGTCGCGAACGCATGGTCGCGGCCACGTCGTCCCAGCCGTCGAGCACGAACGCCCGGAACGCCGGCCACGAGTCGACCGGTCCGCCAAGGAACCGCACCGTGCCCAGCAGCAGGTTCGGCTGCCGCTTCGGCGCCGGCAACGAGTCGAGCCGGGCGAGCACGGTGGCGTCGTTCGCGACGCCCGTGCACAGCACCTCGTAGCTCGGCGAGATGCCGTGGACCTCGTGCTGCGCCATCAACCGGTAGCGCTCGGCGGTGGGCACGCCGTCCAGACCGCTCCAGTCGGGCACTATCCCGCGCCGAGCCGATCGAGCAGGATCTGGCGCACCGCTGCGGCGTCGGCCTGCCCGCGGGTGGCCTTCATGACCGCCCCCACCAGCGCTCCGACCGCGGCCACCTTGCCACCGCGCACCTTCTCGGCGATGTCCGGGTTGGCCGCGATCGCATCGTCGGCCGCCTGCTCCAACGCCCCGGTGTCGGACACCACCTGCAACCCGCGATCGGCAACAACCGTGTCGACGTCCGACCCGGTTTCGAGGACGCCGTCGACAGCCTGCCGGGCCAGCGCGACCGACAGCGAACCTGCGGCCACCAACTCGATCACCCGCGCCACCTGCGCCGGCGTGATCGGCAGGTCGCCCGCAGCCACGTCGCGCTCGTTCGCCTTCTGCGCCAGGTAGCCCAGCCACCAGTTGCGGACCTCGCCGATCGGCGCTCCCGCGTCGACGGTTGCGCCGACCAGCCCGACCACCCCGGCGTTGATCATCTGCGTCATGTCCTCGGCGCCGACGCCGAGTTCGTCACGCAGCCGCTGCCGCCGCGCCGCCGGCAGCTCGGGCAACGCCTTGCGCAGCGACTCGACCCACTCCGGGTCCGGCGCCATCGGCACGAGGTCGGGCTCGGGGAAGTACCGGTAGTCGGTCGCTTCCTCCTTGCTGCGCCCGCTGCGGGTGTCGCCGGTCTGCTCCTGGAAGTGACGCGTCTCCTGCACCACCCGCCCGCCGCCGTCGAGCACCTCGGCCTGGCGCAGCATCTCCGAGCGCACGGCCCGCTCCACCGAGCGCAGCGAATTGACGTTCTTCGTCTCGGAGCGGGTGCCCAGGCCCTCGCCGGGCACGTTCAGCGAGGTGTTGACGTCGCAGCGCAGCGAGCCCTGCTCCATCCGGACGTCACTGACGCCGAGGGTGCGCAGGATGTCGCGCAGCTCGGTGACATAGGCGCGGGCCACTTCGGGTGCCAGTGCCCCGGTGCCGGCCACCGGCTTGGTGACGATTTCGACAAGCGGAATGCCGGCGCGGTTGAAGTCGACGAGTGAGTATTCGGCGCCGTGGATCCGACCGGAGGTGCCGACGTGCGTGTTCTTGCCGGTGTCCTCCTCCAGGTGCACCCGCTCGATCCCGACCCGGTACGTCTCCCCCTCGACGACGACGTCCAGATAGCCGTCGATACACAGCGGCTCGTCGTACTGCGACGTCTGGAAGTTCTTCGGCATGTCCGGATAGAAGTAGTTCTTGCGCGCGAACCGGCACCATTCCGCGATCGTGCAGTTCAGCGCCAGCCCGATGCGGATCGTCGATTCGATCGCCTTCTCGTTGGCCACCGGCAATGCGCCCGGCAGGCCGAGGCACACCGGGCAGGTGTGCGTGTTCGGTGGCGCCCCGAACTCGGTGGAGCAGCCGCAGAACATCTTCGATGCGGTGCCGAGCTCGACATGCGTCTCGAGCCCGATCACCGGCTCGTACCGGTTCACCACGTCGTCGTAGTTCATCGGGCCAGCTCCGGAATGCGCGCGAGGACGGGTTCGACCGCGGTCTCGAAGGCGGCCGCGACCCGGTAGCAGCGCTCGTCGGCCAGCGCCGGCGCCATGATCTGCAGACCCACCGGCAACCCGTCGGACAGCCCGCACGGAACCGAGATCGCCGGCGTGCCCGCCAGCGACGCCGGCAACGTGCACAGGTCGTTGACGTACATCGCCATCGGGTCGTCGACACGCTCGCCGATGCCGAACGCCACGAACGGCGTGCTCGGCGAGACGAGTACGTCGGCGCGCTCGAACGCCGCCGTGAAGTCGCGCACGATCAGTGTGCGCACCTTCTGTGCCTGCCCGTAGTACGCGTCGTAGTAGCCCGACGAGAGGGCGTAGGTGCCGATGATGATGCGCCGCTTCACCTCGGCGCCGAAGCCCGCCTCCCGGGTCAGCGACATGACCTCCTCGAGGGAGTTCGCACCGTCGTCGCCGACCCGCAGGCCGTAGCGGACTCCGTCGTAGCGGGCCAGATTCGACGAGCACTCGCTCGGCAGGATCAGGTAGTAGGCAGGCAGGGCGTAGTCGAAGTGCGGGCAGCTGACCTCGACCACCTCGGCGCCGAGCCCGCGCAACGTCTCGACGGCGGCCTGGAACGAGGCGACGACGCCGGGCTGGTACCCGTCCCCGCCGAGCTCGCGCACCACACCGACGCGCACGCCGGTGAGGTCACCGCCGGCGCCGGCCCGCGCCGCCTCGACCACCGGCGGCACCGGGGCGGCGATGGAGGTCGAGTCGCACCGGTCATGGCCGCCGATCGCCTCGTGCAGCAGCGCGGCATCCAGCACGTTCCGCGCACACGGCCCGGCCTGGTCGAGTGAGGAGGCCAGGGCGATGAGCCCGTAGCGGGACACGCCGCCGTAGGTGGGCTTGTGGCCGACGGTGCCCGTGACCGCAGCCGGCTGGCGGATCGACCCGCCCGTGTCGGTGCCGATGGCCAGCGGCGCTTCGAACGCAGCGACCGCCGCCGCCGATCCACCGCCGGACCCGCCGGGGATCCGCGAGAGGTCCCACGGGTTGTGCGTCGGCCCGTAGGCGGAGTTCTCGGTCGAGCTGCCCATCGCGAACTCGTCCATGTTGGTCTTGCCGAGCATCACGATGCCGGCGTCCTTGACGCGCTTGCTCACGGTCGCGTCGTAGGGCGGCACCCAGCCCTCGAGGATCTTCGATCCCGCGGTCGTCGGCACGCCGCGGGTGACCACGACGTCTTTCATCGCCAGCGGCACTCCGGCGAGCGGGCCGAGCGGGCGGCCGGCGGCCCGGGCCGCGTCCACCGCCTGGGCCGCGGTCAGCGCGCCGACCTCGTCCACGTGCAGGAACGCGTGGACGTCGCCGTCGACGGCGGCGATGCGGTCGAGGTGCGCCTGGGCGATCTCCACCGCGCTGGCCTCACCGGATGCGACGAGCGCGGCCAGCTCGGCCGCGGTGCGGCCGGTCAGCTCGCTCATGACTCGTCCGTCAGGATCCGCGGGACGCGGAACTTGTCGTCCTCGACGTCGGGGGCCGCGGCGAGCACCGCGGCCCGCGGCAGGGAGTCGATGACCTCGTCGGCCCGATAGACGTTGGTCATCGGCACCGCATGGGAGGTGGGCGGGATGTCCGCGGCGGCGACCTCGCTCACCCGGGCGACCGAGCCCAGGATGACGTCGAGTTGGCCGGCGAACAGGTCGAGCTCGTCCTCGGTCACGGCCAACCGGGCCAACCGGGCCAGGTGGGCGACCTCGGAGCGGTCGATTCGGTTGTCTGACACGACGTTGGATTCTACGGAGCAGGCCGCGCGCCCATTGCAGCCCGATCGCTGCCCGCAACTCGGCGTAACCGTCCCGACACGTCGATGGGGCAACCTGTGCGCCGTGTCGTACCTGTTGCGTTTGCGATTGCCCGACCGCCCCGGAGCGCTCGGCGCCGTCGCATCGGCCCTCGGTTCGGTGGGCGCCGACATCCTCAGCGTCGACGTCATCGAGCGCGGGCCGGGCAGCGCGACCGACGATTTCGTCGTCGAGCTGCCCGCCGATCGCCTCGCCGACAGCCTGGTGAGCGCCGCCGCGACGGTCGACGGAGTCCACGTCGAGTCGATCCGTCCCTACGCCGGTCAGATCGACGCCCACCGCGAACTCGAATTGCTCGACGCACTCGGTCGCGATCCGCACGCGTCGCTGGCCCTGCTGGCCGACGGTGTGGCGCGGGTGTTCCGGGCCGGCTGGGCGCTCGTGATCGACAGCCCGGTCCTCGGCCACGGCCGCGTGCTGGCCCGCGGCGGCGCTGCCCCCGAGATCGAGACGCTGCCCACGCCCTGGTGGCCCCCGTCGCCGGCCCGCCCACTGACGGCCGACCCGGCCTGGGCGCCACCTGACTGGGACCGCCTGGGCACCGAGCTCGCGGTCTGCCCGTTGGGGTCGGCCGCCCTGCTCGTCGGCCGGCCGACGCTGCGCTGGCTGCCGTCGGAACTGGTGCGATTGCGGCACCTGGCCTCGATCGCAGCCGGCGTCGCGCAGATGCAGGCCGACATTCCCGGCTGAGCACCTCATACGCTCGTCCCATGGACAGCTGGACGACCTCCGACATCCCGGATCAGACCGGTCGCACCGTCGTCGTCACCGGCGCGAACAGCGGGCTCGGCGCGGCCGCGGCCCAGGAGCTGGTCGCGCACGGCGCCGACGTCCTGCTGGCCTGCCGCGATGTCGGCAAGGGCGAGCAGGCCGCGGCCCGGATGACGGCGAATCACCCGAGCGGCACGGTGACCGTGCGCCCGCTCGATCTCGCCGACCTCGCCTCGATCCGTGGGTTCGCGGCCGTGACCGGCCCGATCGACGTGCTGATCAACAACGCCGGGGTCATGGCAGTGCCCAAGCGCCGCACCGCCGACGGATTCGAGCTGCAGATCGGCACCAACTTCCTCGGCCCGTTCGCATTGACCGCGCTGCTGCTTCCGCACATGCGCGACCGGGTGGTCACGGTGACGAGCTTCGCCCACCGCGGCGGCCGGATCGACCTCAAGGACCTGAACTGGCGCCAGCGGCGCTACGAGCGATGGTCGGCCTACGCGCAGTCCAAGCTCGCCGACCTGATCTGGAGTTACGAGCTGGATCGGCGCCTGCGTGCCGGAGGCTCGGCGGTGCGGTCGATCGCGGCTCATCCGGGCTATGCGTCGACGGAGCTGCAGTCGCACACCGAGTCGTTCCAGGACCACCTGATGACCCTGACCAATCGGCTGTTCGCGCAGAGCGCGGCCGACGGTGCCCTGCCGGTGCTCTACGCCGCCACGGCGGCCGACGCCGAGGGCGGCGCGCTGTACGGGCCGGACGGGTTAGGGGGCCTGCGCGGGAGTCCGCGCCGGGTCGGATCGTCGAGACGGTCGCGCGACCCGGTGCTCGCCGGCCGGTTGTGGGACCTGGCCGTCGACCTGACCGGCGTCGACCTCGACATCTGACGCGGTGCCGGCCGGCGCCGGTAGTGGCTCGGGGTGCTTGGCAGCGCGGCGCCGCGCCAGGCGATCACGCACCTCGTCGACGGCCCAGTCGGTCCACCGCTGGGTCGTGGGCATCACGGTCGGCAGCGCGAGCAGGACGAGCGCGCCGGCCAGGCAGCCGCCGATGACGTCGGTGAACCAGTGGGTGTTGAGGTACACGGTGCCGAGGCTGACGGTGATGATCACGAAGACCGCGGCGCCGATGACGAGCTTGCGGTAGCGCAGCGTGATCCAGGCGACCAGGCCGTAGAGCACCACGGTGTTGGCGACGTGACCCGAGGGGTAGATGTCACCGCCAACCAGGATCTCGTGCACCAACCGGGTCTGCTGCGGCCCGAGTCGCCCGGTGAGCAGCTTGACCACGCCGACGCTGATGTTCAACAGCACCAGTGCGGTGCCCAGCATCACCAGCGGGCGGCTCGAGCGGATCCGCCAGGCCACCCAGATGAAGTAGGGCAGGAACACGAGCGTGGCGGGCCCGCGCTGGCCGAGCATGACGTAGTCCAGAATGAACCGCTCGTACTGCGGGTGATCGACATGCAGGTGCAGGCCGTAGAACCACTCGTCGAGGTCCAGCAACGGGGACGTGAACACGACCCCGACGGTCAGCACGGCGTAGGCGAGCGCCGTCACCCAGAAGGTCACGATGCGCGGCGACCAGCGCCGGCGCGAGGACTGCTGACCCGCGTCGGTCGGCGTGAGCGTGCCGTTCATCTCGACTTTCTTCTCATTACTGCCTGTGCGTTACCCGAGAAACAGCATTCCGCAACACGGCAGTGTGCCCGAAGACACGCGCTCAACTATGACGGCCCGTCCGAAAGCAAGGAACGGAACCCGTCTTCGTCGAGGATTTTCACCCCGAGTTGCTCGGCTTTCTCGGCTTTACTGCCTGCATTATCCCCTACGACGACATAGTCGGTTTTCTTCGACACCGCGCCCGCCGCTTTTCCCCCGTGAGCCAGAATCGCCTCTTTGGCTTCGTCGCGGGAGAACCCGGCCAATGAACCCGTGACGACGATCGTGAGTCCGACCAGTGTCCGCGGCGTGCCGGTGTCGACGTCGTCGGCCATCCGCACGCCCGCGGCCGCCCACTTGTCGACGATCGCGGCGTGCCAGTCGACGGCGAACCACTCCAGGACGGCCTCGGCGATCACGAGACCGACGCCCTCGGCGTCGGCGAGTTGTTCGACGGTGGCGGCGCGAATGGCGTCGAGGTCGCCGAACTGGGTGGCGAGGGCGCGGGCCGCGGTGGGCCCGACGTGGCGGATCGAGAGCGCGACGAGCACGCGCCACAGCGGGCGGGTGCGTGCCTCGCCGAGGTTGGCGATCAGCTTCTCGCCGTTGGCCGACAGCACCCGGCCGTCGTGCACGCTCTCGGGCGGATCGCTCTTCTTGGCCGCGCGGGTGTAGAAGGCGATCCCGGACAGCGTGCGGCGCGGCTCGGTGTCGCCGGGGTCGGAGCCCGAGGCAGTCGGGGCGAGCCGGAACAGGTCGCCCTCGTCGGTGATCACTCCGGCGTCGAGCAGCGCCACGGCACCCTCGTAACCGAGTGCCTCGATGTCGAGCGCCGAGCGTGACGCCAGGCTGAACAATCGCTCCCGCAGCTGCGCCGGGCACGAGCGTGCATTGGGGCAGCGGATGTCCTTGTCGCCCTCCTTCTCCGGCGCCAGCGCGGTGCCGCACGCCGGGCAATGCGTGGGCATCACGAACGGCCGCTCGCTGCCGTCGCGCAACGCCTCGACCGGGGCCACGATCTCGGGGATCACATCGCCGGCCTTGCGCAGGACGACGGTGTCGCCGATCAGCACGCCTTTGCGCTCGACCTCGTACTGGTTGTGCAAGGTGGCCTGCTCCACCGTGGAGCCCGCGACCTTCACCGGCGTCATCACGCCGTACGGAGTGATGCGGCCGGTGCGGCCCACGTTGACCCGGATGTCGAGCAGCTTCGTGTTGACCTCTTCGGGTGGGTACTTGAACGCGATGGCCCAGCGCGGCGCGCGGCTGGTGGAACCGAGCCGGCGCTGCAGATCGAGCGCGTCGACCTTCACGACCACACCGTCGATCTCGTGCTCGACGTCGTGGCGATGCTCGGCGTAGTGGTCGATGTAGGCCTGCACGCCGGTGAGGTCGTCGACCACCCGGACCCGGTCCGAGGTCGGCAGCCCCCAGGCGTGCAGCACCTCGTACCACTCGGATTGCCGGCTCACCGGGGGGCCGCCCTCGACGCGTCCCACACCGTGCAGCACGAGCGACAGGTGCCGGCTCGCCGTCACCTTCGGATCCTTCTGCCGCAGCGAGCCGGCGGCGGTGTTGCGCGGGTTGGCGAACGGTGTCTTGCCGGCCTCGACCAGCGACGCGTTGAGCTCCTCGAACCGGGCCACCGGGAAGAAGACCTCGCCGCGGACCTCCAGCTGCTGGGGGATGTCGTCGCCGGTGAGCCGGTGCGGGACGTTGGCGATCGTGCGGATGTTGGGCGTGACGTCCTCACCGGTGCGCCCGTCGCCGCGGGTGGCGCCGCGGACCAGCCGGCCGTTGCGATAGAGGAGGTTCACCGCCAATCCGTCGACCTTGAGCTCGCACAGATAGTTGGGCACGACGCCGGCGTCGCGTTCGACGCGGTGGGCCCAGGCCGTGACCTCGTCGACGGAGAACGCGTTGTCGAGGCTGAGCAGGCGTTCGAGGTGATCGACCGGCGTGAACAGTGTGGAGTAGGTGCCGCCGACGCTCTGGGTGGGCGAGGCCGGGGTGCGCAGGTCCGGGTACTCGTCCTCGAGCGTCTGGAGGCGGCGCATCAGCACGTCGTACTCGGCGTCGCTCGCGGTGGGAGCGTCCAGCACGAAGTACCGGTAGCGGTGCTCGTCGATCTCCTGCGCGATGCGGGCGTGCTCCTCGCGAGCCTGCTCGGGGGCCTGAGCGGGGGCGGAGCTCACCTCGGTCACGAGTCCAACCTATCGATGCGGTCGGACACTATTGCGCGTCGTCGAGCAGGGCCCTGCCGACGTCACGCAGCACCGAGAGCGCCCGCCGCACGTAGGCCGGCGTCGCACCTGCGAACCCGCACGCCGGTGTCGGGACGACATGTTCGGCGGCCAGTTCCGGCCCGAAGCCGAGTTCGCCCCACAGGCGGCGCACGGCCGTGCGGGCGGCGTCGAGGCTGATCTGCGCCTCGGTGCCCGGCACGATGCCGAGCCAGAGACCGACCCCGGCGTCGACGGCCGAACCGAGCGCGTCGTAGGCCTTCGACGTGACCAGGCCGGCGTCGAGTGCGACCGCATTGGCGCCCGCTGCCTGCAGCAGTGCGATCGGGGCGTCCGCGGCGCAGCAATGCACCGCGCGAGCGCCGTCGTCGGCAGCCGTGAGCACGATGCGCAGCGCGTCCTCGGCGACGACCGGCTCGACCGCCGATACCGTGCCGTATCCCGACGGCGTCGCGACCCGGCCGGCCAGCACCGCGGGCAGCGTCGGTTCGTCGAGCTGCAATACGGGCCGGGCGCCCGGCACGCGGGCCACGACCTCTGCGAGATGAGCGGCGAGCCCCTCGGTCAGCGACTCGACGAGGTCGCGGACGGCGCCGGGGTCGCTGAGCACCTTGTGCCCGTTCGGCAGCTCGAGGCCTGCGGCGAGCGTCCACGGGCCGGCCGCCTGCAGCTTGAGCGGACCGGAGTAACCGTCGGCCTGCGCCTGGAGTGCGTCGAGATCGCGAGCGAGCAGATCCCGCGTGTGCCGCAGGTCGTGGCCGGGGTGCGCCGTGAGCCGCCATCCGGACGGGACCAGCTCGACGGGAAGGTCGACTAACAGGCCCGCGGCGCGCCCGATCAACTCGGCGCCCGGGCCGCGGGCAGGCAGCTCGGGCAGGTACGGCAGATCGGTCAGCTCTCCGAAGACCACGGCCGCCGCGGCGCCCGGGTCGGTACCGGGCATGGACCCGATGCCGGTGGCCGCACCGGGCACCCACGACCGAGTCACTGCGCGGCCGGGATCGCGGCACTGATCGTGGCAGAGCCCACCACTGTGTCGCCGTCGTACATGACCAGTGCCTGCCCGGCCGCGACACCGGTCTGCGCGACGTCGAGGGTGGCGACGACCTCGCCGGCATCGACCCGCACGGTGGCCGGGCTGGTCATCCCGTGTGCCCGCAACTGCACCGCACAGCCGAACGACGCCGCCGGTGCCTGTCCGGTGGTCCACACCGGGCGGGCAGCACGCACGACGTCGGTGCGCAACGACTCCTTCGGCCCGACCACGACGGTGTTGTCGACCGGGCGCACCGACAGCACGTAGCGCGGATTGCCGTCGGGAGCGGCCCGGCGCAGGTCCAATCCGCGCCGCTGGCCGACCGTGAAACCGTGCGTGCCCTCGTGGGTGCCGACGACGGCGCCGGTGCGCGCGTCGACGATCGGCCCGGGTGTCGCCCCGAGCTTTCGGGAAAGGAAACCGCGGGTGTCACCGTCGGCGATGAAGCAGATGTCATAGGAATCCGGCTTGTCGGCCACCGCGAGCCCCCGCCGGGCAGCCTCGGCCCGCACCTGTTCCTTGGTGGAGTCGCCCAGCGGGAACACGGCATGCGCCAGTTGCTGCGGCGTGCACACGGCCAGCACGTAGGACTGGTCCTTCGCGGCGTCGACCGAGCGGCGCAGCCGGCCGTTCTCGAGCCGGGCGTGGTGGCCTGTGACGATTGCGTCGAAGCCGAGCGCGAGTGCGCGGTCCAGCACCGCGGTGAACTTGATCTTCTCGTTGCACCGCAGGCACGGGTTCGGAGTGCGGCCGGCCGCGTACTCGCTCACGAAGTCGTCGATCACGTCGGCGCGAAAGCGTTCGGCGAGATCCCAGATGTAGAAGGGGATGCCGAGCACGTCGGCGGCCCGGCGCGCGTCGTTGGAGTCCTCGACGGTGCAGCAGCCCCGCGCGCCCTGACGCAGCGTCGCGGGCTGGGCCGACAGCGCGAGATGGACGCCGGTGACATCGTGCCCGGCGTCGACCGCGCGCGCCGCCGCCACCGCCGAATCCACCCCGCCGCTCATCGCGGCCAACACCTTCACGAGCCGGCCCTCACGATGCGATCGACGTGAGGCCGGCGCGGCGGGCGCGCTCGACCGCCGGGGCGAGGGCGGCGTGCAGCGCCGCGACGTCGTCGGCCGTGGAGTCGTGGCCGAGCGAGAATCGCAACGCGCTGCGTGCCTGGGCCGCGGAGGCCCCCATCGCGGAGAGCACGTGCGACGGCTGGGCCACCCCGGCAGAACACGCCGAGCCGGTGGAGCACTCGACGCCGCGAGCGTCGAGCAGCAACAGCAGCGCGTCGCCCTCACAACCCGGGAACGACAGGTTGGCGATGCCAGGCAGCCGATTCGCGGGATGCCCGTTGACCACGACATCGGGAACGTCGGACCGCACGCCGTCGATCAACATGGCGCGCAGACCCGCGATGCGGGCGGTGGTGTCCGCGCGTCGCGCCACGGTGAGCGACGTGGCCGTCGCGAGCCCGACAGCGCCGGGCACGTCGATCGTGCCGGATCGCACGTCGCGCTCCTGGCCGCCGCCGTGCAGCAACGGCACGCAGCCGACATCACGGCGCAGCAGCAGGGCACCGGCGCCGGGCGGCCCACCGAGTTTGTGCCCGGTCATGGTCAGCGCCGACAGCCCGGATGCCGTGAAGTCGACGTCGACGCCGCCGACGGCCTGCACGGCGTCGCTGTGCATCGGGATCCCGTACTCGGCGGCGATCTCGGCCAGCGCAGCGATCGGCTGGATCGTGCCGACCTCGTTGTTGGCCCACATCACGCTGATCAGGGCGACCGAGTCCGGATCGGCGGCGATCGCAGCGCGCAGCGCCTCGGGGGCGACCAGCGCGGTGTGGTCGACCGGCAGGGAGACCACCTCGGCGCCCTCGTGGTCGGCGAGCCAGTCGGCGGCGTCGAGCACGGCATGGTGTTCGACCGCGCTGACGAGGATGCGGTGCCGGCGCGGGTCGCCGGCGCGGCGTGACCAGTAGATGCCCTTGACCGCGAGGTTGTCCGACTC
The DNA here is from genome assembly GCA_963850835.1 of uncultured Actinomycetota bacterium. Taxonomy (GTDB): domain Bacteria; phylum Actinomycetota; class Actinomycetes; order Mycobacteriales; family Jatrophihabitantaceae; genus Jatrophihabitans. The sequence continues at coordinate 122,401 of CAWKNB010000010.1, read as the reverse complement.
GGTGCCACCGGCGGTGAGGATCACCTCCGAGGGCCGCGCACCGAGCGCGCCGGCCAGTGCCTCACGCGATTCCTCGACGCGACGCCGGGCGTTGCGGCCGGCACCGTGCAGCGATGACGGGTTGCCCACGACACCCATGGCCTCGGTGACGGCGGCGATCGCCTCGGGCAGCATGGGGGTCGTCGCTGCGTGGTCCAGGTAGGGCATCGCGACCGAGTTTAGTGCCGGGCGCCATCCGGGGCCGCCGGGTCGCTGCCCTCAGGCCGGCCGGGCCCGCCCCGCCACCGCGACGCCCACCGCGGCGATCGCGCACATCACCAGGTTCACGACCACGAACGCCGTGGTGAATCCGAGCGCGCCGGACGCCGCCGCGGCGACGAACACCCCCGCGAACCCGGTCGTGAGTGCCGAGGCCGTCGAGTCGGACAACTGCAGTGCCGCGGAGTCGGCACCGCGGTCCGCGTCGCTGGTGAAGTTGAGCAGCAGCACGCTGACACTCGACATCGTCAACCCGGCCCCGAGCCCGGCGAGCAACCAGGCCGGATAGGCCAGCAGGCCCGGGGCTCCGGGCAGCAGCGCGACGGTCATCAGCGCGGTCGCCGCGGTCATCAGCGCGAACCCGCGACGGATGAGCCGGACGCGGACCTGCGGGCCGCGGCTGTCATCGGCGCGGCCCTGGATCCACGAGCCGAACGCCCAGCTGAACCCGGACACCGTCAGCGGTATCCCGGCCGCGGTCGCGCCGTAGCCGTGCTGCACCGAGAGTCCCAGCGGCACCGTGACCTCGGCGCCGAACATCGACCCGGCGAGCAGCCCGCGCAGCGCGACCGGGGCGGAAACACCCGGGCGCAGCCGGAAGGTTCCGGCCGGCAGCAGATGCCACAGCCCCCAGGCGAGCAGGGCGAGCCCGATGACCGCGATGCCCACCGACAGCACGGACGGGTGCTGACCGGCCTCTTCGAGCGCGGCGACCCCGGCCGCCACCGCCAGCGCCCGCAGCAGCTGAGCCGGGTCGGCGAACCAGCGGCGCCCGGGATGCGGCACCAGCGACCGCAGCACCGGCACGAGCATGGCGGCGCCGATCACCATCAACGGCACCAGCCCCAGGAACACCCAGCGCCAGCTGGCATGCTGCGCGAGCGCGCCGGCCGCGGCCGGGCCGACGAGCGAGGGCACCACCCAGGCCGACGACGTCGCGGCGAACAGGCGCGGTCGCAACCGTTCCGGATAGGCCTCGCCGGCGACGACGTACACGGCGGTGATGAGCAACCCGGCGCCGAAGCCCTGCACCACCCGGCCCGCGACCAGTTGGGTCATCGTCGTGGCGGTGCCGGACAGCACCAGACCGGCGAGGAAACACACCAGCCCGATGACGAGTGGCATCCGCGGGCCGCGCGCATCGCTGATCTGCCCGGCCGCGACCATCGCGACGATGCTGGCGACCAGGAACCCGGTGAAGGCCCAGCCGTAACCGTGCACGCCGTGCACGGCCCGCGCCGCGGTGGGCAGGGCGGCCGCGACGGCCATCCCCTCGAACGCGATCAGGGTGACGACGACGAGCAGCCCTGCGGTGGTGGTGCGCAGCGCGGGCGCGAAGATCGACGACGCATCGTCGTCGCGGGCGCGCGCTGCTACAACCACCTGATCAGACTGCACCTTGAAGCCGACTTCAATTCAACCCGCGCTGGCGCGCGGAGCAGCTTCAGCTCTTGCGCTTGGTGATTTCGTCGGTCAGTTGCGGCGCGACGGCGAACAGGTCGCCCACCACGCCGAAGTCGGCGAGCTCGAAGATCGGCGCCTCGGCGTCCTTGTTGATCGCGACGATCGTCTTCGAGGTCTGCATGCCGGCGCGGTGCTGGATCGCACCGGAGATGCCGACGGCGATGTAGAGCTGCGGCGACACCGTGACGCCGGTCTGCCCGACCTGCATGGTGTGCGGCACCCAGCCGGCGTCGACCACGGCGCGGGAGGCGCCGACCGCCGCGCCGAGAGAGTCGGCGAGCTTCTCGATGATCTCGAAGTTGTCGGCCTTGCCGATGCCGCGGCCGCCGGACACCACGACCGACGCGTCGGACAGCTGCGGGCGCGAGCCCTTCTCCTCCACGACGGTGTCGACGATCTGCGCGGCCTTGCCCGCGTCGGAGACGGTGACCGACACCGGGACCACCTCGGCGGCACCGGTCGACGGCTCGGGCGCGAAGGAGTTGGGCCGCACGGTGATCACCGGCACGCCCTTGGCCGCCTTCGCCGTGACGGTGACCGCGGCACCGAAGATCTGCTGGGTGACGGTGCCGTCGGCCTCGACGCCGACGGCGTCGTAGAGCAGCCCGGACCCGATCTTGACCGCCAGCCGCGCCGCGATCTCCTTGTTCTCCGAGTTGGAGGAGACGAGCACCGCCGCGGGCGACGCCTGTTCGACGACCGCGGCCAGCGCCTCGGCCTTCGGTGCGACCGAGTAGCCGGCGATGTCGTCGCCCTCGGCGACGTAGACCTTCGCCGCGCCGTACTCGGCCAGCTGTGCCGTCAGCGCCTCGGCGGTGCCAGGAGCATCGACCACGACCGCGGCCGGTTCACCCAGCGCCCGCGCCGCGGTGAGCAACTCCAACGTCGGTTTCTTCACCGAACCGTCGGTCGCGTCGACCAGAACAAGTACCTCAGCCATGTCAGCCCCTCAGATCAGTTTCTTCGACGCCAGGAAATCGGCGATCTTCGCGCCGCCGTCGCCCTCGTCCTTGACGGTCTGCCCGGCCGCCCGCGGTGGGGCGTTCTCGAACGACGCCACCTGCGTCCAGGAGTTCGCCAACCCGACCTCACCGGCGTCGGCGCCGATGTCGGCAAGCGACTTGACCTCGATCGGCTTCGACTTCGCCGCCATGATGCCCTTGAACGACGGGTATCGCGGGTCGTTGATCTTCTCCACCACGCTGATCACCGCCGGGGTGGACGCCTGGACCTTCTCGTACCCGGTGTCGGTGACCCGCTCGATGGTGACCGTCGAACCGTCGATGGTCACCTTGCGGGCCTGGGTGAGCTGCGGCGCGCCCAGCACCTCGGCCAGCATCGCCGGCACGACCGCGCCGCGGGCGTCGGTGGCCTCGGACCCGGCGATCGCGACGTCCCACTCGACGCTGCCCAGCGCCGCAGCCAGCACCTTCGCAGTGGCCACCGCGTCCGAGCCGTGCACCGCGTCGTCCAGGACGTGCACCGCCTTGTCCGCACCCATCGACAGCGCCTTGCGGATCGACTCCGTCGCCCGCTCCGGACCGACGGTCAGGATCGTCACCTCCCCGCCGTGCGCCTCCTTCAGAAGCAGGCCCTCCTCGATGGCGAACTCGTCGATGTAGTTGATCACCGGGTCCACCGCGGCGCGGTCCACGGTGTTGTCCGACGGGTCGAGTTTGCGGTCGCCCTCGGTGTCCGGGACCTGCTTCATCAGCACGACAATGTTCATCTAGGAGTGGCCTTTCGAAAGAGCGGTCCGCACTACCGACAACACGTTTGTAACAGTCTGCCGAAGTTACCTGCCAGTAGCCTATGACCATGGTCTCTCGTTCCACGGATCACAGGGGCGACGAGGTCCCCGGCCTCGACCCACTGCTCAGCGACGACGGCTGGCCGTACGCGTCCTCGCTGCCCACCGGCGCCGATGATCCGGGCCGCTTCCACGCCCTGTTCGGCCGCGATTCGCTGATCACCTCGCTGCAGGTGCTCCCGGCGCGCCCGGACGTCGCGCGGGCGACGCTGCGCGCGCTCGCCGCCCGGCAGGGCCGGGCGAGCGACCCGGCGACCCTCGAGGCGCCGGGCAAGATCGGCCACGAGTTCCGCGACGAACCGCCGGAGACCTTCGTCGGCTGGCCGGCCGGCGCCTTCGCCTACTACGGCACCGCCGACGCGACGTCGTGGTTCCTCGTCGTGCTCGCTGCCCTCGGCGACGCCGCGCTGACCGCGGAACTCGCGCCGAACTGGCGTGCGGCCGCCGGCTGGCTCGCGGCCGAGCTGGACGCGGGCGACGGGCTCGTGCGGCACCACCAAGGCTCGCGCGGCGCACTCTCCCACCAGGGCTGGCGCGACTGCATCGATCCGCTCACCGACGGCAACGGCGGCGGCACCGTGCGTGTCGACGGGACCGCACCCCGGCCACCGCTCGCCGATGCCGACACCCAGGCGGTGACGGTCAAGGCGCTGCGCGCGCTGGCGGCGCTCACCGGCGAGGCCTCCTGGCTCGCCCGGCACGAGCGGATGCGGGCGCTGCTGACGCAGACCTACCTGCCCGACGTCGTGATGGTCGACGCCGACGGGCCGATCCGCGGCGCCGGCTCGCAGCTGGGCTGGTTGTTGTGGGCCGATGCCCTCGAGCCGGACGCGGTGCCCGACGCCGCCGCCCGGCTGGGCCGACCGGACATCCGTACCCCCTTCGGACTGCGCACGCTGTCGAGCACGAGTCCGGTGTTCGCAGCAGACGCCTACCACCGCGGCTCGATCTGGCCCTTCGACAGCTGGCTGGGGTGGGGCGGGCTGCGCGCGGCGGGCCGGGCTCGAGGAGGCCGAGGCGGTCCGCACCGGCGTACTCGCAGCGATCGACGATCTCGGCGGCTACCCGGAGCTGTACGGCGTCACCACCGCGGGAACGCTGTGCTGGGTGCCGGCCGCCAACCGGGTGCAGGCCTGGACGGTCGGTGCCGCGTGGGCGCTGGCGCATGAATGGGACGGCCGCGCCTCGTGACGTCGCGGACGTCAGGCCAGACGGCGCTGTGCGGCGAGGCGCGATAACTGCAGTGCCGCGTTGTGGACGACCGTCTGGGCGTTGTGCACCTTCGTCGGCAGCGTCGGGAGCAACAGCGAGGGGGGCACGTCGACGTGCCCGCCCTGCATCCGGCTGATCCGGATCGTCATGGTGTTGCGGCTGACGAGCGTCGCCCGGACCTCGGCGACGTCGTCCCACTCGACGAGGCGCTCCCGGAAGAATTTGCGCACCCAGATGCCGTCGTCGTCGGCGACGAGCGAGAGCCGGATCGCGAACACGGCGCCGACGAGCGCGGCGAGCGAGATAGCGCACGGTCATGAGCAGCGCCCCGAGGCCGAGGTCGCCGTACAGATCGAGGGCGAGCAGCACCGTGGCGACCAGGATGAGCCCCGCCGGCTGCCACGGCGGGATACGCCACACGAGCGGCAGCTCCGGCGGCGCCTCGATCGGGGATCCGGACTCCACGGCATCAGAATAGGCGCGCCACGGTGCCACACAGGGCCTCGACCGTCGGTGCCGGACAGGTCGTTTCGCTACCGTGCAGCCATGACCTCGCAGCCCGGACGCAGTCGCCGCAAGGCCGGCCCGCCGAGTTCGCGCAACCGCAAGCCCGCGGCCGATCGGCCGGCACCGACAGATCAATCGGCACCGGAGCAGTCAAGCGCGGCCGGCCTCACCGTCACGCCGGGCATCATCGTGCTCTCGATCGGTGCGTTCCTCGTCCTGCTCGCGTTCAGCGTGCTGGATTGGTTCCGCAACGGTCCGGGCTTCTTCAGCGGGGCCAGTGACAACAGCCGCTTCGGCGACCTGCACAAACTCATCGCCGGATACAAGGCGCAGACCGACGTCGCGCCGCTGCGCGGCCACGTCTCCTTCGGCTTCTCCGAGTTCTACTTCGGGTGGCTGGGTTGGGTCGTGTTCCTCGCCGCCGTGGGGCTCGGCGCGCTGGCCGTCTCCCGGTTCGGCGCGCGTCACTGGTACGCCCGGTGGCTGGCCAGTGTGGTGGCCTTCGCCGGTGCCGCGATGTCGCTCATGGCGCTGAACTTGATCTCCTTCGAAGGCAACGCGACGAACAACGCCAACGCCCCCGCCTTCGGCGATTACTTCGCCCACTCCGGGTTCGGCGCCTGGGCGGCGATCCTCGGATTCCTGGTCATCGCGATCGCCGTGTTCCTGCCCCGTCGCGACGGGTAAGAACCGCGTGATGCGCGACATGTTGCGGCGAGGTAACGAATAGGTATCGGTAGGGCTCGGGTCGTTCCGACTATGTGGCCTGCGTGACATGTTGACGGCATCCGTAAGGGCTTACGGGTGTATGTCAGAGAGGACCAGTTCATGCGGGTAAGAAGCGCAGCTGTCGCGGCCGCCGTGATAGCCCTAGGTGCATCAGGCCTGGCGGCGTGCTCGTCGTCCGGCGGCGGCGGGGGAGGGAACGAGGGCACGGGCCCGATCACGGTCGTGACCGGCAAGGACAACTCCAATGTCTGGCCCGAGATCACGAAACGCTGGAACGCGGCGTACCCCAAGGAGAAAATCACCGTCAAGCAGCAGTCGGACCAGGCGGACCAGCAGCTGCAGGACCTCGAGCAGCACTTCCAGGCCAAGGACCCGAACTACGACGTCGTCACCGTCGACGTGGTGTGGACCGCGGAGATGGCGGCAAAGGGCTGGGTCATTCCGCTCACCGGCAAGAACAAGATCGACACCGGCCCGCTGCTGCCGGTGACCGTCAAGGCGGCCACCTACAACGGCACGTTGTTCGCCGCGCCGTACGCGTCTGACGGTGGGCTGCTCTACTACCGCAAGGACCTGGTTCCCACCGCACCGAAGACGTGGGACGAGATGATCGCCGACTGCAAGGGCAAGACGGCGAACACCATCACCGGCAGCAAGCCGGGCTGCTACGCCGGCCAGTTCGCCAAGTACGAGGGCCTGACGGTCAACGCGGCCGAGGCGATCAACGCGGCCGGCGGCGTCATCGTCAAGACCGACGGCAAGACGCCGGACGTCGACACCCCCGCGGCCGCCAAGGGGCTGGACTTCCTGGTCAACGGGTTCAAGCAGGGGTACATCCCCAAGGAGGCCATCGGCTTCCAGGAGACGCAGAGCCTGAACGCCTTCATCGCCGGCAAGCTCGTGTTCATGCGCAACTGGCCGTACGCGGTTGCGGTGGCCAACGGCACGGGCTCGAAGGTCATCGGCAAGTTCGGCATCGCCCCACTGCCCGGCCCGAGTGGCCACGGCGCGTCCAGCCTCGGCGGACACAGCCTCGCGGTCAGCAAGTACTCCAAGCACCAGGCCACCGGCGTGAAGTTCATCAAGTGGATGGAAGAGCCGGCCCAGCAGAAGTGGAACCTCACCCAGGGGACGCTCGCTCCGGTCATCACCTCGCTCTACTCCGACCCGGCGCTGGTTCAAGAAGTTCCCGTACCTGCCGACGCTGCTCGCCAGCATCAAGACCGCCGTGCCGCGACCCGTCACGCCGTTCTACCCGGCAGTCACCGAGGCGATCCAGACCAACGCCTACGCAGCGTTGCAGGGTCAGAAGTCGACATCCCAGGCGTTGAAGGACATGCAGGCCGCCATCAAGTCCGGCACCTCCGGATAGCGATATCCGGATCTGGCTAGCCACGCAGCCGGCGGGGCGTTCTCTTGAGTCGCCCCGCCGGTTGTGAGACCTTCTATCACAATTAGGTTACAGCTCTCGTCTGAGGAGACCAGATGACACTTGCTGGGCCGGTCGAAGAAGACACCGTCCTCGAAGAGGAAGGGAAACCGCGCAAGCGGCGCAAGATCAGCACCGGCGAGGGAAAACTCGCGTTCTACCTCATCGCTCCCACGATCGTGCTGCTGGCGCTCGTCGTCGGGTATCCGATCGTCAAGGCGATCTACCAGTCGTTCCTGACCGACCAGGGCCTGGACAAGGCCACCGGGTTCTTCAACCAGGGCGGCCAGTGGAACGGCATCACCAACTACAAGCACTGGCTGCTGCAGCAGTGCCCCACCACCGGCGGCGGCACCGCCAAGTGCCCGCCCGGCACCCTCGGCTCCCAGTTCTGGCCCTCGGTGTCGGTGACGCTGATGTTCGCGTTCATCACCGTGCTGTTCGAGACCGTCATCGGCATGGGCTTCGCGCTGATGATGAACCGCGGCTTCCACGGCCGTGGCCTGGTGCGCGCCTGCATCCTGATCCCGTGGGCGATCCCCACCGCCGTCACGGCGAAGCTCTGGGGGGTCATCTACGACCCGCAGGGCATCCTGAACCATTTGCTCGGCACGAATATCCAATGGACATCGGACAAGTGGCCGGCCAGATGGGCGGTGATCATCGCGGACACCTGGAAGACCACGCCGTTCATCGCGCTGCTGATCCTTGCCGGGTTACAAGGCATCAGCGCCGACCTCTACGAGTCGGCCAAGATCGACGGTGCCAGCGCATGGCAACGGTTCACCCGAATAACCTTGCCATTGGTGAAACCGGCGCTCGCGGTGGCCGTCATCTTCCGCGCGCTCGACGCGCTGCGGATGTACGACCTGCCGTACATCCTCACCGGCGGGGCGAACGGGACGACGACCTTGTCGATCCTTGTGGTCAAGCAGCTCACGATCGGGATCAACTCGGCGTCGGCACTGTCCACCATCACGTTCATCCTGATCTTCGCGATCTCGCTGCTGCTGGTGAGGCTGTTCAACGCCAACATCGTTGGCGCCCAGAAACCGGCGAAGGAGGGGAAGTAGTCATGACGACAGCTGTAGACGAAGCTCCGTCGAAGCAACCGCCGGCGACCACTCCCCCGCCACCGAAGGCACCGTTCAACTGGGGCAACGTCGGTACCGGTGCCTCGCTCGTCTTCATCGTGCTGTGGTGTCTGTTGCCGTTCTACTGGATGGTCGTCATGGCCTTCCGGGACAACGCGTACACCTACGACAACACGTTCTGGTTCACCCACGTCACCCTGGACAACTTCAAGTACGCGTTCAACACGACGAACAACCACTTCGGTCGTTCGATGGTGAACAGCCTGATCATCGGTACCTGCGTGACCGTCCTCGCGATGGTCATCGGCGTCTTCGCCGGCTACGCGTTGGCTCGGTTGGCCTTCCGCGGCAAGGGGCTCATCCTGGCGGCCATCCTGGCCGCGTCGATGTTCCCCGGCGTCGCGATCCTGACACCGATCTTCCAGCTGTTCACCAACTTCGGCTGGCTGGGCACCTACCAGGGCTTGATCGTTCCGCAGATCTCGTTCTCACTGCCGTTGGCGGTGTACACGTTGACGAGCTTCTTCGCGGACATGCCCTGGGAGTTGGAACAAGCGGCCCGGGTCGACGGGGCTACGCCGGGGCAGGCGTTCCGACTGGTCATCCTGCCGTTGGCCGCGCCGGCGATGTTCACCACCGCGATCCTGGTGTTCCTGGCGTCGTGGAACGAGTACCTGCTCTCCAGCGTGCTCTACAACGGCAACGACAACGTCGCGCCGAGCACGGTGGCGATCGCGAAGTTCACTGCCGGCCCGCACATCGTCGCAAATACCCAGACGATGGCAGCCGGGTTGGTCGTCACGGTTCCGCTGGTCCTCGTGGTGCTGCTGTTCCAGCGCCGCATCGTCAGTGGCCTGACCGCCGGTGGCGTGAAGGGCTGACACCCGCAACGAACAGCGCCCCCGCTCTCATCAGAGCGGGGGCGCTGCTTTGTGCGAGCGGCAGGGAACTCAGGTGAGCAGGCCCAGTGCCTCGGACTCCGCATCGCTGAGCAACCGCGAGCGGATCAGGAAGCGCACTCCCTCCGGCGCCTCGACGGAGAAGCCACTCCCCCGCCCTTTCACGACATCGATCGTGATGTGCGTGTGCTTCCAGTACTCGTACTGACTGGCCGACATGTACACCGGAATCTCCCGGTCCAGGCCGACATCGAGGTCGCCGAGGTGCACGTCCGCGTCGCCGATCAGGAACTCGCCGTCCGGGTAACACATCGGCGACGACCCGTCGCAGCAGCCACCGGACTGGTGGAACATCAGGTCGCCGTGCTGCTTGGTGAGGCGGCGCAGCAACTCCGCCGCCTCACCCGTCACGTCCACGTGTCGTGTCACGGTTTAGAAGAACCCGAGGGCCTTCGGCGAGTAGCTCACCAGCAGGTTCTTCGTCTGCTGGTAGTGGTCGAGCATCATCTTGTGGTTCTCGCGCCCGACACCGGACTGCTTGTACCCGCCGAACGCGGCGTGCGCCGGGTACTGGTGGTAGCAGTTCGTCCACACCCGGCCGGCCTGGATCTCGCGGCCCGCCCGGTACGCGCGTGCGCCGTCGCGGCTCCACACGCCGGCACCGAGGCCGTACAGCGTGTCGTTGGCGATCTTCAGCGCGTCCGCCTCGTCGCTGAACTTGGTCACCGACAGCACCGGGCCGAAGATCTCCTCCTGGAAGATGCGCATCGAGTTGTCGCCCTCGAACACGGTCGGCTCGACGTAGTAGCCCTCGGACAGATCGCCCTCGAGCGTCGTCCGGTTGCCGCCGGTGAGGACCTTCGCGCCTTCCTGCCTGCCGATGTCGAGATAGGACAGGATCTTCTCGAGCTGGTCGTTGGAGGCCTGCGCGCCGATCATCGTCGTGTCGTCGAGCGGGTTGCCCTGCTTGATCTTCTTGACCCGCTCGATCGCGTCGTTCATGAAGTCGTCGTAGATCGACTCCTGGACGAGCGCGCGCGACGGGCAGGTGCAGACCTCGCCCTGGTTCAGCGCGAACATCGCGAAGCCCTCGAGCGCCTTGTCGTAGAAGTCGTCCTTCGCCGACGCGACGTCCTCGAAGAAGATGTTCGGGCTCTTGCCACCGAGTTCGAGCGTCACCGGGATCAGGTTCTGCGAGGCGTACTGCGATGATGAGCCGGCCGGTGGTCGTCTCACCGGTGAACGCGATCTTCGCGATCCGGCTCGAGGACGCGAGCGGCTTGCCGGCCTCCACGCCGAAGCCGTTGACGACGTTCAGCACGCCCGGGGGCAGCAGGTCGCCGATGACCTCCATCAGCTTGAGGATCGACCACGGTGTCTGCTCGGCCGGCTTGAGGACGACGCAGTTGCCTGCGGCCAGCGCCGGTGCGAGTTTCCAGGTCGCCATCAGGATCGGGAAGTTCCACGGGATGATCTGCCCGACGACACCGAGCGGCTCGTGGAAGTGGTAGGCGATCGTGTCGGCGTCGACCTCCGAGATACCGCCTTCCTGGGCGCGGATCGCGCCGGCGAAGTACCGGTAGTGGTCGACCGCCAACGGGAGATCGGCCGCCATGGTCTCGCGGATCGGCTTGCCGTTCTCCCAGGTCTCCGCCAGCGCGAGGGCCGGCAGGTTCTCCTGGATCCGGTCGGCGATCTTGTTCAGGATGTCGGCGCGCGCCGCGGCGCTGGTGGCACCCCAGGCCCGCTTCGCACCATGCGCGGCGTCGAGCGCGAGTTCGATGTCCTCGCCGGTGCCCCGCGCGATCTCGGTGAACGCCTGGCCGGTGACCGGGGTGATGTTCTCGAAGTAGTCGCCCTTGCTCGGCGGGATCCATTCCCCGCCGATGAAGTTGTCGTACCTGCTGTCGACCTTGACCGGGCTGTCGGCCGATCCAGGGGTCGAGTGAATCGCCATCGATGCACCTTTCGTCGGTGGTCCCCCGCCACGGCGCAGCGAGGCATGACCGAACGGTAGGAGCAGCAACGCTGCGATCGCGCTGCAGCGCGATCAGGTGATGCCCAGCTCGCGGTTGAGCCGGTGCACCTCGGCGTTCGCGATGACGTGCAGCGGCGAGCCCGCGGTGGCGAGTTGCGAGCTGGCGTCGCCACATCTCGAGGTCGTCGGCGCCCCACCGCGACCGGGTCCAGGTCGCCATCAGGTCGACCTGTCCGCAGCTGAGCAGCGCGGCCCGCAACTGACGGTCGAGGCGATCGCGCAGCGCCACCACACCCGGCGCGTCCGAGTGCGGGAGCAGCGGCCCGCGGTACGCCGGCGATCGCGGCGTCGGCGCGGTCGGCGTCCAGCGCCCGCCGCACAGTGAGCCAGTCGCAGGTCAGCTCGCGGCGCAACCGGTAGGGCCGCGAGTCCAGCACGTCGGTGCCGAGCAGGGACCGCAGCCGGGTGAGTTCGGCGCGCAGCGTGGAGGTCCCGACATCCTCGCGGTACAGCTCGACGGCAAGCTGATCCCCGGTCAGGCCGTCGCGGTGCTCGGTGAGCAGCACCAGGATCTCGCTGTGCCGGGGACTCAGGCGCATGTGCCGCCCGTCGAGTTCGACCAGGCAGTCGGGCCGACCGAGCGCAGCGACGGTGGGACCCGTGGGCGGGGTCCACAGCTGCCCGGCGCCCACGGACATGTCGGTGCCGATCGCGTGCAGGCGCCCGAGCTCGGCCTCGGCCATCCGCGCGGCGGCGCGCACCATGGCGAGCGTCTGGGGGGTGGCGACGTCGGTGCCGCCGGTGACGTCGACGATGCCCAGCAGCGCCTGGGTGACCGGATCGTGGATCGGCGCCGCAGCACAGGTCCACGGCTGCACCGAGCGCAGGAAGTGCTCGGCGGCCAGGATCTGCACCGGCGCGTCGATGCGCAATGCCGTGCCGGGCGCATTGGTGCCGGCGTGTGCCTCGTCCCATGTCGCGCCCTCGGCGAAGTTGATCTGCTCCGCGCGCCCGAGCACCGCCGGCCGCCCGCACACCCACAACAGCTGGCCGTGCGCGTCGCCGACGGCCATCACGGCGTCGCACTCCTCCGCGGCGCGGCCCAGCACGTCGTAGAGCAACGGGAACACCCGCGCGAGCGGATGCACGTCCCGGTAGCCGGCGAACTCGCGCAGGTCGACGGGTGGGGCCGCGACGGTGTCCGCGTCGACGCCGGCGGCCGCCGAACGCCGCCACGATTCAGCCACGATGTCGCGGACCGGGTTCAAGACCGCCCCGGACTCGAGGAATTGTTCGTGGGCAGCACGCACGGCGCGGACGTCGTCTGCCCGCGGACCCCGCACCGTCAGCTTCGTCGCTTCGATGCAGGGCACCCTAGTCCGGCGACGCTGCGATCACGCTGCGAGGCCGCTCAGATCGACTCGGCGGCCGGGATCACCTGCTCGGCCATCACCGCCATGACGTCGTCGGACCAGACGTCGGCCAGCGAGCCGTGGACCGTGGTGATCCCGAGCCCGGCGAGTTCGCCGGAACCGGGTCAGCATCTCCTCGACGTCCTCGCCGTTCTTGCCCGGCGCGAACGGCATCATCACGGTCTTCTCGATCTCGTCGTAGTCGCGGCCCAGGTCGGCACAATGCCGGCGCAGCACATCGAGCTTGTGCCCGAGCTCCGGCGACGGGAAGAGATTGCAGGCGTCGGCGTACTGGGCCACCATCCGCAGCGTCTTTCGTTCGCCGCCGCCGCCGATCAGGATCGGCGGGTGCGGACGGCGCAGCGTCTGCGGCACGTTCATCGTGCGCTCGAGGCGGTAGTGCTTGCCGTCGTAGGCTCCCTCGTCCTCGTCGCACATCTGCAGGAAGATCTGCAGCGCCTCCTCCAGGCGCTCGAAACGCTCTGCCGTGGGCGGGAAGGGCAGGCCGAGGCCGAGTGACTCCTCCTCGTTCCAGGCGGCGCCGATCCCGAGCATCGCGCGGCCCTCGGAGAGCACGTCCAGGGTGGTCACGCACTTGGCCAGCAGGCCCGGTTCGCGATAGATCGCCGCGGTGACCCAGGCGAGCAACTCGACCTTCGTGGTGCGCGCCGCCAGATAGCCCAACGTCGTGTACGCCTCGAGCATGTCGGTCTCGATCGGGCCGACCGGCCGGATCTGCCAGACGTGGTCCATCACCGACAGCCGGGTGAAGCCGGCGTCCTCGGCGCTTGCGGCGATCCGGGTGAGATCGGCGGCCAGCGCCGGTGCCCCGCTCGGATAGGTGAAGTTGGACAGGTGCAGGCCGAGCCTCATCAGCGGTCCTTCCGGATCGTGGTTGCTTGTTCACGTTAGACCGGATCGTGGCTTTGCCCGGTCGCCGATATCGTCAGGGGTATGCCGGAGCGTCCGCTGTTCTCGGGTCGGGCTGCGCTGAGCCGTCTGCGCCGGCCGCATGCCGCTTATCCGGCTGGCGACGGACCTGCGAGCGATGCGCCGGACGAGCGCGCCGACCGCTCGGGCCTGGTCGATTCCGCGGTCTACTGCGGCGGTTCGAGGCAGACCGGCACGCAGTCGCTGACCGACACCTTCCGGGTGCTTGCGCGAGCGCGACGACGGGATGGCGTGGATCGGCCTGTACCGGCCCGATGCCGAGGAACTGAAGTCGTTGGCCGTCGAGTTCGGCCTGCACGAGCTCGCGATCGAGGACGCGATCACCGCGCACCAGCGCCCGAAGCTGGAGCGTTACGGTCAGACGCTGTTCGTGGTGCTGCGGGCGGCTCGCTATCTCGACGACGTCGAGGAGGTCGAGTTCGGCGAGTTGCACGTGTTCGTCGGACCGAACTTCGTCATCACCGTGCGGCATTCCGAGAGCCCGGACCTCGCGGTGGTGCGCAAGCGCCTGGAGGAGGATCCGGACCTGCTCGCGCGCGGCACCGAAGCGGTGCTCTACGCGATCATGGACGCAGTGGTCGACGGCTACGGCCCGGTGGTCGCCGGTCTCGAGAACGACATCGATGAGATCGAGACCCAGGTGTTCGGTGGCGACCCGTCCGTGTCGCGGCGCATCTACGAGCTGTCGCAGGAGGTGCTGGACTTCCAGCGCGCGGCCGCGCCGCTCAGTGCCATGCTCGATTCGCTGGCCGCCGGTTTCGACAAGTACGGCGTCGACGAGGAGTTGCGCCGCGCATTGCGTGACGTCGCCGACCACGTCACGCAGGTGAACGAGCGTGTGGAGCAGTTCCGGTTGCAGCTGCGCGACATCCTCTCCGTCAACTCGATCCTGGTCGCGCAGCGCCAGAACGAGGAGATGACGCTGCTCAGCCGCACCAGCAACGCGCAGAACGACGAGGTCAAGAAGATCTCTGCGTGGGCGGCGATCCTGTTCGCCCCGACGCTCGTCGGAACGATCTACGGGATGAACTTCACGCACATGCCCGAGCTGGACTGGCGCTTCGGTTATCCGTTCGCGGTCTTCCTGATGCTGATGGTCAGCGTGGTGCTGTACTTCGTGTTCAAGCGTCGGGGTTGGATCTGACCGGATCGGCGGGCGCGTCCGCGGCTGTCACGCTGCGCACCCCGGACAGCAGGAGCGGGACCCCGACGGTGAGTAGCACGACGCCGAGCACCAGCAGCACGCCCGAGGGGTCGCCGGACGTGTCGTCGAGATAGACGTCGGGCAACCCGACACAGCTGACGTGCAGACGGCCGGTGACCGGCGAGCGGAACGAGGCGATCGTGTTGATCATCTTGGTGTCGTTGCTCTCGCGGGTGAGATCCAAGGTGAGCTCCGGGCCGTTCGGCTGCTGGGCGCTGCAGTGCAGCGCCTGGGGCGGCTGACCCAGGTCCTGCTCGTACTTGACCCCGCCGGGCACCGAGATCCGGTAGGTGCGGCCCTCCTGCACGTCGACGTAGCGCGACGGCGGCTGGCCGTCGACGAACGAATGGTGTTCGTAGCGGGCCGTGAGGTAGCGCGCGATGAGCACCAGCGAGCCGGCCACCACCAGGAGCAGCCCGGCCCAGATCATCACCTTCGCCCCGCGAGTGGATCGCGACGGTTCGGCCGGCTGCATCCGGGAAGCCTAACGATCCAGACCCAGCGCACCGACCAGGTCGGCAGGCCGGGCACAGACCATTGCCGCGCCGGCCGTCTCCAGCTCGCCGGGCACCCCGTAACCCCAGCCCGCGCCGACACATGCGATGCCGTGCTCGCGGGCGCCGAGCACGTCGTGACGCCGGTCGCCCACCATGAGCACGGTGTCGGCGGCGGGACGCCCGAGCCGGCCGAGCACCTTGTCGATGACCAGCGCCTTGGTCGGCAGCGAGCCGTCCATGTCGTCGCCGCCGACGGTCTCGAACAGGTCGGTCAGGCCGAGGCGCTCGACGATCGGCACCGCGAAGTACTCGGGCTTGCTGGTCGCCACCGCCAGCCGGATGCCCGCCGCCGAGGCGGCGACCAGCACCTCGCGCACGCCGTCGTAGACGACCGTGTCGTACATGCCGCCGGACGCGTAGCGCTCGCGGTAGGCCTCGATGACCGCGGGCAGCTGGTCCGGGTCGGGCAGCAGCGGCGGCAACGATTCGTAGAACGGCGGTCCGAGCAGACTGTGCTCGGTCTGCGGGTCGAGCGGCGGGATGTCGTTGACCGCGAAGGCGTGTCGCAGCGAGGTCAGGATGCCGGGCGCGGAGTCGGACAGCGTGCCGTCGAGGTCGAGGAGCACGACCGCGGGGGTGGTGGAAAGGATCACCCGAAGACGGCCTTGCCCGGCCCGCTCTCGATGAAGGACTGCATGCCGACGCTGCGATCCGAGGACGCGAACAGGGAAGCGAACAGGTGCGATTCGAGCCGCAGCCCGGTGGCCAGGTCGGCGTCCAGGCCGCCGTCGATCGCCGCCTTCGCCGCGGCCAGTGCGAGCGCCGGCCCCTTGGCGAACTTGGCAGCCATCGCCAGTGCCGTCGGGTACACCTCGGCGGCCGGCACCACTGCGTCGACGAGCCCGATCTCGAGGGCCTCGTCGGCCCCGACGAAGCGGCCGGTGTAGATGATGTCCTTCGCCTTGGCCGGTCCGACGAGCCGGGGCAGCCGCTGGGTGCCGCCGGCGCCGGGGATGATGCCCAGCAGGATCTCCGGCTGTCCCCACCTGGCGTCGTCGGCACTGACCCGGAAGTCAGCCGTCAGCGCGAGCTCGCAGCCGCCGCCGAGCGCGTAGCCGGTCACCGCGGCGATCACCGGCTTGGGGATACGGGCCAGCGCGTCGAGTGAGGAGCTGAGCCGGCCGGCGTCGCGGAACATGTAGGCGTGGTCCTGGGCGGCGAACTCCTTGACATCCGCGCCGGCGGCGAACACCTTCTCGCCGCCGTAGATGACCACGGCGCGCACCGCGTCGTCGGTGCCGACCTGCTCGGCCGCCGCGCGCAGCTCGTCCTGGATCTGGGTGTTCAGCGCGTTCATCGGCGGGCGGTCCAGCCGGATCGTCGCCACCGCGTCGTCGATCTCGACGCTCACCAAGTCTGCCATCGCCGCACCCTTCCGTTCCGGTCTCCGGGGAGCCTACGGCGCACCCGAATCACTCGGCGCGGGCGTACCACCGGCCGTCGCGGCGCTCCACCGACAGCGGCAGACCGAAGGTCTGCGACAGCGGCTCGGCGGCGAGCACGTCGCGCGCGAGTCCGGCCGCGACCACCTTCGCCTCGCGCAGCAGCAAGACGTGCGAGATCCCCGGCGGCAGTTCCTCGACGTGGTGGGTGACCAGCACCGACGCCGGCGTGTCGGGATCGTCGGCGAAGCGGGTGAGCCGTCGCAGCAGGTCCTCGCGGCCGCCGAGGTCCATTCCGGCCGCCGGCTCGTCGAGCAGCAGCAGTTCCGGGTCGGTCATCAGCGCCCGGGCGATCTGCACGCGCGCCCGCTCCCCCTGGCTGAGCGTGCCGAAGGTGCGCGCCCCGAGGTCGCCGACGCCCAGCAGGCGCAGCAGCCGCTCGGCGCGGCGCACGTCCTGCCGGCCGTAGGCCTCCCGCCACCGGCCGATCACCGAGTAGCCGGCGCTGACGACGATGTCGGTGACCCGCTCGGTGCCCGGGATGCGGTCGGAGAGGGCCGAGCTGGCCAGCCCGATCCGCGGCCGCAGCTCGAACACGTCCACGGCGCCGAGACGCTCGCCGAGGATGTAGGCGGTGCCGCTCGAGGGATGCATGCGCGCGGCCGCGATCTGCAGCAGCGTGGTCTTGCCGGCGCCGTTGGGCCCGAGCACGGCCCAGCGCTCGTCCTCCTCGACCGTCCAGCTGATGCCGTCGAGCAGCATCTTGTCCCCGCGCCGCACCGACACGTCGTCGAGTTGCAGCACCGCATCCGGATTCACGTCGACCACGGCCCTATCCAAACGCACGAGCGCCGCGGCGAGAGGAAGGGTCTCGCCGCGGCGCCGTTGTGCTCGCGGATGTGCCGGCGATCAGTCTGCCGGGCCCGCGATCAGGGTGACGTTGGCGGTGTGGCTCGCACCGGCCTCGTCGGTCCAGGTGACCTTGACCTTGTCGTTGGCCTTCTTGCTCGACATCGCCGACTTCAGGGCGGTCGCGGAGGCGACGCTCTTGCCGTCGATCGCGGTGATGACCGAGCCGGCAGCGATGCCGGCCTGGTCGGCCGGCCCGTTCGGGACCACCGAGCTGACCCCGACGCCGCCGGTCGCGTCGGCCACGCCGACACCGAGGAAGCCGGGCAGGCCGATGTGGATCGTCGACGACGCGTCGCCGTTGTCGATCTTGTCGGCGATCTTCAGCGCGTTGTCGATCGGGATCGAGTAGGCCGAGGTGCTGGCGCCGGTCTGGCTCTGCGACGCAGCGGTGTTCATGCCGATGATCTCGCCGGACGAGTCGTACGTGGGGCCGCCGGAGTCGCCGGCCACGATGCCGGCGTTGATGCCGATCAGGCCGTGCAGCTTCTCCGCGTTCGAGCCGTTCTCGTCCGTGGCGGTGATGCTCTGGTTCAGCGCCACGACCTTGCCGTTCGAGGCGCGCAGCGTGCCGGTGCCACCGGCGTTGCCGACGCCGACGATCGAGTCGCCGACCTTGACGTCGCCGGAGTCGCCGAGCTTGGCCTTCTTCAGCCCGCTGGCGTTGCGCAGCTGGACCACCGCGACGTCGTCGGTCGGGTCGGTGCCCACGACGTCGGCGCGGTAGGACTTGCCGGTGGACACCACGGTGACCGTGATGCTCGTCGCGCCGTTGACCACGTGGTTGTTGGTGAGGATCTCACCGTCGGAGCTGAGCACCATGCCCGTGCCGGCGCCCTGGGCGTTCTGGTAGCCGAGCGTCGAGACGATGGTGACGACGCCGACCTTCTGCTTGGTGGTGGCGAGCGCGATGCTGCTCGCCGAGGTGCCGCCGCTGCCGGTACCGCCGTTGGGGAACGGGAAGGTGCCGCCGCCGCTGCCCGGATCGGTCGAACCCGGGTCGGTCGAGCCCGGGTCGGTCGAGCCCGGGTCGGTGGAGCCCGGGTCGGTCGAACCGGAGCCGGACCCGTTGGACTCGCCGCCGTTGGGCACGACCTGCTGGGCCGAACCTGCGCCGTTGATCGTCACGGTGTGGCTGTCGGAGATGGCGAAGCCGGTCCCGACCAGCGCCGCGGCCGCGATCCCGGCGGTGACGCCGAGCGCGACGCGGTAGCGCCGCAGGCTCGGCTGCGCGGGCGCCGCCACGGGAGCGGCCGGCGCGCCGTAGGGCTGCGGCTGCTGGTGGTGCAGGTTCGCGTACTGCGCCTGGTCGTACGGCGTGTACTGGTGCGGGCTGTACTGCTGGTGCGCGCCGTCGGCTACCGGGTACTGCTCGGTGTGCTGGGCGTCGTGTGGGTAGCTCGGGCCGGTCGGCTCGGTTGGGTCGCTCGAGGTCATGGGATCAGATAATCGTTGCTAGCCATACGTCTACTGAGTCCTCGCCATGACGAACCTGTGAATGCATCCGGTGCCATTGCGCACCTCGAAAACCTACCCGGGTGATCCTGAGCTAACCCTGGTCGCCGCCGGCCCGCGGGGGACGGGGTCGCCGAGCGGATGCCGGGCAAGCCAACTAAGGTCCGACCGGTGCACCCCGAGGAGCTGACCGCCGCCCTGGCGGCCCGGCTCGACCGGGCCTGGCCGGGTCGGCCGTTCCCGCTCGGCGCGCAGTGGGACGGCGACGGCACGAACTTCGCGATCTGGTCCACCACCGCCGACGCGGTGTCGGTGTGCCTGTTCAGCGGAACCCACGAGACCCGCATCCCGCTGGACGAGCAGACCTACCACGTCTGGCACGGCTACCTGCCCGGCATCGGCCCCGGCCAGCGCTACGGCTTTCGCATCGACGGGCCCTACGACCCGGCCCGCGGGCTGTTCCACAACGAGCACAAGTTGCTCGTCGACCCGTACGCCCGGGCGATGGAAGGCAACTTCATCGAGCACCCGGCCGTCTATGCCGACAACGACCAGGACTCCGCGCAGTACGTGCCACGCTCGGTGGTCATCCACGACGCGTTCCCGTGGGGTGACGACCATCCGCCGCGGGTGCCGTGGGCCGACACCGTGATCTACGAGTTGCACGTCAAGGGCTTCACGTTCCAGCACCCCGGCATCCCGCCGGAGTTGCGCGGGACCTATGCCGGGCTGGCCCATCCCGCGGCCATCGAGCATCTGACCTCGCTCGGGGTCACCGCTGTGGAGTTGCTGCCGATCCACCACTTCGTTTCCGAGCCACACCTGTTGCGACGTGGCGCGATGAACTACTGGGGTTACAACTCGCTGGGGTTCTTCGCGCCCCACGAGCCGTACGCGTCGCGGCACGGCAACCAGGTGCGCGAGTTCAAGTCGATGGTGCGCGCCCTGCACGCGGCGGGCATCGAGGTGATCCTCGACGTCGTCTACAACCACACGGCAGAGGGCAGCCCCAACGGCCCGTTACTGGCCTTCCGCGGCATCGACAACGGCTCCTACTACCGGCTCGCCGACGACCCCGCCTACTACGTCGACTACACCGGGTGCGGCAACACCTTCGACCCGCGCCGGCCGTTCCCGCTGCAGCTGATCACCGACTCGCTGCGCTACTGGATCACCGAGATGCACGTCGACGGATTCCGCTTCGACCTCGCCTCGGCCCTGGCCCGGTCGCTGCACGACGTCGACAAGCTGTCGTCGTTCTTCGACACCATTCACCAGGATCCGGTGATCTCGCAGGCGAAGCTGATCGCCGAACCGTGGGACGTCGGCGCCGGCGGGTACCAGGTGGGCGAGTTCCCGCCACTGTGGACCGAGTGGAACGGCAAGTACCGCGACACGGTGCGTTCGTTCTGGGCACACGGCGCCGACGGCGTTCGTGACCTCGCCTATCGCCTGTCGGGCTCGTCGGACCTCTACCGCGACGACGGCCGGCTGCCGATGGCATCGATCAACTTCATCACCGCGCACGACGGCTTCACGATGCGAGATCTCGCGTCCTACGAACGCAAGCACAACGAGAACAACGGCGAGGACAACCGCGACGGCACCGACGACAACCGGTCGGTGAATTTCGGGGTCGAGGGCGAACCGGCCCCACCGGAAGTCGAAATTGGCTCGGCGGCGTCAGGTGCGCAACCTGCTCGCCACACTCCTGTTGTCGACCGGCGCCCCGATGCTGGTGGCCGGTGACGAGATGTGGCGCACCCAGGGCGGCAACAACAACGCCTACATGCAGGACAACCCGGTGTCCTGGCTCGACTGGAAGCAGTCGGAGGAAGCCGACGACATGCTCACGCTGGTGCGGCGGCTGCTGACCCTGCGCCGGCGTCACCCGGTGCTTCGGCAGAATGCGTTTTTCGAAGGGCGGCCCATCGCGACGGGCGACGGCTCCGAGGTCGTCAAAGACCTCGCGTGGTTCCACCCCGCAGGTCGCGAGATGGCCGACGCGGACTGGTTCGACACCGGCCTGCGCACGATCGGCATGTATCTCGACGGACGCACCCTGCGGCATCGCAACACCCGCGGCGAGACGATCGTCGACGAGTCGTTCCTGTTGCTTCTGCATTCGGGCGACGACGACTGCGACTTCCACCTGCCGGGGCGCCCCTTGGGCGCGCAGGTACGAGGTGGTGGTCGACACCAGCGCGGTGGGCGGGCGTCCGCCGGCGCGGCGCATCCTCAAGCCCGAGCGTGCCCTGCCGATGCTGTGGCGGTCGGTCGCACTGCTGCGGGTACGCCGCACCTGACAGACTCCAACCATGCGCGCAACCGCGGAGTGCTGGCTCAGCGACATGGATGGCGTGCTCGTCCGCGAGGAGGAGGCGGTGCCCGGCGCCGCCGATTTCCTGGCCCGACTGGAGGAACGCGGCCGGCGCTTCCTGGTGCTGACCAACAACTCCATCTTCACCCCGCGGGACCTGTCCGCGCGGCTGGCCCGCTCGGGGCTGCAGATCCCGGAGGAGGCGATCTGGACGTCCGCGCTCGCCACCGCGACGTTCCTCGCCGACCAGTTGCCGAGTGGTTCGGCCTACGTGATCGGCGAAGCGGGCGTGACCACCGCGCTGCACGAGGTCGGCTACACGCTCACCGACCGCGACCCGGATTTCGTCGTGCTCGGCGAGACCCGGACGTACTCCTTCGAGGCCATCACCCGCGCGATCCGCCTGATCGAGGCAGGGGCCCGGTTCATCGCCACGAATCCCGACGTCAGCGGGCCGTCGGACGAGGGCTCGCTCCCGGCCACCGGCGCGGTGGCTGCGCTGATCACCGCCGCGACCGGCCGCCAGCCCTATTTCGTCGGCAAACCGAACCCGATGATGCTGCGCAGCGCGCTCAACCGGATCGAGGCGCACTCGGAGAACACGGTGATGGTCGGCGACCGGATGGACACCGACATCATCGCGGGGATCGAGGCCGGACTCGACACCATCCTGGTCCTCACCGGCTCCACGCGCGCGGGCGATGTCGAGCGCTTCCCGTACCGGCCCGGACGCGTGCTGGAATCGATCGCCGAAGCCGTGGATCACGTGTGAATCGAGGCGTCGGCTGCGCATCTGTCCCCCGGATCGGCGGCTGAAGCGCCGGAAAGCTGTCGGACGGTCTCCCTACCCTGGACGGTGATCGTCCGCGAGAGGGGAAACGATGGCCGACGTCATCCGCGCCGAGGGTCTCGTCAAGATCTACGGGAAGCTTCGCGCGCTCGACGGGCTGGACCTGCGTGTGCCCGAGGGCACCGTGCTGTCGCTGCTCGGGCCCAACGGCGCCGGCAAGACGACCGCCGTGCGAATCCTCGCCACCTTGCTCAAGCCGGACGAGGGAACGGCCACGGTGGCCGGACTCGACGTGTGCCGCCAGCCCGCCGCCGTCCGCGGCAAGATCGGGCTGTCCGGGCAGTACGCCGCAGTCGACGAGTACCTCACCGGCTTCGAGAACCTCGACATGATCGGCCGGCTCTACGGCCTCACCCGCCGCAGTGCGAAAGCCCGGGCCGGGGCGCTGCTGGAGCAATTCAGCCTCACCGATGCCGGTGGCCGCCCGGTGAAGACCTACTCCGGCGGCATGCGCCGCCGCCTCGACCTCGCCGGCGCGCTGATCGCCGCACCGCCGGTGCTGTTCCTCGACGAGCCCACCACCGGCCTCGACCCGCGCAGCCGCATCGAGATGTGGGACGTGATCAGGCAGCTGGTGCAGGCCGGAACCACGTTGCTGCTGACGACCCAGTACCTCGAGGAAGCCGATCGGCTCGCCGACAACATCGTGGTGATCGACCACGGCAAGTCGATCGCGGAAGGCACTGCCGACGAGTTGAAGGACCAGGTGGGTGGCGAGCGGATCGAGATCGTCACCGCACCCGACGCCGATCTCGGCGTAGCGCTCGACGTCCTGCGCCAGCTCGCCGAGGGCGGCAGCGTCGAGTCCGACGAGCGCACCCGCCGGATCACCGCGCCGGTCACCGGCGGGGCACCGGTGCTGGTGGAGGCGCTGCGCCGCCTGGACGCCGCGAGCATCGAGCTGCACGACGTCGCGCTGCGCCGCCCGACCCTCGACGACGTCTTCCTCACCCTCACCGGCCACCGCAGCGAGGACAGCGAACAGGCCGAGGACACCACGAATGAACTCGCCGGAGCGACGCGATGAGCAGCCTTGCCGCCCTCGACCAGACCGCCGTCGAGATCCCGCAGCGCTCGAAGCTGATGAAGGCGCTCAGCGACGGCGCCGTGGTCGCCAAGCGCAACACGATCAAGATCAAGCGGGTGCCGGACCTGCTGGTGTTCTCGACGCTCTCGCCGATCATGTTCATCTTGCTGTTCGGCTACATCTTCGGCAGCGCGATCAACGTGCCGGGGCTGAGCTACCGCGAGTTCATGATGCCGGGCGTGTTCGCCCAGACCGTCATCTTCGGTGCCACGTGGACCGGAGCCGGTCTGGCCGACGACATGCAGAAGGGCATCATCGACCGGTTCCGGTCACTGCCGATGTCGCGGTCGGCGGTGCTCGTCGGCCGCACCACCAGCGACGTGCTCATCAACGTGCTGACCATCGTGATCATGTCGTTGACCGGTCTGGTGATCGGCTGGCGCATCCACACCTCGGTGGGTGAGGCGCTCGGCGGCTTCCTCCTGTTGCTGGCCTTCGCGTACGCGATCTCGTGGATCATGGCCACCGTCGGGCTCATCGTGCCGAGCCCAGAGGTCGTGAACAACGCGTCGTTCATGATCATCTTTCCGCTGACCTTCATCGCGAACACGTTCGTGCCGACGCAGAACTTCCCGCCGGTGCTGAAGACGATCGCCAACTGGAATCCGGTGTCGAGTGTCACCCAGGCCTGCCGGGAGCTGTTCGGCAACACCAGCGACCAGCTGCCGCCGCCGGACACCTGGTCGATGCAGCATCCGATCGTCTACACCCTGATCTGGATCGTCGTCCTGCTGGCCATCTTCATCCCGTTGTCGGTGCGTCAGTACAAGCGGGCAGCGAGCCGCTGATGCACGCGTGACGGTTTCCTGGCGGCCGGGACGACGACGCGCAAGGCGCCGGGCAGCACGGTGATCTCCATCGGGGACGGCCCGAACACCTCACCGTCGATGGCCAGCTCGTGCGCCGGGTCGGCGTGCACGGTCACCGAACGCACCTGCATCGACTCCACCTTGCGCACCGGGCGGTGCGATCCGACGAACGTTCCCGTCGCCGCGAGCGCGACCCTGGTGCGCGAGAGCCGGCCGACCAGCAGCACGTCGAGCTCACCGTCGACGATGCTCGCGCCGGGCGCGCGCATGTTGAGCACACCACCGAACACCGGCGCGTTCCCGATCGACAGGTGCACCACCTCGACGTCTCGCCGCCCGCCGTCGTACTCCAGGGTGGCGCGGAAGGGTTGGGAACGGCGCACCGCCATCGCGGCCGCCACCGGGTAGGTGATGCCGCCGAACCTGTCGCGCATCGAGCCGTTCGTGGCCAACTCGGAGAATGCGACGTTGAGCCCGAGGGTGGCGGCGTGGACGAACACCCGACTGCGCCCGTCGGGACAGGTGGCCTGGGCGGCGTCCACCGCGCACACCCGCCCGGAGCCGATCGCCGCGACCGCGTGCACCGGGTCGACCGGCAGGCCGAGTGAGCGCGCGACGTCATTGGAGGTCCCGAGCGGCGCCACGCCGAGCACGCCGCGCCCGCCGGTGACCACGGCGTCGGCGGCGGCCCCGACCGTGCCGTCGCCACCCGCAGCGATCACCATGACCTCCCCGGCGTCCTGCGCTGCTTCGATCATGGGGACCAGCCGAGCGGCCGCACCGACCTCGACCTCGTCGACAACCTCGATCTCGGCGACCGCGAGCGCGGCCCGCACCGCATCGAGTTCGTCCGACGACCCGGCCTTCGGGCTGGTGAGCAGGATCGCGCGGCGCGGCACCGGGAATTCCAGGCTGGGCGCGTCGAGCCGGTGCGCCGAATCCAGGCGGTGCCGCACGAGCGCCGCCGCGCCGAGCCCGGAGGCGATCCCGATGCCGGTGCCGGCGAGCACGTCGCTCGGGTAGTGGACGCCGGTGTACACCCGCGAGTACGCAACGGTGGCCGCCACCGGCAGCACGGCCGGACCTGCCGCGGGGAAGGCCCGCGTGACCCCGGTGGCGAATGCGAACGCCGACGCGGAATGCCCGGACGGGAACGAGAAGGTGCGCGGCAACGGCAGCAGGGGCGGCCGGCGGTGCGCGTCGGCCGGCGGTCGGTCGCGCTGCCACAGGAACTTCAGCGGGCCGTTGGCCAGCGCCGACGCGATGGCCACGCCGAGCAACCCGCTGGCCGCCGCCGCTCGGTCTCGGCGTCGGCCGGTGATCGCCAGCAGCGCCGCGCAGCCCAGCCACAGCACCGACCGGTTGGCCGCGGTGGACGCGCCGGTCATCAGCCGGTCGAGCGCCGGCGTGCGCGTGGCAGCCGCCGCACCGAGGACCTCGCGATCGAGCGCGCCCAGGCGCCGCCGAGCGCGCCGCCAGCTGCGCCCACGACTCATCGCCGCAACCTACCGCGCAGCCGACAGGCGAGGTGCTTCAGGCGATCAAGCGATGGACACCAGCCCGAGCTCGGCGGGGTTCACCAGCAGATCGTTCTTGGGCAGCACCCGCACCGTGTAGCCGAACCCGCCGGTGCGGTTCAGCGGAACCTCGCCCTCGTAACGGATCGTGCCGTCGGTGCCCTCGAGCGGCTGCAGCGCGACGACCGAGAGGTCGGTGAGGCGGTCCTCCTGGTCGGCCGAACCGTAGACAGCCTCGACCTGCACGTCATCGGGAGAGATGCCGGCCAGCGCCACCTCGGCGCGCAGCGTCAGCGTGTCACCGACCTGCGGGTCGCTGGCGCTGGACAGCAGCGAGTCGACGTGCAGCACGGCAACACCGCGCCAACGATCGATGATGTCGCGGCTCCACGCGGCCAAGGACTTCGCTGCCGCGTAGTCGTCGGCCGCCATTTCTGCCGCGGCGACGGCTGCCGGGGCGTAGAGCCGCCGCACGTACTCGGCGACCATCCGGGTGGCCAGCACCTTCGGCCCGAGGCTCTTGAGGGTGTGCCGCACCATCTGCACCCAACGGGTGGGCACGCCGGCATCGTTGCGGTCGTAGAACCGGGTGGCGACGTTGTTCTCGATGAGGTCGTACAGCGCGGCCGCTTCCAGGTCGTCGCGACGGTCCGGGTCGGCAACGCCGTCGGCCGACGGGATGGCCCAGCCGTTGTCACCGTCGAACCACTCGTCCCACCACCCGTCGAGGATCGACAGGTTCAGCGCGCCGTTCAGCGCCGCCTTCATGCCCGACGTCCCGCACGCCTCCAACGGCCGCAGCGGGTTGTTGAGCCACACGTCGACGCCCCAGTACAGGAAGCGCGCCATGCCGATGTCGTAGTCGGGAAGGAAGGTGATCCGGTGTCGCACCGCGGGATCGTCGGCGAAGCGCACCATCTGCGCGATGAGCTGCTTGCCGCCGTCGTCGGCCGGGTGACTCTTCCCGGCGATGACGATCTGCACCGGCCGCTCGGGGTGCAGCAGCAACGCGCGCAGCCGCTCGGCGTCGCGCAGCATCAGGGTCAGCCGCTTGTACGACGGCACCCGGCGGGCGAAACCGATGGTGAGCACGTTCGGGTCGAAGGCGCTCGCGGTCCAGCCGATCTCGGCCGGCGCCATGCCGCGCACCAGCGCCGATTCGTGCACGCGGCGGCGGATCTCGGTCACCAGCCGGGCCCGCAGTGTGTTGCGGACTCCCCACAGCTCACCGTCGCCGACCTTGTCGATGGCTTCCCACCCGCCGGTCTGCAACGCGACACTGCCGACCTCGCGTTCGGCGATCTCGATGATGTCGCGGGCCATCCAGGTCGGCGCGTGCACGCCGTTGGTCACCGACGTGATCGGCACCTCGTCGATGTCGAAGCCCGGCCAGAGCTCGGCGAACATCTCCCGGCTGACCTCGCCGTGCAGCAGCGAGACGCCGTTCGCGCGCTGCCCGAGGCGCAGTCCCATGTGCGCCATGTTGAACATGTTGGGGTCGTCCTCGGCACCCAGCGCGAGGATGCGCTCGGCAGGCAGCGCGCCCATCCCGGTGAGGTGTGCCGCGATGAGACCGCGTTCGAAGCGGTCGATACCCGCGGGCACGGGGGTGTGCGTGGTGAACACGGTGCCGGCCCGCACCGCCCGCAGGGCCTCGTCGAACGTCAGGCCCTCGCCCTCGACGAGCTCGCGGATGCGCTCGACGCCGAGGAAACCCGCGTGGCCCTCGTTGCTGTGGAAGACCGACGGCTGCGCCGCGCCGGTGGCCGCGCAGTAGGCGCGCACGGCCCGCACGCCGCCGATGCCGAGCAGCAGTTCCTGCTCGAGCCGGTGCTCCTTGCCGCCGCCGTAGAGGCGGTCGGTGACCTGGCGGGCGTCGGCGTCGTTCTCCTCGATGTTGCTGTCGAGCAGCAGCAGCGGCACCCGGCCGACCTGCGCGATCCAGACCTGCGCCGACAGCGTGCGCGACTCCGGCAGCGCGATCGCCACCCGGGTGGGACTGCCGTCGGGGCCTTCCAATGCGGTGATCGGCAGGCCCTGCGGGTCGAGCGACGGATAGGTCTCCAACTGCCAGCCGTCGCGCGAGAGTGACTGGCGGAAGTAGCCGGCGCCGTAGAGCAGCCCCACGCCGATGATCGGCACACCGAGGTCGCTGGCAGCCTTGAGGTGGTCGCCGGCCAGGATCCCGAGGCCGCCGGAGTACTGCGGCAGCGTCTCGGTGATGCCGAACTCCGGCGAGAAATAGGCGATCGACTCGGGCAGTGCACTGTCCTGCTTCTGGTACCACCGCGGCTGCGTGAGGTAATCGGTCAGATCGTCGTAGATGTCGTCGAGGCGCCGGACGAACCGGCGGTCCTTGGCGAGCTGTTCGAACCGGTCGGCGCTGACCTCACCCAGCATCCGCCGCGGGTCGTGCCCGCAGGCCTGCCACAGCTCCGGATCGACCGACTCGAAGAGGTCGAGTGACTCGGGGTGCCACGACCAGCGCAGGTTGGCCACGATCTCACCGAGCTTGATCAGCCGGTCGGGATACGCCGCGCGGACGGTCAGCCGTCGTAGTGCCTTCACGGCAGCGGACGTTAGCAGTTCCTGCAAGGGCTTCCAGCTGAGCCGGGGATCGAGTCCGGGCCGTTACCCGCGCGACATCCGATGACCACGCCGCGGTAATCGAACGTGTCCGGCGCGGATTTGTGTCGGGACCACCGCCCCCGGGTAACGTCCGACACGTGGTTGGACGTTTGGGACTCACCGATATCAGCCCGGCTGTCGCCTCCACGAGCCTCGCCGAATTTCCGGCCCGGGCCGTGGTCGGGGAGCCGATCCGGGTTTCGGCGACCGTGTTCGGTGAGGGCCACGACGCGGTCGCGGCCAGCGTCGTACTGCGCGACGCCAAGGGCAAGAAGGTCTCGGTGACGCGGATGCGGCCGGGGGCGCCGGGCACCGACCGATGGCACGCCGACCTGGTCGTCGACAGGACCGGCGCCTTTTCCTACACCGTCGAGGCGTGGGGCGACCCCTTCGGAACGTGGCATCACGCGGTCACGGTCAAGATCGACGCCGGTCAGGGCGCGGAGGACCTCGCCAACGACCTCGAGACCGGGGCGCGGATCTTCGACCAGCTCGCCCGCACCTTCCCCAAGCCCGAGCGGCCGCGTGCGGTCGCCGCGGCCAAGGCGCTGCGCGACACGTCGCTGGACGTCGCGCACCGCGTGGCGCCGGCGCTCGATCCCTACCTCGACCAGCTGGTGGACGAGAACCCGGTGCGCGAACTGGTCACCGCGTCGCCGCGCATGCCGTTGTGGATCGACCGGCAGCGGGCGCTGTACGGCTCCTGGTACGAGTTCTTCCCGCGCTCCATCGGCGCCGAGCTCGCCCGCGATCCGGTGGCGCCGGCCAAGCCGGCCCGGCACGGCACGTTCAAGGATGCGATCGAGCACCTCGACTACGTCGCCGACCTCGGCTTCGACGTCGTGTACGTCCCCCCGATCCACCCGATCGGCCGGGTGAACCGCAAGGGCCCGAACAACACGCTGGTGGCGGCGAGCTGGGACGTCGGGTCGCCGTGGGCGATCGGCTCGAAGGAGGGCGGTCACGACGTCGTCCATCCGGAGTTGGGCTCGATGGCCGACTTCGAGGCGTTCGTGGCCCGGGCCAAGGAACTCGGCATGGAGGTCGCGCTCGACTACGCGCTGAACTGTGCACCGGACCATCCGTGGGTCAAGGAACACCCGGAGTGGTTCACCACGAAGCCCGACGGCACCATCGCCTATGCGGAGAACCCGCCGAAGAAGTACCAGGACATCTACCCGCTGAACTTCGACAACGACCCGAAAGGGCTGTATGCCGAGTGCCTTCGGGTGCTGCGGGTGTGGATCGACGCCGGAGTGCGGATCTTCCGGGTGGACAACCCGCACACGAAGCCGATCAACTTCTGGCAGTGGCTGATCACCGAGGTGCGCAAGACCGACCCGGACGTCCTGTTCCTGGCCGAGGCGTTCACCCGCCCGGCGATGATGCACGAGCTCGGCAAGATCGGCTATCACCAGAGCTACACCTACTTCACCTGGCGCACGAGCAAGACCGAGCTGCAGGACTACGTGCGCGAGCTCAGCGACGCCGGGCACTACATGCGGCCGAATTTCTTCGTCAACACCCCGGACATCCTGCCCTTCCATCTGCAGACCGGGGGGCCGGGAATCTTCGCCATCCGCGCGGTGCTCGCGGCCACGTTGTCGCCGACCTGGGGCGTCTACTCGGGTTACGAGCTGTACGAGCACCTGCCGTTGCGCCCGGGCGCCGAGGAATACCTCGACTCGGAGAAGTTCCAGCTTCGGCCACGCGATTTCGCCGGCGCGCTGGCCGACGGCCGTTCGCTCGCGCCGCTGCTCGGCAGGCTCAACGAGATCCGCCGCGAGCATCCGGCACTGCAGCAATTGCGCAACGTGCATTTCCATGACGTCGACAACCCCGACGTCATGGCGTTCAGCAAGCGTGACGAGTCGACCGGCGACACCGTGCTCGTCATCTGCACGCTGAACCCGCACGACTGGCGCGAGGCCACGCTCAAGGTCGATCTGCCCGCGATCGGTCTCGACTGGGGAGACAGCTTCGGCGTGCGGGATCTGCTCTCCGGCGAGGAGTACCGGTGGAGCGAGTACAACTACGTCCGCCTCGACCCGCACCTACGACCGGCGCACGTGCTCTCGGTCCGTCCCGATCCGTGGTGACGGGCGGGATCAGGACTGCAGGATCAGGACAGCCGGACCACGATGCGGTCTGGTTCGAAGCCGTCGGAACCGAACACCGTCACCTCGGCGCTCGATCCCGACACCGGCACCTCGGCCACCTGATCGCCCTCGACGGTCTGGACTGCGACGCGGTGCAGACCGGTGTCGAGCGTGCCGCGGTAGAGCTCCTGCAGCCCGTCCAGGGGCACGTCCTCGTCGGCGAGCGTGAACTGGGTCGGGCCGTCCATTTCCGACAGGGTGCCGATCGCGACGCAGGTACTGGTGGCCTCGACGACGTTCTCGATGTCGGCCGGGATCTCGGGGTCGGCCGCGGAGATCACCAGCAGCAGCGAGTTGGGCGGCGTCACCTGCGCCGACGAGATCATCGCAACCCCACCTTCTTCGTCATGGCGGCAATGGTGCCACCCTGCTTGCGGCTGCACCTGATGCAGTGCGGGTACAGCCGCTGCGGGTCGCCGGCGGTGTTCAACTGGCTCGGCGGCTGGTGGTCGGGCACGTGGTGCCCGCCCTTGGTGCCGGGGTCCGTGGCGCCGCAGCGGTGGCAACCGGTGTCGCGCCCGATCCGGTCGATATCGCGGCGTTCCTGCGCGGTCCAGTCGCGTTCGGGTCCGCGGGCCGGGATGGACTCCCCGGCGTGTGGCCCGGGTGCCAGCAGGCCGTCGCCCTCGCGAGTGACCAGACCGGCGCCCTCACGCTCCACATCACGCTCGGTGGTGCGGACCGCGTCGCGCTCGGCGGCGCGGGCGGCGTCGCGCGCCAGAGGCTTCTCGGCATCGCGGGTCAGCGTTTTGACGACCTTGGCGATGACACCCTCGGCGAGTTTCGCCTCCGCCTTGCCCTCCGCACCGGCCATGGCACCTCCCCGATGATCGACAACCGTACCGACCTGCCCGACAGCCCGGATGATTGGTAGGAAGGATTCGTGACGACATCCGCCGTGACACCTGACGAACCACCCGCTGAGTCGACGCCCCTGGCGTATCGCGACCCCGAGTGGTTCAAGCGGGCCGTGTTCTACGAGGTACTGGTTCGCGGCTTCGCCGACTCCAACGGCGACGGCACCGGCGACCTGCGTGGGCTCGAGGAACGCCTGGACTATCTGCAATGGCTCGGCATCGACTGCGTGTGGTTGCCGCCGTTCTATTCTTCGCCGCTGCGTGACGGCGGCTACGACATCAGCGACTTCACCGGGGTGTTGCCGGAGTTCGGCACCATCGACGATTTCAAGCATTTCCTCGATGCCGCTCACGATCGCGGGATCCGGGTGATCGTCGACTTCGTCATGAACCACACGTCCGACCAGCATCCGTGGTTCCAGGCGAGCCGGTCGGACCCCAACGGCCCCTACGGCGACTTCTACGTCTGGAACGACGACGACCAGCGCTATCCGGAGGCGCGGATCATCTTCGTCGACACCGAGCCGTCGAACTGGACGTTCGACCCGGTGCGCAAGCAGTACTTCTGGCACCGGTTCTTCAGCCACCAGCCGGATCTGAACTTCGACTCCCCCGACGTCCAGCAGGCCGTGTTGGAGGCGCTGCGGTTCTGGCTCGATCTCGGGATCGACGGCTTCCGGCTCGACGCCGTCCCGTACCTGTACGTGCGCGACGGCACGAATGGCGAGAACCTGCCGGAGACGCACGAGTTCCTGCGGCGGGTGCGCAAGGAGATCGACCGCGACTACCCGGACAAGGTGCTGCTCTGCGAGGCCAACCAGTGGCCGGCCGACGTCGTCGAGTACTTCGGCGACCCCTCCGTCGGCGGCGACGAGTGCCACATGGCCTTCCACTTCCCGGTGATGCCGCGGATCTTCATGGCGGTGCGGCGCGAGAGCCGTTATCCCATCTCCGAGATCATGAGCCAGACGCCGGAGATCCCGTCGAACTGCCAGTGGGGCATCTTCCTGCGCAACCACGACGAGCTGACCCTCGAGATGGTCACCGACGACGAACGCGACTACATGTGGTCGGAGTACGCGCGCGACCCGCGGATGAAGGCCAACATCGGCATCCGGCGCCGGCTCGCGCCGCTGCTGGAGAACGACATCAACCAGATCGAGCTGTTCAATGCACTGCTCTTGTCGCTGCCCGGTTCGCCCGTCCTCTATTACGGGGATGAGATCGGTATGGGCGACAACATCTGGCTCGGCGACCGCGACGGGGTGCGCACGCCGATGCAGTGGACGCCCGACCGCAACGCCGGCTTCTCCAGCTGCGACCCGGGCCGTCTGTATTTGCCGGTGAACATGGACTCGATCTACGGCTATCAGGTCACCAACGTCGAGTCGCAGACCCGCAACACGTCGTCGTTGCTGCACTGGACCCGTCGCATGATCGAGGTTCGGAAGGCGAACCCCGCGTTCGGGCTGGGCACGTTCACCGACATCGGCGGAAGCAACCCGAGCGTGCTCAGCTTCGTGCGCGCGTTCGGCGACGACATCGTGCTGTGCGTCAACAACCTGTCGCGCTTCCCGCAGGCGGTCGAACTGGACCTGCGGCCGTGGCGTGGCACGCAACCCATCGAGCTGATGGGCGGCGCGCATTTTCCGACGATCGGCGAGCTGCCCTACCTGCTCACCGTCGCCGGGCACGGCTTCTACTGGCTGCGTATCCCACGAGGGTCGCAGCTGACCGGCGAACCATCCGCCGAAGGCAACTGGCAGACGGGCGAGGGCACCAACTGATGAGATATGAGGACCAGGTAGCACTACTCGTCTCGGCGTGGGTACCCCACCAGCGCTGGTTCGCCGGCAAGGGCCGCGGGGCCGACATCGGCGCGGCCGCGCTCACGGATCTGAGCAGCGACCCCGAGGTGACGATCTGGACGGCGACGGCAGACTACGGCGACGGCGAGACAGAGACCTACCAGGTGCCGCTGGTGTTGCGCGAGGCGCCGGAGCACACGCTCGAGCACGTCCTGCTCGGCACGGTGGGTACGGAAAACGAAACTCGCTGGGTGTACGACGCGCTGCACGACAAGGACGCCACACCTGCGTGGTTGCAGGGAATCCGCGCCGCCGACCCCACGGGCTCGATGGGCGCCGTGCGATTCGTGCGATACGCCGAATCCCCCGACGACATCCCGGTGGAGAAAGAAAGCCTGGCACTGACCGGCGAGCAGTCGAACACGTCGATGGTCTTCGGCGACGTCGCGATCATGAAGGTCTTCCGCCGGTTGCAGCCCGGGGTCAACCCGGACATCGAGGTGCAGGGCGAGCTGTCCAAGCTCGGCGCGAAGCACATCGCCCGGTTGTTGGGCTCGGTGGAGGCCGATGTCGACGGACAGCCGAGCTCGCTGGCGATGCTGCAGGAATTCCTGACGACCGCCACCGACGGCTGGGTGCTCGCCACCGCCAGCGTGCGGGACCTGATGGCCGAGGCCGACCTGCACGCCGAAGAGGCCGGCGGTGACTTCGCCGGCGAGGCCGAACGGCTCGGCTGCCGCGGTCGCCGCGGTGCACGCCGACCTCGCCACCGCGTTCGGCACCCGCCCGGCGTCGCCGGAAGAACTGCGCTCGCGCGCCGAGGGCATGCGCGGCCGGCTGCAGCGCGCGGTGAAGATCGTGCCGCAGCTCGCGGAGGTGGCCGAGGGGCTGGCCGACACCTATTCCGACGTCGCGTCGCTGCGCGAGCCGGTCACGATGCAGCGCATCCACGGTGATCTGCATCTGGGACAGGCGCTGCGCACCGTCTACCGGTGGGTGCTCATCGACTTCGAGGGCGAGCCGATGGCCGACATCAACGCCCGC
Source organism: uncultured Actinomycetota bacterium (assembly GCA_963850835.1). Lineage (GTDB taxonomy): Bacteria > Actinomycetota > Actinomycetes > Mycobacteriales > Jatrophihabitantaceae > Jatrophihabitans. The sequence continues at coordinate 88,072 of CAWKNB010000010.1, read as the reverse complement.
CGCGAGTTCGACTCCCCGTTGCGCGACATCGCCGGCATGCTGCGCTCCTTCGAGTACGCGGGACACCACACCGTCACCGACGCCGGCAACGCCCCGCAGCGGATGTATCGCGCCAACGAATGGTCCGAGCGCAACCGTGACGCGTTCTGCGCCGGCTACGCGGAAGCGGTGGGTGTCGACCCACGCGCCTCGGGCGTACTGTTGCGCGCGTTCGAGGCCGACAAGGCGGTGTACGAAGCCGTCTACGAGGCGCGCAACCGTCCTGGTTGGTTGCCGATCCCGCTCGCCTCCCTCACCCGACTCGCCGATCCGGAGAAGGCATCGTGACCGCAGACCTGGACCGACTCGTCCGAGGGGCACACCACGACCCCCACGCGATTCTCGGCGCCCATCCTGCCGAGCAGAAGTCGACCGTCGTGCGCACCCTGCGTCCCGACGCCGACGAGGTCACCCTGGTGGTGATCGGCGGCAAGCGTCACCCGATGAAACGGGTGCACGACGGTGGCGTCTTCGAGGTGACGATCGACGGTCCGGCATCCGATTACCGGCTCGATGTCAGCTATCACGGCGACACCTACCCCGTCGACGACCCGTATCGCTGGCTGCCGACGCTCGGCGACATCGACCTGCACCTGATCGGCGAGGGCCGGCACGAGAACCTGTGGGACGTGCTCGGTGCGCACCTGCGCACGTACGACACCCCGGGCGGTGCGGTCAGTGGCACGTCGTTCGCGGTGTGGGCGCCGAACGCGCAGGGCGTGCGGGTGGCCACCGACTCCGACTGGACCGGCCGCAACCTGCCGATGCGCTCGCTCGGTTCCAGCGGCGTGTGGGAGCTGTTCGTCCCGAACATGGGCGAGGGCGACAAGTACAAATTCCACATCCTCGGCGCCGACGGGCAGTGGCGCACCAAGGCCGACCCGATGGCGTTCGCGTGCGAGGCACCGCCGGCCACCGCCTCGGTGGTGAGCGCGACCCGCCACGAGTGGGACGACGCCGACTGGATGTCGAAGCGCGCCGGCACCGAGTGGTACAAGGCGCCGATGTCGATCTACGAGGTACACATCGGCTCGTGGCGGCAGGGGTTGTCCTACCGGCAACTGGCCGACGAGCTCGTCGACTACCTGCGCGAGACCGGGTTCACGCACGTCGAGTTCCTGCCGGTGGCCGAGCACCCGTTCGGCGGGTCGTGGGGCTACCAGGTGACGTCGTACTACGCACCGTCGGCGCGGTTCGGCAGCCCGGACGACTTCCGCTATCTCGTCGACACGCTGCACCAGGCCGGCATCGGTGTCATCGTCGACTGGGTCCCGGCGCACTTCCCGAAGGACGACTTCGCGCTCGGCCGCTTCGACGGCACGCCGCTGTACGAACACGGCGACCCGCGCCGGGGCGAGCAGATGGACTGGGGCACTTTCGTCTTCGACTTCGGCCGCAGCGAGGTGCGCAACTTCCTGGTTGCCAACGCGTTGTTCTGGCTCGAGGAATTCCACATCGACGGGCTGCGGGTCGACGCCGTCGCGTCGATGCTCTACCTGGACTACTCGCGCGAAGCGGGCCAGTGGGAGCCGAACATCTACGGCGGCCGGGAGAACCTCGAGGCGGTGGCGTTTCTGCAGGAGATGAACGCGACGGTCTACAAGCGGGCACCGGGCGCGGTCACGATCGCCGAGGAATCGACCTCGTGGCCGGGCGTCACGCGCGCCACCCACCTCGGTGGACTCGGTTTCGGATTCAAATGGGACATGGGCTGGATGCACGACACGCTCGGCTACATCTCCCACGACCCGATCCATCGGCAGTATCACCACAACGAGCTGACGTTCTCGATGATGTACGCGTACACCGAGAACTTCGTCATGCCGATCTCGCACGACGAGGTGGTGCACGGCAAGGGCTCGCTGCTGAACAAGATTCCCGGCGATCGGTGGCAGCAGTTCGCCACGCTTCGCACGCTCTACGCCTACATGTGGGCCCACCCGGGCAAGCAGCTGCTGTTCATGGGACAGGAGTTCGGTCAGGGCGCCGAATGGGCGGAGTCGCGTTCACTCGACTGGTGGCTGCTCGACGACCCGGGGCACCGCGGTGTCGCTCGCCTGATCGGTGATCTCAACAAGATCTACCGTGACGTCCCGGCGCTGTGGAGCCGTGACACCACGCCCGACGGGTTCCACTGGATCGACGCCAACGACGCGGCCGGCAACGTGTTCTCGTTCCTGCGCTTCGGCGACGACGGTTCGGTGATTGCCTGCATCGCGAACTTCTCGCCGGTGCCGCACGACTTCTACCAGGTCGGGCTGCCGTACCCGGGTCCGTGGGACGAGGTCGTCAACACCGACGCCGAGGCATATTTCGGTTCCGGCGTCGGCAACTTCGGGCGCGTCGAGGCCACCGAGGAGATGTGGCACGGGCAGCCGGCGTCCGCCCGGCTGCGGGTGCCGCCGCTGGGCGCGATCTGGTTGCGCTACAGCGGCGGGGCGGATCCGGGCGTCGACGTCGTCTGATCACCAGGTGTCGATGTTCGGCCGGCGGTCGCCGGTGGCCTCGACCGGCGGCGCGGAATCGAGAACCGCGGCCAGCCATTGCCGGGTGTCGGCCGGATCGATGACGTCGTCGATCTCGAACCACGTCGCGACGTTCGTCGCCCGGCCGTCGCGGTAAGCCTGATCGACCATCGCAGCGAACAACGCCTCGCGATCCTCGTCGGAACCGGCCGCCTCCAGCTCGCGCCGGTAGCCGAGCCGCACGGCACCCTCGAGTCCCATCGGTCCGAACTCGCCGGTGGGCCAGGACACGCACGCCAGCGGTGCTTTCGTGGACCCGCCCATCATCGCCTGCGCGCCCAGCCCGTAGGCCTTGCGCAGCACGACGGACACGAACGGCACGGTGAGGTTGGCGCCGGTGACGAACAACCGGGAGCAGTGCCGCACCATCGCGGTGGCTTCCGCGTCCGGGCCGACCATCATGCCCGGGGTGTCGCACAGGCTCACGACCGGCAGGCCGTGCGCGTCGCACAGCTGCATGAACCGCGCACCCTTGTCGCTGCCGTCGGCGGTGATCGCGCCGGCCAGGTGGGTGGGATCGTTCGCGATGACGCCCACCGGGCGGCCGTCGAGCCGCGCCAGCGCGGTGATCATGCCCTTGCCGAAGTCGCGGCGCAGCTCGAGCACCGAGTCGGTGTCGAAGAGCAACTCGATCGCCTGCCGGATGTCGTAGACCCGTTTGCGATCCTCCGAGACGACCCCGCGCAACCGGGTCTGATCAGCGGCCTCACGCCGGGCGCTGCGGCCCTGGAAGTAGGACAGGTAACGCTTGGCCACCGCGACGGCCTCGACATCGTCGGCCACCACGATGTCCACGACGCCGTTCGCCCGCTGCACCGCGATCGGTCCGATCGCCGTCGGCTCGTAGACACCGAGGCCGCCGCCCTCGATCATCGCCGGGCCGCCCATGCCGATGTTCGCGTCCTCGGTGGCGATCGCGACGTCGCAACATCCGAGGATCGCCGCATTGCCCGCGAAGCAGTACCCGCTGACGATGCCCACCAGCGGGACGCGACCGGACAGCCTCGCGAAGTCGCGGAACGCGATCGTGTCCAGCGCGGATGCGCCGGCGAGCTCGACATCGCCGGGCCGCCCGCCGCCGCCCTCGGTGAAGAACACGACCGGCAGGCGCAGCCGGTCGGCGATGTCGAACAGCCGGTCCTTCTTGCGATGGTTCATCAGTCCCTGCGTGCCGGCCAGCACCGTGTAGTCGTAGGACAGCACCACCGCGCGCGTCTCGCGACCTTCGAATTCCGAAGCGTTGACCGATGCCAAACCGCCCACCAGTCCGTCTGCCGGCGTGCTCGCGATCAGGTCGTCGAGATCGCGTCGCCCGCGCTGCGCCGCGATCATCAGCGGCCCGTACTCGACGAAGCTTCCGTCGTCGACCAGGTCGTCGATGTTCTCGCGCGCCGTCCGTCGGCCGCGTTCGCGGCGCTTGGCCACCGCCGCCGCCCGCCCGGCGTCGCGCGTCGCGCCGTGTCGCTCGATCACCTCAGCGAGCGCGCCCGTGGTGGCGTCGCTGCCCGCACCTGTGCCGGATCCGGTCGTCACCGTGAGACTGATCTCGGTGTCGGTCGCCTCGACCTCCAACTCCTCGACGTCGGCAACCGCCGCGCCCATCGCCACCGTGTCGCCGATAGCCACATGCACCGTGCCGACTCGGCAGGCGAACGGTGCCGGAACGTCGTGGTGCATCTTCATCGACTCGATGACGGCCAGCGGCGCGCCCCGCCGCTTCAGCTGGCCGGGCGCGGCATCGAGATGAACCACCGTGCCCTGCAGCTCACTGGTCACCAGCACCGGGTCATCATGGCAGCCCGTATCCACCGCCCAGCTCGGCACATTGCCGCCTCATAGCCGTAGTGGTTTCTCGTGGAGTTGGTTGCGGCGTGGTTGTTGGTGCGGGTCGATGTGTGGTGGCGGGATCCAGGCGGGTCGCCCCTGTTGGGTGATGCAGCGCCAGCCCGACTTGTCGAAGGTGCGGTGGTGGTGGCCGCAGATCAGCGCGGCGTTGTCGATCGTCGTGGGGCCGCCGTCGGCCGCAGGGGAGGATGTGGTGGACCTGCGACCAGGCTGCGGGCCGGTCGCAGGCCGGGGAAGGTGCAGCCGCCGTCTCGGGCCAGGATCGCCAGGCGTTGGTTCTCGCTGAACAGCCGCCGGGTGCCGCTGTGCCCGGTGACCGCGCCGGTGTTCGCACCGTCGTCGCTGGTGGTGCGGACGGTGAGGATGCGCTGGTCGGCGCCGCCCCAGCGCAGCGCGTGACGGGCCGGGACGAGCGCGCCGTGGCTGGTCTCGGCGAGTCCGGTGCCGGTGCGGACGGACTGGTCGGACATCATCACGATCACGCGTGGTGGCGATCCCCCCGGCGGCGGGCAAGGACCCGGCCAGACATAACCGGGTCGAGCAGCGCGTCGTGGCGCCGCTGTCCCGCCGTGCGGCGATCCTTGACACCGTCGGCCTGCGGCGCGGGGGCGGCGAGGGCGGCGAAGACCCCGAGGAGGCGTTCGGCGCATTCGGCGGTCAACTCCCCACGCACCGACGCCGACCCGTCCGGGCGCTGCCGCAGCGTCAGGTCGCGTTTCCGGTCACGTTCCTTCGGGTCGTCCAGCGACCCGTCCGGGTCCAGATAGGTGTGGATGTGCAGCGCCAGCTGGTGCAGCGACCGCGGGTCGAACGTTGCCGCGTAGGCGACCAGCTCGCGTTCCACCTCGACACCGTGTTCGGCCTGCACCGCCGCCGGGAGCGCGTCGACCGCCCGCACGATCACCCGGGCATGCTCGGGCGAAATCACCCCGTCCACCTGCGCGGCCGCGACGTCGATGAACACCGGCTCCAACGCCTCGCCGGTCAGCGCCCGCCGCGGCCCCGCGGCCGCCGCGGCCCGCACCCGCGCCGCCGCCTCGCACGGGTGCAGGCGCAGCACCTGCCGCACCAACGCCGCCATCGACGACGCCCCACGCGAACCCGGCAACCACCGCGCTGACGCCTCCGCGATCAACCCGTGCCCCACCGCCGCCAGCCGCCGCGAAAGCCGCTCCACCTCCCGCAACGAATCCAGCAGCTCCGCATCCGACCCGCCAGTGAGATCCGCAGCCAGCAGCGCATCGACCGCCGCGTGGGCGTCGGCCAACGCCAGACCGCGGACCGGCCCACCTCGACAGCGCTGCTCATACGATCGATTTTAGTCGGACCGGAACCGCCGGATCCGGGTTATCCACAACCCCGAGAAACGAGAGAAATCAAGCCAATCGCAAGGCGACCCGACAGCGCCGCGCAAAGCCCCAGCCCAACTCCTCGTCGCCGCGCTTTTCGCTTTTCACAACCTAGGAATCACCTAAGCGCAACCCGGAGCCCGTATCTCCACCAACGAGCGACCATCCAAGAACCCAATCAATCGAAACGGAACCACCGTGCGCACCGACCGAGAACGTGAGCTCGTCGCGGCCGATCGCCGCCGGCTCGCGGTCACGGCGCGAAACGACGTCCCGACGGTGTCCGGTGGTGCGCAATGATCCGCCTGCTCGGCGGCGTCGAGGTCGACACCGACGCGGGTCCGGTGGACCTCGGACCGGCCAAGCAGCGTGCGGTGCTCGCGGCCCTGTTGCTGGCCGCGACCCGTCCGGTCGGCGTCGAGGAGCTCGTGAGCAGGGTCTGGGACGCCGACGCACCGGCGGCTACGCGCTCGGCGTTGCGCGCATACATCTGCCGGCTACGCGCTGCGGTAGAACCGTCCGGCACGCTGCGGGTCGAGCGTTGCCCACCCGGCTATCGCGTCGTTCACGAACCGGACGACCTGGATCTCCTGCGGTTCCGTCGTCTCGTCCAAGAGGCCCGAGACGCCACGGAGGGCACCGCCGCGCTCGCCAGATACACCGAGGCGCTCTCGTTGTGGCACGGTGAGGCCCTCGCCGGGGTCGGGTCACCGTGGCTCGATCACCAACGAGAATGCCTGCACCGCGAGCGCTACGCAGCCGAGCTCGAGCACAACGACCTGGCACTCGAGCACGGCGAACACGCGCGCATCCTCGGCGCTCTGGCCGACCGAGCCCGGGTCGAGCCGTTCGACGAGCGGATCGCCGGACAGTTGATGCTCGCACTGCACGCGAGCGGGCGCAGCACCGAGGCGTTGACCGTCTACGACCGGTTCCGCCGCCGGCTGCGCGACGAGCTCGGGACCGAACCGGGCGCGGACCTGCGCGGCATCCACCGCCGCGTCCTCGGCGGGGAGAGCACGGCGGCGGCGTCACGACGACGGACGCGCCCGATCCCCCGCCAACTCCCGCCGACGGTCGCGGGGTTCGTCCCACGTGCAGCGCAGTATCGCCTGCTCGACGGCGCGCTGGGCACGTCGACCGCATCGGAGCCGCGCATCGCGGTGCTCAACGGCTGCGGCGGCGCCGGCAAGACCGCACTCGCGCTGCGCTGGGCTCACGAGCACGCCGACGAGTTCCCGGACGGTCAGCTGTTCGTCGACCTGCAGGGTTTCGACCCGCACCGCCCGCCGTTGCCACCCGAAGCCGCCCTACGCGCGTTCGCCCTCGCACTCGGCGCCGACCCCAAAGCGCTGCCCGCCGATCCCGAGGCCCTGTGCGGCGTGTATCGCACCCTGTCGGCCGGACGCCGCATCCTGCTCGTCGCCGACAACGCCCGCGATTCGGCCCAAGTACGGCCCTTGCTGCTCACCGGCGCCGGCAGCGCAACGTTGATCACCAGCCGCGCGCCGTTGGCCGGCATCGTCACCGACCACGCCGCGCGCCCCGTCGACGTGGGCCTGCTCGACGCCGACCAGGCCCGCACCCTGCTCGGCAACCGCATCGGCACGACGCGCATCCACCAGGAGCCGGAGGCGGTCGATGCGCTCGTGCGGCGCTGCGCCGGCCTGCCGCTCGCGTTGGCGATCGTGGCCGGCCGGGCCGCCATCACCTCGCACCTGCCGCTCGCCGTGCTCGCCGACGAGCTCGCCGACGACGCCGCGGCGCTGGCCGGCTTGCATTCGGGTGAACCGGGCGGTGACGTGCGCAGCACCCTGGCCGTGTCGCTCGCCGCGCTCGAGCCGACGACCACCGCCGCGTTCGGGCTGCTCGGCTTGTGTCCTGGGCCGTCCTTCACGCCGGCGGGCGCGGCCGCGCTGACCGGGCTCGACTCGTCGGCAACGGCCACTGTCCTGCGCGAGTTGTCGGCGGCGCGCCTCGTCGAGCAGGCCAGTGCCGACCGTTTCCACATGCACGATCTCGTCCGCCTCTACGCTGCGGATCTCGGCCGGGCCGACCCGCACGCCGACGCCGCGGGGCGGCGGTTGCTGGCGCACTACCTCGCGGCGGCAACCGATCCGGCCACAGGTCGCGACTTCGTCGCGGCGGAGTCGGAGACACTGGTCGCCGCCGTCGATCTTGCCTTCGGCGAGGGCCACGACGAGCTCGGATGCGACCTGTCGGTGGCGATCGAGGCACAGCTCGGCGCGCGCGGATGCTGGTCCGACGTCGTCCGGACGAACACCGCCGCCGTCGCGGCCGCCACCCGCCTTGCCGATCCGCGCCGGCTGGTGGCCACCCAGGTGGCGCTCGGTCGCGGATTCATCGGCGTCCGCGAGTACGACGCTGCCGCTGCGCATCTGGATCGCGCACTCGGGCTGGCGCGCCGGCTCGGCGAACCGATGTACCTGGCGCGAGCGCATCGGGCGCGGGCGCGGCTCGCCGCGCACCAGCAGCGCCCCGCCGACGCCCTGCGTCACGATCGCCACGCGTTGGAGTACCACCTCGCCGCCGGCGATCGCGTCGGCGAGGCGACGGCGTACAACGCGGTCGGTTGGCATCTCGCCCACCTCGACCGACCCGAACGCGCGCTCGTGCACTGCCGGCGCGCGCTCGCGATCTTCGCCGAACTCGCCGACGTCGGCGGCCAGGCCATGACGCTGGACAGCATCGGACTGGCCCTCGAACGCTCGGGCCGCGACGCCGAGGCCCGCGAGCACTACCAGCGCTCCGCGGACCTCGACCTCGAACTCGGTTGGCACGTCGCCCGCGCCGAGACGCTCGCCCGGCTCGAACGCAGCTTTCGACGCAGCGGTGAACCGACCGCCGCCGAACTCACCCGTCTCGCGGCCGCGGAGACGCTGCGACGTACGGGCCGTCTCGCCGCATAACACGAATTATCAAAGAGAATCGGTCGGACCGGTGACACCGGACCGATCATGGCCTTAGCATGCGCTATGCGCCGCTCCCTCACCGCAGTCGTCGCCGCTCTCGCACTCGTCGCACCGCCGGCGATCGCCAGCTCCGTCGGACCGACAGTCAGTGCCGGCGCGGCTCCCACGTGCTCGCCGATCACGACGAAACCGCACTACACCAAGACGGTGCCGACGTCGAAGCAGGTGCTCGGCTACGAGTTTGGAAAACGAAAGGCTACCGACGCGGACATCAGCACGTACGTGCACGCGGTCGATCACGCGAGCGATCGGGTCGTCTCCGGCGTGTTCGCGAAATCCTGGCAAGGGCGCCCGCTGCCCTACGCGCTGGTGGGTTCAGCGCAGAATCTGGATCGACTCCCGCAGATCACCGCCGACCTGCAGGCGTTGCGCGACCCGGCCACGCCGCAGAGCGAGGCCGACGCGATCGTCGCGCGCACACCCACCATCTTGTGGATCACCGCGAACGTCCACGGCAACGAACCGTCCGGCGGCGATGCGGTGCTCAAGCTGCTCTACGAACTCGCCGACCGTGACGACTGCGTGTCGCAGGCCGTGCTGGGCAACGCGGTCGTCGGGCTGATCCCCACTCAGAACCCGGACGGCCGCGCCAACGACCTGCGCACCAACGGCTACACCTTCGACATGAACCGCGACTGGTTCGCCCGCACCCAGCCCGAGACCGTCGGGAAGCTCAACCTGCTGTGGCAGTACCCACCGCAGCTCTACGTCGACGAGCACGAGATGGGCGGCACCGACTACTTCTTCCCGCCCAACTCGGACCCGATCTACTCCGAGACACCGGACCGTCAATACGACCAGATCGAGAATCTCTACGGAGCCGCGAACGCGGCAGCCTTCGACGCCAAGGGCTGGTCGTACGAGACGTACCAGTCCGGCTACGACCTCTTCTACCAGGGCTACGGCGACACCGTCCCGACGACCGAGTTCGGCGCGGCAGGCATGACCTACGAGCAGGGCAGCGAGTCGAAGTACCGCGACCGCGTCGCACACCACTACACGACCGCTCTCGTGTCCGTGTACACCGGCGCCACCCATCGCGCGGACATCCTGCGGCAGTGGCGTGCGACGTTCGTGCAGGCGAAGGCCGAGGGACAGCGCTGCGAGCTGGAACCCAACGCCACGTTCAACCCGGGTAACCAGGTTCTCACCCAGGTGCCCGACAAACCGGTGTGCGGGTACTTCCTGGCCGATCAGGGCCGCGAGAGCCAACTGATCGTGAATCGCCTGCAACTCGCGCACGTGCAGGTGCAGCGGCTGTCCGCGCCCCTCGTCGTGCCCGACTACACCGCGTACGGGCAGGCGCCCAAGCGCACCACGCTGCCGGCCGGGACGTACTGGATCACCATGGCGCAGGCGCAGAAGCACTGGGTGCAGGCGATGTTGAACGAGGACACGTACGTCCCGTTCCCGTACTTCTACGACGTCAGCGGCTGGAGCAACCCCCTGCTCGCCGGCGTGGCCGGCGGCTATACCGGTCGCCATCTCGACGCGTCGCTCGAACCGGTGTCGCCGGTTGGTGAGCCCGCGTCGCCGGCGCTCCCCTCGCAGCTGCCGCGGGTCGGCATCCTCGACGACCGCCCGGTGCCCTCGTACGAGTACCAGACGACCGGATGGCTGCGGTGGCGACTGGCGCAGGACTGGAAGGTGCCCTACACCGTCCTGACTCCGGAGCAGATGACGCCGGCACGATTGAGCAAGCTCGACGTTTTGCTGGTGCCCAACGTCGACGTCAAGCCGGTCTACAAGCGTCTCGGCAAGGCCGGACGTACCGCGCTGCAAGACTGGGTGCACGCCGGCGGGCGGTACGTGGGTTGGCAGGGTGGGACCCTCGAGGCATCGTCGCTGGGCCTGTCGTCCGTCGGTCTCGCCGACCCGATCGCGCAGTCGCCGGGCGCGCTCATGCGCGTCGACGCGACACATCCGGACACCTACGTGCTGTGGGACAGCTACTACAGCCCGCAGATGACAGCGGGCAACGCGCAGGTGATCGCATCGTTCCCGAACCAGATGTACGTGTCGGGCTACGCCGAGCAGGCCGACACATTGGCCGGCAGCGCGGTGGAGGCTGTCGACCGCGTGGGCGACGGCAGCGTGACGGTGTTCTCGGTGGAGCCGAACTTCCGCGGATTCACCGACGGCTCCGCGCAGTTGCTCCTCGACGCGATGCTCGCGACCCCGACGTCCGCCGGCGCGCGTGTGGGTGCGGCGGCCAAGATCGCCGGGCCGGTGTCCGGCACCGCCGCGTTGGAGCTGGGCCGGACCCCGGCCCAGCACGTGAAGCTGGAGTCGGCGGGAAAGTCCTAGTTGCCGCGCGAGCGCGAGATACGCAGTCGTAACGGCACCGAGTACTTCTCGGCGAAGCTGTCGGGATCCATGCCGATCCCGCCGATGTCGTCGCCGTACTTGGCCAGGTACGCGTCGTTCCGATTCGAGGCCGGAAGATCGGTGTCGCGGCGCAGTTCGCCGGTGAACACGACGATGTCACCGCCGCCCGAGTCGCCGTCGAAGTGCGCTGCCACCTGCGGGTGCGCGTCGATGCTCGCCAGCCTGCGGGCGTTGTGGTCGTTGTAGATCACCAACGACTCCGAGTCGGGGTCGAACAGGAACCACACCGGGTTCGGTTGCGGGACGCCGGCCGCGTTCACCGTGACGAGCCAGATCACCTTCTCGGCATCGAGGCGACGGCGCACGCGAGCGCCGAAATCCGTTCCGGGATCCGGCAACACAGTCATTCCCCAAGGCTACGCGCAGAACGGCAATGAGATCATGATCGGATGACGGCTGCGGCGCACTCATCCGAAGACCATCCATGGCCTGCATTGCCGGTGGCATCATGGCAAGCCACCCGCGACACCCTGCATCTGTGGACCCAGATCGTCGGCAAGGTGCGGCTGGCCCTCGCGCCGTGGACCAACCACTCCTGGCACGTCCCGCTGTACGTCGACGCCACCGGGCTGACCACCTCGCTGATGCCCTACGGCAACCTCGGCGTCGAGATCGCATTCGACTTCGTCGACCACCGCTTGACCGTCGTCACCACCGCTGCGCAGCGCCGCACGCTCGAACTCGCCCCGCGCAGCGTCGCTGACTTCTATGCCGAGTTCCGCACCGCACTGGACGAACTCGGCCTCGACGTGCCGATCAACCCGATGCCGGCCGAGATCGCCGATGCGGTGCCGTTCCCGGACGACCACGTGCACGCCGACTACGACGCCGCCGCGGCCCACGCGTTCTGGCTCTCGCTCGTGCAGACGCATCGGGTCTTCAGCCGATTTCGCGCCGGCTACCGGGGTAAGGCCAGCCCGGTCCACTTCTTCTGGGGAGCGTTCGATCTCGCGACGACGCGCTTCTCCGGCCGCGCCGCGCCCGAGCATCCCGGCGGCATCCCGAACTGTCCCGACCGCGTCATGCGCGAGGCGTACAGCGACGAGGTGTCCAGCTGCGGCTATTGGCCCGGCGGTGCTGCCGAGGGCCTTTTCTACTCCTACGCCTACCCGCAGCCCGATGGGTTCCCCGCTCACCCGATCTCGCCCGGGAATGCCTTGTTCGACGAGAGTCTCGGTGAGTTCGTCCTTCCGTACGCGGATGTGCGCACGGCTGAAGATCCGGACGCAGTGTTGTCGAGTTTCCTGCAGACCACGTTCGAGGCCGCGCGCGAACTCGGCGCGCTGGGAGCCGTGGCCCACCTAGGGCATCACGAGGTCTGCCTGGCGCGTGCGTAGTGGCGCGCGACGCGGGCGCGGTTGCCGCACGCGTCCGAACACCATTCCCGGCGCGGGTGATCGCGGGTGAAGTACAAGACGCACCCCGGCCCGAGGCACGGATACAGCGGTCCCGCATCGTGCTTGCCACCGAACAGGGCCACCGCGTCAGCGGCGAACCCGCCCAGAACCGCGGCAAGCGCCGACGGTGCGGCCCGCCCGGCCACCCAGTGTGCCTCCGTGCCGGCGCAATGTGGGCGCCGATACGGCGCCGGCGGCGGCATTCACGACGGCGACGGCGCCGTGCGGGGTAGCGAACCGTTCGGCCGCCGCGCGGTCCGGGCGCGGATCGTCGGTGACCTCCGCGGCCAGCGCGCGGAGTGCGTCGCGCAGCCGGCGCAGTTGGTCGGCCTCGGCGCTGGTGAGGCGCGTAGCGCTGCGCGGTCCCGGCGAGCTGATGTCCGGCAGGTGGTTCCGGACGGCCGCAAGCCAGCTCGTCGCCTGCCCGGCCGTCGCCAACGCGTCGTGGACGCCGTCGCGATCTGCCCACACGGTGTTCATCAGTTCGACGGCGGGCGGCTCGCGGCGTGCCTTCGACACCTCGGTAGCCACGGTTCGACTCTAACATCGCCCTAATGGGAAACCATGCATCACGCATTTGACGGGCTCGCTACCCTACTAATGACAGCTATCAGCTGATGCATTAGGAGCAGGTCCGGTGAGTGTGTTCCACGAAGGCGAACTGCGCGTGCAGGAGCAGGCGGGTGTCCGCGAGGCCGCCCGGCGCCTCACCCCGATGCTCGACTCGCCCGATCTCAGTGGCGGGATGTCGGCGTTCCTCGCACAGCGCACCTTCGCAGTGATCGCGGCCCGCGACGGCCACAATCGACTCTGGGCGTCTGCCCTGCGCGCAGCCCCGGGCTTCCTCACCGGCGCCGATCACACGTTGCGCGTCGGCGTCGCGCCGGGTCCGGGCGATCCGCTCTATCGCCTGCCCGCCGGGCAACCGGTCGGCATGATCGCGATCGAGTTCGCCGCGCGCCGTCGCGTGCGCGTCAACGGCCGGCTCACCTCGAGCGACCCCGACCACCTGGTGATCGACGTCGACCAGGCATACGGGAACTGCCCGCAGTACATCCGCCGCCGGACTCTGTCCGCCGCGGCGAGCCCGAGCGCCGGCGACTGGGACGCGCCGACCGATCATCTCGACGATGCCGACCGGGCGTTGATCTCCGCAGCCGACACGTTGTTCCTCGGCACCTCACACCCGCGCGCCGGCGTCGACGCATCGCACCGCGGCGGACCGCCCGGGTTCGTGGATGTCGACGGCGACGACGTGTGGTGGCCGGACTTCCCGGGCAACAACATGTTCAACTCGCTGGGCAACCTGGCGGTCGACCCAGCAGCGGCACTGCTGTTCGTCGATTGGCTCGGCGGCGGGGTCCTCGCGATCTCCGGTACCGCACGCGTGTCCTGGACCGGGTCCGCCGGCACCGGCCGTACCGTCCGGTTCCACACCGAGGCAGTGGCCCGCGGCCGGGTGCCTGCCCTGCGCGCCGAGGACGTTCAGCGCGGCACCCACTCGACATAGCGACCGGCCGCCACGAACCCGAGCGATTCGTAGAGTGAGCGGCCCATCGGCGTCGACTGCAAGCTGGCGGTGCGCGCGCCGCCGGTCGCGGCATCGGCCAGGATGTGGCCCGTCAACGCCGCGCCGATGCCCCGCCGGCGCCAGGCCGGGACGGTGCCGACGGCGAACACGCCCACGTCGTCGCCGTGCCGGAAGCTCCAGGCTGCGCTGACCACAGCGCCGTCGTGTCAGGAAGGCCCAGCCGGTCAACCCCGGTACGGCATCGGGCGGTTCCAGATCGTCTGCGGAAATCGAAACGTCGTCGAGCCGGGCTACGACGCCCACCGATGTCGGTACGACCTGGCGATGGCTGCGCGCTCGGTTCGGCAATGACGTGTGCATGACCAGTGTCGAGGTGTCCCACTGGAATCCGGCGATCACCGGTCCCCCGCCCGGCACGGTGAGCTCGGTGCCGGTCCCGGGCTGCCAGAGCGCCCATTGCGTGACCCCGGCGGCCGAGTAGTGCGATTTCACCTCGGTCGCTGCGACCCGCGGGTCGGCACCGGGCAACAGCACGGCGTTGTTCAGCGGCAGCCACGCCGGGAAGATCGCGGTGACGACCTGGTCCGAGCGCACGATCCGCGCCTCGGGCGAGATCAGGGTCAGCGCCTGCCAGCACGCGAACAGCGTGTCTTGGCCCGGCAACGCGGCACGCATCGTTTCCGCCCTTCGCGTGAAACGGTCCGGGCCGAGCCCGGACGACACAGTTATGACGAGTTGGTGGCGGATACCCGCACGGTCTTACCGGCGCTGCGGAATTCCTACAGGATCGGCGGCGTGACGACCAGCCAGCGCACCTCGTCGATCGATGCGGAGTCCAGGCAATGGCTCGAATCGCTCGCGCCGGGGGCGATCGACCGCGACACCGCGATTGCACGGCTGCACCTGCTGCTGTTGCGCGCTGCACGCGCCGAGGTGAACCGGCGCGCCCACCGCGCCGCCGTCTGCGGGCCCGAACTGGACGACCTCGCACACCAGGCGGCTGACGACGCGGTGATGTCGATCTGCCGCAAACTGGACGATTTCCGCGGCGCCAGCCGATTCACCACCTGGGCGTACAAGTTCGCGATCCTCGAGGTGTCCAGCAAGCTGGGTCGCCACTACTGGCAGCGGGCCGGCGGCACCGGCCGGCCGGACGTGCGGATGGACGTCGAACGCTGGGCGACGCTGCCCGACCGCTTCGGTTTGAGCCCGGAGAGCGCCGCGCAGTCGGCCGACCTGCTCCGTGAGGTGCGACGGGTGGTGACCGAGGAGCTGACCGACCGGCAGCGCCAAGTGTTCGTCGCGCTCGTCGTCGACGCGGTTCCGCTCGACGCCTTGGTCCATCAGCTCGGGAGCAACCGCAACGCGATCTACAAGACCATGTTCGACGCACGCCGTAAGATCCGTCAGACGCTCGTCGCCAACGGGTATCTGGACGAGCACAGGACGAGGGCGTGATGAGTGATGCCGACGCGCGGGAGGCGCTCGACCGCTTCCTGACCACCGATCCCACGGACGCCGGATGCGAGCAGACCATCGCGCTCCTCGACGCCTACGTGGAGTTGGTCGCGCGCGGCGAGGACCCCGAGGTCCGCTACCCCGGTCTTGCGGTGCATCTGCGCACCTGCCTGCCCTGCGCCGACGACTTCGACGGCTTACTGGCCACGGTCCGCGCGACTGACGACGAGCAGGGGTAAGGAACGGCACGGCCCTGCCACCAATGACGGTCCACATTCGAATTCGGATCGGAGCGTCATGAAGAACACGGCTCGACTCGCCCTCGCCGGGGGCGTCGGCATCACCGGCCTGGCCGCCGCGACCCTGCTCGCCGCACCCGCGAACGCCGCAACCCCGACTCACACGCAGCACGGGGCGGTATTCGTCCAGAACGATGCGATATCCGGCAACGCCGTCATCTCCTACCACCGCAACAGCGACGGCACCCTCACCCGCTCGGGCCGCTTTGCCACAGGCGGCGTCGGTGGAGCACTCGCCGGGTCGGTGGTGGACCACCTCGCTTCGCAGGGTTCGCTCACCTACGACCGCCGGGCCGGGCTGCTGTACGCCGTCAATGCCGGCAGCGACACGCTGACCGTGTTCCGGGTGAACGGCGACCAGCTGCAGCGGGTGCAGGTGCTCGGCTCGGGCGGCGCCTTCCCGGTCAGCGTCACCACGCACGGGCTGTTCGTCTACGTGCTCAATGCCCGCGACGGTGGCTCGATCCAGGGCTACCTGCGCCTCGGTGATCACCTGCTGCGGGTGCCGAGTTGGCATCGACGGCTCGGCCTCGACACCACCCTGACTCCGGAGTTCACCAGCACACCGGGCCAGGTGGCGTTCACTCCCGACGGCAGCAAGCTCATCGTGACCACGAAGAACAACGGCAATCAGATCGACGTGTTCAACGTCGATCCGTTCGGCAAGCTGAGCGCGAATCCGGTCGTGACACCAGATCCGGGCAACGTGCCGTTCGCCGTCGCGTTCGATCCGGCCGGCCGGCTCCAGGTGTCCGAGGCCGGCCCGAGCGCAGTGGCGACCTACGCGATCAATCGATCCGGCACGCTCACCTTCCGGGGTCGCACGACGACCGGGCAGGCGGCGACGTGCTGGATCACCGGCTCCGGCGACCAGCTGTTCCTGGGCAACGCCGGCAGCGGCACGGTGAGCAGCTTCGCCGCCACCGCGTCCGGATCGAGCGCCGAGCGGGTGACCGCGACCGACGCGGGCACGGTCGACCTGGCCGTGAGCCCCGACGGGCGCCACCTGTATGCGCAGACCGGCGCAGCCGGCATCGTCGACGAGTTCGCCGTCGGGGCGCACGGAGCCCTGACGCCGATCGGCTCCGTGACGGTGCCCGATGCCGTCGGCGGCCAGGGCATCGTCGCGACCTGATGGTCCTCGCGGGTGAGCCGCGCTACGGCAGGTAGGCAGCGAGGTTCAGCAGCCGGGTGGTCTGCAGGGCGTTGAAGTTGTCGTCGCTGATCAACGTGACGCCGGTGCGGCCCGACGCCCGTGGGCCGGTGATGGCCATGCCCTCGAAGTTGTCCAGCAGCGGGTTGGCCTGCGTCTCCTTGGCCGGTGCGCCGAGCGTCGGGCACTGCACCAGATCCGCGACGAGCCGCTTGCCGACGACGTCGGAGGCCGGCGCCGCAGACAGGTTCGAGACATCGCTGACGTCGGCGGCGTGCTTGACGCCGGTGACCGCGTACAGGTCGACGCTGTTGCCGGTGGTGGTGGAGAACGCAGCTTCCTCGACCAGCAGCGAACCCTCGCTGTAGGCCGCGACCTCGGGGATGCGGTTGCCTGGGTCGGCGCGGTAGTCGATCTGCTTCTCCAGCCGCCATGCACCGTGGCGGTTCGTGTAGACGAGGAAGCGGTGGTAGGTGGCGTCACCGGTGGCCGAGACGTCACCGGACAGCGCGCCCTCCATCGCCGCGATGATCCGGTCACCGGACGGTGTGATCGTCAGGCCCTCGAGGGTGGCGTTGCTGGTCGCCTCACCCTCGGGGGTCGTGCCGGTGACCGCGAACCGGGCCGGCACCGGCAGCGATGCGAGCTGTGTGCCGTCGCGCCCGAAGATGCGGATCGACGGTTCGGTCTCCGAGCTCACCACATAGTTGCCGTCGGGCAGCACGGCCAGGCCCTCGTTGTCCGATGTCGTGCCGTCGTACGGGGTGCCGTCGGGCTTGCGCAGCACGAGGGGGTCACGCACCACGGTCGGGTTCGACAGATCGCGGAAGAACCAGATCCGGGCGGGATCGCTGGCATGGTTGTCGACCGCGGAGGCCCAGGCGTTGGCCCGCCGGTCGAAGGCGAGCGACGACAGGCCGCCGAGCTCGACCCCGTTGTAGACGAGCTTGTCGAGCGCGTCGCTGTACCCGTTCGCGACCGCGGCTGGTGGGCACGCCCTGCCGTTCTCGAACCCACCCGGCGCCGCCGAGCCGGCCGGGGCCGCAGCTGTCGCCCCGACCGCCGCCGCGGCGACGAGTCCGGCGACCGCACCGATCCGAGTCCACCGACGAGCCATGTGTTCCTCCCCATCACGATGTCCGATGTGGCCCATTCTGGACCGTGCGGGCCGACGTCGGCGAGGGTGCGGTGAACGACAGGCGACGATTCAGAAAAGTGCCTGCGCCAGCCGGCGCCGGGCGGCCGGAACGCGCGGGTCGTCGGGCCCGAGCAACTCGAAGAACTCGAGCAGCCGCTCGCGGACGCGGTCGCGGTCGTCGCCGCTGGTGCGACTCACCGCACCGAGCAGGCGGTCGAGGGCGCCCTCGACGTCGTTGTCCGCGAGCAGGAGGTCGGCCGCGGCCAGTTGGGCGTCGACGTCCTGCGGCGCGGCGTCTGCCCTGGCTGCCGCAGCGGGATCGACGCGTTCGAGCCGCTGCAGCAGCGCGACCTGACCGAGCGCGAGGGCGGCGTCCTGGTTGGCCGGCTCGTCGGCCAGGATCGCCCGGTAACGCTCGGCGGCGAGGGCGTAGTCGCCGGCCTGCAGCGCATCCTCGGCGGCGGTGAAGCGCGGGTCCTCCGGTTCCGGTGGCGCCGCCGGCTCGGCCGACTCGGCCGGGTCGATGCCGTCGGGAGCCGGCGGCGCTCCCTGCAGTCCGGCCTTGCTCGCCGCCTCGAGCACGGCGTCGACGAACTCGCGCACCTGCGCCTCGGGCAACGCGCCCTGGAAGCCCGGTACGAGCTGGCCGCCGATCACCGCGAACACCGACGGGATGCTCTGCACCTGCAGCGCCTGCTGGATGCGGGGGTTCGCGTCGACGTCGATCTTCGCGAGCACCCAGGCGCCGTTGCCCGCAGCGGCCAACCGCTCGAGCACCGGCGAGAGCTGCTTGCACGGCTGGCACCAGTCGGCCCACAGGTCGATCAGCACCGGCACCTGGAACGAGCGGTCGAGCACCTCGGCCTGGAAGGTGGCTTCGGTGACGTCGACGACGTACTGCCCGGCGACCGGCGCCGGCGCATCGGCCGCGCGGGCCGCTGCCTCGGAGCGGGCCTTCACGGCGGCGAGATCGACGGCTCCGGCCATCGCCGCGGCCGTCGCCGGACTGGGTTGGGGTTGGCTTCGTCGTGGTGCACCTGGACGCATACAGCCATGTTTCCAGACGCGACGAATGACCGCCGCCGAGTAGCCTTGTCTAGGCCGCGGCGGTCACCAGGTAGCCCGCGAGCTCACCCACCACCGGACCGTCGCCGAGCCGCGCACTCATGTCCGCCGCGATCGCGGCGGCCAGCGGCTCGAGAGCCCCACGTCGCTCCAGTTCGAAGCGCAACGGCGTTCCTTTGCAGAAACCGTGCGCGACGGCCGTGACCGATGCCGCCGGGGCAGTGGGGACACGACGCTCGATTCGTGGCGCGGCGAAACCCGCGGCTCGGACGTCGGTCTCGATCTGGGCGACGTCGGTGTACCCGTGCGGCACCCGCGCCAGGAAGGTCGTCGCGTCGCTGCCGAGGACGCACTCGACGCTGTCGGCGAGCGCCGCCGCGAACGTGGAGAACTCGATCCGGTCCCAGGTGGTGAACACGAGCGCCCCGCCCGGGCGCAACGACTGGCGCAGCTGCGCGAATGCGGATTGCCGATCGGGGAAGAACATCACCCCGAACTGGCAGGCGGCGACGTCGAACGCGTGTTCCCCGACGTCGAGGTGCTGCGCGTCGGCGACCTGCCAGGTCGCGCCGGGCGCGTGCGCCGTGCCCCACGCCACCATGGCCGGGTTGAGATCGGTGGCGATGATCTGCGCGTCGGGCAGCGCCGCGGTGAGCGCCCGAGTGAGGATGCCGGTGCCGGCGGCGATCTCCAGCACCGCGCTCGGACGCCGACTCGCCACGTGGTCGGCGACCAAGCCGGCCCACGGCGCGAAGATCGCCGGCCCGAGCACCCGGTCGTAGACCTCGGGCATCGACTCGAGCCAGGTGGCGTCGGTACCGTTCGAACTGCCCATCGGAGTCCTTCCGCGAAGACGGGTGATAGTAGCGCCGGCAGGGGTCATCATTGGCACGTGACCGGGACGGCGACGCCCGCCCAGGTGAGCCTGGTCGGCGGCCTGCGGGTCGAACAGGGCGCCCGGATCCACCACGGCGCAGCCCTGGGCAGTCGGAAGGGACGGACCGTGCTCGCCGTCCTGGCCCTGCGCGGCGACCGGGCCGTCGACGCGACACAGCTCGCCGCGCTGCTGTGGCCCGGCGCCGCACCGGCCCGCGCCGAGTCCGTGGTCGCGTCGCTGGTCAGCCGGCTGCGCCGCGGCCTCGGCGGCGAGATCATCGTCGGCGACCGGGCCGGCTACCGCCTCGGCCCGGACGTCGCCGTCGACGTCGAGGTCGCGGCGCGCTACGTCGCGGAGGCCGAACGCCGAGCGACGGCAGAGCCGGCTCTGGCGGCGACCGCGGGCCGCGCCGCGCTCGCGATCCTCGACGGCGGCACGGTGCTGGCCGACGAGCCGGACGCCGACTGGGTGCACGATGCGCGTGCCGCACAGGCGGCGCTGCTGCGCCGCAGCCGTCATGTCGTCGTCGCGGCCGCCCTCGCAACCGGCGAGGCAGGCTCGGCACGTGACGTGGCCGCCGCGGCGCTCGTCGAGGATCCGCTCGACGAGAAAGCCGCACGAGGCCTGATGCGCTCGTATGCGTCACTCGGCGAGCCGGCCGAAGCCCTGCAGACCTACACCCGCCTGCGCGCCGAGTTGGCCGAGCAACTCGGCGCCGACCCGGCCCGCGACACCCAGCAGGTGCACGCCGCCGTCCTGCGCGGTGAGCACACGCAGGCGGCCCGGACCCTGGCACCCCGGCCGGCCCTGCTCGCACTGGCCGGCCGCTCGGCGGAGCTGGCCGAACTGCACGAGGCCTGGACGCAGGCGAGCGCAGGGCGCGGAGGCGTCGTGCTGCTCACCGGGCTGCCCGGCGCCGGCAAGACCCGGCTCGCCGAGGAGCTCGCCGAGACCGTCGCCGCCACCGGCGGCACCGTCCTGTCCGCGCGCTGCTACGAGGCCGAGCGCGGGTTGTTCCTGCAACCGTTCGTCGAGGCCATCTCCCGCGCCGCAGCCCGATGGCCGGCAGCTCGCATCCGCGCGGCGGTGACCGAGCACGGCGATTCGCTCGCCCGCCTGGTGCCTGAGGTCGGTATTGCGCTCGACGAGCCGATCGCGGCGCGCGGGCGCCCCGACGTCGAACGGCGTCGCTCGATCGACGCGGTGTCGGGGTTCCTGTGCGGACTGGCAGCCGGCGGCCCAGTGCTGATCGTGCTCGACGACCTCCACAACGCCGGGGACTCGACGATCGAGCTGCTGCACTCCCTGCGTACCCGCATCACCACGACACCGCTGCTCGTGGTCGGCACCGTGCGCTCGGTCGAGGGTGCCGGTGTCCGGACCGCCTTGCGCGCGACGGCGCACCCGCTCGAGGTCGGTGCCCTCCCGGCGTCCGCCGTCGCCAGCCTGGCAACGGCCGCCGGCCACCCGGCGCTGGCGGACGAGATCACGAACCGCACCGGTGGGCACGCCCTGTTCGTCGTCGAGCTGTTGCGCGGGCTCGACGCCGGCACCAGACTGCCGGGTTCGTTGCACGACGCGGTCAACGAGCGACTGCAGACGCTCGGCGACGATGCCGTGCTGCGCGCCGCCGCGGTGCTCGGTTCGGCGTTCGAGCCCGGCCTCGCCGCGAGCGTCGCCGGCATCGACGCCGCCGCGGCGCTGCGCGAATGCGAGCGCGCGTACGCCGGCGGGCTGCTGATCGCCGCCGGCGCTCAGTACGAGTTCGCCAACGACGTCCTGCGCGAGGTGATCTACGAGCTGAGCCCGGTGCCGTCGCGATTGGCCTGGCACGCGCGGGCCGCGGACCTGCTGGCGCACCGGCCCGAGCAGCTCGCGGGACACGCCGAGGTGATCGAGGACTGGCCGCGCGCGGCGCAGGCCTGGCTGCGCGCCGCCGAGGACGCGCTGGACCGGTGCGCGGCGACGGATGCGATCGGACTGGCGGCCGGCGCGCTGTCGGCTGCGGACCGGGCCGGGTCCAGCGAACTGCGCGCGCGCGCCTACGTCGCCCGCGGTCGGGCGCGCTACGTGGTCGGCGACTTCGCCGAGTGCTGGGCCGATCTCGGCGCGGCGATCGAGGCCGCCCGCGAGTGCGGTGACCGGCGGCTGGAGATGGCGGCGCTGCGCGAGCGGGTCCACGACGTGCACGTCGCGCTCGGCAACCCGCCGGCCGACACCGAGGAACCGCTGCGGGCCTGCCGGCGAATCGCCCGCTCGCTGGGCGACCGGGCCGGCGAGGCCGACCTGTTGAGTCGGCTGGCGGTGCTGGCCACCGGCCGGCTGGACTTCACCCAGGCGCTCGATCTCGGTGCCCAGGCGCTCCGCATCGGGCGCGCGGCCGGACGCCGCAAGGCGCTCGTGTGCGGCCTGGACGCGGTGAAGACACCGAACGTGTATCTCGGCCGGGTCGAGCGGGCCGACGCGGTGATCGACGAACTCGTCCCGCTGGCGCGCGCCGAGGGTGATCTGCTGCGGTTGCAGTGGGCGATCTTCGAATCGTTCGTCGGCCCGCTCGCCGCCGGCGACTACACCGGGGCCGTCACCCGGATCGACGAGGCGCTGGCGATGAACCGCCGCACGGGCTACACGTCGTTCGAGCCGTTCTTCCTGGCCCATCTCGGCTGGGTGCAACGGCTCTCCGGCGACCTCGACGCGGCTGCCGCGAGCGGCGCCCAGGCGGTTGCCGCAGCCCGCGACCAGGCCCACATGTGGTGGGCCTCCACCGCCACGGCGATGTACGCGACGACCCTGCTGACACTCGACCGGCGGGCCGACGCGGCTCGGGTGCTGCAACCGGTCACCTCGGCGGTCGACGTCGCCGGCGCGGAGGCCTACCAGTTGCGCTGCCGGGCGGCGCTGGCCGCAGCGACGGGATCCCTCGAGGCGCTGGCCGCGGCCGACGCCGCGCTGCAGACGATCACCGCCCCGGCCGACTGCGCCTGGCTGCTCGGCGCGGATGCGTATCTGGGCGTCGCCCGCGCGTGGGTCGAGTGCGGAGACACCGAACGTGCTCGCCGCGCGCTGGCCCCGTTGCGTCATGCGGCCGGGCAGGTGCCCTGGCCGGCGCTGGTGCGGCTCGCCGATGCGGTCGTCGACGCCTGACCGGTAGCTCGGGCGACGACTGCAACGCCGCTGCAATCCCGATCGCGACGCTGAGCGCGTCCATCGGACAACCGATTGCGGAAGAATTCACATGAGCATCGACGAGACCAAGTTGAACGAGATGTTGGGCCGCTTCGTCGGCGACCTCGGCGCGACGATCGCGGCCGGCAGTGTCGTGGTAGGTCACAATCTCGGGCTGTACCGCGCACTCGCGACCGGCCCGGCGACCGCGGCCGAGCTGGCCGAACGGACCGGGACCGACCCGCGCTACCTGCTGGAGTGGCTGCGCGGACAGGCGGCGGGTGGCTACGTGACCTGTGCGGTCGACAGCGAGACCTACTCGCTGAGCGAGGAACAGGCCTTCGTGCTGGCTCAACCCGACGGCGCCGTGTACGCGCCCGGTGCCTTCGTGCTGGCGCTGGGCGCGTTGCGCGCGGAGCCTCGCATCACCGAGGCGGTGCGGACCGGGGCCGGCATGGGTTGGCACGAGCACGACGCCGACGTCTTCACCGGATGCGAGCAGTTCTTCCGCCCGGGCTACCTCGCGAACCTGATCCCCAGCTGGCTGCCGGCGCTCGACGGTGTGGTCGACAAGCTGCGGGCCGGCGCCAAAGTCGCCGACATCGGCTGCGGTCTCGGCGCATCGACGATCCTGCTCGCGGAGGAGTTCCCGCGAGCCCGCATCGTCGGCTCGGACTATCACGAGGGCTCGATCGAGCTGGCCCGCAAGCGCGCGGCCGACGCCGGGGTGGCCGACCGGGTCGCCTTCGACGTCGCCGCCGCGCAGGACTTCCCCGGCACCGGCTACGACCTGGTGACCACCTTCGACTGCCTGCACGACATGGGCGATCCGCTCAGCGCGGCGACACACGTGCGCGAGGCCCTCGCGCCCGACGGCACGTGGATGATCGTGGAGCCGATGGCCGGTGACGACGTCGGCGCGAACCTCAATCCGGTCGGCCGGGTGTACTACGGCTTCTCGACGTTCCTGTGCGTCCCCAACGCGTTGTCGCAGGACGGCGGTTACGCCCTCGGCGCCCAGGCCGGCGAGACGGCGATCCGCAGGGTCGTGAGCGACGCTGGATTCACCCGTTTCGCGCGCGTCGCGGAAACACCGTTCAACCTGGTCTACGAGGCCCGGCCGTAGGACCCTGGGCTGATGCGCGCCCGCGAACCGGATCTGGCCGGTCACATCACCCGGGACGGCGTCGAGGTCGCGTACGAGGTGTTCGGGGCAGGAGAACGAACCGTCGTGTTCCTGCCGACCAGTCCGATCGTGCATTCCCGCGTGTGGAAGGGCCAGGTCGCGTACCTGGCCCGCCATGCGCGGGTGATCACCATCGATCCACGCGGCAACGGGCGATCGGGCCGACCCGCCGACGCGGACGCGTACCGCGACGTGGAGTACGTCGCAGACACGATGGCCGTGCTGGACGAGCTGTCGGTGCAGTCAGCGGTGCTCGTGGGCGTCTGCTGGTCGAGCTGGCTCGGCGTCGTCATCGCCGCACGCCACCCGCACCGCGTGGCCGGGCTCGTCGCGATAGCACCGTGGCTGCCCTACGCGGGTCCGGGGCTGGCGGCCCGGGCTCCGTACAGCTTCGACGACGACCCGCCGGATCCCCAGGGCTGGGCGAAGGACAACCGCCACCACATCGCCCGGGACTGGCCCGACTTCGTCCGGTTCTTCTTCGCCGAGCTGCTCCCCGAGCCGCACTCGACGAAGCCCTACGAGGACGCGCTCGGGTGGGCGCTGGGCACGACCGGGGAGATCTACACCGCCTACGAGGATGCGCCGTCCTGCGTCGCCGACGCGGCTGCCCGCGACGCGCTCCTGGCCCGGGTCCGGTGCCCCTCGCTCGTCGTCCACGGCACCGACGATCGGTGCCAGCCGGTCGACCGTGCCGAACTGCTGGCGGCCGCCCTCGATTGCGACCGGATCGTCGTCGACGGCGCCGGGCACCTGCCGATGGCTCGTGAGCCGATTGCGGTCAACCTCGCCATCCGCGACCTGGTGGACCGGGTGTTCCCCCCGCCGCCGGCGACACGGCAGCGGCGGACCCCGCTGCACTCTCCACCACGGGTGCTGTACCTGTCCTCGCCCATCGGACTCGGGCACGCACGTCGCGACATCGCGATCGTCGAGGCCCTGAAGGCGGCCCGGCCCGAGGTGCAGATCGACTGGCTGGCACAACCACCGCTGAGCGATTGGCTGCACCGACGCGGGATGTCGGTGCATCCCGCGTCGGCCGCGCTCGCGAGCGAGGCCGCGCACATCGACTCGCTTGCCGGCGAGCACGACCTGCACGCCTTCGCGGCCGTCCGGGAGATGGACGAGATCCTGGTGGCGAACTTCATGGTGTTCGCCGAGCTCGTGGAGCAGGAGCGCTACGACCTGTGGGTCGGTGACGAAGCCTGGGAGCTCGACCATTTCCTTTTCGAGAATCCGCAGCTGAAGACCGCACCGTATGCGTGGCTCACCGACTTCGTCGGTTGGCTGCCCATGGCCGAAGGCCGGGAGGCGGAGCTGACGGCCGACTACAACGCGGAGATGATCGAGCACATCGCCCGACTGCCACGCATCCGCGACCGAGCACTGTTCGTCGGCAATCCCGGCGACATCGTCGACGGCACGTTCGGGCCCGGCCTGCCCGCGATCAGGCAGTGGACCGAGCGCCACTACGACTTCACCGGATACGTCACGGGCTTCGACAGCGAGGAGCTCACCGACCGTGAGGCACTGCGAGCCGAATTGGGCTGGGCACCGGGCGAACCGGTGTGCGTGGTCGCGGTCGGTGGTTCCGGTGCCGGTGCGCATCTGCTGCGGCGGGCGATCGCCGCCTACCCACTGGCGGCCCGCCAGGTCAGCGGACTCCGGATGGTCGTGGTCGCCGGCCCGCGCATCGACCCGGCCTCGCTCCCGGCCCCACCCGGCGTCGAGGTGCACGCATTCGTGCCGGACCTGCACCGCTGGCTCGCAGCCGCCGACCTCGCCATCGTGCAAGGTGGGCTCACCACGACCATGGAACTGGTCGCCGCGGGCCGGCCCTTCCTGTACGTCCCGTTGCGCAATCACTTCGAGCAGCATGCGCATGTGCGGCACCGGCTCGCGAACTACCGCGCGGGCACGTGCGTGGAGTGGGCGGACGCGACGCCCGACCACCTGGCCGAGCTCGTCGCTCGCGACATCGGGGCGGCTGTCGACTACCGGCCCGTCGAGACGGGTGGCGCGGACCGCGCCGCGCAGCTGGTCGCCGAGCTGTTCTGAGCGAGCCCGGTTACCTTCGCGCGTCGAATCGATCGGAGAGCGCGTAGCGCAGCAGCACGACGTCGCCGATCTGACGCACCTCGGCCAGCGTTGCGCGCCGGCGCGAGTTCCACGGGAAGCGGCCGTCGCCGACGAAGCGGCGCGCTCGCGAATCGCCGACGAAGAACGGCGCGACCACCAGATGCAATTCGTCGACGAGGTCGGCGGTCAGGAACTGCGTGTGCACCGTGCCGCCGCCCTCGACCATCAGCCGGCGCACGCCGCGGGCGTAGAGATCCTCGCTGATCCGGTCCATCGCGACCGGTTCACCGCCGTCGACCACCGTCGCGACCTCGCCGAGCCGGTCGCGCAGGCCCTCGACGGCCGGGCTGGCGCAGTACACCACCTTCTCCGACTCCCCCATGGCGAAGAAGTTCGCGCACGCGTCCAACCTGCCCTGACCGGTGACGGTGACCTTGATCGGCGACGAACCCTGCCCATTGGCCAAGCGGTCGGCCCGGCGCCCTTGCGCGCGCACCAGCAGGCGTGGGTTGTCGTTGCGCACCGTGGCCGCACCCACCATGATCGCGTCGCAGGTCGCGCGGACGGCGTCGACCCGGTCGAAGTCGGCGTCGTTGGACAGCGGCAGTCGCTTCACAGCCGCGCTGTCGAGGTACCCGTCGATCGACATGCTGCAGCTGAGCAGGGTGTACGGGCGCTCACCCACGTGCGCCGCTCCCGGCCGGCATCATCTCCCCATGATCCTTCACCGACCCGTCCTCTGGCGATGGTTCGGGCGTGATCATCGCGCGCCGGCGCAGGGCGCCCACGACCAGGACGGCCGCGCCGGGTAGGCAGGCTGCGAACACCAGGACGCCGTAGACGGTGGCGGCGGCGACGCCGCGGTCGGCACCGAGACCGGCCGCCGCGAATGCCCACGCCGCGACGCCTTCGCGTGGGCCCCAGCCGCCGATGTTCAGCGGCACCGCCATCGCCATCAGCACGAGCATCGCCAACGGCACCAGGTGCGAGATGGAAGTCGTCGAGCCCACGGCCCGCGCGGCGATCACGAACGTCGCGACGTGCCCGGTCACCACCAGCACCGATGCCAGCACCACGCCCGGCCACGCATGCCGGGCGAGCGGCCCGGCCCGCAGGTCCGCGGCCATCGTGCGCACCAGCCGAGGCCGGCCGCGGGCCGCGAACCGCAGCACGACAACCACAGCCGCGACGCTCGCCAACCCGATCGCCAACTGCGTCGGGCATCGCCGCGCGCACCGGCGACGGGAGCGCCAGCAGGATCAGCACGGCGAGCGCCACCTGCACGGTCTGCCCGGCCACTCGCTCCCAACCGACGGCCCGCAGCCCGCGTCCGACGTCACCGGTCTGCCGACCGTGGTCGATCCCGCGGTGCACGTCGCCCAGCACGCCGCCGGGCAGCGCGGTGTTCAGGAATTGGGCGCGGTAATAGGCGGCGGTTGCCGTGGGCAGCCGCAGCACCACGCCGAGCCCCCGCGCGACCAGCCGCCAGCGCCAGGCTGCCGCGAGGGTGGTTACCGACCGATCGTGACGGCTGCGGCCACGGCCACGAGATCGACGCTGCGCAGTCCGGTGCGGAACGGTCCCGTGCCGAGGCGCCAGACGAGCACGGCCAGGATCGCCGCGCCGCCTACCAGGCGCGCGGTCCGCCACGCATTGCCGTGCACCGTCACCCGACCTCCGGTCCGTGTCCCCACCGACATATACGCGTCGGGCCGTCGTTGTCGTTCAGTCCGTGCCCAGCGCGGACAGCACCTGGCTGATCCGCGCCACGGTCTCGGCCCAGCCCGGCAGTGTTGCGCGGCGCTCGCGCGCCGCGGCCCGCAGGCGCTCGCGCAGAATCGGATCGGTGAGCCAGTCGCGCAGCGCGGGGCCGAATCCGGCGGCCTCGACGAGCAATCCGGGCCGCCGGCCGTCCGGCGTGCTGCCCAGCGACTCACCGACCCCGCCGACCGCGCGCGCGAGCACCGGCACGGCGTGGGCGAGGGCCTCGGCCACCACCATGCCGTAGGTCTCGGCGGGCGAGGCGAGCACCAGCAGATCCGCGCCCGCGTATGCGCGGGCCAGCGCGGGCCCGGTCGACACGCCGGTGAACGCCACCCGATCCGCGATGCCGCGCTCTCGCACCTGCCGCCGCAGCGACTCGACGAACGCGGGATCGCGATCCAGCGAGCCGACGCACGTGCACCGCCAGGGCAGGTCGGCCACCTCGGCGAGAGCATCGACGAGCACATCGTGGCCCTTGTGCGCAGCGACGGCGGCGACGCACAACAGGGCGCCGCCGTCCGCGCAGCCGGGTGCCGGTGTGCCGACGTCGACGCCCGGCGTCGCCACGTGCACCCGATCGCGCGGCAACGCGTAGCGGTCCGACAGCAGTTCCCGGGTCCACCGGCTGGTCACGAGCACGGCCCGCGCGCTCGTGAGCACCTCGCGCTCCCCGGGTCGCTCGAGCGGCATGTGCACCAGGACGACGACTGCCAGCCGGGCCGCGGCCGGCACGAGGATCTCCGCCGCCGCACATCCGATGAGCCCGTCGACCAGCACCACAGCGCCGTCGGGTAACCCGGCCAGCACGTCGTGCAGCGCGGCGACGTCACCTGCCGGCCAGGCGCCGGGCAGCTGATGCTCGCGCACCTCCCAGCCGGCCGCGGCCAGACCGGCGCACACCCGTCGGTCGTAGACGTTGCCGCCGCTCGGTCGCGCCGGGTCGTCGATCGAGTCCGGGACGACGACGTGCACCACGCTCACAACGGGCGTTCGTACGTGGCCCACGCGATGTGCGACTCGTGCAACGTGACCGCGACCGCGGACAGCCCGCGGGCGCCCTTCGCCGAGCGAGCCGTCGTGCACGCGGGCGGCCAGCCGGTCGGCGATGACCAGCGCCAACCACTCGGTCGAGGTGTTCACGCCGGCGAACGCCGGTTCGTCGTCGAGATTGCGATAGGTCAGTTCGGCGAGCACCGCGTGCAACTGCTCGGTGGCCAATCCGATGTCCACCACGATGTTGTCGGCGTCCAGCTCGGCGCGACGAAACGCCGCGTCGACCACATAGGTCGCGCCGTGCAACCGCTGCGCGGGTCCGAAGACCTCGCCCTGGAAGCTGTGCGCGATCATGATGTGGTCACGAACGGTCACGCTGAAGACACCGGACACCGTCGTCATCCCTCGCCGTAGGAGATCGTGTGACACAAGGCTGGCGAGCTCCCCGGACGCCAGCCTGGTCATGACGTCCGGGAGTTCAGCGAACGGCGAGCTGCCGGTGAGCAACACGTCGAACGCCGGATCGTGCAGGAGCTCGAGAGCAAGGCCGATGCGGTCGCGCAGGGAGCGGGTCGACCGGCGTGCGGGTGCGACCTGGCCCACCTGACTGGCGCGCACCCCGAGCCGTCGGGAATGGAACGCACCGCCGAGCGACAGCGTGACCGCGGTGTCGCCGTACCAGCTGAGATCGATCACCGTGCCTTCGCCGACGAGCAGGTCGAGCGAGCGCTGCAGCCCCGCCGCCGTGGCGCTGGTGTGCAGGACGAGGTCCCGCTCGCCGGGCGCGTCGTCAGGCGCAGCGAAGGACACCCCGAGGGCGTCGGCCACCTCGGCCCGCGCGGGATCGACGTCGACGAGGGTCACCTGCGTGCCGGGCAGCCCGGCGAGCAGGCGGGCGACGCAGCAGCCGACCATGCCGGCGCCGACCACGGCCACCCGGTCGCCCACGAGCGGCGCGGCGTCCCACAGCGCGTTGACCGCGGTCTCGACCGTGCCGGCCAGCACCGCCCGGGCGGCCGGCACCGCGTCGGGCACGGGCACCACCGCGTCGGCCGCTACGACGTAGACGCTCTGATGCGGGTAGAGGCAGAACACGGTGCGCCCGACGAGCGGCGGCGGGCCCTGCTCCACCTCGCCGACGTTGAGGTAGCCGTACTTGACCGGCCCCGGGAACTCGCCGTCCTGGAACGGGGCGCGCATGACCTCGTACTGGTCGGGCGGCACCCGGCCGCCGAACACCAGCATCTCGGTGCCGCGGCTCACCCCAGAGTGAAGGGTGCGCACCACGACGTCGGCCGGTCCCGGCTCGGGCAGGGTCACCGGTCGGATCTCGCCGCTGCCGGGCCGCGTCACCCAGTACGCGCGCGCGTCACGGCCCACCGGTTCCCACCTTCTGTCGTGGCGAGAGGTGAACGGTACCGCCCCGTCTCCCGTCTAGTGGGTGTAGGCACGGATCAGGAGGCCGCAGTGCTGGCGAGACGCACGATGCAGGGTGCAACGCTGCACCTGCTCGTGCTGTGGTTGCTGGCCGAGGCGGTCGGACTGGGTGCGGCAGGTCTGGTGGCCGGCGCGCTGTGTGGCCTCGGCGCGAGCGTCGCGCTGGCCGTCGGCATGACGCGTCAGGGCGCGGAGTCGCTCGGACCGGCGAACGCCGTGACGCTGGCCCGGTCGACGCTCGTGGCGGGCGTCGCTGCGCTGGTGGCCGACTCCTTCACGGGCGGGTCGTCCACCTGGGTGCTCGTGGCGCTCTGCTGCGTCGCGCTCATGTTGGACGCGGTGGACGGCCAGGTTGCCCGGCGCACCGGCTCCGCGTCGCCACTCGGCGCCCGCTTCGACATGGAGGTCGACGCGCTGCTCATCCTGGTGCTCAGCGCCTACGTCGCGCACTCGGTCGGGTGGTGGGTGCTGGCCATCGGCGCCGCGCGCTACCTGTTCGTCGCAGCCGGCCTGCTGCTGCCGTGGCTGCGCGACCCGACCCCGCCGCGGCACTGGTGCAAGGTGGTCGCCGCGGTGCAGGGCGTCGTGCTCACGGTCGCGGCCGCAGGTTTCCTGCCGTCGTCGACGATCATGCTCGCGCTCGTCGGCGCGCTCGCGCTGCTGGCCGAGTCGTTCGGCCGGCAGGTGTGGTGGCTCTCGCAGCACCGCGCCACGGTGGCGACGCCGACAGACCGCATGCCGGCCCGGGTCGGATGAGCGAGCCGGAACCCGAACCGGCGCCGGAACCGGCGCGCTGGCGCGGCCCGGTCCGCTGGGCCCTGACGGTGCTGGCGCTCGCACTCGTGTGGTTCGCGCTCGTCATGCCGGACCAGATCGACGAATTCACGTTCAAGTCGTTCCTCCGCGTCCCGATCGAAGGGCTCGTGCTCGTCGCGCTCGCGCTGGTGGCGCCGCCGCGGGTGCGCCGCATCGGCATCATCGTCGCCGGTGGCTTCATCGGCCTCCTGGCCGTCGTGAAGCTGCTCGACATGGGGTTCTACGCCACCCTCTACCGGCCGTTCAACCCGGTCACCGACTGGGGCACCTTCGGGCCCGCCGTCGGGTTGCTGCGCGATTCGGTCGGTTCGGTGTGGACCGTGGTCGTCGAGATCGCGGTGGTGCTGCTCGTGGTGTGCGTGCTGGTGCTGGTGCCGCTCTCGTTGTTGCGGGTCTCACGGATCTCGGTCGAGCACCGGGGAACGACGATGCGCGTGCTCGGCGTGCTCGGCGTGGTGTGGCTCGCGGCCGCGGCGTTCGGCGCGCCGGTCGCGTCGAGCGGCACCACCCGGCTCGCGTACGAGCAACTGCACGACGTGGGCTCGGCGATTCACGACCGACAGGTGTTCTCCCACGATCTCGCCGCGCCGGACCCGACCTCGAAGATCCCTGCGGCGCAACTGCTCACCGGGCTGCGCGGCAAGGATGTGATCGTCGCGTTCGTCGAGAGCTACGGGCGGGTGGCGGTACAGGACTCGTCGTTCTCGCCGCAGGTGGACGCAGTGCTGAACGCCGGCACCCGCACCCTCGATGCCGCAGGTTTCGGTTCTCGAAGTGCCTTCCTGCGATCGCCCACCTTCGGTGGCATCAGCTGGCTCGCCCATTCGACGCTGCAATCGGGACTGTGGGTCGACAACCAGCAGCGTTACGACCAACTCGTCGCCAGCGACCGGTTCACCCTCAGCGACGCGTTCCGCCGCGCCGGCTGGCGCACCGTGGCCGATGTGCCGCCGAACCGGCAGACCTGGCCGGAAGGCCGGTCGTTCTACCACTACGAGCAGATCTACGACCAGCACAACGTCGGCTACCAGGGGCCGAAGTTCAGCTACGCGCCGATCCCCGACCAGTACACGCTCGCCAAGTTCCGCAGCCTCGAGCTCGACAAGCCCAACCGCAAACCGGTGATGGCCGAGATCGACCTCGTGTCCTCACACACGCCCTGGACCCCGCTGCCGCACCTCGTCGGCTGGAACCAACTCGGCGACGGCTCGATCTACGACGGCATGCCGGCCGAAGGCAAGTCCCGCGCCCAGGTGTGGGGCAACTCGAATGCGGTGCGGGCAGCGTACGGCGCATCCATCCGGTACTCACTGCAATCGTTGATCTCCTACGTGAAGACCTTCCACGACCCGAACCTGGTGCTCGTCATGCTCGGCGACCATCAGCCGGCGCCGATCGTCAGTGGGAAGGGAGCCGATCACGACGTGCCGATCACCGTCATTGCGCACGACCCGGCGGTGCTGGACCGCATCTCGTCGTGGGGATGGCAGGACGGTCTGCTGCCGCACCCGAACGCGCCGGTATGGCCCATGGACTCATTCCGTAACCGGTTCCTGGCGGCCTTCGGATCCTCTTGACCGCGGCCGCAGGCGCAGCCACACCAACCGCGCGGCCAGGCCGAGCAGCGCCAGCAGCGCCGCGAACGGCAGGACCGCCCCGCCCGCGGTGGCCAGCGCACTCATCGTGCGGGTGAATGCGTCCCAGCCGTTCTGGAGGCCGCCGAGGAAGCCGCTGCGGTGGGCTGCCGGCGGCGCGGGCGGTGGGCTCGCGGTGACCAGGGAAAGGGTGATCACCGCGGTCGAGGTCTCCCGGGCCAGCGCGCGCTGCTGGGCCTGCAGCGACTCGAGGTCGCTCTCCCGGCCGGCGAGCTCACTCTCGATCTGCACGACGTCGGACACCTTGACCGCACGGGCATAGAGCTGCCGCAGCCGCCCGATCGCGCTCTCGGCGCTGGCGACCCGCGAGGACACGTCGGCCACCTTCGCCGTGACGTCCTGGGTGGAGAGGTGGCGCGAGCGTTCCGCACCGAGGTCCGCGAGCTCACCGAGTACGGCGATCAGGCGCTGCGGCGGCACCCGCAGCACGAGATCAGCTGACGCGTGCGCGCCGGAGGTGCGGTCGTCGGCGTCGACCTCGCCATCGGCGCGGACCGCGATCAGGCTCGCTGCGTTCGCGCGCGAGGCCACCGATCGACCGTGCTCGACCGCGACGGTCAGCTCGGCGGTCCTGATCTTGGCCGTGCTCAGCGCGCGGGGCGGCTGCGTCGGCTTGCGGGCTCGCGACCGCCCCGCCGGCCGCGGCGGCACTGGCAGCGGGGCGAGCACCGGCCTCGACCTTGGCTGCGCCCGCCCCTCCTTTCGACCCGTCGCAACCGGCGATTGCGGAAACCGCAACCAGCGTCGCGATGGCGAACAGCCCGGCACGCGCAGCGACCTGTCCCGGCATCGAGCCACCTCCGTCGTCAGCACTCCACTGCTGGGACGAGATGGGCGGTCGGGGAGGTTCTCGAACGGCTGCTCATCCGCCGATCGGGGGACCTGGATTCCCCCGGTTCATCGCCGGATCGGCCGACGCTGCGAACGACAGCCGGAACCGATGATGGGTGGGTCAACCGAACACGAGCAGGAGAATCCGATGAGCTTCCTTCGCGCCCACGCCCGCCGTACCCGCAGGTCGATCGCCGACGCCGCGCACCGCTACTTCGAGGCCGCCGGCAAGAACGACCCGTACGGCGTCGGGCTCTACCCGCTGGGCTGAGCGTCGCTCAGAAGCGGGCGGCCTCGCGGTACTCGCCCCACAGCGGCTTGAACGCGTTGCAGATCTCGCCGAGGGTGGCTTCGGCCCGCACGGCGTCCAGCATGGCCGGCAGCGTGTTCCGGTCGGCGGTGGCGTCGGCGACCATTCGCTCCAGCGCCGCGTCGACGGCCGCCTGGTCACGAGTCACCCGGCGCTGCTCGACGACGGCGCGCTGCTCCAGCTCCACCTCGTGCGAGACACGCAGGATCTCGAGTTCGTCACCCACGTCGCCGGTCAGCGTGTTCACGCCGACCACCTTCTTGTCGCCCTTCTCCAGCGACACCTGGTAGGTGAAGGCGGCGTCGGCGATCTCGGTGATGAACCAGCCCTCCTCGATGCCGCGCAGCAGGCCCGACGTCATCGGTGCCGTCACCCCCGAGATCCTTGATCTGGGCGAAGATGCGTTCGGCGTCGGCCTCGATCTTGTCGGTCAGCGCCTCGACGTACCAGGAGCCGCCCAGCGGGTCGGCGACGTTGAGCACGCCGGTCTCCTCGGCGATCACCTGCTGGGTGCGCAGCGCGATCTGTGCGGCGTGCGCCGACGGCAGCGCGAGGACCTCGTCGAGGGCGTTGGTGTGCAGCGAGTTGGTGCCGGCGAGCACGGCGGCCAGCGCCTCGACCGCGGTGCGGACGATGTTGTTGTCGGGCTGCTGCGCGGTGAGTGACACGCCTGCCGTCTGCGTGTGGAATCGCAGCCACTGCGCGCGATCGGTCTCGGCGCCGTAGACGTCGCGCATCCACCGCGCCCAGATCCGCCGGGCCGCACGCAACTTCGCGATCTCCTCGAAGAAGTCGATGTGCGCGTCGAAGAAGAACGACAGGCCCGGGGCGAAGGTGTCGACGTCGAGGCCACGCGACTTGCCGAGTTCCACGTAGCCGAAACCGTCGGCGAGGGTGAAGGCGAGCTCCTGCGCGGCCGTGGCCCCGGCCTCGCGGATGTGGTAGCCGGAAACCGACAGCGGCTTGTAGGCCGGCACCTCGGTGCCGACGTACTCCATCAGGTCGCCGATCAGCTTGAGGTGCGGCTCCGGTGGGTAGATCCACTCCTTCTGGGCGATGTACTCCTTGAAAATGTCGGTCTGCAGCGTGCCGTCGAGTTTCGAGATGTCCGCACCCTGGCGCTCGGCGGCGACGACGTACATGCAGAACACCGGCACCGCCGGGCCGGAGATCGTCATCGACGTCGTGGTGGCGGTGAGATCGATGCCGTCGAACAGGACGTCCATGTCGGCCGCGGAGTCGATCGCGACGCCGCAGTGGCCCACTTCGCCGAGCGAGCGCGGGTCGTCGGAGTCGCGGCCCATCAGAGTGGGCATGTCGAAGGCCACGGACAGGCCGCCGCCGCCCTCGGCAAGGATCATCTTGTAGCGCTCGTTCGTCTGCTTGGCACTGCCGAAGCCGGCGAACTGGCGGATCGTCCACGCCTTGCCGCGATAGCCGGACGGGTGGATGCCACGGGTGAACGGGTACTCCCCCGGCCAGCCGATGCGCTCCATGCGGTCGTCGGCGCCGGTCGGGCCGTAGACCGGCTCGACCTCCTCGCCGGACAGCGTGGTGTAGTCGCGGTCGGTCTTGCGGGCCTTGTCGTAGCGCTCCTGCCACCGGTCGCGACCGGCGGCGACACCCTCAGCGTCCATGTCCTCGAATTTACTAGGACGTCCTAGTAATCCGCCAGGTGAGTTTGGGCACTAGCAATCGGCGAGTCACGCTATGTCGGTGCGGCGAAGTCTCCAGCGGCCACCCGGACGGTGCGCAGGACGCCGAACAGCTCGTCCAGGTCGCCCTCGGCAAGCGCGGCCAGCCCGAACCGCGCGGCGTTGAGGTCGGCCGTCGCCTTGTCGGCGACCGCGCGGCCCTCGGCGGTGATGACGGCCAGCGTGCCGCGGCCGTCGTGCGGATTGGGTTCGCGACGGACCAGTCCTGCGGCCTCGAGGCGGTCGATCACGTTGGTGACCGAGGTGGCGTGCACCTGCAGGCGCTCACCGACCTTCGAGAGCGGCAGCGCGCCGGCGTGCGAATGCTTGAGCAGCACCAGCGCCTCGAAGCGGCTGAACGTGATGCCGTAGGGCCGCAGCATGGCGTCGAGCTCGGCGATCAGGATCTGGTGCGCCCGCATGATCGAGGTCACCGCCCGCATCGAGGCGTAGACCGTGCCGTCCTCGTCGGGCCAGTTGCGTTGCCAGAGGTCGCCGGCCCGGTCGATCGGGTCGAAGCCCAGCGCTGGCGGCATGCGCAAAGGGTAGTCGGCAGCTGCTGGGGGCCCGCGTAGCGCGTAACTTCACTGCCATGACCGATGCTCTGGATCGACTCGATCTGCTCGATCTCGCCGACGACCTCGACGGCGACGATCGGCTGCTGCGCGACACCGTGCGCAAGTTCGCCGACGACCGCCTCCGCCCGCACATCCGCGAGTGGTTCGAGGACGGCACGCTGCCCGCGCGCGACCTCGCGAAGGAGTTCGGCGCGCTCGGCGTGCTGGGCATGCACCTCGAGGGGTACGGCTGCCAGGGCGCGAAGGCGTCGCAGTACGGGCTGGTGTGCGCCGAGATCGAGGCGGTCGACTCCGGGATTGCGGTCGCTGGTGAGCGTGCAGGGGTCGCTCGCGATGTTCGCCATCCATGCCTACGGCAGCGAGGAGCACAAGCAGCGCTGGCTGCCCGGCATGGCAGCCGGCGAGTTGATCGGCTGTTTCGGCCTCACCGAACCCGACTCCGGCTCCGATCCCGGCTCGATGCGCACGAAGGCGGTGCGCGACGGCGACGACTGGATCGTCACCGGCAACAAGATGTGGATCACGAACGGATCGATCTCCGACGTCGCCGTCGTCTGGGCGCGCACCGAGGACGGCATCCGCGGTTTCCTGCTCGAGAAGGGCATGCCGGGCTTCACCCGCCAGGACGTCCATCACAAGATCTCGCTGCGCGCGTCGGTGACGAGCGAGCTGATCATGGACGACGTGCGGGTGCCGGCTTCGGCGATGCTGCCCGGCGTGCGAGGCCTCAAAGGCCCGCTCGGCTGCCTGTCCGAGGCGCGGTTCGGCATCGTCTACGGCGTGACCGGCGCAGCCCGCGACGCCCTCGCCTCGACGCTCGACTACGCCGGCAGCAGGACCCAGTTCGGCAAGCCGATCGCGGGGTTCCAGCTGACCCAGAAGAAGCTCGTCGACCTCGCGGTGTCGCTGCAGCAGATGCAGTTGACCGCCGGCCGGCTCGGCCAGCTGAAGGACGAGGACCGGATCACGCCCTACCAGGTGAGCTTCGGCAAGTTCGCGAACGTCAGCGCAGCGCTGGCGATCTGCCGCGAGGCCCGCTCGATCCTCGGCGGGAGCGGCATCACCACCGAGTACCCGGTGCTGCGGCACGCGGTGAACTTGGAGACCGTCTACACCTACGAGGGCACGCACGAGGTGCACACCCTGGTGCTGGGTGCGCAACTCACCGGCCTGGACGCATACCGCTGACGTTTGGCGACGGGAAGGTGCGTCTTCCCGGCCAAGACCGTCGAATTCCTCGCCGAAAATCGACAGAACCGGCCGGGAAGCGGTCGGCCGGCCGAGCCACGCCGGCAGCGTCAGGCGCGGCCGAGCACGGCGAGGTCGAGTCGTTCCACACCGCGCAACGCCGCGCTGCCGCTGACCAGGCTGCGCCGGACACCGCCGGCATCGGCGAAGGCGCCGGCCCGCAGCCGACTCGGACGCCCCATCGCGTCGCCCTGGTCGATCTCGATCTCGTGCCAACCGGGTCGGCCCGCGAGCGCGGCCAGGTAGGCGGCCAGCGCGCCCGCGGCGACGCCGGTCGCGGGGTCCTCGGGGTAGCCGGCGTCGACCGGGAACTGGCGGGCCACCACGTGCTCGGGCCGGCCGTCGTCGTGCGGGGCGAACAGGTATGCGCCGGTGGCGTCGGCGGCGCGGCACAGGTCCCACAGGGCCGCGAAGTCCGGCGTGGCGGCGTGCACCGCGGCGGCGGTCCGCAACGGCACCACCAACTTCGGCCGCGAGACGCTCACCGCCTGCACCGGCCGGGTCGCGTCGATCGCCTCGGGTGGGATGCCGGCGGCGGCCCACAACCCGGGATCGACGCCGCGCGCAACGGCGAACTGCGGCGGCTGCTGCTCCACGGAGACGTCCGGGTCCGAGTACTCGACCGCGCAGTCGCCGGAGCCGGTGCGCACGATCAGCCGATTCGCGCTCAGCCGCCCGGCGGCGCGCAGCGCGGTGATCGCGGCGACCGTGGCGTGGACGCACATCGACATCTCGTGGCGCGGCACGAAGTAGCGCAGCTGCAACCGACCGTCGTCGTGCGTGTGACGAAGCCGCTCTCCTGGCCGAAGTGCGCAGCGATGTCCTGCATCTGCGCCGTGGTGAGCGGATCGGCGTCGAGCACGATCGGGCACGGGTTGCCGCCGCCGGGCAGCCGCGCGAAGACGTCCAGGTGCCACACCTCGACCGTCGTCACGGGCGGGTCCCGATCACCACAGTGGCAGCGAGGTCGTCGCACGTCTCGACCCGGGGGGCCAGCCCGTCGCGGCGAAGGTAGCGCGGTCGCTGCCGGCACCTGGTCGGTGCCGACCTCGATCAGCAGCCGCCCTCCGTGCACCAACCAGAACGCCGCCTCGGCGCTCACCCTGCGGTGGACGTCGAGCCCGTCTGCCCCGCCCTCGTAGGCGGTGCGCGGCTCGTGGTCGCGAGCTTCGGGCGGCAGGAGCGGGATGTGCCCGGTCGGCACGTAGGGCGCGTTGACCAGCAGCAGGTTCACCCGACCGCGCAGCGAGCCGGGCAACGCCGGCGTACAGGTCACCCGAGTACACCAGCCCGGGCACGTTGCGCCGCGCGCAGCGCACCGCCACCGGGTCGATGTCGGCGGCGTGCAGTTCGACGCCGGGCACCTCGGCCGCGACCGCGGCACCGATGGCCCCGCAGCCACAGCACAGGTCGACCACGACGTCGCCGCGACGCGCGAACCCGACTGCGAGTTCGACGAGGTACTCCGTGCGCCGACGGGGCACGAACACCCCCGGCTCGATCGCGATCCGCCGCCCCCGGAACGACACCCAGCCGAGCAGGTACTCCAGCGGTTCCCCGGCACAGCGCCGCTCGACCAACTCCTCGAGCCGCTCCGGCGTGTCGGCCGCCTCCAGCAGCAGCTGCGCCTCGTCCTCGGCGAACACGCACCCGGCCGAGCGCAGCAGCCCGGTGACCGAATCGGGGGTCATCCGCAGCCCGTCACCGTGCTGCGCCGTTCGAGCAGCACGACATCGCGCCAGCGCCCGTCCTGGCAGCCGATCCGTTCGTGCACGCCCACCCGGCGAAAGCCGAGCGCTTCGTGCAGGGCCAGGCTCGCGCCGTTCTCGGGGAAGATCCCGGCCCGGATCGTCCAGATGCCGGCGGCCTCGGTCGATGCGACCAGAGCGGCGAGCAAGGCGCGGCCGGCCCCGCGACGGGCGGCCCCGGGATCGACGTAGACGCTGCTCTCGACGACACCTGCGTACACAGTGCGGTCGGACGCCGGCGCGGCCGCGGCCCACCCGATGACGTCGTCCGTACGCGCGACGAACCGGTGGTCGGGCAGGTGGGCCGCGTTCCACGCCGGCCAGTCCGCCGGCTCGCGCTCGAACGTGGCATCCCCGGAGGCAATGCCCGCTGCGTAGATGTCGCGGACCCGTGGCCAGTCGGCCGGCGTCATCGGCTCCACCCGGGTCATCGCTCCAGTGTGGCAATCCGATCGAGCAGGAAACGCCGCTCCACCGCGTTCTCGGTCAGGAGCAACGCCTCGTCGTACGCCAGCCGTGCCTCGGCAGCGACGATCGAGGCGGCGCAGCAGGTCGGCGCGCGCGGCGCTGAGGTAGGCGTAGCCGGCGAGTTGCGGTTCGGCGGCCAGCTCGTCCAGCGCCGCGAGCCCGGCCTGCGGCCCGTCGGCGAAGCCCACCGCCACGGCCCGGTTCAGCGCCACCACCGGCGACGGCCAGGTGTGCAGCAACACGTCGTAGAGCCCGACGAGTTGGGCCCAGTCGGTGGCCGCCCAGCTCGGCGCCTCCGCGTGCACCGCGGCGATCGCCGCCTGCAGCGCGAGCCGGCTCGGCGGTCGGGCGCGCAGCGCCTCGCGCACCAGCCCGAGCCCCTCGTCGATCTCGGCCGCGTCCCAGGCGGTGCGGTCCTGGTCGGCGAGCAGCACGAGCGCGCCGGTGGCGTCGGTGCGGGTGGCGCGCCGGGCGTCGGTGAGCAGGATCAACGCAAGCAGGGCCGCCACCTGCGGGTCGGTCGGCAGCAGTGTTCGCAACAACCTCGCGAGGTCCAGCGAGCGCTCGACGAGGTCGCCGCGTCGCAACCCGTCTCCCACCGGGGCGGTGTGCCCGGCGGTGAACACGAGGTGCACCACCTCGAGCACCCCGTCGATGCGGGCCGGCAATTCCGCGGCCGAGGGCACGCGGTACGGGATCCGGGCGGTGGCGATCTTCTTCTTGGCGCGCGTGATTCGCGCCGCCATCGTGGATTCGCTGACGAGGAACGAGCGGGCCACCTCGACGGTGGTCAATCCGCACAGCAGGCGCAGGGTGAGCGCGACCCGCGCCTCCGGGGCCAGCGCCGGGTGGCAACAGGTACAGATGAGCCGCAGCCGGTCGTCCGGGATGTCGTATTCCGGCTCGGGCCGCGCGTCGTCCTCCATGACGAGCGGTAGCAGTTGCCGCAGCCGGGTCTCGCGCCGGAGGAGGTCGAGGGCCCGGTTGCGGGCCGTGGTCGTCAGCCAGGCGGCGGGATTGCGCGGGATGCCCCGCTCGGCCCAGACGCGCAGGGCCTGGGCGTAGGCGTCCTGCACGCATTCCTCGGCGATGTCGATGTCGCGGGTGACGCGCACCGTCGCGGCGAGGACGAATCCCCACTCGCGCCGGTGCGCGTCCGCGACCGCGCTGGCGACTGCCGCCGAGGCCGACTCGGACTCGATCAGTTGAACACCATGACCGGCCGGACTTCCAGCCCGCCGGACTGCACCGGGATCTGCTTGGCGATACCGATCGCCTCGTCGAGATCGTCGGCCTCGACGAGGTAGTAGCCGCCGAGGGCTTCCTTGGTCTCGGCGAACGGCCCGTCGGTGACGGTGAAGCCGCCGGCGCCGTCCGGTCGCACCGTGGTGGCCGTGTGGACGGGCTGCAGCGCGTTGCCCCCGACGATGTTGGCCTCGTTCTTCTCGCCGAACTCCATGTACGCGCCGTGCGCTCGCGTGCGGGTCGCGTCGTCCATCTGAGCCCACACCTGCTCGTCGTCGTGGATCAGGATCAGGTACTGCGACATGATGCGTTCCTCTCGTCGGGCCCGCCGTCCGGGCCGTCTTGGTCCCGACGAACGTGATCCTGCCGGATCGACACCTCTCGGGGTAGGAATCTCGCCATGGACTGGAACCTGCGCACCTGCTCGCGCAAAGAGCATGTGACCTACGCGCCGAGCGAGCCCGGGTACCGCGCGAAGCTCGAGGCGAGCACGCCCCTCGGTGACGCCTGGCGGTGTCTGCGGTGCGGCACCTACGTGTTGGGTGACCCGAATGGCTCCGGACCGGCGGACGAGGCGCCGGTGTTGTTGCGTGGCAAGGCATTGCGCGCTGCGTTCATCCTGCGCGCCCTCGCCATCGAGCGTTGGCTGCGCGGGCTGGTGCTGATCCTGCTGGCGATCGGGGTGTGGCGCCTGCGCAGCACCCAGGTCAGCCTGCAGGAACTGTTCGAGCGCGACCTCAAGTCTCTCGGCCCGTTCTTCCGGCAGATCCACTTCAACGTGTCGGATTCCGCCACGATCCGATCGATCGAACACGTCCTCAACGCGAAGCCGTCGACGCTCAACCTCATCGCGTTCGGGATCCTCCTGTACGGGCTGCTCCAGGTGGCCGAGGGCATCGGCCTGTGGTCGCTGAAGCGGTGGGGTGAATACGTCGCGGTCGTCGGCACGACGCTGTTCATCCCGCTCGAGATCTACGAGCTGACCGAGAACGTCACCTGGCTCAAGGTCGTCGTGCTGGTCGTGAACGTCGGCCGCGGTGTTGTATCTGCTGCTGTCCAAGCGGTTGTTCGGCATCCGGGGCGGTCACCAGGCCTACGAGGAGTCGCTGCACGAAGCGTCGCTCCTGGAGGTGGAAAGCTCGGCACAAACCGCCTGAATCGGCGGTTCACCGAGAAACTGTGCGCAGAATTGGGGACTATTGGCCGGTGCCGGACAACGACCTCCTCCCGCTGTTGCGCGAGCGGGTGCGCGGCATCTACTCCCCGTTGCTCGCCGATCGGGCCGCGACGCTGCTGTTCACGGCCGGCGGGATGGCGAACTGGACGATCGACATCGACAACGGCCGGGCCAGTGCCCGCCGCGGGGGTCCGGCCCGGCCCACGACCACCGTCAAGGCCCCGCTGCCGGTCCTGACCGACGTCGTGTCCGGACGGCTGTCCGGCGTGCAGGCCTTCCTCGACGGATCGTTGACCGTGCGCGGTGATCTCGCACTCGCCCTGCAGCTCGACGGCATGTTCCCCGGTGACGAGCCGGACGACACCCGCACGTACACGCGGTCGGTGCGGGCGGGCGGGCTGGAGACGTTCTACCTCGAGGCCGGCCCGGTCGACGCGCCACCGGTCGTGCTGGTGCACGGGCTGAGCGCGACGAACGCGTCGATGCTGCCGCTGATCCCCACCCTGGCCCGCGACTTCCGGGTCCTGGCACCGGACCTGCCGGGCCACGGAGGAACCCAGGCGACCGGGGCCGCACACGCGGCGCGGTACCTCGGCGACTGGCTGATGGCGTTCCTGCGCGAGACCTGCGACCAGCCGGCCGTGCTGATCGGCAACAGCCTGGGCGGCCGGGCTGCGCTCGAGGTGGCGCTGAACTCGCCGGATCAGGTGCGCGGCCTGGTCCTGCTGTGCCCCGCCGTGGCGTTTCGCAAGCTGCGCCAGTTGGTGCCGTTCGTGCGCCTGGTTCCCGACGAGCTCGCGGCGCTGCCGGTGCGCATCCCCCGCCGGATGGCACTGCGCGGCGTGCGAGGACTGTTCGCCGAGCCGTCCCGACTCCCGGACGCCTGGTTCGACGCGGCGATCGACGAGTTCCTGCGCGTGTCGACGAACCGCGCCAACCGGCTGGCGATGTTCTCGGCCATGCGTCACATCTACCTGGACGAGCCGTTCGGCGAGACCGGTTTCTGGGATCGCCTGCCGGCGCTGAAGCCGCCGGCGCTGTTCATCTGGGGCGACCGCGACTCGCTGGTGCCCTCCGGGTTCGGCCGCTTCGTCGCCGAGGCGCTGCCCAGCGCGCGCTCGATCGTGCTGGACGACTGCGGTCACGTACCGCAGTTCGAGTACCGCGAGCGAACCGCGACCCTCGCCCGCGACTTCATCGACGGCCTGTCCGCCTGACGTACGGCGGCGAGGTCAGAGAGCGGCGACGAGTTCGTCGGCGGCGGTGAAGGGGTCGGTCTTGCCGGCCACCACACGCGCGGCCGCCTCGTCGAGCGCGGCCGAGCCGTGCACCTGGGCGAAGCGCTGCCGGACCGCGCCCAGCGCGATCGCCTCGATCTCGGTCGCGGCCCGGGCCCGGCGGCGGCGCTCGTCCTCGCCGTGGGCGGCCAGCCAACCGCGGTGTTTGTCGATTGCCGCGAGCACGTCGTCGATCCCCTCGGCCCGAGCTGCGATCGTCTTCACGATCGGCGGTCGCCACGCGCCGGCCACCGAATGCCGTCCGCCCAGGCCCTGCATGTTCCGCAGGTCGCGCACCACCTGGTCGGCGCCGTCGCGATCGGCCTTGTTGACCACGAACACGTCGGCGATCTCGATGATCCCGGCCTTCGCGGCCTGGATGCCGTCGCCGAACCCGGGCGCGACGACCAACAGCGTGGTGTCGGCCAGCGAAGCGATCTCCACCTCGGCCTGCCCGACCCCGACGGTCTCCACCAGCACGATGTCGAAGCATGCGGCGTCGAGCACCCGCAGCGCCTGCGGCACGGCCGCGGACAGCCCGCCGAGCTGCCCCCGCGACGCCATCGACCGGATGAACACGCCGTCGTCGGTGGCATGCTCCTGCATCCGCACCCGGTCGCCCAGCAGCGCCCCGCCCGAGTACGGCGACGACGGGTCGACCGCGAGCACGCCCACCCGGCGGCCCATCGCCCGCAGCGCCGTCACGGTGGCCGTGGTCGTCGTCGACTTGCCGACGCCCGGCGAACCGGTGAGCCCGACCACCTGGGCGTGGCCGCCGTAGGGCGCGAGCGCCGCGGCGACCTCGCGCAGCACCGGCGAGTCGTTCTCCACCAGCGATATCAGGCGAGCGACGGCTCGTGTCTCCCCCGCCCGGGTGCGGGTGACGAGGTCGCCGACGTCGGGCGTCGATCGAGAAGTGCGCACAGTCGGGGTCGTTGCGACGCGATCAGGTGAAGGCTCAGGCCGGC
The DNA here is from genome assembly GCA_963850835.1 of uncultured Actinomycetota bacterium. GTDB lineage: Bacteria > Actinomycetota > Actinomycetes > Mycobacteriales > Jatrophihabitantaceae > Jatrophihabitans. Next base: position 43,376 of record CAWKNB010000010.1, on the reverse strand, counting down.
ACGTGCAGGATCAGCGCGTCGCCCTGACCGCCGCCGCCGCACAGGGACGCAGCACCGGTGCCGCCGCCGCGCCGCTTCAGCTCGTAGGCGAGGGTGAGCGCCAGCCGCGCGCCGGACATCCCGATCGGGTGGCCCAGCGCGATCGCCCCGCCGTTGACGTTGACCTTGTCCGCGGACACACCGAGGTCCTTCATCGACTGGATACCGACCGCGGCGAACGCCTCGTTGATCTCGATCAGGTCGAGGTCGGCCACGGACATACCCTCCTTGCGAAGGGCATCCATGATCGCGTTCGACGGCTGCGACTGCAGCGAGTTGTCCGGCCCCGCCACGTTGCCGTGCGCGCCGATCTCGGCCAGCCAGCTCAACCCGAGCTCCTCGGCCTTCGCCTTGCTCATCACCACGACCGCGCAGGCGCCGTCGGAGATCTGCGACGACGTCCCGGCAGTGATCGTGCCGTCCTTGGTGAACGCCGGTCGCAGCTTGGCCAGCCCCTCCACCGTGGTGTCACCGCGGATGCCCTCGTCCTCGCGGAACTCGATCGGATCGCCCTTGCGTTGCGGAATCGAAACCGGGGTGATCTCGTCGTCGAACACGCCGTTCTTCTGCGCGATCGCGGCGCGCTGGTGCGACCGGGCCGCGAACTCGTCCTGATCCTCGCGGGTGAGCTGCAGCTTCTTGTTGACGTTGTCGGTCGACTCGCCCATCGGGATGTGGTCGAAGACGTCGGTCAGACCGTCGAAGGCCATCGCGTCCAGCATCTCGACCGAGCCGTACTTGTAGCCGCTGCGCGACTTGGGCAGCAGGTGCGGGGCGTTGGTCATCGACTCCTGGCCGCCCGCGACGATGATGTCGAACTCGCCGGCGCGGATGAGCTGGTCGGCCAAGGCGATCGCGTCCAGCCCGGACAGGCACACCTTGTTGATGGTGATCGACGGCACGTTCATCGGGATGCCGGCCTTCACGGCCGCCTGCCGCGCCGGGATCTGGCCGGCGCCGGCGAGCAACACCTGGCCCATGATCACGTACTGCACCTGGTCCGGGGCGACACCTGAACGCTCGAGCGCGGCCTTGATCGCGACGCCGCCGAGGTCGGCACCGCTGAAGTCCTTGAGCGATCCGAGCAGCCGACCCATCGGGGTCCGGGCGCCGTCGACGATCACCGATCCAGCCATGCAGTCCTCCTCGGGATTCGCGCTTCACTGTAACGATCCGGGGGTTCGTCACGATGTGAAGTCCGGCACGACCGGATGCCCGCAAACGGTTGTGGTTGCCACCATGAGCCGATGCCGGAGCCCGCGCTGTTCACCAAAATCGACCACGTCGGCATCGCCGTGCCCGATCTCGACACCGCGATCGCGTTCTACCGCGACACGTTCGGGGTGGTCAGCGTGCACGAGGAGACCAACGAGGAACAGGGCGTGCGCGAGGCGATGCTGGCGGTCGGAGACGGCACCACACGCATCCAGCTGCTCGCCCCACTGTCCGCGGAGTCGACGATCGCGAAGTTCATCGACCGCAGCGGCCCGGGCGTGCAGCAGGTGGCCTACACCGTCGAGGACATCGACGCGGTGTCCGCGACGCTGCGCGAGCGCGGAATGCGGCTGCTCTACGAAGCGCCGCGCCGCGGCACGTCGAACAGCCGAGTCAACTTCGTCCACCCCAAGGACGCCGGTGGCGTGCTCGTCGAACTGGTCGAACCGGCAGCTGACGACGGCCACTGAAGTTGTTACTGTCCGGTAACTCGCTGGCAGACCCCGCCCGAAGGGATTGACCCCGTGGACGAGATCCGCACCGCCATCCTCGACAACGACCTGGCCGCCGTCGCCGAACTCCCGGTGCCGGACAGCTACGAGGGGGTCGTCGTACGCGCCGACGAGGTCGACATGTTCGACGGCATGGCGCCCCGCGACAAGGACCCGCGCAAGAGCCTGCACGTGCAGGAGGTGCCCACCCCGGAACTCGGGCCGGGCGAGGCGATCGTCGCGGTGATGGCGAGCGCGATCAACTACAACACCGTCTGGACGTCGATCTTCGAGCCGGTCTCGACGTTCTCCTTCCTGCGCCGGTACGGCAGGAGCTCCCAGCTCGCGGCCAAGCACGACCAGCCGTATCACGTCGTCGGGTCCGACCTCGCCGGGGTGATCCTGCGGGTCGGGCCGGGCGTGACGAGGTGGCGCGCGGGCGACGAGGTCGTGGCGCACTGCCTGTCGGTCGAGCTGGAGGACCCGCAGGGCCACGACGACACGATGATGGACCCGCAGCAGCGCATCTGGGGGTTCGAGACCAACTTCGGCGGCCTGGCGCAGCTGGCGCTGGTGAAGTCCAACCAGCTCATGCCCAAGCCCGCGCACCTGACCTGGGAGGAGGCCGCTGCCCCGGGGCTGGTGAACTCCACCGCCTATCGGCAGCTGGTCAGCCACCACGGCGCCGCGATGAAGCAGGGCGACACCGTACTGATCTGGGGCGCGTCGGGCGGCCTGGGCGGCTACGCGACCCAGTACGCGCTCAACGGCGGCGGCACGCCGGTGTGCGTCGTGTCCTCGCCGGAGAAGGCCGAGATCTGCCGCGCGATGGGTGCCGACCTGGTCATCGACCGCAACGCCGAGGGCTATGAGTTCTGGCGCGACGGCGTCCAGCAGCCCGGCGAGTGGAAGCGCTTCGGGGCGCGGATCCGCGAGCTGACCGGCGGCGACGACCCGGACATCGTGTTCGAGCACCCGGGCCGGGAGACCTTCGGCGCGTCGGTCTACGTCACGAAACGTGGCGGCACGATCGTCACCTGCGCCTCGACGTCCGGGTACTGGCACGAGTACGACAACCGGTACCTGTGGATGACGCTCAAGCGCATCGTCGGCTCGCACTTCGCGAACTACCGCGAATCGTGGGAGGCGAATCGCCTGATCGCCAAGGGTGCCATCCACCCGACGCTGTCGAAGGTCTATTCCCTCGGCGACACCGGACAGGCCGCATATGACGTCCACCGGAATCTGCACCAGGGCAAGGTCGGGGTGCTGTGCCTCGCACCCGAGGAAGGACTGGGCGTGCGGGACCCGCAATTGCGGGAGCGCCACCTCGAGGCGATCAACAGGTTCCGGAACCGGTAGCGCCGGAGTGTTCCGGGCACGGACTTGGGACATTCCCGCCGTGAGTGGAAACATGGGCGCATGAGCGAGCCGACTCCCGAAATCCTGCCGCTCTACGAGATGAGCCGCGGGTTCGACACCGCGATGCGTGGTTACGACCGGGCCCAGGTCGATCGCGAGATCGGCCGCATCGACGACGAGTTGCGCCTGCTCGGTGCCGAGCGCGACAACGCGACCGCCCGGAGCGCGGACCTCGCCGCTCAGCTCGCAAGTGCGCAGGCCCAGACCGAGTCGTTGCGGCGCCAACTGCGCGCAGCCACCGAAGGGGTCACCACCGAGAACGTCGACGAGCGGGTCAAGCACCTGCTCGACGCCGCGAAGACGACGGCCGCCAAGGTGCGGCAGGACGCCGACGCCCAGGCCGAGCAGGTGCGCAACGACGCCGCAGACAGCGCCGCCCGCACCCGCGCCGCGGCCGGGTCGGAGGCCGCGCGGCTGGTCGAAGAGGCCACCGAGCGCAAGGCGGAGGCCGACGAGACCTTCCGCCGCCGCATCGCGGAGGTCGAGGCCCACCGCACCGAGGTGCTCGCCATGCTCGAGGAGTCGACGGCGCGCACCCGGGTCGAGGAGGACCGGCTCTCGGCCGAGGCCGAGGAACTGCGGACCCGGCTGACCCGCGAATCGACGGCCGAGCGGACCCGGCTCGAGCAGGAGTCGCTGGCCGAGCGCACCCGGCTCGACGAGGAGGCTGCGTCGGCCCGGGCGAAGGCCAACGAGGACTTCGAGATCACCCAGCGCATCCGGCGCACCGCCGCGAACAAGGAGCAGGCCGAGCAGAAGGCGGCCGCCGACGCCGAAGCGGCCAAGACGATCGCGGACGCGAAGGCCACCGCGCGCCAGCTGATCGCCGACGCCACCCACGAGGTGCGCCGCCTGCACGCCCATCGCGACGACACCCACGCCCACCTGAACGCGCTGAACGGCCGGCTGCAGGTCGCCCTCGCGGAGTCGCTGGCCGCCACCCCGATGCAGCCCGAACTGCCGCCCGGCGACAGCCTGGCGATGCTCGAGGCCGACCGGCCCAAGCCCGGCCCCGGCCCGCAAACGGTCGAGGCTGAGGACTTGGGCGCGGCGCCGGCCGGACCGTCGACCGAGGCACCGACCGAGCTGTCGATCGAGGCACCGACCGAGCTGTCGGCCGAGGCACCGACCGAGGCACCGGTGGAGCCGGCCGACGAGGCGCCGATCGAGGTCCCGCCCGAGGCATCGGCCGAGGTGCCGCGCGAGGCATCGGCCGAGGTGCCGGCTGCAACCATGCCCGAGACAGTCGCCGAGGCACCGGTCGACGCGTCGCCGGCACCGGCCGAGACCGCAACGAACCCCCGACCCGGCCCCGGAACCGCCGCGCGCCTGACCTCCCGGCGCCCGGAACGTCGCCCTATCACCGGGAGGGCGCCGACGTCTTCACCTGGTGGGACGTGACCCGCCGGCAGCTCAGACGTAGTCGCGGAACCCCTTACCGGTCTTGCGGCCCAGGCGGCCGGCGGTGACCAGGTGCTCGAGCAGCGGTGCGGGTGCGAAGCCGGGCTCGCGGTACTCCTCGAACAGCTGCCGCTCGATGGCCAGGGAGACGTCGTTGCCCACGACGTCGAGCAGCTCGAACGGGCCCATCGGGTATCCGCAACCGACCTTCATGGCCGAGTCGATGTCATCGGCGGTCGCGTAGTGCGCCTCGAGCATCTTGACCGCGTCGTTCAGGTACGGGAACAACAGCGCGTTGACGATGAAGCCGGCGCGGTCGCCGCAGCGCACCGCGCGTTTGTCGAGCTTGGCGCAGACGTCGAGGGCCGTGGCCTGCACGTCGGCCGCGGTGGCGATGGTCGACACGATCTCCACCAGCCGCATCACCGGCGCCGGGTTGAAGAAGTGCATCCCGATCACGTCGGCGGCCCGCGAGGTGGCCGCCGCGCACTCGATCACCGGCAGCGAGGAGGTCGTGGTGGCGAGCACGGCGCCCGGCGCGCAGATGTCGTCGAGGTTCGCGAACAACGTCTGCTTGGCGACGAGATCCTCCGCGATCGCCTCGACGACGAGTTGTGCCGACGCCAGGTCGTCCAGCGAGATCGATGCGGTGACCCGCCCCAGCGCAGCTTCGCGGTCGGCCTCCGTGAGCTTTCCCCGCCCGACGGCCTTGTCCAGCGAGCGGGTGAGCGCGCCGATCACCTTGTCGGACTTGTCGGCCGAGCGGGTCACGACGGTCACGTCGAAGCCCGCCTTCGCGAACACCTCCACGATGCCGGTGGCCATGGTCCCGGACCCCACCACGCCGACCGAACGCACCTCGCGCGCCCCGATGAGCGCGGCATCGGCCGCCGGCGTGAGCGCGTCGGGCACCACCACCGGGGAGTCGGCGGCTTCGTAGGTGTAGAAGCCGCGGCCGGACTTACGGCCCATCAGACCGGCGGTCATCATCTGCTTGAAGATCGGCTGCGGGGCGTGCAGGCGGTCGCGCGACTGCCCGTACATCGTCACGAGGATCTCGTAGGCGGTGTCGATGCCGATCAGGTCGACGAGCGCGAGCGGGCCCATCGGCAGCCCGCAGCCCAGCTTCATCGCGGCGTCGATGTCCTCGCGGCTGGCGTAGCGCGATTCGTAGAGCGCCACGGCGTGGTTCAGGTAGCCGAACAGCAGGGCGTTGGCGATGAACCCGGCGCGGTCGCCGATGGTGACGTCGGTCTTGCCCAGCCGCTGGGCGAACGCCTCGACGTCCTCCACGACATCGGGCTCGGTGACCACCGTGCGCACGACCTCGACCAGCTTCATCACCGGCGCGGGGTTGAAGAAGTGCAGACCTACCACCTTGCCCGGGCGGCCGGTGGCGACGGCGATCTCGGTGACCGACAGCGAGGACGTGTTGCTCGCGAGGATGGTGTCCGGCTTGCAGATGGTGTCGAGCTCGCCGAAGATCGCGCGCTTGAGGTCCAGCTTCTCGGGCACCGCCTCCACTACGAGGTCGGCCTCGCTGAGCGCCCCGAGGTCGGTGCCGAAACTGATCCGGTCGAGCAGCGCCTGCTGGTCTTCGGCACTCAGCTTCCCGCGGTCGACGGCGCGCCCGGTGGAGCCCTCGACGTGGCCGCGGCCCCGGGCCAACGCGGTCTCGTCGGTCTCGACGGCGATCACCTGCACGCCGCTGCGGGCGCACACCTCGGCGATGCCCGCGCCCATCGTGCCGAGCCCGATGATGCCGACCTGCTGGATGTCCTTGCTCATGCAGGCAGATTAGCGTTCAGAAAAGTCGCTGCGACGGGTCGTCCGCCCCGCGCATCGCTTCGTAGTCGAGCACCACGCAGCGGATGCCGCGATCCTCGGCGAGGGTTCGCGCCTGCGGCTTGATCTCCTGTGCGGCGAACACCCCGGACACCGGCGCGAGCAGCGGGTCGCGGTTGAGCAGTTCGAGGTAGCGGGTCAGCTGCTCGACCCCGTCGATCTCGCCACGCCGCTTGATCTCGACGGCCACCGCCGTCCCCGCCGGGTCGCGGGCGAGGATGTCGACCGGCCCGATCGGGGTGGGGTATTCGCGGCGGACGAGGCGGTAGCCGGTGCCGAGGGTGTCGATCTGCTCGGCCAGCAGCTTCTGCAGGTGCGCCTCCACACCGTCCTTGACCAGACCGGGGTCGACGCCGAGGTCGTGCTGCGAGTCGTGCAGCACCTGATCGAGCGTGATCACCAGCTGCTCCCCCGCCTTGTTGGTGACCGTCCAGCGTCGACTCGGTCTCGACCAGCGAGCACGGCGGGCTCATCCAGTTCAGCGGCTTGTAGGACCCGCCGTCGGCGTGCACGAGCACGGAGCCGTCGGCTTTGACGAGCAGCAGCCGGGTCGCGGGCGGCAGGTGGGCGGTCAGCCGGCCGACGTAGTCGACGCTGCAGCGGGCGATGACCAGACGCACAGCCCGCGAGGCTACCGGTCAGGTGCGCGCGGCCTCGATGGTGTCGACGATCTGGCCGAGTACGTCGGTGATCTCGAAGTCCTTGGGCGTGAACACCCGTGCCACGCCGGCGGCGCGCAACCGCGGCACGTCGGCGTCCGGGATGATCCCGCCGACGATGACCGGGACGTCGTCGAGCCCGGCGGCGCGCAGCCCGGCCACCACCTCGGGCACCACGGACAGATGCGAACCCGACAGCACCGACAAGCCCACCACGTCGACGTCCTCCTGCACCGCCGCCGCCACGATCTGCGCGGGCGTGAGCCGGATGCCGCTGTAGACGACCTCGAAGCCGGCGTCGCGGGCCCGCACCGCGATCTGCTCGGCGCCGTTGGAGTGCCCGTCGAGCCCGGGCTTGCCGACCAGGAACTTGGGCGGGCGGCCGAGCGCGGCGCCGAGTTCCCGCACTCGCCCGGCAACCTGGGCCAACGACCCCTCGTGGCCGCCGCCGCTCGCGCCGGACACGCCGGTGGGCGGGCGGTACTCGCCGAACACCGCGCGCAACTCGCCGGCCCACTCCCCGACCGTCACGCCCGCGCGGGCGCACGCCAGCGAGGCCGGCATCAGGTTCTCGTCGGTCTTCGCGGCGTCGCGGAGCGCGGTGAGCGCCTCGTCGACGGCTGCGGGGTCGCGCCCGGCCCGCCACGCCTCGATGGCGGCACGCGCCGATTCCTCGACCGCCGGGTCCACGGTCAGGATGCCGCCGTCGGTCGAGCCGAGCAGCGGGTTGGGCTCGGTTTCGGTGTAGGCGTTGACGCCCACCACGATGTCCTCACCGGATTCCATCCGGCGCCGCCGCAACGCGAGCGAGGAAACCAATTCCGATTTCAGATATCCCGACTCCACGGCGGCCACCGCGCCGCCCATCTCGAGGATGCGATCGATCTCAGCGCGCGCGCCGTCGGCGATCTCGGCCACCTTCGCCTCGACGACGCTCGACCCGGCGAACAGGTCCTCGTACTCGAGCAGGTCCGACTCGAAGGCCAGCACCTGCTGCATGCGCAACGACCACTGCTGGTCCCACGGCCGCGGCAATCCGAGGGCCTCGTTCCACGCCGGCAACTGCACCGCCCGGGCCCGGGCGTCGCGCGACATCGTCACAGCGAGCATCTCGAGCAGGATCCGGTACACGTTGTTCTCCGGCTGCGCCTCGGTGAGCCCGAGCGAGTTCACCTGCACGCCGTACCGGAACCGCCGCTGCCGTTCGTCCTGCACGCCGTAGCGCTCGCGGGTGATCTCGTCCCACAGCCGGCCGAAGGCGCGTAGCTTGCACATCTCCTCGACGAAGCGCACGCCCGCGTTGACGAAGAACGAGATCCGCGCGACCACCTCGCCGAATCGCTCCGGCTCGACCTGACCGGAATCGCGCACCGAGTCGAGCACCGCGATCGCCGTGCACAGCGCGAAAGCGACCTCCTGCACCGGCGTCGCGCCGGCCTCCTGCAGGTGATAGCTGCAGACGTTGATCGGGTTCCACTTCGGAACGTTCGCGACCGTGTACGCGATCATGTCGGTGATCAGCCGCAGCGATGGTCCCGGTGGGAACACGTACGTGCCGCGGGAGAGGTATTCCTTCACGATGTCGTTCTGCGTGGTGCCGGTCAGTCGCTTCGGATCGGCGTCCTGCTCTTGCGCGACCGTCAGGTAGAGCGCCAGCAGGTACATCGCCGGCGCGTTGATCGTCATCGACGTGTTCATCTGCTCGAGCGGAATGCCGTCGAACAGCGTGCGCAGGTCACCGAGGTGCGAGACCGGGACGCCGACCTTGCCGACCTCACCCCGGGCGAGTTCGGCGTCCGGGTCGTACCCGGTCTGGGTGGGCAGGTCGAACGCGACGGACAGCCCGGTCTGGCCCTTGCCGAGGTTGCGCCGGTACAACGCGTTCGACTCGTGCGCCGACGAGTGCCCGGCGTAGGTGCGCATCAGCCAGGGCCGGTCGCGTTCGCCGTCGGTCGGATAGGGCATCTCGAGCACCTCCGCTTTTGCCGGAGTGTAGGCGGGGAGGCGCCGGGTGACCCGATCTTCGAGGGCATCTGTGGTCGACCTCGCAGGTCTGGCAGGCTACCGATCGTGGCAGCTCCGGCGACGGCAGAGCGGGAGACCCTCACCTGGGAGCGGTTCGGCACCGCGAGCCGCGAGCTTGCGCGCGCCGTGCACGCGGACGGCTTCCGCCCCGACCTCGTGCTGGCCATCGCACGTGGCGGGTTGTTCGTCGCGGGGGCGCTCGGCTATGCCCTCGACGTGAAGAACCTGCACGTCATGAACGTGGAGTACTACACCGGTGTCGACGAACGGCTGGACATGCCTGTGGTGCTGCCACCGGTCCCCGAGCCGGTCGACCTGACCGGCACCCGGGTGCTGGTCGCCGACGACGTCGCCGACACCGGGGCCACGCTGGCACTGGTGAAGGAGTTCTGCCGGCTGCACGTGGCCGAGGTGCGGTGCGCCGTCATCTACGAGAAGCCGCGCAGCGTCGTCGAGTGCGAATACGTCTGGCGGCGCACCGACCGGTGGATCGATTTCCCGTGGTCGGTCGACCCGCCGGTCACCGGCACCGCGAACCGCGACGCCTGAACCGTCCGGGTGCACAATCTCGCCATGACCGAATCCCGAGGAATCGCCGTGGTCACCGGAGCCTCGAGCGGTATCGGCGCCGCCACCGCCGTCCGGCTCGCCGACGAGGGCTATCAGGTGTGGGCCGGCGCGCGCCGCACCGCCCGGGTGCTCGACCTCGCCAGCGCCCACTCGCGCATCACCCCGGTGACCGTGGACGTCACCGACGACGAGAGCGTGGGCGCGCTTGCCGGTCAACTCCAGGCCGACGGTGCGAACGTCAGTGTGCTGGTCAACAACGCCGGCGGGGCGCTCGGCATGGATCCGGTCGAGTCGGCCGACCTCGACGACTGGCAACGCATGTACGAGACCAACGTGCTGGGCACCGTGCGGATGACGAAGGCGTTGCTGCCGCTGCTGGCCGAGCGCGGCGGCGGCCACGTCGTGCTGACCGGTTCGATCGCCGGCTACGGCGTCTACGAGGGCGGTGCCGGCTACAGCGCCGCGAAGTTCGGCGCCCGCGCGCTGATGGAGACCCTGCGGCTGGAGCTCAACGGCCGCCCGGTCCGGGTCAGCGAGGTCGCGCCCGGCATGGTGGCCACCGAGGAGTTCTCGCTGGTGCGCTTCGGCGGCGACGCAGAGCGCGCGGCCAAGGTCTACGAGGGCGTCGAGGCGCCACTCACCGCGGACGACGTCGCCGACGCGATCGCCTTCGTGGTGACCCGGCCCGCGCACGTGAACATCGACCTGCTCGTGGTGAAGCCGATCGCCCAGGCAGCGCCGCACAAAGTGGCGCGCACCGCCGGATGAGCGGCACCAACGAATTCCACACCGAGTGGCATCTGCAGGCGCCCGTCGACGAGGTCTACACAGTGCTGGCCGACGTCGAGAACTATCCGCAGTGGTGGCCGCAGGTCCAGGCTGCCCGTCGCATCGACGCCACGTCCGGAGAGCTGCGGTGTCGCAGCATGCTGCCCTACGAAGTGGTCTTCGTGATGTGCCGCGAGGTCGAGGACGCCGCCGCGGGGGTGTTGCGGGCCAGCCTGACCGGCGACCTCGTCGGCAGCAGCCAGTGGACGATCACCGGCAACGGCGACGGCACGGTCGCCGTCTTCGACGAGGAGGTCGCTGTGGGCCACGGGGCCGTGCACCTCGCGAGCCGCTTCGTGCGCCCGTTGCTGCGGCTGAATCACGACCACATGATGCGATCGGGCGAGCGGGGCCTGCGGACCCACCTCGCCGCGGGCAGCGGAGCATGATGGGGATGTGGGCAACGACCCGAGAGCCGAGATCGTGGCGGTCGTCATGGTGCTGCTGCTCGGGCTCGTGCTGCGCTGGGTGTTCCGGCCGTCGCGGCCCCGGCAGGCCACGATGCCGGTCGACGCGACCGCGGCGAACCTCGGGCTGCTGACCGTCGTCGAATCCCGGCTGTCGCGCCAGGAGGCGCTGCAGCACCGTGCCGTGCTCGGCGAGGCCGGTATCCGCTCGTCGATGTCGCGCCGGCGCGACGGGGGTTACGACGTGTTGGTGTTCCACGCCGACGCCGATGCGGCCCAACTCCTGCTAGGCGGACACTGAACGCCGACTTTGCCGGCACCTCGGCAGCGCTTACTGTCTCAGATGTGAGTTCGCCGTTCCGTCCGTCCGGCGCCGCATGCAGCGCTGCGCAGTGGCGGAATGCGTGGCTGGTGCACCTGTTCACCACCCTCGGCATCGTGGCCGCGATGCTCGCGATGCGCGACATCCTCGTCAACCGGCCCGACTACGCGATCATCTGGCTGCTCGTGACGCTGCTCATCGACGGCGTCGACGGCCCGATCGCCCGGGCGCTCGAGGTGGAGCGCCGGGTGCCGCTCATCGACGGGTTCCTGCTCGACCTGATCATCGACTACGTCACCTGCGTGGTCGTCCCGGCCGCGTTCATGTACGAGTTCAAGGTCGTTCCGCAGAACAACTGGGGCATCGCGGTGCTGTGCGTGATGGTCTTCACCTCGGCCATCTGGTTCGCCCGCAAGGACATGATGAGCGAGGACAACTGGTTCCGCGGCTTCCCGGCGGCATGGAACCTGGTGGCGCCGGTCATGTTCCTGATGGAGGCGCGGACCGTCGTCGGGGCGGTGATCACGTTGATCCTGTCCGTGCTGTGCCTGAGCAACATCCCGTTCCCGCACATCGCCCGGGCGAGATTCATGCGGCCGTTCACCGCGGTGGCGACGCTGGTGTGGATCGGCGGCATCGTCGCCGGCACCTTCGCCTACCCGGACCACCCGCACTATGTGCGTGTGCTGCTCTACCTGGGCGGCGCGTACTTCGTTGCGTTGTCGGGAATCCGGTGGTGGTACGAACGCTCCCACCAGACCGGCGCCGGGACGCCGCAGGGCGATACGTCAGCCGCCGAAGCTCGCTGACTCCACCCGCTCGACCTGCGCGCCCAGAGACCGCAACTGCTCCTCGAACCGCACGTAGCCGCGGTCGATGTGGTGCACCTCGGCAACCTCGGTGACCCCCTCGGCCACCAGGCCGGCGATGACCAGCCCGACGCCGGCGCGGATGTCGGTGGCTCGCACCGGGGCGCCGGACAACCGCTCGCGGCCCCGCACCACGGCGTGGTGGCCGTCGGTGCGCACATCGGCACCCATGCGGGCGATCTCGTCGCAGAACATGAACCGCGCCTCGAAGAGATTCTCGGTGATCATCGCGGTGCCCTGGGCCACGGACAGCGCGGCGATCGCCTGCGGTTGCAGGTCGGTGGCCAGCCCCGGGTAGGGCAGCGTGACGACGTCGAAGCTCTTGGGGCGGCGGTCCATGGCCACCCGGAACCCGTCCGTCAGCGCCTCGACGTCGGCCCCCGACTGCGCGACCTTGTCCAGCGCGATCTCCAGATGACGCGGGTCGGCGCCGCGCACGGTGATGTCGCCGCGAGTCGCGAGTGCGGCCATCGCCCAGGTGCCGGCGACGATCCGGTCGGCGACCGCGTCGTGGCTGGTCGGAGCCAGGCCTTCGACCCCGGTGATCTCCAGGGTGGACGAGCCGATGCCCTCGATCTGGGCACCCATCGACACGAGCATCCGGCACAGGTCGACGATCTCCGGCTCGCGGGCGGCGTTGTCGATCACCGTGGTGCCCTTGGCGAGCACCGCCGCGGTCATGATGTTCTCGGTGGCCCCGACGCTCGGGAAGTCCAGCCAGATGTTCGCGCCGCGCAGGTCGCTCGCCTCGGCGACGATGTAGCCGTGCTCGATGCGGATCTCCGCGCCCATCCGCTCCAGGCCGGCGATGTGCATGTCCAGCGGGCGCGAACCGATCGCATCCCCGCCGGGCAGCGCCACCTTGGCCTGTCCGGTCCGGGCCAGCAGCGGGCCGAGGACGCAGATGGAGCCGCGGATCCTTCGGACCAACTCGTAGGGCGCCTCGGGGTTCAGGATCTCCGGTGTGCCCACCACGACGCGGTCGATGGCGCCGTGCGCGCTCTCGGTCACCGAGCACCCGAGCCGCTCGAGCAGGTTGCGCATGGTGGCGACGTCGGAGATGGCCGGCAGATTGCCCAGCGTCGTGTCACCGGGCGCGAGCAGCGCGGCCGCCATCAGCTTGAGCACGCTGTTCTTGGCGCCGACGACCTCGACAGAGCCTGCGAGGCGCGCTCCACCGGTGACCTTCAATACCTGCACCCGGACAGGCTAGCGGCGTGCCCACCCTGCCCGGGGACGTTCTAAGGTCGGGCTATGGCCGTGCACCTGACCCGCATCTACACCAAGACCGGCGACGACGGCACCACGGCGCTGGGCGACATGTCGCGCGTGCACAAGACCGATCCGCGGGTCGAGGCCTATGCCGCCTGCGACGAGGCGAACGCCGCGCTGGGCGTGGCGCTGGCCCTGGGCGGGCTGCCCGAGCGGGTCGCGACGGTCCTGAGGACCGTCCAGAACGACCTGTTCGACCTGGGGGCGGACCTGTGCACCCCGATCGTCCCCGATCCCGCCTACCCGCCGCTGCGGGTCGAGGAGTTCTACGTCGACCGGCTCGAGGGTTGGTGTGACGAGTTCAACGCCGAACTGCCGAAGCTGGCGAGCTTCATCCTGCCGGGCGGCACGCCGGGCGCGGCGTTGTTGCACCAGGCCCGCACGCTGGCCCGCCGCGCCGAGCGCAGCGGCTGGGCGCTGTACGAAGCCGACCCCGAACGCACCAATCGGCTCGGCGCTGCTCTATCTCAACCGGCTCTCGGATCTGCTGTTCATCCTGAGCCGGATCGCGAACCCCGGCGGCGACGTGCTGTGGCAGCCGGGAGGCGCCCGCTGAAATAGGCCCGAACTGGGCATCCTCGTCTCACACCCGGCACTCAGGAGGCGAAGATGCACCCGTTACTGCTCGCCGATGACACCCCGAAACCCACCGGCAGCGACGGCCAACTGATCACCGCCGCGATCATCGGCATCGCCGTGATCGTCGTGCTCATCACGTGGTTCAAACTGCACCCGTTCATCGCGCTGACGATCGGCGCGATCGGAGTGGGGATCGGTGCCGGCGAGGGGATCAACGACGCCGTCACGAGCTTCAGCACCGGCGCCGGGGCCACGTTCGCGAGCGTCGGGCTGCTCATCGGCCTCGGCGCGATGTTCGGCAAGCTGCTCGCCGACTCCGGCGGCGCCGATCAGATCGTCGACACCATCATCGGCAAGTCCAGCCAACGCGCGCTGCCGTGGGCGATGGCGCTGGTCGGCGCGATCGTCGGCCTGCCGATGTTCTTCGAGATCGGGCTGGTGCTGCTGATGCCGGTCATCGTGCTGGTGACCCGGCGCTCCGGCCTGCCGCTGATGCTCATCGCGATCCCCACCCTGGCCGGGTTGTCGGTGATGCACGGCCTGGTGCCCCCGCACCCCGGGCCGCTCGTGGCCGTCGCGGCCTTCAAGGCCAACCTCGGCCTCACGCTGGTGCTCGGTGTCGTCGTCGCGATTCCGACCGTGATCATCGCCGGGCCGCTGTTCGGCCGTCTGGCCGCCAAGTGGGTCGACGTCCCGGTGCCCCAGCTGTTCGAGACCGCGTACGACGAGCACGACGACGCCGCGGACGGACCGGCCGGTAGTGGCGGCACGGCGACCCTGACGAAGACCGAGCCGCCGCAGACCCGCACCAAGCTGCGGCCGAGCTTCGCGGCGGCGGTCGTCGCGATCCTCGTGCCGGTGGTGCTGATGCTCGCCCGCGCCGTCGCCGACATCGTCGCCGAGGACTCGACCAGCCACGTCAAGATCTTCCTGGACTTCATCGGCACCCCGTTGATCGCGCTGACCATCGCGGTGCTCGCCGCCATCGCGCTGCTCGGCCGGCCGGCGCAGATGAACCGCGCGGCGATCGAGAGCTCACTGTCGAGTTCCCTCGCTCCCATCGCCGGTGTCACGTTCATCGTCGGCGCCGGCGGCGGCTTCAAACAGGTGCTGGTCGACACCGGGATCGCGCAGGTGATCGCGAAGTGGATCGAGGGCAGCAGCGTCTCGGTGCTGCTGCTCGGCTGGTTCGTGGCGGTGCTGATCCGGGTGGCGACCGGGTCGGCCACCGTGGCCATCGTCACGGCGTCGGGCATCCTGACACCGGTGGTCGCCGATCTGAGCACGAGTCACGTGTCGTTGATGGTGCTGGCGGTCGGTTCGGGGTCGCTGTTCCTCTCGCACGTCAACGACGCCGGGTTCTGGCTGGTCAAGGAGTACATGGGCACCTCGATCGCGCAGACGTTGAAGACGTGGACCGTGATGGAGTGCATCATCTCGGTGTGTGGCCTGGGCGGCGTGCTGGTGCTGAGCACCTTCATCTGATGCGCCGATGAGCACGATCATCGGTGTCGACATCGGCACCACGAGCACGAAGTCGGTGGCGTATCACCTCGACCCACACGAGGGTCCGCAGCCGGGCGCCACGCACTCGGTGAGCTACCCGCTCGACGAGCCGCACCCCGGCTACGCCGAGCAGGACCCGAAAGCGATCCTTGCTGCGGTCGTCGAAACGGTGCGGTCGGTGGCCGGTGAGGTCGACGACGTCGTGGCCCTGTCGTTCAGCACGGCGATGCACAGCCTCATCGGTCTCGATCCGGACGGCGAGCCGCTCACCCCGTCGATCACCTGGGCGGACTCGCGGGCCAGCGCGCAGGCGGAACGGATCCGCGCGTCGTCGATCGGCCTGGCGCTGCACCGGCGCACCGGCACCCCGATCCATCCGATGTCGCCGCTGACCAAGCTGGTGTGGCTGCGCGAGCAGGAACCGAAGCTGTTCGGGCGGGTGGCGCACTGGGTCGGCATCAAGGACTACGTCATCCGCACCCTGTGCGACGCGCTGGTGACCGATCACTCGGTCGCATCGGGCAGCGGGTTGATGAACATCCACACCCTGCAGTGGGACGCGGAGGCTCTGCAGGTCGCCGGCGTCGACGCCCTGCAATTGCCGGAGCTGGCGGCGACGACGACCCGGTTGCCGAAGCTCGTCGACCCCGAGGCGCTCGGCCTGCCGGCCGACACCGCTGTCGTCCTCGGCGCCGGTGACGGTCCCCTGGCCAATCTCGGGCTGGGCGCGGTGCAGCACGGCGTGGCCGCCTGCTCGATCGGCACCAGCGGCGCGATGCGGGTGATGGTGCAACGACCCGCCGTCGACCCGCACGGAGGGGTGTTCTGTTACGCGCTCACCGAGGACCACTGGACGATCGGCGGCGCGATCAACAACGGCGGCGTGGTGCTGCAGTGGGCCGGCGACTCGTTGGCCCCCGACCTCGGGCCCGACGCCTACGACGAGTTGCTGACGATGGCCGAGTCGGTGCCGCCGGGCTCCGGCGGGCTGATCATGCTGCCGTACCTGCTCAGTGAGCGGGCGCCGCACTGGAGCTCGCTGCCACGCGGGGCGTACGTGGGGCTGACCCGTGAGCACCGTCGCGAGCACCTGATCCGCGCCGCGCTGGAGGGTGTGTGCCAGCAGCTCGCCCTCGTGTTGCGTTCGGTGCGCGCCGCCGGCAACGAGATCTACGCGATCCGGGCCACCGGCGGCTTCGCCCGCAGTCCGTTGTGGCGGCAGATGTTGGCCGACACGCTCGACATGGAGGTGCAGTTCCCGCGCAGCCACGAGGGTTCGAGCTTCGGCGCCGCGCTGCTGGCGATGCAGGCGCTGGGGCTGATCGAGTCCATCGACGTCGCCGCAGACCTGGTGCAGATCGAGGACGTCGTGCGCCCCGACCCGGCCCGCGCCGAGCTGTACCGGTCGCTGCAGCCGGTCTTCACCGAGCTGTACGACGCCCTGGTGCCCGCCTTCACCTCGCTGCGCCGCCTCGCCCCGGGCCTGCCCGTCAATCCGCCGGAGTAACCGGGGCGGCGCCACACCCAGGTCTCGGTCCGGCCGGTACAAATCCGACGCTTGCAATCAGATGACCGAATCCAGCCCGTAATCGCGTCAACTCATTGCAAGAGTGAGCTGGCGGGGTTGCGGCAAGAGCGGCGGCGGCCCCGGGGTGTCACAGCGGCGCGCTGGACTCCAGCCACGACACGAACCCGTTGTAGGCGCTCTCGCCGATCGCCAGCACCAGCACCTCGCCGCCGGTGCGGCACTCCACGACCACCGCGGCCGACGGCAGCGCGTTGCGTTCGGCCGGCGACGGGGCGCGGCGGCCGATGACCTCGACCTCACCCCGGCGCAGGACCCGGGTCGGCCGGGTGCCGATGCCCAGCGCCCGGTACCACTGCAGTTCCTCGTCGACGTAGCGGCCGATGCCGTAGATCCAGCGGTGGCCGCGCTGCACGGCGAGCGGGAGCGCCCCGGTCGCGCGCAGCATGAACCGCTGCCGGGCCAGGATCGCGATCACGGCGATCAGGACGGCGATCGCCACGCACACCAGGATGACGTCGACGGTGTGCACGGCGGTGGTGCGCGCGGGTCAGACGTCTTCGCCGGCGGCGCGCAGACGCGCCAACGCGCGGTTGTGGGCCGCCTGCTCGTCCGGGTTCCCGTCGGCGGAGTTGCGGTTCATGGCGTCCCGGGCGCGGGCGACGTCGATGTCACCGGCCAGTTCGGCCTGCTCGGCGAGCACCGAGACACCGTCCTTGCGCACCGACAGGAACCCGCCGTGCACCGCGACCCGCAGCGACTCGCCGCCCTCCTGGTCGATGCGCACCACGTATCCCGGGCTCGAGCGCGCCGAGCAGCGGGATGTGGCCGGGCAGCACGCCGAGCTGGCCGGCCACCGTGCGGGCGAACACCGCGGTGGCCTCACCCGACCAGATGGGTGCCTCGATGGAGACCAGCTCCACGTGCATCGTGCTCGGCATGAGTCGTCTTCCTACTACGCGTTCTTCAGCTCGTTGGCCTTGCGCTCGAGATCCTCGAGGCCGCCACACATGAAGAACGCCTGCTCCGGGTACTCGTCGAACTCACCGGCGGTGAGCCGCTTGAACGCATCGACCGTCTCCTCCACCGGCACGAACGAGCCGGGGATGCCGGTGAACTGCTCGGCCACGAAGGTGTTCTGCGACAGGAACCGCTCGATGCGCCGAGCCCGGCCGACGATGACCTTGTCCTCCTCGGACAGTTCGTCGATACCGAGGATCGCGATGATGTCCTGCAGTTCCTTGTACCGCTGCAGGATCTGCTTCGTGCGGTTGGCGACGTCGTAGTGCTCCTGGCCGATGTACTGCGCGTCCAGGATGCGCGAGGTGGAGTCGAGCGGGTCCACCGCCGGGTAGATGCCTTTTTCCGAAACCGGCCGCGACAGGGTCGTGGTGGCGTCGAGGTGGGCGAACGTGGTGTGCGGCGCGGGGTCGGTGATGTCGTCGGCGGGCACGTAGATCGCCTGCATCGAGGTGATCGAGTGACCACGGGTCGACGTGATCCGCTCCTGCAGCTGGCCCATCTCGTCGGCCAGCGTCGGCTGATACCCCACCGCCGACGGCATCCGGCCGAGCAGCGTCGAGACCTCCGATCCGGCCTGGGTGAACCGGAAGATGTTGTCGATGAACAGCAGCACGTCCTGCTTCTGCACGTCGCGGAAGTACTCGGCCATGGTCAGCGCCGACAGCGCCACACGCAGCCGGGTGCCCGGCGGCTCGTCCATCTGGCCGAACACCAGCGCGGTCTTCTCGATGACGCCGGACTCGGTCATCTCCGCGATCAGGTCGTTGCCCTCGCGGGTCCGCTCGCCCACACCGGCGAACACGGACACGCCGCCGAAGTTCTCCGCGACCCGGTAGATCATCTCCTGGATGAGCACCGTCTTGCCCACCCCGGCACCGCCGAACAGGCCGATCTTGCCGCCGACCACGTAGGGCGTGAGCAGGTCGATGACCTTGATGCCGGTCCAGAACGGCTCGGTCTTGGACTCGAGCTGGTCGAACGCCGGCGGGTTGCGGTGGATCGGCCAGCGCTCGGTGATCTCGAGCTCGTCGATCGAGACGTCGAGCGGGTTGCCGAGCGCGTTGAACACGTGACCCTTGGTGACATCCCCGACCGGCACGGAGATCGGCGAACCGGTGTCGGTCACCTCGGCGCCGCGCACCAGACCGTCGGTGGGCTGCAGGGCGATCGCACGGACCATGTCGTCGCCGATGTGCTGCGCGACCTCGAGCGTGAGGGTCTTGGAGAGTTCACCCAGCTCGATCTCGACGGTGAGTGCCTGGTTGAGCGCGGGGATCGTGTCCCGGCCGAACTCGACGTCGACCACAGGGCCGATCACCCGCACGACCCGCCCCGTCGCGGTGGCGGTCTCCGGCTTTTCCTCGACAGCGGTCATTGTTCGCTCCCTGCTGACGCGAGGGCGTCGGCACCGCCGACGATCTCGCTGATTTCCTGGGTGATCTCCGCCTGGCGCGCTTGGTTGGCCAACCGGGTATAGGTCTTGATCAGTTCGGTGGCGTTGTCGCTCGCCGACTTCATCGCGCGCCGCCGGGCCGCCGACTCCGAGGCCGCCGACTCCAACAGCGCGGAGAAGATCCGCGAGCTGATGTAGCGGGGCAGCAGCGCCGCGATCAGCGCCGCGGGCTCTGGTTCGAACTCGTAGGACACGTTGGCGTCGTCGTCGCCCTCGGCGGGATCGTCGACCGCACGCTCGCCGTCGGACCCGGCGCCCTGGACCGGCGACACCTGCACCGCCTCGGCGGTCTGGGTCACCGAGTTCACGAATCGGGTGTAGACGACCCACAGCTCGTCGATGCCCGGCTGGCCCTCGCGCGGGCCGCCCTCGACCTGGCCCTCGGAGGTGGCGTTCAACGCGGCGACGACCGCCTCGGTGGCACCCCGGGCGTCGGCGAAGTTGGGCTGCTCGGAGAACCCGGTCCACGAGCCGGCGACGTCGATGCGACGGAACCGGAAGTAGCCGACACCCTTGCGGCCGATGATGTAGCGCTCGACCTCCTTGCCCTCACCGCGCAGTCGCTCGGCGAGGCTGGTGGCGGTCCGCAGCGCGTTCGCGTTGTACCCGCCGGCGAGACCGCGATCGCTGGTGACCACGAGGATCCCGGCGCGAGTCGGGTTCTCGACGCCGGTGAGCATCGGGTGCTTCAAGGTGCGGTCGCGGCTGAGCTGCGCCAGCGCGTGCTGCATCTCCTCGGCGTAGGGCTTGGCATTGTTCATCCGCGTCTGGGCACGCACGATGCGCGACGCGGCGATGAGCTCCATCGCCTTGGTGATCTTCTTGGTCGACTCGACGGTGCGTATGCGCCGGCGATAGACCCGAAGTTCGGCTCCCATCAGCTGCTACCTGCGTTCGCCTAGTTGCCGGCCGACGCCGGTTGGAACTGCTTCTTGAACTCGGTGACCTGTCGCTCCAGGTCGCTCGCGAGGTCGTCGTCGAAGCTCTTCGCGGTGGCGAGCGTCTCGTACAGCTCGGGCGTCGTGTGCTGGATGTAGTCGAGCAGCTCGGTCTCGAACCGGCGGATGTCCGCGACGTCGATGTCGTCGAGCTGGCCCGACGTCCCGGCCCAGATCGAGGCGATCTCGCGCCCGATCGGGAACGGCGAGGCCGCAGGTTGCTTGAGCAGCTCGACGAGCCGGCTGCCGCGCGCCAGCTGCTGCTGGCTGGCGCGGTCGAGGTCCGAACCGAACGCGGCGAACGCCTCCAGCTCGCGGTACTGCGCGAGGTCCACCCGCAGCCGGCCGGCGACGGCGCGCATCGCCCGGGGCTGGGCGGCACCGCCGACCCGCGACACCGAGATGCCGACGTTGATCGCCGGTCGCACCCCGGCGTTGAACAGGTCGGTCTCCAGGAAGCACTGGCCGTCGGTGATGGAGATGACGTTGGTCGGGATGTAGGCCGAGACGTCGTTGCCCTTGGTCTCGATGACCGGCAGCCCCGTCATCGAGCCGCCACCGAGTTCGTCGGAC
Organism: uncultured Actinomycetota bacterium; assembly: GCA_963850835.1. Classification (GTDB taxonomy): domain Bacteria; phylum Actinomycetota; class Actinomycetes; order Mycobacteriales; family Jatrophihabitantaceae; genus Jatrophihabitans. The sequence goes on along the minus strand of CAWKNB010000010.1, from coordinate 22,414 downwards.
AGCTTCGCGCAGCGCTCGAGCAGCCGGCTGTGCAGGTAGAACACGTCGCCCGGGTAGGCCTCGCGGCCCGGCGGGCGGCGCAGCAGCAGCGACACCGCGCGGTAGGCCTCGGCCTGCTTGGTGAGGTCGTCGAAGACGATGAGCACGTGCATGCCCTGGTACATCCAGTGCTGGCCGATGGCCGAGCCGGTGTAGGGCGCGAGGTACTTGAAGCCGGCCGAGTCGGATGCAGGCGCCGCGACGATGGTCGTGTACTCCATCGCGCCGGCCTCGTCGAGGGTGTTGCGCGCGGCCGCGATGGTCGAGCCCTTCTGGCCGATCGCTACGTAGATGCAGCGCACCTGCTTGGCCGGGTCGCCGGTCTTCCAGTTCTCGCGCTGGTTGATGATCGCGTCCAGGCACACGGTGGTCTTGCCGGTCTGCCGGTCGCCGATGATCAGCTGACGCTGGCCGCGGCCGATCGCGGTCATCGCGTCGATCGCCTTGATACCGGTCAGCAGCGGCTCCCGCACCTCCTGGCGCTGGACCACGGTGGGCGCCTGCAGCTCGAGGGCACGGCGTTCGTTCGACTCGATGTCGCCCTGCCCGTCGATCGCGTGCCCGAGCGGGTCGACCACGCGGCCCAGGTACGCGTCGCCGACCGGGACCGACAGGATCTCGCCGGTGCGCTTGACCTCCTGCCCCTCCTCGATCTTGCTCGCGTCACCGAGGATGACGACGCCGATGTCGCGCACGTCGAGGTCGAGGGCGATGCCGAGCGTGCCGCCCTCGAACTCGAGCAGCTCGTTGGCCATCGCACTGGGCAGGCCCTCGATCCGGGCGATGCCGTCACCGGTCTCGGCGACGATGCCGACCTCTTCGCGGGATGCTTCGGGTGTGTAGGACGAGACGTAGTTCTCGAGGGCACTACGGATCTCGTCGGCGGAGATCGTGAGTTCGGCCATTGCGGGTGTCCTCTATCTGTTTTGGTTACTAACCGGCGAGTGCGTTGCGGGCGGCGGCGAAACGGGTGGCGATGCTGCCGTCGATGACCTCGTCGCCGACCCGCACGATCAGCCCGCCTCGCACGGCGGGGTCGATGGCGGACCGGACGCTGATGGCCCGGCCGTACATCTCGGACAGGGTGTCGGTGAGCCGGCGCTGCTGGGCGTCGGTCAGCGGCACCGCCGAGATGACCCGCGCGACCGAACGCTGCTGACGGGCCGCAGCCTTCTCCAGCAGATCGTCGATGGCGAGCATGATCGAGCGCTTGCGCTGGCTGGACACGGCATGGCGCAGCAGCGCGACCGTGGCGTCGGAGACCTTGCCCTCGACCAGCGAGTCGAGCAGGGCGATGCGGCGCGCCGGGTCGACGGAGACCTCGTCGAGCAACCCGACGACCTCGCCCTCGCCCTCGAGGATCCGCTCGAAGCGGAACAGCTCGTCCTCGACGGTGTCGAGGTGGCGACCCTTCTCCGCGGCGACGAACAGTGCGTCGTCACCCGCGCCCTCGAGTGCGTCGGTGAGGTCCCACGGCGTCGACCACCGTTGCCGCGCCGCGGCCTGGACGAGGTCCACGGTGTGCGAGCCGACCTTGCCGGACAGCAGCCCCGCGGCCAGCTCGGCACGGGCGTCGGGTGACGTCGCGGGATCGCCGATCGTGCGCCGCAGCCGGGGCTGCGAGGTGAACAGATCGGCCACCGCGTAGAGCTCGCTCGCCAGCTCGGCGAGGCTGGCCGCCGAGACCCGGCCCTCGAACACGGTCGTCTCGTACTCACGTACCGCGTCGAGTGCCTGGCGGCTCGCCGAACGCATCATGCGTCCGCTCCTCCACTCGTCTGCTTCTCCGACTTGTCCGCCGACTCGAGCCCGGCGAGGAATGCGTCGACGGTCGAGGAGACCTGGGCCTCGTCGGACAACCGCTGCTCGACGATCTTCTCCGACAGCTCGACGGCCAGGGTGCCGATCTCACCGCGCAGATCGCGCACGATCGCCGCTCGCTGGCTGGCGAGCTGCTCGTCACCGCGCGCGATGATGCGGGCCGACTCCTCCTGCGCCTGCGCCTTGAGGTCTTCGACGGTCCGCTGGGCTTCGGCCCGCGCGTTCTCGCGGATCTGGGCCGCCTCGGTGCGCGACTCGGTGAGCGCGTTCTGGTACGCGCGCTCAGCCTCGGCGAGTTGGCGCTTGGCCTCTTCGCTGTCCTCGACCTGCTTGGCGATCATCGCCTGGCGGTCGTTCATCGCCTTGCGGATCGGCGGGAGGATGTACTTCGCGATGATCCACAGGATGATCACGAAAGCGACAAGCTCCGCGATGAACGTCGCGTTGGGGATGAGGAAGTTGTTCGTCGCCGCGACTGTGTCGTGGGCCGACATTTACTTGCCCAGGACGAATACGAACAGCACCGCGAACGCCAGGTTGATGAAGTAGGCGGCCTCCACCAGCCCTACGGTCAGGAAGAACAGGGTCTGCAGCTGTCCCTGCGCCTCCGGCTGGCGGGCGACGCCCTGGATCAGCGAGGCGCCGGCGACGCCGTCACCGATCGCTGCGCCGACCGCGCCGCCACCGAGCGCCAGGCCGCCACCGATGAGGCCACCCATTACGGTGACGCTGCCGTCCACTGCCATGTCAGTACCTCAATCCTTTGTGTGCATTGCTTGTTCGGGTCCGGGTGATGTGCCGCTGCGCTCGCGCCCCGGTCGGAGGCAGGTTGCCGGCAGGTGTCTGGAGTCAGTGCGCGACCTCCTCGAGCTCGGGCGCGGCGCGCCCGTGTGGCTCGACCTCGTGCGCGTCCTTGTGCGGAGCCAGCGAGGCCATGTACAGAATGGTCAACAGACCGAAGATGAACGCCTGGATCAGGCCGATGAACGCGTCGAAGAGCTTCCACAGGATCTCGGGCAGCCAGAGGACGAACACCGGCAGCGCCGCGATCAACGCCAGCATGATCACGCCCGCGAAGATGTTGCCGAAGAGTCGCAGTGCGAGCGTGAACGGCTTGATGATCTCTTCCAGGACCCGCAGCGGCATCAGGATCTTGGGCTTCTCCCAGATGTGCCCGTAGTAGCGGCGGGCCCCGTTCTTCTTCACGCCCATCACGTGCATCGTCACGATGACGAGGAAGGCGAGCGCGTAGGTCAGGTTCGGGTCGGACGCCGGCGGCGGGATGTATTCCTTGGTCGGGACGAGCGCGAGCCAGTTGGCGACCAGGATGAACAGGAACAGCGAGAACCCCAGCGGCACGACGAACGGCGCGACCTGGACGCCCATCGCGGCGTCGACTTCCTTCTCGACCTGGTCGATGACGGTCTCGTAGAACAGCTGCGCCTTGCCGGGCTTGCGGACGCTGAGCCGGCTACGGATGTAGAAACCGAGGCCGCAGACGATGATGCCGGCGATCACCGTCGCGATGATGGTGTCGCCGTGCAGGGTGAACGGCCCGACGTGCCAGATGATCTGGTGATGACCGGGCTGGATGTCGATCTCGGCCATGGGCATGGACGTCATCGGCTCACTCCTCCCTGCACCGTGCGGCCCGAACTGTTGGGCCGCAGACTACGCATGACCGGAACGGCCGCACCCACCAGCATCAGGACCTGGAAGACCGCGAGCCCGACGAAGACCCCGAGGCCGTCCGGATGCCACAGCAGCGCCAACCCGACGGCGATGAGCGTGACCAGGCCCAGTCGGCCGAGGACCCCGCGCCGGAACCGCTTCCTCGACGGGTCGCCCAAGCGTCGCGAAGCGGACCACCGACTTCTGCAGCATCCGGTTGTTCACCGCGCCCAGCGCCAGGCCGACGCAGCAGAACACCCCGAACAGCACGTGGCCGGCGAACGCGGCAGCCACGATCGCGGCGACGCCGAGCACCCCGCTGACGATCACCGATCGGCGCAGGTTGGCAGCGGCAGACACCGGGGTGTAGACGACCGGTTCCACGAGGCGCTTCGCTCCCCTCAGTTCTTCAGATACTTCCGGAATTCCACGACGGTGTAACCAACTGCGGCGACGATGCCGAGAACCAGTCCGATGAACAGGAACACCGGTCCGGTGCCGAGCAGCTTGTCGACCAACCAGCCCAACCCGAGCCCGACCAGTAGTTCGACGGCCACGACCGCACCCATGCCGAGCAGGGTCGACCAGCCGAACGACTCGTCAGGCACGGCCGCGGGTCAGCCGACCTGCCGGAACCGAAAACGGGTTTCGCTCACGAACTGCTCCTCGACGACGAAGCTGCGGGCCAGATCGCACGCCGCCGACGACGGAAACCCCCGACAGCCGCGCGGGCTGTCATCGAGTCCACGTGCGCCAGAGGCGACGATCGACACCCTACCGGGATGGTCCGGTACCGACCGAATCCGGGTCACCGTGCTCCACCGTGGTAGGCGGACGCACCCGGGCGCGGCGCCGTTCGCGCTTGGCCCGGGCGCGTATCCCCGGCACGATCGACAGCAGCACGCCCACCACCGCGAGCCCACCCAACAGGGACACGACGAGGACCTGACTGTCCTCGAAGGACAGCCCGATACCGCCGAACGCGACGAGCGCGGACCAGAAGTACAGCAGCAGTACGGCCCGGCGCTGCGTGTGCCCCATCTGCAGCAACCGGTGGTGCAGATGCTCCTTGTCGGGGGCGAACGGGCGAGCGTCGGCGGCGCACCCTGCGCAACACGGCCAGCAGCAGGTCGATCAACGGCAGCGCCAGGACCGAGAGCGGGATCAGCAGCGGGAGCAGCAGCGGGAGCGACCCGAGCGTCTTCTGGTACACCTGCGGGTCGGTGGAGGTCGTCGCGGTCGTCGAGGCGGCCGACAGCACCAGCCCGAGCACCATCGAGCCGGAGTCGCCCATGAAGATGCGGGCCGGCCAGAAGTTGTGCGGCAGGAAGCCCAGACAGCTGCCGGCGAGCAACGCGGTGAGCAGCGTCGCCGGCGACACGATGTCGGTGAACCCGCCTTGGCCGAGGTGGTAGCTGTAGGCGAAGAAGGCGGTCGCGGCGATGACGGTGACGCCGGCGGCCAACCCGTCGAGACCGTCGATGAAGTTCAGGGCGTTGATCGTCAGCAGCGTGAACAGCACGGTGACCGGGATCGCGAGGTCGGAGCCGAGCACGAAGGTGCTCTGGTCGGCCCACGGCAGGCCGATCTGCCCGATCTGGACGCCGCCGAGCGTGACCATGATGCCGGTCGCGAGCACCTGCCCGGCCAGCTTGGTCAGCGAGTCGAGTTCGTACTTGTCGTCCAGCACGCCGAGGGCGCAGATGACCCCGGCCGCGACGACGATCCAGGCGAACTCCGGCCCGGCACGAAACGACTCGTGCAACGTCGGCAGCCGCCCGGCCACGAACAAGGCGAGGGCGAAGCCGAGGAAGATCGCCACCCCGCCCATCCGGGGGATCGCGACCGCGTGCACGTCGCGGTCGCGCGGTTTCGCGACCGCCCGCCAGCGGATCGCGGCGATTCGGGCGAGCGGGGTGGTGAAGTAGCTGACTGCGGCCGCGACGCAGGCGACCAGCAGGTATTCCAGGCTCGGATGGGTCACGCAGCGGTCCCGTCGACGATGTCGGGGACCACCTCGCGCAGGGTGGCGAGGTCGAGCGCGCCGGTGCGCAGGATGCGCGGGATCGATTCGGTGACGTCGACGATCGTGGACGCGACCCCGCCGCTGGCCGGGCCGTCCTCGAGATAGACCGCGACGTCCTCACCCAGCAGACCGAGCGCCTCCACCGCGGTCTGGGCCGGCGGTTGGCCGTGCCGGTTCGCGCTGGACACGGCCAGCGGCCCGGTGCGCTCGAGCAACTCGATCGCCACCGGGTGCAATGGCATTCGCACCGCGACGGTGCCACGGGCATCGCCGAGGTCCCAGGTCAGCGACGGCGCGTGCTTGACCACCAGGGTGAGCCCGCCGGGCCAGAACGCCTCGACGAGCGTGCGGGTGCGGTCGTCGACGACCGTGACCAGCCCGTCGATCGTCGTCCAGGAGCCGACGAGCACGGGTACCGGGTAGTCGCGGCCGCGGCCCTTGGTCCGCAGCAGCTGCGCCACGGCGGCGGCGTCGAACGCGTCGGCGCCGAGGCCGTAGACGGTGTCGGTGGGCAGGACGACCAGATCGCCCGCGGCGATGCTGTAGGCCGCGGTCTCGATGGCGGAGACCCGGACCTCGGGATCACCGCATTCGTAGAACAGGGCCACGGCCGTCATCCTGCCCTAATCGCGGTACGCAACCGCGTACCGCGGATGCCCGGCGAGGTCGTGACGATCGACGATGTCGGTGAAGCGGCCGTCCGCGGCGAGCAGCTCCGGCACCGCGGCCGCGTGCGATTCGTCGTGCTCGACGGCCAGCACGCCACCGCGACGCAGCAGCTGCGCGGCACGCGCGACGACCGCGGGCATCAGCGCCAGCCCGTCCGGGCCGGCGAACACGGCCTCGGGCGGGTCGTGGCGCACCTCGTCGGCCACCGCCGCCGCCTGCGGGACGTACGGCGGGTTGCTCACCACCGCGTCGACGCTGCCGCCCAGGTCGGCGCAGCAACCCCGGATCCCGCACGTCGGCGTGGACCGGCTCGACCGCGGTGCCCGCGACGTTGCGGGCCAACCAGTCCTGCGCAGTCAGTTCGACGGCCAGCACCCGTGCGGCGGGCACCTCGTCGGCGATCGCCAGCGCCAGCGCGCCGCTACCGGCGCACAGGTCGACGGCCACCGGTCGGGTCGCGGCCCGCAGCACCGCGAGCACCGCGTCGACGAGCAGCTCGGTCTCCGGGCGGGGCACGAACACCCCCGGCCCGACGGCGACCTCGACGTGGCGAAACGGCGCGGTGCCCACGATGTGCTGCAGCGGCTCGCGGGCCACGCGGCGGTCCACGGCCGCGTTGAAGCGTGCCGCCTCGTCTCGGGCAGGCGCGGCGACGGTGAGCAGTCGGGCTCGCGGCACGCCGAGCACGTGGGCCAGCAGCAGTTCGGCGTCGACGCGCGGGCTCGGCACGCCGGCCGCGGCCAGCCGCTCGGTGGCCGCCGCCAGCAACTGGGTGGTGCCGGCGGTCACGACTGGGTGCCGGCCAGCAACGCCTCCGTGTCGGCGTGCTGGAGTGCGGCGATCACGTCGTCGAGCGCGCCGTCGAGCACCTGGTCGAGGTTGTAGGCCTTGAAGCCGACCCGGTGGTCGCTGATCCGGTTCTCGGGGAAGTTGTACGTACGCACCCGCTCCGAGCGGTCGACGGTGCGCACCTGCGAGCGCCGCGCGTCCGAGGCGGCGGCGTCGGCCTGCTCCTGCGCGGCGGCGAGCAGGCGCGCGCGCAGGACTCGCAGCGCCGCCTCGCGATTCTGCAGCTGGCTCTTCTCGTTCTGCATCGACACGACCGTGCCCGGTGGGCAGGTGGGTGATGCGCACGGCGGAGTCTGTGGTGTTGACGCTCTGCCCACCCGGCCCGGACGAGCGGTACACGTCGATGCGCAGGTCGTTCGGGTCGATCTCGACGTCGACCTCCTCGGCCTCGGGCAGCACGAGTACGCCGGCGGCCGACGTGTGGATGCGCCCCTGCGACTCGGTGGCCGGCACCCGCTGCACGCGGTGGACGCCGCCCTCGTACTTCAGCGACGCCCAGACCGGGTGGTCGGCCTTGCGCGCCCGGATCGCGATCGTGACGGACTTCTTGCCGCCGAGGTCGGTGGGCTCGTCGTCGAGCACCTCGGTGATCCAGCCCTGCCGCTCGGCATAGCGCAGGTACATCCGGAGCAGGTCGCCGGCGAACAGCGCGGACTCCTCGCCGCCCTCACCGGCCTTGATCTCCATGATGACGTCCTTGGCGTCGTCGGGATCCTTGGGCAGCAGCAGGTTGCGCAGCCGGTCCTCGAGCTCGCCGATGCGGATCTCGAGCGCGTCCCCCTCGGCGCCGAACGAGGAATCCTCTGCGGCCAGTTCCCGCGCCGCGGACAGGTCGTCGCGAGCGGCGTCGAGCTCGCTCGCCGTGGCGACCACCGGGGCGAGCTCGGCGAAGCGGCGGCCCGAGGGTGCGGGCCCGGCGCACGTCGCTGTGCACGGCGGGGTCGGCCAGCGCGGCCTCGACCTCGGCGTACTCGGCGATCAGCTCGGGCAACTTCCCGGGTTCGCTCATCTCGGCCCTCCTCGACGCGACGGACATGCGAACGGCGCCCGACCCGGAGTGACCGGGTGGGCGCCGTCGGTAGGGCTAGGAGTTGCGGACGCGCTTGCCGTAGCGCTTCTCGAACTTGTCGACGCGGCCGCCGACGTCCATGATCTTCTGCTTGCCCGTGTAGAACGGGTGGCAGGCCGAGCAGACGTCGACATGCAGCTTGCCGGACTTGGCGGTGCTGCGGGTGGTGAACGTGCTGCCGCAGGAACAGGTCACTTCGGTGACCCCGTAATCCGGGTGAATGCCTTGCTTCATCTCTGGGTCCCTTCTGCTGGCCGCCGGGTCGCCCGCGGGCGTGAACCGGAGCCGGGTGGTGTGGGTCGGCGTGTGCGCGCCGACCGTCCAGTGTGCCAGCGCGAGCGCCGGTGCACCAAACAGTGACAAGAACGCCCCACCCCGCCCGGTTGTTCCCCGACGGCGGAGTTGTCCCCGGCCCGGCCCACGGGCCAAAATCGCCCGGTGCCCGATCATGATCTGTTCGCCGGCAGCGGCGTTTCAGACGTGTCGGACGAGCGCCGCGAACTGTTCGAGATCCGGGTCGAGCGCTGGCTGCCCGACCTGCGCAGCGGGCTCGCTGCGCTGTACGGGCACGCGGACGTCGATCCGCTCGTGCAGCGGCTCCTGCAGGCCGCCGCGCACGCGTACGCCCAGCGCCCGCCGGACCTGCACCGGCTCGACCAGGAGCGCACCATCGCGCCCGACTGGTTCCAGGCTCCGCGCATGCTCGGCTACGCCGCCTATGCCGAGCGGTTCGGCGGCGACCTGGCCGGCGTCAGGAAGCAGATTCCCTATCTCAAGGAGCTCGGGGTCACCTACCTGCACCTGATGCCGCTGCTGCGCCCGCGCGAGGGCGACAGCGACGGCGGCTACGCAGTGGCCGACTATCGCGCGATCCGGCCCGATCTCGGCACCGTCGACGACCTCGTTGCGCTCGCGCGAGACCTGCGGGCCGAGGGCATCAGCCTGGTGCTCGACCTCGTGCTCAACCATGTGGCCCGCGAGCACGCCTGGGCGCAGGCCGCGCGTCGTGGCGAGGCTCGCTACCGCGGCTATTTCCACGTCTATCCCGACCGCACCGAGCCCGACGCGTTCGAGCGCACGCTGCCCGAGGTGTTCCCCGACTTCGCGCCGGGCAACTTCACCTGGGATGCGGACCTCGACGGCTGGGTGTGGACGACGTTCAACGCCTTCCAGTGGGACGTCGACTGGACCAACCCCGACGTGTTCGCCGAGTACGTCGACATCGTGCTGTGGCTCGCGAACTGCGGCGTCGAGGTGCTGCGCCTGGACGCCATCGCGTTCCTCTGGAAGCGGCTCGGCACGAACTGCCAGAACCAGCCGGAGGTACACGCGATCGCGCAGGCGCTGCGGGCGCTCATCCGCATCGCGTGCCCGGCGGTGCTGCTCAAGGCCGAGGCGATCGTGGCGCCGGACGACCTCGTGCACTACCTGGGCCGCGGGCACCATCACGGCAAGGTCAGCGATCTCGCCTACCACAACACGTTGATGGTGCAGATCTGGTCGATGCTGGGGACCCGTGACGTGCGGCTCGCGGTGCGCGCCCTGCAGGAACTCCCCCGCGTCCCGACGACGACCGCCTGGATCTGCTACCTGCGCTGCCACGACGACATCGGCTGGGCCATCGACGATGCCGACGCAGCCGCGGTCGGGCTCGACGGTCACGCGCACCGCGCGTTCCTGTCCGACTTCTACACCGGCGAGTTCCCCGGGCAGTTTCGCCCGCGGCCTGGTCTTCCAGGCGAACCCGGCCACAGGCGATCGCCGGGTCAGCGGCATGACGAGCTCGCTGGCCGGCTTGGACCTGGCCCAGGCGCAGGGCGACCCGGCGGCGGTCGAGGCGGCGATCCGGCGCATCCTGCTCGCGCACGCCATCGTGCTCGGCTGGGGCGGCGTCCCGGTGCTCTGGATGGGCGACGAGATCGCGCTGCCGCCCGATCCGGACTGGGCCGTCGAACCCGGGCACGAGTCGGACAACCGCTGGTCGCACCGGCCCCGGATGAATGCGAAGCGGCAGGCCGAGCGAGCTGACCCGGACACCGTCGCCGGCGCCGTGTTCGCCGGGCTCCGGCACCTGCAGCAGGTGCGGGCCGGGCTGTCGCTGCTGCACGCCGCCACCCAGCCGGAGGTGCTGGACCCGAGCGATCCCGGCGTCCTGGCGGTGCTGCGCAGCCATCCGGAGGGCGAACTGCTCGAGTTGTTCAACGTGACCGACACGTGGCGCCCGTTCCCGGCGTCCCGGATCGCCCGGACCGGGCTGCCCGACGCCCTCGACGTGCTGTCCGGCGAGGCGGTCCGCGCCGAGCCGGACGGCAACGTCTGGCTGGCCCCGTATCGCGCCATGTGGCTCGTGGCGGGGTGTCCGGGCCCGCGAGTCAGGTAGCAACGCAGCGGACCGGGGCAGCGCCGCGATGCGGCGCCGCCCCGGTGACCGGAAGCGGTCGGGCTCAGCCGAGGCGTTCGCCCGTCTCCAGGTTGAACGCGTGCTCCTCGCCCTTGTGGACGTCCACGGTGACGGTGTCACCGATGCGCGGCGGGACGCGGCCGTCGAAGCGCACGACGTAGTTCTTGTCCCCGTCCGAGTCGCCCTCGAGCGAGCCGTAGACGAAGGCGTCGGCGCCGAGTTCCTCGACGAGCTTGACGTGCACCTTCAGACCCGATGCGGCGTCCTGGCTCGACTGCCCCTCGGCCTGGAAGGACTCGGGCCGGATGCCGAGCAGGATCTTCGACACGTTCGCACTCTGTGCGGCCTTGAGCACGTCGGGCTTGAGCGGCAGCACGATGTTGCCGATCCGCGCGCCGCCCTCGGTGAGCTCGGCCGGTCGCAGGTTCATCGCCGGCGAGCCGATGAACCCCGCCACGAAGGAGTTGGCCGGCCGTGTCGTAGAGGTTGCGCGGGGTGTCGACCTGCTGCAGGAAGCCACCTTCCTTGAGGATGGCCACGCGGTGGCCCATCGTCATGGCCTCGACCTGGTCGTGAGTCACGTAGAGCGTGGTGGTGCCGAGGTTCGCCTGCAGGGTGGCGATGTTCGAGCGCGTCTCGACACGCAGCTTGGCGTCGAGGTTGGACAGCGGCTCGTCCATCAGGAACACGGCAGGCGAACGCACGATCGCGCGGCCCATGGCGACGCGCTGGCGCTGGCCACCGGAGAGTGCCTTCGGCTTGCGCTCGAGGTACTCCTCGAGGTTGAGCAGCCGCGCGGCCTCCTGCACCTTCTTGGCCCGCTCCTCCTTCGAGACGCCGGCCAGCTTCAGGGCGAAGCCCATGTTCTCGGCGACGCTCATGTGCGGGTACAGCGCGTAGGACTGGAACACCATCGCGATGTCGCGCTCTTTCGGCGGCTTGTTGGACACGTCGCGGTCGCCGATCAGGATGCGGCCGGACGAGACGTCCTCGAGCCCGGCGAGCATCCGCAGGGCGGTGGACTTACCCGAGCCGGACGGCCCGACCAGCACCATGAACTCGCCATCCTTGATGTCGAGGTCGAGCTGGTTGACCGAGGGTGTGCGGGTTGCCCGGGTAGTGGCACGTGGCCTTGTCGTACGTGACTGCTGCCATGAGGGGTATCCCCTTCTCGACCGGTGTAGCTGGACCGCTCCGGTTATGGACGCTGGGTGCGGGCTGGCAGGGCCCGTCCGTGGCGTCTCACGGATTTCCCGCCCGAGGACGTGCGTTCTGCTGCACCGGTCGTGTCAGCAGCGGCCTCGAACGGGCATCGCGGTCAGGACGACACTTATGCAACACGTCACACCGGTGTGGCGTCAACATTCTCGAGCGAAATCGTTTTCACCGCCGCCACGAACCGACCCGGCAGCGGCACGCCATCCGTCCCCGCCGTCGCCACCCAGCGGGCGGGGAGGTCACATCTGGCCGGGCGTCGTCTTTGCGATCTGCATGAGGAATTCGACGTTGGTGCGGGTCTTGCGCAGCCGGTCGAGGAGCAGTTCGATCGCCTGCTGCGGCTCGAGCGCGTGCAGCACCCGGCGCAGCTTGATCGTCACCGCGAGCTCGTCCGGCGAGAGCAGGATCTCCTCCTTGCGAGTGGAGGACTGGTCGACGTCGACCGCGGGGAAGACCCGCTTGTCGGCGATCTTGCGGTCGAGGCGCAACTCGGCGTTGCCGGTGCCCTTGAACTCCTCGAAAATCACCGTGTCGCCGGCCGACCCGGTCTCCACCAGAGCAGTGGCGATGATCGTCAGCGAGCCGCCGTTCTCGATGTTGCGGGCCGCGCCCAGGAACCGCTTCGGCGGGTAGAGCGCGGTGGAGTCGACACCACCGGACAGGATGCGTCCGCTCGCCGGTGCGGCCAGGTTGTAGGCCCGGCCGAGGCGGGTGATCGAGTCGAGCAGGACCACGACGTCGTGGCCCATCTCGACGAGCCGCTTGGCCCGCTCGATGGACAACTCGGCAACGGTGGTGTGATCGACCGGCTTGCGGTCGAAGGTCGAGGCGATGACCTCGCCCTTCACCGACCGCTGCATGTCGGTGACCTCCTCCGGCCGCTCGTCGACGAGCACGACCATGAGGTGGCATTCCGGGTTGTTGGTGGCGATGGCGTTCGCGATTGCTTGCAAAACCATGGTTTTGCCCGCTTTCGGCGGCGAGACGATCAGCGCGCGCTGACCCTTGCCGATCGGCATCACGAGGTCGATGACGCGCGTGGTGAAGATGTGCGACTCGGTCTCCAGGCGCAGCCGCTCCTGCGGGTACAGCGGCGTGAGCTTGGTGAACTCGACGCGGTTCTTCAACTGCTCGGGGTCGCGGCCGTTGACGCTGTCCAGGCGCACCAGCGGGTTGTACTTCTCCCGCCGCTCGCCCTCGCGCGGCTGGCGCACCGCACCGGTGACCGCATCGCCGCGGCGCAGGTTGTAGCGGCGCACGAACGAGTTCGCGACGTACACGTCGTCGGAGCTGGCGTAGAAGCCCTCCACCCGGATGAACCAGGTGTTCTTCTCCTCGACGCAGTCGACCACGCCGGCCACGGGCACGAGAACGTCGTCCTCGGTGACGGTCGGCTCGGCGTCGTTGACGCCCGGACCGGCCTGTGCCCCGCCCGGGCGCTCGCGGTTGCGGCCCCGGCGGTCGCGGTAGCGGCGGCCGCGCCGACGCCCGCCCTCGAAGTCGTCGTCGTCGTTTTGTCGGTTCTGCTGTTGATTGTTCTGCTGGCCGCCCTGCTGGGTGGTCCGGCGTTCCTGGCCCTGGTCGCGATTCTGGTCGCGATTCTGCTCGCGCCCCTGGCTCTGGTCGCGGTTCTCCTGCTGGCGCTGGTCCGACCGGGCGGGCGCCGAGGAGGTCGCGGCGGCCGGCGCGGAAGCGGCGGCACCGTTGGCGGCGGGGGCGTCGTCACCGACCGTGGTGGTGACGGCACTGTCGGTGGCCGCGCCGTTCGCCGTGGCGGCGGGCGTCGTGGTGGGGGTGAGTGGTGGGCGCGGTCGCGCGGCGCGGCGTGCGGCGGGTGCGCGGCGCAGCTTGCGCCTTCTCCGCAGCGGCCGGCGCCTTCTCCGCGGCGGCCGGCGCCGACCCGTTGCCGCCGGCGCGGGCAGCCTGGATTGCGGCGACGAGGTCGCTCTTCTTCATCTTGGTGGTGCTGATGCCGAGGCCCTTGGCCATCTGCTGCAGTTCGGGCAGCAGGAGGGTGGACAACGAGCCCCGCTTGGCCGCCGGGCGCGATTCGCCGGAGCGGCCGGCAGATCCACTGCGGGCCTGGCCCGATTCCGCCGGGGCGTCCGTCGCCCCGATCGGCAGTGTCTGCTCCTGGATGTCGGTCACGTGGAACCTTTCGAGAGTGGCTCAAAACTGGTCGGCAGCAAAGCGCTCGACCGGTCCGGGTCACGCCGAGCCAACTGGCGGGATCCGGCTACCGACCGGTGCCGAGGCACCGAGCGGTACGTCTGTGTCGCCCCGGCACATGGCCGGGAACGGTGTGATGTCAGCGCGCGTCGTGGATCCGAGCGGAATATCGGACGTCAGACGAGGTGGACGAGCCGGGAAATCGGGACTCCTGCTGACTGAGGTCAGCGTAGACGCTCACTGTTAAGCCAGCAACACCGGGGCCGCCCGGCGTGTTCCCGGGGGTCGGAGCTCAGCTGTCCGGTCCGAGCGTCACCGTCCGCGCGGCGCCGTCGACGGCCACCGCCAACGCCCGGGGCATCCAGTCGGGCGGCGCGGCGGCGGCCACCGCATCGGCCTCCACCTGACCTCGAGCCAGCACCAGCACGGTCGGGCCGGCGCCGGAGATCACCGCAGCGTGCCCGTCGGCCCGCAACCGCCCGACCAGCTCCGCGGCCGCGGGCATCGCCGGCGCCCGGTAGGGCTGGTGCAGCCGGTCCTCGGTCGCGTCGAAGAGCGCTTGCGGGGTGCCGGTGAGCGCGGCGACGAGCAGGGCTGCGCGACCCGCGGAGAATGCCGCGTCGGCGTGCGGCAGGGTGGCCGGCAACAGCCCGCGGGCCAGTTCGGTGGAGGCGGTGAACGGCGGCACCAGCGCCACCGGCACGATCGCCGGGTCGACGTCGCGGCGCACCGCCCGGGCCTCACCGTCCTGCATCCAGGCCACCGTCAGCCCGCCCAACAGGCACGGCGCGACGTTGTCCGGATGCCCCTCGAGCTCGGCGGCCAGACCCAGCAGCGCACCGTCGGACAGCTGGTGGCTGCCGTCGGGCACCAGTGCGCGGGCCAGCAGCACGCCGGCCACGATCGCCGCGGCCGATGATCCGAGCCCGCGTGCGTGCGGGATGCGGTTGCGGCAGTCCAGCACCAGCCCGGGCGGCTGGGCGCCGATCTCGTCGAAGGTGCGCCGCATGGCCCGCACGATCAGGTGCGACTCGTCGCGCGGGACGTCTGCGCTGCCCTCGCCCTCGGCGTCGATCTGCAGACCCGACCCGGTGACCCGCGCCGACACGTCGTCGTAGATCGTGAGCGCGAGGCCGAGTGCGTCGAAGCCCGGGCCCAGGTTCGCGCTGGTCGCGGGCACGCGCACCCGGGCGGGGCCGCTCTCGGAACGCGCTCACCGGTCGCTCCCGTCCCACCCGGCACCACTCATCGCGGGTCAGCCGATCGCGAGGCCGAGCGCCTCGGCGGCGGCGTGCGCGTCGACGGGCACCGTGACCGGTTTGGGCGCACCGGAGATCGCCCATTCCGGATCCTTGAGCCCGTTCCCGGTCACCGTGCACACCACGGTGGAACCACGCGGCAGTCGCCCGTCGGCGACCGTGGCCAACAGGCCGGCCACACTCGCCGCCGACGCAGGTTCCACGAACACGGCCTCGCTGCGCGCGATCAGCCGGTAGGCCTCGAGGATCTGCTTGTCGGTGACGGCGTCGATCAGGCCGTGCGACTCGTCGCGGGCGCGCTCGGCATGACGCCAGGACGCGGGATTGCCGATCCGGATCGCGGTCGCGATGGTGGTCGGCCGCAACACCGGCGCACCGCGCACGATGGGCGCCGCGCCGGCCGCCTGGAACCCGAACATCCGCGGTGTCTGCTCGACGACGCCGTCGGCGGCGTATTCCTGGTAGCCGCGCCAGTAGGCGGTGATGTTCCCGGCGTTGCCCACCGGGATGCAGTGCACGTCCGGCGCCCGGCCGAGGACGTCGCAGATCTCGAAGGCAGCGGTCTTCTGGCCCTCGATGCGGTCGGGGTTCACCGAGTTGACCAACGCCACCGGGTAGTCGACGGCGAGCTTGCGGGCGAGTTCGAGGCAGTCGTCGAAGTTCCCGTCGACCTGCAACAACCGCGCGCCGTGCACCAACGCCTGGGCGAGCTTGCCGAGTGCGATCTTGCCCTGCGGCACGAGCACCGCGCAGGTCATCCCGGCACGCACCGCATAGGCCGCGGCGCTCGCCGAGGTGTTGCCGGTCGAGGCGCAGATCACCGCCTGCGCGCCGTCCTCGGCGGCCTTGGAGATCGCCATGGTCATGCCGCGGTCCTTGAACGACCCGGTCGGGTTGGCGCCCTCGACCTTGAGGTACACCTCGCACTCGGTGCGCTCGGACAGCACCCGGGCCGGGACCAGCGGGGTGCCGCCCTCGTACAAGGTGATCACCGGGGTGCTGTCGGTGACCGGCAGCCGCGCGCGGTAGGCCTCGATGATCCCGGGCCAGTGCGGGTTGGCGTCAGTCACCGCTCATCCCTTCGACGCGCATGACACTCGCGGCGCGGCGTACGAACGGCATCTGGGTCAGCTTCTCGACGGTGGCCGCGAGGGCCGCGTCGGTGGCGGCGTGCGTGACGAGGACCAACGTGGCGGCGTCGCCGCGACCCTCCTGCCGCACGGTCTGGATGCTCACGCCCTGCTCCGCGAACGCCTGCGCGACGCCGGCCAGCACGCCGGGCTGGTCGTTGACGTCGAGCGCCACGTGGTAGCGCGTACTGACGGCGCCCATGCCCTGCACCGGCAGCTCGGCATACGCGCTCTCCCCCGCACCCCGGCTGCCCTTGAGCCGGTTGCGAGCGACGGCCACGAGATCACCGAGCACCGCGCTCGCCGTGGGCGCGCCGCCGGCGCCACGGCCGTAGAACATCAGCGAACCGGCCGCTTCGGCTTCGACGAACACCGCGTTGAAGGCGTCACCCACGCCGGCCAGTGGGTGGCTGCGCGGGATCATCGCCGGATGCGCGCGCACGGCTACCCGCTCGATGCCGTCGGCGTCGGTCATTCTTTCGCAAATCGCAAGAAGCTTCACGGTGCAGCCCATCGCCCGGGCGCTGGCCATGTCGGCGGCGGTGACCTCGCCGATACCCTCGCGGTAGGCGTCGGACATCGTCACTCGAGTGTGGAATGCCAGCCCGGCCAGGATTGCCGCCTTCGCCGCGGCGTCGTAGGCGTCCACGTCCGCCGACGGGTCGGCCTCGGCATAGCCAAGCGCGGTCGCCTCGTCGAGGGCCTCGTCGAAGCCCGCGCCGGTGGCGTCCATCCGCGACAGGATGAAGTTGGTGGTGCCGTTGACGATGCCGATCACCCGGTTGATGCGGTCGCCGGCCAGCGACTCCCGCAGCGGGCGCAGCAGCGGGATCGCGCCGGCCACCGCAGCTTCGTAGTAGAGGTCGACGCCGGCACGCGCGGCGGCGTCGTGCAGCGTGGCGCCGTCGTCGGCGAGCAGCGCCTTGTTCGCACTCACGACGCTCTTGCCACTGTCGAGTGCCGACAACAGAAGGGTTCTGACGGGTTCGATGCCGCCGATCACCTCGACCACGATGTCGATGTCGGGCCGGGCCACCAGCGCGTCGGCGTCGGTGGTCAGCAGTTCCGCCGGCACGTTGGTGTGCCGGGCCGGGCGGCGCACTGCGATGCCGGCGAGCTCGAGCGGCGCGCCGACCCGCGCGGCGAGATCGTTGTGCTGCTCGTCGAGCAACCGCACCACCTGCGAGCCCACGACCCCGCAGCCGAGCAGCGCCACCTTGATCGGCTTCACCGCGCCACTCCGGTGTCGAGCCGCAACAGGTCGTCCTCGGTCTCGCGGCGCAGCATCACGCTCGCGCTGCCGTCCTTGACCGACACCACCGGAGGGCGCGGCAGGTAGTTGTAGTTGTTGGCCATGCTGCGGCAGTAGGCGCCGGTGGCCGCCACCGCGACCAGATCGCCGGGCCGGACATCGTTGGGCAACCAGGTGTCGCGGACCACGACGTCGCCGCTCTCGCAATGCTTGCCGACCACGCGGGCCCGGGCGGGCGGCGCATGCGACTCGCGGTTGGCGAGCACGCAGGTGTACTCGGCGTCGTAGAGCGCGGTGCGGATGTTGTCGCTCATCCCGCCGTCGACGGACACGTACTTGCGGGTCTGCCCGGCGTCCAGCGTGACGTCCTTGACCGTCCCCACCTCGTACACCGTGATCGTGCTGGGCCCGACGATCGCCCGGCCCGGCTCGACCGACACGCGAGGCACCCGCAGCCCCACCGCGGCACACTCGCCCTCGACGATCGCATTGAGCCGCTCGAGAGTCTGCTTGGGCGACTCCGGGTCGTCGCCGGACACGTAGGCGATGCCCAGGCCGCCGCCGAGGTTCACCTCGTCGACCTGCAGACCGTGGATGTCGCGGATCGCCGCCGCGAAACCGATCAGGCGGTGCGCCGCGACCTCGAAGCCGGTGGTCTCGAAGATCTGCGACCCGATGTGCGAATGCAGCCCGGCGAGGGCCAGCGACGGCGTGGCCAGCACGGTCTCGACCGCACGTGCCGCCGAACCGTCGCGCAACGAGAAGCCGAACTTCTGATCCTCGTGTGCCGTCGCGATGAATTCGTGCGTGTGCGCCTCGACACCGACCGTGACCCGCACGAGCACCCGCTGCAGCACGCCGGCTGCATTCGCGATGTCGGCCAAACGCCTTATCTCATCGAAGGAATCGACGATCACGTGGCCGACGCCGGCGTTCACGGCCCGGGTGAGCTCGGCGACGGACTTGTTGTTGCCGTGCACGCCGATGCGATCGGGCGGGAAGCCTGCGGCCAGTGCCACGGCGAGCTCACCGCCGGTGCACACGTCCAGACCGAGCCCTTCCTCGGCGACCCAGCGAGCGAGTGTCGTGCACAGGAACGCCTTGCCCGCGTAGTAGACGTCGACCCCGCGCAGCGCCGCGGTGTAGGCCCGGGCCCGCGAGCGCAGATCCTCCTCGTCGAGGAACAACGCGGGCGTGCCGTGCTCGTCGACCAGCGCGGTGACCGGCGCCCCACCAAGCTGCAGCACGCCGTCGAGGCGCCGCGCCGACGCCGGCCACACGAGCGGGTCCAGCGCGTTCGGGTCCTTGGGCGCCGCCTGCAGGTGCGCCTCCGGCAACACGTCCGCGTGACGCGGTCCGGCGGGGTGGGCGTTACGACTCACGTGCGTTCTCGCTCACATGCGTTCCGGCGCGCCGACGCCGAGCAGACCGAGGCCGTTGGCCAGCACGGTACGGGTGGCGTCGTTGAGCCAGAACCGGGTGCGGTTGGAGTCCGACACCTCGGCGTCGCCCTTCGGCGTGACCCGGCACTCATCGGTGTCGTACCAGCGGTGGTAGGTGCCGGCGAGACTCTCCAGGTAGTGCGCGACACGGTGCGGCGCCCGCAACGCCGCAGCGGTCTCGACGATGCGCGGGAATTCGCCGAGCGCGGTCAGCAGGGCCGCATCAGCCGGGTTGGTGAGCAACTCCGGTTCGAACGCCCCGAGCCCGATGCCGAAGCGCTCGGCGTTGCGGCGCACGTTGCAGGTGCGTGCGTGCGCGTACTGCACGTAATAGACCGGGTTGTCGTTGGTGTGCTTGACGAGCAGGTCGAGGTCGATGTCGAGGGTGGTCTCGATGGCCGAGCGCTCCAGCGCGTAGCGGGCAGCGTCGATGCCGACCGCGTCCACGAGGTCGGCCATGGTCAGCACGGTGCCCGCGCGCTTGCTCATCCGCACCGGCTCGCCGTCCTTGACGAGGTTCACCAACTGGCCGATGAGGACCTCGACGACGTCCGGGTCGTCGCCGAACGCGGCCGCGGCCGCCTTGAGTCGTGCGATGTAGCCGTGGTGGTCGGCGCCGAGCAGGTAGATGCACAGGTCGAAGCCACGCGAACGCTTGTCGCGCAGGTACGCGAGATCCCCGGCGATGTATGCGGGATTGCCGTCGCTCTTGATCGCGACGCGGTCCTTGTCGTCGCCGAACTCGGAGCTGCGCAGCCACCAGGCGCCATCCTGCTCGTACAGGTCGCCGGACTCCTTGAGCTGCTGCACCACCTTGTCGACCGCGCCCGACTCGTAGAGCGAGTTCTCGTGGAAGTAGACGTCGAAATCGACGCCGAACTCGTGCAGTGAGTGCTTGACCTCGTCGAACATGAGCGCCACGCCGGCGCGCCGGAACACCTCCTGCGCAGCCTCGGGCGGCAGCTGCAGCACGTCTGGTTCGGCGGCCACCACGGTGTCGGCGATCTCGCCGATGTAGCTGCCGCCGTAGCCGTCGTCGGGCGCCGGCTCACCCTTGGCGCGGGCGAGCAGGGAGCGAGCGAACCGGTCGATCTGGACGCCGTGGTCGTTGAAGTAGTACTCGCGGGTCACCGACGCCCCACCGGCTTCGAGGATGCGCGCAAGCGCATCGCCGACCGCGGCCCAGCGGGTACCGCCGAGGTGGACGGGCCCGGTCGGGTTCGCCGAGACGAACTCGAGGTTGATCCGCTGACCGGCTCGGTTGGTCGAGCTCCCGTAGCCGGCCCCGGCCTCGACGATGGTGCGCGCGAGAGCGCCGAGCGAGTCGGCGCGCCAACGTCACGTTCAGGAAACCGGGCCCGGCGACGTCGACCCGGGCGATGCCGTCGACGGAGCGCAGCCGGGCGGCGATGATCTCGGCCACCTCGCGGGGCGGGCGGGCGGCCGCCTTGGCCAGCCGGAGCGCGACGTTGGTGGCGTAGTCGCCGTGGGCAGCGTTTTTCGGCCGCTCGACGAGCACCTCGGCGGGCGCCGGACCGGTCAGGTCACCCGCGTCGACGGCGGCCGCGACGGCATCCTGGATCGCCACGGCGAGATCGGCTGGGGTCACCCGGCAATCCTAGTGGCCGCACACGGACGGCTTTGGCGGATCGTTCACGGCTGCGGCCGCCCACCGCACGGGGCCCTCACAGGGTCGCGACCTAGACTGGAGCGTTGATCCGGCGTCCTCACAGAAAGCAGCCCCATGCCCCAGCGCAAGTCCACCCCGGCAGGTAAGGGTCCGGCCGGGAAATCGGGATCCGCCGGGAAGCCGGGCACCCGCACCGCCACCAAGCAGACCACGAAGCAGATCGCCAAGCCGGCCACCGTCCGTGCGGGTGGAACTCGCCCGCCGGCCCGTAAGCCGGGCAAGTCGATCGTCAACCAGAAGCAGCGCCCTTGGGGCCTGATCGCGGTGACGGTCGCCGTGGTGCTGTTCGCGGTCGCGATCGTCGCCGTCGTGGTCGCGACGCACAAGGACAGCAAGAGCACCACCGGCTCGGGCAGCACCAGCAACGGTGGCCAGGCCGTCGACAAGAACGACCCCTACCGCCAGCCCGCGCTGCCCGCCGCGATGAAGATCAAGGGCGTCACGTACCGGGTGCAGGGCAACCACGCGCACGTCAACGGCGTGATCAAGTACGACGCCTCGCCGCCCATCGGCGGCAACCACAGCCAGATCTGGGCCGACTGCACCGGCAAGGTCTATGACCATCAGCTGGCCAACGAGAACGCCGTCCACATGCTCGAGCACGGCGCGGTGTGGATCACCTACAACCCCAAGACGCTGCCGGCCGGTCAGCTCGCCACTCTCAAGAAGTACGTCTCCGGTGTCGACCGCACCGCCCTGACCCCGTACGCCGGCCTCAAGACGCCGATCTCGCTGCAGGCGTGGGGTTACCAGTTGTTCGTCAACTCCGCGAACGACCCGCGCATCGCGCAGTTCATCGCGACGCTGAAGTACAACCCGAAGACCACCCCGGAGAACGCGAGCTGCTCGGACCCGTACTTCAAGGCCAGCGACAGCCGGCCGGGCCACCCTCAGGACAACGCCTGACATGAGCGCCGACACCGTCGCCACGCCGGTCGAGAACTCAGCGCCGGGCGAGGATCGCGCCGACCCGAACCGCCGGTTGCGTCGGGTGCTGATCGCGGTCATGGTCGTCGCGGCATTGGCGGCGGTGGTGGCCGGCAGCTTCTTCTGGGGCACGAAGTCCGGGTCCGACTCGAACGCCATGCCGACGGTGAACTCCGTCGACGCCGGGTTCGCCCGGGACATGGCCACGCACCACCAGCAGGCTGTCACCATGGCCGGTTACGTCCGTGACAACCCGAGCAACCGCAACGTCGCCAACCTGGCCTACGACATCGAGACCTCGCAGATGATCCAGCTCGGCGAGATGACCGGCTGGCTCGACACCTGGGGGATCTCGCGGACCTCCGGCACCCCGATGTCCTGGATGCCGGGCGGCGACCACATGGTCACCGCCGGCGGCCTCATGCCCGGGATGGCCACCCCCGCCCAGATGGCCAAGCTGCAGACCCTGCACGGCAAGGCCATGGACGTCTTGTTCCTGCAGCTGATGATCCGCCATCACCAGGGCGGCGTGGAGATGGCGAGTTACGCCACCCAGCACGCGCAGGAGCCCTACGTGCGCACCCTCGCCGGGCACATGCTCGCCGCGCAGAGTACGGAGATCATCGAGATGGAGCAGTTGCTGCGTCAGCTCGGCGGCACCCCGCTCCCCCCGCCCGCCCAGTAGCCGGATCCGGCGCGTCGCGCTGCTACGCTGCACAGGTTTGGCCCCCGTAGCTCAGGGGATAGAGCACCGCCCTCCGGAGGCGGGAGCGCAGGTTCGA
>CAWKNB010000009.1:0-16045 GCA_963850835.1 uncultured Actinomycetota bacterium | reverse complement strand
TCTATGTCCCGTACTTCGTTCAGTTCGGTCAAGAGCCTGATGCCGCAGGCGAAGGCCGATCTCACCCAAATGGTGGCGTTCGAGTCGGTGCACGACGCGAAGCAGTTCCCGCTCGACGGGTGCCAGGCCATGGTCGACTACCTGATCGACGCGTTCACCGGCGTCGGCCTGCAGGACGTGCGCTCCTACGAGACCCCGGACGGCAGCCTGGCCGTGTACGGCGAGAAGCCGGGGCCGCCCGGCGCGCCCACGGTGTTGCTGTACTTCCACCACGACGTGCAGCCACCGCTCGACGACGCCGCGTGGCACACACCGGTGTGGCAGCTCAGCGAGAAGGACGGCCGCTGGTACGGCCGCGGTGCGGCTGACTGCAAGGGCAACATCGCGATGCACCTGACCGCCTTGCGCGCGCTCGGCGACGACCTGCCGGTCAGCGTCAAGATCATCGGCGAGGGCTCGGAAGAGCAGGGCACCGGCGGCATGGAGGCGTTCGTCCCGCCGCACGCCGACCTGTTGCGCGCCGACACGATCCTGGTGTGCGACACCGGCAACGTCGCCGTCGGCATCCCTACCCTGACCACCAGTCTGCGCGGGCTCGCCAATGTCTGGGTGACCGTCCGGACGCTGTCCAGCCCGATGCACTCGGGCATGTTCGGCGGCGCGGCGCCGGACGCGCTGGCGGCGCTCATCGCGATGCTCGCCTCCCTGCGCGACGAGCACGGCAACACCACGATCACCGGATTGGACAACACCCAGACCTGGGCCGGCGCCGACTATCCGGCCGAGCAGTTCCGCGCCGACGCCAACGTGCTCGACGGGGTCGATCTGCTCGGTGCCGGGCGGGTGTCCGACGTGGTGTGGGCGCGCCCGGCGGCCACTGTGCTGGGCATCGACTGCCCGCCGGTCATCGGGTCGTCCGCGGCGATCGCGCCCGAGGCGCGGGCCCGGATCAACCTGCGCGTGCCGCCCGGGACGGATGCCGACGCGGCGCAGGACGCGCTGATCGAGCACCTGCGGGCCGCGGCGCCGTGGCACGTGCAGGCGGACTTCGAGCGCGAGGCCGACGGGCAACCGTTCGTCGGATCCACCAGCGGCCCGGGTTACGACGCGATGGCACAGGCGATGAAGCAGGCCTACGGCCGCGATGTCACCACCGAGGGCCAGGGCGGTTCGATCCCGCTGTGCAACGTGTTCCACGCCACCTACCCCGACGCCGAGATCATGCTCATGGGCGTCGAGGAGCCGCGGTGCCTGATCCACGCGCCGAACGAGAGCGTCGATCCCACCGAGATCGAGAACCTGGCGCTCGCCGAGGCGCTGTTCCTCCAGCAGTACGGGCAACGGACGAGTCACTGATCGGCGGCCTCGTCCTCCGGCGCGAACTTGATCGTCATCTTGACCGCCTTGACCGACGACATGCCCGCCGCGTAGAGCGCCGTGCCGACGGACAGCAGCAGGAAGCCGAGTGCGTGCAGCCCGTGGACGCCGAGCAGGATCACCCCGATCCGGTCGAGAATGAAGCCCGGCGCCATGGCAACGCCGGACAGCGCCCATCCGGTCGCGGTGCGGCCGATCGCCTGTTTCGGCGGCAGCTTGCGTGGCTTTCGGCCGATGATGCGGGCCGGCACCGCGACGAAGCTGATGAACATCACCGTGAGCACCGTGCCCAGGACCGCATAGAACAGCAGTTTCGTATTCACCCGTGGAACAACCGCGACGGCAACCCCGAGCGCCACTCCGATGATCGTGCCCATCACCACGATGCGGGTGATGTGCTTGTTGGTTTGCTGCGCCGCCGGCCGGATGAGCGGCGGCCGTTCGTCGAGCGCGAAGGCGAACACCGTGTTGCACCACAGGGATGCGATCGAGATCGCGGTCGACAGGACCAGCAGCACGATCATGCCGCCGATCGTCAGGTGCCGGAACGGTGCGCCGCGCAGCGCGTGGTTCTTCAGATCCCACATCGCCAGCCAGATCCACACCGCCGGCACGATCTGGATCAGGGTGAGGCGCCAGTTGGTGACCAGCAGCTTGATGCCGCGCACCAGCAGCACCAGGGTGCCGGCGGCCCAGGCCACCGGCGCCAGGATCACCCGGCGCTCACCCAAGGACCGGGCAGTGGTCTCGATCATGGTCGGGTCGGCGTCCGCGACCGCCTTCGTCCAGCGGACGAGATCCGAGAGTCCGGGGCGGCGGCGGCCGGCGCGGGCCTGCGTACCCGTCGATCCGGCCTCGCTCACCGGGCTACGATCCCACGGCGCGACGGCCCGGCCCACTCAAGGCACGATCTCCCGAGCAGCACCCAAGCGTTGCGCGGCGACGGGCACTTCCCCGAGCGCACGGTCCCGCGTTCCCCCAAGCGATCACGCCGCAGGGTGGGGCCATGTCACCTGAACACATCTCCCGCCGCTCGTTCACGAAGGCCGCGGCCGCCGGTCTGGCCGTCGTCGGCTTCCAAACCGTCGCCGGCCGCTGGGTCGCGCACGCCGACGCCGACCCCGCCGCCGCGCCCGGGTCGCTCGCCCGGCCGCCGCGCCTGGACGGCACGCTGAGCATCGATGCGGCAACCACCGCCCACTACGCGCAGGACTTCGGGCAGTTGGTCAGCGAGCGCCCGGCCGCCGTGCTGCGTCCGGGCTCGGTCGCGGACATCAGTCGGATGCTGCGGTTCGCGGCCGCACACGACATCCGCGTCGTCAATCGCGGCAAGGCGCACACCACGTTCGGGCAGTCGCAGCACCGCGACGGCATCGTCTTCGACCTGACCACCTTCGACCACCTTGGTCCGGTCGGCACGCGACGGGTCCGCGTCGGCGCCGGCTGCCGGTGGAGCGACGTCCTCGAACACACCCTGGCTCGCGGGCTGATGCCGACCGTGCTCCCGGACTTCATCGGGCAGACCGTCGGCGGCACGTTGTCGGTGGGCGGGATCGGCGCCATGTCGTTTCGCGACGGCGCCCAGATCGACCACGTGCGCCAGCTGACCGCGGTGACCGGCAACGGCGATATCGTCGACTGTTCCGCGTACGCGCATCCCGAACTGTTCGAGATGTTGCTCGCCGGGCAGGGCCAGGTGGGTGTGATCGTCGAGGCGGTGCTCGAACTCGTGCCGGCACCGGCGACGGTGCGCATCTACGACCTCGTCTATCCCGACCTGGACGCGATGCTTGCCGATCTCGGCGCGCTGATGCGCGACCGCCGCTTCGAGCAGATGGAGGCGTTCGCGATCCCCACCGGTCCCGGCACCTGGCTGTACCTGCTCGAGGGGATCGGGTTCCACACCGTCGCGGGTCCGCCCGACGACGACGCGCTGCAAGCCGGGCTGCACGCGGTGCCGGGCCAGACCGCGATCACCGATCTGCCGTTCTTCGAGTGGTCGAGCCGGGTGCAGCCCGGGCCGACCAAGCCGCATCCGTGGATCGACCTGATGCTGCCGATGTCCCAGGCGTCGACGTTCGTGACCGAGGTGCAGGCCTCTATCACGCCCATCGCCGACGGCGACACGTTCACCTTGCTGTTTCTCCCGTTGCGGCCGGCGACGTTCGATCGCCCGTTGTTCCGCGCGCCGACCGAGGAGTTGGCGATCGGTTTCGACACGCTGCGTTCGTCACCGGCCGGGCTCTCGGCCGCCGACATCGAAGCACTGCTGACCTACAACCGCCGGTTGTATGACCGCGCCGTCGAGCTCGGTGGCACGCAGTATCCGATCAGCGCCGTGCGGCTCGACCCCGCGGACTGGGCCCGTCATTACGGATCCCAGTTCCGCAGGCTCCTGCGCGCCAAGGCCTGCTTCGACCCGGCCGACGTCCTGGCCAGCGGTCCCGACGTGCTCGGGCACTGGACGCGGCACGCCCGCTGAACCGGAAGGTTTTTCCAGCGCAGTGCCGCCCGGTGTTGCACGATAGGCCGGTGCACGACGGGTGGTGGTACCGCAATATCGTCGAACCGGGCAAATTGCCCCTGGCGCTGTGCTTCATCGCGTTCGTGCTCACGTTCCTGATCACCCGCACCGTCACCCGGATGATCCGGGCCGGGCGCGGGCCGTTCCGCGATCAGGTCACGTCGTCGGGCACGCATCTGCACCACGACATCCCCGGCCTCGTCCTGCTCATCCTCGGCGCCTTCACCGCCATCGGCACAAGCTCGACGCGCTGGGACGCGGTCGCCGCAGTCCTCATCGGGGTCGGGGTGTCGCTGGTGCTCGACGAGTTCTCGCTGATCTTCCACCTCAAGGACACCTACTGGACCATGGAAGGTCGGCTGTCGATCAACCTGGTGTTCCTGACCACCGCGTGCCTCGCGCTCGCGCTACTGGGCATGAGCCCGATCGGTGTCAACGACGTCGGCGGCCCGGAACTGGCGGCGCGGATCAGCGCGAGCGTGCTGCTGCTCGGCCATGCCGTGCTCGTCGTCGTCTGTCTGCTCAAGGGCAAATATCCGCTGGCGGTGTTGGGCCTGTTCATCCCGGTGCTGACGGTCATTCCCGCGCTCCGTCTCGCCCGCCCCGACTCGGTCTGGTACCGGCGGCGGTACAGCGCGCCCCGGCAGGCGGCCGCCGACAGGCGGGCGGCGCGAGTTCGACAAGCGCTACAAGCCGGTGCTGCGTCGTGCGCGGAACCTGCTGGGTGGCAAACCGACCCCCGAGGCGCGGTGACGGGCTCAGCGAGGCGCCGGCTGATAGGCAGGTCCGCGGGCCAGCCGGGTTGCGCCGTAGAGGATCGCGGCGAGGCAACCGGCGTAGGCGATCAGGTCTGCTATCCCGGCCGGGACGTTCTGGTGCAGCAACAGCGCGCCGAGCAACACCGCCACCACCGGGTCGGCGGCCAGGTTCGCCGGAAAGCTCGCGCCCAGTTCGCCGATCTGGAACGAGGCCTGGGTGACGGCGATGCTCGCCGCGCCGAGCGGCACCAGTAGGCAGAGCGGCACCAGCCCGCTCGAACCGGTGAATGCGGCGAGCCCGTCGCGCTGCCACGCGTCGGTCGCGGCGTCCATCAGCACGGCCACCAGCCCGAACCAGGCGCCGGCGACGGTGCCGTAGACCGCCGCCCGCAGCGCGGGCCGGCGGCGATGCACCGCGGCGAGCGCGGCGCCGCCGACCACGACCATGACCACCCAGGTGATCACCGCGGAACGCGTCGAGAGCGGGTCGCTCGCGCCCGGATTGCCGAGGATGACGAAGAACACGGCCAGGCCGGCGATCATGTACCCGCACGCGAGCGCCTCCCGCAACCCCGGCCGCGGGCCGCCGAGCCACCACGAGATCGGCAGCGACACCGGCAGCGCGAGGATCAGGATCGGTTGGACCAGCGACACCGGCCCGGTGGCCAGCGCGACGACCTGCAGCACGAGACCGACGGTGTCGCCGAGCATGCCGATCAGCCACCGCGGGTCGCGCAGCAGGCGCAGCAGCCCGCGGCCCGGCTCGTCGCTCGACGCTGTGCGCCGCGGAGTGCTCGACGGCCGTGGACGCCCCGTAGGCGATCGCCGCCGCGAGCGCACAGGGGATGGCGACCGCCAGCGTCATGCCCAGGCACCACCTGATCCGCAGAGAGAACGACAAATTTCCCATGTCGTCCGACCGCCGACAACCGGGGCAGGCGCGATTACGCTATCGCGCATGGAGCCCGAGTCCGACGGGAAGCGCGACGTCCAGTTGGCCGGCCGCCGCGCCCGGCTCGCCCGCTGGCTGGACACCGGATTCGGTCCCATGGCCTACGAGTTCGACGTAACGCATTCCGCGCAGGACATCGCGCAGCGCTGGTCGTCGCTCGAAACCGGCGAACGAACCGAGGACATCGTGCGCGTCGCCGGGCGGCTGATCCTCGTTCGTCGCCACGGCGGACTCGACTTCCTGGTGCTGCGCGATCGCACCGGCACCGTTCAACTGTTCGTCGATCGGGAAGCGGTCGGCGCCGAACTCTTCGCCGCGCTGCACCTGCTCGATCGCGGCGACTGGATCGGCGTCACCGGCACGGTCATGCGCACCGAACGGGGCGAGCTGTCCGTGGCGGTCGAGCTCGGTGGTGCTGCTCGGCAAGGCGTTGCGGCCGCCGCCGGACAAGGACAAGGGGCTGACCGACGTCGAGGTGCGCTACCGGCGCCGCTACCTCGACCTGATGACGAACACCCGCACCCGCCGGATCTTCGAGATCCGGCGGCTCACCCTGGAGTCGATCAGGAGCCACCTCGCCGAGCACGGGTACTGGGAGGTCGAAGGGCCGATCCTGCAGAGCATCCAGGGCGGAGCCACCGCGCGGCCGTTCATCACGCACCACAACGCGCTGGACATCGACATGTACCTGCGCATCGCGCTCGAGCTGCATCTCAAGCGGCTCGTCGTCGGTGGCATGGAGCGGGTGTTCGAGCTGAGCCGGGTGTTCCGCAACGAGGGCATCGACGTTCGGCACAACCCCGAGTTCACGATGCTCGAGGGCTACCAGGCCTACGCCGACTACCACCAGATGATGGATCTGGTCGAGGGCATGGTCGTGGCTGCCGCGCGCAGCGCGCTCGGCGACAACCTGGTGGTCAGGGTCGGCGACCACTCGGTCGACCTCTCGCCGCCCTGGCCGCGCATCACCATGTCCGAGCTGATCGAGCAACGGCTCGGTTCGCGGATGGACCCCACGATGCCGGTCGCCGAGGCGCGCGCCGTCCTCGACCGGCACGGCGTCGAGTGGGAGACCGACTGGGGTTCGGGCAAGTTGATGAAGGCGCTCGTCGACGACCGGGTCCAGCACGACGTGGTCGAGCCGATCTTCTGCGTCGACTACCCCGAAGAGGTGTCACCCCTCGCGCGCAAGCACCGCACCCGGCCCGGCTACGTCGAACGCTTCGAGCTGATGGTCGCCGGCTTCGAGCTGTGCAACGCCTACAGCGAGCAGAACGACCCGGACCGCCAGTTGGCCGCGTTCGAGGACGAGGCGCGGGCGAAGGCGCAGGGCGACCCCGAAGCCGGAGACATCGACTACGACTACGTGCGCGCGCTCGAGTACGGCATGCCGTGCACCGGCGGTTTCGGGATCGGCATCGACCGGCTGGTGATGCTGCTGTCCGAGGCCGACAACATCCGTGAGGTGATCCTGTTCCCCACGATGCGCCCGGAAGCCGGTGTCACCGGTCCGACCGTGCCGCCGTCGGGCGGGTTGGGCCTGGGACGGATACAGCCGCCGCCGGCGGCGCGGCGGCATCGCCGGCGCCGGCCGCGGTCGCAACCGCGGCCCCGCCCCTCGGCGCGGTCACCAGGAACGTCGACCACCTGTTCGAGCGCCGGCGCACGAACCGCACCCTGCACTGGCTCGGCGCCCTGGCCGGCCTCGGCGGCGCACTGATGCTGCTGACCCTGTTGCCGGTGTTCCATTCCACGCTGCACACCGTGGGCGACCCGATCGGCCCGGTGTGGTTCACCGTCACCGGCCACCTGCTGACCATGCTGGTCGGGCTCGGCCTGCTGTTCCTCGCCACCCAGGTCGCGCGCGGAAAGCACACGGCCTGGTTGATCAGCGTGATCCTCTACGGCATCGGGATCGTCACCAGCATTCTCAAGGGCCCGCATCCGATCTCGGCCGCGTACTGCGCAGCGATGTTCGCGTTGCTGCTCGGCAACCGACGGCTGTTCCAAGCACGATCCGACCCGCCCTCGCTGCGCCGACTGCTGTGGTTGGTGCCGGTGTACGTCGTCGCGGTCTTCGGCTACGGCTTCGCCAGCCTGATCATCAAACGCGATCAGCTCAGCCCGCCGCTGACGTTCGTCGGCGGCCTGCAGACGATCGCGTTCGGGCTCGTCGGCGTCGGCGGGCCGTACACGTACCACGAGGACTTCTTCGCCGACTACTTCCCAAAAGCCTTGCTGCTGCTGGGCGTCGTCGGCGTCGTGGGGCTCGCATTCCTGCTGTTCCGCCCGCTGCGGGCGCGCCGCGCTCGCGGTGAGAACGACTGGGCGCATGCCCGCCGGCTGGTGCACACCTACGGCTCGGACACGCTGGCCTACTTCGCGTTGCGTCCGGACAAGAGTTTCTTCTTCGCTTCCGACGGCGAGGCGATGATCGCCTACACCTACCTCAGCGGCTACGCGCTCGCCGGTGGCGACCCGATCGGGGCGCCGGGCTCGATCGATCTCGTCATCGACGAGTTCCTCGGGTTCTGCCGGCAGCGGTCGTGGCGCGCCACGTTCCTCGCTGCCCGCGACGACGAGCTGCCGCGCTACACCGCCCGTGGCATGCGGCACTTCTACCTGGGCGACGAGGCGATCATCGACTGCCGGACGTTCGCCCTGGACGGTTCGTCGATGAAGAGCGTGCGCGCGGCGGTGCGCCGGGTCGAGCGCAGCTACCGGTTCGAAATCATGCGTGAGTCGCAGGCCTCGACCGCGCTCGTCGAAGCGCTCAACGCGATCAGCGAGCAGTGGCGGGGCAAGGCGCCCGAGCGCGGGTTCACCATGTCGTTGAGCCGCGACGTCGAGGGCAACGGCGCGAACCCCGAGTTCCTGCTGTGCGTCGCCCGCGACGAGAAGGGCGTGCCGGGCGGCTTCTTGCGGATCGTGCCCGCCTACGGGGCCGACTTCGGCTACACCCTGGACCTCATGCGGCACCGGCCGGACGCGCCGAACGGGATGACCGAGTTCCTCATCGCCCGCACCGCGGTCGCGCTCGGCGCCGAGGACATCAGCCGGCTGTCGATGAACTTCGCGATGTGGGGACGGCTCTACGAGAAGGACGTCTCGTACTCGTTGTCCCAGCGGCTGGCCAAGCGCATGGTCGACGTGATGAACCCGTTCTTCCAGATCAAGTCGCTGCACGACTTCAACGCCAAGTTCGCGCCGATGTGGCTCTCGCGCTCACTGGTGTTCGAGGAACCGCCCGACTTGCCACGCGTGGGCCTGCTCTACGCCGGCGCCGAGGGTTTCCTTGCGCTGCCGGGGATCGGGGAGCTGTTCGTGCCGAAGGTGGTCGACCAGTCTGCGCCGCCGGCCTCGGCTCCGGCGGCCTGACATAGGGCACGCCGAACGAGTGGTATCAACCGACGGCCGATGACCTCGTATCCCCGTCAGCACATGATGGCCCGATCACGAGGAGCGCACGGATGCGAGCAGGACGAGTAGTTGCAGCAATTGCCACAGGCGCGGCGCTGTCGGCGTCGATCGTGCTTTCGCCGGCCGGTCCGGCTGGTGCGCTCCCGCCGGAGCCGGACTGTTCGACGGCACGCGCGCAGACCGCGACGGCGTGGGCGATCTATCAGACCTATGCCGCGCTGGTCGCCTACGACCTGAGCACCCACCGCAACACCACGTCAGACGCGAACAACGCATACCATTGGCACGGCGTTTGGGAGGCCAACGCCGAGGCGTCCCAGTCGTGTTGATCAGCAGGTGCGGGGTGATGCCTACATGCCAGGTGAGGCGCCGACGATCGCCGAGATGACGTTGCCGTTGAGGTTGTTGTCGCCCCGGCCGTCGTAGTGGTCCTCGCCGCAGCGGATGCAGCGCCGGTAGCTCACGCCGTCCGGGTTGGTGAACAACCGCAGCCGGTGATGGACGTAGCACAACAATGGTTTGCGATATCCGGTCCGCGCGCCGTCGAGCGCGTTCATCGGCGCGACCGCCCGGCGCAGCGCGCCGCAGTGAACCAGCACGCTGATCGCCGCGGTGAGCTGCCGTCGATAACTGCGCCCGTGCAGCTCGGCGACGAGTTCCTGGCGGTAGCGTGTCCGCGCCGTGCCTGCGGGCAGGCATCGCACGGTGAGGGAGACGATCGCTCGCGGCAGGCGTCCGGGTTCCCCGGTGCCTGACATCTCGGTGCTCACGTCGATGCTCCGGCCACGCGGCCGCTCAAGCGGCGAACGCCGCGATCGGCGCGGGCCAACGCCTGCCGCGCCGACGTGGCTCCGGCTGCGGTGAGCTGGTAGTAGCGACGGGCCGGGCGAGCAGCTTCGTGCGGATCGACGTCTTCCCAAGTAGGACTCGAGCCAGCCCAGGTGCTCGAGTCTGGCCAGGATCGGATGCACGGTGCCGGTGGCCAGACCGGCCGCTTCACCGATCTCGAGCCCGTATCGCGAGGCGGCAGTGTCCTGCAGGAACACGCGTAACACCAATTGGGTCGAGAGCGTCATTCGTGGACCGGACATACTCGTACTCTAGCTAGGGTCGCGTGAGACGACAAGTCGCCGACACGAGCGGGCGCGGCTCAGCCGGTTTATGACGTCCGCACAGATGTACTCCATCTGCATTCAAGCGGTGCTCGAGCAGGAACGCACCTTCGCTCTGAACTCGTGGCAGGTCGGCATGGAGTGCTCCGGCAACTCGTCGGACAGGACTGTCTAACCCACACGTTTCGCACGCCGCCCCGGCAGGTCGTCTCCTGCGAGGCGAACTCGCCGTGGGGCACCACGACGAGCCGGGTCGAGTACTACAAATGCCCGCCGATCTGCTCAGCGGCCTGTTCTGAACCTCGGCGACTCGATCGGGTCAGGTCGTGAACGCGGTCATCCGGATCGAGACGAGCAGGCCGGGTATCTCGGGACCGAGTCTGGCGACGTAGCGGGTCGGTGGGTCGGCCGGGAACCACCGGGCGTACTCCTCGTTCATGCCGGCGAAGTCGGCGGGATCGCTCAGCAGAACGCCCACCTCGATGACGTCCTGCAGGTTCGCGCCGCCCGCCTCCAGGACGGCCTCGCCGCTGGCCAGTGCCTGCCGGGTCTGGTCCGCGATGGTGTCACCGGCCGGCTCGCCGGTGGCCGGGTCGAAGCCGGGCATCCCCGAGACGAGTACGAGCGATCCGGCCTTGACCCCTTGGCTGTAGAGCGGCGAGGTCGGTGCGTTCTGGGTCGTGATGATCTGCCGCGGCATGACGGTCCTCCATAGCTCGTGATGCCTCACGATCCCAGATCCGCCGGGCGGGAGTACCCAACAGCGGCGCCAGGCTTGTCCCGTCGACGTGCGCCCCGATCGGCCAGGATTCGAACCTGCGCACCCGCCTCCGGAGAACAGTCATGAATGACTTTCGATCACCCCTGGCTCGGGGTCATGCCGCATGTGCGCTCGGCGATCGCGTCGACGCGGTCCGCGGCGGCCTGTGCGGTGTCGTCGTCGACCGATCCGGATCCGGTGCGGAGCAACGTGTCGAGATCCGTAGCCAGCATGCGCAGGTCGGCGGCCGCCGCATGCGGCGCTTCGCCGGCGAGGATGCGGAGCCGGGCCGGAACCGATCTGGCGGTGCCCGTCGGGTCGACCAGCCCGCTATTGCCGGTGACGGATGCGAGCGACTGGTAGTCGTGGCAGAACGACCCGGCATCGTCGCCGGACCTGGTCACCATGAAGATGGTGGTCGCCGCCGCCGCGGCGGCCAGCCCGGCAGCGATCGCGATGATCTTCTTCGACGCACGCTTGGCCGCGGTCGCCGCTGCCTGCTGCTCGGGCTGCCATCCGGTCCAGTCCTGCTGCTGCATGCTCATTCCCGTCTCCTCTGCGAGTCGCCGACCGCTCGTCGATCGGTTGCCTGCGAGAGTGGAGGTGCGCTCCGAACGCGCGCCAAAGAATGCCCAACGCATCGCGGTTGCGGGATCGATCCGTAAACTCCGCCCATGCCAGCGGCCCGTCCCGAGTCGGCGCTCGTGCCGGACGGATACGAGTATGTGCAGGTACTCGGCCACGGCGGGACCGGATCGGTGATACTTGCCCGGCAGGTCGCGCTTGACCGATTGGTCGCGATCAAAACGATTCACGCTGGTATCCACGACCGCACCGGTCAACTCCGGCTCGAACGTGAGGCCCGCGCAATCGTGGCGCTGCGGCACCCGTCAATAGTTTCGGTTTACGAATTGAGGCGCACTCCCTACGGCGCAGCTCTCGTGATGGAGTACGTGCCCGGTGACGACGTCGGTGCCGCTATCCGTACCGGCACGCTCACCGGGCCGCAGGCGGCAGCAGTCATCTGTGCGACCGCCGAGGGGCTCGCACATGCCCACGCCGCCGGCATCGTGCACCGGGACCTGAAGCCGGCGAACGTGCTGCTCACCGTCGACCGCCATGCCAAGATCGCGGATTTCGGGCTGGCGCGGATCAGCTGGTCACCGACAGCATTCCGCACATCCGGGGATCTGGTGACCGGTACGCCTGCCTACCTCGCACCCGAGCAGATCCTCGACCCGACCCGGGAGCTGCCGGCCAACGACGTCTACGCGTTGTCCGTGCTCGCTTACGAACTGCTGACCGGGCGACGCCCGTATCCGGCGCGAGACGTCGCGGAGTACGTAGCGGCGCACCTGCACGGCACGGCTGTGCCGCCGTGGGAGTACGCGCCACAGCTGCCGGCAGCGGTCGGCGCGGCGCTGCTTGCCGGACTGGCGAAGAACCCACACGACCGCCCGCCGCCCCAACACCTGTCGAGTCTGATCCGGCAGGTGCCGGACCCTGTCTGGGCGAGCGTCGTCCGGACCAGGACACCGCGTGCCGCCGACCCTGTCGGCAGACCCGCCGACACGCCCGATGCGACCATGCGCGCCACAGCCGCCGAGGTCGCCAGACCTGTCGTTTCGGGGGAGGCCGTGACACTCGCGGCCGGGCCCGCGACGCCGGTGGCGCGGACGATGCGGCGTCGGGACGGTCTGGCCCGCCGGCTCGCCGTGCTCGCCATCGCCGTAGCGGCCGGTGCGCTCGCCGGTGTGGTGATCGCCTTGATCCTGCGGTCCCGATGACGACGCCTGTCGATTTCCGGGTGCTCGGCCCGGTGCAGGCGATCCGTGACGGCGTCGAGGTGGACCTGCGCGGCGACAAGCCGCGCGCGGTACTGGCCCTGCTGCTCCTGCGGCGCCATCGCCTGGTACCGCCGACGGTGTTCGCCGAGGAGATCTGGAGCCGGGACCTCGGCGAGGTGCAGGCCAACCTGCAGGTCCTGGTCAGCCAGCTGCGACGTGCGTTGGGGCCGCTCGAGGCGCCCGCGCGCGGTGCCGATCAGCGGCACATCCGCACCGTGCCGGGTGGCTACTCGATCGTCGTCACGGACGAGTGCTACGACCTGGCCCGCTTCCACCGGTTGCGCGCGGAGGCCCTCCAGTCGCGTGCGGCCGGTGACCCGGCCGCGGCGGCCGGCCGGTACGCGGCCGCACTCGCGCAGTGGAGCGGCGCACGGGCCCTGGAGGATCTGGCCGGTCTGCCGTTCGCCGACGCGTTCGCCCAGACCGCCGAGCAGGAGCTCTTGGGGGTCCTCGAGGCGCGAGTCGCCGCCGACCTCGCCTGTGGTCGACACCTGGAGGTGCTGGGCGAGTTGTCCGACCTGACCCGTCGGTACCCGCTCAACGACGTCCTGTGCAGTCACCTTCTCGTCGCGTTGACGCGATCGGGTCGCGCTGCGGACGCCGCTGAGTCGTACCACAGGTTCCGGGCCCGGTACCAACAGGAACTCGACGCTCCGGTGCCGGAGCCGTTGCGCCGGGTATGGGGCGCGGTGGCACGTGGGGTGGAGGTCCCGGACACGTACGGCCCGGCGGCATGGACGACGGCTGAGCGCACCGTGGTCGACGAGGCGTTGTCCGGCCTGCGCGCCGAGCTGGTGTTCGGCAACGGCACGCGGCGCGGGGTGAGCGGACGGGTGACGATCGGGCGCATCGGGTGCGACGTGTTGGTCGGCGACGCCAAGGTCAGCAAGAGCCACGCCGTCATCTCTCCGACACCGGACGGTTTCGTGCTCACCGATCTGCAGTCGACCAACGGGACGTTCGTCAACGGCGAACCGGTGGTGCTGCCGCGGCCGCTGACCCACCTGGACCGCATCCGGTGCGGGGACACCGAAGTGGTGTTCCGCAACGTCGTCGAGTGAGGTCGTGGGCGTGCGACCGACTCAGCCGCCGAGACTGATCGGGGTCAGGAACAGTTCGCGCGCGGCCGCGACCAACGCCGGATCCTGGTCGCTGGTCGAGCCGTCGAGATACCAGAGATCGAAGATCGTGATGCCGGTGTCCTCGCCGTCGACGACGAACGCCTCGTGCGGCGGGATACTTGCCGGCCAGCCCGCCGGCCGCACGCCGCCGCGCAGCAGGTCGTCGAGCCCTCCGGTGCCGGCGGAATTCTCGAGGTGCGCGAACTGCGTCGCGTAGCGATAGAGATCCGGGCCCGCAGAGGCGGGCAAGGTCACCGAGATCACCGACATCGCGAGGGTGCGACCGTGGAACGGGATGGTGATCAGCCGGCGGCTGGCGCCCTGCGGGCACGGATGAGCGCGGAAGAACGCGATGACCGGCGCGCCGTAGGAGTTGGCCGCGCAGTCCCTGACGACGTCCTCGGCGGCCACTGTCGCGACGTACTTGGTGCCGGAGGTGCGCCCGACGACCGTGATGGTGCGCCCGGTCTGCCCCGCGGCGCCGGTCGGTGCGCTGCTCGCGCTGATCGACGAGCCGCCTCCGGGGGCTGCGGTCACCGGCGCTGCGATGGTGAACCGTCGACTGGGCGTCAACCGACCGCCCGCGTAGGTGAGCGTCGTGCTCGCACGACCCGTCGGGCAGCAGTGCGGGTCGGTGCCATGCAGGTACGCACCGGCGATCGTGAGGACACCGTGAGTGACGGAAGGACTCAGGGCGACCAGGTTGAACTGTGTCGACGGGACCTTGCCGAGGTCGGCGGAGGTATAGACGCCGAGCAGATGCGGCTTGCCGCCGACTCCGTCGAACACCGCAATGTTTCGCCAGAACGTGCCGGTCCCGCTGTTGAGGCCGGTGCCGACGCACGACAGGGTCAGCATGGCGATCTGGGGGCCGCCGGTCAATTTCCCGTACTGCACGGTGCCGATGCGGTCGAGTTCGTAACCGCTGGGTGGCGAGCCGGGTGGGACGGATTGGCCGGCCTGCAACGGCAGCGTGGCCTTGCCGTCGTGCAGCGTGATGTCGTTGGGTTGGAAGCACGCCTTGCCCGGCAGGGTCGCGTCGTCCCAGTTGACGGTGTGCAGATCGAACGACGCCTGCTGCACGCCGGTGGCACGGCTCGTCGCGGCGATCGGCGTCGCGGTGATCGTCGGACGCTGCCGCGCCGCGTG
This sequence comes from uncultured Actinomycetota bacterium, assembly GCA_963850835.1. GTDB lineage: Bacteria > Actinomycetota > Actinomycetes > Mycobacteriales > Jatrophihabitantaceae > Jatrophihabitans. Next base: position 1,025 of record CAWKNB010000009.1, on the reverse strand, counting down.
GCTGGCCGGCGAGCCGCCGAGCTGAGTCGCAGCCACGATGCCGGCGACCGCGACCAGGGCACCGACGCCGACGCCGGTCAGCGCGCGTGGTGACCGGAGCAGGCCCCGCAGCCGGGTGGGGTTGGCTGCACGCTGGTCGACGACCGGCGGTCGGGGTGCGACGGCCGGGGGCTGGCCGGCGGCAGCGGGTTGGTAGCCGGCCGGCGCCGCCGTGGGCGTCGGTGCGGCGATCGCGGCCGGCGCGGCCGCCCCGGCCACCACCGCGGCGCCGCCGGCCGCCGACTCCGCGGTGGCGACGGCGCTGACCAGACCGGCCACGCCCGCGGCCGCCCACCAGCCCGCGCCGAAGCTGTGCTCGGCTGCGACGTCGAGGTGCGCGAGGAACTGGCCGGCGTCTGCCGGCCGGTCCGCAGGAGAGGGCGCGAGCGCCGCGTGCAGCAGACCCGCCAGCGGGTCCGCGATACCGCGCAGGTCCGGCCCGACCGGCGCGAACTGCGCCGCGAGGACCGCTTCGGCGCTGGGCCCTTCGAACACCGGCCGGCCGCGGAGCAGCAACCCGAGTACGGCCGCCGTCGAATACACGTCCGATGCAGGCACGAGCGGGCGGCCTGCGGCGGCCTCCGGGCTCAGATACCCGGGGGTGCCGCTGATCCCCGCTGCGCCGGTCGGCGCGGCCAGGCCGAAATCGATGAGCCGGGTAGTGCCCGTCATGTCGAGCAGCAGGTTGGCCGGGGATACGTCCCCGTGCACGACCTGGTTGGCGTGCGCGTGCGCCAGCCCCAGCAGCGCACCGCGTACCGTGCCGACCGCCTGGACCGGGGTGAGCCGCCCGGCCTGGGTCACGACCTCGGGCAGCGTCGCCCCGTCGATCCACTCCTCGATCAGCCACAGCCCGTCCGGCGTCTCGATCAGGTCGATAACGGCGACGATGTTCGGATGTGGCAGCCGAGCCAACAGCCGCGCCTCGGCGCGCAATCGCTCGACGGAGCCGAACGCACCGTGCGCCACCTGTTTGAGGGCGACGT
>CAWKNB010000008.1:0-109739 GCA_963850835.1 uncultured Actinomycetota bacterium | reverse complement strand
AAGGTGATGCAGGCCGCCGGTTTCAATAAGCCGTGACGGCACGCCGATCCCGCGCGCGGCGCGCCACGGGACTCGGCACCCCGTTCGCCATCGTGCCGCCGGCGCTGATCGGCGTGCTGTTCCTCGCGCTGCCCACGGTGGGGCTCCTCGTCCGCACGCCCTGGGGAGATCTCGGTCGCGTCTACCGCGAGCAGCAGGTGTGGACGGCACTGCGCCTGTCGATCTTCTCCTCACTCGAGGCCACCGCGATATCGCTGATCCTCGGCGTGCCGCTGGCCTGGGTGCTGGCCCGCCTGCGGGTGCCCGGCATCGGGATTGCTCGTGCGATCGTGACGATCCCGCTGGTGTTGCCGCCGGTGATCGGCGGTGTCGCCCTGTTCAATGCGTTCGGCCGCAACGGGATGCTCGGCAGGCCGATCAACACGGTGTTCGGCCACGACCTACCATTCACCTTCCCGGCCATCGTCGTGGCGCAGGTGTTCGTGGCGATGCCGTTCCTCGTGATCACGGTCGAAGGTGCATTTCGGATTTCGGACCGGGGGGTCGAGGAGGCGGCAGCCACCCTCGGCGCGTCGCGGACCCGGATCTTCGCGCGGGTGACCTTGCCACTGGTGCTGCCTGCGATCGTCGCCGGCACCGTGCTGTGCTGGGCTCGCGCGCTCGGCGAGTTCGGCGCCACGCTGTTGTTCGGCGGCAACACGCCTGGGGTGTCCCAGACCGTCCCGACTGCGGTGCTGACCGTGTTCAGTGTCGATCCGGCCGACGCGCCGGCGCTCAGCCTGCCGCTCATGGCCGTCGCGCTGATCGTGCTCGGCGCGCTGCGCGACAAGTGGCTGCGACCGGTGGCGTCGTCGTGAGGGTGCCGCGGTGAGCCTCGACGTCGAGGGCCGGGTGCGACGCGGGACGTTCGAGCTCGACGTGGCGATCAGCGCGGCGCCCGGCGAGGTGCTTGCCGTGCTCGGGCCGAACGGCGCCGGCAAGTCGACGGTGCTGCGCGCGGTGGCCGGGCTGCTCGCGCTCGACGCCGGGACGATCCGGCTCGAGGGCACGGTGCTCGACGACATCGCCAACGGCGTGTACGTGGCCCCACAACAGCGGCGGCTCGGGGTGGTGTTCCAGGACCATCGGCTGTTCGCCAACATGCGCGTCGTCGACAACGTCGCGTTCGGGCTCCGCTCTCGCGGGGTGTCGCGGCAGGCGGCCCGTGAGGCCGCCGGCACGTGGCTGAAACGGCTCGGGCTGGCCGAGCTCGGCCGGCGCTATCCGCGGCAGCTGTCCGGCGGTCAGGCGCAACGAGTGGCGCTCGCCCGCGCCCTGGCGTGCGAGCCGGCCGCCCTGCTGCTCGACGAGCCGCTGGCCGCGCTCGATGTGCAGACCCGTGCGGAGATCCAGGGTGAGCTGCGCGAACATCTCGGTGCGTTCCGCGGCCCCACGATGCTGGTGACGCACGATCCGATCGAGGCGCTGTTGCTGGCGCAACGCATCGTCGTGCTCGAAAGCGGTCGGGTCGTGCAGTCGGGCACCCCATCGGAGATCACCAACCGCCCATACACGCCGTACGTCGCGCGCCTGGTCGGCATGAACCTCTACGTGGGGACGGCGGTGGACAGCGTGATCGACATCGACGAGGGCGGATCGCTCGTCGCCGCGGACGTTCCGTCGGGCCCGGCGCTCGCGGTGCTGCGCCCGTCGGCGATCACCTTGCAGACCGAGGAACCGCACGCGTCGAGCGCGCGCAACATCTGGCCGGGCACGGTGGCCGGCATGGCGCCGCTCGGTGACCGCATCCGCATCGTCGTCGCAGGTCGGCCACCCGCCACGGTGGACGTGACGGCGGCGGCCGTCGCCGAACTGGGGCTGGCCCCCGGAAGGCAGGTGTGGCTGTCGGCGAAGGCCACGGACGTGACGGTGTATCCGCCGCCTCTGGCAGGCTGAGGTCATGGCAGCCGCGGTCATCGTCCGTTACTGGGCGGGCGCGGCTCGCGCCGCGGGTCGTGAATCCGAGCCGCTGAGCGCGGCCACCGTAGGAGAGCTGCGCGCCCGGCTCGGCGACCGGCCCGGCTTCGCCGCGGTCGCCGCGGTCGCCTCCTTCCTGGTCGACGGCCGGCATGCCGACGACACGACGACGCTCACCGACGGAGCCGAGGTCGACGTGCTGCCGCCGTTCGCCGGCGGTTGTTAGCACGGCCTTCCCGAATCCGAAACGCCGCGGAAATCGCCGCGCGCGAGCGTGGTGATCATGGCTGATCGGACAACGCACACCGCGCCCGATGTCGACTATGTCAGCGCTGCCATCTGGCTGCGCACCACCAACCGCCGTGACGTCGTCGACGTGGTGGCCGACGAGTACGAACGCCCGACACCAGGACTGCCGGGCCCCGACGAGCAGATCGCGCGCTGGCCCAGATCGTCTCGCGGCTGGCGTTCGCACGACCGGCTGCACCCGAGAATGCTGGAGCGGCGGCCGACCCACTAGTCCGTCGGCGATCATGGGTGGATGACCGGCGATCCGGAGACCTACACCCATGACCTCGCCGCGCAGGCGTTGGCCGACGGCACGCCCACCGCATGGTTCGAACGGCTCTACGCTGCAGCCGATCGGGGCACGACCGCGGTGCCGTGGGATCGCGAGGACCCCAATCCACCGCTCGTCGAGTGGCTGGGGAGTCGGCGGCCGGGCGGGACGGCCGTCGTCGTCGGATGTGGCTACGGCCGCGACGCCGAACACCTGTCGCGGCTCGGTTACGAGACCACCGCCTTCGACATCTCGCCGACTGCGATCGGCGGCGCCCGGGCACGGCATCCCGCGTCCACGGTCCACTACGAGGCTGCTGACCTGCTCGCCCTGCCGGCACGCTGGCGCGGCGCGTTCGATCTCGTGGTCGAGATCCGCAATGTGCAGGCGCTCCCGCCCGCACTGCACGCGCAGGCGGCCGCAGCGGTGTCGTCGCTCGTCGCACCCGGCGGCACGCTCTTCGTCGCCGGCGCGGTGGGCGACGGGCATGCGGACGGGCCACCGTGGCCGCTCACCCGCTCCGAGCTCGAGGGGTTCGCGGTCGACGGGGTGGAGCCGGCGACGATCGACGTGTTGGACTCCGACAGCGCCGTCGCGTTGTGGCGCGCGGTGTTCGTTCGCGATAAGGGTCAGCTGAGAACGGCGGAGGCGCAATTCTTTACCTCGATCTAACGTGACGGCGCTGTCCCGCCCTCACCGAGGAAGTCCCTTGCTCCCCACGTCATGCCTGCGCGCCGTCACCGTTGTCGGCGTGGCCGCCGCGCTCGTCGCCACCGGCACCGCCGCGGCCGACGCCGCACCCGCGCGGCCGAGCGTCGCCTTCCACACGACCAAGCATCACCAGGTCGTCGGCCCGGCACGATCCAGCCGGGCACTGTCCATCTGCGCAACACCGGCAAGCACCCGATCATGGTCGTCGGCGCACGGGGCCACAGCTGTCACCACATTGATCGCCGACCTCGACGCCCGCGGGCCGTCGGGATTCCGGAAGCACTTCACCCTGCGCGGCCTCGTTTCCGCGCACACCGACGTGTACCTGCGACTCGCTCACGGCCGCTACTTCTTGGTGGACGCAGCGGCGCCGACCATCGTGGCGAGCAAGGTCCGCACGCTGACCGTCGCCGGCCGCACTCGCAACGCCGTCTTGCCATCCTCGGCCTCGGTGATCGATCGACAGCCACCGCACGTTGCACGCCCCGCAGCACGCTGTCGACAGCAGCGATATCTGCGGGTCGCCAACGACTCCGGCGGCGCTGGTGATGCTGATCGAGTGGCGGGTCGGCAGTCACGACCTCCGATGCGCAACTGGCTGCCTTCGCCGCGAAACCGTCGATTCCGCAAGCTCATGCGCCTGGATGTGCGCGGTGCCGACGTCGTCGCGTATCTCGGCGCCGAGCACGCAGATCTGGGTCAACCCTCGGCTGCGGCCCGGTCGCTACGTGATGTACGACCAGTCCCTGTCCGCCAGATCAGGTCTCGGCACGCTGTACCGCTCGCCACCTGCGGGTGGTGACCGTCAGCTGACCACCCGGTCGGCATAGTGGTCGGGTGACCGACCGCGCGCGCCTCGAGGCCCTCGTCAGCGGCCATGTCCAAGGCGTCGGCTTCCGGTACTGGGTGCAGCAGCAGGCCCGCGGGCTGGGGCTGGCCGGCGCCGCCCGCAACCTGCCGGACGGGCGGGTGGAGGTCGTCGCCGAGGGGTCCCGCGCCGACTGCGAGACGCTCCTGCACGCGCTGCGCGGCGATCGAACGCCCGGGTCGGTGGCTGAGGTCGCGGTGACCTGGGCCGCGCCGGCGGACCTGTCGGGTTTCCGGACCGGCTAACCCTGCACATTCGGGCCGGCACGGTCGATCTCGAAGCGGACGATCACCCGCTGTTGTTCGACCATCGCGGCCCGGTACTCGTCCCAGTCGGGGTGTTCGCCGCTCACGCTGCGGTAGTAGTCGACGAGCAGTTCCAGCGCGTCGGGCAGCTCGACGATCTCCGCCGTGCCCTCGACCTGAACCCACTCGCCGTAGAAGCGGTCGGTGAACGCGGTGATCGCCACGCGCGGGTCCCGGCGCAGATGCTTGACCTTCATCGCGGTCTGCCGGGTGCTCACGGCGATCCGACCGGCGTCGTCGACGGCGGCCGTCACCGGTGACATCGCCGGCCTCCCGTCCGCGCGGAACGTCGCCATGACGGCGTTGTGGTTGGTGCGGATGAACTCGCGGGCCTGGGCAGCATCCATGACGTCGACCCTATGGTGAGACACAAGGGCAACCGAGGGAGCACGCATGTACCAGCCGATGATCGTCGGCATCGGCGGGTCGACCGGCGCGACGTCGGCGACCACCCGCTTGTTGCGTCGCTGCCTGGAACACACGCAGCGGATGGGTGCGCGCACCGCCGCGATCACCGCAGCAGAACTCGCCACGCTGCCGATCTACTCGGTCGAGGACGCTCCGTTGGCGACGCCCCCGTTCGTCGACGAGATCCGCGAGTCCGACTGTGTCGTCATCGCCACGCCGGGATATCACGGCGGCATGTCCGGCCTGGTCAAGAACGCCCTCGATCACCTGGAGGCGCTGCGCGGCGACCCACGCCCGTACCTCGAGGGGCGTGCCGTCGGCGTGATCGTCGGCGCCTCAGGCTGGCAGGCGTGCGGCACCACCTTGATGTCGGTGCGCTCGGCCATCCATGCGCTGCGTGGCTGGCCGACGCCGTTCGGGGTCACGGTGAACACGGCCGAGCAGCGTCCGGACGCCGACGGCAACTTCGGCGAGGTGGTCGACGGGGCGCTGGCGATCCTCGCCGGGCAGTTGGTCGAGTTCGCCGGCTGGCGGGCTAGTGCGTCGGGGCGAGCAGGCGGGTACGACGCTGCTCGATGATGAGGCACCGGTTCTCGACGTAGAGCAGGCCGGCGTCCTCCGCGATCTTGCGGGCCTCGGCCGAGGCGATGCCCAGCTGCAGCCACAGCGCCGTCGCGCCGGCGTCGACAGCCTGCCGGGCGATGTCGGGTGTCCGGTCCGAGGGCCGGAACACGTCCACCAGGCCGACCGGCGCGGGCACGTCGGCGAGCGTTGCGTAGGCCTTTTCACCGAGGATCGTGCCGCCGCGTGGGTTCACCGGGACGATGCGCCAACCGTGGTTGCGCATGTGCTCGGGCACGTAGTGCGCCGCCTTGTGTGACGCATCGCTGGCGCCGACTACCGTGATCGAGTCGTAGGTGCGCAGGATCTGATCGACCGTGGCGTCGGTGTCCATGGGCTTAACGATACGTTCGGCGTTGTGACGGGACCTGGCACGTTGGACTGGACGAAGGACATCGACAGGCTCGTCGCGGCGCCGGTTGTCGCGGCGTTGCAGGCACATCCGCTGGACGTGCGGGCGGCGCCCATCGATCCAGGTCTTGCCGACACCGCGGCGTTCTGCGACAAGTACGGGGTTTCCCTCGAGGACTCCGCGAACTGCGTGGTGATCGCGGGCAAGCGCGGTGGAGACACGCGCTACGCCGCGTGCGTCGTGCTGGCGACCACTCGCGCCGATGTCAACAACGTCGTGCGCCGGCGCCTCGACGCGCGCCGGGCGTCGTTCGCGCCGATGGACACGGCGGTGACGTTGACCGGGATGGAGTACGGCGGCATCACCCCGATCGGCCTGCCGGCCGGCTGGCCGATCCTCGTCGATCGTGCCGTGCTCGAGCGTGCCGAGGTGGTCATCGGCAGCGGGTTGCGTCGGTCGAAGATCGCGCTCGCCGCGGGCCTGCTGGCCGAGCTCGCGGGCGCCGAGGTCATCGACGGTCTGGCGTCCTGACGAACGCTTCGCGCCATCAGCTGGCGGCGCGCTGGCGCAGCGGCGCGGGGAGGTAGACGGCACCCGGCCCGGCGCCGGCGGCGAGGTCGTCCGGGTTCGAGAATGCGCACTTCTGCAGGGACAGGCAGCCGCAGCCGATGCACGAGTCCAGGCCGTCGCGCAGCTTCTCCAGCGCCGCGATCTGCTCGTCGAGGCGATGGCGCCAGGAACGCGAAAGGCGCGTCCAATCGGCACGGGTCGGGTTGCGGCCGGCCGGCAGGGTCGCCAGCGCGGCCGCGACCTCGTCCAGGCTCAGCCCGACGTTGCGGGCCGCGCGGATGAACGCCAGGCGGCGTAACACGCTGCGCTGGTAGCGCCGCTGGTTACCGCTCGTGCGGGTTGCCTGGATCAAGCCCCTCACGCTCGTAGAACCGCAGGGCCGACGACGCGAAGCCGCTGCGCCTGGCCACGTCGCTGACGGTGAGGAGATCCGTCGTCCGCATGTGTCCTCCAATTGCTTGACTTGAAGTCAACTTCAACTATCAGCATGGAGTGCATGACTACAACTTCGCAACCCACCGCGCTGATCACCGGCGCTTCCCGCGGGCTCGGTCGGGCGCTTGCCCGCGGCTTGGCGGCCCGCGGCTGGCGGCTCGTCCTCGACGCCCGCGGCGCAGCCGATCTCGAACGCGTCGCCGCAGACCTGCCGAACGCTGTCGCCATCCCCGGCGACGTCACCGATCCAGCGCACCGCGCGCGGCTGCGCGACGCCGTCGAGCGTCTGGACCTGCTCGTCAACAATGCGAGCGACCTCGGCCCGAGCCCGCTGCCGTCGCTGGCCGACTACCCGCTCGACGCCTTGCGTGACGTCTACGAGACCGACGTCCTCGCGCCGCTGGCACTGGTCCAGCTGTTCCTGCCCGACCTGCGCGCGAGCCGAGGGGCGGTCGTCAACATCTCCTCCGACGCCGCTGTGGAGGCCTACGAGGGTTGGGGTGGCTACGGGTCGGCCAAGGCCGCGCTCGACCAGCTCAGCGCGGTGCTCGCCGCCGAGGAGGCCGACGTGCGGGTCTATGCCGTCGACCCCGGCGACATGCGCACCGACATGCACCAGGCCGCGTTCCCGGGCGAGGACATCGGCGACCGCCCCGAGCCGGAGACCGTGGTGCCCGCCCTGCTCCGGCTGATCGACGTGCGGCCCGAGTCCGGCCGGATCCGCGCCGCCGCCCTGCAGGTCGCGTCGTGACCACCTTCGTGCTGCCCGACGAGCTGTCGGCATCGGCGCCGCCGGCCCGCCGCGACCACGTGCGGCTGCTCGTCGCGGGTCGGGACGGCATCCGGCACAGCCGCTTCGACCGTCTCGCCGACTTCCTCGCGCCCGGCGACCTCGTCGTGGTCAACACCTCGGCCACCCTCGCCGCTGCCGTCGACGCCGACCGCACCGACGGCACCGCGGTGACGCTGCACTTCGCCACGGCGCTCAGCGACGACACGTGGGTCGTCGAGGTCCGCCCGCGCGAGCGACCCGACGGTCCGCTGCCGGGCACTCGCAGCGGCGACGAGTTCACGCTTCCCGACGGCATCGCCGTGCACCTCGTCGCGGCCCAGCCGCCCGGCCAGCATCGGCTGTGGCGCGCCCGCGTCGGCGTCGACGGCGCCGTCACCGCCTACCTCGCCCGCCACGGTCGTCCGATCCGGTACGGCTACGTGCCGCAGGCTCACCCGATCGCGGACTACCAGACCGTCTTCGGTCGCGAGCCGGGCAGCGCCGAGATGCCCAGCGCCGGCCGCCCGTTCACCGCCGAGCTCGTCACCGAGCTCGTCACCCGTGGCATCGGCGTCGCACCCGATCACGCTGCACACCGGCGTCTCGTCGCAGGAGCCCGGCGAGCCGCCACAGCCCGAGCGCTACCGGGTACCCGCGGCCACCGCCCGCGACGTGAACCTCGCCCGCGCTTGGGGCGCGCGGGTGGTGGCAGTGGGCACCACCGTGACCCGAGCACTCGAGTCGGCCGCCGACGCCGACGGCGTGGTCCGCGAGCGCGCCGGCTGGACCGACCTCGTGCTCGGGCCCGATCGCCCCGCCCACGTGGTGAGCGGGCTGGTCACGGGCTGGCACGCCCCCGGTGCCTCGCACCTCGATCTGCTGCGCGCCGTCGCCGGGCCCGAGCTCGTCGACCGTGCCTACGACGCCGCGTTGGCCCAGCGCTACCTGTGGCACGAGTTCGGCGACAGCTGCCTGCTCCTGCCCTAACCGCCGCGCAGCGCTGCGACGAACTCGTCGTGCAGGAGCCCGTTGCTCGCGGCCGCGCTGCCCTGCTGCACGCCGTCGACGCCGTCGAGACCGGTGAACCGGCCACCGGCCTCGGTGACGATCGGGGCGAGCGCGGCCAGGTCCCACAGCGACAGCTCGGGCTCCGCGGCGAGGTCGACCGCGCCCTCCGCGACCAGCATGTAGGACCAGAAGTCGCCGTACGCGCGGGTGCGCCACACCCGCTCGGTCAGCCCGAGGAACCCGTCGAGCAGACCGCGCTCGGCCCACCCGCCGAGCGATGCGTAGGACAGGCTCGCGTCGGCGAGGCGGCCCACCCGCGACACCGCCAGGCGGCGCGGCGGCGCGCCCAGCTCGGCCACCCACGACCCGCCACCGCGGCAGGCCCACCACCGCCGTCCCAACGCCGGCGCGGACACCACTCCGACGACGGCCTCGTCGCCGTCCAGCAACGCGATCAGGGTCGCCCAGGCCGGTACCCGCCGGACGTAGTTCTTGGTGCCGTCGATCGGGTCGACCACCCAGCGTCGTGGTCCGGTGCCGTCCGAACCGAACTCCTCACCGGAGATCGCGTCGTCGGGCCGCTCGCGAGCGAGCACCTCGCGGATGGCCACCTCGACGGCGCGGTCGGCGTCGCTGACCGGGGTCAGATCGGGCTTGGACTCCACCACGAGATCGGTCGCGCCGTAGCGGGCCATCGTGATCTCGTCCGCCGCATCGGCCAGTGAACGGCCGAGCACGAGGTCGGCGGCGTACTCCTGCACCCCGGCAGGCTACCGTCGCACCGTGGTCGAGCTGCCGTCGAGCACGGAGATCGAGCGGGTGCTGCGCACCTACCTGCGCCACGGGCGGCTGGTCTCGATGCCGCGGGCCGGGCGCAAACGCCAGATCGTCCTCGAGCACATCGTGCAGCGCTTCGAGCCGGGCCGTCGATACCCCGAGGACGAGGTCAACGCCACCCTGCGAGAGGTGTGGACCGATGTCGCCGCGCTGCGCCGCTACCTCGTCGACTCCGCCCTGCTCGACCGGTCCGACGGGGTCTATTGGCGCATCGGCGGGCCGGTCGAGGTGTGAGCAGTAGCGTCGGTTCGTGATCTCGTTACGCGGCGGCGTGCCGCCGTTCTACGTCATGCGGGTCATCGACGCCGTGGTGGCGCGGCGGCATCAGGGATTGCCGGTGTACGACATGTCCGCGGGCCAGCCGTCCACCCCCGCGCCGGCAGCGGTGCGAGCGGCGGCGCGCGCCGCCGTCGACGCGGACCGGCTCGGCTACACCAACGCACTCGGGATCCGCCCCCTGCGCGAGGCCATCGCCGGGCACTACCGCGACCGGGTGGGCGTGCGGGTGGAGCCGGCAAACGTGGTGGTGACCACCGGCTCGTCGGGCGGCTTCTCGCTGTCGTTCCTCGCCGCGTTCGACGCCGGGGACACCGTGGTGCTCGCCCGCCCCGGCTATCCCGCCTATCGCAACATGCTCGCCGCGTTGGGCTGCGACGTGTACGAGCTGCCGTGCGGACCCGAGACCCGCTTCCAGCCGACCGTCGAGCAGCTCGACGCGTTGCCGGCACCGCCGGCGGGCCTGGTGATCGCCAGCCCGGCCAACCCCACCGGCACGATGGTTTCCCCCGGCGAGCTCGCCGCCCTGACGGCTTGGTGCGATGCGCACGGCACCCGGTTGGTCAGTGACGAGATCTACCACGGCATCACCTTCGGTCAATCCGCCACGACCGCATGGGCGATCGGGCGCAACGCGGTCGTCGTCAACTCGTTCTCGAAGTACTTCTCGATGACCGGCTGGCGGGTGGGCTGGCTGCTGGTGCCCGACGACCTGTTGGACTCCGTCGACCGGCTGGCCGGCAACTTCACCATCTGCCCGCCGGCACTGTCGCAGCAGGCCGCCGTCGCCGCGTTCGGCGCCTACGCCGAGCTGGACGACAACGTCGCCCGCTATGCCGCCAATCGCGCGATGCTGCTCGATCTGCTGCCGGCGATCGGCCTGGACCGGCTCGCGCCCGCCGACGGCGCGTTCTACGTCTACGCCGACGTCTCGCGGTGGACCGACGACTCGCTCGAGTTCGCCGACCGGTTGCTGGCCGAGACGGGAGTCGCCGTCGCGCCCGGGATCGACTTCGACCCGGTCGACGGCGGCCGGTTCATCCGGATGTGCTTCGCGGGCGACAACGACGAACTCGAGCGCGGCGTCAAGGTGCTGGGGGAGTGGCTGGCGCGCTAGCGGCTCTAGCGGGGCGGGCCGTCGGGTGCGGGCACCGATTCGAGGATCTCCACGTCGTCGCCGACCCGGATGGTGGCGCCCGGGGTGTCGGGGACGAGGCTCATCCCGAACCAGGTCGCGCCGTCCCATCTGCGGTGCCGGGCGAGCGTCGCGATGGGCTCCTTGCCCTTGATCGCGGTATCCGGGTCGACGAGGGTGAGCACGCACCGGTCGCAGCCCTTCACGGCGCGGAACACGGCGGCGCCGATGCGGATGCGCCGCCAGCCGTCCTCGTCCCAGGGCTGCGCGCCCTGGACGACGACGCTGGGCCGGAACCGGATGATCGGCAGCGGCCCTTCGTCGGCGTGGGTCCCGTCGGCGATGTGCGCGTTGAGGTCATCGAGGGATTCGGCGGTGGCGAGCAGCAGCGGGTAACCGTCGGCGAACGAGACCCGGTCCCCGGCAGCGGCGAAGTCCTGATTGGGGACGCGCCGGGTCGGATCGTCGAGATAGACCAGCCGCGCCGACCTGCCGATGATCTTGGTGAACCACTGGTGGGCTTCGTCCTCGGCCGGGGCCGCGCTGATGTGGCTGCGCCAGACACTGACCGGGACCGGGGCCGCGCCCGGCACCTCGACCCGCAGGTCGGGGAGGTCCGGCGCCGACAGGTCGAGGCCGCCGTCGGCCCGCAGTCTCGGCCGCACCAGGATCAGCTGCGGGTGCTCGCGCGCCGTGAACTGTGCGCCGTCGTCGTCGACGACCATCCACCGGCGGTCGCCGGCAAGGCCCCACGGCTCGACCAGCGCCGATTCGCGCGCCTCGCCGCGGCAAGACTTCACCGGGAACCGGTTGATCGCCTGCAGGGTCATCGGCATCCGCCCAGCCTAAATGGGCACCCTGGAGGTATGGCCCGTGGCGACCATCCGATGCGCACGCCGTTCTACGGCGCGCTGCTCATCGTGGCGGCCATGCTCATCGGCGTGGCCGTGACGGCCTGGACCCACCCGTCGACCGTCGTGCGGGCGATCGTGCTGGCACTCGCGCTCGTCGTCGCCCTGATCGGCTTCGGGCTGACGTTGCGGGATCTGACACCGCCGCGCAAGTGAGCGCACAATCACGGTCATGTACGACATCGCCGACGACGTCGAGCGCTGGCTCGCCGACGGACAGGACCCCACCGTCGCGCTCGTGGTGGACGTGCGCGGGCTCAGCGCCGGCACGCCCGCGTCCGCGTGGGCGTGGCTGCCTGGCGGCGCCACCGCGGGCAACCCGCTGGCCGGGCTCGACGCAGAACTCCCCGGCCGCGGCATGGTGCACGTGACCGTCAGCGACGCCCAGGCGGCGCAGGCCGGCCTGGCGTGCGGCGGCACCGCGACGCTGCTGGTGCAGCCCGCGTCCGCCTATCCCGCGCAGCTGTGGCCGCACCTGGCGCAGCGTGAGCCGCTGTGCGTGGTCGCCACGACCGCGGGGCCGGCGGTGACATCGACGCAGGTGTTCACCACCGAGACCATCCGCGACGCCCACCGGCGCGCCGACCAGGTGCCGCGCCTGTTCGGGCGTGGCGTGTCGGCGGCGACCATCGTCGAAGGGGCCGAGGGCGAGCCCGCCCGGGTGGCGGTCGCATTGTGGCCGGTGCCGACCCTCGTCGTGGTGGGCGACGGGCTCATCGCAGCCGCCCTGTGCGACCAGGCCACGCTGCTGGGCTGGCAGTCGCAGACCACGCCCGAGGCCGACGCCGCGGTCGCGGCCGCCGCGCAGTTGCGGCGCAGCGACGCCGTCGTCGTGCTCAGCCACGACCGCGACGTCGACGGCCCGGCGCTGACCGCCGCGCTGCGCGGGGGCGCCGGTTACGTCGGCGGCATGGGCGCCCGCCACACCCAGGACGCCCGGGCGAAGTGGCTCACGAAGCACGGCGTCTCGGACGAGGAACAGGCCCGCATCCACGGTCCGGCCGGGCTCGACATCGACGCGCACACGCCGGCCGAGATCGCCCTGTCGATCGTCGCCGAGATCCTCGCCGCCCGGGCCGGCTCGGCCGGCGGCGCCCTGCGCGACCGCAGCGGCCCGGTGCACGTCGCCGGCGTCCAGGCCCCGCCGCCCCGCTACTGATCCACCCCCGCCGCCGGGAGTGTCAGCGGCTGACCAGGAGCTGGCGGAAGGCCGCGAGGCGCGCGGGGGTGGAGTGGCCCTCGGCCACCCACGCGTCCAGATGACAACCGGCCTCCGCGGACAGGTGCTCGCAGCCCGGCAGGCACTGCACGGCGCCGTCCTCGAGATCCGGGAACGCCCACAACAGGTCGTCGGCGGTGACGTGCGCCAACCCGAACGAGCGCACGCCCGGCGTGTCGATCACCCAGCCGCCGCCGGGCAGCCGCAGCGCCACCGCCGACGACGACGTGTGCCGCCCCTTCCCGATCGCGCTGACCGACCCGGTGGCCCGCTCCGCCGACGGCACCAGCGCATTGATCAACGTCGACTTCCCCACGCCGGAATGCCCGACGAACACCGAATCGTGGCCGGCGAGATGTGAGCGCAGCTCGTCGAGCGAGCCGCCGCGCTGGGTCACCAGCGCCGGCACGTCGAGCGCTGCGTAGTTCTCGATCACCGGGTCGGGCTTCGCGAGATCGGCCTTCGTCAGGCACAGCAGCGGCTCGATGTCCTCGGTCAGCGCCGCGATCAGGCACCGGTCGATCAGTCCGAACGACGGTTCGGGATCGGCGAGTGCAGACACGATGACCAGTTGGTCGGCGTTGGCCACGATCACCCGCTCGTGCGGGTCGTTGTCGTCGGCGGTGCGGCGCAGCACGGTCTCGCGGTCGTCGAGGCGCACGATCCGCGCCAGGGCGTCCGGCGCGCCGGACAGGTCACCGACCACGCCCACCCGGTCGCCGACGACCATCGCCGCGCGGCCGAGCTCGCGGGCCCGCATCGCGGTCACCTCGGTCTCGCCGACCAGCACGCCGTACCGGCCCCGGTCGACGGCGAACACCGTCCCGTCGGCGGCGTCGGCGTGGGCCGGACGCTGCTTGGAACGCGGCCGGGTGCCGCGCGGGTTCGCCCGCGAGCGCACGTCGTCCTCGTCGTAGCGGCCGAAGGAGCCGACGTCGCGCGCCAAGGTCAGCCGCCGAACCGCTCGGGCGCGCTCATGACGCCCAGTCTGCCCCAGGGCGGCCCAGTACCGTCGACGTCATGTGCGGGCGCTACGTGTCGGTGAAGGCGGACGAGGACCTGACGGAGGAGTTCGACGCCATCGACGCGACCGGCGATGCGTGGGCCCAGGGGAGTTACAACGTCGCGCCCACCGATCCCGCGCGCATCGTGGTGAACCGGCCGCTGCGCGACGAGAACGGCACGGCGGCGAAGACCCCGACCCGCCAGCTGCGGGTCGCCACCTGGGGGCTCATCCCGTCGTGGGCGAAGGACCGCAAGACCCAGGGGCGGATGTTCAACGCCCGTGCGGAAAGCGTGGCGAGCACGAACGCGTTCCGCCGCGCGTATGCGAAGCGTCGCTGCCTTGTCCCCGCTGACGGCTGGTACGAGTGGCAGGTCACCGACGGCCCGACCAAGCAGCCGATGTACATGACCCGCACCGACGGCCGGTCGCTCGCGTTCGCCGGGCTGTACGAGTTCTGGGGCGAGAACGGCGTCACCATCACGTCCTGCACGATCATCACGGTGGCGTCCGAAGGCGCGCTGCACGACATCCACGACCGCATGCCGCTCGTGCTGGCCGACGACTCCTGGGCGAGATGGCTGGACCCGGACGTCGACGACCCCGCCGACCTGCTCCGCTCTTGGGACGAGGCCCGCGGCGAGCACCTCGAGCTGCGCCCGGTGGCGACGCTGGTGAACAAGGTCGACAACAACGGCCCGGACCTGATCGCAGCCCGCCGAACCGCAGCCCGAAGCCCAGGTGCTGTTTTAGAAATGCGCATCGAGATCGCCACGCCAGGCGGACCCGCGCGGGTCGACCTCGACCGGCCGAAGGTGTCCCGCGGGCTGCTGCTGCTCACCCACGGCGCGGGTGGCGGGGTCGACACCGTCGACGTGCGGGCAGTGTGCCGCGCCGCGCTCGCTGCCGACATCGCGACGGCGCGGATCACCCAGCCCTACGTCGTCGCCGGCCGGCGCACCCCGCCGGTGCCGCCGAAGCAGGACGAAGCGTGGTTGGCGATCGTGGCCGCCCTGCGCCGTCGCCGCACTCTCGACCGCGCTGCCGCTCGTCGTCGGCGGCCGCTCCAACGGCGCACGCGTGGCGTGCCGCACGGCGCTCGCAACCGGCGCACAGGCCGTCGTCGCCCTTGCGTTTCCCCTGCACCCACCGGGACGGCCGGAGAACACCCGGCTGCCCGAACTCGAGGCCGCCGGTGTGCCCGTGCTCGTCGTGCAGGGCGAACGCGACCCGTTCGGCATGCCGCCGGCCGGCCCGGACCGGGAGGTCGTGGTGATCCCGGGCGCGGACCACGGGCTCAAACGCGACACGGCGACGACCGCGGCAGTGGTGACCCGCTTCGTGACTTCGCAGATCGCGCATGCCAAGGTCGCACCATGACATCGGAAGGGACGTCGTCGCCCACACTGCGCGAAGCGCGCGACCTGCTGCTCGACCTGCGCACCGACTACGCAGCGGCGCGTGAACGGTTCGTCTGGCCGCGGCCCACCCACTTCAATTTCGCCATCGACTGGTTCGACGGCGTGCTCGCCGCCGAGCATCCGCACCATCCCGCGCTGAGGCTGATCGAGGCCGACGGCAGTGAGGGCGTGTACACCTTCGGCGACCTGTCGGCGCGTTCGGACCAAGTGGCCGGCTGGCTGCGCTCCGAGGGCGTGCGCCGCGGCACCCGGCTGCTGGTGCTGCTGGGCAATCAGGTCGAGTTGTGGGAAACCACGCTGGCGGCGATGAAGATCGGCGCAGTGATCATTCCGGCTACCACCCTGCTCGCCGAGGCGGATCTGCGCGACCGGATCGATCGCGGTGAGGTCGGCGCGGTGATCGCCCGCTCCGAACTCGCGCCGCGGTTCGAGCACGTGCACGGTGGTTACCTGCGCATCGCCGTCGGCGACGCCGTGCCCGGCTGGCTGCGATACGCGGACAGCGAGAACAGCTTGGCGCCGTTCGATCCGGACACCCCCACGGACGCCGACGACCCGCTGCTGCTGTACTTCACCTCGGGCACCACCGCGTTGCCCAAGCTCGTCGAGCACACGCAGGTGAGCTACCCGATCGGACACCTGTCGACGATGTACTGGATCGGCCTGCGGCCCGGCGATCACCACCTGAACGTGTCGAGTCCCGGCTGGGCGAAGCACGCGTGGTCGTGCGTGTTCGCGCCGTGGCTCGCGGGCGCCACCATCTGCCTGTACAACTACGAACGCTTCGACGCGAAGGCGATGCTCGACACGCTGCGCGACGCCAAGATCACCACGTTCTGCGCGCCGCCGACGGTGTGGCGCATGCTCATCCAGGAGGACCTCGCTGCGTGGCGCGACGACTTGTCGTTGCGCGAGGTGGTCGGCGCCGGCGAGCCGCTCAACCCCGAGGTGATCGAGACCGTCCAGCGGGCGTGGGGACTCACCATCCGCGACGGATTCGGGCAGACCGAGTCGTCGCTGCAGATCGGCAACTCGCCGGGGCAACCGCTCAAGATCGGCTCGATGGGCCGGCCGATGCCTGGATTCGAAATCGCGCTGGTCGACCCGGTCACCGACGAGGTGGCGGACGAGGGCGAGATCTGCGTCGTCATCGAGCCCGAGCGACCGGTCGGCCTGATGGTCGGCTACCGGTCGGACGCGGACGACGACGATCGCAACGATGCTGCCTTCGCCGGCGGGCGTTACCACACCGGCGACGTCGCGAGCCGCGACGCCGACGGATACATCACCTACGTCGGCCGCTCCGATGACGTGTTCAAGGCCAGCGACTACCGGATCAGCCCGTTCGAGCTCGAGAGCGTGCTGATCCAGCACCCGGCGGTGGCCGAGGCCGCGGTCGTGCCGGCGCCCGACGAGTTGCGGCTCGCGGTGCCGAAGGCCTACGTCGTGCTGGTCGCCGGGCGGCAGCCGAGCAAGGAACTCGCCGGGGAGATCCTGACCTTCTGCCGGGCGAATCTGGCGCCCTACAAGCGCATCCGCCGCCTCGAGTTCGCGGACCTGCCAAAGACGATCAGCGGCAAGATCCGCCGGGTGGAGCTACGTCAGGCCGAGGACGCCCGCGACGGCGGCCGCCCGCAGGGCGAGTACCGCGAGGAGGACTTCCCCGCCACCTGACGCCACCAGACTGCGCCCCCGATGTCGCTACTCGACCCGCGCCGGATGGGGACGCTCGACTCAGGATGCGATGGGAGCGAGGGAGGCGTCGGCGGCGCGCAGCAGGTCGGCCGGGGCGAGCTGGACCTGCAGCCCGCGCTTGCCGGCCGACACGTACACGGTCGGGAACGCCTGCGCCGACTCGTCCACCACGACCCGCAGCCGCGCCTTCTGCCCGATCGGGGAGATGCCGCCGACGACGTAGCCGGTGGCCCGGGCGGCCGCCGCAGGCTCGGCCAACTCGGCGCGCTTGCCGCCCAAGGCCGCGGCGAACCGCTTGAGGTCGAGCCGGGCGGCGACCGGGACGACCGCGCACGCCAGCTTCCCGTCGACCGTCGCGATCAGGGTCTTGAACATCCGGGCCGGGTCGACGTCGAGCGCGGCGGCGGCCTCCTCGCCGTAGGCCTGCGCGCGGGAATCGTGCTCGTACGGATGCAGCGTGTGCGCGATCTGCAGCTTGGTGAGGAGCGCTGTCGCGGGCGTGCCGGTGGCCACGTCGGTCACCGTATCCAGCGGGGCACGGAATGCAGCGGCGGCGAGGGCCGTTCCACCTCACGAACCTCAGATCCTGGGAGTTGACGTCCATGCCCGTGTCCGCCCCGAGCGCGCCCGGCGCGATCGCCGACGCGATCCGGCCGATACCCACCGGCGCGATACTCTCGATCCCACGATCCACTGGGGATCGCGAGGGGAGCAGAGTGGCTGAGGAGACGGTGGAAGCCCGCCGGGCGAGGTTCGAGCGGGACGCTTTGCCGTTCCTGGACCAGCTCTACGCCGCGGCGATGCGCATGACGCGCAACCCGTCCGACGCCGAGGACCTCGTTCAGGAGACCTACGTCAAGGCGTTCGCGGCGTTCCACCAGTTCACCGAGGGCACCAACCTCAAGGCCTGGCTGTACCGCATCCTGACGAACACGTTCATCAACAACTACCGCAAGAAGCAACGCCAGCCCCAGGAGTCGGGCAACGAGGACGTCGAAGACTGGCAGCTCGCGCGAGCCGAGTCGCACACCTCCACCGGCCTGCGGTCGGCGGAGATGGAAGCGCTCGACCACCTGCCCGATTCCGACGTCAAGAGTGCGCTCCAGGCACTCCCGGAGGACTTCCGGCTCGCCGTCTACCTCGCCGACGTCGAGGGCTTCGCGTACAAGGAGATCGCCGAGATCATGGGCACTCCGATCGGCACGGTCATGTCCCGCCTGCATCGCGGCCGCAAGCAGCTGCAGAACCTGCTCGCGGACTACGCTCGAGACCGCGGGCTGATTCGCAGTGGCGCCGGGAGCGAGCAATGACGGACAGCGACTTCGGCGGTCTGCTCGGCTTCGGGCCGGGCGGCCTCGACTGCGGCGACGTGCTGCGTGACGTCTACCTCTATCTCGACGACGAGACCGATCCGAAGCTGCGCAACCGCATCCGGCAGCACCTGGACGAATGTTCGCCCTGTCTGCGCCAGTTCGGCCTCGAGCAGGACGTGCGCTCGCTCGTCGCCCGCTGCTGCGGCGGCGACCAGGCTCCGGCGAGCCTGCATCAGCGCATCCGGGTGCGGATCAGCGAGCTGACGGTGGAGACGATCCACCTGGAGTACCGCCCCGAGTGACGGCTGCGGCGGCATCACCGGCATAGCCGAGCTGACGCCACGCCTCGTATGCCGCGATCGCTGCGGCATTCGCCAGATTCAGCGATCGGCGCCCCGGCAGCATCGGGATGCGCAACCGTTCGGTCACGTTCGGGTCGCTGAGCACCTCATCGGGGAGATCACCGGGCTCCGGCCCGAACATCAACACGTCGCCGGGCCGATACTCGACGTCGGCGAAGTTCGTCGTCGCACCTGCCGTGAACGCGAATACCCGTCCCGGCAGCACCGCCGGCCACAACGCCTGCAGCGACGGGTGCACGGTGACGTCGGCGAGATCGTGGTAGTCGAGGCCGGCGCGACGCAGGTGGGCGTCGTCCATCAGGAATCCGAGTGGTTCGACGAGGTGCAGCCGAGCGCCGGTCACCGCGGCCAACCGGATCGCATTGCCCGTGTTGGGCGGGATCCGCGGCTGCACGAACACGATGTGAAACACCTCCCAGGCTAGGACGGTCACGACACGCACGATCCGAGGGGACCCGATGCGGCAGGTCGGAGCCGGCAGTGGGAGAGTCAGGGTCTGATGTCCGCGCTGACCGAAACGCTGGCCGCCCGCACGCCGCTCACCGAAGCCCAGGTCGACCACCTGGCGCGCCTGGTCGGGGAATGGCAGTTGCTGTCCGATCTCGCCTTCGCCGATCTGCTGCTGTGGGTCCCGGTCGCGATTCCCGCGGCCGAAGCGGGCAGCGTGCCGGGTTTCCTGTGCGTGGCGCAGTGCCGCCCCACGACCGGGTCGACCGCCTACCAGAGCGACCAGGTCGGCGTGCTGTTGCGCGGCAACCGCATCGCCCCGCTGCGCATCGCCTACGCCGAGGGCCGCATCTTCCGCGAGACCGACACCGACTGGGAGGGTGACCTGCCGATCCGGCGCGAGGCCATCCCGGTGCGGTTCGACGACGAGGTGATCGCGGTGCTCGGCCGCGACGCCAATCTGGCGAGTGTGCGTACGCCCAGCCAGCTCGAACTGGTCTATCTGCAGAGCGCGGCAGACCTCGCCGGCATGGTGGCCGACGGCACGTTCCCGTCGGCCGACCCGGTGCTCGAGGAGACCACCGGACCGCGGGTGGGTGACGGGCTGGTGCGCCTCGAACCCGACGGCACGATCATCTACGCGAGCCCGAACGCGCTGTCGGCGTTCAACCGGCTCGGGGTCACCGGTCCGGTGCTGTCCGAGCCGATCGACGCCCTGACCAGCACGGTGGCCGACGACCCGTTCGACGCCAGCGACCTCGCCGGCGCGGTGGCCGACGCCGTCGACGGTGGACATCCGGCCACCATCGAGGTCGAGGGCGGCGGGGCGATCATCTCGTTCCGGGCACTCCCGCTCCGACCGCGCGGTGAGACGCTGGGCGCGCTCCTGCTCATGCACGACGTCACCGAGTTGCGCCGCCGGGACCGGCAGATCCTGAGCAAGGACGCCACCATCCGTGAGATCCATCACCGGGTGAAGAACAACCTGCAGACGGTGGCCGCGTTGCTGCGGCTGCAGTCCCGCCGGGTGTCGGTGCCCGGTGCCCGGACCGCGCTGGAGGAGTCCATGCGCCGGGTGCAGTCGATCGCGCTGGTGCACGAGACCCTGTCGGTGTCGATCGACGAGACGGTCGACTTCGACGAGGTCGTGGATCGGCTGCTCGTGATGCTCAGCGACGTGATGGGCACCGCGCACCGGGTCACGGTGGCCCGGGAGGGGAGTCTGGGCGACGTTGCGGCTGAACAGGCCACGGCGCTCGTCCTCGTGCTCACCGAGCTGGTGCAGAACGCGATCGAACATGCGTTCCCGGACGATCGGGACGGCACTGTGACGGTGGTCGCCGACCGTGCCCGCGGCGAACTGCGGGTGCTGGTGCGCGACGACGGGGTCGGACTCCCCGAGGGCTTCACGGCAACCGGGTCGGACCGGCTCGGGCTGCAGATCGTCACCACGCTCGTGGCCGCCGAACTCGGCGGCCGGGTGAGCTTCCGCAGCGACGACGGCACCGGCGGGACGGTCGCCGAGGTCGTGATGCCCCTGGCCCGCCGCCCCCGCGAACGCCCCGTCGGCTAACTGACAGCGCTCGACGGATGAACGATCGCCGAGCTCAGCAGGACTTGTGCGCCGACCGGAGGTCCAGGCGCGTCGGGGCAGAGCCCAGGCGCTCGGGCAATTAAGCCATTCGGGCGCGGGCGCGGGCGTTGCGCCGCTTCAGCGCACGCCGTTCGTCTTCGGACAAACCACCCCAAACACCGGCATCCTGACCGGATTCCAACGCCCAGGTCAGGCATTCCTGGATAACAGGGCAACGTCGGCAGACCGCCTTGGCCTGCTCGATCTGCAGCAGCGCAGGTCCGGTGTTCCCCACAGGGAAGAACAACTCCGGATCCTCGTCACGGCATATCGCGCGGTGCCGCCAGTCCATCGGCAAATCTCTCCTCATCAGCGAAGGAGAGCGGCTACTTTGCCGCTCGTCCTGTGCTTGTGAATTCTTTCACGAGCTCACGTGCAGTTTCAAGCATTCCCCCAATTGCGTTTCTCATCACCGGTAGGCGAACGCGTCTTTCCGGGATGCGTTTTCCCGACTCCGGGCGACGGTACGCGACATATGAGGCGCGGTCGAGAGGGTCGACTGCAAACGCTTCAGGCCGTGTCGTCGGTCCCGACGACGATCTGTAAGGCGTTGGGGACCGATCGGAAGCTCACCTTGTCCCTGAGATCGAGGGCATCGCCGTCGACCTGGAACGGCAGCGGCTCGTCGGCGATCACGGTGACGTGCTCCTCGTCATGGACCACGACGGCGCCGCGCCGACCCACCCGGGGCCGGTTGCCGGACATCCGGGCCATGCTCCACAGCATGCCCGGGGTGCCCATCCGGCGCCGGGCGTAGATCCCGAGCCCGGACTCGAAGGTGACCTCGGGAGTGGGGTGCAGCGGGCGGTTGCCCGCGTAGGTCCACGGATCGGCGTTGGCGACGACGGTGAAGTAGATGTCGTCCAGGCGCGTGCCGTCGGTCAGTTCGACGTGCAGACGAGGATGACGTCGGTCGGCGCGGAAGAACTCGCGCACCCCGACCCGCGCGTAGAGGGTGTGGGTCGAGCGCTTTCCCCGGCGGCGTTGGCGTTCGACGGCCGACACGATCGCCGCGTCGAAGCCGAAACCCGCCGCGAAACAGAAGTACCGGTCGTCGGCCTGGCCCATGCTGACCCACCGCCGGTGACCGATGCGCAGCCCCTCGAGCAGCTGGCCGGTGGCCTCGATCGGGTCGTTGGCCAGGCCCAGGGCCCGGACGAACACGTTCGTGGAGCCGGCCGGCACGATGCCCAGAGCCGGCACGTTCGGGTGTACCCCGTCGGTCAGCAGCCCGTTGATGACCTCGTTCACGGTGCCGTCGCCGCCGAGGGCGACCACGACGTCGGTGCCGGCCCGCATGGCCCGGCAGGCCAGCGCGGCGGCGTGCCCGCGGTTGGCGGTTTCGGCGATCTCGAGCTCGGCGAGGCCGCCGAGTGCGTTGGCCAAAACGTCGCGTTCTCGCCGGCTGATCGCCGACGCGCGGGGGTTCACCACCGCCAAGACTCGCACGCCCGGCATGGTACGGCCTGCCCGCGTAGAGACGCCGTAAGCAGGGCCGCAGCCGCCGATACGCTGGGTCGGTGGGTGCGGACGGCGAGGCGGGCGAGCGTCCCGACGACGTCCCCCGACCGCTGGTTGTCGCGAGCGTGCTGGTGCTGATCGAGGCGGTCGCGCTGCTCGGCGCAGCGGGTGTCCTGATCGCGAAGTCGATCGGCGGCAAACCCGACGACCTCGGCCGCGCCCTGTTCGCGGCGGCGCTCGCGGTGCTCGGGGCGGTGCTGCTGGCCTTCGGTGCCCGCGGGCTGATGCGACTGCGACCGGCGGCCCGCACCCCGATCGTGGTGCTGCAACTGCTGGCGATCCCGGTGTCCTACAGCCTCGCCTTCCAGGCCGATCGGCCCGGTTACGGGGGCCCGATCCTGCTCGTCGCGCTCGCTGTGCTCTACCTGCTCTTCACGCCGCCCGCACGCGCCGCGCTCGACCGCGAACCGCCGTCCTGACGGGACCGCGGACCCGGGTGTCAGGTCCGGCGGCGGCGCTGCTCGACGTCGGGTTCCGGGGCGCCGAGGCTGGTCCGCAGCCGTTTGAGACCGCGGGCCACCAGCCGCGACACCTGCATCTGCGAGACGCCGACGATCGCGGCGATCTCGGTCTGGGTCTTGTTCGCCACGAACCGCAGCAGCAGGATCTCGCGCTCGGCCTCGGGCAGTTCGGCGATCACGTCGCGCAGCATGGCGCGCTGCTCGACCTGCTCGAAGCCCTCGTCGACCACGCCCAACATCGGGTGCTCGGGCACCGACTCGCCCGGCGCCGCCAGCACGTCCAAGCGGCACCCCGGAGTAGGCGCGAGCGGCGTCGAGCGCCTCCAGCACCGACTCCTCGTCCATCTCGATCCGCGCCGCCAGCTCCGCGACGGTCGGCGCCCGGCCGAGTTCCTGGTTCAGGTCGGCGCGCGCCGCGTTGAGGGTGGTCTGCATCTCCTGGGCGCGGCGCGGGACGTGCACCAGCCAGCCGGTGTCGCGGAAATGCCGCTTGATCTCACCCAGGATGGTCGGCGTCGCGTACGTCGAGAACTCGAGCTGGCGCTCCGGATCGAACCGGTCGATCGCCTTGATCAACCCGATCGCGCCCACCTGGACGAGATCGGTCATCGGCTCGTTGCGCCCGGAGAACCGGCGCGCCAGATAGACGACGAGCGGCATGTGCAGCTCGACGAGTTGGTCGCGAAGTACCCGCCGGCGCGGGTCGTCCTCCGGGAGCTCGTGCAACTCGGTGAGCAGATTCCCGGCTCGCGCCCGCGACTCGCGCGAGGGGCGGTCGGCGGTCGTCAACGCGCCGCTGCCTCACCGGTCTTGGTGACGGTGATGGTGATCCGGGCGTCGTCGCGGGCGACCTCGACGCTGCTGGCGAGCGCGCCGAGCACGGTCCAGGCGAAGCCGCCGCGGTCGGGTTCGTCGGTTCCGGCGCTGCGCACCGACGTCTCGACCGCGAGGTGCCCGGAACCGAGGCGAAACCGCAGGTCCAGCTCCGAGTCGGAGTCGGCGAGCGGCAGCAGCAACGCGCACGCCTCGTCGACGGCCAGCCGCAGATCCTCGATGTCGTCGACGGTCAACCCGCACCGCGCGCCCAGGCTGGCGGTCGTCAACCGCAGCGTGGAGACGTAGCCGACGTCGGCGGGCACCCGGACCTCGACGACGTCCTCCGGCGTGGTCTCGGACTGCTCGGTGTCGGTCATGACGTCCTCTCGGCAGCGGGATTCGTGATGTTCCAGTGCGCGATCACCGGCGCGCCGTGCTCGGCACCGAGCAGCGACGGCGCGGCCGTGCCGAGCAGCAGGTGCGCACCGCCGCTGACCGGCAACCCGATCCAGCGGGCGCCGAGCACCCGGCTGAAGTGTCCGTGCCCGATGAGCACGACCGGTCCGCGGGGCAGGCTCTGCGCCGCGCGGGTGAGCACCCGGTCGGCCCGGCGACCCACCTCGGCCGCGGTCTCACCGTTCGGCACCCCGTGGGTGAACAGCGTCCAACCGGGAACCGTCTTGCGGATCTCGGCGGTGGTGATGCCCTCGTAGTCGCCGTAGTTCCACTCGACCAGGTCGTCGTCGATCGCATCGACGTGCAACCCGGCGAGCCGCGCCGTGTCCTGCGCGCGGCGCCGCGGGCTGCACAGCACCAGTGCCGGCTTCAGTCCTTCGAGCAGGCCCGCCATAGCGCGCGCCTGCCGCTCACCGTTCTCGGTGAGCGGCAGGTCGGTGACGCCGGTGTGCTGACCCGAGCGGCTCCACTCGGTCTCGCCGTGGCGCAAGAGCCACAGCTCGACGTCGCCGGAGAGATCCGGTGCGGTGAACCCGGACCCGTCCTGCGGCGCGGACATCGGTGCGCGGATCAGGCCTTCTTCGTCTCCCAGAAGATCTTGTCGATCTCGGCGATCTGGTCGAGCAGCTCCTGGCCCTTGGCGGGATCGACCTCGCCCTTGCCGCCGGCCGCGCCGGCCGACTTGGTGGCCTTGTTGAACAGCTCGTGCAGCTGCGGGTACTTCTCGAAGTGCGGCGGCTTGAAGTAGTCGGTCCACAGCACCCACAGGTGGTGCTTGACCAACTCGGCCCGCTGCTCCTTGATGATCAGCGCCCGGGTCCGGAAGACCGGGTCGTCGTTGCCCTGGTACTTCTCCATGATGGCTTTGACGGACTCGGCCTCGATGCGGGCCTGGGCCGGGTCGTACACCCCACAGGGCAAATCGCAGTGCGCGTAGGCGACGGTCGAGGGACGGAACAAGCGCATATCGTTGACCTCCTGTGACAGATGGGCTTCAGGGGCGAACCGAAATCGACCCTACTACCGCTTCGATGCCCGCTTGGAGGCACTGGTTATCACCGGGTGCCGGTCGAGATGAGGTCGCCGTTGCGGTGGATGTGGGTCGCGGTGTCGGGCCCGTCGATGGTGCCGACGTTGCGCCACGGCGACACCGCGGTGGTGCGCAAGAACGCGCCGACCCAGCCGGGGGACGTGGTCGTCGCCCGGTTCCGCGCGCTGCCGGGACGGCTGGTGGTCAAGCGCGCGGCCCGGCCGTACGACGGCGGGTGGTGGTTGGTCTCGGACAACACCTTCGCCGGCGGCGACAGCGCCGCCCACGGCGTCGCCGACGTGGTCGGCACGGTGGTCCTGCGGGTGCGCCGAGGTCTGCCCCGGCGGGTGCGCCGCCGAGCGGCAGGCGTGACAGACTCGACCTGACGGGCGAACCCCGAAAGCAACTCCTGGACCGAGACCCGGGCAGGTCCGAAACGCGCGAGATGGGGCAGGCAGTGGGGTTCGACCCAGCCAGTGACGTGTTCCGTGTGCACGAGGGCGGCAAGCTGGATCTGCGCAGCAAGCTCCCCCTCACCGACCGGGAGGCGTTGTCGCTGGCCTACACGCCCGGCGTTGCCGAGGTGTGCACGGCGATCGCCGGCGATGAGGAGTTGGCCCGCACCTACACCTGGCGCTCGCGGCTGGTCGCGGTGGTCAGCGACGGCACCGCGGTGCTCGGCCTCGGCAACATCGGCCCGGCCGCCGCCTTGCCGGTGATGGAGGGCAAGGCCGCGCTGTTTCGTGAGTTCGCCGGCCTCAACTCGGTCCCGATCGTGTTGTCGACGAGGGACGCCGACGAGATCGTGGAGACGGTGGTGCGGATCGCGCCGTCGTTCGGCGGCATCAATCTCGAGGACATCTCCGCACCGCGCTGTTTCGACATCGAGAACCGGTTGCGCGACCGGCTGGACATCCCGGTGTTCCACGACGACCAGCACGGCACCGCCATCGTGGTGCTCGCCGCGCTGCGCAACGCCGCGACGGTCACCGGCCGCACCCTCGACCAGCTGCGGGTCGTCGTCTCCGGTGCGGGCGCGGCCGGGGTCGCGTGCACCAAGATCCTGCTGCAGGCAGGCATCGGAGACATCGCGGTCGCCGACTCGAAAGGCATCCTGCACGCCCGCCGGGCCAACCTGACCGGCGCCAAGGCCGAGATCGCGGCGACCACGAACCGCAGCGGGCTCACCGGTTCGACCGGCGATGCGCTCGTCGGCGCAGACGTGTTCCTCGGCCTGAGCGCGGGCGCGGTCGGGGAGCAGGCGATCAGCCGGATGGCGCCCGGGGCGATCGTGTTCGCCCTGGCCAACCCGAACCCCGAGGTCCATCCCGAGCTCGCGCACCGCTACGCGGCGGTGGTGGCGACCGGGCGCAGCGACTTCCCGAACCAGATCAACAACGTGCTCGCCTTTCCGGGCATCTTCGCCGGAGCGTTCGACGTCGGGGCGCGGGCGATCACCGAGAACATGAAGATCGCCGCCGCGACGGCGCTCAGCGAGGTGGTGTCCGACACGCTGACACCCTCGTGCATCGTGCCGACCCCGTTCGACCCGCGGGTGGCGCCCGCCGTGGCCGCAGCGGTGGCCGCGCAAGCCGTCGCCGACGGCGTCGCGCGGGAGCCCGCCGCCGTCTGAGGTCCGGGTTGCGGATTCAGTACATGTGCAACCCGGCCGACACGTTCATGTCCTCGCCCGTGATCGAGGCCGCGGCGTCCGAGCCGAGGAACACACATGCATCGCCGACATGCACGTCGCTGACCATGCTGCGCAGCGCGGAAGCCTCGACGAAACGTGCCTCGGCGGCGTCCGCCGAGATCCCGAGAGCGCTGGCCTGGCCGGCGATCACGTCACGGATGCGCGGCCCGTCGACCGCGCCGGGGGAGATCGCGTTGACCCGGATCCCGTGCGGTCCGACCTCGTGCGCGAGCGTGCGCACCAGCCCGACGACCCCCAGCTTGGCGGCCGCATAGGGCGTGCGGTTCGGCAGCGGGCGCTTGCCGGTCACCGAAGAGATCGCGATCAGCGACCCGCCCGTGCCACGTTCGATGAGCGGCGGCAGGAACGCCTTGAAGGTGAGGAAGACGCCGTCGAGGTCGACGCCGATGCACTCACGCCAGTCGGCGAAGCTGATGTCGACCAGTGGCGCGGTCGGCCCGGCGATGCCGGAGTTGGCGATGACGATGTCGGCTACGCCGACCTCGCTGCGTACCTGCTCGGCGAACTGCTGCACCGACGCCTCGTCGGCGACGTCGCACACGCCGCCGAGAGCGCGGCCGCCCGCCTCGCCGACCTCCTTGGCAACGGCGTCGGCAGCGCTGCGCTCACGGGCGGCGACCACGACCTGGGCACCGGCTGCGGCCAGCCGGTCGACGATTGCCCGGCCGATGCCACGCGCCCCGCCGGTCACGACCGCCACCCGCCCGCTCAGCACCTGTTCGCCCATCCGTGTCTCCTCGATCTGTCCGACATGTCCAGTGGGTCAAACATCTCAGCCCGGGTCGCGTCGCGACAAGGCGGTCCCCACAGGCAGCCGGTCCGGGCACGATAGGTCCATGGCCGGCCGCTTGCTGGAGCGTGGCGACGCGATCGCCACCTTCACCATGGCCGTGGACCGGGCCGTCGACGGCCAGGGCGCCACGATGCTCGTCACCGGCGAGGCCGGCATCGGCAAGACCAGTGTCGTGCGCGCGTGTCTGGAGACTCTCGACGAGCAGGTGCAGGTGTTGGCCGGCGGCTGCGACGACCTGCTCGCACCGCGCACGCTCGGCCCGCTGCGCGACGCCGTCCGCGGGACCGGCGGTGACCTCGAACGAGCGCTCGGCGACGGCACGGCCGACGTCGTGTTCGCCGCCATGGCCGACGCGCTGTCGCACCGACCGCCGACCGTGCTGGTCGTGGAGGACGTGCATTGGGCCGACGACGCCACGCTCGATCTGCTGAGCTACCTGGTGCGCCGGGTCGCGGACTGGCCGGCGCTGCTGTTGCTCTCGTTCCGCGACGACGCGAGCACGCGGAGCGAACCCGGTCGAACGGCTGCTCGCGGCGACGGCGACCGTGCCGACTCACCGAGTGGCGTTGCAGCCGCTGAGCCCGCAGGCGGTCTCCGTGCTCGCGGCCGGCACCGGCCGCGCGCCCGGCGCGCTGCACACGATCACCGGCGGCAATCCGTTCTTCGTGAGCGAGGCGTTGGCGGCCGGCCCGGACGAGGTGCCGAGCCGGGTGGCCGATCTGGTGCTGTCGCGGATGCACCAGTTGAGCCCGTCGGCGCGGGCTGCGTTGGAGCAGCTGTCGGTCATCCCGACGCTCGTATCGCTGGATCTTGCGACTGCGTTGCTCGAGAAGCCCACCGCCGCGCTGGCCGAGGCCGAGTCCGCCGGCCTCGTCGACGTGCGCGGAACGTCGATCGCGTTCCGGCACGAGCTGGCCCGGCGGGCGATCGCCGACAGTCTGCCGGTCTTGCGTCGGCGCGCCGCCAACGCCGCAGTGGTGAGTGCGCTTCGCGACGCATGGCGGATCGACCGGCCCCGGATCGTCCACCACGCCGTGGCCGCCGGTGACGGCGAGACGGTCGTGCGGTACGCCTCCGACGCCGCCCGGGAGGCCTCCGACGCGGGGTCCCACCGGCAGGCGCTCACCCTGCTGGCCGCCGTGCTGCCCTACGCCGATCGGTTGAGCGATCTCGACCGCGCCCGGTTGTCGGACGAGTACGCGTGGGAGCTGTACAACGCGCACCGCTTCGAGGCCGCTGTCGCCGCGGCGCGTGACGCCGTCGAGCGCTACGAGCAGCCTGGGCGAACAGGTGATGCTCGGCGAGGCCCTCGTGCGTCAGTCGCGCCACATCTACATGACCGGCCGCACCGCCGAGGCCGAGCGCGCGGTCGAGCGTGCCGTCGAGGTGCTCGAGCACGCCGGCTCGCCCGCGGCACTGGCCTACGGGCTCACCTACGCCGGAGCGATCCTCGCGCTCGTCGGCCGCCTCGACGACGCCGCCGCCACGCTCGATCGTGCTCGGGCGCTCGCTGCGCAGACCCAGCGACCCGACCTCGACGCGCTGTGCCTGAACTACCTCGGGCTGGTGCAGGCCGACCGGTCCGGCCCGCTCGGACTGACCGCATTGCGGGTCAGCCTCGCCCTCGCCGAACGCGACGGTTGGCACGAGTACGTTGCCCGCGGTTACACCAATCTCGCCGAGTTGCTGTTCCGGTTCGGCTACTACGACGAGCTGGCCCAGTGCGTCGCCGACGGATTGACGTTCACGCTCGAACGCGGCTTCTGGTCGCACGCGTACAACCTCGAGCTGCACCGGTGCCTGCTGCTGCTGCGCACCAGCCGGTGGGAGGAGGCCGAGGCAGGGCTGCGGACCCTGGTCGAGAGCGTCGAGGAGCCCGGCATGCTCTACGTCTACAGCGTGCCGCCGCTGGCCCGGCTGCTCGCCCGGCAGGGCGACGCGAACGCCGAGGACCCTGGTCACCACCGCCTGGCAACGGGCGGTGTCCCAGAAGTCGCTGCTGGGCGTCGCCTACGCGGGGATCGCCTACGTCGAATGGGCCTGGCTCAGTGGTGCCTCGGTGGGGCATGCCCGCATCGACGAGGTGATCGACGTGGTGCGCAGCCGTACCCGGGCGCCGGGCGCGGCCGCGTTGCGCGGGGAGTTCCTGCGCTATCTCGCGCGGCTCGGCCGTCGGGTCGACGACGCCGGCGAGACCGACGGCATGCTGCCCGGCCACCGGGCCGGCCTGGGCGGGCAGTGGCAGGCGGCCGCGCAGGCCTGGCAGGAGCGTGGGCGACCGGTACGAGGAGGCACTCGAACTGGCCGAGTCCGGGGAGCCCGAGCCGACCCGCCGGGCCGTCCGGCTGCTCGACGAACTCGGCGCGAGCGCTGCCGCGGATCTGGTCCGGGAGCGGCTGCGCGGTCTGGGGGTCGACCGGATCCCGCGTGGCCCGCAGGCCAGTACCCGGGCGAACCCGGTCGGGCTCACGGCTCGCCAGCTCGATGTCCTGGCCCTGCTCGGCGACGGTTTCACCAACGCCCAGATCGCCCAGCAGCTCGTGCTCTCGGTGCGCACCGTCGACAACCACGTGGCGGCGATCTTCGCCAAGCTCGGCGTGACCTCGCGAGGTGCCGCGGTCGAGCGAGCGCGGGCGCTCGGGCTCTGATCGATTATCTGAGTAGCCGGCGCAGTTGATCTAGGTAGCGCTCCCTCATGTGCGCGCGCCGCCGGCCCGAGAAGCTGGTCCTGCCGTCGGCCGGCGGCGTGTCGAGGATGTCCCGAAAAGAGAAATCGATCATGACTGCGGCCCACACATATCCCCTGTTGCTCAGCGACGCCGAACGCGCCCGCTACCGCCTGATGGCCGAGCGCGCGAGCGGCGAGGAAGCCCGGCTCTGGCAGCAGGCCGGGATCCGGCCCGGCGCCCGGGTCGCCGACATCGGCTGCGGGCCGGGTGCGATGCTGCCGCCGCTCGCGGCCGCGGTGAGCCCGCACGGCTCGGTCGTGGGCGTCGACGCCGACCCGGACGCCGTGTCGGCCGCCCGCAGCAATCTCGGCCTGTGCGACCTCGACGACGTGGAGGTGCGCCAAGCGCGCGCGGATGACACCGGGCTCGCGGCCGGATCCCAGGACGTCGTGATGATGCGGCACGTCCTCGCACACAACGGCGGTCGTGAGGACGAGATCGTCGCGCACCTCGCGACCCTGCTCGCCCCGGGTGGCGCCGCCTATCTCGTCGACATCGATGCGACCGCGGGCACCGTGGAACCAGCCGACCCGGACGTCGTCGACCTCGGCGAGCGGTACCTGCGCTGGCACGAGGCGTGCGGCAACGACATGCGGGCCGGGCGGCAGCTCGCCGACCGGCTGCGGCACGCCGGCCTGCAGGTCGAGGTCGAACACCGGCTGATCGCGACGATGCCCCTCGGCAACGGCGTGCGTCCGCCCGCGTGGGCCGCCCGCACGGCGCTGCACGAGGCAGGACTTGCCACCGATCAGGACATCGCCCGGTGGTCCGCGGCCATGCAGCGCATCGAGGCCTCCGACACGCGCTTCGTCGGCTCGATCCCGCTCTACGTCGTGATCGGCCGAAAGGGCGGTGCGCGATGAAGGCCGTCGCCGCTGTCACCGCAGTCACCGCAGCCGTCGCGCTGGCGCTGTCCGGCGCGGCGGCCGCGGCCGCCTCGCCGCGCCCCCGCGATCCGGTGATCGCCTTCGCCAGCAACCGCACCAGCGGTCCGGGAGTCCACAACCCCGAGGGCGACTACGAGATCTTCACCATGCGCGCAGACGGGTCGCACGTGGCGCAACTGACCGACAACGCGGCGTTCGACTTCGCCCCGAGCTGGTCGGGCGACGGCACGAAGCTCGCGTTCGAGACCGACCGCGACGGCAACTCGGAGATCTACACCATGAACGCCGACGGCTCCGATCCGATCAACCTGACCAACGACCCGGGCATCGACCGGTGGGCGGCGTATGCACCGGACGGCGACAGCGTCGCGTTCGAAAGCACCCGCGGCGGCGAGTTCGACAACGAGATCTTCCGGATCGGCGCCGACGGCACCGGCCTGACCCGGCTGACCACGAACGACGTGTTCGACCGTCAGCCCGCATGGTCACCTGACGGCTCGAGCATTGCGTTCATCGAAATCGTCGCCGGGAGCTACCACGTGCTGACGATGGGCGCCGACGGCAGCAATCCGGTCGACCGCACCGCGCGGGGCGGCTTCTTCGACGGCGGCCCGGACTGGTCGCCGAACGGGCTGCGGATCGCGTTCAGCAGCTCGCGCTCCGGCCCGGAGGAGATCTACGTGATGCGCGCGACCGGCAAGCGCGTGGAGCAGCTGACGCCGAACAGCGCGGCCACCGACAGCGAGCCGTCGTTCGCGCCGGACGGCCACCGGATCGCGTTCCAGACCGACCGCGACGGCAATTTCGAGATCTACAAGATGGCTGACGACGGATCGAACCCGGTGAACCTGACACGCGACCCCGCGGGCGACTTCACGCCGGCGTGGCAGCCCGTCGGGAGCCCGCGCTAGCGCTGGTCAGCCGCTGTCGCGGCGCGACTCGACGAGCCGCGCCAGATTGGCCAGCGCCATCCGGGTGCCGGCCTCGTTGTCCGCGGCCGGCACGGCGTCCGGGATGCCGTCGTGGCGGATCTGCACGTCGGTACCGCTGCCCGCGTCGGTCAGCGTCGTGGTCATGCGCATCTCGCCGCGCAGGCCGGGGTCGTCGGTCTCGAACTCGACGACCTCGACCACCTGCTCGCCGGGCACCAGTTTCGCGAACCGGCCGTGGTACGTGTCGGTGTGCCCCGACGTCTTGCCGCCGGAATCCGGCGCGTCGTAGGTCAGGGAGACCCGGAACGCGCCGCCTTCGCGCGGGTCGAACTCGAGCACCTCGCCACGCATGCCGTCGGGCACCCGCCATTGCGCGATCGCATCGGCGTCGAGCAACGCTCGATAGACCACGGCGCGCGGCGCAGCCACGTGACCGGTGACCTGCATCGAGTACATGCCGGTCACGGTAGGGGAGTGAGCCGGAACGCGCGGGCGCCGTCGGCCCAGGCGCGGTGCAGGTCCGCGGGCACCGGCTCACCGCTGGAGTCGACCCGGATCTTGTTGAACTTCGCGAACTGCCGGTTGTCGCGCACCATCACCGCGTAGTTGGCGGCCACCCCGTCCGCGTCGGCGATCACCTGCACCTCGGCCGGGATCCGGTTGCCGAGGTAGCGGATCTCCACTCGCTCGCCGGTGCGCAGGTTGCGGCCCCAACCGAACGGAGTGCCGAACAGCACCGTCCCGTGGTCGTTGGTGTATGCGACCGGGATCGTGTACCGGTTGCCGGTCTTGCGGCCCACGAGATACAGCGTGATCAACCGCCGCCCCGCCACGCGGCACAGCAGCGGCGTGCGCAGCAACCCACGCACCACCAGATTCGCGAGTCCTTGGAAGCGCAGTGTCTGAGCACTGGTCGAAGAGGTTGTCATGCTTGATCTGACGAACCGCGCCGAGCAATTGTGACGCGTCGGCTACCGACCCCCGTCGTGGCACTGCATGTCAAAGGCGAGCCCGACCGGGCTGGGCGTGGGAATGGCCCCTGTACCGAGCATTGTGCGGGCGAGCGGGCACAGCAGCGCCAACAGCCGCTCGGTGTCTGCAGGTCCGAGCGCTCGCCACGGGGTCCCGGCCACGGCGTCGGTGGTCTGCTCGACCGCGTCGCGCTCGGCCCGCCCGGATTCGGTGAGCACGCCGTCGGCGTCGAGCCAGCCGGACTCCTGCAGGTCTGCACGCGCGCGGTCCCAGTCCTCGACGGGAAAACCGCGCGCCGCCCGCAAGGCCGTGTCGTCGGCCTCGCCGGCGCCGACCTTGAGCAGATGCGCCTGTAGCGGCGTGATCCCGTGAGCGACGAGCACCGCGATGTGGCCGTCGCCGCGGTGTTCGCGCAGCACGCTCGTCGCCTGCCAGAGGTCGAGCACCGGCGTGCCACTGCGTG
Source organism: uncultured Actinomycetota bacterium (assembly GCA_963850835.1). Taxonomy (GTDB): domain Bacteria; phylum Actinomycetota; class Actinomycetes; order Mycobacteriales; family Jatrophihabitantaceae; genus Jatrophihabitans. Next base: position 76,148 of record CAWKNB010000008.1, on the reverse strand, counting down.
GGAGCGCCTGGTTCGCGGCTGCCAGCGGCCGGCCGCCGATGTCACACGCCTGCGCAGCGGCCCAGGCGAGATCAGCCGCCTCGCTCACCTCGGCGGATTCGACCACCGCATCCCCGAGCACCGTGCGCAAGCCGACGTCGACCACCTCACGGCGCACCGCGAGCGCGGCGGCAGGCTCGATCCGGTTCCAGGCCTCGGGCAGCGCACGGTGCACGAGCGAGGGGTGGAAGCCGTAGAACAGGGCGGTCACCACCTCGGGCGTCGCTGCGCCGAGCGGCGCGGAACGCATTGCGAAATAAGCCATCCAGAAGCCCCGCAACCCGGCGGCATCGGTCTGGGCCCGCTGATCGGGGGCGAAGTAGACGATGTCGTGGACGGGTTCGAGGTGGGTCCAGGCGCGGCGGGCGGTCGACACGTTCCCATCCTGCCGCGCGATCCGGCGGGTGTATGCCGAAAGTGATACGGACCGCGAAAGTGTGGCCGCGCGGCAGATGTACGGCCCGGCCGCGCTGCCTAGCGTCGATGACATGATCGAAATCGAGGGATTGACCAAGAACTACGGCGACACCGTCGCCGTGTCCGAACTCAGCTTCGTCGTCGAACCCGGCACGGTGACCGGGTTCCTCGGTCCGAACGGTGCCGGGAAGTCGACGACGCTGCGGATGATCGCGGGGCTGGACGCGCCGACGCGCGGCACGGTGCGGGTGAACGGCGCGCACTACTGCGCCAGCCCGGCGCCGATGACCGAACTCGGCGTGCTGCTCGACGCGAAAGCGGTGCACCCGGGGCGATCCGCGCGCAACCACCTGCTCGCGGTCGGGCGCACCGGCGGCTTCGGCCGGCGGCGGGTCGACGAGGTGCTCGACCGCGTCGGGCTCTCGTCGGTCGCCGACAAGCGGGTGGGCGCGTTCAGCCTCGGCATGGCCCAGCGGCTCGGCATCGCGACCGCGTTGCTCGGCCGGCCCCGCACGATCGTGCTCGACGAGCCCGTCAACGGCCTCGACCCGGACGGCGTGCGGTGGATCCGTGAACTGCTGCGCGGGCTCGCCGACGACGGCTGCACGGTGTTCGTGTCGTCGCACCTGATGACCGAGATGGCGCAGACCGCGACCCGCCTCGTGGTCCTCGGCCGGGGCCGGTTGATCGCCGACTGCACGGTGGCCGAGTTCCTCGCCCGAGGCCGCCCGGCCGTGGTCGAGGTTCGCACCCCCCAACCAGAACAACTGCGTGAACTGCTGCGTCGCGAAGGAGCAGTGGTCGATTCGGAGGAGCCGGATATGTTGCAGATCAACGGATTGAGTGCCGAACAGGTTGGCCTCACGGCGTGGCGGGCAGGTGTGCCCGTCTATCGCCTCGCCGAGCGGGATCAGTCGCTGGAGCAGGCATTCTTCGCCGCCACCGACGACAGCGTGGAGTTCGCCGACGTCTCCCGGGGCCGGCAGTGAGCGCGGCGCGGGTCCTCGGCTCGGAGTGGATCAAACTGCGCTCGGTGCGATCCACCTGGTGGACGATCGCGGTGAGCGTCGTCCTCACGGTCGGCATCGGCGTCGCGATCACCGCCGCCGCGGCCGCCGAACACAACGCCTCGGAGCTGGCGCGCGACGTCGCCGCGCGCAGCCAGATCGGTTCGATCCTGGCGCAGCTCGCACTGGGCACCTTGGCGGTGCTGGTCATTTCCGGGGAGTTCGGCAGCGGGCTGATCCGCACGTCGCTCACGGTCGTGCCGGCGCGATTGCCGGTGCTCTGGGCGAAGATCGCCGTCTACGTCGCGCTGGTGCTGCCGGTGGCCGCACTCGCCTCTCTCGCGAGCTTCCTGTTCGGCCAGCTGGCGTGGCGGGCGGGTGGCCGGCCGGGTGTGTCACTGACCGATCCGACCGTGGCGCGCATCGTGCTGGGCAGCGCGCTGTATCTGACAGTTGCCGGGATCTGTGCGATCGCGATCGGCACGATCATGCGCAGCACTGCGGGTGGCATCACCGTCGTGGCCGGATTGTTCTTCGTGCTGCCGACGGTGATGCAGGCGATGCCGAGCAGCATCGCCGACGCGTCGCGCTACCTGCCCTCCAACGCGGGCGGGGCGCTCGCCCGGGTCTCGACGGCGTCGCACAGCCTGGCGCCGTGGACCGGATTTGCCCTGTTGTGCGGCTACGCCGCGGTCCTCGTCGCGATCGCCGCGTGGCAAATGCGGCGCCGCGACGTCTGAGCGCTGGGACACTCGACGCGATGAGCATCTGGACGCCGGTCGAACGACCCGGAACGCGCACGGCGCGGTCCTGGTGGTTCGACGCGGCGGTTGCGCTCGCCGCCCTCGCCGCCTCGAGCGTGTATCTCGGCGCATCCCCGCGGCTGTCGGCGCCCGTCGCGTTCGCCATCCAGGTGGCGCTCGCGTTGCCGCTGCTCGTGCGGCGGGTCTGGCCGGTGCCGGCATTCGCTGCCTCGGTCCTGGTCGCCGCGGCCACCGGCTGGTGGGCGATGCAGGTCGTGTGGTCACCGGCACTGGCCGTCGGTCTGTACACGGTGGCGGTGCTGCGACCGCGCCGGGAAGCGTTCGTCGCGGCCGCGGTGCTCGCGGCCGGTGCGGTCATCAGCGCGATCCACGTGTTCGGCTCCAGCTGGCTGCCGGCCGGCGCGGCGCTCGTGGCAGTGGTGGCCGCGACGACTGCGCTCGGGCTCTACATCCGCACCCGGCGCCAGCTGTTCGAGCAGTTGCGCGAGCGCGCCCGGCGGCTGCAGCACGAACGCGATCAGCAGGCGACGATCGCGGCCACCGCCGAGCGGACCAGGATCGCCCGGGAGATGCACGACATCATCGCCCATCATCTGACCGTGATGGTCACGTTGTCCGAGGGCGCCGCGGCGCAGGTGGCCAGCTCGCCGGAACGTGCCGGTGCGGCGATGCGGACCGTGTCCGAGACGGGGCGGCAGGCGCTCTCGGACACCCGGCGGCTGCTCGGCGTGCTGCGCGATGCCGGCGACGTCGCGTCCCGCACTCCGCAACCGGACACCGCGTCGCTCGGCGAGCTCGTCGAACGGGTTCGGGGCGCCGGGCTGACGGTGCGCTACCGGGAGCAGGGCGAGCCGCCGAACGAGCCCGCGGTGCGTCTGGCCGTCTACCGGGTGGTGCAAGAGGCGCTCACCAACACGTTGCGGCACGGTGGCCCCGGCGCGACCGCCGATGTGCAGGTGGTGTACCGACCGGACGAGGTGCGAGTCGAGGTGACCGACGACGGCGGCGCTGCCGAACCCGCAGCACCGCTGCCCGGTGCCGGGCGCGGCCTCGTCGGCATGCGGGAACGGTTCGAGGCCCTGGGCGGGCGGCTCGACAGCGGACCGCGGCCGCCTCGTGGTTGGCAGGTCACCGGCCGGATCGAGGTCGGCCGCTCATGATCGATGTGGTGATCGTCGACGACCAGGAGCTCGTGCGTTTCGGTTTCCGAATGATTCTCGAGGTGGAGGACGACATCACGGTGACCGGTGAGGCCGGCACCGGCACCGACGCGGTGTCGGTGGTCGGTGCCACCCGACCCGACATCGTGCTGATGGACATCCGGATGCCCGACGGCGACGGGATCGAGGCGACGTCGCGGATCACCGCGGCGCAGCCCGACACCCGGGTGGTGCTGCTGACCACGTTCGACCTCGACGACTACGTCTACGCCGGTCTGCGTGCCGGGGCCAGCGGGTTCCTGCTCAAGGACGCCCCGCCCACGCAACTGCTGCACGCGATCCGCACCGTCGCCGCCGGCGAGGCGGTGCTCGCGCCGAGCGCGACCCGCCGTCTGCTCGACCGGTTCGTGCCGGAGCCCGGCGCACCGGACACCTCGACACCGGCCGCGATCCTCGACGGACTCACCGACCGGGAGCGGGAGGTGTTCGTGCTGGTGGCCAAGGCGCGGTCGAACCGGGAGATCGCGAACACCCTGCACCTGTCCGAGGGAACGGTGAAGGTGCACGTGAGCCGCATCCTCGGCAAGCTCGGGTTGCGCGACCGCGTGCAGGCGGCGGTGCTCGCCTACGAGTCGCGGATCGTCATACCGGGCGACGATCGGAGCTGATCGCCGCGGGCAGGTCGAACTGGGCGAACAGCGACGCGTCGATGAATTGCATGATGCCTCCGAGCCGGTCGTCACGGATTTCGAGCAGGTGGATCGCGAACGGCTCCCACCGGTCGTGACCGGTGGGGTGGTAGACGGCGACGGCCGGGCCACCGTTCGCGCGGGTGGTCAGCAGTCGGGCGTCGCGGCACACCTGGCCCGGCCCCGCGTACCAACGTTCGATCTCGGTGCGGCCACGCAACCAGAACGCATACGGCGGCATCATGAACGTCGCGTCCTCGTGGACCAGCGACACCAGCGCCGACACGTCGTACCGCTCGAACGCGGCGACGTAGCGCTCGAGCAGCGTGCGGTCGTCGTCGTCGAGCGGACGTCCCGGGCGCGACTCGTCCAGGTGTCGCAGCGTCGCGCGGGCCCGCGCCAGTGCGCTCGTCGCGGCATCGACCGTGGTGTCGAGCAACTCCGCGACCTCGGCCGCGGACCAGCCGAGCACGTCGCGCAGCACGAGCACCGCCCGCTGGCGCGGCGACAGGTGCTGCAACGCCGCCACGAAGGCCAGCCGCACCGAGTCGCGCAGCACCGCCGTGTCGGCGGGATCGCCGGAGTCGGGCAGCACCCGCGAATCGTGGATCGGCTCGATCCAAACGGTCTCGGCCAACGCAGCCCCGATGTCGTGGACGGTGCCGACCGACGACGGTGTGCCGAGATCGATCGGGAGCGCACGCCGCTGCGGTGCGCGCTGCATGTCGATGCACACGTTCGTGGCGATGCGATACAGCCACGAACGCAGCGACGAGCGGCCCTCGAACGCGTCGCCCTTGCGCCAGGCGCGCAGCAGGACCTCCTGGACCGCGTCCTCGGCCTCGGCGCCGGAACCGAGCATCCGGTAGCAGTAGACGACGAGTTCGCGGCGGTATTGGGCCGCCTGGTCGACCAGCGATGCAGCGGACTCCACGTGTTCGGATCCTACGGTTCGGCTCATCGGGCCCGGACCTCCTCGGCGAGGCCGCAGACGTCGACGAGCCCGGCCAGCGGGATCGAGGTCGAGTCCACGTGCATCACGAACCCGCGGCGCCGCGCGACCAACGCGAGTCGCGTCAAGGGCCCCAGCAGGTCAGCGGCGCTCGGCTCGGTCCGCCAGACGAGCCGGTGCCGCTCGACGACAGTCCCCGCGGCATCACGCAGCGACACCTCGAGACCTCCGGACACATGAGAAGGACGTAGCGCCGACCCGAAATCCGTCACCTGCGGCATCTTGAGTCGATGTGACGCAATGTTCTTGCCCATCCAAGACTCGGATGACTAGCGTTCGCACGTGTCATCCAGTCAGGCCATGGAGATCGACCGGCGCAACGCCCGCACCTACCTGGTCGGTGTCGGAGCATCGGTCCTGGGCGACTCGGCGCTGACGCTCGTGGCCGGCATCTGGGTCAAGGAGCTCACCGGTAGCAGCGCCACGGCCGCGCTGGTCGCGGTCTGCATCTACGCCCCGGCGCTGCTCGCACCGCTCGCCGGGTTGCTGGCCGACCGGGTGCGCCGTCGGCCGTTGCTCATCGGCGTCAACCTCGCGATGGCGGCGGCCGTGTCGACCCTGGTGCTCGTCACCTCGGACGACCAGGTGTGGTTGGTGTTCATCGTGATGACGCTCTACGGCGCCGCGCTCGTCGTCACCGAACCCGCCGAGACCGCACTGTTCGTCGCCATGCTGCCGCTCGAACTGCGGCAGCGCCTCAACGGGCTGCGGCTCACCCTCACCGAGGGCGGCAAGCTGACCGCGCCGCTGCTCGGCGCCGGCCTTTTCGCGCTGGTCGGGGGCGCTCCGGTGGCCGCGCTCGACGCCGCGACCTTCGTCGTCGTCGCGGTGGTGGTGCGGCGATTGCAGGTGACCGAGCGCGGCCCGGCCGCGGCGCAGTCGCCCGGGTGGAGCGCCCAGGTGCTCGCCGGGTACCGACACGTGTGGCACTCGGCGCACCTGCGACCGGTGGTGATCGGCGGGGCGGTCGCGATGGCGGTCAGTGGGCTGGGCGTCGCGGCGCAGTACAGCCTGGTGGATGCGCTCGGCCGTTCGCCGGCCTTCCTCGGCGTGCTCACCGCGGCGCTCGGTGCGGGTTCGATCGTGGCCGGCCTGACCAGCAGCGCCCTGATCGACCGGATCGGCGAGCGGCGTCTTGCGCTGGTCGGACTCGCTGCCTTCGCCGTCGGCAACATGCTGCGGGCAACCGGCCTTCTGCCCGCGGCGGTGACCGGCTCGGCGGTGCTCGGGTTCGCGCTGCCGTGGATCGTGCTCGCCGTGATCAACGTGACTCAGCGTGGCACCCCGGGCGCCTTGCAGGGCCGGGTCGCCGCGCTGGTGACACTGGCGCTGTTCGCGCCGCAACCGGTCACCCAGGCGCTCGGCGCGGTCCTGATCGGCCCGCTGGGCTACCGCGCGGTGTTGGCCTTCATGGCCGTCGTCGCCGCCCTCGCCGCCGGCTACCTGGTGCGCGCGGAATCGTGACGCAGTCGCAGCAGGTGCCGGGCACCTACCTGGAACTCGTATGACACCGGCTCGATCTCGCTGACGATGCCGTGCTCGGTGGCGAGCCGGTCGCATAACGCGGGCAGGAACGCGACGTCGGCGCCGTCGCCCGCCCGCACGATGGGGAACACCCGCACCTCGTCGGCCACCCGGCACAGCTCGGTGAGCGCGGCGCGGTGCCAGTCCGCGCCGAACCGGTCGGCCCAGGTGAACAGCAGGTGCGAACACAGCGCGAGGTCGAACGCGCCGGCGCGAAACGGCAGCGCCGGCAGTGCCGCGGCGACGTATCGGTGCGGCTGCCGGCGCCGATCGCGCTGGAAGGCGGCCGCCGCCTCCGAGCGCAACTGCGCGCGCCGCTGCGGTGTGCCGTACCAGGCGTAGGTGAACCGGTCGGCGTTGTCGGCGATCAGCGCGGCGCCGCCGTCGGCCCCGCCCCGGGTCGCGGTCGCGAGCACGTCCTCGGCAGCGGCGTAGATCGGGTCGGCCGCGATCGCGTTCACCCCGCGAGCGACAGCGCCCGCAACGAATCCGGAGGTGCCGGCGCAGCAATCCAGTACCCGGCCCGGCAGGTGCTCGGGGTCCAACCCGAAGAATGCCGCGTACTCGGCGAACGAGCGCGAGGTGACCAACACCGGCTAACGGCCCGCCGCGGTGAAGCCGGTGAAGCCCATCTGGAAGCCGCTGAATTCGGGGCGGTTGCCGTTCACCGCGATCCAGTCGCCGTGCGGGCGCATCCGCGGCAGCTGCGGGCCCACGTTCTCCAGGGTGATGCCGCCGTGGAACAGGGTGCGCGTCGTGGCCTGCAACGCGGTGTCGATCGAGGCGTCGGGACCGAGTGTGTCCGAACCGGTGGCGATGATCGCGCGCGCGGCGAACAGCCAGTCGACCGCCGCGCCGGCGAAGCCCGGCGCCGCGGTGGTGACGTAGGGGGAGTCGGGGCCGGAGCCCTCGGCGAACAGCGGCGCGTAACCGGTCAGCAGCAGCACGCAACCGCGCGCCGGGATCTCGCCGTGGCGGCGTTCCCAGGCCTGCAGGTCGGCGGTCGTGACCAGGAAGTCCGGGCCGGCGTGCCGGATGCGGTCCCGAACGTCGATCACGGCGAGCGGCATGAGGGTGAAGTCCTCGTCGAGCTGGCCGAGTCGGCGGCCGCCGATGATGAAGTGGACGGGCGCGGAGATGTGGCTGGCCGTATGGGTGCCCAGGCTGGTGATGCGCTCGAGCAGGTAACCGCCGTCGTCGTGCTCCGGGGTGCGGGTGTCGGTGGCGACCCGCCAACGAAACGGTGGGTCGCCTGGGTAGAGCGGCACGCCGTCGCGCAGCGACATCGTCAACGGGACGCGGGTGGCGGTGCGTGGGTCGACCTGCTCGTAGCCGGCCGGGATGCGCGGTGTCCGGCGGGTGCGTGGTCCGGCGGCCGAGGCAGCGGGAGCGGCCGTGACACCGGCCGCGGCCGCGGCGAGCCCGGCGGCGATCACGGCCCGCCGTCCTGGTCCGGTTCCGGTGCTCATCAGGCGTCCCTAGCGCCTGCTCGCGGGGCACGCTCAGCCGGGGCACGCCGCCGAGGCCGAGGTTGTAGCGCACGCTGCTCGGGTACTCGGCCAGCTTGTCCCACAGCGCGGCGTGCGCGGGCCAGGGGATCGGTTCGTCACCGTCGAGCCAGCTCTCCCCGAAGGTCACCCACACCACCGTCCAATCGGCGGCGTCGGCCCAGCGGCCCTTGCTCCAGTCGATGAGCGAGCGCCGGATCTGGAAGGCCAGGCGCGGCGCGTCCGGGAACGTGGGTGCGCTGGCCACCGGCCACACCCGGAAGTCGTGCGCCATGAGGTCGAGCTCGAAGTCGTGCAGCACGGCCGGATCGACCAGCACCGTCGCCACGTTCTCGTGGCCCTGTCCACGCACCGGACAATTATCCACCCAGGTGATCAGGGTGTGCTGGGCGATGACGACTTCGTCGTCTTCGGGCCGGACGACGTGACGACCGGCGTCGGCGGTCCGCCTGCGGCGCCGCCGGCGGCCGTGCTGCTGCTCGACGACGTGCGGGTGCTGGGCGCCGATGACGGCGCCGACGACGACGGTGGCGAACTCGACGACTTCGACGTCGACGGACTGGACGGTGCCGAGGACGACGCGCTCGTCGTGGGGTGCTTCGACGTCGTGGCGGCTTTGGAGGTCTTGGCCGTGGAGGGCGAGGTCCGGTGCTTCGTCGGCGCGGCCTTGGTCGTCGTGGCGGGCTTCGGCACGGAGCTGGAGGGCACCTTCGGCGCGGTCGTCGACGGCGACGGGTCGCCCGACGTCGGCCCGAACAGCAGGATTCCGCCCACGATGAGGAGGATCGCCGCGATCGCCGCGATGATCGCGATCGGCAGCCAGCTGCGCTTGTGCCCCTCGGGATCGGGGGGACCGAGGTGCCGCGGCGGCGGCACGACGGGTGGTCGGGCGCCGGTGCCGGCCCCGACCAGTGCCGTCGGGCCGGTCGCTCCCCGCGGCGGCACGTACGCGATCGGGCCAGGCGCGGACAGCACCCGGGCGACCTCCGCCGCGCCCGGCCGGGCCCCGGGGTCCATCGCGGTCATGGCGGCGAGCAGACCCGGCCACGGCGGCGGCAAGGTGGGCGGGATGTCCGGCGATCGCACGAGTCGCGCGGCCACGGCCTCGTGGACCGGCCCGTCGTACGCTCGCACGCCGGTGATCGCCTCCAGCAGCACCAGGCCGAGGGCGTACACGTCGGCCGAGGGCGCGACGTCCCTGCCCCGGGCCTGCTCGGGCGCGAGATAGGACGCGCTGCCCAGGGTGAACGCGGCGTGGGTGAGGTGCGGGGTGTCGGCGATCCGGACGATGCCGAAGTCCGACAGCCGGGCGCGCAACGCGTCGGCAACGCCGGCGTCGCCGTCGCGGCCGAGCAGGATGTTCGCCGGCTTCACGTCGCGGTGGACCATGCCACGCTGGTGCACGTACGCGAGCGCACCGGCGATCTGCGCGCCCAGCAGTTTCGCCTCCGCGTAGCTGAGCGGCTGTTCACGCAACCGGGTGGCGAGGTCCGGGCCGTCGACGAGCTCCATGACCAGGTACGCCGGTCCGTCGTCGGACAGCGACCCGTCGTAGAGCGCGGTCAGGTTGGGGTGGCTGAGGCGGGCGAGGGCGCTGCAGCTCGGTGTCGCGCCGCTCGAGCGAGGTCGCGTTGCCGGGCTCGTCGACCGGCGTGCGGAACACCTTGACGGCGACGTCGCGGTTGAGCAATTCGTCATGGGCGCGGAACACCTGCGCCATGCCACCGGACCCGAGCCGGTCGGCGACGCGGTAGCGACCGGACAGCACCCAACCGCCCGCAGCGGGCGGCCGCTGGGGCGGCGTCGTCGGGGCCTCGGCATCGACCGGGATCGCCTGCGTCGACGGATCGGACGGGTCGGGGTGCACCGGGCCGGTGGCCGCCGGGTCGGTGTCCGAACCCGACCTGTCGGTCATGCCACTCCCCGCCGATCCCGCGCAACACCACGCCGGTTCGCCGCGCCGCCAACCCACGACTGTACGGAGACCGGCCGCACCGCGCCGGATCGGGCATACCCGGCTGCCAGTTTGATCGCCCGGCAGCCGGGTATGCGGGCGAGCGGTCTCAGTCGCTCGGCTGCGGCACCGAACACTTGATCTTCGGGTTGACGCCGACGTAGTTCAGCGGCCCGGCGAGGATCGTCACCGTGATCGTGCCGACCTTCGCGCAGTTGGCCGACGACCCGCTGAAGTAGTGGCGTTGCACGGCCGCGATCACCCCGATCACGAGCCAGACAACGAGCAGGAGCGCGATGATCCGCACCGGCGCCCTACTTCGTCGACGGGGCAGGACATCGGGATCTCGTCGTAACGGCATGCCCGGCCTACATCCCGAGCAGTCGATCGAGGAAACCGCGGTAACGCTGCAACGCGTTGCGCAGTTCCTCGGTGTCGCCGCGTTCCTGGCGCTGCCAGCCGTCCAGCGACTGCTTCTGAGTGGTGAGCGCGCCGGTCAGCGATTCGACGGCCTCGTCGACCAGCTGTGCCGCCTGCTGGGTTGCGGCGTGCGGGTCGTCGACGAAGGCCAGTTGCAATTCCTGCCACCGGCCGCGGAAATGCTCGACCAGATCGGCGCCCCACAGTGCGGCGACCGGGTCGTCGGCCGTGTCGCCGGGCCGCAACTGTCCGTCGCTCGGGGCCCGGTCGGGCGTCTTGGCGGTCGCGTCACGTTCGGGGCTCTCGGCGGTCGCGTCGCGTTCGGGCGTCTCGGCGGTCGCGTCACGGTCGGGGCGGTCGGCAACCGCATCGATCGTCTGCGTCTGACCCGACTGGGACTGCGCCGGTGCGGGTTCCTCGGTAAAGCTCATCGTTGATCTCCTTCCGGAGCGCTGGCATTGGCCGTGTGGCGCCCGGCGGGCTCGGCACCCGAGCCGAGCAGGTCACCGGCGAGGGCGCGGTAGTGCACCAGCGCCTGCCGCAGTTGCTCGGTGCTCGCCTCGCCACGGCCGTCTGCGGCGGCAATGTCGTGCGCGTTGCGGTAGTGGTCGAGCGTGCGCGCGTGCTCGACGGACAAGGTGTCGACCCGCTCCTCGAAGTCCCCCGTCGGGTACCCCCGGTCACGCATGACGTCGGTGATCAGGGCGTCCGCGGCGCGCGTCGACGCGTGTGGGTCATCGACGAACTCGCCCTGGATGCGCTGCCACTGCGCGACGTAGCGCTGCTGGTCCTGCGGGCTCAGATCGCGCAGTTCCAACTCGGCGTGGCGCTGCTCGCGCCCGCGCAGTTCCTGCTCGGCGGCGCCGCGGTTCGGTTGCTCGGCGACCGCCCGGTCGTACTCGGGGCCGAAGCGTTGCTGCAGTTTCCGCCTGCGCATCGCATGCCACGCCAGATAGGCGATCACCAAGACAGCGACGATCACCAGGATCGTCACGACAATGCCCGTGGTCGACATCGCTGTTGCTCCTTTCGCTGGTCGTCACGGCGCGCGGGAAGGCCCGGCGCCGTGACGTCGGTCGAGTCGGTGGTGCCGGGGCGGGTTACCAGTAGTGGTTACGTCCGCCGACCGCGTGCCCGGCAGCGCCCAGGATGGCGAGGATCGCGCCGATCACGATGGCGATGATGCCGAGCGTCCAGATGATCGGGATTCCGGCGATGAATCCGATGATGAGCAGAACCACGCCCAGGATGATCAATGTCCAGCCTTTCGATTCGGCGCGGCACCTGATTCGACCGCACGTCAGGTTCTCTCCGATTTGCGGCCACGCGTACCGGTCCCGGTGCAGGGTTGGCCGCTTGCTGCCGTAACACTTTTCGGCGCCCCGACGCTGACGCTGAGTGGGAATCTGCGTCGCCCGCGAAGTAGCGTTTCGGGCGATGGTCGGCACGGCCGATCGCCGCAGCGGAGGAGCTGTGTTGGCCACTAGCATTCGGGTCGCCCGGATTGGTTGAGCCGACAGCCGAATCGCCGGTCTCGGCCCTGCTCGCGGTAGGACGCGGGCGGTCTCTTCCGAAGGAGGCGCAGGTCGACGATCTGCTGACGCGTGCTGCGGCGGGCGACGAGGCCGCGTTCGTGGCGCTGTACCGGGATCTGCAACCTCGGTTGCTGCGGTACGCGACGAGCCTGGTCGGCGCAGACGCCGACGACGTCACGTCCGAGGCGTGGTTGCAGATCGTGCGGGACCTGCCGGCATTCGCCGGTGACCTGGACGGCTTCCGCGGCTGGTCGGCCCGCATCGTCCGCAACCGCGCGATGGATCTGCTGCGCGCAGGTGCGCGCCGCCCTGCGGCCCAGCTGCCGACCGACGCGCCAGACCCCGCCGCACCCGACGACACGGCCGGGACCGCACTCGAGCAACTCGCTACGGCCCACGCCCTACAACTGATCGCCGCGCTGCCACCTGAGCAGAGCGAGGCGGTGATGCTGCGCGCCGTCGTCGGTCTGGACGCGAAGTCGGCAGGCGAGATCCTGGGGAAGAGTGCCGGGGCGGTGCGCGTGGCGTCGCACCGCGGGCTGCGTCGCCTTGCGAAAGTCCTGCGCAGCCAGGGGGTCGAGTCGCGATGACCTGGCTGGATCGATTTCGATCGCGGAAATCCCGGGCCGAGCTCGAGGAGCTGCTCGACGGCGGGGCGGCGTCCGACGACGCGCTCGGCCGCACGGTGCAGGCCGCCCGCGCACCGGGGACACCGGGCGAACGTGCCGGTCAGGAGGCGGCGACCGCAGCGTTTCGGACCGCGCAGGCCGATGGCGCCACGGCTGCCGAACCCGAACCGGCCCGGCGCGGGATCCCGGTCCTGCGCCGGCTGGCAACCGCCACCTTGGCGACCAAGCTGGTCATCGGTGTGGCAGCCGTCGCCGCCGGCGCGGTGACCTACGCCGCGGTCGACGTCAATCGCGCGCCGGCCCCGGCGCCCACCTCGCCCGCTACCTCGTCATCCGCCGTCTCCGGCTCGGGCTCGGGCTCCCCGTCCGCGTCTTCGCGCCGGTCCTCACCTGTCCACCGCTCTGCCACGAGCGCTGCCGGCACGCCGACCCGCGCGCCGTCCGCATCTCGCTCGAATACCCCTTCGCCGGCCACTTCGGCATCGAGCAGCGCGTCGGGTGCAGCGCTGGCCGGGCTGTGCCGTCAGTGGTTGGCCCGGCCGGGACGTCACCTCGGCCTGGCGAGCGATCCGCTGTACCGGCCGCTGTTGCGCGCGGCCGGCACGCCCGCCCGCATCGAAGGCTTCTGCACGAACCTCGTCGGCCCGCCCACGAGTGCCTCCACATCGACCGGTCGGCCCTCGCACCACTCGAAACCGCCGAGATCGCTGCCGGTGCCGACACTCACGCCCACCGGGTGAGCCGACCACGTACGAGTGGGTACAGCTGAAGGCATGAGTGCCGATCCACGAACGGTCGCGTCGACCTACTTCCGGTCCTGGCAGGCGAAGGACTTCGACACCCTGCGGTCGCTGCTGGCCGACGACGTCACCTTCCGCGGCCCGCTCGGCACCGCCGACGGCATCGAAGAGTGCATGCAGGGACTGCAGGGGATGTCACAGATGATCACCGACGTCGAGATCGAGCAGATCTGGGTCGACGGGCCGGATGTGATCACCTGGTACGAGCTGCACACGAACGTCGCCGAACCGGCGCCGACCGCCAACTGGAGTCGCGTCGAGGACGGCAAGATCACCGCCATCCGGGCGACCTTCGACGCCCGCCCGTTCACCTAGGCTCGAAGCCATGCGGATAGCAGTCGTCGGCGCGACGGGATTGGTCGGCGGGCACACCGTCGACGCGGTGGTCGCGGCCGGCCACGATCCGGTGCGCATCGCGCGTTCGACCGCAGTGGACGTGATCACGGGCGCCGGTTTGGACGAGGCGCTGGCCGGCGTCGATGCGGTGATCGACGTGACGAACACGGCCGAGCTCGATGCGCAACGAGCCCGGGAGTTCTTCGGCACGGTGAGCGCGAACCTGCTCGCGGCCGAGGCGCGCGCCGGCGTTGCACATCACGTGCTGTTGTCGATCGTGGGCATCGACCGGGTCGAGGGCAACGGCCACTACGCCGGGAAAGTGCGCCAGGAGGAGGTCGTCACGTCGGGCGCGGTGCCGTACTCGATCGTGCGAGCCACGCAGTTCTTCGAATTCGCCGAGATGGTGGCCGGGTGGACCCGCTCCGGCGATCAGGTACGGGTTGCGCCGCTGCTGCTGCAGCCGGTGGCTGCCCGCGACGTCGGACGGGCGCTGGCCGAGACGGCGGCCGGCGTACCGGTGGGTCGCATCGAATTCGCCGGTCCGCAGACCCACGACTTCGTGGACCTGACCCGACGCGTGCTCATGGCTCGTGGCGAGTCGGTCGAACTCGTGCCCACCTGGCGAGACGCGGTCTTCGGCGTGGAGATGGCCGGCGAGGTGCTGCTCCCGGGCCCGCAGGCGCGCATCGCCCCGACGGCGTTCGAGGAGTGGATCACCGGCGACTGACCGCGGCAGCCGACAATGGGCGCATGGACGACCCGCTGACGCCTCCCTTCGCCACCAAGGTCGCCGTGCTGGTGCGCGACGACCTGCAATCCTGGCAACGACTGAACGTCACCGCGTTCCTGGTCAGCGGCATCACCGCTGCGAACCCGCACCTGGTCGGCGCTGTGTACGCCGATGCCGACGGGCAGGAGTACCTCCCCCTGCTGGGCATGCCGATCCTCGTGTTCGAGGGCACGGCGGCCGACCTGCGCACGGCGCACGAACGCGCCCTCGGCCGCGCGATCCCACTCGCGGTCTACACCGGGGACATGTTCGGCACCGGGCATGACGCCGACAACCGGGCGGCCGTGGCCGCGGTGCCCGGACGCGAGCTGGACCTGGTCGGCGTTGCGCTGCACGCACCCAAGAACGCCGTCGACAAGGTGCTCAAGGGGACGCACCTGCATCCCTGACTCCCGGCCGGGCAAGATCACGGCGTGGTTGACGCGGTTGCGCACCGCCGGTGGGGAACGATGTCGATGTGATCAACACGCCGCCCAGCGGCCGTCATCGCCGGCCGGGCCGCCGGCGCCCGTCGGTCGTGGTCGTCGTGCTGCTACTGGCCGTGCTGACACTCGCCGGATTCGTCTTCGTCCGCGTATTGCAGCGCCCGGACAGCGGGCGACGCAGCGGGAACCCGCCGGCGTCAGGCGTGCCGGCGCCGGTCGTGATCATCGCCGTCGACTCCGGCCACCCGCGGTCGCCACGGTCGCGTACGGCCTCCACCCCGCCGACTCGGACCCGGCCGGCTCGGACCCGGCGAGCTCGGCGCCGGTGCGCCGGCCGACGGGCCCGTCGGTCCACACGCCCGAGGGGATGTGGTGGGGTGTCGATTCGACGTTGCCGATCAGCACGACGACCCTCACGAACGTGCGCGGCTGGTACCGCGGCGCGCCGCGCCCGCAGTTCTGGGGCAGGTATCTGAGCGGGTCATACGGCGTCTCCCGCGCCGAACTCGCCTACGCCCGCTCCCAGCACATCTACGTGTACCTGATCGTGACCGACCGGAACTGCTCCCAGTGCGGCGGCGGCGATGTGTGCGGCCACGATCGCACGCAGGGCCAGGCCAGAGCCGATGCCTCGGCCGCCGTCGACGCCGCACACCGGCTCCGCCTGCCGCTGCAGACCACGCTGTTCAAGGACATCGAACAGGTGTCCTCGTGTCGCGGGGAACCGACGGCGGAGTACCTGTCGGGCTGGTACGCCACGATGCGCACGACCGGCTTTCGGACCGGCTTCTACGGCAACGTGCACAAGCAGTACTACGACTTCCCGGTGGCGTACTGCCGCGCCCTGGCCCGCGACAGAGAGGCTGGGCACGGACGTGGTGCTCGACATGAACGAGGACGAGCCGCTCATCGGCGCGCCGCAGGGCACGACCGGCCCGCACAACGCCCCGGCGTTCGCGCCGAGGAGCCCGCGCTGCGCGCCGAAGTCGACGACCACGATCTGGCAGTACGGCGAATCGCTGACCTCGGCGAACCTGACCGACATCGACCAGGCACGTCCAGACACCCCGGGCCTGTTGGCACCGGACGGCTCTGTCACGGGCTAGTCAGTTCGGCGCAGCGCGCACCGCGCGAGCCGATTCGCTCGGGCGGTACACCGAAGGGTCAGCCGAGGCGCCCTGTCAGCAGCCGGCCCAGGCGGTGGCGCCGAACGGCGCGTGTGCGACGTGCGCGCTGCTGCCGGTCGAGCTCGCGGATCTCGTCATGCGCACGGGCGATGATCATTTCTGGATACGCATCGGGGTTGTTCCACATGAGTCGTCCTCTCGATCGAGTGTTACCGGTGAAACTTCTTATGCAGGTAACCCAAGCACGAGACAGGATCGATTGCAACCGGTAAAGTGAGTTTTGATGGAAACCACCGCGGCACCAGAATCGACGCGACCGCTCCCGGTCGTGGCGGGGCATCTCGCGCTCGACCTCGTCGACACCGTCGACGACCCGGACGGCCCGGAGCACTTTGATCACATCGGCAGTTACGACGCACTGCTGCGTTGGGCCCAAGCGGTCGGGGTGATCGATCGCCGGCAAGCAACGAGGCTGTCGCGTGCCGCGGATGCCCGCCCGCGCGAGGCGGCGGCCACGCTGCGCCGCGCGCACCGGCTGCGTGCCGTGCTCACCGACGTGTTCACCGCGGTCGCGACCGATGCCGACCCTGCGCCGCACTGGCCGTTGCTGCGTTCGTTCGCCGCGGATGCGCTCGGCCACGCAGGCCTCGTCACCGAGAAGGACGCGTACGGGTTGGGTTGGCAGCAGGACGCAGCTCGCGGCGATGCTGTGGCCGATCTCCACTGCGGCCGTGCAGCTGTTGACCGGGCCCGAGCTGAACCGGGTCAAGCAGTGCGCCGGTTGTCCGTGGCTGTTCGTCGATCGGTCGAAGAACGGCAGCCGGCGCTGGTGCGCCATGGGCGACTGCGGCACCCAGGCCAAGATGGCCCGCTACGTCGTGCGCCGCGCGCAGCGCCGCGCCGGTTCCTGACCGCGGCGCTCAGCGCCGCCGCCACTGTTCGAACGAGCCGTACAGCCACAACGGCAGGCCGACCAGCAAGGCCACGAGGAGCGCGAAGGCGGCCAGCACTCGCAGGATGCTGAGGACCATCAACGCCAGGAAGATCGCCCCGGCGAGGAGGAAGATCGCGAAGCCGATCCGCCGTGCATCCACGATCCCAGTGTGCCGCCGGGCGCAATCCGCGCGCACGCCTCCTGCGTCAGCGGCAGTCGGTCAGCGCCTTGTCCAGGATCTCGAGACCGAGGTCGATGTCGTCGGTGCTGACGGTGAGCGGCGGCGCGATCCGCAGGACGCTGCCCAGACCGCGGAACTTCACGATGTTCAGGCTCAGCCCGAGCTCCAGGCAGCGCTCGGTCACCGCGGTGCCGTAGCGATCGTCGGGTTCGCGGGTGTCGCGGTCGCGCACGAGATCGAGGCCGAGCATCAATCCGCGGCCGCGCACGTCGCCGATCGCCTCGTGCCGCTGCTGGAGTTCGAGCAGGCCGGCCCGCAGCCGGGCGCCGACATCGGCCGCGCGCTGGGCGAGGTTCTCGGTGACGACGACGTCCAGGACGGCCCGGCCCACGGCGGCGGGCAACGGGTCGGACACGTGCGAGGTGAAGTGCAGGAAGCCCTTGTCGGCGCCATCCTGCTCGATCGCCTCCGACGTGATCGTCGCCGACAGCGGGATTCCGCCGCCCAGCGTCTTGGACAGGGTGAGGACGTCGGGCACGACGTCGCTCTGCTCGAACGCGAACATCGACCCCACGCGGCCCAACGCGGTTTGCGCCTCGTCGACGATGAGCAGCATGCCGCGCTCCGCGCAGCGCGCCTTGAGCTCGGCGAGATACCCGTCGGGCAGCACGACGATGCCGCCGGCGCTGAGGATCGGCTCGACGATGACGGCGGCGGGGGAGCCGACCGACTGCGCGTCGGCGAGTGCGAAACCCACGTCGAGACAGGCGAGATCACACGTGTCCGCGCAGTGCGCGATCGGGCACCGGTAGGCGTTCGGCGTCGGGAGCGCCATCGTGCCCGGGACGGCGGGGCCGTAGCCGCGATGTCCGGCGCTGTAGGTGCTCGACGACGCGCCGGCGGTCATGCCGTGCCACGATCCGGTGAACGCGAGCACCTCGTGGCCGCCGGTGTGCAACTTCGCCAGCCGCAACGCGGCCTCGTTCGCCTCGCCACCGGTCGACAGGAACATCGCCCTGGCAAGCGGCTCGGGCAGCAGTGCCATCAGCTCGCGGGCCAACTCGATCACGTCGCGGCCGAGGAAGCCGCTGTACAGGTGGACGAGCCGGCCGCTGGCCTCGTTGATCGCCGCGGTGATCGCGGGATGGCCGTGGCCGAGCGTCGCGCACATCTGGCCCGAGGTGAAGTCCAGCACCCGCCGGCCGTCCTCCGTGTACAGCCATGCGCCGTCGGCCCGATCCACGACGAACGGCGCGAACTGGGTGCCGTACCGCATCAACATGCCCTCGTCGATCTCGCTCATCCTGACATGTCAGCATCGAAGTATTAGCATGTCAAGCATGGATGTGATCGTCTCGTCCGCGGCGGCCGCCTATGACGTGCTGCGCGCCGCCGTCGTCCGGGTCGAGCTGGCGCCCGGCCAGGCCGTGTCGGAGGTACAGCTCGCCGAGCGGTTCGGGATCTCCAAGGCCGCCGTCCGGGCCGCGCTCGGCCGGCTGCGGGCCGACGGGCTCGTCGTCGCCGAACCGCGCCGCGGCCACACCGTCGCACCCCTGACGCTGCGCGACGTCATCGAGATCTATGACCTGCGCGCCGTCCTCGAGCCGGCGGCCGCGGCGGCTGCCGCCGGGCGCATGCCGGCGGGGCAGCTCGCCGAACTGCGCAGGCTCACCGCGCCCGACACGGATTTCGACGACGGGGACGCGGCCGAGCACCTCATGCAGGTGAACCGCGCCGTGCACGTCGCTGTCGCGGACGCGGGCGGCAACCGGCGACTGGCCGCGATCGTGGCGAAGCTGCTGGATGACAGCGAACGCGCGCGCTGCTTCGCGCTGCGCGCAGGCGCCGCCGACCACGGACTGCGCGTGCGCGCCGAGCACCGTGACCTGCTCGACGCCATCGAGCGCGGCGACTCATCCAGGGCAGCGCAGACGATGGCGACCTCGATCCGCACCTTTCGCGACGAGTTGATCGACGCGCTGCAGGTCGCGACGCTCGACCTGCCGTTGAGTCAGGCGACGACCAGCTGACGCGCGCCCAGATCGCCGGCGAGCGAGTCGTCGAGGCGGCGCCAGATGGCGGCGATGCGCTGAACCGCCTCCACCAATCGCGGGGCCGGGAGCGCGAACGGCAACCGCAGGAAGCGCTCGAGCGTTCCGTCGACACCGAATCGCGAACCGGGCACCATGATCACGCCTGACTGCCCGGCGAGCATCGCGAGCGACGTCGACAGTGGCGCGGGCAGCTGCGCCCACAACGACAGGCCGCCCTGCGGCACGGTGACCGTCCATTCGGGCAGTTCGCGGTGCAGCGCGTCGATGAGCGCGTCGCGCCGCGGACGCAGCTGCGCGGTGCGCGCGGCGGCGATCGCGTCGATGCGACCGACGAGCGAGGCGGCGACGACCTGGTCGAGCACCGCACCGCCCATGTCGATCGAGGTCCGCAGCGCCGCCAGTCGATGGACGAGCTCGGTACTGGCCCGCAGCCAGCCGATGCGCAGGCCACCCCAGATCGGTTTGGACAGCGACCCGACCGTGACCACCGTGGGATCGAGATCGGCCATCGCCGGCTCTCCCGGGCAGAAGCCGAGGTCGACGAACGACTCGTCCACCACGACGGTGGTGCCGGTCTGTCGCGCGGTGCGCAGCACCTCGCGGCGTTCGGACGCCGGCACCAGCGCACCGGTCGGGTTGTGGAAGTCCGGGATCAGGTAGGCGATGCGCGCGTTGGTCTGGCGCAGCGTGGCCTGCAGCTGACCGACCTGCCAGCCGCCGCCGGTGGCCATCGGCACCGGGACGATGCGACCGCCGTTGGCCCGGATCGCGTCCAGGGCGCCCGGGTAGGTGGGCAGCTCGGTGATGACCCGATCGCCCGGCCCGACGAGCAACCTCAGCAACAGGTCGAGACCGTGCAGCGACCCGTTGGTCACCAGGATCTGGTCCGGCCGGGTCGGCACGCCGCGATCGGCGAACCGGGCGGCGACCGCCGCACGGAGCGCCGGCAGGCCGGCCGGCTCGTACCCGGATCCGCTCAGATGTGCGGTGAGGTGTCCGGCCGCTTCGCTCACCGCGGCCGGGATCAGGTCGGGCGGGGCCGGCAGGGCGGCGCAGGACAGGTCGATGACGTCGGCCGCGGTGCCGACCGGCGTCGTGGCAGTGCTCCAGCGGGCAAGCGTCGCGCGCGGCTCGGAACTGGCCGGCACGGTGACGAAGCTGCCGGCGCCGGTGCGGCTGGCGAGGAAGCCGGTGCTGCGCAACCCGTCGTAGGCCGCGGTGACGGTGGCCCGGCTCAGCCGCAGTGCCGCCGCGAGCTCGCGCTCGGAGGGCAACCGGGTCTCGGTGGTGATCCGGCCGTCGAGCACCAGCATCGAGATCGCTCGGGTCAGCGCGTCGTACACCGGTCCGGGCATCGCGTGCAGATCGGGCAGCAGGTCGGCGAGGGCGCGACCGCCGATGCGCATCGGGGCAGCCATGCCCGTCATTGTGGCAGCAGATTGGCCTGTTGAACAGGCCAAAGTAGGGAGAATGGCCTATTGATCGGCCTGCTCGTGACTGCAAGGCTGGGATGGTGGATCGGAGACGGCTGGTTCGGCGCGTACCGCAGCTCTACATTGGCCTGTTCTGCTACGGCCTCGCTGCTGCGCTCCAGGTCCGCTCCGGTCTGGGCCTCGATCCCTGGGACGTCTTCCACCAGGGCCTCGCGCACCACCTGGGCATCGCGATCGGCACCGTGGTCATCATCGTCGGTGCGGCCGTGCTGCTGCTCTGGATCCCGCTGCGGCAACGGCCGGGGCTCGGCACGGTGAGCAACGTGGTGCTCGTCGGGGTGTCGATGAACCTGTCGCTGCAGGTGCTGCCCGGCGGCGGCCCGCTCGGGTGGCGCATCGTCGAGCTGGCGGTCGCGATCGTGCTGTGTGGCATCGCCACCGGGATGTACATCGGCGCCAACTTCGGGCCCGGCCCGCGTGACGGGCTGATGACCGGGTTGGCGCGGCGCACCGGCGGCTCGATCCGGCTGGTGCGTACCGGCATCGAGGTGTCGGTGCTCGCTGTCGGCTGGCTGCTCGGCGGCACGGTCGGCGTCGGCACCGTGGTGTTCGCGCTGGCCATCGGCCCGCTGACCCAGGTGTTCCTGCCGCTGTTCCAGGTCCGCGATGATCGTGCACCGGTGGCCGCCAGGGCCACCTGCGGTGCATGATCACGACGAGTCAGGCGTCGTCGTCCTCGTCGTCGCGCGCGAGCCAGGTGGCGAACCGGTCGACCGCGGTCTCGAAGTCGGGGTTCTCGTCGACGAAGACCTGCAGCCGGTCGGCCAGCCATTCGATGCTGACGAGTTCCTCGCCGCGCCGGGCCATCAGCTCCTCGATGCCGCGATCGGTGAAGTACACCTCGCTCACCCCACTGTCGGTGTGTCGACGGGGTAGCGCACCCCGAGTTGTCGGCGCGCCTCGTCCAACACCCGCAGGATGGCCACCGTGTCGTCCAGTGGCACGAGCGGGCTCTCGGTCTCGCCGGCCCGCAGGCATCGCGCTACTTCCTCCACCTCTGCGCGATAGCCGTTGCCGGCGATCGGCGGCGCCTCGATCGTGACGTCGCCGTCGGGATCGTGGACGACGAGGACGCGGGGGCGATGGATGCGCGGTTCGATGCTGATCCATCCGACGGTGCCGGTGATCAGGGCTGCGAACGGGCTGCCACCGGCGGCGCTGCAATAGATCTGCGCGACCCGGCCGTCGGCGTATCCCCACTGCATCGCGACGGTGAGGTCCGAGCCGGTCGGTGCCAGCGAACCGGTGGTCTGTACGACATCGGGTGCGCCGAGGAACAGGAACGCCGCGGTGGCCGGATAGACGCCGAGATCGAGCAGCGCGCCGCCGCCCGCGTCGAGATCGAACAACCGGTGCGTCGGGTCGTACTCGAACCGGCGCGAGAGGTCGGCGCGGATGCCGATCAGCTCACCGATGCGCCCGCCGCGCGCCAGCTCCACCGCCTGTCGGATCAGCGGATTGATCCGTAGCCACATGGCTTCCATGCAGAACAGCCGGCGCGCCCGCGCCTCGGCCGCGATGTCCTCGGCCTGGGCCGCGTTCAGCGCGAACGCCTTCTCCACGAGCACCGGCTTGCCGGCCCGCAGGGCGAGTAACGCGTGCTCGTGGTGCTGGGCGTGCGTGGTGGCGATGTAGACGACGTCGACGTCCGGGTCGGCGACCAACTCGGCGTAGGAGCCGTACGAGTGCCGCACGCCGTGCCGCGCCGCGAATGCCGCCGCGCGATCGGCATCGCGCGCGCCGACCGCCTGCAACACGTTGCCGTCGGTGGCCGCGATGTCCGCGGCGACCGTTGCCGCGATGCCGCCGGCGCCGAGCACGCCCCACCTGATCGGCTCCATAGGCGGCACCCTAGCGGGCGGCAAGCCTCACGCGAATGCGGTCGCAACGACCTCTTTCTGCTGCGCCTCGTGCACCGTCACGGAGCCCACCGCAGGCGACGCGGTGGCCCGGCGGGAGGCGCGCAGCAGCGAGCGGCCGGACAGGTGCTCGGGCAGGTTGAGCGCGATGAACGGCCACGCGCCCTGGTTCGCCGGCTCCTCCTGCACCCACACCAACTCCGCGTTCGGGTACCTGCCGAGCTCGGCGGTGATCTCCTCGCTGGGCAGCGGGTAGAGCTGCTCGACGCGAACGATGGCGACATCGGTGCGCTCGGCGCGGTCGCGCTCCGCGGCGAGGTCGTAGTAGATCTTGCCGGCGCACAGCAGCACCCGGCGCACCGCGCCCGCATCGACCTTGGCGTCGCGGATGACCGGCTGGAACTCACCGGTCGTGAACTCGTCGAGTTGGCTGACCGCCGACTTCAGTCGCAGCAGCGACTTCGGCGTGAACGCCACCAACGGACGACGCACCGGCGAGAGCGCCTGGCGGCGCAGCAGGTGGAAGTAGTTGGCCGGTGACGAGCACATGGCGATCGTCATGTTGTTCTCGGCGCACAGCTGCAGGAACCGTTCCGGGCGCCCGGACGAGTGGTCGGGTCCCTGACCCTCCTGCCCGTGCGGCAGCAGCAGGGTCACCGCCGAGCGCTGCCCCCACTTGGCCTCACCGGAGGAGATGAACTCGTCGATGATCGTCTGCGCGCCGTCGACGAAGTCGCCGAACTGCGCCTCCCAGCACACCAGCGCGTCGTCGCGGGCCACCGAGTAGCCGTATTCGAAGCCCATCGCCGCGTACTCGGACAGCAGCGAGTCGTAGGCCATGAACGGCGTCTTCTCCGGCGTCAGGTTGCGCAGCGGGGTGTATTCGGCGCCGGTGTTGCGGTCGACGAGCGTCGCGTGCCGTTGGGTGAACGTCCCACGCCGCGAGTCCTGCCCGGACAGCCGCACGACCCGCCCGTCGAGGACGAGCGAGCCGAATGCGAACAGTTCCGCGGTGGCCCAGTCGACGTCGCCCGAGCTGGCCATCGCGATCCGACGGTCGATCTGCGGCTTCAACCTCGGGTGCACGGTGAACCCGTCCGGCGGGTTGGCGTACGCCTCGGCGATCCGCTTGATGGTCTCGATCGGGACGGCGGTGGTGAGGTGCTGCGACGGAGTCTCGTGTTCGATGTCCGGTTCCGGAACCGCCTTGCCGGTGGCATTGCGGGTCTCGACGAACACCTTCTCCAGCTGCGTCTGGAAGTCCTTGAGCGCCGCCTCGGCGTCTTCGAGCGTGATGTCGCCACGCCCGACCAGCGCCTCGGTGTACAGCTTCCGCACGCTGCGCTTCGCGTCGATGATGTCGTACATCTGCGGCTGGGTGAACGACGGGTTGTCCGCCTCGTTGTGCCCGCGTCGGCGGTAGCAGACCATGTCGATGACGACGTCCTTCTCGAACTCGCGCCGGAACTCGACCGCGAGCTGCGCCACGCGAACGCACGCCTCCGGGTCGTCACCGTTCACGTGGAAGATCGGCGCCGCGATCATGCGGGCGATGTCGGTGCAGTACAGCGACGAACGAGATGCCGTCGGGGAGGTCGTGAAGCCGACCTGGTTGTTCACGACCACGTGGACGGTGCCGCCGGTGCGGTACCCGCGCAGCTGCGAGAGGTTCAGTGTCTCGGCCACCACGCCCTGGCCGGCGAAGGCGGCGTCGCCGTGCATCAGCAGCGGCAGCACCGTGAACCCGGCCTCGGCATGGTCGAGCACGTCCTGCTTGGCCCGCACGATGCCCTCGAGCACCGGGTCGACCGCCTCCAGGTGCGACGGGTTCGCGGTCAGGGACACCGCGATCTGCTCACCGTCGGGAGTGCGGAAGGTGCCCTCGGCGCCGAGGTGGTACTTCACGTCGCCGGATCCCTGCGCGGTGCCCGGGTCGATGTTGCCCTCGAACTCGTTGAAGATCTTGGAATACGGCTTGCCGACGATGTTGGCGAGCACGTTGAGCCGGCCGCGGTGCGGCATGCCGATGACGACCTCGTCCAGCTGCTGGTGTGCGGCCGCAGCGAGCACCGCGTCGAGCAGCGCGATCACCGTCTCGGCGCCCTCGAGGGAGAACCGCTTCTGCCCGACGTACTTCGTCTGCAGGAACGTCTCGAACGCCTCGGCGACGTTGAGACGGCCCAGCACGTGCAGCTGCTCCTCGCGCGTGGGCTGCGCGTGCTTGACCTCGATGCGTTCCTGGATCCAGCGCCGCTGCTCGGGGTCGGTGATGTGCATGTACTCGACGCCGACCCGACGGCAGTAGGCGTCGCGCAGCACGCCGAGGATGTCGCGCAGCTTCATCAGCTTCTCGCCGGCGAACCCGCCGACCGGGAACTCGCGGTCGAGGTCCCACAGCGTGAGCCCGTGCTGGGTGATGTCGAGATCGGGGTGCTTGCGGACGGTGTACTCGAGCGGGTCGGTGTCGGCCATCAGGTGACCGCGGCTGCGGTAGGAGTTGATGAGCTCGATGACCCGCGAGTTCTTGCCGATCTGCCCCTCGTGCGAGGTGTCGCGGTCGACGCGCCACCGCACCGGCTCGTACGGAATCCGAAGTGCGCCGAAGACCTCGTCGAAGAAGTCGTCGGAGAGCAGCTGTTCGTGCAGCGTGCGCAGGAACTCACCCGACTGCGCGCCCTGGATGATGCGGTGGTCGTAGGTGGAGGTCAGCGTCATCGTCTTGCTGATGGCGCGGTCGACGAGCTGGTCGGGGTTCATGCCGCTGAACTCCGCCGGGTACTCCATCGATCCGACCCCGACGATGGTGCCCTGGCCCTGCATCAGCCGCGGCACCGAGTGGTTGGTGCCGATCGTCCCGGGGTTCGTGATGCTGATCGTGGTGCCGGCGAAGTCCTCGGTGGTGAGCTTGCCGTTGCGCGCGCGCCGGATGATGTCCTCGTAGGCGCCCCAGAACGTCGCGAAGTCGAGCGTGTCGGCCTTCTTGATCGAGGCGACGACGAGCGAACGCGATCCGTTCTTGGCGACCAGGTCGATCGCGATGCCCAGGTTGACGTGCTCGGGCGTGATGATCGCCGGCTTCCCGCCGACCTCGCCGAAGGCGTTGTTCATCTCCGGGTGCACGGCGAGCGCCTTGACCACCGCCCAGCCGATGAGGTGGGTGAAGCTGACCTTCCCGCCGCGTGCGCGCCGCAAGTGGTTGTTGATCACGACCCGGTTGTCGAACAGGAGCTTTGCCGGTACCGCCCGCACGCTGGTGGCGGTGGGCACGTGCAGCGACGACTCCATGTTCGCCACGACCCGCGCGGCCGCGCCGCGCAGCGGTGCCGAGGTTGCGGCCTCGGGGGCGGCGGCCGGCGCGGGCGACTGCTTGGTCTCAGTGCTCTTGGTGTCGGCCGGTGCTCTTGGTGTCGTCGGCCTTGGTGTCGCCGGCCTTGGTGTCGCCGGCCTTGGTGTCGTCGGCCTTGGTGTCGCCGGCCTTGGTGTCGGCGGCCTTGGTGCCGCCGGCCTTGGTGTCGCTGCCCTTGGCGTCGGCTTTGGCAGGACCGGCGTCGGGAGCTTGGGTCGGCGTCTCGGCCGTGCCGGTGCCGCTCTGGGCCGGCTTGCTCGACGTGGCCTGCTCGCCGCCGCGGCCGTTCGGTGGGCCGGTGACGCTGTTGCGGTAGTCGGCGAAGAACTCGTGCCAGGCTGCGTCGACGCTGTTCGGGTCGGCCTTGTAGCGCTCGTACATGTCCTCGACGAGCCACTCGTTCGCGCCGAAGTCGCTCGGCGGGGTGACGGGTTCGGTGCTCGCCGTCTGCTCGGTCGTCGCCACAGGTGCTGGCCGTCCTCGGGTCGCGGTCGTCGTTTTTCTCGACAACCCAGGCTACGCGCCCAGGCTGTCCGGACCCGGGTCGTGTGGGCCACGCGACGCCTCGGTCAGGTGATGTCGCGGTTCATGGTGATCGCCGCGCCCAGGATCGCCGGCACGAACGCCCACAGCAGGAGCACCACGACCCCGCCGCCGGCCGAAAGGAGGTGCACGCCGTCGGTGACCTCCGACGAGCCGGTGGTGTGCAGGATCGCCTGGGTTGCGCCGTTGGGGGTGTACGGCCAGACCTTCTTCACGCCGGGGATCGCCAGCAGGATGTTCTGCAGCACCAGCAGGAAGATGATCCCGACGACCACGGCCACGATCTGGTTGCGCAGCAGCGCGCCGACCCCGAGGCCGACGATCCCGAACAGCGCGACCACCGCGAACACCCCGACGATCGCGTGCACGACGTCGGAGCTGCCGTAGTCGACGTCGATGCCCTTCGCCGACAGCCACGGCACCGCGACGATGAGCTGGGTCACGACGCCGACGAGTGCGTACAACACCCCGAGGATCGCGTACGTGATCATCTTCGCGGTGACGACGGCCCACCGCGACGGGGTGATCAGCAGCGTGGCGGTGATCGTCTGGTAGCGGAACTCGGTGGTCACGCCGAGCACGCCGAGGGTGAACACCACGATGTAGGCGGTGCTCGACGACGCGAACATGTCCGGGACGTCGGAGACGTTCTGCACACCGTCGCTCGGGGCGAGTTGAGCCACGATGAGCAACGCGCTGACCGCGACGACGCCCAGCAGCAACCAGAACCACACCTGGGTGGTCCGCAGCTTCAGGAACTCGGCCCTGATGAGGCGGATCATCGTGCCTCCCACCCGGGGGGCGCCTGTTGCGGGGGCGCCGGATCCGGACCCGGTGGGCCGCCGCGCTGGGTGAGGGCGAAGAACAGCTCCTCGAGGTCGAACTTGCGCGGGCTCAGCTCGTGCAGCTCGATGCCGGCTTCGAACGCCGCGTGGCCCACCTGGTCGGACGACAGACCGCGCACCTGCAGCGCGTCGGGCCCGACCTGCTGCACCTGCGCCGTTCTGGACAGCGCGGCGTGCAGCGCACCGGCGGCGGGCGAGCGGACGAACACGCTGTCGGTGCCCGCGGTCAGCTCGGCGATCGATCCCGAGCGCACCAGCTGCCCGCGGTCGAGGATCACCAGCCGGTCGGCGATCGCCTGCACCTCGGTGAGCTGGTGGCTGGACACGAGCACGGTGCGGCCTTCGTCGGCGAGATGGCGCAGGAGCCCGCGCAGCCAGCGGATGCCGTCCGGGTCGAGGCCGTTGGCCGGCTCGTCCAGGACGAGCACCCGTGGGTCGCCGAGCAGCGCCGCCGCCAACGCGAGCCGCTGCCGCATGCCGAGGCTGTAGCCACGCACTTTGCGCCGGGCGGCGTCCTGCAGCCCGACCAGCGCGAGCACCTGGTCGGCGCGCTCGAGCGGGAAGCCGGCGGCAGTACACAGGATGCGCAGGTGGTTACGCGCGGTGCGGGCCGGGTGCACGCTCGACGACTCGAGTGCGGCACCCACGACGCGCGCCGGCGCCGGCAGGTGCCGGTAGTCCCGGCCGCCGATCGTCGCCCGCCCGGAGGTCGGCCGCACCAGCCCCAGCACCATGCGCAGCGTTGTCGTCTTGCCGGCGCCATTTGGGCCGAGGAATCCGGTCACCGAGCCTGGCTCGACGCTGAAGCTGAGTCGATCGACCGCTCGCACGGTGCCCCCGAACACCTTTGTCAGGTCGTCGACGACGATCTGCGCAGGAGGGGCGGTCACGGCACCGGTCATGCGGCCATCCCACCATGATCACCGCAGTGATGACCGGAGACGCGCGGTGCGCGCAGCGTGGGAGGATCGTGCGGTCGGACCGGCAGGGAGGCCCATGGCGCGGCTGGTGGCGCAGGACTACTTCCGCGCGGCCCTGACCGTGCTTGCCGACCAGGGCAGCGAAGCGCTGACCATCACCGCGGTGTGCGACTCGCTGGGAGTGACGAAAGGGTCCTTCTACCACCACTTCGGCAGCCTGGCCGGTTTCGTCGAACAACTGCTGCCGTACTGGGAGAGCCAGCGCAGCAGCCGCCTCGCCGGCCGCACCCGTCCGCCGCAGGATCCGCGGCGGCGCCTCGCCGCGCTCGTCGACCTCGTGGTCGACCTGCCGCACGCGACCGAGGCGGCGATGCGGGCGTGGAGCTGGCGCCAGCCCGAGATCGCGGCGGCCGTCGAACGGGTCGACCGGCGCCGCGAGCGCCATCTCACCGAGGTGATCGCCGCCGTGGGGGTGGAGCGCCCGGACGCGCGTACCCACGCGCGCCTGATGCTCGACGTCGTGATCGGCACCCAGCAACGCGAGGACCCCGTCGACGCGCGTCGGCTACGGCAGCTGCTGGAGGAGTGCACCCGGCTGGTGGCACTCGCTGCGCAGCCCGGGCTGGCCCGGCGGGTGCGGGCGATCAGCTGAGCGCCGGCACCACCTGTTCGGCGAACAGCTGCGCGCCGCTGCGGTCGTAGGCGACTTCGGGGAAGTAGCAGATCGCGTAGGTCATGCCGAGCGGTTCGAGTTCGCGCAGCCGCTCGACGAGTTGTTCGGGTGTGCCGACGAGCGGCCCCGACTCGAGGTTGCGCATGTTCCGGTCGACGCGATCCGCGGACAGCAGCGGGGTGTAGTGCGCACGCAGCCACGCGAGCTTGTCCTGCACGTCCTGCTGGGTGGCGCCGACGATGACGTTGAAGTTGGCCGAGCGGGTGATCTCACCGAAGTCGCGGCCGATGTCCTGACAGTGCTGGGCGAGCACGTCGGACTTGTGCCGGAAGGTGTCCGGCGTCGCGTCGAAGTTCGTGTACTGCGCATAGCGGGCCGCGGTACGCAGCGTCTTGCGCTCGCCGCCGCCGGCGATCCACAGCGGGATACCGCCCGGCTGCAGCGGCAGCGGGCGACAGATCGCACCGTCGACCTGGTATTTGCTGCCGGCCAGGCTGGCCCGGCCCTCGGTCCAGGCCTGGCGCATGATCTGCACGCCCTCGTCGAGCATCGCAAGCCGCTCGCCCGCGCCGGGGAACCCGTAGCCGTAGGCACGCCATTCGTGCTCGTACCAACCGCCGCCGATGCCCATCTCGACCCGACCACCGGAGACGACGTCGCAGGTGGCAGCCACCTTCGCGAGGTAGACGGGGTTGCGGTAGCCCATGCAGGTGCACATCTGCCCGAGCCGGACCCGTTCGGTTACCGCGCCGAGCGCGGCCATCATCGTCCAGGCCTCGTGGGTGGCCTCGTCGGTCGGTGCCGGGGTGGTGTGGAAGTGGTCGTAGACCCAGATCGACGTCCACGGCCCGGCGTCCGCGAACGAGGCGATGTCGCGCATCGTCTGCCACTGATCTGCCGGGTCGATGCCGGCGAGGTCGAGACGCCAGCCCTGGGGAACGAACACTCCGAATCGCATACCGACGACCCTACGAGCCGACGCTCGACGCGTTTGCGTCGAGCGGCGGTCTTCCCGGCCCATGTCGTCGATTTCTGCCGCGGAATTGCACGAGACCGGCCGGGAAGAGCGATCTTCCCGGCCATCCACGATCGACAGCACTCAATGAGTCAGAGGACGGTGCGGGGTTCGCGGCCCGGCGGCTGGGTCGGGCGCGGCGTGCTGGGCTTGACCGCGGCCCACCGGCGGCGCACCGGCTTGCCCGGCCGCACGGTCAGATCCTCGTGCCTGTCCCGCGAGCAGTGCCTGATCTCGACCGGCCGCTCGCCGTGCACCGAGTAGGTCACGTGCCGCTGGTCGATGTCGACGTGCAGCCGCTGGCCGCGCCAGCGGACCCGAAATCGCAGCGAACCCCAGCCGGGCGGCAGCTGCGGGCGGAACAGCGGCCGCTCCATGCTGTCGCGCAGACCCCCGAAGCCGGCCACGACTGCCAGCCACGCGCCGGCCAGTGACGCGAGATGCAGCCCGTCCTTCGCATTGTGCTCGGTGTCGCGCAGATCCATCAACGCGGCTTCGGCGAGATAGTCGGCGGCGAGATCGAGATGGCCGACCTCGGCCGCCAACACCGCCTGGGTACACGCCGACAGGGAGGAATCGCGCACGGTCAGCGGCTCGTAGTAGGCCACGGCCCGGGCCTTTTCGGCGGCGCTGAACTCGTCGCCGGCCCAGTGCATCGCGAGCAACAGGTCGGCTTGCTTGACCACCTGGGTGCGGTAGAGGTCGAAGTACGGCACGTGCAGCAGCAGCGGGTACTCACCGTCGCGTGCCGATCGCTCGAAATCCCACACCTCGCACACGGTGAAGCCGCGCGACTGCTCGTGCACCTCGTGCTCGTCGCTGTACGGCACCGCCATGTGGTCTGCCGCCCAGGTCCAGTCGGACGTCTCGCCCGCGGCCACCGACAGCGCCGCGGCCTGATCGGGGAAGCGAGTGACCGCTGCGACTGCCGCCCGTAGGTTCGTTGCCGCCATGAGGTTGGTGTAGACGTTGTCGTCGGACAGCGCGCTGTACTCGTCCGGGCCGGTGACGCCGTCGATGTGGAAGCGACCGTCCTCGCCGCGGTAGCCGAGGGCAGCCCACAGCCGTGCGGTCTCGACCACGATGTCCAGGCCGCAGTCGCGGGCGAGGTCGTCGTCGTGCGTCCACCAGTAGTGGCGGGCCGCGGCGACCGCGATGTCGGCGTTGACGTGGAACGCCGCGGTCCCGGCCGGCCAGTAGGCCGAGCACTCCTCGCCACGGATCGTGCGCCACGGGAACGCGGCCCCGGCCAGCCGCAGCGTGCGCGCGCGCTCACGTGCCAGCTCGAGCGTGGCGTGCCGCCAGCGCAGCGCATCGGCCGCAGCGTGCGGAGCGGTGGCGCTCAGCAGCGGGAGCACGAAGCTCTCGGTGTCCCAGAACGCGTGTCCGTCGTAGCCGGTACCGGTCAGCCCCTTCGCGGGGATGGCGCGCTGCTCGGCTCGGGCGGAGGCCTGGAACACGTGGAACATCCCCAACCGGACGGCGAGCTGCAGCTCGACCGGCCCGTCGATCTCCACGTCCGCGCCGTCCCAGTAGTCGCGGTATGCGTCGGCCTGCTCGGTGGCCGCACCCGCCCACCCCACATCCAGCACGCTCGTCAAGGCGGCCGACACCTGGTCGCTGAGCGCGGGCACCGAGCGTCGGCGCGACCAGCCGTACGTCACGAACTTGTCCAGCTGCAGGTGCTCACCGCGGTCGAGCCCGGTGGACACGGTGAGCCGGGCCCAGCTGTCCTGCGACTCGATCTCGGTCGTGTACCTGCCCGACGCGTCGATCCGATGGTCCATGGCGGCAGCCATCTGCAGCTTGCTGGAGCGGGTGCGGTGCACCAGCATCGCGCGCATGTCCCGACAGCCGTGCAGCACGGGTTCGAGCGCATTCTCGATCACCGCGGTCACCCGCGGATCGTCCGACTGTTTCGGCGTTTCCTCGTTGGTCACCAGCTCGGACTGCACGACGACGCGAATCGCCACGTCCACGGGCTCGACGCGGTAGCGGATGGCGAGCACCGATCTGCGGGCGAGCGAGACCAGCCGCGAGACTCCTGATGCGCACCCGGGTGCCGGCCGGCGACTCCCAGACGGCGGTGCGCTCGAGAATGCCCCGGCGCAGGTCCAGCGTCCGCTCGTGCTCGACCAACTGCCCGTAGCGCAGGTCGAGCGGCTCGTCGTCGACCATCAGCCGGATGAGCTTGCCGTCCGTCACGTTCAGGACGGTCTGGCCCGACTCCGGGTAGCCGTACCCGGCCTCGGCGTAGGGCAGCGGTCGGGACTCGTAGAACGAATTGAGATACGTGCCGGGCAGCCCGTGCGGATCGCCCTCGTCGAGGTTGCCGCGCACGCCGATGTGGCCGTTGGACAGGGCGAACACCGACTCGGTATGGGCGAGGATCGACAGGTCGAGGTCGGTCTCGCGCAGGCACCACGGCTCGATGACGAACCGCTCGTCGGCGGGATGAGGGGCACCGGTCACAGCAGGTCACCCAGGTCGCTGACGACGACGTCGGCGCCGTGCTCGCGCAGTGCCGCGCCGTGGGCGTCGTCCTGGCGGTTGACGCCGACCACGAAGCCGAACCGCCCGGCCCGGCCGGCCTGCACGCCTGCGGTCGCGTCCTCGAACACCGCGGCGTGCGCCGGCTCGACGCCGACCAGCCGAGCACCGGCCAGATACGAGTCCGGGGCGGGTTTGCCGGCCATCCCGGTGCGGGCAATGGTGACGCCGTCCACGCGGTCCTCGACGTACTCGTCCAGGCCGGTGACGCGCAGGACATCCGCGGTGTTCGCGCTCGATGACACCACGACCCGGCGCAGCCCGGCCGCAGCCGCGGCCTCGATATAGCGGCGTGAGCCCGGGAACACGTGCACACCGTCGGTCTTGATCCGGTTCAGCACGTCGTCGTTCTTCCGGGTCGCGATGCCGTGCACGGTCTCGGCATCAGCCGGATCGTCGTCGCGGCCCTCCGGTAGGTCGAGGTGTCGAGCCGTCAGCAGGTCGCGCACGCCGTCGAGTCGCGGCTTGCCGTCGACGTAGTCGTCGTAGTCGGCCTCGCTGAACGCCGGTTGCCCGTGCGCCTCGAGGATCGGGTCGAACGCGGCGGCCCAGGCCTTGCGATGCACGGCGGCGGTGTCGGTCAGCACGCCGTCGAGGTCGAACAGACAGGCGTGGATCATGTCGGGCAGTCCCAGCACATCCCGAGGTTATCCATGCCGGACCTGCGCCAATCAGCGGCGCAACGGGTATGAACCCCGATGAGGCCGCGATCAGGAGGTGGACCGGTGCCGCAGCAGGCCTGGAACAAGAAGCGCGAACGACAGTACGAAGCCATCAAGTCGGGCCTGGAGGAACGCGGCCGCAGCGAGGACACCGCGCAGGAGATCGCGGCCCGCACGGTCAACAAGGAACGGGCCCGCACCGGGGAGGCCCGGCAGCGCAGCAAGACCTCCACCCAGGACATCTCGTCGGGCCGGCGCGGCGGCTTGCGCTCGCACCGGGGGGCGGGCGGGCGCACCAAGGCGCAGCTCTACGCCGAGGCCAAGAAGCAGAACATCGCCGGCCGTTCGACGATGACGAAGGCACAGCTGGAGAAGGCCGTCGGCCGTTGACCTCCGGTGACCCGCACTTCGTGATCCAGCACCATCTGGCCACCGCCGACCACTACGACTTCCGCCTCGAGATCGACGGCGTGCTCGTGTCGTGGGCCGTGCCGAAGGGGCCGTCGCTCGACCCGCGCGAGCGGCGGCTGGCCAAGCGGGTCGACGACCACTCGATGGACTACGAGCTGTACGAAGGCGTGCTCTCCGTGCAACGGCGCGGCGGCGGCACCGTACTGGTGTGGGACCGCGGCACGTTCCGCAACGTGAGCAAGGAGAAAGGCCGCGACATCACCGCCGGCGAAGCGCTGGATCGTGGGCATCTGTCGTTCGTGCTCGCCGGCGAGAAACTGCAGGGCGGATTCAGCCTGGTCCGCACCGGTGACGGTGATCAGTGGCTGCTGATAAAGAAACGCGATGCCGACGCCGATGCACGCCGTCGGCCGACCAGCGCACAACCGGAGTCGGTGCTCACCGGCCGCACGCTCGACGAGATCTTCGAGCAGGAGTCAGGCGCGTGAGGCGGGCAGTTCGTGCGCGTCGAGGTGCCGCAACAGGTTGGCGGAAAAGCGATCGCCGGTGCGCTGCAACCACATGCGGATGGCGCCCTCGACGGCCGGCGTAGCCGTTCGGGGCAGCGGGACGTCGATGCTCAGGACGAGCGAGATCGTCAGGTGGGTGCCGCCGTCGATGTCGGCCAGGGAGTACACACCCTCCGCACCCGCGCGTTCGCGTGGACCGTCGACCGGCGGTGCATGGCGGTACTCGATGCGCTGCTCCGGCGTGAAGGTCATCGCCTCGGTGAACACCGGGCTGATGCTGACCCCGAGAGCAGCGATCCGGCTCAGGTGCCAGCGCCACGTGTCGCCGTCGACGTCGATGCTGCGCAGCAGCGGTGTCAGCCGCGGCAGCAGGACCGGGTCGGTGAGCGCGCGCCACACGTCGGTACGCGCGGCGCTGATGTCGGCCCGCGACTCGACGGCGGCGCTGAACCAGGTCATCCGGAATCGCCCTGGCTGAGGACGGTCTCGCGCACCTTGGCGATCGCGAAGCCCCAGGCCTGGCCGACCTTCACCTTGCCCGGCAGCGAGACCTCTTCCGGGTTGGTGACGACGTCGAGCAGCACCGGGCCGTCGTGCGCAAGGGCCGCGGCCACGGCGTCGTCGAGAGCCTCCGGATCCTCCACCCGCACGCCGTGCAACCCGATGGCGCTGGCCACTGCGGCGAAGTCGGGGTTGTGCAACACCGTGCCGAACTCCGGCAGCCCGACCTGCTCCTGTTCCAGCTTCACCATGCCGAGGCGGCCGTTGTCGAAGACCACGAGCTTCACCGGCAGCTGATAGGTCACCGCCGTCATCAGGTCGCCGAGCAGCATCGACAGCCCGCCGTCGCCGCAGAACGCGATCACCTGGCGGGACCGGTCGAGCGCCTGGGCGCCGAGTGCCTGCGGCATCGCGTTCGCCATCGAGCCGAGGTTGAACGAGCCGAGCAGCCGGCGGCTGCCGGTCATCGTCACGAACCGGGACAGCCACACCGTCGACATCCCGGTGTCGGTGGTGAAGATCGCGTCCGGCGCGGCGTGCTGCGCCACGGCGCGGGCGAGCGCCTCGGGCCGGATCGCGTTGCTGGTGTTGTCGAACTTCTCCCGGATGCGACCCACCAGGGACTTGTCGTAGTCCGGCGCGGTGAGCTTGAGCTGGCGCTGCAGCCAGCCGTCGTAGACCTCGCGGCTGTCGCGCAGATGCGTGTCGTCGTCCTTGGCGGCCACGAGACCGTTCAGCGCCGACAGTGTGGGCGCAGCATGGCCGACGAGACCGACGTCGACGTGCGTGCGGCGGCCGATGTGCTCGGGCCGCGCGTCGATCTGCACGACGCGCTTGCCCTGCGGGTACCACTCGCGATAGGGGAAGTCGGTACCGACCATGAGGAGCAGGTCGCAACCGTCGAAGGCCGTCTCCGCTGCCGGATTGCCGATCAATCCGCTCTGGCCGACCTGGAACTCGTTGTCCTGCTCCAGCGCTTCTTTCGCCTTGAGCGTCAGCACCATCGGCGCCTCGAGCCGACCGGCCAGCGCCAGGACCTCGCTGCGTGCCTCTCGCGCGCCGATGCCCACCAGCATCGTCACGCGCGACGCCGAGTCGATCAACGCTGCGGCCTCGCGCAACGCAGCGACGTCGGGGACGGTCGGCGGATGGCTGACGGCGATGTTGGGCGCTGCGGCGTCGTCGGGCAGGTCGAGGCCGCCGACGTCGCCGGGCAGGGTCAACACCGCGACGCCGGGCATCGCCAACGCCGACTGAACGGCCTGTTCCACGAGACCGGTCGCCTGCGCCGCCGAGGTGATGGTGCGGGTGAAGCACGCGACGTCGCGAAAGAGCAGGTCGTTGTCGACCTCCTGGAACATCTCGCTGCCGAGATCGGCCAGCGGTACCTGACCGCAGATGGCCAGCACCGGCGCGTGCGACTTCTTCGCGTCGTACAGCCCGTTGAGGAGGTGGATCGAGCCCGGCCCCACCGTGCCCATGCACACCCCGAGCGTTCCGGTCAGCTGTGCCTGGGCGCCGGCGGCGAACGCGCCGGCTTCCTCGTGCCGGACTCCGATCCAGTCGATGCGGTCCTCGTCGCGGATCGCGTCGGTGACGGGGTTGAGGGCATCGCCCACGACGCCCCAGACCGTCGTGACGCCCTGGTCGGCAATCGCCTTGACGATCATCTCGGCAACCGTGGTCATTCGACGCGTCCCTTCGTCTGTCGCAGGAAACTGTCCGGACTCGCGGCGGCCCAGTCCTCCGACCAGCCCTCCGGTGGGTCGTCGAGCAGTTGCCCGGGGCCCATCCAGTCGTAGAGGTCGAAGTAGCTCGCCGTGTGGATGTGGTCGATACGTCGCATCAGCATCGCCGGGTGCAGTTCGCCGGGCCCGCTCAGCCCGAGCGAGCCGATCACCTGTTGCGCCTGCTTGACCGTCGCCGCCTGGTACTGCGCGACCCGCGGTGCCTTGTCGGCCACGACGAGCGCGCGCTGGCGCCGCGGGTCCTGGGTCGTCACCCCGACCGGGCACTCGTTGGTGTTGCACTTCTGCGCCTGGATGCAGCCGGTGGCCATCATCATGGCCCGGGCGGCGTTGGTGTA
Organism: uncultured Actinomycetota bacterium; assembly: GCA_963850835.1. GTDB lineage: Bacteria > Actinomycetota > Actinomycetes > Mycobacteriales > Jatrophihabitantaceae > Jatrophihabitans. The sequence goes on along the minus strand of CAWKNB010000008.1, from coordinate 39,427 downwards.
GTCGGCACCCTGGATGAGGCGCTTGACGATGTCGACGCCGGTCGACACCTTGCCGCTCGCGCCGATCTTGATGCGGTCGCGCAGTCCGGTGCCGACCAGTGCGTTGTGCGTCATGATCAGCCCGTCGGTGAGGGGTGTTCCGATGTGGTCCTCGTACTCCTGCGGTGCTGCGCCGGTGCCGCCCTCGGAGCCGTCGACGATGATGAAGTCGGGGGTGATCTGAGTTTCGAGCATCGCCTTGCAGATCGCGAGCAACTCGTGCCGGTAGCCGACGCACAGCTTGAATCCGGTCGGCTTGCCGTCGGCGAGCTCACGCATCCGGGCGATGAACTCGACGAGTTCGCGCGGTGTGGAGAACACCTTGTGCGCGGACGGGCTGACGCAGGTCTGGCCTTTCGGCACGCTGCGCGCCTGCGCGATCTCGGCCGTGACCTTCGCGCCGGGGAGCACACCGCCGATGCCTGGCTTCGCGCCCTGGCTGAGCTTGAGTGAGACGCACTTGATCTGGTCGTTCGCTGCCTTGTCGCGGAACATCTCGGCGTCGAAGTCGCCGTTCTTGGTGCGCGCGCCGAAGTAACCGCTGCCGATCTCCCACACCAGGTCGCCGCCGCGTTCGAGGTGGTACTTCGACAGGCCGCCCTCGCCGGTGTCGTGGGCGAATCCGCCCTGCCGCGCGCCCGCGTTCAGGGCGCGGATGGCGTTGGCCGACAACGCACCGAAGCTCATCGCCGACACGTTCAGCAGCGCCATGTCGTAGGGCTTGGTGCAGTCGGGGCCCCCGACCCGGACTCGCGGCGGGTCGTGCGGCGGGTCCTTCGGGGCGTTGGAGTGCAGCACCCACTCGTAACCGACCTCGTTGACCTCGCGCTCGGTGCCGAACGGCTGCTCGGCTTTGAGGCCCTTCGCCCGTTCGTAGACGACCGTGCGGGTGTCGCGGTCGTAGGGCTTGCCGTCGTAGTTGCGCTCGATGAAGTACTGCTGGATCTCGGGGCGAATCCGCTCCAGCAGGAACCGCATGTGCCCGACGACCGGGTAGTTGCGCAGGATCGAATGCCGTCGCTGGGCGACGTCGTACCAGGCGAGCAGGGCCACCGCCCCCACGACGACAACCGCCGCCCACCAGCCGGCGCTCCAGACGAGGGCCGCGACGACCGCCGCGGCAGTGACCAGCGTCAGGGCGAGCGGGATCAGCAGGGTCAGCACACGGTCGAGCTACCCGGCCGATCCTGTCGGGCAAACGCCGGGGCCGGCCCCGGACAGCACTGTCTCAGGCGCTGCGCGGCGGCGCCTGCGTCTCCTCGACGGCATTGCGGGCGATCACCTGCCGGTGCGTGGTGGTGCGCTGCGCCCGGCCGCGACCGAGGAAGGACACCGCCCAGTGCAGCACCGTCGTGACCCGGTTCTTGAATCCGACGAGGTAGAAGACGTGGATGAACAGCCACAGCATCCAGGCGATGAAGCCGCCGAAGCGCAGCGGGCCGATGCTGGCGACGGCCTTGAACCGCGAGATCGTCGCCATGTCGCCCTTGTCGAAGTACTTGAACGGGCCCTGGTCGGCCTTGCCCTGCACGCGGCGGATGATCTGCTTGGCCGCGTAGGCGCCCTGCTGCATGGCCACCTGCGCCACACCGGGGTAGTCGTTGAGCGTCATCATGTCGCCGATCACGAACACCTCGGGGTGTCCGGGCAGCGTGACGTCGGGCAGCACCTTGATCCGGCCGGCGCGGTCGCGCTCGGCCCCGCTCTGCTCGGCCAGCGTGGTGCTCAGCGTCGACGCCTGCACGCCGGCTGCCCACAGCACGGTGCGGGCCGGCACGTGGGTGCGGTTGCCGCTCTTGTCCTCGACGGTCAGCCCACGCTCGTCGACGTCGACGACCTTCTCGGCCAGCCACACGTCGACGCCGAGGTCCTTGAGCTGGCGCGCCGCGCCGGCCGACAACTTGGTGCCGAACACCGGCAGCACGGTGTCGAGGGCGTCGACGAGCACGATGCGGGTCTTGCGGGTGTCGATCGAGCGGAACTCCTTGACCAGGGTGCGGCGCGCGAGCTCGGACACCTGCCCGGCCAACTCGACGCCGGTCGCGCCCGCGCCGACGATCGCGAAGGTCATCCACTCGGAGCGGGTTTCCTCGTCGGTGGCGAGTTCGGCGTACTCGAAGGCCGACAGGATCCGCCCGCGTACCTCGAGGGCATCGTCGATCGACTTCAGCCCGGGTGCGTACGGCTCGAACCGGTCGTTGCCGAAATAGGCGGTAGTGGCGCCGGCTGCGACGATCAGCGAGTCGTAGGGCGTCTCGGTCGTGATGTCACCGGCCTTGGACACGACGGTGCGGCGGGTGAGGTCGATGTCGCTCACCTCGCCCAGCAGCACCTGCACGTTGTCCTGCTTGCGCAGGATCTCGCGGGTCGCCGGGGCGATCTCGCCCTCGGAGAGGATGCCGGTGGCGACCTGGTAGAGCAGCGGCTGGAACAGGTGCTGCGGGGTGCGGCTGATGAGCGTGACGTCCGCGTTCGCGCGGCGCAGCCGCTTGGTCGCGAACAACCCACCGAAGCCTGAGCCGATCACCACGACCTGGTGCCGGCGTGCCATCGTCTCGCTCATCGGATCCTCCGCTCCCGGAGCTTGTGAAAGTTTTCACTAGCGTAACCCGCTACGGAAACCCCTAATTCCTGGCCTGCGACTCGAGCAGCCGGTCCAGGAACACGCTCTGTGCTGCCAGTATCTTCGATCGCGCAGTGGCGAGGTCGAACCAGGCGGCCCGATCGATCTCGGGGAAGGACTGCATCCGCCCGGACTTCGGTGGCCACTCGAGCTCGAAGGTGTTGCTGACGACGGTCTCGGCCGGGAAGTCCGCACCCAGCGCCCACGCCGTGACCACCTTGCCGCCGCGCTGACGCACCTCGCCGAGCGACAGCAGGGCACCGCCGGCGGGCGGCGGGGCGCCGAACTCCTCGGCGAATTCGCGGCGCGCGGCATCGAGCGGCTCCTCGTCGGGTTCGTATTCGCCCTTCGGGATCGTCCAGGCGCCGGCGTCGCGTCGGGCCCAGAACGGGCCCCCGGGATGGCCGAGCAGCACTTCGAGTCCGGCTTCGCCCGCGACCGGGCGGTAGAGCAGCAGTCCCGCGCTGCGTTTGGGGCTCACGAGCAGGGCGCCGGCACGGAGTCCGGGAATCGCGCCTTTGCCCAGTAGTCCTCCTGGACGTCCTGGGCCGAGAGATTCGACCCGGGCGGCACGAAGAACTGGACGATGTACGTCGGCATCGCGCAGATCGAGCTCGTGACGTCGACGAAGCTCGCCGTCCCCGGCGACGAGTACAGCCGGCCGCGGTGTGCTGTGTTGATCTTCGGCAGGTTCCACCAGCCGACCTGGTACCCCTTCGACGAGGTCAGCCCGTCGAGATACGTGGCGAGGACACCCGCGCTGGAGAAGCGGGCCACCGAATACGTCACCGGCGAGCCCTTGATCGCCGTGCACTCGACCCGGTCGACCATGCCGGGGGTGCCGTCGCTGCCGTGGATTGCACAGAACGCGTTCTTGAAGGCCGCCGTGGTGTCGCCGTCGGAGCGGCCCACGAGATCGGTGAAGTCGTCGAAGTCAGCCCAGTCCGCAACCGCTGACGATGCGGAGGTCTCCGCCGACGAGCTCACCGGGAAATCGTGCGTCGCGCCGGTCGCCACGATGGGGCTCGCGCTGGGCTGCGCCTGCGGATCGCCGCCGGTGAGCGCGACGGCGATGCCGATCCCGGCGGCAAGCACGACCGCGGCGGCGATCAGCACCGCGATCAGCGTGCGTCGGCTGCGCCGCTTGCCCGGCGGTCCGCGTCGGTGGGCCGGGCGGGCGGGGAAGCGGCCCGGAGGGATGCGGCACTGCGCTCGACCAGCGCGGCGGCGGCGGCGGGACGGGGGGCACCAGTGCTCTGGGCGCCGGCGGCGGTGTCGGGGGTGGGGTCGGCGGGGTGTTCGGCGGCGGCCAGGGCGGTGGCGCCGGCACGCCGGGGGACACCGGCAGCGAGGGCCTGGGCGGTCAGCGCCGTGCGGGCGGCCGCAGCGAACTGACGCGCGCTGGGGTAGCGGTCGTCGGGATTTTTCGCCATGCCGCGGGCGATCACCGCGTCGATGCCGGCGGGCAGGCCGGGCCGGATCGTCGCGGGCGACGGCGGCGTGGTGTTGACGTGCGCGTACATGACCTGGAACGGCTCGCCGGCGAAGGGCGTGCGCCCGGTGAGGCACTCGAAGAGCATGCACGCCAGCGAGTAGATGTCCGAGCGGTGGTCGCCGGAGCCACCGCTGATCCGCTCCGGCGGCATGTAGGCGAGCGTGCCGACCGTCTCGGTGTTCATGGTCAGCGCGGTGGCCTCGGCGCCTCCGGCACCTGTGCGCCCGCGGGCGATCCCGAAGTCGACGAGGTAGGCGAAGACGTCGTCGCTGTCGTACCCCCGCTCGCCGGGTCGCCCGCTGATGAGCACGTTGCCGGGCTTGACGTCGCGATGGACCAGTCCGGCCTCGTGGGCCGAGGTGAGTGCCGAGGCCACCTGCCCGATGATCTCGACGGCGAGCGCCGGGGTCAGGGAGCCGGCCCGGATGAGGCTGCCGAGATCGGTGCCCTCGACGAGGCGCATGTCCAGGTAGAGCACGCCGTCGATCTCGCCGAAGTCGTGGATGGGGATGATGTGCGGCTCGTTGAGCCGGGCCGCGAGGCGCGACTCGCGACGGAACCGCGCCTGGAAGGTCTCGTCCGCGGACAGGTCCCTGGGCAGTCGCTTGAGCGCGACCTGCCGGTCCCGGCGCGTGTCGTAGGCGCGGTAGACGACGCCCATGCCGCCGCGGCCGATCTCCTCCTCGAGCCGGTACGGGCCGAACTCCTCCGGCACTGAAGCGACCCCCAAGCTGGCTCGGTGCAGACGTTGCCGCGCGAGAGGGATTTTAGGCCAGCTCGGATTCCCAAGCTTCGATCATCTCACTTCACGAAAACTTGACGCCAGACCGCTTCCGATGGCAGAGTCTCGCCCAGCACGCATTGGTCGCCAACGGGGGGACGACCAATCCACGGGGGGCAATCGGTCGACTGGGGGGCCAGACCGTCGCACCCGAAACTGCGGCCTCTGCCGTGCCCGGTCGGGCAGGGCAGGGGCCGCAGCCATCCCCGGAGGGGGTCCGTCAGCTCAGCACGACCCGGGCGGTGCCGAACACCAGGCTGCCGTCCGTCGGCAGGCGGACGCCGAACGTCGCGTTCAGCGCGTCGGCCGCGGCGGGGTCGAGGCGCACCGTGATGCCGGAAAGCACCGTGGCGCCGTCGCCGCGCGTACTGACCGTCAGTCCGGACAGATCGAGGTCCAGCACCGGGATGCGGGCCGCGGCGTAGTTCACCTGGGTCGCGAACACCTTGCCGGCGGCCAGGTCGATGTCGAACTTCCCGATCTCCAGGTGCGCCTTGCGGGACAGGAAGTAGATGCCACCGGTGTGCCGGATGTCGCCGGTCGCGGTCGCGAGGTCGGCGGTGCTCGAGGTGATCGGGAAGGTGTAGGACACCTGCAGCCCGTTGCGCAGGGATAGTCCGACGCCGGTGCCGGGCAACACCGGCAAGGGTGCGATACCGGCGCGCAGCAGCGTCGTGGCGATCCCGGGTGCGGTGGTGACGGTGGTCGCCCCGAGCCGGCTCGACGTCGCGGCGCGAGCACTGACGCCGGCGTGGGCACCGGCCGCCGGGGCGAGCGCGATCGTGGTCGCGATCCCGATGCCCAATGCCGTGGCCATCACCCGTAGTCGCTTCATACCCTGCTCCTCTGCTCGGCGGACGGGCGTGGTGCCCGTTCCTTCGGCATTGCTACGTCGGCGCCGGGCCGTTCGGATTCGTGCATCCGCAAGGTCGATTCACAACGTATTGATGAGGAGTCGAGCCCCTATCCGGGTACACCGAGGCCGCGTGCCCCGGTGCGGGGGCGCAGTCCACACGAAGGGTCAGGACATGAGTCGGCGGGCGGTGCGCGGATGAGCGACGCCGTGCGTCCGCGGCAGGCCGCCCGTTCGGACGATCCCCACCCCGACGCACAGTTGGCGGCCGCATTCGCCGACGGCGGCGACGGCGTGCTCCGTGCCGTCTACGACCGGTACGGCGCGATGGTCTACCGCATCGCCCGCGGCGTGCTCAGCAATGCCGCCGACGCCGAGGAGGTCACCCAGGCGACGTTCGTGTCGGCCTGGCAGGGCCGGCAGACCTTCGACCCGGCCCGCGGTTCGCTGGCCGCGTGGTTGATCGGCATCGTCCGCCGGCGCACGGTCGACCGGTTGCGAGTGATCGAGCGCGAGCGCAAGGCCACCGACGCGGCGACGAAGCTGGCCGACAGCGAGCCCGCCGGCGCGACCCTGCCTCCGCACGCCGACCAGGTCGTCGACCGCATCGTGGTGACCGACAGCCTGGCGCACCTGGCCGAGCCGCAGCGACGCGTGCTCGAACTGGCGTTCTTCGACGACTTGAGCCACCGTCAGATCGCCAGCGTGACCGGCCTGCCGCTCGGCACGGTGAAGAGTCACGTGCGGCGCGGGCTCGCGCAGCTTCGACGCAGATTGGAGGTAGACGGTGTCCATCCCGCATGACGAGAACGACCTGCACGTCCGGGCGGCGGACGACCTCGCCTCCTTCGCGCTCGGCGAGGCACCTGATCCCGGCGTGGCCGAGCACATCGCCACGTGCGAGCGCTGCCAGGCAGAACTCGCCGTCTACCAGCGCGTCGCGGCGCTCGCCCGGCTGTCCGGCCGCGACGACGACACCGACGTGCCGCCCGCGGGGCTCTGGCGGCGCATCGAGGCCGAGATCGCTCCGGCACCGGCGCCGGTGGCGCCCGCGTCGCGGTCGCCGCGGTGGCGCCGAGCGCTCCTGGTCGCGGCGGCCGCGGTCGCGGTGGTGGCTGCGGGACTCGGTGGGTGGGTCGCCGGGCGCTCGTCGTCGTCGACCGAGGCGAGCCGCTCGGCGCACGCGGTGCTGCAGGCCCAGCCGGGCACGACCGACGAGGTACACGGCATCGCGACGATGCACACGTCGGCGGCCGGCTACACGATGAACGTGCAGACCCGAGGCCTGCCCGCCTACAACGGTTACTACGAGGTCTGGCTGTACAACCCGAGCGTCGGGACGATGGTGGCGATCGGCACGCTCGGAACGGGCGGCAAGGGTTCCTTCACCGTGCCGGGCGGCATCGACACGCAGGCCTACCACGTCGTCGACGTCTCGGCGCAGCGCTACAACGGCGACAACCGGCACCAGCGCAGCGTGCTGCGTGGCCCGCTCGAACGTTGACCGCGGCTACGCCGGCGCAGGAGGCGGCGCCGCCCTCGACATCGCTGCGCTTCGCCGTCGCCCGCAACACCTCGATGATCAACAACAGCAGGACGAGGATCACCGCGAGCAGGATGACGGTGCCGAGTGAGGGCCGGTCGATCAGGAACAGGATCAGGGCCATGAGCGCGACGGCGCCGATCCGCAGCGCGGTGGTGTAGCGAACCACGAACGGTCCGACCGGGCCGGAGTCGAGTTTCGCCCCGAGCCACTGCGGACCGCGCACGACGCCCCGCCGGAAGGACGTGGCAGCGCGACCGGGACCGGATACCCAGACCCCGAAAGCGATGAGCAGCGCAACGAGCAGCACCAACCGCAGACCCCACCGCAGATATCGCACGAGCGTGTCGAACAGGTAACTGGCGGTACTGCGCGGCAGCACGTCGGTCGGGACGTTGGCGAGATAGATGTTGCGCCCGATCGTGATGCCGAGGCCCACCACCACCATCCCGCCGGCAACGCACAGCACCGAGACCACCACCGCGCGGCGGCGTTTGCGCGACAGCGCGATGCCACCGGCCAGGAACGCGAGGCCGACCCAGGGCAGCCAGTTGGCCACCACGTCGAGCAGGTGGGTTGCCTTGCGTGCCTGTTGCAGGCCGTGCACGTTCGCGATCTCGATCGTGGCGCCGACTGCCGGGATGTTGTTGGCCACGGTCAGGCCGGCGTCGACCAGCTTCTGCTTCACCTGGTCGACGATCGGTGCCAGATTGAGGACCACGCGCCCGCTGCTGTCGACGGTCGTCGCCGCATTCTTCGGTGCCTCCGCGGTGAGCGCGAACACGATCTGGTTGTGTGCCAGCCTGTTCACGGTGACCCACAACTTCGCGAATGCCTTGCTTTGCACGAACTTCGTCGTCACGGTGCTCACGAAGCCCTGGAACGCGCTTTCGAGCGGGCCGCCGAGCAGCTTCGCGGCGCGCGGCGGCAGTACCTGATCGGCCAACTGCGAAATGTCGACGTGCGCGACGACCTGTTTGGTCACCTGCGTGACGACGACGTCCTGAACGCCGGGGTCGCTCGCGACCGGCTGGAGGGTGTCGACGTAGCGGTCGGTGTTCAGGAGCAGGTTGCGACCCCAGATCGCCGGTGGCGACACCACCAGGCACAACACACCGAGCACGATGCACAGCACCGCGGCGAATGCGCGCAGGCCGCGGAGCCATTTCTGTTTCGGAGAGGCTCTGTCGCTCTTCCTCGAGTTCCTCGTTGCGGGCCTGCAACCGGACGATCTCGGCCGCCAGCGCGTCGGGATCTTGTGCTGTGTCGCCGGTGTCACCGGGCTCGCCTGTCACCGGCAGAGACTAGCGCGCCGGGTGACGCCGTTCCGGGTGGATGCTCAATCGTTGTTGTCGCGTTCGGAACCGCGATGGCTGTAGTGATCGCGGATGTGGTCGAGATAGCCCTCGACGAAGCTGACGATCTTGTTGGTCGTCTCGTCGCGCGGCGCGACGCGTCGCGGCCGGGTGGGTGCCAACTGCTCGGCACCGCGCACGTCAGCGCCCAGCTCGGACAGCTGTTCCGGGGGACACCGACGGGTGAGCTCCGTCGAACAGGTCGTCCTGCGCAGCGACATGTGCGGCGAAATCGGTTCGAACCGCCGCAATCACCTCGGCCACGACGTCCGGCGTGACATCCGGCGTTTCCAACGATCGCAGGCGATTCTCGAGCTCGCGGTCCGCGGCCGACTGCCGATCGGCGACCGCGATCAGGTCGCTCTCGGACAGGTCGCGCACGGTCGGATAGAGATACTGCTCCTCGGCCACGAAGTGCCGGACCAGGTTCATCACCACTTGCTCGCGCTCGGTCAGCGCCAGTTCCGTCGCCGCTGCGATGGTCTGGGTGTCGAGGAGCGCGGCGATCGCGCGATGGTCGCTGCGCAGCGAGTCGATGATCGTTTCCCGTCGGCTGTCCGTCACCGCTCTACCTTCTCATTGCGAAGGATCGGACCGATCACGGGGAGCGCATCAGGATCGGGCGGTCTCGACGGCGTCGGTACTACCCTCCCTGCATGGATCGCTATGTGATCCGCGGCGGTCGGGCCGGAGCGGCTCGCCTCCATGTACTCGCGCGCAACTGGGCGCCGACGACGGCAGCGCTGTTCGACCGCGTCGGTGTCGAGCCGGGTGCGCGGTGCCTCGACGTCGGCTGCGGCGCGGGCGACGTGAGCGTCGAACTCGCGAGACGAGCCGGGCCGACGGGACGTGTCACCGGGATCGACATGGACCCGGAGAAGCTGCGCGCAGCGAGCGAGGAGGCCGAGGCCCACGGAGTCGCGGCGACCACGGAGTTCACGGTCGGCAACGCGTACACCTTCACCGTCGGTGACGTCCACGACATCGTGTACAGCCGCTTCGTGCTGCAGCACCTGTCCCGGCCGGTCGAGGTCTTGCGGCGCATGTGGGCTGCCGTTGCGCCGGGCGGCGCGCTGGTGGTGGAGGACTGCGACTTCACCGCCCAGTTCTGTTACCCGCCTCATCCGGCGTTCACGTTCTGGGCGCAGCGCTACCCGGCCGTGCTCCGCGCCGGCGGCGGTGATCCGGAGCTGGGCCGCAAGCTGGCCGCCCTGTTCGCCGAGGCCGACCTCCCGTTGCCCGAGGTCGACGTGGTGCAGCTCGCCCATCTGGACGGCGAACAGAAGACCCTGCCCATCCTGACGATCGAGGCCACCGCCGCGGCGATGACCGAGGCGAACGTCGCGACGCGAGGACGAGATCGCCGCCGCGCTGGCGCAACTCGCAGACGCTGGCCGCCGACAACACGACGTTGTTCGGCTCGCCACGCGTGTTCCAGGTGTGGGCCCGGCGCTCGTGACTCGGCGTTGCGGCGTGAGTAGCGTCGCGATCAACAGGTTCGCCGCGCTCGCCCCGAGGTAGGCACAGATGCGTCGTGTGCTCGTCTCCTGCACCATTGCCGCTTTCCTCGCCACGGTGTTCACCGTGCCGAACGCCGTCGCCTCGCCGGCCGCCGCTGCGCCGTTCGTCGAAGGCAACCAGACCGTTCCGATCTACTCGTACGCGAAGGCCATCCACGAAACGGTGTTCGTACGGGTGCCGTTCGACAGCGACGGCGACGGTGTCCGCGACCGCGTTGCGGTCGACATCATCCGCCCGGCCGAAGCCGCCGCGGCCGGCGTCCAGGTGCCGGTGATCATGGACGCATCGCCGTACTTCCAATGCTGTGGCCGCGGCAACGAGTCCGAGACGAAGACCTACGAGTCCGACGGCACCATCGGCAAATTGCCGCTCTACTACGACAACTACTTCGTGCCGCGCGGCTACGCGGTCGTCGGCGTCGATCTGGTCGGCACGTCGCGCTCCACCGGCTGCGGTGACGTCGGCGGTCGCTACGAGGTACGCGGCGCGAAGGCGGCGATCGACTGGCTCAACGGCCGGGTGCCCGGCTACGACCTGCACGGCAAGCGGGTCACCGCGAACTGGACCAACGGCAAAGTGGGCATGATCGGCAAGTCGTGGGACGGCTCGATCGCCAACGGCGTCGCTGCGACGGGCGTCGACGGGCTGCAGACCGTGGTGCCGATCTCGTCGATCTCGAGTTGGTACGACTACACCCGTTTCAACGGTGTGCTGCGCTCGAGCGGATACGTCCAGTTCCTCGCGAGCTATGTCGGCGGCCGGCCGGCCGGTGTCTGCGATGCCCGCTACGCGGCCGAGCAGGCCGCCAGCGACGACGCCACCGGGAACGACAACGCGTTCTGGCAGGCGCGCGACTACCGGCCGGACGCGTCGAAGGTGCACGCGAGCGTGTTCATCGTGCACGGCATCAACGACCAGAACGTCACCACGAACCAGTTCGGCGACTGGTGGCCGCTGCTCGCCGCACGCGGGGTGCCCCGCAAGATCTGGCTGAGCCAGGACGGCCACGTCGACCCGTTCGACTACCGGCGAGCCGTGTGGGTGCGCACCCTGCACCGATGGTTCGACTACTGGCTGCAGGGCCTGCCCAACGGGATCATGGCCGAGCCGCAGGCCTCGGTCGAGCGCGCCGACGGGCACTGGACGACCCAGCCGAGTTGGCCGGCGCCCGGTACCCGCGCGGTGTCCGTCCCGTTGTCGCAACTGGGCGGCACGGCCACGCGCACCTTCACCGACCGGCCGTCGCTGTCCGAGGCGACCGCCGTGGCCACCCCGAACCAGCCGGTGGCCGGTCGGGCCGTGTTCGCCAGCGGCGTGCTCACCCGCCCGTTGCGCATCGCCGGTTCGCCCGCGCTGACCGTGCGCATCAAGGTCGACCGGCCGACCACGGAGTTGTCGGCGCGGGTCGTCGATTACGGCCGCCAGCGGCGCGTCGACTACCAGTCGGCCGGCGAGGGCATCAGCACCCTGACGACCCAGTCCTGCTGGGGAGCATCGACGGCCGTCGACGACGCGTGTTACTTCGACACCGCCCAGGATTACGTGACCTCGACCGTCGACATCCTCACCCGCGGCTGGCTCGACGCCGCGCACCACGTGTCCCTGGCGCGGCAGACACCGCTCACCCCGGGCGTCTGGTACACGATCACGGTGCCGATCGACACCACCGACGCGGTGATCGCGGCCGGTCATCGGGTCGCCGTCGTGCTGACCCAGAGCGACCGCGAATACACCGAACCGCGGCCCACCGGCGCGACCGTGACGATCGATCCCGTCGCACAGCGACCTCGCCCTGCCGGTCACCGGGGCATACGCGATCACGCCATCGACGTCCGCGACCGGGCCGGTGATCGCCGGTGCGACGCAGCCGGTGCAGCGGGCCGGCGCGCCGAGTCGGCTCCTGCTGCCGACCGGCTGACCGGTGGGCAGCACACCGCCCGATCCACACGTCGCGAACGTGCTCGGTGAGGTTGCCCTCGATGCGACGACCCGCGCGTACACGGCCATCGAGAGCGCAACAGGGCTGTCGATGAGCCAGGCGACGACGCTGTCCGCGCTCGCCAACTACGCGGACGGGCGCAGCATCGATGCCCTGCGCCGTGCGGTGGGTCTCACCCATTCCGCCGCGGTGCGACTCGTCGACCGACTGGTGGAGCTGGGGCTCGTCGAACGGCGCGGGATCGCGACCGACCGCCGGGTAGCGGCGATCCACCTCACGCCCGCCGGCCGGCGCACGGTGCGCAGGATTCGCGGAGCGCGCACCGCGGTACTCGACGAGTGGCTCGGCCGGCTGTCCCGCACTGACCAGGTCGCGCTCGGCCGGATCCTCGACCGCGCCGCGGGTGCAGCGGGTCGATCCGAGACGACGCCGCGCGCGACGGCGCCGATTACCTGTGCCGGTTGTGCGACCCGGCGGCGTGCGGGCACCCGCACGCCTGCCCGGTGACCCAGGGCGCCGCGAGGCGTTGACCAATATGTATGCAGAATGCATACTTTGAGGCGAAGTGCCCGATCCGAGGAGGAACGGTGCGACGTCACCTCGCCCCAGTGGTCACCGTCATCTCTCTCACGGCGCTGGTCGTGACTGCACTCGTGTCGCCGACGGCGGCGGGTGCGTCGGCGCCGCCGCCACACCGCGGCTGGACCGTCACCGGTCCGACGCCGCAGGCGTACCCGCCGGAGAACGACCCGGCCGGCGACCCGTGCGCCTTCCCGATCCGGGTGACGTTCCCGGTGAACAAGGTTGTCGCGTACACGTACAAGAACGCGAGTGGGCGGGTCGTCGCGACCTACTACACGGGCGCGCTGTACGAGCGGCTGACCAACCTCGACACCGGCAAGTCGCTGCTGTCGAACGTGTCCGGCGACGGCGTGCAGATCCCTGGTCGTGACGGATCGTCGGTCCTGTACGGCTTCGGGCCGTTCTCGAGCACGCAGCATCCGACCGACCACCCCGGCCCCGAGTTCGCGGTCCTGCACGGCATCAGCGCGTTGCGCATCGCCGCCGACGGCACGAAGACCATCCTCTACAGCGCCCACGTGACGAATCTCTGCAATCGGTTGTGAGATCGTCGCAGGCGTGCCTGCGCTGCCCTACCTGGCTGCCGACGAGGTAGCTGCCGCATTGTCGTGGCGCGAGGTCGTGGCTGCGTTGCACGCCGCGTTGTCCGCCGGCCTCGAGCTCGACGCCGCGCCGGCCCGCACCCGACTGCCGGTTGCGCACGGCGAGTTGATGCTGATGCCGGCCGAGACGCGGGACGCGCTCGGCGTGAAGGTGCTCGGTATCGCACCCCGCAACGCCGACCACGGGCTGCCGAGCATCCACGCCGTCTACCTGCTGCTCGACCCGACGACCCTCGTTCCGGTGCTCGCCCTCGACGGCACCGCCCTGACCGAGTTGCGCACCGCCGGGCAATCGGCGCTCGCCATCGGATTGCTTGCGCCGCAAGGGATTCATCGTCTGGTGGTGTTCGGTACCGGGCCGCAGGCGCGGGCGCACATCGCCGCGCTGGCCGCGCTGCAACCGTTGGAGTCGGTGATCGTCGTGGGTCGCGATCCCGAACGCACGCAGGCCTTCTGCGCCGCCGTCACCGGCCTGGACGTGGCGGTGCGCCCGGGCACCGCGGCCGATGTGTCAGGTGCGGATGCCATCGTCTGCGCCACCAGCGCGCGGACCCCGCTCTTCGACGGCACCGCGCTGGCCGTAGATGCCTGCGTCGTTGCGGTCGGCTCGCACGAACCGGACGCCCGAGAGCTCGACGACGCGGTATTCTCGCGGGCCACGCGGGTGGTGGTGGAGCACCGCCCGACCGCGCTGCGCGAGGCGGGCGATGTGATCATCGCGATCGGCAACGGTGCGCTGCACGAGGACGACCTCGTCGAACTCGCTGCGGTCGACGGTGACGCCGGTGGCATCGCCGTGTTCAAGAGCGTCGGCATGGGTTGGCAGGACCTCGCCGTGGCCGCCGCGATCCACGCCGGGCGCTGATCGCGGTCAGCGGTGCTCGGCGCGCCGGTCCAGCGCACTCATGGTGAGCCACGCGGCGACCGACGCCAGCACGGCCGCCGAGATCGCGTCGACGCCGCTGTGCCCGACGAGCAGCGACGCGAACAGCAGCGGCGCGATGAGCAGCTTGGTCTGGGCCGCCATCCCGGCGGCCGCGCCCACCGCGATCGCCAGCGTCGGCGAGGCGTCGAACCACACGACCGCCAGCGCCGCGAGCCCGACCCCGAGGAAGATCGCCGGGAAGATCGGGCCGCCGCGGAACCCGCAGCCCAGGCAGATGGCGTATGCAATCGCCTTCGCGGCGACCGTCACGAGGACCACCGACGTCGAACCGGCCGCCACGATCACCCCGACCGACGACTGCCCGGAGAACAGGACGTCCTGCGAATTCGCCCCCAGGGCCTGCGCGAGTTGCGCGAGCCCACCGACAGCGAGGCCGCCCAGGACGAGCAGCCCCGGCATGCGGAGCGGCCCCGGGCCCCGGGCGCCGACCAGCGTTGCGCCCTTGCGTACCGCCACGATGAGCAGCGCGGTGAGCACGCCGATGACGAGTGCGAGGGCGAGATCGCCGAACCTGACGTGGTAGGTGGGCAGGTCGGGCACCTCGATGCCCGGCGCGTTCAGACCGGACCAATGCCCGAAGCCCTCGAAGATGACGTAACCGACCGCGGCGGCCACCAGGCCGGGCACCAGCGCCGGCAGCAGCGCCGTGCCCATCCCGAGGCCGCCCTCGACGAGCAGCACGCCGGCGACGAGCGGGCCACCGAACAGTGCCGAGATCGCCGAGAACTGCCCGGCCATCGAGATCACCGCGGACGGGCGTCCGGTGACCCGACCCGTCCGGACGAAGAACATGCCGACCGCGGATCCCAGCGCCATCACCGGGCCCTCCGGACCCAGCACGGCGCCGAAGGCCAGCGTGCCGATCGCCGCGAGCACCACTCCGGGGACGTATGACACCGGTGTCGGCTCGGTCGACAACCCGGCCATCGGGTTGTGGCCGCCGTTGCCGGGCAGCCACGCACGGGCCGCCGCGACGATAAGCGCGCCGACCACCGGGAGCCCCATCACGAGATACCAGGGCGGTGCGGACAGACCGAGCGCATCGGGCAGCTGATCCCACAGCGCGTGCTCGAGGCCGTGGACGGCAGCGAGGAACAGCGCGGACAGGTATGCCGCGGGAATACCGACGGCGGCACCGAGCAGGATCAGTTTCAGATAGGCCCGACCGTCGAGCTGGGGCTGCTGTACGGGTGCCGTCACGCGCAGAGCCTATTGGCCGACCGAACGCGTCGAGCGCAGGCGAGCGCTAGTGCCCGCGGTGCCGCGACGGCCGCGCGGTCCGGCGCCGGTAGGTCCCGGCGACGACCAGCCCGCCGCCGAGCAGCAGCAGCGCGATGGCGAGCAGCGTGGGACCGGCGATCAGGGCGCCGGTCGACGCCAGCCCGCCGCTGCCCGTTGCGGACGATCCGCCGCCTGCAGGCCCGGGTCCGGATCGAGCCCGACGTGCCGGACGTGCCCGACGTGGGCGAGGTGCGGCGGCGTCGGCGGGTCGACGTGCCCGACATCGGGGCCGTGGGCGACGTGGAGGTCGGCGGTGGTGCCGGGGCGAACGTGTTGACGCACTGCCAGCGTGGTCGGGTCGGACAGGTCCAACGTGGGCGCGGTCGTGTCGCCGTTGTAGGTGACCGTGTCGCCCTTGGGCGGCGACTGTTCGGTGACCTTGCACGTCAGCGCCCTTCGGGACGCTGATGACGTGCCGCTGCCCGTCCGACAGCGTGAACTTCGCGTCGGCGCCCGCGAGCGGGACGTCCACCGTCGTGCCCGCGTTGCTCGTCAGCGTGCAGGCGGCGGCGAACGAGTACGGCCCGGCCGAGCCCGGCCCGTCGACGGTCTTGGTCACCGTGAGGTCGACCGGGTCGTAGGTGTTGGTCAGGGTGGCGACGCCGTCGACGAGCGCGTTGATGTTGGCGTGGTCGCCGTCGGAGTAGCTGGTGTCGGTCGTCGTCGCGCCCCGGTCGTCGGTCTCCTTGACCGTGCACTGCGCGCCGATCGGCAGATCGGTGATGCTCTGCGAACCGGCAGCGTCGAAGCTCAGCTTGCGCGGCGGGAGATCCACGCCGGCCAGGGTGCAGTCGACCTCCACCTCGTACGGTCCGCTCGCATACTTCGCGGCATCGCCGGACACGACCTTGGTGACGATCAGTCGCGGCGCCGGGAAGTCGTTGGTGATGCCGGCGATCGACGGGGTGGGGGAGTTGTCGTCGACGTCGGGGACGATCGTCACCGGGTCCGGCATGGTCGGGTTGCCGCCGCCGGTGTCGGTCTCGTCGATGGTGCACACCGCGCCGGCCGGTACGTGCTTGACCGTGAACGGCGCGTCCGGGCTGAATTCGGCGTCGCCGGTGCGGACCACGACGTCGTCACCGTCAGCCGTCGTGACCACGCAGCGGTAGGTGCCCCGGAACGGCCCGATGATCGAGCCGGGCGGGATGTCGCCGGTGACGGTCTTGGTGATCTCCAGGTTGCCGAACGGCATCGCCACGCCGACCTTCTCCGGCTCGACCGGGGGCAGCTGGGTGATCGATCCGTTGGGCTGCCTGAAGAAGTCGCTGTGCGCGAACGAGTTCCACGCGATCGGCAGCTGGTTGGTGGTGGTGTCGAGGTCGGCCGGCGCGCTCATCGGAATGACGACTCGCGTGGTGCCTGCGGGCGGCAGCGGCGTGGCGAAGGTCAGGAAGCCGCGGAAGGCCTCTGCGTCGGCGCTGAAGGTCGGGTCCCAGGTGCCGGCCGGACATGCCACCGGCGGCTTGTCGATGTCGGTGGTGCAGGTCGGGCTGGTTGCCGAGTACGCGAGGTCCAGCGACCCGGGGGCGCCGCTCGCGAGCGTGGGTGCCCCGCGCAGCACCGGCCGCGGGTCCCATTCGGTCTCGCGCTGTCCGTTGACCACGACGCCGCGGTCGCCCACCTTGGGCAGGTAGTCGATGAGCCGGGTCTCGGTGATCGGCGTGGTGCCCACGTTGACGAGGTTGAGCAGGAAGTTGAAGTGCTGGCCGGGCAGCACCAGCGCGATGCAGGGGAAGCGCGTGTAGTTGTCGCCGTCGACGGTCAGCAGCGGGCAGCCCGGGTCCCCGATCGGCACGAAGGTCTTCGTGCGGGTGTTGTAGAAGCCGCGGGAATCGTCGCCGTGCACCCACTTCTGCGCGTCGACGGCGCTGCCGGTGCCCTCGGTGGCCGACGCGCTGTCGGTGCAGCCGAGCGTCGGGTCCGGCGTGCCGGTCGCGCACGTCAGCGAGGGCTTGACGTTGGCGTCGGAGGTGGTGGCGCCGTACGTGTTGGTGATCTTGGTACCGGCCGCCACGGTGGGGTCGAGCCGGCCCTGGAAGGTGATGGTGATCTTGGCCGTCGGGCTCAGCAGGTAGTTCGGGTCGAACTGCCAGCGCACCTCGGTGATCCGGTTCGTCGTCGGGTCGGTGACGGCGGTGAACTGCGGCGCGGGTGGTGCCGACGTGCCGGCCGGGCCGGAGTAGGTGATCTTGTACGGGTTCCCGTCGTCGCCGGCGAAGGTGTTGTCGAAGTTCAACCCGTCCGGCAGTGGTTCGGTGACGAGCAGCGCCGGAAGCGAGGCGGTGCCGCTGTTGGTCGTGGCCAGGGAATAGCTGATCGGCTGCCCGGGTGTGACGGTGGTGTCGTTCTGCGCGTCGGCGGTCTTGTCGACCGTGAGCTTCGGCGTGCCGGGCTGCACGGTCAGCGGCGCCGGGGCGTCGCCGAAGGTGGTCAGTTGCCCGGGTGCCAGCGGGCTCTCGCCGCTCAACGCCGCGATGTCGCTGAAGGCCTGCGGGAAGTCGATCGCGTCGCCGGTGTCGCGTTCGGTGGTGCGCGGCGTGACCGAGAAGCATGCCGTTGCACGCGGGCAGGCGCCCGAGGTCGGGAAGTTCGAGCCGGGCGTCAGGACGAAGTTGCCGTTGGCGTTGGTGAAGATGAACCGCAGACCGGCGACGTCGGCCGCACTCACCGGCAGGGTCGGCGTGCTCGAGGCGGTGGGCGTGCCCGTGACGTACGTGCCGGCCCGGCAGGCGGCGGCGCTGATACACGCGTCCACCTGCACCCGGTTCGCGCCGGGCGGGAAGTTCACGCCGTCGATCTTGGTGACGTTGACCAGCTCGAAGAAGGCGTCCGGGTCGATCTGGCTCGGGTCGGGATCGGCGATCACCAGCCGCTTGAGCGGCACCGTGCCGGTGTTCTGCGCACGCATCTGCACCTGGCTGGTCGGCTGCACGCCGGGAACCGGCGCCGGCAGCGTGCCCGGCGAGATGAACTTCGCGAGGTCGCCGCCGCCGGAGGGCGGCTCGGAGGTCAACGTCGGTGCGCAGACGTTGCGGGTCGTGCCGGTGTCCACGGCCGACTCGACGTTGGTCACCTGGCAGTTGCGCATCGCGGTGCCGTCGGGGACGCCGTCACGGAGCAAGGCGTTGACCGTGAGCGTCACCTCACCGGTGGGCGGCACGAAGCCGCTCGTGAGCCGGGCGCGGATCCCGTCGGTGCGGTTCAGCAGGTCGGCGTCGCCGGCAGCGTAGGGCGCCCAGGTGTCACCCCCGTCGGTGGTGACCTCGATGACGAAGTTCGACCGCAGCGATGCCGGGTTCGTCGTGAGGCTGGCCGAGGTCAACCGCAGGATCGTGAACGGGTTGTTGGCGTCGGTGGTGCCGGGCGCCGGGTCGTTCACCACGAACGTGCTCTGCGGCAGGTTGCCGGTGTTGTTCGCCTGCACGGTGAAGGTGACCGGGTAACCCGCCACCAGGGAACCGCCGGTGAGCGGGCTGCTCACGTTCTTGACGCCGCCGACCGTGGTGCGTGGGTTCTCGACGGGCAGCTTCGCGCACGTGGTGCCACTGGAGGAGCTCTGCCCGGCGACGATCGTGCCGTCGGCGCAGTCCTGCAGCGACTGGCCGCCGACCTCGGCGCCGTTCAGCGTGCCGTGGACACCGAGCTGCCCTGAGGCTCCCGGCGGGATCGTGCCGCTGTAGGTGACGGTGACCCTCGTGGGTCGCGCATTGCCCGGGCAGTCGGCGGGGATGTTGCCGGTCGCGCTCGCCGTGATCGGGATCGACGAGTTGTCGCTGCAGGTGACGCTCCCGGTGGCCGCCGTGGCACCGGTGGGAAATACCAGCCGGACCTGGCTCACGTCGACGGCGTCGAGGCTGGTCGGTGCCGACGTGGCCGGGTCGGTGATCGTCATGGAGGTGACCGGCACCGCCGAGGCGTTCTCGACCTTGGCAACCGCACTGACGCCGGACTGCTGGCCGGCCACGGCGAAGCCGTTGGTCGAGTAGCTGCCGTTGGCGTCCGGGAAGAACTGCTTGGAACCGCCGATCTGCGCGGTGCCGGGCTGGATGGTGAACGCCGCGCACCTGTCCGCGCCGCTGACCGTGCCGTCGACGGTGTCGAGCGCCGACGGCGACGCGCAGTTGTTCTGGGTGAGTGCGCGCAGCGGGTCGAGCGGGTCACCGGTCGAACGCACGGTGTCGCGCAGCATCAGCCCGATCGGCACGGTGCCACCCGTGGTGCTGGGCGGGAGGCTGGTGCCGTTCGAGTCGCTGAACACGAACGCGAGCCCTGTGACGTCGGCCGGGTCGACTCCGTCCGGCAGCGAGACGTTCGGGCCGGACACCGGCGCACCGGAGACGAACTGGGCGTCCGAGCACGGCGCCGGGTCGAGGCAGTAGCGCACCGTGACCTGGTTGCTGCCAGGCGGGAACTGGGTCACCGGTCCGACGCTGGTGAGATTGAAGCTGTCCCAAGTGGCTTTCGTGGTATCAGCCACGGTGAGCGAGGAGATGTCGGCGGACGTGCTGGACCCGTTGCGCACGGACAGGACTGCGGTCACAGCGGCACCCGACTGCGCGATCACCGAGTTCGGGTTGATGGTCTTGCCGGCGATCGGCGTGACCACTCGGGGTACGGCCACCGTGACGTCGGTCGAGTCCGACTTCGAGTCGGCGTTGTCGGCCGATGCCGTTGCTGTGTTCGTGATCGTCGAGCCGTCGGTGGCCTTCGAGTTCGGGTCGAGCCGCACGTGCAGAACGGCAGTGCGGGTGGATCCGGCGAGAATGCCCTTCGAGTTGGGCGGGTTCGGGGGTGACGGGAGCGCGTCGTTGTAGGTCGTCGTCACGCTGCGGGTGGCCGCGTCGTAGCTGACCGTGTAGAGCGGCGACGGGTCGGCGCCGAGGAAGACGATGTCGGCCGGCAGCACGTCGACCGTCTTGGCGGTGATGCAGCCCTCGGTGAGCCCGGAACAGGACGCGGCGAGTTGGTAGTCGAAGGCATCGCCCGGCTTCACCGGATCAGTGAGTGGGACGTTGCTGCCCGGCTCGTAGGCGTTCTTCGACAAGCCCAGTGTCGCCGTCGGGGCGGCTGCCTGCGCCGACGTCGGGACCGCGACTCCGAGCCCGGCCAGCACGGTGACCGAGATGAGGGCAGCGAGGCGCGAACGGACGTGGTGCGCGGCCATGACGTCCCCCGCGGATCGTGTGGCAGCCGGAAACACTTGCAGGGCGATCGGATGCTACCTGACCGATATGACCCGAGACTGCACGGGATGGGCGCCCACACCCTGTCTCGGACGAATCACACCGTTATCGGATGTTGATGTCCGAGGATCTTGCCCTTGCTCTCACCGGCGCGTACCAACAGAGAGGTCGGTGCGTGCCTGCCGCCGTGTCCGAGGGAGGGCGATGCGTCGCTGGTTGCGTGCCTGCGTTGCCGCGGTGCTCGCGCTCGCCGGAGTCGTGCTGGTGGTCCAGCAGGCCGTCGGCGCACCGTCGGTGCCGTTCGGCGTGCGGTTCCAGACCAACGACAACGGCGCGGTGACGACCGTCGGCAACGCCCTGCTGACCTGCCCCGCGGCCGCGGCGAACTGCCTGGCGGCCCGCGCCGGAACGGCCCGGCTGAACAACAACGGGTTCGCGATGGTCGACCTCGACGCCGACGACGACCCGGACACGACGAACTCCTCCGCGGCCGATCTCGCGGTGCCCTCCGGCGGCGCCGTGCTGTGGGCCGGCCTGTACTGGGGGGCCCGCCAGGCTGCCGGTGCCAAGGGCCGGGCCGGGGTGGGCGACCGCAAGACCATGCAGTTGCGGGTTCCCGGCGCCGACTACCGCACCGTCACCTCGCAGGCGGAGTTCGGGCCGACGACCAGCGGCGATCTCGCCTACCAGGAGTTCGCCGATGTCACGACGGCTGTGCGGGGCGCCGGCTCCGGCCGGTACTGGGGTGCCGACGTCGTGGCCGGCACCGGCGAGGATCGCTACGCCGGCTGGTCGCTCGTCGTGGTCCTGCGCGACCCGACCCAGCCGCTGCGCAATCTCACCGTCTTCGACGGGTTCGCCGACGTCGGGCAGGGCAATCCGCAGACGGTGGACATCAACGGCTTCCTCGCGCCGCGGACGGGCACCGTCGACGCGCAGACTCGGGATGGTGGCCTACGAGGGCGACTACTCCACGTCCGGGGACACCGCGACGCTGAACTCCACCCAACTCGGCACCGCGCTGTCACCGGGTTCCAACTTCTTCAACGGCACGAACGACAACCGCGGCACCTCGGTCACCGCGCGCGACCCTGCCGACCTCAACAACCTCGGTTTCGATATCAAGAATGTTGGAGCATCCGGAGTCATCCCGAACAGCGCGACGTCGGCGACGCTGTCGCTCACCTCGACCGGCGACCGGTACTTCCCGGGCGTCGTCACGTCCGCCATCAACCTCTACGCGCCCGACTTCAGCCCGAGCACCAAGTCGGTCAGCGATCTCGCCGGCAACGATCCGGCGCAGCCGGGCGACACCCTGCGCTACACGGTGAACTTCGCCAACCGCGGCGGCGACCCCGCCGCCGATTCGGTCATGAGCGATCCGTTGCCGGAGGGCGTCACGTATGTGCCCGGCTCGCTGCGCATCGTCAGCGGCGCGAACCCCGGCGCGAAGACCGATGCCGCCGACTCGGATCAGGCCGAGTACGACGCCGCCGCGCGCAGCGTGCACTTCCGGCTCGGTCCGGGGGCGAACGGGACGGCGGGCGGCCTGCTCGCGCCCGGCGCCGGCAGCACGGTCACCTTCGACGTCACGATCGACGACGACGCCGGAGGTTCCACGATCACCAACTCGGCGTCGCTGAGTTACGTCGCGCAAACCGTGGGCACGCCGTTCACCTACGACGTCAAACCCGTGCCGGTGCGCGTCGCCGCGCTCGCGAACCTGCAGCTGACCAAGGAGCTGAGTCCGGATCCCACGCTGGCCGGCCAGCCGGCCACCGCCACCATCCGGGTGCACAACGCCGGCCCGAGCGCCGCTCGCGACGTCGTGATCAGCGACCCGACGCCCGACGGCGTGACCCTGGGCGCGGCGAGCAGCAGTGTCGGCACCTGCTCGACGGCCGGCGGCGACGTCAGCTGCGCGCTCGGCACGCTCGCGAACCGGGCCGACGCGACGGTCACCGTCACGCTTCAGGTGCCGGCGGGTTCGACGACGAACAGCCTGGCCGACCTCGCCACCGTCTCTTCGAGCACCGAAGATCCTGACGAGGGCGACAACAGCGCCGGCGCAGCCGTGAGTGTGCAGGCGGCTGCCGATCTGTCGGTCACCAAGACCGCGACTCCCACGACGGTCACGCCGGGTGGCCTTGTCACCTACACCGTCACCGTGCACAACTCGGGGCCGTCGGACGCGCGCAACGCGGTCCTCGACGACGAGGCCGACCCGGACACGATGATGCTGCGCACCGCCGATCCCGCCCCGGTCTGCGGTGATCCGGATCCCGGGTTCACCGCCGTGCAGTGCCAACTCGGTACGGTCGCGGCCGGAGCCACGCGCGTGTTCACCTTCACCGGCCTGTTGGCGCCCGACGTCACTGCGGGTACGCCGTCGGTGAACCACGTGACGGTGTCCTCGGACACGTCGGATGCCGATGACGCGAACAACACGGCCGCCGCCACGGTCACCGCCGCCGCGCCGCGTTCGGTGCTGCACGTCGACAAGTCCGCCGACCCGTCGACCGTCGTGGCCGGGCACCAGGTCACCTACACGATCAGCGTCGACAACGACGCCGGGCCGTCGGATGCACCGAACGTCGTCGTGCGCGACCCGATGCCGACCGGGTTCACCGCAACGTCTGCGAGCACCAGCCGCGGGAGCTGCACCGTCGGCGACACCGTCGTGTGCAGCATCGGCACGTTGGTGGCCGGGATGAACGGTTCGGCCGGCGGCAGCGCCACGATCACGATCACCGCGGATGTCGCGTCGTCGGTCACCGCCGGCAGCGTCGACAACACCGCCACTGCATCCGGTACGTCGGCGGACGCGGTCACGGCAACGGCGCCGGTCACGGTCGTCACCCGCGCCGACCTCGACGTACACAAGTCGGCATCGGCGAGCCCCACCGCGACCGGGCAGCCGATCGTCGCCGGCGGCGAGGCGTACTTCACCATCGTTGCCACGAACCACGGGCCGTCCGTCGCGCGCGATGTCGAGATCACCGACCAGCTCGCGGCCGAATTCACGTTCGTGTCCGCCACGGCGGGTGTCGGCAGCTGCGCCGCACCGACGGCAGGCGGCCTGCTCACCTGCGCGGTGGGCGACCTCGCCGACCAGGGCACGGCGACGGTGGTCGTGCACGTCCACGTGCCCTCGAACTACGACGGATCCGCTGAGCCGGACACCGCGCGGGTGAGCAGTTCGACCACCGATCCGGACCAGCCCGACAACGACGCCGTCTACACGGTCAGCGGCGCCACCGTCGCGGACCTGGCGCTGACCAAGACGGCAGCACCGGATCCGGTCGTGGCCGGCGGCCGCGTCACCTACACGCTGACCGCGACGAACTTCGGGCCGTCCGACGCCGGCACCGTGGTGGTGTCGGACGAGCTGCCGGCCGGGCTGACGTTCACCGACGCGATACCGGACGAGTGCACGACGACCGGGCAGCGGGTGTCGTGCACCGGCGGCACTCTCGCCGCAGGCGGCACTGCGAAATTCGAAATCGAGGCCGCAGTGGCACCGTCGCTCGAATCGGGCGCCACGATCACCAACAACGCCTCCGTGACTTCCGCGGTCGAGGATCCGGCGCCGGACAACAACAGCGCGAACGTCAGCTCCGAGATCCGCGCCAGCGCCGACCTCTCGATCACCAAGGCCGAAGCGATCGCGGCCGGCCCACCTGGTGCGCTGACCCAGTTCGAGCTCCGCGTGGTCAACAACGGGCCGTCCGTCGCCCGCGACGTCACCGTGGTCGATCACTTCGACGTCGATGCCAGTGCCGCGGTACGGCCGGACGGTGTGTGCGACATCCTCGAGGGCGACCTGCAGTGCGCGCTGGGCGACCTCGCGCCGGGGGCGACGACGGTGATCGAGATCCAGAACGTCGTCGTGTCGAACGCCGATCCAGGTGCGTACGTCAATCGCGCGAACGTCGCCTCGGCCACCCCGGATGCGGACACTTCGAACAACACGGCGAGCGTCACGTTCACCGTCACCGACCCGGTGGCGGTGCTGCGGCTGAGCAAGACCGCCGACCCGAGCACGTTCGTCGCCGGGTCGACCTTCAGCTACGCACTGACACTGACCTCGGGCGCACTCGGCGCCCCGGGCCGCACCGAGTTCGGGTCGGACGCCCAGGACGTCGTGGTGACCGACACGCTTCCCACGGGGCTGATCCCGACGGCAGCAGCCACGACCCAGGGCGCGTGCGACATCGCGGTACAGACGATCACCTGCCACCTCGGCACGGTGCACGGACCGATCTCGCAGAGCCAGGTCGGCGACGTGACGATGACCGTGACCGGTGACGTCGCACCGAACGCGCCCGCCGGCGCTGTCACCAACACCGCGACGGTCACGACCGCGACCACACTCGACCCGGACAGCGCGCCGACGGCGACGGTCAGCACACCGGTCGAGCGGCAGGCCGCGCTCGAGTTGAGCAAGACCGCCGACGCCGACCCGCTGGTGGCCGGCTCGCTGGTCAGCTACACGCTGACCGCCACCAATACCGGGCCGTCGGACGCCGACGCGGTGGTCGTGGCCGATCCACTACCGGCTGGATTGACGTTCGATCCGGACGCCTCCGACGCGATCTGCGCGCCGGCCGGGGGCGCGATCCGTTGTGATCTCGGCACGATCGCTGCCGGCGACTCGCAGTCGTTCGTCGTCGCCGGGCAGCTGTCGCCGAGCTTCGACGGCGCTCGCCTGGTGAATACGGCGACCGCGACCTCGCCGACCGCTCCCGACCCCGCGACGGCCGCCGACGACACCACCGTGACGCGTGCGGCGACGTTGCGCCTGGAGAAGACCGCCGACAGCCTCACTCCGAGCGTCGGCACGGAATTCGAGTACAACCTCACGCGTCACCAACACCGGGCCGTCGACCGCGACCGGTGCAACGGTGTCCGACACGCTGCCCGACTCGTTCACGGTCGTCAGCATCACCGCAACGGTCGGCACCTGCACCAACTCCGGCGTACCAGCGAAGCTGACCTGCGATCTCGGCACGCTCGCCGTCGGTGCCTCCGCCGTCGTCACGGTGCGAGTCCGGGTGCCCGACGGCAGCCGGCCCGGCCCGGTGACCAACGCGGCGACGGCCGGCGCCGACGACAGCGAGCAGGTGGCGTCGGCCGTCACGGTCAATGTCGTGGTCGTCGCCGACACCAGCGTGACCAAGACCCTGCTCACCGACCCGGTGGTCGCCGGCCGACCGGTCACGTACCGGATCACGGCCGGCAACGCCGGCCCGGCCACCGCGCCGGACGTCGTGCTCAGCGACGCGCTGCCGGCCGGCACCCGACTGCTGAGCTCGACCACGACCGCAGGCGCGGGATGCACCACGGGCAGCGAGGGGACCATGGTGCTCGTCGAGTGCATGCTCGGCGCCCTCGCGGTCGGTGCGCAGGCCTCGGCCACCGTCACCCTCGCGACCGGCGCCTCGATGCGCGGGACCCTGTCCAACACCGCGCTCGTCGGCTCCGGAGGGCTCGACGCCGAGACCCAGGACAACACCGACACGGCGCGCGGCACGCTCGGCGCCCCGCCGTCCAGCCCGCCGCCGTCGCAGCCCGCCGCCGTCGAGCCCGCCGTCGACGTCACCGTCATCGACATCACCGCCGCTCCGCGCCGCCGTCGACCTCGGTGCCGCCGACGGC
Organism: uncultured Actinomycetota bacterium; assembly: GCA_963850835.1. Classification (GTDB taxonomy): domain Bacteria; phylum Actinomycetota; class Actinomycetes; order Mycobacteriales; family Jatrophihabitantaceae; genus Jatrophihabitans. The sequence goes on along the minus strand of CAWKNB010000008.1, from coordinate 13,023 downwards.
GGGCTCGTCCCCGGACCGCGACCAGCCCGCCGGTCACCTCCGGCAGCGCCGCCCCGGCCGGCGCGAACGGCGGCGGCGGCTCGTTGGCCGGCACCGGCGCGAACGTCGCCGCCGGGCTCGCGGCCGGATTGCTCGCCATCGTCGTGGGAGCCGGTGTCGCCTGGGGGGCGGCGCGGCGGCGCGGCACCCATCGAGGCTGACGAACCCGCAGCCCGCACGGGCCCTGTGGCACGATGGCGCAGGTTGACCTGCGAATGGGAGCACGAGGCGTGACGTCGACCGACACGATCCGACAGATTCCGGACCACCTGAAGCCCCGCGACGGGCGCTTCGGCTGCGGGCCGTCCAAGGTGCGACCGGAGGCGCTGGCCCGGCTGGCGACCCGCAGCGACCTGATGGGCACGTCGCACCGCCAGGCGCCGGTGAAGAACGTGGTGCGCCAGGTGCGCGACGGGCTGCGCTGACCTGTTCGACCTGCCCGACGGATACGAGGTGGCGCTCGGCAACGGCGGGTCGACCGCGTTCTGGGACGCCGCGGCCTGCGGGTTGGTGCGGCGCCGCGCGCTGCACCTGGTCAACGGCGAGTTCTCCCAGAAGTTCGCCGCGGTGACGAAGGACGCGCCGTTCCTGGCCAACCCGGTGGTGGTGTCTGCCGAGCCGGGCGACGCGCCGGAGCCGGTCGCCGACCGCGCGGCCGACGTCGTGGCCTGGGCGCACAACGAGACCTCGACCGGCGTGATGATCGACGTGCGGCGTCCCGCCGACTCCGATCACGCGCTCGTGGTCGTCGATGCGACCTCCGGCGCCGGCGGGCTCCCGCTCGACGCGCGCGAGGCCGACGTCTACTACTTCGCGCCGCAGAAGTCGTTCGGCTCCGACGGCGGCCTGTGGCTCGCGCTGTTGAGCCCGGCAGCGGTGGAGCGCATCGGCGAGCTCGCCGAGGCCGGTGACCGGTGGGCGCCGGCGTCGTTGTCCCTGGCCACCGCGCTCGACAACTCCCGCCTCGATCAGACCTACAACACACCTGCGGTGGCGACGCTGCTGCTGCTCGCCGACCAACTGGAGTGGATGCTCGCCGGCGGCGGTCTCGACTTCTGTGTCGGGCGCACCAGCGCGTCGGCGAAGCACATGTACGGCTGGGCCGAGGCAACGCAGTTCGCGACGCCGTTCGTCGTCGATCCGGCGAAGCGCTCGCTCGTCGTCGCCACGATCGACTTCGCCGCCGACGTCGATGCCGCCGCCGTCGCGAAAACGCTGCGGGCCAACGGCATCGTCGACGTCGAGCCGTACCGCAAGCTGGGCCGCAACCAGCTGCGCATCGGCATGTTCCCGGCGATCGACACCGCCGACATCGAGGCCCTGACCGCGTGCATCGACTGGGTCGTGGCGTCGGGATGACCCCGCAGGCGCGTGCAGCCGGCAAGGTGTTGGTCGCCGAGCGCATCGGCGACTCCGGCGTCGAGCTGCTGCGCGCCGCCGGCCTCGACGTCGAGATCGGCGCCGGATGGGACCGGGCCACCCTCGAGGCGCGCATCGCCGACTTCGACGCTGTCGTGATCCGTTCCGCCACGCAGGTCGACGCCGATCTCATCGCAAAGGCCGACCGGCTGCGCGCCGTGGCCCGGGCCGGGGTCGGCGTCGACAACGTCGACGTCGAGGCGGCGACGCGGCGCGGGGTCCTGGTCGCCAACGCCCCGCAGTCGAACGTGATCACTGCCGCCGAACACACCATGGCGCTGCTGCTCGCGCTCGCCCGCAACGTGCCGCAGGCGCACGCCTCGCTCACCGCGCGGCGCGTGGGAACGCTCGCGGTTCAGCGGCGTCGAGCTGCACGAGAAGGTGCTCGGCATCGTCGGTTTCGGCCGCATCGGCCAGCTGGTCGCGCAACGCGCAAAGGGTTTCGGGATGCGGGTGATCGCGTTCGACCCGTACCTGGGGGAGGACCGCTTCCGCGAGCTCGGCGTCGAACGCGCGGCCGACGCCGACCAGATCTACGCCGTCGCAGATTTCATCACCATCCACCTGCCGAAGAACCCCGAGACCGAGAACTGGCTCGACGCCGCTGCCTTCGCGAAGATGAAGGACGGCGTGCGGGTGCTCAACGTCGCGCGGGGCCCGCTCGTCGTCGATGCCGACCTGCAGGCGGCGCTGGATTCGGGCAAGGTCGCCGGCGCCGCGCTCGACGTGTTCCGCAGTGAGCCGGTCACCGATCATCCGCTGTTCGGCTACCCGAACGTCATCGTCACGCCGCATCTCGGCGCCTCGACCACCGAGGCCACCGACCGCGCCGGCTACCAGGCGGCCGAGCAGGTGGTCGCGGCCCTCACCGGGGGCGCCGTGACCAGCGCGGTCAACCTCCCGGCGATCGGCGCCGACGACCTCAAGGCGGTCGGCCCGTTCCTCGGGCTGTGCGCCAGCCTGGGCCGCATCGCCGCCGCCCTGTCCGCGCAGCAGAGCATCGACGGCGTCGAGGTCGAGTACCTCGGTCGGATCGCCGAACGCGACAGCAGGCTGTTGACCATCCAGGTCGTGAAGGGCCTGCTGTCCGGGCACACCGAGGAAGCCGTCAACGACGTCAACGCGTTCACGCTGGCGCACGAGCGCGGCATCCGGATCACCGAGACGAACCGGCCGCAGGCGCAGGACTTCACCGATCTCGTGCGCGTCGCACTGCGCGGCGGGGGGCAGAGTTCACGGGTCGTCGGGACGGTGCTGAGCCGCCGCAACCGCCCGCACCTGCTCGAGGCGTGGGGCTCGCGGTTCAACGTGCAGCTCGACGAACACCTCGCGGTGTTCCGCTACCGCGATCAGCCCGGCATGCTCGGCCGGGTGGGCACCGCGCTGGGCGACCGCGGCGTCAACATCATCTCGGCCGCGGTGGGCCGGCGCCCGCGCGCCGACGAGACCAGCGAGGCGGTGATGGTGGTGACCACCGACGCCGCGGTGCCCGCCGACGTCCTGAACGCGATCGCGGGCGCCGAGGACTTCCTCGACGCCCGCGCAGTCAGCCTCTAGCAGTCGACGATCGTCGCCGACCAGGATCCGTTGTTCACCACGTGACCGCTGCTGCCGGTCTGGAACCGCACCCGCGCCTTGGCGCCGATGAAGTCGGGACCCGGCGTGCCGGTGTTCACGGAGCCGGCGCCGTCGGTCAGCGGGATCTGCGACTGGAACAGCAAGCCCGCCACCGACGATCTGGATGCTGCCGAGCGACCCGCCTGCGGTTGGGTGCGAAGCCGCTCGCATCGAGGAACACGTCCTGACTGGCACACAGTCGGTGGGTGGCGACGCCGTTCTGCGATGCGACGACGGTCGCGCCGTTCCCGCTCGGCGCGGCCCCGGCGGCTCCGGCGATCGCCAGCCCGGCGACAGCTGCGCCGCCGGCCAGCGCAGTGGTGATGGTCCGTACGCGCATGATGGATCCTCCCCCGTCGGCACGGCGGCACTCGGCGATGCCGCAATGGCGTGCGCGGGCCAGGCTAGGGGAGATCGACAGCACAATGAAGATCGAGTTGGCACGAATACGACGGGAGCGGACTTCGTGAGCGCGATTTCGTTGTCCGCAATGATTCGCGGGTCACGACCGGACGCGGGCTCAGCGCCGGCGGGTGGCCAGGGCCGCCGCGACCAGTGCGGCGTACACGGCCGGCGCCGCCAGGGCTCGGTACGGGCGGCGGACGGCACCGGTGTCGTCGAAGAAGCGGGACATGCCCAATCAGACGCCGCGACCCGGCGTCGTGATACATCCGGCGAGGCCGGGACCGGCCGCGAACACGGCACTCACCGAGGTGCTGTTCCTCCAGCGCCGGGCGCAGCGGGTTCGTCCTCCGGCGCGAACTTGATCGTCATCTTGACGGCCTTGACCGACGACATGCCCGCCGCATAGAGCGCGGTGCCGACCGACAGCAGCAGGAAGCCGAGTGCGTGCAGACCGTGGACGCCGAGCAGGATCAACCCGATCCGGTCGAGAATGAAGCCCGGTGCCATGGCGACGCCGGACAGCGCCCATCCGGTCGCGGTGCGGCCGATCGCCTGTTTCGGCGGCAACTTGCGTGGTTTCCGGCCGATGATGCGAGCCGGCACCGCAACGAAGCTGATGAACATCACCGCGAGGACTGCGCCGAGGACCGCATAGAACAACAGCTTCGTGTTCACCCGCGGAACGATCGCCACGGCAACCCCGAGCGCCACTCCGATGATCGTGCCCATGACCAGAATGCGGGCGATGTGCTTGTTGGTCTGCTGCGCCGCCGGCCGGATCAGTGGCGGCCGTTCGTCGAGCGCGAAGGCGAACACCGTGTTGCACCACAGCGATGCGATCGAGATCGCAGTCGACAAGATCAGCAGCACGATCATGCCGCCGAGCGTCAGGTGCCGGAACGGTGCGCCGCGCAGCGCGTGGTTCTTCAGGTCGTACATCGCGAGCCAGATCCACACCGCCGGCACGATCTGGATCATGGTGAGCCGCCAGTTGGTCACCAGGAGCTTGATGCCGCGCACCAGCAACACCAGGGTGCCGGCGGCCCAGGCCACCGGCGCCAGGATCGCCCGACGCTCACCGAACGAGCGGGCAGTGGTCTCGATCATGGCGGGGTCGGCGTCGGCGACTGCCTTCGTCCAGCGGAGGAGATCCTTGAGCCCGGGGCGGCGGCGGCGGGGGCGGGCCTGCGTACCCGTCGATCCGCCGCCGCTCACCGGGACACGATCCCACGGCGCGGGCGGCCCGGCCCACTCGACGCAGGACCCCACCCGGCGTTCAGCGGCCACCGACACTTCCCCCAGCGCACCGCCCCGCGTTCCCCCAAGCGATGGCGCCGCAGGGTGACGGCATGTCACCTGAACACATCTCCCGCCGCACGTTCACGAAGGCCGCGGCCGCCGGTCTGGCCGTCGTCGGATTCCAGACTGTCGCCGGCCGCTGGGTCGCCGACGCCGATGCCGACCCCGCAGCCGCGCCCGGGTCGCTCGCCCGGCCGCCGCGCCTGGACGGCACGCTGAGCTTCGATCCGGCAACCACCGCCCTCTACGCGCAGGACTTCGGGCAGCTGGTCAGCGAGCGGCCGGCCGCTGTGCTGCGTCCGGGCTCGGTCGCGGACATCAGTCGGATGCTGCGCTTCGCGGCCGCACACGACATCCGCGTCGTCAATCGCGGCAAGGCGCATACGACGTTCGGGCAGTCGCAGCACCGCGCCGGCATCGTGTTCGACCTGACCACCTTCGACCACCTCGGTCCGGTCGGTGCGCGACGGGTCCGGGTCGGTGCCGGCTGCCGGTGGAGCGACGTCCTCGAGCACACCCTGGCCCGTGGGTTGATGCCGACCGTGCTCCCGGACTTCATCGGACAGACGGTGGGCGGCACGTTGTCGGTCGGCGGGATCGGTGCCATGTCGTTTCGCGACGGCGCCCAGATCGACCACGTGCGCCAGCTCACCGCGGTGACCGGAAACGGCGACATCGTCGACTGTTCCGCGTACGCGCATCCGGAACTGTTCGAGATGTTGCTCGCCGGGCAGGGCCAGGTGGGGGTCATCGTCGAGGCGGTGCTCGAACTCGTGCCGGCACCGACGACGGTGCGCATCTATGACCTCGTCTATCCCGACCTGGACACGATGCTGGCCGACCTCGGTGCGCTGATGCGCGACCGGCGCTTCGACCAGATGGAGGCATTCGCGATCCCCACCGGTCCCGGCGCTTGGCTGTACCTGCTCGAGGGGATCGGATTCCACACCGCCGCAGGACCGCCCGACGACGTCGCGCTGCAAACCGGGCTGCACGCGGTGCCGGGCCAGACCGCGATCACCGACCTGCCGTTCTTCGAGTGGTCGAGCCGGGTGCAGCCGGGGCCGGCCAAGCCGCATCCGTGGATCGACCTGATGCTGCCGATGTCCCAGGCGTCGACCTTCGTGACCGAGGTGCAGGACTCGATCACGCCGATCGCCGAGGGTGACACCTTCACCTTGCTGTTCCTCCCGTTGCGGCCGGCGACGTTCGACCGCCCGTTGTTCCGCGCGCCGACCGAGGAGCTGGCGATCGGTTTCGACACGCTCCGGGCGTCACCGGCCGGGCTTTCGGCCGACGACATCGAAACGTTGCTGACCTACAACCGCCGGTTGTACGACCGCGCCGTCGAGCTGGGCGGCACGCAGTACCCGATCAGCGCCGTGCGGCTCGACCCGGCCGATTGGGCGCGCCATTACGGCTCACAGTTCCGCAGGCTCGTGCGCGCCAAGGCCCGCTTCGACCCGGCCGATGTCCTGGCCAGCGGTCCCGACGTGCTCGGGCACTGGACGCGGCACGGCCGCTGAAGCGGAGGGTTTTCGAGCGCAGTGCCGCCCGGTGTTGCACGATAGGCCGGTGCACGACGGGTGGTGGTACCGCAATATCGTCGAACCGGGCAAATTGCCGCTGGCGCTGTGCTTCATCGCGTTCGTGCTGACGTTCCTGATCACCCGCACCATCACCCGGATGATCCGGGCCGGGCGCGGGCCGTTCCGCGACCAGGTCACGTCGTCGGGCACGCACCTGCACCACGACATCCCCGGCCTGGTCCTGCTCATCCTCGGCGCCTTCACCGCCATCGGCACGAGCTCGACGCGCTGGGACGCGGTCGCCGCCGTGCTCATCGGGGTCGGCGTGTCGCTGGTGCTCGACGAGTTCTCCCTGATCTTCCACCTGAAGGACACCTACTGGACCACCGAAGGTCGGCTGTCGATCAACCTCGTTTTCCTGACCACTGCGTGCCTCGCGCTGGCGCTGCTGGGCATGAGCCCGATCGGTGTCAACGACGTCGGCGGCCCGGAGCTCGCGGCGCGGATCAGCGCCAGCGTGTTGCTGCTGGGTCATGCCGTGCTCGTCGTGGTCTGTCTGCTCAAGGGCAAGTACCCGCTGGCCGTGTTGGGCCTGTTCATCCCGGTGCTGACGGTCATTCCCGCGTTCCGGATGGCCCGCCCCGACTCGGTCTGGTACCGGCGGCGCTACAGCGCGCCCCGCCAGGCGGACGCCGACAGCCGGGCGGCGGAGTTCGACAAGCGCTACAAGCCGGTGCTGCGTCGTGCTCGGAACCTGTTGGGTGGCAAACCGACCCCCGAGGCCCAGTGACGGGTCGCGGCGCAGCTCACCGAGGCGCCGGCTGATAGGCCGGCCCGCGGGCCAGCCGTGTTGCACCGTAGAGGATCGCGGCGAGGCAGCCGGCGTAGGCGATCAGGTCTGGTATCCCGTCCGGGACGTTCTGGTGCAGCAACAACGCGCCGAGCACCACCGCCACCACCGGGTCGGCGGCCAGGTTCGCGGGAAAGCTCGCGCCCAGGTCGCCGATCTGGAACGAGGCCTGGGTGACCGCGATACTCACCGCGCCCAGCGGCACCAGTAAGCAGAGCGGCACCAGCCCGCTCGAACCGGTGAATGCGGCGAGCCCGTCGCGCTGCCACGCGTCGGTCGCGGCGTCCATCAGCACGGCCACCAGTCCGAACCAGGCGCCGGCGACGGTGCCGTAGACCGCGGCCCGCAGCGCGGGCCGCCGGTGATGCACCGCGGCGAGCGCGGCGCCTCCGGCCACCACCATGACCAACCAGGTGATCACCGCCGAGCGCGTCGACAGCGGGTCGCTCTCGCCCGGATTGCCGAGGATGACGAAGAACACGGTCAGGCCGGCGATCATGTACAGGCACGCGAGCGCCTCCCGCGGCCCCGGCCGCGGGCCGCCGAGCCACCAGGAGATCGGCAGCGACACCGGCAGCGCGAGAATCAGGATCGGCTGGACGAGCGACACCGGCCCGGTCGCCAGCGCGATCACTTGCAGCACGAGACCGACGGTGTCGCCGAGCATGCCGATCAGCCACCGCGGGTCACGCAGCAGGCGCAGCAGCCCGCGGTCCGGCTCGTCGACGGTGTGCGCCGCCGAGTGCTCGACCGCCGTGGACGCCCCGTAGGCGATCGCCGCCGCGAGCGCACAGGGGATGGCGACCGCCAGCGTCATCCCAGGCACCATCCGATTCGCGGAAAGAACGACAAATTTCCCATGTCGTCCGACCACCGACAACAGGGGCAGGCGCGATTACGCTATCGCGCATGGAGCCCGAGTCCGACGGGAAGCGCGACGTCCAGTTGGCCGGCCGCCGCGATCGGCTCGCCCGCTGGCTGGACACCGGATTCGGTCCCATGGCTTACGAGTTCGACGTAACGCATTCCGCGCAGGACGTCGCGCAGCGCTGGTCGTCGCTCGAAACGGGCGGACGAACCGAGGACGTCGTGCGCGTCGCCGGGCGGCTGATCCTCGTTCGTCGCCACGGGGGACTCGACTTCCTGGTGCTGCGCGATCGCACCGGCATCGTTCAACTGTTCGTCGATCGGGAGGCAGTCGGCGCCGAACTCTTCGCCGCGCTGCACCTGCTCGACCGCGGCGACTGGATCGGTGTCACCGGCACGGTCATGCGCACCGACCGCGGCGAGCTGTCCGTGGCAGTCAGCTCGGTGGTGCTGCTCGGCAAGGCGTTGCGGCCGCCGCCGGACAAGGACAAGGGTCTGACCGACGTCGAGGTGCGCTACCGGCGCCGCTACCTCGACCTGATGACGAACACCCGCACCCGCCGGATCTTCGAGATCCGGCGGCTCACCCTGGAGTCGATCAGGAGCCACCTCGCCGAGCACGGGTACTGGGAGGTCGAAGGTCCGATCCTGCAGAGCATCCAGGGCGGAGCCACGGCGCGGCCGTTCATCACGCACCACAACGCGCTGGACATCGACATGTATCTGCGCATCGCGCTCGAACTGCATCTCAAGCGGCTCGTCGTCGGCGGCATGGAGCGGGTGTTCGAGCTGAGCCGGGTGTTCCGCAACGAGGGCATCGACGTTCGGCACAACCCCGAATTCACGATGCTCGAGGGTTATCAGGCCTACGCCGACTACCACCAGATGATGGATCTGGTCGAGGGCATGGTCGTGGCTGCCGCGCGCAGTGCGCTCGGCGACAACCTGGTGGTCAGGGTCGGCGACCGCTCGGTCGACCTGTCGCCGCCGTGGCCGCGCATCACCATGTCCGAGCTGATCGAGCAACGGCTCGAGTCGCGGATGGACCCCACGATGCCGGTCGCCGAGGCACGCGCCGTCCTCGACCGGCACGGCGTCGAGTGGGAGACCGACTGGGGTTCGGGCAAGTTGATGAAGGCGCTCGTCGACGACCGGATCCAGCACGACGTGGTCGAGCCGATCTTCTGCGTCGACTACCCCGAGGAGGTGTCACCCCTCGCGCGCAAGCACCGCACCCGGCCCGGCTACGTCGAACGCTTCGAGCTGATGGTCGCCGGTTTCGAGTTGTGCAACGCCTACAGCGAGCAGAACGACCCCGACCGCCAGTTGGCCGCGTTCGAGGACGAGGCGCGGGCGAAGGCGCAGGGTGACCCCGAAGCCGGAGACATCGACTACGACTACGTGCGCGCGCTCGAGTACGGCATGCCGTGCACCGGCGGTTTCGGGATCGGCATCGACCGGCTGGTGATGCTGCTGTCCGAGGCCGACAACATCCGTGAGGTGATCCTGTTCCCCACGATGCGCCCGGAAGCCGGTGTCACCGGCCCGACCGTGCCGCCGTCGGGCGGGTTGGGCCTGGGACGGATACAGCCACCGCGAGGCGGCGCGGCAGCACCGGCGGTGCCGGCCGCGGTCGCAACGCCGGCGCCACCCCTCGGCGCAGTGACCAGGAACGTCGACCACCTGTTCGAGCGGCGGCGCACGAACCGCACCCTGCACTGGCTCGGCGCCCTGGCCGGCCTCGGCGGCGCACTGATGCTGTTGACCCTGTTGCCGGTGTTCCATTCCACGCTGCACACCGTGGGCGACCCGATCGGCCCGGTGTGGTTCACCGTCACCGGCCACCTGCTCACCATGCTCGTCGGCCTCGGCCTGCTGTTCCTCGCCACCCAGGTCGCGCGCGGAAAGCACACGGCCTGGTTGATCAGCGTGATCCTCTACGGCATCGGGATCGTCACCAGCATTCTCAAGGGCCCGCATCCGATCTCGGCCGCCTACTGCGCGGCGATGTTCGTCTTGTTGCTCGGCAACCGACGCCTGTTCCAAGCACGATCCGACCCGCCCTCGCTACGCCGACTGCTGTGGTTGGTGCCGGTGTACGTCGTCGCGGTCTTCGGCTACGGCTTCGCCAGCCTGATCATCAAACGCGATCAGCTCAGCCCGCCGCTGACGTTCGTCGGCGGCCTGCAGACGATCGCGTTCGGGCTCGTCGGCGTCGGCGGGCCGTACACGTACCACGAGGATTTCTTCGCCGACTACTTTCCAAAAGCCTTGCTGCTGCTGGGCGTGGTCGGCGTCGTGGGGCTCGCATTCCTGCTGTTCCGCCCGCTGCGGGCGCGCCGCGCTCGCGGTGCGAACGACTGGACGCATGCCCGCCGGCTGGTCCACACATACGGCTCGGACACGCTGGCCTACTTCGCGTTGCGTCCGGACAAGAGCTTCTTCTTCGCTTCCGACGGCGAGGCGATGATCGCCTACACCTACCTCAGCGGTTACGCGCTCGCCGGTGGCGACCCGATCGGGGCGCCGGGCTCGATCGACCTCGTCATCGACGAGTTCCTCGCGTTCTGCCGGGAGCGGTCGTGGCGCGCCACGTTCCTCGCTGCCCGCGACGACGAACTGCCGCGCTACACCGCCCGTGGCATGCGGCACTTCTACCTGGGCGACGAGGCGATCATCGACTGCCGGACGTTCTCCCTGGACGGTGCGTCGATGAAGAGCGTGCGCGCCGCGGTGCGCCGGGTCGAGCGCACGTACCAGTTCGAGATCATGCGTGAGTCGCAGGCCTCGACCGCGCTCGTCGAAGCGCTCAACGCGATCAGCGAGCAGTGGCGGGGCAAGGCCCCCGAGCGCGGGTTCACCATGTCGTTGAGCCGCGATGTCGAGGGCAACGGCGCGAACCCCGAGTTCCTGCTGTGCGTCGCCCGCGACGAGAAGGGCGTGCCGGGCGGCTTCTTGCGGATCGTGCCCGCCTACGGGGCAGACTTCGGCTACACCCTGGACCTCATGCGGCACCGGCCGGACGCGCCGAACGGGATGACCGAGTTCCTCATCGCCCGCACCGCGGTCGCGCTCGGTGCCGAGGACATCGGCCGGCTGTCGATGAACTTCGCGATGTGGGGCCGGCTGTACGAGAAGGACGTCTCGTACTCGTTGTCCCAGCGGCTGGCCAAGCGCATGGTCGACGTGATGAACCCGTTCTTCCAGATCAAGTCACTGCACGACTTCAACGCCAAGTTCGCGCCGATGTGGCTCTCGCGCTCGCTCGTGTTCGAGGAACCGCCCGACTTGCCACGCGTAGGCCTGCTCTACGCCGGCGCTGAGGGTTTCCTTGCGCTGCCGGGGATCGGGGAGTTGTTCGTGCCGAAGGTGGTCGACCAGTCTGCGCCGCCGGCCTCGGCTCCGGCGGCCTGACGTCCGGCACGCCGAACGAGGTCGACGCTGCGGCGTCCCAGTCGTGTTGATCAGCAGATGCGCGGTGATGCCTACATGCCAGGGGTGGCGCCGACGATCGCCGAGATGACGTTGCCGTTGAGGTTGTTGTCGCCCCGGCCGTCGTAGTGGTCCTCGCCGCAGCGGATGCAGCGCCGGTAGCTCATGCCGTCCGGGTTGGTGAACAGCCGCAGCCGGTGATGGACGTAGCACACCAACGGTTTGCGATACCCGGGACCGCCGCGGCCTCGTAGCAGTACGACGGTGCCCACCCCACACGTTCCGCACGCCATCCCGGCAGGTCGTCTCGTACGACGGCGAACTCACCCGTGGGGCGCTCGGCCGGCATCGCACGGTGAGGGAGACGATCGCTCGCGGCAGGCGTCCGGGTTCCCCGGTGCCTGACATCTCGGTGCTCACGTCGATGCTCCGGCCACGCGGCCGCTCAAGCGGCGGCCGCGAACGACACGGGCCACGCCTGTCCTCGGCGACGTGGCTCCGGCTGCGGTGAGCTGGTAGTAGCGACGGGCCGGGCGAGCAGCTTCGTGCGGATCGACGTCTTCCCAAGAGGACTCGAGCCAGCCCAGGTGCTCGAGTCTGGCCAGGATCGGATGCACGGTGCCGGTGGCCAGACCGGCCGCTTCCCCGATCTCGAGCCCGTATCGCGGGGCGGCGGTGTCCTGCAGGAACACGCGTAACACCAATTGGGTCGAGAGCGTCATTCGTGGACCGGACATACTCGTACTCTAGCTAGGGTCGAGTGAGACGACAAGTCTCGCGGCGGCCGGCACCGGCGCGGTCGAGAACGAAAGTGCCCGCCGGTCACGATCGGTTCAGGTCGTGAACGCGGTCATCCGGATCGAGACGAGCACGCCGGGTATCTCGGGACCGAGTCTGGCGACGTAACGGGTCGGTGGGTCGGCCGGGAACCAACGGGCGTACTCCTCGTTCATACCGGCGAAGTCGGCAGGATTACTCAGCAGCACGCCCACCTCGACGACATCCTGCAGGTTCGCGCCGCCCGCCTCGAGGACGGCCTCGCCGCTGGCCAGCGCCTGCCGGGTCTGGTCCTGGATGGTGTCTCCGGCCGGCTCCCCGGTGCTCGGGTCGACCCCGGCCATTCCGGAGACGAGCACGAGCGATCCGGCCCTCACCCCTTGGCTGTAGAGCGGCGAGGTCGGCGCGTTGTCGGTCGTGATGATCTGCCGCGGCATGACGGTCCTCCGTGGTCGGTGAATGCATCAGGATCCCAGACCCGCAGCGGTCCAGCGGCGTGCCGGCGGTGGAACGACCGGGCGACCGGATTGCAGATGTCTGTGCGATCGAGCTAGTGCGCCGGACAGCTGCGCTTGTGATGATGGGTCGCTTCGGGTGCGTGGGTGCGGATGTGCGCCAGCACGGCGTCGAGACCGGTGCGCAGGGGGGTGGTGTTGCGGCGGGTCTGGGTGAGGAGGAGCCCGCCCTGTAGGGCGGTGAGCAGGGCGAGGGCGAGGGCGTCCGTGTCGGTGTCGGGGCGCAGGTCGCCCCGGTCGCGCATGCGGGCCAGGCCGGCGCGGATCGGGGCCT
>CAWKNB010000007.1:0-697107 GCA_963850835.1 uncultured Actinomycetota bacterium | reverse complement strand
CTGGCCGTCCGGGGACAGCACGTAGTCGACCCACGCCTTGGCCAACGAAGGGTTCTGGGCCTTCGTGAGCGCGGCGATCGGATAGTCGGTGCTCGCGTTCACGTCGTCCGGGATGACCACTCCGTGCACCTTAGTGCCCGCGGCCTTCACGTCGGTGACGTAGACGACGCCGGCGTCCACCTCACCGGACTCGACGAGAGCGAGCGTCGACTTCACGTCCGGTGCGGTCGCGGTGGGTTTGACGGTGATCTTCGCGTTCTTGAAGACCTCGGATGCCACGACGCCGCACGGAACCTTCGGCGCGCAGGTGGCCACCTTGACGCCCGACTTCGCGAGGTCGTTCACCGCCGTGATCTTTGCCGGGTTCTTCGGCGGGGTGGCGATTTCGGCGGTGTTCGAGACGAAGGTCTGCGGGTTGCTGGCCAGGCCGGCTTGCACGACGGTGTCCATGTTCGAGGTCGCTGCCGAGGCGAACACGTCGACCGCATCGCCCTGGGTGATCTGGGTGGCGAGGTCAGAACTCGCGCCGAACTTGAACTTGACCGTGGTCCCGGCGTGCGCCTTCTGGAACTGGGCCCCCAACGTGGTGAACGCCTCGGTGAGAGACGCGGCGGCATCGACGTCGAGGCTGCCACTGAGCGCCGCGGAGCTGCTCGCGGCGCTGGTTGCCGGCGCCGCCGCTGAAGTGGCCGCCGGGGCGCTGGTCTTGGTCCCGCCGCCGGACGACGAACAACCTGCGAGCACCAGCAAGACCGACGCGAGGGCGACAAAGAGGGCATTCAGACGCTTCACAGGCCAATTCCTTTCCCAGGGTCGGCATCCGATGACCGAGCCTGCGGCAGATCCTAACCATTGAGCCCGCTGCTGCGGTCCCGAAACGGTGACCCGCACGAGCCTGCGTGATTGCCGAGAGACGTTTTTGTCAGCCGGACGCCCGCCGGGTAAGGTTGCTTCTATCGACGCGGGGTGGAGCAGCTCGGTAGCTCGCTGGGCTCATAACCCAGAGGTCGCAGGTTCAAATCCTGCCCCCGCTACTGGTTGAGGCAGTATCGACAAGGGTTCCAGCGCGATGGCGCTGAAGCCCTTGATCGTCTGTCGGGCAGAATTGTCCGGCGGATCGCCACGAGTCGGTCCAGGCGGCAACGCGGGAAGTCCCGTCTGGTTGTGACTTCCTCGGCCACGACCTCCGCTCCGTCTCCGCGTGCGCACTACGGGTAACCGGCAGTATTCGGATCGACAGCTCGATGACACGCAATGTGGTCCGGATGCCTGGTCAACCCGTCGGGTCCCATCGTGAGGACCGTCGCGGGCTGAACCGCCTCGAGGACGGGGGCGTGTCCGGCTGCCTTGGCTCGTGTCGAACCCGGCTCGACGTCGGTCATACCGCCACGAGGAATGTCGGCACGGTCTTTGTCGGCACGGTCTTCGTCACTCCGTCATCCCGCCACGTCCGCTGCGTGTTTCGCTACGCGGCTTGCGGACTCGATTGCGTGTTCGACCAGCTCGTCGCAGAGCCCCCGACGATGATCGGCTCGCAACACGAGGGTCGGCGTCGTCCGCGACCATGCCCAGTCCTCGACGTCGGGACGCACGTGATCATCGATCCAGACGCAGGCGCGGTCCTCCACGTACTCGCTGGCAAGCGGTAGCTTCCAGCTGGATTCGAGGGAGCGCAGATCCTCCGACCACGCCAGGTCCACAACGGGTAGGGCGGGCAGGCCATGCAGGGGAGCGATGATCTCGTTCGCGTGGTTGTTCCAGCCGGTAGCCCACACCATGTCGAAGGTCTCACTCAGGCGGCGCAAGCGAGCCGCGTTGGCCGAAGACGTCGTTGCCGTGAACCGGCAGCAGGACCCGTCCACGTCGAGCAGCAGGAGCGGGCGAGTTCGGTGCGCACACACCAAACCACTGAATCACGGTCCACGCCGGGCGAGCTCTCGGCGGCAGGAGTTTCGCTCGACCCGACGCAATCGCTGCCAGGGGCGTTGGAGTGACCTGTCCGTGCTGAACGATGGCCTCGTAGAGCTCGAGGCCGGTCAGAGCGCGACGCGGCGCCCGGACGGGTCGGGACCGAGCGCGCTGATCGGCACGCAGACAACGCCCTTGTGCTCGGCCGATACCACGATGCCGTTCCCGACATAGATCGCCACGAGGGCGACCGGCTGGCCGGGCGCCGTGTAGGCGACCACCAAGTCGCCGGGTTGGAGCTGGTTCAGCGCGACCCTTGGCAGGCTGCTGGCTTGCGCAGAGGTGGTCCGCGCAATGGTGATCCCGGCCTGGGCCCAGGCCCATCTGGTCAGCCCGGCGTTGTCGAACGAGGCCGGGCCCGTGCCGCCGTAGCGAAAGGCGCTGCCGATCTTGGTCAGCGCCGCGTCCGCGGCACGCTGTCCGAGCTCCGTACCGTGTGCCGACGGGCTCGAGTTCATCCTGGTCGAACTGGTTGAGTAGGACGTCGACGAGTTGCTCTTGGTGATCGATGCGGCGGCCGCTTCCGGCGTAGCAGCCGATGCGGCACCGGCACCGAGTGCGGTGATGGCGGCGGCGAGAAGACCTGCCACGGCCCGGATGACGATGTGCATAGCGGCGCTTCCCCTGATATCGGCGATCGGGTTGTTCCCGACACCAGGAACCCTGCCGTCACCTCCGGCAACGGCATGTCGTCCGACGAGACGATCGAGCGGTTGACGCGGACTCGACGATCGGGGGAACGGGCTTTCATCCGTTTGCTCGCCCGTGACCGTGCGCTGCCTCAAGAGCGTTGGCTGACTCGCAGCACATCGCCACCGAGGCTGGCGGGACGGCGGCCTCGGTGGGGTGACACGGATCGCATCAGCCGAGTTTCCATGTTAGATCCGTTTAAAGTATTGTTCTCGCGGCGTGCGGATGTGCGATGGCTGCCGAAGATCTCCGTGGCACGGTTCGGGTCGGAAGAGGAAGCATTGAAGAAGATCATCACGGCAGGGCTGGCGACTGCCTCGATGCAGGCAGCGATTGCTCTGTGCGCGCCGACCTTTGACGATTCGGACGACACGGCGTAGGTGCGCGCCGGCGTGGCTGCCCCGGTTCGAGCGGGGCTCGACGTCGCAGCCATCGCCTTCGAGATCACACTGCGTGGCGTTCACGGTGATGGCCGGCGTCGACCTCCCCGATCCATTCCGTGTGGGTCACGCAGTTAGGGCACTCGCTGTACCTCTACGGCTTGACCACGAGCGGCCAACCCCAAGCAGTCTCAATGACTCCATTTCCCTTTACCCCGATGCGCTGAGGAGGACGTTCAATGATTACCAGACACCGGATCGTTCTCTCGACCTGCATTTTGGGCGCGTTGGTGGCGGCCGCCCTCGGCAACCAGGTCTCCCAGGCTGGGGCCGCGGGCGCGGCCGTTTCGCAAAGTCTTGCCAGCAGCAATTCACTGACGGACAACTTCAACAACGACCGCTCCGACGGCTGGGCTCATCGCGACCTCGCCGCGTCGGCCAACGGCCCGTCGCATTGGGTGGCGTCGTCCGGGGCGTTTCGCCAGACGTCGAACATATACACCGGCAGTGCCACCAACTCGTCCCCGAACAGGTTCGGGACCGTCGCGGCGATCGGAGCCAACGGCTGGAGCGACGTGGACTTCACCGTGCGCGCGCGATCGTTGGACGACGACAGCTTCGGCGTCGTATTCCGCTACACCGACGCGAACAACTATTACCGGTTCTCCATGGACCGCCAACATTCGTTCCGCAGACTCATCAAGGTCGTGCACGGGGTCGTCACCGTGCTGTGGACCTTGCACGCCGGCTATGTGACCAATCGCGGGTACGCGATGCGGGTGTTGGCCGTCGGCCGGAACGTGAGCATTTACGTCGACGGGACCTTGCAGAAGACCGTTGTCGACGCCTCCCTGCGGTCGGGACGTCCAGGTCTCTACACCTGGGGCAACCCCACCGTCTTCGACGACTTCAACCTGAAATACGCCGCATCCACATACACCATCGCGGTGGTGCCCGACATTCAGAACGAAACCGAATTCGCCCCCGCCCAACTAGCGGCCCAGATGTCCTGGCTTGCCGCCAACCGGGGCAAGCTGAACCTCGTGCAGGTGATGCAAGAAGGCGACCTCGTGAACCGGCTTTCTGACTCACGGCAATGGGCAACAGCCTCGCGTTACATCAGGGACCTTGACGGGAAGGTCCCGCTCACCCTCAACGCCGGCAACCACGACATGCTGGACTACGGACACGATTCCCGTCCATACAAAGACACCGCCGGGCCGTTCAACCGGTTCGTCGGCGGCTTCAGCAGCTACCACGTCGACGGCCGGTACGCCCCGGGCGACTACCAGAACACCTATCAGTTGCTGTCCGCAGCAGGCCAGGACCTCGTCGTGCTGAACTTGGTCTTCGGAGCTCCCGACCCGGTGTTGCAATGGGCCGGCGCCGTCGCCGACAGATACCCCGACCGCCGCGTCCTGCTCCTTACTCACGACTATCTGAGCCAGTACGACACGCTCCGCGGGTCAGATCCGTCGCACGAGCAGTACCTACCCACCACCTACAACCCAGCCTGGAACAACGGCATCGACATCTGGAACAAACTCGTCCGTACCCACCGCAACATCGAGTTCACCTTCAACGGACACGACATCGGGAACACGCCTGGTGAGATCGGCGCCGTCGGCCGACTCACCAGCGCCGACGACGCAGGAAACCCCGTCTATCAGACCGAGACCAACTTCCAGACCACACGCAGCGGCGGCGGCTACCTCAGACTGTTCAGCTTCAACTCCACCACCCACGCCGTAACGGCCACCACCTATTCCCCCTACCTCCACACCTCGCTCACCGACGACGCCAACACCTTCACGTATAAGCCCTACTAGCGGGTGTTGCACGAGCCGGCGAGCACCCCTCCACACCCGATGCGCGTGAACCCGCGGGCGTCCCCGGCTCTGGCAACATCCGCCTGTGGCCGTCAGTGGCTGCTTTCGGACAGGTACAACAGCGTCGCGCGCACGCGCGGGTGCAGGTCCTGGTCACCGGTGAGTCCGAGTTTCGCGAAGATCGAGTTGATGTGCTTCTCGACCGCTTTCGGGGTGAGCACGAGCTGCTGCGCGACTGCGGCGTTGGTCCGGCCCTGAGCGATGACACTGAGCACTTCGCGCTCGCGCGGGCTGAGGCGGCCGATGCGTTGGTCCCCGGCGCGGGCGCGGCGTTGGACGAGTGATTCGACGACCTTCGGATCGATCGCCGAATCCCCTGCGTTGATCGCGCGGATGGCGTCGACCAGGTCGTCGGCAGAGGCGACGCGTTCCTTGAGCAGGTAGCCCCGGCCGTCCGTGCCCTGACTGAGCAGGGCTTTCACGTAACCCGGTTCGACGTACTGGCTCAGCAGCAGGACCCCGATGGCCGGATGGGCGCGGCGACAGTGTTCGGCGAGTTTGATGCCTTCGTCGCCGCGGGTCGGCGGCATCCGGATGTCGGTCAGCAGCACATCGGGCCGCTGCGCGTCCACCGCGGCCAACGCGTCGTCGTAGTCGACGCCGACGCCGACGACCTCGATGTCGGGCTGCGAATCGAGCAGACGGATCAGACCGTCGCGGACCAGGAAGCTGTCCTCGGCGACGACGACCCGGATCATCGAGTCACCTCGACGGCCGGTGTCGACGGGCGCGCCGTGCCCGACCGCAGCGGTGCGCGGAACAGCAGCGCCGTCGGCGACGCCGTCAGCTCGCCGTCGAACGCTTCGATCCTGTCCTGGAGCGCAGTCAGGGCATCGCGACCCGCCCCGACTCCGCCGACCCCTGACACGTCGAGCGCGACGAACGTGTCGTGCTCCGCGATGACGGCGACGAGGGCGGATGCGCCGGCCGTTGCGAGTGCTTCGAGCGCCGTGACCGCGCAGAAGTAGATGCACGCCTCGAGTTCAGGGTTGTCATGCAGCTCGCGCAGTTCGCTGTCGGAGGTGATGTCGGCATAGGTCCGGGCCCGCTCCAGCCAGCCGTCGAGCGACACCAGCAATCCGGCCTCGGCGAGGCGCGAGGGATAGATGCCTCGCGCGATCAGGCGCAGTTCGACCAGCGCCTGCTCGCAGTGGCCGGCGGCCGCGCCGCGCGCGTCCGGTGGCGCCGGCAGCGCCCCGAGCGCCTGCTCGGCCGAGGCGAGGTGTCGAAGGACGTGGTGGCCGACCTCGCTGCGCAGCCGACGGCGCTCGTCGTCGCGTGCGGTGCGCAGCCGGTCGCGCGACGCGGACAGGGCCGCGTTCGCGCGTTCCAGCGCGGCGATGCGTCGCCGCAGGTCGACGGTCAGCCGAACGGTCGACAGCGCGAGCCCGGCGGGCGCGGCCAGCTCGCCGAGCAGCCGCCGTTGCGTCGGCCCGACGTCCGAATCCGGCAGCTCCACCTCGATCGCACCGATGGCCACGCCCTGATGATGGACGCCCGCGAACACGACCGATGCGCCGGTATCGCTGTCGGGGGGCCACACCTGCGTCCACTCTTGCCCGTCGGCAAGGGTGAGCGTCACCGCGGCGCGCGGGCCGCCGACCGTGCGCGTTGCCGTCTGCGCAAGTCGAGGGACCACCTCGTCGACCGGAAGCGTGTTCGCCATCCGTCGCAGCAGGCCACGCACCCGACGTTGACTCTCGGCCTCGCTGCCGTAGGCGAGCCGGTCGGCGAGTCGGCCCATCGGCTCGTCGGCGACGTGGAGAAGGATCGCCACCGCGGCGGTCGCGACAAGAACGGCGAACAGGTTCGGTGTGCCCGTGAACCCCAGGCCGAATCGGTAGATCACCGCGAACAGCACATACGCGATCAACGCACATCCGAAGCGCAGGACGATCACGGCAATGGAGCGCCGCCGCGCCGCGCTCATGACCCGGCCCGAGCGGGGGTGTGGGCCGGTGCGCGACCGGTGATCCGGGTGCCGGCGCCGAGCCGGGTGTCCACGGTCAGCGTTCCGCCGACGACCGCGAGCCGCTCATCCAGGTGTCTCAACCCGCCGGCAGCGTCCGCGCGAGTGACGTCGAAACCGATGCCGTCATCGGTCACGGCGAACACGAGCTCGTCGTCGACGACCGCGAATTCGACCTCGACGGTGGTCGCGGCCGCGTACTTCGCGATGTTCTGCAGTGCTTCGACGCAGCAGAAGTACGCTGCCGTGGCAACCTCGGCGTCCAGTTCGTCGGCGTGCCCGCGCACGGTGACCGCGATCCCGTGTCGTTCCAGTGGTGCGGCCGCCTGTGCGATCGCGTCGGCCAACCCCAGCTCGTCGAGGACGGCCGGTCGGTCGGAGGCGAGGAGTTCGTCCAATGACTGCGCCGCCATCGCGATCGTGCGCCGCGCGATCGCGACGGCGATCGGGGCGTCGGTACGACCGATGTCGATCAGCGCGGCGACCAGGGCCTGTTGGGCGCCGTCGTGCAGATCCCGCTCCAACCGCCGCCGCTGCTCGTCCTGTGCGGTGACCAGCCGGCGGCGCACCCGCCGCAGCTGCTGCGAGGTCGCAGCGAGCCGTTCGGCCTGGCCGGCCAGGCCGACCGTGAGCGCGGCGTTTTGTACCAGCAGCCCGGCGTGGTCGGCGATCTCGGCGAGCAGCGCCTGGTCCCGCCGCGGCAGCCCGACGCCGTCGTCGGTCGAGGCGGCGAGCAGGCCGAGCAACTCGCCCTGGTGGCGGACCGGCCAACACCTTGTCTCGCCGAGCGCTCGAGCGACCTCCTCGATCGCGGCTCCTTCGTGGAGTCCGATGTCGCTGATCGTGCGCGCAGCTCGTCCCGTCGGCGGTGGCGCTGCCGCCGCACAGAGCAGGTCGGCGCCGTCGATCAGCCAGAGCCGCACGGCCCCGCAGCGCGTGGCCTGCAGGGCCACTGACGTCAACCGTTCGAGTTCCTCGGCGGGAGCGCGACGGTCCAGCCCGTCGCTCAGGGTTCGCAACGCCTGCTGCGGATCCAGCGACACCCCGAACACCACTCGGTTCGCCCAGCGCCGCAGCCACACGCGGGCCGGTTCGATCAGCGTGGCGACGACGGTGAGGGTCAGCACCGTCGTCCACAACTGCCCGGGCCCGATCAGCCGCGTGCCGACCACCACGACTGCGATGTAGCCCACGGCGATGATCAGCGCGAGCCCGCCGTAGACGAGCACCCGGGTCAGCCAACGATCCACGTCCCACAGCCGATAGCGCAGCACGGCCGCGAACAGCACGACCGGAACCACCGCGAACACGACGGGAAACCAGGTGGCGATCCGCTCGGTGACACGCAGTGCCGACTGCTGGGTCGATCCGGCCGACAGCCCCGCAGTGAGACGGTAGCCGAGCCAGAGCACGGCGGTCGCGAAGGCCGGCAGCAACGCCGCGCACAGCATCCGAGCCGCCCGCCGCTCGCTGGTCGTCACGCGCGCGTCGCGCACCCGGAGCGACTGCGCCGCCACACCGACGACTGGCACCGCGATGCCGAAAAAGACCACGAAGAACTGCGGGTGGGCCAGGAAGCTGCTGCGCCAGCACAGCAGGGCGACCAGTGCGGTGAAGGCCGCGACCCACGCCCACTGCGTGCGGGCGGACACTCGGATCTGCCGCGGCAACCGGCCGTCGGGGAACAGGATCACCGCCCACATGTACGCGACGCCGGAGACGATGTGGAACGTGAAATGCACGGCGGCGACCGGCCACGGGTTCCCGAGGATGTGGAACGCACGGTGGCTGGGCAGGTTGAAGGTCGCTGCCGTGCCGAGCAACGCGAAGCCGAGCAGCCGCGGCACCGTCTCGTCCGGGCGGCGAAGCACCAGCAGCAGCCCCAGCGCGACGTTGAGGGCGCTGAACAGGTACTGCACCATTGTCTGGCTCATCGACGTGGTGTCGGCCATCGTGTCGGGATGCAGCACCCGCGCGGCCAGCCGCCCGAACGCGGAGTCGTGGGTTGCGGCACTGGCCACTGGACCGTGCACGAGGCCGACGTGCATCGCGATGAACGGCAACAGGCCGAGCAGCAACCAGACCAACAATCCGGCAACGTAGAGGGCGATCGCGACCCGGAACGCGACGCGCTGTCCGCCCCGGTCGACCACGACCGATCATTCTCCCCGCGACGAGCTGTGAGCGAAATACCGCGGCCGGTCAGGGGCGAGATGCCCCTGACCGGCCGACGAGCTGTCACCACGTCACGCCGCCGGCAGGAACGTCCAATTCTGGTTGCTGCCGCCGTTGTAGTAGTACTGCTCGACGCCGGCGCCCGGCCATGGTGAGGCCCCGGTGACATCGGCGACCAACCCGCTGTACCGGTTACTCAGCACGTGGGTTTGCCCGCTGACGCTCTGGCCCGGGTACACGCCGAGATACCACTGCTCGGCCGCGTCGCCGTTGCACGGCAGCTGCACCAGTCCGGCGGGCCCGGTCGCGTGGTTAGGATCCGCGAGGCACTGGCCGCTGTTGCGGTTGACCAGCTCGGCGTAACCGCTGTCGGTCGGCAGGACGTACCAGTCCTGATTGGTGCCGAAGTTCAGCGTGTACTGGATCACGGACGCCCCGGGGCTGAACGAACCGCCGCTGACGTCGAGAACGTCCGGTGCCGATCCGGCCCAGAGGTTGTAGCTGCCGTTGTTGAACAGGCTGCTGATCGAGGAGATCACCGACGAACCCGAGTCGCCGATGGACAGCAGCGCCGCGTAGATGGCGGCCGGGCTCGAGCCGAAGTAACCGAGCAACTCCGACACGATGCTCGGGATGCTCCAGCCCAGACTCTGCAGCGCCGACGCGATGTCGCTCGCACCGGCCCGCAGCGTGTTGATCGCGGTGGTGATCGCGTCGCCGATGCCCACGCCGGCCTGGACCAGCATGACCACGACGGCCGCCGCGTTCGTCTGGTACGCCGACTCGAAGGCCTGGGCGATCTGCGGCAGCCCGAAGCCGAGCTGTTTCAGTTCCTGGTAGAGGTCCTGCACCCGCGTGCCGAAGTTGACGAACGCCGCGGCCACCGCAGCGGCGTCGTTGCTCAGGTCGCGCCAGATGGTCCCGCCGTCCGCGGAGTACGAGATGTTGATCAGATTGAGGTAACTGCTGCCGATGATCAGGTAGACGTACCCCGAGGCGGAGAAGGTGAGCCCGTTGCCGTCCAGCGTCACCGAACCGTGCAGCGATGCAGCTGCGTACAAGTAGCTCGGCAGCCCGCCGGTGACCGTCAGCGCGACCGACGCGTTGAGCAGCGACGTCGAGACCCCCAGGTCGACCGAGGCGGAGAAGCTGACGCCACTGGTCGAATCGCTGAATCCGCCGCTGAAGGAGAAGTCGGCCGACGTCGCAGCGATCGCCAGGTGCAGCTTCGGGTTGTCGAAATGCACCGGCCCGATGCCGAAGCTATCGACCGACGCGTCCGCGGTGATGCTCGGGTTCGCCGGGTCGAGGCTGACGGAGGCCGCGACGTCGACGTTGACCCCGCCGATGTTGGCCGCGAAGTCGAGCCCGACTCCGGCCTGCACCACCGTGCCGTCCGACTCGGTGCCGCCGAGCGGCGCGAACAGCAGGTGCGCGTGGTTGATCTTGAGCTGGTTGTAGACGTTGGCGTCCTTGCTGAAGATCTTCAGCGGGGTCAGCGCCACTGTCGCGCCGACGGCCGGCTCGATGTCGATGTTCACCAGTGGCTGGCTCAGGTTCAGGTCGAGCGCAAGGCTGATCCGGGTGCCGTCGGCGATCCCCAAGACCGAGGACCAGGCCTGCGGCAGGACGAGGTTGTCCACCTTGATGGCGATCGTCGGCGTCGGGATCGGGGTCTCGAAGTCGATCCCGATGCTGCCCGACAGCGAGTCGAGGTTGAGCCCCTGAATACCGAACGCGTTCGGCCAGGTGCAGGTAGCCGTGCCACACGCGCCGGTCAACGAAATCACCGATGCTGAAGTTCAGCGTGTCGACGTTGATCGTGCCGTTGATGCCGATCTCGACTGCGCTGACCGGCGGCGCGGCGTTGGGCACGACCGACGGGACCTCGAGGTAGGCCGTGCCGCCGAGGCTCAGAGTCGTGCTCGTCGTCGCGGCGTCGAAGTCGATATAGATGGTGTCGAGGATGAGCTTGACGCCGCTCTGGGTGTTGATCAATGTCAGGCCCTGATCGCCGGAGCCGAAGTCGACCTCGGCCTTGAGGGCGAACCCGGAGGTCGACAGCGTCGCGGTGAGCCGCACGGCCGCGCCGTCCAGCGGGACGCCGAGCTTCTTGAGCGCGGTGACCTGCTGGGCGCTTAGCTGGTAGGCCATGGTGACGCTCAGACCGGCCGGCAGGTCGAACTTCGGGATGTCGGTGCCGTCGGCGTTGTGGATGCCCAGGTCGCCGGCGTCGAAGTTCTTGACCGCCTTGCTGGCCAACAGCACGTAACCGTTGGTGCCGGGCAGACCCAGGCTGCTGAGATCGCACCGAGCCGCCGGCGACGACGGTGCCGTCGTTGCCGAAGGTGATGCCGACAGTGACCGGCGCGCCCTGGACGGTCAGGTGCGCCTTGGCCGTGACGGTGAACGATTTCGCCGCGACATCGCCGTCGACCCGCAGGTCGACGCTGTCGATCGAGAAGCCCGCCGTGGTCGGCAGCAGCGTGCCGTTGACCGCTCCGGTCAGGGTGAACTTCTTCGCGGTCGGCGCGATGCACGCTTCGACCGAGCCCTTGACGTTGACGTTCGAGCCGGCCGGGGCGTACGTGACCGAGCCGGAGACGTCGGCCCAGATCTGACCGTCGGCGAGGTCGGCGGGGCAGGCGAGTGTGGCAGCCGGCGCCTGGTTGGACACCTCGATGTGGTTCACCGCCACCTGTACCGCGTCGGTGGGCGACCAGCTCGTGACGTCGGCACCGCTCACGTCGAAGCCGATCGTGCCGTTGGTGTCGGTCAGGGTGCCGGTGAAGTTGGGTGTGATCGTGAGCCCGTCGACCGGCGTGAACGACGGCGCGTTGCCCGCGTCACTGACCGACAGCGACCAGTTCTGCAGATCGCTGATCGAGCCGGTGAACGTGACGGTGAATTTCGCCGGGTCGGTGCCGAGGTCCACGCTGCCGTCGACGGTGAGACCATCCTTGGTGCTGTAGGCCACGGTAGTGCCGTGGTCGATGGTCAGCACGCCGTCCTTCACTACGACGTCGTTGTTCAGCGTGCCGGACAAGGCGACCGCGGCCTTGCCGCCGGCGTAGGTCAGCGAACCGCTGCAGGTCGACGGTCGTGCCGAAGACGCTCAGGCCGGTGATGCTGAGCGTGGCCTGGAGGTCGGCGCTGCTCAGCGTGGTGGTGGAGACGTGGTTGAGCGTCACGCTCAGGGTGCCGGTCGTGCCCTGCGCGGCGGTGGCCGACGCAGTGACCGTGAGGGTGTCCGCAGCGGTGTCGACGACGAGGGTGGTGGGGCCGAAGGTGAGGCCCTGGTCTCCTGTGGGCAGCGTGATCGGCAGTTTGTTGGGCGCGGCGGCGGTCAGGGTCAGCTTGCCGCCGGACACGGCACCGGCGAGCGTGGTCGACCCGAGGCTCAGCCCGAGCGAGTTCAGGAACTGCTGCGCGCCGGCCGAGATCGTGTAGGTGGTGCCGTGCTGCGGCGGGACCGGTGGGGTCGGCGGTCGTCGGTGGGGTGGTCGTGCTCCCGGCTGCTGGTAGGTAGCCCGTCGGCAGGCTGATCGTCTTGCCGGTGGAGGCGACCGGGTACGCCGCGACCGGCGCGGCAGCCCAGAAGATCTCACCGACCGTGCCGGCCGGGCCGAATCCGAAGGCGGACAGGTCGGAGCTGAAGTCGGCGACGAGCACGCCGCCATCGGTGACGGCGATCGTGGCGTTGACGGGCGTGGCGGTGCCGACGGCGAGGGAGCCGGCGCCGGTGATCGTCGAGGTGACGCCGCTCGTGGTCGCGGTGCCGGTGCCGTGCAGGGTGACGTTGGTCAACGTGGCGGTGGGCGTGCCGGGCAGCGCCAGGCTGCCGGTCTGCTTGCCGGACAGGGCGGTGGCGCCGGTTGCGGTGTCTACGACGTAGGCCCCCGCCGCGTCGAGCGTCTTGCCCGTCCCCGCGGCGACGTGCACGGTGCCGGCGAGGTCGATCCACGTGTGGCCCGAGGTACCGGTCGGGGCGCCGCTCGGCGGTGCGGTATTCGCGAACTCGACGGTGCTCGCGGCAACGGACACGTTGGTCTGCGGCGAGAAGGAGGCAGCGACTGGGCTGGTCACGTCGAAGGTCAGGTGGCCGGCGCTGTCGGTGATCGAGCCGGCGAACTTCGGGGCGTAGGCAAACGTCGGGAACGGCGACCACGACTGCGCTGTCGTCGGCGCGGTGGCGATGAGCGTCCAGGAGGTGGGGTTCGTGATGCTGCCTGTGACCGCCACCTGGGCGGCTGCCGCGACCGGTGCCGACGGTTGCCGAGCCGGACAGCTGGAGTCCGTGCGTCGTGGTGGCGGTGACGGCGGCGCCCTTCGCGAGGGTCACGACACCGGCGGCCGGGGTGACCGAGGCCGGCAACGTGCCAGTCAGCGAGACGCTCGGCGCTGCGTTGACGTCGGTGAGAGGGCCCGCGAGCGCGACGTTCGAGCCGATCGCCTTGCCGGTCAGCGACAGGCGGGCGGTGAGATCGCCGCTCGGCAAGGCCGAGGTGTTCGCATGCTTGATTTGGACCGACAACGTCGCCGGCGCGGTGCCGGCGGCGCCGGCCGTCGCGGTCAGCGTGTTGGTGCTCGGCGTGATGACGATCTTGGTAGACCCGAAGGCGGGCATCGCAACGCCGGTGGGCAGTCCCAGTTTCGTCGGCTTGCCGACCGTCAGGGTGATCGTGGCGCCGGACGCGGTGCCGGTGAGCTTGGTGGAACCACCGAGCGGCAGGCCGAGGCCAGACGTCAGGAATGTGTAGACGCTCTTGGACAGCGAGTAGCTCGCGGTGGTGGTTGCGGCGGCGGCCGGTGTGGCAACGGGCTTCGCAGGCGCCGGCATCGGCCTGGGCTTCGATGCCCCTGCAGATACCGATGTCGATGTCGGCGTCGCGGCAGCGGCCCGACTCGTGGGTAAGCCGAGCAACGTCGCGACCATCGCGACGACCAGGCTGAGGACGACGAGCGACGTCGGGCGCCGCAGCATGTGGACTGGCGAGGACATGATCTTCCTTTGGCATAGGGCGAATAGGCTGCCCCAGAGCCTCGCCGGTGCGGCCGGGCGCGGCGATCATGCCGACGTGTGTATCCCGATGGGGGTGCCGGCACCCCCATCGGCGCGTGGTGCGATCGAGCAGTGGCCGCCTCCGCGTCCTCGCCACGCACGCTCGATCACCGACCGATCCTGCGGGGAACCGCCCGGCTTTGGTTTGGCGAAGTTCGATCGTCCGTTGTGGCGTTACTGCGCGCTGTTTCGGGCACCGACAACTCGGCCGCACCGTCTGCAAACGCTTTCGTTGTCTGCGCGGAGTTGCTACGGTCTGGCCGACACTCTTGATCACCGTGCGAGTGGACAGCTCCTCTCGCGGGTGCAGGCTGGAGGTTTGCCGTGAATCGTGCCCGCATGATGTGGCGGACCGGGCTCGCAGCGACAATCGCGGTACTGATGCTGTTGGCCTCGCTGGTGGCCGCCGAGACGGCGACCGCAGACGCACCGGGGCCAACCGCAGTGTCCGTCCCGGGGAGTTTCGGCAGCGAGGTGGGTTGTCCCGGCGACTGGCAGCCGGATTGCGCCCAGCTGCAGATGACGCAGCGCAGCACCGACGGGATCTGGTCGTTGACGCTCGATCTGCCGGCGGGCTCATTCGAGTACAAGGCGGCGCTGGACAACAGTTTCGACGTCAACTACGGCCTCGGCGCGGTCGAGGGCGGCCCCAACATCGCGTTGACGGTGCCGGCAGGTGGCGCCAAGGTGACCTTCTACTTCGATCCCGCGACCCACTGGGTCACTGACGACGTCAACAGCCTCATCGTCACCGCACCGGGTGACTTCCAGTCCGAACTCGGCTGCTCCGGTGACTGGTCGCCCGACTGCATGACGTCATGGCTGGAGGATCCGGACGGCGACGGGATCTACACCTTGACGACCACGGCCATTCCGGTCGGCAGCTACAACGTCAAAGCCGCGATCGGATTGTCCTGGGATGTCAACTACGGCGCCGGCGGCACACCCGGAGGCGCGAACATCGCGTTCTCGGTCTCCGCCAGCAATGAAGCAGTGATGTTCACGTTCGACTCGACAACCCACGTGCTCACGGTGTTGACCGGCGCCGGGGCGTCCGTCGACCTGACCACACCGACCGCCTATTGGCTCTCGACACGAGACATTGCCTGGGCACTGGGCAGCTCTGCGGCGCAGCGCACCTACCGGCTCTACTACGCACCTACCGGGGGGCTGCAGGTCGGCGAGACAGGCATTACCGGCGGCTCCTACATTCCCGCTGACATACAAAGCGGGCGGCCTACCGGCGAAGATCAGGTCGAAGTTCCCGGCGCAGAGCGGGTTGGGGGCCCTGCGCATCCCTCACCGATACGTCGGTCTGCTGCCGGCGATCCTGAAGGGTCAGGTCGCGGTTACCGCCTTCGACGGCGACGGCGCTCTGGTCGACGGCGCGGGTTTGCAGATCGCCGGCGTGCTCGACGCCCTCTACCACGGCGCGGGCAGCCGGACCCTCGGCGTCACGTGGGCCGCGAACGGTCGCCCGACGCTCAACCTCTGGGCCCCCACCGCCAAGAGCGTGCAGGTCAGCGTGTACCCGGACGCCACCAGCACCACGCCGGTCGCGACTGTTCCCCTCGGCGATAGCGGCGACGGGGTGTGGAGTGTGACCGGCGCTCGGAGCTGGAAGGGTGACTATTTCCTCTACGACGTCTCCGTGTACGTGCCCGAGACCGGGGCGGTGGAGCACAACGACGTCACTGATCCATACAGTGTTGCTCTGTCGACGAACGGCACCCGCAGCGAGCTGATCGATCTCGACGACGCAAGCCTCAAGCCAAGCGGTTGGGCCAACCTCGTGAAGCCGGCCCTGCCGAAGCCGGAGGACCAATCGATCACCGAACTGCATGTGCGGGACTTCTCCATCAGCGACCCGACCGTGCCATCGGCCGATCGAGGTACCTACAAGGCGTTCACCGACACGTCCAGCAACGCCGTCAAGCATCTGGCCGCACTGGCGAAAGCCGGCCTGACCACGGTGCACCTGCTGCCGACCGCCGACTTCGCCACTCGATCGGTGAACGAAGACAAATCGACGTGGCAATACCCGAGTTGCGACCTGCCGTCCTTGCCCTCCGACAGTGACCAGCAGCAAGCCTGCGTGATGGCGGTGGCCGACACCGATGCCTACAACTGGGGCTACGACCCGATGCACTACACGACACCCGAAGGGTCCTACGCCACGGACCCGAACGGGGCTGCGCGCACGCTGCAGTTCCGCAGCATGGTCGAGGCGCTCAACAAACTGGGCCTGCGTGTCGTGATGGACGTCGTCTACAACCACACCGCCGATTCCGGTGAGACCGGAACCAATGATCTGGACCGCATCGTCCCCGGCTACTACCACCGGCTCAACGCCGTAGGCGCGGTCTACACGAACTCGTGTTGCCCCGACACCGCCACCGAACACATGATGATGGGCAAGCTCGTCGTCGACTCGGTGAACACGTGGGCCAAGCAGTACAAGGTCGACGGATTCCGGTTCGACCTGATGGGGTTCGCAGCCGAAGCAGAACATCCTCGACGTCCGTGACTCGCTACGCCGGCTCACCGTCGCGGCGGACGGAGTGAACGGCAAACAGATCTACCTCTACGGCGAAGGCTGGGACTTCGGCGAGGTCGCAAACAACGCGCTGTTCGTCAACGCGAGCCAGACCAACATGGCCGGCACCGGTGTCGGCACGTTCAACGATCGGCTCCGCGACGCCGTGCGTGGCGGCGGCCCATTCGACACGAACCCGCGCATCCAGGGCTTCGGCAGCGGGCAGTACACCGACCCCAACGGCGACAGCATCAACGGCGACGCCGCGGCGCAACAAGCAACGTTGCTCCACGACGAGGACCTCATCAAAGTGGGGTTGACCGGCAACCTGAAGAACTTCACCCTCGTCGACGCTGCCGGCGCCACCGTCACCGGCGCCGGGATCGACTACAACGGCTCGCCGGCCGGATACACCGCCGACCCGCAGGAATCGATCAACTACGTCGACGCCCACGACGGCCAATCGCTCTACGACACGCTTGCTCTGAAACTTCCCCAGTCCACCTCGATGGCCGATCGCATCCGCATGCAGACCCTGTCGCTGGCCACGACAGCGCTGTCGCAAGGAGTCTCGTTCTGGCAGGCCGGAACCGAGATGCTGCGCAGCAAGTCCTTCGACACCAACAGCTACAACTCCGGCGACTGGTTCAACCTCTACGACCCCTCCTACGCGACGAACGGCTTCGCCCGCGGATTGCCGCCGGCTTCGTCCAACTCGGCGATGTGGCCCTATGAAAAGCCGCTGCTCGCCGACCCTGCGCTCGACCCCGCGAAGGCGGACATCCTGTCCGCGCTGAGCCAGTCGCAAACCCTGCTGGCCCTGCGCAACAGCAGCCCGCTCTTCCACCTGGGCACAGCATCGCTGGTGGAGCAGAAGTTGACGTTCCCGAACAGCGGTCCGTCCTCCACCCCGGGTGTGATCACCATGCGGATCGATGACACCGTCGGACCCAACACCGACCCGGCGCTGAAGGGCATCGTCGTCGTCTTCAACGCGACCCCGCAGGCCACTACCCAGACCGTTTCGGCGGTCGCAGGCAACGCGTATCAGCTCAGTCCCATCCAGGCCGGCGGTGATGACCCGGTCGTCAAGACCTCCACCTACAACGCCGCCATCGGCGCCTTCACGGTGCCCGCCCGCACCGTCGCAGTCTTCACTTCCCGCTGACACCGGCTGATAGCAGTCGAGGTCGGTCCGGACCCTCGCGCTGACGGCGCTGAGGTCCTGCTCCCGGGCTGTCGATCAGGGCTGGCTCCAGCCTGATTGACAAGAACTCTTGTGGCAAGGACTCTTGTGACATGGAGCGGGTGCGTGACCTCAGTGGTGACCCGGCGGGGATGCTCGCGTTGGCGCATCCGACTCGGTTGTCCTTATTGGAGTTGTTAGGCCAGCACGGACCGTTGACCGCGACGCAGGCAGGGCAGCAGCTCGGCGAGTCGCCCGGGACGATGTCCTGGCATCTGCAGGTGCTCGCGCGGCACGGGTTCGTGACCGAAGCCGAGGGCGGGAAAGGCCGGCGCCGGCCGTGGCAGCTGGTCGCGTCGGGTACCCGCGTCGATCCGGAGCCGAAGTCGGAGGAGGAGCGGGCTGCAGCAGAGGTGCTGATGTCGATGGCCGCCGAGCGGGCGTTCGGCCGACTGCGCGCCTGGTTGGCCAGCCGGTACTTGGCGCCAGGTGAGTGGAAACGCGCGGCCGCCGTCAGCGACTGGACCCTGTACTTGACCGCGGCTGAGACGCAGCAGTTGCGCGATCAGATCTACGCTCTGCTCGAGCAGTACACCGACAGGCTTCTGCACCCGTCGAGCCGTCCGGACGGCGCCGTTGCCGTGCAAGCCCTGATCGCAGTGCATCCGCAGCAACCGACCCTTCCCGAGGCCGACAGGTGAGTCCGCGCACCGGGCGACGCGATCTCGCACTGTTGATGGCGGGGCAGGCGGTTTCGGTCACAGGTGATGCCGCCGCGTTGGTAGCTCTGCTGTTGCGGCTGCGGCCTCGAAGGCAGCGGCTGGGTTGCCGCGTTGCTGGCCGCCGAGCTTGTGCCGTTCATCGTGTGCGCTCCGCTCAGCGGCCGTGTCGTGGACCGGTTCGAGACGCATCGAGCGCTGCTGGTGGCGTTGACCGGTCAAGCGCTTGTCGCGGTGCCGTTGGCGCTGACGAGACACGCCGTGGTCGACGGTCGCGCTGTTCGCCGTGCTCAACGCGCTGTCCACCGTCGTGCGGCCGGCGACCTCGGCACTGATCCCTGCTGTCGTCGGGCAGCACGACGCACCACGTGGCTATGCCCGACTGGCCACCGGCGCCGCGCTCGGCTATCTGCTCGGACCGGCCCTCGGCGGGATCATCACCGGCACGCTCGGCGCCAGCACCATGTTGCTCCTCGACGCGGCCACCTTCGCGATCCTCACTGTCGCCGTCGCGTGCGTGAGAGCCCGACGGCCACCGCAACGTCTCGCCATGGACGGCACCGGCCCGGCCGGCACGTGGTCCGGCTTCCAACTGCTGTGGCAATCCCGCGTGCTTCGCACGGCGATGCTCGTCAGTGCGGTCGCCACCGGCTGCGCGGTCGTGGACAACGTCGCTGCGCCGTTCCGCTTCATCGATCAGCTGGGCACCACCGACTTCGGCTACGGCACGTACCTGACCGTGTGGGGCGCCGGCGCGCTGCTCGGCGTGCAGCTCCTCCCCCGGATTCCCGTCCGCCACCACCTGGCGGTGCTGACGACCGGCAACCTGCTCACCGGCCTCGGCATCGCCGGGATCGGTCTCGCCCCCACCCTCATGATCGCGCTGATCTCCTCGGCAGTCGGCGGCATCGGCAACGGGCTGGTCAACGTCACCCAGAACGCGCTCATCGCCGGGCACACACCCAATGCCCAACACGGGCGCGCTTTCGCCGCCGCCGGCGCCACCATGCAGACCGCCATCGGAGTCGGCACCGCCGTCGCCGCGCCGCTCGTCGCCACCCTCGGCGCCGGGCACGCCATGACCGTCGCCGGAGGACTCGCCGCGCTCACCTCGCTCACTGCCCTCGCCGCCCTCACTGGACACCATCGCCCAGCGACGACACCTCACTCGCAACCGCCGGAACCCCGACATGAACCACTGACAATCGACGCGCCCGGCGATGCCAACGAAGGCCAAACGCCTCACCCCGCAGGCTGACCGCGCCACGTCACGAGCCGGCAGGGGGAACACCCGCAGCGAGGACGGACCGCCGGCGCGCGTTCGTCACCGTGCGAGTCGCCGCACCACTGCCTTCCACGACTGCCAGTGGGCGTGGCGCTGCGCGGTGCGTTCTACGCGTCGTCGACGCTGCAGTTCGAGCTCACGCAATTCGTCCTGAGCACGGGCGATGATCATTTCTGGGTACTCGTCCGAGGTCATGCGCATGTGGCGCCTCCGGGTCGCTGTCGATGATGACCGCGGCGCGAGAGCGCCGCCGTCATCAAGAAGACGGAGCC
Organism: uncultured Actinomycetota bacterium; assembly: GCA_963850835.1. Classification (GTDB taxonomy): domain Bacteria; phylum Actinomycetota; class Actinomycetes; order Mycobacteriales; family Jatrophihabitantaceae; genus Jatrophihabitans. The sequence continues at coordinate 676,976 of CAWKNB010000007.1, read as the reverse complement.
GAGCCGACCAGGTCGACATCCGCTGTTCGGGGTCGGCCGAAGACGGCAGCGGCGCGGACCGCGCCGGCGTACGGTGCGCTCATGTTCAACGACGCTGCCCGCGGTCTGCTCGGCTCGAACGCGATCGCCCAGTTCATCACGATCAACGCGGACGGGAGTCCGCAGGTGAGCGGGGTGTGGGTGGGCCTCGACGGCGCGGAGTTGGTGGTCGCGTCGCTGCCGCGGCGAGTCAAGGTCGTCAACGTCGAGCGGGATCCACGGGTCGCGCTCGTCGTGCAGTCGCCGACGAAGAGCGATCGAGGCCTGGACGAGTACCTCGTCGTCCACGGGACGGCACGCATCACCCAGGGCGGTGCGCCGGAGCTCCTGCAGCGACTCGCATACGTCTACCTCGGACCCGACGCCGTCTTCCCGGGACCTGACGCGCCGGCCGGCTACATCTTCCACATCACACCCGAGAAGGTGCTCGGCGAGGGCAACTGGACGTAGCCGCTTGCGGATTTCGGATTCGGCTGCCCCGTCCGATCGCGTGCGGCGGCAGTCCGAAAGCTCCGGCGCGGCGCACGGGTGGCGCGGGTCGTCGCTGGTTGACTTTCGATGTGAGTTCTCCGGCATCCGAGCCGCGCACGGTCGAGCACAGCTTGGCGGGATGGCGGGTGCTCGTGTTGATGCTGGCGATCGGAGTGCCGGCCACGGTTGTCGCCGGGCTGATGGGCGACTGGGGTTACGCGCCGGTGGTGGGTTGGAGCGCGGCCGCTCTGGCGTTCTGTTCGTTGATCTGGGCCAATGTCAACGGGCAGGACGCAGACCAGACGGCGGCGATGGCGGCTCGCGATGACCCGTCACCCACGTTGACGGACATTCTCATCCTGTTGGCGAATCTCGCGAGCTTGGCCGCCGTCGCCTACGTACTCGTCCAGGCCAACTCGGCACACGGCGTCCGGCAGGCGCTGCTCGCTGCCCTGGCGGTGCTGAGTGTCGCGATCTCCTGGGCGTTGGTGCATACGCTGTACATGCTGCGATACGCGGTGCTCTACTACTCCGGCTCGGTCGGCGGCGTCGAGTTCAATCAGCACCAGATGCCACGGTTCCTCGATTTCGCCTACCTCGCGTTCACCATCGGCATGACATACCAGGTCTCGGACACGAATCTGCAGAGCCCCGAATTCCGGGTCGCGGCGCTACGCCACGCCTTGTTGTCGTTCGTCTTCGGTTCGATGATCCTGGCGACGATGGTGAACCTGATTGCCGGACTGTCGCACTGACGCCCGTTGACCGGCCGTCGCGGTCCTCCTTGCGCTGGATCTCATCGGAGCGGTCCTGGATCGATTCGGGGTTCTGGGCGGCCCTGGCTCGCCCGGCGTCTCGTGGGGTGACTGGGCCGGATTCAGGAGCTACACCGGCGTGCTGCTGCACGACCCGAGTTCGTTTGCGATCTCGGCGGCCGCGGTCGGGGCGACGGTCATGGAGGTGTGCATCGCGATCGCGCTCGTTGCCGGTTGGCGGCCGCGCTGGGCCGGCAAGGCCACAGCCGGACTGTTCGCGGTGTACCTCGTAGCGATGGCGGCCAGCCCGGTGCGTCAGGACGTTCTCCGGTATGCCATGCCGGTGTTGATCGGCGGGGCGCTGCTGGTGTCCGCCACGCCGACGAAGGAGGTTGCCAATGCCTGAGGCCTTCCGCGCGCGCTCGACGCACCCTCACGCAATCGGATCGCAGCATCGTGTCGAAAACGGTGGTCTCTGATCGACGTTCTGACGGAGCCCGCTGAACGTACGCGCGGCCGGCTGCGGCTGACCGCCTCCACACGACGGAAGAAGGATCGACATGACTGCCACCTACACCTGGGACGTCTTCTGCACGCTCGACGGGTACGGCTCCTACGGCGAGAGCGGCGACTGGGGCGGCTACTGGGGCAAGGAAGGTCCCCAGCTGCTCGAACACCGCGCCGCCATCTTCGACACCGAACAGCGAATGGTCTTCGGTGCCACCACGTTCCGCGAGAACGCCGAGATCCTGCTCTCGGGCGACGACCCGCACGCCGAGCACGAGTGGAATGTGCGGACGCTGCAGATGCCGGCGACGGTCATCTCCTCGACGTTGCGCGACACCTTGGGCTGGCCGAACGCGACGATCGTTCGAGGCGACGCCGTGGATATCGTCAACAGGTTGAAGAACGAATCCGACGTCCCGTTGCGGTCTCAAGCCAGCCTGTCGCTCAATCGAGCGCTGATGACGGCCGGGCTCGTGGATCGCTTGCAAGTGACGATCTTCCCTGTCATCTCCGGTCGGACGGGCACCAGCCCGATCCTGGGGGACGCCGGCGATTTCGACCTCGAGTTGCTGGACAGCCACACCCTGGACGGCCGAACCACCGAACTCACCTACCGCCCCACCATCCACTGATCACCGGGCGTGGCGACATCGACGTCGCGGTGGATCTCGAACCCAGCACATGACGGAGGACCTGATGAAGCTTGGAGCCATGCTGCCCACGATGGGGCAGTACTCATCACCAGCAGCGCTCGTCGCGTTCGCCGAGCGAGCCGAAGCGATCGGCTTGGACGCGGTCTGGACATTCGAACGTCTGCTCCGACCGACCGAGCCGATCGCCATGGGCGGATTCGGGCCCGTCATGCCCGCCCCGGCCGAATGGGCCAGCGTCTACGACCCGCTGGAGACCCTGACCTACGTGGCGGCTCGCACCGACCGCATCGGGCTCGGCACCAGCGTGATCAACACCTTGTTCCACAGCCCGATCGTCCTGGCCCGACGGTTGGCCACCCTCGACCAGCTCAGTGCCGGCCGGTTACTGGCCGGCCTCGGACAGGGCTGGATGGCCCAGGAATTCAGCGCAGCCGGCGTCCCCTTGACGCGCCGCGGTGCCGGCTTCGCCGAGCACATCGAGGCGATGCGGGCTGCCTGGGGACCGGACCCGGTGCAATTCGACGGACGCTTCTACCGCATCCCCGAGTCGGAGTTCGGACCCAAACCGGTCCGCGGCGGCGCACCAGCCCTGCTCCTCGGCGCCGCCTTACCAGCAGCCGTCGAACGCGCGGCACAGTTGGGCACCGGGCTGATCCTGGTGATGTTCGACTGGGATGCACTCCGCGACACCATCGCGACGTTCCGCCGCACCGCCGAATCGAGCGGGCACGATCCGGCAACACTGCCGATCGTGGTCCAGATCAACGGCTCCATCACCGCCACCGCGCAAGACGAACGTGCCCCACTGACCGGCTCGGTCGAGCAGGTCGCCGCCGACCTCGCGCAACTCGCGTCCCTCGGTGTCGAGCACGTCCTGTGGAACATGGGCACTGATCCCGACGATCAGCTCGACGCGCTCCAACAGCTCCGGACGAGTACCCGCGCATGAGCGCCTCCCGGTTCGCCTGAGGCTCGTTGGTCAGGTGCCAGCCACCGGAGCTCTTCATCTTCGGGTCAAGAGTCATCGCACGGCTACGCCGGTCGCCCGTTCCAGTTCGGCGAGCGCACTGTCCTGATCGGTGACCTTGATCGTCGTCATGCCGAGCGCCCGGGCCGGCTTGAGGTTGATGCCCAGGTCGTCGAGGTAGACGCACTCCTCGGCCGGGACGCCGAGCCGCTGCAGGACGATCTCGAAGAACGCGCCTTCAGGCTTGCGGATGCCCTCGACCGACGACTCCACCACCACCTCGAACAGGTCGAGGACATCGCCGAGGTCGGCCCGCGTGCCGGCCAGCGGTTCCATGTTGTTGGTGATCGCCGCCAGGCGCAGGCCGGCACCGCGCAGCGCGCGCAGCGCCCGCACCATCGACGGGTACACCGGCCCGTGCAGCGCGTCGAGAATCGGCTGGGCGTCGATCGAGTAACCGAGCGCGTCGGCCTCGGCCGCGAAGGCTTCGCGGAACTGCGCCGGCGTGATTTCGCCGCGTTCGGCGCGCGCCCACGCATTCGTGTCGGGATCGGTGGAATTGATCCGGCGGATCAGTCCGGGCGGCAGGCCGACGGCTTCCTCGTACGCCGTGAACGCGCCCATCGGACTCTCGAACACCACCCCGCCGAGATCGAAGAGGACAGCGGTGACGCGACGCGTCACGCGAACACGACGCGAACCACGAAGTCGGCGACGCAGACCGGTCGGTCGGTGGAATCGGACTCCACGGCGGCGCCGAGCGTGACCTGCGCACCCTTGCCGTCGGTACCGACGGGTTCGACCGACTTGACCGTAATGCGCGCGCGCAGCTGCGTGCCGGAGCGGGCGGGCGCGGGGAAGCGCACCTTGTTCAGGCCGTAGTTGATGGTCATCACGATGTTGTCGAAATCGAACACCTCGGACATCAGCATCGGCAGCAGCGACAGGGTCAGGTAGCCGTGCGCGATGGTGCCGCCGAACGGCCCGGCCGCCGCGCGTTCCGGGTCGACGTGGATCCACTGGAAGTCGCCGGTCGCCTTCGCGAACAGGTCGATCCGATCCTGTTCGAGGGCGTGCCACTCGCCGACACCGATGTCCTGGCCGACGGTTGCCTCCAATTGGGCGACACTCGTGAATACTGTCGTTGGCGGGCGCTTCATCTCCGGATAGGTTTCGGTCATGGACTCGCTCTCCTCGACGTGAGTGATTCTGGTGAACTGACTGGTCGGTTTCCCGCTTGGGAGTACATTTCAGCAGTAGGCACAGGTAGCGCAAACACCGAGGGGCTATGGCGAAGACGACGACGAAGCCCGGCCGCAAAGGCGCGTCTGCCGAGGCTCCTGCGCCCGGCACGACCACCGACGCAGAGCCGGGCTCGGTGACATCCCGCATCCTCGCCGAGGCGACCCGACTCTTTGCAGAGAAGGGTTTTCTGGGCACCTCCGTCCAAGAGATCGTCGACGCCGCCAATGTCACGAAAGGCGCGCTTTACTACTACTACTCGACCAAGGACGACCTTCTCTACGAGATCTACCACCGAGTGATCACCAAGGAGCTCGCCACCCTTGATCGAGTGCTCGCGATGAACCTGTCGCCGGCTGACACTGTGGACGCGCTGATGACCGACGTCGTGCTCACCACGGCCGCTCACCGCGACGATGTCACGATCTTCCAGCGCGAGATGCACCGGCTCTCGCCCGAGAAGCTGCGCGCGGTGCGCAGCGACCGCCGGCGCTACCACGTCGCGTTCCGCGGGGTCATCGAGAAGGGGCAGCGAGACGGATCGTTTCGCTCCGACCTGTCGCCGGAGCTCGTGACGATCGGGTTCTTCGGGCTCGTGCACCACTACTACACGTGGTACCGCGACGACTCCCGCTTCAGTGCGCAGTACATGGCCCGCGAGTCGTCGCGCTGGTTCCTCGAATCGCTGCAGCCGTCCTCGGACGCACCGCCGAAGCGTCGCAGCCGAGCCGCGGCCAACGGCGCCGCACCGCCCGCGCGGCGCTCCCGGAGCGTTTCGAAGTCCTGACCCGTCGCACGCGATGGTGGGTCCCGCCGAGTCGGCGGGATCCACCATTGCGTCGGGTTACTTGACTGCCTGCGGGTTCACCGGCGAGCCGACCGAGCCGGTCACGGTGAGCGGCGGTGCGATCAGCATGAATTCGTACACGCCGTCGTCGGCGCAGTCGGCGGCGAGCTCCTCCATGTCCCACATCTCGCCGAGGTGGATGCCGGCGTTCACGAGCATGATGATGTGCAGCGGCTGCCAGACGTCGGGTGTCTCGTTCGGCAGCATCTCCGTGCCCCAGGTGTCGGTGGCCACTGCCGCGACGTGCCGCGGGCAGAAGAAGTCCGACGCGCTGATCGCCAGCCCCGGCGCCGCCCCGCCGGCGAAGTCGCCCCAGTCGCCGGCCTTGCGGCGTTCCTCGAGCTGCCCGGTGCGGACCAGCACGAAGTCACCCTCGCGCACCTCGACGCCCTGCTTCTCCGCGCATCCGGCGAGATCCTCGTCGGTGATGCCGTAGCTGGTCTCCAGCGCGTCGACGCCCTTGTAGCGCGGCATGTCGAGCAACACCCCGCGACCGATGGCCTTGTCCCTGATGGCCGTGATGCTGTTCTTCTTCGCGCCTTCGCTGCTGTTGACTTCCTTGGTGCCGTAGCCGTTCCACATCTTGCCCTCGTGGTAGATGTGCGACAGCGCGTCCCACTGCGTCGATGACTGCAGCACGAGGTACACGGCGTCGTCGGTGTATCGCAGCGTCGGCAGGTGGTCCTGCGCGCCGTTGTCGATGTCGCCACCGTCCTGCAGCATCACGTGCACGCAGTTGATGCGACCGAGGTCGCCGGTCATCGGGCCTTTGGAGTCCAGGGGCAGCGCGAGCGAGAAGACCTTGCCCTTCTTGACCAGCTTGCTCGCCGCGGCGACCATCTCGGGCGTCACGTAGTTCATGGAGCCGAGTTCGTTGTCGTCGCCCCACTTGCCCCAGTTGCGGTACTTGGCGGACTGCTCCAGGACCGTCTTGATGTCCAGCGTGCCTGCCTTGGTCATCCATACCTCCGTATTGGTTCGGGCGTCGGTCCGGGTCAGACCGACTGTTGTTGTCGGGCTGCGAGCACCGCAGCGATGATCGCCACGGCGTAGACGATCTGTTTGACGGCATCCGGCAGCGACGTGCCGGACAGCGTCGTGGAGATCGTGGTCAGGATGATGGCACCGCCGACGACGCCGACATAGAGCCCGCGCCCACCGAGAATGTTCACGCCACCGAGCACCACGGCGGCGAGCGTGAGCACCAGATACGGGTCGCCGAGGCCGAGATAGCTCTGGTTGCCGTAGCCGGCGACCATGACGCCGGCGAGCGCGGCACACAGGCCGCTGATCCCGTAGACCACCACCAGGACGAGGTTGACCCGGACGCCGGACAGGTACGCGACCTGACTGTTGCTGCCGACCGCGTACACGTACCGGCCGAAGACGGTCTGGTTCACCAGGATGGTGCCGAGGATCAGGAAGATGATCAGGAAGACGATGATGTTCGGCAGCCAGGTGCCGAGCGCCTTGCCCTGGATCACGTCGACGACGAACTGCGGTGCGCGACCCTTGGGCGTGCCGTTCGTGTAGACGAGGATGGCGCCGCTCAGGATCACGTTGACCGCAAGCGTCATGACCACCGGCGAGACACGCAGGTAGACGATCCCCAGCCCGTTGATGACGCCGATGGCGGCGCCCAGCACGAGCACCAGCGGGAGGACCCACCACACCTTGCTGTTCTCGCCGAGCGTCATCCCGGTGAGCAGCACCGCGGCACCGGTCATGACGTTCGGGATCGACAGATCCAGGCCGCCGGTCAACACCACGATGAACTGCCCGAAGGCGGCCACCGCGGTGAACGCGGACAGGCCGACCACGGTGCGGACGAAACTCGCCGAGCCGAAGTCGGAGCTCACGGTCTTGGACAGCAGGATCAGGACGATCAGGAAGATGTAGACGCCGAACACCGTGCGGTAGGTGCGGTTGGCCCACCATCTCGAGAAAAGATTGCGGCGCCGTTCGGAAACCGAAGCAGATCCACCGGGGCTGTTCGGTTGGTCAGGACCGGCCGCGGGCGGGCCGGCCTGCTTGGTCAGCGCCGGCGCCTCCTGGCCCGATTGCTCCGAGGCCCGCGCGCCCTCGTCGCGGATGTCCTTGCTCGTCATTCCATCTTCACCTCCTCTGCGCCGGACCGATCGGCAATCGCGGCGAGGTTCTCGTCCTTCTCACGTCTGGAGCGGCGCAGCAGCCACTGGCCGACGCCGGTGAGCGAGCCGACGACGACGGCGACGAGCAGTACGACGCCGTTGACGATGTTGGTGTAGAAGGACGAGACACCGAGTGCGAACAGGATGTCGGCGATGATGTAGAGGATGTAGGCGCCGATGATGCTGCCCACGACGTCGCCCTTGCCGCCGCCGAACACGGTGCCCCCGATGACCACCGCGGCGAACACCGGCAAGAGCAACGGGTCACCCAGGTGCGGATCCCCGCTCGCGCTCTGCGCGGTGAGCACGATGCCCGCGAGCCCGTACAGGACGCCGCCCAGCGAGTAGGCGATGATCGAGGTGAGCTTCACCCGCACGCCGTTCGCGGCCGCCGCCGCCGGGTCGCCGCCGACGGCGTAGATCGCCTGGCCGAGGCGGGTGCGTTTGAGCAGCAGCCACAGGGCGACCACGACGAGGATGAGCACGAGCACCGCGGGTATCGACGTGCCGATGTTCCCGGTGAACCACCCGACGAAGTCGAGCGGCACGGACCCACCCGGCTGTTTGAGCACCAGTAAGGCGATGCCACCCCAGAAGAACGACATCGCCAGCGTGGCCACGATCGACGGGATCTTGATCAGGTTGACCAGCAGGCCGTTCACCAGACCGGTGCCGAGCCCGATCAACAGCGCCAACGGCACCATCGCCGCCTGCGATCCCTGGGAGGTGCCGATCTGGGTGGCGATGACGACATTGACCAGCGACAGCACCGCGCCGACCGAGAGGTCGAACCCGCCGACCAGCACGATGAGGGTCTCGCCGGCGGCCGCGATCGCGACTGCCGCGGCCTCGTTCGACAGCGTGTTGAACTCGTCGTTGGTCAGCACGTCGGTACCGACGGCGACATAGACGAAGAACAAGACGATGAGCACGAGGCCGGGGCCGACCGCGCCCGTGGTGGCGAACCGCCGACCGTAGACCGACGCGCGTCGCGACCAGCTGGTGCCTGCCGGGGCGGAGATGGTGGCCACTACGCCGCTCCGCCGACGGCATCGGTGGCGGCGGGCTTCGCCGTCCCTAACATCGCCGAGAGCACGTTGTTGCGGGTCGCGTCGTCGCGGCTGATCTCGGCGACGACCCGGCCGCGGTACAGCGCGATGATCCGGTCACTGAGGCCGAGCAGTTCCTCGATGTCGGTCGAGTAGTACAAGATGGCCTTTCCGCTCTGGGCGAAGCCGTGCATCATGTGGAAGATCTCGGTCTTCGTGCCGATGTCGACGCCGCGCGTCGGGTCGTACATCAGCAGCACCTTGCTCTCGCCCATCATCCATTTGCCGAGGACGAGTTTCTGCTGGTTCCCACCGCTGAGCACCGACGCGTCGTCGTCCATCGCGGTCCGGCGCACGTTGAGCTGCTGGAACACCTCGCGAGCATTCGCACGCTCCGCGCGCTTGTTCAGCAGGCCGCCCTTGGCGAAGTCGTTCAGATGCGGCAACGTGACGTTGGACAGGCACGACATGTTCAACAACACGCCCTCGGCCTTGCGGTCCTCGGGGATGAGGTTGATGCCGGCTCCGCCGTGCACCGCATGGTGCGGCGAGTGGAATCGCACCGCCTTGCTGTCGACGGTGATCGTCCCGCCGGTGGCCTTGCGAGCACCGAACAGCGCCGTGAACAGTTCGAACTGCCCGTGGCCCTGCAAGGCCGCGATGCCGATGATCTCGCCCTCGCGCAGGGTGAAGGTCGCTCCACGCAGGCCCGGGTCGGCGGTCAGTTCCTCGACGGTGAGGACCGGTGCGCCGATGGTGGCTCCCGATCCGCGCTCGTCGAGGACGTTCTCGACCGCCTGACCGATCATCATCTCGACGACCTCGTCGTCGCTCTTGCTGGCGGTGTCGAACGTGGCGACGTTGCGGCCGCCGCGAAGCACGGTCGCCTGGTCGCAGATCTCGCGCACCTCACCCATCCGGTGCGAGATGAACACGACCGTGCGGTCCTCGGCCTGCAGGCGCCGCACCTGCCGGAACAGCCAGTCGACCTGTGTTGCGCCGAGCGCAGCAGTCGGCTCGTCCAGGAGCACAACCGCGGCGTTGCGGCTGAGCACCCGGACGAGCTCGATCTGCTGCCTCGTCGAAAGGTTCAACCCGCCGACGATCGCATTCGGATCGACGTCGGGGAGTTCCCAATCGGCGAGGATCTTCTCCGCATCGGCAGCCATCTTGTCGTTGGTGACAAGTCCGACGCGGTTCCGCTTGGCACGGCCGAGCATGATGTTCTGCGCGACCGTGAGGTGCCTGACGAGCGTCAGTTCCTGGAACGCAGTGGCGATCCCGGCCGAGAGGGCATCCCGTGACGAGCGAACCCGGATGGGTTCGCCCGCCAGCGAGATGCTGCCCTCGTCCGGTCGGATGTTTCCGCTGAGGATCTTGACCAGCGTCGACTTGCCCGCGCCGTTCTCGCCGAGCAATGCGTGAGCTTGCCCCTTGTCGACGGCGAACGACGCTTCCTTCAAGGCGACCGTCGCGCCGTAGCGCTTGCTCACCTTCGACACCTCGAGTGCCGGCCCGGTGCTCACCTGGATCCCGCCTCCTGTCGCCAACGCTGGTCAGTCACCACACCCCTGTCAAGGCTCAGTTGCCGCCGGAGTGGTTGCTGTCGAAGACCAGCTTGTCCTGCTCCTTGCAGCCGGCGACCTGGGCGCAGGTCTTGGCGGTGCTGATCTTGTCGGAGGCGCCGGTCAGTGCACCGTTGATGCCCTGCTCGACGAGCTCGCTCCAGAAGTCACCGAAGAAGCCCGGGTTGCTGACCTTGCTCGGCGGGAACACCAGCGCACCCTGTGCGGGGTTCTCGCCGACCGCCTTCTCGCCGAGCTTGGCGAGATCGTCGGTGTTGTACTTCGGCAACGGCAGGATCGTGTCGTGCGCGACCTTCTGGCCCTCGAGGATCTTCACCGAGTTGATGAAGGCCAGCTCACCGGAGTAGACCGGTGAGCCCGCCGAGGAGCTGCGCAGACTGACGCACGACGACACCGGGACGCCGGTCTTCTTGCAGACGTCCGGCGACAGCATGTAGAGGTGGTGGCCGTTGCTCATCTCACCGGCGCACGGCAGCGGTTTCTTGTTGCTGGAGATCAGATACTGGGTGATCGCGTAGCAACCGGCCTCTGCGTAGACACCGGCGATGTCGGGGTGGCCGGCCTCGATCGAGATGAACGCGGTCTTGCCCTGCGCCTGCGCCCACGCACCGTTCGCCGTGCCCGCGATGCTCATGCCCGGGTACTTCTTCAGGGTGTCCTTGAGGGCCTTCTGCCGGTCGCTGTCCACGGTGGTGCCGGGGACGCCGGAGATGTTCGCGATCTTGCCCTTGCCGTTGAGCTCCTTCGCGAGCCACTCGGCACTGTAGATGCCCCACTCGTACTGGTCGATGTGCACGTTGTAGGCACACGGCGCGGTGACCAGGCTGTCGTAGGCGTACACGACGATCTTCTTGTTGCAGGCCTTCTGGATCGTCGCGTTCAGCGCGGTCGGGGAGATCGGATACACGATGATCGCGTTCATCCCGGCCGAGATCTCGTTGTTGATCGTCTGGATCTGCTTCGTGACATCCGCGCCGGCGATGTCGACCCGCAGGTCCACCTTGCTGCTGTAGGGCGCCGTCTTGGCCGCCGCCTTCACCAGGTTGGCCGCCTCGTTCTGCCAGTCGTTGCCGGTGTAGCTCAGGCTGAGCGCCACCTTGTACTTGCCCGAGTGTTTGGCAGCAGAGCCGCCACCACTCCCTCCGCCACCGCCGCTGTCCTTCGCGGAACCGCACGCGGCGAGCCCGACGAAAAGTACGGCCGATATGAGCACTGCGCCGATCCTGCGTAGCATCACACGCTTCTCCCCTTCGGCCCACGGGCCCGTCCCGTGGTGCGATCCCTCATCTGCAACAGCGTTGACGCGCTTGCCGTACTCGTTCGATTGCCGAGCGCGACCGACACGGAACAGTCCGTATCCGGTGGCACCACGTCTTGCCTCCCCGTTCGGCAACGCTGCGTTTTTGAGGGGGTACCGACTGGTCGGTATAGTCGCCGAGACTCGCGAACCGGAGTCGCAGTGTCAAGGGATTCCGATAAGAAAGTGGTCACGATGTTTAGTTCGAGCGTCGGCTAAATTCGTCAGGCTGCCAGGTCGGAGACGCCTGCGTCGACGACCCACGGTGTGGAGGAGAGATGCCCGCCAAACGCCGCAGTGAGCGGTCCCCCCGCGCGCCCACGCCCACGCGCGACCGGACGGTGCCGATGCGAGGGCAGCTGCTGCGGGCCGGTGCGACCCTGTTCGCCGAACGCGGATTCGATGCGACGTCCGTGCAGGCGATCGTCGAAGCCGTCGGGGTCACCAAGGGGGCGTTCTACCACTACTTCACGGCGAAGGAGGACCTCCTCTACGAGATCCACACCGAGATCGTGTCCGGCGAGTTGTGGGATGCGGAGCGCATCCTCGCCCAGCATCTCGACCCGGGAGCCTGCCTCACCCTGCTGATCGTCAACCTCGTCGAGTCGATCGCCAGGTACCAGGACGGGGTCACCGTCTTCTTCCGCGACATGCACCGCCTCCCACCGGACAAATGGCAGCTGGTACAGGAGATGCGCCGCGAATACGCGCAGCTGTATCTGCGGGTCATCACGCAGGGGCAGGTGGAGGGCGCGTTCCGCTCGGATATGAACCCGAAAATGGTCACCTACGCGCTGCTGGGCAGCTGCAACTGGTTCTACACGTGGTATTCCTCGTCCGGTACGTGGTCGGCGCACGAGCTGGGCCAACAACTCGCCGGCGTCTACCTCAACGCGCTGCACCCGGTCGACGAACAACCGGCGCTCGACGCGGCGCGCCACGCGCACGGCCACACGAACGGGAGATCGGGATCTTGACCGACGAGGTGCTGTATGAGGTGCGCGGCCGGGTGGCCCTGCTGACGCTCAACCGGCCCGAGCGTCGCAACGCCGTCAACGCCGCGGTGGCTGAAGCAATGTCGCTGGCGATGGCGAAGTTCGAAAGCGACGACTCGGTGCAGGTGGGCGTGCTCACCGGGGCCGGCGACCGGGCGTTCAGTGCCGGTGCCGATCTGAACGCAGTGGCGGAGGGCGAGGCGGCCGGCCTCGAGGTCGAGCCGGGCGGGTTCGCCGGCTTCGTGCGCTATCCACGCACCAAACCCATGATCGCGGCGGTGAACGGCTTCGCATTGGCCGGCGGCTGCGAACTCGTCCTAGCCTGCGACATCGTCGTCGCAGCGCGCGACTCGTGGTTCGGGTTGCCGGAGGTGACCCGCGGGATCGTCGCCGCAGCCGGCGGAATCTTCCGGCTGCCCCGCGTGATCCCCCGCGGTCGAGCGACTGAGTTGATGCTCACCGGTGACCGCATCGACGCCGAGGAGGCACATCGGCTCGGGCTGGTGACCCGCGTCGTCGCGACCGAGGACGTGCTGTCCGAGGCGCTCGCACTCGCCGAACGCATCTCGGCGAACGCCCCACTGGCGATCCAGGAGACGCTGCGGGTGCTGCGTCTGTCCGTCGACGCCGGCGACGACGCATGCTGGGCGGCGAGCCAGGCAGCGTCGGCGCGTGTGCAGTCCAGCGCCGACGCCGTGGAGGGCGCGCGTGCGTTCACCGAGAAGCGAGCCGCCCGGTGGACCGGGCGCTGACCTCTGGCACCGGTGCTCACGGCGGGGCGGCGCGCAAGGCCGCACCTGCGGCGACGATGTCGGCCTCCGACTCGGTCGAGTCGAGGGTGGACAGGTCACCGGGATCGGCGCCGAGCAGCCACGACCGCACCGCGCGGCGATGCACCTTGCCCGACCGGGTGATGGGCAGCGAATCGACGACCAGCACCGCCGCCGGCGACATCGCCTTGCCGATCGCAGCGTGGATGTTCTCGCGCACGGCGTCGACGAGTGCCGCGCGGTCGGCCGACGACGTTGACGGCACCACCACGACCACCGGTACCTCGCCCTTGACGTCGTCTGGGATGCCCACCGCCGCCGCGCTCATCACGCCGTCGACGTGCTCGGCCAGGGTCTCGTACTCGACCGGCCCCACGCGCTTGCCGCCGACGTTCATGACGTCGTCGGAGCGACCTGGGATCTCCCACGTCCCGTCGCTGTACCGGATGGCGCGGTCGCCGTGCACCCACACACCGGGCCAGCGCGACCAGTAGCTGTCCAGGTAGCGCTGCGGCTCGCCCCAGAACCCGCGGGTCATCGACGGCCACGGCTTGGTGATGACCAGCTCGCCCACCGCGTCGGTCACCGGGTGGCCGGCGTCGTCGAGGACGTCGACCGCCATGCCCACCGACGGTCCGGAGAAGCGCCCCATCGGGATCGGCACCACCGGGCTGCCGACGAGGATGCCACCGCCGATCTCGGTCCCGCCCGACCAGTTGATGATCGGCGCGACACCGCGCCCGACGTAGCGGTGCAGCCAGCGCCAGGCCGGCGCGGTCCACGGTTCACCTGTCGAGCCGAGCACGCGCAACGAGGTCAGCGAGGCCTGCCGCACCCACGATTCGTCCTTGCTCGCAAGCAATCGCACCACGGTCGGCGCCATACCCAGGTGCGTGATCTGGTGTGTGTCGACCAGTTGCCACAGCCGGCCAGGGTCGGGGAAGTCGGGCACCCCGCTGAACAGCACGGTGGTCGCGCCGCGCACCAGGGGGCCGAGCGTCGAGTTCGGGCCCATGATCCAGCCCATGTCGGTGACCCAGGCGAGCCGGTCGCCGGGGTTCAGGTCGAAGTTGTAACTCAGTTCCAGCGCGATGCGGTACGCCGGCCCACCGTGCGTCATCACGACACCCTTGGGCCGGCCGCTGGACCCCGAGGTGAAGCCGAGAAGGCACGGCGTCTCGGCATCCCATTCGGGCAGGTCGGTCTCCGCGTCGGACGGCAGCAACTCGGCCCAATCGATCGTCTTCACCGGCGCCGACGGGCGCGGCAACCCGAGCCTGTCGACCACGACGAGGGACTGCACCGACGGGCTGTCCGCTATCGCCTCGACCGCATTGCGCAGCGTGTCGATGACCTTGCCCCGGCGGCGGAAACCGTCGGCGGTGACGAGCACCTTTGCCCCGGAGAGCCGGAGCCGCTCGGCCAGCGCGCCCGGGCCGTAACCTGAGAAGGCCGAGCCCGAGATCGCGCCGATGCGAGCTGCCGCGAGCATGACGACCACCGCTTCGGGCAGCAGTGGGAGGTAGCCGACGACGACATCGCCTTCTCCGACACCGAGCCGGCGCAAGCCGGCCGCAGCTCGGATGACCTGGTCGTTCAGCTCGGCAAAGGTGAGCTGTCCGGTCTCGCCGTCGTCGGTCTCCCAGATGATCGCGACCCGGTCGGTGTCGGCCCAGCGCTGCGCAGCGAGCCACGCCACGTTGGTCGTGCCGCCGCGGAACCACGTCCCCCACTCGACGCCGCGGCTCATGTCCGCGAACTGCGTCCACGGCCGCAGCCAACCGAAATCGAGGTCGTCGAACGCGATGCGGTAGAACCGCTCCGGATCCGCGGCGGTCGCCTCGAGCAGCGCCGCGTAGGTGGGCACCTCGTAACGCTGCATGAGCCGTGTCAGGTTGCGCGTCGCCACCGACCCGGGCGGCGGCACCCACTCGTCGGGCCGGAACCATTCCGGCAGGTCGGCGTCACTCCACACCGGCGCCGACCCTCACGAGGTCACACTGTCGCGCAGCTCGCGACGCAGGATCTTGCCGCTGACCGTCTTCGGCAACTCGTCGATGAACTGGATGGTGCGCGGGTACTTGTACGCGGCCATCTGCGCCTTGCAGTGCGCCTGCAGTTCCTCGGCCGTGGCGCTCTGCCCCGCCTTCAGGCACACGAACGCCATCACCGTCTCACCGCGATACTGGTCCGGCACGCCGACGACCGCGGCCTCACGCACCGCAGGGTGGGTGTAGAGCACGTCCTCGACCTCGCGCGGCCAGACCTTGAAGCCGGAAGCGTTGATCATGTCCTTCTTGCGATCGACGACGTAGAACCAGCCTTCGGCGTCCATGATGCCGACGTCGCCGGTGTGGAACCATCCGTCGCGGAACGCGTGCGCGGTCTCCTCCGGCTTCTCCCAGTACCCGGGCACGATCTGCGGGCCGGCCAGGCAGATCTCGCCGACGACGCCCGGCTTCACCTCCTTGTCGTTCTCGTCGAGGATCGTCGCGGTGGTGTTGAAGATCGGTACGCCGACGGCCAACGCACCCGATTCCGGGTCCACCGGCGAGCGGCGCCGCAACGGCACGAAGTGCGACGGCGAGGTCGACTCGGTCAGGCCGTAGGCGACGTGGATGTACGGGCCCACAACGCGTTCGAACTCCTCGACCACGGTCGGCGGCACCGCCTGCCCACCGGTGTAGACCTTCGTCAGCGACGAGACGTCGCGGTCCTTGACCGAGGGCTCGTTCATCAGCGCGACGAACACGGTGATCGACCCGATCGAGAAGGTGACCCGGTATCGCTCGATCAGGTCGAGGACGACAGACGCGTCGAACCGGTACCCGAGGACCAGCGGCGCCGGCGTGAGAAGACACAGTGTCATGTGCCCGATCAAGCCGGTGATGTGGAACAACGGCGCGACCCCGAGCACGACGTCGTCGGCCGTGATCTCGATCCAGTCGCGGTAGGCCTGCGAGGTGAACACGACATTGCGGTGCGTGTTCATCGCGCCCTTGGACGGACCGGTGGTGCCCGACGTGTAGGTCATGAACGCGACGTCGTCGAGGCCGAGCTCGACCGGCGGCGGCTGCTGACCGTCGTGCTGGCGGACCAGTTCGACGAAATCGAGTGTGCCCTCGTGGCGCTGCCGGGTGACCTCGGCGAACAGCCGGGGATGCGGGGTCTCCTGGTAGTCGAGCTCGGAGGTCGTGATGACCAGGCGCAGCGACGTGGCGTCCTTGAGCTTCGAGATGACCTCGCCGTAGAGGCTCTCCAGACAGATCGTCGCGACCGCGGCCGAGTCGTTGAGCAGACCGGTGACCTCGCGCTCGCGATACATCGGGTTGATCGACACCATGACGGCGCCGGCCTTCCAGATGCCCACCATGCCGATCACGAACTGCGGGATGTTCTGCAGGTAGATCGCCACCCGGTCACCGGCTCCGACACCGTTGTCGAGCAGGGCGACCGCGAGCGCGTCGCTGATGCGGTCGACCTCCGCCACGGTGAGCGTGGAGTCCAGGTAGTGGATCAACGGCGAGTCCGGCGCACGCTGCACCGATGCCTTGAACATGTCCAGTGCATTGCTGTACTCGAACTCGACCTCGGCCGGCTTGCCTTCGTCGTAGAGAGCCAACCAAGGCTTGTCCGCAGATGACATATGACGCTCCCCATCTCGATCCGGAACCCGGACCGAATCGCTGCGTGTCGGCAGCCGCGCGGCCCGCTGGTGCGAACACCGTCCGCGCTGTCGGAGAGCGTACCGACTAGTCGGTACCTGGCCTAGACCCAAGTTCGCTGCCGCATACTGGCCACCGGGCGGCCCGTCGCGGCAGCCAGGGCGGGGGCGCGGTGAATCCGGTCGAGAGCGTACGGCTGACGCCGCTGCGCACCGACGGCGCCGCACCGTGGCTGGCGCCCTGGCTGCGCGACGACTTCGACTACGCCGTCGTCGATCATGTCCTCGACATCTCCCCCGGCGCCGAACCGGATCGCGACCGCGCGCACGCGGTGATCACGCTGCTGCGCGGTCTGGTCGACGGTCCGGCGCGCTGGGACGTCGCGACGTCGAAGAGCCCGACACCGTGGGCAGAGGTGGACGTGAGCCCGGGTTCCGCCACGGACGGCGAACGCCTGCGTGCCGGCCTACGGGCCGTGCTCGTCGGCCCGGGTGCAGCCGCGGCGCCTGCCACGCCGCAAGGGGCGCTGCGGACCTGCGCCGCCGTGCTGGTGTGCCCGGACGGCTGGGACGACGCGGTCATCGGCGCGCCGGGCCTGCGCGCGGCCGCCGCCCGGCTGGGCGCACACGTCGACACCGAGCCGCATCGCGGCAACCGACCTGACAGGACCTCGCGGCGGCTCGCGCACCGGCCACTCGCGCCGCCGCCTGGCGCTGGCCGCGATCGGCGCGGCAGCCGTGGTCGGCGCCGTCGTGTTCGCACTCACCCGCCCCGACCCGGCGCCCGACGCCCCGGCTGCCGCGAGGCCGAGTACGGCCCCGGCATCGGTCGCGCCGGGGTTGTTCCTGCCGACCAGCAGCCGGTTCCCGGGCGGACGCACCGGGCCGGCCGTGTCCTTCGACCGGCTCACCGGCACCGTCACACTCTTCGGTGGCGGTCGGCTCGGCGCAACGTCGCCGAACGACCTGTTCCCGCGCGACACGTGGTCATGGGACGTCAATGGCTGGCGCCGGATCCCGACCGCGGTGACCCCACCGGGCACGTCCTACCCCGCGTTCGCCTACGACGAGTCCACCGGCGCCGCGATCCTGTTCGGCGGCATCCCGCCGCTCGGCGGGTCGGGCAGCAGCACCTGGCAGTGGAACGGGCTGTCGTGGCGGGAGTTGCATCCGCGTGATCACCCGGCCCCCGGGGTGTTCGCGGCGGCCGCATACGACCCGGCGCGACGCGCGGTGCTGCTCGTGACGGTGTGCTGCCAGACCGCACCGGCCGGCACCCCCTCGACCCTGCAGACCTGGGAGTGGCGAGCCGGCAACTGGCACCGGTTGCCGGCACCGAACGCCCCGACGCTGACCCGGGCCCCGCTCGTCATCTACGACACCGCGCGCGGGGAGTTGCTGCTGCTCACCCAGGGCTCCTCACCGGTGACCAACGACACCGACCAGGTGACGGCGACCAGCGCCCTGTGGTCCTTCGACGGCACCAGCTGGCGCCAACTGGCCACGCCGCACTCGCCGCCCTACGACCCGATCCGCGACCGGCTCGGGTACGACCCGGCAAGCCGCTCGGTCGTGTTGTTCCAGGGCGGCGATCTGCACACCTACCTCTGGAACGGCACCGCATGGCGGCCGCTGGCAACGGCGGGCGGGCCGCTCTACCCGGGCGCACTCACCGTCGACGCGACCGCCGGCAAGGTGTTGTTGTTCGGCGGCCAGGTGCCGTCCGACGACCTGTCGGCGGTATGGACGCTGCAGGCCGGTCGCTGGAAGCTGCTGTCCGGTCGGTGAGACATCGGCCGCTCTGGGATTCCGACCGGTCGGTATGACGCGATAGGCTGCGGCACCTCATCGAGGACAGGAGCGCGACGATGGAGTTCGCTTACGACGACACGGTCGAGGACCTCCGAGCCCGGACCCTCGCCTTCCTCGACGAACACGTGCTGCCCGCCGAACCGGTCTACCAGCGCCAACGCCGGGAAACGGCGCCGTGGGGCACGCCGCCGGTGATGGAGACGCTCAAGGCCGAGGCCCGCTCGCGCGGGCTGTGGAACCTGTTCCTGCCGAACTCCGAGCACGGCGCCGGACTGACCAACCTGCAATACGCACCGATCGCCGAACTGACCGGCCGCAGCCCGTGGATCGCTCCCGAGGCGCTGAACTGCTCCGCCCCGGACACCGGCAACATGGAGGTGCTCGCGCACTTCGCCCAGCCGGCGATCAAGCAGCAGTGGCTCGAACCGCTGCTCGCCGGGGAGATCCGCTCCGTCTACTCGATGACCGAACCGGCGGTGGCGAGCTCGGACGCCTCGAACATCTCCACCGAGATCCGCGAGGACGGCGACGGCTTCCGGATCAACGGCCGCAAGTGGTGGTCGAGCGGCGCGATGAGCGACAGGTGCAAGATCGCCATAGTGATGGGCCGCAGCGACCCGGACGGCGAGCGGCACCGCACCCACACCATGATCGCCGTCCCGCTCGACACGGCGGGTGTGAACGTGCTGCGCTCCACCAGCGTGTTCGGTTTCACCGACGGCTCGCACGGCGGGCACGCGGAGATCCAGTACGACAACGTGTGGGTGCCGCGGGAGAACCTGCTCGGCGAGTTCCACGGCGGCTTCGCGATCGCGCAGGCCCGGCTCGGTCCCGGGCGCATCCACCACGCCATGCGGTTGATCGGCATGGCCGAGCGGGCGTTCGACCTGATGTGCGAGCGGTCCAAGGTCCGCTTTCCGTTCGGCAAGCCGATCGCCGAGCAGGGCGTGTTCCAGGACTGGGTGGCCGAGGCGCGCATCCGCATCGAACAGGTACGGCTCCTGGTCCTCAAGACGGCGTGGCTGATGGACACCGTCGGCAACCGCGGCGCGGCGATCGAGATCGCGGCGATCAAGGTGGCGGCGCCGCAGATGGCCACCTGGGTCATCGACCACGCGATCCAGGCGCACGGCGGCGGCGGGGTCAGCCAGGACTTTCCGCTGGCCGAGCTGTACGCGCAGGCCCGTATGCTGCGCATCGCCGACGGTCCCGACGAGGTGCACAAGATGACGCTCGCCCGGCGGGAGCTCCGCCGGTACGGTGCGACATCCGCCTGACGGAAAGGACGATCCGTGGACTTCGAGCTGTCACCCGCAGCGCAGGACGCCTGTGACCGGATGTGGGACTTCATGCGTGAGCATGTGTTCCCTGCCGAAAAGGTCTACGACGAGTGGCGCGCCGCCAACGACCCGCATGCGCACCCGCCGGTGCTCGAGGAGCTCAAGGCCGAGGCGCGGCGTCGCAATCTGTGGAATCTGTTCATGCCCAGCCTGTCGGGCCTGTCCAACGCCGAGTACGCGTCGGTGGCGGAGATCTCCGGCTGGTCGCCGGTCATCGCGCCCGAGGCGATCAACTGCCAGGCGCCGGACACCGGCAACATGGAGACCCTGCACCTGTTCGCCACCGACGAGCAGAAGAAGCAGTGGCTCGAGCCCCTGCTCGAGGGGACGATCCGTTCGGCGTTCGCGATGACCGAGCCGGCCGTCGCCAGTTCGGATGCCACCAACATCGGCACCAGCATCCGTCGCGACGGCGACGACTACGTCATCAACGGCCACAAGTGGTGGATCTCCGGCGCGGCCGACGAACGCTGCCAGGTGTTCATCGTCATGGGCAAGACCGATCCGGACGCTCCCCCGCACCGCCAGCAGTCGATGATCCTGGTGCCCCGCGACGCCGAGGGCATGGCCATCGAGCGGCACCTGCCGATCTTCGGGTACCAGGACCAGCACGGTCACTCCGAGATCGAGTTCGACAACGTGCGGGTGCCGGCCGGCAACCGGCTCGCCGAGGAGGGCGACGGGTTCATGATCGCCCAGGCCCGGCTCGGGCCCGGTCGCATCCACCACGCGATGCGAGCGATCGGGATGGCCGAGCGCGCCCTGGACATGATGGTGCGCCGGGCCGACGAGCGCACGGCGTTCGGCGGCCCGCTCGCCGACCAGGGCGTCGTGCAGGAGCTCGTCGCCCGCTCGCGGATCGAGATCGAGCAGGCCCGGCTGCTGGTGCTCAAGACCGCATGGCTCATCGACCGGCACGGCTCCAAGGGCGCCCGGGTCGAGATCGCCGCGATCAAGGTGGCGGCGCCGGCGGTGGCGTGCGCGGTCATCGACCGCGCGATCGAGGTCTTCGGCGCGGCCGGGGTCAGCGACGACTTCCCGCTCGCCTACTTCTATGCGTGGGCACGCGCGCTGCGCATCGTCGACGGGCCGGACGCGGTGCATCGCCGTTCGGTCGCACGCGAGGAGTTCAAGCGGGTGCGCAAGGGCAACTGAGCTTCCTGAGCCGTCCGACACCGGGCCCGAGCGGGGCGATACGGTTTGGTCGGACGGTGAAAGGAGCTGCGATGACCGGCACGGATGCCCGCCTCGAACCGTCGGCGGTGACTGCCGCGCTGGAGGTCGCAGTACGCGCGCCGTCGATCCACAACACCCAGCCGTGGCGCTGGCGCCTCGACCCCGACGGACTCGTCCTGCTGGCCGATCGGGAGCGGCAACTGCGCGTCGCCGACCCGGACGGTCACTCGATGCTGCTCAGCTGCGGCGCGGCGCTGTATCTCACCGAGGTGGGTCTGCGCGCAACCGGTCTCGAGATCGAGACGAGCGTGCTGCCCGATTCCGACCCCGATCTGCTCGCTCGCTTCCGGGCCGTCGGCTCGCGCGAGCCCGACGCCGACGCCGTCGCGCTGGCCGACGCCGCGCTGCGCCGCCGCAGCGACCGCCGTCCTTTCTCGCGCGACAACGTGACCGCCGCCGAGATCGACGCGGTGCAACGCGCCGGGAGCGACGCGCACGCGTGGATCGATTTCCCGACGAGTGAGGACCAGCGCGTCAACCTGGCCGTCGCGGTGAGCTGGGCCGACCAGATCCAGAAGCACGACGAGGAGCTGCGCGCCGAGATGGGGCGCTGGATCCGCGACCCCGAGGTGCACAACGTGTCCGACGGGGTGCCCGCCGAGGCGTTCCCGCACACCGAGCCCGACGAGCCGCGCCGAACCGACATCCCCCTGCGCGACTTCGAGGAGGGCGTCACCGGCCAGCAGCTGATCGAGCGCGACGTCGACGAGAAACCGCTCATCGCGGTGGTGCTGAGCGAATTCGACAATCCGCGCGACCACCTCGCGGCCGGCCACGCGATGATGCGGCTGATGCTGCGCGCCGAGTTGCTCGGCGTCGCCACCTGCCCGCTGAGCCAGGCCGTCGATTTCGCGGCCTTCCGTACCCGGGTGCAGGGGCTGATGGGTTGGGTCGGGTACCCGCAGATGATGTTGCGCGTCGGTCATCCGATCGCGCCGGAGTCGGAGCTCCCGCCGACCCCGCGCCGCCCGGTGTCGACGGTGTTCGAGATCGCCTGACCAGCTTCACGCGCGTATCACGCGGGGCCGCTCGGTGCTCTGCAACGGTATGAACCGCATGGCGGAGGTGCGCGCGGTCGGGTCGGTGGCCCGGCAACTGCCGGGCGCGTTGATGCGCCGCGGTTGCCACACGCGGCTGGTCACCGCCGAGCGCAACGCCCGCTATCCGGTCGTCCTGGTCCACGGCTATGTCGGCAGCGAGGCGGTGTGGGCACCGCTGCGCGCGGCGTTGTCGGCCGCCGGCTTCGGCTACCTGGTGAGCCTCGACTACAGCTGCTTCGACACCGAGGCCGCCGAGGTGTCCGCCGAACTGGTGCGCCAGACCCGGCGCGCGTTGGCGCGCACCGGCGCGCCGCGCGTGCACCTGGTCGGTCACAGCATGGGCGGTCTGATCGTGCGGCGCACCGTGACCAGCGAGCTTGCCGACGTGACCGCGACCGCGGTGACGATCGCGACGCCGCACCGCGGGGCACCGCTCGGTCGGATCGCGCCCGGGCGCTGCGCGCGCATCATGCACCGGCCGGAACCGGCGCAGCCGTGCGCCGGGCGCCCGCAGCGCTGGCTCGCGTACTACTCCGACCGCGACCGGCTCGTGCCGGCCGCGTCGGCGCGGCTGGACGACGTCGGCTACGGCGCGACCAACCTGCTCATCCCCGGCTGCGGGCACCTCACGATCTGCCGCGACGAACGACTGATCCGCTCACTGGTCACCGAGCTCACACACACCGAGACCGACGACGCGCCGGAATGCGCGGCCTACGCGGGGCTCGCGCTCGCCGCCTGAGTCAGCGGTAGGTCAGCTCCGCCCGGTTGCGCTCGAAATGCGCGTGGTCGTTGAAGGTGAGCAGATGGGTGCCGAGCTGACCGCTGATCAGCTTGGTGACGCTGCCGTTCACCACCACCCGGGCGAGTGCCGGCCAGTGCTCCGGCGGCAGCCCGAGGACCTGCGCGCAGGCGAGGGCGATGACGCCGCTGGACGTGGACACCACCGTCACCCCGCGACCCGCGGTCAATTCGTCGATCGCCGCGAGGATGCGGCTCACGAACGC
Source organism: uncultured Actinomycetota bacterium (assembly GCA_963850835.1). Classification (GTDB taxonomy): domain Bacteria; phylum Actinomycetota; class Actinomycetes; order Mycobacteriales; family Jatrophihabitantaceae; genus Jatrophihabitans. The sequence goes on along the minus strand of CAWKNB010000007.1, from coordinate 653,549 downwards.
GTCGTGCGGCTCGGCGTATTCGCCGTCGCCCGCGATCCAGCTCACGATGGCCCGATCCAGCGAGGCCTGCAGCTCGCGGGAGGTCACCTGGCCGCGTGCGGTCTCGAACGTCACGCCCGACGAGTGCGCCGCGAACACGCCCTCGTGGTCGTACTCGTCGAGTCGGGGGTCGACCTCGAGCCGGTCGGCGGGCATCCCGACCGCGGACAGGATCGCCAGCGCGGTGTCGCGCTGGCGGGTCAACGACCCGCACACCACACGACCGATGTCGAGGTCGGAGTCGCGCAACCGGGCGCCGACCACGGCCGCCTGGCGCCGCCCGAGCTCGGACAGCGCGTCGTAGTTGCCGGTGCCGAGCGTGGCCTGTCCGTGCCGCACCATCAGCAGGACGCCCACCGCAGCACCGTATCCGCAACCGGACATCCCGTGACAGCGCCGGGTGACGCAGGTCCCTGTTGAACACAGATCGGGCTGTGCACGTGGTGAGGGATATCGATGCGATCAGGAAGGGGCGCTCAATGCGTTCGATCAAATGGCAGCGCTGTGCCGCAATCGGGCTCACCGGGACCGCGGCAGCAGCCGTGGTCGGCTTCTCGGTAGCCGGACCGGCCGGCGCCGATCCAGCCGGCAACACCCCGTTCGTCAAGACCGTCGTCGTGGCCGACCAGGCCGGCATGGCGCCGGTGACGGACCCCGATCTGGTGAATCCGTGGGGTGTCGCGTTCGGCCCCGCAGCATCTCCCACCCCGCTGTGGACCGCCAACAACGGCACCGCGACGAGCACGCTCTACAGCACCAACCCCGCGCCGACCAAGATCGGCTTGACGGTGCAGACACCGCCGGCGCCGACCGGCGTCGTCTTCAACGACACCGACCAGTTCACCCTGCCCGACGGCACGCCCAGCCGGTTCCTGTTCGACACCCTCGGCGGGCAACTCGTGGCCTGGCCCGCACCGGTGACCGGGCAGCCGCCGGCCACCGTCGCCACGCCGGTCGCGACCGTCGACGGCGCGGTCTTCACCGGTCTCGCGCTCGCGCACACGCCGCGCGGCCCGCGCCTGTACGCCGCCGACGCGACGTCGACGGTCCGCGTCTACAACGGCCGCTGGCAGCAGATCGCGACGCTGTCCGACCCGAAGCTCCCGGCCGGCCTGACGCCGTACAACGTCGCGGTGCTGAACGACAAGGTCTACGTCAGCTACGCGCCCCCGCCGCCGCTGGAGGCCACCGCCAAGGTGCACGGCGCGATCGACGTCTACGACCTGCACAACAAGCTGATCAAGCGACTGGTCACCGGGCGCGTGCTCGACGGCCCGTGGGGCATGGCCATCGCGCCCGAGGGCTGGGGCAGCTTCGGCGGCGCGCTGCTGGTCGGCAACGAGGACGGCGGCCAGATCCACGCCTACGACCCGAAGTCCGGTGCACTGCTCGGGACGCTGCGCGACAGCAAGGGCAACTCGGTCGGCTACGACGGGCTGTGGGGCATCGCCTTCGGCAACGGCGTGATCGGCACGCCCGACGACCTGGTGATCGTCGCCGGCACCGATGAATACCAGCACGGTGTGGTCGCTCTCGTGCGGCCGGCGTCCTGACCTGACCGCGGGGATTCGCACTACTCGCCGGTACGTCGGATAGTAGGACGTCAAAGCAGTTCGGCGAGAGGGCGTTCATGGTCAGGGTGGTACGGAACGCGCCGCCGGGGTCGCGATTGATCGCGATCGCGGCGGCGCGGCCGGCCGGCTCGGTGAACGGCGCCGAGCTGGGCGCGCCGTTCGCGAAGAATGCCGAGTGGATCGAAGCACGCACCGGCATCCGTGAGATCGGCCGGCTCACGCCGGCCGAGGACATCGCCGATCTTGCCGTCGAGGCCGGCCGGGTGGCGCTGCGGCGCGCGAAGCTCGACGCGCCGGTCGATCTCGTGATCACCGCGAGTTGCACGACGCCCGCGACGACCAGCCGCGGACAGGAGATCGCCGCCCGGGTGGCTCCGAACGCGCCGTGGTTCGAGATCAACTCGGCCTGCAGCGGCTTCAGCTACGCCCTCGCCGCGGCCGACGCGCACATCCGCGCCGGTGACGCCGAGCGGGTGCTCATCATCGCCGCCGAGCACATGAGCCGGCTGCTCGACCCGGTCGACCTCGGTACGTCGATCGTCTTCGGCGACGGTGCGGGCGCCGCGGTCGTCACCGCATCGACCACCGGCACCGGCATCGGTCCGGTCGTCTGGGGCAGCGACGGCGCGCGCAGTGGGCTGATCTGCTGCGACGAGCGCGATGGCCGGCTGCAGATGGAAGGGCCGCAGGTGTTCCGCTGGGCCGTCGAATCCGTGCCGGCCCTGGCCCGCGAGGCCTGCCGCCGCGCCGGCGTCCGCCTGCACGACATCGACGTGTTCGTGCCGCACCAGGCCAACGTCCGGATCATCGACTCGATCGCCCGCAAGCTCGGCTTGCACCGCGCGGTGGTGGCCACCGACATCAGGACCACCGGCAACACCTCGGCCGCGTCGATCCCGCTCGCCCTCGCCCGCCTCGCCGAGCGCGGTCTCACGAGAGCCGGTCAACTCGCGCTGCTCGTCGGCTTCGGCGCCGGGCTCGCCTACGCCGGCCAGGTCATCGAGCTGCCCGCGCTCTGACGGCTCAGGCCGGCGCGACCCGGGCCATGGCGCGACGCTCGCGGCGCACGGCCAGATGGGCCAGCAGGCTGGCCACCACGACCACGATCGAGCCGATGAGCAGGATCAGCAACCCGGCCCCGAAATGCGTGCCGGCGCCGCTGTCGGTCAAACCGGGAACGTCACGCTTTTCCTGATCGATCACGTCTGACACATTCGACATGTTTGCCACGCAAATCACCAGCGCGAGTATTCCGAGCACCAGTGAGACGATATTCGACCATCGCCCCGCGATGCCGCCGAGAAACAATCCGCTGAGCGCGATGATGCCGAGCCCGAGGACGATCGACACCTGCCCACCGCCGGCCGACGTGCCCTGCACCGTGACGGTGCCGAGCCCGTTGCTCTGTGTCGCCCAGGGCAGCACGCATCCGATGATCATGAGAGCGGCGCCGGCAATCACCAGCAACACCCGGTTCCGTACCCGCACCGAGGGTTTGGCTGCGCCGGCGATCGGTGCTGGACCAACCACGAGACCCGCAGCCGGTCCCGGCGCACCGATCGGTGGCGTGTCGATCCAGGCCGACCCGTCCCAGGCCCGTTCACCCGACCACGACCTGCCGGTCCAATACCGCACAATGCCGGAATTGTTCGGATCTGGATACCAACCCGGACCGGAAATCATCGGCAATGACATGAATTCCCCCGTATTCGGATATCACCGATATCCCCTTCAAGAATGCAGACCATAACGCGGGGCCCGGTGCCCGACAACTCCCGCGGCGGGGCGGGCACAATCGCAGCAGACAGATGAGATCACTTCGTGCGCTGGCCTGCGCCGCTTCGGTCGGCGCCGCGGCGGCCTGCGCCGCCGCACCGTCGAGCACCTTCGCGATCCACGGCACCTATGCGATCTACGGCGACATCGGCGCTCATTTCGCGGTGTCCGGCAAGCGGTGCCTGGGGAGCCGAGACGCACGCGGGATCGTCGACGGCACGCCGGTGACCGTCACCGATACGCACGACCTCGCGCTGGCGACCGGGGCGCTGCACGGTGGCACGTTCATCTCGGCCTCGACCCGCGGCGGCGCCTGCGTGTTCCGGCTCGCGATCACCGGTGTCACCGACGACCGCGGCTACTACCGGCTGGTGATCGGCGGGCGGCGGGTCGAGCAGCTCAGCAACGCCGAGGCGCACCAGCGACTCGCGCTCACGTGGTACGCGCACTGACTCGCAGGTCGAGGGCGTAGAACAGCTTGTCGTAGCGGCGCTCCCCCACAGCGACGAACCGCTCGATGCGCCCGTAGCGGCGAAACCCCAAGGACTCGTACAACGCGATCGCCGGGGCGTTGTCGGCGCGCAGGTCGAGCGTCAGCACCTCGATGTCGGCGGCGCGCGCGGCTGCGATCAGCGCGGTCATCAGCCCCCGCCCGACACCCCGTCCGCGGGCCGAGGCCTCGACCGCGATCTTCGACAGGTCGGCGTTGACCCGGTGCGTCGGGCGTTCGTAGCGGCGCCAATAGCCGATGCCGAGCACGTCCGGCCCGGACCGGGCGAGCACCAGTGCCGCATCACCCGCGGGGACGTCGGCCGCGATCCCGCGCAGCAGGGCACCGACCTCCGCCACGCTCGGCGGATCCACCCACCCGATCGCTGCGCCCGCGGCGACCGCGCGCTGGAACAGGCCGGCCGCGGAGGCGACGACGTCGTGGGTCGGTTCGGACGTGACGAGCTCGTAGTCCATCCCCACAGTCTCCTGCCCGGGTATTCAGGACGACACCGGCCGACGGATCGGCGAGAATCGCCGATCGTGCTGTTGACCATCACGACCACGCGCGAACCCGCCACCGACCTCGGCTATCTGCTGCACAAGAATCCGGCGCGTGCGCAGACCTTCGCGACCAGTGTCGGCACCGCGCACGTCTTCTACCCGGCTGCCGAGGCGCGGCGGTGCACAGCGGCGCTGCTGCTCGAGGTCGACCCGGTCGCGCTGGTGCGCGGCCGCCGCGGGGCGCGTGGTTCTCGCGGTCGACCCGCCGAAGCCTTCGCGCTCGGCCAGTACGTCAACGACCGTCCGTACGCGGCGTCGAGCATGCTCGCCGTCGCCCTCAAGGGGGTGTTCGGCACCGCGCTCACCGGCCGTTGCGATGCCCGCCCGGAGGTCGCGGCCAACCCGATGCCGCTCGAGCTGCACCTGCCGGCCGTGCCGTGCCGCGGTGGTGCCGAGTTGGCCCGCCGGCTGTTCGAGCCGCTCGGCTGGACGCTCACCGCGACACCGCTCCCGCTGGACCCGGCTGTGCCGCACTGGGGCGACTCCCGCTACCTGGACCTGCGGCTGACCGGCACACTCCGCCTGGCCGACGCGCTGAACCACGTCTATGTGCTGCTCGCGGTGCTCGACGACGCGAAGCACTACTGGGTGAGCACCGACGAAATCGACAAGCTGATCCGCGCCGGCGGCGACTGGTTGGCGACCCACCCGGACAAGCAGCTCATCGCGCGCCGGTATCTGGCGCACAATCGCGAGCTCGAACGCGCCGCACTCGACCGGCTCGCCGACCTCGACGACGCCGAGCCGCAGGAACTGGAGAACCCCGCCGAGCAGCCGCACCTGCCGCTGGCCGGGCAGCGACGCGAGGCGGTGCGGACCGCCCTGCACGCCGCGGGTGCCCGCGAGGTCGGCGATCTCGGCTGCGGCGAGGGTGCGCTGCTCGGCGAGTTGGCAGTCGACCGACAGTTCACCAGGATCGTCGGCACCGACGTCTCCGCGCGCTCCCTGTCGATCGCAGCACGCCGGATGCGTCGCCGCCTCGAACACGAGCCGCAGCGGGTCGAACTGTTCCAGTCGTCGCTGGTCTACCGCGATGACCGGCTCGCCGGCCTCGACGCCGCCGTGCTGATGGAGGTCGTCGAGCACGTCGACCCACCGCGGCTGCCGGCGCTCGCGCGCTGCGTGTTCGGGCACGCGGCACCGCGCACGGTGCTCGTCACGACTCCCAACGTCGAGTACAACGTGCGCTTCGAGGGGCTGGCGGCCGGCGCGCTACGCCATCGCGACCACCGGTTCGAATGGACCCGAGCCGAGTTCGCAGGATGGGCGGCGGACGTCGCCGTGACCTACGGCTACACGGTCGCGCACCATCCGATCGGCCCGGACGACCCCGAGGTCGGCTCACCCACACAGCTCGCGGTGTTCACGAGGGAGCCGGCATGACCGACTACCAGATCCCCGACCTGTCACTGGTCGTGCTGATCGGCATCAGCGGCAGTGGGAAATCCACCTTCGGCCGCGCCCAGTTCCGGGCCACCGAGGTCATTTCCTCCGACTTCTGCCGCGGTCTGGTCGCCGACGACGAGAACGACCAGTCCGCGACCCCTACGGCGTTTGCGTTGCTGCACCACATCGTCGGGCTGCGGTTGGCCGCCGGGCGGCTCACCGTCGTCGACGCCACCAACGTGACGCCCGAAGCACGCCGCGAACTGATCGCGCTGGCCCGCGACCACGACGTGCTGCCGGTTGCGATCGTGCTCGACGTGCCGGAGAGCGTGTGCGCCGAACGCAACGCCGCCCGCGCCGACCGCGACTTCGGGCCGCATGTGCTGCGCCGTCAGCACGGTCAGCTGCGCCGCTCGCTGCGCGGCCTGTCGCGCGAGGGATTCCGCAGGGTCCACCACCTTCGCGGGGTGCAGCAGATCGCCGACGCCACGATCGTCCGAGCGCCGTTGTGGACCGACCGGCGCGACCTCACCGGACCGTTCGACGTCGTCGGTGACGTGCACGGCTGCCGGGCCGAACTCGAGCAGCTGCTCGAGCGGCTCGGCTACTCGATCGAGCGCGACTCGGACGGTCGGCCCGTCGGCGCGCGTCATCCGCACCGGCAGGCCGTGTTCGTCGGCGACCTGGTCGACCGCGGCCCGGACACGCCCGGCGTGCTGCGTCTCGTGATGGGCATGGTGGCCGGCGGTGACGCGCTGTGCGTGTCCGGCAACCACGAGGCGAAGCTGCTGCGGGCGCTTCGCGGCCGGCAGGTGCAGGTGAGCCACGGGCTGGCGGAGTCACTGGCCCAGCTCGGTCGCGAGCCGGACGAGTTCCGCACCGAGGTCGAGGCCTTCCTCGACGGCCTGATCAGTCATTACGTGCTCGACGCCGGACAGTTGGTCGTCGCACACGCCGGAGTGCTCGAGCGGTATCAGAACCGCTCGTCCGGGCGCGTGCGGTCCTTCTGCCTGTACGGCCAGACCACCGGCGAGACCGACGAATACGGGCTGCCGGTGCGCTACCCCTGGGCGCAGGAGTACCGGGGTCGGGCGCTCGTGCTGTACGGGCACACGCCGGTGCCGACACCTGAGTGGGTCAACAACACCATGTGCCTCGACACCGGGTGCGTGTTCGGCGGTCACCTCACCGCGCTTCGATATCCGGAACGCGAAATCATGTCGGTGCCGGCGGAGCGGGTGCATTACGCGCCCGCCAAGCCGTTTCCGATTCCGCAGGCTGGAGAGACGATCGCGCGTCGCGACCCGGAGGTGCTCGACATCACCGACGTCGACGGTGGTCGGGTGGTCGAAACCGGCTATCTGTCCCGGATCGGGGTGCGGGCCGACAACGCGGCCGGCGCGCTCGAGGTGATGAGCCGGTTCGCGGTGGACCCGCGCTGGCTGATCTACCTCCCGCCGACGATGAGCCCGGTGCAGACGTCGGCGCGGCCCGGTCTGCTCGAGCATCCTGAGCAGGCCTTCGAGGCGTATCGCGCTGCCGGCGTCGATGCGGTGATCTGCGAGGAGAAGCACATGGGCTCGCGGGCGGTGGCGCTCGTGTGCCGCACGCTGGACGCCGCGAGGGCGCGCTTCGGTGCGCCCGGTGACGCGCTGGGCGCGGTCTGGACCCGCACCGGGCGCCCGTTCTTCGATCCCGACGCTCACCGCCCAACTCGTCGAGCGGCTGCGCACCGCCGCAGAGCAGGCCGGGCTGTTCGACGAGCTGCGCAGCTCGTGGCTGCTCTTCGACGCCGAGTTGCTGCCGTGGAGCGTCAAGGCCGAGCAATTGCTGCGCGACCAGTACGCCTCGGTGGGCGCTGCCGCACGCGCGGCGCTGCCGGCTGCGATCGATGCGCTGCAAGCCGCAGCGGCCCGTGACGCCGACGGCACCGACCTCGGCGCACTGCTCGCCCGCACCCGGCACCGGGCCGAGAACGCCGCGGCCTACACCGCGGCCTACCGGCACTACTGCTGGCCGACGTCCGGCCTCGACGGGGTACGACTCGCCCCGTTCCAGGTGCTCGCGTCCGAAGGCCGCACCCATCACGACGCACCGCACACGTGGCATCTGGAGCTGGCCGACAAGCTCGTCGCCACCGATCCCTCGCTGTTCACCGCCACTCGTCGTTTCGTCCTCGATCCGGATGATCCCGGATGCAGTCGGCGACGCGACGGCGTGGTGGTCTGCCCTCACTGCGGCCGGCGGTGAGGGGATGGTGGTCAAGCCGCTGGCGAACCTCGTGCGCCGCGACGGATCCGGGCAGCGGGGCCTCGTACAACCCGGCCTGAAGGTGCGCGGCCGTGAGTACCTGCGCATCATCTACGGCCCGGACTACCCCGACGAGGCGAACCTCGACCGATTGCGGCAGCGCGGCATCGGACACAAGCGCTCGCTCGCCGAACGCGAGTACGCACTCGGCCTCGAGGCGCTCGACCGCGCTGTACGCGGTGAACCGTTGTGGCGGGTGCACGAATGCGTGTTCGCCATCCTGGCGCTCGAGTCCGAGCCGATCGACCCCCGGTTGTGAGTAGGGTCGGCGCGATGGTCACGACTCGCGACATCGAGGTCGGTGACGGGCGCACCGTGCGTGCGTACGACTCGGGCACGTCGGGTGACACTCCCGAGTCGCTCGTGGTGATGTGGCATCACGGCACACCGCAAACCGGCTCGTTGCTCGCGCCGCTGCTCGACGCGGCCGGCAAGCGTGGCATCCGACTGCTGTCCTATGCCCGACCGTCGTACGGCGGGTCCACGCCCGATCCCGGGCGCAGCATCGCGTCTGCCGCTGGGGCAGCCTCCGCGGTCGCCGACGCCTTCGGCGTGGACCGGTTCGCAGTCATGGGGGCGTCGGGCGGCGGGTCGCACGCGCTCGCGTGCGCCGCGCTGCTGCCCGACCGGGTGAGCGGCGTGGTCACCATGGCCGCGCTCGCGCCGTACACCGAGCACTGGGGCTGGTTCGGTGGCATGCGGGCACCCGGCGGGTTGCGGGCGTCACTCGACGGCCGGCCGGCGCGCGCCCGCTACGCCGAGACCGCCGAGTTCGACCCCACGTCGTTCACCGACGCGGACTTCGCGACACTGGCCGGACCATGGGAGGTGTTGGGCGCGGACTCGGTCCGTGCGTCGCAGGACGGGCCGGACGGCGCCATCGACGACGACGTCGCCTACGTCAATCCGTGGGGCTGCTCGCTCGCCCAGATCAGCGCCCCGGTGCTGCTGGTCCAGGGCGGCGAGGACCGCGTCGCGCCCGCCGCGCATGCCGACCGGCTGCTCGGCCAGTGCCGGCGAGCCGAGCTGTGGCTGCGCCCTCGCGACGGGCACATCTCGGTGCTCGAGGCGTGCCCGGTCGCGCTGGACTGGTTGGTAGCGGCGAACGCCTGACGCTCAGCGAGCCGTCTTCGTCGGTGTGGCCGACGGTTTCGGCGACGATCTGGCCGAGGACGACGCCTGCAGCTGCTGCAACTGCGTGGCCAGCTTCAACACCTTCGCCTGCGCGTCGGCGATCTTCTGTGGGTCCTTCGTGTCGTAGGCGCTGTTGAGCTCGGTGACCGCCGCACTCAGCTGGCTGATCACCTGCTGCTCTGACGTCGCCGGTGGCGTCGTCGACGGCGACTTCGACGGCGACGAGGACTTGCCGGGTCGCCGACGACGAGCTGCTCGGCGTCGGCGTCGGTGTCTGGTCCGAGCCATTGTCGATCGTCTGCCCGGTCACGTGCCCGGGCTGCAGGTCGGACAGCGCGCCTTGCAGCGTCTCCCCGAAGCCGATCCTGTCGCCGTAGGACACCATCACCCGGCGCAGCAACGGGTAGCCGTTCGTCTGCGCCTGCACGTAGAGCGGCTCGACGTACAGGAACGAATTGCCGATGGGCAGCGTGAGCAGGTTGCCGTGGATGACGGTCGATCCGTTGCGCCCCTGCAAGGTGATGTAGGAGGAGATCACGTCGGTGCTGTTGAAGGTGTTGGAGATCTGTTCCGGGCCGGGGATCACCGACCCGGTCGGCACCTTGAGGACGGTCATCTGCCCGTAGCCCGAGCCGGGGTCGCTGTCCACGGTGATGTAGGAGGCCAGGTTCGACTTGTTGTTCACCTTCATCGGCGTGGTCAGCTGGAACTGCGACTTCGCGCTCGTCTGGTTCTGCGGGTCGGCAAGGACGTAGTAGGGCGGCTGGTCGCCGGTCGCGTCCGGCGACGGGTCGCTCGGCACCGTCCACTTGTCGCCGACGTTGTAGAAGGTCACCGGGTTGTCGACGTGGTACTGCTCGAGCAGTTGCCGCTGCACCTCGAACAGGTCCTCCGGGTAGCGCACGTGCGAGAGGATCGACGGCGGCATCTTCGACTTCGACTCGACCAGGTTCGGGAAGACCTTCGTCCAGGCCTTGAGCACCGGGTCCTTGGTGTCGAAGTCGTAGAGGTGCACGGTGCCGTCGTAGGCGTCGACGGTCGCCTTGACCGAGTTGCGGATGTAGTTGATCTGGCTGTTGGGCTGCCCGGCGGTGCGCTTGCTCTCGGTCAGTGAGTCGGTCGTGAGGTCGGACAGCGAGCGGCGCTCGGCGTACGGGTAGTTCGACATCGTGGTGTACGCGTCGACCATCCAGACGATGTGCCCGCTCTTCTGGTCCACGATCGGATACGGGTCGCCGTCGACCTTGAGGAACGGCGCGACCTTCTCCACCCGCTGGCGCGGATCGCGGTTGATCAAGATGCGGGCACCGTTGGCGCTCACCGCGTCGTTGAGCAGGAAGTTCGTCTCCTTGTAGTCGGTGGCGAAGGCGAGCTTGGTGAGGAAGCTGTTCAGCGAGATGCCGCCGGTGCCGTTGTAGGTGAACTTCTTCGAGCCGTCGCCGTCGAACTCGCGCGGCGCGCCCTTGGCCCCGACGATCGCGTAGTCGCTGACGAGTTCGCCGAAATACACCCGCGGTTGCTTCAACGGCACTGCGTCGTTCAGCGTCCCGCTCTGCGGGATGTTGCCGTCGGCGTAGTTCTGGCTGGTCGTGACGTTCTCGTTGGCCTCCCCGGCGACGAAACCGTAGCCGTGCGTGTAGTTGGTGTGCTGGTTGATCCAGTTCGTCTGCTGCCCGCTCAGCTTGGCCGCCGACAGCTCGCGCGGGCCGACGATGTAGTCGTTCGTCACGCCGTCGACGGCGTACCGGTCGACGTCCAGCTTGGGCGGGAACCCGTAGAAGTTCTTCTGCTGGGCCTGCTGCTGGGTGAACGTCGGCGACAACACGTTCGGGTCGAGGATGCGGATGTTCGACACCGTGGCGTCGGTCGGCGCGAGCGCGCTGATCGACGGCGACGTGTCCACGTTGTAGGTCTTGTAGTCGACCGTGCCGCTGGGGGTCTTCTCGTTCTTGGTGACGATCCCGTACGCCTGCCGGGTGGCCTGGATGTTGCGCTCGATGTAGGGCGCTTCCTTGGTGCTGGCGTTCGGCTTGACGCTGACCTGCTGCACGATCGCCGGGTAGATGCCGCCGATGAGGATGCTGAGCACGAGCAGTACGACGAACCCGATCGCCGGGAGCAACGCGCTGCGCAGCCAGATGCTGCCGAGCACCCCGAGGGCGAGAATGATCGTGATCCAGAACAGGATCGTCTTGGCCGGCAGCGCCGCGTGCACGTCGGTGTACGAGGCGCCGGTGAACTTGCTGCGCGAGGAGAACACGAAACCGTAACGATCCAGCCAGTACGCCACGGCCTTGAGCGCCATGAATACGAACACCAGCACGGTGAGGTGCCGGCGTGCGGACAGCGTGATCTTCGGGCCCGGGGTCTGCAGCCGGATGGCGCCGGACAGGTAGTGGATCGCCACCGACAGGATCAGCGAGAAGATGATCGCGGTGAACCCGAAACTGAGCAATGTGCGGTAGATCGGGTAGTCCCACGCGTAGAACGAGATGTCGCGGCCGAACTGTGGGTCCTTGACCCCGAACGACCCACCGTTGAGCCACAGCTGCCACTTGGCCCAGTCGCCCTGCGCGGCCGCGCCGGCGGCCAGGAACGAGATGACCACCGCGATCGCGAGGATGATCCGGCGCCGCGGCTCGACCATCAGCACGTAGTGCTGCAGGTTCTGCTGCTCGGCCGACATCGGCCGAAACGGTGGTCGGAGCAGGTAGGCGATGACCATGTTGCCGCCGATGATCAAGGCCATCAGCGCGCCGAAGACGAAGAACAGCACCACCCGGGTCCAGAACGTGGTGGCGTACACCCCGCGGTGGTGCACCTCGCCGAACCAGAGGTAGTTGATGTACACGCTGGTGAACTTGACGAACAGGATCAGCAACACGATCAGGCCGCCGACCACCGACAGCGCAATCTTCATCCGGCGCGACAGAATCACGGACGGCATGGACGGCCGCATCGACACCAAAGACTCCTTGCAGCTGCGGTTACGTCGCAGTCAACGTACCGGCCCGGCTTCAGGTTCCTTCGCCGCGTCGGTGAGGATCTAGGCAGACCGTCAGCTCGAGGAGGGAGACGCCGTGCTCGAGACCGTGCTCGCCGAGATCGAGGCGCACGTCCACGCGGCGGGCTGGGACCGCGCGCCGGCCCTGTTCGCGCTGGTCCGGGCCGGCCGCTTCGCCGCTGACGACCCGGCCACCGCGGCCCGGCTGGGCCTGGACCAGATGGCCGCCGACGCCCTCACCCCGGTGGAGCAGGAGGAACTGCCCGATGACCCGCTCGACGAGGTGCTCGCCGGTATCGGGTGGCCGGACTCGGTGGACGGCTGCGCCCTGAGCCAGGAGATCCTGGTGCTGCCGCCGTCCGCGGAGGCCGATCTCCCGGACGCCGACCTGCCGGGCGGGGCCGCGGATCTCGCGCAGGTGAGCGCGCACCCGCAGCGGCGCGAGGCCCGGCTGGTGGTCGGCGTCCTGCGCGACGGGACGGCCGCGACCCTGCTGCGCCTGCGAGGGGCCGGCGGCACGGACACCGACGACGACCTGCTCACCGGCCCGGATCTCGCACCGAACCTGACGGCCGCGCTGCGCGGCACGTTGACCTAGCAGCCGGGGACGCTCTGGCCCTTCTCGATCCGGACGAGGTCCTGCGCCGCCTCGTGCAGCGTGCCGACCTTCACCACCTTCAGGCCGCTGGGCACCGCGCCCCGGACGTCCTTGCAGTTGGCTGCGGGGGCCAGGAAGACCGTGGCGCCCTTGTCCCGCGCGGCGATCATCTTCAGCGCGATGCCGCCGATCGCGCCGACTTTGCCGTCGGAGGTGATCGTGCCGGTGCCGGCGACGAACCGGCCCTTGGTCAGGTCGACCGGGCCGACCTTGTCCATGATGCCCAGCGCGAACATCAACCCGGCCGACGGGCCGCCGATCTCGTTCGCGAGCCCCAGGTCGACGGTGAACGGGGTTGCGCAGACCGTTCCCACCGAGATGCCCAGGGTCCCGTCGGTCTTGCCGGGCAGCGGCGGCCCGAGGGTGACCGCGACCGTCTTCGGCTGGCCGGCGCGGGTCACCCCGACACTCACCTTCGTCCTCGGAGCCTTGCCGGCAAGCGCCTTGTGCAGCGTGTCGGCGCTGCTGACCGGCTGCCCGTCGACGCTGTCCAGCACGTCCCCGGGCGCGAGCTTGTCGTGCGCGGCTCCCGTGCCGACGACGGTGACGACCCCGAACTTGTGCGGGTAGCCGAGCTCGCACGAGGCTGCCGCGATCGCGGAATCCTGGGAGTCCACGAAGTCGGCGGTGTTCTGCTGGTCGACGTCGTGCTCGCTCTTGCCCGGCGGGTAGACCGAGGACGTCGGCACCACGACCTGGTCGCCCGCGAGCCACCCGCTGATCGCCTCGAACGCCGTGACCGACTTCCCGCTGACACTCACGGTCGTGAGGTTGAGGTTGCCGTCGCGCTTCGCGGTCGTCGTTCCGTGGATGACGATGATCGTGTCGCCGTTGTCGTCGGCGCCGAGGGTGTTGAACGTCGGCCCCGGGGAGAGCACCACGTAGGGCACCGGCATCGTCAGGGCGAGGATGAACAAGATCAGGAAGAGCGCACCCGCGACGATCAGGGTCCGCACGCGGCGGCTCAGGGCAGCGAAGGCTCGTCCCCCCGGAATCTTCTCGAGCGGAACACCAAGCCGTCTGACCACCCGCGCAGCGTAACCGGCGAAGCTGCGGACTCTGCCCCGTCTCAGCTCACTCGGGCGGGGCGGAGAACGGCCCGCGGTCCTTGGACCGCGCTGGCTGCGCCAGGGCGTCCAGGTAGTCGTCGTGGGCACGCATCGCCTGGCGGGTCGTGAGCTCGCGCGCCGGGCGGCCCCGCAGCCAGCTCAGCGCCGCGACGAGCAGGGTCACGGCGACCGGGACAGCCAGCCAGAGTGCCCACGTCACGGCTGCGGACGCTACCCGGCGGCGCGGCGTTCGCCGTCGGCGCAACGCGGGAGATCCGCGGAACCCGGCGCCGCGGCGACTCGTCACTACTACCGTGGGAGATATGCGTTCGAAGCGGCGACAGGCGGTGTGGCCATGACCGGATTCTCGTTCGGCTTCGGACAGGGTGACGACACGCCGAAGGACCCGAACGACCCCATGGCCCAGATCCCGTTCTTCGCCGAGCTGCAGAAGCTGATGTCGTGGACCGGCGGCCCGGTGAACTGGGATCTGGCCAAGCAATTGGCGGCCCAGGGCCTCGCCGGGCACAGCAACCCGGTCGGCCCGGGCGATCGCGCGGCGGTGGCCGAGGCCATCCGGTTGGCCGACCTGTGGCTCGACGACGTCACCGATCTGCCGTCCGGCGTCCAGACCGTCGAGGCCTGGACCCGCCTGGAGTGGCTCGAGCGCACCCTGCCGGTCTGGTCGGCGCTGTGCGACCCGGTCGCCGCCCGCGTCGTCGGAGCCATGTCCAATGCCATCCCGGCCGAGCAGCTGCAGGCGCTCGGCGCCGGGAACCCGCTGGCCGGGATCATGAACCAGGTCGGCGGCCTGATGTTCGGCGCGCAGGTCGGGCAGGGCCTCGGCGGCCTCGCCCAGGAGGTCGTGAGCGCGACCGACGTCGGCATTCCGCTCGGCCCGAGCGGCGTCGCGGCGCTGGTGCCCGAGAACGTGGCCGCATTCGGCCAGGGGCTCGAGCGCCCGGCCGACGAGGTGCGGCTCTACCTCGCGTTGCGCGAAGCCGCCCATCAGCGCCTGTTCGCGCACGTGCCGTGGCTGCGTCAGCGCCTGCTCGACGCCGTCGACGCCTACTCGCGGGGCATCAGCATCGACCTGCCGGCGATCGAGTCGGCGATGCAGGGCGTCGACCCGATGAACCCGGAGAGCGTCCAGGAGGCGCTGGCCGGCGGCCTGTTCACCCCCGAACAGACCCCGGAGCAGGCAACCGCGCTGCGCCGCCTCGAGACGTTGCTGGCCCTCGTCGAGGGCTGGGTCGACGCGGTGGTGGCTGCCGCCGCGGGGTCGCGGATGCCTGGTGCCGAGGCCTTGCGTGAGGCATCACGGCGGCGCCGGGCCACCGGCGGGCCGGCCGAGCAGACCTTCGCCACGCTGGTGGGCCTGGAACTGCGGCCGCGGCGGCTGCGTGAGGCGGCCGCACTGTGGTGGAGCGTCACCGAGAAACGTGGCGTCAGCGGCCGCGATGCCATCTGGTCGCACCCGGACCTGCTCCCGACCGCCGACGACCTCGACGACCCGCTCGGGTTCGGCGAGCGCGTCCCCGATGCCGGTGAGTTCAGCGCCCCCGACGACCTGAGCGGTCTGGCCGATCTGCCCGGTTCGGGAGGCCCGACCGAGGCCGAGGGCACGAGCGACGGCACGGACGAGCCCGGCGACCACCCGGGTGAATCGACCGACCAGGGCGACGGCCCGAGCAGCTGATCCGTACCCCGCGTATCGGGCCGTACGCGGGTTGTACACACGGTCGTCCACAGGTGTGGACATTCACTTTACGGTTACCGTCTCGTTACACGGATGCTTCATCGGGATGGACTGGACGCCACATCTGTGGATAACTCGCCCATCTCGTCCGGGCATGTGCAAGCGTGGCTCGGTGCGCGAGAACGAACCGGAGCTGATGTTGGCCCCGGCCACCCGGTTGCTGTGGCGCGCGCCCGACGAGGTGCATCTCGAACTCGGCGGCCGGGCGGTCGTCGTCGAGGGCCTGCCGGTGCCGCTGGTGCGGCGCATCGCCGCCCGGGTCCCGGTCGGCGCCGCGGCGCCGGTGGCCGAGGAGTTCCGGCACGTGCTCGGCCGGCTGGCCGAGGCCGGTTACCTGTGGCCGCGCCACCCCGACACCGGCTGCGCCGACCGGTTGCGCACCGATGTCACCGACGACGATCCGCGCGTCGCCCCGCCGGCGCCCCGGCTCGCCGCCGAGCTGACCGCACTCACCGCCGAGCACGGCCAGGATGCCGCGCAGGTCCTCAACGCGCGCCGACACGCGTCGGTCCAGGTCTGCGGCTCGGGCCGGGTGGCTGCACCGCTGGCCGCGCTCCTGGCCGCGGCGGGGGTCGGCCGGGTGCAGTGCAGCGCCGCCGGCGCGGCGAGGTTGCAACACGCCGCTCCGGGCGGGATCCTGCCCGGCGACGAGGGCCGCGAGTACAGCGCGGCGGCGGAGGCGGCGGTGCTGCGCGCGGCGCCGGGCACCGACACCGCGGCCGGGTCCGCCGACGAGCGACCCGACCTCACGATCCTCGCCCACGACACCCCGACGACCCGACGAACGCCGACAGGCTCTGCATGCCGACTCGGCCGCGCACCTGGCCGTGCACCTGGGGGTCGACTCGGGCGTGGTCGGGCCGCTCGTGCTGCCCGGCTTCACCAGCTGCCTGCGCTGCGCCGACCTGCACCGCCGCGACCGCGACCCGGCGTGGCCGGCCCTGTCGGTGCAGCTTCGAATCGGCACCCGCTACGGCGCCGCATCCGCGGTTGCCGTGGCGAGCGTCGTCGCCGGAGTCGCCGCTGCGCAGGCCCTGGCATTTCTCGACGGCGGCGAACCAGCCGTCATCGACGCGACCGTCGAGCTGCACCCGCCTGACTGGCGCCTGCGCCGGCGCGCCTGGCCGCCGCACCCGGAATGCAATTGCATGGCTGACTGAGCGTGACCGCTCACCGGCGGTAACCGTTGTAAACACAGGGTTTTCGCGACGCCCGCGGTTTCCCGAATCGGAATGTGCGCACCGGCTCGGCGCCCCGGTGAGCGGTCGACTCTGCCCTAGTGTCACGCCCATGGGGGACGGCAGGCGCAGCACCGGCGGCGTTGATGCCGCCGACGCCGAGCGTCGCCACGGCGGCATTGCGCGGCTGTTCTACCCGGGTCGCCACGCCCGCCGCGCCAGTGCGCCACCGGCGCCCGGCGAGGACGTCTACCGGCTCGTGGGCGAGATCGTCGATCCGGACGACGTCGTGTTCTTCGACTGGTCGCCGTGCGCCGACCACGGCGGGCCCGGGCCGGCCGGCGAGATCGTGCTGATGACCTCCCGCTCGCTGACCCACGTCACCTACCAGCCGGCGCTCGAGCCCGCTGCCGCGATCGGCCCGGCGGTGGCCACCGAGGTGGCCGTGCACCGGCTCAAGCGGGTGCGCTCGTTGCGCTGGTCGGCCGCCCGACCGGGCCCGATCGCGGTCAACGGGCACCGTCCCGGCGTGGTCATCGTCGGCGACGGCTGGGAGGTCACCGTCTCGGCGGCCGACGCCGCGGCGCACCTGCCCTACCTGTCGCGGCTGCTCGAACTGACCTGAGCCGAGCCCCGCCGCCCGGCCGGGCGGCGCTGACGCACGGCCCACCGCGCGTCGGGCGAAACCGGCGTTGGGCACAATGGCGCCTGTGGCCACTGGTGACGGAAGTGACGGCGCGGAGATCCCGCAGCGTCGTGCCGCCCGTACCGCCAAGCTCGCGTCCCTGCCGCTGGGGGTAGCCGGACGCGCCACGTTGGGTCTGGGCCGCAGGATGGCCGGCCGTTCGGCCGACGAGGTCACCGCCGACCTGCAGGCACGCACCGCCGAGCAGTTGTTCACCGTGCTCGGCGAGCTCAAGGGCGGCGCCATGAAGCTCGGCCAGGCGCTGTCGGTGTTCGAGGCCGCGCTGCCCGAGGACACCGCGGCGCCCTACCGCGAGGCGCTCACCAAGCTGCAGGAAGCCGCCCCGCCGATGCCTGCGTCCACCGTGCGCAAGGTGCTCGACGAGCAGTTCGGCCGGCGCTGGCCCGAGCGGTTCCGGGAATTCGACGAGACCCCGGCGGCCGCGGCCAGCATCGGCCAGGTGCACCGGGCCGTGTGGGGCGACGGTCGGGTCGTGGCCGTCAAGATGCAGTACCCGGGCGCCGACGTCGCGCTGATGGCCGACTTGAGCCAACTGTCGAAACTGGCGTGGTTGTTCGGCCGCATCTCCCCCGGCCTGGACGTCAAGCCGCTGATCGCCGAGATCCGCGAGCGAGTGCTGGAGGAACTCGACTACACCAAGGAAGCCGACGCGCAACGGGCCTTCGCCGCGGGGTTCGCCGGCCACGACCGCATCGCGGTCCCGCGGGTGGTGGCCAGCGCCCCGAAGGTGATCGTCAGCGAGTGGATGCCCGGGAAGCCGCTCTCGTCGATCATCGCCGGCGGCAGCGCGGACGAACGCGACCACGCCGGCACGCTGCTGGCGCTGCTGCACTACAGCGCCCCGCAGATCTGCGGTCTGCTGCACGCAGACCCGCATCCGGGCAACTTCCGGATCCTGGCCGACGGGCGCCTGGGCGTCGTCGACTTCGGCGCCGTGGCCCGGCTGCCGGACGGCTATCCCCGCAGCCTCGGCAGGTTGACCCGGCTGACTGTCGACAACGACGCCGACGCAGCCCTCGCGCTGCTGCGCGAGCTCGGCTTCCTGCGTCCCGGCATCAAGATCGCCGGTGACGAGCTGATGGACTTCCTCGGCACCATGGTCGAGCCGTTGCGCGCCGAGAGTTTCACCTTCAGCCGGACCTGGATGCGCGCGCAGGCGGCGCGGCTGACCGATCCGCGCCGGGCGGAGACCAAGACCGCGCGACGGTTGAACCTGCCGCCGTCCTACCTGCTGATCCATCGGGTGACGCTC
Source organism: uncultured Actinomycetota bacterium (assembly GCA_963850835.1). Lineage (GTDB taxonomy): Bacteria > Actinomycetota > Actinomycetes > Mycobacteriales > Jatrophihabitantaceae > Jatrophihabitans. The sequence goes on along the minus strand of CAWKNB010000007.1, from coordinate 634,671 downwards.
GGGACGATCGGCGTGCTGTGCCAGCTCGAGGCCACCGCACCATTTCGCGCCATCGCTGAGCAGTGGCAGCCCGGCTTCGCCGACCCCGAAGCGTGAGCGCCTTTGCCAACCAGGCACGGACGCGGTGAAATTGGGCATGTCCGTGGTGTGCGCGCTGTGCGGCCGGACGTCGGACCCAGAGGTCGATGGAGATCCGCCGCTGACCTGGTGTGCCGACATCGTCGAGACGAGCGAGGGCGCACGCAAACGGTGGGTGTGCACCGAATGCACCCGTCGCTACGTCCGGTCCATCGAGGCCAAACTCGACCAGCAGTGGTGGTGAGACGACGAACGGCCGCCGGATCGCGAGATCCGGCGGCCGTTCGGTATTCGGTGCGCAGCTGTCTGATGGACGTCCGCCGTCGGCCTACGGCGTCCCCGGTCAGCCGTTCCTAGTGGGCCTGCAGCCGCTGCACCCGGCGGGCGTGCCGCTCTTGCGCGGCGTGCGCCCGCAGCGATACGCGGTGCCAGCGCCGCTGTGCCGCGAGTTCCCTCGCCAGCTGCGCGTCGTGCGATCGCTGCTGTTGCTCGCGCATTCGGTCACGCGCGAGTGCTTCATGCATGGTGTACATGTCGATGCTCCTGATGTAGTCGGTATTCGTTGTCGGTGCTGTTCGGTTCACGCCGCGACCTCGGTGCGGTCGGCCTTGCGGGGCCGGCCCCGCGGACGCTTGCGGGCCACGATCGCGCCGCGCTCGAAGATCTCGCCGCCCCAGACACCCCAGGGCTCGTGCCGCTCGATCGCGCCGGTGAGGCAGGCCCGACGGGCCGGGCACTCGGCGCAGAACGCCTTGGCCTGCTCCAGGTCTGACGGGGTTTCGGCGAACCACAGTTCGCTGTCCTGTACCCGGCAGGGGAGATCGTCGGGGCACTGCTTCGAGAGCGGATCCAGCGGGTCGAGCCCGAGCGGGTCATTGTCGAGCACGATGTCGGGACACTTGGCAATCACGTCGGTCAACACGTCGGGTCACCTCCTTCTCGTTGTAGTTGTGATGGGAATCGCGCCGGGAGAAACAACGAGGCCGCGGTTCCCAAGTCGGGAGCCGCGGCCTCGAGGAGCCATCGCTGACGGAGTCAACAAAGGAGTCCTCGAGGTGGTGCGGCCTGCTTGGCGGCGTTGGCGCCACGAACCCGGAACGGGGCCGGGCGAACACCGGTCGATGCGATGGAGTTGTCATAGATGTAGACGGAGCTGTTGGCGGAAACGTGACGCCGATCGGCCATCTCGATGCCATTGGGCATCGGCGCGGCGGGCCGGAGATCACGCAGACGCGTGACGGTGGCCGGGATCGACCAGCCATTGCTTCGGGTCATAGTGATCACTGTCGGCCACCTCCTCTCGAATCGCGCGGGCGCGCGAGTGCGTCTCACCTGTGAGAGCAGGTTAACCAAGGCGCCGAGATGCCCGCAACCGATTTAGCCAAACGTTCACTGCGAGACTGAAGCCGTGACTCGCGCACCGCAGCGCGCTGCGCTCGGCGCCGTGCTCGGGGTGGTGTTCCTGACCTTCCTCGACACGACGATCGTCAGCGTCACGCTCGGCGATCTGGAGACCGACGTCGGCGCCGGTGTCATTTCCTTGCAGTGGGTGATCAACGCCTACGCGCTGTCGTTCGCGAGCCTGATGCTCGTCGGCGGCTGGCTCGGTGACCGGTTCGGCCGACGCCGGCTGATGATCATCGGCGTCGTGGTGTTCTGCGCGGGTTCGCTGGTGTGTGCACTGTCCGACAACGCAACCGCGATCATCATCGGCCGCGCGGTGATGGGCGCGGGCGCCGCGGCGTCCGAGCCGGGCACCCTCTCGGTGCTGCGTCAGCTCTATCCCGACCGCCGCGAGCGCGCGCGAGCGCTCGGCGCGTGGTCGGCGGTGTCCGGGCTCGCGCTCGCGCTCGGGCCGGTGATCGGTGGCCTGTTGGTGGGTGCCGGCGACTGGCGGTCGGTGTTCTGGTTCAACCTCGCCCTCGGCGTCGTGCTGCTGGCCGCGGTCGCTCGATACGTTCCGGACAGCCGCGATCGCGGCGCCGGGCGGTTCGACGTCGGCGGGTTCCTGCTGGCCACGGCAGGCGTCGGCTGCGTCGTGTACGCGGCGATCTCCGGTGAATACCGGGGTTTCGGTGATCCGCTGATCGTCGCCCTGTTCGTGGTGGGCGCAGCGTGCCTGATCGCGTTCTGGCCGGTCGAGTCCCGGGTGGCCGCACCGATGGTCGATCCGGCGTTCGTGCGTGCACCGATCGTGCGTGCTGCGCTGTTCGCCGGATTTGCCGTGTATTTCGGGGTTTTCGCGATCTTCTTCCTCACCGCGTTGTACCTGGACATCGGGCTGCACTACTCCGGGTGGCGGCTCGCCGGCATGTTCGCGCCGATGGCCGTGACGATCGTCGTCGGCGGGCTCGGCACCGGGCCGTGGGTGGCGCGCGGCGGTGCCCGGCCGCCGTTGGTGGTCGGTTGTGCGCTGGCTGCGCTGGGCATGGTGTGTGCCGGAGTGCTGGTCGGTGGAGGTGCCGATCTCGACTTCTGGCTGCTGTCGCTCGCCTTGGCGCTGGCGGGTCTCGGCTTCGGCATCACCGTCGTGCCGTTGACCTCGGCGGTCCTCTCGCAGGTGCCGGGTCGGCACTCGGGGGTGGCCGCGTCGATCACCAATACCGCCCGTCAACTCGGCGCGGTCGTGGGCGTGGCCGCGCTGGGCGCGATCGTCAACGTCCATCTCAAGGACGGCGTCGCCGAGTACCTGTCCGGCAACCCCCTGGGCGCACTGCTCAAGGGCGGCGTGATCGACATTCTCGAGAACGGCGGCACCGCCGGCGGGTTCAGCCTGCAGGACGTCCCCGCGCCGTTCGCAGCAGCATTCGTCGACGGGCTGCAGGTGTCGCTGTTCGCGGCCGCGGCGCTCACCGCGCTGGCCGGGCTCGTCGCGGCAGCGGTACGCGAACCGCAACCGCTGGCCGGGGCCGAGGCCGAAAGATAGGGGTGCGGGCGCGTCGAGTTAGGGGCGTTCTCCCGATGTGGCGCGGCACGCGTGCTCCATACGTTCGCGATGTCGAAATCGCCCACGCGAGGGAGCAAGTCATGCCGTTGTACATGGATGTGCACACGATCGACGGCGGGGTGGCCGTCCAGGACGTCGCCAAGGCACACGAAGCGGATCTGTCGACGCAGGACAGGTACGGGGTGCAGTACCTGCGCTACTGGGTCGACGAGACCCACGGCAAGGTGTTCTGCCTCGTGGACGCGCCTTCCGCCGACGCCGCGAGCACCGTGCACCGTGAGGCGCACGGACTGGTTGCCGACAGCGTCTTCCAGGTTGCGGAGGGCGTGTGATGCGCGCCCGACTGATCGCCGCGGCCTGCGCCCTGCTCGCCGGCGCCGGTGCGCTGGCGACAAGCACGGTGGCCGGCGCCGCCAACACCGGAGCGGACCGCAAGGTCGCCGACATGCGCGACGCGACCGACCAGTTCCACAGCATCAAGGCAGCCGAGGCCGCCGGGTACGTGCCGTTCCAGGACGTCAACGGCGTCTCGTGCATCGACGAGCCGGGCATGGGCGGGATGGGGGTGCACTACGTGAACCCGCAACTGATCGCCAACCCGTCCATCGACGCCCGCAAGCCCGAGGCTCTGGTCTACGCGCCGGGCGCCGACGGCAAGCTGCACCTCGCCGCGCTCGAGTTCCTCGTGGTCAAGTCGGCGTGGGATGCGAAGCATGCGAGCTCGCCGCAGTTGTTCGCCACCCAGCACTTCGACGAGACGGCGGCCCCGAACCGTTTCGGCCTGCCGGACTTCTACTCCCAGCACGTGTGGGTTTGGAAGAACAACCCGGCCGGGCTGCTCGCCATGTGGAACCCGAAGGTGCACTGCGAGGCCTGATCGTCGAGTAGCGGACTCAGCCGACCTCGACCGGTGCGACGTCGGCCGGGTCCGCCCCGCCGAGGACGTCGAGCAGCGGGTCGGCGTAGCGGGACAGCTTGGTGGGGCCGACGCCGGAGATCTGTGCGAGCCCGTTGCGGCTGCTGGGTCGGGCGTCCGCGATGGCCACCAGGGTGGCGTCGCTGAACACGACGTACGGCGGTACCTGCTGTGCCTCGGCCTGGGCCTTGCGCCAGACCCGCAACCGGCCGAACAGCTCGGCGTCGGCCGCCTCGGCACCTTTGGCCGCCTTCGGCCGCGACCGCGGTGCGGCCTCACGGGTGCCGGCCGGCCGCAACCCGTCGAGGAAGCGGCTGGGCCGGCGCCCGCGACGCTGGCCGGGGCTGCGGGCGAGCGCCCAGGACAGCGCGAGGTGTTCGCGGGCCCGGGTGATGCCGACGTAGAGCAGCCGGCGTTCCTCGGCCACCTGCTCCGGGGTGGTGGCGTGCTGGATCGGCAGGGTCGTGTCGGTGAGTCCGACCACGAACACGGCGTCCCACTCCAGGCCTTTCGCCGAGTGCAACGAGGCCAGCGTCACCCCCTGCACGGTCGGGGCGTGCTGGGCGTTGGCGCGCTGGTCGAGTTCGGTGACGAGCTCGGCCAGATGCGCTGCCGGTACGCGGGCGAGCAGGTCGTCGGCGAGTGTGACGAGCGCGGCCAGCGACTCCCACCGCTCCCGGGCCGCGCCGCCGGGCGGGGCGTTGTCGGGGTACCAGCCGAGGCTGGACAGCACGCCGCGAACGGCGTCGCCGAGCGGGGCGTCGCTGTCCTGACCGGCCCGGGCGGCTCCGCGCAGCAACAGCCGGGCCTCGCGGATCTCGGGTCGGTCGAAGAATCGCTCACCGCCGCGCAGCACGTATGCAACGCCGGCCTCGGACAGCGCCTGCTCGTAGACCTCCGACTGCGCATTCACCCGGAACAGCACGGCGATCTCCGCCGCGGTCGTGCCCGCGTCGATGAGCTTGCGGCAGCGTGCCGCGACGCTGGCGGCTTCGGCCGGTTCGTCGTCGAACTCGGTGAAGGTGGGCTGCGGTCCGTCGGCGCGCTGGCCGATGAGCGTCACCCCCGACTCGCCCCCGCGGACGAGAGAGTTGGCGAGCGCGACCACCTGCGGGGTGGAGCGGTAGTCGCGCCGCAGCCGCACGAGCACGGCCTGGGGGAACCGGCGGCGGAATCCCAGCAGGTGTTCCGGGGTCGCCCCGGCGAAGGAGTAGATGGTCTGGTTCGCGTCGCCGACCACGCACAGGTCGTCGCGTTCGCCGAGCCAGGCGTCGAGCAGGCGTTGCTGCAGCGGCGACACGTCCTGGTACTCGTCGACCACGAAGTGTCGGTACCGGCTGCGCACCTCCTCGGCGACGTCGGGCAGCTCCTCCATCGCGCCGGCCATGATCAGCAAGAGGTCGGCGAAGTCCAGCTGGCCGGAGCGTCGCTTGGTCTGCTCGTACTCGGCGTAGACGGCGGCGATGGTGTCCGGGGTGGTGACCGTCTCCCGACCGGCCTCGGCGGCACGTTGCACGTAGCCCTCGGGTGTGGCGAGCACCGACTTCGCCCAGTCGATCTCGGAAGCGAGGTCGCGCAGTTCGGAACGGTCGACGCGCAGCCGCTGTCGAGCGGCCGCATTCCCGACCGTCCGCAACGGGTTGTCGAGCAGATCGGGCAGCGGGCCGCCGAGGATGCGCGGCGCGAAGTACTGCAGCTGCCGCAGCGCGGCCGCGTGGAAGGTGCGGGCCTGCACGTTCGGCGCGCCGAGCCGGCGCAGCCGGTCTCGCAACTCCCCCGCGGCGCGGGCGGTGAAGGTGACGGCGAGCAGCTGCCCGGCGGGCACCGCGCCACTGCGTACCGCGTAGGCGATGCGGTGGGTGATGGCCCGGGTCTTCCCGGTGCCCGCGCCGGCGAGGATGCACACGGGGCCGCGCACCGCCTCGGCTGCCGCTCGCTGCTCCGGGTCGAGGCCGCCCAGCACGGCCGCGGGGCCAGACGCTGCGCCGCCGGATGGTTCGCCCTGGTGCACGGCAACCCATCCTGCCAGCGGGCCCCGACACTTCGACGACCCCGTCACCCCGTCGCCGCCACCACCTCAGGTGATCAAGAGCGCGAAATGGTCGCGAGGCGCCCCTTTCGCGCTCTTGATCACGGACGGGGGGACACGGGAATCGGGCGGGAGCGCCCGGGGTTATGGGCGCTGAGGAGAGGAACGCGATGATCACGATGTACACGACCGGCTGGTGCGGGTTCTGCGCCCGGCTCAAGGCGGGCCTGCAGCGCGCCGGCATCGCCTTCGACGAGGTCGACATCGAACGCGTCCCGGACGCCGCGGACTTCGTCATGTCGGTCAACGGCGGGAATCGCACCGTGCCGACGGTGGTCTTCGCGGACGGCTCGGCGCTGACCAATCCGAGCGTGGCTCAGGTCGCCGAGAAGCTCGCCGCTTGAGTCCGGACTGGACGCCCATCGCGCCCGAGGCGCTCCCGGACCGGCTCGCCGACTGGCTCGCGACGGCCGACGGGATCGTTCGCGTCTTGGTCGACGGTCCGGAATGCACCGAGCCGGACACCCTCGCGGCCGCGCTGATCGAACCGCTGCGGGCACGCGGGCGGCCGGCTGTGCATGTGCGCAGCACCGACTTCTGGCGCGACGCCTCGCTGCGTCTCGAGTTCGGCCACGAGGATGTCACGTCGTTCCCGACCTGGGTCGACGCCGACGCGCTGCGCCGGGAGGTGCTCGAACCGGCCGTGAGCTTGCAGCGGTATCTCCCCACGCTGCGCGACCCCACTTCGAATCGCTCGACCCGCGCTCCAGCGCATGCCCTCGACCCCGCTTCGGTGGTGCTCGTCAGCGGCACGTTGCTGCTCGGCCTCGACCTCCCGGCTGAGCGCACCGTGCACCTCACGCTGTCCCCCGCGGCCTGCGCCCGGCGCACGCCTGCGGCCCGACAGTGGACGCTGCCCGCCTACGCCGAATACGACCGCGCCGTGCGCCCGACCGAGACGGCCGACGTCGTGGTCACGCTGAACGATCCCCGGCATCCGGCGCTGCGGTGTCGACATCCGTCGGTACCGTGAACCAACGATGAGAAACAACAGCCGGCCGGGATGGGTGCGCCGGCTGTGGGCTTTCCTCATGCAGCACCGCCGCAACGTCGTGCTCGCGATGCTCGCCGCGGTCTTCGGCAGCGCCGCGCAGACCCTCGTGCCGCTCGTCGCGCGGCAGATCGTCGACAACGTGGTGGTGTCCCGCCAGGACGCCTTGTGGCCCTGGCTGCTCGTGTTGTTCGCGGTGGCCATTGCATCCTTCGCGCTGGCCTACGTGCGCCGCTACCGCGGCGGCCAGGTCGGTCTCGGGGTCCAGCTCGACCTCCGCAACGCCCTCCACGATCACCTGCAGGCGCTCGATCTCACGACGCTGTCCAAGCTCCCGACCGGCCAACTCGTGTCGCGGGCGAACTCCGACACCGCGCTCGTGCAGGGCCTGCTCAACTTCCTGCCCCTGATGACCGGCAACGTGCTGATGATGGTGCTCTCGCTGGTGGTGATGTTCGTCCTGTCGCCGCCGCTGGCGCTGCTCGCACTCGTCACGGTCCCCGCGCTGTTCATCGTGTCCTACCGGATGCGGCGCCGGATCTTCCCGGCCACCTGGGACGGACAACAACGCGAAGGTGATGTCGCGCAGATCGTCGACGAGGGCGTCAACGGGGTGCGCGTCGTCAAGGCGTTCGGGCAGGAGGACCGCGAGCTGCGCCAACTCGGCGCCGCGGCCCAGCGCCTGTACGGATCCCGGCTGCGCGCGACCCGGCTGCAGGCCCGCTACCAGCCGCTGCTGGAAGCCATTCCTTCGTTCGCGCAGGTCGCGGTGCTCGCCTTCGGCGGCTGGCTGGCCTTGCACGACCAGCTCAGCCTGGGCACCTTCCTGGCGTTCTCCACCTACGTCGCGCAGTTCTCCGCACCGGCGCGCCAGCTCGCCGGCGTGCTCACCGTCGGGCAGCAGGCCCGCGCCGGCGTCGAGCGCATCCTCGCGGTGCTCGACCTCGAACCCGAGGTCGCCGACGCGGCGGATGCGATCGAGTTGCACGACGTCACCGGTGAGATCGGCTTCGACGACGTGCACTTCGCCTACACCGGGACCCAGGTGCTGACCGGCGTGAACCTTCGCATCGCCGCCGGCGAACGCGTCGCGCTCGTCGGACCGAGCGGGAGCGGGAAGTCCACCCTGACGATGCTGGTCTCCCGCTTCCACGACCCCACGTCGGGCCGGGTCACCATCGACGGCCACGACCTGCGCGACGTGCGGTTGCACTCACTGCGCCGCAACGTCGCCTACGCCTTCGAGGAGAGCTTCCTGTTCTCCGACACCATCGCCGCGAACATCGGCTACGGGCGCCCCAGCGCGACCCGCGCGCAGATCGAGGCAGCGGCACGCACCGCGCAGGCGCACAACTTCGTCCTCGCGCTGCCCGACGGTTACGACACCGTGGTCGGCGAACGGGGGCTGACGCTCTCGGGCGGCCAGCGTCAGCGGATCGCGCTCGCCCGCGCCGTGCTCGCCGACCCGCGGATCCTCGTTCTCGACGACGCGACCAGCGCCGTCGACGCGCGCACCGAAGAGGCCATCCACGACGGGCTGCGCGACGTGCTGCCCGGGCGCACCACCTTGCTGGTCGCGCACCGGGTGTCGACGCTGCACCTGGCCGACCGGGTCGTCGTCTTCGACGAGGGCCGGGTGGTCGATTCCGGCACGCACGAAGAACTGAGCGCGCGCAGCCGTTTCTACCGCGGCCTGCTCACCGGCCTGGAGGTCGAACCGCTGCGCCGCGCCGGCGACCGGATCGAGGCGCTGGCCGAGCTCACCTCCGACGGCGTCACCGAGTCTGCGTGGCAGGCCGTCGACGGCGCCCGGACACCGCACGGCCCCCGGCCACCGGCGGCCTCGCTCGGCGCCGGGCTCGCCCGCAGCGCCGGCAGCTCGAACGTGCTGGCCGGCGTCCCGGCCACGCCGGAGCTGCTGGCCAGCGTCGAGGCGCTCCCACCGGTGCGCGACACCGCGGACGTCGACCTCGCCACCGAGAGCGCGCATCATCGCGAATTCGGGTTGGTTCGGTTGTTGCGTCAGTTCCGCCGCCCGTTGCTGCTCGGCCTGGTCTTCGTCATCCTCGACGCGCTCGCCGGCATCGCCGGGCCGTACCTCGTGAAGACCGGCGTCGACAACGGGGTGGTCGCAAACTCCCAACGCGTGCTGTTCGGCGCCGCGATCGCCTTCTTCTTCGTCACCTGCGCCGCGATGCTGGTGTCGGCCGGGTCGGTGTTCATCACCGGTCGTACCGCCGAGCGGATCATGCTCTCGTTGCGCATCCGCATCTGGGCCCAACTGCAGCGCCTGTCGTTGGACTACTACGAACGCGAGCAGGCCGGGCGCATCATGACCCGGATGACCACCGACGTCGACCAGTTCGAGTCGCTGGTCACGAACGGATTGCTGTCCGCGTTGGTGGCGTTCGCGACGTTCCTGGGCGTCGGCGTCGCGCTGCTCGTGGTGAACGTCGAGCTGGCGCTGGTGACGCTCAGCGTGATCGTGCCGCTCGCCGTGGCGACAGTGTGGTTCCGCAGGTCTGCCGCCCGTCTCTACGACCTGTCCCGCGAGCGCATCGCAGCGGTCAACGCCGACTTCCAGGAAAGCCTGTCCGGCGTTCGCGAATCGCAGGCGTTCGGCCACGAGGACGCGACCATCGCGCGGTTCCACTCGCTCGGCTCGTCGTACCTGCAATCGCGGATCGGGGCCCAGCGGCTGGTCGCGCTGTACTTCCCGTTCGTCCAGTTCCTCGCTGCGGTGGCCGACGCGCTGGTACTCGGCGTCGGCGCGATCCTGATCCGGGACGGCTCACTGACGGTCGGCGACCTGATCGCGTTCCTGCTCTACATCGACATGTTCTTCTCGCCGATCCAGCAGCTGTCGCAGGTGTTCGACGCCTGGCAGCAGACCCGGGTGTCGGTGAACCGGATCGGCGAACTGATGGAGTTCGAGACGCTGACTCCGCAGCCTGCCGACCCCGTGGTGCTGACCCAGCCGCGCGCCGCGGTCGACCTCGAGGACGTGCGGTTCAGTTACCCCGGCGCGAGGGCCGTCAGCGAGGCGCTGTGCGGGATCGACCTGCAGTTGCGGCCGGGCGAGACCGTGGCACTGGTCGGTGAGACCGGAGCCGGCAAGTCGACCGTTCTCAAGCTCCTCGCCCGCTTCTACGATCCCACCTCTGGTGCGGTCGAGCTCGACGGGCACGACCTGCGCACCCTCGACCTCGGATCGTTCCGCCGGCACCTCGGGTACGTGCCACAGGAGGCGTTCCTGTTCACCGGCACCGTGCGCGACAACATCGCCTACGGCCGACCCGAGGCCACTGATGCGGAAATCGAAACCGCTGCCCGGGCCGTTGGCGCGCACGACGTGGTCGCCGGGTTGCCGAACGGATACCTGACCGAGCTCGGCGAGCGCGGCGGGTCGCTGTCCGCCGGTCAACGGCAACTGATCGCGTTGGCCCGCGCGCAGCTCGTCGACCCCGCGTTGCTGCTGCTCGACGAGGCGACCTCCAATCTCGATGTCGCCGCCGAGACCCGCGTGAACGATGCCATGCGTGCCGTTGCTCGCGACCGCACCACCATCGTGATCGCGCACCGGCTGCAGACCGCACGCCTGGCCGATCGCATCGCGATGCTCGAGCACGGCCGGGTGGCCGAGGTCGGCTCGCACGATCAGCTCCTGGCCGCCGACGGCGCCTATGCGCGGATGTGGCGGGCCTTCGACACCGCCTCGGCCGCCTGATTCAGGGTTGACCTGAACCGCGCTTCACGTTGTCCAATGGGGTGATGACCAGCCTCACGGACGCCCAGATCGACTACCTGGCCGGGCAGCGACTCGCGCGGTTCGCAACTGCCGGCGCCAACGGCCGCCCGCATGTCGTGCCGGTCTCGTTCCGGTACAACGCCGAGCTCGCCACGATCGACAGCGGCGGAATGCACGTGGCGACGACCAAGCGCTACCGCGACGTGCAGGCCAATCCGCACGCTGCGATCGTCGTCGACGACCTTGCCTCGACCGACCCGTGGACCCCGCGAATGGTGGAGATCCGCGGCCGCGCCGAGGTCTTCGACTCCGGCGGCGAGTCGCTGGGTCCCGGTTTCGGCCCCGCCTTCATCCGGATCCACCCGGAACGGGTCAACAGTTACGGCATCGACTAGACGTTGCCGTCGAGCCACTCGTCGATGAGATATCGCGAGATGGAGAAGTGCGGCGGGATCGCGCGCAGCCGGTGCTCCGGGTCGGGTGCCAGGTCCGCGCTGCCGGCATCGTCGGTCCAGTCGGCGGCCGTGCGGAGCTCCTCGCGGGTGAACCACCCGGCCTCGGCCATCTCCACCGGGTCCAGGTGCAGCGACGCGTCGCCGTCGAGCCGCGCGACGAAACCGAGCATCAACGACGCCGGGAACGGCCAGGGCTGGGAGGCGAGGTAGCGCACGTCGCGCACCCCGACGCCGACCTCCTCGTACACCTCGCGGGCCACGGCCCCCTCGAGCGACTCCCCCGGCTCCACGAATCCGGCCAGTGTGGAGAACCGGCCCGGTCCCCACTGGTGGCCGCGACCGAGCAGGGCGAGGTCGCCGCCGTCGTGGATCAACATGATCACGGCCGGGTCGGTGCGCGGAAAGTGGTCGCTGCCGTCGTTCGGGCAGGTGCGGGTCCAGCCGGCGCGGGTCTCTGCGGTGCGGGTGCCGCACATCGGGCAGTGGGTGTGACGCCGGTGCCACTCCTCCAGCGCGACGGCACTGACAGCGAGACCGGCCTGCAGCTCGTCGACCCGCGGCCCGTACTGACGCAGCGTCTGCCACCCGTCGGCCGGCGGTGCGTCGACGGTGACCGAGAAGTACGGCACCTCGTCGGCCACACCGAGAAAGCGTCGCGTCCCCGGCGGCGCCTCGGCCGAACCGACGAAGCCGATCGCGCCATCCTCCCCGACCGGCGTCGCCGATTTCTGATCCAGCAACACGACCCGCGCGTTCTCCCAGGCCGAGGCGATCCAGGCGTCGTCCTCGCGGTGGAGTGCCGCACGGTCATAGCGCACCGCTGAGAGCGGAACCGCGCGATGGGCCATGCCGGGTGCGCTCACCGCTCGACCGCGCCCAGGCCGGCGAGCGGGCCGGCGATCGCGTTGGCATCGCCGACCGCAACCGAGGCGAACGCGCTCGGCGCGAAGAATCGGGCAGCGGCCGCGCTGACCTGTTCGACGCTGGTGGCGAGGAGGCGTCCGGGGTGCCCGGCGATCCACTCGAGGCCCAGGTCGAACGCCGCGAGCCCGGCCAGCGTCGATGCCAGGCCGGCCGAGGTGGCCGTGGACAGCGCGAGCGTGCCGATCGCGTACTGCCGCACCGACTCGACCTCCTCGGCGGTCACCGGCAACGAGGCGATCCGGCCGAGCTCGTACCAGGTCTCGAGCAACGCGGGAGCGGTGACCTCGGTGGCTACCTCGACGTCCAGACCGAGCACCGAGCCGAGCACGTGATGATCGATGCGGCTGTGCGGGCCGTAGGTGTAGCCCTTGTCCTCACGGATGTTCTCTGTCCACCGCGAGGAGAAGTAACCGCCGAAGATCAGGTTCGCCAGCTGCAGCGCCGGGTAGTCGGGATCGGTGCGCGCCAGGGCAGGCGCGCCGTACCGGACGGAGGTCTGCACCGAGCCGGGCCGATCGACGACGAGCAGCGGCCCGCCGCCCGGCACCGGCAACGCCGGGACCCGGGCCTTCGCGGCCGCGCCCGTCCACGGCTCGAACGCCTGCCGGGCATGTTCGATCATGCGGTTCGGCGGCAATTCCCCGACGAGCACCAGCACTGCGCCGGCCGGCCGCACCAACGCGCGGTGCAACGCCTTGAGCTGCGCCGGGGTCACCGCTGCCACCGCGTCGGGCGTGGGGAGGTCGAGCGCGTACGGGTGGGTGCCCCACATGCGGCGCCCGAGGGCTTCGCTCGCCACCACACCGGGGCGGGCCCGGGCGATGGACAGCCGCTCGACCAACCGGGCGCGTTCGGTGCCGACCTCGTCACGGTCGTAGGCCGGTTCGGTGAGTACCGCAGCCAGGATGGCGAGCAGACGAGCCAGATTGGTGCCCAGCGCGTTGCCGCTCAGGATCAGCCGGTCGGCGTCGACGCCGACGGACAGGTCGGCGCCCAGCGCCTGGATCGCGGCGGCGATCCCGATGCGGTCGAGATCACCGGCGCCGGTGGCGACCGTCTCCGCGAGCAGGGCCGCCCGAGCGGGATGAGCAGGTTTCGCCGACAGGAACGGCACGCGCAACCGGATTTCGACAATCGGAACACCCGGCTTCCGCACGGCCACGACGCGCAGTCCGTTGTCGAGCACGGCTTCGGCACTGCGCAGCCGTCGTGGGGCGCGCGGCGCGGTGAGCGCGGGCACCTGCGGATGCTTGTCGCTCATCGCGCGCCTCCGGCCACCAGCTCGAGCACAGCTCGCCGGTCGGGTTGCAGCGCCGCAGCGGCCGCTCGCACATCGGCGTCGGTCACCGCGGCGAGCCGGCCGGGCAGTTCGGTGATCAGCTCTGCCCGACCGTGGATGAGCTCGAACTTGGCGAGCTCGAGCGTCCGCGAGATCACGGCGTCCAGGTCGCGCAGCAGCACGCTCACCAGCCGGGTGCGTACCCGGTCCAGCTCCCCCGGGTCGAGGCCGACATCGGCGATGCCGGCCAGCTCCTCGTCGATCGCGCGCAGGATCGCGTCCAAGGCGCCGGCGTCGGGATAGTGCGCGGTGATGGTGAACGTGGTGGGGTCACGCTCGTCGAACGGATCGCCGAACTCGCCGATGTACGCCGCGATGTCGGTGACCAGATGGTCGCGCTGCACCAGGCGACGCTGCAGCCGGGCCGCGTCGCCGTCGCTGAGCACCTCGGCCAGCAGGAGGTTCGCGAGCAGCGCGTCGAGCGAGCCGACGGGATCGGGCACCCGGTAGCCGACGGCCACTGCCGGGATCGGCGCGTGCGGGTCGTGATGCGTGTCGCGCCGCTCGGCGGTCAACGGCGGCTCGGCGAAGCTGGGCCGCTTGGGCGCCTTGCGCTTCTTGATCGCGTTGAAGTGCTTCTCGATCATGGTCATCGCGTCGTCGACGTCGAGGTCGCCTGCCACGCACAGCACGGCGTTCGCCGGTGCGTAGTAGCGGTGGAAGAAGTCCTTGGCGTCGTCGGTCGTCGCGCTCTCCAGGTCCTCGAACCCGCCGTACCCGTTGTGCGAGTTGGCGAAGGTGTCGAACATGACCGCCGGCAGGTAGATCCACGGGAACCCGCCGTAGGGCCGGTTGAGCACGTTGACCCGGATCTCGTTCTTGACGACGTCGAGCTGGTTGGCCAGGTTCTCCGCGGTGATCCGCGGGCTGTGCATGCGGTCGGCCTCGAGGAACAAGCCGCGTTCCAGCGCGTTGGACGGCAGCGCCTCGAAGTAGTTGGTGTAGTCGAAGTGGGTGCTGCCGTTGAAGGTGCCGCCACTGGACTGCACGTAGCGGAAGTGCTCGAGCTTCTCCAGCGTGGCCGACCCCTGGAACATCAGGTGCTCGAACAGGTGGGCGAACCCGGTCCGGCCCTCCGGCTCGGAGCGGATGCCGACGTCGTAGAGCACCGCCACGCCGACCACCGGCGCGGAGCGGTCGGGCGCCAGGACGACACGCAGTCCGTTGTCCAACGTGTGGTGCGTGATGTCGAAGGCAGGAGCGGGCAGGGTCGGCTGGCGTGGCACGCCTGCCACCCTAATCGGGACGCCCCCGAGCGGTGCGCGGTGCCGCTTCTACCCGACCTTGATCGAGCTGATGACGCCCGGCACCTTCGGCCACAGGCTCTTGACGAGATCGGGCACCGACACGTGCCACACGGTGACGTCGTCGGCTGCCGACCTGGATCGCCAGGATCCACAGCTGTTCCTGACGCACCTTGGTACCGCGCTTGGCAGCCTGCGCGGTGTTCAGGGTGACCATCGTCTGCAGCAGGTGTGCCGGTGCGCCGTCGACCTCGGTGGACTTGTTGCTGACCGTCGCGATCTTCGGGTCCGGCAGGTAGTTGCCGCCCTCGACCATCTTGGTGCGGTAGGCGGCGGCCACCTGGGCGAGCGAGTTGCCGGCCGGCGAGCCAGGATGCGCCAGGCCCTCCTCCAAGGCCCAGCCGGTCGACTCCACCGGCTTGATCATCTGCACCGGCCAGAGCACGCCCGCGGTGCTGGTCATGGTGTTGTCGATGCAGGTGAAGGTGAGTCGCGCTGCCGGGACGGACACCGTGGGGCAGCGCAGCGAGGCGGTCGCCGGGCTCGTGCCGCTGCTGGCCGGGGCGCTGGGCGCGCTCGCGCTCGGGGCGGCCCTCGACCCGGAGCCGCTCGGTGACGGGAAGTCGTGCGTGCCGCTCGCCGACGGCAGCTCGGACCCCGAGGCTGCGCCGCCGACCGCCTTCCCGTCGACGACCGACGAGCAGCCGCACAGCAGCGCGAGACCGGCGACGACAGCGACGACCCGCCCGGCGATCACGTGGGCGCCTGATCGGCCCGCAGCCCGGCCACTCCCATGCTCGCCAGGCCGCGCCACAGGTGTGCCGCCGCCTCCGCGCCCTTGAGCAGCATCGTGATCGACACCTTCTCGTTCGGCGCGTGGATCTGATCGTCGGGCAGGCCCACGCCGAGGAACACCAAGGGCTTGCCCACCGCCTGCTGCAGACCGGCCTCGGGGCCGCTGCCGCCCTCGCGGGTGGGGAGCACCTCGGCGCCGTCGAACGCGGCGCTCAGCGCCTCGGTCACCGCCGTGTAGGCGGGGGTGCCGACCGGCACCAGGCAGGGCCGCACGCCGGCGCCCTCCCAGTCCAGCGTCGCGGTGAGGCCGTCCGGGGTGTGCGCCGCGACGAACTCCTCGACCCCTTTCATGATCTTGGCGGGATCCTGGTCGGCGACCAGCCGGAAGGACAGCTTGGCGAATGCGTCGCTCGGCACGATGGTCTTGTGCCCGGCGCCCTGGTAGCCGCCGCCGAGCCCGTTCACCTCGGCCGTGGGCCGGGCCCCGAGCCGCTCGAGCGTCGAGTACCCGGCCTCGCCGGCGAGCGCACGCGACTGCGCGACCTGCAGGAAGTCCTGCTCGTCGTGCGGAACCCGGGAGAACAGCTCGCGTTCGGCCGGGGTCAGCTCCAACACGTCGTCGTAGAAGCCGGGCACCTGCACCCGGCCGTCGGTGTCGTGCAGGGCGGCGACGAGCCGGGCCACCGCGGTGGCTGGGTTGGGTATCGCCCCGCCGAACACGCCCGAGTGCAGATCCAGGTCCGGGCCGTGCACTGCCAGCGTCGCGGTGACCATGCCCCGCATGCCGGTGACCGTGCTGGGCACATCGGCGGCGATCATCCCGGTGTCGGTGACCACCACGATGTCGCAGTCGAGCCGGTCGCGGTGCACGCGCAGCAACTCCTCGAAATACGGCGAGCCCGACTCCTCCTCACCCTCGATCAGGTACTTGAGCGTGACGGCGGGCGCGTCGGCGCCGGTGGCGGCCAGATGCGCGCGGAGCGCGAGCAGGTGGAAGAGCAGCTGCCCCTTGTCGTCGGAGGCACCGCGGGCACGCAGCACATCGCCCTC
Organism: uncultured Actinomycetota bacterium; assembly: GCA_963850835.1. Lineage (GTDB taxonomy): Bacteria > Actinomycetota > Actinomycetes > Mycobacteriales > Jatrophihabitantaceae > Jatrophihabitans. The sequence goes on along the minus strand of CAWKNB010000007.1, from coordinate 618,095 downwards.
GACGGTGGGTTCGAAGGGCGGGTGCTCCCACAACTCGAGCGGGTCGACGGGCTGCACGTCGTGATGGCCGTAGACGAGCACCGTCGGCGCGTCCGCGTCCGCGGCCGGCCACTCCGCGAACACCGCGGGCAGCCACGGTCCGTCGGTCCACACCTCGACGGTGGGGAAGCCGACCTGCCGGGCCGCGTCGGCGAACCACTGCGCGCTGGCTGCGACGTCGTCGTGGTGGTCGGGCATCGCACTGATGCCGGGGATGCGTAACCAGTCGTCGAGGTCGGCGAGCAACTCGGCGCGGTGGTCGGCGATGAACTCACGTTCGGTCGTCACGGCCCGACGATAGCCTGCGGGGATGAGGGAGGAAGCGCCCGTCGTGATCATCGGGGCGGGCCTGACAGGAGCCGCGGCCGCGTGGTCGCTCACCCGCCGCGGCGTGCCGGTGACCTTGCTGGAGCAATTCGCACCCGGACACGATCGGGGCAGCTCGCACGGCAGCTCGCGAATCGTGCGACGCGCCTACGGCGATGCGCTCTACGTCTCGCTCACCGGCCGTGCCTTCGAGCTCTGGCGAGAGGTGGAGTCCGCCGCCGACGAACAGATCCTGAGGATGACGGGCAGCCTGGACATCGGCCCGGAGCGCATCGTCGCCCAGATCGCCGGCCACCTGGCCGACGCCGGTGTGCACCACGAGTTGGTGCCGGCTGCGCAGGCCGAGCAGCGCTGGCCCGGGATGCGCTTCCCGGGCGAAGTGGTCTATCACTCGCAGGGCGGCACGATGGACGCGGCGCGGGCAGTGCACGCGATGCTGGGTCTCGCCGCCGCCGCGGGTGCCGACATCCGACCGAACACCGCGGCCCGGGTCGTTCGACGGCCCGGGTCGGTCGAGCTCGCCGACGGGACGGAGCTCACCGGCAGGTCTGTGGTCGTTGCGGTCGGTGGGTGGGCCGCGCCATTGGTCGCAGAAGTGGTGCCGCTGCCGCTGTTGCGCGTGACCCAGCAGACTGTGTGGCACTTCCCGCGACTCGATGCCGCGGCGGCGCCGTGGCCCAGCGTCATCCACCGCGGCGGGCGCGACATCTACCACCTGGCCGGTGGCCGCGACGGCGGCCCGGGCGACGACCGCAAGATCGGCGACCACGGCAGCGATCGCGACACCACCGCCGACGGCCGCGACGGCGTGATCGATCCGAGCGCACAAGCGCGCATCATTGACTACGTGCAGCGATGGTTGCCCGGCCTCGACCCGAGTCCACGCAACGCCGCGACGTGCCTGTACACCCGCGCACCGAGCGAGGACTTCATCCTGGACCGCGTCGAGGACCTGGTGATCGCGTCGCCGTGCTCGGGCCACGGCGCGAAGTTCGCACCGCTGATCGGCGAGTACCTGGCCGATCTGGTCACCGGCGCCGACACCGCCGGACCGATCCCGCAACGGTTCCGCCTCGCGGCGCACGCCGCCGGCCGCGCCGGCGCCGTGTCGTTGTGAAGCGTCAACGCGTCCTGGCCTGCGCCGCCGCCGGCGCCATCGCCCTGACAGCCGCGTGCACGTCCAGCGCGCCGGACCCGGCACCGTCGGCATCGACTGCACCCTCCGCATCGGCATCCGCATCTGGCGTCGAAGCCGACGACTGCGGCGATCGTGGCGACCAACCGCCTGACCGCACGCCTGATCGACCTCACCGTCGCCTCGCCGGCGTTGGGCGCCAAGACGCATGTCCGGCTGATCCTGCCGCGCGATTTCGTGAGCGCCCCCGCGAAGCGCTGGCCGGTGTTGTACCTGCTGCACGGCTGCTGCGACACCTACAAGAGCTGGAGCCGTAGCTCCGACGTCGTGAAGTTTTTCGAAAATCGCAATGTGCTCGTCGTGATGCCCGACGGCGGCCAGGTCGGCTTCTACTCGGACTGGAAGCTCGGACCGCATTGGGAGACGTTCCACGTCGGTGAACTGCGACGGCTGCTCGAGCAGCACTACCGCGCCGGCTCCCGGCGAGCGATCGCCGGGCTGTCGATGGGCGGGCTCGGTGCGTTGGACTACACCGCCCGCCATCCCGGCCTCTTCCGTGCCGCGGCATCGTTCAGCGGGATGGTCGACTCCCGTCTCGACGCGTCGATCACCAGCGGCTTCCAGGGGCTCGTCGAGTCCGTCGGCGAGGACCCGGACGACCTGTGGGGCGACCCGGACAAGGACGCGGCCACGTGGCGTGCGCACAACCCGACCGACCTCATCGCCCGGCTCGGCGACACCCCGGTATTCGTGTCGTCGGGCACCGGCACGCCGGGTCCGCTGGACAAGCCCGGAACCGCCGAGGACACGAACGAGCAGTTCGTCTACCCGCAGAACCGCGTATTCGCGCCGAAGCTGCGAGCCGCGGACCACAACGCTCGCATCGACCTGTACGGGCCGGGCACCCACAACTGGCCGTACTGGCAGCGCGAATTCCACCGCGCCTGGCCGCTGCTGGCGGCCGCGCTCGGGAGCACCTGACCGGGACTCACCCTTCGATGAGCCGACGCAATCCGTCGGCGTCGAGCAGCGAGGTGGGTTCGACCGTCTCGCCGGAGCGGACGTAATGGAACGCGGCCCGCACCCGATGCAACTGGTCGTCCGGGATCGAGCACAGCCGCGCCCAGGCGAGCCGGTAGGCGGCGAGTTGCACGGCGGCAGCCAGGGCCGCGGCACCCGCGGGGCGCCGGCCGGTCTTCCAGTCGATGACCAACCAGCTCCCGGGTGCGTCAGGATCGCTGAAGACGGCGTCCATCCGGCCGCGCACCACGGTGCCGCGAACGGTCATCTCGAAGGGCACCTCGATCTCCACCGGCGTGCGGCGTGCCCAATTGCTCTTTTCGAAAGCTGCGCGCAGTTCGTCGAAGTCCTGCGATTCGGGGTCGTCGGCATCGGCGTCGGCAGCCCCGGGCAGCTCGTCGACGTCGAGCAGGGCCTGGTGCTGCCAGCGCTGCTCGAGCCAGGTGTGGAACGCCGTCCCGCGCCGGGCCCAGGGCGTTGGCGGGCGCGGCATCGGGCGGTGCAGGCTGCGGGCGAGTTCGCGCGGGTCACGGTCGAGTTCCACCAGCTGTGACACCGACAGCTGCGCCGGCAGCTCGACGTCGGTGATCGTGCTGCGCGCCAACCGGGCCCGTTCGGCCAGCAATCGGTCGACATCGGCACGCCACTGCCTCGCCGAGTCGCCGGCCGCGCCGGCGTGCGACTCGGACGGCGCAGCGGGCGGCGGCGACCCGGCGCGGGCCGCCGCCCGTACCAGCGCGGCGCCGCGCTCGACGGCGGCCCGGCGCCCCGGCCCACGATCACCCGGGTACGGACCGAACGGATCGAGCGGCCATTGCGCGGCACGTGGCTGCGCGGTCAGCGGGTTCGTGGCGCCGGGCTCCGGCTCGAACCACTCGGCCGGGTCGCAGTGCTCGCGGACCTCGGTCAGGAACGGCGACGGCTGCCGCGGGTTCTGGGTGGTGTCCCAGACGTATCCGCTGCAGACCAGCACGTGCCGGGCACGGGTGAGGGCGACGTAGGCCAGGCGGCGCTCCTCGCGGGCGTGGCGTGCACGCAACCCGGCGTTGTGCTCGGTGACCAGGTCGCGCACCTGCTTGCGGTCGGTGGCCTCGTGCAGGGCGAGCGCAGGCAGATCGGCGCGGTCGCCGCGCAGCGGGATCGGCAGCTCCTGGCGGGTCCTGGTCCAGTCGATGGCCTTCGGGTCGGCCGGGAACACCGATTGCACCAGGCCGGGCACGGCCACGACGTCCCACTCGAGCCCCTTGGCCCCGTGCACGGTCAGGATCTGCACGCGTTCTGGCTCGACGACCGCCTCGCCGGCCTCGAGCCCGTTCTCCTCGTCCTCGGCCGCGGCCAGGAAGGCGAGGAACGCCGGCAGCGATGCCTCGTCGGCCTCGTTGGCGAAGTCGGCCGCCTCGTCGAGGAAGCGGTCGAGATGCGCGCGTCCGACCCGTTCGCGGTCGGCGCGTGCGGCCACCTCGAGGTCGACGCTGATCGCGTGCTCCACGTCGGCGACGAGATCGGGCAGCGGGCCGGCGACCCGGCGCCGCAGCCGGCGCAGCTCGTCGGCCAGCGCGTGCATGCGTCGGTAACCGTCCGGTGAGTACTGCTCGGCCGGGCCCAGATCGTCGAGTGCCTCGATGATCCCGACGGGTACCGCGGCGCTTGCGTCGGCGGCGGGCACCGGCGCCGCGGCGGGCTCGGCCACGGCGAGCAGGTCGGTCTGGACCGGTGCGGCCCGGGGGGTGGACAGCTCGCGGCCGAGGGCGCGGGCCCGGCCGCCGAGCGCGGCGAGGTCGCGGGCGCCGATGCGCCAGCGCGCACCGGTGAGCAGCCGGGCCAGGGCGGTGCCGGCGTCGGGCTCGATGAGCACCCGCAGGGTGGAGACGACGTCAGCCACCTCGGGCGTGGTCAACAGCCCGCCCAGCCCGACGATCTCGACCGGCAGGCCGGCCGCCTGCGCCGCGTCGGCCAGCAGCGGGATCTGCGAGCGGCGGCGGACCAGCACCGCGGCGCTGCGGTCGCCGGCCGGCAACGCCGCCCAGGCGCGCGACAGCTGCTCGGCGACCCAGCGGGCCTCGTCCTCCACGGTCTCGGTGCGCGCCAGCACGATATCGCCCGCCGCCGCGGCCGGGCCGGGCCGCAGCTCGACCGCGGCCGATCCGGTGCGCAACGGTGCCGCCACCGCGTTCGCCGCGTTCAGGATCGCGCGGTCGTTTCGGAAGCTGGTGGCGAGCGGGAAGGTGACCGCGGGTTGGCCGGCGTCGTCGCGGAACGTGGCGCGGTAGGCGGCCATGTTGCCCGAGCTCGCGCCGCGCCAGCCGTAGATCGACTGCAACGGGTCGCCGACCCCGATCACCGGGTGCCCGGAGCCGAACAGGCCACGCAGGGTCTGCACCTGCGCGTGGCCGGTGTCCTGGTACTCGTCGAGCAGCACGGCGGCATACCGCGCCCGCTCGATCGCCTGCACCTCCGGCAGCCGGGCCAGCCGGGCGGCGACGGTCATCTGGTCGGCGAAGTCGACGGCCGGCAGGGCCGCCTTGGCCGCCGCGAACTCGCGGATCAACGGCAGCAGTGCGAGCCGGTGCCGCAGCGCGCCGATGAACTCCTTGGTCTCACCCGGGTAGTCCGTCCGGATCCGCGGGCCGAGTTCCAGGGTGTCGAACCACGCGATGGTCTCGGCGCAGAACCGTTCGACGGTGTCGGGTTCGACGAGGTGATCGGCGAGCTGGCCGGCCAACTGCAGGATGTAGCGCGGGATGCTCGACGGTGCCCCGATGTCCGGCGGCAACGAGGGATGCCGGCGCGACACCGCGTCGGCGAGCTGCCACCCGACCGCCTGCGAGATCAGCCGGGCACCCGGCTCGACGCCGACCCGCAGTGCGTGCTCGGCGACCAGCCGTCCGGCATACGCGGCGTAGGTGAGCACCGTCGGTTCACCGGCCAGCAGCTCGGCAAGGTGGGCGCGCGCGGCGTCGTCGCCCGCGGCATCGCGCTCGACCACCCGGCGCCACTGCGCAAGCCGTTGCCGGATGCGTTTGCCCAGCTCGGCTGCGGCCTTGCGGGTGAAGGTGAGCCCGAGCACCGCATCCGGGGCGACCACCCGGTTGGCGACCAGCCACACCACCCGGGCCGCCATCGTCTCGGTCTTGCCCGATCCCGCGCCGGCGACGACGACGGCGGGTTGCAGCGGCGATTCGATGACTGCCGCCTGCTCGTCGGTGGGCGGGTACGCCGAACCGAGCACCCGGCTCAGTTCCACGGCCCCGACGAGGCGCGGCGACACGGTGGTCACGAGGTCACCTGCCGGCCGGCTTGCAGCGGACAGCACTTCTGCAGATCGCAGTTGCCGCAGTAGGAGTTGATCTGCGCGGTGAACCGGTCGCCGCGCATGCGGGCTGCGACGGCCGCGATCTGCTCACGGATCGGTGGCGGATCGGGTGCCTCGCCGAGCGCCGGTTGCCACTGTTCGGGGTTCTTGCCGCTTGCCGCGAGCTGCACGAGCAGGGCGCCGCCGGGTCGCTCGCCGGGGCCGAACGCGCCGGCCTCGACCGCGAGCTGATACGCGCCGAGCTGCGGATGCGCGGGCAGGTCATCGGTCTTCACCTTCGACTTGCCGGTCTTCAGGTCCACCACCACCAGGCGGCCGTCGCGGTCGCGTTCGAGCCGATCGACCCGGCCGGTCAGCCGGGCATCGTCGACCAGTGCCTCGAACGGTTCCTCGATCGAGACCAACGCCAGGTCGGTGCGGCTGGCGCGCAGCCAGTCGACCAGCCGGACCAGGATCTCCCGCGCGCGGAGTCGCTCGTTGTCGGCGAACCAGGCCGCGCCGAAGTCGAGCGCCTTCCACTGCTCGTCGAGCATCGCCTCCAGGGTCTGCAGGTCGGCATCCGGCGGGGCGGCTGCCGCGACCTCGTGGACGAGCGTGCCCAACGACGCGGACAGCTGCTGACCGTCGTGGGCGCCGAGGTCCTGCAGCAGTGTGCGCAGCTCGCAGCGCAGGAAGGAGTCGATGCGCGACGGGCTCACCGGCACCGGCCGGTCGGGATCGGCGACCGGGCGCTCGGTGGACAGCGCCGCAGTCCCCCACCACTGGTCGGGATCGGCGCCGCGTACGCCGGCCGCGGCCAGCCGGGCCAGCTCGGTGGCGGCCGCTTCGGCGAGCTCGGGCTCGGCAGCCGGATCGCAGACCACTGCGCGCAGGTGGGCCACCAGGCCGCCGAGGTGCGCCGGGCGCTGGCGGCTGGCGAGCGGGCGTTCGTCGTCGGTCGGGTCGAGCTCGTCGAGGAAGCGCGACGGCTGCTCGTCCTCGCCGCGCACCGCGGTGACGTGAAGTCGTTGGCGCGCGCGGGTGATCGCGACGTAGAACAGTCGCCGCTCCTCGGCGAGGCGGCCGGCCGCGTTGGCCGCCGCGGGATGGTCCGGGAGCTCGACACCGGCCACCGTGTCGACGAGGTGTTCGACGCCGAGCAGCGAACCGCGCCGGCGCAGGTCCGGCCAGCTGCCCTCCTGGACGTGCGCCACGCACACGAGGTCCCATTCCAGGCCCTTGCTGGCGTGCGCGGTGAGGATGGTGACCGCGTCCGGCTCCCCCGCTCGTGGAGTCGCGGCGCCGGGAACCTGCTGTGCCGCCAGGTGTTCGACGAACTGCTCGATGCCGGCGCGCGGCAGCCGGTCGGTGAACCGGGCCGCAGTGTCGAACAACTCCACGACGGCATCCAGATCGCGATCGGCGGCAGCGCCGCTCGTGCCGCCGGCCGCGCTCGCCGCAGCCCAGCGGCGCCCGAGCGTGGTGGCGTCCCAGATGTCCCAGAGCACGGACTCCGGACCGGCCTTGGCCGCCACCGCGGCGTGCCCGGCCGCGAGCGCGCGCTGGACCCGCTGCAGCGGCCAGCGCAACTGCTCGGGCAGCATCGCGACCTCGCGCGGGTCGGCGAGCAGGGGCGCGAGCAGCGGCAGCTCGTCGATGTCGGCACGCAGGTGCAGCGTCCGACGCAGCCGCTGCAGGTAGACGACGTCCGCCGCGCCGATCGGACCCACCAGCAGTGCCTGCGCGGCGTCCTCGGTCAAGGGTTCGACCACGTACCGCACGATGTCGAGCAGGACCGCCACCGCAGGCTGCTCGGCCAGCGGGAGATCCTCGCCGCGCACGGCCACCGGCACCCCGGCGGTGATCAGCGCTCGGCGCAACGTGCCCAGCACAGCGGCCGTGGACCGCACCAGGACGGCCATCCGCGACCACGGCAGGCCGTCGAGATGGGCGCGGCGCAGCACGCCGGCGAGGTGATTCGCCTCGGCGCTCGCGGTCGGGAACAGGGCGACCGACACCGGCGGCTCGTCCTCGACGGGTCCGGCCGCGGTGAGCTCGCGCTGCTCGCCGCGGCCGGGCAGCCGGGCCGCGACCCGGCGTGAGGCGGCGAGCAGCTGCGGCCCGCACCGGCGCGACACCTGCAGCGCGACAGTGGGGACCGGGGCGCCGCCGTTGTAGTGCTCGTCGACGTCGCGGACCGCGGTCTGCGCCGCGCCCCGGAAGGCGTAGATCGACTGGTCCGGGTCGCCGACCAGCACCAGTTCGTCGGCGCCGTCGGCCAACAGCTGCAGCAAGGTGATCTGCGCCGGATCGGTGTCCTGGTACTCGTCGACGAAGATGCGCCGGCGTCGGTGGCGTTCGGCCGCGAGCAGCTCCCGGTCGTGGAGCAGCGCGTTGAGCGCGGAGCGGATCAGCTCGCCCGGGTCGTAAGCGCCGGGTTTCGCGAGCGAGGTGACGTTCTGGTACTCGGTGAGGAACTCCCCGGCCGCGACCCAGTCGGGCCGGTCGCGTTCGCCCGCCGAGCCGGACGAGGTCGGCGCCGGTCAGGCCCCGCTCGACCGCCCTCAGCAGGAAGTCGCGCAGCTCGGCGGCGAAGGCATGGGTGCGCAGCGCCGGGCGCAGCGGCGCCGGCCAGCGGGCGGAGTCGCGCTCGGCGAGCAGCTCCCGCACGATGATGTCCTGCTCGGCGCCGGCCAGCAGTCGTGGCGGCGGCAGCGGTTCGGAGAGGTCACCGGCGCCGCGCTGGTTGGCCAGCCGCAGGACACCGAACGCGTAGGAGTGCAGGGTGCGCGCGATGGGTTCGCGCACCGTGCCGCCGAGGCGAGCCGACACCCGGGTCCGCATCTCGTTGGCGGCGCGGCGACTGAAGGTGACCATCAGCATCTGGTCGACGGGCACCCCGCGCGCGGCGCGGGCCACCACCGCCTCCACGAGCGTGGTGGTCTTGCCCGTGCCGGGGCCGGCGAGCACCAGCAAGGGGCCGCCGGGATGATCGACCACGGCCTGCTGGGCAGCGTCGAGTTCCGGCCCGGAGGCGGCCGGCCGGGCCGGGCGCACCAGGCGGTAGGCCGGTTCGCTCACGGCACCCATCCCGTCATGAGGCCATCAGAACATGCAACACCGACGATTCGACGGCCCCACCTCAACGACGGCCGGGAAGACCCAGCTTCCCGCCCCAACTCGTCGAGAAATCGTCGAGAAATCGACGGTTCCGGCCGGGAAGCGTGCCGTCCGCGCGCAGCGCTCGCGACCAATTCCCGGTCTGGCACGCTTCTGGGCGTGATCACCGTCGGCGTCGACCTCGCCGCGGAGCCGAAGACCACGGCTGTTGCCGTGCTCGACTGGTCGGGCGGCCCGACCGTCACCGCCCTTCGTTGCCCGGCCGACGACGCCGCGGTTGTGGCGCTGGCGGCCGGCGCGGCGAAGGTCGGGCTGGACTGCCCGCTCGGGTGGCCCGAGCCGTTCGTCGAGTTCGTCCTGGCCCATCGCGCCGGGGCCGTGCCGGCGCCCGCCGATTCGGTGGCGGCGCGACGGCCGCTCGCCTACCGGGCCACCGACGTCTACTGCCAGCAGCAAGGCCTGCGCCCGTTGAGCGTGAGCGCCGACCGCATCGCCCATGCTGCGTTCCGCGCCGTGGGGTTACTGGCAAAGCTCGGCGCGGGCGACGATCGCAGTGGCGCCGGCCTGGCCGTCGAGACCTACCCGGCCGGCTCGCTGCGCCGCTGGGGCCTGAGCTCTCGCGGCTACAAGCAACCGGCCGGGCGATCGCTGCTGGCCGAGACTGCTGCGCTCGTGAGCCGACATCGTCGGATTACGATTTTCGGAATCCGCGGACGAGGAGATGTTTGTGGATTCCGATCACGCCTTCGATGCGGTGGTCGCCGCACTCACCGCCCGGCTGGCGACGATCGCAGGCGGCGTCGATCCCATTCCGCCGCAGCACGCCGACCTCGCGCGGGTCGAGGGCTGGATCGCGCTGCCGGCGGCGGGAACGCTCGAGTTGTTGCGTGGGTGACCGCGTCACTTCCTGGCGAGTTGGCCGCCGATGTAGGCGCTGATGCAGCCGATGATCACGACGATCGCACCGGCACCCACCGTGCTCTCGTGGACACGCACATGCACGAAGATCAGGAAGCCGACGGTGAGCAACAGCCCGAGCAGCGCGCACTGACGGGTGAGCCGGCCCTGCGTCCCGAGCCGGCCCCAGATGGCCAGGACGGCCAGGAGGATGATCACCGCGCCGGCGCAGGCCAGCTTCGCCACTGCGGAATTGAGCTTGGGCCCGGGACTGTCGAACAGGCCGGTGATGGCCGGGATCGTCCACTGCACCCCGCTGTGCCGCACCGGGTCGGTGGTCCAGGGCAGGAACGCGCCGAGGATCATCGCCAACGCGCCTGCCACCGTGAACAGTGTGCGCAGCATCGGTCGGCGATCCGACGCGCTTTGCGCGAAGGTGCTGTCCGCGGTGATCTCGTGTTGCCCGTCGGTTGCAGTGACGGTGACGGCGCGGCTGTGCTCGGTACCGTCGGGCGGGCGGGGTGCGCGGATCTGCGGCATCGATCGCGGCCTGCTGCCCGGGATAGACGTCCACGTAGGGCGCGGCGAAGGTGATCGTGCCGGTGCCCTCGCTGTCCTTTCCGGTCAACCACAATCGCGCCGCCACGACACCAGATCGGTTGTCGGCGATGACCCGGATGCGGCCGCGGGCACCGTCGCGCACGCGCACCACCGGTGGCTCGACCCGCAATCGGACTGCGTCGATGGCGGCAGCGGTGGTGCGTTGCCGGAACGTGCCGCTCGCCTCGACGGTGTTCGCGTCATAGCGCGCCGAAACGGTGAACGGGCGCGCGGTCTCCCCGCCGGCCCCGGGCTGGGCTGCCGTCAGCCGCACGGTGACCGACGCCGTCGCCCCTGGTGCGACCTCGACGGTCGGCGCCGAGAAGTCGAAGCGCACGCTGCCCTCCGGGTCGTACCCGCCGAGCGTCACCTGGGCGCCGCGGCGGCCGTTGGTGTTGTCGATGTCCAGTCGCAGGTCGGCGCTGGCGGCGTCGAGAGCGCTCACCACGCTGGGGTGCAGCTGCAGCGTCATCGGTGGGTCGGCCACCGGACGTGAGGACCGTTGCGCGAAAGTGACCACGGCCTGCGAGGTGCGGCTGCCGTCGAACGCGACGACCGTCAGTTGACGGCTCGTCTCCTCACCCGCGTCGGGCAGCGGCGCCTCGAGCCGGGCGCGGATCGTCGCGATCTCACCGGCCGCCACGTCGAGGTCGGGAGTCGCGAACGCGACGGTCATCACCCGCTCCGGGTCATGCCCGGTCAATTGCAGGTGTGCCGTTTGGTTGCTGCCGGTGTTGTCCACGACGAGCGCGAACTCGCCGTTCTGCTCGTCCTTCACCCGGATGACGCTGGGCTCGACACGCAAGGCGACCGGACGGTCGATCGCCGACACCTCGACGGCGAGGGTGAGGACGGTTGCGATGTGTTCGTCGACCTCCGAGCACACCCGCACGCCGAGCTCGAGGTGCTCCGCAGCCGGAAGTGCGCCGTCGCGGACCCGCAGGCCCAGGGTGAGCGAGCCGCTGGTGCCGGGCATCAGCCGCACCCGGGTGCCTTCGACGTCCAGCCACGGCGGCGAGTCCGGGATGTCGACGACGTACGCGTCGACGATGTCGGATTGGTTGTGCACGGCGAGTTCCACCGTCACCGGTTCACCGCCCGGCGCGATCGCTATCTCAGTGGTCGCGAGGAGGACGCGCAGCGCGTCGACGGCAGGCGCTGACGCCACGATCGTCGGGGCGGACCACTGGTTACCGGCGACCGGGCCGGGAGTGCCGTCAGCCGCGATGCTCGATGTCGCGTCCCAGCCCAGATAGGCGCGACACGACGGGCAGAACAGTGCCCCGGCGACGTTTCGCTCGCCGCACTGTTCGCATTCGTCCCTGATCATGTGCTCTTCCACCAGCCTCGGTGCCGTGCAGACGTCGTCAGGGTGAGGACGTGCTACGGCACCGACCTGATACACGATCAACGAGATCGGGAGGTTCGAATCCGCTATCGACCGTCCCACCGGTGGGCGGTCAGATCGACGCGATCACCACGAAACCGGACACCTTCGGCGAGCAGCCGCTGTCGCTGCTCGGTGTAGAGATGCTCGGCGAGGGAACCGTCCGCGCGCAGGACCCGGTGCCAGGGCACGAGGTCGCCGTCGGCGGCCAGCACCCGGCCTACCGTGCGTGCCGACCGGATGCCGGCGTATTCGGCGACGTCGCCGTAGGTCATCACCTTGCCCGGCGGGATTTCGGCGACGGCCGCCAGCACCTGCGCGGAGAACCCCGATCCCTCCGGCACCTGGCTCAGCGCGGGTTGCGGCCGGTGGCGGCCAACAGCTTGTCCAGCGTCGATGCGTCGTCGGGCACCTGCACGGGCGGTGCGAACATGTCGCCGAACTGCGCGAAGTCGAAATCCTGCGCCGCGGCGTAGAGCGGGTCGACGATCTCGCTGGGCAGCGGGTCGGGGTAGTCGATCGCGGTGCCGAGGTCCCAGGCGTGCACGACCAGGTCGAAGACCATCTCCTGGATGTAGTCGCGTGCCGGCGTCGCACCGCGGCTCAGCGCCACCGAGCGGTCCAGCGCGCCGTCGGCACCGAAGGCGTCCGCCGACTCCACCGCCGCTTCGTCCCACTCCTCGGCGAGGTTGGCGCCGACGCCACCGTCGACCGGCAGCTTGCGGGACCCCGCCACGATCTTGCCCGCGGTGGCGAGGTCCTGACCGTGCAGCAGCGGCGCGGCCCACCGGTGCTCCTCGACGAGGTGGCTGACCAGATCGGCCACGGTCCACTCGGTGGCCGGCGTCGGTGCCTGCCATTGCTGCTCGGTGACGGCGTGCACGCGGTCGCCGAACAGGCGCTGGCTGGCGAGGAACAGGTTGAGGAGGTCGTCCATACGGATGTCCTACCCGATCCGGGCGGTCGCGTCAGTAGACGGGCAGGCTCTGGTCGATCTGGTTCACCCAGGCGGTGACGCCGCCCTGCACGTGGACCGCGTCGGAGAACCCGGCGTTCTTGACCGCGGCCAGCGTCTCGGCCGACCGCACGCCGGTCTTGCAGTACATGATGATCTGCTTGTCCTGCGGCAGGGCGGCCAACGCATCGCCGCGCAGGATCTCGTCCTTCGGGATCAGCGTGGCGCCGGGGATCTTGACGATCTCCCACTCGGCCGGCTCGCGGACGTCGACGAGGTAGGTCGGCTTGTCCGAGTCCAACAGCTCCTTGAGCTCCTTGGCGGTGATCGTCGAGCCCGCCGCGGCCTGCTGGGCCTCCTCGGACACGACACCGCAGAACGCCTCGTAGTCGATGAGCTCGGTGACCGTGGGGTGCTCGCCGCACACCGCGCAGTTCGGGTCCTTGCGGACCTTGATCTTGCGGTAGTTCATCTCGAGCGCGTCGTAGACCATGAGGGAGCCCAGCAGCGGCTCACCGATGCCGGTGATCAGCTTGATGGCCTCGTTGACCTGGATCGCCCCGATCGAAGCGCACAGCACGCCCAGCACGCCGCCCTCGGCGCACGACGGCACCATGCCCGGCGGCGGCGGCTCGGGGTACAGGCAGCGGTAGCAGGGGCCGTGCTCGGCCCAGAACACCGACGCCTGGCCGTCGAAGCGGTAGATCGAGCCCCAGACGTAGGGCTTGCCGAGCAGCACACACGCGTCGTTGACGAGGTAGCGCGTGGCGAAGTTGTCGGTGCCGTCGACGATCAGGTCGTACTGGGCGAACAGGTCCAGCACGTTCGAGGAGTCCAGCCGCAGCTCGTGCACGTTGACCGTGATGAGCGGGTTGATCTCGCGCACCGAGTCGGCCGCCGACTCCGCCTTCGACCGGCCGACGTCGCTCTGGCCGTGGATGATCTGGCGCTGCAGGTTGGATTCGTCGACCTCGTCGAACTCGACGATGCCGAGCGTGCCGACACCGGCGGCGGCGAGGTACATGAGCGCGGGCGAGCCGAGACCGCCCGCGCCGATGCACAGCACCTTGGCGTTCTTGAGCCGTTTCTGCCCGTCCATCGCGACGTCCGGGATGATCAGGTGACGGCTGTATCGGCGGACCTCGTCGATCGACAGGGACTCCGCGGGTTCCACGAGTGGGGGCAAAGACACGACGTTCCTCACAGCGACGACGGCAACTACCCCCACAACCCTGCCACGAGCCGCAGAATTCCGGTCAGTCGCCGAGGCCGTACTCGTCGTTGGCGTGCGTGTCGGGCTGCTCGGGCCCGGGCGCGCCGGTCGCGCCCGGCGGGAAGGGCCACGGGTTGGCCTGGCACAGCTTGCCGGTCGCGGCCGACCGCAGCCCGAAGGTCTGCTGCATCATCGCCGGGGCCAGGCCGTCCGGCAGGCACTGGTGCGCGTGCTGGTGGCCGAGGGCGTGCCCGTCCTCGTGGTTGATCATGTAGATGCGGTACATCGCCGGGTCGCCGACGTAGGCGGCCGAGCCGCGCACCCAGCGGGCGTTGTTGAAGACCACCCGGTTGACCGGGGTCGTGTTGCCGGCGGCGGCGTAGCAGGACGTCTCCACCGGGATGCTGTAGCCGCACAGCTTGCGCACGGTCATCGACGAGGTCAGCGTGACGTGGAAGTCGATGGCCCCGGAGTCGACGCGTTGCAGCGCCACCCCGTGGCCGGACCAGCTGCGCTTGTCGGACAGGGTGGTGACGACCAACTTCTGGAAGTCGGCCAGGTCGATGCCCTTGACCCCGTTCTCGACATCGATGCTGTACCGGTACAACCGACCGGTGCCGACCTTCGGGCTGGTGCCCTTCAGCACGGTGAACTTGCCGGTGCCGGCCTTGGTGTAGTCGGGCCCGGGCGGCAGTTGTGCCGCGGTGAGCGCGGTGTCGTTGCTGCTGGCGCCGGCGTCGTCGCTCTTGAGGGCCAGACTGCCCGATGCGACGGGCGGGCCGGCGGTCTTGGGCTGCGGCGCAGGAGCGGCGGGCTGCTTGTGTGCAGTTGTCTTCTTGGTCACCTGGCTGGTGGTCAGCAGGGCGACGACAGTGAGCACGAGCAGCACCGGGAGGGCATACGCCCGCCAGCCGTACCGGGCGGTGAAGTCGTGCCAGGAGTCGGCCAGGGTGCGGCGCCGGCGCCGGCCGTACGGGACCTCGGTGTGCTCCAGCGCATCGCGGGCGCGGACGACGTCCTCGCGGTCGGCGGTCACCGTCGAAGCGCGCCGAGGCGGCGGATCAGACGGTTCGGGCACCGTCCCAGGCTCCCATAAACTGCGCCAAATCCCCGTAGGCCGTACCGGCTGCTCAGCTTCGCTCCCGCGCCGCGTCGTCGAGCAACGCCACGATCGCGCGGGCTGTGGTCACCGGATCCTCCATCATCGCGACGTGCCCGATGTCGGGGAGCACGAGGAGCCGGGAGTCGGGGATGGCGGCCGCGACGTAGGGAGCGAGATCCGGGGCGACCAGCCGGTCCTTGTCACCCCAGATCACAAGTGTGGGCGCGGCCACCGTGCGCATCGTCGCCCAGCCGGACGAACCGTGCAGGAACTGGGAACGGCCGAGGGCGCGCATGGACCGCAGGAACGCTTCGTTCGCCCACGGCAGGTCGGTGCGGGCCCTGGCCTCCTCGACGGCCTCCTGCATGCGCTGCTCGGGATAGCGCGACTTGTCCGCGAAGCACAGCGCGATCGTGCCCTCCACCCGCACCTCCGGCGCGCGGCCCGCGACGAAGCGGCGCATCGCCGCCTCGCCGAGGAACGGCACGGCCAGCAGCGCGCTCTCCCGGTTGTGCTTGAGCGGATAGACCCGGCGCTTGTTGTCCGGCACGGCGGGTGAGATCAGAGTCAGGGTGCGGACGAGATCCGGGCGCCGGGCTGCGACCAGGATCGAGATCGCGCCGCCCATCGAGTTGCCGACCAGATGGAGCGCGCCGCGGTCGGACGTTTCGAGGTAGGCGATGACGATCCGGGCGTGCGCATCCAGCGAATAGTCGCGACCCGGCGCCCCGGCCGAGCGGCCGTGCCCGGGCAGGTCGAGCGCCTCGATGGCCAGACGGGGCCGCAACAGGGTCGCCAGGTCGGTCCAGTTGTGTGACGAGCCGCCCAGGCCGTGCACGAACAGCGCCGGTTCGGCGTCGCCCGCAATCGGTCGGCGTCGTGCGGACGTAGACACTCGTGCCGGCCAGCTGCACGTCACGCCCGGCCCACATGTGCGACTCGGAGAGCGACGGCAACTCGACATCGGCGAGTCGGGCCTCGGGCACGGTGCGCGACGGCGGCTTGGGCACCGGCCCACACTACGAAACCTGAATCAGGCGGTCTTGCGGGCCGCCTTCTTGGCGGTCGCCTTCTTGGCCGTCGTCTTCTTGGCCGTCGTCTTCTTGGCGGTCGCCTTCTTCGCGGCCGTCTTCTTCGCCGCGGCCTTCTTGGCCGGCGCCGTCTTCGCCGCCGGCTTCTTGGCCGCGGCCTTCTTCGCCGGCGCCGCGCCGCTCTCCCCGCGTCCCTTCTTGGCGGCGTCGACCGAGGCCCGCAGGGCGGACATCAGATCGACCACGTTGCCGGCGTTCGGTTGCGGTTCCTCGGTCTCGACGACCTCGCGGCCCTCGACCTTGGCGTCGATGACGGCCTCGAGCGCCTCCCGGTAGTTGTCGGTGAACTGCTCGGGGTCGAAGTCGCCGGCCATGCTGTCGAGCAATTGGCGGGCCATCTGCTTCTCCTGCGGGCGCAGTTCGACGCCGTCGTCGAGGAACGCGAAGTCGGCCGCGCGTACCTCGTCGGGCCAGATCATCGTCTCCAGCACGATGACGCCCTCGCGCACCCGCAGCGTGGCGAGCTGCTCACGGTTACGGATCGCGACCTTGACCACGCCCACCATGTCGCTGTCCTCGAGCGCGTCGCGCAGCAGCACGTAGGGCTTGACGGCGTTCTTCTCCGGCTCGAGGTAGTAGCTCTTGTTGTAGTAGATCGGGTCGATCTGCTCGGTCGGCACGAACTGGACGACGTCGACGACCCTGGCGCTGGGCAGCGGCAGGTCGGCGAAGTCCTCGTCGGAGAGCACGACGGTCTCGCCGTTGGGCAGTTGATAGCCCTTCGCGATGTCGGAGTAGGCCACCTCCTCGCCGTCGCTCTCGGCCACGCGCTTGTACCGGATGCGTACGCCGTCGGTGCGGCGTACCTGGTTGAAGCTGATGTTCTTCTCTTCGGTGGCGGCGTACAGCTTCACGCCGATGCTCACCAGCCCGAAGGACACATTGCCCTTCCAGATCGAGCGCATGAACTCTCCCTCGGTGTCCGTTGTCACTAAGAATGGACGGATGCACCCGATGCTCGCCACCGCGGTGAGCAGTTTGCCGTCCGGCGACGGGTGGGCGTTCGAGTTCAAATGGGACGGTGTCCGAACGCTACTGGACGCCACCGACACCGCGGTTCGCCTGATCAGCCGGGCCGGGAACGACGTCAGCGGCGGCTACCCGGAGATCGTGGCGCAGGGCGCCGGGATCGGTGACGCGCTGCTCGACGGCGAGATCGTGGCCTTCGTCGACGGCCGACCGTCGTTCGAACGGTTGCAGTCGCGGATGCACCTGCGCAGCAAGGCCGAGGTGGCGCGGCTGGCCGGCGAGGCGCCGGTCACCTTCGTCGCGTTCGACATCTTGCGCCGCTTCGGCGTCGACCTCACCGCACGGCCCTACGAGGAGCGGCGCGCCACCCTGGAGCGGTTCGCGGCCGAGCACAGCGGCTGGACGTTGTCGCCGTCCTTCGACGACGGGCCGGCCACCGAGCAGGTCGCCCGCGGCCACGGGCTGGAGGGCGTGGTGGCCAAACGGCTGGGCTCCCGGTACCGGCCCGGAGTGCGCAGCGAGGACTGGCGCAAGCTGCGGTTCGTGCGGTCCGGCGACTTCGCGGTGATCGGCTGGGAGTCGGCGCCCGAGCACCCGGCGACGCTCAGCTCGCTGGTGCTCGCGCTCACCACCGACACCGGGTTGCGGTACGCAGGCCGGGTGGGCAGCGGCCTGTCCGGGCGTCTCGCGACCAGGATCAAGGGCATGCTGACGGAGCGGCAGCGACGCGGCGGTGCCCGCCGTACCGCCGCCGCTGAACAAACGGCGTACGCACTGGGTCGAGCCGGAGGTCGTGGTGGAAGTCGAGTTCCTGAACTGGACCGACGACCACCGATTGCGGAATCCGGTGTTCCGCGGCGTGCGTACGGACAAACGGGTCGACGAGGCACGAGGGGACGGCTGATGGCGCAGCAGAGCACGAAGGTCGAAGTCGACGTCGACGGCACCCGGTTGACCCTGTCGAATCTGTCCAAGGTGCTCTACCCGGACGCCGGGTTCCACAAGGGCGAGATCATCGACTACTACACCCGCATCGCGCCGATCCTCCTGCCGCATCTCGCCGACCGCCCGATGACGGTGAAGCGGTATCCGAACGGCGTGGAGGAGAAGTTCTTCTTCGAGAAGAACGCCCCGCGCGGAACGCCGTCGTGGGTGCGGACCGTCACGCTGCCGGTGCCGGGGTCGACGATGAACCGCGAGACCATCGACTTCGTCGTCGTCGAGGACCTGCGCACGATCGTGTGGCTGGCGAACCTCGCCGCGCTCGAGTTGCACGTGCCCCAGTGGAAGGTGCCCAAGCGAGCCCGCAAGCCGCGCACCGACATCGTCGTGTTCGACCTCGACCCGGGCCCGCCCGCGACCATCGTCGAGTGCTGCCGGGTGGCGCTGCTGCTGCGCGACGTGCTCGCGGAGGACGGCCTGACCGCGTTCCCGAAATCGTCCGGGTCGAAGGGCATGCAGGTCAGCGCGCCGATCGAGGTCACCGACGCCGACCTGCCGTCGAAGTACGCGCACGAGGTGGCGAAGCGGCTCGAACGCGCCGAGCCGGACCTCATCGTGTCCCGGATGACGAAGGCGCTGCGGCCGCGCAAGGTGTTCGTCGACTGGAGCCAGAACAGCCCGGCCAAGACGACTGTCGCGCCCTACTCGTTGCGCGCTCGGCCCACACCGACCGTGTCGACCCCGTTGACCTGGGACGAGGTCGAGTCCGGCGAGCACCTGTCGTTCACCGCCGCCGAGGTGCTCGACCGCGTGGACGAGTACGGCGACCTGTTCGCCGGTGTGCTCGACGACGCCAACCGGGTCAAGCTGACCCAGTCGATGACGAAGGCGACCGGCGGCGGCGAGTAGGCTTCGCAGGCTGGCGCCGAGCGTGGGAGGGAGCCGTCTGTGACACATGCCGCCGGTTCCCCGGGTAGCGGTGTGGGCCAACAGACCGGCCGCGGCGCGCGGCTGCCACGTTCGGCACGGCGCCAGCAACTGCTCGCCGCGGCGCAGCAGGTGTTCGTGGCGAACGGCTATCACGCGGCCGCAATGGACGACATCGCCGAGCGCGCGGGCGTCTCGAAACCGGTGCTCTACCAACACTTCCCGGGCAAACTGGACCTGTATCTCGCGCTGCTGGACACCCAGGCCGACGCACTGCGCGAAGCCGTGGTGAAGGCACTGGCGAGCAGCAACGACAACCAGGAACGCATCCACGGCGTGCTCTCGGCCTACTTCGACTTCGTCGACCGCGACGACCACGACGGCGCGTTCCGGCTCATCTTCGAAACCGATCTGGTGAACGAGCCTGCGGTGCGTGTGCGGGTCGAGGCGGTGGCGCAGAACACCATGACCGCGGTGGCCGACATCGTTGCCGCCGACACCGGACTGGCGCGCGCACAGGCCGAATTGCTGGCCACCGCGCTCACCGGTGCGGCACAGGTCGCGGCCCGGTGGTGGCTGGCCACCGAGCATCCGGTGCCGCGCGACGAGGCCGTCCAGCTGTTGGAATCGCTGCTGTGGCGTGGCATCTCCAACTTCCCGCGTCAGGCGGACCAGCAGGCCTGAACGCGCCGCCGTTCGCTGTGGGCGCACCGCCGGTGGCGGCGGGCGGCATCGCACTCGACTAGCGTTGATGGCCGACACGCGGTCGCCAACCAGAGCCCGGCATCGGGCACGGCCGCGCGACAACCGCAGGAGGACTTCCGTGGAGGTCAAGATCGGCGTGCTGCACACGGCCCGCGAGATCGTGGTGGACAGCCCGCAGACCCCCGAAGAGGTCGAGTCGGCGGTTGCCGAGGCGCTCAAGAGCGTCGATGGTCAGCTCGTGCTCGTCGAGGAACGCGGCCGCAAGGTCATCGTCCCGGCGAATCTCGTCGCCTACGTCGACATCGCGCAGGCCGACCAGCGCCGGGTGGGTTTCGCCACCAGCTGACGATCAGCTCGACAGGCCTAGCGCGGCCATCCGCTCGGTATGCCGGTCGGTGATGCGCCCGATCAGTTCACCCACGCCGCTCAGGTCGCCGGTGCCGCGCACCAACAGCATCATCAGCGAGTCGCGGTCGGCCAGCACGTGCTGCGTCTGGCTGATGGCCTCCCCGACCAGCCGGCGCGCCCACAGCGCCAGGCGCCCGGCCACCGCCGGCTGCTCGGCCACCGCCGCCTCCACCTCCCGGACCGCGAACTCGGCCCGGCCGGCATCGGTGAGCACCTCCCGCATCAGATCGCCCGTCGCGTCGTCGACGAAGAGCGCGACCTCGCGATAGAAGTCGGCGGCCATCCCGTCGCCGACATAGGCCTTGACCACGCTCTCGAGCCAGGTGGAGGGGCGGGTGAGCGCGTGATAACTCTCCAGCGCGGCCACGAACGGCGACATCGCCTGCTCCGGATCGGCCCCGAGCTCGGTGAGGCGGGCGGCGATCTGGCGGTGGTGACCGAACTCCACCGCCGCCATCGCCGACATCTCGGCCCGACCACCCAGCGTCGGGGCCAGTCCGGCGTCGTCGGCCAGGTGCGCGAACGCGCTGAGCTCGGCATAGGCGAGCACGCCGAGCAGGTCCACCGTGGCGTCATCGGCGGGTTCGGGGGGCACGCTCGGCAGGCTATCCCGGCCGCGGACCGGCGCAGCGGATAGACTGGGTGGCGAAAGCACCACGAATCTGCGCGTTGACTGCCTCACGCATCCCCGCAGCGCCTCCCTCCTCCGGGTTGAGGCGCTGGCCAACGGGACCCGACGGTCGGCGCACCCGCGAACGAGGGAACGCATGACCGAATCGAGCAGCCCGCTCACTCCTGTCCATCCGGCCGACGACATATCACCCGCCGAGGCCGACCACCGCACCGATCTCGACGAGGCCACGGCCCCGGTCGCCGACGAGCTCGCCGCGCGGGCTCCGGTGCGCCCGGACAGCCCGGCGTTCAGCGACTTCGACATCAAGCCGGAGATCGTCGCCGCGCTCGAGGCCGTCGGGATCACCCGCACCTTCGCGATCCAGGAACTCACCCTGCCCATCGCACTGGCCGGCAACGACCTCATCGGTCAGGCCCGCACCGGCACCGGCAAGACCCTCGGGTTCGGCGTGCCGCTGCTCAACCGGCTCGACCTGCCCGGCGGCCCGGGCGCGCTCCCCCAGGCCCTGGTCGTGGCCCCGACCCGCGAGCTCGCGGTGCAGGTGTCCGCCGACCTCGCGAGCGCCGGCAAGGTGCTCAAGGCGCAGGGTGCTGACCATCTACGGCGGCCGGGCCTACGAGCCGCAGATCGAGGCGTTGCGCAAGGGCGTCGACGTCGTGGTGGGCACGCCGGGGCGGCTGCTCGACCTCGCCCAGCAGGGGCATCTGAAGCTGGCCGGGGCTCGCATCCTCGTGCTCGACGAGGCCGACGAGATGCTCGACCTCGGCTTCCTGCCCGACATCGAGAAGCTGCTGGCCCTGGTGCCGGCCGGCCGGCAGACCATGCTGTTCTCGGCGACCATGCCCGGCCCGATCGTCGCGCTGGCCCGACAGTTCCTGATCCAGCCGGTCCAGATCCGCGCCGAGCACGGCGACGGCACGCCGAGCACCGCGCACGTGGACCAGTTCGCCTATCGCGCGCACTCCATGGACAAGGTCGAACTGCTGTCGCGGGTGCTGCAGGCGCGCGACCGCAGCCTCGTGTTGATCTTCACCCGGACGAAGCGCACCGCCGCGAAGGTGGCCGACGAGCTCGCCGAGCGCGGGTTCGCGGCGGCCGCCATCCACGGCGACCTGGGGCAGGGTGCGCGCGAGCAGGCGCTGCGGGCCTTCCGGTCCGGGAAGATCGACGTGCTGGTGGCCACCGACGTCGCGGCCCGCGGCCTGGACGTCGACGGCATCTCGCACGTGATCAACTACCAGGCGCCCGAGGACGGGATGACCTACGTGCACCGCATCGGCCGCACCGCGCGGGCCGGCGCGCAGGGCACCGCGATCACGCTCGTCGACTGGGACGACATCCCGCGCTGGAAACTGATCTGCGACGAGCTGGACCTCCCCTTCCACGAGCCGGTGGAGACCTACTCCACCTCCCCGCACCTGTACTTCGAACTCGGCATTCCGGAGGGCACCCGCGGCTCGCTGCCGCGCGCGGAGCGCACCCGTGCCGGACTCGACGCCGAGGAGATCGAGGATCTCGGCGGTCGCGACCGGGCCCGGCCGGAGCGCCGACGCAGTGAGCAACGCGACCGCGAACACACCCAGCGGCCGGCACGCAAGCGCACCCGGGTGCGCACCCGAGGCGGGCAGCCCGCACAGGAGTCCGGCAGCGATACGCCGGCGGACACCGCGGTGACCGACGCCCCGGCGGCCGACAGCCCGGCGACGGGCGAGGCGGTCTCGAGCAAGCCGCGGCGCGCCCGCCGCCGTGGTGGCCGCGGACGTGGGACCGACAACGGCACGCCCCGGTCGGCCGGCGGGGACGAGCCCACCGGCGGCGAATGAGCGACGCCACGAGCACCGCGCCGCCGAAGTCGGAGCCGGACACCGGCGCCGACGAGTCGGCGAGCGCACTGACGCGTTACCGCGCGTCGATGCGCCGGGCCCGGATCCGGTACTTCGCGGTGGTCGGCGTGATCGTCATCGCGCTCGGGGTGTTCGTCGGGGTCATGTGGTCGCGCGGCGAGGCCGCGCACTCGTTCCTGCACACGGTGTCGACGCAGCCGGCGGCCCTGCGGCTCGCGACCCCGTCGGGCACCCAGACCGTCGCCTGGCGCACCAGCGACCGGCTCGCGATCGGCACGCTGCCCGCCGGCGGAACGGTCATCACCTACGACAAGCGCACGGTGCGCGGGCGCGATGCACGCACCGGCGCATCGACCTGGACCTACTCGCGGACGAACCGGACGGTGTGCACCGCCGCGCAGCTCGGCGGCACGACCATCGCGATCTATGAGCTCAACGGCAACTGCGACCAGGTCAGCGCATTCGACTCCGAATCCGGGGCGCGACGCTGGACCCGCACGCTGGACATCGACGGGCAACCGCTGTTCGGCCGGCCTACCTACCAGTGGACGCCGTCGACGCTGATGATCACCTCGCCCAGCGTGATCTATGCGATCGACCCGGTTTCCGGGCTGAATCGGTGGACGTACAGCCGGGTCGGCTGCCGCATCGGCACGGCGGTGCTCGGCAGCGCCGGGGCGCTGGTGAGCCAGACCTGTACCCATCCGCAATGCGGCAACCTGAAGATGTGCGGGGCGGGTGTCCAGTTGTTCCTGCGCGACGGGACGGCCGGCAACGGCGACGACTCGAAGGCCGACCGCGATCAGTTCAAGTGGAACCGGATGGGCAACGCGGACGTCCCGGTGTCGGCCGGAGTAGTGGTGTCGGCGCTCGACCCGAGCACGCACGAGTTGTCGGCCCTGCAGGCGAGCAACGGATCGCCGTCACCGGTCACGCTGACACCCGGCACCTACCTCCGCGTCCGGTGCCCAGACTTCCGAGACACAGGACGCGCAGCTGATCTGGCTCGACGGCGTCACCTATGCGCTGCCGTCCGGCCCGACCCGTCAGCTCTGGGCCACCCCCACGGTGACCGCTCCGACCGTGACCAACCGCAACGACGCCGCCACGAGTCTCTCGACCTCGCGGATCAGCGCTGGGGTCACCGGCGCGATCGCCGACCTGGACGGCACCAGCGGATCGGTGCAGCAGCGCTTCGACGTGCCGCCGCCCGGCCCCACCGGCCTCGTGTCCGCGCTCGGCAGCGGCTTCGTCGTGTCCGGCCCGGCCGGGATCGTCGCGTACAAATGACGGCGGACGTCGGGTACTTCGGCCCGGACAGTGTCACCTGGCGGGTGCACCGCGAGCCGGTGTCGATGGTCGGCGGGCTGCGGGCGTTGTTGCTGCAGGCGCTGCATCCCGGGGCGATGGCGCTGCTGGCACAGCGGTCGAACTTCCGCTCCGACCCGTGGCAGCGGTTTCGGGCCACGGTGGAGTACGTCGGGGTGGTGTGTTTCGCGACCCGGCCCGACGTCGACGCCGCGGCGGCGAAGGTGCGCGAGGTGCATGCCGCCCTCGGGGTCGACGACCCGCAGCAGTTGGCGTGGGTGCACCTGTGCCTGGTCGACTCGTTCCTGGCGGCGGCCCGGGGCGCGGGTCTGCCGGTGTCGGACAGCGACGCGGACCGTTACGTCGACGAGCAGCGCCTCGCGGCGTCGCTGGTCGGGGTGCGCGACGAACTGGTGCCTTCGACCGCGAGCGAGCTCGACGCCGCCATCGCCGCGTTCCGGCCGGTGTTGCGCTGCACGGCCGATGCGCGTGACGCGGCCCGATTGGTGTTGGCGCCGCCGATGCAGGTGCCGGTGCGGTGGGCGGTGCCGGCGCGAGCCGCCTGGACGACCGCCGCAGCGCTCGCTGCCGGGTTGGTGCCCGACTGGGCGCTGCGGATGTACCGGGTGCCGGTGCTGCCGGGCCGCAGGGCCGCCACGGCGGTGGGATTGCACGCGGTGCGCGGCGCGGTGCGCACGTTGCCGACGCGTTACCGCGAGGGACCGATGGCACGGCAGGCGCGTGAACGCGCCGAGGCGGCTGTCAGGCGTTCGTAGGTCCCTCGATGCGGGCCCACGGGTCGAGATTCGGCGAGGCCTGCTGCCCCGGTGGGCAGTGCCGCCGGAAGTCGCACCAGGCGCACCAGCTACCGGCCAGCGCCGGGAACGCGGCGTCAGCCGGAGTGCCGGCGGCGAGGGCGTCGGTCGCGGCGGTGATCTGGTCGGCGGTGTGCTCGGCGTTGCGGACGTGCTCGGCGAGCGTGTCGTCGGTGTGCTCGAACGCGGCGATGGTTGCCGACGGCAGGTGATGCAGCTCGACGCGCCGGCAGGTGCGCCGCAGCGTGCGACGCACGCCGAGCACGTACAGCGCGAGGGCCGACGACCGGCGCGCGTCGTCCTCGGTGAGCCGGCGCGAGCCGGACTTGTAGTCGACCACGACCAGCTCGCCGTCCCGGTCGTCGATCCGGTCGAGCCGACCGGACACGGCGAGCCGGTCGGTGCGGGCCGACACGCTGCGCTCGACGCCGACGGGTTTGTCGTCCGGATCCACGTGCTCGGCCAGATACCGCGCGACCCAACCCGCCGCCTCGTCGCGAACGCGATCGGACTGCCGCACGTCGCGAAAGCCCAGGTTCTGCCAGTGGCGGCGGACGAGGTCGGCACCGGCCTCGGCCGTGCGGCGGGCGCGGGGCAACAGCCACCAGCGGTACAGGGCCACGTGCACGGTGGCTCCGAGCGTGTTGTGCGCCCACGGCTGCCCGCGCGGCGGAGCGGGGCGATCGACGTAGGTGAAGCGGTAGCGGCGCGGGCAGTCGAAGGCGGCCAGCCGCGAGGGGGTGCAGGCGAACAGCTTGGCGGGCATGTTGGCCAGGGACAGCTGACCGAACTCCTCGGCGCCGTCGCTGCTCACCGGCCCACCGTAATCGCGACCGCGGACACCACCCGGTTCGCGGCTCACCCGCCGATCGGCGCTCCTGCGGCAGGCAGCGCGAGCAGTCGCTCGTATGCCTCGGGATCGGTGAGGCAGGCGCCGAGCGGGATGCCCTTGTTGGTGCCGTGGTAATCCGAGGAGCCGGTCCCGATGAGGTCGAGGTCACGGGCCAGGCGGGCCGCGTGCGCGCGGTCGTCCGGGTCGTGATCGGGATGGTCGACCTCGAGTCCGACCAGCCCCGCGGCGGCCATCCGGGCGATCGTCTCGTCGGACACGACCGGACCGCGGCGGTGCGCGATCGGATGCGCGAACACCGGCAGTCCGCCCGCGTTGCACACCAGGCCCAAGGCGGTGAAGACGTCGGTGTCGGCCTTGCGGACGTAGTAGGGCCGGCGCGAGGACAGCAGCTCGCGGAACGCCGCGTTCACGTCAGGCACCACCCCGGCGTCGACGAGAGCGCGGCCGAGGTGCGGGCGGCCGACCGACCCGCCGCTGGCGAGGTCGCTCACCTGCTGCCAGCTGATCGGATAACCCGCGGCGGCGAGGTTGTCGACCATCTGCCGGGCGCGGACGACGCGGCTCTCGCGCAACCGCACCCATTCGGCGTGCAGCGCCGGGTCGAGGGGGTCGACGAGGTAGGCGAGCAGGTGCAGGCTGATGCGCCGGCCGTCCGGCTCGTGATGGACGCACGACATCTCGATGCCCGGCACCACGGTGAGCCCGGCCGGCCGGGCCGCCAGCGCCGCCGGCCACCCGGCAGTGGTGTCGTGGTCGGTGAGCGCGATGACATCCAGCCCCGCCGCGACGGCCGCCTCGATCAGCTGTGCAGGTGAGTCGGTGCCGTCGGACGCAGTGCTGTGCGTGTGGAGGTCGATGCGCATCGGCATCAGCGTAGGGTCGGGTGCCCGCCGCCCGGTGGGGCCGGCCGGCAAGGGGGTGCGATGGACGCGAAGGTGCCGTGCGCGGGCGCGATCGTCTTCGACGCGCAACGCCGCCTGCTACTCATCCAGCGCGGTCAGCCGCCCTCGGCCGGAAGCTGGTCGGTGCCCGGCGGGCGCTGCGAAACGGGTGAGACGCCGCAGCAGGCCTGTGTGCGCGAGGTGCTCGAAGAAACCGGCGTCGAGGTCACGGCCGTGCGATGGGCCGGGCAGGTGGAGCGGCCGGCGCCCGACGGTCGGATCTACGTGATCGACGACTACGTCTGCGAACCGGCTCACCCCGTCGCGCTTCGTGCCGGCGACGACGCGGACGATGCCCGCTGGGTCGGCCGGGCCGAGCTCGACACGCTGCCCCTCGCGCCCGGACTGCGCGACGCGCTGACCGAGTGGCAACTGCTGCCCGACTGAGCTGCCCCGGCCGGCAGGTCCGATCAGCCGCGCGGTATGGGCGAGGGGCGGCCGGGCTGTTCCCCGCCCCGCGCGTCGATGTACTCCTTCGTCGGCACCATCACCTTGCGTCGGAAGACGCACACCACGGTGCCGTCCTGCTTGTACCCGACCGTCTCGACGTGGACCACCCCGCGATCGCTCTTGGATCTCGACGGCGTCTTGTCGAGCACGGTCGTCTCGCCATAGATGGTGTCGCCGTGGAACGTCGGCGCAACGTGCCGCAACGACTCGATCTCCAGGTTCGCGATCGCCTTGCCGCTGACATCTGGCACCGACATGCCGAGCAGCAGTGAGTAGACGTAGTTGCCCACCACGACGTTCTTGCCGAAGTCGGTGGTCTTCTCGGCGTAGTTCACGTCGAGGTGCAGCGGGTGGTGGTTCATCGTGAGCAGGCAGAACAAGTGGTCGTCGTACTCGGTGACCGTCTTGCCCGGCCAGTGCTTGTACACCGCGCCGACCTCGAACTCCTCGTAGTAGCGACCGAACTGCACGATGCTCTCCTTCGCTGCGCGCCTGCCGGGCATCCTCGTCGAATCCTGCGGTTGCCCGGTCCGACGAGACTTCACGCGATCCTGCCGGTCCCGTGGATGTCGCGGCCGGAAATGTGGCACATCCCAACTCGCGCAGGTCGTCCGAACCGCGGCCTGGTCGTCCGAACCGCGGCCTGGTCACCCGAACCACGGCCTGGTCACCCGAACCGCGCCCGTCACCCGAACCGCGCCTGGTCACCCGAACCGCGGCCTGGTCACCCGAGGGCGACCGAGCTGCGGCCGAGATCGAGTAGGTCGGTGCGCTGTGCCGCCCACAACTCACGCAACGCGTCGGTCCCGCGCGCCCGGGCCCAGGCCAGCTCGGCAGCGGTCGCCGGGAGTGCCTGGAACACCACGACCGGCCCGTTTGCCGTGTCGATCGCCGGTAGGTCGGGCATCGTGGCGGCGACGATCCCGCTGCACCGCGATCGAGCCGCCAACGGTTGGCCCAGATCCACGCTCGCGCCGTCTCGATACACCAGGCCCTCGACCGCCGGGCCCGCGGCGAGCACCGCGAGCTGCCGCCAGACGTCGCTGTACCAGTCGGCGTCGTCACGCACGCGCAGCAGCAGTTCAGCCCGCGGTCCGTCCTGTGCCTGCACCGTCGCTGTCGCGCTCGTCATCGGCAATCGCGCCATGCCGAGGGAGACGTACACCCACTCACCCGGATCCGGCGCAAATCGCAAGACCTCGATCTGGTCGACCCCCACGAACGACACCGACGCCCGCGTGGGCACGTGACCGAAGCTCTCGACCAACACCTGCTCGACGGCGTCGAGCACCTGCGCACCGGTCATTGCAGCGAGGCTAATCGAGCGGCATCACTTCCTTCCCAGAACCGGGCCGTGATTCGAGCAGTGGCTACCGGAACGACGAGGCAATCACCTGCTCGGTCTCGGCGTAGTTCGCGCCGGCGCGCACGAGCAGCGCCGCGATTCCGTCGAGTGCGTCGCACAAGCCGCGTGCGTGCTGGTCGAAGTTCTCGTAGAGCGCGGTGAACTGCGCGGACGCCGCCCCTACCCAGTCCGCCCCGAACAGTGGCGACAGCTGGGACTTGAGCTGCTGGTGCTGGCCACGGACGTCCGAGCTGACCCGCTGCGCCGCGCCGCCGAGCGTCTCCAGCTGATCGGGGGTGACCTTGAAACCGGACACGATGTGACTCCTTCCCGCGGGTCGGGCCCGCTGCATGGCTGCTGACGACCGCGAACGGTAGGCCGTGAGCGACCCGAGCTGCGCGGTTGATGGTCGGTCTGTGGACAACTTCGCCCGCCGCGCCGGTTATCCACACCCGGGGCGGTTCCGGACTCGTCCGGCCACGAACGGACGCACACTGCACCGGTGCGAATCGACGTCACCGTGCGCCACGGCCAGCGCGACCAAGACCTGGCCATCGTCGCGCACGCGCCTACGGCGTTCGCCGACGTCGCCGCCGAGCTCGCGCGGGTGAGCGGTGTCGCCGAGGGCCGCTGGTGGAGCGCGGACGAGTGCCTGTCCGCGGCGTATCCGATCGGTTCGGACGGGGTGTGTCCGGGATCGGTGCTCACCGCCGGCCGACCGGTCCTCGGATCCGCCCATCCAGGAGTGCTGACCCTGCGTCAGATCGGCGGCCCCCAGGCCGGACGGGTGGTGCCGATCGAGCGCGGCCGGTTTGTCCTCGGCCGGGCGGCCGACTGCGAGGTCACGTTGCCCGACCCCGACGCATCGCGTCGCCATGCCCTGATCGAGGTGGGTGCCACGACGATCCGCCTCCGCGATCTCGGTTCCACGAACGGCACCTACGTCGACGGCGTGGCGGTGGGACAGGGCGGCGCTGCACTGAGCACCGGAACCCGGATCCGAATCGGGGACACGACCTTCGAGCTCGTCGGTCCGATCGAGGCACCAGCCGCCTACACCGCCGCACCCGACGGCACGAGACGTATCGTGCGGTCGCCCCGGCAGCCCCCACCCGTGGCCGTGGTCGAGATCGAGTTGCCGGAGGAGCAGCCGTCCAGCCGGCCTCGCGGCATTCAGTGGGTCACTGCGCTGCTGCCGGCCGCAGGCGGTGGCCTCATCGCCTGGGTGTTGCACGCGCCGCAGTTCCTGCTCTTCGCATTGCTCTCGCCGGTGATGATGCTGTCGAGTTCGATCGGCGACCGGCTCCACTGGAGGCGTTCGCGCCGACGGGCCGCCGCCGACCTCGCGCGGCGTCGCGCCGATGCAGAACGCGCCATTGCCGCTGGACTGAAGGCCGAGACCAGCGCTCGACGGCTCGCCGCCCCGGACCCAGCCGCGATCGCGCGCACCTGCGCGCTGCCCGGCAACCGGCTGTGGGAACGACGCACAACCGATCCGGATTTCCTGCGCCTGCGCGTCGGAACGGGCGATTCGGCGTCGACGCTGCTCACCCGCACCGGCACCCGAACGGCACCGGCGGGGCCTGTGCACGACGTCCCGGTCTGCGTCGACCTACGCGCAGGCCCGGTCGGGGTGACCGGACCCTGCCATGTGACCGCCGGCATCGCTCGCTGGCTGTCGTCTCAGATCGCAGCGCTGCACTCACCGGTCGACGTGTCGATCACGCTGTTGCTGACCGACAACGCGGTCGCGCGGTGGCACTGGACCCGTTGGCTTCCGCACTTCTGCGCCGCCGCAGCCGACCGCGACACCGCGACGACGACGGTCGCGGAACTCACGGCACTGCTCGAGCAGCGGCAGCGCTGCCGTCGCGGGCCGGGCAGCTGGGACGGTTCGTGGCAGATCGTCGTCATCGACTCGGCCCGCGAGCTCGCCGAACTGCCCGGCCTCGCCGCACTACTCGCCGCAGGCAGCCAGGTTGGCATCACCGGCCTGTGCATCGACGAGCACGAGTTCCGCGCTGCCCGCCGCCTGCCGCACCCAGGTTCGGGTCAGCGGAGAAACCGGAACGCGTGGCCAGGTGTGCCACGAGATCGGTGCCACCGAGGCGAATGTGGTCGTCGACCACGTGGCCTTGACTTGGGCGGACGCGCTCGCGCGCCACCTGGCGCCCACGGTCGACGCCGGTGGCACGGGGATCGGTACGCTGCCCGACTCGTGCCGCTTGATCGACCTCCTCGGCCTCGGCACCGGCGTCGACGCCGAGCGGCAGGTCATCGAACGCTGGGCGCTCGCGGACGCCGGCACGAACACGCCGATCGGTATCGCGCCGGACGGCCCGCTCACCCTCGACCTCGTCGCCGACGGACCGCACGCCCTGATCGCCGGCACCACCGGCGCCGGCAAGTCCGAGCTGCTGCAGACGCTGGTAGCAGGCCTCGCAGCGCGCCACCCGCCCGACACGTTGAGCTTCCTGTTGATCGACTACAAGGGTGGCGCCGCATTCGCCGACTGCGCCCGGCTGCCGCACGCCGTCGGCCTCGTCACCGACCTCGACCCGCATCTCACCAGCCGCGCACTGCGTTCGCTCGACTGCGAGCTGCGACGCCGCGAACGGCTGTTCGCCGCGAGCGGGTCGGCCGACCTGACGACCTACCGGGAAGTGCCCGGCAACGAGTCGATCGCCCGGCTGGTCATCGTGGTGGACGAGTTCGCAACGCTGGCCGAGGAGTTGCCGGCCTTCGTGCGCGGTCTGATAGGCGTCGCCCAGCGTGGCCGGTCGCTCGGGGTGCACCTCGTACTCGCCACCCAACGACCCGGCAGCGCGGTGTCTGCGGACATCAGGGCGAACACGACGGCTCGGATCGCGCTGCGGGTTACCGATCCGGGCGAGTCGACCGATGTGATCGATACTCCGGACGCATCGTTGATCGACCGGTCCCGCCCCGGACGTGCCTACCTGCGGACGGGCTCCTCGCTCGTGTGCTTTCAGGGTGCGCGAGCGAGCGCACCGCCGGAGGCAACCGCGCAGGTCTCGGTCGAACCGCTCGGCCCGTGGCGCCGCCGTCCTCGCCACACCGACGGGGCTGCCGGACCGACGGATCTCACCCGGCTGGTCGAAGTGGTCCGCACCGCCGCCGATCGGTCCGGACGCGTCCCGGCCCGGCCACCGTGGTTGCCGCCGTTGCCCGAACTCGTCGCCCACGAGTCACTCCAAGCGCCGCTGCCGACCGGGTCCACGGTTGCGTACGCGCTCGTCGACCTGCCCGACGAGCAACGCCGTGAGGTCGCAGCCCTGGACCTCGCCGCGGGAGCCTCGCTGATTGCGGTCGGCGCGGCGCGTTCAGGTCGCACCGGGTTGTTGACGGTCATCGCACTCGGCGCCGCCGCGCAGCTGTCACCCGCGCGATTGCACCTGTACGTCATCGACCCGGCGGGCGATCTTGCAACAGCGCTTTCGCCGCTGCCGCATTGCGCGACCGTGATCGGCCCTGGAGACCTTGCCATCGCGCCGACCCTGCTGCGGCGGCTCGAGTCCGCCGTCGGACGCGGCACCGGCCGGGCCGGAGGTTCAGCACCGCTGAGCGTGCTCCTCGTGGACAACTGGGAATCGCTGCACGCCGCCCTCGCGGATGCCGATGCCATCGCAGCTGCAGATGCGCTCGCCGCACTGCAGCGAGCCGGCCCGGCTGCCGGCCTGAGCATCGTCGTCACCGGCGACCGCACGGCGTTGGCGCCGCGGTTCGCCGGCGGCTTCGACCAGCGAGTGCTGCTGCGGCTGGCCGATCGCAACGACTACGGACTGGCCGGCATCGCGCTACGCGATGCGCCGGCGACCATGTCGCCCGGTCGGGCCCTGCGCAGCGGCGACGGTGCCAGCATGCAGATCGCATTCGCCGGCGAGGAACCGGGTCGTGACGGCGCCCGACGCCGTGCCGCGGACCTCGCGGCCGCGGCAGACATCGATCAGGCCGTCGCCGGTGCGGCCGCGCCTGGCCCGAGCACCTGCGAACCGGTCCGGCTCCGCGCGTTGCCGCGCGCCATCGCACTCGACGCACTGCCGCGTCACAGCGATCGGATCACGCTGGGCGTCGGCGGCGACAGCGCACAACCGGTGAGCATCGATCTGTTCGCCGGCGCCGGTCGCATGCTGGTGGCCGGTCCACCCCGCTCGGGGCGCAGCACCGTGCTTCAGACGATCCTGGCCCAGGCGGCGCGACTGAGCATGAACCTCGTCGTCGGCGCGGCCTCCCGGTCGCCGCTGCGGCGAATGGCCGACGAGCTCGGCGTGCGCGTGGTTGATCCTGCCGCACCCGGGGATGGCGTCGGGCCCGCGCCGACGCGCCGGACCCTGCTGATCGTCGACGACTGTGAGCTGTACGCCGACGAACCGGCCGGCGATGCGCTGTCGTCGTGGGTCCGCAATCCGGGCGCAGCGTTGGCCGCTGTGGTCGCCGGCCGCACCGAGGATCTCGCCACGAGCTACCGCGGACTGGGTGCTGCGGTCCGCCGGGCCAACTGCGGGTTGCTGCTGCGGCCTGGGCCGGTCGACGGCGAGCTGCTCGGTGTGCGGCTGCCGCGCCGACCCAGTTCCGGACCACCGGGTCGCGGGGTGCTCGTGGGCGATCCGCACTGGGGCCCGCTGTTCGACGACGGCGAACCCGTCCCGCTGCAGGCGGCGCGGCCATGAGGCCGACGAGAGGTGGTTCAGCCCATGTGCGGGTAACGATGGTCGGTGGCGGGCACGAACGTCTCCTTCATCGCGCGCGGCGACAACCAGCGGGTCAGGTTCCACACCGAGCCGGCCTTGTCGTTCGTGCCCGACGCCCGAGCTCCGCCGAAGGGTTGCTGGCCGACCACTGCGCCCGTGGGTTTGTCGTTGACGTAGAAGTTGCCGGCCGCGAACCGCAGCGCTGCCTGAGCCTCGTCGATCGCCTGTCGATCCTGCGCGATCACCGCACCGGTCAGCGCATACGGCGCCACCGATTCCAGTTGGGTCAGCGTCGGGCGCCACGCGTCGTCGTCATACACGTGTACCGCCAGGATCGGGCCGAAGTACTCGTCGCGGAACACCTCGTGCCCCGGATCGCTCGCCTCGACCACCGTCGGCTGGACGAAGTAGCCGACCGAGTCGTCGGCCTTGCCCCCGCTGATGACGCGCACGCTCGGCGCGGCATGCAAGCGGTCGAGAACGCCGCTGAGCCGGTCGAAGGCGCGGCGGTCGATCACCGCACCGCCGAAGTTCGCGAAGTCGGCGACGTCGCCGTACGTCAGCGATTCGGCGGCGGCGACGAGTTCCTCTCTCACCCCGGCCTCCCACAACGAGCGGGGCAGGTACGCCCGCGACGCCGCAGAGCACTTCTGGCCCTGGTACTCGAACGCGCCGCGCACCAGGGCGGTCACGATCGTCGCCGGTTCGGCGCTGGGGTGGGCCAGTACGAAGTCCTTCCCGCCGGTCTCGCCGACGAGCCGGGGATAGGTGGCGTACGAACCGATGCCCGCGCCCACCGCGCGCCACAGGTGCTGGAAGGTGGCGGTCGAACCGGTGAAGTGGATCCCGGCCAACGCCGGATGCGGGACAGCGGCCTCGCTGACCGCGGCGCCGTCGCCGGTCACCATGTTGATCACGCCGGGCGGCAACCCGGCAGCCTCGAACAGGGCCATGATGTGGTGCGCGGCCAGTTGCTGCGTCGGCGACGGTTTCCAGACGACGACGTTGCCCACCAGCGCCGGTGCGGAGGGCAGGTTGCCGGCGATCGCGGTGAAGTTGAACGGGGTGATCGCCAGGACGAATCCCTCGAGCGGCCGATAGTCCATCCGGTTCCAGGTCAGTGGCGAGTTCTGCGGCTGGTCGGCGAGGATCTGCCTGGCGAAGTGCACGTTGAACCGCAGGAAGTCCGCCAGCTCGCAGGCCGAGTCGATCTCGGCCTGCTGCACCGACTTCGACTGACCGAGCATCGTCGCGGCATTGAGCCGGTCCCGCCAGGTCGTCGACAACAGATCTGCGGCACGCAGGAACACAGCGGCGCGGTCGTCGAAGGACAACTCCCGCCAGGCCGGCGCTGCGGACAGCGCCGCGCCGATCGCGGCATCGACGTCGCGCGCAGTGGCCTGTGCTGTTTCGCCGAGCACCAGGGAATGGTGGTGCGGCGCGACGACCGGTATTCGCGCGCCGCCGCCCATGCGTGCGACGCCACCCACCGTCATCGTGAGTTCGGTCCGCGCCCCGGCGAGATCGCGCACCGCGGCGGACAGCGACCGTGCCTCCGGACTGTCGGGCGCGTAGGTGCGCACCGGCTCGTTCACGGGAATCGGCGGGTGGGTGATCGCATCCATCAGTCGATCGTGCCACTCACGCCGCAGCGCACAACCTGCGTCGGAAGGAGCCTCAGAGCAACTCGAGCAGCAGCGCGATCTCCTGGTTCGCATACCACGAGAGCTCGAAGCCCTCCGCGTCGTCGACGAGCTCCTGCGAGGCCGGGTCGCCCAGGTCGGCGGCGATGATCGCCTCCGCCGCGGCGCCCACCGTGACCTCTGCGTCCGCATCGTCCACGTGCGCCGACGCGACAGCGCGCATCGGCACCGCGCTCAGCAGCTGGACGACCCCGCGGTCCAGATCGTCGCGGACGGTGACCTCGACGTCGGGCACATCGACGGCGAGCACGACCCTGCGGCGTGCCACGGTGTCGTCGGCGTCGACGAGGCGTAGCGACCCGCGGGCGGCCTCGAGCATCGCGACGTACTCGAGCGATTCGAGGTCGTCGTCGACGTACCACTCGCGCAGTTCCGGGGTGACCGCGAACGCGGTCAATGGCGCGGGGCCGGTCTCGCCGGTATCGACGAGCTCGCGCAAGGTGGCGGTGGTCGCCGGCAGATAGACCCTCACGACGACCCGGGGCCTTGCGGGATCAGGTCGGCGCGGGAGCCGCGACGACGGACTGCACGAGCACCGGACGGCGATTCCTCGGCTGCCGCGAGCAGCTCGGCGAGCGACTCCTCGAGCAATTCGCTGAAGAGCTCGACATCGCGCACGGCATCCCAGTCGCTGTTCACGCCGTAGTAGACCCCTCCGTCGTACGAGGTGAGCCCGACGGTCATCGCCTGGCTGGGACCCAGCGGCAGGATCGGGTAGACCTCGCTCATCCGCACTCCCGCCGCATAGACGGGCACCTGCGGCCCGGGCACGTTCGTGATCACCAGATTGAACAGGCGGTGCGCGAGCTGGTTCGCGGCGCGCACCCCACGGGCGTGCAGCGTCGGCGGGGCGAACCCGGCCAGGTCCATCAACCGATCGGCGCCGATCGCGCGGTTCGAGGCACGGTGGGTCGTCATCGCGTACCGCAGCTGGGCGAGCCGCACCAACGGGTCGGGTTCGCCGACCGGCAGGTCGACGAGCAGCGGTTGGACGCGCCCGGGCGTCGGGTGCCGATACCAGCGGGTCGGCCCAGCGATGTTCGAGCCTGTCTCGGCCGGCGCGTCGGCAGTGCTGACCGGCACCAGCGCCCGCACGGTGGTGGCAGGCCGCAACGGCACCGCACGGGCCACCAGCCAGCCGCGCAGCGCTCCGGAGACGACCGCCAGGACCACGTCGTTCACCGTCGCGCCGAACGTCTCGCGCACCGCCCGGTAATCGGCCAGCCGGGTGCGGGCGATCGCGACGCGGCGCTGCTCGCCCGGTTCGGCGCGCAGCGGAGACGGCGTCGCGCGGTGCAGCACGGTCTGCGCGACGCCCAGCACGCTGCCACCGGCGCCGGTGAGCCGCGCGGTGCCGACTCGCAGGTCGCGCAGCGCGATCCGGGCGGCATGGTTGAGCACGGTCGGTCGCGTCACGGCGTCGAGCAGGGCATCGCCGACGAGATTCAGGCTGCTCGGCTCGGGTTCGGGCATCCAGACCGGCTCGACGCGCGAGCGCGGCGTCCGGGCGGTGTCCAGGATGACCTGCATCAGGTCGACGCCGTCACGGTCCCCGATGAGTGCGGCATGGGTCTTGGTGATCACCGCGACTCGGCCGCCGGCCAGGCCCTCGACGAGATACATCTCCCACAACGGGCGGCTGCGGTCGAGCAGCCGGGCCGAGATCCGGGCGCAGAAGTCGAGCAACTGCCGATCGTCACCAGGACGGGGCAGCGCCGAGCGCCGCACGTGGTAGGTGATGTCGAAATCCGCGTCGTCGACCCACACCGGGTGCGCGAGATGCCCCGGCACGGCACGCACCCGCTGCCGATACCGCGGCGCGAGCGAGATCCGGTCCTCGATCAGACGTAGCAGCCGCTCGTAGTCGAGGCCGGGCGGCGGCGCGTCGAACACCGCCAAACCGCCGACGTGCTGCGGCGCTGTCCGGCCCTCCTGGAGGAGAACCGCGACATCCGCAGCGGACAACCGCTCGCCCACGGGTGCGTCCTTCCCGGCTCGTGCCAAGCGCCCTGTTCGTGCATTGTCACAGACCGGCGGCCCGCAGCCCGGCGACGGCTCGCACGCGCCGCGGCGATCCGCGGCACCGGCCGCGCGGCTTCAGCGTCGGCGGCGGCGTCCGCGCGAGCGTCCGACGACCGGCACCCCGGCCACTTCCGCGGCCAGGTCGACCACTGCCCGACGCAGCACGCTCGTCGGGCTCGCCTCGGCCAGCGAGCGGCCGGTGGCGAGCGCGGCGTCGACCGCCTTGGCATCGGCCGGCAGCAGCGCGGCCGGTGCCCGGCCCGCGAAGCGCTGCAATGCCGCGCGCAGTTCCGCGTCGACGTCGCCGGGCACGACGCCGGAACGGACCCGGTTCAGCACCACCCAGGTCGGCGCGCTCACCTCGGCGTCGCGCAGCTCGGACAGTGCGCGGACCAGACGCTGCATCCCGATCGGGTCCGCGCCGCCCACCACCATGATCAGGTCGGCGTCGTCGAGGACCGCGAGCGTCGCGCCGTTGCGCCGCGGGGCGAGCGTGTCGAAGGAGAGTTCCTCGTCGGTCTCCAGGCAGAACCCGCAGTCGATCACGGTGAAGTCGGCGAGCCCGCGGGCGGCGTCGAGCACCGGCCCGATCGCGGTCGGACGCAGCTCGGGCCAGCGAGCGGCGATCGGGATTCCGGTCAGCACCCGCAGCTGCGGCCCCAACTGCCAGCACAGCCCGGCGAGCGTGGCGGCGTCGAGGCGTCGGCCACCCGCACGTCGGCACGCGGCGGCCAGCCCCGGCGACTCGTCCAGCACGCCCAGCATCGCCGCTACCGTGCCGCCGTAGACGTCGGCGTCGACGAGCAGCGCGCTCGATCCGAGTCGGGCGAGCTCGTCGGCAAGCGTGACCGCGACCGTGGTGCGTCCCGGCGCGCCGGTCGGGCCCCACACCGCAACCACGGAACCACGACGCGTCGGCTCCGGCACGTCGACCGGCGGGCCCTCGCCCGGTGGGATCGCCATCGAGGACGACGGGTCGGCGAAGGCGCGGTGCGAGGGCCGGCCGCCGTCGTCATCGCGCCCGGCATGCACGGTGTCGGTCAGGACGGCGGCCACCACGCCCGGCTCGGCATCGTCGGGCACGATCTGGTCGATGCCGATCGCGCGCAACGCGTCCTCCGCGGCGGTGTCGCCGCGAGGGACGACGCCGACCGCCGCGACCCCGGCGACGGCCAGCCGGTCGACGGCATCCGCGTCGAGGCGCCGTAGGCCGGCCGCGAGCAACGCTGCCCGGCCCTGCCCGGACGCGGCCACGGCCAGCAGGTCGACGACGTCGACGCAGCGCCGCACGATCGTGACCGGGTGGCCACCGGCCTCGAACGCGGTCACCAGCCGCGCCTCCCACTCGGCACCGTCGGCGACCGAGAGGACGGGCAGCTTCATCGCGACGGCGAGGCGCAGGCGGCGAGGTCGGGCACCGCCGTCGCGGCGCCGGAGCCGGGTGCGCCGCTGGGATCTGCGCCCACCAGGATGCCCCCACGCAGCTTCGCGCCGTCGAGAGCCAGCGCCGCGATGACTCGGTCGGCCTGGTCCGGGTCCACGCTGATCACGACGTTCTGAGCGCCGCTTGCGGTGCCGAAGGTGCCGCTGTCGTCGCTGTGCACCGATTGCACCGCGACGTCGTCGAGCAGCACGACCGACGAGCAGGTCGCCGTCGACACCCACACCTTGATCCGCTGGCCACCGCGCAGCTGCGGCGCGGCGCCGGCGGCCAGCGGCACGGTGAGCGTGGTGCGGGCACCGACCGTGCCCACTGCTCCCGCGGGCAGCAACTCGCCGCCGTGCACCGGGCGGGACAGCTTCTTGCCGATCGCGTCGTGGGTGCTCGTGAGGTACACCCCCCGGCCGTGATCGCGAAGCTGCACCCGGTCGGTACGCACATCCGCGGAGGTGAGGATGGTGCCCGTCGACAGGTCGCGAGTGACGGCGACGACGGGATACGTGTGGCTGGCGCCGGCGAACAGCTTGGCGCCGATCAGCACCGAGGCCAGGATCAGCAGCACGCCGACCACGAGGCGCAGATCGAGCCACGTCGGGGTCGTGATCCGACGTGGTCGCGGCGAAGGGGGTACAACGGCCACGGCGGACATACTGCCCGAGCAGCGCAACTCGTGCTAACTGTGCGTGCCCGGCTGTGGACGGCAGCGATCCCGGCCTCGTGTCACCTGCCACACTCGTCCCCGACGACCCACCAATCCCAGGAGCAGCACGGCATGGCCAGCGATGGACGCTTCCTCACGCTCGAGGACGTCGCTGACGTACTGAACATCTCCACGTCGCAGGCGTATGCGCTCGTTCGCAACCGCGAGCTGGAGGCGATCAAGATCGGCGGCCGCGGCCAGTGGCGGGTCGAGCGGGATCGGCTCGAGGCCTACATCGAGCGGATGTACCGGCAGACCCGCGAGTTCATCGACGCCCACCCGTTCGTCGATCCCGAGGGTGCCAACCGGGCCGACTGACCTTCAGCCCGATCGTCGCACCGCCACCAGAGCCGCGAACGGCACCAGCTCGGTCTCCCGTACCTCGGCCCGGCGCCGGGCCGAGCCGGCCGAGTGCGTCGCGACCTCGAGGAAGTCGGCGCCGACCCGGTCGATCGTCGCGTCGACGGTGTCGAACTGGGTGCTCCCGGACGTCAGGTGGATGCGCACGGTCGAGCGATCACGCGCGATGCCGCGCAACGCGGTGCGCAAGCCGAGCCGGGATTCGACGACGCTCGCCGATCCGGGCACGGCCGAGTACCGCCCCAGCCCGCGCACGGTGACCAACGCCGCGCTCGGCACCACGGCCTCCCGGCCCGCGCCCTCGTCGAGCAGCAGCCAGTCCGGACCCACCCGGCGCAGCACGCCGCTCACGTCGGTGCCGCCGAGCAGGCGCAGGCGCAGCGGCATGTCCACCGCGGCGCGCAAGCGATCGTGCACGTGAAGACGGGCGATCTCGCCGCGGGTGTTCGTCTCGACCTCGGCGGCGCGTTCGGCGTGCTCGAGTGCCGACGCCTGGGCCTCGAGATCGGCGAACAGGCCGTCCCAGCGCATGCCTCCATCTTGGCCACAGTCCGCTCGTCCACAGCGCGCCGGGGCGCCCTTGACCCGCCCTCAACCGGGAGCCTATA
This sequence comes from uncultured Actinomycetota bacterium, assembly GCA_963850835.1. Classification (GTDB taxonomy): domain Bacteria; phylum Actinomycetota; class Actinomycetes; order Mycobacteriales; family Jatrophihabitantaceae; genus Jatrophihabitans. The sequence continues at coordinate 578,230 of CAWKNB010000007.1, read as the reverse complement.
AAGGCAAACACAAGCAAACGAAGGAATACGTATGCAACGGCGATCCTCGCTCGCGGTTCTGGCCGGCGGTGACGTGCTCGTGTTGCTGCTGTTCCGGTCTGCGCCGACCGACCTCGCCCGCCAGCTCGGCCACCAGCGCGAGTGGCTGGCGCGGGTCGGCACCGACGCCGCGCTCGTCACCGTCGCCGGCACGGCGCTTTGGGTCGCCGCTGCCTGGCTCGGCCTCGGGTTGGTGAGCGCGGCAGCCCGGCGAGCTCCGGGCCGGATCGGGGCGCTTGCGGATCGCATCTGCGCGGCGGTGTTGCCGCGCATCGTGCTGCGGCTCGTGGCGGGATCGACCGGGCTCGGCATGCTGCTCGCTCCGCTGCCGGCCGTGGCCACGATTTCTACGACGGCCGCCGTTCGGCTGCGGCGACCGCGAGCAAGCCCGCCCCGGTGCCGGCGCCCGTCTGGCCGAGCACGACGCCGCCGGCCGGGCACGCGTCACCAGCACGTCCGGTCGACGCGCCGCGCTGGCCGTCGGCGACCACGCCCGTCGCACACCCGTCGGGTGGTCGCGGCGATTCGGTCACCGTGCAACCCGGCGACTGCCTCTGGCTGATCGCGGCCCGCCGACTCGGCCCACACGCGAGCGATGCCGCCGTCACCGTCGCGTGGCCGCGTTGGTACGCGGCGAACCGGCCGCTCATCGGCGCGGACCCGAACGTGATCACGCCCGGCGAGGTGCTGCAGGCGCCGCCGTCCCACTCCTCGGAGGCTCGCTCATGACCGCAGCACTCGCGGCCCGACCCACCCGGCGATCTCGGGTGGTCATCCGGCCCGCCCCACGCCGGGAGCCGCCCTTCGACGACGAGCTGACCGGCCCGCTGTCCTTCGCCGGTCCGCTCGACCAGCGCCTGCCGTTCGCGCTCATCCCGACCCGGCCGGCGTGGCGGCCGAGCCCGCGACGGGCCAACGGCGCGCCCGACCCGCAGCCGTGGGGCCGGCGGCTGGTCATCGGCCTGATCGAGACGGCGGCCGGCCGCCGCCCGTTGCATCAGCTCAGCCCGTTGCTGAGCCCGTCGGTGAACCGTGGCGTCAGCGCCGACTTCGAGCGCGCGGCCCAAGCCGGCGTCCCGCACTGGTTGCACCGGGCGACCGTGCGATCGGTGCGCGCGAGCGAACCCGCCGAAGGCGTGGCCGAGGTCAGTGCGACCGTCGAGACGGGCACCCGCGTGCGGGCACTGGCGATGCGCCTCGAGGTGCGGCACGGCCGATGGCGCTGCACCCGCCTGCAGCTCGGGTGAGGCGCCCGGTCAGCGCTTGCGCTTGCGGTTCCCCGACGGTTGCCGCGGCTGCCCCGGTTCGGGTTGCTGCGCGACTGCTGCCGGCGAGCGGTGGTCGACTTCGCCCCAGCGGTCTGCTGGTCGGCGTCGCTCGACACTGCCGGCGCGTCGGAGCCCAACTCCGGCGCGGTGTACGTGAGCGGACGTTTCTCCTCCGACCGGCCCAGGCCCTTCGCACTGATCTGCGGTGCGTGGCCGTTCGTCGCGGGCTCGGCGGCGGCGTCGTGCTCCTCCTGCGCCGCGGCGAGCAGGGCGAGGTCCAGCTTCGGCCCGTCGGCGCCGCTCTCATCGGCGTCACCGTCGGCTTCACCGTCCGCGGCGACGACCGACGCCGCCGGGGCGGCGTCTTCCTGCTCGACCTCGACATCGAGGTTGAACAGGAACCCGACCGACTCCTCCTTGATCGCGTCCATCATCGCCGCGAACATGTCGAAGCCCTCGCGCTGGTACTCGACCAGCGGATCGCGCTGGGCCATGGCCCGCAGCCCGATGCCCTCTTGGAGGTAGTCCATCTCGTAGAGGTGTTCGCGCCACTTGCGGTCGAGCACCGACAGCAACACCCGGCGCTCGAGCTCGCGCAGCACCTCCGGCGTGAGCTCCTCCTCGCGCTGGTCGTACGCGGCTTGCGCATCGGCGACGAGTTCTTCGAGCAGGAACTCGCGGGTGAGGTCGGAGCGCTCTCCACCGGCCTGCTCGATCGCCTCGTCGAGGGTCAGGGAGATCGGGTACAGCGTCTTGAGCGCCGTCCACAGCTGCTCGAGTTCCCACTCCTCCGGATAACCCGATGCCGTCGCGCCCTCGACGTAACCGGTGACCACCTCGGTGATCATCGGGCGGATCTGCTCGGTGAGGTCGACGCCGTCGAGTACCTCGCGCCGTTCGTCGTAGACGACCGTGCGCTGCTTGTTCATGACCTCGTCGTACTTGAGGACATTCTTTCGGATTTCGTAGTTCTGCTGTTCCATCTGCGTCTGCGCGGACTGGATCGCCTTCGAGACCATCTTCGCCTCGATCGGCACGTCCTCGGGCAGCCGGAGCAGGTTCATCATCGCGGCGACCCGCTCACCGTTGAACCGGACCATCAGGTCGTCGCCGAGCGAGAGGTAGAAGCGCGACTCCCCCGGGTCGCCCTGACGGCCCGAGCGGCCGCGCAGCTGGTTGTCGATGCGCCGCGACTCGTGGCGCTCGGTGCCCAGCACGTACAGACCGCCGAGCTCGACGACCTCGTCGTGCTCCTTCTCGGTCTCGGCCTTGGCACGCTCGAGCGTCTCGGCCCACGCCTCCTCGTACTCCTCCGGCGTCTCGTCCGGGCTGAGGCCCTTCTCGCGCAGGGTGAGGTCGGCGGTGAACTCCGGGTTGCCGCCCAGCATGATGTCGGTGCCGCGGCCGGCCATGTTGGTGGCCACGGTGACCGCGCCCTTGCGACCCGCGGCGGCGATGATCGCCGCTTCCCGGGCGTGCTGCTTCGCGTTGAGGACCTCGTGCGGGATGCCCTTGCGCAGCAGCAGCGACGCGAGTCGTTCGGACTTCGCGACGCTGGCCGTGCCGACCAGCACCGGCTGTCCGTCGTCGTGGCGTTCGGCGATGTCGTCGATGACCGCCGCGAACTTGGCGTCCTCGGTCTTGAAGATGAGGTCGGCCTCGTCGGCGCGCACCATCGGCCTGTTGGTGGGGATCGGCACCACCCCGAGCTTGTACGTCTGGTGCAGCTCGTTCGCCTCGGTCTGGGCGGTGCCGGTCATGCCGGAGAGCTTGTTGTAGAGGCGGAAGTAGTTCTGCAGCGTGATCGTGGCCAGCGTCTGGTTCTCCTGCTGGATCTGCACGCCTTCCTTGGCCTCGATGGCCTGGTGCATGCCCTCGTTGTAGCGACGCCCGTGCAGCACCCGGCCGGTGAATTCGTCGACGATCATCACGTTGCCGTCGTTGACGATGTAGTCGCGGTCGCGCTTGAACAGCTCCTTGGCCTTCAGCGCGTTGTTGAGGTAGCCGACGAGTGGCGTGTTGGCCGCCTCGTAGAGGTTCTCGATGCCGAGTTGGTCCTCGACGAACGCAACGCCGTCCTCGGTGACCGCAACGGTGCGCTTGCCTTCTTCGACCTCGTAGTGCTCATCGCGCTTGAGTCGAGGAGTGATGCGGGCGAACTCGAGGTACCAGCGCTGGTTCTCCTCGGCCGGCCCGCTGATGATCAGCGGGGTGCGGGCCTCGTCGATCAGGATGGAGTCGACCTCGTCGACGATCGCGTAATTGTGGCCACGCTGGACGAGGTCCTCGAGGGACCACGCCATGTTGTCGCGCAGGTAGTCGAAGCCGAACTCGTTGTTGGTGCCATAGGTGATGTCGGTGCCGTAGGCGGCCTTGCGCTTCTCGGGCGGGAGCTCGTTCAGGATCTTGCCGACGGTCAGGCCGAGGAAGCGGTGCACCCGGCCCATCCAGTCGGCGTCGCGGCCGGCGAGGTAGTCGTTGACCGTGACGATGTGCACGCCGTCGCCGGTCAGCGCGTTCAGGTAGGCGGGCAGGGTGGACACCAGCGTCTTGCCCTCGCCGGTCTTCATCTCCGCGACGTTGCCGAGGTGCAGGGCGGCGCCGCCCATGAGCTGCACTTTGTAGTGGAACTGCCCGAGGGTGCGGCGCGCGGCCTCGCGGACCGTCGCGAACGCCTCCGGCAGGAGATCGTCGAGCGACTCGCCGTCGGCGAGGCGCTCCCGGAAGGTGTCGGTCAGCGCGCGGAGTTCGGCATCGGTGAGGTCGACATAGTCGTCCTCGATCGTCTCGATGTATTCGGCGATGGAGGACAGCCGACGGACCTGTTTCTGTTCCCCGGCGCGCAGCAACTTGGCAAGAACCACGCTGGCCATGGTACGGGCCTTCGCGGGGTCATCACGATCAGATCACAAGCTGGGCATGGCTAGGCGCAGCGATCATGCGTCGATCCACTCGACCCGGAGCCGGGCCGCGAGCCGGCGTCGGTCAGTCGCCGAGCCTGAGCAGCCCGTAGTCGTAGGCGTGGCGCCGGTAGACCACAGCGGCCCGGCCGGTCTCCTCGTCGCAGAACAGGAAGAAGTCGTGGCCGACCAGTTCCATCTCGAACAGCGCCTGATCGACCGACATCGGCGTCGACGGGTGGTCCTTCACCCGCACCACCTGCCCCGGACCGCCGTCGGGTTCCTCGCCCCCGGAATCGTCGCCGGTGCCGCCGAGCAGGTCTTCGGGCAGATCGGCCGTGGCTCGCGCGACCGAGCGCGGGGTGCGGCGGCCGTGGTGGATCCGGCGCCGGTCGGCCGCCTGCCGGAATCTGCGCTCCAGCCGGTCGACGGCCAGGTCCAGCGCCTTGTAGAAGTCCTCCGCACACGCTTCGCTGCGTACGACCGGGCCCCTCGTCCGGCAGGTGATCTCGATGTGCTGACAGCTTCCGTTCTGCCGCGGGTTCTTCTCGTGTTGGAGTTCGACGTCGGTGCGGGTGATCTTGCCGTCGTACCGCTCGAGCTTGGCGAGCTTCTCGCCGACGTGTTGGCGGAAATGCTCCGGAATGACGACGTTGCGACCTCGAACCACGATTTCCATGGTTCCCGCGACAGTTTCCATACGACCTCCGGGATCTCGAAACGCCTCGACATCCGCAGGCCCGCCTGGCTTGCGCGGTGCCCGAATGCCGGCTGCGCTTCCTCCATCAGGTCCTCATCACGCTAGACCGCCAACCTGGGCGGTGCCAATGGATGATCTAGATCGATTGCCGCGCGCGTCGCGGGTTGGGCAGCTCGGTCGCCGCCACGACGGCGGATCCGACGACCCGCCAACCCGCCGCGAGCAAGGCCCCGCGGGCTTCCCGCAGCGTGACGCCGGTCGTCACGATGTCGTCGACCAACACTGCCGCCCGGACGGGTCCGGTCTGCCGCGGTGGCCGCGCCGTGTATGCACCGCTGAGGTTCGCCGCCCGCTGCGCGGCCGACAAGCCGGCCGAATCGGCGACCGCCCGCTGCAGTCGCAGCGCAGTGTCGACCCCCACACCGGTCGACCGTCCGGCACCCAGCGCGAGCCGCCGCACATGGTCGCCACCGCGCGCCGCGGCCGCCCGTCGGCTCGACGGCACCGGCACCAGGAGCACCGCCGAGGGCGACAGCTGCTCGTCGCTGAGCAGCGCCGTGACCGCACGGGCGAGAAGCCGGGCGAGCGGCGGCCCGAGATCGCGCCGGCCGCGCTCCTTGTACCGCAGCAGCGCGGCCCGCACCGCGCCGTCGTACTCGGCGGCGGCGACAACCGCGGCCGGTTCGGGCGACGAGACCCGCACCGGGGCGCTGATCGGCAGGCAGCTGCGGCACCACGCAGCCCCGTCTGCACCGCATCCGACACAGCGGCGTGGGAGGACGAGATCGAGCGCGCCGGTCACCATCGACATGCCGGTCACGGTGCCGCGTCGAACCACCGATCGAGGGTCGGTAGCCGCCGCCTGTGGACGGCACCGCGATTCCAGGGATCACCCTGTGGACAACGCTGCCCACGGCGCACGGTCTGCTAGGCGACGGCCTCAGCTGAGGTAGATCGGATCCGTCCCCGTGGTCTGTCCGCTCGGCCCCGGGCTGATCCACGAGGTGGTGCCGTTCTGGATCCAGACGAACCCGTCGGCCGACACCCAGGCCTGCGGCGCGCCGGCGGTGGCCGTCAGGCTGTCCGGCGCCGCGGGGAGGCCGTTGGTGCCCCGGTCGTCGAACTGCGCGCCGTCGACGCCGACCTCGAAGATCCGGGTCTGACTCGACGTCGTCCGATATCCGATCGCAGTCAGTCGCAACGCGTAGTTCCAGGCGACGTCGTTCAGCACCACGCCGTCCGGGCTGATCGGCTGCAGGTTCACGACCTGCGGCTGGCCGGCACCGCGCACGACCGACCCGACGTAGAGCTGTCCGGAGCGGTGCGAGCCGGAGATCACGAGCGCGATGCGCGCTCCGTCCGGACTGATTCGCAGGGCGACGATGCGCCCGCCGCCTGCCGCAGGCGATGTCGCGACCGGTTTGACCACGGGCGATGCACCGCTCGTGTCCACCCGGAACACCTGGGTGCCGTCGCCGATCCACACCTCGTTCAGGCCCGGCGCCCAGGCCGGGCGGGACAGCGCACCGTGCGGGACCGAGGTCGGCCGCAGCCCGTTCTGGGTGTTGCCGACGAGCAACTGCTCCCGACCTTCGGTCCCGACGACTGCAGCCGCGGCGAGTCCGGGCGTCGCTGCACGCCGGGCCAATGCGATCGACCGGTACCCGGGGCGGCCGTTGTTGATCGCACCGGGCAGCGCCTTGCCGTTCTGGTCCACGACGCGGCCGTCGACGAGATAGTTCACCTCCGGCACCGTCGGACCGGGCGGGCCCAGAGCTCCCACGAAGTTCGACGAGCTGAACACCGTCCCGCGCACGGCGGGAATCCTGACCGGCGTGGTCCCGTCCATGATCGTCAGGCTGCCGTTCACTGTCGCGGCGCCCAGGGTCTGGCTGACCTGCGCGGCCAACCGGTTGCGCGCCGCGGCTTCCATTTGCTGGCTACCCGCGATCTGGATCTTCGAGAGCGAACCGAGGCTGACGGTGAGTCGATGCGCTTGCGCCGGCAGCGTCTCGGCGCTCACCGCGTTCTGCGGTTCCGGGGGGTTCGTGAGCTGATTCATCAACCAGTTCGCCAGCTGCGTCTGGTCGGCGAGCGCCGAGTACCGGACGTACGGGACCAGGTAGTGGTCTGCGGCGTCGTAGAAGTAGATGGCGCGTGCGGAGTAGTAGCGACTGAACAGATCCTCGCTGATCACCAGCCCGGTCGGCGGGATGCTGATCCGGTATTGCCCGTTGACCAGCTGCAATTTGAAGGTCAACTTGATTTCGCCGAACGCGGGCGTGTACGCGCCGTCGGCGTTCAGCGTGCCCAGCTGGCTGGCGAGCACGGTGACCGTGTTCTGGTCCGTGAACTTCCCGGTCGTATATCCCGTCGAGATCGACCTGGGCCGATTTCGTCGTCGGCGCCCACGACTTGCGCGCCGTCGGCGTCAGGAACTGGCGGGCCGAGGCAAGGGTGTTGGGCTCGGCCAAGTTGGCCTCGAGGAACGTGTCGACGATCTTGCGCGGGTCCGCGCCCTTCGGTGGGCCGGCCAAGGGGCTGGCAAGGCCGTCGAAGCCGATCGGCTTGACCGTCTGCGGCGACGACGACGTCGGCACGCCGCTGCACGCCGTGACCACCAGGGCGAACACCGCCAGCACTGCCGCCGGCCGCCAGGCTCCGAACCGACTCACAGCATCACCTCGTCCGGTTCGTCGACCTCGTCCGGATCGAGCGGCAGCGGCGAGTGCATCAGCGTGTGCCCGGCTCGCAACGGCAGCGTGAGCCGGAACTGTGCGCCCCGCCCGCGCTCGCCCCAGGCCTGCAGCCAGCCGTCGTGCAAGCGCGCGTCTTCGAGTGAGATCGCGAGCCCCAGACCGGTGCCGCCGGTGAGCCGGCTGCGGGAGCTGTCACCGCGCCAGAACCGGTTGAAGACGAGGCCGGCCTCGCCGGGCCGAAGCCCGATGCCGTGGTCGCGGACCGTGACGGCAACCGCGTTCTCGTCGTACCCGATCGTGATCACTACCGGTTTGCCTTCACCGTGGTCCAGCGCGTTGGCAACGAGGTTACGCAGGATCCTTTCGACCCGCCGGGCGTCCATGTCCACGTTCACAGGAACTTCCGGTGCCAATGCGACCAGTTGGCTGCCGTGCCGTTCGGCGAGGATCCGGCTGGCCTCGACGGTGGCGCTGACGATGAGTCGGATGTCGGTGGATTCGGACTCCAGGCGGGCGACGCCGGCGTCGTAGCGCGAGATCTCCAACAGATCCGCGAGCAGCGACTCGAATCGGTCGAGTTCCGCGTGCAGCAACTCGGCCGAGCGGGACAGTTCGGGCGCGAAATCGGTCCGGCTCGCGTAGCAGGTACTCCGAAGCCATCCGGATCGTCGTCAACGGCGTGCGCAACTCGTGCGACACATCGCTGGTGAACCGCCGCTGCAGCCGGGACAGGTCCTCGAGGCGGCGGAACTGCCGTTGCAGGCTGTCGGCCATGTCGTTGAAGGCCTGGCCCAGGCGCGCGATGTCGTCGTCGCCCTTGGTCGGAATGCGCTGGGCGAGGTCGCCACTGGCGAGCTTCGTCGCGGTCTGCGCGGCCACCCGCACCGGTCGCACCACCTGACGTGTCACGAGCAGCGCGATGGCGAGCACCAGGATCACCAGCGCGAGCCCGGCGAACCACACCGTGCGTTGCACCAGCGCGATCGTCTGCTGCTCGGTGGTGAGCGGGAACAGGTAGTAGAGCTGGAACGGTCCGCTGCCCGCCGGCTCGCCCACGATCAGGCCGGGCACGTGATCGCGGGAGGTGGCGTTGCGCGGCACCGGCGCGAACTGCACCGCAAGATTGCCGTCGCCGACGGCTCTGCGCAGTCCGCTCGGGATGTCGACAGTGCGGCGGGAGGTCTCTTCGCAGGTCTCGTTCGGCGACCGGATGATCACGCTGAACAACCCGGCGCTGGTGCCGCCGGCGCTGAGGTTCGCCGAGATCTGCTGCTGGGCGTCCCCGACGTCCGAACACAGCGCCGGGTCGACGCCCTGCAGCACCTCACGCGCGGTGTTGTAGCCGATCGTGGCCTGACTGACGGCGGCGTCACGTTTGGCGTGCAGGATGCCGCTCGAGACCTGGTTGACGACGAACACCCCGGTGACCAGGACGACCACGCCGGTGGCCACCACGGTGGTTGCTCCGACGCGCAGTTGAAGCGACCCGCGCCACGTGGCGACCGCCCGCCGCGCGACTATCCCGATCGCGGTGCCGATGCTGCGCACCACAGCGGCGGCGCGGGCGGACAGCTCCAGCCGACCGGCCCGCGCGGCCGTCACGGCGGCCCGGCTTTGTAACCCACGCCGCGCACGGTGAGCACCACCTCGGGACGTTCCGGATCCCGTTCGACCTTCGCCCGCAGCCGTTGGACGTGCACGTTCACGAGCCGGGTGTCGGCGGCGTGGCGGTAACCCCACACCTGCTCGAGCAGCACCTCGCGGGTGAACACCTGTCGCGGCTTGCGAGCCAACGCCACGAGCAGGTCGAACTCGAGTGGCGTCAGTGCGATGGCGGCGCCGTTGCGGGCGACCTGGTGCGCCTGGACGTCGATCAGGATCGGCGAATCAGGCGGCCCGATGGTCAGCGACTCGCCGCCGATGTCCTCGTGATGGCGCAGCCGGGCCCGCATGCGGGCGACCAGTTCCTTCGGCTTGAACGGCTTCATGACGTAGTCGTCGGCGCCGGACTCCAGACCCAGAACGACGTCGACGGTGTCGGTCTTCGCGGTGAGCATGATGATCGGGGTACCGCTCTCGGCGCGGATCGCTCGACACACCTCGATGCCCGACATGCCGGGCAGCATCAGATCGAGCAGCACGATGTCCGGTTTGGTGTCCCGGAATGCCTGCAACGCCTGGCTTCCGTCGGCGACGAACGACGGGTCGAACTGGTCGGTGCGTAACACGATGCCGAGCATCTCGGCCAGGGCGGAGTCGTCGTCGACCACCAGTACGCGCGGTTTCACGCGCCCATGGTGTCACTTCATGCCAGGAAAGTGGCGATCATCGCGGCCGCGCACTCGGCGTTGTCTCATCGGCGGCGACCCCGCGAGCTCGCGCTATGGGCATTGCGTGGGGGAACGCGTGCGGGCCGCCGTCGGCGGCGCGAACGGTGGGAACATCGATCAACTTCGCTCCGGGAGAACCGATGACCGTCACCGCCGGGACGCCACGCACGCGCGCCGCGCTGGCCGGCGTGCTGCTCGCCGGTTGCGCAGTGGCGGTCGCGCTCGGGGTGTACGCGCGAGTCCACGACCCGGCGCTGAAGCCGCTGTTCCTCGTCGGCTTCTCGGGCATGTTGCAGCTCAAGACCTGGTTGGCGACGGCGGCGCTGGTCTTCGTCGTGGTCCAGGTGGTCACCGCCATGTGGATGTGGGGGCGGTTGCCGGGAGCCGGACCGGCATCTCCGGGGGTGTCGGTGCTGCACCGCTGGAGCGGGGCATTGGCGTTCATCACGCTCACCCCGGTTGCCGTGCATTGCCTGTGGTCGCTGGGTTTCGCCACCGATTCGGCCCGCACGCTCGCGCACAGCATCGCGGGCTGCGTGTTCTACGGCGCCTACGCCTCGAAGATGATCGGCCTGCGAGTGCGGGGCTTGCCGGGCTGGACCCTGCCGGTGCTCGGCGGCCTGCTCTTCGCCGCGTTGATCCTCGCTTGGCTGACGTCGGCGCTGTGGTTCTTCACCCGTTCCGGCCTGCCACTGACCTGAACTGGGAGCAGACAGATGTCCACCGATGTGACCCGCCGCTCGGCCATCACCGCTGCGGCGACCGCGCTCGCCGGCGGCGTGCTGGGCTTCGTCGTGGCGCGCAACAGCGATGCGGCGAAGTCGAAGGACGCGACCACCGCGGCGAACGCCTACGGCGGCGGCGACGCTTCGGGTTCCGAACTCGTGGCGATGTCAGCCGTTCCCGCACACGGCGGCGTGGTCGTGAAGAAGGTCGTGGTCACCCGCAGCGGCTCGCAGGTGCGCGCGTTCTCGGCGGTGTGCACCCACCAGGGCTGCCTCGTCGACAAGGTGACTGCACAGGCCATCGAGTGCCCGTGCCACGGGAGCCGCTTCGATGCTGCGACCGGCCAGGTCCTCTCCGGCCCGGCGTCGACGCCCTTGGCGAAGGTGGCGATCACCGTCCGTGACGGGAAGGTGTTCGCGGGATGACTCGGCTGCTGAACGCGCTGCCCACCGTGTTGTGGCTGCTCGCCGCGGGATTTGCCGTGGGCGCGCTCATCGCGCTCGCGTAAAGGGGGGACGCCGGGACGTCGCGGCGAGAATGTCGCCGCGACGTCCCGGGGTAGATCAGTAGCGGTAGTGCTCGGGCTTGTACGGGCCGGCGACGTCGACGCCGATGTACTCCGCCTGCTCCTTGGACAAGGTGGTCAGCTTCGCGCCGACCGCCTCGAGGTGCAGCCGGGCCACCTTCTCGTCGAGATCCTTGGGCAGGGTGGTGACCGTCGGCTTGCCGTCGACGATGTACTTCTCCGGGTTCTTGTGCACCTCGATCTGGGCGATCGTCTGGTTCGAGAACGACGCGCTCATCACGAAGCTCGGGTGCCCGGTGGCGTTGCCGAGGTTCAGCAGCCGGCCCTCGGACAGCACGATGATCTTCTTGCCGTCGGAGAAGGTCCACTCGTGCACCTGCGGCTTGACCTCGACACGCTGCACGCCGGGGTACTTCGCGAGGCCGGCCATGTCGATCTCGTTGTCGAAGTGACCGATGTTGCCGACGATCGCCTGGTGCTTCATCGCAGCCATGTGGTCGGCCATGATGATGTCCTTGTTGCCGGTCGTGGTGATGAAGATGTCCGCCTTGCCGACGACGTCCTCGAGGGTGACGACCTCCAGGCCGTCCATCGCCGCCTGCAATGCGCAGATGGGGTCGATCTCGGTGACCACCACGCGAGCGCCCTGGCCGCGCAGCGACTCGACGCAGCCCTTGCCGACGTCGCCGTAACCGCAGACGACGGCGAGCTTGCCGGCGATCATGACGTCGGTGCCGCGGTTGATGCCGTCGATGAGCGAGTGGCGGCAGCCGTACTTGTTGTCGAACTTGCTCTTGGTGACCGAGTCGTTGACGTTGATCGCCGGGAACAGCAGCGTGCCCGCCCGCTCGAACTCGTACAGGCGGTGCACGCCCGTGGTGGTCTCCTCGGTCACGCCGATGATGTTGGCGCCCATGCGGGTGTAACGACCGGCGTGCTCGGTGATCGAGTTGCGGAGCAGTTCGAGGATGACTCGGTACTCCTCCGAGTCGGTGTCCTCGGCCTGCGGCACAACGCCACCGGCCTCGTACTCGGTGCCCATGTGGATGAGCAGCGTGGCGTCGCCGCCGTCGTCGACGATCGAGTCCGGGCCGGTGCCGTCGGGCCAGGTGAGCATCTGCTCGGTGCACCACCAGTACTCCTCGAGCGTCTCGCCCTTCCAGGCGAAGACCGGCACGCCCTGAGGGTTCTCCGGAGTGCCGTTCGGGCCGACGACGATCGCGGCGGCAGCGTGGTCCTGGGTCGAGAAGATGTTGCAGCTGACCCAGCGCACGTCGGCGCCGAGCGCGGTCAGGGTCTCGATCAGCACGGCGGTCTGCACGGTCATGTGCAGTGACCCGGCGACCTTCTTGCCCTTGAGCGGCTGCGACGGGCCGAATTCGCGGCGCAGCGCCATCAGGCCGGGCATCTCGTGCTCGGCGAGGTCGATCTCCTTGCGGCCGAACGCGGCCAGGGTGAGGTCCTTCACCTTGAAGTCGTGGACCGACCCGGCCGAATCCGGGGTGAGGGTGACAGGCACGTGCACTCCTTCGATTGGGGTTTCTTGCTCTCGTGTGTTCGGAAGGGCCGTGTCCTCGCTGGCGAGGCGGCGGTAGATGCCGGCGCCCGGCGGCGCGGCGGCACGGTGCAGCGGACCGAACCATTCGTCGACGGCTCGGGCGAGCTGCGGCTCGGTTCGCATGCGCAGTTCGAACGCGATCTCGGTGATGCCGAGGTCGTGCTCGTCGATCAGTTCGCGCAGGCGCTGCAGGCGTTCGATCTGACGGGGGCCGTAGTGTCGGTGACCGCCCGGCGTGCGCAGGGCGGCGACGAGCCCGGCCTGCTCGACATACCGCAGCATCCGTTGCGACCATCCGGTCGCCTCGGCTGCTTGGGCGATAGTGAACGACTGCATCGCCGGAGAATCTACCACGGTTGTGTCAGATTTTGTTTACTGAGTCTAAAGGCGCAGCGGCGAGGAGTTGGGCTGGGGTCTTGCGCGGCGCTGTCGGGTCGCCTTGCGATTGGCTTGATCTTCGTTGGTTTCTCGGGTTGTGGATAACCGCGGATCCGGCGGTTCCGGCCCTCTAAAATCGATCGTATGAGCGAAGCACTGTCGAGGTGGGCCGGTCCGCGGCTCGGGTTGGCCGATGCCCACGCGGCGGTCGATGCGCTGCTCGCTGTCGATTTGACCGGCGAGCCGACGCGGCGCTGCTGGATTCGTTGCGGGAGGTGGAGCGGCTGCTCGCGGCGGTTGGCGGCGGTGGGGCACGGGTTGATCGCGGAGGCGTCGGCGCGGTCGTTGCCGGAGAGCCGTGGGGTGCGCGCAGAGCTGACCGCGGAATGCGCCTGAACGCCTCCTCGGCGTGTTCGACGCCCTGGCGCGGGTCCGGCGCCGCGGAAGCCGACGGGGTCAAAGACCGCCGCTCTGCCGGGCAGCGGCGCCACGACGCGCTGCTGGACGCACTGACCCGGCTGTGCGTGGCCGGGTCGCTGCCCGCGCGGGTGGGATCGCCACCACGCTGATCGTGATGATGTCCGACCAGTCCTTCCGCGACCGGCACCGGGCTGGCCGAGACCAGCCACGGCGCGCTCGTCCCGGCCCGTCACGCGCTGCGCTGGGGCGGCGCCGACCAGCGCATCCTCACCGTCCGCACCACCACCGCAGACAGCCCGAACACCGGCGCAGTCACCGGGCACAGCGACACCCGGCGCCTGTTCAGCGAGAACCAACGCCTCGCGATCCTGGCCCGAGACCGCGGCCGCACCTTCCCCGCCTGCGACCGCCCCGCAGCCTGGTCCCAGATCCACCACATCACTCCCCTGGGCCGACGGCGGACCCACGACGATCGACAACGCCGCACTGATCTGCGGCCACCACCACCGCACCTTCGAAAAGTCGGGCTGGCAATGCACCACCCAGCACGGCCGACCAGCCTGGATCCCACCACCACACATCGACCCGCACCAACAACCACGCCGCAACCAACTCCACGAGAAACCACTACGGCTATGAGCGCGCGCAACTCAGAGCGTGCCGACTCCAGCGACGAACACCTGGCCGGTGCCGGCGATCCGGGTGTGCAGGGCGGCGGGCACGAAAGCCGCGCGCCCGGCACCGAGCGTCACGTCGCCGACTTCGGTCTTGCCGTCGGTGCACAACACGATCGAGGGCCCGATGTCGTCGAGACCGACGGGCTCCTCGATGTCGAGCCGGACGAGTCGGAAGTCAGGGACCGGCACGTCGAACGCGCCGCCGAGCGAGGGCCAGCGAGGCTCGTCGAGCGGGGTGAAATCGGCGACGCGCAACAACTCGTCGACGTCGATGTGCTTGGGCGTGAGGCCGCCGCGCAACACGTTGTCGCTGTTGGCCATGATCTCGACGCCCATGCCGTGCAAGTAGCAGTGCACGTTGCCGGCGCCGAGGTAGATGGCCTCCCCCGGTTCGAGCCGAATGTGGTTGAGCAGCAGCAACAGCACGGCCCCGACGTCCCCGGGGTAGGCCTGCGCGGCACGCCGGACGGCGTGCAACGGGCCGCCATCCGCCTGCTCGCAGCGACGCGTCACCGCCGCGACGAGCGGACCGGGGTCAGGATCGCGCAACAGGGTGGTGAAGGCGGTGCGCAGCGGATCGGGGCCGCGAAGCAGTTCGGCCAGCGGGTCCAACTCCGGAATCTGCAACTCGGCGAGCAGGTCCAGGGTCTGCTCCACCGGACGAAAACCGCACAGGCCCTCGAACGGCGTCAGTGCGCACAGCAGTTCCGGTTTGTGGTTGGCGTCGCGGTAGTTGCGCTCGGGAGCGTCGCGCGGCACACCGCGGGCGTCCTCTGCGGCAAAACCCGCCTGCGCCTGGGCACTCGACGGATGCACCTGGATCGACAACGGCTGCTCGGCCGCGATGATCTTGAGCAGGAACGGCAGCTGCGGCCCGAATCGAGCACGCACCTCGGCACCCAGGGCCTGTTCCGGATCGGCCGCGATCAGCGCGGCGAGTGTCGCGCCGAGCGCCGGCACATCCGACGGATCGTCGGGGTGCGCCCCGAACCAGAGCTCTGCTGCGGGGCGGTCGTCGGGGGCGATGCCGAGCAGTTGCTGGATCGCGGTGGTCGAGCCCCACGCGTGGCGACGGATCACCCCGTCCAGCGCGACCGGCGCCCGCAACGACATTCCGATGATGGTAGGCGGTGGCGCGGCCTACCGGCCCGCCGAACCGCGTCCCGCCCGGGCGCGATGTGGGGTCCAGATCCTCAGGGGCTGTGACCAATCCCGCCGCCGACGCCCCCACCCGGAACCGCGCTGCCTCCATTGGTCCCCCCGCCCCCGGAACCACCCGGAACCGCCCTGCGTGAGCAGGACGATGCCCACGACGAGCCCTGCGATCACGGCGACTCCCACAACGCACCAGACCCAATGCACCCTCGCCCACTCCACAGCGCGGGCAGCGGCGCCGGCGCGCACCGGTTTCGGCGCGGCTGCGGCGGGCGGGGTCATGGATGCCTGACGCAGGACGGGGGACACCGCGACGCGGCCGGCGGCTTCGGGCGAGGCAGCCGGTGGCCGGCTGGGCAGCGGTACGGGTGGCAGTTCATCCACAGCAGGTGGGGTGGGATCCGAGGCCGGGCCGGACGGCGGCGTACCTGCGACCGCGAGCCCGTCGTCGGCCGGTGCCGATCCGGATTCCTCCTGCGGGTCAGTCGGCGCTTCGACGACCACCTCGGGCGCCTCGGTGTCCGCAAGGTCAGGCGTGTCGATGTGAGCCGGCTCGGCCACCGCGGTCTGAGCGGGCTCGGAATCCGCCGGCGCAGTCGGCGGCAGGCCGAGCGCGGCGCGGGCGGCGTCGCGCACACGCTGGCTGTCGTCGGATTCGCTCAGGGCTGCCAGCCGCGAGCGAGCATGATCGGCAAGACGCCGGTTCGGCTGATCGAGCAGCTGCTGCAACGCCATCACGCCGTCGATCCGGGCACCGGGGAACGGGCTGGTGAGCGCGTCCTCGATGTCGGCCGAGAAAGGCGCGGTCACACCCCGCGGACTGTTGGCGACGATCAGCTCGCCTTCGACATCGAAGGTCCAGTGTCGTGGACTCTGGTTCGGCGTCGCGCGTCGCACCCGGTCGAACACGTAGTCGTACAACTCGTCGACGGACACGACCCCGTCGCCCCCGCGGTCTGCGTCACCGGTGCGCAACCCGTCCACGACGGCACTGGTGAACACCGACGGACTCGGCGCGTCGTCCTCACCCAGCGAGTCGAACGCGTACTCCATCTCACTCGACGCGGTGATGATCGATCGCCCGCGGCCGGCGAACTGTTCGCTGATGTCGGCATCCACGCTGCCGCGGTGCAGTCCGCGCGCGAAGGCCCCGCTGTAACAGCAGTCGAGCATGAGGACGACGCGTCGCGACCGACTCTTGTTCATCTGCCGATGGACGAACTCGGCCGGCACGGCGGTCGCGTCCAGCGACGCCAATTCGGTGTCGCGCGTCGCGAAGTAGAGCAGGCCGTCGTCGCCCTTGACACCGTGACACGAGAAATGGACCAGGAGCGTGTCGTCGGTACTCCGGTTGGCGAAGAACGTCGCAACCGCTCGACGCACCGTCACCTCGTCGGAGTCGATGATCGACCGCACCTGGAACGCACCGATGTCGGGATTCGAAAGCACCTCTGCCAACGCCTGGACGTCGTGCGCAGGCGAGCGAAGCGCGGCCAGCCCGGCGTCCTCGTACCGGGCGCACGCGATGATCAACGCATCACGAGCGGCCATCTCCATCAGTCCGTTCTGACGGCGGCGCTCGCGCGCAGCCATTCCTGCACCGCCGCGCGCTGGTCGTCGGCGGACAGACCGGTCACGGTCAGGCTCTGCCCGTTGAGCGTCAGCTCGAGCGTGTTGCCGCGATGCCGTTCGGTCCATTGGCGCAACACGTTCAGCACGGAATTGAACAGCGTCCCGGCATGGCCGAGAGTGACGATCAACGTGTCGATCGCGGCGACGTCGACGCCGCGGGAGCCGTCCGGCGCCGTGCCCCCGGCAGCGAACGTCACGTCGGAGACGTCGGTGCTGAGCAGTTCCCGCCGCAGTTGGCGAGTCTGCTGTTCACGCTCGGCATCCGGTGCGTCGGCCGCAGACAGGAGTCGTACTTCGAGCTGCAGTGGCGCATCCATGGCGCTCCCGGCGACGGCGGTTTCGGGGAGAGACGAAATCGTACCCGGGTCGACGATCATGAGCGACCAGGACATCGCCGGCTCGGCTCGGCATGCCGAGCCGCCGGCGATCAGGAGGCGCCGCGGTCGAGATCCGGCTCCAGGTAGATCACCCGCGCGGACGGGACGGCATCACGGACGCGTTGTTCGGCGGCGTCGATGGCAGTTGCGACGTCGCGAAGCGAGGCGCCGGGCGGCATGGCGAGCTTGGCGCCGACCAACAGCTCGTCCGGCCCGAGGTGCATCGTGCGCAAGTGGATGATCCGCTCGACGCCGGGCCCGTTGAGACCGGTCTCGATCTGGCGCAGCTGGGCGGGCGCCGCGGCCTCACCGACCAGCAGGCTCTTCGTCTCGACGATCAGGATCACCGCGACGGCGATGAGCAGCGCGCCGATCAGGCAGGTGCCGATGCCGTCCCAGACGGGTTGGCCGGTGGCCATCGTCAGGCCGACGCCGAGCATCGCGAACAGCAACCCGACCAGGGCCGCGGTGTCCTCGAGGAGCACCACCGGCAGTTCCGGGTTCTTGGCGTGCCGGATGAACCCGAACCAGCTGTCGTTGCCCTTGAACTGCCGCGATTCGCCGACGGCGGTGCGCAGGGAGAACGACTCCAGCACGATCGCGACCAGCAGCACGATGATCGCGACGATCGGGTCGTCCAGATGATGCGGATGCCGGATCTTCTCCACGCCCTCGTACAGGGCGAACAAACCACCGGCGGAGAACAACATCAACGCCACGAGAAAGCCGTAGACGTAGCGGTCGCGGCCGAACCCGAACGGGTGCTCCGGCGTCGCGGCCCGCCGCGCCGAGCGGCCGCCGAACAGCAGCAGCACCTGGTTGCCGGAGTCGACGAGGGAGTGGACGCCCTCCGCGAGCATCGACGACGACGAGGTGATCGCGAACGCGGCGAACTTGATGATCGCGATGCCGACGTTGGCGGCGAGCGCCGCGATGATCGCCTTGGTGCCGCCCGAGCTGCTCACAGGTCTCCTGTCCGCAAACCGTCAGTGGGGTCGCTCGGCGGGTCCGCGCGAGCCAGGATCGAGGCCCAGGCCGAGCGCGAGATACGCAGCGGTGAACTCACCGAAGGCCGCGGCCGCAGCGAATCGGGCCAACGGGTCGCCGTTGGGCACGTCGACCGACGACGACCGCAGCCCCAGGTTCGCGGCGAGTTCGTGCAACGCGGCGGCGGCTCGCCGTGCGGCCACTTCGTCGAGCTGGATCTGGGCGTCGGACCGCTCGCCGAGCAGCATGTCGTCGGCCGAGCCGTCGTCGCCGACCACGAGCAACCGCGGCCGCACGGCCCGCTCCGGTTCGTCGACCCGGTCACGGAAGAAGTCGCCGACCGAGGCCGGCCCGGCGCCGCGCAGCAGCGCACCCGCGCGGCCGACGCCGTCGGGCAGCGATACCGACACCGACGACACCCCGGCGAACTGCTGGAGCGCGTCGGAGATCGCCCGCGCGGCCACGCCCGCGAGGGCGCCGGCACCGACGACGAGGGGCGTCGAGTCGGCGAATTCCAGTGCCAGGGCCTTCGCCGGATTGGTGAACGCATCGCCGTCCGGCTTGCACGCCTCCGCCTTCTCGTCCAGCGCCTCGGCCACCTCGATGAGCAGTCCGGACGGGATCGGGTTGACCCCGAGCACGTCCAGGGCCTGCAGCAGCGGGGTCAGCACGGACCACCGGGCCGCCCGCGGGTGCAGGTCGCGGGGCAGTTCGTGCAACGGCGCCCGGCCCGCGGCCACCGCCACCTCGGTTCCGGCCGGGGCGACGACCGCCATCGCCAACCCGCGCTGCGCGCCCTGGGCGGTGAGTTCGGCCAGGCGCGGGTGCCGGCCGTCGACCGATCCGATGAGCAATGCGTCGGCGGCACCGGCCCAGTGGGGCAACTCGACGCCGTGCCAGGTCAGCGCTGGGGTGCGGGTGCAGCTGAGTCGGGTGATCAACCGCGAGCCGGACGACGGCGCCGAATCGGTGGCCACCAGCATCGCGCGCGGCAGCTGGGCGCCCCGCAGCCGCTCGACCCCGAAGTCGCCGACGGTCTCCACCGCGCGCCGGACCTGCGCACCTGCGGTCGCGAGCGCCCAGAGCAGGCCCTGCTCGTCGCGCTGCGCCAACCGCTGTGGGTCGTCGAGCAACTCCTCGTCGAAGTCCACGCCGATCACGAACCCGCCATCACTCGTCCGCAGCGGCAGGGTCGGCCGACGCTGCGTTGCCCAGCCCGTTCGGGCCGGGTACCGCCTCATCGAGCAGCAGCACCGGGATGCCGTCCTCGACCCGGAACGTCGACGCGCAGTAGCTGCACACCAGCACCTCGGCCCCGGCGCGAGTCTCCTCGCGCAGCGCGGCATGATCGTCGCTCGGGCACGCGAGCAGTTCGAGCAGTTCGGCATCCAGCGGCATCGACTACCTCCAGCTCAGCTGCGGATGACGCGCAGCGCCTCGTCACGCACGCTCGCCATCACCTCGGCGGTCGGCGCCTCGACGTTGAGGCGCAGCAACGGCTCGGTGTTGGACGCTCGCACGTTGAACCACGCGCCGTTGTCCAACTCCACGGTGAGCCCGTCCAGGTCGTCGGTGCCGGTGGTGCGCCCGGCGAACTCGTCGCGCACCGCGGCGATGCGCGCGCCCGGGTCGGACACCGTCGAGTTGATCTCGCCGGACGCCGCGTACCGGGTGAAGTTCGCGGTGAGCTCGGCCAGCGACCCGGCCTGCTCGCCGAGCGCGGCGAGCACGTGCATCGCCGCGAGCATGCCGGTGTCGGCGAACCAGAAGTCGCGGAAGTAGTAGTGCGCCGAGTGCTCCCCGCCGAACACCGCATCGACGCGGGCCATCTCGGCTTTGATGAACGAGTGCCCGACCCGCGTGCGCACCGGCTCCCCGCCGTGTTCGCGGATGATCTCCGACACCGCGCGCGAGGTGATCAGGTTGTGGATGACCCGGCTGCCGGGTTCGCGCGCCAGCTCGCGGGTCGCCACCAGCGCGGTGATCGCGCTCGGCGAGACGGCGGCGCCGGTCGCATCGACGAAGAAGCAGCGGTCGGCGTCGCCGTCGAACGCGATGCCGAGATCGGCGCCCTCGGCCACCACCTGCCGCTGCAGGTCGACGAGGTTCTTCGGCTCCAGCGGGTTCGCCTCGTGGTTCGGGAAGGTGCCGTCCAGCTCGAAGTAGAGCGGAACGATCGTCAGCGGCAGCGCAGGCAGAGCGGCATCGCCGAGCACCGCGGGCACCGTGTAGCCGGCCATCCCGTTGCCGGCGTCGACGACCACCCGCAGTGGCCGGATCCCCGAGAGGTCGACCAGCCCGCGCAGGTGAGCAGCGTAGGCGGCGAGCAGGTCGAGTTCCTCGACTCCGGCGGGCGCCGCGGCGGCCGGCAGGCCGTGTTCGAGGTACTCGCCCGCGCGGTCGCGGATGGCGTCGAGGCCGGTGTCGCGCGAGATCGCGACGGCGCCGGCGCGGCACAGCTTGATGCCGTTGTACTGCGCCGGATTGTGGCTGGCGGTGAACATCGCCCCGGGCAGGTCGTAGCGCCCGGAGGCGAAATAGAGCATGTCGGTGGACGACAGGCCGGCCTCGAGCAGCGTTGCCCCGCGGTGCAGCGCGCCCTCGCCGAACGCCCGGGCCAGACCCGGGCCGGTCTCGCGCATGTCGTGGGCGGTCACCACCCTGGTGGCCCCGACGACGTCGACGAACGCGGCGCCGATCGCCCGCGCAATGTCCTCGTCGAGTTCGTCGGGGACGACACCGCGCACGTCGTAGGCCTTGATCAGTGCCGCGAGATCCATGATGGGCGAGCCTACCGACGCGCGTTGCACCTCAGCCGCTGGGCGGGACCACTCGCAGATGACCGCGCCGACCGGTCAGCGGCTCGACCCCCGGGCGCGGGCGTTCGTCGACCCGGGCGGCCTCACGAACCGCGTCGGCGAGCGCCTCCAGGTCGTCGGCGTGCGGGATCGGCGCCGGGAAGTCGCCCACGTGCCGCAGCACCTCCCAGCCGCGCGGGACCGTCAACCCCAGCGCATGTTCCTCGCACAGGTCGTAGGAGTGCGGCTCGGCGTAGCTGGCCAGCGGCCCGACGACCGCGGTCAGGTCGGCATAGGCGTACGTCAGTGTGGCGACGGCAGAGCGGGCACACCCGGTGCGAGTGCAACGCCGCACATGTCTCACCGCCCGCGCTCCCTTGCACTCGTGTCGATCCGCGCTCGTGTCGATCCCCGCGGGCGACCATATCGCCGCTCGACCCGAATGCCGGGCTTTGCCAGTGGTCGGTGCATCGTGTCGCCCGATGTCCGGGCACGCAGCCCGATGGCCTCCGGTCGGCAACGGTGGCATGCTCTGCCCACTTGACCACTGCGGGGGGAGGTCGCAATGGGGCAGGTCGAGTCCGGTGCACCCGGCGGCGACGGGGGCCGAGGCCGGCGACGCCGCCGCCGCGGACCTTGCCCGGGCGTTGCGCGATACGCCACCGGCGGCCGTTGCGCAGCTGCCGCCGCAGACCCTGCAGCGGTTGGCAGCCCAGATCGACGCCGGGCGCCGCCATCACCGTGCCGTGGCCGACCAGGCGATCGCGAAAGCGCTCAAAGGGGTACCGCTGCCGGTGCGCGGACTGGTGCGCAAGGCGCTGACGTGATCTCGGACGTCAGCCCGGCCGCGTCCCACCCGCAGGCTCCGCGTCCCCGCAACCCGCAGATCGCCCGTATCGCGCGGCTGCTCGCAATCGACCCGAGCCAGGTCCGCGGACTGGACGACGTGCCCGAGCCACAGCTACGGCACCTGCACGATCAGATCAGCGAGGCCTACTTCGGCCCGGGCCGCGACCAGTTCGCCCGCGTCGCCGGGCTGTCCAAGGTGCTGCCCGGCTCGATCGCCGGCAAGCTCGCCGAGCGCTTCCTGCCACCCCAGCTGGCCGCCCGCGCGGCCGAGCTGCTCGAGCCCGCGCGTGCCCGTGACCTCGTGGGGCGGGTGTCGGTCGGCTACCTCGCCGACCTCGCGGTCGCGCTGGACCCGACCCGCAGCAGGCCGGTGATGGCGGC
This sequence comes from uncultured Actinomycetota bacterium, assembly GCA_963850835.1. Taxonomy (GTDB): domain Bacteria; phylum Actinomycetota; class Actinomycetes; order Mycobacteriales; family Jatrophihabitantaceae; genus Jatrophihabitans. Next base: position 555,830 of record CAWKNB010000007.1, on the reverse strand, counting down.
CGTGCCGCCCGAACGCATCGCCGAGGTCGCCGCAGAGATGTTTCGCCGCGGCGAGTACGAGGCGATGGCCGAACTGGCCGGCGCGGTGCCCGCGAAGGGCCTGTTCGCCGCGCTGGCGGTTGCCGCCGCGCACGATCTGCTCGAGCTGGTCCCCTTGCTGGACTGGGACGAGGTCATCGAGCAGGTGGTCGACGCGACGCCGACCCCGCAACTGGACGGCGTGCTGGCCGAGATCGCGGGCGCGCGCCGATGGAGCATCGGCAACTGCCTGATCGATCGGCTCAGCGCCGCCTCGTTCCGCCGCACCGTCATGCGGCTCGCGCAGGCGCCGGCGTCCACCTTCGAGCGGTTCGGTGCCGCCGCGGACGAGGGGCTGCTCGACGCGGCGGCTCACCGGCTGGTGCACGATGCCCGCCTCGTCCGCACCGCCGCCGAGCGCGCCGACACTGCGTAGGGTTGCCCCGTGCGTACGGAGCGCCACCAAACTCGCCAGGACCGGCGTCGCAAAGCTGCGCCGAAGCGCCGCCGCGACCGCCGCGGCCGCGGCCTGCGAGGCCAGCTCGCGCCGGTCGACGTGCCGCTGCACCGCACCCGCGGCGAGCAGTTCGACGATCTGGTGATGGACGCGGTCGACGAGATCGAGGAGCACTGGTCGGCGGAGCTGGCCGGCCTGGAGTTCGCCGTGGAGGACGTGCCGCCGAGCGCACCGAGCCGATCAGCCGCCGGACTTCGATTCCAGCGTCGTGGTCGATCGGGGGGTCCCGCTCGGGCGGTTGTTCCGCGAGGGACTGCCGGAGATCTCCAGCCCGGTGGCCGTGGTCTACCGGCGCCCGATCGAGGCCCGAGCGGTCGACCCGGAAGATCGCGCCGACCTCGTGTTCATGGTCGTGGTCGACCTGGCGGCCGAGTTCCTCGGCCGCGACGTGGACGAGATCGACCCGCCGCACTGACGGCGGCGCGGCTGATCGTCAGATTGCCCGGCGCTTGAGGCGCCGCCGCTCGCGCTCGGACAACCCGCCCCAGATGCCGAACCGCTCGTCGTGTTCGAGCGCGTACTCCAGGCACTCCGAGCGGACCTCGCAGCCGGTGCAGATGCGCTTGGCCTCGCGGGTCGACCCGCCCTTCTCCGGGAAGAAGGCCTCGGGGTCGGTCTGCGAGCACAGCGCGCGCTCCTGCCAGCCGGCCTCCTCGGGCAACCCGAAGATGTCGGCGAGCTCGGCGTCATCGATGGTGGAGCCGGAGGCACCACCGACGGTGGAGGCGCCGAGGATGATGGTTTGGTCGCTCATGTCGACCTCCCATGTGGTGTAGTGCCGGTGGAGCGGAATGACACGGCTCAAATTACACGCGTGTCGTTCGCGTTCGTCAAGCGGTCCGGCTGGTATTTCGAGCGGCTCGGCGCGATTTCTCCGATCCGGCGACGACGGTGCTGCCGCTCGCGGCGTCGTGCACCACGTCGATCACCCGGGCCACCGCCGGCCGGGCCGAGACGCTGCGCCGGGCCACGGCGAGCAGCCGGCGCGACAGCGCGGGAGTGCGCAGCGGGCGGGTCTCGATCCCGGCGATCTCGACGTTCGCGTCCGTCCTCGGCACCGAGCGGCGCGGCAGGACCGCCACCCCGTGGCCGTCGGCGACGGCCTTGATCAGCAGCAGCATGTCGTCGGTCTCCCAACGGACTGCCGGCTCGAATCCCGCGGCGCGACATGCGGCGCGCACCGCGCGCCCGCAGGCCGCGGTCTCCGGCGGCATCACCCACTGGGCGGTGGCGAACGCGGCCAGGGTGCCGCTCGACGGGCGGTTCGCCGCGGTCACGACCACGAGCGGCTCCACGTCCAATTCGCGCACCGCCGCCGCATCCGGCAGCGCGATCGGCACGTGGTCGTACTCGTCGACGACCGCGATGTCGACGTCACCGCACAGCAGCAGCCCGATGCCGCGGTCGGGCTCGGCTGCGACCACGGAGACCTCCAGCCCGCGCATCGGAGTCACGCAGGACCGTCACGGCGTCGGACACGAACGTCGCGGCGGCGCTGGCCACGGCGGCCACCCGTACCGGCCCGGCGACCGAGCCGGCCAGCCGGTCGAGGTCGGCGCTGGCCGCGGACAGGATGTCGAGCACCTGCGCGGCACGCGCGGCCAGCGCATGCCCGGCACCGGTCAGCGCCACCCCTCGCGGCGAACGGTCGATCAAGATCGTGCCGGTCTCGCGTTCGAGCGCCGCGAGCTGCTGGGACACGGCCGACGGCGTCAGCCCGACCGCGCGGGCGGCGGCCGCGATCGACCCGCGCAGGCCGACCTCGTGCAACAGCCGCAGCCGGCTCACGTCCAACGGGCTGGTCATAAGCTCAACTTACGACATATCCTTGCCAGTGATAAGCGAATCCGAGGAGTGTCCATGTCGCTGCCAGTCCACGACGATCTTGTCGCCGAGACCACGGAGATCCTGCGCCGCCTCGGCGTCCCCGAGCAGCCGGCCGGGGACCTGATCGCCACCACACCCATCACCGGCGGGGAGCTCACCCGGCTGCGGGCGCACACCGCGGCGGAGGTCGCAGAGATCGTCGGCGCGGCGCAGGACGCGTTCCGCCAGTGGCGCACGGTCCCGGCGCCGGTGCGTGGCGCGCTGGTGCGTGAGCTCGGCGAGCTGCTGCGCGAGCACAAGGCAGATCTCGGGGCGCTGGTGTCCATCGAGGCCGGCAAGATCCGCTCCGAGGGCCTCGGCGAGGTCCAGGAGATGATCGACATCTGCGACCTCGCAGTGGGGCTGTCGCGACAGTTGTCCGGGCTGACGATCGCCTCCGAGCGGCCGGGGCACCGAATGATGGAGCAGTGGCACCCGCTCGGGGTCGTCGGCGTGATCAGCGCCTTCAACTTCCCGGTGGCGGTGTGGTCGTGGAACACCGCGCTGGCGCTGGTGTGCGGCGACCCGGTGGTGTGGAAGCCGTCGGAGAAGACGCTGCTGACCGCGCTCGCCTGCCAGGCGCTGATCACCGAGGCCGCGCGCCGGGTAGGCGCGCCGCAGGCATTGTCGGCCGTGGTCCTCGGCGGTGCCGAGGTCGGCGAGGCGCTCGTCGACGACCCGCGGGTGGCGTTGCTCAGCGCCACCGGCTCGACCCGGATGGGTCGCGCGGTCGCACCGCGTGTCGCCGGTCGCTTCGGCCGGTTGCTGCTCGAACTCGGTGGCAACAACGCCGCGATCGTCACGCCTTCGGCCGACCTCGACCTCACCGTGCGCGGCATCGTGTTCTCGGCGGCGGGTACCGCGGGCCAGCGGTGCACGTCCTTGCGCCGGGTGATCGCGCACTCATCGGTGGTCGACGACCTCGTCGCGCGGATCGCCGCGGCCTACGAGACGCTGCCCATCGGCTCGCCGCTGGACGCAGGCACGCTGGTCGGCCCGCTCGTCGACGCCGCCGCCTACCAGGGTTACGCGGACGCACTGGACAAGGCGCGCGCGAACGGCGGCGAGGTGCTGGCCGGCGGGCGGCGGGTGTTGGCAGACGACGCGCCGGACGCCTACTACGTGCAGCCGGCCGTGGTGCGGATGCCGACGCAGTCGGAGATCGTGCAGGCCGAGACGTTCGCACCGATCCTGTACGTGCTCAGCTACGACGACTTCGACGATGCGCTGGCGATGCACAACGACGTGCCGCAGGGTCTGTCGTCGTCGATCTTCACGCTGGACCTGCGCGAGGCCGAGCGGTTCCTGTCCCCCGACGGATCGGACTGCGGGATCGCCAACGTCAACATCGGGCCGTCCGGTGCGGAGATCGGTGGCGCGTTCGGCGGTGAGAAGGAGACCGGCGGCGGGCGCGAATCCGGCTCGGACGCCTGGAAGTCCTACATGCGCCGCGCGACGAACACGGTCAACTACTCCACCGAGCTGCCGCTCGCGCAGGGTGTGGAGTTCGGCTGACCGGAGATGCGCACGATGTTGAGTTCGCGGTGCCGCTCGTAGCGGAATTCGAGCCGGTCGGCAAAGTACTCGTCGACCGCGCGCCGACACCCGGACCAGTGGTAGTAGTCGTCGATCACCAACCGGCCACCGACGCTGAGCAACGGGGCGATCCGCGTCAGGCACGTCATCGTGGACTCGTACCAGTCGCCGTCGAGGTGGGCCAACGCGATCGGCTCGTCGAGGTGGATCGTGTCCTCGAACAGGCCCTGGACGAGTTCGACCTCGTGGTCGACGACGCCCACGCCGTGCCGGGCGAACGATTCGGTGACCTCGTTCAACAGGTTGTCGCGGTAGCCGTAGTAGAGGTCGCCACCCAGCCCGGCTGATTCGCCCTTGACGATGTTCTCGTAGCGCAGGTGGACGTCGGCGCCGTCGTGCTCGCCCGGCGGCGGGATCATCCCGAAGACGTCGTAGACCTTCATCCCGCGCTCGCGCGACTTCGCGGCTGCCATCACGATCGCTGAACCGCCCAGCGCCGCTCCGGCTTCGACGATCACGCCCGGCACCCCGGCGCGCTCGATGTCGGTCACCGCGTGTGCGAGATTGCGCAGGCTGTTCACGCCGAGGTACGTGATGTGCTCGGCGACGACGGACTCGATGACGCGTTCCAGGCGCGGCGTCGCCGGCCCGGGCGGCGGGCCCACGGCAGGCGGGGACTCGGCGACGCGGGCCCGCAGTTGCGCGTCGTAGTGTCGCCACACGTCCGATGCGAAGCTGAGCCGGCCGTCCCACGGTTTGGCGAGGCTCGCCCAGTGGATCAGCTTGGGATCCTCGACGTCCTCCAGCGCCGGCAATGCGTTCCATTTCGGATCGAGAACGCAGCGTTCGCGCCCGGCGTAAGCGAGCATCAGGTCCTGGTCGTGCAGTCCGTATCGCTCGATCCAACCCAGGTACGTCGCGCTGAACCGGTCCGCGCGCATGCGTTCCAGGTCGAGCACGAGCACACCGGCGTTCAACGCCGGTCGCGGCCCGTAGCCGTGCTTGTGTCCCATGCGTCGCTGCAGTTCCAGCGCGACCTGCGCGGGTAGGCGTCGTGCCGCGGCCCGCCACTCCGACGCTTCGCTCACGACGGCGTTGCGCGCCGCGAACGGTTCGCCGTGCAGATCGAGCGCGCCGAGTTCGCCGACGTCACCGAGCACGATCGTGTCGACGTCGAGGTAGACCGCACGCGCGACGTCGTCGAGCAGATGCGGGAGCAGCAACCGGTCCATCGTCGAGATCGTGATGCGAGCAGGTTTGCGCAACACCCGGCCATAGTCGATGTGGTCGCACGGCAGGTACGTGATCGACGTCGACGAGAACGCCGCCGCCAGCCAGTCGAGATAGCGGTGGTCGAGGCCACGGCCCAGGACGGTGAGCCGGACCGGGCCGCTCGCATTGCTGATGACCGACTCGAGCAGCACGGCCGCCTGGCTCATCAGGTTCTCGTCGAAGCAGAGCACGAGTTCGGTGGCCGGTCCGGTCGATGCCGGCCCGTAGTGGCGCACGCCGGCCTTGCTGGTGGCCACCAGGGCGTCGATGTCGAGGTCGGTCGGTGGATCCTCGACGGGTTCCTCGAACCGGCGCCGGGCGTCGGCGACGTGCGCCTCGGTCAGCTCGCGCCACCGGGCGTACACCTGCTCCTCCGCCGCACCGTCGAGGATCGCGGACATGGTGCCGTTGATCAGCTCGCGCAGGTCACCGCTGAGCTGGCGCAGTTTTCCCGCGCCCGGGCGCAGGCCCAACAGCCCGGGAAAGCGCACGTCACCACGGCTCCACGGCTTGAACTGCGCCGGCACCCCGAGCGACACCAACGGCAGGTACGCGTGCAACCGTCTGGTGACGGCGCGGTCGAGGCCGCGCTGGTAGGCCGACAGCACATCACTCGCCGCGCGCAGACCTTCGACGAGCGTCATGTGCCGGTATTCGTCCGCCTGATGTGTGAACACACGCACGTCGCGGTCGGTGACACTGCCCGCCGCCCGCTCGTCGATGTCGATGAGCCCGACGACACCGTGACCGTCGTAGACGTCCTTGCGCCGCGGGAACACCGCATCGATCGTCGTGGTGAGACACCCGCTGAAAAACGCGTCGACGCCCGCGCTGAGCAGCAGGTACACGGTGGTCCAGTCGCGGCAACCCACCGGGCCGTAGCGGCGCAGGTACTCGAGCGCGTCGGCACTGAGCATGTCCAGCCGGTTGATGTGGAACGAGACGAACAGCGGCCGGATGTTGGGGTGGTAGGGGAAGTCGTAACGCAGGTCGTAGAGCGGATGCATGTGCCAACCGAAGGCGATCATCCACGTGCCGTCGGGCACCTGCTCGAGATTGCTGAAATCGCGGTCGACGGGCATCAGGTGGACGTCGCCCGACGCGTCCGCCGCGGCGAGGTCCGGGCGCACCCGGCCCTGCAACTCGGTGACGAATGCCCCCAGACCGTGGTCGCCGCTGAAGGTCACACCCGTGAGACGCGCGAGGTTGCCCAGCATGGCGAGGGTCTGCACGTAGTCACCGAGGTTGCCCGAGGTCAGGTCCTGATCCGGCGACTGGTAGTCGATCACGGCAATCGGCACGGCATCAGGACGCACCTCGGTGCTCGGGCGGGCGAGCCATTGCTCGATCAGCGCCCACGACCGGGCGCGGCGCTCGTCCAGCTCGGTCGGGGTGCGCGAGCGGATCTGCTCCGCCAGCGCCGCAGCGTCCGACCACTGTGCATGGGCGAGCAGCCGGCCGGCCAGGTCGACGAGCGTCGGGGTGTCGAGCACGTCGGGGCGCTCGGCGATCGCGCGCACCAGCGCCCGACCGGCCGGGCTGTCCTGTACGAGCGCTGCGTCGACGGTCTCGACGGGCACCAGCGTCGCGAGCACGTCGACGTCGACGTGCTCGACGGCGCGCCACACGCGCTCGAACTGGCGGCGTCGGTGCCACGCCACGACGTTCCCGACGAGCGCTGCATGCGTGCCGTCCTGCAGCCCTCGCACGCCCTCGGCCAGCGCCCACGCGACGTTCCACTCACCGGCGCGGGCCAGCAACTCGACCGCTCGCCGGACACCCGTGTGCAGGGGCTCACCGTCGGCGAGCGCGTCGGCCAGCTGGGCCTGCGCGCGTTGCCGCACTGCGGCTGTGGTCGCGGCGCCGGAGGTGCGGTTGTCGATCGTCGCGCGGTCGGCTGTGACCGGCGCCCCGAGCACGCTCGAGGCCAGCCGCTCCCACGCGGGCACGTAGCGGGCGTCGATCGTGGGTGGCGCGGGCTCGGCGGCCACGGCCGTCGGTTCCGGCGGCGGTGCGGCGGTCGGGGTGCGCAGTTCGTGCGCACCGCGGCGCAGCCGGCGACCCAGCTCCGCGCGCCCCTCGGCCTGCCGGAGCCGGGCTGCACGACGCCGCAGCCTCGCGGCCCGCCGCCGCAAGCGAGCAGCCCGGCGCTGCCAATTCGACCGATCGCCAGAAGACATCGGGACAGCGTTCCACAAGCGCGACACCGCACAGCGCGTGCCGCACCTCATGCCATCATCTGGGGGTGCTGAGCGACGAGCTGCGCGTCTCGCAGGACGCGCAGTGGCAGGCGTTGCGCACCTACTTGGCCGCCTATGCGACGCGCCGGCCGATCCGCCAGGTGGCGGTCGTGGGCAACGCGCCGCTGCAGCCGGACGCTGGGCGCGCCGCCGCGATCGACGCCGGCGAGCTCGTGATCCGTACGAACGCGATGATGCTCGACGCCCCCGGTGGCCCGCCGTGTGTCGGCACCGCCTGCACCGCGGTGATCCTGTCCCGCAGCACGGCGATCACGCCGTGGGTGTTCCACAACTACCGGCGACGCGCCTACCTGATCCCGCAGGCCGGATTCGTCCAGTACCACCCCGGCGACCGGATCGGTCTGCTGCTCGACGTGCCGTTCTGGCCACGTGATCTCGGCGCCATGCCGCTGCCCAACGCCGTGGTCAAGTCCCGCGTCGTGCGGGCACTCGACCCCGAGGCGAAACCGGGGTCGCTCATCCCGACGACGGGCATGATGGCGATGTACCTGGCGCACGAGATGTTCCCCGACGCGCAGGTGATCGCCACCGGCTTCTCCTTCCTCGACGACTCGGCGCAAAAGCACTGGACCCATCACTCCGGTGGCGCCACCAAGGTCAATTGGCAGCACCGGCTCGATCTGGAAGCGGCATTGTTGACGTCCTGGATCGAGGAAGGGCGGGTGCGGTTCCTGCGATGATCATTGGAGTGGAACGCGGATGAAGGACGACCTGGTCAGCCGGGCCCGCCGTCGGCTCGGCCGGCTGCGGCGCACCCGGATGATGGTGCGCGCCGTCGACAAGCGGGTGGTGGCGCAGGGCAAGGCCGCCGACCGCGACGCCAGGCGCCTCGACGCCCAAGCCGCGCGGATCGACGCACTGAAGGCGACCACGCAGCAACAGGCCAAGCAGCTGCGCGAGGTCACGAAGGCGTTCGCCGACCTGAAGGCGCGCGTCACCCCGTTCGACAAGGCGTCGAGCCTGCGCGAGCTCGAGCACGGCCGATTCAGCTACCAGATCGGGTCGATCGAGGAGCGTCTCGCCCGAGTGGAGGAGCGCATCAGCGACGGCACCTTCGTCGCCGACGACGCCGAAGCTGCCGAGGCGCGCAGCCTGGTCGACGAGGTGCGCCGCGAGCACGAGCAGGCCCGCGTCCGCATGCAGATCATCAGCGCCTACGAGGAGCGCCTGCGGCGGGTCGAGACGTCGGTCGCCGAGCTCTACGACGGCGACCGGCGCCACCCCGTCTGAGCATCACGGGAGGCGGACCCGACCGGCTGCGACCAGCGCCTCCAGCGTCTCGAACTCGGCCAGCTCGTCGATGGCGAAGGCCTCGACCTCCGGGATCTCGATCATGCCGTGCACACCCTCGTCGAACCAGGACGCTTCCAGCCGGCGCACGAACTCCGCCCGCCACACGTAGAACGAGCCGTTGATCCGCAGGTAGCGGTCGAGTTGCTGGCGGCGGGTGATGCCGGCGCCGCCCGCGAAGTAACGCGCGAGCCGGCCGCGCTCGTCGGCGCGCACACCGACCCACACGGGGTGGAACGTCGGCGCGGACACGCTGACGACCCCGTCCCACTCCGGTGTGTCGAGCAATTGCTGCACCGCCGCGGAGATCGGCTCCGGCCGCCGGGCCGGGCTGGTGGGATCGAGCAACACCACCACGTCGTAGGCCCGGCCCTCCTGTTCCTCGACCGCGGCCAACGCATGGCGCAGCACCGGGGCCATCGGCGTGTCGTCAGCCGCCAGTTCGGCAGGACGCAGGAACGGCACGTCGGCACCGAGTTCGCGGGCGACGTCGGCGATGTCGGTGGAATCGGTGGTGACGATGCAGCGGGTGATCGCCGGGATCTGTGCCGCGGCCCGCAGGCTGTAGCCGATCAGCGGGAGGCCTGCCAACGGCCGCAGGTTCTTGCCCGGCAGCCCCTTCGAACCCCCGCGAGCCGGCACCAGCGCGAGAACGCGGGGGGCAGCTGGCACGGTGTCCGACCCTAGCCCCGATATCGTTTACGGGATGGCCACCGCGCACGACCTGGACTCCGTGTTCGCGCTCGCCGAGCGCCCGGAGGTCTACATCGTCGCCGAGGCCGGGGTGAACCACGACGGCTCGGTGGACGACGCACACGCGCTCGTCGATCTCGCCGCCGACTGCGGAGCGGACGCCGTCAAGTTCCAGACCTTCGAGCCGGCCGCGCTGGTGTCCGGCGACGCGCCGGCGGCCGCCTACCAGTCCGCGAACACCGGCGTGCGCACCCAGCGCGAGCTGCTCGACCAGTACGTGCTCCCCGAGTCGGCGTGGCCCGACCTACGCGGCCATGCCGACGATCGTGGGATCGAGTTCCTGTCCACCGCGTTCGACTTCGCGAGCCTGGACCTCATCTGCCGGGTCGGGGTGCGGGCGCTCAAACTCGGCTCCGGTGAGCTGACGAACAAGCCGCTGCTCGAGGAGGTGGCCCGCCGCGGATTGCCGGTGCTCTGCTCCACCGGGATGGGCACCGAGGCCGAGGTGGCCGACGCGGTCGAATGGCTCTGCGGGGTGCCCGGGCTGCTCCTCATGCATTGTGTGTCCAGCTATCCGGCGCCGATCGAGGCGGCGAACCTGCGCGCGATGGTCACGATGCGCGAGCGCTTCGCGGTCCCGGTCGGCTGGTCCGACCACACCGTCGGCGCGGTGAGTGCCGTGGCGGCCGTCGCGCTCGGGGCCACTGCCCTGGAGAAGCACGTGACGCTCGACCGCACGCGCTCCGGCCCGGACCACGCCGCCAGCGAGGACGCCGCCGGCTTCGCCACATACGTCGCCCAGGTGCGGGCCGCGCGGTCGGCACTCGGCGACGGCGTCAAACGGCCCAGCGCCGCCGAGACGCCGAACGCGCCACTGGTCCGGCGCAGCTGGCACGCTGCCCGCGACCTCGCCGTCGGCGACGTGCTGGCCGCCGCCGACGTCGTCGCGCTGCGCCCGGCCATCGGCATCCCGACCGCCGTCGATCCGACCGGGCGCCGGGTGACCAACGCCGTACGGCGCGGCGAGCCGTTGCGCGCGCAGGACCTGGCCGACGGGCACCCCCGGTGAGCCGGGTCGTCGTCTTCAGCAGCACCCGCGCCGACCTGTACCCGCTCGCGCCGGTACTGCGCGCCCTGGCCGCCGCGCCGGACCTCGACGCGACGCTGCTCGCCTCCGGCACCACCGGCAACCCGCGCTACGGTGACCCGCTCGCCGGGCTGGAGCTGGCCGGCGACCTGCACGGCATCGCCGTCGAGCGACTCGCGGCCGACCTCGACACCAGCGACTACCCGGCCATGACCGACGGCGGCGGCCGGATCGCGCGTGAGGTGGCCGCCCTCGTCCAGCGGCTGCGTCCCGAGGTGTTCGTCGTCCTCGGCGACCGCTGGGAGCTGCTGTACGCAGTCCCGCCGGTGGTGCTGGCCGGCGTGCCGGTGGTGCACCTGCACGGCGGGGAGGTCACCGAGGGCGCGGTCGACGACCGGGTGCGCCACGCGATCACCAAGCTCGCCGACCTGCACTGTGTGAGCACCACGGATGCGGCCGCGCGGGTGCGCCAACTCGGCGAACCGGCCGATCGGGTGGTCGTCACGGGTGCCCCGGCGCTGGACCGGCTCGCCGACGTGTCGCCCGCGACCGACGAGCAGCTCGCGACACTGCTCGGCACGGCGCCCGTGCGGCCGTTCGCGCTCGTCACCTACCACCCCGCCACGGCCGGCGGCCCGGACCCGGCGACCGGCGCGCGCAACGTACTGGCCGCGGTCGCCGAGCGGGTCGGCAGCGCGCTCGTGACGCACCCCGGTCTGGATGCCGGCCGCGAGGCGGTGCTGTCGGAGATCACGCGGGCGGTCGAGGAACACTCGACCTTCGCCGAGGTGGCTGCGCTCGGCGCGGACTACCTCCCGGTGCTCGCGGCGGCCGACGTCGTCGTCGGTAACAGCTCGAGCGGCATCTTCGAGGCCGCGTCCTTCGGCGTACCGGTGGTCGACGTCGGCGATCGCCAGCACGGTCGGGCGCGGGCGAGCAATGTCGTCCATGCCGCCGAAGACCGCCAGGCGATCGCCGCGGCGATCGGGCGCTGTCTCGAACCGCAGTTCCGCGCGGCCGCCCGCGAGGTCCGCAACGGCTACGGCGACGGCCGGGCAGCGCCCCGGATCGTCGACGTGATCCGTCGTGGCGCGCAGGGCGGTCTGGCGCGCAAACCGTTCGTCGACCTCCCGGACCTCGATCTGGCGGCGCGACGATGACGAGCGTCGCCACCTGGATCCTCGGCGCCGGCGGGCAGGCCCGCGAGACCGTCGACCTGATCCGCGCCGTGCGCACCGACGCCGCCGGACGGGCGTTCGACCTGCGCGGACTGCTCGAGGAGCCGGGCGAGGCCGGGCTCAGCGGCCGTTCGGGAGCGCTCGTGCTCGGCCTCGGCTTCCCCGGGCCGCGCGCCCGACTGCTCGCCAGGTACTCCGGGAGCGTGTCATTCGACCTGCCCACACTCGTCCACCCGAATGCCGACGTCGGCGCCGGGACCCAGCTCGCCGCCGCGGTGATCATCTCGTCCGGCTGTGTCGTCACGACCGACGTGCGGCTGGGGCCGGGCACCCTGCTCAACCCGCGCTCGGGCATCGGCCACGACTCGGTGCTGGGCAGCTGCTGCGTGGTGAACCCGGGCGCGAACATCTCCGGCGCGGTGACGATCGGCGACGAGGTGCTCATCGGCAGCGGCGCCACCGTGCTGCAGGGGCTCTCGATCGGAGACGGCGCGACGATCGGCGCCGGTGCCGTCGTCACAAGATCGGTGCCGCCGGGCGCTACGGTCGTCGGCGTGCCGGCCCGGGTGCAGGATTCGCAGCCGTGACCCGCGCCGCCCTCGACCGGGTCACGCTCTCGCGCAGCGCGACGCTGCGCGACGTGCTGGAGACCGTCGACCGTTCCGGTCTCGCGGTGGCCCTGCTCGTCGAGCAGGACGGATCCCTGGCCGGGCTGCTCACCGACGGCGACGTGCGCCGCGCGATCCTGAAAGGCGCCGACCTCGACGTCTCGGCGCTGCAGTTCGCCACGGCGCACCCGCACACCGTGCAGGCCGGGTCCGGCCGCGCCCACGTGCTGGATCTGATGCGGGCGCTGCGCATCTCGGCAGTGCCCGAGGTCGACTCGGGCGGGCGGGTGACCGGGCTCCACACCCTGTCCGATGTCGTCGGCGTGGCCCCGCTGCGCAACCCGGCCGTGATCATGGCCGGCGGCCGCGGCACCCGGCTCGGCGAGCTCACCCGCAGCACCCCGAAGCCGCTGGTGGAGGTGGCCGGCCGCTCGATCCTCGAATGGAACGTGCTGAACCTCGTCGGCGGCGGCGTCCGCGACGTCCACGTGAGCGTCAACCATCTGGCCGAACAGATCGAGGATCACCTCGGCGACGGCAGCCGGCTCGGCTGCACCGTCACGTACTTGCGCGAGCATCCGGACCACCCCCTCGGGACGGCCGGTTCGCTGTCGCTGCTGCGCGAGATCCGCCCCGAGCTGGACGTGCCCGTCGTGGTCCTCAACGGCGACCTGATGGTGCAGTTCGAGCCACAGTCGCTGCTCGCCACGCACGAGGCACGCGGCGCGGCGGTGACGATCGCGACCCGGCCGTACCAGCACGAGGTGCCCTTCGGCGTGGTCGAGACCGTCGACGGCCTGGTGACGACCATCCGCGAGAAGCCGACGTTGTCGCTGACGGTGAACGCGGGGGTCTACGTCGTCTCCCCGGCGGCGCTGGCGCTGGTGCCGGCCCACGCGCCGTGCACGATGCCCGAGTTGATCAGCCGATGCATCGAGCGCGAGCTCGCGGTGGCGTCGTGGCCGCTCGTGTCCGACTGGATCGACGTCGGCACCCCGGCCGATCTCGCGCGCGCGAAGGGTCACCAATGAGCGGGCTCGCTGGGCGGCGCGTGCTCGTGACCGGTGCGGACGGATTCATCGGCAGCCACGTCGTCGAGACCGTGCTCGCCGAGGGCGCCGTCGTCAAGGCGTTCTGCCTGTACAACTCCTTCGGTTCGGCCGGCTGGCTCGACGAGTCCGACGCGTTCGCCGCCGCCCGGGCCGAGGACCGCGGGGAGCTGGTGCTCGGCGACATCCGCGATGCCGAGTTCGTGTCCGGCGGTCATCGAGGACGTCGACATCGTGCTGCACCTGGCCGCGTTGATCGCGATCCCGTACTCCTACCTGGCGCCGCGCTCCTACGTCGAGACCAACGTCACCGGCACGTTGAACGTCCTCGAAGCGGTGCGCCGGCACGGCACCGCGCGAATGGTGCACACGTCCACGTCCGAGGTGTACGGGACGCCGGAGACGGTGCCGATCACCGAGGCGCACGCGCTACGCGGCCAGTCGCCCTACAGCGCCAGCAAGATCGCCGCGGACAAGATGTGCGAGGCGTTCGCATTGTCCTTCGGCACACCGGTCGTGGTGTTGCGCCCCTTCAACACCTACGGGCCACGCCAGTCGGCGCGCGCGGTCATCCCCACCGTCCTCGGCCAGCTGCTCTCCGGAGCCGACGAACTGCGGCTGGGCGCACTGACACCTCGACGGGACTTCACCTTCGTGGCCGATACGTGCGCCGGGTTCGTGGCCGCGGCGACGGCCGACCTGACGCCCGGTGAGACCGTCCAGCTCGGCAGCGGCAGCACCTACTCGATCGGCGAGCTGGTCGAACTGTGCATGCGGGTCACCGGGCACCGCGCGGAGATCGTCACCGAAGAGGTCCGGGTCCGGCCCGCGGACTCCGAGGTGCAGGTGCTGCTGTCGGATCCGAGCAACGCCGCGACCCGCCTGGGTTGGGCGCCGACCATCTCACTGGAAGACGGCCTGCGGCGCACCGCGCAGTGGCTCGCGCCGCGCGTCGACGCGACGGCAGCCGGCGGCTATCACCGATGAGCACGATCCCGCTCGCGGTGCCGAACCTCGGCACGCGGGAACGCGAACTCGTCCTCGAGGCGGTCGACTCCGGCTTCGTCTCCTCGGTAGGGCCGTTCGTGGCCCGCTTCGAGGCGGAATTCGCCGCCCTGGTCGGAGCCCGTCACGCCGTCGCATGTGCCTCCGGCACGGCCGCGATCCACCTCGGCCTCGCGGTCCTCGGCGTCGGTGTGGGTGATCTGGTCGCGGTTTCCGATTTCACCTTCGTCGGCTCGTCGAATCCGGTGCGCTACCTCGGCGCCGACCTGCTGCTGGTCGACTCCGAACCCGACACCTGGAACCTCTCCCCCGAGCTGCTCGACGGCGGAGTTGACGCGCCGCGCCGCCGCCGGCGAGCGTCTGCCCGCCGCGGTCGAGGTGGTGCACGTGCTCGGTCAGCCGGCGCGGCTCGCCGAGATCGTCGACAGCTGCGCCCGCTATGCGATCCCGGTCTTGGAGGACGCCGCGGAATCGCTGGGCGCCGGCTGGTCCGAGGGGCCCCTCGCCGGGCGCCAGACCGGTGCAGTCGGGCGGGTCGGCGCATTCTCCTTCAACGGCAACAAGATCGTCACGACCGGCGGCGGCGGGATGCTCGTCACCGACGACGACGACCTGGCCCGGCACGCGAAGCACCTCAGCACCCAGGCCAAGGTGCCCGGCGTCGGCTACCTGCACGACGAGGTCGGCTACAACTACCGGCTCACCAACGTCGCGGCCGCTATCGGCCTGGCCCAGCTGGAACGGCTGCCGGAGTTCATCGCGACGAAGCGCCGCATCGCCGCTCGGTACGACGCGGCGTTCGGCGGCCGCGGGTTCGAAGCTCCGCCGCGGGTGGCCGGCTTCGACTCGACCTATTGGCTGTACTCGATGCTGGCCCCGCCAGGCCGCCGCGACGGACTGCTCACCCACCTCGCCACACGCGGTGTCGACGCCCGGCCGCTGTGGCGACCGCTGCATGCGCAGCCGCCGTATGCCGGTGTGCCCGTCGTGGGTGGGGCGGTGGCCGACGACCTGTTCGAACGCGGACTGTCCTTGCCGTGCTCCACGGAGCTGACCGACGCCGACCAGGATGTCGTCATCGCCGCGGTGCTCGACCACCTCGACCAGCCATGATCATCGCTGGATCTTGCGGAAGTCCCAGCTGACGATCTTGTCCGGGACCACCCGCAGCCAGGCGTGCCGGCCGTCGAGTTCGAAGGCCTGATCCGGGCCGTCGTGGTAGCGACGGGCCATGGCGGCCTCCACCGGGCCGAGGGTGTCATCGGGTTCGCCGGTGCGCGGCACCTCGCCGACGATCTCGACCCGCCCGGTGATCTCGACCCCACGCAGTTCGGCGTATTCGACGCCGTCGTCGACGACCACGCCGATGCGCGGATCGGTCATCAGGTCCGACCAGCGCTGGCTGGTCACGATCGAGTACAGCCAGATGCACGAGTCGTGCCAGACGTACCACAGCGGCGTCGCGTGCGGGCCGTGCGCACCGGCGGTGGCGACTCGACAGACCCGTTGCGATTCGAGAAAGGCGTCACGTTCAGCCGGGTCCATCGCGACACGGCGACTGCGACGCTGCGGCCGCAGGGGCGATGGTGCGGTCATTCGCCCTCCTCACGCGGATACGACAGCAGCGGCGGCCCGGAGCATATCCGGGCCGCCGCTGCGTGGTCTGTTCAGGCGAGATCAGTTCTTGAACGCGTCCTTGACCTTCTCGCCCGCGTCCTTGAGGTCGGCCTTGGACTGGTCGCGCTGGCCTTCGCGCTTCGTCGACTCGTCGTCGGTCGCCTTGCCGAGGCCTTCCTTGGCCTTGCCTGCAACATCTTCGATCTTGTTCTTCATCTTGTCTGTAGCACTCATGGTGCACCACCTCTGCCTAGCCGAACTTGCCTATACGAAGGGCGTACCCCGACCTCCGGCAGGGATAACGAGGTACTGGATAAGATCAATTACGCCAGCTTGGCGAGCTCCACCCGGACCGACATCCCGGCCGATTCGTGCTGGCCTGCGACGATGCCTTTGATCGGTGGCACGTCCGCGTAGTGGCGTCCGGTGCCGATGATCACATGTCGCTCGGCGACATCCGCGAGATTGGTCGGGTCGTGCGGGGTCCACTCGCCCAGCCAGCACTCCACCCACGCGTGGCTCTGCCCCTCGGCGGTCTCGCCGATCTGCGGATCACCGGCCGGATGGAGGTAACCGGACACGTAGCGGGTCGGCACGCCGACGGTACGCAGCGCGCCGATGAGCAGATGGGTGTAGTCCTGGCACACGCCGCTGCCCGTCTCCCACGCCTGCGCCGCGGTGGTCTGCACCTCGGTGACGCCGGGCACATAATGCAGCGCATCGTGCACCGCCTCGCTCAACAGCCGGGCGGTGCGGGCCGGCCCGTGCTCGGCGGCGATCGCCGCGGCACGTTCGGCCAGCTCGTCGGGCGGCGCGGTGGCGTCGGTCTGGGTCAGGTACTCGACGAGATGATCCTCCACGTTGCGGTCGCGCAGGTGGTTCCAGTCGAACTCGGCGGGCGCCGCGCGCCGGCGGGTGACGTCGATCTCGACCAGGCTGCTGGCCCGCACCTCGAGCGCCCGGTGCGGCGTGCTGGCCTGGAACACCCGCACCTCGGTGCCCCAGTAGTCGGTGTAGCGGTAGTTCCAGTTCACCGGGTCGATGGCGATGCTCGACTCCAGTCGCAGTTGCCACGGCGTCTGCCGCGGCGTGACCCGGGCCTCGTTGAACGACGCGCTGACGCTGCGGTCGTACTCGTAGCGCGACACGTGCTGGATGCGGTAGCGCGCGACCACTACGACGCCATCCACGAGGTGACGACACCGTGTGGGAAATATCGCTGCGAGATCGCATCGCTGGCGACCGAGCACGCGCTCTGCACCCGCTCCATCACCTGGTACACGTCGTCGAGAAGCTCGACGGGCGGGGTGTATTCGAGTTCCGAACGGATCATGCCCAGGGTGCGCACGGCCTGCATCGCCTTACCGCGCTCGCTCGCACCGTGTTGCGCGGCGAGGTCGTCGAGTGAGCGCTCGGCGGCCACCAGAGCGCTCATCAACGAGCGCGGGAACAAGGGATCGAGCAGCAGGAACTCCGCCGAACGGCGCTCGTCCACCGCGCCACGCG
Organism: uncultured Actinomycetota bacterium; assembly: GCA_963850835.1. Lineage (GTDB taxonomy): Bacteria > Actinomycetota > Actinomycetes > Mycobacteriales > Jatrophihabitantaceae > Jatrophihabitans. The sequence continues at coordinate 538,327 of CAWKNB010000007.1, read as the reverse complement.
CGCTGCGCAGAAACGCCTGGTACGCGCCGCAGCTCTGCAGCAGCGTCACCCACGAGGGACCCGCCGTGCCGGCGAGGGCCCGGGCGGCCGCCAATCGCGCGATCATGTCGGCGCGCTCGATGCTGCGGCCGAGCGCGAGAAAGTGGAACGCCTCATCGCGGGAGAGCGTATTGCTGGCCACCCCGATGAACGCCGCGGTCCGCTCGCGCACGTACACCAGCAACGCGTGCGGATAGGCACGTCGGCCCGGCCGCAGGGCTTCTCGCCAGGTGACGTTGATGTTCTCCCACAGCTCGGAACTGATGATCTCCCGGCACCGGCGCCCGTTCTCGCGCGCTGCGGCGACCGTGCCCAACACCGACGCCGTCGTACTCGCGTCCCACACCAGGGTCTCGAGCACCTCGTCGCGGCGCACGGCGTGCTCCGGATCGTGGCCCATCGCCGAGAGCAGCGAGGCGCACACGATCTCCTCGGGCGCCCAGGGGTCCTCGAGCAGCAGGCTCAGGTGCACGTCGACGATGCGGCTGGTGTCCTCGGCCCGTTCCACGTAGCGACCGATCCAGTACAGCGACTCGGCGATCCGGCTCAGCATCGCGCCCCCTGCTGCTGTTGCTTGTTGCTGCTGCTGGCGGATCTCGATGTCGACGGCCGACTCGACGGCCGGCAGCGGCCCATGGGGTGCGGACGGGTTGGTCGGCGCGGATCGCGGGGGCGGGCGGTGCCGCTCGCCGGCCAGCACCCAGGTGTCCTTCGAGCCGCCGCCCTGGCTGGAATTCACCACCAGCGAACCCTCCGGCAGCGCCACCCGGGTCAACCCGCCGGGCAGCACCCACACGTCGTCGCCGTCGTTGACCGCGAACGGGCGCAGGTCGACGTGCCGCGGCGCGATCGTGTCGCCGATCAACGTGGGCACCGTGGACAGCTGCACGACCGGCTGCGCGATCCAGCCCCGCGGATCCTCGAGCAGGCGTTCGCGCAGCGCGTCGAGTTCGCTGCGATCGGCCTGCGGGCCGATGACGAGCCCCTTGCCGCCGGCGCCGTCGACCGGCTTGACCACGAGTTCGGCGAGTCGGTCGAGCACCTCCTCGAGGGCGCCGGGATCCTCCAGCCGCCAGGTGTCGACGTTGCGCAGCACCGGCTCCTCGCGCAGGTAGTAGCGCACGAGCTCGGGCAGGTAGGTGTAGATCAGCTTGTCGTCGGCCACGCCGTTGCCGACGGCGTTGGCGATGGTGACGTTGCCGGCGCGGGCCGCGGTGAGCAGCCCGGCGCAGCCCAGCATCGAGTCGGCCCGGAACTGCACCGGATCGATGAAGTCGTCGTCGACGCGCCGGTAGATCACGTCGACGCGCCGCTCCCCCGACGTGTCGCGCATCCGCACGACGCCGCCGGAGCAGACGAGGTCGCGCCCCTCGACCAGCTCCACGCCCATCGCCCGGGCCAGCCAGGCGTGCTCGAAGTAGGCGCTGTTGTAGACGCCGGGCGTGAGCACCACGACGTTGGGATCGCCCACCCCGGGCGGCGCCGCGGCCCGCAGTGCCGCGAGGAGCCGCTGCGGATAGTGCGACACCGGCCGCAGTCGCACCTGGCCGAGCACGTCGGCCCACTGCTGGCGCATCGCGGCCCGGTTGGCGAGCACGTAGCTGACCCCTGACGGCACCCGCACGTTGTCCTCGAGCACCCGGAAGCCGCCCTGCTCGTCGCGGATCAGGTCGATGCCGGACACGTGTACACGCACCCCGTTGGGCGGTTCGACCCCGTGCGCAGCGCGGTGGAAGTGCTTCGAGGAGGTGATGACGCTGCGCGGCACCACGCCGTCGGTGACCACCCGGCAGTCGCCGTAGACGTCGGCGAGGAAGGCCTCCAGGGTGTGCACCCGCTGGCGCACGCCCTTCTCGATCTGCTGCCAGCTCTCGTCGTCGATGACCCGGGGGACGATGTCGAGCGGGAACGGCCGCTCCTCACCGCCGATGTCGAAGGTGACGCCCTGGTTGAGGTACGCCCGGGCGAGCGCGTCGACTCCGGCCCGCAGCTCCTGCGTGCCGCTGCGCTGGATCGACTCGTGCAGCAGCCGGTACGGCGCGCGCGGTGTGCCGTCGCGGGCGATCATCTCGTCCCACGCGGCGCCGAGCGCGTACCCGTCGAACAGGTCCGCCATCGTCGGCATCGTATGAAGCTCCCGTGTCCGGTGGGTTACGCGTCACGCTCCGATTCGGCTCGCCGCCAATTCGATGCGTGCGTCGGGTTGCACCGCCGCGACTCGGAAGTATGCCGCTCCCGCGGGTCCGTAGGTGTCACCGGGCGATACCACGATGCCGACCTGCCGGGCCAGGTCGCGGGCCGCAGCCCACGCGTCGTCCCCCGGCGCCGGAACCCACAGATAGAACGCGCCGTCGGGCAGCTGCGCGTCGTAGCCGAGTTTGTCGAGCATGCCGGCGAGCCGCTGCAACCGGGCGAGGTAGCGGGCCCGCTGGGCCTCGACGTGCTCCTCGTCGCCGAGCGCGACGATCGCCGCAGCCTGCACCGGGCCGGCCGGCATCAGGCCGGCGTGCTTGCGCACCTCGCGCAGGTAGTGGACGAGATCGCGATCTCCGGCGTAGAAGCCGATGCGCGCGCCGGCGAAATTGTCCCGCTTGGACAGTGAATGCAGCGCGAGGACCCCGTCGGTGCCGCTGCGCAGGATCGTCGTCGGTGGGGCCTGCCAGGAGAACTCGGCGTAGCACTCGTCGGACAGCACCGGGATGTCGCGCTCGCGGCCCCAGGCCGCTGCGCGGTCGAGGTCGTGCAGTTCGCCGGTGGGGTTCGCCGGCGAATTGACCCACACGCACAGGGCACGAGCGGCGTCGGTCGCGTCGATCTCGTCCAGGTGCAGGTAGGGCACCGCGCGGCAGCCGGCCAGCGTCGCGCCCATCTCGTAGGTGGGGTAGCTGATCGCCGGGTAGAGCACGGTGTCGCGCGACGGGTCGCGCAGTTTGAGGTACTGCGGCACCGACGCGACGAACTCCTTGGTGCCGACGCAGGCCGCGACCTCGGCAGCCGGATCGACGGAAGCGCCCAGGCGGGCGCCGATCCACTCGGCCGCGGCGGCCCGCAACGCCGGTGTGCCGATCGACGGCGGGTAGCCGCGGGCGCTCTCGCCCGCGGCGAGCGCGGCCAGCACGGCGGGCGGCGGTGGGTCGCACGGCGTGCCGATCGACAGATCGACCGCGCCGCCCTCGTGCTCGGCGGCGACCGCGGTGACGTCGTCGAGACGGTCGTAGGGGTAGGGCGGCGGCACAAAGCCGGTCACGGACGCTCCTCCGCGTTGGGTTGGTCGGCGAAGAACCCCTGACCGAGCTGCTCGTCGGGCAGGTGTTCGGCGAGCAGTTGGGCCAGGTGCACGCCCTGGGCGTGAGCGAAGTGCTCGAGCTGGGTGCGGCAGGAGAACCCGTCGGCGAGGATCACCGCGTCGTGGGCAGCGGCGCGCACCGCGGGCAGCAGCGCGGTCTCCGCCACGGCCTGCGACACCTCGTAGTGCCCGCGCTCGACGCCGAAGTTGCCGGCGAGCCCGCAGCAGCCCCCCACGGCGTCGACCTGCGCGCCGGCGCCGGCGAGCAGTTGTGCGTCGGCCTGCCAGCCGAGCACCGCGTGCTGGTGACAGTGCGGCTGCGCGACGGCCTTCAGGCCCGCCAGGTTCGGCGGGGACCAATCCTGCGTCTGGGACAGCAGCTCAGCGAGGGTCCGCGTGGCTGCCGCGACGCGCCCGGCGCGCGGGTCGTCGGGCAGCAGCTCCACCAGGTCGCGACGCAGCACCGCGGTGCACGACGGTTCCAGCCCGACCACCGGGGTGCCGAACCGGGTCGCCCGGTCGAGCGCGGCCAACGATCGCCGCAGCTGGCGTCGGGCACCGTCGAGCTGGCCGGTGGAGATCCAGGTGAGCCCGCAGCACACCGGCTTCTCGGGGATCTGCACCGAGTACCCGGCGGCCTCGAGCACCCGCACCGCGGCTTTGCCGACCTCGGGCGCGAAGTGGTCGGTGAACGTGTCGACCCACAACATGACCGGAGTGCCGCTGCGTCCCGGCCACTTCCGGAACCACTGCCGGAACGTCGTGCGGGCGAAGCGAGGAAGTGGGCGACGGGCGTCGATGCCCCCGGCGCGCTTGGCCACGCCGCCGAGCCCCCGCTCGTGCAGCATCGCGTTGGTCAGCCGGGGGGCACCCTTCGCGAGCCGGGCCCAGCGCGGCAGCCAGCCGAGGGCGTAATGGGCCGGCGGGCGGATCCGGCGGCGGTACCGGTGGTAGAGCACCTCGGCCTTGTAGGTGGCCATGTCGACGCCGGCCGGGCAGTCGCTCGAGCAGCCCTTGCACGACAGGCACAGGTCGAGGGACTCGTGCAGCTCGTCGGCGCGGTAGCCCTTGACCAGCGACCCGTTGGCGAGTTCCTGCAGCACCCGCGCGCGGCCCCGGGTGGAGTCCTTCTCGTCCCGGGTGGCGAGGTAGGACGGGCACATCACGCCACCGGCGGAGGTGGTGTCGGCGCGGCACTTCCCCACCCCGACGCACCGGTGCACGGCCGTGGACAGATCGCCGCCGTCGTGCGGGTAGGCGAACGCGAGGCCGCGGCGCAGCGACTTCGCCTGCGGCACCCGAAGGTCCGCGTCGACCGGGGCGGGGTCGACGATGACACCGGGGTTGAGCAGGTTCTGCGGATCGAAGAGCGCCTTGACCTCGCCGAACGCGGCGATCGCGTCGCGCGAGTACATGAACGGCAACAGCTCGCCACGGGCCCGGCCGTCGCCGTGCTCGCCGGACATCGAGCCGCCGTGCCTGCCGACGATCTGGGCGGCGTCCATCAGGAACGCGCGAAAGCGCGACGGCTGCGTCGAGAACGGGAAGTCGATGCGGGCGTGCACGCAGCCGTCGCCGAAATGGCCGTAGACCAGCGCGTCCACCTCGTGGTGACGCATCAGTTCCTCGAACTCGCGCAGGTAGGCGCCGAGCTGGTCGGGCGGCACCGCGGCGTCCTCCCAGCCCGGCCACGCAGGCGCACCGCTGGGGGTGCGGCCGCCGAGCCCGGCGCCGTCCTCGCGGATGCGCCACAACGCCGTGGCCACCGCGCCGGTGACGATCGTCGAGTCCAGACAGCCGGAGTCGGCGATGAGTTTCTCGGCATTCGCGACTGCCTCGGCCTCGCTCTGCCCGGCGGTCTCCACGAACAGCCAGCCGGCACCGCGTGGGAGTGACGGCACCGCAGCGGGACCGCGGCGGGTGCGGACCACCTCGACGAGACGGGCGTCCATGCCCTCGAGCGCGACGATGTCGTGCGGCAGCAAGGCCGGCACCGCATCAGCCGCCGCCGGCATGTCCGGGTAGCCGAGCACCGTCAGCGCCACCGCGGGCGGCGATTCGACCAGGCGCACGCGCGCGCCGAGCAGGACGCCGAGGGTGCCTTCGGTGCCGACCAGAAAGCGTGCGACGTCCGTGCCGTTCTCGGGCAGCAGGTGCTCGAGCGAGTAGCCGGACACCTGCCGGGTGAAGCGGCCGAACTCGGTGCGGATCGTGGCGAGGTGCCGCGCGACGACGTCGTCGAGGCCGCGGAACAGCGGGGCGCCGGGATCGTGCGCCGGCGTCTCGCGACCGAGGCGGCGAGCGGTGAACCGGGTGCCGTCGGCGGTGATGACGTCGAGTTCGAGGACGTTGTCGGCGGTGCGGCCGTATTTCAGCGCCCGCGACCCGCAGGCGTTGTTGCCGATCGACCCGCCGATGCTGGCCCGGGCGTGGCTGGACGGGTCCGGGCCGAAGCGCAGCCCGTGCGGCGCGCCGGCCGCAGTGATCGAGTCGAGGATCGCGCCCGGCTCGACGAGCGCGGAACGCGCGTCCGGGTCGACCTCCGTGACCCGGTCGAGGTGGCGGGAGCAGTCGAGCACGATGCCGGCGCCGACGCTGTTGCCGGCCGTGGACGTGCCGCCGCCGCGGGCGGTGAGCGCCACGCCGTGGTGGCGGGCCACCTCCAGCGCCTGGGCCACCTCGTCGACGTGGCGCGGGAACGCGACGACGCTCGGCACCACGCGGTAGTTCGATGCGTCGCTGGAATACTCCGCGCGGCGCCGGGTGCCGGCGTCGACGTCGGTCAGGCCGGCGCGGCGCAGTGCGGACGCGAGCGCGCGGGGGCCGGCCTCGGAGTCGCTCACCCGGCCATTCTGCCGTCCCGAGGTCTCGGGACCGGTTACCGGGACGCGAGGTAGGCCGCCGGCGTCGTGCCGTCGAGGGCGAGGGCCACCGCGGCGCGCGCGGCCACCGGGCCGACCAGGTTGCCGGTGCCGTTGTAGCCGCCGACCGCCACCACGGCGTCGGCGACCGCTGTGCACAGGGGGCGGTCGTCCGGGGTGAAGCCGACCGACGCGGCCCACCGATGGGTCACCTGCAGCGTTGCGACCGGCGCCGCGGCCAGCCGCGCAGCGACGGTCTCGACGTAGGCCTGCACCGGCCCGGTCGGGGTCGCTTCGGTCGTCCACTCGGCGTCGGCGAACCGGTCCCGGCCGCCGCCGACGAACAGCCGCCCGTCGGGCAGCCGTTGTCCGTAGTCATAGCCCCAGCGCCCGTAGACCGGGCACGGCACCCGTTCCTCGCCACCGGCCACGGGCGCGGTCGCGAGCATCTGCAACCGCGCCGTCCGCACCCGGCCGGCGAGCTGCGGCAGGAGCAGTTCGAGCCGGCCGTCGACCGCCACGATCACCACCGGAGCCCGGATCACGCCGCGCACGGTCCGCACCACCCCGGCTTCGACCGAGGTGACGGTCGTGGACTCGTGCAGCCGGGCCCGGTCGGCCAGCCGGGTGGCCAGCGTGATCGCGCGCACCGCCGGGTTCACCGCCGCGTCGTCGGGCAGGAACAGTCCTTGGCCGAGCGGGCCGTCGTAGCGCTCCACGGCCACGCCGTGCTCGCGCAACGCCGCCTCCTGCAGCTCGCAGTCGGCCAGCTCGGCCGCCCGGTCGGCCGCCTCCGCGTCGTCGAGGGGCGCCCCGGGCAGACCGGCGAGCCGGATCGACCCGACTCGCCGCACGACCTGCGGGCCGAGCAGGTCGGCGAGGCGGTCCAGCTCGGCGAGCGTGGCGCGGTAGAGCTCGCACCGCGGCCGGTCCCCACCGATCGAGTGCCTGGTGCAGCGGCAGCTCGGGGCCGCCGATGAGCAGGCCGCCGTTGCGGCCGGCCGCGCCGGCGGCCACCCGGCCCGCGTCGACGGCCACCACCGAGAGCCCGCGGTCGGCCAACGCCTCGACCGCCGCCAGCCCGGAGCCGCCGAGGCCGACCACGCAGGCGTCGGCCTGGGTGTCGCCCGGCAGCGGCGGCGAACCCGGACCAGTCGGCGACCAGCTGGTCGACGTCCCAGCCGACCTGCGAACTCATCGGGCGATCCTGTGCAGACACGCCGTGCGGTGCCCGCGCGTCTGCACAAGATCCACTACAGGACCTTGGAGAGGAACGCTTTGGTGCGTTCGTGCTGCGGGTTGGCGAGCACCTCACGCGGCACCCCCGACTCGACGACCACCCCGCCGTCCATGAACACGAGTTGGTCGGCCACCTCGCGGGCGAAGCCCATCTCGTGCGTGACGACGATCATCGTCATGCCGCCGCCGGCGAGTTGCTTCATCACGTCGAGCACCTCGCCGACCAGTTCCGGGTCGAGCGCGGAGGTCGGCTCGTCGAAGAGCATCAGCTTGGGCTTCATCGCCAGCGCCCGCGCGATCGCCACCCGCTGTTGCTGGCCGCCGGACAGCTGCGCCGGATACGACTTCTCCTTGTCCGCCAGCCCCACCTGGTTGAGCAGCTGCCGCGCCTCGTCCACCGCCTGGGCCTTGCGGACCTTCTTCACCTTGATCGGCGCCTCGACGAGGTTCTGCAACACCGTCATGTGCGGGAACAGGTTGAAGTGCTGGAACACCATGCCGACGTCCTCGCGTCGCTTGGCGATCTCCGACTCCCGCATCTCGTGCAGCTTGGTGCCCACGCGCCGGTACCCGACCAGGTTGCCGTCGACCAGCAGCCGGCCGCCGTCGATCTTCTCCAGGTGGTTGATGCACCGGATGAAGGTCGACTTGCCGGAGCCGGACGGCCCGATGACACACAGCACCTGGCCGCGCTCGACGGTCAGGCTGATGCCGCGCAGCACCTCCAGCGAGCCGAAGGACTTGCGGACCTCCTCGGCCTCCACCAACGCCTCAGGCACCGGCGCTCACCCCCGACTCCGCGCTGCGCGCCGATCGCATCCTGGTCATCAACCGTTGCATCGGTCGAGGTGGCGCATTGCGGTTGGTGCCGCGACCGAAGCGACGCTCGAGGAAGTACTGGCCGACGGACAGGATGCTGGTCATGATCAGGTACCAGGCGCTGGCCACCACGAGCAGCGGCACCTGCAGGAATGTCGCCTGGTTGTAGATGTTCTGTGCCGCCCCGGTGAGGTCGTTGAGCGAGATGACGATGACCAGCGAGGTGGTCTTCAGCATCGAGATCGTCTCGTTGCCGGTCGGCGGGATGATCACACGCATCGCCTGCGGCAGGATGACGCGCCGCAGCGCCAGCCCGCGACCCATCCCGAGCGCCGCCGCCGCCTCGCTCTGCCCCGCGTTGACCGACAGCAGGCCGGCGCGGGCGATCTCGGACATGTACGCGGCCTCGTTGAGCCCGAGGCCGAGCACGGCGGCGACGAACGGCGTGATCAGCGAGTTCGTGTCCCACGTGTGGAACGTCGGCCCGAACGGGATGCCGATGGACAGGTTCGAGAACAGATAGGCGAAGGAGAACCAGAACAGCAACTGGACGAGCACCGGGGTGCCGCGGAAGAACCAGGTGTACAGCCACGCCGTACTGGACAGCACCGGGTTCGGCGACATCCGCATCACCGCGAGGATCACGCCCAGCACGATCCCCACGAGCATCGCCAGGAAGGTGAGCTCGAGCGTGACCCAGATGCCGTCGATGATCTGGGAGTCGGTGAAGTAGCCCTGGAAGTAGCTCCACTGCCAGGCCGGGTTGACGACCAGCGAGTGGATCAGCATCGCGGCCAGCACCCCGAGGACCACCACCGCCACCCAGCGCAGCGGGTGGCGCACCGGGACGACCGTCAGCTCCTCCGCACTCGTCTCCGGGGCGGGCGGCGGATCCGTACCTACCGAACTCGCGGAGTCCGGATCCGTCGCCGCAGCGCCGGAGTCCCCAGCCGTCATCGCCGGCTACCCGTTGGCGCCGTTGATCTGGGACTGGGTGATGGCTCCGGCCTGGAGCTTCCAGGTGTTGATGATCTTCGTGTAGGTGCCGTCGTTCATCAGCTGGGTGACGGCCTTCTGGAAGATCGGGGCGAGCGGGCTGCCCTTCTTGAACGCGATGCCGTATGGCGCCTCGTCGGTGGTCTTGCCGGCCAACTGGATCTGGCCGCCCTCGAGCGTGCCCTGGTAGATGACGACCGGGGTGTCACCGGTGAAGGCATCGGCGCGGCCGCCCACGACCGCGGAGTTCACCCCGGCCTGGTCGGGCAGCAGCACCGGGACGGGCGCCTTCTTGCCCTCCTTGAGGCAGGTGCCCTTCAGCGTGATGGCGCCCTCGGCGGTCGTCGCGGTGAGCGCGGTGGCCTGGATGGTGCCCTTCTCGGCGCCGACACGCAGCCCGCACAGGTCGTCCTGGGACTGGATCTTCTTGGGATTGCCCTTCTTCACGCCGATCGAGGTGCCGGCCTTGAAGTAGGTGACGAAGTCATTGCCCTTCTCGCGCGCGGTGTTGTCGGTGAACGCCGACATCGAGAAGTCGTAACGACCCGCGTTGATGCCGGCGAGGATGCCGTCGAACTGGGCCTTCTTGATGTCGACCTTGACGCCGAGGGTCTTGCCGATCGCGTTGGCGAGGTCGATGTCGAAGCCCTGGAAGCCACCGCCGGACTTCGTGAACTCGATCGGGGCGTAGGACGGGTCGGTGGCCATCGTCAGGACGCCCTTGGACTTGATGGCGGCCGGCAGCAGGTCGTGCAGGGTCGCCTGCTTGGCGACGCTGACACTCGCGGACTTCTTGGTGTCCTCGACCTTCTTGCCGGAGCTGCACCCGGTGAGGGCCAACGCGGCGGCGGCGCCCAGACAGGCGAGCGCAAGGACACGTGCACGTGCGGACAAGACAGACCTCCATGGCGTTCGAGTTGGGCGCCACACTAGCCAGCCGAGCCCCGCGTATGCCGCCTCCCCCGAAAATCGGTGCCCTGATCGTCACATACGGAGCGTGACGGACCAGTTACGGGAGCGCTTCGGTCGCCTTGCCCAGGGTGACCACGCCCCCGTCAGACACGTGGTAGCGCTCGTGGTCGAGATCGGGCTGCAGTCCGATGTGCGCGCCCTCGGGCACCACGACGTCCTTGTCCAGGATGGCTTTGCGCACCACGGCGCCGCGGCCGACCCGCACGCCGTCCATCAGCACCGAGCCCTCGACGTAGGCGCCGGCGGCCAGCCGCACGTTCGGCGAGATCACGCTGTGCCGCACGGTCGCACCCGCGATGATCGTCCCGGCGCCGATGATCGACTCCTGCGCGATACCGCCCTCGACGAACTTGGCCGGGGGAAGTTGCGGATGGTGGGTGTAGATCGGCCAGCTGCGGTTGTAGAGGTTGAAGATCGGGTGCACCGCCACGAGGTCCATGTGCGCCTCGTAATAGGCGTCGATCGTCCCGACGTCGCGCCAGTAACCGTGGTCGCGGTCCTCGGCGCCGGGCACGTCGTTGTCGGCGAAGTCGTAGACGTTGGCCGCGCCCTTGCCGACCATCTTCGGCATGATGTTGGTGCCCATGTCGTGCACCGACTGCTCGTCCTCGATGTCCTCGCGCAGCGCCTCGAGCAGGGCGTCGGTGGTGAACACGTAGTTCCCCATCGACGCGTAGCTCTCGTCGGGGCTGTCCGGCAACCCGGGCGGGTCCTTCGGCTTCTCCAGGAATCCGAGCACTTTCCGGTCGGCGGCAGCATCGATCACGCCGAACGCGGTCGCCTCCTTGCGCGCCACCCGGATGCCCGCCACGGTGGCGGCCGCGCCGGACTCGATGTGCTGGTTGACCATCTGCCGCGGGTCCATGCGGTACACGTGGTCGGCGCCGAACACCACCACGTAGTCGGGCTTGTCGTCGTAGATCAGGTTCGCCGACTGCAGGATCGCGTCGGCGCTGCCGGTGTACCAGCGCGGACCCAGCCGTTGCTGCGCCGGGACCGGCGTGACGTAGTTGCCGAGCACCGTGGACATCCGCCATGTCTGGGTGATGTGGCGGTCCAATGAGTGCGACTTGTACTGGGTGAGCACGCAGATGCGCAGGTAGCCGGCGTTGACCAGATTCGACAGCACGAAGTCGACCAGGCGGTAGTTGCCGCCGAACGGCACCGCCGGTTTGGCGCGGTCGGCGGTCAACGGCCACAGTCGTTTGCCTTCGCCACCGGCCAGGACGATGCCGAGCACCCTTGGCTCTCGCGCCATGACCTCACCATAGTGCGGGAGTGATCTGCGACGCAGTAGGGTCCGGCCATGCGAGTGGCCGTGCTGACGCGCGAGTACCCACCGGAGATCTACGGCGGCGCCGGCGTGCACGTCGAGTTCCTGGTGCGAGAGCTTCGCAGGCTCATCGACGTCGACGTCCACGCGTTCGGTGCGCCGCGCGACGAGGAGGGGGTACGCGCGTACCGCCCGCCGATCGAACTCGCCGAGGCGAACAGCGCAATCCGTTATCTGGGCGTGGATCTGGAGATCGCGGCCGCGGTGGGCGGGGCGGACGTGCTGCACTCGCACACCTGGTACGCGAACATGGCGGGAGTGCTCGGCGGCCAGCTCTACGACAAGCCGCACGTGCTCAGCGCCCACTCCCTCGAACCGGCCCGGCCGTGGAAGGCCGAGCAGCTTCGCGGCGGGTACAAGATCTCTTCCTGGGCCGAGCGCACCGCCTACGAGACCGCCGAGGCGATCATCGCGGTGTCCTACGGCATGCGCGCGGACATCCTCGACGCCTATCCGTTCGTCGACCCGGCGCGGGTGCACGTGATCCACAACGGCATCGACACCGACCTCTACGCGCCCGACCATGTGGAGGACGAACTCATCCGGCACGGCATCGATCCGGACCGCCCGTCGGCGATCTTCGTCGGCCGGATCACCCGGCAGAAGGGCCTTGCGCACCTGCTGCGAGCCGCCGAGTTCTTCGACCCCGACATCCAGCTGGTGCTGTGCGCCGGGGCGCCGGACACCCCGGAGATCGCGGCCGAGACGCAGGCGGCGGTCGAGCACCTGTCGACCTCGCGCACCGGGGTCGTGTGGATCCGGGAGATGCTGCCGCGCGATCGCATCGCCCAACTGCTCACCCACGCCACGGTGTTCGTCTGCCCGTCGGTGTACGAGCCGCTGGGCATCGTGAACCTGGAAGCGATGGCCTGCGAGACCGCTGTTGTCGCGAGTGCCATCGGCGGCATCCCCGAGGTGGTCGCCGACGGCCGCACCGGACTCCTGGTGCCCTACCACGAGAGCGCTACGGCGGAGTTCGAACGCGACCTCGCCGACGCGGTCAACACCGTCTGCAGCGACCCGGTGCGCGCCACCACCATGGGTTTGGCCGGACGTGAGCGCGCGGTGCGCGAGTTCGGCTGGGACACGATCGCCCGGCGCACCGTCGAGCTGTACCAGTCGCTGCTGCGCTGACGCCACCTGTGCCTTCGCGCGCGCCGGACCGCACCACTCAGCGGACGAAGAGCGCGGTCGCGGTGCCGGGCGCGACCTCGGTGAAGCCGCCGTCGTGTACCACCGGCGCACCGGCCGCGATGGCCGCCGCCCACTGACGACTCGACGCGTCGCGCACCGCGAGCGGAAAACCGGCGTCGAGCCAGCGCCGCCGCGCCCGGCGCGGCAACGAGCGCCAGCCGAGCTGCGACGCATGCGCGGCCTGGGCCATCGCCTTGCCGGTGCTCATGTCGGCGTGCGGGGACAGCAGGACGAGCGGTTCGCCGGCCGGCGCGGGCTCCGGCGGTGACACGTCGTCGAGGTTCGTGCCGCCGACCTGCAGCCGCGCCAACTCGGGTGGCCACGCATCCACCGGCACCGGTGGGTACACGCGCAACTGCGCGCTGCGATGTTCGACGTCGAGGCCGTCGACGGTCAGCGCGCGGCGCCACTCGGCCCCGCGGGCGCGGCGCACGACCTTGCGGATGCGCTGCCCGTCCCAGCGCGCGACGACGTCGGCCCACTCCGGCTTCGGCGCAGTCAGCAGGAGCAACACCGCCCGGGCGGCCGCCTCCAGGGCGTCGGTGCGTTGCGGCGGGTCGGCGCGCTCGATGCGCACCACCATGGGCAGCGCGAGCTCGCCGGGCAGCTCGGTCACTCGGCGAGTGCTTCGACCCAGGCGGCGAGCAGCCGGGCACCGAACCCGGTGGCCCCTTTCGATCGGAACCCGTCGTCCTTGTCGGCGCGCGCCGGCCCGGCGACGTCGAGGTGTGCCCACGGCACGTCACCGGAGAACGGGCGCAGGAACAGCGCTGCGGTGATGCCGCCCGGGTTGCCCGGCGCGTTCGTCGCGTCGGCCACCGACGACGCGAGCGACGACTCGTACTCGACCGGCATCGGCATGCGCCACAGCGGTTCGTCGGTGGCGGCAGCGGCGGCGAGCAGTGCGTCCGCGACGTCGTCGGAGGTCGCGAGCAGCCCGGCGGTGTCGGTGCCGAGCGCCACCTTCATGGCGCCGGTCAACGTCGCGATGTCGACCAGCGCGGTGGGCCGCAACCGCGCGACCGCATAGGCCAGCGCATCGGCCAGCACCAGGCGTCCCTCGGCGTCGGTGTTGTGGATCTCGCTGGTGCGCCCGCCGAAGTGACGCACGACGTCGCTCGGGCGATAGGCCGACCCGGACAGCGAGTTCTCCGCGGCCGGCACGAGGGCGGTGACCCGCACCGGCAGCTGCTGCTCGGCCACCAGCCGCAGCGCGGCGAGCACTGCGGCGCCCCCGGCCATGTCGGTGTGCATGGTGTTCATCGCGTTACCGGGCTTGCGGTTCAGTCCACCGGTGTCGAAGGTGATGCCCTTGCCGACCAGTACGGCGTGGATGCCTGCCTTGGCCTCGGGCGGGCGCCAGCGGGCCTCGATCAGCCGTGGCGGCGCGGCCGAGCCGCCGCCCACGGCGAGCACGCCGCCGAACTTGCGGCGGGTCAGCCAGTCGACGTCGTGCACGACCACGTCGACCCCGAGGGGACGCAACGTGCGCGCCGCCTGCTTGCCGAGCCAGGCCGGGGTCTTCTCCCCCGACCGGGTGTTGGCCAGGTCGCGGGCCCACGCCACGGCCGCGGCGTTGCGCAATCCCACGGCGACGGCCTGCTCGTCGGACACGCCGGCCAGCTCGATCGACGCCGGACGGGTGTCCTCGGCGCGGGTGGCGCGGGTGAATCGGTAGCAGCCGAGCGCCAGGCCCTCGACGAACGCGACGAGCCGCGGTCCGGACAGGCCGGTCGCGTTCAGCGTGCTGGTGCCGCTGCGCAGCTCGCGGGCGAGGCGACCACCGGCGGCGCGCGCAGCAGCAGGATCCTGTGGGACCTCGATGTCGTCGGCGGCCGCTGCATCCGCAGCATCGGACCCGACCCGGATCTCGACCATGGCGACCTTCCAGACGTTCCAGACGTGCGGACCGCGGACAGCAGTCGGCCCCGGCTCGATCATGCGGCAATCGAAGCCGGGGCCGGCGAAATGGACTAGCTGACGACCGACTTCAGCGCGTCACCCAGCGCCCCGGCCTCGTCCGCCGAGAGCTCGACGACGAGACGGCCGCCGCCCTCCAGGGGCACACGCATGACGATGCCCCGGCCCTCCTTGGTGACCTCGAGCGGGCCGTCGCCCGTCCGCGGCTTCATGGCCGCCATGCTTACCTCCTTGGTGAGCCGAGCTCACGCGTCGTCATCGAGGGATCCCGGCGCGCATCGAGACGCACACCGGGGTTGACGTCCATTGTCCCGCATGACCGGGGCATCCCCCAACCCAGGGTCTCGGAACACGGCGGCGCGGTAGCGTCGGCGGCACCTGCGATGCGAGGGAGTACCGCGTGGCTGACGAGCTGCTGATCGAGCGAGCCGACGGCGTTGCGACGCTGACGCTCAACCGGCCCGAATCGATGAATTCGCTGTCCGTCGCGCTCAAGGAGGCGCTGCTCGACGCCGCCCGCGAGGTCACCGCCGACCCGGCGGTGCGCGCGGTGGTGCTCACCGGCGCCGGTCGCGGTTTCTGTGTCGGCCAGGATCTGCGCGAGCACGTCGAGATGCTCGATTCCGGCGACCCGACGCCGCTGTCCACGGTCACCGAGCACTACAACCCGATCGTGCTCGCGCTCACCCGGATGCCGAAACCGTTGATCGCCGCGGTGAACGGGATGGCCGCCGGGGCCGGGGCGGGCTTGACCTTCGCCTGCGATTTCCGCATCGCCGCCAACACCGCGGGCTTCCTGCTGGCCTTCGCGAACGTCGGGCTGACGTTGGACACCGGGACGTCCTGGACGCTGCCGCGCATCGTCGGGTCGGCCCGCGCGACCGCGCTGGCACTGCTCGCCGAGCCGATCAATGCCGAGGCTGCGCTGGAGATGGGCCTGGTGAACGCGGTGGTGGAACCGGAGCGCGTGCTGCCGGCCGCCCTCGAGCTGGCCGCGCGTCTTGCCGCCGGGCCGACCGCGGCCTACGGCGCGATCAAGCAGTCGATCGCCTACGCCGCGGCCACCGACCTGGAGTCGGCGCTGGCGATGGAGGCGGAGCTGCAGACGGCGATGGGGCAGACCGCCGACCACCGCAACGCGACCGTCGCGTTCGTCAACAAACAGCGTCCGACCTTCACCGGCACCTGAGCCAACGTGAGGTATCGGCGTCAAGCCTTCGCGCGCCAGCAGCTCGCGATGTGGTCGTCGACCATCCCGGTGGCCTGCATCGTGGCGTAGGCAGTGGTGGGGCCGACGAACCGGAAGCCGCGCCGCTTGAGCTCCTTGGCCAGGGCGACCGATTCCGGGGAGGTCGCCGGCACCTCCGACAGCGTCCGGGGGCGGCGGCGCCGGCCGCTGGGCGCGAACGACCACAGCAGGTCGTCGAGGCCTTCGGGCATGGCGTCGCGCACCGCACGGGCGTTCGCGATCGCGGCCTCGATCTTGGCCCGGTTGCGGACGATGCCGGCATCGGCCAGCAGGCGTGCGACGTCGGCGTCGTCGAAACGCGCGACCGCGTCGACGTCGAAGCCGGCGAAAGCGGCGCGGAAGGCCGGCCGCTTGCGCAGGATCACCAACCAGGACAATCCGGACTGGAACGCCTCCAGCGAGAGCCGTTCGAACAGCGCGTCCCGACCGTGCAGCGGCACGCCCCACTCGTCGTCGTGGTAGGCGACGTACTCCGGTGCCGAGGTCGCCCAGTCGCAGCGGGGCAGGTCAGGATCGGCTGGCATCCGGCTCGCCCTGCTCGGTGTCGGCGTGCTCGGTGTGGCTGCTCGGTGTTCGGCCTGCTCGGCTCGGCGCGCCGGCGGCGCCACTTCGTCCTCGGCTGCCGGTTCGTCCTCAGCTGCCGGTTCGTCCTCAGCTGCCGGTTCGCTCTCGGCCGCCGGTTCGTCCTCGGTGATCGGTTCGGCGGCCGCAGGCACCGTGTCGTGCCCGCGCAACCGGGCGATCTCGTCGTCGCGGGTGCGCAACTCGGTGGCCAGCCGGTCGAGGAGCAGATCGGTCTCGGCGAACCGGTACCCACGCAAGGCCACCGGCAGTCGCACCGCGTCCACGTCCGCGGCCTGCAGGCTGCGTTCGGGCGGCAGGTCCCACGGCGGCTCGTCGCGCAGCGGGGGCGCGATCTGCTCGCCGGCCGGCAGGAACCGGGTGGCCAGCAGGAACAGCCCGACGGCCACGACGACCGCCAGCAGGCCGTACAGGACAAGGTGCAGCACCCGTCGATCGTGCCACGGGCCGCTGACGTCAGTCAGTCAGCCAGGTTCGCGATCGCGACGGTGCTCTCGGGTACCAGGCGGACCAGCAGCTCCCCCGGCACGCCGTTGCGCCGGCCGAACTCGTCGGCGAGGTCCTCGCCCATGTACCGCGCGGCGATCGCGGTGGCCCAGCGCACCAGCTCGTCGGGATCCTCGGAGATCTCCACCCGGCCGGTGACCGTGACGAACGAGTAGGGCGGCGCACCGTCGTCGACGGTGACCGCGGCCTGCCCGGTGCGCAGCAACGTGCGGCCCTTGACGGTCGTCTTGCCGGTGTTGAAGACGATGTCGTCGCCGTCGAGCACGAACCAGACCGGTGCCGCATGGGGTGAGCCGTCGGCGCGCACCGTCGACACGACCGCGGTGCGGGTGCCGTGGGACAGGAACTCGCGCCGCTGCTCGTCGCTCATCGAGAAGGCCATGGGCCCAGCCTAGGAGCGAGTGGTGAGCGCGGCGAACGCGTCGTCGACGGTCCTCGCGCGGTGCAACGCCCCGAGAGCGGCCGGACGGACGAAGCCCTGTTTCTGCAAAGCATCGAGGTAGTCCCACAGCGGCGTGTAGAAGCCGTCGGGGTCGAGCACGGCCACTGGCTTGGCATGCATGTCCAGGGTGAACGCGGTCCAGATCTCGAACAGCTCCTCGAGCGTCCCGAGGCCGCCGGGCAGCGCCAGGAACGCATCCGAGCGCTCGTCCATCACCCGCTTCCGCTCCCGCATCGTGTCGACGACGATCAACTCGTCCGCGTCCCGGTCGGCGACCTCCACGGACATCAGATGCACCGGGATGACGCCCACCGTGTGCGCGCCGCCGGCGCGCGCCGCTCGGGCCACCGCACCCATCATCGACACCCGGCCGCCGCCGGACACCAGGCCGTGCCCGTCGGCCGCGATGCGTGCGCCGACGGCGGCGGCGAGCTCGATGAATCCCGCCTCGATCGCCTCGGACGACGAGCAGTAGACGCAGATGTTCACTGGCCGTCGTTCGCACCCGGTTGCCCGGGCGGCTCGTCGGCCGGTTCGACGGCATGGGCGGCATCGGCGCGGTCGATGCGCTCGACCACCTCGGCGACGTCATCGGTGACGTGCACCAGGTCGAGATCGGCGGCGCCGATCTTGCCGCCGGGCAGCACCGACGCGCGTAGCCAGTCCACCAGTCCGCCCCAGTAGCGGGTGCCGAACAGGATCACCGGGAACTGCGTCACCTTGCGGGTCTGCACGAGCGTGAGGGCCTCGAACATCTCATCCAACGTGCCGAAGCCGCCCGGCATGATCACGAACGCCTGCGCGTACTTGACGAACATCGTCTTTCGGGCGAAGAAATACCGGAAGTTGATGCCGAGGTCGACCCACTCGTTGAGCCGCTGCTCGAAGGGCAACTCGATGCCGAGCCCCACCGAGACCCCGCCCGCTTCGGAGGCCCCGCGGTTCACCGCCTCCATCGAGCCCGGGCCACCGCCGGTGATGACGGCGTAGCCGGCGTGCGCCAGGGCGGCGCCGAGTGCCATTCCCCGAGGCGTACTCGGGCTCGTCCTCCGCGGTGCGGGCCGAGCCGAACACCGCGACCGCCGACGGCAGTTCGGCCAACAGGCCGAAGCCCTCGACGAATTCGCTCTGGATGCGCAGCACCCGCCACGGGTCGGTGTGCACCCAGTCGGACGGACCGCGGGAATCCAGCAGCCGCTGGTCGGTGGTGCCGCCGCGGATCTGTGCGCGGCGCAGCAGTACCGGGCCGAGCCGGTGCTCGGACCGACGGTCGCGCTGCTCGGTCATGTGACGGACGGTAGCGCGCGAGCCGCCGGCCCGCGCGACAACGGTTCAGGTCAGGAACCGGACCAGCGCCGCCTCCGCGGCGTGGATCTGCGCGACCGCCACGTGCTCCTCCGGCTTGTGCGCGAGGTTGGGGTCGCCCGGTCCGAAGTTGACGGCCGGGATGGCCAACTCGCCGAACCGCGCGACGTCGGTCCAGCCGTACTTCGCCCGGGCGGTGCCGCCGACCGCGCTCACGAAGGACGCCGCGATCGCCGTGTCCAGGCCCGGCCGCGCGGCCGGCGCGCTGTCGACGCATTCCAGCTCGAACCCGGCGAGCGCCTCACGCACGTGGGCGAGCGCGGCGGCCTCGCTGCGGTCCGGCGCGAACCGGAAGTTGACGGTGACGACGCACTCGTCGGGCACGACGTTGCCGGCCACCCCGCCGCTGATCCGCACCGCGTTGAGGCCCTCGCGGTAGGTCAGCCCGTCGACGTCGACGGTGCGCGGCTGGTAGTCGGCCAGCCGGGTGAGCAGCGGCGCGGCGGCGTGGATGGCATTGGTCCCGAGCCAGGAGCGTGCGCTGTGTGCGCGTACGCCGGGAATGCGTGCCTCGACCCGCAGCGTGCCCTGGCAACCGCCCTCGACCGCGCCGTCGGTGGGTTCGAGGAGTACCGCGAGATCGCCATGCAGCACCTGCGGGCGATTGCGGGCCAGCCGCCCGAGCCCGTTGCGCGCGGCCTCGACCTCCTCGCAGTCGTAGAACACCCAGGTCAGGTCCGTGCGCGGGTCGACCTGCCCGGATCCCACGAGCTGCGCGAGGCGCAGCATCACCGCCACGCCGGACTTCATGTCCGCCGTCCCGCAACCGTGCAGCACGCCGTCGATCAATCGCGACGGCAGGTTGTCGGCCAGCGGCACCGTGTCCAGGTGTCCGGCCAGCACCACCCGTTGCGGGCGGCCGAGATCCGTACGGGCCAGCACCACGTTGCCCTCGCGCTCCACCTCGAGGCCGGCCAGCGTCCGCAGCGCGGCCTCGACGGAGTCGGCCAGCTCGGCCTCGGCGCCGGACACCGAGGCGATGTCCACGACCGCCGCGGTGAGCGCGGCGGCGTCCGTGGTGAGGTCCAGCACACCTCGACGCTACCGACTCGCCCCGGCGTCGCGTTGCTATGACGACACCAAGCCGGTCCGGGCCGCACCCGGTGCGCGCGACTACCCTGGCCGGGTGACCGAACGCAGAGCATGGGGGTACGGCCTCACCACCACGGTGACCGCCGGGCCCGCTTCTGGGCGGGTGCTGGACACCTGGTACCCGGAGCCTGCGCTCGGCGCGCTCCCGGCCGCCGCCGCCGCGCCGCACGAGCTCGCAGCGCTCACCGGCAGTCAGGAAAACGCCGCCGACCGCGGCGTCGGACTCGACGTGACGGTGTGCGAGATCGACCTCGATGCGCCGCCGGACACCGTCGCGGACGCCTACCTGCGGCTGCACCTGCTCTCACACCGGCTGGTGCGCCCGCGGGAGCTGAACCTCGACGGCCTTTTCGGCGTGCTGCCCAACGTCGTGTGGACCAGCGTCGGGCCGTGTGCGCCCGAAGGCTTCGAGCGCACCCGGCTGGCGCTGCGCCGCAAGGGTCCGGTCACCGTCTTCGGCGTGGACAAGTTCCCGCGGATGACCGACTACGTGCTGCCCGCCGGCGTGCGCATCGCCGACGCCGACCGGGTACGGCTCGGCGCCCATCTCGCCGAGGGCACGACCGTCATGCACGAGGGGTTCGTGAACTACAACGCGGGGACGCTCGGCGCGTCGATGGTCGAGGGCCGCATCTCGGCCGGCGTGGTCGTCGGTGACGGGTCCGATGTCGGCGGCGGCGCGTCGATCATGGGCACGCTGTCCGGCGGCGGCAAGGAGCAGATCACGGTCGGGCGGCGCTGCCTCGTCGGCGCCAACGCCGGGATCGGTATCTCGCTCGGCGACGACTGCGTCGTCGAGGCCGGGTGCTACATCACCGCGGGCTCGAAGATCTCCATGCCGGACGGCTCGGTCGTGAAGGCCGGCGCACTGTCCGGGCAGTCAGGGCTGCAGTTCTGGCGCAACAGCGTCACCGGCGCGCTCGAGGCCCGGGCGCGCGCCGGCGCCGGCGTTGCACTCAACGAGGCGCTGCACGCCAACGCCTGATCTGCCATGCTCCGCCACCCGGTCCGCACTCTCACGATCCTCGCCGTAGTCGCAGGCGTGGCGATCGGTGCTGCGTTCGGCCTGCATGCGCTGTGGACGACCGCCAAGCACCACTTCACCACGGCGAGTTGTTCGGTGGGCGATTTCGATCTGGACACCGACCAGGCCGCCGTTGCGGCCACCATGGTGGGCGCGGTGACCCAGTACCGCAAACCGCTCCCCGACCGCGCCGCCGTGCTGACGCTGGCCGCCGGGCTGCAGGAGAGCAAGCTGACCAACATCGCCCCCGGCGCGGGCGATCGCGACTCGGTCGGGGTGTTGCAGCAGCGGCCGTCCCAGGGCTGGGGCAAGGTCACCGGCAAGCCGGACACCATCGCCGACCGCACCCAGCGGCTCACCGACGTCGGTTTCGCCACCACCCAGTTCCTCGACGCCCTGGTGCGCGTCGACGGTTGGCAGCAGCTCCCGCTGGCCGACGCCATCCAGGAGGTGCAGATCTCCGCCGACGGCAGCGCGTACGCCAAGCACGAGTCGGAGGCGCAGGCCCTGGCCACCGCGCTGCTCGGCAACACCGCAGCCGGGTTGACCTGCACGTTCGACAAACCCACGAAGGTCGCCGCCACCTCCGCCGTGGTCCAGCAGGCCCGCGATCAGCTCGGCATCGACACGCCCGCCGCCTCCGGGCACACCGTGCGGGTGCCCGGCGCGCACTGGCAGACGGCCAGCTGGTTCGTCGCCAACGCCGATCGGTTGGGCATCGAGCAGGTGACCTACGCCGGTCGGCAGTGGACCCGCTCGGACGGCTGGAAGAAGAACGCCGCTGCGGGCTCGGACGCCGTCGTCGCGACGATGTACGTCGCTTAGCCGGCTTCGCCCTGCGGTGGCAGATCCATGATCCACTTCGGGTCGTTGGAGGTCTTGCCGACCTTCGACGCGCCGCCGGGTGAGCCGAGGTCGTCGAAGAAGTCGACGTTGGCCTGGGTGTAGTCGCCCCAGTTCGACGGCAGGTCGTCCTCGTAGAAGATCGCCTCCACCGGGCACACGGGCTCGCAGGCGCCGCAGTCGACACACTCGTCCGGATGGATGTAGAGCATCCGGTCGCCCTCGTAGATGCAGTCGACCGGGCATTCCTCGATGCATGCTTTGTCGAGGACGTCAACGCACGGTTCGGCGATCACGTAGGTCACTGCGCTCCTCCGGGGGATCGACTCGTTTGCTCGGGCTCTAGTATGCCGCTCGTGCTGCAGGCTCGGTGGGTGGGTCGTCGGGTGTCCGTGCGACGAGTGGTGGAGCGCACTCCCGACGGGCGTCTGCTGCAGGGCGACGTCGTCGGCGACCTGGTCGGGCTGGACGCGCAGACGGCGGTCATCGACGCTCGCGAGGGCCTGGTCGAGGTGCCCTTGGCCCTGGTCACCGCGGCGCGCACGGCCCCGCCGTCCAGCGCTGACGAGCTGGCGCTGCAGGGCGTCGAGGCGGCGAGCTTGCGGGCGGCCGAGACCGCCGAGCTCGACGGCTGGTTGCTGCGGGCCGACCACGGGTTCACCCGGCGGGCCAACTCGGTGCTCCCGGCGCGGCAGCTGCGGCAGCCGCTCGACGACGCCCTCGCGCAGGCGAGCGCCTGGTACGCCGCCCGCGACCTGCAGCTGCAGATCCAGGTGCCGCTGGACGCGCGCCGGCTGCTCGACGCCGCGCTCGCCGAACGTGGTTGGCCGGCCGAGCTGCACACCCTCGTGCTGGCCCGCCGTCTCGACCTGTCGAGCGAACCGGCCGAGGTGGACATCGCGGCCGAGCCGGACGATGCCTGGCTGACGGTGTACCGCGGCGGCGCGGGCCTCGCGCCGAGCGCCCGGGCGCTGCTCACCCGACACGACACGGTCGCGTTCGCCTCGGTGTGCCGTGACGGCCGCACGGTCGGGGTCGGCCGCGGCGCGGTCGACGACGGCTGGCTCGGCGTGATGGCCGTCGAGGTCGATCCGGCCTACCGCCGGGCCGGCATCGCCCAGCTCATCACGGCCGCCCTCTGGGCGTGGGGTGCTGCGCACGGCGCGAAACGCAGCTACCTGCAGGTTGCGGCGGCCAACGAACCGGCTCGCGCGCTCTACGCCGCCCTCGGTTACTGGCGCCACCACGACTACCACTACCGCCGGCCCTATGACCCTGAGGCCGGCGATCCGCCACCCGAGGACGGCCTGTGGCGGTGACGAGCAGGCTCAGCGCCGGGCCGCCGGCCCCTTCGACGGTGGGCCGGGGCGCGAGGACGTCGGCGGTCGCGGAGCCGCCGGAGTGAGTGGCGTGCTGGTGACGATGCCCACCACCCCGGCGAGCGCTCCGCCGAACAGCACGCCGTAGGTCACCCACTGCAGGTCACCGCCGGGCAGGATCACGTCGCCCTCGGGACGGGTCACCAGGCCGAAGCCGACCATGACGACCAACCAGACGATGAACGGGGTGGCGGCCGCTGCGGTACTGGGCACCATCGCCCGGGCCAGGCGCGGCAACGCGAAATTGCTCAGGATCGCCAGCACCACGGCCAGCGGGAAGATGACGCTGCCGATGTAGAGCGGCACCAGCAACGCCTCGAGGATGGCGGCGAGCGCCGCACACAGCGCCACCAGCACGACGCCGAGCCGCTCGGGCCAGCCGGTCCGGTCCGGCATCGCGGTCACAGCCCCGAGAACAGATCGGTCTCCCGACCGTCGGTGTCGCGCTCGGCGCCGAGTTCTCCGTCCACCAGCCGAAAATACTCGACCGACAGCGCCTCACGACCCAGCATGTTGGACAGCGCGAAGAACACCCCGTCGACAGCGATCTGGGTGCGGTGCGCGCGCAGCGCGGCGAGCTTGCGTTCGCCGTACCCGGTCGCGTCGACCACGGTGGTCACCAACTCGTCATCGACACCGAACGGCAGGTCGTCGATCTCGGCCACCCCGAACGGCAGGTCGGCCTGTCCCTCGATCGCCTCGAATCCCTTGCGCAGTACGGATTTCGGCGTCGCGGTCCAATAGACCTTGGCGACCTGCCACGGCTCACCGGCATCGCCCGACGGCGATTTCTGCGCGGCCCGCGCGACCGCGGCGGTCGCCACCCGGTGCGCCATGATGTGGTCGGGATGGCCGTATTCGCCGTTGTCGTCGTAGGTGACGACCACCTGCGGGCGCACCTCGCGGATGACCGCCGCCGCCTCGTCGACCGCGGCGTCGAACACCGCCGGATCCGACGCCGCGCGCCAGAACGCACGCGGGTGCGCGTTGGCGGGGGTGTCCATCATGCCGCTGTCCCGGAATCGTCCGGGGCCGCCGAGGTAGCGGTGATCGGTGACGCCCAGCGCGGCCATCGCGGCGTCGAGTTCGCCGATACGCAGGCCGCCGAGCTGATCGGCCTGATCGGCGGCGAGCTGGCCGAACTCGGGGACGAGGATCTCACCCTCCTCGCCGAGCGTGCAGGTGATCAAGGTGACCTGCGCCCCGCGGTCGGCGTAGTACGCCATCGCGGCACCGGTGGTGATCGACTCGTCGTCCGGGTGGGCGTGGATCAGGAGCAGCCGTTGGTCCGCGGCCCTCACGAAGTGGAGTTCGGCGGTTCGGTGGTCGATTCGGACGTGTCGGTTGCCTGGTGCCTCGGGGCGCCGTCCGGGCTCTCGCCCGAACTCCCCGCGCTCTCCCCTGCCCGAGGCTGACCGTCGGCCTCGTGTCGGGCCGGGTGCTCGGCCGGCGCCGGGTCGTTCTCGACGACGTCGGGGCGACCCATCGTCGCGGTGGCATCGGGATCGGCGGCCGCGAGTTCGGCAACGACGTCGTCGATGACCACCTCGCCCGCATCGACGCCCTGGTCCTCCGCCGCCGCGACATCGGCCCGGATCTCGGGGAAGTGGCACGCCACGAAGTGGCCCGGGGCCTTCGCCTCGAACGCCGGGACATCGGTCGTGCAGCGGTTCTTCTGCGTGTCGTCGAGCAGCAGGCGGAACTTCGGGCACCGGGTGTTGAACACGCACCCACTCGGCGGGTTGATCGGGCTGGGGAGATCGCCGACGAGCAGGATCCGCTCGCGCCGCGCTTCCTTCGCCGGGTCGGGCACCGGCACCGCGGACATCAGCGCGTGCGTGTACGGGTGCATCGGCTCGCTGTAGAGCGTGTCCCGGTCGGTCAACTCCATGATCTTGCCCAGGTACATCACCGCGACACGGTCCGAGATGTGCCGCACCACCGACAAGTCGTGCGCCACGAACACGTAAGCGATCTGGAACTCGTTCTGGATGTCCTCGAGCAGGTTGATCACCTGCGCCTGCACCGACACGTCCAGGGCCGACACCGGCTCGTCGCACACGATCAGCTTGGGTCGTAGGGCGATCGCCCGGGCGATCCCGATGCGCTGGCGCTGGCCGCCGGAGAACTCGTGCGGATAGCGGTTGTAGTGCTCGGGGCTCAATCCGACCCGGGCCAGGATCTCCTGCACCTCGGTCTTGATGCCGCGTTCGGTCTTGGCGTTCTGGATCCGGAACGGCGAACCGACGATGGTACCGACGGTGTGCCGCGGGTTGAGCGACGAATAGGGATCCTGGAAGATCATCTGGATCTCGCTGCGCAGCCCCCGCATCTGCCCACGGCTGTACTGGCTGATCTCCTTGCCCTGGAACTTGATCGACCCACCGGTGGGCTCGATCAGCTTGGTGACGGCGCGACCGGTGGTCGACTTGCCGCAACCGGATTCGCCGACCAGCCCGAGCGTCTCGCCGGCGCCCAGAGCGAAGCTGACGCCGTCGACGGCCTTGACCGCACCGACCTGGCGTTGCACAAGCGTGCCGCGCTTGACCGGGAAGTACTTGGAGACGTTCTCGACGACCAGCAGGGCCTCGCCCTCGGGGACCAGATCCTGCGGCTTTTCCTCCGCCTCGTCAGTGTCCTTGCGCAACGAAGTCATCAGTGAACTCTCCTCGACACGTCAGAGCCCGGGGCGGATCTCGTCGGCAAAGATCGCACGCCGCTGATCGATGTCGATGTGGCACCGCACCCGGTGGCCCGGTGCTGTCTCGAGCAACTCGGGATGTTCGGTGAAGCAGCGCTCGCCCTCGACCCGGTCGGTGAATCGGCACCGCGGGTTGAACACGCAGCCCTTCGGCACCCGGATCAGTGACGGCGGCGATCCCTTGATGGGCACCAACCGCTCCTGGCGGGTGCGGTCCATCCGCGGCATCGAGCCGAGCAGCCCCCACGTGTAGGGCATCTCCGGGTCGTAGAAGACGTCGTTGACCGCGCCCTGCTCGACGCACTGCCCGCCGTACATGACGACCACCGAGTCACAGGTCTCGGCGACCACCCCGAGGTCGTGCGTGATCAGGATGATGGCTGAGTTGAACTCGCGCTGCAGTTCTTTCATCAGCTCGAGGATCTGCGCCTGCACAGTGACGTCGAGGGCAGTGGTGGGTTCGTCGGCGATGAGCATCTTCGGGTCGCAGACGAGCGCCATCGCGATCATCGCGCGCTGCCGCATCCCGCCGGAGAACTGGTGCGGGTAGTCGTCGAAGCGCCGGTCGGGATGTGGGATGCCGACCCGGTGCAGCATGTCGATGCTGCGCGCACGCGCGGCCTTCTTCGACACGTGGTTGTGCACCCGGTAGGCCTCGCTGATCTGCGCACCGACCGTGTAGAAGGGATGCAACGCCGACAGCGGGTCCTGGAAGATCATCGACATCTCTTCGCCGCGCAGCTGGCGCATTTCCGCCTCGCTGGCGGCGATGAGTTCCTTGCCGTCGAGCCAGACCTCGCCGGTGATCTTGGCCCGGCTGCCCTTGTGCAGCCCGAGGATGGCCTGGCTGGTGACCGACTTGCCGGAACCCGACTCGCCGACGATGCCGAGGATCTGGCCGCGCTCGACCGAGAAGGACAGCCCGTCGACGCTCTTGACCAGACCGTCATCAGTGGGGAAGTGCACGCGCAGGTCCTCGACGGACAGGAACGGCTTCGGCACAGCCTCCTTGTCCGAGCGAACCTCAATGGCTTCGGCAGTCACCGGCGGATCCTTCCGTCGCTAGGCATAGCTCACCCGCGGATCGACCACAGCGTAGAGAACGTCAACGACCACGTTGGCCAGCACCAGGAAGATCGCCGCGACGATGGTCACGCCCATGATCACCGGCAGGTCGTTCTGGCTGATTGCCTGAATGGTCAGGTGGCCCAGGCCGCGCAGGTTGAACACCTGCTCGGTGATGACGGTGTTTCCGATCAGGGTGCCGACGTCGATACCGAAGATCGTGATGATCGGGGTGAGCGCGGAGCGCAGCCCGTGTCGGACGACGACGGTACGCCGCGGCAGCCCCTTGGCCCGCGCGGTGCGGATGTAGTCCTCGGACATCACCTCCATCATGTTGGCTCGGGTGAGTCGCGCGTACAGGGCCGCGAACGTCAGCGAAAGCGCGATCCAGGGCAGGATCATGCTCTTGAACCACTGGACCGGGTCCTGGGTGATGCCGACGTAGTGGACGTCCGGCAACCATTTGAGGTCGTAGACGAAGATCAGCAGCAGGATCGGACCGGTGAAGAAGATCGGGATCGACACCGCGGCCAGCGCGAACGTCATGCCGATGCGGTCGACGATCGAGCCGGGCTTGAGGCCCGAGATGGTGCCCACAAGCAGCCCACCGGTCAGCCACAGCACCGCAGCGCCGGCGGCGAGGCTGATGCTCACCGGCAGCGCCTGCCAGATCAGCGTCGACACGGAGGTGTTGAGTCGGTAGGAGTATCCGAGGCACGGGGTGGCGCAGTGCAGGTACCCGCTGGTGCCGTCGGTGACGTTGTAACCGGTGAAGATCCGCGTCAGCCAATTCCAGTACTGGCTGAACAGCGGCCGGTCAAAGCCGTAGGCGTGCAGCAGCAGCTTGTACTGGGTGGAGCCAGGCGCCGGTGGTTGCTTGGCGATGTAGTAGTAGAGCGGCGACTGCTTCGACAGCGCTGGGCCGAGTTGGAAGATCGCGAACGTGATGACGCTGACGATCCAGACCACCACGATCGCGCCGAGCAACCTGCGGATCACATAACGGAACATCCCTGTTCGCCGTGATGACCGGCCCGCCCTGGTCGAACAGTTGCGGGCCGGTCATCGACGGCTTCACCTTTCTCCCGTCAGAGAGGCGCTACGCCACGAACTAGCTGACTCCGGCGTTGACGAAGTCGTAGTTTCCGAAGGCCAACGCGTTGTTGCAGGTCACGTTGGTCATCCGCGGGTTGCGGTACAGCAGCGTGTTACCCCAGTAGATCGGCATGTACACGGCGCTGTCCATGACGGCCTTGTTCAGGCTCGTCCAGTCAGCGGCGGTCGCCTTGCCGGCCGGTGCCTTGTCCAGCACCGCGTTGACCGTCGGGTTGTTCAGGCTCGGGTAGTTGGAGTTACCCGGGTCCACGATGGCGTTGCCGTTGGCGATCGACTGGTAGAAGCCGACGCCGGTCGGGAAGTCGGCGCCCCAGCCGGCGTACCCGATACCGATCTGCTGCTTGATGATGTTCTTCGGCGACCCGATGAACGTGCTGTAGTAGGTCGACGCGTCCTGGGTGACCGCGGTCGCCTTGATGCCGACGCGGGCCAGTGCAGCCTTCTCGGCCTGGAACACCAGCGGTGCCTTCGTGCTCGGCGTGGAGTACGCATACTTCACGGCGAACCCGTTGGGCTTGCCACAGGCCTTCAGGGCCGCCTTGGCCTTGGCGACGTCACCGGTGCTGTCGCTACCGGTCGGGTAGGGGTTCAGCTTGGAGTCGTAACCAGGGATACCGGGCGGGGTCATCGCACCGGCCGGGTGGCCGGCGGTCGGGCCACCGGACGCAGCGATCATCGACGCCTTGTTCGAGGCGTAGAAGATCGCCAATCGGCAGTCCTTGTTCGGGATGACCGTCTGCATGATCGCGAGGTACTGGGTGAAGGCGGTGGCCGGGTCGTCGGCCTGCTTCTTCGCGTCCGGGTGCGTGAGCACGTAGGACTGGAACTGCGGGGTCAGACCGCCCGCGCCGGTGGACGCGTTCGCGTCAGCCGTGCCGGCCTTGAGCTTGTTGTCCAGGTCGACCGGGTTGGTGTCGATGTTGAGGTCGACCTCGTTGACCAGCGGGTGCCGGATGGTGTCGGTGCTCTGACTCCAGTTCGGGTTGCGCTTGAAGACGACCGACTTGCCGGCGGTGTACGACGTGATCATGAAGGGACCGGTCGCCATCGGCTTCTTGGTGTAGGTGTTGCCGACGTAGCCGGGGCCACCCTCGGTCTTGTAGGGCACCGGGGACGAGGCCGCCATCGCCATCAGGTAGTCGAAGTCCGCGTTCGGCGAGCTCAGCGTGAACGTGATCGACGTCGGCGTCGTGGAGATCGAGCTGTTCGGCAGGTCACCGCTCTTGTACGGGCCCTTGTAGCTGGCCGGGTGCTTGATGCCGCTGGTGAAGTACGACACCGGACCACCGGTGATCACGTCGGAGGCGAACAGCCGCTCCACGCCGTACTTGACGTCCATCGGGGTGACAGCCTTGCCGTTGGACCACTTCAGACCCGGCTTGAGGGTGTAGGTCCACCTGGTGAAGGTCGCGTCGTGCTTGCCGGGCGCGGTGGCCAGGTCGGGCACGATCTTGAACTTGGTGCCGTTGACGACCGAGTAACCCATCAGCGAGCGGGTGAACAGCCGCTGCATGTTCCAGCACCAGCCGTAGTAGGTGCGGCCCGGGTCCCAGGAGTCACAGTCGGAGGTCGCGCCGAGCTGCAGCGTGCCACCTGTCTTCGTCGACGGGTTCACGATGGAGTCGAACGCCGCGTTATATCCGGCCTTGGCCGTCTTGCCCCCGCTGCCACTGGTGGCACCGCCCGACGGCGCGTTCGACGAGTTACCGCCGCCGCCTCCGCCGCTGCTGCTACAGGCAGCGAGCAACGTCGCCGCGACAGCGACCAGGCTGACGCCGATCGCCACCCTCGAGTACTTCCTCATCAGTGGATTTCCGCCCTTCTGTACGGATTGATGGTGCCTACGGCCGGTTCGCGGCCGCGCCGGCAACTTCGCCGGCCATCGGCCCGGCCCCGGGTTCGGGAGCGGGCGCGAAGTGTGGGTGTTCGGTGGTCATCGCGACGACTTGGGATCCAGCGCGTCGCGCAGGCCATCGCCGAACAGGTTGAACGCGAGCACGGTGAGGAACAGTGCGATACCCGGTGCGAACAGGTACATCGGGTCGATGGTGAAGTAGTCGCCGGCGTCGCTGAGCATCTTGCCCCAGGACGGAGTGCCGGCGGGCACCCCGACGCCGAGGAAGGACAGGCCCGCCTCGCCCAGAATGTTCGCCGGGATCGCGAGTGTCGTGTACACGAGGATCGGGCCGACGAGGTTCGGCATGATCTCGCGCGACATGATCCGGAAGTTGGAGGCGCCGAGACTGCGCGACGCCTCGACGAACTCCTTTTCTCGCAGCGAGAGCACTTGGCCGCGCACGATGCGGCCGATGTAGGGGAAGCTGAAGAACCCCAGCACGAAGATGATCACCGCGAACCGCAGCGGCACACCGGACAACCCGGCGAACGTGGGGACCTGCGCGAAGATCGACAGCAGCGCCAACGAGAACAGCAGCGTCGGGAACGACAGCAGCATGTCCATGACCCGGGACAGGATCGTGTCGGCCGCCCCGCGGTAGTAGCCGGCCGCGACCCCGGTGACCACACCGAGCACGACGGCGAGCAGGGTGGCGAGCACCCCGATGATCAGCGAGGTGCGCGCGCCGTAGATCAGGGTGGCGAGAACGTCCTGACCGAGCGACGGAGTGACCCCGAGCCAGTGCTCGCTGCTCGCGCCGCCGAAGCTTCCGATCGGCATCTGGGTACTCGGGTCGAGCAAGTCGTCCGGCGGGGTGTTGTGAATGGTGTTGGGGTACTGGCCGTACAAGGCGAGGAGCGGCTTGGCGAAGATCGCGACCAGGGCGAGGAAGATGACGAACGCCCCACCGGCCATCGCGACCTTGTCGCGGCGCAGCCGGCGCCAGGCGATCTGGCCGAGCGAGCGGCCCTGGATGTCTTTCTCGTCCGGTTCGGGGCCACTGATGCCGCCCTCGAGATTCCGGTCGATGTACTCCTCAAGCTCACCGGGAGCCTGCATCGTCATGAAAGAAGACGCTTCCTTCCGTATGAACCGGCGTGGGTGGTGCCGAACCTCGCAGCTTGTGGCTGGCTAGCGACGGACGTTAGCCCGCGGATTGCACGTTACGACAGCCAGGGCACGTATCGAAGCCAGATCGTGACATTTTCCGGAGCCGGGCCGGTCTGTCGGGAAAAGCGACGTCTCGGGCCCCTGCGGACGCAGCTACCGGCGATCAGCGAGGAACGGAAACTCCGCGCGCACGCCGGTCACCGTACGTGTGCTGATCTCCGCGACGAGGACCGCGGCTTCGGCGCCCCCCTCGACGAGTCGGGCGCCGAGTGGATCAACGACGACGGATCCGCCGTCGTAGCGCAGGCTCTTGGCGGTGCCGACCCGGTTCACGCCGATCACGTAGGCCTGGTTCTCGATCGCCCGGGCGACCAGCAGGGCACGCCAGTGCTCGTGCCGCGGAGCGGGCCAGTTCGCCGGCACCACGTAGACGTCGGTCTCCAGGGCGCGGGCCCAGAACTCGTCGGCGAAGCGCAGGTCGTAGCAGACGAAGACCGACACCCGCAGCCCGTCGACATCGACGCTGAGGAAGCGGTCACCGGCGGCGTACTGGTCGTGCTCGCCGGCGTAGCTGAACGGGTGGATCTTCGCGTACCGCCCGCGCAGGCCGCCCGGCCCGGCGACCACAGCATTGTTGCGGAACCGGCCGTCAGGCCCGCGCTGGGCGATCGAGGCGATCAGCGTGCACCCGTGCTCGGCGGCCTGGTCCAGCAGGAACTGCTCGGTCGGGCCGCCCTCGTCCTCGGCGATGCGCTCGGGCCGCATGGAGAACCCGGTCGCGAACATCTCCGGCAACACGATCAGCCGGGCGTCGTCGGCCGCTGCCTTGGCGATCATCGGGGCCACCTGCTCGCGGGTCGCGTCCGCGTCCTCCCAGGTGATGTCGTGCTGGATCGCCGCCACTCTCATCGCGCTACCGCCTTGAGTCGTTGCAGGGCCTCGGTGAGCACCTCCGGCCGCTTGCAGAAGGCGAATCGGACGTACCGATCGCCGGCCGGCGAGTCGTAGAAGACGCTGCTCGGGATCGCGACCACCCCGGCCGTGCGCGGGAGATCGCGGCAGAATTCCACGGCATCGCGGCCGACGTCGACGGTCGCGAAGTACGTCGAGGCCGGGACCACGACGTCGAAGCCCAGGTCGGCGAGACCGCCGCACAGCAGGTCGCGCTGCTCCTGCAGGGCGGCCCGTGGTGCGAGCCGCGCGGCGTCGACCAGCACCCGAGCCACGGCCGGCTGCAGCGGTGCACCGCTGACGTAGGTCAGGAACTGTTTGACCGTGCGCACTGCGGACAGCAACCCGGGCGGGGCGCAGGCCCACCCGATCTTCCAGCCGGTGACGCTGAACGTCTTGCCCGCGCTACTCACCGTGATCGTTCGCTCGCGCATGCCGGGCAGCGTCGCGATCGGGACGTGTCGGCCGCCGTCGAAGATCAGATGCTCGTAGACCTCGTCGGAGAGGACCACGAAATCACGCTCGGTAGCCAGCTCGGCGATGAGCGCCAGCTCGTCCGGGCCGAAGACGGTGCCGGTCGGGTTGTGCGGGGAATTGAGGACGAGCAGCCGGGTGGCCGGCGTGATCGCCCGCCGCAGCGCGTCCGGGTCGAACCCCCAACCGGCGCCGTCGCGTTCGAGCGTGACGATCCGGCGCGTGGCCCCGGCGAGCGCAACGGTTGCCGCGTAGGAGTCGTAGTAGGGCTCGAAAAGCACCACTTCGTCGCCCGGACCGGCGAGCGCCATGACCGTGGCGGCGATGGCCTCGGTGGCGCCGGCGGTGACGAGCACCTCGGTGTCCGGGTCGTAGTCGAGGCCGTAGTAGCGCTGCTCGTGCGCGCTGATCGCCTGCCGCAGCTCCGGGATGCCGATGCCGGGCGGATACTGATTGTGACCGGTCCGCAGGGCCGCTTCGGCGGCGTCCAGGATCTCGGCGGGGCCGTCGGTGTCCGGGAACCCCTGGCCGAGATTGACACTGCCGGTAGTCAACGCGAGCGCCGACATCTCCGCGAAGATCGTCGTACCGAAGCCACGCATCCGCTCGACGAGCCGCTGGTCCACACCCCGGAGCCTAGTTCGCCCCGGGGCCGCAGGTGTCCCGGCTAGGCGCGGGCGTGAGCGCGCTGCTTCTGGCGATCCTGCGCGATGAGCAGCACCTTGCGCAGCCGCACGGTGGCAGGGGTGACCTCGACGCATTCGTCGGCGCGGCAGAATTCCAGCGCCTGCTCGAGGGAGAGCTCGCGGTGCGGGATCAGGGGCACGAGGACGTCGCCAGACGACTGCCGCATGTTGGTGAGCTTCTTCTCCTTGGTGGGATTGACGTCCAGATCGTCCGAACGCGAGTTCTCGCCGACGATCATGCCCTCGTACACCTCGGTGCCCGGGCCGACGAACATGATGCCGCGCTCCTGCAGGTTGGCCAGCGCGAAACCGGTCGTGAGCCCCTTGCGGTCGGCGACGAGCGACCCGCTCGGCCGGGTCCGGATGTCACCGGACCACGGCTCGTAACCCTCGTGGATGTGGTGCAGGAGGCCGGTGCCGCGGGTCTCGGTCAGGAACTCCGTCCGGAACCCGATCAGCCCGCGGGCCGGGACGAGGTACTCCATCCGGATCCACCCGGTGCCGTGGTCGACCATCTGTTCGAGCCGACCCTTGCGCAGTGCCAGGAGCTGGATGATGACGCCCTGGTATTCGGCCGGGGTGTCGATCGTCATCCGTTCCATCGGCTCGTGGAGGGTGCCGTCGATCGTGCGGGTGACCACCTGCGGCTTGCCCACGGTGATCTCGAAACCCTCGCGGCGCATGATCTCGACGAGGATCGCCAGCTGCAGTTCGCCGCGGCCCTGGACCTCCCAGGTGTCCGGCCGATCCGTCGGCAGCACCCGGATCGACACGTTGCCGACCAGCTCGCTCTCCAGCCGGTTGATGACCTGGCGAGCGGTGAGCCTCTTGCCCGACCTGCCGGCCAGCGGCGAGGTGTTGATGCCGATCGTCATCGAGATGGACGGTTCGTCGATCGTGATCACCGGCAGCGGCCGCGGTGCGTTGGCGTCTGCGAGCGTTTCCCCGATGGTGATGTCCGCGATCCCGGCGATCGCGATGATGTCGCCCGGCCCGGCGGACTCGGCCGGCACCCGTTCCAGCGCGCGGGTGATCAGCAGCTCGCTGACCTTGACCCGCTCGATCGAGCCGTCGGTGCGGCACCACGCCACGGTCTGGCCCTTGGCGATGGTGCCGTTGCGCACGCGGCACAGCGCGAGGCGGCCCAGGTAGGGCGACGCGTCGAGGTTCGTGACGTGCGCCTGCAGCGGCGCATCGGCCTCGTAGGTCGGGGCCGGGGTGGTCTCGAGGATGGCGTCGAACAGCGGCCGCAGATTCGGCGAGTCGGGCATCGACCCGTCTCCTGGGCGTGCCAGCGACGCCCGGCCGGCCTTGGCCGACGCGTACACGATCGGGAACTCGATCTGCTGCTCGTCCGCGTCGAGATCGAGGAACAGCTCGTAGGTCTCGTCGACCACCTCGGCGATGCGCGCGTCCGGCCGATCGACCTTGTTGATGACGAGGATCACCGGGAGCCGGGCGGCCAGCGCCTTGCGCAGCACGAACCGGGTCTGCGGCAGCGGGCCCTCGGAGGCGTCGATCAGCAGCGCCACGCCGTCGGCCATCGACAGCGCCCGCTCCACCTCGCCACCGAAGTCGGCGTGCCCCGGGGTGTCGACGATGTTGATCGTGGTCCGCGTCCCGGACGCGTCGAGGTAGTCGACGGCGGTGTTCTTGGCCAGGATCGTGATGCCTTTTTCCCGCTCCAGGTCCATCGAGTCCATGACGCGCTCGCGGACGTCGCCGGTCTCGGCCTGGTGCTCGGTGAAGGCACCCGACTGCCACAACATGGCGTCGACCAGCGTGGTCTTGCCATGGTCGACGTGAGCGATGATCGCGATGTTGCGCAGGTCGTCGCGCTGGTTGATCGCCACGCGGCAACCCCATTTCGTTTCTCGATTTGAGCCCGACCCGCCAGTCTACGGGCGCAAATCGGCCTGCTCGGCCACCAGTTCGAGCAATGCGGCGTGGGTCTCGGCGTCGGCCGCGGCGACCAGGCCACCGGCGCCTGAGTGCACCGGTTCGCCGCGCAGGTCGGTGACCCGGCAGCCGGTGGCCTGGCACAGCGCGATCGCGGCGGCGAAATGGACGCTCGCGCTCAGGTCACCGTCGGTCACATACCCGGCGCGCCGTCCGGCTGCCACCCAGGTGCATGCGAGCGAGGTCGAGAGCACCCGCGGGGCGAAGGAGGCGCGGAACCGCTGCGACCCGAGCAGTCGGGCCGGCTCGAACCAGCCGTTGAGCCGCGGCCCGTCGATGTTCACGTCGACGAGACGGGGGCCGGTCTGGGGGCGCAGCGGCGTGTCCGTGGTGTTGCGGCGCGCGGCCGCGCGGGTGGTGTCGGTCCAGAAGATCTCGCCGGCCAACGGGTCCGCGACTGCGGCCGCCACCACCTGCCCGTCCATCCGAGCGGCCACGTTCACCGCGGCCAGCGGAGTCTGGGCGGCGTAGTTCAACGTGCCGCACAGCGGGTCGACCATCCACACCCGCCGCGCGTCCGTGGGTCCGTCGATCCCGGACTCCTCACCGAGGATCGCGTCGTCCGGCCGGGCGGCGCGGATCGTCGCCTTGACGACCTGCTCGGTCTCGATGTCGACCTCGGTGGCGAAGTCGATGCCCGACTTCGCAAAGCGCGTCAACGGGGTGCCGTAGCGCTCGCGGACCACCACCGCGCCTGCAGCGGCCGCGGCGATCGCGAGTTCGACGTCGGTCTGCTGCATGCCCCTGACGGTAGCCAGACCGGTAGGCCATGATGACCGGCATGGGCAAGCCCCGGGACCCCACCGCGATGACCCCCGTGTACCGGTTCGTCATCACGGTCAGCGCGCCCATCATGCGGCCGTGGTCGCGCTTGACGGTGCGCGGCCTCGAGCATCTGCCGCCGACGGGTCCGGTCCTGCTCGCCGGCAATCACGACAGCTACTGGGACCCGATCGCGATCGCGGTGGCGGCCGGGCCGGTGCGCCAGGTCCACGCGCTCGCGAAGTCGACGCTGTGGAAGAACAAGGTCGTCGGCGCGCTGATGACCGAGATGGGCCACATCCCGGTCGAGCGCGGGGCGAGCAACGCCGCGGCGATGCGCGCGGCGCTCGAGGCGTTGCGCCGTGGTCAGTGCATCGGCGTGTTCCCGGAGGCCACCCGCTCCTTGGGCCGTGAGCTGCGCGCCCGCAGTGGCATCGGACGCCTCGCCGAGGCCGTGCCGGAGGCGGAGATCGTGTGCGTGCGGGTCACCGGGTCGGTGGACGTGGTGCGGGTGCCCAAGCGGCCGGACATCGACGTCGAGTTCTACCGGCCGGGCGGCGGCCCGCTGCAGCCGGGCGAGTCGGCCGTCGCGTTCGCGCAACGCCTGCTCGACGAGCTACGCGTGGGCGCGCCCCGCGAGATCCCCGGGCGGAAACGCACGGCCGCGAAGTACCGCCGCCGCAACGCCGAGGCGGCGAACTGATCAGCTGCGCTCGCGGTCCTGCCAGGTGCAGATGCAGATCTCGTTTCCCTCGGCGTCGGCGAGGATCCAGAACGAGCGGGCGGCGGCGTCGCTGACCAGCGTGCCGCCGGCATCGAGCGCGGCCGCGATCCGCCGGTCGGCCTCGTCGTGCGGCACGTGCAAGTCGAAGTGGATGCGGTTGCGTTGCGGACGCGACTCGTCCATCTGCTGGAACCAGACGTTGGGCAACTCGCCGGCGGGATCGACCATCGAGTTCGGCCGTCGATTCGCGGCCGGGCTCGGCCGTGTAGCCGAGCACGGCGAGCCAGAACGGCCGCACCGCCTCGATGTCCAGCGCATCGATCGCGATCTCGAGCAGCTGGGGCGGATGTCCGCCGGAGGCCGGCAGCAACTCCTTGCCGAGCCCGTGCATCGCGGCGGTGATCTCTGCGGCCAGTTCGGTGTCCAGTGTGGTGATCTGGCCCAGCTCGAAGGTGCTCACCGAGAACGCCACCCGATCAGGGCGCAGATCGACGCGCAGGTGCGCATCCGCGTGGTCCCCGCACGCGGCCGCGGCCGCCGCAGCGACCTCGAGGCCCTGCTGCACGGAATCGACGCGCACGGCTGCGGCCAGCGACGTGTAGATCAGCCGCCAGCCGGCCGCCTCGACGGCGGCGGACGCGACAGGACGGGACAGCGCTTGGCCGGTCATGTCGCCATCCTCGCAACCCGGACCGACACCGTAACGTCTGCTCGGTGCCCGACCGAGATCTCGCCCGGCCCGCGGGCGTGCTGTTCGACTTCTCCGGGACGCTGTTCCACATCGAGAGCGCCGAGCAGGCGGTGCGCCACGCGCTGGGCGACGAGTTCGCCGGCCTCGCCGCGGACCTCGTGCGCTGGGGCGCGATCAACGGCAGCAGCCCGCCGCCGGACCTGCCCGAGCAGCTGTCGCGGATCTGGGCCGAGCGCGACCTGTCGGCGACCGCGCACCGCGCCGCGTACTCCGGGTCCGCGCGGCACGCCGGGCTCGACGCCGATCAGGCGGCCGCGCTCTACGAGCGCGGCATCTCCCCCGCAGCCTGGTCCGTCTACCCGGACACCGTCGAGGTCCTGCACCGGCTGCACGAGGCCGGCATCCCGGTGGCGATGGTGAGCAACATCGGCTGGGACCCGCGGCCGGTGCTGCGCCGGCACGGCGTCGCCGATGACGTCGACGTGCTGGTGCTCTCCGACGAGCGAGGGGTGCTCAAGCCCGATCCCGAGATCTTCCGGCAGGCGTGCGCCGAACTCGGTGTCGAGCCGCCCGACGCGGTGATGGTGGGCGACAACGCCCAGGCCGACGGCGGCGCGGCCGCGCTCGGCATCCGGTTCGTGCTGGTGACCGCCGATCCGGCCGAACGAGCCCCGGACGCATTGCTGCGCGCGGTCGGGCTCGCTGAGGCGACCGACGCGTAGATCGGCCGTCCAACGCTGCCAGCCGTCGCCGTCGGCCGGGCCGGTGGGCGCCGCGAACACCCGGGTCCGGGTTCCGTCGCGGCCCGACCAGGTACTCCCGGCCTGCAGCAGCTGCCACAGATCGCGCCCGTACTCGCAGCTGCGGCCATCACCCGGGCGGTTGCGCCTGCCAGACTCAGCAGGTGGTCGGCCCCCAGCTGTTCCTGCCCGGCGAGGCTCTGCTGTTCGATCTCGACGGCGTGCTCGTCGACTCCGACGCCGACGTCGAGGCGGCGTGGTCGGCATGGGCGACCGGGTTCGGGCTGGCGCCGTCGCGGGTCCTCGCCGTCGTCCACGGCCGCCGCACCGCAGACACGGTGGCCGATTTCTTTCCGCCCGGCCCGATCTCCGAGGCGGCGCTCGGGCGCATCGACGAGCTGGAGCTCACCGGAGTGCGGGACGCGGTCGCGGTCCCTGGTGCCCAGGCGCTCGTCGCCGCGCTCGATCCGGGTCGCTGGGCGGTGTTCACCTCGGGGCGGCGCGCGCTCGCGCAGGCCCGGCTGCAGGCTGCCGGCGTCTGGCCGGTGCCGGTGCTGGTCGCCGCCGAGGATGTCGCGGCCGGCAAGCCCGCGCCGGACGGATACCTGCGCGCCGCTGCCGAGCTGGGAGTCGATCCCGGCGTGACGATCGTGATCGAGGACGCTCCGCAGGGGGTGCGGGCCGCCCGCAGCGCCGGCGTGGCACACGTGCTCGGTGTGGGCACCCGCGCGGTCGACAGCGACGCCGACGTCGTGGTGGCCGATCTGCGCGCGGCGGCCTGGACCGGCGAGGGACTGCGCATCGACCGGACCGCCGCGCTCCGCGCCTGAACCGCCCCGTCTTGAGCGATCGCTCAAATTGTGCTGTATCGTGGTTTGAGCGATCGCTCAACAAGGGAGTGACCCGATGACACTCGCTGTTCGCCACCGACCGACGTGGTGGCAGTTCACGACGTGGGCGCTGTGCGGAGCGAGTGCCGGCTTCGTCCTGGCGGCGGCGTTCGCCTTCGGGCCGCTGGCCGCCCTGCCGACCGCGGCCTTCGCCGGGCTCGCCGTGCTGATCGGCGGCGCGAACATCTCCGCGATCGGGTCCATGGCCGGCTTCGGCGCCTGGGGATTCGTGCTGGCCTGGCTCAACCGCGGCGGCCCCGGCATGGTGTGCCACGCGTCGCGATGCGACCAGGAATGGTCGCCGTGGCCCTTCGCCGCCGTCGGCGTCGTGCTCGTCGGCGCCGCGCTGACCACGTTCCTGCTGGTGGGGCGGCGCGGTCGTTGAGCACCGACACGACGCGCGCCCGGCTGGAACAGGCCGCGCTCGCCACGTTGCGCGAGGACGGCATCGCCGGTGTGTCGGCACGGTCGATCGCACGTCGGGCCGACGCCAACCAGGCGCTGATCTTCTACCACTACGGCACGGTCACAAGCCTCGTCGCGGTCGCGACCCAGGCTTCGGTGACCGCCGCCGTCGACCGCTACCGGCCGCAGTTCGACGCCGCCATGAGCTTCGCCGACCTGCTGGCCGTCGGTCGCGCACTGCATGACGTCGAGCGCGCGGCCGGCAACGTGGCAGTCATGGCGCAACTCACCGCGGCCGCGCAGGCGGACCCGGTGATGGCCGACACCGCCCGCCGCTGCCTCGGCACCTGGGCCGACGCGCTCGAGCCCAGCGTGCGGCGGTTGTTGCGCGCGACCCCGCTCGACGGGTTGGTCGACCACCGCGGGCTCACCCGCGCGGTCAGCGCGAGCTTCCTGGGGCTCGAGTTGTACGAGGGCGTCGATCCTGGCGCCGCGGCCGCGGCGCTCACCAGCCTGGAACAACTCGGCGCCGTGCTCGAGGCGGTCAACGATCTCGGACCGGTGGCACGGCGAGCGGTGCGAGCCCGGTTGCGTCGGCGCCGCGGACGCAGTTGACGCACCGGTCGAGGGCTGGGGAAGCTGTCCGGGATGAGCAGACACGCGCACGAGGTGAACGTCGCGGTCCACGCACCGGCGCAGGTCGCGTGGGAGGTGCTCAGCGACGTCGAGGCGATGCCCACCTGGACCGAGTCGATGACGAGCGTGTCCCGACTCGATGACGTGCCGCTGCGCATCGGTTCGCGGGTGCGGATCAAGCAGCCGAAGCTGCCGAGCACTGTGTGGACGGTGACCGGCTACGTCGAGGGCCAGGAGTTCGCCTGGGACGCCAAAGGCCCGGGCGCGACCTCCCACGCCAGCCACATCATCAGCCCGCTCGGCGACGCGTGCTCGGTCACCCTGCGCTTCGAAGTGACCGGGCCGGCCGCCGGCGCGCTGTGGCGCCTCTCGGCCGGTCTGGTGCGCCGCTACGTGCAGATGGAGGCGGAAGGTCTGGCGCGCGCCGCCGGCGAACGTGCCTGATCGATCAGCAGTGCGACACGCACACCCGATGACCGATCGCGTTGCGGAAGATGCCCGGCAGGTCGCGCGGATCGGCTGAGGTGTAGAGGATCCCGCCGCTCGCAGCGGTGATCGCTCGCAGCGCGCCGGTGTCGGTGTCCGGGCCGTAGCCGATCGCGATCACCTTCACCGGTTGCGAGGACGCCGCCTGCGCCTTCAATGCCGTAACCAGTGCCGGCAGGGTGATTCCGTGCTTGGCATCGGCCTCGTCCTTGCCGTCGGTCAACACCACGACGCTGTTGATCCGGGTCGGGTCGAAGTGCGTGCGCATGGACCGGACGGCGCCAAGCACCGAGTCGTACAGGCCGGTGCCCCCGTTGGGCACCGCCCGGAGCTGACCCACCGCGCCGGCGAGCTCGCCACGGGTGGCGTCGCTGAGCGGTGCCACCGGAACGAGTTGCTGGTAGTCGGTCGTCGGCGTGAGGTTCGCCGAGAAGCGCCAAAGGCCGACCGCGCTGTCCGGCGGCAGCAGTCCCAGACCTTCGGCGGCAGCGGTCCGGGCCACCTCGATCCGGGTGCTACCTGCCAGCCCCGGCACCGGGTTGTTCATCGATCCGGAGACGTCGATCACCGCGAGCAGCCGCGACGGCTTGCGCAGCGTGGCCACCGACTGCAGCACGCTGCGCACCTCGACCGAGCTGGGCGCGCTCCCGGCGGTGCTGGCCGCCCGGAACCCGTAAGCGGCGAGGACCGCGCGCCCCTTCGCGCTCGTCAGCGCCGATAGCAGCGTGGCCGCGTCGCGGTCGACGCGCTTGCCCATCACCACGTACGGGTAGTCGAGCACCGGCGCCGAACCGGACGGGTACACGGCGGAGTAGACGGGCGACGTGCGGTTCGCGGTGCGGACGGCCTGTTCGGTCGTGGGCACCGCGACCGGCGCCCCGTTGATCACGTCCGGACGGGCCGGCAGCACGGGAGTGGTCAATGTGGTGGTGTTCTGCAGCATCGCGACGAGGTTGCCGCCGCTGCTCGGGTTCGCCGCGAGATCGCGGTGCAGCCCGACGAGCGTGCCGAGAGTGGGCGCCGAACGTGCCGGATCGGCGACCGCCAGCACGAACGGATGGGCGGTCGTGGCCGCTGCGGCGATCTCGTCGAACGTCGGGTGCGCACCGAGGGCGCGAGCGGCCGACGTACCGACGGCGAGGACGACCGGGGACTTCGCGAGCGAACGCGCGGCGACGATCGTGCCCGGCACCTGCGCGAGTTCGGTCGTCGAGTCCGGGATCCAGACCTGCGGGTTCCGGGCGCCGGTCGGCGTTGCCGCCTGCGCAGCCGGGTCGACCGCCCTCACCCGGATCCGGGTCGGGTTGCAGTCGCTGAACTCCACCGTTCTGGCCACCGCGGCCACCGCCGGCGCGATGTCCGGGGCCGCGGCCACTTGCAGCTGCCGGGTCGGGTGCGGGCACCCGGCGGCGGCCGAGCGCGGGCTCTTCTTCATCGCCAGCGCGATCGCGGCAGCGCCGCCGACCAGGACGATCGCCAGTGCCGCCCAGAACCACTTCCGCGACGGGTGCGGGGTGGGACGGTGACTGTGACTGACCATGACTACTCCCGGGAACGCGGGCCGACGATGTAGGTAGGACGCGCTCAGTCACGTCGCTGATACGTCGGGTAACCGGTCCGGTGTGTTGAGATCGCGGTATGACGGACGGCCTACTGGTGAAGCCGTTGGAGGTGGCCACGTGGCCGGCGTTCGCCCGGCTGGTGGAGGCGAACAACGGGGTGTGGGGCGGGTGTTGGTGCATGGGCTTCCACGTCCGGCTGGGTAAGGGGCGAACCCCCGCGCGCAACCGGGCCGAGAAGGAACAGCGCGTACGCGACGGCAGCACCTGCGCCGCGCTCGTGTTCGACGGCGAGGACTGCGTCGGGTGGTGTCAGTTCGGCTCCCCGGACCAACTGCCGGAGGTCAAGAGCCGACGCCGCTACGAAGCGGGCTTGGTGGCACTGCCGGACTGGCGCATCACCTGCTTCTTCACCGGCAAGGGGCTGCGCCGCCGGGGCGTTGCGGACGTGGCGCTGGGCGGGGCGCTGCTCGAGATCGCCCGCCTGGGCGGCGGGACGGTCGAGGGCTACCCGGAGGAGACCGACGACCGCAGCGTGTCGGGATCGTTCCTGCACACCGGGCCGATGGCGGTCTTCGAGAAGCACGGCTTCACCCGCACGCGGCCGATCGCGCCGCACCGCTGGGTCGTCACCCGCAGCGTCGACCCGGCCTGAACCTGCCCGGTGTTCTCAGGCAGCGGCCGGCACCGGGACGAATTGACTCAGGTCCACCCGGGTGATCTCGTACTTCGCAAGCCGGGCGGTGGCGCGCTCGCGGAAGCCGGCACTGGTGGGCGACGCGTCCACGACGCAGGCGCCCGAGCGCAGGGTCTCACCGATGCCGCCGTGGTCGAAGAGCATCTCCTCGGCGCTCTGCTCGTCATCGGCGGCGAGGATGACGACGTCGGCGGGCTCGGCCGCGTCGGCTGGTAACGCGGCGGCGGTGCCGCCCCAGGCCACAGCGGCGGCGACCCGCGCCGGCGACGGGTCGTAGACGAAGACGGTGAAACCCTGTCCGGCCAGTTGAGCGGTCAGCGACCGGCCCAGCCGACCCAACCCGACCACGGCGACATTCTCGATGGGCACGGCGATCTCCTTCGTGTTGGTGCAGATGAGGAGCACGGGCGGCCGCCGCTGATACCAGGGATCGGGTGTATTCGAGCTCGATCTCGCCGCTCTGATCGATGACGCGTGCCCGACGCGCCACCTCATCCCAGGGAGCAAGCATGCAACTCGAAACGATCTCCGACACCGTGCTGGATGCGGTCGTCGACGCGGTGGCCGAGGCGGTCGGCGTCGACACCGACGAGGTCACGCCGGACGCGACGCTGCTCGACGATCTCGGGGCCGAGTCGATCGACCTGCTCGACATCCTGTTCCGGCTCGAGCGCGCGCTGTCGGTGAAGATCTCGGCGGGCGAGCTCGCCGGGTACGTCCAGGGCGGGATCCCCGACGACGAGTTCGGCGACGAGAACGAGATCATCACGGCACAGGGGCTCGCGCAGCTGTCGCGCGTCATGCCCCAGATCGACGCCAACGCGCTCGCCGGGAAGCTGCAGGCCGACGAGGTGATGGGCCTGTTCACCGTCGCCAACCTGGCCACCCTGGTGCAGCAGCGCCTCGACGCGTCGACCCTCGCGGCCTGAGCGCGATCATGCGGGTCGCGGTCGGCGTCGACATCGTGGACGTACGTCGGCTGCGCCGGCTCCTCGAGGAGAACCCGCACGGGGCCGGCGGCATCTTCACCGCGCACGAGCTCGCCTATTGCGCCGCGAAGCGCGATCGGTACTCGCATCTCGCAGCGCGATTCGCCGCCAAAGAGGCGTTGTTGAAAGCTTTCGGCACCGGACTGCGCCAGGGACACCACTGGACCGACATCGAGGTCCACAACGACCGGCTCGGCCGGCCGCTGCTGCACCTGTCCGGCCGGCTCGCGGACCAGCTCACCACCTGCGGCGGCACCGCCGAGGTGTCACTGTCACACACCGGTGACTACGCGATCGCGCAGGTCTCGCTCGTATTCGCGCCTGTTCGGCCAGCTTCCATCCGCAGGAAGGAACGCCATGCGGTTCCATCTCATCGACCGGATCGACAGCGTCGACCCCGGT
Organism: uncultured Actinomycetota bacterium; assembly: GCA_963850835.1. Classification (GTDB taxonomy): domain Bacteria; phylum Actinomycetota; class Actinomycetes; order Mycobacteriales; family Jatrophihabitantaceae; genus Jatrophihabitans. The sequence continues at coordinate 494,245 of CAWKNB010000007.1, read as the reverse complement.
CGGTTCGTCAGCGCCCGAAAGCTCACCTCGCGGCTTGAGACGTTCTGGCGCGACGAGGGCCAGGGCCCGCAGATGCCCGCCCCGCTCGTGCTGGAGGCGCTGTGTCAGGCAGGCACCTGGCTGATCATGGCATCGACCGACCTGCGGCAGCGTGCCGCGTTGCTCTCGGTCGACGAGGTCGTGATCAGCGCTGCGGTGCGTCCCGGCGACGTGCTGGTGCTCGAGGGCGTCGTCGAGTCGATGGGGGCGGAGACCGCTGTGCTGTCCGGACGCGTCAGCGTGGACGGGCGCGAGGTGCTGCGCGCCGACTCGATCATGTGCGCGCTGATGGCGGTCGAGGACCTCGAGGACGTCGACACGGTGCGTGCCATGCTGCACCGCCTCTACCCGGCGCAGCAGGCGGTGGCCTCGTGAACCGGGTCGCCATCACCGGCATCGGTGCAGTGACCCCGGTGGGTCACACCGCGGAACAGACATGGGATTCGCTGGTGGCCGGGCGCAGCGGGATCGGCAGGCTCGACCTGTTCGACGTCGACACGTACCCGGTGCGCATCGGCGCTGTCGTCCGCGATTTCGATTTCCACAAATTCGTCGATGCGCGGGTGCCGGCCAAACACCTTTCCCGCGCCGCACGGTTCGGCGTCGCGGCCGCGGTCGAGGCGGCGCGTGACGCCGGCCCGGGGTGGGGGGGCAACGATCCGTACGTGCGCGGTGTGGCGATCGGCGCGAGCGTCGGCCGTCCCGAACTGGCCGAACTGGTGGCGATCGCACAAGCGGCCGGCACCGGCACCTTCCACCGGCAGGCACCGGGCGACGTGCTGCTCCGCGACCAGAACGTCGGGGTCGCCGCGATCGCCGGTGTCGGCGACTGCCGCGGCCCGGCGATCAGCGTCAGCACCGCGTGCGCAGGTGCCGCACACGCCCTCGGCGAGGCGTATCGCCGCATCCAGGAAGGTGAGTGCACGGCCCTGCTCGCCGGCGGCTTCGACTCCCTCACCACCTGGCTCGACGTGCTCGGCTTCTCCCTGTTGGGCGCCCTCACCGACGAGTACAACGACGACCCGCAGCGAGCCTCGCGCCCCTTCGACGCGCAGCGTTCCGGTTTCGTGCTGGGTGAGGGCGCGGTGGTCGCCGTGCTCGAGGACTGGGACGTCGCGACCGCTCGCGGCGCGCACATCCACGCCGAGCTGGTCGGCTACGGCTCGACGCTCAACGCCTACCGCATCACCGATTCCCCGCCCGACGGCGGCGGCGCGATTCCCGCGATGCGCGCCGCGCTCGACGAAGCGGGGCTCTCGGCAGTCGACTACGTCGTCGCGCACGGCACCGGGACGCCGGGCAACGACCTCAGCGAGACCGTCGCCATCAAGTCGGTGCTCGGCCCGGCGGCCTATGCCGCGTCGGTGAGCTCCCCGAAGTCGATGACCGGGCACCTCACGTCTGCCGCCGGCGGCGTCAACCTCGTCGCCGCGCTCGGCGCGCTGCGCCATCAGGTGGTGCCGCCGACGCTCAACCTGGACCACCCCGACCCGAAGCTCGACCTCGACTACGTGCCGCACGTCGCCAAGCCGCGCCGGGTGCGGTCGGTGCTGGTGAACGCCTTCGCGTTCGGCGGCACCAACGCGTCGTTCGTGGTCCGGGCTGCCGACGACCTGGAGCAGGCTGCATGAACACGCGATTGGACAAGCTCGTCGAACACGAACCGGGTCGCCGCGCGGTCGGCGTCCGGCACGTGCCCAACACGCTCGACGTCTTCGACACGCACTTCCCGAGGTTCCCGGTGCTGCCCGGCGTGCTCATCATCGACGACCTCACCGAGCTCGCCCGCACCGTCGTCGCGCAGGACGACGACTGGGTGCTCGGCGGCGTGCGCCGGGCAAGATTCCGGCACTTCGTCGCCCCCGGCGACGTGCTCGAGCTCTCTGCCGAGCTGATCAGCCGCGACGACACCCGCGCAGTGTTCCGCGCCGGCGCGCGGGTCGACGGCCGACCGGTGACCACCGTCGGGCAGCTGGTGCTCGAGCGCGTGGACGGCGGCGAGTGATGCGCCAGGTCGCAGTGACCGGCGTCGGCCTGCTCACCGCGCTCGGCGCCGGCCGCACGCAGGTCTGGAGTGCCTTGCTGGACGGACACAGCGGTGTGCGCCGTATCGAGCACTACGCACCCGACTCGTTCCACACGCGATACGCCGGCGAGATCGACGCCTTCGACCCCACCGCGTACGCGAGCCGGCGGGCGCTGCGGATGACCACCCGCAACGACCAGCTCGCGATCGCCGGGGCGGCGCTGGCCGTGGCCGACGCGGGCATCGACTTCGCGGAGTGCGACACCGCCCGTGCGGCGGTGTTCGTCGGCGGCAACAAGGAGGTCTCGCAGCTCGACCCGTTCCTCGACGGGGTCCGGGCCGTCGGTTGCACCGACGGCCGCGCCGACCATCGACGCCTCGGGGCGCACGCGGCCTCCGCATTCGCGCCGCTGTTCTACGTCGAAGGTCTGCAGTCGGCCGCGGTGTTCCACCTGTCCCAGACCTACGGCCTGCGTGGGCCGACCGCCTACTTCCACGGCACTGCCGACGCCGGCGCCACGGCGATCGGGCGCGCGTTCCGCTCGATTCGCCGCGGCGAGGCCGACGTCGCACTGGCCGGCGGGTTCGACGACGCGGCCTCGTGGTGGGTGATGTCGAAGATGGACGGGCTCGGCGTGCTGAGCCCCCGCGACGACGGCCCGCAGGGCTTCCGGCCCTACGACCTGCAGCGCAGCGGTTCGTTGCTCGGCGAAGGCGCCGCATTTCTGATTCTGGAAGATCTCGACCACGCCCGTCGGCGCGGCGCACACGTCTACGCGCTCGTCACCGGGTTCGGCAGCACCTTCGACGGTGCCCGGTTGCTCACCCCGGAGCCGTCCGGCGAAGCGCTCACCCGCGCACTCGCGAACGCGCTGCGGGAGGCGCGGGTCGACACCGACGACGTCGACTACGTGGCCGCGCACGGCTGCGCGACCCGGCTCGGCGACCTCAGCGAGAGCCGGGCGCTGACCGGGCTCTTCGGCGCCGGCCGTCGCCCGGTGGCCAGCTCGGTCAAACCGGCCACCGGGCACCTCGTGGCCGGGGCCGGGGCGCTCAACGCGGCCGTGTGCGCGCTTGCTGTGGACGCCGGAGCCGTGCCGCCCACGCTCAACCTGGACCGGCCCGATCCCGAGTGCGACTTCGACTTCGTGCCGCACGAGGCTCGCCGGATCCGGCCCCGCCACACCCTGTCGATCGCTCGCGGACTCGAGGGCCAGCAAGTCGCCCTCGCCCTCAGCGCCGCCGCCTGACACCGAACGAGGACGCTCATGACCACATCCAGCACGATCGCCGTGATCGGCGTCGGCGCCATCACGTCACAGGGACCCACCGCGGCCGATCTGTGGGACGGCGCCCGAGCCGGCCGCGTCGCCATCAACCCGGTGCAGCACCTCGACATGACCGGCTTCCAGACCAAGATCGGCGGCGAGGTCACCGTCGAGGCGCGCACCGCGCGCACCTATCGCCGACCGCCCGGGCACCGCGAGCGGGCCCTGGACTTCGCGCTCGTCGCGGCCGACGAGGCCATGGCCGCGCTTCCGGCCGGCACTGTCGAGCGCACTCGGATCGGGCTGGTGCTCGGCACCTGCAACGCCGGGCTGCTCTCGGCCCGCGAATGGCTGCGCCACCGGGCCGCCGGTGACGATCCGGACCCGCGGCTGGCCGCACTCGTCACACCCGGCGCGCTCGCCGACGCGCTGGCCGCGGCGTTCGGCCTGCGCGGGCCGGTGCTGGCGGTGAACACCGCCTGCGCGTCCGGCGCCAACGCGATCGGGCTCGCCGCCGACCTGCTGCGCGTGGGTCGCGCCGACGCCGTGCTCGCCGGCGGCACCGACGCGCTGTCCGACATCGTCTTCGCCGGATTCAGCGCCCTGCAGTCGCTGTCGCCCACGCCCGCGGCGCCGTACTCCGGCAACCGCCAGGGCCTCTCACTCGGCGAGGGCAGCGGCATGGTGCTGCTGGTTCGCGCTGATTTCGCGAAAGAACATGGCCTGGAACCGATCGTGGAGGTGGCCGGCTACGGCCTGTCCGCCGACGGCTTCCACGCGACCGCCCCGCGGCCGGACGGGAGCGGTGCCGCGCTGGCGATCCGAGCAGCGGTGAGTGCTGCCGGCGCCGGTCCGGACGACGTCGGCTACGTCAACGGACACGGCACCGGCACCCCGAAGAACGACTCCGCCGAGAGCAACGCCATCGCGCTGGCCCTCGGGCCTGCGGCGAGCCGGCTGCGCGTGAGCAGCACGAAGTCCGTGATCGGGCACCTGCTGGGCGCCGCCGGGGCGGTCGAGGCCATCGTGACGATGAACGCGTTGCGCGACCAGGTCGCCCCACCGACTGCCGGCTATGACGAGCAGGATCCGCAGTGCCCGCTCGACTACACGCCCAACGACGCGCAGCCGCTGGACACCGACGTGGCGATCTCCAACAACTTCGCCTTCGGGGGTGCCAATGCGAGCCTGGTCCTGAACCGGCCCGGCGCGCTGACCCCGCCCGCACCCGATGTGGACGACGTGGTGATCACCGGCAGGTCCGCGCTGACGGCGGCCGGCGCCGACGTCGAGGCCGCGTGGGCGGCCGTGCAGGCCGGTCGCGACGTTCACGAACTGCGCGACGGTTACCGGGTCGGCGAGGTCGACCTGCAGCCGGACGCATACCTGACGCGCCGCGAGCGACGCCGGATGGACCGGCTCAGCGTGCTGAGCGTCGTGTCCGCGGCGCAGGCCCTCGCCGACGCCGGCATCGAGGCGCGCAGCGAGACCGCAGCCGGCTGCGGCATCCTGTTCGGCACCGGCGCCGGCCCGGTGGAGGCGATCGAGCGGTTCGCCGGTTCCGTCCTCGCGCACGGCGCAGACGCCGCCGACCCGGGCGTGTTCCCGAACACCGTCTACAACCAGGCCGCCGGGCAGGTGGCGATGCACCTCGGCCTGCGCGGCCCGACCTCCACACTCAGCGTCGGGCATGCGACCGCTGCAGCCGTGCTGGTGTACGCCGCCGACCTGCTGCGCGCCGGGCGCGCGGATCGCCTGGTGGTCACCGTGTCCGACGCCCTCACCGATGAGCTCGTCAGCGCCTACGCGGCGTGCGGCATGGTGTCCGCGAGGACCGACGGCGCGGCACCGGACGGCAGGTTCGGGCTGACCGAGGCCAGCGTCTCGCTCGTGCTCGAACGCCGCCGCGCGGCCCACGCCCGCGGCGCCACGGTGCACGCGCGGGTTGCCGGCGCCGGATTCGCATCCGACGCCCGGCCAGGGGGCGGCTGGGATCCGCACGGCAGCGGTGTCGAGCGCGCGATGCGCCTCGCGCTCTTCGAGGCCGGGATCGACCGCCACGACGTCGGCAGCGTCTGGCTCGCCGCAGCCGGCCTGACCAGCGCCGACGAGCCCGAGGCGGCGGCGGTGACGCGGCTGTTCGGTACTGCGCCGCAGGCGCCACACCGGCAGGCCCCCAAGCGTGAGCTCGGCGAACCGGCCGGCGTCGGTGCGGCGCTCGCCGCCACACTCGCCATCCGCAGCTGGGCCGACCACCCGGCCGGGGCGGCACAGCCCGCGCTGGTCAACAGCTCATCGCTCACCGGCAGCCACATCTGCCTGCTGCTGACCCCACCGACCGAGGAAGTGGACGCATGACACTGCAGGACCGCATCGCGATCGTCACCGGCGGCTCGCGCGGCATCGGCGCGCAGATCTGCCGCGCGTTGGCCGCCGACGGCGCCACCGTGGTGGTGAACTACCGCAGCGACCAAGCCGCCGCCGACCACGTGGTCGCCGAGATCATCGGCGCCGGCGGCCGGGCCGTGGCCGTCGCGGCCGACGTGGCCGAACGCGACCAGGCTCAGCACCTCGTCGACACCACGCTCGCCGACCTCGGCGGCCTGCACATCCTCGTGAACAACGCCGGGATCACCCGCAACGCCCTCATCTACGCGATGACCGAGTCCGACTGCTGGGACGTCATGCGGGTCAACTTCGGCGGGGTGTTCAACTGCACCCAGGCGGTGTTGCCGCACCTCATGGCCCAGGGCGACGGCGCGATCGTCAACGTGTCGTCGGTGATGGGCGAACGCGGCTGGACCGGCGAGGCGAACTACAGCGCATCGAAGGGCGCCGTCGACGCCTTCACCCGGTGCGCCGCAGTCGAGGGTGCTCGCTTCGGGGTGCGGGTCAACACCGTGCGGCCCGGGTTCGCCGAGACCGACATGGTCGCCGAGCTCGCCACGGGCGCCACCGGCAAGGCGATCAAGCGACAGATCCCGATGCGCAGGTTCGGCAACGCCGCGCAGATCGCAGCCGCGGTGCGCTTCCTCGCCGGGCCCGAGTCGAGCTATCTCACCGGTGCATTCATCAACGTGGACGGCGGGGCGAGCACGGTGCTCGGCGTCGGCCGCGCGGCCTGAGGACGACGTCATGACGAGCACTGCATTTCTGTTTCCGGGGCAAGGCTCACAACGCGTCGGCATGGGCACCGATCTCGTGCAGCAGCATCCGAGGCTGCTCGACACCTACTACCGCCCGGCCGACGAGATCGTCGGATTCCCGTTGAGCGAGGCGTGCTTCGCCGGGCCGGCGGAGGCGCTGCGCCGCACCGACATCACCCAACCGGCCATCTTCGTGACCTGCGTGGCCACCCTTGACGTGCTCTCCGAGCAGGGCATCGTGCCCGACGTGGTGGCCGGGCACAGCCTGGGTGAATACGCGGCCATGGTGGCCGCCGGGGCGCTCGACTGGCGCGACGGGCTGCGGCTGGTGCGCCGCCGCGGCGAGCTGATGCATGCCGTGAGCGCCCGCACGCCGGGCCGGATGGCCGCGGTTCTCGGGCTGCGCCTGCACGATGTCGAGCGGCTGTGCGCCGAGGCCGCGACGACCACCGGGCAACTCGTCGAGGTCGCCAACGACAACGACCCGGTGCAGGTGGTGGTATCGGGCACCGAAGCCGGTGTCGACGAGCTGGCCGCGCGTGCGACCGCGTTCGGTGCGGCCCGGGTCGCCGTGCTGGACGTCGGCGCGCCGTTCCACTGCTCGCTGATGCGCGACATCGAGGCTGCGTTCGCACTCGAACTGGAACGCACCCCGATCGACCCGCCGTCGACCCCGATCGTGACGAACGTGAGTGCCGACTACGCCGACACTCCGGCCGACGCCCGGGCCGCGCTGCGCCGGCAGATCACCGGACGGGTGCGCTGGACCGACACCGTGCGGCGCCTCGCCGCCGATGGCGTGACGACCTTCGTCGAGGTCGGGCCTGGCCGGGTTCTCAGTGGCCTGTGCACCGGCACGCTCGGCGAGAGCCGCACCTACGCCACCAATGATGCGCGACGCCTCAAGCGCACCGTCACCGCACTCGCCGCCTGAATTTCGGAAAGAGGACCACCGATGCCCGTACAGATCCTGAGCACCGGCGCGCATCTGCCCGGCGCGCCCATCACGAACGAGATGCTCGAGCTACTGGTCGGGCCGCTGCCGAAAGACGTCCTCGACGGCGTGCAGGTCGAGCAGCGGCACTGGATGATCGACCCGGCCACCGGCGAGCACGAGACCAGCAACTCGCAGATGGCGGCCCGGGCCTGCGAACAGGCGCTCACGCGGGCCGGCGTCGCGGCCGGCGAGGTCGACCTGCTGGTGATCAGCACCAGCAGCCCTGACTACCTGCTGCCGCCGATGTCCGCGTTCGTCGCCGACCACCTCGGGTTGTCCGGCTGCGCGGCGATCGACGTGCGCTCCGGCTGCGCAGGCGCGGTCGAGGCCCTCGACATCGCGCAGGGTGTATCTCGAACGCGGGTCGTATCGCACTGCGCTGGTCGTCGGCAGCGAGGCGATCTCACCGCTGCTGGTGCCGATCTACCGCGACACCGATCCCGGCCGCATCCGGATGCGCGACCGCATTCCGGTCTACAGCTTCGGCGACGGTGCCGGCGCGGTGCTGCTGCGGGCCACCGACGATGTCGGCCCGGGACTGCACGAGTCCGCGCTCGGTTCCCTCGGCGTCGGCCGCAAACCCGGCATGCAGGTCGTCGGCGCGGGCACGCACGCACCGCTGCACGAGCAGTTGCAGGCCAAGCGGTTGGTCGAACTCAAGGTCGACGTCGTCGAATCCGGCCGATTCACCCCGGCCGTGATCGCGCAGGGCCTCGCCGACGTACTCGACCGCAACGGTCTCGACGCCGATGCGGTCGATGTCTGCGTGATCCCGGAGGGCAACGCCGGATACCTGACCAAGGAGATCGAGGAGTCCGGCCAGCTCACGCCCGCGTGGTCGGCCATCGCCGGCCGCGTCGTCGAGAATCTCGGCCTGGTGGGCGCCACCGGCTCGGCCGCGGTGCCGCTCGCGCTCGATCACGCGTGGCGCACCGGAGCGGTGCAGCCCGGCTCGCGGGTGCTGCTGCTGGCGATCGAGACCAGCAAGTGGATCTACGCCGGCATGTACCTGGACTGGACCGCGGCGGCGGCGTAAGCAGGCCGCTCAGATGTTCGAGCCGTCCGGCGGCAGGCCCGCCGGCGGGCGAGGCGCTCCACCCTCGCCGGCGATCTCGGGGCAGTTCAGCCCGAGGGTGTAGGCGGTCATCGACAGCGAGCCGTAGGCGAAGCCGTCGACCAACACCTCGGGTGCGGCGTGGCTCGCGGCGCCGGCGAGCCCGGCGAAGTACAGGCCGGGAATGAAATGGTCGGGCGTGGGCACCGCATTTCGGAAATCGCGATGCGCGTCCAGGTGCGCGAACTCTGTGGGCTCGTCCAGCATCGTCGTCCGTGCTGCGTCGTCGAAGCGGCGCGCCCAGTCGTAGCCCTCGTCGGCGAGGTCCCAGCTCATCCCGCGCAGGTTGTGCACGATGTTGCCGCTGCCGATGATCAGGACGCCGCGTTCGCGCAACGGCGCGAGCTTGGCGCCGAGCTCGAGGTGGTAGTCGAGCGGTTTCTCGGCATTGATCGACAGCTGCACCACCGGGATCGACGCGTCGGGGAACGCGTGCACGAGCACCGACCACGTGCCGTGGTCGATCCCCCAGCTGTCGACATCGGCGCCGACCCAGGTCGGCTCGACCACGTCGCTGATCTCCGCCGCCAGGTCCGGCAACCCCGGAGCGGGGTACTCGACGTCGAACAGCTCCCGCGGGAAGCCGTAGAAGTCGTGGATCGTGCGGGGCCGCGGCATGGCGGTCACCGCGGTTGCATTGATGTACCAGTGCGCGCTGATCACCAGCACGGCGCGCGGTCGCGGGACCGCACTCCCGAACGCCTGCCAGGCAGCGGTGTAGCGATTCACGTCCAGGGCGTTCATCGGGTTTCCGTGCCCGAAGAATGCCGCCGGCATCAAGCCGTGCTCGTCGCTCATGACCGCCCACCCTACGGCGTTGCAGCGACCGGGAAGATGGGGTGATGGGCACCGACGAGGAGCGCGACGGTGTCGCGCTGACCAATCTCGATCAACCGCTCTTCGACGGTGCCGAGGCCACCAAGCGCGACCTGCTCGACTACCTCGACCTCATGAGCGATCGACTCGTCCCGCAGCTGGAAGAGCGGCCGCTGTCGGTGATGCGGGTGCGGCCCGGCCAGAAACCGTTCATGCAGAAGAACGTCCCGAAGTACACGCCCGATTGGGTTCGTACCGTCTCGGTCTGGGCGGAATCGTCCAAGCGCGACATCTCCTATGCGCTGTGCAACGACCGGCGCACGCTGCTCTGGTTCGGCAACCAGCGCGCGGTCGAGTACCACCCGACCCTGTTCCGGACCGGCGAGTGGGAGCACCCGACCCATCTCGTCCTCGACCTCGACCCGCCGGAGGCCGACGCATTCCGGCTGGCCGTGCTCGCGACCGAGCTCGTGGGGCAGGCGCTCACCGACTCCGGGCTACAGGGAGCCGTCAAGACCAGCGGCGCGAAGGGCCTGCACGTGTTCGTCCCGGTGGCCGACGCGCAGGTCGAGGAGATCGCCGCGGCCACCCGCGCCCTGGCCGCGCGGGCCGAACGCCTGGACCCGGAGCTGGCCACCACCGCGTTCGTGCGCGACGAGCGGCACGGGAAGGTCTTCCTCGACGCCACCCGGGCGGGTGGCGCCACTGTGGTCGCGGCGTACAGCCCACGGCTGCGGCCGGGGACGCCGGTGTCCTTCCCGGTCGGCTGGGCCGACCTCGACGCGATCGCACCGCGCGATTTCACGCTGCGCACCGCCCCGGCTCTGCTCGACGGCCGCGACGCCTGGGAAGCGAGCATGCCCGCCCCGCAGCGGCTCGGCGCGGACCTGATCGCCGAGGGACGCGAGATCCCGGTGGCCCGGGTGCAGGCCATGCACGAGGGCAAACGCCGCGCCCGCGCCCGCCGCAATTCGGCGCTGAGTGGCGTTCGACGCCCTCGAGTGGCGCCTTGGGGCTCGCCACTCGATCACGTTTTCTCGCCACTCGCCGGACCAGGCGGGGGATATCGTCAAGTCCTCATCTTCTTCCTGGAGGCGGCAGTGCGGGTTGGGAATCTGGCAGGACGACTGGTGCTGATCACCGGCGACACCGCCGTCGACGTCGAGAAGGCGAGCAACGGCGAGTTCGGCGCCGACCCACAGTCCGTCTACGCCCAGTGGGACGCGTTCGTCGCCTGGGCGGGCTCGGCGCAGCTGCCGGCCGGTGACCCGTTCGATCCGCGCGAGCTCGGCGCCCCGACCCCCAACCCACGTCAGGTCGTGGGGATCGGTCTCAATTACCGTGCCCACGCCGCCGAGTCCGGCTTCGAGGCGCCGGTTGGCGAGCCGCCGGTGTTCACCAAGTTCCCGTCGTGCATCGTCGGGCCCTACGCCGACATCACCCTGCCGCCGGACGGCAACACCGACTGGGAGGTCGAGCTCGTCGCGATCATCGGCCGCTTGGCCTACCAGGTCGACGTCGAGAACGCGTTGTCCTACGTGGCGGGATATGCGGTCGGCCAGGACATCTCCGAACGCAAGCTGCAGATGGCCGCGAAGCCGCCGCAGTTCAGCATGGGCAAGTCGCTGCCCGGCTTCGGTCCGATCGGGCCGTGGCTGGTCACCCTCGACGAGTTCGACGACCCGAACGACCTCGAGCTCGGCTGCGCGATCGACGGCGAACAGATGCAGCTCGGTCGCACTGCCGACCTGATCATTTCGGTTCCAGAACTCGTGGCCCGGTTGTCGCGCACATTGCCACTGCTGCCCGGTGACGTGATCTTCACCGGCACGCCCTCCGGCGTCGGGTTGGGCCGCGTTCCGCAGCGCTACCTGGCCGACGGCGAGGAGCTGGTCAGTCACATCGAGGGGATCGGCGAGCTGAGGCATCGCTTCGTGGCTGCGAAGGAGGGCTGACCATGGCACTGCACCGGCTGACGTCGGTCACGATGGGTGTGCCGAACGTCGACGAGACCGCCGCCTACTACACCGAGTTCGGCCTGACGCCCGACGGCGACGGCTGGTTCGCCACCCGCGACGCCGGGCGCCAGCTGCACATCGTGGCGGCACCCACGCGACGACTGGTCGAGATGCGGGTCGGCGCCGACGATCCCGACGATCTCGACCGGGTCGCCGACAACCTGACCCGGATGGGCATCGATTGCCAGCGCACGGCCACTGGCGTCACGGCGGTCGAGAAGACCACCGGCATGCGTGCCGTTGTCGAGCTCGCACCTCGCGTGACGCAGGACGCGTTGCCCGCGACGCCGTACAACGGCCCGGGCCGCCTCGAACGGCAAGGCACCCGCGCGCCGGGGATCGTGCGGACCGAGCGGGTACTCCCGCGCAAGCTCGGTCATGCCGTGCTCGCCACCACCGATCTCGAGGTGACGCAGGCCTTCTTCACCGACGGCCTCGGGTTCAAGATCAGCGACTACATCAAGGACGCGGGTGCGTTCCTGCGCTGTTCGATCGACCACCACAACCTGCTGGTGCTCGCGTCGCCGGTCACCTACCTGCATCACACGTCCTGGCAGGTCGATGACATCGACGACGTCGGCCGGGGCGCCTGCGCGATGCTGGAGGAGCACCCCGAGCGGCACATCTGGGGCATGGGCCGTCACCACGCCGGGTCCAACTTCTTCTGGTACCTCAAGGACCCGGCGGGCAACTTCAGCGAGTACTACTCCGACATGGACTGCATCGTCGACGACCAGCTCTGGACCCCCGAAGTGCTCGAGGGCGCCAAGGGCCTGTTCAACTGGGGCCCGCCGCCCCCGCCGTCCTTCCTGGCCCCCGAGGATCTCGGTGCGCTGATGACGGGGAGCCACTCCGCCGGCTGACGAGTCAGCGCTCGGCGACGACCAGCAGGTACTCCCACTCCATCACGCCGCTGCTCGCGCCGTGCTCCTCGGCGAGGTCCTCCAGGGCGCGGTTGAGCTCCTCGGTGCGCTCGGGGTCGTCGGCGACGTTGCGGAACGCGGCGATCGTCGGCCCGTAGTACGCGGCGAAGAAGTCACGGAACTGCGCGCCGGAGGCGAACGGCTCGACGCGCAGCATGCGCTTGTGCGCATCCAGCGTTCGCACCGAGTCGCCGAACAAGCCGCGCACGTGCTCCTCGTCGCCCCACCGCGGACCGGGTGTCGCGCCCGGCGGGGGCGCCGGGACGAACGGCCGCATCGTCGAGAACAGCTGGCCGATGAACCCGCCCGGTGTCCAGTTCGCCAGCGCGATCCGCCCGCCGGGCCGCGTCACCCGCACGAGTTCGTCGGCGACCGGCTGGTGGAACGGCGCGAACATCACGCCCACGCACGACATCGTGACATCGAAGTCGTTGTCGCCGAACGGCAGATGCTCCGCGTCGGCCTCCTGCCAGGCGATGTCCAGGTGTTCCGCGCTCGCGCGCTGCCGCCCGATCTCGAGCAACTCGGGGGTGAGGTCCGTGGCCGTGACGCGGCCGCCGGCGGTCGCGGCCGGCAGGCTTGCGTTGCCCGAACCCGCGGCGACGTCGAGCACCTGCTCGCCGGGCTTGATCCCGGCGGCCTCGACGAGCGCCTTTCCGAGCTCGGGGATGACATCGGTGGAGACCCGGTCGTAGTCGCCGAGCGCCCACATGGCGCGGTGCTTGGTCTTGATGGGATCGAGTTCGATCGACGTGTCGGTCATGATCACTTGCTCCTGTCGTGGTGGGCGCCGCAACGTACGGCGACCGTCGCAAGCAAAGGTAGGAATTCGGCCAGACCCGGCGCATCCGTGCCGGCACCCATCTTCGCTACCAGCCACAGCCCGGTGGTGGCGGCCGACGCGTAGTCGCGTGCTCAGGCCGGGGCGAGCAGGCGCGCGACCGCCGCAGCCCGCGCCGAGCGGCCTTGCAGGTCGAGCTTGGCGTAGATGTTCTGCAGGTGACGCTCGACGGTGCGCACGCTCAGGTGCAGCATCGTGGCGATGGCCTCGTTGTCATGCCCGGCAGCGGCGAGGCGCAGCACATCGATTTCGCGTACCGAAAGCACCTCCTCGACGCGGGCCGGGGCGTGCGCAAGGTCGGCATCGGGCACCAGGAACTGCCGCACCTCGTCGAGGAACACCTGCCAGGCCGGCTCGTCCTCGAGCACGATGTGGTTCTGGCTGTCGAGCGCGACCAGGCGCGCGTCTTCGATCGAGGAGGCCAGGCGCCGGCCGTACTCGAACGAGTTCATCCGGTCGCCGGTGGAATGCAGGATGAGCGTCGGCAGGCGCAGGCTCGGCAACGACGGCTCGGCGTCTGCCTGCAGACGTTGGATCCGCGCGGCGGCGAGGGTGCTGGCCGACACCGATACGCGCTGCAGATCGTCGAGCCAGCGCATCTGTTCCTCGGTCGCGTCCGGGATCATCAGTGAGGTGAAGACCCGTCGGAAGGTCGAGTCCGGCCGCGCCCACCCCACCCTGATCAGCTTGTCGAACGCGTCCTCCATCTCGCGGTCTTCGTCCGACATCCCGGCGCTGCCGCACGCGTAGCTGCCGTAGAAGAGGAGCCGGGACACCCGCTCGGGGTGCCGCACCGCATAGGTGATGGCGACAGGCCCGCCCTGCGCCATCGCCATCAGGGCGAAGCGTGGGAAACCGGCGGCGTCCGCGACCGCTTCGAGGTCGCCGACGCGAGCTTCGAGGCTGTGGTCCGAGACGTCCCAGTCGGACAGGCCGTGACCCCGCTCGTCGAAGCGGATGACGGTCGCGATCTTGCCGAGGTCGGTGAGGAAGTGCCGCCACACAGGGCTTTCCCAGTCGAACTGCAGGTGACTGAGCCAGCACGTCGAGATCAACAGCGGCGGCCCGCTACCGTGCACGGCGTACGCGATCCGCACCCCGTCGGGGGCTCGGCAGAACTGCACCCGCTGCGGAACTCGCGGTGCACGGGAATCCGGCACGCGGCGATCCTAGCGAGCGCAGTCCTGCAGTGCCTGTCAGAGCTCGATCGGGACCGGCTTACCGTTCGCCAGCCAGCCGATCGTGAACGACTGCCCGCCGAGTGCGCTGACAGCATCCAACTGCTTGAGCCCGGTCGACTCCGGGTCGACGATCACCATCTTGTGGCGCGGATAGGCGGTGATCGCGGAGACCTTGCCACCCGCCACCTGCACGGTGTTCTGGGTCATCGTGACCGAACCGAAGTTGGCCAGCGCATCGATGAAGCAGCCGCTGAACGGGTCGACCGTCTTGCACGACGCAGGCCGCTCGACGATCCACTCCGCCGACGTCCGGCCACACTCGGCGCAGGTCGCCATGTGGGTCTTGGAGCGGCCCGAGGTCAGGTCGGACACGGTGAGGGAGAACGTGCCGCCTGCGTAACTCACCACCGTGTCGATCACGTCGCCCGGCGTCACCGGGAACACGGCCACGGAGTTCTCCGGGTACATCTCGTACCAGCCGTAGTAGACCGGCGTCAGGTGGTGCGGACCCTTGCAGGCGGCCGCGGTGCCGTCCTGCTCGACGGTGCCGTTGTCGTACCCGTCGAGCCCGACCCAGGCCGACATGACCTGGTCCTTGACGCCGTAACACGTGATCGACGGCTGCACGAAGCGGCTGTGCACGTAGGTGAACGGCGCGTCAGACTTCGTGACCGCGTACCCGGACCAGTTGAGGCTGCCGACGGCCGGAATCCCCCGGGCCCGCAGCATCGGTCCGCTGTGCTGGCTCGCCGACGCGGCGACCGGCGACACCAGTGCGGCGGCGACGATCAACAGCAACGACAGCAGCGTGCGGCGAGCGATCAACAGCGACATCTCATCGACCCCCAGGCGATCACATGGCTAGATCACAGGACCATACGCCCGCGAGGTCGTCGCCGGAAGGTCAGAAATGTGCCATCTGCGAGGTCAGCCGGCGAGCGCCCGCTGCGCGTGATAGCGCACCCGCCATTGGCCGGGTGAGGCACCCCGCTCGCGTTTGAAGGCCCGGCTGAACGCCTCTTCCGCGTCGTAGCCCACCCGCCGCGCGATCGCGTAGACGCTGAGGTCGGTGGTGGCGAGGAGGTCCTGGGCCACGTGCATGCGCCACTCGGTCAGGTAGCGGATCGGTGCACGACCCAGCAACTGCCGGAAGCGTGCGTCGAGCAGCGACCGGGACACCGCGGTCTGGTTCGCGAGCTCGCCGACGGTCCACTTGGCGGCGGGCGCGGCGTGCATGAGCGCCATCGCCGGGCCGACCACCGGATCGGCGAGCGCGGCCGGCCAGCCGTGCTCGGCCGCAGGTGCGGACGCGAGATGAAGGCGCAGCACCTCGACGAGCAGGAACTCCGGGACCCGCGTCGGGATGTGCCCGGTCGGCGACGCGGCGCCGGTCTGTTGCAGCGCGTAGTCGATGCTGGCTCGCACCCAGTTGGCGGCTGCGCCCTCGGGTCGGACGACGAAGACCGGCGGAAACGCGCGCAACCGGGGATCGAACAAGGGATCGTCGCAGTGCAGGTATCCGCAGACGATGTCGGTGCGGTCGCCACCGGTGCCGTGCCTGATCACCGGCATCTGCGGCCACGGCGGCGCAGCCAGGATCGAGGAGATCGGCACGGTTTCGGCTTCCGTAAGGCCACCCATGTGATGCGTGCTGCCGTAGGGCAGCACGATGACATCGCCCGCAACGGCGCGATGCCGCTGGCCGCCCTCCACCGAAATCCAACACTCACCCGCTGCGACGACGTGGAACAGGATGACCCGCTCGGCACCCGGGTGCAGCATCTGGGCGGCATCGGGGCCTCGCGACTCGAACGCCCAGTCGTCGGTGTATTCGGCACGTAGGAAGATCGCGCCTTCGAGGTGCAGCCGCCCGAGGGCAGCATGCAGCGGTGCCGCGTTCTGAGCGTGATCCCCCGACAACAGTCGTTCCCACCCGGTCTTCGACTCTGGGCACGCGATCAGGCAGGCCGGGTTCCCGGTCATGGTCCCGGCAAGGATCTGCGCGCAGGCTCATGGTGTCACAACCAACAAGCCCTTTGGGCAACGACAACAAGGAGCCAGTCATGGCGCTTTTCATGGACGTCCACAACCTCGACGGCCCGATCGGCATCGCCGACGTGGCGCAGGCGCACGCAGCGGACCTCAAGACGCAGGGTCCGTACTGCGTGGACTACCAGCGGTACTGGGTCGACGAGCAGCAGGGCAAGGTGTTCTGCCTGGTCGAGGCCCCGGACGCCGAGACGGCGGCCACGGTGCACCGCGAGGCCCACGGCCTGGTGGCCGACGAGATCTTCCCCGTCACGGAAGGGAAGTGACCGAGGCCCACCGGCCCGGCAACGGTGATGAACATGTACAGAAGCAAACAGATCGGGCTTGCGTCCGCCGCGGTTCTCGCGGCCGGCCTCGCCCTGGCCGTACCGGCCACTGCAGCCACGGCAGCCGCGCTCCCGTCGGCTTCGGTGGCCGACCAGACCCTGACCGTCAACGGCACAGCTGGAGGTGATTCGATCCAGCTCGGTGTCTTGTCGACCGACCCGAATTCGCTCATCGTCGACTTCGGGAACGCAACGGTGCCGCAGACGTTCAACCGCGGCGACTTCCGCGCGATCAACGTGTTCCTCGGGCGCGGCGACGACGTCTTCGCAGCGCAGTCGCTCGGCCTGATCACGGACGAGACGGTGACCGTGAGCGGGGGCGCCGGCAACGATGTAGTGACCGGCAGCTTCGGCGCCGATCACCTCGACGGCGGGGCCGGCGACGACACCATCCACGGCGGTGACGGCAACGACGTCATCCAGGGCGGTGCCGGCGACGACCTGATCACCGCCGACCGGGGTGACGACGCCGTCCTGCTCGGCACCGGGGACGACACTGCGCAGTGGAACCCCGGCGACGGCAGCGACACCATCGACGGCAACGCCGGTGCCGACACGCTGCAGTTCAACGGTTCGAACGTGAGCGAGAACATCGCGATAGGTGCCAGCGGGAAGCACGCCGTGCTCACCCGCGATGTCGCAGCGATTCGCACCGATCTGCAGCACGTCGAACGGCTCGACCTGCACGTGCTCGGGGGCGCCGACACGGTGTCTGTCGGCGACCTCGGCAGCACCGATGTGGCGGATGTCGGCATCGACCTACAGGCCTTCGGCGGTGGCGACGACTTCGCTGCGGACACGATCGCCGTCGCAGGCACGAACCGTGGCGACGACGTCAACGTCGACGCCGACGCGGGCGTGGTGACCGTTGGCGGTTTGCCCGCGACGACCACCATTGTCGGCGGCACGCCCGCGGACACGTTGCACGTCGACACCGGCGGCGGCAACGACACCGTCGCGGTCAGCGATGCGGCGGGCGCCCTGATCGGCGTGGTCGCGGATCTGGGCATCGGGCAACGCTGACACCGCCGGCCGGTTCCCCCCGACCGGTCGGCCCGTCACAGATCAAGAGCGCGTTCTGGTCGCCTGGCGACCAGAACGCGCTCTTGATCACTTCGAGTGGGTCAGGCGGGGACGGGCGGCAGCGCCGCGGTCGCCGCGGCGATCGCGTCGTCGCTGAGCGCGTTGTCCTGCATCGCGCCGGACAGGTAGGCGTCGTAGGCGGGCAGGTCGAGGTGGCCGTGGCCGCACAACGCGGTCAGGATCACCTTCTCCTCGCCGGACTCCTTGCACCGCAATGCTTCCTCGATGGCTACAGCCAGCGCGTGCGTGGGCTCGGGGGCGGCGACGATGCCCTCCGCCCGCGCGAACTGGATTCCGGCGGCGAAGCACTCACGCTGGGACTTGGCGGTGGCCTCGATCAGCTCCTCCTCGTACAGGTGGCTGATGAGCGGGCTCATCCCGTGATAGCGCAGGCCGCCGGCGTGGATGGGATCGGGCACGAAGTCGTGGCCGAGCGTGTGCATCTTCATCAATGGTGTCATGCCGGCCGTGTCGCCGAAGTCGTAGGCGTAGGTACCGCGGGTCAGCGACGGACAGGCCTCCGGCTCCACGGCACAGATCGTCGGGCTCATCCGGCCGGCCAGCTTCTCCCGCAGGAAAGGGAAGGCGAGGCCTCCGAAGTTCGACCCGCCGCCGGTGCAGCCGACGATGAGGTCCGGCTTTTCGTCGACCTTGGCCAGCTGCAGCAGCGCCTCCTCGCCGATGACGGTCTGGTGCATCAACACGTGGTTGAGCACCGAGCCCAAGGAGTAGTTCGTGTCTGAGTGTTGCGCCGCGACCTCCACCGCTTCGGAAATAGCAATGCCGAGCGATCCGGACGAGTCCGGGTGTTGCTCGAGGATGGCCCGGCCGGCTGCGGTCAACGTCGACGGCGACGGGTGAACGATACCGCCGAAGACCTCCATCATGATCCGGCGATACGGCTTCTGGTCGTAGGACGCCCGCACCTGCCAGATCTCACAGTCGAGCCCGAACTGGGCACACGCGAACGCCAACGCGGTGCCCCACTGGCCTGCGCCGGTCTCGGTGGTCAGGCGGCGGATCCCGGCCTGGGCGTTGTAGTAGGCCTGGGGCACCGCGGTGTTCGGCTTGTGCGAGCCGGCCGGGCTGACCCCCTCGTACTTGTAGTAGATCCGCGCGGGTGTCCCGAGCGCCTTCTCGAGCCGGTGCGCGCGATAGAGCGGCGACGGACGCCACAGCCGGTACACGTCGAGCACCGGGCCGGGGATGTCGACGTACTGCTCGGTGGTGACCTCCTGCAGGATCAGCTCCATCGGGAACAGCGGCGCGAAGTCCTCCGGGCCGACCGGCTGCAGCGTGCCGGGATGCAGCACCGGCGGTGGCGGGGTCGGCAGGTCGTGGATCAGGTTGTACCAGCGCGTCGGCTGCTCGGACTCGTCGAGCAGGATCTTCGTCTGTTCCCGCGGAGTCTGCGTCATGGCACCCAGCCTAGGTCGAGCACCTCGGGCCGCGTTCTGGGCCGATTTGCGCCGAAGGGTCTGAACCCCGAACGGTGCGGCGCTCGTGTACCGGTCGGGAGCCGACCTCCGGTTCCGCCTTGCCGGCCGAAAGGACATCCCCATGCGTCGAACGACCTCGATCGCCATCGCCACCGGTGCCGCCGCGGTACTCACGACCGGCGTGCTCCTGACACTGCCCAGCGACGCCGCACCGCCTGCGCAGACCGCTCGGGCGCAGGCCGCACCGGCCGGCACGCTGCCCACGACCACGTTCCTGCCGCTCAAGGTCGCCCAGCGCGCCGCCGAGGCCGCGATCGGTGACTGCCGCACCAAGGGCCAAACGGTAGCGGCGACGGTCGTGGACGCCGAGGGTGTGGTGATCGCCCAGTTGCGCAGCGACGGCGTGACCGCAGCGTCGCTGGACGCCAGCAAGGGCAAGGCGTACGCGGCCGCGGGCTTCCGCAGCCCCACCGACGCGCTGGCCAGCAACGCGGCGAACAACCCGGGCCTGCTGCAGGTGCCGGGTTTCGTGATCCTGGCCGGCGGGCTGCCGATCAGCAGCGGTGGCCGGGTGGTCGGAGGCATCGGTGTCGGCGGCGCCCCGAGCGGCACCATCGACCAGACCTGCGCACAAGCCGGTCTGGCCGCCATCGCCGGATCGCTGTAGTCGGCGGGTCGGTCAGCTCGTCTCGAGGCGCAGGCTGCGGCGCAGGAAGTCGACCTGCAGCAGCAGCAGGTTCTCGGCGACGGTCTCGTCGCTGGCCAGGTGAGTCTGGCCGGACAACGGCAGGAACTCGTGCGGTCGACCTGCGGCGAGCAGTGCGCTGGACAGGCGCAGCGAGTGGGCGGGGTAGACGTTGTCGTCGGCGAACCCGTGGATGATCATCAACGGCCGGGACAGGCCGGCCGCCAACGGGATCAGACTGTTGGCCTCGTAGACGTCGTCGTCGGTGTCCGGATGCCCCAGGTAGCGCTCGCTGTAGCACGTGTCGTAGAGCCGCTCGTCGGTCGTGGGCGCGCCGGCGATCGCCGCCGCGAACACGTCGGGCCGGCGCAGTACCCCGAGCGCAGCGAGGTAGCCGCCGAACGACCAACCGCGGATCGCGACCCTGGTCAGGTCGAGGTCGTCGGGGAACTGCGCCGCCAGCTCGGTCAGCGCCTCGACCTGGTCCTCGATCGTCCCGGCTCGATCGTGGTGGGCGAGCCGGTCCCACGCCGGCCCGCGCCCGGCCATCCCCCGCCCGTCCGCGACGATCACCACGAACCCCTGGTCGGCGAACCACTGCGAGGTCAGGTAGCCGCGCCCGGCGTTGACCACCCGCTGTCCGTGCGGGCCGCCGTACGGATCGAGCAGCACCGGCAGTTTTCGCGAGCCGGTGCGGTGCTCCGACGGGAACAGCACCGTGGCCGGGATTCCGCGGGGCCCGAGTTGCAGAGTCCGCGCGTTGGGGGTGAACGGCGCGGTGTCGGCCACCGACTCCAACTCGCGCGGCTCGCCGCCCGCGACGCTGACCGTGGTGTGCACAGTCGGCGCGAAGGGCAGTTCCTGCGCCACCACGACGGTGCCGCCGCCGGCGGCACCGCTCGCGGCTCCGGCGGGATCGCTGAGCAGCTCGACCTCGCCGGACAGCCGCAACCTGGCCAGCGCCACCGAGCCGACCTGCGGGATCGTCGTCGCTATCACCGCGTCGGGCTCGACCGCTTCCACCGAGCGCACGAGGACGTCGCCCGGGGTGACCGGCACGTCGTCGATCCACAACCGGCGGGTGTCGTCGACGTCGACGCTGTAGAGCAACCGGCCGTCGTCGAGGCGCCGTGGAGTCCCCGGCAGCAGCTCCACCCAGGTGTCGTCGGTCAGCGCCCGCAGCACGGTCGTCGCTCCGGTGCTCGGATCGACGTCGCGGAACTCCATCCGCCGCTGGTCACGGGTGAGCACAGTGAGCAGCGGGTTCGGCCCGCTCCATCCGGCGTGCACGAGGTACTCGAGCACGTGCCCGTCCAGCTCGCGGTCCGAACGCCAGTCGACATCGACCCGGGAGCCGTCGAGCCGCACCACGGCGAGTGAAACCAGTGCGTTCGCCGTGCCGGCTTGCGGATATCGAACTCGCGCAGGCTCGCGCTCCGGGTTCGCCGGGTCGGCGATGTGCCAGACCGATACCGGCGTCTCGTCGTAGCGTTCCACCAGCAGCGACTCGCCGTCGGACGACCACCAGAACCCGTGGGCGCGGTCGAGTTCCTCCGCCGCGACGAACTCCGCGAGTCCCCACACGACCTCGGGTGGATCGTCAGGTGCCGGGCCCACGACCTCCCGGTCGTCGCCGGAGGCGAGCGTGACGACCCGCAGGGCGCGGTCGACCACGTAGGCGACGTGCCGTCCGGTCGGGTCGACCTGCGCATCGACGACGCCGGGCGGGACGTCGAGTTCGCGCGTGGTCCCGTCCATCAGGCTGGTCACGAACAATCGCGACGACAGCGCGAATGCGGCCGTCGTGACCGACTCGTCGGTGCTGTACGCGACGATGCCGGCCGACGTGACCCGCAGCCGCTCCCGACGGGCACGCTCCTCGGGGGTCAGTGACTCGGCGCCCTCGCCGAGCAGCGTCGACGGATCGGCGACGACCCGTTCCGCGTCGGCCGCGGCGTCGTACACCCACAGGGCATGCGAGCGCGACGTGCCGTTGGGAGCGCGCAGGAAGACGACGCGCTGCCCGTCCGGGCTGACCGTGAACGTGCGCGGGTTGCCGAGCCGGAAGTTCTGCGTGCGCGCAGCAAGGCGCGGAAAGGAATCGGGCATCATCCCTTCTTACGCCCGTGATGCGCCATGCGCCCAATCATCAAGACGATGCCCAGGAGGCACAGCAGGCCGCCGAGGAGCGCGGCGCGGATGACCCACAGCGACGCCGCGTTCCCCTCACTGCCCCAGCCCAGGAGATCCGACGTGGCGATGTCCGGGCCACGCAGGGTGCTGTCCCGCTTCGGCGCATACCAGAAGGCGACGAGGTAGGTCGCGAAGCACGCGAACGTCCCGACGATGAAGACGCAGATCCACACCACTTCGTCGAACCCGTGTTCGCGCCGCCAGACCACCAGGTCGCGGGTCGCGGTGAACAGTCGCGATCCGAGCCACGCCCACAGCAGCACGCCGATGAGCAGTCCGCCGTATCCGAGCACGATCACGAAGGCCGCCGCGGCGGCCCAGATCGAGTCGTCTCCCGGGTGGGTCCGGTACCCGATCGGGAAGGTGACCGCCAACACCGGATACAGCGCCACCGGCACCAGCCAGACGCCCCAGCGCGGCGCGGACAGTGGCGTACGGCGCGGCACCGCCGCCTTCGAGCCGGTCGTGCTGATCCGGTGCGACAGCGAGGCCAGCAGGCCGAGAGCACAGAAGGCGAGCAGGAACACCGCCGCTGAGGGCCCGATGTTCTCGGTCCGCTCGAGATAGACCCAGCTCACCACGCCGACGCTGATCGCGCAGACGGCGAGACCGACGTCAGCCCAGCGACCTCGCTGCCGCGCCTGCGCGCCGGGATCGATCTTGCCGGTGCTGGACGTCATCGGACGATTGTGGCGCACTCACCCGCCGAATCTCGGTCGACCGCCGCCGGGACCGTCAGAACTGCACACCGCGGGTCAACGCACCGTCCACGAGCACGTTCGCGCCGCTGGTGCGGCTCGAGGCCGGACTCGCCACGAACGCGACGGTCCGGGCGATCTCCTCGGCGGTGCCCATCCGCCCGGTGGGGTTGAGCCCCACCGCTGTCGCGAACAGCTCCGGGTTGCCGGTCTCGATCGAGTTCCACACCCCGCCCGGGAAGTACGTGTTCCCCGGCGACACCGCATTCGCGCGGATGCCCCGGTCCGCCAGTTGGTGCGCGAGGCCCTGCACGTAGTGGATCAGCGCCGCCTTGATCGTCCCGTACGGGCCGGCGGCGAAATCGATCTCGCGGCCGGACACGCTGGCCACGGCGATGATCGAGGCCGCCGAACTCGCCTCGAGGAAGGGCATGGCGGCGTTCACCAGCCGCACGGTGCCCATCAGGTCGACCTCGAAGGACGCCGTCCAGTTCTCCGGCGTGTCCGGGATCGCCAGCGCGCTGACGTTCGACACCACGATGTCGACGCCACCGAGTGCCGCCGCGCTGCTCGTCACCCAGTCGGCCAGGGCGGCACCGTCCGCGACGTCGAGTGCGGTGCCTGCCACGGTGCGGTCGGGCCCGGCCAGCGCCTCCTGCGTCGCCTGCACCGCGTCCGCATCCCGGGCGCAGAACGCGACCGACGCGCCCTCGGCGAGGAACTCCTCGACGATCGCGCGCCCGATGCCACGGGTACCGCCGGTGACGAGCGCGTTCAGGCCGCGCAGGTGCAGATCCATGACGTTCCCCTCGTTTCGATTTCAGCTACCGGTGAGTTCGGCGGCGCGGGCCCGGAGATCGCGGTGCAAGCCGTCGTAGCTCGCGGCGGTGGGGAGCAATGCCTTGCGGGCCTTGGTCACGACGCTGTAGTTGGCATCGACGACGTTGGCCAGCGGGACCTCGGACAGCTGCGACAACAGTTGGTAGGCATCCATCTTGTGCAATCCGTACAGCTCCCCCAGCCACGTGACCATCTCCACCTGTGACGTTCGCCAGGCATCCTCGAGCGGTCGACTGGAACCGACGGTCATCAGATGGTCGTCGTCCTCGAGCCGCGGCCAGCCCGGTGCACCACCCTTGACGAGCTCCACGATGAGCGTGGTGGTCATCGCGCCCTCGACAGCCGTGCCGCAGGATTCGCCCTCGCCCTGGCGATAGTGCCCGTCGCCGATCGAGAACAACGCACCTTCGACGTTGACGCCGAGGTAGCACGTGGTGCCCGCACGCATCTGCGGTGTGTCCATGTTGCCGCCGAACCGGTCCGGCACGAGCGAGCTCCGCACCTCGTTCGAGGCGGGTGCCACACCCACCGTGCCGAGCATCGGCGCGATCGGCAGCTCGGCCCTCCACTCCCCGAACCGCGCCTCGAACTGCAGCATGCCGCGCGCGCGATCGAGATGGTAGATCCAGGTGGTGTCGGGCAACGGGTCCTGCAACGTGACGGTGCGGTCGGTGCTCGTGAGGCCTCCGAAAAACGGAATCGCTGCCGAGGCCGCCCAGTCGCGCGCGGGTTCCAGATCGACGAAGTGCAGCGCGAGGGTGTCACCCGGCTCGGCGCCCTCGACGTAGAACGGCCCGGTTTGCGGGTTGACGAATCGCAGGTCGACCTTCTCGCCCGACAGGTCGGTCACGCTGCGCAGCGCGCCGCCGAACGCGTCTTCGGACCACAGCCGAAGAACGGTGCCGGGTGTCACTCGGCGGATCGGTGCGGCGCCGCCGAAGGTGAATGCGAACTGCTCGAACGTCGGGGTGAACTCGACGATGTCCAGGGTTGCCATGGTCGTCCTCGTCTGCGGTGGTCAGGGAAGCCGCACGTGCTGCGGCCCGAGATCGGCGACGCTGCGCACGCCGAGCAACTTCATCGTCCGGGTGATCTCGTCGATGAGGATTTCGGCGGCTCGTTCGACTCCGGGCTCGCCGCCGGCCATCAGGCCGTACATGTACGCACGGGCCACGAGCGTGAGCCGCGCGCCGAGCGCCATCGCGGCAACGATGTCGGCGCCGTTCATGATGCCGGTGTCGACCCAGACCTCGGTGCGGTCGCCGACGGCCTCGACGACGTCGGGCAACAGGCGCATCGGCACCGGCGCGCGATCCAGCTGGCGGCCGCCGTGATTGGACAGCACCACCGCATCGGCGCCCGCATCCGCGACCCGCTTGGCGTCGTCCACGGATTGGATGCCCTTGACGACAAGGGGTCCCGACCACTTCGAGCGCAGCCACGCGAGGTCGTCGACGGTCATGCTCGGGTCGAAGAGCTTGTCGATCAGCTCGGCGGGCGTCATGTCCATCGAGTTCAGCGACGCGAAGGTGAGCGGCTCGGTGGTGAGCAGGTTGATCCACCACGCGGGGTGCAGCGCAGCATTCGCGACCGTCTTCGGGCGCAGTTTCGGCGGGATCGCGAACCCGTTGCGGACATCGCGCAGCCGCGGGCCGCCCACCGGCACGTCGACGGTCAGGATGAGCGCCTCGAACCCGGCGGCCTGCGCGCGGGCGATCAGATCCTCGGCCGCGGAGCGGTCGCGCCACACGTACAGCTGGAACCACTTGCGAACGTCGGGGCCGAGGCGGGCGAATTCCTCGATCGACGTGGTGCCCATCGTCGAGAGGGCGTGCGGGATGCCGTGTCGGTGCGCCACCGAGATCACGGCGCGCTCCCCCTCGTGCTGGGCGAGGCGGGTGAAGCCGGTGGGGGCGAACGCGAACGGCACCTCGCTGCGCGCCCCGAGCACGGTGACGCTGGTGTCGACGTCGGAGACGTCCCGCAGCACCGACGGGCAGAACTCCAGCTGCGCGAACAGCTCGCGGGCCCGGCGCAGGCTGATCTCGGCGGCCGCCGCACCGTCGACGTAGTCGAACGCCGCTCGCGGAGTGCGCCGGCGCGCCATCCGGCGCAGGTCCTCGATGTTCGCGGCGCGGGCCAGCCGGCGCCGGGTAGGGCTCAGCTCGGGCGGTTTGGGTGAGAGCAGCGGGGAGAAGTCGGACCAGCGTGGGACATGACGCGAAACGCGGTTCCCGGGCGGCACACGGCGACGCTATCCGACCGACCCGCGACGGGATAGGCCGGTCGCGCCGGAATCCGGGCCGAGCCGATCGCGTTGCGCGAACTATGACCACCGAGATTCCGGCCGACCTGGTCGACCTGTTGGAGCGCCCGCTGTTCGCGAGCCTGGGCACGATCCGACCGGACGACACCGTGCAGGTCAACCCGATGTGGTTCGCGTGGGACGGCGAGCACGTCCGGTTCACCCACACCACCAAGCGGGCCAAGTACCGCAACGTGGCAGCACAACCCGGCGATGAGCCTGCTCGTGATCGACCCGGACAACCCGCAGCGGTTCCTCGAGGTGCGCGGCGCGCTGACCGAGGTGATCCCGGATCCCACAGGCGCGTTCTACGTGCAGCTCGGCAAACGCTACGGCGACCCGGACACCCAGCCGCCGCCGGACAGGACCGACCGCGTGATCCTGGTGATGGACGTGCGCGCGACCGCTCGCAAGTAAGCGGATTGCCGGGCGCACGGACAATCGGGGCGTGGAGCTCCCCGCAGGTCTCGTCACCCGGCCGCTGACGCTGAGCGACGCGGCAGCCGTGGCCGCGCTGGCGGCCGCACAGGATCTCGTCGACTGCGGCGAGGTCATGATCGACGAGGCCGACATCACGAGCGAGTGGCGCCAGCCGTCGTTCGACACCGCTACCGACACGGTCGGCATCTTCGACGGCGAGCGGCTGGTCGCGTATGCGCAGGTCGACGGCGAGCGTGCCGAGGCCGCGGTGCATCCCGACCACCGCGGCCGCGGCATCGGCACCGAGCTTGCCCATTGGACGAAGGCCACCGCACGCGGGCACGACGTGGCCGTCCTCGGCGCGCCGGTTGCGACCGGCTCGGCCGGCGAGCGGCTGCTCCACGGGCTCGGCTACCGCCCGCGTTGGACCTCGTGGCTGTTCCGGCTGCCCGAGGGGCACCGGATCCCCGCCCAACCCCTGGCGGCCGGCTACGCGATACGCGCCGCGACACCCGCGGAACGCCGCGCAGTGTGGACGGTGATCGAGGACGCGTTCGCCGAGTGGAACAGCCGCGAGCCGCACGGCTTTGCCGACTTCAGCGCGCTGGTCTACGACCGGGCCGGTTTCGAAGCGTGGAACATCCGGGTTGCCACCGGTCCCGGACGGCGCCGTGGTGGGCGCCGCCCACGTGGTCCTCGAAGGCACCTGCGCCTACGTGGCCCGGCTCGCGGTCGAACGCACGCACCGCGGCCGCGGCCTGGCCCGCGCGCTGCTCGTCGACGCGTTCGCCGCCGGGCGCGCGCACGGCGCCACCGTGTTCGATCTGAACACCGATACGCGCACGGGCGCGCGTGGCCTCTACGAGAAGGCCGGGATGGTCGTCACGCACGAGTGGCACAACTACGCGATCG
The DNA here is from genome assembly GCA_963850835.1 of uncultured Actinomycetota bacterium. Classification (GTDB taxonomy): domain Bacteria; phylum Actinomycetota; class Actinomycetes; order Mycobacteriales; family Jatrophihabitantaceae; genus Jatrophihabitans. The sequence goes on along the minus strand of CAWKNB010000007.1, from coordinate 466,926 downwards.
AACTCACCGACTGATCACCGCCCGGCACACTGGGTTCGTGGCGACGCTTCCCGACGTGCTCGACGAGCGCGTCGTTCTGCTCGACGGCGGCCTCGCCACCGAACTCGAGCGCCGCGGCCACGATCTGTCCTCGCGGCTGTGGTCGGCACGGCTGCTGGTCGACGATCCCGCGGCGATCCGCGAGGTGCACGCGGCCTATTTCGCCGCCGGCGCCGAAGTGGCCACCACCGCGAGCTATCAGGTCTCCTTCGCCGAGTTCGCCCGCGACGGGGTGGACGCGGCGGGCGTGCTGCGCCGCAGCGTCGACCTCGCGGTGCAGGCCCGCGATGCCCACGGTCGCGGATGGGTGGCAGCGTCGGTGGGTCCGTACGGCGCGGTGCTCGCCGACGGGTCGGAGTACCGCGGCGACTACGGCCTCAGCGTCGCGCAGCTGCGCGACTTCCATCGTCCGCGGCTCGAGGTGCTGGCCGACACCGAGGCCGACGTGCTGGCCGTCGAGACGCTGCCGTGTGCGGCCGAGGTGGAAGCGGTGCTCGCCGAACTCGACGACCTCGGCAAACCGGCCTGGCTGTCGGTGACGTGTGCCGCCGGCCGCACCCGGGCCGGCGAGCCGCTCGCCGACGTCTTCGCGGCGGCGCGCAACTGCGCGCCGGTGTTCGCGGTCGGGGTCAACTGCCTGGACCCGGACGAAGTGGCCGCAGCTCTGACACTCGCCGCCGCACACAGCGGCAAGCCGGGCATCGCCTATCCCAACAGCGGGCAGGCCTGGGATGCGACGGCGCGGTGTTGGACCGGCCCGGCCGGGTTCAACGCGGCCGACGCACGCGCGTGGGTGGCCGCCGGGGCCAGGCTGGTCGGCGGCTGCTGCCGGGTCGGTCCGGAAGAGATCACCGCTCTGAGCCGGGAAGTGGCCACGGCAGACTGAGGTCATGCCCCCCGCGGTCACGGTCGTCGGCAGCCTCAACCTCGACCTGCTGGTCGGGGTCGATCGGCTGCCGGGCCGCGGCGAGACCGTCATCGCGACGTCGGCGACGACGTCGCCGGGCGGCAAGGGTGCCAACCAGGCCGCCGCGGCACGGGCGCTGTGCGACGACGTCGCGATGGTCGGGCGGGTCGGCGACGACACCGCCGGACGCCGGCTGGTCGCCGATCTCGCCGACCGCGGCGTGCTCGTCACCGGTGTGCGCACGAGCGACGGTGTGCCGACCGGGTCGGCCACGGTCGCGGTGGAGCAGGGCAGCGGTGAGAACCTCATCGTCGTCGCGCCCGGCGCCAACGCCCTGCTTGCGCCGGCCGACGTCGAGATCCGCGCGGTGCACGAGGCCACGGTGGTGTTGGCGCAACTGGAGGTACCGCTGCCGGCGGTGCAGGCCGCGGCGATGCATGCCCGCGGCACCGTGGTGCTGAACCCCGCACCGCCCCGATCGCTGCCCCGCCAACTGCTCGAGCGCGTCGACGTCTTGGTGCCCAACGAGTGGGAGCTGGCCCGGTTGGCCGGCGTCGAACCGGCGCACCGGTCGGTGGCCGAGATCGCCGACCTGGCCCGCTCGCTGGGTGCGGGCGACGTCGTCGTCACGCTCGGCGCGCGCGGGGCGCTCGTGGTGCCCGCTACGGGCGAGCCCACCTCGATCGCGCCGCCGCCTGTCGCGGTGCGTGACACCACCGGTGCCGGCGACTGCTTCTGCGGCGCGCTGTGTGTGGCACTGGCCGAGACTCGTCCGTTGGAGGCGGCCGCGCGGTACGCGGTCGCGGCGGCCGCGATCTCGACCACCGGCGACGGCGCACGCGGCCGGCTCCCCGACCAGGCCGCCGTGCTGGCTCTGCTCGGTTCCTAGCTTGCGGTGATGTTGACCAGCCAGCTGATCCCGAACCGGTCGACACACATCCCGAAGGTGTCGCCCCACGGCGCACGTTCGAGCGGCATGGCCACGTTCCCGCCGTCGGAGAGCTTGTCCCAGTAACCGCGCAGCTCCGCCTCGTCCTCGCCGCTGAGCGAGATGGAGAAGTTGCTGCCCGGCGTGCAGTCCATGCCGTTCGGGGTGTCCGAGGCCATCAGGACCAACCCGTTGCTCGTCTCGAGCATCGAGTGCATGATCTTGTCCTGCTCGGCCGGGTCCTGGCTGGCGTGGAACTCCCCGAAGGTGGACTGCGTCAGCTCGCCGCCGAACACCGACTTGTAGAAGTCCATCGCGTCCCGCGCATTGTCACGAAAGCTCAGGTACGGGTTGAGTTTGGTGCTCATCGTGCCTCCTCGGAGTGGGCGGTGCGGATCAATGCGCGAGACCTTCGGCAAGCGCGCCGGGTGCGTCTGCCACCGACGCGATCGTGATCAACCGCGCCCCGGCGGCGCGGGCGAACGTCTCGGCATGATCACTGTCGTCGGCCGGGGCCAGGATCAGCAACTCGTCCTGCGAGCGCGCGGCGGGCAGCGGGTCCTGGTCGTCGGTGGCCCGGCAGTCGCTGAGCAGGATCGTCACCCGGCGGGCTGCTCGCGCCGCGTGGAGTTGCTCGGCGGCGCGGGCGAGTGCGGCACCGAGCGCGGTGACCCCGTGGCCGCGCAGCGACAACAGGCCGGTGACCGTGTCGACGGCCGGCGTGCGTGGCGACGAGCGTGCGGTGGGTGCGGACCTGCGCCGCGAAGCTGAGCACCGCGAATTCGGTCGGCGCGCGCCACGCACACGCTGCGGCGGTCAGCGATGCGGTGGCCAGCCGGTCGCCGCCCATGGAGCCCGAGGCGTCGACCAGCAGACACAGCGCAAGGTCCGGACGCCGCCAGTCGCGGGCCAGCAGGTCGCCGAGCGCGGGCGCTCGGCCCGCGGCGCGCGCATCGGCCAGCGCGTCGAGGGACCTGTCGATGTCGAGGTCGCCGCCGCGGTCGGCGCGCGTGACGTGCATGCGGCCGATGCCCGAGCTGCGAGGAGATCCGGCCCGACCGAGATCGAGCATGATCTTGCCGGCCAACCGGTGCGCACGGTTGCGCAGGTTCTCGTCCGTTGCGGTCACCATCGCAGCCAGCAGTTGCAACGCCGCGCTCGGGTCGTCGCGCATCGCCTCGTCGAACGCGGCCTCGTCGAGTTCGCCGACCGACGGCGAGACGTCGTCGAACTGCTCGTGTCGGCGCGAGAGCTCCGAACGCGACGTCGTGCGTGGGCCGCCGCGCCGGTCCCGCGTTACCCGATTGCCCGCACCTGGCGGGCTGCTGCTTCCCCCGGTGGGTCACCCTGTTCGTCGTCCGCCGACGGTGTCGAGTCGCTCGGCTCGGCGCCGAACACACCCTCGTAGAGCTCGCGCACGACGTCCTCGGCGCTGCGCGGGCACGAGTCGACCAGCCGGATCCGGCCCGACAACGCCACGCAGGCCGCGTCCAGTCCGGAGTGCCAGTCGGTCACCGGCCGCCCGCGCGACGCGGCGAGGGTGGTGGTGACCCGGACGGTGTCGATCGCACCGCGCACCGACGAGCCGACCCGGATGTCCGGGTGCTCGCGGGTGCGACGCACGAGTTCGACCACGTCGGCGACCCAGTCGTCCGGCGCCGCGGGTTGCTTCTGGAGCACGATCTGTTGCTCGTCCGGCGCCGGCTGGTAGCCCATCGCGATGCGGCAGGTGCGGTCGGAGATCGCCGAGGAGATCCGCGCCGTGCCGACCGCGTCGAACGGGTTCATCGCGGCAACCAGGCAGAACCCCGGTGCCGCGGCGATCCGGCCGAGCCGCGGCACGTGCAGCTCGCCCTCGGACATCACCGTCACGAGGACGTTGAGCGTCTCTTCGGGCACCCGGTTGAGTTCCTCGAGGTAGAGCAGACCGCCGTCGTTGAGGGCGGCGGCCAACGGTCCGTCGATGAAGATGTCCGGGCGATACCCGTCGGTCAGCACCCGGGCGGGGTCGAACTGCCCGACCAGCCTTGCCGGGGTCAGCTCGGCGTTGCCCTCGACGAAGTGCATCGGCACGCCCCGGGCCTGCGCCACGGCGCGCAGCAGCGTGCTCTTGCCGGTGCCGGGCGGCCCCTCCAGGACGACGTGCGCGCCGCTGTCGAGCGCCGCGCGCAACAGCTCGACCTCCCGGGTGCGGCCGACCGGCTCGTTGGACAGCAAGGAATCGGGCTCAGTTGTGCTCGTGGACCATCACGCCGCGCACGTTCTTGCCGTTGAGCAGGTCGTCGTATCCCTCGTTGACCTGCTCGAGGGTGTAGGTCCGGGTGATCAGCTCGTCGAGCTTGATGTCGCCGTCGCGGTACAGGTCGAGGATCCTCGGGATGTCGGTGGTCGGGTTGCAGTCGCCGAACAGCGAGCCCTTGATCGACTTGCGGAACAGCGTGAGGATGCTGCCGGACAGGTGGATCGTCGGCTCCTCGATCTTGTTGAGCCCGGTGACGACGACGGTGCCGCCCTTGCCGATCGCGTTGAATCCTGCCTGCACGACCTCGTCGGTCATCAGCCCGACGGTGAGGATGGCGGAGTCGGCGCCACGGCCGCGGGTCATGTCCACGATCGCCGCCTGCGCTTCCTCCGCGGACGCGAACGCATGCGTGGCACCGAGTTCCATCGCCTTCTCGCGCTTGTTCTCCAGCGGGTCGATGGCCACCACGTTCTTCGCGCCGGCGTAGCGCGCGCCCTGCACCGCGTTGATGCCGATACCGCCGATGCCGAACACGGCCACGGTCTGACCGGGCCGTACGTCTGCGGTGTTGACCGCCGAGCCCCAGCCGGTGGGCACACCGCAGCCGACGAGCACGGCCTTGTCGAGCGGGTAGTCGTCGTCGACCTTGATGCACGAGTTCTGGTGGATGGTGCCGTACTGGCTGAAGGTGCCGATCATGCACATCGCGCCGTACTGGCCCCGCGGGCCGCTGATCGGGAACCGGTCGGGCGGCAGGTAGCCCTCGAGGATCGTCGCGCCCCAGTCGCAGATCGATTGCCGGCCGGTGGCGCAGTACGGGCAGGTGCCGCAGTTCGGGATGAAGGAGCACACCACGTGATCGCCCGGGGCGACCCGGGTCACGCCCGGCCCGACCTCCTCGATGATGCCCGCACCCTCGTGGCCGAGGACCATCGGCAGTCGCGCCTCGAGGTCGCCGTGGGCGATGTGGACGTCGGAGTGGCACAGCCCGGCGTGCGTGTAGCGGATCAGGACCTCGCCCTCGCGCGGACCGTCCAGCTCCAGTTCCTCGATCTCGATCGGCTTGCCGGTCTCGTACACGACGGCAGCTTTCGTCTTCATCCGCGCTCCTTCGGCGTCGACTGTGACGCCCCTAACCCTGCCGGGCGCGGCGGGCGATGGCTACCCGCAATTGGTACGGGTCGGATGTGGGTTCGCCGACGAGTGGTCAGGCGGTCGCGCTGCGTGGGCGCGGGCTGGGCCGGTGCTCACGGCGTGCGGCGCCGAACGCCTCGGCGGCGGCGCGCGGATACGGCAACGGGCGGCGCGCGGCGTCGCCCAGCTTCTGCGACGATTCGAGGTAGATATCGGGCGCGTCGCCCTTGCTGCCCCGCTTGGTCATGAAGCCACGCAACTTCTTGTTGCTGTCCATCGCGTCCCCCGATCGCGCCGCTCGCATTGTTAGATGCGCGTTAGGCGAGAGTCAACACCATTGTCGCCGAGGTGACAACTCAACCCCATACCTCGGCGGCGGTCTCGACGATGAGCGCGAGTTTGGCCTTCTCGTCGTCGATGGACAGCTCGTTGCCCTCGACCGTCGAGGAGAACCCGCACTGCCCCGACAGGCACAGCTGCTCCAGCGGGACATACCGTGCCGCCTCGTCGATGCGCCGCTTGAGATCGTCCTTCGATTCCAGCTCGGGGCGCTTGGTGGTGACGAGGCCGAGCACGACCATCTTGCCCGGCGGCACGAAGCGCAGCGGCGCGAAGCCACCGGAGCGGGCGTCGTCGTACTCGAGGAAGAACCCGTCCACGTCGAGCTCGCCGAACAGCGCCTCGGCGACGAAGTCGTAGCCGCCCTCGGCGGTCCAGGAGGAGCGGTAGTTCCCGCGGCACAGGTGGGTGGTCACGTGCAGGCCGTCCGGGCGGTCGGCGAGCGCGGTGTTGAGCTGGCGGATGTAGCGCTCGTGCTGATGCTCGGCGTCGGCGCCCTTCGCGGCCAGCTCGGCGCGCTGGGCCGGGTCGTTGAGATAGGCGAGGCTGGTGTCGTCGAGTTGCAGGTAGGTGCAGCCGAGCGCGGCGATGCCCTGCACCTGCTTGGCGTACGCCGCGGACAGATCGGCCCAGAACTGCTCGTCGTCGGGATACACCGATCGGTCGATGGCGGCCGGCCCGCCGCGGTAGTGGACCATGCTCGGCGACGGAATGGTCAGCTTCGGCGTTGCGCTGGTGACCACGGACTGCAGGTACTGGAAGTCGGCGGCGAAGACGGGTTCGTCCAGCCCGATCCGGCCGTTGATCGCGAGTGCCGCCGAGGTGAAGTCGAGGTCGCCGGCGGCATTGCGGAAGTGCACCTGGATCTGCTCGTCGGTGCGGCTCACGCCCTGCAGTTGATAGATGAAGTCCATGTGCCACGAGGTGCGCCGGAACTCGCCGTCGGTGGCGCTGCGCAGCCCCAGGCTCTCCTGCATCTGGACGACGTCGCGGATCGCGGCGTCCTCGACCTCGCGCAACTGCGCTGCGGTGATCGTGCCGCCCGCGTGGTCGGCGCGGGCCCGCAACACGCTCGGCGGGCGGAGCAGGCTGCCGACGTGGTCGGCGCGAAAGGGCGGTGTGCTGCGCGGCGTCATGCCCCCATCTTGGTCGAGCGGCGAGAAAACGTGTTCAGTGGCGAGTCGTACGGTCGCCCCTCAGTGCGGCTCGTCTCCACGTCGGCCGGGAAGTTGTGCCTTCCCGGCTGAATCAGTCGAATTCGCCGCCGGAAATCGACGAAGCCAGCCGGGAAGACGTCTCTTCCCGGCCCGATGCACCGAGGGCCGCACGTCGCCACTCAGCGGACGGGGGCGGCGGCGGTCCAGGACAGCGGGCTGCGGTACGTGGGTGCCGGGACTCGCCGCGGACCGCGGGGTTGCGGCGCCACCGTGGCGGCTCGCGCCTGCGTGAGCGCGAACAGCACCGCGGCCACCTCCTCCTCGCTCGCGCCGCCGGTCATGCGGACGGTGCTCATAGCGGGATGTTCCCGTGCTTGCGGGATGGGCGGTCGTCGCGCTTGGTGCCCAGCATCGCCAGCGCGCGGATGAGGACGCGGCGGGTGTCGGCCGGATCGATCACGTCGTCGACGAGGCCGCGTTCGGCGGCCGCGTACGGGTCGAGCAGCTTGTCCGCGTATTCCTCGACCAGCTCCGCGCGGCGCTGCTCCGGATCGGCCGCGGCAGCGATCTCGCGCCGGAAGATGATGTCCGCGGCACCGGCCGCGCCCATCACGGCGATCTGGTTGCCCGGCCAGGCGAAGGAGACGTCGGTGCCGATCGACTTGGAGTCCATCACGATGTACGCACCGCCGAACGCCTTGCGCACGATGACCTGCACCCGCGGCACGCTCGCTTCGCAATAGGCGTAGAGCAGTTTCGCGCCGCGCCGGATGATGCCGCCGTGCTCCTGGTCGGTGCCGGGCAGGAAACCGGGCACGTCGACGAGCGTCACGAGCGCGATGTTGAACGCGTCGCAGGTCCGCACGAAGCGTGCCGCCTTCTCCGAGGCATCGATGTCCAGCACGCCGGCCAACGCCATCGGCTGGTTGCCCACGATGCCGACCACCTTGCCGGCGAGGCGGGCGAACACGCACACGATGTTGCGGGCCCAGGTCTCGTGCACCTCGAGGTACTCACCGTCGTCGACGATGTGCTCGATCACCTCGCGCATGTCGTAGGGCGTGCGCTCGTGCAACGGCACGAGGTCGACGAGTTCCTCGCAGCGTCGCTCGACATCGTCGGTGCAGTCGTACTCCGGCGGCGCCTCGTTGTTGTTCGCGGGCAGGAACGACAGCAGGTAGCGCACCCCGTCGAAGGCGTCCTGCTCGTCGTCGCACACGAACGTTGCGACCCCGGTCCGTTCGCCGTGCACCTCGGCCCCACCCAGGGCCTCCTTCGTGACGTCCTCGCTCGTCACTGCGCGGATCACGTCCGGACCGGTGATGTACATGCTGGCCGCGTCCTTGACCATGAAGACGAAGTCGGTGAGCGCCGGCGAGTACACCGCGCCGCCCGCGCACGAGCCGAGCACGATGCTGATCTGCGGGATGACGCCGGAGGCGCGCACGTTGCGCCGGAACACGCCGCCGAACCCGGCCAGTGCCGCGACACCTTCCTGGATGCGGGCGCCACCGCCGTCGTTGAGCCCGATGATCGGCGCGCCGATCGACTCCGCGAGATCCATCACCGCATGGATCTTCTCGGCGAACACCTCCCCCAGCGCACCACCGAACACCCGCGCGTCGTGGGCGTAGACGAACACCGTGCGGCCCTCGACGGTGCCCCAACCGGTGACGACGCCGTCGCCGTCCGGTCGGCGCCGGTCCATCCCGAGACCGCTCGCGCGGTGCCGGGAGAACTGGTTCAGCTCCACGAAGGTTCCGTCGTCCAGCAACCGTTCCAGACGTTCGCGCGGTTCCAGTTTGCCGCTCGCCGCATGCCGATCGCGGGCGCGCTGGTCGATGTCGGCCTCGGCCCGGGTGCGCCGCTCGGCAAGCCGCTCGACGGATTCGCGCAGGCTGGCCGGCGCCGTGTGCCGCGGTGCCGGAACGGATCGACCCGCGGGCACGGCGTGCAGGCGGGGCGGATAGGTCGGCTCGAGATCCTCGGTTTCGACGGCGCGCGCAGGCAGATTCATACGGTGGCTCCCCTGACGAGATTCGGATCGGCATACGGATCGGCCGGCCGCGGCGATGGCGGTCCCATGAAGAGCGGCGGCCGGGTTCGCTGATACCGCCGTGAAGGCGATGTATTTCAGGACCGGACGTCGCCCTCTTATGGGCATAGGTCATCCATCTGCGGTGCCGGCCGCTGATGGCCTCCTCGAAAGGGGGCGGGGATGGAGTTGCAGGAAACTCGTCCTCTTGCCGATCTGCTCCGCAGCGCCGCCGATGGGGACCAGGTGTCCTGGAACGCATTGGTGGAGCGCTACCTCCCGCTCGTGTTCTCGGTCGTGCGCCGCTACCGCCTCACCGACGAGGATGCGGCCGATGTCAGCCAGACACTGTGGCTGCGGCTCGTCGAGAACCTGGGCTCGATCCGCGAGCCACGTGCGCTGCCGGCGTGGATCATCACGACGACCAAGCGCGAGGCGCTGCGGGTGATCGCCGCCCGGCAGCGGGCCACCCCGGTCGATGCGATCAACGGGTTCGACACCACGCAGGCCGACGGCCCGGAGACCGACGCCGACCTGTTGCGCGCCGAGCGGCACCAGGCGCTGCGAGATGGGCTGGCCGAACTCGCGCCGCACGACCGTGAGCTGATCCTCATGTTCATCGCGGATCCGCCGATCCCGTACAAGGAGATCGCAGCTCGACTGGGCGTCCCGGTGGGCAGTATCGGACCGACCCGCGGCCGGGCGCTGAACAAGCTGCGCGCGACCCCCGGTATCGCTCGGCTGATGGGCGAACTTCTCGACGACTCCGACGAAGGAGGCGACCGTGCACACCTTGCCGGAATTCGATCCACCCGATGAGGCCCTGGTGCAGGAGCTGCGGGACATGATGGCGGTCGAGGTCGCCGTCCCGGTTGCCTTCGCGGTGGCGGCGAAGGCGTCGTTCACCTGGCGCACGATCGACGCCGAGCTCGACGCCGTTTCCCTGTGCTTCGACTCGGCCGTGGACGGCCAGGCGCTGGTACGCGGGCCGGCGACGTGCGCGCCGCGCAGTCTGTCCTTCGACGGCGCCGAGGTCACGCTCGAGATCGAGGTGCGCGCGGGAGAGATCAGCGGCCGGATCGTGCCGGCGCAACCAGGCACCGTCCGACTCCGGTCGGCGGCTGACGAGTGCCGAACCGCCACTGCCGACTCGAGCGGCTGGTTCACGTTCGAGCCGACACCGCACGGTCCGCATCGCTTCGAGTGCGACTCCGCACAGGGCACGATCACGACCGAGTGGACCCTCATCTGACGCAGATTTGCGACAACACCGGTCTTTTCGGGCGGTTGTATCAAACGGCCGTGGCCGGACTCCTACTGAACATGACGGTGATCATGGACGTCGCCATCCCGAGCGAATACGCCGAGGGCGTACGATTCGGGCGCACGGGGGCCGGTCCGTCTGCAGCGGTGACTGGTGTGCCCGGTGCGACGACCAGTGTTCTCCATGCCCCCGGAGCGAACATGATCGACAGTGCCGACCTCGTCGATCTCGTTGCGGCGGCGTCGATCGGCGATCAGCGGGCCTGGGACCAACTCGTCGAACGCTTCCTGCCGCTCGTGCGCCACGTGGTCCGCTCGTTCCGGCTCTCCGACCAGGACGTCGACGATGTCTCCCAGCTCGTCTGGCTGCGGCTGGTCGAGCACCTCGGCGACATCCGCGAACCGCGCGCGCTGCCCGGCTGGATCAGCACGACGGCGCGCAACGCCAGCCTCGCGCTGCTGCGGGCGCGACGCACCACCACCCCGATCGACGACGACAACATGGTCTCCTTCGAGGAGGACCCCACCGAGGCGCTCTACCGCGAGCAGCGCCGCGAAGCGTTGCTGCAGGGACTCGCCGAACTCTCCGAGCGCCATCGCGACCTGCTCCTGTTGCTGCTGGCCGACCCGCCGGTGCCGTACGGCGAGATCAGCCAACGGCTCGGCATCCCGATCGGCAGCATCGGCCCGAACCGCGCGAGAGCGCTGCAGAAACTCCGCGAAACCCGCTCCATGGCCGCGCTGATGGAATCCGGCGCAGAAGGGCATCGATGATGCAACACCTCGACGATGAGCTGTTCGCCGAACTCGCCGACATTGCCACCGAGCTCGGGCCACCGACCGACCGCGAGCGCGCTGCCGCGCAGGCGGCCCGCGACCTGCTGGCCGCGACCCGCACCTACGACCTCGCCGAACTCGCCTTCGACTCGCTGCTCGACGACGCCGTCGCCGTGCGCGGGCCGGCGCTCGCCGGTGCTCGCGAGCTGTCCTTCGAGGCCGACCTGGCCACCCTGCGGGTCCAGGTGAGTGCCGACCAACTCGTCTGCACGGTGGTGCCGGCCGACGACGGGACCCTCACGCTCACGACCTCCAGCGGCGACAGCGTGGCCTTCCGTGGCGTCGGCGGCGGCGTCTTCGAGCTGGCCGACCCGCCCTCCGGTGCGGTGCGACTCGAGTTCCGCTCGGCCACCACGCACCTCGCGACCAGCTGGATCCATCTGTAACCAGCGCGCTGATCCTCCCGGTGGATCAGCCGACGACAGGAGCCCGCGATGATCAGCTACGAGGAGTTCGGTTGGGTGCCCCCGCGGCCCGATCACCCCGATCAGCCACGACAGGACCGCGGCCTCGCACATCCGAACCAACTCATCGTCGACGAGCGTGACTGGCCGGCCGTCGAGCAGGTGCTGCGCGCGCGTTCGATCTCCTACCGCGACCTGGCGATCAAGTACGGGCTGGTCCGGCTCACCCTCGACGTCGACTACGACACGGTGCTCGGCCAGGACGATTTCATCGCCGACGTCGAAGACCTGCTGGGCGGCGCTTCGCCGCGCACCGGGCGCAACCGACTGGCGACCCACGCCGAGCTGCAGTTCGACTCCGACGAGATCGAGGCGACGCCCAAGGTCGTCCCCTCCAACGCGGGCGAGTGGCGTCAGGAGTCGGGGGTCACCCTGTCGCGCGACGGCGGTCCGCAACTCGATGCCGCCGTACGCATCGGCGTCGTCGACACGCCGTTCGTTCGTCACGAGTACCTCGAGGGTTCCTGCCTGTACACGACGCAGCCGGACAACGTCGTCGAGAAGGGTGAAACTCCAGGGCACGCGAGCTTCGTCGCCGGGCTGATCCTGCAGGTCGCCCCCGGCGCGGTGATCATGGCCGAGGGAGCCATCGCGCCCGAGGGTGTCGCCGATCTCGTGGCCGTCCACGACGCCATCTGCGAGCTGACCCTCGCCGGGGCGCACCTGATCAACCTGTCGTTGGGCTGCGTCACGGGCGACGACAAGGAACCCTTCGTGCTCGATCACGCCATCGAGTGGGCCACCCTGGCCGCGCAGCAACACGATCGTCCGGTGCCACTGTTCGTCGCTGCGAGCGGCAATTCCGGGGACGACCGCAAGTTCTGGCCGGCCGCGGATGACCGGGTGTGCGCGGTCGCCGCGGCGACCCAGACCGGCGGGCAGTGGGAGTTGAGCGACTACTCCGGCCGCGGCCCATGGGTCGACGTCGCAGCGCGCGGCGACAATCTGCTCAGCTGCCGCCCCGACTTCACCGGCTCGCCGCGTGACGCCTACGGCTACTGGAGCGGCACCTCGTTCGCCACCGCGGTGGTCACCGGCATGAAGGCCGCCCAGCTCGCCCGCACCGGATTCGCCGATCTGGCCGACGAAGCCGCGGGCAGCGTCTCGTTCCCGACCGGCGACGGGCCCGTCCCGGTCTACGACCCGGAGCGGATCAGCCACCAGTGAGACGATGGGGCGGTGGCCGAGGCGACCGCTCGAGTGCGGCAGGACGGACCTGCCCCTGACCTGCTTCGGATTGCGCAAGAAGCGGTCGAGCTGGCGCAGTCGCGCCCGCAGGACGCTCGAGACCTTGCCACCTCCGTCGTCGATGCCCGACCGACCGCGGGTCCGGCGGCGCTGGCCACGGCCGAACGGGCGCTCGGGCAGGTCGCCATGTTGCTCGAGGATCTGCACACGGCACGCGCTCACCTGACCCGTGCGATCCGACTCGCCCGCCGAGCTGCTGACCCGGAGGGCGAGGCCGAGGCGCGGGTGAGCCGCGCGTTCTGCTTCGCACACGAGGGTCGGTTCCGGGCTGCGTTCGTCGAGCTCGACCGCGCCGAGACCGCATTGGTGGGTAGCGACCGCTCGATGGGCCGGCTGCACAACCAGCGGGCGATCGTGTGGTGGCTCAAGGGCGACTACGAGCAGGCGCTGCCGCACTTCGGCCACGCCGCGAATCGCAGCCGCCGCGCCGGGGACGAGCTGAACCTCGTCCGAGTGCTCATCAACCGCGGTGTGCTGCACGGACGGCTCGGAGCGTATGCCGCCGCGCAGCGCGACCTCACCGGCGCCGACGAGCTGGTGGCCCGCCTGCACCTGCCGGTGCTGGCCGCGATCATCCACCAGGATCTCGGCTGGGTCGCCGCGCAGCGCGGCGACGTCCCCGCCGCGCTGCGCTACTACGACCGCGCCGAGCGCGACTACGAACCGCACGGCGCCGACCTCGGCACGCTGCTGCTCGACCGCTGCGACGTGTTGCTCGGTGCGCGGCTGCTGGCCGAGGCCACCGACACCGCGCAGCGCGCACTCACGGTCTTCGCCGAGGGCGGCGCGGCGACCTCGGTGCCCGAGGCGCATCTGTACCTCGCCGAGGCGCGACTGCTCAGCGGCGACCCGGACACGGCGCGCGCCCACGCCGAGGCCGCGGTGGGCGCATTCGCGCGGCAGGACCGGCCGGCGTGGACCGCGCTCGCCCGGTACGCGTTGCTGCGTGCGCAGCTGCTCGACGAGCACGTGCCGGCCGACGAGGCACGGCGCACGGCGTTACGCGTCGCAGCCGGGCTGGAGGCGTGCGGGCTCAACGACCAGGCGTTGGACGCACGTATCGTCGCCGCGCAACTCGCACTGCGGGTGGGCCGGATCGCCGCTGCCAAAAAGGAACTGAGCGCGGCGTCCGCCGCGCGCAACCGCGGCACCGTCGACCGTCGTACCCGCGCCTGGCACGCCGAGGCCATGCTGCGGCTGGCGGCCGGCGAGCGGTCACGAGCGCGGTCAGCACTACGCACCGGACTGCGCATCCTCGAGGACCACCGCGCCATGCTCGGCGCCACCGATCTGCGGGCCGCCGCGTCCGCGCACCGGGTCGAGATCGCCCGGCTCGGCTTCCAGATGTCCATCGAGGACGGGCGTCCGGGCGAAGCGCTGCGGTGGGTTGAACGCAGCCGAGCCGGATTGGTGCGGGTGCGCACCGTCCGTCCACCGGGCGACGAAGTGCTGGCCCGATCGCTCGCCCAGTTGCGGGCGACGATCGGGGAGCTCGAGATCGCCATGCGATCGGGCGGGAAGACCGCGACGCTGCGGGCGCGCCAGGCGCAGCTCGAACGCGTCATCCGCGACCACTCGCGGGCCCTGCCCGGCGGCCGGACCGGGGTGCCGGCGCCGCCACCGCCGCTGGCCGCGCTCGGGGAGCGACTGCAGGACCGGGCCCTGATCGAGTACGTCGTGCACGACGGCATCCTGCACGCGCTGCTGTTCGCCGACGGCCGGGCGCGTGTGCTCCAGCTCGGGCCCAGCGCGCAGGTCGACGCGGCGGCGCGGATGACCGGGATGTTGCTGGACCGGGTGGCTCGCAACCTCGGTGACGAGGTGCGTCGCCGGCGCAACGCCGAGCAGCTGTTCGCCCAGGCCCGGGTGCTCGACGACCTGGTGCTCGCTCCCGCTGCTGGCCACGCTGCCCGACCGTGAACTCGTGATGGTGCCGACCGGTGCGATCGGCGCCGTGCCCTGGTTCGCGCTGCCGTCGGCCGTCGGACGCCCGATCAGCGTCGTGCCGTCCGCGACGGTCTGGTACGAGGCCGCCGGATTCGCGGCGCCGAGGCCGCCCGCCACGACATTGCTCGCCAGCGGGCCCGGCCTTCCTGATTCCGAAGTCGAGGTGCAGAAGCTGGGTCAGCTGTACCCGCACGGCCGGGTGCTCACCGGCGCGGACACCACCGTCGAGCGCACGCTCGCCGCGCTCGACGGCGCAGCGCTGGCGCACATCGCCGCGCACGGCGACTTTCGCACCGACAACCCGCTCTTCTCGGCGCTGTGGCTCGCCGACGGGCCACTGACCATCTACGACCTGGAAGGGATACGGTCGGCGCCCCACACGGTCGTGCTCGCCGCCTGCGACTCCGCGCGGCACACCAGTCAGCCCGGTGACGACCTGCTCGGGTTGGCCGCAGCGTTCCTCTCGCTCGGCACGGCGGTCCTGATCGCCTCGCTGGTCAGCCTGCCCGACGGGCAGTCGAGCGGCTTGATGCTCGACCTGCACACCCGGCTGCAGTCCGGGCAGCGACCTGCCGCCGCCCTCGCCGCCACCCAGGAGCAGGCCGCCGCCGGCGACGTGCACGCATTCGCGGCGGCGGCGGGTTTCGTGTGCTTCGGCGCCGGGTGATCGCTGCGGTCACGCAGTCGCGGGCGGCCGGCGCGTCCGCGTGATAGTCGTCGGGGTGGGTCTCGTCGGTACCCGCCGGCGCCTTCACCGCACGCAGCACGAGCGTGACGGCGACCGCGACCAGCAGGTTGAGCAGCAGCGCGGTGATCGCGATGTACACCTTCTGGTGCGTGAACGGGAAGTCGGCGATCGATGAGCCGAAGTGCCGCATGCCGTGCACCGTCGTCACCGGCTTGCCGTCGACCAGCTGCACCTTCGCGTTCGGCACCTTCTGCTGGTAGGCGACGACCGTGCCGTAGACCATCCCGACCGCCCAGCCGGCCAGCAGCGCCCACCGGTGGAACCATCGCGTGTACAGGCCGGCGACGATCGACACGATCGTCTGCAGGATCCACACGCCGCCCAGCAGCTGGAAGTTGATGGCGTTCTGCCGGTCCAGCCCGAGCGCGAACACCAGTGCTCCGAACTTCACCACCAACGAGACGATCTTCGACACCTGCGTCTCCTGCTTCGGAGTCGCGTCAGGGCGGATGAACTCGCGATAGATGTTGCGGGTGAACAGGTTGGCCGCCGCGATCGACATGATCGCCGCCGGCACCAGGGCCCCGATCGCGATAGCGGCGAAGCACACGCCGGCGAACCACGGCGGGAAGATCGCCTGGAACAGGTGGGGCACCGCGAGCTGCGGATTCGCGTACCCGTCCTGCCCGAACACCGAGATCTTCTTCGCGATCGCCGCATAGCCGAGCAGGGCAAGCAGGGCGAGCATCAGCGAGTAGGCCGGGAGCACCGCCGCGTTACGCCGGATCACCGCACGGCTGCGGCCGGAGAGCACCGCGGTCATGGCGTGCGGGTACATGAACAGCGCGAGCGCCGAGCCGAAGGCCAGCGTGCCGTAGGCCCAATAGGTCGAGTCGTTGGGGATGAACACCCCCGTGGGCGCGCCGGACGGGGTGGGCGTGTTCATCTTCTTCTCGGCGGCGTCGAACATGTCGCCGAAGCCGATCTTCACGCCGATGTAGACGATCGCGGCGACGATCACGATGTAGATCAGGGTGTCCTTGACGAACGCGATGAGCGCCGGTGCCCGCAGCCCGGAGGTGTAGGTGTAGGCGGCCAGCACTGCGAAGGCGATGATCAACGGGAGGTCGCGCATGAACCAGTTGCCCGAACCGCCCAGGCCCATCGTGTCGAGCACGGCCTGGATGCCTACGAGCTGCAGCGCGATGTACGGCATCGTCGCGAGCAGCCCGGTGATGGCCACGGCGAGTGCCAGCATCCGGCTGTCGTAGCGGCCGCGCACGAAGTCGGCGGGTGTCACGTAGCCGCGGCGGTGCGCCACGCTCCACATGCGCGGCATGAAGATGAAGATGATCGGGTACGCGACGATCGTGTAGGGCACCGCGAAGAACCCGCTCACCGCTCCGGTGGCGAACATCGCCGCCGGCACTGCGATGAACGTGTATGCGGTGTACAGGTCGCCGCCGAGCAGGAACCAGGTGATCACGGTGCCGAAGCCACGCCCGCCGAGTCCCCACTCGTCCAGGCTGTGCAGGTTCGCGCTGCCGCGCCGCCACCGTGCGGCGAGGAACCCGCCCGCGGTGACGAATGCGAAGAACAGGATGACGATCGTGAGTTCGACGCCGTTGACCCCGCCGCCGTCGGCCAGCGCGGGCATCACCGGTGCCTCCGCGCCCGGACGATCAGCAGGTAGGCCGCCCAGGTGAACAGCGGCGTGAGGATCACCCACAGGATCTGGTACCAGTAGAAGAACGGGAAGCCCCACAGCTGGGGGGTGTGCGAGGCATACGTCGGCACCAGCGCGAGCGCCACCAGGGGAATCGCGAGCAGCACCCCCGCGATGACTTTCGTGCCCAGCGGGAGCCGGCGCCGCTGCACCAGGTGCTCATCGGGTAGATCGTTCGGGTGATCCAGTGACCCGCCGTCGCTTGACATCGGGCGACCTCCTCGGCGCGCGACGAAATGTCCGGTCAGACCATAGCGCCGTATTCGCCGGGATTGTTATGTTTCAGGCGAAAAGTGTCACGCCAGCAGGCGCCGCACGCCTGCCCGCGAGACGAGCAGGACGACGATCAGCAGGGTCACCGACACGAACCCTCCGAGGCCGACCCGCGACCCGAATACGATGTCGACGGCCTCCAGGACCAGGAACTTGCTGCCCACCAGCACGAGCCACAACAGCACCGCCGATCCGACCCGGCCTGCGGTGGTGGCGGCCCGGTGGAAGCGCACTCTTGGCGCGGTTCTTCACGACGAGCACGAGCTCGAGAACGCACTTCAACAACACCGCGGTCAGCAACGACAGGGTGAACGACTCGCTGATCACCTGCGGGAAATACTCGATGAACAGGTTCAGCACGACGACGTAGACGAACACGTCGACGACGTCGGCCGCGGCGCGCGCCCGCACGGCGGGATTCACCCGATCCGACGACGTGGTCAGGCGGGCTGCCACAGTTCGATCCGGTTGCCCTCGGGATCGGTGACCCAGCCGAAGCGACCGACACCGTCCATGTCCTGTGTGTCGTCGGCGACGTCCGCTCCGGCGGCGCGCAACTGCGCGAGCATGGCCTCCAGATCGCGAACTCGGAAATTGAGCATGGTCTGCTGCGTGCGGGACCCGAAGTAGTCGGTGTCCGAGTCGAACGCCGCGAACACCGTCGGGCCGGGCTCCGGTTGCCAGAGGCCGTTCGCATCTACGTCCAGGCCGAGGCAATCGCGATACCACGCCCCGAGTGCTGCCGGGTCGGCGGCACGGAGGAAGTACCCACCGATGCCGAGCACGTGTTCCATGCCAACACCATCCCACTACGACGGCGGCCGGCCGATCAGCCGGGGCGATCGGTCTCCGTGATGCCCAATGCGTGCACGAGGGCGGCGCCGAGCGGCAGGAGCTGTTCGGCGTCGATGCGCGCCCCGGCGAGCGACGCGGCGCCGGTGAGGTTGTCGATCCGGGACCCGTGCAGCGCGAGGCCCCCGGCGCGCAGGTCGGTGACGTTCGCGCCGCTCAGGTCGCAGTCGAGGATCGCGCTGTCGGTGAGGGCCGCGGTGTAGAAGTCGGCCTCCACCAGCGCGGTGTCGCGGATGAACAGGTATCCGGCTCGCGTCGAGCGGAAGTTGGCCAGGCGCGCGCTGCAGTTGTCGATGACGACGTCTTGCAATCGCGCGTCGGTGAGCATCGTGCCGGTGAGCCGGCAACCGGTGAGCAGGACCCGATCGAACACCGCGCCGTCGAGCACCGCGCCGGACAGGTCACAACCCTCGAGCCGCACATCGCGCAACTGCAGCCCGGTGAGCCTTCGGCGCGAGAAATCGCAGCCGGACATGCACACTCTCGGTGATCCGGACATCCGGGCTGACCTCGTCGACAGCCAGGTCGGGACCGGCGGCGACGCCGTCCCACTCCGCGTGCCCGGTCAGCTGCGACGGCGCGGGCACGAACTCGTCGGGCAGGTCGGGCGCCAGCGGCGTGGTGCGTTTGCGGGCTTTGCGGTTGGGGCTCACGACGCGACTCTAGGCGGAACCATCCGACTCCCCGGCTGGTAGCACCACGGCGGTCAGGAGCAGCCCGGCGACCGCCGCCCAGCGACCGTCGAATGCGCTCGGCTGGGTGCCCCGGCCTGCGGACCGGGCCCAGCAGCTGGCCCGGAAGCTCGCACGCTCGACGTCGATCGCACCCGCACCGCTCGAATCGAGCCACGCACCGCTCGTGCGGCGAGGGCCACCAGATCGAGCACCCCGGCGGGCAGTCGCGGCATCGGTCTCGGCGTCGATCCCGAGTGCGGCGAAGTCTGCGGTGCGGGCGAGCGCCGCGGCGCGAAAGCCGGTGCAGTGGGTGATACTGCCGACGTACCCGGGTGGCCATCGCACCGCCCCGGCCGCGTCGGGCAGCAGCGGCACCGACGGCTGTCCGAGCGCTTCCAATGCGATTCGCGCGCACCTACGACCCGCGGTGAATTCGCGCCGCCGCGATGGCACCGCCGCGGCGATCCACTCGCGCTCGGCCGGGAAGAGCGTGTCCTCGTCGACGTCCTCGGCGAGGCTCTCGTGCACCGCCACCGCCGGGGGCAGGAGCGCGGGAAAGTAGCGCGACCGAGGCGCGTGTTTACTCGTACGCGCCGGCCTCGGTCAACCAACCGACGATCCGCTCCGGCGTCATCGGCAACTGGTCGATCTTGACGCCGAACGGTGCAAGCGCATCCTCGACCGCGCTGCTGAGCACGGCCGGCGCGATCATCCGGCCTCCCTCGCCCGCGCCCTTCACCCCGTACGCGGTGTATGGCGACGGCGTCTCGACGTGATGAATTTCGATTCTCGGAACGTCTTCGGCCATCGGGAGCAGGTAGTGATCGAGATCCGCCGTGATGTTGCGGCCGTCGTCGGCGTAGCGCACCTCCTCCGTCATCGACAACCCGATGCCTTGCGCGATCCCGCCCCGTATCTGGCTCTGCAACGAGCGCGGATTCACGACGGTGCCGGAGTCGTGGACTGCGACGTACTTGAGGAACGACACGTGCCCGGTCTCGATGTCGACCTCGACCAGCACGGCGTGCGCCGCGTGACTCATGATCGGGTAGAACGCGCCGAGGTCCGAGCGGTCGTCGTTGGGCAGCGTCATCAGGGGGTGGTCGTAGGTGAACGAGCCCTCCAAGCCGCTCTCCATGCCCTCGGGAAGATCGGCCTTGTACCAAAAGGCCTTCATGGCGATGTCCGCAATGGTCAGCGAACTGCTGGGCACGCCGCGCACCGACACCTTGCCGTCGGCGAATTCGAGGTCGTCGCGGTCGACCTCGAGCAGGTGGGCGGCGATGTCGAGCATCTTGTCGCGGATCTTGCCGGCCGCGCCGCGCACCGCGCCGGACAGCATCACCGTCATCCGGCTGCCTCCGGGCCCGCAGCTCGGCAGCCCGGACAGCGCGCTGGAATAGGCGATGTTGACCTCGCCCGGGTCCATCCCGAACTCCTCGGCAACCACCTGCGACACCACGGTCTCGGGGCTGTTGCCCCACGTGGGCGAGAACAGCGTCACGGTGAACCCGCCCGTCGGGCCGACCGACATGCGCACGCTCTCGGCCGAGGTCGACATGCCGACGTAGGGCGCCGGGTTGTGGAACCAGAACTCGGACGCGGAATACGTGCTGCGGTGCTGGCAGGTCACCAACCCGATGCCGAGATAGCGCCCTTCCCGGCGGGCGCGTTCCTGCTCGGTGCGCCAGTGTTCGAGGTCGGCGTGTTCGAGCGTGGTGTCCAGCACGGCCTCGTAGTCGCCGCTGTCGTAGATGTTGCCGTTGGGGATCTTGTACGGGAACTGGTCGGGCTGGATGAAGTTGCGGCGACGGATGTCCGCGGGGTCCATGCCCAGCTCGCCGGCGGCCGCGTCGACGAGGCGTTCGAGCACCCAGTTGCCGACGTCAGAGCCCGCGCCGCGGATGACGCCCTGCTGGTTCTTGTTGGTGAGCACGGCCTTGATACCGAGCTCCGTGCTGCGGATGCGATACGGGCCCACCATCTGCGACATCATGTTGGTGTTCCCCGCGACGGCCAGCATGAAGTATGCGCCGTAGTCGTCGACCGTGTGCAGCCGCAGGCTGAGCAGGTCACCGTCGTTGCTGATCGCCAGCTCCGCGTCGTAGGTACGGTCCGGTCCCATCGCGTCGTTCGCGATCAGGTTGTCGGTGCGGTCCTCCATGAACCGCACCGGCCGCCCGGTCAGCTTCGCGAATGCGCCGGCGATCGCGATGTGTTTGCCGAGCATGTGTTTCGAGCCGAAACTGCCGCCGACGTAACCGGGATGGAAATCGAGTTGGTGTGGCGCGACGTTGAGCGTGGCCGACAGCACCCAGGCGGCGAAGTTGAGCATGTTCGTGTTCGAGTAGACGTCCATTTTCTGCTGCGGGGCATCCCACACGCAGACCGCGCCGCCACCTTCGAGCGGCACCGCCGCGGCCCGCGGCCAGCGCAGCCGTCGGCGGATGACCCGGTCGGCGGACGCGAAGTCCGCGTCGACGTCGCCGTGAGTGAAGACGTGCTCGTAGACGACGTTCGAACCGAGGTTGTCGTGCAGCAGCGGCGCATCCGGCGCCATCGCCGCCTCCGGGTCGGCGAGCACCGGCAGGAGCTCCCACTCGACCACGATCTTTTCGAGCGCGTCCTCCGCGATGTAGCGGTCGTCGGCGGCGACGGCGGCAACCGCCTCGCCCGCGTACCGCACCTTGTCGACGGCGATCGCGTGCTGCACGACCTCCTCGGCGCAGAAGCGCGGCACCGGACCGATCACGCCTTGTGCCTCCGCGCCGGTCAGCACGGCGTGCACGCCCGGCAGCGCCCGCGCGGCCGAGGTGTCGATACCGACGATCCGCGCGTGAGCGTGCGGGCTGCGCAGGACGGCGACCTGCAACATGCCGGGGAACGCCAGATCCTCGGTGAAACGGGCGGTTCCGGCGAGCAGCGCCGGGTCTTCACGGCGGTTGGTGCTCTTGCCGATCCACGAACGTCCGGTGGTCGAGGTCATCCTCGCTCCTACTTCGCGGCGGCCGCGGCGCGGACCGCGTCGACGATGTGCTCGTAACCGGTGCAGCGGCAGATGTTGCCGGCCAGCGCCTCCCGGATGGTGCTCTCGTCCGGATCGGCCTCGGCCTCCAGCAACTCGGTGGCGGTCATCAGGAAGCCCGGGGTGCAGAACCCGCACTGCAGGCCCTGTTGCTCGACGAAGGCCCGCTGCAGGTCGGACAGCGCGCCACCGGACGAGAGTCCCTCGACGGTGGTGACTTCGCAGTTGTTCGCCTGCACCGCGAACATCAGGCACGAACGCGCGGTGCTGCCGTCGACGAGCACCGTGCATGCCCCGCAGATGCCCTGCTCGCATGCGACGTTGGTGCCGGTCAGGCCGATCTCGGTGCGCAGGACATCGGACAGCAGGCGTCGGGGTTCGACGTTCAGCGCCCGCACCTGCCCGTTGACGCTGAGCTGGATCGGGATCGTCTCCATCAGGCCTCCCACGCGCGTTCGACTGCCCGGCCGAGGACCCGGCGCAGCAGGACCTGCCCGAGGTGGCGCCGGTAATCGGCGCCGGCCCGGTCGTCGGAGCGGGCGGCGTCGAGGTCGCCCGCGCCGGCTCGCACCGCCTCGGCGATTGCTTCCGCGGTGGGCCGGCGGCCGGCGAGCGCGGCCTCGACCCGCGTGGCCCGCACCGGCACGTCCTGCACCCCGCCGACTGCCACGGCCACGGCGCCGAACGTGCCGTTGCCGTCGAGCACGATGCGAGCGGCGGCGTTCACGAGGCTCCAGCCGCGTGTGCGTGGGCATACCTCCGCGAACGCGGTGCCGGCGCCGTCGATGAGCGGGATACGTATCTCGGTGAGCAGCTCGCCGGTCCCGAGCGCCGTCGAGTGGCTGCCGCGGAAGAACTCCCGGGCGGCCACCTCACGCGGCTGGTCGCCCCGCACCACGAGGTCCGCGTCGAGCGCAAGCATCACCGTGGGTAGCGTGCCGTCGGGATCGGCGAAGGCGATGTTGCCGCCCACCGTGCCGCGGTTGCGCACTGCCGGATAGGCGATGCGCGCACTGGCATCGGCGAGCACCGGCAGCGCCCGGGCCAGCTCTGCGTTGCGCTCGATCGCGCGGATCCGGGTGAGCGCACCGATGCGCACGCTCGTGTCCTCGATCCGGACGAAGTCGAGTTCGTGCACCGCGTTGATGTCGACGAGGCGCTGCGGGTGCGCCTGTCGCGCGTTCATCAGCGCGACCAGGCTCTGTCCGCCGGCCAGCACCACGGTGCCCGGCTGCGCGAGCTCGCTGAGCACCGCGTCGACCGAATCGACGGCGACGTAGGTGTAGCTCGGGGGCTTCATCGCTCTCCTCCCGCAAGAAGTTGATTCGGACACTAACCGACTGCCGAGGGAAAACAACGGGTTGACGTGAGGCCGCCGCTGTGTAAGTCGAGGTGTTGAATGGCGGCGTGCGCAAGTGGGCCGAGACGGCCGGCGGCGGGGAACGCGGCGCCCGGTACGCCGCCCGCTTCGAGCAGCTCGCCGCGCAGGGTCAGGACGTGCACGGCGAGGCAGACTTCTGCGCCGCGCTGGCGCCACCCGGGTCGCGCGTGCTCGACGCCGGTTGCGGAACCGGGCGAGTCGCGATCCGCCTGGCCGAGCTGGGTTACCGGTGTGTCGGTGTCGACGTCGACGCCGCGATGCTCGCGCAGGCTCGAGCGACCGCGCCCGCCCTGGAGTGGGTCGAAGCCGATCTCGCCGCTGACATCCCGGGCGGCTCCCGGTTCGACCTGGTCGTCGCGGCCGGGAACGTGCTGCCGTTCCTCGACCGCGGCACCGAGGCGGCAGCGATCGGCAACCTCGCGACGGTGCTGGTCGAGGACGGCGTGTTGGTCACGGGATTCGGGCTGGACTCCGCGCACCTGCCGCTCGCGGCCGCGCCGTTCGGGCTCGACGATTTCGACACGTGGTGCCACGACACCGGGCTCACACTCGTGGACCGGTACGCCACGTGGTCGCGTGATCCGTACCGAGGCGGCGGATACGCGGTCAGCGTCCACCGCCGCTGACCCGGCTCAGGACACGCGGGCCCGCGCGCCGCGTTGCAGCGCCCACCGCTCGGCGATCCGCCCGTCGACCAGTCGCCAGACCGTCGTGACCTCTGCGTAGCGCCCCTGCCCCGGCGTGGCCACCGGGCGCAGCCGGCGCACGGCGACGTGACAGCGCGCGATCACGAGATCTTCGACCGCGGTGAGCTCGACGATCTCGACCCGGTAGTCCGGGACGAGTTGATGGACCTTGGTGATCGTGTAGCGCACGCCGTCGCGCCCGGGTGGCGCGCCGGGCACCGGGTCGTGGTCGACGACGTCCGGCAGATACAGGTCGTCGATCAGGTCGAGACGCTGCTGGGCGACCACCTCGAGCAGCACCCGGGCGACCACCTGCTGGTTGCGGCGCCGCACCCGGCGACCGGGGTGGCTCGGCGGCCCGAGATCCGGGGTGGACACGGGCGCCAGCGGTGGGTCGTCGACGCGCCGGTGCCGGCCGCGCGATACGGCCGGCGTCGCCGGCGGTGCTGTCGCAGACCCGGGCTCCAGCGAGACGGCCGGTGTCGACGGCAGGAACCCCGCCGCCACCACGGCGCCCACGAGCAGGACGAACACCGCGACCACGATCGTCACGTGCATGGCGGCCACGAACGCGTCGTTGGCCACGGCCTCGACCCGGGCACCGGTCGGGTGCCCGAGGCGACCTGCCACGACGTGCGCCGTCCCCACCGAGTCGTCGGCTGCTGCCTTCACGCCCGCCAGCCGCGGGCCGAGATCGAGATCGGCGTCGACGCCCGCGGCGTACCGCGCGGTGAGCAGGCTGCCGAGCACGGCGACACCGAGTGCGCCACCGAGTTCGCGCACCATGTCGTTGACCGCCGAGCCGACCCCGCTGCGGCGCACCGGTACCGAGCCGACGATCGCGTCGGTCGCCGGCGCCATCGTCGCGCCCATGCCCAGACCGGTCAGCACCAGCCCGAGCGCGGCGAGCGCATAGTCGGTGGAGCGACCCAGCCAGATGAACGTCGACATGCCGCCGGCGGTGAGCGCGAGGCCGCCGGCCACCACCCACCGGTTGCCGAACCAGCGACCCAGATGCGGGCCGAGCGGCGCAGCCGCGCCGATGCCCGCCGCGACGGCCACCGTGCGCCATCCGGCCCCGAGCGGTGAGTAGCCGCGCACGATCTGCAGGTATTGGGTGAGCAGGTACAGGCTGCCGTAGAGCGCGAAGAAGACGAGCATGATGCACACGCTCGCGGCGGTGAACGACGGGTTGCGGAAGAACCACATCGGCAGGATCGGGTTCTCGCTGCGCAACTCCACCCGCACGAACACCGCGAGGAACGCCGCCGCCACCGCGAGCGAGGCGAACACCCGCAGGCTGGTCCAGCCGTGCTCGGGTGCCGCGATGATGCCGTAGACCACCGCGGTGAAGGCAACGCTGGCCAGGGCGGCACCGAGCTTGTCCGGCGCCCCCGCTTCGGCATCACGTGATTCGGGGATGATCCGAGCGCCCACGACGAAGGCGACGACGACGATCGGGATGTTGATCAGGAAGACCGAGCCCCACCAGAAGTGCTCGAGCAGCCAACCGCCGGCCACCGGCCCGAGCGCCACGCCGATCCCGGCGCTCGCGGTCCAGATGGCGATCGCCTTCGTGCGCTCCGGCCCGGCGAAGACGTTGCTCGCGATCGACAGGGTGGACGGCATGATGAACGCCGCGCCGATCCCCATGACGACGCGCGACACGAGCAGCGTCACCGTCGAGTCGGCACACACCGCCCCGACGGACCCGGCCGCGAACGTCAGCAGCCCGAATTGCAGGGCCAGCTTGCGGCCGTCGCGGTCGCCGAGATTGCCGGCGAGCAGCAACAGTGCGGCGAACGCGAGCATGTAACCGTCGACGATCCACTGCAGTGCCGACGACGATGCGTGCAGGCTGCGTTGGATCTCGGGCAGCGCGACGTTGAGGATCGTGTTGTCGAGGCTGATCACGATCAGGCTCAGGATCAGCACTGCGAGGATCCGCCACCGGCGGCGGTGGGTGAGCTCGTCGATACCCGCCGCCGGTTGACCGTCCGGAACCGTCATCCGTGCCTCCGCGCGTTCCAACGTCTCCCAAAAGGACCCGTGGCGACCGCGGCTGATACATCCGACGTACGCTGGCAGTGATGAGCCGGAAACCGAGCGTGCCGGTGCTGGTGGGCATCGGCGTGGTGCACCTCGCCATCACCACCATGACCTGGCGCGACCTGCAAGCGCGCCCCGACGACCGGGTCCGCGGCGACAAGCGGTTCTGGCGACTGGCCAGCGCGGTCAACACCACCGGCTCGGCGGCCTACTGGATCCTCGGGCGGCGCTAGGACGTCGCGAAGTTGCGGGAGATGCGCGAGGCGTCCTCGCCGGTCCCACCGACGTAGACCATCGGATCGCCGGCGCCCAGATCGCTCACCCCGTCGGTGGCCAGTGCGCCGACCGCGAGCGTTCGCCGGACGGCGGCGTAGGTGAGCACGTGCGCGAGCACGCCGGCGCGAGTGAAGGTCCGCGGCGGGCGGCACGTGGCGTCGAGGAACGACTCGCCCCCGGCGCCGGCGCACACCGGGTCGACGACGGCAGTGCGGAAGGCCGGCCCGGCGGCGTCCAGGCGTGAGCGCAACGCCGACGGCGTGCGTTCACCGGCCGGAATCGCTGTGCCGCCGTCCACGGCGACGACCCACATCTCGAGTTGGCGCACCATCTTGTCGCACAGCGTGCGCAGCGTCGCACCGTCGTCGATGCTCTCCACCGAGATCTCGATGGGCCGATCGAGCGCGTCGTCGGGCAGCCGCGCGAGCCGGTCGACGATGGCGCCGGACAGTTCCAGATGGTGGTCGTACATGCGGGCGAGGACGTCCATGGTGGTGGTCCCTTCGGTTGCGGGCAGCCGCAGGCCGCCCGGTGGATGGAAATGGATGCCGTTGCGGCTGGGGAGGTCGTGATCACGCCCGGCCCGACGGCGGTAGACCGACGGTGCGACGCCGTAGGCGCGGGAGAAGGCCCGGGCGAAGGCGTCGGGTGAGGTGTAGTCGGCCCGGGCCGCGATCCGGATCACGGTGTCGGTTCGAGCGACCAGGTCGTGCGCGGCACGTTCGAGCAGCACCCGGCGCCGGAACGCACCCGGCGGTTCGCCGATCGCAGCGCTGACCAACCGGTCGAAGTGGAAGCGGGACAGGTGCGCCCGGGCGGCGAGCTCGGTCGAGTCGGTGCCCGGCTCGTCCAGGCTGTCCTGGACCAGCTCGATGAATTCCTCGAACCCGGGCATGGATCCATCCTGATCGCTGCGGGCGCCGACGTCCCGACCGTTCTTGCGCAATGTGGGGTACGGCAAGGTAGACGGCGTGACCGCCACCTCCGTGCGCCGCACGCTGACGAGTTGGACGACGATCGCTCCCCTCGTCGCGCTCGTCGTGCTCGCGGTGACATGGGGACGGCATCAGCCGGTGTGGAGCGTCGTCGTCGTGGCGCTCGTGCTCGCCGCGGCGGTGATCGCGGCCGTGCACCACGCCGAGGTGATCGCGCACCGGGTCGGCGAGCCGTTCGGGTCGTTGGTGCTCGCCGTCGCCGTCACCGTCATCGAGGTCGCGCTGATCGTCACGTTGATGGCCTCCGGCGGCGAGAAGTCGGCGTCGCTGGCCCGTGACACGGTGTTCTCCGCGGTGATCATCACCTGCACGGGGATCATCGGGCTGTCGCTGCTCGTGTCGACGCTGCGCGACCACGAAGTGCACTTCAACCCCGAGGGCGCACGGGCTGCGCTGTCGGCGATGGTGGCGCTGGTGACCCTGGGCCTGGTGCTGCCGCGATTCACCACCAGCCTGTCCAAGCCGGAGTTCTCCAGCTCCCAGCTGGCCTTCGCCGCGGTGGCCTCCATCGCGCTGTACGCGCTGTTCGTCGTCACCCAGACCGTCCGGCACCGCGACTACTTCCTGCCGGTCACCGAGGACGGCACGGTCGTCACCGACGTCGAATCACACGCCCCGCCGCCGTCGAACCGGCTCGCGCTCTACAGCGTGGCCCTGCTGATGCTCTCCCTGATCGGCGTGGTGGGACTTGCGAAGGTCGAATCGCCGTCGATCGAATCCGGGGTGGCCGCGGCCGGATTGCCGTCGACGTTCGTCGGCGTGGTGATTGCCTTGCTGGTGCTGCTGCCCGAAACGCTGGCCGCGGTGCGTGCAGCACAGCGCAACCGGTTCCAGACGAGCCTGAACATCGCGCTCGGCTCGGCGATGGCCAGCATCGGCATGACGATCCCCGCCGTCGCGTTCGCCTCGATCTGGCTGGACGGCCCGATCGTGCTCGGCCTGGGATCCACCCAGATCGTCGAGTTCGCCCTCACCGTGATCGTGGCGGCACTGACCATCGCTCCCGGCCGGGCGACCCTGATGCAGTCCGGCGTGCACCTCGTGGTGTTCGCGTGCTTCGTGTTCTTTGCCATCAAGCCCTGAGCCGGTCAGGACTGCATGTACTTCTGCAGGGCGCGCGGGTCGAGCAGCACGACCCGCTGACCCTCGACCTGGATCCAGCCACGCCGCGCAAGGCCCGACAGCGCCTTGTTCAGTGACTGCCGGCTCACCCCGAGCTGCGCCGCCACGACGGCCTGGCTCCCGCCGAGGTCGGAGACCGCGCGGCCGTCGGGCAGCAGCGACTCTCGCGCAAGCAGCAGTTTCGCGACCCGGCGGGGCAGGTCGAGGAAGATGAGGTCGCTCATCGCCCCGGTGAGCCGACGCACGTGGGCGGCAAGTTGCAGCGCCACCGCCATCACTGCGCCGGGGTCGCTCTCGAGGACCTTGCGGGCCACCGCGGTGGGCACCGCGATCAAGACGGACGCCTCGGCGGCCACGACGTCGGCCGAGCGCGGTTGCCGGTCGAGTGCGGACAGCTCCCCGATCACTTCCGCCGGTCCCGCGGACGAGAGCACCAATTGCTCGCCGTGCGGCGAGGTCGTCATCACCCGCAGCCGCCCGCTGCGCACGACATACAGGTGATCGCTGGGTTCACCGGTGACGAACAGCACCTGCTCGGGGCCGAGGCGTCGCACGAACGCGACGCCGGCAAGATGCGCGAGCGCGTCATCGGACAGGGTGGCGAACAAGGGCACGCCGGCGAGTTCAGCGGCGTGGACGGCTCCGGCGCCGGCGACATCGCTCATTTCCGATTTCGCCGCCCCGTCATTCGGTCACGATATACAGGGTTTGCGGGAGAATCGCCTCGCACGGCCCGACCGTCCCCCTTTGGAGCCACGCGATGGTGCCCTCGAGCACGACGACGCGATCCCTCGCGCCCTTCGTGCCGCGCCTGGTCCGCGCCTGGCTGGCCGCCGACCCGGACACCGCGTATCGCGAGGTCGACGGCACGCTCGCGCTGCTCGACATTTCCGGCTTCACCCGTCTGACCGAACGGCTGACCGCCGCGCGGCAAGGTCGGTGCCGAGGAGCTCACCGAGGTGCTCGACCGGTTGTTCACAGGATTGCTCGAGGTCGCCAGCCGCGACGGTGCGTATCTGCTCAAGTGGGGCGGCGATGCCGTGCTGCTGCTCTTCGACGGGGCGGAGCATCCTGCCCGGGCGGCTCGGGCGGCGGCCCGGATGCGGGTGCGCCTGGAGCGTTTCGGCCGGGTTCGCACGCCGCGTGGTGCGGTGACGCTGCAGCTGTCGGCCGGCCTGCACTCCGGGCGGTTGACGTTCTTCCTGGTCGGCGATCCCCAGGTTCACCGGGAGTTGATCGTGTGCGGGCCGGCGGCATCGCGCACGGCCGAACTGCAGACGGCCGCCCGGCCCGGCGAGATCGCGCTCTCACCCGACACCGCGGCGGCGCTGCCGGCCGAATGCGTCGAGCGGGTCGCCGACCTGTCGCTGCTCGTTGCCGAGCCCACCCTCACCGATCTGCCGATCGAGTCCGCCCCGGCCGCCGGCGCCGACCTCGACCATGCACTGTCGCCGCCGGTGCGCGAATACCTGCGCGCCGCCG
This sequence comes from uncultured Actinomycetota bacterium, assembly GCA_963850835.1. GTDB lineage: Bacteria > Actinomycetota > Actinomycetes > Mycobacteriales > Jatrophihabitantaceae > Jatrophihabitans. Next base: position 437,157 of record CAWKNB010000007.1, on the reverse strand, counting down.
AGTTCGGCGCCGAGCACCGCAAGGTCGCCGTGGGGTTCGTCCGGTTCTCCGGCACCGATGCGTTGCTGGCCGACGCCGGCCCGACGGCGCTGGCAGCCGCCCTCGACGACTGCGTCCGCAACGTCCAGCACTCGTGTGCGCGGCATGGCGTGACATTTCTGGAATCGGACCTCGACCGCGACGGCGGCAAGATCATGATCGTGGCCGGCGCGCCGCGCACCGGCGGCCACGACGAGGACCGGCTGCTGCGCACCGCGTGGCAGATCGTGAATACCCCGACCACGCTCGCCGTGCAGGTGGGCGCCAATCGGGGCGCGGTCTTCACCGGTGTGCTCGGCCCGGCGTTCAGCCGCGCGTACTCCGTCAAGGGCGACGCGGTGAACGTCGCCGCGCGCCTCGCCGCGCACGCCGGACCCGGTCAGGCCCTGTGCACGCAGCCGATGCTCGAGCACGCGCGCACCGCGTTCCGGTTCGAGGAGCTGCCACCGCTGCAGGTCAAGGGCAAGTCCGCGCCGGTCCAGGCCGCGCTGCTCGGCGCGCCTGTCGACGAAGCGCCGCCGGGGGCGCCCGACGCCGGCGCACTCGTCGGTCGTGACGTCGAACTGTCCGCACTGCAGTCGGCACTGCACGAGGCGATCGCCGGCGCCGGAGCCTTGGTCGAGGTCGTCGGGGAACCGGGCATCGGCAAGACGCACCTCGTCAGGACAGCGCTTTCGGATGTCGAAGTTCCGGTATACGTCGTTACGTGCGACGAGTACGAGACCGCGACGCCCTACTGGCCGTTCCGCGCGCTGATCACCTCGGTGCTCGGGCTCGATCCGGCGGCGCGCGATCCGCACGTGTTCCGTGACGCGGTCGCAACGCGCGACCCCGACCTCGTGGCCTGGCTGCCGTTGCTCGCCCGCATCGTGGACGTCGAGGTGCCGACGACGCCCGAGGTGGAGGCGCTGGGCGAGCAATTCCGGGTGCAGCGGCTCTACGAGGTCGCGACGCAGCTCCTGACTGCCGCGCTGCCCGGCCCGGTCGTCGTGCTGTTCGAGGACGTCCACCTGATGGACGACGCGTCGGCAGCGCTGCTGCAGCATCTGGCCCGCGACGTGCAGCGCCGCCCGTGGCTGCTGGTGGTGACCCGTCGGGAGATCGCGGAAGGGTTCCGACCCGAGGGCGCCGCCATCGTCTCGGTGCGCCCGGCCCCGTTGGATCATGCGGCGGCCGAGCGGTTGGTACAGGCGATGGGCGCCGCTGCGGTGCTGCCGCCGGCTGTGATCGAGTCGCTGACCGCGCGGGCCGGCGGCAACCCGCTGTTCCTGCGCGGCCTGGTCGGCGCAATGGTCGAGGGTGCCGACATCGATGCACTTCCCGACACCGTCGAGGCGTTGATCACCAGCCAGCTGGATCGCCTGTCGGCGCCGGCGCTGACCGCGCTGCGGTACGGGTCGGTGCTGGGCATGCGGTTCGACCGCACCGAGTGGCAGGCGCTGGTCGGCGACCGGGCTCTGCCGGACGACTCGGACGAACCGGAGGCAACCCGTCGCCTCGGGGACTTCCTGCGCGTCGACGGTGAATCGGTCCGGTTCACGCATCAGCTGGTGCGCGACACGGCGTACGAGTCGCTGCCGTACCGCACGCGGCGCACCCTGCACGGCGCGGCCGGCGACCTGCTGGAGGAACGCGCCGCCGAGCCGGACGACATCGCCGAGGTCCTGTCCCTGCATTTCGCGCAGGCGCAGCGGCCGGACAAGACCTGGCGCTACGCGCGCATCGGCGGTGAACGGGCCGCGGCCAAGTACGCGTACGCACAGGCGGAGGAGCTCTACGCCCGCGCGGTGCACGCCGCCGGGCGGGTTGCGGACGTGCCCGCCGCGGACCTGGTCGCCGTGAACACGGCACTCGGTGACGCGCGGTACCGCATCGGCCGTCAGGAGCAGGCGCTTGAAGCGTTCCGCGCCGCCCGCCGCCGCCTGCACGACGACCCGGTCCAGGTCGCGCTGCTGCTGCGCCGCGAGGCGTCCATCGAGTACCGGCGCGGCCGGTTGCGGGCCGGGCTGAGCCGGCTCACCCGCGGATTGAAACAGCTGGACGACGATCCGGCCGCGCATCCGGCCGTCCGCAGTCGGCTCGAAGGGATGTACGCGGGCATCCGTTACCAGCAGGGCCAGTACGAACAGGCGCTCACCTGGGCGCGACGAGCCGAGCGGCACGCGGAGGAGTCGGGCGATCTCTCGGCACGTGCCGAGGCCCTGCAGGCCGTGCTGACCGCGCTGGCGATGCTGGGCTACACCGCCGAAACCGCAACGTACGCACACAATGCGGTGGCGCTGTACGAACAGCTCGGCGACCGCGCAGGACAGTCGCGGGCACTGAACAACCTGGCGATGCTGGCCTGGTTGGACGGGCACGGCGCACAAGCCCTCGACACGTTCCGCCGTGCAGTGCAGCTCGCGACCGAGGCCGGCGACACCGCCAACGCCGCGACGTTCCAGTACAACGTCGGCGACGTCCTGTTGCACCTCGGTCAGGCCGAAGCGGCTCGTGACTTGTTGCGAGCACTCCTGCCGACCTTGCGATCGTTCGCACTCGACGACTGGGTCGCGTCCGCCACGCGGGCGTTGGGCGCGGCGATCGCGCTCTCGGGGTCACTCGACGAAGGCATCGAGCTCCTCCAGCATGCACGGGAGCGCCTCGACGACCTCGACGAGCCGACCGAGGTCGTCGAGACCGACGCGGCGCTCGCCCTCGTCCACCTGATGCGCGGTATGCCCGACGTCGCGGCCGACGTCGCGGCGAAGGCGGCTCAGCGCGCCGAAGCGCTCGATGCGGTCCAGTTGTCGGCCACGTTGCTCCGCGTCCACGGCGGCGCGTTGTCCGATCTCGGGCAACCTCACCGAGGCCAGATCGCTGCTGGTGCGAGCGCTCGAGATCGCCGACAAGCACAGCCGGGGTGAGCGCGGATTCGTGCTGGCCGAGCTGGGCCGGCTCGAGCACCGGCTGGGTCGGCGGGACGCGGCCGCCGACTACGCCGAGCGCGCGGGCACCGCGTTGGTCGAACTCGGGTACGCCGGCAGCGAGCGCTATCCGATGGCTTAGCCGAAGGAGAATCTCGGGTCGTTGACGAACAGCACCGGGATGGTGAGGTTGCCACTCCACGCCGAACAGTCCTGCGCGTCGCACTTCTGACCGGAACGGCTGATCGCGTTCACGTCGACACAGAAGCCGAGCTTCTGCGCGTCGGGGTCGGCGATGATCCCGGTGGTCGGCTTCGTGGGGTCGCTGCACGGCGGGGCTGGTTGGAACTGCGGCTCGCCCGTCGTGGCCGGACGCTGCGACCTCGACCGGATGCTGCGCCAACTCGGCGTTCTGCAGGCGGGTGAGGGCGCCCGAGCCGGCCACCGGTACACACGTGTCCGGGTTGCAGCCCCAGCCCATCGTCGCGGGATCGGCATTGCTGTACAGCGCCGGGTTGGTGCTGCCCGCACCGCCGAAGTCGCCGAGCAGCGCGACCTCGGAGGTCGCACCCTCGCAGCCCGGGTCCTGGCACGACCCGACACTGAAGTTCACGTCACCGTAGGCGCCGTGCTGCAGGATCGCCGTCGCGGTGCCGGTGGACAGCGTGATGTCCCCGACCGTGATCGTGACGTTCAGTCCCGGCGTCAGCGTCACCTTCACCGCGCCGCCGATGAGGTCGACGGATGCGGTCGGCGACAGCAGCGACCCCGAGTTCAGCTGCAGGTTCAGCCCGAGGATGTTCGGGCCCAGGTAGACGGCGTTGATCACCCCGACGCCGTCGTGCGACAGCACCGGTGCGGCGGTCAGGCTGGCGAGCGGCCCGAGGCCGAGCGCGGACAGCGAGACCGACAGATTCGGCGAGGTGACCAGATTTCCCTGCGCGTCGACGACCTTGAACGCGACCTGGAACGTCGTGCCGGCGTGCAGGATCGGCAGGAGCGAGCCGCCCTCGGTGATCGAGGTGATCTGCAGGCCGGCGGCGCCGCCGCTGACCGAGATCGTCGGCGTCGAGGTGGCGGTGAACAGCCCGTTGCCGATCCCGATCATCGGGAAGGACAGCGTCCCGGCGGCGGTGGGCGTGAAGCGCACCGACACGGTGGCGCTCGCACCCGGGGCCAGGAAGCCGGAGGCCTTGGTTGCGGTGGCGAGCAGCAGCGTGCCGCAGCGCGGCGTGAGGCCGCAGGGCAGCAGGGTCTCGGTCCACCCGGACGGCATCGAGCCGCGACCGACACCGGTGACGCCCGCCTTCGGGATGACGATGGTGAACAACCCGAGCTTGGCGCCGTTCGTCGCCTTGTTCGTCACGGTGAATTTGACGTTCACCGCAGTGCCGACCGTCGCCGGCCCGTCCACGGCAGCGGTCACATTCACCGGTTGGGTGATGGACGCAGAACCGGGTTGCGCGATCAGCAGCGACACGACGAACAACACTGCGGCCGCCGCAGCCGTCACGATCCGGCCACGGGCAACGCGACGCTTCGGCATCTCCTCGGTCCCCCTGTGGACGAACCTGGTCATGCGCGACGCACCGCCGCGTGGATTGAGCTTGGTCCGGTCGGCCGGGCCTCGTCAAACCGAGGAAGATGATGAATGCGCAGCGTCACGATTCGGGCAAGCCGATCGCGCTGCGTAACAGTGGGAGGGGGCATGACGATGTCCTCGAGTCCGAAACCTCCGGCTCAGTGCCGAAGGTCGAGGACGGGAGACGGCGACCCCCCTCCGTATCGCCGCCTCCCGTCGCTCAGGCAGGCACGCGACGGCCCGGTCCGAATGCCCCCGCCTCGCCCGGGCCGGCACACGCGCCCACGATCGGGCCGGTGCCTCCGCGGCGTTGACCGCGGGACCGGATGATGCTTCCGGCGAACTCATCGCGCTTGCCGACGGGTACCGGGCGCCGCTCCGGGAGCTGTGGAGATTTCATCTCCGGCTCCCTTCCTGGTTCCCGATGTCTGTCGACACGATTGACTGTGCACGCATCTCGGCGTCAGGGGCAGTCACGGACCAGACAGCGCAGCTGTCAGGTAGCCGACACCGGGTCGCGGGCCGGGTCAGGGAGAGCGGTCAGACGTTGACGCGGAACGTCCGCCGCCCTTTTTGCAGCCTGGCCTCGCGACGGAAATTCCCGTGTTTGCTGGGCTATGAGTGTTTGACAGCCATGACCGCCGCTGGCCCGTCTCGGATATTTGTGGACGAGCTGCGGACTTGCCAAGGTCGACCTCGTCGGCCGGAAGCGTTGCCTGCGAAGGTTCGCTAGGGGTCGATGACCTCGGCCAAGGCACCTTGCGCAACCGACGGTCGGTAGTGATCAAGGTCGAGCGCTGGGCGTCAGCCAGCTCGACATACAGCGCGTCGGCCAGTTGCAGCCGATCGCCAGACCGTTGCCGACCCGCTCCTCGGGCTGCCGAGGCGACCGCCGCGAACGGTGCCGCTGGAACCGCAGCTGGAGCACCCGGCGGCTGATCGGGTTCTCTGATCGGGATCAGCCTCAGTCGTTCTCGCGGGAGTCGTTGGCCGGCGGCGTACTTCGCATGGCAAGAAACTCGTCCGGAGTCAGGTAGTAGGGATTGGGCATCTCCAGAACCCCCAAGAAGACCCTCGGATGGACCTTGAGAATGTCGAGGACGAACGAGCCGCTCGCGTTGCTGAGGTCGTACAGACACAGGATCGACTGAGGACCCTGGCCTGCCAGGCGATTGAGCTCTGACTCGTATCGGATCAATGCGTCTCCGGCGGGCAGTTGCGAACCCCACCAGGCGGCATCCGCGGTCAGCCGCACCGTGTCGAAGCCGGCGCCGGTGCCTTGGTCGATCCGTGCTTGCCAGAACGCCAGCATCTTGTCGATGTCGAACTCGTCTGGTGAGAAGAAGGTCGCGTCGCTGCCGCCGACCTCCAGCTGTCCGGAGCTGATGCGACCCCGTGGATCGAGGTCCGGGTCAAGGCCGTCGACCAGCGCCGACGGAGTGGGATCCCCGACGAAAGCGATACATTTGCTACCGGAGCGCAGTCCCTCGCTGACGTAGGGCAGCATGCTGTCCATCCGCTGGGCGTGGTTGGTGTACAGCGCGCAGACGTGCTCGCCGGCGGAGATGGCGCCGGTAGCGGATGACGGAATGCTCACGGTTGCCTCGCTTCACTTTCTGGCTGGTCGGTCGCCGGTCCCGAGTCCGACGTGGCGCCTGAGAGCTCAGTCTTCCTGACCGAGCCGCGGACTTTGGTGATCATCACGTGCCGCGCGACGAAGCCGAGTTGGCTGTGTTCCGGGTCCATGTCGTAGTCACCGGTCAATTCAGGTCTTGGCACAGTCATCGCGGCCTTCTTGATTGGCAAGGTGTGTCAGCCACCGTCGAGGATCCGCCACGCGCGGCTTGCTACGTGCAGGTTGAGGCGGGTCTCGACGTCAGACAGATCGACGCCGCTCAGCTCCCGAATGCGGCGCAGGCGGTAGCGCAAGGTGCTGCGGTGGATGACGAGTGCCTCGGCGGTCAGGTCATAGTTGCCGCCGTGGTCGAGGTACTCCGCGAGCGTCTCGACGAGGGTTGAATGGTGGGTGGCGTCGTATTCGATCAATGAACCCAGCCAGTGGGTGACATAGGCGTCGATCTCACCGCCCTGCTCTCCGACCGCGAGGATGCGGTATATGCCGAGATCGTCGAAGGTCGTGACACCGTGCGGCGACTTCGACCTGGCCCGAATCGCGAGTGCGTGCTTGGCCTCCTCGAACGATCTCGGCAGGTCACCAGGAGCGTCGGCGCGCCCACCGATACCGACCGCACCGGTCACGCTGTGCAGCTCACGGCAGGTGCGGGTGTAGAGGTGTTTGGCCGGCGGGTCGCCGCTGACCAGCAGGACGACGTGTCCCGCGCGTCGGGCGATGAGCGATTCGAGGCCGAGCTGGGTGATCACGCGTTCAACCGAAGACGCGAGGAGTTCGTCGTCGGTCAAACCGCTCCAGCGAATGACGACCGCTCGGTGGGGCACCGTGAGGTCGTGGCCGACCGCCGCGGCCCGAACGACAACGTTGTCGCTGTCGTTGGTTCCGCTTACCAGGTCGTCGACGAGCTGGCGGCGCAGGCGCAGTTCCACTTCGTCCGGCTGCGGCGATGGCCACATTCATCCCGAGCGCCACCGCTGCGTGTTCGAGCACGAACGTCTCGTAGTCGCCGGCTACCCGACCTGGATCGGCCAGCACAACTGCGCCGAGCGTCTCGTTTCCCGGTCGGGCCAGCGCGAGCAGCGCCCCTTGGCCCGCACGGCATGGCCGGCACGGGCGATGGCGGCATGGCCGATCTGGTCACGTACCGGGTTGGACAGCCGTTCGCACCAGTCCTGGCCCTCCGGCCCCGCCCACTGTTGGACATTGCCGAATGCGTCCTCGACCGCGGCAGCCAATCCGGTGAGGTCGCGCAGCGCCTCCACCAGCGCGCCTGGGACATCGGCTGCTCTCGATGCCTCGGTGAGCATCTCGTGCATGCGGGTCCGGCGTTCCAGATCGTGCACGGTGATCCGCAGTTGACGGTTCACCGCCGCGCGTTCTTCGTTCATGGCCCGCAGGCCCTCCGAGTACTGCGTGACCTCGCGGTAGAGGGCCGCATTTTCCAGCGCGGCCGCGGTCTGGCGGGCGAGCACATCGAGCAAGAAGTGCTCGTATTTCTGCGGCTCCTGCACACCGATCTCACGGCGAGATCACCATCGGCAGCCCACAGGCTGATCAACGGCATCACCCAGCCCCACGGCGAATCGTCACGTCCTCCGCCGCCCTGCGCCGGTCCCCGACTTGACTGCCAGCTCTACGGGATCTGGCGACCGATGTCGACAGCACGATCGAGTCAGCCTCGTTCAGATAAGCGGCCTCGACGCGCAACGAACCCAAGGACGGGAACGACGACGCGCACAGCCGCATGATTGCTGCGCTGTCGCGTTCACCGAACATCATCATGGAAACGGTGAACAGGCCATACAGGTCGGAGACCTGCGCGCGGCCCGGCCCATCGCCATCGCCGGTGCCCCTCGCGAATCGCTCAGCGATCACTTCCGATCGGCAGCGGGCCCGGCTCGTTAGCGGCGTGTCCAAAACGTACTCCCAAATGGGGCCGACGACGCCTCGAAGCGCAATTAATCCTGACCTCTCAGGTCCACTCGGGCGTGACGTGGCCCCTGCGGGGCCACGCGCCACGCGGCCGCCTTTGCCAACGTGGTCGGCAGATCCATTTGAGGAGGACCTGATGACCCTAATGCGTTTCGACCCCTTCCGCGAGCTCGACAGGCTCGGCAGCGGCTACTCTCCGGCGCCCCGCTGCGCGCCATGCCAGCCGAAGCCTTTCGCCGAAGCGACGACTTCTACCTGCTGATCGACCTGCCCGGCGTCCGGACCGATGACATAGGCACCGTGGAACGCAACGTTGTGAACGTGCAGCGGAGCGGACCTCGGCCCGCCAGGACGGGACGAAGTCCTGATCAACGAGGCCCGCACGGGCGCTTCAGCCGGCAGTTCTTTCTCGGTGACAACCTTGTCCCCGCGAACTTGAACGCGATCTATGAGTCGGCGTGCTGACCCTCACTATCCCGGTCGCCCCGGAGAGCAAGCCGCGCCAGATCAAGATCGCGTCGGAGACCGCGATGCCGACGGGAATGTCCGCGGGCCCGCACCTCGGCGTCGGCTCGGGCCAGCAGCAACAGCCGGCACCAACAGCCGACCCACGCGGAGTCGGCCATGAGGCCCACCAAACATCGGCACGTCAACCAATCGATGTCTCAACGACGATCAACAGACACCATGGCCAAGGCAGTAGGCATCGACCTCGGCACCACCAACTCGGTGATCGCGGCCTGGGAGGGCGGCGAGCCGACCGTCATCCCGAACGCCGAGGGGCCACGGACCACGCCGTCGGTGGTCGCCTTCACCGACACCGGCGAGCGGCTGGTCGGCCAGCTCGCCCGCCGGCAGGCGATCCTCAACCCCAAGGGCACGATCTACTCGGCCAAGCGGTTCATCGGCCGCCACTTACGACGAGGTCCAGCGACGAGGCCAAGGCCGTCGCGTTCGACGTCGTCGCCCGGCCCGGACGGGACGGCCCGCTTCAAGGTGCGCGGCAAGCTGTACGCGCCGGAGGAGATCAGCGCGCTGGTGCTGCGCAAGCTCGCCGACGACGCCGCGAAGTTCCTCGGCGAGAAGGGTCACCGAGGCCGTCATCACCGTGCCGGCGTACTTCAACGACGCCCAGCGCCAGGCCACCAAGGACGCCGGGCGATCGCCGGCCTCGAGGTGCTGCGCATCATCAACGAGCCGACCGCGGCGGCGCTGCCTACGGGCTGGACAAGAAGGGCCACGAGACGGTGCTCGTCTTCGACCTCGGCGGCGGCACCTTCGACGTCAGCCTTCTCGACGTCGGCGACGGTGTGGTCGAGGTGCGCGCCACCGCCGGCGACACCCATCTCGGCGGCGACGACTTCGACCGCCGCATGGTCGACCACCTCGCCGAGACTTCCAGCAGGACGAGCGGCATCGACCTGCGCAAGGACCCGCAGGCGCTGCAGCGGCTGTTCGAGGCGGCGGAGAAGGCGAAGATCGAGCTCAGCTCGGTGACCCAGACCCAGGTCAGCCTGCCGTTCATCACCGCCGACGCCGACGGGCCGAAGCACCTGACCACCACGCTCATGCGGTCCACCTTCGAGCAGATCACCGCACGACCTGGTCGAGCGCTGCCTGGGCCCGGTGCAGCAGGCGATGAGCGACGCGAAGGTCACCGCGAACGACATCGACGAGGTCATCCTCGTCGGCGGCTCCACCCGCATCCCCGCCGTGCAGGCCCTGGTCCGCCGGCTCACCGGCGGCAAGGACCCGAACATGACCGTCAACCCGGACGAGGTCGTCGCGCTCGGCGCCGCCATCCAGGCCGGCGTGCTCAAGGGCGAGGTCAAGGACGTCCTGCTGCTGGACGTCACGCCGCTCTCGCTGGGCGTGGAGACGCGCGGCGGCGTGATGACCAAGATCATCGAGCGCAACACGACGATCCCGGCGCGCCGCACCGAGATCTTCTCCACCGCCGCGGACAACCAGCCCGCCGTCGACGTCGTCGGTGCTGCAGGGCGAGCGCGAGCGCGCCGCCGACAACCGGGTGCTCGGCCGCTTCCAGCTCGACCGACATCCGGCCGGCGCCGCGCGGCGAGCCGCAGATCGAGGTCACCTTCGACATCGACGCCAACGGCATCCTCAACGTCACCGCACGCGACAAGGACACCGGCGCCGAGCAGGGCATCACGATCAGCGAGAGCTCCGAACCTCGACCACGGCCGAGGTCGAGCGGATGGTCGCCGAGGCCGAGCGCAACCGCGGCCGAGGACCAGGCGCTGCGCGAGGCAGGTCGACGCCCGCAACGAGCTCGACAGCGCCGCCTACCAGGTCGAGCGGCGCCTCGCCGAGCTCGGCAGACGCGGCGCCCGCGCACGAGCGGGCCCGGGCCGAGATGCTCATCGCCGACGCGCGCCAGGCGGTCAAGGAGGAGGCGCCGCTGGACCGGGTGCGCGAACTGACCGCCGAGCTGCAGCAGGCCGCCCAGGCCCTGAGCGCGGCTCGGGCCGACCAGTCCGCGGCCGCAGGGCCGGCGGCCAGTCAGGGCCCGCAGACGGCTCCGCAGCCGGCGCGGACGACGACGACGTCATCGACGCCGACTTCGACCGGGCTGAGGGGGACCGGATGCCGCCCGACAGCGCGGATGTCGACCGCACAGGGCCCGACGGAGCGGATGTCGACAGCGCGGGCCAGAGCGCACCAGACGGGTTGCGTCGGATCGAAGGCGGCACCGCTGTTGCCGTGGACGACTGGGAGGACCGGTGGCGCCGCGCGCTCGCCGACCTGGACAACCTCCGCAAGCGGCACGCCCGCGAGCTGCGACGCGCCGGCGCGGCCGAGCGCGCGCACGTGGCGGCCGCGTTCCTCCCGGTCGTCGACAACCTCGAGCTGGCCCTGGCGCACGCCGACGCCGACCCGGCGAGCATCGTCGACGGTGTCCGGGCGGTCCGCGACCAGGCGGTCGCGGTGCTGGCCCGCCTCGGCTACCCCCGGCACGACGAGACCGGCGTGCCGTTCGACCCGGCCAGCACGAGGTCGCTGCGGTCGTCGACGACCCCGACGCCCCGCCGGGCACCGTCGTGCAGGTGCTGCGGCCCGGCTACGGCGACCCCGAGCGGCAGCTGCGGCCGGCCGCCGTCGCGGTAGCGCGCAAGCCGGAGTGAGCCGACATGGCACGCGACTTCTACGAGGTGCTCGGCGTCGCCCGGAACGCGACGCCGGAGGAGATCCAGCAGGCCTTCCGTAAGCTCGCCCGCCGCCACCACCCCGACGTCAACAACGACCCGGCGCCGAGGAGCGGTTCAAGGAGATCAACGAGGCCTACCACGTGCTCGCCGACCCCGAGACCCGCGCGCCGGTACGACCGCTTCGGCCCGGACTTCCGGCAGATCCCGGACGACTACGACAGCGCGGCCGCCGGTCGGCCAGTCGCGCCGGATCATCCGGAGCAGCTCAGCGACCCGGCGGTGGCCCACGCGTGTACACGGCTCGAGGCGGGAGCGGGATCGACATCGAAGACCTGCTCGGCGGCATGGGTGGTGGCGTGGATCGGTTCGACAGCATCTTCGGCGCCTTCCGCGCCAACGGCCCGATCGCCGGGCCGACCAGGAGGCCGAGCTCGAGCTCACCGTCGAGGAGGCGTTCACCGGCGGCAAGCGGCACATCACGCTCAGCCGGCCGGGCGAGCGCAGCTACGACGTCACCATCCCGCCCGGCGTCACCGACGGGCAGCGCATCCGGCTCGCCGGCCAGGGCGGCCAGGGTGGGCAGGGCGGCGCCCGCGGCGACCTCTATCTGGTGGTGCGGATCCAGGCCGCATCCCCGCTTCCGGGTGGACGGCCGCGACATCTACGTCGACCTGCCGGTCGCGCCGTGGGAGGCGCGCGCTCGGCGCGACCGTGCCGGTGACGACGCCCGGCGGCGAGGCTCAAGGTGAAGGTGCCGGCCGGCTCCTCGAGCGGCCGCCGGCTGCGGCTGCGCGGCGAAGGGATGCCGAACCCGCAAGGGGCAAGCCCGGTGACCTGTACGCCGAGAGTTCAGATCATGGTGCCGCACGCGCCTGAAGCGACGGGAGCGGGAGCTGTTCGAGGAGCTGGCCCGCGTGTCGAACTTCGACCCGAGGAGCGAGAGACAATGACCACGCCGAGGTCAGGGACCACCGCGGCCGGCTACGCGATCGCCGGTCGTACCGAGCGCGCCACACGTCGGGTTGGAGGCCGTTCGCCCGCCGCAGCGGGCCTGCATCCCGAGCTGATCCGAGCGCTTCGTCGCGCTCGGGCTGGTCGACGCGCAGCGCGACGCGCGGGGCGAGCTGTGGTTCGCGCCGAACCGATTGCCCGAGCTCGCCCGCATCCGGCGGCTGCGGGCCGGTCTGTCACTCAACTACGCCGCGCTCGGTCTGGTCCTCGACCTGCTCGACCGCATCGAGCATCTCGAGGACGCACTGCGCAGCAACGCATCGGGAGGAGCCAACCATGGACATGAACCGACTCACCCAGAAGTCCCAGGAAGGCGCTGCAGGAGGCGCAGACGCGTCGCCACCCGGTGGGGCACACCGAGGTCGACGGCGAGCACCTGCTGCTCGCGCTGCTGCTGAGCGACCCGGACGGCCTGGCGCCCCGGCTGCTCGACACTGGCCGGCGCCGACGTCGGACGCGCTGCGCGCGGACGTCGAGGCCGAGTCTGGACCGCCGACCCGAAGGTCACCGGGTCCGGCGCGACGCTCCGGCCAGGTCTTCGTCACCCAGCGGCTCAGCCGGCTGCTCGACGCCGGCCGAGCGCGAGGCCAGGCGGCTCAAGGACGAGTACGTCTCGGTCGAGCACCTGCTGCTCGCGCTGGTCGAGCGAGGGCGCCGCCGGCGCGGCCGGCCGGCGGCTGCGCGAGCACGGCGTCACCCGGGACGCGTTCCTCGCGGCGCTCACCCAGGTGCGCGGCAACCAGCGGGTGACCTCGGCGATCGCCGGAGGGAGCCTACGAGGCGCTGGAGAAGTACGGCCGCGACCTCGTCGCCGACGCGCGCGCCGGCCGGCTCGACCCGGTGATCGGCCGCGACGCCGAGATCCGCCGGGTGATCCAGATCCTGTCGCGCAAGACGAAGAACAACCCGGTGCTGATCGGCGACCCGGGCGTCGGCAAGACCGCCATCGTCGAGGGGCTCGCCCAGCGGATCGTGCGCGGCGACGTCCCCGAGGGGCTGCGGGACAAGACGATCTTCTCCCTCGACATGGGCGTCGCTGGTCGCCGGCGCCAAGTACCGCGGCGAGTTCGAGGAGCGGCTCAAGGCCGTGCTGGCCGAGGTCAAGGCCGCCGAGGGCGGATCCTGCTGTTCGTCGACGAGCTGCACACCGTCGTCGGCGCCGGCGCCGCCGAGGGCTCGATGGACGCGGGCAACATGCTCAAGCCGATGCTCGCCCGCGGCGAGCTGCACATGATCGGCGCCACCACGCTCGACGAGTACCGCAAGCACATCGAGACGGACGCCGCCCTGGAGCGCCGCTTCCAGCCCGTCCTGGTCGACGAGCCGACCGTCGAGGACACCATCTCGATCCTGCGCGGGCTTGCGCGAGCGGCTCGAGATCTTCCACGGCGTGAAGATCCAGGACGGCGCGCTGGTCGCCGCCGCGACCCTCAGCCACCGCTACATCACCGACCGTTCCTGCCGGACAAGGCCATCGACCTGGTCGACGAGGCCTGCGCCCGGCTGCGCACCGAGATCGACTCGATGCCCGCCGAGCTCGACGAGCTCACCCGCCGGGTGACCCGGCTGGAGATCGAGGAGGCCGCGCTGGCCAAGGAGGACGACCCGGCCAGCAAGGCCCGCCTGGAGGAGCTGCGCCGCGAGCTGGCCGACCTGCGCGCCGAGGCCGACGCCAAGCGCGCCCAGTGGGAGGCCGAGCGGCAGGCGCATCCGCCGGGTCCAGGAGCTGCGCGAGCGAGCTCGAGCGGTCGCGCCAGGAGGCCGAGGAGGCCGAGCGGCGCTACGACCTCAACCGCGCCGCCGAGCTGCGCTACGGCGAGATCGCCGAGCTCGAGCGGCGGCTGGCCGCCGAGGAGGAGCAGCTCGCCGACAAGCAGGGCGGCAGCCGGCTGCTGCGCGAGGTGGTCACCGAGGAGGAGATCGCCGAGATCGGTCGCGGCCTGGACCGGCATCCCGGTCAGCCGGCTGCAGGAGGGCGAGCGGCGAGAAGCTGCTGCGCCTCGACGAGATCCTGCACGAGCGGGTCATCGGCCAGGACGAGGCCGTGCAGCTGGTCGCCGACGCGATCATCCGCGCCCGTTCCGGGCATCAAGGACCCGCGCCGGCCGATCGGCTCGTTCATCTTCCTCGGCCCGACCGGCGTCGGTAAGACCGAGCTGGCCAAGACGCTCGCCGCGGCGCTGTTCGACACCGAGGAGAACATGGTCCGGCTCGACATGAGCGAGTACCAGGAGCGGCACACCGTCAGCCGCCTGGTCGGCGCGCCGCCCGGTACGTCGGCTACGAGGAAGGTGGCCAGCTCACCGAGGCGGTGCGCCGGCAAGCCGTACTCGGTCGTGCTGTTTCGACGAGATCGAGAAGGCGCACGCCGACGTGTTCAACACGCTGCTGCAGGTGCTCGACGACGGCCGGATCACCGACGCCCAGGGGCGCACCGTCGACTTCCGCAACACCGTGATCATCATGACGTCCAACATCGGCTCGCAGTACCTGCTCGACGGCGTCACCCCCGACGGCGAGATCAAGCCCGACGCGCGCGAGCTCGTGATGGGCGAGCTGCGCGCGCCACTTCCGTCCCGAGTTCCTCAACCGCGTCGACGACATCGTGCTCTTCAAGCCGCTCGATGCCGACCGAGATCGAGCGCATCGTCGATCTGATGTTCGACGAGCTGCGCGACCGGCTGCTCGAGCGGCGGATCACACTCGAGGTCACCGAGGCGGCCCGCCGCTTCATCGCCCAGCAGGGCTTCGACCCGGTCTACGGCGCCCGGCCGCTGCGCCGCTTCATCGCCCGCGAGGTCGAGACGCGGATCGGCCGCGCGCTGCTCGCGGACGAGGTCCAGGACGAGTCGGTCCTCACCGTCGAGCTGCGTGGACGACGAGCTCGTGATCCACCACACCGGCGCCGCGCGGCGAGAGGCGGCATGAGCACGGCAGTCATGACCACGGTCGTTCAGCTGCCCGACACTGCCGCAAGAAGCAACCGGGTGCCGGCCGTGGCCGACGGCATCCCACGGTGCGGCAACTGCCACCGCCCGCTGCCGTGGATCGCCGACGCCGACGACGACTCGCTTCAGCGACGTCGCCGAGCAGGCCGAGCTGCCCGTGCTGGTCGACCTCTGGGCGACCGTGGTGCGGTCCGTGCCGGATGGTCAGCCCCGCGCTGGAGCAGGTGGCCACCGAGCTGGCCGGCCGGATGAAACTCGTCAAGGTCGACGTCGACACGGCGCCGCAGCTCTCGCAGCGCTTCGAGGTCCAGGCCGTGCCCACGCTGCTGGTCCTGCGCAACGGTGCGGTCATCGCCCGCCAGTCCGGCGCCGCCCCGGCCGCGGCGCTCCGCAGCTGGGTCGAAGACGCGATGAGCGCTCAGGAAGGGGCGACGACGTGACGACCGTGACCGATCCGCACCTCGGGTCATCCGCCCCGTCATGCCGCAGACCCCGCAGGGCTGCGAGGAGTGCCTGCGGCTCGGCACGCCGTGGGTGCACCTGCGGCTGTGCCTGACCTGCGGGCATGTCGGCTGCTGCGACTCCTCGCCGATGCGGCACGCCCGCGGCACACGCGCGGACCGCCGGCCATCCGATCGTCCGCTCCTTCGAGCCGGGCGAGGACTGGCGCTGGTGCTACGTCGACGAGACCTACGTCTGAGCAGGGCGGTATGAGCGGCGGTCTCCACGAAGGGCCGTTGCCCGAGACGCCGGACCTGCACGGCGCGTATCCCCGGCTGACCGAGGCGCACCTCAACGCGCTCGACGCACTCGGCGAACGCCGGCCGTAGCACGCGGCGACGTCCTGTTCCGGGCGGGAACGGAGCACTGAATTCTTCGTCGTGCTCAGCGGCCAGGCGGTCGTCGTGAGCGACTACCTCGGGCCGATCGCAAACTCATCCGCGTGCACGGCCCCGGCCGATTCCTCGGCGAGCTCAGGCTGGTCATCGGTCAAGTCGAGTTCCTGACCACCGCGATCGTCGTGCCCGGCGAGGTCCTGGCCGTCCCCGTCGAGCGACTGCGCGAACTCGCCGGCACCGATCCCGATCTCGGCGACCTGGTGCTCCGCGCCTATCTCAACCGTCGCTCGCTGCTGCTCGGCGAGGGCGCCGGCCTGCGGATCATCGGCTCGCGCTTCTCCCCGGACACGCACCGCCTGCGCGACTTCGCCGCCCGCAACCGTCTGCCGCACCGCTTCATCGACCTCGAGCAAGACAGCGACGCCGAGCGCGTGCTGGCTGCGCTCGCAGGTCGCCGGCGCAGGACCCCGGTCGTGATCCTGCGCGGTGAAGAGGTGCTGCGCAACCCGACCAACGCCGAGCTGGCCGAGCTGCTCGGGCTCGGCTCGCCGGTGCCCGCGAAGGAGGTCTGCGACCTCGCGGTCGTCGGCGCCGGTCCAGCCGGGCTCGCCGCCGCCGTCTACGGCTCCTCCGAGGGCTCTGACCACCGTTGTGCGTCGACTGCGATCGCGGCCGGTGGGCAAGCAGCCACGTCGTCGCGGATCGAGAACTACCTCGGCTTCCCCGCCGGGATCTCCGGGGCGCAGCTGGCCGAGCGCGCGGCGATCCAGGCCGACAAGTTCGGCGCCCGAATCACCGTCCCCGGCTGACGCCGTCGCGCTCGAGCACGGACGACGGCCACTACGCGGATCCGCCTCGACGGATCGCCCGACCTGACCGCGCGCGCCGTCGTCGTCGCCACCGGCGCGCTGTACCGCAAACTCGATGTCGCCGCGCCTGGCCGAGTTCGAGATGACGAGCGTCTACTACGCCGCGACGCGGTTCGAGGCTCAGCACTGCTCGACCGACCCGGTCGCCGTGGTCGGCGGCGGCAACTCCGCCGGCCAGGCCGCGATCTTCCTCGCGCGCAGTCGCCCCACGTCTACCTGGTCGTGCGCGGACGACGACCTCGGCCGCGACATGTCGCGCTATCTCGTCGACCAGATCGAAGCGAACCCACGCATTCACGTTCTGCTGCATACCGAGGTGCGCGAACTGATCGGCGAACACACTCTCGAGAAGGTCGTCGGTCGAGAACAACTCGACCGGCGAGCGGACCGAACTCCGCACGCGTGCCGTGTTCGTGTTCATCGGCGCAGCACCGTGCACGGCGTGGCTCGCCGGCACGATCATGCTTGACGACCACGGCTCTGTGCTCACCGGCGACCAGCCGCCGGACGCACAGACGGGCCCACGCCCGTTGTTCCTCGAGACCAGCCTTCCTGGAGTCTTCGCCGTCGGCGACGTGCGCAGCGGTTCGATCAAGCGCGTCGCCTCCGCGGTCGGCGAGGGCTCGATGGCAGTGCGTCTTGTCCACGAGCGGCTACGGTGACTCGACAAGCACCCCCAGTCGCGCAGTTCATTCCGCATTTGGTGGCCGGTATCAGCCCCGTGCAGAAGGCAGCTGGTTCGACCACCGGACTCAGCCGATCTCCTGGGCTTGTGGTCGTGTCAGTCGATCATGACGTGGCGCGAACACCACGTCGGCGATGACTGGTTCGTCGCTGCGCAAAGCGCGCCTGGCCGGCGGATCGATGGTCGAGATGCTGGAATCGTTGATCGGTGGCGGCAGCGCGTGACGCGGATGAGCTGCGCCGAACGAATCTGCTTGCCGCGTGCACTTCGGCAGCATGCGACGTCCGGTTCGGACACCGGAACTCGACCGCTGTCCAGGCGGTAGTCGTCCCACGAGGTCGACTCGACCCCGGATTCTGGCGCTGCAAGGCCGAGGCCGACCCCGCGCCGACCGGACAGGATCGAGCCAGAGTGGCACGCAACCGCAGATAGTTGAGAGGACACGAACATGGCTACGCCCGTGAAGCACAACGACCCCGGTATCGAACGGTGGACGCCGGCCGCCGAGTTCCACCGAATCATCAAGAACTCTCCCAGCTCTTCGACGACCAGTGGTCGCTGTCAGCGTGGCCACGCAAGCTGGCTTCGTCCCGCTGGCCGATCTGGAAGAGACCGATGACGCCTACCTGATCGATGTAGAGCTTCCCGGCTTGAAGAAGAAGGACGTCCACGTCGACACGGACGGCCGGCGGATAACGGTGAGCGGTGAGCGAAAGGAACAGAAGCGCGGCAGCCTGCCCCGCGCCGCACCCGGTTCTGCGGTGAGTGCCGTGCGTCGTGCAGCACGTCGACGGTCGACCCCCACCACGTCGAGCCCGCGATAACCACGGGGTGCTTCAACTGCGGGTACCCAAGTGCGGACGGGGCAGCAACGGCGACAGATCGAGATCAAGTAGCCGCCTCACCTCGGCTTCGCGCCCGCGCCCGGTCTCTCAAGACGCGGGTTTTCGACGTCGACGGCGGCCAACGTGCTACCTGCCCCCGATTGCACCAGGACCCCGGATGTCCCGTTCATGGCCCATGCCGATCCGCGTACCCGGGCGTGGCCGCGGTCGGCGACGACACCGCCATGTTGCTGTTCGGACAGTCCTGGCCGCGGGCACCCGAGCGTACCTACGGCTGTGCGGTGAACTGACCTCGTGAGTGCCGACAGCTTGACCGACGTCCTCGACCAGCAACTCGAGAGCGGTCGACGGATCATCCACCTCGATCTGTCGGACTGCGCTTCATCGACTGCACCGGGCTGCGCACCCTGTGCACGCACACAACGAATGCCTTGCCCACCGCGGCACTCTCATCCTGACTCAGGTCGGAGACCGGCCGCCCGACTGCTCGAGCTCACCGGCCTGTCCGAAGCGCTGTTCATCAGCGACGAGGTTCCCACCCCGCGGCGAGTTCGGGAGCCGCGGCATCCCCACATCACCGGTTATCCGTCGCTGACGGTGCCCGACTCGGCCCAGCGACCAGCGCGTAACGATCTCCTTTTTGGCCGGCGAACCAGGTAGCTGCTCGTGATGACCTGCCACGGCACCTACCTCGTCGACGGCACGGTCACCGCCGTCACCGGACACGGGAACCGGTGGCGCAAACCGCTGACCTGAGCCCAAGTCGCGCCAGCTTCGCGCTGGTCTCACCGCCAACCGGTTACCCACCAGCGAGCGACCGGACAATGACTGTGCCGTCACCAACGATTGCGCCATCACAACCGCTACCGCCCGCGGAGCAACCGGGTCAACTGTCTGTCGTCACGTCGTGTCCATCGAGGCACCGTGCCGAGCCGATCCGGCACGCCTGCCGCGTCGGGGTCACAAAGGTCGCGACACAGCGCGACCATGATCGCGACGAAACCGCCAAGGATCGCGATGCTTACGACGAGCCCGATCACTGCCTGCCTCCTCTGCTTGGCGGCGGGGGCTGACCCGGAACCGGTCGCCGGGCTGGCGGAGCGGACCCGGTGAGATTCGCTGGCCCACCGATTGCCCCGTCGTTCGCGGCAGAACGTGGGCCTGGATCAATGTGCGAGCGAGTGCGGTCCGCAGTCCGGAGGGCGTGCATGGCGTGGCTGTCCTTCGGGTCGTGTCAGTATCAGCAGACACCGGGCGCGTCGGAACCGCGAGGATCGCGACGTGACTCTCACGCGACGTTCACGGTCTGCCGACGGGTTGCCGTAGGCGCCGCCGACCAAGTCGAGCTGGCCGGCATTTCTCCGCATCGCCGCGCCGGCGGGTGGGCGGCGACAGAGCTCGTGCCTGTACCTCATTCGCCGACCGTGTGATCGTTGTCGATCCCTGGATTGGGCGGACCCGAGGCCGTGACGGCTTGGCGGTGCGTGTCGACGCCGTGTGCCCGCGTGCCGGGCACGGCCGCGCGGAAGGCGCAGGCGCTCCGGGGCCCAGCCGAGTCGTCATCCCGCCGGTCCGGTCAGTGTCGGAGTATCGGCTGCGCCGACATGACCGATGATCTCGTGGGTCCTGGCGCGGTTGCGCGCTGTGTGGCCCCTCGGTGCACTGGGGGCGTCGGGTAACGCCGGGACTGATGCGCTCTAGTCCATGGAGGCGGTCGTCGGTCCGCCGACCTCGGGTGAGCAGCGTCGCCGCCCGCTGCCGTCAATCGACCGTGGTTTGTGGCCTGGTCGTTCGTTTCGTTCGGCTTCGCGGCACGAGATTGGTGCTGTTTGGTGGCCCGTTCGATTGGGGAAACGTCGAGCGGGTTGAGTTGTCCGTAGCCGCTTTCACGGGAAGAGGCTCGGCTGGCGGTCTTGAAGGTAGCTGCTGTTCGCGGGGGCGGCATCGTGTGGACGCCGCTAGGAATGAGCTGATAAGCAGCCATAGGCCGCCGATTGTTGCCAAGGTCATCGACAGTTCGGCGTCGTGCATAGGGGTGCCACTCCTGTCATATCTCTACGTTCTCAGCAGACACCGGTGACAACGAACAGTCCAGCTTCCTGACGCGATGTTCACGCGACGCTCACGCTTCCGGCTGGACGTGCCGTGCCGGAGGGCCGGTGGCGGCTCTGTTGCGCGTTGGTTGGGCACGATGACCCGTCGATGCTTGGAGTGGCACGTCAGGTGCGTCTCGGTGCGGGTTCGGATTGAGAGGTTGAGGGTCCGCGGGACTGCACGAGTTCATAGCGTGGGTTGGCCAGGGCGAGGTGGCCGTTGTATTCGCTGATGCGCCCGGTGGCGCGTAGGAGGGCTCCTGGCTCCACGCCGGGGATGTTCGTTCGGCCGAAGAACAGCAGTCGCACGCCCCCGGTGCGGTCGAATACCTGTACTTCGAGTGATCGGCCTGCCGTGGTGCCGACGTGCACGGTCTTGATCTTTCCTTCGATCGTGATCCGTTGTTTCCAGGTGATCGCGCCGATCGGGGTGATGCCGTTGTCGGATTGCGTGTTCGGATATGCGTCTCGCGGTGAACATTCGTCACGTAGCGCGGGTTCGCGTGGCGCTTGGACCTGACGCTGCTCGATCAGCTGAATCTGCTCGCGTGGCAGAGTTGTGTCGAAGGGCACGATGGTCGCTGCCACGTGAGGGATCCGTCCCACTGCCTCCGCGATCCGGTCGGCGGTGCGGTCGTGGAGCAGTCGCTGCGATACCCGGCCGAAGGTGCGTCGCGGCAGCAGGACGGTCACTTCGGCGCGGTCGCCTACGACGGTGTTGAGCGCGAGCTCGGCGACTCCGTGTACGAGGCGGCGATCGGCGCACTCGGCGATGACCAAGGGAGCCCGATCGCCCAACCCACGAGCGATCCAGTCCTGCTGCAATTGGTTGGCGGCGAGGTCGTCGAGCATGAAGTGCACGGCTTGCACGGACGTGGGGCGAATGCTGCCGGCGTAGCGCAGGGCGCGCAGCACGGCCAGGTCGAGCCGGTCGACGAGTACCAGCACGGTGTGGCGGGCGTAGTGCGGAGCCTCAGCCTGGTCCTGCCGGATCCAGGTCGCCAGGTCCAGGGAGCGCGCTTCCTTGCGGTAGCGCCGGTTGAGCCGCATCAGGACGAGCCACAACAGCGGGAACAGCACGATGATCAGCCAGGCGCCCTGGTTGAACTTGACGACTGCGAAGATCAGGACGACGAGCGCCGATACGATCCCGCCGATCACGCTGGTCGCGAACCGCCGCCGCCAGTTCGAGCCGCGGTGGGTGCGGTAGTACTGCGCCATTCCGAAGCCGGCCATGCTGAACCCGGTGAAGACTCCGATGGCGTAGAACGGGATCAGTGCGTCGACGACGGTGCCGACGGCGAGCAACAGGGTGATGGCGGCGACGGTGAGCACGATGATGCCATTGCTGAAGGCCAGGCGATGCCCACGTCGAGTCATCTGTCGCGGCAGGAACGAGTCCTCGGCGATGAAGCTGGTCAGGAACGGGAAACCGGTGAACGGTGTGTTCGCACCGGTGTAGAGGATGAGCGCGGTGGCGACCTGCACGAGGATGTGACCGAGATGGCCGTACCAAGCGTTGCCGAACACGTCTCCTGCAATTTGGCTGATGACGGTCGGCGAGCCGCTTTGGTACGGGGTGGCGTGCGTCTCGAAGGACAGATACGAGATCCCGAGGACCAACCCACCGAGCAGCATGCTCATGATGGACAGCGTTGTGCGCGCGTTCTTCCCGACCGGCTCCTTGAAAGCGCTCACGCCGTTGGAGATCGCCTCCAGCCCGGTCAAGGACGCTCCACCGTTGGCGAACGCTTTGAGCAGCACAAAGATCGATGCCCCGGTCAGGATCGCGTGCCCGGTGTCGTGGACTGGATACATGCCGGCGATGTGTGGCAGCACCGGCAGGTCACCGAACACCTCACGCATGACGCCGATGACGATGACCAGTCCAGCCATGGTGACGAAGAGGTAGGTAGGCAACGCGAACGCCCGTCCGGCTTCACGCACGCCGCGCAGATTGCCGTATGCAAGGAGCAGGACGACCGAGATCGTGATCACTTCGCCGATGCGTGGACCACGCAGCGCGGGCACGATCGAGCTGATCGCCGCTGTCCCGGCCGCTGACTGGACCGCCACCGTCACGATGTAGTCGATCAGCAGGGCGACCGAGGCTATTTGTGCGACGCGCGGGCCGAAGTTTTCTCGCGCCACTACGTAGGAGCCGCCCGCCTTCGTGTAGATGGTCACCACCTGCCGGTACAGCGCGGTCATCACGAGCAGGACTGCGAGTACGACAAAGGTCAATGGCAGCAGAATGTGGAAGCCGGCCAAACCGAATGCCGGCAGCAGGAAGATCAGCATCTCCTCGGTGCCGTAGGCGGAGGATGAAATGCAGTCACTGGACAACACGCCGAGCGCGGACTTCTTGGTCAACCGCTCCTCGTGCAGTTGCCCGGTGACCAACGGCTTGCCGAGGAGGGTCCGCTTCAGCCGGTATCCGAGTCGCTCCGGTACATCCAGCCTGACCGCCGCGGTCATCGGCAATGCCGCATCGTCGCAGGGGCGGGCAGCGGCCGTCTGATCGGGGCGTACTCGGCACTGCGTTGCCGCCTGGCCGCGGGCACCGTTGGTTCGTGCACGTCAGTAGCAAACCTCGCACGAGGCAGCCGGACGCCGTCGTAGCGGCGTCCTCACGACTTACTCACGAGATGCTCACGGACTTGCATCGCCCGGTCCGAGGCCGGCCGGGATTCGGGCGCCCAGCGCCGGACGTGCCTGCATCAAGACGTGGCCGACCCGCCGGGCGGTTGATGCCGAGGTCGAGTAGGCAGACCGTGGCGCCGATGAGATCCCATCGGGTGGGTTTGAACCCGTCGAACACGACTCCCCAGCCAGTGAACAGGCGGCGAATTCGTAGGCGGCGAGGACGAACAAGACGATGAGGCGGGTGGTGGTCATCGTGTCGCCCTGGTGGGGCACGAGCGCGTCGATGGCAGCACAGCTGCTCGGCGTGGATCAGTTCGGCGGCCGCGGCGGCGTGCTGGCTGACCAGTCGTGCTGCGGTGAGGTTTGGTTCGTTCGAGGTCAGCGTTCTGTAGCAGCGTGTGCAACCTTTCCAACCTCTCGGCGTGGTCGGTCCTGCTCGGTGCGCAGGCGATGACCGTCCAGACGCTTTGCTGCGCCGATGGCTGACACGCCGGTCCCCTCGGCTGCCTCGGAGCTGTGCAGTGCGGTCATGTCGCGACGTTGAACCTTCGACTCGGCTCGAAGGTCAAATCAGTTGGGACGTGCCGTGGTCCATGAGGGTCAGGGTTGGTAGCGGTAGCCGAGTCCGGGTTCGGTGAGCAGGTACCGGGGGCGGCTGGGATCGGCTTCGAGTTTGCGGCGCAGTTGCTGCATGTAGATGCGTAGGTAGCTGCGTTCGGTGTGTTTGGGATCGCTGCGCATGGCGGTGAGCAGTTCGGTGGAGGTGGTGAGCCGACCGGGTCGCTGTAGGAGGGCGTCGAGCATCCGCCACTCGGTTGGCGTGAGGCGGATCGTGTCGGGGACCCGAGCGGGGTCGCCGTGTTGGCGATGAATGATGCGGGCGGCGAGGTCTACGGCCACGGCACCGAGGGTGATGACGGTGTCGGGTTCTGTGGTCTTGGCGCGGCGAAGCGCGGCCCTCAGCCGAGCGAGCAGTTCGTTCATGTCGAACGGTTTGGTCACGTAGTCGGTCGCTCCGAGGTCGAGCGCCGCCACCTTCTCCTGGCTCGATGATCGGGCGGACAGGACGATGATCGGGAGCGCTTCTGCGCGGGCACGCAGGCGGCGAATGACTTCGAGTCCGTCGAGATCGGGTAGGCCGAGGTCGAGAACCAAGAGATCGGGGTGGGTTGTAGCGGCGCAGTCGAGGGCGGAGGTGCCGTCGGTAGCGGCGGTGGTGCGATAGCCGCGGCTTCTGAGGTTCATCGTCAGGACGCGGAGCAAGTACGGCTCGTCGTCCACGACGAGGATGTGAGTCGCCTCCGGTGGGCTGGCTGGATCCATCGTCGTCGCGGTCACGATCGGTGGGCCTCGAGCAGCCCGGCGGCGGACGTGAACGACGCGGCGGCCTTCGCGGTTCGCGGAAGGGCGATGACCGCGGTGAGGCCGCCCCCGGGCGTGTCGTCGAGGGTGAGTTCGCCGTGCATGGCCTCGGTGAAGCCGCGGGCGATGGCCAGCCCGAGCCCGAGCCCGGAGCCGCCGTTGGTGGCATGGTCGTCGCGGCGTTGGAAGGGCTGAAAAATGGCCTCGCGATCAGCGGATGGAATGCCGGGACCGCGATCGACGACTCGCACTTCGAGGGTATTGCCATGTGCGCTGGCCGATATGCGTACGGGCCGGTCGGCTGGGCTGTAGCGCAGAGCATTGTCGACCAGGTTGGCGATGACGCGTTCGAGCAGGCCGGCGTCGGCGAGGGCTTCGGGCAGTTCCGCGGGTATGTCGACCGCGATGTCGGCCGCGCCCGGGGCGTCGGACCGTGCTGGTCGGCTGACATGGTCCAGTGCGCGGTTGACGATGTCATCGAGGCCGACCGGCGCCGACGCGATGGCCAGCATTCCAGCCTGCAGGCGGGACAGGTCGAGCAGGTTGGTCACCAGGTCGGTGAGCCGGTCCAGGGCGGTGTCGGCGTTCTCGAGCAGTTCTTGGCGGTCGTCCTCGCTCCAGGCGACGTCTTTGCTGCGCAAGCCGGACACGGCGGCCTTCGCCGATGCGATCGGTGTGCGCAGGTCGTGGCTGACGGCATTGAGAAGGGCCGATGCGCATCCGGTCGGTCTCGGCGAGCGGGATGGCCGCGGCGGCCGCCTCGGCCAGGCGGCGCTGCTGGTAGGCGACGGCGATCTGGGTCGCGAATGCGGTGAGCACTCGCTGGTCCTCGGCGGCCAGTGTGCGGCCGCGCAGCACGAGCAGCAGGTCATCGCCGACGGCGGCCTCGGTGTCTCCGTCGTCGGGGCGCAGGCATGGGTCATCGCCGATGCTGGCCACGCACGACCAGGTTCCGCGCATTCCCGCGCTCGCGCCGGAGCTTCGGGTGGGACCCCCGCTGGCCGGGGCCTTGCTGTCGCGGTGCAACAAGGTGACGCTGGTGACGGCGAAGGTCTCCTGCACTCGGTGCAGCAACGCGGGCAGCGCTTGTTCGCCGCGTAGCAGGCTGCCGGCGAGAGTGGCGAGGGTTTCGGCCTCGGCGTTGGAGCGGGCGGCCTCACTGCTGCGTCGGGCGGCGGCGTCGACGACGCGGGAGACGAGTGCGGCGATCACGACGAAGACCACCAGCGCGAGGAGATTCTCGGGTTGGCTGATGGTGAAGGTGTGGATGGGCGGGACGAAGTAGTAGTTCAGCAGCACGCTGGCCACGAGCGCCGTGACGATCGCCGGCAGGAAGCCGCCGATGAGGCTGACGATGATCACGACGAGCAGGAACAACAGCAGTTCGCTGCCGAGGCTGATCTGGTGGCGCGTGGCGGCGCATAGCGGGGTGAGCGCGGCGAGCAGGAGCCCGGCTACGAGATAGCCGGTGAGTCGCCGCTTTCGGTTGATTCCGCGGCTGAATCGGGGCAGCACGCGTCCCTTGCCGATGTAGTCGTGGCTGATGACGTGCACGTCGATCGAGCCGGACGTGCGGGTGATCGTCATGCCGGTGCCCGGGCCGGTGAGGCCGGCGACGACCGGATTGCGGCGGCTGGCGCCGATGACGATCTGGGTCGCGTTGTTGGTGCGGGCGAAGTCGAGGATGGCGTCGGAGATGTCGTCGCCGACGAGTTGGTGGTAGCTGCCGCCGAGGGATTCGACCAGTAGGCGCTGCTTTTCCAGCGTGGCGACGCTGGAGCCGGCCAGCCCGTCGCTGCGGGCGACGTGCACCGCGAGCAGGTCCCCGCCGGTGGCCCGGGCGGCGATGCGGGCCGCGCGCCGGATCAGGGTCTCACCTTCCGGGCCGCCGGTGAGGGCCACCACGACGCGTTCGCGGGTCTCCCAGGTGTCGGCGATGCCGTGCTGTTCGCGGTAGCGCTGCAGCCCTTCCTCGACGCTGTCGGCGAGCCAGAGCAGCGCGAGTTCGCGCAGCGCGGTGAGGTTGCCCGGCCGGAAGTAGTTGCCAGTGCGGCGTCGACCTTGTCCGGCGCGTAGACGTTGCCGTGCGCCATCCGGCGGCGCAGCGCCTCCGGTGTCATGTCGACCAGTTCGACCTGCTCCGCGGCGCGGACCACCGCGTCCGGGACGGTTTCGCGTTGGGGCACTCCGGTGATGGCCTCGACGACGTCGTTGAGGGATTCGAGGTGCTGGACGTTGACGGTGCTGATGACATCGATGCCGGCCTCGAGCAGCGCTTCGATGTCCTGCCAACGCTTCTCGTGCTCCAGGCCGGGCGCGTTCGTGTGGGCCAGTTCGTCGATCAGCGCCACCGCGGGCGCCCGGGCGAGTACCGCGGGCAGGTCGAGCTCGGTGAGCTCGGTGTCGCGGTAGCGCACCGTGCGGCGCGGCACGACCTCCAGCCCGTCGAGCAGCTCCGCAGTGTGCGGACGGTTGTGGGTCTCGACGAAGCCGACCACCACGTCGGTGCCGCGTGCCGCGCGGCGGCGGCCCTCGTCGAGCATGGCGTAGGTCTTGCCGACGCCCGGCGCGCAGCCGAGATAGACGCGAAGTTGACCGCGTGTGCTCATCGTGCCTGATCGCGTTCTGGTGTCAGGTGTGCCCCCACGTCAACGGGCCTGGTAGGGGTAGGTCCGGTCGAGTGCGAGGTTGAGTTGCAGCACGTTGACGTGCGACTCGCCCATGAACCCGAGCGGCGCGTCCGGACGTGTATTTCGAGACCAGCGCCGCGACCTGGGCCACGGTGATGCCGCGGGTCGCGGCGACGCGAGCTTCCTGGATCTTGGCGTAGGCGGGGCTGATGTCCGGGTCGAGGCCGGAGCCGGATGCGGTCACCGCGTCGCTCGGGACGGCCGGGTGCGCCGGGGCGTAGCCGCGGATCGGCACGATCTGGCCCTTGGTGTAGTCGTCGCCGAACTTGGCGAGTTCGACCTTGACGCCCTTGTAGGTGGCCAGGAACGGGGTCGCCGGGGCGGTCTGGTTGAGGGTGACGACGCGGGTGACGTGGCCGTGGTAGCCGGGCCCGGACCAGAACACGGCGAGCACCGCGCCGACGCCGTCCGGGGTGCAGAACGGGCGCGAGCCGTCGACGCCGTCGAGCTTGCCGATGGCCAGGCTGCGGGTGCAGACCTGGGTGAGCAGGCTCTGGGTTCCGGTGTCGCCCTTGACCGACGGGTCGGGCAGGATGTCGACGATCGATTCCGGGCCGAGGTTGCTGGCCGAGGACGCGGTCGGGTCGTAGCCGTCGCCGGCCGCGGAGGGTCGGGACTGGAAGTACTGCGGCAGCGGATTGCCCTTGCCGTCGGTGAAGCTCTGCCCGAGCTGGCCCGAGCCCGACGACCTTGCCGTCGCGCGTGATCGGTGATCCGTCGGCGCTGCTGCGCAGGCCCGGGATCTGGGCGATCGCGGTGATCGGCCAGTGGGTAGGCGATCCCGACAGATCACGGTGAAGACCAGCAGCATCCGCAGCGCGGTCGAGGCGGTGCGCAGGTAGGTGATGACGGTACGCATGAGGGTCACCGGATTCCGGGGATGAATTGGATGATCAGGTCGATGGCCTTGATGCCGAGGAACGGCAAGACGATGCCGCCCAGGCCGTAGATGTAGAGGTTGCGGCGCAGCATCGAGCTGGCGTTGGAGGGCCGGTAGCGCACACCGCGCAGCGCGAGCGGGATGAGCGCGACGATGATGATCGCGTTGAAGATGACCGCGGACAGGATCGCCGACTGCGGCGAGTGCAGCCGCATGATGTTGAGCTTGTCCAGGCCCGGGTACACGGCGGCGAACATGGCCGGGATGATCGCGAAGTACTTCGCGACGTCGTTGGCGATCGAGAATGTGGTCAGCGCACCGCGGGTGATCAGCAGCTGCTTGCCGATCTCGACGATCTCGATCAGCTTGGTCGGGATCGGAGTCCAGGTCGACCATGTTCCCGGCTTCCTTTGCCGCCGAGGTGCCGCTGTTCATCGCGACGCCGACGTCGGCTTGCGCGAGAGCCGGGGCGTCGTTGGTGCCGTCGCCGGTCATCGCGACGAGCTTGCCGCCCTCCTGCTCGCGCTTGATCAGCGCCATCTTGTCCTCGGGCTTGGCCTCGGCCAGGAAATCGTCGACGCCGGCCTCGTCCGCGATCGCCTTCGCGGTCAGCGGGTTGTCGCCCGTGATCATGACAGTGCGGATGCCCATGCGGCGCAGCTCGTCGAACCGCTCGGCCATGCCCTCCTTGACGACGTCCTTGAGGTGGATGACCCCGAGCACCCGCGGCGCCTCGCTGTTCCGCCGTTCGGCGACGACGAGCGGGGTGCCGCCGGAGGCGCTGATGCCGTCGACGATCTCGCTGGTGCGCGGCGGCACGGCGCCGCCGTTGTCGCGCACCCAGGCGACGACCGCGCCGGCCGCTCCCTTGCGGATCTGGCGGGCCGGCTCGACGCCGATCGCGGTGAGGTCGACGCCGCTCATCCGGGTCTGCGCGGTGAACGGCACGAAGGTGGCGTGGGTGAGTTCACCCGGGGCTCGTTCCCGCAGCCCGTATCGGGATCTTCGCCAGTACCACGACCGAGCGGCCCTCCGGGGTCTCGTCGGCGAGCGAGGACAGCTGCGCAGCGTCGGCGAGCTCGTCGACGAGTACCTCGCCGACGGGGAGAAGTCACTTGCCTGCCGGTTGCCCAGGGTGATGGTGCCGGTCTTGTCCAGCAGCAGCGTGTCCACGTCGCCTGCGGCCTCGACCGCCCGTCCGCTCATCGCGAGCACGTTGCGCTGGACCAGTCGGTCCATGCCGGCGATGCCGATCGCTGACAGCAGAGCACCGATGGTGGTCGGGATGAGGCAGACCAGCAAGGACACGATGACGATGCCGGTGATGCCGTTCTGATCGAGCGCCGCGCTGTTGGGGATGCCGGGCTGGTTGGCCTTCGAGAAGATCGCCAGCGGCTGCAGGGTGACGGTCGCGAGCAGGAAGATGATTGTCAGCGAGGCGAGCAGGATATTGAGCGCGATCTCGTTGGGTGTCTTCTGCCGGCTCGCACCCTCGACGAGGGCGATCATCCGATCGATGAACGACTCGCCGGGCTTCTGGGTGATCTCCACGACGATCCGGTCGGACAGCACCCGGGTCCCGCCGGTGACCGAGCTGCGGTCACCGCCGCTCTCCCGGATCACCGGCGCGGACTCACCGGTGATCGCCGACTCATCGACGCTGGCGATGCCGTCGACGACGTCGCCGTCGCCGGGAATGATGTCCCCGGCCTCGCACACCACACGGTCGCCTTGCCGCAGCTGCGGCGCCGGCACGGGCTCCTCGGCGCCATGCCAGTTGTCGGGTTGGACGAGGCGACGCGCGATGGTGTCGGTCTTGGCGCGACGTAGCGCGTCGGCCTGGGCCTTCCCGCGCCCCTCGGCGACGGCTTCGGCGAGGTTTGCGAACAGCACAGTCAGCCACAGGAAGATGACGATCAGCCAGGCGAACAGGGTCGGCTTGCCGATCGCGATAACCGTGGTGAACACTGCGCCGATCTCGACGAGGAACATCACCGGGTTCTTGTAGAGCGTGCGTGGGTCGAGCTTGGTGAACGCACCAGGCAACGACGTCCACAACATCTTCGGGTCGAGCAGACCTCCCTGGATACGGCGCGGACCGCCGCTGGATATGGGATCCGGGACCACGGTGTCCGCGCCGTGGCGAGATTCAGGTGTGGTGATGGTCATCAGTGCAGCCCCTCCGCGAGCGGCCCGAGTGCGAGTGCAGGGAAGTAGGTGAGGGCGACCACGATCAACGTGACCCCGGTGAGCATGCCGACGAACAGCGGCCGGTAGGTCGGCAGCGTGCCCTCCGACACCGGCGTCGGTTTCTGCCGGGCCAGTGAGCCGGCCAGACCGAGGACGAAGACTATGGGCAGGAACCGGCCGAGCAGCATCACGATGCCGAGCGCGTAGTTGTACCAAACGGTATTCACGCTGATGCCGGCGAAAGCCGAGCCGTTGTTGTTACCGGCCGAGGTGAACGCGTAGAGCACCTCGGACAGCCCGTGCGGGCCGTGGTTGAGCATGGCGGCCCGCTCACCCGGCAGGGCCATCGCGACTGCGGTTCCGGCCAACACCACCGTGGGGGTGGTCAGCAGGTACAGCGACGCGAACTTGATCTCCCGGCCACCGAGCTTCTTGCCCAGATACTCCGGGGTCCGCCCGACCATCAGTCCGGCCACGAACACGGTGAGCACCGCGAGGACCAACATGCCGTACAGGCCCGAACCGGTGCCGCCCGGCGCGACCTCCCCGAGCATCATGTTCAGCAGCGTCATCGCGCCGCCGAGGCTGGTGTACGAGTCATGGAAACTGTTGACCGCACCGGTCGATGTCAACGTCGTGCCGGTGGCGAACACCGCCGAATTCGGCACCCCGAACCGCACTTCGGTGCCTTCGGTCGCGCCCCCGACCGCGGTGGGCACCGTGCCGTGGTGCATGCCCTGGAACAGCATCATCAGTGTGACACCGACGATCGCCAGGGTCGCCATCACCGCGACGATGGCGTAACCCTGCCGCTTGTCGCCGACCATCCGGCCGAAGGTGCGCGGCAGCGAGAAGCCGATACACAGCAGCAGGAAGATCTCGATCCAATTCGTCCACGCGGTGGGGTTCTCGAACGGGAACGCGGAGTTCGCGTTGAACGAACCGCCGCCGTTGGTGCCGAGCTCCTTGATGACCTCTTGGCTGGCGAACGGACCGCCCGGCAGTGTCTGGGTGCCACCGGCGATGGTGTGAATCGTGGTGTAGTCGTGGAAGTTCTGGATCATGCCGGCACCGACGAAAACGATCGCAAAGACAATGCAGATCGGAAGCAGGATGCGCAGGCAGATGCGGGTCAGATCTACCCAGAAGTTGCCGAGCCGGTCGGTGCGGTTGCGGGTGAACCCGCGCACCAGCGCGATCGCGACCGCGATGCCGACTGCCGCGGAGACGAAGTTCTGCACGGCGAGGCCGGCCATCTGCACGACATAGCCGAGCGCGTTCTCGCCGGAGTAGGACTGCCAGTTCGTGTTCGTGACGAAGCTCGCGGCGGTGTTGAACGACTGGTCAGAAGTCATCTGCGGCACCGCATACGGCGGCCAGAAATGCTGCTGCACCCGCAAGAACAGGTACAGGAACAGCACGCCGATCACACTGAATGCGAGCACCGAACGCAGGTAGCGGCCCCAGGTCTGGTCGGCGTCGGCGTCGACGCCGGTGACCCGGTAGATGCCGCGCTCCACCGCCAGGTTCCT
Source organism: uncultured Actinomycetota bacterium (assembly GCA_963850835.1). Classification (GTDB taxonomy): domain Bacteria; phylum Actinomycetota; class Actinomycetes; order Mycobacteriales; family Jatrophihabitantaceae; genus Jatrophihabitans. Next base: position 405,305 of record CAWKNB010000007.1, on the reverse strand, counting down.
CGACCCGGTTAGGACCCGGGCCATGTAGTCACCCAGCGGCTTGTGCACGAGCGCCAGCGCAGCGATCAGCGTGGCCAGGAACAAGATCCCGGCCCAGGTGTCGCTCATCAGAACTTCTCGGGGAATACGAGGGCGATCACCAAGAAGATGACCACCAGGATCGACAGGACCAAGCCGACCGCATTGACGGCGTTCACAGCTTCTCGGCCCCCTTCGCCACCAGAGCAAGTACCACGAACACTGCGGCCGTTATCAGAACGGCCCAGAAGTCAGCCAACGCGAGCTCCATCACTGAACGAGACCTGGATCGCGGTCTCCGCGCGCCGGCTCCCATTCGCCGGGCGACATGCAGTCAACGCCGCCGCACAGCTCGTCGGCGACCCGTAACTGCCATCCTCACGCGATCGTCACGGCACCCTCACGGCGTCATGACGTGGCGGCGACGGGGTACCCACCGCCGGGAGATCGCGCCCTTTCCCGACGCGGCTCAGCCGAGATCGGCGGGGAACTGGCGGGCGACGCGGGCCATCTGGAACCGGTGGACCAACAGCAGGATTCCGAGCTGCAGCAGCGGGATGCGCAGCAGCAGAACTCCCACCGGCCCCGCGAATGGTGCGACCATCCACAACGCCACCGCTTGGAACAGCAGCCGCCGCCGACGCACCGCCAAATCCGTGGGCCTGCCGCGGCGAGGCACGAACGCTCCCACGAGGAAGAAGCCCAGGACACCGGCCCAGACCAGCCGAAAGTCCGAAATGTCGTTCCACCAGCTCGTGGGCAGGGCAGTGACGACAACAGCGATCATCGCGGCGCCCATGACCCAGCGCCGGGTCCAGGACTGTCGCCGCGGCTCCTGCAGGTCATAGCAATCGAGCACGGTGAGTGGATGCTCGGCGAGCATCTCCGTCCGGTCCCGATGGATCGTGACAGACGGGTACCGTTCCACGAGCTGACCGACCAGGTCGGTCGGCACCGCTTCGGACAGCCACAGTGCCTCGACCCGGCAATGCTCGGCTCGCACTCCTCTCGTGCCGGCGATAACGCGCCCCCAACAGGCAACCACCGCCAGCACGTGCCGCGCATGCGGGTACTCCACGACCGCCTCGGTGGCGTAGGCATAGAAGCCGCAACTGCATTCCGGATCGGGCACCTCGTGGCACTCGACCTCGGCATCAGCAGGCTGTTGCCGTAGGCAACGCGCCGTGTTGGTTCCGGCGACCCACGGCTCGTTATTGAACAGTGGAAGGAGCGAGCCACCTGGGCCGATCCGGAATGTGCGCAGCGCCCGAATCTCGCCGACCTGCGGCTCGAATCCTGCGTACGGCTCCATCGGACCTACCTTGGTAGCGGGTCCCGTGCCGGCTCGGGCGCGCTCGGCAGCGCCGGCGTCGGTTCCCGCTGCGGGGCGGGTTGCGGCGCGGGCACCGGAAGCACTTCGATGCGCCGCCGCTCCTTGCCTATGTTCCCCATGCATCGATGGTAGGCACACCCCGGCAACACCGGCGTGACGATCTCGTGAGTGGCAAGCGGATGTTCAGGCTGTCGCGCGCCGACGGGGTGTGGCGAGGCCCGCTGGCCCCAGGGGCCGCGTCAAGATCGTTACAGCTCGTCGCTGGCGACCGATCCGACCCGATTGCCCTCGAGAGACACCTCTGCGGCGTCGATCGTCAGGACACCTGGTTCCCGACCAGATCGTCATGGACATTGCTGTTGTAGGTCCAGCCGGTCCGGCGGCGCTCGTCGAGGAGTTACACCTCGACGTGCGCGCCGAGGAGAATGACCTGGTCGCGGGGAAGGGCAAAGTGTTCGCTCGCGTCGGCCGTAACGTGTGAGGTCGCCAGGAACAGACGTTTGCGCCACAACGCCATGCTCGGTTCTGGGCCCACTCGCAGGTCGATCTTGGAGAGGTAGTAGGTCGCGTGGTCGAGGTCTATCGGTCCCTCGGTGTCCTCGGGCGCGAGCGTGGCGAGCGCCGCGGGAACGTCGGGGATTTCGGTGTAACCGAAGCGCAGGGAGACATGGGAGATTCCGTCGGCGCGATCACCGAGGTGGTCGATGGTGAGGCGTTGGCCATTGCGGACCCGCGGGACTGTTTGGATCTGGACTGACACGATGACGACGTGTTCGTGGCGGACATGGTTGTGCTCGACGTTGGCGCGTAGGGCAAGCGGAGCGGTCTGACTGCCTCGGTTGAGGAAGATCGCCGTACCGGGTACGACGGTGATGTGGTCTTGCTGGTCGTGCAGGTTGTCGACGAACTCTGCGAGTGAGCCTTCCATCGCATCTCTTCGAGTTGTCACGAGTTGCCGCCCGCGTTGCCAGGTCGTCATGACGGTGAATGCGGTCACCGCGATGGCGAGGGGCAGCCAGGCGCCGTGCACCAGTTTCGTCAGGTTCGCGGCGAGGAAGAGCAGGTCCACGGTCAGCAGGACAACGGCACCGGATGCCAGCAGCCATCGTGGCGTGCGCCAGGTGCGAGCGGCGACGTAGAAGAAGAGGATGGTCGTGATCGTGATCGTGCCGGTGACCGCCATCCCGAATGCGAAGGCGAGCGCGGCGGAGCTGCGGAACGCAAACACGAGGGTGAGGACCGAGACCAGCAGCAGCCAGTTGATCCAGGGCACATAGATCTGGCCGTGCGTCGACCGGGAGGTGTGCACTACCCGCAAACGTGGCAGGTAACCGAGCTGCGCGGCCTGTGCTGCGACGGAGAATGCACCGGTGATGACGGCCTGCGACGCGATCACTGTCGCCGCTGTCGCCAGCAACACCATCGGCACGCGACCCCAGCCAGGGGTGAGCAGGAAAAATGGTGCGGAAAGGTTCGCCCGATCCTCGAGGACGAGCGCGGCCTGCCCGAAGTAGCTCAGCGTGCATGCCGGGAGGACGAGGAAGAGCCAGCCCAGCGAGATCGGGGTGCGGCCGAAGTGACCCATGTCCGCATACAGCGCCTCGGCGCCCGTCACCGCCAATACGATCGCGGCAAGGGCGAAGAAGGCGATATGGAAGTGGCCGGTGACGAATGACAGGGCGTAGGTCGGCGACAGGGCCTTGAGGATGCCTGGTTCCTTGGTGATCCCCCTACGCCGCAGGCCCCGATCGAGGTGAACCAGACAATCATCACCGGGCCGAAGAATCGCCCGACAGCCGCGGTGCCGAAACGCTCAACCGTGAACAGGCACACAATGATCACCGCGGTGATAGGTACCACCCAGTCGGTCAGCGAGGGCCGCACGACCTTGAGCCCCTCGACCGCGGACAGGACCGAGATCGCCGGCGTGATCATGCTGTCTCCGAGGAACAGCGCAGCACCGAGCAGACCCAGGCCGGCCAGCAGCATCGTGATCCGCGACCTGGTGCCGGAGCCCCAGCGGCGAAGCAGCGTAATGAGCGCCATGATGCCCCCCTCACCGTCGTTGTCGACGCGCATGGCGAGAAGCACATAGGTCACCGTGACGATCAACATGACGGACCAGAACACCAACGACACAACCCCGTACACATTGCCCGAGGTGGGCGGCACAGGATGTGGATCGTCCGGATTGAAAACCGTCTGCAAGGTATAGATCGGGCTGGTACCGATGTCGCCGAACACGACACCCAATGCGCCGACGACGACAGCCGGCCGTACGACGCCCGCCACCCGTTCGGCATCAGTCGAACTCACGCAGCCACCGTACGGGCGATCAACCTCCGGCGTACATGCGTTCAAGCTCTCGCGCCTCGCTGGAATTTGAGGACGGTCGACGAAGGTCTACCGGGTGAGCTGAGAGCTCGCGCCGTGCGGGCGAGGATCGCGAGGCCCGCGGGGTTGACGCCGTCGGTCGCCGCGGTACGGGCCGAGCGCTTGGGTCTCTACGTCCCTTCATCTCCGACCGGTTGACGATTCGCCGTGAGCCGCATCGAACTGCTCGCGGCAGCGCAGGGATTGTGATCGCGCCGGGCGCGCAGAAAGTGTGGGCCACATCGAACACGCTCTGACACATCCTCGCTGCATCAGTCGGAGCCCGATGGATTCGCGCCAGTGACGTCCCAAACGAGTCCTGGTAGTCCATCTCGTGCACGATCTGGTTTCTCGCGGTACAGAAGCCGTCAAGTGCTTCCAGTCGTCATCAGGCACTGCCTTCGCAGGAATACCGAGCACGGACCTAACGCGGACCCTCAGCCCACCGCTGCCCTGAAGCCTGCCTTCGTCCTATCGCGTAGGGAGTAATCGAGCACCGCAGAAGCCGGATCTGCAGCAACAACCGCGGTGCGAAATCCGTCGGGAACGGAGCCGCGGTATGAGGTGGGCGGTCCGCTCCGTCTCGATGGAGCGCCCTGGTCCGACTCGGGCAAAGGTGTGGCCGGTGGGAAGGTCCCTGCTGCTGACTCTTGCAACGAGTTGACGAGATCCAGGCCAGCAATCCGGTCATCTCGTTGCAAGAGTCGCGCGGCGCGGGCCTTGGGCGCCTCACCGGCCGGGAAGGTGTGGCTTCCCGGCCCGCCACGCTCGCCAGCATTCGCTTCAGATGCTGTTCGTACCGCGCTCGCGCGCTGGTACTGACCGTACTGACCGGGCGCGTCCTGCGTCATTCACCAGCCGCTTCATGACGCGTCGAGGCCGCTACCAGTCATCGCCATCGCGGACCGGAGAACGTCAATCTGGTCGTGCGTCATGCGCCCGGTGGCCGTCGTGTCCGCGGATCTGCGTCGCTCGTCGAGCGTCCTGACCGCGTGCGAGCGACCTGGGCTTGGGGCGTATCAGCGCGCCGCTTTCCCACCTGATGTTGTTTGGAAGCGGAACTCCACGACGTCGCCGTCGGCCATGACGTAGTCCTTGCCCTCGATGCGCACCTTGCCGCGCGCCTTGGCCTCGGCCATCGAACCGGCCGCCACGAGCTCGTCGTAGGACACGATCTCGGCCTTGATGAAGCCGCGCTCGAAGTCGGTGTGGATCACGCCGGCGGCCTGCGGGGCGGTGGCGCCGACCGTGATCGTCCAGGCCCGCGACTCCTTCGGCCCGGCGGTGAGGAAGGTCTGCAGCCCGAGCGTGGCGAACCCGACGCGGGCGAGTTGGTCGATGCCGGACTCCTGCTGGCCCATCGACTGCAGCAGCTCGAGTGCCTCGTCGTCGGGCAGCTCGATCAGCTCGGCCTCGGTCTTCGCGTCGAGGAAGATCGCCTCCGACGGTGCGACCAGCGCGCGCATCTCGTCGGTGAACTCCTCGTTCGCGATCTCGTCGGGATCGACGTTGAAGACGTACAGGAACGGCTTCGCGCTCATCAGGTGCAGCTCGCGCAGCGGTCCGCGGTCGAGCCCGGAAGCGGTGATCGTGGTGCCCGTCTGCAGCACCTCGCGGGCCTGCTCGGCGGCGGCGAGCAGCGGCTGGCGGTCCTTGTGCAGCCGGGCCTCCTTCTGCAGCCGGGGGATCGCGTTCTCGATCGTCTGCAGGTCGGCCAGGATGAGTTCGGTCTCGATGACCGAGATGTCAGCGGCCGGATCGACCTTCCCGTCGACGTGCACGACGTTCGGGTCGTCGAAGGCACGGATCACCTGGCAGATCGCGTCGGCCTCGCGGATGTTGGCCAGGAACTTGTTGCCGAGGCCCTCCCCCGTGCTGGCCCCGCGCACGATCCCGGCGATGTCCACGAACGACACGGTGGCGGGGACGACCTTGGCGGAGTCGAACAGCTCGGCGAGCACGCCGAGACGCGCGTCGGGGACGCCCACGACGCCGATGTTGGGGTCGATGGTGGCGAAGGGGTAGTTCGCGGCGAGGACGTCGTTCTTCGTCAGCGCGTTGAACAGGGTGGACTTGCCGACATTGGGCAGTCCGACGATGCCGATGGTCAAACTCACGGGGCGCCAGTCTACGGGTCCGGCGCGTCGGTCCCGAAACTGTCGGAGCAGGGTGTGAGCATCGAACACATGGACGCCATCGCCCTGCTCGTCGCGGTGCTGACCCTCGTGGCCGGCATCGCCATCGGCTGGCTGCTCGGCCGCAGGAGCGCCGACGGCGCCGCCCGCCCGGCACTCGCTGCCGCCGATGCCGGCCTGAGCGCCGCCCGCGAGCAGGTCGCCGGCCTGACGGCCACGCTCGAGGCCGAGCGCGAGGCCGCGCGCGAGCGCGAGCACGTGCTCACTGCGGTCCAGGCCGACTCGGAGGCGCGGTTGCGCGAGGCGTTCGGCGCGTTGGCCGGCGAGGCGCTGCGGCGCAACAACGAGGCGTTCACCGCGCTCGCCGAGGCCCGGCTGGCCACCGCCCGCGCCGGCGCCGAGGGCGATCTCGCGCAGCGCCAGCAGGCGATCGAGGGCATGGTCGGCCCGCTGCGCGAGTCCCTGGAGCGGGTGCAGCTGCAGCTCAACACCGTCGAGAAGGAGCGCGCCGGCTCCTACGCGTCGCTGCTGGAGCAGGTGGCCCACATGCGCACCACCTCCCAGCAGCTGCAGCAGGAGACCAACCAGCTCGTCACGGCGCTGCGCGCGCCGCAGGTGCGCGGGCGGTGGGGTGAGATGCAACTCGAGCGCGCCGTCGAGGCCGCCGGCATGACCGAGCACATCGACTACGTCACCCAGGAGACCGTCAGCGGCCCGGACGGCCGGGTGCGGCCCGATCTGGTGGTGCGCCTGATCGGCGGCAAGAATGTCGTCGTCGACTCGAAGGTGGCGTTCATCGGCTACCTCGAGGCGATGGAGGCGCGCGACGAGGCCACCCGGGCCGCCCGACTCAAGGCGCACGCCCGGCACCTGCGCGATCACATCGACCAGCTGGGCGCGAAGTCCTACTTCGAACACTTCAGCCCGTCACCGGAGTTCGTCGTCTGTTTCGTCCCCGCCGACGCGTTCCTCGACGCCGCGCTGCGCGAGGAGCCGGGACTGCTCGAACGCGCCTTCGAGCGCAACGTCGTCGTCGCCACCCCGTCGACGCTGGTCGCGCTGCTGCGCACCATCGCCTACACCTGGCGCCAGGACGCGCTCGCCGCCAACGCCGCCGAGGTGCACCAGCTGGGCCGCGAGCTCTACCAGCGGATCTCGACGATGGGCGGGCACATCGACAAGCTGGGCCGCTCGCTCAATTCCGCCGTCGGCGCGTACAACCAGACGGTCTCCTCGCTGGAGAGCCGGGTGCTCGTGACGGCCCGCAAGATGATCGAGCTGAAGGTGGTCGACCCTGCCGATCGCGCCGAGCCCCCCAAGCAGGTCACCGAGACCGCCCGGTCCACCCAGGCGCCGGAGGTGACGGTTCAGCGCGTGGTGGCGTTGCCCAAGCCGCGCATCGCGCCGGGCCAGGAGGAGCTGCCGAACCCGAGCGCCGAGGAACGCGCCACCTCCTGACACAGCGAGATTCGGCACTATGGCGAGGTGCTGTCCGCCCTGTCCCCCGCACGACGCCGACTGGTGCTGATCGTCGCGACGCTGGCGATGGCCGGGATCCTCGCGGCAGTGCTGGTGGCAGTGCTGGGCCGCGACGATCCCGTGTCGCAGACCCCACAGGGCACAGCCGGACCGGTCGTGCTGGTGCCCGGCTACGGCGGCGACACCGCGAGCCTGCGTCAGCTCGCGACCGCGCTGCATGCCCACGGCAAGGACGCCACTGTGGTGTCGCTGCCGGACAACGGTCGCGGCGACCTGAATGCCCAAGCCGCGGCGGTCGGCGACACCGTGCAGGCGGTGCTGCGTCGTACCGGCGCCGCGCACGTCGACGTCGTCGGCTACTCGGCCGGCGGGGTGGTGGCCCGGCTGTGGGTGCGTGATCACGGCGGCGCGACGCGCGCCCGGCGGGTCGTGACGCTCGGCAGCCCGCATCACGGCACCGACCTCGCTGCGCTGGCCGGCGGCATCGCGCCCGGCGCGTGCCCGACGGCCTGTCAGCAGCTGGCCCCGAACAGCGAGCTGCTCACCCGGCTCAACGCGGGCGACGAGACTCCTGCCGGCCCCACCTGGGTGTCGATCTGGACGACGCAGGACACCGTGGTGGTCCCGCCGGGTTCGGCCGAACTGGCCGGCGCGCTCGACCTCACGGTGCAGAGCGTCTGCCCGACCGACGATGTCGGGCACGGTGGCCTGCCCACCGACCGCTACGTCGCCGCGATGGTGCTGCACGTGCTGGCCGACGGCCCGGCGCAGCGCCCGGCATCGTGCACGCCGCTCAGCTCTTGATGTCCTTCGTCGCGAAGTTGGCCCAAGCAGCGCCGAGGAACACTGCGACGTAGACGACTTGCAGCAGCGCGCCGCGTTCGAGGTCGCGCCACAGGATCGGGTCGCGGAACAGGTCGATGAACGCCAGCCAGTAGCGGGTCGGCAGATACGGCTGCAGCACGCGGGCGGCGTCGAGCGGCAGCAGCAGCGACGACCCGATCAGGAATGCCAGCGCGCCGAGGGTCGCACCGAGCGCCGAGTCGGTGATCGTCGACAGGAACAACGCGAGCGCCCCGACGCCGAGCATCGACAGCGCCGCATAGGCCATCGCGAGCAGCGTGCGGAGTGCGATCTGTCCGGCGCTCAACGCCGTACCGGACACGCTGAGCAGGTCCGCGCCCGGCGCGGCCGGTTCGTTGCCGAGCAACAACGAGCCGACGATGAACCCGACGCCGGCAACGAGCACGACCGCCAACACGGTGAACGTCACCATCGAGATCAACTTGGCGACCAGCAGCCGCAACCGACTCACCGGGCGCACCAGCAGATAGCGCAGTGTGCCGGTCTGCGCCTCTCCCGCGATCGAATCACCGGCGACCACCGCGACCGCGATCGGGAGGAACAGCGGCAACACGATGGCCAACGCCGCCGCTGCGAACAGCGGACCGTCGGAGAGCACTGCGGACAGGAACGCCGGACCCTGCCCCGGCCGCGGTCCGATGTGCGTGACGGCCAGCAGCACCGCGATCACGGTCGGCAGCAGATTGAGCAGCACCAGCGTGAGCCAGGTGCGCGGCCGGCGCAGCAGCTTGACGAGTTCGACGACGATCACGACGGCACCCGGTCGGATCCCGGCGAGGTGGCTTCGAGGATGACCTCCTCGAGTGTGCGGCGCTGCGCGGCCAACCCCCTGATCCGCAGGCCGGCGGCCACCAACGCCTGGTTGATCTCGGCGGGATCGGCGGCCGTCACGATCAGCCGCTCGCCGTCGCGCGCCTCGACCCGCCCGTCCAGGATCGCCACCGCGGCCGCGGCGTCGGGCGTCGTCACGATGGTGCGACCGGTTGGTTCTCGCAACGCAGCGAGTTCGTTCTGCAGCACCAGCCGGCCGCGGTCGAGCACCCCGACTCTGGTGCACAGCTGCTCCACTTCGGACAGCTGATGGCTGGACAGGAACACGGTCGTGCCATCCGCGTTGAGCGCTTGGAGCAGCTCGCGGATCTCGCGAATGCCTTGCGGATCCAGGCCGTTCGTCGGTTCGTCGAGCACCACCAGCCGCGGTGTGCGCAGCAGTGCACGAGCGAGCCCGAGCCGTTGCTTCATGCCGAGCGAGAACGCCTTGACCGGCCGGCGCCCGACGCCACCGAGACCGACCCGTTCGAGCGCCTCGGTGACCCGGGCCCGGCGCGCCCGCCGTCCCTCGCCGCGGCCACCGGCGGCGTCGAACACTTCGAGATTGGCCCGCGCCGACAGATGCGGATACGCCGACGGACCCTCGACGAGGGTGCCGACCTGCGGCAGTACGCGCTGCGCGGCACGCGGCATCGGCTCGCCCAGCAGTTCCACCTCACCCGAGGTCGCCAGCACCAGACCCAGGATCAGCCGCACGCTCGTGGTCTTGCCCGAGCCGTTCGCGCCGAGGAAGCCGTAGATGTCGCCCTCGCGGACGTCGAGGTCCACGTGGTCGACCGCCAGCACCGACCCGAACCGCTTGGTCAGCTCGTGGGTGCGGATCACCGGCGGAACCGCAGACCCTGCGCCGGGGGCAGCGACGGCACCGCGGCTCGCAGCGTTGCCCCGGTCACCGTGCCCACCAGCAACCACCGTGCCCCGAACCCGGTCGGCGGCGAGAGCTGCACGCTGATCGGGCCCGCGGCCAGCGCGATGCCACGAGCGTCCTCGACGGCGCCCGGCGCGCTGCGCAGCGCCGGCACCACGGTGCCGGCCAAACGCGCGGAGAGCGGCAAGGCGACCACCTGCGTCACACCCGAGCCGTAGTCGCCCACCGCACCGAGGCGCGGGTCGGTGCTGCCGGGCAGTCCGGCGATCGACTCGGGTGGCCGCACATCGCCGAACTGGTTGATCGCCGAGACGATGTCGCCGAAGCCGGTACCCGGGAACCGCGATCCGGCCGGCGCCGCGAAAGCCGTGACCGATGCCGGCGGGCGCTGCAGCTCGACGTCGAGCAGCGTCGACGACACGACGGTCGTGCCGTCCTTCCCGTGCGCCGACACCCGCATCGGCAGACCGCTGTCCGGCAGCGCCCAGACGTCGATGTGGTCGATCGTCGACCGCTTGTCCGACACCTTCATCCGCAGGCCCGCCGCCGCGCGGCCCGCGATCCGCTCGCTCGGCAGCCGAGTGACCTGCTGCGCGGTGGCGTGGCCGAGCAGCCGGCGGGCGAGGTTCGCCGGGACGAGGTCATCGGCGCGCGGGACGCGCACCACCGGCGGCGGCACGTCGATCGCGAGCTCGGTGGTGTTCGACTCGTAGTCCCAGGTCCAGGTGCCGGCCGGCCCGCGGTGCACGTCGACCTCGCCGGTCGGCGTCACCGAATCGACCCGCCAGTCGGCGGCCGTGCGCCACCAGACACGCAGCGTGGACGTACCGCCGAGCAGGTCGGCGAGCGCGAACGGGCCGGTGTCGACCGGGATGGACAGGCCACCGGAGGACTGGGCGTAACCGGAATAGGGGACGTCGCTCGAGCCCTGGATACGGGCCAGCAGGGTGTCCGCGCCGACCGCGCTCGATCCGGCCGGGAGCAACCGCACAGCCAGCGGCAGCGAGACGAGCACCGCGACCCCGATCGCCAGCGCGATCCATCGCCAATGCCGGCCCATGATTCACCGTACGTGGGTGGACCACGGAGCGTTCACCGTCTGGGCCCCGCGACCGGCGCCTGAACGGGGCCTGATCGGGGCGCGTCGAAGGGACTGTACTCAGCGTGTCGCGGGTACCGTACCGGCAAACGGGCCGCGGCAAACCGCATGCGGACCAAGGATCCAAGGAGCGTTGTGGCCGACACGTCTGACGACGGCTGGTCGACGCCCACGACCAGCGGGCGTCCACGCAGCGGCGGCGAGAGCACCATTGCGCCCGCGGCGCCGCAGGACACCCGTGTCGACGGCGGCTGGGGTCCGGCGACGAGCGTGCGCACCGGACGGCGTCCGGCCACGGCCACCCGCACCGCGCAGCGCCCGGAGGAGCCGAGCGCCGTGGTCTCGGCAGCACAGTCGGCTCCGGAGTGGGCCCCCGCAGGCCCGGTGTCCGGACGCGATCAGCGAGCGACCCGCCGAGCAGAGCGGTCGGCCGCGGCGGCCGAGGCTCCCCCGACGGTGATCGCGCACAACGAGCGGCCCGTGCGCCCGAACGCGGGCTGCCGTGGTGGGCCGCACTGCTCGTGCTGCTCGCCATCGCCGGACTCGGCGGCCTGCTGGACACCATCGGCATCTTCGGGTTCAAGGGCGGCTTCAACATCGGGATCGTCGTCGCGTCGGTCGTGGCGATCCTGGTGGTCAAGCGATCTCAGATGTTCCCGGTCGTGATCGCGCCGCCGATCGTGTATTCGGCGGCGGCACTGGTGCAGCTCTACGTCCGCTCGAGCGGACTGCACGACAAGAAGGTCGTCTTCGACGCTGCGGCCAACTATCTGGTCTACGGCTTCCCGGCAATCGCATCGGCCACCGCGGCGGTGCTGATCATCGCCGGCATCCGGATGATCATCCGGAAGTAGCGTTCCGCTTCAGGTCGCGGCGAAGTTCCTGCGGCAGCGCGAACGCCAGCCGTTCCTCGGTGTGGGTCACTTCGTCGACCGCGTCGTAGCCATGGGCCGCGAGCCACTGCATGACGTCTGTGACGAGGATTTCGGGTACCGAAGCGCCTGACGAGACGCCTACGACCGACACCCCGTCGAGCCAGGATTCCTCTGCTGCATCGGCACTCTCCACCAGATGCGCGGCATCGGCACCGGCCGCGAGCGCGACCTCGACCATGCGCACCGAGTTCGACGAGTTCGCCGACCCGACGACGAGGAACAGCTCGACCTGCGGCGCGATGATCTTCACCGCGGCCTGCCGGTTCTGGGTGGCGTAACAGATGTCGTCGGACGGCGGCGACTGCAGCGACGGGAACTTCTCCCGCAGCGCATCCACGGTCTGCATCGTCTCGTCGACCGACAGCGTGGTCTGCGAGAGCCATACGACCCGTTCCGGATTGCCGACCTCGAGGTCGGCCACCGACTCGGGGCCGTCGACGAGCGTGATGTGCTCGGGCGCCTCGCCGCTGGTGCCGACGACCTCCTCGTGGCCCTCGTGGCCGATCAGCAGGATGTCGTACCCGTCCTTGGCGAACCGGCGGGCCTCGTGGTGCACCTTGGTCACCAGCGGGCAGGTGGCGTCGATGGTGCGCAGCCGGCGGGCGGCGGCCTGTTCGTAGACCTCGGGCGCGACGCCGTGCGCGGAGAACACCACCACGGCGCCCTCGGGCACCTCGTCGTTCTCGTCGACGAAGATCGCGCCGCGGCCTTCGAGGGTGCGCACCACATGCAGGTTGTGCACGATCTGCTTCCGCACGTAGACCGGCGCACCGTAGTGATCCAGCGCCTGCTCGACCGTCTGGACGGCGCGGTCGACACCGGCGCAGTACCCCCGCGGCTTGGCGAGCAAGACCCGCTTGGTGGGTGCGGCGGACGTCGGCGGCATACTTTGATGGTACGGATGCCGCAAGGAGCAGGAGGCTGGGTCTCATGCAGCTGCCGGGTCCGGTCCGTGCCTATGTGGGACTCCTGGCGCTGGCCGCCGAAGAAGCCAAACGACTGCCCGATCGCGCCATCGAATTCCCCATGCTCGCGGTGAGTACGGCGCTGCAGATGTCCCTGCGCACCCAGCAGCGCTACGCCCGGCTCACCGCCCGCGGCGACGAGGTGCTGCACCGGCATCCGACCGGTGACGAACCGCCGCCGTGGGCCACCTTCGACGATCCGGTGACCGACGGGCCGCTGCCCGACATCGGCGAAGCGCCGATGAACGGGAATGCCGGACAGCTGCTGGACGAGATCCTGGCCGCCGACCCGCAGGCGCGAGGGAAGACGATCAACGCGCCTCGGCACACGGCACCGTCGAAGTTCGACACGGTGGGCGACTCCGTGAACGACGGTGCGGACGACGACTGAGTCGTGGCCCGGCTGGAGACCTCGGCGGAGAATCCGGTTCCGGTCCGCACCGTCGCGGTGCGCATCGGCGAGTGGATCTCGCGTCTCGGAGAGGTCTGGATCGACGGGCAGATCGCCCAGCTGACCCGTCGCCCCGGCCAGGTCACCCAGTTCCTGACGTTGCGCGACCCGGACGCGAACATCTCGATGAACGTCACCTGTCAGCGCGGGGTCCTGCCGGACAGCGTGGTCGAGGGATCGCGTGTGGTGTTGCGGGCCCGGCCGGACTTCTACCTCGAGCGCGGCACGTTGAGCCTGCGCGCGACCGAAGTCCGTCAGGTCGGGCTGGGTGAGCTACTGGCCCGGCTCGAGGCATTGCGCAAGCTGCTGGCCGCCGAGGGCTTGTTCGCCGCCGAACGCAAGCGCCCGCTGCCCTTCCTCCCGCAACGCATCGGCTTGATCACCGGGCGGGCGAGTGCGGCGGAGCGTGATGTCGTGGACAACACCCGCCGTCGCGTGCCGGGCGCGCGGTTCGAGGTGATCAATGTCGCGATGCAGGGCCCGACGGCGGCCAACGAGGTCGTCGACGCGCTGCATCGCCTCGACGCCGACCCCGCCGTCGACCTCATCGTGATCGCCCGTGGCGGAGGGAGCATCGAGGATCTCCTCCCGTTCAGCAACGAGTCGTTGGTGCGCGCGGTGTCCGAGGCGCTCACCCCGGTCGTGAGTGCGATCGGCCACGAGACCGACCGGCCGTTGCTCGACCTCGCCGCCGATCTGGCCGCGTCGACGCCGACGGATGCGGCCAAGCGGATCGTGCCCGACCTCGTCGAGGAGCAGCGCGCGGTGACCGAGCTGCGCACCAGGGCCCGGGCGAGCGTACGGGGCCGCGCCGACCGCGAGCGTGAGCTGATCGCAGGCCTGCCCGAGCGGTTGCGCCGGATCGTCCGGATCCGGCTGCGCAGTGAAGCCGACGAGGCGCAGGCATTGCGGCTGCGCGCGCGCCGCCGCTTCGCCGGGCTGGTCGACGCCGCACGCGGTGATCTCGAACACGTCCGGGCCCGGGTCCGGGCGCTGTCACCGCAGGCCACCCTCGACCGCGGCTACGCGGTGGTGCGGACCGACGCCGGCGTGGTCGTCCGCACTCCGGACGACGCGGTCGGTGCGCTGCGGGTGCGCGTGGCCGGTGGCGAGTTCGGCGCCACCCGCACATAGGGTGGCGCGATGGCCGACGCACCGCAGCCCGACGGCGACCCGACGTACGAGCAGGCTCGGGCCGAGCTGCGCGAGATCGTGGCGCAGCTGGAGAGCGGCGGGCAGTCGTTGGAGGACTCGCTCGCGCTGTGGGAGCGCGGCGAGCATCTGGCCGACGTCTGCCAGAACTGGCTCGACGCTGCCGGGGCCAAGCTCGACGAGGCCATCGCCCGCCACGACGCCGACTGACCGAATCAGGGCGACTGACCGAATCAGGGCGACTGACGGGGCTGCGCAGGCGCGGCTCGGGCGCACGTACAGCGAGCCGACCGCGACGAGCATCAGCGCCGCGCCGATCAGCGCGGCGCCGGACAGGCTCTCGTGCAGCACCCACGCGGCGAGTCCCGTCGCCGCGAGCGGTTCCAGCAAGGTGAGCACCCCGGCCACCTCCGGCTCGGTGGTGCGCAGCCCGCGGTAGAACAGCCAGTACGCGGCCACGGTCGGCACGATGCCGATGTAGAGCAACCACCACATCGACACCGCATCGTGCGGCGCGTACGGGGCGGACAGCGCGGCCAACGGGACCAGCCCGACGAGTCCGATCACACTGGTGATCCCGGTCAGCAGCAGCGGATCCTCGTCCGGCAGCCGCTGCCCGGCCAGTGTCACCAGCGCATAGCCGAGCCCCGAACCCACCGACGCGAGGATCCCGAGTGCCGGATGCGCGCCGCCGGCAGCCGAACCGGGCCGCATCGACACCAGGACGAGGCCGGTGATGGCCAGGGCGACCACGGCGAGGCTGCGCGCCGACGGCAGCCGGCGGCGCAACCAGGCCGAACCGATCAGCAACGCGACCGGCGCGACACCCAGACTGACCAGCGTCGAGATGCTGACGCCGACGTTCTGCACGCCGGCGAAGTACAGCGCTTGGTAGGCGCCGAATCCGAGGCCACAGCCGAACAGCGCCAGCGGGCGGCGGCGCAGCGCTGCCCAGCCGTGGCGGAACAGGCCGCCCCGCGACACGAGCGCGATGAACACCGCGGCGATCGCGAGTCGGTAGGCGCCGATGGTGACCGCCGACAACGCCGAGCGGTCGTGGATGATCTGCACGGCGACACCGGTGGTGCCCCAGAGCAGGGCGCCCGCGCTGACCTGGATCAAGCCGGCGCGCGACACCTGGGTGGACGTGAACATGGACATTTGCTGCGAATCTCCCGACCGATGAGCCTGCGTTGGCGGCGGATGCGCACGCCGAAACGCGGGCCGGCCGATCGGCCGGCACGTCCAGCGCGCGCTCAGGCGCGCGGCGGCGGGGTGCTGGAGAGAAGGCGCAGATGCACGGGTCGGACTGTATCGCTTCGCCCGTAACCCCTTTCTGCCAAGATGACATTCCGACGGTGCGCGTCCCGCGGCGCGATCGCGGGGCACGTGCCCGCACCCGATCCTGCGCGTCTCGGCGATCCCCGGGCCGAGCGCCGAAAGGTGGCCGCGATGCCCGACCCGACAACGACCCCCGGCCCGAGTGCAGCGGTCCCGCCCGAACTCGCCGTCGCCCGGCAGGCGCCCGACCGCAACCTCGCCCTCGAACTCGTCCGCGTCACCGAGGCCGCCGCGATGGCCGCCGGCCGGTGGGTGGGCCGCGGCGACAAGAACGGCGGCGACGGCTCCGCGGTCGACGCCATGCGCGCGCTCATCGGCACCGTGTCGATGCGCGGTGTCGTGGTCATCGGCGAGGGCGAGAAGGACGAAGCGCCGATGCTGTACAACGGCGAGGACGTCGGCGACGGCAGCGGGCCGCTGTGCGACGTCGCCGTCGACCCGATCGACGGCACGACGCTGATGAGCAAGGGCATGCCCGGCGCCATCGCGGTGATCGCGGTCGCCGAGCGCGGGTCGATGTTCGACCCCACGGCGGTGTTCTACATGGAGAAGATCGCCGCCGGTTCCGAGGCGGCGCACGCGATCGACATCACGGCGCCGGTGACCGAGAACATCGCACGGGTCGCGAAGGCCAAGCACGGCCACCCCGAGGACGTCACCGTCTGCATCCTCGACCGCCCGCGGCACGAGCGCCTCGTGGACGCGGTGCGCGAGGCCGGCGCGCGCATTCGGTTCATCAGCGACGGCGACGTCGCCGGTGCGATCGCGGCGGCGCGCCCGGGCACCGGCGTCGACCTGCTGCTCGGCATCGGCGGCACGCCGGAGGGGATCATCGCCGCGGCTGCGTTGCGCTGCATGGGCGGCGTGATCCAGGCCCGGTTGTGGCCGCGCGACGACGAGGAGCGGCAGAAGGCGATCGACGCCGGTCACGACCTCGACCGGGTCCTGCTCACCGAGGACCTGGTCAGCGGCGAGGACATCTTCTTCTGCGCCACCGGGGTCACCGACGGCGACCTGCTGCGCGGCGTGCGGTACTACGCCGACTCCGTGCACACGGAGTCGATCGTCATGCGGTCGAAGTCCGGCACCATCCGGCTGGTTGACTCCCTGCACCAGCTGGGCAAGCTGCGGGCGTACTCCGCGGTCGACTTCGACCGCCACTGACAGGTCACGAGGAGGAGCGTCGGCATGCTGGTAGTGACGTCGAACGAGATCCCCGGCTGGGAGATCCACCAGGTCTGCGGTGAGGTGTTCGGTCTGACCGTCCGGTCCCGCAACGCCTTCTCGCAGATGGGCGCCGGGTTCAAGTCGATGTTCGGCGGCGAGCTGCAGGGCATGACGAAGAACCTGAGTGACAGCCGCAACGAGGCCATGGGCCGGATGCTCGAGAACGCGCGGGCGCGGGGCGGCAACGCGGTGGTCGCCATGCGCTTCGACACCTCGGAGATGGGTGACACCTGGACCGAGCTCTGCGCCTACGGCACCGCGGTGGTGGCCGTGCCGGTCACCGACGCCGCGAAGGAGACCGCCCGCTCGCTCGGCTACGGCCAGCCCGCGCAGCAGCAGCATCAGCAGCCGCAAGGTCCGCCGCAGGGCGGCCCCCCGCCCGGGTACGGGCAGCAGGGCTATCAGCAGCAGCCGTACCAGCAGGGTCAACCGCCCCAGGGCCAGCCGCAGCCAGGCTACGGACCGCCGCCGAACCTGCAGAAGTAGCCGTGCTCCCTGGCCAGTGGGCTTGCGCACGTCTGGACGGCGGCCCCGGCGCAGCTCACTAATGTGGGCGGCAGCAACCGCGCACTCGAGGAGCAACCGTCGTGACCGCAGCACCGCAATTCCGCGTCGAGAAGGATTCGATGGGCGAGGTGCAGGTTCCCGCCGCGGCGAAATGGCGGGCGCAGACCCAGCGCGCGGTCGAGAACTTCCCGATCTCCGGGCGTCCGATCGAGCGCGAACTCATCGGTGCGCTCGCGGCGATCAAGGGCGCATCGGCCACGATCCGCGGATCGAAGGGCAGCCTGGACCCGGTCAAGGCCGAGGCCATCGCGTCCGCCGCCGCCGAGGTGATCCGCGGCGACTGGGACGCCGAGTTCCCGATCGACGTGTTCCAGACGGGATCGGGCACGTCGTCGAACATGAACACCAACGAGGTGCTCGCCACCCTGGCCACCGAGCGGTCCGGGACGGCGGTGCACCCGAACGACGACGTCAACGACCCGTTCTCGTCCAACGACCAGTTCCCGGCCGCGATGCACATCGCCGCCACCCGCGCGATCAGCGTCGACCTCATCCCAGCGCTCGCGCAGCTCGCCGACGCCCTCGCTGCGAAGGCCGACGAGTTCGCCGATGTCGTGAAGTCGGGCCGCACCCACCTGATGGACGCCACCCCGGTGACGCTCGGCCAGGAGTTCGCCGGGTACGCCGCCACCGTGCGCTACGGCGTCGAGCGGCTGCAGGGCGTGCTGTCGCGGGTCGGCGAGTTGCCGCTGGGCGGCACCGCCGTCGGCACCGGCATCAACGCCCCGGTCGGCCTCGCCGGTGAGGTCATCTCGCGGCTGGCGGCCGAGCTCGACCTGCCGCTCACCGAGGCTCGCGACCATTTCGAGGCGCAGGGCTCGCGCGACGCACTGGTCGAGGCCAGCGGCGTCCTGCGCACCATCGCCGTCGGCCTGAACAAGATCAGCAACGACATCCGGTGGATGGGCTCGGGTCCGCGCACCGGGCTCACCGAGATCTTCCTGCCCGACCTGCAGCCCGGGTCGTCGATCATGCCCGGCAAGGTCAACCCGGTGCTGTGCGAGGCCGTGTGCCAGGTGGTGGCGCAGGTGGTCGGCAACGACGCCGCAGTCGCCTGGGGTGGCGCCGCCGGCAACTTCGAGCTCAACGTCATGCTTCCGGTGATCGCCCGCAACGTGCTCGAGTCGATCCGGCTGCTGGCCAACGTGTCGCGGGTGTTCGCCGACCGCTGCGTGTCCGGCATCGAGGCGAACGTCGAGCGGTGCCGCGAATACGCCGAGTCGTCACCCTCGATCGTGACGCCGCTCAACCACTACGTCGGCTACGACGAGGCCGCCAAGATCGCCAAGCAGTCGCTCGCCGAGCGCAAGACCATCCGGCAGGTGGTTGTCGAGCGCGGTCACGTGCCGGACAAGATCACCGAGGACCAGCTCGACGAGGTGCTCGACGTGCTGTCGATGACCCGGCCGAAGGATTGATCGCAGCGGCGGCGGTCGTCTTCGACTTCTACGGCACCCTCACCCCCGGCCGCACGGCGTCCGACCAGCACCGGGTGCGCGCCGAGCAGGCCGCCGCCCTCGGCGTCGACCCGCAGCGATTCGACGCCGAACTGACGGCGACGATCGACGACCGCTTCCGCGGCGCCGGCGGCAGTCTCGAGGGATCCCTGCAGTGGGTGGCGAGGCGGCTCGGCGCGGATCCCGCTCCCGACGTCCTGACCCGGGCGGCACAGGTGAGGCTGGCCACCGAGCGCACCTTCGGCCAACCGCGTCCGGAGGCGCTGCCGGTGTTACGCACCTTGCACGACCGCGGCCTGCGGATCGGGCTGATCAGCGACTGCAGTGCCGAGCTGCCGCTCTACTTCCCCGGGCTTCCCATCGCGCCCTACGTCGATGCGCCGGTGTTCTCCTTCGTGACCGGCGAGCGCAAGCCCGATCCCGCCAACTATCTGCAGTGTTGCGAGCAGCTCGACGTGGCGCCGGACCGCTGTGTGTACGTCGGCGACGGCGGCAGCAACGAACTTGCCGGAGCGCGCGCGGTCGGGATGCGGGCGGTGCACCTGGCGGCGCCCGCGGACACGGGGGCCGTGGTCTACGAGCGGCACGCCGCGTGGGACGGCGAGACGATCACCGCACTGCCACAATTGCTGGAACTCGTCTGACACCCTGGAGAGCATGGCAACGGTCTTCGACGACATCGACGACAAGCTGCGGCGGTGGTTGCTCGCCCAGCCGGTGTTCTTCGTGGGGAGCGCGCCGCTGACCGGCGACGGACACGTGAACGTCTCGCCGAAGGGCATGGGCGGCACGTTCGCGGTGCTCGGTCCGCGTCAGGTCGCCTATCTCGACTACTTCGGCAGCGGCATCGAGACGATGGCCCACCTGCGCGAGAACGGCCGGATCGTCATCATGTGCTGCGCCTTCACCGGGCCGCCGAAGATCGTCCGGCTGCACGGCCGCGGCCGCAACGTCCTGCCCGACGACCCGCAGTTCCCCGGCCTGCGCGCCGAGTTCAGCAAGGAGCGCGAGCGCGGGGTGCGCTCGATCGTGGTGATCGACGTCGACCGGATCGCCGACTCGTGCGGCTACTCGGTGCCGCTGATGGACTACGTCGGCGACCGGGACATCCTCGACCGCCACCAGCTGCGCCGCGATGACGACTACTACGTCGACTACGCGGTCACCCGCAACGGCGCCAGCATCGACGGGCTGCCGGGCATCCCGGCCCGAACGTAGGAGTCGCAGGGCCCGCGCTCGAGCCCGCCGCGCGCGGCCTCAGGCCGCGGGGCTCCAGTCGACGAGGCGCCGGATGTCGGCGGTCTCGGCGTCGTCGTAGCGCTCGAGCAGTGCCGACAGCTCGATCAGGTCGTTGTTCGTGGTGAATGCGGACAGCTCTTTGGCCAGCTTCTTGCGGGCGTCACGGGCTGTCTGGCGCTCGCGCCAGGCGTGCACGAGATGTGTGGTGGTCATGGTGGGACTCCTCCCTGTGGTGTGCTGAGTCAAGTGTGGGTGAAACGCTTTCATGCGTCCAATGAACTATTGACAAGTAATCCATGCCCTATCGTCATCGGTATGGACACGACCGAATTGCGTTGGTTCCAGCAGGTCGCCGACGGCATCACCGTCACCGAGGTGAGTGACCTGGAGCAGGTCAGCCAGTCCGGGGTGTCGCGCGCGCTGGCCCGGTTGGAGGCCGAGGTCGGCACGCCCCTCCTGCGCCGCTCCGGGCGCACGCTGCGGATGACCCGGGCCGGCGCGACGTTCAAGCGCCACGTCGACAAGGTGCTGCACGACCTCGACGACGGGCTGGCCGCGCTGTCCGAGCTCACCTCGCCGGACAGCGGGGTCGTGTCGGTCGCGTATCAGCCGTCGTTCGGCACCTGGCTGGTGCCCGACCTGGTGGCGAGCTTTCGCAGCCGGTTCCCCGACGTCCATTTCGAGCTGCACCAGGTCAACGACGAGGTCACCGGTCCGTCCCTGTGGCGTGGCGAGGCCGACCTGGAGTTCACCACCGTCGCGTCGACACATCGAGACCGTGCGCTGGCGCCCGCTGTTGGCCGAACCGCTGCAGTTGGCCGTGCACCGCCAGCATCCGCTCGCGGCCGGTGACGAGGTTCGGCTCGCGGCCGCGGCCGACGAACCGTTCATCATGCTGCGCGGCGGGTACGCGCTGCGCCGCACCGTCGAGCGAATGTGCGAGGAGGCCGGCTTCACGCCGACGGTCGGCTTCGAGGGCGACGACCTCGCGACCATCACCGGGTTCGTCGCAGCCGGGTTGGGCGTGGCCGTCGTGCCGCGGGGCCGGCTCGAGGCAGCTGCGCGAGCTGCCACGCCGGTGCACCAGCTCTCGATCGTCGACGTGCCGGCCGCACGTGAGATCGGGTTGGCGTGGTCGACCGAGCGGCGCCTGCTGCCGGCGGCCGCGAACTTCCGCCGGCACGTGGTCGACGAGCTTTCGCGTCGCTGACCGCGGTCAGTCGGGCAGCATCGGCAGGTCCCAGCCGGGATCGCGACCGAGCAGCACGGCGCGCTGCACCGCGTCGCGGCCGAACTTGTCCCGGATGCCGTCCAGGGCTGGGTCGAGCAGGCCGACAGCCCTGGCGGCGAACGGAAGTTCGAGCTGCAGCATGTCTGCGTCGTCGAGATTGGCCAACGAGATGCCGATCAACGTCAAACCGCCGTCGCGCACCATCGGCGCGGCGGCCGCCAGCAGCGACCGCGCAGTGGCCAGCACCGGCGCGGTATCCCACGTGGCGCGCATCAGGGTGTGCGAACGGGTGGCCCGGGTGAAGTCGTCGAAGCGCAGCCGGATCACCACCGTGCGGCACACCCTGCGCGCCGCGCGCAGGCGCCGGCAGACCCGGTCGACCAACCCGACCAACGTCGCATCAATTTCGGATTCCGAATGCCACCGGCGAGTTCCGAGAGCACGCTGCGATCCGATCGAGCCGCGCCGCCGGCCGACGACGACCCGGCGCGGGTCGCGGTTGTGCGAGAGCGCGTGCAGCTGGCGCCCGGAGGCGGCCCCGAGCATCGACACCAGCACCCGGCGGTCCAACGCAGCGACCTCGCCGACGGTGTAGATGCCGCGCTCGTGCAGTTTCGCGGCGGTCTTGGCGCCGACGCCCCAGAGCTTCTGCACCGGCAGCGGGTGCAGGAAATCGAACTCGCCCTCGGGCGTCACCTGCAGCAGGCCGTCGGGCTTGGCCACCCCGCTTGCCACCTTCGCGAGAAACTTGGTGCGCGCGATGCCGACGGTGATCGCCAGACCGACGTCGTCGCGCACCCGCGCACGCAGCCCCACCGCGATCTCGACCGGCGACCCGGACACCTGGCCGAGCCCTCCGACGTCGAGGAAGGCCTCGTCCGGGGACAGCCCCTCGACCAGTGGGGTCGTGTCCTCGAAGATGGCGAAAACGTCTTTGCTGGCTTGCGAATACGCCTCGAACCGCGGTTTGACGACGATCGCGTGCGGACACAGCTGCCGGGCCTGCCGCCCGCCCATCGCCGACCGCACGCCGTAGGCCTTGGCCTCGTAGCTGGCCGCGAGCACCACCCCGCCGCCCACGATGACCGGCCGGCCGCGCAGTCGCGGCACGTCGCGCTGCTCCACCGACGCGTAGAACGAGTCCAGGTCGGCGTGCAGGATCACGAATACATGTTCGAATACTACCGAGGTGGCGTCAAGAGAAGAATTCGAACGGCTCGTCGATCTCGCACCCGGCCAGCAGGAGCGGCAGGTACTGCGGCAGCCGACCCGGATAGAAGCGGCCGCCGGTCGTGGGACCGACGATCTCCTCGACCGGCCACCAGCGATAGGCGGAGTAGTCCTCGCGCTCGTAGTCGAGCCGTTCGGCCTCGTCGACGGCGGGCGCGACGTCGTCGATGCGCACCGACGCGACGAGTTCGTGCTGCAGGTGCCGGTACTCGCGGTGCCGGAACGTCGCCGTGCGCCGCCACAGCGGCGCTGCGATCTGCGCCACGTCGACGCGGATGCCTGCTTCCTCGCGCAACTCCCGGACGGCGGCGGCAGCGTAGCTCTCCCCCGGGTCCAGACCGCCGCCCGGCAGCTCCCACCAGAAACCGAGTTCCGGCGCGGTCAGCTCGTGAGTGTGGAACAGCAGCACGTCACCGTGCGCGTCCTGCACGACCACGCGCACCGCGTTGCGCTCCCAGACGGGGAGGTCGTCGGGGAGCTCTGGTCGCACGGACCCATCCTGCGCCACCCACCGTCCGACGGGAGGCAGGGCCTCAGAGCGGGAGGTCCTCCAGCATCTCGGTCACCAGCGCTGCGATCGGCGAGCGCTCGGAGCGGGTGAGCGTCACGTGCGCGAAGAGCGGGTGGCCGCGCAGCGCCTCGATCACCGCGGCGACGCCGTCGTGGCGCCCGACGCGCAGGTTGTCGCGTTGCGCGACGTCGTGGGTGAGCACCACACGCGAGCCGGCACCGATGCGCGAGAGCACGGTGAGCAGCACGTTGCGTTCGAGCGACTGCGCCTCGTCGACCACCACGAAGGAGTCGTGCAGCGACCGGCCGCGGATGTGGGTCAGCGGCAGCACCTCGAGCATGCCGCGGTCGATGACCTCGTCCATCACGTCGGCGGACACGAGTGCGCCGAGGGTGTCGAAGACGGCCTGGGCCCAGGGCGCCATCTTCTCGTTCTCGCTGCCCGGCAGGTAGCCGAGCTCCTGGCCACCGACGGCGTAGAGCGGCCGGAACACCACGACCCGCTTGTGCGCGCGGCGTTCGAGGACTGCCTCGAGCCCGGCGCACAGCGCGAGCGCGGACTTGCCGGTGCCGGCCCGGCCGCCGAGCGACACGATGCCGACCTCTGGGTCGAGTAGCAGGTCCAGCGCGATGCGCTGCTCGGCCGAACGGCCCCGCAGCCCGAACGCCTCGCGGTCGCCGCGCACCAGCTTGACCTGCTTGTCGGGCATCACCCGGGCCAGCGCCGAGCCCTTCGACGAGTGCAGCACCAGGCCGGTGTGGCACGCGGTGTCGCTGACGTCGACGAGGTCGGGTTCGTCGCTGAGCTCGACCGCGCCCGACTCGTAGAGCGCGTCGACCGTCTCGGCGCTGACCGTCAGCTCCCGGATGCCGGTCCAGCCGGTGGAGTCGGCGACCGGGTGCATGCGGTATTCGTCCGCGGCGAGCCCGACCGAGGCCGCCTTCACTCGCAGCGGCATGTCCTTGGTGACGAGCGTGACCGCGCGCCCCTCGGCGGCGATGTTCAGGGCGACGGCGAGGATGCGGGAGTCGTTGCTGTCGACCCGGAACCCGGCCGGCAACGCCGACAGGTCGGAGTGGTTCAGCTCCACGTGCAGCGTGCCGCCGTCCTCACCGATCGGCACCGGGGCGTCGAGGCGGCCGTGTTTGATCCGCAGCTCGTCGAGCAGGCGCAGCGTCTGTCGGGCGAACCAGCCGAGTTCGGGATGGTGCCGTTTGCCCTCCAGTTCGGTGATCACGACCAGCGGCAGGACGACCTCGTGCTCGGCGAATCGGCCCAGCGCCCCCGGATCGGACAGCAGGACCGAGGTGTCGAGCACGAAGGTGCGCAGCGCCGGCGAGGCATGGGTCGCCTCGTGCTGCGTCGCCTGATGAGGTGTCACCTGATGAGGGGCAACGGTCACGTGATGCTCCAGCCAGGGAGTCGGCGCGTCGCACACGTACTCGTCGCGCGGATGGATGACGGACCGGCCCCTGGGCACCTCCGTGGGACCGGACCGGCCCCACTTGCAGCACAACTCGTGCAGCTCCACCGTGCCGGGACCTCCCGGGCGGTCCGGATGGGTCGGCCCGCCAGGTCGGACGCTACGTCCGACCCGCGGTGCAGATGTGCAGGCGCGCCCGAGCGCGGGTTTCACCCGGGTAAACAGTCAGCGACGCAAGGTGCCGACCTCGGCCGGCCGGGCGGGATCGTTGCCCCACTGCGACCACGAGCCGGGGTAGAGCGCGGTGCCCTGGATCCCGGCGATCTCGAGCGCCAGCAGGTTGTGGCACGCGGTCACGCCCGACCCGCAATAGGCGATCGCCGGGCGCTGCAGCGCGTCGGCGTAGCGGTCACGCAGTTCGGTCGTCGAGCGGAAGCGTTGGTGCTCGTCGAGATTGCCCGCCCACGGCGCACTGACCGCGCCAGGGATGTGCCCCGGCCGGGGGTCGACGTCCGGATCGCCGTGGGCGTAACGCTCGGCGGTGCGCGCGTCATAGACGATCGCGTCGGGCACACCGGCCACTTCGTCGGCGGTGACGAACCGCTCCGCCGGCCACGGCTGCGGGCGGCGGCGCACCTCGGCGTAGGTCGGCTCCTCGGTCACCAGCGGGCCGGGCCAGGCCTCGAGGCCGCCGTCGAGGACGGCCACCGGACGCTGCAGCACCCGCAGCAGGTACCACAGGCGAGCGGCCGTCGACCCGCCGGCGTCGTCGTAGACCACCACCCGGTCGCGGGCGCGGATGCCCACCCGGCCGAGGGCGGCCGCGAACCGCTGCGGCGTCGGCAGCGGGTGCCGCCCGGCCTGTGGCGAGGCGGGTTCGGACAGCTCGGTGTCGATGTCGAGCCACACCGCGCCGGGGACGTGGCCGGACTCGTACGCCGCGCGGCCGGACCGGCCGTCGAGGTACCAGCGCACGTCGACCACGCGGACCTGCCGAAGGTGTCCGGCCAACCAGTCGCCGGTGACGAGCGGTCCGAAGGTCACGCCGGTCAGCCGCCGAAGCGGCGCTGGCGGGTGCCGAAGTCGCGCAGCGCCCGCAGGAAGTCGATCTTGCGGAAGTCCGGCCAGAGCGCGTCGCAGAAGTAGAACTCCGAATGCACCGACTGCCAGAGCAGGAAGCCGCCGAGCCGCTGCTCGCCGGAGGTCCGGATCACCAGATCCGGGTCGGGCTGGCCCTTCGTGTACAGGTGGTCGGCGATGTGATCGACGTCGATGATCTCGGCGAGTTCTTCGAGCGTGCCGCCGCGGGCGGCGTGCTCGTGCAGCAGCGAGCGCACCGCGTCGGCGATCTCCTGTCGGCCGCCGTAGCCGACGGCGACGTTGACGGTGAGGCCGTCGCGGCCCGCCGTGCGCTCCTCGGCGTCCTTCAGCGCCCGCGCGGTCTCCGTCGGGAGCAGGTCCAGCGCGCCGACAGCCTTCACCCGCCACGGGTTCCCCTCGGCGGACAGCTCGTCGGCGACCCCGCCGATGATGCGCAGCAGCGTGTCCAGCTCGTCGGCGGGGCGGCGCAGGTTGTCGGTGGACAGCAGCCACACGGTCACGTGCGCGACGCCCGCCTCGCCGCACCAATTGAGCAGGTTGACGATGTGGCGGGCGCCGACGAGGTGCCCTTGGCTGACGTCGTCGAAGCCCGCGGCGCGGGCCCAGCGGCGATTGCCGTCGACCATGATCGCGACGTGTCGCGGCACCGGCAGGCCTTCGAGGTGTGCGCGCAGGCGGCGTTCGTAGACCGCGTAGACCGCGTCTCTGGCGCTCATCCGACGCTCACGGGTGCACTGCCGCCATACAGGCAACCTAGCGCCGCCGTACCGGGCGCCGAAACGTCGTCCGGAGCCGGGAATGAATCCGTCGCTCTTGTGTTGTGTAATAATGTAATCAGACATGCACAGTAAGGAGAACGAAGATGCATGACTTCGAAGCGACCGGCCGTAGGCGCCGGTCAACACAAGAGGCGGGACCGCAGCGTCGGTTCCGCGAAGGCGGCCGCCGGGGCGGTCACGATGGCCCGGGTGGCCACGGCGGGCACGGTGGCCATGGCGGTCGGGGGCGCGGGCGCGGTTTCGGCCGTGGGTTCGGCGCCGCCGGCGGTTGGCAGCAGGCGGACCTGCCGCCGGCCGACGACGCGGCGGCCTGGCTGACCGGCCGGCTGCCCAGCGACTGGTTCGTGGGTGAGCCGACGGTGTCGGTCGACCGCGAGGAGATCGTGGTGGTCGGTGAGCTCGCAGCGCCCGAAGGCGGCGCCGAGAACGAGCCCGAGGCAGCGGCCCAGGGCCGGATCAGCCGGTTCCGCGAGGAGTCGCGCGAGGCCCGGATGAAGATCGCCGACGAGGGCGAGGCCCGCTACGGGCGCAAGCTCGCGTGGGGTGCGTCGATCGGCGACACCACGGTGCTGTTCACGAATCTGGCGGTGCCGGCCATGACCCGGTTGCGCCACGACGAGCGCCGGGTGCTCGACACCCTGGTCGACGCCGGCGTCGCGCGCTCGCGCTCCGACGCCCTCGCCTGGTGCGTGCGGCTGGTCGGTGAGCACACCGACGAGTGGCTCGCCAGCCTGCGCGACGCAATGTCGAACGTCGACAAGTTGCGCGCCGAAGGCCCCAACCTCTGACGAAACTGCTCCGGGAGTGTCGTCACCGCATCGCGGTGGCGGCACTCCCGTTCCTGTCAGCGGACAGCATCGCGGTCAGGTCCTCCTCGGTCGTCACCGGCAGGTCGCACACCATGGCGCGACACACGTACGCGGCAGGAGCGCCGCCGACCAGGGGGCGGTCGGCCAACAGCGGTCGGCCGACCGCGTCGGGCGCGCCGGAGACGATCACCGCGCCCGGCGGGCGCAATCGCCACGCCGTGGCGGTGAGCGGCCCGGCGCCGCCCTCCCCGACGACGGCGACCTGTAGCGGACCGCTGCGCAGCGCCTCGGCACCGGCCAACGCCCAGCCGAGGAAACGCGGTTGCGTCTGCGCGAGCGGCGCGACCAGTGCGAGCGCGGCCTCGGCCGCGTCGCGATGCGCCGTCGAACCAGTGAGCGCCGCGTAGCTGATGAGCGCGACCGCGATCGAGCTCGCCCCGGACGGCGTGGCATTGTCGGTGGGATCCCGCGGGCGCCGGACGAGCTGTTCGGCGTCGTCGGCGGTGTCGAAGAACCCGCCGGTGTCATCACGAAAATGCCTCAACGCGACGTCCAGCAGGTCCCCGGCGGCGGCCAGCCAGCCTGCCTCGCCGGTGGCCTGATGCAGGGCCAGCAGCCCCTCGGCCAGGCAGCCGTAGTCGTCGGACACCCCCGACGCGGCGCTCACCTGCCCGTCGCGCGAGGTGCGGCGCAGCCGGCCGTCGACCAGATGGCGGTCGAGCAGCAGCTGCGCGCACTCTTTCGCCGCGGCGAGGTATTCGGGCGCCGCCAGCTGTACCCCGGCCTCGGCCAGCGCCGCGATCGCCAGGCCGTTCCACGCGGTGACCACCTTGTCGTCGCGCGCCGGTTGGGGGCGGATCGAGCGGGCGGCGAACAACCTCGTGCGCCAGTCCGACCACTGCGCCGGGTCGTCCGGGTCGGTACGCAACTGCAGGGTGGACGTGCCGTGCTCGAACGTGCCGGCGTCGGTGACCTCGAGCAACCGGGCGGCCGCAGGACCGTCGGTGCCGAGTACTTCGTCCAGCTGCGCAGGGGTCCAGACGTAGGTGCTGCCCTCGACACCGTCGGTGTCGGCGTCCAGGGCGGACGCGAATCCGCCCTGCTCGGTGCGCAGGTCACGCAGCAGGAAGTCGGCGGACTCCCGCGCGACACGTTCGGCCAGTGGCGCACCGCAGCGCCGCGACCAATGCAGATAAGCGCGTAGCAGCAGTGCGTTGTCGTAGAGCATCTTCTCGAAGTGCGGCACCACCCATTGGGCGTCGACCGCGTACCGGGCGAACCCCCCGCCGAGCTGGTCGTACATCCCGCCGCGCGCCATCGCCTCGAACGTGGCGCTCGCCATCTCGAGCGCGTCGGCGGTGCCGGTGCGTTCGTGATGGCGCAGCAGGAACTCCAGGATCATCGACGGCGGGAATTTCGGCGCGCCGCCGAAACCGCCGTTGGCCGCATCGAAGGTGGCGCGCAACCGCGTCAGCGCACCGTCGAGCACGGCCGCGTCGAAGGCACCGCCTCCGGCACCGGGCAGCACGGCGCGGTCGAGGGCCGCCACGACGCGCTGACCGGCGGCGGACACCTCGGCGCGGTCGTTGCGCCACGCCTGGGTCACGGCCTGCAGCAGTCCCAGAAACTGGGGGGTGGGGTAGTACGTGCCGGCGTAGAAGGGTGCGCCGTCGTGGTCGAGCAGGCAGGTCATCGGCCAGCCGCCCTGGCCGGTGAGCGCGACGGTCGCCTCCATGTAGACGGCGTCGACGTCGGGGCGCTCCTCGCGATCGACCTTGATGCTCACGAAATGCTCGTTGAGCACCGCCGCAACGTGTTCGTTCTCGAAGGACTCGTGCGCCATGACATGGCACCAGTGACACGCGGCGTAGCCGACCGACAGCAGAATCGGGACGTCGCGGCGGCGGGCCTCGGCGAACGCAGCGTCGGACCATTCCCACCAATCGACGGGGTTGTCCTGGTGCTGCAACAAATACGGGCTGGTGGCCGCTCGGAGCCGGTTCACCACCCCAGGGTCCCGCACACCGAGGCCGGCCTATCGCCCGCGCTGGTCCCTGTTCATCGTGGCGTGGTCTGCTCCACGCCCGCACGTGAACCGGTCTCTTCGTCGGACACCCAGATCGGTATCCCGGCCGAGATCAGCAGCGACCAGAGCCGGCCGTCGGTATCGGTGACATTGACCCACCCACCGCGGCTGGCGTGTGCACCGATCGCCTCGATCGCCTGCCGGGCGTCCGTGGCGCCGAGCGATATCTGTAGCTGCGGTCCGTAGTGCAGTAGTGGCATGCCGTTTCCCGGGGGCTGCTGCTGGTGGCTCGGACGCTACACGGCGCTCGCCGGACCGACGACGGCGTGCAGCGTCATCCGCGGCGGGCTCCGTGCGGGCTGAACACTGTTACCGTGAGGGACGAGCGGCGAGTGACGCCGCGCCTCACGCGGACGAGCCTCCCGCCTCGGTTCCGGTGATCGTGAGCCAACCCCATCGGGGAACCGTTGCCGAACCACCGATCGTCTGGAAATCCGTGATCCGACGGCAATCAGTGCACGCGATCGGGAACGGACCAACGGGCCGGCAGCTAGCCGAGGAGCAACGCGTGAACCTGGACAACCACATCCTGCAATTACTCGCCCGAGCACCAGATCGTGCCCGCCCGGTGAGCATCGGCGACTTCGCCCGCGAGTTCGGCACCACGGTCACGGTCGTACTACCCGCGGCCAGGCGCCTGGTCGACAGCGGCCAGGCCACTGCCGTGATGGCCGACGTTCACGGTGTGCGCACGCTCCGCGCGCTGCTTCCTGCCGCGGCCCGGGTGCCTTCGGCCTGACACCGCTGTGCCGGCGTGGCTTGCGGATCCTGTCGAGGGGTCGCATCGCCGGCAGGTCGAACGTCGAAGGCCGCCGAACGAACAGTCCGGCGGCCTTCGACGTGCTGTGGGCGGTCAGCGTGGGGGGGTACGCCGACGGCCCAGTTGCCTTCGGGGGGCACCGCCGTGATACCCGTGGCCCGTGGCGTTCTAACCAGCTGACCCAGAAATTTTCTGCTCACCGATCCTGGTGCATGTCCTCGTCGTCCGGCGGCCGCGGGAACTGCATGGTCTGCTGGTCAGGCTGCCCCTGCGGCTGCGGCTGACCCTGTTCGTGGGGCTGTCCCTGCGCTTCGGGCTGACCCTGCTCGGTGTGCGGCTGCGGGTCGTCGTGGGCGGGGTCCGGATGCGTCTGGAACGCCTGCGTCTCGTCCTGGCCGGACTCCTCCGGCCGGGCCGGCTCCGATTCCCCCGCGCCGCCGTGCTCCGGCGCCTGTGCGGCCTGCGCCTCGCGCGCCGTCTCCGGGTATGGCGGCAACACCGTGGTGTCACCGCCGCTGCTGTCGCCGGGTTGGTCCGGTCCCGCGGCACCGTGCGGTTCGTCCTGCGACCCGCGCTCCTCGCCGTCGCGCTCACGTCCGGCCGCGGCGGCAGCACCCATCGCGGCACCGGCGCCGAGGGCCATGCCGCCGGCCGGGCCGCCGCCACCGCCGTACCCACCCTGGTCGCCGACGCCGGGCAGGCGGCTCGTCGCGTTCGGGTCCTCGCTGCCGGCGTACGGCGCGGTCTGCCCGCTCCCTGCGCCGCTCCCTGCTCGGCGTCGCCGCGCGGGGCCCCGCCGTAGGACTGCGGCGGCGGCCCGTAGTACCGGTCCTGCCACTGCGCCGAATCGGGCTCCCCGGCCTGCGGGTACTCGCCGCCGGACGGTGCCGCCATCACCGGCCGGCGCTTCGTCGTCACCGCCACGAGCGCGACCACGATCGCCACGATGAAGCCGAGTCCGAGCCCGGCGAGGAATACCGTGGTGCCCGGTGCGAACGTCCCGAACAGCGCCCGCGAGACCCGGGATTCGTTGTCGCGCAGCGGCTCGTTCAGCACGAACGCGCGAGCGTAACCGCCGAGCATGGTCGAAACCGTGACAGCCATCCAGGTGCCGAAGAACGCTCGGTCGAAGGTGACCGGGCCGCGGACCACCGTGACGATCAGCAGCGCCGACAGCACGATGGTGGTGCCCACGAGGGTCCACGACCCGGCGTAGAGGCGCTCGGAATCGTTGGACAACGGCGTGAACCGCCACGAGTAGGTCAATACGGAGTAGCGAATGCCGCTCTCGACCGAACCCAACGTGAGGTCGGCGCGGGCGAGCCGGCGCGACAGCCACTCGTTCGCGCCTGCCGCGATCAGCACGATTTCGGTGAGGATCGCGACCAGCACGATCAATCCGGTACGCGCTTTGGCCGGGGCGAGGACAGTCGGCTCGCTCGGCGGCCGCCCGGACTGCGGCGCAACGTTGGTCTGCCCCTCCGGGCCGTACTGCTGGGTGCCAGGCTGCATGCCGCAAAGGTAGGGCATTTAGGGCGCTTGTTCGCAGCGCCGCGCCCGGTCGGGACCGCCTTAGACTCGCTGCCATGACCGACCGGCGCACCGACAGTGCCGACACCGTGCCGAGCGAGACATCCGACGATCACGACCAGGCGTCGCACGACATTCCGTTGCCCCCGCACCTGCGCGCAGCGATCGTCCGCGACTGGGATCCGGCGCCGCCCATGCCGCATCCGGCAGCCCGGTCCCAGCCCTCGGTGGCGCCGTACGCGGCACGTCGCCGGGCCGCCCTTTCCGAGCGCTTTCCCGGGCCGGCTACTGGTGGTGCCCGCCGGGCCGATGCTGGTGCGCGCCAACGACACCGACTACCCGTTCCGCGCCGCCAGTTCGTTCACCTGGCTGACCGGGGAGACGGCCGCCGACGCGGTGCTGGTGCTGATGCCGGACGGCGCCGGGCACGAGAGCCGCCTGTACCTGCGCGAATACGCCCAGCCGGGCGAGGTCGCCTACTTCACCAGCCGCGTGCACGGGGCGGTGTGGGTCGGCAACGTCCCCAGCCGGGACGAGACCGAGCAGGTGCTGGCGCTGACCACGCGTCCGCTCGCCGCTCTGACCGACGACCTCGCGCCGCACCGCGACGACCCAGCACTCCTGCTCCCCGGCGTCGACCCATCGGTCGACGCGCTGCTTCCCCGCGCCGAGCCCGGCGCCCTCCTGCAGACGCTGGACGAGCTGCGCCTGGTGAAGGACGACTGGGAGATCGACCGCCTCCGCCTCGCCTGCGAGATCACCGCCCGCGGGTTCGCCGACGTCGCGCGCGAACTCCCGGCTGTCACCGGGCGGCCGGGCCTGCGCGGCGAGCGCTGGCTGGAGGGAACGTTCTGGCGTCGCGCCCGGTTGGAGGGCAACGAGGTGGGCTACACCTCGATCGTCGGGTCCGGACCGCACGCCACCACCCTGCACTGGTGGCGCAACGACGGCGTGGTGGAGCCGGGCTCGTTGCTGCTGGCCGACATGGGCGTCGAGACCGACGAGCTCTACACCGCCGACGTCACCCGCACGATGCCGGTCGACGGGGAGTGGTCGCCGGCGCAGCGGCGGGTCTACCAGGCGGTGCTCGAGGCGCAGACGGCCGGCATCGCCGAGGTGAAGGCCGGCGCTGATTTCCTCGCCGCCCACGACGCGGCGATGTACGTCTTGGCCGACCACCTGCACTCCTGGGGCATCCTGCCGGTGACGGCCGACGTCTCCTGCGCGGCCGATCCGGAGCAGCCCGACGCCGGGCTGCACCGTCGATACACGCTGCACGGCACCTCGCACATGCTGGGGATCGACGTGCACGACTGCGCGCAGGCACGCGAGGAGACCTATCGCGCCGGCACACTCGCCGCGGGACATGTGCTCACCGTCGAACCCGGGTTGTACTTCCAGGTCAACGACCGCACGGTGCCTGCCGAGCTGCGCGGCATCGGGGTGCGGATCGAGGACGACATCCTGGTCACCGACGGCGCGCCGACGAACCTGTCCGCGATGCTGCCGCGCGAGCCCGACGAGGTAACGGCCTGGCAGCGCGACGTGCAGCACAGCCCGGCGCTGCCGTGAATCGGCTCCTGACCGGTGCCTGACCTCGTGCTGCGTCCGCAGCGCGGTCTGCCGTACGGCCTGGTGATTCCGGAATCCGAACTCAGCGAGCGGTTCAGCCGCTCATCGGGTCCCGGAGGCCAGTCGGTGAACACGACCGACAGCCGGGTGGAGCTGAGCTGGGACGTCGCGACCTCGGGCGCCCTCGATGACGAGCTGCGCGACCGCCTGCTCACCGCGCTCGCGACACGGGTGGTCGACGGGCAGATCACCATCGCCGCCAGCGAGCACCGCTCGCAGTTGCAGAACCGCACGGCTGCCCGGGCTCGGCTGGCCAATCTGCTCGCGACCGCGCTCGAACCGCCCGCCCCGGCCCGGCGCGCGACCCGCCCGTCGCGCGCGGCGCGGGCGCGTCGGGTCGACAGCAAGCGACGGCGCGGCGACCTGAAGGCGACGCGACGACGCCCGCCGCCGGACTGAGGGTCAGTCGACGCGCTTGACCTGCACGTCCGACGCCCCGCGCGCGGCAGCGACGCGCTCGGCCTCCCGGTCGACCTGCTTCCACACCGCCGGGCGCACCGACCCGAACGGCTCGACGGTCAGCGTCACCTTCTTGCCCGACGTCTTGGTCCGCCACGTGCCGACGACCTCACCGTCGACGAACAACACACCGGGCCGGCCGAGCACCGGCCACAGGGCCTTGTACACGGACTTGTCCGGCACGATCAGGGCACGATCGCGCGCCTGGAGGAACGGGTCGAACGGGCTGAGCAAGCGCACCAGGTCAGGAGCGGGCGGCTTTCGCAGTTCGGCCAGCTGGTCGGCGGGCAGGAACGACTCGCGTCCGTCCACGGACACCGGCGCGAGGTCGTCGGGCCAGTGCTCGGCGACGTCGGTGCGGCGGGCCTCCAGATACCCGGCGAACTCGGTCACCGTGGCCGGCCCGAGGAAGCGCAGATAGGTAGCCGCGAGGTCGGTCAACGCCTTCGCATCGGCCTTCTTGATCACCCGGGTGCCCTTGCGGCGCAACAGGACCGGCGGCGACGTGCCCGGCTCGATCTCCAACCCGGCCGGCAGTGCCGCCGCACGCATCGCGGAATCAGAAATATGGCTGGTCTTGCAGGCCCGGCACTCGCGCCGCATCGCCGCCGGGATGCGTTGCGTGACGGCCGTACTGGCCGCGCCCTTGTCGATGGCCGAGCGAACGACCTCGCGCATCGCCTGCACCGCGAGTTCGAACTGTTCCATCGCAGCGATGCCCCGCCGCTTCACGCTCGGGCCCGTCTCGTTGAGCCGGGCCGCGGCATCGGCCTCGGACATCGGATACAGCGCCTTGGCGAACGCGTCGAGATCGCTGCGCCGGTGCACGTGCGGCGCGCCGCGCAGCGACCAGGTCAGGGCGAGCCGGTGGCCCGGGCCGACTGCAACGCTGCCCGGCGTCACGCTGACGCTCTCGGGCAGTCGGGCCGCGAAGACCAGCGTCGCCGGATGGCCCATCGCCTCCTGCACGCCGAGGTCGAGCACGTCGAGTTGCCCGACGGTCGCCGCCTCGCGGTGCAGCCCCTGGGCGGCGACCCGATAGGCGAGCACCTGCTCACGGCTCACCGCCGTCGGCTTGCTCATCTCGCGCAGCTCAGACCGGGGCCTGATCGGTGACGCAGAACGGATGGCCGGCCGGGTCGACCAGCACCCGCCACCGATCCGGCGCGGGCTGATGGTCGGCCTTGGTCGCGCCGAGCTCGAGCGCGGCCTGTTCCGCCTCGTCGAGATCGGCGACTGCGACATCGAGGTGGAACTGCTGCGGCGTGTTCCCCTCGGGCCACTCTGCCGGCCGGTGGCCGGGGCTGCGGACTGCGCCGATCCACATCCCGCTCGGGAGCTCGACGCCGACGAAGTCATCGGAGCTGTAGCTGATCTTCCCGCCGAGCATCGCGGCCCAGAACTCGGCCACCCGGTTCGGATCGTCGCAGTCGAGAGTGACGGACCAAACACGTCCTACCGCCATCGGATACCTCCTGGTTGTTCGGGTCTACCCACACTGTCCCGTCTCATCCTGTCAACGGGTGTCATGATTTGCTGCGACGATGGATTCGTGCGCGCCGGCCGACTGCTCAGCATCCTGCTGATGCTCTCGGTGCGCGGCCGGGTCAGCGCCGCCGAGCTCGCCGCCGAGTTCGAGGTGTCGTTGCGTACCGTCTACCGCGACGTCGAGGCGCTGGGCAGCGCGGGGGTGCCGATCTATGCCACCCGCGGTCGCAACGGCGGCTTCCAGCTGCTCGACGGATACCGCACCCGGCTCACCGGGATGTCCGGCGACGAGGCCGACGCATTGTTCCTCGCCGGGGTGCCGGCCGCGGCCGCCGACCTCGGGCTCGGCAGCGTGCTGGCCGCGACCGAGCTCAAGTTGCTCGCATCGTTGCCGGTCGACCTGCGTGAGCGCGCCACGCGGATCCGCGATCGGTTCCACCTCGACGCCCCGGGGTGGATGCGCACCGGCGCGGCGCCGCCGTTCCTGGCCGTCGTCGCCGAGGCCGTCTGGACGCAGCGCCGCCTCGACGTCCGCTACGAACGCGCGAACCGCGCCGTCGCCGACCGGGTGCTCGATCCGCTCGGGCTGGTGCTCAAAGCCGGCACCTGGTACCTCGTCGCGAACCGGCGCGACGACGACCGCGGGCCGCGGGCCTACCGGGTCTCGCGGGTGCACACGGCCAGCGTCCGCGACGACGAGGTCGAGCCGGTGCCCGGCTTCGAGCTCGCCGCCTATTGGGCGCGCTATCAGCGCGAATACGAACAGCGGATGTACCGCGACGATGCGGTGGTGCGGCTCTCCCCCGCCGGCCGCCAACTGCTGTTCCTGCTCGGCTCGGAGCCGGCCCGCCGGGCCCGCGCCGAGATGGGGCCACCGGAGGCCGACGGCTGGGTCCGCACGCGGGTGCCGATCGAGTCGGTCCAGCACGCGCACCACGCCCTGATGCAGCTGGGCGAGCACGTCGAGGTGCTCGAGCCGGCCGAGTTGCGCGCGCGAATCGCCGCGTCGGTCGGCGACCTGGCCCGCCGCTACGGGTCGGAGGTCTTGTCCGCCGGGGTGTCCTCGGCGGGTTGATCCGTGACCGGCGGCTGGGCGACGGTCTCCACGGAGTCGACCTGATGCGGCGGCTGCGGGTAGCGCTCGCGCACGGTGCGCAGGTGCTTGGACAGCGACTTGAACAGGAAGTAGCACGCGATGCACAGCAGCAGGATCACGGCCAGCCCGATCGGGCCGGACTTCGCTGCCTCGCCGCTCTTCGCGAGCAGCTCCACCGCACTCATGCGGCGCTGACCCGCTCCCGCAGGCCCGCGAACAGGTCGTCCTCGGGCAGGGCCGACTCGACGAGCGAGCGCACCAGCTCGAAGTCCTCGGTCGGCCAGACCTCGCGCTGCAACGACAGCGGGATCTTGAAGAACCAGCCTTCAGGGTCGACCTGGGTGGCGTGCGCCAGCAGCGCGGCGTCGCGACGCTCGAACCAGTCGGCGACGTCGACCTGGGTGGTGATGTTCGGCCGCCGGCGCTTGCCGAGCCACTCCTCGCGCCGCTTGAACCACTCCTCGTACGGCGAGTCCAAACCCTTGGCCAGCAGTGCCTCGTGCAGCGCCTTCGTGCGCTCCATCGAGAATCCGACGTCGTAGTAGAGCTTCAGGGGCTGCCAGGGGTCACCCGCATCCGGGTACGAGTCGGGGTCGGCGGCGGCGTCGAACGCGGCGACGGAGATCTCGTGGCAACGGATGTGGTCCGGATGCGGATAGCCGCCGAACTCGTCGTAGGTGGTGACGACGTGCGGGCGGAAGTCCCGGATCTCGGCCACCAGGCGGCGCGTCGCCTCGTCCAGCGAGGCCAATGCGAAGCAGCCGTCGGGCAGGGGCGGCGGCGGATCGCCCTTCGGGCAGACCGGAGTCGACGAACCCGAGCCAGTGCTGGCGCACGCCCAGGATCTCGCGGGCTCGGTCCATCTCGCCGCGCCGGATCTCGGAGATGTTCTCCTCGATGTCTTTGCGGTCCTTCAGCGCCGGGTTCAGGATGCTTCCGCGCTCGCCACCGGTGCAGGTGACGACGAGCACGTCGACCCCTTCGTCGACGTAGCGCGCCATCGTGGCGGCGCCCTTGCTCGACTCGTCGTCGGGGTGGGCGTGCACAGCCATCAGCCGCAGTTGCTCACTCACCCCCCCATTGTGAACGACCGCGCCGACACGCTTCTCGCGCCCTGGCTGCATGCCGTCTTCGATTCCCGGACACCGCACTTGCGGTGTTACGTTCGTAGCTTCGCCAGTTCCGCACCATCGCTCATCGATGCTTGGAGTTCCACCTATGTCCCCGACCGACTCGCCCCCCGACGCAGCCCAGGTCACCTGGTTGACCCAGGACGCGTTCGACCGCCTGTCGAAGGAACTGCAGGAGCTGATCGACAACCGCCCGGTCATCGCCAAGGAGATCAACGACCGGCGCGAAGAGGGCGATCTGCGCGAGAACGGCGGATACCAGGCGGCCCGCGAGGAGCAGGGCAAGCAGGAGGGACGCATCGTCCAGCTGCAGTCGCTGCTGCGCGAGGCCAAGGTCGGCGAGGCTCCGGTCAGCGACGGCGTCGCGGGCCCTGGGATGGTCGTCACCGTCCGGTTCGCCGGCGACGACGAGGACGAGAAGTTCCTCATCGGCTCTCGCGAGGAGGCCGAGACCGCGGGCGTCGAGGTCTACTCCGCGGCCTCGCCGCTGGGCAAGGCGCTCACCGGCGCGCGCGAAGGTGACACGGTCGAGTACGAGACCCCGACCGGCAAGACGATGAAAGTGACGCTCGTCACGGCCAAGCCGTTCGTCGGCTGAGCGCATGCCCGCGGGTGCCGCGGCCCCGGTCGCCCTGGTGACCGGCAGTACCTCCGGGATCGGCGCGGCAATCGCCCACCGGCTTGCCGGTGCCGGTTGGCAGGTCGTGCTGCACTCGCGCACCAGCCGCGCAGCCGGGGAGCAGCTCGCCGCCGAGCTGGACGGCGACTACCTCGCGGCCGACCTGCGCGAGGAAGCGCAGACCCGGGCACTGGTCGAGGCCACAGCACGCCGGCACGGGCGACTGGATCTGCTCGTCAACAATGCCGGGCGCAGCCGCCGCATCCCGCACGCCGACCTCGATGCCGCGACCCTCGACGAGTGGCGCGCAGCGCTCGACGTCAACCTGTTGGCGCCCTGGGTGCTCACGACCGCGGCGGCGCCCCTGCTGCGGGAATCGCCGCGGCCCGGCGGTGGGAGCGTCGTGAACGTCACCAGTCATGCCGGGGTGCGCCCGAAAGGCGCGTCCATCCCGTACGCCGCCAGCAAGGCGGCGCTCAACCACGTCACCAAGCTGCTCGCCGTCGCGCTGGCGCCGGCGATCCGGGTGAACGCGGTGGCGCCGGGGCTGGTCGACACGCCCCTGACCGCCGACTGGTCGGACGCGCGTGACCTGTGGCGCGAGCGCGCGCCGCTGGGTCGCGGCGCGGTGCCCGACGAGGTGGCCCAGCTGGTCTGCGCGATCGCCGATTCGAGCTATCTCACCGGCGAGGTGATCCTGCTCGACGGCGGGATGAACCTCACGTGATCGGCGATCGCTGGGGCGTGACCGACGCCGAGGTGCAGCGGCGCTACCCGTGCGACGACCTGCTCCCGGACCCGGACCTGCAGGCGTGGCGCGGCGTCACGGTGCGTGCGGTGCCCGAGCAGGTGTGGCCGTGGGTGGTCCAGATCCGGCTGGCGCCGTACTCCTACGACTGGATCGACAATCGCGGCCGGCGTTCCCCGCGGCAGTTACGCGGTCTGCCCGACCCGGTGCCTGGCGACCGGTTCACCAGGTCCGGCGGGCGCGATCTGGGCCGGATCGTGTCCGCGTCGGCGGGGCGGCAGCTGACCGGGCAGCTCGGCAGGTACCTGATGTCATACGTGCTGGAGCCCGAGGGTGCCGACACCCGGCTGCTGCTCAAGATCGTCGGCACCGGCCGCTGGAGCGCGCCACTGCTGTGCGTCGGCGATCTGGTCATGGCCCGGCGGCAGTTGCTGAATCTGAAGGCGCTGGCCCAGCGACCGCTCTCGCGGGGCTGATCGGCCGGGAAGCGTTGTCTTCCCGGCCGATCACGTCGAAATCCTGGCCGTAAATTGACGATTTCGGCCGGGAAGCGGGGTCTTCCCGGCTATGCGAGGCGCAGCAGCGCGGCGACGGCCGCAGCGACGACGACCACGACCAGGAACGGCGCCCGGCGCCACACCGCCACCGCGCCGGCCGCAAACCCGGCGATCCGCGGCCCGTCGAACGTCAGTTCCCCGGTCGGCCCGACGAGCTCGACGACCACCAGCGCCGACAACAAGGCCACGGGCAGCAGCTCGACGAGGCGGCGCACCTGAGGATGGGCCAGCAGCCGCGGCGGGACGAGGTAGCCGGCGAGTTTGAACGCGTAGCAGCCGACGATGGTCGCGATCACCAGCACCCACAGGCTCATCGGGGCGCCACCCGTCCGGCCAACAACAACGCGGCGCACGACGCGAGCACAGGCACGCCCGCGGGGGCGAACGGGATCAGCGCCAGTGCGATCACCGCACCACCGATGGCGACTCGCCGCTCGACCGCGCCGGCCCGCAAGCGCGGGGCCACGAGCGCCAGGAACGCGGCCGGAATCACCGCGTCCAGCCCATAGGTCGACGGGTTGATCAACGATCCGGCCAATGCGCCGAGCAGCGTCGAGATGTTCCAGAACACGAACACGCCGCCGAACGTCCACCAGAACGCGAC
The DNA here is from genome assembly GCA_963850835.1 of uncultured Actinomycetota bacterium. Classification (GTDB taxonomy): domain Bacteria; phylum Actinomycetota; class Actinomycetes; order Mycobacteriales; family Jatrophihabitantaceae; genus Jatrophihabitans. Next base: position 365,178 of record CAWKNB010000007.1, on the reverse strand, counting down.
CCGCGACAGCGCGGCGTCGCGCTGACCGATCGCCATCGCCGTCGACTCGTCGATCGTGCCCAGCGCGGCGACGAGGCGGCGCACGCCGCGCACCTGCAGCAGGGGCGCGAGCCGCATGGCGTAGAGGGTGTTGCGGGCGCCGAGCAGCAGCCCGCTGCCCAACGCCGCCGGCACCCCACCACCGCCCGCGATCACCCCGACCACGGCGAACTGGGTGCCCCCGGTGAACGCGAGCAGCGACAGCAGGCAGGTCTGCAGGGTGCTCAGGCCGGCCGACACCGATGCCGCGCCGAACGCGAACCCGTAGGCACCGACGGCGAAGCCGACGCCGAGCGCGTTGCGGATGACGACCGGACGGGCAGCCGCGTCGCTCACTCCGGTGTGATTCGGCCGAGCAGGTCGCCGAGCTGGTGCAGCTCGTCGTCGGTGAAGTGCGACAGCCAGTGCCGGGCGACACCGTCGAGATGGACCGGCGCGGCCCGGCGCAGCCGCTGGAAACCGGCGTCGGTGAGCACGGTGTAGGTGCCCCGGGCGTCGTCCTTGGACGGCTCCCGGCGCACCAGCCCCTCGGCCTGCAAGCGGTCGACGAGCCGGGTCAGCCCGGACCGGGACAACAGCACCCGGTCGGCGAGCTCGGCCATCCGCAGGCGGCGATCCGGGGCCTCGACCAGCTGCAGCAAGACGTCGTACCAACCCAGCGGCATGCCCGCCTCGGCAGCGAGCTCGCGCTCCAACTCGCGTACGGTCGCCGCGTGGGCGCGTAGGAACGACCGCCACACCTGCACCCGCCAGTCCGACGGGCGCAATCGCGGCGGCGTCCCGTCCGGTTGGGCCGCTGAGGTCATGGCGGCTGATCCTACGTACCATCGAGGCCGTGCCACAGCTGAATGAATCGGTGATCCGCACCGCCCTCGCGTCGGTGCACGATCCGGAGATCCGCCGGCCCATCACCGAGCTCGACATGGTGGACGCCGTCGTGGTCGATGCCGACGGCACAGTCACCGTCAAGGTGTTGCTGACCGTCGCGGGTTGCCCGATGAAAGAACAGCTGACCCGCGACGTCACGGCCGCGACCTCCCGGGTCGACGGCGTCACCGGGGTGCAGGTGCAACTCGGCGTCATGTCCGACGAGCAGCGCGGCGCACTTCGCACCAAGCTGCGCGGCGACGCCCCCAGCAACGAGATCCCGTTCGCGCAGCCCGGGTCTCGGACCCGCGTGTACGCCGTCGCGTCCGGCAAGGGCGGGGTCGGGAAGTCCTCGGTCACGGTCAACGTCGCGGTTGGACTCGCGGCGCGGGGCCTGTCGGTCGGCGTCCTCGACGCCGACATCTACGGCTTCTCGGTGCCGCGCATGCTCGGCGTCACGGGCAAGCCCACGCAGGTCGACCAGATGATCATGCCGCCGGTGGCGCACGACGTGAAGGTGATCTCGATCGGCATGTTCACCCCCGGCAACACGGCCGTGGTGTGGCGCGGGCCGATGCTGCACCGCGCGCTGCAACAGTTCCTCGCCGACGTCTACTGGGGCGACCTCGACGTGCTGCTGATGGACCTGCCGCCGGGCACCGGCGACATCGCGATCTCGGTCGCCCAGCTCGTGCCGTCGGCCGAGCTGCTGGTGGTCACCACGCCGCAGCTCGCCGCCCGAGAGGTGGCCGAGCGGGCCGGTTCGATCGCATTGCAGACGCACCAGCAGATCGTCGGTGTCGTCGAGAACATGAGCTGGCTGGAGCTGCCCGACGGCAGCCGGATGGAGTTGTTCGGCAGCGGCGGGGGCGCGGCGGTGGCCGAGTCACTGGCCAACAGCACCGGTACCCGGGTGCCGCTGCTCGGCCAGATCCCCATCGATCAGCGGGTGCGCGAGGGCGGCGACGCCGGTGTCCCGGTGCTCGTCGACGCGCCCGACTCGCCCGCTGCGCGGGCGCTGTCCGGGGTGGCCGACGCGCTCGCGGCGCGTCAGCGCAGCCTCGTCGGCCGCTCGCTCGGGCTCACCCCGACCCACTGACCTCGCTGCGGCCGCGTGGCCTCAGGTGGCGTCGTCGTCGTAGGGCGTCGCCGGGGCGGCCGGCGCAGGTGCCGGGCCCGGGCCCGGCCGGGGACGAGGCCGCGGGCGGGCAGCCGGTGCCTGCGGCGGCTCGGGCGCAGCCGCCTTCTCCATCGAGATCGGTGCACCGTTGACGTGCTCGCCCGCGGGCTCGCCCGCATCGTCCTCGGTCGGGTTGAGCAGGTTGTTCGCCGCGGTGCGGGCGTCGAAGCGGCGCGGGTCGTACTTGCTCAGATCGAATTCCTCGCCGAGAACCGCCCGCTGCAGCGCGGTTTTCGGGTTCAGGTTGCGCAGGTCGACGTCGGCGAACTCCGGGCCCAGCTCGTCACGCAGCTGCTGCTGCGCGCCGGTGGCCATCTCGCGCAGCGATTTGATCATCCGCGCGGCGTCGCGGGCCAGATTGGGCAACTTGTCCGGACCGATGACGATGACACCGACGATCGCCAGCACCATCAGCTCGAGCGGTCCGATGTTGAACACTGCCCGTACCTTTCACCGCCGCGGGTCGGGCGCGACGTCGGCTACGCCTTGCCCAATGTGACGGTTGTCGTCCGTTTCTGACTCCCACGGTAGTAGGTGAGGTCGATCTCGTCTCCTGGGCGGTGCTGCTGGACGATGACGATCAGCTGGTCGAAGGTCTGAATCGTCTGCTTGTCGGCCACCACGATGACGTCACCGGGCTTGAGACCGGCCTTCGCCGCAGCGCCGCCGGGCGAGACCTGCTTGACGTAGCCACCGACCTGCAGCCCGGACAGCGCCGTGACACCCTGCGCGCCGATCGAGGCGTGCTCGGCCTTGCCGGTGCGGATCAGTTCGGTGGCGATGTCGCGGGCGTGGTTGATCGGGATCGCGTACCCGATGCCGCTGACCGGGATCTGGCTGCCGCTGCCGTCGGACACCGCGAACCGGCCCGCGGAATTGATCCCGATGACGGCCCCCGCGGCGTTGACCAGGGCGCCGCCGGAGTTGCCCGGGTTGATCGGCGCGTCGGTCTGAATCGCGTTGAGGTAGGCCGAGCTGCCGTCTTCCGAGGTGGCCTTCACCGGCCGGTTCAGCGCCGACACGATGCCGGCGGTCACGGTGCCCTGCAGCCCGAGCGGCGAGCCGATGGCGATCACCGGGTCGCCCACGGCGAGCTTGTCCGAGTCACCGAGGCTGGCGACCGTCAGCTCGTCGTTGGGGACCTTGATGACCGCGAGGTCGCTGACCGGGTCGCGACCGACGATCTTGGCCTTCGCGGTCGCCTCGTCGCTGAAGGTGACGACGATCGACGCGTCGGCGGTTCCGGCGGCAGGCGCGACGACGTGGTTGTTCGTCAGCACGTCGCCCTCCTTGTCGATCACCACGCCGGATCCGATCCCGAATTCGTCCGGCGTCTTCACCGCGATCGACACCACCGCCGGGCCGACCCGCTTGGCGATGCCCGCGACCGAGGTGGGTGATCGCGACACCGGGGTCTCGACCTTCGCGATCGATGCGTCCGAGCGGTGCAGGGCATCGCCGGTGTGCCGGGTCAGCCACCAGCCCACACCGCCGCCGATCAGCCCGGCGACCAGCGCGATCACCAGCGTGGCGACGATCGTGGGCATCCCGAATTTGACCCGCCGGACGTTGCTCGGGGTATCGAGGTCCTCGTCCTCGCCCTCATCGGCATCCGCCGCCGTGGCGTCGGACAGGTCGGACTCGGTGTCCTGGTCCGGGTCGAGCTGGGCGGGTCGGCCCTGGGCGAAGATCGCGCCGCGGCCGAGCCAGTAGGTCGAACCCGGGTCGCGCCACGGATCACGCACCGCGCCGGGTTTCCACCACGGCGACTCGGGCGGCGGCCCGGTCGGCGGCATCCGGGTGCCGGGCGCGGGATCGAACCCCTCACGGTTGCGTGGCGGGCGGCCGAAGGCGTCGGCGAACATCGGCGGCACGGCGGAGGTCTCGGTCGGCCGCGGGCCGAGCCGTTCACCGGGTGCCGGCGCGAAGGACCCGCCGCTCGCGGGGCGGCCGAACACGGCGCGCTCCTGCGGCGAGACGGTGGGCGGGGGAGGGGTGTACCTCGGCGGCTCGGCGCGTGGGGCGAACCCGCCGTCGACGCCGTCCGGGCGGCCGAACCCAGCGTCCGGCGCGGGGGCGGCGGCACGATGAGCGCCGCCGGGCGGAGGGCTCCCGGCGCCTCGCGGGTCTTGCTCGTCGCTCACGACCCGCTCCTGTTCGCCGACATCTCATCGAGTCTGCCCCACACCCACCCGGGTCCGCAGGTGATCATGCGGGACTCAGGGGTGATGGGCCGAGAAGACGCTGTAGATCCCGACGACGCCCACGCCGCCGGTGGTTCCACCGTCGCCGGCGCCGGTGCCGGTGCCGCCCTGCTGGCGGCCGGTCACCTGACCGGTGCCGGCGCGGGTCGGGGCGTCGGCCCGGCCGGCCACCGAGCCCGCGGTGAGCGCGCCGGCGAGCGCAGCCACCGCAACGGCGGTGACGATCGGCTTGCCGCGGCGGTGGCTTTCCTTCGGCGCGGGGTCGTGAACGGGCGCAAAGGCCGACATCGGCGCCATCAGCCGGGTGGCGAGCACGGTCGAGCCGTCCGGCGCGATCGCCGTCGGCAGCGTGGACACCGGGGTGGTCTGCGGCAGCGAACGCAACCGCGACATCAGGTCGGTGGGCAGCGACGGCGGCGGGGCGGCCCGCAGGGCGAGCGCGGCTTCACGCTGCACTCGCACGGCCGTACGGCACTCGGCGCACTCCTCGACGTGCTTACGGGCCCGCTCGCGAGCGGATCCGCCGAGCACGCCGTCGGCGAACGCCGCCACGGCCTCATCGGACAGATGCTGCGCACTCACGCTTGAACGGCCTCCGGTTCGGCCGGCCGCACCCCGGGCGCCCGGTGGGCGAGGGCCTCTCGCAGCAGCACACGGCCGCGGTGGATGCGCGAGCGCACCGTGCCGACCTTGATCCCCAGCGTTGCCGCGATCTCCTCGTAGGACAGCTGTTCGAGGTCGCACAGCACCACTGCGACCCGGAAGTCCGGCGGCAGCGCGTCGAGGGCGGCCTGGATCTCCGGGTCGAGGTGCATCTCGTCGTAGGTCTGTTCCGGGCCGGGCTGGGAGCCGGCCAAGCGGTCACCGGCGTCCTCGGGGAGGGCGTCGAAGCGGATCCGCTGCCGGCGGCGCACCATGTCCAGGAACAGGTTGGTGGTGATGCGGTGCAGCCAGCCCTCGAAGGTGCCCGGCGAGTACTGGGACAAAGAGCGAAACACCCGGACAAACGTCTCCTGGGTGAGGTCCTCGGCGTCGGCGCGATTGCCGGACAGGCGGTAGGCGAGGCGATAGACACGGTCGGCATGCTCACGCACGACCTCGTCCCACGTGGGTGGCACCCACGTCGAAGCGTCGGCGGCGGTGGCCGTCATCTTGTCTCCTCGTGCTCGTCGCTCTTGCGTCCCGTGCTCGGACGAGACTCGCAGACGAACCTGTACACGAGCTAAACGTGGCCATCGTTCGGTTCGTTCCCCGGCGAACTACGCTGATCGCCCGTGCACAGCTACACCACTGACGCGGAGAACACCGCCCGCGAACTCGCGCAGTTCTGCCTCAACCGGCTGGCCATGAACGCCCCGCTCGACCGGCCGCAGACACCCGAGCAGCTCGACGCCTCGACCGGACAGACCGTGACGCCCGACGGCATCGGCTCGGCCGAGGCCCTGCGTGTGTGGCGGGACCTCCTCGGCCCGGCCTGCCTGTCCGTCGACCACCCGCGATACCTCTCCTTCATCCCCAGCGCCCCCACCAAGGCCGCTGCCGCGTTCGACATGCTGGTCGGCGCGACGTCGATGTACTCCGGTTCCTGGCTGGAGGGGTCAGGTGCGGTCTACGCGGAGAACCAGGCGCTGCGCTGGCTGGCCGACCTCGCCGGCCTGCCACCGGAGTCGGGCGGGGCATTCGTGCAGGGCGGCACGATCGGCAACCTGTCCGCGCTGGTCGCGGCGCGCGAGGCAGCGCTGCACCGCCGCGACGGCCAGCGGCCGGCCCGGTGGGCGGTCTGCATCACCGCGGAGACACACTCCTCGGTCGGACACGCGCTGCAGACCGTGATGGACGTCGACACGATCGTCGTCGCGGGCGACGAGCGGGGCCGGATGACCGGCGCGGCGCTGGCCGCCGCGACCGATGCGTTGACGCCGCAGGTCCGGGACGGGATCTTCGCCGTCGTTGCCACCGCCGGCTCGACGAACCTCGGCATCGTCGACGACATCGCCGGCATCGCCGACGTCACGAGCGAGCACGGCTGGTGGCTGCACGTCGACGGCGCCTACGGGGGCGCCGGGCTCGCCGCGCCGTCCGTCGCGCATCTGTTCGCCGGGGTCGAGCGGGCCGACTCCTTCATCGTCGACCCGCACAAATGGCTGTTCGCGCCGTTCGACTGCTGCGCACTGCTCTACCGCGACCCGGTCCAGGCGCGGGCCGCTCACACGCAGCACGCGAGTTACCTCGACGCCGTGAACGTCGAGGGCGAATGGAACCCGTCGGACTTCGCGATCCAGCTCACCCGTCGTGCTCGCGGGCTGCCCTTCTGGTTCTCCCTCGCCGTGCACGGCACCGACGCCTACACCGCGGCGATCGAACAGACGCTCACGGTCACCCGCGCCGGCGCGCAGATCATCCGCGACCGCGACCACGTGGCCCTGCTGCTCGAGCCGGAGCTCTCGGTGCTCGTGTTCGAGCGGGTCGGCTGGACCGCGGTGGACTACGCCCACTGGAGCAGTCGACTGCTCGACGAGCAGGTCGGTTTCATCACGCCCACCAAGCACGCGGGACAGGTGTGCACCCGGTTCGCGATCGTCAATCCGCTGACCACGGCAGCCGATCTGGAACTGCTCGTGGATTCGATGCGGTGAGTCACTAGGGTCTGCGCTATGGCGGACGCGATGCTGAACGAGGCCAGCCTGGCCTATGCCGAGTCGTTCATCAGTGAGGACGAGATCGTCGGGCGCGCCCGGGAGCGGGGCCGAGAGCTGGGCTGCGCGCCCATCGGGCCGGCCGGCGGGGCGGCGCTGCGGGTGCTCGCTGCCGCCACCGGGGCGCGCGCGGTCGTCGAGGTCGGCACCGGCGCGGGCGTCTCGGGGCTCTACCTCCTCGGCGGCATGGCAGCCGACGGCGTGCTGACCACCATCGACATCGAGGGCGAGCACCAGCGCGCGGCCAAGGAGGCTTTCACCGAGGCCGGCGTCGCCACGCCCCGCTACCGGTTGATCAACGGCTCGGCACCCGAAGTGCTGCCGCGGTTGCGCGACGGCGCCTACGACCTCGTCCTGGTCGACGCCGACAAGACCTCCTACGCCGTCTACTACGAGCAGGCGCTGCGTCTGCTGCGACCAGGCGGCGTGGTGGCCTTCGACAACGCACTGTGGCACGACCGCGTGGCCGACCCGGCCCAGCGCGACACCGAGACCACCGTGCTGCGCGATCTCGGCAAGACCGTGCGCGACGACGACCGGTTCGTGTCGGCGCTGCTCGCCGTCGGCGACGGCCTGCTGGTAGCCGCCAAGCGCTGAGGGTGACCTGCTACGTCGACACCGTCCGCGCCTACCCTTCGGCCGGGCTGCGGTACACGCGGTTCTGCCATCTGCTCGCCGACACGCCTGAGGAACTGCACGCGATGGCCGACACGCTCGGCATCCCGCGGCGCTTCTACCAGGACCACCCGTGGCGCTGGCACCACGACCTCCCCGAACACCTGCGGGCCCGCGCGGTCGAGCTCGGTGCGCAGGAGTTGACGCTGCGCGAGGTGGGGGACCTGCTGGCGCGTCGCAGAGCCGCCGCCGGACCGACGTAGGGCCGCGATCGCGTAGGTTCGGCTGGTGAAAATCGTCGTACTCGCCGGTGGCATCGGGGGCGCCCGGTTCCTGCGCGGCGTGCGCGCCGCGTATCCGGACAGCGACATCACGGCGATCGTCAACACCGGTGACGACGTGACGCTGCACGGCCTGCGGATCTGCCCGGATCTGGACAGCGTCATGTACACCCTCGGCGGCGTGCACGACGTCGAACGGGGCTGGGGTCGTACCGGGGAGACGTGGCGCATCAAGGACGAGCTGAGCGCGTACGGCGCCCAGCCGGACTGGTTCGGCCTGGGTGACCTCGACATCGGCACTCACCTCGTCCGCACCCGGATGCTCGACGCCGGATACCCGCTGTCCGAGGTGACGGTCGCTCTGTGCCAGCGATGGGACGTCGGCGTGCGCGTGGTGCCGATGACCGACGAGCGCTGCGAGACGCACGTCGTGGTCGACCTGCCCGAGGGGCGTCGCGCTATCCACTTCCAGGAATGGTGGGTGCGCTACCGCGCCAGCCTGCCCGCGCACGCGTTCGTGCAGGTCGGCGTCGACGACGCCAAGCCGGCCCCTGGAGTGCTGGACGATCTCGCCGCCGCCGACGTCGTGCTGCTCGCGCCGAGCAACCCGGTCGTCTCGATCGGCACGATTTTCGGGGTTCCGGGTATCCGCTCGGCGATCGCCGACGGCCCGGCTCGGGTCGCGGGCATCTCGCCGATCATCGGCGGCGCGCCGGTGCGGGGAATGGCCGACGTCTGCCTGCCCGCGATCGGCGTGCCGACCAGCGCCGAGGGCGTCGGCCGCCACTACGGCGCACGCAGCGCCGGCGGCGTGCTCGACGGCTGGTTGATCCACGACGGCGACACCGCCGAGATCCCGGGCGTCACCGTTCGTGGCGTGCCACTGCTGATGACCGACGACGACGCAACTGCTGCGATGGTCCGCGCGGCGCTGGAGCTCGTCGCGTGACCGCCGGCGATCACGCGGCACCTCGGCTGGAGATCACGCCGGTGCTCGGCATCGGCGAGCTTCGGCCCGGTGACGATCTCGCAGGCTGCGATCGTGGGCAACACCGCCCTCGACAACGGCGACGTCGTCGTCGTCACGTCGAAGGTCATCTCGAAAATCGAAAACCGGTTGGTGCAGCTCGACAGCGACGATCCCGAGCAGCGCGAAGCCGCGCGACGTGCGGCCGTCGACGCCGAGGCCGTGCGCGTGATCGCGCGCCGCGGCGACCTGCAGATCACTCAGACGCGCCACGGGTTGATCATGGCCGCATCCGGCGTCGACGCGTCGAACGTCGCGCGCAACGAACTGGCGCTGCTGCCGATCGATCCGGACGCGTCGGCTCAGCGACTGCGCGATGCCCTGCGGGAGCGATGCGGTGTCGAGGTCGGCGTCATCGTCACCGACACCATGGGCCGGGCCTGGCGCGAAGGGCTCACCGACGCCGCGATCGGCGTCGCCGGGTTGACCGCGCTGTCCGACCATCGCGGCGCGATCGACACGCACGGCAACACCATGCAGGTCACCCGGGTCGCGATCGCGGACGAGATCGCCGCGGCCGCCGATCTGGTGAAGGGCAAGCTCGGCGGCATCCCGGTCGCGGTGGTGCGCGGCCTCGCGGTCGACGGCAAGCTGACCGATGACGGTCTCGGGGTCCGCGAGATGCTGCGCGACCCGGCCGAGGACCTGTTCCGGCTGGGCACAGCGGAGGCGATCGAGGTCGGCCGCGCGGATGCCGCCGGTGCGGGTCGCCCGGCGCCCCCGCTGCACGCGAACGCCGTCGAGATCGTGACCGCGATGGAGCCGGACGACGTCTTGGAGAAGGCGATCCGGGAGGCGTTCCTCGGCTTTCTCGCGGCCCGGCCGGATGCCATGTGGCGCTCGTGCGCGCCGGGTCATCTCACCGCCAGCACGGTTGTGCTCGATCCCGCGCGGCAGGCGGTGTTGCTCACGCTGCACCCGCGCGCCGGACTGTGGCTGCAGGTAGGGGGGCACTGCGAGCCCGACGACCCCACCGTGCTTGCCGCGGCGATGCGTGAGGCCCGCGAGGAGAGCGGGATTCCGGACCTGCTCTTCGAGGCCGAACCGTTCGCGCTCGACGTGCATCCGATCACCTGCTCGCTCGGCGTGCCGACCCGGCACTTCGACGTGCAGTTCATCGCCGTCGCGCCGCCGGGCGCCGCACTCGAACAGAGCGACGAATCGCTCGACCTGCGGTGGTTCGGCTGGGACGACCTGCCCGACGGCGTGTCCGCCGAACTGCCCGACCTGATCCTCGAGGCGCGGACCCGGTTGGGCCTGTGAGCGACCTGCTGGCGACCATCGACGACTGGCCGGTCCCCCATGCCGCCGCCGCGGTCGTCGGGCCGTCCGGGGTGATCGCCACGCACGGACCCACGGACCACCGCTTCGAGTTGGCGTCGGTGACCAAACCCCTTGCGGCCACGGCAATCCTCGTCGCCGTCGAGGAGGAGGCCGTGAGCCTCGACGAACCCGCCGACGAATCGCTGCTGCCCGGCGCGACGCTGCGGCACCTGCTCGCGCACGCCTCCGGCATCGCGCCGGAGCGGCCGATGCGTTCCGCGCCACCCGCCACCCGTCGCATCTACTCGAACACCGGGATCGAGCTCGCCGCGCGCCTCGTCGAACAGGCCACCGACATCGAGTTCGCGGCCTACCTCGGCGAAGCAGTACTGGACCCGCTGTCGATGACCTCGACGTCGCTGCCCGGTTCGCCGGCACGCGACGGCGTGTCCACGATCGACGATCTCGCCCGCCTCCTCCAGGAGCTGCTCTCCCCCACCGGGCTGCTCGGCCTCGCCGCGTACACCGAACTGCGCACCGTGCAGTACCCGGGCCTGCGCGGCGTGCTGCCCGGTTACGGTCCGTTCGACGACAACGACTGGGGTCTCGGTTTCGAAATCCGGGCGCACAAGTCACCGCACTGGACCGGCACCCGCAACTCACCCGCGACCTACGGCCACTTCGGACAGAGCGGCACGATGTTCTGGATCGACCCGCAGGCCCGGCTCGGTCTGGTGGCGCTCGCGGACCGCGACTTCGACGAGTGGGCGCGGTCGGGCTGGCCCGCGTTGTCCGACGCCGTGCTCGAGGGCATAGCGTCGCGAGCGTGAGCGAACAGCGATTGATCTTGCGGCCGGTGCGAGAAACCGATCTCGGCTACTTCGACGCCTGGGCCGACCCCGCTGCCGACCCGTTCTGCTTCTTCGGCCACCAACCGGCCGGGCACGCGCGCAAGCGCTTCGCCGCGGACGGCCTGCTCACCCCGGACCACTCCACCCTGCTGATCGAGGTCGAGAGCGCGGTGGTCGGCGACGTCGAGTGGCGCAGTGTCCATTTCGGCGCATTCGGCGTCAGCCGCGCGGTGGAGATCGGCATCCGGTTGCTGCCGGACCGGCGCGGTCGCGGTCACGGTCGCGCGGCTCAGAGCGCGCTCGTCGAGTACCTGTTCGACACCACGACGGTCAACCGGGTGCAGGCCAGCACTGACATCGACAACATCCCCGAGCAGAAAGCGCTCGAGTACGCCGGCTTCACCCGCGAGGGCGTGCTGCGTGGCGCACAGTGGCGCGACGGCACCTGGCACGACCTGGTGATGTACGCCCGGCTACGTGGGGACGTCTGACGTGCCGACCTGGATCGTGACCGACCTCAGGCTTGCTGATCGCCCGGCCTGGGAGGAGCTGTACCGCGGCTACGGCGATTTCTACGCGGTCGCGATGCCGCCCGACAAACTCGACCGGGTGTGGGGCTGGCTGCACGACCCGCGGCACGAGGTGAACGGGATCGTGGTGCGGCCGGCCGAGGACGCCGCACCCACCGGGCTCGCCCACTTCCGGCCGTTCAGCCGCCCGCTCCACGGCTCGGTGGGCTGCTTCCTCGACGACCTGTTCGTCGCCCCGTCCGCCCGGGGTACGGGCGCCGTCGACGCGCTGCTGCTCGAGCTGCGCATCCGCTCGGCGGGCCGCGGCTGGGACGTGGTGCGCTGGATCACCCGCGCCTCGAACGTCAAGGCCCGCTCCACCTACGACCGCCTCGCCGCCCAGACCGACTTCGTCACCTACGACATGCCACCCCTGACCGACTGACCTCGCCTCCCCCGCGGGGGAGGAAGGGCGGCGGCGGGGCGGGGTCAGATCGCGCGGATGTCGGTGTAGGCGAAGCGGGGGCCGTAGCGAGGCGCGGAGATCCCGGACAGCTCGACGAGCCGCATCACCCGCTGTCGCTGCCCGGCCCACGGGGCGAGCAGGTCGAGCATCTCCTCGTCCGAGCCGCGCGGGCGGCCGGTGAGCAGGTGCACGACCATGTTCTTGAGGTGGTAGTCGCCGACGCTCACCAGGTCCGGGTGGCCGACGGCGCGCTGCATGGTCTCGGCCACCGTCCACACGCCGACCCCGGGCACCAGCCGCAGTCGGGCGCAGGCGGCGTCCAGCGGCAAGTCGACGCATTCCTCGAGCCGCGAGGCGACCGACGCCGCGGCGCGGATGGTGCGCTGTCGCTTGTGGTCCACGCCGAGGCGGTGCCATTCCCACGTCGGCAGGTCGAGCAGCGCCCGAGCGGTCGGCGGAATCCGCAACCCGGCTGCCGGACCCGGCGCCGGGGTGCCGAAGCGCGACAGCAACAGTCGCCACGAGCGGCGCGCCTCCTGCCCGGTGACCTTCTGCTCGAGGATCGCCGGCACCAGCACCGAGAGCACCCGCCCGGTGTTCGTCAGGCGGACCCCCGGATGCACTCGATGCACCCGGTGCAGCACCGGCGTCGAGGAGACGTCGAGCGCGGACCAGTTGTCGCCGTCGCCGAGCAGCGCCGGCACCTGCGCCAGCAGCCAGTCGGCGCCGTCGCCCCAGGCCTGCGCCCGCACCTGCTGACCGTTCGCGGCGACCGCGAGCGTGCCGGGCCCGGCGGGCGTGTCGCTCGCCCACCAGAACCGCCCGGCGCCGTCGAAGTGGTGCGCCGGATCGTGCCGCCCGCGCAGCAGCGGGCCGACGGTGGCCGGGAGATCCACCGGCCATGCGGCCGTCCAGTCGCGCTCGGGCATCACACCTCCGCGGAGAAGCGGATCGCGCCGTCGGCCAACCGGACATCGGGCCACACTCGCGCACCGGCGCGAAGCTCGATCCGGGCGCCGAGCACCGCGCGGTCGCCGATCACGGCGTCCTCGATGACCGTGTCGGGGCCGACGACCGCACCGGCGCCGATCACCGAGCGGCGCACCACCGCGCCTTCGCACAGTTGCGCGCCGTCGAACACCACGCTGCTGTCGACGACGACACCCCGCGCGACGGTCACGTCGCGCCCGATCGTCGCCCCGCCGAAGATCTGCGCGTCCGGGTCGACCTTCGCCCCGGGCAGCACCAGCCGCTCGCCCGTGTGGGGGACTGCCGGCGACGGCGCCACGCCGCGCACCAGGTCGGCCGAGCCGGCCACGAAGTCGGCCGGGGTGCCGAAATCGCGCCAGTAGCCGTCGTTGAGATGTCCGACGACGCGCCGCCCGGCCGCGAGCAGCCCGGGAAAGGTCTCCTTCTCCACCGACACCGGCCGCCCGGTTGGGATGGTGTCGATGACCTCCCGGCGAAACGCGTACAGCCCGGCGTTGATTTGGTTCGTCGGCGGGTTCGGGTCCTTCTCGAGGAACGCGGTGACCCGCCCGTGCGCGTCGGTGGGCACGCAGCCGAAGGCGCGCGGGTCGGCGACGCGGTGCAGACACAGCGTCACGTCGGCCCCGAGGTCCCAGTGGGTCCGCAGCATCGCCTGCAGATCCACGCCGATCAGGTTGTCGCCGTTGAACACGAGCTGGGTGTCCGCCCGCAGCACGTCGGCGACGTTGCGGATGCCGCCGCCGGTGCCCAGCGCCTGAGTCTCCACGACGTACTCGAGATCCACCCCGAGCGCGGCACCGTCACCGAAGTGGGCCTCGAACACCTCTGCCTGGTACGAAGTGCCCAGGACGACGTGGGAGATCCCGGCGGCACGGATCCGGCTGATCAGGTGAGTCAGGAACGGGACGCCCGCGGTCGGCAGCATCGGCTTGGGGGCGGAGAGCGTGAGTGGGCGCAGCCGGGTGCCCAGCCCACCCACCAGGATCACGGCGTCGACGTCGGCCACCGGACGAGCCTCGCACAGCGATCCGACGTCCGCGATTTCGGTCCGGCCGTCCTTGCACGTGTCTGCGGGGCGAACCGCAATGCGAGGTTTAGCCTCGTCCCGATGTCAGCGCCGAACAGTGGACCCGTCGACGCGCCGCCGCCCGTGGTCACGCACCGGCCGCCGCGGGTCTCGTACGGCATGCGCGTGAGCATGCGCGCGTTGTGCGCGTCGGTGTCACTGCTCGTCCTGCTCGCGAGTGGGATCGCATGGGCCACGTTCAAGGACTTCCAGCAGACCATCCCGCACGGCGAGGCGGTACCCGCCGACCTCACCGACCCCGACGGTCAAGCACAGAACATCCTGCTGGTCGGCAACGACACCCGCAGCGGCGCCACCCGCGCCGAGCTCAAGGCCCTGCACACCGGGCCGAATCATGGCACCGCGAACGCCGACACGATGATGGTGCTGCATATCCCGGCCGGCGGTGGCCGGCCCAGCCTCATCTCCTTCCCGCGCGACTCGTGGGTCAGCATCCCCGGTTACGGAAAAGGAAAGATCAACGCCGCCTATCCCGACGGCTACAGCACGGCCAAGGCCCACCACAGCAGCGAGCTGGCGGCGCAGAGCGCGGGCCTCATCCAGACGATCAAGACGATCCACGCCCTGACCGGCCTGCACATCGACCACTACATGCAGGTGAGCCTGCTCGGCTTCTACCGCATCAGCAATGCGATCGGCGGCGTCACGGTCTGCCTCAATGCCGCGCAGAACGCGACGACCGACCGCGACGAGTTCGGGCACGGCTACTCCGGCATCAACCTGCCGAAGGGCATCTCGGTCATCAAGGGTGCACAGGCGCTCGCTTTCGTGCGTCAGCGGCACGGTCTGCCGCACGGCGACCTCGACCGCATCAAGCGCCAGCAGTACTTCCTCAAGGCCGCTTTCGAGAAGATCACCTCGGCCGGGATCCTGCTGAACCCGTTCAAGATGCGCGACCTGCTCGACGCCGTCGGCAAGTCACTGCTCGTCGATCCGAAGCTGAATCTCGTCTCCCTGGCCCGGCAGTTCGAATCCCTGACCTCCGGAAAGATCAATTTCGCGACGATCCCGAACAACGGGCCCCAGCTGATCTACCCGGACGGCGTCGAGACGTCAGTCGTGGGGGTGAACCGGGCCGCGATCCCGGCCTTCGTCAAGCAGCTCGACGGCAAGAGCGACAAGACATACGCCAAGGCCAAGCCGGCTCGGCCGAGCACGGTGACCGTCGACGTCCTGAACGGCGCGAACATCGCGTTGCTCGCGACTCACAACGCGGCAGCCCTCAAGCACTTCGGCTTCCGAATCAATGTCGTCGACTCCACCACGACGACGCCGCACACGGTGGTCGAGTACCCGTCCGGCTCGGAGGCCGCGGCCAAGGCCGTGGTGCGATACGTGCCACACGCGAAGGCAGTGGCCACCCCGGATGTAAGGCGGGTCACGTTGGTGCTGGGCACCGATGGACTGGTGGCGAAGGGCATTCCCGGCGCCGCCGCGATCAAGGCGGCCGAGCCGACGGCCAGTACCGGCAAGGCCGCGAGCGACCCGACCAAGGGCCTCGGCTGCATCGACTGACCTGATCGTCAGCCAACACGCTCAGCCGGCTCACACAGGCCTTACTTGTAGGCTAGCTCGATGTCCTCGTACGCGCCGGCAGGCGGCGAACCGCCGCTGCCTCCACATCTGGACCCGCGGGGACGCCACCGCGGTGGGCGCGCGATCGGCTCCGGGGCGAGCCGCATCGTCATGACCGTGATGACCCTGGTCTCGATCACGCTGCTGATCTTGGCCGGCTATGCGTGGTACACGTTCCGAAACGTGAACGAGGGCGTCAAGCGCATCGAGGTCCAGGTCGGGGTCAAGCCGAGCAACGCGGTCCAGTCCTACAACGGCAAGGACGTCAACATCCTGCTCGTCGGCAACGACGACCGCAGCAGCATGACCAACAAAGAGGTCCACGAGCTGCACGTCGGGCGCGACGGCGGCAGCCTGGCCACCGACACGATGATGGTCGTGCACATCCCGGCCAACGGGAAGAAGGCGACGCTGATCTCGTTGCCGCGCGACTCCTGGGTGAACATCAAGGGCCAGGGCATGGGCAAGCTCAACGGCGCCTACGCCGACGCCTACGTCAACACCAACGGCACCCAGGACCAGAAGCGCCTCGCCGGCGCGAACTCGCTCGTCGACACGGTGAGCCAGCTCACCGGCCTGACCATCAACCACTACATCCAGGTCGACCTGCTCGGCTTCTACCGCATCAGCAACGCCATCGGTGGCGTGCCGATCAACTTGTGCCAGCGCCGTCAACGACACCGTCGCCTACAACCGGGCGCACGGCTCCGACGGTGGGTCCGGCCTGAAACTGTCCAAGGGCAAGCACACCCTCAAGGGCGTGCAGGCGCTGGAGTTCGTCCGGCAGCGGCACAACCTCCCCAACGGTGACCTCGACCGGGTGCGCCGCCAGCAGTACTTCCTGACCGCGGCCTTCCGCCAGGTCGCCTCGGTCGGGGTGCTGTTCAAGCTCCAGTCGGTCGGCGACGCGATCAATCGCTCGGTGTTCATGGACAAGAACCTGAACCTGATCGATCTCGGCCACCAGCTGGAGAACCTCACCGCGAACAACATCGTCGGCAAGACCATCCCCACCACCGTGGGCACGACCGACGGCGGCACGAGCGTGCTGTTCGTCAACCCGACGAAGGTGAAGAAGTACGTGTCCACGCTGATCAACCCGCCGGCGACGTCCGCCACGCCGTCGGCCTCGTCCACCAAGCCGTCCACGTCGAGCAAGCCCAAGTCCGCGACCGGCTCGCCGTCGGCCAGCAGGTCCGGCTCGGCGATCGACGCGAAATGCATCAACTGACGCCCGAACAGCGGTTCGCCGACCTGCTGCGCGCCGATGCGGCGCGCCCGTTCGTCACCTACTACGACGAGGCGAGCGGCGAGCGCTCCGAACTCTCGGCCAAGTCGGTGGCCAACTGGGTGGCCAAGACCCATCACCTGCTCGGTGACGAGCTCGGCCTCGGTGTCGGTGACACGGCACTGCTCGCCCTGCCGCCGCATTGGATCTCGGTGCCGATCGTGCTCGGCTGCCTCACCGCCGGGTTGGCCCTGACCGACGCCGGTCCGGCCGACGTCGCGTTCGTGGGCCTCGAGCAAGCCGGCGCCGCGGCCGGGATCGCCGACACCTACGTCGTCGCGCCGGCCGCGGCCACTGCTGGTCAGGCGGGCGCCGCGCCCGCGGGCCTGCAGGACTACGTGAGCTCGGTACGCCCGCAGCCCGACACGTGGGGCGGCGTCCAACTCGTGGCGAGCGAGGCGGACCCGTGCCTGCCCGGGCGCACTCGCGGCGAGGTGGTCGACACAGCACGCTCCGCCGGCCTGCCCGAACGCGCGCGGGTGCTGACGGCCCGCGACACCTTCGGGCCCGACGATTGGATGGACACGTTGTTCGCGCCGCTCGAGGTCCGGGGCTCCATCGTCTTCGTGCGCAACGCCGACGACGCCGTGATCGAGCGGCGGGTCACGCAGGAACGCGTGACCACCCGGATCTGATCTGTCCCCCTACCGCAGCAAATTCCGAGCCATCACCACACGGTTGATCTGGTTGGTGCCCTCGTAGATCTGGGTGATCTTCGCGTCGCGCATCATGCGCTCCACCGGGAAGTCACGCGTGTATCCGTAGCCGCCGAACAGTTGCACGGCATCGGTGGTGACGGCCATCGCGGTGTCCGACGCGAACACCTTCGCCGCGGACGACGTGAACGCCAGATTGGGTTCGTCGCGCTCGGCGCGCGCGGCGGCGGCGTAGACGAGATGCCGCGCGGCTTCCACCCGCATCGCCATGTCGGCGACCATGAACTGGATGCCCTGGAAGTCGGCGATGCGTTGGCCGAACTGCTGGCGTTCCTTGATGTAGGCCACGGCGGCATCGAGTGCCCCCTGCGCGATGCCCAGCGCCTGCGCGCCGATCGCGAGCCGGGTGTGATCGAGGGTGCGCAGGGCGGTCTTGAAGCCGGTGCCCGGTTCGCCGACGATGCGCTCGGCCGGGATCGTGCAGTCCTCGAAGTAGATCTCGCAGGTGGGGCTGCCCTTGATCCCGAGCTTGCGTTCCTTCGGGCCCACCGAGAAGCCCGGATCGTCCTTGTGGACGACGAACGCGGAGATGCCGTTCGCCCCGCGGCCCGGGTCGGTGACCGCCATGACCGTGTACCAGGTGGAGACGCCGGCGTTGGTGATCCAGCACTTGGTGCCGTTGAGCACCCAGGTGTCACCGTCGCGCGCGGCTCGGGTGCGCATGGCGCCGGCGTCCGAGCCCGCCTCCCGCTCCGACAGCGCGTAACTGATCATCGCGCCGGCCGCGATGTCCGGCAGCACGAGGCGTTTGAGCTCCTCGGAGCCGGACAGGATGATCGGCTGGCTGCCGAGCTTGTTCACCGCCGGGATCAGCGACGACGACGCGCACGCGCGGGCGACCTCCTCGACCACGATGCACGCCGATACCGAATCCGCACCCGCCCCGCCGTACTGCTCCGGCAGGTGCACGGCGTGGAACCCGGCCCGCACCAGCACGTCGAGCACGTCGAACGGGAACTCGGCGGTCTCGTCGATCTCGGCCGCTCGCGGCGCGATCTTGTCATCAGCGAGCTGGCGGACCGCAGCCCGCAGTTGCTGCTGCTCCTCGGTGAGCTGGTACTGGTCGAAATCCGGATTACCGACTGCCATACCGCGATCGTAGGACGTCCAACAATGTGCTCGCGCTGTCACACGGCGGCGGCCAATCTCGTCTGAAGGTGCGACCAATCGACAAAGGGAGCACATCATGCGGGTCTTCGTCGCCGGCGGCACCGGAGCGGTCGGGCGCCAACTCGTACCGCAACTGATCACGGCGGGTCACGACGTCGTGGCCACCACGCGCAGCGCAGCCAAGGCTCGACGAGTTGCGCGCGCTGGGCGCCGAGCCGGTGGTCGCCGACGGGCTGGACGCCGCGGCCATCGGCGCCGCGGTCGCCGCCGCCGAACCGGATGCCGTCATCCATCAGATGACCGCGCTCGCCGGCGGTCAGAACCTGCGGCACTTCGACCGGACCTTCGCCACGACCAACGAACTGCGGACCAAGGGAACCGATCACCTCCTGGCCGCGGCACGGGCCACCGGCGTACGCCGGTTCATCGCGCAGAGCTTCACCGGCTGGCCCAACGAGCGCACCGGCGGCCCGGTGAAGACCGAGGAGGATCCGCTCGATCCCGACCCGCCGGCCCAGCAGCGCGAGACGCTCGCCGCGATCCGTTACCTGGAGCAAGCCGTGCTCGCCGCGCCGCTGGACGGTGTCGTGCTGCGCTACGGCCTGCTGTACGGGCCGTCCGCGTCGGAGGAGATGGTGGGCATGATCGGCAAACGCGCGATCCCGGTCGTGGGCAAGGGCGGCGGCATCTGGTCGATGACGCACACCGCGGACGCCGCCTCGGCAGCGGTCGCCGCGCTCGAACGCGGCAGCGGGGTCTACAACATCGTCGACGACGACCCGACCGCGTCGGGCGAGCTGATCGCGGAACTGGCCCGGATCCTCGGTGCGAAACCACCCCGGCGGGTGCCGACATGGCTTGCTCGGATCCTCGCGGGCGAGGTGCCGGTGTCGATCATGACCAGCATCCGCGGTTCGTCCAACGCGAAGGCGAAGCGAGAGCTGGGTTGGGCACCGCGGTGGTCGAGCTGGCGGGACGGATTCGCGCACGGCATGTCCGACGATTCGCCGGCCCGGCGATGATCGAGACCATGGCCGATGCGTTCACCGAGCTGCGTCCACTGCTGTTCTCCATCGCATACCGGATGCTCGGCAGCGTCGGGGACGCCGAGGACGTCGTCCAGGACGCCTACCTGCGCTACCACCGCGCACTCGAGGACGGCACCGAGATCGAGTCGCCCAAGGCCTACCTGTCCGCCGTCACCACCAGGCTGGCCATCGACGTGCTCCGCTCGGCACGGCTGCGCCGCGAGACCTACGTCGGGCAGTGGCTGCCCGAGCCGTTGCTGACCGACCCGCAGGCGCCGGACCCGGCCCAGGCGAGCGCGTCGGCGGACAGCCTGTCGATGGCGTTCCTGCTCGTGCTCGAGCGGCTCAGCCCGGTGGAGCGAGCGGTGTTCCTGCTGCACGACGTGTTCGGCTACGAGTTCGCCGAGATCGCCACCATCGTCGACAAGAGCCCGGACAACTGCCGACAGGTTGCAGTGCGGGCCCGGCGGCACGTCAGCGAGAACCGGCCGCGCTTCGAGGCGTCCCGCGCCCGGCGCGAGGAGCTCGCCGACCGGTTCGTGGCCGCGTTCGTCGAGGGTGACGTCGACGGGCTGGTCGATCTGCTGGCCGCCGACGTCGTCGTCACCGGTGACAGCGGCGGCGTGCCGCCGTCGTGGAGCCGCCCGATCGTCGGCCGGGACAAGGTCGCGCGGCTGTTGCTGGGCCTCGCAGAGCAGTTGCAGCGCCTCGACCACGTCACCATGGAGCGGCTCGAGGTCAACGGTCAGCCCGGCGCGGTCGTTCGCGACGCCGACGGCGCGCTGGTCAACGTGTTCAGCTTCGACGTCGTGGACGGCTCGGTGCGCGCGGTGCGTTCGGTGATCAGCCGGGACAAGCTGCGCCACCTCGGCCCGCTCGCGGATTTGTCCCGGCTTCGTGGTGCTGCGACCCGAAGCCGGGACAACGCGCCTTAGCCGCGGGCGAGGCAGAGGACCGCGCTCGACGGCAACCGGACGCCACCCTCTTCGCGATACTGCGCGGTGAGTTCGCCGACGGTCCCGGCGACGGCCGCCCGCTGTTCGGGCGTCGCGGCGGCCAGGGCGGCGGCCAACGGCGGCGCCAGCGCACCCACGACGTCGAGATGGCGCTGCGGCTCCAGCAGGGTGCTGGACTCGACGCCCTCGACGGACACCTCGGCAAAGCCGGCGCTGCGGACCATGGCCTCGAGGTGGTCGTGGTCGGCGAGCGAGAACGGGCTCCCCGGCCCCACCGGCGGCCCACCCTGGACCAGGCCGTGCATCATGGCGGCCATGCCGACCGTCGTCATCCACGGGTTGGCCTGCGCGGTGCCCCAGGTGGCCAGCCCCAGCCGGCCGCCGGGACGCAGCACGCGGTGGATCTCCGCCAGCGCCACCTCAGGCTGCGGCACCAGCATCAGCCCCATCCGGAACACGACGACGTCGACGCTGTCGTCGGGCAACGCGATGGCCGCGGCGTCGAGACGGCTCACCTGCACCGTGGGCAGCTGCGCCAGGTGCTTGCGCAGCACGTCGACCATGCCGGCGGCGATGTCGCTGGCCAGCACCGAACCGTCCGGCCCGGCGGCTGCCGCGAGCCGCACGGCCAGCTCGCCCGAGCCGGCGCCCAGTTCCAGCACCCGCTGCCCGGCCAGCGGCCGAACACCGTCGATCAGGCGCGCGGTCAGGTCCGGCTTCATCGCCTCCACGTCGTGGCGCAGCCGGTCCCAGTTCGGGGCCACCGTGGTCCAGCAGTCCGTGATCGCGATCGTCACGTCCATCAACTCCAATGCAGTGAGACTGTTTTGAATATAGTTATGGTGTACTGGATATGAGCGGAACCGTCAAGCGCAGTTATGACTCCTCGCGCCGCCAGGAGCAGGCCCGGCAGACCCGCCGTGCGGTGCTGCAGGCCGCCCACGACCTGTTCGTGGAGCAGGGGTACGCCCGCACGACGATCGCCGACATCGCCCGCGCCGCCGGGGTGTCGCCCGAGACGATCTACGCGACCTTCAAGACCAAGGCGACCGTGCTGGCGCGGGTGTGGGACGTGACGATCGGCGGCGACGACGAGGACGTGGTCTTCCACGAGCGGCCCGAGATCCAGGCACTGCGCGCCGAGCCGGACCTCGCGAAGCGGCTGATGGGGCACGCACGGATGTGGACGGCCACGGCGCGCCGTATCGCGCCGCTCACGCTCGCGGTGCGCGCCGCCGCCGGCGCCGAGCCGGGCGCCGCCGAGATGGTCGCCGAGATGAACCGGCAACGGCTGGTCGGGCTCGGATTCATGGCCGCCGACGCCGCGGCGACCGGACAACTCGCGGTGACCGAGCAGGAGTGCCGCGACGTCATCTGGGCGATGTCCGACGCGGGGATGTGGCACCAACTCGTCGTCGAGCGCGGCTGGACCGACGAACAGTTCGCCGACTGGCTCGGCCGGGCGTGGGTCGCGACGCTCGTCGTTGCGCAGCGCGGCAGGGCTCGCCAGTGACTATGCTCGCACCCGAGCCGTGACTGGCGCTGACAGGTGGATCCGACCACCGGGGAGCGGCTCGGCACCACCGCCGCGCGCCTGGGTATCCCGCTGACCCGCGTCAGGAGCCCGACATGTCCGAACCGTTCGACGCCGCCGCGGCGTCCACCGCGTACCGCAACGCCCTGCAGGTCATCGAGGCGGTCGAGCCGACGGTCGCCGGCGCGATTCGCAGCGAGCTCACCGATCAGCGCGAATCGCTCAAACTGATCGCGAGCGAGAACTACGCCTCGCCCGCCGTACTGCTCACGATGGGCACCTGGCTGTCCGACAAGTACGCCGAAGGCACCATCGGGCACCGCTTCTATGCGGGCTGCCAGAACATCGACACCGTCGAGCAGGCCGCCGCCGATCACGCGCGAGAGCTGTTCGGCGCCCCGCACGCCTACGTACAGCCGCACTCGGGCATCGACGCCAACCTCGTCGCGTTCTGGGCAATCCTCGCGCAGCAGATCGAATCGCCGGCGCTGGAGAAGGCCGGTGCCAAGCACGTGAACGACCTCACCGACGCCGACTGGGAGTCGCTGCGCGGCGACCTCGGCAACCAGCGCGCCCTGGGCATGTCGCTCGACGCCGGCGGCCACCTGACGCACGGCTTCCGGCCGAACATCAGCGGCAAGATGTTCCACCAGTCCTCGTACGGAACCGATCCGGAGACCGGGCTGCTCGATTACACCGCCTTGCGGGACCGGGCCCGCGAGTTCAAGCCGCTCGTGCTGATCGCCGGATACTCCGCCTATCCGCGCAAGATCGATTTTGCGAAGATGCGCGAGATCGCCGACGAGGTCGGCGCGGTGCTGATGGTCGACATGGCGCACTTCGCCGGGCTGGTGGCCGGCAAGGTGTTCACCGGCGACTTCGACCCGGTCCCCCACGCCCACGTCGTCACCACCACGACCCACAAGTCGCTGCGCGGCCCGCGCGGCGGGATGGTGATGTGCCAGCCGGAGTTCGCCGACTCCGTCGACCGCGGCTGCCCGATGGTGCTCGGTGGCCCGCTCGGGCACGTGATGGCGGCCAAGGCGGTCGCGCTGGCCGAGGCACGACGCCCCAGCTTCCGCACCTACGCGCAGGCGGTGGCCGACAACGCGGTCGCGCTGGCCGACGGCCTGACGAAACGGGGCGCGCGGCTGGTCACCGGCGGCACCGAGAACCACCTCGTGCTCATCGACGTCTCCACCTTCGGCATCACCGGCCGGCAGGCCGAGTCCGCGCTGCTGGATTCGGGCATCGTCACCAACCGCAACGCGATCCCGCGCGATCCGAACGGCGCCTGGTACACGTCCGGTGTGCGCATCGGCACGCCCGCACTGACCTCGCGCGGCTTCGGCCCCGACGAGTTCGACCGCGTCGCCGAGCTGATGGTCGGCGTGCTGTCCGCGACCACGCCGACGGCAGCCGCGTCCGGCGCGACGTCCAAGGCGAAGTACTCGATCGCCGACGGCGTGGCCGTGAAGACGCATGACGCGGCCAACGAACTGCTCGTCGCCAACCCGCTCTACCCAGGTCTCGATCTCGGCTGAGATGCCGCAGCACGCACCACCCTCGGTGGTCAACGCCGTGCGCCTGATGGTGCTGCGCGCCGGCCTCGGGCTGATCTCGATCGTCGTCCTGCTGCTCACCAGGGACGACTTCAAGAAGCGCATTCTCGAACACACGCCCACGGCGAGCAACGCCTCGATCGACACCGCGCTGTGGGTCGGCGGTGTCGTCGGCGTGGTGATCCTGGTCTTCTACCTGTTTCTCGCCCGGCTGGTACGGCAGGGGGTCGGTTGGGCCCGGATCGTCACCTGGGTGATCGCCGCGCTCGGCATCCTGGGCGCCGTCACCAGCTTCAGCCAGCCTGCGCCACCCGTCAGCCGGGTCCTGAGCGTGGTCGTCGGCATCATCGACGTCGTGATCGTCGTGCTGCTCGTACAACGGCTCGAGCCAGGACTACTTCCGCGATCGGGCTGCCCGATAGATTGGGCGCCATGAGCGCCCCCACAGCCACTGCGAACATCGGCGTCACCGGCCTTGCCGTCATGGGCCGCAACCTCGCGCGCAACCTCGCCCGGCACGGGCACACGGTCGCCCTGCACAACCGGACGTATGCCCGCACCACCAAGCTCGTCGAGGAGCACGGTGACGAGGGCACGTTCGTGCCGTCGGAGTCGCTCGAGGACTTCGTCGCCTCGCTGACCAAGCCGCGCGCCGTCATCATCATGGTCAAGGCCGGCCAGCCGACCGACGACGTGATCGACGAGCTCGCCCCGCTGCTCGACGACGGCGACATCATCATCGACTGCGGCAACGCGCACTTCGTCGACACCCGCCGGCGCGAGGCGCAGCTGCGTGACCGTGGATTGCACTTCGTCGGTTGCGGGGTCTCCGGCGGCGAGGAGGGGGCGCTCAACGGGCCGTCGATCATGCCGGGCGGCTCGTCCGAGTCGTACCGGAAACTCGGGCCGATCTTCGAGTCCATCGCGGCGGTCGTCGACGACACCCCGTGCTGCGTGCACGTCGGACCGGACGGCGCCGGGCACTTCGTCAAGATGGTGCACAACGGTATCGAGTACGCGGACATGCAGCTGATCGCGGAGGCCTACGACCTGCTGCGTCAGGGGCTCGGCGCCAAGCCGGGCGAGATCGCCGAGATCTTCCGCGGTTGGAACGAGGGTGATCTCGAATCGTTCCTCATCGAGATCACCGCCGACGTCCTCGCGCAACAGGACGCCGAGACCGGCAAGGCGTTCGTCGACATCGTGCTCGACCAGGCCGAGCAGAAGGGTACCGGCCGCTGGACCGTGCAAAGCGCGCTCGACCTCGGCATCCCGATCACCGGCATCGCCGAGGCCACGTTCGCCCGGGCACTGTCCGGCCACGCCGAACAGCGTTCGCCTGCACAGAAGGCATTCGGTAGCGGCGTCGGCGATCTCGACATCAGCGATCGTGACGCGTTCGTGGAGGACGTGCGGCGTGCCCTGTACGCCTCGAAGGTCGTTGCCTACGCGCAGGGTTTCGACCACATCGCGGCCGGCTCGGCCGAATACGACTGGAGCGTCGATCCCGGCGCGATGGCGATGATCTGGCGCGGCGGCTGCATCATCCGGGCCCGGTTCCTGAACCGGATCAAGGAGGCGTACGACGCCGACGCGCAGCTGCCGTCACTACTCGTCGCGCCGTATTTCGCCGACGCCGTGCGCAGTGGTGTCGACTCCTGGCGACGCGTGGTCGCATCGGCAGCGATGGCGGGCATCCCGACGCCGGCCTTCTCGTCGTCGCTCGCCTACTACGACGGGCTGCGCCGCGACCGGTTGCCCGCCGCGTTGATCCAGGGGTTGCGCGACAACTTCGGCGCCCACACCTATCGCCGGGTCGACAAGGACGGCGCCTTCCACATCGAATGGGCCGGCGACAAGCTCGAGCACGAAGCGTAGGTCGTTTGCCGTCGCCTCATCGCGGGTACGTCGCAAGGCGGACCATGCGAAAGAGGTGGCGATGACCAGCAGCACCGGCGATCGAAGTGCGGACGCCGAATCCCGCAAGCATCATCGAGCGGTCACCCAGGCCGCGGTGCTCACCGCCATCGGCGGCATCCTGTTCGGCTACGACACCGGTGTCGTCGGGGGTGTGCTGCCCAACATCGCCTCGGACTTCGACCTGAACTCCCCGTTCCAGAAGGGGTTGGTCGTCTCGATCCTGCTGGCCGGGGCCGCCGTCGGCGCGCTGGTGGCCGGGCGCATCGCCGACCAGCTGGGCCGCCGCCGCACGATTTTCATCACCAGCATCGTGTTCGTCGTCGGCCTGCTGCTGTCGACATTCGCGCCGACGCTGTGGATCTTCTGGATCAGCCGGTTCATCATCGGCCTGGGTGTCGGCTCGACGTCGTTCGTCGTGCCGCTCTACATCGGCGAGATCGCGCCGCCGTCGCGTCGTGGCGGGCTGGTGTCGCTGAACCAGCTCTCGGTGACGATCGGCATCCTGGTCAGCCAGCTGGTGGCGTACTTCCTCGCCGGGCACGGCGACTGGCGGGTCAGTGTCGGTCTCGCATTGATCCCGGCCGTGATCCTCGGCCTGGGTGTGATGCGCGAACCCGAGAGCCCTGCTTGGCTGGTGCGCCAGGAGCGTGAGGACGACGCCCGAACCGTCCTGAAAACCTTGCGCGACAAGGAATCAGAAATCGACGACGAGATCGACACGATCAAGCAGGTCGCAGTCGAGGAGAGCAAGGGATCCAAGCGCGAGCTGCTGGACCGGCGATTGCGCCCAGCGCTCGTGCTCGGCGTGATGCTCGCCGTCATCCAGCAGATCACCGGCATCAACACCGTCATCTACTTCGCGCCGACCGTGCTCGAACAGGCCGGCCTGGGCCGCTCCGCAGCGCTGCTGGCGTTGGTCATCGTGGGTGTCACGAACGTCATCATGACGTTGGTGGCGATTCGCTACCTGGACCGCATCGGCCGGCGGCCACTGCTGATCTGGGGCATGGCCGGCATGATCGTCGGGCTGGTCGCGATGTCGATCGCCTTCGGGGCCGGCATCTCCGGCAGCGGATCGGTCGTCGCGACGGTCGCACTGGCGTTCTACGTCGGCGCGTTCGCAGTGAGCCTCGGACCCATCGTCTGGCTGCTCATCGCCGAGATCTTCCCGCTGCGGGTGCGCGGCCAGGCGGCGTCGATCGCGACGATGGCCAACTGGGCGAGCAACCTGGTCGTCGCGGTGTCCTACCTGTCGATCATCTCCGCGCTCGGGGAGACCGGAACCTTCGCGCTGTACGCCGGGATCACCGCGCTCTCGCTCGTCTACGTCATCGCGAAGGTGCCGGAGACGAAGGGTTTGAGCCTGAGCGAGATCGAGTCCGAGATCAACCCCGACCTGGACACCGCCCAACGCGCCGCCTGAACAACGCGCCTCCGGCCGGACGACGCGTGGTGCCGGCTGTGTAGAAGACTGGGTCTTGCCCAAGCGCTCGCCATCCGACATTGTCTAGACCAACACGCGTAGTCAACAACGACTGCCGCGTGTGCGGGGCAAAGCGGGGGTTCGGATGAGCCTGCTTCGTCGATCTGTCATCGGTGTCGCGGCTGCCACCGCGCTGATCGTCTCGACTGCCACGACGATGACACCCGCAGCGCCCGCCGGTGCGGACATCGCGCCGCGTCCCTACCTGCAAGGACTGCAATCCACCGACGCGGGCATTGCCTGGGAGGTCGGCGACGAACTCCATTCGACAGCAGCCCGGACCGGTTTATTACTCGGCGTTCGGTGGGGCGCATGACGTTCACGCCGGCACGCCGATGGCAGCGGTCGACAACGACTACGTCCCGTACCAATTCAGCTTGGTCGATACGCAGCTCTATCTCGACGAGCCCACCGGCGAACCCGGTGTCGACATCACGACCGGTGCGTCCCTACCGACGACGCCACTCACACCACGAAGACCTACTCACCGCCACTGATCGACGGAACTTCTCAACCGCAAGACATTCCATTCGTGGCGGCGATCGACGAGCACGGCGCGATCCTCAGGGTCAGCGGGAATCGCAACCCGCCCGGGTCCCCGCTCACCGACAGCTCGGTGCTCTACTACCTCGACTTCGCCACCGGCGAGTACACGACGCTCGACAACACGGCCTATGCGGCGAACTCCTACGTCTCGATGGACGACGGCTACCTCGTCTGGACTCACGACCACCAGGCCATGTATCTACGCCGCGACGCTTTGTCCGCGGCACCGCAACCGGCGGCGCCCTCGGCCGCCATCGTGCGAATCACCATCAACGCCGACAAGCTCGCCTACACGACACGCACTCCTGACGACGACAGCGATTTCGGCGTGCACACCAACACGATCTACACCGGGACGATCGGGTCCGCCGACTTCACGCCGGTGGTCGGACCGTTCTGCTCCGCCGTGGCGATGACACCCATCGACAACGGTGACTTCCTGGCATTGGCCGGCACGAGCAAAGCCGACTACGGCCTCTACCGAGTCACGCCCGGCCGGTCGGTTCTGGGCGCGCCGGTCCTGCTGTTCGGGTTCTACACACCGCCGAACGGCCCGGACCAGAACTTGCCCGCGCCCGACGACTTCTGTGGCGGCGGTACCACCACTGCAGCCGTCATAGACAAGAGCCACCGATGGTCGATTCTCGGCGCCGACACCGGACCACAACAGTTCGGTGCGGCCGGAGACATCCCCGCGCCCACCGAGGACCAAGCGGGCATGGCGCACATCGCTGTCTTCCGACCCGCGAACGGCACCTGGTATCTGAAGCAGAACGGAGTGACGAGCAGCGCGCGTTGGGGCGTCGCCGGAGACATCCCGGTCGCGGCGCAGTACTCCGGCGCGCACCGCCCGTCGGTGTTCGCCGTTTTCCGGCCGTCAACCGGGCGGTGGTATGTCCGCGGCGCCGCGAGTTTCCCCTACGGTGTGCGCGGCGACGTGCCGGTGCCCGGCCACTACTACGGCACCGCGAGCAACGACCATGCCGACCAGGCCGCGGTGTTCCGGCCGTCGACCGGCACCTGGTACGTCCGGGACACGCATCGATGCGGTACGGCCAGCGCGGGACATCCCGGTTCCTGGTGACTACGACGGCAACGGGACGACGGACATCGCGGTGTACCGCCCGTCGACGCATCTGGTACGTCCGCGGACACGCCCCGACCCTGGGGCGTGTCCGGCGACATCCCGCTCACTGCAGATTTCGACGGCAATGGTCACGCGGACATCGCGGTCTATCGGCCCTCGACCGCCACGTGGTACGCGCACGGACGCCCTGCCGTTCGGTTCGGCGCGCCGGGCGAGACCCCGGTCCAGCAGGCCCCGTAAGCGGCCGCACCTCGACCCTCGGGCGTCACTCCCCCGTGGGCAGCTCCACGTGGCCGCCGAAGGCCTGGCGCATGGCCGAGAGCAGCTTATCGGCGTAAAGGGCCTCGCCGCGGCTGGAGAAGCGAGCGAACAGCGACGCCGACAGCACCGGCGTGGGGACGCCCTCGTCGATGGCGGCCTTGACGGTCCATCGACCCTCGCCCGAGTCGGACACCCGGCCCGCCAGCCCTTCCAGCTCGGGGTTGGCATGCATGGCGCCCGCGGTGAGGTCGAGCAGCCAGGACGCGACCACCGACCCGCGTCGCCACACCTCGGTGACCTTCGCGATGTCGAGGTCGTACTGGTAGTACTGCGGCTGATCGAGCGGAGTCTCCTCGGCGGAGTGCGACTGCTCCTTGGCGCCCGCGTTGGCGTGCTGCAGGACGTTCAGGCCCTCGGCGTAGGCGGCCATCATGCCGTACTCGATGCCGTTGTGGACCATCTTGACGAAGTGCCCGGAGCCGACCGGACCGCAATGCAAATAGCCCTGTTCCTCCGGCGCCGGGTCGCCGGACCGGCCCGGCGTGCGCTCGATCGAACCCAGGCCCGGTGCGATGGACGCGAACAGCGGATCGCAATGCGCCACCGCTTCGTCGTCGCCACCGATCATGAGGCAGTAACCGCGCTCGAGTCCCCACACGCCGCCGCTGGTACCGACGTCGATGTAGTGGATGCCTTTCGTTTTCAGATCGGCAGCGCGGTCGATGTCCTCGCGGTAGTTCGAGTTGCCGCCGTTGATGACGATGTCGCCGTCATCGAGCAGGTCGGCGAGCTGACCGATGACGCGGTCGGTGATCCCGGCCGGGATCATCACCCATGCGACGCGCGGCTTGTCGAGCTTCTGGACGAACTCCTCCAGCGAGTTCGCGCCCACGGCGCCTTCGCCGGCGAGTTGAGACACCGTGTCGGCGCTCGTGTCGTAGGCGACCGCGGTGTGCCCGTCGCGCATGATGCGCCGGACGATGTTGGCGCCCATGCGCCCGAGGCCGATCATGCCGAGCTGCATCTCAGGTCTCCTTACGAGCGTTTCGACTCTTGGACATTTCGCGCTGCCGCACGATAGCGACGGATGAGTGCGTTGGTGGAACTGTCGTGCTGCAGGTCGGGCTCGCCGGACGCCGTGAGCTCGTCGGCGACCTTCTTGGCGAGTACCTTGCCCAATTCGACACCCCACTGATCGAAGGAGTTGATCGACCAGATCGTGCCCTGGGTGAACACGCTGTGCTCGTACAGGGCGATCAGCGTGCCCAGGGCGTGCGGCGTGAGCCGTTCGAGCAGCATGGTGTTCGACGGTCGGTTGCCGTCGAACACGCGATGCGGCACCAGCCACTCGGGCGTGCCTTCTTCGCGCACCTGCTCTGCGGTCTTGCCGAAGGCCAGCGCCTCGCCCTGGGCGAACACGTTCGCATTGAGCAGGTCGTGATGCGCTCCGAGCGGGTTCAGCGAGTGGGTGAAGCCGATGAAGTCGACCGGGATGAGCTCGGTGCCCTGGTGGATCAGCTGGTAGAAGCTGTGCTGCCCGTTGGTGCCGGGCTCGCCCCAGTAGACGGGGCTGGTGGCGTAGTCGACGGTGGCTCCGGTGAGCGTGACGTGCTTGCCGTTGGACTCCATCGTCAGCTGCTGCAGGTAGGCCGGGAACCGCTTCAGGTACTGGTCGTACGGCAGCACTGCCTGGGTCTGCGCGCCGAAGAAGTCGGCGTACCAGACCGTGAGCAGGCCCAGCAGCACCGGCAGGTTCTCGCCGAACGGCAGCGTTGCGGAAGTGCTCGTCCATCTCGTGGAAACCGGCGAGCAGGTCGCGGAACCCGTCCGGCCCGACGGCGATCATCGTGGACAACCCGATGGCGGAGTCCATCGAGTACCGGCCGCCGACCCAATCCCAGAAACCGAACATGTTCATGACGTCGATGCCGAACTCGCTGACGGCGTCCGAGTTGGTGGACACCGCCACGAAGTGTTTCGCGATCGCCGACTCGTCGCCCAACGCGTCCAGCACCCAGGCGCGGGCGGTGGCGGCGTTGGTCATCGTCTCGAGCGTGGTGAACGTCTTGGACGAGACGACGAACAGTGTCTGCGCGGGATCGAGATCGCGAGTGGCCTCGGCGAAGTCGGTGCCGTCGATGTTGGACACGAACCGGAAGGTGAGATCCCGCTGGGAGTAATGGCGCAGCGCCTCGTAGGCCATCACCGGGCCGAGATCCGAACCGCCGATACCGATGTTGACGATGTTGACGATCGGTTTCCCGGTGTGGCCGAGCCAGGTACCGGCGCGGATCTTGTCGGCGAATTCGGCCATCCGGTCGAGCACCTCGTGCACGGCCGGGACGACGTCGATGCCGTCGACCTCGATGTTCTCGCCGCGCGGTGCACGCAGCGCGACGTGCAGCACCGCGCGGTCCTCGGTGATGTTGATCCTCTGGCCGGCGAACATCGCATCGATGCGCTCTCGCAGGCCGGACTCCTCCGCGAGCTCGAGGAGCAACCGGACCGTCTCGGCGGTGATCCGGTTCTTCGAGTAATCGAGATAGATGCCGCAGGCTTCGGCCGTCAGTTGCTCGCCGCGGCTCGAATCGTCGGCGAACAGGTCCCGCAGCCGGGTGTCGGCCAGCTCGGCATGGTGCGCCTGCAACGCGGTCCACGCTCGGCGCTCGGTCAGGGGTGACGGTTGGGTGTCGGCGGTCACTGTGTGCTCCCCATGTCGCCATGCCTACCAGACCCGCCGCGGCTGCCGCATCGGCCGTCACCGGTCGGTCCGGATAACCTGTCGTGTCGTGCAGAGGCCGCCAGGAGTGTCGTACGTGATGCCCGTGCTCAACGAGGCGTCCTACGTCGAGTCCGCCGTCACGAGCATCCTCGCGCAGGACTACGCCGGGCCGACGGAGATCGTGCTCGCGCTCGGCCCCTCGACCGACGGGACGACCGGCATCGTCGCCCGGATGCAGGCGAGCGACGCGCGCATCCAGACCGTCGACAATCCCGGCACCGACATCCCGATCGGGCTCAACGCCGCCATCGGGGCGTGCCGGTACCCGGTCATCGTGCGCGTCGACGCGCACACCGAATTGCCCGCCGGCTACACCCGCCGCGCCGTCGACACGCTGCTGACCACGGGCGCGGCGAACGTCGGCGGGATCATGCTCGCGGTCGGCCGCCCGGGGCTGCAGGCCGCAGTGGCCTGGGCGTACAACAGCCGACTCGGGCTCGGCGGCGGTGCCTACCACGCGGCCGACGAGCCTGCCGGGCCGGCCGAATCCGCCTACCTCGGGGTGATGCGGGCCGAGGCACTCGCCGAGATCGGCGGGTTCGACGAATCGCTGCGGCGCGGTGAGGACTGGGAGCTCAACCACCGCTTCCGACAGGCCGGCAAGCTGGTGTGGCTCGACCCGTCGCTCCGGGTGCGCTACTGGCCCCGGTCGACGTGGAAGGCGCTGGGCCGCCAGTTCTACGCGACCGGCGTCTGGCGCGGCGAACTGGTCCGCCGCCTGCACCGGCGCAACTCGCCGCGCTTCTTCGCCCCGCCTGTGCTGGTGCTCGTCTCCGGCGCGGCCGTCGTGCTCGTGCCGCTCGCGGCGGTTGGCGCACTGCCCGCGTGGTTGGGCTACACGGCGCTTGTCGGCCCCTCGGCCTACGCGGCCCTGCTCGCGGGCGTGGCGGTCGGGACCCGCGGCACCCCGCTCGAGCGGTTGCGGCGCAGCGGGGTGCTCGCGGTCATGCACTACGCGTGGGGTAGCGGCTTCCTCGCCGGGATGGCCCGGGGCGCCGGCGACGCCGTCGACACGTCACGAGCGGCGACACCGGTCAACTGAACGACCTCCGCGGGCCCGTCACGACGGGCCTGAGCGGTGCTGCGCGGACATTCGTGAAATTCACTTCACATGGACTTGACACGCGTTAGGTGCGTGTGAAATCTTATCCCTGCGAGCGAAACGGCGTGGTCTTTGTCGGGGGGCAGACCAGGTCGGAGCAGTCGAGCAGGGCTTGGTCGTACCGGGGGGGCAGACCAATCCACGCACGTGCGATCGCTCGCGCGGCCCCGTCCTGCCGAACGAGAGTCGGCCGGGCGGGGTCGCCTTTTGTCTACGGTCGGACGGCTCGGTGCCGGTCGCGTCAGGCGGACAGGGCGGCGGACACGATCTCGCGGGCCTCGTCCTGGATCCGGGCGAGGTGGTCCGCGCCGCGGAAGGACTCCGCGTACAGCTTGTAGACGTCCTCGGTGCCCGAGGGCCGAGCGGCGAACCAGCCTGACTCGCTGACCACCTTGAGGCCACCGATCGCAGCGCCGTTCCCGGGTGCATCGGTGAGCTTGGCGACGATGCGCTCGCCGGCCAGCTCCTGCGCGGTGACCTGCTCGGGCGACAGCTTGGCCAGGATCGCCTTTTGCTGCCGGTCGGCCGGTGAGTCGATCCGAGCGTAGGCGGGATCGCCGTGCTCGGCGGTGAGTTCGCGATAGTGGGCGGCGGGGCTCTTGCCGGTGACCGCGGTGATCTCCGACGCCAGCAGGCACAAGATGATGCCGTCCTTGTCGGTGGTCCACACCGCGCCGTCGCGCATCAGGAACGAGGCGCCGGCGCTTTCCTCGCCGCCGAACGCGACCGAGCCGTCGCGCAGTCCGGGCACGAACCACTTGAAGCCGACCGGCACCTCCAGCAGGCTGCGGTTCAGATCGGCGGCCACCTTGTCGATCATCGACGAACTCACCAGGGTCTTGCCGATCGCTGCCCCGCCCGGCCACGACGTGCGGTGCGCGTAGAGGTAGCGGATGGCGACGGCGAGGTAGTGGTTCGGGTTCATCAACCCACCGTCCGGCGTGACGATCCCGTGCCGGTCGGCGTCGGTGTCGTTGCCGGTCGCGATGTCGAAGTCGGCCTGGCGGGCGATCAACGACGCCATCGCCGACGGCGAGGAGCAGTCCATCCGGATCTTGCCGTCCCAGTCCAGCGTCATGAACGCGAACTGCGGGTCGACGGTCTTGTTGACCACGGTGAGGTCGAGGCCGTACCGCGCGCCGATCTCCCCCCAGTAGTCCACACTGGCGCCACCCAACGGGTCGGCGCCGATGCGGACGCCGGCGCCGCGGATCGCCTCGAGGTCGACGACGCGCGGCAGGGCATCGACGTACTCGTCGAGGAAGTCGTAGCGCCGGGTCGTGTCCGCCGCGAGCGCCCGTTCGTGCGACACCCGGCGCACGCCGGCCAACTTCTCGGCGAGCAACGCGTTGGCGCGATCCTGGATCCAGCCGGTGATCTCGGTGCCGGCCGGGCCGCCGTCGGGCGGGTTGTACTTGAACCCGCCGTCGCTCGGCGGGTTGTGTGACGGCGTGACCACGACGCCGTCGGCCAATCCGCTCGAGCGGCCTTCGTTGGCGGCGAGGATCGCGCGCGAGAGGGCCGGCGTCGGCGTGTACCCGTCGCGGGAGTCGATCAGCACGGTGACCTCGTTGGCGGCGAACACCTCCAGCGCCGACGCGGTGGCCGGACCGCTCAACGCGTGCGTGTCCGCGCCGAGGAACAGCGGCCCGTCGATGCCCTGGCTCGCGCGGTATTCGCAGATCGCCTGGCTCGTCGCGACGATGTGGTCCTCGTTGAACGTCGTCTTCGACGAGGAGCCGCGGTGGCCCGAGGTGCCGAAGCTGACCCGCTGTTCCGGGTTGTCCGGGTCCGGGTGCAGCTCGTAGTAGGCCGCCTCGAGCGCGGCGACGTCGACCAGATCCTCAGGGGCTGCCGGCTGACCGGCCCGCGGGCTCGTCATGCGTTGATCCTGGCACCCGGGCGCTCGACCGGGAACGGCGACCCGGGCTAGTTCTGCGCGTCGCGGACCCGCTCGAGGGCGTCGGCGATCGTCTCCAGCTCGGTGCGGTTGAGGTGCGTCGCGAAATGCTCGGCGATACCGCGCAGGTAGACGGGCGCGGCGGTGCGGAACCGCCGCCGGCCCAGCGAGGTCAGCGCCGCATAGGTCGACCTGCGATCGGTCGGGTGGCCGGTGCGTTCGACCAGCCCGGCACGTTCGAGCTCGTCGACGACCCGGCTCACCCGGGTCCGGGACAGCACCGCACGCGCGCCGAGCTCGCTCATCGACAGCTGCCGGTCCGGCGCAGCGTTCAGTTCGAGCAGCACGTCGTACCAGGCCAGGCTCAGCCCGGCCCGCTCCTGCAGCTCCTGATCGAGCACCGGGACCAGCCCGGCGTGAACCTGCAGCAAGGCCGCCCAGGCCCGCACGCCGGGCAGGTGCGACCCATCCTCGCGGGGCGGCTGCTTCGCCATCATGGCGAGCAGTGTAACCATCTGCCGTCTTGCGCGTGCGCACGCACACAAGTAATGTGCGTGCGTACGCACATAACTACGTGCGCACACACAGAACCAGCGGAAGGAAGCCCGATGACCACCCAACCCGCCTCGACGGCGCACCCCAGGGCCCAGACAGCGCACCCCACGGCCCCGGCGGCGCACCGGCTGCTGCACATCTCGGCGTCACCGCGCGGCGCGGCATCCGAGTCGCTCGCGATCGCCCAGACCTTCCTGGACACCTTCGCCGACGCGCATCCGGACGTCCGGATCGACACCTTCGACCTGTGGGACGGCACATTGCCGCCATTCGGACCGGACGCTGCCGCGGCGAAGATGGCGGTGTTCGCCGGGGTCGACCCACAGGGGCCGCAAGCCAACGCGTGGGCGCAGGTGAGCGACACCTTCCGGCGCTTCGACTCCGCCGACCGCTACCTGTTCAGCGTGCCGATGTGGAACGCCGGGGTGCCGTACATCCTCAAGCAGTTCATCGACGTCGTGTCCCAGCCGGGCATGGTGTTCGGCTTCGACCCCGAGCGCGGCTACACGGGTCTGCTGCGCGGGAAGAAGGCTGCAGTGGTCTACACGAGCGCGGTCTACGGGCCGGACCGCCCGCCGGCGTTCGGATCGGATTTCCAGCAGCCGTTCTTCGCCGACTGGCTGCGCTGGGCCGGGATCGACGACATCAGTGAGATCGCCTTCCGGCCGGACCTCGCGACCGCCGACGCGGACGCCGGGCGGCAGCAGGCGCACGCGGCTGCCCGCGAGCTCGCCAAGCTCTTCTGAACGAGGATCAGGGCAGCCAACCGGCGTCGAGCATCCGCTGGACGGCGCGTTCGGCGGCATGGCCGTCGTCGTACGGAGTGAACTTCGCCCGCCAGGCCGTGTAGCGCTCGGCATACTTGTTCGCGGCGTCCGCGACGTCGCCGATCGCCTCGAGCAGTTCCTGGCGAGTGGCCACGACCGGGCCCGGCGCGTCGGCGAGCAGGTCGAAGTAGAACCCGCGCAACACGTCGCTGTAGTGGTCGAGGTCCGGGGTGTAGAAGATCATCGGCTTGCCGGTGGCGGCGAAGTCGAACATCACCGACGAGTAGTCGGTGACCAACATGTCGGCGACGAGCATGAGTTCGGCGATGTCCGGATAGCTGGTGACGTCGACGAGCCGGTCGCCACGCAGGTCCTGCCCGTGGCCGAGCGTGCGGGAGTGGCCGCGCACGAGCAGCACGTGATCCGACGGCAGCGCCGCGGCGAATTCGACGAGGTCCAGATAGTCGACGAGACCGGCTCGATCGTCGCGCCAGGTGGGCGCGTAGAGCACGATCCGGGCGGTGTCCGGCACGCCGAGCAGGCTGCGCACCTCCCGCGCCCGGGCGGCGTCGACGAACACGTCGTTGCGCGGGTAGCCGGTCTGCCAGATCGGGCCCTTGAACGCGTAGGACGTGCGGAAGATCCTTGCGCTGTAATCGTTCTGGGCCAGCATGGCGTTCCAGCGCAACGACTGCCGCACCGTGGCGAACCGCGTCCGCGGCGTCGTGTTGGGCCGGTCCAGTGCCAACCGTTTGAGCATCGTGCCGTGCCAGGTCTGCAGGACGTGCTGGCCGCGGCGGCGCCGGTGGGTCCAGCGCAGCCAGTCGTTGATCACGTATACGCGCGCCTGCGCCCGCACGCGCCACCATTCGCGGCTGTACTCCACGAGCGGCACGGCCCCGGGCGGCACCGGCACCGAACGGTCACCGACACTCCAGTACCGGCGCACGTCGGGCCGTACCCGGGCCAGGACCCGATCGATCGCGGCCGGGTTGTCGGCGGCGGCGCGGCCGTAGAAACTCTCGAAATAGACGGCGTGCTCGCGTCGGTGCGGGCGCATCGCCCGAGCGCGCAGTCGTCGCTGCGCGGCGGCACCGAGCTCGTCGTCGGCGAGCGGCGCCCCGATGTGCACCACCAGCTCACCGTCCGCCGCACGTGCCCGGGCCCGGAACAGCGGGTGCTGCACGTCCGGCAGTGTCGTATCGATCCCGACCCGGTGCGAGGTGCCGATGTCGAGGCGGTAGTCGCCCGACGGCAGCGCCAGGTTCGGCGCGCCCCAGCGCGTGGCGAGCAGCGGGAACCGGGCGCGCAGGTGATCCGCCTCGCGCTCGAGCGTCGCGTCGATGCGCCCGCGCGGGCCGTCCAGGCTGGCCGCGGACACCATGTCGGCGCCGGTCAGGTCCGCCACCAGGTGGTCGGCGCTGATGTGCAACGCCTCGACGGTCGGCCGGTTTCGCGACTCCTGACGTGGCGGCGAGACGCCATCGACGCGCGCCCGGATCTGGGCCAACACGCGCTCGGTGGCCCGCCCGTCGAGGTGGTCGAAGTGCTCGTCGCGGAGCCGGTCGCGCTCGGCCTTCGCAGCGGCGACGACATCCGGATCGTTCTGGATCAGCGCGTCGAGCAGGGTCAGCGCGTGGTCCCAACTCGCGACGTGCCGGCCGCCGGTGAACACCGGGTAGGGCTGGTAGAGCCCGCGCGCGTCGAGGTAGGTGTCGACGTCGGTGGCGAGGAAGACCGTGGTGCCGCCGGTGAGCGCGAAGTCGTAGGCAACCGACGAGTAGTCGGTGACCACGTGGTCGAAGGCAGGCAGCGCCGGGGTGAGGTCGGCGAGTTCGGTCGCGTCGAGCGTGCGCACCCGGGCCGAGCTGCGCGGACCACCGGAGTAGTCGCCGCGCCCGAGCGGGTGATTGCGCACCACCAACACCCCGTCGACCCGCTCGAGCCACGCGGCGATGTCCGCCCAGGTCGCGTCGTCGGGCGCGGCCGGGTCGGGTTCGCCGTCGCGCCAGGTGGGGGCGTACAGGACGACCGGACCGGTGTCGGGCAGCGGCCCGACCAGTGGCTCCAGCAGCGCCCGCGCGCCGGCTCGCCGGTCGGCTGCGGTGCCCTGCAACAACACGTCGTCGCGCGGGTCTCCGGTGACCACGATGCGCTCGGCCGGGGTGCCGAACGCGCTCGCGATGCGCGACACCACGGGCGCGCCCGCGACCGGGATCAGGTCGATCTGGCGGCCGGCCACCCGGTAGCCGCGCCGCACGATCATCCGGCCGAGCCGCGAGGACGCGGTCTGCGCGATCGGGGCGTCCAGGTGCAGCTTCTTCAGCGGGATGCCGTGCCACAGCTGCACCACGAATCCGCCGCGCACCGCATATCGGTTGACGTCGCCGAGGCCGTGGGTGACCACGAGCACCCGGGCGCGCAGGGTGAGCCAGAACCCGCGCCGGCTGCAGCTTCGGCTCGGCGTCCAGCCCGAGCGCGCGGGCCCGCGCGAGTTCGTCGGCGGTCGTGGCCAACCAGACGAGCCGGCTGTCAGCGGGAAGCTCGGCGCGGGCGAGCCGGAACAGCGGCAGTGCGCCCTCCCCCGGCCCGATCCCGGAACCGAACACCCACAGCTTGGCGGTGCGCGGCACGACGAGCGTGGCCAGCGCACCGAGCAGGTACCAGGGCAGTCGGCGCAGCCCGGCGGCGTTGCCCGTTTGAAAGGTGAATTTGGCCATCAGCGCACGGTTCCGGGTCGCTGCGGCACCCGTGCAGCCTACGGACCGACGGCCCGTGTTCGCGGTGCGTTCTCCGCGTCGTCACGGCACCAGGCGGATGCGCACCGCCCGGAACTGATCCGGCGTGGCGGCCAGCACCCGCAGCTTCGGGTCCTTCACCTGCAGCCACGGAGGACTCGGCTCGGGCAGCCCGGCCAGCCGGGGGTCGTCGAGCACGGCCCGGACCGCCGGGCGGTCGCCGCCGGCGACCAGCGCGTCGAGCTGCTCGGTGGCGATCACCCGGACCGCGGCGTCGGCGGCAGCCGCGAATGCCGCATCGGCCTGGTTCGCGCGGCGCCGGGCGTAGCGCTGCTGCGACCAGCCGCCGGCCTTCGTCGTGCCCTGGACGTAAGTGCTGCCGACCTTCGAGGCGAGCAACCGGTCGCCGTCGAAGACGCCGACCGCGTAGCCACCACGGCGCACCAGCAGCACCGCGATCCGGCGATCGCGTGCGACGTGGTCGACGAGTTCGCCGACCAGCGGCGGGAAGGGCACCACGATCTCGGCGAGCGCGCCGTCGGCGCCGGTGAGCACGACGCGTTCGGACGTCGGCGTGGTGGTGGTCGAACCGTGCCGTTCGGCGAATCCGGCCAGCCAGCGCGGCAGCCGGGCGGCGGCCACCGACACCTCTCGCGCGTCGGCCGGGAGAGGGTCCATCAGCCGGGGCTGCCGGCCGGCTCCAGCTCCGCGCTCGCGGTGACGGCCGGTTCCCGCTCGGCGGCTCGGACCAATGCGATGCCGCCGAGCACCACCACACCGCCGATCGCCTGCAGGGCCGTGGGCCGCTGGTCGAGCAGCAGCCAGGCGAACAGCACCGCGAACAGCACCTCGGCCAGTCCGACGAACGAGGCGAGCCGCGCGCCCAGGCGACGCGCAGCGCCGATGCCGGAGGCGTAGGCGATCGCGGCGGCGACCACCGACAGCCCCAGGATCGGCACCAGCCAGCTCACCTGCCAGCCCGCGAGGTCGACGTCGGCGGTCGATGCGCGCATCGGCAGCACCCCGACCAGGCCGAGCGCACCCAGCACGAGCCCGCCGATCAACAAGCCGGCCCACGCGGTGACGATCGGCGGCAGCGATTCGCGGGCGCCCTGCGCCTCGCCCGCGGTGCCGGCGGAGATGACGAAGTAGCTGGCCAGGCCGACCGCGGCGAACAGTCCCCACATGACGCCGACGGCGTCGACGTGCTGGTCACCGGTGAGGTCGAGCACCAGCATGAGCCCGAGGATCGCCGCGACGCCGCCGGCGACGGTGAGGCGGTTCGGGCGCTGATGGTGCCGCAGCCACATCCACCCCACCACGAGCAGGACACCGGAGTACTCCAGCAGCAGGGCCACGCCCACCGACAGGTGCTCGACGGCCGAGAAGTAACACAGCTGGGCCACGCCGACCGCGAAACCGCCGAAGGCGATCACGACCGGCAGGTTGGCGCGAAGCAGTCCCCAGCGCCCGCGCAGCTGCAGCAGGGCAGGGACGGTCAGCACGAGCGCCGCCAGGCTGACCCGCACGGCGACGGCGGCGCCCGGCGTCCAACCAGTGGCGATGAGGGCGCTGGCGAACGTGCCGGAGGTGCCGAACGTCGCCGCCGACACGACCGCGAGGCCGAGACCTGCACTGCTGGTGCGCATGAACACCTCCCGTAATGACCAAAACGTTCTATGCTCATGACGAGCCTATCGGCCGGGACTGTCAGGAGTCAACGTGCTTTTTGCTTATGACACGGAGATCGGGCTGCAGGCTGCCGCGGCGCTGGTGAACACCGCCTCGTACGACGCCGTCGAGACGCTGGACACCCCTGCCGACCTCGACCGGTTCGTCGCTCGCTGGGGGTGGACGAACACGCACAAGTACTCCGCCGTCGAGTTGCACGCGGTACAGGATCTGCGCCCCCGGCTGCGCGAGATCTGGTCCGCGGACGAGGACCGCGTCGTCGAGATCGTCAACGAGCTGCTGCGCGCCGCCCAGGCCCTTCCGCAGCTGGCCAAGCACGACGAGTGGCCCTACCACCTGCACGCCTGGACCCCGGAGCACTCCATGGCGGACCGGATGGCGGTGGAGGCGGCCATGGCCGTCGTCGACGTGGTGCGTACCGACGAGCTCGACCGGCTGCGGGTGTGCGCCGCCGACGACTGCGAGGACGTCGTGGTCGACCTGTCGAAGAACCGGTCCCGGCGGTTCTGCGACAGCGGCTGCGGAAACCGGGCGAACGTGAAGGCGTACCGCGAGCGGCAGCGCGCGACCAGATAGCGCGGTCTCGGCGCCGCTGGGCTAGGAGGTCACGTCCTTGCGGTCGAAGCGCAGCCAGGCGTAGCCGAGGAACAGCGCGGCGTAGACCAGCGCCAGGCCGGTGCCGCGCAACATGTCGTCCCATCTGATGGGTGAACTCAGCGTGTCGACCCAGGCGTACTGGAAGTGCGTCGGCAGGTACTGGCGGTACGGGTCGAGCGCGGTGATCTGGTCGAGGATGTTCGAGATCACCACGAGCATCACCGCGCCGCCGACGGCGCCGAGCGGGTTGTCGACGCTGACGCTGAGCAGGAACGCCAGCGCGGCCACGATCAGCAGCTGACCGCAGATGTAGACGACGCTGACGACCAGACGCCACGTGGCAGCACCGGTGTCGAACGATCCGCCGATCGGCGAACGGATCGGCGCCCACCCGAAGAACAGCCCGCCGATCACGAACGCCCACAGTGGCAGCAGCAGATTCGCCGCAAAGCTGAGCAGTCCGGCCACGATCAGCTTCTGGCGCAGCAGCCGCGAGCGCGGCACCGGCTGGGCCAGCAGGTACCGCAGCGAGGCCCAGCTCGCCTCGCTGGCCACGGTGTCGCCGCAGAACAACGCGACCACCACGACGAGCAGGAAGCCGACCGCCGCGAACTCGGTGAACATCGCGAAGTTGAACCCGCCGGCGGTCGCGAGCCCGACGAGTTGCGGCGCGTCGCTCTCGGCACCGCCGCCGATCTTGAAGGCGATCGCGATGATGATCGGCAGGATGATCAACAGACCGAACGCGACCTGGGTGCGGCGCCGCTTGACCTGCCGGACCATCTCGACCCGGAGCCTGAGCGTCTTGCGCGGGTCGTAGGTCGGCTTGCGCTCGGGATCGAGCTGGGCCAGGCGGCTGTGGAATCCACGCCGGGTGGCGGCGATGCCGGACAGCTCACGATCACTCACGCCGCGGGTGCGCACCGGCCTGGGTTCGCTCACCGGTCGTCTCCGATCAGGTCGAGGAACACGTCTTCGAGTGCGCGCCGGGCGGGCACCGACTGGGCGGTGATGCCGGCTGCGGCGAGCACTCGCGTGGCCTCCGCCGGGTCCGGCACCGCGAGCTGCAACCCACCCGCGCCGGCAATTTCGGCAACCGAACCAGCGGCCACCAGCTTGCCGCGGTGCATCACGACGACGTGCGTACAGGTCTGCTCGACCTCGGCGAGCAGGTGACTGGACACCACCACCGTGCGCCCGGTCAGGGCGTACTGCTGCATCACCTCGCGCATCTCGGCGATCTGCGGCGGGTCGAGACCGTTGGTCGGCTCGTCGAGCACCAACACCTCGGGCAGCCCGAGCATTGCCTGGGCGATGCCGAGACGTTGCTTCATGCCATGGCTGTAGGCCTTGACCCGGCGGTCGACCGACGCACCGAGGCCGGCGATCTCGAGCGCGGTTTCGAATTCCGCCTCGTCGTTCGGACGACCGGTGGCGGCCCAGTACAGGCGTAGGTTCTCCCGGCCGGACAGGTGCGGCAGGAACCCGGGACCCTCGATGAACGCGCCGAGTCGCGACAGCACGGGCGCACCAGGGCGCACCGGCTCGCCGAACACATGCACCTCCCCCGACGTCGCGGTGATCAGCCCGACCAGCACGCGCAGCGCCGTCGTCTTGCCTGCGCCGTTCGGGCCCAGGAGGCCGACGACCTGACCGCGCTCGACGGTGAAGCTCACGTTGTCGACGGCGCGGTAGCCGCCCTTGTACTCCTTCACGAGGCCGTCGATGCTCACCGGGACATCGGCGAGATCGGGGCGCGGGCGCAACACCCGGCGCCGCCGGACGATCACGATCGCAACCGCCGCGCCGACCAGCAGGCACGCCACGAGGCCGACGATCACCCAGCTCACCGGATGCCCCGCGCTGATCGGGGTGCCGGATGTGATGGGCAGCTCCAGGGCCGCCTGCCCGGACGGCAGCGCGACCGCGTAGTCGCGCGCTTCACTCGGCCCCGCATAGGCGAAATCACTGGCGCTCACGCTGAGCGCGAGCCGGTGACCGGCCAGCACATTGCGCACGAACGACGGCAGTCGCAGGGTCACCTCGGTGGGCCGCCCCGGGGTGAGCCCGCTCAGCCGGACCGGCGTCACCAGCTGCGACGGCAGAGTGCTCGAGCCGTCGTTGCTCACGTCGCGCACGGCCGCGAACAGCACCGCATCGGTGGTCGTCTTCGCGGTGATCACGACGCGCACCCGCGGTTCGCCGGCGACGAGGATGCTGTGCTTCAGCGTGGGCGAGATGAACAACGCAGTCTGGCCGGGCGCGGTCGGGAAGCTCGTGAGCGCCTGGTCGAAGCGGCTGGAGATTCCGCCCAGCCCGGGAATGCTGGTGATCACGGCCGGCACGCCGCCGGCCGGCGACGCGACGGACTGGGTCACCCCGCGGACCATGACCCGGGTCGTCTCGCTCGGTGTGCCCGCGATGCCGGGATAGCCGTCGGCCTCGCGGGTCTGTTGAGACGCGTCGCCGGTGGCGGCGGACACCACACCCGCCTGCTCGGCGAACCGGAACCGCTGGTGCGTCGAGACGTCGCCGCGAAAGGCGGTGTCGAACCAGTCGACGGCCTCACTCGTGGCGGTGCCGCCACCTACTGATCCGTCGTCGTGGCCGCCCGGCCGCCACACCACCCGCACCGGCGTGCCGTGCGCGGCGATGCCGCGGGCGTTGGCATCGGCCTCACTGAGCGGGAACAGCGAATCCTGCTCGCCCTGGGTCAGCAGGGTGGGCACGTCGATGCGATTGAGCACCGCCGCAGGGCTGGCCCGCCGCATGAGAGCCCGCATCGCGGCAGTCGGGGTGCCGGTGGCGGCCGAGGCCTGGTATGCCGAGCACACGTCGGGAGCGAAGTTGCCGCAGCCGACGGATCCGGAGCTCCCGTCGGCGGGCTGGTCGCCGAGCAGCGCGCTGATGCTCGCCGACGTGCTGAACGCGTTCCCGAACAGCAGCCCGGCC
The DNA here is from genome assembly GCA_963850835.1 of uncultured Actinomycetota bacterium. Classification (GTDB taxonomy): domain Bacteria; phylum Actinomycetota; class Actinomycetes; order Mycobacteriales; family Jatrophihabitantaceae; genus Jatrophihabitans. The sequence goes on along the minus strand of CAWKNB010000007.1, from coordinate 320,952 downwards.
CACAGCTTCTTGAACACCCCCGGGGTGGTGGCGCCGAAGTTCGGGAACAGCGCGTGCGAAAGGTCGTTCCAGGTGATGTCGGCGGCGACCGCTCGGACCCGCTGGTCGGCGGCTGCGATGAGTAGCGACAGCGCGCCGCCGTAGGAGGAACCGGCCGTGGCGATCTGCGGTTTGCCGTCCTTGCGGGCGACCTCTTTCAGACCGGCCAGGTAGTCGATGAGCAGTGTGCCGTCGTGGACCTCGTAGTTCGGCGCGGCGAAGTGGATCAAACCGCCCGAGCTGCCGAATCCGCGAGCGCTGTAGGCGAGCACCACGTACCCGTGCTCGGCCATGGTGCGTGCGGTGGAATCGAGCGAGCTCTTGCTCCCGCCGAAGCCTTGGCTCAGCAGCACCGCCGGCGCCGGCGTGTTCTGCGGCACATAGAGCGAGGTGTCGAGTTCGACCTTCGTCGAGCCCTCCGGGGTGCCGGTGACGAATCGGGAGCTGACCCGGATGTTGTCACCCGACGCTGCGATCCCGACGAGGAGCCCGGCGACGACCAGGACGAGCACGGTCGCCGCGGCAATCAGTCGCGAGCGGCGCGAGTGCAGGCGCTTCGCCACGACCCCACGCCACATTGGGTCAGCGTACGGACGCCGGGTGAGCGCTGCCCTCAGGGACGTCCCTGACATCACTCCTGTGATCGCTGTCAGTGCCGGTCTTGCGATCCTGCGGCCCGTCGTAGACTTGGGCGCCGGATAACGTATCGATAACGCAGGATGTCGCGGTTCGTGCGACGTCGAGGAGCACGAACTCTGATGGCTGCTACTACGGAGCCGGCCGCGACGCGGCCGGCGCCCGCGGCCACGCGCCCGACCGGCGCGACGGGCTCCCCTGCCGGCGAGATCCGCCCGGAGATCCAAGGTCTGCGCGCGGTCGCCGTGTTGCTGGTGGTCATCTATCACCTGTGGCCGGCGGACCTGCCGGGCGGCTACATCGGCGTCGACGTGTTCTTCGTGATCTCCGGTTTCCTCATCACCTCGCACATGTTGCGCGAGACCGCCGTCAACGGACGGGTGCACCTCGCGGCGTTCTGGGCGCGGCGGGCCCGGCGGCTGCTGCCTGCGGCCTACCTCGTACTCGGCGCGACCGCGCTCGCCGTGGCCGTCTGGGTGCCGCACCTGTACTGGCAGCAGTTCTACAAGGAGATCGGCGCCTCGGCTCTCTACGCCGAGAACTGGTCGCTGGCGCGCGACTCGGTGGACTATCTCGCCCAGTCGAACAACCCGTCGCCCGTGCAGCATTACTGGACGCTGTCGGCCGAGGAACAGTTCTACCTGGTCTGGCCGTTGCTGGTCAGCGTGGCGCTCGGCCTCGCCTGGCTGTTCCGGCCCCGCGGACGGCACGGATTGCCCAGGCGCCGAGGCCGCGCCACGGTTCCGCTGGTGCTCGCGGCAGCCACTGCCGCATCGCTTGCCTTCTCGTTGCACGAGACCGCGCAGAACCCGCAGACCGCATACTTCATCACGACGACGCGGGCGTGGGAGTTCGGTGCCGGGGCTCTCCTCGCGTGTTTCGCGGCCCGATCCGGCTGCGAGTGCACCGCGGCTGCGCGCTGTGGCGTCGTGGATCGGGCTCGGCTCGTTGGTCTACCTCGGGTTGCACTTCACCGGCAGCACCCCGATGCCCGGCACCGGCGCCATTCTGGTCGTGCTCGCGACGCTCGCGGTGATCGCCGCCGGCCACCCGCTGCTCGCGTGGTCACCGACCCGAGTACTGGCGCTGCGGCCGGTCCAGTTCCTCGGCGACATCTCCTACTCGATCTATCTGTGGCACTGGCCGCTGATCATCCTGTTGCCGTATGCGCTCGGGCACGCGATCGGTTTCGGCCCTCGGCTCGCGATCCTGTTCGGCACGCTCGTCCTGAGCTGGCTGACCAAGCGCTTCGTCGAGGACCCGATCCGTACCGGCCGGCGATGGAAGCTCCGGGTGCCGGCGGTCAGCCTGGGCTGGGCGGCGCTCGGCGCGGCGTGCATGGTGGTCATCGCTGTGTTCGGCGCGACGACCGCGACCCACGAAGCCCGGCGCGAACAGGTCGCGGCCCGGCACATCGTGGCCAGCGCGCCGCGCTGCTTCGGCGCGTCCGCCATGGCGCCCGGCGCGGTCGGGTGCCCGAACCCACAGCTGGCGGGACACGCTCGTTCCCGCCCCGACGGCGGCGGGCAGTGACTATCCGCGCATCCAGGGATGCAACGCGAAGATGCAGGCGGTTCCACTGCGACCGTGCAGTTTCGGCGACACGTCGGATCCGAGCATTCCCCGCATCGCGGTCATCGGGGACTCGCACGCCCAGGTACTCATGTCCGGGCTCGAGCGGTTGGTCAGCGAGAAACGCGTCACCGCGGACCTGTTCACCTCGGGCGGCTGCGACTGGGCCACCGGGAAGCCACCGATCGTCACCAAGTCGCTGGCCGACGCATGTTCGGCGATGCGCAAACGCCTCGACAGTCTGCTGCAACGCACCGCAACCGACTACGACTTCGTCGTCACCACCTCCTGGGTCGGCCTGCTGCACGGCGACCGCCAGGCCACTGTCGACTCGATGACGCAGGCATGGCAGACCGTCGCCAGGCAAGGCGTGCCGATCGTGGCTGTGCGCGACAATCCGTTCGCGGGCAACACCGCCGCGGCCAACCCCAATACCTGCCTGGCGCAGGTCACGGTCGCCGAAGCGAACGACAAGTGCTCACTGCACCGCGACGCGAACCTGGACAACGTCTTCGACCCGTATCGCGCGGCGGTGCAGCGCGTGCCGTCGGCCCACTACGTCGACATGACGTCGTTCTACTGCCGCGGCAACGTCTGCCCGGCGGTCATCGGTGGTGTCAACGTGTATCGCGACAACAGTCACGTCACGACGACCTACGCGCGCTCGCTCGCCCCCTATCTGTGGAAAGCGTTCCAGCGCGCCGACGTGGTGTAGTCAGTCGCCCAACCGCTGCTGCAGCGCGGCGTCCTTGGCGAGCGCCGTGGCGCGCAGCTCCTCCTGGAACGTCGCCATCCGGTCGGCGAGGCGCGGCTGCGCGACTGCGAGGATCCGCACCGCCAGCAGGCCGGCGTTGCGGGCGCCTCCGATCGACACCGTCGCCACCGGGACGCCGGCCGGCATCTGCACGATCGAGAGCAGCGAGTCCAGGCCGTCGAGGTACTTCAGCGGCACCGGCACCCCGATGACCGGCAGCGTGGTCAGCGACGCGACCATGCCCGGCAGGTGCGCGGCGCCCCCGGCACCGGCGATGATCACCTGCAGGCCACGCTCGGCAGCCTGCTGCGCGTATTCGGCCATCCCGGCCGGGGTGCGGTGTGCGGACACCACCCGCACCTCGTGCGGCACCTCGAACTCGGCCAGCGCCTGCGCGGCCGCGCCCATGACGTCGAAGTCGGAGTCGCTGCCCATGATCACGCCGACGAGTGGCTGCGTCATTGCGGGTCACCGTTCATCAGGTAGTCGGCGGCGGTTCTGGCGCGCTCTCGGACGGTGGCCAGGTCGTCGCCCGTGGTTGTGACGTGCCCGACCTTGCGGCCGGGCCGGAACTGCTTGCCGTACAGGTGGATCTTGACGTCCGGCCAGTGCGCCATGAAGTGATGCACCCGCTCGTCGATGCCCTTCGGCACGACGTCGTCCGGACCGCCGAGCAGGTTGGCCATGACGGTCACCGGCGCTGTCGGTGAGGTGTCGCCGAGCGGGTAGTCGAGGACCGCGCGCAGGTGCTGCTCGAACTGCGAGGTGCGTGCGCCCTCGATCGTCCAGTGCGCGGAGTTGTGCGGGCGCATCGCGAGCTCGTTGACGACGAGCCCGTCAGCGGTCTGGAACAGCTCCACCGCCAGCACGCCGACGACGTCGAGTTCGGCCGCGATGCGCAGCGCGAGGGCCTGGGCCGTTTCCGCATCGTCGGCGTCGAGGCCGGGCGCCGGGGCGATCACCTCGACGCAGATGCCGTCGCGCTGGACGGTCTCGACCACCGGCCATGCCGCGCCCTGCCCGAACGGCGAGCGGGCCACGACCGCGGCGAGCTCACGCACGATCGGCACCTGCTCCTCGGCGATGAGCCGGGTGCCGGATCCGAGCACGTCGGCCGCGGCCGCGGCGTCGGGCAGCACCCACACGCCCTTGCCGTCGTACCCGCCGGTGGCGGCCTTGAGGATCACCGGCCAGCCGACCTCGGCGCCGAAGGTCTCCAGATCGGAGGCGTCGGCGATCGGGACCCACCGCGGGCAGGGCACGCCGAGGCCGCCGAGTCGCTCGCGCATCGCCTGCTTGTCCTGTGCGAAGCGCAGCGCCGGCGCGCCCGGGTGTACGCGGACGCCGTCGGCGGCGAGCGCAGCGAGATGTTCGTTGGGCACGTGCTCGTGGTCGAAGGTGAGGACGTCGCAGTCACGCGCGAACGCCCGCAGATCGGCGAGCGAACGGTAGTCGCCGACGACGACGTCCGCGGCCACCAGCGCCGCGCCGTCGATCGCGGAGTCGGCCAGGATCCGCAGCGACTGGCCCAGCGGGATCGCCGCCTGGTGCGTCATCCGGGCGAGCTGGCCGGCCCCCACCATCCCGACCACGGGCAGCCCGGTGCGTTCGTCCACGTCGAAAGCCTAACGAGCGGAACCGGTCGGGCCGCACCGCACGAATGAGTGGTTGGACGGTGCCTCTGGGAGGGGACACGGCGATGGCTCAGTTCGAGACCTTCAACCGGAGGTTGCTCACCCTCAAAACCGAACCGCACGTGACGATCCAGAAGCGTGGCGCCCTGTCGATGAACCGCTCGGCGTTCGTCGCCCTGGGCTCGCCGGACGCGGTGGAGCTGCTCTACGACCGGCAGGCGCGGCTGATCGGGCTGCGGCCGGTGTGCCCGACGGCCGACCACGCGTACCAGGTGCGCCGCTCCACCCGCGCCGAGAGCGGCCCGTGGATCATCTCCGCGATGGCGTTCATGCACTACTACGACATCGACATCGCCAAGACCCGCCGCTGGTGCGCTCAGCTCGATCACGACGTGTTGTGCGTCGACCTCAATCAGGAGCCGACCATCGTCGAGAGCACGCGCCGGATCGGCTGACTGCTGGCATCGTGGCAGCGTGCGTGACTACGCAGCCGTTGCCCGGCAGGCCTTCGACTGGATCGCGTCGACGGCCGAGCCGGACGTCGACGACCTCTACGAGGGAACGGCCGGAGTGCTCCTGGCGTGCGCGGAAGCCACCTCGGCCGGACTGGATGTCGCCGACGTGGCGGGCGCGGGCGCGCGACCGGCTGGTACGCATCGCGCGGCACGGCGGCGAGAGGTTCGTCGACGATGGCCTGTTCGGCAGTTGGCCCGGGGTGGCGGTGGCGCTGCGCGCCTGGCACCGGGCGACCGCCGACGCGACGGCCGCGCAGACCGCGGCCGAGGTCTCCGCCCGAGTCGCCGCCGCACCCGGCACGAGCGAGTACACCGACGTGGTCTCGGGCGCGGCCGGGATCGTGTTGGCCCTGATCGACGACGGGTCGCCGGCCGCACAGGCAACCGCCGGCGATCTGGCCGATCACCTCGTCGCGGTGGGCGAGCCGGTCCCCGCCGGGCTCCATTGGCGCATGACCCCCGACTGGCCCTACCTGCAGCCCGGTTTCTCGCACGGCACCGCCGGGGTGGCATATGCGCTCGCGGCCGCCGGTCGGGCGCTGCGCCGGCCCGACCTCGTCGAGGTCGCCACGCTCGGCGCGCAGGCACTCGTCGACGCGGGCGACCGGCCCGGCGGCTGGGCGGTCCCGCTGACGATCCCGCTGCAGGCACACCGCCCGCCGGTGTTCTACGGCTGGTGTCACGGGCCGACCGGCACGGTGCGGCTGTTCGTCCTGCTGGAGGCGATCGACCCGCAAGCCACGGTGGCGCGGCGCGGTCGAGGCCTGCCTGCAGGCGCTGCGCGACAGCCGGATCCCGCAGCGCCTGTACCCGGGGTACTGGGACAACGTGGCGCGGTGCTGCGGGACGGCCGGTGTCGGGAAGATGCTCCTCGACCGGTACCACGCGAGCGGCGATCCGGCCCTGCTGGCGTGGGCGGATGCACTCGCCGACGACGTCGTCGACCGCGCGGTCGCCACACCACAGGGCCTGACCTGGTCGAACACCGAGCACACCGCGACGCCGCCCGAGCTGCCACCGGAGCCGGGACTCATGCAGGGCGCCGCGGGGGTGGCCGGCTGGCTGGCGCAACTGGCAGCCGCGCACCGCGGCGACGCGCCGGCCGAACTCGTGGGACCCACCCCGTCGTGGATCTGACAACCAACGCTACTGTCAGAAAACGTGGTGACATTGGATACCGACCGAGCGGTCGGCAGCATTCTCGGCACGCGGGTGCAACGGCTCGAGGATCCTGAGTTCCTCACGACCGGCGCCGTCTACACCGAGGACGTGCGCGACGAACGGCTCGCCGACGCGTTGCGCATGACCGTCGTCCGTTCGCCGATCGCACATGCCCGGATCGTCGCGATCGACACCTCGGCCGCGCTCGAGGTCGGCGGATGCGTCGCGGTGTTCACCGCCGACGACCTCACCGGGCTGCCGAGCCAGACACCGCCATTGCCGATGTACCCGGACGAGATGGGGCAGCCGCTGCTGGCCACGGGCACGGTGCGGTTCGTCGGCGAACCGGTCGCGGTGGTGCTCACCGACTCCCGGTACCAGGGCGAGGACGCCGCGGAGCTCGTCGACGTCGAGTACGACCCGCTCCCGGCCGTCGTCGATCCCAAGGACGCCGAGCGGGGCGACACGCTGTTGTTCCCGGAGGTCGGTTCGAACGTCTGTCTTTCCGGCGGCGACGAACCCGACGAGACCGGCGTCTTCGCCGACTGCGAGGTCGTGGTCTCGCGCGAGATCCTCAACCAGCGCGTCGCGGTGGCGCCGCTGGAGGTACGCGCCGGCGCCGCGGCATGGGACGGCAGCCGGCTGACCGTGTGGCTGCCGAACCAGGGCGCGCAGGGTTCGCAGGGTTCGCTGGCCAAGATGCTCGGGGTGTCGACCGAGCAGGTGCGGGTCGTCACGCCGGCGGTCGGGGGCGCGTTCGGTGCGAAGTTCGGCGCCGACGTGGAGCATGCGCTGGTCGCGCACCTGGCGCGCCACCTGGACCGCCCGGTGACCTGGGTCGAGACCCGCTCGGAGAACATGGTCGCGATGTCGCACGGCCGGGCGCAGGTGCAGACGGTCACCATCGGCGGGCGACGCGACGGCCGGATCACCGCGTACCGACTGCAGATCCTGCAGGACTCCGGCGCCTATCCCAAGTTCGGCGGCATGCTCCCGACCCTGACCCGGTTGATGGCGCCGGGCGTCTACGACATCGAGCACGTCGAGTCGTCGTTCCGCAGCGTCGTCACCAACACGACCCCGGTCGGTGCCTACCGCGGCGCCGGGCGTCCGGAGGCGACCGCGGCGATCGAGCGCGCGGTCGACCTGTTCGCCGCCGAGCTGGGCATGGACCCGGCCGAGGTTCGCCGCCGCAACCTCCTGCCGGCGTTCACCGAACCGGTCACCACCAAGGGCGGCGCCAGCTACGACTCCGGCGACTACCCGATGGCATTGGAACGCGCGATCGCCGCCGCCGACTACGAGGGGCTGCGTGCCGAGCAGGCGGCCCGGCGCGCACGGGGTGACACCCTGCAGCTCGGCATCGGCGTGTCGGTCTACGTCGAGATCACCGGCGGCGGCAGCGAATCCGGGCCGCCCACCGAGAACGCCACCGTCGAGGTGCACGCCGACGGCAGCGCGACGATCCTCACCGGCACCTCGCCGCACGGGCAGGGTCACTCGACGGTGTGGGCGATGTTGGTCAGTGACGAACTCGGCATCCCGCTCGACAAGATCACCGTCAAGTGGGGCGACACCGACCTCGTGCCGGTCGGCGGCGGCACCGGCGGTTCCCGCAGCCTGCAGCAGGGCGGCGCCGCCGTGCGCCAGGCCTCCCGGGAGCTCATCGACGTCGCGAAGCAGATGGCCTCCGACGAACTCGAGATCGCCCCGGAGGACCTGGTCGTCGACGTCGGCCGGGCCGGGCTCGCCGTGCGCGGCGTGCCGACCAGCGGCATCAGCTTCGCGACGCTCGCCGCCAAGCACGAGCTCAAGGTGCGCAGCGTGTTCAGCGCCGCCGGACCGACCTACCCGTTCGGTGCCCACGTGGCTGTGGTGGAGGTCGACGTCGAGACCGGTCAGGCCCGGCTGCGCAAGCTGTTCGCGCTCGACGACGCGGGCACGATCATCAACCCGCTGATCGCGGAGGGCCAACGGCACGGCGGCCTCGCGCAGGGTGCGGCACAGGCGTTGCTCGAGGAGGTGCTCTTCGACGAGGACGGCAACCCCACGACCAACACGCTCGCCTCCTACCCGATCGTGTCGATCACGGAGGTGCCGAGCTTCGATCTGATCACCACCGAGACCCCGACGTCGTACAACTCCCTGGGCGCGAAAGGCATCGGCGAAGCCGGCACGATCGGGTCCACTCCGGCTGTGCAGAACGCCGTCGTCGACGCGGTGGCCCATCTGGGCGTGCGGCACATCGACATGCCGACCAGCCCGATGCGGGTGTGGACGGCCATCAACAATGCTCGGCAAGGAGTGCACTGATGCGCCTGGACATCACCGTCAACGGTGAATCGCGCAGCGACGACGTCGAGCCGCGGTTGCTGCTGGCCCACTACCTGCGTGACGTGTGCGGACTGCGGGCGACGAATATCGGTTGTGACACCACCTCGTGCGGGGCGTGCACCGTGCACGTCGACGGCGAGGCGGTGAAGTCGTGCACCGTCCTCGCGGTGTCCGCGGCCGGCACCTCGGTCACCACGCTGGAAGGCCTGGCGCCCAGCCCGTCGCAGCTGCACCCGGTGCAACAAGCCTTCCGCGCCGAACACGCCCTGCAGTGCGGCTTCTGCACCCCCGGCATGGTGATGGCGGCGGCAGCGCTGATCGACGAGCACGACGAGCTCACCGAGGCCGACGTGCGCGAGGGGCTCGAGGGCAACCTGTGCCGATGCACCGGCTACCACAACATCGTGCGCGCCGTCCTCGCAGCCGCCCGCGAGCGGCAGGGAGCGACCGCGTGATCCCGGCCCCGTTCGACTACGTCACCGCCGAGTCCGTCGACCACGCTGTCGCCTTGTTGGCCGAGCACGGCGACGACGCGAAGCTGCTCGCCGGCGGTCACTCGCTGCTGCCGATGATGAAACTGCGCCTCGCCGTGCCGTCGGTGATCGTCGACGTCCGCCGGCTCGCCGACGCGGCGTACGTGCGGGTCGACGGCGACGCGGTTGCCATCGGCGCGCTGACCCGGCACCGCGACCTCGTGCAATCCGCGGTGTTGCGCGCCGAGGCGCCGCTCATCGCGATCGTCGCCTCCTACGTGGGCGATCCGCAGATCCGCAACCGCGGCACCATCGGCGGATCGCTGGCGCATTCCGACCCCGCGGCCGACCTGCCCGCGGCGGTGCTCGCGGCCGACGCGACCCTCGTCGTGCAGGGACCGGCCGGCACCCGCACGATCGCGGCGACGGACTTCTTCACCGGCTATTTCGAGACCGCGCTGAACCCCGACGAGATGCTCGTCGAGGTCCGGGTGCCGCGCACCGGCCCCACCGGGGCGCACTACGAGAAGTTCACCCGGCGCGCCAACGACTGGGCGATCGTCGGGGTCGCCACGACCGCAGGGCGGGTCGCGCTGGCGAACATGGGCAGCACCCCGTTGCGGGCGCACACGGTGGAGTCCGCGCTCGCCGGCGGCGCGACGCCAGGCGATGCCGCACAGGCCGCAGCCGACGACACCGCCCCAGTGGCGGACATGAACGCCGACGCCGAGTACCGCCGCCACCTCGCTCGGGTGCTGACCCGGCGCGCGCTCGAAGCGGCCGCCTGAGCCCTGCGCGTCAGCGCCAGTCGAGCTGCGCCACCTCACCGCCGACGATGCGGGCAGTGTCGGCGGGTTCACCATTGTCGCCCCAGACGGTGTAAACGCCTTCCCGCAGCGACGGGTAGATCGCGGCGTACCGGACCCCGGACGGTCCGCGGCGCTCCCGGACCGCCACGTGCGTGCGATGCGCATGCTCCTGCCCGACCGGGCTCACCTCGATCTCCGCGAGATGCAGTTCGGCGCTGGTGTTGATGATCAGCGCGCCGATGTCGCCACCGATGTCGAGCATGACGGTGCCGTCGTAGCTCGGCCCGAGCTGCGCCGTCTCGCTGCTCACGAGTGCAGGTCCGGGGCAGGTGAGTTGTCCGACGGGTTGTGATAGCCGTCGTGCGGCGTGCCGAGGTACGGGAAGGTCGGCAAGTAGTGCACGGTATTCATCGCGGTCATGTCGGTGTTGCTCGAGGTCAGTCCGGGCGTGATCGCGCCCGCGGCGGCGTCCGGTTTGTACGACGGGTCGACGAGCGGGATCGTCGCGCCGGCGAGAGCGCGCAGCTCGATGGTCGTCACGTCGTCGAACACCCGCCGCCCGTTCGGGTAGCCGGCGACGTCGCCGCCGAGCACGCCGAGATTGCTCGGCGAGTCCGTCTTCGGCGGTACCGCGACGTTGAGCCGCAACAGGTCGGCCGGCACCGCCCCGCTGTAGGTCGGCGCGCTCGGCAGCACGCTCGCCGGGATGCCGGTCAGCAGGATCGCGACGATGTCGGCGCGCGGCTTCTTGTACTTGGCCAGGTTCGGAAACACGCCTGGATACAGCACATTGAGCAGCCCGGACAGCTCGGGATGCTTGTAGTGGCCCGCGAACTGCGCGTCGTCGTGCGGCTCCTGCGAATTCCACCGGTCCTTGCGTGGGATCGGGATGAGCACCTCGTTGATGAGCGGATGGCCCTGCCGCGAGACCTGCTGCCACGGCCCCGCGGTGCTGGTGGTGCCGTCGTGGTGATAGATCTTCGCGCGTTGCCGGTCGGCCTCGGCGTAGACGCCGAGGACCGCGGTCTTCGCGTTGACGTTCGTCGGCCGGCGCCCGTCGGCGGTGAGGTCGGTGATCGGCACCTGCAGCGCGATGGTGTGGATGTTCTTGGCCTTGGTGGCGTTGATCCCCGGCGCGGCCGGCATGTGCGCGAGATGCGCTTCGAGGAACGGCCGCAGGATGCCGAGGTCGAAGATCGCCCCGAGGTCGACGTAGAAACCCTCGGCGCGCTGGCCGGTGAACACCTTCAGATCGCCGACACGATGCACGGCCGACTCGGCCAGTGCGGCGTAGTCGGGTGTCGAGTTCGGCCCGACGTTGCACGGCGGGCAGGCCAGGTCCGTCCCCAGCACGGTGGCCTGCCCGCCGGCGATCCGGGTGATCTTCGCGAACTGCCGCCGGTTCCAGTTGGGGCTGTCCAACGAGGTGATCGGCCCGGTGTTGTAGAGGAACGTGTCCGGGTTGCGGTACCGGGTGTCGAACTCGAACCGGTAGGTCACGTCCGGGCGGGCGTCACCGTCGTTGTCGATGTGGATCTCGTACCGCACGTCGTCGCCGAACTCGTAGAAGTTCGGTCCGCCTGCGGGGTCCTGCAGCGGCACGAAGTTCGCGATCAGCGTGACGGTGTGCGGGCGGTCCGGGCTGACGAAGGCATAGACGTCGGTGTTGTCGGCTGCGGCATCGTTGCTGATGCCGGGAGCCTCCTTGTGTGATGACACGGCCGGCCTCAGGCGCCGCGGGCCGCGAGGCGGGCGAGCTTGCGGGCCAGCGCCTTGTCGTAGTGGATGACCTCGGACTCGCCGACGAGCACCGCGATCTCACCGGTGCGGGCGTCCTTGACCCACACGGCGAACGAGCCGTCGTGCGCCGGGCCGTGCACCGGTACTTGGCCCTCGGCGTCGGCGGCGGCCACCGGCACGACGGTTGCCGCACCGGCCGCGGCGGCGGTGATCGAGGCGCGCTTGAGGAAGCTGCGACGGGACTGGTCGGGCATGACTTTCGCCTTTCGCAATGCGGCTCAGGGAGCCGGGGTGTTGTCGCCGGGGTTCTGGAAGCCGCCGTGCGGAGTGCCGAGGTACGGGAACTCGGACAGGTAGTTCACGGTGTTGTCCGCGGTCATGTCGGTGTTGCTCGACGTGAGCCCGGGAGTGATCGCACCGGCCGCCGCGTCGGGCTTGTACGTCGGGTCGATCAGCGGATAGGTCGCACCCGCGATCGCCCGCAGCTCGATCGTGGTGACGTCGTCGAACACTCGCCGCCCGTTCGGGTAGCCGGCCGGGTCCATGCCGATCAGGCCGAGGTTGCTGGGCTTGTCGGTGGTCGGCGGGATCGCGAGGTTCAGCCGCAGCTGGTCGGCCTCGACCGGGCCGGTGAAGTTCTGGAACCCGTCGACGATCCCGGCCGGGATGCCGGTGAGCAGGATCGCGGCGAGGTCGGCGCGCGGCTTGCCGGACTTGTTCAGCGCGTCGAGGTTCGGGAACACGCCGGGGTAGAGCACGGGCAGCAGTCCGGCGAGCTCGGGCTTCGTGACGTAGTGCTCGAACTGCTTGTCCCGGAAGGGTTTCTGCGCGTTCCAGCGGTCCTTGTCACCGACCGCGATGAGCACCTCGTTCACCAGCGGGTGACCCTGCCGCGACACCTGCACCCACGGCCCGTTGTGGTGCACCGAGCCGTCCGAGTCGTACACCCGCGACTGCTGTCGCTTGGCGCTGGCCCAGACACCGATCGTCGAGTGCGGGTCCTTCGGGTCGGTCGGGCGGTGATTGCCCATCGTCAGGTGCGACATCGGCACCTGGATCGCGATGGTGTGGATGTTCTTCGCCTTCGTGGCGTTGATCCCGCCCGACGCCGGCATCTTGGACAGGTGTGCGTTCGCGAACGGCCGCAGCACGCCGAGGTCGAAGATCGCGCCGAGGTCGACGTAGAAGCCCTCGGCCCGCTGCCCGGTGAACACTCGGGTCGAGCCGAGCTTGTGCACCGCCTGCTGGGCAAGGCCCGGGTAGTCCGGCGTCGAGTGCGGCCCGACGTTGCACGGCGGGCAGGCCAGCCCGCTGCCGATCACCCGCGGCACGCCGCCGCGCACCCGGGTGACCGTCGCGTACTGGCGGCGGTTCCAGTTCGGGCTGTCCAGTGAGGTGATCGGTCCGACGTTGTACAGGAACGTGTCCGGGATGGTGTTGACCGTCTCGAAGGTGAACCGGTAGGTGATCTCGGCCCGCGAGTCACCGTCGTTGTCGATGTGGATCTCGTAGCGGACATCGTCGCCGAACTGGCTGAAGTTCGGGCCGGCGGCCGGATCCTCGAGCGGGACGAAGTTCGCGATGAGGGTCACCGTGTCCGGCCGGTCCGGGCTGACGAAGGCGTACACGTCAGTGTTGTCCGCGGCCGGATCGTTGGCGATCCCAGGTGCTTCCTTGTGCGATGACATGCGCTGGTCTACCCCCCGTTGAGCCCGGCGTCTGAGCCGTTCCTATCCGAGATATGGGCCCAGGGACAGGTTTTGCTGAGAAGATGCACGGCAGGATGGCGGGCCGGTTGCCCACCGAAAGGACGGGCAAAGTGACGATGCGACGGGCGAATCCTCAGGCCTGTCGCCCGGCCGGAAGGTAGTGTCGCAGTCGCTATGACAGTCGTTCGACCCGCTTCGCTCGCCGGTCGGCTGCGCGGGTCCTGGCGGGTCCTGCTCAAGGAGCTGGCCGCCTTCGGACTGGTCGGCGCGCTCGCCTTCGCGATCGACATCGGCCTGTTCACCTGGCTGACGCACGCGGCGCACCTGGGTGCCCTGAAGTCGAAGCTGATCTCGACGGTCGTGTCGACGACCTTCGCCTACTTCGGCAACCGGCACCTGTCGTTCTCACACCGGGCGCGCACCAGCATCGGCCGGGAGACGTCGTTCTTCTTCGCCATCAACGGGATCACGCTGCTGTTCTCCGAGGCGATCCTGGCGCTGTTCGTCTACGCGTTCGGGTACGGGCACCGCAGCGCGATGATCTCGTTCGTCAACATCGTGACGATCGGGCTCGGCACGATCTTCCGGTTCTGGGCCTACAAGCGGTTCGTGTTCCTGCATCCTGACCGGGTGCACGAGCACAACGTCGACATCGACGAGGAACTGGCCGAATAGGCGCTGAACAGGTCTAGTCGCCGCCGCCGATGTCGGTCTCGTAGGCCTCGTAGATCAGGTCGGCCCCGCGCTGCCGGTGCCGCACCAGGTGTCCGAGCAGCCGGGTGGCCCGCTCCCGCAGGTCGTCGACGTCCTCCTCGGTGACCGGCGCAGCACTGTCGGCGACCAGCCCGGCGATCTCCTCGGCGATGGTGGCGTGCTCGGCGGTGAGGGCACCGACCGCGTTCGCCAGCCGCAGGTCACCGGCCAGGATCGCCTGGTGCAGGCCGTCCGGGCCCTCGGTGACCTCGACGTGGGCACCGAAGTCGTCTGCCAGGGCCGTGAGGCTGCTGTGCACCGCCTCGCCCCAGACCACGTCGCGGCCCCTCGCGGGAGCGGCGAGCGCGGCTTCCATGTCGCCGATCGTCTCCCGCAGCTCGGCGCGGCGTATCCGCACGGCGGCGAGTTCGGCGGCTTCGCTGGTCACGTCGTCCATGGGCACCTCCGGGCGTTTCGGTCATGGTCCCTGCCGGCCGGCGCCACGTCCAGATCTAGGGTGCTGTGTGTGATCGTTGTGTTGCACGGGGGCGGGTGGTCGGCCGCAGCCGCGCCGGCGTGTTACGGGCCGTTCCTGGCCGCCGCGGGCCCGCGACCTGCGGTCGGCTGCCTCGTCGTCGACGAGGGCGACGGCCCCGAGTACTACCAGCGGTTCGCGGACGCCCTGAGCGGCGTCGCGCCGTGCCGGCCGCAGCCGCTGCTCGTCCCGCTCGGCGAGGGCTTCGACCCCGCCCGCCTCGACGGGTTCGACGCGCTGCTCGTCTGCGGCGGCCTGACTCCGGCCTACGGCTCGGCGCTCGGGCCGGTGGCCGGCGAGCTGCGCGACTGGCTGGCCGCCGGGCGCCCGTACGCGGGCTTTTCCGCCGGCTCCGCGGTAGCCGCCACCGCCGCGATCGTCGGCGGCTACCGCCTCGACGGGGCGGTGGTGTGCCCGCCCGACGCCGGCGAGGACCTCGAGGAGCTCACCGTTGTCGACGGCCTGGGGCTCGTGCCGTTCGCGGTCGACGTGCACGCCGCGCAATGGGGCACCCTCGGCCGGCTGTGCGCGGCGGTGGCCGAGGGCCGGGTCCCGGCCGGGGTGGCCATCGACGAGGACACCGCGCTGGTGATCGACGACGACGCGATCACCGTCGCCGGGGCCGGCGCCGTGCACGTCGTCACCGCAGCGCTGCCCGGCACCCGGGTCCGCTCGGTGCCCGCCGGCGGCACCCTGACCCTCGACTGACCTCCTCAGCGTCCGGAGCCGGGTGCGCAGGCGGCGGCGCGGGCCCGCAACAGCGCTTGCTCCTGCTCGTTGGCGGTCAGCCCGGCGGCGGCCTCGAACTCGGTGCGCGCCTCGTCGAGGCGGCCGAGCTTCTCGAGCAGGTCGCCGCGCACGCTGGGCAGCAGGTGATACTCGCGCAGCGCCGGCAGGTCGCGGATGTCGTCGACGATCGCCAGGCCGGCGCCCGGGCCGTCGGCCATCGCGACCGCCACCGCGCGGTTCAGCTCGACCACCGGGGAGTCGGTGAGGTCGACCAGACGCGCGTAGCAGGTCGCGATCTGCACCCAGTCGGTGTCGGCGACACTGCGGGCCCGCGCATGACAGGCCGCGATCTCGGCCTGCACGACGTACGGACCGGTGCCGCCCAGCGCCCGCGCCCGGCCGAGCGCACCGAGCGCGTGGTTGATCAGCACCCGGTCCCAGCGCGAGCGGTCCTGGTCGATCAGCGTGATCGGCGTGCCGTCCGGCGCCACCCGGGCCGCGAGCCGCGACGCCTGGATCTCCATCAGGGCCACCAGCCCGAACGGCTCCGGCTCGGCGGGGGCCAGCCCGCAGACGATCCGGCCCAGCCGCATGGCCTCGTCGCACAGCGCCGGGCGGGTCCAGGTCGCGCCGGCAGTGGCCGTGTACCCCTCGTTGAAGATCAGGTACACCACCTCGAGCACCGACTCGACCCGCTCGTCGAGCTCGTCCCCCTCCGGCACCTCGAAGGGCACCCCGGCGTCGCGCAGCGTCTTCTTCGCGCGCACGATCCGCTGCGCCATCGTGGGCACCGGCACCAGGTAGGCCCGGGCGATCTCCTCGGTCGACAGGCCGCCGATCATCTTCAACGTCAACGCCACTCGCGCCTGCGGTGAGAGCACGGGGTGGCATGCCACGAACGCCAGCCGCAGCACGTCATCGGCGACGGCCGGCCCGATCTCGATCTCGTCCATCGGATTCTCGGAGTCGGTGAGCTCGCGGCCGATCTGCTCGACCTTGCGTTCGAGCGTGACGCGGCGCCGGACGGTGTCGATACCGCGGCGCCGGGCCACGGCCGTGAGCCAGGCGCCCGGATTGTCCGGCACGCCTGACTCCGGCCATTGCTCGAGTGCCGCGACGAGCGCGTCCTGCGCAAGATCCTCGGCCAGTCCCACGTCGCGCACGACGGGTACCAGGCCGGCGATCACTCGCGCCGCTTCGATCCGCCACACCGCCTCGACGGTGCGACGGGCCGTCTCGACCTGCCGCGCATCGCTCACTGCTGCTGATCGGCCGCCTGCGTCTTGGGCGGGAGGTTGTCGCCGAAGTCGGCGTCCTCGAACACCCGACGCACCTCGACCTCGGTGTCCTGGAACGGCGAGCGCTTGAGCCACTCGCACGCCTCCTCGAGCGAGGCCACCTGCCAGATCCAGTACCCGGCGACGAGTTCCTTGGTCTCGGCGAACGGGCCGTCGATGACCGTGGCCTGCTTGCCCTCGAAGCGCACCCGCTTGCCCTGCGCCGAGGACTGCAGGCCGTCAGCGGCGAGCATGACGCCCGCGGCGGCGAGTTCGTCGTTGAACTTGCCCATCTCGGCCAGTTCCTCGCGCGACGGCAGCCGTCCGCTCTCGCTGTCCTCGTTGGCCTTGACCAGCACCATGACTCGCATCTCGGTCTCCCTCGTCGCCTGCCCGGGCCGTGCGCCCGGGTCATCGTCGGCTCATCGGGACGTCGAACGGGCCGCCGCCGATTCGACACGCACTCGACAGAGTTTTCCCGATCCCTGAGCGCGCGCCTATACCCCCATTCGAACACGGCACCCCGGTCGGCGATGATCGGGCGGTGTCAATCGCCCGCCGCAGCGTCGCGGCCGTGCTCGTCGCGCTCAGCGTGCTCGCCACCGCCT
Organism: uncultured Actinomycetota bacterium; assembly: GCA_963850835.1. GTDB lineage: Bacteria > Actinomycetota > Actinomycetes > Mycobacteriales > Jatrophihabitantaceae > Jatrophihabitans. The sequence continues at coordinate 303,734 of CAWKNB010000007.1, read as the reverse complement.
GCTCCAGCTCCACGTCCACCACGCCCACCCAGCCGACACCGGACGCTCACGTCCCCCACGCCGCCGGATCCCGGCCCAACATCGTGTTCGTGCTCACCGACGACCTGTCGATGAACCTCATCAGCCACATGCCGCATGTACAGCAATTGCAGCGGGCGGGCACAACGATGTCTCACTACTACGTCGTGGACTCACTGTGCTGTCCGTCCCGATCGGCGATCTTCACCGGCGAGTACCCGCACGACAACGGGGTGTTCACCAATCACGGGCGCGACGGCGGGTACCGGGCGTACAACAGCAACGGCAACGTACGACGCTCCTTCGCCGCGGCCCTGCGCAAGGCGGGCTACCGGACGGCGCTGATGGGGAAGTACCTCAACGGCTATCAGCCCAGCGACGAGCCGGCCCGCGGGTACGACGAGTGGGACGTCGCCGGCGACGGGTACCCGGAGTACGACTACACGCTCAACCACAACGGCAAGCAGGAGTCCTACGGGCACGACCCCCAGGACTACCTCGTCGACGTCCTCGCCGCGCGTGGCGAGCAGTTCATCCGCAAGGCCGCGACCGATGGCCAGCCGTTCATGCTCGAGGTCGCGACGTTCGCGCCGCACAAGCCGTACACCCCGGCGCAGAGGTACGCCAACGCGTTGGCCGACCTCACCTACCCGCGCACACCCGCCTACGACACGCTGCCGAGCGACCCGCCGGCGTGGCTGCGCTCGCGGCCACCGCTCGGGCCGGCCGAGCAGTCGCTGATCGACGCGGCATATCGGGAACGGGTGCGTGCTGATCTTGCGGTGGACGATCTGATCGCGGGGCTGCAGAAGACGTTGCGGGACAAGGGCGTCGCCGGGAACACGTATTTCGTTTTCAGCTCCGACAACGGTTACCACATGGGCGAGAACCGCCTGCTGCCCGGCAAGCAGACGGCGTTCGACACCGACATCCATGTGCCGCTGGTGGTGAGCGGACCCGGTGTACCCGCCGACCGGACCGTCGACCAGTTGGCCTCCAACATCGATCTCGCGCCCACCTTCGAGTCGCTCGGCCATGCACCGGTCGGCGCTCATGTCGACGGGGTCAGCCTCGCCCCGCTGTGGCACGGCGCCCGCCCGACGGACTGGCAACAGGCCGTCCTCGTCGAACACCACGGACCTGACGACCACCCGGGCGATCCCGATCGGCAGAGCGCACCGTACGGCAACCCGCCGAGCTACGAAGCCGTCCGGACCGCCGATGCGCTCTACGTGCGATACGACAACGGCGAGCAGGAGTACTACGACACCCGCACCGATCCGTACGAACGGCGCAACCTCGCCGCGTCAGGTGTCCCGACGGCCCTGCGCACGACCTTGGCCGCGCTGGAGACCTGTCACGACGCGGCCCAGTGTCAGGCAGCGGCTCGGGTGCCCTGATCAGGGTGCGATCGCGTCGATGGCGCGGTAGATGCGCTGTTCGCTGACCCGGCGCGCGGTGCCGAGCTGTTGCGCCCACAGGCTCACCCGCAGCTCCTCGACGAGCCGGCCGACGTCGCGCACGTCGTCGGCCGCGGCACGACCTGGCGGCAACGCCTGCAGCAGTTCCTCGTAGGCGCGTTCGACGGTCTGCACGCGCAGCATCCGGCCGTGATCGGTGTCGACGTCACGCGACAGCTGGTCGAGCCTGCGGCCGATCGCGGTGACGTAGCGCGCGAGGTCGCGCAGGTGCGTGGCGCCGGTGGCGGTGACGAAGCCGCGCGGCAGGAGCTGGCGGAACTGGCGTCTGATGTCCTCGACCGCAGGGCGTTGGGCAGGCGGCGGATCGGCTGGCAGTGCGAGCCGCACGTCGTGCGCTGCGGCGAGGACCCGTTCGACGTCGGTGACGATCGCGCCGGTGGCCGCGACGAGTTCGGCCCTCGTCCGCTCGGCGAGCGCGGCGAACCCGTCGCGAGTACGGACCGGGTCGGGGGCGAGTGCGTCGACCGCTGCGTCGGCGCAGTCGTCCAGCAGCTCGGCGAGGGTGCCGTCGGGATTGGCGTTGAGGACGAGTCGGGCACGGGTGGTCAGTGAGCGCTCGACCGCCCTGACCGGGCTGGGCACGGTGAGCCGAAGCAGCCGGCGCACACCGGCGCGCATGGCGTCCGCCTGCTCGGCGGCCGTCGCGAACACCGCGATGTCGACCGTGTCGCCCGCGTCGACGAGTGCCGGAAAGCCACGCACCACGTGCTCGCCGCTGCGCCGCTCCACGACGTCGGGCAGCTCGTCGAGGTCGTCCGGCCACGTCCGCAGGCCGGAGCGCTGCCAGTGCCCGGCGACCGCCGAGGCGACCGCCGCGCGAGCCGGTGCGGCGAGTTCCTCCTGCAGTGCACCCAGATGCTTGCCACGCGCCAGCTGGGTGCCGTCCTGGGCTTCCACCGCGAAGGTCACTCGCAGGTGCGAGGGGAGCTTCGCGAGGTCGAAGGCGTCGATCGGGACGAGCACGCCGCTGCGTGCGTGCAGCTCGCGCTGCAGGCCGGTGAGCAGTGGTTCCTGTCCCGGTGACAAGCGCGCGAGCACTGCTCTCGCGGTGTCCGGCGCCGGGACGAAATTGCGGCGCAGGTCCTTGGGCAGCGAGCGGATCAGCGCGGTGACGAGTTCCTCGCGCAGCGCCGGCACCTGCCATGCGAACTCCTCGTCGCCGAGCCGGGCCAGGACGTCGACCGGCACGTGGACGGTGACGCCGTCGTCGCTCGCACCGGGCTCGAACCGGTACGTGACCGGGAGCGCGAGATCGCCCGCGTGCCAACTGTCCGGTTGCTCGTCGTTCGCCGCGGCGCGCAGCAGGTCGTCGCGGGTGAGCCGCAGCAGGTCGGGAGTCCTGTGCCGCGCCTTCTTCCACCAGGAGTCGAAGTGGCGGGCGGAGGTGACCTCGACCGGGATGCGTGCGTCGTAGAACGCATAGATCTCGTCGTCGGTCGCGAGCAGGTCGCGGCGCCGGGCCCGGTCCTCCAGCTCGGCGAGCTCGGCTCGCAGGGCCTGGTTGTCACGGAAGAAGTGATGCCGGGTCTGCCACTCCCCCTCGACGAGCGCGTGCCGGATGAACAGTTCACGCGCCAGTTCCGGATCGACACCGGCGTAACCGATGCGGCGATGCGCGACCAGCGGCAAGCCGTACAGCGTCACCCGCTCGTAGGCCGTGGCCGCGCCGCGGCGCTCGTCCCAGTGCGGCTCGCTGTAGGTGCGCTGCACCAGGTGCCCGGCAAGGCGCTCGACCGATTCGGGTTCGATTCGCGCCGCGACCCGTCCGTACAGGCGACTGGTCTCCACCAGCTCCGAGACCACGATCCAGCGAGGTGGCCGCTTGGTGAGTACCGAGCCGGGTGCGAGGACGAACCGTGAGTTCCGCGCACCGGCGTATTCGCGGCTGTCACCCTCGCGCAGGCCGACGTGGCCGAGCAGCCCGGCGATCAGCGCGGCGTGCACGCGATCGTGGTCGGCGGGCTCGTCGGATTCGGTGATCCCCATGTCGCGCGCGATGCTGCGCAGTTGGCCGGCGAGGTCCTGCCACTCGCGCACCCGCAGGTAGTGCAGGAACTCCTCGCGGCACATGCGCCGAAACGCATTGCCCGAGCGCGCTTCGCGCTGCTCACGCAGGTACCGCCAGAGGTTGAGGAAGGAGACGAAATCGGAGTGTTCGTCCGCGAAGCGGGCGTGCTTCTGCCGGGCCGCCTCCTCGTGGTCCGACGGTCGTTCGCGCGGGTCCGGGATCGACAGCGCAGCCGCGAGCACCAGGATCTCGCGCACGCACCCCTCGGTGTCGGCCTGCACGATCATCCGGGCCACGCGCGGATCGACCGGGAGTTGCGCGAGCCTTCGCCCCAGGTCGGTGATCGCGTTGTCGGCGTCGAAGGCGTTGAGCTCGCGCAGCAGCACCATGCCGTCGCGCACGCTGCGCCGGTCCGGCGGATCCAGGAACGGGAAGTCCTCGATGTCGCCGAGGCGTAGTGCCGCCATCTGCAGGATGACGGCAGCGAGGTTGGTGCGTTGGATCTCCGGGTCGGTGTAGCGCGGGCGCGAGTCGAAGTCGCGTTCGCTGTAGAGCCGGATGCACACACCGTCGGCTACCCGGCCGCACCGGCCGGCCCGCTGCGCCGCAGAGGCCTGTGAAATGGCCTCGATGGGGAGGCGCTGCACCTTGGTGCGCCTGCTGTAGCGCGAGATCCGGGCGGTACCGGGGTCGACCACGTAGCGGACACCGGGCACGGTCAGCGAGGTCTCGGCCACGTTCGTGGCGAGCACGACGCGGCGGCCGCGGTGCGGTTGGAACACCCGCTGCTGCTCGGCGGTCGACAGCCGCGCGTACAACGGCAGGATCTCGGTGTTCGGGAGATCGAGCCCGCGCAACGCCTCGGCCGTGTCGCGGATCTCTCGCTCGCCGGACAGGAACACGAGCACGTCACCCGGCGGTTCGCGCTCCAGTTCCGCAATGGCGTCGATGATCGCCTCGGTCTGGTCCCTCGTGCGCACAGTGTGGACGACGTCCTGGTCCGGGTCGTCGGGATCGTCGGCGGCGCCGCCGGTCACTTCGAGCTCCAGCGGGCGGTAGCGGATCTCGACCGGATAGGTGCGGCCGGACACCTCGACGATCGGCGCGTTGCCGAAGTGTGCGGCGAAGCGCTCCGGCTCGATGGTCGCCGACGTGACGATCACCTTGAGATCCGGGCGGCGAGGCAGCAGTCGGCGCAGATAGCCGAGCAGGAAGTCGATGTTGAGGCTGCGTTCGTGCGCCTCGTCGAGGATGACGGTGTCGTAGGCGAGCAGCGAGCGATCGCGCTGGATCTCGGCGAGCAGGATGCCGTCGGTCATCAGCTTGACCAGCGTGCGGTCGCTCGCCTGGTCGGTGAACCGCACGGTGTAGCCGACGGCACCGCCGAGCGGGGTGTGCAATTCGTCGGCGATGCGTTGCGCGACCGTGCGAGCGGCGAGCCGGCGCGGCTGGGTGTGTCCGATCGTTCCGCGCACGCCACGGCCGAGTTCGAGGCAGATCTTGGGCAGCTGGGTGGTCTTGCCGGAACCGGTCTCGCCGGCCACGACGACCACCTGGTGGTCGCGGATCGCCGCGGCGATGTCGTCGCGCTTCGCGCTGACCGGCAGGTCCGGATAGGTGATCTCCGGGACGGCGGCCATGCGGGTGGTGATCAGGCGTTGCGCGCGCTCGAACTGCCCGACGAGTTTCGGCGGCGCCGGTTCGCGAGCGGTGCCGGCACTGCCGCGCAGGCGGCGGCCCAGCCGCGCGGCGTCGCGAATCGCGAGACCGTCCAGCCGCTCGCGCAGCTCGGCGAAGGTCGGTCCGGACACTCGGGCAAGGATAGGCGAGAGCCGACCCGGGTCGCGGTCCGGTCAGAGGTAGGAAGTGAGCAGGTCGGTGAGTCCGACCGGGTTGCTCAACGCCACGAGATGACCACCGTCGATCTCGTCGATCGCAGAGTCGGGGAGCTGAGCGAGGCGCTTTCGAGCGACGCGGCGCTGGAACTCCGCAGGGAAGAACCGGTCGTGGCGGGCGATCACAACCTTGATCGGGATATCCGGCCATTGCTCGAAATCGCACGGCTGGCCGAACGGCGTGTCCGACGGCCCGCGTTGCTCGTCGGCTCCCGCGGCCGCCACGTCAGGCGGCACATCGTGCAGGAAGTCGCGCTCGAGATCGAACTCGGGATCGCGACCGCCGGCCACCGCCGCAGCCTGACGCGCCTCGCCCTGCCCGGTGGCATCCCACCAGGCGCCAGGCGTCTCCCCCGGGAGCGGGACCATCGCGTTGACCAGCACCATCGTCCGCAACGGGGTGCGGGCAGCGACCATCGGTGCGGTGAAGCCGCCCAGCGACTGTGCGACCAACACGACGTCACGCCGGTCGCCGATGGCAGCCTCGACGAGCTGCTCGTACTCCGGCAACCCGAGGGCGGGATCGTCCTCGCGGATGTCGACAGCTGTCGCGGCATGCCCCCGCGCTTCGAGTTCCGCAATCACGCGATGCCAGTACCAGGCCGCTCCTCCGGCGCCGGGAACGAACACGAACGTCGCCATCTGCATGCCTTCCGTCATCAGGTCACCGCGAAGATCCGCGCTGACACCAACGCGCCGTCGTCGACGACCAATTCGCCCATCGTGCCGTACGGCTGCCTGCGGCGGTCGGTGGGCGAGCCCGGGTTGAAGGCCCGCTGCCCGTCGTGCACCTCGTTCCACGGAATGTGCGAATGCCCGAACACGACCACGGCCGCCGACGGGAACAACGCGCGCAGCCGCGCTCCGCGGCCCTTCGCCGGGCCGCTGTCGTGGATCATCGCGACGGCCAGGCCGTTCAGGTCGAGCTCGAGCCGGTCCGGCGCGCCCCACCGAGCCACATCGGGTCCGTCGTTGTTGCCGCGCACCGCATGGACCGGCGCCCAGCCGGACAGCTCGTCGAGCACGTCGGCCGTGCACACGTCACCGGCATGCAGGATCAGGTCGGCCTGCGACAGCACGGCCGCGACTGCCGGCGGACACGCCTTCCACCGACGCGGCGCGTGGGTGTCCGACAGCACCGCGACTCGCACGTCACCAGTGTGCGCGCCGGTGGCTCACGCCAGCAGCTTGGCCTTCTGCGCGTCGAACTCCTGCTGGCTCAGCACGCCGCGGTCGCGCAGATCGGCCAGCTTGTGGAGTTCCTCCGCCGTGCTCGACGAGCTTCCGGAGGCCGCCGACTGGATGTAGCCGCGCATGGCCTCGTCGGCCTGTTTGGCCGCGCGGACGTCGCGCTGGCCCATGCCCTTGCCGCGCACGATCAGGTAGATGAGGATGCCGAGGAACGGCAGGATGATCACCAGGATCGTCCAGCCCGCCTTGGCGCCGCCGCCGAGGTCGTCGCTGCGGAAGATGTCGCCGATCACCCGGAACAGCAGGAAGAACCAGACGACCCAGAGGAAGATCTCCAGCATCGTCCAGAAGAGGTCGAGCAGCGGATAGCTGTTGCTCTCGGCGAGCAGAGACAGCGACATTCGGGGCTCCTTGTTCGCACTGTGTGAAACGCAGCGACCGGTCAGATCGCGTGGAGCCTATTCCTGTCGTGCCCCGCCGACGGTGAGGCCACCCCGGCTACTGAGCACCGAAATCCGGGATCGTCAGCGAACCGTCGTCGGCAAGGACGAAGCCGGGATTCCACGCCACCTCCCACACGTGCCCGTCCGGATCGGTGAAGAACCCTGCGTAGCCGCCGTAGAACGTCTCCCGGGCGGCCTTGGTGACCGACGCGCCGGCCGCCTCGGCAGTGGCCATGACCGCGTCGACCTCCTCGCGCGAGCGCAGGTTCTGCGCGAGCGTCAGGCCACCGAATCCGCCGTCGGAAACCCGATCGACGCCGGCGTCGTCGGCGAGCTTGTCCTGGTGCCAGAGCACGACACCGAGCCCGCCGGCCTGGAAGAACACCGTCTCCTCGATCTCCTGCCCGCGCCAGCCGAGCGCCTCGTAGAAGCCCTTGGCGCGCGCCAGATCCGTGACGCCGAGCGTGACGAGACTGATTCGTTGGTCCATACCGGAAAACCTGCCACGCTCCTATGACACTGCGGCGGTCTGTCGCACGGCAGTGACGAACTCGGCGATGAGCGCGGGCACCGGGGCCCGCGCCCGGGTGACCGCGAAGATGTGCCGGCGCCGGCCGGCGATCTCGGTGGCGTGCACGCCCGGATCGCGATAGCTGCGCAGCGCCAAGCCGGGCAATGTCGTCACACCCAGCCCAGCCGTCACCAACGCCTGGTCGACGACGACGTCCTCGCTGTCGTAGGCGATGTTCGGCACGAACCCGGCGGTGGCGCACACCTCGACGAGGTCGGCCCGGCACCGCGGGCAGCCGGCGATCCACGCCGAGTCGCGGTGGTCCTCGATCGTCCGGTCCGCCTGGACGTCCAGCAGATACACCGGGTCGTCGAGCAGCCAGGTCCAGTGCAGGTCGTCGTCGGAGGCGGCGTCGTCGAAGCGGAAGACGAGCGCCGCGTCGAGGTCGCCGTCGCGCACCCGCGCCAGCGCCTCGACCGGATGCAGGTCGGTCAGGCGCAGGTCGAAATCAAGCCCCGCTCGGTGCATCGCGGCAACCGCGCCCGGCACGATCGTGCTCAGCGCAGATTGGAAGGCGCCCACGCGCAGCCGTCCGGCGCTGCGTCCCACCAGCGCCGCGAGCTCCGCGTCGGCGGCGTCCAGGTCGGCAATGATCTGCCCAGCGCGGCGGGCGAGCAGCCGGCCCGCCTCGGTGAGGGCGATCCCGCGACCCGCGGGCCGGAACAGCTGCGCGCCGGTCTCGGCGGCCAGTCGCGTCAGGTGATGGCTGATCGAGGGCTGGGAGTAGTTCAGCGCCTTCGCGGCGCCACCGACCGACCCCGTCTCGGCCACGGCGGCCAGTACCCGCAGCCGGGTCGCATCGAGCATTCATCAACCTTATCGATCAGTTTCGATGGAGATTTCATTGGACCTATGAGAGCGAGCCGGTGAAACTCGGGCCATGCAGAAGACCATCTGGCACTTCACCATGTCCCTCGACGCATTCCTGGCCGACGAGCACGGCAGCGTCGACTGGATGCCCAGGGATGCCGGACCGGCCCCGCTGGGCACGGCACTGGTTCACACCATCGGCGCGATCCTCGTCGGCCGTGGCACCTACGACGCCGGCGTCGACGGCGACGGCGCGCCGTACGGCGGCGCCTACAGCGGTCCGGTGTTCGTGCTCACCACGCGCTCGGCGCCGGCGGATCCGCGTGAGCTCATCTTCCTCACCGGCGGGCTCGACGACGCGCTGGCGCGAGCGCGCGCCGCGGCCGGAGACCAGAACGTGGTGGTGTTCGGCGCCCGTCTCGGCCAGGCGTGCCTGCGGGCCGGAGAACTGGACGAGATCCTGATCCACATCGCGCCGGTCCTGCTCGGCGCCGGCACCCCCGCCTTCGCCGTCGGAGTCCCGCACCTGCAACGCTTGGCCGTGCTCGAACGCTCGCAGGCCGATCACGTCACGACGCTGCGCCTCGCCGCCCGCTGACCGACCGCATGTCGATGCAGCCGGCGCGGGCGCCCCAGCCGACGTACTGGCCGCGCCCCGTACCGCTGCTGCAGCGCAAGGTGCTCGACGTCCAGATGGCCTGGCTGCGCGAGCACGACCCGCGGCCATGGGGAGTGTGGCCGTGGCTCGGGCCCTTGCTCACCCTGGTGGCGGTGATCGCGATCAGTGTCGCGATCCGCCCGCTCGTCCCGGCTTCCGGCACCGGCCGCGCGCTGCTTGCGATGACGGTCGTCGGCCTCGGCGAACTGCTCGTCGTGGTCGCGATGCGGGTGTTCGCCGCGCCGCTGGTGCGCGGCGCCGGCGGCTGGCGCACCACGCTGGGCCTGCGCTGGATCACCGAACGCGACTGGGCACCGTGGGCCATCGGGCTCGGTCTGCTCTTCGCCACTCGCATCGTGGTGAACATCGTCGCCACCGTGGCAACCCACGGCGACGCGATCCGACAGGCGCAGAACCTGCCGGCGAAGGAGACGTCGCCGGCCGCCCTGATCGCGCTCGGCGTCTACGCCGTGCTCATCGCGCCAGTGATCGAGGAGACGCTGTTCCGCGGCGTGCTGCTGCGCAGCTTCATGCGCCGGCTCTCGTTCTGGCCGGCCGCTGTGTCGTCCAGCGCGATCTTCGGCGCACTGCACACCTACGAGGTGTCCACGCTCGCCGGCCGCGTCACGCTCGCGGTCAACGTCGGCCTCCTCGGCGTCGTCAACTGCCTGCTGGTGCGCATCACGGGCCGGCTGACGCCGGGTGTGATGCTGCACGCGACCAACAATCTGTTCGCCGTCCTGGTGGTCGCGGCGCAGTGATCAGCCGCAGCAGCTTGCGGCGCAGCGCCGCCGAATCCGCATCGGTCCAGCCGTTCGCGCGCAGCCACGAGTCGACACCGCCGTGCAGCTCGTCGACTGCCGCCAGCACCTTCTCCATCGTCGCGGCCCGCGGGCGTTGCCGGTCCGGGTCGGTCATGGCGATGTCGTCGGCATAGGCCGGCCGTCGGCCGAGTCGCTGCTGCACCGCGGCGATGCGATCGGCCGTGAGCGCGTAGTCGGCAGCGATCGCTTCGGGGGTCACGCCCACTTCGCGCAGGGCCAGCGCCACGACGACGCCGGTCCGGTCCTTGCCGGCCGCGCAATGGACGATGGTCGCGCCTTCGGAGTGGGCGATGAGCCGCAACGCAGCGACGACGGAGTCGGCGCGGTCGTCGAGGTAGCGCAGATACACGCTGGCGGCGCCGCGAGAGCGGCTCTCGTCCTCGACGAACACGCCCAGCTCGGCTGCGTCCGCGGCGGCGAGATCCGTCGAGATACCGGCCTCCGGGTAGAGCGAGTGATGCTCGAGCCGGACCGACTGCTCGCGGGTCATCGGTCCGGGGCCCTCGTCGTCGAGCTCCTTGCCGGTGCGCAGATCGGCGATCGGCGCGCACCCCGAGGTCGTCCACCAGGTGGCGGACGTCGGTAGTGCTGAGTTCCTGCAGACTGTCCGAGCGCAACAACCGCCCCGGCTGCACCTGCTGTCCGTCGAAAGTAGGAAGGCCACCGACGTCACGGACGTTGTCGGCACCGTCGAGTTCGATCCATATTGGTGCGTTCACTGCCTTGACGGTACGAGTCCCGTATTAACACCGTGCAAACACGGGCGTGATTCGAGACCGACGTCACTGGATCTACGCACATTTCAAAAATCGAAAATGGGCTGCAGGCTAGGCCGCGGCGGACTCGGCCTGCGCTGCGACCGCCACCTGGTACAACGCCGGACTCGAGGGGAACTCGCGGTACTCCGGTTGTGCGACGAGGCGGCGGAACTCGTCGGTCGCGTGCGCCGCACCGAAGTGTGCCGCCGACTCCCACACGGCCACGTTCACGAAGCGGTAGTGCGCGTCGGGCGACACGGCGCGATGCAAGCGCAGCGACACGAAGCCGGGCTGCGCCCGGAAGTACCTGCTCGTGCCGGTCCACAGTTCGAGGAACTCGGCGTCGCGACCCGGCGCGACCACGAACGAGTTGATCAGGGTCACGGGTCCTTCGGGCAGGTCGGACGGCAGGGCGGCCCCGCGCTTGGCGGGATCGATCGTGTCGGTCATGACTGGCTCCTTATTGCACGAATGTGTAATGAATGCGCAGGAGTATAACCATGACCGCTCGAGCTCGGCAAGCCGTGCAGGTCAGCCCTCGCCGGCGTAGGTCCCGAAGCTCCACCGATTCCCTTCTGCGTCGACGATGCTGAACCCCCGCGATCCGTAGTCAGTGTCTTCCAGGTCGCGCAGCAGCGCTGCGCCGAGATCCTTCGCGCGCCGGTACACGGCGTCGGGATCGTCGACGACGACATAGACCGCGCCGGCTCCGCGCGGCACGCCGAAACTGTCGTCGGCCTTACCGCGGCTGGACAGCATCACCCGGCCGCCCTCGGGCCAGAGCATCTCGCTGTGGTGCACAAGGCCGTCGTCGCCGGGCACGAGGATGCCTTCCTCGAAACCGAGGGCGGCGAGCCACGCACGCGCGGCGACGGGGTCGTCGTAGGTCAGTCCGGTCCAGATGTTGTGGTCTGTTCGCGCTGTCATGTCCCCATCGTGACGGGGTTATCGGGGCCGGTCTTGAACGTTTGCGAGAACGTCCTCGCGCCCCCAGCGGGTCGGCGACGTTCCCGCGAGCTGCGCCCACTCGCGCGTCATGTGTGCCTGGTCGGCGAACCCGCAGCGGGCCGCAGTGTCGGCGAGATCGTGTCCACCGCGCACGAGCGGGACCGAGCGCTGGAACCGCACGATCCGGCCGACCTTCTTCGGGGTCAACCCGACCGCGAGCGTGAACTGGTCGGCCAGGTGCCGCGCCGACCAGCCGACGGCGTCGGCGACGTCGCCGACCCGCGCTGCGCCGCCCGAGGACGTCAACAGCGACCATGCCTGCGCGACCTCGGGTCGCGGGCCGCGACGCCGCTCGGTGCCGGCGAGCTCGCGAGCCAGGGCGAGCGCCAGGATGCGTCGGCGCAACGGCCAGTCGGGCGCAGTGGCGATCCGGTCGAGCAGCGTGCGTGCGGCACGTGGGCCCAGCACGTCGTCGAGCCCGATCGCGACGCCGGACACCGCACTGGCCGGCACGCCGAGCAGACGGTACAGCCCGAGTGGGGTGAGCTCGGCCTGCATTCCGCGTTGCACGCCGTCGTGGTGGATGGTGACCGACCGGTCGTGCAAGCCGCTCAGGCAGCTGGTCATGACGCGCCGCACGCCGTCGCCGGCCGTCAGATCCAAGGGCGGGTCGAGCGCGACGATCAGCGTGACGCTGGTCGACGGCAACCCGATGTGCTCGCCCGCCGGGAACCCGCCGAAGTCGTAGTGGTGCAGCGTGCGCACGAACGGCCGCAGCAGCACGGCCGGATCGTCGGTCGAAACCGCCACCGTTCGAGCCTAGGACCACGGCACCTTTTCAAGAACCAAGAGTCGGCATAGTGTGTCTTATCTGTCTCTAATGTCCGATATGGGAGTAGTCGATGATTCGTCGCCGCGCCCTCTGCATCGCCACCGCATTCGTCGCCGGAGCGTTCGTCGCCGGCACCGGCGCCGCGTCGCCGGCCGGAGCCGACGCGGCGCGTCTGGACGGCTACACGGCTGCCTCCAGCGCGGCGGAGCTCGCCGCCGAGCACACCTTCGCCACCTATCCGTCGTCGTCCCTCGCGCGTTCGCTCGACCAGCAGCTCGCCGCGAAGACCGGCATGGTCGGCACCGTCAACGACCGCAACCGGATGCGTCAGATCGTCGCGCTGTTGAAGTCCTACGGCCTCACGCCACACGTGTCGACGTACTACGTCTACATGTCGCGGCCGCGCACGGTGAGCCTGACGATGACCGCTCCGGTGCGCTTCCACGCGGCCAACAAGGAAATCTGCCGCTCGGTCGAGACCGACTGCCAGGACACCGTCGTCGGATACAACGCGCTCTCGCCGTCCGGTGACGTGACCGCCCCGGTGGTCTATGTCAACTACGGCACAACGGACGACTACGCGACGCTGGCCAAGAAAGGCATCAGCGTGCAGGGCAAGATCGTGCTCGCCCGTTACGGCAAGGTGTTCCGCGGCGTCAAGACGAACCTAGCGGCCGAGCACGGCGCGAAGGCCGTCGTGCTGTACTCCGACCCGAAGGACGACGGCGACACCAACGGTCCGACCTATCCGGACGGCCCGTGGCGCGCGCCCGACGGCATCCAGCGCGGCAGCGTGCAGGAGTTGTGGCTCTACGGCGGCGATCCGCTGACCCCGGGTTACGCGGCGACGAAGGACGCGCCGCGCATCGACCCGAAGGACGCCAACCTCGCCAAGATCCCCACGCTGCCGATCGGCTACGGCTCGGCCCAACCGATCATCTCCCATCTCGGCGGCGCGAAGGCGCCGAAGTCGTGGCAGGGCGGACTGCCGCAGACCTACCGGCTGGGTTCGGGTGCCACCGTGCACATGAAGCTGGACATCGACTACGTGACCAAGCCGGTGTACGACGTCACGGCGAGCATTCCGGGCAGCGTGCACCCGGACGAGGTCGTGCAGATCGGCGCGCACCACGACGCCTGGGTGTACGGCAGTGACGACAACCTGTCCGGGGCCGAATCGGTGCTGCAGATCGGCCGCGGTCTCGGCAAGCTGCTGCAGACCGGCTGGCGGCCCGCGCGCACGATCGAGCTCGGCACCTGGGACGGCGAGGAGTACGGCCTGTTCGGCTCGACCGAGTACGCCGAGGACGTCGGGCGCAGCGCGCTCGGCAAGGTGGTCGCATATCTCAACATGGACATCTCGGCCGGGCAGGACTTCGACGCCACCTCGGTGCCGTCGATGGACACCGTGATCCGCGACGTCGCGAAGCAGGTGCCCTGGCCCGGCACCAACGGCACGGCCTACGACAATTGGGTGAAGACGTCGGGGCAGAAGGTGCCGCGCCCGGACCGGCTGGGCAGCGGGTCGGACTACACCGCGTTCTTCGACCACTTCGGCGTGCCGGCCGCAGATGTCGGATCGTCCACGCCGAGCGGTGACTATCACTGCAGTTGCGACAACTTCTACATGGAGGACCACTTCATCGATCCCGGCTGGCACTTCCACGTCGCGATTGCCCAGATGCTCGGACAGCTCACCATGCGCCTCGCCGATGCCGACGTGGTGCCGCTGCACTACCAGCCGTATGCCGGCGAGGTGGGTTCGTACCTGAAGCAGTTCGAGGCCCAGCAGGTCAAGACGTTCGGGCACGTCGTCGTCGGCGTCGACCGGGACAAGGCGCAGGCCGCGCAATGGCAGGACGCGGCGAGCAAGATCTCGCACGAGATCGACCGGGCGCTCGACGCCGATGCCGATGCCGCGACCCTCGATGCGTTGACCGTGCGGTTGGAACAGGTCGAACGGCAGCTCCTCGTTGCCGCCGGGTTGCCCGGCCGGCCCTGGTACGAACACCAGATCTACGCACCTGGTGTGAATCAGGGGTACGGCACGCAGGTGCTGCCCGGCATCAACGATGCGTTGTTCCTGCGCAACAACGTGGCGGAGGCGCAGCAGTACGAGGCGTATCTGTACGCGAGCCTGCAGCAGGTGACGTCGACCCTGGCTGGTTGATCGCCACGGTCCGTGGTGGGGCAGGCTGGACGGCATGCCCGACTACGGACACGACCTGCAGTTCGGCACGTTCCTGACCCCGTCGGCGGCCGACGCCGACCGGGTGGTCGAGCTGGCGGCCCTGACCGAGGTGGCCGGGCTGGATCTGGTGACGGTGCAGGACCATCCGTACCAAGCGCGCTTCCTCGACGTGTGGGCGCTGCTCGCGACTGTTCTGGCGCGGACGTCGAGCGTGCGGGTAGCGCCGAACGTGGTGAACCTGCCGCTGCGGCCGCCGTTCGTACTGGCGAAGACGGTCGCCAGTCTGGATGTGCTCAGCAACGGCCGGGTCGAGCTGGGGCTGGGCGCCGGCGGTTTCTGGGACGCCATCGCGGCCGCCGGTGGGCCGCGGCGCAAGCCCGGCGAAGCACTCGCCGCGCTGGCCGAGGGCATCGAGATCATCCGCGCCGCATGGGACGTCGACGCCCGGTCGGTGCGCGTCGAGGGTGAGCACTACCGGGTCTCCGGCGTCCATCCGGGCCCGGCGCCGGCGCATCCGGTGCAGATCTGGCTCGGCGCGATCGGGCCGAAGATGCTCGAACTCACCGGGCGGGTGGCCGACGGCTGGTTGCCGAGCATGTCCTACGTCCCACCCGACACGCTGGCCGAGCGCAACGCGATCATCGATGCGGCCGCCGATGCCGCCGGTCGGGCGGCCAACCGACGTGCGGCGGCTCTACAACGTCAACCCGTCACCGGGCGGCGGCCAGCCAGGGCTCACCGGCAACGCCGCCGACTGGGCCGAGCAGCTGGCCGAACTGACGCTGACGCACGGCATGAGCACCTTCATCCTGGCCGGCGACGACCCGGACGTGATCAACCGGTTCGGCGCCGAGGTGGCGCCGGCGGTGCGGGAACTGGTCGAGGCGCAGCGGGCCGGTGCCGCGGTCGGCGGCGCGTCCGCGGTCCGCGGACCCCGACCGCCGGCTTCGCGGTGGCGGCCACGCCGGACGACGGGATCCGGCGCAGTGAGCACCAGCCGTGGGACGAGAGCACTCGGCCGCAGTACTCGCTGCCGGACACCGCAGATGAGTACACCGCACATGATCAAGCGGTGGCGCAGCACCTCGTCGACGTCCACGACCACCTGCGTGCGGAGTTGACGCAGCTGCTGCAGGTGATCGAGCAGGTGGCAGCCGGCTCGGTCGGCGTCGGGCAGGCGCGCTCGCTGATCAACACGATGACGATGCGCCAGAACAACTGGACGTTGGGGGCGTTCTGCGAGTCGTACTGCCGGGTGGTGACGACGCATCACTCGCTCGAGGACGCGAGTGTGTTCCCGCACCTGCGCCGTCGCGACGCCGACCTCGGCCCGGTACTGGATCGGCTCGAGTCCGAGCACCACGTGATCGCCGCGGTGCTCGACGACGTCGACCGGGCGCTCGTGGGGTTGGTTTCCTCGCCGGACGGGATGAGCGGGTTGCGCGCGGCAGTGGATCTGCTGTCCGACACGCTGTTGTCGCACCTGGCCTATGAGGAGCGGATGTTGCTCGAGCCGCTGGCGAGGTACGGCTTCTACTGACGCTCCCAGGGCTGATGGTCGTTCGGCGCCGCTGCCGGTCACCTTTCCGAGTGGCCAGATTTCGCTGTTTCTCGGGTTGTGGATAACCCGGATCGGGCTGGTTCGGAGCCGCATAAAATCGCACCGTATGAGCGAAGCCATCGTAGCGGTCGGTGCGCCGGGCATCGCGGTCGCCGATGCGCACGCGGCTCGTCGATGACCTGTTG
This sequence comes from uncultured Actinomycetota bacterium, assembly GCA_963850835.1. GTDB lineage: Bacteria > Actinomycetota > Actinomycetes > Mycobacteriales > Jatrophihabitantaceae > Jatrophihabitans. The sequence goes on along the minus strand of CAWKNB010000007.1, from coordinate 287,360 downwards.
GCCGTGGATCTGACCGTGGGTTCTGATGCCGAGCTGCTCGACACCCTGCGAGAGGTCGAAAGGCTCTCGCGGCGGCTGGTGGCGGTGGGGCACGGGTTGATCGCGGAGGCGGCGGCGCGGTCGTTGCCCGATAGTCGTGGGGCGGCGTCGGTGGCGGCGTCGATGGCGGCGTCGATGGCGGCGTTGGTGCGGCAGGGGCTGCGCCTGCACCCCGGTCAGGCGGCGGCGCGGGTGCGGGCCGCGGAAGCGGCCGGTCCGAGGCGGGCGCTCACCGGTGAGCCGTTGGAGCCGGTGTTCATCGACGTGGCGGCCGCGCAGGTGAACCGTGTGATCTCGGGCGAGCATGCCCGGGTGATCGTGCAGGCAGTCGAGGCGCTGCCGGCGGCGGTGCAGGCCGAACACGGGGTCGAGGTGGAACGCGAACTGGTGGCCTACGCGGCCCAGGTCGACCCGCAGTCACTGCACAAGCTCGCCCTGCACATCCACACCTGGCTCGACCCGGACGCGTCCTTGGATGACCCGAACGAACGCGACCGCACACGCGACCTGACCGTGCAGCAACGCCCGGACGGGTCCGCCGCGGTGCGCGCGGAGTTGACCGCGGAATGCGCCGAACGCCTCCTCGGCGTGTTCGACGCATTGGCCGGGCCGGCGCCGCAGAGCGACGGGGTCAAAGACCGCCGCTCTGCGGGGCAGCGGCGCCACGACGCGCTGCTCGACGCCCTCACCCGGCTGTGCCTGACCGGGTCGCTGCCCGCCGCGGGCGGGATCGCCACCACCGTCATCGTCATGATGTCCGAGGAATCCCTGCGCACCGGCACCGGCCTGGCCGAGACCAGCCACGGCGCGCTCGTCCCGGCCCGCGACGCGCTGCGCTGGGGCGGCGCCGACCAGCGCATCCTCACCGTCCGCACCAGCAGCGACGACTCGAACACCGGCGCCGTGACCGGGCACAGCGACACCCGGCGCCTGTTCAGCGAGAACCAACGCCTGGCGATCCTGGCCCGAGACCGCGGCTGCACCTACCCCGGCTGCCACCGCCCCGCAGCCTGGTCCCAGATCCACCACATCACCCCCTTGGGCAGACGGCGGACCCACCACCATCGACAACGCCGCGCTCATCTGCGGCTACCACCACCACACCTTCGAACAAACCGGCTGGCAATGCACCACCCAACACGGACGACCAGCCCGGACCCCACCACCACACATCGACCGGCACCAACGACCAGGCAGGAATCGGCTGCACGAGAGGTCGCTTCGGATCCAGAAGGATGCCAGCCGTTACTGACGTTCGTCGATGATGCGGCGCATCTTGCCGAGCGAGCGTTCGACGCCGTCGGGTTCCAGGACGTCGACCCGTACCGACACCCCGATGCTGTTCTTGATGTGCGTGCGCAACTGCGCACCGGCGCGGGCGCCGTCGTCGGCAGCGGTGTCGGTGCGGCGCTCGACGCGCACGGTGAGTTCGTCGAGGCGGTCCGGGCGCGAGAGCACGCACTGGAAGTGCGGTGCGAGGGCGGGCGTACGCAGGATGAGTTCCTCGATCTGGGTCGGGAACAGATTCACGCCGCGCAGGATGATCATGTCGTCGGAGCGGCCGGTGATCTTCTCCATCCGGCGCATGGTGCGGGCGGTGCCGGGCAGCAAGCGGGTGAGATCGCGGGTGCGGTAACGGATCACCGGCATGGCCTGCTTGGTGAGGCTGGTGAACACCAACTCACCTTCGTCGCCATCGGGCACGACGTCGCCGGTGACCGGATCGACGATCTCCGGGTAGAAGTGGTCCTCCCAGATGTGCAGCCCGTCCTTGGTCTCGACACACTCGTTCGCCACGCCGGGGCCCATCACCTCGGACAGCCCGTAGATGTCCACGGCGTGCATGTCGAGCTGCTGCTCCATCTCGCGTCGCATGTCGTTGGTCCACGGCTCGGCGCCGAAGATGCCGACCTGCAAAGAGGTCTCACGCGGGTCGATGCCCTGCCGGCGCATCTCGTCGACGATCGCCAGCATGTAGGAGGGCGTGACCATGATGACGTCCGGCTCGAAGTCACGGATCAGCGTGACCTGCCGCTCGGTCATGCCTCCGGAAACCGGAATCACGGTCGCACCGAGCGCCTCGGCGCCGTAGTGGGCGCCGAGACCGCCGGTGAACAAGCCGTAGCCGTATGCGATGTGGATCTTGTCGCCGGGCCGGCCGCCGCCGGCGCGGATCGAACGCGCCATCACCGTGGCCCAGGTCTTGATGTCCTCGGCGGTGTAGCCGACGACCGTGGGGCGGCCTGTGGTGCCGCTGCTGGCGTGGATGCGCGAGACCTGCTCGCGGGGGACCGCGAACATGCCGAAAGGGTAGTTGTCGCGCAGGTCGGCCTTCGCGGTGAACGGGAACGCCGCGAGATCGCTGAGGTCCTTGCAATCGTCCGGGTGCACGCCTTTGGCGTCGAACGCCTGCCGGTAATGGGCGACGTTGTCGTAGGCGTGCCTCAGGGTCCACTGCAGCCGCTCGAGCTGCAATGCCCGCAGCTCGTCGACCGATGCGCGTTCGATCGGTTCGAGGTCCTCCGGCGGCGGCGTGCGGTCGTGCATGTGTGCCTCCAGTGTCAGGCGTCGTAGTCGACCGTGATCTCGTCGGACATGGGCACCGCCTGGCAGGTCAGGATGTACCCGGCCTCGAGCTCGTGCTCTTCCAGTGCGTAGTTGCGGCGCATCCTCACCTCGCCGCTGGTCAGGTGCGCGCGGCAGGTGCCGCAGACGCCGCCCTTGCAGGCGAACGGCAGATCGGGGCGGGCCTGCTGCGCGCCGTCCAGGATGGCGGTGCCGGGTGCCACGACGGTGGTGGTGCTGCGTCCGTCGAGGATCACCGTGACCTCGGCGCCGGGCCCGGCCGGCGCGTCGACGTGGTGCATCTCCTGCGGCGGGTCGTCGCCGACGTAGAACAGTTCGCGGTGGATGCGGCGGCGCGCGACGCCGAGGCCGGTGAGCAGGTCGACGGCGTCGTTGACCATCTCGAACGGTCCGCACAGCCACCAGTGGTCGACGCCCTCGACGTCGACGGTGATCGGCAGCAGCTCGCGCAGCTTGGCGGCGTCGAGGCGGCCGTTGAACAGTTCCACCTCGCGCGGCTCCCGGGACAGGACGTGCACCACCTGCATGCGGGCCGGATGCGCGTCCTTGAGGTCGGCCACGTCGTCGGCGAACATCACCGAGTCGCTGCGCCGGTTGCCGTAGAACAGCGTCACGGTCGTGTCGTCGCGGGCGTCGAGCAGCGACGCGGCGATCGAGAGCATCGGAGTGATGCCCGATCCGGCGGCGATCAGCACGTGCCGGCCGGGTGCGTCGAGGTCGGGGGTGAAGGAGCCGCTCGGCGCCTGCGCCTCCAGCACGTCGCCCACGCGTACGTCGTGCACGAGCCACCCGGACAGCGCGCCACCGGGCACTTCGCGCACGCCGATGCGCGGCGATCGGCCGACCGGGGCGCAGATGGAGTAGGAGCGGCGTTCCGCACCGCGCCTGATCGTGAGCGATTGCCCCGGGGCGAAGGCGAAATCGGCGGCGATGTCGGCCGGCACCGCGAGCGTCACGGCGGCCGCGTCGTCGGTCAGCTTGTCCACCCGGGTGACGGTCAGCGGATGGAAGTCCGTCCGCATCAGATCTCCTTCACGTACTCGAACGGCTCGGCGCACGCGTCGCACCGGTACAGCGCCTTGCACGCCGTCGAACTGAACCCTGCGGTGCGGGTGGTCTCCGCCGAACCACAGCGTGGGCAGGCGGCGGGTGTGGGCCGGGCGGTCAGGGTCAGCGGCACGGTGCCGGTGCGCTGCGGCGCCCGCGCCGGCGCTGCGATGCCGGCGGCGGCGAGTTTGCGGCGGCCGTCAGGCGTGATCCAGTCGCTGGTCCAGGCCGGGGTGAGTTGCGTGCGTACGCGCACGTCCGCGTAGCCGGCCGACTCGAGCCGGTGCACGATGTCGCGGCTGATCTCGCGCATCGCCGGGCAGCCGGAGTAGGTCGGCGTGATGGTGGCGACGGTGGTCCCCCCGTCGTCCTCGACGGCGCGCAGGATGCCCAGGTCGGCCAGGGTCAGCATCGGCAGCTCCGGGTCCGGCGTCGACGCCGCCACGTCCCAGGCGAGGTTGCCTACCATGTCGCGTCCGGGTGGGCCCGGGCGACGCTCTGCAGCTCGGCCAGCACGTAGCCGAACGCTTCGGTGTGCACGCCTTCGCGCCCGCTGCGACCGCTGACACCGCCGAGGGGCGCAGTCTCGGGCCGCTCCAGCGTGGCGGTGGCGAGCACCGTGTCGATGACCACGTCGAACTCGCTGCGCTGGGCGTCGGTGTCGAACAGCTCGTCGACGAGCGGCCAGATCACCTCGAGGGCGGCCTGCATTTTCATTTTGGAATGCTCTGTGCCGTCGCCGAGCCGGACCACCCACTGCGCGGCGTAGTCGCGATGGTAGGCAAGCTCGTTCACGGCCTTGCCGGCGATGGCGGCGAGCACCGGGTCGCCATGTCCCGACAGCCGCTCGAACAGCGAGAGGCGCCAGGTGGCGAAGACGAGCAGGCGGCCGACCAGTTCGGCGAAGTCCCGGTCCCGGGCCTCGACGAGCCGGACGTTGCGGAAGTCCGGCTCGTTGCGGAAGAAGGCGAGCTCGTCCTCGCTGAGTCCGTTGATTGCGCCCGCGCGGGCGAGCAGCAGCCGGGTCTGGCCGAGGAGGTCGAGCGCGATGTTCGCGACCGCCGTCTCCTCCTCGAGCTCGGGCAGCCGGCCGACCCACTGTTGCAGTCGATGGCTGTAGATCAGCGCGTCGTCGGCGAGCATGACGCACTGAGCAGCCAATTCGACCGGATCCATACCGTCAGGTACGGAGGTGTCGACGCCCTCGAGAGGGTCGACGAAGCCGGTGCCGAACGCCCAACGATGGTCGTCGGTCTCCTCGGCCAGCGAGTCGTACGGGTTGTCGTCGTCCATGACTGCTCACATATGTGGAACGTCGGCGGGAATGTCGTAGAACGTCGGGTGGCGGTAGACCTTGTCGCCCGACGGGTCGAAGAACGGGTCCTTCTCGTCCGGGCTGGACGCCGTGATGTGCTCGGCGGGCACCACCCAGATGCTCACGCCCTCGTTGCGGCGGGTGTAGAGGTCGCGCGCATGGTGCAGCGCCATCTCCGGATCAGCTGCGTGCAGGGAGCCGACGTGCACATGGTTGAGGCCGCGCTTGCCGCGCAGGAACACCTCGTACAGCGGCCAGTCGGAGCGCACCGCGGCCGGCGCCGGCTCGACCGGCACGCCGGTGGTCGGCACTGCGCCGTGCCCGCCCTCGGCGGTGTACTCGGCGTTCATGCGCGCGCCTTCGCGGCGTGTGCCGTGGCGGCCTCGCGCACCCAGGCGCCGTCGTCATGGGCCGCCTTCCGGTGCGCGACGCGCTGTGCGTTGCACGGCCCGTTGCCCTTGATGATCGTGGCGAACTCGTCCCAGTCGACCGCGCCGAAGTCGTAGTGGCCGCGCTCGTCGTTCCAGCGCAGGTCCGGATCGGGCAACGTCACGCCGAGCTTGTCCGCCTGCGGCACCGTCATGTCGACGAAGCGCTGCCGGAGTTCGTCGTTGGTGTGCCGTTTGATCCCCCACGCCATCGACTGCGCGGTGTTCGGCGACTCGGCGTCCGGCGGCCCGAACATCATCAGCGACGGCCACCAGAACCGGTCGGTGGCGTCCTGGACCATCGCACGCTGCGCGTCGGTGCCGCGCATCATCGTCAGCAGCAGCTCGTAGCCCTGACGCTGATGGAACGACTCCTCCTTGCAGATGCGGATCATCGCCCGCGCGTACGGCCCGTAGGAGGACCGGCACAACGGCACCTGGTTGCAGATCGCCGCGCCGTCGACCAGCCAGCCGATCACGCCGACGTCGGCATAGGACAGCGTCGGGTAGTTGAAGATCGAGGAGTACTTCTGCCGGCCGTGCACGAGCTTGTCGGTGAGGTCGGCGCGATCTGCACCGAGCGTCTCCGCCGCGCTGTAGAGGTACATGCCGTGGCCGGCTTCGTCCTGCACCTTGGCGAGCAGGATCGCCTTCCGCCGCAACGACGGCGCCCGGGTGATCCAATTGCCCTCGGGCTGCATGCCGATGATTTCCGAATGCGCATGCTGCGCGATCTGCCGGATCATCGTCTTGCGATAGGCGTCGGGCATCCAGTCGCGCGGCTCGATGCGGCGGTCGTGCTCGATCGTCGCGTCGAAATGGGCTTCGAGATCGGTCACGGCCATTGCTTGGCCACCATCGTGAGCACGTCGTACTGCGCGGCGACCGAGTCGTCCTGCTTCGTGACCACGGCGTCCCAACGCACCTCGCCGTAGTCGCCGTCGCGCGGGCTGATCTGCTTGCAGGTCAAGGTGACGATCAAGGAATCGCCCGGATAGACGGGTGAGAGGAAGCGCAGGTTGTCGACGCCGTAGTTGGCGAGCACCGGGCCCGGATCGGGATCCACGAACAGCCCTGCCGCGAACGACAGGATGAGATAGCCGTGCGCCACCCGTCCGTCGAAGAACGGATTTGCCGCAGCCGCAACCTCGTCGAGGTGGGCGTAGAACGTGTCGCCGGTGAACTCGGCGAAGTGCTCGATGTCGGCCAGCGTCACCTCGCGCGGACCGGCCACCACCGCGTCGCCGACGCGCAGCTCGGCCAGCGACTTGCGGAACGGGTGCACGCCCTCGGTGCGTGCCGCGCCCGGCACCCAGCGGCCGGTGACGGCGCCCACCATGTGCGGGCTGCCCTGCACCGCCGTGCGCTGCATGTGGTGGAACACCCCGCGCATGCCGCCCATCTCCTCACCACCGCCGGCGCGTCCGGGGCCGCCGTGCACCAACGCCGGCATCGGCGAACCGTGCCCGGTGGACTCCGGCGCGGCCGCCTGGTCGAGCACGAGCAGCCGCCCGTGCCACGGCGCCACGCCCAGGACGACCGAACGCGCGAAATCAGCGTCACCGGTCACGATCGAACCCGCCAGGCTCCCCTTGCCGCGCGCCGCCAGCTCGATGACGTCGGCGGCGTCGCGATAGGGCAGGACCGTGCTCACCGGCCCGAACGCCTCCACCTCGTGCGGCTCGGCGCGGTTCGGGTCGGCGCAGTGCAGCAGCATCGGCGAGACGAATGCGCCGCGTTCTGCGTCGGCCCCGATGACCTCGACATGCTCCGGGTCGCCGAACGCCAGTCGCCCGGCGGACTGCAGGGCCTTGAGCGAGCGGCGGACCTCCTCGCGCTGTTCCAGGCTGGCGAGCGCGCCCATCCGCACGCCCTCTGCCCCTGGCGCGCCGACGGTGATCTTCGCGAGCCGTGCGCCGACCGCCTCCAGCACGGCGTCGACCTGGTCGGCCGGCACGAACGCGCGGCGGATCGCGGTGCACTTCTGACCGGCCTTGACCGTCATCTCGGTGATCAACTGCTTGACGTAGAGGTCGAACTCCGGCGTGCCGGCAACGGCGTCCGGGCCGAGGATCGAGCAGTTCAGCGAATCGGCCTCGGCGTTGAAGCGCACCGAGCGAGCCACCACGTTCGGGTGCGAACGCAGCCGCTGGGCGGTGGACGCCGAGCCGGTGAACGACAACAGGTCGGGCTCCTCGAGGTGATCGAGCAGGTCACCGGCGCTGCCGCAGACCAACTGCAATGCCCCTTCGGGCAGCAGCCCGGACTCGACGATCAGCTCGATCAGCCGCTCGGTGAGATAAGCGGTCTGCGACGCCGGCTTGACCAGCGACGGCACTCCGGCGATCAGGGCCGGCGCCAGCTTTTCCAGCGGTCCCCAGACCGGGAAGTTGAACGCGTTGATCTGCACAGCCACGCCCGGCAGGGACGTGAGGATGTGCTGGCCCAGGAACTGCCCGCCACGGCCCAGCGGCTCGGCCGCGCCCTCCACGTAGAACGTGTCGTTGGGCAGCTCCCGCTTGGCCTTGCTCGCATAGGCCAGCAGCACGCCGATGCCGCCGTCGACGTCGAACTTCGCGTCGTACAAGGTGGATCCGGCCCGCGCGGACAGCTCGTAGAGCTCCTCGCGGCGTTCCCGCAGCATCGCGCCGACCGCCTTCACCAGCGCGGCGCGCTGGTGGAAGGTCAGCTCGCGCAGGGCCGGGCCGCCGACGTGCCGCCCGTACTCGAGCGCGGCTCGCATGTCGACGCCGTCCGAGGACACCCGGGCGACCTCGTCCCCGGTGACCGCGTCGTGCACCGCGGTGCCGTCGCCCGGTGCGAACCAGCTTCCAGAGACATAACTGCGCAGAACCGCCATCCGCTCTTCTCCTCCGAATTACCGACCGACCATTCAGTAAGTTAGTCTAGTCCCGTGGCGAACTCAACCGTCGACGCGATGATGGCCGCCGATGACGCCTCGCGGGCGCTCGGGATCGAGCTCATCGAGCTGGACGAAGGCCGGGCGGTGGCGCGAATGACCGTGCGGGCGGACATGGCCAACGGGTACGGGCTGGCCCACGGCGGCCTGGTGTTCTCCCTCGCCGACACGGCGTTCGCCTGTGCCTGCAACAGCTTCGGGCCCACCGCGGTCGCCGCCGCCGCCGAGATCGTGTTCGTGACCTCGGCCCGGGTCGGCGATGTCCTCCGCGCCGAGGCGGTGGCCCGCACGCGGTTCGGCCGCACCGGCATCTACGACGTCACCGTGCGCCGCGGCGAGGGCTCCGACGCCGAGGTCATCGCCGAGTTCCGGGGCCGCAGCCAGGAGATCAGACAGTGACCGCAACCCGGCGCGGGCGTCCCGGCTACGACCTCGACCGCCTGCTCGCGGTCGCCGTCGAGGTGTTCAACGAGCGCGGCTACGACGGCACCAGCATGGAGGACCTCTCGCGCCGGCTCGGCATCGCGAAATCGGCGATCTACCACCACGTGACCGGCAAGGAGGAGCTGTTGCGCCTCGCCCTCGACCGGGCGCTCGGCGGTCTGTTCGCCGTTGCCGATGCCGCGCGGGCGGTGCAGGCACCGGCGATCGAGCGGTTGGAGTTCCTGGTCCGCGGCAGCGTGGCGGTGCTGCAGGAGCAGCTGCCCTATGTGACCCTGCTGCTGCGGGTGCGCGGCAACACGGAGGTGGAGCGCGCCGCGTTGAGCCGGCGCCGCGAGTTCGACCAGCTCGTGGCCGACCTGGTCGAGGAGGCCGAGGGCGACGGCGACATCCGCCCCGACGTCGACCCCACGGTCACCGCGCGGCTGCTGTTCGGTCTGGTGAACTCGGTGGTCGAGTGGTACCGCCCGGGCCGTCGCTCGGCGGGTTCGCTGCCCGACGCCGTCTGCGCGATCGCCTTCGACGGGCTGCGGGTTCGGCGCGGCTGAGGCCCGCTGAGACCCCGGCACGACCGTCAGGCCCGCTTCAGTTCGACGTTCCTACGCTGCTGCCGTGCCCCGGTCGATGTCGCGACGTTCGTTCCTGGGGATGGCCGGCGCGGCGCTGGGTGTCGGCGGCGCGTACGTCGTCGAGCAGGCCGTGCGCTCAGATCCCGGCGGCGCTACGAGTCTCAACGACATCGACCACTTCGTGCTGCTCATGCAGGAGAACCGGTCCTTCGACCACTACTTCGGCACCATGGCGGGCGTGCGGGGATACGCCGACCCGGCGGCGCGCGCGGTGCTCGAACGCAATCGGCTACAACCATTTCGCCTCGACCTGGCCGGGCCGGACGCGAATGCGAATCTGATCCTCGCCGACCCGGCACACGACTGGGGTGCACAGCACGCGGTCTGGCACGAGGGCGCGCTGGATCGCTGGCGTGCCGTGCATGAGCGCGACGACGGCCCGGCTGCGCAGGCCATCGTCGGGTACTACACGCGATCCGAACTGCCCGTGCACCACGCGCTCGCGCAGGCCTTCACCGTCTGCGACAACTACTTCTGCTCGGTCCTCGGCCCGACGGGGCCGAACCGGCTGTACTGGATGAGCGCCACCCTGGACCCGGACGGGCACGCAGGCGGCCCGAAGCTGGCCGACATGACGGCGACGACGCGCGGTGCGCTCGACTGGATCACCTTCCCGGAGCACCTCGAGGAAGCCGGGGTGAGCTGGAAGGTCTACAACCACCTACCGCCCGACACCTACTGCGAGTTGAGCGGCATGCTGCGCTATTTCCGCCGGTTCCAGGATCCGCAATCGTCGTTGTACCGGCGCGGCCTCCATCCGCGCTGGCCGTCCGACTTCGAGCACGACGTGCGCACCGGCACGCTCCCCGCGGTGTCGTGGATCGTGCCGTCGATGTGGTCCAGCGAGCATCCGGACTACCCGCCGGCCGTGGGCGCCGAGACGATCATGTCCGTGTTGGCGACGCTGGTCGCGAATCCGCGGGTGTGGGAGCGCACCGCCCTGATCGTGAGCTATGACGAGAACGGCGGGTTCTTCGACCACGTCGTGCCGCCGACCGCGCCGGGCGGCACCGCGGGCGAACACGTCCCGGGCGCCGGGCCGATCGGGCTCGGCTTCCGGGTGCCGTGCCTGGTGATCTCGCCGTACACCCGTGGCGGGCGGGTGTACTCGCAGACCCTCGATCACACGTCCCAGCTGCGGCTGGTCGGGCGGCGCTTCGGGGTCGACGTCCCCAACCTGACCGATTGGCGGCGCGCGGCCACCGACGACATGAGCGGGGTGTTCGACGCGCGCCGCGACGACCGGGCACGCCTGACGCTGCCCGGCGCGCGCACCGTACGGGAGTGGTCCCGTGACGCGATCGAGCAGCACTCGCGCGACACGGCGCTCCTGTCCCGGGAACGCCGCCGTGGCCGCGTCTGACCTCAGCCCAGCATCGCCGCGGTGACCGCCGGGTCGTCGTCGCCCTCGCCGTGCGCGGCCTCTTCGGGCAGCTTCTTGGGCAGCACGACGAGCGCGACCACGAACGCCACGATCACGAACCCGAGCGCCCACCAGAACGTCTGCCCGTAGGCCTCGGCCATCGCCGGCGCGAGCCGATCGCGCAGCGCCGGCGGGAGACTCTGGGTCGCGCCGCCGCCCCCACCGCCGAGCTCGTCGGTGAGCGCGGTGGCCAGCAGCACGCTGAGCACCGCGGTGCCGATCGACGCCGAGGCCTGCTGCACGATGTTGAGCGTCGTGCTGGCCTTCGCGATCTCGGAGTGCTTGAGGGTCTGCATGGCGCCGCTGAAGGTCGGCATCATGCCGAAGCCCATGCCGATGCCCATGACGAACAGCCACAGCGCGAGCAGCCAGTAAGAGGTGTCCGCGCCGAGCTGGGTGAGCCCGGCGAATCCGATCCCGACCGCCACCAGCCCCCCTGGCACGATCCGGCCGACGCCGGTCTTGTCGGTCAGCCGCCCGGCGATCGGCATGGCGATCATGGCGCCCAGACCCTGCGGCGCGGTCAGCAGACCGGTGTCGAGCGCCGACTCACCGCGCACGGTCTGCAGGTACAGCGGGACCAGCAGCATGCCGCCGAACACCGCGATGATCAGCAGCGCAAGCGTGACGACCGAACCGGAGAAGACCCTGTTGAGGAACAACCGCAGGTCGATGAGCGAGAACGGGATGCGCAGGCCGTGCAGCACGAAGCCGGCGATCATGGCCAGTCCGATGATCATCGGGACGAGCACCTTCGCCGAGTCGAACCCGCCCGACGAGCTCGATTGCGCCAGGCCGTAGATCATCAGCGCGAGGCCCGGGGAGAGCAGCAGCAGGCCGACCCAGTCCAGCCGCTCGTGCCGGGAGGTGACGTCGCGCGGCAGGATCTTCAGCGTCAAGATCACGGCGAGAATGCCCATCGGCACGTTGATGAAGAAGATCCAGCGCCAGGAGAAGTCGTCGACGAGCCAGCCACCCAGGATCGGCCCGAAGACCGGCGCGAGCAGCATCGGGACGCCGATGACCGCCATCACCCGCCCGACGCGCTGGGGTCCGGCGGCCCGGGTCAGGATCGTCATGCCGACGGGCATGAGCATGCCGCCGCCGAGGCCCTGCAGCACCCGGAACGTGATCAGCGAGCCGGCGCTCCAGGCGCAGCCGGACAGCACCGATCCGCACACGAACAGCACGATCGACATCAGGTACAGCCGCTTGGTGCCGAACCGGTCCGCGCCCCAGCCGGTCAGCGGGATGACCGTCGCGAGCGCGAGCGTGTAACCGGTCGCGACCCACTGGATGGTGGTCAGCTGGGTGTGGAAGTCCTGGGCCAGGGTCTTGATGGCGACGTTGACCACGGTGACGTCGAGAATCGACATCATCGCGCCGACGACCACGACGGACGCGACGAGCAGCAGCCCACGGTCGAGCTTGTCGCCGGCCGGCTTGTTCGACGGCGCTGAGTCCTTCGACAGCGATGTAGCCATGAGAATCCTCCGGGCTAGCCGTTACGGCCCATCGTAGGGCCGCCCGGAAGCGCGATCTGGGGTAGGAACCGCAGCACCCTATCTTGGCGACCCGACCCCCTATCTTGGCCGGTCCGCGTTGACCCACCCGCGGGCTCGACCTACCTTCGCGCTCATGGAGCTGGTCGAACGCCACGCGGAACTCGCGGCGCTGTCCGACTGTCTCGAGGAGACCCGTACCGGCACGGGCACGCTGGTGCTCGTCGGCGGCGAGGCGGGCGCCGGCAAGTCGGCGCTGGTGTCGCGCTTCCTCGGCGAGGTCGCCGTGCCGGTCGTGGCCGGATTCTGCGACGGCGTGGCGACGCCGCGGCCACTCGGCCCGGTCATCGAGATCGCCGCCCAGCTCGAGGTCGACACCTCTCTGCCCCGCGACGACCTGTTCGCCGCGGTGCTGGCGGCGCTGCGCCGCGCGGCCGCGGTGGTGCTCGTCGAGGACGTGCACTGGGCCGACGACGCGACCGCGGACTTCCTGCTCTACCTCGGCCGGCGTCTGGACCAGGTCCCGGCGGTGCTGATCGCGACCTACCGCAGCGACGAGATCGGCGCGAATTCGGCGTTGACCCGACTCATCGGCGACGCGGCGCGGCTGACGGCCGTGCGGCGGATCCCGGTCCCCCCGCTCACCCGTCCCGGCGTCGCGGCCATGCTCGCCGACTCCGGGCTCGACCCGGACGACGTGCTGAGCCTGACCGGCGGCAACGCCTACTTCGTCACCGAGGTGCTGGCCGCCGGTGACACCGGCCCGGCGTCCGTGCGCGACGCGGTGCTCGGCCGGGCCGCGAAGCTCTCCCCGGCCGGACGGCGGGCGCTCGAGGTCGCCTCCCAGCTGGGTCTGCGCTGCGACGCCGCGGTACTCACCGCGGCGAGCGCGGCGGACGCGGTGGGGATCGACGACTGCGTCGAGCGCGGGATGTTGAGCCGGTTCGGCGACGAGGTCGGCTTCGCGCACGAACTGACCCGGGCGATCGTCGCCGCCGAGGTGCCGCCGGTGCGCCGGGCCTCGGTGAACCGCGCGATCCTGCGGGTCCTGGCCGGGCGCCGGAACGTGCCGGTGTCCCGGCTCGCCGACCACGCGGCCGACGCGAACGAGGCCGACGACGCCTATCGGTACGGCTGCGAGGCGGGCCGGGTCGCGGTCGAGATGGCCTCGCACCGGCAGGCCGTGCACCATCTGCGGACGGCGCTGCGGTTCGCGTCCCAGCGCACGGCTCGGGAGCGGGCCGAGTTGCTCGAGTCCCTGGCCCTGGAATGCATGGTCACCGACCAGATCGACGACGCCCTGTCCGCGGCCGAGGAGTCGTTGGCGCTCTGGACCGAGGCCGGCGACGAGATCCGGGTGGGCGCGTCCCACACGATCCTCGATCGCATCACCTGGTTCCTCGGCCAGGGCGAGCAAGCCCGAGGGCACGCGGCGCAGGCGGTCGACATCCTCGAACGCCACGGCCCGACCCGCGAGCTCGCCCGGGCGCTGGGCTGCCTGGGCGCGTTCGAGGTCGAACTCGGCGACCGCGAGGCCGGCCGGCGGACCTGCGAGCGGGCCCTGGCGATCGCCCGCCAGACCGGCGACGCCTACGCCGAGTCCGATGCGTTGAACTCGATCGGTTGTGCACTGTCCTGGACCGGCCGGCTCGACGACGGGGTCGCGTTCCTGCAGGAGTCGCTGCAGATCGCCCTGGACGCCGGCCTGGGCCACCTCGCCGGCCGTGCCTACGCGAACCTGGCCGGAATCCTCGCCGACGAGCACCGCTACCAGATGACCGACGCGGTGCTCGCCGAGGGCCTGCGCTACACCGACGACCACGACCTGACCCTGCGCTACGTCTGCCTCACCGGGGTCATGGCCGGCACCGAGTTGCGCCGGGGACGCTGGGAGGACGCGCTGGCCGACGCGTCCGGGATGCTCGAGCGCACCGGGACGATGACGGTCGGGCGCATCCCGGCACTGACCGTCATCGCGACGATCGGGATGCGCCGCGGTGACGCGGACGCCGTCGGTGTGCTCGAGGAGGCGCGCTCGGGTGCCGAGGCCGCAGCGGAGATCCACGGCATCGCCGCGACCGCCGCCGCCCTGGCCGAGGAGCGTTGGTTGCACGGCGATCTCGCCGGCGCCCGGGCATTGGCGCAGGCGGCGCTCGACCGTGCCGAGCCGATGTACCCGCACGACCGCGGCGAGGTCCTGTCGTGGGCGGTGCGCGCCGGGGCTCCCGCGCCCGCGACCGACGGCCTGCCGCGCGAGTGGGCGTTGCAGATCGAAGGCAACTGGGTCGCCGCCGCCGATGCCTGGGCCGCCGTGGGACATCCGTACGAGCGAGCGCTCGCACTGTTCGAGATCGGCACGCCGGCCGCCTTGAGCGATGCGTTCGAGATCCTCGACCGGCTCGGCGCGCGACCCGCGGCCGCGCGGGTCGCAGCGAGACTGCGCGAGCTCGGCGAACGGGTCCCGCGCGGGGCGCGCCCGGGCACCCGGGCGAACCCGGGCGGCCTGACGGCCCGCGAGCTCGAGGTGCTCGGACTCGTCGCCGACGGCCTGACCAACGCCGAGATCGCGACCCGGTTGTTCATCGCCGACAAGACCGTCGAGCACCACGTGTCGAGGGTGCTCGGCAAGCTGGGCGTCACCAGCCGGCGCGAGGCAGCACGCGCCGCGGCCGCACTCGATCTGCCGACCGGTTGACGCTTATTGGCGGAACAGACCGCCGAGACCGCCGAGTCCCTCGCGCGGGCTCTCGCTCGGGTTCAGTTCGGAGACCCATTCGGCGAAGGCGTCCGGGTTCCGCGATTGGAGCAGCACCCGGCCCGGGCCGAAGAAGTCGAACACCCAGCCCTCGCCGGATTTCATCGACTGGATCGAACGGCCCTGGACGGCCCGGCGCATCTGGAACCGCAGGTCGAGGGCATACGCGACCACGTGCCCGGTGTCGATGGTGACGGCCTCGCCGTCCTCGAGGTCGATCACGTCGACCGCCCCGTAGATGCTGACCAGGGCCTGACCCTGGCCGCTGGCGCGGTATCCGAACCCGCCCTCGCCGCCGAACAGGTTCGCCATCCCGCCCCACTGGGTGTCGATCTCGACGCCGGCGGAGTTCGCGATCCAGGAGCCGCGGCGCAGGAAGAACGGCTGCTGCGGCGAGACGTCGATGGCCACGGTGTCGCCGGGCAGCACACCTGCGACGTCGACCCAGCCGCCCGCGGCCGGCGCGGTGTAGGTCGTCACGAAGAACGAGCCGCCGCCGAGCATGCTGCGTCGCAAGCCGGCCATCATGCCGCCGTGGGCCTTGGACTCCAGATGCACGCCGGCGCTGTGGGCGATCATGGCCCCGCCCTCGACACGCACCGTTTCCTGCGGGCCGAGCACGCACCGGGCGACGGTGAACGACGGCGAGTGCCGAAGTTGGACGTCCATGCCGTCGATCGTGCCAGCTGTCAGAGCCGCAGGCCGACCGCCTGATCGATCAGCGCGGCCTGCAGCTCCTGCTCGCGCTGGTACAGCAGTCCGAACGTGAAGCCGTTGTGCTCGGCCTTCGCCCCGGAACTCGCGCCCACCCGGACCAGGATGGCCGAGGATTGCACGCTGTCCTGGTGTTCGCCCAGCACGTCCTGCAGGTCCTTGAGCCGCTCGACGCGCCGATCGGCCCGCTTGCCGATCGCCGGCGCCACCAGTTCCGCCGCGTACCGGGCTCGCTTGGCGGCCTTGCGAGCTCGGTGCAGCAGCTCGGCGTCCTTGGCCTTCGCGCCCCGCTTGAGCCGGGTGGCCGCCTTCTTGTGGGCGGCGTCGGCCGCGGCGACGAGATCGGCGACCTGCGTCTCCTGCGGCGTCGGCGGATCGTCGGCGAGCTCCCGGATGCGCCGCAGCATCGCCAGGTACCGCTCGCTGTCCAGGGCTCGTGCGAGCTCCTTGCGGGCGTGCAGTTGCTCGACCAGCAGCGTCTGGTCGAGATCGGCAGCCACCGGGCCGAGGACCAGCTCGGGCGGCAGGGCGCTGACCGCCGCGGCCAACCGGGGGCGTTGCACCTGCCGGTCGCGTACGTCCCCGAGCGTGTTCTGGTACCAGGACAGTTCGGTGTCGAACTCGGCCAGATCGTCGGGGAACAGATCGCCGAACACGCGCAGGATGCTGCGCAACCGGCGGACCGCGACGCGGGTCTTGTGGACCGGCTCCTGACCGCGGCGCAGCGCGACGTCACCGGCGCTGATCACCTGGAACTGCTCCTCGAGGTAGTCGACGAGCAGCTGGGTGGGTTCGTCGCGGGCCGGGTGCACGGCCGCTTCCGCGCCGACGGTGCGGGCGAGTTTCGAGCCCGAACCGGATTCCCGCGCGCCGGCCGCCAGCAATTTCTTGGCCAGTCGCCCGAGCAGCTTCTCGTCACCGTCCCCGAGCTCGACCTCGATCTCGCGCCATTCCGACAGCTGCGTCGAGGCACCGAACGTCGCGCCGTGCACGCTGTCGTCGGCGATCTCGGCGAGCAGGGCGTCGCGGTCGTCGTAGATACCGGTGAGGTGACGGGTGGTGCGCACCGAGGCGATCGGCTGCAGCGGTGCGCCGAGTGTCAGGCCGGCGACCAGGCCGGACAACTCGCCCGGTACCTCGCTCGCGCCGTCGAGTGGCAGCCGCAGTTCGGTGCGCGCGTTCTCGTGCGGCACCTTGAGGTGCCAGCCGGTGTCGGTGTCACCCTCGCGGCGGCGCAGGGTCACCCGGTGTCGCAGCAGTGCACGATCCGGGGTGTCGAAGTAGGTGGAGGCCAACTCGACGGTCGACGAGCGCGCCGACGCGCGGTTGCCCGCGGATTTCGCCAGGTCCTCGACGGGTGGCAACTGGAATCGATCCGGAACGTCGAACTTCAGCTCTCGCTCTTCCTGCGTGTCGACCACGCAACCGTCCTTCCCGTCGTAGCGCCGGACCTATCGGCTCGGTTCAGTCCGCCTGCTCACGCCGGGACAGAGCATCCACGATGCGCTCGTCGGTGCGGCGCTCGCGTTGCAGGTCGGCCTCGCGGTCCTCGCGCTCCGCGCGCTGTGTTTCAGCCAGGGCGCTGTCGAACTTGTCCAGCGCCGGATCGTTGTTCTCGGTCATCCGTCGGACGTTAGACGACGAAAGTGAACAACCCCCGGGGCGTGAAGCGCACCACAGACGGCGGTGCCGGACAATCGCCGAATGACCTGGATTGCCCCCCAGCCGACTCCGTCAGACGGCCCGCTCGTCGGTCCCGACCGACCCATGCTCGAGGCCTATCTCGACTGGCAGCGCGCGACGTTGCTGAGCATTTGCGCGGGCTTGTCCGCCGACCAACTGGCGCAGCGGCCGATCGAATCGTCGAATCTGTCGCTGCTCGGACTGGTCCGACACCTCGCCAAGGTCGAACGCATCTGGTTCGTCGAGCGACTGGGTGGGCAGACGCTGCCGCCGATGTACGACGCCGCGCTCGGCAAGGACGCCGACTTCGACGACGTGCATCCTGCCGACGCGCCGGCGGCCGTCGAGCGGCTGCAGGCGCAGTGCCAGGCCGCCCGGGACGTTGCCGCACAGCATTCCTTCGAGGACACCATCACCAGTCACGGCGAGCTCATGTCGCTGCGCATGATCGTGGTGCACATGATCGGGGAGTACGCGCGCCACAACGGCCACGCCGACCTGCTGCGCGAGCGGATCGACGGCGTCACCGGGCGCTGAGCCGATCAGCCCTCGAGTTCGTCGGCGTCGGCCTTCGCGGCCTCGGTTTCGGAGCTGGCGCCGTCGCGCTCGCGCTCGAACACGTCGGCCCACTTCCCTTCGCTGTCCGTCTGGTTCGCGACCTGCTCGACCATCTCCTGGTCGCTGAGGCCTTCGCCTGCTGGTTTCGTCTCGCCGTTCTCGCTCATGTCCAAGCCGTACCCGGTCGGGCGGCCGGCGAACCTAGATACCCCATAAGGGTATAGTCTCGGATACCCCAGCACGGTATCGAGGAGCACCCATGGACCAACTGCCCGGCTATCACGACAACAAGCAGGCGCACTTGACCCGGTTGCGCCGGATCGAGGGCCAGATCCGCGGGTTGCAGCGCCTCGTCGAGTCCGAGACGTACTGCATCGACGTGCTCACCCAGGTGTCGGCTGCCAAGCGCGCCCTCGATGCATTCGCGCTGTCGCTGCTCGACGAGCACTTGGGCCACTGCGTCACCGACGCGATCCAGCAGGGCGGCGACGACGCGGCCGACAAGATCGCCGAAGCGTCGGCCGCGATCGCCCGACTGGTGCGCTCGTGACCACCTCGACGTTCGCCGTGGCCGGCCTCACCTGCGACCACTGCGTGCAGGCCGTGCGCGCACAGGTGCGCGAGCTCGCCGGCGTGGCCGACGTTTCGGTGACGCTCGTCCCCGGCGGCGTCTCCACGCTGCAGGTGACCAGCAGTCCGGCGCCGTCGGCAACGCAGATCGCCGCCGCGCTCGACGAGGCCGGCGACTACCGCCTCTCATGAGCGCCGACGTCACCGAGCTGTCCATCGAGGGCATGACCTGCGCCTCGTGCGCGGCCCGCATCGAGAAGAAGCTGAACAGGCTCGACGGCGTGACCGCGTCGGTGAACTACGCCACGGCGCGCGCCCACGTCGAGCATCCCGATTCGGTGGCCGTGGCCGAACTCATCGACACCGTCACTGCGATCGGGTACGCCGCCGCCACCGAGCCGGCGCAACGTCGGGAACTGCCGGTGCCGGCCCGGCTGGTCACGAGCGCGGCGCTCACCGTGCCCGTGCTCGTGCTGTCGATGGTGCCGGCCGCGCAGTTCCCGGGCTGGCAATGGGTGGTGCTGCTGCTCGCCACCCCGGTCGTGCTCTGGGGCGCGCTGCCGTTCCACCGCGCGGCCTGGACCAACCTGCGCCACGGCGCCGCGACGATGGACACGCTGATCTCGGTGGGCGTGCTCACCGCCTACGTGTGGTCGCTGTGGGCAATGGTGTTCGGCGACGCCGGTGAGATCGGCATGCGGATGACGTTCTCGTTCACCGCCACTGCAGGTGACGAGATCTACTTCGAGGTCGCGGCGGCGGTGACGGTGTTCCTGCTGGCCGGGCGGTACGCGGAGGCCCGGGCCAAGCGGCGCTCGGGCGCAGCGCTGCGCGCGCTGCTCGAACTCGGCGCGAAGGACGTCGGCTTGCTCCGCGACGGCGTCGAGCAGCGGGTGCCGATCGGTTCGCTCGCGGTCGGCGACCTGTTCGTGGTGCGGCCGGGCGAGAAGATCGCCACCGACGGAGTGGTCGTCGACGGGGCGTCCGCAGTGGACGTATCGATGGTCACGGGCGAGTCGATCCCCGTCGAGGTGGGCGGCGGCGATGCGGTCGTCGGCGCGACCGTCAACGGCGGCGGCCGGCTGGTCGTGCGGGCCACCCGGGTCGGCGCGGACACGCAGCTCGCCCAGCTCGCCCGGCTGGTGAACGAGGCGCAGCAGGGCAAGGCGCAGGTGCAGCGCCTTGCCGACCGGGTGTCGGCGGTGTTCGTCCCGGTGGTGATCACAGCCGCGGCCGTGACGTTCGCGGTCTGGCTGGCGCTTGGCGACGGCGCCGACGCGGCGTTCTCCGCAGCCGTCGCCGTGCTCATCATCGCCTGCCCCTGCGCGCTGGGGCTGGCGACGCCGACAGCGCTGCTCGTCGGCACCGGCCGCGGCGCGCAGGTCGGGATCGTGATCAAGGGCCCGCAGGTGTTGGAGAGCACGCGGCGGGTCGACACCATCGTGTTGGACAAGACCGGCACGGTGACGACGGGCGCGCTGACCCTGCACGGCGTCGATGCCGAGCACCCGAAGCAGGTCCTGTACCTCGCCGGGGCGCTCGAGGCGGCCAGCGAGCACCCGGCCGGGGCCGCCATCGCCGCCGCGGCGCGGGACACGTTCGGTGACCTGCCGGCCGTGGCCGGGTTCGCGAACCGCGCCGGGCTCGGCGTCACCGGCACGGTGGCCGGCCACGCGGTCGTCGTCGGGCGCCGCGGGTTGCTGGCCGAGCACGGGTTGAGGCCCGACGCGGCGATGATCGCTGCGTTGGACCGGGTGCAGGCGAGCGGGCACACCGCGGTGCTGGTCGGGTGGGACGGCGCGGCCCGCGGCGTGCTCGACGTCGGCGACACCGTCCGGCCGACCAGCGCGCAGGCGGTGCGCGACCTGCGCGCCAACGGTCTGGCCCCGGTGCTGCTGACCGGTGACAACCGGGGCGCGGCACGCGCGGTGGCCGATCTGGTCGGCATCGACGACGTCATCGCCGAGGTGCTGCCGGCCGGCAAGGTGGCCGAGATCGAACGGCTCCAGCGCGCGGGACGGGTGGTCGCGATGGTCGGCGACGGCGTCAACGACGCCGCGGCACTCGCGCGGGCCGACCTCGGCATCGCGATGGGCGGCGGCACGGACGTCGCGATCGAGGCGTCGGACCTGACCCTGATGCGCAGCGACCTGCAGGTTGCCGTCGACGCGGTACGCCTGTCGCGCGCCACCCTGCGCACGATCAAGGGCAACCTGTTCTGGGCGTTCGCCTACAACGTCGCCGCGCTGCCGCTGGCTGCGTTCGGGTTGTTGAATCCGCTCATCGCCGGCGCCGCGATGGCCGCGAGCTCGCTGTTCGTGGTGGGGAACAGCCTGCGCCTGCGCCGCTTCCGCCCCTCATCTCCCCCGCCCGCGTCCGCCCTGTCCGGTTGAGTGGCGACATCCGACGTCGACTGACCCAGCCGGGAAGATGCCGCTTCCCGGCCGACCACGTCGATTCGACGGCCCGAAATCGACTGTTCGAGCCGGGAAGATGCCGCTTCCCGGCCGACGTGGTCACGTCCACCGGCGCCGCGACCGTTGAGTGGTGAGGACACACGCCGCTCAACTCGGGAAGGTGCCACTCAGCGGCGGACGCCGAGTTGGGCGTAGACCGGGCCGACGCGCACGGACACCGACAGGAGTTGGATGCGCAGCAGCGGCTTGTACCAGTCGAACGGTTCCAGGCGCAGGACCGTCTGCAGGGCGGGGCCGCGGGTGCCCAGGCCGTCCGCGTCGGCTTCGGCACCCACCTGTGGCGCAGGGGCGGCGGCAGGTACCGGCGTCGGCCGGGCGCCGCGCGGCCGCGGCGGCGCGGCCGGCGCCGTCGGCTCGGCAGACACCCTCGGCTCGGCAGACACCGGCGGCTCGACAGCCACCGGCGGCGCGGCGAGGTCGGCGAGCAGGTCAGCGGCCAGCGCGTCGCGCTGCGAGGTCGAGCTCATGCGGCAAGCACCACCTGGTGATATGCGGCGAGCACCTCGTCGGCGAGATGGTCGTAGGCCTCGGCAACCGAGCTGTTCGGGGCGCGCAACACCACCGGCCGCTTGGCGAGCGTCGAGCTGGCGACCCGCCGCGAGTACGGGATACGCGTCGACATGATCGGCAGGTCCGTCTGCTCGAGGGCTGCGATCACCTCGCGGGCCGCGTATCCCGCGTTGTCCCAGTTCGCGCACACCAACCCGAGCAGGTTCGCCGACGTGTTCTCGAAGCGCCGGTGCGAGTTGAGGAACGACGTGATGCGCGCGGCCCCGACCGCGCTGCCCGGGTCGGAGGTGAACACGGCGATCACCGAATCGGCGGCGGCGATGGCGGCCAGGGTCAGGTTGCCGGTGTCACCGTGGGTGTCCAGGATGACGTGGTCGTAGCCGGCCAGCACCGGGCGCAGCGCGCGCTTGATGCTCGTGATCAGGCCGCCCTGCGCGGCCAGGCTCACTCCGACCGCCTCGAGCGACGGATGCGCCGGCAGCACGTCGACACCGGGCGCGACGTCACGGCGGATCACAGTCCGCACGTCGACGGCGTCATCGCCGAGCACGCCGGCGAGCGAGTCCTGCGGGCCGGCGATCACGCCGAACGCCCTGCCGAGGCTGTCCTGCGGATCCGCGTCGACGGCCAGGGTGCGGCCGCGCCGCCCGAGCACTGCCGCCAGATTCGCCGCGGTGGCGGTCTTGCCGACCCCACCCTTGCTGCTGCAGATCGCTAGCCGCATACCACGCGTCCTTCGCACACCGGGGATTGGCTTGACACTATGCCGCACCTGGTGCGGTGCGGGTTATGCGCGCCGCCACACGCGGGTGGTGGCACGAATCCGTCGCTCAGCCGACGGTGATCGCGTCCAGCCGCTCGCGCAGGAAGTCCGCCGAACGCACCGGCGGGTAGCTGTTCGGCCTGCCGACCGGCGGTTGCAGCGCCTCGATCATCGCGTCGCGATCGGCCTCGTAGAAGTAGACGAGTGACACGAGATCCTCGTCGGGCGCCTCGGCCTGCGGCGGCAGCACCCGGTGCCGGTTCGACTTCCACCGGTCACCGCTCCAACGGGCGAGCAGATCGCCGGTGTTGATGGTGAACGCGTCCGCGACGAACGGCGCGTCCTCCCACCCGTCGGACTCGGTCCAGACCTGCAGGCCGCCCTTGCCGGGCTCGCGGTCGAGCACGGTGACGGTGCCGAAATCGGTGTGCGGTCCGATTCGGAACTGGTTGTCCTCGGGCGCCCCGGCGACGTCCATCGGCGGGTACCAGTTGATGTTCATCGTGTGAGTGGAGTGGCTGGTGTGACGGGTGAAGAAGTCATCGGGCAATTGCAGAGCCGCCGCGCACAACCGCAGCAACTCGTCGGAGAGCACCTTCATCGTCGCGAGATACGTGGTGATCGCCGACTGCAGCGCCGGCACCTCGGCCGGGAACACGTTGCGCTGGAACCAGTAGCCGTCGAGCGCGCCGGTGGTGTCGTCGGCGCCCACCGAGTACGACTCCTTGAGATCGGGCGGGGTCTCGGTGCCCTCGGCGTAGGCATTGGCCTCGACGCCGGGTGGCAGCCAGCCACGCCCGGCGACGGTGACCGCGTATTGCTGCTTCACCGCAGCAGGAAGGGCGAAGAATTCGCGCGCCGCATCGCGCACATCGGCGCGCAGCGCCGGATCGACGCCGTGGCCGGTCACCAGGAAGAACCCGACGTCGCGCAATGCGGCGTCGACCTGCGCGGCGACCTCGGCCCGGCCCGAGCCGTCGAACCAGGGCCCGAGGTCGATGACGGGAACGTGTGGCATCAGTCGACTCCTATGTCCTCGTTCCAGATGTCGGGATGTGCGGCGATGAAATCGGTCATCATCTGCACACAGCCCGGGTCGTCGAGCAATACGACGTCGACACCGTGCTCGGCGAGCCAGTCATGGCCACCGTAGAACGTGCGCGCCTCGCCGATGACCACTCGCGAGATCCCGAACTGACGGATCAGCCCGCTGCAGTACCAGCACGGCGACAGCGTGGTGACCATGGTGGTGCCGCGATAGGTGGGCTGGCGCCCGGCCGCCCGGAAGGCGGCCGTCTCGCCGTGCATCGACGGGTCGCCGTCCTGCACGCGCCGGTTGTGACCGCGGCCGAGCACCTGCCCGTCGGCGCCGATCAGGGCGCCCCCGATGGGCACGCCGCCCTCGGCCAGCCCCGCCTGTGCCTCTTCGACGGCGACGGCCAGCCAGGCCTGCGGGTCGTAGGTCACTGGACCAGTTTGGCCTGCTGCGCCGTGGTTTCGGCAACCGGTGGGCCCACCTTCGGCTTGAGAGCCTTGAACAGCGTGACGTAGAGGATCGCGGCGATGACGAAGCCGACCTCGAAGGTGAGGTCGCCGAGCGAAGGGTGGTCGGTGGGCAGCGGACCGATGTACTTCGACTGATTGGAGAACAGCCAGATGCTCACCACGCCGCCGACCAACATGGCGACGAAGCCGGCCCAGTTCTGGTAGCCGCGCTCACCGAAGAGCAGCTGGCTGTCGGTGCCGCGCCGCAGCCACCGGTCGACCAGCACGACGCCGAGCCACGGGCCGACCCAGTAGGCGATGATCAGCAGGAAGTTCTCGTAGTTCGCGCCCGCATCGTCGAGTGCGAGGAACGCCACCACGGTGCCGGCGGCCCCGAGCACGAGCGCCACCGCGGCGCGGGCCGCATGGGTGGGCAGCCGCAGCCCGGCGGCCATCACCGACACCGATCCCGAGTACATGTTGATCGCGTTCGCCGAGATCGCGCCGAGCGCGATGGCCAGCAGCGTCAACTTGCCCAGCCAGTTCGGCAGCAGGCTGGTGAAGGTGTCCGGGTCGACCGCCTTGCCGCCGGCCGTGATCGCCGCCGCGCCGGCGATCTCGAGCAGGACGCAGGACACGAACACGCCGAGGAACGCGTAGACCGCGATCGGCTTGGCCGGCGTCTCCGGAGCGAGGTAGCGCGTGTAGTCCGACGCGTAGGGATTCCAGCCGGCCGCGTAACCGAAGGTGGCGCCGAACATGATCAGCCAGCCACCGGGGACCGAGGTGTGCGCGGCGCCCGGGTCGGTCTTGCTCAGCACGACGATGCAGGCGATCAGGAAGATGATCGCCAGCACCGGGAAGGCGAACCGCTCGAAGGCGTGCACGAGGTTGTGCCCGAAGAAGGCGATGCCCACCTCCAGCACCACGATGATCAACAGGCACAGGCCCTTGGGGATCGCGTGGAACAGCGCGTGCAGCGCGAGTGCACCGCTCACACTGTTGACAGCGAACCAGCCGGCGCCGGCCACCACCGCGTTGATGCCGGCGGGCAGGATGTTGCCGAGGAAGCCGAATCCACTGCGGCTCAGCACCATCTGCGGCAACCCGTGCTTCGGGACCCCACGTCGACAGCACGCCTTGCGTGACCGACCCCAGCGCCGTGCCGAGCACGATCGCCCACACCGTCTGCCAGAACGTCAGCCCGAAGTAGAGCGGCCCGAGGATGCCGACGCCGACGGTGGCGAACTCCATGTTCGGCGAGGTCCAGGTCCACAACAGTTGTCGCGGCTTGCCGTGCCGCTCGTCCAGGGGGATGACTTCGATGCCGCCCGGCTCGACGGCGACGACGCGGTCCCCGTAGTTGCGGCTCGGGTCATCGACGACGATGGCGGTGTCGGAGGTTGACATGCGCGACAGCATCTCCCGGGTTCATGTCGTGTGCGTTACCGCTTCTGCGGCGCCGCCGGGAATCATGCCGCAGGCAGTCGCTCACGAACAGACCACCGGCCCTCGGTCATGCCCGGGCCAGCAGATACAGCCACGGGTCGACCCGACCCTGCACGTGCTCGAGCGAGACCACTGCCCAACCGGTGCGGGTCAACACGTCGCGCAATCCCTGCTCGCGCCAGTAGGTGTAGTGCCGCGGTTTGCCGAGCTTTGCAGTGGTCCAGCCGGAACCGTCACCCTCTTTGAGCGTCACGGCGAGGATGCCTCCGTCCTCGACCGCGGCGCGCGCCTTGGCGAGCACGGCCTCGAACTGCGGGCGGTCGAGGTGCAGCAGCACGGCGTCGGCGAGCACCGCGGCATACGGCCCACCGAGGTCGTCGGTCCGCACATCGAGCAACCCGGCCCGGTGTCCGGCCGAGCGCTGCATCTCGACGAACGCCGGCGTGGCATCGGTGCGATCGACCGGCACGCCGCGTTCTTCGAGGTAGCCCGCGGCGCGCCCTGGACCGCTGCCCACCTCGAGCACGCGACCCGAGCCGACCAGCTCGGCAAGGGCGTCGTAGAACCGCACGACTGCGTCCGACGGACGTTGGGTCTGGTCCGCGTAGTCCTGCGCGGTGACCTGGTACGTGGCGATCGTGACGTCACACGGGTCGGTCACGATCGCCACGCTAACCCCTTGCGCTAGCCGACGGTCACCCCGGTCTGCACCGCATCCGTGCGCTCGTCCGACGAGACGTACACCGTCCGTGCTCCGGTGGCGAGCGTCCAGCCGCTGACCTCACTCCAGTACTGCAACTGCCGCACCCGCACGTGCAACGTCACCGTCTTGGTCTGCCCGGCGGCGAGCGCGACGCGTCCGTACGCGGCGAGTGCCTTCTTCGCGAACTGCACGCCGCTCGGCACGGTTGCCGGCGCTCCGAGGTACACCTGCGGCACCGCGGTGCCGGCGACGGACCCGTTGTTGGTCACCGAGAAGGAGACGTCCAGCCCGCCGTCGGGCGCCTTCGCCGTCTGCAGCGCGGAGTAGCCGAACGTGGTGTACGACAGCCCGTAACCGAACGGGTACAGCGGTGTCTCGTTCGCGGCGTCGAAGTAGCGGTAGCCGATGTTCACGCCCTCCGAGTACGTGGTCGTGCACGAGGTCCCGGCGGTCGGGCCGCCGCCGCCGGCGGCACAGACCTTGCCGCTGGCATCCACACCGTTGGACGTCCGCTCCGGGTGTGCGGCCTGGTGCGCAACCTCCTGGTCGAGGCGCTTGGGCCAGGTGAACGGCAGCCGCCCGCTCGGGTTGACCTTGCCGAGCAGCAGTTCGGCCTGCGCCACGCCGGCCTGGTCGCCGCCGTAGAAGGTGTCCAGCACCGCCTTCGACTTCGCCAACCACGGCATGGCGATCGGCTGATTGGCCTGCACCACCACGATCGTGTTCGGGTTGACGGCCTGCACGTCGGCGATCAGCTCGTCCTGCTCGTCGGGCAGCGCCGTGGACAGATCACCCGACCCCGTCGCCCACACGAACACGACGGCGGTCTTGGCGTTCTTCGCTGCGGCGACCGCCGCGTCGTGGTTCGCCTGCTGCTGCTCGGGCGTGACCCAGTCGAGCCGGATCTGCACGGGCCGCCCAGACACGTCCGGCGCTTCGACAACCGAAAGGGTGTGCGCGCCGGCGGTGAGATCGACCAGCGTGCGGCCGTTGGCCAGCCCGTCCGTGGTGGCGGTCGGCGCGTTGCCGTCGGTCGGGTGCACGACGCCGTACCGCGGCGCCGCGGTGAATCCGCCACCGACCGTGGTCAGCGTCTTGCCGTCGACCACCAGCTGCCCGGTGCCACCCAGCGCCTGGATGTTGAGCCAGTACTTGCCTGCTGCCGGCACCGTCAACGTCCCGGTCCAGGTTGCCGGAGTACCGGCGGGTAGCGCATTCCCGCCGGCCGTCGTGAAGTCCAGCTGCGAGTCCACCTGCGTCGAGTTGTTCGAGGTCCGCACCAGCCCGGCGCTGCCGCCGTGCGAAAGCGCTGAGGCCGGTACCGGGGTGCCGGTCAGGTCGTCGGCCACCGCGTAGTCGATGTTCGCGCCGCTGCCCTTGGTCTCCTTCTGCAACGTGCTCAGCGCGCTCGTCTGCTCGCTCAACAGGCCGCCCGCGGCCTCGCCGCCGCTGTTGGTGGCGATCGTCTGCCCGGCGCCCGGGCCGATCACGGCGAGCGACGAGAGGTCCGAAGCGGACAGCGGCAGCGAGTTGTTCGCGTTCTTCAGCAGCACCGCCGAGTGCCGCGCCGTCTGCAGCACGGTCTGCTCGTCGGCCGCGGTGTTCAGCGGCGTGACGGTGTGCTTCGAATTGCCGCTGAGCAGGCCGAACTGATCCATCTCGTAGAGGATCCGGCCGACCGCCTCGGTGACCCGCGATTCCTGGATCGACCCGCTCTTGATCGCGGCCTTCATGGTGGCCTTGTCGAAGTAGTGCGGAAGGCCGAATCCACCGATCGCCGCCTCCCCCGGCATCTCCATGTCCAGCCCGGCGTTCAGGTACGTGGCGCCGTGGTTCGCGCCCCAGTCGGACGTGACGAAACCCTTGAAACCGAGTTCGTTGCGCAGGATCTGCGTCAACGTCGTCGCGTTGTCGCAGGCCTGATAGCTGTTGACGACGTTGTAGGAACACATCACCGACGAGACCCCGGCGTCGACCGCGTCGGCGAACGGCGCGAGGTAGATCTCGTGCAGCGTCTGGGAATCGACCTCGACGTTGTTGCCGCCGTCGTAGGCGATGTAGTGCTTGACCTGGGCCATCTCACCCTGGCTCTGGATACCGGTGATCTCGGCCGCGCCGGTCGTTCCGGTGAGCAGCGGGTCTTCGCCGAAGGTGTTGAACCCGCGGCTCCAGCTGGTGTCGCGATCCATGTTGACGAACGGCTCGAGTACGACGTCCATGCCGAGGTCCTTGCCGTCGCGACCGATCACGACGCCGTTGGCCTTCGCGTCACGGTCGCTGAACGTCGAGGCGACGCCCATCGTGGAGGTCATCCCGGTCGAGTCCTGCTTGGTGATCACACCGGGCGGCCCGTCGCTGAGCTTCAGCGACGGAATGCCGAGGCGGGCGATGCCGGGCAGGTACCCGGCCTGGTACTGCTTGTCCGGCGCTGCTGCCTCGCTCTCGCCCTCGATGAGCGTGAGTTTCTCGTCGAGGGTCATCTTCGCGAGCAGCGTGTCGACCGTGTGGTCACCGGTGACCGTCGGTACCGCGGCGGGCGTCGCCTGCGCGGTGACGAGCGTGCCGGCCACCAGGGCAACGGCGGCGCCCGAGGCAACGAGCGCCAGGCCTCTCGCGCGCCGGCGCATCGCGGGCAGGATTCGTATCTCGGGCATTCCCAGTCCTTTTCGTCGATACGAGTTTCGTTCGAACAGAGCAAAAAGCAGGCCGTTGCATTTTGGCATGTATGGCCACAAATAGCGGTGGCGATACCGTATATATGCATCTGATGTGGGTCAATACCCGATTCGTTTCACGTTCTAGTGTCTAATCAAGACGTAAATACGGGAGGGGCGAGATGGACGAACAGCCGAGATCTCGTGCGCGGCGCTCCTCGCTGGCGTTGCTGGAACGCGTGGTGCTGGACGCCTTCGACGACGCCGAGCCACGCTCGCGGGTGCAGCTTTCGGAGCAGACCGGGTTGTCGCGAGCCGTGCTCACCGGCGTGATCGACGCCCTGCGCGAGCGTGGCGAACTCGTGGAAGTGGATCAGCGCGCCGGCGCGGGGGGCCGTGGCCGGCCGTCGCGGCGCTACCGGCTGGCGAGCCTGCTCCCGCCGGTGCTGCTGGTCGAGCTCGACAAGGACGTCGGCACCACCGTCACACTCGTCGGCGCCGACGGCGCGCACTGATCGATTGGTCGCCGAGCGCTGGGACGCTCCCTGGCCGGTCTGGTCGGCGTCCGTGCGGCAACTGGTGCGCGCCCTGTCCCGTGATACGTCGCCGCCGCGACTGGCCGTCATCAGCGTCCCGTTCCCGGTGCGCGAGGGCGAGGGGCAGCCCCGGATCCACCCGTTGCCGGCCAACTCACGCACCGCGCCCAAGACGCTGCCACCGCAGTCGGACTGGCTCAGCGTCGATCCGCGCACCCCGTTGGCCGGCCTGCTCGGCTGCCCCGTCGAACTGGTCAACGACGCCAACCTCGCGGCGCTCGGAGAGGCCTGCGCCGGTGCCGGTCAGTCGTATCGCGCCGTCGTGCACCTCACGGTGCGCGCCGGGATCGGCGCCGGGTTCGTGTTCGACCGGGTGTTGTTCACCGGCGCCAACGGGTTCGCCGGCGAACTCGCGCACGTGCAGGTGGTCGACCGTCACGGGGAGTTCTGCATATGCGGCGGGCGCGGGTGCCTGGCGACCGTGACCCGCGGCCCGGACGTGCTCGACGCCCTCAACCAGACCTACGACGCCGACCTCACCTTCGACGAGTTGACCGAGCTGATCGATCGCCACGACGTCATCGCGGTGCGGTTCTTCAAGGATCTCGGCGCCCTCGTGGGGCGCCCGCTCGGGACGTTGGTCACCGCGCTCGACCCGGACTGCATCGTGGTGGACGCGGCCCTCGGGTCGGCCGTAGGGCCGTTCATCGACGGGCTCGCCGCCGAGTTCGCGCACCGCTGCCCGCCGGTGCTCCTGTCCCGGCTGACGATCGTGCCGGGCAGCCTCACCGACGCGAGTGCGGCCGGCGCGATCGCCGCGGCGAACGCGGCCGCAGCCACCTGGCGCTGATCAGCCGCCCGCCGACGAAAGGCAGCTGCACGCCCCGCAGGCCGCACAGCCGGCCGACTGATCCGCGCCGCGCATCCCGGCCTCGGCCAGCAGCTCGGCCACCCGGTCGGTGACGTCGGCCACCAACCACGACGGCAGGGCACGCACCCGCCCACCGTCGACCGGCAGGGTGCCCGGGCCCGGCCGGAAGGCGACGACGAACGGGTACACCCCGAGCCGGATCAGCTCACCCGCCCATTCGACCGCGGCATCCGGATCGGTGTCGGTGCCCACCACGACGTAGGTCAAGACCTGATTGCGGCCGAACAGCCGCACCGCCTCGCGCCACACCGGCCGGCCGACGTCGGCGGCCGGTTCAACGTGCAGCCCCAAACTGCTCGCGCCTACGGCCTGAAGTTCGGCGAGCACCGAGAGCTCGCGCGGAACCGGGATCTGCACCTGGACGGGCAGCTCGGGTACTGCACCCGCGACCGCCGCCACGGCCTCGACCAGCAACCGCCCGGCGGCGTCGCTGGTGATGATGACCGACCGGACGCCGTCGAGTCGCACGGCGTCGGCGGCGAGCTGGGCCAATGCCGTGGCGCTGACCGGCCGCGAACCGGTGACGCCGATCGTGAGCACGTCCACGCCGTGCCGGTTCGCCAGCAGGTAGTAGGGGATGCCGTCGGTCGTGGACAGCCGGTGGAAGGCCGGCCGCTGCACCGGCGCGACGTCGAGGCCGAGGTCGGTGCCGTCGAGCAACAGGTGTCCGTCGCGCACCCGGTACTTGCTGTTCGCGACGATCGGCAGCGCGGCGCCGGCGCCGGCGCCGGCGACCAGCAGGTGCCCGACCGCTGCGGAGCGCGGCCAGGGCTGCGGGCCCTCGTCGATGGTGACGCCGCACACCGCGAGATCCGAGCGCAGCGAGGTGCTCGGGCGGCGTCCGGTGCGGCCGGCCGTGCTGGTCATACCGCGAGTAGACCGCTGCCGGATGTTTCGGCGATTTCGGCCAGAACAACGGCGTGTATCGAAGTTCATCGTGTGGTCTACGCCGCACCGGCCGTGTCGTTACCGAAAAGTAGCCCGGCCATGGGCATCATTGTGGGCAGAAAGGCGTGGGGCCCGGTCATGTATGAGATGACCGGGCCCCACGTGTCGAACCAGCCCCACCGACCCGAGGGTCTGCCGGACCTGCCCGACCGACCGGGGTGTTGCCGACGCGGACGCCGACCGCTTCCCCGATCACCAGCCACAACACGTATCGACCCGAGAGCCGACCGGCATTGCGACCGGTTGTCACCCGCTGCGAGTTCCGACCCGTTCCTTCCGGTTTCCCGTCCGGTCCGGCTCCGAAGTTTCCCTCGGTCTCGGTCCTCCGCGTTGCGACTCGCAATTTCTACAGCGCGCACAACCCCCCGCACAACCCCTACAGCGGTGGGTTTTCCGAGTTTTTTTGATCATCCACAACAAGTGCCCGGTTATCCCCCGAAGACGCCGGTTGTGCACCGGTCCGTCCACAAATTGATCAACAGGCAGGCCGCGTTCGAAGCATTGGCCGGGCAGATCGCGGCGGCGGCTCCGGTCGTCGCGGGCATCATCGAGGCATGCCAGATCTCACTCGGTCCGACCTCGAGGAGGCGAGCGAGATCGTGCGCCGCGTGTTCGCCCCGACGCCGACCTACCGCTGGCCGTTGCTCGCCGAGGCGGTCGGTGGCAACGCCTCGGACGTCGTCGTCAAGCACGAGAACCACACCCCGGTCGGCGCCTTCAAGGTGCGCGGTGGGTTGGTGTACGTCGAGCGCCTGCGCCGGCGGCGTCCGGACGTGACCGGTCTGATGGCCGCAACGCGCGGCAACCACGGGCAGAGCGTGGCGTTCGCCGGCCGCGCCGCCGGGCTGCCGGTCACCGTCGTCGTGCCGCACGGCAACAGCAAGGAGAAGAACGCCGCCACCCGCGCGCTCGGCGCCGAGGTGGTGGAGGCCGGGCACGACTTCCAGGCCGCACGCGAGCATGCCGCGTCGCTCGCCGAGGCCGATCCCGGCCTCGACGTCGTCCCCTCGTTCCACTCCGACCTGGTCGCCGGTGTGGCGACCTATGCCGCCGAGTTGTTCGAACAGACCGGCGAACTCGACACCGTCTACGTGCCGGTGGGCCTCGGTTCGGGCATGTGCGGATTGATCGCGGTACGAGACCTGTTCGGCCTGCGTACCGAGATCGTCGGGGTGGTCAGCGAACGCGCCGACGCCACCGCGCAGTCGTTCGCGGCCGGCCACGTCGTCAGCACCGAGTCGGCCGACACGTTCATCGACGGCGTCGCCACCCGGGTGCCGGACGCGGAGGCGGTCCGGCGCATCGTCGCGGGTGCGGCGCGGATCGTGGCCGTCTCCGAGGACGCCGCCGCAGACGCCATGCGACTGATGTACCGCGCCACCCACAACGTCGCAGAACCGGCGGGCTCTTTGGCCCTCGCCGGGCTGCTCGCCGACGGGGCGGCGAGCGGGCGACGAACAGCGGTCATCCACACCGGTGGCAACGTCGACTCCGACGTGCTCGCCGACGTCCTGCTGGGCCGCACGCCGGCGCTGCCGTCGAGGCTCGCCGCGGCCCGGTGATCAGACGTCGATCGTCTCGGCCGGGGCCAGCCCGGTGTAGGTGGTGCCGTGATCGGCACCGATGCGGGTGAGGTGCCCTTCGACGACACCGTGCCCGATGTCGTTGATCATGCCGTCGTGGATGCCGATCGCGCGCGGCGGCCGCACGCTGACCAGGAAGTCGATCACTTCGGAGATCTTCGACCACGGCGCGGTGATGGGCACGAGCAGGAGTCCCACCGGATCGGTGGGGACGATGAACGAATCGCCCGGGTGGTAGACCGTGTCCTCGATGATGTAACCGACGTTCGCCACGACCGGGATCGTCGGGTGGATGAGCGCGTGCTGGCCGCCGACCGTGCGCACCGCGAACCCGCCGGCCTCGAAGGCCTGCCCTGGTGCGGAGGTCACCACCTGCTCGCCGAGTTCGGCCAGCGCTGCGGTCACGGGTTCGGGCGCCCAGATCCGCAGCCGCGGGTCGCGGCGGGCCGCCTCGAGCACACCGTCGAGATCGATGTGGTCCGAGTGCTCGTGGGTGATGAGCAGTGCGGACACGCCGTCCAGTGCCGCCTGCACCTCGGAGAACATCCCGGGGTCGATCACCAACCTGCGGTCGCCGTCGTCGAGACGGACGCAGGAGTGGGTGAACTTCGTCAGCTGGGTCATGGCCGCTACTCGTCGATGATGTGGACGGCGGCTTCCTCGGCGCTCGCGGCAAGGCCGTCGCGGCCGACGTCGGTCGCGATCTCGTCGCTCTCCTCGTCCGGGTGCGCGCCCTCGTCCGGGGCGACCAGCCGCCCGGAGCGCGGCTCCTGGTCGGCCTCGTCGAGGTCGGCCTCGGTGATGTCCGGCTCCTCCTCGGCGAGCTTCTCGTCGAGCGTCTCGCCCTCGAGCGCCTCGGACTCGGTGTCGCCGCGCCAACTGTGCGACTCACGCTCCGGCGGGGAGTAGCCGGCGTCGAGCGGATCCTCGGTGTTGTCCCCGGTCAGCGACTCGGACGGGTCGACCTGGTCGTTGCCCGCGAAGCCGCCTGCGTACAGGTCATCGGAATTCGATTCGCTCACGGGCCCTAGCCTGCCCGATTCGTCGACGGCGGTCACGGGCAGGCTGCCGTTGTGAGCTCTGTCCTCTGGTTGCGCCGCGACCTGCGCTTACGTGATCATCCGGCCCTGCACGCGGCGGCCGAGGACGGCCCGGTGGTGGCGCTGTTCGTGCTCGACCCGGTGCTGCTGCGCCCGGCCGGCGCGCCGCGCGTTGCGTTCCTCTACCGCGCGCTGCGCGCACTCGACGCCGACCTGCGCGAGCACGGCGGCCGGCTGCTGGTGCGCCGCGGTGACCCGGTGAAGACCGTGCCGGGCGTGGTGCGCGAGGCGAAGGCGTCGTCGGTGCACGTCAGCGCCGACTTCGGCCCGTACGGCACTCGCCGCGACGCGGCCGTGGAGCAGTCGCTGCGTGACGTGCCGCTCGTGCGCACGGGATCGCCGTACGCGATCAGCCCGGGTCGGGTGCGCAAGGGCGACGGCGAGGCGTTCAAGGTCTACACGCCGTTCTACCGAGCCTGGAAGGACCACGGCTGGCGCGCCCCGGCCTCCACGATCACCGGCCGGGTCGACTGGCACGCCGGGCTCGACGGCGTGGACATCCCTGCCGACCCACGGCTGCCGAAGTCCCTCGACCTCCCCGACGCGGGCGAGGACGCCGCCCTCAAGGCCTGGCGTGCCTACCGCAAGACGGATCTGCGCTCCTACGGTGACGACCGCGACCGACCGGATCTCGACCGCACCTCCCACATGTCGGTCTACCTGAAGTGGGGCTGCATCCATCCCCGCACGTTGCTCGCCGACCTCGCCCCCGGCGACGAGACGTATCGCAAGGAGCTCGCCTGGCGGGAGTTCTATGCGAGCGTGCTGGCCGAGTGGCCGCAGTCGGCGCGCGAGTACTTCCTGCCGCAGATGAAGGACATGCCCTACGCCCGGCCGACCTCCAAGGCATTCCGCGCGTGGCAGGACGGCACGACGGGGTACCCGATCGTCGACGCCGGAATGCGCCAGCTGCTCGCCCAGGGCTGGATGCACAACCGGCTGCGGATGATCGTGGCCTCGTTCCTGGTCAAGGACCTGCACGTCGAGTGGCGGCACGGCGCGCGGCACTTCATGCGGCACCTCGTCGACGGTGATCTCGCCAGCAACCAGCACGGTTGGCAGTGGACGGCGGGCACCGGCACCGATGCGGCGCCCTACTACCGGGTGTTCAACCCGGTGACGCAGGGCCGCAAGTTCGACCCGCAGGGTGACTATGTGCGGCGCTGGGTGCCCGAGCTGCGCGGCGTCGACGGCAAGGCGGTTCACGAACCGTGGGAGCTCGGCGACGACATGCCCGGTGCCTACCCGCAGCGCATCGTCGACCACGCCGCCGAGCGCAAGGTGGCCCTCGACCGCTACAACGCGACGCGGGGCTGAGCGGTGCGCGCGAAGACCCTGGCTGCGACCTCGGCCGCCGCCACTGCCACATCGGTCGTCGGTGGCCTCGCGTCGCGGGCCGACACCACCTGGTACCGGCGACTGCGCAAGCCGGCGTTCCAGCCGCCCCCGGTCGCGTTCCCGGTGGTGTGGACCGCGTTGTACGCAGCGATCGCGGCCGGCTCGGCCGAGGCGATCGACACCCTCGACGACGACGCGCGCGAGCGCTTCGTGGGCGCCCTGGCGGTGAACCTGGCGCTGAACGCAGGCTGGACCTGGTGCTTCTTCCGGGTGCGCCGGCCGTGGCTGGCCACCGCCGAATCCGCGCTGCTGACCCTCAGCAGCGCCGACCTCGCGGCGCAGGCTCGCGCGGCCGGCCCGCGTGCGTATGCGCCGCTGCTCCCCTATGTGGGGTGGACCGCGTTCGCGACGGTGCTGTCGGGCAGCATCGCGTGGCTCAACCGGCGTTGATCAGATCGGCGTGATGCCCCAGCGGCCGCGCCACTTCTCGCCGGGGGCGAGGACGAGCAGGCCGGCGCCGGAGTTGAACGCATCGGGCGGGCAGGTCATCGGCTCGATGGCTACCCCGTGCTGGCCGGGGGTGACGTCGGCTTTGGTGAACACCTGCAAGTACTTGAACGCGGCGTCGAACCACAACTGCGCGCCGCCGTCGCGGGTACGGACCTCGGCATGCCCGCGGCCGTGGGACACGACGAGATCGGTGAACGCGTCGTCGAAACGCAGGTCGCGCAGTTTGCGCCCACGGCGCAGGTCCTCGGGGGTCTTCGCCACCTCGTGCGACCCGATCGGGATCTGCAGGTCGTCGAGTTCGAGCACCGCGCGGGCGGGCAGGCGCACGGTGACGTCGGCGAGGTCGTGCCCGCGAGTGGACAGGTACGGGTGCGAGCCGGCGCCGAACGGCGCGGCGCCGTCGCCTCGGTTGTCGGCCGTGAGCGTGACCCGCAGGCCGTCGCGCTTGTGCAGCCGGTAGGTGATCGTGGCGCGGATCTCGAACGGGTAGCCGGTCTGCGGCACGATGTCGAGACGCAGCTTCACCCGGTCGGCGCGATGGTGCACCTTGCTCCACCGGGCCCAGCGGCCGAAACCGTGGATGGCGTTTCCGGTAGCCGGTTCGGTGACCGCGAGCTGGTAGTCGACGCCGTCGAAGGCGTATCGGGCGTTGCGGATGCGATTCGGCCACGGGACGAGGGTGGTGCCGCACGCCTTCGGGGCCATCTCATCGGCGCCGTAGCAACAGGTGACGTCGCCGCCGCCGACCGTGTAGCTGCGCAGGCCCGCGCCGACCTCGGCGATCACCGCCTCGTGCGCGCCGGCGGTGATGCGGTACTGCCGTCCACTGCGTGCCATGACCGCGCAGGCTAGCGCCCGGCGACCTCGGCGTGCAGGGCGGCACCGGCGTCGTAACGCCAGAACGGCCGCACCAGCGTGCCCGCGACGGCGACCACCACCATGCAGGCGATCCCGCCGCCGACCCAGGAGAACGTGGTCGACGTGACCGCGGCCGTCGCCCCGGCACGCACATCGCCGAGGCGGGGACCGCCGGCGACCACCGCGATGAACACGCCCTGCATCCGGCCGCGCATCTCGTCCGGCGCGTAGGTCTGCAGGATCGTCTGCCGGTACACCGCGCTGACCAGGTCGGCGGCGCCGGCGACGATGAGGAACCCGACGGCCAGCCACAGCTGGTGCGCGAGTCCGCTGACGGCCACCGCCGCCCCCCACGCGATGACGGCGAAGGTGAGTGCGGCGCCCTGCCGGCGCACCCGGCCGATCCACCCGCTGGACAGCCCGGCCAGCACCGACCCGATCGCGATCGCGGCGTAGAGCGGTCCGACCTGACCGTGGAACCGGTCGTCGGCCACGGCCGGGAAGAGGGCGCGTGGCATCGCGAAGACCATCGCGCAGATGTCGACGAGGAACGACATGAACAGCACCGGCCGCTTGGCGATGAACGCCAGGCCCTCGACGACCGAGCTCAGCCCCAACTTCTGCCCGGTGTGGTCGGGCTCGATGTGCGGCAGCCGGAACGCCGTGTACAGCGCCGCGGTGAACAGCACCGCGTCGATGCCGTAGGCCCAGGCGAAGCCGTTGGTGAGCCCGACGAGCACCCCGGCGATGAGCGGGCCGACCACCTGACCGACGTTGCCGACGGTGAAGTTGAGGGTGTTCGCCGCTGGGACCAGTTCGCCGTCGACGAGCCGCGGGATGATCGCGCCGCGGGCCGACGAGGCCACCGCGAACGCCCCCGACTGCACCGCCACCAGAGCCAGGATCAGCCACACGTTGTCGAGGCCGCCGAGGGTCTGCAGCAGCAGCGCCAGCGTCATCAGCCAGGACAGCACCGACGCCCAGAAGTAGAGGGTGCGGCGGTCGACGGCATCGGCGATCGCGCCGCCGTACAGGCCGAACACGATGATCGGCACGAGTCCGGCCAGGCCGACCAGACCGACGTAGAACGAGGACCGGGTCAGTGAGTACACCTGCACCGGCACCGCCACCTGGGTGAGCATCGAGCCGATGAACGACGTCCCCTGCCCGATCAGCAGCCGCCGGTACGGGGCGATCGCGAGCGGGCGGGTGTCCACCGCGTGCCGGCGCAGCCACCCCCATTGCCCCGCGGCCGCCACGGGTTGCGCGGCATCGAGTGCCTGCGGCGCACGGACGGATTCGGGTGGGGGTGGGTCGGCGGGTGGCTCGTCCGTCACGGCGCCAGCCGCTCGTGGACCCAGGCGCCGTCCACGTGCCGGTACCGGATGCGGTCGTGCAGCCGCCCGGTGCGGCCCTGCCAGAACTCCACCTCGACCGGGCTGAGCAGGAATCCGCCCCATCCCGGCGGGGTCGGCACGTCGGCGCCCTCGAAGCGCTGCTCGGCCTCGAGCACCAGCTCGTCGAGCACGCTGCGGGACGGGACGACCTGCGACTGCGGCGACGCCCACGCGCCGATCTGTGATTCCCTCGGCCGGGTCGCGAAGTAGGCGTCGGTCTCGGCGCGCGCCACCTTGTACACGGTGCCGCGCAAGCGCACCTGCCGCTGGTGCGCCAACCAGACGAACACCGCCGCCGCCTGGGGATTGGCGTCGAGATCGCGGGCCTTGGCCGAGCTGTAGTTGGTGTAGAAGACGATCCCGCGCTCGTCGATCGCCTTCGCCAGCACGGTGCGCACCGACGGCGCGCCGGCCGGGTCGACGGTGGCCACCTGGATCGCGTTGGGCTCCAGCACCGCGGGGTCGGCGGCGGCGACCTCGAACCAGTCCCGCAGCAGGGTCAGCCAGCTGTCGGGTAGGCCGGAGTCGGTCAACATGTCGCGCTCGTAGTTGCGGCGCAGCGCCCCGGGATCGGTCATCGGGACAATCCTTCCACCTACGTTTTCAACCACCTCGTGGGTATGAGCAGAATGGGTGTCGGTACCCGTTCGCAGTTCAGACCCGAGCCGATCGGAGCAGCACCATGGCAGACGACTACAGCCCCGGGCTCGAGGGCGTCATTGCCTTCGAGACCGAGATCGCGGAACCCGACAAGGACGGCGGCGCGCTGCGCTACCGCGGCGTGGACATCGAGGATCTCGCGGGCCACGTCACCTTCGGCAACGTGTGGGCTCTGCTGACCGACGGCAAGTTCGGACCGGGCCTGCCGCCGGCCGAGCCCTTCCCGATCCCGGTCCACACCGGAGACGTCCGCGTCGACGTGCAGGCCGCGCTGGCCATGCTCGCGCCGGTGTGGGGCTACCGCCCGTTGCTCGACATCAGCGACGAGGAGGCTCGCGAGCAACTGGCCCGCGCGGCCGTCATGGCGCTGTCGTACGCCGCCCAGTCGGCGCGTGGCCTGTCGAACCCGGCCGTCCCGCAGGCCCGCATCGACCAGTGCGAGACGATCATCGAGCGGTTCATGACGCGCTGGCGCGGCGAGCCGGACCCGCAGCAGATCAAGGCCGTGGACGCCTACTTCGTCTCGGCGGCCGAGCACGGCATGAACGCCTCGACGTTCACCGCCCGGGTCATCGCCTCCACCGGTGCCGACGTCGCCGCGGCGATGTCCGGCGCGATCGGCGCGATGAGCGGCCCGCTGCACGGCGGCGCCCCGGCGCGGGTGCTGCCGATGATCGAGGAGGTCGAGCGGGTCGGCGACGCCGGCAAGGTCGTGAGCGGCATCCTCGACCGGCACGAGCGGCTGATGGGTTTCGGGCACCGCGTCTACCGCGCCGAGGACCCCCGCGCCCGGGTGCTGCGCCGCACCTGCAAGGAGCTGGGTGCGGAAAAGTTCGAGGCCGCGCAGGCGCTCGAGCAGGCTGCCCTGGCCGAACTGCGCGAACGCCGCCCGGACCGCCCGATCGAGACCAACGTCGAGTTCTGGGCGGCGGTGATCCTCAACTTCGCCGAGGTGCCGCCGCACATGATGCCGGCGATGTTCACCTGCGCGCGGACCGCGGGTTGGTCGGCGCACATCATGGAGCAGAAGAAGACCGGGCGCCTGGTGCGGCCGTCGGCCCGCTACGTCGGCCCGGCTCCGCGCAAGCCGGAGGACGTCGACGGCTGGAACGACATCGCGCACACCTGATCAGGTCAGCGCCAGGCCCATCTCCGCGCGGTGCCGCTCCTCGTCGGCCGGGGTGAGGGGCTGCCCGGCACCCTGCGTGATGAGTGCGTGCAGGCTGTCGCCGACGAAGAAGCTCCACGCGCCGGAACAGACGTCGTAGCACTCGAAGTCCGAGACCAGCCCGGTGTGGGTGAAGCGCAGTTCGCTGCCGCCCTCGCGCGCGATGATGTCGAAGCGGACCTCGGTGTCGATCCACTCGTTCTGGTCGTTGACGAACGCAAAGTAGTTGTCGAGCACGCGCCAGACCACCGTCCGTGCCGGGACCAGTTCGGTGACCCGGATCCGCGACGT
This sequence comes from uncultured Actinomycetota bacterium, assembly GCA_963850835.1. Classification (GTDB taxonomy): domain Bacteria; phylum Actinomycetota; class Actinomycetes; order Mycobacteriales; family Jatrophihabitantaceae; genus Jatrophihabitans. Next base: position 247,389 of record CAWKNB010000007.1, on the reverse strand, counting down.
GTGGATGCCGGGCACGACGAAGTCGAACTCGCCGCCGACGCGGTCGGTGCTGCCGGCGACTCGCTGGGACCACCAACCGCGCACGTCGGTGATCGCGGTGAAGACCTCGTCGGGGGTCCGGTCGACGGTGAACGTCGTGGTGAAGCTCTGCTCGCCCATGGCTACCTCTCGTCTCGCGCGATGCAACTTGCATCACGCAAGTAAGGCTAGAGCGGCCGACTTTTGTGATGCAAGCAGATTTCTCGCGTTCCGCGGCTCCGGCCACGAGATGCCCGATCGCCGGTAGGAGCCGCGAAGACGCGACTTCCCGGCCGGACACGTCGATGTGAGCCGGAGAAATCGTCCGGACCGGCCGGGAAGCGGTGTCCCCCCGGCTCGAAGCGGCGGCCCGACGCAGGTCAGCCGAAGGTCTTGCCCTCGCCGCGGTAGGTCGGGACCGCACGGGTGACGACGGCGTCCTCGACGACGTGGATCGTGTCGAACCGCTCGGCGAGCTCACCGGCTTTCGCGTGCCGGAACCACACGCGGTCGCCGATCGCGAGGCCGCGCGCACCCGGCCCGTGGACCGGCGTCTGGACCTCGCCCGCGCCCTCGGCGCGCAGCAGCCGCAGGCCCGACGTCGCCGGCGACGGCAGGCGCGACGGGCCGGCCGGCCCCGATGCGATGTACCCGCCGCCGGACAGCGTCGCGATCCCCGGCGCCGGACGCCGGGTCACCGAGAGCGCGAAGTACAGCGCCGGGCGCGGTTCGAAGGCGCGGTAGCCGTCGAACAGGGTGGGGACGTAGAGCCCGGACCCGGCCGTCACCTCGGTGACCGCGGGGTCGGCGGAGCTGACCTCGAGGCTGCCGGTGCCGCCGCTGTTGACGAATTCCAGCGCCCCGACGACCTTCTCCACCGCCTCGACCACGGCGCCACGCCGCTGCGCCAGCTCGGCCGCCGAGCGGGACTTGACGAATCTGATGATCGGCGAGGAGTCCGGCAGCCCGGCGATCTGCGCCTCGTAGAGCATCACCCCGACCACCCGCTGGCGCAGTGTGGCCGCGGCCTGTGCGAGCTCGGCGGCAGCGTCCGGCGTGCGCACGGGCGAGCGCCGCACGCCCAGGTGCACCGGCCCCACCCGCAGCGACGCGTCGACGTCGAGGCACACCCGCAGCGCCGGACCGCCGGCGAGCAGGCTCAGCTGCGCGACGTCGTCGATCATCAGGGTGATCGAGTCGGCCAGCTCGGGATCGGCCTGCAGTGCGGCGATCGCGCCGCGGTCGACGCTCGGATATCCGACGAGCACGTCGCGCACGCCGCTGCGCACGAGCCACGTCGCCTCCCGCAGCGAGTACGCCATGACGCCCGCGAAGCCGGGCCGAGCGAGCACCTCCTCGAGCACTGCGCGGCAGCGCACCGACTTCGCTGCGACCCGGATCGGCTTGCCCCCTGCGCGACGGGCAAGGTCGGCGGCATTGCCGCGCAGTGCGGCGGCGTCGAGCGCCGCGAACGGCGGGTCGAGGTGGGCGGTGGCAGCGCTCAGCGCCTCGAGATCGGCGGTGTGGACACGGTGGGCACGGGCGGGCACGCCGCGACCCTACCGACGTCGCGGTGTCCGCGGCCGCTGGCAGGATGACGCCATCATGAGCACCTGGACCAACTGGGCCGACACCGTCAGCGCCGAGGTCACGGTGGCCGCGCCCGCGACGGTGCGTGAGCTCGCCGCGGTGGTCGCCGGCGCCGCCGAACGCGGCCAGACGGTGAAGCCGGTCGGCGCGGGTCACTCGTTCACCCCGATCGCGTTCACGGACGGCGTCCAGCTGCGTCTGGACCGGATGTCGGGGATCGTCGCCGCCGACCGCGCCGCCAACGTCGTCACGGTGCTCGCCGGGACCCGGTTGCACACGCTCAACGAGGCTCTGTGGCGACTCGGGATGGCGATGACCAACCTCGGCGACATCGACGTCCAGACGATCTCCGGGGCCATCTCCACCGGCACCCACGGCACCGGTGCGAAGCTGGGCGGGCTGGCCACGCAGGTCCGCGCGCTGGACCTCGTGCTCGCCGACGGCAGCATCCGCACCTGCTCGGCCGAGCAGGACCCGGACCTGTTCGCGGCAGCCCGAGTCGGGCTCGGCGCGCTCGGGGTGATCGCCACGGTGACGCTGCAGTGCGAGCCGGCATACGCGCTCGCCGCCGCCGAGGCGCCCGCCTCGCTCGACGCGGTGCTGACCGATCTCGACGAGTTCGTGAACGGCAACGACCATTTCGAGTTCTACTGGTTCCCGCACACCCGCCGCGTCCTCACCAAGCGCAACAACCGGGTGCTCGAGACCACCGAGCTGCAGCCGCTGGGGCGGTTCCGGTACTGGCTCGACGACGAGTTCCTGTCCAACACCGTCTTCGAGGGGGTCAACCGGATGACCACCTCGCGCCCGGCGATGATCCCCCGCGTCAACGCGCTGGCGTCGCGAATGTTGACCGCGAGGGACTACATCGACCGGTCCTATCGAGTGTTCGCCTCCCCGCGTTCGGTGCGGTTCCGCGAGATGGAGTACGCGGTGCCGCGCGCGGCCGTGCCGCAGGTGCTGACCGAGATCGAGCGCTACTTCGACCGCAGCGATGATCTCGTCGGATTCCCGATCGAGGTGCGCTTCGCGGCCGCCGACGACATCTGGCTGTCCACCGCCACCGGTCGCGACAGCGGGTACATCGCCGTGCACCAATACCGCCGGCGCGAGTACGAGCCCTACTTCCGGGCCGTCGAGGCGATCGCCGCCGACGTCGACGGGCGCCCGCACTGGGGGAAGCTGCACTACCGCGACGCCTCGTCGCTGCGTGGCACCTACCCGCACCTGGACGACTTCGCCGCGCTGCGCAGCCGGCTCGACCCGCAGCGGGTGTTCGACAACCCCTACCTGCGCCAGGTGCTGGGGTCCTGACCGTGGCCGATCTCGCCGACGTCCGGGCAATCGCGCTCCCGCTCCCGCGCGCGTACGAGGCCGTCGTCCGTGACGTCATCAAGTTCTGTGTCCCCAGAGGAGCCCGGGCCTCCGGCGGCAAAGGCGTCGCCCGGATCGTCTTCGCCGCCGTTTCCCCGGACGAGACCCTGCTCGGCTTCGGCTACCCCCGCGAGGCCCGCGAAGGCCTGGTCGCGAGCAACCCGCAGGTGTTCCTGATGCCCGTGGCCTCGGACCTGCGCTACCAATGGGTTCGGCTGCGGCTGGCCCGCGTCGATCGCGACGAGCTGGCCGAACTGCTGGTCGGCGCCTGGGAGATGTGTGTGCCGAAGTCGGTCGCCGCGCAATGGACGGCGGGTCGGACGAACTGACATCGGCGTGTGCTGCCGGGCAACGCGGCCGGCCGCCCCTAAGGTCAGCGCATGCGCCAGCTGCGCCTCGTGCACCTCACCGACGACGGCACCACGCTGTTGCTGGAGAGCCCGGATGCCGGCGAGCAGTTCCACCTGCCGGTCGACGCCGTGCTGCGCCACGCCGTGCGGACCGAGCGACCCCGTCCGACCGTCACCCCGGAGCCGGCCACGCCGGCCGAACCGGGCGCCACGATCGGCCCGCGCGAGATCCAGATGCGGGTGCGGGCCGGCGAATCGCCGGAGTCGCTCGCCGCCGCCTACTCCATGCCGGTGGACCGGATCATGCGCTTCGCCGCGGCCGTGGTCGGGGAGCGGGTGCGCATCGCCGACGAGGCCCGCCGCGGCCGCGCCCGGCGCACGACCACCGAGGGCCAGGTCGTCGTTTTCGGTGAGGCCGTCGACGAGCGGTTCGCCGCGCACGGCATCTCGCCGGCCGAGGTCGGCTGGGACGCCCGGCGTCCCGATGGCGAGTGGGTGGTCGTGGCGCGCTGGGTCGGCGGCGTCGAGCCGGACGAGGAGCATTCCGCCGAATGGGTGTTCAACCGGGCCTCGCGCACCGTGACCCCGCTCGACGACACCGCCATCGACTTGCTCAGCGACCGTCCGATCCGCCCGATCCGCCCGCCCGAGCCGGAGCCGCCCGCGGTGCAGCCGCTTGCGCCAGGGGTGTTCGTCTTCCCGCCGATGCCCGACGCCGCGACCGGACCGGTGCCGCGCATCGAGGAGGTCTTCGACCAGGAAGCGCCGCCGGAGGGGCCGCTCGACCTGCCGCCGCTGGCACCGCCGAGCCAGGCGGACGTCGCGCCGGCGGAACCGGCTGCGGCAGCACCCCGGCCCGACTTCGACGAGCCGCCGCTCCCGCTCGGCAACTGGATGCACGCCGACGACCCCGCAGAGCCCGATCCCACCATCGCCGAGAAGCTGCGCCGCAAGCCGTCGCGTCGGCGCGAGTCGGGTGCCACGCGCACGAAGGTCCCGTCGTGGGACGACATCCTGCTCGGGGTGCGCCGCGAGTCCGAGTGACTCGCTCGCATTGACCTGAAGTCCGCTTCAACTCCTAGCGTCTGACGGCGTGCGCCGCCGTCGAAACTCGGTCGCTCGGTCTCGCCGTCGCGAAGTACCGTCGACGGTCGTGACCTCTGCGCCGGACGGCCTCACGGTTGCGAGCGATTCCAGCACGCTTGCGACCGTCGCCCGGCTGCGCCCGTGGGCGGCGCCGCACCGGCGTTCGATCATCTTCATGGTCGCCACGGCCACCGGCGCGATGTTGTTGCAGTCCATCCTCCCGCTCGTGATCGGCGCGGTCGTCGACGGGCCGATCACCGACGGCGACACCGCCGGGTTGTGGGCGCTGAGCGGTTTGGCACTGGCGTTCGGCATCGGCGAGGCTGTGTTGTTCTTCGCCAGGCGGAAGGCAATGGCGAGCTCGGCCCTCGGCATCGAGACCGATCTGCGGCGCGATCTGTTCGCGCACCTGCAGCGGTTGCCGGTGTCGTTCCACGACCGCTGGCCGTCCGGGCAGTTGTTGTCCCGGCTCACCACCGACCTGTCCACCCTGCGGCGCTTCGTGGGGTTCGGCGCGGTGTTCCTGCTCGCCAACTTCATCACCACGCTGGTGGTGCTGGGCCTGCTCATCCACCTGCAGGTGTGGTTGGGCTTGTTCGTCCTGGTGGCGATGGCGCCGCTCGTGGCCATGACCCGCCGCTTCGAACTGCGGTACAGCCGTGATGCCCGGCGCGCACAGGACCTCACCGGCGACCTCGCCACCAGCGTCGAGGAATCCGTGCTGGGCATCCGGGTGATCAAGTCCTACGGCCGGCGTCGGCACATGCTCGCCGGCTTCCGCGCCGACGCCCGCCGGCTGCAGTCGGCGGAGCTGACCAAGATCCGCACGCTCGGGTTGTTCTGGGCGATGCTGGAGGGCCACCCGCAGGCAGTGCTTGCGCTGGCCACCGTTGGCGGCGTGTACGCCACCGCCCACGGCACGCTGAGCACCGGCGACCTGGTGGCGTTCCTCGCGCTGTACCTGCGCCTCATCTGGCCGATCGTCTCCCTCGGCTGGCTGATGGCGTTGGCGGAGGAGGCGGCGAGCGCGGTGCGGCGCATCTTCGAGGTGCTCGACACCGAGCCCACCATCGTCGACCCGGTCGCACCCGTGCCGGCCGAACAGGGCACCACGCTGACCTTCGAGGACGTCCGGTTCCGCTACGCCGATTCCGACATCGACGTGCTCCGCGGGGTCGACCTCGAGATCCGGGCCGGCGAGACGATGGCGCTGGTCGGCGGCGTGGGCTCGGGCAAGACGACGATGACAGCGCTCGTGCCGCGGCTCTATGACGTGACCGGCGGCCGGGTGCTCATCGGCGGCGTCGACGTCCGGGATCTGCGCCTGGACCAGTTGCGGCACGCGGTGACCACCGCGTTCGAGGACGCCACCCTGTTCTCGGCCAGCGTGCGGGAGAACCTCACCCTCGGCCGGGCGGGGGTGTCGGCCGAGGACGTGCAAGAGGCGATCGAGGTCGCCCGCGCGGAATTCGTGTACGACCTGCCCTACGGCCTGGACACCCGCATCGGCGAGCAGGGGCTGTCGCTGTCCGGTGGGCAACGGCAACGCCTCGCGCTGGCCCGCGCCGTGCTCGGCCGGCCCCGGGTGCTCGTGCTCGACGACCCGTTGTCGGCCCTCGACGTGCACACCGAGACGCAGGTGGAGGAAGCCCTGCGCCGGGTGCTCAGCAGCACCACTGCCCTGGTGGTGGCGCATCGTCCGTCGACCGTGTTGCTCGCCGACCGCGTGGCGCTGCTGGACGAGGGCCGGATCGCGGCTGTGGGCACGCACCGGGAACTGCTCGCGACCGTGCCCGCCTACCGGCAGCTGCTGTCGCAGTCGGCCGAGCTTGACCGGGCGGGGACCCCATGACCGCCACGGAACCGACCACCGAAGCGACCACCGAGGCGACCACCGAGGCCTGGCGCGGTCGGCAGGCCGAGGGCGAAGGCCCGCAGGACGGCGGTGACTCGGGCGGCCTGCGCCTGCACTCCGCCGGGCGCACGCTGCTCCTCGAACTGATCCGCCCCTACCGGCGGCGCATCCTCGGCGCGCTGCTGATCGCGCTGGCGCAGGTGGCGGCCACGATGGCCGCACCGTGGCTGATCGGCGTCGCGATCGACACGGCGCTGCCCGACGCCCGGCACGGCGACTACCAGGCCGCGCTCGCCGTCGGCGGCGGGCTGCTCGCATCCGCGCTGTTGTCGGGTTGGCTGCGTTCGGTGTTCGTCATGCGCAGCGGCAGGATCGGTCAGGAGATCCTGTTCGACCTGCGCGGGCGCGGGTTCGACCACATCCAGTCGCTGTCCGTGTCCTTCCACGAGCGGTTCACCTCGGGCCGGGTGATCTCGCGACTCACCTCCGACGTCGACACGCTGACCGAGTTGCTCGACACCGGGGTCGACGAACTCGTCACCACGATGCTGAACAGCGCCGCGATCGCGGTGCTGCTGGTGGCGCTCGACATACCGCTCGCGCTCATCGCGTTCGCCTCGCTGGTGCCGCTGTGGTTGTTGTACCGGTGGTTCTCGCCGCGCGCGGCGGTGGCGTTCGGCCGCACCCGCGAGACGGTCGCGACGCTGATCGTGAACATCGTCGAGACCTTCAACGGCATCCGCGTGGTCCAGGCGTTCCGCCGGGAGAAGCGCAACGACGCGATCTTCGCCGGGCTGAACGACGCCTACCGGGCGACGAACCGCGAGACCTTCAACCTGCAGGCGTGGTTCATCCCGGGTACGTCGCTGATCGGCAACATCGCCACGGTGCTGGTGTTGCTCGTCGGCGGCTACCGGGTCATCGGCGGCAGCCTGGAACTCGGCGTGCTGACTGCGTTCCTGCTCTACGTGCGGCAGTTCTACGACCCGATGGAAGACCTCGGGATGTTCTACAACTCGCTGCAATCGGCCACGGCGGCGCTGGACAAGATCGCCGGCGTCCTCGCCGAGCCGCCGAGCGTGCCCGAGCCCGAGGATCCGGCTTCGCTGGGCACCGCGGTGCGCGGCGAGGTGGCATTGTCCGACGTAAGCTTCGAATATCGAAGTGACCGGCAGGTGCTCGTCGATCTCGACCTGCTGATCCCGGCGGGCCAGACCGTGGCGCTGGTCGGGGCGACGGGCGCAGGCAAGACCACGATCGCGAAGCTCATCTCGCGGTTCTACGACCCGACGTCCGGGTCGGTGCGTCTCGACGGTGCGGACCTGCGCTCGGTGGCCGACGACGAGATGCGCAACGCGGTCGTGATGATCACCCAGGACGGCTTCCTGTTCTCCGGTTCGGTCGCCGACAACATCGGGTTCGGCCGGCTCGGCGCGACGCGCGCGGAGATCGTCGCGGCCGCGCAGGCCGTCGGTGCGCACGAGTTCATCGCAGCGCTGCCGGAGGGTTACGACACCGATGTGCGCAAGCGCGGCGGCCGGCTCTCGGCGGGGCAGCGTCAGCTCGTGGCGTTCGCGCGGGCGTTCCTTGCCGATCCGGCGGTGCTGATCCTCGACGAGGCGACGTCGTCACTCGACGTGCCCACCGAGCGGGCCGTCCAGCGGGCGCTGCGCACCGTGCTCGCGCAGCGCACCGCGCTGATCATCGCGCACCGCCTGTCGACGGTGGAGATCGCCGACCGGGTGCTGGTGCTCGAGGACGGGCGGGTCGTCGAGGACGGCACGCCGGACCAGCTGATCGCGTCCGGCGACGGCCAGTTCGCCTCCTTGCACACCGCCTGGCGCGATTCCCTGGTCTAGAAGTGCCGTCGTAAGACCTGCGTAATGACCTCGGCACGAACCCTGACGATCTTGTCCCTCGAACTGTGGGTGTCGAACATCCTCAGGAGGGACGAGCAATGCATGGATATCAGAAAGCAGCTGCGGCCGTCGTGGCCGCCGGTCTCGCCGGGAGCCTTGCCGCGTGCAGTAGCAGTGCGGGCGGAAGCGACAAGCCGGTCGGGCAGTTCAAGACGCTGTCCGGCAACAGCACCAGCGTCGTGCTGGATGCCGGGTTCGTGAAGGCGCTGGGCGCCCTCAAACTGACTCCGGGCCTGATCGGTACCGCCAAGATGACGGACGGCACCGTGTCGTTCCCGATCACCGGTGGCAACGCGACGATCTACAAGAAGGGCGACGTGACGCCGTACGTGCAGGGCGTCATCGACCACAACGGCAGCGGCCTGAGCCTCACCGGCGGCCCGACCAAGGTCGACCTCAAGAACTTCGTCGTCCACCCGGGCAACAACTCGAACCTCACCGGCGAGGTCGATGTCGTGAGCGCCGGGAAGACCACGGTGGCCGCGAAGAGCATGAAGCTGTTCGATCTGGACGGAAGCACGCTCCAGACACCGACGATCAGCAAGGCCGGCGTGGCGACGCTGCAGGGCACCACGGTCTATCTGTCGGCGGACGCCGCGAAGGCACTCAACGGCGTCTTCAAGACGACCGCGCTCGCCGGCGGGATGAAGGTCAAGGTCGGCACCGCGGTCATCAAGGCGACCGGTAGCTGAGCTCGGCAAACGTCACCGCAGCCGCGGTGGCCACGTTGAGCGAGTCGACCTGCGCGGCAATAGGAATCCGCACGCGCAGGTCGGCTGCCGCCAACGCGGACCGGCTCAACCCCGGTCCTTCCGCGCCGAACATCGTGGCCCATCGAGGGGGGGTCACGATGTTCGGTAGCGGCGTTGCCGTCGGTTCCGGGGTCATGGCGAGCAGTTCGAACCCGTGCGCGCGGAGGGTCTGCAACGACTCGGGCCATGGGCCGTCGAGCACCGCGAACGGCACCTGGAGCACGTGGCCCATCGAAACCCGCACGCTGCGCCGGTACAGGGGGTCGGCGCACAGCGGGTCGAGCAGGACGGCGTCGACGCCGAACGCAGCCGCGTTGCGGAACAGCGCGCCAAGGTTCTCGAAGTCGTTGAGCGCCTCCAGGACCGCCACGCCGCGGGCATCGGCCAGCAACTCGTCCACCGCAGGCGGTGGACGGCGATCGGCCGAGGCCAGCACGCCGCGGGTCACCCGGAACCCGACGACGTCGGACAGCAGCCACTTGTCGACGGAGAAGACCGGCACGTCGAGCGGATCGAGTACCTCGCGCAACGCTGCGATCCGGGCCGCGACGCCGACCACGGCGCGCATCCGGTACGGCGAGCGCGCCAACCGGTTCACCACGTTCGCGCCCTCGGCGATGACCACGCCGCGGCGGTCGGGGCGCACGTCGGCGTCGCTGAGGTCGCGGAAGTCGGCCAGCCGTGGATCAGCGGGGTCGGAGATCTCCTCGTGCCGCACGGGTCAGGTCTACGCGGCGAGCGAACGAGCTGTCACCATCTCGACGACGTCACCGGCGTTCATGCCGCGCCGCCGCGCCACGAAACCACCGATGGCCAGTACGGACACGACGCAGATCAGCCCGCCGCCGACCAGACCCCACCGCGGGCCGAACGTCTCGGCGAGCCACCCGATGATCGGCGCACCGAGCGGCGTACCGCCCATGAAACAGACCAGGTACAGGGCCATCACCCGGCCGCGCATCTGGGGCGCCACGCCCGAGTTGCACATGCGAGTTGGCGCCGGTGGTGACGGTCAGCATGGCGAGGCCCGCAGGGATGAGCGCCACCGCGGTCAGGGCGAAGGTCGGCATGACGCCGGTGATGATCTCGAACACGCTGAACGCGAGCGCCGCGACCAACAGGAACAGCATGGTGGGCCGTTTGATGCGCCGGGTGGCGACGATCGCCCCGCAGAACGCCCCGACGGCAAGCGCGGTGGACAGCAGCCCGTAGCCGCTCGCGCCGCGGTCGAAGACCTGTTTGGCCATCAGCGCGCAGGTGATCTGGAAGTTCAGCCCGAACGTGCCGATCACGAAGATCAGCACCATGGTGAGCATCAGGTCCGATCGGCGCCGCACGTAGCGCAGGCCTTCGCGCAGCTGTCCCTTGGCGCGCGCGAGCGGGCGGGCCGGGAACAGCTCGGCCGGGCGCATCGCCGCCAGGCCGGCGAGGACCGCCAGCGACGACGAAGGCGTTGCCGACGAACGCCCATCCGGTGCCGACTGCGGTGATCAGCACGCCGGCCACCGCCGGGCCGAGGATGCGGCCGGTGTTGAAGATCGTCGAGTTGATCGCGACGGCGTTGGTGAGGTCGTCCTTGCCGACCATCTCGACGACGAACGACTGCCGGATCGGTGTGTCGATCGCCGCGAACAGGCCGAGCAGTCCCGCCAGCACCAGCACGTGCCAGTACTGCACCGCACCGGTGAGGTCGAGCACGCCGAGCATGAGCGCGATCAGCGCCAGCCCGGACTGGGTGATCAGCAGCAGCTTGCGCTTGTCACCGCGGTCGGCGATCACGCCGCCCCACAGGCCGAGCAGCAGCGCCGGACCGAATTGCAGCGCGGTCACGATGCCGAGCGCCGTGCCCGAATTGGTCAGCTGCAGCACCAGCCAGTCCTGTGCCACCCGCTGCATCCAGGTGCCGGTCAGCGAGACGAGCTGCCCGGAAGCGTAGAGGCGGTAGTTGCGCACCCGCAGCGACCGGAACATGCCGGGGCGGGCGGCGGGATCGGTCTGGGCGGGGGCAGTCGGGTGTTGCAGTGCCGTCACTGCTCGGCCAGTTTGTCGAGCACCGGCACGACCTGCTCCAGCAGTGCGCGCTCCTGATCGCTCAGCGTGGCCAGATGCTGGTTGAGCCACGCGTCGCGGGAGCGGCGTTCGGAGTCGAGCAGTTCCTGGCCGGCCGGGGTGATGGCGATGATCGCCTGCCGCCGGTCGCCGGGGTGCGGGTCGCGGCGTACCAGCCCGCGCTCTTCGAGGTTTGCGAGCACCTTCGTCATCGACGGGGGCTGTACCCGCTCGCACGTGGCGAGCTCGCCGGCACTCATCGGGCCGCGCTTCTCCAACGTGCCCATGGCGGCGAGCTGGGTGAGCGTGACGGACATGTCGACGCGCTGATTGCGTATGACGCGGGTGATTCGCAGGAGTGCGGGGCGCAGTTGAGCCGCGAGCTCGGGTATCTCGCTCGTCACCTTGGTTGCTGCGGCCACGATCGTTAGTCTAGCTAACGATCGAGGCTCATGTCATCGCCGGTGCCGGGATTCACAGCAACGCGGCTATCCTCCGCTCGTGCCCGAGCTCGTGACGCCGCCGGCCGCGCAGATCAATGCGCGCCGCATCGTGATGATCGGGACGGCACTGTGGTTCGTCGCGTTCGTCGTCCTGCTGCCGTTCTGGACCTGGCTGGGCCGTCACGATCACCGGGTGTGGTTGTGGACCTGTCTGGCCGGCTGGGTGCTCGGCCTGGTGGGGCTGGCGATCATGATGCGGCACCGGCGCGAGGGCCGGACCATCTAGTCCGTGGTGATCTCGTCGCCGTCGTCATAGGCGATCTCGACCGTCTCGGCCACCGCCGTGCTGACAGCGACGGTCTCGGAGTGCGCACCGCAGCCGTACTCGACGCTCACCACCTGCGCGTCGGTGTCGGTGCGCTCGTTGCCGCAGACGCCGAATCCGGCGCGCAGCGCGCCGGCGAGCGGCAGGAAGAACCCGCAGGTGCCGCAGGTGGCCGGGGCGTGGCGTGCCATCGAGGTGTCCGGGCCGCGGTCGCCGGTGTACCAGCGCTGGGCGGCGTCGAGGCGACCCTCGCGGGACATCACCCGGACCCGGCCGAGACCCAGCTCGAGCGCGACGGATTCGACCTCGGGGTCGTCGGAGAGCACGTAGGCCGGCACCAGCCGCGGATCGTCGGCCGGTGTCGGGAGCAGGTCACCCGGGCTGAGGTCGCCGGGACGGACCCGTTCCTCCCACGGCACCCACGGCGGGGCCAGCAGCGCGCCGTCGCCGGGCAGCAGCACGACCTCGTCGACGGTCGGCTCGTCGCTGTCCTCGGTGCGGGCCAGGGACACGGCCCAGTACCAACCGCCGTAGCCGGCCAGGGTGGCGGCGAACGCATGGGTGACGACGTGCTCGGACTCGGTCCGGATCCCGAGGTGCTCGGCGACCGCAGAACCACCGACGTCGACCGCGGCGGCACGCGCCGTCTCGACGCCGGCAGCCAGCACCGGGTCCGGCTCGAGCATCGTCGCGGTATTCACGCCATCGTCCACACACAGCATTCTTCCATCGCGATGTCACCGGTGCAGCGGGCGGCGGTGAGGCAGGATGGAACGGTGGCCAAAGACACGGATCCGCGCCGGCCGGGGCGGTTCACGAAGTCGGGCCACACCAACCATCAACGCGCACCGCAGCAGCCCCCGCCACCCCCCGATTACGGCCCCCCGACGCATTACACCGCGCCGCCGCCGCGTCCCGACGACGTCCCGACGCACAGCTATCCGACGTCCGGACACGACCCCGCGAGCGCGCCGACCGGCAGGATCGGGCCGCCGCCGTACCCGCCGCCGCATCCCCCGCCGTATCCCCCACCAGGGGCGACGGCGGCACTGCCGGCGGCGAAGGCGGCTGGCGGCTCCACGGCGCTGCGCTCGGCGGTGAGCGGCACCAACCGGGCGGCGCGCACCGTGACCCGCAAGGTGATCGACGCGAGCAAGTCCGACGGCGCGCACGAGTCGGGGCTCACCGCGCTCATCTGGAACCAGGTCCTCTCCTACGGCACTGACGCGATGGTCACCGTCGCGCTCGCCGGCACGGTCTTCTTCGGCGCGTCCACGCACGCGCAACGCGGCAACGTGCTGCTCTACCTGCTCATCACCATGGCGCCGTTCGCGGTGATCGCACCCGTGATCGGCCCGGCGCTGGACCGGCTGCAACACGGCCGGCGCTGGACCATGGCCGGCACCGCCGCGGGCCGGGCGATCCTGGCGCTGATCATGGCCGCGCATCCCACCGACCTGCTGGTGCTCTATCCGTGCGCGCTCGGGTCGCTGGTGCTGTCCAAGGCCTACGGCGTCGTGCGGGCAGCGGCCGCACCCAGGCTGGTGCCGCGGAACATGACGCTCACCCAGGCAAACTCCAAGCTGACGATCTTCGGGTTGGGCTCGACCTTGGTGCTCGGCACCTTCGTCGGCCTGGTCATCAAGGTGACCGGCTCCTACACCGTCGGGCTGGTGGTCACCGCGGTCGGTTTCGCGGCGTGCGCGTTCTTCGCCGTCAAGCTGCCCAAGCAGGTGGACTCCACCGAGCCGGCGCCGCGACATCCGGAGGAGCCGTCGCGTCCCCTGACGCAGGTCAAGGTGCCGGCCTTCCAGCGGCTGGTGGCGTGGGCGGCGCGAGGTTTCGACCCGCACGTGGTCGTCGCGCTGCAGGGCGAGTCCGCACTGCGGCTGTTGTCGGGCCTGCTGACGATCTACCTCGCCTTCTACGTCGAGTCGACCCAGCACGGCTGGCAAGGTGTCCTCGAGCTCGGGCTGGTGATCGGCGCCGCGGGGGTGGGCAACTTCCTTGGCAGCGCCATCGGCAGCCGGCTGACGATGGCGAAACCGGAAGTGATCGTCATCATCTCGGTGAGCATCGCGGCCGCGTTCTGTCTGCTCGTCGCGATCTTCTTCAACGTGCTGCTGGCCGCCGTCGCGATGTTGATCTCGGCGGTCGCCAACGCGCTGTCCAAGATCGCCCTGGACTCGTTGATCCAGCGCGACGTCGCCGAGACGTTGCGGTCGAGCGCGTTCGGCCGCTCCGAGACCTTCCTGCAGCTCGCCTGGGTGTTCGGCGCTGCGATCGGCGTGCTCCTGCCGAGCCACGGCACCGACGACGGGACCATCGCGTTCGTGGTCGCGGGCGTGATCACCGCGGCGGTGGCGGTGTTGACCGTCCTGCGGCGGCGCGCGGCGACACTGGCCGACGAGGCGTACCGGCGTGCGCACCCCGGGCCGGCCGGTCCGCAGACGGCCGAATGAGGCCGGCCCGAACGCTCGGCGTGGGCGCGGCAGTGGCGAGCGCGCTGCTGCTCACCGGGTGTGACAAGCCGGTCCCGAAGATCACCGTGCAGGCCGGGTCGTTCTCGACGACGATCACGCCGACCACGTACTGCTTCGACGTCGGCCACTGCCGGGCGAGTACCAGCATCGACCTGCCCGTCGTCGACACCGGGGCGGACGACAAGGTGCTGGTCGATGTCCCGAGCGCGGTCGCGGACCGCGGCTGGTCATCCACCGCATTGACGCTGGACGGCAAGAAGAACCTCGGCGGCAGCGGGCCGATCCACAACAGCCACTCCTATCGCATCGCCGCCAACGCCAACGACGGCGCACCGTTCATCGTGGCCGTGCAGCAGCTGCGCAAGGGCAAGCCGGACGGCAGCCGGTGGAGCTTCCTGGTGAAGACGTCGGAGACCGGATGAAGACCTTGATCGTGACCGCCGTGGCCGCCGAGCGCGACGCGATCCTCGCGGCCCTGCCGGACGTCGAAGGGGTGACCGTGGTGGCAGGTGGTGTCGGTCCGGCCGCCGCCGCGGCGATCACGGCGCGATCGCTCGCCGGCGCCGACCTCGTGCTGAGTGCCGGGATCGGCGGGGGGTTCGCGCCCCTTCGCCCGGGCGACATCGCGGTGGCCGCCGACATCGTCTTCGCCGACCTCGGGGCCGACACGGAGGAGGGGTTCGTGCCGGTCTCCGGCCTCGGCTTCGGCGATGAGCACCACCTGGTGGCGCCGAAGCTCGCGGTGGAACTCGTCGACCGCACGGGCGGCCACCTCGGTACCGTGCTCACGGTGGCCACCGTGACCGGCACCGCGCGCCGGCGTGACGCATTGCGCGAGCGCTTCCCCGATGCCGTCGCCGAAGGGATGGAAGGCGCGGGCATCGCCACAGCCGCCGGCGCGGTCGGCGTTCCGTTCGGCGAGATCCGGGCGATCAGCAATGCCGTCGGGCCGCGCGATCGCGACGCCTGGCAGATACCGCTCGCGCTCGCGTCGCTGGGCCGGGCAGTGGCGGCCGTGCTGGCATGAGGATCGCCTACTCGCCCTGCCCGAACGACACGTTCGTGTTCCACGCGTGGGCCCACGGACTGGTGCCCGACGCGCCGCCGGTGCAGGTCACCTTCGCCGACATCGACATCACCAACACCGCCGCGGAGCGGGGCGAGTTCGACGTCGTCAAGGTCTCCTACGCGGCGCTGCCGTGGCTGCTCGACCGGTACGCGCTGCTGCCGAGCGGCGGTGCGCTGGGCCGCGGCTGCGGGCCGCTGGTGCTGACGCGCGGTGACCTCGACTCGGTGGCCGGGCGGTCGGTGGCGGTGCCGAGTTCGCGCTCGACGGCGTACCTGCTGTTCCGGCTGTGGGCAGCCGGTCAGCGGCCGGCCCGGATCGACGTGGTGCCGTTCACCTCGATCATGCCCGGGGTGCGCGACGGAACCTACGACGCGGGGCTGGTGATCCACGAGGCTCGGTTCACCTACCCGTCGTACGGGCTGTCCGCGCTCGTCGACCTCGGCGAGTGGTGGGAGTCGGACACCGGGTTGCCGATCCCGCTCGGCGCCATCCTGGCGCGCCGCACGCTCGACACCGCGGGGCTGGGCAAGGCTGCCCGGGCGTCGGTGGAGTACGCGTGGGCGCACCCGCAGGCGTCGGCCGACTACGTCGCCGCGCACGCCGACGAGATGGCTCCCGAGGTGCAACAGCAGCACATCGCGCTGTACGTCAACGAGTTCACCCGCGACCTCGGCGACGAGGGCTACGCCGCGGCAGGTGCATTGCTCGACCGCGCCCACGTCGCGGGGTTGACCCCGTCGTCCCCCTCGCTGCGCTGATCCGTCGGCGCGCGGGCGTACTTACGCGTCGAGGTTCTCGGCGAACGCGCGCAACAGGCCGGCGATCTTGCGGGCCTCGGCACGCTCGGGATACCGACCGCGGCGCAGCGAATTCGACGTCTGGTCGAGCAGCTTGATGAGGTCCTCGACGAGCGGCGCCATCTCCTCGGCCGGCTTGCGCGCGTTGCGCACCACCGAGGGGACCGGGTCGAGGACCCGCACCTGCATCGCCTGGTTGCCGCGCCGGCCGGAGACGATGCCGTACTCGACGCGGGTGCCGGGCTTGATCTCGGTCATGCCGGCGGGCAGGGCGTCACGATGGACGTAGACGTCCTCGCCCTCGTCATTGGACAGAAATCCGAAGTTCTTCTCGGGATTGAAGAACTTCACCTTGCCGGTCGGCACCGGGCACTCCTTGCTGATCACACGCCAGAGTCAACGCACCGTCGACATCGGTGCCTCACTTCGTCGTTGTCAGGCTACTGCCAGCTGTCAGGTGGATTCGCCAGGGGCCGGATACTCGGTCCATCCGCGACGCCGGGCGCCCCACCCGGATAGACTGAACAGTCCGATCCTGCCGAGAGGGGTTGCTGATGGCCGGCACCGCACCGCGTTTCCCCGAGCCCTATCGGCCGCCGACCCACGTCGTCGACTTCACCGTGTCCGAGCTCGTGTCCGACGCCGCGGGCGCCCACTCCCCGTTCGGCGAGATCGAGTTCCCCATCCCGGTCGAGTCGCTGTGGTACGAGCACCCGCGGCGCGAGGACCGACCGCACCTGGCCGGCGGGCGCTGAGCACCGACCCGTTGGCTGCAGCACCCGAGCCGCCCGGTTCCTTCGCGGACGACTCCGGCGCCGAGCCCGGCCGCGCGGCCACCTTCGTCGACTGGCTGCGCCGCCGCGACGACCGGCAACTCGCCCGGCTCATCGCGCTACGGCCGGACCTCGCACTGCCCGCGCCGGCCGATCTCGTCGCACTCGCGGCTCGCGCCGGGGTGCGCAGTTCCATCCAACGCGCCGTCGACACCCTCGATGCCCGCACCCTCGCCGCGCTCGAGACGCTCGTCGTCGAGGCGGACCAGGACGACGTTGTCGCAGACGCCGAGGTCGGTGCGGACGAGTTGAGCGAGCTGTTCGACCTCGCCCTGGTCTGGGGCGACGCCGAGCAGCTGCACGTGATGCCCGCGGCACGCGAGGCGATCGGGCCGTACCCGCGCGCGCTGGGCCGCCCGGCAGCCACGGTGCTGCGGATGGCCACCGACCTGCGTCTGGTGCCGGTGCTGCGCCATCTCGGCCTGCCGCCGACCGGGCAACCGCGTGCCGGTGCGGCGATCGCCGAGGTGCTCGAGAACCCGCAGCGCGTCGCCCAACTGATCGCCGAATCCGACCCGGCCGAGCGCGAGGTGCTCGACCGGCTCGCCGCCGGTCCGCCCGTCGGCGCGCTGCGCAGCGACATCGAGGGCGAGGACCACAGCGGCCTGCGCGCCCCGGCGCGCCGGCTGCTCGAACGCGGCCTGATCGTTGCGATCGACACCCACCGGGTCGAACTGCCCCGCGAACTCGGGCTCGCCCTGCGGGCCGCAGACGACGTGGGACCGTCGGCAGAGCCACCGGTCGCACGCACCGTCGACCGCGAGCCCGACGAGCTCGATCGGCTGGGCACCACCGCGGTGCGCGAGGCGTTGCGGCTCGTCGACGCGCTGGCCGAGCTGTGGACCGCACAGCCGCCGCCGCTGCTGCGCTCGGGCGGCATCGGGGTGCGCGATCTGCGCCGTGGTGCTCGCGAACTCGGGGTGGGCGAGCCGACGGTCGCCGTGATCGCCGAGGTGGCCTACGCCGCCGGGCTGCTCAACTCGACCAACGGCATGGAACCGGTGTTCCTGCCCAGCACGGAGTACGACGACTGGCGCGTCCGCGACACCGCCGCGCGCTGGCTGACGCTGGCGTCGGCCTGGCTCGCGATGACCCGCCAACCCGGGCTGGTGAGCCAGCGCGGCGACCGTGACCGGGTGATCGCCGCGCTCGGCCCGGACGTCGAACGCGGCACCGTCCCGGCGCTGCGCCGGCAGGTGCTCGACGAGCTGCGCCAACTGCGCCCCGGTGCCGCGCCCGTCGATCACGCGCAGGTGCTGGCGCTGCTCGCGTGGCGCGCGCCGCGCCGCGCCGCCGCCCAACGTGCGCTGGTCGAGTCGATCCTGGCCGAGGCCGACCTGCTCGGCATCACCGCGGCCGGCGGGCTGACCGGCTACACCCGAACCCTGCTGGCCGGCTCGGCGGCAGCCGCCGAACACGCGCTCGCCCGGGCGCTGCCGGATCCGGTCGACCACTTCCTGGTCCAGCCCGACCTGACCGTCGTCGTCCCGGGGCCACCGACGCCGGCGATGGGCACCGAGCTGAGCCTGCTCGCCGACGTCGAGTCCACCGGCGGCGCCAGCGTCTACCGCATCACCGAGGGCTCGGTGCGCCGCGCCCTCGACGCGGGCCGCAGCGGCACGCAACTGGCGCAGTTCGTCGCCGATCATTCCCGCACCCCGATCCCGCAGGCGCTCAGCTACATGATCGACGACGTCGCGCGCCGGCACGGCATCCTGCGCGCCGGCACCGCGACCGCCTACCTGCGCAGCGACGACGCCGCCCTGCTCGCCCGCGTTCTTGCCGATCGCAACGTCGCGACGCTCGGGCTGCGGATGATCGCGCCCACCGTCGTGATCTCCCAGGTGCCGGTGCCCCGCGTGCTCGACGTGCTGCGCGAGGCCGCATACGCGCCGGCTGCGGAGGCGCCGGACGGTGACGTCATCACCCTCGGCGCCGAAGCGCCACGCGCGCCGTCACGACCGCCGAACCGGCCCATCGTCACTCGCAGCACCATCGATTCCGACGCCCAGCGCGCCGAGCTGGTGCGTCGCATGCGTGCTGGTGACGAACTGGGTGAGCGGGCCCGGCGGGTGCAGTCGGTGGCCGGGCAGGTGCCGGGCGTGACCTCGGCCGCGACGATGGAACTGCTGCGCCGCGCCGTCCGTGAGGAACGGGTCGTCTGGCTCGGCGTGGCCGACCCGGACGGCGGTGCCACGGCGCACGAGCTGTCACCCATCTCGCTCGCGGCGGGATACGTACGTGGCTACGAGCGCGGCATCACCGGGCTCACCTCGTACCCGGTCCACCGCATCACCGCCGTCCGGTTCGTCGACGAGGCCGACGAATGACCCTGCTCTACCCCGGCGTGCACGGGTCCTCGCTCACCCCACTGTGGTGGCGGGTCCCGGTCTGGACCGCGATGACGGTCGCGACGGTGATCTGGGCCGCGGACGCCGACCGCAAGATCGCCACGGCGGTCGTGATGGGGCTCGGCGCGATCGTGCTGCAGTTCTGCGACCACCCACGGGGTTGGGTCCGGATCACCGCGGTGCTCGGGGCCACGGTGAGCGGGCTCGCGGTGTCGTTCATCTCGCCGAAGGGCCTCGCCTACGCGCTCGTGGTCGTCGCCGCCTCCCGCGCGCCGAAGGCCTTCGACGGCCTGGCGCTGCGCTGGTTCACGATCGTGGACGCCCTCGCCTTCGGCATCACGGTGGGCGTCGTCAGCCACAGCCTGGCCGGCTACCTCGCCGGCGCGGTGATCCCGGCACTGGTGCAGCGCGCGATCGAACACCGCGACCTCGTGCGCGAGCGGGACCGCGCCCAGGCGCTGCTGGCCGAGGTCCAGGGCGCGCGCGAGGCCGAGGCGCAGGCGGCGGCGCTGCGCGAGCGCGGGCGCATCGCCCGCGAGATGCACGACGTGCTCGCCCACAGCCTGGCGGGCCTGTCGGTGCAGCTGCAGGCGGTGCGGGCCGTCGCGGCTCGCGAGCACGCCCCGCAATCGGTGCTGGAGCCGCTCGACAAGGCCGCCTCGCTCGCCAAGGACGGCCTGGCCGAGGCCCGCGGCGCGGTCAGCGCGCTGCGCGACCCGGTCGGGCTGGGGTTGGCCGAGCTGCCCGCCCTCGTCGCCCGGCACCCCGGTGATGCGAACCTGCACACCGTCGGGACGCCCGGTGAGGTGTCCGCCGAGGCGGGCCACGCGATCTACCGCGCGGTGCAGGAATCACTCACCAACGCCGCCCGGTACGCGCCCGGCGCTGCGGCCGACGTGACGCTGACCTGGTCCGCGGACACGTTGCAGGCCTCGGTCACCGACAGCGGCCGGGCGCCGGATCGCGATCCGGTGGCCGGCGCGGGCACCGGGCTGGGGCTGGCCGGGATGGCCGAGCGCGTGGAGCAGGCCGGCGGCACCCTGCACGCCGGCCCCGACGGACCCGGCTGGCGGGTCCTGGCGAGCGTTCCGGCGGTCGCCGTGGTGCCCGCCCGATGACGATCCGGGTGGTCCTCGCCGACGACCAGGCCGTCGTGCGCGACGGGTTGGAGCTGCTGCTGTCGGCCAGCCCCGGCATCGAGGTCGTCGCGGCGGCCGCCGACGGCGCGGCGGCGGTGGCGGCGGTGCGCGAGCACGCCCCCGACCTCGCGCTGCTCGACCTGCGCATGCCCGGACTCGACGGTGTCGAGGCCACCACCGAGATCGCCGCGACGGCCCCGCAGGTCAAAGTCCTGATCCTCACCACGTACGCCGACGACGACGCGATCCTGCCCGCCCTGCGCGCCGGGGCGGCCGGCTACCTCACCAAGGACGCCTCCGGCGAGCAGCTGGTGAGCGCCATCCGCGACGTCGCGGCCGGCCAGACCGTGCTCGACCCGGACGTGCAGCGGCGATTGGTCGAGCTGCTGCGGACCGCCAGCCCGGCACCGGCGCCCGCGCCGCCGCCGCCCGACGAGCCGGACGGCGGCCTGACCAGACGCGAGATCGACGTCGTGCGGCTGGTCGCCGAAGGCCTGTCGAACCGCCAGATCGCCCGCCGCCTGGTGCTCAGCGAGGCCACCGTGAAGACCCACCTCAATCACGTGCTGTCCAAACTCGACGTCGACGGCCGGCCCGGGCTGGTCGCCTGGGCGTGGCGGCAGGGCCTGGCGCAGTCCTGAGCTCGGAAGAGCATCGTTGTCGCCTGCGTTTGCGACAATGGACAGTCGCCGAAATTCAGGGGAGAACGTGACCGACGGACCGTTGATCGTCCAGTCCGACAAGACTTTGCTGCTCGAGGTCGACCACCCGACCTCCGCCGAGGCGCGAGCGGCCATCGCGCCATTCGCCGAGCTCGAACGCAGCCCCGAGCACGTGCACACCTACCGGCTGACACCGCTCGGCCTGTGGAACGCCCGCGCCGCCGGGCACGACGCCGAGCAGGTGGTCGACGCGCTGGTGCGCTACAGCCGCTATCCGGTGCCGCACGCGCTGCTCGTCGACGTCGCCGACACGATGGACCGCTACGGACGGCTGCAGCTGGTCAAGCACCCCACCCACGGGTTGGTGCTCGTCAGCTTCGACCGCGCGGTGCTCGAAGAGGTGCTGCGGCAGAAGAAGATCGCCCCGATGCTGGGCGAGCGCATCGACCCCGACACCGTCGTCGGTCCACCCGTCCGAACGCGGCCGCCTCAAGCAGGCGCTGCTCAAGGTCGGCTGGCCCGCCGAGGATCTGGCCGGCTACGTCGACGGCGAGGCGCACGCGATCGCCCTCGACGAGTCCGAGTGGCAGCTGCGCGACTATCAGCAGCAGGCCGCGGACATGTTCTGGGCGGGCGGTTCCGGCGTCGTGGTGCTGCCGTGCGGCGCCGGGAAGACCCTCGTCGGCGCGGCCGCCATGGCCCGGGCGCAGGCCACCACGCTGATCCTGGTCACCAACACCGTCGCCGGTCGGCAGTGGCGCCGCGAGCTGCTGGCCCGCACGTCGCTCACCGAGGAGGAGATCGGCGAGTACAGCGGCGAACGCAAGGAGATCCGCCCGGTCACCATCGCCACGTACCAGGTGATGACCACCCGCCGGAAGGGTGAGTACCGACACCTGGAGTTGTTCGACTCCCGCGACTGGGGCCTGATCATCTACGACGAGGTGCACCTCCTGCCGGCGCCGATCTTCCGGCTCACCGCCGATCTCCAGTCGCGCCGGCGCCTCGGGCTCACCGCCACGCTCATCCGCGAGGACGGCCGCGAGGGCGACGTCTTCTCCCTCATCGGGCCCAAGCGCTACGACGCCCCGTGGAAGGACATCGAGAACCAGGGCTGGATCGCACCGGCTGACTGCACCGAGGTCCGGGTGACGCTCACCGACGCCGAGCGGATGACCTACGCCACCGCCGAGCCGGAGGATCGCTACAAGATCGCGGCCACGGCGCGCACCAAGCTGCCGATCGTGAAGGCGATCGTCGATCAGCACCCGCAGGAGCAGGTGCTGGTGATCGGTGCCTACCTCGATCAGCTCGACGACGTGTCCGCCGAGCTCGACGGCGCGCCGATCATCCAGGGCTCCACCACCACCCGCGAGCGGGAGCGGCTCTACGACGCCTTCCGGCGCGGCGAGGAACGCGTGCTGGTGGTGTCGAAGGTGGCGAACTTCTCCATCGACCTGCCCGAGGCGGCCGTGGCGGTCCAGATCTCGGGCACGTTCGGCTCCCGTCAGGAAGAGGCGCAGCGGCTCGGCCGGGTGCTGCGGCCCAAGTCCGACGGGCGGCAGGCGCACTTCTACACCGTGGTCGCGCGTGACACCCTCGACGCCGAGTACGCCGCGCACCGGCAGCGGTTCCTCGCCGAGCAGGGCTACGCGTACACGATCGTCGACGCCGACGACCTCCTCCGGCCGCTGTGAGCGAGCCGCAGCAGCCCATTCCGGACGACAAGGACTGGACCTGGGCGATCACGCAACGGTGCCCGGAGTGCGGCTTCGACCCGGCGTCGGTCGAGCACGATGCCGTTGCGAACCGCATCGGCGAGTACGCCACCGCGGTGCGCGACGCCTTGGGCCGCCCGGACGCCGCGCAGCGACCGAGCCCGGCGGTGTGGTCGCCCCTCGAGTACGGGTGTCACGTCCGTGACGTCTGCACGCTCTTCGAGCAGCGCCTGGAGCTCATGCTCACCCAGGACGACCCGACGTTCGCGAACTGGGATCAGGACGTGACGGCGCTCGAGCAGCAGTACTGGCGACAGGACCCGCGCGTGGTCGCCGGCGAGCTGTCCGGCGCCGCGACCTCCGTGGCGGCGGCGTTCGCCGCGGTCCGGGCCGACCAGTGGGAGCGCCCGGGTCGCCGGTCCAACGGGTCGGTGTTCACCGTCGACACCTTCGCCCGGTACTTCCTGCACGATCTGGCACACCACGCCCACGACGTGGCCGGGTGAAGATCGTTATGACAGCGAGTCCACCGGATGCTTGAGTGGATTGCATGAAATATCCGCGGATCGCGGCTGCGCTGCTCGGCGCATCAGCCGCCCTCACCCTGGCCGCCTGTGCCTCGACGACGAGCGGGCAGGGCGCGCGTGACACCGCGGGTGCCTCCGGCGGCGCGCCGTCCGGGCCCGCGTCGGCGTCGGTCTCGGCCGCGCCGTCGGCATCGGGGTCCGCCCCGGCGACGTCCGGTTCGGCGCCGACCGACGCCAAGGGCCTCTACACACTCATGCAGAACAGCGTGGCGAACGTCTCGTCGGCACACCTCGCGATGACTGTGGCCTCGTCCGGACAGGCACTGACGATCTCCGGTGACGAGAAGCTCGACCACGGCAAGGTGACGGCCATGAAGATCGACGAGACACTGCCCGGCGGCGCCGGCAGCATCGAGATCATCGTGGTCGGCGGCAAGATCTACGCGAAGGTGCCCAGCAGCATCAACACCACCGGCAAGCCCTACCTGCTCATCACCGAGAAGAGCAGCAACGCACAGGTACGCCAGCTCGCGCACTCGATCAACTCCTCGCTCTCGACGGCGTCGGTCGGCGGGTACGCCGCGTTCGCACAGGCCGCCGACTCGCTGAAGCTGGTCGGCAAGGAATCCCGCGACGGCGTGCAGACAGCGCACTACGCCATCGTGATGAACCCGTCGAAGCTGCCGCCCGACTACCCGAACAAGCAGGAACTCGTCGACAGCGGGGTCGGGAACATCCCGGTCGAGCTCTACATCGACGGCCACGGGCGCCCGGTGGAGATGCGCGAGCACTTCAGCGTCAGCGGGCAGACGGTCGACACCAAGGCGACGTTCACCCGGTACAACCAGCCCGTCGCCATCACCGCCCCGCCCGCGAGCGAGGTCGGCACGAACTGACCCTGCGCCACGGGTACCAGGCGTCGGCAAGGATGGTGTGGTGGACGCCGCTCTCGACACCGTGGTCAACGTCGTCCTGCTGGTGATCGTCGCGGCCGGCGTCGCCGGCCTGGCACGCCGGATCGGCTGGTCCGAGCCCCTCGTGCTCGTCGTGGTCGGGATCGGCGTCTCGTTCATCCCGAACGTGCTCGACGTCGAACTCACCCCGCAGCTCGTGCTCTACGGCCTGCTGCCGCCGCTGCTGTACGCGGCCGCGATCCGCACGTCGCTGGTGGATTTCAAGGCGAACCGGCGTGCGATTCTGCTCCTGTCCGTGGGTCTCGTGGCGTTCTCCACGGTCGCGGTGGGCTTCGTGACGTGGTGGGTGATCCCGGCCATCCCGCTGGCCGCGGGACTCGCTCTCGGGGCGGTGGTGGCGCCGCCGGACGCGGTGGCGGCCACCACCGTGGCCCGCCGCGTCGGGATGCCGCGACGCATCGTGTCGATCCTCGAGGGCGAGAGCCTGATGAACGACGCGACCGCGCTGGTCGCGCTGGGCACCGCCACCGCGGCACTGACCGGCAGCGTCACGGCGTGGGACATCGGGTGGAAGTTCGTCGAGGCGGCCGGCGGCGGCATCCTGATCGGGTTCGCGGCGGCATTCGTGCTGGCGCTGGTGCGACGCCGCATCAGCGATCCGGTGCTGGACACCACGCTGTCGTTCGTCGCGCCGTATGTGGCCTTCCTCCCGGCGGAGCACTTCCACAGCTCGGGCGTGCTCGCCGTGGTGATCACCGGGCTGATCCTGGGGCACAAGGCGCCGCGGCTGCAGTCGGCGAGCTCACGGATCGCCGAGAACATCAACTGGCGCACGGTGCAATTCGTCCTCGAGAACGTCGTCTTCCTGCTGATCGGCCTGCAGATCCGCAGCATCGTGCACGACGTCGTCGACACCCACCCGAACTGGGTCACGGTCGCGTGGGCGTGCGTGGCGATCCTGGTGGCGACGATCCTGGCCCGTGCGCTGTGGGTCTTCGGTTCGGTGCTGGTCCTCAAGGCGTTGGGCCGGCAGGTATGGAGCTGGCGCGTGACGCTGATCGTGTCGTGGGCCGGTATGCGCGGCGTGGTGACCCTCGCCGCGGTCTTCCTGCTGCCGGCCGACACCCCGCAACGCGCGCTGCTCGCCCTGGCCGCGTTCACCGTCGTGGCCGGCACCCTGCTGATCCAGGGCCTGACGCTGCCGGCGCTGGTGCGCTGGCTGCGCCTTCCCGGCCCGGACGCCGCGGAGGACGCCCTGCAGGCGGCGGGTCTGGTCACCGCAGCGGCCAACGCCGGGCTCGCGGTGCTCGACGAGGTGAGCACCGAAGACGACCCCGACGAGGTCCTCACCGAGTTGCGCGAACGCGCGATGCAGCGCAGCAACCGGATCTGGGAACAGCTCGGGCGGCCGCAGAGCGAGCTGGAACCGCCGGCGGCAACCTATCGACGGTTGCGGTTGCAGATGCTCTCGGCCGAGCGCGGTTCGATTCTCGAGGCGCGCGATCGCGGCGTCTACGACGACGAGGTGCTGCGCGTCGCGCTGAACATGGTCGACCAGGAGGAATCGCTGCTCGACCGCCTCGCCGACGCCTCCGCGCGGGTCGAGGAAGAACTCACCACCCCGACCCGGCAGGCCGGCGACTGCAAGCACCTGCGCGAGGCGCCGCGGATGGTCGAGGCCCGCACCCCGGAGGGCTGCGAGGAGTGCCTGCGCGACGGCACCCGCTGGGTGCACCTGCGGTTGTGCCTGAGCTGCGGGCACGTCGGCTGCTGTGACTCCTCGCCGCAGAGACACGCGAGCGGGCACTTCCATGAGGTCGAGCATCCGGTGATGCGCTCGATCGAGCCGGGCGAGGCCTGGCGCTGGTGCTTCGAAGACGAACTCCTGGGCTGACGATCCCAATCGCTGCGAACCCGGGGGACGCAAAAGGGCGGCCCCGTCGGGGACCGCCCTTTCGCGTGATGCAGGTGGACTCAGAAGTCCATGTCCCCGCCGGGCATCCCGCCACCAGCCGGGGCCGAAGCCTTCTCCGGCTTGTCGGCCACGACGGCCTCGGTGGTGAGGAACAGCGCGGCGATCGACGCGGCGTTCTGCAGCGCCGAACGGGTCACCTTGGCCGGCTCGACGATGCCGTCCTTGAACATGTCGACGTACTCGCCGGTCTGCGCGTTGAGGCCGTGACCGGGCTTGAGGCCGAGCACCTTCTCCGACACGACGCCGCCCTCGAGGCCGGCGTTGATCGCGATCTGCTTGAGCGGCGCGAGCAGGGCGACCTTGACGATGTTCGCCCCGGTGGCCTCGTCACCCTCGAGATCGAGCTTGTCGAAGGCCGTCACGGTCGCGTTGGCCAGGGCCACACCGCCGCCGGGGAGCAGGCCCTCTTCGACGGCCGCCTTCGCGTTGCGAACGGCGTCCTCGATGCGGTGCTTGCGCTCCTTGAGCTCGACCTCGGTGGCCGCGCCGACCTTGATCACCGCAACACCGCCGGCGAGCTTCGCCAGGCGCTCCTGCAGCTTCTCGCGGTCGTAGTCCGAGTCGCTGTTCTCGATCTCGGCGCGGATCTGGTTGACCCGACCCTGGATCTGGTCGGCGTCACCGGCACCCTCGACGAGCGTGGTCTCGTCCTTGGTGGTGGTGAACTTGCGCGCCTTGCCGAGGTCGTCCAGCGAGGCGTTCTCGAGCTTGAGGCCCACGGTCTCGCTGATCACGGTGCCACCGGTCAGGATCGCGATGTCCTGCAGCATGGCCTTGCGGCGGTCGCCGAAGCCCGGAGCCTTGACGGCAACGGACTTGAACGTGCCGCGGATCTTGTTGACGACCAGGGTGGCCAGCGCCTCGCCCTCGACGTCCTCGGCGATGATCGCCAGCGGCTTGCCGGTCTGCATGACCTTCTCGAGCAGCGGCAGCATGTCCTTGACGTTGCTGATCTTGCCCTCGTGGATCAGGATGTACGGGTCCTCGAGGTCGGTCTCCATGCGCTCGGCATCGGTGACGAAGTACGCCGACAAGTGGCCCTTGTCGAAGCGCATGCCCTCGGTGAGCTCGAGCTCGAGACCGAAGGTGTTGCTCTCCTCGACGGTGATGACACCTTCCTTGCCGACCTTGTCCATCGCCTCGGCGATGATCTCGCCGACGGTGGTGTCCGCGGCCGAGATCGACGCGGTCGCGGCGATCTGCTCCTTGGTCTCGACGTCCTTGGCCTGGTTGCCCAGCACCTCGGACACCGCCGCCACGGCCTGCTCGATGCCGCGCTTGAGCGCCATCGGGTTCGCGCCGGCCGCGACGTTGCGCAGGCCCTCGCGAACGAGCGCCTGGGCGAGCACGGTGGCAGTGGTGGTGCCGTCACCCGCGACGTCGTCGGTCTTCTTGGCGACCTCCTTGACGAGCTCCGCACCGATCTTCTCGTACGGGTCCTCGAGCTCGATCTCCTTGGCGATCGAGACACCGTCGTTGGTGATCGTGGGAGCGCCCCACTTCTTCTCCAGCACGACGTTGCGGCCCTTCGGGCCGAGGGTCACCTTCACGGCGTCCGCGAGCTGGTTCATGCCGCGCTCGAGGCCGCGCCGGGCCTCCTCGTCGAACGCGATCAACTTAGCCATTCGCTGTGGTCCTCACTGTTGATTGGTAGATGTGCCGGCTGCGGCGCCCGCGACGGACGACCCGTGGATACGGGCCTCACCCAGGTCCGGCTGGCACTCAGCCTAGCCGAGTGCCAATTCAGGTTTAGCACTCCCCCGGGGCGAGTGCAAGGTGCCTGTCCCGGCCGGCGAGAGCGATGCCGCCTGCTCGATTCGACCCGCGACGCCGCGGGTAGGTTCGAAGATCGACTGAACGCGACGAGGGGAAGACCACGGATGGGCACGTTGCACGTGCGGACCGAGGATCTGACTGCGACCGCCAACAGCCTCGACGGCCGGGTGGAGACGCTCGACGGCATCCGCAGCGAGGTGTTCGCGGCTGCGGTGCCGCCCGGCGCCTTCGGCCGGATCCCGGGGCTGGGCTCGCACCTGGATCAGGTCTACACCGGTCACGTGACGCAGACCCAGCAGGTGCTGCAGCAGGCCAAGGACGGCGTCGGCAACGCGGTCCAGTCGCTGCGAGCCACCGCCCAGGGGTTCGAGCAGCTCGAGCAGCAGACCTCGGAGCACCTCACCAGCTGCGTGCCGGGCTGACGGCGACACCATGTCCGTCACCGCGGAATACCAGAACGAGCTCGAGCGGGCCTTCAACTCGTTGCCGGGGGTGGTGCAGAGCGCGCTGCGCCCGGCCTACCAGCCGGTCGACGAGGCCCTGCACTGGGTGTGCGGCGACCCCGATGCGCTCGTCAGCGCCGGACAGACCTATGTGCAGTTGGGAAACCGCACCAAGGACGTCTCGTCGCTCGTGCAATCGGATGTCTCCGCGCTCGAGGCCAGCTGGACCGACGAAGCCGGGCAGGCGTTCCGCACCCGGATGGGCGAGGTCTGCAAGGCACTCACCGCTGCCGGTCAGGCACTCGGGGACACCGACAAAATCCTCACGGCGAGCGCGCACGCCGCCGTGGACGCCGCGAACACGATCTGCGACATCGTCGCGTCGGTCGTCGAGTTCATCATCGCCGACTTCGCGGTCTCGGCCGCGCTGTCGGTGCTCACCTTCGGTGCGTCGGTGGCCGCCGGCATCGCGGCGGCGATCGCCGATTGGGCCGAGGCCACCTTCGAGGTCAGCCGGGTGGTCGAGGCCATCGTCAAGGTCCTGAACACCGTCGAGAAGGTGCTCGAGGCGCTGGCCGAGCTGTTCCGCACCCTCAAGGAGATCTTCGCCCTGCTCAAGGAGCTCAAGCAGGACGCGAGCTTCCTGGGCAAGATCGGGATCCTGGCCGGCAAGACGGTCATCTCCAAGACCACGAGCGCGGCCTGGAACTCGCTGCCGGTCATCCCCGACCTGCCCCAGGGTGGGGTGCACTGGGGCATCCAGGCCGGCGAGGACGCGCATCAAACCTACGAGGACGTCCAGCAGGCCGATCAGGCCGCGGGCTGAGCATGGCCACGCTGGACCGCACCGCCGAGCTGGCGCCGTTGCTGGGCAACCGGTTCGGTCCGGGCGAGTCGCTGATCGGCGCGTTCCGCGTCGATCTCACGAGCGGCACCGACGAACCGGCCGATGCCGCGCGGCGAGAGGCGACGCGCGACGCGGTGCGCAAGCTCGCCCCGGCCACCGAATCGACGCCCGGACCCGCGGCGCGGGTCGGTGAGGCGGTGCTCGACTTCGCCACCAGCACCTCGCCGTTCGACGCGCAGTTCCCCGATCTGCCGAATCCGGCGGGCGTCGGCGTCACCGGTGGTCCGCAGTCCCTCGCGGTCTGGCTGCGCGATCAGCTCGGCGGACCGGCCAAGCACGTCCTCGCGGTGACCACAGCGCGCGTGATCGTGCTGCGCGACGACCACGGGGCACCGCAGCGGCACCGCACTCTGCAGGCCGGGCAACCGCCGCTGCCGTATGTCGTGCTCGCCGAACTCCCCCGCGCCACGCTGGCCCAGGCGCAGCATGCGCCGAAGCTGCTCAGTCGCGGGCGGGTGGAGCTGCGTTTCGTCGACGCCTCGATGCTTGCGGTGAACGCGCTGAAGTCCCCGACCGCGCAGCAGTTGGTGCAGGCGCTGTCAGGGTGAGGCGGGCGGGCGGCGGTGCAAGGCCCGCACCTGCTCGAGCCGCGCTGCGATGTCGCCGTGCAGGGCCGTCATCTGCGCGTCGACCTGGCCCATCCGGGCCACGAACGCATCGGTCTTGGCCTGCAACGCCTCCGCCTCGCCGGCGAGCCCGAACTCGGTCACCCGCGCCCGGCCGCACTCGGCCAGCGCGTCGTTGACCGCGGCGACGACGAGACCGCCGAACTGCTCGCGGTCGGCGCCGCGGGTCAGCTCCTGGTCGACGTCGATGGCGAGCAGTCGGGAACCGCCGTTCACCGTCGCGGACACCGGCCCGTTCTCGACGCGGAACTCCCGCTCGGCAAAGGCCTGCAGCTGGTGTTGGTCGAGGTGCAGGGTCGCCGGCGGCGCGACGGCGTCGGTGCCGCGTTCGGGTTCGAGAGCCGCGCGGACGGTGTCGCGCAACGCTTCGACGAGCGCGACGTGGCTGATGTGCGCGGTGTCGTCGTAGGCGCGCGGATCGACGGTGATCCTGGTCAGCCGGCCGCGCGCAGCGTCGACCGTGACCAGGCCGTCCGGCGAGGTCTCGGTGCGCGGTGTCGACGCCGTGGCGGCGAATTGCTCGGCGGCGTCACGCAACGTGGCGACCGCCGCCATGGCCTGCGCGAGCTGCGGTTCGAAATCCGCTGACGTCACCCGGCCTCCTTCGATAGAGCAGAAACGACGGCCCGGGGCGCACGAAGCGCTCCGGGCCGTCGAGAGGCGACTGCGGGTGTCAGCCGACGATGCGAACGCCGTCGGCCTGGGGGCCCTTGGGACCCTGGACGACGTCGAACTCCACCCGCTGGTTCTCATCGAGTGAGCGGTAGCCGTCGGCCTGGATGGCCGAGTAGTGGACGAAGACGTCCTGGCCGCCGTCTACGGCGATGAAGCCGTAGCCCTTCTCGTTGTTGAACCACTTCACGGTGCCCTGTGCCACGTGCACTCCTTGCTAGGGGCCGGTCCAGTCCCCACACCTCGTGGGGCCCGGGGTCTTCGTTCCTTGGTCCCGCTCTCTTCAGTGCACGTCCCCGAGGAGGGCCGTGGTACTTCGCGTGCGAAAACTCTCGGCACTATGACCGGGGCGGACGCTACACGGGAAGGTGAGCATCCGCCAAGAACTCTGACCAAAACCGCTTACACAGATTCGCGCCGAGGGTTTCCGGCAGCGCTCTCACGACCGATATCGCAGCGCGAACGCCTGCGACCCGCCGCCGTAGACGAGCAGCGTCTCGTTGCGGATGGCCCAGACGAGCTGCCGGGCGCCGAGGAAGCTGTCGATGGTGCTCGCCTGATCTGCGGCGGCGCTCGCGCACGGCACGGCGGAACCGAAGCGCAGGTGCAGGTCCGCGGTGCCGTGGTGCACCTGCGCGGAACCGGTGAAGGTGCGACAACCGTCGCTGCCGACGACGCGACCGGAGCGCTCGATGCGCACCATCGCGGGGGTAGCTGCCGGGTCGTGCTCGATGCCGTCGAGACGCCAGGTGCGGCCGGTGAGGCGGTTCGGGTCGGTGGCTGCGGAGCGCGGATTCCAGCGGTACACGAGCGTGCCGGCGCCGGGGTCGGCGATCGTCAGGTTCCCGTCCACGACGGTCGGGCGGATACGGCCGTCGAGCACCGAATCGACGATGCCGACGGTGGGTGAGGACGAGCAGGGCCGGCCCGTCGCGCTCGCGGACAGCCGGATGCTGGTCAGTTGCTCTTCGACGGTGCCGGTGAGACGCCGGCAGCCGCCGTCGGTGGCGTGCAGCTGGTGGTCGTCGTCGATGCGCAGGGTGACGTTGTCGGGCACCGGATGGGCGCCGCTGTCGTCGGTCGCGTGCACGAGCAGCCAATCGGTGCCGACGACCGTCGGGACGTCGAGGCTGGGGGCCGGCAGGCTCGTCTCCCGCAGCCGCATCGATGCCCCGTTGCGGATCGTGAGGGTGTGCCCGGTGATGGCGAACGTCGCCGAGCCCTGGAGGATCTTCACCTGATCGGGCCCGAACGTGGTCTCGCCGACCGAGTCGGTGCAGGTCTTCCAGCGCACGACCTGGTTGGTGAGCAGGAGGTTGTCGCCGCTGATGTACCCGTCGGCGCCGATGACCTGGCAGGTGTCGTCGGCGACCAGATGCCCGGCGCGGTCGATCTGCAACGTCGCCGAACTGTTGCTGCTGCCATGGTCGGCGAGCAGTTCCCACACCGTGCCGCGCAGGGGCGCCGCGGGTGGGCCGGCCGCCTCGCCGCCGTCCGTCGTGCGGCCCCACGCCAGCACGCCACCGGCCACCACCGCCAGGGTGACGAGTGCGGCGGAGGCGACCAACACCGGGCGCCGGGTCAGGTTCACATCATCTCGGACGCGCTGCGGCGCTCGGAAAGTTCCCGAACGGCCGGCAATACCCGGCTAGAGCAGCCCGGCTTCGCGCATGCCCTTGAGCGTGGGCGGGATGATCGCGGTCGGGCGGGCGCCGTCGCTGATCGCGTCGATGGTCTTCAGGCCGTCGCCGGTGTTGTAGACGACGGTCTCGAGTGACGTGTCGATCGCGCCGGTCTCGGCCAGCTTCTTCAACACCGCCACGGTCACCCCGCCGGCGGTCTCGGCGAACACGCCGGTGGTGCGGGCGAGCAGCCGGATGCCCGCCCGGATCTCGTCGTCGGTCACCGCGGCCATCGCGCCGCCCGAGCCGCGCACGGCGTCCAGGGCGTAGGGGCCGTCGGCCGGGCTGCCGATGTTCAGCGACTTCGCGATGCCGGTCGGCTTCACCGGCCGGACCTCGTCGGCGCCCTCGGCGAAGGCCGTCGCGATCGGCGAGCAGCCGGCCGATTGCGCGCCGTAGACCCGCCAGGTGGACTCCGGCACGAGGCCGGACGCGACGAGTTCCTTGTACGCCTTGTTGATCTTCGTCAGCATCGAGCCGGACGCCATCGGCGCGACGTACTGCCCGGGAAGTCGCCAACCCAGCTGTTCGGCCACCTCGTAGCCCAGCGTCTTGGAGCCCTCGGCGTAGTACGGGCGGATGTTGACGTTGACGAACCCGGTGTTCTCGAACTCGTCCTCCTCCGACAGCTGCGAGCACAGTCGGTTGACGTCGTCGTAGGACCCTTCGATGCCCACCAGCGTGCCGCCGTAGATCGCCGTCTGGACGATCTTGGCGGGCTCCAGGTCGGCGGGCACGAACACGATCGACGGCATCCCGATCCGGGCCGCGTGCGCCGCCACCGAGTTCGCCAGATTGCCGGTCGAGGCGCAGGCGATGCGGGAGAACCCGAGCTCGCGGGCCGCGGTGATGGCGACCGACACGACCCGGTCCTTGAAGGAGTGGGTGGGGTTCGCCGAGTCGTCCTTGATCCAGACGGGGGCGGTGAACCCGAGTTCGTCGGCCAGCCGGTCGGCGCGGATGAGCGGGGTCATGCCGGTGCCGGAGTCGACGCGTGTGGTGGTGTCGTGGCCCACCGGGAGCAATCCGACGTAACGCCACAGCGAGTGCGGGCCCGCCTCGATCTCGGCCCTGGTCACCCGGGCCAGCGCGGCCGGGTCGTAGCCGATCTCGAGCGGGCCGAAACACTCGAAACAGGCGTGCTGTGCACCCAGCGGGTACTCGGCACCGCAGTTGCGGCACACCAGCCCGGATGCGGGCGACGGCGCGGTGGGACGATCAGCGACAACAGTCATTGGGCGAGGCCTTTCTCCTCATCTTCCCCGACCGCGAACGCGCGGTCAGGCCGGAGTTGGCACCTGCGGCGGCGGCCTCGCACCGAAACGGTGGAGTCATCGCACGTGGTTGCCGGGGCTTCGTCGGGCCGGTCCCTCTGCCCCTCTGGATGAGCGGTGCTGTTCAGTTGTGCAGCCATTGTCGCACAACCGGACGATCGGCTATCCGGTCGAGATCCCGGCCGTGAGGACCACCACCACCGGCCCGCTCGGCAACTCGGCGAACCGTTCCTTCGTGCGCTGGATCCACGAGTACTGCGCTTTCAGCGCCTCGGCGGCCGCCTTCGCACCCGTCACCGACGGGTCGTAGTAGGCGCAGGTGGAGATGATGTTGTTGGAGTAGTTGTCGTAGCGGGTCACCGTCCACCCGTCGCTGCGCAACTTGTCCGTCGCGGTCTTGGCCAGCCCGCTGATCGAGGTGTTGTTGAGCACGATGAGCGGGATCGCCTTCACCCCGGTCGCGGCCGACGAGGAAGTGGACGTCGGTGGGCTGGAGGCCCGCGTCGACGACGACGCCTTGCTCGGCGTCGGCGAGTTCGTCACGGTGCTGACGACGGTGCGGGTACGCGGCGTGCCGGTGTCCGAGCTCACGTGACCCTTGGGCTCACGCAGCGCGAGGAGCGCGACCACGAGGACGACGACGCCGAGCACGACCACTCCGATGCCGACGACGCGGTCACGTCGGTGGCGCCGCGCCTGCTGTCTGGCGAGCCGGCCGTGCTTTGCGTTCAGCGCTCAAACCTCGATACCCAGTCGACGAGCCGACCGCTGTCGCTGCCGACTTGCCCGTAAGCGTCGCAGACGCTTCACCAGCATCGGATCAGCGGCCAGGGCAGCCGGGGTATCGATGAGCGCATTGAGCACTTGGTAGTAGCGGGTCGCCGACATGTCGAACAACTCGCGGATGGCCTGTTCCTTGGCACCGGCGTACTTCCACCACTGCCGTTCGAACGCCAGGATCTCGCGGTCGCGCCGGCTCAGGACGTCGTCCCCGGATTCGCCGGTGGCCGCCGCGTTGTCTCCCGCCGAAGCGTGCACGGAATGCATCCTTCAGTGCCCTCCACCCGTGTTCAACTCGGGGCGCGTGATCTGCCGAGCCGCAAATCTCACGCGTGTAATTCGTGGCGCTCGTCATTCAACCACGCGCCGCATGTCAAGCAGTTCCGGCACGCTGTGCACAACCTCGCGGCGGTCCACATCGGGCCCGCGGCGCTGCCCTCGCCGTCGGATCGGCACGGATGCTCGGCCCATGTCCCCGATCCCGAGCCCAGCCGAGATGCTGGCGGTGGCCGACCGGATCACGGCGCACGCGCACGCCACTCGGGATCGGGCCGCGCAACTCGGCGCCGCAGTGAGCAGCGCGCACTGGCGCGGCACCGCGGCCGACGCCTTCTACGGCCAGGCCAACGTGCTCATCAGCGGGCTGCGCTCGGCGGCAGATCGCCTCGACGACGCTGCCGACGCGCTGCGCCGACATGCGTATCGGGTGCTGGACAGGCTTCACCAACTCGCCGAGCTGAGCCACGATCTGGGGTCCGTGGGCGGCGATGTCGTCCGCGGCGCCGGCGACATGGTGCTGCATCCGCAGCGCATCTTCGACGACGGCGTGTCGGTGTTCGGCGACAGCAGCTCGCTCGTGCGCGACGTCGCGAAGTTGGTCGGGTCCTGATGAGCCGACATCCCGACCCGATCTCGGTGCGCGGTGGTGCGGGCGGCATCGCCGCCGACTGCGCCGAGATGCTCGCGATGGCCCGCTGCTTCGGCGGCGTGGCTCACGACACGCTGGCCGCCGCGCTTCAGCTGCACGGTTACCTCCTCGACACCGATACCGCGTCGGCGCTGCTCGACCCGGTCGGCTATGCGCAATACGAGGCCGACCTGCTCGACGCCCTGGACGGCCTGCGCGGCCTGACCTGGCTCGGCGCCCACGCCGGGCTCATCGACGGTGAGCTGCGCGTGGCCGCGAAGGCCTACGAGGCCACCGATCATCTGTCG
This sequence comes from uncultured Actinomycetota bacterium, assembly GCA_963850835.1. GTDB lineage: Bacteria > Actinomycetota > Actinomycetes > Mycobacteriales > Jatrophihabitantaceae > Jatrophihabitans. The sequence continues at coordinate 211,785 of CAWKNB010000007.1, read as the reverse complement.
AACGACATCCATGACACCGTCCTCGGGCTCGCCGGCGCACCGCCGGCGCTGATCGCGGCGATCGGCGAACTGACCCGCTCCGGCAATCCGATCGCCGCGGCGCAGGCGGCCCTCGTCCGAGATCCGCAAGCCGCCGACATCGTGGTCGACGCGCTCGGGATCCCGACCTCGCTGGCCGCGATCGCCGGACGCATCCCGGACGGCCACGGCGTCGTGCGCAATCCCGGGCTCGACGCGAGCGGGGCCGCGGCGCTGCCCCCGCGCGGGCTCGACGACCTGATCCGCGACCTCGCGCAGCGCTCCGACCAGGGGCCGCACGGCGAGATCGACGTCCGCATTCTCACCATGCCCGACGGCACCCGCCGGGCGATCGTCGACATCACCGGCACCAAGTCGTGGGATCCCCTTCCGACCTCGGACATCACCAGCCTCACCACCAACGGCCGGGCTCTCGTAGGCCGGCGCACCGCCTACGAGGAGGGCGTGCTGGCCGCCATGCGCACCGCCGGGGTGCGCCGCTCCGACCGGGTGATGATCGTCGGGCACAGCGAAGGGGGCATGGTCGCGGTCACCACGGCGCGCGACGCCGTCCGTAGCGGCGAGTTCGACGTCACGCACGTGGTCACCGCCGGCGCACCCGTCGGGCGGACGGTCGCCGGGGTGCCGAGGCGGGTCAGCGTGCTGGCCCTCGAGAACCGCACCGACGTGGTCCCGCACCTCGATGGCGCCGCGAACCCCGACCGCCCGAATGTGACCACCGCGACCGGAGAGCGGGGCGATCGCACGGTGATCGGCGACCACGACCTCACCCGCAGCTACCTGCCGCTGGCCGGCGACGTCCAGGCGAGCCGGCACCGCTCGATCCGCGAATTCCTGCTCAGCGCGAGCGGGTATTTCGGCGCCGCGCAGGTGGTCACGCACACCTACCAAATCGCCAGAAGGTGAACGGAGGTGATGACGATGCGGCGTGTCGCAACATTGGTCACACTTGTCACAGCAGTAACATTGATGGTTTCATCATTGCGTCTTCGTAGCATTCGAAGGCGGGCGCGCCAGGTGGGGGAACCGCGCTCCGGCGAACCGCGACCGCCCGGTCGCTGTCCGACGGGAAGACCAGATGACCCGACCGCCGCACGGCACCATCCACGACCGCAGACCCGGCCTTCGCCGGGCGCCGGCTCGTCCGCCCGCTTGCGCTGTGCGTGACCCTGCTGACCCTGATCGGTGCGGCCGTCGGCGTCGCCGGGATGGCCGGCGCAACGACCACGGGCGCCTCTCCGATCGGCAGCTTCGAGTGGCTCACCCGCGCAAGCAGCGGCACCAACCTGGTGCTGCGCGGCTGGACCATCGACCCGGACACGACGAAACCGCTCACCGTGCTGGTGACGCTCGACGGCAAGGCCGCGCGCACCGTGGTGGCCCGCGTGGCCCGCCCGGACGTCGCCAAGCGGCACCCGAAGTTCGGGGCGCTGCACGGCATCTCGGCGCAGGTGTCGGCAAGTGCCGGCGAGCACCGGGTCTGCCTCACCGCGCGAAACATCGGTGGCGGGCACGACCTGGCGCTGGGCTGCCGGCTCGTGATCGCGGTGCACCCGAAGGTGACGAGCGCGCCTCGTTCGGTGCACGCGAGCGCGACGTACGGCGCCGCCCGCGTCACGTGGGTCAAGCCGGCCGGCGACGGCGGAGCACCGCCGTGGGCGTACACGGTGACCGCTGCGCCGGGCGGCCGCGCCGTGATGGTGTCCGGGTTGATCGGGGCCGCGACGGTGAGCGGGTTGTCCTCCCACACGCGGTACACGTTCAGCGTGCGGGCGGTGAACGTGGCGGGCTCGTCGAGCGCCGGACGCTCGAACGCTGTCACGACGCCGAGCGGCCCGCCGCCGCAGAAAACGCCGGCGCCGGTGTCCACGAGCCGCTATGTGCGCAACATTCGCGGATCCAGCGCGGCGGAGCTGGCCCGGATGCGCTCCGAGGGCTACGCCGACGCGCGGGCCAACCCGAGCGGGCACGCCTATCTCATGCTGCTCGACATCGGCGGCCAGGACGGCTTCGACGGTGGCGTCGTGCTGAGTGCGACCACCCGGTTCGTCAGCTACGGCAACCTCGCGCGTGATCTGGCGGCCTATCTGGACGGCTACCACCGCGGCCAGCGGTCGAACGCGCCGGCCACGATCGCGATCGGCACGAACAACGACATGGACGTGTCGGCCAGTACCGGCCGGGCGTGGGCCACGCGGGTCGTGAACCCGCTGGTGTCGCACGCTGCGGGCTGGTCGCAACTGCATGTGGCCGGTGCCAACGACATCGAGCCGGGCTTTCGCGCGACCTACACCCAGACCCGGTCCTGGCTGTCCGGGTATCTCGCGGCCTCCCGGGCGCCGTTCGTGTTCAACGGGTCGGCCGACGGCTGCGCGTGGACGGCAACCAACCGCCGCTGCAACAACGGCTGGTCGATGTACGGGCTGTACACCCTGGCCGCCGGCGCCGCGCCGACGCGCACGCTGAACCTGCCGCAGATCTACAACACCACGATGGCCTCGCAGTGGAAGTACATCTCGCTGACCGGCGTGGCTCGCAACCAGCCGCGGATCCGCTTCGGCGGCCCGCTGACCGAGTGGACCGCGTGCGCCCAGGCACACAGCTGCGGGAGCCTCACCGGCAAGACCGCATGGGCGACGTTGTGGCGTGCCCTGAACTCCCACTCGCTGCTGCGCGTCGGCAGCCTGCCGTACGCGACCGACCTGCGGATCGACCGGTGAGCAGTGCCCCGGCGCGCGGTCGCCGGGCGCTGCTCACCGCGGTCGGATTCGGTGTCGCCCTGGCCGCGACCCTGACCGGCTGCAGCGCGGGAAACGCACCCACCGGGGCGCCCACGGCCGCCCAGGCGCCGCTGCTCGCGCCGATCGCCTCCGAAGCGTCGACCGCTGGTCACCGCACCGCCGAGGACGTCGCGGCGCCGGCCGTGGCCCCGGTGTCGGTCGCGGCGGGTGCCACGACGAGCCCCACGCCGGACGACCACAGCCGCTCGGCGCCCGTCGCCCTCCGAGCCGAGCGCACGCACGGCCACGCCGGCATCGACCAGCGCAGGTCCCGCGGACGCCCGCGTCGAGCGCACCACGCCACCGCCGCGCTCGACGTGCCCGCACCTGGCGATCCGGGTCATCCGCGGTTCCGCGGCCTTCGGCCGCGAGTTCGCGGCGCTGCAGTTCACCAACACCGGCACCTCGACGTGCCGACTCAACGGGTACCCGACCGCCGACGCTGCTGCGCGGCGGTTCGCGGATCGGGACCGCGTCGCAGCCGGCGTCGTCGCACACCTCGACGTTCCTGCTCGCCCCGGGCGCGACCGCCGAGAGCCAGCTCAACGACTACGTGAGCTGCCAGGCCCCCCTGTCGGACACGATTCGGGTGGTGGCGCCGGGGAGTTCGTACAGCGCCGCACGCCCGGCCCAGCTGCGGGCCTGCACCTTGCGGGTCAGCGCACTCGGCGCGCCGCAGTAGGCCGCGTACGCCGCAGCGAAGACGGCCATGCCCTGCTGGCACGATCGCGGCGTGCCCACCGACGACCCCAGGAATCTGCGCCGCGACGATTTCCGCGTGCTTCGCGCCCTGCCGACCCGCTGGTCGGACGACGACTCGTACGGCCACGTCAACAACGCGGTGCACTACCGGTTGTTCGACACAGCGGTGAACGGGTGGCTGATGGAGGCGAGCGGCGGCGACATCCGCCGGCTGCCGGCGATCGGCCTGGTGGTGGAGACCTCGTGCCGGTACTTCGCCCAACTCAGTTTCCCGGAGACGGTCACCGCGGGGATCGGACTCGAACACCTCGGCACGTCGAGCGTGATCTATCGTCTCGCGCTGTTCGGCGAGAGCGGCGAGGCGCCGGCAGCCGTCGGCCGCTTCGTGCACGTGTACGTCGACGCCGACTCCCGGCGCCCCGTTCCCGTCCCGCCGGAGATCCGCCGCGCTCTCGCGCAACTGAGCGCCTGATCCCTCTCCCCGCGCTTTACTGGCAGCCGTGACCGCCGAACAGCATGCGCTGGGCCTCTTCCACGAGGTCGCAGCCTCGGTGCCGGCCTATCGCCGCTTCCTCGCCGACCACGGCATCGACCCGGACGGCGTCCGCACCATGGCCGATTTCCGCCGGTTGCCCGTCATGACCAAGGACAACTACGTCACGCGGTATCCGCTGCCGGACCGATGCCGTGCCGGGCGCTTGGACAGCTGCGACATCGTCGCGGTGTCGTCCGGGTCGAGTGGCGCCCCGACGGTCTGGCCCCGCTCGGCCGCCGACGAGCTGGTGATCGCGCGCCGGTTCGAGCAGGTGTTCGTCGACGGGTTCGGCGCTGACCGGCTGCGCACCCTGGCGGTGGTGTGCTTCCCGCTCGGCACCTGGGTCGGCGGACTGTTCACGCTCGCCTGTGTGCGGCACCTGTCGGCACAGGGTCTGCCGATCACCTCGGTGGCGCCCGGCAACAACATCGCCGAGATCCTGCGCGTCGTCCCCGAACTCGGCGAGTTTGCCGACCAGGTCGTGCTCCTCGGCTACCCGCCGTTCGTCAAGCAGGTGATCGACGCCGGCACCGCTGCCGGGCTCGACTGGTCGCGCTACTCGATCAAGCTCGTGTTCGCCGGTGAGGTGTTCAGCGAGGATTGGCGCACGCTGGTCTCCCGGCGCGCAGGCATCACCGACATCGAACGCGGCTCGGCGGCGCTCTACGGCACTGCAGACGCCGGCGTGCTCGGGAACGAGACACCGTTGAGCGTGCGCATCCGCCGCTTCCTCGCGCAGGATCCGACGACGGCGGTCGAGCTGTTCGGCGAGGCCCGCGTACCGACGCTCGTGCAGTACGAACCGCAGGTTCGCTTTTTCGAAATGACCGGCGACGGCACCCTGGTGTTCTCCGGTGACAACGGCGTGCCGTTGATCAGGTACGGCATCGGCGACAAGGGCGGCCTGGTGCCGTTCGCCGAGCTGATCAGATTCTGCCGCGACCACGGGTTCGACCCGCTCGCCGACACCGGACCGGTCGCAGAGCTGCCGTTCGTCTATGTGTTCGGCCGGGCGCTGTTCACCGTCTCCTACTACGGCGCGAACGTCTATGCCGAGAACGTCGCGGGCGGCCTGGACCAGCCCGAGGTCAGCGATTGGGCGACCGGCCGCTTCGTGCTCGAGGTCCGCGACGACGCCGACGGCGATCGAGAGCTGTGGGTCACCGTCGAACTCGCCGCAGGGGAACCCGCGACGCCCGAACGCGCAGCCACGGCAGCCGAGTCGATCAGGGCCGCCGTGCTGCTGCGCAACAGTGAGTTCGCCAACTACGTCCCGGCCGCGAATCAGCTGCCGCACGTCGAGCTGCGCCCGGCCGCCGACCCCGAGTTCTTCCCGGTCGGCGTGAAGCACCGCTACACCCGCTAACGACTCGAGTCGAGCCGCACGTCGGGCGCGCCCAGCCGAGCGGCGTCGGCGGTCTGGTCGTCGGGCTGGTGCTGCGACTCACGCTCGGCCGCTACTCGCAAGTCGTAGTGGTTGAGCTCGTTCTCGACGTCGGCGTCGCTCCACCCGAGCACGGGCGCGATCAGTGCCGCCACGGCACGAGCGGCCTCGATACCCCGATCGGGCACCTCGATCGAGATCCGGGTGCGTCTGGTCAGCACGTCCTCGAGATGCCGCGCCCCCTCGTGGGTCGCTGCGTACAACGCCTCGACGTTCAGATACTCCGGTGCACCCGGCAGCGGCTCGCCGAGTTCGGGACGCTGCGCGATGAGGTCGAGCAGCTCGTCGACGAGCGAGCCGTACCGGTTCAGCAGGTGCTCGACCGCCGCGACGCGCAGCCCGGTGCGCTGCGCCACGTCGCGCCGACCGTTCCAGGCGGCGAGATAGCCGTCGGCCCCGACCAGGGGCACCCGTTCGGTGCACGAGGCGGGCACCGTGCGGTCCAGACCGTGCACGGCCGAATCCACGGCGTCCTTGGCCATCACCCGGTAGGTCGTGTACTTCCCGCCCGCGATCACGGTCAGCCCGCGCACCGGGCTGGCGACAGCGTGTTCGCGGGAGAGGCGGCTGGTCTGGTCCGACTCGCCGGCGAGCAGCGGCCGCAGCCCGGCGTAGACCCCCACGACGTCCTCGCGGGTCAGCGGGTCGGCCAGCAGCGTGTTCGCCCAGTCCAGCAGGTAGTCGATGTCGGTCTCGCTGGCCGCCGGATGGGCGAGGTCCAGTGCCCACTCGGTATCGGTGGTGCCGACGATCCAGTGGCTCCCCCACGGGATGATGAACAGCACGCTCTTGTCCGTCCGGGCGATGACCCCGGTGGCCGAGTTGATCCGGTTGCGCGGCACCACCAGGTGCACGCCCTTCGACGCCCGCACCCGGAACTGCCCGCGACCGCCGACCATCTGCTGGATCTCGTCGGTCCATACCCCGGCTGCATTGACGACTTGCTGGGCGCGAATTTCGAAATCCGTACCGGTTTCCAGGTCGCGGACGTGCACACCGGCCACCCGGTCGCCCTCGCGCAGGAACGCGTCTGCCCGCACGCTGTTGACGCACAGCGCGCCGAACCGAGCCGCCGTGCGGGCGAGCATCATGGTGTGCCGCGCGTCGTCGACCTGGCCCTCGTAGAACCGGATCGCGCCCCGGATCGCCGATCGCTTGCCGGACGGGAACGACTCCATCGTCTTTCTCCGGCTGAGGTGTCGCGCGTGGTGCGGGACGCCGCGCCCGGCGCCCATCACGTCGTAGACGCCGATTCCCAGCCCGACGTAGGCGCGGTCCCATACGTGCCGCAGCGGGTAGATCAGCGGCACCGGCCGCGCGAGATGCGGGCACAGGGTGTTGAGCACCAGGTCGCGCTCGCGCAACGCCTCGAACACCAGCCCGAAGTCGAATTGCTCGAGGTAGCGCAACCCGCCGTGGAACAGCTTCGTGGACCGACTGGAGGTGCCCGACGCGTAGTCGCGAGCCTCGACGAGCCCGACCCGCAGGCCGCGGGTGACCGCGTCGAGTGCTGCACCGCCGCCCACCACGCCGCCGCCGATGATCAGCACGTCCAGCTCGTCGGCGGCGAGTCGCTCGATCGCAGCGGCACGGTCGGCAGGGCCCAGCGCGGGATGCTGCACGTCAGTCCACCTCGACCCAACCCAGCGTCCGCTCGACGGCTTTTCGCCAGCCGGCGTGGCCGTCGGCCCGCTGCTCGTCGCTCCACTGTGGCGTCCAGCGCTTGGACTCCGCCCAGTTCGCCCGCAACTCGCCGAGATCGGCCCAGAATCCGACGGCCAGCCCGGCGGCGTACGCCGCACCCAGCGCGGTGGTCTCCGCGACCACCGGACGGCTCACGGGCACGCCGAGGATGTCGGCCTGCAGCTGCATGCACAGGTCGTTGGACGTGACCCCGCCGTCGACCTTGAGCACGTCCACCTCGACGCCCGAGTCGGCCGCCATCGCCTCGGAGACGTCTCGGCTCTGATAGCAGATCGCCTCCAGCGTGGCGCGGGCCAGATGCGCGTTCGTGTTGTACCGCGAGAGCCCGACGATCGCGCCCCGCGCGTCGCTGCGCCAGTACGGCGCGAACAGCCCCGAGAACGCCGGCACGAAATAGACGCCACCGTTGTCCTCGACCCGCGCGGCGAGCGATTCGATCTCGCTGGCACCGGAGATGATCCCGAGCTGGTCGCGCAGCCACTGCACCGCCGAGCCGGTCACCGCGATCGAGCCCTCCAACGCGTACACCGGGTCCGCGTCGCCGATCCGATAACAGACGGTGCTCAACAGCCCGTGCCGGCTGCGCACCAGCTCGGTGCCGGTGTTGAGCAGCATGAAATTGCCGGTGCCGTAGGTGTTCTTCGCCGCCCCGGGCTCGAAGCACACCTGGCCGAACATCGCTGCGTGCTGGTCGCCGAGAACGCCGGTGATGCGCACACCACCGAAGTCGAGCCGATCAGTCACAGCGCCGAAGCCGTCGGGCTCGGACGACGACTGGATCTGCGGCAACATCGCTCGCGGCACCCCGAACAGGTCGAGCAACTCGTCGTCCCAGTCGAGGGTCTCGAGGTTCATCAACATGGTCCGACTGGCGTTGGTGACGTCGGTGACGTGGCGCCCGCCGTGCGTGCCGCCGGTCAGGTTCCACAGGAGCCAGCTGTCAGGCGTGCCGAACAAGGCATCGCCGCGGTGCGCCGCCGACCGCACCGCGTCGACGTTGTCGAGCAGCCACTTGATCTTGCCGCCGGAGAAGTAGGTGGCCGGCGGCAGCCCGGCCTTGGCGCGGATGATGTCGCCACGCCCGTCGCGCTCGAGCGCGGCGGCGATGCTGTCGGTGCGGGTGTCCTGCCAGACGATCGCGTTGTGCAACGGCCGGCCGGTGCGCCGGTCCCATACGACGGTGGTCTCGCGCTGGTTGGTGATCCCGATCGCGACGAGATCGCCGGCCTGCAGCGATGCCGTGTTCAACGCGCTCTGCACGGCCGAGATCGACCGTTCCCAGATCTCCACCGGGTTGTGCTCCACCCAGCCCGCGCGCGGCAGGATCTGCTCGTGCTCGAGCTGGTGCCGGGCCACTTCGCGGCCGTCGTGGTCGAAGATCATGAACCGGGTGCTGGTGGTGCCCTGGTCTATGGCGCCGACGAAGTCACCCACGGTTGCCCCGCGCCGCGGCCATGCCCGAAGCTCTGCTCATGCGCCCGACCCTTCACAACGCGCCCGCGGACCGCAAGTGACGCCCCGCACCGTGCTCTGGTCGGAGCGGGTGCGCTATGCCGAGGTCGACCAGCAGGGGGTCGTCTTCAACTCCCACTACCTGCTCTACTGCGACGAGGCGATGGCGCTGTTCTGCCGCGAGTTGGCGGTGCCGGAGCTGATCACCGACGTCCAGCTGGTCGCGTCGACGCTGCAGTGGACGGCACCGGCGCTCTACGGCGACACCGTGGACGTCGAGGTGGCCTGCGCGCGGGTGGGGCGCACCAGCATGGTCCTGACCTTCGACATCCGGGTCGGGGCTCGGAAGTGCTGTCGGGTCGAGACGACCTACGTGAACACCGATCTCGCCGGCACGTCGGTGCCCTTCACGAGCGCCCAGCGCGCCGCGCTCGACTCGTAGGGTCCTGACCGGCCAGCGCCTTCTCCAGCAGCGTGGCGAGGGTCGCGCGTTCGTCGTCGGTGAGCGGGGCGAACACGTCGGTCTCCTCGCTCTCGGCGTCGAGCACCGCGGCGCGGAATCGCTCCCATCCGGCCGGGGTGAGCGACACCACCGTGCGGGTGCGGTTGGCCGGGTCCGGGGAGCGGCGCACCAGGCCGCGCGATTCCATGACGTCGAGGCGGTGCGTCATCGTCGAGGCCGAGACGCCGGCGGCGTCGGCGAGCTTCGACGGGTTCGAGTGGCCCTTGCGGCCCTCCATCGCCAGCGTCTGCAGCACCGGCCAGTCCGCCCGCGAGATGTCCAGCGCTTCGAAGCGCAGGTCGTAGTACATGTCCAGCCGACGCGACAACCGCGACATCGCCGTCGTGATCCGCTGCACGGTCTCGGCGGCTCCGGCCTCCGTGTACACGCGCACGGCCCGCTCGTACTCCGCCCACGGCGTGCGTGACATGCGTGCACCTTAGGCCGTTCGACGGTCGGGTGAACGAGATCACCATGGCCGACCCGGCATGGAACAAGCGCTTTCAGTCCCATGTTACCTTCGATATCGAAGTTCGTATTAGAAATATTGAGAATTGAAATGGTATCTGTTCTGACCCGTCCGGCACACCGACTCGTGCTCCTGCTCCTCGGCGCTTCGCTGGGAGCGGTGGGCTGGGGTGCGGTGTTGCCGTTCCTGTACGCCGACGTCGCGCAGGCGCGCGGATTCGGCGCGACGACCGCTGCCCTCACCTTCTCCGCGTTCGCGCTCGGGGCGCTGATCGCCTCCCCGCTCGCGGGCCTGCTCGCCGATCGCGCCCGTCCGGTGACCGTGGCGACCGTCGCCCGACTGGGCATGGTGGTCGCCACGGTGGCATTGATGTTCGCCGGGGACGCCGGTTCGCTGTGGACCGCAGCGTTCGGCTACGGCGCCGCCCTGGCGGTGCTGCAGCCCTCGATCTCGGTGCTCGTGCTCGGCCTCACGCCCACCCACCGGCGCCGCGACGCGTTCGCCTGGCAGTTCATCGGCATGAACCTCGGACTGGCCGTGGGCGGCTTCGCCGGCGGCTTCCTCGTCGACCTGTCGGTGCCGACCGGCACCCGGCCCGCCTACCTGTTCGCGGCGCTGTGCAGCCTGGCCAGCGCGCTGGTGGTGTACTTCGTGGGCCGTTCGGTGCGGCGCGGCGCGCTGGCGGTGGACGAACCGACCGACGAGGTCGGCTACCGTGCCGTCTTCCGCACGCCCGGCGTGCTGTGGATGCTCGCGGTGACCGCGTTGCTGACCCTCGCGTGCTACGCACAGTTCGACTCCGGGTTGCCGTCCTACGCACTCACCGTGCTCGACGTCGCGCCCACCACGCTCGGCACCGCGGTCGCCGTGAACGCGGTCCTCGTGGCCGTCCTGACCGCACCGGTGGTGCGTGCCACCCGCGGCGTCGCCCCGGCGACGTTGTTGGCGACCTGCGCCGGGCTGTGGATCGTGGTCTGGCTGGTGCTCGCGACCCCCTTGTTCGGCCTCTCTCCCGCCTCGGCGATCGTGCTCGCCGGGTACGCGCTGTTCAGCGTGGGCGAGACCATGCTCGCCCCGGTGCTCACCCCGTTGGCCGCCGCTCTCGCTCCCGCGGGCGCCACCGGCCGCACCCTCGCCGCGATGAACGGCGCGCAGACCGCCGCCACCGCGGTCGGCCCGGCGGTGTCGGGCTTGCTGCTCGGCCTCGGGCTGCCACTCGGATTCCTCACGATGCAGGTGCTGTGCTGCGCGCTGGCAGTCGTCGGTGCGCGCCGGCTCAGGTCTGCCACAGCGGAATCTCACGTTCCGGCCGTGGCGATCACCGCCGCTGGTTAGGCTGTCCGGGTGCCTGAAGCGTCGCCCGCGTCATTGTCTGTCGTCGTGCCGATCTACAACGTCGGCAGCTACCTCGCGCCTTGCCTCGATTCGATTCTGGCATCGACCCTGACCAACCTCGACGTCATCTGCGTCGACGACGGCAGCACCGACGGCAGCGGCGAGGTGGCCGTCGACTACGCCGACAAGGACGATCGGGTCCGGGTTCTGCATGTCGAGAACGGCGGCCTCGGCCGGGCCCGCAACATCGGGATGGCGCACGCCAACGGCGACTACCTGGCATTCGTCGATTCCGACGACGTGGTCACTCCGGACGCGTACGAGGCGCTGTGCGGAACCCTGCAGCGCACTGGCTCGGACATCGCGACCGGCCGGGTCCGGCGATTCAGCGAGACCTACAGCAGAGACTCCGGCCTGCATATGACCGCCATCCCGTCGGCCGAGAGCCGCACGCACATCTCTCGGATGCCGTCGCTGGTCTACGACACGACGGCGTGGAACAAGGTGTTTCGCAAATCGTTCTGGGACAAGCACGCGTTGCGTTTTCCGGAAGGTGTTCTCTACGAGGACATGCCCGTCACCATTCCCGCGCACGTGCTCGCCGGCACCGTCGACACGCTGACGACCGTCGTGTACGGGTGGCGCGAGCGCGGCGATGGTTCCGGTTCGATCACCCAGCGGCGCGCGGAGCTGTCCAACGTGCGCGACCGCTTGACGGCACTCGAATACGTCAGCACCTTCCTGGCCGAACACAGCGCCGCGGAGGTCAGCGAACGACACGACCGTAAGGTCCTCACGCTCGACATGCCGCTCTACCTCAACCAGCTCGACGTCGCTGCCGCAGATTACCGCGAGTACTTCATCGAGCACATGAGCAACTACCTGCGTCACGTGCCGGACTCGACGATGAATCTCGGTCAACCTGTGGGACCGGGTCGGCTACGAGCTCATCCGCCGTAACCGGCTCGAGGAGGCCATCGAGCTGGTGCGGACCCGTAAGGCGCGCAGATCCTCGTATCGAGTCCGGCGCCGCGGGATCCGCAGCTTCGCCGAACTGCCGTACTGGCGCGACAAGGAGGTCGGCGTTCCCGACCGCGTCTACGAGGTCACGAACCGCCTCCCGGTCACGGCATCGGTGGGGCACGTCGAGATCGCGGACGACACGCTTCGCGTCGAGGGCTACGCCTACGTGCATCATCTGCGCTACGACAAGGCGTGGTGCGCCGTGCGGGCGCTGGAACTGCGCGCCACCGAACCTGCGCACCGCATCCTGCGGCCCATGCGACCGGTCCACCGGCCGGATCTCACCTCCGGGCACAGCCGGGCGCTCGTCGACTACGGCTACGCCGGGTTCACCGCCGCCGTGCCGCTGCGCGCGTTGAAGTCCACCGATGACGAGATCATCTACAACGCCGCCGTCAAGATCGCTGCGCCCGGAGCCCGCCGCGGCGTCGCGCTGCGATGCGCGTCGCGCGCCGACGTGACCGCCCGGGCGATCACGGTGCGCGATGACGGCACGTACGTCGCCGCGTACGTCGGCCATGGTGGGTATCTGCGGGTCGCCGTCGTGCGCAACCCGGCGCAGGCAACGGCGGTGCAGTTCGACCCGGCTGCCGGGTCGGTGCGCGTCGACGTCCGGCTCGGCGGACCGGCGACCGCGCCGCAGCTGAGCCTGCGCCCGCAATCCAGCGACAACGTGGTGGCGTCGTCGCCGCTCACGCCCACCGACGCCGACCCGTCGATCCGCAGCGCAACGTTTCCCCTGGCGATGTTCGACCTCGGCACTCCGGACGAGCCGCAGCACATCTGGGAGTTGACGGTCGACGACGTCGTGGCCGGCAAGACATCGAGTCGGCCGCTGGTGGTCGCGCCCGATTTCGAGCCCACGGTCTTCCACGCCGGCGACCGCGACCGCGAGCTTGCCGCCCACATGAGCCTGCGCGCGCACCTCGTGTTCAGCGACCGCCGCGCCGCGTGCCAGGTCGTGGCCGCCCGGTGGACCGCCGGGACGCTGACGATCGATCTCGAGTTGCCACCGAGCCTGGTCGGCGCGGATCGCGACATCGTTTTCGGCCTGCATCGCGACGGTCGCGAGGACGTCGTCCCGAGCGCCGAGCGCCGCACCGAGTCGGCCGTGTCGCTGGACTTCGAGATATTCGACGCCGCCGGACAGCACTCCCTGGCGCCGGGCAACTGGACGCTGCACGTTCGTGACCGCAACTCGGTGAGCACTCCGTTGCTGCCGGTCGAGGTCGTTCCCGAGCGCGCAGCCCAGATGCCGCAGGTGCTCGAGCGCGGCGCCGTCCAGGTGCGCATCGACGCATCCCCCGGCCGATTCACCGTGAACATCGCGTCCGGGCTGCGGTCCGAGCGCGGGCCGTGGAACCAGCGGCTGCTGCGCGAGGGGCCGTATCTCGCGGCCGGTACCAAACCGTTGACCGAGTCCGTGCTCTTCCAGGCATGGAGCGGCAAGCAGTACTCGTGCAATCCGCGTGCGATCTACGAGCAGATGCGCAGGGAAGGGCGCGAGGAGCGTCTGGTGTGGGCGCGCCGCGACACCTCGATCTCGGTGCCCGAGGGCGTCGCGTCGGTGCTCGTCGGCAGCCGCGAGTACTACGAGTGCCTCGCCACCTCGCGCTATCTGGTGGCCAACGACGCGATGCCGCCGTACTACGTGCGGCGAGACGGTGCCCGGTACCTGCAGACGTGGCACGGCACCCCGCTCAAGCGCATCGGCTTCGACATCGAGAACGCCAATTTCGCGAACATCAACTACTTGGAGGAATTCGCCAAGGAGAAGGACAAGTGGAGCTATCTGATCTCACCGAACCGATACAGCAGCGACATCTTCCGCCGCGCCTTCGCGTACGAGGGGACCATCCTCGAGACCGGATATCCACGCAACGACATCTTCTACTCGGCTGACGCGCAGGAGCAGCGCGACCGGGTGCGGGCACGTCTCGGCCTGTCGCCCGACCAGCGGGTCATCCTCTGGGCGCCGACGTGGCGCGACGACCAGCGCGACGCCCGGGGTCGCTACGGCGTGCAACTCCCGTTCGACCTCAGCGCGTGGGACACGTTGCTCGGGCCTGACGACGTGCTGCTCTTCCGTGGCCACCAACTCATCCAAGAGGCGATCGGCGGGATGCTCGCCGCCGCCCGCCGGGTTCGCAACGTGACCATGTACCCGGACATCCAGGACCTGTACCTGGCATCCGATGTCCTGATCACCGACTACTCGTCGGTCATGTACGACTTCGCGAACACTCGCCGGCCGATGATCTTCTTCGCGTGGGACATCGACACCTACCGCGACGACCTGCGCGGCTTCTACGTGGACTACGACGCCGAGGTGCCCGGGCCGATCGTGACGGACCAGGCCGGCCTGGAACACGCGTTGCGCGATCCGGCATGGGCCGAGGCCGAGTCCGCCCAGCGGTACGAGACCTTCCTCGAGCGCTACTGCTCGCTCGAGGACGGCCACGCGTCGGAGCGCGTCGTGCAGGCCATGCTGGATGACTAGACCAGCGGTGAGTCTGGTGCGTGGCGCGAACGCGTCGGATGACGCGAAACACGTCGCCGAGCCTGCCACGGAATCGGTCGCCCCGGCGGTTAGCGTGTGAGCATGGCAGTTCCTGTTCTCGACGTGCCGACGCAGGGTCGCCGCCAGGCCGGGCAATTGGTGGCCGCCGCCGCTCGAAATCCGGGCGAGCCGCGCGCCGGGTGTGGTTCGCCGCGTCGCCGGCGGCTCTGGGCGGTGACGCCCGACCCGACGCGTCAGCCGGGACTTCGTCACGCCGGCCGCCGGACCGGCCCAGCACGCGTTCACACGATTCGCCGGCAGGCAGCGATTCCGACAGGGCCGCCGATCGTCGTCATCATGACCACGCCGGCGGTGCGGACCGCGGTGCCGGCCTGGATCGCGCAATTCCCCAAAGCATCGGTCTACGTCTGCTCCGACGAGGCCGTTGCCGGAATGGCACCTCGACCCTCGGCGCGCGGCATCTGCTCGACAGGGACCAGAAGCTGATCAACTGGAACCTGAAGAAGCTCGGCCCGGTCGACGTCCTGATCGACCTGCTCCCGCATTCGAGCGCCGAGCAGCGCGCGCTGTTCAACCGGCTGTTCTGGCATCTCAAGCCGCGCGGGGTGTATGTCGTCGATCCGGCGACGAGCAGGCACGGATCCGTTCAGCCCGGCCAGCGCAGACTGGATGTCCGCGTTGTTGAAGGGTGGCGGCGCGGGGGCACCCGGCACAGGCCGCGACGCCCAACTCGCGAATTCGGTCGCCAGGGTCGACGTCAGCCGGGATCTGATCACCGTCGAGAAGCGGACCCGCGCACTACCTCAAGATGCGCGACTCCGAGGCCAACCGGATCCTGCCGGAGCGGGAGAAGTCGTTGCGGCTCGACGTCATCGAGTCGCTGCCAGCCGGAACGTTCACCAGTCGCGGCCGGGTGACCTCGCACGAGTCCGCCGTGACGATCGGCGCACTCGAGGGAACGACTCAAGTGGCCGGAGCTGTCCCTGCGTCACTACCGCGGCCGCATCGCGATGGTGTCGAACCAGTTGCTGTACACCGGCTCGACGATTCTGCCCGACTCGTTCCGGCACTCGTTGGGGAAGGACCCGATCAACCCGGTTGCCATCCGCTCCGGGGGCGATTTCGCGCGAATCCCCAGCCGGTACCACCCGACCGAGACGCTGCGCGGCAACTTCTACCACCTGGATTCCGAGAACTCCGGGCACTTCGGGCACCTGATGACCGAACAGCTGTCCCGGCTGTGGGGCTGGCCCGAGGCGAAGAGGCAGATCCCGGATCTCAAACTGGTCTTCCGGATCAGGCACGCGAACGAGCGCAAGCCGGTGCTGGAGCAACGGCTGTTCACCGCATTCGGCGTGGCACCTGAGGACATCATCTGGATCGACCGCCCGATGTACCTCGAATCCCTGGTCGCGGCGACGCCCATGTGGCACAACCTCGATACCCCACTACGTGCATCCCGCAGATCAAGCCGCGGGTGTGGGACCCGATCGCCGCGGCGCTGATCGACGAGCGGCGCGCCGACCTACGACAAGATCTTCGTGTCTCGCCAGTCGCATCAGAAGAACCGCCGGTGCCGCAACGCGGACGAGGTCGAAAGGGTGTTCCTCAAGCACGGCTTCGAGGTGATCTATCCGGAGCAGTTGGACATCAGTGTGCAGGCCGGCATCTTCTCCAAGGCACGGGTCGTTGCCGGATTCGCCGGATCGGGAATGTTCAACATCCTGTTCGCGAAGCGGCTCGAGACCCTGATCGTGCTGGCGCAGGAGTCCTACACCGCTCGCAACGAGCACCTGTACGCGTCGGTCATCGGATGTGACACCCACTATTTCTGGAGCACTGCCGATGTCATGCAGCCCGGGACCGGATGGAGCAGGAGCGCCTTCTATGCGAGCTGGGACTTCGACTTCGAGCGCAACGCGGACGAACTGAACGAGCTGTTAGCGGGGGCCTGAGCCGGGCGCGTCCGGCCCGCTCGCCGGCACCCGGTCTCTCGGCAGTCCGACGTCGCCCTGCGGTCCGACGTCTGACTGCGCGACACCGGTGGAGCGCTGCGCGCGCGAGTCGAGACCGCCGAGGAAGACCCGGAGCACGACGCGTTCGGCCGCGTGGCCGTCGTCCCACTCGCAGAAGGTCTGCGCGAACTCCTTGCGCTGCGATCCCGTATCGCGATAGCGCTCGGAGACGAACGCGTCGACCAGGCCCTCCTGCGTCGTCTCGACGACGCCCGGCGGGTGTGCGAACAGATCGAAGTTGACGCCGCGGATCCGCGAGTAGGTCTCCCAGTCCGGCGCGTAGATGACGATCGGCCGATCGAGATTGGCATAGTCGAACATCACCGACGAGTAGTCGGTCAGCAGCGCGTCGGACGCGATCATCAGGTCCTCGATCGACGCGAGATCGGTCACGTCGCGCAACAAACCCTGCTCCTCGAGGCGGACGAGCGGTTCGTCACGTTCGGCGAAGTAGTGGCCGCGCACCAGGACGACGAAATCGTCGCCGAGCCTCTCGCAGAAATCGAGCAGATCGATCGGCGAGTAGAAGCGATCTCGGATCCAGTCACGGAAGGTCGGCGCGTACAGCAGCAGCGTCTTGTCCGACGGCAGGCCCAGGCGCGCCCGGACGGCGCGGGTGTCCGCCTCGCCGGCAGCGACCAGGCGGTCGTTGCGCGGATACCCGACTTCGAGCGTCACGTAGGAGTTCGGGAACGAGCGCTCCCACACCTCGCTGGAGAACCGGTTCGCCGAGACCAGGTAGTCCCACCGATCGCTGCGCTGCATGAGCTTCGGGAAGTTCATCCCGGCAGCACCGACCGGATGGTCGAGCAGTCCGAGGCCCATGGCCTTCAGCGGCGTGCCGTGCTGGGTCTGCACGTGCACGGTGCCCGGTCGCTTCACGATGTTCGAGGCGAAGTTCGCGTTGTTGACGAAATACTTCGCGGTCGCCATCACGCGGTAGTACTCGGGGGTGTAGAGCGTGACGTATTCGACCCCGGCAGGCATCCGGTGTTCGAATCCCTTCTCGACCACCCACACGCCGCGGATGTGCGGCGCGAGTTGCTTCGCCTTCTCATAGATGGCGGCCGGGTTGCATGCGTAGTTGGTGGACCAGTAGGCGGAGTAGACCGCGAGGTTCTCGTCGATCGGGCGGCGCAGTTCGGCCTGGTAGTACGCCCGGATGTAGCCACCCCGGCCGACGCGCATCACTTGCCTGGCACCGCGCCGGGCCGTGCCGACCTCCCGTTTCGCCGTGCGCTCGGTGCGCGCGACCGCGTCCATGACGAGGTAGGCGCGGTAGTCGCGGCGGGCGACGGTCCGCAACTTCGCGCCGGGCCGGCCCGACGGCAACTCGTAGCCGGGCGGCCGGTGCCGCGCGAAGGAATCACCGAATGCGTCGAAGAACTCCCGCTTCAGCCCGGACGAGACCCTGCGACGATTCGCCAGGATCTCGAGGAGATGACGCACCATCCGCCGGAACATGAAGGTGCGCCAGCGCTCGAGCTCGGGGTTTGCGTCGATGTATGCGAAGACCCGCGCGTACTGGTCGAACACGTCGAAGTGGCCGCGGTTGGAGCTGCGCAGGATGTTGCCGTGCCGGCGTTGCCGGTAGTGGTAACAGACGCGGTCGAGGATCGCGATCCGCCGCGCGATCAGCATCACCGGATAGGTCCAGGGGAGGTC
Source organism: uncultured Actinomycetota bacterium (assembly GCA_963850835.1). GTDB lineage: Bacteria > Actinomycetota > Actinomycetes > Mycobacteriales > Jatrophihabitantaceae > Jatrophihabitans. Next base: position 193,599 of record CAWKNB010000007.1, on the reverse strand, counting down.
CTCGTAATAGCCCTTCGGAAAACGGAAGCCGTGTTCGCGCACGAAGTCGAGTCGATACGCCTTGTTCCACACCACCATGAGAAGGGTGAGCAGATCAGGGCGCTGTACCACGTCGACGACGTCCGCGCCCGGCGCGGCCAGTACGTCTGCCAGCACGTTGCGCCGGACCGAGCCGTCCCAATAGGTCCGCGCGTAGTCGAACACCACGACATCCGGCTCGTCAGTTCGATCGATCCGGGCGGCGATGGCGGCAAGCGAGTCGGTGGTGAGCGTGTCGTCGCCGTCGACGAAGAGCAGGTAACGCCCGGAGGCGGCGTCGATGCCGACGTCGCGCGCGGCGCCGAGGCCCACGTTCTTCGGCAGGTGGCGCACCATCACACGGTCGTCGGCGGCCGCGTACTCGTCCAGGACGTCGCCGCTGCCGTCCGGTGACGCGTCGTCGATCGCGATCAGTTCGAAATCGCCGAACGACTGCCCGAGGATCGAGTCCAGGCACTCGCGCAGATAGGCGCGGACATTGTGCACCGGAACGACGATGCTGAACGTGGGCTGCGCCACCGCGGAACGGCTCCTCGAAGGTCATGCGCCCGAGGCGCAGGAGTTCGGTCAGGACTCACCGATTGTACGAGCGTCCGGCACCCAGGGCCGACAGGCTAGGGTCGTCGGCACCCCGACCGGACGGACCCGCGCCGTGAACGATGGCTTTCACCCCGATCTGCGACACGTCCGCGCCGACGAGGCCGACCCGGAGACCGCGCAGACCTCGGGCATGACGCGATTCGCCGCGATCAGCAAATCGACCGTCGGCTCCGAACGCCTCTGGATGGGCCGCACGCACGTCCGGCCGGCGACCGCCTCGGCCGACCACCACCACGGCGAGTCGGAGACGGCGATCTACGTCGTGTCCGGCACCCCGGAATTCGTCTTCCTCGACCAGGAGACCGGTGCGGAGCGACGGCTGCAGACCCAGCCCGGCGACTTCGTCTTCGTCCCGCCCTACACCCCGCACCGCGAGGAGAACAACGACCCCGCGGTCGAGGCCGTGGTGGTGATCGCCCGAAGTACGCAGGAGGCCATCGTGGTGAACCTGCCGTCGCTTCGCGGCTGACGCAGCCCGATGTCGATCACTACCGCCAACGGCGTTTGCGCATAACCAAGAGCTTCCGCATGTCCAACACGACCGACCCCCGCGCGGCCGGTCTGCCACTCCAAGCCCATTCCTGCCGTCAGCCAACCCGATCGAACGAGCGCCACCTACGGTACGCACGACAACGGCTGCGGCAGGAGGTCGGGCGCGTTCAGTCGATCTCGAGCCAACGGCGGATGCGCCGCCGCGCCGAAGCTGAAACCCTGGACTTCATGCCGTGCGGCTGCTGCCGCGCTGACCTTTGACTGCGGTCGTTTTCGCCGTCGCGCGGCTGGCGAAGCGCACCGCGCGGGAGCGCTGCCGGAGGGCTCGCGCGCCGAACCGACAGATCGCCCTGTGCTCCGTCCTCCAACCGGACAAACGCGATCATGCGCTGACCCCCGGGATGTCCCCATCTGCCTACGTACCTGTACCCCCACGGCGCAAAACTGGCCGCCCACCGGATGTCGGTCCGGTAGTACCAATAGACGTTTCGCTCGCCATACTTCGGGCGCTTGGTCGCAACGACACCGTCGACAGGCGTCGTAGGACGTTGTTCATTGAAAGTTACGAAGAAAACGCCGCCGGGACGCATCTGTTGCGCGACGCGCCACAGGCACAGCCGAATGTGGTTCAACGACACATGAGTGAACACCGACTGGGCGATCGCCATATCAAACGAGACCCCGAAGTCGACCCCGAAGCGATCGCTGGCGCGCAGCTGATCGCTGGGCAGCTTAGCGCGTTGCTCGCCGGTGAGCTCAATGTCGTAGCCAGCCTGGAGGACCGAACGGTTGGCGTCGATGCCGTAGTAGTTGCCGGCATCGAGGAAGTCGATCAGATGGCGTCCCGCCCGAAGGCTGCCGCATCCGACGTCCAGGAATCGGTGTTGCGGCTGCAGGCCGTTCGCAGTAAGAAAATCCAGCTGCCGGGCCCCGTGGTCGTCCCAGTGACCGCCGATCCACTTACGGTGCGCCCCGGCCGCGATCTCAGCGTCGGTCAGGACACGGCCCGTGTAATCTGGCTCGTGAAAGTTCGGTACCTCGAATCGCTCCTCGATCGTCATACGGCATTCGCTTCCTTCGCGTGGGCTGCGTGTGGCGGCGTCAGCTTAGTCAGACTCGCGTGCGCGTCGAACGGCCAAGACGCGATAGAGGTACGGGTCCTCGTCGCCATAGGGCGACAGCCCGTTTCCCTCTTGTTCGACGAACGGCGTGAACGCATAGATGTCATCCAGATCGCGCCCGAATGCCGGGCCATTTTGGAAACGTCGATAGTGTTTGCCGTGGACCTTCGTGGTTGCCTCGTCACGTTCAGTACGGAACTCGGCTGCAAACCAATCACCTGGCCGCGCACAAGTGTCGATCGTTTCGAGCAGTGTTCGCTGTGTCGTCTCGGGAAGGGAATGCAGGAAGAATCGGGCGTAGAAGAGCATAGGGGCCTCTGGGTCCGAGCCGCGAGCCGATGTCAGCACATCGCGCAGCGCGGTTCCGTCGGCTACGTCGCAGGCCACAAACGTGGGTGCAGCTGACTGGTCGATCTCCCCGGCCTTTCGGCTCGCATGCTCGACTCCGATATGCGAGCGGTCGATGCCGACCACCCGTCGGCCGGCCTGACTGAATGCAAACGAGTCCCGCCCGTCGCCGCATCCCAGGTCAACGACGTTGAGCGGAGCATTGTCTCGCGCATTCACCAGTGCAAAGAACGGCGATCCCGTGGTAAACGACGTGTGGGCGTAGAAATTTGCCCAATGCACGGTCTCGATCATCGCCTGACTCAGAATGCCTTCGCGCGCGCGTCGCGTACGATCGCGCTCCCACCGAAACCCAGGGTTCGGCGTTCGCCAGTTGGCCCCGTAGATGAGCTCTACGACGGCTTCGGCGTTGACGGGCAGCGCCGCCGCGGCCCCGGCCAACGAGATATCAGTTGTGCCTTTCCAGTCACGTATGTCCACTTCGGACGTGCCTGCGATCCCAAATGGGAATTGCAGGCTCCCGTGTGCGTCGAAGTACAGATGGAACAGGTCGATCCGTGCCCGGCTTACTCGCGGATCTGCAATGTGCAGCGTTGTGTACTTACATTCCACAGAAAAGCCACGATCGATGAGCGCAAAGGCGATCTGCACTAGTTCCTCGGCTGCATCGCGTCCGTTTCTGTGCTTTGACACGTATGCCGCGTCGAAGTCGAGGTCGTGACCGATGAAGCCGTGCTCGCGGACGGCTCCGAGGAGCGTGCCGTAGATCAGGAACGGGTCGTAGCCGAACGACTCGGCGACAGCGCGCCGGACATCGCCGTAAAGCCGCATGACGCGGGCCTGCCACTCGCGGTCGACCGTCTTCGACAATTGGATGCGACCGCTCTGGCTGAACACCTGCCCTGCCGCGAAACGCTCCTGAAGTTGAGCGAGTGACTCGGTACCGTCGAAGCGCGGTCGATAGAAGGTTCCTCGACCAGTGATCGGCAGTGCTTGCTGCCCGACTCGCACCGAGAAGCGGTTCGTCCGGTGAGCGAACCGCCAAAGGTCGTACAGACGAAAGCGGAAGCTACGCGCCTCGCCATCGACCTTCCGGTTGACCCTCTCGACTGCCCAGGCGTGCGCGACTTCGACGTCGTCCAGGCACAGGCTCACCCGGACAGGCGGTGTCCCAGATGTGACCTCGATCCAGCCGACGACATCGCGCCGGGTCAACTCTTCGACCAGGCCGGATACAAAGCCGGGCTCGGCCATCTGTGCCTTCCCTTCTGCTTGATCGGCCCGAGGTCGGACGCCCCGCCGCTGAAGGGCGCCAACTGTGCCGCGTCGGCCTCGGAGCAGCGTAGCGACTCTCCAGGCCGTGCGCGGTAGTTCAGGCGTACCCCCCCGCCATCTGGTCCGAGTTCTCGCGGCGTCCCTGCCGTGTTCGCAGATCTACCCATCATTCTGAAAGTCGCAGCGCGTAGATAGAATCGCGCGCGTGTCAGTCGAGCCAGGCGAACCGACCCGCCGGGTTACCAGTGCGTCGATATTCAGCCGGCAGGACGACATCGCACCTCGAGGAATCGATCCGTCCTCTCTGCTCGCACGGTTGAGCCGCCGATCCGCGCGGTGCCATCTCGGTTCAATTCGTCATGCGCTCGGCCGTGGAGGCGCTGCGTCGGTGGCGGCGCAACGGAAGCTGACTGGCGCGTTGTTCCCCCGAAGGTCCCACTCCGATCGGCCCACTCCGCGCGGTGCTCGCGTGGTCACCGCAGTTCGCGTGCTCCGCAGCGGCGAGATCACGGTCCGCATCGAGGATCCATACGGCTCGATCGACGAGACGGCCGAGTTGGTACTGCAAGGCCCTGCCCGGCGCTCCGCCGGACGTCCCCTGCGCACTCTGTGGTCTGTCCGGCCACCCAGCGCGTACGCCGTCGCGGCGCTCCCATCCGACCTGCGCCCGTCACAGAAATGGCTGCTCGCCGTGCGTGAGCGAGGGCGGGTGACGCCTGCAGTGTGTTCGGACAGCGGTGTCGTTGACCTCACGTGGTTCGGCACCGGAGATCGCGCCGATCGGCCGCTGGCCGACGCACGGATCGACCGCAACGGCGCGTTGATGCTCTCATTGCTCGAACGGCCGCATCGGTCCTGCCCGCACACGGTCACCTTCGGCATAGGCACCGCCGAAATAACATGGGAGGGACGGGACAACGTGTTGGTGTTCTCGCCTGCCTCTTGGTCTACTTCGAAGTCCGCCGTGGCCTTCGAAGCTCAGCCGACGGGGCCGCTGAGTCGCCGCGCGGTCGTCGATCTGGATTCGCTCCCGCCCATCGACGCCGGCGAGTGGGTGTGCTTCGTGGGGCCGAGCGCGGACAATCTCACCCGGCTGCGAGCGGACCCAGGCTCTTCGCCTCGCACCGACCGATCTCCGCATATTGTTTCGACCTCGTATACGCGTCCCGACGGCACCGCCGTCACCGCCCGCTTCCGATACACCGGCACGCATCAGCTCTGCCTTCATATCAGGACGATCGGATGATGTTTGCGGCTGTGGTCCCGAAGCCCCGAGTCACCTGGCTCGTCGACTCGAACGCCCCGACCGCGATCGCGACGATGGCCGTGCGTCGCGCAATCGCACTCCGCGACGACGCGGACAGCACCGTCCTGGCGCTGCACTGCCCGATCTCGACCTGGCCAGCCGCCTCGCCGCTTGCATCCATCCGACCCGTCTGTCTGACCCATGAGTTGACCGATGACCCCGAAGTCGTCGTTACGAGTAGCCCGCAAACCCTTGCTTGGGCGGACCAACACATTCACGCAGACATTCCTCGCGTGCACTTTCTCCCAACCACGGCCAGTGCCGCGATGGCGAACGAGACCTTCATGATGCGAGCAGCCACATTGGCGCGACTGTGTGTCGCTCCCGGCACCGACACGGCGCGAGTTGCCGAGGTCGTCGGCCTACCGGCGCAAAACGTGCAGTGCCACGACGACTTCACACTCGCCGAGCAAGTGATCCTGTCATCTGCCACGAATCCAGTGATAGTCGCGATCGGGGCACTCACCCGGACCTCCGGCCTCGACGTGCTGATCCAAGGATTCGCACTGGCTCGCGATCACCTGCCTCGCTGGCAGCTGCGGATATACGGTCGAGGACCGCTGCGCGGACGACTCGAGGAACTCATCCGCGAGCAGGACATCGGCTGCGCGGTGCATCTGATGGGCTATGCCTTCGACCCATCCGTTGCGTATGCCGAGGCATCCGTCGCGGCCCACCTCGCCACGAGAGACTCGAGCGGGTTGCCGCTGTACGAAGCATTGAGCGCAGGCGTACCGGTGCTCGTGTCCCGTTCGGTCCCTGCCGCCGCGAACCGCGTCTTGACCGGGCGCAACGGAACAGTGCTCGAGCGCGTCGACCCGACGAGTGTCGGTGCGGCCCTTGCAGACCTCGCGGATCCGGACCGCCGCGCGGCGCTCGCCGGCGGTGCCCGCCGGATGGATTGCGGGTTGCTGGACGAGCAGCGCCGCAGTGCGCTACGCGAGTGTTTGTTGGGAACCCTTTCGGATGACGAAGCTGCCGCCGGCGCCAGCGATCGGATCGCGCTCCCTGGGGTCGGGACCTGATTCGATGGAGCGACCTGAACTGATCGAGTTCGGAGGTCACGAGTACCTGGTCAACGAAGGACTCGCGCCGGCCGAAGCCCGTGCGGCGCTGCGCACCGACGTCCTCGACTCGCTGGCCCGGGCAGGCGTCCATGCCTTTGCCGTTCGGGGTCCTTCCGTCGCCAGGTCCCGGATTGGGATCATGGAGAGTGAACGGACACGTGCACTCGAGGCGTTGGCGAGCGGACTGACCGGGCCGGCGACCTATCTTGAGGAGATCTATCCCGAGTACGGACAACAGTCGCTGCGGCGGCTCACACCGCAGGTCGCGACTGCCGTGCCACGTCGCTGCTCGGTCGTCCGGATAGTCAGGATGTTCTCCACTCGTGACCAAACACTGAGGTACGAACGCAAGCACGGCACCATCGTGGAGTTTTGGGCTGCAGACGCTCTCGACGCCGACTTCGTGCAGGCGCCATTGCCGAACGTAGCCGGCCAATTGGTTCACCGCACAGAACTCGAGCCTCGCAACATCGATATCGACGACGTCACGGTGCCCTCGATCAAGCTGTTCGACCGACAGTTCCTCGACGACGTGACGTTTCCCATCGATGCCGTGTACACCTGGGTCGACGGGGCCGATCCGAAGTGGCGGCAACGTTTCCACGAGGCTCGAGGGGCGGCATCCGATATCGAGTACCACGCCGAGGCGCACGCCGATCACCGCTACCTCACTCGTGACGAACTGCGATACTCCTTACGCTCCTTGGACGCCTACGCCCCGTGGATCAGGCACGTGTATCTCGTAACGGACGATCAGTGCCCGGCCTGGCTGGATCTGGACTGCCCGCGGATCACACTGGTCGACCATCGTGACATCTTCTGGGACCACTCGGTGTTGCCCGTGTTCAATTCCAACGCGATCATCAGCCAGCTGCACCACATCGAGGGACTGTCCGAGCACTACCTGTACATGAACGATGACGTGTTCTTCGGCCGGGAGGTGTCGCCGTCGGATTTCTGGTTCGGCAGCGGCATTACCAAGGTCTTCCCCTCCCGCCAGCAGCGGCCGTTCGGACCGGTCGGTCCGGATCAAGCACCACACTTCAACATCACTGCAAACATCCGGGTCCTGATGGAACATTCGGTCGGCAGGTCGATCTCCCACTCGATCAGGCACACGAGCTTGCCGCAAACGCGCAGCATCAACGACAAGCTGGAGGAGTTGTTCGGCGACGAGCTCTCCAAGACGGCACGCCGAAAGTTTCGGCACCATGACGACGTCGCCTTGGACCAGTTGTTTCACTATTACGCCCAGGCCATCGGCGAGGCCGTGGCAACCCAGATCAGCTACGATTACGTCAACGTCGGCACCGCCGCAGGCTTGCCTCGACTCCGTCGACTGCTGGCGGCGCGTGACCGGTCGGTGTTCTGTCTGAACGACGCTCCAGAAGAAGGCGATACGCCCGTCCCCGCGGAGGAGGTCGCGCGATTCCTGCGGACCTATTTCCCGTTCCGGTCGACGTTCGAGCGGTGAGCGGAGCCAAGCGGAACATCGGCAGCCGGAGGTCCTCGTGGGTCGCTGGCTGATCACCGGCGGCGCCGGTTATATCGGCTCGCACGTCGTGCGGAACCTGATCGAGACCGGGCTGGAGCCAGTTGTCTTTGACGATCTCAGCACCGGCGATCCGGCGCGGGTGGATGTGCCGGTTGTATTCGGATCGCTGAACGATCTCGAAGCCATTCAACGAACGTTGGCGAGCGAGCGCTTCGAAGGTGTCGTACACCTCGCGGCAAGCAAGAGGGTCGACGAGTCGATGCGGGCACCGCTGATGTACTACCGGCGCAATGTCGGCGGGCTGGTCAATCTGCTCACGGCGATGAGTGATGCCCGTACCGAGCGGCTGATCTACTCCTCGAGCGCCTCGGTGTACGGGACGCCACAAAATGAATTGGTGGACGAGGACGCTGCGACGGTTCCCGAGAATCCGTACGGGGAGTCCAAGCTGGTCGGTGAGTGGCTCGTCCGCCGACAGTCACAAGCCGCCGGGCTGCGGTACGCAGCGCTGCGCTACTTCAACGTGGCCGGAGCGCGTTCGCCCCGGCTGGCGGACCGTGCGGGAGCCAATCTCATCCCACTGGTTCTCACGGCGCTGGCCGCTGGAGTGGCGCCGCGCATATTCGGCGACGACTTCGCTACCGAGGACGGCACCTGCGTGCGCGACTTCGTGCACGTCGACGATCTTGCTCGGGCCCACGTCGACGCGATCCGGCTGCTCGAAAGTCCGGACGCTGCACACGTGCTCAACGTCGGCACCGGGGTGGGTTACTCGGTGCGGCAGGTCGTAGATCAGGCGGTTGCCGTCACGGGGCGCGTCATCCGGCCAGTCGTCGAAGGGCGTCGCCCGGGCGATCCCGCACGAGTGGTGGCTGATGCCGCCAGGTTGCGTGCCGCAACCGGATGGCGTCCGACACATAGCCTCACTGAGATGATCGCCAGTACCTGGCAAGCTATGGCAACCATCGGCCCGAAGATCTAGCTGGTAGGACAGACGTGGCCGCGTCGCCGCTCTTCGAAGGGCTACCGGCCACTGGGCGCCGGAAGCGGCTCGAGTGCGTGGTAGCTGGGGTTGATGTCGTCGATGCCGTGCCACCAGGAGCGCGGTAGGCCAGACTCGCTCTCAAGCAGGCGCACGTCGGAAAGCGGCGGAACTCTGGACTATCGGGTCAACATCCCGTCGAGCGCCGGTGGGTGTTCGCCGAGCCCGACGGGCCCCCTGGCCGCCTGAACCGACTCTCGCCGAGACCACGGTGTCACGGGGCCGCGTTCCTGTGTTCGCGGGGGCTGCAGGGATGTCCAACACGCCGAATGTGCACACGAATCGGGGTTTGATACACCCGGCGGTGGCATGCGTGCGGACGATGGGAAGCGCCCCGGGAGCGACCGGGCTGCGCCTTGAAGGCCGCGGATGATCAAGCGAGCCGGTATATTCGTCGAGTTCGTATCGGACGCTGTGACCGATCATCTTGTCTTTCGGGCCACGCCGGGATTCGGAGGTTGTCTGCATTGCCACGCAGAACGCGCCACTGGCTGGCCGAGCGTCTGCCCGAGGGCGCCGTGTACGCCCTCGTGCGGGCGCGCAACGGTGAGACGAGCTGGCAGCGCGGGATCACGCGAGGCATCCGGGCGGCCCAGGCCACGGTGAGCTCCCGCTCGCAACTGTCCGGACAGCAGCAGCGCTCGGCGCCGAACCCCAGGCTGCGGGCCACCGTCGTCGATGTCTTCGACGCACACGCCGTCGCCCGCGAGAACGTGGCGGCAGTGTCCGCCGCGCTCGAGTCCCGCGGCGTCGATCACGTGCTGGTCCCCACCGCGCTCACGAAGGGCCGGCGCGTTGCGGTGTCGGCCGAGGATGCCGAGAAGGCGCTCGACGCGATCGCGTCGGTGCTGAGCACGCCCGAGTGGGGGATCGCCGCGGCCGCCCTGCCGAGCGGCGAGCGCCGACGTCCGGTGATCGTTCGCGCCGGCGCGGCCGCGTTCAGCAGGCTCGACCAAGGCCACGGGATCCGCGTGTGCCGGCTATTGAGGGCTACCAACGGCGAACAGGTCGCCGGACTCGATCTCGCCTGCGACGTGGATTTCTGGAAACGAGTCGACACCCCCGGGGTGCCGCGGCCGGATGGCGGTGAGTTCCCGATCGGTACCCGGCTCGCGCCGGACCCGCGGGCGACGATCGTCGGTTACCTGAGCCCATCGACCTGGAACGCCGCCGTCGTGTCGCCGGAACACTGGCCGCGCGATGCCGCCCGGCGCACGCTGTTCCAGGTCCGCGAACCGGTCGACATCGTGTACACGTGGGTGGACGGTTCCGACCCGGCGTGGTTGCAGCGCAAGGCCAAGTGTCTCGGGGATCAGCAGGATCTGGGCGTCAACCTGTCGGCGACCCACGAATCGCGATACACGTCGCACGACGAGCTGAAGTACTCCCTGCGCTCGGTGGCGATGTTCGCCGGCTGGGCCAACAAGATCTACATCGTGACCGACGGACAGGTCCCGGCCTGGCTGGACACCAGCCATCCGAAGATCCAGGTCGTCGACCACGCAGAGATCTTCACCGATCCGTCTGTCCTGCCGGTCTTCAACTCGCACGCGATCGAGTCGCAGATCCACCACATCCCGGGCCTGTCCGAGCGCTACCTGTACATGAACGACGACGTGTTCTTCGGCCGTCCGGTCGAGCCGGAGCTCTTCTTCCACGGCAACGGCGTCGGCAAGTTCTTCCTCTCGAAGGCCACGCTCGACATCGACCCGCCGAGCAGCGCCGACCTACCGGTGATGAGCGCGGCGAAACGCAACCGCGAACTGATTGCCGATCGATTCGACGCGACGGTGATCCACAAGTTCAAGCACACGCCGCACACCCAGTTGCGATCGGTGCTCGAGCGACTCGAGCGCGAGTATCCGGACATGTTCGCGGCGGTCGCGCGCTCGCGGTTCCGGCATCCGAACGACCTGTCCATCACGTCCGCGCTGCACCACTACTACGCGTACGGAATCGGTCGCTCGATGCCCGGCTCGATCCGCTACGCCTACCAGGACATCGCTCGCCACGACACGCCCCGCAGACTCGCCAACCTGTTGCGGACCCGCGATTTCGACGCGATCTGCCTCAACGATCACGAGACCGCACCCGACGTCGTCGTCAAGCAGCGCAAGACGCTGATGGCGTTCTTCGAGCACTACTTTCCGGTGCCCAGCCCTTACGAATTGCCGGACTCGGACGAGCGCTGATCATCCTTCGATTGCCGCTGCCGCCAGATCGGCAGCCAGTTCGCGGGTCGCTGCACGGCCGTTGCGGCGCGGTGAGCGCGCCAGCAGGGCCAGTTGCGTGCCGACCCGATAGCTGCTCGACCGACGCACGTGGCCGAGCCTCGTGCTCGGCCCGGAAGGCCGCGTGCGCAGTCGCGCCATACGCCGGCCTCGCCGGTGGATCGCCGGATCCGCGCTGCCGGATCCGTCCAGCAGTTCCGCCGTCGACGCCATCGCGGCTGGCAGCCCGAGCTCGGCCGCGAGCCGCGCCCATTGCAACGCGGTGCGGCCGCCGCGTTCCTCGGCCTTGCGGCTGACGCAGCACCTGCGCCACCCGCAGACACGGCGGTAGCGTCGCCGTCGTCGGCGGCGCTCGCCAGCCGATCGAGTTCGTCGTCGGCGACGTCGTCCGGGACCAGTCTCGCGACCGGTGCCTGCACCGCCGCCAGGCCGGTCGCGGCGCTGCGCGTAGCGCGATCGGACGTACTCACTCGACACGGCTGGATCGATCGACCGGCTGGTCGGCCAGCTGCCCGGCCCGGTCGTACCCGAACGCGCCGATGTACGTGACCGAGGATGCAGTCGAAGTACGCCAGGTCGTCGGCGCGGAACCAGTGCGCGTAGTCGCCGGACGAGGCCGATCGGGCGATGTGGCCGAAGACTGCGGAGTCGCCGCTGGAGCGCGGCTCCACCGGGGTGCCGAGATAGTCGGACAGCCCGCCGAGATCGCCGGCCACGAATGCTCGTAGCGCAACACGTGGAAGGACATCCTCGGCAGTAGCGTTCAGCTGCCGTTTGATGTCCCGGCCAACGACTGTCGAACGGCGGTGCGCCGATGCCGAGCCGGTCGGCCAACTCGAACAGCTCACGCACCGACACCGCCGCCGGGTCGGCCTCCTTGCGCTCGAGCGCGGCGACGAACTCGGCGACGCCGTCGGGTCCGTCCGCGCAGGACCGAACGGCGGGTCAGCGGCCGGAACAGCAGAGTGCTGATCAGGATGTCGCGGGGATCTCGCACGGTCATGATCCGCCGGTCGAACATCACCGGGTCCGGCACGATTCGGGCGAGCTTGTCGATCGTCGATCTTCGTCAGCAGCGTGCGGCCCGGGCGCGAGCAGGAAGACGTTGGTCAATGTCCGCGGCGACGTGGGCTCGAAGACGCTGACGGCGTCCACCCCCGCAGCCAGCAGGGCCTGTTTGACCGCGCGTGTACGCACCGGTCGTCCCGGTCTTGCTCGGGCCGACGATCAGGACGTGTCCCTGGCCGTGCGCCGGTGGGCCGATCATGGCGAAGGACTGTACAGACCAGCGTGCCGACGAGCCGTAGTCTCTACCTCCGTGGCTGACCAGACGCCGCCCGCGTCCTCCATCTGGCGAGGGCGCACGCTGTGGGCGCGCAGGCGTTCCGCGCCGCTGCGCGCGTTCCTGCAGACGGAGTCCGGCAGCGCCGGCGTACTGGTCACCGCGATCGCCGCGGCGTTGATCTGGGCGAACGTCGACTCCGGTTCCTACGATCGCGTCTGGAGTACCCATTTCGCGATCCGGCTGGGCTCGTGGGGAGCCGACTACGACCTGCGCACCTGGATCAACAGCGGGCTGATGACGCTGTTCTTCCTCGTCGTCGGGTTGGAGGCGCGGCGCGAGTTCGATCTCGGCGACCTGCGCGAGCGGCGCCGCTTCGTCCTGCCCATCGCCGCCGGGTTGGTCGGCATGCTGGTGCCGGTCGCGATCTACCTCGTGGTCAACGCCGGTCGGTCCAGCGCGCACGGCTGGGGTGTGGCGATGTCCACCGACACCGCCCTCGCGCTCGGGCTGCTCGCACTGCTCGGGCGCAATGTGCCGGACCGGGTGCGGGTGTTCCTGCTGACGATCTTCGTGGTCGACGACCTCGCGGCGCTCATCGTGATCGCGGTGGTCTACAGCGAGCACATCGTGTGGGGACCGCTGCTGCTCGCGATCGGCGTGTTCGTGGTGCTGCAGGTGGCCAACGCGGTGAATATGCGTCATCGATCGGTCTACACGGTGCTCGGCATCATCGTGTGGGCCGCCTTGATGTCCAGCGGCATCGATCCGGTGGTCGCGGGGCTGGCCATCGGACTGTCCGCGTCGGCATACACGCCGAACCGTGGCGAGCTGGAGGAAGCGACCGGGCTGGTGCGCCGGTTCCGCGAGCAGCCGACCCCCGAGTTCGCCCGTTCGGCCACGACCGGGCTGACCTCCACGCTGTCCCCCAACGCGAGGTTGCAGACCTTCTACCACCCCTGGACGAGCTACCTCATCGTGCCGTTGTTCGCCCTGGCGAACGCCGGCATCGTGCTCGACACCGACTTCTTGGCGCACGCCTACACCGCCCCGATCACCCTCGGCGTGCTCATCGGCTACGTGGTCGGCAAACCGGTCGCGGTCGTGGGCACGTCGTGGGCGATCACCCGGCTCAGTCACGGGCGGGTGCGGCCACCGGTCGGTTGGGCCGCCGTGATCGGCACCGGGACGATCGCCGGCATCGGGTTCACCGTCGCCCTCCTGATCGCCGATCGGGCCTTCCACGGTGCGCAGCTGAACGAGGCGAAGCTCGGCGCGCTGTCGGCCGCCGCGGTCGCGTCGGTGCTCACCTGGCTGGTGTTCCGGCTGACCGCGCTGCTGTCCCCCACCCGACGCGCCAAGGCGTTGCTCGGCGACACGAAGCTGATCCAGGACCTCATTCCCGAGGTCGATGTGGCCCGCGACCACATGCGCGGGCCCGTCGACGCACCCATCACGATCATCGAGTTCGGCGACTTCGAATGCCCGTACTGCGGTCAGGCCGAGCCGGTGGTCCGGGAGCTGCTCAGCGACACCGACGTGCGCTACGTGTGGCGGCACCTGCCGCTGACCGACGTGCACCCCCAGGCACAACTGGCCGCCGAGGCGGCCGAGGCAGCAGCGGCACAGGGTGCCTTCTGGGAGATGCACGACCTGCTCCTCGCCCATCAGGACCGGCTGCGGGCGGTCGATCTCGTGGCGTACGCGGAAGAGCTCGGGCTCGACGTGGACCGGTTCCGAACCGACCTGAAGCGCCACGGCCACACCACTCGCATCGACCAGGACATCGAGTCGGCCGATCTGAGCGGCGTCTCGGGCACGCCGACGTTCTTCATCAACGGACAGCGTCATTACGAGGCGTTCGACGTGGCAACGCTGTCGGCAGCGATCAAGACGGCCCGGGCGCAGCAGCAAATCGCGTGAGCGGCGTGCCACCCTCGAACCATGCGACCGTCCGTCTATGAGTTCGCCGGCGGCGATGCCGCCTTTCTGGCACTGGCCCGGGCCCACCATGCCCGCTGCCTCGCCGACCCGGAACTGAATCACCCCTTCTCCCACCCGGGTCAGCATCCGCAGCACGTGGAACGCCTGGCCGCCTACTGGGCCGAGGTGTTCGGCGGCCCGCCGCGGTACTCCAGCGAGTGCGGCGACCAAGCGGGCCTGTTGCGGATGCACGCCGGCAACGGCGACATGTCCGACCTCGGGCGCCGATTCGTCGCGTGTTTCGTGTCGGCTGCCGATGACGCCGGGCTGCCGACGGATCCGCAGTTCCGTGCGGTACTGCGCGACTACATGCAGTGGGCGGTCGACGAGGTGCTGCGCTACCCGGACGGCGCCGCGCGGATCCCTTCCGATCAGCCGATGCCTCGATGGTCGTGGGACGGGTTGGGCTCCGGCGGGTAGACACTGGAGGGGCCGAGCGTCGAGAGGCGGTAGTCGTGGACGTGTACCTGATCTCCGACGCCGGGCTCGAACGCCATCCGGTCGAGGAGCTCAAGCGGCTCCTCGAGATCGACGGCGTGCTGGTATGGGTCGACGTACCGGTGTGCCGCACCGCGGATGCGGACGTGCTCACCGACGCCTTCGGGTTCCACGAGATCGCGGTGCGCGACTGCATGGAGCGCAATCACATCTCGAAGATCTACACCTACGAGGATCACGTGTTCACCGCGGTGCACGCCCCGGAGATCGGCAGCCGCGGTCACGTCCACTACATCGAGCTCGACCAGTTCCTGGGCACCAACTTCCTGGTCACCGTGCACGGACCACTGAACCCGGTCGTCGACCCGGCGGTCGCCTACCTCGACACCGACGCGGTGCGGCGCCGCATCGAGAACCAGCACCTGCGCCCGCACAGCGCGTTCGAACTCTCGGCCGCGATCGTCTCCGCGATGATCAGACGCGAGATCGACCTGGTCGCGCAGCTCGCGGCAGAATCCGGGCGGCTCGAGCAGCAGGTGATGCTCGGCCGAGCCGGAGTGGACACGGAGGGCTTCCTCGAGGAACTGTTCAAGGTCTGGTACGAGCTCCTGGCCATCCGCACCATCGCGGTGCACAGCACCGCGAGCTACGACCGCGTCGCGCGCCTGGCCCGATTCCTGACCGACGAGCAGAAGACTCTTGCCGCGGACCTCGCCGACCGTTTCGAGATGGTGTCCAGCATGGCGGAGGGTCAGCGTGAGTTCCTGCACGGCGTGATCGAGTTCTTCCAGACCCGCACCAGCACCCACATGACGATCGCCGCCGAGGACTTGTCGACGACCTCGGTGCAGCAGAACGACGACATGCGCAAGATCACCGCCTGGGTGGCGATCGTGGCGGTGCCGACCGCGGTGACCGGCTTCTTCGGGCAGAACATCCCGTACCCCGGGTACGGCGAGCGGGCCGGTTTCTACACTTCGATTGCTTTGATGCTCGTTATCGCCGGCCTGTTGTACCTGATCTTCAAACACAAACGCTGGTTGTAGACACTCGACGAGGAGTTGACATGAAGCGTGTCGTCCGATCCGCCTGTGCCCTGGTAGCCGCGGCGGCGATGTGTACCGCCGTGCCCGCCGGCATGGCGTCCGCCGACCCGATCGGCCCGACCGCGCACGTGTGGATCACCACGCCCGACAAGAGCCAGCTCTTGCACGACGCGGGCACCGTCAGCTTCGACGACACACCGTCGGGCCTGCCGACCCTCGTGGTCGACCAGTCGCGCACCTTCCAGACCATGACCGGGTTCGGCGCATCGCTGACCGACTCGTCGGCAACGGTGCTGTCGGGGCTCGCGCCGTCGGCCCGCGACGCGGTCATGCGCGACCTGTTCGACCCGAACACCGGCGACGGCCTGAACTTCTTGCGCCAGCCGATCGGCGCCTCGGACTTCGTCACCGATCACGATTACACCTACGACGACATGCCGCCCGGGCAGACCGACTACCAGCAGCGCCACTTCTCCATCGCCCACGACCAGGCGGCGATCCTGCCGTTGCTGCGACAGGCCCGAGCGATCAACCCGCACCTGACCGTGATGGGGACGCCGTGGAGTCCACCCGCGTGGATGAAGACCAATGATTCGCTCGTCGGCGGCCGGCTGATCGACGACCCGCGCATCTACCGTTCCTACGCGCGGTATCTGGTGAAGTTCGTTCAGGCCTACCGACAGGCCGGCGTCCCGGTGCGGTTCCTGAGCGTGCAGAACGAACCGCAGAACCGTGCTCCGAGCGGCTATCCGGGGACGGACATGCCAGCCGCGCAGGAGGAGAAGGTCATCGAGGCACTCGGCCCGATGTTGCGGGCCGCCGGACTGGACACCAAGATCCTCGCCTACGACCACAACTGGTCCGAGCATCCCAACGACATCGCCAACACCCCGCCCGACGAGACGTCGGACATCGACAACTATCCGCAGGAAGTGCTGTCCTCCCCGGCCGCGCGCTGGGTCGCGGGTACGGCGTACCACTGCTACTACGGCGATCCCAGCGCGATGACCGCTCTGCACAAGCAGTACCCGGACAAGGACATCTATTTCACCGAGTGCTCCGGCACCCAGTCCGGTGATCCGGCCAACACCTTCTCCGACACCCTGAAGTTCGACGCCCGCACGCTCGAGATCTCCACACCGCGCAACTGGGCGAAGTCGGTGGTGAACTGGAACCTGGCCCTCGACCCGTCCGGTGGGCCGCACGTGGGAGGTTGTGGCACCTGCACCGGTGTCGTGACCGTCGCGGCCGACGGCACGGTGAGCCGCAACGCCGAGTACTACGCACTCGGCCACCTGAGCCGCTTCGTCCAACCGGGTGCCGTTCGGATCGCCAGCACGTCCTTCGGGACCGCCGGGTGGAACGGTCAGCTCATCGACGTCGCGTTCCGGAACCCGAACGGCACCACGGTGTTCGTGGTGCACAACGAGAACGACGATCCGCGCAGCTTCGCGGTGCGGGAGAACGGCCGAGATCTCGAGTACACCCTGCCGGGCGGTGCGTTGGCCACGTTCGTGTGGGCGACGCCGGAGCGCCGACGCAGCGCGCCCTGGACCCGTCGGGTTGGACGGCAACCGCTGACCCGAGCGGGCCGAGCGATCCGTGCTGCAGCACCGACGTCGCTTCGCACGCGATCGACGACGACGCATCGACCCGGTACTCCACCGGCACCGCGCAGACCCCGGGCCAGTATCTGCAGGTCGACCTCGGGCGCCCGCAGCGCGTTGTCCGCTTCGAACTCGACACCGGTGCGAGCACCGGTGACTATCCGCGTGGGTACTCCGTGGCGGCGAGCACCGACGGGACGACGTGGACCACCGTCGGCACCGGCGCCGGCAGTGGACAGTTCACCACCGTCGACCTCCCCGGAACGCCGGTGCGTTACCTGCGGGTGACGCTGACCGCGAGCAACGGCAGCTGGTGGAGCGTCGCGGACGCGCGGGCCTACGTGCGCACGCACTGACATCTGTGCGCACGCACTCACATGCGTGCACACACACCAAGGTCACTGCGCCTGGCGTCGATGCGATCCACTAGCGGCGGGCGTGCAGCTGTTGCGCGGCGGCGGCCACGGCGTCGAACACGCCACGGTCGAGCGCCGCGCCCTCGCGACGCACGGCGGCGAGCGGCAAGCGCAGCACCCGGTCCAGGCGTACCTCGCTCGGGCGTCGCTGCCGGTCCCACGCCCCCGTGCCGACGTCGTACCAGTACCTGCCGTGGCGCGCTTCCCACGCGGCGTCGCGGTTGTGGTCCTTGCTGGTCAGCATGAGGGCGAGCAGCTGGTTGCGCTCACGGGAGACGACGAGCACCGGCCGATCCTTGCCGCGCCCGTCGTTCTCCTCGAACGGCACCCAGGCCCACACGACCTCGCCGGGGTCGGGCTTGCCGTCGCGGCGCGGCCGGTAGTCGAAGCGCAACGGCCCGGTGGCGACCTCGGTGCGTGGCGCCGGTGCGCCACGTCGCAGGGAGCTCAGCAGTCGCGACCATGCCGTGCGCAGCGGTGACATGCTGCGCCACGATAGCCACTACCGCGTCTGCGTCACCACCGTGACCCGATTGCCGCCGAGCTTGCCGGAGATCGTGGCGAGCGGGTGGGCCGGATCCCACAGCACGCCGTGGAGCTTCAGCGACCCACGCAGCCCGGCCGAGCCGCTGACCGTGACCCGACCGGTCAGCCTCAGCCCGGCATCGAGCGTCACCTGGCCGGACACCGCGACGTCGTCGGTGAACTGCGCGTTCTGCAGGTCGAGCTGCGTCCCGGCAGCCGTGGTGCTGACGGTGTACGTACCGCCGCGCAGGCCACGCCCGGTTGTCGTGGTCATCTTGAACTGGCGGTAGATCGCGTCGGTGGCCGTCTGCCAGGCGACGTCGGCGACCTTGCGGTCGAGCACGGAGCCGGCCGGCTTGCCGGCCACCGGCTGCCCGGGGACGGCATCGGCGGCCGTCGTCGGGAAGCCTGCAACGCCGCGCAATTGGAGCACACCCGTGCCGCCGTACGGGAAGGTCATCGACCCGAGTGGGTCGGCGGCGCAGCTCGTGTCTCCGCTCTTGAGGGTGTCGACGAATCGCAGCGCGATCGCCTGGGCGCACGGGTTCCAGAGTGTGGTCACGTGCCCGGCGTTCGCGACCGAGACGAACTTCCCGCTCGGGAACAGCGGCATCAGACTGCGCTCGGAATTGATGTCGAGGTAGTCGAGACCGCCGCCGAGCAACAATGCCGGGACGTTGGCCGGGAACGGCTGGTTGTCCGGGAACGGCGGCTCGGGACGTACCGGGCTCGGCCACGGCACGCAGGCATCGGCGCCCGGGATGAGGAGCACCGGCTGGCTGGCGATGAAGTTGGCCCACACCGACGGCGTGAACGGGCGGGTGGCATTGGCGGGCAGTGCCGCCAGCGCGCTCTGGTACTGCGCCTCGCGGGTGGCCTCGGGCGCGTTCTTGTCCCACGGGAAGTTGGAATCCGAGCAGAAGACGGCGTAGTCGTCGCCGACCGACGCGCCGCCGTCCGAGGGCCCGAAGTCGGTGGGCGATGGGCTTTCGGCCGCCAGCCGCAAGAGCGGCGCGGTGTCGCCGTGTTGCAGAGCGGTCGCGGCAGCGAAGATCTCGCCCTGGTTCAGGAACGGCGGGTTGGCGAAGTAGTCGTTGTAGAGGATGCCGAGCAACGCGGTCTCGTCGACCACGAGGGAATGCGCGGTGCCGTTCGCGTCGTAGCCCACGCCGCTGACCGGATGCTGCTGGATGGTGCGCACCAGCGAGCGGAAGGTCCGCCCCGGGTTCGGGTTGGCGGCGGCACAACTCGGCGATCGCTCGCACACCAGCACCGAGATGCGCTGCATCGCGGTCGGCAGCGTCCGGACGAATGACGGGTCCTGCGAGTTGTAGGGCGAGTCGAGCACCGCCGACCGCAGGTGGTCGGCATGCCGGTACGCGTAGGCGCGCACGTCGACCGCGCCGTAGGACACGCCGTAGTAGTCGATCTTGTCGATGCCGAGCGCGGCACGGACGTCGTCGATGTCGTCGGCGACGTCACCCGAGCCGTACCGGTCCGCGGCAGCGCCGAGCGATGCACCGCATTCGCGGGCTGCGACGGTCTGATCGCCCTGAACGTGCTGCAGGCCCGGGCAGTCGATCGCCTCGGAGGCCCCGATGCCGCGGTGGTCGATCAGCAACAGGCTGTGGTGCTCCATGCCGGGCGCGAACCGGGCGGCGAGCAAGCGGTGCGCTCGCGATGTTCGACCCGCCGGGCCCGCCGGTGGAGAAGACGATCGCGCTCTGCGCCGGCTTCGAGGTGTCGCGCGCGGGGTAGAGCTCGAACGCGATCCCGATCATCCGGCTGTTCGGATCGCTGCGGTCGAGCGGCACCGGCACGGTGCCGCACTGCACACCGTCCGGCGTTCCGTCGGGACAGGTGCTGAAGTCGATCGAGGGTGTGGCCGCGACCGGCGCAGCTTCCGCGAACGGAACGGCCAGCGCCGCCGAACCCACCAACACTGCCGCCACTGCCAGTCGTGCACCGCCGTGCCACCGCATCACAACGCCCCCAACAGGATCTTCGCCTGCTGGTCACCCTGGCCCGGCCGATCCGGCCGGTCAAGAGCCGCGGCCGCGTTTGCCATCCGCACGGCTGCGGACGAATGTTGACTCGCAGCACCCACCGACCGGAGGTTCGAGATGACTGATCACGTGTATCGCGTCACCGAGATCGTCGGCAGCTCGCCGGAGAGTTTGCAACAGGCGATCCGCAACGGGGTCTCGCGGGCAGGTCAGACACTGCGCAATGTCGAGTGGTTCGAGGTCACCGAGATCCGCGGTCAGGTGGCCGACGGCGACGTCGCGCACTTCCAGGTCGGGATGAAGGTCGGCTTCCGCCTCGACGACGCCGGATAGCCCGCGTGGTCGGCGTTCGGGACGCGGCGCACGCCGCTGCGCAAGGGGTCAACACCGCGCTGGCGCGCGGTTCGCGGTCGTACCCGTCGGCGGACATGGCGCGCGACGGCTACGTCGTGCGCCATGGATTCCTCGCCGACGACGAGGTCGGCGCGACCATGGCCGACCTCGAGCGGTTCGGTGATCGTGCGGTCCGCGAGACCGGGGTCGGTGGCACGAAGGTGCGCGATCGTGCCGACCGCCAGTCACGCGACCTCAACGTGCGCCAATTGGTCAGCGCCGAGCGGCTCAGCCCGGCGATCGACACCTTGTACTCGTCGGGCCGCATCGAGCAGGTCGCGTCCGGCCTCACCGGGCTCGATCTGCGCGTCGGCGGCATGACGGTGCAGATCGACTGGCCGGACTCACAGACCAAGCGCGGTCTGCACGTCGACAGCCACTGGCCACCGACGTACAAGGCGTTCGTCTACTTGACGGCCGTCGTCGAACCGGCGAACGGCCCGTTCTCGGTCGTGCCCGGTTCCCATCGAGATCGGGTGAAGAAGGTCACGGCGATCGCCGGCGACTACGTGCACGGCCGCGACCGCACCGACCTCGACCACACGTACTCGATCCACCAGGCCCGCTGCCTGCTCGGGCCGCCCGGCACTGCGATCTTCGCCGATCAACGCCTCGCCCACGCCGGCTGGCCCGGGCACACGACCGGCACCCGCTTCATGCTCGTCGCGTACCTCTACCAGGCCGGCGTCAAACCACCACGGTTCCTACGTTGATCGCCCCGGCGCACCGGCGCGGGCGAACTCCGCGACCAGGCCGTCCATCAGGACCGGATTGCGCAGGTGCGCGAGCCGAAGCTCCTCGGGATGCTGCAGGTAGTAGTTCCCGAGCCCGGTGCGCAGCAACAACCCGCGGTCGACGAGGGCGGCCTGGTAGTCCGCGGGCATGTCGCGGTAGTGCAATTCGCGCCGCGCGTAGCGGAAATAGGAGTACAGCCGCTCCGAATGCATGTTGTCCGGCCCGAACACCAGCGAGAGCGTGAGTTTCGCGGCCTCCAAGCGGGTGTTCACCCGCCCGTACTCCACCCGCCGGCCCGCGTGATACATCCGCTCGTCGAACACCAGCACGTCACCCACCTGCGCCTTCCAGGCGAACGGCACCCGCTTCTCGCTCGCAGTGAACCGACGGTTGGGCTCGTCGCTGACGTCGATGACGATCTGCCCCGCACGCTTCTCGATCGACTTGACCAGATCGCGATCCATCTCGATCGGCGACCGGTGACTGCCGCACATGATGCCCATCGCGGCGTTGTCGCTCTCCAGGTACAGGATTGCCTTGACCACCCCGAACTGGCCGTCGCTCCAATCTGCCGCGGCGCAGTTGTCGTGGGCGCGATGCACGCTGTCCCGGTGCCAGCCGACCGTGTCGTGCAGATAGTGCAGGTCGGACACCTGCAGGAATCGCGCCTGCGCGCCGATCGCGGCGCGCACCGCATTCAGGATCCGCTCGTCGAACAACACCGTGCGGGTCGCCGGCACCTTGTTGGTCGCGTCGACCCGGGTGTACTCGACGCCGTCCTTGATGCCGGCGTCACGCTTCAGGGTGGCGGCGAGATCCTCGCACTCCTGCCGCGGGATCAGGCTGCGGTAGATGACGAAACCGTTCTCGTCGAGCGCCTGTGCGGGATCGAGCACCGCAGAGACGGACAGGTGCCGGGTTCTCGCGATGAGCCGCTTCGCCTGCACAGCGGCAACGGCCCGGCGCGGCCGGAACTGCCGAGCCACTCGGCGCGGATCGTGAGCGAGTTCTCTTGCCAGCGCGATGTTCATGCACGCTCCCCTGCAGACCGATCGACACCGAATTCTCACGCCGCGGCTTACTCCCCCGGACAACCTTTCGTGACGAATGGGCGAACAACACCTGATCGTCGCGAGAAGCGGGCGGGGACGCCGGTGTGCTCCGGTTAGGGTGCATCGGCAAACCTCGATCCTGGAGCACAGCTGCATGCACACCTCGGCGCTCGCGCACATGAAACTGTCGGTCGACACGTACTTGCGCACCGACCGGCACTACGACGTTCTCGACTTCGGGTCCCAGCGGGCCGGGAACGGCCACACCCACCGCGAGGTGCTGACCGGTTACGACGTCGATTACACCGGCGTCGACGTCACCGCCGGGGAGAACGTCGACCTCGTGATGCGTAAGCCGTACCGCGTGCCGATGAAGTCGAACAGCGTGGATCTGGTGATCACCGGGTCGGCCTTCGAGCACATCCCCTTCCCGTGGGCGTCGTTCCTCGAGATCAGCCGGGTCGTCAAGCCCGGCGGGCTCATCTTCCTGACCGCGCCGTCGCGTGGGCACATCCATTGGGAGATCGACTGCTGGCGCTACTACCCCGACTCGATGCGCGCTCTCGCGGCATTCGCGCGGATGGAACTGCTCGAGGCGCACACCGACATGCCGCCCAAGCACCCGGAGAACGGCGTGGACTACGCACGGGTGGACTACCGCCGCAACTACTGGGGCGACACCGTCGGCGTGTTCCGCAAACCGGAGCACTACTCGAAGCTCGTGCGCGTCGTGCGCGAGATCGTCATCTGGTGGGCGAACCGAGTCGGCGGTATCGAGCACGTGCCGCGGATCTACGGCACGCGAGAGCGGTTCAAAGTCGCTTTGTGACCTTCGGTCGTTGCGCTGCGGCGAGCCGTTGCGCAAGCGCGTCCGGGTCATGCCGCGCCTCGTACGCGTCGATGACGTCGTCGGTGTCGCCGTCGGCGAGGATCAGGCCTTGCTCGAGCCACATCGTCCGCTCGCACGACTCCCGGACCACGCCGAGCGCGTGACTGACCAGGAACACCGTGCCGGCCTCGGCCCGCAGCTCACGAATGCGGGCCTCGGAACGTCGGCGGAACTCGGCGTCGCCGGTGGCGAGCGCCTCGTCGATCAGCAGGACGTCGTGGTTCTTGGCCGCCGCGATGGAAAAGCGCAGCCGCGCCGCCATCCCGGAGGAGTAGGTGCGCATCGGCAGCGAGATGAACTCCCCGTTGTCGTTGATGCCGGAGAACGCGACGATGTCGTCGAACCTCTCCTTCACCTCGGCGCGGGACATTCCGGCGGCGAGGCAGCCGAGCACGACGTTGCGTTCACCGGTCAGATCGTTCATGAGGGCGGCGTTCACTCCGAGCAGCGTCGGCTGGCCGTCGGTGTACACGCTGCCGTGCGTCGGCGGGAGCAGCCCCGCAATCGCGAGCAGCAACGTCGATTTCCCCGATCCGTTGGAGCCGATGAGCCCGATGGCCTCACCCTTGTAGGCGGCGAAGCTGACGCCCTTGACGGCCTGCACGTTGCGCACGTGCGGTGACCGGCGCCGTGTCACGAACCGCGCCAGTGAGGTTGCGGTGTTCCCGCGGTCGCCGGTGGCGCCGTGCACCTGGTACGTGATGTGGACGTCGTCGACGACCACCGTCGGAACGCGCTCAGCCACGGCCGTACCGTTCCTCAGCGCGCCAGAAGAACACGAAACCGCCGATCCCGACCAGCAGTGCCCAGCCCAGCGCGACGATCCATACATGTGTGGGCAGCTGATCGCGGGTGAAACTGTCGATCAGGGCGAACCGCGCGAGGTCGATGTAGAGCGCCGGTGGGTTGTACTCGAGGGCGAGATACACCCAGTGCGGCACCTTGCCGTCGCCGGCCAGCTTCTGCAGGCTCCACATCACGCCGGACAGGTACATCCACACCCGCACGACGAACGGCACGAGCTGCGCGACGTCCGGCGTGCGCGAGCCCAGGCGCGCCACGGCCAGCGCGAGGCCGGCGTTGAAGATCGACTGGAGCGCGAGTGCCGCCGGCACGAGCAGCCAGCTCGGCGAGGGGAACTGCTTGAAGCACAGCAGGATGACGACGAGCGCACCCATCGAGAAGAGCGTCTGCTGCAGTTGCTGCACGGTGAGCGCGATGGGCAGCGAGGCACGCGGGAAGTGCAGTGCCCGCACGATCCCGAGGTTGCCGGAGATCGCCTTCGCACCGACCCCGACGGCCTGCGCCGTGAACGTCCAGATGAACACCCCGGTCACCAGGAACGGGATGTAGTCGGGCACGCCACGGCTGGTGCCGAGCAGCACGCCGAACACGAAGTAGTACACCGTGGCGTTCAGCAGCGGCGTCAGCACCTGCCAGACCTGCCCGAGCCGGGCCTGGCTGTACTGCGCGGTGAGACGAGCGGTCGAGAACGCAGCGATGAACTGGCGCCGCACCCACAGCTGGCGCACGTAGGCCACCAGCGGCGGGCGGATGCCGCTCACCGAGAGCCCGTGCTGCGCGGCGAGCGCCGCCAGCTCGCTCGGGCCGCCGGGATCGTTCGACGGGCCGGGCGCCACACTCGCGCCGCCCGAGGTGATGGTCTGGCTCACGACGTCGCTCTCGGTCGCCGATGCCTACGCCGCCGCGCGAGCGCTCACTGTGGCGTGAGCGCACCGCGCGGCGGTCCGGTGCGACGGCGGCGGGCGGTCGCCGCGCGCCCCGGCGCTTCGGCTGCGATCCGCGCGACGAAGGAGCGGGCGCGGAACGTCGCGTCGTCGGTGAACCAGTCGGGATCGATGGGGATCACGTCGATCGTGACGCCGACGTCGGACAGGACGACCGGCAGCGTGTGCGCCGCGGTCGACGGGAAGGTCACGATGTGGTCGGCGACCGGCCCGTTGCGCAGCAGGATCTCCACCGGCTGCTGCGGCCGCACCACCCGCAGATTCGGGATGGTCGCGATCTCGGCCAGCAGGTTCTCGCTCTCGCGGCGGTGGGCGAGGTAGCGCACCGGCTTGCCGAGCTGGGCGCAGGCCGCCACCGCACCGAGGTAGGCATTGCGCTGGACCACGCCGGTGTCGACGAGCGACGTGCCGAGCAGGTCGACCTCGTCGGTCACCACTCGCGGCTGCCACCGCGCCTTGGTCCAGGAGTAACGATTGATCAAGGCCGTGGCACCGAGCGGCGTCGCACGCCGCAGGCAACTGAACACGTCGATGTCGCGGAACGTCGCTCGGCGACAGGAGCCGGCCCGCACGCACCGCATGCTGCTTCGCTGTCCCCGCCGGACGACTCCAGCGCACGAGCGGCTCACCGCGATCGATGCACCGCGCATAGTCCCAGGTGGCCGTGCCGTCGTCGACGATCACCACGTGATCCGCGCGCGCGGCCGGCAGCATCGTGTGGATGAAGCGCGAGAACGGGTCGCCGAGCACGAGGCGCTGCGCGCGGCCGACCTCGCCGAACACTCGCGCCGCGTGCACCGCCGACCCCGGCCGCTTCGCCCGCACCGGATGGACGGTGATGTCGACGCCGCCCGGACGCAGCAGATCGGCCACACCGCTGATCTGGCGCACGGTCTGCGGGTCGGTCGGCGCCAGCACCAGCATTCGAGTGGTGTCGACCTCGCCGCACGCGTGCGCCCACTCGGCGGCGTTGAGCAACTGGGTTGCGCTCTCGACGAGCGCGACCGTCGGTCGGCTGTTCACGAACCCGCCGTCGCGATCGTGCGACGCAGCTTGCGCTGGATCGGCAACTCGCTGTCGTAGACGCGTTTGACGCCGTCACCGAGCGCGGCCTCGACCACTCGGATGTCGCGGACCAGGCGGGCCAGGCCGCCGGGCTCCACCGAGGCGGCCTGGTCCGAACCCCAGTTCGCCCGGTCCAGCGTGACGTGCCGCTCGACGAAGCAGGCGCCGAGGGCCACTGCCGCGACTGTGGTCTGCAGCCCGATCTCGTGTCCGGAGTATCCGATTGCGACGTCCGGGTACGCGTGGGCCAGCGTGTGGATCATGCGCAGGTTGAGCTCGTCGGCCGATGCCGGGTAGGAGCTCGTCGTGTGGCACATGATCAGCCGTTCCCGCCCGAGCACGTCGACCGCGTGCCGGATCTGCTCGAGCGTCGACATGCCGGTGGACAGGATGACGGTGCGCTGGGTCGCGCGCACCCGCTCCAGCAGCTCGTCGTCGGTGAGGGACGCCGACGCGATCTTGTGGGCCGGCGGGTCGAACAGCTCCAGGAAGTCGACGCTCGGCACGTCCCACGGCGACGCGAACCAGACGATGCCTCGCGCGCGGCAGTGCCGGCTGATCGTCGCGTACTCGTCCTGGCCGAACTCGACCTTGTGCCGGTAGGCGAGGTAGGTCATTCGCCCCCACGGGGTGTCCCGTTCGACGTCCTGCTGGTCCTTCGGCACGCAGATCTCCGGCGTGCGCTTCTGGAACTTGACGGCGTCGCAGCCGGCGTCGGCCGCAAAGTCGATCATCGCCAACGCGTCGCTGACCGACCCGTTGTGATTGATGCCGATCTCGGCGGTGACGAACACGGGGTGATCCGGGCCGACCGGCCGGTCACCGATGTATCGCAAGCGATTCAGATCCATCGCTGATGTCCTTTCCCAACAATCGAGACGCGACCTCGCGGACCGCGCCGTGGCCGCCACGCGCGGCCGTGACGATGCGTGCACGTGCCCGCACCGTGGGGTGAGCATCAGCGACCGCGATCGGCCAGCCGACGATGTCGAAGCAGGGCAGGTCGTTGACGTCGTTGCCGACGTACGCCACCCGGCCCAGGTCGTGGTGGTGTTCGGCGCACCAGCGGGTCAGCGCCGCTCCCTTGTGCGCGATCCCGGTCAGCGCGGGGATCTGCAGCTTGCGAGCCCGCGCGGATACGACGGGATTGGTCTCGGTGGAGACGATCACGATGTCGAGCCCGGAACGGCGCAGGGCGGCGATGCCCAACCCGTCGCCTCGATGCACGGTGACCGACTCCCGGCCGTCCTGGTCGATCGTGACGCGGTCGTCGGTCAGCGTGCCGTCGAAGTCCAGGACGAGCGCGTCCAATTCGCTCGCCTGCAGATCGGACCGGATGTCGAGGTGTGCGGCGAGCAACCGGGCCCGGTCCAGATCGTCCGGCTCGTCGATCTCCAGGGTGCGGGCCGGATCGACCTCGACCGGCTCGATGCGACCGGTGAATCGGTGACCGGTCTCACGCAGCGCCGCCGGGCGCATCGCGTACGCGGCGCCGGTCTCGAGCAGTTCGACCGGACGGTCCTGGCGGCGCAGCCGTTGGGTCGGGTCGTGGTTGACCCCGCTGCCGTCGCGTCGCCAGATGAACCCGTGGGTGCGCGCGGCGGTGAACGCCGAGTCGGCCGCGCCGGCCAGCACCGGGGCGCAGACCGCGTCGATGTCTGTGCTGGTGAGGAACGGGCTGGTGCACTGGATCAGGAGCACGACGACCGGATCGATCCCGCTCGTCTCGAGGGCATGCAGTACCGCGGACTCCGACGTCGCCGCGTCGCCGCTGAGTTCGCCGGGCCGGGACACGATCTTCGCACCCGCCGCGTGAGCGATGTCGGCGATCATCGGGTCATCGGTCGAGACGATCACGTGCTGCACGAGACGGGCGGCGCGGGCAGCACGCACCGCGCGGGCGACGAGCGGCACGCCGCCGACCTGAGCCACGTTCTTCCCCGGGATGCCCTTGGACCCGCCCCGGGCCGGGATCACCGCCACCACGGCCGCGCAGGGACTCATAGCTGCGCCCATCGCTTGAGCCGCGGTTCCACGGTCCGCACGCCGAATTGGTAGGCACGCCGGCCCGCCGATCGCACCGCGCGCTTCGCGAACGGCAGCGACGATCCCTGCGGGCCGCAGAGCGGGACGCCGTCGACATCCAGGCCGTGCTTGCGCAGCAGACCGGGGAGGTAGCCGCCCGCTGCGGACGCGCCGAGCCACGGGCGCAGCGGCGGCAACATGTTGGCCGGACCGACCAGTTCCGCCACCTTGCGCACCGCGGCGCCGTACGGGTCGTCGTCGCGAATGCCGTTGCGTGCGGCCCAGTCCGAGTCGGTCTTGGGCACCTCACCGGCGTGCAAGGCCGGCCATGACGTGAGCGCGCCGGAGTTCAGGAACATCTGGTTACCCAGTGATTCCCGGATGCCGAAGTCGGTGAGGACGCCGGTCGGAATGTCGCGGTGCATCGCCTCGAGCGCAGCGGTGGAACTCACCGTCACGCACAGATCGGTGCGGTCGAGCGCATCGGACATCGCGCCGTAGACCCATTCGACGTTGCCGGGCACCTGACGAGCCGGCACCAAGGTCGTGTAGTGGTACGGCTCGACGTGCGTGGTGCGCTCGCGCATCTGGGCCCGGAGCTTGACCAGCACCTGACGCTCGGGGTGACGGACGGCGTGCTCGACGACCTGCAGCAACGCGTGGCGACGCTCGTCGCGGGTCTCCGGCACCGTCGGCTGGGTGACGAACGTGACGGTGAACGGGCGGGTGCGCCCGGCGGCGGTCGGATCGTGCGGCGCGCCGCCCAGGAACGGCAGGGCGGTCTGCACGATCGCGTCCGGATCGACGTCCACCGAGGTGAACACGTCGCGGAACCGTGCGGCGTCGGCGGCCGAGTTGGCGAGCACGAGATCGGCACCGGCTCGCAACAGCAGCCCGTCGACGACGCGCTCGTAGACCAGACCCACGTAACCGGTCACCACCACCGGGCGGGTGAGCCGGCCCGACCAGGCGTGCGCCAGGCCGTGCAGCAGCGCCTGGACGGTGCCGCCGACGCACGCGATGATGACGATTTCCGCGTCGGTATCGGCCAGCTGGGCGAGCAGTTCGGCAACACCCACCCGCTGCATGCTGTCCGGCGTCGCGCCGACCTCACGCAGTTGTCGCTCATTCGGTGTGGCTGCCCCGTGCAGCAGTGAGCCATGGACGCGCACCTGCTCGTCGGGCACGAGCCGACGCGCGAGCGTGGCCCCCCATTTCCAGCGAGTGTCCGAGTCCGCGACGACGTGCACGTCCCACGGCACGTCGAAGCGCTCTTCCCTCATGGCAGCGAAGCTATGAAGGCAAGCTTGCGCCGTGACGCCCGCCGGATGACGCGACACAGTCACCCAGATGAATCGCACATGACCACGCGCGCCGCGCCGGTGACGGCGTCATGCGCCGCTTGCCCGCCGGTGCAATGTCGGACGGCTGGAGGCCATCTCGCGTTCACCGGGTGGGGCGACCATGCAGGCGTGACGAACGCACCGACGTTGAGCGTCGTCCTGCCGGTCCGCGACGCAGAACCGTTCGTCGCCACCACGCTCATGTCGCTGCAGCGCAATGTGCGTGCCGACTTCGAGTTCATCGTGGTCGACGACGGGTCGATCGACGCGACGCCGCAGATCATCGCCGACTTCGGCGCTGACCTGCCGGGTCTTCAGGTCGTGCGGCACTCGGCAGCCGTGGGGCTCGCCGACGCACGCAACGCCGGTGTGGCGGTGGCCCGTGGCCGCTACGTCACCTACCTCGACGGCGACGACTGGCTCGCGCCCGGATACCTGGCCGAACTCGTCTCGGCGATCGAGGGGCTCGCCTGCGACTTCGTGCGGGTCGATCACGTCCAGGTCGAGGGCCGCAAACGCGTCACCCACTGGGCACCGGAAGGCCGCCGGGACGTCGTGCTGGACCCGCGCTCCGGGATCCTTCCGGCGTTCCAGCGCACGATGGTCGACTACCCGTACGCATGGGCCGGCATCTATCGCCGCGATCTGGACGCACTGCTGCACTTCCCCGGCAGCCTGCACACCGCCGAGGACCGGCCATGGATCTGGCGCCTGCACCGTGAGGCCGGCAGCTACGCCGTCGTGTCACTGGCCGGGTTGTTCTACCGCAGGCTGGTGACGACGTCGCTGACCCAGATCGGCGATGACCGGCAGCTGCACTTCCTCGATGCGTTCGCGATGGTTCTGGCGCAGGTCAGCGACGACCCGCAGATGCAGCCGAAGGCCGTCCGGCAATTTCTCGCCGTTCTCGCGCACCATCTGCGGATGAAAGCGCGCTTCAGTCACACCGCCCGGCGCGAGATCGCTCGGCGCAGTCGTGAGATGTTGGCCGACCTGCCGCGCGACGTGCTCGCCGCGGCTTTGCCGACCGACAGCCGCGCCCCCGTCCTGCGGCCGTTGCTTCCGCCCGACCTGCGACGATCGCGGATGCTGGCCTCGTGACCCGGGTCTTCTACGCCTCGACCTTCTTCGGGGTGATGACGCTCGCTGCGGCCATCGACGCGGGCAGATTCGGCGATCACACCGAACGCCGCCTGCTGGTCGTGTCCAACAACGCTGCGATCCCGGAGATCACCGAACGGGTGGAGTCGGCCCCCGGGTTCGAGACACTGCGCGGTCGTTTCGACGACATCGTCGACTGGAATGCGCTCATCGCCCCGCTGCATCCGGGTCAATGGCGCCCACGCGCCGACGAGCTGCCCCTGCTGCAGCGATTGATGTGCGATCGCCTGGGGTTGACCGAGCCCGTCACCGAGCTGGTCGTCGAATCGATCGCGGTGCCACCAGCGCGCACCATCGCCAGTCTCCTCCGGACCTGCCCGATCACAGTGTTCTCGGACGGATTGATGAGCTACGGGCCCACTCGGGAGGCGTTGCCCGAAGACATCTCCCGCCGGATCGAGCGACTGCTCTATCTCGACCTCGTGCCTTCGCTGGAGCCGTTGCTGCTGCGCGAGGCGGACGTGAAGGTCGATGCGATTCCCGACGACGCATTCGAGAAGGTGCTGGGCGAGCTGCCCGTTCCCGATGCCGCCGCGGCAGCTTCCGGAGCCCCGGTGATCGTCGGCCAATACCTTTCGGCTGTCGAAATACTGACTCCCGCCGAAGAGTCGGCGATGCACGCGGCCATGGTTCGCGCGTTGGTGGCCCGCGGTCATCGGCACATCGTGTTCAAACCGCATCCGGCTGCAGGCCGCGCCGATGTCCGGGGGATGCGCGAGGTGGCCGACGAACTGCAGGTGCGACTCACGGTGGCCCCGAACAACGTGCCTGCCGAGGTCTGGTGTGCGGCGGCCTGTCCCGAACTGGTGGTGTCCTGCTTCTCGACCGCATTGCTCACGACTCGCCGGTATGCCGCGACGACGGTCGCCACGATGGGCTGTGAACTCGCCCTCGAACGCATCACTCCGTACCAGAACAGCAACCGCATCCCGGCCACGATCGTCGACGCCGTGATCCCGCAGTTGCACGCCGACGGATCGGTGTCAGACCCGCTCGAGCGAGATGTGGCCCGGCTCGTGCGCGCAGTCGGGTATTGCATGCAGTCAGAGCGCAATCCCGACCTGGCCGGGGTGGCCCGGGCCTACATAGCCGCGCACGGCCCGAGCCGCTATTTCAAGAAGCGGCGACTCGAGGCCGTCGGGTTGCTCGCTCCCCCGCTCTACCGGTCCGCGGCGGTCTACCGGACGTTGCGTACCGGCAAACGCGCGCTGGCGAAGGTGCGACGCGCGTGAGGTCGAGTTACACGACTCGTCGTTCACTGTTTGCCGGACAGTCACCGGGCTCGGGCGTGCCGGTGTCCTTTGCGACCTAACGTCCGGCCCATGGGAACACTGTTGACGAGCCCGTTCGGCAAGCGGACGCTGCGCCCGCTGACCGATCTCATCGACCGTCGCGTCGAAGAGGCATTGCGGACGTCGCCGGCCGGCGGGTCGGATGCAGTGGTCATCGCGGATCTGCGGCGCGAGCTCGCCGAGATGCAGAACCGGCAGCGTTCGCTCGAATTGCTCCTCGACGGCAGTGGCCGCGGGATGGCCCGGATGCCGTCGCCGGGGAATCTCGCTGCGACGGCCCGCGAACTCGCCGCGGTCACCGGCGACGCCAACGCCGCGAAGCGCAACGTGGCGTGCGCGTTCCGGGTGCTCGTCGCGTTCGAGGCGCTCGGCGTCGGGCGGATCGCCGGCGGCACGATGAACATCTGCGGCAAGCTCGCCGCCGTCCCGCTCCTGGCTGCGCCGAACGACGACGTGCTCGAGATCGGCACGCTGTACGGCCTGTTCGCCGCGGCGCTGCTGCGCATGCTCGAACGGGCCGGCCGCGATCCGCAGCTCACCATCGTCGACCCGTTGATCGGTATCCAGCTCCAGCCGGGCACGACCGAGAAGCCGGACGCCTCCGGTACCCCGGTGCGAGAGGCCGCGGTACGGACGAATCTCGCACTCGCCGGCGCGGCCGGCGCAGCCACGCGCGTCCGCCAGGGGTACTCGACCGACCCCGACGTGCGGAGCGAGATCGGCGACCGGCGGTACGGCGTGATCATCGTCGACGGCGACCACTCCCGCGAAGGAGTGGCAGCCGATCTGCGCTGGGTCGAGGAGATCGTCGAAACCGGCGGCGTGGTGGTCCTCGACGACTACGGCGACCGCAGATGGCCGGGAGTCCAGGCCGCGCTCGACGAACATCTCACCGGCTCCACCCGGTTGACCTTCCTCGGCCGGGTCGCGACATCCGGCTACCTCCGCGCCGAGTAGTCGTTTCGGAAAGGAAAGTACGACATGTCACAGCCAGTGAAGGCCCGAGCGCAGGCGCTGCTCGACAAGGCCGGCGACACCGCCCGGCGTGGCCTGCGCCGGGTCCGTAGCGACGGGAACCACGCGGCGCCCGGGTCCGGGCGGCGAGACGCGGCGCGGCTGCGTTCGGTGCCACCGGTCCGCACGCCGGGAACGCACCTGTCTGCCTCGCAGGCGCTGCGCGAGAACGGCTTCACCGTGTTCCGTGGGTTGTTCCCGCCGGCGGAGTGCGCGACCCTCGCCGCGGCGCTCAAGCGTGAGGCGGGTATCCGACCGGGCGTCAAGTACACCAAGGTGGATGCCACCAACAGTTTCCCGACCGCCCGGGAGATCCTGCTCGAGGGCCGCATCCTGGATGCCGTCCGCACCGCGCTCGGCCCGGATGCGCGGTACCTGCAGGTCGGCGATCTGCACTACCTGCACGACACGGCCGGCTGGCATCGCGACAGCGTCCACCGCGCGCCGGACGCGTCCGAAGCGCCTGACTGGAGCGACGCCGAGAGCCCGTTCGGGGTCGTGAAGGCCATCCTGTACATGGAGAGCGACAACGCTGCGATGGGGATCATGCCCGGCTCGCACGCGTCTCCGATCGCGATGGATGCGGCGTACGTCAAGAGCGTCGAAGCTGTCGGGGGGCAGCTCGTCATCGACGAGGACGACGACCCGAACCAGCGGTTCACCGTGGACGAGCGTCGCAACCCGGTTGCGTGGAAGGCCGAGGTCGGCGACGTCCTGGTCTTCGACGAGCGGATGTACCACGCCGGCCGACGCGTCGACGGCGGGCTGGTGACCGCGAACCGGGAGGCGCCGAAATTCACGCTCTCGCTGGTGTTCGGCGCCGACAACCACCATTCCGAGCGGATGTACTCCTACTTCCGGTTCGCCCGCAAGGAACTGCACTACCGCGACCTGTCCGACGAGTTCGCCGCCGAGCTCGCCGACCGCGGGTTGGTGCTCTCGCAGGGTTGGACGAACTATTACCTGGAACACCCGCAGGACCTGCGTCATGTGCACCTGCCGGACCCCAGCCAACTCGAGCCGTTGATCGAGGAGTTCTCCGAGCCGACGGGCTGATCCATGACCCGCGAGGTAATCGACTCGCGGACGCGGTGCTGATTTCCTCGATGCATGAGCATCGAGGGCCGAGGAACCAGTCGCTACGATCGCACGCTGCGAGTCGTCATGTGGATGGACGCGTTCCTGTCCGTCGCGATGGTCGTGGTGTGCGTGATCGCCGCGCCGATCGTCGCGACGCTGGGCGTTCCGCACCGCGTCGTGTTCTCACTCGGCGTGGTCTCGATCCTGTGCGCGGTGCTGCTGGCGGCCTTCGGCGCGATCACCGCGGTCGCGCTGATGCGGCGCATGTACGCCGGCGAGTATCACCTGCCGCCCGATCTTCGGCTGCCGCTGCCTCCGGGCATGCGACCGTCGCTGCACACCGGGCGGTAAATGACCGCCGGCCGGTTGCGATCATGTCGGGATGAGCCGCCCCGCCGACGACGAGGAACTCGCCACGGGCGGCCGCCGCGTGGTTCCGGTGTGGACGGTCGCGGCCTGGGTCATCGTGCTCGCCGTGGTCGCCGGATTCGGCTACCTGCTCGGCCGGCGCAACGACGACCACCAGGCGACGCCGGCGCCGACCCGCACCGCGACGGTCACGGTGACCGCGGTGCCGAGCGCGAGCGCCGGGGTCGGCTCGGGGCCGGGCGATCTGGACGGGACGGATCACCGGTGCTCGCTGGCCACCGGGGTGGGCCGGCTGCAGCTCGGCATCGAGATGGTCAATCGCGGCACCAAACCGATCGAACTGCGTGACCTGCAGCCGGTCCTGCCGCTCGGTGGCCTGAAAGTCGTTCACAATGCCGTCGGCACCTGCGGGCAGCTGCCACCGGCCACCCCTGTGCGCGGCTACAAGGTGGCGCCCGGCGCCACCGGCTGGCTGACGATGACCTTCGACGTGCAGGAACCGTGTCCGGGTGCCCTGCCGGTCGGGTTCGCGGTGCGCTACCTGGAGAGCGGCGCCCTGGTGGCCGAGACGCTCGCCAGTTTCAGCGATCTCGGCGACGTCCCGTATCCGGGGTGCTCCTCGTCGTCACCGCGGTGAGCTCAGGCGTAGCAGTAGGAGTCCGAGGACGCGTCGCCGCCCTGCAGCCGCACCTGGTGCGCCCGCAGCCCGCGGAAGTCCTCGCCGTGCGGGAAGAACCGCGGGTCGATGCTCAGGCCGCCGTTCTCGCCGACGTCGAACTTCGCCATCCACGCGCCGACGCCATCGGGGTAGAACTGGTCGTCCCACGCGCCGTAGAGCGAGTTCGTGACGTAGACGCGCCGACCGTCTCGGCTGACTTCCACCATCTGCGGTCCGCCGGCGAGCGGCAGGTCCGGCGCAGCCGGGTGCGGCGTGGCGGCGCCGATGCCACCGAGCTTGACCGAACCGGTCTCCTTCGGGTGCGCGGGATCGGTGACGTCGTACTGCTTGAGCTCACCGGTGGCCCAGCACGACACGTACAGGAACCGGTCGTCGACGGACAGGTCGATGTCGGTGATGATCGGTGGGATCGCGCCGAACGGCTGGAGCAGCGGCGGCAGGTCCACACCGTCGCCCGGCTGCGCAGGAATGGTGATGACCTTCTCGATCGCCCACTCGTCGCCGTCGCGGAACCAGCGCCACACCGAACCGGAGAGGTCCTCGGTGCTGACCACGACGCCGAGGAAGCCCCAGGTGGCATCCGGATCGTGCGAGGGCCGGACCTCGAGTGCCATCTGGTGCTGGGCGCCGAGGTCGAGACGCTGCACGTGCCGGCCCTCGGTGAGATCCCAGAAGTTCAGCGCGTGCCCGTACTTGTTGCCGAGCAGCAACTCGCCGTTGACGCCGTCCTCGATCATCGACGGCGTGCCCCACTCGCTGCTGATCAGCGTGTTCTGGTTCAGGTGCCACCACGCGTCGTAGGCGAGGTACTGCGGCCCGCGGTAGGTCTCCCAGGCCCGCAGCACGTCGAAGGTGGCGTGGTCGAGCAGCGCGATGCCACCCGGGCCGCCGCCGTCGCCCTTGCCGTTGCCCAGGCAGGTCAGGAAGACACCGTCCGGACCGCAGTGCAACGTGTGCGGGCGCGAGTAACCGGCCTTCTCGGCGAGCTCGGATGCCTCGATCGTCTTCGTCAGCTGCGGCGAACGCGGGTCGGGCTGGGTGTCGAACACGTATACGTTCGACGAGCGCAGTCCCGGGACCAGCAGGAAGCGCCGCTGCAGGTCGGTCATGTCGTGACCCTCGTGCATCAGCGCGCTGCTGCAGGCGTTCCAGCCGAAGTGGTGCAACTCGTCGCCGAGGTTCGGCGTATCGGTCCAGCCCACCACCTGCCCGAACGTGTCGGACTGCTCGTCGACGTCGATGACGGTCAACGCATCGGGTTTCTGCGCAGAGCGGTCGAAGGCGACCACGTACGCGAGCGACTCGCGCGGCGCGGCCGCCGCGTCGCGCGCGGTGCGGTAGAACGTCGGATCCATGAGTGCCTCCCAACACGCCGTAGTCTAAGGCGACGGTACGTGGCGACGGAATGCTGCGAGACGATGGCCGGATGGCTGACGTCGCCGAATACACGGACTTCTGGGTGGCTTGCGCCGCGGCCGGCCCGGTGCTGCTGATCCCGGCCTACCTGATGGTGCGCCAACAGCACGCGCAAGGCTCGAACGTGCGGTCCGGGTTGACCGTCGCCTCCGTCGCGTTCCTCGCCGCCGGCACGATCCTGGCGTTGGTGACGCTGGCGGGTGGTACCCCGGTACACGGGAAGCCCGTGGGGCGCATCGTCGAGATCGCGCTGATCTGTGGTCCCGTCGCAGGCCTGGCACTGGAACTGATCCTGCGTCACGGCCGGCACGAGCCGCCCGGGGCGCCCCCGACCTACGATGAGTCGGGAGTCCCCGAGATCGATTGACTCGGAGCCGCCTGTCGGGTTCGAACCGACGACCTATCGCTTACAAGGCGATTGCTCTGGCCAACTGAGCTAAGGCGGCAGCGCTTCGAGGTTACCGGGATCCGTGACGCGGGTTCGGCCGACTACGGCACGATAGGGGCGTGACCGACCCGGCGAACCCCGACGTGTGGAAGCGCGTCGTCGTCCCGTGTGCGCTGTTCGCGGCGCTCGACCTCGTCGCCCTCGTCGTTGCGCTCGTCACCGGACACGTCGTGCTCGCCGTGTTCGCGGCAGTGTTGTTCGTGCCGTTCTCGCTGCTGGCCGTGCTGGGCGCCCGGTTCGCGTGGCGGACCCGACGTGGCGAGATCGATCCGAAGCGGAAAGGACACGTGTGAGCCGACTGCACAGGCCGAAGGCCGGATTCTGGATCCGGGCCTGGGTCGTCCTGCTCTACCCGCTCGTGGGTCTCGTGTTCCGGATCCGCTGGCGGCACCTCGACCGGGTGCCGCCGCCCGAGGCGGGCGGGGTGATCATCGCGATCAACCACGTGTCGCAGGTCGACACCGTGCTCATGGCCCGGATGGTGTGGCAGGCCGGACGCGTCCCGCGCTTCATGATCAAATCCGGGGTGTTCGACTGGCCGATCATCGGCCGCATGATGAGCGGCGCCGGGCAGATCCCGGTTTCGCGCGGTACGGCTGATGCCGCCCGGTCGCTCGACGAGGCCGTCGCCGCGCTGCAGCGCGGGGAGGCGGTGGTCATCTACCCGGAGGGCACCACCACGAAGGACCCGCAGAACTGGCCCATGCAGGGCAAGACCGGGATCGGACGGCTGGTGTTGCTCACACCGGACACCCCGGTCGTGCCGGTGGGCCAGTGGGGCGCGCACAAGAGTGGCAAGCTCTCGCTACGCAGTCTCGGGCACCGGCGCACGGCACAGGCCGCCGTGGGCGAGCCGCTGGACTTCTCCCGCTACCGCGACGTACGCGCCCGGGCAGCGCGTCCAGCGCCAGATCACCGACGAGATCATGACCGCGATCCGCGACGAACTGGCCGAACTGCGCGGCGAGCCCGCGCCGGACACCTTCTTCGTGCCGAACCGCAAGTACGTCGACAAGCCCTGAGCCGCCCCGACGCGTAGTCAGGCGACGCGGCGGCGGCGAGCGATCTCGGCCAACGTGACCGCGGCGGCGACCGAGGCGTTGAGCGACTCCGCGGCCGCGGCCATCGGGATCGCGACGGTGAGATCGCAGTTCTCGCCGACCAACCGAGACAGCCCACGTCCTTCGGAGCCGACGACGACCACGACCGGCTCGGTCGCCAGCTCGAGATCGTCCAAGGTGGTCGACCCGTCGGCGTCCAGGCCGAGCACGAACATCCCGGCTTCGCGGCAGTCGCGCAGCGCGCGCACCAGATTGGTCACCTGCGCCACCGGCAGCCGGGCGGCGGCGCCGGCGGAGGTGCGCCAGGCGGTGGCGGTCACCCCGGCGGCGCGGCGCTCCGGCACGATCACACCCTGCGCCCCGAACGCCAGCGCCGAACGGATGACCGCACCGAGGTTGCGCGGATCGGTGACACCGTCGAGCGCGACGAGCAGCGGCGGCGCACCCGCCTCGCCGGCCGTGGCCAGCAGGTCGCGCAGCTCGTGGTACGCGAACGGTGGTACTTGCAGTGCGATGCCCTGGTGCAGAATGCCGCCGGTGCGCCGATCGAGTTCGGCGCGGCTGACCTCGAGCAGCGCAAGGCCGCGGTTGCCGGCGATCCGCACCGCCTCGGTGACCCGCTCGTCCTGCTCCAGGCCGTGCGCGAGATAGAGCGCGGTCGCCGGCACCTTCGCGCGCAGCGCCTCGGCCACCGGGTTGCGCCCGACCAGCAGTTCCGGAGCGCTCGCCTCGCGGCCCGATTTCGGCCGGCCTGGCGCGCGGCGATCGGCAGCTGTCGCCCGGCGCGCCGCGGGGTGTCCCTTGCGGGCCTCCGCCGGAGGTGTCGGTCCCTTGCCGCGCAGGGCGCGCTTGTTCTGGCCGCCGGAACCGACCTGGGCGCCTTTCTTCTGCTTGCGGATCGCCCCTTGCCGCTTGGAGTTGCCGGCCACTACTGAAGGCTCCAACGTGGGCCATCAGGGGTGTCCTCGATCCGCACACCGGCCGCCACGAGTTGGTCGCGGATGGCGTCGGCGGCGGCGAAGTCCTTGCGGGCACGGGCATCCGCCCGCGCCTGCAGGGCTACCCCGACGAGGCTGTCGAGCACGGTCGAGTGGTCGTCGACGGTCGACACCGCCGCCCAGTCCAGCGGCGAGATCCCGAGCACACCGGCCATGGCCAACACGGCGCCCAACGCCTCGCGGACCGTCTCCTTGGCACCGTCGGCGAGGGCAATGTTGCCTGCGCGCAGCGTCTCGTGCAGCACCGCGAGCGCGGCCGGCACTCCGAGGTCGTCGTCCATCGCGCGGCCGAATGCGTCGGGCACCTGGCCGGGCTCGGCGTCGGTGACCGCGGTCGCCTTGTCGACGAAGTTCTCGATCCGGCGGTATGCCGCGGCCGCCTCGTCCAGCGCTTCCGGCGAGAACTCCATCACCGAGCGGTAGTGCGCGGCGCCCAGGTAGTAGCGCAGCTCCTGCGGACGCCACTGCTTGACGATCTCGCGCACCTGCAGGGTGTTGCCGAGCGACTTCGACATCTTCTCGCCGGCCAACGTCAGGAGGCCGTTGTGCATCCAGAAGCGCGCGAACCCGTCGCCGGCAGCCACCGACTGCGCGAGCTCGTTCTCGTGATGCGGGAAGACGAGATCCAGACCGCCGCCGTGGATGTCGAAGGTCGGCCCGAGGTACTTCGTCGACATCGCCGAGCACTCGAGATGCCAGCCCGGCCGCCCGCGGCCCCACGGCGTCGGCCACGACGCGGTGGCCGGCT
Organism: uncultured Actinomycetota bacterium; assembly: GCA_963850835.1. Lineage (GTDB taxonomy): Bacteria > Actinomycetota > Actinomycetes > Mycobacteriales > Jatrophihabitantaceae > Jatrophihabitans. The sequence continues at coordinate 153,764 of CAWKNB010000007.1, read as the reverse complement.
CGTCGGGCTTGCTGGCCTTCCACAGCGCGAAGTCACGCGGATCGCGTTTGCGGTCGTCGCCGACCGAGTCCCCGGCCGCCTGCATCTCGTCGACGCGTTGGCCGGACAGCGACCCGTAGGACGGGAAGGAACGCACGTCGAAGTAGACGTCGCCCTCGGCGACGTAGGCATGGCCGCGCTCGATCAGCCGTTGGATCAGCTCGATCATCTCCGGTATGTGACCGGTCGCGCGCGGTTCGTAGGTGGGCGGCGGGCACCCGAGCACGGCTTCTGCGGCGATGATCTCGCGTTCGTTGCGGAACGACAGCGCCCACCACGGTTCGTCGGCGTCGGCAGCCTTCGCGAGGATCTTGTCGTCGATGTCGGTCACGTTGCGCACGAACGTGACCGCGATGCCGTTGTGCACGAGCCAGCGCCGCAGGATGTCGATGTTGATCCAGTTGCGGACGTGCCCGATGTGCGGCGGGCCCTGGGTGGTGAGGCCGCACAGGTAGATCGACGCCCGGCCGGGTTGCAGCGGCTCGAAGGCCCGCGTCGCGCGGGTGGCGGTGTCGTGCAGGTGCAGACTCACCGGCCCATCGTACGGACCATCGGTGCCGTGTTGGCCTGCCTCACGGTCCGGCCGAAGCGGTTAGCGTGGCGGCATGGAGGACGCCAAGCTGCATCCGGAGTCGATCGTCGTCGCGGCCGGACGGCCGCAGGAGCCGGGCGCGCCGCTGAACACCCCGATCGTGCCGGTGTCGGCCTATCGCCACGCGCCTGAGGAGAACCACTACGCGCGCGAGGACGTCGCGCCCACGGTGGCTGCCTTCGAGGACATCCTGGGCGCGCTCGAGGGCGGCACCGCACTCGCCTTCGGCTCCGGGATGGCGGCCATCTCGACCGCGCTGTCGGGCCTGCCGGCCGGCGCCGTGGTGGTGGTCCCGGCCGACGGTTACTCGGGGATGACGTGGATCTTCCGCGAGTACGAGCAACTCGGCCGGCTCTCGGTGCGGCGCGTCGACGTGTCCGACCTCGCAGCGGTCACGGCGGCCTGCGACGGGGCAGCACTGGTGTGGGTGGAAACCGTCGCCAACCCGTTGATGACCGTGGCCGACGTGCCGGCTATCGCGGCGGCGGCGCACGCTGCGGGCGCGCTGCTCGGGGTCGACGCGACGTTCTCCACACCGCTGGTCGTCCGGCCGCTCGAGCTCGGCGCCGACCTCGTCATGCACTCGGCCACGAAGTACCTCGCCGGGCACTCGGATGTCCTGATGGGTGCGCTGGTGACCCGATCCCCGGAGCTCGCGGCGCGACTGCACGACCAGCGGACCCTGACCGGCGCGATTCCCGGCGTGCTCGAGGCGTATCTCGCCACCCGCGGTACCCGCACCCTCGCCCTGCGGATGGAACGCGCGCAGGCCAACGCCGCAGAACTGGCGCGCCGCCTCGCCGCCCGTGCAGACGTGCAACGGGTGCGCTACCCGGGTCTGGCGACCGATCCGGGACACGCGATCGCCGCGCGCGATCACGCCGGGTTCGGCGCAATGCTCGCGTTCGAGGTCGACGGCGGCGCCGCCCGGGCCGAGCAGGTGTGCGAGGCGGTGCGGCTCGTCCACCACGCCACCAGCCTCGGCGGGGTGGAGACGCTCATCGAACGGCGGGCGCGCTACGACATCGACGCCGGCTTCGGCACCCCGCCGAACCTGATCAGGCTCTCGGTCGGGATCGAGCACGTCGAGGACCTGTGGGCCGACCTCGCCCAGGCCCTCGACGCCACCTCCGCCACGCAGTAGTCAGGAGGCGCGAACGAGGAGGGCCGTCGCGACGGCGGCGCGGCCCTCGCCGCGGCCGGTGAGGCCGAGGCCATCGGTGGTGGTCGCGGTCACCGATACCGGCGCGCCGACGGCGGCGCCCAGCACTGCCTGCGCCTCGTCGCGGCGCGTGCCGATGCGCGGTTCGTTGCCGATCACCTGCACCGCGACGTTGGCCACCCGCCAGCCGGCGGCGGTCACCCGGTGGACCACCTCGCGCAGCAGCGTCACGCCGGACGCACCGGCCCACTCCGGCCGGCCGGTGCCGAACACCGCCCCGACGTCGCCGAGCCCGGCGGCCGACAGCAGCGCATCGCAGGCGGCATGCGCGGCGACGTCGCCGTCGGAGTGACCCGAGCAGCCGTCCACTCCCGGCCAGTGCAACCCGGCCAGCCAGCAGTCGCGACCGGCAGCCACCGGGTGGACGTCCACGCCGACACCGACCCGCGGTTCGGTCAAGATTGCTCGCCGGGCGCCTTGGTGCGGACGATGTCCAGCTCACCGTGCGCGTGCCGAGCGCGCAGCACCTTCTTGTCGTACTTTCCCACGCTGGTCTTGGGCACTTCGCTGATGAACGTCCAGTTCTCCGGGACCTGCCAGCTCGCGACCTTGCCGTCCAGGAATCGGGCCAACTCGGCCGGGTCGACCTCGGTGTCGTCGCGGCCGACGACGCAGGCGAGCGGCCGCTCGGTCCACTTCTCGTCCGGCACGCCGATCACGGCGACCTCGACCACGCCCGGCGCCGCCGCGAGCAGCCCCTCGAGTTCGACGGAGGAGATCCACTCGCCGCCGGACTTGATGACGTCCTTCGCGCGGTCGGTGATCAGGAAGAACCCGCGCTCGTCGAGCGTGCCGATGTCGCCGGTGCGCAGCCAGCCGTCGTCGAACTTCTCCGGCGCGGCGTCCAAGTGGTACGCGCCGGTGATCCACGGCCCGCGGACCTCGATCTCGCCGACCGACTCCCCGTCGCGTGGCAACACCGTGCCGTCGTCGGCGACGATGCGCATCTCGACACCGGCGATCACCCGACCCGACTTCATCCGCCAATCGAGGTCGTCGTCGGTGCCCGGTTCGACGCCGCGCGGCGGGAGCGCGATGCCGGCCACCGGCGAGGTCTCGGTCATGCCCCAGCCCTGGATGATCCGCAGGCCGTACTTCTGCTCGAACGCCGTCACCAGCGAGCGCGGGATCGCGGCGCCGCCGGAGGTGCCGAGCCGCACCGAGGAGAAGTCGACCTCGCGCTGCTGGCCCACCTGCAAGATCCCGGCCCACAGGGTCGGGACCGCCGAGATGAGCGTCGCCCGCTCGGCCTCGGTGATCGCGCACAGCGCCTCGGGCGCCAGATGCGGCCCGGGCATCAGCAGGGTGGCCCCGGACAGCAACGCGGCGTACGGGATGCCCCACGCGTTCGCGTGGAACATCGGCACGACCACCAGCACCCGGTCGTTGTCGGTAGTGCCGTTGACGACGTTGGACAACGTCATCATCGAGTGCAGGTACGTCGAGCGGTGCGAGTAGACGACGCCCTTCGGATCGCCTGTGGTGCCGCTGGTGTAACACATCGAGGCCGGTGTCTTCTCGTCCAGCTCGGGCCACTGGTAGTCCTCGCGCGCCGCGGCGAGCAACGCGGCGTAGGAATGGACCGGCACCTGCAGGTCGAGCACCGACGTGTCGCCCTCGCCGACGACGATGAACGCCTCGACGGTCTTGAGCTGCGACGCGAACGCGGCCAGCAGCGGCAGCAACGACGCGTCCACCACGATGATCTTGTCCTCGGCGTGGTTGGCGATCAGCGCGAGCTGGGCCGGCGGGAGCCGCAGGTTCAGCGTGTGCAGCACCGCGCCCATGCAGGGCACCGCGAGATAGGTCTCCATGTGTTCCTGGCTGTTCCAGCACAGCGTGGCGACGCGGTCGCCGCGTTCCACTCCCAGGCCCTCCAGCGCGGCGGCGAAGCGCTGCGCGTTCGCAGCCATCTCGTCGATCGTGGCGCTGCGCGAGGTGCCGTCACCACGCCAGGTACGGCATTCGCTGTCCCCGAACACCCTGACCCCGTGCTCGAGCATCGCCCTGACGGTGAGCTGGAAATCGTCTTGCATCGTGCTCGTGATCACCGAGAACTCCGTTCGTCCACGCCGGTGCAGGGTCGGCCCAGCCTAGGCCCGGGAGGCCAGCATCGCCTGTGCGCGGGCCAGGTCCGCCGGGGTGGTGATCTTGAACGCGGCGTCCGATCCGGCGACCGCCACGATGCTCACGCCGATCGCCTCGACGAGTGACGCGTCGTCGGTGGCGGCCAGCCGCGCACCCCGTGCATGTGCCTCGGCCAGGACGTCGCACCGAAAACCCTGTGGCGTCTGTATCGCGGCCAGCGTGGACCGGTCGACGAGCTCTCCGAGCCCGCCCGCGGCGTCGGTGCGGCGCACCGTGTCGTGGATCGGGACGACCGGGACCACGGCGTCGGCGCCGTCGGCCAGCGCAGCGAGCACCCGGTCGATCACCTCGATCGGCACGAACGGGCGGGCGACGTCGTGGACGAGGACGAGGTCGACGCCGGCGCCCAACGCGGCCAACCCGGCCACCACCGACTCCTGCCGGGTGGCGCCACCGACCACGACGGTCGCGCCGGTGAGTCGCTGGGCGAGTTCGACGTACCCGGCCGGGGCCACCACCACTGGCGTCGTCATACGCACCGGGCCACCGTGGTCGCGAAAGCGCGCCGTCGCGTGCTCGAGCAAGGTCGCGCCGGCAACGCTCACGAACGCCTTCGGCTGCTCGGCGCCGAGCCGCTGCCCGGAGCCGCCGGCAACGAGAACGGCGGCGCCGGTCAACTGACCGGACGCCGCCATCGACTGCTGCGGGAGTTAGGCGACAGCCTCGCCGAGCACCTCGTCGAGGACGACCTCGGCCTTGTCCTCGTTCGTGCCCTCGGCGAGCGCGAGCTCGCTGATCAGGATCTGGCGAGCCTTGGCGAGCATCCGCTTCTCACCAGCGGACAACCCGCGGTCGCGGTCGCGGCGCCACAGATCGCGCACGACCTCGGCGACCTTGTTGACATCGCCTGAGGCCAGCTTCTCGCCGTTGGCCTTGTACCGCCGGGACCAGTTCGTGGGCTCCTCGGTGTGGGCTGCACGCAGCACCTCGAACACCTTGTCCAGACCCTCTTGGCCCACCACGTCGCGCACGCCGACGACCTCGGCATTTTCGGCCGGGACGAGGACGGTCAGATCACCCTGAGCGACCTTCAGTCGCAGGTAGGTCTTCTTCACTCCCTTGAGCAGTCGCTCCTCGATCGCCTCGATGAGAGCTGCACCGTGGTGCGGGTAGACAACGGTCTCGCCGACCTTGAATGTCATGTGTTGAAGCCCCTTTCGCTTCTCCAAGGATAACACGGGCCCCACTTCCCGGGACTGCCGCGAGATCGGCGCAGCAGCCTCGCTAGGCTGTCCCCGGATCGTCGTGGGGACCCGACCCGGCACCCGCCCGTCGATCCGTTGCCGCCTTCTCGCGAGGAGCCGACGTGGATGCAGAGCCGGTCATCGAGCGCCGCTTCGCTCGTCGGGTCGCTGCTGCCGTCGCCGCCGCCGGTTTGCTGCTGACCTCGGCCTGCGCTGCGGGCCAGCGCGCGGAGACTGCCGAGGAGAAGCCGACCCTGGACGGCGCCCTGGCCGATGTCGGGAACCTGCATCTGCGCGGGGTTTCGATCCTGCCGCCGAGCGGCAATTTCTATGCGGCCGGCGCGAGCGCGCGGATGCGTCTGGTGATCGTGAACTCCGGCGCAACCGCCGACCGACTCACCTCGGTGACCTCGACGCGGATCACGAGCTGGGCGGCGTTCAACAACTCGCTCGCCGCCACCGCGAACATCGGCGGATCGCGCAGCGTGCCCGTGGCGCCCGGCGCCCGCACCTCCTTCGGTGTCCCGGAGACCCGCTCGGTGCTCTCGCTGAGCGGTCTGAAGAGCAAGCTGTTCCCGGGCTCGGCGATCCGGCTGACCTTCACCTTCGCTCGGGCGGGCACCGTCACGGTGCCAGGTGCCGGTGCAGCTGTCCAGCCCGCCCGGTTCCTCGACCATCCCGGAACCCTCGGTCAGCGCGCTGCGCTGAGCCGCGAACCTGTCGGCAGTCGGCGCTAGCGTCAGCGGGTGGCCAAATCCGCGACGACCTACCGCTGCGCATCCTGCGGCGCGGAATCGGCCAAGTGGTACGGCCGCTGCCCGAAGTGCGGCGAGTTCTCCACGCTCGTCGAGCAGGCCCGCGCCCGCCCCGCGGGGCTGCGGGCGGGCACCCGCGCCACCGCCCCGGCCCGCCCGGCCCGGCCGGTCACCGAGGTCGTCACCCGCGGCCCGGTCCGGCGCATGCGCACGGGCATCGGCGAGTTCGATCGGGTCCTCGGGGGCGGTCTGGTGGCCGGCCAGGTGTGCCTGTGCAGCGGGCCGCCGGGTTCGGGCAAGAGCACCCTGCTGCTCGCGGTCGCCGACTCCGTCGCCCGCCGCCTCGAACGCCCGGTGCTCTACGTCTCGGGTGAGGAATCCATCGAGCAGATCGCGGTGCGGGCAGCCCGGATCGGCGCCGACTCGATGCACCTGCTGCTCGCCGACGACACCGATCTCGCCGGCGTGCTCGGCCACGTCGAGGCCACCGACGACGTCGCGCTGGTGATCATCGACTCGGTGCAGACCATCGCGTCCGCCGACATCGAGGGCCGGGCCGGCGGCGTGACCCAGACCATGGAGGTCGCGCAGGTGCTGACCCGGGTCGCGAAGGCCCGCGGGCTGCCGATGATCCTGGTCGGCCAGGTCACCAAGGACTCCACCGTCGCCGGGCCCCGAGCGCTCGAGCACATCGTCGACACCACGCTGAGCCTCGACGGCGACAAGCACACCGCGCTGCGGCTGCTGCGCGCCGTCAAGAACCGGTTCGGCTCGCTGGAGGTCGCCGCGTTCGAGCAGGCCGACGACGGCATGCGCGAGGTGCTCGACCCCAGCAGCCTGTTCCGCGAGCACCGCGAGACACCCGTGCCGGGCACCTGCGTCACGGTCACCGTCGAGGGGCACCGGGCGCTGACTGCCGAGATCCAGTCGCTGATCGCGTCGAGCACCAGCCCCATCCCGCGCCGCGCGGTGTCCGGGCTCGACTCGTCGCGCGCCGCGATGCTGATCGCCGTCACCGAGCGCGTGACCCGGGTGCGGTTCGGTGAGAAGGACGTGTTCCTGGCTACCGTCGCGGGCATGCGGGTGGCCGACCCGGCCGCCGACCTCGCCGTATGTCTCGCGCTCGTCAGCGCCGAGCGCGAGGAGCCGCTGCCGCTCGACGTCGCGGTGCTGGGCGAGGTGGCACTGTCCGGTGACGTACGGCCGGTGCCGATGCTCGCCGAGCGGGTCGCCGAGGCCGCCCGGTTGGGGTTTCGCCGGTTGCTCGTGCCGCCCGGCACCGCGGGCCGGGTCAAGTCCCGCGCGGTCGGCAGCGAGCTCGTCGAAGTGGCCAGCCTGAAGGACGCGCTGACCGCGTTACGGCGGGCCGCGACGACGGTCGTCCGCTAAACCCGTGGTCCGCTCCTTAGACTGAGGGCGGCGAGCGGGTCCGGGAGGCAGCGTGGCGACGATCGAGGGGTACGAAACCCTGCGCAGCGTGCTCGCGACCGTGGCGCCGGGCACCCCACTGCGCGATGGCCTGGAACGGATCCTGCGCGGCAACACCGGCGGCCTGATCGTCGTCGGCTGGGACGAGGTCGTCGAGGAGATGTGCACGGGCGGTTTCCCGCTCGACGTCGAGTTCTCCGCGACCCGGCTGCGCGAGCTGTGCAAGATGGACGGCGCGGTGGTGCTGAGCAGCAGCGGCGACCGGATCGTGCGGGCCAGCGCGCACCTGATGCCGGACCCGGCGATCTTCACCGAGGAGTCCGGCACCCGGCACCGCACCGCGCAGCGGGTGGCTCGCCAGACCGGCTACCCGGTGATCTCGGTGTCGCAGTCGATGCGCATCGTGAGCCTGTACATCGGCGACGGCCGGCATGTGCTCGAAGGCAGTTCGGAGCTGCTGTCGCGGGCCAACCAGGCGATCGCCACCCTCGAGCGGTACAAGTCCCGCCTGGACGAGGTCTCCCAGGCGCTGTCCGCGCTCGAGATCGAGGACCTGGTCACCGTCCGCGACGCCGCGATCGTCGCGCAGCGGCTGGAGATGGTGCGCCGCATCGCCGACGAGGTCACCGGCCACGTGGTCGAGCTCGGCACCGACGGGCGGCTGCTGGCCCTGCAGCTCGAGGAGCTGATGGCCGGCGTCGACGCCGACCGCGAGATGCTCGCGCGCGACTACGTGCCCAGCGGGCGGCGGGCGCGCACCTCGGCGATGGTGCTCAGCGAACTCGCCGAGCTGTCCGCGCTCGACCTGCTCGATCTCACCCAGGTCGCCCGGGCGATGGGCGTGCCGAGCACGCCCGAGGCCCAGGACAGCGCAGTCAGCCCCCGTGGGTACCGCATGCTGTCGCGGGTGCCGCGCATCCCGCCGGCGCTCGTCGACCGCGTGGTGGAGCATTTCGACGGCTTGCAGAAGCTGCTGGCGGCCTCGGTCGAGGACCTTCAGGTGGTCGACGGGGTCGGCGAGATCCGGGCGCGGGTGGTGCGCGAGGGGATTTCGCGGCTCGCCGAGGTGTCGATCATCGACCGGTTCAACTGATCGCGAACTGGGTCGCCTTCCCGGTGCGTCCCGCGAGCGCGGTGTACAGCGTGTAGGTGCCGGCCCCGACGCGCTGGCGGGTGCCGTCGCAACCGGGCTGCGAGGTGCGACCGGACCACGTGATCGCGACCCGCACCGGCATGTTCGGCGCGAGGGTGCGGACCTGCGTACCGGGCTGGATCTGGCAGTCGTGGCTCCCCCACACCCGCGACTCCCCGTTGTAGACGCGCATCTCGACCTGCTTGTCGGCGAGGTCCTGCACGCACGGTTTGCTGCCGGTGTTGGCGACCTGCATCTGCAGCAGCGGGGTGTCACCGACGGAGTAGGTCGACTTGCCGGTGACCGAGGTGATGGCCAGCGACTTCACGTCGCACGCGGGCGGCGGAGCAGCGGTGCTGCGTGAGGCGGAACTCGACGTGCCGCTCGACTTGCCCGACGACTTGCCCGACGGCTTCGCGCTCGACTTCGTGCTCGACGCGGTGGACTTGGCCGTCGGGCTCGGCGGCGCGGCCGCAGCGGTCGGCGTGGGGGTGCCAGAGCCCTGCGCCGCCGCGGTGCCCTGGCCGTCGGAGCGCACGGCGTGCACGGTCAGCACGATGAGCACGAGCAGCGCGATCACGCTGGCGAGCATCACGAACCGGCGCCGCCAGTACACGGCGGGTGGCTGCGGACCGAGTGGATGAAACATGTCCCGGTCACGCTAGCTCGTGCCGATGCCCGAACTGCGCCGACGCGCGGCGGAACTTGGGCTACGCACATGCGAGGATGCGTGGCGGTGTCTGTCGCTCCCGACCCCGTCGTTGCGCGGGGATCATTCCTCGACCCGCTGCTGCGCTGGTACAGCCGCAACGCGCGGGATCTGCCGTGGCGGCGCCCCGACGCCGAGCCGTGGGCCGTCCTGGTGAGCGAGATCATGCTCCAGCAGACGCAGGTGACGCGGGTCCTGCCGGTGTATGCCGCCTGGGTCCGGCGCTGGCCGACGCCGGCCGACCTGGCCGCGGAATCGGCCGGCGAGGCGGTGCGGGCCTGGGGCAAGCTCGGCTATCCGCGCCGGGCGCTGCGGCTGCATGCGTGTGCGGTAGCGCTGTGCGAACGCCACGGTGGCGAGGTGCCCGACGACGTCGCGGCCCTGGAGGCACTGCCGGGCATCGGGACGTACACGGCGCGAGCGGTGGCTGCGTTCGCGTTCGGGCGCCGGGTGCCGGTGGTGGACACGAACGTGCGTCGGGTGCTGGCCCGGCTGATCGACGGTGCCGCTGCGCCCGCTCCCGCGTCGACGGCTCGTGACCTCGCCCTGGCCGAGACGCTGCTGCCTGCGGCCCCGGCCCGGGCGGCGCGCTGCAGCGTGGCGCTGATGGAACTCGGCGCGCTGGTGTGCACCGCGCGCCGGCCCGACTGCGGCCGCTGCCCGGTGGCCGACCGGTGTGCGTGGCTCACTGCCGGCGCCCACCCGCCCGCCGCCCGGCCGGCGGCGCGCACCCAGCGCTTCGCCGGGACGGACCGGCAGGTACGCGGCCTGTTGCTCGACGTGCTGCGCACGAGTTCGGCCCCGGCGACCAGGACCGCTCTCGACCTCGTCTGGCCGGACCCGGTGCAGCGCGAGCGGGCGCTGGACAGTCTGGTCGCCGACGGGCTGGTCGACCCGTTGCCCGACGGTCGGTTCGCGCTCCCGTCCTGAACGTGCGAACGTCCGCGGCCTACGCGACCGCCAAGCGCGCAGCGTTGTCCGGAAGGGCGCAGGTCGCGACGTGGGCGAGATGCCGCAGCGCGATCGCGCCCTCGGCGACGATGGCCAGGGCATCACCGCGCGCGACCCAGTCGTCCACCTGCAACGCGATCGGCAGCGCGGCGGCAGCCACCTCGTCACGGGCGTCGGCCAGCTGGTCCGGATCCGATGACCGGGTGCCGATCCAGTCGCGGCAGGTCGCGGCGAGGCGATGGTCCCATTGCCCGTCCAGGCCGTGCACGACGCCGTTGGCGAGGGTCAGCACGGTGGGCAGGTTCGCGCCGATGTCGACCGGCCGGCGCGATGTCTCCAGCGTCGCGACCGCGGCCAGCAGGCGGCCCCGATCGGCGCGCAGCTCCTCGGCCCGCTGCTCGGTCAGCAGCCGCGGATCGGCCTGCGGATGACGCCACGGAGTGGCAGAGAGCTCCATGTCCAACCGAGTACGGCTCGGCCCGGCGTGATACGTCCGGAAACGAAGTTGTCCCGGCTGCACGTCGCGGTGGCGACGCGCAGCCGGGACAACCCGGGTGATGCGATCGGTCAGTCGGCGGAGATACCGGCCGGCGGGACGTCGGGAACCAGCGCGGACGGCTTCGGCTCGCCCCGGAAGGCGAACTTCTCCGGGCCGTCCTTGCGCAGCGGGTCCTCGGGCTCGGTGCTGACGACGACGATCTGGCCGGCAGTCAGTTCGCCGAACAGGATCTTCTCCGACAGCGGGTCCTCGATCTCGCGCTGGATGGTGCGCCGCAGCGGCCGCGCACCGAGCACGGGGTCGTAGCCCTTCTTCGCGAGCAGCGCCTTCGCCGGTCCGGTGAGCTCCAGGCCCATGTCCTTGTTGCGCATCTGGACGTCGAGCCGGGCCGTCATCAGGTCGACGATCTTCGTGATCTCCTCCGGCGTGAGCTGGTGGAACACGATGATGTCGTCGATGCGGTTGAGGAACTCCGGCCGGAAGTGCTGCTTGAGCTCGTCGTTGACCTTCGTCTTCATCCGCTCGTAGTTGCTGCTCTCGTCGTGGCTGCCGGAGAAACCGAGCGAGCCGATCGACTTCGAGACGTCGCGGGTGCCGAGGTTGGTGGTCAGGATCAGCACCGTGTTCTTGAAGTCGACGATGCGGCCCTGGCCGTCGGTGAGGCGGCCGTCCTCGAGCACCTGCAGGAGCGTGTTGAACACGTCCGGGTGGGCCTTCTCGACCTCGTCGAAGAGCACCACGCTGAACGGCTTGCGGCGCACCTTCTCGGTCAGCTGGCCACCCTCGTCGTAGCCGACGTAGCCGGGAGGCGCACCGACCAGCCGCGACACCGTGTACCGGTCGTGGAACTCGGACATGTCGATCTGGATCAGCGCGTCCGCGTCACCGAAGAGGAACTCCGCGAGGGTCTTGGACAGCTCGGTCTTCCCGACGCCGGACGGTCCGGCGAAGATGAACGAGCCGCCTGGTCGCTTCGGGTCCTTCAGGCCGGCGCGGGTACGCCGGATCGCCTGCGAGACCGCCCTGATGGCCTGCTCCTGGCCGACGACGCGCTTGTGCAGCTCGTCCTCCATGCGCAGCAGCCGGGCCGTCTCCTCCTCGGTGAGCTTGAACACCGGGATGCCGGTCCAGGTGGCGAGCACCTCGGCGATCTGCTCGTCGTCGACCTCGGCCACGACGTCGAGGTCGCCGGCCTTCCACTCCTGCTCGCGCTTGCCCTTCTCGGCGAGCAGGGTCTTCTCCTTGTCGCGCAGCGACGCGGCCTTCTCGAAGTCCTGCGCGTCGATCGCGGATTCCTTCTCCCGACGCACGTCGGCGATCCGCTCGTCGAACTCGCGCAGGTCCGGCGGTGCGGTCATCCGGCGGATGCGCATGCGCGACCCGGCCTCGTCGATGAGGTCGATGGCCTTGTCCGGCAGGAACCGGTCACTGATGTAGCGGTCGGCGAGCCCGGCGGCGGCCACGAGAGCGCCGTCGGTGATCGAGACGCGGTGGTGTGCCTCGTAACGGTCGCGCAGGCCCTTGAGGATCTCGATGGTGTGCGCCACGGTCGGCTCACCCACCTGCACCGGCTGGAACCGGCGCTCGAGCGCGGCGTCCTTCTCCAGGTACTTGCGGTACTCGTCGAGCGTGGTGGCGCCGATGGTCTGCAGCTCACCGCGAGCCAGCATCGGCTTGAGGATCGACGCGGCGTCGATCGCGCCCTCGGCAGCACCCGCCCCGACGAGGGTGTGGATCTCGTCGATGAACATGATGATGTCGCCGCGGGTGCGGATCTCCTTGAGCACCTTCTTCAGGCGCTCCTCGAAGTCACCGCGGTAGCGCGAGCCGGCCACCAGCGACCCGAGGTCGAGGGTGTAGAGCTGCTTGTCCTTGAGCGTCTCCGGGACCTCGCCCTTGACGATGGCCTGCGACAGGCCCTCGACGACGGCGGTCTTGCCGACCCCGGGCTCGCCGATCAGCACCGGGTTGTTCTTGGTGCGACGGCTGAGCACCTGCATCAGGCGCTCGATCTCCTTCTCGCGTCCGATGACCGGGTCGAGCTTGCCCTCGCGGGCGGCCTGGGTGAGGTTGCGGCCGAACTGGTCGAGCACCAGGCTCGTCGACGGCGTGGCCTCGGCGGCGGTGCCGGCCGGCTCCTTGCTCTGGTAGCCGTTGAGCAGCTGGATGACCTGCTGGCGGACCTTGTTGAGGTCGGCGCCGAGCTTGACCAGCACCTGGGCGGCGACGCCCTCGCCCTCGCGGATCAGGCCGAGCAGGATGTGCTCGGTGCCGATGTAGTTGTGGCCGAGCTGCAGCGCCTCGCGCAGTGACAGCTCCAGCACCTTCTTGGCCCGCGGCGTGAACGGGATGTGCCCGCTCGGCGCCTGCTGGCCCTGGCCGATGATCTCCTCGACCTGCTGGCGCACGGCGTCCAGCGAGATGCCGAGGGATTCGAGGGCCTTCGCGGCCACGCCCTCGCCCTCGTGGATCAGCCCCAGCAGGATGTGCTCGGTGCCGATGTAGTTGTGATTGAGCATCCTGGCTTCTTCTTGCGCCAGGACGACGACGCGACGTGCGCGGTCGGTGAACCGTTCGAACATCTCAGGCAGCTCCTTCCGCGCCAGCAGTCCGGCTTCTGACTGTAGTCCGGTGACGTGACAGACAGATCTCGAATCGAGTCACTCGGATACAGATCCCCCGTGACACACCGTCGGGCGCGGTGCCAACGGCGCGTATTCAGTGCAACGACGGGCGGCACGCCATGATGCCCGACTGGCGTGACTTCGCTGACAGCGAACGAGCCGCACTACACCTGGGCGTCGAACGCCTCGAGGATGTGCGCGGGGATGCGGCCCTTGTCGCCGATCTTGTGCCCGTTCTTGCGGGCCCACTCGCGGATGGCCTGGGTCTGTTCGCGGTCGCCGCGGGCCGGCCGGGCACGGCGGCCCGGGCTCGCGTTGTGCAGCGTGGGCCGGTTGACCCGGCGGCCGTTGGCGACATAAAGGGCCAGCGCATCCCGCAGTTTCGCCGCGTTGTCGGTGGAAAGGTCGATTTCGTAGGACGCCCCGTCGAGGGCGAAACGCACGGTCTCGTCGGCCGGTCCCTCGTCCAGGTCGTCGATGAGCTGGACAATCGTTTTCTGCGCCATTGATGCAATTCCTTCCGCGCGGCGACCGCCGATGTTACCGGTGCGGCCGAATGGCCGCGCGCATTAGCGATCAGAGCGGTTTGACCAGCGGGAACAGTATTGTCTCGCGAATTCCGCGGCCCGTCAGCACCATCAGCAGCCGGTCGACCCCCATCCCCATCCCGCCCATCGGCGGGGCGCCGAATTCGAGGGCGCGCAGGAAGTCCTCGTCGAGCTGCATCGCCTCCGGGTCGCCCTGGGCGGCGGCGATCGACTGCGCCACCAACCGGCGCCGCTGCTCGACCGGGTCGACCAGCTCCGAATACGCGGGTGCTATTTCGACACCGCCGATGATCAGGTCCCATGCCTCCGAGAGGCGCGGATCGTCGCGGTGCGGACGGGCCAGCGGCCGGACGTCGACGGGGTAGTCCTTGATGAACGTGGGCTCGCGCAGGGTGTGCTCGACCAGCTTCTCGTAGAGCTCCAGCACGATCTCACCGGCCGACCAACCCGGCTGCAGCACGATCCCGAGCCGCTCGGCATGCCGGCGCAGGACCTCGGCCGAAGTGTCCACCGTGACGTGCTCGCCCACCGCGTCGGACACGGCGTCGTGGATCGTCACCGATCGCCACTGCCCGTGCAGCTCGATGGGGCGCGCCGTCGAGTGCGGTGCCCTGCTCGACGCCGACCGCGGCCGCCGCGTCGAGGATCAGCGCCCGGGTCAGCTCGGCCATCGTGTCGTAGTCGCCGTAGGCCTCGTATGCCTCCAGCAACGTGTACTCCGGCGAATGGCTGGAGTCGATTCCCTCGTTGCGAAATGCCGGTCCCATCTCGAAGACCCGCTCGATACCGCCGACGACGCAGCGTTTCAGAAACAATTCCGTGGCAATCCGAAGCGACATCTGCAGATCGAATGCATTGAGATGCGTGTGAAATGGCCGCGCCGCGGCCCCGCCGTGCACGTTCTGCAGGATCGGGGTCTCCACCTCGACATATCCGCGCCCGGTCAACGTCGTGCGCAGCGAGTTGAGCACCTGACTACGAAGCGTGACCATTTTCCGGGCGTCCGGGCGCACGATCAGATCGACATATCGCTCGCGGATCCGGTTCTCGTCCGACATCGGCTTGTGGGCCACCGGCAGCGGCCGCAGCGCTTTCGCGGTGATGCGCCAGTCGTCGGCGAGCACCGAGAGCTCGCCGCGTTTGGACGAGATCACCTCGCCGTGGACGAAGACGAGGTCGCCGAGGTCGACGTCGGCCTTCCAGGCCGCGAGCGAGTCGGCCCCGACGCGGTCGAGGGAGAGCATGGCCTGCAGCTCCGCGTCGCCCTCGCGCAGCCGCGCGAAGCACAACTTGCCGGTGTTGCGCACGAAGATGACGCGGCCGGTGACCCCGACCTGCTCGCCGGTGGCGACGTCGGGGCCGAGATCGTGGTGCTTGGCACGGACCTCGGCCAGCGACGTCGTGCGCGGCACCGCGACGGGGAAGGGAGCCCGCTGCGGGTCGGCCATCAGCCGGTCGTACTTGGCGCGCCGGATGCGCAGCTGCTCCGGCAGGTCGGCGCCGTCGTCGGTGTCCTCACTCACCCTGCCAACGTAGTGGGCGCACTGCTGACGGATGTCATGGCCGGATTCGCCCGATAAGCACTGTGCCGGGCTGTGCTCGTCCGGCAGGCTCATGGTCATGACTCACACCGCCGTCGGTGCCGGGATCCGGCTCACCGGGCTGACCAAGTCGTTCAAGACCCACGGCGGCCCGGTACGCGCGGTGCGCGGGATCGACGTCGAGATCCCGGGGGGTGAGACGGTCGCACTGCTCGGCCCGAACGGTGCCGGCAAGTCCACGACGATCGACATGATGCTCGGCCTGCTCGCCCCCGACGCGGGCCAGGTGGAGATCTTCGGCATGCCGGCCGACCAGGCGATCGCCGCCGGGCGGATCGGCGCGATGTTGCAGGTCGGCGGGGTTGCGCAGTACCTGACGGTGCGCGAGCTGCTTGCGATGGTGGCGAGCCTGTACCCGAACCCGCTGTCGGTCGACGAGGTCGTCGAACTCACCCGCATCGGCGATCTCGCCGACCGCCGGACCAACAAGCTGTCCGGTGGCCAGACGCAGCGGCTGCGATTCGCGATCGGCATCATCGGCAATCCCGATCTGCTGGTCCTCGACGAACCGACCGTCGCCATGGACGTCGAGGCGCGCCGCGACTTCTGGGCGACGATGCGCCGCTTCGCCGCCGGTGGCAAGACCGTCGTGTTCGCGACCCACTACCTGGAAGAGGCCGACGCCTACGCCGACCGGATCATCCTGATGGCGCACGGCCGCGTGGTCGCCGACGGACCGGCCACCGAGATCAAGGCCACAGTGGGCCTGCGGACCATCCGCGCCACCCTGCCCGGCGCCGACGTCGAGGCACTGGCCCAGCTGCCGGGAGTGACGAACGTCGAGACCCGCGGCGAGGGGATCATCCTCAACTGCTCGAACTCCGACGACGCCGTCCGGGCGTTCCTGCCGGCGTTCCCGGGCGCCCGCGACATCGAGGTGTCCGGCGCCGGCCTCGAGGAGGCCTTCCTGCAACTGACCGGCGACGACGAGACCGCAGGCGACATGGAGGAGGTGCAGCGATGAGCAGCCTCGCGTACACCCGGTACGAACTGCTGCGCGTGGTGCGCAACCGGCAGGCGATGATCTTCTCGCTGATCTTCCCGCTGGTGATGTACTTCCTGCTGGCCGCGCCGAACAAGGACAACCACAACTTCGGCGGCACGGCGAAGAACCCGACCGGGCTGTTCGCGCCCCAGTACTACATGGTCGGCCTGCTGGCCTTCGGCGCGATGGTGGCCGTGATGTCCGGCGGCGCGCGGATCGCGGCCGAGCGCACGATCGGCTGGAACCGCCAACTGCGGATCACGCCACTGTCCCCGCGGGCGTACCTGCGCGCCAAGGTGATCACCGGCTACGCCCTGGCCATCGCCGGGCTGGTGCTGCTCTACGCGTCCGGGATCATGCTCGGCGTGCGTCTCGAGGCCGCGCAGTGGCTCGAGATGACCGCACTGGTGCTGATCGCGCTCATCCCGTTCGCCGCACTGGGCATCGCATTCGGGCACCTGCTCAACGAGGATTCCGCCGGCGCCGCCCTCGGCATCGGCGCATCGCTGTTCGCATTCCTCGGGGGGACCTGGTTCCCGATCACCGGCAGCGGCGGCTTCGTGGACTTCGTGAAGTTGCTTCCGTCCTACTGGCTGGTTCAGGCTGGACACGTCGGCCTCGGCGCCGGCAACACCTGGGGACTGGAGGGCTGGATCGTGATCGCGGTCTGGTCGGTCGGCTGTGGCGCGCTGGCGATGTGGGCCTACCGGCGCGACACCAGGCGATCCTGAGCGACGTCATGGCCCGACCCGGCGAGTGCTCCCCCGACGAGATCCACGACGGCATCAGCCGGATGTGGAACAGCGGCTGGCAGCGCTACGTCTTCCCGAGCGTCTGGTTGATCTATCTGGCGCAGACCGTGTCCGGGGTGGGCAAGCATTCGTCCGGCGTCGCGGCCGTGATCGGGTACGCGATCGTCGTGGCGTTCGCCGGTCTGCTACCTCGCTGCGCTGCCGATGGGCTGGCAGCAGCACCTGCGCACGTTCTACGTCGTCTACGCCGTGTGCATCGGGCTGCTGGTGGTGGAGTGCTTCCTCGCCGGACCCGACGCGCTGGTCTTCCTCGTCTACATCGCGGTGCTGACCGTCGCCGCCCGGCGCTGGTGGTCGCCGTGGATGATCCTGGCGCTCGTCCTCTTCGGCACCTTCGGGGAGATGATCGTCCCGGCCTGGCACTCGAAGGAAGCCGACTGGACCACCGGCCTGTCGGTGCTGCTCGTCGCCTTCGCGATGTACGGGTTCTTCCAGATCATCCAGTCCAACCGCGAGCTCGCGGCGGCCCGCGCCGAGGTCGCGCGGCTGGCGGCGGAGAACGAGCGCTCGCGCATCGCCCGCGACCTGCACGACCTGCTCGGCCACTCGCTGACCACCATCACCGTCAAGGCGGGCCTGGCGCGCCGGCTGGCCGAGCGTGGCGAGGCGGTGCGATCCCAGCAGGAGATCACCGAGGTGGAGCAGCTGTCGACGACGCACGCTCGGTGACGTCCGCGCCGCCGTTGCCGGACACCGCGACGTCACGCTTGCCGGCGAGCTCGCGACCGCCCGTGAGGTGTTGCGCGCCGCCGGTATCACGGCCGAGCTTCCCGGTTCGGTCGACGTCGTCGAGCCAGGGTTGTCGGAGGTGTTCGGCTGGGTGGTGCGCGAGGGCATCACGAACGTGGTGCGCCACTCGCACGCACCACGTTGCGAAATCCGAATCGGGCCGCGCTGGATCGAGATCGCCGACACCGGGCACGGCGGGGTGCCGGGCACCGGCAACGGCCTCGCGGGGTTGCGCGAGCGGGTCGGCGCCCACGGCGGCACCGTGACCACGACCAGCACCCACAACGGTTTCGTCCTGCGCGCAGAGGTTCCGGCGACTGCGCCCGAGCTGGCCACCCCACCGGTCGACCGGGCCGAGGTCGAGGCGTGATCCGGCTGCTGCTCGCCGACGACCAGACGCTCGTCCGCTCCGCCCTGGCCGCCCTGCTCGAACTCGAGGACGACTTCGACGTCGTGGCCCAGGTCGGGCGCGGTGACGAGGTGGTCGCCGCGGCGCTGCGCGAACGACCCGATGTCGCGCTGCTGGACATCGAGATGCCCGGCATGGACGGACTCGCCGCTGCCGCCGCGGTCACCAATCAGGTGCCCGGCTGCAAGATGATCATGCTGACGGCATTCGGGCGGCCGGGCTATCTGCGCCGTGCGATGGAGGCGGGCGCATCGGGTTTCGTCGTCAAGGACGCGCCGGCCGAGCAGTTGGCCGACGCGGTCCGCCGAGTGGCGCGTGGGGAACGCGTCGTCGACCCGGCGCTCGCTGCTGCGACACTCGCCGGCGGTGCGTCGCCGCTGACCGGCCGCGAGCGTGACGTGCTCGTGGCCGCCCGCGACGGCGCGACGGTCGCCGACATCTCGGCCAAGCTGTTCCTGTCCGAGGGCACGGTGCGCAACTACCTGTCCGCAGCGATCGCAAAGACCGGCGTGCGCAACCGGGTCGAGGCCGTGCGGGTCGCCGACGAGCGTGGCTGGCTCTGACTATCCCACCCCCGAGGTGGTGGGTCAGCGCAGGGCCGCGGCGACGCGGCCGACGATCTCGGTGAGCACCGGCGCGGGCGTGGCGAAGTTGAGCCGGAACGAGCCGGGGCCACCCGCGCCGAACGCCGGGCCGTCGACGACCAGCACCTTCGAGCGTTCGGTGACCAGCTCGCCGGGTGAGCCCGGCAGGCCCAGCGCGGTGCAGTCGAGCCAGCCGAGGTAGGTGCCCTCCGGCGGGCGATACCGCACGCCGGGCGCCTCGCGGGCGAGCAGGTCGGTGAGCAGGTGCCGGTTGCCGTCGAGGTAGGCGAGCACCTCGCGCAGCCATGGTTCGCCGTGCCGGTACGCGGCGGTGTTCGCCACGACTCCGGGGTTGCTGGTGCCGTGCGCGGCGAAGCGCCCGAACTCCGCCCAGCGCGCCCGGTCGGCGTCGTTGGTCAGGATCACCTGCGCGCACTTGAGGCCGGGCAGGTTCCAGGCCTTCGACGCCGAGATGGCGGTCAGGGTGTGGGCCGCGGCGGTGTCCGAGGTCGTGGCATAGGGCACGTGCCGGCTGCCCGGATAGACGAGCGGAGCGTGGATCTCGTCGCTGAACACCCGCCCGCCGTTGCGGTCGACCACGTCGGTCACCGCGCTCATCTCGGCGGGCGTGAACACCCGGCCCAACGGGTTGTACGGGTTGCAGAGGATCAGCAGATGACCGCCGGCCCGGAACGCGGCGTCGATGCCGTCGAGGTCGAACTCGTACCGCCCGTCGACGTCGAGCATCGGCACCTCGATGATGTCCCGGCCGAGGAAGCGTGGGAACACCAGGAACGGCATGTACGCCGGCGTCGGCAGGATGACCGGCGCGCCCGGCCGGGACAGCTGATCGATCGCCACCTCGAGGCCCTTGATCACGTCCGGCACATGATGGACGTCGGCGGGATCGACCGCCCAGCCGTAACGGCGCTGCACGAAGTCGGCGCACGCTGCCGCCAGCTCGTCGCCCATGCGGTCGGGCAGGTAGCCGAACAGGGCGTCGGCGTTGAGCCGCTCCAATGCGTCGACGATCACCGGCGCCGCGCCGAAGTCCATCTCGGCGACAGCGGCGCCGAACCCGTCCGGTCCCGGGGCGCTCCACTTGAAACTGCCCAGGCGTCGCAGCTCGGCCACGCTGGTGGCGTCGATGCGCTCGCGCAGGTTGTCCACGCGTCTTCCTTCCCGGATCGCTACACGTGCGGCAGGACTTCGGCGGCGACGAGTTCGAGGTGGTCGAGGTCGGCCAGGTCGAGCGTCTGCAGGTACAGCCGCTCGGCCCCGTGCTCGGCCCACGAGCCGATCCGGTCGAGCGCCTCGGCCGGCGTACCGACGATCGCGTCGGCACGGATCTCGTCGAGATCCATCCCGATCGCAGCGGCCCGGCGTTTCACCTGCGCGTCGTCGCGCCCCACGCACAGCACCTGCGCGGCTGTGTAGCGCAACGTGCGGCCCGTCTGTTCGGCCGCCGCGCGCACCCGGCCGTAGATCTCCGCGGTCTTCGCGCGGGACAGGAACGGCACGTTGTACTCGTCGGCGAACCGCGCCGCGAGCGCCGCGCCGCGCTTGCGGCCGTTGCCACCGAGGATCAACGGCACCGGCGACTGCACCGGTTTGGGCAGCGCCGGGGAATCGGTGAGCTCGTAGTGCTTGCCGGCGAAGTCGAACTGCTCGCCGTCCGGCGTGCCGAGCAGACCGCGCACGATCTCGACCTGCTCGCCGAACCGGTCGTAGCGCTCGGCGACGTCCGGGAACGGGATGCCGTAGGCGCGGTGCTCGTCCTCGAACCAACCCGCGCCGAGCCCCAGCTCGATGCGCCCGCCGCTCATCTGATCGACCTGCGCCACGGAGATCGCAAGCGGCCCGGGCAGCCGGAAGGTGGCGGCGCTGACGAGCGTGCCGAGCCGGATCCGCGATGTCTCGCGGGCCAACCCGGCGAGCGTCAGCCACGCGTCGGTGGGGCCGGGCAAGCCGGAGCCGCCCATCGCCAGGTAGTGATCGGAACGGAAGAAGGCGTCGAAGCCGAGATCCTCGGTGGCCTTGGCAACGCGCAGCAGATCGTCGTAGGACGCGCCCTGCTGCGGCTCGGTGAAGACACGTAGCTCCATGCTTCGAACCTAACGGGCGCCCGTCAGGCGGCTCGCCCGGGAACCGACTCTTGCAACAGCGGCTGCCCGTGGGCCCGCTGACGACGACGAAACCCGTGGTGCGGTCAGGCGTTGCGGTCGAAGATCAACCGCAGGCCGATCAGGGTGAGTTCGGGCTCGAAGCGGTTGACGGTCTCGCAGTGGTCGATCACCAGCGTGGCCAGTCCGCCGGTGGCGATCACCGTCACCGAGTCCGGGTCCTTCGGTGCGAGAGCGACGCTGAGCCGCCGCACCATGCCGTCGACCTGCCCGGCGAAGCCGTACAGGATGCCCGACTGCAGCGACTCGACGGTGTTCTTGCCGATCGCGCTGCGCGGCGCGACCAGTTCCACCGTGCGCAGCTGCGCGGCCCGCGCCGCGAGCGCGTCCAGCGAGATCTCGATACCCGGGGCCAGCGCACCGCCCAGGAACTCGCCGCGCTCGCTGACGCAGTCGAAGTTCGTCGAGGTGCCGAAATCGACGACGATCGCGTGCCCGTCGGCCAGGTGATGCGCGGCGGCGGTGTTGCAGATGCGGTCGGTGCCGACTTCCTTCGGATTGTCGGTGAGCACGCTGACGCCGGTTCGCACCCCGGGTTCGACGAGAACGGTGGGGATGTCGGAGTAGTAGCGCGTCAGCATCGCACGCAGCTCGCGCGTCACCGCCGGCACCGTCGAGCACGCTGCGATCCCGGACACCGCCAGGTCGGCCAACAACCCGTCGAACACCAGCGCGAGTTCGTCGGCGGTGTTGCGGGCGTCGGACTTGATGCGCCAGGAGTTGTGCAGTTCGGCACCGTCGAACACGCCCAGGACGGTGTTGGTGTTGCCGACGTCGATGGTGAGCAGCATCTACATGTCCAAACCGATGTCGAGAACGGGGGCCGAGTGGGTCAGCGCACCCACCGCAAGGTAGTCGACGCCCGTTTCCGCCACTTCGCGGGCACGGTCGAGGGTCAACCCACCCGATGCCTCGAGCTGGGCGCGGCCGGCCGCGTAGGCCACCGCGGCTGCCATGTCCGACGTCGACATGTTGTCCAGCAGGACGAGGTCGGCGCCCGCGTCGATCACGTCGCGAGCCTGCGCGAGGGTGTCCACCTCGATCTCCAGTGGCAGGCCGGGGTACGCGGTGCGCACCAGCTCGAATGCCGCCACCACGCCACCCGCCGCGACCACGTGGTTGTCCTTGACGAGAGCGGCGTCGGACAGCGACATGCGGTGGTTGACCCCGCCCCCGCAGCGGACGGCGTACTTCTGCAGCGCGCGCAGCCCGGGCAGCGTCTTGCGGGTGTCGCGGATGCGGGCGCCGGTGCCGTCGACCGCGTCGACCCAGCGTTGGGTCAGGGTGGCGACCCCGGACAGGTGGCCCAAGAAGTTCAGCGCGGTGCGCTCGGCGGTCAGCAGATCGCGCAGCGGCCCGCGCACCGTGGCCAGCACCTCGCCGGCGACGACCCGGGCGCCGTCGGCGCTGCCGTACTCGATCTGCACGCGGCCCTGGCCGACCGCGCTCAGCACCGCGGCCACCACCGGCAATCCGGCCACCACGCCGGCCTGCCTGGCGACGATTTCGGCCGTCGCGAGCTGGGTCGCGGCAACCGTCGCGTGGGTGGTGACGTCGCCGGCCGCGCCGAGGTCCTCGGCCAACGCGCGGGCGACGAGTTCGTCGACGCCGGAGGCAGGGTCATGCCGGGATCCCGGTGAAGGTGGTCTGCAGGTCACCGGAGCCGGTCAGCACGGTGTCGAGGTGCCCGCGCCAGTGCGCGTCGTCGCGCTGCGGGAAGTCGTCGCGCCAGTGGGTGCCGCGGGTCTCCTCTCGCAGCCGCGCCGCCTGGCTGAGCGCGGCCGCCACGGTCAGCAGGTTCGTCGTCTCCCACGCCTCGGTGCCGGGCACGCCGCCACCGACGGACGCGAGGTCGGCGAGGGCCTGCCCCGCGAGCGCGAGGCCCTTCTCGTCACGCAGCACCCCGACGTCGCGCGACATCAACTGCTGCAGCTGCGGGCGGGCGGTGTCGGGCAGCAACGGACCGGCGGGGATCGGCGTCGCCGGTGCGGCGGCGCCGGGGCGGGAAGCACCGAGGCGGGCGATCAGCGTCTCGGCGATGCGGTGTCCGAACACGAGACCCTCGAGCAGCGAGTTGGACGCCAACCTGTTCGCGCCGTGCACTCCCGTGCACGCCGCCTCGCCACATGCGAACAGCCCGGGCAGTGACGATTCGCCGGACAGGTCCACCCGCACCCCGCCGCTCGCGTAGTGGCAGGCCGGGACCACGGGGATGAGATCGCGTGCCGGGTCGACACCCAGCGA
The DNA here is from genome assembly GCA_963850835.1 of uncultured Actinomycetota bacterium. Taxonomy (GTDB): domain Bacteria; phylum Actinomycetota; class Actinomycetes; order Mycobacteriales; family Jatrophihabitantaceae; genus Jatrophihabitans. The sequence goes on along the minus strand of CAWKNB010000007.1, from coordinate 130,386 downwards.
CAGCAGCGTCGCGTTGATGGTCGGAAACCGAACCCGCCACGTCTCGGCCCCGAAGTGCCGCGCGTCGAGCCACACGTGGTCGGCGCCGGTCTCGCGCATCCGGCGCAGGATCGCCTTCGCGACGACGTCGCGCGGAGCGAGATCGGCGAGCTCGTGCGCGCCGGTCATGAACCGCTCGCCGGCGTCGTCGACGAGGAACGCGCCCTCGCCGCGCACCGCCTCGCTCACCAGCGGTTGCTGTCCACGCGAGTGCGGCCCGAGCCACGTGACCGTTGGATGAAACTGCACGAACTCGAGATCTCGCACGACCGCGCCGGCCCGCAGCGCCGCCGCAACGCCGTCGCCGGTGGACACGCTCGGGTTGGTGGTCGACGCGTACACCTGTCCGATGCCGCCGGTCGCCAGCACGACGGCGGGCGCGCGCACCGCGCCGATGCCGTCGCGGGCGCCTTCGCCCATCACGTGCAGCGTCAGCCCCACGACCGCGCCGTCGGCATCCGTCAGCAGGTCGAGCAACAGCGCGTGCTCGATCACGTCGACGGCCGTGGCGTCGAGGACCCTGGTGACGAGCGCGCGTTCGATCTCCGCGCCGGTGGCGTCGCCGCCCGCGTGGGCGATCCGATTGCGGCGATGACCGCCCTCGCGACCCAGCGACAACTCGCCGTCCCCGGCCCGATCGAAGCGGGCGCCGGTCTGGGCCAGCTCACGCACCGCCGCCGGCCCCTCGCGCACGAGCGTGCGCACTGCGGCCTCGTCACAGACGCCGGCCCCGGCCACGACGGTGTCGACGAAGTGGTCCTCCGCCGAATCGCCGATGCCCAGTGCGGCCGCGATGCCGCCCTGGGCCCAGCGGGTCGAACCCGCGGCCAACACGTCCTTGGTCACCAGCAGCACGCGCAGCGTCGACTGCCGGCTCAGGTGCAGCGCGGTGGTGAGTCCGGCGATTCCTGAACCCACCACCACGACGTCGGTCTCGATGGACCAGCCGGGCTCCGGCGCTGCCAGCCGGCGTGGCACGGCGATCACCCGGACACCTCCAGGTTGTCGATGAGCCGGGTCCGGCCCACCCGGGCCGCAACGAGCAGCCGGGCGAGGCCGGCGTCCGGCGCCTGATCCAGATCGGGAGCGCGCAGCTCGAGGTAGTCGACGTCGATGCCGGGCTCGGTGGCGAGCACCCCGGTGGCGACGGTCAGGCCGGCCTGCAGGCCGTCCGCGGCCGCCGCGTCGCGGCCGGCGAACAGCGCGCGGGACAGGGCGAGCGCACGGATCCGTTCGGCGGCGGACAGGTACCGGTTGCGGCTCGACAGCGCCAACCCGTCCGGTTCGCGCACCGTCGGCACGCCCACGATCGCCGCGCCGAGGTCGAGGTCGGCGGCCATCAGCCGGATCAAGGTCAGCTGCTGGTAGTCCTTCTCCCCGAAGTACCCGCGTGCCGGCCGCACCGTGTTGAGCAGCTTCGCGACGACGGTGAGCATGCCGGCGAAGTGCGTGGGCCGGCTGATGCCCTCGAGGATCTCACCGAGCGGGCCGGGCGACACCTGCACCTGCGCACCGCCGTGCGGGTACATGTCTGTCAGGGCCGGAGCCCACACGATGTCGGCGCCGAGCCGCTCGCACAGGTCCAGGTCGGCGTCGAGCGTTCGTGGGTAACGCGCCAGGTCTTCATCCGGGCCGAACTGCAGCGGGTTCACGAAGATGCTCACCACCACCGCGTCGCACTCGGCGCGCGCGGTCTCGATGAGCGCACCGTGCCCGGCGTGCAACGCGCCCATGGTCGGCACCAGGCCCACGGCGGCGCCGGCGCCGTCGCGCGCCGCGGCGAGGTCGGCACGGGTCGACACGACCTTCACGGCGCGAGCACCGCCAGCACCGCATCGGCCTGTTCGCTGGTCAGCCGCCCCGAGTCGCGGGCCCGTTCGGCGGTGCGGCGTGCCATCGCGAGGTATGCAGGCAGGACGTCCGGAGCACGGCGGCCGAGCGTGTCCACGTGCGTCGCGACGGTGGCGACGTCGCCGCGCGATACCGGGCCCGTGAGTGCGGCGTCGCCGAGGCGCAGCACGTTGTCCAGCGCGGCGCTGAGCAGCGGCGCCAAGAGCCGGGCCGGCTCGCCCACGCCCACGTCGGCGAGCATCGACATCGAGTCGTTCACCAGCGTGACGAGGTGATTCGACGCGACGGTGAGTGCGGCGTGGTAGAGCGCGCGGGCCGATTCCGGCACCCACACCGGCTCGCCCCCCATCTCGACGACGAGCGACTCGGCCACCGCACGCAGGTCCTCGGGGGCGGTGACCCCGAACGTCGCGCCGTCGAGACGGTCGAGATCCTCGGGGCGATCGGCGAAGGTCATCACCGGGTGCAGCGCCAGCGCGATGACGCCACGGGCCGCCGCCGGGTCGAGCACGCCGATGCCGTGCGCGCCCGAGGTGTGCGCGACCAGTTGGCCGGCCCGCCAGCTCTCGGTGCCGGCCAGGCCGGACACGAGCGGGCGCAGCACGTCGTCCGGCACCGCCAACAGCACGAAATCGGCCTCGTCGACGGTCTCGTCGACCGCCCGGATGGGCACGCCGGGCAACATCCGCTCGGCTCTCGCCCGGGATTCGGCCGACACCGCGCTGACCGCGACGATGTGGTGTCCCGCGCGCCCCAGGGCGGCGCCCAGCGTCGCGCCGACCCGCCCGGCACCGACCACGCCGACCCGTAACCGGGCGGGTCGTTCAGCGGTCACCGGCATTCACGTCCGCGACCCTACCGTCGCCGCGATCGGGGTTAGGTACCTTACCCGCGTGACCGACTTGCAAGAAGCCGTCGCCCGCAGCGCGGACGTTGCCGACCTCCACGCAACCGTGCCCACGCTGCTGCTCGAGCTGCAGACCCTGCTCGGCGGGCTGACCGCCACCGTGACCGCCGACACCGAGCGCGGCAGACGGCCGTTCCGTCCCGGTCAGGAATGGGGCGCCCGGCTCGGCGAACTGGCCTACGGCGTCTACCTGCTGGCCGACCAGACCGGGGTCGACGTTTCGCAGGCCGTCGGCCTGACGGCCCGCCATCTCGAGCACCGCGGCGTGCAGCAGAAGGCCAGCAGCGAGGAACAGGGCTGGCCGTTCGGCTCACCCGCCTGATCACGATCCATCGCTGAAATCCCTCTTGCGCCAGCCAGATAGTAAGCGCGCATACTAAATGCATGACGACGATCGCTACCGCCCACATCCGCTCCGCCGCTGCGCCGGCCGCCATCTTCGATCGCTGGGCCGACATGGCCACCTGGCCGGAGTGGAATCTCGACACCGAATGGGTGCGCCTGGACGGCCCGTTCGTCGAGGGCGCCACCGGAGTTCTGAAACCGAAAGGCGGCCCGAAGGTCGCGTTCACCGTCGAACGTCTGGTTCCGGGCCGCGAGTTCGTCGATGTGTCCAAGCTGTTCGGCGCCCGCCTGACCTTCGCGCACACCGTGCGCGAGCTCGCCACGGGTGGTTGCGAGGTTTCGGTGACGGTGACCCTCACCGGAGCGCTCGCCCCGATGTGGCGTCTCGTCCTCGCGAAGGGGATCGCCGCATCGGCACAACCTGACCTCGAACGGCTGGGCGCCGCCGCCGAGGCCGCCGCGCGCCCGTGAGCGGGCGGCTGGAGACCGCATACGCCTCGGCAGACGAGAGCGTCGGGCTGCTGCTGTGGCAGGTCACGAACCACTGGCAGGCTGCGATTCGGGCCGCACTGCGCCCCTACGACCTGACTCACGTGCAGTTCGTGCTGCTCGCGTCCCTGGCCTGGCTGGGCAGCGATCAGCCGGTGACCCAGCGCGATCTGGCGGCCCACGCCTTCACCGATCCGATGATGACCTCGCAGGTGTTGCGGGCCCTCGAGCAGCGCGAGCTCGTCACCCGGACGCCGCACCCCGACGACGGCCGGGCCTGGGCAGTGGCGGTCACCGCCGCAGGGGCCGATCTCTCCAACCGGGCCAATGCCGCGGTCGAAGCGTGCGACACCACGTTCTTCGCCGCGCTCGACACCGGGCAGCCGCGGTTCGCGGCCGACCTGCGGAGGCTGCGCGGCCCGCGAGCGGGCTGAAACAAGCAAGCCGGCTTGTTTTTTTCCACGCCCGGTGCGAGTCTCGGACCCTGGTCGTGACTCAGCGGCGAGGAGCACCGTGACCGCACTGCGCATCGCGAACGCATCCGGGTTCTACGGCGACCGGCTCTCGGCGCTCGCCGAACAGCTGCGCGGCGGCGAGATCGACGTGCTCACCGGCGACTACCTGGCCGAGCTCACCATGCTGATCCTCGGCCGCGACCGGTTGCGCGACCCCTCGCTCGGGTACGCCCGCACCTTCGTGCGCCAGCTCGAAACGACGCTCGGCACCGCCCTCGAACGCCGGGTCAAGATCGTCACCAACGCCGGTGGGCTCAATCCGGCCGGACTGGCCACCGCGATCCGGCGGCTCGCCGCCGATCTCGGGCTCGACGTCGCGGTCGCCCACGTGGAGGGCGACGACCTGCTCCCCCGCGCGGGCGAATTCGGTCTCGGCGAGCCACTTGCCGCCAACGCCTACCTCGGTGCGTGGGGCGTCGCCGCGTGCCTGTCGGCCGGCGCCGACGTCGTCGTCACCGGTCGGGTCACCGACGCGTCGCTCGTGGTCGGCCCCGCCGCCGCGCACTTCGGCTGGGCGCGCACCGACTACGCCGCGCTCGCCGGTGCGGCGGTGGCCGGGCACGTGATCGAATGCGGCCCGCAGGCGAGCGGCGGGAACTACGCCTTCTTCCGCGAGATACCCCTCGACCGGCCGCTCGGCTTCCCGATCGCCGAGGTCGAGATGGACGGCTCCGCGGTGATCACCAAGCACCCGGGCACCGGCGGCACGGTGTCGATCGGCACGGTCACTGCGCAGCTGCTCTACGAGATCGGCGGGGCGCGCTACGCGGGGCCGGACGCGACGGCGCGCTTCGACACGATCACGCTCACCGACGACGGCCGGGATCGGGTGCGCATCAGCGGGGTGCTGGGCGAACCGCCGCCGCCGACGCTGAAGGTCGGCCTCAACGGCATCGGCGGCTACCGCAACGAGGTCACCTTCGTGCTGACCGGGCTGGACATCGAGGCCAAGGCCGAGCTGGTGAGATCGCAGCTCGCCGACTTCGACGCCCAGTGGACGCTCGCCCGCACCGACCATGCCGACGCCGACGTGCAGGAAGAGGCGGCCGCGCTGTTGCACTGCGTGGTGCGCGGACCCGATCCGAAGGCGATCGGCCGGTCGTTCTCCGGCGCGGCGATCGAGCTGGCGCTGGCGTCGTATCCCGGATTCCACCTCACCGCGCCGCCCGGCGACGCGTCGCCCTACGGCGTGTTCACCGCGGCATACGTGGCCGCCGATCAGGTACCACACGTGGCGGTGTTGCCGGACGGCACGCGAATCGACATCCCAGCCCTTTCTGATTCCGAAGAGCTGGCGGAGGTACCTGAGCCGGCGGTGCCGGCCGGGCCCGACGGCCCGACCCGACGGGTACCGCTCGGCACCCTCATCGGGGCGCGCAGCGGCGACAAGGGCGGAGCCGCGAACGTCGGGCTGTGGGCTCGCACCGACGACGCGTTCGGATGGTTGGCGTCCTACCTCAGCGCCGAGCGGTTCCGGCAGCTGATGCCCGAGACCGGGCCGCTGCCGGTGCGGCGGCACGTGCTGCCCAACCTGCGAGCGCTGAACTTCGTGGTCGACGGCATCCTCGGCGCCGGCGTCGCGGCCGACGTCCGGCACGATCCGCAGGCCAAGGCGCTCGGCGAGTGGCTGCGCGCCCGGGTCGTCGACATACCGGAGGCCCTGCTGTGACCGTCCTGGCCAGCGGCGTCGACCCGTCGAGCGACGACCACCGCGCCAACCGCGAGGCCATGCTGGCGCAGCTCGCGACGCTCGACGCCGAGCACGCGAAAGCGGTGGCGGGCGGCGGGGCAAGCTACGTCGAACGTCACCGGGCGCGCGGCAAGCTGCTGGCCCGCGAACGCATCGAACTGCTGCTCGATCCGGGCTCGCCGTTTCTCGAACTCTCGCCGCTCGCGGCATGGGGTTCGGAGTTCACCGTCGGCGCGTCGGTGGTCACCGGGATCGGGGTCGTCAACGGCGTCGAGTGTCTGATCAACGCCAACGACCCGACGGTCCGGGGCGGCGCATCCAATCCGTGGACCCTGAAGAAAGTCTTGCGCGCCAACGAGATCGCGCTGCAGAACCGGCTGCCGGTCATCGGATTGGTCGAGTCCGGCGGCGCCGACCTGCCGACCCAGAAGGAGATCTTCATCCCGGGCGGGGCGATGTTCCGCGATCTCACCCGACTGTCCGCCGCGGGCATCCCGACCATCGCGCTGGTGTTCGGCAACTCCACCGCCGGCGGCGCGTACATCCCCGGCATGAGCGACTTCGTCGTCATGATCGACCAGCGGTCGAAGGTGTTCCTGGCCGGACCGCCGCTGGTGAAGATGGCCACCGGAGAGGAGTCCGACGACGAGTCGCTCGGCGGCGCGGACATGCACGCACGGCGGTCCGGCCTCGCCGACTTCTACGCCGTCGACGAGCCCGACGCCATCCGGCTGGGCCGCCAGATCGTCGGCCGGCTGAACTGGCGCAAGCTCGGGCCGGCCCCGAGACCCGGTGGATCTCCCCCGCGGCTCGACGAGGACGAACTGCTCGGCATCGTGCCGAGCGACCTGAAAGTGCCGTTCGACCCGCGCGAGGTGATCGGTCGGATCGTCGACGACTCGGACTTCGACGAATTCAAGCCGCTGTACGGATCCTCGCTGGTGACCGGCTGGGCCACCCTGCACGGTTACCCGATCGGAGTGCTGGCCAACGCGCGCGGTGTGTTGTTCAGCGAGGAGGCGCAGAAGGCGGCGCAGTTCATCCAGCTGGCCAACCGCGCCGACACGCCGTTGCTGTTCCTGCAGAACACCACCGGCTACATGGTCGGGCGCGAGTACGAACAGCGCGGGATCATCAAGCATGGCGCGCAGATGATCAATGCCGTGACGAACTCGACGGTGCCGCATCTGACCGTCACGTTGGGTGCTTCCTACGGTGCCGGCAACTACGGCATGTGCGGTCGCGCCTATGGGCCCCGGTTCCTGTTCACCTGGCCGTCGGCGAAATCGGCGGTGATGGGTCCGGCGCAGCTGGCGGGAGTGATGTCGATCGTCGCGCGGCAGGCGGCCGCGGCGCGGGGGCAGGAGTACGACGAGACCGCGGACGCGAAACTTCGCGCCGGCGTGGAGGCACAGATCGAGCGGGAGTCGCTCGCGCCGTTCCTGTCGGGCATGCTCTACGACGACGCGGTGATCGACCCGCGCGACACCCGCACCGTTCTCGGCATCGCGCTCTCGGCGGTGCACAGCGCGCCGGTCGCCGGAGCCGACGGGTACGGGGTGTTCCGACTATGAGGATCACCCGGGTGCTGGTCGCCAACCGCGGCGAGATCGCCCGGCGGGTGTTCCGCACCTGCCGCACCATGGGCATCGAGACGGTGGCGGTGTTCGCCGATCCCGACGCCGCCGAGCCGTTCGTCACCGAGGCCGACGCGGCCGTGCGACTGCCCGGCGCGGCGGCTGCCGACACCTACCTGCGCGCCGAGCTGATCGTCGATGCCGCCCGCCGATCGGGTGCCGACGCGGTTCACCCCGGCTACGGCTTCCTTTCGGAAAATGCAACATTCGCGCAGGCGGTCGTGGACGCCGGCCTCATCTGGGTGGGACCGAGCCCGGACGCGATCGCGGCGATGGGCAGCAAGATCGCGGCCAAGCAATTGATGGGCGATGCCGGCGTGCCGGTGCTCGACCGGCTCGATCCCGACACGATCACCCCGGCCGACCTGCCGGTGCTGATCAAGGCATCGGCCGGTGGCGGCGGGCGCGGCATGCGGGTCGTGTCAGATCACGCCGAGCTGCCGGCCGAGCTGGCCGCCGCGCGCGCGGAGGCGGGCGCCGCCTTCGGCGACGACACCGTGTTCTGCGAGCCGTACCTGGCCACCGGCCGGCACATCGAGGTGCAGGTGCTCGCCGACGCGCACGGCACGGTGTGGGCCGTCGGCGAACGGGAGTGCTCGATCCAGCGGCGGCACCAGAAGATCGTCGAGGAGGCTCCGTCGCCGTTGGTCGAACGTGTCGACGGGATGCGGGACCAGATCTTCGACGCCGCCCGCACAGCCGCACGCGCGATCGACTACACCGGCGCCGGCACGGTGGAGTTCCTCGCCGACGACGCCGGCCGGTTCTTCTTCCTCGAGATGAACACCCGGCTGCAGGTGGAACACCCGGTCACCGAGTGCACCACCGGCCTCGACCTCGTGGCCGCCCAGCTCGACATCGCGGCGGGCGGGCGACTCGCCACGCCACCGGTACCACGCGGATACGCGATCGAGGCCCGGCTCTACGCCGAGGATCCTGCGGCTGCCTGGCGACCGCAGACCGGCACGGTGTCCTGCTTCGCGATCCCGGGTGTCGACGTCGAGTTCGCCACCTCCCCTGCCGCCGCCGGTCTGCGGGTGGACAGCGGTGTCGCCGCCGGCAGCGTCGTGAGCAGCCACTACGACGCCATGCTGGCGAAGGTGATCGCCTGGGCGCCGACCCGGCACCAGGCCACCGCCAGACTTGCCGCAGCCCTTGCCCGCGCGCGCCTGCACGGCGTGGTGACCAACCGCGACCTGCTGGTGAACGTGTTACGCCACGACGCGTTCGACCGCGGCGAGACCGACACTGCGTTCCTCGACCGCCACGGCCTCGACGCGCTTGCGGCACCGCTGTGCGAACCGGCCGCTGCCCGCATCAGCACCCTCGCCGCTGCGCTCGCGGTCGACGCCGCCGCCCGCGCGTCAGCACCGGTGTTCGGCGCTCTTCCCAGCGGCTGGCGCAACGTCCCCAGCCAACCTCAACACATCGCGTTCGACCTCGGCGAGGTCGCGTATCGATTCACCCGCGACGGGCTCACGGCCGAGGGGTTCGACGACGTCACCCTGGTGCACGCGGCCTCCGACCGGGTCGTCCTCGAGCAGGCCGGCGTACGCCGGGTGTTCGCGGTGGCCGTGGACGGTGAGCACGTCTACGTCGATTCCCCACTCGGGCCGCTGCGGTTGCGCCGGCTTCCCCGCTTCGTCGAGCCCGGCGCGAACGCGGCGCACGGTTCGTTGCGCGCGCCGATGCCCGGCTCCGTCGCGCGTCTCGCGGTGCAGGTCGGCGACCGCGTCGCCGCGGGCGATCCGGTGTTGTGGGTGGAGGCGATGAAGATGCAGCACCGCATCGACGCCCCGCATGCCGGCGTCGTGGCCGAACTGCTCGTCGTCGCAGGTCAGCAGATCGACGTCGGTGCTGTGCTCGCCGTCGTCACCGAGGAGGAATAGCCGGTGGACTTTCGGGAATCGGAAGAGCAGCAGGCGCTGCGCAAGGCGGTCGCCGAGCTCGGCGCGAGATACGGCTTCGACTACACCCGACGCATGCTCAAGGAAGGCGGCCACACCGACGAGCTGTGGCTCGAGCTGGGTCGGCACGGCTACCTCGGCGTGAATCTGCCCGAGGAGTACGGCGGCGGGGGCCAAGGGCTCTACGAGCTCGCGATCGTGGAGGAGGAGCTGTCCGCGGCCGGCTGCAGCCAGCTGCTGATGGTGGTGTCCCCCGCCATCTGCGGCACCGTGATCAGCCGGTTCGGCACCGCCGCGCAGCGGCAACGCTGGTTGCCCGGCATCGCCGACGGCACCACCATCATGGCGTTCGGGATCACCGAGCCGGACGCCGGTTCGAACTCGCACAAGCTGACCACCACCGCACGCCGCGACGGCGCCGACTGGTTGCTCACCGGTCGCAAGATCTACGTCAGCGGGGTCGATCGCGCCGACGCCGTCCTGGTGGTCGGGCGCACCGAGAACGCGCGCACCGGCCGGCTCGAGCCGGTGCTGTTCATCGTGCCCACCGACGCCGCGGGTTTCGAACATCGAATGATCGACATGGATCTCGCATGGACCGACAAACAGTTCCTGCTGTTCTTCGACGATGTGCGGTTGCCGGCCGACGCGCTCGTCGGCGAGGAGGACGCGGCACTCGCGCAACTGTTCGCCGGCCTCAACCCGGAACGGGTCATGGCGGCTGCGCTGTCGGTCGGCACCACCAGGTTCGCCCTCGATCGCGCTGTCGCCTACGCGAAGGAGCGGGTGGTGTGGGGTCAGCCGATCGGCGCGCACCAGGGCCTGGCGCACCCGCTGGCGCAGCTCAAGATCGAGGTCGAGCAGGCGAAGCTGATGATGCAGAAGGCGGCCACGCTCTACGACGCCGGCGACGACATGGGCGCCGGCGAGGCGGCGAACATGGCCAAGTACGCCGCCGCCGAGGTGGCGGTGCGCGCGGTCGATCAGAGCGTGCAGACGCTCGGCGGCAACGGTTTCGCCGCCGAGTACGGCATGGCGTCGCTGCTCGCGTCCACCCGCGTGGGCCGGGTCGCCCCGGTGAGCCGGGAGATGATCCTCAACTTCGTGGCCCAGTTCAGCCTCGGCCTGCCGAAGTCCTACTGAGCGCGGAGGACCTGATGGAACTCGTGCATTACGAGATCGAGCGCGCGATCGCGACCCTCACCCTGGACTCCCCGCACAACCGCAATGCGCTGTCGCTGCAGCTCGTGCAGGAGCTCACCGACCACCTGGCGCGGGCGGGCGCCGACGACGCCGTCCGCGCGATCGTCGTCACGCACACCGGCCGGGTGTTCTGCGCCGGCGCCGATCTGAAGGAGCAGTCCGCCGAGGGCGGCCCGGAGCGCGGCACGCAACGCATGCTCGGTCTGCTGCGCGCCGTGATCGAAACCCCGAAGCCGATCGTGGCCCGGGTCGACGGCGCGGCACGCGCCGGCGGCGTGGGGTTGGTCGGGTCGTGCGACATCGCCGTCGCGAGCCGGGCGTCGACGTTCGCGTTCACCGAGGTCCGCCTCGGGCTCGCACCCGCGATCATCTCGCTCACCACGCTCGGCCGGCTCACCGAGCGGGCGGCCGCGCGCTACTGCCTCACCGGTGAGGTGTTCGACGCCACGGCCGCAGCCGCCGCCGGGCTCGTGACCGTCGGCCGGCGATGACCTGGACGCCGAACTGGACAAAGTGCTCGACGGCCTGCGCGCGTGTTCGCCGCAGGGTCTGGCCGCCACCAAACCGCTCACCACCCAGGCGGCGTTGGCCAGATTCGCGGCGCAGGCACCGGAGATGCAGGCGCTGTCGGCGCGGTTGTTCGCATCCGACGAGGCACGCGAGGGCATGCAGGCCTTCCTGCAGAAGCGGCCGCCACGCTGGGCGACGACCTGAGGCCGGCCATGACGAACACCCAGACCCGCGCACCGCAGCAGGACCGGTCGCGGGCGACCCGGGCGCGGTTGCTGGACTCGGCCATCACCTGCCTGGCCGAACTCGGCTTCGCGGCCAGCACGGTGGCCGTGGTGGCCGAGCATGCCGGGGTGTCGCGAGGCGCGGCCCAGCATCACTTCCCGACCCGCGAGGCGCTGTTCACCGCAGCGCTCGAACACGTCGCGCGCGAGCGCGGCGCCCAGCTGCGGCGCGAGGTCGCCGACCGGCGCGCCGAGGTGGACACCGAGACGATCGTGGCGCTGGTGTTCGGGCTGTTCACCGGCACCTATTTCCGCGCGGCGTTGATGCTGTGGGTGGCGGCGGCGTCGGACGCCGCGCTGCGCGCCCAGATCGTGCCGCTCGAGGCGCGGATCGGACGCGAGGTGCACCACGTGGTGGTCGATCTGCTCGGCGTCGACGAGCACGAGCCGGGCGTGCGGGAGACGGTGCAGGCGACGCTGGATCTGGCCCGCGGCCTGGGTCTGGCGAATCTGCTGACCGACGACGCCGCGCGCCGTGACCGGATCGCGGCCCAGTGGGCTGTGCTGCTGGACACTGCGCTCGTCGAGCGGGGGCTGCAGCGGGCTCAGCGCACCGATTCGCGGGCGAGCAGGCGGGCCAGCACGTCGTCCTGACCGCTGTCGTGCTCGGCGGCCCGGCGGTGCCGGTGTCCGACGGACGCCTCGGACTCGGCATCGTCAGCAGCGGCGCTGGTGTCGTCGCGGCGCCGGCGGCCGCGGTATTGAGCCGGCTCGTCGACAGGATCGGGCTCGACGTCGGTGAAGGGGCGCAGGCGGGGCAGCGCGGCCAGGTCGTCGAACATCGATGCCGCGGCCGCAGCCGGTGCCGCGGCGACCTCGGCCGGCTCGGGTTCGTCGACCGGCGTCGGCTCAGGCTTGCTGATCTGCACCGGCTCGGGTTCCGGCTCGCTGACGTGCGCCGGCGCGGGCTCGGCCACCGCCGTCGGCTCGGGCTCGGGCTCAGGCTCGGGCTCGGCCACCTCGACGGGCTCCGGCGCGCTGGCCCGGGGCCGGATGGGCGCCGTCTGCTCCGCCGCGGTCTCGGCGACCACCTGCTCGACCGGCACTGCTTCCACGGTCGGGACCGGGTCGGCGTTCGAGGCCACGAACACGTGCTCGACAGGTTCCGGTTCGACCGGCGGCGCGGCTTCGGCCGGTTCGGCCGGCACCATCGCCGGGCCGGGCTCGACGATGCGGTGCAACGACGCCATCGGCCGGCACGATCTGCGACTCGATGCCGGCGGGTGGCTTCGCGAACTTCAGCTTGCGCACCTCGTCCTGCAGCGCCTCGAGGTCCGAGCCGATCAATCGGGTGGTCTCGATGCGTTCCAGCCGCAGCTGGCCGCCGACCTTCTCCAGCAACTCACCGCGCAGCTGGGCGATCTCGGCCCGCATCTCGGCGAGCTCGTGGCCCATGGTCGCGCGGACCTCCTCGCGCAGCAGCTGTTCGAGCCTGGCCTCGTACTCGCGTCGGGCCTGGGCGTCCGCACTGCGCTCGAGCGCCATGGCCGAACGCAGTTCGAGCTCGGCCCCCACCGACGATTCCGCCGGCGCCGCGGTCTGCACCACGCGGCGCGTGCCGATCATCGAGAACGTCCCGAGCAGCAGGCCCCAGAGGCCGGCAAGGACACCGAGTTCGATCCCCTTCTGCGTCGTGCTGGTGACGATCAGCCACACGGCGACGGCGCCCAGGGCGATGGCGATGGCGAACACTGCGCCCCGGATTGCGACGCCCCGGTTCAGCTGTGGGGTCTCCGAGCGGTGTGGCACGGGGACCAGTTTAGACATTCCTCGAAGGCGTGAAACCGGTTCGAATCACGCTCCGTGGTCGGCCTCGCGACGCCGTTCGTCGGCGCCGGGATCGATCCCGGCGCGCTCGAGCAGCAGTCCGGTGACCACCAGCAGGATCGACGCGGCGAGCAGCAGCACGCCCACTTTCGTGTCGTTGGCGGCCGCTTGCACGGTACGCGCATCCGGCAGCACCCGGCCCAGCAGGCCGACCGCGGCGCCGGCCACGCCGGCTGCGACCAGCGACGAGGCCTTACCCAGCGCGACGCACCGGGCGACGGCGATAGCGGTCATCGGCTTGGCGTGCGGATCGTGGCGCACCGCGGCCCGCACCCGGCGGGCGAGCACGAACTCCACCACGGCGAGCGCGGCCACCGGAACGGGCACGATGTACTGCAGCGGCGGCAGCGAACTGTAGGAGAAGCGCAACAGGACGTAGACGGCGACCGCGATGATCACGAACGGCACCGCCAGGTCGGCCCACCCGGTACGGCGCATGCCCGATCCGCGATCCGGACCCCCGCCGGTGGTCACTCCAGCACCAGGTCGGCCCGCAACCGCACTGCCGCCACCTCGTGGGCCGGCAACCCCGCAAGCGCATCGGCCGCACGGTGGTCGCCCAGCCGGGCCTGCGGGTCGAGCGCGAGCCAGGGCACGAGCACGAACGCCCGCTCCTGCGCCCGAGGATGCGGCAGCGTCAGTTCGGGATCGGCACTGCGGACGTCGTCGACGGCGATCAGGTCGACGTCCAGGGTGCGCGGCCCCCAGCGCACGTCGCGCACTCGCGCCGCGACCTGCTCGGCGGCCTGGGCCCGGGCCAGCCAGTCGTACGGACCGGCCGCGGCATCGGCGACGATCAGGACGGCGTTGAGGTAGTCGTCCTGCGCCACCGGTCCCCACGGCGGGGTCTCGTAGACCGGCGAGACCGCGTGCAGCCAGGGCCGCAGCGTGTCCAGGGCGATCCGCAGGTGCGCCGCCCGGTCGCCGAGGTTCGACCCGATCGACAGCACCGCTGTTGTCACGGGCGGGTCCGGCGCACAGTGACCGCGACGTCGTCGAACGCCAGCGGGATCGGCGCCTGGGGCTTGTGCACGGTGACGGTGGCAGCGACGACCCGCGCATCGGTCAGGCACTCGGCGGCCAGGCGCTCCACCAGCGTCTCGATGAGATTGACAGGCTCCCCGGACACCACGGCCGCAAGCCGCTGGGCGAGGCCGCCGTAGTCGACGGTGTCGGCGAGGTCGTCCGAGGTCGCGGCGCCGGCGGTGGACACCTCGAGCACGGCGTCGACGACGAAGTCCTGGCCGTCGCGTCGCTCGTGGTCGAACACACCGTGGTACCCGCGCACCCGCAATCCGGACAGCGCGATGCGATCAGTGCTCATCGACGGCCGCTTCGCTCGTGACTTCGGTGGCGGATTCGATCGCGGCGACGGTCAGGGCGGCGTCCACCGACGGGCGCACCTGGTGCACCCGCACCCCCCACACGCCGCGCTCGGCGCAGTAGGCGGTGAGGGCGGTGGTGGCGGCCTCCCGGTCGTCGACGTGCCGTGGCGTGCCGTCGGGATCGGCGAGCAGGCTCCCGAGGAACGACTTGCGCGAGGCAGCGACCAGCACCGGCAGCCCGATCTCGACCAAGGAGTCGAGCGCCGCGAGCAGCGCCCAGTTGTGGGCGCCGGTCTTCGCGAACCCGAGCCCCGGGTCGATGACCAACCGCGTCGGCTCGACGCCGGCGGCAACGGCGGCGTCGACGCGGGCGAGCAGCTCGGTACGGACGTCCTTGACGACGTCGTCATAGACCGCGAGCTCACGCATCTGCGCGCTGTGCCCGCGCCAGTGCATCAGGATCCACGGGCAGCCCGCGTCGCGCACCACCGCGCCCATGTCCGGGTCGCCGAGCCCGCCGGACACGTCGTTGACGATCGTCGCGCCGAGTTCCAGCGCGGCGGCGGCGACCTCGGCCCGGTAGGTGTCCACCGAGATCGGCACGCCCGCGTCGCCGAGTCCGGCGATCACCGGCGCGATCCGGCGCAACTCCTCCGCCGCCGGCACGCGCTGCGCGCCGGGCCGGGTCGACTCACCGCCGACGTCGACCAGGTCGGCTCCCTCGGCGTGCATCCGCAGACCGTGGGCGATCGCGTCGTCGACGTCGAGGTAGCGGCCACCGTCGGAGAACGAGTCGGGGGTGACGTTGACGACGCCCATCACACAGATCCGGTCCGCCCGCCGCGGCAGGGAGGCCTGCGTCGTCATCGACCCAGGATCAGGCTCAGGGCCTCGGCGCGGGTACGTGGATCGTCCTGCAGTGAGCCCCGCACCGCCGAGGTCATCGTCTTCGCCCCCGGCTTGCGGACTCCGCGCATCGCCATGCACAGGTGCTCGGCCTCGATGACCACGATCACGCCGCGGGGCTCGAGGCGCTGCGCAACGGCGTCGGCAACCTGGCTCGTCAGGCGCTCCTGCACCTGCGGGCGCCGCGCGTAGAGGTCCACCAGCCGGGCCAGCTTGGACAGTCCGGTGATCCGGCCGCTCTCGCCGGGGATGTAGCCGACCGCCGCCGATCCGTGCCAGGGCACCAGGTGGTGCTCACACGTCGAGTACAGCGGGATGTCCTTGACCAGGACGAGCTCGTCGTGGTGCTCGTCGAACGTCGTCTCGAGGACGTCGTCGGGGTTGACGTGCAACCCGGCGAACACCTCGGCGTAGGCCCTGGCCACTCGCTGCGGAGTCGACTGCAGGCCCTCGCGGTCGGGATCCTCGCCGATCGCGATGAGGATCTCGCGGACCGCCGCTGCGGCTCGTTCGATGTCGACGGTGCCGGTCAGGGCGTGCCTGTCGGCGCCCGCCAACGCGGTCGCGGCGCCGTCCGGACCGCTCCCGGGGATGCTCACTCCACCCTGCCGCCGGGCTCTGGCTGATCCGTACCGGTGTACGGCGCCGAGTTGCCGCCGTGCGGTCCGAAGACGCTGCCCGGAATGCTGCCGCCACCGGACGGGCCGGGCGGCTGCGGTGCCGTCGGTTCGGGCATGACACCCGGCAGCGCCTTGCCGTTGCCTTCGCTGTGCCCGTTCGACGAGCCGCCGTTGGGTGCGGGCTTGCGCAGCGACGGCGGGATCTCGACCGGCGGCCGGTCGCTGGGCGTGCGCTTGCCGAAGGCGGTGAAGGTGTTGTGCGGCGGGCGCTTGCGAACCGGCGCCAGGATCCGCTCGAGATCCTCCTTGCCGAGCGTTTCCTTCTCGACGAGCTCGAGCACCATCCGGTCGAGCGCGTCCCGGTACTGCTGCAGGATCTCCCACGCCTCGTCGTGCGCACCCTCGATGAGGTCGCGCACCTCGGCGTCGATGTCCGCGGCGATGTCCTCGGAGTAGTCGCGCTGGTGCCCGTAGTCGCGGCCCATGAACGGCTCGGCGTCTCCGGTGCCGTACTTCACCGCGCCGAGCTTCGCGCTCATGCCGTACTCGGTGACCATCGCGCGGGCCAGCTTGGTGGCCTTCTCGATGTCGTTGGAGGCGCCGGTGGTGGGCTCGTGGAACACGAGCTCCTCGGCGGCCCGACCGCCCAGGGCGTAGACGAGTTGGTCCAGGATCTCCGCCCGCGTCTGGGTGTAACGGTCCTCCAGCGGGAGCACCAAGGTGTGCCCGAGCGAGCGGCCGCGGGGCAGGATCGTCACCTTGTGCACCGGGTCGAGGTTGGGCATCGCCCACGCGGTGAGCGCGTGGCCCGACTCGTGGTACGCCGTGACCCGCTTCTCCTTGTCGCTCATCGCCCTGGTCTTGCGCTCGGGTCCGGCGATGACGCGGTCGATGGACTCCTCGAGCGCCTGCCCGGTGATCAGCCGGCCGTTGTTGCGAGCGGTGAGCAGCGCGGCCTCGTTGATGACGTTCGCAAGGTCGGCACCGGTGAAACCGGGGGTGCGCCGCGCGATGACCCCGAGGTCGACATCGGCGGCGAACGGCTTGCCCTTGGCGTGGACGCGCAGCACCGCTTCGCGGCCGATCACGTCCGGCGGCCCGACCGCGATCTGGCGGTCGAAGCGGCCCGGGCGCAGTAGCGCCGGGTCGAGGATGTCCGGCCGGTTCGTCGCGGCGATCATGATCACGCCGCCCTTGACGTCGAAACCGTCCATCTCGACGAGCAGCTGGTTCAGGGTCTGCTCGCGCTCGTCGTGACCGCCACCCATGCCGGCGCCGCGGTGCCGGCCGACGGCGTCGATCTCGTCGACGAAGATGATCGACGGGGCGTTGGACTTCGCCTGTTCGAACAGGTCGCGCACTCGCGAGGCACCGACGCCGACGAACATCTCGACGAAGTCCGAG
The DNA here is from genome assembly GCA_963850835.1 of uncultured Actinomycetota bacterium. GTDB lineage: Bacteria > Actinomycetota > Actinomycetes > Mycobacteriales > Jatrophihabitantaceae > Jatrophihabitans. The sequence goes on along the minus strand of CAWKNB010000007.1, from coordinate 112,927 downwards.
CCGGAGATCGAGTAGAACGGCACCCCTGCCTCACCGGCGACGGCGCGGGCGAGCAGGGTCTTGCCGGTGCCGGGCGGCCCGTAGAGCAGCACGCCCTTGGGGATCTTCGCGCCGATGGCCTGGAACTTCGCCGGCGCGGCAAGGAACTCCTTGATCTCCTCGAGTTCCTCGATCGCCTCGTCGGCACCGGCGACGTCCGCGAAGGTGGTCTTCGGGGTGTCCTTGTTGACCAGCTTGGCCTTGCTGCGGCCGAAGCTCATCACCCGGTTGCCGCCGCCCTGCACCTGGCTCATGACGAAGAACAGCACGCCGACGATCAACAGGATCGGGAGCAGGCTGACCAGCAGGGACAACCAGGTGTTCTCGTGCGTGACCTTGGTGCGCCACTCGGTGTGCGCGGAGCCGTCCTGCGCCTTCGTCAGGGTGTTGAACACCTGGCTGGTGGCGCCGTCCGGGTACTCGGTGCTGATCTTGTCGTACTTGCCCTCGAACTCCTTGCCCTTCTTGAGGGTCAGCTGAAGGGACTGCTCCTTGTCGCCCACGATGGCGGAGGAGACGTTGTTCGAGTTGAGCTGGTTCAGTGCGTCCGAGGTGCTCACGCCGTGGTAGTTGCTGCTGCTCGAGAGCATGTTGGGCACCACGAACAGGACAAACAGGACGAGGAGGCCCCAGAGCCACCACGACTTGAGCACCCGTTTGCGATTCATATCGTTATCACGAACGGCGAGACGTTCGCGTTCCTTCCACGAGGGGTGGCGCAGCGCATACCTGGCCGCGTCCTGGTGAGCCTTCGACGGTACACGTCACCCCCCGTAAACAGCGGGCTTCAGACGCCCGATGTAGGGCAGATCGCGGTACCGCTCGGCGTAGTCGAGGCCGTAGCCGACGACGAACTCGTTGGGTATGTCGAATCCCACGTAATTGACCGAGATGTCGACCTTCACGGCCTCCGGCTTGCGCAGCAGCGTGACGATCGCGATCGAGGCCGGGGTGCGGCTGCTCAGGTTCTTCAGCAGCCAGGACAGCGTCAGCCCGGAGTCGATGATGTCCTCGACGATGAGGACGTGCTCGCCGGAGATATCGCGGTCGAGGTCCTTGAGAATGCGCACCACCCCGGAGCTCTGGGTGCCGCTGCCGTACGAGCTGACGGCCATGAACTCCATGGTCGACGGCCGGTCCAGGGCCCGAGCGAGGTCGGACATGAACATCGCGGCGCCCTTGAGGACGCCGACCAGCAGCAACTCGCGGTCGGCGTAGTCGGCGTCGATCTCCTTCGCCAGCTCGCCGATGCGGTCACGAATGGCGGCCTCGGAGATGAGCACTTCATCGATGTCGGCGTCGAGCTGGGACACATCACTCCTGGGGGGACGGCACCGAATACGCCTCAAGTGTCCCAGACGCCCGACGGACCAGTACGCCGCCGGGGAGATCGACCGGACCCTGCCCGTGCCAGGAGACGATCAGCGCGTCCAGGGCGGCGGTCCGCTCAGCGGACAGCGGCGCCGCGCCGCGCGCCGCAGCCCAGCTGCGCAGCACCCGGGTGCGCACCGCACGGGGGAGGTCGGCGAGTGCGGTGACGTCCAGGCCGTGATCGTCTCGCCCGCATGCCCCGCCAGCCGGGCCGGCGGGCGAGTTGATCACCTGATCGGCCCAGGCGTCGAGCGCGGCGAGGTCGTCGCGCAGCAGGTCCGCGGTGCGGCCCAGGGCCTCGGCGACCCCGCCCTGCAGCACGTCCTCGAGCAGGGGCAGCACCTCGGTGCGCAACCGCACCCGCTGAAAGGCCGGGTCGGTGTTGTGCGGATCGGCCCACGGGGTCAGGCCCAGTGCAGCGCAGGCCGCGGCCGTGGTCGCCCGGCGCAGGCCGAGGAACGGGCGCAGATAGTGGCCGTCGCGGGTGGTCATGCCGACGATCGAGCGCGGCCCGGAGCCGCGGCCCAGCCCGAGCAGCACCGTCTCGGCCTGGTCGTCGAGGGTGTGGCCCAGCAGGATCCGGGCCTCGTCGGCCGCGGCCGCCTCATCGAGCGCGGCGGAGCGGGCGGTGCGCGCGGCGGCCTCCGGGCCCCCGGCGCGGCCGACCGTCACTCGCACGATGCGAACCGGGTCGAGCCCGAGTTCGGCGCCGGTTCGGGCGACCCGCTCGGCCTGCTCGGCCGAGGTCGAGTGCAACCCGTGGTCGATGGTGATCAGACCCGCGCGGATCCCGGCGCGCGGGGCCTCGAACGCCGTGGCGGCGGCCAGCGCGAGCGAGTCGGCGCCGCCGGAACAGGCGACGAGTACCGCACGGTCGCCCAGCGTCGCCCGTACCGCGGAGCGGACGGCGGCGACGGCCGGCGCCGGTCCCATGACGCAACGCCCGATCAGGCGTGGATGCGGGCGATCCAACGCGCGGGATCGGCGATCTCGGCCTTGGAGGGCAGCGTCTCCGACGACGTCCAGATCGCGTTGAAGCCATCGACGCCGATCTGGTCGACGACGGTGCGCACGAAGGCCGAGCCGTCGACGTACTGGCGGGTCTTCGCCTCCATGCCGAGCAGGCGGCGCAGCAGCCGGTCGAGTGGGTTGCCGCCGCGGCGTCGACGGGTGGCGAATCGGCTCTCGATGACCTGCTGGCTCGGAATCACCGACGGGGACACCGCGTTCATGACCCACTCGGCGTGACCTTCGACCAGGGACATGAACGCGGTGACCCGGTCGATGACCACGCGTTGATCCGGGGTGGCGATCGCGGCCAACAGCCCGGTGCCGTCGCCCTGACCGCGGACCACGTTCACCAGTTCCCCGACCGCGTCGCCCAGGCGGCGGCGCAGCTCGCTCGGATCGGTCTCGACCGTGGCGGTGAGCGTCGCGACCTCATCGAGCATGTGTCTGCGCAGCCATGGCACCGCAGTGAACTGCACCCGGTGGGTCACCTCGTGCAGGCAGACCCACAGCCGGAAGTCGTGCGGGTCGACGCGCAGTTGCCGCTCGACCGCGACGAGGTTGGGCGCAACCAGCAACAGCTGGCCCCCGGGCCGCTCGAAGAACTCGAACTGGCCGAGCACCTTGCCGGACAGGAACCCCAGCACGACACCGACCTGGGTGCCGGTGACCCGTCCGCCGACCCGTTCGGTGATCTTGCCGACCGGGTTCTCCTCGGTGAGCCGGTCCATGACGGGCTCGATCACCGCGCGCATGCCGCCGGTGTTGACGTCGATCCACGCGGGCCGGTCGATCACCCGGGTGATCGCCGTGACGGACGGTTCGTGCAGCTGGGTCAGTTCGGCGACGTGATCGGCGGCGTCAGCGGCGCAGCGGTACAACTCGTCGACGACGTCCTCTGCCTCGCGCCGGGACGCAGGCGGCGAGGTCGGGCTGAATCGTTTTGCCGATCGCGCTGCGACGTCCCAGTCGATGAGCGACGCCATGGCGCCACGGTACCGACCCTGCGCCCACTCGGCGCGATGACGAACGGTGGATCTCAGCGGCAGCCGCATTCGGCGAGGCGACCGGCCACGTTGTCGAGCGCTGCCTCGGCACCGGCGGTGTCCGGCGCGCGGTCGGCGATGATCGCAAATGCGAGCAGCGCGCCGGTGCGATCGTGCACGAGCCCGGCCAGGGCGGAGACACCGGACAGCGTGCCGGTCTTGGCGCGCACGACGCCCACACCGGCCCGGCTCACCCCGGCCACGTAACGGTCGGACAGCGTGCCGGACCAACCGGCGACGGGCATGCCGTCGAGGGTGTCGCGCAGCCGCGGAGTTCGCACGGCCAGCCGCAGCACCGCGACGAGGACGGCCGGACTGAGCCGGTCGCGCGGCGCCAGGCCACTGGCATCGACCATGCCGTGCCCGGCATCGACGCCCAGCGTGGCGGCCTGCGCGGCGATCGCGGCCGCCGCCCCGGTGAACGAGGGCGGCCGGTGCAGCGCGAGCGCCACCTGACGGGCCAGGCACTCGGCGATGACGTTGTCGGACAGGCTCAGCATCTGGCGCACCAGCGTCGCGAGCGGGGCCGAGGACACCACCGCGAGTTGCTGACCGTCGCCGGCCGGCCCGCGCGACACCGGCGCCGACGGCACGCCGAGCAGGCGCGCGAACGAGCGGCCGGCGGCGAGGTCGGGCTCGGCGCTGCGCACCACGGCATCCGGGCTGGCGCGGCCGCCGTCGGTCATCACCGCGGTGATCGCCGAGCCGTAGTCGCTCGGGACGTCCTCCGCCTGCCAGGCCGGCGACACCGCCGGGCCGGTGAACAGTCCGTCGGCCACGACGATCCGGCGGACCTGCACGTGTGCTGCGCGCACCTGTGCGGCGAGGCCGCTGAGCCGGGCGGCCGAACCGTAGGCGCCCGGATCGCCGGGCTTCGCTGCGGTCAGCGTCGGGTCACCCCCGCCGACCAGGACGACCGTGCCGTCGGCGCCGGCCCGCACGACGGTGCGCAGCCGGTCGGTCGGGCGGCGCAGCGAGAGCAGGGTGGCGGCGGTCAGCAGCTTCGCGGTCGACGCCGGGGCTGCTGCCGTGGCTCCGGTGTGGTCGAGCAGCTCGGCACCGGAGGTGGCGTCGACGATCCGGGCGCGCACCTGTGGCCCGAGCGCGGAGGCGCCGAGCAGCTTGGACACGGCGCCGGCGACGCCGGCTCGGGTAGGCGGTGCGGCGCTCGCGCTCGGTGCCGTGGCGGTCGGTGTCTGTCCGGCGGCGCGGGCGATCTGCGGCTGCGCAGGCTTGGCCAATGGCGCCGATGACTCGTGCCGTGCCGCGCGGGTGACGACGAATGCCCCGACCGCGACGGCGGCGGCGAGGAGGACGATCATCAGAACGCGCAGAGGGGTGCGCCGAGTTGCCGACACCGACGCACGCACGATGCGTCAGACTAATGACCGAACCGAGGTGGCGATGATCGCCACGCAGTCCCGACGAAGGAGCCGCTGCCGTGGAGTTCGACGTCCTCATCGAGATCCCCCGCGGAAGTCGTAACAAGTACGAGGTCGACCACGAGAGCGGCCGGATGCGTCTGGACCGCACGCTGTTCACGTCGACGCAGTATCCGGCCGATTACGGCTACATCGAGGACACCCTCGGCGACGACGACGATCCGCTCGACGCGCTGGTGCTGTTGCACGGCGATCCGCTCTTCCCCGGGGTCCTGGTGCGCTGCCGCGCGATCGGGATGTTCCAGATGAAGGACGAGAAGGGCGGCGACGACAAGGTGCTGGCCGTCCCGGAGAACGACCCGCGGCTCGAGCACCTGCGCGATATCCACCACGTGCCGGAGTTCGACCGGCTCGAGATCCAGCACTTCTTCGAGGTCTACAAGGAGCTCGAGCCCGGCAAGTCCGTCGAGGGCGCGGAATGGACGGGACGCACCGAGGCCGAGCGGGAGATCACCCGTTCCCGGCAGCGCTGGCTCGACGCCGGCGGTTACAAGCCGGTCCCGCCGGAGCACTAGACCGCTTCGATGCTCACCGGCCGGTAGGCGACGTAGCGGTTCGGTTGCGGGTTGTGGCACGTGAGCGCGTCGGCGGCCACCAGCTCGACCCGCACCGTCACGTCGAGGTCGCCTCGTGGCCAGCGCAGCCGCACCCGGGCCATGCCGTCGACGACGCCGCCGGTCGACACGACGCGCAGCTCGCCGTTGCGGGTGACCGCCAGGTGCTCGTGCGCGAACGCGAGCGCGGCCTGGGCGAGCGACGGCAGGCCGATCCGGCCGCGCAGCAGCGCACCGATCACCTCGCCGGCCTCGGCGGCGGCGACGAACTCGGGCGCTGCGAACGGCAGCACCCGCCCGTAGAGCAGGCCGGCCGGCAGCACCAACACGTTCGCGGCGAACCGGTCGCCGCCGAGGTGGCTGCACTCGAACACCCGTCCCGGTCGGACCTCGTGCAGCGCCGCGGCCACAGGGCGGCCGCGCAGCGCGCAACACGTGTCGTGCTTGCCGTGCGTGCACACCAGGTAGACCGGATCGACGTCGTCGTAGCCGGGCGGGTCGGCGAGATCGAGGTCCAGCAGCTCGTTCGGATCGCGGTATTGCCCCCATCGCACCCGCTGGCGACCGTCGCGGGTGTCGACGATCGCCCACCGCCGCACCGCGTCGCGAGGGGTGCGGCCCGGCCGGCGGATCGCCTCCAGACGCATCCCGGCCGCATTGGCACGCGCCTCCACGACCGCGGCGAGCGGACCGAAGTGCGACGCCCGAAGGCCGCTCTCGCCCCACGGACCCGGTTGCTCGACGAGCAGCAATCGCGCCGCCGGGAAGGCCGTGCCGAGTTGCGGGTCACCGCGCAACTGGGCTCGCAAGGCACAGCGTTCCAGCGATTCGCGCGGATGCGGGAGGCCGTGGCTCTTCACGTGCCGACGACGATGCCTTCGCGCAGCAGGCGGCGCACCAGCACGAGTTGCGCATCCGCGTCCAGGCCGGGCAGTTCGGCGGGCGTGGTCGGGGCGCCGGTCAGCAGCGCCTTGACCGCATCGGCGGTTGCCTCCGGCAGGCTGATCGTGCGGTCGAGCGTGACGATCTGCAGTTGATCGCCGGCCGAATCCATCCGGAGCCGCAGGTTGCCCCGCAGGCGCACCGCCGTGTCCGCGGTGAGCGCGTCGGCGACAGCCAGCTGGGCCAGCGGCGCGATCGACTCGGGCCGCGTTTGGCGCATGAGGTCGACGCCCACGCGGCGTGCCACGTCTCCCGGCGCGGTGGCATCGAGGCGGTCGTGCAGAGCCGCGAGCGTGGGCGCGAGGTGCTCGGCGAGCACCGCGGGGTCGGACAGGTCGACGCCCATCGGCAGCGAGGCCCGTAACTGGGGGTCGTCCTGGGCGAGGTCGAGCAGGTGGCGCACCAACTGGTAGCGCGTCACCGGGTGGACCCCGACGGTGAGGTGGATCGACACCTCACCGAGGGCCTGCGCGGCGTGGATGGTGCCGCGCGGGAGGTAGAGCGCGTCGCCGGGCTCGAGCACCGTGTCGATCAGCGGCTCCTCGGCCGCGCGGGCGGTCACCTCGGCGCGTCGCCTGTCCCACGGCTGCTCGGCGAGCGGGGCTTCGACCACCGGAGGGTGGATGGTCCAGCGTTTGCGGCCCGCGACCTGCAGCACGAACACGTCGTGGACGTCGTAGTGCGGCGCGAAACCCTGATTCTGCGGCGGGGTGATGTAGGCGTTGATCTGTACAGGGTGGCCGAGCTCGCCGGCGAGCCGGGTGCCGAAGTCGACCAGCGGCGGCCAGGTGCGATGCAGCGCCTGCAGCACCAGCGTGGCGCCGTCGGCCATGCTCGCCAGGATCTTGTCGTCGGCAGCCTGGTCGGTGATGCCGGCGCCGGCGCCGCCACCGCGGGTGAATCGCCCCGCGGCCAGCACGTCGCCCTCCTTGGCCATCCGCAGGAACGGAGTGCGCAGGCCGCGCCGGGACACGAGCTCGTCCACGGCATCGGCGTCGAGCAGATCGCGAAAGTCGCTGCCGAGCTGATTGCTGCGGGTCAGCAGCGGCGCGCGGCCCCAGTGGTTCGCGGCGAACTCCGCCGAGGCGCAGGAGATGCAGCGCCGCAGCGCTGCATCTCCTGTACCGAGGTCAGACGAAGCGGTCACGCCCCGCTGTCCGCCGGCCCTTCGGGTCCGGGCGCTGCTGTCCCGTCGGCTCCACCGTCGCCGGTGCCGCCGTCAGCGCCGCCGTCGGCGCCGCCGTCACCCGCCGCGCCGTCGGCACCGCCGTCGCCGTCCTGGGCACCACCGTCGCCGCCGGCGTCGGCCGCGCCATCGGCGCCACCGTCACCCGCAGCGCCGTCGGCACCGCCGTCGCCGTACTGCGCACCACCGTCGCCGCCGGCGTCGGCCGCGCCATCGGCGCCACCGTCACCGGTCGTGATGTCACTGTCGTCCATTACGTCCTCCGATTCGACGTCGACTGCGCGGGTCGTCGCCGTCTTCGTGCGACCTACCCGACGCGACGTACCGCTAACCCGTACCTAATGTGCCGCACCGGCGCGGCGCTGCGCCAGATGCAATGCCACGATGCCACCGGTCAGATTGCGGTAACGCACGGCCTCCCACCCGGACGCCGCGACGGTCGCCGCGAGTTCCTCCTGCGTCAGCCAGGACCGGACCGATTCGGCGAGATAGACGTAGGCGTCCGGGTTGGACGAGACGCGGCGTGCGACCCACGGCAGGGCCCGCATCAGGTAGTTGAGGTACAGGGCCCGGAAGGGTGGCCACGTCGGCCTGCTGAATTCGCAGATCACCAGCCGGCCACCCGGCCGTACCACCCGCGCCATCTCCCGCAGCGCAGCCGGGACGTCGACCACATTGCGCAATCCGAAGCTGATCGTCGCGGCGTCGAATGCACCGTCGGCGAACGGCAGATGCATCGCATCCCCGGCGACGAACGGCACCGAGCGCCGGCTCTTGTTGGCCCGCCCGGCGCGCAACATGCCGAGGGAGAAATCGCAGGCGACGGCGTCGATGCCGTTACGGGCCAGTTCGGCGGTCGAGACGCCCGTCCCCGCGGCGAGATCGAGCACCCACTGTCCGGGTTCGACTTCGAGGCACTGGCGGGTGCGTCGGCGCCAGCGGCGGTCCTGACCGAACGACAGGACGGTGTTGGTCAGGTCGTAGCGACGGGCTACGCCGTCGAACATCTGGGCGACCTCGTCAGGCCGCTTGTCCAGCGAGGCGCGGTTCGTCACGGGTCACCTCCGGGTGGATCGATTGGCGTGGGGGCCGGTTCCTCGAACGATTCGGCCTCGGCGTCGGCCAGGCGCACCGCGCCGGCCACGACGGCGGCGAAGCAGAGCAGATAGGCGATCAGGTGGGCGGCCGAGAAGGGGATGCGCTCGTGCAGCAGCACGATCCCGAGCACGACGCCGGTGAGCGGATCGGTGGCGAGGTTGGCCGGCAGGGTGGCCTTCAGGGTGCCGACCTGGAAGGACATCTGGGTCAGCACGATCCCACCCGCGCCGAGGATGACCACGCCGGTCAGGGGCACCGTGCCGCGGGCGCTGCTGAGCGCGCCGCCGAACCCGGCTTCGGAGATCCGGTCCGACGCCGCGTCGACCATCACCGCGAGCGCGCCGAAGTACATGCCGGCCACCGCGCCGTAGAGCGCGCCGCGCAGCACCTGGGCGCGGCCGGTGGCCCAGCCGGCGACGAACGCGCCGGCGGTGATCACGATGCCGATCGCGAGCCCGATCACCCTTGGCCGCGGCACCCGGCCCGGGCTCGGAACGCCGATCAAGGCGAGGAACACACCCAGCCCGCCGAGCACGCCGAGCACGCCGAGCAGGTCGCCGCGGGTGGGGCGGTGGCCACCCATCGCCCAACTCACCACCAGCGACACGGGCAGCATGAGCACGACCAGCGGTTGGATCACCACCACCGGGCCGAGCGAGAGCGCGATGATCTGCAGCAGGAAGCCCAGGACGTCGCCGCCGATCGCCATCCACCAGACCGGGTTGCGGGCGAGCGCGAGCAAGCCCGCAGCGCTCGCCTGGCCGGTGTCGCCGGCGTGCTGTTGCGCGGTGCGGTGCTGGACGACGATCGAGGTGCCGTACACGACCGCCGACGCCACCCCGAACGGGATCGCGGCGGCCAAGGACGACATTTCGGGAGCGTATCGGGCGCTCGGCGCGCCGGCGCGTCCTCAGTTGGCGGCCGTCAGCGTCAGCGCTGTCGAGCTGAAATGCGAGTGCACCCGCGCGTCGACGGGGTCGTTCGCGGGGTCGTCATGCACGACGAGGTGGCGGTAGAGCGTGTCGCGCTGTGCGGGTATCCGGCCGGCCCCGCGGATCAGGTCGATCAACTCGGTGCGGTTGCTGCGATGCCGGGCGCCGGCACTGGAGACGACGTTCTCCTCGAGCATCACCGACCCGAGGTCGTCGGCGCCGAAGTGCAGGGTGAGTTGCCCGATGTCCTTGCCGGTGGTCAGCCACGACCCCTGCAGGTGGTTGACGTTGTCGAAGAACAGCCGGGCCACGGCAATCATCCGCAGGTACTCCAGGCTGGTGGCCTGGGTGCGGCCCTTCAGGTGGTTGTTCTCCGCCTGGTAGGTCCACGGGATGAAGCTGCGGAAACCGCCGGTGCGGTCCTGCACGTCGCGGATCATGCGCAAGTGCTCGATGCGTTCGGCGTTGGTCTCGCCGGTGCCCATCATGAACGTCGCGGTGCTCTCGATGCCGAGGTTGTGCGCGGTCTCCATGATCTCGAGCCAGACCGCGCCCTTCTCCTTCAGCGGTGCGATCGCCGTGCGCGGACGGTCGACGAGGATCTCGGCGCCGGCGCCGGCGAAGGAGTCGAGCCCCGCGTTGTGCAGCCGGGTGATCGTGGTCTGCGGGTCCAGCCCGGAGGTGCGACAGATGTGCACGACCTCGGAGGCGCCGAGGCTGTGCAGCACGAGTTGCGGGTAGGCCGCCTTGATCGCGGCGAAGATCTGCTCGTACCACTCGATGCCGAGGTCGGGCGAGTGACCGCCCTGCAGCATGATCTGGGTCGCGCCGAGGTCGACCGCCTCGCCGCAGCGGCGCAGGATCTCCTCGTCGCTGTGCGTCCAGCCCTCGGCGTGGTGCGGCGCGCGGTAGAAGGCGCAGAACTTGCACGCCGTCACGCACACGTTCGTGTAGTTGATGTTGCGATCGATGATGTAGGTGGCGATGTTGTCCGGGTATCTCCGACGCCGCACCGCATCCGCGGCCTCGCCCAGCGCATGCAGCGGCGCGTCGGTGTAGAGCAGCAGCGCTTCGTCGGCAGTGATCCGCCCGCCGTCGGCCGCCCGGTCGAGAATGCCGCTCATCGTCACGTGGTCAGGGTACGGGTGGCGCCTCGCTCCCCGGCCGGTGCTGTCGCTTGGCGGAGGCGAAATCGACGTGTCGGGCCGGGAAGCCACACCTTCCCGGCCGGTGAGCGCGCCCAAGGCCCACGCCGCGCGACTCTTGCAACGAGATGACCGGATTGCTGGCCTGGATCTCGTCAACTCGTTGCAAGAGTGGGCAGCAGGCACCTTCCCGACCGGCCACACCTTTACCCGAGTCGGACCAGGGCGCTCCATCGAAACTGAGCGGACCGCCCACCTCATACCGCGGCGAAGGACGGATCCACCGGCATTCCGGCGCGCCGGGCGAACTCGCGCAGGCCGGACACCTGGCGCGCGCCGAGGGAGAAGTCGAGTGTGCGGAAGTAGCGGGCGAGGGTGTCCGGATCGAAGATCTCCCACCGCGCGGCGGCGGCGGCCACCTCGTCGACGTGGGCGAGCGCGTCGTCGCGGCTGCGCACGAACGCCTCGTGCACGTCCTTGACCAGCCCGGGGTTCGCCTCTGCGTACGGCCGGCGCGCGGCCCACACCGCGAAGACCATCGGGAGTCCCGACCACGTGCGCCAGGCAGCGCCGAGGTCGTGCACGTCGAGCCCGAGGCGGGGGGCGTCGTAGGTGGCCCGCAGCGCGGCATCGCCGATCAGCACTGCCGCGTCGGCCTCCAGCAGCATCGTCGGCAGATCGGGCGGGCAGGTGAAGTAGTCCGGCGTCACGCCGTGCACCTCGGCGAGCCACATGCGCGCCAACAGCACCGAGGTGCGCGACGTCGACCCGAGCGCCACCCGGCGCCCGGCCAACTTCCCCAGCGGCACCTGCGAGACCAGGTTCACCGACAGCACCGGGCCGTCGGAACCGATCGCGATGTCCGGCAGCAGCGCGAGATCGTCGGCATGGCGCAGGTACTCGACGAGCGAGATCGGCCCGATGTCCAACTCGCCCGAGATGAGCATGTCGTTGAGCCGGTCCGGGGTGTCCTTCGTCAACTCGACGTCGAGCAACGCGCCGGCCCGCAACAGCCCCCAATAGATCGGCAGGCAGTTCAGGAACTGGATGTGCCCCACCCGGGGCCGCGCCGGCAGCACGCCCCGGACGCTACCCTTCCGGCCCTCGGTGTCCTGGACGTCCGCCGACCACTCCGCGCCGGGGCGATAGCGTCGAGACCGTGCTCGACGATCTCTCGCTGGCCGCCGACCTGGTGCGCGCCGCCGGTGAACTCGCGGCCCGAATGCTGCGCGCGGGACTGGACGTCGAGCACAAGACGTCGGTCTCCGATGTCGTGTCGGCGGCGGATCGGGCCGCCGAGGCGCTGATCGTCGACCGGCTGCGGGCACAGCGGCCCGAAGACGGCATCGTCGGCGAGGAGGGCACCGCGGACGGCGGGGCCGGCCGCACCTGGTACGTGGACCCGGTCGACGGAACGTACAACTTTCTCTCCGGTCTGCCCGAGTGGTGTTCGGCGCTGGCCCGGGTCGACGACACCGGCGACCCGCTCGGTGCGATCTACCAACCGCGCACCGCGGAGCTGTGGCTCGGCAGCAAGGATCATCCGACCACCCGCAACGAGGTGCCGGTGACGCCGCTCGCCGAGCGGGGGCTCGCCGACATCTCGCTCGCCACGTACCTGCACCCGACAACGCTGCCCGACGAGTCGTTGCGCGTGCCGCTGCTGCGCGTTCTGCAGGGTTCGGCGACGGTCCGGATGCTCGGGTCGGGTTCGCTCGAGCTCGCCGCGATCGCGGCCGGCCGGCTCGGTGCGTCACTGCAGTCGGACTCGCTGCCCTGGGACTGGTTGCCCGGCGCTGCACTCGTCCGGGCCGCCGGCGGCGCAGCCGAGGTGGTGCAGGCGCACGGGCATCGGTGGCACGTCGCCGGGAACCGCCGGGCGGTCGGCGAGATCGCCGACCTGCTGACCAGCTAGGACGGCCACGCGCTCCCGCAGGCCGGCGGCGAGTCCGGCGACCGTCAGCGCGTCGAACAGCTCGCCCACCGATTCGAAGAGCCACTTGCGCTTGACCGGTGCCGCGCGCAGTCGCAGCAGCACCCGGCAGCCGCCACCGGCCGCCACCAGGCTGATGGACCAGGTGAGGTGCATGCGGCCGCGCTGCGACGTGTAGACGATCACCTCACCGGGCTCGAGCTGGGCGACCTCGAAGGTCTCGTTGCGGCCCCCGTAGTCGGGAATGACGTCGCCGACCTCGAGGTGTTGCCAGCGCGCGTCGATGCGTCGCAGGCCGCGTCGCGACGGTGGGATGGCCCGTTCGACCCGACGCGGCAGGTACCAGCCCGCGCGGCGCTTGCCGAGTTGGACGAACCAGGGCCAGACCGCCGACGGTGGCGCGGCGAGCGTGAACCCGCGATCCATCACGACGTCGGCCGGCCGGACGAGTTCGTCGCCCGGCCGCTCGGCGGCGCGTTCGGCGTCAGTGGCCGCGACGGCGCCGAACACGGCTACTCGCCCACCGTGCCGTCGATCGCCTCGCGGAGGAAGTCCGCGTGACCGGCGTGCCGGGCCGTCTCCTCGATCAGGTGCATCAGCGCCCAGCGCAGCGAGAAGACCGCCCCCGACCGCAAGGGCTCAACCGACAGCTGGTCCGCGCCGGCGGCGTCGGCGACGACGCGGCGGCTGCGTTCGCAGGCCTCGTGATAGCGCGCGCGCAGCTGGTCGCCGTCGAGTTCGGCTGCGGTTCGGAACTCCCAGTCTGGGTCGGCGTCCCAGTCGTTGGAGGCCCACGGGTCACGATCGGGCAGGCCGAGGAACCGCACCTCCATCCAGGTCTCCTCGACCAGCGCCAAGTGGTACACGAGGCCACCGAGCGTCAGCGTGGACGGCGGATGCGGCTGCGCCAGCTGCTCGCGGGTCAGCCCTTCGGTCTTCGAAACTATCGTCGCGCGCTGGAAGTCCAGGTACTGAGTCAGCGTTGTGAGTTCGTCGGCGGCCGGATCCGGATCGATTCGCATTCGCCTATGGTGCCAAGGGGATTCGGCGATGGGCAGCGCATTCATCGCCCGTTCGGGTTGTCCGTCGTGTAGTGGATGTCCCGGAACGGCGCGCGCCAGGCCGTGACGTCGCCGGCGACGCCTTCGGGGGTCTCGGTCAGCGCTCGGGAGATGAATGTCGCGAGGGTTGGCATGTCGCCGGCGCTCATGCCGAGGCGAGCGAGTTCGGGGGTGCCGAGACGCAGCCCGTTGACCTCGCCGGCGACCTCGGCGATCGGCAGCCCGATGCCGCAGGCGAGCAGGTTTGCCCGACGCAGTCGCGCGGCGGCGGCCTGACCACCGCCGTAGCCTGCTGCCTCGATCGCGAACTGGTGCGATTGCGTCACACCCTGGTCGCGCCGGAACACCGGCAGACCGGCTGCCGCGAGCCGATCGGCGAGCTCGCGCGCGAGGTCGACCATCGCCGTGGCGTAGGCCTTTCCGGCAACCGTCCAGTCCAACAGCGTCTGCGCGAGCGCGGCGGTCTTCCCGGCGTCGAAGTTCGCGGTGAGGCCGGGATACGCGATGGCCTCGACACGCTCCGCAAGCTCTGCGTCGGCCGCCAGCAGCAATCCACCGGGCGGTCCGCCGAGACTCTTGTACGTGCTCATCGACATCAGGTGTGCGCCCTGGTCGAGTGGGTTCGGCCACGCACCGCCGGCGATCAATCCGCACACGTGCGCGGCGTCGAAGAGCACCTTGGCACCGACGGCGTCGGCGATCTCCCGCACCCCGCTCACCGGGTGCGGGGTCAGGTTGAGGCTGCCGCCGACGGTGATCAGCTTCGGCCGGGTCTCACGCGCGAGGTCGGCGAGGGAGTCGAGGTCGACGGTGAAGGCGACCGGGTCGATCGGCGCATCGACGGTGTGCAGCCGGTACAGCCCCGCCGCACCGGCCCGGTGATGAGTGACGTGACCCGCGATCGTCGCCGGCGCGGCGATGATCGAGTCGCCGGGTTCGCAACAGGCCATGAACGCGTACAGATTCGCGAGGGCACCGGAACCGACACGCACTTCGGCGTAGTGAGCATGGAACACACGGGCGGCGAGATCCGCAGCGACGATCTCGATCTGCTCGATCGCCTCCAGCCCGGTCTCGTACTTCTCGCCCGGATAGCCGAGCGATGCCCGCGAGCCGAGGCGGGCGCCGAGCATCCGCTCGGCCCGCGGGTTCATCCGGTTCGTCGCGGGGTTGAGGTTGACGCACGTCTCGTCGTGGATGTGCGCGTTCTCCGCCACGAGGTCGGCCAGCAGCTGCTCGAGTTCCGCAGGTTCCTGATCGGCAACCGTGCCGAGAACCGTCTGCACTCGATCGGTGACGGCGGCCGGCAACCAGGGCCGCGGTGCGAGGGTCAACGCGCACTCCTTCGGTGCTCGGGTCGACTCGACGCTAGGCCAAACCGTCCGGCCGCGTCATATGGCCGTCGTCACGCGCTCGAAGCCGCGTCGAGGTGGCTCGAGCTCTGCGGGTCAGACGGTGGCGCCGATGACCATCGCAGCGCGTGAGTGGTCGATGAACCGGCGCTCGTCCTCGAGCAATGTGGCGGTGACCTCGACGTCGGCCAGGATCGCGAGGGCGGCATCGCGGGAGGAGTAGTACGCGAGCGCGACGCCGTCGAACTCCGGGCCGCCGAAGCCGAGGAGCGCACGCGCTTCGCCGGTGAGCACCGGGTCCAGATGCAGCTGCCGATAACCCTCGGACCCTGGCACCTGCCGACCGAGGTCGGCATGCGTCGTCGACCAGTGATCGACGAACTGTTCGCGGCGCAGCTCGGCCTTCCGCGTCAACGCCATCGCCAGCACGATCGGTTGATCGCCCTCGACGACGACGAACTCGGACCCTGCGACTACCGCGGAGCGAGACCGATCGAGCCACTCGGTCCGCGCCAGTCGCGTGGCGAGGGATGCCAGCTCGTTCGGTCCGTCGAGCGTGGCGGTGAGCACGGCCCGGAATGGTGGGGCCTGCGCGGTTTCCTCCTCGTGCGCCAATCCGGCCAGGATCGACGGGTCGTGCACGACCAATCGGGATGCAGGCGCATTCGCGAGTTCGGCCCAGCGCTCCTGGACGATGTCTTGATCTGTGGCGAGGAAGAGTAGGTATGTGGCCACGCTCGCCTCCTGAGGGATGGGCGTGAGGGTATCGGGTTCGGTTGTTTGAAAAGCGAAAGGCGGCATCGACGAGGGAGCGCGGCGCTGGTGCGTACCGCTGTCGGCTCGCGTTTCGCGCGGCCTCGATTTCTCTTGCTTTCTCGGGTTGTGGATAACCCGGATCCGGCGGTTCGAGCCTCTAAAATCGCATCGTATGAGCGAAGCGTCGTGCGGCCGGTGCGCCGGTGTGGCGGCTGGCCGATGCGCACGCGGTCGGTCGATGCGCTGCTGGCTGCGGATCTGACCGGCGGGTCCGATGCGGAGCTGCTGGATTCGTTGCGGGAGGTGGAGCGGCTCTCGCGGCGGTTGGCGGCGGTGGGGCACGGGTTGATCGCGGAGGCGTCAGCGCGGTCGTTGCCGGATTCGCGTGGGGCGTCGTCGATGGCGGCGTTGGTGCGGCAGGTGCTGCGCCTGCACCCGTGCGAGGCGGCGGCGCGGGTGCGGGCCGCGGAGGCCGCGGGGCCGAGGCGGGCGCTGACCGGTGAGCCGTTGGAGCCGGTGTTTGCTGATGTGGCGGCGGCCCAAGTCGAGCGGGGTGATCTCGCCCGAGCATGCCCGGGTGATCGTGCGGGCGGTCGACGCGCTCCCGGCGGCGGTGCAGGCCGAACACGGTGTCGAGGTGGAACGCGAGCTGGTCGCCTACGCCGGCACGTTCGACCCGCGGTCGCTGCACCAGCTCGCGCTGCACATCCACACCTATCTCGACCCGGACGGGTCGCTGGACGACCCGAACGAACGTGACCGCAAACGCGACCTCACCGTGCAGCAGCGCCCGGACGGCTCCGCCGTCGGTGCGCGGGGAGTTGACCGCCGAATGCGCCGAACGCCTCCTCGGCGTCTTCGACGCCCTCGCCGGCCCCGCGCCGGAGACCGACGGGGTCAAGGATCGCCGCAGCGCCGGGCAGCGGCGCCACGACGCGCTGCTGGACGCGCTCACCCGGCTGTGTCTGGCCGGGTCCCTGCCCGCCGCGGGCGGGATCGCCACCACCGTGATCGTGATGATGTCCGACCAGTCCTTCCGCACCGGCACCGGACTCGACGAAACCTCACACGGCGCGCCCCTGGGCGACGGCGGACTCCGGCCCACCTGGATCCCACCACCACACATCGACCCCGAACAACAACCACGCCGCAACCAACTCCACGAGAAACCGCTACGGCAGTGAACAGCGCTGTGAGTAGATCAGCCGGCTGCGGCAGCGGTCCGGACACCGCGGGACTCGATGAGACCACGCAGGCTCGTGGCGACGTACCAGTGCCACGCACCGGAGCAGGTTTCGAAGCACTCGCTGTCTGTGCTGAGCCCGACGTGGGTGAAACGCACCTCGGTGCCGCCCGCGACCGGCGAGATATCGAAGACGACGTCGGTGCCGGTCCATTCGGCGGCGTCCTCCGTGAAGGCGAGCTCGCTGTCGACGGTGTGCCAGGTGATCCGCCGGCCCGGTTCGAGCTGGGTGATGCGATGAGTGCTGCGGTGCATGTCCTGGTACCGATACGTGAACTCCGCACCGAGCTCATCGGTGCGGCCGTCGATCTCACCGGTCCACCAGCCGCGGACGTCGTTCACGGCCGTGAACACAGCGTCAGGGTCGGCCGGTGTGGTGAAGGTGATGGTCAGGTCGTTGGTCATCGTGGGCTCCCGGCTCAGCTGGCCGCACGCAGCAGCGCGGCGTTGTCGAGTTCGAGCGACTTGACCGGCCCCTCGGCCCAGCCGGCCGCGAAGGTGGCGGACAGCGGGTCCGGGAAGATCTCCGGCGTTCGCGCCGCAACACCGTCGAAGATCGCCCGGGCGACGTCGGCCGGGTCGGCCTTCGGGATGTCGAGCCCACGGGACATCTCGGTGTCGATCGGACCGGCGAGGACGGCGTGCACCCGCACGTCGTACTCGGCCAGCAGTGCCCGGGTGGCCTGGGTCAGCGAGAACGCCGCGGCCTTGGAGACCGAGTACGCCGGGATGATCGGCAACGATGCGAGCGAGGCCAACGACAGCACGTTGACCACCGCCCCGTGCGAGCGGATGAGCCGCGGCGAGAACGCCTGGATCATCGCGTGCGGCCCGAACAGGTTCACCGCGAGATGCTGCTCGAGCACGTCACGGTCGGTGAGGTCGTCGGCGAGGGCCAGCCCGGCGTTGTTGACCAGCACGTCCAGGGTGCCGATCGCAGCGCTCGCGTCCCGGATCTGTGCCGGGTCGGTGATGTCGAGCAGCAGCGGCACGACGCGGCTGCCGGAGCCGGTCAGCGGACGTCGAGCCGCCGCGTAAACACGAGATGCACCGCGGCGCAGCGCCTCCTCGACGAGTGCCTTGCCCAAGCCGCGGTTGGCCCCGGTGACGAGCACGTGCTGACCGCGCAGGGTGTGGTCGGATGTCATGAGATTGTCCTTTCGGAATCGGATATCAGGACAGACCTCACCGGCCATCGGAACTGGGCGGCACGTCGGCGACCACTTCCGAGCCGTCGTGGTGTCGACAACAAGAGACGATGGAATAGAGGTGTGAGGTGTCCGCAGATCTGCTCCAAGCCGCACGCGCGGGCGACCGGGAGGCATTCGCCGGGCTGGTCGAGCCGCACCGCGCCGAATTGCAGCTGCACTGCTACCGGATGCTCGGATCACTGCAGGACGCCGAGGATGCCCTGCAGGAGACGCTGTTGTCGGCCTGGGTCGGTCTTGCCGGCTTCGAAGGGCGTGCGTCGATCCGCACCTGGCTGTACCGCATTGCGACGAACCGATGCCTCAACCAGCTGCGTTCGGCCGGCCGGCGACCGGTGCGCGCCGACCCGCTGCCGGTGCCGCCGCCCCAGCCCACCCGCCTGGGCGAGGTGCCGTGGCTGCAGCCGTATCCGGACCTGTTGCTGGACGGCATCCCGGACCAGGCGCCTGGACCCGAAGCCCGGTACGAGTCGAGCGAGGCCGTCTCGCTCGCATTCGTCACCGCTGTGCAGCTGCTTGCGCCGAGTCAGCGCGCGGTGTTGCTCCTGCGCGACGTGCTCGGCTATCGCGCCGCCGAGACAGCCGAGTTGCTCGGCATGACCGAGGTCGCCGTGACCAGTGCGCTCAAGCGCGCCAGGGCGAAATTGGAGTCGACCCATCTGCGCGGGCCCCGCCCGCCCCGGCCTGGCAGCCTGCAGGAGAAAGCGCTGCTCGATCGGTTCGTTGCCGCGTTCACCGAGCTCGACGTCGATGCCTTGGTGGCGTTGATGACCGACGACGCGTGGGTGCGGATGCCACCACTGCCCTTCGAGTACCGCGGCACCGAAGCGATCCACCGGTTCTTCACGGCGCTCGACGCACATCGCCGCGGGATCGCCCGCCTGGTGCCGACCAGCGCGAACCGCCAACCGGCGTGGGGCGAGTACCGCCGCGACCCGACGACCGGCGCACTGCGCGTGACCGGCATCGAGGTGATCAGGTTGGCCGGCGACCGGATCAGCGAGATCACCCGGTTCGAGGGCGCGCTCGCCCAACATTTCGGGCTGCCCCGCACCCTCGATTGACCCGAGCAAGGGACTGCGAAGGTCACCCGGTCGACGACAGGCGGGTGGAGCGCTACAGCCCCGCGGGCGCCCTCGGTGGACTGCTCACCCGCGGCCATCGGCGCGAATGGGTGTCGGCACGGCCGAAGCGATTGGCGTGGTCGTTCGGGCTGGCGATGTCATCGGCGATGGCGGTGATCACCAACAGCGGGATCCATGGTTGGCTGCCGCGCAGCATCTGCCTGATCTGCATCGTCCTGATGTGGCTCGAGGCCGTGCTCGGGCTATGCCTCGGCTGCGAGTTGCACCGAGTGCTCGTGGCACGTGGGTGGGCGCGGGGCGATGATCCCGATTTGACCTGCGGGCACGGCGCGTGCGAGGTCACCCACGCAGCGAGCTGACGCGGGCGTCAGTCCTTCGGATCGGTGGTCGACTCGTCCTGGAGCCGCGCAGCGAGGTCGGCTCGGGCGGCGTTGCGGGCATCGACGCGCGACTGCAGCTGCGCGGTGAACGCGTTTCGCGGCTTGCGCAACAAGAAGAGCGAGAGCGGGACGGACAGGATCAACGCGAGGAGGGCGGCGAACAAGCCGCTGAAGCCGACGAGCACGAGGATGCCCCACAGCGCGAAGAACATCCCGAAGCGCAGCACCGTGTAGAGCCACATCGAGCCCATCCAGCGCGCGAAGCGCGGCTGTGGAGGCGCCTCCAGCTCGCTCGGCGGCGCCTGCGGCTCGCGCGGCGGTCCGGCTGGCTCGGGGGTCTCCTCGTCGCTCACCGCACTCACGCCCAGACAGCCTGCGGCTCGGCCCGACGCTCGGCGAGCGGCACCGGCGGATCGTATTCGCGCAGCACCTCGTACCGCGTGTTGCGCTCGACCGGCCGGAAACCGGCGTCACGGATGAGCGCCAGCAGATCGTCGCGAGTCAGTTTGTCCGGTGTCCCGAAGCCGTCGGCGTCGTGCGTGATCTTGTACTCGACGACCGAGCCGTCCATGTCGTCGGCGCCGTAGTTGAGCGCGAGCTGCGACGTCGACAGGCCGTGCATCACCCAGAACACCTTCACGTGCGGGAAGTTGTCGAGCATCAGGCGCGACACCGCGAAGGTCTTGAGCACGTCGACCGGTTGGGCCATCGGCAGGTGTGAGAGCCGGTTGTTGTCGTTGTGGAAGCGCAACGGGATGAACACCTGGAAGCCGCCGGTCTCGTCCTGCAACTCGCGCAGGCGCATCACGTGGTCGACGCGGTGCCGGGGCTCCTCGATGTGCCCGTACAACATGGTCGCGGGGGTGCGCAGGCCCTTCTGGTGCGCGAGGCGGTGGATGCGCGACCAGTCCTCCCAGTGCGTGTTGTGATCGACGATCTGCTTGCGGACGTCCCAGTCGAAGATCTCGGCGCCACCGCCGGTGAGCGACTCCAACCCGGCGTCGATGAGCTCGTCGAGCACCTCGTCGGCGGACAGGCCGGAGATCTCCTCGAAGAAGTGGATCTCGGTGGCGGTGAAGCACTTGAGCGCGACGTCGGGCAGCACCGCTTTCAACTCACGCAACACCCGCGGGTAGTAACGCCACGGCAGGGTGGGATGCAACCCGTTGACGATGTGCAGTTCGGTGAGCCCTTCCTGCGCCATCGCCGAGGCCTTCTCGACGGCCTCCTCCACCCGCATCGTGTAGGCGTCCTTCTGGCCCGGCTTGCGCTGGAAGCTGCAGTAGGCACAGGACGCGGTGCACACGTTGGTGAGGTTGAGGTGCCGGTTGACGTTGAAGTGGACGACCTCGCCGTTCTTCTCGGTCCGCACCCCGTGCGCCAGCCGGCCCAGCCAGGCGAGGTCGTCGCTGGCGTACAGGTCCTCGCCGTCCTGGCGGGTGAGGCGCTCGCGCGCCTCGATCTTCTCGGTGAGTTCCGCCTTGCGGGCCGCGGTCAACGCCATGTCCCGAGGGTACGTGGCTCCCATCTCCCTACGTGCCGCGCCCGGGCGGACGTCACGCCTCGTAGGTGGCGCCGAAAAGAAGGTTGACGCCCCTAACTTATCGTTGCTAACTTAGCGACGTTATTCGGTTTCCGCCGGAGGTAACCCGACATGCTCACCCGCTGCGCCGAACTCGGCATCCGCGCCCCGAAATACGTCCTCGGTTTCGCCGGTCTCGTGCTCGTCCTGTTCGCCGTGTTCGGCGCACCGGTCGCCTCGCACCTGTCCGCCGGCGGCTTCAACGACCCGAACTCGCAGTCGAGCAAGGCCAACGACCTGCTCGCCGACCGGTTTGATGCCGGCGACGCGAACCTGATCCTGCAGGTCACGTCCCCCGACGGCGTCGGCTCGCCGCAGACGCGCACGGTCGCGCTCGACCTCGTCCACCGGCTCACGTCGGCGCAGTACACCAGCCAGGTGACCTCCTACTGGACCGCGCCCGCCAGCGAGGGCGCCGGGTTGCGCAGCAAGGACGGCACGTCCGGCCTGGTGGTCGCGCGGGTGGCCGGCGACGACGCCACCGCTCCCAAGCGCGGCGCCGCACTCGCCGACGACCTCGTCGGCCGGCACGGGGACGTGACCGTGCGGGCCGGCGGTATCGCCGTGACCTACCAGCAGGTCAACGACCACGTGAAGAAGGACCTCGCGACCGCCGAGTCGGTCGCGATCCCGTTGACCATGATCGCGCTGATCTGGGTGTTCGGCAGCCTGCTCGCGGCGCTGTTGCCGCTGGTCATCGGCCTGTCGGCGATCATCGGCACGATGGCGATCCTGCGCGGACTCGCCGCGCTCACCGACGTCTCGGTCTACGCACTCAACATGACCACCGCGCTCGGGTTGGCACTGGCGATCGACTACAGCCTGTTCATCGTCAGCCGCTACCGCGAGGAGGTGCGCAACGGGCGCGCGCCCGACGCGGCGGTGCGCCGCACCATGCAGACCGCCGGCCGCACCGTGCTGTTCTCGGCGCTGGTCGTCGGGCTCTCCCTCTCGGCGATGATGGTGTTCCCGGTCTACTTCCTGCGCTCGTTCGCCTATGCCGGCATCGCTGTCGTGCTGCTGGCCACCATCGCTGCGCTGGTGCTGCTGCCGGCGATGCTCACGCTGCTCGGGACCAGGATCGACAAGTGGGATCTGCGGGCTCTGGTGCGCCGGCTGCTGCGCCGCCCGACCCCGATGCCGAAACCCGTCGAGCAGAGCTTCTGGTACCGGTTCGCCACCGCCGTGATGCACCGTGCAGTGCCGGTCGGCCTGCTCGTCACCGGCCTGCTGATCGTGCTCGGCCTGCCGTTCTTCAAGATCCAGTTCGGCTACCCGGACGAGCGGGTGCTGCCGCCGAGCGCATCGGCCTATCAGGTCGGCGCCGACCTGCGCGACGACTTCACCACCAACGCCGGGTCGACGATGACCGTCGTCGCGCCGCAGGTGGGCACGAACGACGCTGCGGCCGCAAGCTACGCGCGGCAGCTCTCCGAACTCGACCACGTCACCGTCGTCGCGTCCGCCGCGGGGACCTACGCCGACGGGCGGCAGATCGCGGCCGGCAGCCCGGGGATGCTCGCCGACGGCAGCACCTATCTGCAGGTGCGCACCGACACCGACGCCCGGTCGGACACGGCGAAGACACTGCTTTCCGATATCGAAAAGGTGGACGCGCCGTGGCCGGTGAAGTACACCGGGCCCACCGCGGAGAACCGCGATGCCTTGGCCGCGTTGGGTGCCGCGATGCCCTGGGCCATTCTGCTGATCGTGCTCGCGACGCTGATCGTGCTGTTCCTGTTCACCGGCAGCGTGCTGCTCCCGGTCAAGGCCCTGGTGCTGAATGCGCTGTCGTTGAGCGCCACGTTCGGCGCGATGGTGTGGATCTTCCAGGACGGGCATGTCGGCTGGTTGTTCCCCGACCTGACGGTCACCGGTTACATCACGCCGACGATGCCGCCGCTGATGTTCTGCCTCGCGTTCGGATTGTCGATGGACTACGAGGTGTTCCTGATCTCGCGTATCCGGGAGGCTTGGCTGGACTCCGATCGGACGAGCGCCGACAACACCCGCGCAGTCGCGCTCGGCCTGGGTCGTACTGGTCGGATCGTGACGGCGGCGGCGCTGCTGATGGCGATCGTGTTCGCCTCGATGGCCACCTCGAGCGTCGGATTCATGATGCTGTTCGGCACCGGTCTCACCCTGGCGGTGCTGATGGACGCGACCGTGGTGCGCGGGGTGCTTGTGCCGGCGTTCATGCGGATCGCCGGGCGGTGGAACTGGTGGGCGCCCGCCCCGCTGGCCCGGCTGCACGCCCGGATCGGGTTCGCTGAAGAACCCGCCGACACCGCCGCGCCGCCTCGTGCGCAGCTGAGCAGCGTGTGATGGGTAGGGAGACTGCATGACGACCAGTGCAGACAACGGATCGGCCCGGCAGCGTCGCCGGGCGCCGCGGGGCAGCGGTGAGCAGCTCAAGGCGGACATCGTCGCAGCGGCGAAGGACCTGCTCGCCGTGTCGGCGGACTCCACCGCAGTGTCCATCCGGGCCGTCGCCGACAAGGTGGGTGTGACCCCGCCGTCGATCTACCTGCACTTCGCCGACAAGGACGCGCTCATCGAGGCGGTGGTGGCCAACGTCTTCGCCGAGTTGGATGCCGCGATGGTCGCCGCCGGTAAGGGCTACGCGAACCCGTTGGCGCGGCTGCGCGCCTACGGACTCGCCTACATCAGGTTCGCGGTGGCCCACCCGGAGCACTATCGGGTGGCGACGATGGAGCACTGCGCCGTCGGTGACGGACAGGTCGAGGTGTCCGAGCTGGATCGCACGCTGCGCGATGCGGCGTTCGCCCACCTGCGGGAGACCGTCGAGGCATGCATGGACGAAGGCATCTTCGCCCGCCAGGATTCGTTCATGATCACGCTGCAGCTGTGGGCGGCGGCGCACGGCATCGCAGCGTTGCTCGTCGCCAAGCCGTACCTGCCGTGGGGCGACATCGACACCGTGGCCGACCAGATGCTCTGCGCGGCGGCCAGCGGCCGAGTGCTGACCGACCGGCTCGGCGCGGACGCGACACCGGACGGCTTGCGGGCCTGGGTCGCCGATCACCCGCTGCCCGGCTGACTCATCCGGTCGCAGGCGGCACCCGGCCCTGGAACTTGGTCGACAACACCACCGTGGTCCGGGTGCGGGCCACGCCGCGAATGGCGTTGAGGCGCAGAATGGTCGCCTCCAGATCGGCGACGTCGGGGACGCAGACCTTCACCACGAACGTCTCCTCCCCGGCGACGAACCAGCAGTCCTCGACCGCCTCGGCGTCGCGCAATGCCGCGGTGACCTCGTCGGTGTCGGCACTGTCGTTGAGGAACACCCCGATCAGGGCGTTCATCGCGTAGCCGAGCGACTCCGGCGAGACAGCCGCGTGATAGCCGGTGATCACCCCGGCCGCTTCGAGCTTCTGCACCCGCTCGTGCGCGGCCGGTGCGCTCAGCCCGACCAGCCTGCCGAGCTCGGCGAAGGTGGCACGCGCATTGGCTCGCACAGCGTCGAGCAGCAGCCGATCGACGTCGTCCACCTGCCGGACGCTACTCGGCACTATCCCGCCGCCGCCCCCGAGCGTGCCGGTCCAGCGCGTCAGCAGGTCGTGTGGCACCTCGAGGACATCGAGGACCTTGGCCGCGACGAAGTCGACGAGTTGGCCGATGCTCTGCGGCGCCCCGTAGAAGCCGGGGTTGGCGGGCAGGACCACCGCGCCCGCGTCGTGCAGGTCGAGCAGATGCTGCAGGGTCGCGCGGGTGAACGGCGTTTCGCGCGGGACGATCACGAACGGCCGGCGTTCCTTGAGGTTGACGTCGGCAGCGCGCTGCAACAGGTCCTTGGACAGCCCGAGCGCGATCCCGGCCACCGACGCCGTCGACGCCGGCACCACCACCATCCCGCGGGTCAGATAGGAACCGCTGCTCGGCCCGGCAGCGAGATCGCCGGCCGGCCAGAACCGCACGTCGCGCGGCTCGCGACCCAGCCACTCACCGAGATCGTCGGCCCAGTGGCTGTCGCGAAACGACAGGCCGGTTTCGTCGAGGATGGTCAACCGGGCAGCGCGCGACACGACGAGATCGACCGGCGCGCCGGCGTCGATCAGTCCGTTGAGCACCGCGCGGGCATAGGGCGTGCCGGACGCGCCGGACACCCCGACCACCCACGGCACCCGCGCTTCGCTCACAGGGTCAGGCCCTGCCGGATCAGGTCGGCCAGCGCGAACACGAACAGGCCGATGCCGATGACCCCGTTGGCGGTGAAGAATGCGCGGTTGACCCGCGACAGATCGTCGGTGCGCACGATGGCGTGCTCGTAGACGAGGATGGCCGCGGTGAGCAGCAACCCGAGCCACCACAACCACCCCAGCCCGGCGGCCGCGCCGAACCACGCGAACGCGGCCACGGTGCCGGCGTGCACCACCGACGACGTCGTGAGCGCGGCCGGAATGCCGAAGCGGGCGGGGAACGAGCGCGAGCCGATCTCCCGGTCGATCGCGGCGTCCTGGCAGGAGTAGATCAGGTCGAACCCGCCGATCCAGGTGCCCACGGCGATGCCCAGCGCGATCGGCGCGGCGCCGAAATCGCCGGTCACCGCGTACCACGCCCCCACCGGCGCGACGAACTGCGCGAGTGCGAGGAGTACCTGCGGGAAGTCGGTGAAGCGCTTGCCGTAGGAGTAGAGGACGAGCAGGAACACCGCCACCGGGGCGAGCAGCAGGCAACCGAGCGACAGCGCCGCCGCGCTCGCCAGGAAGATCACCAGCGCGACGCCGAAGCCGGTCCACGCCGAGCGGACCGACAACTCGCCGGTGACGAGTTCGCGACGCGCGGTACGTGGGTTCAACGCGTCGAAGCTGCGGTCGAGGATGCGGTTGGCGCTCATCGCGACGGTACGCGCGGACACCATCGCGATCGTGATCAGCAGCAGTTGTAGCCAGTGCACCGAACTTGTCTCGGTCCACATCGCGGTGAGTGCGGCGATGTAGGCGAACGGCAGCGCGAACACCGAGTGCTCGATCATGACCAGCGACAGGAACTTGCGCACCCGCCCGCGTTCCGGCACGGGTGCCGAGGCGCGTTCTGCAGCGACGTCGCGGCTCATCGTCCCCGGCCCGGCCTGATGCCGTACTCAGCCCAGCGACGCTCGACGATGCCCACCGTCGCCGGGTCGAGCACGCACTCCGTCGGCCAACCACCGTCGCGTCGATAGCCCTCGGTCGGCAGCTTGCGAGTGGCGTCGACACCGAGCTTGCCGCCGAAGAACTGCTCGTAGGACGCATGATCGAGATGGTCGACCGGGCCGACCGTGTGCAGGGCGTCGTGCGAGTAGTCGACGTTGCCGAACGCGCGCCACGCCACCTCGGCGTAGTCGTGGACGTCGCAGTCGGCGTCGACCACCACGACGAGCTTGGACAGCGAGAGCAACCCGGCGCCCCAGATCGCGTTCATCACCTTCTGTGCATGTTTCGGAAATCGCTTTTCGATGGAGACGATCACGCAGTTGTGGAACACGCCGGCCTCGGGCAGGTCGTAGTCGACGATCTCCGGCACCGTCATCCTGATCAGCGGCAGGAAGATGCGCTCGGTGGCCTTTCCGATCGGTCCGTCCTCTTGCGGCGGGCGACCCACGATGATGCTCTGGAAGATCGGGTCGGTGCGCATCGTCAGTGTCTCGACCCGCACGAACGGGAACGGCTCGACCGGCGTGTAGAAGCCGGTGTGGTCGCCGAACGGTCCCTCCGGCAGCCGCTCCCCCGGCTCCACCCAGCCTTCCAGCACGACCTGCGCGGCGGCCGGCACCTGCAGCGGCACCGACACACAGTCGACGAGCTCGACCCGTTCGCGCTGCAGGAATCCGGCGAACAGGTACTCGTCGATGTCGGCAGGCAGCGGGGCGCTGGCGGCGTAGGTGACCGCCGGTGGGCAGCCGAATGCGATGGCCACCGGCAGTCGCTCACCGCGACGCTCGGCGATCGCTGCGTGCGACGTGGAGTCCTTGTGGATCTGCCAGTGCAGGCTGACGGTGCGCTCGTCCTGGAGCTGGAGGCGGTACATGCCGAGGTTGCGGGCACCGGTCTCCGGATGCTTGGTGTGGGTGAGGCCGAGATTGAGGAACACCCCGCCGTCGTCCGGCCAGGCCTTGATCCCGGGCAACAGCTCGACGAGGTCGATCTCGTCGCCGTGCAGCACCACCTCGTGCACCGGCGCGCTCTTCACCCGCCGCGGGGGCGCGGCGCGCAACTGGCCCACCTTGCCCAGCGCATCCTTGAATCCACCGATGCCGCGTGGCAGCTCGGGTTTGAGCAGCTCGGCGATCCGGGTGCCGATCTCGTCGAGGTCGTCGACGCCGAGCGCCTTCGCCATCCGTCGAGGGGTGCCGTACACGTTGATGGCCAGCGGCATCCGCCCGCGCGTCGGGTGCTCGAACAGCAGGGCCGGCCCGCGCTCGCGCAGCACCCGCGCCACGATCGCGCCCACCTCCAGGTGCGGGTCGACCGGCGCCTTCACCCGCGCGAGGTCACCGTCGCGCTCGAGCGCGGCGAGGAACTCCTGCAGGTCGGCGTAGGCCACCCGCACAGTATTCCGTCAGCTGCCTCCGGCGTCCGCGTCCCCCCGCCCTCCCTCCCCCTCCTGGTGATCAAGAGCGCGATTTGGTCACCTAGCGACCGAATCGCGCTCTTGATCAGGCTGGGGTGGTCTGCTGAGGCGCAGCGGCTACTCTCGCGCGCATGGCCCAAGTGCTGCTGGTGGAGGACGACGCGGCGATTCGCACCGCGCTCACCCGCTCGCTGCGCGACCAAGGACACGTGGTGTCCTCCGTCGGCTCGGGGATCCCGGCACTGAGTGCGGCGGTCGAACAGAAGCCCGACGTCGTGCTGCTCGATCTCGGGCTGCCCGATATCGACGGTGCCGACGTGCTGTCGATGCTGCGTGCCGTCAGCGACGTACCGGTGATCATCGCCACGGCGCGCGACGACGAGACCGAGATCGTGCGGCTGCTCGATCTCGGCGCCGACGACTACGTCATCAAGCCGTTCACCGCGGCGCAGCTCACCGCGCGCATCCGGGCAGTGATGCGGCGCACCGGCAAGACCGACGAGGATCCGGTGATCACCGTCGGCGGGCTCGTGATCGACACCCGCAGCTACGAGGTGACCGTCGACGGCCGTCCGGTCGACCTCGCGCGCAAGGAGTACGAACTGCTGCTGGCGCTGGCCCGGCGGGCCGGGGAGGTGGTCACCAAGCGCGACCTGCTCGGCGAGGTCTGGCAGCTCGCGTGGGGCGGGTCGGACCGCACCGTCGACGTGCACCTGTCCTGGCTGCGCCGCAAGTTGGGCGAAACGGCGGCCGAGCCGCGCTACCTGCACAGCGTGCGCGGCATCGGCGTGAAGCTCGCCGCACCCAGCGGGGACTGACCCGTGCGCCGGCGCATCCTGCTGCTCGTCGTCGGCATGACGACGCTCGTGATCATCGCGTTCGCGATCCCGATGGCGCTGCTCATCCGCTCGACCGTCGCGCAACACAACCAGGACCAGACGCAGAGTCAGGCCCGCTACGTGGCGCTGGCGATTCGCACCTCGACCGCCGCGGAGATCAAGAAATACGTCACGAAGCTCTCCGACAGCACCGGAAGGCCGACCTCGGTCCAGATCGGTGACACCTCGACATTCATCGGATCGACCCCAGCAGACAACACCGAACGTCCGAACCCTTCCGGCGGCAACGGCGAACAGCCCGGCGGATTCGGACCGTCGAATCCGGATCGCGTACCGGGCTCGGGCGGCGGCGGGCCCGGCGGCGGGCGGCTGACCCAGCTGGCGCCGGCACCAGGCGGGCAGGTCGCCTTCGCCGGCGGCATCCTGAGCAGTGGGCAATTCTTCACCGTCCGCGTGTACCTGTCCGACGAAGCGAAATATGCCGGCGAGGGCGGCAAGTTCTGGCTGCTCGGCGGCGCCGCGCTGCTGCTCATCATCCTGGGCGCAGCAGCCGGAGAGGTCCTCACCCGGCGCATCACCCGTCCGCTCGTCGAGACTGCGAGCACCGCCGTGCAACTCAGCCACGGCGACACCACGGCGCGGGCGCCGGTCGACGGACCTGCCGAGGTCGCCGAGGTCGGCCGCGCGCTCAACCGGCTGGCCGATCGCATCGACGAACTCATCGCCGAGGAGCGGGAAACCGTCGCCGACCTGTCACATCGCCTGCGCACCCCGCTGACCGCGTTGCGTCTCGACGCCGAGGCGCTGCACGACCCCGTCGATGCCGAGCGGGTCGGCAATCACGTGACGCAGCTCGAACGCATGCTCACTGCGGTCATCCACGCGGCACGTCGGCCGCAGCGCGAAGGCCGGATGCCCTCCAGCGACGCGCGGGACGTGGTTCGCGATCGAGTCGCGTTCTGGTCGGCCCTCGCCGATGACCAGGGCCGCACCGGCTCCGTGTTGCTCCCGGCCGGGCCGCTGCCGGTGCGGTGCTCGGCCGAAGACCTCGGTGCAGCCGTCGATGCCCTGCTGGAAAACGTCATAGCGCACACCCCCGAGGGCACCGACTTCGCCGTGACGCTCGAACCCTTCGCGGCCGGCGCGCGGCTGACGGTCTCCGACGAGGGACCCGGGCTGCCCGACCAGCCCCCCGTGCGCGGCCGCAGCGACCGCGGCTCAAGTGGCCTCGGCCTGGACATCGCCCGCCGGTGCGCCGAGGGGTCGGGCGGGTCGATGACGCTGGGTTCGAGCCCCTCCGGTGGCGCCTGCATCACGTTGGAACTCGCGGCTCCCTGACGTCTCCCAGCCACGCTTAAGCCCGGCTTGACGCTTCGGTGATGACCGCCTGATCGGCGCGCAGCGACAGTGGTCGCCATGACCGCACGGCCCCATCGTTTCACTGGGCTCGGGCGGACGACCTTCGTGAAAGGGCTGCCCATGACCGCGCTCGCCGAACCGACGACCGCCGCATCATTTCCCGACCCCGCACTCGTGGACGTCGAGATCGTCGTCCCCGTCCACAACGAGGAGACCGACCTCGAACCGAGCGTGCGGCGGCTGCACGACTTCCTGCACCGCGACTTCCCGTTCGACGCGATCATCACCATTGCCGACAACGCGAGCACCGACTCGACCTGGTTGCAGGCGCTGCGTCTGGGCGCCGAGCTCGATGGAGTTCGTGCCGTGCACCTCGACGCCAAGGGCCGCGGCCGCGCGCTACGGCAGGTGTGGGCATCGTCGCGGGCTCGGGTCGTCGCGTACATGGACGTGGACTTGTCGACCGATCTCGCCGCATTGCTGCCGCTCGTCGCACCGCTGATCTCCGGCCACAGCGACGTGGCCATCGGGTCACGGCTGTCGAAGACCTCGCGGGTGGTGCGCGGCCCCAAGCGGGAGTTCATCTCGCGCTCCTACAACCTGTTGCTGCGCGCGACGTTGCGCACCCGCTTCTCCGACGCGCAGTGCGGTTTCAAGGCGATGCGCACCGAGGCGGCGCAGGCGCTCTTGCCGCACATCGAGGACACCGCGTGGTTCTTCGACACCGAATTGCTCGTCCTCGCCGAACGCAGCGGGATGCGGATCGCGGAAGTGCCGGTCGACTGGGTCGACGACCCCGACAGCCGCGTCGACATCACGTCGACCGCCGTGGCCGACCTGCGCGGTATCGCGCGCCTCGGGCGTGCTCTGGCCCGCGGCCGGGTGCCGTTGCGGGAACTGCGTTCGAGCGTGGGCCGCGACGAACTGCGAGTCGACGGTGTTCCGCAGCGCCTCGCCGGGCAAGCAGTGCGATTCGCCGTCATCGGCGTCCTGTCGACGCTGGCCTACCTGCTGCTGTTCTTGTTGCTTACGACCTTCGATGGGTGCGCAGGTCGCGAACCTGTTGGCCTTGCTGACCACGGCGATCGGCAACACCGCTGCCAACCGCCGCTACACCTTCGGCGTGCGCGGTGCGGGTGTGGCCCGACACCAATTGCAAGGACTGGTGGTCTTCGGCTCTGGGGTTGGGGCTGACGAGCGGCTCCCTGTGGCTGGTCGCCCAGTTCAGTCCGCACCCCGGCCGGCTGCTGGAGCTGACCGCATTGGTGTTCGCGAACCTGCTGGCCACGGTGCTGCGCTTCGTTCTCATGCGCGAATGGGTCTTCGCGCGCCGGACTCGTGAGTCGGAGGTGTCCGCATGAGCGCGCCGTCGACCCACCCACCCACGTTGAGTGGTGCGTTTCCGGGTGAGTGGCGCGATACAGCGCACCACTCGACGGACAACGCACCACTCAACGTCCAACAGCGGTGGCGCGAGCGCGGTTCGTTGATCGCGCTGATCGCCGGTACCGCGCTGCTGTACCTGTGGAGCCTCGGGGCATCCGGCTACGCCAACGACTTCTACGCCGCAGCGGTGCAGGCCGGCACCCAGAGCTGGAAGGCGTTCTTCTTCGGTTCCTTCGACTCGTCGAACTACATCACCGTCGACAAGCCGCCGGCGTCGCTGTGGCCGATGGAGCTGTCCGGCCGGATCTTCGGATTCAGCTCGTGGTCGATGCTCGTACCCCAGGCTGTCATGGGCGTGCTCGCGGTGTGGCTCCTGCACGCCACGGTCAAACGGTGGTTCGGCCACTGGGCCGGCATCCTCGCCGGCGCGCTGCTCGCGCTGACCCCGGTGGCGGTGCTGATGTTCCGGTTCAACAACCCGGACGCGATGATGGTGCTGCTGATGGTCGTCGCGGCCTACTGCACCACCCGGGCCATCGAGGCCGCCTCGACGCGATGGCTGCTGCTCGCCGGCGTTGCGATGGGATTCTCTTTCCTGGCAAAGGGTTTGCAGCCGTTCACCCTCGTGCCCGCCCTGGCCATCGCCTACCTCGTGGCCGCCCCCACGTCACTGCGCCGACGCTTGTTGCAGGTGCTCGCCGCAGGTGCTGCGATCGTCGTCGGCGCCGGCTGGTGGATCCTGGCGGTGCAGCTGACACCGGCGCAGCGACCGCCCGTACATCGGCGGGTCCGGGAACAACTCCCCGCTCGGGTTGGCATTCGGCTACAACGGACTCTCGCGACTGTCCGGTTCCAGTGGCGGACCCGGCGGAGGCGGTGGTGGCGGCGCGAGCTTCAGCGGCGCGGCCGGCATCGATCGACTGTTCAACTCGCTCAACGCCGGCCAGATCGCCTGGCTGCTACCCGCTTCGCTCATCGCGATCGTGGCGCTGGCGGTGGTGAGTCGACGCATGCCGCGTACTGACCGCACGCGGGCCGCGGTGCTGCTGTGGGGCGGGTGGCTGCTCGTCACCGGCGCCGTACTGAGCTTCGCCGGTGGCATCATCCACACGTACTACACCGTCGAACTCGCGCCGGCGATCGCCGCGCTCGTCGCCATCGGGGCGGTCGTGCTGTGGCGGGCGCGGGCCGCCACCGCTGCCCGCGTCGCCCTCGCAGCCGGCGTACTGGTGACCGGGCTCTACGCATACTCGTTGCTGCACAAGACACCGTCCTTCTACCCGTGGTTGGCGTGGCTGGTCGTGTTGGCCGCCGCCGTGTCGGCCGCGCTGTTCCTGACACCCCCGGGCAAGCTCACCCGTGGCCTGGCTGTGCTGGCCATCGGCGCGGGTGTCGTCGCGGCGACGAGCGGTCCGGCTGCGTACGCACTGAACACCGCGGCCACGCCGCACACCGGGTCGACACCATCGGCCGGACCAGCCATCACCTCCGGCTTCGGCGGCGGTGGCACGGGCCGCCCCGGCGGTTTCGGAAACCGTAACGGCGCTGGTGACGGCGGCAACGGCGCCGGACCTGGTGGCTTGCCCGGCGGCACCGGCGGCTTCCCGGGCGGCACCGGCAACACCGCGAACGGGAGCACCGGGAACGGCAGCACGGGCAGCGGCAACTCCGGGACCACACCCGGCGCACCGTCGGGATCGTCGGGCAGTGCCGGCGGCGCTCCGGGTGGCGGCGGCATGGGTGGCGGCGCAGCCAGCGTGTCCGCCGACCTGACCAAGCTGATCGAGAACACCGACACGAAGTGGGCCGCCGCAACGATCGGCTCCCAGACCGCCGGCCCGCTCGAACTCGCCACCGGCAAGGCCGTGATGGCCATCGGTGGGTTCACCGGTAGTGACGACTCCACGACGCTGGCCCAGTTCCAGCAGTGGGTCACCCAGGGCAAGATCCGCTACTTCATCGGCGGCGGCGGCATGGGCGGTGGGCGCGGCGGCGGCGGTTCGTCGAGCGCGATCTCGGAGTGGGTCAGCGCGAACTTCACCGCCACGACGGTCGGCAACACCACCGTCTACGACCTGACCAAGAAGGCTTCCTCATGACCGGCACCCTCACCCCCGCCCCGTTGAGTGGCGAGAACTCGGCTCAGTGGCGACCTGCAACGCCCCACTCGACGCAGGAGTCGCCACTGCGCGAGGAGGGTGGGCCGAAGCCGCGGCCGTGGGACCGGGTGCTGTTCGCGGTGCTCCTCGTCGGCACCGGCCTGCTGTACCTCGTCGGGCTGTCCGAGTCGGGCTGGGCGAACCAGTTCTATTCGGCCGCGGCCCAAGCCGGCGCCAAGAGCTGGACGGCGTTCCTGTTCGGCTCGCTCGATGCGTCGAACTTCATCACCGTCGACAAGCCGCCGGCGTCGCTGTGGGTCATGGACCTGTCGGTCCGCTTCTTCGGCCTCAACTCGTGGTCGATCCTGGTGCCACAGGCGCTGGAGGGCGTTGCCGCCGTGGCGCTGCTCTATGCCGCGGTGCGGCGGGTGAGCAACCCGACCGCGGGTCTGCTGGCCGGGGCCGCGCTGGCGCTCACCCCGGTGGCGACCCTGATGTTCCGGTTCAACAACCCGGACGCGCTGCTCGTCCTGCTGATGACCGGCGCTGCCTACGCGACGGTGCGCGCCCTGGAGGCGGCCCGGCCGCGTTGGCTGATGCTGGCCGGCGCACTGCTCGGCCTCGCCTTCCTGACCAAGATGCTGCAGGGCCTGCTCGTTGTTCCGGCGTTCGCGCTGGCCTATCTGATCGCGGCCCCGACCTCGCTGCGCAAGCGGGTGTTGCACACCCTGGCGGCGGGGGCGGCGTTGGTCGTGTCGGCCGGTTGGTGGGTCGCGCTCGTGGAGCTGTGGCCGGCCGGGTCGCGGCCGTACATCGGCGGATCGACGAACAACAGCGTGCTGGAACTCGTGTTCGGCTACAACGGCGTCGGCCGGCTCACCGGGTCGGACAACAACGGCGCCGTCGGCGGCCAGACCGGCGGTGGTTTCTCATCCGGGTCGACCGGGCTGTTCCGGCTGTTCGGTTCCGACATGGGTTCGCAGATCAGCTGGCTGCTGCCGTCGGCGCTGTTCGGCCTCGGCGCGCTGCTGTGGCTGACCGCAGCGCGGCCGCGCACCGACCGGCTGCGGGCCAGCGCGATCATGTGGGGCGGTTGGCTGGTGGTCACCGGTCTGGTGCTGAGCCTCGCCAGCGGCATCATCCACCCCTACTACACCGTCGCACTGGCCCCGGCGATCGCAGCACTGGTGGGCCTCGGTGTCGCGGAGCTGTGGCGTGCGCGGATGCAGGTCGCCGCGCGATGGGCCCTCGTGGCGGTCGTGGCCGCCGCCGTGTGGTGGGCATCGGTGTTGCTGGGCCGCTCGTCGTGGCACCCGGAACTGAAGTGGGTGGTGCTCCTTGCCGGCGCCGCGGCGGTGGTGGCGATCCTGTACAGCGGCCAGATCCGCACCAAGCTGCTCGCCGGCTGCGCCGCGGTGACGATCGCCGTCAGCCTGCTGGTGGCGCCGGCGGCCTACTCGCTGCAGACCGCGGCGACCGCACACACCGGGGCGCTGCCGAGCGCCGGGCCGGCCAGCACCACCGGCTTCGGTGGTGGCCCCGGCGGCGGGCGCGGTGCGTTCGCGGGTGGCGGCGTCGGCGGCGCGCCCGGCGGCCAGGCGAACGGCACGACGCAACCGGGTGGAACCACCGGACAGCAAGGCGGCTTCGGGCCGGGCGGCGGCACCGGCGGCACGGCCGGTGGGATGACCGGCCGTGCCGGTGGCGGCGCGGGAGGCGGCATGGGCGGCCTCGGCGGGGCGAGCACGGTCAGCAGCGCGCTCACCAAGGCGCTGCAGGCCGACGCCGGCAAGTACACCTGGGCGGCGGCGACGGTCAGCGACAACTACGCGGCCTCGCTCGAACTGGCCAGCGGTGAGTCGGTGATGTCGCTCGGCGGCTACAACGGCACCGACGACGCGATCACGCTGGCGCAGTTCAAGAAACTGGTCGCGGCCGGCAAGGTGCACTACTACGTCGCCGATCAGCAGGGCTTCATCGGCTCGACGGCGGCGAACACCTCGACGGCCTACGCGATCCAGCAGTGGGTGACATCGACGTTCACGTCCGCCACGCGTCGGCGGCACCACCGTCTACGACCTCACCGGCGGCACGTGACCGACCCGGCCGGGAAGCCTCGGCTTCCCGGCTGAGCTGGACGATTTCCCGGACGAAAATCGACCGTTTCGGCCGGGAAGCGTCGCCTTCCCGGCCGAAACGGTCAGATGGCCAGTGCGGTGATCAGCGCGTCCAGGCCGTCGGCCATCTCGGCGCGGGCGACGGCCGGGTCGGCGGATTGCGCGACGTAGAGCGCGGCCTCGTCCAGTGCGCCGATCAGGAGGTGGGCGAGCGGCAGATCCGGCCCACGTGCGATCCGGCCGGCCGCCATCGCCGCCGACACCAGGGTGCGGACCAGGCCGAGCCCGTGGTTCAGGCAGATCTCACGCCAGCGCGCCCAGCCCAGCACGCCCGGCGCGTCGACGAGCATGATCCGGTGCACCTCGGGATCGGCGCACGCCTCCAGCCAGGCCCGGGCGCCCACCTGCATGGCCTCGATCGGGTCGCCGGCGCCGGAGGCGGCGACGATCTCGGCGATCCGGCCCATCGCCTGCGCCTCGACGGTCTCGAAGACCGCGGCGAACAGCTCCGTCTTGTCCGCGAAGTGGTGATACATCGCGCCGCGGGTGACCCCGGCCGCCGCCACGATGGCCTGCGTCGAGACGCCGGCATACCCCGCCGCCGCGAACTGCGGACGGGCCGCAGCCACCAGCGCCGACCGGGTTCGAGCCGACCGGTCGGCCTGGGTGCGCGGCAAATCAATCGACATACATGCAGTATGTATGTTTTGCTGTCACTCCGTCCACCAAGGAGCGCAGATGGAGACGATCGACCTTCCCGCCGGCCGCATCGAGTACCGGGTCACCGGTCCGGCCGATTCCCCGCACCCGCCGGTCGTGTTCGTCCACGGCCTGCTCGTCAACGGCGAACTGTGGAGCGGCGTCGCCGACCTGCTCGCCGAGAGCGGCATCCGCTGCTACCAGCCCACGCTGCCCCTCGGCTCGCACCGGATCGCGATGTCACCGGATGCCGACCTCACCCCGCGCGGCGTCGCCCGGCTGCTCCTCGATTTCCTGGCCGCCCTCGATCTGCACGACGTGACGCTCGTCGGCAACGACACCGGCGGCGCGCTGTGTCAGTTCCTGATCGACACCGACCACTCGCGGGTGGCGCGTCTGGTGCTCACCAACTGCGACGCGTTCGACAAGTTCCCGCCGGCGCCGTTCAACCTGCTGGTCAAGGCGGCCCGCAGGCCGGCGCTGCTGCGCGCTGCGATGGCCTCGGTACGCCCCACCTGGCTACGCCACTCGCCGCTCGGTTTCGGCCCGCTGGTCGCCAAGCCGCTCGACCCGGACCTGACCCGCCGCTGGATCACCCCGGTCCTGACCGATGCCGACGTCCGCCGCGACACCGCCAAGCTCGCCCGCGGCATCGACCCGAAGGACCTGCTCGACGTCTCGACCCGACTCGACCGGTTCGACAAGCCGGTGACACTGGCGTGGGGCGCCGCCGACCGATTCTTCAAGATCAGCTTTGCCGAACGGCTGGCGCAGACCTTCCCGAACGCACAACTCGTCCGCATCGAGGGCGGCCGCACGTTCGTCCCGCTCGACGAGCCCGAGCAGGTGGCCGATCAGCTCAAGCCGGCGTAGGAGTGCAGGCCGGACACCACGATGTTGACGACCAGGAAGTTGAACGTGATCGCCCCGAAGCCGGCGAGGTTGATCCACGCGGCGGCCCGGCCCTTCCACCCCGCCGTGGCGCGGGCGTGCAGGTAGCAGGCGTAGATGACCCAGACGATGAACGCCCAGGTCTCCTTCGGGTCCCAGCCCCAGTAGCGGCCCCAGGCCGCCTCGGCCCAGATCGCGCCGCAGATGATCGCGACCGTGTAGAGCGGGAAGGAGAACGCGACGACCCGGTAGGCCGCCTTGTCCAGCGCGGCCGCCGACGGCAGCTTGGCGGCGAGGTTGCCGACCGACCCGGGCCGGTAGCCGGGCTTCACGCTGACCCGGTCGTAACGGGACTTGACGAGGAACAGCACGGTGAGCACGGCGCTCGTCATCAACGCGCCCTCGGCGATCGAGACCAGGGTGACGTGAATGGCCAGCCAGTAGGACTGCAGCGCCGGCACCAGCGGCTGGGCCCGCGAGTACAGCACCGTCCCGGCCAGGAACATCATCAAGATGACCGGGAGCAGGATGAATCCGCCGAGGTCGCGCAACTGCGGCAGCTTCCACAGCACCGCCAGGAACGCCACCACGCCGATCAGCCCGGCGACCGACGCGAACTCGTACATGTTCGACCACGGCACCGCGTCGACGGCGAGCGCCCGCACCGCGATCGACGCGGTGTGCACCAGCACGCCCAGGACCGTCAGCGCCACCGACCAGCGGCCGACGCGGTCGGCCCAGGTGCGGCGGGCGGCAGGCGCAGTTGTCGGCGGCGCGGCGGCCGGCGGACTGTCCCCCGGTGGACCGCCGGCGCCGACGAACTGGCGGGACTTGGCCGTCGTCAGCTTGCGCCCGACCCGGCTGAAGGCGAACTCGGCGGTGTAGCCGACCATGGCCAGCGCATAGATGGCGATCGCCGTGGTGAACAGCGAATCGGACAGGTGGGCCATCGAGCCGTTGATGCCTGCCACGCCTCAGTCCTTCCCTGCGCCGACCTGTTCAGGGTCGAGCTCCGCGGCGGCTGCGACCTGCTCCGATGGTCCGGCACCGGCTCGATCGAGCCGGGACAACAGGGCCGCGAACTCGGTGGTGAAGTTCCCGGTATCGCTGCGGGCCAGGCCGCCGACTGACACCACGGTAGGCGATGGCCCGCAGCCCTCGGACGCCGGGTTGGCAGCGCCGCCGGAGATCCGCAACCACACCCGCCGGCGCCGCACGCCGAGCGAGCCGATCAAGCCGACGACCATCGCGACGGCCACGATCAGCAGGTAACCCTGCGCCGGGTCGTGCGACACCTGGATGCTCGCCCACGGCACCCAGCCGTCGAAGGTCACCGCGACGCCGTTCTTGAGCTTGACGGTCTGCCCCTCGCGCAGGTTGACCGCGCCGATCTTCGTCATCTTCGAGGTGTCCAGCGCGTAGACCGACTGCGCGGCGCCGCTGCCGGTGAGGTCGCCCTCGTAGACGAACAGGCCGAGCACCGGGTTGTCGACCGCGGGCGATGCCGACGAGATGAGCCCGTGGATGTTCATCACCGGGGTCGGGGCGAAGAAACCGGACAGCCCGATGTCCTGCTTCTTGTCCGTCGCCCCGGGGAATTTGAACGCGCCCTCGGAGTACAGCGTGGCCGGCTGGGTGGGCACGAACGCCTGGGTGGTGGTGCGGGTGGTGCCGTCGGGCATGCGCACCGTGACCCTCGGCGAGAATCCGTGGCCGATCAGGTAGACGCGGTCGCCCTCGAGGCGCAGCGGGTGGTTGACGGTGATGGACGTCTTCTTGGGTGCGGCGTCGACCGACGTGCGGTAGGTGAGGTCGGCGCGGAACTGCTTGGGTTCACCGGCCGCGGTGTAGGTGGCGCTGAACTTGTCGAGCTTGTCGATGCAGAAGGGCGCCGGGTCCACCTTGCCCTCGGCGGCCAGCCGGCCCGGTTTCCACGAGTCGTACTGGTAGACGACGTTGCAGAATCCGGTGCCCTGCGTCACGATCCGGCTGCCCTGATAGGTGAACAGGCGCCCGATCGCGATGAGCAGCAGCGCCGCGAGCAGCGCGACGTGGAAGATCAGGTTCGCGGTCTCGCGGCTGTAGCCCTTCTCGGCGGAGATCGTCACCACGTCGCCGGGTTCCTCGCGTTCGGCGATGCGCCAGCGGCGGCCCAGCGTCTCGCGGGCCGTCGCCGCGTAGTCGACCGGCGTCGCGGCGGTCTCGAAACTGCCGGATTCGGGCAGCCGGTCGAGATTGCGCGGGGCGGGCAACGGCTTGCGGGCGATCGCCCGGGCGTGCACCCGGATGCGCGGGATGAGGCAGCCGACGAGTGAGATGAACAGCAGCAGGTAGATGGCGGCGAACCACACCGAGCCGAACACGTCGAACATGCCCAGCGAGTCGAGGAAGCGACCCCAGCCGCCGTGGTTGGCGATGTAGGTGGCGGTCTGGCTCGGATTGAGTGGTCGCTGCGGCAACAGCGAGCCGGGTACCGCGGCGACGGCCAGGAGGAAGAGCAGGATCAGCGCGGTGCGCATGCTGGTGAGCCGCCGCCACAGCTGACGACCGGTGCGCCAGATCGTGGTCATATGTCGAACCCGGAGTTCTGGCCGACACGGGCGCGCAGCAGGTTCATCAGGTGGTTCCACTCGCCGGTGACGAGCAGGACGCCGATGACGATGAGGAAGACGCCGCCGATCGCGCTGATCACCCGCATGTGCCGGCGCACGAAGCCGAGGGTGCGGGTGACCCAGCCGAAGCCGAGCGCGACGAGCAGGAACGGGATGCCCAGGCCGAGGCAGTAGCAGAACGTGAGGAACGCACCGCGAGCGGCGGTGCCCTGCACGAAGGACATCGAGTACACGGCCCCGAAGGTGGGGGTCAGGCACGGCGCCCAGGCCAGCCCGAACGCGCAGCCGAGCAGCGGCGCGCCGAGCAGGCCGGCTTCCGGCCGTCGGTGCGAGCGCCACTCACGTTGCAGGAACGGGATGCCACCGAGGAAGACGATGCCCATCAGGATCGTCACCACCCCGAGCACCCGCTGGATGGCCAGCGAGTGGTCGCGGATCGCCCCGCCCAGCGAGCCGAACAGCACCCCCTGCGCGACGAACACGACGCTGAACCCGAGCACGAACAGGAATGCGCCGAGCACCATGCGCCGCTGGTTCGGTTTCGCGGTCTCGCCGGACAGGCCCGCGACGTAGGACAGGTAGCCGGGCACGAGCGGCAACACGCACGGGGACAGGAAACCGATGATGCCCACCAGCGCGGCCACGCCGGCGGCCACCAGCAGCGGACCGTCGGTGACGGTGTGCGCGAGTCCGCCGTCGGCGAGCAGCACGTCAGTGCTCCGCTTGCAACTTGGTGATCGCGCGCTGCAAGTCCTTGGCGGTCTGCGCGATCAGGTACACCGCGGCCACCCGGCCCTGCCGGTCGAGCAGCACCGTGAACGGCAGCGCCGTCTGCGGGATGTCGCCCATCCGGATCGCGGTCTCGCCCTGCTCGTCGAAGACGATCGGGAAGCTGATGTCGTTCTGCTTCACGAACGACAGGGCGTCGCCCTTCTCGTCCTTGGTGTCGATGCCGAGGAAGTCGACGCCCTGTGTCTTGATCTTGCGGTAGAGCAGGTCGAACTGTGGGGTCTCGGTGCGGCAGGGCGTGCACCACGACGCCCAGTAGTTGACGACGACGATCTTGCCCTTGGTGGTGGCGAGGTTCATCTTGCCGCCGGTGAGCAGCGCGGCGGTGAAATCGCCGGCCGGTTTGCGGTCCTTGACGGCGTAGAGCTCGCCGGGCTCGGCGCCCTTGCCGAACTTGAAGGTGCCGTTCTGCGTCTGGTCGACGGCATTGCTGCCGGTGCACGCCGAGACCAGCACTGACAATGCAGCCAGCGCGGCGACCAAGTGGCGTTTCATCGCCGTCCAGTGTGCGTTACCGGCCCGGACATGCGCGCACCGGACTCAGTCGCGGTTACGCCCCTGCGCCGCGGCCGGTGGGCAGCGCCGCGGCGGGTTCGGCGTACTCGACGCGCACCACGACGTCCCCGACGAGCGTGAACGAGGTCACCGAGGCCAGGCCGCACTCGCGCCGGCGCGGGTCGTGGGCCAGGTGATGGCCCTCCGCCCGGCGCCGGGCCGCCACGATCGGCAGCTGGTGGGTGACGCACACAGCCTCCCGGCCGCGCCCACCGGCGATGGCGTGGTCCCGGGCGGCGCGCACGGCGGCGAGCACCCGGTCGGCGATCTCGGCGTACGGCTCGCCCCACGACGGGCGCAGCGGGTTGACGAAGTACTTCCAGTTCGACGGGTCCCGGAACAGGCCCTTCCCACCGGCCACCTGGCGGCCGGCGAGCAGGTTCTCGGCCTCGATCAGCCGCTCGTCGACGGCGATGTCGAGCCCGGTGGCAGCGGCCAGCGGGGCCGCGGTCTGCCGGGCCCGCTCCAGCGGTGAGGAGACGAGGTGGCCGAGGTCGCGCCGGGCCAGCCAGTCGGCCGCGGCCTGCGCCTGGCGCTCGCCGAGTTCGCTGAGCCGGTAGCCGGGCAGCCGGCCGTAGAGCACACGGTCGGGGTTGTGGACCTCGCCGTGCCGCAGCAGGTGCACCGTCTCCACCGCTCCATGCTGTCAGACACGCTGACGAGGCAGTTCGGCACGGAAAGGACCGGACGAGCTCGGCGCCGGTCGCTAGCGTTCCTGGCATGACGCTCGACTTGCTGGAGCACCTGCGTGACGAAGCCGACCTGTTGCGCACCGGGGTGGCCGACGCCTGGGAGGCCGACCCGGCCGCCTCGGTGCCGACCTGCCCGGATTGGACCGCCGACGACCTGCTCTGGCATGTGGCGATCGTGTTCCGGTTCTGGGACACCGTCGTGCAACAGCGCGCCATCGACGACGACGACGTCGAGGCCATCGATCTGGCGCGTCCGTCGCGGCCGGGTGATCACGCCGGCCTGGTGGACTTCTACGACACCCAACTGGACCACCTGGTCACCGATCTGGAACAGACGTCCGACGACGTGCCGCTGTGGACCTGGGCCGCCGACCCCGCCGACCACACGGTCGGGTTCGTGCGCCGCCGGATGGTCCACGAGACCCTCATCCACCGCATCGACGCGGAGCTGACCGCCGGCCGGCCCCCCGCCGTCGACCCGGAGCTGGCCGCCGACGGTGTCAGCGAAGCACTGCAGCATTTTCGCGGGTATGTACCGCCCACGGCGCAATTCCGGCCCGACGGCCCGGTGGGCCGGCTGCACGCCGACGACACCGGCGACGATTGGCTCTTCCGGGTCGGCAGCTACGCCGGCTTCGACCCCCGCGACGACAAGACCTACGCCGCCGCCCCGGTGCTGCGCCCGGTGCCCGACGGCGCGCCGAAGTTCTGCGTCTCGGCCCCTGCCCGCGATCTCGATGCCTGGCTGTGGAACCGGCCGGCGAGCCGCGAGATCAGCGCCGACGGCGACCACGCGGCGTTCGAGCGCTTCGCCGCCGTGCTCGCCCGCCCATTGGGTTGACGCCGCTCAGCCCGGCGGCTGTGCGGCTGCCGCCGCCCGTGCGGCGACCGGCAGGGCGGCCTCGAGCTGTTCGAACACCGCGTCGTCCATCGCGGCGTTGACGAACCAGGCCTCGAAGGCGCTCGGCGGCAGGTAGACGCCGGCGTCGAGCATGGCGTGGAAGAACGCCGGATATCGGTACGTCGCGGCGGCCAGGGCACCGCTGAAATCGCGCACCGGTTCGGCGGCGAAGAACACGCTGACGAGGTTGCCGGCGTATTGCACCTGGTGCGCCACCCCGGCCGCGGTCAGCGCGGCGCCGGCCAGCTCGCCGACCCGGCGGGCGTTGGCGTCGAGCGCGGCGTAGACGGCGGCGTCGGCGCAGCGCAGTGTGGTCAGCCCGGCCGCCACCGCCACCGGGTTCCCGGACAGCGTGCCGGCCTGATAGACCGGGCCGGCCGGCGCGAGTCGCGACATCACGTCGGCCCGGCCGCCGAACGCCGCGGCGGGCAGGCCGCCGCTCATCACCTTGCCGAAGGTGAACAGGTCCGCCGCGACCGGGTCCAGCCCGTACCAGCCGGCGGCCGAGACCCGGAAACCGGTCATCACCTCGTCCATGATCAGCAGCGCGCCGTGCCGGTCGGTGATCTCGCGCAGCCCGGCGTTGAACCCGGCCAGCGGCGCCACCGCGCCCATGTTGCCGGCCGCGGCCTCGGTGATGACGCACGCGATGTCCGCGCCGAACTCGGCGAAACAGGCCTCGACGGCCGGGAGATCGTTGTACGGCAGCACGAGCGTCTCGGCCGTCTGTGCACCGGTGACTCCCGGGGTGTCCGGCAGCCCGAACGTCA
Organism: uncultured Actinomycetota bacterium; assembly: GCA_963850835.1. GTDB lineage: Bacteria > Actinomycetota > Actinomycetes > Mycobacteriales > Jatrophihabitantaceae > Jatrophihabitans. Next base: position 69,282 of record CAWKNB010000007.1, on the reverse strand, counting down.
CCACGCCGGACCCGGCGGCGGCGAGCAACGCGTCGACGTGGCCGTGGTAGCAACCGGCGAACTTCACCACCCGGTGTCGGCCGGTGAAACCGCGGGCGAGACGGATCGCGGACATGGTGGCCTCGGTGCCGGAGTTGACCAGGCGCACCTGCTCGACCGGCGCAACCCGCCCGACGATCTCCTCGGCGAGCTCGACCTCGCCGCCGGTGGGTGTGCCGAAGGACAGCCCTGCCGCGGCGACGCGCTGGACGGCCGCGACGACCTCGGGGTGCGCGTGGCCGAGGATCATCGGACCCCACGACGAGACGAGGTCGATGTAGCGGCGCCCGTCGGCGTCGACCACGTACGGCCCGCTGCCGCTGACCATGAATCGCGGCGTGCCCCCGACCGCTCGAAACGCCCGCACCGGTGAATTCACCCCACCCGGGGTCACGGCGAGGGCGCGGTCGAACAGGGCGGCGGAGACGGGCACATCGCTGGCGGCATCGGTCACGGGTCCCAGTCTGGCAAAGCCCGGCGTGCGACCCTGTGGCGATGACGCCGTCGGATCGGGCGAGCTGAGCCGTGGCCATGCTCCACCTGCGGGTCGTGTGCCCGCCCGATCTCCGCCAGCAGGTCGACGACGCGCTCGACGGTCACCCCGGAGTCGTGGCGATCACCCGCACGGAGTCCACCGACGGCCCGATCCTCACCGCCGACGTCGCCCGGGAGGCGGCGGACCGGCTGCTCGACGAACTGCGCGAGCTCGGCGTGCACGCCTGCGGGATGGTCACGCTGTCGCCGCTGGACACCGCGGTCGGCGACCTGGTGAGCAAGGCAGAGCGCGATGCCCCGGGCGAGGGCGCCGACGCGATCATCTGGGACGAGCTCGCCGCGCGCACGAGCGAGGACTCGGAGCTCACCTGGAGCTTCCTCGCCTTCATGGTGTTCGCCACCGTCCTCGCCGGGATCGGTGTCGTGACCGACTCGTCGGTGACCGTGGTCGGCGCGATGGTCGTCGGTCCGGAGTTCGGGCCTCTCGCAGCGCTGGCCGTCGCGCTGCTGCTGCGCAATGCCGGCGTCGCCCGGCGGGCTGCAGTGGCGCTGTTGGTGGGCTTCCCGACAGCCATCGTGATCACCGCCCTGCTGGCGCTGATTGCCCGGGCCGGCGGCCTCATCGACCACAGCAACATCGCCGGACGCACCCAGACCGAGTTCATCTACCACCCTGGCTGGTTCTCGCTGATCACCGCCCTGGTCGCCGGTGCGGCCGGCATGGTGTCGCTGACCTCGAGCAAGTCGGCCGCGCTGGTCGGCGTGTTCATCTCGGTCACCACGATCCCCGCCGCCGGCAACGCAGCCGTGGCGAGCGTGTTCGGCGCATGGCACCAGGCGGGCGAGTCCTTGATCCAACTCGGCGTCAACCTGGTCGGGATCACCGCCGCCGGTGTGTTCACCCTGCTCGTGCTCGACCGCTTCGGCGCCCGACCGCTGGTCGGCGCCGGCCGCTGACCGCGTCCGCTCAGGACACGCGGTCCCCCTGCGGCACCCATACCGAGATCGCGGCATTGGGGGCATCGATGACGTCGCTCATCGGGATCTCGCCGCTCTTCAACCCTGCGAACAGCGCCTTCGCTGCTGCCGTCGGGTCGCCGTCGACCTCGTAGACGGCGAGATAGCGATGCGCGTTGCGAGCCCCCGGGGCGAGTGCGTACCGCTGCGCCGACACGATGCCCGGCACCTTCAGCACGTCCGCGATGTGCACGTCGTCGTACCAGGTGTTGAAATCGTCCTCGCGTCCCTCGGCCGGATTGCTGAAAGCGAACAACAGTGGCTTGTCGGACGACATGGTTTCCTCCTGTGTGATGTGCGTACCTGTCGGACTATGTCACGGCCAGCGTGCCCGGTACCGTCCGCGTGTGACGCGTTACGAATTGGTGATGGCTGCTCCAGAACAGCCGGTCCACCCGCTGGCGCCGGCCGGGCACATCTCGTTCGACGGCGCGCTCGGATATGCCCAGACCGCGTGGATGCAGGCCATCGCGGACACCTGCGGTGACACCCTGGTTCCGCCTGACCTGGGCATCGTCAACGTCAACGCCGACTTCCGGCGTGAGCTGTTCGCCGGCACCGCGGTCTTCGACGTGTCCCTGGAACGGATCGGCAGCAGCTCGGTCACCTTCGTGGTGCAGATCAGGCAGTACGGCGAGTCCGCCGCGACCGCGCGGCTCACGTTCGTGCGCGTCGATCAGCGACGCACCCGCTCACTGCCGTTGACCGCGGCCCAACGCGCGTCGCTGCAGCCGCTGCGCAACGACTAACCGAGTCGCGCCGCGACCTCGGCCGCCCAGTACGTCAGCACGATCGACGCGCCGGCGCGCTTGATCGAGATCAGCGTCTCGGTGATGACGCGTTCCCGGTCGAGCCAGCCGCGCTCGGCCGCGGCCTCGACCATCGCGTATTCGCCGCTGACCTGGTACGCGGCCACCGGTACCGGGGCGGCGTCGGCCACGGCCCGGACGATGTCCAGGTAGGGCAGTGCGGGTTTGACCATCACGATGTCGGCGCCCTCGGCGATGTCGGCGGCCACCTCGGCGAGCGCCTCGCCCGCCGGGCGGGTCGCGTCCTGCTGATAGCTCGCGCGATCGCCGTGCAGCGAGGAGTTGACCGCCTCCCGGAACGGGCCGTAGAAGCCCGATGCGTATTTGGGGGCATAGGCCAGGATGCCGGCATCGAGGTGACCCGCGGCATCGAGCGCCTGCCGCACCGCGCCGACCTGGCCGTCCATCATGCCGCTGGTGCCGAGCAGGTGCGCCCCGGCGGCCGCCTGCGCCAGGCCCATGGCGGTGTAGCGCTCGAGGGTCGCGTCGTTGTCGACGCGACCGCGGTCGTCGAGCACACCGCAGTGGCCGTGATCGGTGAACTCGTCGAGGCACAGGTCGGCCATCAACACGGTGGCATCGCCGAGTTCGCGGGCGAGATTGCCGAGAGCGACGTTGAGGACGCCGGCCGGGTCGTCGGCCCCGGACCCAGTGGCGTCCTTGCGTTCGTCGGTCGGCACACCGTAGACCATCAAGCCGCCGACGCCGGCCTCGACCGCGGCCACCGCGGCCTTGACCAGCGACTCCTGCGAGTGCTGCATCACGCCGGGCATCGAGGTGATGGGGATCGGGCCGTCGAGGTCCTCACGGACGAACATCGGCAGCACCAGGTCGGCCGGGCGCAGCGCCACCTCACTCACCAGCCGGCGCAGGGCGGGGGTGCTGCGCAACCGTCGGGCGCGCCAGGTGGGGTAGGACGGGAGGTCGGGCAGGCTCACCCGACCACGGTACGACTACTGCTTCTTGACGAGGTCGCGGTACGCGCTGTTGTTCCACCGGTGGGTGAACCCGGGGTCCGGGACCCGCCAGCTCTTGCCGTACACCTGTTCCAGGTACAGCAACGGGTTGCGGGGTAGCCGAACCGGGATGCCGAACAGCGCACCCTCCGACGTCGGGAACATCATCGACCTGGTCAGCGATCCGCGTTTGCCCGGGTACCACGCGATGGAGTCGCCCTCGAACAGCCCGACGAACACGTCGACCTTCTTCGCCGGCGGCTTGGCGACGTGGCGGTGGGCGGTGAAGTTGCCGCTGACCTGGTATCCACGCCCCCGCAGATGTGCCTCGACGAGCTCGTTCGCCGCGGTGAGCGAACCCGCCTCCGACTGCTCGAACGCGATGATGACGTCGATGTCGTCGTCGTGCGGGATGAGGTCGCCGTTGCGCACCACCGACAGCGCGGATCCGAATCCGAAACACACCTGCGGGCTGAGCTCGGCAAGGTCCTCGACCACCTGCGCGGCGTAGCGGGTGTAGTTCTTCTTCTGGCCCGTGCTCCAGAACCGGAAGCACCGCTGCGGGCCGTGAATGGTCCATTGCAGCTCACGGGTCGCCAGCAGCTCGGTCGACACGAGGTCGCGAAACGCCCGCCGCCGCTCGTTCGACAGACCGTCCGCCTTGTCGAACGTGGTGCGCGCCACGTGGTAGTCGGCGGCGATCGTCTTGGCGAGGATGGGGACCAGCAGCTTGGACTCCGCATCCAACTCCGGCCGCAGCAGTGACATCCGATCGAAGATCTGTTCCAACTCGGCCTGGCGGCCCGCGGCGTCGTAGACGAGCTCCAGGTCGCGCCGCGGCCTGCCGACCAGCACCCTGATGCCGCGTGCCCGGGTGCTCAACGTGGTGCTGATGTTTCGCAGCGCGATCTCGCTCGCCGCGATCGCGCGGCGGAAGGAGATCTCGATCCAGGCGCCGGCCGCGTCGGCCATCGTGTGGATCACCGTGCCGGACGGCGCGTCGAAGGCGAACAGCCTTGCCGGGTCGAACTTCGACTCGTACTCGCCGTACCAGCTGCTCACCCGCACCGAGGCCGCGGCGGCCAGATCGTCGAGGTCGGGCGTGGTGATGTCGATGGACTGCAGATGCAGGAACTGCCCGGGCGGCAACTCGATGCGCAGCCGGTCGATGACGCCCTCCGGCAGGCCGAGCCGCAGGACCCCGTTCGGTGCCAGGAAGTCGAGGTCCGGGAACAGCTCGCGACCGACCGTGATCAGGCCGCTGAGCGGATCTGGCGCCGATTCGGCCCCAGCAGTGGTCATCGCTTCACGAGAATGGCGCGCGCCACGTAGGCGTCGTCGGCGCGATACTTCGCAAATCCGAAACCCTCGACGGCGTAGGTGACGTCGAACCCGCGGTCGAGCGCGCGGGCCTGGAACGTCGCCGGGCTGACGAACCGCCGGTAGTGGCGGCCGGTGACCTTCGTGCCGCTGAGGTCGCGCACCGTGCGGTACTCGACGGCGAGCAGGTCACCGGGTGACGTGATGCTCGCGGCGAGGTCGAGGAACGCCTGCTCCTCCTCGTCGGTGATGGCGTGGACGAAGAACCGGGCGTACACGGCGACCGGACCCGAGCCGATGTCCAGGCGGCTCGTGACGTCGCTCGCGTCGACCGCGGAGACGACGAACTCCGCAGTCTCGCCCAGGCCCTCGGCGAGCTCCTGGCAGGCCTTGACGGCCATCTCCGAGGAGTCGACGCCGGTCACCCGGTGGCCGTAGGAGGCGAAGAAGACCGAGTCGCGGCCGGAGCCGCAGCCGAACTCGATGACGTGATGCGGGCGGGCGAGCTCGCCTGCGACGAACGCCGCGAACTGGGACGGGAGCGGGCGGACCGCGGTGGCCGCGCCGGCATAGAAGTCGTTCCAGTAGCCAGATCGCTCGGAGGTGTTTTCGGCAGACGAAACCGGTTCGGACATGCGGGACACCTTAGCCAATCTCTGGACGCCGACCTGCGTACGACAGTCGCTGGTGGCCGGTCGGCCGGCCACCAGCTGCGGAACCGAGTGCGGGTCGGGCTACCTGGAGGCCCGGCGAGACGCTGTGCGGGCGGGCTTCTTCGCGGCAGCGGTGGACGCCTTCTCCTTCTCCTCCGCTGCCCGGGCCACGGCGAACTCGGCGAGGGCATCGATCAGCGCGGGCACGGTCGCGTGCTCGGGCTGCACGTCGACCCGCAGCCCGAACTCGCGCGCGGTTGCCGCGGTCTGCGGGCCGATGCACGCCACCACGGTGCGCGCGTGCGGCTTGCCGGCGATCCCGACCAGGTTGCGCACCGTGGACGACGAGGTGAAGCACACCGCCTGGAATCCGCCCGACTTGATGGCGTCGCGGATCTCGGCGGCCGGCGGCGCGGCCCGAACGGTCCGGTAGGCGGTGACGTCGTCGATCTCCCAGCCGAGGGTGCGCAGCCCGGCCGCGAGGGTCTCGGTGGCGATGTCGGCGCGCGGGAGCAGCACCCGGTCGATCGGGTCGAGAACGTCGTCGTACGGCGGGAACTCGGCGAGCAGGCCCTCCGAGGACTGCTCCCCGGTCGGCACCAGTTCCGGGTTGATCCCGAACGCCCGCACGGCATCAGCGGTGGCCTCGCCGACACAGCCGATCTTGACCCCGGCGAAGGCCCGGGCGTCCAGGCCGAACTCCTCGAACTTCTCCCGCACCGCGCGCACGGCGTTGGTGGAGGTGAACACGATCCACTCGTAGCGGCCGGTGACCAGGCCCTTGATCGCGCGCTCCATCTGGGTCGGGGTGCGCGGCGGCTCGACGGCGATGGTCGGCACCTCCACCGGCACCGCGCCGTAGCCCTGCAGCCGACTGCTCATCGCCCCGGCCTGCTCCCTGGTGCGCGGCACCAGCACTCGCCAGCCGTAGAGCGGGCGCGACTCCCACCAGCTGAGCCGATCGCGCTGCGCGGCGACCTTGCCGACGGTGATGACGAGCGGACCGGACATGCCCGCCGCCGCCAGCTCGAGCTCGCCCAGCTGCCCGAGCGCGGTCTGCTGGGCGGTGGTGGTGCCGTTGCAGCTCACCGCGACCGGAGTGTCCGGCTTGCAGCCGTTGGCGACGAGCTGCTCGCCCACCACCGCGACATCGGGTGCCAGGACGGTGAGCACCAGGGTGCCCGGTGCGTGCGCGAGGGCGTCGTAATCGGCGGTTGCGGCGTCGCGCAGGTCGGCCTCGAGCCGCAGCCCGCCGGTCGGCACGCCGGCGTAGGCGGTCGTGCCGACGCTGCGCGGCACGGCGGGCACCACGGTGAACGGCACGACGGTCTTGGCCACCGCGAGCACCTCGCGCACGACATCGTCGTCGGTGAACGGGTCACCGACGACGAGCCGCACGACGTCCTCGCCGCTGCGGGCGTCGGCGAGGACCGTCTTCGCGGTCTCGGCCGGGGTGGACTCTGCGGTTCGCACGGTTCCCGGCGCCAGCGCAAGGATCGAGGCGGGCACCGCGGCGTCGGCGACGACGATCGCGGCGTTCGCGATCGCGTCCGAAGCGTTGGCCGTCAGCAGGCCGGGGTCGCCGGGACCGGCACCGACGAAGGTGACGTGTCCGGCAGGCTTGCGGGCGCGGGTCATGTGGTGCTCCCCATCATCGTGGCTGCGCCGTCGGCGAGCAGCTCGGCGGCAAGCCGCCGGCCGACGCCGTCGGCATCGTCGGTGGGACCGGTCGCCGAGAGCCGGACGGCGTCGCTGCCGTCGAGCGCGGTGACCGACCCGCGGAGGAAGATCTCAGGCCCGTCGTCGCCCTCCGCGACTTCGGCGAGGCCCCCTACAGGTGCTGAGCAACCGGCCTCGAGCGCTTCGAGCAGCGCCCGCTCGGCCGCCACCGCCGCTCTCGTGTCGGCATGATCAAGAATAGCCAGGACGGCGCGGGAAGCGTCGTCGTCGGTGCGGCACTCGACCGCGAGTGCGCCCTGGGCCGGCGCGGGCAGCACCTGAATGGGGTCGAGCACCTCGCTCGCCTCGTCGGCGCGGCCGAGCCGCCGCAGCCCGGCGTAGGCGAGCACCACGGCGTCGAGCTCGCCGTCGCGGACCTTTCGCAGCCGGGTGTCGACGTTACCGCGCACCGGCACGACCTCGACACCGAGCCCGAGCGCGTTCAGCTGCGCGGCGCGACGCGGCGAGCCGGTCCCGATCCGCGCACCTGCAGCGAGCTCGCCGAGCGTCGCCCCGGTGCGGCTGACGAGCACGTCGCGCGGGTCCTCGCGGGGCGGCACCGCCGCGATGGTCACACCCTCGGCGGCCGCGGTGGGCAGGTCCTTGTACGAATGCACCGCGACGTCGATGGCACCGTCGAGCAGCGCCACCCGCAGGGCCGACACGAACACGCCGGTGCCGCCGATCTGGGTCAGCGCGGCGCCCGAGCGATCGCCCTCGGTGACGATCGGGACGATCTCGACAGCGGCGTCGCCGAGCGCCGTGACCACGAGATCGGTCTGGGTGCGGGCAAGGGCACTGTTGCGGGTGCCGACGCGCAGCGTGCGGGTCGCGGTCATTGCGCCGCCCCGGGCTGCTTCACTGCCGCGACCGATTCGGCGGCGGCCGGGTCGAGGTCGAACAGCTCGCGCAGCGCGGCCGCGTACTGGTCACCGCCGGGCGTGGAGGCCAGTTCCTTGACCCGCACGGTGGGCGCGTGCAGCACCTTTTCCACGGCCCGGCGTACCGCGTCGGCGACCTCCCGGCGCTCGGTCGGCGACAGCTGCGGGAGCCGACCGTCCAGCCGGGTGAGCTCGCCGTCGATCACCTGGTTGGCCCGGGCGCGCAGCGCGGTGACTGTCGGCGCGACGGCCAGTCGCTGCTGCTCGGCGAGGTAGTCGCGCAGCTCTTCGGCGACGATCGCGGTGGCCGCCTGCACCTCGGCGTCGCTGACGGTGGCACCGCCGGTGCGCACCACGTCGAGATCGACGTACGTGACGCCAGGGCGCCCGCCCACGCTGGGGTCGACGTCGCGCGGCAACGCGAGGTCGAGGACGACCAGCGGGCGCGAGCCACGCGCACCGATCGTGTCGGCTTCCAGCACCAGTCCGGTGGACCCGGTCGCGGACACCACCAGGTCGGCGTCGGCGAGCTCGTCGCCGAGCTCGGTCAACGACACCGCCCGGCCGCCGAGCGTGGTGGCCAGCCGGGCGGCCCGCTCCGGGGACCGGTTGGCCACCACGAAGTCGCTCAGCCCGCGGCGGCGCAGCGTGGCCCCGGCCAGCGCGCTCATCGACCCGGCACCGACGAGCAGCGCGCGGCGCCCGGCGAGCGATCCGAACTGCTGCTCGGCGATGTCGAGCGCGACCGAGACGATGGAGGCACCAGCGCGGTCGATGCCGGTGTCCGTGTGCACCCGCTTGCCGACCCGCAACCCGGTCTGGGCGAGGTCGTGCAGCACCGTGCCGGCGGTGCCGAGTTCGGTGCCCAATGCGTACGCCGAGCGCAGCTGCCCGAGGATCTGCGACTCACCGACCACCATGGAATCCAGGCCGGAAGCCACCGTGAACATGTGCTCGGCCGCTGCCTCGGCGAAGTGGACGTAGAGGTGCTCGGCGAGATCGGCGACGGCGAGTCCGGCGTGGCGGGCCAGCACCGTGGTGATCTCCTCGACACCGCGGTGGAACCGCGCAACGTCGGCGTAGACCTCGACCCGGTTGCAGGTGGAGAGCAGCAGCACCTCGCTGATGGTCTCCGCGCGGTGCAGCTCCTCGACGGTCTTTCGGATGTCGTCGACAGGGACGGCGGTGCGTTCGAGAACCGAAACGGGCGCGGTGCGGTGGGACAGACCGACGACGAGCACGGTCATCGCATGCCTCCCGACCAACGCGCGAAGCGGCCCGGACCGGCCAACGCCTTGCGGGTCTCGTGGAAGGACAGGATCTGCAACTCGGCTGCGAGGTCGACCTTGCGCAGGTCGACGTGGTCGGGCACCGACAGCACCACCGGGGCGAAGTTCAACACGCTCGTGACACCGGCCTCGACGAGCCGGTCGCACACGTCCTGTGCCACCGCGGCCGGCACCGCGAGCACCGCCATGGTGATGCCGTGGTCGGCGACGATCTTCTCCAGATCGGCGATGTCGCAGACCTCGCGGCCGCCGACGAGTTGCCCGATGCGGTCGGGATCGGCGTCGAGCAGCGCCGCGATCTCGAACCCGCGTGAGGCGAAACCGGCATACCCGGCCAGTGCCTGGCCCAGGTTGCCGATGCCGACCAGCGCCACCGAGCGGTGCACGGTCAGCCCGAGGGTTCGCGAGATCTCCTCGGTCAGGGTGGCGACGTCGTAGCCGACGCCGCGGATGCCGTATGAGCCGAGGAACGAGAGGTCCTTGCGCAGCTTCGCGGAGTTGACGCCTGCGGCCGCGGCGAGTTCCTCCGAGGACACCGTGGTCACGGAACGCTCCGCCAGCGTGCTCAGCACCCGCAGGTAGGTGGCGAGCCGGGCCACGGTCGCGTCCGGCACGCGGGCATCGGTGCCCGATCGGGCTACCCGACCCGACATCGCGACGCCGGCCTCGGCGGCCTTGCGTCGCGCATCGCGCGGAGCGGACATCGGCACCTCGAACCGGCCACCACCCGATCCGTCGGGCCAGTGACACGCCCACGGAACGGAGGTCGAACCGGTGTGTGGTAGAAGCGATCTTTTGTTCGGCTCGTCACGCTACGCCGCTCGTGAAACTTTTCCCAAATCGTTCTCGCCGTGCTAGACGCGGCCGAGCGCGCGGCGCAACCGCGCCTCCTCGACGCGCCAGTATCCGTGCTCGCGACCGTCGAGCAGGATGACCGGGACCCGGTCGGAGAATTCGGCCTGTAACGCCGGTGCGGAGTCGACGTCGACCTCTCGATAGTCGAAACCGAGTTCGCCGCGCATGCGGCGCAGCACCTGTTCGGCCTCCTCGCACAGATGGCAGCCGGTGCGGGTCACCAGGGTGACCTGGTGGTCAGGGGCGGGCACGGTCGAGCTGCCATTTCATGATCTTGCCGGTGACGGTGTGCGGCAGGGTCGCGACGATCTCGATCACGCGCGGCAGCTTGAACCGGGCCAGCGACGCGGCAGCCTGCTCGCGCAGCCGCTCGGCATCGAGGTGCGCGCCGGGCGCGGGCACGACGTAGGCGTACGCGGCCTCCCCGGTGTCCGGATCCGGGACACCGATGACCGCGACCTCGGCCACCCCGGGCAACGCCGCGAGCACCGCCTCGACCTCGGCGGGATAGACGTTGAACCCGTTGACGATCACCAGATCGCTGCTGCGCCCCACGATGTGCAGGCCGCCGGTCGCATCCGTGATCGCGATGTCGCCGGTGCCGAACCAGCCGTCCTCGTCCGGGCCGCCGGCGCCGTCGGGCCAATAACCGGAGAACAGGTTCGCCCCACGGATGTGGATGCGGCCTGGATCGCCGTCGTCGACCTGCAGCCCCGTCGACGTCGCGCAGCGAGACCTCGATCCCGGGCAGCGGGCGGCCGATCGAGCCGGTGCTCGGGGCGTCGCGATCGGCCCCGATGGCATTGACCGTGACCACCGGCGCGGCCTCGGTCAGCCCGTAGCCGTCGTGCAGGACCACGCCGGCCGCGGCGTACCCGTCGACCACCGCGCTGGTCAAGGTGGTGGACCCGGACATCGCGAACCGCACCGCCGCGAAACCGGCGGCCCGGTCGGGGTGTGCGAGCCACGCGGCGAACTGGCCGGGCACCCCGAGCACCGCGGTGACCCGCTCGGCGGCCATCGTGGCGAGGGTCCGACCGGCGTCGAACCGATCCGCGAGCACGAGCGTGGCCCGCACCCGCAGTGCCGTACCGAGCGCCGCGTTCAGGCCGAAGACGTGCGCGAGCGGCAGGGCCGCGAACAGGATGTCGGCGTCGGTCAGCAGCGGCGGCCGTACGGCCGCGAGCTGGTCGACGTTGGCGAGCAGCGCCCGCCCGGACAGCATCGCGCCCTTGGCGAGCCCGCTGGTGCCGCTGGTGTACAGCAGCACCGCGAGGTCCTCGGCGCCGCGCTCGACGCGCGGGTCCGGTCCGTCCGGGGCGGCGGCGAGCAGCTGCGCGGCACTCGCCGGGGTCGAGGTGCAGGGCGGGCGTGCAGTCGGCGCGGATGTGCTCGACCTCCGCCGCGGTGTAGGCCGGGTTGATCGGGACGCCGACGAGCCCGGCACGGAGCACGCCGAGGTACCAGCGGGTGAACTCGGCGCCGGATCGCCATCGTGATGGTGACGCGATCGCCCGGCACCGGCCCGGCGACCCGCAGGGCCCGGGCCGCAGCGGACACGGCCTCATCCCACTCGCGGTAGGTCCAGCGCAGGTCCGCGGTCGAGTCGACGAGCCCCGGGCGGTGCGGCGCCTGCGCGGCCGCGCGCCGCAGCAGCTCGGCCGGGTTGGTCACCTGTTCCTCCCGTCACTTTTCACGACACTTCGCTGGTGAGTGAACCGCTCGCTGCGGTGACAACGAATGTGCATTATGCGGGTCAGCTCTCGACTTGCGACGACGAGAACACACGCTACAGTTAGCACGCATTTCACATCAGGCCGTGTTGGTCGAGCTGGTCGATCACTCGGGGGGACTCGATGACAGCACCCGCGCAGGTGCAGACGTCCGCTATCGCGGGCGCTGCGAGCGCGCGCTGGCTGCTCGAGCTGGTGGACCGGCTGACCGTCGCCGCGCCGCCGCTGCGATTGGTCCGCCCGGGCTGCGGCCGGGCCGAGCGGCGGGCCGACGAGCCGCGGTCCGGCGAGATGCGGTCCGGCGAGATGCATTCCGCCGACACCCGGTCGGGTCGATCCGCCCGTCCCGAGCCGGCTCCGCGACCGGCCGACGGGCCGAGGCCGGTCGCAGCGCGGCACCCGCGCCCCGGCCCGGGCGAGCCCGACGCCGAGGTCGACGCCGCCCACGCCGAGACCTGGCAGCTGGTGCGCCGCGCCCAGGACGGCGACGGCGAGGCGTTCGGGCAGCTCTACGACCGCTACTTCGACGTCGTCTTCCGCTTCATCTACTTCCGGGTGAACGACCGCACCCTCGCCGAGGACTTCACCAGCGAGACGTTCCTGCGTGCGCTGCGCCGCATCGCGACGATCAGTTACCAGGGCCGCGACATCGGGGCCTGGTTCGTGACCATCGCCCGCAACATCGTGTTCGACCACATGAAGTCGGCCCGGCATCGCCTCGAGACCACGACCGCCGAGACCGTCGAAGCCCCGATCGTCGGAGCCGATGCCGCGCCGGGCACCGAGGCGGCGGTGCTCGCCGCCCTGCAGTCGCAGCGGCTGATGCGGGCCGTCGCCCAACTGGGTGACGAGCAGCGCGAGTGCATCGTCTTGCGGTTCGTGCAGGGCATGTCGGTCAGCGAGACGGCCGAGATCATGGGCAAGAAGGACGGCGCGATCAAGGCGATGCAGCACCGGGCGATCCGCAAGCTCGCCGAACTCATCGGGCCAGATCCGGGGTGACCCGCGGCCGTCGCCGTTCCGTCACGCGGCGTAACGACTTGCGCCACGCGTCGTTGTGTCAAGTGGAAGTATGGCGGCGACGGGACGGTCGGACGGGTATCGGCCCGCGTGACGAGCGCTGACAAGCTGAGGTCTGCATATGCATCGCATCCCGGTGCCACGACCTCTTCGCCGCGATCACGACCCGGCCGATTCCGACGACGCGCAGGTGCGCGAACTCGTCGCCGAGCTCGCGCAGTTGCGCCTCGCCCCGGACCCGGATCCCCGGTTCCGGGCCGAGCTGCGTACCCAGCTCGTCGCGGTGACGCCACGCCTCGTCGCCGAGGGAGCCACTGACACCGAGACCGACGGCCGGGCGGCGGGTGCCCGGCACACCGACGACCGACTGGCCCGGCGCGGCATCCGGTGGCGTCGTGTCGCCGCGGGCCTGGTCAGCGTCGTCGTCGTGCTCGGACTGGTGCTGGGGGTGGCGGTCTGGCTCAGCCGCGACGCGTTGCCCGGCGACGCGCTGTACGGGCTGAAGCGCACCAGTGAGCGGGTGCAGCTGTTCTTCGCGTCCTCCGACACCGACCGGGCGAAGGACTACCTGCAGTTCGCGCAGCGGCGTGCCGACGAGGTCGACTCCCTGCTGCACCGCGACTCGGCGGCCGCATCCGGGATCGGCCTGACAGCCGCCGGCGTGAGTGCCCAGACGGCCAAACTGGTGAATCAGACCCTCGACTCGGCCGACTCGGACACCCGCAGTGCCATGCGATTGCTGAGCCGCCAGGTCGCGCACAAGAAGTCCGCGCAGCCGCTGGACCCGATGAAGGCTTGGGCGCCACCGCAGCTGGATCGGCTCCAGGACATTGCGAAGACCACTCCCGCCGGCGTGGTGCGACAGCGTGTCGACCAGTCGGTCGACGTGATCAAGCAGGTCTGGACGCGCACCTTGGCCCTGGACACCACGGCGACGTGCAGTTGCACCGGCACGGCGGGGTCGGACCTGCTCGGCCCCAAGCCCTGCCTCGCCTGCGCGGCCCCGAGCCGGCCCGGCGGCGCCACCGGTTCCAGCGCGTCGACCGCGCCGGCGGCCCCCGGCGCTTCCGGCCCGGGCAGCCGGCCCGCGGGCAACGGCGGCAACGGGGGCGGTGCGACAGGTGGCGGCGCCAGGGGTGGCGCCGGCGGCTCCACCGGCGCGGGGGGCAGCGGGGCCGCACCGACGTCGGCGGGAGGCGGCGCAGCCGGCGGCGGCGCGCCCGGGTCGAACGTGCCCGGCGGGGCCGGGCGCACGAGCAGCACTGCCGCGCCGGCCCCGTCCTCGAGCCGGGCCCGGCAGCCGGTGCACGTTGCCGTCGCTGCCGATTCCGGTGCCGTCGGTGTCGATCCCGGTCGATGCCGACTCCTGTTCGGTGTCCATCGACGCCGGGCCGCTGCACATCGCCGTCACCGTCTGCCCGTCGCCGCCCGGCGGGCGCTGAGCCGACACCGGTCGTCGTTACCCTGGGGCGGTGACGAGCGCGGACGACGGCGCAACACCCGCCGATCCGACGGCAGCCGCCTTCTTCGACGTCGACAACACGATGATGATCGGGGCGTCGATCTTCCATTTCGCCAAGGGACTGGCGGCCCGCGACTTCTTCTCCTGGCACGACCTCGCCAGGTTCGCGGCGCGGCAGGTCCGGTTGCGGGTCAGGGGCGAGAACGCCTCCCACATGCACTCGACCCGCGAGTCGGCGCTCGCGTTCGTCGCCGGTAAGTCGGTCGACGAGATCGTCGCCCTGGGCGAGGAGATCTACGACGAGGAACTGTCCGACCGGATCTGGCGCGGGACCCTGGAACTCGCCCGCACGCACCTCGAGCAAGGCCGACGGGTGTGGCTGGTGACCGCTACGCCGGTCGAGCTCGCGACGATCATCGCCAACCGCCTCGGGCTGACCGGTGCGCTGGGCACCGTCGCCGAGTCGGTCGACGGCGTGTACACCGGCCGGCTGGTCGGCGACGTGCTGCACGGGACGGCGAAGGCCGCCGCGGTCCGCGATCTGGCCGCGCGCGAGGGCCTCGACCTGGATCGCTGCGCGGCCTACTCCGACTCGATCAACGACCTGCCGATGCTCTCGATGGTCGGCCGGGCTGTGGCGGTCAACCCGGATTCCGCGCTCCGGGCCGAGGCACGCGACCACGGCTGGGAGATCCACGACTTCCGCACCGGTCGCAAGGCTGCACGGGTCGGCATCCCGGCCGCCCTCGGGGCCGGGGCGCTGGCCGGCGGCGTGGCCGGCGGGATCGCGATCCGGCGTGCGCGCCGCCCGGCGCCGCCCACCCTGAGCGGGTTGGGCCGCTGGGTCAGCGCCACACAGACCGGCGCTGCACGAGCAGCCGGTACAGCGAGCTCTGGATGGTCTCGCGCACGCGGTCGGTGAGGTCGAAGACGGTCACCGCGTCGTCCGCGGCGTCGCCGCCGAACTCGGCCGTCGGGATCGGTTCGCCGAATTCGATGTACCACTTGCTCGGGAACGGGACCAACCCGAAGGCGCCCAGCCACGGGAACGTCGGCGTCAACGGGAAGTACGGCAGACCCAGCAAGCCGGGCCACCGGCTTGACGTTGCCGAGGACCGGGTGGATCTCCTCGGACCCGATGATCGACACCGGAACGATCGGCGCACCGGTACGCAGCGCCGACTGCACGAAGCCGCCCCGGCCGAAGCGCTGCAGCTTGTAGCGGTCGCGGAACGGCTTGCCGATCCCTTTGAATCCCTCCGGCCAGACCCCGACGAGCTCGCCGGCGTTGAGCAGCCGGTCGGCGTCGCGGTTGCAGGCCAGCGTGGCGCCGGTCTTGCGGGCCAGCGCGCCTGCGCCCGGGGTGGCGAACAGCAGGTCGGCGCCGAGCATCCGCAGATACCGCCCGGCCGGGTGCTCGGCGTGCACGGCGAGCGCGGTCATCGCGGCGTCGATCGGCCACAGCCCGCCGGCGTGGTTCGCGACCAGCAGGCCGGAGCCGCTGGCCGGGATGTTGTCCACGCCGTTGACCTCGACCCGGAACCACTTCTCGTAGAGCGGGCGCAACAGCGGCATGACGACGTGCTCGGTCAGATCGACGTCGAAGCCGTACTCGTCGACGGCGTAATCACCGTCGAGGCGGCGGCGCAGGAAGGTGAGGGCGGCGGAGACCTTGCGTTCCCACTGCGGGGTACCGATCTCGGCGAGTCCGGCCGGGTCGAGCCCCGCCGGGTCGGTCGAGAGCGGGTGCACCGTGGCGCCGCCGTCGTCCTGCGCGGGCAACGGCGCCGGACGACGGCTGGGGTGCCGCGAGGCGGACTCGCCGTGCAGCGGGATCACTCGCGCTTCGTCCACGCTGTGCCTCCCTCGCGCCCTACGTGCCGGTGACGGCGACGCGCTTACGCCGTTGGCCGCTGCGCCGCCCGGCCAGCACCTCGGACCCTACGCGCAGCGCGGTGCTGGTGAGCCGGCCGATGGGGGGCCCGCCGGACACGCACGCGTCGACCGCCTCGGCGGTGGTCCAGTGTGGGTGGTAGCCGAACTCGGTGTGCAGCCGGGTGGTGTCCACGACCCGGCCGAAGCGAAGCACGTGCCCTTCCTCGGCGACGAACTCGGCGGCGCCGGAGTTGCGAACCAGGCCGGCGACCGGGCCCAGGCCGAGCGGCACCGGCAGGCGCACCCGACCCGCACGGCGTACGAGTTGGGACAGCGAGACGACGCCGTCGGCAGCCACGTTGACCACGCCGGGGCGCGAGTGCACCGCGGCAAGTCGCATGGCCTCGATGGCGTCGGACTCGTGCAGCAGCTGCAGGCGCGGATCGAAGCCGGCGACGGTCGGGACGATGCGGCTGCGGAGGTAGCGCGTCAGGGCGGTGTCGATCGTCGGCCCGACGACCGGCGCGAGGCGCAGCACGCTGATCTCGACGTCCGGGCGGCGGCGCCCGAACGCGCGCACGTAGCCCTCGACCTCCGCGGCGTCCTTGGCGTAGCCCTGCGGCGCCGCGCCGTGCGGCTCCATGTCCTCGGTGAACACCGCCGGGTCGGAGGCTCCACTGCCGTAGACGGCTGTGGTGGAGCGCAGCACCACCCGCTGCACGGTGTCGGACTTCTGGCAGGCCGCGAGCAGCTGCATGGTGCCGATGACGTTCATCTCCTGCATCGACACCCGGCCGCCGATCTCGCGCGGCACCGAGATCAGCGCCGAGTGGACGACCGTCTGCACCCGGGCCTGGCTCATCACCTTCGCGATGAGCGGGTTGCGGATGTCGGCGCGGACGAACTCGGTGCGACCGAGGAGTCCCAGATCGGCACTGCGCGGCGGCACCGTGTCGATGCCGATGACGCGATCGATGGCCGGATCTGCCGCGAGTTGGGCAGCCAGGCGCCCGCCCACGAACCGGCTGACGCCGGTGATCAGGACGACGCTGGGCATCTGCGGGCGGCCCCTCGCGTGGTGAAGCGGGCGACTACTTCTTGTTGCGTCGCTGAACGCGGGTCTTCTTCAGCAGTTTGCGGTGCTTCTTCTTGGCCATCCGCTTGCGCCGCTTCTTGATGACTGAACCCATACTTGGCCGCCTCTCCGGATTTCACTGCTGTAGTCGCGACCCAGCGAAATCCGTGCGGTGCCGCTGCTGCCCAACCGTTTCGTGGGCAGTCTAGCTACCCGGCCTCGATGAACGCTTTCCGGAGGTAGTCGTGCACAGCCTTTTCCGGCACGCGGAACGACCGTCCGACGCGCACCGCGGGCAATTCGCCCGAGTGCACCATCCGATAGACGGTCATCTTGGACACCCGCATGACCGTTGCGACCTCGGCGACGGTCAGGAACTTGACCTCCGCCAGCGCAGGGTCGACCGGGCGCGCGGCTGGCACTGGCTTCTTGTCGCCGTCTCGAGCGGGCATGGGTCACCGACACCTTCGGCACGTGTCAGTGCGTCGGCTTCCCCACCGACGAACGGGACACGCACGTGCTGGGTTGAGACTAGCGGTACTAGTGGGGCCTGTGCGATAGCTGATCCCCACCGAAGTTGCTCGCCGTCGGTAACGATTGACCATCGATTGCGAACGCTCAACCCGCGCCGAGCTCTCGACTGCGCCGCGCGGCGGCCTCGATCGCGGCCAGCAGGGCCGCCCGGACACCGTGGATCTCGAGTTCGCGGATGGCCGCGATCGTCGTCCCGCCGGGGCTGGTGACGGCCTCCCGCAGCTGTACCGGATGCTCGCCGGAGTCGCGCAGCATGGTCGCCGACCCCACCGCGGTCTGCACGATCAGCTCGGCGGCGAGGGTGCGGGGCAGGCCGAGCAGGATCCCGGCGTCGATCATCGCCTCGACGAGGTAGAAGAAGTACGCCGGACCCGAGCCGGACAGCGCGGTGACCGCGTCCAGCTGCTCCTCCGGCACCCGCACCACCCGGCCGACGGCGGCGAGCAGCTTCTCGGCGACGGCGAGATCCTGTTCCTCGGCGTGCGCTCCTCCGGCGATCGCGGTCATCGCCTGATCGACGAGCGCCGGGGTGTTCGGCATGCACCGGACCACCGCCACCCCGTCGGGGAGCGCACGTTCGAGGTGCCCGATCGTGACGCCGGCCGCCACCGAGACCACCAGGTGGCCGGGGTGGGCCGACCCGGCGAGTTCGCCGAGCAGGCTGTCGATGTCCTGCGGCTTGACCGCGACGATGAGGGTTGCCGCATGAGCGGCTGCGCTCGCCACGTCGACGACCTGCACGCCGTACTTCTCGGCGAGATAGGCGGCCCGGTCGGGGTAGCGCTCGGTGACGACGATGTCGTCGACCCCACGTTCGCCGCGCAGCAGCCCGGACAGCAGGGCCTCGCCGATCTTCCCACCGCCGAGGATGGCGATCGTGTCGGTCATGATTGCGCCCCTCTCAGCTCTTCGAGGCCAGGGCGCGCACGAACAGCCCGAGGTTGGCGGGTTTCTCGGCCAGGCGCCGCATCAGGTAGCCGTACCACTGCGCGCCGTAGGGCACGTACACCCGCACGATGTGCCCGAGCCCGGCCAGCCGCCGCTGCTCGTCGGGGCGGATGCCGTAGAGCATCTGGTACTCGAACGCCTCCGGGGACTTGTCGTGCGCCTTGGCCCGGGCGCCGACGATCTCGACGAGCGTGGGGTCGTGGGTGGCGAACATCGGGTACCCGTCGCCCGCCAGCAGCACGTTCGTGCAGCGGACGTAGGAGCGGTCGATGTCCTGGCGTTTGGTGAACGCGACCGAGGCGGGCTCGTCGTAGGCGCCCTTGCACAACCGCACCCGGCTGCCCTCGTGCGCGAGATCGCGGCAGTCGCTCTCGGTGCGGTGCAGGTAGGCCTGCAGGACCGCGGCGGTGTCCGGGAAGTCGGCTCGCAGCTCTCGCAGGATGCCGAGCGTGGAGTCGGTGGTGGTGTGGTCCTCCATGTCGAGGGTGACGGTGGCGCCGGCGTCCCGGGCCGCGGCGCAGATGGTGCGCGCGTGCTCGGTGGCGATCTTCTCGCCGTCCGTGCCGAGTGCCTGCCCGACCGCGCTGAGCTTCACGCTGACGTCGACGCGAGCGGTGAGGTCGCCCAGGTGGTCGGTCAGCCCGATCGAGCGCAGGGCGTCGAGCAGTTCGAGGTAGGCGCCGGCCACCGCGTCCGCGTGGGCGCGGTCGGTGGTGTCCTCGCCGAGGTGATCGAGGGTGACGGTGAGGCCCTGCGCGGCGAGCTTGCGCGCGGCCTCGACCGCCGCCGCCGTGTCGGCCCCACCGACGAAGCGCCGGACCACGCTGCGCGAGACCGGCGCCTTGGTGACGACGTGCTCGATGCGCTCGTTGCGCGCGGCGGCGAGGATCGCGGAACGCAGCATGGGTCAAGGCTAGTGAGCGACTCCTGCCGCCGGACACCCACGGCCGGTGCCAAACCCGACGCTTGCAATCAGTTGACGGGATTTCGAGGAAATTCTCGTCAACTCATTGCAAGAGTCGCGCACGACGACCCGCTACTCCTCCGGTGCCTTCAGCGCGGCGCGGGCGCGGGCGGCCCACTTGGGCTCGACGCCGTACCGCTGCGACGGGATCAGCCGGCCGGCGGCGCTGTCGTCGATCAGCTGGGCGAGCCGCTTGTCCCGTGTCGCCTCCTGCTTGGCCGACATCACCCAGTTGACGGCGATCTTGCGATACGACGGCGTCGCGGCGGCGAAGAACTGCGCGGCCCGGGGGTCGGCGGCGAGCCGCGCGGCGTATTCGGGCGCCAGCTCCAGCTCGCCGCGTTCGTGGGCGTAGATCCCCGACCGCTCCGGGCGCCGGCGTGCGAACGCGGCCAGGCCGTTCGGGTGCATGCTTCCCTCGGCCGTGAGGCGTTCGACGGTCGCGATGTTCACCGAACTCCACACACTGCCCGGGCGACGCGGCGTCCAGCGCTGACGCACGGCGTCCGCGTCGATGCGCTGGACCTGCGAGTCGATCCAGCCGAAGCACAGCGCCTCGGGCACCGCCTCCTCCCACGTCAGACCGCGGTCGGGCACGTGCTTCTTGTACAGCCCCATCCACAGCTCGTCGGCGGTGTCGTGGTTCGCCGCCAGCCACGCGCGGAACTCGGCCGCGTCGGCGAAGAAGACGGCCGGCCGCTCGGCGCTCCCCCCGGGCCGACCGGGCCGACCCGGCTGGGGGCGCCGGCTCACTGCCCGAAGGCCAACGGGGCGCGGGTGACGAGATACGTCGCCCAGTACATCTTCGTGATCAGACCCTCGCCGTCGCGTGCGATGCGCAGCAGCTCCCCGCGCTCGCGGCCGGAAACCGTGCGGTACAGATCGGGTGCCACGTTCTCGAAGACCGCCGGCGGCTCGTGGTCGGCCGCCTTCTGCGCACGCGCCTCGAGCTTCCCCTCCCGGACCGAGAAGACGAAGCCGGCGCCCTCGGAGAACCACAACCCCAACAGGTCGACGAGCTCGTCCGGCACCGAGGTGCCCGGGCGCCAGGCCGGCTCGCGCACCGGTTCCCGCTCGATCGCCGCGTCGGCGAGCGCGACCGCGAACGCCGCCGGATCCGGCGCCGAAGTGCTGTTCATCAGCACGACCGCACCCGTCTTGGCGGACCGATCGGTGAACAGCCCGGTGATGTGGCCGGGCATCCCGCCGGTGTGCCCTGCGTAGAGCCGGTCGCCGGAACGCACCAGCATGAAGCCGAGCCCGAACGACACTCCCCAGCGCTGGGTGTCGACCATGATCTGCGGCTGCAGCATCTCCTCGAGCGTGTCCGCGGACAGCACCTGCGCCGGCGGGTCTGCGACGAAGCCCGACCACCGCGCCATGTCGAGCGCGGTGCTGGCCAGGCCGCCGCACGGCTCGAGCGCCTTGAGGTCGAGGACGGGCTCGGGCACCGGCACGTCGGTGTACGGCGGCACGTAGTAACCCGACACCGCGGCACCGGACAGACCCACGGTCGTGCGGGTCATTCCGAGCGGGTCGAGGATGCGCGCCTGCAGGCTCTCGAACCAAGACCGGCCGTCGAGCTGGGCCACCAGCTCGCCGAGCATCGAGAACGCGAGGTTCGAGTAGTGGAAGAGGTGGTGCGGCTTGTGCACGCGCTCGGCGTCGTTGAACCCGCGGACCAGTTCGTCGCGGTCCGGGCTGGCGAGCGTCTCCCACACGTCGCCGACCGGTTCGCGCTGCATCCCCGACACGTGCGCGAGCATCGACCGGATCGTGACGCCCGAGTGGGTGACCGACGGCAGGTGCCGGTCGAGCGGGTCGTCGAGGGAGAGCTTCCCCTCGTCGCGCAGCTGCATGACGAGCACCGCGGTGAACGTCTTGGTGTTGCTCGCGACGATGAACTGGTCGTCGTCGGTGGGCGGGGTGTCCAGGTCGCCCACGTCGGCGGCGCCCACCCCCAGCTGCCAGACCAATTCGCCGCCGCGGACCACGCCTGCGATCAGTCCGGGCACCCGGTGCTTGCGCTGTCGCTCGGTGGCGATCCGGTCGAGTTCGGCGACGGTGTCGGCTCGGAAGGTCATACCCGAACCCTAAGAGGCCGCCTCGGGAGTCCGCGGCGCGACGAGGTGCAACCGGCAGAACGCCAGTGCCTCGGCGACGTCGGCCTGCCGCTCGGCGCGGTCCAGCGCGCGCCGGGTGTTGATCTCGACGATGACGTTGCCGTCATAGCCGCGGGCGGCGAGGCGTTCCAGCACTTCAGCGCACGGCTGGGTGCCGCGTCCCGGCACGAGGTGTTCGTCCTTGGCGGCGCCGGTGCCGTCACCCAGGTGCAGGTGGGTCAGCCGCTCGCCCATCGCGTCGAGCTGGGCGAGCGCATCGGAGTGCGACACCGCCGCATGGGACAGGTCGAGGGTGTAGTCGCGATAGGGCTCGTCGGCCGTCACGTCCCAGCTCGGCTGGTACGCCGACACCTCGCGACCCCGGAACCGCAACGGGAACATGTTCTCCACCGCGAAGCGGATCTCGCTGTCCTCGGCCATCCGGCGCATCCCGGTCCGGAAGTTGCGGGCGTAGTCGCGTTGCCAGCGAAACGGCGGATGGACGACGACGGTTCCGGCGCCGAGCAGCTCGGCGGCGAACTGCGCCTTCTGCAGCTTGACCCAGGGATCGGTCGTCCACACCCGCTGCGTGATGTACAGGCACGGGGCGTGGATGGCGAGGATCGGCACCTGATAGTGCTCGGACAGGCGCTGCAGCGCGTAGGCGTCCTGGCTGACCGGGTCGTTCCACACCATGACCTCGACGCCGTCGTAGCCCAGCTTGCCGGCGAGCTCGAAGCCCACCGCGGCCGACTCCGGGTACACCGAGGCGGTCGACAGCCCGATCTTGGCTGTCGGCGCGTCCCAGACACGCAGCTCCCCGGTGCTCGTCATGGCGCGCACAGTAGTCCTCAGCCACCGCCGAGCCAGTCGAGGCGGCGCAAGATCACACCCTCCCGCAACGCCCACGGGCACAGCTCCACCACGTCGACGCCGAGAGCATCCATCGCAGCCGCCGCGACCACCGCGCCGGCCAGCGTCTGGTGCGCCCGGCTGACACTGACCCCGTCCAGCTCGGCGAGGTCGGCCGACGCCATCCGGGAGATGAAGGCGTGCACCTGGCGCAGGCCGTCGCGGGTCAGCACCCGTCGGGCTCGCGGCCCCGCACCGGACGGCGCGGCTCCGGCCAGCCGGGCCAGCGTCCGGAACGTCTTGCTGGTTGCCACCACCCGGTCCGGCGCGCCGGCCCGCAGCAACTTACGGGCGGGCTTGGCCACCATCTCGTCGGCGTACGTCCGCAGTGCGGCGACCTCGGCCTTGCTGGGCGGGTCCGAGCCGAACCACTCGCGGGTCAGCCGGCCGGCGCCGAGTGGGCGCGAGTAGGCCAGCGCCGGATCCTCGTCGCGCCCGGCCGCGAGCTCCAGTGAGCCGCCGCCGATGTCCAGGCAGATCAGGTTGCCGGCGTTCCAGCCGAACCACCGCCGCACGGCCAGGAACGTCAGGCGCGCCTCGTCGGCCCCGGACAACACGTTGAGCTCGACGCCGGTTTCACGGGCCACCAGTTTCAGTACCGCCGAGCCGTTGCTGGCGTCACGCACCGCCGAGGTGGCGAACGCGAGCAGCTCCGCACAGCCGAGCCGATCGGCCTCGTCGCGGGCGACGACCGCTGCCTGCACCAGCGCCTGTGCACCTGCGCGCCGCAGCCGCCCGGTGTCGTCGAGGTGCTCGGCGAGGCGCAGTTCGGACTTCGCCGAGTGCTGCGGGTACGGCTGTGCGCCACGGTGGGCGTCGACGACGAGCAGATGGACCGTGTTCGATCCGACATCGAGCACCCCGAGTCGCACGGCCCGACCCTATTGGTCTCGTAGGCTCGCACCGTGGCGGTACGTGAGGTGGATCTCGACTTTCCCCGCGAATGGATCGACTTCGCCGACCCCGCCGACGCCGAGCACTGGATCCGGGCCGACCTCACCTGGCTGTGCTCGCGCTGGACCTGCATCTTCGGGCGCGGCTGTCACGGCACCGTCAAGGGCCAGGCCAGCACCGGCTGCTGCAATCACGGCGCCTACTTCACCGACCGCGCCGACCAGAAGCGCGTGACCCACTTCGTCGGCAAGCTCACCCGCCGCGACTGGCAGCTCTACGACGTCGGCCACACCAAGGACGGCGCGCGGCTGCGGTTCACCGAGAAGGGCGAGGAGGGCAGCCGGCGCAAGACCCGCGTCGTCGACGGCGCCTGCATCTTCGCCAACCGCGACGACCACCCCGGCGGCATCGGCTGCGCCCTGCACGCCTACGCCCTGCGCACCGGCCTCAACCCGCTGCAGACCAAACCCGAGGTCTGCTGGCAGCTCCCGGTGCGCCGCGAGCAGGAGTGGATCGACCGGCCCGACGGCACCCGGTTCCTGCGCTCGACCATCGCCGAATTCGACCGCCGCGGCTGGGGCGAGGGCGGCCACGACCTCGACTGGTACTGCACCAGCTCCCCCGAAGCCCACGTCGGCCACGAGCCCATGTACCTCAGCTACGCCCCCGAGCTCACCGAGCTGATCGGCGCCGACGCCTACGCCGAGCTCGCCAGGCTCTGCGCGAAACGCCTCGAACTCGGCCTGGTCGCCGTGCACCCCGCCACCAAGAAGGCGCAACGAAACGCAAGCAAGAAGCGCTAGCTGCACAAGGGCGCAAAACGCGAGCCGACAGCAGACCGCTGCCGAGGCCGGGTCGAGCGGACTCAGGATTCGTACTTGTAACCCAGCCCCCGCACCGTCACGAGGTACTTGGGGTTGGCCGGGTCAGGTTCGATCTTCGCTCGCAGTCGTTTGACGTGCACGTCCAACGTCTTGGTGTCCCCGACGTAGTCGGCGCCCCAGACGCGGTCGATGAGCTGCCCGCGGGTGAGCACCCGACCGGCGTTGCGCAGCAGGAGCTCGAGGAGGTCGAACTCCTTGAGCGGCAAGGCGACCTGGTGCCCGTCGACGGTGACGACGTGACGCTCGACGTCCATGCGCACGGGGCCGGCCTCGACGACGTTGAGCAGCAGTTCCTCGGGCTCGGCGCCGCGGCGCAGCACGGCGCGGATGCGGGCCGCGAGCTCGCGGGACGAGAACGGCTTGGTGACGTAGTCGTCGGCGCCGAGTTCGAGCCCGACGACCTTGTCGACCTCGGAGTCGCGCGCGGTGACCATGATGATCGGCACATGCGAGCGGATCCGCAGCTCGCGGCACACCTCGGTGCCGGACAGGCCGGGCAGCATCAGGTCGAGCAGCACGAGGTCGGCGCCGTTGCGGTCGAAGATCTGCAGCGCCTCGACGCCGGTGCCGGCGACCTCGACCTCGTAGCCCTCGCGGCGCAGCATGAACGACAGGGCGTCGGAGAAGGACTCCTCGTCCTCGACGACGAGAATCCGGGTCATCGGCAACTCCGGTCGATGCTCACGGTCGAGCTCCCTTCACGGCGGCGGGCTCGGCTTCGGGCAGCGCGGAGCCTGCCGTGTCCGGCTGCTGCGCCGACGATGACTGATCGGTATGAACGCGAGGTAGCCGGACGGTGAATGTCGATCCGGAGCCGTTCACGCTCCAGACCGCCACGGTTCCGAGGTGGTTCGTCACGATGTTCTTCACGATCGCGAGGCCGAGCCCGGTGCCGCCGGTGGCCCGCGAACGAGCCGGGTCGACGCGGTAGAACCGCTCGAAGATCCGGTCGCGGTCCGCCTCGGCGATCCCGATGCCCTGGTCGGTGACCACGATGTCGACGGTAGGGCGTGCGTCGTCGTCGGTGCTGGCGCGCGCCGTGACGCCGACCCGCGTGTCGGCGCTGCTGTACGCGATGGCGTTCTCCACCAGGTTCGCCACCGCGGTGGCGAGCTGCGCCTCGTCACCGCGCACCATCAGCCCCTCGTCGACCGCCTCGGTGACGAGGATCGAGGCCTGCTCGGCGGCGAAGCGGTTGCGCTCGATCGCCTCGGCCACGACGGTCGCCACGTCCACCTCGGACGCGCCCGGCAACGGGTCGGCGCCCTGGACGCGCGACAGCTCCATCAACTCGTTCACCAGCCGGGCGAGGCGGGCGCCCTCGTGCTGAATGCGACCCGCGAAACGGGCCACGGCCTGAGGCTCGTCGGCGGCGTCCTGGATCGCCTCGGCAAGCAGCGTGAGCGCCCCGACCGGCGTCTTGAGCTCGTGTGAGACGTTGGCCACGAAGTCGCGGCGCACCGCTTCCAGCCGGCGCTGCTCACTGACGTCGGACAGCAGCAGGCACACGCCGGTGATCCGTTGCCCGTCCGGATCCGGCAGCGGCACCCCGGTGACCGACAGCGCGATCGGCTCGCGGCCGAGGCGGCCCATCGGCAGGTCGACCGCGGTCGTGACCCGATCGCCGGTCTCGAGCGCATGCCGGGCGATGTGCACCAGCGCCGGGAAGGCCAGCGTGTCGGCGTCGAGGATTCCCATCGCCCGCGCGGCCGGGTTCACGAGCACCACGAACTCGTCCCGGTCGACCACGGCCACCCCGTGGTCGAGCGCCTCCACCACCAGCGAGGCGAGCGGCTGCGCGGCCCGTTGGGGCAGGCGTTCGGCGCCCGGCAGCGCGCCGGTCGGGTGCGGCCGGCCCGTACGATGGCGGGCAGCGACGACCGTCACCCCGATCGCCAGCCCGACGAGAAAGGCGACGATCACCACGACGGTCACCGCGATCGACACGAGTCGATCGTACGTTCGCGAAGCAGGCCGGCCCGCCCGCGACCGGCCCGACCGGGGGAGCGGACCGTTGTGACACCCGCTGTTCACCTTGGTGCCGGACGCAATTCACGCGGTGAGCACGCTCAGGTCGCCTATCGCACGGAAGGTGCAAAGCATGCGTGACGTGTTCCACGAAGAGCTGGAAGAGATCGGCGCCGGCGTCGCCGAGATGATCCAGCTCGTCGGCGTGGCGGTCGAACAGGCCACCGGCGCCTTGCTCGATGCCGACCTCAACCGCGCCGAGATGGTCATCGCCTCCGACACCCGGGTCGACGACCTCGGTGTCGAGCTCGAGGACCGCGCGTTCCAGATGATCGCCCGCCAGCAGCCGGTGGCCACCGACCTGCGCGTCCTCGTGACGACGCTGCACCTCGTGGCCGACCTCGAACGGATGGGCGACCTCGCGCTGCACGTCGCCAAGATCGCCCGGCTCCGTTTTCCGGAGTTCGCCGTCCCCGAGGACGCGCGCGACGTCATCGCGCAGATGGGCGACGTCGCGCGTTCGCTCGTCATCAAGGTCGGCGACGTGGTCGACGGCCGGGACATCTCGCTGGCACAGGCGATCGAGGCCGAGGACGACTCGATGGACGCCCTGCGGCGCAAGCTGTTCACCCTCGTGTTGTCGCCGCGCTGGTCGCACGGCACCGAGGCCGCGATCGACATGACGCTGCTGGGCCGCTACTACGAGCGCTACGCCGACCACGCTGTGTCGGTGGCCCGGCGGGTGACCTTCATCGTCACCGGTGAGCGCCCGGCCCCGATCGGCAACGGCTCGACGCCGCGCTGATCGTCGGCGGACCGGCCTACTTCTTGCCCTGGTTGGCGACGGCCTCGATCGCGGCTGCCGCGGCGTCCGGGTCGAGATACGTGGCCGGCCGCGACGGCAGCAGGGTGGTGTCGTCGAGGTCGTAGTGCAGCGGGATCCCGGTCGGGACGTTCAGTGACACGACGGCCTCGTCGGACAGCCCGTCCAGATGCTTGATCAGCGCCCGCAGCGAGTTGCCGTGCGCGGCGATCAACACGACGTCGGCGCGGCGCAGGTCCGGCACGATCGCGTCGTACCAGTAGGGCAGCATCCGCTCTACGACGTCCTCGAGGCACTCGGTGCGCGGCACCGTCTCGAGCAGGTCGGCGTAGCGCGGATCCCCCACCTGGCTGTACCGGTCGTCATCGGCCAGTGGCGGCGGCGGCTCGCTGTAGGAGCGGCGCCAGAGCATGAACTGCTCGTCGCCGAACTCCGAGCGCACGGCGGCCTTGTCCTTGCCCTGCAAGGCGCCGTAGTGACGTTCGTTGAGCCGCCACGAGCGGCGCACCGGGATCCAGTGCCGATCGGCGGTATCGAGCGCGATCTCCGCGGTGCGGATCGCGCGGCGCAACAGCGAAGTGTGCACGACGTCCGGGAGCAGGCCCTTCTCGACGAGCAGTTCGCCGCCGCGCCGGCCCTCGGCCTCGCCGGCGACGGACAGGTCGACGTCGACCCAGCCGGTGAACAGATTCTTCTTGTTCCAGTCGCTCTCGCCGTGCCGCAGCAGCACCAAGGTCGCCATGCCGACCATCCTGCCAGGGCGCTAGTCGCTCGACGCGTGCCTGGGCTCGTGTGTGGCGTGCGCCGCGACCGGCGCGGTCGAGTCCAGGTGTTGCGCGTCGTGATCGTCCGCGGTGCGCACCGGTGGCGCGGGCCCGTTCAGCTGCGCGTACTCGCGCCGGCCGGGCAGGAACAGCCCGGCCACCACTGCACCGATCACGCCGGCGAGCGCGGCGAACAGCGAGGTCACGTGCATGGCCGACATGAACGCGTTCTTCGACGAGTCGACGAAGGTGTTGATCGCCGTGCGGGCCTGCGCGATCTGCGCCTGCGACGGCGCGGTGCCGGTCTGCTTCTCTCGGGCCTGCAACGCCGCCGTGGCCTTGCCGACGAACTCCAGCGCGTTGCCGATCGACTGGCTGGTGTCCGACCCGACCGACGAGCGCACCTGCGCGTCGGCCGGCAGCCGCGAGACCACGGCAGCGGGCCGGTCCAGCTGCTGGGCGAGCTGGTGCGGCGCATCGCTGCCGAGCTGATTGCGGAACACGACCGCCACCACGGAGCCGAGGATCGCCACCCCGAGCGCGCCGGACACCTGCCGGACGGTGTTGTTGACCGCCGAGCCCGCACCGGCCTTCTCCCGCGGCACCGCGTTCATGATCGAGTTGGTGGCCGGGGTCATCGTCAGGCCCATGCCGAAGCCGAACATCGCGAGCTGCACCTCGATCACCCAGATCGGGTTGTTCCGGGTGGTCAGTGAATACCCGGCAAGGGCGAGCGAGAGCAGGATCATCCCGCTCGCCACCACCACGCGCGGGCCGAGCGAGCCGGACAGCTTCGCCGACAGCGGTGCCGCCGTCATCACCGCCACCGCGACCGCGATCAGGGCGGTGCCGGCCAGCAGCGGTGTGTAGTCGCGGACTGCCTGCAGGTAGTAGGCGAGGTAGAACGTCGAACCCTGCAACGCGAAGAACGCCGCGGCGATCGCACCCGCACCTGCGGAGAACTGCCGGTTCTTGAACAGCGAGACGTCGATGGTCGGATGCGTACTGCGCGCCTGCGTCCAGATGAACAGGGCCAGCAACGCAACGCCGAGCACGATGGCGCCACCGGTGTCCCACGCCAGCCAGTCGTTGGTATTGCCGCCCTGGATGACGCCGTAGACGAGCACCACCAGCGCGACGATCGAGAGCACCACCCCGACCGGGTCGAGCCGACCCGGGTTGGGATCCTTCGACTCCGGCACGAGCACGAAGATCGCGACGAGCGCCACCGCCACGATCGGCACGTTGACCAGGAAGACGGAGCCCCACCAGAAGTACTTCAGCAACAGGCCACCGGTGATCGGGCCCAATGCGATCGCCACGCCGGACGCGCCGGCCCAGATCCCGATCGCCTTCGGCCGTTCGCGCGGGTCGAATACGTTCTGGATGATCGACAGGGTCTGGGGTTGCACCGCGGCCGCGCCGATCCCCATCAACCCGCGGAACAGGATCAGTTGACCCGACGACGACGCGAACGAGCACACCGCGGACATCACCGCGAAAAGGAACAACCCGAGCAACAGGATCTTCTTGCGGCCGAGTCGGTCACCGAGCACGCCCCAGGTGATGAGCAGTCCGGCGAACACCAACGCGTAGCTGTCGACCGCCCACTGCATCTCGCTCTGCGACGCGTCCAGGTCTTCCTGGATCGTCTTGAGCGCGACGTTGAGGATCGTGTTGTCGAGGATGACGACCAGCAGGCACAGGACGAGGACAGCGAGAATCGCCCAACGCCGGCGGTAAATCGTCTCCTCGTCCACGCTTGCCTTTCGAAATCAGAATGAAAGGTTCAGTCGAGCGGGCGCTGCGCGAAATCGGCGAACGCAGCGAGGTTCGCCCGGGGCAGGTCATTCTTGACGCGCCACGCCCATTCGCGCCGGATGGAGCTGCCGAAGCCCATCTCGAGCAACACGTTGAACGACCCGTCGGCGTATTCGAGCACGCAGCCCAGGATCCGGTCGATCTCGTCCGCGGTGATCGACGAGAGCGGCACGCGGCCGGTCAGGTACACATCGCCGGCACCGTCGACGGTCCACGACACCGCGTACATCCGGGCATTGCGCTGCAGCAGCCATTGATACACGCGCTCGTGGTTCTCATCGGGCGCCCGCATGACGAACGCCTCGATCTCCAGCGCGTGCGCACCGACCGTCAGCACGCAGGCGGTCTTGAGCCGCCGCTCCCCCGGCAGTGCCACCGCGAAGGTCGTGTCGCCCAGGCGCTGCCACTCGAGCTCCTGCTCGTCGAGCGCAGCGGCGATGACCTCCGCGGCGCTCACTGCGGCACCAGGGCGCGGTTCGCCTGCACGGCGTCGTGATAGGTGGCGAGCAGTCCGTCGGCGGTCCGCTCCCAGGAGAAGCGCGCCGCGTGCGGTCGCGCGCGCCGAGCGAGGGTCAGGCGCGCGGACGGTGTGCGCAGCAGGTCGGCGATCACCTTGGCCCACAGTTCCGGATCGTGACCGTCGACGAGCACGCCGGACACGTCGTTGGCCACCGCGGTGGGCAGGCCGCCGACCGCGGCGGCGACCACGGGGGTGCCGCAGGCCTGCGACTCGAGCGCGACCAGGCCGAAGGACTCGTTGTGGCTGGGCACCACGGTGAGGTCGGCGGCGCGGTAGTAGTCGGCCACGACCTCGCGCGCGGCGGGCGGGCGGAACTCGACGACGTTGCGCAGACCCAGTTCGTCGCGCAGCTTCATCAGATGGTGCGGGTGCGCCAGCCCCGATCCACTCGGCGCGCCGAGCACGATCACCTGCAGCCGACCGGTCAGCGACGGATCGGCGTTCAGCGCGGCCGCCGCGCGCAGCAGCACGTCCGGACCCTTCAGCGGCTGGATGCGACCCACGAACAGCAGGGTGAGCGCGTCCGGGCGCAGTCCCAGCCGGGCCCGCGCCGCGTGCGACGAGCCCGGGGTGAACACATCGAGATCGACGCCGGGCGCGATCGTGCTGACCCGGCGCGGATCGGCGCCGTAGAGGGTGATGAGCTCGTCGGCCTCGTCGGCGGTGGAGGCGATGAGCCGATCGGCCTCGGCCACCACCTGCTCCTCGCCGATGATCCGCGCCACCGGCTCGGGGGCGTCGCCTTCGGCGAGCATGAGGTTCTTGACCTTTGCGAGGGTGTGCGCGGAGTGGACGAGCGGCACGCCCCACCGTTCGCGGGCCAGCCAGCCGACCTGTCCGGAGAGCCAGTAGTGGGAGTGCACGAGGTCGTACCAACCCGGTTCGTGGCCCACCTCGGCGCGCATGACGCCCGCGGTGAACGCACACAGCTGAGCCGGCAGGTCTTCCTTGGCGAGGCCCTCGAGCGGGCCTGCGGTCACGTGCCGGATGTGGACGCCGGGACACAGCGTCACGACCGGCGGCTGATCACTGGCCGTGGCCCGGGTGAAGATCTCGACCTCGACGCCACGCTCGGCAAGCCGACGGGCGGTCTCGACGACGTAGACGTTCATCCCTCCGGCGTCGCCGCCGCCGGGTGGGTCGAGGGGGGAGGTGTGGACGCTGAGCATCGCCACCCGGCGCAGGACGCCGCTCGTCGAGTGCACCCAGCACTCCCCTCTGTCGACGCACCACTGGCCAGCATTCCCAACGCCCGCCCACGGGATTTCATGCCCACTCGCGGCCCGCGGTCAACCACTGTTCACAGGAATTGACCAGATCGCGGCCCGGCAGGCCACTTCGGTGCCCATGGCCTGGCGCGTCTGCCGGATCGTCGCGCTCGTAGCCTGAGGACGTGACGGCCCAGCACATCGACCGGCGGGGCCTGTTGTACGGAGCGGGCGCATACGTCCTGTGGGGCGGGTTCCCGCTGTATTTCCCGCTGCTCGAGCCGGCGGGCACGCTCGAGATCCTGGCCCAGCGGATGGCGTGGTCGATGGTGGCCATGCTGGTGGTGCTGATCATCACCCGGGGATTTCGGCGGGTCGCCGCGGTGGTGCGCGACCGACGGCAGTTCGGGCTGCTGGCCGCGGGCGCCGTCCTGGTCGGCATCAACTGGGGCACCTACATCTACGGCGTCAACAGCGGGCACGTGGTGGAGACCAGCCTCGGGTACTTCATCAACCCGCTGTTCACGATCCTGCTCGGGGTGTTGGCGCTGCACGAGCGGCTCAACCGCACTCAATGGGTCGCGGTCGGTATCGGCGCGGTGGCCGTTGTCGTGATCGCCGTCGACTACGGGCGCCCGCCGTGGATCGCGTTGGTTCTCGCCGCCAGCTTCGGGATGTACGGGTTCTGCAAGAAGCTGGCCGACGTGCCGGCGGTGGAGTCGATGGCCGTGGAGACAGGCGTGCAGTTCCTGCCGGCGGTCGTCACGATCGCCGTCATCGGCGGCCAGGGCGACCTGGTCTTCGGCACCCGCACGTCCACCACGATCTTGATCGCGACGTCGGGGGTCGTCACCGTCGTGCCGCTGCTGATGTTCGCCGCCAGCACCCGGCTGCTGCCGCTGAGCATCCTGGGTCTGCTGCAGTACCTGGCGCCGGTGCTGCAGTTCTCGGTCGGCATCGGCATCCGGCACGAGTCGCTGCCGCCGGCCGAGCTGGCCGGGTTCTGCCTGGTCTGGCTCGCGCTGATCATCCTGACGATCAACGGCCTGCGCAGTCAGCGGGCCGCCCGCGACCTCGCCGATGCGGCTGCTTCCGTCGCCGCCTGATCGGCCCCACCGCGGTCTGGGTCAGTGGTCGAGCGAGAGGGTCGTGAGGTACGCGCCGACATCGATCACGCGAGCCGCACGGACTGCCGGTTGGTCCAGTTCGTGCCGGACGTAGCGCGCCACCGTGCGTTTCAGCTCGCGATCCACCCCGGCGACCACCTGCAGCACCGAGGCGCGCAGCCCGTCGGCGTGGACCTGCACGTGCACGTTGCGTCGGGTCGGCGGGTCGACGTCGAGCACGATGCGCAACGGATGCGCCGCTCGCGCGGTGGCAACCAGGTCGATCTGCACCAGCGCGCTGAACCGGTGCCGGTCGAAGCCGATCTCGACGAACATGTCCAGCTGCACCGGCACGACCACGTCGAAGGCCACCTGTTCGCCGGCGTGATCGGACACGCGCAACGTGCCCACCGCACCGTTGGCCCGCACCTTGATCAGGCTCAGCGGCCCGACGCCGACCGGGCCGACGTCGATGGGTCGCCCGGCCAGGCCGGCAACCGCCTGCTGCACCCGGTCACGAGTGACCGCGAGTTCGAAGAAGCGCCGGCCGAAGTCGGCATAACTCATGAACGTCGGCTGGTCGGGAGCCGCGGCCGGCTCGGTCGGTTCGGCGCTCACCGGCTCAACCGGTGCGCTCGATGACGAGTTCGGTCAGCGCCTCGAGCGCGCCGCGCGGGGCGCGTGTCGGGCAGGTCGGCCAGGGTCTGCCGGGCCGTCTCGGCGTAGCAGCGCAGCGTCTCGCGGGCCTCCTCCAGCGCCGGAGACGCGCGCAGCAGCCTGCAGGGCCTCGGCGTGCTCCGCGTCGTCGATCAGCGGGTGGGAGAGCAGCGCGGCGAGCCGGTCCGAGCGGGCGTCGGTGGCGCGCAGGGCATACAGCGCCGGCAGGGTGGCGATGCCCTCGCGCAGATCGGTACCCGGTGTCTTGCCCGAGTCGACCGAATCGGAGGCGATGTCGAGGATGTCGTCACTGAGCTGGAAGGCGACGCCGATCCGCTCGCCGAACGCGCGTAGGCCGTCGATCACCGCGGTGTCGGCGCCGGCGTAGTGGGCGCCGAACTCGGCGGCGGTGGCGATGAGCGAGCCGGTCTTGTCGGCCAGCACGCTCAGGTAGTGCTCGATCGGGTCGGCGCCTGCGGCCGGGCCCACGGTCTCGTGGATCTGGCCGATGACCAGCCGTTCGAACGTCTGGGCCTGCAGCCGCACGGCGTACGGACCCAGATCGGCCAGCATGTTCGACGCCCGCGAGAACAGGAAGTCGCCGGTCAGGATCGCCACCGTGTTGTTCCAGCGGGCGTTCGCCGATTCCTGCCCGCGCCGCACCGGGGCCTCGTCCATGACGTCGTCGTGGTACAGCGTCGCCAGATGGGTCAGCTCGCAGACCGTCGCGGCCGCCACGACCTCGGGGCGCTCCGGGTCGCCGAAGTGCGCCGAAAGCACCGTGACCAGTGGGCGGAACCGCTTGCCGCCGGCCGACATCAGGTGACCCGCGACGTCGGCGACGAACCGGTCCTCCGCGCGCACCGCCTGGTGCAGCGCCGCTTCCACGGCATCCAGGCGACCGCGCACCGACGCTTCGAGCGCCGGGTCGTCGAAGGCGACCGCCAGCGGGGAAGGACTCACCCGGTCAGTTTGGCAGCCTTGCCGGCGAGATCGAGAATCGGCTGCGGGAAGAGGCCGAGGACGATGGTGACCACGACGCCGAAGGTGAGTGCGACGGTGGTCGACCAGCCCGGGATTGCGATCGTCGGGCCGTGCTCGGGCGGCTCGGCGAAGAACATCAGCACCACGATCCGCAGGTAGTAGAACGCCGCGATCGCCGAGCACACCAGTGCGATCACCACCAACGGCGCCGCCACGTGATAGGCCGAGCGGAACACGAAGAACTTGCTGGTGAACCCGGATGTCAGCGGGATGCCGGCCATCGACATCAGCAAGACGGTCATCACGATCGCCACCAACGGGCTCTTGCGCGCCAACCCGGACCACTGCGACAGGTGCGTGGCCTCGCCGTCCGCGTCGCGCACCACCATCAGCAGGCCGAACGCGGCCAGCGTGGTGAAGCCGTAGGTCAGCAGGTAGAACAGCACGCTGGAGATGCCGTCGGCCGACACCGACACGACGCCGACGAGGATGAAGCCCGCCTGCGCGATCGCGGAGTAGGCCAGGATGCGTTTGACGTCGGTCTGGGTGAGCCCGAACACCGCACCGACGACCATTGACGCGATGGCGGCCGCCCAGACGATCGGGCGCCAGTCGTTGGCGATCGTGCTGAACCCGACGTAGAGCACCCGCAGGATCGCGCCGAAGGCGGCCACCTTGGTGCAGGCGGCCATGAACGCGGTGACCGGTGTGGGCGAGCCCTGGTAGACGTCGGGCGTCCAGCTGTGGAACGGCGCGATGCCTGCCTTGAACAGCAGGCCGACGAGCAGCAGTGCCAGCCCGAGGTACAGCAGCACGTCGGACTTCCCCGAGGTCGCCGTCGCGCGCAGGATCTCCGGCAGGTCGACCGAGCCGGCGTAGCCGTAGAGCAGTGCGAGGCCGTACAGGAAGAACGCCGATGCGAACGCGCCGAGCAGGAAGTACTTGACCGCCGCCTCCTGCGAGAGCAGCCGGCGTCGCCGGGCCATGCCGGCCATCAGGTACAGCGGCAGCGACAGCACCTCGAGCGCCACGAACATCAGCAGCAGGTTGTTCGAGATCGGAAAGATCAGCATGCCCGACACGGCGAACATCAGGAGCGGGAAGACCTCGGTCTGCACCTGCTCGGTCCGCGAGAGCCGCCGGTCGTCGGCCGATCCCACCACCAGGGCGGAAGCGGCCACGATCGGGCTGCCGACGTCGACACTGCGTTCGGCCATCAGCAGCGTCGCCATCACCGCGAGCACCAGGATCGATCCCTGGATGAACAGTCCGGTCGGATCGATCGCCAGCGAACCCGCGAACGGCACGTTGCTGCCCGACGGCGACGGCGTGGTGGTGACGTTGCCGTGGATGAGCGCAACGGTGACCAGCGCGGCGATCAGCCCCACCAGGCACAGACCGACCTGGACCGAGAACCGGTCCCGGCGCGGCACCACAGCCTCGACGATCAGACCCAGCAGGGCGCCGGCGAGCACGATGAAGATGGGCAACAGCACGCGGTAGCTGACCGACGGCGTGCTGATGGTCTGTTCGGCCAGCAGCCTCACGGCGCTCACGGTCGTCCTCCAGCCACGGGACCGTACTCAGGTCTCGGATCGGTCTTGTGCACGTCGGACAGCGTCGCCTTGACGGCCGGGTTGATGATGTCGAGCACCGGCTTGGGGTAGACGCCGAGGAACACGATCAATGCCAGCAGCGGCGCCACCGCGAACACCTCGCGCACGTTGACGTCGCGGAACTTCTGCACCTTCGCGCTGACCGTGCCCTGGAAGGTGCGTTGGTAGAGGAACAGCACGTAGATCGCGGCCAGGACGATGCCGGCGGTCGCGACGATCGCATAGCCCTTGTAGCGGGTGAAGGTGCCCACCAGCACGAGGAACTCACTGACGAAGGTGCTCATCCCGGGCAGCGCCAGGGCCGACAGCCCGGCGATGAGGAACAGGCCGGCGAGCACCGGCGTCACCTTCGCCGTGCCGCCGTAGTCGTCGACGTTTCGGCTCTTGCCACGTGCGATCAGCAGACCGACGACGATGAACAGCGCACCGGTCGAGAACCCGTGGTTGACCATGTACAGCACCGCACCGGTGCCACCCTGGGTGGTGAAGGCGAAGATGCCGAGCCCGATGAAGCCGAAGTGCGCGACCGAGGTGTAGGCGACCAGGCGCTTCATGTCTCGCTGGCCGATCGCCAGGAACGCCGCGTAGATGATGCCGATCACCGACAGCGCCAGGATCACCGGGGCGAACCACTTCGACGCGTCGGGGAACAGCGGCAGGCAATAGCGCAGGAACCCGAACGTGCCCACCTTGTCGAGCACGCCGACGAGCAGAGCCGCGCCGGCCGCGGGCGCTTCCGCCCCGGCGTCCGGCAGCCAGGTGTGGAACGGCACCAGTGGTGCCTTGATCGCGAACGCGATGAAGAAGCCGAGGAACAACCACTTCTGCGTTGCGTTGTCCGGCAGCGGATGGGCGATGAGCTCGCCGATCGAGAAGGTCTTGGTCGGGCTGGTGACGTACAGGCCGATCACCGCGGCCAGCATCAGCAGGCCGCCGATGAGCGAGTAGAGGAAGAACTTCATCGCCGCGTACTGGCGGCGCGGGCCGCCGAAGCTCCCGATGATGAAGTACATCGGGACGAGCATCGCCTCGAAGAAGACGTAGAAGAGGAACACGTCGGTGGCGGTGAAGACGCCGAGCATGAAGAACTCGAGCAGCAATATCAGCCCGAAGTAGTTCTTCACGCTGCGCCGCTTGACGCTCGGCGTCGCCTCTTCCGCGCCCGACCTGCTGTCGAGTGCGTTCCAGCTCGCCAGGATGACGGCCGGCACGAGCAGCGCCGACATCGCGACCAGCACCAGCGCGATGCCGTCGACGCCGAACGCGAGGTGTACGCCGAAGGCCTTGATCCAGGTCCAGCTGCCCTGGAACTGGAATCGCGCGCCGTGCGGATCGAACTCGACCAGCAAGACGATCGAGTAGACGGCCACGATCAGCGAGACCGCGAGGGTCAGCTGTTTGGCCAGCTGGGCCTGCGCTTCCTTCAGGCTGAACACGATCCCCGACCCGACGAGCGGGATCAGCACGAGGATCACCAGCACCAGGCTGTGGTCGGTCACTGGAATCTCACCGCCAGCAACACGATGACGATGGCGACCGCGCCGCCGAGCATCGTCAACCCGTAACTTCGCACGAATCCGGTCTGCATCCGTTTGGCCCGGGCCGAACCGCCGCCCAAGCCGGCCGCGAGCCCGTTGACGGTGCCGTCGACGCCGCGGTTGTCGAAGAAGACCAACAGCCGGGTCATCCACTGGCCCGGCTTCATCAGCACGACCTCGTTGAACGCGTCGGCGTACAGGTTGCGCCGGGAGAAGGTGGTGACCGGCGTGACGTCCTGCGGCTGCGCCTTCGGCACCTCGCGGGTGCCGAACGCGACGTAGGCACCGGCCACGCCGAAGATCACGACCACCAACGTGATGACGGACAGGACCACCGGCGAGATCGTGTGCACACCTACCTCGACGCTGGGCCCGACCGAGGGTGTCAGCCACTTCTGCACGCAGCCGTTGAGGTACATCAGATAGCCGGCGACCAACGACGCGATCCCCAGGATGATCATCGGGACGGTCATGATGGGTTTCGCCTCGTGCGGGTGCACGTCCTCCTCCCAGCGACGCGGGCCGAAGAACGTCATGACGAGCGCACGGGTCATGTAGAACGCCGTGATGCCGGCGCCGAGCAGCGCGCAGATGCCGAGGATCCAGCCGGAGGTGCCGCCCTTGTCGAACGCCGCCTCGATGATCTTGTCCTTGGTGAAGAAGCCGGTGAACGGTGGTATGCCGATGATCGCGAGATAGCCGCAGGTGAACACGCCGAAGGTGATCGGCATGACCACCCACAGGCCGCCGAAGCGGCGCATGTTGATCCGGTCGCGCATGGCGTGCATCACCGAACCGGCAGACAGGAACAGGGCGGCCTTGAAGAAGCCGTGGCCGAGCAGGTGGATGATGCCGATGGCGTACACGCCCGGGCCGAGCCCGACGGCAAGGAACATGTAGCCGATCTGGCTGACCGTCGAGTTCGCGAGCACCCGTTTCAGGTCGTCCTGCCCACATCCGGCGATGCAGCCGTAGAGCAGGGTGATCGCGCCGACGATGGTGACCACGGTGCGACCGGTCTCCGTGGCGTTGAAGATCGGGGCGGAGCGGGCGATCAGGTAGACGCCGGCGGTGACCATGGTGGCCGCATGGATGAGCGCCGACACCGGGGTCGGGCCCTCCATCGCATCCGGCAACCAGGTCTGCAGCGGGAACTGCCCGGACTTGCCGCAGGCGCCGAGCAGCAGCATCAGCCCGATGGCGGTGGCCACGCCCGTCGACACCGTGCTGTTGGCGCCGAAGTGGCTGAACACGCCCTCGAAGGACACCGAGCCGAAGTACGCGAACATCAGCATGATCGCGATGGACAGCCCGACGTCACCGACCCGGTTGGCGAAGAAGGCCTTGTTGCCGGCCGTCGCCGCCGAGTTGCGGGTGTAGTAGTACGAGATCAACAGGTACGACGCGAGACCGACGCCTTCCCAGCCGACATAGAGCAGCAGGTAGCTGTCGGACAGCACCAGCAGCAGCATCGCGGCGATGAACAGGTTGAAGTAACCGAAGAACCGTCGCCGCCCCGGATCGCCGGACATGTACCCGACCGCGTAGATGTGGATCAGCGAGCCGACCCCGGTGATCAGCAGGACGAACACCAACGACAACGGGTCGAGCAGCATCCCGGCTTCGACGTGGAAGCTGCCGACCGGCACCCAGGTGTACAGGTGCATGTCGACTTCGCGGTTGCTCTGGCCCTTCACCGAGAAGAACAGGATGAGGGCGAACACGAACAGCGCCACCGGCACCAGGGCACCGAGAAGGTGGCCCCACTTGTCCGCCCGCCGCCCGAGCAGCAGCAGGATCGCGGCGGACAGGGCAGGTATCGCGACGAGCAGCCAGACGCCCGTCTGGACACCGGTAGCGGCGATCAACGCGCGTCCTCTCTAGTACTTCAGCAGGTTCACGTCGTCGACCGACGCGGACCGGCGGGTTCGGAAGATGGACATGATGATGGCGAGTCCGACCACGACCTCGGCCGCGGCCACCACCATCACGAAGAAGGCCATCACCTGGCCCTGGAGGTCGCCGTTGATGCGAGAGAACGTCACCAGCGAGAGATTGACGGCGTTGAGCATCAGCTCGACGCTCATGAACACCACGATCGCGTTGCGGCGGACCAGCACGCCCACGGCGCCGATGGTGAACAGCGCCGCCCCGAGTACGAGGTAGTAGGTCGGGGTCACTGCCTGACCTCGCTGTCGTCGTAGTCGCCGGTGGGCAGCGCCTCCGGAACGCCCTCGTAGGGCGGGAACTCGAAGGTGCCGGCCATGACCGATTCGTGGGCGATCGTGCCGTCCGGCAGCAACGCCGGGGTGCCGATGGAGTTGCCGGTGGACAGTACGCCCGGGCCGGGCAGCGGCTGCGGGCGCCCCGACCGGATCCGGTCGCGGGCGATGGCCTTCTGGCTGCGCTTGGGGCCGTCACGCTCGATGTGCGCCAGGATCATCGCGCCGATCGCAGCCACGATCAGCAGTGCCGAGGTGAGCTCGAACGCGAACAGGTACTGGGTGAACAGGAGCTGGGCGATCGAGTTGACGTTGCCGCCGTTGGCGTTCGGGGTGTTGAGGTCGACCGGCTTGATCCCGCTGTAGGCGCGGCCGACGGACAGCGCCACGAGCAGCGCGAAGCCGATGCCGAACAGCGCCGCGGCCCAACGCTGGCCGTGCAACGTTTCGACAATCGAATCCGACGAGTCGCGGCCGACCAGCATCAGCACGAACAGGAACAAGATCATGATCGCGCCGGTGTAGACGATGATCTGCACCAGGCCGAGGAACGGGCCTTGCTGGATCAGGTAGAACGCGCCCAGGCACATCATGGTGGCGACCAGCGACAGCGCCGAGTGGATCGCGTTGCGGAACAACACCATCCCGATCGCGCCGGCCAGCGCGACGGGGCCGAGGATCCAGAAGGCGATGGCCTCGCCGAGCGGCACCTCGCCGTGCGTCAGTTCGCCGGCCGCCAGGAGCGCGCTCATCCGTGGTGCCTGCCGACCTCGATGGCGCGGCCGGTGATCGGCTTCCCGGCCACGTTGGCCGTGCTCTGCGGGGCGCCGTGCTGCAAGGGAGCCTGCGACTCGACGGTGTAGTAGTCCTTCTCGTCGTCGCCGAGGCGCATCGGGTGCGGAGGGGCTTCCATGCCCGGCAGCAATGGCGCCATCAGCTGCTCCTTCGTGTAGATCAGCTCCTGCCGGTTGTCGAGGGCGAGTTCGTACTCGTTCGACATGGTCAGCGAGCGGGTCGGGCAGGCCTCGATGCACAGCCCACAGAAAATGCAGCGCAGATAGTTGATCTGGTAGACGGCGCCGTATCGCTCCCCCGGCGAGAAGCGCGCCTCATCGGTGTTGTCGCCGCCCTCGACGTAGATCGCGTCGGCCGGACACGCCCACGCGCACAGCTCGCACCCGACGCACTTCTCGAGTCCGTCCGGGTGCCGGTTGAGCACGTGCCGGCCGTGGTAGCGGGGCTGGGTCGGGTAGAAGTCGAACGGGTACTGCTGCGTGTAGACCTTCTTGAACATCGTCGAGAAGGTGAGCCCGAAGCCCTTGCCGAAACTGACGACACCCGGTTGCGCGTCGGCGGTCCCTTGCGTCGAAGGTGGCTGTGCACCGGCCTCGGCGGCGGGCGGGCCCGCGGGCTGCCGGGGCGAAAGATCACTCATCGGTTGCCTCCGGCAGGGACTGGGATCGCCGTGCGCCCGCGCCGGCAAGTGGGCGGGCCGGCGGTGGTTTCGGCACGACGAGATCGAGTGGTGGGGTCGGGAAGGTCGGCTCGTACTCCGCGGCCTCCTCTTCCTCGTCGGCACGATCGGCGGCCTTCCGGGCCGCGGCTCCCTCGTAGACCATCAACGCGGGGACGACGACGACCAGCAGCACGACGGCCAGCGGGATCAGGGTCGCCTCCCAGGCCGGCCAGTCGCGGTCGCGGAGCACCCGGATGGACGTCACGGCCAGGATCCAGACGAGGTTGATCGGGATGAGGATCTTCCAGCCGAGGGCCATGAACTGGTCGTAGCGCAGTCGTGGCAAGGTGCCGCGCAGCCAGACGAACACGAAGATGCCGATGATCACCTTGGCGGTGAACCAGAGCATCGGCCACCAGCCGGAGTTCGCACCGTGCCACAGCGACAACGGCCACGGTGCCCGCCACCCGCCGAGGAACAACGTCGTGGCCAGCGCGCAGACGGTCACCATGTTGATGTACTCGGCCAGGAAGAACATCGCGAACTTGAACGACGAGTACTCGGTGTGGAACCCGCCGACCAGTTCGGACTCGGCCTCGGGCAGGTCGAACGGTGCGCGGTTGGTCTCGCCCACGACTGCGACCGCGTAGATCGCGAACGAGATGAACAGCGGGATGACGTTCCACAGGTGCCGCTGCCCGTAGACGATCAGCGACGTGGACATGGAGTCGGAGAACAGGAAGACCGCGACCATGGAAAGCCCCATGGCGACCTCGTAGGAGATCATCTGCGCCGCGGAGCGAAGCCCGCCGAGCAACGGGTACGTCGATCCGGACGCCCAGCCGGACAGCACGATGCCGTACACGCCGAGCGAGGAACAGGCGAAGACCACGAGCACCCCGACCGGCAGGTCGGTGAGCTGCAGGAAGGTCTCGTGGCCGAAGATCGATACCTGCGGCCCGAACGGGATGACCGAGAACGCCAGGAACGCCGGTACGGCGGAGATGATCGGCGCGAGGAAGTAGACCGGCTTGTCGGCCAGCACCGGGATGATCTCTTCCTTGAAGGCCAGCTTGATGCCGTCGGCGAGCGACTGCAGCGTGCCCCACGGGCCGACCCGGTTGGGGCCGATGCGGTTCTGCATGCGGCCCACGACCTTGCGCTCGAACACGATCGCGAACAGCGTCATGACGACGAGGAACGCGAACACGGCGACGACCTTCAGCAGGACGAGCCAGAACGGTTGGTCGCCGAAACCGGGAAGATTCTGTGCCGCCAGCACAGCGGTGTGTGCCATCAGGCCTGTCCTCCTTCCAGTCCGACGACCGGTGGGGCATCGGCCGCTGTCAGCTTGACCGTCGCGCCGGCGCCGGCCCGCAGCGTGGTGTGCACCGGATAGCCCCGGGCGTTGGTCGGCAGCCAGACGACCCGGTCGGGCATGGCCTCGACCGACGCCGGCAACACCATTGCGCCGGCCTCGGTGCTGATGGCGAGCCGGTCTCCGTCGGCGATGCCGACTTCGGCGGCAGTGGCGGCGCTGATCCGGGCCAGCACCGGCTTCGCGGTGCCGGCCAGGTGGTCGTCGCCGTCCTGCATCCGGCCGGCGTCGATGAGTTCGGCCCAGGTGGCCAGCAGCGCCTCACCGGGCTCCGGCGTGGCCGGGGCAGCCGCGGCGACGGCCGGAGCAGCGGCACGGGTGACGGCCACGCCCAGCTGCAGCATCTCGGCGCGAGCGGCCTCGACGGTGGGCAGCCCGAGGTCGACGTCGAGCTCGTCGGCGAGGGCATTGAGCACGCGCCCGTCCGACATCGCACCGGTGCCCTTGATCACCAGGTCGAACGGGCGGCGCCGCCCTTCCCAGTTGACGTAGCGGCCGGACTTCTCGGTGGGCGGCGCCACCGGCAACACGACGTCGGCGCGCGCGGTGACCGCGCTGTGCCGGATCTCCAGGCTGACCACGAAACCGGCGTGCTCGAGCGCCTCGCCCACGAGCGCGGGGTCGGGCAGGTCGGCCGGGTCGACCCCACCGAACACGAGCGCCGCGAGCGCGCCCTCGGCAGCGGCCTGCAGCATCGCCCGGGCGTCACGGCCGGGTTGCGCGGGCACCGAATCGGCTCCCCACACCGCCTCGACCTCGGCGCGGGCGACACCGTCGGCGACCGGACGCGCGCCGGGCAGCAGGGTGGGCAGCGCGCCGGCGTCGACCGCACCGCGCTCACCCGCACGGCGCGGAACCCAGACCAAGCGGGCACCCGTCCGGGTCGCGAGCGACGCAGCGGCGCTCAGGGCACCGGGCGAGGTGGCCAGGCGCTCCCCCACCACGATCAGCGCACCGGCACCGCCCAGAGCGCTGACGACCTCGGCATCGAGCGAAGCGAGCTCCGCCGCCTCGCCGCCGGGCACGCACGGCAGCAGGGTGCCGGTCAGCTTGTCGAGCCCGTGGGTGGCGAACGGCGCCAGCGACCAGACCTTGCTCTTGCCGAGCCGCGCGGACTTGCGCAGCCGCAGGAAGACGATCGGCGACTCCTCCTCCGGCTCGAAGCCGGCGAGGAGCACCGCGGGCGCGGCTTCCAGGTCCGCGTAGGACACGTGCTCGGGCGTCATGCCGGCAACGTGCGCGGCGAGGAAATCGAGCTCTTCGGCCGAGCCGGCGCGAGCACGGGCGTCGACGTCGTTGGTGCCCAGCGCCACGCGGGCGAACTTCGCGTACGTGTAGGAGTCTTCCTCGGTGAGCCGGCCGCCGGGGAGCACGCCGACGCCGCCACGGTCGGCGGCTTCGGCAAGGCCCTGCGCCGCACGCTCGAGCGCCGACGGCCAGCTCGTCGCGACGAGATGCCCGTCGCTGTCGCGCACCAGCGGAGTCAGGATGCGATCGGGCTGGGTGGCGTTGTGGAACGCCCACCTGCCCTTGTCGCAGTTCCACTCCTCGTTGACGAGCAGGTCCTCGCCGGCCAGGCGGCGGGTGACCTTGGAGCGTCGCCAGTCCGTGCGCTGGGCGCAGCCGGAGGCGCAGTGCTCGCACACCGAGTCGGTGGACTGCAGGTCGAACGGCCGGGCGCGGAAGCGGTACGACGCCCCGGTGAGCGCGCCGACCGGGCAGATCTGCACGGTGTTACCGGAGAAGTAGGACTGGAACGGCACCTCGCTGCTGGTACCGATCTGCTGCTCCGCGCCGCGCTCGAGCAGGTCGATGAACGGGTCGCCGGCGATCTGCAGCGAGAACCGGGTGCAGCGCTGGCACAGCACGCAGCGCTCGCGGTCGAGCAGCACGTTCGACGAGATCGCGATCGGCTTCGGGAACGTGCGCTTCTTTTCCAGGAATCGGCTCTCGGCGCGGCCGTTGCTCATCGCCTGGTTCTGCAGCGGGCACTCGCCGCCCTTGTCACAGATCGGGCAGTCGAGCGGGTGGTTGATCAGCAGGAGTTCCA
Organism: uncultured Actinomycetota bacterium; assembly: GCA_963850835.1. Lineage (GTDB taxonomy): Bacteria > Actinomycetota > Actinomycetes > Mycobacteriales > Jatrophihabitantaceae > Jatrophihabitans. Next base: position 24,735 of record CAWKNB010000007.1, on the reverse strand, counting down.
TGACGCCCTGCTGCGCCTTGTCGGCCACTGCGGAGGTGTACTGCGTGGCGATCTTCATGCCCGGCATCACGGTGGTGGTGCATGCGGCGGCGGGCTTGGGCATGCCGCGCCCGTTGCCCATGTCGGGCACCTCCACGAGGCACTGCCGGCACGCGCCCGCGGGGTCGAGAAGCGGGTGGTCGCAGAAGCGCGGGATCGAGATGCCGATCTGCTCCGCGGCGCGGATGATCAACGTCCCGTTCGGTACGGAGACCTCGATGCCGTCGATCTCGACGGTGACGAGGTCCTCCTTCGGTGGCGCCTCGGTCATGGCTCGCTCCGCAAGCGTCGCTCGGTGGTCATGGTCAGTGCGCTCCTGCGAGAGTGCGGGCCCCGGGGAACGGACAGCCGTGGTTTTCCACGTGCGTCAGGTATTCGTCCCGGAAGTACTTGATCGACGAGGAAACCGGGCTGGTGGCGCCGTCGCCCAGCGCGCAGAACGAGCGGCCGAGGATGTTGTCGGACAGGTCGAGCAGCGTCTCGAAATCCTCTTCGGTGCCGTCGCCACGCTCGAGGCGGTCGTAGATGCCGACGTACCAATAGGTGCCCTCGCGGCACGGGGTGCATTTGCCGCACGACTCGTGCCGGTAGAACTCCGACCACTTCTTCACCGCACGGACGACGCAGTCGTCCTCGTCGAAGATCATGACGGCCGAGGTGCCGTTCATGGAGCCGGCCTGCACGGCGGAGTCGAAGTCCAGCGCGGTGTCCAGGTGCTCACGGGTGAACAGCGGCGTGGACGATCCGCCGGGTGTCCAGAACTTGATGTCCTTGCCGCGGCTCATGCCCCCGGCCATCTCGATCAGTTCGCGCAGTGTGGTGCCCATCGGCGCTTCGTACTGACCCGGATTCGCGATGCGCCCGGACAGCGAGTAGATGCACGGACCGGGCGAGCCCTCCGGGCCCATCTGCTTGAACCAGTCGGCGCCGCCCAGCACGATGTACGGCACGCTCGCGAGCGTGCCGACGTTGTTGACCACGGTCGGGGCGTCGTAGAGCCCGTTGGTGGCCGGGAACGGCGGCTTGAGCCGCGGCTGGCCGCGGCGACCCTCGAGCGAGTCGAGCAGCGCGGTCTCCTCACCGCAGATGTACGCCCCGGCGCCGCCGTGCACGGTGATGTCGCAGTCGAACCCGCTACCGAGGATGTCCGTGCCGAGGTAGCCCTTGGCGCGTGCCTCCAGCACCGCCGCGTGCACCCGGCGGATGGCGTGCACCGCCTCGCCGCGGATGTAGACGAATGCCTGGGCGGCGCGCACTGCGTAGCAGGCGATGATGATGCCCTCGATCATCGAGTGCGGGTCGTTCATCATCAGCGGGAGATCGCGGCAGGTGCCGGGTTCGCCTTCGTCGGCGTTGACCACGACGTAATGCGGCTTGGCCGTCTCGCCCGGCTTGGGCTGCGGGATGAACTGCCACTTCATGCCGGCCGGGAAGCCTGCTCCACCGCGGCCGCGCAGGTTCGAGTCCTTCACCATGGCGATGAGGGCGTCGGGATCGAGACTCAGCGCCTTGCGCAGCCCGCTGTAGCCGTCGAGCCGCTCGTACTTGTCGATCTTCCACGGCTGGTCGGTGCCGAACCGCTTGGTCAGGACGGGGGTGAGGCCCATCTACTCCTCCGTCTCGGCGCCCGGCTCGGCCGGGTGCTGGGGGTCGGATTCGGCGGTCTGCAGCGGCGCGTCGGTGGCACTCGGACCCTCGCTGCTGCCACTGGTCTCGGCGGCTTTCTCGTCACCGGCGTGCCGTTGGCCGGCATCGGTGTCGGTGGTCGCGTACGACGGCGCGGACTCGCCGCGGTCGACCGCGAGCTTGACGCCTACCTCGGTCGGCACGCCGCTGCCGTTCGCCTCCGGGGCCAACGCGGCGTCGTCGAACAGCCCGGCGATCTGGCGCTCGATCTGCTTGAACGTGCACAGCGGCGCGCCGCGGGTCGGCATCGGCGCCTCGCCCGACTGCAGCTGACTGACGACGTTGCGGGCGCTGCCGACGGTTTGGTTGTCGAAGAACTCGTAGTTGACGGTGACGATCGGCGCGTAGTCGCAGGCGGCCAGGCATTCGGCGTGCTCGAGGGTGATCCGCCCGTCTGCGGTCGTCTCGTTGTTGCCGATGTGCAGCTGCTCCTTGAGCGCGGCGAAGATCTCGTCGCCACCGAGCATCCCGCACAGCGTGTTCGTGCAGACGCTGACGAGGAACTCGCCGGTGGGGTGCCGCTTGTACATGGTGTAGAAGGTGACGACTGCGGCGACCTGCGCCTTGGTGATGCCGAGGGTGTCCGCGCAGAACGCGATGCCGTCGGGGCTGACGTAACCCTGTTCGGACTGCACGAGGTGCAGCATCGGCAGCAGCGCCGAACGGGCCTGCCCCACCGGGTAGCGGGAGATGAGCTCGGCGGCGTCGGCCCGCACCTGCTCGGAGAACACGCTCGGGTCACCGGGGCGGTCGAGATTGATGACCGAGGTGCGGAAGTTGACGTTCTCGCCGGCGGCTTCGGCCCCGAACGGCGTCAGCGAATCAGTGCTCATCGGTCGCAGCCGCCCATCACCGGGTCGACCGAGGCGATCGAGGCGATCACGTCGGAGATCATGCCGCCGATCGACAGCGTTGCGACGCTCTGCAGGTTGATGAACGAGGGCTCGCGGAAGTGCACCCGGTAGGGACGCGTGCCGCCGTCGCTGACGATGTGCGCGCCGAGTTCGCCGCGCGGCGACTCGACGGCCGAGTACACCTGTCCGGGTGGCACCCGGAAGCCCTCGGTGACCAGCTTGAAGTGGTGGATCAGCGACTCCATCGACGTCGCCATGATCTTCTGCACGTGCTCGAGCGAGTTGCCCATGCCGTCGGGGCCGAGCGAGAGTTTCGCCGGCCAGGCGATCTTGGGATCGTCGTGGATGACCGGTCCGGGTTCGAGGCGGTCGAGCACCTGCCGGATGATCCGGATGGACTCGTGCATTTCGGCGACACGCACCACGAACCGCGACCAGCAGTCGCCCGCATCGTGGACGGGCACGTCGAAGTCGAAGGTCTCGTACCCGAGGTACGGCTCGGTCTTGCGCAGGTCCCACGGCAGCCCGGCGGCGCGCAGCAGCGGCCCGGTGATGCCCAGCGCGAGGCAGCCCTCGACGCCGATCCAGCCGACGTCCTTGAGACGGTTCACCCAGACGACCTGGCCGGTGAGCAGCTTGTCGACGCCGCGCAGCTCCTCCTCCTGACCCTTGAGGAAGTCGCGCAGCTTCTCGTCGTAGCCCTCGGGCAGGTCCTGCGCGACACCGCCGGGGCGGATGTACGCGTGGTTCATCCGCAGGCCGGTGATCAGCTCGAAGACGTCCATGCACCTCTCGCGGGCCCGGAAGCCGTTGGTCATCGCAGTCAGCGCGCCGAGCTCCATACCGCCGGTAGCGAGCCACACCCAGTGCGAGGAGAGCCGGTTGATCTCCATCATCAGGACGCGGATGAGCTGCGCACGCGGCGGCGCCTCGATCCCGAGCAGCCGCTCGACGCCCAGGCAGTAGGCGCTCTCGTTGTAGAACGGCGACAGGTAGTCGGCCCGGGTGAGGAAGGTGACCGCCTGCGTCCACGTCCGGAACTCGGTGTTCTTCTCGATCCCGGTGTGCAGGTAGCCGACCACGGCCCGGGCGTCGGTGACGGTCTCGCCCTCGAGCTCGATCACCAGCCGCAGCACGCCGTGCGTGGAGGGGTGCTGGGGACCCAGGTTGAGGACCAGCCGCTCCTGCGAGATCGGGTCGATGCCGCCGATGACCTCGTCCCAGTCGCCGCCGGTGAGGTTGTAGACCCGGCCCTCCGTCGTTGCCCGAGAAGGCGCGTACTGATCAGCAGTCGTTTCACTCAACGCAGTCACCGCCAACGCAGGAGATGTACGCAGCACGAGTCGGGACCGAAGCCCTGCAGGGGTTCATCCGGGTCATTTGTAAGCCCTCCGCTCGTCAGGAGGTGGAATCGTGGCGCCCTTGTACTGCACCGGGATGCCGCCGAGCGGGTAGTCCTTCCGCTGCGGGTGGCCGTCCCAGTCGTCGGGCATCAGGATGCGGGCCAGCGACGGGTGGCCGTCGTAGATGATCCCGAACATGTCGTACGTCTCGCGCTCCTGCCAGTCGGCAGTCGGGTACAGCGCGGTCAATGACGGCAGGTGCGGGTCCTCGACGCTGACCTGCACCTCCAGGCGGACCCGGCGGCGGTAGGTCATCGAGGTCAGATGGACCACCGAGTGCAGCCGGTTGGCCGAACCCAGGTAGTCGACCCCGGACACACTCGAGCACAACTCGAACCGCAGCGCGGCGTCGTTGCGCATCGCCGCAGCGACGCCGAGCAGGTGTTCGCGGGCGATGTGCAGGGTGAGCTCGTCGCGATCGACGACCACCTTCTGGATCGCCTCGCCGGCCTCGGGGTAGGCCGCGTAGAGGGCGTCGACGATCTCGTCGAAGTAGCTGCCGTACGGCGGTTGCGCCGCGGGCGGGGTCCACGGCTCGCGGATCAGGCCGCCGAACCCTGAGGTGTCGCCGCTGCCGGCCACCCCGAACATGCCCATCCGCCCGATGCCGTACGGCGAGTCGGCGGTGCGCCCGGGCTCGATCGCGGAGCCTGTGCCGATCGTGGCCCGGGCCACGTCGGGGGCGCTCTGCTCCGGCGCCGAATCGTCGGGGACCGGGCGCTCGACTGGACCACCCATCGCGTTACCGCCCGTACTTGTAGGACGACGGGACGAGCTCGACCTCTTGGTCGGCGAGCCGCTTGGCCCGCTTCGGGCCCAGCGGCTCGTTCATGATCTTGTGGTGCAGCTTGAGCACAGCGTCGATCAGCATCTCCGGCCGAGGCGGGCAGCCGGGCAGGTACATGTCGACGGGCACGACGTGGTCGACACCCTGGACGATCGCGTAGTTGTTGAACATGCCGCCCGAGGATGCGCACACGCCCATCGCGATGACCCACCGCGGCTCGGGCATCTGGTCGTAGATCTGGCGCAGTACCGGCGCCATCTTCTGGCTCACCCGGCCCGCGACGATCATCAGGTCGGCCTGTCGCGGCGAGGGTCGGAACACCTCCATGCCGAACCGGGCGGAGTCGAAGCGCGGCGCACCGAAGGTCATCATCTCGATGGCGCAGCACGCCAGGCCGAAGGTGACCGGCCACAGCGACGACTTGCGCGTCCAGTTGACCAGCTTCTCGACGGACGCCAGCAGGACGCCGTCGGGGAGTTTCTCCTCGAGCCCCATGTGCCTAATCCCAATCCAGGCCGCCGCGCCGCCAGACGTAGGCGTACGCGACGAACACCGTGACGATGAACAGGATGATCTCGACCAGACCGAACAGGCCGAGCGCCTTGTTCGCGACGGCGTAGGGATACAGGAAGATGATCTCGATGTCGAAGACGATGAACAGCATCGCCGTGAGGAAGTACTTGATCGGGAACCGGTGCGGGCCGACCGCTTCGGGGGTCGGCTCGATGCCGCACTCGTAGAAGTCCAGCTTCGCCTTGTTGTACCGCTTCGGCCCGGTGAACGGGGCGATCGAGACCGAGAACGCCGCGAACAGGAAAGCCAACGCGAAGAGGAGGACGATCGGCAGATATGGGGCGAGCACTAGCGCTGATCTCCCTTCGGCTGTGGGCCCGGAACCGGCCCGGACGGAAGCGTTTTACAGGCTAGCCCGGGGCCGACGCGAGTCCGTGGGTTAGGCATACCTAACCCACCGGCGGGGTCAGGCGGGTCAAGATGTTGATCGCCCGGTCCGACAGATCGCCGCCGTGCGGATCGCTCAGATTCGCCAGCAGCTTGAGCACGAACCGCATCAGCGCAGGATGTGGCAGCCCGTGTCGGGTGCAGGCCTGCATCACCTTCGGGTTGCCGATCAGCTTCACGAACACCCCGCCCAGGCGGTAGTAGGCACCCCACTCGTCGCGCATCCGGGTCGGGTAGGCGTGCAGTGCCTCCTCACGCGCGGGGCCGGTCGGTCGCGCCAGCGCGTCGACCACGGCCTCGGCGGCGAACTTGCCCGATTCCATCGCGTACGGGATGCCCTCGCCGTTGAACGGGTTCACCGAACCGCCCGCGTCGCCCACGAGCAACAGCCCGTCGCGATAGTGCGGGGTGCGGTTGAAACCCATCGGCAGTGCCGCGCCGCGTGCCGGGCCGGTGGCGTTCTGCTCGCGCAGCCCCCATTCGGCCGGTGTGTTGTCCAGCCAGCGGGTGAGCATCGCCCGATAGTCGGTCTTCTGGAACCCGGTGCTCGAGTTCAGGACGCCGAGCCCGGCGTTGACCGTGCCGTCGCCCATGCCGAAGATCCAGCCGTACCCGGGCAACAGGTCGGAGGCGTTGGGTTTGCCGTCCCACAGCTCGAGCCACGACTCGAGATAGTCGTCGTGGGTCTTGGGGCTGGTGTAGTACCGGCGCACCGCGACGCCGAGAGGCCGCTTGTCGTTGCGGTGGATGTCCAGCCGCTGCGCGAGCTTGCCGGACACGCCCTCACAGGTGAGCACGAGCTGGGCCCGGAACCCGACCGGTCGCTTGTCCACGGTGCGCCCGGCCACCCCGACGACCCGGCCGTCGCCGTCGAGCAACGGCTCGGTGATCGAAGTGTTCTCGTACAGCCGCGCTCCTGCGTTGACGGCCTGCTGGGCGAGCATTGCGTCGAGGTCGGCACGCGGCCGGACCAGGCCGAACGGCGGGAACGAGGTGAGGTCGGGCCAGTCCAGATGCAGGCGTTGGCCGCCGCCGATCACGCGCAGCCCGCGGTTGTGCAGCCAGCCGTTCGCCTCGCTGACGTCGATGCCCATGTCGACGAGCGCGCGGGTGCCGCGCGGGGTGAGTCCGTCGCCGCAGACCTTCTCGCGCGGGAACGTCGTCTTCTCCACCAGCGCGACGTCGAGCCCGCTGCGGGCCAGCCAGTAGGCCGCGCTGCTGCCGGACGGTCCGGCGCCGACGACGACGACGTCGGCCTGCTCGGCGGTGTCCGCCTCGAGGCCGGCGGGTCGCGCCTGGGACGTCGGTGCCGGGGCCGACATGGCGGTCAACTCCTTGCGCGGGGGGACTTTGTGAACGCCTTCACGAGCCGTTGCACAAAGTCTATTCCCGCGCGGGGCGCCTTCGCGCCCACCCCGTACAACGCCCCACCCCGTACAACGCCCCCACCCCTCGGTGATCAAGAGCGCGATTCGGTCGCCTGGCGACCATATTCGGCTCTTGATCACCGGGAGGTGGGATGGTCAGGAGACTGCGACTGCCTCGGTGGACTCCGTCGCGGTGGCCTTGGCCGGGTGGATTATCACGATCACCGCGATGCCCGCCACGATGCCGACGATCCCGGCACCGAGCAACGCGGCCTCCACTCCGCTGGCGGTCGCGCCGTGGATGACGGTGTCGACCTGGTCGCGTTGGGCCGCCGGCACGGCGTGCAGGATCCGCTGAGCCTGGCCTCCGGACAATGCGTGTGCGGTCCGGTCCGCGGCCGGTGCGCCGTGGTCGGTCAGGTACGCCGCGATCCGCGCGGTGAACACGCTGCCGAGCACGGCGATGCCGATGGCGTAGCTCAACTGACGCCCGGTGTTCACCGCGCCGGCCGCCATGCCACCGCGGGTGGGCGGCACCGTCGACATCGCAGTGGAACTCAGGGTCGGGATGGACAGCCCCACCCCGAGGCCGACGAGCACGTAGCCAGGAATCAGTGAGGGCCAGTCGGCGTGCACTCGCAGCAACATCGCTTCCAACACCGAGCCGATGCCGATCAGCACGGTGCCGCCCCCGATCAGGTGGCCCGGCTGGATGCGGTGCACGAACCTGCCGGTGAGCGCCGCGGTCATGAACGCAACCACCGACAGTGGCAGACCGGTGAGCCCGGCCTCGATCGGAGACAGGCCCTGCACGGACTGCAACCAAATGGAGACGTAGGTCAGCGCGGCGAACGCGGCGAAGCTGCCCACGAGCGCGGCGAGCATGACGCCGTTGAAGGTGCGGTTGCGCAGCAACCCCAGGTCGAACATCGCGTTGCGGCTGCGCTGCTCCACGAGCGTGAATGCGACCAGCGAGACGGCGCTCAGGACGAACAAACCGACGACACTCGCGGCGCCCCATCCGTCGTCGTTGCCGCGGATGAGCGCGAACGTCAGTGCGCCCGCTGCGACGGTGAATGTGAGCGTGCCGGCCAGGTCGACGCGTCGGGACCGGTCCGGCTGGTCCGGGCCGAAGGTCACGATCGTCATCGCGATCGCCGCGACGCTGACCGGCAGGTTCACGAAGAAGATCCATTCCCAGCTGATCCACTCGGTGAGCAACCCGCCGAGCACCGGCCCGATCGCGGCCGCCGCACCGCCGACCGCGCCCCACAAGCCGTACGCCACCCCGCGCTCGCGGCCCTGGTAGGCCGCGTTCAGCAGCGCGAAGGTCGTCGCGAACATCGCGGCGGCCCCGAGGCCCTGGACGGCCCGGGCCGCGATCAACACGCCGACGTTCGGCGCGAGTCCGCAGGCGAGCGAAGAGAGCGCGAACAGCGCGAGCCCCGCGACGTAGGCGCGCCGGTGACCGAGCAGGTCGGCAAGCGCGCCGACGCCCAACAGGAGTGCGGCCAGGGTGAGCGCGTACGCGTCGACAACCCACTGCAGCGACGAAAAGGTGGTGTTCAGGTCATCGGCCATAGCCGGCAACGCGACATTCACGATCGTGACGTCGATCAACAGCATGAACGTGCCGAGACACACTGCGATGAGCGGCATCCATTTCCGCATGGCGTTGCACCTTCTTTCTCTGTCTTGGATACGACGAGCGGGCTTCGGTCCGGATCGACACCTGAACTATCCCGCCCGGGTATGACGTCGAGCCTCTTGATTACGGGCTCGCTGTGGTTATCTTCCACAATGAGCGCTGCGAGCGTGGAATCCGCCATCGTCGATGCACTGGACCGCGCAATCATCCGTGCCTTGCAGATTTCACCGCGTGCCCCGTTCCGGCTGTTCGCCGAGGTACTCGACACCTCCGAGCAGACGGTGGCCCGCCGGTATCGGCGGCTGCACCGCGCCGGGCTGCTGCGGGTCACCGCCGTGGTCGACCCCACGTCGATGGGACAGAGCAACTGGACCCTGCGCGTGCAGTGCCGCCCGAGTGGTTCGGCCTCGCTGGCACAGGCGCTGGCTCGCCGCGACGACGTGAGCTGGGTATTACTGACCGGCGGAGGCTCCGAGGTCCTGTGCGTGTTGCGGGCGCGTACCGAACAGGCCCGTGACGACCTGTTGATGCAGCGCCTGCCGCGAACCGCGCCAGTACTCGCGGTGACCGCATCGGTCGTGCTGCACAACTTCGTCGGCGGCAACCCCGACGACTGGACCGAGTTGTCCGACGCGCTCGACCCCACCGCCACCGCACGGCTGCAGGCGTGGGCGGCGCGGGACTCGCAGGCGGACAGCGACCCGGCCGAGATCACGACCCTGTCCGCGGCCGACCTCGCGATGTTCGACGTGCTCGTGCGCGACGGACGCGCGTCCTACGCCGCGCTGGCCGCCGCCGCCGGCCTGGGAGAGGCGCGCACCGCCCGTCGGCTGCGCGCGCTGCTCGACCGACGGGTCGCCTACCTCGACGTCGACATCGCCGCCGCGGCGTTCGGGTTCCACACCCCTGCCTATCTGTGGCTCAGCGTCACTCCCGCCGCCCTGGCCGACGCCGGAGCCGCGCTGGCCGGCGAACCCGAGGTCGCCTACGCCGGGCGCCATCTCGGGCACGCAGAACCTCGCTGCCGCGGTGATGTGCCGCGACCTGCCGGCGCTCTACGAGTTCGTCACGACTCGCGTGGGCGCGATCGCCGGCGTGCAGACCATGGAGATCTCACCGATCGTGCGCACGGTCAAGCAGGCCGGCGCGCTCCTCGACGGCAACCGGCTCGCCATCGCCTGAACGTCGCGGGTGCGGGCGTCAGCGGACGCCGAGCAGGTCGATCATGAAGACGAGGGTCTTGCCGGAGAGCTGGTGTCCGCCGCCGGCCGGGCCGTAGGCCTTCTCCGGCGGAATGGTCAGCTCGCGGCGGCCGCCCACCTTCATCCCGGGGATGCCCTCCTGCCACCCCTGGATCAGGCCGCGCAGCGGGAACTCGATGGACTGGCCGCGGTTCCACGACGCGTCGAACTCCTGGCCGTTGTGGAACTCGACGCCGACGTAGTGGACCTCGACGGTATCGCCGGGCTTCGCCTCGGCACCCTCGCCGACGACGATGTCCTCGATCTTCAGATCGCTCGGTGCGTCGCCGCTGCCGGGACCCATGACGGGCTTGGAAAGAGCCATACCTCCATACAACACCACCGTCATGGCAGGCTCGCACGGCATGGAGATCCACGACGGCGCGACGGCCGATCTCGACCCGGCGACGCTGTACCAGATCCTGGCGCTGCGCTGCGCGGTGTTCGTCGTCGAGCAGGAGTGCGTGTATCTCGATCTCGACGGCCGCGACCTCGAGCCGACAGCGCGGCAGGTGTGGACCACGAGTGACGGCGAGGTGGTGGCCACCCTCCGGATCCTCACCGATCCCGGGGGCGAGGCCCGCATCGGCCGGGTGGCCACGCGCCGCGACGCACGCGGCCGGCGACTGGCCGACGCGCTGATGCGTCACGCCCTGCAACTCACCGCCGGACACCAGATCGTCCTCGACGCCCAGACCTACCTGTTCGACTGGTACGCGCGGTTCGGGTTCGAGCGCGCCGGCGCGGACTTCCTCGACGACGGGATCCCGCACGTCCCTATGCGCCGAGCACCTTCCGCCGGGCCCGCGCCGACATGATCGAGCGTTCGGCGCACGCGGACAGGATCGCCCCCGCCGACAACACCGAGCCCACCGACAACACCGACAGCGACGATCCGATCGACGCGACGGACCCGAACGAGCCCACCGATCCGATCGACAGCACCGAACCGCGGCTGCAGATGGACAGGACGCTGTCCTGCGACTTGATCGACCACTTCGAATTGCCCGAGCTCATCGCCCCATGGTCGCGCATACCCTGCATGCATGTCGCTTGACCCGATCGGCCTGGATCTCAATCCGCATCCCGAAGGCGGCTGGTACCGCGAGACCTGGCGGCACGAGACGAAGGTCGAAACACCCCGCGGCCGCCGCTCACTGGTCACCTGCGTGGCGTTCCTGCTCCAGCCCGGTCAGCGCTCGGCATGGCATCGGGTGGCATCGCCGGAGCTGTGGCTGTGGCAGGGCGGTGGCCCGCTGCGGATCACGGTGGGCGGCTTCGGCGCCGCACCGCGCGCCGGGCACGGCTGCGAGCTGCGCGCCGGCGGCCAGTACCTGGTTCGCGCGGACGAGTGGCAGACCGCCGAGCCGGCAGGTGAGGAAGCGTGCCTGGTCGCCTGCGTCGTCTCCCCCGGATTCGACTTCGACGACTTCACCCTCGAGACATCGGCGACCTAAATCGTTCGCTTCTCGATAGCGTCGACATCAGACACGACGACGTTGCTCGACCGGGGCCTCACGCGAGCGCCGCGGCCGCGACGCGCAGGTCGGCGACCAACCCGTCGTAGGCTGCGTCGCGTTCCTCCGCAGGCGCGCGCAGAACAGCCGACGGGTGGATGGTCGCGAATGCAGCAGACACCTGTCGTCCGGTCGCCGGCGAACGGACCGGCCGCGGGCGGCCACTCCACCGGCGCGCCACGCGCTTGGGTCAGGCGGAACGACGAGCCGAACAGCGAGCCGGCGGCGGTCGCGCCGAGCGCGACCAGCACCGTCGGAGCGACGGCCTGCAATTCGGCCGCGAGCCACGGGCGGCAGGCGGTGGCCTGGGCCGCTGTCGGCTTCTCGTGGATGCGGCGCTTGCTGCCGCGGGCCGGCTTCCAGCGGAAGTGCTTGACCGCGTTGGTGACGAACATGGCGGTTTCGGCGAGGTCGGCGTCGCGCAGCGCGCGGTCGAGCACCTTGCCAGCAGGTCCGACGAACGGCTCCCCTGCGGTGTCCTCGACGTCACCGGGTTGCTCGCCGACCAGCATGAGCCGTGAGTCCGACGTGCCGCGTCCGAACACCGTCTGGGTGGCGTCCTGGTACAGGTCGCAACCGCGGCAGTCCATGGCCGCAGCGGCGAGGGCGCCCAGGTCGGCATGCTCGGGCACGAAGGCCGCCGCGCCCGGGTACCTCGCCCGACCTGCCATCTGTCCCTCGCTCGCCGCTCCGACAGCGGTTCGGTATCCAGATCGTGCGTTGCGCTAACACCATTCGTCAGACGTGAACTTTTTCCGGGATCGGGTACTGAATCCATAGGTGACCGGTGCATCGAGACATGGCTGCGACCGGCACGCACGGAAGCCTCGAGGGGTCTAGTTCCCATGCCTGCGAAATCTCGCGCGAAGTCCGCTGCCACCGTTCAGTACACCGTCCCCGGCATGTCCGCCCCGGACGCCGGGCAGATCATCGACGTGCTGCAGCAGCGGCTGAATGCTCTGAACGATCTTGCGCTCACCCTGAAACACATCCATTGGAATGTCGTCGGTCCGCACTTCATCGCAGTTCACACGATGCTCGACCCGCAGGTCGACGCCGTACGAACGATGGTCGACGAACTCGCCGAACGAATCGCCACACTCGGCGGCTCGCCGGTCGGCACGCCCGGTGCTCTCGTCGCACAGCGGACCTGGGACGACTATTCCATCGGCCGAGCCGACGCGATCGAGCACCTGGCCGCGCTCGACGTGGTCTACCAGGGCGTCCTCACCGACTACCGCGACGCCATCGAGCAGACCGAGGAACCCGACCCGGTGACGCAAGACCTCCTCATCGGCCACGCGGGCGACCTCGAGCAGTACCACTGGTTCGTCCGGGCTCATCTCGAGAACGACGACGGCAAGTTGCGCACAGTCGGCGCACGCACCGAGAAGACGGCCGCCCGACGTGCACGACGCTGACCTCCGTACGAGAACGCGCGCCGGAACTCGCGCCGCTCGACGACAGGACAGAAGCTCTGGTCGAGCGTGCCGCCGCGGCAGGCGAAGACATCGAGGTGGCGCTCGCGATCGCGGCTGAAACGGGAAACGTCCTGCCGGACCCGGGCCAGGGGCGCACACTCGATCGCTGGGCCGTGCTGGCTGCCTTGGGTCGAGCGAATCTGACCGTCGCCCGGGCGACCGAGGCACACACCGACGCGCTCGCGATCCTGGCCGAGGCGGGTACGCGCGAGGATCCCTCCGGCACTTGGGGGGTCTTCGCCGCGGAGGCGCCGGACCGATTTCTGAAAGCAGAACCCAGTCCTGACGACCAGTGGGCGGTGTCCGGCACGAAGCCGTGGTGCTCGCTCGCGGACCGACTCGATCACGCCCTGGTGACCGCGCACGTCGGCGACGGTCGTCGCCTGTTCAGGATCGACCTGCGCCACCCGCGGGTACGGATCGAGCCGGCGGCCGGATGGGTCGCTCGCGGCCTACGCACCGTCACCAGCGTCGCGATCGACTGCGAGGCGGTGCCCGCCGAGCCGATCGGCGAGCCCGGGTGGTATCTGAGCCGCGACGGCTTCGCATGGGGCGGGATCGGGGTGGCCGCGTGTTGGTACGGCGGAGCGGCCGGGCTTGCCGACCGCCTCCACGCCGTCGCCGCACGGCGGCGCTCCGGCCTGGATCCTTTGCACGTCGGGACTGTCGATGTCGCGTTGCATGCGGCAGCCGCGACGCTGAGCACTGCGGCTCGACGCGTCGACGACGGCACCGCGCGCGGCGCGCGCGGTGAACTGCTCGCGTACCGCGTGCGCGCGGTGGTCGCCGACGCCGCAGAACGGGTGCTGCGCCAGGTGGGCCACGCCCTGGGGCCTGCCCCGCTGGCCTTCGACGCCGATTACGCGGCTCGCGTGGCCGACCTCGAGCTGTACGTGCGCCAACACCACGCCGAGCGTGATCTCGCCGCGCTCGGCGCGTTGCTGATGCCGGAGGCGTAATGATGACCTTCGATCACCGCGTCGCGGGAACGCCGGCGGCAGCGTGGGACCAGACGCTGTCATCGACCGTTGAGCTCGCGGCGCCCGGGCCGGGCGACCACATCGTGGTCCTCGCCGCACATCCGGACGACGAGACGCTCGGCGCTGCCGGCCTGATGGCCCTCGCCGCGCGCGCTGGCGCACAGGTCACGGTGATCGTCGCCTCCGACGGTGAGGCATCGCACCCGTCGTCGCCCACGCACCGGCCGGCACAGCTCGCGCACCGCCGCCGCATCGAGGTGCGCGACGGCGTGGCAGCTGTCGCGCCCGCCGCGCAAGTGCGGCTGCTCGGCCTCCCGGACGGGCAGTTGAGCGATCATCTGGCCGAGATCACCGACGCGGTGGACCAGGCGGCGGCCGGTTGCACCCATCTGGTGACGCCGTGGGCCGGTGATCGCCATCCGGACCACGCAGCGTGCGCGCAGGCCGCCGCGGAATCGGTCGCGGCACTGCACGCCCTGCATTGGCAGTTCCCGATCTGGGCCTGGCATTGGGGTGATCCGGAAGAGGCCGACCTCCCCACCGCCGCACTGCGGCTTCTGCACCTCGATGCGGACGCGCGGCAGGCGAAACACCGTGCGCTGGACTGCCATGTGAGCCAGCACTCTTCGCTCTCCGACCAACCCGGCGACGAACCGGTGCTGGCCACAGGCATGCTCGACCACTTCCGCCGCGACGCCGAGGTGTTCGTCGCCGGAGCGGCGCCCGGGCGCACCCCCGACGGCTACTTCGACGGGCTGTACCGCCGCGCCGGCGATCCGTGGGGTCTGGCGAGCCGCTTCTACGAGCAGCGCAAGCGCGCAGTCCTGCTCGCTGCGCTGACCCGGCCCAGGTTTCGGCGCGCGTTCGAGCCCGGCTGCGCAACCGGGTTGCTGACGGCCCAACTCGCGCGTCGCTGCGACGAGGTGATTGCGTGGGACGTGGCCGAGCAGGCGATCGATCTGGCGGCGACGCATCTCGGTGACTGTCGCGGAGTCACGCTCGAGCGACGGGCGGTGCCCGACGACTGGCCGACCGGACGCTTCGACCTGATCGTGCTGAGCGAAGTCGGTTACTACTGCGCCGACCCGAGCGAAGTAGCCCGCCAGGTGCATGCGTCCCTGACCGACGACGGTGTGGTGGCCGCCTGCCACTGGCGACGCGACGCCGCAATGCATCCACAGACGGCCGCAGACGTCCACGACGCGCTGGGCGCCGGGCTGCAGCCGGTCGTGACGCATGTCGAGGAGGACTTCCTGCTGCACGTCTGGTCGCGCGACGGCCGGTCGGTCGCGGCGCTCGACGGGATCCTCGGATGATCGGGCACGTTGCGGTGGTGGTGCCCGCGGCCGACGAGCAGGCCCTGATCGGTGGCTGCCTGGACGCATTGCGCAGCGCAGTCGCGCACCTGCGCCGCACGACGTCCGCACCGCCGAGCATCGAGATCGTCGTCGTGCTCGACGGTTGCCGCGACCGGACCGCAGACATCGTTGCGGCATACCCGGAGGTCCGGGCCGTGGTGAGTCAGGCACGCTGCGTCGGGGCGACCCGCGCGCTCGGCACGGTCGAGGCACTCACCGGCCGTCAGGCGCTCGGTGACATCTGGACCGCGCACACCGATGCCGACTCGGCCGTCCCGCCGCACTGGCTCACGCACATGGTCCGCGCCGCGGACGACGGTGTCGATCTGGTGCTCGGCACGGTACGGCCCAACGGGGAGTTGCCGCGTCGGACCCGCCGCGCGTGGCACGCGCTGCACTCGGTCCACGACGGACACGCGCATGTGCACGGCGCCAACCTGGGCATTCGGGCTGCGACCCTGCAGGGCTGCGGCGGGTGGCTGCCGCTGCGTTCCGGCGAGGACGTCGATCTCGCCACCCGTGCGCTCGCGAGTGGCGCCCGGGTGCAACGCACCGGCGCCATCGCGGTGCGGACCAGCGCCCGCGTGGACGGGCGTGCGCCGATGGGTTTCTCCAGCTATCTGCGCACCTTGGCCGCGACGGTCGGTGCCGGAGCATCCCGATGACCGATCACGGCCTGGTCGTCATCGGCAGCGGTCCCGGTGGCGTGTCCGCCGCGGTGGCGTATCGACAGGCCGGCGGCGACGGACCGGCGCGCATCATCACCACGGACGTCGACGCTCCGTACGAGCGTCCGCCGCTGTCGAAGGACTTCCTCCGCGGCGAGAGCGAGGCGGCCGAGGCGCTTGTGCATCCCAGGTCGTTCTACGCCGACCTCGGTATCGAGTTGGTCCTCGATCGGCCGGTGACCGATCTGATACCGGAGCACAACCTCGTCGTGCTCGCCGACGGCTCGCGGCTCGACTACCGCGCATGTGTCCTGGCCACCGGCTCGGTCCCAGTCGGCCTGCCGATCGGCGGTGCCGACCGCCCGCAGGTGCACACGCTGCGCTCCCTGCGCGATGCCCGCACGCTGCGCACCGCCGCTGCAGGCGCGACCGGTGCGGTCGTGGCCGGTTCGGGTTTCATCGGTTGCGAGGCTGCGACCTCGCTGGCCGCGCGCGGATTGCCGGTCACCCTGATCACCGACGAGCCTCGCCCGCACGGTGCCCGACTCGGCGAGTGGGTCGGTGAGCGCATCGAAGCATGGCTTCGCGGATGCGGTGTCGACGTCGTCACCGGAGAGCGGCTCGAGCTCATTTCGGAAACCGCTGTCATGACGGACAGCGGCACTGAGATCACCGCGGATCTCGTCCTGCTCGCGACTGGCGTCCGGCCATGCGCCGACCTGGCCGAAGGGGCCGACCTCGAGATCGAACGCGGTCGGGTGCGCGTCGATGCGGCCATGCGCACGTCCGCGGACAACATCTATGCCGTCGGCGACGTCGCGCTCGCGCACAACACCAGCGCAGGTCGCCGGATCTCCGTCGAGCACTGGGGCGACGCGATGACCATGGGTGAGATCGCCGGCGCGGGCTGCGCCGGCCGAGGCCGCCGAGTGGTCCCAGGCGCCTGGCTTCTGGTCGACGATCGGCGATCGCACGCTCAAGTACTCGGCCTGGGGCGACGGCTTCGACGAGACCCGGGTCGTCGAGCACGACGACGGTGGTTTCACCGTCTGGTACGGCAACGACGGACACGTCGCCGGTGTACTGACACATCGCAGCGACTCGGCCTACGAGCGCGGCCAGCGCCTCGTGGAACAGAATGCGGCATGGGGCGATCTGGCCGGACCGTGACCGCCGCGGCTCACATTGCGCTCGGCCGACGGCGGCGCTTCGACGCTTGCAGGTCGTTGCAGGCTGGTGGCGTTGATGCGGCAACCCTGCGCAGTGATCTCGTCCGCATCCGGGTCGTCGAACCAGACACCGTTCTCGGCCAGATAGCGGAAGGTGAGCGGTTCGCCGTACGAAACGCCGACCGTCACCGCGCGGCTGCCGTCAGCCTGGGGAAACAATTCATCGAGGCCGGCGGTCCATCCGTTGAATGATCCGACGACCGACACCACGCCAGGGTGATCGTTCGCGTCGACAACGAATCTCACGCGGGCGTGATCGCTTCGCGAAAGATCGATCTGCAAACTCACGAGCTGATATCCCCTTCGGACGAGGCGCTGGGTACCAGTGCCGGCCTGTCATCGAGACCGTCGGCACCGCCCGGCTCGGCTTCATGAGCGAGCGGGCATGTCGAATTCCTGGCACTGACGGGTGCTGTCTTCACGAACCCCGCCTCCGACCGAGCGCACAGCCGGTGTTTCGACTGAGGTCACCATAGCCGCCCGCCGCTGAGGGTGAGTCGCGATATCTGCGCCGCCGCGGGGTAGCCACAGGACATGAGCGAATTTCACAAGGGCGACCGCGTGACGTGGTCGAGCCACGGCAGCACGGCGCATGGTCACGTCGTCCGCAAGATCACCCAGGACACCGCGGCCGGCGGCCGGACGGTGAAGGCCAGCAAGGCCGAACCGCAGTATCTCGTCGAGAGCGACAACGGCGGCGACGCGGTACACAAGCCGGACGCGTTGAGCAAGGAAT
Organism: uncultured Actinomycetota bacterium; assembly: GCA_963850835.1. Classification (GTDB taxonomy): domain Bacteria; phylum Actinomycetota; class Actinomycetes; order Mycobacteriales; family Jatrophihabitantaceae; genus Jatrophihabitans. Next base: position 6,781 of record CAWKNB010000007.1, on the reverse strand, counting down.
AGCGCTAGCCGGGCCAGTTCGGTCCACGCGCGATCCGCAACGGGCCGCGGGTGCCGGCGGGATCGACGTCCGCACCACGCTGCGTCACGCGGACGACGCCGTCTCGGCGCAGGCCCGCGGCGACCGACCGGGCATTCGGCAGAGCCTGTCGCCACCGCGAGCCTGCTGCGATGCGGGCGGCGTCGCTCGGGCAGATCGACGACTCACTGCGACGGTGCCGCAACAGCGCGCGGATCGCAGCGGCCAGCCGCTCGTCGAGGCCCTCCGGTGTCGGCTCGTCCCACCACGGCTCACCGCGTTCGCCGAGGGCGACCTTGGCGTCCTGGACGCGGGCCCGGGACCCGCCGTCGGCCACGCCACGGCGCGCGGCCATCAGCTCGGCAACCAGCTCGGCCTGCAGCCGCTGCGGGATCCGCGGATCGGTGGCCCGCCACCGCCGCCCGTCGACGATCACGTAGCGACCGTCGGGCGTGTGTTGCATCGTCATCCTTGCCGCGCGGACATCTCCCACGGCGCCTGCGGCAAGACGCTGCCCGTCTCCAGCAACGACTTGAGATTCGCGCACACGGCCGGCCAACCGAGCGACACTGCGGCCAGCGCGTCGTCGTCGGGGAGGTTCTCGTGCGTGACCGTCAACCGGACGATCTGGTGGTAGGGCTCGATGTCGAACGTCACCGTCGTCGGGCCGTGCGGCGCGGGGTCACCCGGCTCGTCGAACGTGACGCGCAGCCGGCGCGGTGGATCTGACTCCAGCACGGTGCCGATCACGTCAGCGATCCCGGAGCCGTCGACGCGCCGATGCTCCCAGCCCGACCCGACCTGCCAGTCGGAGACGTTGCTGTGCCCCCAGTACTCGGCCGTCAGGTCCTCGTCGGTCAACGCCTTCCATACCAGTTCCGGTGAGCTCTCGATGTACGTGACGTAGACGTACTCCGGTCGTTGCTCCATGGCGGCCTCCTCGGCTCGTTGTTTGATGGCGTTCAGGGTGCGGAGCCGGGGACGCTCGAAGCGCTCGATCCACCGGTCGGCGATGGTCCACAGCGGGACCGGGTTGAGGTAGTGCAACTTCTCGCGGCCGCGGCGCACGCTCGTCACGAGGTTCGCGGCGGCGAGAATCTCGAGATGCTGCGACGCCGCCTGCCGGGTCATCGCGACCGGCGCGCACAGCTCGCCCAGCGTCTGACCGTTGCGGCCCCGCAGCTGGTCCAGCAGCGCGCCGCCGGGTCGGGTCGGCCAGCGCCTTGAACACCTCGTCGCCTCCCGACACACCTGCAATATGCAAGTAATTACCTGCATGTGTCAAGGGCGCGGCTCACCCACTGCCAACCAGTTAGACTGACGCGTCGCGTCCGCACGTCCCTCGGGCCTCGGCCGACGCACGCCGCCTTAGCTCAGTCGGCCAGAGCGACGCACTCGTAATGCGTAGGTCGTGGGTTCGATTCCCACAGGCGGCTCCGTGCCTCGATCCCTGACCTGACGGGGCTTCGCGAGATGGGCAAGGCGGTCCCGGCGTCGACGCGTTCGCCAAGGGTTACCTCCCGGTCGCCCGGATGCACCTGACGATGGCTCGGCACCCCTGGGCGAACTCAGCCGAGCGCCGGCTCGTTGCCGGTGACGCAGAACGGCAGGCCGACCGGGTCGCGCAACACGGTGAGCCCGTCGCTCGACGACAGCACCTGCGCACCGAGCGCCTGCACGCGGGCGACCTCGGCACCGATGTCATCGGTGCCGAGGTCCAAGTGCGCGCGCGCCGTGCCCTCGTGATCGCCGAGGCGCTGCACGAGCAGTTGCATCGGGCTCTGTTCGCGGTGGACGAGGCGGCGGAACTCGGGTGCGCCGACCGGCTCCTCGGCCCAGCCGGTCGCGGCGGCCCAGAAAGCCCACTCTGTCTCGTACCGGTCCGCCGGGACGTCGACGCACAGTTGCACGAGGCGACTGCGGTGCCCGTCGGGCCAGGTGACCGCATCGGGACGCCGGTGCGGCCGCATCTGTTCGCACACGCAGAACGGCAAGCCGCCCGGCGAGGTCAGCACCTGCCACCAGTCGGCGCGGTGGCCCGGTACGGCGCCGAGACCGGCGAGCCGTGCAGTGTCGCGGACGGGGTCGCCGAACAGGTCGAGGTGCACCCGCGGCGCCCCGTCGATGGATTGCACATGCACGTACGCGGTGCCGTCGGACGGCTCGAGTGAGACGAATTCCGGATGCGCGTCCCATGCTGCGCTCGGCGCCCAGCCGGTGACCGCCGCCCAGAACGTCTGCGCCGTGTCCACGGAGTGCTGGGGGACGTCGACAAAAGCGTGCATCCAGGAAACCGGCATCTGTCCAGGTTGCCACCTGTCGTGGACGCTTCCCCCCGCGATGCGCGGGTCGTGTCAGCTCGCCGATCTCATCCCTTCTGGATGATGTGACGGCTCACCGCCGTGACATGCCGGCTGCACCGCATATTGCGGAAGCCGAAACGGAGGCGGTCGGGCGTTCGCTACTCCAACGTCCGCACCACGGCGCTGTGTTCGCCGACGCGTGCATCATTGCCGACCATCACGCGCTACTCACCTGCGCTGATCCGACGAGCACGCGAGGTACGCACCGGTCAGCACAATCACACAGCCGACGAGTTGCAGTCCGGTGGCGTGTTCCCCGAGCACGATCGCCGACAGGACGAGCGCCCCGACCGGGGTGAGCATGAGCAACGCAGCGCCGACCGCACTACGCAGGTGCGGGGTGGCCAGGGCAATGAGCAACCACCCCAACACCTGGCCGCACACCGCGGTGACGGACAACCATCCCAGTGCCGCCCGGCCCGGCGCGAGATCGATGCCCTGCCAGAGCGTGCCGGCGACGACCGCGACAACGGCCGCAGTGACGACGACGTCGCGGTACGCCTGGACGACGTGCCCGGTGCTCCCGCCCCGGCGCAGCAGGAAGAGGAATCCCGAGTAGGACAGCGCTGCGAGCACGGCGTGGACCGTGCCGGCGACAGGGTCGCTGCCGACGGCCCCGGTCTGTAGGACACCGCCTGTGAGCACGATGCCGAGGATCATGGCGGGCAGGAGCAGCACGTACCTGCGCCCTACCGGCTCGCGGTCGACGAGCAATGCCAACAGCGGCACGATGACGACCTGCGCGTTCACCAGGACGCTCGACAGACCGGCGCCGACCTCGAAGATGGCACGGGTCCACAGCAGGCCGTCGCCGGCGAACAGCACTCCGGCAACCACCGCGACGACGTGCCCGCGCCGCGGTAAGCCGCCCTCGCGTCGGCGCTCTCGCACCGCCAACGGCCACAGCAACGGCAGCGCGAGCAGACACCGGAAGAACGTCGCCGTGCCCGGCGACGTCGCGGACAGATCGATGAAGACCGCCGACGCCGATACCCCGAGCGCACCGACGGCCATCATCAGCCGAGAGGGGCCGACCGCCCTCCGGAGGGGCTGGCGGACGCCGGTCTGCTCAGCCGACACCGGCCCGGCCCTCGTCGACGCGGGTCGAGGGAGCCGTCCCCGCCCGCGGCGCGGAATCGAGGATCAGCTGCTGCGATCTACTAATGGTCGAATTGCCGTTGAGATCATTACCCACCCTCCGACCATAGGTAATGACACAAATGGCATCAAGGCCATTAGCATGGGTTCATGGCATCGACGCGTTCGCGCGCTGCGACGATCCCGTTGATCGGCGGCCGGCCGGTACTCGACCTCGTGAACACCATCTCCTGGCGCGGCGGACCGGACCGCAGCGAGGATCACCTGCAAAGTGCCGACGACTGCCTTGTCTGGGCCGCACGGGCCGGGGTCCTGACCGACGAAGAGGCCGCGGCGCTCGCGCACCGGCTGGCGTCCAACCCGGCCGCGCGGCGGGCTCTGTGTACCGGCCTGCGCGATCTGCGGTCGGTTGTGGTCGACACGCTCGTCCCACCGAGCACCGGACCGGCGACACGCCTCGATCCGCTGCTGCGCGACGCCGTCACCCACAGCCGCCTGACCGCCTCCGACGACCCGGCCGGACGCCAGGTGTACCGGTGGACAGTCAGTTCTGTGGACCAGCACACGCCGCGACGTCGCGTCGTCCTCGACTTGCTCGACCTGCTGATGTCACCTCACGGCCGCATCGGCGTCTGCGCCGACCGCGAGTGCCAGTGGGTCTACCTCGACACCACCCATGCGCAGAATCGCCAGTGGTGCAGCTCCACCGATTGCGGAAACCGACATCGCGTGCGACGTCACCATCAACGCCGTTCCGCAGCGAAGCCGTCGTCGTAGTCATCCGGTTGGCGCCGGCACGGTCCTAGGGTTCGGCGCGTAAGCCGTCGAGAACGAGCGAAAGCATGCGCCCGGAGCGATCTTGGTCGCCCGCCGGGGCCCGCCACAGCGCTGCGGTGAGCAGCAGGAAGTCGGCCGGGTCGGCGTCGGCACGTATGGTCCCGTCGCTCGTGCCGGCGTCGAGCATCCGGCTGATCGCGCCGATCACCGGTTCGTAGCTCTCCTCGGTCACGGCCTGCCGGGATCCGGGGCTGAGCGCGTCGCCGAGCCCGTGTTTCATGCGCATCGCGTTCACCAGTTCGGTCGTCCAGCGGCGCAGCGCCTCCAGTGGTGGCAGCTGCGCGAGCAGTTCCGGGACGGAATCGACGATCCGGGCGACATCGAGCCGGTAGACCGCGAGCACGAGTGCCTCGCGGTTCGGGAAGTGCCGGTACAAGGTGCCCGGCCCGACGCCGGCGCGTCGGGCGATCTGGTTGAGCGAGGCGTCGCCGGACTCCTCGAGCGCCCCACGGGCGGCCTCGAGGATGCGGTCTCGGTTTTCCCGCGCGTCCGAGCGAACCATCACTCACTCCCGCACCTGACTAACCGGAGAGTTCTCCGGTACGGTTATTCGGAGACATCTCCGGAACCGTAGAGGACAACCGTGTACTCCATCAAGCTCGGCAGCACCGGCCTGGACGTATCACCCGTCGCGATCGGCGCCATGACCTTCGGCGACCCGGGCCGCGGACACCCCGTCTGGTCGCTGGACGAGGAGAACAGCCGTCCGCTGATCAGGTATGCGCTCGAGGCCGGGATCAATCTCTTCGACACCGCGAACATGTACTCCGACGGCACCAGCGAGGAGATTCTCGGGCGCGCGCTCGCCGACTTCGCAGTGCGTGACGAGATCGTCGTCGCGACCAAGCTGCGCCACCCGATGCGGCCCGGCCCGAACGGCAGGGGACTGTCCCGCAAGGCGGTCATGACCGAGGTCGATCACAGTCTGCGGCGGCTGGGCACGGACTACATCGACCTCTATCAGGTCCATCGCAACGACCACTCGACCCCTCTCGAGGAGACCCTCGAGGCGTTGCACGATGTGGTGAAGGCGGGCAAGGTCCGCTACCTCGGGGCTTCGTCGATGATGGCGTGGGAGTTCGCCAAGGCGCTGCACTTGCAGCACGAGCACGGCTGGGCTCGGTTCGTGTCGATGCAGGACCACTACAACCTCCTCGCCCGCGAGGAGGAGCGCGAGATGATCCCGCTGTGCCTGGACGAAGGCGTCGGCACCATCGTGTGGAGTCCGCTCGCGCGCGGTCGACTCGCCCGGCCCTGGACCGAGGCCAGGGCGACGCAGCGCGCCGGGGCCGACGGGGAATACGCCGACCTGCTGTACACCTCGCTCACCGCCGACAGCGACCGCGCGATCATCGACGCCGTCGGCACGATCGCCGACGCGCGCGGAGTCACACGTGCGCACGTCGCGCTCGCCTGGCTGCGCAGCAAACCCGTCGTAGCCGCGCCGATCGTCGGTGCCCGCACCACCTCGCACATCGATGACGCCGTGGCATCCCTCGACCTCGAGCTCGACGCCGAGGAGCTCGACCGGCTCGAGCGCCCGTACACACCGCGCTACGACCTCCAGGGGATCTCCGACGAGGCCGAGCTGCAGCGGATCCGCGAGCAGGTGCCGGGCCTCGCATCCCTTTCTCATTGACCGGGCGGCGGGGCTGCCCCGATCGCAGCGCACCCGCGGCCCGACGCAGCAGTGCCGGGCCGGGCAACGCGAGCAGATCATCGGTCCCGAGCACCTCCTCCGCGTCTGGTACATCGGCGCCGAACTCGTCGCCATCGACGACGAGCTCCCCATCCGCGCCGGTGCGCACGTTCCGGCAGCTGAACAAGAAACAGCTGCGCGCCGCACTGCTGCCGCTGTCAGCAATGCCGACCGCTACAGCCGAGATCCGGACCCGTCTGACACGTCGGCCAAGACGTTCTGCAACTACGTGCGGCCGGCCGAACCCAATTCCAGCGTCACCAAGACGCACGTCAAAGGGAGCGGCGTGTCGGCGACGATCATCGGCCCCGGGATCCGACAGTACGACAGCCCCGAGGCCGCAGAGATGGCGTTTCAGAAGCTCGCGACGACCATGAAAACGTGCCGCCACGACACGGATGCCGATGGCAGCAAACTGACGTACTTCGTTGTGAATATGCCGGAGACCGCGCAGGGCAGCATCGAGGTACGCGTCGACTTCGACCAAGGAACAGTTTTCAATGCCTTCGCATTGACCGGCACGGCAATGGTCAGCGTAGGAACCGGAGGCGCGAGCAGCTCCGACGAGACCCTTCTGCCATCGCTGTTGACCCGGCAGGCGGCCCGCTACCGAGCCGCCGCCAGCGATAGATCGGCGGTATGTCTGGACGGCATGTGTCTCCGAACAGCAGCGAAGACTGAGGTGCTGGGATGACAGGCGACCGTGCGCTCCGGTGATCGCCGCAACGGTGTGCCGATCCTCGGCCTCGGTACGGACAGTCACGCA
>CAWKNB010000006.1:0-19950 GCA_963850835.1 uncultured Actinomycetota bacterium | reverse complement strand
TGACTGACGATGCGATACTGGCCGTCGACGAGCTCACCGAGTTTGGACAACGCCTGCAGGCTGTCCCGGTGGCGGGCGCCGCTGGCCAGCTTGGTCACCCGCTTCTCGGCGAGCCGCGTCATCTTGGCGTCGTCCTTCGACGACTTCTTCTTCGCCTTGGAGCCCTTGACCTTGGCCTCGCGGTCGAACTCGATGGCGGCGGCGCGCACCGCCGCCATCACCTCTTCCTCGTCCAGGTGCGCGTACCAGATGTCCATCGTGCGCATCTGCGCGAACTCGGCCATCGCCTCGCGGTAGGAGCTGATCGATGCGAGAGTCGCGGCTTTCGTGTCGGACTTGCTGAATCCGTTGTTCCGCCCGGCGATGGTGAAGCTCGCCGCCATCCGCTTCACGTCGAACTCGAACGGACCGGGCAGTGTCTCGTCGAAGTCGTTGAGGTCGAACACCAGCCGGCGCTCGGGCGAGCCGAAGATCCCGAAGTTCGACAGGTGCGCATCGCCGCACAGCTGGGCGATCAGACCCGCGGTCGGAGTGTCGGCGAGATCTGCGGCCATGATCTTCGCCGCGCCGCGGTAGAACGTGAACGGCGAGACCATCATCCGGCCGTGCCGTACCGGTACGAGATCCGAGTCGCGTGTGGCGTCCTGCTCCTCGAGCAATCCGATCGGATCCGGCCGATTCGCGGCCGGCACCCATGTGGCGTGGCTCGCGGGCGGGGTCGCTTCTCGGGCCGCGCGGCCTCGCGCCTGTCGTTCCTCGACGCTCGGGTGCGCCAGCTTCGTCTGGGTCATGGCCACATCCTGCCGCGAATCGTCGCCGGCGGCACTACTCAGAAGGGGGTGGTGTCGAATCGAGCGATCACGTCAGGCCGATCACGGCGACGAGTGCGCTGACGATCAACGCCACAACCGTCACCAGCCGCAATGCCGTTGCCGACGGGTGTGCCGCGTCGCGGCGGTAGAGGATTCGCCCGCGAACGGCCAGCAGCAGACCGCACAGCAGCAGACCGACCGCGGCGGCAAGGTCGCCGATCGACCGGTGACGACGCCGAGGCGCAGCAGGGCGATGCCGAAGCCACTGGCCGCGAGCGAGGTTCGCCCCCAGGCAAGTGCGGTCCGCTGCATGGTCGAGTCGTCGCGATTCACTTGCGGCCCACGCTCACGAGAACGACGACAAGGATTCCGATCGTGGTCATCGCGCCAGACAGCAGCACCAGGCTGACCGGGTATCGCATCGGTCGCGACAGCCGCATCGCGCGCTCGGTCGAGGCCCACCGGAGGTACGCGAACGCTGCGACGGCGGCACCGAGCACGGCCAACAACACCCCGAGCACGGTGCGGCCGCCGGGTAGGTCGAATGCGGGCAACAGTTGCGAAACGGCCACCGACGCGGCCAACAACGCGAGTGCCGTGCGCAGCCAGGCCAGGAAGGTGCGCTCGTTGGCCATCGACTGTTGGTAGTCGGGGTCTTCGCCTTCGTCCTGCCATCGCGGGCGGCGCATCGCTGTCCTCGTCATCTCGAACGGTCCGGTCGCGCAAGTGTGCCCGGCCCGGCCGAGGCCGCGATAGCCCGCCGGACGCCAGGGTCGCCGTGTGGCCGGCGAGCGCATCGTGGTCGGAGTCGACGGTTCGGACGCGTCGAAGCAGGCGCTGCGCCGGGCCCACCACCTGGCAACGCCGCTCGGAGCGAGCATCGAATCGGTCGCTGACGCTGCGGTGCAAGCTTGAGCCATGTCGCGATGGACGTTGGACCAGCTGACCCAACCGATCGTCTCGGCGCCGCTGGCCGGTGGCCCGTCGACGCCGCAGCTCGCAGCCGCGGTGTCCGGTGCGGGTGGGCTCGGCTTCCTGGCCGCCGGGTACAAGACCGTCGAGATGGTGCGCAGCCAACTCGACGAGGTGCGCTCGCTCGTGCCCGACGCAACGCCGTTCGGCGTCAACGTGTTCGCGCCGCCCGGGCATGGCTCCGGGGCCGGGCAGGTGGCTGCCTACGCGCGACGCCTGGCAGGCGAGGCGGCCCGCAGCGGCGCGCCGTTGGGTACGCCGACATGGGACGACGACCACTTCACCGACAAGGTGCAATTGCTGTCCCGCGAGGCGGTTCCCGTCGTGTCGTTCACGTTCGGGTGTCCGGCCGCAGCCGATGTGCAGCGGTTGCAGGCCGCAGGGTCGGCGGTGTGGGTGACTGTGACCGATCCGAGTGAGGCGGAGTCGGCACAGGCTGCCGGCGCCGACGCGCTGGTGGTGCAGGGTGTCGAAGCCGGCGGCCACCGCGGCAGCTTCGACGACTCGCAGCCGGCCGACGTCGGCCTGCTCGCGCTGCTGCAACTCGTGCGAGCAGCCGTCGGTGACTCAATGCCGCTGGTCGCGTCGGGGGCGATCATGACCGGTGCGGCGATCGCCGGTGTCGTTGCAGCCGGCGCGGCCGCGGCTCAGCTCGGTACTGCTTTCCTGCTCTGCCCGGAGGCGAGCACGGCGCCCGCACACCGCGACGCGATCAGCGCCCGGCGATCGACGACCGCGCTCACCCGCGCCTTCACCGGCCGCACCGCACGCGGCATCGAGAACCGGTTCATGCGCAATCTTTCGGATTCCGCACCGAGTGCCTACCCGGAGGTACATCATCTGACCGCTGCGATCCGGGCCGCCGCGCGCGAGCACGGCGACGCCGACGGTTTTCACCTGTGGGCCGGGCAGGCATATCCGCTCGCCGAGACGCTGCCCGCTGCCGAACTGGTCGACCGTCTCGGCGCAGCTGCGCGGGCCGCGCTCGACGACGCCGCCCGACGCCTCTCCTAGCGCGTCCATGCGCAGACGCCACACCTGACCCGGTGTCGTTCTCGCGACGGGTGCGATCCGGCACCATCGACGCATGATCCGACTTCCCGGCTTCGTCGCCCGCGAGCACACGGTGACTGTCCCTCTCGACCACGCCGATCCCGACGGCGCCACGATCGAGGTGTTCGCCCGCGAGATCGTCGACCCCACGAAGCTCGACGACGATCTCCCCTGTCTGCTGTTCCTGCAGGGCGGTCCAGGGGGGAAGTCGCCGCGGCCGGTCGACCGTTCGTCATGGGTCGACGTCGCCCTGCGGACGCACCGGGTTGTGCTGCTCGATCAACGCGGCACCGGGCGCAGCACTCCGATCACCGCGGCGATCACGCGCGACCGCACCGCACAGCAGGTGGCCGACTATCTGAGCCGGTTCCGCGCCGACGCGATCGTCGCGGATGCCGAGATCCTGCGACGAAAGCTCATCGGTGAACGCACCTGGGACACCCTGGGTCAGAGTTACGGCGGTTTCGTGACCCTCACCTACCTGTCACAGGCGCCGGAAGGGCTCGACCACTGTTACGTCACCGGCGGGATCCCCGGACTCACCGCCTCTGCCGCGGAGGTCTACGCGCGTACCTTCGACCGGGCAGCGCGGCGTAGCCATGAGTTCTATGCGCGCTACCCGCAGGACGAGGCCGGCATGACTCGACTGGTCGATCTCTTGCACGACCGGACGATCACCTTGCCGGACGGCGACGCACTCACCCCTCATCGGTTGCGTACCGTTGGTTCGATTTTCGGAATGAGCTACGGTTTCGAGAACGTGCACTGGTTGCTCGACGACGCCTGGGCCGGTGGCGAGTTGCACCCTGCGTTTCTGTATCAGGTGGGTCTGTCGACCGGCTTCGTCGACAACGTGCTCTATCCGCTGCAGGAGTACTGCTACGGCTCGGGAGCCGCGACCGACTGGGCCGCCCAACGGGAGTGGGAGCGGCGACCCGATTTCGCGGCCGACGCCCGACCGGTGTTGTTCACCGCCGAGATGATGTTCCCCTGGATGTTCCGCGAGATCCGCTCGCTGACACCGTTCGCCGCGGCCGCCGACCTACTCGCCGCCAAGGACGACTGGCCGCCGCTGTACGACGTCGATCGACTCGCCGGCAACGACGTGCCGCTGTGCGCGGCGGTCTACTTCGACGATCTGTACGTCGATGCCGAGCTGCAGCTCCAGACGATCGGCCAGGTCGGCAATGCCCGGGCCTGGGTCACGAACGAGCATGAACACGACGGCCTGCGCACCGATCCGGCCGTGCTCGAGCACCTGCTGGACATGGGCGTCGGGCGCCGCTAGCTGCAGGATCATCGAGCGTTCACCCACCGGGTCGCGACGCCGACGGTGTTCCCTCGTCCCGGTCGTTGTCGTGCCGATCGTCGAGATTGCGACGAACTGGATCGGCTTCGCCGATGCCCAGTTCGCGCTGGCCGGATTCCTCGCGGTTGGCCTCTACGTCAGCGGATTCGGTGCCCTGACAGCGATGGCCCGGGCACGGCGCAGTTAGCTCAGATCCGGTCACTGAGCGTTGATGTCGCTGAGTTTCCAGCTGCGGTCGAAGTACGACTCGAGGGGTCCGTAGCAGCGGAAGTAGCTGAACCAGTGTCGGCCGGGAATGGTCTGCACCCAGTTGGTGTCGCCACTGTCCGGCTGATCCGGCCCGAAGTAGAGATCGACCGAGCCGTCGTCGTTGTGGTGGAGGTCCGGGTCGCGCGAGCCCCGATCGCCGCGTTGCTGGTCGTTGTCGATCAGGCAACGGGTCCACGCGTCGTAGACGGTGAATGACCAGAACAGCTTCGCCGGTGGATCAGCCGGGACATGGACGGTGTAGTTCTTCGCGCCGTCCAGCCAGTCGCCGGCGCCGTCGGTGTAGGCGCCCAGGTACGCCTGACCCTCGCCGGGTGTCTGGCTCTTCATGGCGGCCGAGAAGCTGACCGCCTCGTAGAACCAGGAGGCACGTTCCAGGAGTTCGTCGTAGTACTCGCCGCGCTGCGCGGAGTTGTCCAGATCGATGGCCAGGAACCACTGCCGATCTGGCCACCACCGGGCGTCGGCGAAACGCTTCGCGAACGTGTTGGCCTGCGCCATCAGTTCGCCCGCCTCGGCGCCCTGGGTCAGGATCGCGGTGAGTCGTTCGTCGGGCTGGAACGGGCGGCCCCTCTCGATGCCGAGTTGCTTGAGCATCGCCAGGTAGAACCGGTCTCGTTCGTCAACCACCTCGTGCTGGTAGATCTCGTGCAGCCGGACCCAGTAGTCCAGGCCGCGCGGTTGGTCACCGGTCCAGGCCTTGCCTTCCGGCGAGACGATCCGCGTGGGCGAAGGTGCGTTCCGCTCGGCGAAGGGATAGACCTTCACCGCCCGCACCAGTTCATCGGAGCGCTGTGGGTCAGGGTCCAGGGTGCGGAACCCGAACATGATGTTCATCCCGGACGAAGTATGGACGTAGCATCCGTCATCGACCTCGGGTGCGTCCTGGCCCGGCGGCACGACGACGTGCTTGCCGCCGCGTCCGCGGTCGGGTCCCATCTCTCCCATCACCGCGCACTCGCGTTGCCAGAAATCGGAGATGCCGCCGGCTGTCGGCCCGGGCGGTAGTTCGATGACCAGTGGGCCGGTCTCGGCCAGGTCGAAGAAATTCAGGACGTAGGGCGTCGTGGCGTTCGCGGTGATCAGGCCCAGCCGGTCGCGGTAACTGAGGTAGCGCACCAAGTCCGAACCGGTCGCCCCGAACACGTCGTAGTGCTGGGTCTTCCACTGCGCGTACGACACCAGCGGCAGCGCCCATAGGTATGCCTGACACGCCATCTGGTAGTCGAGCTCGTCGAAGATCGAGCCGAGGTCCTCGCGGCGCGGCAGCTCGCCGTCCCGACCGACCGCACCGAGTCGACCCGGCAATCCCGAACTCGTAGAGCCGGTAGCCACCACATCCACCCTTCGTCGCTATTACCCCGTAGCACCGCTTGACGAGTTTCGAACATCTGTTCGACAATGAGTGCATGCTCGACGTGGCGATCCGCAAGGCCGACGGTAGCTCGACCGTCGACTGGCGCCAGGTCGGGGTCCGCAGCACCCCCCCGCTGCCGGTCGACCCGGCGCTGCGGTCCCTGCTGCCCGGCGGGTTGCGGCGCGGGAGCACGGTCAGCGTCAGCGGCTCGGTGTCGCTGCTGCTCGCGCTGCTCGGCGCGGCGTCCGGCGACGGTGCCTGGTGCGCGCTCGTCGGCTTTCCCCGGATCAGCGCCGAAGCGGCCCGCGAGTACGGCCTCGACCTCACCCGGCTCGCGCTGGTCCCGGCGCCCGGGGCGGGGTGGACCACCGTCGTGGGCGCCCTGCTCGATGCCGTCGACATCGTCGCCGCCCGCCCACCGCGGGGGGTGGGCGGGCGCGGCGGGTTGGCCCCCACCGACGTCCGTCGGCTGGCCGCCCGGGCTCGCAGCAAGGACGCGGTGCTGGTGCCGTATGTGGGCGGCGATGCGGCCGCCGACTGGCCGGGAGCCGACGTGCGGCTGCAGGCCCGCGACACCGCGTGGATCGGCATCGCCGACGGCACCGGCCGGCTGCGGGCCCGGCGGGTGGCGGTGGTCGCAGGCGGGCGCGGCCCGGCGGCCCGGCCGCGATCGGCTGACCTGTGGCTGCCCGCCGACGGCGGCGGGATCGGCAGTGCAGCCGCGCCGCTCGCCCCGGTGCTCGATCTGTCCCGCAATCGCGATGCGTCGTAGGCGGCGCAGATGCACGATCGGCGGATTGCGGTGTGGTGCCCGGACTGGCCGGTCACCACCGCCCGGATCGACGCCGGGATCGACGCCGACGCCCCGGTCGCGGTCGTCACCGCCAACCGGGTGGTCGCCTGTTCGCAGACCGCCCGCGGGCAGGGCGTGCGGCGCGGGCTGCGCCGCCGCGAGGCCCAGGCACACTGCCCGCAGCTGGTCGTCCTCCCTCGCGACGAGGCCGCCGAGGCACGCGTCTTCGAACCGGTGGTGGCCGCGCTCGAGGCGATCGCACCCGGCGTCGAGATCACCCGCCCCGGGCTGGCCGCGATCGGCGTGCGCGGCCCCACCCGGTACTTCGGCGGCGAGACCGGCGTGCTGCATGCGCTCTCGCGCGGGGTGGCCGGGATCGCGGCGCTCGGGGGCGCCGATCTGCTGATCGGCATCGCCGACGGCGCCTTCGCCGCCGAGCAGGCCGCTCGTCGCGGCGTGATCGTCGACCCCGGCCAGTCGCCGCAGTTCCTGGCCGACCTGCCGGTCGAGACCCTCGATGCATCCGGCACCTCGCCGTTGATCGACCTGCTGCGCCGCCTCGGCGTCCGCACCCTGGGCGGGTTCGCCGCGCTGCCGCCGCGCGACGTGCTGGCCCGCTTCGGCCCGGACGGCGCCTGGGCGCACCGGCAGGCCGGCGGCGCCGACGAGCGGCCGGTGTCCGGGCGCCGCCCACCGGTCGAGTTCACCGTCACCCTCGATCTCGAGCCGGCGGTCGACCGCGTCGACACCGCCGCGTTCTCCGTGCGCGGGGTGGCCGAGCAGTTCGTGGCAGACCTCGCGGCGCACGGGCTGGCCTGCGCCTGTCTGGAGCTGCAGGCGCTGAGTGAGAACGGTGAGGAGACGGTGCGGCGCTGGCGGCACGCCGGGGTGCTGTCGACCGTCGACGTCCTGGATCGAGTGCGCTGGCAGCTGGAGGGCTGGCTGTCCGGCAGTCATCGACCCACCGGCGGGGTGAGCCGGTTGCGACTCGTCCCGATCGAGGTCGTGCCCACCGGCACCCACCAGCAGGCGCTGTGGGGCGGGTCGGGCGCGCAGGACGAGCGAGCGGGTCGGGCGCTGGCCCGGGTGCAGACCCTGCTCGGGCACGGCTCGGTGCTGACCGCGGTGCTCGACGGCGGCCGTGATCCCGGGCAACGCACCCGGCTGGTGCCGTGGGGAGACGAACCGGCGCCGCTGCGCTCGCCGGAGCAGCCGTGGCCCGGTCAGCTGCCGGCACCCGCGCCGGCGGTGCTGCTCGACCCGCCGCGCCCGGCGCAGCTGCTCGACGCCGCGCGGCGCCCCGTGGTGGTCACCGAACGCGGCGCGATGCCGGCACCGCCCGCGCTGTTCGGGATGGCCGGCGAGATCTGCGCGGTGACCAGTTGGGCCGGGCCGTGGCCGGTCGACGAGCGCTGGTGGTCGGCCGAGTCCGCACGCCGCGCGGTGCGTTGTCAGATCGTCGACGTCCGTGGCCGCGCCTATCTCGTCTCCGGCGTGATGGATCCACTCGACGCGCAGCCGCGTTGGCAGGTCGACGCGATCTACGACTGACCTACGCTAGGACGCTTGACCACCGAGTTGCGGGCCGACTGCGCGAACTGCGTCGGATTGTGCTGCGTCGCGCTGCCGTTCGCCGTATCGGCGGACTTCGCGATCGACAAGCCGGCCGGCACGCCGTGCCGGCATCTGGGTGCCGACTTCCGGTGCGGCATCCACGATCACCTGCGTGAGGCCGGCTTTCGCGGCTGTGGGGTATTCGACTGCTTCGGCGCCGGCCAGCGGGTCACCCTGCGCTTCGCCGGCCGCAACTGGCGTGACGACCCGGCAGTTCGCGAGCCGATGTTCGCCGCTTTCACCGCGACGCGGCAACTCCACGAACTGTTGTGGTACCTGCACGAGGCGCTTTCCTGGAATGCCGCCGGCGAACTCCATCCGCACCTTCGCGACGCAATTGCGCGCACCGAGGTGCTCGCCGACGCCACCGATCCGAACGTCGACACACACCGCGCGCACGCCGCGCCGCTGCTTCGAGCTGCCAGCCGGTTGGTGCGCGGGCGACACGCTCCAGACCACAGCGGCGTCGACCTGGCCGGGGCCGACTTGCGCAGCGAACCCCTGGCGCGTTCCGATTTCCGCAATGCCTGCTTGATCGGCGCGAATCTGCGTGGAGCGTCCTTGGACCGCGTCGACCTCCTGGGCGCAGATCTGCGCGATGCCGACCTACGCGACGCCGACCTGCGCGGCGTGCTGTTCCTCACCCAGCCGCAGCTCTCGGCGGCCCGCGGCAACACGGCAACGCTGCTGCCCGATCGGCTGCTGCGGCCTAGTCACTGGTGACCTCCTGGACCGTCCGCAGAAGCAGGCAGAACTCGTTGCCTTCCGGATCGGCGAGCACCGCCCAGCTGACGTCGGGCCCCTGACCGACGTCGGCATGCCGAGCCCCCAACTCGAGCAGCCGCTGCAATTCCGCGGCCGTGCTGGTGCCGTCGGCGCGCAGATCCAGATGCAGACGGTTCTTGACCGTCTTGCCCTCGGGAACGGCGACCACGTCGATCGTCGGCCAGGAGCCGTCCGGCGGCCCGATGCTGACGATGCCCTCGTCGGCCCCGGTCACCTGCCAGCCGAGCACCGCGCACCAGAAATCCGCGACGATGCGCGGCTGTGCAGCATCGATCGCCAGGACGGCGAAGCGGCTCACCATGACACGGAGTCTGGCAGCGGTCCGTTGGACAGGTCGAGCAGCACAAGCTCGTTGCCGAACGGATCGGCGACCACCACCAGCCGCCCGACCGGAATGTCGACGGGCTCGCTGACCATGCGCGCGCCGACGGCGCACATCGCGGCGGCCGCGGCGTCGGCGGACGACACGAGCCATCCCGGCGCATAGGTCTGACGCGTCGTCAGCACGAGTTCGGTGTCGCCGTCGGGGAGTCCCACCGCGGCTTGTCCCACATCGTCGTTGCGCCACAGCAGGGGCTGGTGCAGCGCGTCGCGGTAGTAGGCAAGGCCGGTGTCGAGGTCGGGCACCGGCACCGTCACGCAATCGACGGCCCGCAGCAGTGGCGACGGCATGCGGCGATGCTCGCACTCGCCACCGACAGCGAGTCTTCCGCCGCCGCGATGAGTTTTGCCGCGCCGCCGGGTCAGTACGGGTAGCAGCACTTTCGCACCCGGAGGACCCGTGAACACTTCCATCCAACGCTGGACCCTCGGCCTGACGGCAGCGGCAGCGTTCATGGTCGCGCTGGACCAACTGGTCGTCGCGACCGCGCTCGACCGGATCCGCGTCGATCTGCACGCCTCGATCGGCACGCTCGACTGGACGATCAACGCGTTCAGCCTCAGCTTCGCCGTGCTCCTGATCACCGGAGCAGCGCTCGGTGACCGCTTCGGGCGGCGACGGTTCTTCGCCGTCGGCACCGCGATCTTCACCCTCGCCTCGGCCGCCTGCGCGCTCGCGCCGAACGCGCCTGCACTCATCGCGGCCCGCGCGGTGCAGGGTTGCGGCGCCGCCCTGGTCACGCCGCTCGCCGTCGCCCTGCTGACCGCGGCCTTTCCACCGCAGCGGCGCGGGCCGATCGTGGGCATCTTCACCGCCTTCACCGGCCTGGCCGTGGCCGGCGGACCGGTGGTCGGCGGAGCGGTGGCGCAAGGTCTCGCCTGGCAGTGGATCTTCTGGCTCAACGTCCCGGTCGGCGCCGTCCTCCTCCCGCTCTCTCTCGCGAAACTCACCGAGAGCCGCGGGCCGCGCGGCCGGTTCGACCTCGTCGGACTCGCACTCATCTGCCTGGGCCTGCTCGGACTGGTCTGGGGTCTCGTCCGCGCCGATGCCGCGGGATGGAGCAGCGCGGAGGTCGTCGGCACCCTCGTCGGTGGCGCGATCCTGTGCATCGCGTTCGCCATCTGGGAGAACCGGGTCGTCGAACCGATGCTGCCGATGCATCTGTTCGGAATTCGAAGCTATTCGGCGGCGAACGCGGCGATGTTGCTGCTCACGACGTCCCTGTTCGGCGCGGTGTTCCTGATCGCCCAGTACCTGCAGGTCTCACTCGGCTACGGGCCGCTCGCCGCCGGGCTGCGATTCCTGCCGTGGACCGGAGCATTGTTCTTCGTCGCGCCGCTGTCCGGTGCGCTGCTGGAGCGGGTCGGCGGACGAGCGCTGCTCACCGGCGGCCTGGTGCTGCAGGGCATCGGGCTCGGTTGGGTTGCCTTCGAGATCGGCCGCGGGTCGTCCTACGTCGCGCTGGTCCCGGCGCTGATCGTCGCCGGATGTGGCACGTCAATGGCCTTGCCGGCCGGGCAGAATACGGTCATGAACGCGGTGCCCGCAGCCTTTGTCGGCAAGGCGTCCGGAACCTTCAACGCAGTACGGCAGCTCGGCGGCGTGCTCGGCATTGCGATCGCATCGGCGGTGTTCGCGGCGCACGGCAGTTACGCATCACCGCAGGCGTTCCGCGACGGCGCCGGTCCGGCCCAGGCCGTCGCTGCCGCCATCGCGCTCCTCGCCGCCGCGGTGGCATTGTTCGTCGCCGGCGCGCGGCGCGCCCGAGCGGTGCCGCCGGCACCCACGCCGGTAGGCGTCGATGTCCCCGTCGGCTGACTTCGCGCGGTTGACCGACCCGCACCGGCGCGAGTTGGTCGTCCACTGCTACCGCATGCTCGGCTCGTACCACGACGCCGAGGACGCGGTGCAGGAGACGTACCTGCGTGCGTGGCGTGGCTTCGATCGGTTCGAGGAGCGCTCGACGGTGCGTACCTGGCTCTATCGCATCGCCACGCGGGTCTGTCTGACCGTGCTCGACGGTTCGACGCGCCGGATGCTGCCCTCCGGACTGGGCCAGGCAGCCGACGACCCGACCGCAGATCTCGCACCGCGGCGCACCGACATCCCGTGGCTCGAGCCCTTGCCGGATCTCACCGATGACCCGGCAGCGGTCGCCGGGCGGCGCGAGAGCACCCGGCTCGCATTCGTCGCCGCCCTGCAGGAACTGCCGGCGCGCCAGCGCGCCGCTCTCGTGCTCTGCGACGTGCTGTCCTGGCCGGCCGCAGAGACCGCCGAGCTCCTGGACCTGACGGTCGCCGCCGTCAACTCCGCCCTCCAACGCGCCCGCGCCCACCTGGCCCGCAACACCCGATCCGAGGACGTGGTGGCCATGACCGCCGACTCCACCGACATCGATCAGGCGTTGCTCGATCGGTTCGTCGCCGCCTTCGAATCCGCCGACATCGACTCGCTCGCCGGCCTCCTGCGCGCCGACGTCGCGCTCGAGATGCCGCCGATCCCCACCTGGTTCGGCGGCCGCGACGCCGTCACCGGCTTCTACCGGCACCGCGTCCTGCCGACCACGCGCCGGCGCGTCATCCCCCTGCGCGCCAACGGGTGCCCGGCCGCCGCGACCTACGTGGTCCACGCCGACGGCGTCCTGCGCGCCCACAACATCCAGGTCCTCGAGGTCCTCGACGGCGCCATCGAGCACATCTACGCCTTCCTCGACACCGAGGTGTTCGAGATCTTCGGGCTGCCGACCGAACTCACGTGATTACAGCGTTACAGTGATGCAATGACTGTCCCGACGATCTTCGAGTGGGCCGGTGGACGGGCGGCGTTCCATCGGCTGATCAACGCGTTCTACGACCGCGTCGAACGTGACGAGCTGCTCTCGCCGTTCTTCCCGGGCGGCGTCCGCACTGCCCACCGCGAGCACGTCACCGACTGGTGGGCCGAGGTCATGGGCGGCCCGGCCACCTACACCGAGCAGCACGGCGGGTACGAGTCGATGCTCGCCCACCACCGAGATCTCGCCATCACGCCCGAACACCGGTTGCGGTTCGCGTCGCTGATGTCGCTGGCAGCCGACGACGCAGACCTGCCCGCCGATCCCGAGTTCCGCGCCGCGTTGATCGGCTACCTCGAATGGGGGACGCGTCTGGCGATGGCGAATTCGCAGCCCGGCGCGGCACTCGTCGAGCACGCGCCCGTGCCGCACTGGGGCTGGGGCGTCGCCCCGCCGTACCAGCCCTAGTCACCAGCCGATCGTGATGCGGGCAGCGGGCCATACCCCGGTGAGCGCATCACGGTCGGGCTAGATCAACGAAGCCGCGACGGTGGCCCCGAGATCCCAGCACGCCTCGATGTCCTCCTTCGACGGGGCACCGACGACCTCGACGGGAGCGTGCACCTGCTCCCACCCCAGTCCCTTCGTGATGGACTGCGCGGCGCGGATCGCACCGGTGGCGTCGTTGTTGCCGTGCACGTACAGCCCGTACGGCGCACCCCGGTTCTCGGACATGGTCGGGTAGTAGATCCCGTCGAAGAAGTGCTTCATCGCCCCGGACAGGTAGCCGATGTTCACCGGCGTCCCGAGCACGAAGCCGTCGGCGCCGACCGCGTCGACCGCGGTCGCGGCGAGGGCGGCGCGGACGTGGACCTCGACACCCTCGATGCCCTCGGCTCGGGTGCCCTCGAGCACGGCGTCGAGCAACTCCTGCAGGGCCGGCGAGGTGGTGTGGTGGACGACGAGCAGAACCGCCATGGCCACACCGTAGGGCGGGCGTAGGTTCGCCACCATGACCGAACCTCTGGAACCAGTCGACGAGAGCTGGTCGAGCGCCCTGGCCATCGTCGCCCACCCCGACGACCTGGAGTACGGCACCGCCGCGGCCGTCGCGCGTTGGACCGACCAGGGCAAACGCGTCGTCTACACCCTGGCCACCAGTGGCGAGGCGGGCATCGACGGCATCGAGCCCGAGCGCTGTGGCCCGCTGCGCGAGGCGGAGGAGCGCGCCGGCGCGGCCATCGTCGGCGTCGACGTCGTCGAGTTCCTCGGCTATCCCGACGGCGTGCTCGAGTACGGATTGCCGCTGCGCCGCGACATCGCGCGCGCCGTGCGCCGGCACCGTCCGGATGTTGTCATCACCGGCAACTACGAGGACAGCTGGGCCCCGGGCATGCTCAATCAGGCCGACCACATCGCGCTCGGCCACGCCGTGGTCGACGGCGTTCGCGACGCCGCGAACCGCTGGGTGTTCCGCGAGTTGCTCGACGAGGGCCTGGAGCCGCACAAGGTGTCGACGGTCCTGGTCGCCGCTTCGACCCGCGCCGGGCACGGCGTCGACGTGAGCGAGTCGTTCGCCCGGGGCGTCGACTCGCTGGCAGCACATGCGGAGTACCTGACCGGGCTCGGCGAGGGCGCGATGTCCGATCCCGAGGAGTTCCTCGAGGCGTTCGCTCGACAGACCGGCAGCCGGCTCGGCGTCACCCACGCCGTCGCGTTCGAGGTGATCAACTTCTGATCAGGGTTTCCCCCGAGCTTGTCCCGGGCTTTCCGGCCGGACGGTGGCGCGGTTCGCCACGGCAAGGGACGATGGCGGAGTGACCACAATCGCCGTCATCGGTGCGATCGCGGTATTGCTCGCGCTCGTCGGATTCGCCATATGGCGGCTCGCCCGCCACGTGCGCCAGGTGCTGCTGGCCTGGTACGAGGTGTACCTGAACGCCCGGGTGCGCTGGCTCCCACCCGGGCCGCAGCGCGAGGCCGGGATGTTGCGCCAGCGACTGCGCCACGAACTGACCTGCACCACCGGGATGCTCAACGAGGCACCGGACGGCATGATCTTCCGCGCCGACGCCCGCGCCGTGCTGCAGGAGATCACCGAGATGGCGACCGCGGTCGAGCGCGACCTGCGCGCGATCGAACGCTTCGCCGACGCCGAGCAGCAGCGCGCCGCGCTGCGGGTGGTCGCGCCGCAGGCCCGGCAGCTCATCGAGACCAGCTATTCGGCGCGTCAGACGATCCTGCGCACCTCGGCCGAGGATCGCGACCGGCAGATGGCCCGGCTGCGTGCCCAGGTCGACCAGCAGGAGGCGGCCGCGCGGGTCTACCGGCACGGTGGACGGGACCTCATCGTCTGACCGACGACGCCAGTAGGGTAGTTGTCATGTCCTCCTTGTCCGAGCGGACGATCTCTGCGCTGCGCGCCAACCACGATCACCTCGTCGACGTCGTGAGCGGGCTGTCCGAGGAAGCGCTCGTCGGGCCGTCCGGCGCCGCCGAGTGGCCCATCGCCCAGGTGCTGTCGCATCTCGGCAGCGGCGCGGAAATCGCCACGGCCACCATCACCGCGGCCCGGGCCGGGGAGCCGGCGCCAGGGTCGGAGTTCAACCAGAGTGTCTGGGACCGCTGGAACGCGTTCGGCCCGCAGGAGCAGGCGAGCGGTTTCGTCGAGCACAACGCCGCCCTGCTCGCGATCCTCGAGTCGCTGTCCGCGCAGGAGCGCGACGACACCACCGTCGACCTGGGGTTCACCCCGCAGCCGCTCCCGCTGGTCACCTACCTCGGCATGCGCCTCAACGAGGCGAGCATGCACGGGTGGGACGTCGAGGCCGGCGTCGCTGCCGACAACGCCGCCGAGATCAGCGACGACGCGGCCGCGGTGCTGGCCGAGCATCTCGCGCAGGGCCTGGGCTTCCTGCTCGCCTTCACCACCAAACCCGCGAACCTGTCCGAGCGCGCCGTGGTCGACCTCGCCGGCTCGCCCTACGCGCTGGTGATCGACGACACGGTGCAGGTGTCCACCGACGCACCGGACGCCACCGCGACCTTGACCGGCCCGCTCGGCGCGGCGCTGCGGTTGCTGTCCGGCCGGCTCAAGCCGGAATACACCGCGCCGGACGTGCAGGTCAGCGGCAACGTCACCATCGACGACCTGCGCCAGGTGTTCCCCGGCTACTGACCGGCGACGTCGAGGCCGCCCGGTTCGTTGTAGGGCGTGATGACCTGGATCTGTGACGGCCGCGACGCGGGTCGCCCCGGCAGCGCGCCGCGCGCCTGCAGCAGCATCCGGCAGGCCTGCCGCATGTCGAAGCGCAGGTCGTGGTGCAGCACGGCGGTCAGCCGGTTCTGCCGCAACAGGGCGACGTTGTCGGCGTCGAGATCATGGGCGAGGTAGGCACGCGGCACCCGGCCCGCGCGGTCGAACGCGTCCAAGGTGGCGTTGTTCCCACCACCGATCGAATACACCGAATCGATGTCCGGCTCCCGCGACAGGGCCTCGGCCACCGCCGCCCGCAGCGACGCGTCCAGCCCGTCGGTGTCCGTGATCTCGTGGATCAGGCGCCCGGGCGCGAGGTTGCGCAGCGCCGCGCGAAAGCCCATCTCACGCTCCTCCTCGCCACGGAACATCGTGCGGCTGATGGTGACCAGAACCCTGCCGGGCGCGTGCGCGGTCACCGCGGTGAGCAGATACGCCGCGGTGGCGCCGGCGGCGCGGTTGTCCATCCCGACGTAGGCCACCCGCTGGCTGCCCGGCAGATCGGTGACGAACGTGACGACGGGGATATCGCGAGCGGCCAGGCGGGCGACGGCATCGGAGACGGCGGGATGGTCAGGTGACTTGAGGATCACGCCGGCGCTCCCCCGCCGCGCAACGTCGTCGAGCATCGCGACCACCTCGGCGGGCGAGCCCTCTTCCCGGACGTGGGACCGCGACCGGATCACCGCCGGCTGCAACGTCGGCAACTCCGCCTCCAGCGCCTGCCGCACCGCGGTGGTGAAGCGTGCCGGAGCGTGCATGACCAGGTCGAACAGGAAGGTCCGCCCGCCCAGCCGCAGTTGGGTCTGTTGCCGGCCGAGATCGGCGATGGCCCGCGCGACCTCGGCCGCCGTGCTCGCCCGCACACCGGGCCGCTCGTGCAGCACCCGGTCGACGGTGGCCGGGCTCAGCCCGGCCTGCTGGGCGATCTCGCGGATCCGGAACGGGGGCCGGCCGCTGAGGTCTTTTTGAGGTGTTCGAGAGGTACTCATCGCCTCATCACCCGGTTAGTGTCGCATCATGACCGCACTCGCCCCGACCGCCACCGGCCGATTCGGTCCGGCCGACTGCCGCCTTGCCGACTTCGCCGCGCTGGTCGAACAGACCACCGACATCGACCAGTACCCGCACGCCGCCGAGGTGATCGAGCGGGTGCTCGCCTACGACGCTTCGACGCTGCGCGCGGCGATCACCACCCCTGCCGGGCGCGAGGCCGTCGAGGCCGAACTGATCCGGGCATTCACCGAGGGTCCCGGCGTCGTCGTGTTCCGGGGCGCGTTCACCGACCCTTCGGTGATCGACCGGGTGAGCACCGCGTTCGACGCGATCATCGCCGACGAGCATGCCGGCGGCGGTCCGGCAAGCGACCACTTCGCCAAGGCCGGCGCGAACGACCGGGTGTGGAACGCCCTGGAGAAGCTGGCCGTCCGCGACCCGGCGGCATTCGTCGACTACTACGCCAATGACGTCATCGCGCTGGTGTCGACCGCCTGGCTCGGCCCCGGCTACCAGATGACCTCGCAGGTGAATGTCGTGCGGCCGGGCGGCATCGCGCAGGATCCGCACCGCGACTACCACCTCGGCTTCCTGTCCGACGAGGTGGCCGCCCGCTATCCCGCACACGCCCACCTGCTCTCGCCGGTGCTCACCCTGCAGGGCGCGGTAGCGCACACCGACATGCCGGTGGCCAGCGGGCCGACGATGTACCTGCCGTACTCGCACCAGTACGCCCCGGGTTACCTCGCGTGGCGGCGCCCGGAGTTCCGTGACCTCTTCCTGCAGCGCTATGTGCAGTTGCCGCTGGCCAAGGGCGACGCCGCGTTCTTCAACCCGGCGCTGTTCCATGGCGCCGGTTCGAACGTGTCGACCGACGTGCAGCGGATGGCGAACCTGCTGCAGGTGTCATCGGCCTTCGGCCGTGCGATGGAGACCGTCGACCGCATCCGGACCACCAAGGCGATCTACCCGGCGTTGCGTGCCCGGGCCGACGCCGGCAGCGACCGCGATGGGCTGGTCAATGCGCTGACCTGCGCCGCGGACGGCTATCCGTTCCCGACCAACCTCGACCTCGATCCGAACGTCGACGGCCTGACACCGCGTTCGCAGCTGTCCCTGTTGCAGCAGGCCCTCGACGAAGGGTGGGACGCCGATCGCGCGGCGGTCGAGTTGGACGCCTACGCGACACGGCATCGCAGCGAGGCCTGAGCGGTGCAGCTCGCCGACCGGGTGGTCCTGGTCAGCGGCGGCACGCAGGGCGTGGGCGCCGCGATCGCCCGTGCCGCCGCCCGGGAAGGGGCCGCCGTGGCCGTCAGCGGCCGACGCGTCGACGTGGGTGCCGGCTTCGTCGAGCAGCTGCGACGTTCGGGTGCGCAGGCAGAATTCTGGGCCGCCGATCTCGCCGACGTCGCACAGGCGCAGGACACCGTCCAGCGCACGGTCGAGCGGTTCGGCCGCATCGACGGCCTGGTCAACGCCGCCGGGCTGACGAGTCGCGGCACGCTCGTCGACACCACCCCCGCGCTGTTCGACGAGCACGTCGCAATCAACCTGCGGGCGCCGTTCTTCCTGATGCAGGCCGCGGTGCGCGACATGCTCGCGCGCCACGCGCCGGGCACGATCGTGAACATCGTGACCATGTCCGCGCACGGCGGGCAGCCCTACCTCGCGCCCTACGTTTGCGCGAAGGCCGGTCTGATGGGACTGGTCCGCAACGCCGCGCATGCGCACCGGTTCGACCGCATCCGGATCAACGGCATCAACATCGGCTGGACCGAGACGCCGGGTGAGCACGTGATCCAGCGAAGCGCCCACGACGCCGACGACGACTGGGCGGAACAGGCCGGGAAGATGCTGCCGATGGGCCGACTCGCCCGACCCGAGGATGTGGCGGAGCTTGCGGTGCTGCTGCTCTCGGACCGCAGCGGCGTGGTGACCGGTTCGGTGATCGACTGGGACCAACAGGTCCCAGGCGCATATGACTGAGTGGAGATTGTCGTGCGACTCGCAGTGATCGGGCTGGGCCGGATCGGCGCCTTTCATGCCGACACCCTGAGCCGACTGGACCGCGTCGACGAACTCCTCCTCACCGACCCGGTTCCCGGTGCGGCCGACAGCGTGGCCGCCCGGCTCCAGAACCATGTGGCGGCGAAGACCGTCGCGTCCGCGATCGAGGTGTTCGCGAGTGACGTCGATGGCGTGGTGGTCGCGACGCCGACGATGACGCACGTGGAGCTGATCGAGGCCGCACTGCGGGCCGGAGTGCCGGTGTTCTGCGAGAAGCCGGTGGCAGCCGACCCCGCGACCGCTACTGACCTCGTGCCGCTCGCAGCGACAACCGGAGTACCGGTGCAGATCGGCTTCCCACGTCGATTCGACCCTGCATTCCGGAAAGCGAAAGAAGAGCTCGACGCCGGCGTGCTGGGCCGGCTCACCACGGTGCGTTCGACCACGCTCGACCCGGCGCCCCCGCCGCACGCCTACCTGGCGAAGTCGGGCGGCATGTTCCGTGATTGTGCGATCCACGATCTCGACACCGTGCGGTGGATGACCGGGCGCGAGATCGTCGAGATCTACGCCACCGGCACCGCGGCGGGCGACCCGTTCTTCGCCGAGATCGGTGACGTCGACACTGCCTCCATCGTGCTGACCTTCGACAACGGCACGCTCGGTGTCATCTCCACGACCCGCTACAACGGCCGCGGCTACGACGTGCGTCTCGAGTTGCACGGCTCGGCGGACTCGGTGGCCGCCGGGTTGGACGCCTCGCTACCGCTGCGCTCGACCGAGCCGGGTGTCACCTTCCCCGACCATGCCCCGCATCAGTTCTTCATGGACCGGTTCGCCAAGGCGTTTCGCGCCGAGCTCGGCGCATTCCTCGACGTGGTCGCCGGAGCGCCGTCGCCGTGCTCGCTGGCCGACGGACTGGAGGCGAGTTGGCTGGCCGAGGCGTGCGTGCTGTCGTTCGCACGGCGCCGCCCGGTGGTGCGCAGCGAGGTCGGCTCCGTCACGCCAGCTTGAAGGCGAGCCTGGTCTCCCATCTGGTGAGGTCCGGCTCGAGCGCCGGGTCGGTGAGGTACTCCTCGAGCCGGCACTCCCAGTGCTGCCCGTCTGCCGCGTCGTGCACGGCCCACCGCAGCGACTGCTCGTCTGCCCACGCCAGCAGTTCACCGGTCGCTCCTTCGAGGCCGGCGGGATGCCCGACGTACGTCGCGACTGCGTAATCACCGCCCGGCAGCACCCCGGTGACGAGGCCGCTGCCGGCCGGCAGGTCGGTACCGATTGCCACGCCGACCTCCACCCGCATCGTGGCGGCCATGTTCACGACGTCGTACTTCCAGAACGGCGCTGCGGCGAACGGGACACCGAGCTCCCCCAGTCGGGTCAGCATCTGTGCGTGCAACGGCGGCAACGCGGTTGCGAGCTCGGCCATGGGCAGCGCTGCGGCCGCGGCGGCGTAGGGCTGGGCCGCTCGGCGCTCGACGCCGACGTCAGTGATCACCACACCTGCCCTTTTACCAGGTCCGGCAAATGCGATTGAGCGCATCGGACCGGGCACGGTTCCGCCGCCTGCTCGGCC
>CAWKNB010000005.1:0-103214 GCA_963850835.1 uncultured Actinomycetota bacterium | reverse complement strand
ATGGGATGGTGATGTCGTGATCGGACGGATGCATCACCTGGTGCTTGGATTGCCCTGACCCGCGGGCCCTGGCGCAGTTCTACTCGCAACTGCTCGGCGACCCGATCACCTACGACAGCGACGATTGGGTGGTCGTGTCCACCAGCTCCCAGGCCTCCGGTCTGGCTTTCCAACTCGCACCAGATCATCGGGCGCCGACCTGGCCGGACCCCTCCGTGCCGCAACAGGTGCACCTGGACGTCATGGTCGAAGACGTCACCGCAGCCGCACCTGGGGTGTTGGCGCTGGGCGCTCGCAAGCTCGACGGCGAAGACGTGTACGCCGACCCGGCAGGGCATCCCTTCTGCCTCATCAAACGACCCGGCTGGGCCGAGCCCATCCCTACCGACAGCGCCCAGCCCGCCGGGACCTGACCGAGCCGAACATGGCTGGCACCGAGACGACGCGCCTCGCGCCGTGATGAGCGCCGGCACTCCGCGGTTGTCGCGGCGCTTGGGCGTCGGCGACGCCGTCGTGATCGGGCTGGGGTCGATGATCGGCGCCGGGGTGTTCTCCGTCTTCGGGCCGGCCGCCGCGGCCGCGGGCAGTGGCCTGCTGATCGGGCTGGCAGTCGCCGCCGTCGTCGCGTTCTGCAACGCCGTCGCCTCCGCTCAGCTGGCCGCCGTCTACCCCACCTCGGGCGGCACCTACATCTACGGTCGCGAACGCCTCGGCCACTGGTGGGGATTCGTCGCCGGCTGGGCGTTCGTCATCGGCAAGACCGCATCCTGCGCTGCGATGGCGCTCACCTTCGCCAGCTACGCCGCGCCCCACTCGTGGTGGATCCAACGACTCGTCGCGCTCGGCGCAGTGATCGCGCTGGCGGCGCTGAACTACCGCGGCATCACCCGCACCGCCGCGCTGACCCGGGTCCTGGTCGGCGCCGTGCTGCTCGTACTCACCGCGTTCGTCGTCGCGGTACTGTGCGCCGGGCACAGCACGACCGACGGGATCGGCGGCCTCGATGCACTGTTCCACGCGGGCTGGTACGGCATCTTGCAAGCTGCCGGCCTGCTGTTCTTCGCCTTCGCCGGCTACGCCCGCATCGCCACCCTCGGCGAAGAGGTCCGCGACCCGCAACGCACCATCCCACGTGCCATCCCACTCGCCCTCGCCATCACCGTCATCATCTACGCCCTGATCGCGATCACGCTGCTCGTCACCATCGGCCCGCACGAACTGGCCGCCTCGACCACCCCGTTGACCGCCGCAGCGCACCACGCCGGAGTCGACGCGCTCGATCCCGTCCTGCGCATCGGAGCCGCGTTGGCCAGCCTCGGGGCGCTCCTCGCGCTCATCGCCGGGATCGCACGAACCAGCCTCGCCATGGCCCGACACGACGACTTACCGACCTGGCTCGCAGCCGTGCACCCTCGCTACCAGGTGCCACACCACGCCGAGATCGCGCTTGCTGTCGTGGTCGGCGCCCTGGTGCTCACCACCGACCTGCGCAGCGTCATCGCCTTCTCCAGCTTCGGGGTCCTCATCTACTACGCGATCGCCAACGCCTCGGCCTACACCCAACCCCGTGATCAACGACGCTGGCCGCGTCTGCTCAACATCCTGGGCGTGATCGGCTGCGTCGCCATCGCCGCAACCCTGCCGGCGACAGCCGCCCTCACCGCCGCCGCTCTCATCGTCATCGGCATCATCGGCCGAGCCGTCATCCGCTGAGAGGACGTCAGCACCGACCCGCTTCGTCGAGGCTCGCCGGTGTTCCGCTGCCCACCCGCAGGCGTTTGTCCAGCAGCGTCGCGGCCGCGGCCACGCCGGCGAACAGCAGCGTGACCCACAACCCGTTGACGACCACCCGGAAATAGCCGAGCAGGTGGACGTTGGCGAACGGATACGGGTAGAAGTCCGAGGCGAACGGCCCGCGCACCGCGGTGAAGGTCATGTAGGCCAGCGGATAGATGAGGGTCAGCCACGCGATCGTCCTCGACGTCAATCCCCGGGGGCCGAAGGCGACCCAGCCGACGACGGCCATGATCGGCACCACCGTGTGCTGCAACTGGTTGGCGAGCTGCGCCCGGGTGTCGAGGTCGAGCAACCCGCTCAGCGCGACGTGAAAGACGATCCCGGTCACGGTGATGCCTACGACCCCCATCAGCCGCAACACCGCGAACACGGTCGAGTTCCACGTCAACTTCACCGCGAGCATGCCGCAGGTGACCCCGACGAGCACGTTCGACTGGATCGTGAAGAACGCAAAGATGTTCAGCGCCCGGTTGAGCGGGCTGCCACCGAAGACACCGCTGTCGTCGGCGGAGATGAACAGCTGCAGCCCGACGCCGAGCAGGACGCAGGCAGCGGTCACCGCGAACCAGGGGCGCGCCCACCGCTGATTCATGGCCGCACGGTATCGGCCGCGGACCGTTCCAGGGCGACGGCTCGCCCGCCGGCCCACCCTCGTAAGGTCATGGCAGTGCGCGCCTTGGTGGTAACCGAACCCGGTGGTCTCGACGTTCTCGCGGTCGAATCCCGACCGACCCCGCAACCGGGGCCTGGTCAGGTTCTCGTCGAGGTTGCGGCGGCCGGGGTGAACTTCATCGACATCTACCAGCGCACCGGCGTCTATCCGATGCCGACGCCGTTCGTGCTCGGCGGCGAGGGCGCGGGCCGGGTGGCCGCAGTAGGCCCGGGTGTCGAGGGTGTCGGCGTCGGTGACCTGGTGGCGACCGCAGACGCCAGCGAAGCCATGGCCGAAGCCTTCGTGGTCGACGCGGAACACGTCGTGCCGGTGCCCGATGGCGTGTCGCTGGAGGTCGCGGCTGCGGCGATGCTGCAGGGGATGACCGCCCACTACCTGGTCACGTCGCTGTATCCGGTGCAACCGGGAGACGAGGTGCTCGTGCACGCCGCGGCCGGCGGCGTCGGTCAGCTGCTGGTCCAACTCGCGAAGGCCCGCGGCGCGCACGTGGTGGCCACGGTCGGGACCGCCGCCAAGGCCGACATCGCCCGCGACCTCGGTGCCGATCAGGTGATTCGCTACGACGAGGTGACCGATCTGGCCGACGCCGTCCGCACGGCATCCGGCGGCGGGGTGCACGTCGCGTACGACGGCGTCGGCAAGGCGACCTTCGACGCGTCGATGGCCGCATTGCGCCGCCGCGGGATGCTGGCGCTGTTCGGCGCCGCGAGCGGACCGGTGCCGCCGGTGGACCCGCAGCGGCTCAATGCCGGCGGCTCGTTGTTCCTGACCCGTCCCACCCTGAAGCACTACACGGCCACCACCGAGGAACTGCGCTGGCGCGCAGGTGAGATCCTCGACGCCGTCGTCGCCGGCACGCTGCGCGTCTCCATCGGCGGCCGGTACTCGCTGGAGGATGCCGCGAGCGCCTACCGCGATCTCGCGGGCCGTGCGACGACCGGCAAATTGTTGCTCGTGCCGTAACGTACGCCGGTCCGGTCGTGGACAATGCCACCTGTGTCGACCGAGACATCCCCCCTGGTGCTGTCCGAACAAGCCGCGGTCGAGGTGCTTGCGTATCTCGTGACGGCGGCGCGGACCCAGATGGACGAGGCCGCCGAGTACGCACCGCTGCGATTGATGACCGCTGCCGGCAAGCTCGCTGAAGGACTCAGCGACGAGGTGTCGGCGCCGGTGCAGCAGCTGATCGCCGCACTCGGGTCGGTGCCACCGACCGCGACGCCACGCGCCGACCGGGACGCCTACATCGCAATGGTCGATGAGATGTGCCTGGCGGTGGCCGACTGCCTGGTTGCACTCGACGACTCCGGGTCGCCGACGTGATCGAGGCGCTGTACACCGCCATCCGCACCCGCCGGGTGACCCGGGCGATGACGTCCGAACCCGTCGACGCGCACGATCTCGACCTCGTCATCGCCGCGGCGCGCTATGCGCCGAACGCCGGCAACCGGCGCCTGCAGCCGGTCTTCGCCGGTCACCGATGCGCGGCAGCTCCGACTGCTTCGCATGATCGCTCCGGGCATGATCGCCCGACCCCGGGCTGCAGCGGTGATCTGCATCGACCTCGCGCGCGCCGAGGAGTACGGGTTCCGCCCGGACACCCCGGGTCTGTACATCGACGTCGGCACCACCGCCGCGACGCTGCTGCTCGCCGCGCACGCAGCCGGGCTGGCCGTCGTGCCCGGTGACCTCCTTCAGTCGGGTGGCAGCGAACCGGGTGCTCGGCCTGCCCGACGGCACGACCGCACAGTTGATCATCTGCCTCGGGCACGCGGCTGCGCGCCAGCCACCGGTCATCGGCGCGCCCGGGTCCGAACGGCGGACGCCGCAGTGACAGCCGTTCGCCGGCGCCCGGAGACCCTGCTGCAGGGGGTGCTGCTCGCGAGTGTCGGCGGCTACCTCGACGCCCTCACCTTCGTGCGTTTCGGTGTGTTCGCCAACGCCCAGACCGGAAACGTCGTACTGCTCGGTGTCGACGCTGCCGCCGCGCATTGGCACGCCGCGTTCGTGCGCCTGACACCGGTGCTGGTGTTCGTCGTGGGCGTGATGATCGTCGAACAGCTCGGGAGAATGGCTGCCTACCAGCGGCTGCGGCGGCCGCTGCGTATCGCACTCGGCGTGGAGATCGTCGGGCTCGCGATCGCGGCAGCGCTGCCGGACGACACCCCGAAACTCGTGGTGATCATCATCATCACGCTGGTCTGTTCGATCCAGTTCTCGGTCTTCCGGACCCTCGTGGACACGCCGTACTCGACGCTGCTCGCCAGCGGGAACCTGCGCACCATGGCCGTGCAGTTGCACAAGCGCTTCGTCGTGCGCGACGCCTCGGCCGGTGCGCAGGGCGCTCGGTTCGCAGCGGTCGTGGTCGCATTTGCGGTCGGCGCGGCGATCGGTGCGTTGCTCACCAAACATCTCGGCAACGCCGCCGCCGCGGTCCCTGCCGCGGTGTTGGCCGTGACGCTCGGCATCCTCATCTGGGAGACCTCGAAGCTCGAACACGCCGAGCAGGAAGACCGCCCGACCCCACCATGATCAAGAGCGCGAATCGGTCGGGATCCGGCCGATTCGCGCTCTTGATCTTCGTGAGGGGTGGTGCTTACTTGGCGGTGACGTAGTCGCCGTTCGAGGCGGAGTCGACGTAGGTGCTGCCGCCCGGGAAGTAGGTCGCCGACCACGTACCCGACTTGGTCACCTTCACCCGCTTGCTGAAGTTGCCGTGCGAGTTGACCGCCGCAGAGGTGACGTAACGCTTCGGTGCGGACCCGGTCGGGTTGAGATAGATGTGCACCGTGCCGTAGGTCGCGCTCACGTAGTGCGAGCTCAA
This sequence comes from uncultured Actinomycetota bacterium, assembly GCA_963850835.1. Lineage (GTDB taxonomy): Bacteria > Actinomycetota > Actinomycetes > Mycobacteriales > Jatrophihabitantaceae > Jatrophihabitans. The sequence goes on along the minus strand of CAWKNB010000005.1, from coordinate 97,920 downwards.
GCCGTAGTCGTAAGGCACCAGCTTCTTCACGTGCCCGGTCGCGCCGGTGTAGTGATTCCGCTTCACCGGCTCGGGCGTCGCGTTGAACGTGGTCGCCGTGTTGCGCTTGACCGTGAACGACGTGATGCGCTCGCGGTCGATGAACGGGTAGTCGTCCATGTATGCGTCGAGGCTGCTGTCCCAGTAGGTGACGTCGGCGCTGGCGGCGAGCTCGATGTCGTATGCGCCGACTGGGTCCGTCCCCTTGACCAGGAAGTAACCGCGTTCGTGGGCCGCCGACACGTACGAGAGATCAACCAGCTCCCCGTAGTAGCCACTGCGCGAGGTGATGTTCACCCAGTTGTAGGAATCGAGTTTCATCGAATGGCCGGTGTGGGAGTAGTAGACGTCGACCCGGCCGCGCGTCCCGCTCTGCGTACTCGTCACATCGGATACGACGACCCGTGCGGTCAACGATGTGTCAGCCGAGCGGTCCGTCGCGTACCCGGTGTGGGTCGCGGCGCCGGCCGGCACGGCCACCCCGGCAATAGTGAGTCCGGCAACGGCAGCAATGGCGATGGCGACTTTTCTCATGGTCCCTTCCGACCGAGATCAGCGAAATTTCTTACGTAGATTTTACCTCACACCGAATTAACGCGCTACGTGAGCCTGGCCACCCCGGCCCGGCCGGTCCGACACAATGAGTGCCGACCGGGCACGCCCACGGATCGGAGCGGCACACATGGACACGCTGGCGGGACTTCTCGACGACCTGAGCACCGGGCGGGTGCGGTTGATCGACCTCACCGCGCCGCTCAGCCCGGACACGCCGATCCTGCAGTTGCCGCCGCCGTTCGCGAACACGATCCCGGCGTCGCTGGAGCAGATCAGCAACTTCGACGACGCCGGCCCGGCGTGGCGCTGGCACAACCTGCACACCGGTGAGCACACCGGCACGCATCTCGATGCCCCGACCCACTGGGTGTCGGGCAAGGACGGCAACAGCGTCGCCGACATCGCCGCGACACGCCTCGTCGGACCGGCCGCGGTGCTCGACCACGTGGCCGACGCCGAGGCCGATCCGGACTTCCTGCTCGAGCCGCGGCACCTCGAGGCGTGGCAGGAACAGCACGGCGCATTCCCCGACGGCGTGTGGGTGATCCTGCGCACCGGCTGGGGGACACGGTCGAGCGACCCGGTCGCGTTCGCGAACGCCGACGAGAACGGTCCGCACACACCAGGTGTCTCGGTGGCCGCGGCGCAGTGGCTGGCCGCGAATCCAGCGATTTCGGGTTTCGGAGTCGAGACGGTCGGTATCGACGCGGGCCAGGCCGCCGGTCTCGACCCGATGTTCCCGGCGCACTACTTCCTGCTCGGCGCCGACAAGTACGGGCTCACCCAGCTGCAGCACGTCGATCAGCTGCCCGCCACCGGCACCGTGCTGGTCGTCGCGCCATTGCCGATCGTCGGCGGCACCGGGAGTCCGGCGCGGGTCTTCGCGTTCGTGCCGTCGAGCTGACCGTGGAGACGGTTGCGCAGGCGGTCGGCACGGCGCTGGCCCGGCTGGGCGTCGGACACGCGTTCGGCGTCGTGGGCAGCGGCAACTTCGCGATGACCAACGCCCTGGTGGCCGCGGGCGTCCCGTATCTCGCCGCCCGGCACGAGGGCGGCGCCGCGACGATGGCCGATGCGTACGCCCGGCTCAGCGGCCGTCCCGCCGTGTTGTCGGTGCACCAGGGCTGCGGGCTCACCAATGCGATGACGGGCATCACCGAGGCCGCCAAGAGCCGCACCCCGGTGATCGTGCTTGCCGCCGACACCGCACGGGCCGCGGTTCGCTCGAACTTCCGCATCGACCAACCAGCGCTTGTCACCGCGGTCGGCGCGGTGAGCGAGCGTGTGCACGCAGCCGACACCGTCTACGCCGACGTCCGCCGCGCGTGCACGACGGCGGTGCGCGAGCGGCGCACCGTCGTGCTCAACGTCGGGCTCGACGTGCAGGCCCAGCCGGCGCCGGGGCCGCCGCCGGCCGAATACGCGATCGCGCCCGCGACCGTGCCCGAACCCGACGCGGCCGACATCGAGCACCTCGCCGGCCTGCTCCGACGGGCGCAACGTCCGGTGTTCATCGCCGGCCGCGGCGCCTGGCACGCCGAGGGCGACCTCGCCGGACTCGCCGGCTCGGCGGGCGCGTTGCTCGCCACCTCGGCAGTGGCGAAAGGCCTGTTCCGCGGCGATCCGTTCGGGCTGGGCATCTCGGGCGGATTCGCGTCGCCGCTGGCCGCCGAGCTGATCGCCGGCGCCGATCTGGTGGTCTCGTGGGGCTGTGCGCTGAACATGTGGACCACCCGGCACGGCTCGCTGATCGGCGATGCCACCACCGTCGTGCAGGTCGACGACGATCCCGACGCATTGGGCGCGCACCGGCCGATCCAGCTCGGCATCTGCGCCGACGTCGGGGCCACTGCCCGTGCGCTGCACGCCGCCCTCGGTGCCGAGGCACTGCCCGGCTATCGCAGCCCCGAGGTCCGCGATCGGATCGCGCGGGAGGGCCGGTGGAACCAGATCGCCACCGACGACATCTCCACCGCGACCACCATCGACGCCAGGGTGCTGTCCGCCCGCCTCGACGAGCTGCTTCCCGAACAGCGCACCGTGGCCGTCGACTCCGGCAACTTCATGGGTTATCCGAGCGCATACCTCTCGGTGCCCGACGTCGACCGGATTCTGTTTCACCCAGGCCTACCAGTCGATCGGACTCGGTCTGTCCACCGCGATCGGCGCCGCGCTGGCCCGTCCCGAGCGGCTGTGTGTCGCGGCGCTCGGCGACGGCGGGTTCCTGATGAGCATCAGCGAGCTGGAGACCGCGGTGCGCGCCGGGTTGTACCTGCTGGTCGTCGTGTACAACGACGACGGCTACGGGGCCGAGGTGCACCACTTCGGCCGGTCGGCCGACCTGTCCACGGTGACGTTCCCGCCGTGCGATCTCGCCGCCCTGGGCCGCGGCTTCGGCGCCGACGGGCTCACGATCCGAACTGCGGCCGATCTGGACGGCGTCGCCGAGTGGCTGCGCGGCCCGGGCGGCGTGCTGGTCGTCGACGCCCGGATCAGCGACGACGGCGGGTCATGGTGGCTCGCGGAGGCGTTCAAGGGCCACTGAGGGCGCGCGGATCGACGTGGATCTTCGGTCCGGGTCCGGCCCCGGCCGGTCGCTGCCCGGCCAGGACGGCGCCGGCTTCGTCGAGCGCGACGACCGCAGCGATGAGCGGCCGCGGGTCGAGCTCGCCGGCGGCGTACGCACTGATCGTGGGATCCAGCCCCGGTGAGCCGGACAGGATGCCGACGGCGGTGACGTCCCTGAACGTCAGGGTGCGCGAGTCGAGCCGGCTCGGTCGCCCGGCGAGCCCGACGTACACGACCCGCCCGGCCGCCTCGACGAGGTCGAGCGCCTGGGCCGGCACGTCCGCCCCGGTCGAGGCGTTCACGACGGCGTCGAAGGCAAGCCGAGGGGCCTCGCTCCACACGTTCGCGAACCCGAGGCTGCGAGCGAAGTCCAGTGACGGAACGGTTTCGCCGAGCAGGTGGACCTCGACCCCTCTCGCCCGCAGGAACATCGCAGCGAGCAACCCGATCGTTCCGGGGCCGATCACCAGCACCCGATCGCCGGCTCCGCAGCCGGTCGCCGCGGCGGATCGCCACGCACTGCCGCCCGGTTCGACCAGCGCACCGAGCGCGGCGTCGACCGTGTCCGGCAGCGCCCGCAGCGACGTCGCCGGCACCGCGAGTTGCTCGGCGAGCGCACCGTCGCGACCGCCGCGGATGCCGACCTCCTGCCGTTGCTCGCACACGTGCTGGTGACCGCGCCGGCAGCTGCGGCAGGTGCCGTCGCCCAGCATCGTGTCACCCACCACCCGCCGGCCCACCCAGGCCGGGTCGACGCCCGCGCCGGTCTCGAGTACCCGGCCGGTCCACTCGTGCCCGAGCCGGATCGGATAGGCCGCGTGACCCTGGCTCAGGTAGGGCATCTCGCCGGTGAAGAATTCGACGTCGGTACCACACAGGCCGACGCGTTCGACGTCGACGACGACCTCGCCCGGCGCTGCCTGCGGGGGCGGCACATCGAGCACGGCGCCCTCGTACGGGCCGCTGAGGACGAACGCGCGCACCACTACTCCGCTCCCGCTGGGCTGTGCTTCGAACGTATCGGATCGTGCGGCCCGCTAGCCTCGGCGGCATGCCCGGCCGATACCGCGCGTCCGTCCCGCTCACCGACGACTGGACGAACTTCGACTTCGCTGTTGCCGAAGGCGTAGCCACCGTCACCCTGAACCGGCCCGACAAGCTGAATCCCTTGACGTTCGAGAGCTATGCGGACCTGCGCGACCTCGTGTTGCAGCTCCCGTATCGCGACGACGTGCGGGTACTGGTGATCCGCGGCGCCGGCAAGGCCTTCTGCGCGGGCGGTGACGTCAACGAGATCATCGGCGAACTGATCAAGATGCGCCCGCGCGAGCTCATGGGATTCACCAAGATGACCGGTGATCTCATCCGGGCGATGCGCGAGGTGCCGGTGCCGATCATCTCGGGCATCCAGGGGATCGCCGCAGGCGCCGGGTCGGTGATCGCTCTGGCATCCGACCTGCGTGTCGTCGCACGGTCGGCCCGCTTCGCATTTCTCTTTACGAAAGTAGGGTTGTCGGGCGGTGACATGGGCGCGGCCTACCTGCTGCCACGCGTCGTCGGCGCCGGGCGCGCCACCCAGCTGCTCATGCTCGGCGACACGATCGACGCCGAGACGGCCGACCGGTACGGGCTGGTCAGCGAGCTGGTGCCCGACGACGGGTTGGACGCCGCCGTGGCCCGGGTGGCGCACCGACTCGCCTCCGGCCCGACGCTTGCATACGCGCAGACCAAGGCGCTCATCACCCGTGAGCTGGACATGTCGCTGGCCGGAGCAATGGAACTCGACGCGATGACCCAGGCGCTGCTGATGACCACCGACGACCACGCCGAGTTCCATTCGGCGTTCAACGCGAAGCGGCCGCCGAACTGGGGCGGCACCTGACGAGAACGTCCCACCCGCCCGACCGATCGATCGATGGAGGAAATATTGGCCGCCGCACCACCTCGTTCGCCGCAGGTCCGCAAGGCCGACGCGCTCGGCATCCTCAGCGCACCGGCGGCCGACGCCTGGATCGCCACCACCTCGGCCGGTGCCGAGCCGGGTGCCTACCTGGTGCCGCTCTCGATCGCCTGGATCGAGGAGACGATCGTGATCGCGGTCGACGAGCGATCGCGCACCGCACGCAACCTTGCCGCGACCGGCCGGGCCCGCGTCGGTGCCGGCGCGACGCGTGACGTCGTCATGCTCGACGTGTCCGTGCGCTCGAGCCATCCGCAGGCCGAGGCGCCGGCGGATCTGATCGCGGCCTACGCCGCGCAGGCGGACTGGGACCCGAGCGAGGAGGGCGGCACGAACGTCTATTTCGTGCTCGTGCCGGACCGGATCCAGGCCTGGCGGGAGGCGAACGAGCTTGCCGACCGGAGCGTGATGACGAACGGACGCTGGCTCGTCTGAGCGCAAATCCGGTTGCTGGCGCCCAGCGCAGCCGACCAGACTCGGGCGAACGCAACTCGTCCGGAAAGGTGACCGTGGAAGGCTTCGACCCGTTCCAGTCCTTCGGCCCGACCGTGGCCGCGCACTACGACGACGACCCACGCGGGGACGAGCCGGAGACGGTGGACTTCCTCGCCGGCCTGGCCGACGGCCGTCCGGCGCTCGAGTTCGCGATCGGCACCGGGCGGGTCGCGGTACCGCTCGCCGCGCGCGGCGTGCGCGTCGACGGCATCGAGCAGTCGGCGTCGATGATCGATCAGTTGCGCGCCAAGCCGGGCGGAGCGGACTTCGACGTGACGCAGGGCGACATGTCGACGGTCGAGTTGCCGGGTCGGTACGGCCTCGTCTACCTGATCTTCAACACCATCCACAACCTGCTGACCCAGGACGGTCAGGTGCAGTGCTTCGAGAACGCTGCACATCACCTGGACGCCGACGGTGTCTTCGTCATCGAAACCGGGGTGCCGTGGGAAGGCCCCCGGCTGGGCAGCTACGTCACGGTGCCGAAGGTCGCCATGGACCACGTCCGGCTCAGCGCGAACAGCTATGACCCGATGACGCAGATCCTGGACATCAACCACATGCGGTTGTCGGTCGACGGCGTACGAATGTCGCCCATCTCGTTGCGACTCGTCTATCCGAGCGAGCTCGATCTGATGGCGCGCATCGCCGGGCTGCGGTTGCTGCGCCGGTGGGGTGGTTGGCGCGGCGAACCGTTCACCGTCGACAGCCGCCGGCACATCAGCGTCTACGGCCGCGCGTAGCGCTCACTCGACGGTCAGGTCGGCGACCACCGGCCAGTGATCGCTGGGTAGCCGGCCGCCGGGACGTGGGTGCGGGATCGACGCCGAGCGGACCCGGATGCCCGGACTGACCAGCACGTAGTCGATGCGGGTCCGGTCGGTTGCCCCGGTGAACGCGTGCTCGGTGCCTCCGGCGTCGGGCCCGAGCACATCGGTGTAGCTGACGGCCGCGAAGGTCTGCAACGGCGCCGAATGGGGTTGGGCGTTCAGATCCCCGAGCACCACCCAGGGCCGATCGCGTTCGAGCAGCAGCCATTCGGCGAGCATCCCGGCGCTGCGTTCGCGCGCCTCGCGGCTGACATGGTCGAAGTGCGTGTTGGCGACGCCCAGGCGAGTGCCGTCGTCGCGGGCGAGTCGCACCATCGTCACCACCCGCGGCAGGTCCGCCCCCCAGCCGCGAGATCCGGCTCGTTCCGGGGTGGGCGACAACCATCGCGTCTCGGCCGACTCCACCTGCCAACCGCCCGGAGCGACCAGCACGCTGGCGTGCTCGCCTCCGCCGTCGGCGTCGCGTCCGGCACCGAGGAACTGGGTACCCGGGAAGTCCCGGCGCAGGTCGCCCAGCTGGTCACGGCGCACTTCCTGCAGGCCGACGATGTCGGCCTCGAAGCCGCGGATCGCCGACACGCATGCGCGTCGCCGTAGGCGCCAGTGATTCAAGCCGTCCCATCCGCGGGAGGTCCGGATGTTGAACGTCGCCACCCGCACGTCCTGGCCCATGCACGCCATCCTTCCCCGCGCGGGTCACTGATTACGATCGGGGTGTGAGCGAGCAGCTGCCGAATTTCGAGGAATCGATCTCCGTGGCCCGGCCGCCGGCCGAGCTCTACGACCTCGTTTCCGACGTCACCCGCATGGGCGCCTGGAGTCCCATCTGCAAGGCGTGCTGGTGGGAGGACGACGCCGGTCCCCGGGTCGGGTCCTGGTTCGGCGGCCGCAACGAGACCGCCGAGCACGGCGTGTGGGAAACCCGCAGCCAGGTCGTCGCAGCCGAGCCGGGCCGCGAGTTCGCCTGGGAGGTCGGCGCCGGCTTCGTCCGCTGGGGGTACCGGTTCACCCCGGAGAACGGCGGTACCCGGCTGACCGAGTCGTGGCAGCTGCTGCCGGGCGGCCGGGCGATGTTCCTCGACAAGTACGGCCCGCAGGGCGGTCCGGCCCGCATCGAGCTGCGCACCCGGCAAGCGCACGACGGCATCCCGCTGACCCTCGCCGCGATCAAACGGACCGCGGAGGACGGCGCGTGAGCACCGCGGAGAGCGACCTCGACTTCTACTTCGATCCCGTCTGCCCGTTCGCGTGGATGACGAGCAAATGGGTCCGGCTCGTCGTTGCCCGACGCGACTACCGCGTCGGCTGGCGGTTCATCTCGTTGCGGATGATCAATGCCGCGATCGACTACGACGCACATTTCCCGGTCGGGTACGAGGCCGGCCACACCTCGGGGCTGCGATTGCTGCGGGTGGCCGCCCGCACCCGCGCCGAGCACGGCAACCCCGCCGTCGGCCGGCTCTACGAAGCGCTCGGCGCACACATCTTCGAGACCGAGGTCGATGACGGCACCTACGGCGCCTACCGCGGCACGCGCGAGTTCGTCGAGCCGATCCTCGCCGGCATCGGTCTACCGCCCGGGTTGGCCGAGGCGCTCGACGACCCCGGTCACGACGCCCAGATCCAGGCCGAGTCCGACGAAGCGCTGGCGCTGACCGGCAAAGACGTCGGCACGCCGATCATCCACTTCCGGCCGCCGGACGGTGTGGCCTTCTTCGGTCCAGTCATCAGCCGCCTGCCCGAGCCCGATCAGGCCGTGGCGCTGTGGGAGCACGTCGTCGGGCTTGCGTCATTCCCCGGGTTCGCCGAGTTGAAGCGCAGCCTGCGCGAGCAGCCGCAACTGGCCAGTTTCCGAGTCGCGCCCGACGAGGTGGGCCGGTCGGAGGACTGGCACGGTGGCAGCCGGCGGCTGAAGAAGTAGAGGTGACCGTCCGGCACGAGCAGCACGGTCGGGTGCTGGTCGTGCGCATCGAGCGCGAGGACAAACGCAATGCGATCGACGCCGAGACCACCGCCGGCATCGACGCGGCGCTGAACCTGCTCGACGACGATCCGGCGCTGTGGGTCGGTGTGCTCACCGGGACATCGACCGTGTTCTGCGCGGGCACCGACATCAAGGTCGGGCCCGGCCCGGACACCGAGCGCGGCGGGCGGTACGGGGTGATCCAGCGCAGCCGGGTCAAGCCGCTCGTCGCGGCGGTCGAAGGTGTCGCCTTCGGCGGCGGTTTCGAGATCGCATTGGCCTGCGATCTGATCGTCGCGTCGACGGCGGCGCGGTTCGCGCTGCCGGAGACCCGGCGCGGCCTGGTGGCGAACTCCGGAGCGCTGTTCCGCGTGACGCGGGCGCTGCCGGTCCACGTGGCCAAGGAACTACTGATCACCGGTGCGGAGCTGCCGGCCGAGCGCGCCCATCACTTCGGCGTCGTGAATCGCCTCAGCGCACCGGGCCAGGCGCTGCGCACCGCGCTCGGCGTCGCGGAGGAGATCTGCCGGTCGTCGCCCGTGGCGGTGCGCGCCACGCTCGCGGCGCTCGCCGAGCAGGCCGAGGACGCCGACGCCGCGGGTTGGCGGGCTACCGAGGCTGCGGAGACCATTGTGCGCGCCGGTGCCGACCGTCAGGAAGGGCTCGACGCGTTCTTCGAACGCCGCGCTCCCGACTGGCCGGGCCGATAGGGCGGCGTCAGCGGGTCGGCACGATCTCGCGTCCGAGCGGCGTCAATGAGATCGGAACCATTTTGAAATTCGCAATTCCGAACGGAATTCCGATGATGGTGATGCACAGCGCGATACCGGACAGGATGTGCCCGATGGCCAACCAGATGCCGGCGAGGATGATCCAGAAGAAGTTGCCGATCGCCGAACCGGCGCCGGCCCCGGGGCGGCGCACCACCGTGTTACCGAACGGCCACAACGCGTAGCCCGCGATCCGGAACGCCGCGACGCCGAACGGGATGCCGATGATCGTGATGCAGAAGATGATGCCCGCCAGGCAATAGGCGAGCGCCATCCACAGTCCCGACAGCAGCAGCCAGATGATGTTCAGCAGCGTCTTCACGCGGATCCGCCCGACCCGGACAGTGCCATCGGCTGCGGCGGCAGTGGCGGTAGCTGTGGGTCGTCGTCGACCATGCGTTGCGCGAGCGCGCCGAGCGCGGCACGCAATTGGGCATCGTCGTCGGCACCCCAGTCGGCGAGCTCGCGGGCCAGCCAGTCGCGCATGGTCGCGATCACCTTCTCCAACTCGGTGCGGCCGAGCGGCGTGACCTCGAGCCGATCCTCGGTGCCGCGCAGGTAACCCGCGTCGCGGGCCATGACGAACGCCGGCCACAGGACCGGCCCGGGAACGCGCACGCGGTGCGCGATCGCGACCAGGCTGGTGTCGCGGTCGAGCCGTTCACGCAGGTGCACCTGTCCCACGCACCAGCCGTTCGCGGTGTTCAGGTCGGTGCCGGAGGCGGTGCGCAGGGCCGCGAACTTCTCCGGACGCTGACTGCGCATCAATCTGGCTATCGCACTTTGCAGCTGCAGCGAACTGTCAGCCGACTCCGGCATGCCGAAACCGCCCCCGACATCGCTGGCACCGGCGCGGGAGGAGTCGCGCAGCGGCACCTGTTTCAGGAACAGGGACAGCACGAACCCGGCGAGCGCGACCGGGACCGCGGCGAGGAACACGACGTGCAGCGATTCGGAGTAGGCGTCGACGACCGGTGCGATCTGTGCGGCCGGATGCGCGTGCAACAGCTTGGGGGTGGCGATGGCCGCCGGATTCAGGCCGGGTGACGCGGCGAGCGCTGTGGGCAGTCTCGTCCCGAGCGCGTTGGCGTAGATCGTGCCGAAGATGGCGGCGCCGAACGAGCTGCCAAGCGTCCGGAAGAACGTCACGCCGGAGGTCGCGACGCCGAGATCGCGGAAGTCGGCGGTGTTCTGGACGATGATCGTGAGCACCTGCATGCACAGCCCGATGCCGATCCCGAGCACCAGCATGTACAGCGACATCAGCGCGTAGCCGGTGTGCGCGTCCAGCCGGGACAGCAGATACAGCCCGAGGGCCATCACCAGGGTGCCGACGACCGGGAAGAGCTTGTAGTGGCCGGTGCGGCTCACTGCGATGCCCGATGCGATGGACGTGATCAGCAACCCGACGACGAGCGGCAGCGTGCGGACGCCGGAGTCGGTGGCCGACACGCCCTTGACGTACTGGAGATAGGTGGGCAGGAAGGTCAGCGCCCCGAGCATCGCGAACCCGACGATGAAGGCGAGCACGACGCTCACGCTGAACACCGAGCTGCGAAACAGGCGCAACGGCAGGATCGGTTCGGCGGCGCGGGCCTCGACCACCACGAAGAGCACGAGCGCGACGGCCGAGCCGATGAACATCCCGATGATCGTCGCCGAGCCCCACGGGTACTCGGTGCCACCCCAGCTCAACGCGAGCGTCAGCCCCGAGGCGCCGATCGCCACGAACAGGATGCCGAGCCAGTCGATGCGTGGTCGGGTTTCGGCGCGGCCGCGGGGGAGGGTGAAGCTCGCCATCGCGATGACCACCACGCCGAGCGGCAGGTTGATGTAGAACGCCCACCGCCACGACAGGTGATCGGTGAACAGGCCACCGACCAGCGGCCCGAGGACCGTGGTGACCCCGAAGACCGCGCCCAAGGCGCCCTGGTACTTACCGCGTTCGCGCAGCGGGATGACGTCGGCGATCAGCGCGGTGGCGGTGACGACGAGGCCACCCGCGCCGAGGCCCTGGACCGCCCGCCAGGCGATCAGCCAGGTCATGCTCCCGGCGAACCCGCAGGCGGCGGACGCGCCGACGAACAGGCCCGCCGACACCTGGAACACCAGCTTGCGGCTGAACAGATCGCCGAATTTGCCGGCCAGCACCGTCGCGACGGTGTCGGCCAGCAGGTAGGACGACACCACCCAGGACAAGTGACCGGCGCCGCCGAGGTCGCCGACGATCGTCGGCAGCGCCGTCGACACGATCGTCTGGTCCAGCGCCGACAGGAGCATGCCGAGCAGGACGGTGCCGAACACCAGGTTCATCTGCCGGCGGCTGACCTGCCGCTGCGGCTCGGCCGGACGTCGCTCGGTCGCCAGGGTCATCGCCACCTCCGTACGAACAGGCCGTCTAGATCATGCCGCCCCGCCGTGCGCACCCGGCAACCGGCCCGCAGTCCCTATGCTGAACGGCAGCGTGGACGGAGGGAGCGGGCGTGGAACAGCTGGTCACCGTGGTGGTCGTCGACGACCATCCGTTCTTCCGTGACGGCGTTACCCGCGGCCTGGTGAGCAGCGGCCGGATCAAGGTGGTCGGCGAGGCCGGCGACGGTCGGGAGGGTCTGGAGGTCATCGCCCGCGAACACCCCGATGTTGCGGTCGTCGACTACCAGATGCCCGACATGGACGGCTTGGCGGTGGTACACGCGATCAAGCGTGACGAGCTGCCCACCCGCGCGCTGCTGCTGTCGGCGGTCACCGACAGCGCGGTCGTGTTCCGTGCTTTGCAGGAGGGCGCCAGCGGCTACCTGTCCAAGGAGGCCCGGCGCGGTGAGATCGTCGAGGCGGTCGTGCGCGTGGCGAAAGGCGAGACGGTGGTGCCGCCCGAGCTCGCCGGGGGGCTGGTCGAGGAGATCCGTCTCCGCTCGCAGCCGGACGCGCCCGTGCTCAGTGAGCGCGAGCGTCAGGTGTTGCAGGGCTTCGCCCGCGGGCAGTCGATCCCGCAACTCGCCGCCGAGTTGTACCTCGGTGCGAGCACGGTGAAGACACACACCCAGCGGCTGTACGAGAAGCTGGGTGTGTCCGACCGCGCCGCGGCCGTTGCCGAGGGTATGCGTCGCGGCCTGCTCGACTGATTTCGCATTCGGAAGAGGCGACGATGGCGGCCGGACCGCGGGAACTCGGGCTGACCGAACTCACCGACCATCGCGAGATCTACGACATCCTGCTCGGCTACGCCCTGCGCGGGGTGCGGGTGCAGATCGTGCTGCGCGCCTGCCTGGTCGCCTTCGTGATCTTGGTCGTGCTGATCGTGCCGCCGGCCGACGACCGGTTGCCCTGTTATCTCATCGCGGCCGCGTACACGCTGTGGTCGCTGGCAGTCGCGCTGTTGGCCCGCGACGGTGGCGAGCGCGCCGCTCGGTTGGTGTGGCTGGCGTTGTTCGTCGACGCGATCGCGCTGGCCGTGCTCGCGCTCATCGCCAGCAGTTCCAACGAGGTGAGCTGGACGTCCGACGTCCTGCTGAACGGCTTCTTTCTGATTCCGATGCTCGCGGCCACGCAGCTGCGCCCTTGGGTGGGCACCGTCGTGCTCGTGCCCACGGTGCTGGTCTACCTGGGTGCCAGCATTGCGGCCCGGGCCTCGAACAGCGAGCCGTGGTCGTCGGTGCTGCTGCGCACCGGCGTGCTGGCCGCGCTCGCCGTCGGTGCGATCCTGCTCACCCGGGTGCAGCGGGCTCGCGTCGAGGCCATCGGTGCGCTGGCCGTCGAACGCAGCCAGCTGCTCGACGAGACCCTGCAGATCGAGGCGCGCGAGCGGCGCGAGCTCGCCGAGCGCGTCCACGACGGTGCGCTGCAATATGTGCTGGCTGCGCGCCAGGAACTCGAAGATGCTCGCGAATACAACGACCCGGCGTCGTTCGACCGCGTCGAGCAGGCGTTGCGCGAGTCGTCGCAACTCCTTCGGTCGATCATGACCGAGCTGCATCCGGCGGTGCTCGAGCAGTCGGGTGTCCCGGCGGCGCTGCGAGAGCTGAGCCGCACGGTGGCGGCGCGCGGTGGGTTCACGGTCGACCTCGATCTCGACGGCTGGCCGCCGGACGTGCACACACCCGTCGATCCGGTGCTGTTCGCGAGCGCGCGCGAATTGCTGACCAACGTGGTCAAGCATGCGGTGGCCACGCACGTGCAGGTGCGGTTGACGCTCGCAGACGGCACGGCTCGACTGGCGGTCGTCGACGACGGCCGCGGGATCGCACCCGGTGTATTGGCGCAACGGCTCGCGGAGGGCCACATCGGCGTGGCTTCGCAGCGGGCCCGGCTCGACGCCGTCGGCGGCCGGTTGCGCCTGGAGCCAGGTCCGGCCGGCGGCACCGCCGCAGTGGTCGAGATCCCGGTGCCCGCGTAGCGGCGTCGGGGTGCGTACACGCGTCGGGCCGGGACCGTCGCCGGTCCCGGCCCGAGCTCTGTCCTCGCTCAGCGGCGTGCGTTGCTCGCTGCGAGCGGGACCATGATGGCGATCGTCCCCCCGACCGCCAGGTTGGTGATGGCCAGCGCTGCCTGCACCGAGAGCGCGGCCGGAATCGTGAAGGGCACGGCGACCGCCAGCGCGATGCCGAGCAGGGCCAGCGCGGCGTAGAAGTCGGTCGGGCGCGGCGCGAAGCGCAGCATCGCGAAGTACAGCACGCCGGCGCCGAGTGCGATCCCGGCGGCACCGAGCACGTAGGCGAGCACGCCAGGCTGCCCGGTCGTGTCGAGCACCGGGATCTGCAGGATCCCGCGGGAGATGATCATGCCCAGCACCGCGGTCAGCACCGCGACCACGGCGGTCAGCGCGATGCCGGTGCAGTAACTGGTCTGGTCGATGCGGGTCCGCTGCGGGGCCGGCGGTTCGATGCGTTGCTGCTGCGGGTATCCGGGCTGGTAGGGCTGGTTGGTGTACTGGTAGTCACGGGTCGGCTCGGCGTAGCGGTCGACTGTTGCGGTGTTCATGGTGATCGTGCCCCTTCCGGGCGTCGTCCGCGGTCCTGTACCGCGCTAGGACCACTGTCGCGCCACGGCACTCGCGCCGGTGTCGGTCGACCGGTGGATGGTCCGGATGAGCTCGCTGTCCGCCGATCGGTGGACGGGACGGGCTCGTTCTTCGGTCTGAGCACGACGCGGCGTTCGGGTACCAGTCTGAACGCGTCGGATTCCATGGTCGGCCCGACGACCGACAGCGCGGCGGCACCAGTGAGATCGCGATCGCGACACCGGGCAGTGTGTCGCCGATGTCCGAACGGGCAAGGGCTACGGACACGACCGCCCCGGTGGCAAGGGCCACCACCATGTCCCCCTCCGGACCGAGTCGGACCATCACCGCGACGGCCTCGACCTAGAGGGTTCGGTCGCCTCGCAGAGCGCGTCAGCGATTGGACGAATGCAGCGCATGGTCGAGCGCGGGCTCGATGTAGGGCACGAGCGTCCGGGCGTACGTCGCCGTCAGGTGCGAGTTGTCGAAGTAGACGGGAACATCGCCGATGACCGCAGGGCACACCGTGGGCCCGCAGAAGTGGTCGGCGAGATCGAGCGTGCTGACTCCCGGGTCGTGCATCTGGTCCACTGCCGTGACGAGCGGGTCGGCGGGCATCCACGCGGCGCGTGTCCCGTCGCAGGCGGTGTGGTCCGACGGATGCCGGGCGAGACAGTCCGGGATCGAGGAGCGCGGGCTGGGTGAATCACGGATGGCGAGAATGCGTTCGCCGGCCGAGCGCAATTTCCGAAATGCCGAGATGTACCCGTTCGCTGTACTCCTGCGGCGTCGGTGAGTACGGGAGCGTGTCCAGCCCGACCTGCAGACGCGCAGCCGTGATGACCAGATCGAACTTGCCGCGCGTCACCTGCGCGCTCGCCCAGCGGACCCACCTGGCACAGCCGGCCGAGTCCCCGGCCACGGGGTGCGGGAACTGCGTGACGTCGTTCAGCGTGCACGTCGCCGCGACGTACGTCGTGACTCGCCAACCGCGCGCTTCCGCGATGGGTGCGATGGCGGACACGAATTGGAACGCGTGTGAGTTGCCGACCACGGCAATCCTTGTGGCTGCATTCGCGGGGCCGTAGCTGCACACCGCCGGGTCGTAGGCAGGGCCCATCGCGAAGCAGTTCTTGACGCCGGGTTGGCGTGGGAAGCCAGGTGTCTGATCCTTGCCGGCAGCGGCTGCATCCGGCGTCAGCGTGCCGCTCGGCGTCACCGGACACTTCTGCGGTCCGGCCGTCAGAGCCGGGGCGCCGAAGCACGGATCGTGCCCGGCGAGCTTGCGATTCACGGCGGCCTGCGCCTGTGCGTCGTGGTGGTGAACAGCGGTGATCTGCAGGCCGGCAGCGCCGACCACGATCGTCATGGCGACTGCCGCGAGCGCGAACGGTTTGACGAGCGGGCGACCCCAGGCCGGACGGCGGAACGGATCCTCGACGAAGCGTTTGGTGGCGGCGGCAAGCGCGAACGAGGCCACGATGATGGTGACCTTGTCGAGGTGACCGAGATGGTTGCCACTCACGTTGGGGAGCAACACGATCAGTGGCCAGTGCCACAGATACAGCGAGTAGGACAGGTTGCCGGTCCACTGAACCGGACGCAGCGCGAACAGCTTCGCCGGCGCGAAGGCGACCGTCGGGTTGTTCGCGGCGATCACGGCCGCGCAGCCGAGGGTGGGCACGAGGGCGTGCCACCCCGGCCACGGAGTCTTTGCCCCGAATTCGATCATCGCGACGGCGATCGCGACGATTCCTCCCCACACCATCGTCAGCGCGACCGGTCGCGCCGGCCGGGTCGCCACCTGGACGTGACGGCCGAGGCTGCGCTGCCCGTGTGCGACTGCCAGCAGGCCGCCGATGCCGAGTTCCCAGACCCGGGTCGGCGTCACGAAGAACGCGCGGGCCGGGTCGTGCGCCGTCGATTCGATCGAGTACCACAGCGACACGGCCACCACGGCGGCCAGCCCGGTGAACACGAGCGGGGCGGCCGGCCGTCGGATTCGGCGGGCCAGGATCACCAGGACGAGGATGAGAACGGGCCAGCCCAGGTAGAACTGCTCCTCCACTGACAGCGACCAGAAATGCTGCACCGGTGTGGGTGCGTTCTGCGCGGCCAGGTAGTCGACCGCATCGGCCGCGAGACGCCAGTTCAGCACGTACAGGGTGGCGGCCCGGGTCTGGGTAGCGGTGTTCTCCCACTGGGTCGGCGGAGCGACGAGCCGGGAGGCGATGAGCACCGCACCCAGCACGAGCAGCGCTGCCGGCAGGAGGCGCCGGATTCGGCGAGACCAGAAGTCGAAGAGATTCCGCACGCGGTCCGGAGGGTGCGCGACCAAGTGCGTGGTGATGAGATACCCGGAGATGACGAAGAAGACGTCGACACCGACATAGCCGCCGGTCAACCGGTTCGGCCACAGGTGATAGAGCATCACGCCGCACACAGCCAGTGCGCGCAGCGCCTGGATGTCGGTGCGCACCGCAGGCTGCGAGCGCGCCACGGGCGCACTGCGGTCGATCACGGTGTCGAGCGCGGTCATGCGGCATCGCGATTGCCGGAACCGCCAGGAGTACAACGCACTGGTCGGACCGTAGGGCGGTCACCCGCGTTGCCGGGAAACGACGGGTAGCTGCGAGATTGCAGCCCGACCAACAGCGAGCGATCGTCGACGGCGATCAGTGGCGCGAGGCTCCGTCGTGCCACGAGCGGTCGGAGGTACGCCGGCCGACCACGCTGACCCGCCGGCACTGCGAGTACTCGGGGAAGCTCAGCTCCGGGTTGTCACGGAAGATCGCGGCCCAGTCGGCCTGCCGTTCGACCGTGAAACCGTAGACCCCGAGCATCTTCTCCAGCGCCACGACCGACGGGCGTCCGGACAACGTCGTCTGCTCGGCCGAATACTCGTCGCGGGTCGCATTGCCGATCATGTCGACGTTCTCCTCGATCAGCCGCACAACCGCCTCGTCGGTGACCGCCACCTCACCGTCGATGATCACGACCTGCGCTCCGGTCTCGCGGATCCGGTACAGCAACTCGGGGTAGCGCAACGTGTGGTAGATGTACCCGAGGCACATCACGACGTCGACCTGCGGCTTCTCCTCGGCCAGGGTCTTGAACACGTCACCGGCGATGAAGCGGTACCGATCTGGTGCGACGCCGAGCGCCTCGAAGTGTCCGTAGGCGTTGCTGACCTTGTCCTCGCGCCCCTCGATGCCGAGCACGTGGGCCGCGCCGACGTGCAGTGCCCCGAAGGAGTAGGAGCCCTCGCTGCACGCCAGGTCGAGCACCCGCGCACCTTCGAGCACGTCGCGGTTCTGGTGGATGAGCGCGTCGTAGCGCAGGTTCATCTGCATCCGCCGGCTCATGGCCAGTCGCGGGTAGTCGTCGAAGAAGTTCGCCGACTTGGCCTCGCCGACCGGGATGCGCGGCGGCGGCAGCGAGGCGTTCTTCTCCCTCGGTGGCATGCGCTTCGCGGATGCGGCGGGTGCCGCAGCGACCGGCGCCGGCGCCACCACCTTCGGCGACGTGGGAGCGACCGGGCTCCGCGGTGGCACCCGCGTGGCGGACCGTACCGACGATGGTCGGCGCAGCTCGTACCCGGTCGTCTTGCTCAGCGTGCGATTGACGCGCGTCTTCCAGTTCATGCGCCGAAAAGAATCACGACCAGGCCACCAGGGGCCGAACTCGGGACTTCCGGGAAGTAACGGGCAACGAAACGATCGCGATCTGGTGGGGCGGGTGGGACTCGAACCCACGACCCAGGGATTATGAGCGCGTTTCGGGGGTAATGACAGCGATCGGCTGAGCGCCGGGAGCGTTCGATAGGCCAGGCGTTATGGGCAAATGGCCGTTCGACTGTTCTCGGCGTTTCGCCATGCTCTGAGAGCTGGTGCGGACTCTCTGCGGACAGCCCTGGGGCGACGGCGGACGGCGAAGCGAGCGAGGGCGCCCGCAGCGGAGCGAGGACGTACCGAGCGAGCCGAGCGGGCCGACGGAGCTGCCGGGCACTCCGGGCCGGCCGGAGGCCGGCGCCTTGACCGAGTAAAGAAAGTTCTCACCATGCAGGGCGAATCGCAAGGGCGGTGACCCGTTGTCTCCCGTCGACTGGTCGGTGACCGCCTACTGACGCCGTTGAAGCGTTGGGTTGGGGTGGGCGAAGGCGAGTCGCGACGGCATCTGCCGATGGTCGCGTCTTGGCGGTGTGGATATTCATGCTGATCAGCGAATCTGCCCGCAGCTCGGCTATCGGCCGTAGAAGTCGATCACGCGATTGATCGCCGAATACGCGCTGGTGTGGATGCGTCGTGACCGGCTGGCGTGCGCGTGATACGCGCAGACTCGTAGGGGACCTATCAACCTACTGGCGTTGGGCTTTGGTCCGGGGATTGTCCATCGTCCCGGTTTCGGGTCGGTCGCGGTGTGCGGTCTGCTTGGGCGGGTTTGGAGACGCACAAGTGCAGCCCTGCGCCGATCGCATAGGACGGCGAGCGAGTCCGCGGCCTGCCAACCGGACATTTCCCATAATCGGGTGGTTCCGGCATGATCCTTGGCGACGGCTGTGTGATGGGAGTGAATGATGGGTCGACGGTTTGCCGCAACGGTGGTCGCGGGCGCGTTCGCGATCGGATCCGCGGCGCTGCTGACGGGTGCCGCGCCTGCCTCTGCCGCACCCCCCGCGGGCGCCACAGTGGTCGGCGCAGCCAACTCAACGGCATGCCCGAATCCGTCGGCCAGCACGATTCAGGCGGCGGTGACCGCGGCGAGCCCGGGCGACACGATCTACGTGTGTCCCGGCACGTACCCGGAGAACGTCTCCGTCACGAAGAACGTGACACTGCTCGGTCCGCAGTATCAGACTCCGGCTACGGCGACGAACCGCACGAGCCCGGGCGCGGAGGCGACCATCTCCCCCGCGTCCGGCGACGCGGTCACCTACAGCGGTGCGGGTAGCACGGGGACGGTCAGCGGCTTTAGCATCACCGGCGCCGGCGAGGGGATCCTCGCGCTCAACGGCGGCAGCGGATACAAGTGGACCAACAACATCATCACCGGGGAAGCGACCGGGATCCATCTCACTGCGTCGGACACCACGATCACGGGTAGCCGGTTCGGCAGCGACGACGCCCCCGACAACGGCACCGGCGGCATCTTCCTGAGCAACGGCGCGTCGAACAACCTGACCATCACGGATAACGCGTTCACCGGCAACGCGACCGACATCAACACCACGGGCCCCGGCGTGGCCGGAGCCCAGTCCAGTGGCCTGGTCGTCAGCAACAACACCAGCAAAGGCGACGGCAACTTCATTGCGCTGTTCCTGACCGCCGGCGCGAAGATCACCGATAACACGGTGACGGGCAGCACCTCCTCGGCGTTGTTCGTTGGCGGGGGAAACACCGGCACCACCATCACGGGCAACACGATCTCGGGCGGTGACGCCACCGGCATCAATGTGGTGGCCCAGTTCTACGTCGGCAGCCTGAATCAGGTATCGGAAATCGCGTCTAACACCATCACCGGTCGATCCAACGGGATCCGGATCCAGCCGGCCACCGAGCAGAGCTCATCGACCCGGATCGCAGACAACGTGGTCCGCAACTCGAGCAACAACGGCATCTGGCTGGAGTCCGGGACCGGGATCACGGTCACCGGCAACCGGTCGCTCGACAGCGGAGCCAAGGACTGTGTGGACACGACCACCGGCGCCGGAACCGCGGGCACGGCCAACACCTGGACCGGCGACACCGGCCGCACCAGCGACCCGGCAGGCTTGTGCACTGCGGTCAAGCCGACGATCACGTCCGGCAACCCGCCGAACGGCAAGGTGGGCAAGCATTACCGGTTCACGGTGACGGCCACCGGCTCCCCGAAGATTGCCTTCGCCGTGTCAGCAGGAAGCCTCCCGCCGGGTCTGTCCCTCGATCCGGCGACAATCGTGGGCAAACCCACGAAGGCCGGAACTTATACATTCACGATCACCGCCAGCAACGAGTTCGGCACTGACTCCGCGCGCTACACCGTGACGATCGCCGCCGCGCCGACACCCACCACGACGCCGACCACGACCTCGCCCACGACCTCGCCGCCACCGCCCACGACCTCGCCGCCACCGACCACGACCCCGCCGGCGTCGACCGCGGCCGCCGCGGCCGCCACCCTGGCGAACACCGGCGCTCGAACCGGCGACCTGATCGCGGTCGCGGTCCTCCTGCTCCTCGCCGGGTCCGGACTCCTGGTCCTCACCCGACGGCGCGGTCCCGGACACTAACCTCGACTGGCTCGGGCCGCGCTAAGCGACGTCTTCCGCAATCGGCGGCGGGCTGGTCACAATGCCAAGACTGACCGCGGCAGGTGTCCTGGTCGCGGGGTGTTCCTCGTCGGGTGGGTGCGCACCCACGTCGGCGGAGATGGACTTGTCGTCGGCACGTTGGGTGCTGCGTCGTCGACGGCAGTCTCGTCGACCGCTGCGAACGCGACCGCGGCCGGCTACCTCGCCGAGGTGAACGCGTTGTGTCAGACCTTGCTGCCCAAGATCCTCGCCGTCACGAACAACGGCGATTCGGCGGGGCTCACCGTCGCGCAGTTCAAGCAACACCTCGCCGCCCACACGGCGCTCGAACACGACTTCGATCGCAGGTTTCTCCGCGGTCGCGGTGCCCCCCGACGCGCGGAGCGCGAACGGTGCGATGCGTGCCTACATCGCTTACGCGAACCGCCTGAATGCCGATCGGCCGGCAGCGGCGAACCGCGGCCAGAAAGAGTTCGTCGCGGCGGTGCATGCCGAGGACGCCAAATACCTTTCGAGCTCGGTCAAGAAGGCGCGAGACGCGGCGGGAGTTGACGCCGCCTGTGACGCTCGCTGAGCACCGCCGCCTCCGCGGCGGCTGTCCACCGGCAGCCGTGGCACATATCATCTGGTCTGCGTGTTCACAACCACGACTGTCTCCGCCTCGCAGCCGCGCGTATCGACAGCTCTAGCGCGCCGATCAACGGTGAATGTATGTGAACGAGCACGCCGACGGCTGCATATTGATTGATGCATCGACATCTCCGCCGATCAACTACCAGAGATGCCGCCAGTCGAGCGGCCGGGTAGAGCGTGGCTGTCGCGCTTTCCGTGCGGTTGTCGGGCCTTCGGCGTGTCGTCGATGATTTTGTTCGGCGTCGTCGGTCATGATCTTGGCACGGTCAAGCGCTGCGGCGTGGTGGCCGGGATGCGGTTCTAGCGGTGGGGTGCTGTGCACTCATTCCGCGGTTAGAGCTGCTCGATGTGGATCGCTATCGCAGTAGTGGTCAGGACGAGGTGCCGCGGGTGCGGCTCGGTGACGTTTGCACGCCCGGACGTCGACACCGGTTCGTCTGGCCTGGTTCCCCTGGACCGGCGTACCGCGTGAGAGGCGTGTCTCGCGCGGTGCGCCCCCGGGAGCATCGCGTGCAGGCAACCACCGCACCCCTCGACACCGCAGCTCGCGGCGCGCCCGTTCGGGGTGTGCTCGCATCGGTGTTGGCCGGTGCGGTGCCGGTGGTGGACGGGGTCGAGCTGGCGCCGGCCGCGGTGGCTCAGGTGGTCGATCGGCTGTCTTCCGGACACTGGAACCGATTCACCGATCAGCAGGCCGGATGCGGGTACTGCGCAAAACCGGTCCGGTTGCGCGGCACTGCTTCCACGATCGACACGCGCACCGGTGAGGTGCTCTCGCGCTATGACACCGACCGGGAACCGGACGGCGTCACCTACCTACGCTGCAGCAATCGACGGGCGGCGGTGTGCCCGTCGTGTTCGCGCGAGTACAAGGGCGACATGTGGCACCTGTTGGCCGCGGGGGCCGGCGGCGGCATGAAAGGCGTCCCGGCATCGGTCGGGTCGCATCCGCAGCTGTTCGTGACGGTGACCGCGCCCTCGTTCGGTCAGGTGCACACCGCCCGCGCCGGCAACCGCCCGTGTCACCCGCCTAGGAAGGGACGGGCGTGGGTGTGCCGGCACGGCCGCCCGACTTGGTGCGCACACCGCCACGATGAGTGTGATGGCCGGTTGGGGCAGCCGCTGTGCCCGGACTGCTACGACTACCCCTCGCAGGTGATCTGGCAGTGGCTCTCGACGGAGTTGTGGCGCCGGTTCACCATCGCGTTGTACCGCGAACTCGCGACCAGCCTCGGTATCTCCCGGTCGCGGATCCGAGACCATGCGCAGTGGTCGCATGCGAAGGTGACGGAGTTCCAGCGCCGCGGCGTCATCCATTTCCACGCGATCCTCCGCCTGGACGGGCCGGCCACCGCTGCCGACCCCTACCCGGCACCGCAGATCGACCTCGGGATGGCCGAGCTGCAACAAGTCATCGCAACGGCGGCCGCGAAGACCACCCGGCACGTGCCACCGGCCACA
Source organism: uncultured Actinomycetota bacterium (assembly GCA_963850835.1). Classification (GTDB taxonomy): domain Bacteria; phylum Actinomycetota; class Actinomycetes; order Mycobacteriales; family Jatrophihabitantaceae; genus Jatrophihabitans. Next base: position 75,361 of record CAWKNB010000005.1, on the reverse strand, counting down.
CCCGGCGATGTCAGCCGCCGGTTGCGGTTCGGCGCCCAGGTCGACATCCGACCCGTCCGGGCGTCCGCTGCTGATGACGGTGACGCGGAGCTCTCGCCGCGGCGGGTCGCGGCCTACATCGCTAAGTACGCCACAAAAGCCTGTGAGGACTTCGGCATCCCACCGGGTATCACCGGCCCGGAAGCCGCCCGACGTCAGGGCGTCAACGACCACGCCTGCCGCATCATCGAAACCGCCGCCCACCTCGCGGCCGACGCTGACGCTGCCGGCGTCCCCACCTATGACGGGCTCGGGCGGTGGCTGCACATGCTCGGCTACCACGGCCACTTCGCGACCAAGTCCCGCCGCTACTCGGTGACCTTGGATCGGCTGCGCACCGAACGCCGACGCTGGCGGATCGCGCAGCTGCAGCGCCCCTCCCACGGCCCGCTCGACGAGCTTGAGGCCGATCTCGACCCCGACGCCGAGGAAACCACGCTGGTGATTGGGTCCTGGACGTTCGCCGGCATCGGCTGGCGCACCGCCAGCGACGCCGCGCTAGCCGCGGAGTCCGCCGCACTGGCCCGCGAGTACGCCGACCGTAAACGGCAGCAGCAGCGCTCGGACCGTTCTGTGTCGTCCTTCCGATAGACGCCACGCTTTCAGGCGGGTGGGTGGCCGTCCAGGGTCGAGCGAAGCGAAATCACGCAGTGACGCCGCAGGCGCCCTTGACAGCTACCTAGCGGCCTGACATTCATCCTCGGCTAGCGGGAGGACGACCCTCCTCGGCATATGGAAGGCGACGCACGATGAGCGAAATTCGAAATCAACGCCGCGCACTCGTGGCGGCGGAAAAGGTAGAGGAGTTGTGGACGGCGGAGGAGGCTGCGGCGTTCCTTCGGCTACCGGTGGCCACGCTGTATCAGTGGCGGTATCAACGGATCGGACCCGATGCGTTCAAGGTCGGCCGGCACCTGCGCTATGACCCGGCGGTGGTGCGTCGGTGGCTATCCCGAGAGTGCACCGGTTGGGCGAGCTAACGTGTCCGGCAATGTGGCTCGCAGACCGAACGGGAAGTGGCGGGCGCGCTATCGGGATGTTCAGCATCGGGAGCACGCGCGCCATTTCAATCGCAAGATCGACGCCGAACGCTGGTTGGCGGCAGTTGAGGTTGCGCAGTCGCGCGGTGAGTACTTGGACCCCGGCCGGTCGCGATTGCCGGTGGGTGAATGGGCGCGGGTCTGGATGTCGTCGCACGTACACCTGAAGCCGTCGACGCGAGTGCGTTATGAGTCGTTGTTGACTCGGCAGGTATTGCCTGTGTGGGCTGGTGTTCCGCTGTCGCAGGTGAGTCATGGCGGGGTGTCCGAGTGGGTCGGTTGGCTACTCGAGGAAGGACTGTCTGCGTCGTCGGCGCGTCAGGCGTTTCGGGTGTTGTCGCTGATCCTGTCGGCGGCGGTGAAGGACCGGCGACTGGCGGTCAATCCCGCTGAAGGGGTCCGGCTTCCTCGCCCGGCGAGGCCTGAGAAGCGGTTCCTGACCCACGACCAGGTCGAAAGCTTGGCCGAGGCGTGTGGACGATACCGGCTGGTCGTCTACGTATTGGGGTACTGCGGTCTGCGGTGGGGAGAACTCGCGGCGTTGAAGGTGTGCCGGGTTGACCTGCTGAGCCGCCGATTGATCGTCGCCGAGGCGGTCAGCGATGTGCGCGGGATAATTGTCTCGGGCACTCCGAAGACTCACCAGCAACGGTCGGTCCCGTTACCACGGTTCCTGATCGCGGAGCTGGATGCGGCGATCCATGGCAAGGGCCGCAATGATCTGGTGTTCACCAGTCCCCATGGACTCGTGCTGCGCAATCACACCTTCCGGCGAAACTTCTTCGACTCCGCCGCCGTGTCGGTCGGCTTGCCGGGCCTGACTCCGCACGAACTGCGGCACACGGCGGCCAGTCTCGCAGTGGCGGCCGGCGCGAACGTAAAAGCGGTGCAGCGAATGCTCGGCCACGCGAGCGCGGCAATGACGCTCGATGTCTACTCGGGTCTGTTCGAGGACGACCTGGACGCGCTGGCCGATCAGATCGACGCCGCGCGAGCTCGTGCGGACTCGTTGCGGACCGCGGCCGTTGCGGGGGAGCGGAGCGGTCGGTCGTCCCGAGCACGCGACGCCCGGAATCCGGGGACCGCGATCTGGTGGGGCGGGTGGGACTCGAACCCACGACCCAGGGATTATGAGTCCCCTGCTCTAACCGGCTGAGCTACCGCCCCGGCGCTGCCAACCTACCGAGTGCCGTGATGCCCACGGCCGAAGCGGGGTACCACCTCGAGGTGACTGCCGCGAAGCCGAGTGCCGCGCAGCTGATCGCGACGCTCTACGACGATCCGCAGGAGTGCGCGCGGGTCGCGAAGCTGCGCTACGTCAGCCCGGACGAGCCGGGCATGACCCGGTTGCGGCACGGCCGTGGCTTCACCTACCGGGACGCGAAGGGGGTCACGGTCGTGGACGTGAAGGTCCGGGACCGGATCGCCCAGATCGCGATCCCGCCGGCCTGGCGCAACGTGTGGATCTGCACGTGGCCCGACGGGCACATCCTCGCCGTCGGCGACGACGAGCGGGATCGGCGGCAGTACATCTACCACGAGCGCTGGCGGTCGCTGCGCGACCAGCTCAACTTCTACCGGCTGCTCGGCTTCGGCGACGCGCTGCCGACCATTCGCGCCGACGTCGACAAGCAGCTGCGGCGCCGGACATTGGACGCCGACCGGGTGCTCGGTGCGATGCTGCGGATCATCGACGTCGCCGGGCTGCGGGTCGGCAACGAGGTCTACGCCGAGGAGAACGACAGCTTCGGGCTCAGCACGCTCAACCGCAGGCACGTCCAGGTGCATGGCGCGAGGATGGACTTCCGGTTCCCCGCGAAGTCCGGGAAGACCGCGGAGGTGTCCCTCACGGATGCCGGCGTCGCGCGCGTGGTGGCCAAGCTCGCCGAGCAGCGCACCCGCCGGCTGTTCACCATCGACGGCTCGCCGGTGGGCTCGGAGGACATCAATGCGCGGCTGCGTGATGTCACCGGCGCCCATCTCACCGCGAAGGACTTCCGCACCTGGAACGGGACGAAGACCGCCTTCGCCCACCTGCGCCCGCACCTGCCGGCCGGCGACGATGCCGAACCGCAGGTGCTCGCGGCCATCGACGCCGCCTCCGCGGCGCTCGGCAACACCCGCACCATCGCGCGTGCCCACTACGTCCATCCCGACGTGATCGACGGGTACACGTCCGGGCAGCTCGGCGAGTTCCTCCACGGCCGCCGCTCGCGCGCCGGACGATGGCTCGACGCCGACGAACGGCTGCTGCTCGCGTATCTCGCGCAGTGTCTCGAGCGGCGAGCGAGCGAGTTCGCGGCATCCTGACGCCGTGGACCGGTTCGTCAAACACCACCCTGCGCCGCTGGAGGCCGCCGGGCTGCGCTGGCTGGCCGCGGCCGGCGCCCGGGTCCCGGCCATCGTGGCCGAGTCACCCGGCGAGCTGGTCCTGGAACGCATCGACGGCGGCCGACTCGACGCGGCCGGGGCGGGCGACCTCGGCCGGATGCTCGCGCAAGCTGCACCGCGCCGGTGCGCCGCGGTTCGGCTCCCTGCCCGGTCGCGGCGCGTTCTTCGTCGGCCGCTGCGAGCTGCCCTCACCAGAGGGCGACGAGTGGAACGAGTACTACCTGCAGCACCGTTGCCTGCCGCTCGCCCGGCGCGTCGGCCTCGAACGCGACGTGGCCCGGGTGCGCGTCGAGGCGCCGGCCGAGCCGCCCGCGCGGCTGCACGGCGACCTGTGGACCGGCAACGTGCTCGCCGACCGCGCCGGCCGGCCGTGGCTGATCGATCCGGCCGCATACGGCGGACACCGCGAGGTCGATCTCGCGATGCTCGACCTGTTCGGGAGTATCCCGAGCCGCACGATCGCCGCCTACGAGGAGGTCACGCCGCTCGCCGACGGTTGGCAGGACCGCATCGCCCTATGGCAGCTGTTCCCGCTGCTGGTGCACGCCGTGCTCTTCGGCGGCGGCTACCTGCACAGTGCGCACGACCTCGCCGTGCGGCTGGCCCGCGGCAAAACCTGATCGCCTCCGCGGCGGCGGCGCAGCAGGATGGACGACATGCCAACCTTTCGCGAACTGCACCGTCCCGGCGACCCGTTGCTGCTGCCCAACCCCTGGGACGCGGGCTCGGCGCGCATCCTCGCCGCGCTCGGCTATCAGGCCCTGGCCACCACCAGCAGTGGGTTCGCCGCCACGCTCGGTCGACCGGACATGTCGGTCACCCGCGAGGAGGCGCTCGGCCACGCCGCGGCGATCGTCGAGGCGACCGACCTGCCGGTGTCCGCCGACTTCGAGAACGGCTTCGCCGACGACCCGTCCGGCGTCGCCGAGACCGTCGCACTGGCAGCCGGGGTCGGGCCTCGCCGGCTGCTCGATCGAGGACGCCACCGGCCGCGACGACGATCCGATCTACCCGCTCGACCACGCGATCGAACGTGTGCGCGCGGCTGCCGAGGCGGCCCGGGGGCGGCTGGTGCTCACCGCCCGCGCCGAGAATCATCTGCACGGCCGCGACGATCTCAACGACACCATCACCCGGCTGCAGCGCTTCCAGGAGGCCGGCGCGGACGTGTTGTACGCGCCCGGGCTCACCACGGCCGACGACATCCGAGCGGTGGTCAGCTCGGTCGACCGGCCGGTCAACGTGCTGGCGCTGCCCGCGGCGCCGACCGTCGCGCAGCTCGCCGAGCTGGGCGTCGCCCGCATCTCGGTCGGCGGGGCGTTCGCGTTCGCGGCGTACGGCGCGCTGGTCGAGGCCGCCGAGGAGCTCAGGGACGCCGGGACCTACGGTTTCTGGCAGCGCGTCGCAACCGGTCGCAGTGTCGTCGGGTCCGCGTTGCGCACCTGATCACAGCTCCAGGTGTGCGCCCATGATGACGGTGCGGTCGTCGGGCAGGCAGAAATTCGATGCCGGATTGGCGGCGTTGTGCGCCAACCCGACGAACAACCGCTTGCGCCAGCGCGCCATACCCTCGAGGTCGCCACGCTGGATCGTCAGCCGGGACAGGAAGTAGGACGCCTGCTCCGGATCGAACTGCAGTTCGTCGCTGAGCCCGATCGCGCGGCGCAGCGTATCCGGCAGGTCCTGCTCGTCCTGGAAGCCGAACCGGACGTCGATGTGCACCACGCCGTCGTGCGCGTGCACGAGCGGGTCGACGGTGATCCGTTCGTCGACGGGCACGTACGGCACCGCCTCTGCGCGGACCGACACGATCACCACGTGTTCGTGCAGCACCTGGTTGAACTCGACGTTCGCTCGCAACGCGAGTGGGGTCGTCTCCTTCGTCGGATGCGGGAACACCGCCGTGCCGCGCACCCGGGTGAGGTTGCGCTCGTGCAGTTCGTCCACGAAGTGCTGCAGCGGGCCTTCCATCTCCTCCCGCTTGGCCGTGACGATGCGGCGGCCGAGTTGCCAGGTCGTCATCACGGTCGCGACCGCGGCCGCGATGCACAGCGGCAGCCAGCCGCCACTCGCGATCTTGGTGACGTTGGCGGCGAAGAAGGCGATCTCGACCACGTACAACAACACGCCGAGGGCGATGCCCTTCCAACCCGGCCAGTGCCACACGGTCATCGCGACGATCAGGAACAGCGTGGTGTCGATCAGGAACGTGCCGGTCACCGCGAACCCGTAGAGCGTCGCCAACCGGTTCGACGAGCGGAATCCGAGCACCAGGATGATCACGCTGGCGAACACCAGCCAGTTGATCGCCGGGACGTAGATCTGCCCGCTCTCGCGTTGCGACGTGTGCCGCACGGTGAGGTTCGGGAGGAACCCGAGCCGCACCGCCTGCCGCGACACCGAGTACGCCCCGGAGATCACCGCCTGCGAGGCGATCACCGTGGCCATCGTCGCGAGGATGACCATCGGGATCCGGGACCAGCTCGGCCCGAGCAGGAAGAACGGATTGTCGATGGCCTTCGGGTCCCGCAGGATCAGCGCGCCCTGGCCGAGGTAGTTGAGGATGAGGCAGGGGAAGACGAGGCAGAACCAGGATCGCCGGATCGGCGAACGACCGAAATGGCCCATGTCGGCGTACAGGGCCTCGGCGCCGGTTATCGACAGGACCACGGCGCCGAGCGCGATGAACGTGAGATAGGGATGATCGGCGGTGAACGAGACGATGTACGTGGGGGACAGGGCGCGCAGGATCTCGGGTCGTTTCACGATCTCCGGGACCCCGGTGACCGCGAGGACGACGAACCAGACGATCATCACCGGCCCGAAGAACCTGCCGACGGCGTGCGTCCCCAGCCGCTGGACGAAGAACAGCACGGTGATGATCGCGATCGCGATCGGCACCACGGCGTCATGCAGTCCGGGAGACGCGACCTCCAAGCCCTTCGACGGCCGACAGCACCGAGATCGCCGGGGTGATCACGCTGTCGCCGTAGAACAGCGAAGCCCCGATGACACCGAGGATCAGCGCGATGCTGACCAACCGGCCTCGGCCGGTCGTCGCCTTGCGGGCCAGCGCGGCCAACGCCATGACCCCGCCCTCGCCGTCGTTGTCGGCGCGCAGGATGAACGTGACGTACTTGATCGAGACGATGATGGTGACCGACCAGAACACCAGCGAGATCACGCCGTAGACGTCGCCCATCGTCGCCTTGACGGCGTGGTGGTCGATCGCGAAGACGGTCTGCAGCGCGTACAGCGGGCTGGTGCCGATGTCGCCGAACACGACGCCCAGCGCGCCCACGGCCAGGCCGATCATCCCGGCGCCGCGAATCGCGGGGTGCGCCTGTGGCCCGGTTTCTTCCTCCGACATGGCGGACTCGGTCACCGGGTCAGTGTCCACCGTGGCCCGGGTCGACCCGACGCCGGGCTCACGTGCGGTAGAGGGCGGCGATCTCGTCCACGTACTTCGCGGCGATCGGCCGGCGCTTGAGCTTCAGGGTCGGGGTGATCTCGTCGCCACCCGGTTCCCAGACGGCGGGCAGGATCTCGTACCGCTTGATCTGCTCGACGCGAGACAGCCGTGAATTCGCCTCCTTGACACCTTGGTCGACGGCCGCGCGCACCTGCGGATCAGCGGCCAACGCCTGCGGCGTGGCGTCGGCGATGCCTCGGGAACGACCGAACGCCGCCACGGCGTCCGGGTCGAGGGTCAGCAGCGCCACGACATAGGGCCGGTCGTCGCCGATGGCGACCGCCGAACCGACCAGCGGGCAATGCGCCTTGACCGCGCCCTCGATGTTGGCCGGGGACATGTTCTTGCCCGCCGAATTGATCATCAACTCCTTCTTGCGGTCGACGATCGTGACGTAGCCGTCGGCGTCGATGGTGGCGATGTCCCCGGTGTGCAGCCAGCCGTCGGCGTCGATGGCCTCGGCGGTGCGTTCCGGGTCGTTGCGGTAGCCCTTCATCAGCAACGGGCCGCGGACGAGGAGCTCGCCGTCGTCGGCGAGGCGGACCTCGCACCCGGCGATCGGCACGCCGACGGTGCCGATGCGTACCGCGTCCGGCGGATTGACGGTGACGCAGCACGACGTCTCCGACATGCCCCACACCTCGCACACCGGTAGGCCCAGCCCGAGCACGAATTCCAGCGCTTCCGGGTCGATCGCGGCCGCACCGGTGGCGGCGAACCGCACCCGGTCCAGCCCGAGCCGGGCGCGGATCGCGCTCAGCACGACGCGTTCGGCGAGCGCGTGCTGCGCGTGCAGCATGCGGGGGACCGGCTTGCCGTCGGAACGCAGCCGGGCCCGCCGCCGCCCGACGCCGATCGCCCAGGTCGCCAGCCGCCGCTTCACCGGCGACTTCTCGGCCGCCAGCTGTGCCTCGATGCCGGCCTTGAGCCGGTACCAGATCTGCGGAACGGCCCCGAAGAACGTCGGCCGGATCGCGGGCAGCACGGTGATCATCTGCTTGAGGTCGGCGAGCGTCACGACCTGCAGCCCGGTGGCCAGGCTGGTGTAGTGCACGCCCCACCGGTTCGCGACGTGCGCGTCGGGCAGGTAGGAGATCACCAGGTCGTCCGGGCCGGACCGGCGGATCTGCGACGTCGCGGCGATCTCGGCGAGCATGTTGGCGTGGGTGAGCTCGACGCCCTTGGGCGGCCCGGTGGTGCCCGACGTGTAGATGATCGTCAGCACGTCCGACGCCTCGACGGCGCGCCACGACGCGTCGAAGTCGAAGTCCGGCGCCGCGCGCGACTCGAGGTCGGCGAGCGCGATCGTGCCGGCCGGCGCCGCGTCGACGCACACGATGTGCTCGACGGCGGTCTCGGGGATCGCGGCGCGGATCTGGTCGAGGAACTGCTCCTCGCACACGACGACGCGATTGCCCGCGTTGGCGAACAGGTGCGCGATCTGACCCGGGGCAAGGGTGTTGTAGATCGAGAACGGCGTGGCGCCGACATGCAGCGCGCCGGTGTCGACGAGATGGAACTCCGGCCGGTTCGTGAGCATCAGCCCGACCGTGTCGCCGCGCCGCACCCCGAGCGCCGCCAACCCGGTTGCCACCGCGCGGACACGGTCGGCGTACCTGCGCCAGGTGAGCGAGACGCTGCCGTCGGCACTGCGCAGCGCGACGCGATCCGGGTGACGCGCCGCGGTGGCTTGGAAGGCCGCACAGAAGGTCGCGGGCGGGGACGCGGCAGCACTCATGGCCGCGATCCTGCCCCGTGCCGTCCCACCTTCGGAAGGGTCAGGTCCGGGAGAACTCGCCGATCTTCTCGAGCAGCGCGGGCGCGAGGTCGGGACGGCAGATGAGCAGGTCGGGCAGGTACGGATGAGCGGCGTTGTAGGTGAGCGGACTGCCGTCGATGCGCGAGGCGTGCAGGCCGGCGGCGAGCACCACTCCGACCGGCGCGGCTGAATCCCACTCCCACTGGCCGCCGCTGTGCAGGTAGGCATCGGCGTCGCCGCGCAGCACGGCCATCGCCTTCGCGCCGGCCGAGCCCATGGGGGCGAGCTCGGCGCCGAGTTCCTGGGCGACCGGCGCGGCCCAGGCCGGCGGGCGGCTGTCGCTGACCAGGAAGCGCAGCACTCGGTCGGCGGCCTGCCCGGCCGCGGCATCGTCGCTTGCGTAGACGGTGTCCAGCGACGGTTGGGCGACCGCGGCGTCGGTGATCTCGCGACCGCGCTGCCACAGCGCCACGTGCACGGCCCAGTCGTCGCGTCCGGGCATGCCGTACTCGCGGGTGCCGTCGAGCGGGTCGATGATCCAGACGCGATCGGCCGACAGCCGCGCCGCCGAGTCGGCCGACTCCTCCGAGAGGACTGCGTCGTCGGGGCGGGCAGCGGCGAGTTCGCGCAGCAGTAGCACGTTGGAATCGGCATCGCCGCGCTTGCCGAGCTCCTTGCCGGTCAGTCCGCTGTCAGCGCGCAGGCGCAGCAACAGCTCGCCGGCCCGGTCCGCCAGGTCGGCGGCGAGCCGAGCATCCGCACTCATCGAGAGATCCGCTCGACGAGGTCGAGGACCAGCGACGCCTGCGCCGCGGCGTCGCCGTCCTCCGGGCGCAGCCGCAGGTGCGGTGACTCCGGCGCCTCGTACGGGTCGTCGACGCCGGTGAAGTTCTTGATCTCGCCGGCGCGCGCCTTGGCGTACATGCCCTTCGGGTCGCGGGTTTCGCAAACCGCAAGCGGCGTGTCGACGAACACCTCGACGAACGGCAGCGAGGACTCCGCATGCGCGGCCCGCACCTGCTCGCGGTCGGCGGCGTACGGGCTGACCAGCGAGACGATCGCCACGATGCCCGCGTCGGCGAGCAGCTTCGCGACCTCGCCGGTGCGCCGCACGTTCTCGGCCCGATCGTCGGCGGAGAAGCCGAGGTTCGAGTTCAGGCCGTGCCGCAGGTTGTCGCCGTCGAGCAGGTACGCCGGGCGCCCGGACGCGACCAGCCGCCGCTCGAGTTCGGCGCCCACCGTGGATTTGCCCGAGCCGGACAGCCCGGTGAGCCACACGGTCATGCCGTTGGTGGCGCGTTCCTCCCGCTGCACCGAACCGCGGTGCCACACCACGTGCGATTCCTGCTGCGTCGGCCCGGTGATCATGCCGGCGGCGACGGTGTTGTTCGTCGCCTCGTCGATGAGGATGAAGCTGCCGGTGTCGCGGCTGCGGCGGTAAGGGTCGAACAACAGCGGCTGTTGGGTGCGCAGCTGCACGCGGCCGATCTCGTTGAGCGACAGTTCGCCGGCCGACTCGTCCCGGTGCAGGGTGTTGACGTCGAGGCGGTAGTCGAGCTCGCGCACGACGGCGCGGGTGGAGCGGGTCGTGTGCTGGATGGTGAAGCGTGACCCCGGGGTCAGCTGGCTGTCGGTGGCCAGCCAGCACACCATCGCGTCGATGTCCTGGCCGACGTGCGGGCGGTTGTGCGGGCGGCAGATGAGATCGCCGCGCGCGATGTCGATGTCGTCGGTGAGCTCGAGGGTCACGGCCTGGCCGGCGAAGGCCTCCTCCAGCTCCCGGCCGCCCGGGGCCCACACCGCCGACACCGACGTGGTGAACCCCGACGGCAGCACGGTGACCTCGTCGCCGCGACGCACAACGCCACCGGCGATGGTGCCCGCATAGCCGCGGAAGTCGTGCAGGGCGGCGTGCGAGGACTGGTGCGGCCGGATCACGTACTGCACCGGGAAGCGGACGTCGATCAGGTTGCGGTCCGAGGCGATGTGCAGTTCCTCGAGATGGTGCAGCAGTGAGGTGCCCTCGTACCAGGGCATCGCATGGCTGCGCTGCACGACGTTGTCACCGCTGAGTGCCGACACCGGGATGAACGTCAGGTCGGCGACCTTGAGCCGCATCGCGAACCGGGTGAACTCGGTGCGGATCTCGTCGAATCGCTCTTGCGAGTAGTCGACGAGGTCCATCTTGTTGATGCACACGATCAGGTGCGGGATGCCGAGCAGGGTGGCCAGGAAGGCATGGCGCCGCGACTGCTCCAGCACCCCGTTGCGCGCGTCGATCAGCACCAGCGCGACGTCGGCGGTGGAGGCGCCGGTGACCATGTTGCGGGTGTATTGGATGTGTCCCGGGGTGTCGGCGATGATGAACTTGCGCCGCGGGGTCGCGAAGTAGCGGTATGCGACGTCGATGGTGATGCCCTGCTCGCGCTCGGCCCGCAGGCCGTCGGTGAGCAGCGCGAGGTCGGGCACGTCCTGCCCCCGCGATCGACTGGTCGCCTCGACGGCGCTCAGCTGGTCCTCGAAGATGGCCTTCGAGTCGTAGAGCAGCCGACCGATCAGGGTGGATTTTCCGTCGTCCACCGAGCCGGCGGTCGCGATCCGCAGCAGCGCGCTCATGCTGTGACCCGGTTCCTCGCGCGAGCGCTCGTCATCAGAAGTAGCCCTCTTTCTTGCGGTCTTCCATACCCGCTTCGGAAATGCGGTCGTCGGCGCGCGTGGCGCCGCGCTCGGTGAGCCGGGCCGCGGCCACCTCGACGACGACCTCGGCCGCCGTGGCGGCCGACGATTCGACGCATCCCGTGCAGGTGGCGTCACCGATGGTGCGGAACCGGACCGTGGCGTCGAACGGCGTCTCGTCGCCGCGGGGCTGGATGAACCGGTTCACCGCGAGCAACATGCCGTCGCGCTCGACCACCTGCCGGGCGTGCGCGTAGTACAGCGCCGGCAACTCGATGCCCTCGGACTCGATGTAGGACCAGATGTCGAGCTCGGTCCAGTTCGACAGCGGGAAGGCGCGGATGTTCTCGCCCTTGCGATGGCGGCCGTTGTAGAGGTTCCAGAGCTCGGGGCGCTGGTTGCGCGGGTCCCACTGGCCGAACTCGTCGCGGAAGCTGAACACCCGTTCCTTGGCGCGGGCCTTCTCCTCGTCGCGCCGGGCGCCGCCGAACACCGCGCCGAACTTGTTCTCGTTGATGCCGCGCAGCAGGGTGACCGTCTGCAGCCGGTTGCGCGTGGCGTTCGGGCCGGTGTCCTCGACGCTGCGGCCGGCGTCGATGTCGTCCTGCACCTTCGCGACGATCAACCGCAGGCCGTATTTCTCGACCGTCCGGTCGCGGAACTCGATGACCTCGTCGAAGTTCTCGCCGGTGTCGATGTGCATCACCGGGAACGGCACCGGCGCGGGCCAGAACGCCTTGACCGCGATGTGCAGCATCACCACCGAGTCCTTGCCCCCGGAGAACAGCAGCGCCGGCTTCTCGATGGTCGCCGCGACCTCCCGGAAGATCTGCACCGACTCGGCTTCGAGCTTTTCCAGGTGCGTCATCTCGTACGCGACGGTCATTCGTCCTCCAGAGCGGCCGCACCCGGGCGAGCCGCGGTGGGAATGCTGACAATCGGTCAATGCCGAATCGGGCTCGATTGTTTCACTGTGTGGTTGTCGCCGGGCACGGGTAGCCATTCGGACATGAGGGACCGAGACGACCCGTGAGCAACGACACACCGCGCGAGGGCGGCGACGAGAGCACGCTGACCGTGCTCCTGGCGCTGGGCGCGAACATCGGCGTCGGGCTGCTGAAGCTCGCCGCGGGCCTGATCAGCGGCTCGGCGGCGCTGCTGTCGGAGGCCGCGCACTCGGCCGGCGACTCCACCACCGAGGTCCTGCTGCTGGTAGCCCAGCGTCGCTCGGCCAAACCGGCGGACCGGTCCCACCCGTTCGGTTATGGGAAGGAACGCTACTTCTGGTCGATGCTCGCGGCGCTGGCCATCTTCATCTCCGGTGCGGGTTTCTCGATCTACGAGGGGCTCAAGGCGATCTTCGGGCATCGGGAGCCGGCCGAGATGCTGTGGATCAACTATCCGGTTCTTGTGATTGCGGCCGTGCTGGAGGGCATTTCGCTGCGGCAGGCGGCCAAGCAGATGCGCCAGGAGAAGGCCCGCACGCAGCGCAGCCTGGTCGGGTACCTGAAGATGCCGCGCGACCCGACCGTCAACAGCGTGTTGCTGGAGGACAGCGCCGCCCTGGTCGGGTTGGCGATCGCTGCCGTCGGCGTGGCGCTGCACCAGATCACCGGATCGGCGCTGTGGGACGGCCTGGCCTCGATCGCCATCGGCTGCCTGCTGCTGGTCGTCGCCTTCGTGCTGGCCCGGGCGTGCAAGACGCTGCTGATCGGTCAGCAGGCCGACCCGCGGCTGCTCGCCGCGATCGAGACGTTCCTGGAGCAGCACAGCGAGGTCGACGACGTCGTCGACATGCTGTCCATGCTCACCGGCACCGACAGCGTGTTGCTGTGCCTGCGCGTCGACTTCGCCGACCAGCTGGACTCCTCGGACCTGGAAACGGCGTGTCTGCGCCTGGACGGTGAGCTGCGGGAGCGGTTCGACTCGTTGTCGGAGGTGTTCATCCAGCCGGCGTCTCGGCGCGACGCCGGGCTGCGCGAACGGGTGGAGCAGCGCTACGGGCGTGCACTCGCCGACGAGTGAGTCGCATCATGGAGCCGTGACCGCACTCGTCGACTCCGGACTGCGCGACGTCGTCGCAGCTGGGGGAGTGGCGGTGTTGTCCGGGGCCGGACTCTCGACCGAGTCAGGCATCCCGGACTACCGCGGACCGACGGGTGCGCTGCGCCGGCACGCGCCGATGACCTACCAGGCGTTCGTCGCATCGGCGCAGGCGCGGCGCCGGTATTGGGCGCGCAGCTACCTGGGCTGGCGCCAGATCAGGCAGGCGCGGCCCAACGGCGGGCACCGCGCTGTCGCCGTGCTGCAGGAACGCGGTCTGATCGACGGGATCATCACCCAGAACGTGGACGGACTCCACCAGCAGGCGGGGTCCGCCGGCGTGATCGAGCTGCACGGCGGACTCGACCGGGTGGTGTGCCTGGGTTGCGGGTCGGCGCAGTTCACGCCTGGTGCTCGATGCCCGGTTGCGGGCGGCGAACGTCGACTTCGCCGCTGCGGGCGCACGGCGTGAATCCGGACGGCGATGCGGAGCTCTCCGACGCCGAACTGGACGGCTTCGTGGCCGTCGGTTGCGCGGCGTGCGGCGCGGATCTGCTCAAACCCGATGTCGTCTTCTTCGGCGAGAACGTGCCCAAGCCGAGGGTGCAGGCGTGTTACGAGCTCGTCGAGGACGCGAACGCGCTGCTGGTCCTCGGCTCCTCCTTGACCGTCATGTCCGGCCTGCGGTTCGTGCGCCGGGCTGCGGCGCTGGACATCCCGGTGGTGATCGTCAACCAGGGCGAGACCCGCGGCGACCCGCTCGCCACCTGCAAGGTCGAGGCGCCGCTCGGCCAGACGCTGGCCGCCCTGCTCTAGCGGCCCACCTGGGCGAGCGGTACGGCGGGATCGGCGAGCTTGTCCGCGTCGACGACGGTCCGGCCCGCGATGAGTGGCCTGACCTCGTCCGGCACGTCCCAGACGTTGACGTTCATCGCGGCCAGGATGTGGTCCTCACCGTCGAGCCAGAACGCGACGAACTCCCGCCCGCCGAGGTCCCCGCGCACCACGACCCGGGCGTAGGCGCCGGGCGCGGCGTAACCGACATATTCCATGCCGAGGTCGTACTGATCGCTGAAGAAGTACGGCAGCCGGTCGTAGACGTCGCTGCCGCCGAGCAGCGCCGCCACCGCGGCCTTGGGCTGGTTGAGCGCCGTCGCCCAGTGCTCCACGCGCACGCGTTGGCCGAGCGCCGGGTGATCGTGATTGGCGATGTCGCCGACGGCGAAGATGTCCGGGTCGCTGGTGCGCAGCGACGCGTCCACCAGGACACCGTTGTCGATGTCCAGGGCGGCCGAGTCGGCGAGTTCGGTGCGCGGTCGCACGCCGACGCCGAGCAGGATTGCGTCGGCGGGGATCTCGGTGCCGTCGGCCAGCCGGACCCGGTCCTCGTCGATCTGTTCGATGTGCACCCCGAGGCGCAGGTCGACGCCGTGCTCGCGATGCAGGTCGGCGAACACGGTGGCCATCTCGCGGCCCAGCACCGCGAGCAGCGGCAGCTCGGCGGATTCGAGGAGGGTGACCTCGGTGTCCTTGTCGCGGGCCGCCGCGGCGACCTCGAGACCGATCCAGCCGCCGCCGACGATCACCAGGCGCTTGCCGGCGCCGAAGGTCGACGCGGATCGTGTCGGAGTCGGCCCGGGTGCGCAGGGTGAGGGCGGCGTCGGCGCCGGGAATGGGGAGGCGGCGGGGCTCGGACCCGGTCGCCAGCACCAGCGCGCCGTACGGCAGGCGGGATCCGTCTGCCAGCTCGACCTCGTGGTTGCCCGGGTCGACGGCGACGACATCGGTGCCGCGGCGCAGCTCGACGTCGTGCTCGGCGTACCACGTCTCGGGATGCACGATCGCAGCGTCGAAGTCGGCCTTGCCGGCCAGGTAGTCCTTGGACAGCGGCGGCCGCTCGTAGGGCAACTCGTCCTCGGCGCCGAGGAGCGTGACCGGGCCGGCGTAGCCGGCGTCGCGCAGCGCTTCCGCGGTCTTGGCTCCGGCCAGCCCGGCGCCCACGATCACGACGCTCGTCGGTGTGTCTGCCATGGTGCTGACTCCTTCGATCGGTCCTTCAGGTTCTGCCGCGGGCGAGTGCGAAGAACTCCTGCCGGGAACGCGGGTCGTCGCGGACGCTGCCGAGCAGGGTGGAGGTGACGGTAGTCGTGGCGGGGACGCTGCGCAGCGTCCGGGCGGCAGTTCGGCGCAGGCACGCTGGTCCGCGGCCTGCTCGGCGGCCGCGAGGTCGATCTCGGCGGCCGGGACGACCACGCGCAGGGTGGGCTCGTCGGCGTCCGGGATAGTGCGGCGGCATGGTTTCTCCCTCGCTGATTTCGCCGACTCAGCTTGGTTATTCTGCCTGCCGGGCTCGAGGTCGATCGGGCCTTGCAGGCGGACCTGCTACCACATTCGGGGTCGTGTTGCGTCGAAGTTCGGCCCGCGGCACGCCGAGCGGTCGGTCCTGAACTGGCGTAACACCCGCCTCATGCGCCACAATGACCACAGACACCTCTGGGTGCGCGCGGATCGCTGGGGAAGGCGTCGCCGTCGAGCCATGGAGGTGTGCGATGACCAGTGCCCGCAGCGAGGGCGGTGCCGCCATGCCCGGCACCCGCGGTGTGGTGTACCTGCACTGCTGCCCGGCAGCGATCGCTCCGCATGTGGAGTGGGCGCTCGCCGGCGTGCTCGCGCGCCCGGTTCGGCTGGAGTGGGCCGCGCAGCCCGCTGCGCCGTCACATCTGCGCGCCGAGGCGAGCTGGACGGGACCGGTCGGGAGTGCGGCTCGGCTGTCCGCGGCGCTGCGCGCCTGGCCGATGCTGGTCTTCGAGGTCACCGAGCAGGGCACCGGCGTCAGTGACGGCGAGCGGCTCGCATACGTCCCGGGCCGGGGTTTTCACCGCAGCATGGTCGCTGCCAACGGCGACGTCGTCGTCGGCGAGGAGCGGCTGCGCGGGCTGATGGAGCGCTCGCGCTCGGCCGATGAGTTCCAGCA
Organism: uncultured Actinomycetota bacterium; assembly: GCA_963850835.1. Lineage (GTDB taxonomy): Bacteria > Actinomycetota > Actinomycetes > Mycobacteriales > Jatrophihabitantaceae > Jatrophihabitans. The sequence goes on along the minus strand of CAWKNB010000005.1, from coordinate 58,967 downwards.
CGGCCTCGCCGAACTGCTCGGCACCGCGTGGGACGGCGAGCTCGAGCCCTACCGCCGGGGCGGCGACGGCGCCCCCGTCACCTTGCTGCACCAGGTCGGCTGACCCCGCCGACCCCCCCGGGTGATCAACCCGGCCCGACCCCGCCTCGACGCGGCGACGGCCGGGTTGATCACCGCTATCGCTGTGGCTGCCGGCGGATCGCGGTGGTCGACCTCCGCGTGCTCGGCCGCAGCCGACACGCGTCAGACCTTTCGGAAAAGCAAAGCCACGTTGTGCCCGCCGAAGCCGAACGAGTCGTTCAGCGCGGCCGGCACGCTCATCTCCCGTGCCTTGTCCGGAACGTCGACACGCACGTCGTCGTCGGGGTTGTCGAGGTTGATCGTCGGCGGCACGATGTCGTTCTTGACGGCGAGCACGGTGCCGATCGCCTCGATCGCGCCGGCGGCACCGAGCAGGTGCCCGGTCATCGACTTGGTGGCCGTCACGACGGTCTGCTCGCCGAGCAGGTCCGCGACCCATTTGGCCTCCGCGCCGTCGCCGGTCGGGGTGGACGTCGCGTGCGCATTCACGTGCACGACCTCCGCTGGGTCGACGCCGGCGCGCGCGAGCGCCGTCTTGGCGGCGCGACGTTGCCCGTTGCCCTCGGGGTCGGGCGCGACGATGTCGTAGGAGTCCGCCGTGACGCCCGCGCCGCCGAGCACGGCATAGGGCGTGCGCCCACGCGCCGCGGCCGACGAGGCCCGCTCGATGACCAGCACGCCCGCACCCTCGCCGAGCACGAATCCGTCCCGCGCCTTGTCGAACGGCCGCGACGCGAGCTCTGGCTCGTCGTTGCGCGTTGACATGGCTCGCATCTGCGCGAACCCGGCGATGTTCAGCGGGTGGATGCACGCCTCCGTGCCGCCGACCACGACGATGTCGGCGCGGTCGAGCTCGATGAGGTCGAGCCCGTAGGCGATCGCCTCCGCGCCCGACGCACATGCGCTCACCGGCGTGTGCACGCCGGCCCGCGCGCCGATCTCCAGACCGACGTAGGCCGCCGCGCCGTTCGGCATGTTCATCGGGATGAGCAGCGGCGAGACCCGGCTCGGCCCTCGTGCGAGCAGCACGTCGTGCTGGTTGATCAGCGAGGTGACACCACCGATCCCGGTGCCGATCACGATCGCGACGCGGGTCGGGTCCAGCCCGTTCTCATCCGATCGGCCGGTGAACCCGGCGTCGGCCCACGCCTCGCGGGACGCGACGATCGCAGCCTGCTCGGCGCGGTCGAGACGACGGGCCTGGACCCGGGACAGGACCTCGGTGGGGTCGACGGCCATCGGTGCGGCGATCCGCACGGTCAGGTCCGCCGCCCAGTCCTGCGTGAGCGCGACGACCCCGGAACGGCCTTCGAGCAGCCCTTCCCAGTAGGTCGCGACGTCGCCACCGAGCGGCGTGGTGGCGCCGAGCCCGGTGACGACGACGGGGTCGTTGGCTGCGTCGGTTGCAGCAGTCACGAGCTCTTGTGCTCCTCGATGTAGGTCACCGCGTCGCCGACGGTCTTGAGCTCGGAGAGCTTCTCGTCCGGGATGGTGGCGCCGAACTTCTCCTCGACGGCCATCGCGACCTCGACCATGGACAGCGAATCGACGTCGAGGTCATCGACGAAGCTCTTCTCCGGCGTGACGGCGGCGGGGTCGACGTCGGCAACCTCGTTGAGGATGCCGGCCAACTCGCTGAGGATGTCGTTGTCAGCCACGGTGTGGTGTTCCCTTCTGGTTTGGGTGATGCGGCCGCCCACGGTGAGCGGCAGCAGTGAGTCAGGGGGCGAGGACGACCTGGCCGGCGTACGCCAGCCCGGAGCCGAAGCCGAGGGTCAGTACCGGCGCGCCGGACGCGACCTCGCCCGCCTCGACCATGCGCGACAGCGCGATCGGGATCGTCGCCGCCGAGGTGTTCCCGGACGTGACGATGTCGCGCGAGATGACGGCATTGGTCAGCCCGATGCGTTTGGCCAGCGCCTCGATGATGCGCAGGTTCGCCTGGTGCGGCACGAACGCGGCGATCTCGTCGGGCGCCACCCCGGCCCGTTCGCAGGCCTCGATCGCGATCGGTGCCATCTTGCCGGTGGCCCATCGGTAGACGGCCTGCCCGTCCTGCCGGAAGAAGCGGGTCTGCTCGTCGATGGTGATGCTGTCGAACATCCCGCCTTCGCTGCCCCACACGACCGGCCCGAGTTCGGGTGTCTCGGCCGCGCCGATCACGGCCGCGCCGGCGCCGTCGGCCAGGATGATGCACGTGCTGCGGTCGGTCATGTCCAGCCAGCCGGAGAACCGCTCGGCGGCGACGACGAGCACGTTGGCGGCCTGCCCGGCGCGGACCGCGGCCGACGCCGCGTTGACCGCGTAGACGAAGCCCGAGCAGCCGGAGCTGATGTCGTAGGCACCGGGCGCGTCGATCCCGAGCCGATGCGCGAGCTGTGGGGCGGCCGCCGGAACCGGTGTCGGCATCGTGCACGTCGCGACGAGCACGAAATCGACGTCGTCGACCGAGACCCCGCTGGCCGCGAGTGCCTTGCTGGCCGCCTGCTCGGCCATGTCGACCACGGTCTCGTTCGGGTCGGCCCAGCGGCGCTCGGCGATCCCGACCCGAGTGCGGATCCATTCGTCGTCGGTGTTGACGCCGCGGGCGACGAGGTCGTCGTTGGTGATGACGTTGGCCGGCCGGTAGTGACCGAGCCCGAGCAGCCGGGTGCCCTGCGGCCCGGGACTCGACGCGAGCGTGATCGGCATCAGTGCTCAACTCCCGACGTGAGGCGGGCGACCGGGAGCCCGGCCGCGACGATGTGACCATCCTCGCGCAACCACTCGGCCAGCACACCTGCCTCTTGGGCTGTCACGATGTGCTCGCCCCGGCTTGCAGCTCGCCGGCGAACACGGTGCGGGCGGCGTCGAGGTCGTCGGGGGACTTCACCGCGACGATCTCGACCCCCGGCAGCTCCCGCTTCGCGATGCCGGCCAGCACGCCGCCGGGGGCGAGCTCGACCACGGCGGTGACCCCGAGGTCGGCACACGCACGCATGCACAGATCCCAGCGGACCGGCAGGGTCACCTGCCGCACCAGCCGCGCGATGAGGTCGGCGCCGGTCGAGACGGCCCGCCCGTCGGCGTTGGACAACAGGATCGGCCGCGGGTCCTCGACCTCGAGACCGTCGGCGTAGGCGCCGAGGGCCTCGGCCGCCGAGGCCATGTACTCGGTGTGGAACGCGCCGGCCACGGCCAGCGGTCGGACCCGCGAGCGGGGCGGGGCGTCTGCGGCCAGCTTCGCCAGGGCGTCCTGCGCGCCGGCGGCGACGATCTGGCCGGCGGCGTTGCGGTTGGCCGGGGTGAGGCCGAGGGAGTCGATGGCGGTCAGGACTGCGTCCTCGTCGCCGCCGAGCACCGCCGACATGCCGGTCGGGGTGAGCGCGCAGGCCGCGGCCATCTCGGCGCCGCGGCGCGCGGCGAAGGCCACCGCGGCCGTATCGGACAGCGCTGCGGCCACCGCGGCGGCGGTGAGCTCGCCGACGCTGTGGCCGGCCACGACCTGCTCGCCGGACGCTCCTCGCCCGGCTCCCAGGCCCAGCTGCCCGGCGGCGATGACGCCGGCGCAGACGAGCAACGGCTGGGTGACGGCGGTGTCCTTGATCTCGTCCGCGTCGGCGCTGGTGCCGAGCCGGTGCAGGTCGAGCCCGCTCACGTCGGAGAACGCGGCGAGCTGCTCAGCGACGCCGGGCAGCTCCAGCCACGGCGCGAGCATGCCCGGCGACTGGGCGCCCTGGCCCGGTGCGAATACGGCAATCACGGTTACCACCCTGGCCTGTCGCCCGCGTCTCGGCGACCGCGACACGGACAGTGTTCGCGGCATCGATTTGTTGAGATTCTACAAATGACCTGGCAGTTTGCTGGGATCGAGCCGATGTGGATTGTGGGTTACCTCATGATTCCAACCGACCCAAGATCAGCGCGACCCGCAACGTGAGGGCGCCACGGGGATCGGTGGGCACCTCGCCGCACACGTCGGCAACCCGCCGCAGGCGGTAGCGCACGGTGTTGGCGTGCACGAACAACGCGCGGGCGGTGGCCTCCAGCGCGCCACCGGCGTCGAGGTAGGCGCTCGCGGTCTCGGCCAGGACGTCACCGGCCTCGACGAGCGGGCGGTAGACGTCCTCGACGAGCTGCGCCCGGGCGTCCGGATCGCCGGCGAGGGCGCGCTCGGGCAGCAACGCCGTGGCGCTGACCGGACGCGGAGCGCCCGGCCAGGCCGGGACGGCGCGCAGTCCGCTCAGTGCGGCTCGGGTGACCAGGCCCGCGTCGGCCGGGTCGTGGGCCTCCGGCCCGACGACGACGGGCCCCGCGCCGAACACCGGGAGCAGGGCCGTGGCCGCGGCGAGGGCGTCGCCGACCCCGCCCACGATCACCACCAGGCGATCGGCGTGCACGCCGGCCATCGCCGGCAGGTCGAGGCGGGCGGCCCGGGCGTGCACCGCGGTCAGCGCGATCTCGGCGTGGTGCCCCTCCGGCGCCGTCCCGACCACCGCCGCGATGGAGCCGATACCCCGCCAGCCGAGCGCTGCGAGCTGGCTGGGCAGCGGATCGCCGACCACGGAGCCGCTCACCAGATTGTCGATGACCAGCGCCTCGAGCCGCTGGTCCCAGGAGCCGCGGTCCTCGGCGGCGCTGGCGTACACCCCGGCCGCGGCGAAGGCGATCTCGCGGCTGAACCGCAGCAGCTCCTCGAGCGCGATCTCACCGTCGTCGCCGCTCGCGAGCTGCGACATGTTCTCCTCGACCACCGCGATGGCCGTGCGGACCAGCTCGACGGTCTGCTGCAGCGACACCGACCGGGCCATCGCCGAGGGCGCCGCCGCGAACACCTCGCCGGTCAGCCGCAGCGCGTCGTCGGGTGCGCGCAGCCAGTCGACGTAGGACTGGATGCCCGCCTGCGCGACCAGCGTGACCCACGACCGTTGCGCAGAGGGCAGCTCGCGAAACCAGGGCAGTTCCTCGTCCATCCGCGCGACGCTCTGGGTCGCGAGGCCACCGGTCGCCTGCTCGATGCGCCGGACGGTGTCCGGATGCAGCGCGCGCCGCTGCGGTGGTCGTCGCGAGCCCACGGACCCCAGCCTGCCACTGCCTATCGGCGGTCGTCGTTACGGTGGACCGCGTGGCCGCCGCCCGTGATCCCGCAGCCGATCTGCGGCACATCGCGTTCCTGCTGGAGCGCACCCGCGAGCCGACCTATCGGGTCCGCGCGTTCCGCACCGCCGCCGCCACGGTGGCCGACCTGAGCGACGCCGACCTCGCCGAGCGTGCCGAGGCAGGCACCCTGCGCAAGCTGACCGGGATCGGCGCGAAGACCGAACAGTGCATCCTCGAATCGCTGCGCGGCGAGGTGCCCGGTTATCTCGCCCGCCTGCAGGACGTCGAGGTGCCCGAGCTGGACCCGGCGGCTGCTGCGGTGCGGGCGACGCTGCGCGGCGATCTGCACAGCCACTCCGACTGGTCCGACGGCGGCTCGCCGATCCCCGAGATGGCCGAGACCGCACGGCTGCTCGGGCACGAGTACCTGGTGCTCACCGATCATTCGCCGCGGCTCACCGTCGCGAACGGTTTGTCGGCCGAGCGGCTCGAGCGCCAGCTCGACGTCGTCGCCGAGCTGAACGAGCAGTTCGCGAACGACGGCGGCGCGCCGTTCCGGATCCTGACCGGCATCGAGGTCGACATCCTCGACGACGGGACGCTGGATCAGAAACCGTCGTTGCTCGCCCGGCTCGACCTCGTCGTGGCCAGCGTGCACTCCAAGCTCCGGATGCCGGCCGACGAGATGACCCCGCGGATGGTCGCCGCCGTCGCGAACCCGAACACCGACGTGCTCGGCCACTGCACCGGGCGGCTGGTCACCGGTGGCCGCGGCACCCGGCCGGAGTCGTCGTTCGACGCGGAGATCGTGTTCGCGGCGTGCGAGCGGTTCGGGGTGGCGGTGGAGATCAACTCCCGCCCGGAACGGCTCGACCCGCCCAAGCGGCTGCTGCGAATGGCCGTCGACGCAGGCTGCCTGACGTCGATCGACACGGATGCCCACGCGCCCGGACAGCTCGACTGGCAGCGCAACGGGTGCGAGCGCGCCGCCGAGATCGAGGTGCCGACCGAGTCGATCGTGAACTCGTGGTCGCAGGCCGACCTGCTGGCCTGGACCGCGGATCACTCCGTGCGGCCCGCCTAGCGCACGAACACCCCGGCCGCGCGGACGAGCCCGTTGCGCACCGCGGCACCGGGACCGCGGGCTTGCGAGATGCGCATGGTCTGCCACGAGCGCCGCGCGATCTGCTGAGCGGGTCTGCGGCGGTCGCGGTCGTAGGCCTGCAGCGCCGCGGCGACGTCGTCGTACTCGGTCAGCCGGGCGACCAGGCTGGCGGCGTCGGTGATCGCCTCGCACGCGCCGCGGCCGATGTGCGGGGTCATCGCGTGCGCCGCGTCGCCGAGCAGCGCGACCCGCTCGGTGACGAACGAGCGCAGCGGCGGGTGCAGGTCATGGATCGGATTGCGCAACGCCGCGGCAGGGTCCGCGGCGTCGAGGATGCGCAGGATCGGGTCGCGCCAGCCGGCGAACTGCACCCGCAGGTCGGCGAACGGGGCCGGGTCGTCGGCCGGGGCTCGGACGGAGGCGTAGAAGTTGGTGCGGCCGGGTTCCATCGGGGTGTTGCCGAACAGCGAACCAGCACCCCAGGTCTCGCCGTAGGCGCCGGACTCGAAGTCGACGGACCCGCGCCACCCGATCAGCCCGCTGTATCGCGGCTTCGTGTCGATCGCCGGGAAGAACGTGGTGCGCACGCTGCTGCGCAGCCCGTCGGCGCCGATCAGCACGTCGGGTCGACGGCGTGCAGTTGCGTCTCGTCGACTGCTTGACCGGTCCGGATGTCGACGCTGTCGGCCTGCTCCAGGAGCAGCTCCATGAGCCGGCGCCGACTGATGAGGCGTACCGGCGGGATGCGTCTGGAGTCCTCCGGGATGCGCAGCAGCGCGGTGCCGTCGCTGCGGTAGACGGCGGCGCCCGCGACCGGGACCGACTCGGCGGCGAAGGTGTCGGCAAGGCCCACCAGTTCGAGGCCGCGGCGCGCCTGCGGCCACACGCCCAGGGCCGCACCGATGCCGACCACCTCGGGCCACCGCTCGAGCACCTGGACGCTCCAGCCCACGCGGTGCAGCCCGATCGCCGTGCACAGTCCGCCGATGCCGGCGCCGACCACGATGGCGTTGCCTCGCATGATGCGAGTCTACTACATCCGTAGTACTGGCTAGCCTGGGTCGATGCCAGCCGGGCGGCGTGACGCGGTCCTGACCGCCGCGGTCCGGGTGCTGGGCAGCGGCGGCTCCCGGGCGCTGACGCATCGCGCCGTCGACCGTGCCGCCGGCGTGGCAGAGGGCACGACGTCGAACTACTTCCGCACCCGCAAGGCCTTGGTCGCCGGCGTCCTGGCGCACATCTCGCGGGCCGAGTCGGCGCCGATCGAGGGACAGATCCCGCCCGGCGGCCTCGGCGTCGACGACCTCGTCGCACTGTCCGCGCAGCGCATCGAGTACCTGCTCGGGCCGGGCCGCGGCCTCACCCTGGCCCGGCACGCGCTGTTCCTCGAGGCCGCGCTCGACCCGGCGTTGCGCCCGGATCTGCTGGCCGAGTCGCAGCCGTGGTGGGATCTCGGCGCGCAGCTGTTCACGGCGCTGGGCGTGCCCGACCCGGCGGTGCGCAGCCGATGGCTGTTCGCCTACATCGACGGTTTGCTCGCCGACCAGCTCGCCCGCCCGAGCGACGATTTCGACGCGGCAGCCGCTGTCCGCGCCGGTCTGCAGGGACTGCTCGGATGATCGGCGTGCGCCGCGCCGGCGACCGGTTCCGGGCCGAGTACGACCGGATCACGACGTGGCACTGCTTCTCGGCCGGCGCCCACTACGACCCGGACAACGTCGCGTTCGGGCCGCTGATCGCCTGCGACGAGCACGTGCTCGCCCCGGGCGCCGGATTCGCCCGGCATGCGCACGCAGGGGTCGAGCTGGTCACCTGGGTGCTCGAGGGCGAGCTACGGCATCAGGACATGGACGGTCGCGACGTCGTCGTGCGCCCGGGGCACGTGCAGCGCCAGGTTGCCGGGCGGGGGATCGAGCACCTCGAAGGCAACGCGTCGGGCGACGCGCCGCTGCGGTTCGTGCAGCTGTGGCTGCTGTGTGACGTCGACGAGCCCGGCTACGAGGTCAGCGTGGCGCCGGTGCGCCTGGCCGCCGGGATGCTGAGCGTGCATCACGACGGCCCTCTGTCGGTCGCACCCGACGCGCATCTGTTCGTCTGCTCGGGCTCCTACGCTGTGGCGGGGGGCACGCAGCTGCACGCCGGCGACTCGGTGCGCGGCACCGAGCCGTTCGAGGTGTCCGGCACGGGTGAGCTGCTGGTGGTCGAGCTGCGCGCGAAGTGATCGGCGAGGTCAGTACCAGCGCTGGCGCAACTCGCCGAGATCGCCGGTGCGTAGTGCCCCCGGATCGCCCCAGAGTTCGCCTGCGCGATCGGCATCCGGGTCGACGTAGCCGGTCAGGTGGCCGATGTCGAGCTGGATGATGATCTGCGCGCCGCCTGCTCCGCCCTCCGGCGGGCCATCGACGTACCCGCCGATCGCGCTGGCGTCGGTCAGCTCGAAGTCGTGGTCGGTGTCGCCGCTGCGGACGAACGAGTAGCCGCGCACCGGGCGGGCCTTCGCGTCGCCGTAGGCCTCGGCGACGGTCCGCCACGCCGGCTCGGCACGGGCGTCGGCAGGCAGTTCGTCCCACGACGGCAGGCTGCGGCCGCGGCTGAACACCAAGCCCGTCCCGGCGGGGATTCCGAACGGCAGCTGCGCACCCTCGTTGATCCCGCGAGACTGGGCATCGAACGGGCCGGGATACCACCGACACGCCGGGACCGCGACCAGCTCGTCGATGTCCTCGTCGTCGTCAGCGCCGAAGGACTCGCCGGGATCGACGAACCACTGCAGCAGGCCTTCGGACGGAAATCCCGGCAGCGACGGGACCTCGGTGAAGTTGACCTGGCACACGAACACCGCCGAGCGTCCGTCGACGACGGGCCAGGGCATGCCCGCCGGGAGGTACGGCAGACCGCCGATGCGGCTCGCGGCGGGCGCCGCGGTCGGCGGACCGAGATCGATCCGGGCGCACGGCCGGACGAGCTGTTCCACCCATGGCGCCGCCGCGAGGTCGGCCGATCTCGGTCGGGCCGAGGCTGGTCCGGCACCTCGGCGCGCGACTTGCGGAACCAAGCCATCAGCGCGCCCGGGTCAGGCGGATCCCTCGGTGTTGCCCGCTCCGGCAGCGTTGACGTCGTCGAGGCGATACCGCTCGTAGGCCTCCCGCGGCGCCTCGCGCTTGACGTCCCCGCGCCGGGCGAGCTGCTCGAGCGCGGCCACGACGATCGACTGCGCGTCGACGTGGAAGTAGCGCCGGGCCGCGCCGCGGGTGTCGGCGAAGCCGAACCCGTCGGTGCCGAGCGAGGTGTAGTCGTTGGGCACCCACCTGCTGATCTGGTCCGGCACCGCGCGCATGAAGTCCGACACCGCGATCACCGGGCCCACCGTCTCGGCCAGCTGCTCGGTGACGAACGGGGTGCGCGGCTCCTCGTCCGGGATGCAGGAACGCGTACTTCTCGCAGGCGACGGCGTCACGGCGCAACTCGTTCCACGACGTCACCGACCACACGTCGGCGTCGACACCCCACTCCTCGCCGAGCATCTGCTGGGCCTGCACCGCCCACGGCATCGCGACGCCCGAGCCGAGCAACTGGCAGTGCGGACGGCCGTTGTTCGACATCGCGGGGGAGTAGCGGTACATGCCCTTCAGCAGCGCCTCGACGTCGAGGCCCTCCGGCTCCTTCGGCTGCACGATCGGCTCGTTGTAGATCGTCAGGTAGTAGAAGACGTCGTGCTCGGAGACCTCGGCCTGGTCGAACGAACCGATGCCGTACATCCGGGCCAGCGCCGCACGCACGATGTGCGCGATCTCGAACGAGTACGCCGGGTCGTAGGCCACACACGCAGGGTTCGCCGACGCGAGCAGCAACGAGTGGCCGTCGGCGTGCTGCAGCCCCTCACCGGTGAGCGTGGTGCGCCCGGCCGTCGCGCCCAGCACGAAGCCGCGACCCAGCTGGTCGGCGAGCTGCCAGAACTGGTCGCCGGTGCGCTGGAAGCCGAACATCGAATAGAAGATGTAGAACGGGATCGTGGGCGCAGCATGGGTGGCGTACGACGTCCCGGCCGCGATCAGCGACGCCATCGAGCCGGCCTCGGAGATGCCCTCGTGCAGGATCTGCCCGGTCGTGGACTCCTTGTAGGACAACAGCAACTCGCGGTCGACCGCGTCGTACTCCTGCCCGTGCGGGGAGTAGATCTTCGCCGTCGGGAAGATCGCGTCCAGCCCGAAGGTGCGCGCTTCGTCGGGAATGATCGGCACGAACCGGGCGCCGATCTCCTTGTCCTTCATCAGGTCCTTGAACAGCCGCACCGTGGCCATCGTGGTGGCCACCTGCTGCTTGCCCGAACCGCCGCGCAGCTCGGTGTAGACCTTCTCCTCGGGCTGGTGCAGCGCCTTGGCCCGCACCGCCCGCTTCGGCAGCGCGCCGCCCAGCGCGGCCCGGCGTTCCTTCATGTACTGGATCTCGTCGGACTTCTCGCCCGGGTGGTAGTAGGGCGGCAGGTCGGCGTCGAGCGCGGAGTCGGGGATGTCGAGGTAGAGGCGGTCGCGGAAGGCCTTGAGGTCGGCCTTGGTGAGCTTCTTCATCTGGTGCGTGGCGTTGCGCCCCTCGAAGGAGTCCAGCGTCCAGCCCTTGACGGTCTTGGCGAGGATCACGGTCGGCTGGCCGGTGTGCGCTCGCGCCGCCTCGAACGCCGCGTAGACCTTGCGGTAGTCGTGTCCACCTCGGGAGAGCAGCCGCAGGTCGTCGTCGGAGAGGTCCTCGACCATCTTGCGCAGCCGCGGGTCGCCGCCGAAGAAGTGCTCGCGGATGTACGCGCCGGTCTCCACCGTGTAGGTCTGGTACTGGCCGTCCGGGGTGGCGTTCATCTGGTTGACGAGCACGCCGTCGCCGTCGGCGGCGAGCAGCGGATCCCAGTCGCGGCCCCACACCACTTTGATCACGTTCCAGCCGGCGCCGCGGAAGTAGGTCTCCAGTTCCTGGATGATCTTGCCGTTGCCGCGCACCGGGCCGTCGAGGCGCTGCAGGTTGCAGTTGATGACGAACGTGAGATTGTCGAGCTCCTCCCGCGCCGCGACGCCGATCGCACCGAGCGACTCGACCTCGTCCATCTCACCGTCGCCCAGGAAGGCCCACACGTGCGAGTTCGAGGTGTCGGCGAGCCCGCGCGCCTGCAGGTACCGGTTGAACCGGGCCTGGTAGATGGCGCTGATCGGTCCGAGACCCATGGAGACGGTGGGGAACTCCCAGAACTCCGGCATCAACCGCGGGTGGGGGTAGGAGGACAGGCCGTACGGCGCGCGCGAGGCCTCCTGCCGGAAGCCGTCGAGGTGCTGCTCGGTGAGGCGTCCCTCGAGGAACGCGCGGGCATAGATGCCCGGGTGCGGCATGGCCCTGGAAATAGACCTGGTCGCCCATTCCGGCCGCCAGGTCCTTGCCCCGGAAGAAATGGTTGAAGCCGACCTCGTACAGCGACGCCGCCGAGGCGTAGGTGGCGATGTGACCGCCGACCCCGACCGTGGCGTTCGCCCGCGACACCATGATCGCTGCGTTCCAGCGGATGTAGGCACGGAAGCGCTTCTCGATGTGTTCGTCACCCGGGAACCACGGCTCCCGCTCGGGCGGGATGGTGTTGATGTAGTCGGTGCTGCGCAGCGCGGGGACGCCGACCTGGCGCTCGCGGGCGCGTTCGAGCAGTTTCAGCAGCAGGTACCGGGCCCGCTGCCGGCCGTCGGAGTCGATGGCGGCGTCGAGCGACTCGAGCCACTCTCTGGTCTCTTCCCGGTCGATGTCGGGCAGCTGGTTGGGTAGGCCATCGGTGATGATGCTGAACCGGTCGCGGGTCACGCGCGGGCTCCTGTCTACTCACGGGTGGAACGGCGGGTATTGCGTCCGTATTCAAGTGAACACCCTGGCGAGTCGCTAGGGTCGGCTGACGAGGTTTTTTCGTGGTCATGCAGGATCGAAGCGCACGTCGATGGAGGGGGATGTCGCACTCGTGAGTCCGAGCGGCCCGTCGCAGACGGGGACTGCCGAACGCCTGGGCCTCAAGCCAGGCATGATCGTGATGGAGTCCGGCTACGACGACGACGTCGACGAGGACCTGCGCGCCGACATCCTCGGCTGCATCGGTGAGGAGATGGTTCCCGAGGACACCGACGAGGTCGTCGACGTCGTGCTGCTGTGGTACCGCGACGGCGACGGTGACCTCGTGGACATCGTCGTCGACTCGATCAGCCCACTCGCCGACGACGGGTACATCTGGCTGCTGACCCCCCGGCGCGGGCGCGACAACTACGTCGAGCCCTCCGACGTCGCCGAGGCAGCTTCGATCGCCGGGCTGTCGCAGACGTCGATCACCACGATCGGCAACGGCTGGACCGCGGCCCGGCTGGTCGGGCGCAAATCGCAGGGAGGCAGACGGTGACCGACGTCGGCACCGCACTGCCGGTGGGCACGCAGGCCCCCGACTTCACCCTGAAGGACCAGAACAACGAGGACGTCACGCTGTCGGCGTTCCGGGGTGAGAAAGCCGTCCTGATCATCTTCTATCCGCTCGCGTTCACCGGGATCTGCAGCGGCGAGCTGTCCCGGGTGCGCAACGACCTCGCGGACTTCCAGAACGACGACGTCCAGGTCGTCACGATCAGCGTCGACTCGCCCTATTCGCACAAGATCTTCAGTCAGCGGGAGGAGTACGACTTCCCGCTGTTGGCCGACTTCTGGCCGCACGGTGCGGTGGCGCAGTCCTACGGCGTGTTCAACGAGATCGCCGGCTTCGCCAATCGCGGGACCTTCCTCGTCGACAAGACCGGGGTCATCCGGTTCAGCGAGCTCAACGGCCCCGGCGAGGCCCGCGACCCGGATGCGTGGCGCGCCGCGATCAAGGACCTCTGAACGACGGTCAGCGGCGCACCGGGCGCCCGTAGCGGTCGGCCAGCTTGGCCGCGCGCCGCTCCTCGGGTGTGGGCGCCGGCGGCCGGGGTCGGCACCGAGGTCGGCTCGGTCGGCACAGCCTGATCGGGCGGCGGCGGTGCGGCAGTCGCCCGGCTGACGTCGAAGTCCTCCGACGGGCGCTGCTTGGACTCCGAGCGGGCCATGACGACCGGCGCGGCGAGGGCGAGCAGGGCGAACAGGTACCACTGGATGATGTAGGCGAAGTGCTGCGGCTCGAGCGCCCCGCCGGCTGGGTTGCCCAGGCTCGGGGCCGGCACGGCCTGCATGCCGGCGGTGCCCGCCTGCCCGGCCAGCAGTTCGGCGTAGCCGTTGTACACCGAGGCATCGAGGCGCTGCGCCTGCTCGGCCGGGTTGATCGACTCCACCTGGTGGTCGCTGAGCTGGTCGGCGGCGTCGTGCTTGCTGTCGCCCGGCTCGGCCCGCGCCGTGAAGGTGACCATGCCGCAGCGGCGGCGCAGGCGGGCGGGGCAGCGCGCCGGACATCGACTGCGGCAGGAATCCGCGCACCACCAGCAGCACGTGGTCGCCGGTGCGCAGCGGGGTGACGACGAAGAAACCGGTCACGTCGTCGACGCTGCGGTTGCGCACCAGGGTCTGCAGGGTGGGGTCGTAGCGGCCGGTGACCCGCACGGTGCGCAACGCGACGTCGAAGCGCGACGGCGCGGATCCGGTCCCGACCAGCGGGAGCACCTGTGCCACCGGCGCCGGCGCCGCATGCGCGTTGCGTCGCAGGTCGTGGTTCTCGACCCGCTTCTGCTCGAATCGGTAGATCTGCCACGATCCAGCGCCGATGCACGCGAGCGCGACCACGATCATGAGCACGCCGAAGGCTGCGTAGCGCGGTTCGCGCAGCGTCTTCAGCACCCGATCACGGTACGACGCGGCGGCGTCGCGGGCGCGCGCGGTCACAGCGGCTTGTACCCTGAGCGGCGCGCGAGCGGGCGTTTAGCTCAGCGGGAGAGCACTCGGTTTACACCCGAGCGGTCACTGGTTCGATCCCAGTAACGCCCACTCACTCAGGCGGTTCCTCGTCTCGCTTCTTGCGCTCCTCACGCACCTGGGTCTGCAGCGAGGCGAGGAACTCGGGATCGTCGTCCGGACTCATCGGGCGGCGCGCGACGGTCTTGGGCCGGCCCGGCGCACCCTTCGTCCGAATCGTGACGTCGCGGGTCTTCAGGTTCCACGGCCGGCCGGCGACGAGCCACGCGATGGAGCCGATGTCCATCAACAGCACCACGACGAACACCCAGGCCAATTTGGGCAGGTTGCGCACCTGCGACGACGGGGTGGTCATGACGTCGACGACGCAGAACACCCACAGGGCGAGCATGAGCACGCCCAGGAAACCGCCGAAGAACAGCACCGCCCACCTCCGCCGGCGCGGTCCCTGCCAGCGCCTGACAACCAGATTACGCGCGCTTGCGATCGGCTTCGCCGCAGCCGGTAGGTTCGCGAACGTGCCCCCGCTGCGCGAAGTCATCACGGCGCTGCAGGAGTGGTTCGATCCGCGTCACGCGGAGTCCTGGGACGCCGTGGGTCTGGTATGCGGCGACCCCGAATCGGACGTGTCTCGCGCCGTGCTCGCGGTCGACGCCGTCCCCGCCACGGTGGCCGAGGCGATCGACGCCGACGCCCAACTGTTGATCACCCACCACCCGTTGTTGTTGTCCGGCGTGCACGGCGTTGCGGCCGACGATCCCAAGGGCGTCCTCGTCCACCGGATGATCCGGGCCGGGGTCTCGCACTTCGTCGCGCACACCAACGCCGACAGCGCGGCACCCGGCGTCTCGGACGCGCTGGCCGACCGGGTCGGGCTGCGCGACCTGCGCCCCCTCGACGCGCTGCCCGCAGACCCGCACGACAAGCTGGTGGTGTTCGTACCGACCGACGCGCAGGACCGTCTCATCGATGCGCTCGCGGCGGCCGGCGCCGGGCGCATCGGCGACTACGAGCGGTGTGCCTGGACGACCTCCGGGACGGGCACCTTCCGCCCGATGACCGGCGCACATCCGACCATCGGCAGCCCACATGTGATCGAGCAGGTGCCCGAGACGCGGTTGGAGATGGTGGTGCCGGTCGCGCGGCGCATCGCGGTGATCGAGGCCCTTCGGTCCGCACATCCCTACGAGGAACCGGCTTTCGACCTCGTGCCGCTGGCACCGGTGCAGGGCGTCCTCGGCACCGGCCGGGTCGGCGAGCTGCCCGAACCGACCACGCTCGCGCGATTCGCACAGCGCGCGGCTGCGGCCCTGCCCGCCACCGTGTGGGGACTGCGGGTCGCCGGCGATCCGGACCGGTCGGTGCGCACCGTCGCGGTGTGCGGTGGGTCCGGGGGGTCGTTCACCGAGCTGGCTCGCCAGGCCGGCGCAGACGTCTATCTCACCGCCGATCTCAAGCATCATCCGGTGCTCGAGGCGGTGACCGAACGCGGCGGGCAGGGCATGGCGTTGATCGACGCCGCGCACTGGGCGACCGAGGCGCCGTGGCTCGACGTGCTCGCCGCGGCACTCGTCGACCGGTTCGGCACTACGGTGGACGTCCGAATCTCCCGCCAGGTCACCGACCCGTGGACGCTGCACGTCCCGTCCGCCGGTTCGCCCCACGAAGAAACGAGTCCGACGCCACCGTGAATGCCGATCCCGCGATCCAGTTGCGGCTGCTCGACCTGCAGTCCGCCGACACCGCCTTGGCCCAGCTCTCCCACCGCCGGCGCAACCTGCCTGAGCTGGTGGCGATCGCCGACAAGCAGCGCGCGGCCGATCAGTTGCAGCACGACGTCGTCGACTCGCGTACCCGGGTCGGCGACATCGCCGCGGAGCAGCGGCGGCTGGAGAACGACGTCGAGACCGTGCGTGCCCGCGCCACCCGCGACGAAGCGCGACTGCAGGCCGGCGGCCTGCCCTCCCGCGAACTGTCCGGGCTCCAGCACGAGATCACCACGCTGGCCCGGCGCCAGTCGACGCTCGAGGACGAGCTGCTCGATGTCATGGAACGCGCCGAGCAGGCCGACACCGAGTTGGCGACCGCGAGCGAACGGCAGGCCGGCGCCGCTGCCGAGCTGGCCGAGCTCAGCCTCGCTCGCGACGCGGCGTTCACCGAGATCGACGCCGCCACAGGGGAACGTGGCGCGCAGCGCGACGCATTGGCGGCCGAGCTGCCGGCCGACCTGATCGCCCTCTACGAGCGGGCGCGCTCGCAAGGTGGCACCGGAGCCGCGCTGTTGCGGCAGCGCCGTTGCGAGGGCTGCCACATCGAGCTTTCGGGAAGCGAACTGTCCGCCGTTCGCGCCGCGGCCCCCGACGCGGTGGTGCGCTGCGACAACTGCCGGGCGATCCTCGTGCGCACAGCCGAATCGGGCCTGTGACGCACCCGGTCGTGATCGTCGAGGCCGACGGCGGGTCACGCGGCAATCCTGGCCCGGCCGGCTACGGCGCGGTGGTGTTCGACCCGGCCACCGGCGCGGTGCTGGCCGAGCGCAGCGAGGCGATCGGCACCGAGACGAACAACGTCGCCGAGTACCGCGGGCTGATCGCCGGGCTCACCGCGGCCGACGAGCTCGGAGCGCGGGAAGTCGCCGTGCGGATGGACTCCAAGCTGGTGGTCGAGCAGATGAAGGGCACCTGGCAGGTCAAGCATCCGGCGCTGCGCGATCTCGCCCGGACCGCCGCGCAGTTGCGCTCGCGGTTCGACGACGTGACGTTCGAGTGGATTCCCCGCGAGCGGAACAAACATGCTGACCGGCTCGCGAACGAGGCGATGGATCGCGCTGCGGGCAAGGTTCCTCGACCCGCGGCGAAGACGGCGGCGCGACCGCCGACGCCGCTGTGGACCCCGCCGGCCGGTGACCCGACCCGGCTCACGCTCGTGCGTCACGGCGCGACCAGGCACTCGGCGCAATGGCGCTTCTCCGGCCGCAACGACCTGCCGCTCGACGCCGCGGGCGAGCAGCAGGCTGGCGGCGCTCGCCGGACGTGACTTCGGTTCGGTGGCCGCCGTCGTCAGTTCGCCGCTGCGCCGTGCGATGCAGACCGCCGAGGCGATCGCGGCGCCGCTGGGTCTCGCGGTCGAGACCCACGACGGGCTCGCCGAGGTCGACTTCGGCGCGTGGGAAGGCATGACCATGGCCGAGGCCCGCGCACACGATGCCGCCGCGGTCGACGCATGGCTGGGGTCGGCCGATGTGGCGCCGCCGGGCGGTGAGTCGTTCGCAGCTGTCGGGCGTCGGGTGCGAACGGCACGTGAGGCGGTGATCGCGGCGCACCCCGAGTCGGTGGTCGTGGTGGTCACGCACGTCACGCCGATCAAGACGCTGGTTCGCTTCGCGCTCGACGCGCCGCCGGTGGCGATGTTCCGGTTGCTGCTCGACATCGCGTCGGTGTCGATCATCGACTACTACGCCGACGGCAACTCCGCGGTACGGCTCGTCAACGACACGAGCCACCTCTCCTAGACACCGATGACCTCCAGCGCGGCCCACAGCGCCGCGACCGCGATCAGCAACAGCACCGGCACGGTGGACAGGCCGAGCACATGGAACTGCCGCGCGTTCGGCTTGTCGCGGGCCGGGAGGAGTCGGCGCCACAACAACGTCGCGAGCGATCCCGGGTAGGTCGCGTTCGGACCGATGTTCACGCCGAGCAGCACGGCGAGCATGGCGGCCGGCTGCCCGGCGACGATCGGTACCAGCGCAAGTGTGGCCGGCAGGTTGTTGACGGCGTTGGCAAGCACTGCCGCGATGAATGCGATCCCGGCCAGGGCCCAGAACGAGGTCCCGGACGGAAGCAGCTTCTCGAGCTCCTCGCCCAGCCCGTGTCGGGTGACGCCGTCGACCACGACGGCCAGGGCGAGCACGAACAGGCAGAAGCCGGGCGACGCCTCGGCCACGATGCGCATCGGTCGCACGTTGCGACGCACCACGCGTGGCACGAGGAGCGCGACGCAGCCGACGATGGCCGCCCACGCCGGAGCGACGTGGAACGTCGAAGCAGCCACGATGAGCACGACGGTCACCGCCAGCACGCCGAACGCGTATCGCGGTACCGGTGGCCTGTCGGCGACGACCGTGCCGCGTGGCCGCAGATCCTCGCGGAACCAGGTGCGCAGGACGGCCCACTCGCCGACGCACACGAGCAACCAGGGCAGCGCCATGAGCGCGGTGAACCGCATGAAGGACAACCCGGACGACCCGAACGCCAACAGGTTGGTCAGGTTGGACACGGGCAGCAACAGCGACGCGCTGTTGGCCAGCCGAGTACATGCATAGGCGTGCGGGCGCACCAGCAGGCGGCTCTGCGCTGCCATGATGAGCACGACCGGGGTGAGCAGCACGACTGTCGCGTCGAGGGTGAGGATCGCCGTCACCACCGCGGCCAGCACCGTGACCCGGATGAGCAACCGACGCGCGTCGCCCGAACTCGCGCGCGCCGCGACAGCACCGAGGTAGGCGAACACGCCGGCTTCCTCGCACAGGTGCCCGAACACCAGGATCGCGGCGAGGAACCCGATCGTCGGGCCGATCTCGCGCAACGTGTCCAGGGCATCGTGTGCCGGCACGATGCCGAGCAGCACGATCAGGACGGCGGCCGGACCGGCGACGATCAGCTCGTTGAGCCCGCGCGGTCGTGCGACGGCGAACACCAGGCTCGCCGCCAGGAGCACAACGGCGATGACTTCGGCCGCCGCACCGGTCATGATGACGCTCGCTCAGAGCAGGCTGGTGCCTTCGAAGACCCCGAGCTGTTCGCGGTAGAGCTCGATGCCCATGCCGTTGGGGTCGCGGAAGTACAGGCTGTCGTCAGCACCGCGGTCCGGGCCGAGGTACTCGATGCCGGACTCGTCGAGTCGCGACTTCGCCGCCTCGAACTGCTCGGAGGTCACCGAGATCGCCAGGTGCTGCAACGCACCGATCGTCTCCGCGAACGGTTCGTGGTGGTGACCCGGGAAGTCGAAGAAGCCGAGCAGAGTGCTGTTGCCGAGATCGAAGAAGAAATGACTCGACCCGGCGTAGTCGCGGTTCTCGACGAGTTCGACGAGCGGGAAGCCGAGGAAGCCCTGGTAGAACTCGATCGTCTCCTCGACGTCCTTGCACACGAAGGCGGCGTGGTGGATGCCGCGCGCGGTGGTGGCCGGCCGCGTCGACCGTTCCTGCAGGTACTTCGCGCGCAACTGCGCACGGCGATCGCGGACGGCTTGCAGCTGCGCTCCGGTGGGTTCAGGCACACCACGACCTTAGTGATGCGTCTGCGCAGATCGGTGGTCGCGTACGATCTCTTACGCGGCGGACGAGCCGACCGGACGGCCGCGTCACGACCTCCGGCCTTTGTGCAGGTGGTGGTGCCGAGGAAAGTCCGGACTCCACAGGGCAGGGTGGTTGCCAACAGCAACCCGGGGTGACCCGCGGGACAGTGCCACAGAAAACAGACCGCCGGTGCGCGAGCATCGGTAAGGGTGAAACGGCGGTGTAAGAGACCACCAGCGTTCCGGGTGACCGGAGCGGCTTGGCAAACCCCACCCGGAGCAAGATCAAGAAGAGTCGGTGCGCCGGCTCGCGCAAGCGCTCGAGGGCGGCCCGCCCGAGCTTGCGGGTAGATCGCTGGAGCCTGTCGGCAACGGCAGGCGGAGATGGATGGCCGTCACCCGGCACTCGTGCCGGGTACAGGATCCGGCTTACAGGTCGACTCGTCCGTCGCCTCGCCGGAGCAGGTGTTCGCGCGGCTCATGGGCCATCCATACCTCAAAGTATGGAAAAAAGTTTTCCGCTGACAACCATAGGGTTCGATGCCGATATCAAGAACATAAACGTGCGATTGTGCTTGTTTCACAATGGTTTTAGCTAGTAGGGCATCGACTGACCACCGTATCTGCGGCCATATGACGTGTCAGACACCGAAAAAGAAAATCGGCGCGGCGTGTTGACGATCACGCCGAAACCATCGTCCACTTGGTCGGACCGACGGCGAAATCCGTCGACAACAGCCGCCTAGGAGGCACCCGGAATGACTGCACCAGCGAGGAAGGCGACAGCCAAGAAGGCAGCCGCCAAGAGAGCGCCTGCGAAGAAGGCCGCGGCAAAGAAGACGACCGCGCGCAAGACCGCGGCGAAGAAGACCACGGCGCGCAAGACCGCAGCACGCAAGACGACCGCGCGCAAGACCACCGCACGCAAGACGACCGCGCGCAAGACCGCGGCGAAGAAGACCACCGCGCGCAAGACCGCAGCGAAGCGCGCACCGGCCAAGAAGGCGGCACGCAAGACCGCGGCGAAGAAGACGACCGCGCGCAAGACCGCGGCGAAGAAGACGACCGCGCGCAAGACTGCGGCGCGCAAGGCTGGGCTCGCCTCCGCGGCGAAGAAGACTGCGCGTAAGGCTGCCGCGAAGAAGGCGGGGCGTGCGTCCGCGGCGAAGAAGACCGCACGCAAGACCGCAGCAAAGAAGACCACCCGTCGGGCCGCCGCGAAGAAGAGCAGCTGACCCTCACCACACGTCGCCGCCGGAGCCGTTGACCATGGCTCCGGCGGCGCGTTCGCATCCAGCCCGGATGCGCACGAGAGGTTCAGTCAGCTGTAGCAGTGCTCGGGTGCCGGGTAGGTACCGCTGCGCACCTCGTCACCGAACCGGGACGCGGCGTCGTGCAGCAGTTCGCCGAGCTGCATGAACTCCTTGACGAACTTCGCCGGCTTGCCGGACCGCAGTCCGGCCATGTCCTGCCACACCAGGACCTGGGCGTCGCAGTCGGGACCCGCCCCGATGCCGATCGTCGGTACGTGCAGCATGCGGGTGACCTGCGCGGCTGCCTCGTTCGGCACCACCTCGAGCACGACGGCGAATGCGCCGGCGTGCTGCAGCGCCTTCGCGTCCTGCAGCATCCGGTGCGCCGCCTCGTCCCCGCGACCCTGCACCCGGTAGCCGCCGAAGGCGTTCACCGACTGCGGGGTCAGGCCGATGTGCGCCATGACCGGAATGCCGGCCGCGACCAGCGCCTCGACCTGCGGCACGACCCGCTGGCCGCCCTCGAGCTTCACAGCCTGCGCGCCGCCCTCTTTCATGAATCGTGAGGCGGTCTCCAGGGCCTGCTGCGGCGAGCCCTGATAGGAGCCGAAGGGCAGGTCGGCGACGACGAGCGCCCGCTCGGACCCTCGCACGACGCCGCGCACGAGCGGCAGCAGCTCGTCGATCGTCACGGGCACCGTCGTGTCGTAGCCGTACACGACGTTCGCGGCGGAGTCGCCGACGAGCAGCACCGGAATGCCTGCTTCGTCGAAGACCCGCGCGGTGGAGTAGTCGTAGGCGGTGAGCATCGGCCAACGCTCGCCGCGGTCCTTGGCCAGCTGTAGATCGCGAATGGTGATGCGGCGGCTGGTGACACCGCCGTACAGGGTGGCTTGCGCCATGACTTCGCCTCACTCTCCTCGAGGCCGGCCGTGCCGGTCCCCGGGCAATGAAATGCGGACGACATCATCGTGCAACCTACCGAGCAGTAAGTCTCGGCCGGCGACTGAGATGATGGTCACCGTCGTGCTCACATCGGCTGCGCGCGCTCGCTCCACTTGTTCGTGATCGGCACCCGGCGGTCCCGGCCGAAAGCCTTGAAGCTGATCTTCGTGCCCGGTGGGTACTGCCGGCGCTTCCACTCGGCCGCATCGACCATGTGCGCGACCCGTTCGACCAGTGTCGGGTCGAAGCCGTCGGCCACGATCTCGGCGGCGCTGCGATCGCCGTCGACGTAACGGGCCAGGATCGCGTCGAGCTCGGCGTAGTCGGGCAGCGAATCGCTGTCCAGCTGCCCGGGTCGCAGCTCCGCCGACGGTTCCTTCGTGATCGAGTTCGGCGGGATCGGGGGTATCTGCCCGGCTGCCTCGGCCTGCGCGTTGCGCCAGCGTGCCAGCGCCCAGACCAGCGTCTTCGGTACGTCTTTGATCGGCGCGAAGCCACCGACGGCGTCGCCGTAGATGGTGGAGTAGCCGACTGCGAGCTCGCTCTTGTTGCCGGTGGCGAGCACCAGGTGCCCCTCCGAGTTCGACAGCGCCATCAGGGTGGTGCCCCGGATACGTGCCTGCACGTTCTCCTCGGCGATGCCGTGGAGTGAGAGCGCCGAGACGAACGCGTCGACCATCGGCTTGATCGCCACCTCGCGATACTTCGCGCCGATGCGCCGGGCCAGGTCCTCGGCGTCCGAGCGGGAGTGCTCGGAGGAATATGCACTCGGCAGCGCGATCCCGTGCACGTTGGCACCGCCGATCGCGTCGGCTGCGATCGCCGCCACCACCGCCGAGTCGATACCGCCGGACACCCCGAGCACCACCGAGCGGAACCCGTTCTTGACGACATAATCGCGCAGCCCGAGCACCAGGGCGTTCCACACCTCGGCCTCGTCGCCGATCCGCTCGGTGACGACGGCCGGCTGCAGGTCGAGCGCCGGCGCGGAGTCGGTGGCGCCGGCGCTGGCCGTCCAGGCGACCGGCAGCGCCGTTCCCGCGGCGGCCGGCGGTTCGGCCGGCGCGGGAACGACCGGGATGTCGACGAGGTAGACGCCCTCGACGAACTGCGGCGCCCGGCTCAGCAGGGTGCCGTCGGTGGAGACCACCATCGAGTCGCCGTCGAACACAAGCTCGTCCTGGCCGCCGACCGTGTTGACGTAGACGATCGGGGCCCCGGCCGCTGCGGCGCGGGTCTGCAGCAACGCCAGCCGCACGTCGTCCTTGTTGCGCTCGTAGGGCGACGCGTTCACGTTCACGACCACCCCGACCCCGGCCTGGCCGGCCACCGTGAACGGCACGCCCTCCTGCCACAGGTCTTCACACACCGTCAGTGCTATATCGACACCGAGGTGCCGGACGACGGTCAGCGCGGTGCCGGGAGCGAAGTAGCGCCGTTCGTCGAAGACACCGTAGTTCGGTAGGTGGTGTTTGAAGCAGCGGGCCACGACCTGACCGCCGTGCAGAAAAGCCGACGCATCGCGCGGCAGCCCGTCGTCGTCGACGTAGCCGACGATCACCGCGACGTCGCCGAGCCCGGCCTCGGCCAGCCGGCCGGCCAGCGCCTCCAACGCGGCCCGCGACGCCGCCCGGAACGACGCCCGCAGCACCAGGTCCTCGACGGGGTATCCGGTGACCATCATCTCGGGGAAGGTGACGATCTGGGCCCCGGCTGCGGCGGCCTGTGCGGTGCGCTCGACCACTCTGGCGGTATTGCCGACGAGGTCACCCACCACGCAGTCGATCTGGGCGAGGGCGAACCGGAGGGCGACCAGTTGTTCCGTCACGGGTTCAGTGTGCCCGGCCGACCCGCCGGTATGTGAAACCGCTGCGCACAGCGGCGCCGGTCATGATCCAATACGGCACAATCCCGGCCGGGACTCGGTTGTGTGACGAGTTCGTCTCGGTGGCAACGTCGCGCCGTTGGTGTGCGTCTCACTGAGGTAGTACCTGAGGACTTGCCAGTCCCGTTCGCGGCGCTCGCCGGCTTCGGCCGGAAATGAGGGACACTTGGCAACCGAAATGCGGCGCCGCGGCAACGGCGTGGGGGTGGGCGTGATTCGACATGACGGAGGATCGATGGGGCAGGTTGGTAACACCGGGGGCACGCGCGACGGATTCGACAAGCGCACTGCGCGCCTGGCCGGCGGCGTCGCCGTTGCCCTGACCGCCCTGCTGGCGCTGTCGGCGTGCACGACCTCCGGGTCGGCCGCGGGCAATACCGTCACGGTGGCACCGCCCACCAGTTCCAGCCCGACCGCCTCGCAACCGGTCACCGACGCACCGACCACGGTGGCGGCCGCACCGGCCGCGGTGATCTCCACCAACGTGCACTCCGGCGCGATCAGCCCGTCGCAGCCGGTGTCGGTGTCGATCGCCAACGGCACGCTCACCGCGGTGAAGCTGACGAACCCGGAGGGCAAGGTCGTCAGCGGCAAGATCGGCTCGGACGCCAAGACCTGGGCCACCACCGAAGATCTCGGCTACAGCAAGACCTACCGCCTCAGCGCCGTCGGCAAGAACGCCGACGGCAAGGTGGTGACCAAGGAGGGCAAGGTCACCACGCTCACGCCGGACAACATGACGATGCCCTACATCGAGGACATCTACGGCACCGTCATCGACAGCAAGCAGACCTACGGCGTCGGCATGGTCGTGCGGGTGCACTTCGACGAGTCGGTGAACAAGGCCGAGGCGCAGCGGGCCCTGACCGTCAAGACCACGCCGGCGGTCACCGGCGGTTGGTACTGGGACGGCGACCAGGACGCCTATTGGCGGCCGAAGAGCTATTACGCCCCGAACACGAAGGTGTCGGTCACCGCGGCCGTGTACGGCAAGAAGGTCGGCGAGGGGCTGTACGGCCAGGCCGACCAGAGCGCCTCGTTCACCATCGGTGCGAAGCATGTCTCCATCGCGGACGCCAAGACCCACCACGTGAAGGTCTACTTCGACGGCAAGTTCCAGCGCTCGATGCCCACCTCGATGGGCCAGGGCGGCACGGTGCAGGGCAAGAACGGCCCGATCTACCTGTGGACGATGCCGGGCACGTACACGGTCATCAACCACGAGAACCCGGCGGTCATGTCCTCGGACAGCTACGGCCTGCCGGCGAACTCGCCGCTCGGGTACGCGCCGGAGAAGGTGTACTGGTCGACGAAGATCAGCACGGACGGCATCTACCTGCACGAACTCGACGCCACGGTGTGGGCGCAGGGTCATCAGAACGTCTCGCACGGCTGCCTGAACCTGAACCAGAAGAACGCGAAGTGGTTCTACCAGCACTCGCAGATCGGCGACGTCGTGCAGGTCGTGCACTCCGGTGGCCCGGCGCTGCAGTTCTGGCAGGGCGGCCAGTGGAGCGTGCCGTGGTCCGAATGGCTCAAGGGCAGCGCTCTTTAGCCTTACGCTGGACCCGTGGACCGACAACAAGAGTTCGTCCTGCGGGCGGTCGAGGAACGCAACATCCGGTTTGTCCGGTTGTGGTTCACCGACGTGCTCGGGATGCTCAAATCGGTGGCGATCGCGCCGGCCGAGCTCGACGGCGCCTTCGAGGAGGGCATCGGGTTCGACGGCTCGGCGATCGAGGGATTCACGCGCGCCAGCGAGAGCGACATGCTGGCCCGCCCCGACCCGTCGACGTTCCAGATCCTGCCCGAGAGCGACGGCACGCCGGCGCAGTCGGCGCGGATGTTCTGCGACATCCAGATGCCCGACGGCTCACCGTCGTGGGCCGACCCGCGATATGTGCTGCGGCGCGCGCTGTCCAAGGCCGCGTGAGCGCGGGTTCACGTTCTACACCCACCCCGAGATCGAGTTCTTCCTACTGAAGAACCGGCCGACCGACGGTTCGGAGCCGCTGCCGATCGACAACGGCGGCTACTTCGACATGACCAGCCACGACGTCGCGCACGACTTCCGGCGGGCCGCCGTCAACGAGCTCGAATCGCTCGGGATCTCGGTCGAGTTCAGCCACCACGAGGTCGCGCCGGGCCAGCAGGAGATCGACCTGCGGTACGCCGACGCGCTGTCCACCGCGGACAACCTGATGACGTTTCGGCACGTCATCAAGGAGGTGGCCATCGCGCACGGCGCGCACGCGACATTCATGCCGAAACCGTTCAAGCACCAGCCCGGCAGCGGCATGCACACGCACCTGTCGCTGTTCGAGGGCGACCAGAACGCATTCCACGACCCCACCGACCCGCTCAACCTGTCCAAGACCGCCCGGGCGTTCATCGCCGGCCTGCTCGCGCACGCGCGGGAGATCACCGCAGTCACCAACCAGTGGGTGAACTCCTACAAGCGGCTGTGGGGTTTCGGGGCGCCGGGCGCGCTCGTCGAGGCGCCGACCGTGATCTGCTGGGGCCACGCGAATCGCTCCGCACTCGTGCGAGTGCCGCGCTACAAGCCCGGCAAGGCGAACTCGACGCGCGTCGAGCTGCGCTCTCCGGACTCCGCCTGCAATCCGTATCTGGCGTTCGCGGTGCTGCTGGCAGCGGGCCTCAAGGGCATCGAGGAAGGCTACGAGCTCCCCCCGGGCACCGAGGACGACGTGTGGTCGCTGTCGGACACGGAGCTGCGCGCGCTGGGCTACGGCGCGCTGCCGCACAACCTCGCCGACGCGCTGCGCGCGCTCGAGGAGTCCGAGCTGCTCGCCGAGACGCTCGGCGAGCACGTCTTCGACTTCTTCCTGCGCAACAAGCGGGAGGAATGGATCGACTATCGCGCCGAGGTCAGTCCGTTCGAGCTGCGCCGCTACCTGCCGCTGCTCTGACCGATCGCCGCCGCGGCGAGCGGTGCCGAATAGAGTCGATGGTGTGAGCGCTCCCCGGATCCTGGTCGTGCAGTGCGCGGCGAGTGACCCGCCTGCCCGGCTCGGCGAATGGCTCGCCGAGGCCGGCGCGGACCTGCACGTCGTGCCGGCGGCCGAGGTGAGCGCCGATCCGGCCGGCTGGGACGCGATTGTCGTGATGGGCGGGGAGATGGGCGCGAACGACGACGCGCTCTTCGACTGGATCCCGACGGTCAAGGCGTTGCTGCGGGCCGCGGTCGCCGCCGAGGTGCCCACGCTCGGCGTGTGCCTGGGTGCGCAGCTGTTGGCGGTCGCCAACGGCGGGCGGGTGCGGCGCGACCTCGACACGCTCGAGATCGGCGCGCAACTCGTCGCGAAGCGATCGGCCACGGCGACCGACCCGCTGTTCCAGGCCCTGCCGATCACGCCGGACGTGATCCAGTGGCATTTCGACTCGATCACCACGCTGCCCCCGGGCGCCGTGCATCTGGCCAGTTCGCCGGTCTGCGAGAACGAGGCGTTCCGGCTCGGCCGCCTTGCCTGGGGAATCCAGTTCCACATCGAGACCACGCCGCAGCTGATCCGGGAGTGGGCGGTCGACGACGTCGCGGTGCTCGACGAGCTCGGCATCGAGCTCGACCTCGACCAGGTGGTGCGGCGCGCGGTGGCCGTGCACGACGACATCGCCGAGGTCTGGCGTCCGTTCGCGACCGCGTTCGTCGACATCGCCCGCGACCCGGCTGCGGTCGCTGCGGCGCCGACGGCGCGGGAGTCCACGGCCGCACCGGTGACCGATCCGGCCGCGATCCGGGCCGCGCTCGCGGCCGAGATGACCGCCGCTCGCTCGGTGCTCCCGATGCCGAGCGTGCGCGAGCGCGACTGAGACCTGCGACGACCGTGACGCAGGACTCCCGCATCGCAGCTCGGCTCGCCCGGCTGTCCTTCGCCGACGCCCCCCAGGCCGCCGAACTGCTCGCGGCCGCGCCGCTGCGCTGGTGGGACCCCGATACCAATCAGCCAACCAGCGACGCCGCGGCCGTGGTCGTGGCCGCGATCTCGCGCACCGCCGATCCGGACACCGCGGTGCGCGCGCTCGCTGCCGCCGCATCCGGGCCGGCGCTGCGCGACGCGGTGGAATCCGACCCCCAGGTGCGGGCCCGGCTGCTCCCGCTGCTCGGGGTCTCGGTCGAACTCGGCGATTTCCTGGTTGCGAACCCGGACGTGTGGCAGGTGCTGCGCGGCGATCTGGACCCCGCGGGCGTGCCGGCCCGGCTCGCCGCCGCGGTCGGCGCGGTGCCGGACGACCCGGTGACGGGCACGTCCGGTACGCGGGCGAAGCTCGCCGGCCCGGATGCGGGGGCCGCGCTTCGCACCGCCTACCGGACGGAGCTGTTCGCGATCGCGGGCCGCGACCTCGCCGGAGACCTGCCGCTTCGCGAGGTCACCGAGCGCCTGGCCGACCTCGCCGGGCACACGCTGCAGACCGCGCTCGCGGTGGCCGCCAACGAACTGCCGGAATCCGCCGCGCCGTGCCGGCTCGCGATCATCGCCATGGGCAAGACCGGCTCCCGCGAGCTGAACTACGTGTCCGACGTCGACGTCGTGTTCGTCGCCGAGCCGCCCGCCGACCACACCGGCGACCCGGAACCGGCGCTGTCGAGCGCGGCGAAGCTCGCCGGCGCCACCATGCGGCTGTGCCGCGGCGTGGCCTGGGAGGTCGATGCCAACCTGCGGCCGGAGGGCAAGGACGGTCCGCTGGTGCGCACCCTCGCCAGCCATGAGGCGTATTACAAGCGGTGGGCCAGCACGTGGGAGTTCCAGGCGCTGCTGAAAGCCCGGCCCGTGGCCGGCGACCGGGAGCTCGGCGCGGCCTACGCCGAGGTCATCGCGCCGTTGGTGTGGACCGCGGCCGAGCGCCCCGACTTCGTCGCCGACGTGCGGGCGATGCGGCAGCGCGTCGTCGACCACATCCCGGCCGCCATCGGCGCGCGTGACATCAAGCTGGCCCGCGGCGGGTTGCGCGACGTCGAGTTCGCGGTGCAGCTGCTGCAACTCGTCCACGGCCGCGGCGACGAGACGTTGCGGATTCCGGAAACCCTCCCGGCGCTGGATGCGCTGCGCAACGGGGGTTATGTGGGCCGCGACGACGCCGTCAGCCTGATCGACGCGTACACGTTCCTGCGCGCGGTCGAGCACCGGCTGCAGCTGCGCCGGCTGCGCCGCACACACGTCCTGCCCGGCGAAGCCGGGCAGCTGCGCTGGCTGGCCAAGGCGATGGGCTACCGGCCGGATCGCCGCGGCGATGCCGGTGCCGTGTTCGATGCGGAATGGGACCTGCACGCGCGCGAGGTGCGCCGCCTGCACGAGAAGCTGTTCTACCGGCCGTTGCTGGAGGCCGTGGCCCGGGTGCCGTCGGCCGACCTGCGCCTCACCACCGCCGAGGCGGCCAATCGACTCGCGGCGCTCGGGTTCACGCGCCCCGAGGCCGCGTTGAAGGCGATCGGCTCGCTGACCTCCGGTCTCTCGCGGCGCGCGGCGCTGCAGCGCACCCTGCTACCGGTCCTGCTCGCCGAGTTCGCCGACGCCCCGGACCCGGACACCGGGTTGTTCGCCTACCAACGGCTGTCCGACGAGCTCGGCGGCACCCCGTGGTACCTGCGCTTCCTTCGCGACGGCGACGCCGTCGTCACCAGGTTGGCCAGCGTGCTCGGCATCAGCCGCTATGTCGGACGCATGCTCGGCCGCGCACCGGAGGCGCTGCGGATGCTCGGCTCGGTCGACGAGCTCGCGCCGCGCCCGGAGGCCGAGCTGGCGGCGGCGCTGCACGAGTCGGCGGCCCGACACCGCGACCCGGCCGACGCGGTGGCAGCCGTGCGTGGGGTGCGGCGCCAGGAGCTGCTGCGCACCGCGTTCGCCGATCTGCTGCAGCCACCGGACGTCGCAGAGGTGTGCCGGTCGCTGTCGGCGAACATGGAAACCACGCTCGAGGCGGTGCTGCAGATCGCGATGCGCGCCGTTGCGCAGGAGCACGGACTCGACGAGCTGCCGGTGCGGTTCACGGTGATCGCGATGGGCCGCCTCGGCGGCGCCGAACTGAGCTACGGCTCCGACGCCGACGTCATGTTCGTCCACGAACCGCTCGACGTGGCGGACGAGACGGCGGGCAAACTCGCCCAGGAGGTCGCGGTCCGGCTGCGTTCGCTGCTGTCGGCGCCGTCGTCGACGGACCCGCCGCTGGTCGTCGACGCCGACCTGCGGCCCGAAGGACGCAACGGCCCGCTGGTGCGTTCGCTCGCTTCCTACGAGCGCTACTACGCGCGCTGGTCGTCGGCCTGGGAGGCGCAGGCTCTGCTGCGGGCCCGACCGATCGCGGGCGACGCCGACCTCGGTGCCCGGTTCACCGCGATGATCGACCCGGTGCGCTACCCGAGCGGCGGCGTGGCGCCGGACGATCTCATCGAGATCCGCCGGCTCAAGGGCCGCGTCGACAGCGAGCGGCTGCCGCGCGGCGCCGACCCGACCACCCACACCAAGCTCGGCCGCGGTGGCCTGGCGGACATCGAGTGGACCGTCCAGCTGCTGCAGCTCGACCACGGGCACCACCTGCCGGGCCTGCGCACCACCCGCACCCTGGCGGCGCTCGCCGCCGCTGCGGACGCGCAGCTGGTGACCCAGGGGCAGGCCGAGACGCTCGCCGCCGCCTGGCGCTTGGCCACCCGGGTGCGCAACGCGATCGTGCTGGTCCGGGACAAGCCGGCCGACGAGCTACCCGCGCTCGGGACCGAGCTGATCGCGGTCGGCCGGGTGCTCGGCTACCCGGCCGACGCCGACCCCGGCCAACTCGTCGACGACTACCGGCGCGCCGCGCGACGGGCCCGCAAGGTGGTGGAGCAGGTCTTCTACGGCTCGTGACGCCGAAGCGCGCCGACCGGCTGGTAGGCCGGCAGTTTGCCGTCGGGCAGGCCGAAATCGGGAGCGTCGATCGGGGCGACGAACGCCCCGTGCCCGGACAGCAGGTACTGCAGGCCGAAGCCGAGCGCCACGATCACGGCGCCGGCCACCGCGTCGAGGATGAAGTGGTTCGCGGTACCGACGATGACCGCGAGCGTGGCGAACGGGTACACCAGTCCGGCCACGCGCACCCAGGTGCTGCGCGCGCAGACGAAGATCGCGATGCCGCACCACAGCGCCCAGGCGATGTGCAGGCTGGGCATCGCGGCGAACTGGTTGGAGTGCTTGGCGACGTCCGGATCGGCCAGCGAGCCCCAGGTGTGGAACTTGACGAGCGTGTCGACGTAGCCGTACTGCGGCAGCAGCCGCGGCGGGGCGGTCGGGAAGAGGTAGAACCCGAGCAGCCCGAACAGGGTCGTGGCGACGAGCACGGTGCGCGCGCCCCGGTAGATGTGCGAGCGGCGCACGAACAGCCACACCATGACCGCGGGCGTGACGATGAAGTGCAGCGTCGCGTAGTAGTAGTTCATCATCTGCGCGAGCCACTCGTGCGCAGCGACGTACTGGTTGACCGACAGTTCCCAGTTCAGGTGCAGGATGTCCTGCAGGTGCTGGACGCTGCGGCCGTGCCGCTCGGCGATCGAGGCCTGCTCGGGGATGGCGTTGCGACCGAGCGAGTACAGCCAGTAGCCGAGCGCGATGATCGCGATCTCCTGCCACCACACCGGCCGGCGCCAGCGCAGCATGCGATGCGGCAGAATTCCCCGGAACCGGCGCTGATCTTGCTGTGCGCAGGCCTCGACGGGGCTTTGAGTCGCGACCATCCCTCCATCATTCCACTCGGGGGCCACGGAGATCTGTTGCGCCACGGCGCAGGCTCAGCCGTAGCTGTGAATCCTGCGGTTGGATGTCGGCATGGACGCCGCCGACCCCCAGGCCCTGCGCGAACTGGCCGCGGCCTACGACGTCGACGTCGAGTACTGGGACTGGCGGCAGAACCTGACCCCGATCTCCGACGACACCCTGCGCGCCGTGCTGGCGGCCTTCGACGTCGACGCGTCGACCGAGGAGTCGTGTCGGGCGGCGCTGCGAGCCCGGCGCGAGGCGATCGCCCGGCGTCCGCTGCCGCCGTGCGTCGTGGTCCGCACGGGGCAGGCGCGTGAAGTCGCCGTTACCTGGTCCGGCGCGGTGTCCGGCCGGCTGGACCTGGAGGACGGCAGCAGCCGCGAACTGGCCGGCGCGCCGCTGCACCTGCCCGCGGACCTGCCGGCGGGCTACCACCGGCTGCGGGTCGACGGCGCCGGCGGGCAGCGGCACGAGACCGCGGTGATCGTCACCCCGGCGCACCTGCCCCTGCCCCAAGGTTTCCCCGGCGACCGGGGCCCGGGCTGGGGGGTGGCGGCACAGCTGTACAGCGTGCGGTCGCACCGGTCGTGGGGCGTCGGCGACCTCGTGGACCTGGCCGATCTGGCGCGCTGGGTCGGCGCCAGCCAGGGCGCGGACTTCGTGCTCGTGAACCCGCTGCACGCGGCCGAGGTGGTCGCACCGATGAGCCCGTCGCCGTACCTGCCCACCTCCCGACGCTTCGCCAACCCGCTGTACCTGCGAGTGGAAGACCTGCCCGAGTACTCGGCGCTGCCGGCCGATGCCCGCGAGGCGATCGACACGCTCGGCGCCGACCTGCGGGTGCGGCAGCCCGTGGCCCGCCAGATCGAGCGGGATCCGGTGTGGGCGGCCAAGAAGGCCGCACTGCAACTCGTGTACGAGAGCGCGGCGCACCGCGCGGACACCGACCGCGCGGCAGATTACGCCGCGTTCCTCGCCCGCGAGGGCGAGGAATTGGAGCGGTTCGCCCGCTGGTGCGCGCTGACCGAGGCACACGGCCCGGACTGGCACGCCTGGCCCGAGGCGCTGCGCGACCCCGCTGCCGCGGCGGTGGCGACGGCGGCCGAGGCGCTGGCACCGCGGGTCGACTTCTTCCGCTGGCTGCAATGGCAGCTGGACGGCCAGCTTTCCCGGGCCCAGGCGCAGGCGCGCGCCGCGGGCATGCGGCTGGGCGTGATCCACGATGTCGCGGTCGGCGTCAGCCCGGACGGCGCGGACAGCTGGTCCTACCAGGACGTGCTCGCCGGCGGCGTCACTGTCGGCGCGCCGCCGGATGCCTATTCGCAGTTGGGGCAGAACTGGAACCAGCCGCCGTGGCGGCCGGACCGGCTCGCCGAGCTGGCGTACGCGCCGCTGCGCGACCTGTTCCGCAACGCCCTGCGTCACGCCGGCGGCCTGCGTGTCGACCACGTCATCGGGCTGTTCCGGCTGTGGTGGGTGCCGGCCGGTCACGCGGCCGCGCAGGGCGCATACGTGCGCTACGACCACGAGGCGCTGCTCGGCATCCTCGCGCTCGAGGCGCAGCGGGCCGGTGCCGTGATCATCGGTGAGGACCTCGGCAACGTCGACCCCCGGGCGCGCGGCTACCTGCGCGACCTCGGGCTGCTGGGCACCTCGATCCTCTGGTTCGAGACGGACTGGGACAGTGGCGAGCCGCTGTGGCCCGACCGGTGGCGCGACTACTGCCTGGCTTCGGTCACCACGCACGACCTGCCGCCGTCGACCGGATATCTTGCCGGCGACCACATCCGGCTGCGTGCCGATCTCGGGATGCTCACCCGACCGGTCGAGGACGAGTTCGCCGACGACCGGGCCGAGAAGGACCGGTGGCGCAACCACCTGATCCGGCTGGGGTTGATCGCGCCGGAGCGCGCCTGGGACGACACCGCCGCGGTGATCGCGCTCCATGCGTTCCTGGCACGCACCCCGGCGCTGCTGCGCTGTGCCGCATTGACCGACGCCGTCGGCGAGCGGCGCACCCAGAACCAGCCGGGTACCAAGGACGAGTATCCGAACTGGCGGATCCCGCTCGGCGGCGCCGACGGACAGCCGGTGCTGCTCGAGGACCTGATCGCCGACGGCCGTGCCGATGCCGTCTTCGCCGCCGTCCGCGGCGAGATCACCGGCTGATCACCGGCTGATCGCCCGGTGCGCGGTCAGGGCAGCCGCTGGTCCTTCGGGGTGTTCGCCTTGAGTGCCTTGCGCAACTGGAGAATCCGCACGGTGCCGAGGACGGCGGCGATGAGCACGCCGACCACCGCCGAGATCAGCGCGACGAGACCGACCGGCAGGCTGCCGGAGAAGCCGAGGAAATGAATCGTCACCCGGTCGAGGTTCTGGGCGATGAAGATGATCAGCAGGATCAACACGATCGCGGCGGCCACCAAGCCGACCCACAAGGCACTGATCGTGCCCCGGCGGACCTTGCCGCGCTCGTCGAACCCGGCCGGCGGCCGGTGGCTCTCGTCGGCGGGGACGCCCTCGGGCTGGTTCGGGTCGACGGGAGCCGGGGCCGGACTGTGGCGGTGCTTCCACCGGCTGACCCGCAGGCGGGCCGGGCTGGTACTGGGCGGGAGGAGGCGACGCGGGGTACGGCGAGTCGCCGAGCGGTGCCCCCGTCGGCGGTCCGGACGGCTGTCCGGCCGGCGGCCCTGGCGGTGGGTATTCGCCACCGCCAAGCCGAGGATCCTGCGGGGGATTTGTCACGCGTACCTCCGTGGTTTCGCAGCAGCGCTGCACTACCGATGGTGTACCCACCTCGTGCAGCGTGCGCGCAGCTTCGGCCCGGCTAGCGTGCGTGTCCTAACCGTTTGGCCAGTAGCCCGGAAGACGCGGTCGGGTCGTACCCGACGACAGTTTGAGCGCCTCGGGGCCGAACATCTCGTGCGCGCCGCGACCGAGTAGCGCTCGCGGGCACGGGTGGAACTCCTTGAGCGGGAAGGGTTTGACAGCCCGTCGACCTGCATCCGGCACAGGTGCAGGCAAGGTGTGGACGCTCGGACGGGGCGTTACCCGGCCGTTCGGGCAGGTCGGCGGCCAGACGGCGGACGGCGGCGGCCCGGCCGTGGTTCGCGGACCAGCACGGCGTCGTCGAACCCGGCGGCCAGCGCACGCAGCGCGGCGTCCAGATAGACGGTGAGATCGGCGTCGGCGCGCTCGGTCCAGCGGTCGTAGGCCGCTCGGCACGCGGCGAGTGTCGCCCGGCCGACCGCGAGCGGGTACAGCGAGTCCGGTTCGATCCGCTGCCGGCGCGCGACGAACTCGCTGACCGCCCGTTCCCACGCGTCGTAGTGCAGCGCGGCGCTCGCCGCGAGTTCCGGGCTGCCGGCGATCAGGCTCATCCGGATGCGCAGCTCCGCGACGTCGGCGACGCCGTACCGGTTCACCGCAACCACCGCCCGGCGGACCGCTTCCATCACCGAAATGTCCGCGGGCATCTGGGCGAGCGTCTCGCCGATCTTGGCGACCTCCACGTCGAACTCGCGCCACAACACGTTGGCCTTCGAGTCGAAATAGCGAAAGAACGTGCGGCGACTCGTGCCGGCCTCGGCGGCGATCATGTCGATCGTGGTGCCGTCGAAACCGTGTTCGGCGAACAGCCGTAGCGCGATGACTTCGAGCTCGCGGGCGCTGGTGCCGGGCGGGCGCCCGCGGCGGTGGGTCCGCGCCGAATTGGGGGTTGTTTCCGGCACGGTGTGACGATAGCGTCCCTCCCAATTCGTCACCAGGTGACGAATTTCCGACGGATCTCACGTGAGGAGCCGAGATGGCCGACGAGCCCACGACCACCGAGACCGAGCACGCCGAGCAGGCGGACGAGCAGTTGACGGAGGACGTCCTGGTCGAAGAGGTGTCGATCGACGGCATGTGCGGTGTCTACTGACACCTCGGCAGCGACCGCACGGCCGCAGGCAGCGCTCGACCTCGACACCGCCTGGCAGCTGCACGAGCAGGTCTCGGTGCGGCCCGAGCGCTTCGGTGCCCTGCTGTACCACTTCGGCACCCGCCGGCTGTCGTTTCTGAAGGACCCGATGTTGCTCGGTGTCCTCGACGCCCTCGCGAGCAGCCCGACAGCGCGCGTGGCCTGCGAACGGGCCGGCGTCCCGGACGAGCAACTGCCGCGCTACCGCGCCGCGTTGGCCACCCTTGCGAAGTCGCACATGATCGAACCCCGAACGATCGAACACCGAACGATCGAACACCGAGGCGAGGAGCCGCAATGACCGCCACTGCGCCGCTGCCGCTCGTCGAGCAGTTCCAGTACGGCCTGGACGCACCGATCTGTCTGACGTGGGAGCTCACGTACGCGTGCAATCTGTCCTGCGTGCACTGCCTGTCGTCGTCCGGCCGGCGCGATCCGCGTGAGCTCACCACCGCCGAGTGCAAGGCGCTCATCGACGAGTTCGAGCGGATGCAGATCTTCTACGTCAACATCGGTGGTGGCGAACCCACCGTGCGCAGCGACTTCTGGGAGCTCGTCGACTACGCCACCGAACACCACGTCGGGGTGAAGTTCTCCACCAACGGCGTCAAGATCGATCCCGCGGTGGCCGCCCGATTGGCGGCCAGCGACTACGTCGACGTGCAGATCTCCCTCGACGGCGCGACACCCGAGGTCAATGACGCCGTACGCGGCGCCGGTTCATATGCCACCGCGCTGCGGGCCATGCAGAACCTGTCCGACGCCGGCTTTCGGGGGTTCAAGATCTCGGTCGTCATGACCCGGCACAACGTCGGTCAGCTCGACGAGTTCAAGGCGCTCGCCGATCGGTTCGACGCGCAGTTGCGGATCACCCGACTGCGCCCGTCGGGCCGTGGCGCCGACACCTGGGACGAGCTCCATGTGAGCGCCGAACAGCAACGCGAACTCTACGACTGGCTCGTCGCGAACGGCGACAACGTGCTCACCGGCGACTCGTTCTTCCATCTCGCCGGCTACGGCGACGCGCTGCCCGGTTTGAACCTGTGCGGCGCCGGTCGAGTGGTGTGCCTCGTCGACCCGGTGGGCGACGTGTACGCGTGCCCGTTCGCCATCCACGAGAACTTCCTGGCCGGGAACGTCCGCAGCGTCGGGGGATTCGCCGGTGTGTGGCGGGAATCGGAGCTGTTCGCCGAATTGCGGAAACCGCAAACCGGCGGCGCGTGCCATTCGTGCTCGGCCTATGACGCCTGCCGCGGCGGGTGCATGGCAGCCAAGTTCTTCACCGGCCTGCCGCTCGACGGCCCGGATCCCGAATGCGTGAAGGGCCACGGCGAACACGCCCTGAATGCGGCCGACCGTGCGCAGGCGCCGAAGCCCTCACTTGACCACTCGCACCGCACCGGACCGGTGCCGCTGACGCTGTCGGTGCGTCGCCGCCCCGACCGCGCCTGCGACGAGAACCCGGTCAGCGATCTGGTGCGCGTTCCGGGCTGATGACGCAGCTGGCCGACCTCGCGTGGCCTGCCGTCCGCGAGCGCGCGACCAACGGCGCGGTGCTTGCCGTGCCGATCGGCTCGACCGAGCAGCACGGCCCGCACCTGCCGACCTCGACGGACACCGACATCGCGCGAGCGTTGTGCGAACGGCTCGCCGCCGCAAATCCGGACGTCGTGGTGGCGCCGGCGCTGCCCTACGGGTCGAGCGGCGAACACGCCGGTTTCGCGGGCACGCTGTCGATCGGGCGGCAGGCCCTGCAATCCGTCGTCGTCGAGCTGGTGCGCTCGGCCACGGACACCTTCGACCGCGTCGTGCTCGTGTCGGCGCACGGCGGCAACGCCGAGCCTGTCGAGCGTGCAGTGCGATTGCTGCGCGCCGAGTCCCGTGACGTCCTCGCGTTCCACCCACACTGGGACGGTGACCCGCATGCCGGGCGCATCGAGACCTCGCTGCAACTGGCCCTGCGTCCCCACCTGGTCGACGTGAGCGCGGCAGTCGCCGGCAACACCCGGCCACTGCGCGAGCTGATGCCGCAGCTGCGCACCGGTGGCGTCCTCGCGGTGTCACCGTCCGGGGTGCTCGGCGATCCGGCCGGTGCGAACGCCCGCGAGGGCGACGCGGTCCTGGCCGCGTTGACTGCCGACCTGCTCGACCGGGTGACCCGCTGGCTGGACGGCCGCCGATGACCGGGTCCGAACCGCCGGTCGCGATCGTCACCGGCGCCGCGCGCGGGATCGGCGCTGCCACGGTCACCGCCCTCGCCCGGCTGGGCTGGGCAGTGGTCGCGGTCGACGTGGCACGCAACGACCCGGCGCTGCCGTACCAGCTCGGCACCGCCGCCGATCTCGATGCAGTGGTGGCCTCGTGCGGTGTCGGCGGTCGGGTGATCGCGCGGATCGCCGACGTGCGCGATCTGGATGCGTTGGCGGCCGCAGTCGCCTTCGCCGAGCAGCGTTTCGGTGGCCTCGATGCCGCGATCGCCGCCGCGGCCGTGATCGGGGGCGGCCTGCCGCAGTGGGAGTTCTCGCCGGCCACCGAGCGCGCGATCCTCGACATCGATCTCGGTGGCGTCGCAAATCTGGCGCGAGTCAGCATCCCGGCGCTGCTGCGTCGCCCCCAGCCGCGCAACGGTCGCTTCCTGGCCGTCGCGTCCGCCGCCGCCACCCGGGGCCTGCCGATGCTGGCGGCGTACTGCGCCGCGAAGGCCGGAGTGGCCGGGCTGGTGCGCGCGTTGGCCGTGGAGCTCGGCGGCAGCGGCGTCACCGCGAACGCCGTGAGTCCCGGCTCGACCGAGACCCTCATGCTCGCCGAGAGCGCCCGGATCTACGGGTTGAACTCGACCACCGAGTTCATCGCCCATCAACCCCTCGGCCGATTGGTGGAGCCGGTCGAGGTCGCCGCGGTCCTCGCCTTCCTGGCCGGGCCGGCGAACAGCGCGATGACCGGTGCGATCGTGCCGGTCGACGGCGGTCTCTCACTGTGAGCGCGCCGTCGCGCTCGGCTCGTCCTGCCAAGTCGGCGGGCACGCTGCCGCTGCCCGAGGGCTTCGAGGTCGAGCTCGACCCGGACGCCCGTGAGCTCACGCCGGGCCTGTGGTGGGGCGGCCGGCCCGCTCGCGTGCTGCGCCTCACCGAGGACGGCCGCGCCGCGTGGGACCAGTTGTGCCGCGGGCCGGTTCGGACCCGCGCCGAGGGATTGCTGGCGCGCCGGCTCACCGACGCCGGCATCGCCCACCCGGTGCCGCCGCAGTGCGCCGAGCCGCCCGACCTCACGGTGATCGTGCCGGTGCGCGATCGTGCTGCCGCACTCGATCGCTGCCTGACCGGACTGGGGTCGGCGTTCCCGGTGCTCGTGGTCGACGACGCGTCGGCCGACGAGCTCGGCGTCCGTGCGGTCGCCGCCGCGCACGGGGCACGCGTGCTGCGCCTCGCCGACAACCGCGGGCCGGGAGGTGCCCGCAATGCCGGCGTGCGGCACGCGACGAGCGAGTTGGTGGCGTTCGTCGACAGCGACACCGTCCCTGACCCGGCGGCCCTCGCCGCGCTCGCCGCGCATCTGGCCGACCCGCTGGTGGTCGCGGCCGCACCGAGGATCGTGCCGGTCGGCCCGCGCGGGTACCGCGCGCAGCGCAGCCCGCTCGACCTCGGCACCAGACCGGGCGGGGTCACCCGGTACGGGCGGGTGTCCTACGTGCCGAGCGCGGTGTTGGTGCTGCGCCGCGGCGCCCTGCTCGACGCCGACGGGTTCGATCCCGCACTGCGCGTGGGCGAGGACGTCGACCTGGTCTGGCGCCTCGTCGAGCGCGGGCACCGGGTGCGGTTCGACCCGAGCGTGCACGTGCCGCACGAGGAGCCGGCGGGATGGGCGCCGACGCTGGCGCGCCGGTTCCGGTACGGCACGTCCGCCGCACCGCTCGGGCAGCGCCATCCCGAGTCGGTGGCACCGCTGCTGATCTCGCCGTGGCTCGGCGCGACGGTGATCGCCGTGCTCGCCCGGCGCCCCGTGCCGGCAGCCGCGGCGTTCGCCGGAGCATGGTGCAGCCAGGCGTACTCCCTGCGGCGCGCCGACGTGCCGCGCGCCGGGCTGACCCGCGCCCTCGCCGAGGGGGTCCGGCAGACCTGGCTCGGCGCCGGCCGCTTCGGCACCCAGTTCGCGGCACCACTGCTCGTCGCGGTGGCCGTGGGCGGCCGCGGCGGCAATCGCGTCGCTGCACTGTCGCTGCTGCTCGGGCCGTCGCTCACGGACTGGTACGCCGGGCGTCGCGGTGATCCGGTCCGCTACACGCTCGCGCACCTTGCCGACGACATCGCCTACGGTGGCGGCGTCCTCGCCGGCTGCGCCCGCCTCCGCACGTTCACGCCCCTTCGACCCAGACTCACCAACAGGAGACGACGATGGCCAACTCGTGGTTCGAATCGGTAGCCGAAGCCCAGCGGCGTGCGAAGAAGCGGCTGCCGAAGTCGGTGTACAGCGCGCTCGTCGCGGGATCCGAACGCGGCATCACCGTCGAGGACAACACGGCCGCGTTCGCCGAGCTCGGCTTCGCGCCGCACACCGCGGGACAGCAGGCCGGACGTGACCTGTCGACCCGTGTCCTGGGTCAGGACGTCGCGCTGCCGGTGCTGATCTCGCCCACCGGCGTGCAGGCCGTGCATCCCGACGGCGAGGTTGCCGTGGCGCGGGCCGCAGCCAACCGTGGAGTTGCGATGGGGCTGAGCTCGTTCGCCAGCAAGCCGGTCGAGGAGGTCACCGCCGCCAACTCGCAGACGTTCTTCCAGCTCTACTGGTGCGGTACCCGTGAGCAGATCGCCCAGCGCGTGGAGCGCGCCCGGGCGGCCGGCGCCGTCGGGCTCATCGCCACCCTGGACTGGTCCTTCTCGATGGGGCGCGACTGGGGCAGCCCCTACATCCCGGAGCGGATCACTGCTCGCGAGGCGGTGCGGTTCGCACCCGAGGCGCTGACCAGGCCGCGCTGGCTCAGCGCGTACGCCAAGACCAAGCGCATCCCGGATCTCACCGTGCCGAACATGCAGGATCCGGGTCAGCCGGCGCCGACCTTCTTCGGCGTGTACGGGCAGTGGATGCAGACCCCGCCGCCGTCGTGGGACGACGTGGAGTGGCTGCGGTCGCTGTGGGACGCGCCGTTCCTGGTCAAGGGCGTCACCCGGGTCGACGACGCGAAACGAGCGGTGGACGCCGGCGCCTCGGCGATCTCGGTGTCCAACCACGGTGGCAACAACCTCGACGGGACCCCGGCGACCATCCGGGTGCTGCCATCGATCGCCGACGCGGTCGGCGATCAGATCGAGGTGCTGCTCGACGGCGGCATCCGGCGGGGGAGCGACGTCGTGAAGGCCGTGGCTCTCGGCGCCCGCGCCGTGCTCATCGGCCGCGCCTACCTGTGGGGGCTCGCCGCCAACGGGCAGGCCGGGGTCGAGAACGTGCTGGACATCATGCGGTCCGGCATCGACTCCGCAATGCTCGGCCTCGGCCGGAGCCTCGATGCGCGACCTGAGTCGCGACGACGTCCTCGTCCCGGAGGGCTTCACCCGGACGCTCGGCGTCCCGGCCTGACGACCGACTACCGGGTGGCGACCGCTCGGATACTGGACTCATGGGACCAGGCGAGCAGGATGTCGCAAACGGGATGGTGGAC
This sequence comes from uncultured Actinomycetota bacterium, assembly GCA_963850835.1. Classification (GTDB taxonomy): domain Bacteria; phylum Actinomycetota; class Actinomycetes; order Mycobacteriales; family Jatrophihabitantaceae; genus Jatrophihabitans. The sequence continues at coordinate 18,084 of CAWKNB010000005.1, read as the reverse complement.
CTGGCGGCCGAGCTCGCCCTGTTCGCCGACCAGTGGTCGCCGAAGGTGGTGGCCCGGCTCAACGACTACGAGATCAAGGTCGTGAAGGTCGAGGGCGAGTTCGTCTGGCACACCCATGAGGACACCGACGAGCTGTTCCTCGTGCTAGCCGGAGTCCTGACGATCCAGCTGCGGGATCGCAACGTCGTCCTCGGGCCGGGTCAGTTGTTCGTCGTGCCGCGCGGCGAGGAGCACTGTCCGATCGCCGAGGGCGAGGTGCATGCGCTGCTCATCGAGCCGGCGGGTGTCGATCAATACCGGAGGCACCGGCGGCCCGTTGACGGCCGGTCACGACGATTCGCTCGTCTGACGCCGACCGTGCACCGGCGGGTCGACCAATCCTCGGCCGGGCGACGGGACTCGGTCTTGCGCAACCGCCACCAGACCAACCAGCCGACCGCCACGACGAGCACGAAGCTGATGACGCGGTAGATGACGACAGCGGCCGTGGCGCTGGTCAACGGCGTGCCCGAATGCGTCAACCCGAGCAGCAGGGCGCCCTCGACGACTCCGAGACCGCCGGGCAGCCCGGGCAGGCTGGCCCCGGCCGTGCCGGCCAGATAGGCGAGCACGGCAGCTGCGACGGTGACCGTCCCGCCGGGCACCGCGCGGCAGGCGAAGATCAGGCACGCGATGTCCGCGGCCCAGTTCACCGCGGCGAACCACATGCCGCGCGCCCAGAGGCTGGCCCGCGGCCGGATGACGGCGAGTTCGGCGACCAGTTCGCGCACCGTGTCGACACCGGTCTCCGGTGCGCGCCGGAGACATGCGGTTGGCGCCCCGGACCGCGGCGGTGGCCGGGCGCTCGAGCGTGGTCGGGTGCCGGCGCAGCACCTGCACGAGCGCGACCGTGAGCGCCACGAAGACGGCAGGCGCGATCAGTGCGTCCCAGTGCCAATTCCCGGCACCACCCAGCGCAGGAGCGATCAGCGAGATCCCGGCCAGCGCCACCAGGCTCAGCCCACCGGTCACTGCGAGGTTGAACACGATGAGCCCGGCCGGCGCCCCCCACCGCCTCATCCACCGGAACAGGTAGCCGGCCGACAGCACCGAGCCGCCGGGCATGGTCACCGACATCGCGTTGCCGGCAAGGGTGACGGCGACGGTGCGCGGCAGCGGCACCCGCACCCCGCCGGCGTACAGCATGCTGCGTTGCAACCGGGCGAGCGCGACCATCGACACGACCTGAGCCAGCAGGGCGACGGCCAGCCAGCCCCACTGCAGCCGGTCGAATTCACGCCCGGACGCGGCGACGTGCGGGATGAGCCATGCGGCCTCGATCGCGAGCACACCGGCCAGGACGAGCAGGCCCGCAAGCCGCATCATCCGCCGGGTCATGACCATCCTCAAAAAATCAGCACACGTTGAGATACGTGCCCGACTCTACGAGGTTGAGCACTCAGGAGGGAAACAAATATTCCTGGATCGCGGCACCGATCGGTTTCACGACCTGCTCGACGGGCACGTCGCACATCGGCGGGATCCGGTACACGTAGCGCACGAGGGCCGCCCCGATCAGTTGCGACCCGACGAGTTCGGCGCGCAGTGTGGCGTCCTTGCGCCGGGACATCGAGGCCACCCGGGCGACGACCTGACGGGTGACGAATCGCTGCAGCAGCTCGCGGGCTGTCTCGTTGCTGGCCGCCGAGACCAGCATCGCCTGCAGCGGCGCGCGGCGCGCGGGATCCTCCCAGACAGCGAAGTACGACGCGGCGAGGCGACGCCCGAAGCCGGCGGTGCCGCCGGCCAGCACCGGGTCGATACCCTCCTCAGGCCTCATCGCATCGGCCAGGACGGCCTCGAACAGACCGTCCTTGCCGCCGTAGTACTGGATGACCAGCGACGGATCCACGCCGGCCTCCCGGGCGATGCCGCGCACGCTCGTCGCGTCGTAACCGGCCCCGAATAGCGCTCGTGCAGCTCGCAGGATGTCGCCGCGGGTATCGGCGTCGCCCCCGCGGCGGCCGCCGCGGTTGTGCACAGCGGTGCCGGTCTGCGCCATCGGGTCAGTGTAAGCGAGAACTCAACAAGTGTGGAGTCGGCGCGGGGGCGGTGCGTCGAGGCACCGGGGCGCCGGGCGGCAGGCATGATGGCCGCATGGGTGAAGTGATCGGCGATCTGCTGCCGCTGGCCATCGGCATCGCGATCAGCCCGATCCCGATCATCGCGGTCATCCTGATGCTGTTGTCCAAGCAGGCGGCCAAAACCGGCTCCGGCTTCCTGATCGGCTGGCTGGCCGGCATCGTCGTCGTGACGGTCATCGTGCTGCTGCTCGTCGGGCAGGCCGGCAACACCTCCGAGGGCAAACCGTCGACCGTCTCGTCGGTGGTCAAGCTGGTGCTCGGCGCGTTGCTGCTGGCTGATGGCGCTCAAGCAGTGGCACAGCCGCCCGAAGCCGGGCGAGACCGGCACGATGCCCAAGTGGATGGCCGCGATCGACTCGTTCACCTTCGTCAAGGCGCTTGGCCTCGCCTTCCTGCTGTCCGGGGTGAACCCGAAGAACCTGATCCTCTGCCTCGCTGCGGGAACCACCATCGGCGCCGCGCACCTGTCCGGCGTCGAGGACACCGTCGCGGTCGTGGTCTTCACCGCGATCGCGGCCAGCTCGGTGGCCGTGCCCGTGATCGGCTACCTGTGCGCCCGGCAGCGGATGGCCGGGCCGCTGAACGGACTGCGCGATTGGCTCACCCAGAACAATGCGGCGGTGATGGCCGTGGTGCTGTTGGTGCTCGGCATGGCGATCGTCGGCAAGGGGATCGCGGGACTAACCGCGTGACGGAAGCTCGCGGGCGGCGCTGACTGCGGCGTCGACCGTGGGATAGATGTTGTTCACGATCGAGTCGGTGCTCTCGGCGCGGATGACGTCGCGGACCTGACCGATGTCGCGAGCCACGAACAGCGCGATGCCGTCGCGGTCGAGGTCGTGGGCGAGCTGCGCGAGCATCTCGGTGGCGGTCACGTCGATCGTGGGTGACGTCTCCCCGTCGAGCACCACCGCGCGGGTGTGCTCATCGACGGCGGAGCGGATGCGCTGGCGGATGTAGTCCGCATTGGCGAAGAACAAGCCGGCTTCCACACGCACGACCACGATGTCAGGTTCGAGCTGCGCATCAGGATGCCGGGTGGAATCGACCCAGATGATGCTGGTGTCCCCGTGCCGGGGCGGGGCCTTGAGCAGCGTGGCGACGTGCGGGCGGGAGCTGCGGTAGAGCAGCAACAGGATCGAGACGGCGATCCCGATGAACAGGCCGGGCAGCGTGTCGAAGATCAGCACGCCGAGCAGGGCCGCCGCGGCGGCGATGAAGTCGGTGCGCGCGGCGAGCCCGTAGATCCCGCCCAACCGGCGGTCCCACACCCGGTACAGATGCCGCAGCGCGGCGATGTCGACGAGCTCGATCACCGCGGCGATGACCACGGCCGCCAGGGTGGCCTCGGGCAGCTTCTCGAACAACCCGGTCAGGAACAGCAGCGTCACGACGGTGAGCGCGGCGACGACGAGTCCGGAGATCTGCGACTTGGCCCCGGCCGACCCGTTCACCGCGGTCTTGGACAGGCTGCCGTTGACCACCATCCCCGACGACAGGCCCGAGCCCAGGTTGGCGGCACCGAGGCCGATCAGCTCCCGGTTCGGGTCGATGTCGTACCCGGCCCTGGCGGCGTAGGTCTTGGCCGCGCCGAGCCCTTCGGCGAACCCGACCAGCAACACTCCGACGGCTGGGCCGGCGAGATCGATGTAGTCGTGGGCGTGGGCGACGTCGGGCAGACCCAAGCTGGGCAGGCCGGCCTCGATGTGTCCGACGATCGCCACACCGTGGTCGTCGAGGCCGAATGCGCTCACCGCGAGGATTCCCAGGAGCACGACCACCAGCGAGCCGGGCACGAGCGGCAGCCAGCGCCGCAGGGCGAGAACCACCACCAGACTGGCCGCCCCGACGGCGAGGGTCCAGCCGTTGGTGTCACCCAACCGGCCGAACAGATCCCACAGCTGCTCGAAGAAGTTGCCGGTACCCTTCTCCACCCCGAACAGCTTGGGCAGCTGCCCGGCGATGATCGTGAGAGCCAGCCCGACGATGAAACCCTTGAGCACCGGTTCGGAGATGAACGCGGACACGAAGCCGAGACGCAGCAGGCCGGCGGCCAGGCCCATCACCCCGGTGACGATCGCGAGGCCGGCGGTGAGCGCGACGAACTGGTGGGTCCCGCTCTTGGCGAGCACGGCGACGCTCGCCGCAGACAGCGCTGCGGTCGCCGACATCGGACCGACCACCAAGTGGCGCGAACTCCCGAGCGCTGCGTAGAAGACCAGCGCGGGGACCGCTGCGTACAGACCGATCACCGGCGATACGCCTGCGATCGAGGCGTAGGCGAGCGACTCGGGGATCAACACCGCCCATACGGTGAGCCCGGCGATCGCGTCCCCGCGCAGTAAGGCCGGCCGATAGCCGCGCAGCGATCCGAACAGCCACCCCATCGACACGTGTCAGCTCCAACCGGTCATGGACGGTCGCGTACCTCGTCGCGTCATCCGCCGAGGGCAGCCGCCGCGAACCGAGCCATCGACGGGAACTCCCAGTCCGGGCGCACCTCCGCCATGGGCTCGGGCGTCGCGCCGCGTCCGGGCCGGTCGCCTCGCCGATTGATCCACACGGTGGGCAGGCCGAACCGCTTGGCCGTGACATGGTCGTGGAACAGGCTCTGCGCGACATGCAGCAGCTTGCCCTCGCTGACGCCCAACCGGGCGGCCTCGGCCAGCAAGGCTTCGAAGTTGCGGCTCGACGGTTTGTACGACCCGATGTCCTGCGCCGTGAGGATGGCGGTGAACCGCACGCCGAGCCGCTCGTTCGACCCGGCGAACGAGTCGCGGTCGACGTTGGACAAGATGATCAGCTTGAACCGTTCGGCCAGCGCTGCCAGCGCTGCCGGCGAGTCGTCGAATGCCGGCCAGTCCGGAACCGAACGACCGAGCGTCGCCGCGTCGGCATCACTGACCGGTGCGCCGAGCTGATCACCGAGTGCTCGGAACGCCCGGGCCAGGATGAGCGGGTACAGCTCGGCCGGATGATCGCGTTGGGCCTGGGCCTCATGCGTCGAGAACCCGGCGAGCAACGCCTCGTCGTCGCTGACCCCCGGGTCGAGACCCTGCCGTCGCGCCCACTCGCCCAGCACCGCCGCGATGCCGGACTCCCAGTCGATCAGCGTGCCGTAGCAGTCGAAACTGAGCGCCTCGAAGTCGTCGATGTTCACCGATGCCAGCCGCAGTTCACTCCTCGGCGAAGGCAGTCCGCAGAGCGCGGTCCTGCTCGTCGGTGAGGTTGCTGGAGATCAGCTCGGCGTGCTGGCCCTGGAAGGCCTGGCGGACCTTGTCCTGCACAGCGTTGCCGGTCATGACGAACAGCGCCGAGGTGCCGGGGGTGATCTCGCTGCGGACCTTGTCGATGAACTCGTCGCTGATGCCGACGTCGGTCATCGAGCCCATGAGTGCGCCCATGCCGGCACCCAGCGCCGCGCCGAGAATCGGGATGAAGAAGATCAGGCCGAACAGCAGGCCCCAGAAGGCCCCGCCGAGCGCGCCGCCGCCGGCCGTGGAGTGCATCTGTCGGGTCTTCGGCTTCTTGGCGCCGGGTTCCCAGGCGACGGTCGCGCCGTCGTAGACATCGATCAGACGTTCCTTCTGCAGACCCTGCAGGGTTTCCAATGCGCGCTCCGCGCCGGCCGGGTCCTCGAACTTCCAGACAGTCAGTGTGCTCACGCGGTTCCTCCGTCGTCGTCGCCGGTCGCAGCCAGCCTAACGAGCGCGCACACCCTGCTTCGCAACCGGTCGAGAGGGTCTTGGAACCCGCTGACCTAGTTGAACGGGCCGCCCGCGAACCATTTGGCAAACCGGGGTTTGACCGCCGCGGTCACCGGTTCGAGCAGGAAGCCCTGCGGGGAGCGCACGTAGGTCATCGGCCCGTAGCCTTCCTCGGGCGATCGGCCGGCCATCTCCAGCGTCCAGCCCAGACCGACGAGACGTTCGGTCTCCGCCGCCACGTCGTCGACCCAGATTCCCTGGTGGTGCACGCCCGGCAGGTCTGCACCGTCCCAGATCGAGCCGGGTTCGCCCTGCAGCAGCTCGACGTGTTGTGGACCCTCACACGAGTAGGTGAATCGCAGTCGAGTGGTGAACGAACCGTCCTTCGGAGTCCACCCCGGCTGGTCGCGCTCGACCGGCTCGGCCCACGTGATGCCGAGACCGCGGCCGAGTTCGTCCATCGCGGCCTCGAGGTTCGGAACCCGGACGCCGACGTGAAAGAGCGCCTGCTGGTAGTCGAATGACATGTTGCCTCCTGCGTTGTGGGTGTGACTACTTGGCGTCGAAGGCCGTGTCTCGCTGTTCCTCGTGCTCGTAGTCGTCGGGGGTCACCTCACCGAGCCATTCGGTGGTGCCCCCGGCTGTGACGGCGAGATGGACGAACGAATCGATGGGGGTCGCGCCGTGCCAATGTGGCACGCCGACCCGGACGCGAACGACCGCTCCTGGGGTGACGTCGATCCTGGCTCGGCTCTTGAATTTCACCCAGCCGCGGCCGTGCTCGCCGTAGAGAATCTGCTCGGCGGTATGAATGTGCCAGTGCGTGTGCGCGCCGGGGGTGTAGGAGATGCGGTCGACTCGCATCAGAGCCTCGCCGTCCTCGGCCGGCACGAGCGCCGTGCGGCTCACACCGGCGGTGACCCGGTTATCGGAAGGCACTGCCGGCTCCGGACCGTTCGAGGAAGCTCGTCTCGACGTCGCTCATGTGAGTGTCCCGCCGCGGTTCGCGCGTTGCGCGCCGCGTGAGGTCTTCACGTGACGCGAGACGTCGCCGTAGAGGTCGCCGTGCACTTCTCGGCGGTCCCATCGCCAGATGCCGTCGACGCGGGTGAACCGGTCGCGGTACCGCCCGGAGAAGATCGGTTGCAGCGGGAAATCGGGAAGCGCCTGGAAGATCGTGACATACGCCCGCCCGGTCGCGGCACCGCGCGCGTCGTCGACCTCGACCACGAGGTTCGTGGTGACGTGCTTCGTCCGCGGGAGTCCGTCGTAGAGGTAGATGTTCTCGTCGATCCAATTCCGTGCCCCGATCGGCTCCCGGGGGTGCCTGGTGCCACTGGCCGTGTTCGAAAAGCGCAGCGAACGTGTCGTATTCGGCCGTGTCGAACAGTTCGCAGTAGTCGATCATCATGGTCGTGATCGCTTGGTGGGACGTGGTCATCGAGATCCTCCTCGGAGTGTTCGGGCTGCGTATGGGTCGGCGCTCACGAAACGTCGACGACGCCGGCGAACTCCTCCAGCGCGGCGATGTGTGCGGCCGGCGTGCTCAGTTCGGTGACCGGAACGCCGTGATAGCTCGCGCCTGTACTCATGGTGCGAATCGACAGCATCGCTCCGCCGCGTGATTCCCACTCGGGAACCTCGTCGGCCCATCCCTCGGGACCGAGCGAATAGTCGATCATCGCCTCCATCGGCACCGCTGTGGGGTCGCGGTTCTCGGCCGCGAGCAGTTCCTGGAGCCGCGCTGCACGTCGGTGTGTGCGCGGACCGGCAGAGCCGAAGACGAATCCGTCGCCGATCTGTGCGGTGCGGCGCAACGAGGCTTCTCCGCCGCCCCCGAAGTAGATCGGGATGGTGCCGCGTGGCGGCAGCGGCCGCAGCCCGGCGCGCGGGATCCGGTGTTGCTCGCCGGTGAAGTCGACGACGGGATCGCGCCAGAGGCGACGCAGGACGTCGATCTGTTCGTCCAAGCGCCGTCCGCGCCCTTGGAACGTAACGCCGAGGCTTTCGTACTCGACGTAGTTCCAGCCGGTCCCGACCGCGAGGATGAGCCGACCGCCCGAGAGCACGTCGATTTCCGCGGCTTGTTTGGCGACGAGTGCTGTCTGCCGCTGAGGGAGGACGAGAACCGCGATCTCGAGTTCGATGGTCGTGGTGCATGCGGCGAGAAAGCCGAGGAGCACCATTGGCTCGTGGAACGGGGTGTCCTCCGTGTACGGGCCGGTGAGCGGCGGATCGCGATCCTCGTGGACTGCGCCGAGCACATGGTCGTAGACCGACAAGCGGCGATATCCCAGGCCTTCGGCGGTCTGGGCGAAGTCGCGGATGACCGCAGGGTCGTTCCCGATCTGCGTCGTCGGGAAGACTGCGCCGAAATCCATGGCCATCAGCGCGCGACGACCGCGCGGTTGGCCTCGGGTCGCTGAGCGGATTCCGGCAGTGGCCACCTCGTGTCCGGCCGGTGTACCGCCAGCGACCTGAATCACCGACGCATCGGTATTCGAAGTCATCTGCCATCAGTCCTCTCAGCGCGGCGAGGGTCGGCAGCGGGGCGTAGTTGCGCTGCGAGCGCCGCCTCGTAGTCGAAGTCGAAGGAGCGGCCCCAGAGCGGGTCGGCCTGTTCCGAGGATGTGCTCAGTGCGCCGGTCTTCCTGAGCCAGTCGAGCGTGTCGGCGTGGCCGGCGGCGAGGTCGAAGGCCGGCTCGACGCCGAGCACTTCGGTCAGCTTGGCGATGTCCAGCATGCCGTGATGGGCCGGGGTGAACAGGCGAGAGAAGAGGGGCCGCTCCGCGGCGCGGGCAATGTCGGTCGGCACCGGCACAACGTCTGCGGGGGTCTGCGTGACCGCCGCGAGGGTGTCGACATATGCCGCGCTCGTGACGGCGCCGGTGGTCACGTTGAACACTTCTCCGACGGCCTGCTCCTCGGTGGCCATCGCGCACAGCGCCGCACACAGGTCGTCGACGTGCCCGTAGGAGACGACGACGAGCCCGTCGTAGGGAAGCAGGATCGGTCGGTTGTCCAGCAGTCGCCGGAACATGGCTGCTTCCATGTCGAAGATGTTGTTGTGCGGTCCGTAGATAGCCGCAGGACGAGCGATGCTGACGGGAAATCCGGTGGCGGCATTCCGGTGCAGGAGCGCTTGTTCGGCCGCGACCTTGAACCCTCCGTACGTGGCGAGATCGGCGTCGAGCGTGGGGGACTCCTCGTGCCACGGGAAGGCACCGCTCATCCGGTACACGCTCTGCGAGGAAACGAAGACATATCGTGCGGTGTGGCCGTCGAACAATGCGGCGTGCTCGGCGAGCGATGCACCCCCGGCGACCTGTACGACTCCTGACACGTCGAAGACCGCATCCCACTCACGGTGACGGACGATCGCGCTCATCGCCTCGAGGTCGGTGCGGTCGGCGATCAGGCGTTCCACCGCCGGCGGCAGCGTTACCGGGGTGACGCCGCGGTTCAGGACGGCCACCTCGTTGCCCGCGTCGTGCAGCAGCTCCACCAGTCGTCGCCCGACGAACCCGGTGCCGCCCAGAACGAGTGTTCTCACGTCGCGTCCGAGCCGCTCGGCCGCCGGACGTGATTCGGCACGCCGGATCCTCCCTGGGGCTGCGGTGCACGCCGCCACAACGGCTTGCATGCGGGGGTCGTACACCAAATACAACACTCGTTGTACTACGTCTGTTCTACAGTGCGCGCTGCCGGAAGTCAATATCAGGCGACGGGCGCCACTTCCTCGGCGCATGCCGAGGAAGGCCTCAGGATCGGGCGACCAGGACCGAACGGCCTGGAACGCTAGGCGTCGGTCTCGCTCGACGCGTCGGCCAGCCCGCCTACCTCGCCGAGGTAACTCGATTCGAGCAGATCCCGCCTGGTGCGCAGATCCGCGGCCGCGCCCTCGAGGATCAGACTCCCGTGGGTGAGCACGTACGCGCGGTCCGCCACTTCCAGCGCCATGTGGACGTGCTGCTCGACGATGAGTATGGCGGTGTTGCGCTCGTTGGCGATGCGCCGCAGCACCGGCAGCAGGCGTTCGACGATGATCGGAGCCAGACCCAGGCTCATCTCGTCGACGAGCATGACCTTCGGGTCAGAGGCGAGCGCGCGGCCGAGGGCGAGCATCTGCTGCTCACCGCCGGACAGGAGGCCGGCGCGGCGGTTCATCAGCGGTTTGAGCTCGGGGAAGTAGTCGAAGATGCGGTCGTAGTTGATCCTGCCGCCCCGGTTGCCGAGTTTGATGTTCTCCCGAACGCTGAGCTGGAAGAACAGCGATCGGTCTTCGGGCACGTGGGCCATCCCGCGCCGAGGGATCAGGAACGGGCGTCGGTAGGAGATCGGCTGCCCGAGCACGTTGATGCTTCCCGACAGCGCGGGGACCAGACCGGACAGCGCCAGGAGGGTGGTGGTCTTGCCCGCGCCGTTGGGGCCGAGCAGCGCGACGACCTCGCCTTGGCGCACCACGAGGTCGAGATCGCGGACGACCGCAACGCCGCTGTAGCCGGCGTTGAGGCTGTTGACTTCGATCGCATAGTCACCTGCGCGGCTCGGCGGCCCGCTGCCGTCGCTTGCACCGTTCTTCTGTAGGTCGGCAGCCATCACGCGCCTCCTGAGTCGGAGTGTCCGGCTTGGGCTTGTTCCACTTCGGCGATCTGGTCCTCCGCGTGCGCGCCCAGGTACGCACTGATGACGCGGGGATCCTGGCGGATCTGACCCGGTGTGCCCTCTGCGATCAGCTTGCCGAACTCGAGGACGTAGATGTAGTCGCAGGTGTTGAGGACAAGTCCCATGTCGTGATCGACGAGAAAGATGGTTGTTCCGGCCGTGCGCAGGCGCTTGAGTTCCTGGCCGAACTCCAGGCTGTCGCCACTGGACAGGCCGGCGGCCGGTTCGTCCAGCAGCAGCAACTTGGGGCGAGTGATGAGCGCGCGGGCAACGGACACCAACTTGCGCTTGCCGTGACTCATCGAGCTCGGCATCTCGTCGGCGACATCACGCAGATCCAGCAGGTCGAGCGCGTAGTCGAGGCTGTCCTGCGACCCGGCCTTGCGAGGCCACACGAGGTCGACGAACACCGCCCACCACTTGTGCGAGGTCGACGCCGTCTCCAGGTTCTCCCGCACGGTGAGGTCCTCGAACAGTTCCAGGGACTGGAAGGTGCGCGAGAGGCCACGGCGGGTGCGCTGGTGCGCCGGAAGACCTCTGATCGAGGCGCCGTCGAAGACGACGTCGCCGGTGGAGTGGGTGAAGCCGGTGAGCGCGTCGATGAACGTCGTCTTCCCGGCTCCGTTCGGCCCGATCAGCCCGACGATGGTGCCCTCGTCGATGTGCATCGAGAAGGAGTCGACAGCGCGCAACCCGCCGTAGGAGACCGAGAGATCGTCAACGCGCAGAAGGGGTTGAGTCACTGTGCACCTCCGCTTCGTCTGATACCGATGTGGTCCCACCCGGGCCCGACGAGGCGTCGCGGCGAGCCACGATCTTGTCCCGAGCCGCGAACACGGTGAGCCGGAATCCGCCTGCGATGCCCTCGGGGTTGAGCACTGCGGTGAGGATCAGGCCGAGGCCGCTGATCAGCAGGACGTATTGGCCGAACCCGAACTGCTGGTCGAGGAAGTAGAAGACCAGGCCGTTGCTGACCAGCATGCCGCCGACGATGGCGCCCGAGACCGTGGCGATCCCGCCCAGGTAGGCCGTGGCGAAGATCGACAGTGACACGAGCACGTCGAAGGATTCGAAGGACAGCGTGGTCTGCGAGTAGCCGAGCATCACGCCGGATAGTCCCGCCAGGCCGGCCGACACGCCGAATGACATCAGCTTGGTGGACGCCACGTTGATCCCGGCGGCGGCCGCGGCCCGCTCGTTGGCCCGGACGGCGAGCATGCGCAACCCGGTCCGGCTGCGGCGCAGGTTGTAGACCATCAGGCACGCCAACGTCAGCACGACGAGGGTGAATACGGCGAATGAATGGTCACCGCCGCTGCCGAGGTGGAGACCGAAGATGCTCGGTTGCGGGACCGGCGCTCCGTTGAATCCGCCGGTGTAACTCGGGGTTCTTGAACACGAATTCACTGACGGCGACCGCGAGACCGATGGTCACGACCGCCAGGCTCACGCCACGGATGCGAATTGCCGGAAGCCCCACGAGCAGCCCGGCGATCACGGCGAGTGCGATGGCGAGCAGTGGCGAGAGTGGGAAGGGGATGTGCATGTTGTGGGCGAATCGGCTGACGGCGAAGCCGGCGATGCCGGCGAAGGTCATCTGGGCGAGCGAGATCTGCCCGACGTAGCCGGTGAGCACGACCAGCGACAGGCAGACGATGGCGCCGATGAGCGAGGTGATCAGCGAGCCGAGGTACGCCCCGGTCAGGACGAAACAGATCACCACCCCGATCGCGAACGCGGGCGCACCGAGCACGAACGGGTGCTTTGCACGCAGCGCTGCTGGTAATCGGCCTTCGATGATCGATCCACGGCGCGGCAACTTATCGCCGATGACGAACATCGCGATGATGATGATGACGAAGGGGAGTGCCTGGGTGGTGCCGACCTGAGGCATCCAGGACCAGATGGACTGCAGGTGCAGGATTTCGGTCTGCAGCATGCCCAGCAGCAGGCCGGCGGCGGTGGTGATGCCGAAGGACGTGAAGCGGCCGATCAGCGCGGCAGCCAGCGCCGGCACGATCAACAGCGTGTAGGTCGATGGGTTGAGTGCCGTGATCGGTCCGACCAGAATCCCGAACAACCCGGCCAGCATCGACGCCATGACCCAGTTGACGAGCGCGAACGCGTCGGGTGAGTAGCCGAGCAGCACGGTCCCTTTCTCGTTCTCTGCTGCTGCCCGGGTCGCCAGTCCGAAGCGGGTGTAGCGGTACAAGAGCCACAGCAGCACCGCTGCGACGATGACGAGCGCGGCGACCCACAGCCGATCCCGCCCGACCTGGACTCCGAAGATCGTGACCGGGCCGGAAGGCAAGCACGGCGGAGACGGGAACCTGGGCGGTACCGAACTGCAGGACCACGATGGCCTGCAGCACGACGAAGATGCCGATCGATGCGACGACCTTCGCCAACGGCGGCGCGTAACGCATCGGCCGAAAGATCAAGTAGTGCATCAGCACGCCCAGGAGTGCCGACACGGCGAGCGCGATCAGGATCGCGGGGACCTCGGCTCACGCTGTCGCTCAGCTTGAACCCGGATTTCCAGAACGGCAGCCACAACGTACCCGAGGTTCGCAGCGCGCTGTACACGTACGCCGGGTACATCGCGATGGCGCCGTAGGCGAAGTTGACGACGCCGGTACCGCGGTAGGTGAGCACCACCGACAAGCCGAGCGCCGCGTAGATGGCTCCGGTACCGATCCCCAGCAAGAGGAACTGGAATGCAGCTTGGATGACTGCCTCCTAGGCTCGAGGAGCGATCACGCTACGTGCCGCTCGATTACGGTGTGTGCGCCCGTGGTGCGCCTCTGGTCCGGGCGCGACGCGCGCGCCCGGACCAGAGCGGAGCGATCGGCGCCGGCTCGCGCCGGCTTCGATCGCCAGATCGATCATCCGGCTAGATACGCGCCGTCGATCCATTTGTTGAGCACGTCGGTGAACTTGCCGCCCTTGTACTGGATGATCCGCTGGCCTGCGCTGCAGATCGCCGGCTGGCTCGGGATCACCTTGCCGTTGCACGTGTACGGGTGGCCCATGAAGCTGGGCACGTTGACCGACGCGCGAAGCGTTGGAGATGATCGTCGCCGGGGTCGGCGTGCCGCTGATCTTCTTCATCGACTCCCAGAGGTTCATCACCGACTGGAACCCGTTCTGCGAGTACGCGGAGAGCGTGGCCGACGGCTGGTACTTCTTCATCTGGTCACGCCAGGTCACAACCTGAGGGTCGTTGCCGTCGAAGAGCATGTTGTCGCTGTTGAAGTACGCACCATCGGCGCCGTTGCCGCCGGCGGTGACCTCCTTCTGGGTCAGGCACGAACCTGGGTAGAACGTCGTCGACTTGACGCCGAGCGAACCGATGGCCTGCATGATCCGGCTGCAGGCGGGCGAGCCGAACAGCACCATGATCGCGTCGGGGTTGTTCGCCGCAATCTGCTGGACCGGTGCGGTGAAGTCCGCCGCGTCGGCCGCGGCCTGCACCGTCTTCACGTCGGTCACGCCGAGTTTCTTGAGAATGTCTGCACCGAACGTCGTCGCCGCCGCCAGACCGGCCGGGTTCGCGGTCGTGATGATGTTGACCGACTTCACGTGCAGGTACTTGACGAGATAGAGGTTCTGCGCCGAGAAGGCTGCTGCGCTGCCACCGCTGAACTGGAAGCTGATCGGGCTGGTCGACTCCGCAGGCAGAATCGGGATGCCTCCGACATAGGGCACCTTCGCCGCTGCCAACGGTGGGATCGAGCCGCTGGTCGAGAAGTCCTCGCCACCGATCACCGCCACGACGTGCTCACCGATCAGCTTCCGAGAGCAGTTCGCGCCGCTGGCCGGGGACGCGTCGGTGATGCAGGGGCTGATCTTCAGCGGGTGGCCGTTGAGCCCGCCCAGACTGTTGTTGATATAGGAGGCAGCCGCCAGCGCACCTTGGCGGACATCCGGGAAGGAGCCGGCCGCGGTGTTCTCCTGGTTGATCATGCCCAGCTGGATCGGGGAACCGCTGGCGGCCTTGGCTGCGCTGCGTTGCGCCGCCACCGCCGCCACTGGCCGCGGCGCTCGTCCCGCCGCCGCCTCCTCCACCACTGCTCGAACAGGCGGTGAAGGCGAGCATTGCGCCTGCCAAGGCGGCAATGGTGCCAACACGGTAGTTGAATCTCACGGTGACTTCCTCCTGCGTGGCTCACTGACAGTCGACGTCGGCCTGGGAAACGGCCTCGCCTGCGGGCAGTGACGCGAGTGCCCGTTCGGCTGGCGAAACTGTAGCCAGCGCATACAAAGATGGGAAGAGGGCGCTCGCGGTTGTTGCAGGGTCGCAATGGTCACAGGGCAATACGGACGGTCCCTGGCCGCGCGGGCATTGACTCCAGTTCGCCATCGAGGTATGACGACTGTCGTACAACCTCTGTTCTACGTAGGCGGTCCGCGAGCCGCCGCCTCCGCGCCCGATTGGCTGAATGTGACCGGGTGTGCGCGCGGAGTGGTCACGTATTGCTGGGTGAACGCTGAAGCTGTGCTGAGCGGAGGACAGGACCTGGTATGGCTGAGGCCCGGCTGATCCGACTGGATCCTGGTCGGAACGGTCGGCTCGAGAGCCCGGTTTGTCCACGGATCAACGCTGGCGCCGCGAACGGATTCACCCGACTGAGTGTCAGCCCGCTCGACCTGGCGCGGCTGGAGGCCGCCGGGACCACGCCGGCCGAGGCCGGCCGGGCGATCCGCGACGTAGGTCTCGAGGTCATTCTCGACCCGGTCATGACCTGGTATCCGGGCGGTGGGCGCCATGTCGGAGATCGGCGGCCTCAACTGGGTGGGCCCCGAGGTCATTCATCCCGACCTGGCCGCGATGCCGGTCGACGAGGCCGGGTAGCTCGCCGCCGACGCGACCAGTCGTCTCGTGCGCGACGCATTGGCCGACCGCGCCGGGGCACCACGCGTCGCGTGATCCGCGCGAGGCATTCACCAAAATATGATGGTTGTTGTACTACAGGGGTTGCATTGACCGATATGCTCTGCGTCTATGCCCAGGTTTGTTGATCGCGAGGATCGTCGCCGGCTGATGGCAGAGACGGCGGCCGACCTGATCGGCGCTCAGGGACTCGATGCGCTGACCTTCCGCAATGTCGCCGTCGCGAGTGGGTCCAGCACCACGGTCGTGACTCATTATTTCGCGGACAAGCGCGAGTTGCTGCTGTGGACGTTCGAAGTTGTCGCGCAACGCTCGGGCGCGCGGTTCGATGGTGCGCGTAGCCGGGGTGGTGGGTTGCGTGAATGCATAGAAGCGTTGTTGCCGCTGGACCCCGCGCGGCAACGGGACTGGCGGGTGCACGGGTGTTACTGGGGTATGGCGACCAGCGATCGTGAGTTGGCGGAGAAGCAGGCCCGCCACGTGCGTTCCGGGCAGCGCCGCATCGAACTTCTGCTGCGCGAGCAGTATCCGCGGCTTCGCGCCAGGGACGTGGAACTGGCTGCGCGGCGGCTGGTCGCGCTCCTCAACGGGATCGGGGTGCACAGCGTGCTCGACCCCGATCACTGGCCTGCGGCAAAGCAGCGGCGTTGCGTCCGTGACGAGCTCGAGGCGATCGACGCTGTGCACGGACGAGCGGATCGCACGGACGTGGCCTAGACAGGGACAGCCTCGGACCACGAAACTGCTTCGCACAGTGGTCCGCGAGGCTGGGTGGGGGCAAATTGTCTGAGGCCCGATGGTTGATCGACACCACCCCGAGTCGCCGACTGCCGGTGTACACGCGATTCAACGCCAATGACGTCCTGCCGGACCCCATCACACCGCTCGGCGCGAGCCTGGCATGGATACCTCATATCCTTGCCGGCTTCTCCCTCGCCTATGCCGAGGTCGGTGCGGCGACGTTGGACGAGGCCGCCGGCGACGAGGTGTGGCCGGCTGCGGCATTTTTCTACGGTCATCTGTACGTCAACGTCACGCTTGCCCGACTGACGGGTATTCGCAGCGGCCTCGGGTGGCAGGCGATCGACGCCGCGTTCTTCGGCAGCCACCCCGACGCGCCGCCTCACACGCCACGACCGACTGACGACGACCCGGTGGCAACCGCCGCGTTGGCCGAGCGGACGCAGTGGACGCTCACGACGACCGAGTTCCCAGCCCTCGAAGAAGAATTCTCGCTGTCGCGCGCCGCTCGCGATCATCGACCCGATCTGTCGGCACTGTCTCCCGCCGCGCTGGTGGCACGAGCTCGGTCGATGATGCCGCTGGAGCGACTCATGTGGCGCGGCGAGGTGGTGGCAGGCTCGCAGGCTGCGATCGGTCCCGCGGTCATGGCGCAGGCGCTCGGTACGGCATCCAGCGTGCACCCGGTCGATCTGATCGGTCCCGCCGGCGAGGTCGAGTCGGCCGGGCCGTCGTTCGCGCTCTGGGACCTGAGTCGCATGGTGCGATCGGACCCGAAGCTCTCGCTCGAGTTCGATGCCGGCACCGCCGGTCTGATCGACCGGCTCGCCGGGCATGCGACGTTCGTCGAACGCTTCGCGCAGTTCCAGCGAGAATACGGATTTCGCGGTCCCAGCGAGTGGGACCTCGGTGCGCCCTCATGGGAGTCGCACCCCGAGCTGGTGCTGGCGCTCGTGGATCGGTTGCGCGTTCTCGACGACGACGACGCACCGTCCGCGCGCCGGGATCGGCAACTGCGGACGGTGGCCGCGAGAAGGGCCGACGTCGAGCAGGACCTCGCCGGCCATCCAGACCGCCTGGCGATGTTGCAAGCCGGCATCGCCGCGGCCGAACGATTCGCTGCGTGGCGGGAGCGGGGGAAGAGCAACTGCATCCGCGTGCTTCACGAGGCGCGCATGGCGCTGCGCGAGCTCGGTGCACGCTTCGTTGACACCGCCCGGCTTCCCGATGCCGACCTGGTGTTCATGGCGCTCGACGACGAGCTCGACATTCTCGCGGTGGATCCCGCATCGCTGGTCGAGACACTTCTCGGCCGGCGCGCACGGTGGCTCGAACTGTTCGACCTGGACCTGCCCATGTTCGTCTCGGGCGACCAACCACTGATACCGCTGTCAGCCGTGCCACGCCGCGGGAACGACCACGCCTCGGCCGGGAAAGTCGGCACCGTCCTCACCGGCCAGGCTTGTTCGGCCGGAACTGCGCGCGGCCGCACCCGAGTGCTTCGCGATCCACAGTCGGCCCACGCATTCGAGCCGGGTGAAGTCCTCGTCGCCCCCCAGACCGACCCGTCGTGGACACCTCTGTTCCTGCTTGCGGCCGCGGTGGTGGTCGAGGTCGGAGCGATGGCGAGCCATGCCATGATCGTCAGCCGCGAACTCGGCATCCCGTGCGTCGCCGGAATCGCCGGCATCGCCTCCGTCGATTCCCGACGCGACCTTGGTCGAGGTCGACGGCGGAGCGGGGACGGTCACGATCGTCGACATCGCCGCCAGCGAGCCGGAAGCTACTGATCGGGCCTAGGCGCGGGATACGCCCATCAAACGGATGGGTCGGCTGTGTGACGCTCGCCGACCAGCTGGCCGAGCCGCGAGATTTCCTGCCGGAATCGACGATCACCCAACTGCCGGTAGGGGTCGTCCACCGTGAGCCGGGTCCGCACGGCCCTCTCGGTCAC
>CAWKNB010000004.1:0-249335 GCA_963850835.1 uncultured Actinomycetota bacterium | reverse complement strand
CTCCTGGCGCACCCGGGTCGAGGCCGCCGATCCCACATACACCTCCGAACGCTCCGGGCTCGACGAGATCCTGACCGAGCTCTCGCCGATCGAGGACTTCTCCGGCTCGATGAGCCTGTCCTTCTCCAACCCACGCTTCGAGGACGTCAAGGCGCCCATCGAGGAGTGCAAGGACAAGGACATGACCTACGCGGCGCCGCTGTTCGTCACCGCGGAGTTCACCAACAACACCACCGGCGAGATCAAGTCGCAGACGGTGTTCATGGGCGACTTCCCGATGATGACCCGCAAGGGCACCTTCATCATCAACGGCACCGAGCGCGTCGTGGTCAGCCAGCTGGTGCGCTCGCCGGGCGTCTACTTCGACCGCACGCTCGACAAGACCTCCGACGTCGACGTGTACGGCGTGAAGGTCATCCCGAGCCGCGGCGCGTGGCTCGAGTTCGACGTCGACAAGCGCTCCACCGTGGGCGTGCGCATCGACCGCAAGCGCCGCCAGCCGGTCACCGTGCTGCTCAAGGCGCTGGGCTGGACCGAGGACCGCATCCGCGAGCACTTCGGCTGGTCGGAGACCCTGCTGGCCACCCTCGACAAGGACCACATCGCCACGAGCGACGAGGCCCTGCTCGACATCTACCGCAAGCTGCGCCCGGGCGAGCCGCCGACGCGCGAGTCCGCGCAGGCGCTGCTGGAGAACCTGTTCTTCAACCCGAAGCGCTACGACCTCGCCAAGGTCGGCCGCTACAAGGTCAACAAGAAGCTCGGCGGCAACACCGAGATCGCCACCGGCACCCTGGCCGAGGACGACATCGTGCGCACCATCGAGTACCTCATCCGGCTGCACGCCGGCGAAGAGGGCTACGAGGTCGACGACATCGACCACTTCGGCAACCGCCGCCTGCGCACCGTCGGCGAGCTGATCCAGAACCAGATCCGGGTCGGCCTGTCCCGCATGGAGCGCGTGGTCCGCGAGCGGATGACCACTCAGGACGTCGAGGCCATCACGCCGCAGACGCTGATCAACATCCGGCCGGTCGTGGCGTCGATCAAGGAATTCTTCGGCACCTCGCAGCTGTCGCAGTTCATGGACCAGACCAACCCGCTGGCCGGTCTGACCCACAAGCGGCGGCTGTCCGCGCTCGGCCCGGGCGGTCTGTCCCGCGACCGCGCCGGCATGGAGGTCCGCGACGTCCACCCAAGCCACTACGGCCGCATGTGCCCGATCGAGACGCCGGAAGGCCCGAACATCGGCCTGATCGGCTCGCTGGCCTCCTACGGGCGGGTCAACGCGTTCGGCTTCGTCGAGACCCCGTACCGCCGGGTCCAGAACGGCCAGGTCACCGACGAGGTCGCGTACCTGTCCGCCGACGAGGAGGACAAGCACGTCATCGCGCAGGCCAACGAGCTCATCGACGCCCAGGGTCACTTCGTCAACGAGAAGGTCCTGGTCCGCAAGAAGGGTGGCGAGGTCGACCTCATCGAGCCCGACGAGGTCGACTACATGGACGTCTCGCCGCGCCAGATGGTGTCGGTCGCCTCGGCGATGATCCCGTTCCTCGAGCACGACGACGCCAACCGCGCGCTGATGGGCGCCAACATGCAGCGTCAGGCCGTGCCGCTCCTGCGTGCCGAGGCCCCGCTCGTGGGCACCGGCATGGAGCTGCGCGCAGCGGTCGACGCCTCCGACGTCGTCACTGCCGAGAAGGCCGGTGTGGTCACCGAGCTCTCGGCCGACTACATCACCGTGATGGCCGACGACGGCACCCACCAGACCTACCGGCTGGCCAAGTTCGCCCGCTCCAACCAGGGCACGAGCTACAACCAGAAGCCGATCGTCGACGAGGGCGACCGGGTCGAGGTCGGCGAGGTCATCGCCGACGGCCCGTCCACCGACAGCGGCGAGATGGCGCTCGGCAAGAACCTGCTGGTGGCGTTCATGCCGTGGGAGGGCCACAACTACGAGGACGCGATCATCCTCAACCAGCGCATCGTCCAGGACGACGTCCTCACCTCGATCCACATCGAGGAGCACGAGGTCGACGCCCGGGACACCAAGCTCGGCGCCGAGGAGATCACCCGCGACATCCCGAACGTCTCGGAGGAGGTCCTGGCCGACCTCGACGAGCGCGGCATCGTGCGCATCGGCGCCGACGTCGTGCCCGGTGACGTGCTGGTCGGCAAGGTCACGCCGAAGGGCGAGACCGAGCTGACCCCGGAGGAGCGGCTGCTGCGCGCGATCTTCGGCGAGAAGGCCCGTGAGGTCCGCGACACCTCGCTGAAGGTGCCGCACGGTGAGGCCGGCAAGGTCATCGGCGTGCGCGTGTTCAGCCGCGAGGACGGCGACGAGCTCGCGCCCGGCGTCAACGAACTGGTCCGGGTCTACATCGCCCAGAAGCGCAAGATCCAGGACGGCGACAAGCTCGCCGGCCGGCACGGCAACAAGGGCGTCATCGCGAAGATCCTGCCGCCCGAGGACATGCCGTTCCTGCAGGACGGGACCCCGGTCGACATCGTGCTCAACCCGCTCGGCGTGCCGAGCCGGATGAACGTCGGCCAGGTCCTCGAAACGCACCTGGGCTGGGTCGCCAAGACCGGCTGGGAGATCGAGGGCAACCCGGAATGGGCCGAGCGCCTCGGCGAGGCCGCCCGCAAGGGCGAGCCGGACACCAACGTCGCGACGCCGGTGTTCGACGGCGCGCGCGAGGGTGAGATCACCGGGCTGTTGGCCTCGACCACGAAGACCCGCGACGGCGTGCAGCTGATCGGGGCCAGTGGCAAGGCGAACCTGCTCGACGGTCGCTCCGGCGAGCCGTTCCCGGACCCGGTCGCGGTCGGCTACGTCTACATCCTCAAGCTGCTGCACCTGGTCGACGACAAGATCCACGCGCGCTCGACCGGTCCGTACTCGATGATCACCCAGCAGCCGCTGGGCGGTAAGGCGCAGTTCGGTGGTCAGCGCTTCGGTGAGATGGAGTGCTGGGCGATGCAGGCCTACGGCGCGGCCTACGCGCTGCAGGAGCTGCTGACGATCAAGTCCGACGACATCCTCGGCCGCGTCAAGGTGTACGAGGCGATCGTCAAGGGTGAGAACATCCCCGAGCCGGGCATCCCCGAGTCGTTCAAGGTGCTGCTCAAGGAGCTGCAGTCGCTGTGCCTGAACGTCGAGGTGCTGTCCTCGGACGGCACGGCGGTGGAGATGCGCGACACCGACGACGACGTCTACCGCGCCGCCGAGGAGCTCGGCATCGACCTGTCGCGCCGCTTCGAGCCGTCCTCGGTCGAAGAGGTCTGATACGCGGCGGATCTTGATGCGCTGCGCGCGGCATACACCGCCGAGCGCATCAAGATCGCCGAACCATTTGCTACATCCGCACCACCCATGAGGAAAGAAGGAACGTCTTGCTCGACGTCAACGTGTTCGACGAGCTGCGTATCGGTCTTGCCACTGCCGACGACATCCGGCAGTGGAGCCACGGCGAGGTCAAGAAGCCGGAGACCATCAACTACCGGACCCTCAAGCCGGAAAAGGATGGCCTGTTCTGCGAGAAGATCTTCGGTCCCACCCGGGACTGGGAGTGCTACTGCGGTAAGTACAAGCGCGTCCGCTTCAAGGGGATCATCTGCGAACGCTGCGGCGTCGAGGTCACTCGCGCCAAGGTGCGTCGTGAGCGGATGGGCCACATCGAGCTCGCCGCGCCGGTCACGCACATCTGGTACTTCAAGGGCGTTCCATCGCGCTTGGGGTACCTGCTCGACCTCGCGCCGAAGGATCTCGAGAAGATCATCTACTTCGCCGCGTACCTGATCACCACCGTCAACGACGAGGAACGGCACCGCGATCTCCCGTCGCTCGAGGCCGAGGTCAGCGCCGAGAAGTCGACGCTGGAGAAGCGTCGCGACTCGGACATCGATGCCCGTGCGAAGAAGCTCGAGACCGACCTCGCCGAGCTCGAGGCCGAGGGCGCGAAGAGCGACGTGCGCCGCAAGGTGCGCGAGGGTGGCGAGCGCGAGATGCGTCAGCTGCGCGACCGCGCCCAGCGCGAGATCGACCGCCTCGACGAGGTGATGGACACCTTCCGCAAGCTCGAGGTCAAGCAGCTGATCAGCGATGAGCTGCTCTACCGCGAGCTGCGCGATCGCTTCGGCGAGTACTTCGAGGGTGGGATGGGCGCCGAGTCGCTGCAGACCCTCGTGAAGAACTTCGACCTCGACGCCGAGGCCGATTCGCTGCGCGAGACCATCCGCAGCGGCCGTGGCCAGAAGAAGCTGCGTGCACTCAAGCGGCTCAAGGTCGTCGCGTCGTTCCTGTCCACCACCAACTCGCCGACCGGGATGATCCTGGACTGCGTGCCGGTGATCCCGCCGGACCTGCGCCCGATGGTGCAGCTCGACGGTGGCCGGTTCGCGACCTCGGACCTCAACGACCTGTACCGCCGGGTCATCAACCGCAACAACCGCCTCAAGCGACTGATCGACCTCGGCGCGCCCGAGATCATCGTCAACAACGAGAAGCGGATGCTGCAGGAGTCCGTCGACGCGCTGTTCGACAACGGCCGGCGCGGCCGTCCGGTCACCGGGCCGGGCAACCGTCCGCTGAAGTCGCTGTCGGATCTGCTCAAGGGCAAGCAGGGCCGGTTCCGCCAGAACCTGCTCGGCAAGCGCGTGGACTACTCCGGCCGCTCGGTGATCATCGTCGGCCCGCAGCTCAAGCTGCACCAGTGCGGGCTGCCGAAGGGCATGGCTCTGGAGCTGTTCAAGCCGTTCGTGATGAAGCGGCTCGTCGACCTGTCGCACGCGCAGAACATCAAGTCCGCGAAGCGGATGGTGGAGCGTGCCCGGCCGGTCGTGTGGGACGTGCTCGAGGAGGTCATCCGCGAGCACCCGGTGCTGCTCAACCGCGCACCGACCCTGCACCGCCTCGGCATCCAGGCCTTCGAGCCGCAGCTGGTCGAGGGCAAGGCGATCCAGATCCACCCGCTCGTCTGCACTGCGTTCAACGCGGACTTCGACGGTGACCAGATGGCGGTGCACCTGCCGCTGTCGGCCGAGGCGCAGGCCGAGGCCCGCATCCTGATGCTGTCGACGAACAACATCCTCAAGCCGGCCGACGGCCGCCCGGTCACGATGCCGACCCAGGACATGATCCTGGGCCTGTACCACCTGACCGCGCTGCGTCCGGACGGCGACGGCAACGGCCGGATGTTCTCCTCGGAGTCCGAGGCGATCATGGCGCGCGACCTCGGTGAGCTGCACCTGCAGGCGCCGGTGTCGATCCGGCTCAAGGGTGTGCAGTCGGTGGACAACGGCACCCGCGACAAGTGGGTCGCGCCGGAGGAGTGGGAGCCGGGTCAGACGACGGTCGTGCAGACCACGCTGGGCCGCTGCCTGTTCAACGACGCCCTGCCCGTCGACTACCGCTTCGTCAACTACGAGGTGACGAAGAAGGAGCTCGGGCAGATCGTCAACGACCTTGCCGAGCGCTACCCGAAGGTCGACGTCGCGCACACGCTCGACAACCTGAAGTCGGCCGGTTTCCACTGGGCCACCCGCTCGGGAATCACCATCGCCATCGACGACGTCGTCACGCCGCCGAACAAGGCCGAGATCCTGGACCGCTACGAGAAGGACGCGGACAAGATCGAGAAGCAGTACCTGCGCGGTGTGATCACCGAGGAGGAGCGGCGTCAGGAGCTCGTCGAGGTGTGGACCAAGGCGACCAGCGAGGTTGCCAAGGAGATGGAGGCCAACTTCCCGAAGACCAACCCCGTCTACATCATGGTCAACTCCGGCGCACGCGGGAACATGATGCAGATGCGGCAGATCGCCGGTATGCGTGGGCTGGTGGCGAACCCGAAGGGTGAGATCATCCCGCGGCCGATCAAGGCGAACTTCCGCGAGGGACTGTCGGTGCTGGAGTACTTCATCGCCACCCACGGCGCCCGCAAGGGTCTGGCCGACACCGCGCTGCGTACCGCTGACTCGGGGTACCTGACCCGGCGTCTGGTGGACGTCTCGCAGGACGTGATCATCCGCGAGGAGGACTGCGGCACCGATCGTGGCCTCACGCTGTCGATCGCTGCCCCGGGACCGGACGGTTCGTTGCTCAAGGACATCCACGCCGAGACCTCGGTCTACGCGCGGGTGCTCGCCGAGGACATCGCCGGCAGCGACGGCACCGTCATCGCCACCGCCGGCACCGACCTCGGGGACGTGCTGATCGATCGGCTCATCGCGGGCGGCATCAGCGAGGTGCGGGTGCGTTCGGTGCTGACCTGCGAGTCGGCGCTGGGTACCTGTGCGTCCTGCTACGGCCGGTCGCTGGCGACCGGCAAGCTTGTCGACGTCGGTGAGGCGGTGGGCATCATCGCCGCGCAGTCGATCGGCGAGCCCGGCACCCAGCTGACCATGCGGACGTTCCACACCGGCGGCATCGCCGGTGAGGACATCACGCACGGTCTGCCGCGTGTGGGTGAGCTGTTCGAGGCCCGTGTCCCCAAGGGCGTCGCCCCGATCGCGGAGGCGTCCGGCCGGGTGCGGCTCGAGGAGGCCGACGGGTCGACCAAGGGCTCGGTGCGCCGCATCGTCATCATCC
The DNA here is from genome assembly GCA_963850835.1 of uncultured Actinomycetota bacterium. Lineage (GTDB taxonomy): Bacteria > Actinomycetota > Actinomycetes > Mycobacteriales > Jatrophihabitantaceae > Jatrophihabitans. Next base: position 242,743 of record CAWKNB010000004.1, on the reverse strand, counting down.
CGGACGACGGCAGCGAGGAGCGGGACTACCCGATCACTCGCCGTTCGCGCCCGCTGGTCAACGACGGTGACGCGGTCGAGGCCGGCACGCAGCTGATCTCGGGTGCGGTGAACCCGCACGACGTGTTGCGGATCATGGGCCCGCGCGAGGTGCAGCTGCACCTGGTGCGCGAGGTGCAGGAGGTCTACCGCTCGCAGGGTGTGGCCATCCACGACAAGCACATCGAGGTGATCATCCGGCAGATGCTCAAGCGCATCACGGTGATCGAGTCCGGGGCCACCGAGTTCCTGCCCGGTTCGCTCGTCGAGCGCAGTGCGTTCGAGGCGGAGAACCGGCGTGCGGTGGCCGAGAGCACCGAGCCGGCGTCCGGCCGTCCGGTGCTGATGGGCATCACCAAGGCCTCGCTGGCAACGGAGTCGTGGCTGTCCGCGGCCTCGTTCCAGGAGACCACCCGGGTGCTGACCGACGCCGCGATCTCCGCCAAGAGCGACTCGCTCGTGGGCCTGAAGGAGAACGTGATCATCGGCAAGCTGATCCCGGCGGGCACCGGCATCTCCCGGTACCGCAACGTCGACGTCAACCCGACCGAAGAGGCCCGCGCCGCGGCGTTCTCGATGGCCGGCTACGACGAGAACGACTACTACGGGTTCGGCAACAGCGCCCTCGGCCCGGCCGTCCCGCTCGACGAGTTCGGGTACGACGACTACCGCTGATCCACCGCACGTTGTCCGCGCTCCGCGTACGTATCCGTACGCAGGGCGCGGACAACTGCGTTTCATGCGGGTTGTGGCGGATCCGCATCCGCCGCCGATCACCAGCTCGTTCTGTCGGTCCCGGTCGTCCCACCATGAGGTCGGTTTGAGGTGCACTGCGCCGGCTATCTCGGCGGCGAGCTCTGTGCCGTCGGGCAGCTCGAACTCGGCGTCGACGTAGCACACAGGATCGCGCAGGCGCGGCGAGTCATGGGCGACCACGACGTGCACGCGCTCTGGCTCGACGCCGGTCAGTCCCGCGGCCGCGGCCGCCGACAACCCGGCCAGGGCGGCGGGCTTGTCCGGCAGCAGAACGGCCACCCATTCCTGCTGCCGTGCGCTGAGCGCACCGTTGTGCAAGACGACGACGTTGCTGCCGAACGTCCGCCACCGACGACCGCGCGTCGCCGCGCGGATCTGATTGCCCGAGCCGCCGAGGGCGAGCAGCTGACGGCGGGTGAGCACCCCGGCCTGGCGGCGGGCCACCGTGCCCAGCGCCGGTGGCACGGCGATGAGGTCGGCCCCCGTCGGCTGTCGGAGGGCGAGGACAGCACGCGAAACCATGCGCAGATCGTGACGGCTTCACCACATCGGCTAGGGCCCTGCCCGCCGCCTGTGGACGAGGGGAAGGCCTGTGCACGACGCCGCACCGACATCGAGTTGTCCGCGCTCGGCGCACAGATCCGTTGGCCGGGCACGGACAACTCGCGGGTGGGGGTCCGGGCCGGGAAGATGCCCGCGCCGGCAGGCGTTGTACAACCGTCGGCCCGCAACACCTGGCAGCATCTGGTGGGCGGCAGAGGCGGTTTTTGACCTCTCCCGATGCGCCGAGTATCGTTGATCCTCGTGCCTGGATCATTCCGGGCCTTGACCTGTGCCCGCTGATGCGGCACCGGACTCGCCTCCCAGCAGCGTGAGTATTTCGCGGGGCTGGGCCGTGGGTGGGCGCGACACGCCCGACCGCGGGGATCGGTGGGGCCGACGTGCAGCGGGACGACAACAGCACAGCCGTGACGACGAACGAGGAGATTGCAGGCCGCATGCCTACGATCCAGCAGCTGGTCCGAAAGGGTCGGCAGGACAAGATCGACAAGACGAAGACGCCGGCGCTCAAGGGCTCCCCGCAGCGACGCGGCGTCTGCACTCGCGTCTATACGACCACCCCGAAGAAGCCGAACTCGGCGCTTCGGAAGGTCGCGCGCGTTCGTCTGACCAGCCAGATCGAGGTCACCGCCTACATCCCGGGCGTCGGCCACAACCTGCAGGAGCACTCGATCGTGCTCGTGCGCGGCGGCCGGGTGAAGGACCTGCCCGGTGTCCGCTACAAGATCATCCGCGGTTCGCTGGACACCCAGGGCGTCCGCAACCGCAAGCAGGCGCGTAGCCGCTACGGAGCGAAGAAGGAGAAGAGCTGATGCCCCGCAAAGGCCCCGCCCCCCGGCGTCCGCTCGTCGTCGACCCGGTCTACAGCTCGACGCTGGTCACCCAGCTGGTGAACAAGGTGCTGAACTCCGGCAAGCGGTCGCTCGCCGAGCACATCGTCTACGGCGCCCTCGAGGGCACCCGCGACAAGACCGGCGCCGACCCGGTGATCACGCTCAAGCGCGCGCTGGACAACGTCAAGCCGACCCTCGAGGTCAAGAGCCGCCGCGTCGGTGGCGCCACCTACCAGGTGCCGGTCGAGGTGAAGGGCCCGCGCTCCACGACGCTGGCCCTGCGCTGGCTGGTCGGGTACTCGAAGTCGCGCCGCGAGAAGACGATGACCGAGCGGCTGATGAACGAGATCCTCGACGCCAGCAACGGCCTCGGCGCGAGCGTCAAGCGCCGCGAGGACACGCACAAGATGGCGGAGTCGAACAAGGCCTTCGCCCACTACCGCTGGTAATCCGGTCACCCCGGCAGATCAGCAGCCCGTACCGAGACTCGAGAAGGAAAGATGGCTAAGAACGCCGAACTCGCCAAGACCCGCAACATCGGGATCATGGCGCATATCGACGCGGGCAAGACCACGACGACCGAGCGCATCCTGTACTACACCGGCATCAACTACAAGATCGGTGAAGTCCACGACGGCAACGCCACGATGGACTGGATGGAGCAGGAGCAGGAGCGCGGCATCACGATCACGTCCGCGGCCACCAAGTGCTCGTGGCGCGGGCACGACATCAACATCATCGACACCCCGGGCCACGTCGACTTCACCGTCGAGGTCGAGCGCTCGCTGCGCGTCCTCGACGGCGCGGTCGCGGTCTACGACGGTGTCGCCGGCGTCGAGCCGCAGACCGAGACCGTGTGGCGGCAGGCGGACAAGTACTCCGTCCCGCGCATGTGCTTCGTCAACAAGCTCGACCGCACCGGTGCCGACTTCTACCGCTGCGTCACGATGATGCAGGAGCGGCTGAACTCCAACACCGCGGTGCTGCAGATCCCGATCGGCAACGAGTCGGACTTCATCGGCGTCGTCGACCTCGTCGGCATGCGCGCGCTCACCTGGCGCGGCGAGACCAAGATGGGCGAGGACTACGCCGTCGAGGAGATCGCCGAGGACATGGTCGATCTCGCGAACGAGTGGCGCGAGAAGCTGGTCGAGACCCTGGCCGACGTCGACGACGACATCGCCGAGGCCTACCTGGGCGACGAGGAACTCACCGTCGACATGCTCAAGGCCGCCATCCGGCGCGCCACCCTGGCCGACAAGATCAACCCGGTGCTCACCGGCTCGGCGTTCAAGAACAAGGGCGTCCAGCCGATGCTCGACGCCGTCGTCGATTACCTGCCCTCGCCGCTGGACGTCGGGCACGTGTCCGGCACCCTGCAGGACGGCGAGACCCCGGCCGAGCGCAACCCGGACGAGGCCGAGCCGCTGTCCGCGCTCGCGTTCAAGATCGCGACCGACCGGCACCTGGGCAAGCTGACCTTCATCCGCATCTACTCCGGCGTCATGGACAACGGGGCGCAGGTCCTGAACTCCACGAAGGACCGCAAGGAGCGGATCGGCAAGATCTACCAGATGCACGCGAACAAGCGTGAGGAACTGCCCCGCGCCGGTGCCGGCGACATCATCGCCGTTGCCGGGCTCAAGCAGACCACGACCGGTGACACGCTGGCCGACCCGGCGAAGCCGATCGTGCTGGAGTCGATGACGTTCCCGGCGCCGGTGATCGACGTCGCGATCGAGCCGAAGACCAAGGCCGACCAGGAGAAGCTGGGCATCGCGATCCAGAAGCTCGCCGAAGAGGACCCGACGTTCCGGGTCCAGAACGATGAGGAGACGGGTCAGACCGTCATCTCCGGCATGGGTGAGCTGCACCTGGAGATCCTGGTCGACCGGATGCGCCGCGAGTTCAACGTCGAGGCCAACGTCGGCAAGCCGCAGGTGGCCTACCGCGAGACGATCCGTCGGGTCGTCGAGCGCGAGGACCTCACCTACAAGAAGCAGACCGGTGGTTCCGGGCAGTACGCGAAGGTGCAGATCGCCCTCGCGCCGCTGCCGATGACCCCGGACGGCCCGAGCTACGAGTTCGAGAACAAGGTCACCGGTGGCCGCATCCCCAGGGAGTTCATCCCGTCGGTGGACGCGGGCGCGCAGGAAGCCATGCAGTACGGCATCCTGGCCGGCTATCCGCTGGTCGGCGTGAAGGTGACGCTGCTCGACGGCGGTTACCACGACGTCGACTCCTCGGAGATGGCGTTCAAGATCGCCGGCTCCATGGTCTTCAAGGCCGCGGCCAAGAAGGCGCAGCCGGTGCTGCTCGAGCCGATGATGGCCGTCGAGGTCACCACGCCCGAGGACAACATGGGCGATGTCATCGGCGACCTGAACTCCCGCCGTGGCCAGATCCAGGCCATGGAGGAGCGCGGTGGAGCCCGCGTCGTCAAGGCGCTGGTGCCGCTGTCCGAGATGTTCGGCTACGTCGGCGATCTGCGCTCCAAGACCCAGGGCCGGGCGAGCTACTCGATGCAGTTCGACAGCTACGCCGAGGTTCCGACGAACGTGGCCAAGGAAATCATCGCCAAGGCCACCGGCGAGTAACACCACCAACTTCGACAACACAGTCCAACACGCCGGGACGGAAGACCGGCACCGACCCTGAGGGAAGGGATCCAAGTGGCGAAGGCCAAGTTCGAGCGGACGAAGCCGCACGTCAACATCGGCACCATCGGTCACATCGACCATGGCAAGACGACGCTGACGGCTGCGATCTCGCGCGTGCTGCACGACAAGTACCCGGAGATGAACCCGAGCACCGAGGCGTTCGACCAGATCGACAAGGCGCCCGAGGAGCGGCAGCGCGGCATCACGATCTCGATCGCGCACATCGAGTACCAGACCGAGAAGCGCCACTACGCGCACGTCGACTGCCCCGGGCACGCCGACTACATCAAGAACATGATCACCGGCGCGGCCCAGATGGACGGCGCGATCCTGGTCGTGGCGGCCACCGACGGCCCGATGCCGCAGACCAAGGAGCACGTGCTGCTCGCCCGTCAGGTCGGCGTGCCGTACATCGTGGTCGCCCTGAACAAGGCCGACATGGTCGACGACGAGGAGATCATGGAGCTCGTCGAGCTGGAGGTCCGCGAGCTGCTGACCCAGTACGAGTTCCCGGGCGACGACGCTCCGGTCGTGAAGGTCTCGGCGCTCAAGGCGCTCGAGGGCGACGCGCAGTGGGGCGAGTCGGTCCTGGAGCTGATGAACGCCGTCGACGACGCGATCCCGCAGCCCGAGCGTGAGATCGACAAGCCGTTCCTGATGCCGGTCGAGGACGTCTTCACGATCACCGGTCGTGGCACGGTCGTCACCGGCCGCATCGAGCGTGGCGTGCTGAAGGTCAACGAGACCGTCGACATCGTCGGCATCCACCCGGACAAGCAGACCACCACGGTCACCGGCATCGAGATGTTCCGCAAGCTGCTCGACGAGGGTCGTGCGGGTGAGAACGTGGGCCTGCTGCTGCGTGGCATCAAGCGCGAGGAGGTCGAGCGCGGCCAGGTCGTGATCAAGCCGGGCACGACCACCCCGCACACGAACTTCGAGGCGAACGTCTACATCCTGAGCAAGGACGAGGGCGGGCGGCACACGCCGTTCTTCAACAACTACCGCCCGCAGTTCTACTTCCGCACCACTGACGTGACCGGTGTGGTGACCCTTCCCGAGGGCACCGAGATGGTCATGCCGGGCGACAACACCGAGATGTCGGTCGAGCTGATCCAGCCGATCGCCATGGAGGACGGCCTGCGCTTCGCCATCCGTGAGGGTGGCCGAACCGTCGGCGCGGGTCGCGTTACGAAGATCATCAAGTAGTTCGGCACCGGGCGGGCCCGAGATCAAACAGGGCCCGCCCGGAGCCTTGCTCCAGCCGGTTCGCCAGAACCAGCCGCGAGCTCGCTCCTGCAGCAGACGAGAACAGTGAAGGTGAGTCAGCCACTATGGCGGGACAAAAGATCCGCATCCGGCTCAAGGCCTACGACCACGAGGCCATCGATGCCAGTGCGCGCAAGATCGTCGAGACGGTGACCCGTACCGGCGCCCGGGTCGTCGGCCCGGTGCCGTTGCCGACGGAGAAGAACGTGTACTGCGTCATCCGGTCGCCGCACAAGTACAAGGACAGCCGCGAGCACTTCGAGATGCGCACCCACAAGAGGCTCATCGACATCCTCGACCCGACGCCGAAAACGGTCGACGCGCTCATGCGCATCGACTTGCCGGCGAGCGTCGACGTGAACATTCAGTAGGACAGGACATGGCTGACAAGACAGGGATTCTGGGCGAGAAGCTCGGCATGACCCAGGTCTTCGACGAGAACAACCGGATCGTTCCGGTCACCGTCGTCAAGGCCGGGCCATGCGTCGTCACCCAGATCCGCACGATCGAGAAGGACGGCTACACCGCCGTCCAGCTCGGCTACGGGCAGATCGACCCGCGCAAGGTCACCAAACCGGTGGCCGGCCACTTCAAGGCCGCCGACGTGACCCCGCGCCGGCACCTGGTGGAGCTGCGCACCGACGCCATCGCCGACTACACCGTCGGCCAGGAGTTGACCGCAGACGTGTTCGAGGCGGGGACCCGCGTCGACGTCAGTGGCACCACCAAGGGCAAGGGCACCGCCGGCGTCATGAAGCGCCACGGGTTCCACGGCCTCGGTGCCGGGCACGGCACGCAGCGCAAGCACCGCGCGCCGGGTTCGATCGGCGCCTGCGCCACCCCCGGCCGCGTGTTCAAGGGCCTGAAGATGGCCGGTCGGATGGGCCACGTGAAGGCCACCACCACCGGCCTGGTGATCCACCAGGTCGACGCCGAGCGCGGCCTGCTGCTCATCAAGGGTGCAGTGCCCGGTCCCTCCGGCGCGCTGGTGTTCGTCCGGTCCGCCAACAAGTCGAAGGGTGGTCAGTCATGACGTTGTCCGTCGATGTCCAGAACCCGACCGACTCGAAGGCCAAGACCGCGACGGTCGAGCTGCCTGCCGAGATCTTCGACGTCGCGACGAACATCGCGCTCATCCACCAGGTCGTCGTCGCCCAGCTCGCCGCCGCGCGACAGGGCACGCACAAGACCAAGACCCGTGGCGAGGTCCGCGGCGGTGGCGCCAAGCCGTACCGGCAGAAGGGCACCGGCCGGGCCCGGCAGGGCTCGACCCGCGCGCCGCAGTACGCCGGCGGTGGCGTTGTCCACGGCCCGGTGCCGCGCAACTACGAGCAGCGGACGCCGAAGAAGATGAAGGCGGCCGCGCTGCGTGGTGCGCTGTCCGACCGCGCCCGCAACGACCGGGTGCACGTGGTGTCCGGCCTCGTCGACGGTGACACGCCCTCGACGAAGACGGCGGCGGCCTCGCTCGCCAGCATCAGCGGCGCGAAGCACGTGCTGGTGGTGGTCGAGCGCACCGACGAGCTCACCTGGAAGAGCCTGCGCAACCTCCCGACGGTGCACATGCTCGAGCCCGGTCAGCTCAACACCTACGACGTGCTGATCAGTGACGACGTCGTGTTCACCGAGGGTGCACTCGACGCGTTCCTCGCCGGACCGGCGAAGGGCAAGTCGTCGAAGGCTGCGGCCAGTTCCGACGAGATCGCGGATCTGACGAAGTCGTCGGTCGAGGCCGACGATGACGTCGACGCGGTCGAGAGCGTCGAAAACGAGGAGAGCTGATGTTCGACGATCCCCGTGACGTGCTGCTCGCTCCGGTCATCTCGGAGAAGAGCTACGGACTGCTGGACGAGAACAAGTACACCTTCGAGGTCCACCCGCGCGCCAACAAGACCCAGATCAAGATCGCTGTCGAGCGGGTGTTCAACGTCAAGGTCACCGACGTCAACACCCTCAACCGGCAGGGCAAGCGCAAGCGCACCCGCGCCGGTTACGGCACCCGCCGCAGCGTGAAGCGCGCGATCGTGACGCTGCGGGCCGGCGACCGCATCGACGTGTTCGGACAGATTGGCTGATTGACAATGCCTATTCGCAGGTACAAGCCGACGACCCCGGGGCGCCGCGGCGCATCGGTGGCCGATTTCGCGGAGGTCACCCGTGACCACCCGGAGAAGGCGCTGGTCCGTCCGCTGCACAACAAGGGCGGCCGCAACAACTCCGGCAAGATCACGACCCGGCACCAGGGCGGCGGCCACAAGCGCGCCTACCGGGTGATCGACTTCCGGCGGCACGACAAGGACGGCGTGCCCGCGACGGTGGCGCACATCGAGTACGACCCGAACCGCACCGCCCGGATCGCGCTGCTGCACTACGCCGACGGCGAGAAGCGCTACATCCTGGCGCCGCGGCTGCTCAAGCAGGGCGACCGCATCGAGAACGGCCCGAGCGCGGACATCAAGCCGGGGAACGCGTTGCCGTTGCGCAACATCCCGGTCGGCACCGTCGTGCACGCCATCGAGCTGCGGCCCGGCGGCGGCGCGAAGATCGCCCGCTCGGCCGGTGCCAGCGTCCAGCTGGTCGCGAAGGAGGGTCCGTACGCACAGCTGCGCATGCCCTCCGGCGAAATCCGAAACGTCGACGTCCGCTGCCGCGCGACGGTCGGCGAGGTCGGCAATGCCGAGCAGTCGAACATCAACTGGGGCAAGGCCGGCCGCATGCGGTGGAAGGGCAAGCGCCCGACCGTCCGTGGCGTCGCGATGAACCCGGTCGACCACCCGCACGGTGGTGGTGAGGGCAAGACGTCCGGTGGCCGCCACCCGGTGAACCCGAACGGCAAGCCGGAAGGCCGCACCCGCCGTCACCAGGCCAGCGACAAGATGATCGTCCGCCGTCGTCGTACGAACAAGAAGAGGTAGTAGGCAATGCCGCGCAGTTTGAAGAAGGGCCCGTTCGTCGACGACCACCTGCTGAAGAAGGTCGACGCGCAGAACGACCGGAACAGCAAGAACGTGATCAAGACCTGGTCGCGTCGCTCGACGATCATCCCGGACATGCTCGGGCACACGATCGCCGTGCACGACGGCCGCAAGCACGTCCCGGTGTTCGTCACCGAGGGCATGGTCGGCCACAAGCTCGGCGAGTTCGCGCCCACGCGCACGTTCCGCGGTCACATCCGCGACGACCGCCGGTCGCGGCGCGGCTGAGATAGGAATTTTCATGACTGAAGCACACGAGGTGCAGACAGCGTTCGCCCGCGCGTCCTACGTGCGGGTGACGCCGATGAAGGCACGTCGCGTCATCGAGCTGATCCGGGACATGCCGGCGCAGGAGGCGCTCTCCGTGCTCAAATTCGCGCCGCAGGCGGCGAGTGAGCCGATCGCCAAGGTGCTCGCCAGCGCGATCGCGAATGCCGAGCACAACTTCTCGCTCGACCCGGAGTCGCTGATCGTCACGCGCGCCTACGTCGACGAGGGCCCGACGATGAAGCGGTTCCGGCCGCGCGCGCAGGGCCGTGCCTACCGAATCCGCAAGCGCACCAGCCACATCACCATCGAGGTGGAGAGCGTGGATACGCCGAACACGACGAAGGGTCGGAAGTAACGATGGGTCAGAAGGTCAACCCGCACGGCTTCCGCCTGGGCATCACCACCGACTTCAAGAGCCGGTGGTTCGCCGACAAGCAGTACGCCGAGTACGTCAAGGAAGACGTCGCGATCCGCCGCCTCATGAGCAAGGGCATGGAGCGGGCCGGCATCGCGAAGGTCGAGATCGAGCGCACCCGCGACCGCGTGCGCGTCGACATCCACACCGCCCGGCCGGGCATCGTCATCGGCCGCCGTGGCGCGGAGGCCGACCGCATCCGCGGTGAGCTGGAGAAGCTCACCGGCAAGCAGGTGCAGCTGAACATCCTCGAGGTCAAGAACCCCGAAAGCGATGCGCAGCTCGTTGCACAGGGCGTCGCCGAGCAGCTGTCCAACCGCGTCAGCTTCCGGCGCGCGATGCGCAAGAGCATGCAGTCCGCGCTCAAGAGCCCGGGCGTCAAGGGCATCCGGGTGCAGTGCGGCGGCCGCCTCGGCGGCGCGGAGATGTCGCGCTCGGAGTTCTACCGCGAGGGCCGGGTGCCGCTGCACACGCTGCGCGCGAACATCGACTACGGCTTCTACGAGGCCCGCACCACGTTCGGTCGCATCGGCGTCAAGGTGTGGCTGTACAAGGGCGAGGTCCCCACCGGTTCGCGCGCCGAGCGCGACGCCGCGGCCGCCGCTGAGGCGCTGCGCCAGCGTCGCGACCGGCCGGCGGGTGGGCGTCCGCGCCGCTCGGGCTCGCAGGGCACCACCGGGGTCAGCACCGACGCCGGTCGCGCTGCGTCCGAGCCGGCCGCCGCCCGCGCGCAGGTGATCGAGGAGGCTGCCGTCGTCGCCGACGAGGCCACCCGGATCGCGGCCGAGGAGGCCAAGGTGGCCGCCCGCGAGGGCACCGCCGCGGTCGAACCGGAGCCGGCCAACGACGAGATCCAGTCGTCGGTCCCGACCACCGCGGCCGAGGCCGACGCCGAGATCGTGTCCGAAGCACCGGCGCAGGTCGAGCTGACCACCGACGCCGGTACCCCGGCCACCGAAGAAACGACGGAGAGCTGAGTCATGCTCGTCCCACGCAGAGTGAAGCACCGCAAGCAGCACCACCCGAGCCGCAAGGGGATGGCCTCGGGCGGCACGGAGGTCGCCTTCGGTGAGTACGGCATCCAGGCACTGGAGCCGGCCTATCTCACCAACCGGCAGATCGAGTCCGCGCGTATCGCCATCAACCGGCACATCCGGCGCGGCGGCAAGGTGTGGATCAACGTCTACCCCGACCGGCCGCTCACCAAGAAGCCGGCCGAGACCCGGATGGGCTCGGGCAAGGGCTCGCCGGAGTGGTGGATCGCCAACGTCAAGCCGGGCCGGGTGCTGTTCGAGCTCTCGTTCCCGAACGAGAAGATCGCTCGCGACGCCCTGACCCGCGCGATCCACAAGCTGCCGATGAAGTGCCGCATCGTGACCCGGGAAGGTGAGGTCTGATGAGCACCACGACCGCCGAACTGCGTGAGCTGCACGACGAGGAGCTCGACACGCGGCTGCGCGAGGCCAAGGAGGAGCTGTTCAACCTGCGCTTCCAGATGGCGACCGGGCAGCTGGACAACAACCGGCGACTGCGCACCGTGAAGCACGACATCGCACGGATCTACACGATCCTGCGTGAGCGTGAGCTCGGCTTGTCGGTCGCCCCGGAAGAGGCAAGTGAGGGTGTGACCGCATGAGCGAGACCACTGAGACGACCGCCGGCGAGAACGGCAACACCAGCGCCATCGGCATCGCGCCGGTGCGCGGCTCGCACCGCAAGGTGCGTGAGGGCCTGGTCGTCAGCGACAAGATGCAGAAGACCGTCGTCGTCGAGGTCGAGGACCGCGTCAAGCACCCGCTCTACGGCAAGGTGATCCGGCGCTCGACCAAGCTCAAGGCACACGACGAGAGCGACCAGGTCGGAATTGGCGACCGCGTGCTGATCATGGAAACCCGACCGCGGTCGGCGACGAAGCGCTGGCGCGTCGTCGAGGTCATCGAAAAGGCGAAGTGACAGCCTTCCGCTCCGTCCGGAAGCTCACTAACAGGAGAACGAAGTGATTCAGCAGGAGTCGCGCCTTCGGGTCGCCGACAACACCGGTGCCAAGGAGATCTTGTGCATCCGCGTGATGGGTGGCTCGGGGCGGCGCTATGCCGGTATCGGCGACGTCATCGTCGCGACGGTCAAGGACGCGCTGCCCGGCGCCGGCGTGAAAAAGGGCGACGTCGTCAAGGCCGTCATCGTGCGCACCGTCAAGGAGCGGCGCCGTCCCGACGGCAGCTACATCCGCTTCGACGAGAACGCCGCGGTGCTCATCCGCCAGGACGGCGAGCCGCGCGGTACCCGCATCTTCGGCCCGGTTGGCCGCGAGCTGCGGGACAAGCGCTTCATGAAGATCATTTCGTTGGCACCTGAGGTGTTGTGATGAAGGTAAAGAAGGGCGACGAGGTCGTCGTCATCGCCGGCAAGGACCGCGGCGTCAAGGGCAAGGTGATCGCCGCCGACCCGGCCACCAACAAGGTGGTCGTCGAGGGCGTCAACCGCGTCACCAAGCACACCCGGGTGACCACCACCGGGCGTGGCGCAAAGGCCGGCGGCATCGAGCACATCGAGGCGCCGATCAACGCGAGCAACGTGATGGTGATCGACAGCGAGGGCCTGGCCACTCGCGTCGGTTACCAGCGTGACGAGGAGAGCGGGCGCAACGTGCGCATGTCCCGCCGCTCCGGGAAGGAACTGTCATGACCGCCGCGACCGAAACCCCGGCGCCCCGGCTGAAGACGCGCTACCGCGAGGAGATCGCGCCGGCGCTGACCCAGGAATTCGGATTCGACAATCCGATGCAGGTGCCCGGCCTGGTCAAGATCGTCGTCAACATGGGCGTCGGTCAGGCTGCCAAGGACAGCAAGCTGATGGACGGCGCGGTCCGCGACCTCACGCTGATCACCGGCCAGAAGCCGCTGGTGCAGCGCGCGCGCAAGTCGATCGCACAGTTCAAGCTGCGCGAGGGCATGCCGATCGGTGCGAAGGTGACGCTGCGCGGCGACCGGATGTGGGAGTTCCTGGACCGCCTGCTGTCGCTCGCGCTGCCGCGAATCCGTGACTTCCGGGGGTTGTCCGACCGCCAGTTCGACGGGAACGGCAACTACACCTTCGGGCTCAACGAGCAGTCGATGTTCCACGAGATCGACCCCGACTCGATCGACCGGGCCCGTGGCATGGACATCACCGTCGTCACCACCGCGGCCAACGACGAGGAGGGCCGGGCGCTGCTGCGCGCGCTGGGCTTCCCGTTCCGCGACACAGAAGGAAGCAACTGACATGGCAAAGACCGCCCTGAAGCAGAAGGCCGCGGCGAAGCCGAAGTTCGCCGTCCGCGGCTACACCCGCTGCCAGCGCTGCGGGCGTGCGCACTCTGTGTATCGCAAGTTCGGCCTGTGCCGGATCTGCCTGCGCGAGATGGCACACGCCGGCGAGCTGCCCGGCGTCACCAAGTCCTCCTGGTAACCCAACCTTCGCCACAGGCCCGAGAGGGAACCACGGTGAGAAAGAAGATCCACTATGACCATGACTGATCCCATTGCGGACATGCTCACCCGCATCCGCAACGCGAACACCGCGTTCCACGACGAGGTGGCCATGCCGCACTCGCGGCTCAAGAGCAACATCGCCGAGATCCTCAAGCAGGAGGGTTACATCGCCGGCTTCAAGGTCGTCGACGCGCCCGAGGGCCAGGTCGGCCGGGTGCTCATGATCGACCTGAAATACGGGCCGAACCGCGAGCGCAGCATCGCCGGCGTGCGCCGGGTGTCCAAGCCGGGTCTGCGGGTCTACGCGAAGTCCACCGGTCTGCCCCGAGTCCTGGGCGGCCTCGGCACGGCGATCATCTCGACGTCGTCCGGGCTGCTCACCGACCGGCAGGCCGCCAAGCGTGGAGTAGGCGGGGAAGTCCTCGCCTACGTCTGGTAAGGGGCCCCGACATGTCTCGAATCGGCAAGATGCCGGTCGCCGTCCCGACGGGCGTCGACGTCACCATCGACGGTCAGAACGTCACCGTGAAGGGCCCGAAGGGGACCCTGCAACATCTCGTCGCCGAGCCGATCACGGTCAGCCGTGACGGCGACGCCATCGCGGTCGTCCGACCGGACGACGAGCGTGAGTCCAAGGCGCTGCACGGCCTGTCCCGCACCCTGATCGCCAACATGGTCACCGGCGTGACGGCCGGCTACACGAAGACGCTGGAGATCGTCGGTACCGGTTACCGCGTCACCGCGAAGGGCAGCGACCTCGAGTTCGCGCTCGGCTTCTCGCACCCGGTCCTCGTCCCGGCGCCGGAGGGCATCACCTTCCGCGTCGAGGCACCGACCCGGTTCGCGGTCGAGGGCATCGACAAGCAGAAGGTCGGCGAGGTCGCCGCGAACATCCGCAAGCTCCGCAAGCCCGACCCGTACAAGGGCAAGGGCGTGCGGTACCAGGGCGAGGTCATCCGCCGTAAGGCCGGAAAGGCTGGCAAGAAGTGAGTGCATCAACCATCGCCAAGCAGGCCCGCCGGTCCGCCGGCGTGTCGGCGGCCCGGCGCACTGCGAAGTCGCGCCGGCACTTCCGGCTGCGCAAGAAGGTCGCCGGCACCGCCGAGCGGCCGCGTCTGGTCGTGTCGCGTTCGTCGCGGCATCTGTTCGTCCAGCTCGTCGACGACGCCAAGGGCGTGACCATCGCGTCCGGCTCGACGTTCAAGCTGAGCGACGGCGACAAGACGGCGCAGGCCAAGCAGCTCGGCGCCACCTTGGCCGACGCGGCCAAGGCGGCCGGGATCACCAAGGTCGTCTTCGACCGGGGCGGGAACACCTACACCGGCCGGGTCGCCGCGTTCGCGGATGCGGCGCGCGAAGCCGGCTTGGAGTTCTAAGCAATGAACAGGGAGACAGTCTGATGCCAGGACCGCAGCGAGGAGGCCGCGCAGGCGGCAACGAGCAGGGTGGTCGTGATCGTCGCGACCGCCGTGACGGCGGCCGAGGTGGCAACGCGCCGGAGAAGAGCCCGCACCTCGAGCGCGTCGTGACGATCAACCGCGTCGCCAAGGTGGTCAAGGGTGGCCGCCGGTTCAGCTTCACGGCGCTGGTCGTCGTGGGTGACGGTGACGGCACGGTCGGGGTCGGCTACGGCAAGGCCAAGGAGGTGCCCGCCGCCATCGCGAAGGGCGTCGAGGAGGCCAAGAAGAACTTCTTCAAGGTGCCGCGGATCCAGCAGACCATCCCGCACCCCGTGCAGGGTGAGAAGGCTGCGGGCGTCGTGCTGCTCAAGCCCGCCAGCCCCGGTACCGGCGTCATCGCCG
The DNA here is from genome assembly GCA_963850835.1 of uncultured Actinomycetota bacterium. GTDB lineage: Bacteria > Actinomycetota > Actinomycetes > Mycobacteriales > Jatrophihabitantaceae > Jatrophihabitans. The sequence goes on along the minus strand of CAWKNB010000004.1, from coordinate 227,694 downwards.
GCGGCCCGGTGCGTGCGGTGCTCGAGTGCGCCGGAATCCACGACGTGTTGTCCAAGTCGCTCGGCTCGGACAACCCGATCAACATCGTCCACGCGACCGTCGCCGCGCTGAAGGAACTCGTCCGCCCGGAGGAGGTCGCGGCCCGTCGCGGCCTGCCGCTGGAGGACGTCGCACCGGCGGGCATGCTGCGCGCCCGAGCTGGACAGGGCACCTGATGGCAAAATTGCGGATAACCCAGACCAAGTCGGGCATCGGCTACAAGCAGAACCAGCGCGACACCCTGCGCTCGCTGGGGCTCAAGCGGATGCACGACACCGTCGTGAAGGAAGACCGCCCGGAGATCCGGGGCATGGTCGCGACCGTCCCGCATCTGGTGACGGTCGAAGAAATCTCCAGCGAGGTTGAGTGACGATGACGCTCAAGGTTCATCACCTGCGCCCGGCCGCCGGAGCGCGCACCGCGAAGACCCGAGTGGGCCGCGGTGAGGGCGGTTCGAGGGGCAAGACTGCCGGTCGCGGCACGAAGGGCACCAAGGCCCGCTACCAGGTGCCGGCGTCCTTCGAGGGCGGCCAGCTGCCGATCCACATGCGCACCCCGAAGCTCAAGGGCTTCAAGAACCACTTCCGGGTGCAGTTCCAGGTCGTGAACGTCGCGACCCTGGCTGCGCTGTTCCCGCAGGGCGGGACGGTCGGCGTCGACGAGCTCGTCTCGGCGGGAGCCGTCCGCAAGGGCGAGCCCGTCAAGGTGCTCGGCAACGGCGATCTCGGCGTCAAGCTCGACGTCTCCGCCAACGCGTTCTCGGCCACCGCCCGGGAGAAGATCACCGCCGCCGGCGGCTCGGTCACCCAGGTCTGAGGCCCGGATTGGCGGTCCGGATCGTTACGAAACGCGTACCGACCTGTGGAGGTCGGCCCGCGTGGAGGCGGCCCGGGCCGGCAGACGCCTACAGTGGGTCCACGACACGAGGCTGTTAGCCTGGCCTGACCGTCAGGTGGCCCGTGTCTGTTCCGGCGCCCAACTTCTCGACAGCGTTTCGCAGCAGGAGGATTTGTGCTCAGCGCGTTTGCCTCGGCGTTTCGAACGCCGGACCTGCGCAAGAAGCTGTTGTTCACGCTGGCGATGCTGGCGCTGTACCGGCTCGGCGCCTCGATGCCGACCCCGAACACCGACACGACGGCGATCAACGGGTGCATCGCGTCCAGCGCGAAGAACAACCAGAACATCTACTCGCTGATCAACCTGTTCTCCGGCGGGGCCTTGCTGCGGCTGTCGGTGTTCGCGCTGGGCATCATGCCCTACATCACCGCGAGCATCATCATTCAGCTGCTCGTCGTGGTGATTCCACGCTTCGAGGCGCTGAAGAAGGAGGGTCAGTCCGGGCAGCAGAAGCTGACGCAGTACAGCCGGTACCTGACGATCGGGCTGGCGGTGCTGCAGTCGACCGGTTTCATCGCGCTGGCGCGCTCGGGGCAGCTGTTCCCGGACTGCAACGCCGACTCGATCCTGTACAACGACGACATGTTCACCCTCGGCGTCATGGTCATCATCATGACGGCCGGCACCGGCGTCATCATGTGGCTGGGCGAGCTCATCACCGACCGTGGCGTCGGCAACGGCATGAGCGTGCTGATGTTCACCTCGATCGCGGCTCGGATCCCGAGCGAGGGCCACATCATCTTCCAGAACGCCGGGTCGTTCGTCTTCACGCTGATCCTGCTGCTCGGTCTCGCGATCATCATCGCGGTGGTGTTCGTCGAGCAGGCCCAGCGGCGCATCCCGGTGCAGTACGCGAAACGCATGGTGGGGCGCCGGCAGTACGGCGGCACCTCGACCTACTTGCCGCTGAAGGTGAACCAGGCGGGTGTGATCCCGGTCATATTCGCGTCGTCGCTGCTCTACATCCCGCAGCTCATCAGTCAGCTGACCAGCAACAACAACAGCAGCAGCGGCTTCGCGCGGTGGGTGAACACCTATCTGATCAACCAGCAGTCGTGGGTGTACCTGAGCATCTACTTCGCGCTGATCATCTTTTTCGCGTATTTCTACGTCGGGATCACGTTCGATCCCGTCGAGCGCGCCGAGGACATGAAAAAGTACGGCGGGTTCATCCCGGGCATCCGCCCAGGGCGCCCCACGGCCGAGTACCTGCAGTTCGTGCTGTCCAGGATCACACTGCCCGGCTCGATCTACCTCGGTATCGTTGCGGTATTGCCGAACTTCTTCTTCAGCATCACCAGTGGGAACAACCAGAACTTCCCCTTCGGTGGTACGGCGGTGTTGATCATGGTCGGCGTGGCCCTGGACACCGTGAAGCAGATCGAGAGTCAGCTCATGCAGCGCAACTACGAAGGCTTCCTTCGCTGACACCCTGAAGGGGGCAACGAACGTGAGGCTGGTGCTCGTCGGTCCGCCGGGGGCGGGCAAGGGAACCCAGGCGGAGTTCATCTCCGCACACTTCGACATCCCGAAGATCTCCACGGGTGACATCTTCCGGGCGAACGTGTCCGGGGGGACCGACCTCGGCCGGCTGGCCAAGAAGTACATGGACGCCGGCGACCTCGTGCCCGACGAGGTCACCAACGCGATGGTTCGCGACCGGCTCGCCCAGCCCGACGCCGTCGACGGCTTCCTGCTCGACGGGTTCCCCCGCAACGTCGCCCAGGCCGGTGAACTCAACGGCATCCTGCAGGAACTGCAGCTGATGCTCTCGATCGTGCTCGACCTCGACGTCGACCACGACGAGGTCGTGCGGCGGCTGTCCGGGCGCCGGACCTGCAAGAAATGCGGGCACGTGTGGCATCTGGAGTTCGACCCGCCCAGCGTCACGGACGTCTGCGACAAGTGCGGCGGCGAGCTGTTCCAGCGTGATGACGACCACCCGGAGACCGTCCGGCACCGGCTGGAGGTCTACGCCGACCAGACCGCGCCCCTCATCGGCTTCTACCGCGATGCCGGTCAGCTGGTCGCCATCGACGCGCTCGGCGCGGTGGAGGACGTCACCGAGCGGGCCATCACCGCGCTCACGCCCTACGCCTGAGGCCGCCGGTGATCCAGCGCGCCCCGGAGCGGATCCAGCTCAAGTCTCCCGACGAGATCGCCGTCATGCGGCACGCCGGGCTGGTCGTCGCACGCGGATTGGCGGCGATGCGCGAGGCGGTCGCCCCGGGCGTCTCCACCGGCGACCTGGACGCCGTGGCGCGTGAGGTGCTGCGCGAGGCCGGGGCTGTGCCGTCGTTCCTGAACTACCACGGCTACCCGGCGGTCATCTGCGCGTCGGTCAACGACCGGGTCGTGCACGGCATCCCGTCCAGGCAGGAGAAGCTGCGCGAGGGTGACCTCATCTCGATCGACTTCGGCGCGATCGTCGACGGCTGGCACGGCGACGCCGCCATCTCCGTGCCGGTGGGCGACGTCGCTGCGGACGTCGCGCGGCTCTGTGAGGTCTGCGAGGCGTCGCTGTGGGACGGGCTGGCCGTCGCGCGCTCCGGCGGGCGGCTGACGGACATCTCGCACGCGGTGGAGAGCTCGATCCGCCGCGCCGGCCGCTACGGGATCGTGGCCAACTACGGCGGCCACGGCATCGGCTCGGAGATGCACATGGCTCCGCACATCCTCAACTACGGCCGGGCCGGCAAGGGTCCGCGCCTGACGCCCGGCATGGCACTGGCCATCGAGCCGATGGTCACGCTCGGCTCGCGGGCCACCGAGGAACTCGACGACGGCTGGACGGTGCGGACGGTCGACGGCTCCTGGGCTGCGCACTGGGAGCACACCGTCGCGATCTTCGACGACGGCCCCTGGGTCCTGACGGCCGACGACGGTGGCCGGGCAGAGCTGGAAAAGCGCGGCGTGACCCTCTCAGCCGCCGCGATCTGACCGCCGCGCTCCACGGCCCGGCGAGGAGTTTTGGCGGAGTTCGACCTGCCCAGGTAGACTGGAGCGCTGGTGCACGTCGACCTGCCCCGATGCCGCTGTGGCCGCGGACCGGGGCACGGATCCTCACGGCGATAGCCCGAGCAAGTCTCAGCCCGGCACGGGTTGTGAACCAGTATGTCCAGTTACGAAAAGCGGAGGTTATGGCCAAGAAAGACGGGGCCATCGAGGTCGAAGGCCGCGTGGTCGAGCCACTGCCCAACGCAATGTTTCGGGTGGAGCTCTCCAACGGTCACAAGGTGCTCGCGCACATCAGCGGCAAGATGCGCCAGCACTACATCCGAATCCTGCCCGAGGACCGCGTGGTCGTGGAGCTCTCGCCCTACGACCTCACCCGCGGGCGCATCGTCTACCGCTACAAGTAGGACTCCGAATCACCACGAGAGGGCAACGGCCGTGAAGGTCAAGCCGAGCGTCAAGCCGATCTGCGACAAGTGCAAGGTCATCCGTCGCCATGGTCGGGTCATGGTCATCTGCGAGAACCTGCGCCACAAGCAGCGCCAGGGCTGAGCAGAGCCACTATCAGCGCGTACCCGACGCCGAGCACGCTCGGCTGAGTACCTCCGGACGAAGGCCGGAGCCCCACCCCGGGCGGGGTGCGGGAACGGACGCGCACCACACCTTCGACAACAGATCAGGAGAACCGCCCGCATGGCACGTCTTGCCGGCGTCGATCTCCCCCGCGAGAAGCGGATGGAAATCGCGCTCACCTACATCTACGGCGTCGGCCGTACCCGCGCCAAGGAAACGCTCGAGGCCACCGGCATCAGCCCGGACCTGCGCGCCCGCGACCTGAGCGACGACGACGTCGTCCGGCTGCGCGATCACATCGACGCCAACTACCGCGTCGAGGGTGACCTGCGCCGCGAGGTCGCCGCCGACATCCGCCGCAAGGTCGAGATCGGCTGTTACGAGGGCGTCCGGCACCGTCGCGGCCTGCCCGTCCACGGTCAGCGCACCAAGACCAACGCCCGCACCCGGAAGGGTCCGAAGAAGACCATTGCGGGCAAGAAGAAGGCAGGTAAGAAGTAATGCCGGGACCGGCACGCAAGGGCGCGGTCAAGAAGGTCCGCCGCAAGGAGAAGAAGAACGTGACCGTGGGCCAGGCCCACATCAAGAGCACGTTCAACAACACGATCGTCTCGATCACCGACCCCCAGGGCAACGTGATCAGCTGGGCCTCGGCCGGCCACGTCGGCTTCAAGGGCTCGCGCAAGTCGACGCCGTTCGCGGCCCAGATGGCGGCCGAGAACGCCGCGCGCAAGGCGCAGGAACACGGCGTGAAGAAGGTCGACGTCTTCGTCAAGGGCCCGGGTTCGGGCCGCGAGACCGCGATCCGCTCGCTGACCGCTGCCGGCCTCGAGGTCGGCACGATCTCCGATGTCACCCCGCAGCCGCACAACGGTTGCCGTCCGCCGAAGCGCCGGAGGGTCTGATGGCTCGCTATACCGGGCCCGCGACCCGCATCTCGCGCCGCCTCAACGTGGACCTGGTCGGTGGGGACAGCTCCTTCGAGCGCCGCCCCTACCCGCCCGGCCAGCACGGCCGCTCGCGCATCAAGCAGAGCGAGTACCTGCTGCAGCTGCAGGAGAAGCAGAAGGCGAAGTACAGCTACGGCGTGCTGGAGAAGCAGTTCCGTCGCTACTACGAGGAGGCCGTGCGCGGCCAGGGCAAGACGGGTGACAACCTGCTGCAGATCCTCGAGTCGCGGCTGGACAACGTCATCTACCGCGCCGGCATCGCCCGCACCCGCCGCCAGGCCCGCCAGCTGGTGAGCCACGGCCACTTCCTGGTCAACGGCCACAAGGTCGACATCCCGAGCTATCGGGTCAGCCAGTGGGACATCATCGACGTCAAGCCGAAGTCGTTGGAGTCCGTTCCGTTCGAGATCGCCCGCGCCACCCAGGGTGAGCGTCCGGTGCCGGCCTGGTTGCAGGTCGTGCCGAACCGGCTCCGGGTGCTCGTGCACCAGCTGCCCGAGCGCGCGCAGATCGAGATCCCGGTCCAGGAACAGCTGATCGTCGAGCTCTACTCGAAGTAACACCGCAAGACCGCACCATCCGTCAGCGGGCGTCATATAGCGGTCGCCCACGACCCGTAAGGAGCACCACCTGTGCTGATCTCTCAGCGCCCCACCCTCGCCGAGGAGCCGATCGCCGAAAACCGGTCGCGCTTCGTCATCGAACCGCTCGAGCCCGGCTTCGGCTACACGCTCGGCAACTCGTTGCGCCGCACGTTGCTCTCGTCCATCCCGGGCGCGGCGGTCACCAGCATCCGCATCGACGGCGTGCTGCACGAGTTCACCACCGTCGAGGGCGTCAAGGAGGACGTCACCGACATCATCCTCAACCTCAAGGAGCTGGTCGTCAGCTCCGAGAGCGACGAGCCGGTCGTGATGTACCTGCGCAAGCAGGGTCCCGGCGACGTCTCGGCAGCGGACATCGCTCCGCCGGCCGGCGTCACGGTGCACAACCCCGAGTTGCACATCGCCACCATCAACAAGAAGGGCCGGCTCGAGATCGAGCTGGTCGTCGAGCGTGGTCGTGGCTACGTCACCGCCGTGCAGAACAAGCAGCCGGGCCAGGAGATCGGCCGGATCCCGGTCGACTCGATCTACTCGCCGGTGCTCAAGGTGACCTACAACGTCGAGGCCACCCGCGTCGAGCAGCGCACCGACTTCGACCGGCTGGTCGTCGACATCGAGACCAAGCCGTCGCTGGCCCCGCGCGACGCCGTCGCGTCGGCCGGGCACACCCTGGTCGAGCTGTTCGGCTTGTTCCGGGAGCTCAACGACGAGGCCGAGGGCATCGACGTCGGGCCGTCGCCGGCCGAGGTCGCCGACATCGCGGCGTTCTCGATGCCGATCGAGGACCTCGACCTCACGGTGCGCTCGTACAACTGCCTCAAGCGCGAGGGCATCCACACCGTGGGTGAGCTCGTCGGGCGCAGCGAGGCCGACCTGCTCGACATCCGCAACTTCGGTTCGAAGTCGATCGACGAGGTCAAGGTGAAGCTCGCCGGCCTCGGTCTGGCCCTCAAGGACAGCCCGCCCGGATTCGCGCTGCCGACGTCGGTCGACTCCTACGGCGAGGACGACTTCGGCGACGACACGGACTACGCCGAGACCGAGCAGCTCTAAACAGAAATCCAGACGGTCGGCGTACCTGACACGGCGCCCGATCGAAACGAAAGGCTCACGATATGCCCACGCCCACCAAGGGTCCGCGCCTCGGCGGCGGCCCGGCGCACGAGCGGCTGATGCTCGCCAATCTGGCGACCGCACTGTTCGAGCACGACCGGATCACCACCACCGAGGCCAAGGCGAAGCGGCTGCGTCCGCTCGCCGAGCGGCTGATCACCTTCGCCAAGCGCGGCGATCTGCACGCGCGGCGTCAGGTCATGACGGTGATCCGCGACAAGGACGTCGTGCACAAGCTGTTCGCCGAGATCGGGCCGAAGTTCGCGACCCGGCCGGGGGGCTACACGCGCATCGTCAAGATCGGTCCGCGCAAGGGCGACAACGCGCCGATGGCGATCATCGAACTCGTCGAGGAGCTGCGGTCGGTCGTCGCGGAGGCCGAGCGGGCGCGTGGCACCAAGGTCGCGCCGTCCAAGCCGGTCAGCGGCAGGACGAAGGAGATCGCCGAGGACGCGTCAGCGGAGTCGGCAACGGCCGCCGCAGTGGCGACCGAGGCTGCGGAGGCCGACGCTGCTGACAGCGACGCGGCCGAGGCGTCGGTCGAGGAACCGACCGAGGTGGCGGCCGACGAGGCCTCCCTCGAGGGCGGCGACACCGAAGAGGGTCTCTCGGCGATCGGCCTCGGCGACGAGGCCGCTGACGAGGAGACCGCCGAGGACTCGAAGAAGGACGACTGAGTCTGTACCCGTCGACCGGGCCCGCTCCCATCTCGGGAGCGGGCCCGGTTGCGTTTGTGCCAGGCTTTGCCCGGTGACCGGGTCCGACGCCGTGCGGGTGCGGCTGGACCTCGCCTACGACGGGACCGGGTTCTCCGGCTGGGCGCGGCAACCCGGCCGGCGCACCGTGCAGGAGACGATCGAGACGGCCCTGGCCACCGTGTTGCGGGTACCCGCCGTCGCGCTGACGGTCGCCGGGCGCACCGACGCAGGTGTGCATGCCAGCGGTCAGGTGGCCCACTGCGACATCCCGGAACTGCCCGACAAGCTGGTGCGCAGGCTCGCCGGAGTGCTGCCGCCCGACGTGCGGGTGACGAGTGTGCGTGTCGCGCCGGCCGGCTTCGACGCCCGCTTCGCGGCGCTGTGGCGCCGCTACGAGTACCGGATCAGCGACGCCGATGCCGGTGCCTCTCCGTTGCGGCGCAACGTCGTGCTGAGCTGGCCTCGGCGGCTCGACGTCGCGGCGATGGCGACCGCCGCGCAATCCATGCTCGGGCTGCGCGACTTCGCGGCGTTCTGCAAGCGGCGTGAGGGCGCCACCACGATCCGCACGTTGTTGGCCTGCGACATCGAGCTCGCCGACGACGAGATCGTGTGCACCGTCGTCGCCGATGCGTTCTGCCACTCGATGGTGCGCTCGCTGGTCGGCGCGTTCCTGGCGGTGGGGGAGGGCCGGCGCGCGCCGAGCTGGCCGGCGGCCTTGCTCTCCCGCACCCAGCGCGCCGACGACGTTCCGGTCGCCCCCGCCCACGGGCTCACGCTTGTCGCGGTCGGCTACCCGGCCGATACCGAGTTGGCCGCGCGGGCGGAGCAGACTCGCGCCCGTCGCTAGGCGGCGGCAGCCAGCGCCGCGTACCGGCCCTGGTGCTCGACCAGTGCGTCGTGGCTGCCGGTCTCGGCGATCCGACCGTGGTCGATGACCACGATGCGATCGGCGTTGCGGACCGTGGACAGCCGGTGCGCGATCGTGATCGTGGTGCGGCCTTGCGCGAGCCGATCGAAGGCTTCCTGAACCGCGCGCTCGGTGTTGGTGTCCAGCGCGCTGGTCGCCTCGTCGAGGACGAGCACCCGCGGATCGCGCAGCAGGGTCCGGGCGATCGCGATGCGCTGCTGCTCGCCACCGGAGAACCGATGTCCGCGCGAGCCGACCATCGTGTCGTACCCGTCCGGGAGCGCCTCGATCTGCTCGTGGATCTGGGCGGCGCGTGCGGCGGCTTCGATCTCGTCGTCGGTAGCAGCCGGTTTCGCATATCGAAGGTTCTCCCGAACCGTGGTGTGCATCAGGTACGTGTCCTGACCCACCACGCCGACGATCGACGCCACGTCGGCCAGTCGCATGTCACGCAAGTCGACGCCGTCGATGGTCACGCGCCCCGACGTCGGGTCGTGCAACCGGGAGACGAGCGAGGCCAGGGTGGTCTTGCCCGATCCGGTGGCGCCCACGAGGGCCACCGTGGTGCCGGCCGGGACGTCGAGGTCGACGCCGGCGACCGCGGCGGAGGTGCTGCCCGGATAGGCGAACGTCACGTTCTCGAACCGCACGTTCCCGGAGATTTGCTTCGGGTCGATCGCGGCGGGGGCGTCAGGATCGGCGATGTCGACCGGCAGGTCGAGGTAGTCGAAGATGCGGGCGAACAGGGCGAGCGAACTCGCGAGCGTCACACCGACGTTCAGCAGCCCCATCAGCGGGCGGAACAGGTTCGACTGCAGTGCCGTGAAGGCCACCAAGGTGCCGATCGACAACTGGCCGGCGGTGGACGGCAACCCGGCGCCGAGGTAGATCGCGGCCGGGATGGCGGCGAAGACGATGCTCATGGTCGCCATCCGCCACCGACCGCCGAGGTCCGAGCGCAGTTCGAGATCGATCAACCGGGCCGAGGATGCGGTGAACCGGTCGATGAGCGTGGGTGCCGTCCCGAGCGTCTTGCTCAGGTGCACGCCGCCGACCGAGAGCCCTTCCTCGATCGTCACGTTGAGATCGGCGAGCTCACGCTGCCGATCGGCGGTGATGGCGCGGCGGATCTTGGCGACCTTGCGGGTCAGCACGATCGCCGGCGGCATGACGATCAACGAGATCAGCGACAGCTGCCAGGACAGGGCGATCATCGCGACAGCGGTGGCGACGGTGGTGGTCAGGTTCGAGGCGATCGACGTGGCGGTTGAGGTGACCACCGTCTGCATGCCGCCGATGTCATTGGTGATCCGCGACTGGATCTCACCGGTTCGGGTGCGGGTGAAGAAGTCGAGCGACTGGCGCTGCAGGTGGCTGAACACCTCGGTGCGCAGCCGGTGCATGACCTGCTGGCCGACCTTCGTGCTGATCCATGTCTGCAGTACGCCGAGGATCGAAGTCACGACTGCAACGGCCACCATGCCGGCGACCAGCCAGACCAACAGCCGAAGGTTCTGGGTGGGCAACGCCCGGTCGATGACCGCGCGGAGCAGGAACGGGGACGCCATCGAGACGATCGACGACACGACGATGATCGCGGTGACCACGGACAGTGGCCAGCGATACGGGACGAACAAGCTGGCGATGCGCCGGAGAGAGACTTTGGCGATGTCTGCCATGAGGCCTCCTTTCGTTTGTCAACTGCTGAGGTAACCTCACTATGATGAGTTCTATTCCCGGGACGCGAGGACCCGATCAGGGCTCGGCGATCAGGGCGCCGAGCAACCGCGCGCAGCGTTCGACCATGTCCCGCGCGGACTCCTGCGGGTGGGCCAGCCACCACAGGACGAGTGAATTGACGACCCCCATCCACAGCTCGGTGAGCGCCGAAGCGTCCAGCTCGCCGGCGATCCCCCGCGCGACGAGGAAGCTGGCCGAGCCCGTCGCGGCGATCTCGCCGATGCGGGCCCGGTAGCCCGCCGCCGCTGCGGCGATCTCGCCGGTCAGGGGCACCGAGGTGTCGAACAGCAGCAACCAGGCGTCGCGGTGCGGATCGAGCGCCTCGAACACCGCGCGCAGCGGATGAATGCGTGAGGTGACGGTGTCGTCGACAGCCAGTTCGGCGGTTTCGAGCCGGGCGAGCAGGCGCCGGCCGACAGCATGCAGGCAGGCGAGGTACAGCCCGTCCTTCGAACCGAAGTACTGATAGACCAAGGGCTTCGAGATGCCGGCGCGCCGTGCGATGTCGTTCATCGACGCGCCTGCGTGGCCGCTCGCAGCGAACTCGTCGACCGCGACGGACAAGATCTGGTCCTCGCGCTCACGGCGCGGCACACCCTTGGTTCCGACCGTCGCGCTGGACACGAAACCGGATATTACCTTAGGGTAAGTTCCCATGGCGTTCACCGACTCGCTGCACGACCCCGTCGTGTATGCCGTGCCGGTATTCATCGCCTTCATCGCCCTCGAATTGTTCTCGCTGCGCTACCTCGACGAAGGGGCCGAGGTCGTCGGCTACGAGTACCGCGACACCCGCACCAACATCGTCATGGGGCTGGGTTCGGTGGCGATCAACGGTGCTGCCCGGATCGCCGCCCTGATCGCGTACGCGGCGCTGTACGTGGTGACTCCGCTGCGACTCGACAGCCACCGTTGGTACACGTGGGTGATCGTGCTGCTGCTCGTCGATCTGATCTGGTACTCCTACCACCGCGCATCGCACCGGGTGCGGATCATGTGGGCCGCGCACCAGGCGCACCACAACAGCCAACGCTTCAACCTGTCCACGGCCGTGCGGCAGAAGTGGAACCCATGGTTCGAGTTGCTGTTCTGGGTGCCGCTGCCGTTGCTGGGCGTGCCCCCGTGGCTGGTGTTCACCGCGTTCTCGATCAACCTGATCTTCCAGTTCTTCGTGCACACCGAGCGCATCGGCAAGCTGCCCCGGTCGGTCGAGTTCGTGTTCAACACGCCGTCGCATCACCGGGTGCACCACGCGAGCGACCGTGACTACCTGGATCGGAACTACGGCGGGATCCTGATCGTCTGGGACCGGTTGTTCGGCTCCTACGCCGAGGAGACGCACCGCCCCACGTACGGGCTCACCACGAACGTCGACAGCTTCAACCCGTTCCGGTTGCAGTACCACGAATACGCTGCGATCGCCCGTGACGTGCGCGCGAGCGGTACGTGGCGCGAGCGGTTCGGCTACCTCGTCGGTCCGCCGGGATGGGCGCCGGACGCGAGCCGCCAGCCGGTCGAGGGCCTCGACGCTGCAGCGGCCTGATCAGTAGAACGCGAGATTGTCGCGCCCGACCCAGCCGAGTACCGCCGGCCATTCGCCGTAGCCGGCGTCGGTGTTCAGGTGCCCGCCCGCCGGGATCACCGTCGTAGCGATCTTCAACGGCACGCCGTACTCGGCCGCGATGCCTTCCGGCAGGTACGGGTCGTCGTCGCCGGCCACGAGAACCGTGCCGTCGGCGCCGCGGCGCACGGTGTCGACGTCCATCGGCGGCGGGAAGAAGCCGGCGATCTCCTCGATCTCGGTGTGCGGTGACGGCGGTGCGACCAGCAGCACCCGTGCGGCCAGGGGCGAGTCGCCCGGGTCGGCCACGTGGTGCAACCACAGCACGGCCCCGAGCGAGTGTGCGACGACGTCGTAGCCGTCCGGCGGCAGGTCGGCGACGGCCGCACGCAGGGCGGCGCGCCAGTCGGCGAGGTCGGGCCGGTCCAGGTCGGCGAACTCGGGCCGGCGCGTCTCGCGCCCGTTAGCTCGCAGCTCGTCCTCGAGCCACGTCTGCCAGTGGCCCGGGCCCGATCCCTGCCAGCCCGGGATGATGACGGTGGGCGCGGTTCGGGACGGGCGGCGCGGCACCAGGGCAGCTTAGGCCGCGGCGACCAACCCGATGACGATGAGCAGTTGCGCGAGGTGGTAGGTCACGACCACCGCCAGCGGCCCGTGGCGCAGCGGCACCACGAACCGCTCCCACGCCAACACGGTGTCCGAAGCGAGGAACAGCACCGCCCCGACGGCGGTCGCGACGATCGCCGTGCCCACGCCGAGGGCGGTCATCGCGCCGAGCACGAGCGCGTACAGCGCGACCGCGGCAGCGAACCCGCTCCCGGCCTCGGCGGCAGCGCCGCGCAGCACCCTCGGCAAGGCGAACCCGGACACCGCCGCCGCGACCAGCGCGCCGATCACCACGTCGGCCGGATGCAGGCCGACCTGCGCGAACGCCACCAGGTAGCACAGGTGACCGAGCAAGAAGGCGCACAAGCCGACGAGAAAGGCGACCTCGTCACGGCGCAGCAGGGCGACATCGCCGACCAGGCTGAACGCCAGCGCGGCCACCACCCAGGGGCGCGCCGCGCCGAGGTCGGCCGTCGCAGCGGCCGCCACCAGCAGGGCGAGGGTCAGCGGTTTGAGCACCTGTTCGGCGCGCTCCCACCGCCGCGCGACTGCCGTCCAGTCGCCGCCCGCCGCGGCGGCCGCGAGGATCAGCAGGGCGAGTGTCGCGGTCAGTGGCCGAGCACGACGCCGGGGTTGAGGATGCCGTCGGGGTCGAGGGCGTCCTTGATCCGTCTGGTGAGGGCCATGACGTCGTCGCCGAGCTGCGCGCCGAGCCACGGCGCCTTGAGCCGGCCGACGCCGTGCTCGCCGGTGATGGTGCCGCCCAGCGACAGCGCCAGGTCCATGATCTCGCCGAACGCCACGCGCGCCCGTGCCTCGGCGGCGGCATCGCCGGGCGGGTAGGCGATGATCGGATGCGTGTTGCCGTCGCCCGCGTGGGCGACCAGCACGATGTCGGTGTCGCGCTCCTCGGCGATCGATCGGACCCCGTGCACCAGAGCGGGCAGCTCGGGCACCGGCACGCCGACGTCTTCCAGCAGCAGCGTCCCGCGCCGCTCCATGGCCGGGAACGCCGCGCGCCGGGCCACGAGGAACGCCTCGCCCTCGTCGGCGTCGTTGGTCGTGAACGTCTCGTCGGCACCGCCGTCGGCGCAGCACTTCGCCATCAGCCCGATCTCGTGCTCGGCAGACGCTCCGGGCGCGTCGGAGCGGGCCAGCAGCAGCGCCCCCGCGGTGCGGTCCAGGCCCATCGCCACCATGTCCTCGACGGCGTTGATGCTGCCGTTGTCCATCAACTCCAGCATCGCCGGTCGCAGGGTGCTCGTGATCGCGACGACCGCGCCCGCCGCGGCCTCGATGGACGCGAACGTCGCGACGAGCGTCGCCGACGCCGGCGGCGCTGGCAGCAGCCGCAGGATCAGCTCGGTGATCACGCCCAACGTGCCCTCCGACCCGACGAACAATTTGGTCAGCGACAGGCCGGCGACGTCCTTGAGCCGCGGGCCGCCCAGGCGCACCGCGGTGCCGTCGGCGAGCACGACCTCCATGCCCAGCACGTAGTCGGTGGTGACGCCGTACTTCACGCAGCACAGGCCACCGGCGTTCGTCGCGGCGTTGCCGCCGATCGAGCAGATCTCGAACGACGACGGGTCCGGCGGATACCAGAATCCCTGCCCGGCCGCGGCCTTCTTCACCTCGGCGTTGAACGCGCCGGGCTGGGCGATGGCCACCCGGGTGACCGGGTCGATGGTGATCTGGCGCATCCGCTCGGTGGACAGCGTGATGCCGCCTTCCACGCCCGACGATCCGCCGGACAGGCTGGTGCCGCCGCCGCGCGGCACCACCGGCACCTTGTGCTCGCTCGCCCACCGCATCGTCGCCTGGACGTCCGCGGTACTGCTCGCCCGCACCACCGCGAGCGGGACCCCGGCGTCCGGGTCGCGAGCCCAGTCCTGTCGGTAGCCGGCCACCAGGTCCGGGTCGGTGAGCACGGTGTCGGCGGGGAGGGCGTCGATGAGGGCCTGCAGCGACATGCCTCCATCCTGTACCCGAATCCCGCGTAAGTGGGATGCGTAACCACTGGGGATTCGGCGAGACTGCCGGTCATGGGCTATCTGGACGTCGTGGGCGTCGGGCACGCCCTGCCCGACGGCCGGCAGCTGCTGCACGACGCCTCCTTCCGGGTCGGTGAGGGCGCCAAGGCCGCGCTGGTGGGGGCCAACGGCGCCGGCAAGACCACGCTGCTGCGCCTGATCGCGGGTGACGAACCGATCCAGACGGGGACGATCAGCCGCGCCGGAGGCCTGGGCGTGATGCGCCAGTTCATCGGCTCGGTGCGTGATGCCACCACCGTGCAGGACTTCCTGGTCCAGCTCTCCGCGCCCGCGCTTCGCGATGCCTGGGCCGCATTGCAGGCCACCGAGCTCGTGCTCATGGAGCGCGACGACGAGCAGGCGCAGCTGGACTACGCGCACGCCATCACCGACTGGGGCGACCACGGCGGTTACGACGCCGAGGTGCTGTGGGACACGGTCACCGTCGCCGCGCTCGGTGTGCCCTACGAACAGTGCAAGTACCGCGAGCTGACCACCCTGTCCGGTGGCGAGCAGAAGCGTCTCGCGCTCGAGCTGCTGCTGCGCGGCCGCGACGAGGTGCTGCTGCTGGACGAACCGGACAACTACCTCGATGTCCCCGGCAAGCGCTGGCTCGAGCAGCGGCTGCAGGAGTCGCCGAAGACGATCCTGTTCGTGAGCCACGATCGCGAGTTGCTGGCCCGTGTCGCCGACCGGGTGATCACCGTCGAGGGCGAGACGGCCTGGGTGCACGGCGGGGGTTTCGCGTCGTACCACGCGGCGCGTACCCACCGGCACGAACGCATGGCCGAGTTGCGTCGTCGCTGGGAGGAGGAACACGCCCGGCTCAAGGAACTCGTGCGGAGCCTGCAGCAGATGGCCAAGTACCACGAGTCGATGGCCCCGAAATACCACGTCATGGCCGCCCGGCTCGAGCGCTTCGAGGCGGCCGGACCACCGCCCGACAAGCCGGTCGAGCACCGGGTGTCCATGCGCCTGGAGGGCGGGCGCACCGGCAAGCGCGCGATCACCTGCACGTCGCTGGAGCTCACCGGCCTGATGCGTCCACTCGACGTCGAGATCTTCTACGGCGAACGGGTCGGGGTCCTCGGCGCGAACGGTGCGGGCAAGTCCCACTTCCTGCGGCTGCTCGGCGGCGAGGACGTCGCGCACACCGGCGACTGGCGCCTCGGCGCCCGGGTGGTGCCGGGCCTGTTCGCCCAGACCCACGTGCATCCGACTCTGGCACCGATGACCGATCGCACGCTGCTCGATCTGCTCTGGACCGGCGATGACGACCGGCCCAGCCTCGACCGCGGTCGGGCGATGTCGATCCTGAAGCGCTACGGGCTGCAGGGGCAGGCCGAGCAGCGCTTCGGCACGCTGTCCGGCGGGCAGCAGGCGCGCTTCCAGATCCTGTTGCTGGAGCTCACCGGCGCCACGTTGCTGCTGCTCGACGAGCCGACGGACAACCTCGACGTGCTCAGCGCCGAGGCACTCGAGGAGGCCTTGGACGCCTATGACGGCACGGTGCTGGCGGTGACCCACGACCGCTGGTTCGCGCGCTCGCTCGACCGGTTCCTGATCTTCGGCGCCGACGGGCAGGTGTACGAGTCGGACGAGCCGGTCTTCGACGAAACCCGTGTCGCCCGTCCCCGCTGAGCGCCCGCGCTCCTCGACGGGTGCGGGAGCCGCGCGAGGGCCGCGGAAGCCGCGGATTTGGCCGGGTCCGGTGCGGTCGGTAAGCTCGGGTGTTGGCGTGCGGCATCCCGCACGTCCCGGCCATGCTCCGGGGTACACGCCGTCAGCCGACGGAAGGTGACCGCGGGGGCGCGAATCGCGTGAAGACCGAAAGTGAGCAGCACCATGCCGCACACCGGCACCTATTCCCCCAAGCCCGGCGAGGTCGAGCGCCGCTGGCACGTCATCGACGCCGACGACGTGATCCTCGGCCGGCTCGCCAGCCACGCCGCCCGGCTGCTGCGCGGCAAGCACAAGCCGCAGTTCGCCCCGCACGTCGACACCGGTGACTTCGTCATCGTCGTCAACGCCTCGAAGATCGCGGTGAGCGGCGCCAAGCGCGACGAGTTCCGCTACCGCCACTCCGGCTACCCGGGCGGCCTGTCCAGGCAGACCGTCGGCGACATGCTGGAGCGCCGCCCCGAGCGGGTCATCGAACTCGCCGTCCGGGGCATGCTGCCGAAGAACACCCTCGGCCGCGCCCAGCTCAAGAAGCTCAAGGTGTACGCCGGCCCGGATCACCCGCACGCCGCCCAGAAACCCGAACCGTTCGAGATCAAGCAGGTAGCCCAGTGACCAGCCCAGCCCCCGTTGTCGGCCGCCGCAAGGAGGCCATCGTCCGTGTCCGGCTCATCCCCGGGACCGGCGAGTTCAAGCTGAACGGCCGCACCATGGACAACTACTTCCCGAACAAGGTGCACCAGCAGCTGATCCGCGAGCCGTTCGTCACCCTGGAGAAGGACGGCCAGTTCGACGTCATCGCCTCGCTGTCCGGCGGCGGCGTCACCGGGCAGGCCGGCGCACTGCGCCTCGCGATCGCCCGCGCACTCATCGGGCTCGAGCCCGACGACCGCCCGGCGCTGAAGAAGGCCGGCTTCCTGACTCGCGACCCGCGGGTCAAGGAGCGCAAGAAGTACGGCCTGAAGAAGGCCCGCAAGGCGCCGCAGTACTCCAAGCGCTGACCCGCAGGTGGCACTGTTCGGTACGGACGGGGTCCGTGGACTGGCCAATGGCGACCTGACGCCCGAACTCGCTCTCGCCGTCGCGAGCGCGGCTGCTCGGGTACTCGTCGCGCACGACGCGTCGCACCGCCCGGTGGCGGTCGTCGGCCGTGACCCGCGCGCCAGCGGCGAGATGCTGGAGGCGGCGGTGGTCGCCGGTCTCACCTCGGCGGGCGCGGACGTCCTGCTCGTCGGCGTCCTCCCGACCCCTGCGGTGGCCTTCCTGACCGACGACTACGGCGCCGACCTCGGAGTCGTGCTGTCCGCGTCGCACAACCCGATGCCTGACAACGGCATCAAGCTGTTCGCCGCGGGCGGTCTGAAGCTGCCCGACGAGATCGAGGCCGAAATCGAGGCCGCGGTCGACGCCGGCGCCGAGACGCGGCCCATCGGCGCCGCGGTCGGGCGGTTGCGCGTCGGCGACGACGCGGGGCAGCGTTACGGCGCGCACCTGCTCGCCGCCCAGCCCGCATCGCTGGACGGCCTGCACGTCGTGGTCGACTGCGCCAACGGCGCGGCCAGCGAGGTCGCGCCGATCGTCTATCGCGACGCCGGTGCCCGGGTCACGACCATCGCGGCAGCCCCGGACGGGCTCAACATCAACGACGGCGTGGGATCGACCCATCTCGACGGTCTCGTCGACGCGGTGCGCAGCGCCGGCGCCGATCTCGGCATCGCGCACGACGGCGACGCCGACCGCTGCCTGGCCGTCGACGCCGACGGCGTGGTCGTCGACGGCGACCAGCTGCTGGCCATCAGTGCCATAGCGATGCGCGAGGCCGGACGGCTGCGCGACGACACCGTCGTGGCCACGGTCATGAGCAACCTCGGCTTCCACCACGCGATGCGCAAGCACGGCATCGAGGTGCTGACCACGGCGGTGGGCGACCGCTACGTCCTCGAGGCGCTGCGCGCGAAGGACCTCAGCGTCGGCGGTGAGCAGAGTGGGCATCTCATCTTCGCCGAGTCGGCCACCACCGGCGACGGCCTGCTCACCGCGCTGCACGTGATGGCCCGCATGGCCGAGTGCAAGGCACCGCTGGCCGAGCTCGCGGCCGTGGTACAGCGGCTGCCGCAGACCCTGCTCAACGTCCGGGTCGAAGACCGCGACGCCGTTGCGACCTCGGGTGATGTCGCCAGTGCGGTCACGGCCGCGCAGGCAGAGCTCGGCGACTCCGGCCGGGTGCTGCTGCGGCCCTCGGGCACGGAACCGCTGGTGCGGGTGATGGTCGAGGCGGCCACCCAGGAGCACGCCGACGAGATCGCGAGCCGGCTCGCAGCTGTCGTCGGCTCGGCCTGAACCGCAGGCCCCGACTCAGGTCCGGGCGAAGTGCCCGACCCCGTCCTGCTCGGTCTCGACCAGCCAACCCCGGTCGACGAGCACCCGCAGATGCGCCACCGTCTCGTGCACGGCCAAGACGCGGTTGATCACGTCGAGGTCGGCGAACCGGGTCTTGCGGCGCGTCCAGGGCAACGCCGAGGCCACCTCGAACGCCGTGCTCGCTCCGGCGTCGACGGCCAGCGCGCTGTCGGTCAGCCGCTCGTCGTGATGGGCCAGCAGCTCCTCGATCCGCACATGGACCGAATCGGTCACCGGTCCGTGCGCCGGGAGCAGCCGGGTGTCGGGCAGCGCACGGATCAGCTGCAATGACGTGAGGTAGTCGCCCAGCGGCGAGCGCGGCCGGTCGATCTCGACCGCGATCGAGGGCGTGATGTGCGGCAGGATGTGGTCGCCCGCGAACAGCGCGTCGTGCTCTGGATCGTGGAACACCACGTGCCCACGCGTGTGGCCCGGGGTCGCGATGACCCGCAGGGTGCGGGTCTGCAGCGGCAGGTCGGTCCCGTCGGGCAGCCAGCGGTCCGGGAACTCCCACTCGGACAGATCGATCTCCGGGACGAGCGGCGCCAGCTCGTCGGCGAGCTCGCCCGCGCCGGCCGCGCGCAGCGAGTCGAGACCGGAATACCTGTCGGCCTCGTGGATCGCGTCGAGTGAGGCCCGCTCGGCCTCGCCGATCGAGATGGCGTTGCCGAACGCCCGGCGCACCGCGACGGCCTGGGTGTAGTGGTCGCGGTGCAGGTGGGTGATCAGGAACTCGCGCACGTCGCGCAGGTCGTAGCCGATCGAGCGCAAGCCACGCGCGAGCAGGTCCTGCGACTCGGCGAGCGCCCAGCCGCTGTCGACCAGGACGACCTGCTCGCCGTCCTCGATCGCATAGACGTTGACGGCCTTGAGGCCGTCGTTGGGCAGCGGGAGCGGGATGCGGTGGACGCCGGGAGAGACCTCGAACGTGCCCGATCGTTCCCAGGCGTAACGATCCTCCACGTCCTGCACGTTAGGGCACGAAGGCCGCATACATGCCGACGGGCGGTGCGGCTTGCGCCACACCGCCCGTCGGATGCCGTGTTGCGGTCAGCCCAGGATCACGATGCTGCCCGGCTCCGGGTTGCTCGGCGGCGGGCCGTCGGGGCCTTCGTCGGACAGAGCGGCCGGCGCCGTGGCTGCGTAGAGGTGGCCGTTGGCGTACTCGACCGCAGCCACCGCAGGCAGGCTGGCCACCGGCACCGGGGCACCGTGAGCGACCACCGACACCTGCCCGGAGAACAGCTCGGCGACATAGATCGTGTGATCGGGCGCGATCGCCAGGTTGGTTGCGCCCGCGAAGCCGGTTGCGACCATGGTCGGATCGCCGCCCGGGTGGATGCGGTAAACGCTGCCCGGCGACCCGATGCCGCCCGGCAGGGTAGTGGCGAAGATGCCGCCGTTCGGGCCGGTCTCCACGTCGGTCGGCACGGCCTCGTTCCCGTACTTGGTGCCGATGGTGCACTTCGGGAAGCCGTTCTGCTCGGCCAGTTCCGGCGTCACGGTGAAGACCTGGGCCGGCAGCAGACTCAACAGGGACACGTTGCCGGCGGCGTCGACCTTGAGGATGTCATTCCCACCCGCATCGGCGACCGCCCAGTTGCCATTGCCGAGCGACGCGACCGCGTACGGGTGCGAGTCGAGCCCGCCCTTGTACCGCACCGGGATGCCGGCCGACTTCAGGAACTGCTTGGTGCAGTTGTTCGTCGAGCCGACGACGCCGTACTGGATGGCGTGGTCCGGGTTGTACTTCTTCTCGAACCCGGAGAGATCGGCCACCACCTTCGGCCCGTTCTTGGGCTTGATCACCAGCGTGGTGACCGAGTGGTCGTCGTTGGTCGTGGTGTACGCGAGCGTGTGCGTGGTCGGATCGACGGCCAGGCCGGAACCCTGGTTGCCCGGGTCCGTGGCGACCGGAGCGCTGCGCCCGACGCGGTTGATGGTGCCCGCGAACGCGTCGCTGACGAAGATCTGCTTGCCGTCGAGCGCGAACTGCAGCGGCGCGATGTAGTCGGTCGAGATGGTTTTGATCACGTGCAGCTGCTGCGGGCCGGCTCCGGCGCCGCCCGGCGCCACCACCAGCGCGGTTGTCACTGCGCCTACCGCGCAGGCCGCGATCCCACATGACTTGATGAAACGCACAACAAGCCTCCCCCGTTTTTATGGATTTATCAGCAAGCGCGTACAGCATGCAGGCAGACGACGCGCAGGTAAAGGGTTGTGTCACAAATTCGGGGTGTCCGGCCCATATCCGCCGCAGTAAGAACGCCGTGAGCTCACCTGGCTTGGAAGCCCGTACCGCCGAATCCTGGTGGACGTAATGACGAAGACCCTCGAGCGCATCCCCGTCCCTGTCGACCCGCCGCCCGCGCCACCTCGGCGCAAACCGTTCGATCTGTCCGCCACCCAACTGCTCGGCACG
Organism: uncultured Actinomycetota bacterium; assembly: GCA_963850835.1. Classification (GTDB taxonomy): domain Bacteria; phylum Actinomycetota; class Actinomycetes; order Mycobacteriales; family Jatrophihabitantaceae; genus Jatrophihabitans. Next base: position 206,512 of record CAWKNB010000004.1, on the reverse strand, counting down.
GGGCTGGCGGCCACCACCGCGACCATCGCCGCCTCGTACCTGGGCATCGCCGGCACCGTGATCGGCGCAGCGCTGGCCAGCGTGCTGACCGCAGCGGGCAGCGCGGTCTACACCCAGTCGCTGCGCCGCACCCACGCACGGGTGCGCGACGCCGTCCCGGGTGCCCGGCGCAAGTCTCGTGCGACTGCGACTGCGACCCGAGCCGACGCCGGCCGCCGACGCCGGCACGGACACCCGGGTGCCGGTGCTGCCCGCGGCCACCTCCGCATCCGTGGACGCCCGGATCTGGCGGCGGGTCGCGCTCGGCTCGGTCGCCGTGTTCGTCGCGGTGCTCGTGGCCGTCACCGGCGTCGAACTGGTCGCCGGGCGACCGCTCAGCGATCTCGTGCGCGGGCGATTCCGGTCAGGGCACCAGCCTGTTCGGCGACCAGCAGCGCCAATCGCGTACCTCCGTGCCGCAGACACCGGATGCCCCGGCGCCGACCGTGACCCGCACTGTCACCCCGGCGGTGCGCGTCGTGACCCCGACCGTGACCCAAACCGCGCCCGCGGTGACCCAGACCCGCACCCCGACGGTGACCGCCTCACCGACACCCGGCGCGACGTCCGCTCGGCCGTCCGGCTCACCGGTCGGCACCACGGCGCGCGCCGGCAGCACTGCCACCTCGACTGGCAACTGACCGAAAACGACTTAGGCTCTATTGCCATGTGCGGAATCGTCGGGTACGTCGGCCCTCGAGCGGCCCTTGACGTCGTGGTCGAAGGGCTGCGTCGTCTCGAGTACCGCGGTTACGACTCTGCGGGTGTCGCGGTGATCAGCGCCCCGGTCGACGGCATGAGCGCGCTGCAGGTCGCCAAGAAGGCCGGCCGGATCGAGAACCTGGACAAGGAACTCGCCACGCAGACGATCACCGGTAGCACCGGGATGGGGCACACCCGCTGGGCCACCCACGGGGCGCCGAACGACCTCAACTCCCACCCGCACGTGTCCGCCGACGGCCGTATCGCGGTCGTGCACAACGGCATCATCGAGAACTTCACCGAACTGCGGGCCGAGCTCGAACGCGAGGGCGTCGAGTTCGTCAGCGAGACCGACACCGAGACCGTTGCTCACCTGATCGCTCTTCATCTGGCTGCGCACGGCGGTTCGCTGGCCGACGCGGTGCGCGCGGTGTGCCGTCGCCTGGAGGGCGCGTTCACGCTGGTGCTGCTCGATCGGGACGACCCGGACGTGGTGGTGGCTGCGCGCCGCAACTCGCCGCTGGTCCTGGGCATCGGCGACGGCGAGAACTTCCTGGGCAGCGACGTCGCTGCGTTCATCGAGTTCACCCGCGATGCCGTCGAGCTGGGTCAGAAGCAGGTCGTCGAGATCCGCCGCGACGGGTACACGATCACCGACTTCGACGGGAACGACGCCGAGGGCACCCCGTTCCACATCGACTGGGACCTCACCGCCGCCGAAAAGGGCGGCTACGACTACTTCATGCTCAAGGAGATCGCCGAGCAGCCGACGGCGGTCGCGAACACCTTGCTCAGCCACCTGATCGACGGCCGGATCGTGCTCGACGAGCAACGGCTGGACTCGCAGGCGCTGCGCGACGTCGACAAGGTGTTCATCGTCGCGTGCGGAACCGCGTACCACTCGGGGCTGATCGGCAAGCAGGCCATCGAGCACTGGACCCGGGTGCCGGTCGAGGTCGAGATGGCCTCGGAGTTCCGCTACCGCGAGCCGGTGCTCGACCGCCAGACCCTGGTCGTCCCGATCAGCCAGTCCGGCGAGACCGCGGACACGCTGGAGGCGGTCCGGCACGCCGTCGAACAGCGCGCGACCGTGCTGGCGATCTGCAACACCAACGGCGCGCAGATCCCGCGCGAATCCGACGCGGTCCTCTACACCCACGCCGGTCCGGAGATCGGCGTTGCCGCCACCAAGACCTTCCTGGCCCAGATCGCTGCGGTCGAGCTGGTCGGGTTGGCGCTCGCCCAGGCGCGCGGCACGAAGTACGGCGACGAGATCATCCGTGAGTACGAGGCACTGTGCGACGTGCCGAAGGCCATCGCCGAGGTGCTGCGCAACCTCGACCCGGTGCGCGAGGTCGCCCGCGACATCGCACAGTCGAAGGCGGTGCTGTTCCTCGGCCGCCACGTCGGGTACCCGGTCGCGCTCGAGGGCGCGCTGAAGCTCAAGGAACTCGCCTACATGCACGCCGAGGGCTTCCCGGCCGGCGAGCTCAAACACGGCCCGATCGCGCTGATCGAGGACGGGTTGCCGGTCGTCGTGGTGATGCCCTCGCCCACCGGACGTCGGGTGCTGCACCAGAAGATGCTGTCGAACGTGGCCGAGATCACTGCCCGCGGCGCACGGACGATCGTGATCGGCGAGGCGGACGACCTCGCCGCCCGCCGCGTCGCCGTGCATTACTTCGAGGTGCCGACGGTGCCGACCCTTCTCTCGCCGTTCGTCACCACCGTGCCGCTGCAGGTACTGGCCGCCGAGATCGCCCAGGCGCGCGGCTATGACGTCGACAAACCTCGCAACCTGGCCAAGTCGGTAACGGTCGAGTAATAGAGTTCGACCTCGTGACGAGTCCGGGGAGTTCGTTCGACCTGCTCATCGTCGGTGCGGGGCCGGTCGGCCTGTTCGGCGCCTATTACGCGGGCGTGCGCAAGATGTCGACGGTGGTCCTCGATTCGCTGGAGGAGCCGGGCGGTCAGATCACCGCGATGTACCCGGAGAAGGCGATCTTCGACGTCGCCGGGTTCCCGGCCGTCAAGGGCCGCGAGTTGGTCGACCAGTTGCTCGAGCAGGCCGCGCCGTTCAAGCCGGACTACCGGCTCGGGCACCAGGCAGTCGGGCTGGAACGCGGCGACGGCATGTTCGCGGTGACCACTTCCACCGGGCACCGCATCGAGGTCCGCGCGATCGTCATCACCGGCGGGATCGGTACGTTCACCCCGCGGCCGCTGCCGACCGGCGGTGAGTACCTGGGTCGCGGCCTGGTGCACTTCGTGCCCGACCCGGCGGCCTACGCCGGCCAGGAGGTCGTGGTCGTCGGTGGCGGCGACTCGGCGCTGGACTGGGCGTTGATGCTCGAACCGATCGCGTCGTCGGTGACCGTGGTGCACCGGCGCGGTGAGTTCCGCGCGCACCCACACTCGGTCGACCTGCTCGAGGCGTCGTCGGTGGTGCTGGTGACCGATGCGCAGGTGAGCGGCGTGCGCGGCGACCCGGATGTGCGCGAGGTCGACATCACCATCAAGGGCGAGGACGACCCGCGCACCCTGCCGTGCGACAAGCTGATCGCCGCGCTCGGTTTCACCGCCAACCTCGGGCCGCTGCTGGAATGGGGCATCGAGATCCGCAAGCGGCAGATCGTGGTCGACACGATGGGCCGCACCACGGTGCCCGGCATCTATGCGGCGGGCGACATCGTCGACTACGAGGGCAAGGTGAAGCTGATCGCCACCGGGTTCGGTGAGGTGGCGACCGCGGTCAACAACGCGGCAGCCTTCCTGAACCCGTCGGTCTCGGCGTTCCCGGGCCACCTCTCCGATTACGCACCGGCGCCCGGCGAACCGGTCGGGACCTCGCCGACCGCCTGAACGCGTGGGTATCGTCGGGGTCGGGATCGACGTGGTGCCGGTCGAGCGGTTCGCCGAATCGCTGCGCCGCACACCCACGCTCGCGGGGCGGCTGTTCACCGCGGCCGAGCAGGTCACCGAGTCCGGCGCGGCACGTTCCGCGGAGTCGCTGGCCGCCCGCTTCGCCGCGAAAGAGGCGCTGGCCAAATCGCTCGGCGCAGGCGGCGGGATGTTGTGGACCGACGCCGAGGTGCGCGTCGACGCCGCAGGCCGCCCGTCGCTCGAGGTGCGCGGCACGGTGGCCGAGCGCGCCGCTTCGTTGGGCGTGCACCGGTTCCACGTGTCGTTGTCGCACGACGGCGGCATCGCCGCGGCCACCGTGATCGCCGAAACGTGATCGAGCCGAGTCGGGTAGGGAGCAGGAGATGCGAGGCGTCTACACCGTCGAGGAGGTCCGCGCCGCGGAAGCGGCGCTGATGGCGCAGCTGCCCGACGGCGCGCTGATGGCCCGGGCCGCCAACGGCCTGGCGCTGGAGTGTGCGCAGCTGTTGGGTCGGGTCTACGGCAGCCGCGTGGTGCTGCTCGTGGGCGCCGGCAACAACGGCGGCGACGCGCTGTTCGCCGGTGCCGCGCTCGCCCGCCGCGGCGCCGGTGTGCAGGCGATGCTGCTCGCGCCGGACCGCGCCCACGCGGCGGGTCTCGCCGCGCTGCGGGCCGGCGGCGGCCGGGTGGTTGCGGCGGACCCCGACACCGTCGGCCGCGCCGATCTGGTGGTCGACGGCATCGTCGGGATCGGTGGCAGCGGCGGACTTCGCGACACGGCCGTCCCCCTCGCGGCCGCAGCGCGCGACGTGCTCACGGTGGCGGTCGACGTGCCGTCGGGCGTGTCCGCGGACACCGGCGAGGCCGGTGGGGACTGCATCCGGGCCGACGTCACCGTCACGTTCGGCGCGCTGAAGGCCGGTCTGCTGGTGGGTGACGGCGCGCAGCACACCGGCGAGCTGCGCTTCGTCGACATCGGGTTGGGGCCGATGCTGCCGGCGACCCGCACCCAGGTGCTGGAGGGGCCCGACGTCGCCGCACTGCTGCCCGCACCCACGTCGGCCAGCGACAAGTACACCCGCGGCGTGGTGGGTCTGGTGTCCGGCTCCGCGGCTTACCCGGGGGCTGGGGTGTTGTCGACCGGCGCGGCGATCTGCGGCGGGGCCGGCATGGTCCGCTACGCAGGCACCGCCGCCGACGCGATCCGCGCCCACTACCCCGAGGTGGTGGTGCAGGAGGGCGCCCGGCCGTCGAGCCTGCAGGTGCAGGCCTGGGTGGTCGGTCCGGGCATGGGCACCGACACTGCGGCGCGCGACGTACTGGCCGACGTGCTGAGCACCGACGTGCCGGTGATCGTCGACGCCGACGGGATCACCGTGCTGGGCGAGGCGCCCGAACTGCTCCGCGGGCGGACGGCGCCGACGGTGCTCACCCCGCACGATCGCGAGTTCGCCCGCGTCGCCGAGGGCCCGTCGGCCGACCGGCTCGGCAGCGCCCGGGCCGCCGCTCGCGACCTCGGCGCCACCGTGCTCCTCAAGGGCAGTGCGACCGTGGTCGCGGCGCCCGACGGCCGGGCGTGGATCAACCGCACCGGCACGCCGTGGCTCGGCACCGCGGGCAGCGGCGACGTGCTCAGCGGGCTGATCGGCTCGCTGCTGGCATCGGGACAGGATGCGCCGCTGGCCGCGGCGATGGCGGCCTACGTGCACGGGGTGGCCGGGCAGATTGCCGCCGTCGACGGGCCTCCGTCGTCGATCGACGTCCTGCACGCCGTGCGCGGCCGCGCTGCACACGATCGCGTCCGGCTAGGCCGGTTCGGGGTGCACCGTGAGCCGATCGGCGACCGCCACCCCGATGACCACCGCGACTGCCAGAGCGCCGAGCAGCAGGCGGGACACGTGCGCACCCAGCGGGACGAGCGCGAGCAGCACGATCACCGCGATCACCCGCGCCCACGACACCGTGCGCCACATGATCCATTTGAAGATCGCGTGGCCGAGCAGATACAGCGCCGTGCCGCCGAGCACGAGCCACGCCGTCGCCGTGTCGGCGTGCTCGGACGGATGCTCCAGGACCTTCTCGTCGGCCGCCGCAGCGACGATGATGCCGGCGATCAGGATCGGGTGCACGTAGTGGAAGGCCGAGCGCGCCAGGCGTCCCGGGTCGTCGGAGGTGGCGATCGTGCGTGTGCTGTCCTCGGCGGCGCGATCGAAGTACACCCACCACAGCGCCACCGTGCCGGCGAAGGCGAGCACGAACACGATGATGTCCTCGCCGGTCGGCGACGGGATCGCCGCCAACCGCGCCCCGATCACGACCACCGACTCGCCCAGGGCGATCAGCACGAAGGCCTGGCACCGTTCGGCGAAGTGGCTCCCGCTGATCGTCCAGTCTCTCGTCGCGGAGTGGCCGATGCCCGGGACGTGGAATCCCGTCGTGGCACCGATCAGGTCGACCAGCACCGCGCTCGCCCAGATCGCCGCCCGGGCCCAGCCGTGCGCAAAGGCGCCGGCGACGACGACCGCGCTGCTCGCCGTGGACCACGGCAGGATCCGCACGAACACCAGCTGCAGTTGCTCGCCGCGCAACGCCCAGATCGTGAACAGGCACCGGCCGACCTGCATGCCGGCCCACAGCCCGGCCACCACGAAGCCGCGGTCGTGGAACGCCTGTGGCAGCTCGGCGGCGAGCACCAGGCTGCCGCCCATCAACACGAGCATCATCAGTCGAACGGCGTAGCGCGCCGGGTCGAGGTAGTTGATCGTCCAGGTCGCGTAGACCCACACCTGCCACACCAGGGCGAGCAGCACCACGGCCTGCACCGCGCCCTCGGTCGTGGTGTGCTCGACCAGCAGGTGCGACAGCTGGGTCACCGCGAAGACGTAGACGAGGTCGTAGAACAGCTCGACATTCGTCACGCGGTCGGCGTCCTCGCCACGACGGACGTTGCTGATCCGCAGGCTCCGGGTCATCGCGCAACTATGCCAAGCGGAGTTTGGGAGGATCGAGCACGTGTTACGCACCGAGGCCGTCGTCGATCTGGCCGCGATCACCGGCAACGTCGCATCGATGAAGGCCGGCACCGCGGCCGAAGTGATGGCGGTGGTGAAGGCCGACGGGTACGGGCACGGTCTGGTACCCGCCGCGCGGGCCGCGTTGGCCGGCGGGGCCACCTGGCTGGGCACCGCGATCGTCGACGAGGCGCTGGCACTGCGCGCGGCCGGCATCACCGTGCCGCTGCTGTCGTGGCTGTGGACGCCCGACGAGGCCGGCACCGTCCGGCGTGCGGTCGAGGCCGACGTCGACGTCTCGGTCAGCAGCGGGTGGCAGCTCGACGCAGTGCTTGCCGCGGCCCGGGCCGGCGGCCGGACCGCCCGGATCCACCTCAAGATCGACACCGGGCTGTCCCGGAACGGGTGCTACGTCGACGACTGGCCCGATCTGATCACGGCTGCGGCTCGGGCCCAGGCGGCAGAAGAGGTGACCGTCGTCGGGATCTGGAGCCACTTCGCCTACGCCGACGAGCCCGGCCACCCCACCATCGGCCGGCAGATCGAGGCATTTCGCGCAGCGCTGGCCGTGGCCGCACGCGGGGGAGTCGAACCGCAACTACGGCATCTGGCGAATTCGGCGGCGACGCTCACGCTGCCCGAGGCCCACTTCGACCTCGTCCGGCCCGGCATCGCGGTGTACGGGTTGTCGCCGGTGCGCGAGTCCTACGGGTTGGTGCCCGCGATGACGGTGCGCGCCGGGGCAGCACTGGTGAAACGCGTCCGGGCCGGCGAGGGGGTGTCGTACGGACACGAGTACACGACCACCCGCGAAACCACGCTCGTGCTCGTGCCCCTGGGCTACGCCGACGGCGTGCCGCGTCACGCGAGCAACGTCGGGCCGGTGTGGGTCAACGGCGCGCGGTTCACCATCGCCGGCCGGGTGTGCATGGACCAGGTGATCGTCGACGTCGGGGACCTGCCCGTGCAGGCAGGCGACGCGGTGGTGCTGTTCGGTCCCGGCCGCGACGGCGAGCCGACCGCGCAGGACTGGGCCGATGCGGTGGGCACGATCCACTACGAGATCGTCACGCGCATCGGGCCGCGGGTGCAGCGGACGTACGTCGGAGCACCTGCGTGATCGTGTCGCTCCCGACTGCTGCGGACACTTTCGATTTCGGAACGCGGCTGGGCCGGCTGCTGCGCGCCGGCGACCTGGTCGTCCTCGGCGGCCCGCTCGGCGCCGGCAAAACCGCGCTGGTGCAAGGAATCGGCGCTGGGATGGAGGTGGCCGGCCGGATCGCGTCGCCGACCTTCGTCATCGCCCGGGTACACCCGCCACGCGTTGCCGGCGGCACGACGTTGGTGCACGTCGACGCGTACCGGCTCGGGTCGCTCGCCGAGGTCGACGACCTGGACCTCGACGTGGACGCCGAGGACGTGGTGACGGTGGTGGAATGGGGGGCCGGGCTCGTCGAGCAGCTCACCGACGCGCGTCTGGAGATCGTGCTCGCCCGCGCGGCCGACACCGAGGTCCGCACCGCGACGCTCACCCCGCACGGCGCCGACTGGCCCGCTCGGCTGGCGACCCTGGCTTCCTGACTCGCTGTCACGGGCCCATTCGACGCCGGGCCGACCGCTTCCCGGCCCGAAACGTCGAATTCCGGCGGCGAATTCGACCGATTGGGCCGGGAAGCCAGTTCTTCCCGGCCGGCACCGTTGATCTCGCCATCCGGACCTCCGGAGTGAGTGGTGCGGAGAAACTAGGCTGGGGAATCGTGTTCGTCCTGGCCATCGACACGTCCTCGCCCGCAGTCACCGCGGCGATCGTGACGCTCGACGGTGCTGCGGTGGACACACTCGCCGTCCGCGCCCCCGTCGCACCGCGCGGCCACGACGAGCTGCTGGCGCCGGCCATCGCGCAGTGCCTGGCCGAGTGCGACCTCACGCCCGGACAGCTCGACGCCGTGGTCGCGGGCCTGGGGCCGGGACCGTACACGGGCCTGCGCGTCGGCCTCGTCACCGCGGCCGCGTTCGGTCACAGCGCCGCCATCCCCACCTACGGCGTCTGCTCGCTCGACGGCATCGGCGCCACCAGTTCCGAACCCGCGCTCCTCGTGGTCACCGACGCCCGCCGCCGGGAGGTCTACTGGGCCCGCTACGCCGAAGGCACCCGGATCGACGGCCCGGGCGTCGCCCGCCCGGCCGACCTCCCACCCGGCGTCGGCGCCCTCACCGGCGCGGCCGCCGACCTCTACCCCGACGCGTGGCCCGAGCTGCGCCGGGTCGGCCTGGCCTACCCGGACCCGGCCGCGCTGGTCGGCGTCGCCGCCGATCGCGTCATCGGCAATGCCCCGAGCGAACTGCTCACCCCGATGTACCTGCGTCGCCCCGACGCCGTCGTCCCCGGCGCGCCGAAGGCGGTGCTGCAGTGAACGCCGCCGTCACCGTGCGGCGCATGCAGCCCCGCGACGTCGACGCCCTGATGCCCTACGAACGCGAGATGTTCGGGACGGAAGCCTGGACCCGCAACGGTTACCTCAGCGAGCTCGCCGACGGTCGGCATCGCTACTACGTCACCGCCGAAGGCACCGGTGACACCATGCTCGGCTGGGCCGGCGTCATGATCATCGGCCGGACCGCGGAGATCCTCACCGTCGGCGTGGTGCCGAGCGCCCGGCGTGGCGGCATCGCGCGAAGGCTGATCGCCACGCTGCTCGACGAGGCAGGCCGGCGTGGTGTCACCGAGGTGTTCCTGGAGGTCCGCGTCGACAACGACGCCGCCCGCGAGCTCTACCGCACCGAGGGATTCGCCGAGCTCGGCCGGCGGCGCGGCTACTACGACGGCGGCCGGGTCGACGCCGTCACCATGCGCCGTTTCCTGGAGCGGGGAGACCTGCAGCCGTGACGATCGTGATGGGCATCGAGACGTCCTGTGACGAGACCGGTGTCGGGTTCGTGCGCGACGGGGTACTGCTCGGCGATGCGCTCGCCTCCAGCATGGATCAGCACGCGCGCTTCGGGGGCGTCGTGCCGGAGATCGCCGCCCGGGCTCACCTCGAGGCCATGGTGCCGACGGTGCAGGCGGCCCTCGACCGGGCGCAACTGACACTGCACGACGTGGGCGCCGTCGCGGTCACCGCCGGCCCTGGCCTGGCGACCGCCCTGCACGTGGGCGTCGCGGCCGCCAAGGCTTACGCGCTCGCGCTCGGTGTGCCGCTCTACGGCGTGCACCACCTCGCCGGGCACGCCGCCGCCGACACCCTCGAGCACGGCCCGCTGCCGGACCGTTCGGTGGCGCTGATCGTCTCGGGCGGCCACACGTCGCTGCTGTTCGTGCGCGACCTCGTCCGCACCCCGATCGTCCATCTGTCCGATACCGTCGACGACGCCGCGGGCGAGGCCTTCGACAAGGTGGCCCGGCTCGTCGGGCTGCCCTACCCGGGCGGCCCGGCCATCGACCGCGCAGCGAAGGACGGCGACCCCGACGCGATCCGGTTCCCGCGCCCGCTCACCGGCGCGCACGACCCGCCGCTGGGGTTCTCCTTCTCCGGCCTCAAGACCGCAGTGGCCCGCTACGTCGAGGCGCACCCCGACGCCAACGCACCCGACGTCGCGGCCAGCTTCCAGGAGGCCGTCGCCGATGTGCTGAGCGCCAAGGCGCTACGGGCCTGCCGGCTGCACGACGTGCAGACGCTGGTGATCGTCGGCGGGGTCGCCGCCAACAGCCGGATCCGGGCGCTGGCCGAGCAGCGGTGCGCGGCCGCCGGCATCGAGTTGCGGGTGCCGCCGATCAGGTTGTGCACCGACAACGGTGCGATGATCGCGGCCATCGGCGATCTCCTGGTGCGCGACGGCGCGCGCCCGTCCGCCCCCGATTTTGCCGCCATCCCGACCGTCGAACTGGAACAGGCGCAACTGTCATGAACGTCCTCATGTGGGAGGTCAAGGCCGCCGAGCAACGCTGCGACGATCTCGTGTCCTACGTCCTCGAGCACGCCGACCCCAGCGCCGAGGTGTACCGCAGCGCTGACAACCGGGTGGTCGTCATCGACCCCAGCGGCCACGGGTTGCCGGAGGTGCCCGCTGATCTCGTCGGGCGGGCCCCGCACGTCTGGGCCTTCGAGCCGGTTCCGCGCTGAGGTTGCATCCGCGCACCGTTATCAGCACAGTGCATCCCGTGGGAATCTCCGGCGTGTTCGGCACCTCTGTGCGATACGCGAAGCGGGCGACCCATACAGCGCGCAACGTCGCCGAGGTGGTGCGCTTCGGCGGCCTGGAGACGAGTATCGAGTCGGCGCCGTTCGCGGTGGTCGAGGAAGCGGCCAACTACCGGCTGCGCCGCTACTTCCCCGACGACCTGCCGGTCCCCGAAGGTCCGGCGATCCTGCTCGTACCGCCGCTGATGATCACGGCCGAGATCTGGGACGTGTCGCCCACCACGTCGGCCGTGAACGCACTGCACAGCGCGGACATCGACGTCTGGGTCATCGACTTCGGCGACCCGCAGCTCGAGCCTGGTGGACGCGAACGTACCCTGGCCGACCACGTCGTCGCGCTGAGTGACGCGATCGAGCGCGTGGGCCGCGCGGTCGGTGCGCCGATCGTGCTCGGCGGTTATTCGCAGGGCGGCATGTTCTGCTACGAGGCCACCGCCCTGCGCCACGGCGCGGGCATCGACTCGCTGGTCACCTTCGGCGCCCCGGTCGACGCGACGGCGCCGCTCCCCATCCCGCTCTCACCGGAGACGGCGGCCCGGTTGGCCACCGACCTCGCGGCCAGCGACCTGCTGCGCCGCGCGCCGATGCCCGCGTGGATGGCCAGCCTCGGGTTCAAGCTGCTCACCCCGGCCCGCACCGTGCAGGACCGGGTGGAGTTCCTGTTCGCGCTGCACGACCGGGAGGCCCTGCTGCCGCGCGAGCGTCAGCGCCGCTTCCTCGACTCGCAGGGGTGGACGGCCTACTCCGGCCCGGCGATGGCCGAGTTGCTGCAGCAGTACATCGCGCACAACCGGATGCTGGACGGCGGGTTCGTCATCGACGACCGCCTGGTCACCCTCGCCGACATCACCGTGCCGGTGCTCACCTTCGTCGGCACCCGCGACACGATCGGTCACCCCGATTCGGTACGTGGCATCCGGCGGGCCGCGCCGCGAGCGGACGTCTACGAGGTCACGCTGCCCACCGGGCACTTCGGGCTGGTGGTCGGGTCGGCGGCCGAGGAGACGAGTTGGCCGGCGGTCGCCGGGTGGGTCGCGTGGCGGGCCGGCACGGCTGACCTGCCGCCGGAGATCGCGCCGGCTGCGACGGTCGACCCGGGCCGCACACTGCGCCCGAGCGCCGTGGCGCACGCGGTCGCACAGGCCGCCGAGCTCGGGATCGGTGTCAGTCGTGCGGTGATCGGCTCGACCCGCCGCGCCGGCCGGTTCGCCCGCCTCGTCGCCCGCGAGGCGCCGGCCCAGCTGCCCCGGCTGGCCCGGCTCGAGCATCTGGAGCCCTCGACGCGGATCTCGCTCGGCCTGTTGCTCGACGAACAGGCGCAGCGCGATCCCGACGATGTGCTGTTCCTGTTCGGCGACCGCGCCCACCGACGGCGGGACGTGAAGATCCGCATCGACAACGTCGTGCGCGGCCTGTTGGTCGCCGGCGTTCGGCCCACCGACCGGGTCGGGATCCTGATGGGCACCCGGCCCAGCGCGTTCACGATGGTCGCAGCGCTCAGCCGCCTGGGCGCCACCGCGGTGCTGCTGCGCCCCGACGGCGACCCGCGGCGCGAGGCCAAGCTCGCCGGGCTCACCCGGCTCGTCACCGACCCCGAACACGCCTCCGTCGAGGTGGCGCCGGGCCTGCCCCGGGCCGTCCTCGGCGGCGGCGCCGACCGACCCGACCTGCCCGCCGACGTCGTCGACCTCGAGCGGATCGACCCGGCCGAGGTCGATGTGCCCGACTGGTACGAGCCGAACCCGCACCGGGCCAGCGACGTCGCCGTCATCCTGTTCAGCGGCGCGGGGGCCGGCACCCGCGCGCTGCGCATCACCAACCGGCGGTGGGCGTTGTCGGCCCTGGGGACCGCGTCGGCGGCCGCGCTGCGCCCGAGCGACACCGTCTACAGCGTCACGCCCATCCATCACTCGTCGGCGCTCCTGATGAGCGTCGGCGGCGCGGTCGCGGGCGGGGCCCGGTTCGCGATCGCGGGTGCCGACGACCCGGACACGTTCTGGACCGAGGTGCGCCGCTACGGCGCCACTCATGTCTCCTACACCTGGAACTCGCTGGCGTCGCTGCTCGACGCCCCGCCGAACCCGAACGAGCGCTACCACCCGATCCGGATGTTCTTCGGCTCCGGGATGCCCCGCAATCTGTGGCGCCGGGTGACCGAGCGGTTCGCGCCGGCCACCGTGCTGGAGTTCTACGCCTCCGCCGAGGGCGAGGCGATCCTGGCCAACCTCAGCGGCCGGGCGACCGGCTCCATGGGCCGCCCGCTGCCCGGCACCCCTGCGGTCAAGGTGGCCGGCTTCGATCTGGCCACCCGTGAGCTCGAGCGCGCCGCCGACGGACTGGGCCGCGAATGCGACATCGACGAGGTCGGCCTGCTGGTCGTCGCCGCCCGTCCCGATGCCGGCGAACCGGACGACGGCCGGGCGCCCGACAGCCGGCTGCACGGCGTGTTCGAGCCCGGCGATACCTGGATCTCGACCGGCGACCTGTTCCTGCGCGACGAGCACGCCGACCTGTGGCTGGCCGGCTCGGTCGGCGAACTCGTCGACACCGCCGACGGCGTCGCGGTGCCGGCCGGTGCGCGGTTCTCCCTCGGCACGATCCCGGCCGTCGACACCGTGGTGGTCTACGGCGTGCCCGTCGACGACCCGGCGACCGGCGCCGAGGTGCTCGTGGCGGCCGTCAGCCTGCGGCCCGGCACCGAGGTGAGCGCCGATGACCTCTACCGTGCGGTGCGGCGGCTGCCGCCCGTGCAACGACCCCACTACGTGCAGGTGCTCAAGTCCATCCCGGTCACCACCTGGCACCGCCCGCAATGGCAGCAGCTGCGCCGGCGCGGCATCCCGGTGCCCGCCCGCGGCCGGCAGGTGTGGCGGCTCGCCGAGGACGGCACGCACTACGATTTGATCACGTAAATCCCATTCTCAGCGGTTGCCGGGCAAGGTCACGATATGCGGCGAATCCGGGGGTTGTGCCTGGTGGCGGCCCTGCTGGTCGCCGGTTGCTCGTCCTCGGGCGGCGGCAAAGCCCAGCCCACCGCGACGGCTGGCACCCCCACTCCCTCGGTCAGCACGACGACCGCCTCGACCACCGCCTCGCGCACCACGACGGCCACCGACACCGCGCACCCCAGCCCGGCCACCGCGCCGAAACTCACCCACTTCCGCATCGCCGATCTGACCTGGGTGGGCAGCGAGGGCTGGGCGCTCGGCAGCGCCGACTGCCTGAGCGGCAGCGGCACCTGCGACGCCATCGAGCACACCGCCGACGGCGGCCGCACCTGGCACTCGATGCCCGCACCGCACGCCGACATCTCCGTCCCGGGGAGCGGATCCTGCAACTCGCCGTGCGTCGGCGGCCTGCGGTTCGCCACCAGCAAGATCGGCTACGCGTTCAACGGTGTCAACGTCGCGTCCCCGGCGCTGTTCATGACGCTGGACGGCGGGCAGACATGGGAGCGCCTGGCCGGCGGCGCAGTGGCGCTCGAAGCCGCCGGCGGCGACGTCGTGCGGGTCACGTCGAAGGGCAGTGGCTGTCCCGGGCCGTGCCACATCGGGATCCAGACCGGGCCGGCCGGCGGCACGGCCTGGACGACGCGCAGCCTCGGCGCCACGCCGCCGACCTACGGGCTCGTGTTCGCCCGCACCGGCGCCCGGGTGTACCTGCTGTTCGAGGGGCACGTGGCCGGTGGCGGCAACGACGCGACCTCGACGCTGTACCGCTCCGGCAACGGCGGCGACAGCTGGCAGCGTGGCGGGGAGCCCTGCCCCCAGGGCGGCAACGGAGAGATGGACAGCGTCGCCTTGAGTTCGGCGGCCGACGGCGGCCTGGCGCTGCTGTGCCGCGGCCGCAGCGAGCCGGGCCAGCAGTTCGTCATCACCTCGACCAACGGCGGCGCATCCTTCCACGCCGCGTCGCGAACGGCCCTGGGAGCGGCGCTCGTCACGGCCCTCGGCGCCGCGACCGCCCAGGTGCTCGTCGTCTCCAGCGATCAGGCCTACCGCAGCACCGACGGCGGCGACCATTTCACCCGCCTCGGCGCGAACGCCGGCAGCAGCCCCGGCCGGCTGGCCTGGTTGGGCTTCGCGTCCCCGACGGTGGGGCACGGCATCTCGACCGACCGGCGCAGCGTGTGGACGACCTCCGACGGCGGGCGTGACTGGTCGCAGTACACGTTCGGCTGACCCAGACGTCGACAGCTGGCACTCGCCGCGTTAGAGTGCCAATTCAGGAGTGGTTGACCCCCGCGACGGCAGCCACCCCGCTGTACGCACACACCATTTCACAAGGAGTCCTACTGTGACCGCCACCAAGGTCAACATCAAGCCCCTCGAGGACCGCATCGTCGTTCAGGCCAACGAGGCCGAGACCACGACCGCGTCGGGCATCGTCATCCCGGACACCGCCAAGGAGAAGCCGCAGGAGGGCACTGTGCTCTCGGTCGGCCCGGGCCGCATCGACGACAAGGGCAACCGCGTCCCGCTCGACGTGAGCGTCGGCGACGTCGTCCTCTACAGCAAGTACGGCGGCACCGAGGTCAAGTACGCCGGCGAGGAATACCTCGTGCTGTCCGCGCGCGACGTGCTCGCGATCATCGAGAAGTAACCTCCGCACGCCGACGCCACTGGTTGCCCTCCAGGGCAACCAGTGGTTTTTCGGTTGTGCCCCGTTCGGAAAGGACACCCATGGCGAAGATCCTCAGCTTCGACGAGGACGCCCGCCGCGCGCTCGAGCGCGGCGTCAACCAGCTCGCCGACGCGGTCAAGGTCACGCTGGGCCCCAAGGGCCGCAACGTCGTGCTGGACAAGAAGTTCGGTGCGCCCACCATCACCAACGACGGCGTCACCATCGCCCGCGAGATCGAGCTCGACGACCCGTACGAGAACCTCGGCGCACAGCTGGCGAAATCGGTCGCGACCAAGACCAACGACATCGCCGGTGACGGCACCACCACCGCCACCGTGCTCGCCCAGGCGCTGGTCAACGCCGGTCTGAAGAACGTCGCCGCCGGCGCCAACCCGATGAGCCTCAAGAAGGGCATCGACGCCGCGGTCATCGCCGTCAACGAAGCGCTCGACAAGGCCTCGCACCCGGTCGACGGCGAGGAGGAGGTGGCGCACGTCGCCACCATCTCCGCCCAGGACGCCACCATCGGCGGCCTGATCGCCGAGGCGTTCACCAAGGTGGGCAAGGACGGCGTCATCACCGTCGAAGAGGCGCAGACGATGACGACCGAGCTCGAGTTCACCGAGGGCATGCAGTTCGACAAGGGCTACATCAGCCCGTACTTCGTCACCGACCCGGAGGCCGGTGAGGCCGTCTTCGACGACCCGTACATCCTGCTCACCACGCAGAAGATCTCGGCCGTGGCCGAGCTGCTGCCGCTGCTGGAGAAGGTCGCCGAGGCAGGCAAGCCGCTGGTCGTGATCGCCGAGGACGTCGACGGCGAGGCGCTGTCGACCCTGGTGGTCAACTCGATCCGCAAGACCTTCACCGCGGTCGCGGTCAAGTCGCCGTTCTTCGGCGATCGCCGCAAGGCCTTCCTGCAGGACCTCGCCATCGTCACCGGCGGGCAGGTCATCGCGCCGGAGGTCGGGCTCAAGCTGGACCAGGTGGGTCTCGACGTTCTCGGCCGCGCCGGCCGGGTGGCCGTCACCAAGGACACCACCACCGTCACGCACGGCTCGGCCGCGCAGAGCGAGATCGACGCCCGGATCGGGCAGATCCGCCGCGAGATCGACGAGACCGACTCCGACTGGGACCGCGAGAAGCTCCAGGAGCGGCTGGCCAAGCTGGCCGGCGGCGTTGGCGTGATCAAGGTCGGGGCAGCCACCGAGGTCGAGATGAAGGAGCGCAAGCACCGCATCGAGGACGCGATCTCGGCCACCCGCGCGGCGGTCGAAGAGGGTGTCATCGCCGGTGGTGGTGCGGCGCTCGTGCACGCGGCGTCGGCGCTCGACGGCGACCTCGGGCTGACCGGTGACGAGCTCACCGGGGTGGGGATCGTGCGGACCGCGCTGGTCGAGCCGGTGCGCTGGATCGCCTCCAACGCCGGCCTCGAGGGCTATGTCGTGGTGGCCAAGGTCCGCGAACTGCCGGAAAACCACGGCCTCAACGCCGAGACCGGTGAGTACGGGGACCTGTTGGCTCGCCGGCGTTGTCGATCCGGTGAAGGTCACGAAGGCCGCGCTCGCGAACGCTGCGTCGGTGGCCTCACTGGTGCTCACCACGCAGGGTGCGATCGTCGACAAGCCCGCCGACGAGGACGAGGACGCGGCCGGTCACGGCCACTCGCACGGTGGCCACGGCCACTCGCACTAGGCACGCTGCAGGTCGTCCCGGTTTCGCGTCGTCGCAACGGCGCGAAGCCGGGACGTTCGCGTTCGAGGACGGGTCAGGCGGACTGCTTGGACAGCAGCGCTTCGCGCTCGTCCACGCTCAGGCCGCCCCACACGCCGTAGGGCTCGCGGGCGCGCAGCGCCCAGTCGAGGCAGTTGCCCACCACCGGGCAACTGGAGCACACCGACTTGGCACGCATCTCCCGGCGGACGCGGGACGGGCCGCGTTCGTTCTCCGGGTGATAGAACGTGGCGGTGTCGACGCCGCGGCATGCGGCGCTCAACTGCCAGTCCCAGTCGCCTTCACGCAGCACTGGTAAACGACGGATATCAGCCATCGTGGAGAACCCCCCGATTCTCACCTGGATCACCGGCCGGCGCCGGCAACCATCTCCACTGTTCAAAGAACGAACGAGGTAAAGGTAACGCAGGATGTTTGGTTTGCGTTAGAGAAAGTTGGTCACAAGTCAGCGACGTTTGCTCAGGGTTTGCACAGCATCGGTGTAACCCCGGGCGTAGTCCCAGCTGACGTACGCGTTCGGATCCGGCGCGAAGGCCGGCTCGTGCACGTGGGTACGACCTTCGCCGAGCAGCGCCCGCAGGTTCGCGGCCATCAGCTCCCAACCGAAGTAGTGCTGCTCACCGCAGTCGGCACAGTCGACGACGATCCCGTCCACGCCCTGGGGGGCGAGCGTCGAGCGGAATTCGGTGAGTTCGGCCAGGTCGGCGAGCACGTCGCGGCGCTCGTCGTCGGTCAGTGGCTGCGGCGGCTCGTGGTCGTCGAGCAGCGCCGCCGGGTCGTCCGGGTCGCCGAAGAACGGGTCCTGCGGACCCTCGTCGACAGTCATCGTCCGGACCCCGCGCTGTGGCTCACGCCACCACGGTAGAACCGACACCGCCTCCGATGCCAACTCCTCTTCGCGGGATAGCCCGGACTCGAGCACCCTGAACACGCTCATCACCCCGTTCTGATTGCGTCGAGAGGTGGGGTGCGGGCCGCCCGGAAGCCCGGCCACAGCGCGGCCAGCACCCCCACGATCGCGGCCAGCACCAGGAACAGCACGGCCTGCACCCAGGGCACCGAGAGCACGTCGAGGCCCTGATTGCGCAGCGTGTGCGCGAACAAACTGCCGAACGCCAGCCCGAGCACGACGCCGAGGACCGCCCCGAACACCGCGATCAGCAGCGACTCGAGGTAGATCGTGCGGCGCACCTGCTTGCGTTGCATGCCGACGGTGCGCAGCATCCCGATCTCGCGCCGGCGTTCCACGACCGACAGCGCCTGGGTATTGATGATGCCGAGGATCGCGATGATGATCGCCAGCGCCAGCAGCGCGTACAGCAGGCCCAGCAGGCCGTTGATCTGATCGGCGAGGAATCCCTTGAACTGGTCCAGGTCGCGCACGTCGACGATGTAGAAGCCGTTGACCGCCTTCTCCAGGTCCGTGCGCATCTGGGCGAGGTCGGCGCCCGGTTCGGCATGCACGAGCGCCACATCGTCGGCCCAGCGCTGCGGCGGGGTGAGCAGCCGGTACACCGAGCCGTCGACGGCCCAGTCGCCGATCAGGTTGTCGTCCTTGTAGATGCCCGTCACCGTGGTGGTGACCCGGCCGCGGCCCGGCACGCTCAGCGTGTGCCGCGTGCCCATCGTCCAGTCGTGGTCCTTGGAGTAGGTCTGCGAGACGATCATGTTCTGGCCGGTGATGGTCGACGAGCCCTGCTTCATGTCGACCCGCAGCACCGGCTTGAGCGGGCCGTCGACGCTCGAGCCGCTACGGGTGTCCCCGTCGACGCTGGCCACCAGGGTCTGCAGCTGGGTCACCGACTGCACGCCGTTGACCTGCGCGGCGGCCTTGGCCGCACCGATCGGGACGTTCACCTGGTTGTTCGTCGTCAGGATGTAGTTGGCGGTCACGTTGTCGGAGAACAACTTGTCCAGGCTGGCCTTGAACGACGCGCCGATCACCGCGATCCCGGCGACCAGCACCAGCCCGAGGGTCAGCGCGAATCCGGTCGCCGCGGTGCGGCGCGGGTTGCGCACCGCGTTGGTGCGGGCCAGGCGGGCGACGACACCACGGCCGAAGATCCGGCCCAGCGGGCTGATCACCCATTTGGCGGCGATCGGCGAGAGCAGCATCGCGGCGATGACGACGGCGAGCAGCCCGAGCGCGGTGAACTGTGCCGCGGTGCCGGCGCTGTCGCTGACGAAGCCGGCGACCGACGCTGCGATGCCGAGCACGCCGAGCACCGTGCCGATGGCGGTCCGTCGGCGCAGGCTGGCCGCGGACGTGCTGGCGAACTCCTCCCGCATGGCCGCCACCGGCGCGATCCGCGAGGCGCGGCGGGCCGGGGTGTATGCGGCGAAGATCGTGACGAGCGTGCCCAGCACCAGCGCGACGATGATCGTGCGCGGCTTGATGACCACGCTGCCCTGCGGCAGTCCGACGTTGAGCGCGTCGAGCAGCGCGTGCAGACCGAGGGCGAGGCCCACTCCACCGGCCAGGCCGAGCAGGCTGCCGATCAGGCCGATCACCGCAGCTTCGAAGACCACCGAGCGACGGATCTGCTTGCGGTCGGCACCGATGGCCCGCAGCAGCGCGAGCTCGCGTTGCCGCTGCGCGACGATCATCGAGAAGGTGTTGTAGATGATGAAGGTGCCGACGAGCAGCGCGACGATGCCGAAACCGAGCAGCAGGTAGGTGATGAAGCCCAGCGCGTCGGCCACGCCCTGGGTGTCCGCGTCACGGACCTCCTTGCCGGTCTTCACCTCCAAGCTGGACGGCAGCACCTTGTCGATGCGCGCGGCCAGCGTGGTTTCCGAGACGCCCTGCGTACCCGCGACGTCGACGGCCGGGTAGTGGCTCCCGTCGGTGAACAACGCGCGGGCCTGCGCCGGCGTGAACAGCGCCCCGAGGAATCCTCCGGTGTCGTAGGAAATGTCGTAGATGCCGACGATGGACGCGTTGACCACATTGGCGTTCGGCAGCACCACCTTGACGTGGTCACCGATCCCGACGTCGTACTTGCTGGCGGCGGAGTCGTTGACGACGATCTGGTTCGCCTGCTGCGGCGCATGCCCGCGGACGAGCTTCGGCGCCTCCTGGACGGTGTTGCCGGTGGTCCAGTCGCTGCCGGTGCTGGGCGCGCCGCCGGTGTCGATGCGCTTGCCGTCCGGGTCGACGAGCACGATGTCGGCCTGTACCTGCGGCTGCACCGCCCGCACCCCGGGCACCTTCTCGATGAGCGGGACGGCGGACACCGGCACGCCGGCGGCGAAGGATTTGCTCGGCTGCACCCGGGCGTCGATGCCTTTGTCGCTGGTGGCGAAGATCGTGTCGAAGCTCTGCTTCAGGGTGTCGGTGAAGATGAACGACCCGGCCACGAACGCGGTACCGAGCAGCACCGAGATCACGGTCAGGGCGAGACGCACCTTGTGGGAGCGCAGGTTGCGCACCGAGACGGTGCGCATGGCGCTCAACTCGACTCCAGACGCTTCATCCGGTCCAGTACCGCGTCTGCGGTGGGGGAGCGGAGTTCGTCGACGATGCGACCGTCGGCGAGGAACAGCACCCGGTCGGCGTAGCTGGCGGCGTGCGGGTCGTGGGTGACGACCACGACGGTCTGGCCCAGCCGGTCCACCGACTCGCGCAGCACGCGCAGGACCTCGTCACTGGAGCGCGAGTCGAGGTTGCCGGTGGGCTCGTCGCCGAACACGATCTCCGGCTGGCTGGCGAGCGCGCGGCCGATGGCGACTCGCTGCTGCTGGCCGCCGGACAGCTCGCTGGGGCGGTGGGTGAGCCGGTCGCGCAGGCCGAGGGTGTCGATGATGCCGTCCAGCCAGGCCTGGTCCGGGGTGCGGCCGGCGATCGCCGACGGCAAGGTGATGTTCTCCAGCGCGTTGAGCGTCGGCACCAGATTGAACGACTGGAACACGAACCCGATGCGGTCGCGGCGCAACGCGGTCATCTTCTTGTCCGAGAGGCCGCGCAACTCGACGTCGCCGATCGCCACCGAGCCGGACGTCACGGTGTCCAGGCCGGCCAGGCAGTGCATGAGCGTCGACTTGCCCGACCCCGAGGGGCCCATGATCGCGGTGAACTCGCCGCGATGCAGGTCGACGGAGACGTGATTGAGCGCGACCACGGCGGTGGACTCGCTGCCGAAGGTCTTGACGACGTCGACGGCGCGGGCGGCCACCAGCGACTGGGCCGGTCGGTACTGGGCAGCAATGTCGGTCATGCACAAGATCCTCTCGGGATGTCGCCACACCGTGCCAGTGGGCAATCCCCCGACTCGCCCCTGACATTTGTCCTCGGGGTACAGAGGGTTCACACCCCCTACGCAGATACGATGAACTACCGGCGACCGTGAGGAGTTCCGTCCGTTGCCTGACCACCCGATCGATGACGAATCACCCGCCATCCCGGACAAGTTCGCCCGCCTCGGACTCACCTACGACGACGTCCTGCTCCTGCCCGGCGAGACCGACGTCACTCCGACCGACATCGACACCACCAGTCGCCTGACGCGTGAGCTGTCGATCGCCGTCCCGCTGCTGTCGGCGGCGATGGACACGGTCACCGAGTCGCGGATGGCGATCGCGATGGCGCGCCAGGGCGGCATCGGGGTGCTGCACCGCAATCTGTCGATCGCCGACCAGGCCTATCAGGTGGGCCTGGTCAAGCGGACCCAGACCGGCATGATCCCCAACCCGGTGACGATCGGTCCGGATGCCACCCTGGAGCAACTCGACGAGGTGTGCGGGGAGTACCGCATCTCCGGGCTGCCGGTGGTCGACGCCGACGACCGGTTGCTCGGCATCATCACCAACCGTGACCTGCGTTTCGTGCCGGTCGCCGAGTGGGCCAACACCAAGGTCGACGAGGTCATGACCCCGATGCCGCTGGTGACCGCGCCGGTCGGCATCTCCCGCGAGGACGCCACCGCGCTGCTGCGCCAGCACAAGCGCGAGCGGCTGCCGATCGTCGACTCGGCAGGCCGGCTGGCGGGCCTGATCACGGTCAAGGACTTCGTCAAGTCCGAGCAGTTCCCCAACGCGTCCAACGACTCGCACGGCCGGCTGCTGGTCGGCGCGGCGGTCGGCTACTTCGGCGACGCCTGGGAGCGCGCCACCACCCTCGTCGAGGCCGGGGCCGACGTGCTGGTGGCCGACACTGCACACGGGCATGTGCAACTGCTGCTGGACATGGTGCGGCGGATCAAGACCGACCCCGCGACGCGGCACGTGCAGGTGATCGGCGGCAACGTCGCGACACGGGCCGGCGCGCAGGCCTTCGTCGACGCCGGCGCCGATGCCGTGAAGGTCGGGGTGGGGCCCGGGTCGATCTGCACCACCCGCGTGGTGACCGGGGTGGGAGCCCCGCAGATCACCGCGGTGTACGACGCCGCACTGGCGTGCAAGCCGGCCGGCGTGCCGGTGATCGCCGACGGCGGGTTGCAGTACTCCGGTGACATCGCCAAGGCGATCGTGGCCGGGGCCGACACCGTCATGATCGGGTCGCTGCTCGCCGGTTGCGACGAGTCGCCCGGCGAGCTGATCTTCATCAACGGCAAGCAGTACAAGTCCTACCGCGGCATGGGCTCGCTCGGTGCGATGAGCTCGCGCGGCAAGAAGTCCTACTCGCGGGACCGCTACTTCCAGGCCGAGGTCGGCAGCGACGACAAGCTGGTGCCGGAGGGCATCGAGGGCCGGGTGGCGTACCGCGGGACCGCTGTCGGCCGTGGCCCACCAGCTCGTCGGCGGCCTGCGGCAGGCGATGTTCTACGTCGGCGCGCGCACCGTGCCCGAGCTCGGCGAGCGGGGTCAATTCATGCGCATCACGCAGGCCAGCCTGAAGGAATCGCACCCGCACGACATCCAGATGACCGTCGAGGCGCCCAACTACACCCCCTGACCCCTCCCGGGATCGTGGGGCAGACTCTCTGACATGCCGGAAACCGTCGAGATCGGACTGGGCCGCAGCGCCCGGCGCGGGTACCACCTCGCCGACATCGCGCTGGTGCCGACCCGGCGGACCCGTGGCTCGCGGGCGGTGTCCACCGCGTGGCAGATCGACGCCCATGCCTTCGAGCTGCCGCTGGTCGCGGCGCCGTCCGACGCGGTGGTCTCGCCGGCCAGCGCGGCGACGATCGAGGAGCTCGG
Organism: uncultured Actinomycetota bacterium; assembly: GCA_963850835.1. Taxonomy (GTDB): domain Bacteria; phylum Actinomycetota; class Actinomycetes; order Mycobacteriales; family Jatrophihabitantaceae; genus Jatrophihabitans. The sequence goes on along the minus strand of CAWKNB010000004.1, from coordinate 183,180 downwards.
CGGTCTGGCGGTCCTCGACGGCGAGGGCCTGTGGGCCCGGTACGAGGAACCGGCGGCCGAGCTCGCCAAGCTCGACGGCGGCAGCGCGCAGCTGCAGCGCGTCTACGAGCGGCCGGTCTCACCGGAGCTGCTGCGCGCCCGTATCGGCGAGCTGCGCGCGGCCGAGGTGCGCGTCGCCGTCCGCCTGTCACCGCAGCACACCGCGCAGCTCGCGCCGCACGCGCTCGAAGCCGGCGTCGACCTGCTCGTCATCCAGGGCACCGTGATGTCCGCCGAGCACGTCGTGCGCGAGGGCCGCGAACCCAGCGCGGGCCTGAACCTGAAGACGTTCATCGCCGATCTCGACGTGCCGGTACTGGTCGGCGGCGTGACGAACTACCAGACCGCGCTGCACCTCATGCGCACCGGCGCCGCGGGCGTGATCGTCGGTTACGGTGCGCACGCCGGTTCGTCCACCCACGCGATGCTCGGCATCGACGTGCCGATGGCCACCGCCGTGATCGACGCAGCGGCCGCGCGCCGCGACTACCTCGACGAGACCGGCGGCCGGTACGTGCAACTCGTCGCGTACGGCGACATCCGTACCGGCGGAGAGGTGGCCAAGGCGCTGGCCTGCGGTGCCGACGCGGTCATGCTGGGCGAGCCGTTGGCCGCCGCAGCACAGAGCCCCGGCAACGGGCGCTACTGGGACTCGACCGCTGCGCACCCGCGGGTGCCGCGCTCGGCGGTCGTCGATTTCGGCGCCGCCGCCGACGAGCGCCCCTCGCTGGCCGAGTTGCTGGTCGGGCCGACGTCCGACCCGAGCGGCGAGCGGAACCTGTTCGGGGCCCTGCGGCGGGTCATGGCAAAGTGCGGATACTCCTCGGTGAAGGAGTTCCAGAAAGCCGAACTCATCGTGGTCGGAGGTCGCTGATGGCGTTGCAGCTGGGGTACAAGGCGTCGAACGAGCAGTTCGCGCCCAAGGAGCTGCTCGACTACGCCGTGCTGGCCGAGGAGTGCGGATTCGATTCGGTGTTCATCAGCGATCACCTACAGCCGTGGCGTCACGACGGCGGTCACGCGCCGTTCGCGATGAGCTGGCTGGGGGCGCTGGGCGCGCGGACCGAGCGGGTCACGATGGGGACGTCCGTGCTGACGCCGACGTTCCGCTATCACCCGGCGATCGTGGCGCAGGCGTTCGCCACCCTGGGCTGCCTGTTCCCGGGCCGCGTGGTGCTGGGCATGGGCAGTGGCGAGTCGATGAACGAGGTGCCGCTGGGCATCGAGTGGCCCGACGGCAAGGAGCGCTTCGCCCGGTTCCGGGAGGCGGTCCGGCTCATCCGCGAGCTGTGGTCCAACGAGCGGGTCGACTTCGAGGGCGACTACTACCGCACCGACAAGGCGACGATCTACGACCGGCCGGACCGGCCGGTGCCCATCTGGCTGGCGTCGTCAGGCCCCGCGGCCACGCGATTCGCCGGACGGGCCGGCGACGGCTGGATCACGACGTCGGGCAAGGACCCGGCGCTGTACACCGACACGTTGATGCCGGCGATCCAGGAGGGCGCGGAGAAGGTCGGTCGCACCATCAAGGACCTCGACATGATGATCGAGGTGAAGGTGTCCTTCGATCACGACCGCGACGAGGCGATGCGCGCGACGCAGTTCTGGGGCGCGCTGGGATTGACGCCGGAGCAGAAGCAGGGCGTCGAGGACCCGGTGGAGATGCAGCGGTTGGCCGACGAACTGCCCGTCGAGCAGACCGCGCGGCGCTTCATCGTGTCCACCGACCCGGACGAGCACGTCGAGAAGATCAAGACCTACATCGACCTCGGCTTCAACCACCTGGTGTTCCACGCACCCGGCCCGGATCAGGCGAAGTTCCTCAACATGTACGGAAAGGAAATACTGCCGCGCCTGCGCGCGCTCTAGGCTCTACAGAGATACCCGTGGCGGGGAGTCCACTGCGGTCGCACCACCAGACAGTCATCCGGGCGGGAGTCGCCGGACCCTTTGCAAGGAGCACCCGTGCCGACTCCCGACATCTCCACTGCCCTGCGCCGCGCGCTGCGCCGCGCTCGCGACGGCGTCGCGCTGGATCCCACCGAGGCCGAGATCCTGCTCGGCGCCCGCGGTGACGCGCTGACCGATCTGTGCGCGTCGGCGGCGCGGGTCCGCGACCAGGGGCTGGCCGACGCCGGGCGTCCCGGCGTGATCACCTACTCGCGCAAGGTGTTCATCCCGCTGACCCGACTGTGTCGCGACCGCTGCCACTACTGCACGTTCGCCACCACGCCGCACCGGGTGCCGGCACCGTTCCTGTCACCGGACGAGGTCCTCGCGATCGCGACCCAGGGCGCGGCGCTGGGCTGCAAGGAGGCGCTGTTCACCCTGGGCGACCGGCCCGAGGACCGGTGGCCGGCGGCCCGCGAATGGCTCGACGCGCACGGCTACGACTCCACCCTGGCCTACGTGCGCGCCATGGCGATCCAGGTGCTCGAGCGCACCGGACTGCTGCCGCACCTGAACCCGGGCGTGCTCTCGTGGGCCGACTTCCAGCGGCTCAAGCCGGTCGCGCCGTCGATGGGCATGATGCTCGAGACCACCTCGCGGCGGCTGTTCGAGGATCCGCACGGCGCGCACTTCGGCTCCCCGGACAAGGATCCGGCGCTGCGATTGCGGGTGCTCGAGGACGCCGGCCGCTCGAACGTGCCGTTCACCACCGGCATTCTGATCGGCATCGGCGAGACCCTCGCGGAACGGGTCGAGTCGCTGTTCGCGATCCGCCGGGTCGACCGCGCCTACGGCGGCATCCAGGAGACGATCGTCCAGAACTTCCGGGCCAAACCGGACACCGCCATGGCCCGCATGCCCGACGCCGAGTTGGCCGACCTCGCGGCCACCGTCGCGGTCGCCCGGCTGGTGCTCGGCCCGCGGATGCGCATCCAGGCCCCGCCCAATCTGATCGGCGACGAGTACGGCCTGCTGCTGGCAGCCGGGATCGACGACTGGGGCGGGGTGTCGCCCCTGACGCCGGATCACGTCAACCCCGAGCGGCCGTGGCCGCAGATCGACGAACTGGCCGCCCGCACCGCCGAGTCGGGTCTCGAGCTGGTCGAGCGGCTGACGATCTACCCGCGCTACGTCCAGGCCGGTGAGCCGTGGCTGGACCCACGGGTGCTGCCGCACGTGAGCGCGCTCGCTGCGCCGGACGGCCTCGCGCAGGCCGACGCGCAACTGGTCGGGCGCCCCTGGCAGGAACCCGACGAAGCGTGGACCCACTCGAGCGGACGCGTCGACCTGCACACCGGCATCGACACCGACGGCCGCACCGCGGACCGGCGCGAGGATTTCGACAGCGTCTACGGCGACTGGGACGCCGTCGCCGTGGAGGCCGTCCGCACCGGCGCCCCGGTGCGGTTGGATGCCGACGTCACCGCCGCGTTGCGCTCGGCCGAACACGACCCGGCCGGGTTGTCGGACGACGACGCGCTGGCCCTGCTGCACGCCGACGGGGCCGAACTCGATGCCGTGGCCGCGCTGGCCGACGCCCTGCGCGCCGACGTGGCGGGTCCGGACGTGACCTACGTCGTGAACCGCAACATCAACTTCACCAATGTCTGCTACACCGGGTGCCGGTTCTGCGCGTTCGCGCAGCGACGCACCGATGCCGACGCGTACACGCTGTCGATGGACGAGGTCGGCCGCCGGGCGGAGGAGGCGTGGGAACTCGGCGCCACCGAGGTGTGCATGCAGGGTGGCATCCACCCGGACCTGCCCGGCACCGCGTACTTCGACATCGTTCGCGCGGTCAAGCAACGTGTGCCGGACATGCACGTGCACGCGTTCAGCCCGATGGAGGTCGTCAACGGCGCTTCGCGCACCGGCCTGTCGATCCGCGAGTGGCTGGCCGCCGCCAAGGAGGCCGGGCTCGACACCATTCCGGGCACCGCCGCCGAGATCCTCGACGACGACGTGCGGTGGCTGCTGACCAAGGGCAAGCTGCCCACCGCCACGTGGATCGAGGTCGTGACCACGGCCCATTCGCTGGGCATCCGCTCGTCCTCGACGATGATGTACGGCCATGTCGACAACCCGGCCCACTGGCTCGGGCATCTGCGCACGCTGGCGCGGGTGCAGGACCAGACCGGCGGGTTCACCGAGTTCGTCGGGTTGCCGTTCATCCACACGAACGCGCCGATCTACCTGGCCGGCATCGCGCGTCCGGGACCGACGATGCGCGACAACCGGGCGGTGCACGCGATGGCGCGCATCCTGCTGCACGGGCGTATCGACAACATCCAGTGCTCGTGGGTCAAGCTCGGCACCGACGGGTCCCGCGCGCTCCTGCAGGGCGGGGTCAACGACCTCGGCGGCACCCTGATGGAGGAGACGATCAGCCGGATGGCAGGTAGTCGGCACGGCTCGGCGAAGACCGTGGAGCAGCTGCACGAGATCGTCGCGGGGCTGCCCGGCCGGCGGCCACAGCAGCGCACCACCGACTACGGCGTGGTACCCGCCGAGCGACTCGCGGCGGCCGGACGGTTCACCGGGGTGCTGCCCGGCGTGGCCGTCTGACTACAGCCAGTCCTTGCGCCGGAAGGTGACGTACAGCGCGGCGGCGATCGCGATCATGAGGATCAGGCTGAACCAGAAGCCGGACTTCTGCGCGAAACCCGGATACGGCACGTTCTGGCCGAAGAAGCCGGTGACGGCCGTGGGCACCGCGATGATCGCGGCCCACGCGGTCAGCTTCTTCATGATCAGGTTCATCCGGGTGTCGGCCAGCGACATGTTGGTCTCGAAGATCGACGAGATCATGTCCCGCAGCGACTCGGTCCACTCCGAGGCGCGCACGACGTGGTCGTACAGGTCCTCGTAGTACGGCATCAGCTCCTGCGAGCCGTCCAGCTCGACCACGCGGTGCATGATCGAGCTGACCACCTCGCGCATCGGCAGGATCGCCCGGCGCAGCTGGACGAGAGCGCGCCGCGCCTCGAAGGCGCGTCGCGAGACCGTGTGCGCGGCCTTCGGGTTCTCGGCGAACAGCGCGTCCTCGATGTCCTCCAGCGAATCGTCCAAGGCCTGCACGGCGTCGAAATAGCGGTCGACGAGTTCGTCGAGCAGCCCGTACACGAGGGCCCGCGGCCCGTACTTGATCAGATCGGCGTTCTCGTTCCAGCGTTCGGTGACCGAGTCGAAGTCGAGTGTGTCGTCCAGGCGCACCGTGACGTAGCCGTGTTTGACGGCGAACGTCGATACGCGCCCGAGGGTGATCGAGTTGTCCTGCTGCGCGACCGTATAGGCCGTCATGAACAGATGGTTCGGGTATCGCGCGACCTTCGGCCGCTCGTTCTCGCTCATCGCGTCCTCGACGGCGTGCTTGTCGAGGCTCAACTCGTCGGCGAGCACACCGATGGTGTGGTCGTCGGGGTACAGGATGTCGGCGTAGACGACGCAGTCGCCCTGGGCGAGATAGTCGGAGAACTGCTCGATCGGGAAGTCCTCCGCCTCGAGCGTGCCGTTGCGCCAGACCCGGGTCCGGATCGTCACTGCCATGCCTCCAGTGTCGCCCGTCGCCTCCCCGCGGCAGGTACGCCGATCCGTAGACTCACAACGTGGAGACCGACCTCGTTCTCGTCGTCGACTACGGGGCCCAATACGCCCAGCTGATCGCCCGCCGGGTTCGTGAGGCGCACGTCTACTCCGAGATCGTGCCGAGCTCGATGCCGGTGGCCGAGATGCTGGCCCGCAAGCCGAAGGCGATCATCCTGTCCGGCGGCCCGGCGTCGGTGTACGTGGCCGACGCCCCGCGCACCGACCCGGCGCTGTTCGCCGCCGGGGTCCCGGTGTTCGGCATCTGCTACGGCTTCCAGGCCATGACGCTCGCGCTGTCCGGCGAGGTGGCGCACACCGGCACCTCGGAATTCGGCCGGACCACGCTGACCGTCAGCGAGCCCGGGACGCTGCTGCGCGAGCTGCCGGCCAGCCAGCAGGTGTGGATGAGCCACGGCGACGCGGTCACCAGTGCGCCGCCCGGCTTCACCGTCACCGCGGGTTCGCCGGGTGCGCCGATCGCCGCCTTCGAGGACCTCGCCCGTGGCCTGGCCGGCGTGCAGTTCCATCCGGAGGTGCTGCACACCGAACACGGGCAGGCGATCCTGCAGCACTTCCTCTACGAGATCGCCGGTGCGCAGCCCTCCTGGACCGAGGCCAACATCATCGAGGAGCAGGTCGAGGCCATCCGGGCGCAGATCGGCGGCAAACGGGCGATCTGCGGGCTCTCCGGCGGCGTCGACTCCGCGGTCGCCGCGGCGTTGGTGCAGCGGGCGGTCGGCGATCAGCTGACCTGCGTGTTCGTCGACCACGGGCTGTTGCGCGCCGGCGAGGCCGAGCAGGTCGAGCGCGACTTCGTGGCCGCCACCGGCGTCAAGCTCAAGGTCGTCGAGGCGGCCGGCCAGTTCCTCGACGCGCTCGGCGGCATCCACGACCCCGAGGAGAAGCGCAAGGTCATCGGCCGGGAGTTCATCCGCTCCTTCGAGTCGGCGGCGCGCGAGATCGTCGCCGAGGGCGAAGCGGTCGAGTTCCTCGTGCAGGGCACGCTGTACCCGGACGTCGTCGAGTCCGGCGGCGGCACCGGCACCGCGAACATCAAGAGCCATCACAACGTCGGCGGGTTGCCCGACGACCTGCAGTTCGCGCTCGTCGAGCCGCTGCGCACGCTGTTCAAGGACGAGGTGCGCCGGGTCGGCGAGCAGCTCGGCCTGCCGTCGGAGATGGTGTGGCGCCAGCCGTTCCCCGGGCCCGGGCTCGGCATCCGCATCGTCGGCGAGGTCACCGCGAGCCGGCTCGACACCCTGCGCCGGGCCGATGCGATCGCCCGCGCCGAGCTGACCGCCGCCGGGCTGGACCGCGAGATCTGGCAGTGCCCGGTGGTGCTGCTCGCCGATGTGCGGTCCGTGGGCGTGCAGGGCGACGGCCGAACCTACGGGCATCCGATCGTGCTGCGTCCGGTGTCCAGCGAGGACGCCATGACCGCCGACTGGACCCGGGTGCCCTACGACGTGCTGGAGCGCATCTCCACCCGCATCACCAACGAGGTGCGCGAGGTGAACCGGGTCGTCCTGGACCTGACTTCCAAGCCGCCCGGCACCATCGAGTGGGAGTAGACGCCATCAGCGGCGGTCGACGGTGATCTCTCCGTCGGAGAGGTGGACATCGATCGTCACCGGTTGACCGCTCGCCGAGGCGGAGCGGTTCGACGGTGTGCGAGATGCCGACGCCGTCGTGGTGATCACCGGTGCCGTCGTCGGCGGTGATGTGCCCGAAGTGGACGTTCGCGTCGACGGTCGCCTTCATCGACTCCGGCAAGATGATCAGCGTCCGGCCCGCGCCCATCGTGACGTCGATGTGCACCGGCTTGGTCGGGCCGTCCATCGAGCGCAGGTCGAGCACGCCCTGGCCGATGGCCAGGCGGTACTGCGAGGCGGGCGCGCCCGTCGGCGTCCACTCGTGCTGGCCGATGCCGTCGCTGAAGCTCGCCGAGCTGCCGGCGAACGCGATGGCACCGACCGCGAACGGGAGCGCCAGCACGGCGAGTGACACCGGGGTGCGGCGCAGGGCGAGCCCGACGAGCAGGCCGACCACCACGATCACCAGTCCGGTCCAGAAGTACGCCTGGATCGGGATGCCGGTGATCGCGTCGGCGATGCCGAGGCCGGTGAATGCGAGCACCAGGGCGGACAGCACGGCCACGCGCACCGGATGGGCGCGCCGGCGCCGGGCGCGGCCGGCGGCCCGGGCGTCGTCGAACCAGGACCGCCCCCCGGCCACGACGGAGGCCAGCGCAGGGACGGACGAGCTCGCCGGATCGGGCGCGGTGGGCGCCGCGTCCGGGTGCTTGCGCAGATCGACGGTGGTGGTGTCGGGCTGCGCTTCGGTGGGGCCCGACCAGTCCGGCGCGGCCGGACCGGATTCGCGACGGGTGATGAAGAACAGCACGAGCACGATGACCGCGAGCACCGGCAGGAACCGCCCGGGCGCCCACCAGCTGAAGGCCACGGACCAGAGCAGGAAACCGCCGACGATGGTCACCAGCCAGAGCGGGACGCGGCGCCGGCGCAGCGCATCGAACCACCCGTCGACGGCCGCGTGTTCGGTGCGCTCGTCAGGGATGGCCGCCCACGCGATCAGGTAGGCGATGACCCCGGCGCCGCCGAAGAATGCGGAGGTGGCGAAGAGCACCCGGAACAGCACCGGGTCGAGCCCGAAGTACCGGCCGAGCCCGGCCGCGACGCCGGCTCCGATGCGGCCCTCGTGGACACGCCGCAGCCGGCGCGGCTGCGACGGCGGCTCGGGCGCCGGGGCTGGCATGTCGTCGAGGGTGTCACTCGTGGTCATGGAAGCGAGCCTGCCGCGCCTGCGGGGTCCGCACATCGGGTTCCGCCCCGGAACCGACCCTGAACTCTCGTCTCGGGGGTGCGCCTGATGCGCGGGCACGGTTGCAGCGGCAATCATGGACTCGTGACCGCCGCCATCGGTACTGCTGCGCCGCCCGTGCGCCGCCTCTACCGCCGTCCCGATCTCGGCATCTTCGGCGGCGTCGCAACCGGCATCGGCGAGCACATCGGCATGTCGACGAAGTGGGTCCGCATCGCGTTCGTCTGCCTGGCGATCTCGGGTGGTCTCGGCGTCGCGCTCTACGGCGCGTACCTCATCGTCTTGCCGCCCGCCCCGCACGCCGGCCGCAGCCGGTTCCCGTCGTGGGTGGAGTACTGCGCCGCCGGGGTCGCCGCCGTCGTGGCGATCGGCGTCGCCGCGTCGTCGCTGCCGACCACCGGCTTGTTCGTGCCGACGCTGCTCGCCATTCTCGGCGGCGCGCTGATCTGGCGCCAGGCCTCCGAGCCCGAGCGGATCCGGCTGCGGTCGATCTCGCGCGAATCGCTCGGCGCGACCCGGGTGGAGCGGCTGGGCCGGGCCCGGTTGATGGCCGGTGCGACGCTGGTGATCTCGGGCGCCGCACTCGTGCTGGCGCGGGCGGACTTCACCGCGATCCGCGACGGCTTCCTCGCGATGGTCGTCACGCTGCTGGGCGTCATCCTGATCACCGGGCCCTGGTGGGTGCGGATCACCACCCAGCTGTCGGCCGAGCGGGCCGAGCGCATTCGCACCCAGGAGCGCGCCGACATCGCCGCGCACCTGCACGATTCGGTGCTGCAGACGCTGGCCCTGATCCAGCGCAACGCCGGTTCGCCGCGCGAGGTGGCCCGGCTGGCCCGCGGGCAGGAGCGCACGCTGCGGACGCTGCTCTACGGTGACCGCGCTGCCTCGGGGCACTTCGCCGACCAGCTGCGCGCGGCAGCGGCCGAGGTGGAGGATGCCTATGCCATCACCGTCGACGTGGTGGTGGTGGGCGACGCCGAACTCGACGACGCACTCGGCGCGGTGGTGCAGGCCGCGCGAGAGGCGATCGTCAACGCCGCGAAGCACTCGGGGGTGGAGACCGTGTCGCTGTACGCGGAGCTCGACCCGGACGAGGTGAGCGTGTTCGTGAAGGACCGAGGAGTGGGTTTCGAGATGGACGACATCGCCGACGACCGGCAGGGCATCCGCGGGTCGATCATCGGTCGGGTGGAGCGCCACGGCGGCACCGCGCGCATGCGCAGTGAGCCGGGCGCGGGCACCGAGGTCGAGATCAGGATCTCCCGTTGACCGCCAAGGTGGTGCTGGTCGACGACCACGCGATGTTCCGCTCCGGCGTGCGGGCCGAGCTCGGCGGCCGCGTCGACGTCGTCGGCGAGGCGGGCGGGGTGACCGAGGCGGTCGACGTGATCACCACCGCTGCACCCGGACGTGGTACTGCTCGACGTGCACATGCCCGACGGCGGCGGCCTGGCGGTGCTCTCCGAGGTGCACGAGAAGCTGCCCGACGTCCGGTTCCTGGCCCTGTCGGTGTCCGACGCGGCCGAGGACGTCATCGCGATCATCCGGGCCGGGGCATCCGGCTACGTCACGAAGACGATCAGCGCCGACGACCTCGCCGCCGCGATCACCCGGGTGGCCGACGGCGACGCGGTGTTCAGCCCGCGGCTGGCCGGATTCGTGCTCGACGCCTTCCGCGACGCGCCCGCGGCCCCCGCGATCGACCCGGAGATCGATCAGCTGACCCCGCGCGAGCGGGAGGTGCTGCGCCTGCTGGCGCGCGGTTACGCCTACAAGGAGATCGCCGCGGAGTTGTTCATCTCGATCAAGACCGTCGAGACGCACGCGTCGAACGTGCTGCGCAAGCTGCAGCTGTCCAACCGGCACCAGCTGACGCGGTGGGCCGCCGACCGCCGGATGCTCTGACCTGCGCGTCAGCGAGCGCCGCGGCACACCTGGAGCACGGCGTCGGCGAGGGCCGGGCCCTGGCTGCCGAGGGCGGCGCGGTACGCGTCGAGGATGACGCGTTCGCGGCCGAGCTCGACGCGGGTGCCCCCCGCGTTCATGCGAGCCGTCTGGACGCGCGCGGACAGCTTGGCGCGCTCGGCGACGAGCCGCACGATCGCCTCGTCCATGGCGTCGATCTGGGCGCGCAGTGTGTCTATCGAAGCGGTGCTCGGGGTGGTGTCCGCCATCGTGGTCATCGCAGTGCCTTTCGTACACGGCCCCGGCCCAGCCCTGGACAGACGAAAAACGCCCCGGGGCTCGGGCCCGGGGCGTTCTGGTTGGTGGTGAGTCAGCCAGCAACGACGGGCACCGCGCTGCGGTACCCATAAAAGAATCGGTTGCTGTGCACGAATGAATGGTGACACGACCACCGCCGTCTCGGCAAGCTGCCGAGGGCCACGTCACGGCGCCGCGCCGAGCTCCTCCTCCTCGGCCTGCGCCTCGGCCGAGGTCACCTCGATGTTGCGCTCGACCTCGTCGGGCTGCAGCCGCACCGACATCGCCAACCAATAGACGACTGCGGAGAGCGCGAGCAGGATCAGGAAACCCCAACCGAATCCGATGGTGCCGGTGTTGCCCGCCTTGACGCTCTGCTCCGGGTAGTCGCCGAGGTAACTGATCAGGCACAACCCGGCGAGCCAGGGCAGCGCCCAGGTCGCGCCGCTGCGCAACTGCAGCGGCGGCATGTCATTGCCGCGCCGCAGACCGACGAAGTGGAACACCGCGAACAACACGAAGCCCAGTGCGACGGTGGCGAACAGCTTCCAGTTCACGTCCCAGCCGGCCCAGTAGACGATGAGGTTCGACGAGTAGAACGCCAGGAACGGGATGACATCGCCGAACGGCAACCGGAACGGCCGCTCCTGGTCCGGGATCTGGCGACGCATCGCGGCCAGCACGATCGGGCCGGAGCCGAAGGACAGCACGGTCGCCGAGGTGATGAAGCCGACCAGCTGCTGCCAGCTCGGGAACGGCAGGAACACGATCAGCCCGACCACGAAGGTCACGAACAGGCTGATCAACGGCACGCCGCGGGGTGTGACGTTCCCGAGTGCCTTCGGGGGCGTTGCCGTTCTTCGCCATCGCATAGGTGATCCGGCCGGTCACCGTGGTGTAGATCAGCCCGGTGTCCGCGGGGGAGATGATCGCGTCGATGTAGAGGATCGTCGCGAGCCAACCGAGCCCGATCAGCGTCGCGATCGCGGCAAGCGGTCCGAAGGAGTTCGCGAAGTCGAGATTCGCCCACCCGTGCGAGAGATCCTTCGGGTTCACCGCGCCGATGAAGGCGATCTGCAACGCGATGTAGATCAGCCCGGTGATGAGCACCGAACCGATGACGGCGATCGGCACGTTGCGTTTCGGATTGCTGGATTCGCCGGCGAGCTCGACACCCTGCCGGAAGCCGAGGAAGGAGAACGTGATGCCGCCGGTGGCGATGGCGGTGAGCATGCCGTGGCTACCGTCGGTGGCGAAGCCGTGGCTGGAGAAGTTGGACCCGTGGAACTCGACGATCAGGAACGCGAAGATCACCAGCATGATCACGCCCAGCTTCCACCACACGGCGACGTTGTTCACCCGGGCGAACCAGCGCACGCCGAAGTAGTTGATGACGACGAAGCCGGCCATGGCCACGACGGCGACGGCGTAGCCGAGCCCGGTGAGCGTGTACACCGGCTCGGTGGCGCCGGCCGGGGTGTGCTTGGTGGTGAACTCGGCGTACTTCGTGGCGTACTGCAGGGCGCCCTCGACCTCGATCGGCGCGACTGTGGCCGCGGCGATCCAGTTGATCCAGCCCATCGAGAAACTGGCGAACGAGCCGAAGGACAGGTGCGGGAAACGGATCACACCACCGGTCAGCGGGAACATCGCGCCGAGTTCGGCGAAGCACAGCCCGATCAGCAAGATCATGACCGCGCCGATGGCCCAGGAGAATATTGCGGCCGGGCCGGCGATCTGGGCCGAGGTGAGGGCGCCGAACAGCCAACCGGAGCCGATGATCGAACCGATGCCGGCGAACAGCAGGCCGATGACACCGACGTCGCGGCGCATCTTGTGCTCGGACGTATTACCTTCGCTGGGCTTCTCGACCGTGGTCATGACCCTCCTCTCGCACTTTGTCGCCAATACCCAATCTCGATCGGCACAAAACGGGCTGTCCGGACCCGGCCGTAGGCTGTTCGGCGAGATGACGTCCACGACCGCCGCGCTGCTCGACGGCCTGAATCCGCAGCAACGTGCCGCCGTGGTGCACGAGGGCGGGCCGCTGCTCATCGTGGCCGGGGCCGGGTCCGGCAAGACCCGGGTGCTCACCCACCGGATCGCGTATCTGCTCGCGGAGCGCAGCGTCACGCCGAGCCAGATCCTCGCGATCACCTTCACGAACAAGGCAGCCGGCGAGATGCGCGAACGCGTGACCCAGCTCGTCGGGCCGCGGGCGCGGGCGATGTGGGTGTCGACCTTCCACTCGATGTGCGTTCGGCTGCTGCGCGCCGAGGCGAAGTCGGCCGGACTGCGCTCGTCGTTCTCGATCTACGACGCCGACGACTCCAAGCGGCTGATGACACTGGTGGGCCGCGAGCTCGATCTCGACCCCAAGCGCTATCCGGCGCGATCGCTGTGCGCGCAGGTCAGCAACCTCAAGAACGAGCTGGTGACTCCCGAGGCCTGGGCGGACAAGGCGAGCACCGGGCCGGAGAAGATCCTCGCCGACGCGTACACCCGCTACCAGACGCGATTGCGGGAATCGCAAGCGCTCGACTTCGACGACCTGATCATGACCACCGTCGGTTTGTTGCAGAGCTCGCGCGAGGTCGCGCAGCGCTACCGCAGGCGGTTCCGGCACGTGCTCGTGGACGAGTACCAGGACACCAACCATGCGCAGTACGTGTTGGTGCGCGAGCTGACCCTCGGTTCGGACCAACCCGCGGAGCTGTGCGTCGTCGGCGATGCCGACCAGTCGATCTACGCGTTCCGGGGTGCGTCGATTCGCAACATCCTCGAGTTCGAGCGCGACTACCCGGACGCCACGACGATCATGCTCGAACAGAACTACCGCTCGACCCAGACCATCCTGAACGCCGCCAATGCCGTCATCTCGCGAAACCCGGACCGCAAACCGAAGAACCTCTGGTCCGACGCCGGCGCCGGTGAGCTGATCACCGGCTACGTCGCGGAGAACGAGCACGACGAAGCAGCGTGGGTCGCCCAACAGGTCGAGAAGGTCGTCGAGTCCGGTGACGCCACGGCATCGGACATCGCGGTGTTCTACCGCACCAACGCGCAGTCGCGAGTGTTCGAGGAAGTCTTCATCCGCATCGGCCTGCCGTACAAGGTCGTCGGCGGGGTGCGGTTCTACGAACGCCGCGAGATCCGTGACGCGCTGGCCTATCTGCGGGTCATCGCCAACCCGGACGACACCGTGTCGTTGCGCCGGATCCTCAACACGCCGCGCCGCGGCATCGGCGAGCGCGCCGAGGGCGCCCTGCAGGCGTTCGCCGAGCGGGAACGGCTCACCTTCGCCGGCGCGGTGGAGGTCGCCGACGAGTCGCTGGGCCTCGCCACTCGGTCGGTGAACGCGATCGCCGATTTCCGAAACCTGATGACCTCGCTGCGTGCGGTCGCAGCCGGGCCGGACGGCACGCCCTCGGCGGTGGTAGAGGCGGTACTCGACCGCACCGGTTACCTGCGCGAGCTGCAGGCGTCGCACGACCCGCAGGACGAGGGGCGCGCGGACAACCTGCGCGAGCTCGTCAGCGTGGCGCGCGAGTTCGAGGAGGCGCGGGCCGGAACGGACGACGTCACGCTCGATGCCTTTCTGGAACAGGTCTCCCTGGTCGCGGACGCCGATTCGATACCCGACTCGTCCGGTGGTGTGGTGACCCTGATGACGCTGCACACGGCGAAGGGCCTCGAGTTCCCGATCGTGTTCCTCACCGGCCTCGAGGACGGCGTGTTCCCGCACCTGCGCGCGCTCGGCGAGCCGGCGGAGATGGCCGAGGAACGCCGCCTCGCATACGTCGGGATCACCCGGGCGAAGTCGCGGCTGTTCCTGTCCCGGGCGATCTCCCGCTCGGCGTGGGGCGCGCCGTCGTGGAACCTGCCGTCGAGGTTCCTCGACGAGATCCCCGGCGAACTCGCCACCTGGACCGGCGCGGTCGACCGGGCACCGTTCGTCAACCGATACGACGACGACGTGCCGTCGCGGTACGGCGACCACGGGTATCGCGCCCGCCGCCCCGCGTCCGAACAACTGGCCGGGTCGCGGCTCGCGGGCGGGCGCGCGATGCGTGGAGGTGCGGGCAATCGGGCCGTGCCCGAGTTGTCGGTCGGCGACCGGGTGACACACGACGCCTTCGGGCTCGGCACCGTGGTCGACACCCGCGGATCGGGCGACGGCACGCAGGCGCAGATCGACTTCGGCGCCGGCGCCGGACTGAAGTGGCTGATGCTGCGCTACGCGCCGATCCAGAAGTTGTGAGCGCCAGCGGGTGATACTCGCTTCGTGAGCGACTATCTCGACGTCAACCGTGCCATGTGGGACGAGCGCGCGGTCCCGCACGCTGCGTCACCCGGCTACGCCTTCACGCAGTTCGAGAACGACCCCACGTTCCTGTCCGACGTGGTCCGCTTCGACCGTGACCGGCTCGGCGACATCAGCGGGCTGCGCGGCGTTCACCTGCAGTGCCACATCGGCACCGACACCGATCTCGCTCGCCCGGCTCGGCGCGCAGATGACCGGACTGGACTTCTCCGCAGCCTCGATCGAGCAGGCGCGCGGCCTGGCGCAGCGCACCGGCGCGGACGTCGAGTTCGTCCACGCCGAGTTCGACGCAGCGCCGCGCGCACTGCCGGCTCACGCGTTCGATCTGGTCTACACCGGGATCGGTGCCCTGTGCTGGCTGCCGAGCATCGCCCGCTGGGCAGAGGTGGTCGCCGGTCTTCTCGCACCCGGCGGGCGCGTGTTCGTCCGCGAGGGCCACCCGATGCTGTGGGCGCTCGACGACACCACCGACGAGGGCCTGCGAGTGGAGTACCCGTACTTCGAACGCCCGGAGCCGATCGACTACTCCGAGGACGGCACCTATGTGGAGACCGACCACCAGTTCACCAACATCCGGTCGCTGACCTGGAACCACGGCCTGGGCGAGATCGTCACCGCACTGCTCGACCAAGGGTTGCGGCTGACCATGCTGGTCGAGCACGACAGCGTGGCGTGGGATGCGCTGCCCGGGCAGATGGAGCTGATCGCCGGCAACGAGTACCGCCTCGTCGACCGGCCCTGGCGCCTCCCGCACACCTACACGCTGCAGGCTGTCGCCCCCGCAACACCCGGATGACGCCGGCCCGAATATGGGCATACGCTCGCTTGCGTGGCCGACCGAATACGAATCGTCATCGCGAAACCCGGCCTGGACGGGCACGATCGCGGCGTCAAGATCATCGCCCGGGCCCTGCGGGACGCCGGGATGGAGGTCGTGTACACCGGGCTGCACCAGACCCCGGAGCAGATCGTGCACACCGTCATCCAGGAGGACGCGGACGGCGTCGGCCTTTCCGTGCTCTCCGGCGCTCACATGACGCTGTTCCGCCGCACCCTGGAGTTACTGAAGGAGAACGACGCCGAGGACGTCGTGGTGTTCGGCGGCGGGATCATCCCCGACAGCGACATCCCGGCGCTCGAGGAGGCCGGCGTCGCCAAGATCTTCACCCCTGGCGCGACGATGGACGAGATCGTCGATTGGGTGCGCGGCGCGGTCGGCACCAGCGATGCCTCGGTGGGGTGAATCCAGTCTCAGCACCGGCCCGTCACACCGTCGGGCTGGCTAGGGTCGAAGGGTTGACCCGATAGCGACACAGGGGCGGACACGTGGATCTGTTCGAGTACCAGGCCAAGCAGCTGTTCAAGAAGTTCGGCGTGCCGGTGAGCCTCGGCGACGTCGCCACGACGCCGGATGAGGCGGAGGCGATCGCGGCCGGTATCGGTGGTGTCACGGTCGTCAAGGCGCAGGTGAAGATCGGCGGGCGCGGCAAGGCGGGCGGCGTGAAGGTCGCCAAGACGCCGGCCGACGCCAAGGCCAATGCCGAGCAGATCCTCGGGATGGACATCAAGGGTCACACCGTGCACCGCGTGTTGGTCGACCCGGGCGCGGACATCAAGGAGGAGTACTACGTCTCCTACCTGCTCGACCGGTCCAACCGCACCTTCCTCGCGATGGCCTCCTACGAGGGCGGTATGGAGATCGAGCAGCTCGCCGCCGAACGGCCGGAGGCGCTGGCCAAGGTCCCGGTCGACGCGATCGCCGGTGTCGACGACGCGAAGGCCCGCGAGATCGCCGAGGCCGCACACTTCCCGGCCGACCTCGTCGGCCCCGTCGCCGACGTCCTGGTCAAGCTCTGGCAGACCTTCGTCGGCACGGACGCGACGCTGGTCGAGGTCAACCCACTCGCGCGGGTCGGCGACGGCAGCGTGGTCGCGCTGGACGGCAAGGTGACCCTGGACGACAACGCCGACTTCCGGCAGCCGGAGAACGCCTCGTTCGTGGACACCGCTGCGGCGGATCCGCTGGAGCAGAAGGCGAAGGAGAAGCACCTCAACTACGTCAAGCTCGACGGCGAGGTGGGGATCATCGGCAACGGCGCAGGCCTGGTGATGTCGACACTGGACGTCGTGGCCTACGCCGGCGAGAAGCACGGCGGGGTGAAGCCGGCGAACTTCCTCGACATCGGCGGCGGCGCCTCCGCCGAGGTGATGGCCAACGGCTTGGACATCATCCTGGGCGACCCTGCGGTCAGGAGCGTGTTCGTCAACGTGTTCGGCGGCATCACGTCCTGTGACGCCGTCGCGAACGGCATCGTCTCCGCACTCGCGATCCTCGGCGACGAAGCGAACAAGCCGCTGGTCGTGCGACTCGACGGCAACAACGTCGTCGAGGGCCGCCGCATCCTCAACGAAGCGGCGCATCCGCTGGTCACGATGGTGGACACGATGGACGACGCGGCCGACAAGGCCGCCGAGCTTGCGAACACAGGAGCCTGAGCGATGGCGATCTTCCTCGACGAGACCAGCCGCATCGTCGTGCAGGGCATGACGGGTTCGGAAGGCATGAAGCACACCCGCCGGATGCTCGCCTCGGGCGCTGCCGTCGTCGCCGGGGTCAACGCCCGCAAGGCCGGCACCAAGGTCGACATCGACGACGTGACACTGCCGGTGTTCGCCACGGTCGCCGAGGCGATGGCCGAGACCGGTGCCGATGTCACTGTCGGCTTCGTTCCGCCGGCGTTCACGAAGGACTCGGTGATCGAAGCGATCGACGCGGGCATCCCGCTCGCGGTGGTGATCACGGAGGGCATCGCGGTCCATGACACGGCGGCGTTCTGGGCGTATGCGCAGGGCAAGTCGACACGCATCGTCGGCCCGAACTGCCCTGGTGTCATCAGCCCCGGCAAGTCGAACGCCGGCATCATTCCCGCCGACATCACCACGGCCGGGCGCATCGGTCTGGTGTCCAAGTCCGGCACGCTGACCTATCAGATGATGTACGAACTGCGCGACATCGGCTTCTCCACCTGCGTCGGCATCGGTGGCGACCCGATCATCGGCACGACCCACATCGACTGCCTCGAGGCATTCCAGAACGACCCCGACACCGACGCGATCGTGATGATCGGTGAGATCGGTGGCGACGCCGAGGAGCGGGCCGCGGCGTACGTCGCGCAACACGTGACCAAACCGGTGGTCGGATACGTCGCCGGGTTCACCGCCCCCGAGGGCAAGACGATGGGCCACGCCGGCGCCATCGTGTCCGGCTCGTCGGGTACCGCGCAGGCGAAGAAGGAAGCGCTCGAGGCGGCCGGGGTGAAGGTCGGCAAGACCCCGAGCGAAACCGCACAGTTGATGCGCGAGATCCTCGGCTGACACCCAGGATCACCGGCCCCGGTGATCAAGAGCGCAATCCGGTCACCTGGTGACCATTTTCGGCTCTTGATCACCCGGTTTCGGGGCGAATCCGGACGTTCGGGTCGGCTGTGACTTCCCCTTCCGATTGGCGCGCCGGTTCACTTACGGGATGCTGAGCGCTAACTTCCATCTAGTTTCGTCAGATTCATGACCCGAGGAGAACGCCCATGACGTTCCAACCACCGCCGCAGCAGCCTCCGGGTGGTGCGCCTCCGCCGCCTCCCGGACCCCCGCCGAATCAGCCTCCGGGTCACTGGGGTCCGCCTCCGGGCGGCGGCAACTACCCGCAGGGTGGTGGCGGCTCGCAGTTCGACCCGAAGTCGGTCAACCCGCTCGACTGGGGCATCCTGGCCGCAGGCCTGCTGGCGTTGATCTTCTCCTTCTTCGACTGGTACACCGTGACCGTCTCTGGTGGCGGGTTCTCGGCATCGGGCGGCGAGAGCGCCTGGCACGGTTTCTTCGGCTGGTTCGCGGTGCTGCTCGCGGTGATCGGTGCGGCGGTAGTGGCGGTGGCGCTGTTCGCCCCGCACGTCAGCATGCCGGTGCCGGTGCGCCTCACCAGCGTGATCCTGTTCGCGGTCGCGACCCTGTCGGTGATCCTCGCGCTGTTCGTCTTCCCCGAGGACGTCCCGGACAGCAGCGGCATCGACACCGGTCGCGGGTTCGGCTTCTGGGCCGGCGCGATCGTCATCATCGCCGGGCTGGTGCTCTCGATCATGCGTCTGCAGCAGACCGGCGGACAGCTTCCAGGCGCGCTGAACAAGATGCCGAACATCGGCCGCCACGGTCCGCAGGGCGGCCTCGCCGGCCACGGCGGTAGCCAGCAGCAGGGTTACGCCCCGCCGCAGCAGCAGGGTTACGCCCCGCCGCAGCAGGGCGGCTATGCCCCGCCCCAGGCCCCGCAGCAGCCTGCGCAGTACCCGCCGCCGCCGCAGCAGGGCTACGCGCCGCCGCAGCCGCCCCAGCAGCCGCCGCCTCCGCAGGCGCCTCCGCAGGCGCCGCCGCCCCCGCCGCAGCAGGGTGGCCAGCAGTACCCGCCGCCCCCGCAGCAGGGTGGTCAGCAGTACCGGCCACCGCAGCAGTAACGCAGTTCCTCCCGTCGCCGGGGTGGGTGCATCAGCGCCCGCCCCGGCGACGTGTTTTCGGACTGCACGCACGACGGTGCCTCATCAGGGAACGCTAAGGTTTTGGCGATCGAGCGACGCAGCGCTGGAGAGGGCGACGGCGATGACATACGGGCCGCCTGCAGATCAGCCGCCCGGGCCGGGCGGACCGTACGGTGACGGCAGCTACGGGCCGCCGCCGGGCGCGAACTACGGCCCGCAACCCGCCTACGGGCAATACACCGGTGGCCGGTCCGAGGTCGGCGCGGGCCCGGTGAACCCGCTGGACTGGGCGTTGGTCGCGGGCGGCGCCATCGCGCTGATCTTCTCGTTCTTCCAGTACTACACGGTTGAGCTGACCCAGCGCTTCAAGGACCAGTTGTGTGAGACCGACCAGACTTCGGGCTCGGTCCGGACGCTGTGCTCCGGCGACAGTGCGAGCGCGTGGCACGGGGTCTTCGGCTGGTTCGGCGTGCTGTTGTTGCTGGTCGCCGCGCTGCTCGTCGTGGTGCAGGCGATCGCGCCGCACACCCTGAGCCCGCAGGCGCCCACCCGGCTGATCACCGCCGTGCTGTGCGGGGTCGGCCTGCTCAGCACGTTCATCGCCCTGTTCGTGATCCCGCACGGCGATGCCGGCGACGCGCTCGCCGGCTCGGGTCTGACGTTGGGCGACGTCTTCGACTTCGGTCACGGCTTCTCCTACTGGCTCATCCTCGTGGTGGCGATCGCCATGACCGCGATCGCGGTGCTGCGCCTCATGCAGACCCGTGGCGACCGGACCCGATCCGGCTACGGACAGCAGCCGCCGGTCTACGGCCAGCAGTCGCCGCAGTACCCATCGGGTGGGTACGGTCAACCGCCGAGCGGTTACGGCCCGCCGCAATACGGCGGCTACGAGCAGCCACCGCTGCCCCGGGAGGGTTACGGCGAACCGACCTACCCGCAGGAACCACCACCGCAACAGCCGCGGGAGTAGCACTCGGGTAAGCGGCGGTCCGGCCCTCGGCGCGTCTGCGCCGTATCAGCCGGGTGATTTGTCAGCCTGGACGAATGCCCTCCGACCGCCTCGCTGAAGCCGAGCCGGCCGAGGGGACGCGCACCGACGTCGACGACATCGATGAGCGCGACGGCGTCCGCCGCAGCGTGGTGCCGGCAGCAGCCGGGCGATCGCTGTGGCTCGCCGCGGCCTGGACCGGCGCCGGCACCGCGGTGTTCTGCGCCGTGGCCGCGATCGTGGCGGTCGCGATCTGCTGGCTGCCGGCCTCGGGCGGCTCCGGCAATGCCGGCTCGGCGATCCGGGCCGGCGTGCTCGTCTTCCTCGCGTCGTTGCACGCGGGCATCACCGTCGACGGGGTGCCCACGGCGTTCGTCCCGCTCGGGATGACGTTGATCGTGGGGCTGGTGGCCTGGCGGGCGGGCAGCGGGCTCGCGGACGCGATGGACGAGCTCGGCGAGGAACGTCCGGGCCGCCTCGCGCGGGTGTGCGCGGCCCAGATCGGGGTGTTCGCATTCGTCTGCGGCGCCGCGGCGCTGATCGTCTCGCTGGGTACTTCGAGCGTCGCGCCGATCCCGGCCGCGCTGACCGGCGCACTGCTGTTCGCCGTCACCGGGGGTGTTGCCTTCGCCCGGTGGTCGCCGCTCGGCGACGCCATCCTCGACGGCCTTCCTGCAGTGCCGGTTGCGGTGCTGGGCCGCGCCACGCGTGCCGCGGTCGCGGGCGTGGCCTGCTACCTCGGCGTGGGCGCGTTGCTGGTGGCCGCGTCGCTGGTCGTGCATCACGAGCGGGTCGAGGCGCTCTCCGGGCAGGTGGGCGGCGGGTGGTCCGGCGCGCCGGTGCTGTTGCTCGGGATCCTCGCCGCGCCCAACGCGGTGATCGCGGCCTCGAGCTATCTGGCCGGGCCCGGCTTCGCCATGGGCACCGACACGCACGTCTCGTTGTTCACGACCGCGCACGGCGTGCTGCCCGCCTTCCCGGTACTCGGCGCGATGCCGGTCGGGCACGGCGCTCCCTGGCCGGTGCTCGCGCTGGCCGCCGCCACCCCGGTGCTCGCGGGTGCCACCACGGCGGCGCTGATCATGCGTACCCCCGGGTGGCTCGCCCGGCTGCGCGAACTCGGCGTGGCAGCACTGGTCGCCGCGCTGATCGGGACGGTGCTGGCGTGGCAGGGCGGCGGTGCCATCGGCAGCGGTCGACTCAACGCGATCGGCGCCTCCCCCTGGCAGTTCGGTGCGGCGCTGGGGGTGCAACTCGCCGTTCTCGGCTGCCTCGGGCTGGCCGGCGCGGCGCTCGGCGCGGCTCGTGCGCCGGCGCTGGTCGGCTCGGCGCGCTGACGTCACCGACGTCGACAGCGAGCCCGGCCGGCTGCTCTCGGCCTTGCAGGTCGTGCGGTCGGCTGTGACGCCGGGCGTCGCGACCGACGACACGGACGACACGGACGACACGGACGACACGGACGACATCGAGCCGGACCCGGTGCAGGAGCCGCAGGAGGCGGATCCGGACGAGGTGACGACCAAGATCCCGCCGGGCGAACTGGCCGGCTGACCGGGCTCGGTAGGCTGGCCGCGTGGCACGCCTCGTCGTCCTGGCGTCCGGGAACGGCAGCACCCTCCAGGCATTGCTCGACGACCCTGGACTCGGCCCGCAGATCGTCGCCGCCGGCACCGACGTCCCCGACAGCCACGCGCTGCGACGTGCAGCGGCCCACGGCGTCCCGACGTTCGCCGTGGCGCTGCGTGACCACCCGGACCGCGCGTCGTGGAACGACGCTCTTGCCGCGGCGATCGCCGGATACACCCCCGACCTCGTGGTGCTGGCCGGCTTCATGCGCATCCTCGCGCCGGGCGTGGTCACCCGATTTCGCATCGTGAACACGCACCCGGCACTGCTGCCGGCGTTCCCGGGCGCGCACGCCGTGCGCGACGCCCTCGACGCCCGGGTGAGCGTCACCGGCGTCACCGTGCACTGGGTCGACGAGGGCGTCGACACCGGGCCGGTGATCGCCCAGCGCGAGGTGCCGGTGCTGCCCGGTGACGACGAGGACAGCTTGCGGGCCCGCATCCAGGCCGCCGAGAAACCGTTGTACGTCAATACGATTCGCACCCTGTGCTCGACCGTCGGAGCCCGCACATGACCAAGATCGCCATCCGCCGCGCGTTGATCAGCGTCTACGACAAGACCGGTCTCGACGACCTCGCCCGTGGCCTGCACGACGCCGGGGTGGAGATCGTCTCCACCGGCACCACGGCCGCCCGGATCCGCGATCTCGGGGTACCGGTCACCGCGGTCGACGAGGTGACCGGCTTCCCGGAGATCCTCGACGGGCGGGTCAAGACGCTGCACCCGCACGTGCACGCCGGCCTGCTCGCCGATCAGAACGACCCCAGCCATGTCGAGAAGATCGGCGAACTCGGCATCGCGCCGTTTCAATTGCTGATTTCGAATCTCTATCCGTTCGCTGCCACGGTTGCGACCGGTGCGAGCCAGCCAGAGGTCATCGAACAGATCGACATCGGCGGCCCGGCGATGGTGCGGGCGAGTGCGAAGAACCACGGCTCGATCGCAGTGGTGACCGATCCGGCGCGCTACCCCGATGTCCTGGCTGCGGTGCGCGCGGGCGGCTTCGAACTCGGCGAGCGGCAGCGGCTCGCGCTCGCCGCGTTCCGGCACACCGCCGCCTACGACGTCGGGGTGGCGTCGTGGCTCGGCAGTGTCGTCGCGCCCGACGACGAGGTCGACGGCGAGTCCAGCGGTTTTCCGGGCTGGGTGGCGGCCACCTACGAGCGCGCCGCGGTGCTGCGCTACGGCGAGAACCCGCATCAGCGCGCCGCGCTCTACATCACACCCGACGGCCTCGACGGGATCGCGCACGCCGATCAGTTGCAGGGCAAGGAAATGAGCTTCAACAACTACGTCGACGCCGACGCTGCCTGGCGCGCCGCCTACGACTTCGCGCAACCGTGCGCCGCGATCATCAAGCACGCCAACCCGTGCGGGATCGCGGTCGGCGACGACATCGCGCAGGCGCACCGTAAGGCGCACGACTGCGACCCGGCGAGCGCCTACGGCGGGGTGATCGCCACCAACCGGCCGGTGAGCGTGGAGATGGCCGAGTACGTCGCGACGATCTTCACCGAGGTCGTCGTCGCGCCCGCGTTCGACGACGATGCCCTCGAGGCACTGGTCAAGCGCAAGAACCTGCGATTGCTGATTGCGAAACCGCGGCCGGATCATCCGGGCGTCGAGCGGCGACCTGTGTCCGGTGGCATGCTGCTGCAGACCGCCGACGCCATCGATGCCCCCGGCGACGACCCGCGGACCTGGAGCCTGCAAGCCGCAGACGCCGTCGACGACGCCGCGCTGGCCGATCTCGCCTTCGCCTGGCGCGCAGTGCGGGCGGTCAAGTCCAATGCGATCCTGCTCGCCGCGGACGGTGCCACGGTCGGCATCGGCATGGGTCAGGTGAACCGGGTCGACTCCTGCAAGCTCGCCGTGGCGCGGGCGGGGGATCGGGCCGCCGGTTCGGTCGCCGCCTCGGACGCCTACTTCCCGTTCGCCGACGGACCCGGCGTGCTCATCGCCGCTGGGGTGCGCGCAATCGTCGAACCGGGCGGCTCGATCCGCGACGAGGAGACCATCGCCGCCTGCAAGGAGGCGAACGTCGCGCTGTACTTCACCGGCACGCGGCACTTCGCGCACTGACGTCCGGCTCCCTGGCAGGATGGCTCGCGATATGACAGCCACAGTTCTGGACGGCACCGCCACGCTCGCCGCGATCAAGGCGGAACTGGCTGTCCGGGTGGCGGCGCTCGTCGAGCGGGGGCACCGGCCGGGCCTCGGCACCGTGCTCGTCGGTGACGACCCGGCCAGCCGCTGGTACGTCAACGCCAAGCACCGCGACTGCGCCGAGATCGGCGTCAACAGCATCCGCCGGGATCTGCCGGCCGGCAGCTCGCAGGCCGAGGTCGAGGCCGTCGTGGCCGAGCTGAACGCCGACCCGGCGTGCACCGCGTTCCTGGTGCAGCAGCCGACCGGGTTGGACGAATTCGCGATCCTCGCGGCGGTCGATCCGGACAAGGACGTCGACGGCCTGCACCCGATGAACCTCGGCTGGCTGGTGCTGGGCAAACCCGCGCCGCTGCCGTGCACGCCCACCGGCATCATCGAGTTGCTGCGCCGCTTCGACGTGCCGATCGCCGGCGCGAACGTCGTGGTGATCGGCCGCGGGTTGACCGTCGGCCGGCCCCTGGCCCTGATGCTGACGCGGCGCAGCGAGAACGCGACGGTGACCGTGTGTCATACCGGCACCCGCGACCTGGCCGCCCACGTGCGCAGCGCCGACATCGTCGTGGCGGCCGCCGGCTCACCCGGGCTGGTGACCGCCGACATGGTCAAGCCCGGCGCGGCGGTCCTCGACGCCGGTGTCAGCCGCGTCGACGGCAAACTCGCCGGCGATGTCGCCGCAGGGGTCGGCGACGTCGCCGGGTATCTGAGCCCGAACCCGGGCGGGGTCGGCCCGATGACCCGCGCGATGCTGCTGCGCAACGTCGTCGATGCGGCCGAGCGAGCGGCCGGATGAGTACTCGCGCCTCGCTGGCCTGGGTCCGCGAGCAGGCGGCGTTCCTGGTGGTGCTGGCCGGGCTGGCGGGATCCTTCCTGTACCTCGTCGTCGAGCCCGGGCGGTGGGGCCGGGCCACCGGCGCCATCTCGATCACGGTGTTGCTGGCCGGGGTGTTGCGCCTGGTGCTGCCCACCGAGCGGGTCGGCTCGCTCGCGGTGCGCAGCCGGACCGTCGACACGGTGACGTGCCTCGTGCTGGGTGGCCTACTCCTCGGCGTCGACCTCCGCCTACATGCCTGAGCGCCCCGTGGCCTAACCTGCGGGACGAGACCTTCTACGACAGGAGACGTTGATGTCCGAATCCACCCGCCGCGGCAAGGTCACCGTCGTCGGGGCCGGTTTCTACGGGTCGACGACTGCGCAGCGCCTCGCGGAGTACGACGTGTTCGACACGGTCGTGCTCACCGACATCATCGAGGGCAGGCCCGAGGGGCTGGCGCTCGACATGAACCAGTCGCGCCCGGTGGAGGGCTTCGAGACCACGGTCGTCGGCGCCACCACGACGCCTGACGGCGGCGGTTACGAGCCCACCGCGGGCTCCGACGTCGTCATCATCACCGCCGGCCTGCCACGCAAGCCGGGCATGAGCCGGATGGACCTGCTCGAGGTCAACGCCAAGATCGTGCGCGGGGTGGCCGAAAGCATCGCCGCGCAGTCGCCCGACGCGGTGATCATCGTGGTGTCCAACCCGCTCGACGAGATGACCGCGCTGGCCCAGCTCGCCTGCGGGTTCGACAAGACGAAGGTGTTCGGGCAGGCCGGGGTGCTCGACACGGCCCGGTTCACCAACAACGTCGCCACCGAACTGGGCGTGCCGGTGGGCTCGGTGCAGACGCTGACCCTCGGCTCGCACGGCGACACCATGGTGCCGGTGCCCTCGGCCTGTTTCGTCGACGGCAAGCCGCTCGCCGACGTCATGGACGCCGCGAAGGTCGACGAGCTGGTCACTCGTACCCGCAACGGTGGCGCCGAGGTGGTCGCGCTGCTCAAGACCGGCTCGGCCTACTACGCGCCGTCGGCAGCCGCAGCGCGGATGGCCAAGGCCGTCATCGAGGACTCGAACCAGGTGATCCCGGTGTGCGCGTGGGTCGACGGCGAGTACGGCATCAGCGGCGTCTACCTCGGGGTCGAGGCCGAGATCGGCCGGGCCGGGGTCAAGAAGATCGTCGAGCGCGACCTCACCGACTCCGAGCTCGCGGGTCTGAAAGAGGCCGCCGAGGCCGTGCGCGCCAAGCAGGCCGACGTCGCCAACCTCTGACAGCGGGTTCGGCTACGGAAGGGGTGTGCGGCGGCGCAGGTGCCGCAGCGCCGCCGCGTCGCCCGGGCCGGCGCGCTCGGTCAGGTGCTCGGCGACGTACGCCCGGTGCGCGTCGTCGGCGTTGCCGCCGTACTTGAACTTCGCCCGCACGTCGCGCACCGCGAGCCGCAGGCCTCGGATGCCGTTGAGCGTGCGGCCGTGCTCGATCGGGTCGGCGACATCGCTGCCGGCCTCGACGTCGGCCAGCTGCACCCGCAGCACGGCCGCCTTCTCCTGCGGGTCGTCGAGCACCGAGGCGTCGGCGATCAGTTGAACCGCCGCGTAGTAGGTCGTCGGCACGCCCATCCGGGGGTCCTCGTCGCCGATCGCCTTCCACCGCGCCGGCACGTAAGCCCAGTCGCCTGCGACGCTCAGCACCACGGCCGGGTTCTCGTCCAGCGCGTGCCAGATCGGGTTGGGGCGGGCCAGGTGCAGCACGACCTCCTCGGGTGACACGAGGGCGAACTGCGTCGGCACCACCACCGGCACCGCACGGTCGCGGCCGGCGGCCACCAGGTGCCCGAAGCCCTGCGCCCGGACGAACTCGACCCACTCGGCCTCGTCGCGGCCGGCGTCCCACGGATGAATCAGCACGCCCCGAGCCTAGGAGGGCCCGATGATCATGCACGTTGGGGCGCCCCGCATCTGGCTTCCCGGCGCGAGCACGATATCTTGATGCCGAGAGAATTTCCGTCACGTGAGGACCAGCAATGGCAAAGATCAAGGTGACCGGCACCGTCGTCGAGCTCGACGGCGACGAGATGACCCGCATCATCTGGCAGTTCATCAAGGACAAGCTGATCAACCCGTACCTCGACGTGAACCTCGAGTACTACGACCTCGGCGTCGAGCACCGCGACGCGACCGACGACCAGGTCACCGTCGACGCCGCCAACGCGATCAAGAAGCACGGCGTCGGCGTCAAATGCGCCACCATCACCCCGGACGAAGCGCGGGTCGAGGAGTTCGGCCTCAAGCACATGTGGCGCTCCCCGAACGGCACCATCCGCAACATCCTGGGCGGCGTGATCTTCCGCGAGCCGATCATCATGAGCAACGTGCCGCGGCTCGTACCGGGCTGGACCAAGCCGATCGTCGTCGGCCGTCACGCGTTCGGTGACCAGTACCGCGCGACCGACCTCAAGGTGCCCGGTGAGGGCACCCTGACGATGACGTTCACGCCCAAGGACGGCGGCGAGCCGACCGAGCTGCACGTGTTCGACTTCCCCGGCCCCGGCGTGGCGCTGTCGATGTACAACCTCGACGCCTCGATCCGCGACTTCGCGCGGGCCTCGCTGCGCTATGGCCTCAACCGCAACTACCCGGTCTACCTCTCGACGAAGAACACGATCCTGAAGGGCTACGACGGCCGGTTCAAGGACATCTTCGCCGAGGTCTTCGAGGCCGAGTTCAAAGAGGACTTCGACAAGGCCGGCATCACCTACGAGCACCGGCTCATCGACGACATGGTGGCGGCGTCGCTCAAGTGGGAGGGCGGCTACGTCTGGGCGTGCAAGAACTACGACGGCGACGTGCAGTCCGACACCGTCGCGCAGGGCTTCGGCTCGCTCGGCCTGATGACCTCGGTGCTGATGACCCCCGACGGCAAGACCGTCGAGGCCGAGGCGGCCCACGGGACCGTCACCCGGCACTTCCGCCAGCACCAGCAGGGCAAGCCCACCTCGACCAACCC
This sequence comes from uncultured Actinomycetota bacterium, assembly GCA_963850835.1. Taxonomy (GTDB): domain Bacteria; phylum Actinomycetota; class Actinomycetes; order Mycobacteriales; family Jatrophihabitantaceae; genus Jatrophihabitans. Next base: position 155,103 of record CAWKNB010000004.1, on the reverse strand, counting down.
GATCGCATCGATCTTCGCGTGGACCCGTGGTCTCGCCCACCGGGGCGTCCTGGACGGCACCCCGGAGGTCACGGCCTTCGCCGAGACCCTCGAACGCGTCTGCATCGAGACCGTCGAGAGCGGGCAGATGACCAAGGACCTCGCACTGCTGATCGGCCCGGACCAGGCCTGGCTGACCACCGAGGACTTCCTGGCCGCGATCGACACCAACCTGCAGAAGGCGATGGCCTGAGGCCTGACATCGGTCAGGCCTCAGGCCATCGGCCTGACGTCCGTCAAGCCGCAGCGGTCGCCAGCTCGGGCGCCTTGCTCGGCTCGTCGGTGGGCCGCTCGCGGGACAGCAGGCGCCAGCCGGCCAACAGGGCGACGGCGAACGCCGCGGCAGCGCAGATGAAGCCGACCACCATGGCGTCGGCTGCGTGCTGTGCCGTACCGGCCTGGGTGCCGTGGCTCTCGATGGCGAGCACCACGGCACCGATGATCGCGACGCCGAGGGTGCCGCCGAGCTGCCGGACGGTCTGCACGATTCCCGATGCCTGGCTGCGGTCACTGGCGCTGACCCGGCTGAGCGCATCGGTGTTCGTGGGCGACATGACCAGTCCGATCCCGAATCCGAGCAGCACCATCCCGGGCACAGCCGGCAGATAGGCGAGCTGCGGCAGGGCGGCCGCCCAGAGGCCGAGACCGGCGCCGGCGGTCGCGAGACCGGTGAGCACAGGCGGGCGCACGCCGCTGCGGTCGTACCACCGGCCGCCGATCTGAGCCGCGGCCGCGATGGCGAGGATCAGCGGGAGCGCGCCGACGCCGGCCACCATCGGGGAGAAGTGCAGCAGGTCCTGGGAGTAGAGCGAGCTGAACAGGATGACCGCCAGCAGCGCGAACTGCACGAGTCCCAGGATCGCGACGTTGCCGAGGTAGGCGCGCCGGGCGAGCAGCCGCAGGTCGATCAACGGGTTGGTCGAGCGCAGTTGCGTGGCGGCGAACCAGGCCGTCAGCACCACACCGGCGCCGATGGCGATCCAGGTGGCCGATGCCGTCCACGACCACACGCTCGCCTGCTGGATCCCGAGGACGGTCAGTGCGACGCCGCCGACCAGCAGGGCAACCGGTCCGGCCTTGATCGTCGCGTCCGGGCGCCGAGTGTTGGCCGGCGCGGCGATGTGGACGAGGGCCAGTGCCGCGAGCCCGATCGGGACGTTCAACCAGAAGACGAGGCGCCACGAGGCGTACTCGGTGAGCAGCCCGCCGAGCAGGGGTCCGACCGCCAGGAACACTTGACTGATCCCGGCATAGATGGCCATCGCCCGGCCGCGCTCGCTGGCGGCGAATGCGCCGATCACGATCGCCGCCGACACCGGCATCATGAGCGCGGCGCCGGCGCCCTGCAGCACCCGCGCGCCGATCAGCCACGGTTCGCCGAGCGACCCCTGCGGCGCGAGCCCACAACCGGCGGAGGCCAGGAAGAACACCAGCACTCCGGCCCGGAACGTGGTCACCCCGCCGAACCGGTCGCCCAGTTTGCCGCCGAGTGCCACCAGCGCCGCCATGGCCAGGACGTACGCGTTGATCACCCATTGCTGACCGGTCGCGGTCAGCGGCAGTTCCCGCGTCATCGAAGGCAGGGCGACCGTCACGACCGTCTGATCGAGCATGATCATTGCCAGCGAGCCGGTCATGGCGATCAGGACCAGCCAGCGGTTGCCTGTCGTTCGCATCTTGTTCTCCGATCGGGGCGTCTTCTCAGGTGCTACTAGCGTCGGGCTCGGCGCGCTTGCGGTCTGCTGGGTCGCTGACGCTCAGACCGTCGGCCTGCCGACACATCGCGACGTTCGTTATCGGTTCGTGAGCGCCCTTGCGTGGCATTGCTGCTACGGCTGGGTAACGTCCGCATGTCAGAAGCGCGTGCGGAGGTGTCAGATGCTCGCCTGCGAGCGGCACGGGAGCGGGGAACCACTGGTTCTCGTGCACGGCGTCATGCACCGCCGGCAGGCCTGGTACCCGGTCGTCGACGAGCTCGCCGCCAGCCGCGAGGTGATCCTGGTCGACCTCCCGGGCCACGGCGAGTCGCCGCCGTTCGAGCTCGCCGGGCGACCTGCCCCCGAAGCGCTGCGTGACGAATTCACCCGTTTCCTGGCCGACCAGGGCCTGGATCGCCCGCACCTCGCGGGCAACTCGCTCGGCGGCCTGGTGGCGCTCGAGGCCGGGGTGCGCGGGCTCGCCCGCTCGGTCACCGCGCTGTCGCCGGCCGGTTTCTGGCGCTCGACGAGCGCGTTCAACTACCGGCGCCAGGTGTTCCTGCAGGCCGGCGCGATCAGCGGTTGGCTCGGTGACCGCGGCGAGTCGCTGGCCCGCACCCGGGCCGGCCGGCAGCTGATGTACGGCCTGACCTGCGCCCACCCGGCTCGGGTGTCCGCGGACCAGGCCGTCGGCGATCTGCGGGCCTTCCGGCGGGCCCGCCCGGCCCTCGGAGCGCTGCTCGACGCCGCCACGCCGTTCACCGGCCAGCTTGCGCCCGACGTGCCCGTGACGATCGCCTGGGCGGCTCGCGACCTGGTGCTGCCGGTGTGGCAGTCGGCGATCGCCCGGGACGTGCTGCCGCAGGCCGAGCACCGCGTGTTGCGCGGCCTGGGCCACGTGCCGATGACCGACAACCCGCAGATCGTGGCTGACATCCTGCTGCGCGGCAGCGCACCCGTCGCCGCGGTCACAACGCTCAGTGAGCGCGCGCACCAGGCCCCCGGGCACCGCGCGGCATCTGCGTGAAGCGGGCCGGGCCGCCCGCACGGCGTCCGTAGACTCGATCGCGTGGCCGGTCAGACGCTGCTCTACATCGGCATCGTCCTCCTGCTGATCGTCATCGAGGGCCTGTTCGTGGCGGCCGAGATCGCGCTCGTGTCGTTGCGGGACAGCCAGGTCCGTCAGCTCGCGGAGACCGGTGGCCGGGGCGGGGCAGCGGTGGCGAAGCTGACCTCCGACCCCAATCGGTTCCTGGCCGCGGTGCAGATCGGCGTCACGTCCACCGCCCTGCTCTCCAGTGCGTTCGGAGCGGTCACGCTGTCCGGCCAGGCCAAGGATTTCCTCGTCGACCACGGCTGGAGCTCCGGACTGGCCGGCGCCACCGGCGTCGTCGGCGTCACGCTGATCATCTCGTTCGTCACCCTCGTGCTCGGTGAGCTCGCGCCCAAGCGGCTCGGGCTGCAACGCGCCGAGCGCACCGCAATGTTCTTCGCGCCGCCGCTGAACCGGGTCGGCGCCGTGTTCCGGCCGGTGATCTGGCTGCTGTCCAAGTCGACCAACCTCGTCGTACGCCTGCTCGGCGGCGACCCGGGCGCCGGGCGCGAGCCGATCAGCGACGAGGAACTGCGCAGTCTGGTGGCCGCCCACGAGAGCCTCGGCACCGACGAACGCCGCTTGATCGACGACGTGTTCGCCGCCGGTCAACGCTCGATCGACGAGGTGATGGTGCCGCGCACCGAGGTGACCTTCCTGGACGGCTCGCTCACCGTCAGCAAGGCCGCCAAGGTGGCCGCGGAGTCACCCCACTCGCGGTACCCGGTGGTCGGCCGCGGCCACGACGACGTGCTCGGCTTCGTCCATATCCGCGACCTGCTGGTGCCGGCCAACCGGTTCGGCCGCGACGCCACGGTCGCGAGCTTCGCGCGAGAGGTGAAGGCGCTGCCGGGCAGCGTCCACGTGCTGACCGCAATGTCGGAGATGCGTGCCGAGGGGCACCACATGGCCATCGTGATCGACGAGTACGGCGGCACCGACGGCATCGTCACCCTGGAGGACCTGATCGAGGAGGTCGTGGGCGACATCCGCGACGAGTACGACCGCGAGGGCGCCGAGGCCCGGCTGCTGTCCGGCGGCGAGGTCGAGGTCGACGGCAAGCTCAACCTCGACGAGGTGGCCGAGGTCTCCGGCGTCCTGTTGCCCGAGGGCCCGTATGCGACGCTCGGCGGCTTCATGATGGCCGAGCTCGGCCGGCTCCCCCGACTCGGCGACATCGTCGAGCACGAGGGCCTACGGCTGACCGTCGTGCACGTCGACGGGCGCCGGGCGGCCCGGGTCCGGCTGACCCCGATCGAGGCGCCGGTGCCGCCTGAGGAAGATCCCACCACCGCGCGGCCACCCGCCTCGCGCAGGTGATTGAATCGACTTCATCATGACTTCACCTGCTCGTCTCCCTCGTGTGCTGTCCGGCATCCAGCCGACCGCGGGTTCGTTCCACCTCGGCAACTACCTCGGCGCGGTGCGCCAATGGGTCGACCTGCAGGACGCCAACGACGCGTTCTACTGCGTCGTCGACCTGCACGCATTGACGATGAACGTCCCGCCGCCGGAGGAGCTGTTCGAGCGCACCCGGGTGTCGGTGGCCCAACTGCTCGCCGCCGGGCTCGATCCCGACCGTTGCACCCTGTTCCTGCAGAGCCACGTGCCGGGCCACAGCCAGCTCGCCTGGGTGATGGAGTGCCTCACCGGGTACGGCGAGGCCAGCCGGATGACCCAGTTCAAGGACAAGTCGGCGCGCACCGGTGCCGACCGGGTCACCGTGGGGCTGCTGACCTACCCGATCCTGCAGGTCGCCGACATCCTCCTCTACCGGGCGAACTACGTGCCGGTCGGCGAGGACCAGCGCCAGCACCTGGAGCTCACCCGCAACCTCGCGCAGCGCTTCAACCACCGCTACGGGGACACCTTCGTCGTACCCGAGCCCTACATCCTGCGCGCGACCGCCAAGATCACCGACCTGCAGGACCCGACGGCCAAGATGAGCAAGTCGCTCCCGGACGCCGGCACCGTCAACCTGCTCGACGACCCGGGTGTGACCGCGAAGAAGATCCGCCGCGCCGTCACCGACACCGAGACCGAGATCCGATTCGACCCGGTCGCCAAACCGGGGGTGTCCAACCTCCTGTCGATCCTGTCCACCTTCAGCGGGCAGACCGTGCCCGAGCTCGAGGGCGAGTTCGGCGGACAGGGCTACGGCGCGCTGAAGGTGGCGGTGGCCGACGCGGTGGTCGCATTCGCCGAGCCGTTCGCCAAACGCACGGCCGAACTGCTCACCGATCCCGCGGAGCTCGATCGCATCCTGGCCCGCGGTGCCGAGCGCGCCAACGAGGTGGCCGACGAGTCGGTGCGCGTCGCCTACGAGCGGGTCGGGTTCGTGCCCCCGGTGCGCGCGTGAAGGATCTGATGCTCGGGGTGGCCGTGGCCATCCCACAGCCCCACGCGAAGGCCCTGACGAGATGGCGTTCACGCGTCGGTGACCCGGCGGCCGAGCTGGTGTTCCCGCACGTGACGTTGCTACCGCCGACCCCGGTGCCCGAGAACACCATCGACGAGGTCGAGAAGCACCTCACCGAGGCCGCCCGCGAGACCGGCCCGTTCGTGATGCACCTCGCCGGTACCGGTACGTTTCGGCCCACCTCACCGGTGGTGTTCATCCAGGTCGCGATGGGCGTCTCCGACTGCGAGACGCTCGAGCAGGCGATCCGCCGCGGCCCGCTGGCCCGCGACCTCGAATTCCCCTATCACCCGCACGTGACGGTGGCCCACGGTGTCGACGACGCTGCGCTGGACGAGGCCTACGAGGGCCTGGCCGGCTTCGTCGCCCGGTTCACCGTCGACCGGTTCGTGTTGTTCGCCCGCCGGCCCAAGGGGCGTTGGGACTGGCATTCGGAGTTTCCCCTCGGCGAGACGGCGCCCCCGTGCGGGTAGACCCTCGGCATGACCGAGGCGCAGGCACCGCAGCACAGCGCAGCCGACAGCGCGCCCGATGGCGGCGAGGATGGCGGTGGTAAGGCCAAACGACTGACCAGCCAGGCCAAGGGTCGTTGGCAGGCGCTGCAGGATCGCCACGCCTGGCTGCGGCACGTGCTGGCCGCCTGGCAGCTCATGGGCCGCAACAACGCCAACCAGTACGCCGCCGCGATCACCTACTTCAGCTTCCTGGCGCTGTTCCCGCTGTTGTTGCTGGCGGTTTCGATCACCGGATTCGTGCTGCACTCGCACCCGGCCGCCCAGCAGGAGCTGTTCAACCAGGTCACGGACAAGGTGCCCGGCGACCTCGGCACCACGCTGAAAACCGCCCTGCAGACCGCGATCGACAAACGTTCGGCGCTGGGCGTCGTCGGGCTCGCCGGAGTGCTGCTGGCCGGGCTCGGCTGGATCGGCAACCTGCGCAACGCGATCGACGGTGTATGGGGCCGTGTACCGGCGAAGCGGAAATTCGTCGTGGCCAAGTTGTCCGACCTGCTCGTGCTCGCCGGACTCGGTATCGGCGTGCTGCTCTCGGTCGCCATCACTGCCGTGGGGACCTCGCTCACCGGCGAGATCCTGCGCGCGCTCAACCTGGATTCACTGCCGGGGTCGACTGCGCTCACGAAGGTGCTCGGGATCGCCGTCGCCGTCGTCGGCGACATGATCATCTTCTGGTGGCTGCTGGTGCGCCTGCCGCAGGCCGATGTGCCGATGAAGGTGGCACTCCGGGGTGCGCTGATGGCGGCCATCGGTTTCGAGATCCTGAAGATCGTCGGCACCTACACGATCGCGCACACGGCACACAGCCCAACCGCCGGGCCGTTCGCGAGCGTCCTGGCGATCCTCATCTGGATCCAGCTGGTCGCGCGCTGGATGTTGTTCTGCTGCGCCTGGCTGGCCACGGCCCGCGAGCGGCTCAGCGCCAACATGCTGCCGGTGGTCGAGCCGTCGGTGATGGCCCAGGCCGACGTTGCGGTGGAAGAGGTCGCGGTCCGACCAGCCGCTGTGGGTGCGGCGTTGGTGGGCGCCGGCGCCGTCGCGGGTGCCGTCACCACCTGGCTGGTCACTCACCCCAAGGAGAGGTGATCCTCAGTCCGGTGGGGGAGGTTGCCGCCGGCGCCGGTTGCGGGCCCAGTGGCTCACCCAGAAAGCCGCGCCGACGATCAGCAGCGCAACGACGAGCCCGACGCCGGGTGGGGACTTCTTCGCCTTCTCGACCGGCGTCGGCGCGGGCGTGACAGATGGGGTCACCGACCCGGCCTCCACCTGCCCGGCCGTCGCCAGAAGCGCGTTGTGCGCGACCCGGGCCGGTGCCGGTGCCGACGCCCCGGCGGCACCGGACGACGTGAACAGCGCCGCGACGAGCAGCATGCTCGCCGCAACAGCGCGCAGGATCGGTAGTCGCATCGCGGTCGACCTCACACCCGCCGGAACAGGAGCGCTCGCTTCACCTCGGCGATCGCCTTGGTGACCTCGATCCCCTGCGGGCACGCCTCGGTGCAGTTGAAGGTGGTGCGACAACGCCATACGCCGTCGCCGTCGGCGAGGATGTCGAGACGTTCGTTGCGGGCCCGGTCCCGGCTGTCGAACACGAACCGGTGGGCATTGACGATCGCCGCCGGGCCGACATAGGCGCCGTCGGCCCAGTACACCGGACACGAAGTCGTGCACGCCGCACACAGGATGCATTTCGTGGTGTCCTCGTACCGGGCCCGGTCGGCCTCGCTCTGCCGGTTCTCGCGGCTGGGCTGATTGCCGCGGGTCACGAGAAACGGCTGCACCTCGCGATAGGCGGCGAAGAACGGCTCCATGTCGACGACGAGGTCCTTCTCGAGCGGCAGGCCTTTGATCGGCTCCACGGTGATGGCGTCGGGCAGGTCGTGCACCGACACCTTGCACGCCAACCGGTTCACGCCGTTGATCCGCATCGCATCCGACCCGCATACCCCGCTGCCGCACGAGCGGCGGAAGGTCAGCGAACCGTCGATCTCCCACTTGACGTAGTGCAGGAGGTCGAGCACCCGGTCCGGTGGCTGAGTCGGCACCGCGTAGGTCTCCCAGTGCGGTTCGGCGTCGGTTTCCGGATCGAAGCGGCGAATGCGCAGCTCGACGATGCGTGTCGCGGTGTCGAGCACCGGTGTGCCCATCAGTACTTCCGTTCCGTCGGCTGGTATCTGGTCTGCACCACCGGCTTGTAGGCCAGCCTGATCGTGCCGTCGGCTTCCCGGTAGGCCATGGTGTGCCGCAGGAACGCATCGTCGTCGCGCTGCGGGTGGTCCTCGCGGAAATGTGCACCGCGCGATTCGGTGCGGGCCCGGGCGCTCACCACGAGCGCCTCGGCGAGGTCGAGCAGGAAACCGAGCTCGATCGCTTCCAGCAGATCGGAGTTGAATCGCCGACCCTTGTCGGTGACGGCGACGTCGGCGTATCGCGCCCGCAACGTGGCGAGATCGTTCTCGGCCCGCCGCAGCGACTCGTCGCTGCGATAGACCTGCGCGTTGCGCTCCATGGTGTCCTGCAGGTCGCGGCGGATCGCGGCCGTGCGTTCGCGGCCGGCCGAGGTGAGCAACCGATCGACCATCGCGGCCACCGTCGCCTCGGCGAGCGGTGGCAGTTCGACCAACGGTTGTGTCATTGCGAATTCCGCAGCGCTGATACCGGCGCGGCGACCGAAAACGTTGATGTCCAGCAACGAGTTGGATCCCAGCCGGTTCGCGCCGTGCACGGAGACACACGCCACCTCGCCGGCGGCGTAGAGGCCGGGCACCGCAGCGTCGTTGTCGCGCAGCACTTGCGCGGCGAGCGTCGTCGGTACGCCGCCCATCGCGTAGTGCGCCGTCGGAGCCACCGGCACCGGCTCGTCGTAGGGCTCGACGCCGAGGTAGGTGCGCGCGAACTCGGCGACGTCCGGCAGCTTTGCGTCGATCTGTTCCGGCGGCAGTCCGGTGAGGTCGAGCAGCACGTGGTCGTGCTGCGGGCCGGCGCCACGGCCCTCGCGCACCTCGGTGGCTATCGCGCGGGACACGACGTCCTGCGGCGCGAGGTCCTTGATCGACGGGGCGTAGCGCTCCATGAACCGTTCGCCCGCACCGTTGAGCAGGCTCGCGCCCTCGCTGCGGGCGGCCTCGGACAGCAGGATGCCCAGACCGGCCAGCCCGGTGGGGTGGAACTGGAAGAACTCCATGTCCTCGAGCGGGAGCCCGTGCCGCCACACGATGCCCATCCCGTCACCGGTGAGCGTGTGTGCGTTGGAGGTCGTCCGGAACACCTTGCCGAACCCGCCGGTGGCGAACACGACCGCTTTGGCGCCGAACACGTGCAGGTCGCCGGTGGCGAGTTCGTAGGCCACGACTGCGCACACCGTGCCTGCGACCTCGACCAGATCGAGGACGTAGAACTCGTTGAAGAACTGCACATCCTGTTTCACGCAGTTCTGGAACAGCGTCTGCAGGATCAGTTGGCCGGTCCGGTCGGCGGCATAACACGAGCGACGTACCGGCGCCTCGCCATGGTCACGCGTGTGACCGCCGAGCCGGCGCTGATCGATCCGGCCGTCTGCCGTCCGGTTGAACGGCAGGCCCATCCGCTCCAGATCGAGCACGGCGTCGATCGCCTCGCGGCACATCACCTCGGCGGCATCCTGGTCGACGAGGTAGTCGCCGCCCACGACGGTGTCGAACGCGTGCCACTCCCAGGTGTCCTCCTCGACGTTCGCGAGCGCAGCACTCATGCCACCCTGCGCCGCCCCGGTGTGCGAGCGGGTCGGGTGCAGCTTGGTGAGCACCGCGGTGCGGACCCGCGCCGACGCCTCGAGGGCGGCGCGCATCCCCGCGCCGCCGGCGCCGACGATCACCACGTCGTAGGTGTGGTGGTGCACGACTCGCGCGTTCACAGGGTCGGGTCAAACGTGAAGATCACCAGCGTGCCGAGTGCGATCGTGACGGTCGTTGCCGTGTACAGCAGGCATTTCAGAATCAACCGGGCACCGTCGCGGCGGGCGTAGTCGTTGATGATCGTCCCCATGCCGATGGCGCCGTGGAGCATCGCCAGCCAGAGCATCAGTAGGTCCCAGAGCTGCCAGAACAGCGCGGCCCAGCGCCCGGCGACGAACGCGAAGTTGATGCGCTGTACCCCGCCGTCGAGGATGGTCATGACGAACAGGTGCCCGAGCACGAGCACCACGAGCAGCACGCCGGACACCCGCATGAACAACCACGCGGAGAGCTCGACGTTCGCGCCCGACGCCCGGCGGCGCGGGGCTCGCGGCGCGTCGATGGGAGGCAGTCCGGCCGTCATCATCGACTCCCGAACAGCTCGGCGGCAGCGTGCGCGAGCATGAAGAACGCAGCCGGCACCATCACGACCACCCAGACGAACACCGTCGCCCACAACAGCTGGCGCTGGTAACGCGCGCCCTCGCTCCAGAAGTCGACCGCGATGATCCGCAGGCCGTTGAGCGCGTGGAACAGCACCGCGCCGACCAAGGCGACCTCGAGGACGTTGACGAACGGGTTCTTGTAGATGTCGATCACCCGGTCGTAGGACTCCGGCGACACCCGCACGAGCGCCGTATCGAGCACGTGTGCGAAAAGGAAGAAGAACGTGAGCAGGCCGGTGATCCGGTGTGCCACCCACGACCACATCCCGCCGCCGCCGCGGTACAGCGTCCCACCGCGACGCGCGCGCCCCGACTTCGGCAGCGAGCTCGAAGCGGTCACCTGCGAAATGCTAGGCGGCGGTGCCGCGACGGACGCGACGGCCGGGCCGCGGCGTGCGCGCAGCGTCGATCATGACCGGCGGATCGTACACACGCAGTGAGCTGATGTCGCCGATGCGAAGACAACGATCTGGTGTCGACACGGCATATCGGCCCAGGCGACTTGCGGCGCGGGTGCCGGTGGCTAACGTGACCGCATACGACATCACGGCCGTCGGCCGTAATCGAAAGGATGAACAACGTGCATCGTGTGCGTGCGAGCGCCGTAGTTGCCGGAGTTGCGGCAATGGCCCTGGCTTTGACCGCCTGTGGCAGCAAGGGCGGCGGAGGCAACAATTCGAGTGCGGCGGCTCCGACCGGTACGTCTGCGGCCAGCAGCGCGCCGGCCGGCGGTGCCACGACGTCGGCCGCGGCCGGCAAGGCGCTGACCGCGTGCATGGTCCTGGACACCGGCGGCGTCGACGACAAGTCGTTCAACCAATCGTCGTGGGCCGGCATGCAGACCGCGAACAAGGCCAACCCGAACATCAAGATCTCCTACGTCCCGTCCAACTCGGGCAACGACTACACCCCGAACCTGAAGGCCGAGGTCAGCAAAGGGCTGCCAGGCGGTCATCGCGGTCGGCGGCCTCATGTCGGCGAACGTCAAGACGGTCGCGGCGGCGAGCCCGAATGTGCACTTCGCCGAGGTCGACGCGCCCTCGAGCGGCCCGAACGTCTACGGCATCCAGTTCAACACCGCGCAGGGCGCCTTCCTCGGCGGTTACCTGGCAGCCGGCATGAGCAAGTCCGGCAAGGTGGCCACCTGGGGCGGTCTGAACATCCCGCCGGTGACGATCTACATGGACGGCTTCTGGGAGGGCGTGCAGTACTACAACAAGCAGAACAAGAAGAGCGTCCAGGTCCTCGGCTGGGACGAGAACAAGCCGAAGTCGGGCACCTTCTCGCAGTCGTTCACCGACCAGAACAAGGGCAAGCAGATCAGCCAGACGTTCGTGCAGCAGGGCGCTGACATCATCTTCCCGGTGGCCGGCGGCGCCGGCCTCGGCGCGGGTGCGGCCGCGCAGGCCTCCGGTGGCAAGGCGAACGTGATGTGGGTGGACACCGACGGCTGCGTCTCGGCTGCGCAGTACTGCAAGTACTTCATCACCTCGGTCACCAAGAACCTGACCGGCTCGGTCGTGCAGTACGTGCAGCAGGCGGCAACCGGTCAGTTCCCGACCGGGTCGTACGTCGGCACCCTCAAGAACGGCGGCACCGGCCTCGCGCCGTTCCACCAGTTCTCCAACAAGGTCCCGGCTGACCTGCAGACCCAGCTGGCCAAGGTGAAGGCCGGTATTACGGACGGCACGATCAAGATCACCTCGAAGGCCCAGCCCGCCGCCTGACGGCTCGCGTTACGGTCTGGGGGCGGGCTGCGGTCCGCTCCCAGACCCAGCGAGAAGGGATGTGCGGTGAAGTTCGAGCTCCGTGGCATCACCAAGCGCTTCGGGACGCTCGTCGCCAACGATTCGGTCGACCTCGTCGTCGAGCCGGGTGAGATCCACGCCCTCCTCGGCGAGAACGGGGCCGGCAAGTCGACCCTGATGAACGTCGTCTACGGGCTCTACCGCCCGGACGAGGGCGAGATCCTCGTCGACGACAAGCCCGTCACCGTTCGACGGGCCCGGCGACGCCATGGCCGCCGGCATCGGCATGGTGCACCAGCACTTCATGCTGGTGCCGGTGTTCTCGGTCACCGAGAACGTCATGCTCGGTCGCGAGATCACCGCGCCCGCCGGATTTCTGGCCCGCCGCCGCGCCCGGCGCCAGGTCGCGCAGATCTCCAAGCGCTACGGGCTCGACGTGCCGCCGGACGCGCTCGTCGGCAACCTGCCGGTGGGTGTGCAGCAGCGCGTCGAGATCCTGAAGGCCCTCAGCCGCGATGCGTCGCTGCTGGTGCTCGACGAGCCCACCGCGGTGCTCACCCCGCAGGAGACCGAGGAACTGATCACGGTCATCCGCGGCCTGCGCGATGCCGGCACGTCGATCGTGTTCATCAGCCACAAGCTGCACGAGGTGCGGGCGATCGCCGATCGCATCACCGTCATCCGGCGCGGCAAGGTCGTCGGCACCGCCGAGCCGAGCGCGTCGGCCAGCGAGCTGGCCTCGCTGATGGTCGGCCGCCCGGTGCAACTCGTGGTCGACAAGGGACCGGCGCAGCCGGGCGAGCCGGTGCTCGAGGTGCGCGACCTCGAGATCATCAGCGACCAGGGAGTCGTGCTCGTCGAATCGGTCTCGTTCGAGGTGCGCGCCGGCGAGGTCTACGCCATTGCCGGCGTGCAGGGCAACGGCCAGACCGAGGTGACCCGGGCCCTCGTCGGTCTGGTCAAGCCCGCGAGCGGCGAGATTCGCATCAACGGCAGGTCGGTCACCTCGCTCACCACCGACGAGGTGCTCGACATCGGCGTCGGCTACGTGCCCGAGGACCGCCTGCACGACGGGCTCGTGGGCTCGTTCACGGTCGCCGAGAACCTCGTCCTCGACATGTACGACAAGCCGCCGTTCGCTTCCGGCGCCAGCCTCAACCTCGGCGAGATCGAGCGCAACGCCAAGGCCAGGATCGACGAGTTCGACGTGCGGACGCCGGGCACTCGCGCCGCCGCCGGAACCCTGTCCGGAGGCAACCAGCAAAAGGTCGTTCTCGCCCGGGAGCTGTCCCGGCCACTGAAACTGCTGGTCGTGGCCCAGCCGACGCGCGGTTTGGACGTCGGATCGATGGAGTTCGTGCATCGGCGCATCGTCGAGGAGCGGGACAAGGGCACGGCGGTGGTGCTGGTCTCGACCGAACTGGACGAGGTGCTCGGGCTGGCGGACCGCATCGCGGTGATGTACCGCGGCCGGATCGCCGGCGAGGTTGCGGCTGGTACTCCGGCCGAGCAGCTCGGCCTGCTGATGGCCGGCTCGTCGGCGGAGGAGGCAGCGGCCGAAGCGGCGCCGCAGAGTGAGGCGGCGATCCGCCGCGAATCCGGAGGGCTGGTATGACGCTGACCGCACCCGAGGGAGAGGCAGCGGAGGAGGACGAGGAGACACTGGGTTCCGGCAAGCCGCCGTGGTGGCGCCGGGCACTCGACGGTTACCTCTACGGCAACCAGTTCGTGGTCACCGTGCTGTCGTTCATCGTTGCGCTGATCGTCGGCGCGATCCTGATCGCGCTGGCCGACCAGGCCACGCGTGACTCGCTCGGGCTACTTCTTCCAGCACCCGACCGACACGTTCTCCCACGCCTGGGCCGCGATCTCCGGGGCCTACTCGGCGCTGTTCCGCGGCGCGGTGTTCAACCCGGACTCGTTCTACTCCGACGGCGGCACCCCGATCTTCGGGCCGATCTCCAGCACCCTGGTCAACGCGGCGCCGCTGATCCTCGGCGGCCTCGCGGTGACCGTCGCGTTCCAGGCCGGGATGTTCAACATCGGGGTCCAGGGCCAGCTGATCATGGGCGCGATCCTGGCCGGCTACGTCGCGCTTCAAATGGCACCTGCCCACCGGGCTGCACCTGCTGGTGGCGTTGCTGGCCGGCATCCTCGGCGGGGCGATCTGGGGTGGCATCGTCGGCCTGCTCAAGGCGCGGACCGGCGCGCACGAAGTGATCACCACGATCATGCTCAACTACGTCGCCTACTACTTCCTCGGCTACCTGCTGACGGTGCACGGTTTCCAGGCGCCCCCCTACACCGAGGCGACCACGCAGCCCCATCCACATCTCGGCGCAGCTCCCGGTGATCTTCGAGAACGTCCACTCCGGGCTCATCCTCGCGTTGCTCGCGGTCGGAGCGTGCTGGTGGCTGCTCTCCCGCTCGACGATCGGCTTCAGCCTCAAGGCGATCGGCGCCAACGCGTTCGCCGCGCGGACGGCCGGTATGCGGGTGGAGCGCGGCTACATCACCGTCATGCTCATCTCCGGGGCACTGGCCGGGCTCGTGGGCGTGTCCCAGGTGCTCGGCACCCGGCACGTGGTGACCCAGGACATCGACGGCGGGTTCGGCTTCGACGCCATCACCGTCGCGCTCCTGGGCCGGGCCTCACCCATCGGCACGCTGCTCGCCGGTCTGCTGTTCGGCGCTTTCCGCGCCGGCGGCGTGACCATGGGCGCCGACACCCCCACCCCGCCCGACGTCGTGACGGTCATGGAGGCGGTGATCGTGCTGTTCATCGCAGCGCCGGCACTGACCCGTGGCCTGTTCCGGCTGCGCGCCGCCTCCGCGAGTACGGGTACCAGCAACCTCGCGAAGGGCTGGAACGGATGAGCACCACCGCGGCCCCGGACGAGGCCATCGACGAGAGCCTCGTCGTCAACCTCGACGTCGTCGACGTCCGGCCCACGAAACGCAAGCGGCTGATCACCGGCATCGCCATGATCGTCACCGGTGTGGTGATGTTCGTGGCCTTCGGCATCGGCGCGGACAACGGCGATGCCGCGTTCCAGATCTCACAGAGCGGCGACCGCTGGTTCGTTCCGACCCTGCGTTTCCCGGGCGGCGCCCTGGCGATGGTCATGGGTGTCGTCGTGGTGGCGCTGGGCGTGGGTCAACTCGTGCGCGGCTACCCACGTTCGCAGATGCGGTGGGTATTGGCCTCGACCCTCACGCTGTTCGTGCTGGCATTCCTGTGCTGGGCCGGCACCGGCAACCCGGCCAACCCGATCAGCCTCACCGGTCTGGTCGCCAACTCGATCGTCGCGTCGATCCCGTACGTGCTCGGCGCGATGGCCGGCATCGTGTGCGAGCGCTCCGGCGTGATCAACATCGCGATCGAGGGCCAGATGCTGGTCGGCGCCTTCGCCGGCGCGCTGTTCGCGTCCTCGGCCGGCAGCCTGGGCATCGGGCTCATTGCGTCAGTGCTCGGCGGCGCGCTCATCGCGGTGCTGCTTGCGGTTTTCGCAATCCGCTACCTGGTGAACCAGGTGATCCTCGGCGTGGTGCTCAACGCGCTGGCGCTGGGGCTGACGAACCTCGGCTACCACTCGATCATGGCCGGCGACAAGAACTCGCAGGAGTACAACGCCGGCGCGGTGCTGTCGCCGATCAAGATCCCGGTGCTCGGCGACATCCCGGTGATCGGGCAGGCGTTCTTCAACGTCAACATCATCGTGTACATCACCTACGGCGTGGTGATCCTGATGGACATCGGGCTGTTCCGCACCCGCTGGGGCTTGCGCACCCGGGCCGTCGGCGAGCACCCCAAGGCCGCCGACACCATGGGCATCAAGGTGAACCGGATCCGGTACCGCAACGTGCTGATCGGCGGGCTGATCGCAGGTCTCGCGGGCGCCACGCTGACGATCGGCGGCTCGGGCCAGTTCAACGCCAACATCTCCTCCGGCAAGGGCTTCATCGCGCTCGCCGCGGTGATCTTCGGGCGGTGGAGCCCGCGCGGCGCCGTCGCGGCCGCGCTGCTGTTCGGGTTCACCGACCAGCTGCAGATCACCCTTGGCATCGTCGGCACGCCGGTGCAGATACCGTCGGCGTTCCTGAGCATGCTGCCCTACATCGCAACGATCATCGCCGTCGCGGGTCTGGTCGGGCGGGTGCAGGCGCCGGCCGCCGACGGCGAACCGTACGTGAAGGGATGACGATGACCGAGGTCGACTGGCCGGCGCTCCGGCGTGCCGCACTCGAAGCGATGGGCCACGCGTACGCACCGTATTCGCAGTTTCCCGTGGGTGCGGCGGCCTACGTCGACGACGGTCGCATCGTGACCGGCTGCAACGTCGAGAACGCCTCGTACGGCGTCACGCTGTGCGCGGAGTGCGGCCTGGTGTCCGCATTGCACGGCGGGGGTGGCGGCCGGCTGGTGGCGTTCTCGTGCGTCGACCGCCACGGCGAGGTGCTGATGCCCTGCGGTCGCTGCCGGCAACTGCTGTGGGAGCACGGTGGCCCGGACCTGCTCGTCGACACCGCCGAGGGCATCAAGCCGATGATCGACATCCTGCCGATGGCCTTCGGGCGTGAAGATCTTGCCTGAGTTCCAGGCCGTCGATGTCATCGCCGCCAAACGCGACCACGGTGAACTCAGCGATGCGCAGATCGACTGGGTGATCGACGCGTACACCCGCGGCAACGTCGCGGACGAGCAGATGTCGGCGCTCGCGATGGCGATCCTGCTCAACGGGATGACCGCCAGGGAGATCGCCCGATGGACCGCGGCGATGATCGCAACGGGGGAGACCCTGGACCTTTCACAGGTCCCGCGCCCCACCGTCGACAAGCACTCCACCGGCGGTGTCGGCGACAAGATCACGCTGCCGCTCGCACCGCTCGTGGCCGCCTGCGGCGCGGCGGTGCCGCAGCTGTCCGGGCGCGGGCTCGGGCACACCGGCGGCACGCTGGACAAGCTCGAGTCGATCCCGGGGTGGCAGGCGAACCTGACCAACCGGCAGTTCCGCGACCAGCTCGCCGAGGTGGGTGCGGTGGTGTGCGCCGCGGGAGACGAACTCGCACCGGCCGATCGCAAGCTCTATGCGTTGCGCGACGTCACCGGCACCGTCCCGTCGATCCCGCTGATCGCCTCGTCGATCATGAGCAAGAAGATCGCCGAGGGCGCGGCGACGCTGGTGCTGGACGTGAAGGTCGGCAGCGGGGCGTTCATGAAGACGGTCGACGACGCGCGCCGGCTCGCCGAGACGATGGTCGAACTCGGCCGTTCCCACGGCCAGAACACCGTCGCGCTGCTCACCGACATGTCGACGCCGCTGGGTCGCACCGCCGGCAACGCGCTGGAGGTGCGCGAGTCGGTGGAGGTGCTCGAGGGCGGCGGCCCCGACGACGTCGTGGCGCTCACCCTCGCGCTGGCCCGCGAGATGCTGGGTGGTGCCGGGATCGACGTCGACCCGGCCGACGCGCTGCGCGACGGCCGGGCGATGGACGTGTGGCGGGCGATGGTGAGCGCGCAGGGCGGCGATCCGTCGGCGGACCTGCCGAGCGCGAACGAGACGCATGTGGTGACTGCGCCCGAGTCCGGAGTGCTGACCGAGCTGGATGCACTCGCCGTCGGTGTCGCTGCGTGGCGCCTCGGTGCCGGGCGGGCACGCAAGGAGGATCCGGTGTCGGCCGCCGCCGGCGTCGTGTTGCGCGCCAAGCGCGGCGAGCAGGTGCGCAAGGGCGACCCGCTGCTCGAACTGCACGCCGACGACGCCGCTCGCTTCGACGGCGCACTGGAAGCGCTCGAGGGCGGCTAGTCGATCGCGGCCGGCCCCGCACCCGACATCGCGTTGGTGATCGATCGCATCGCCTGAGCCCCCGGATTCAGTCCGGCAGGTCGACGTACCAGGTGGCCTCGACGGTGGCGCTGATCGAGATCGGCTGCGGCGAGAGGTCCAGGTCGGACACCTCCGGCGCTCCGACGGCCCGTCCCGCGGCGGCCATCGCGTACATCGCCCGATGCCCTCCACCGGCCTGCGGGTCACGCAGTTCCACGAGCCGGCCCAGCGATCCACCCAGCGCGGCCGCGTAGCGCTGCGCCCGGTCCCTCGCCTCGTGCACCACGTCGGCCTGCAGTTGCGCGAACGCCGCGTTGTCCTTGTCGACCTCCCAGTGCGGCCCGTCGATCGCGGCGCCCTGGACCGCGGCCATCCGATCGGCCACCTCGCCGGCGCTCGCCGGATCGGTGCCGGTGACGGTCATGGTGCGGTGCGCGCTCGCCTTGGCCCGCTTGCCCCAGCCCGGCCAGCTCGCGATCGCGCTGTGCCGCACGTCGACGCTCAACGGGAACGCCTCGGCGGCCGACTCCAGCTTGCGGTAGCGCGACACCAGGTCGGCGGTTGCTGCGCGGGTGTCGTTGCCCTCGCCGGTGACCTGGGCGGACAGCGTGTACTTGTCCGGTGCGATCTCGCGCTCGAGCGAGGCACTGACGGACACGGTGGGCGGCGGCACGGCTGCAGTCATGCCCCCATGTTGCTCGATAGTCGCTGCCCGGTGGCAGCTACGGTGGCACCCATGCCCGTCCCGCTCGACCTGGAATCCGTCCGCCGTGCCCCGAAGGTGCTGCTGCACGATCATCTCGACGGCGGACTCCGGCCCGCCACGATCGTCGACCTGGCCTCCCGAATCGGTTACGAGGACCTGCCGACCAACGATGCGGAAGAACTCGCGATGTGGTTCCGTGAGGCCGCGAACTCCGGTTCCCTCGACCGGTACCTGGAGACGTTCGCCCACACGGTCGCGGTGATGCAGACCCGCGAAGGCATCGCCCGCGTCGCTCGTGAGTGCGTCGAGGATCTTGCCGCCGATGGTGTCGTCTATGCCGAGGTGCGGTGGGCGCCGGAGCAGCACGTCGAGGGCGGTCTCACGCTCGACGAGGTCGTCGGTGCTGTGCTGGAGGGCTTCCGCGAGGGCGAGGCGACCGCCGCGGCGCAGGGCCGTTCGATCCGGGTCGGTGCCATCGCGACCGCGATGCGGCACGCCGCCCGGTCCCGGGAGATCGCCGAGCTCGCGGTGCGTTTTCGCGACGACGGGGTCGTCGGTTTCGACATCGCCGGCGCCGAGGCGGGATTTCCGCCCAGTCGTCATCTCGACGCGTTCGAGTACCTGCGCCGCGAGAACTACCACTTCACGATCCACGCCGGCGAGGCGTTCGGGCTGCCCTCCATCTGGGAGGCGATCCAATGGTGTGGCACCGACCGGCTCGGCCACGGGGTGCGCATCGTCGATGACATCCAGGCCGGTTTCCGGCTCGGGCCGTTGGCGAAATACGTGCGCGACAAGCGCATCCCGCTCGAGATGTGCCCGTCGTCGAACGTGCAGACCGGTGCGGCGGAATCCATCGCCAAGCACCCGATCGGGTTGTTGCGCCGGCTGCAGTTCCGCGTCACGGTCAACACCGACAACCGGTTGATGAGCGGCACGTCGATGAGCCGCGAGATGTGGTTGCTGGCCGAGGCGTTCGACTACACCTGGTCTGATCTGCAATGGTTCACGATCAATGCGATGAAGAGCGCGTTCATCGGTTTCGACGAGCGGCTGAACATCATCAATTCGATCGTCAAACCCGGTTACGCCGCGTTGATGGCCTGAGTCAGAGCAACCCGCCGGCCTGCTTGGCCTGCAGCACCCGCAACGCAGCGGCATCCACGAGCCGCTTGAACGCCGGGTCCGACTTCGCCCGCGACACGAGCGCGTTGGCCATCGCGCCGGCGAGCGACGCGTCCACGGTGAGCGACATGTCACCGCCGGCCGCGACGAAGCGCACCGCCCGCTGGCCTGGGGAGTACTGGGCGACCTGGGCGGCTACGCCCAGGTCGTCGCTGATCACGACCCCGCGGAAACCGAGGTCGCCGCGCAGCATGCCGCTGACGATGGTGTGGGAGAACGCCGCGGGATTCGCCGGGTCGATCTTCGTGTAGATCGCCGTCGACATCATCACGAACGGCACGTGGTCGCGTACCGCGGCGCGGAACGGTGCCAGGTACGGATCGTTGCGGGTGGTGACGTTGTCGGTCACACCCGCGGTGACGTCGGTGTTGCCGGCGACCCGTCCGAGGCCCGGGAAGTGCTTCACGGTGACGTCGATCCCGGCCGCCGTCATGCCGTCGGCCACCGCCAGGCCGTGTGTCGTCACTGCCTGCGGCGTGCGGCCGTACTCGCGGTCGAGGTCGCCGATCGGCGGGTTGCCGGTCGAGCCGGGCGGCACCGTGTCGAGCACCGGCGCGAGGTTGAGGTTCACCCCGACGCGCCGCAGCTGGTTCCCCCAGGTGCGGGCCTGCGACTGCAGCTCGGCCGGGTCCATCTGGCCCTGCACCACGGCAGAGGGAATGCTCGCGAAGCCCGGCCCCTGCAACCGCTGCACCTGCCCGCCTTCCTGGTCGGTGGCGATGAACAGGCCGACCTTTCGCGGGGCGAGGCCGCGCAGCTGCGCGGTGATCCTGGAGATGGTGCCGCGGCCGGCCGTGCTGGTGCCGTCGAGGATCACCGCGCCGACGTCGCTGTCGGTGATCGCGCTGCGGGTGGCGTCGGTGACGCCGCTCGTGGGGCAGTCGACCATCACGAGCTGGCCGGCTCGCTCGCGCTCGGACATCTCGGCGAACACGCGTTGCGCCGCGGACACCGGCGCGGTCGAGACCGGCGCGGAGGCGGTCCGAGAGGTCGAGGTCGAGGCGGGGGGCGAACTCGGCGCGGTGACCGGTGCAGACGTCGGTGGCGCGCCGGTGCTGCTGGGCGAGCCGCCGCCCGCACTCGACGTGCACGCGGACAACGCGAGCACGGCGAGCGTGAGGACGCCGAGACGCCGACTACTCCTCGCCGGCATCGTTTCGTTGCTCGGTGCCGGGGCTGCCGTCGTCGCGGGTCCACATCACGACCAGCTCGTCGCGGGTGCCGAACCGGACGAGGTGCCGCCCGACGACATCCTCGAGCTGGTCGAGATCGCCCGGGTCCGTGCCGTCGACCTGCAGGTCCAGAGCGTCCTCGCGCGCTTGCAGCGTCGCGCGGCCGGCGCCGAACTGCAGCCAGCCGGCACCGGCGGTCTCGTCCCATTCGCCGCTCACGCGTCGGGTCATGTGTGCGACGAGTTGCTTGGCGTAGCGACCGGGCCGGTCGGTCGCGACGTGCGCGGTACTCGTGGCCATTCGGTCAGTCTCCCGGGTCGAAACAGGTCGCGACCTCGTCGACGAGCGCGCGCCAGTCGTCGCGGTCGATGCGTGGTTCGTCGAGCACGCTCGGTGTCGGCATCGAGGCGGCAGAACGTTGCGAGCTCGCGCAACAGCTGCGCTCCTTCGGGCGACGGCTTGCGCAGGTCGTAGGAGACCTCGGGCGAAAAGACCTCGTCGTCGTCCTCGTCGGCCAGCAGGCTCCACCATTCGAGCTTCATCAGCGTGTGCTCGGTGGCGGTGCGGCAGTAGCGGGCCAGGCTCTCCACCTCGGTGAAGACCTTGACGTCGTCGTCGTCACCGATGAACGCCGTCTCGGTGTCGTCGCTGTCCGGGTCGACGGACACCTCGCCACGCACGGTGAGGTAGGTGGCGTCGCGCAGCACGATCTGGATCGGCTCCGCGCCGACGCGCTCCCACAGCTCGAGCTCTTCTTCCTCCTCGACCGCTGCAGCGTCGTAGTCGCCCTGCCAGTTCAGCCACGATTCCACCCGGGCGATCGCGCGCTCCCACGAGTCGGCGACGGTGTCGCCGACCTCGTTCCAGCGCTTGCGCCCGTCGCGGCCGTGGTAGCTGACCTCGGAGTCGACGAGATCCGCGTATTCGGGAGTGTCCTCGACGAGCCGACGCAGCGCGCCGTCGTCGCAGCAGTCGGCGATCTTGGCAACCATGTCGACGACATTGGCCAGCGACGACACGTGCACCGGGTCGGGCTCGCCGGCCGCCCACTCGTAGACCTGGTCGAGGTCGTAGTGCTCCTCGCTGCCGGGTTTCAGGTCGTCGGGTGTCATCTTGAGGATCTGGCCCCAGCCCGGATGGTCGGACAGGTCGTTCTCCTGGCCGGAGGCGATGAACGCGGCGAGTTCGGTGATGTTGGGGTAGAGCAGGATCTTGGCGCCGTCGCCGAGGAAGCCCTGCCACTCCTCGCCGTCGTCGTCCTCCCACGGCGGGGCGTAGAGGGTGACGCCGGTGCGGTCGTTCACGGTGAGGGTGATCGTGATGATCGCCGAACTCGCGCTGGTCATAGCCGCGAACCTACCGGGCCACTGCGGCGTCCGAATTGTCGGTGCGGTGCGCGAAGATTGACTCATGAACGAGCCCCGTATCCCGTTGCCCGGCAGTGACCGCCAAGCCTGGTCCGACGCCACCGTCGTCGGCCCGGTCGACGCCGCGGAGCAGGTCGCGGTCACCCTGGTCCTGCGCCGTCGCGCCGAGCCGGAGGCTGCGGCATTCGCCGGTCCGCCGCTGAGCCGTGCGGAGCTTGCGGAGCGCTACGGCGCCGATCCGGGCGACCTGCGGGCGGTGGAACAGGCTGTCACGGCGGCAGGCGCCCGGGTGATCTCCGCCGACCGGGCGAGTCGGTTGGTGCGGGTGCAGGGCAGCGCCGCTGCGCTGGCCCAGTTGTTCGACACGTCGTTGGAGGAGGTCCGCCGCGCCGACGGGCGCACCGGCCGGCAGCGCACGGGTGGGCTCAGCGTCCCGGCCGCGCTCGGGGAGCGCGTGGTCGGCGTGCTCGGGCTCGACGACCGGCCGCAGGCGCGCGGGCGGTTCCGGGTCGGCCCGGCCGCGGCCTCGACCGGTTACACGCCTTTGCAGCTCGCCCAGGCCTACTCGATGCCCGACGCCGACGGTTCGGGACAGACCATCGCGATCATCGAGCTGGGCGGCGGATTCACGCAGCAGGATCTCGACACGTACTTCTCCGGCCTCGGGCTCGACACCCCGTCGGTCACCGCCGTCGCGGTCGACGGCGCGTCGAATGCGCCCACCGGGGATCCGAACGGCGCCGACGGCGAGGTCCTGCTCGACATCGAGGTCGCCGGCGCGATCGCGCCGAAGGCCGCGCAGTACGTGTACTTCGCCCCGAACACCGACGACGGCTTCCTCGACGCCGTCACCCAGGCCGCCCATGCGAGCGCGACTCCGACCGCCATGAGCATCAGCTGGGGGCAGAGCGAGGACCAGTGGACGGCGCAGGCCCGCAGCGCGATGGACGACGCGTTCGCCGACGCCGCGCTGCTGGGCGTCTCGGTCACTGCCGCGGCCGGCGACGACGGCAGCACCGACCGGCAGACCAGCGGCGTCCACGCCGACTTCCCGGCCTCGAGCCCGCACGTGCTCGGCTGCGGCGGCACCTCGCTGGAGCTCGACGCCAGCGGCAACGTCGCCAGTGAGGTCGTGTGGAACGGCGGGTCCGGCGGCGGCGCCACCGGCGGCGGGATCAGCGATGCCTTCCCGGTGCCCGACTACCAGGCCCAGGCCGGCCTGCCGGGACGCAGCGGCACCGGTGCGGCCGGCCGGGGAGTGCCGGACATCGCGGCGGTCGCCGATCCGGCGACCGGGTATCAGGTGGTCATCGACGGCCAGTCCACCGTGATCGGCGGCACCAGCGCGGTCGCGCCGCTGTGGGCCGGGCTCATCTGCCGGCTGGCCCAGCTGGCCGGCAAGACGTTCGGCCTGTTGCACCCGACGCTCTACGCCGGTGCCACCGCCGGTGCCACCGCACCGGGCTTTCGTGACATCACGCAAGGCAGCAACGGCGCGTACTCCGCCGACGCCGGCTGGGATGCCTGCACCGGCCTCGGCGTACCCGACGGCACCAAACTGCTCGAGGTCGTCCAGGGCTGACTCACGGGTTGCGCCATCAGGAGAGGTTCGTCGCGGTGTCGTAGGACGTGCCGGTGACAACAGCGCGCTGATCGATGGCTCTTGCGTGCCGGTCGGTCAGCTGACCCCTGCTCGGCAGCGCTGAGCTGTTCGCGGTTCGCCGAGAGCGACAGCGCTGTGAACACCCAGGGCACCGACTCGGTCAGCGCGGTGATCAACGCCGTGGCGCGGCCCACCCCTCGGTACTCATCGGCGCGCGCACGGGAGCCAGCGGGTGATGGCCGCATCGACCGGACCACGAGCGCGGGTCATCGGCGCAGCGTCGCGAACACACGCGGGAATCGCGGTCGCGGCCGGTCGAGCGGTCGAGGATGCTGCCCGGACCTGCTTCGCGCTTCGGCGGCTGGGCTGCAGCAGGAACACGTGTTGGTCGCCGTTCGGAAGCTGCCCCAGCGCGGCGATGTCGCCATGGTCGGTGATCCAGGCGCCCACCGTGAGTTGAACATCGGTCGGGCCGGCCAGTGAGGTCAGGTCGTACTGGTGGCCGTTGTGCCACAGGTACGCCTGAGTCTCGAAGCAGTTGTGCCCGACGGCGTCGCCGTGCACGTTCACGGCTTCAGCGAAGGAGCAGCCAGGGTCGTCCGGGCGAGCGAGATCAGTCATCCTCCCGTTTCGCCACAGGAAGGCGTGGAACGTCTCATCACCTGGCACCGTGGTTCCGCCGACCACGATCGCGTTGTTGCTGATCCGCGAGGCGAATCCCAATGTGCCGCCGAGCGTGCCGAGGTCTCGCAGCCGCCGTCCGTCCCAGAGGAACGGGTGTTGGGTCTGATCGCCGGTCAGGTTGCTGCCGCCGACGACCTCGCCGCGGTCGTTCAACCAGGCCGTGGAACTCGCCGAGCCGCCGAGTGTGCCGAGGTCGCGCATGCGTCCGTGCTGCCACAGGAAGGGATGGGTCGTGGGGGTCCCGGTCACCGCGTTGGGCTTCGCATCCGTGTACGAGTCGCCGGCCACCTGATCGTGCGCATTCATCGTCGTCATGAGTGTGTCCGGACCGCCGAGCGACCCGATGTCGCGCATGACGCCGTGCTCCCATACGAACGAGCGGGTCTGCGTCCCCCACCCGAACACCGACACCGGGTCCGGCACCGCGTTGTTGCCGAATCCGGCAACGGTGCCGTGGTCGTTGATCGCGATCGCCTGGCTCTGGGTTCCGCCGGGGAGCGTGCCGAGATCCTTGACCCGGCCGTTGCGGAACAACACTGCGTGGGCGACCTGATACGCCGTGACCGGGTCGTAGGTCTCCAGCTCGGACAGACCGGTGCCGACGCCGTGGCGGTTGACCTCGAACACCGCGCTGCTGTTGTCACCGGGCAGCGCGCCGAGGTCGGTCAGTCGGCCGTTACGCCAGGAAAAGGCATGCGCGATGTTCGGGTCCGCGACGCCGACGACGAACGGGTTGAAATTCGGATAGTCGGCGTCCGGGATCGTGGTGTCCGCCGTCCCGAGCGCGGCGCCGTTGCCGGTGATCAGCTCGGCCGGCCCGTTCAGGAACGCCTGCGCGCCCCCGAAGGTGCCGACGTCGATGAGCTGGTATTGCGGGGCCGGGGTCTCGCGAGCGGCCGAAGCGGCGCTCGGGACAACCAGGCTCGCGGCGCAGATCGCCGCAAGTAGCCACGGCATCGGTTTGGTGGAGATGCTCATGGACGCTCCTTGTGTCGGTGACACGGTCGTCAGAGTCGTTTGAACGACGCGTCGGCGCGGTCGACGTCGGTGTTGATCGGCTCGAGCAGCAGCCGGAAGTTTCGGTGCCGGATGTAGCGGTCCGGATAGTTCACCGATCGGAACGAGAACGAGACGGTGTCGCTGTTGCGGCCCGGTTCCAGGTGGAACGAAGAATCCTGACTCCAGAGGTAGTCACCGGGTCCGCTCGGCGGCTCGAGAACGAGCTCGAAACTCTTGTGCCGCAGATATCGGTCCGGGAAGTTCACCGACCGGATGCCCACCACGTCAGGCTTCCCGTCGGTCCCACGGCTACGCACGACCAGGTCGAACCGGAAATCGTCGTTGTGCTCGTCCGGTTCGAGATAGAGCTTGAAATCGCGGTGCCGGATGAACCGGTCGGGGAAGTTCGCGGCTCGCCAGGTCTTGAAGGCAGGCCCGTACAGGTATCGATCGGGATCGGTGTAGTACAAGACGCAGCGGAAATGGGCGTTCGTGTTGCCGGCACCGTTCTCGGCGAGCGTACGGAACTCGCCGGCGCGTACCCCTTCAGTTGACGCGTCGAGGTCGTTGGCTCCGACTGCCGGGTTGCTGTAGTCGATGAGCAGGTTGAAGCCGTCGCCGGAATATCCGATGTTGCCCACCGCGCCGCGTCCGGCGGCGGTGTTGCGCGCGGCACATACCACCGACTGATGCGGTTCGAGGAACGGCGCCGGCGGGCGCTCGAAGGTTCCCGAGCTGTGGCCGCTACGTGACAGGCGCAGCCGTTCGTCGGTCGTATTGACGATCTCGATGATGCACGAGCGGTCGAAGCCGAGGGCGTCCAAGGCACGTTTGATCGCGTCGATGATCTCGGGCGCGGCCTCAGCCGCGGTGATCACGCCGGCGACGATGACAGGCACGGTCACGAGTTGACTCCATTTCTGATAGAGGAACCTTCGGGGAGCGCGGCGAGTACGCGCTTGGCAATCACGCGGTATCCCGTGTCGGAGGGATGAGCATCGCCGTCGGTACACAGCAGGGTGAGCCGGCACAGCGTGTCGGTCTCGCCCGCGGTCGGGTTGAAGCGTGCCATCACGTCGGCGAAGTGCGCGCCCGCGGCGACGCTGACCTCGCGCAGACCCAGGTTGAGCTGTGCGAACAGCGGATCGGCGAATGCGAGCTGGGTGATGTTCGGGTCGTATAGCCCGACGACGATCAGCGCGGCGTGCGGAGCTGCCGTGTGGATGCGGGTCAGGATCGTGCTCATCCGGGCCACGTACGCTGCGATCGCGGCCGGCGCGGTGTTCTGCACACAGGCGAGGTCGCCCGGAGCGCAGGAAGCGACGAAATCGCTGATGTCGTTGCTGCCGAGTGCGATCGTGACGAATCGAACCTCGTTCGCGCGATGACGCAAGAAGCCCAGTCCGGCGCGTAGCTGGGGCCCGGAGTAGTCGTCGTGCAGAGCGTGGCCGGTCGCTCGCCATATGCACGGCCGGCTGATCGTGCGCGTCGATTCACCCGGGCACGAGTAGTTGACGACGTCCAGCGGTCGGCCGGCACGCTGGAGGTGACGTGCAACCTGATCGACATACCCGGTGTCGAAGGCGCTCGGCGGAAGCTCGGCCAGCGCCTTCGAGGTTTGGAATCCGTAACTGATCGAATCGCCGAACGCCACGTAGTAGTCGGGCGACCGCGCTTCGGTGCCCCACATGAATCCGAGCGATGTAACCACGGCCGCGGTCACGGCGGCGGCACATCTGCGCATGGCCGGCCTCACGGCAGCGGCTGCTGTTGCCGCACGGGGGCCGGGTTCGGGCCCTCCCGGTGGGTCGCGATCGGTGGCCGCGCAGGGGCGGGGGTGGCGCGATCGATGTCTGGCCGACCCGGTCGGGTATCGGTCTGCGACAGGTGGATCAGCCCGAGGACGATCAGTAACACCGCAAAGGTGTAGGTGAGTTGGAGTCCATGGTGGTTACGCATGGCCGCCCCCTAGTGGTCTTGGCTCACCAGGGTGTGCGACAGGCGACCGCGTGCGGATCGGTCAGTCGGGCACGGTTTCGGGGACGAGTGCCTTAGTCAGTCGTCCAGCAGACCGGTCTGCGCGGCGATCGCGGCTGCTTGCACGCGTGAGGTGACCTGCAACTTTCGCAGGATGTTGCTGACGTGAACGCTTGCCGTTTTCGGGCTGATGAACAAGGCCGTGGCGATTTCGCCGTTCGTCCGACCCTGGCCGAGTAGGCGAATCACCGCGATTTCGCGTTCGGTGAGTCCGAAGGGCAATTGTGCGGACGGCGGCGATGTCTGTGGCGGCGCCGACAATGCGATATGAGCACGGTCGGCCAACGCAGCGATCGCCTCGGTGAGGGGCACGTGTTCGCGGGCAGCTTCGGTCGCAGCCAGCAGCACCGGCCGCGCCGCCGGACGCCCGTACGGATCGGCGAGCAGGGCCTCGGCCTGTCGCCACAACGCGTACGCGGCGCGGTGCGGGCGGCCGAGGTCGGTCCAACGTGTTGCCGCTTCAGCCCACGCCGCCGCGTCCTGCGTGCCGGCGACCCGGGCTCGTTCCGCGCGCCAGCTGGCGCCGTCGGCGAGCGCGGTGATCGGCATCGTGCGATCGGCGAACGGGTCTGTGATGCAGTCGTCGACCACCGCGTCCAATTCGTGTGCATCGCGCACCGCCGCCGCTGCGCCGACCCCATCGCTCGTCATTCGGGCGGCAACAGCACGGTCGGCGCACGCGCGCATGGCCAGCACGAACAATCCGCCGGCGAGGGCGCTCTCCTCGGTGCGTGACAGGGGACGCAGCACCTCCAGCGCATCAGGCCCGACCTCACCCGCACGGTCGGCCCACAACAGGAACTCGTCGTGCAGCAGTCGGAATTCGCGGTCGAACTGCAACCCCCAGTCAGGCAGCAGTGCGGACAGGTCGTCCCAGAACCGTGCGGCGCCGGTGAGGTCGCCCTCGGCCAGGCGCAGGCCGGCCAGGTCGCTGTACGCAACTACCGTCGAGCGCGTCAGCGGAGTCCCGGCCGTGATCACGAACCGCGCCAAGTCACTGGTCCTGCCCTGCTCGCGTAATGCTTCGACCGTGTTCGACGCAACGAGCAGAGTCGTGAAGCTGTCCGGGTAACCGCTCGACTCGGCCGCGGAGAGTGCGGCGGCGCCCGCCGCGACGACTCGGTCCAGCATCCCGAACTTGAGCATGATGTCCGTGGCGTACACGGCTGTCAGGACCTCGACCCAAGGATCAGGCGAGTCGATCGTCACGCCCATAGCAAGGTCAATGAGCTCCAACGCGTGCTCCCGCTCGGCCTCGGCCATCGCTCGCCACGCCAACGCTGCGGTGAGCAGTTTCTGCTCCGCGACCAGGCCGGCCTCCGTCGCGGCCCGGAGCGCGCGCTCGATCACAACGGTCTGGCTCGGGTAGTTCCCCGCCTCCAGCTGGTTGCTCACACTGACGAACTGGTGCACCGCGCGGAGGTATTCCGGGCTCGGGGTGAGCTTCTCCCCGACGGTTATCGCGTGTTGGAGCAGTTCCGCCGCGTGCCGCGGATCGGTGATCTGACGCCAGCGGCCCACCTCGTAGTAGACGCGCACCTGCTCGGCCGGCCCGATGGAAGGCGTCAACCGAGCCAGGGCCTCCTCGGCGAGGCCCGCCGCAGCCAGCCCCTCGTTGGAGCGTTCCAGCGCCGAGAAGGTACGCAGGTACAAGTCGACCAGCGTCAGATCAAGCGCTTCGATTATTTCCTCCGTGTCGCGCGTGATGCCGATGAGTCGACGCCACTGTCTGGACGCCTCGACCGGAGCCGCCACGGAATCGGCGTACCGCGCGGCCGCGAGCCGCCAGCGAGCCTCCGCCGCTCGATTGCCCACGGCCTCGTAATGGTCGGCGACGGCGGCAGCGATCGCAGGATCGCCGCGTTCGGCGAGCACCTCGGCGGCGCGGCGATGGATCGCCTGCGCCTCCGCGCTGGTCGTCTGCGCTCGCACAGCTTCGGCGAGCAAGGCGTGGTGCAACTGATGGTCTCTAGTGCCCACGTGTTCGACGAGCCGTCGGCTCGTCAACGACCGCAGTGCATCAGCCACCTCGTGCGGCGGCCGATTGACGAGTGCACCCAGGGCGACATCATCGAGCGGCCGACCGACAACGGCGAGAGCCCGGACGAGATCAACCTCGAGGCCCGGCAGATCGTCCAGTCGGTTGGTCAGCAAGCCGGCGAGCGACGTCGGAACGCCGGCGTCGACTTCGGCTGCAGCCAGATGCTCGATGAACAGCGGATTGCCGCCACTGCGATCGAAGATCCGGTTGATCTCCCCTGGACTGCGCACCGCGAGTGCAGCGACCAGTTCGCCGGTCTCGCTGCGGTTGAGTGCCTCGAGGTTCAATCTTTGCGACCGACCGGAGTTCTCGAGCTCCTCAACCCATGACGAATCCGTGCCTTCGACCCGTGTCGTGACGATGATCGGCACGCCGGTGGCGTGGGGTCGAGCCACTAGGTACCGCAGCAGATCCTGGGTGGACGGATCTGCCCAGTGGACGTCCTCCAAGACCATCGCGACCGGACCGAGTCCGGCAGTGTGGCGCAAGAGCTGCGCGATGGCCGAGAACAGGCGTTCGCGGTGCCAGCCCTCGACTGTGCTCGAATCGCGGACGGTTGCGTCGGTGGCGATGTCAAGATCCGGGAGCAGGACGGCGACGGCAGCTTCGACATAGGCAGGACAACGGGCGATCGCAGCTTTCATGAGCGCGTCGTGTCGGGACAGATCGCGCAGGGCGTCGACGATCGGCAGGAACGGCAGTTTCTCCCACAGGTCGAGACACCACCCACGTACGACGACCTGCCCCCATGCGTGCGCCCTGTCGACCGCGGCGTCGACCACCGTCGACTTGCCGACGCCCGCTTCGCCGGCCACGACCAGCAACCCGTTCGCGGCGTCCGGCCGCAGCGCCGTCTCGATGGCGGAGATCTCTCGTCCGCGTCCGACCAACGGGCTGTCGACCGACATCGTCACAGCACACCAGCGCCGCGCCTGCCGGTCAATCGCCCTTTAGGCGTATGTTGTGCGTATACATGCGCATAGCCTGCTGGGAGGCACTGATGGGACGAGCGAACGTCTACCTGCCGGATGATCTCGAGCGCCGCGTGAAGGCCGCCCAGATCCCGATCTCCGAGGTGTGTCAGCGAGCGCTGCTGACTGCTGTCGAGGCCGCGGAGGCCGGCGGCAGCCGGTTCGATCCGGCGATCGGCGAGCAGCTCGAGCGGGGCCGGGCCGCGGGCGCGGCCTGGGCGGCGGGCGCGGCGCCCGAGGAGCTCCTCACCCTGGTGCGCGACCAGCGCTTCGAGGAGATCCCGGCAGCCGCGCTGCCCGAGGACCTCTACTCGCTGACCACCGCGCAGAGCCTGGCCTGGGAGGCCGGCTTCACCGCCGCGGCCCGCGATGCCGCGGCCACGGCCGCCGCATCGTTGCCCGGATCGACGGCCGACGCCGACCCGGCGGAGCAGGAATCCGACTCGCCCGGCGCGCCGATCCTGCTCTCGAAGGGCGATGCCACGGACCTGGGCGACGACTCCGGCGCGCGCATCGGCGTCACCGTCGACGGCGACGCGGTCTCCTTCGATCCGCACGCCGCAGTGCGCGCCGCGAAGAGTCCCTTGTTCGCCGTGCTCGGCCAGGGCGACCTGCGGGCCCGCCTGTCCATGAGCCTGGCCCAGGACGCCGCGGCACGCGGAGCCGCCGTGGTGCTGCTCGACGTGTCCGGCCAGTTGACCCCCCGCGCGGGCGGCCTCGGCAAGAACGTGCGCGTGGTGCGGCCGGCGCGCCCGGCGATGCCGGCCTTCGACGACCTCACTCGCGGGGCGCCGGGTCTCGGCGGGGTGTTCGAGATGCTGTCGGGCCTCGGCCTCGGTATGGGCGGTGGCGGCATGGGTGGCGGCATGGGTGGCACGCTGATGGATCTGTTCGGGTCGAGTGAGCAGATGCCGCCGCCCGGGCACGTCACGGTGCTCGACCTGTTCGGCGATGGTGGGATCGCCGGTGCGCTGGCGCTCGCCCAGGCCGGGCAGCTGTTGAGTCAGCTGGCCACTCCGGCCGACCACCCCCGGCTCATTCAGATCGACCTGCCGAGCACTATCACCATCCCGCCACCGGTCGCTGCGCGGCTCGGCCGGATCGTGCGGGCGGCCCGGGAGCGCAACGCCGCGGTGGGGTTGTCCGCCGAGAGCGCCCGGCTGGTCACCGATCTGAGCGGCAACGGATCCCTGCTGTCGACCGTCTTCGCCTTCGCCACCAGCAACCCGGTCGAGGCCGATCTGCTGCGCGGCCTGCTCGGGTCGAGTGCGCCGATCCTCGTCAATCCGCCGGGCACGGTCGCCTCGCCGGATGATCAAACCTGGGTCGTCATGCGCGATCTCGAGGGCCGGATGGGCCAGGTCCGCCTCGACGCCTGGTGAATCGGGGAAGCATTCGACGTATCAAATGTCCGACTTGCGACGTCTTATCCAGTAAAGGCAGACGCAGGAGGGCCGTTGAACTTCTACCGAACATTCGCCGCACGAGTCATCGACGAGTCCGGCAGGTGCCCGCGCGACGAGCACGCCCGGACCACCGCGTACTTCCGGCCGCAATTCTCGCCGGGCAGCACCGGCACGGTTGCCTGTCCGGGCTGCGGCCGGCGCTGGTCGGCGGTGACGATGGACCCCGATGAGTCGACACAGAACGTCGGCGTGCCGCCCGTGAGCGACTACGACACCACGTGCATGTGAGACACACCCGGTAGGTGAACCGAGTCGATAGCGTGGCGGCATGCGCATCACGGTGCTCGGCGGCCGTGGCGCGTATCCGACCGCCGGGTGGCCGTGCAGCGGATACCTGGTCGAATCGGCCGGTTTTCGGCTGCTGATCGATCCGGGCTACGCGACGTTACCCCGGCTGTGCGAGGTCATCGACCCGGTCCGGCTGGACGCCGTGATCGTCAGCCACGGCCACCCCGACCACTGTGCCGACCTCAACCCGCTGCTGCGCAGCCGGGCGCTGCGCGACGACCCGACGCCGCCGCTGCCGGTCTGCAGTCCGCCTCGCGCCCTCGACGCCGTGCTCGCGTTGGACCGGCCCGGCATGCTCGACGCGGCGATCGACGGGCAGGACTTCGAGCCGGGCGACCGGCTGACCATCGGCCCCTTCCGTATCGACACGTTCGGGCTGCCGCACTCTGTGCCCAACGCCGGACTGCGGATCCGCGATGACCGTGGCGTGCTCGCCTACACCGGCGACACGGGTCCGTGCGACGACCTCGTCGATCTGGCCCGCGACGCCGATGTGTTCGTTGCCGAGGCCAGCTACGCCGACACGGTGCCGGATGATTCCGTGCGCACGCTCTCGAGTGCGTTCGACATGGGCGCAGTGGCGACCCGGGCCGGTGTCGACCGGCTGGTGCTGACCCATCTGATGCCCGGCACCGCGGACGAACCGGCTCTCGACCGGGCCGCCGCGCAGTTCAGGGGCGACATCTGCGTCGCGCATCCTGGCGTGGTCGTCGATCTGTAACTGGTGTCGCGCCTCCGGTCGAAAACCGGTCCCGCCGCTCGACGCTGTGACAGGAGAACACGTACACCGAGGAGGTAGGCACATGGGCCAGGTCATCGCGTCGGCGTCGATGTCGCTCGACGGCTACATCGCCAAGCAGGACAACAGCATCGGCCGGTTGTTCGACTGGTTGCAGTCCGGCGACATCGCGACCCCGACGGCGTCACCCGGCATCACCTTTCACCTGACGAAGGCGAGCGCCGACTACTGGCACGAGTGGACGTCGCAGCTCGGTGCGCTGGTCTGCGGGCGAACGCTGTTCGACTTCACCGACGGCTGGGGCGGTCGGCACACGATGGACATCCCGGTGGTGGTCGTCACGCATCGCGTGCCCACGGAGTGGATCGATGCCCATCCCGATGCGCCGTTCACGTTCGTCACCAGTGGGG
Source organism: uncultured Actinomycetota bacterium (assembly GCA_963850835.1). Classification (GTDB taxonomy): domain Bacteria; phylum Actinomycetota; class Actinomycetes; order Mycobacteriales; family Jatrophihabitantaceae; genus Jatrophihabitans. The sequence goes on along the minus strand of CAWKNB010000004.1, from coordinate 121,718 downwards.
TCGAGGAGGCCGTGCAGACGGCGCAGGCCATCGCGGGTGACCGCACCGTTGCGGTGACGGCCGGAACGATAGCCGGGCAGTGCCTGGATCTCGGCCTGCTGGATGCCGCCGCCGTCGACCTGGTACCGGTCGTCATGGGTGGCGGTCGTCCGTACTTCGGCGACCGTTCGGTCGACGACGTCGCCCTCGGCAATCCCACCGCGTGCGTGGCGTCGGATCGGGTGGTCCACCTGACGTTCTCGGCCCGAAGCGTCTGACGGGTTGTCAACGGTCCTTGTCGATCGTGACGAACCGGTTGTTACAGATCGAGCACCAGGTCGTCGGCGGGCTGCGTGCAGCAGATCAGCGTGCTGCCGTCGGCGGGTGGTTCCACGGGATCCGGGTCGTAGCGGAGATTGCCGGCGATGACGGTGGTTTCGCAGGTATGGCAGACACCGGTCCGACATGACCAACGCACCGGGACGTCGCACGCCTCGGCCAGCTCGAGCACGCTGCCGTAATTGCTGCTCCATCGAACGGCGAGGTCGCTACGGGCGAACTCGATCCTGGGTCCGGCTCCCGGTTCGCCCTTGGGCGGGTGCGGCGCCGCCGCGGGGACGGCGGCGATGCCGGGTGTCAGGCCGGGCGCAGGCCCGAACGGTTCGGTGTGGATGTGCGCGGCGCCGATGCCGATCGCTGCCAGACCGGCACCGATTGTGGCCATGAACGACGCCGGCCCGCACACGTAAGCCTCAGCGTCGTGGGGTGGCGCAAGGCCGGCGAGCACCGTTTCGCTCAGCCGGCCGCGACTGTCGAAATCGCGTCCTTCTCGGTCATCCGGGCCGGGTCGGCTGTACCAGATGTCACTGCGCCCGTTCGGCAGCGAGGCGACGAGCGCTCTGGCCTCCACGGCGAATACGTGGTCGCGGCTGCTACGCGCGCCGTGTACCCACCAGATCTGTCGGTCGGAGTGCTCAGCCGCCAGCGCCTGGAGCATCGCCAGGACCGGCGTGGCACCGATGCCGGCACTGATCAGCAGGACGGGTGCATCGCTGTGGTCGAGGATGAAGGTGCCACGAGGCGCGGCGATGTCGAGTTGATCGCCGACGGCGAGCCGGGTGTGCAGGTAACCGCTCGCCGCGCCGCTGCGCTCGTGCTTGACGGAGATCCGGTAGTAGCCGGCGCCGGGCGGCCCCGACAGGGAGTAGTTGCGCAGCAGCGAAGGCCGTTCGTCACCGGGCCCGACCCGCACCGTGAGGTACTGCCCCGGAGCGGCGGGCGGCAACGGCTCGCCGCTGGGCGCCTCGAGACGGATCGAGATCACCGAGTCGCTCTCGCCGGTGATGGCGGTGACGGTCAGCTTTCGGAAGCCGCGCCAGGCCGGCGGCGGACTGGCCGGCGCGAGGCCGGCATTGCCGCTGCTCGAGTCTGCCTCGAGCAGCGCTTTGAACGACGCCTGCCAGCCGGGGCTGAGTGCGGGGATCCGTAGCGCCCGATGCAACTGTTGTGGGGTGTGCCCGGGGAGGTAGAGCAGGGCGTCGACGGCGGCGACCGGCATCTGCTCGGGGCCGGACAACAGCTTGACGATGCCGTCCCCGGCCTGCACGTCACCCTCTTCGATGACTCGAAAGTAGAAACCTGGTCGATGGTGCGAGACGAGTAGGGCCGGAATGCGTGGGTCGTTCATGCGGATCCCGACGCGGTAGCACGTCACACGCGGCTGGGTCACCTCGAAGACCGCGGTCCCGATCCGATAGCGATCGCCGATGCAGACCTCGTCGTCGCCGAGTCCCTCGACGGTGAGGTTCTCACCGAATTGCCCGTAGACGAAGTCGTGCCGGCCGAGCTCGCGTTCCCAGTATCGGTAGGAGTCCAACTGGTAGACGAACACCGCACGCTGCTCGCCGCCGTGTCCGCCGAGATCTCCCTGACCGTCGCCCTCCACGTTCAACCTGCCGACCCGGCGACGACCAGCCACGGGATCCTTGAAGACGCCGGTGTAGACGGTCTTGCCCTGCCACGGCACGTCCTTCGGCAACCCCACGTTGACCGACACCAGGGTGCCGACCCGGTGCACGCCCTCGTCGACGCGTGTCGCTCCGGTCGATCCCGAGCCCACCGCGCACCTCCGGCCATCGATGCCTGGACAACTCGACGGAGTATCCCGCACGCGTGAAATGTGCAGGTTCGCCGGATTTCTTGATGAGTGTCCAGCCTGTACTGCGCCGTCAACGGGCGAATTCGCCCGGCGAGTTCAGAATGCCTCTTGCATCGCCTCATCGGAAAGCGAGACCGTCGTCCCTGGCAATCCACCCCCGAGGAGACGCGATGACCACGACCGGGAACCAGAGCGGCGCCGATGCTGCGAGCGAGGACCTGAAGCTCGAGGTGGTCGTCATCCCGGTCTCGGACCTGGACCGCGCGAAGGAGTTCTACGCCGGACTGGGGTGGCGGCTCGACGCCGACTTCGCTTTCGAAAACGGCTTCCGGATCGTCCAGTTCACGCCGCCTGGTTCGGATGCCTCATTGCAGTTCGGCACCGACATGATCTCCGGGCCGCCCGGCTCGGCGCAGAACATGTACCTGATCGTCTCCGACATCGACGCCGCTCGCGCCGAGCTGATCGCGCGTGGTGCCGACGTGAGTGAGGTGTTTCATCCGGCGGCGCCGGGTGCCCAGTTCCGTGCCGACCCGAGCGGCCATGCGGCCGGCCGATCGCGAGGACAGCTACAGCTCGTTCGCCACCATGCGCGACCCCGACGGAAACAGCTGGCTGCTCCAAGAGGTCACCACCAGACTGCCCGGACGCATCGATGCGGCGGCGACATCGTTCGGCTCGGTCGCCGACGTGGCGGCCGCGCTCCGACGCGCCGCCGCCGCCCACGGCGAGCACGAGAAGCGCACCGGACAGGCCGATGCGAATTGGCCGGACTGGTATGCCCAGTACATCGTCGCCGAGCAGGCCGGAGCGGAGTTGCCGACATGACCGACTACGACGCGATCGTGCTCGGTGGCGGCGCGCCCGGCGAGCACTGCGCCGCGGCGGTGGCTGCTCGCGGATTTCGGGTGGCGGTGGTCGAACGCGAGTTGGTCGGCGGCGAGTGCTCCTACTGGGCATGCATTCCGTCGAAGACGCTGCTGCGCCCCGGTGAGGCCGTACAGGGCGCGCTGGACGTGGGTTCGAGGGCGCAGGTTGACGTGGCCGCAGCGCTCGCCTGGCGGGACTTCATGGTGTCGGACTATTCCGACGCCGGACAGGAGCGCTGGCTGGCCGACCACCACATCGACCTGCTGCGTGGCACCGGCCGCCTCGCCGGGCCGGGCGCCGTCGAGGTCGACGGAGTCCGGTACACGGCCGAGCACGTCATCGTGGCGACCGGCGCCGACCCGATCACGCCACCCGTACCCGGGCTCCGCGAGCTCGACGGCGTCTGGGGCACCCGCGAAGCGACGAGCATGAAGGCGGTCCCGCGTCGGATGGTCGTGCTCGGCGGCGGGTCTGCCGGCGTCGAGCTCGCGCAGGTCGTGCATCGGCTCGGCGGCGAAGCGGTGATCATCGAAGGCGCCGACCGGTTGCTGCCTCGCGAGCCCGCTGGGCTCGGCGAGGCGCTCGGCGCGGCGCTGCGCCGCGACGGCATCGAACTGATGCTGGGACGGCACGCAGCCGCGGTGCGGCACGACGGCGAGGAGTACGTCGTGGAGTTCGACGACGGATCGCAGGTGCGCGGCGATCGGTTGCTCGTGGCCACCGGCCGCCGCCCACGAGTGGAGGGCATCGGTCTCGAGACCGTCGGGATCGAGGTGAATCCGAAAGGCATCCCCGTCGACGAGTACCTGCGTGTGGGCGAGCAGTTGTGGGCGATCGGTGACGTGACCGGCATCTGGCCGCTCACGCACGTCGGCGAGTACGAGGGCGATGTGGTCGCCGCGAACATCGCGGGCGAACAGCATCCGGCCAACTACGAAGCGGTTCCCAGGGTGACCTACACCGATCCGCAGGCGTCGGCGGTCGGGGCGGTCGATGCGAAGTACAGCGCCACCGCACTCGTGTCCGAGGTGCCGAAGACCGCCACGTACACCCACGCCTACGCCGACTCCAACGGTTTCCTCACCCTGCTCAGCGACGGCGAGCGATTGACCGGCGCGTACGCATTGGGACCGGAATCCGGTGAGTGGATGCAGCAGGCGACGCTCGCGATCCGGGCCCGTGTCCCGCTGGCCGTGCTCGCCGACACCATCCAACCCTTCCCGAGCTTCTCGAGCATCTACGACGGCGCAGTGAAGTCGTTGCTCATGCGTATTGCGGATCTGCCGGAGCCGGTTCGCCCGATGGACCCGCAGATGAGCGTGTCCGGATGACGACATGACGACATCCGGTTCGATCCCACGTGCGCAGGAACTGCTCGGCCAGACCGTCGTCGTGATCGGCGGCAGCGCGGGAATCGGGCTCGAGACCGCTCGCCGGGCGCGATCCGAGGGTGCGCAGGTCGTCCTCGCAGCCCGCGATCCGCAGCGGCTTGCGCAGGCAGCACTCGACGTCGGCGCCGAGAGCACAGCGACGCTCGATGCCACTGATCTCACGGCATTGAAGCAATTCTTCGATGGTCTTCCGGGCCGCATCGACCACGTGATGCTCACCGGGCCCGGACCCCGGTACGGGCCGATGCTCGAGCAGGACTCCGAGGCCGCGCGTGTGACGCTCAGCGATCACATCACGCTGCCGCTCGAGGTTGCCCGCAACGCCGTCCCCAGGATGCGTCCCGGTGCAACGTTGATCTTCATGGGCGGCACCGGCGGCCGGCGCATCAGCCGCGAGCTCGGCCTCGTGTCGGCTGCAACGGCGGCGCTGCCGCCGTTCATCGCGGCCCTCGCGCTGGAGATCGCACCGGTTCGCGTGAATCTCATCGCTGCCGGTTTCATCGACACCCCGCTGTCTGCGTCCTATTTCGCGACGAAGCGACGATCTCGACAGGCGCCGCGAGCAACTGCGAGCGACGCTCCCGATCGGCCGGGTGGTCGGACCAGCCGACGTCGCCGCGCTCGCCGTCCACATCATGACCAACACGGCCCTCACCGGCGCCACCTACGACATCGACGGGGGACAGCAGTTCGTCCAGTAGCCAAACGCGCGACCGCTCGAAAGGGTTGATCGGAGATGCCGTGGTTCCCCGACTTCGTCGGAGCTGTCGAGCTGGTCCGCAGGAAGGCCATCGCGGAGTCGAGGGCTGATCCGATCAGGCAGTACTTCGACGCACTGAACAACGGAGACGCCGACGCCCTGGAGAGTGTCTGGCCCGGTGACGTGGTGGTCTACGACCCACGGGCCGGCGTGGTGCACGGTCATCGGCAGCTTCGTCGATTCGTCGATCAGAACAAGGCGTGGCTCTCGGCGCACGACGCTCGCATCGAGACCATTGCATCGACGGTTGCCGAAGGCCGAGCGGTTGTCGAGCTGGTGGCGCACTTGACCGACGATGGACGCGAGCTCGTCTGGCCGGTCACGGTGGTGGCCGAATCGCATGACGAGCGCAAGATGACGTTTCGCACCTACTGCAGCCAGTGGCCGGTGGACGGCCGGCGCCACATCAGGCCCGCGATCCTGGCCTCCGGAGACGTCGGGCTTGCCGGCGCGGTCGCCAGGTACCGGGCCGCGCTCGACACCGGCGACGCCGACGAGATCGTGAGCACCTTCGCGGCCGGCGGGTACTACCGCGAGCCGGTCGGCCCGCCCACTGTCTATCGCGGCGTCGATGAAGTCCGCGCGTTCTTCGCGGACCGCTTCCACACCGCCGGTGGTGGGATCACGCTGCAACCTTGCGTTGTCACCGACGACGGCGTGCGATGTGCCGTCGAGTACAACTGCACCCGGTGGGGGAGTCACGAGCTGCCGCCACAGGCCGGCATCGGAATCTACGAGCGAGACGGGGACGGGCTGCTGGCCGCGGTCCGTGTCTACGACGACGTCGAGGCGCCGGTGGCCGCGGTGCGCGTCGACTGATGAGCGAGGCCGGGAGGGGACGCCGTGTCCGACATTGCGATCGCCGAGCATGCGTTGTTGTCCGACCGCCACTCGAGCGCGCTGGTGACCACGGCCGGATCGGTTGACTGGCTGGGTTTCCCGCGGTTCGACAGCCCGTCGGTGTTCGGCCGGTTGCTCGACGGCGCGGCCGGTCACTGGCAGATCGTGCCGCGCGGCACCTGGACCGTCTCCCGCCGCTATCTCGACCAGACGATGGTGTTGGAGACGACGTTCACGACGCCGACCGGAGAGCTGGTCGTCACCGATCTGTTGGCGATGGGTCCGGACAACGCCGGTCACCGACTGGGTCGTGATGCTCCGCATCTCTTGATCCGCAGCGTTGCGTGCACCCACGGCGTGGTCGAGGTGGATCTCGACTATGCGCCGCGGCCGGAGTACGGCCTGGTCGTTCCGCTGCTTGCCGTCGTCGACGGCGGAGTGACCGCGCGCGGCGGTGCCGAGTGGCTGGTTCTCAGCACGCCGGTACCGGTGGAGCTGCAGGAATCGCATGCACGCGCCCGGCTCGGCATGCGGGACGGTGAGGTTCTCCGTTTCGCGTTGCACCGGTCGACGCTCGAGCAGACCCCGGCGCGTCTCTGGTCCCAGGACGAGCTTGCCGGGCAGGTGCGCAACACCGTCGATGCATGGCGCTCCTGGTCAGCACTGCACCAGAGCTATCAGGGGCCGTGGGCCGACCTGGTGCAGCAGAGCGGGCGGGTGCTGCAGGCGCTGTCCTTCCAGCCCAGCGGCGCAGTGGTGGCGGCTGCGACGACGTCGCTGCCCGAGGAGGTGGGCGGCGAGCGGAACTGGGACTACCGGTTCGCCTGGGTACGTGATGCGAGCTTCACGATGGAGGCGCTGTGGGTCGCCGCCTGCCCGGAAGAGGCCGGCGACTTCTTCTCCTTCCTTGCGACCGCCGCCGCATCGAGCGTGGGTCCCGAGCACGGGCTGCAGATCATGTTCGGAGTCGGCAGCGAGCACGACCTGTCCGAACGGGAGTTGCCGCACCTGGAGGGTTGGCGCAACAGCCGCCCGGTCCGGGTGGGCAACGGGGCCTGGAATCAGCGCCAGATCGACGTGTACGGCGAGGTTCTCGGCGCGGCGCAGCTCCTGGCCGGCCAACTCGGAAGCATCGATGAGGACACGAAGCGGTTCCTGATCGCCTGCGCCGACGCCGCGGCCGCACACTGGCGCGAGAAGGACAACGGCATCTGGGAGGTCCGCGGCGAACCGCAGCACTTCGTCTACTCGAAGGTGATGTGTTGGGTGGCGTTGAACCGCGCGGTGCGGCTTGCCGGGCTGATCGGTGCGGAGCAGCGAAGCGCTGAATGGTTGCGCAGCCGGGACGAGATCTTCGAAACGGTGGTTCGCGAGGGTTGGAACGAGCAGGTCGGCGGCTTCACCCAGTATTTCGGTGCGACTGCACTCGACGCGGCCAACCTCATGATCCCGATCGTCGGCTTTCTGCCGCCCGACGATCCACGGGTGCTTGCGACCATCGACGCGATCGAACGCGATCTGACCGACGAGCACGGTCTGGTCTACCGGTATCGCAGCGACGGCGGCGTCGACGGTGTGAGCGGCGGAGAGGGCACGTTCCTGCTGTGCACGTTCTGGCTGGCCCGCGCCCTGGCCAAGTCGGGGCAGACACAGCGGGCGACCAAGGTCTTCGAGCGGGCGGTGGCGTACGTCAACGATGTCGGGCTCCTCGCGGAGGAGGTCGACCCGGGCACCGGGGAACTGCTCGGGAACTTCCCGCAGGCGTTCAGCCACATCGGATTGATCAACGCGGCATGGGAGATCAGCGAAGCGCGCGGCAGGACGGCGCACCGGTCCGGGTTGGCTTAGAGTCCAGGAGTGCTTCCTGGTCCGGGGATCGAGGGTTGGGAGCCCGGTGGCGCGGGGGTGAGCGCGCAGGCCGCGTTGGTCGCGTCGGGGCACGCGTTCTCCGTCGTCGATGCGCGGCTGCCCGACCTGCCGCTGGTGTGGGTCAATCCGGCCTTCGAACGTCTGACCGGGCATCGGGCGGTCGACGTGATCGGGCACAACTGTCGCTTCCTGCAGGGCCCGGATACCGACCCTGCCGCAGTCGCCCGGATCCGGCAGGCCCTCGAGGCCGGGGACGAGGTGGTGGAGACGCTACTCAATTACCGTCCCGACGGGTCGAGCTGGTGGAACCAGCTCACCATCACCCTGGTTCGCGACGATGCGGGCGAGGTGACGCACTTCGTCGGTGTGCAGAGCAATGCCGACGCCACGGTGCTTGCCGACCAGCAGCGCGATGAGGCGCGCGCTGCGGCAAACCTGGCAGAAGAACGCCTGCATGCAAGTGAGCACTCGCTGGCCTTAGGGCTGCAACGGAGCCTGCTGCCGGTGCTCGCGACGGTTGCGGGCCTGCAACTCGCCGCGCGCTACCTCCCGGCCTCGGACAGCGCGGAGATCGGCGGAGATTGGTACGACGTGCTGCCGCTGCCCGACGGCACCACCGGCGTCGCGATCGGCGATGTCATGGGTCACGACATCCGCGCAGCCGGCGCAATGGGGCAGCTACGGTCGGTGCTGCGGTCATATGCATGGGAGGGGCACGGCCCGCCCGAGGTGTTGGAGCGACTCAACCAGCTGGTCTGCGGTCTCGGGATGGCTCAACTCGCCACGTGTGTCTACGCCCGTATCGAACCGGCCCGACGAGGCCAGCCCGCGCGGCTGCGATGGGCGAACGCCGGACATCCGCCGCCCTTGCTGCGCACGCCCGCCGACGGCGTCGAAGTGCTCAGGGACGCGGCCGGTGTGCTCATCGGTGTTGCGACCGGAAACGCAGCGATCCATGAGCGGATCAGCGCAGAGCGCGATCTGCCGTCCGGGTCGACGTTGCTGCTCTACACGGACGGCCTCGTCGAGCACCGTCAGCAGGACATCGACACCGGAATCGCTCGACTGGCCGACGCGTTCGCCTGCGCCGACGAGTCCCTGTCCGTCGATGATCTCGCCGATCGCATCACGACAGCCGCCGGGCACAGCGATCACGACGACGATCAGTGCCTGCTCATCGTGCGCGTCGACTGAACCGGTCGGTCACGACCGCGATGTCGGATCGAGCTGGAACCAGACGGTCTTGCCGGGCGGTGGGTCGGTCGAGATGACGCCCCACGCGGTGGCGAGTGAATCGACGATGAGCAGTCCACGTCCAGAAGTCATGGTGTCGTCCGGCTGCCTCTGCGGCATCGTCGGCAGCCTCTGTCCATGATCGGTGACCCCGACACCGATGCCGGCGGGGTCGTCTCGCACCGTCAAGGTGATCCTCGGGCTGCCGTGCAGGACAGCGTTGGTGACCAGTTCACTGACCATGAGCATGACATCGGCGATCAGCTCCATTGGCAGCCGAACAGCGCGTGCCGCCACATAGGCACGCGCCAGGCCCGGAGCCTCGGCGGTGCTCGGCAGCACCACGTGTTCCGGCTCGGTGCCCTCCGCGCATGCCACGTCGCCAGGGTGCCCGCCCTGCCCAACGCCTAACGGCGGTCGCTGCGCCCGACGGGAATACCTGGTCGGAGCGTGACGTCGTGTTTGACGATCGGGAATCGAGGAGGTCGTTCATGTCCACCATCGTCGTGTTCGGGGGCACCGGCTACACCGGAGCCAACATCGCCGCCGAGGCCGCGTCTCGCGGCCACGATGTGGTGTCGGTGAGCAGATCGGAGCCGACGACAAGGGTTGCGGGTGTCCGATACGAGATCGGCGATGTCTCGGACGTCGCGCCACGTGTGATTCCGGACGCTGCGGCCGTGGTCGCGGCGCTGTCCCCGCGCGGGGACATGGCCGGGCGCCTGGTCGAGGTCTATCGCGACCTGGCCGAGCAGTCCGCAGCAGCCGGCGCGCGATTCCTCCAGGTGGGAGGCTTCTCGTCGCTGCGCCCGGCCGCCGGTGAGCCCCGCTTCGTCGAAGGTGACGTGCCGGAGGAGTTTCGGGCCGAAGCCCACGAGGGCGAGGCCACCAGAGCCATGCTGGACACCGCCCCGCCCGAGCTCGACTGGGTGTTCGTGAGCCCGGCGAGCACCTACGGCGCGTGGGCCGCGGGGGAAGCAACGGGCAGGTACCGGGTCGGCGACGATGTTGCACTCTTCGACGACCAGGGCGCTTCCAACATCTCCGGAGCCGACTTCGCGCTCGCGGTCGTGGACGAGATCGACAACCCCGCTCACCACCGGACGCACATCGGTATCGCCTACTGAGCGGGTGACGCGTCGATCACGCCGGTTGCCGGGCGGCCGACAGCACCCCGGCCCACCAGGCGAGATCGTCGAACATCGCCTCGACCGACGGTTTCAGGGTGTCCTCGATCGCGCTGATCGGGGCATCGCCGCCGAACGGGTGGACCTTGAACATCTCGCCACCGCCGATGTGAGCACCGAACTTCGAAGGCACCATCTGCAACTCGACGGCAATCCCGCGCAGGTGCTCGATGGCGCGTGCGCCCCCGGTGCTGCCGTACCCGAGCGCCGAGAACGGCTTGCGTACCCACTCGACATAGGCCTGATCCAGGGCGTTCTTCAGGGCACCGGTGATCGAGTGGTTGTACTCGGCGACGATGAAGATGTAGCCGTCGTAGGGACGGATCGCGTCCTGCCAGGCCAGCGCCCGCGGATCCTGACTCGGGGCGTGCAGATTCGTGGCTGCCTCCGCGAAGAGCGGCAGGTCGAAGTCGCGGAGATCGAGCTTGTCCAGGGTGAAATCCGTGCGGGCTTCGGCCTGCTTCAGCAGCCAGTCTGCGGGCTTGTCGGCGAAGCGGGTGGGACGGGTGGATCCGATGATCATGGCAAGGCGGGGCGTCGTGCTCAACGGGACTTCCTTCGGTGTCGACTCGGTAGTAGGTTTCGTTCGGTAACTACCCGTCCAGTGTCATCGCGTTCGTTCTCGTCCGGCAAGAAGGCACTTTGCGCGCACCAGGTGACGCCGCGGTAACCGCCCGCCGAAGGGGGCCGATGTGAGCACGCGACTGCCATCGCCAGGTCGCTCGGAACAGCACGATCCCGTGGTGTGCGACACGATCTCCGACCTGCTCGCCCGGGTCGGCGACAAGTGGACGCTGCTCGTGATCTCCACCCTCGGGTCGGGGCCGCTGCGCTTCAACGAGCTGAGGCGGCGCATCGGCGACATCAGCCAGAAGATGTTGTCCTCGACCCTCAAGGCGCTCGAGCGCGACGGCATGGTCAACCGGACGGTGCTGCCGAGCGTGCCGCCGCAGGTCAGCTACGAACTCACCACGCTCGGTTGCGAGCTCCTCGTTCCGGTGTCGGCATTGGCCGAGTGGACGAAGGACAACACCGTGAGGATCGCTGCCGCGCGCGCCGACTACGACTCGCGCGCCGACATCTTGGCCGGCTGACGCGTTTACCTGGTCGCGGCCGTGGGGTCCAGGGCGGTCCGGACGAGGTCGAGCGCCTCGCTGGTCGTGAGCCCTGCGTCGTGCGCGAGCTTGGCGTAGCGTGCTGCAGCTTGCTGCAACTGCTGGCGGGTGGCGTCGGTGCTGTGGACGGTCGTGCCGGCCCGGCCACGGGTGACGACGAGCCCGGCGGTCTCGAGCTCGTGATAGGCGCGGGCGACCGTGTTGACCGCGAGGCCGAGATCGCCGGCCAGCTGCCGCACCGTCGGCAGTCGAGTCCCGATCGGCAATACGCCGTGGCTGATCTGGTCGGCAAGTTGGGCGCGGACCTGCTCATACGGCGGCACCGGCGAGGATGCATCGAAACTGATCATCGAGAACGCCCGGCCGCACCCGCCAACACCCGTCGACCGTATTGAGACAAACCCTGAGACGCAATGCCGGGCGCGCCGCCTGTCCTCGCGATGACGGATGTCTGCAGCGCGGCGCGCCCGGTTGCGATCATGCAGTTACCGGGACCTCGTCACGGCAGGCTGAGGGTCGCCGTGTCGCTCGAGCGCGTCACGGTGGCCGGCGCCACCGGTGTCAAGGTGACCTCGGCGCGCAGTTCGTCCGGGTTCGAGATCGGTGGTTTGTCCTCGTCGAGGACAGTGTTTTTGAACGTCGCCGTGTGCGTGCGGGTCAGCGTGGTCGCCGGAGCGACGACCTGGCTGGCGCGGATGACGTCCGACCCGAAAATGATGATCCCGGACGGGAACACCGTGCCGAGCAGGTCGTCCGAGCCGGCACCTGCTTCGCCCGTGTCGACGCCGAACAGCTTCACTGCCTCCTTGTACGGCTGGTCGGACGCCTTGTCGAATGCATCGAATGTGACGGCGTAGGACGCCGTCACGCTCGAGTTGCCCACGGTCGTGGATCCGGTGATGGTGAGTACCGGTTTGCCGATGATGGCCATGTCGATCTCCTTGAATATCGATGTGATTGCGCGGCAACTACCGCGGTACAACGCTCGCAATCCGGCGTTGTAGAAACGTTGTTCTCGCGTTGGCTGCTCGGCAGCTGCCGATTGCGGATCAGTTGCCGCGGCGGAACAGGCCGCGCCGTTTGGGCTGCGGTGTGTCGGCGAGAACGACCCGGTCCGGGCGCCAGCCCGCGGGCTTGTCCAGCAATTGCCGGTGGAGCTGGCCGGCGATGTTGACGCCGACGACGAAATCGATGCACTGGATGTTCGCGACGTCGAACGAACCACCCAGGGCGGGCGCGACCGTGAAGTCGAGAATTTGGTTCGCGCCGGGGACGATCCCAGCGCGCTCGGCCATCTGGACGAACGTGCTCATCAGCACCGAGTCCGGCCCCTCGGCGCTCGCCAACTCCGAATCCAATGCTTCGCGGTCGGACCAACGACGGGTCAGCGATCCGTCGAGGGTGTCCAGCAGCCAGATCGCGCCGGAAGGCGAGGCGAAGAACACCGAGCCGAACGCCGACGTGAACTTGGCCTGCAACGGTTCGGTGGCTGCTCGCAGCGCAAAATCCCAGCTTTCCAACGCCGACGCGTACTGCTCCTCGCTCCACGTCCGCGTCAGGTCCGGCACAGCACCGAAGTCAACCATCGATCGCTGCGATGTCGGCAAACCTGGTCGGCGGTGTCAGTCGTCGCCTTCCCAACCGGGCGGAATCGGTGCGGGTCCGGGCTCTTCCTCCTCGCCGAACGTGGGACCGGCATGGCGCATGGCTTGGTGGACAAAGAACGGCCCGGGTCCGGCGTGCTCGACGTAGAGGCCGGGAGGTTCGGTGATTCCGCGGTCCTCGCCCAGCAGGGCCCGGGTGAGCCGCGCTCGGCTGCTCTGCAATTGCGCGACCGCGGTTTCGAGGTCGTCCTGCTGGACGCGGATCGGGGATTCGTCGGGGCGCGCAAGAGCTGCGGTGATCGCCGCACGTCGGGTGAGCTCGCGCAGGAATGTCGCCGTGAGTCCCTCGGTCTGCTCCACCGTGCCCGCCAGGTCGAGGCCCGCGAGCCCGGTGTCCGCGCCGTAGAGCCTCAGCAGCCGGTCGCGACCGGCTGCATCGGGCGCCGCGATCTCGATGGCCTCGTCGACCCGGCCGGGACGCTCGGCGAGCGCACGCTCGAGCACTTCGACCCGGTTGGTGGTCAGGATGAACACCACGTCGACGTCATCACCGAGACCGTCGAGCTGGTTGAGGATCTCGAACAGCAGCGGGTTGCTGCCGGGCGGCCCGAAGCTGCGGTCGCCGGCAACCAGATCGACGTCTTCGAGGATGACGACCGACGGCTCGTGGCGCTTGGCGAGTTCGCATGCTGCCGAGACCTGGTGCAGCGCGACGCCCGAGAGTACGACGGCGGTCACACCGGTGAGCTGTCCGAGCAGGTAGCGCACGGTGTGGGTCTTGCCGGTACCCGGCGGCCCGTAGAGCAACAGGCCGCGCTTGAGGTGCTGGCCGGCGGCATGGAGCCGCTCGCGCAGCGAAGCGACCTCGAGCACCTGGCGCTCGACCGCCGCGAGCGCTGCCTCGGGGAGGATGAGTTGTTCACGCCGCAGCCGGGGACGCCGCAGGAACGCGATGGGGCTGCCGCCCGGCCGCTCCGACGGTGCCAGCGTGACGATCTGCCCGCGCACGGGAGACAACTCGATCGCGAGTCGACGCAGCTCGCCGACGAGGTCGCGCGCAACGTCTGCGTCAGCGGTGACGACCTCGAGCTGCACGAAGGGACTGCCGGTCTGCGGGTCCGGTCCGCGGAACAAGATCGCCAGAGGCGCACCGCCCGGCCCGGCGGCTACGAGATACACGCCGAAGGACACGCAGGGATGTGTGTCATCGGGCGACACGGGCACGTACACCCAGTCCGGCACGCCGACGACGAAACCGGGGTCGTGCCGCGCGAATTGCAGGATCTCGGCGAGGGTGTGATGCCGACGGGCATGGTGCGGCGTTCCCACGATCTCCACGGCGACGCCGCTCATCTCGAGCCATCGCTCGAGCGCGAGCTGGACGTCGGCGTGCTCGTGTGACGCCCACCGCTCGCTCACCACGGGCAGGGCGAGCGGGTCGACGCCGAGGTGCTGCTCGAGCCGGTCCACCAGCGTCGGCTCACGTGCGCCGGGCGGATCGGACTCACCGAGGAACCGGTCCAGCAACACCCGCCACAACCGTGCCGCGTGTCGAAGCTCGTCGTCGTCGAAACCGTCCAAGACCGCACCCCTTCAGCTCGGCAAACCGCTGGTGCAGCCTTCCCGACAACCCCGGCGCCTGCAACCGAGGCCGGCAACTGTGCCCCGCGGCCGGCGCGAGATCTGATGATCGAAGGTGCGAACTGATGCCATCGCTTCAACTCGATGCCGCGGTGCGCTACGACGTCGATCGCGAGGTCGGCGCCGGCGGGATGTGGACCGGCGGCGAGTCAGCGCAGGGCGCCTCGCCGCCGTAGTCGCGGCCGTGTCAAGCGCTGACCTCGGCGAGCTTCGTCTCGGCCTGCTCCTCGACGTGGATGCCGTTGGCGTCAGCCCGTGCCGGCAGCCAGATCAACGCGACGGCGGCGGCGAGCGCCGTGGCACCCACCGCGGCGGCCGCCGCCAGACTCATGCCGTGGACAAATGCGCTGTCAGCCGCGGTGGTCAGCGTGGCGCGGGCAGCGCCGGGCAGATTCGCAGCCGCTTGCAGCGCCTCGCCGATGCCGTGCTGTGCAGCGTCGGGGACCTGGACCCCGTCGACTGTCGAGCCGAGTCGGCTGCCGTACGCGGACGACAGGACGCTGCCGAGAATGGCCACGCCCAACGCGCCGCCGACCTGCCTGGTGGTCTCGTTCATCGCGGATCCGACCCCGGCCTTCGCGGGCGGGATCGCGCCCATCACGGCGTCGGTGGCAGGCGTCATCGTCATACCCAGGCCGAGCCCGAGCAGGGCGAGTACCAGCGCTGCGTGCAGATAACCGCTCTGCGTGGTCGTGGCGGCCATCAGGATAAATGCCGCGGCGACGACTGCGAGGCCGGCCACGACCACCAGCTTGTCGCCGAAGCGGCGCGACAGCGTCACAGCGAGTGGCGCGCCGAAGATGAGTGTCGCCACCGGTAGCACCCGGATGCCGGTCTGCAGCGGCGAGTAGTGCAAGACGAACTGAAGGTACTGGGTCAACGCGAAGATGGCGCCGAAGAGAGCGAAGAACGCCAACGTGACCGCAACGGCGGCTGCGGAGAAGCGGGCGTTGCGGAAGAAGCTGAGGTCGAGCATCGGCTCGTCGGTATGCAGTTCCCAACTGCCGAATGCGCCGAGCAGTCCGACACAGATGGCGAAGGCGCTGAGTACCGACGTGGACGTCCATCCCTTGGCGGGTGCTTGGATGACGCCCCACACCAGCGTCGCGAGGCCGGCGCTGGACAGCACGGCACCGACGTAGTCGATGCGCGGCGCCGCGTCGTCACGTGATTCGGGCACGAGCCACACGGCGGCGACGATGCCGCTGATCGCGATCGGAACGTTGATCAAGAACGCAGAACCCCACCAGAAGTGGCTGAGCAGCCATCCGCCGCCGGCCGGCCCGAGCACGATGCCCAGGCCGGAGACTGCTGCCCAGATGCCGATGGCCTTCGTTCGCTCGGCAGGATCGCGGAAGCTGTTGGTCAGCACTGACAACGTGGACGGCATGATGAAAGCGGCGCCGACTCCCGTCAGTCCACGAGCCACGATCAGGGTGTCCGCAGATCCGGAGAAGGCCGCCCAGACCGAGCCTGCGGCGAAGACAGCCAGGCCGAAACACAGTGCGCGGCGGCGGCCGAAGCGGTCACCGATGCTTCCGGCGGTCAGCAACAGGCCGGCGAAGACCAGGGTGTATGCGTCGACGATCCATTGCAGCTGGCTGTCCGACGCATGCAGCGCCGTCGACACGGTCGGCAACGCGACGTTGAGGATGGTGTTGTCCAGGCCGATGACGAGCAGGCTGATGCACAGCACGCCGAGTGTCGCCCAGCGCCGCCGATGGGCGGTGGCGAGATCCATGGGAGTTCATTCCTTTGCGATTTCAGAAGTGAGCCGAACCGGGTTCAGCACCTGGGTTGGGGCAACGGATGGTCAGTGGCCGGGTGACGTATGCACGCCACGCAGTGACTGGCGGAACTGGGCGCCGAGCGCGCGGAGGACGGCCGTTGCCACAGCGCCCGGATCGTCGACCGGAATCAGATGTCCGGTGTCGGTGGTGATGACATCGAAGTCCGGCAGCTTCCGTGAGATGGCGGCGATCGTGCGCGGACGCACGATCCGGTCACGGGCGCCGGCAACGATGACGATCGGAACCTGGATACCCGGCAGCTGACGATCCAGCTGACGAGCGTCGGCAGTGAGTTGCCGGTACGCAGCGGTCAAGCTGCGCCAGAGCGCTTTCTCGCGCAGCCGCAGGGCAATGCGAAGCGTCGCGAGCATGCCGTCGATGCGGGTCATTACGGACGCGCCGGCGACCGGCGCGACGAGGACGAGCGAGCCGACGCGGTGTGGGGCGACCACGGACAGGGCAAGGGCTGTGCCGGCGCCGAGACCGTGCCCGACAACGATGATCGGGCTGTGCTGATCCTCGAGAAACCGGATCAACGCGGCAGCGTGCTGCAACTGGCCCGGTTCGCTACCTGCTCGGTGGCTGTGTGGTCGCTCGACAGACACGACCCGCAGCCCGTACGAACGCAGGACCGGGCGCAGGCGGGTCCAGACCATCGATGAACCTGGCTGTCCGGTGATCAGCAGCACCAGAGGTGCTTGATCGTCCGGTTCGCCGAGCCGTGAGACGGCGGGAATCGTCATAACTACTATCACGGATAGTAGGTCGTCGTCGTTCACCTTGAACAGGGCGGGTTCGCCGGCCGTTTTCCTGATCGGCCGTCGAGTCGTCAGCGGCTCGGCACTTCCACCCTCGAACGGAGACAGACGATGCCCAGCCGATCGCAGCGCACGAGCTGCATCAAGCGCGAGTCCTTCACCGACGTGAGCACCCGGACCGACCTTCCAGAGGTCGTCTCGTTCACTGCGCGCGCGCTGCGTTCGGCCCGCGACGCCGGTTGGACCGTGACCGAACACAGGACTCGGGGCTGGGCATATCTCGTCATGAGCCGCCGCGAACAGCTGTCGGTGTACAAGCTGGTCGGACCCCACTTCGACGACAGCGGACACCACTACTGCGGCCACCGCACCATGACCGTTTCGCGCAGCGACGCCGGGGTCGACCGCTAGCGACGAGCTGCGCCAAAACGCTGGCGCGCCGGTCAGCCGGAGACCAGCATGGACGGGTGAGTCAACAGGTCAGTCGATGGACCAAGGCCAGCGTCTACCCCGACATGTGGACGGACCCGGATGACGATCCGCGCAACAGCGGGGGCGTGAGCCCCGACGGGGAACTGGCCACCTTGCACGACTATCTGCACCACTATCGGCTGACGGTGCGGATGAAGTGCGAGGGCCTGGATGCCGAGCAGTTGGCGCGCCGGTCGGTGCCGCCCTCGACCATGTCGTTGCTCGGTATCGTCCGCCATCTCGCCGAGGCCGAACGCGACTGGCGCAATTGGATCACGCCCGGCGAGCAGCTGCCCAAACTGTATGGCCGGCGTGACGCGGATTTCGACGGCGCCGTCGCTGAGCAGTCGGCGGTCGAGGCCGCCTACGCAGACCTCGACCGGGAACAGGCCGCGACCGACACACTGCTGGCCGAGCACCCGGATCTCGGCGAGCGGTTGGGCAGCGTCGGTATCGCTGTCCGAGAGTTGCTCGTCCACCGCATCGAGGAGTACGCCAGGCACTGCGGTCACGCCGACTTGTTACGCGAATGCGTCGACGGCCGCGTGGGCCAATGACCTGTCCTGCGCGGACCCTGAGCTACCGTCGTCGTGAAGGAGGCCGCGATGAGGGTTGTGTTCGTGCACGGGGCGTGCGTGCACGATGGACCCTGGTGGTGGCACCTCGTCGCAGCATTGCTGAATCAGGAAGGCGTTTCGAGTGTCGCGCCAGGGCTGCCGAGTTGCGGCGAGGCAGGACAGCCGGCGGGCACGGACGGCCCCGGCCTGCTCGAAGACGCTGCGGCCGTCCGCGCGCTGCTGCGAGACGGTGACGAGCCGACGATCGTAGTTGCCCACAGTTACGGCGGGATCGTCACCGCAGCGGCTGCCGCAGGCATCGATTCCGTACGCCACCTGCTACTCATCTCGAGCTATCTGCCCGAGGTCGGGCAGAGTCTCGCCTCGTTCGGTGACGGTAACCCGGCCCCGTCTCTCGACGTCGACCCGGACACCGGCACGTTCGGGGTGCGGCCCGCGCTGGCCGTCGAGACGTTCCTGCACGACTGCGGCCCGGACATCAGCGAGCAGGCGATGATCAGGCTGGCCCGGCAGAGCCTCAAGGTGACCGCGCAGCCGGTCGAGGCCGCGGCCTGGCAACAGGTGCCGTCGACCTACCTCGTCTGCACCCAGGACCGCGGCACGCCGGCCGAGCGGCAACGCGAGTTCGCCCGCCGAGCCGGAGATGTCTTCGAACTCGACGCGGGTCACCATCCGTTCCTGTCCCAGCCGGATGCCGTCAGCAATCTGATCCTCGACCTGGTCAGCCTGTAGCCGCGAAGACTGCAGCCGTGGCCACCTGGCCCACGGCTGCAGCCATGCCCGGGTCAGGTGGAGGGCGTGATGTTCTGGTTCAAGCGGAACAGGTTGGTGGGGTCGTATTGGTCTTTGAGCTCGACCAACCGTCGGTAGGTGTTCGGCGGGTACGACGCCCGCACGAGTGCGGCGTCGGCATCGCCGGTGAAGTTGACATACGTGGCGGCGTCGGAACCGAGTGAACGAGTCACCCCACGAGCCCACTCGACGACCTCGGCGAAGCCGTCGGCGGTGCCGGTCCGGGCCACGACGTTGACGATGAATTCCTGGTCGCGGACCGCGAACGCGCTGGCCTCGGCCGGTACCCGGGCGACGGCGCCGCCCAGATGCTGGATGTGGATCTCGGTGAGCGGATTCGGCAGCGTCCGGAACGACTCGAGCAACGCCCGCAACGACGAATCGTCGATGCTGTGCAGGAACGCCGAACGGAAGTAGTTGTGCACCCCGCGCGGATAGAGAGGGTCGAGCGCCTGCTGCCAACCCGCGTAGGGGTTCGGCCCGAAGATGTCAGCGACGACCGTGCCCAGGGAGCGGAAGGGTGCTGTCGCCTCTGCGCCGGCGTCGAGCTCACCGGACCAACAGCCACCAACGCCGATGATCGGCCGGCCGTGGAACTCCTCGGGCACGAACGGCACGGGCGGCGCCGTGGTCAGGTTCACCAGTGTGGTCAGTTCGTCCGGGGCGGCGGCACAGGCGGCGCGGTAACCGCGAAGGACCTGTTCGGCCTCCTCGGCCGGGTAGAACACCAGTCCGGAGAAGACCGTCGGCCCGACCTGGTGCAGTTCGAACTCGAACGAGGTCACCACGCCGAAGTTGCCTCCGCCGCCGCGCAATCCCCAGAACAGGTCGGGATTCTCGTCGGCACTCGTGTGGACGAACTGTCCGTCGGCGGTGACCACGTCGGCGGCGACGAGGTTGTCACTGGCCAGCCCGTACTGGCGCATCAGCCAACCGATACCGCCACCGGTCGTGAACCCGGCGATGCCGGTCGAGGAGACCAGGCCACCGGTCACGGCCAGGCCGAACTCCTGGGTCTCCAGGTCGAGGTCCTTCCAGGTACATCCGGCCTGCGCGGCCACCGTCCGGCGGCCGGGGTCGACCCGGATCCCGCGCATCGGCGAGAGGTCCAACACGATGCCGCCGTCGACCGTGGAGAACCCGGGAATGGAGTGGCCCCCACCGCGGACGGCGAGCGGCAATCCTTCGCTGCGCGCGAGATCAACCGTGCGGATCACGTCGGCCACGCCGGCACATCGCGCGATGAGCGCGGGACGGCGATCGTGCGCGCCGTTCCAGATGCGACGCTCACGGTCGAAGTCGTCGTCGCCGGGCCGGATGACGGTGCCGCGCAACGCGGCGGCGAACTCTGCAATGGTGGCCTCGCCGATGCTGTTCGGCGCGGTCTGGGTCGTGGTCATGGGTTCCTCCTGCTGTTCGAGCCCTCGCTCGATCAGCGTCCGAACGCTAGGCAATCGATCCCAACAAGATCTCAATGCGATCCCAACATGCCGACGCCACCCGATCACCGTCGCCCGGCCAGCCCGGCTTGCAGCGCCGAGAGCCGCCGGGCCGCGATCATGCAGCCGGCCTGCTCGAAGTCCGGCGCGACCATATTCAACTCACGGACCGCCCGGCGCGGATCACCGAGCTCGTCGGACAGTTCGGCGACCATCAACCGCAGCCACCCAACCGCGCGCCGCCACGGCGCGAGCCGTTGCGCCGCCTGCGAGTACATCTCCCGCGCCGCCCGAGTCTCGCCCGAGAGCAGTTCTGCGGCCGCCAGGGCGAGCGATGCCGCCCCCATCCCGACCTGATCGCCGTTGGCCTCGAATCCGGACAGCGAACGGCGCGCATCGTGCAGGCCCTGATCGACGTCACCGCTCATGGCGTGCAGCACCGCCACGTTGATCTCGGTCAGCAGTTGGCCGCGTCGATCGCCGAGGCCGAGCCGGAGCTCGCGCGCACGCGACAGGGCCGCTTGCGCTGACTCGAAATCGCCGCGGTCGCGGTGGGTGCACCCGAGCTGGTTGAGGGCCTGGGCGCGGGCCAGATCATCGCCCAAACGGTCGAACCTCTGGATGGCCTCGTCGACGGCCGAGATCGCCGCCGGCAGGTCCCCGTCCATCCGATGCGCGTATCCCAGCGCGGACAGGACGTAGCCGATGGCCTGGTCCGCGCCGACTCGCCGGCTCACCAGCATGGTCTCCTCGATCGTCGGGACCGTGCGACCGCCGATCGGGACGAGCAGCATGCAGGTCGTGACGACCGGGAAGAAGGGACGCGCTGCGGGGTCGGATGCCGCGAGTTCGCGCAGACATGTGTCGAAGCGATCGGCGGCCAGCGCTGGGTTCTCACGGAACAATGCGCACTGGCCGAGAATCCAGCTTCCCGCGGCGGCGAACTCCGCTCGGCCCGAGGCATCGGCCTGGGATCTCACGCCGTCGGCCAGCGCTTCTGCGTCGTCGAGATCGAACGTGCTCCACGCGAGCGTGGCCTCCATGATCTGGGCCATCACCTGCTCGTCCGGCGTGCCGATCCGACGCATGATCGCGGTCGCCTGCGCGCCCAGCGACCGGTGCCGGTCGCTTCGCCCCTGCCGGCTGTCCAGCCCGGTGAGACCGATCAACGCGGCGGCCCGCGGGCGGGTCGGGTCAGGCGTCACCGCGAGCGCTCGCTCGAGCCACCTCGCTCCCTCGATCGCATGACCACGGACGAACCAGAAGCGCCACAGATTCGCTCCGAGACGAAGGGCGGTGTCGGGATCGTGGATGCACGACCAGCGCAGGGCGGCGCGCAGGTTGTCGTGCTCGAGATCGAGCGCTCTCGGCGCATCGATGACAACCCCCGTCGACCGTTCGGGGTTGTGAGCGGCGGCGACCTCGAGGAAGTACGCACTGTGTTCGGCCGCCAACCGACCGGCCGGCTCGGTCTGCGCCAACTGTTCGGCGCCGAACTGCCGGACCGTCTCGAGCTGCCGGTAACGAGTCCCGTCGGCCGTTCGTTCCGGGACCACGAGCGACTTGTCCACCAACCTGGCGAGCACCTCGAACACCGAGGTTCGAGCCAACGGCGCGTCGCCACACACGGACTCCACCGCATCGAGGGTGAAACTGCCCGAGAACACCGACAATCGGCGCAGCAGCACCTGTTCGGGCTCGCTGAGCAGGTCGTGACTCCATTCGAGCGTGCCGCGCAAGGTCTGGTGGCGCGTGATCCCACCTGGTCCGGTGCTGCGCATCGAGAGCGCGTCGCCCAGCCGCTGGACGATCTCGGCGGGTTCGAGCGCCACGGCCCGCGCCGCCGCCAGCTCCAACGCCAGTGGCATCCCGTCGAGGCGGCGGCACAACTCGACGACACCGGGCGCGTTGTCGGTGTCCAGCGCGAACCCGGGCCGCACCTGTGCGGCCCGCGCCGCGAACAGGCTGATGCTGGGCAGGCGGGTCAGCTCGGCGAGGTCGGTGAGGTCCGCGTCGGGCGACGGCAGGGCCAATGACGGCACCCGGAAGGTGTACTCCCCATGCGTGTGGAGCGGTTCTCTGCTCGTCGCCAGGACGTCGACGCCGCGGCACCCGGCGAGCAGGGCGGCGACCAGACGGGCGCACGCAGCGATCAGGTGCTCGCAGTTGTCCAGCACGATCAGCACGCGTCGGGATCGCAGCTGGTCGACGAGCGCCTGTTCGCGATCGAGGCCGGCGGCGGGATCGAGGCCGAGCGCCTCGGCCACGGCATCGGGCACGTGCAGGGACTCCCCGACGGTTGCGAGATCCACGAACCACACCCCGTCGGGGTAATCGGAGCGGACCCGCAGGGCGGCCTCCACGGCCAGTCGGGTCTTGCCGCTGCCGCCGGCTCCGGTGAGGGTGAGCAGACGAGCGTGGGCGATCAGCCGTTCGACGTCGGCGAGCTCACGTTCGCGTCCCACGAAGCTGGTCAACGGTGTCGGGAGAGAACCGACGTCGTCGTGGCCGGCCGAGGTGGGCGACGCGTCCTGCATCGCAGCGCCCGTCAACAACTCACGGAACACCATCGACGTCTGGCTGTCCGGGTCGGTGCCGAATGCGTCGAGCAGGTCGTCGACAAGACGCTCGTATCGAGCCAGCGCCTCGGAGCGTCGACCCATGCGAGCCAGCAGTTCCATGACGGCGCGAACGGCGCCCTCGTGGAGCGGATCGGCTTCGAGCACCCGGGTCAGCATGACCAGGGCCTCCTCCGGCGCGCGCCGGCGCACCACCGACGCCAGCTTGACGAGAATCTCGCGATGCACCTCCCGCAGCTCGTGCCGCCGCGAGCCCAGCCAATCGGCATCGGGCCATTCCGGCAGCACGTCGCCGCGGTACAGCTCGGCCGCGGCGCGCAGCGCGGTCTCGTCGCCGAGGTGCAACGCTTCGCGCGCGGCCCGCTCGAACTGCACGACATCGACCTCGACCGGCCCACTGTCGTCGAGCACCACCTGCTCATCGCGGATCGCGAGCAGGCCGCTCTTCGAGGTCTCGGTGCCGGCGATGGCGCGTCGGGCGACGTACAACGTCTGGTGCAGGTTCTTCGCAGCGGCCAGCGGCTCCAGATCCGGCCACAAGGACTCCAGCATCTGCTCCCGGTGGCGCCGCTGGGCCGGGGCCAGGGCGAGCATCGCCACCACTGATTTCGCCTTGCGCAATCGCCACTGCGACGCATCGACGCTCACCGTGTCGACGGTCACCTCGAAGGATCCCAGCAGCCGGACCGCCCAGCCGGAGGCGGCCGGCTGCCGGACTTCTCGCGGAGTGGGCACGCGTCATTGTGCGCTCACCCCGCGCGAGCAGACATCCCAATAGCATCGGATCAACCCCGTCCGGTCGAGCGAGCCGGGAGGGCCATGGCGGGGACGACTGCGGCGACGGTGATGCCGGTTGCCCACCAGAACGCGCCTTGGAAGGCGTCGGTGGTGCCGCGGTCGAGAAGTACCTGCAGTGCCACTGCGACGATCGCCGTGCCGAAGGATGCGCCCACCTGCTGGGCGATGCGGGTGTTCATGGTGGCGTGCGCGATCCCCGACGGTTGGACGTCCTGGTAGGCGACGGACATCGACGGGATCAGCACCGCCCCGATCCCCAACCCGCGCACGAGCAGCACGGCTGCCAACCACCACGGGCTGGTGTCCGGCCCGGCGAGCGCGAACGGAACGGTGGCGACGGCGGTGAGCAGGAAGCTCGCGATCGTCACGGCGCGGGCGTCGAAGCGCTCGACGAGGTTACCCACCACGAAGCGCGAGGCGAGCGCACCGACCCCTTGCGGGATGAGCAGCAGCCCGGCGGCAAGCACGCTCGCGCCGCGCAGTTGCTGGTAGTACAGGGGCAGCAGGAACATCCCGGCATACATCGCTGCCCCGGCGGCGAACAGCACGGCCGATGCGCTGCCGAGCGAACGCAGGCGCAGCAGGCGGATGTCGACGATCGGGTGGTCCTGGTCGGGCCGCGCGGCCCTGCCGATGAAAACGGACAACAGCGCAATGCCGGCCAGCATCGGTGCCAACACGCCGACATGAGCGATCCCGTGGTCCTCGGACAGTTGCGAGAGCCCCAGGAGGATCCCGGTCAGCGCCGGCGCGAGCAGCGCCAGGCCGACCCAGTCCAGTCGGGTGCGCACGTCCACGGGCATCGGGCCGGTCGGCCGGGAGGAACCGCCAGGCGAGCAGTAATCCGGCGGCGATCACCGGCACATTGATGAGGAACAGCCAGCGCCAGCTCAGCCAGGTGAGGATGACCCCGCCGATCACCGGCCGGCCGGCGCCGTATCGACTTCGACGAGGACTGGGTCCGGCTCGAGCTGGCCTCGTCGCTGCGCGATGACAAGGCGATCCTCCCGGTGCTTGTCGGCAACGACACGCCCCCTCCGCCGGCGATGGCCCTGCCTGCGGTGCTGCAGGAATTGGCTGCGAAGCAGGCCCTTTCGCTCCGCACAGACCCGCGGGAGTGGGCAGCCGGGGTGAAGACGATCGGCGAGGAGCTGCTGAATTACGGCCTGACCGACCAGGGGATCATGCCCGACGTCTTGCCGGTTCCGTCGCTCGAGAAGGCCAGGACCCAACCGCTGGGGGAGGACCGGCTGAGCGAGGAACTGCGAGAGCTGCCCGGCTGGGAACCGTGGGAGGACAACCTGGCGCGGGAATACCCACTCGTTCGACAAGAGCTTCGCAAGAACTTCGTCTTCGAGACCTTCGAGCTCGCCGCTGGATTCATGACGTTCATGGCGCCGAGATTCAGCGAACTCAACCACCACCCTCGGTGGGGCAACGAATGGCGGATCGTACAAATTCGGCTGAGCACGTGGGACGCGAGAAACCGGATCACCGAGTACGACATCGCTGCCGCGCAGCTGGTCGAACGCAGCTACCCGGAATACCTGCGCGCGGCGAAGGGATAGTCAGCGGGGCGGACGCTTGCCGCCGCCACGCCAGTCCAACCGCGCCAGTGCCGCCATCGGATTCGCGCGTTCCGCCGAGGTCATCGTGTTCACCCGGTAGTGGGCCGCGACCGCGTCGGGGAGCCGGGTCGGCACTCGTGTGGCGAACGGCTGGACGGCGAGCGCGATGTCACGTGGAATGTCGATCTCCCCGCGGAACGCCTTCGCCAGATCGTCGTCGGTCCATGGAACGCCCCTCCATTCGCCTTGGTACGGCTGGTGTTCCTTGCGAGGTGGCAAGATCGCTTTGAGCCGCTCGACGAGCAACTCGGTGACCTTCGAGGCGTCGTGCTCGGTCCGGAACTGGGCTTGCGCGTACACCGGTAGCAATTGATTCACGACGCGCAGGAGCATCTGGTTGCGATGGTTGCTCAGCTGCGACTCCCAGCTGTCCCGCCACGAATCGACCGGTAACGGCGCCTCGGTAGCTACCCAGTCACGCAGTTCGGCGAAACGCGGATCGTCCACCTCGTCGCAGACGACGGTGTGCGCGAGAGACGCGACCAGATATTCGAAGACGAGCCATCCCCGGCTCAGATAGTCGGGTGCGCCGAGTACGACGACGTTTCGGATGACCATCTGCATCGAGTCCAGGATCTGATCGAACTGCGCCTGTTCCGCTGCGGTTCTTGGCAGCTGCGGAAACGACGAGTAGTCGTAGATGAGCCAGCAGTTCGTCAGCGTCCGCAAGCGCTCGAGCTGCGCTCCGGCCGGATCCGGATGATCCTCGGACTCCCATCGGTGGGACACGAACAGCACCGGGTGTGCGAAGCGGCTCGTGCGTACCTCGGCGATCTGGCCCCGCTGCTGATCGGTGGCCGCGCTCAGCGTGTTCCGGAGGTCGGCGATCTCGGCGGCATGCGCAAGGCGCGACGGCCCCACGGACCGGATCGCGACGCACTTGCGCCGCCACCCGGCTCGCGCGGTGAGCCAGTCACCCTCGGTCGTCATCGTGACCGTGACGTCGTCATCGCTCTCGAGCCACGTACCTGTGGCCCGGACGTGATCGAGGTCGATGCGGACCCGGTGCGGCCAGATCGCCCTCGGCACCCGGCGGTGTTCGGTGTGATAGGCGGTGAGGTCATCGGTGTCCAGCCGGTGCAACGTCCGCTCGGCTCGCATCAGCGCGGCGACCCGCTTGCGGACGCGGGTCAACTCTCGGGCGGCGACTCGATACTCGCCATAGCTGACGCCGGCGATGTCCTGACACCGCGGGAAGCGGGTCCATCCGTCCATCTCACTCGCGTGGATCAATGTGACGCTGTCCCACGGCAAGGATCCGGCGGCAGGCTCCGGCGCCCGCCCGGACAGCCAGTCGAAGCCTTCGGCGACCAACGCGGCCATCGGCGCGAAGCCGCCGAGCGGCCCCAGGGCAGCCAGTTGCGCCACCTCGTCGAGCTCCTCGCGCCCGTCCGGATCCTCGTCGGGTCGCCCGTCATCGGCGCGCATCGCCTCACCGTCCGTCCGGCCGGCCGTCTAGCACATCGTGGCAGACCCAGGGGCGATTCCTACTCGTCGCGCGACTCGTTGGCCAGGAAGCGCTCGAGCTCGGCGCCGAGCTCGTCGGCAGTTGGCAGGTCACCGGCGGTCAAGGCGGTCTGGGCAGCGGCGGCGGCCGCGTCGTACTGCGATTCGATGGCGGCAACCAGTGTCTGCAGTTCCTCGGATCCGGCGACCTCCCGCTCGATCGCTTCGCGGTTGACGCGCTCGGCGTCCTCGAGCGTGGCCGTGGCGAAGCGCAGCCCGGACCGCGCGCCCACCTCGCGCAGCAGCGCCAGCGTGGCGGTCGGGTATTCGGCTTGGGACAAATAGGGCGGTACTGGGGCGGCGATCCCCAACGCGTCGACGCCGGCCACTCCCAGGCGGTACTCCACCAGGTGCCCAGCGCTGGCCGGGACCATGATCTGGCCGAGCCAAGCGCGGTAGTCGGCGAACAACTCGCGCCGCGAACCGTGCACGATGATCGGGGTCGGCCGAGTGTGCGGCACCGACATCGGGAATGCGTCGAGCCCGACGACCATGCGCACCTCGAGCCGCTCGACGAGCAGCGCGACCGCCGCTGCGTATCGCTCCCACTGGTTGTCCGGTTCGGGCCCGGCGAGCATCAGGTACGGCGTTTCATCGCTGTCGTACAGCAGGTGCAAACCCAACTGCGGGGTGTCGTAGTCGCTCCAGTGGTCGACGTCGAAGCGCATGATCGGGCGCCGCGACCGGTAGTCGTAGAGCTGGTCGACGTCGAAACGGGCCACGACCGGCGCGTCATCGGCGAGCAGCGTCGTGCGGGCGAGGCGGACCGCCGCGCCCGCGTCGACGAAGCCGTCGAGGGTGTGCAGCAGTACCGCACCGGACAGGTCCGGACGGTCTGCGTCGAGGTCGAAGAGCTCTTCGGGATTCTGCGTCACCTCTCCATCTTGACCTCCGGGTGGTCGGCATGGTCGGCACCGATGGGCGAACCGGTGCTTAACAGCTGGAGAGGGGTGTCGTAAATTGTCCTAAAAAGTTGTCTTCGCGGGAGCGACCCGTGCCCTTGTTCGATCCGACCCGGCCCCGGCCTCGACTTGTCTCCCGATCGCTGGCGAACACCCTGCATCCCAGGCGCTCCGATCTCGGCACATCGGCGCAACGGATCACCTTCGATACCCTGCACACCGCCAGTCGTGCCGCCGCGGGCCTGCGCGGCGGGCTGACCGAAGCCGGTGCCGAGCGAGCGATCAAGCACCTGCGCACCCTGCTGGGTGCTCCGGCCGTGGCCCTCACCGACCACAGCACGACGCTTGCCGTGGACGCCAGCGGGCACCACCACGCGGCTGATGCGAAGGGTCACGCGTCCGCTGCGCTCGCCTCCGGCCGCACCGTCGTGCTCGGCGCCCGCGACATCGGTTGCGATGATCCCGACTGCGCTACCCCGGCCGCGGTCGTGGCGCCGCTGACCGACGAACAGACGGTCGTCGGTTGCCTGGTCGCCTATGCGCCGGAGAGCACTGCCGTGCTGGTGCGCGCGGTCGACGAGGTCGCCGCCTGGGTCTCAGGTCAGTTGGAGCTCGCCAGTGCCGAACAGCACCGCCGGGTGCTCGCCGAAGCAGAGCTCCGGGCCCTGCGCGCCCAGATCAGCCCGCACTTCATCTACAACTGCCTGACCGCGATCGCTGCATCCACTCGCACCGATCCGGACCACGCCCGTGAACTGCTGCTCGAATTCGCCGACTTCACCCGGTACGCGCTGCGCCGAGGTGGCGATTTCACCACCCTCGCCGAGGAGTTGCACAACACCGAGCGCTACCTCGTGCTGGAGCAGGCTCGATTCGGTGATCGGTTGCGGGTGTCGTTGCGAGTGGCGCCCGAGGTGCTCCCCACCGTCGTCCCTTTCCTGGTGCTCCAGCCGCTGGTCGAGAATGCCGTCCGTCACGGGCTCGACGCGGATCGTGACACGGTCACGATCTCGATCACCGCAGCCGACGACGGAGATCACGCGTTGCTCACCGTCGAGGACGACGGCGCCGGCGCGGACCCGCATGCCGTCGCAATCGCATTGCTCGGGAACGACAGCACCGAGTCGGTCGGCTCTGTCGGGCTGGCGAACGTCGACTCCCGCATGCGTCAACTGTTCGGGGACGATCACGGCATCGTGGTCGAGACAGCCCCTGACCTGGGCACCAAGGTCAGCGTTCGGATACCGAAATTTGCACCAGGAGTAACCGACCGGGGGGCGTCATGACCAGCGGCGACGAGCTGGGCCTGCGCACCCTTGTCGTCGACGACGAAGCCCCGGCACGCGACGAGCTGTCCTATCTGCTGCGTGAGGACCCTCGGGTCGGGTCCGTGCGCTGCGCATCCACGGCGGCGTGCGCACTGAAGGTGCTCAACAGCGAGTCGATCGACGCGGTCTTCTGCGACATCAAGATGCCGGGACTGGACGGCGTCGAACTCGCCAAGGTGTTCGCGCAGTTCCGGCATCCGCCGCGCGTCGTGTTCGTCACCGCGTACGACGACCGGGCAGTGGACGCGTTCGAGCTGGAGGCCGTCGACTACATCCTCAAGCCGGTGCGCGAAGGGCGGTTGTCCGAGGCGATCCGCCGTTTGACGACGGAACCGGCGATGGTCGATGGTGACGACGACGAGGTCATCCCGGTCGAGTTGGGCGGCATCACACGCTTCATCCGACGATCGCAGGTTCGCTACGTCGAAGCGCAGGGCGACTACGCGAGACTCCACACGGTCGAGGACACCTCTGACGCAGGCACGCGGCGACGTCGAGGGTTCCGGCACCACAGCCCACAGCCGTGGCGAAGTCCGCGCCGGCACTGTCGGCCTGGGCCTCGGTCGGCAACGCCGACTTGCAGTCCTGCGACTCGAGATCTTCGGAGCCGTTCGGTCGAGTCGGCTCACGCGTCCGAGCAGGGTGTTGTATTCGCCGCTGGTGCTGATCGCATTCTTGAACAGGCCCTTGGCAGTCGGCGAGGCGATCTGATCGCAGACACTGGAGCCACCGGCCGACTCTCCGAAGATGGTCACCTTGCGCGGGTTGCCACCGAACTTGCTGACGTTCGCCTGCACCCACCGCAACGCGGCCTGCTGATCCTGCAAGCCGTAGTCACCGGAGTGCGCGCTGAGGGTGGAGTTGGCGAGGAACCCGAAGATGCCGAGACGGTAGTTCATCGAGACGATGACCTCATTGCCCGTGGTCGCCAGCAGCGAGTTGTCGGCATTGCCGTTGCCCGCGTAGAACCCGCCGCCATGGATGTGCACCATCACCGGCAGGTTCTCTCCCGCGAACGCGCTTTGCGGTGCCCACACGTTCACGTACAGGCAGTCCTCGCTCGAGCCGGGCACCGAGACGCCGCCCTGGTCGGGTGAGGTCTGGATGCACTCGTTCGCGAACGATGTCGCATTGAGCGTCGTCGTCCACGAGGCCGGTGCCTGCGGTGGCTGCCAGCGCAGGGATCCGACCGGGGGTGCCGCGTACGGAATTCCCTCCCATTCGCCGACGCCGCCGTTGATGACGCCGCACACGGGGCCGTTCGTCGTCTGCACGGTCGTTCCGCCCGAACACGCAACGGCCGAACTCGCCGATGGCGCCGCCTGGACGGCCTGAATCGTCGCACCGAATCCTGCGACCAATGCACCGGCAGCGAGCACGGAGCCCAGTACTCGATACCGACGTGGGATGGATCGAATTCGTTTCATACTCGTTCCTTTGTCGAAATGCGTCAGAATCGTATTGACGGGGAATGCAGGAAGCCCTGCGCCTCCTTTCGCAGTCGAAATTCAGCAACACCAAAAGGCGTGGCCGTGCGATACGCCGCGGTCCGCGAAATCACACGATGCGCGCGACGCTTGCGCTGGCGTATGTCGACGTTCGAGTTCGTCGGTGCGCCGACGGAGAAACTGGTGGGGTGACCAGTTTCGAATTCTCGCCGCGTTGATCACGTCACGCGTGTGCAATCGCCAAACGGTCAGAATCTGCGGCGGGCGGCTTCCTACTGACCGGTATGTGCGACGAACGGTCATCGGTGCACGCGATCTCCTTGCGGGCGGGGGTAGGCGCTCGAGCCCGCTGTCCCGACCTCGGATCGCGACCCAGCGGGAGGCAACTGGGGGACGTGTCATATTCTTTGTCCAGGCGCCTCCTTGTCCGGTGGGCGAGTCCGCGTCGCGTGCTTGCACCTGCCAGTAAGGAAGGCGGTCGGCAGGTCGACGGTTCACCGCTCAGACGGGAGAATTGGTGCTTCGGGGTCCACTCGCAGGTCGCTATCCGGCGGTCGCAGCGATGGTCATGTTGGCGCTCATCCCGTACCTGGCGTTGTCCGCGGCGCTCGAGCCGCTGTCGCCGATCATCGCCGACCAGTTGCACGTGAGCGCGCAGACGATGAGCCTCGGCTCGGGCCTGAGCAATGCGGCGTATGCCGCCGGCACCGTGCTGGCCGTGCAGTTCGCCCAGCACCTGCCGCAGCGGCGGGTCATGATCTGCTACGCGGTGGTTCTCGTGGTCGGGTCGGTGTTGACGGCCGCGGCACCCAATGGGGCCACGTACATCACCGGACACGTGCTGCAGGGCCTGGCGACCAGCATGTTGCTGATCGCAGCGGTCCCCCCGCTGGCGATCGGCTACCCCCGGGACAAGCTGCGCCTGACAGCCGTGATCATGAACATGTGCATCTTCGGGGCGGTTGCGCTCGGCCCCTTCATCGGTGGCCTCCAGGCCGAGGCCGATGGATGGCGACCACTCTTCTGGGTCGTCGCCGCGATCTCGGTCCTCGCGCTGGTGTTGGCGCTGTTGACGTTCGAAGATGCCCCGCCGGCCAACCTCGACGCGCCGCGTGACCTGCGCGCGATCGGGCTGGCCACCGTCGGCTGTGTGGCTGCCTTCATGGGCGCTTCGCAACTCACGACCCACGCGTTCCTGGACGTCGAGGTGATCGTGCCGCTGCTCGGCGGTCTGGCGCTGATCATCGTTCTCATCGTCTACCAGTTCCGTGCCGCGCACCCGCTGCTCACGGTTCGGACGATGTTGACCAGTTCGATCCCGGTCGCGGGAGTCGTGGTCGCGCTGTTCGCCGCGGCGGCGTCGGTGTCAGCGACTGTGCTCACCGCGAACGTGCTGGCCCAGCACTACAGCCCGGTGCATGTCGGGCTGCTGTACCTGCCTGAGCTCGCCGGCGCGGTGATCTCGGCGTTCGTGCTCGGCGCCGTCATCTCCAGGCGTGCGATGCATTACCTTCCGCTGGCCGGGATGATGTTCCTCGCGGCCGGTATTGCGGTCTTTCGCATCGAGGTCCCGCCGAGTCAGGCAATGACTCTCGTGGGGGCCGGGCTGACCGGGATCGGGCTCGGCGCCACGGTTGCCCCGGCGCTGTTCGTCGCCGGATTCTCCCTACCGTCGGCCAGCCTGCAGCGCGTGTTCGCCATCGTGGAACTCCTGCGCGCCGTGGCCGCGTTCATGACAGCGCCGATCTTCGTCCATATCGCCGTCACGGCGGGCGGTGGTCTCAATGCCGGAACCGGCATTGCGTTGTGGATCGGCCTGGCCCTCGCGGTCGTCGGCGCCGGGCTCGGCGTCGCCATCTACGTGCTCAGCAGGGCTCGCCCGCAGACGCCTGACCTGGACCGGTTCCTCGACGGTCTGGCCCCGGCGTGGTACTCCCCGCCGCTGTTGTCGAGGCTGCGGTCGAGAATGGGCGCAGCGATTCCGGCCACGAAGGGTGTCGACTGACGTGACTTCGAGCGAACCTGTCGGTGCGGCGACCGATGCCGGCCCGATCCTGCTCGCCTACGACGGATCCGAGCTCGCCGGATACGCGATCGAACAGGCCGCACAGCTGCTCGTCCTCCAACGGGAAGCGCTCGTCGTCTGCGTCTGGCAGCCTGCCGACGTCGGATTCGTGCCCACCTCCGGCCGGCACTTCGACGCCGACCAGGCCACCGAGGTGAAACGGGCCGCCGAGGAGACCGCTGCACACGGGGCTGCGCTGGCCGCCGCTGCGGGATTTCGCGCTCGCAGCCTGACGGTCGAAGCGGCGCCGACCTGGAAAGGCATCATCGACGTCGCCGTCGAGCGGCAGGCGAGCGTCGTCGTGGTCGGCGCGTACCGCCGGACCGGCATCATCGGGCACCTGCGCGGCAGCGTAGCGGGCGATGTCGTTGCACACGCCCCAGGCGCCGTGGTCCTCGTCCACCAGCACGTGTGACCAGGAACCCGGCGCGTGGGTCCTCAGGACTGGAGTGACGGCGAGCGACGCGCCGACAGCGCGTCGGTCAACAAGGCGACCAGCGCCTCGTGCTGCACGTCGGCCGATGACCACAGCTCCTCGTCCGAACCGTCCAGCGCCCTGGCGGCGAGCCCGGCCTTGTTGTCGATCAATTCAGCGATCCTGCCGTCGATCGTCCGCGCGGCGATGATGCGCCAGGCGGTGACCGGCTCGGTCTGACCGATGCGGTGGCTGCGGTCGATGGCCTGCGTCTGCTCGGCGTCGGTCCAGGACAGCTCGGCCAGCACGATGTTCGACGCGACCTGCAGGTTGATGCCGACGCCTGCCGCGGTCAAGGAACAGACCGCGATGGCGACGTCCGGATCGTTCACGAAGGCGTCGATGTTCTTCTGTCGCGAGGTCGGCGTCTGGTCGCCCCGGATCGACGAGTACCGCATCCCCTGCTTGGCGAACGTCTGCTCGGCGATGTCCATGACGTCGACGTGCTTGGCGAAGAACACCACCTTGCCCGCGCTGCGCGCCAGCTGGGCCGCGTAATCCGCGGCGAGGCCGGCCTTCGCCTGGCCGATGCGCCGCATCATGCCGAACACGTTCTCGCCGGCCGCCGCGCTCGACTCCTTCTGCTCCCAGGTGGCCACCTTGCGAACGAGGTCGTGGTCGATGCCGTCGCTCCCGACCTCGCCGCTGCGACGGTTCGCCAACGCGCTCTCGTAACGCGCCACCAACCGGCGAGCGAGATCGCGCTCCGCCGCCCGGATGGTCCGGCCGACCTTCTCGTCGAGCTCCACGGGCAGGTCAGCGGTGCGGCGGGCGGGAATGTCAGCAGCGACATCGACTTTGCGGCGACGCACGATACCGCGGTCGATCACGCATTGGCGAGCGGCCGAGGGGAAACCCGGGTCCGCAGGAGTCAGGCCGGTCTGCTCGAGGCAGTCCATCAGCTCCGGCAACGGCTCGGTCTCGTCGATCCAGCCGAGGAACTGCCAGATGGCCCGAAAGTCGTCGATGTCGTTGATCAGCGGCGTGCCGGTGAGCGCCATCAACAGGGGACGCACCGTTCGGGACCGGATGCGCTTCGACAACGCCAGGACGTGCTGCGAGCGCTGCGACGACTTGTTCTTGATGAAGTGCGCTTCGTCGACGACCATGCCGCGGAAACCGAATTCGCCGAACCAGCCGACGTGGCGGTCGAGCACCTCGTAGTTGACCACGACGATGTCGGCGTAGCCGTCGACCGTGTCGCCGTTGCCGTGGACCACTGTCACCGACCGGTTGGGGGTCCACAGGCCGGCTTCGCGCTCCCAGTTGATCTTCACGACGCTCGGCACGACGACCAGCAGCGGGTAGGCGTTCGCCGCCTGTGCGGCGAGCAGCGCCTGAGCCGTCTTGCCCAGGCCTGGCTCGTCGGCGAGCAGGAAGGTGCGGTGTCCGGCTGCGGCGGCGGCGACCACTTGCGTCTGATGAGGCATCAGCTGCCGGTCGCCCGGCACCCGCACGAACGCGGGCGGCGGCAATGTCATGCACGCCTTGGCGCCGCCTTCGGCGCGTTCGAACGAATTGAACAGCGGGTTGAGCAGCTCCCATCCCGCCAGTCGCCGCGGGCCGACCGGGCTCGGCCGCGCCGAGGAGAAATCGGGCGCGAGGAACGGGGTGACCAGCTGCCGCGTCGCGACCGACTGGGGCACGACCCGACGCTCGGCCCCGGCCGCCCCGACCTCGGGCTCGGCGGGCGGCGGCTCCTCCTCGGCCCGCTCGATCCCGACCGTCCTGAGCATCTCGCGCTTGAGCGACTTCGCCGCGTCCGATGCAATGGCGTCGTCGGCCAGGAGGGCGAGGAGCCCGGGGTCGCGTACGGCCGTCTTCGCCAGGGCGGTTGCGATCCCGTCCAGGCGTTTGAGCTGCTCGGTCCGGCGGGCCGGGTTGCCGCCGGATTCGCGTTGGACCCGGGCGTGCTCCTCGCCCACCAGCAAGGCGACGGCTTGGAACTTCGTGCGCACAGATGGCGTCACGCGCCGCCGCTCGACAGCGGTTTGCACCTCACGCGCGGAGCGGACGAGCATCGAGATGACGTCCTCCGGAGCGGAGGTGCTGCGCCGCGTCCGGGACGCGCTACGGCGAGCGTCCATCTGACGCCGGGCCGGTCGAGCCACACATCCTCCTTCGACACCCGGCACAGTGCCGGACGAGTCGCCCTCGCACACCCGCGGTCGGACCGTCGGGGACCGCCGCGAGAGCGCCGCGGCGACTGGTCCGACACGTCGTCTGCTCGAGCGAGTCCGACGAATCGACCTCGCGAACTCATGGCCGCGGGCAACTACCACGCGAGCTCGTCACAAGCTGAGCGGCAACGGTGCAGGTCCATAGTATCGCCCGTCGGACTCTGCCGCGCCCAACTCCACCGAAACGGGCCGTGCCGATCCTGCTAGAGGGTGGTGATGAGGCCGCCGTCGATGACGAAGTCGCTGCCGGTGATGTTGGCGCATCGATCGCTGGCCAGCATCAGGACCAGGTCCGCGATCTCGTTCGGGTACGTGAACCGGCCGCTCGGCGCCTCGGCCGCCTGGTGCTGCGCGACGGATTCGGCGCTGGTGCCGGTGGCCCGGGCCACGGTTGCTGCCACGCCGGTGTCGGCCAGCCAGAGGTCGGTCTGCACGGGCCCAGGGCTGATCGTGTTCACCCGGACCTTCTGCCCGTACTCCTTCGACAACGACTTGCACAGGTTGGTCAGCGCTGCCTTCGCGGCGCTGTAGTCGATCACCGCCGGGTCGGGCAGGAATGCGTTCACCGAACTGATCGTGACGATGTTCGCCCCCGGCCGCTCGACGAGGTGCGGCAGTGCTGCGCGCATGGCCCGGGCCGCGGCCAGAAAGTTGATCGTCAGATTCCAATCCCATTCCTCGTCGGTGAGCGCGAGGAAGCCCTCCAGTCGCGGCCGGACAGCGCCCACGTTGTTGACGAGGATGTCGACGCCGCCGAAGCGCTCGACCGCTCGGTCGACAAGCTCCACCGGGCCGGTCGGGGTCGTCAGATCGACCTCGACCGACAGCACGTCGTGCGCGGCGACGAGCGAGTCGAGTTCGGCGCTGCCGTGCTGCGCACCCGCGACGACGGCGACGCCTTCGTCGGTGAGCGCTCGGGTGATGGCCAGCCCGATGCCCTTGCTGGCGCCGGTGACGACGGCGACCTTGCCGGCCAGATGCAGGTCCATGTCGCCTTACAGCCCCTGTTGCTTGAGCCAGGCCAGCGCGGCGTCGGCCACCTCTTTCCAGCCGTGGTCGATGGTGAGGGAATGGGCCCGGTCGGCGAACTCGAGGATGTCGGTCGTCGCCTCGCTGTGGCGGTACTGCTTGAGGGTCGACTTGGTGACGGCCTCGGGAACCGTGTGGTCCTTGCCGCCCATCATCAGCAGGAGCGGACCCCGGCCGGCATTCGCGGTATCGACCTTGGCCGGCGAGTGCGGGTTGAAGTTGGCGGAGGCGGCTTCGAACAGCGGTTTGCCCGGCGCCGGGATGGCCCACTGCTCGAAGAGCTGGTCGGATTCCTCGGCCGGGATCGCGTTGCCGAATGCGAAACGGAACTGCTCAGCAGTGAGCGACACGGCGCGATGCTTGTTGGCCGGGTTCTTGAACACCGGCAGCGTCGCGCGCAAGGCCGAGAGCGGCAGCGGCAGCACCCCCTTGATCTGGGCGGCGTCGATGGCCACAGCTGCGGCGGCGAGATCCTCACCGAGCAGCCGCTGCGAGATCATCCCGCCGAAGGAGTGTCCGACGAGGATCGGCTTGGTCGGCAGCGCCTTGATCAGCTCGGCGTAGTGCGCGACCACGTCATCGATGCCGTGGTCGGCGATGGCCTCGGGGTGCTCGCGCGCCTCCTGCACCGTCTCCGGGTCGCCCGGCCACCCGGGTGCCGACGCGTCGTAGCCGGCGGCGGTGAACAGGTCGATCCACGATGACCAGGAGGTGGCGTGCAGCCACAGACCGTGGATGAACAGGACCGGCGGTGTCGCGGGCATGTGCGGCTCCTCGCATGTGGATAGACCGTTCTATCTACTTTGTGCGTACCCTAGGGGTAGACGGCGGCCGGCGGCAAGGGTGGTCGCGCAGTTGTTCTGCGAAGGAGTGGCGCGTCCGATGGCCCCATCCGGCCGGACCGACAGCGTTGCCGACGCCGAGACCGAGCGGCCGGTGCGCCGGCGACCGTCCGCAGCGCGGCAACGCATCCTCGACACCGCGGACCGGCTCTTCTACAACGAGGGCATCCACGCGGTCGGCGTGAACCGGATCGTCGACGAAGCCGCGGTCACCCGGGTGACCCTGTACCGGCACTTCGCGTCGAAGGACGACCTGATCTCGGCCTATCTCGACGGCCGGGCGAGATTCGACCACGCTCAGGTCGACGGGCTCATCGCGCGGTATGCCGACGAACCGCGGCGTGCGCTCACCGAATTGGCCGAAGCCCTGACGCGAGACGATTTCGCCGCGGTGCAGCGTGGCTGCCCGTTCATCAACGCGTCGGCCGAATTCACTCGCGGGCACCCGGCCCTGGTCCACGCTGCGAACATCCGGGCCTGGGTGGTCGGGCGCTTCGAGGAGCTGTTGATCCGTCTGAATCACCGATCACCCAAGGCGACCGCATACCAGCTGATGATGGTGCGGACCGGCGCCTTGGTCTCGGGCGCGCTCGACGACGATGCCGACCTCAACGCCAATTTCCGCTCCTGCTGGAACAAGCTCATCGACGACGGGTTGCCGCAGGCGACCTGAACCGCCTCGCGGCCTACGCCGGCCGCGCAGACGCGAGCACCACGGGGCCGTCGTTGCCGGGCCAGGTGCCGGTGAGCGTGGCGCCGTCGGCGGGGAAGTCGGCATCGAGCACCCGGCGCACCGCCAGTTCGAGCGTGCCGGCACGGATGACCGTGACGATGCCGTGGTTCGCCCAGGTCAACGATTCGACGACGACCGGGGCAGGGCCGCTGCCGCTGCCGGTGACCTTCGTGCGGCCGCGCATGCGCTGCGACGACCCCTCGAACTCGAGTTCGGCCTCGTGGCCGCCGGTGAGGATCGTCGTGGCGAGGGTCAGGGCGTAGATCGGGTCGGCGCACGCGTCATAGACCCAGCGGGTGCCGAGGACCGAGTGTTCCGTCGTGCCGACGGATGCGTCGGCGGCGTCGGGCAGCGGCTCGGCGCGGTAGGTGACGGGCACCTGCAGCAGCCGGCCGTCGCGGGTGCGGACCAGGTGGGTCTCGATGCCGACCTCACCGGCCGGGTCGTCGAACCGGTAGGCACCTACCGGTTCGAGCGACCCGGCGTCGACGCCGGCAGCCCAGGGCTGCCCACCGACCCAGGAGGTCAACAACTCGATCTTCGGCGGCGTCAGGGTCGCGGTGTTGTAGATGAGCGCCACGACCCGGACGCTACTCGCGGATCAGGTGGTCACCGTGAACGTCTGCTTGAGCGACGCCGTGGACGAGTCGCCGCCGTACAGCTCGATCTGGCCCGGCTCCACGACGAACTTGCCGCTGTTGTCGTAGAAGCCGAAGTCGGCCTTGGTGATCTTGAACGTCACCGTCTTCGACTGACCGGGATCGAGCGTGACCCGCTCGAACCCACGCAGCCGCCGCACCGGCTGGGAGATGCTGGCCACCGGATCGTGCAGGTACAACTGCGCGACGTCGGTGCCGGCCACCTTGCCGGTATTGGTGACGGTCATCGATGCCGTGACCGTGCCGGTGCTGCGCACCGTGGACTTGTCCAGCTGCAGGTTCGAGGTCGAGAAGCTCGTGTAGCTCAGCCCGTACCCGAACGGGTAGAGCGGGTCGCAGGAGTTCAGGTCGCGATAGCGCGAGTCGTACTTCTGCGTGGCGTCACACGGGCGGCCGGTCGGCTCGTGGTTGTAGTAGATCGGCACCTGACCGAGCCGGCGCGGGAACGTGACCGGCAACTTGCCGCTCGGGTTCACCTTGCCGAACACCACGTCGGCCACCGCGTTTCCTGCCTCGACGCCGGGGAACCAGGCCTCGACGATTGCCGGGGATTTGGTGTCGGCGTCGCCCAGGGTCAGCGGGCGACCGCTGAAGATCACGACCGCGAACGGCTTGCCGGTGGCCTTCACCGCGTTGATGAGCTGCTGGTCTTGACCAGGCAGGTTGAGCGAGGTGCGCGACTCGGCCTCACCGCTCATCTCCCGCGTCTCGCCGAGTGCGAGCACCACCTGGTCGGCGCTGTTCGCGGCCTTGGTGACCGCGTCGAGGTCGGCGTCGTGACACGCGTCGTCGTCACGGGCCTTCGGCGGCTCGACGTTGGTGAGCGTGCAACCCGCAGTGAACGTCGTGTTCGGGTTCTGCGCCTTGATGCCGGTGTAGACGCTCACCGCGTCCTCGTCGCGACCCTGGCCCCACCACGGGCCGAGCATGTCGTGCTGGTCGTCGCCGAGCGGGCCGATGACCGCGGTCGACTTGCTCGCATCGAGCGGCAGCGTCTGGTTCGTGTTCTTGAGCAGCACCATCGACTCGCCCGCGGCCTTGCGTGCGGCGGCCCGGTCGTCGGCAGTCAGGAAGCTGGCCGGGTCGGCGGCCTTGGTCTGGTCGACGTAGGGGTGCTCGAACAGGCCGGCCCGGAACTTGATGCGCAGGATGCGGCGCACCGCGTCGTCGAGGCGAGCCATCGTGATGCGGCCCTGGCGCAGCAGTTGCTCGCCGTAGTCGCGGATGTTGGTGCTGACCATCTCGGAGTCGGTACCGGCCATCAGGGCGTTGGCGCCGGCCTCGGGGCCGTCAGCCGCGGTGCCGTGCCCGCAGGGCCCGGTGTCCGGGGTGACGGGCGGGCAGGCGCGGGTCTCGTCGACAGCGGTGTAGTCGCTCTCGATGAAGCCGTCGAATCCCCACTCGTTCTTGAGGATGTTGGTCTCGGTGTCCTTGTTGGCGCAGCCGGGCACGCCGTTGATCGAGTTGAACGAGCACATCACGGTGGCGGCGCCGGCGTCGACGGCCGCCTTGAACGGCGGCAGGTACAGATTGCGCAGCCGCTGCTCGGACATGTCGGTGGTGTTGTAGTCGCGGCCGCCCTCGGGCTGGCCGTAGGCGACGTAGTGCTTGACACTCGAGGCCACCTTGTCGGTGGCGCTGTAGTCGGTGCCCTGGGCACCCTGCACCCGTGCGACGCCCATCGCCGAGCCGAGGTACGGGTCTTCCCCGTTGCCCTCGACGATGCGACCCCATCGCGGTTCGTGCGAAACGTCCAGCATCGGGCTGTAGACCTGCTTGATGCCGACGGTCGACGACTCGCGAGCCCCGATCGAGGCATCGGTACGGGCGACGTTCGGATCGAACGAACTCGCGGCGCCGAGCGGGACGGGGAACACCGTCCGGTAGCCGTGGATGGTGTCGTAGGCGAACAGGATCGGGATGTGCAATCGCGACTGCTCGACCGCGATGTGCTGGTAGTGATCGATCTTTGCCGGATCGGTCAAGCTGAACACTCCGCCAACGCCGGCTTTCGCATCGGCATCGGTGATCTGACCGTCGGAGAGCAGCTGCACCTGCTGCAGTTTCTCCTCGGTGGTCATTCGTGCGAGCAGCTTCGAGACCCGGTTCTCGACGCCGCCGGGAGCGCTTGCAGCCGCTTTCGGCTTCGCCTGGGTCTGGCCCAGTGCAGCGACCCCGACCCCTGCCACCGTGCCCGCCGTGGCAACGGCCGTCGCGATGATCGCGATCGTCGTTCGTCTCATCGGATCTCCTCCAGTTGTGGATCTCCAACTCGTCGCACAGCGATATGCCAGGAGCAACGAGGTATGGGCGCCATGTTGCTAGTCGGGTGGGTTCGGTGCAAGAGTCTGTTTCGATGCGCAGACTCGGAGTGGTTCTTGCCGCGGTCGCGACCAGCTTCATCGCGGTGGTGGCGCCGACGTCTGCCGCGCATTCGACTCCGGCAGCAACCTCCGAAACCGGCACCGTGCGGCTCGCGCACTACGCCGCGGCGACGTGGCGTTCGTTCACGGCGATGGTCGACACCTCGAGTGGCTTGCCGACCGACCAGTTGCATGCCGACGGGTCGACGGACGTGCAGACCTCGACCACCAACATCGGTGCCTACATGTGGAGTGCGGTGGCGGCCGAGCGGTTGGGCATCGTCGGGCACGCCGAGGTGGTCTCCCGGATATCGCAGGACGATCACGACGCTCGAGCACATGGAGCGGCACTGGCCCGACGGGCAGTACTACAACTGGTACGACCACCGCGACGGCGCCAAGTTGACGACGTGGCCGCCGACCGGTGACCCGTTGGACCCGATCCTGTCGTCGGTCGACAACGCCTGGTTGGCCACCGGCCTGAAGATCGTCAAGACCGCGGTGCCCGAGCTGCGGGCCCGCGCCGGCGCGATCTACGACTCGATGGACTTCGGCTTCTACTACCAGCCCGACGTCAATCGCATCCTGTTCAACTACTCGCCGGCGCAGGGCACCGGCCCGTGCTGCTACGACACCGTCGTCTCCGAAAGCAGGATCGCCGACTACATCGGCATTTCGAAAGGCGAACTGCCCCGCAAGGAGTACTACGGCAGGTGGCGCACCTTCCCGGACAGCTGTGACTACTCGTTCCAGGAGGCCAAGCCGAGCGGCTTCACCCGCACGTATGACGGCGTGTCGGTCTACGACGGCGCGTATCCGTACAACGACACGATGATCACCCCGAGCTGGGGCGGCTCGATGTTCGAGGCCCTCATGCCTTCGCTGTTCGTGCCGGAGGAGAGTCTGGGGCGCCGCGTCGTGGCGGATGAACCAGCCCCTCACCGTCGACGCGCAGATCGACCACGGGCTCAATGTCGCCGGGTACGGCGCGTGGGGGTTCTCGCCGTCGAACACGCCGGAGGGCGGATACGGCGCGTACGGGGTCGACGCCGCCGGGATGGACCCGAACGGCAACCCGTCGAACGAGGACGACACGCTCGTCGACCGCGGATTCGCCGGGTGCCCGGACCGCGAGGCGAAGCCGGATCCGCCGCAGTCGGCGTACACGAACGGTGTGGTCACCCCACACGCGGCGTTCCTGGCGCTGCGCTATCGGCCGACCCAGACGTTGTCCGACCTGCGGCGCCTGCAGGCGATCCCCGGCATGTACGGCAAGTGGGGCTTCCGCGACTCGGTGAACATGACCACCCTGCATCCGTCGGACGGGTATCTGTCGCTCGACCAGGGCATGATCATGGCCGCGCTCGGCAACGCGCTCGGCGACGACGTGATCCGCACCGACTTCGCCACGCCGGACTTCCGGGCCAAGATCCGGCCGGTGCTCGGGGTCGAGGAGTACGCAACGTCTCCGCGCGGTTGCACGATCACCGGAACCGACGGCCCGGACACCCTCGTCGGCACGCCCGGACCGGACGTGATCTGCGGTCTCGGCGGCGACGACACCATCCGTGGTGGCGGGGGAGACGACATCATCTACGGCGACGCCGGCAACGACGTCATTTCCGGCGGCAGCGGGAACGACTACCTCTACGGCGACGACGGTGACGACGTGCTGTCCGGCGGTGGTGGCGCGGATGTGCTGGCCGCTGGCCCCGGTGCCGACCGGCTCACGGGCGATGCCGGCGCCGACCACCTCGACGGACAGGGCGGCGGCGACACCTGCACCGGCGACGCGCGCGACGACGCGCAGGCGGACTGCTGACCCGGCGCCTGCGCTCTTGGCCGACCCTGTCGGCGGGTCTCGTCGCCGCGCTGTTGACCGCGTGCAGCAGCAGCGGCGGGTCCGGATCGCCGTCGGCGTCAGCCCTGGCAACGACCGACACGGCCACCACGCGCAGTGCGCCGAGTGCGGCGCCGGCCGCCGGCACGGTCGCCGCGCGCTGCGGCGCGCCGACCGATTCCGCAGTCGCCATCGGGCAGTGGAAGGGCCCCGGCGGCGCGGTGCTGCCACACGCGAGCGTCGGCCGCGGCGATACCGCTGCCGTCTTCCTGCACCAGACCGACGGCGACGGGCTGTGCGGTTGGTGGCCGTACGCCAGTTGGGCCGCGGCCCACTACCCGATGCGTGCCGTGATCGTCGACCTCTGCGACTACGGCAAGGCGAGTTGCCCGACGAAGGCCTTCGACCAGGACCAACTGGCGCAGGTCGCGTTCGTCGTGCGGCAGGTTCGCGCGACGAACCCGAAACGGCTGGTACTCGTCGGCGCCTCGATGGGTGGGGCGCTCGCGTTGGCCGCGGGAACCTCGGCGCGCGCCAACGCAGTGGTCGACCTGTCCGGCCCGCCGGACTGGACCGGGGCACCGGCGCTGCCCGCGACCCGGCGGCTGCGAGCCCCGTTGCTCGTGGCGAGCAGCCCCGGTGACCCGAGCACGGACTACGCGGCGCTGCGGGCCGCATTCGCGACTGCCCGGGCCGTCCCGAAGAAGTTCGTGCGCGGTGACGGCGAGCACGGCTGGGCATTGCTGTCCGCAACCGGTGGTCCGAACGACTGGCAGCCGCTCGCCCGCACGGTCGGCCGCTGGATCGTCGGCGACTACCGCTGAGGCGGGAGCAGGCCCCGCACGTAGGCGGCCTGCCCGACGTGTTGCAGATCGTCGGAGATCACGCTGACCAATCGCACGCCCAAGGTGACGG
Source organism: uncultured Actinomycetota bacterium (assembly GCA_963850835.1). Lineage (GTDB taxonomy): Bacteria > Actinomycetota > Actinomycetes > Mycobacteriales > Jatrophihabitantaceae > Jatrophihabitans. The sequence continues at coordinate 77,953 of CAWKNB010000004.1, read as the reverse complement.
GTGGGTCGTAGGACGGGTCGACGACGCGAGACAGATCCGCGTCGACGACGCCGCGTAGGAACTCCACCGACTGCGCGTGCACCGCGTCGTGGTAGCCGAGCAGCAATGCGCTGTCGGCGCGCACAGCGGCCACGTCAGCCGAACTGTCGGCGTACCCCGTCGCGGCTGGTTCGAACGGCAGACCGAAGCGCGAGTCCCAGCCCTGCGCGGCCCACACCTGTTCGCCCTCGAAGGCGCCGGCGAGGTGGTCGTCCTGGATGCGCGTCAGGTGCCACACCAGCCAGCCGATGGAGTTGGCGTCAGGGGTCAGCCGATAGGTCAGGTCGTCGACCGTCAACCCCTCGACGACGCGGTGCACGACGCCGCGAACCCGGTCGAACGCGTCCAGCAGCAGTTCCGAACTCGTCATTCGCTCGACGCTACCGGCAGACTGGACGGCGTGACTGCGACCGCCGCCCGGCCGGTCCCGGCCGACTCCCTGCGCCATCTGCGGCGCGCCCGCGATCACATCGATCGCAACTATGCCCGGCCGCTCGATCTGGGCGAACTGGCCGCGGTCGCGACGATGTCGAAGTACCACTTCGTCCGCAGCTTCGATGCGACCTACGGCGAGACACCGATGCGCTACGTGACGCGACGGCGGATCGAGCGCGCGCAGGACCTGTTGCGGTCGGCGAACCTGTCCGTCACCGAGGTCAGCGCAGCGGTCGGTTTCGCAAGTCTCGGGTCCTTCTCGTCGCGGTTCTCGGCGCTCGTCGGCGAGAGCCCGATCGCCTACCGCGACCGCTGGGCGGTGCGCGGGGGTGCCCACGTGCCGGGCTGCTACCTGTTCATGCGCGGCGTCCTCGATCCGGCCGGAACCGCGCAATCTCGAAGAAGCACATGAACGCACTCGCGCTCTAGCGTGAGCGACATGATTACCAATGTCTCGCTGATCACCGTCTATTGCCTCGACCAGGAGATCGCTCGTTCCTTCTACGTCGACGTCCTCGGCTTCGAGCCGCGGACCGACATCATGATGGGTGAGGGGTTCCGGTGGGTCACCGTCGGCCACCCGAGCCAGCCGGAGCTCGAGGTGACGCTCATGGTGCCCGGGCCGCCGCTGACGACCGACGCCGCCGAGTTCCTGCAGCGCCAGCTCGAGAACGGCCAGTGGGGCGGGCTCGGGCTCAAGGTGGACGACTGCCGCGCGACTCATGCAGAACTGTCGGCGAAGGGCGTGCCGTTCATCCAGGAACCGGCGGACCGGCCGTACGGGATCGAGGCGGTGCTGCGCGACCCGTCCGGCAACTGGCTCGTGCTGGTCGAGCCGAAGGAGTTCACCCCAGCTGACTTCTGATTCCGAATCGCAGGTGATCAGGCGGGCGTGAGCGCGCGTCGCGCCGCGGCCACTGCAGCGGCCAGGTGCTCGGGGGATCGGGAGCGGTAGAGCGGTCCGGTGCCGTCGGTCAGCAGTTGCCGCGCCAGCGCGACACCGCGAACGTCCGACCGGCGCGGGGGAGCGCAGAGCGGTGACGAGCTCGCCGATCACATCGGTCGCCTCCTGTACCGCTCGGCGCTGCAGCGACGCGGACGCCATGAGGCCGGCTCGTAGCGAACGCCCGGGGACGGATTCCCACTGGTGCGCGAGCTCGGCGCGAAACTGCGATGTCGCCAACGCCGAGGCCCGCACCGCGCGCAGCCAGCGATCCTCGGCAGGTAGGCCGCGCGCCAGTTCGCCGTCGAGTGCGGCGGCCCGCAGCCGGACCATCATCCGGTCCCGGCGGCGCACCGGACGTAGGGACAGACCGTCGGCGGTGCGCACCAGGACGACGCGTCCGGTGGTCTCCGCGAGCGGGGCGAGCGGTGCATTCCACGTGATGCTCATGAGTCCATGGTCGGTCTGTCCTGGATCACTCGACAGTGGCATCATTGTCACTATGCGTGCTGATACGGCCAAACCGCACAGGGTCGCAGTGCTGGCCTACGACGGCGTCGCGCTCTTCGAGCTCTCCATCGCGTGCGAGGTGTTCGGGGCGCAGGACGATCTCGAGATCGACGTGCCTTGGTACGACCTGCGTGTCTGCGGGCCCCAGCCCTCGGTGTGCACCGACCGCGGTCTGCGCATCGACGTCCCTCATCGCCTCGCGGCCGCCGCCCACGCCGACACCGTGGTCGTGCCGCCGCCGCCCGAGTCCGGTGAATACCCGGAAGAACTGCTTGCCGTGGTGCGCCGCGCGCACGACCGGGGCGCGCGAGTGGTGTCGCTGTGCACCGGCGCGTTCGTGCTCGCAGAGGCCGGTCTGCTCGACGGTCGCCGGGCGACCACGCACTGGGCGGAGTGCCCCGCGCTGCGCCAGCGATACCCCGGCGTGCAGGTCGATCCGGATGTCCTGTACGTCGACGACGGCGACGTGCTGACCTCCGCGGGCAGCGCGGCGAGTCTCGACCTGTGCCTGCACATCGTCGACACCGATTTCGGTGCTGCCGTGGCCGCCGACCTCGCTCGTGAGCTCGTGGTGCCGCCGCACCGCGACGGCGGGCAGGCACAGTACATCCGTAGCCCGATGCCCGACCCGCATACCGACGAGTTGTTCACCGGCACCCTGACCTGGCTGCAGGAACATCTCGACGAGCAGGTGACGGTGACCGATCTCGCCCGGCGTTCGGCAATGAGCCGCCGCACCTTCGCCCGCCGGTTCGCCGACAGCACCGGCACCACGCCCTATCGCTGGCTGCTGCGCCAACGGGTCCAGCTCGCGCAGCGCATGCTGGAGAGCACCGACGAGTCGGTCGACAGCATCGCCGTGCACACCGGATTCGTCACCGCCGGCAATCTGCGCAAGCACTTCGCGCGGTTCCTGGACACCACCCCGCTCGCCTACCGCCGCACCTTCGTGGCGCGGCCGTGAGCTCAGACGTCGCCGGTGTGTTGCAGGTAGCGCAGCGCGAGCGCACCGGCCGGCACCGGTAGCCAGAACGTCGCGATGCGGAAGAGCAGGGCGGCGCTGAGCGCCGCCGACCCGGGCATGCCGGCGCTGGCCAGACCGGCCGACAGGGCGGCCTCGACCGCTCCGATGCCGCCGGGCGTCGGCGCCGCGGAACCGACCGCCATACCCACGAGGTACACGACGGCCACCGCGTCCAGCCCGACGTCGCCGTGGAAGGCCTGCACGGCGAAGTACAGCGCCGCAATGTAGAAACCGTTGAGCAGGATCGCGCCGACGAAGGCCTCGGTGAGCTTGCGGGGACTGCTGACCAGCGCGATCAACCGGGGGAGCGCCTCCTGGATCGCCGGCAGCGCGCGGGCCACCAGCCAGCGGCGGGTGACCGGCACCGCCATGGCGATGACCAGCAGGAGCGCCAACCCGGCCACGACGAGGTAGACCCAGCCCGGGATCGGGGAGTGCTCGTCGGCCGAGCTGCCGGTGATGGCCAACACGATCGTGAGCAGCGCGATGTGGAAGATCGCGTTGCCGATCTGGTTCGCCGCGACACTCGTGCCTGCGGCGGCCATGCTCAGCCCCTGCATGTTCAGGAACCGCACGTTCAGGCCCACGCCGCCGACGGCCGGCGGCAACACGAATCCGACGAACGCGGCCGCCACCTGGCTGATGACGGTTCGCATGAACCGCAGCCGCTCCCGCACGTATGCGATCAGCGCCAGTGCCGACGCGAAGTAGGTCAGGATCGATGCGACCAGCAGCAACGGCACCCACCGCCAGTCGGCCGAGGCGAGGATGCTGCGCAGGTCGACCTTGCCGAGCTGGCCGACCAGCAGCCACACCGCGACGAGAGCGCCGGCGAGCATGAACACAGTGCGCGGACGCACCCGCTCGAGCTGGTACGGCGCCGGAGGTTCGACTTCCTCGAAGCGGCTCGCCGCCGCCCGCAGGTCGCCGAGGGCGCTCTTGTTGCGCCGGAAGTACGCCCGGGTCTCGCGACTGAGCACGACCGGTTGCAGGGCGGCGAGCGCGGCGGCGAGTTCCTGGTCGGTGAGCGCCTCGCGCGCCGCGTCGAGCGCGACCGCCGAGCCGGCCACCTCGGCCGAGGTCGCGAGCAGCTGGGCGCGGTCGACGGTGATCCGCAGATCGGTGGCGAGCGCCGAGCCGTCCTCCAACGGCGGCAGCAGCACCTGGCCGTGCTCGTCGACGAGGATGCGCCGCGCGGTCAGGTGACGGTGGCAGATCCCGGCCGCGTGCAGCTTCTCCGCCGACTTCCACATGGCCAGCAATTGGTGCTTGTCCGGAGGGGTGGCCAGGTCGGCCAGCGGGGTCGCGCACACGTCTTCGTAGGCGATCGCGACGGTGTCCGGGCCGCAGTTGGCGCTGGCCCGGTACCTCGGCACGGATGCTCCGGCGTCGCGGGCGGCGATCGCGAGCAGCACCCGGCGCTCGGCCGCGCGTTCCATCGACAGCGTCGGCTCGCCGACGGCATCGGCCTGCAGCCGCAGCGAGCGGTAGGCGCGGTACAGCCAGCCACCGGCGGCCTTGTCGCGGTCGAGGACGACGATCTGCACCCGGCCGCCGCCGACTTCGGTCCCGACATAGCTGCGCGCGGTCCGCGGCGGCAGTTCGACGCGTTCCATCCGGGTCAGCGTGAGGCCGCCGCGAGCGAGTTCGGCGGCGATGTGATCGGCGTCCGGGCGGGTGTTCACCGTGCCGAGGAAGTAGCGCAGCGCCAGCCCGATGCAGATGCCGAGGAGCCCACTCAGGACGAGCGACGGGAGGCTGGCCACCCCGACGGCGAACAACGACACCGCGTAGATCGCCACCCCGGCGATGACCGCTCGCCACCACCGCTGGTCGCCGCCGATCTCGGCCATCGTCACGAACGTCAGCAGCGCGGCCAGGAAGGCGTCGAGGGGTCGGGTGACGTCCTGGCGGCCCGCGAGGACGAGAGCGTGGTAGAGCGCGGTGTCCGTCGCGTGCTGGAGCCCGAGGTTGATGGCCGCGATCACGGCGACGCACAGCACGCCGGAGATCAGCGACTCGGCGAGCAGTCGCAACTGGCCGCGCAGCAACGCGCGCACGATGAGGCCGACGAGCACGGCCAGCACTGCGACGCTGCCGCCGACGTCGACGAGTTGGACGAGCGCGCTCGGCAGCGATTTCACCGCGCGACCGGCGTCGGAGTTCGCGCCGGCGGTGGTGTCGGTGGCCACGGTCGCGAGCCCGACGAGCACGATCAGGGCTGCGACGGTGGCGCTGAGCCGCAACCCGTCGAGCGTGGAGTGGATGCGTTTGGGCCGCCAGTCCTTGACGATCACCGCTGGTGGCGCGCCGCCGCCCTGCTGCTCAACGGCGGTGGGATCGGGGGTCCCGCCCATCGCTCAACGCGCGCAGAGGCGGCCGAGTAGGTGTTGCCGGCCGCGCGTACCCACGAAGGAACAGTAGCCGAGCCGGCCGACCATCTGGGACACCGACGCACGTGGGCACCGTGCCGGGATGGCGGAGCGGGCCGGCTGCGGCCTACCGCGGGGCGGCGATCTGGAGCAGGTTTCCGCAGGTGTCGTCGAGGACCGCGGTGATCACCGGCCCCTGCTCGGCCGGCTCCTGCACGATGCGCACGCCCAGGGTGCGCAGCCGTTCGACCTCCGCGCGCACGTCGGCGACCGCGAAGGAGGTGAACGGGATGCCATCGGCGACCAATGCGGCCTTGAACGGTTTGGCGCCCGGGTGGGCGTCGGGTTCGAGCAGCAGCTCCACGCCGTCCGGTTCCTCCGCCGAGACGACCGTGAGCCATCGGTACTCGCCCACCGAGACGTCGTTCTTGACGACGAAACCGAGCTTGTCGGTGTAGAAGCGCAGCGCCTTGTCCTGGTCGTCGACGAGCACGCTGGTCAGGTTGATCCGCACGTCGGCTCCTTCCGCTCGCGCCGAGAATAGTGCCGACCAGAATCTCCCGCGCCCGTCGTCCTACCTGAAGCGGTCCATCACCAGCGAGGAGATACCCGATGTCGTTCCAGGCTTACCTCGACGCGATCGAGACGAAGACCGGCAAGGCCCCGGCGCAGCTGCTGGACGAAGCGGCCGAACGCGGCTACGACGGGACCACCAAGGCAGGGATCGTCGTCGAATGGCTCAAGGACGACTACGGCCTGGGTCGGGGGCACGCGATGGCGCTCTACCACGTGCTCAAGAACGGCACCGAGATCAGCGGCAAGCACGTGGGTTCGACCGGCAGCCACCGCGACGAGTCGACCACGCTGCGCATCGACGGCATGGCGCGGCGCTGATCAGTCGGCCCCGCGCCCGACCTTGCGCAGCGAGCGGTCGAACACCGTGATCACGAGTCCGACCGCCGAGGCGACGAGGATGAACAAGCCGATGTGGTGCAGTCCCGGAGTGTCGGCGGTCTTGCCGTAGAACACTCCGCTGGCCGTCGAGGCGGCGATCGCACCGAGGTACAAGAACGTCCGCAGCAGCCCCGCCGACGCGCCGATGCGCTGCGGATCGGCCTGGAAGTAGACGGCGTTCTGCACGGCGAGGTTGTTCAAACCCTGCGGAATGCCCAGCACCACCGTCACCAGCACCACCAGCCAGATCGAACTGGTCGGCTCGACCAGGAGCAACAGCGCGCAGGCCACCACCTGCAGCGACTGGCCGACGAGTAGCTTCGCGCGGATCTCCTTCCGCCGCCCGGTGATCGTCGCCACGATCACCCCGATGCCGAACACGGGCAGCAATACGAGGCCGGCGTGCGGCGCGCTCAGCCCGCGGCCGTCCTCGAGCCATTGCGTGTATCCGTAGAGGAACGCGTAGGACACCAGCGCAATCAGAAATGCCCGTACATAGGTGAGCAGCAACGGGGTGTTGCCGACGAGCACCCGCAGATCGATGAACGGCTCGTCGGTGCGCCGCTCGTACCAGGTGAAGGCGGCCGCCGCGGCGACGGCGACGCCGAGCAGCCACACCGTGTCGGTGCTCGGGTGCATCAGGAACAGGAGCAGCGAAACGAGCGTGCCGGCGAACAGCCCGATGCCCGGGTAGTCGAGCGCATGTGCCGCGGCGTTCCGGTCGACCTCGGTGCGGGGCAGCCGGCGCAAGCCGAGCGCGAGGCAGGCCAGCGCGAGCGGGATGTTGATCGCCAGTGTTGCCCGCCAGCCGCTGACCCCGATCAGCAGACCGCCGAGTGTCGGGCCGATCACGGCCACGGTCTGGCTGGATACGGCAAGCACCGTCAGCACGCCGGCGGGACTGTCGTGGCCGGTGCGCTCGGCTTCGCGGCGGATCAGCGACATTGCCGCGGGATAGCCCGCACATGTGCCGAAGCCGAGAATGACGCGCGCGACCACGAGCAATGCCAGGTTCGGTGCGAACGTGCCGAGCACACCGGCGATCCCGGTCAACGTGGCGCCGGTGAGGAACACCGGTCGGGCGCCGTAGATGTCGACGAGCCGGCCGGCCACCGGCTGGCCGATCGAGGTGGCGAGGTAGAGCGCCGACACCAGCCACGCGGTCTGCGACGGCGGTGCGCCGAACGCGGCGCCGATCGGCACGAGCGAGACCGCGAGGATCGACGAGTTGATCGGGTTCAGGATCGCGCCGAGCACCATCGGCGCGATGAGTCGGCGGTTGAAGGATTGGACGCGAACCGGTCGCGCATCCGGCTGCGCACGGCGGCGGTCACGAGTCGCTCAGTCTCTCCATGAGCGCGGCGGCGTCGATCAGCGTTCGTTGCTCGGCCGGCGTCAGGCTGCTGCGCGATTGCGTCGACCAGCCATTCCTGGCGTGCCGCGCGATTGCCGCGGTACAGCCCCTCGCCGGCCGCAGTGAGCGTGACGACCTGGCGCCGTCCGTCTGCCGGGTCGGGGCGGCGGCTGATCAACCGTCGGGTCTCGAGCACGGCGAGGGTGGCGGCCATCGATTGCGGCCGAACGCCCTCGACGGCGGCGAGGTCGCTGGCCGTCGCCGCGTCACCGCGGGCGAGCACGCCCAGCACCGAGGTCTGCGAGGGGCTCAGCTGCCGGTTGTCCGCGACGCCACGGATACGCCGACGGAACCGGCTGATCGCCGAGACGAGGTCGCGCGCAGCGACGACCGCCGTTCCTTCGTCCGCCCTTCGTGCCATATAGACAGTCTAAACTGAACAGTTCAGACTGCCTATCTGTCGTTTACGGCTTGGGGCGGTCGCGCTCCGGGTCGCGCTCGGGGCCGCGCTCGATCGCCTTGGTGTCGTCGTCCTTGTCGCCGCCTACCTCACCGCGCAGCGAGTTGAAGATCGCCAGCCCCTGCCCGACCAGGCCCGAGACGACGTCGGACAGGCCGTCGGAACCGTTCAGCACCGTGACGTTCGCGTTGGCGAGGCCGGCCGATGCCTTCTCGACGATCGAGGGCAACTGCTCGATGAGCAGCTGGTCGAGCGCAACACGGTTGCTCGACGCGGCGGCCGCAGCCTGGATCTCGGTGCGCTCGGCGTCGGCCCTGGCGAGGATGCGGACCCGTTCGGCTTCGGCCTCTGCCGGGCGCACGACCTCGGACACCAGTTGCTGTTGGCGCAGTTCGGCCTGCCGGTGTGCCAGCTTGGTCTGCTCGTCGATCACCTCTTGCTGTGCCTGCGCCTGGGCGAGCGGGCCGGCCTGGGCGGAGCGCTGCTGCGCCGCCTGGGTCTCGGCCGCGAACCCGGCGCGGGTGACCGCGGTGTCGCGCTCGTACTGGGCCTGGTTGCGCAGCGATTGCTGCTGTGCCTCCGCCGCGGCCTGGTCGGCTGCCGCCTGGGCGATCTGTGCGGCCTGCTGGATGCGGGCGTTGTGCGGCGCGGCCATCGCCTTGACGTAGCCGAGCCCCATGTCGTCGATCGACTGGATCTGCAGCGCATCCACGATGAGGCCGATCTTGGCCATCTCGTCCTTGGACCCGTCGAGGACCTCGGTCGCCAGCTTCTGGCGCTCGGTGATGATCTCCTCGACCGTCATGGAGCCGATGATCGAGCGCAGGTGGCCGGCGAAGATGCGGCCGGTCAGCAGCGACATCTGGTCCTGGTCGGACAGGAACCGCTGCGCTGCGTTGACGATCGACTCCTGGTCGTTGCCGATCTTGGCGGCGATGACGGCCTTGACGTTCAGCGCGATGCCCTGCTTGGTGACGCACGGCTCGCTCACCTCGGCCTCGAACATCGCGAGGGTCAAGAACGCGTACTTGCGCACGAACGGCAACACGAACGCACCGTGGCCGGTGACCACTCGGAACGGCACCTCGCCGCCGGCCTTGCCGCCAGAGATCAACATGGCCTCGTCGGGGGACGGGACGTGATAGCCGAACATGGACGACGCCTCTCCTAGAGTTCGAGCAGTGATTCGACCGGGTCGGCCCAGGGCAGCACGATCACCGTGCGGGGTCCCAGGGTCTGCACCACGATCACGGCCTGGCCCTTCGCCAAGGGCTCGGCCGATTGGGCGATGAAGGTCTCCGTGCCGCCCCGGATGCGCAGCTGCACCTCACCCGGGCCGTCGTGTCCGCGGGTCGCAGTCGTGATTTTGCCGGCCAATCCGATCGGCGATGTGTCGGCGGTCATCGCCCCTTCGACCCCGCATTCAGGCCCCCGCTCTCCACGCCCGGATGTTACTCCCGAGTTGGTGAGGATCACCGGTCGTCCAGGAGCCGCCACCCGCAACGGGAATGGAACCTGGCCGTCATGCGCTGGGCCTTTGATGAGCAATCACGAACGGCATCAGATTCGGGGAATCACGAGTGAGTGAAACGACGAACACCTCGGTGAACACCACCAAGGCCGCACGCGTCGGGACGGACAGTGACGGCGGGCCGGACCCGCGACGTTGGCTCGCCCTGGCGGTGATCGCCATTGCGCAGCTGATGGTCATCCTCGACGCATCGATCGTGACCATCGCCCTGCCGCAGGCTCAAGAGGATCTCGGCATCTCCGCGGCCGACCGGCAGTGGGTGGTGACGGCCTACACGCTCGCGTTCGGGGGGCTGTTGCTCCTGGGCGGGCGGGTCGCCGACTTCGTCGGCCGCAAGAAGATCTTTCTCGTCGGGCTGATCGGGTTCGCTGCGGCCTCAGCGCTGGGCGGCGCGGCCCAGAGCGCCGGCATGCTGTTCGGTGCCCGCGCGCTGCAGGGCGCATTCGCGGCGCTGCTGGCCCCTGCGGCGCTGTCCCTGATCACGGTCACGTTCACCGAGCCGCGCGAACGCGCGAAGGCCTTCGGTGTGTACGGCGCGATCTCCGGCGGCGGCGCCGCCATCGGCCTGATCCTCGGCGGCGTGCTGACCGAGTACGCGAGCTGGCGCTGGTGCCTGTTCGTCAACGTGCCGATCGCGATCGCGGCCGCGTTGGCCGCGCTGCCGACGGTGCACGAGAGCCGCGCGGACGGAGACCGGCACTACGACATCCCGGGCGCGATCACCGTCACGGCCGGCCTCGTCGCGCTGGTCTACGGCTTCAGCCAGGCGGCGAAGGTCGGTGTCGGGTGGCTCGACCCGACCACGATCGGCCTGCTCGTGGGCTCGGTCGTGCTGCTCGTCGCGTTCGTGGTCATCGAGTACCGCACGCCGCATCCGCTCCTGCCCCTGCGCGTCGTCGTCGACCGCAACCGAGGCGGCTCGTTCATCGCGTCCCTGCTCGTCGGAGCGGGTTTGTTCGCGATGTTCCTGTTCCTGACCTACTACTTCCAGCTCAACCTGGGGTACAGCCCGCTCAAGGCCGGGTTCGCCTTCCTGCCCTTCAGCGGTGGGATCATCTTCGCGGCCGGTCTCGCGTCCTCGTTGATGCCGCGCGTCGGGCCGAAACCACTGATGGTCACCGGTCTGGCGCTCGCCACTGCCGGGATCTTCTATCTGACGCAGCTCGATCAGCAGTCGAGCTGGGTCAGCCATGTGCTCCCCGCCGAGATCGTGATGAGCGTCGGGCTGGCACTGGTGTTCGTGCCGCTGTCGAGCGTCTCGCTGTTCGGCGTCGAACCCCGCGACGCCGGCGTCGCCAGCGCGGTGCTCAACACGACACAACAGGTCGGCGGGTCGCTGGGGACAGCGCTGCTCAACACGCTTTACGCGAGCGCGGTGGCCAACTATCTGGTGTCCAACCGGCCGGGGGCGGCCGGGCTGCAGTCGTTCAAGTTCGACGCCTTCCTGCACGGTTACCGCGTGGCATTCCTGATCGGCGGCCTGTTGCTCTTCGCGGCGCTGCTCGTGGTCATCTTCATGGTGAACGCCAAGCGCGACCAGACTCCCGTTCCGAGCGAGGCGGTGCCTGCCGCGGCCTGACCCCGACCTGGCCGGTCGCGAAGGCGTCGATGAGGAATTGGCTCAGGCGGGTGCCGAGGTCGGGCTCGCGTTCGTGGGCGGCGATCAGCGCGACGCCCCCGATCGCCATCATCACGTCGTCCGGGTCCAGATCGTCGCGCAGGCTGCCGTCTGCGGCTCCGGCGTCGAGGATCTGCGCGATCGCGGTGCGCAGCACGTCGCGGCTGTGCAGGCGCAGCCCGTCACGGTCGGCGAGGATTGCGGGCAGCGCCTCGGCCATCCCGTTCTTGGTCGACATGTAGGTGAGGAACGCGCGAAACCACGTACGCAGGGCGACGGGCGGCGTCGAATGCGCGAGCATGCCGGCGGCGGACTCGGCGAGGGTCGTCGTCTCGTTGCGATAGACCGCCTCGACAAGGGTTTCGCGCGTCGGGAAGCGCCGGTACAGGGTGGCGATGCCGACACCTGCCTCGCGGGCGACGGCCTTCATCGAGGTGTCGGCGCCGGTGCGGGCGAACATCGCTGCTGCGGCTTCGAGCACGCGGTCCTGGTTGAGGCGGGCGTCGGCGCGCAGGCGGCGCGGCGCCGGTTCCGCGGCGGACACGTTGCTAACCGTACCACGGTCCACTTATGCTAGTGGAGCCGACTCCACTTATGCTCGGGCGCCGCCGATACGGGAGAAACACATGAGCAGCAGTCGAATCACCACGCCCTTCACGGCCACCTCGACCGCCGTCGAGGTCCTGGCCGGAATCGACCTGGCCGGGCAGCGGGGCGTCGTCACCGGCGCGTCGTCGGGCATCGGGCTCGCGACCGCGCGGGCCCTGGCCGGCGCGGGTGCCGCCGTCACCCTGGCCGTCCGCGACCTCGACGCCGGTCGTGCCGCAGCCGAGAGCATCGCCGCGTCGACCGGCAACGGCGCAGTGTCGGTTGCTCCGATCGAACTGGCCGACCCGTCCTCGGTGCGGGCGTTCGTCGCGCAATGGCGCGGAGCGCTGCACATCCTCGTCAACAACGCCGGGATCATGGCGACGCCGCTGTCACGGACCCCGCAAGGGTGGGAATTGCAATTCGCCACCAACCACCTGGGGCATTTCGCGCTCGCGACCGGGCTGCACGAGGCGTTGCGCGAGGCCGGCGGGGCCCGCGTCGTGGTCGTGAGCTCGGTCGGGCACGTCAACGCCGACATCGACTTCGACGACATCCAGTTCGATCACCGGCCCTACGACGCATTCGAGGCGTACGGCCAGTCCAAGACCGCCAACGTCCTCTTCGCGGTCGAGGCCGCGAAGCGGTGGGCCCCGGACCACATCGCGGTCAACGCGCTCAACCCGGGCCGGATCACCAGCACGAAGCTGTCCCGTCATCTGGGCGGCGAGCTGAGCGCTGCCCCTGCGACATTCGAGCCGACCAGCACCGACGTCTCCTACAAGACCATCGACCAGGGTGCCGCCACGTCCGCTCTGCTGGCCGGTTCCCCGCTGCTCGACGACGTCACCGGTCGCTACTTCGAGGACTGTCAGGAAGCCGTGCCGTACCGGCCGGGAGTGCGCCGCGGCGTTGCTGCGTGGGCCCTCGACCCGGATCGCGCCGCGCGACTCTGGCAGACGTCCGTCGACCTGATCGCGCAGACCGGATAGGTCAGGCCGGGTCGTCGCCGGCCCAGGTCCAGTGCGGGACCTCGCGCAATGGGTGCAAATCGTCGTCGCTTTGCGCGTTCGAGTTCTGCATCGCGACCTGCGTGCCGAATTCCAGGTGCTCGCGGACTGCCGACTCGGAAATCCGGGTCGGTGGGCATATCGGCGGCGTCGAGCGCTTGCAGGTACAGCTCGACGAACCGGCGGCGCTGGGGTTCGGTGATGTGCAAGCCGCGGTGGACCGCGATCAGGTGCGCGAACCCGAGGCGGTCCGTGAAGTCGGGCGGCCCGCCGAAGGACTCGGCGGTGAACATCGTCAGGTGCTCCACGTGTTGCGGCTGGCCGGCGCCGAACAGCGGCTGCAGCAGCGGATCACGCAGCACGCTGTCGTAGAAGGTCTGCTCGAGACGATGCAGCGCCGGCATGCCTCCGGCGAACTCGTACAACGACGGCATCGCATCACTGTATTACATGATTACACGCCGTCTATCAGGTGCTTGTCGTGACGCGATGGCCGCCGTAGGAGGTGATCAGTGCCGCAGCGACCGTCGCGGCGTCGGCAGCAGCGATGTCGTCCGGATACTCGGGCAGCAGGTCGTCCCAGACGACCAGCCACGATCCCAAGAGTTGGGCCTGCCCTTCCGGTCGGGCGAAGAACCACACGTGCAGGTGCGCCCCGCCGTCGCCGATGCGATATACGTGGGCCCGCGCGACGTGAGGCAGTGCCTCGATATGACGCGCAATGTGCGTCGTCAGCACGCCCAGCTCGGCGGCCAACTGGTCCGGCAGGTCGGCCAGATCGTGATGATCGCGGGGATGCAGCATCAGCACGAGCGGTACGCCCACCCCACCCATCCGGGTCAGGCGCCAGTTCTCGTCGAGCCAGATTCCCTCGTCGCGCCGCCGGCACGATTTGCAGTCGGCCGGGTCCTCGCCCTGGCGTGGCGGCTCGGGCAACACCGGCGGACGCAGCGTCGAGACCAGCAGGCCGTCCTGCTCGAACGGGCTGATGTCCCAACCGGTCATCCGGGACAGCGGCAAACGCTGCTCGTCGTCGGCAGCCGATACGGCGTGGTCATAGAACTGTTCCGGGCGTAGAGCCATGGCGAAACGATAACTATCGAGCGACGACGACGGGCTGGAAGAAACCGGTCTCCTCGGCAGGTACCAAGTGATCGCGTGCCAGGCCGTCTGCTCGAGCTGGTCGGTGAGTTCGGCGCGCGTCAGGGCCCTGGAGGTGGTGCTCTCCGTCGGCGTGCCAGTCCCACAGTTGAAGTGTCACGACGTGCCCGGTAGGTGTACGGCTCAATTGCACCGGGGAGATCGAACGAGGCCCGGTGAAAGGGGAGGTGCCGCATGTCTGCTGCGGCGACATCCAGTGCGGCGCCGCGCCGGCTCGCCACCCGCGATCAAGCCATTGAGCGCCGCACCCTGCCCGGCCATGGCTGCGTCCCGATCAGGGAAGATCAGGTGATAGTCCGGTGCCAGCTCCTCGTAGAAATCACGTGTCGCATCGGTGCCCGCCGAACACATACTGCCGCGACGGCAGGGCGGCGGCGACCGATCTCGGATGTCCTATCCCCACTTCGACATCCGGAACCGGCACCGATCGAATGGTTACCGAGTGAGATATTTCGGTTACGCTCAGTGCGTACCAATCCACCAACCGGTGTTCCTCGGACCGTCCGGTCGGGAGCCGAAATGTCAGGACATCCCTTGCCGGCGCACGCGCCGTCGCCACCGGGACGCCTGGGTCGCGGCCGGTCGGGGCTGCTGCGCCGCGGATCGCGGTCACCTGACATCACGCCGAGTCGGTCCATTGCCGGACCCATCACGGTGGCATGGCAACCGATCGTGGAAGTCGCGTCCGGTGACGTGGTGGCCGCCGAAGCACTGGCGCGATTTCCCGAGCGGGCCCCGACGCCGACCGCCGAGGTGTTCGCCCAGGCCCGCGCCGCCGGTGTCGGGCCGGCGTTGGAAGCTGCCTGCCTGGAGATCGTGCTGGCCGCGCGCGAGCGGTTGCCGGCGGGTGTGCTGGCCAGCGTGAACGTCAGTCCGGGCGCGCTGTGCGATGAGCTGGTGCAGACCGCGTGGCCCGACGACCTGTCCGGCGTCCTCGTCGAGCTGACCGAGCAAGCCGCCTCCGAAGACGTCGCGATCGATGACGCGGTCGGTGAGTTGCGCCGCCGCGGCGCGCAACTCGCCGTCGACGATGCGAGCACCGGATATGCCGGACTGCTCCGCCTGGCCCGCCTGCGGCCCGACGTGGTCAAGCTCGACCGCGACCTGGTGGCGGGTGCGCAGGACAAGGTCGACCAACGTGCGGTGATCGAGGCGCTCGTGAGTCTCGCCCATCGCATCGGCGCCCGGGTCATCGGTGAGGGTGTCGAGAGCCTCGACGACCTCATCCAACTCGCCGCGCTCGACGTCGATCAGGCCCAGGGCTGGGCCATCGCACCGCCGGCCGGCACGCTCGCGGCAGTCGCCCCCGGGGCCGTCGCCACCTGCCGCCGGGCCCGAGCCGCGCTGCTCGCCGGCATCGGCGAGCCCGAGGTCGATCGTCCGTCGCCCGCAGCAATAGCCACGATCACCGCCGGGCTCGCGGGCAGCCGTGAACCGGCGGACCTGGACCTGCACCCTGCAACGCGCTGCGGAGATGCTCGACGTCGACAACGTGAGCGTCTCCCTGCTCGACGCTCACCCCGATGGCTCGCAGCCGGACTCGCAGTCCGAGTTGCAGCGAGATCCTCGCCGTCGGTGGTGCGCCCGACCGCACGACGTACCGGCTTGCCGACTTCCCGGCGACGGCGCGTGCGCTGCGTGAGAACGCGCTCATCGAGACCCATCTCGCCGACCTGCACAGCGACGCTGCCGAACGCGCATTCCTGACCGAGCTCGGCTACGCCAGCCAGCTCCTGACGCCGATCCATCACGGCGATCATCCGGCCGGCGTGCTCGAATATCTTCACCGCACCCATCGGCGCTGGACGAACCGCGACATCACCCACGCCCGGTTGCTCGCCGCCCACCTCACGAACACCCTCAATCGCATGGCGTAGCCGAATAGCGCGGGCGCACCGCAAACAACGTGACGGTTGTGTGCTCCGCGCACATACTGGCGCGATGGGCCTCTACGGCGATCAGGTACTGCCGCGTGTCATGAATGTGCTCATGCGCGGTGGCGAGTTGCCGGAAGCACGCGCTCGGGTCGCGAGCGGTCTCTCCGGCGAGGTGCTGGAAGTCGGCTTCGGCTCCGGACTCAACGTCGAGCACTACCCGGCCGAGGTCACGCGAGTCCTGGCGGTGGATCCGGCGAAGGCCGGGCGCAAGCTCGCAGCGCAGCGCGTCGCCGCGAGTCAGGTGCCGATCGACTACATCGGCCTCGACGGACAGTCGCTGCCGCTCCCGGACGAGAGCGTCGATCATGCGCTGACGACCTGGACGCTGTGCACGATTCCCGATCCCGACGAGGCGCTGCACGAGATCAAGCGGGTCCTGCGCCCAGGCGGCACGCTGCACTTCATCGAGCACGGGCGATCTCCGGACGCAAAGGTCACTCGGTGGCAGCATCGCCTCGACCCGGTTCAACGCACGATCTTCGGAGGCTGCCATCTCGTCCGGCCGATCGACACGCTCGTCGCCGACAGTGGCCTGGTACTGACCCGGCTCGACACGTACTACATGCGCGGGTTCAAGTTCCTCAACTACAGCTTCGAGGGCATCGCCACCAAGCGCTGATTGCGCACGCCGAGTGTCATCGATCTGATATTCGCAGTGCTAGCGCGCTGACAGACATCCGCCGCGCTCCTTCTTACGTTTGCCCGGATCCGCATCACCGGCATTCGGGGAGGCGTAGTGACAACACCGCAGGGATTGAGCCGCCGAACCTTCATGTGGGATCGTCGCTGATCGCGGCGAGCGCGCTGGGTTCGTGCACGGCGACCTCGAAGTCGGCCCGGCGAGAACAGGTGCAGGCGCCTCCGGTGGAGCAGTTCGGCGCCCGCCGCAACACATCACTGCACGACAGCTCGACGTCGATCTATGAGACCCCTACATACTGTCCGACGGACCTGATCGTGGGGTACGCGTCGGAGGTCGCGAGGGCGCGCTGGTGCAGCTGTATCACGACTGGCGACACGACCAGGCATGGAACGTAGCACCGGTCGGCCATCGTCGCGCTGTGCTGCGGGATCAACATCGGCGCCGCGCTGTATCAGCTGATCACTGACGCCGTCGCGTGACGCCCGGCAGCGAACTGGAGGGCGCCGGTGAGCTCGGCACCCACGCCGAGGGCGGCAGGCAGGACGTCGAGCGCGTCTGCGGTCGCGGGTTGCGCGTGCCGGCGGATGGCCTCGCGGATGCCGTCGATGAGCGGGCCGTCGGCACGACCGAGCTCACCGCCGACGATCACCGCGGCCGGGTTGAGCAGGTTGCACAGGTCGGCGAGCACGCGACCCAAGGTGCGCCCGGCGGTGTCCAGGATGCGCGCGGTGATCGCATCGGCATCGACGCTCAGATCGATCGAACTGGGGTCGGTGCCCGGTCGGGTGTGTGCGATCTGCTCGCGCACCGTGCCCACCGAGACGACGGCTTCCAGGCACCCGCGGTTGCCGCACCGGCACAGTTCGTTGCGCCCGGCCAGGTTGGTATGGCCGATCTCGCCGGCCAGCCCTGTCGCTCCCCGGAACGGGCGGCCGTCGATGACGATGCTCGCACCGATCCCGTGCGAGGCCTTGACGTAGAGGAAGCTCCCGTAACCGCGACCGGCGCCGCAGTGCAACTCGCCGAGCGCGCCGAGGACGGCGTCGTTCTCGACCGAGACGGGCGTGCCGATCCGGCGGGTCAGTTCCTCGGCGGGGGCGAGCCCGACCCATCCCGACAGGATGGTCGGCGACCGGACGAGACCGTCGTGCAGATCGAGCGGGCCGGGGATCCCGGCGACCACACCCGCCAATTCGGTGACGTCGTGCCGATGGCGCAGGGTTTCGAGCATCGAAACAGCTGCCTCCATCGCCTGATCGGCTTGCAGGTCGACATCGATGGACAGCGTCTCGGTCCCGATGGTCGTGCCGAGCGTGGTGCCGACGCCGACCCGGACGTGGGTGTGGCCGAAATCGATGCCGGCCACGGCTGCTCCCGTGCCGACCGCGCGTAGTCGGACAGCCGGTCGGCCGCGTCCTGAACCCGGACCCTTCGTCTCGTTGTCGACCTCGACGACCCGGCCGTCCGCGACCAGCCGCCCCAGCGACTGATTGATGGTCGACCGGGACATGCCGGTGAGCGCGGCGAGTTCCGAGCGGGTCGCCTCCCCCCGCTCGACGATGATCGCGAACAGCTCCTCACGCGTGCGAGTGCGCAGGGATCGCTCGATCATGAGGGCGACTGTAGCGCGTATTTGGCTGTTGAACAGCCGAATACGCCTGTCAATGTGTCATATTCGACCATTGACTTGCCATAAATGTTCACTTAGCGTGCACACGTCACTGCGGACAGACGCTGACGAACCCCGCGCTCAGCGCCGCGTCGACTTCGCATCCTGCTGATGCCGGAAGGACTCCGATGCCCCATCCCCGCTCGCGTCGCCGACGCGTCCACTTACTCGTGCCACTAGCTGCGGCAGCAGCGCTGACGCTCTCCACCGTCGTGGTCGCGAGCGCCGCCACCACCGACCCGGATCCGAGTTCACTGGAGCTGCACAACGCCCGGCTGTCGCGCTCGGCCGCGACCCAGGGCATGGTGCTGATGCAAAACCACGACCAGGCGCTGCCGATGCCGACTTCGAACACGATGAAGACCGTTGCGGTCTACGGCGTCGGCGCCTACCAGACCGTCAAGGGCGGCACCGGGTCGGGCAACGTCAACAATCGCTACACCGTCAGCGTCCGGCAGGGCCTCGAGCACGCCGGTTACGCAGTGACGACCAGCAGCGCGTACTGGGACGCGATGACCAGCGCGTTCGACGCCAAGTACGGCGGCTCGACCAGCAGCCCGTTCGGCCAGACGATCGACTACGCGTCGGTGGAACAGCCCCTGACGAGCACGACCGTGCAGCCGGCCAAGCCCACCGACACCGCCATCTACGTCGTGGCCCGCAACTCCGGCGAAGGTGCCGACCGTTCGTCCGGCGCCGGCGACTACCAGCTCACGCAGACCGAGTCGGATGACATCAAGATCATCGGCCAGACGTACCAGCGGGTCGTGGTGGTGCTCAACACCGGCGGCATCATCGACACGTCCTTCTTCGGGCAGATCAACAACGCCGCGCACGACCCTGACGGCGGTTGGGCGGTCGACTCCCTGCTCCTGATGAGCCAGGCCGGCCAGGAATCGGGGAATGCCGTCACGGACGTGCTCGACGGCAAGGTGACGCCCTCGGGCAAGCTCACCGACACCTGGGCGTCCAAGTACAGCGACTACCCCGCGTCCGCGACGTTCGGCAACAACGACGGCAACGACACCACCGAGCAGTACAGCGAGGGCATCTACGTCGGCTACCGATACTTCGACTCCTTCTACAAGAAGATCGACCCGTCGGACCCGGCGAGCGTGGTCAACTACCCGTTCGGTTACGGCCTGTCCTACACCGACTTCTCGATCAAGCCGCTTGCCGTCACCGCCGACACGCACACCGTGACGGTCAAGGCCCGGGTGCAGAACACCGGCGCCCACTACAGCGGCAAGGAGGTCGTCGAGGTCTACTTCTCCGCGCCGCAGAACGGACTGGACAAGCCGTACCAGCAGCTCGCCGGCTACGCGAAGACCGACGACCTCGCACCGGGCGCCTCGCAGACCGTGACGATCCGCTACCAGACGACCGACATGGCGTCCTACGACGACGCGAGCGCGGCCTATGTCATGAACGCCGGCGACTACGTGGTCCGGGTTGGCGACTCCTCGCGCAACACCCACGTGGCCGCGAAGCTGCGGCTGGCCAGTGACGTGACGACCGAGCAGGTCGCGCACGAGATGAACGATGCCAAGCCCACCACAGAACTCACGAGCGATCCGGCCGACTTCTACAGCTATCCAGGTGAGCAGAACGAACTCGCTGCGGCACCCGTGCACACGCTCGACGCCGCCGCTTTCACCACCGTGAACGACGCGTCGGCCTTCGAGCAGAACGTGCCGGTCGACAGTTCCTCGCCCTACTACGCGATCGACGGCAGCCCGATCTCGTCGACGACCGCGTACGTCGACAAGGCTCAGAAGGACTGGGAAGGGACCGGCGCGCCGTACCAGGCCAAGACCGGTGAGTCCGTGGCAAAGGTGCACACCGACCCGACGGCCACGCTCTACGACGTGGCCAAGGGCAAGACCTCGATGAAGCAGTTCGTCGCCGGCCTCAGTGTCGACCAGCTGGCGAACATCGTCGAGGGCGCGAGTGCCGGCGGTTCGGTGCCGCAGGCCGTCGGCGCGGCGGGTTACACCACGTCGAAGTACGAGGATCTCGGCATTCCCGGCATGACCCTGTCCGACGGCCCGGCCGGACTGCGGCTCACGCAGCAGATACCGACCACGCCGAAGACCTACCAATGGGCTACTGCGTGGCCGATCGGCACACTGCTCGCCCAGACCTGGGACCGCAACCTGGTCCAGCAGGTCGGCACCGCGATCGGCAAGGAGATGCGCAAGTACGGGGTCACGATGTGGCTGGCACCGGGCATGAACATCCACCGCGACCCGCTCAACGGCCGCAACTTCGAGTACTTCTCGGAGGATCCGCTCGTCGCCGGGCTGACCGCGTCGGCAGAAACGCTCGGCGTGCAGAGCAACCGCGGGGTTGGGGTGACGATCAAGCACTTCGTCGCCAACAACCAGGAAGCCAACCGCAACGCGGTGGACGAAACCATCGACGAGCGAGCCTTGCGCGAGATCTACCTGCGCGGGTTCCAGATCGCCGTCGAGACCGCGCAGCCGATGGCTGTGATGAGTTCCTACAACCAGGTCAACGGCACGTACTCATCGGCCAACTACGACCTGCTCACCGATCTGTTGCGCGGTGAGTGGAAGTTCAAGGGTGTGGTCATGTCCGACTGGGGTGGCTCGCACAATCCGGTCGCCACGATGTACTCCGGCAACGACCTGATCGAGCCTGGTGGCAACCCGTCCGAGATCTCGTCGAACGTCAAGAAGGTGGCGCCGACGATCGACGTGACCGGCCTGCCGGTGCTGAACATCACGAAGATCCCGTCGTTCTCCTACACCGCATACGCCTGGAGTCTCGGCGGTCTGGTCTTGTCGGCGAACGGTGCCTCGACCGTCAGCACAACCGTCGATGCGAGCACCGACCTGTCGAACGTACAGTCGACCATCACCACGCTCGACGCGAACCTCAACCCGACGACCGAGCACCGTGGGCCGTATGCGTCGGTTGCCGATGCGTACGCCGACGTGGTGTCGCTGCTCAGCGGTTCTGCGTTGAACGCGGCGCAGAAGGCGGGGGTGACTGTGACACCGACGTATCAGACCCCGGGTGACAGCAGCACTCCGGTGGTCGCGTACACGGTCACGCTGCGCGGCGACTACGAGACGATGCGACTGGGCGACCTGCAGCGCAGCGTGATGCGCATCCTCACCGTGGTCACCAAGTCAACGCCGTTCCAGGAGTTGGCCGACGCGCAACACGTGCCGGGCATCAACGTCGGCCCGTACAGCGCACAGGCCGGCAACCTGCGCAACGTCGTGACCTCGTGGCTGGGCCCCGTGAACGGCGGGTAGCACGGGCATTTTCATGATCGAAGGGTGACCCCGGCGCGCGCCGGGGTCACCCTTCGCTTTGTTCGATCTCGGGACAACAGCGACCGAATCGGGTACAGACCGGTAGAGCCGTCATAAGGACACCTCGTCCGCCGGTGCTGGAGGAGTCATGCCCCGCCGCGTCATCGCCTGCCTCGCAACTGCGCTCGCCACCCTGACCACCGCGATCGCACTCACCCCGACACGCGCGGAAGCCGCGCGCACCGGGGCCGCCCCTGGCGCCCCGGGCAAGAGCGCGCCGTACCTGCCGTCGGACAAAGCCGGCTTCGGAACGGCGCGCGGACGCGCGAGCAACGTCTGGTACACCCTTGCTCCCGGCGGCGGCGCGGGGGAGCTGTACTACCCCGACCTCAGCACCCCGGCGTCGCGGCAGCTGGGCTTCGCGGTCGGATCACCCGACGGGCACGTGGTGCCCGTCGACTCCGTCGGGACCCACACGACCACGCTCACTGACGGAGGCGCCAACGGGTTGACCTATACCCAGACGGACACCGCTGCGTCTTGGCAGTTGGTCACCACCTGGGTCACCGACCCGAGCCGGTCGACGATGCTCGTGCACGTCGGCCTCCGCTCGCTCGACGCGAAGCCGCACCGGTTGTACGTGTTGTACGAACCCACGTTGTCCAACACGCCCTCCGACGACGCGGGTGCCACCGTCGACGGCGCGCTCGTCGCCTCGGACGCCCACGCCGGTAGCGCGCTGGTGGCCAGCCCTGCGTTCACGGCGACGTCGAACGGCTACCGCGGTGTCAACGACGGCTGGACCGATCTGCGCGAGCACGGCAAGGTGACGTGGCGCTACTCGTCGGCGGCGGCCGGCAACATCGTCCAGACCGGAGCCACGGCGGTGAACGGCGTGCGCGGGCAGGACCAGATGACTTTGGCGGTCGGGCTCGGGTCCGACGCCGACAGTGCGATGAGCAACGCTGCGGCGAGCATGGCCACCGGCTTCACCCGCGTCGCGGCGAACTACGCCCGGGGTTGGGGGCGCTACCTGCAGGGCCTGGACGCCACGCCGTCGGCGTTGAGCAGCGATCAGGAACGGCGCGAATACCTGGTTTCGGCGATGGTGCTGTCCGCCAGTGAGGACAAGCTGCATCCCGGCGCGTACGTCGCGTCACCGTCGATGCCGTGGGTGTGGGGGACGCTGGACCCGACCGGTCCGTACCACCTGGTGTGGTCGCGCGACCTGTACGAGATCGCCACCGCGCTGATCGCCGACGGCGACGGCGCCGGCGCCAATCGCGCGCTGAGCTTCCTGTTCGACCACCAGCAGAAGGCCGACGGCTCGTTCCCGCAGAACTCGACGGTCGACGGCACGCCGTACTGGCCCGGGCTGCAGCTGGACGAGGTCGCCGACCCGATCATCCTGGCCTATCAACTGCACCGCACCAGCGCGCAGGACTGGTCGCATGTCAAGCGCGCCGCCGACTTCATCGTCTCGTTCCAGCAGGACGGCCACTCCGCGCCGTGGAGTCCGCAGGAGCGGTGGGAGAACCAGGACGGGTACTCGCCCGCCACGATCGCCAGCGAGATCGCCGGGCTGGTGTGTGCTGCCTCGATCGCCCAGCACAACGGCGATGCCGCGTCGGCGCAGCGTTACCTCGCCACTGCTGATCAGTGGCAGGCGAAGGTGAAGGGGTGGACGGCGACCTCGAACGGTCCGTACTCGAGCAAGCCGTACTTCCTGCGGCTCACGAAGGACGGCATGCCGAACAAGGGCACGACCTACTCCACCGGCGACGGTGGCCCGGGTGCAGCCGACCAGCGCACCGTGGTCGACCCGAGTTTCCTCGAACTCGTCCGTCTCGGCGTGCTGCCCGCGACCGACCCCACTGTGCGCAACAGCATCACGGTCGTCGATCAGCAGCTGTCCTACGACACCGCTCGCGGCCAGTTCTGGCACCGCGCGTCGTTCGACGGCTACGGCGAGCAGGCCGACGGCCAGCAGTGGATCTTCTCCGACACCACGGACAACTTCCTCACTCACGGTCGCGGTTGGCCGCTGCTGAGCGGCGAGCGCGGTGAGTACGAGATCGCCGACGGACAGCCGGCCACCGCACAGACCCGGCTGAGCACCATGGCCGCCACGGCCAACTCCGGCGAGCTGTTGCCCGAGCAGGTGTGGGACGACGCACCGCCGAGCGGTACTCCCGGGTTCGAGCCTGGCACGCCGACGTTGTCGGCGACGCCGCTGGCGTGGACCCACGCGCAGTACATCCGGTTGGCGCAGGATCTGTCGCATGGTGCGGTGAGTGAGATGCCTGCGGTGGTGGCGAAGCGGTATGGCGGGTAGGCGTGTTGGTTTGAAAAGCGAAAACCGAAAGGCGCAGCGACGGGGCTAGCTGAATCTTGGGTCGCCTGACGTCGCCGTGTTACAGCGCGACTCGCCTGCTTCCCTTGTTTTACAACGGTTTTCGCTGGCATCTCGCCTCCTGTTCGGATAGAATAGAACACATGCAGGCGGCGCAGGTCGAGCACGCGGCGCGCGTCGATGCGCTGCTCGAGCTGCAGCGCGAGAAAGCTGCGCTGGCCGCGCGCGAGCAGTGGCTGTTGCACGAGATCGCGACCACCGCGCCGTCGGCCGCGGCGCCAGGGTGCACGAACAAGGCGTGGATCCGCGACGAACTCGCGTGCGCGTTGCGGATCGCGCCGTGCACCGCCGGGTTGCGGCTGGCCACCGCGACCCAGCTGGTCACCCACCTGCCCGCCACCCTCACCGCGCTGGAGTCGGGACTGATCTCCTTCCCGCACGCGCTGCGGATGTGTGAAGCCGTCACCGACCTGGACGCCGAGGTCGTGGCCCAGGTGCAGGCGTACGCCTTGGCCCGGGCCGAGGACACCACGGTGCCGCAGTTGCGGCAGGTCATCAAACGCGCGGTGGCCCGCTTCGACCGGCGCGACAAGACCGAGGAAGAGCGTGCGGCGGCGGCGAACCGGCGGGTCGGGTTCTTCCCACAGGACGACGGCACCACGAACCTGTGGGCGTGCCTGCCGGCCGAGGCAGCCGCGGCGATGCGCGAGCTGATCCACCGCAGCGCCGCGCAATCGCGCGGGCTGGACGAGCGCACCGCCGACCAGCGCCGCGCCGACACCCTCGATCGACCTGGTCCTCGGGCGCACCAGCCAACCGGTGCGACCCGTGGTGACGGTCACCGTCGCCCTGTCCACCCTGCTTGGCGGTCGACGAACAACCCGGCGAACTGACCGGTGGGCAACCGATCCCGGCCGCGCTGGCGCGAGCGCTGGCCTTCGACCCCAACCGCACCTGGCGGCCACTGGTCACCGACCCGCTCGGCCAGTTCCTCGACACCAACCCGCACACCCACCGCCCCGGCGCCGCCCTCGACCGACACGTGCGGCACCGCGACCGCACCTGCCGGTTCCCCGGCTGCCGCCGCAACGCCCGCCACACCGCCCCCCACCGACCTCGACCACCGCATCGCCTGGGACCACGGCGGCACCACCACCGCAGCGAACCTGCACGCCCTGTGCACCCGCCACCACCACCTCAAACACGAGACCCGCTGGCCCGTCCACCAACCCCGCGACGCCACCACCACCTGGACCACACCCACCGGCCACCACTACCGACAACCACCACCCCAACCACCCCCCGTCGACACCACCACCAACCCGGCACCGTCCGGCCCACGGCCTTCGCCCGTCTTCCATGCGAGTCTCGTGCAGTGATGCCGTATCCCGCCGCCACGGCGGTGCTCGTCGTGGGCGGGATGATCGCCGGGGTAGTCGGCACCGCGGGCGGGATCACGTCGATGGTGTCGTATCCGGCGCTGTTGCTCACCGGCCTGTCTCCGTTCGCCGCCAACGTGGCGAACATGGTGGCGCTGGTCGCGTCCTGGCCGGGCGCAGCGGCGGTGTCGATGTCGGAGGTACGGCAGCAACGCGCCTGGCTGCTGCGTGGGCTGCCGGTGGCAGCCCTTGGCGGCGCGATCGGCGGCACGCTGCTGGTGACCACACCGACGCGCGTGTTCGACCGGATCGTCCCGGTGCTCGTGGCCGTCGGCGCGGTCGCACTGCTCGCGCAACCGTGGCTGACGGCGCGAGCAGACCGTGTCGGTGTCGGGCGTCGCTCGTCCGTGGCCTTGGTGGTGACCGCCGTCATCTCGGTCTACGGCGGCTACTTCGGAGCCGGGTCGGGAGTGATGTTGCTGGTCGTGGCACTTGTGCTGATCGACGCGCGGATGCCGGTTGCCAACGCGGTCAAGAACATGCTGGTCGGCGCGGCGGTGCTGGCCGCCGCGGTGCTGCTGATCGCCGTCGAACCGGTGCCGTGGTCGGCGGTGATCCCGCTGGCCTGCGGGACGTTCGTCGGCAGCCTGTGCGGGCCGGTCGTCGCGCGGCGGCTTCCGGCCCGACTCGTGCGCCTGTTGGTTGCCGCGCTGGGGCTGGTGCTGGCGGTGCTGCTCGCCGTCAGCGTCGTGTGACGGCGCGGGTGGTGAGCGCGGCGAGCACCGGAGCGAACCGTTCCGGGACGGTGACCGTCAACGTCAACGATTCGTCGCGCAACCGCAGGCCGAAGTCGAAGAAGGCACAGCACTGCACCTCTCGTGCGGCGAGGTCGGCGACGGTCGCGGCGACTGCAGGCTGCGGGTCGAGCGTGAACTCGGTACGCGTCGGGCTCGTGCGTTCCACGCTGCGCAGGTGCCGGTTGAAGACGTCATCGAACGCGCTCACGCGCGGGGCGAGGTCCGCCGTCGGCAAGGAACAGACATCGGCTACGGAATCCGAAAACTCGGCCATCACACGCCTATCGGGTGCCAGACGGTCTTGGTCTCCACGAACGCGTTGAGGCGACGCAGACCAGGCGCCGTGGCCCAGTCCTCATCCGGGCGGGGCACGTAGACCCGCTTGACGTTCTCGGCGCCGGCGGCCTGCAGATCGGCGCGAGCGCCCGGCGCGGCACCGGTGACATCCAGAGCGTTGACGTCGCGGTGCGACGCGAGCCATGGTGCGAGCTCGGCCGTCCGTCCCGTCAGGATGTTGATGACGCCGCCCGGGACGTCGGAGGTCGCGAGCACCTCACCGAGCGAGATCGCCGGCAACGGGTGGTTCTCAGACGCCACCAGGACGGCGGCGTTGCCGGTGGTGACCACCGGCGCGAGCACCGAGACCAGGCCGAGCAGCGACGACTCCTGCGGCGCGAGCACACCGACGACGCCGGTGGGCTCGGGCAGCGAGAAGTTGAAGTACGGGCCGGCCACGGGGTTGGTGCCGCCGACCACCTGCGCGTACTTGTCGGCCCAGCCGGCGTAGTACACCCACCGGTCGATGGCAGCATCGACCTGCGCGAGCGCCTTGGCCTTCGACACGTCCTCGGCATCCGTGACTTCGGCGGCGAACTGCTCGCGGCGACCCTCGAGCATCTCGGCCACCCGGTAGAGCACCTGGCCGCGGTTGTAGGCGGTCGCCCCCGCCCACTTCCCGAATGCGCCGCGAGCTGCGCTGACCGCGTCGCGGACGTCCTTGCGTGAGGCCTGGGCGGCGTGGGCGAGCAGCTCGCCCTTGGGTGTGCTCACCGGGTACGAGCGCCCCGACTCCGAGCGTGGGAACGCCCCGCCGAGATACAGCTTGTAGGTCTTGCGCACTGCCAACCGATCAGACATCGAGGTATGCCGCCAATCCGTGCCGTCCGCCCTCACGCCCGAAGCCGGATTCCTGGTAGCCGCCGAACGGCGAGGACGGGTCGAACCGGTTGAACGTGTTCGCCCAGACGACGCCGGCCCGCAGCCGCGCGGCCATCGACAGGATTCGCGAGCCCTTCTCCGTCCACACTCCGGCGGACAGCCCGTACGGCGTGTTGTTGGCCTTCGCCACGGCCTCGTCGGGCGTGCGGAAGGTGAGCACGGACAGCACCGGCCCGAAGATCTCCTCCTGCGCGATCCGCGAGGCCTGCGATACCCCGGTGAACACCGTCGGCGCGAACCAGAAACCACGATCGGGCAGCTCGCACGGCGGTGACCAACGGGTGGCACCCTCGGCCTCGCCCGCGTCGGTGAGCTCGCGGATACGGTCGAGCTGGGCGGCGGAGTTGATCGCGCCGACGTCGGTGTTCTTGTCCAGCGGGTCACCCACCCGCAGCGTGCCGAGGCGACGCCGCAGCGCGCCGATCAACTCGTCTTCGATCGATTCCTGAACCAGCAATCGCGACCCGGCGCAGCACACCTGGCCCTGGTTGAAGAAGATGCCGTTGACGATGCCCTCGACGGCCTGGTCGAGCGGCGCGTCGTCGAACACGATGTTGGCCGCCTTGCCCCCGAGCTCGAGAGTGAGCTTCTTCCCCGTGCCCGCCACGGTGCGCTGGATGATCTTGCCGACGTCGGTGGAACCGGTGAATGCGATCTTGTCGATGTCATCGTGCTCGACGATCGCCTGCCCGATCGCCGGGCCGCCGGCCAGGATGTTCACCACGCCCGGCGGAAGGTCGGCCTCGGCGACGATCTCGGCCAGCACCAACGCGGTGAGCGGCGTCGTCTCGGCCGGCTTGAGCACCACGGTGTTGCCGCAGGCCAGCGCGGGTGCGATCTTCCAGGCCGCCATCAGCAGCGGGAAGTTCCACGGGATCACCTGCCCGGCCACCCCGAGCGGCCGGGGTGAGGCGCCGAACCCGGCGTAGTCGAGCTTGTCGGCCCAACCCGCGTAGTAGAAGAAGTGCGCCGCTGCCGTCGGGATGTCGACGTCGCGCGACTCCCTGATCGGCTTGCCGTTGTCCAGGGACTCGAGCACCGCCAGCTCGCGGCCGCGTTCCTGGATCGCACGTGCGATGCGGAACAGGTATTTGCCGCGTTCGGCTCCGGTCATCTTCGACCACGGTCCGGCAAAAGCCTTACGGGCGGCACGCACGGCGTCGTCGACATCGCTCGGCCCGGCCTCGGCGATCTCGGCCAGCGGCTGCTCGTCGGCCGGATTGATCGTCTTGATCGCGTCGCCGGATCCGTCGCGGAACTTCCCGTCGACGAAGATCTGGTAGCTGGGCCGCAGCCGCGCGATGTCACGCGACTCGGGCGCCGGGGCGTATTCGAATGCCATGTCTAGTCCACCGTCACATAGTCGGCGCCGTCGTAGGCGCCGGTCGACAACTTGTGCCGTTGCAGCAGCAGGTCGTTGAGCAAGCTCGACGCGCCGAGCCGGAAGAGGTCGGGGGTCAGCCACTCGTCGCCGGCCACCTCGTTGACCATGACGAGATATCGCACGGCTTCTTTCGCTTTCCGAATGCCTCCGGCGAGCTTCACGCCACGACGATCGCCGGTGATCTCGGCGAAGTCGCGCACCGCCTCCAGCATCACCAGGGCAACGGGCGGTGTCGCCGCGGGTGAGATCTTCCCGGTGGAGGTCTTGATGAAGTCGCCCCCCGCCAGGAGCGCCAGCCAGGACGCGCGGCGCGCGTTGTCGAGGGTGGCGAGCTCACCGGTCTCGAGGATCACCTTGAGGTGGGCGGGACCGCACGCGACCTTGGTCGCGACGATCTCGTCGAACACCTGCCGGTACCGGCCGGCGAGGAATGCGCCCCGGTCGATCACCATGTCGATCTCGGTGGCACCGGCAGCGACCGCATCGCGGACGTCGTGCAGCTTGGTGTCCAGCGCCGCCCGGCCCGACGGGAACGCGGTGGCGACCGAGGCGACCTGCACGTTGCTGCCGCGCAGCGCGTCGACCGCGGTCCCGACCAGGTCGGGGTACACGCACACCGCCGCGACCGGCGGCGCCGAGGAGTCCGACGGGTCCGGGCGGACGGCTTTCGCGCACAGCGAGCGGACCTTGCCGGGCGTGTCCGACCCTTCGAGCGTGGTGAGGTCGATCATCGCGATCGCGGTGTCGATCGCCCAGGCCTTGGCCGTGGTCTTGATGCTGCGGGTGGCCAACGCCGCCGCCCGGCCCTCGGCGCCGACCTGGTCGACGCCGGGCAGGCCGAGCAGGAAGCGGCGCAGCGTCGCGTCGTCGCGCGCCACACCCAACGGATCGGTTCCCGTGGGCCACTGCACTGTGTCTTGGAGCGCCGTCACCCTGCCATGGTAGGTCCGCCGATCTATAGGCTCCTGCGCGTGACCACCCTCCAGACGACCGTCGTCGACCATCCGATCGTCGCGGCGCGGCTGACGGTGATGCGCGACGAGCGCAGCACCAACTCCGAGTTCCGGGCTGCGCTGCGCGAACTCGCCACGCTGCTGGTCTACGAGGCGACGCGCGGGCTCGAGCGCACCGATGTGCCGATCACCACGCCGGTCGCGCCGACTGTCGGCGCCGCGCTCGCCAATCCGCCGCTGCTGGTGCCGGTCCTGCGCGCGGGTCTGGGGATGGCGGAGGCCGCGTTCAACCTGCTGCCCGAGTCGCAGATGGGCTTCGTCGGGATCGCCCGCGACGAGCAGACCCACGAACCACACCCGTACATGGCGTCGCTGCCCGAGTCGCTCGTCGGCCGCCCGGTGATCGTGCTCGACCCGATGGTCGCCACCGGCGGATCGCTGCTGCACAGCCTGCGGCTGCTGGCCGACCGCGGCGCCGAGGATCTGACCGTGATCTGCGCGCTGGTGGCCCCGGAGGCGCTCACCGCCCTGGAGGAATCGGGGTTGCCCATCCGGCTGTTCACCGCCAGCGTCGACGAGCGGCTCAACGAGAACGCCTACATCGTGCCGGGCCTCGGCGACGCCGGCGACCGCCAATTCGGCCCGCGCTGACGGGTGTGGCGAGGCCGACACAACCGCACGTGCCCCCTCGGCGTCTCTCCCGTGTGGCACTCTGGGGCGCGGTGGCGACCGACGAGCAGGAGCGGGCGAGCGCCGACTCCGGGCTCGTGCAACGGGCGCTGCCCACCCGCGTCGAACTCGACGTGGACGAGCTGTACACGACCCACTGGCGCTACCTGGTGCGGCTGGCCGTGCTGCTCGTCGACGACGTCGCCAGCGCGGAGGACGTCGTCCAGGACGCGTTCATCGCCCTGCACCGCCGCGCCGACACCCTGCGGGACCCCGACGCGGCACTGGCCTACCTGCGCACCACGGTCCTGAACCGCTCCCGCTCGGTCCTGCGCCGCCGTCAGGTGGCCCGCAAACACCTGCGGGTCGCCGAGCCCGAGGCCACGGCGCCTGCCGACCACGACGTGCTGGTGCGCGAAGAACACCGAGCAGCGCTGTCGGCCGTGCGCCGGCTACCCCGGCACCAGCGCGAGGTGCTGGTGCTGCGCTACTGGTCCGGGTTGTCCGAACGTGAGATCGCCCAAACTCTGGGGATCTCGACCGGCTCGGTGAAATCGGCCGCCAGCCGCGGCCTGGCCGCGGTGCAGAAGATGCTGGGCGGTGACGCGTGACCGGCGAATCCGAACGCGACGTCGAGCGGCGCCTGGCCGCGGCCTTCGACGCCCGCGCGCGCGACGCAGTCGATGACCGCACGCCCTTACCCGCACCCCGGTTCGGCACCGCGTCGCAGCGGCCGCGCCGGCTCGGCCGGGTGCTGGCCCCGGTGGCCGCTGCAGCTGCGGTGGGCGTCGTCGTCGCCGGGGTCGTGACGTTCGCCCACTCGTCCTCCGGCGGGCAACGTCCCGCGGCCGCGGCTTCGACGGCCGCACCGATATCGAGTGCGGCGCCGGCAACTGCCCCGGTGCACATCTCGCTGCTGAATGCCGACGGCGACGACTACGGCGTCGGGATGCCCGTGATCGCGTACTTCTCGAAGCGGATCACCGATGCGCGCGGGCTGCAGCAGGCGACCACTGTCACGGTCGACGGCCGCCGGGCCCAGGGAGCCTGGTACTTCGAACCGTCGCGCGCCGGGAAGGGCCCCCTCGAGGGCCATCTGCGGCTGCAGAGCTACTGGCCCGCGCACGCCCACGTACACGTCGGCATCGCTGCCAAGAACGTGTCCGGCGGTGGCGACTTCACCTTCGACAACGACCTGTCGCTCGACTTCACCACCGGCGCCCGCAACATCGCCGTCGTCAACGACACGACGCACAAGATGAGCGTCTGGACCGACGGCAAACTGCTGGGCGACTACCCGGTCTCGCTGGGCGGGAAGCGCACGCCGACCTCGAGCGGCACGAAGGTGATCATGGAAAAGGGCACGAACGTGTGCATGAAGGGCACCGGCTACGACGAGTGCGGCATCAAGTACACCCAGCGGCTCACCTACGGCGGGGAGTTCCTGCACGCCGCTCCGTGGAACGAGGCACACATCGAGAAGGGCGTCGACTCGTCGAACGGGTGCACGAACCTGATGCCCGGCGACGCACAGCGCCTCTACTCGGCCTTCCGGGTCGGTGACATCGTGCAGTACCCGAAGACCGATGGCGCACCGATGACGCTGGGTGCGGGCTACGGCGACTGGAACGTCCAGTGGGTCACCTGGCTGACCGGCGGCGCGGTTCCGACCCGTTAGAGCAGCACGCGGACCTCGCCGGCCAGCCGGTCGAGCGCCGCACCGGCCGCGGCGGCATCGCCGTCCGGCTGCACCACCTCCAGGTACGCCTTGAGCTTGGGCTCGGTGCCCGACGGGCGTACCACCACCCGGCCGTCCGGGGTGCCGGACCATCGCCACCGCAGCACATCTGCATCCGGCAACAGATCCTCGACCGTCACCGGCGCGTCGAGCAGCGTCGCCGGCGGCTCGGCCCGCAGCCGGCGCATGGTCTCCTCGATCACGGCGAGGTCGTCGACCCGGATCGACACCTGCTCCGTGGCGTACCGGCCGTACTCGCCGGCCAGCTCGTCGAGGCGGCCCGGCAGCGACGACCCGGCCGCCTTGAGCGCCGCGGCCAGCTCGGCCACCAGCAGTGCCGCGCTGACGCCGTCCTTGTCGCGCACGAGATCCGGCGCCACCGCATAGCCCAGCGCCTCCTCGTAGCCGTAGACGAGGTCCGGCGCCGCACGCGAGATCCACTTGAACCCGGTGAGCGTCTCGGCGTAGCCCGCGTCATGGGCTCGGGCGATCGCGCCCAGCATCGACGACGAGACGATCGTCGTCGCGTACGTGCCGCGCAGCCCGCGGCGCAGCAACGCGTCGCCGAGCAGCACGCCCACCTCGTCACCGCGCAGCATCCGCCAGGATCCGTCGGACGTCGGCGCGGCGACGGCGCACCGGTCGGCGTCCGGGTCGTTGGCGATCACGATGTCGGCGTCGACCCGGCGGGCGAGGTCGAGGGCGAGGTCGATCGCGCCGGGCTCCTCGGGATTCGGGAACGCGACGGTCGGGAAGTCGGGGTCGGGTCGCTCCTGCTGGGACACCGGGACGACGTCGGCGAATCCGGCGGCCGACAGCACCCGGCGCAGCGTGGTCGTGCCGACGCCGTGCATGGCGGTGTGCACGATCCGCAGGTCGCGTGGCCCGGGGGCGATCAATTTCGCCACGGCGTCGACATACGCGTCGGCAAGCTCGTCGCCCACCTGGGTGACCCCGGCTTCGTCGAGCGGGATGGCTCGGGATGCGCCGACCGCCTCGATGGCCGCCTCGATCTCGGTGTCCGCGGGCGGGACGATCTGGGCACCGTCGGCCGCATAGACCTTGTAGCCGTTGTCCTGCGGCGGGTTGTGCGATGCCGTCACCATCACCCCGGCCGCGGCGTGCAGATGCTGCACCGCGAACGCGAGCACCGGGGTGGGGAGCTGGCCGGGCAGCAGCCGGGCATCGAAGCCGGCGGCGGCGAAGATCGCGGCGGAGTCGCGGGCGAAGTCGGCCGAGCCGTGCCGGGCGTCGTAGCCGACGACCACCGGTTCGCCCTGGCGCCCCTGCGCCGACAACCAGGCGGCGAGTCCCGCAGCGGTGCGCCGCACCACGGTGCGGTTCATCCCGTTCGGTCCGGCGCGCAGCGGCCCGCGCAGCCCGGCCGTGCCGAACGCGAGCGGTGCGGCGAACCGATCGGCGAGTTCGGTGTCGTCGCCGGCGTCGAGGAGGGCTTGCAACTCGGCCCCGGCGGTTGGGTCGACGTCGTCGGCGATCCACGCGCGCACTCGATGGTGCAAGCTCATAGGTGCGGTATTACCCGGCCGAGCAACTCGCCCATCCGGGTCGCGGACGCGCGACCGACGGCGAGGACGTCCTCGTGGTCGAGCGGGTCGCCGAGGCCGGCGGCGAGGTTGGTCACCAGCGAGATGCCGAGCAGCTCGCAGCCCTCGGCGCGCGCGGCGACGGCCTCGAGCACGGTCGACATGCCGACGAGGTCGGCACCGAGGATGCCGGCCATCCGCACCTCGGCCGGCGTCTCGTACTGCGGACCGGGAAACTGGGCGTAGACCCCTTCGGACAGCGACGGGTCGATCTCGTGCACCAGTGCGCGCAGCCGCGCCGACCAGCAGTCGGTGAGGTCGACGAACCGCGCGCCGAGCAGGGGCGAATGCCAGGTCAGGTTCAAGTGGTCGCTGATCAGGACGGGGTCGCCGACCGACAGGCCGGGCCGCAGGCCCGCCGCACGCGTTGGTGAGGATGACGACCCGGCAACCCGCGGCCGCCGCGGTGCGCACACCGTGGACCACCGGCTCGACGCCGCGACCTTCGTAGAAATGGGTGCGGCCCAGGAAGGCGAGCACCCGCCGACCGCCGACCTCCAGCGAACGGATCCGGCCGGCGTGCCCCTCGACCGCCGGCGGGCTGAAACCGGGCAGGTCGGTGGCCGGGAACTCGGCGAGCGGGTCGCCGAGGGCGTCGATGGCCGGCACCCAGCCGGAGCCGAGCACGATGGCGATCTCGTGGCTCGCGGCGCCCGTGCGCTGCGCGAGGGCATCGGCGGCCGCGAGGGCGAGCTGCGCCGAGTCAGTGGCTCCGGTCACGCCCGCCGACCCTACCGGGGCGACGTCACCGGCATGGCGAATTGGCCGGCGGGCGTGACCGGGGGCGCCGCAGGAACGCAGGCGGCGCCCGGTACGGCGCCTATCTGGCGCCGTCGGTCGATGCGGCGGGTGCCGCGCGATCCGCGTCGTGCGCGCGCTGGCACGGCATGCACCGGGCCACCTGCGGCAGGATCTCCAACCGGGCCGTCTCGAGCGGCTCGCCGCACGCGACGCACGTCCCGTAGTGGCCGTCCTCAATGCGCCACAGCGCCGACTGCACGTCGCTCAGCGCGGCGCGCGCACCGTCGGCGAGCGACCGGAAGATCTCCGGGTTCGTGCTGCTCAGCGGTCCGTGCGGGCCGGGCCGGTGCAGTTGGGCGAGTTGGTCGAGACGAAAGTCGCGCTGCTCTTCGAGCATCGCGCGCAACTCGGTCATCTGGTCGGCGGACAGCGCCGCCGCTTGGTTCACGATCGTGCTGGTCACTGCTGCGACTCCTCAGCTCGGGGGGAACGTGCTGGGTGTGCCACGCGGACGCCCCGATCAGCAGCGGTGGGGGGAATGCGCTGATCGAGACGCCTAGGCGGCAGCCTG
Source organism: uncultured Actinomycetota bacterium (assembly GCA_963850835.1). Classification (GTDB taxonomy): domain Bacteria; phylum Actinomycetota; class Actinomycetes; order Mycobacteriales; family Jatrophihabitantaceae; genus Jatrophihabitans. The sequence goes on along the minus strand of CAWKNB010000004.1, from coordinate 43,011 downwards.
CACTGGTGGCCCACGAGCGGAGCAGGTGACAGCTGTGCGTGAGTTAGCAGACGTAGCGGCGTCGGAGCTGGTGTCGCCGGCTCGGACGTGATGGACGATCGCGGCGTCGACGACAGCCGCGTGCAGATCAGGGGTGCGCGGCGCGGCCTGCGAGATGTCCGCGGTCTTGGCGACCACCGAGAGCTGGTGATGCACCCGGTCGCGGGGCCGGACGTTCGTCGCGGCGGTCAGGACGGTGAGACCGAGTGCGCAGGTCAGCAGCGCCGCGAGCGCTCGTGCCTTGGTGCCGGCGCTCGCGTGCAACAGGCGGCGGCTGCCTTGCATGTCCGGAGAACGTGGTGGCCATCGATCTCGTTCCGGTAACGAGCGGGTCAGGAGACAGGCACAGCCAATTCTGCAAAAACCACCTTGCCGGTCTCGGCCAGCCGCACGCCCCACGTGGCACTGAGTGCGGAGACCAGCGGCAGCCCCCGCCCGCCCGGGTCGTCGGATCCGGATGCGCGTTGCGCGGGCCAGCCGACCGCCTCGTCACGAACCCGCAGCACCACACGGGTTCGCTCCACACCGACCTCGACGCCGATCACCGGACTGCCGGCGCGGATGGCGTTGGTGACGAGTTCGCTCACCACCAGCTCCACGTCGTCGGACAACGCGTCCGGGATCGGCGGTGGCAGCAGGGATCCGAGCGTGGCTTTCGCGAAGGCGCGGGCGGCGGCGGGAGTGTGTGGATCGGCGACGAACTCGCGTTCGATCGGGCCGGTCACGTTGCAATCTCCGCCTGGTTTGGGAATCGTCGGTCAGCGTACGGCTGAACAGGTCGACGGGTCGGCGCGACCCGCGCAATCGCAGCGTGCCCATCAGTGGGGTCGGTCTCACCCGAGAGATGGACCACCTCCGGGCTCCGGGCGTTGCTCGCGGACCTACGATCCGCTTTATGCCGACGGTGCCGGACGCTCCAGCCGAGCCGGACGTCCTCGACCTCGCAGGCGGATTTCCCGCCGCCACCCGCGACGAATGGCGCACGCTGGTGAGCGCCGTGCTGGCGAAGTCCGGTGTGCCGGCCACTGCCGATCCCGAGCAGGCGTTGACGTGGACGACCTACGACGGGATCGAGATCCGACCGCTCTACACCGCCGACGACGCGCGCGGCTCCCAGGGAGCGCCGGGTCTGCCGCCGTTCGTGCGCGGCGCGACGTCGTCGGCGACCGGCTGGCAGGTGTGCACGAGATACGACGATCCGGACGCCGCTCGCACGAACCGCGCCGTGCTCGGCGACCTCGAACGCGGTGCCACCGCGTTGTGGCTCGTGCTCGGTGCGGGCCGGCTGCCGATCGAAGCGCTCGACGCAGCGCTGGCCGGCGTGTACCTGGATCTCGCGCCCGTCACGCTCGACGCCGGCCCGGACGCGCTGTTCGCGGCGACGAGCCTTCCTCGACCTCGCCGTCGCACCGCGGCGTCGATGCCGGCCAACTGTCCGGATCGCTCGGCGCCGATCCGATCGGCGCCCGCGCCCGCACCGGAGCAGTGGCCGAACTCGACGTCCTCGGCGCGCTGGCCGATGTTCGCGGCCGCGCGACCGGCGTGCGCATCGCGACCGTCGACGCCACCGTCTATCACGACGCGGGCGCCTCCGATGCGCAAGAGCTCGGCATCGGCACCGCCGTCGGGGTGGCGTACCTGCGGGCGCTCACCGACGCCGGACAACCGATCGACGACGCGCTCGCGGCCCTGGAGTTCCGATGGGCGGTGACCGCCGAGCAGTTCCCGTCGATCGCCAAGTTGCGGGCGGCGCGGCGGATCTGGGATCGGGTGGCCCAGCTGTGCGGCGCGGACGAGCAACGGCGCGGGCAGCGTCAGCACGCCGTGACGTCGGCGGCGATGATGACCCGCCGCGACCCGTGGGTGAACATGCTGCGCACCACCATCGCGTGCTTCGCCGCGGCGGTCGGCGGAGCGGAGTCGATCACGGTGACCCCTTTCGACGCGGCGATCGGTGAGTCCGACGACTTCGCCCGCCGCATCGCGCGCAATACGCAGGCCGTGCTGCACGACGAGTCGAGCCTGGCACGGGTGACCGACGCCGCAGGCGGGTCGTGGTTCGTCGAATCACTGACCGAGGAACTGGCCGGCGCGGCGTGGCAGGTGTTCACCGAGATCGAGCGGGCCGGTGGAGCGCTCGCCGCCCTCGACGACGAGTTGATCGGCACGCTCGTGCTGCGCACCGAGCGGGCGCGCGCCGACGACATCGCTCACCGGCGGGCGCCGATCACCGGGGTCAGCGAGTTCGCGGACGTCGACGAGGCGCCGGTGGAGCGCCCGGCGCACGACCCCGAGACGGCCCACCGGATTGCTCCTGGCGACGCGGTACGCAGCGCCGTTCGAGGAACTTCGTGACCGTGCCGACGCCGCGACGCACCGGCCGACCGTGCACCTTGTCACCATGGGCTCGATCACCGCGTGGTCGGCCCGAGCCGGTTTCGCGGCAAACCTGTTCCAGGCCGGCGGCCTGCTCGCACCGACGTGCACCGCGGACGAATTCCCGGGCGGCGTGGCGTGCGTATGCGGCCCGGACCGCATGTACGCCGACGAGGCCGCGCCGCTCGTCGCCGACCTGCGGCGCCGCGGCGCGACGCACGTGTGGCTCGCCGGTCGAGGCGAGTACGAGGGCGTCGACGGGTACCTGTTCGCGGGCTGCGATGCGTTGGACGTCTTGCGCACGACGTTCGACGCGTTGGGGGTGGAGAAGTGATTCCCGACTTCGGCAACGCCGAGCTGCGCGATCCCGATGCCGTGCCCGCCGAGGGTCGCCGAGGCAGGCCAGCCGTGGGAGACGCCGGAGGGGATCGAGGTCGCCCCGCTGTATGTGGCCGCGGACCTCGCCGACGTCGACTTCCTCACGACCTACCCGGGCATCGCGCCGTTCCTACGTGGGCCGTATCCGACGATGTACGTCAACCAACCCTGGACGATCCGGCAGTACGCGGGATTCTCCACCGCCACGGAATCCAACGCCTTCTACAGGCGAAATCTGGCCATGGGCCAGAAGGGGTTGTCGATCGCGTTCGACCTGCCCACGCACCGCGGTTATGACAGCGACAACCCGCGGGTGGTCGGCGACGTCGGGATGGCGGGGGTCGCGATCGACTCGATCTACGACATGAGGCAGTTGTTCGACGGCATCCCGCTGGACCGGATGAGCGTGTCGATGACGATGAACGGTGCGGTACTGCCGGTGCTCGCGCTGTATGTCGTGGCGGCGGAGGAGCAGGGCGTGAAGCCCGAGCAACTCACCGGGACCATCCAGAACGACATCCTCAAAGAGTTCATGGTCCGCAACACCTACATCTATCCGCCGCAACCGTCGATGCGGATCATCAGCGACATCTTCGAGTTCACGTCGAAGGAGATGCCGCGGTTCAACTCGATTTCGATTTCCGGATACCACATCCAGGAGGCGGGGGCGACTGCCGACCTCGAGCTGGCGTACACCCTCGCCGACGGCGTGCAGTACATCCGGGCCGGGATCGACGCCGGGTTGTCCATCGACACGTTCGCGCCGCGGTTGTCGTTCTTCTGGGCCATCGGCATGAACTTCTTCATGGAGGTCGCCAAGCTGCGGGCCGCGCGCTTGCTGTGGGCGAAGCTGGTGAAACAGTTCGACCCGAAGTCGGACAAGTCGCTGTCGCTGCGCACCCACTCGCAGACGTCCGGGTGGTCACTGACTGCGCAGGACGTGTTCAACAACGTCACCCGTACCTGCATCGAGGCGATGGCCGCCACCCAGGGCCACACCCAGTCGCTGCACACCAACGCGCTCGACGAGGCGCTGGCGTTGCCGACCGACTTCTCCGCACGCATCGCCCGCAACACCCAATTGGTACTGCAGCAGGAATCGGGCACCACGCGGGTGATCGACCCGTGGGGCGGCTCCTACTACGTCGAGAAGCTCACCTACGACCTCGCCCGTCGCGCGTGGGCGCACATCCAGGAGGTCGAGCGCGCCGGCGGCATGGCCAAGGCGATCGACGCCGGGTTGCCGAAGCTGCGCATCGAGGAGGCGGCGGCGCGCACCCAGGCGCGGATCGACTCGGCGCGACAGCCGGTGATCGGCGTCAACAAGTACCGCCAGGAGACCGAGGACGTCCTCGACGTGCTCAAGGTCGACAACGCCGGCGTGCGCCGCGAGCAGGCCGACAAGCTCGAGCGGCTGCGCGCCGAACGCGATGACACGGCCGTCGCCGCTGCGTTGGATGCGCTGACCAACGCCGCGGGCGCCGGGGGGAACCTGCTGGCGCTCGCGATCGACGCCGCCCGCGAGAAGGCGACCGTCGGCGAGATCTCCGATGCGCTGGAAAGGGTCTACGGTCGGCACTCGGCGACGATCCGGACGATCTCCGGCGTCTATCGCGAGGAGGCCGGAGCCGGGGTGGACACCATCGAGAAGGCGCGCGCGGCAGCCGACGTGTTCGCCGAGGCGCAGGGCCGCCGGCCGCGCATCCTGATGGCCAAGATGGGCCAGGACGGCCACGACCGCGGCCAGAAGGTGCTGGCCACCGCGTTCGCCGACCTCGGCTTCGACGTCGACGTCGGGCCCCTGTTCCAGACCCCGGCCGAGGTCGCGCGGCAGGCGATCGAGGCCGACGTGCACGTGGTCGGCGTCAACTCACTGGCCGCCGGCCACCTCACGCTGGTGCCCGAACTGCGCGACGAACTCGCCGAGCAGGGCCGGCCGGACATCATGATCGTGGTGGGCGGGGTGATCCCGCCGCAGGACTTCGACGCGCTGCGGGCCGCCGGCGCCGCCGCCATCTACCCGCCCGGGACGGTGATCGCGGAGTCCGCGCTCGAGCTCCTGGACAAGCTGACCGCTAGCCTCCAATGACGCTGAGTGGCGACACATCGCCTTGAGTGGCGCCTCGAAGGTCGCCATCGGGCCCAGGAGTCGCCACTCAACGAGGTGAGGAGCGCGGAGGTCGGGTGATCACAGTGGTCGACGAGCTGGCGGCGGGCGTGCGCGCCGGGTCGCGGGCGTCGATCGCGCGGGCGATCACGCTCGTCGAATCGCGTCGCGCCGATCACCGCGACCAGGCCCAGGAGCTGCTCGCCGCGCTGCTGCCCGACACCGGGCACGCCGAGCGGGTCGGCATCAGCGGCGTGCCCGGCGTCGGCAAGTCGACCTTCATCGACCAGCTCGGTGTCAACCTGATCGCCGACGGTCATCGCGTCGCGGTGCTCGCCGTCGACCCGTCGTCGGGCCGCACCGGCGGTTCGATCCTCGGTGACAAGACCCGGATGACGCGGGTGGCCAACGCCGACCAGGCGTTCGTACGACCGTCGCCGTCGGCGGGCACGCTCGGCGGCGTCGCCAAAGCGACCCGCGAAACGATGCTGGTGATGGAGGCCGCGGGTTACGACGTCGTGTTGGTCGAGACGGTCGGGGTCGGGCAGTCCGAGTACGTCGTCGCCGACATGGTCGACACCTTCGTGTTCCTCACGCTGGCGCGCACGGGCGATCAATTGCAGGGCATGAAACGCGGGATCCTCGAACTCGCCGACGTCATCGCCGTGAACAAGGCCGATGAGGCCCACGAGGCCGAGGCCGAGCGGGCCGGCCGCGAGCTGTCGGCCGCGCTGCGCTTCCTCCGCGGACCCGACGACGAGTGGCAGACGCCGGTGGTCACCTGCAGCGGGCTGCACAACCTCAACCTGGACCGCGTGTGGAAGCACGTCGGACGGCACCGGGCCTGGCTGGATTCGCACGGCGGGCTGGACCGCAAACGGCGCGACCAGCTCGTGACCTGGACCCGGGCGATCGTCCGCGACCGGCTGCTCGCGCGCGTCGACGAGCCCACGGTCCGCGACGTCGTCGCCCGCGTCGAGGCGGCGGTGCGCGACGAGGCGATGACCCCGGACCAGGCCGCCACCGAGATCATCCGGGCGGTGGACGCGCGATGACACCTCGCCCGCAATCCGCGGGTGTTCCGCCCGAGGTGCTGGCCGAGGTCGCGGCGGGCGGGTCCGCCGACGCGGGGGCCGTGCCGGTGGAATTGCTCGGCGACTTCCTTGCGGTGCTCGCCGAGGCGGTGGATGCGGGCACCCCGGTGAGCGCGACGCGATTGCGCTCCTATCGCGCCCTCGGCGAGCGGGCGGCCCGGCAGGGTGTGGCGCTACGAGCGCTGCTCGACCTGTATCTGTCCGCCGCCTGGCGGCTGTGGCCGCACCTGTCGCCGGTGCGTGCTGCGCGCGAGCGGCCCGACGGGGTCGTGGTCGCCGGCCAGGTGATGCTGCACGCTGTCGACGATGTCGTGGCGGCGCTGACCGAAGGCTTTCAGCTCGCGCGCCGCACGCTGGTGCGCGCGCAGGAGTCCGCCCGGCGGGAGTTCATCGACGACCTGCTCAACGGCACCAGTGACGTCGCAGGAGTGGTCCACCGGGCGGGCGGCTTCGGGCTCGACCTGTCCGGCCCGCACACCGTCGCGATCGTGGCCGCCGAACACGACTTCGTCGACGGCAGCCCGCTGATCGCGTCGCTGGAGCGCTCGATCCTCGGCCTGAAAGGTGATGCGCAGGCATTGCTGGCCAGCAAGGAGGGCCGGTTGGTTGTCGTGTTCGCCGCCCCGGACGCGGCAGCGCTCGCACACGTCACCGGCCGGCTCGGCGACACGCTGCGCCGGGCGGCGAAGGGCCGCACGTCGGTCGGCGCATGGCAGATCGGCGTGGGACGCCCGGGCACCGGCGCCGGCGGCGTGCTCAGCGCCTATCGAGATGCGCGGCAAGCGCTCGATCTCGCCGCCCGTCTCGAGCTGCGCATCGAGGTCGTCGAGTTGCGGGACCTGCTGGTCTACCAGGTGCTGCTGCGCGATCCGGACGCGCTGAGCGAACTCGTCGAGGACACCTTCAGCGGGCTGCGCGAGGCGCGCGGCGGCGCCGGCCCGCTGCTCGAGACGCTCGGCGCCTACTACGCGACCGGCAGCAACGCGACCGCGGCGGCGCGGGAGCTGCACCTTTCGGTACGAGCGGTGACCTACCGCCTGGAGCGCATTCGCGAGCTCACCGGACGAGATCCCGACCTGCCCGAGGACCGGTTCGTACTGCATGTGGCCACACGTGGCGCACAGCTGTTGGGCTGGTCCACAGCCGAGGCCTAGCCCGAGTCGCTCATTGCCGGTATCCGGCAGCAAAACTCGGCAAGAGTCGCCGATCATCCACTCCGCCCTGCCGCAACCGGGCAACGAGACTGGACCCAACGGCGAGCGCGACGCCTCGCCCCCGTTCCCCGAAGGAGGATCCGATGGACGTCCCGTTCTGGGCCTGGGCCGCATTCGCTGCCGTCGTGGTCGTCATGCTTGCCATCGACCTGTTGGCCCACCGCGGCGCGCACGTCATCGGATTCAAGGAGGCCGCGCGGTGGAGCGCGGTGTGGGTGGGCGTCTCGCTCGTCTTCGCGGTGATCGTGGCCGTGACGCTCGGCGGCAACGCCGGCGTCGAGTTCACCACCGCATGGTTGCTCGAGAAGAGCCTGTCGGTCGACAACCTGTTCGTGTTCGCGCTGATCTTCGGCTATTTCCGGGTGCCGCGTGAGTACCAGCACCGGGTGTTGTTCTTCGGCGTGATCGGCGCGCTGGTCTTCCGCGGCATCTTCCTCGCCGCCGGCGTCACCATCGTCAGCAAGTTCACCGCCGTGTTGTTCGTGTTCGCCGCGGTCCTGCTCTACAGCGCGTGGAAGCTGCTCAAGGACGACGACGACGCCTACGACCCCGGCACCAGCATGGCCGTGCGGCTGATGCGCAAGGTGATCCCGGTCCGCGACGAATACGCCGGCACGAAGTTCTTCGTCAAGGAGGCCGGCAAGCGGGTCGCCACGCCGCTGCTCGCGGTCGTGGTCGCCATCGAGGCCGCAGACCTCGTGTTCGCGGTCGACAGCGTTCCGGCCGTGCTCGCCGTCAGCGACGACGCGTTCATCGTCTACACCAGCAACGCCTTCGCCATCCTGGGTCTGCGGGCGCTGTACTTCCTGCTCGCCGGCATGCTGGAGAAGTTCCACTACCTGGGCAAGGGCCTCGCGATCATCCTCGCGTTCATCGGCGTGAAGCTGACGCTGCAGGCCGGTCACAAGGTCTTCAGCACGTCGATCCCGGAGATCCCGTCGCTGGTCAGCCTGGGTGTGATCATCGTCGTCCTGACCGGTGCGGTGGTGCTGAGCCTGCGGCGACCGGCCGCCGAGCCCGACCAGGCGGAGGAGGTTCATGACGAACGCCCCGTCGACCTGCAGAAGACCTGATCAACCGAACAACAACGAAAGGACACCTCATGGCCCTCTGGGACCAGTTGAAGGACAAGACCGCAAAACCTCACCGAACAGCTCAATACGAAGAAGGACCAGTACCGCAGCCGTGAGTTCGCCGACGCCAGCATGGCGATGTGCGCGCTCGTGGCCGCGGCCGACGGTTCGATCGACGCGCAGGAGCGGCAGAAGACGGCCTCGCTGATCGCCAGCAACGATGTGCTGACCGTGTTCGCGCCCGACGAGCTGCGCGGCAAGTTCGACAACTACTGTGACAAGCTCAACCGCGATTTCGACTTCGGCAAGGTGGAGGCCATCGCATCCATCTCGAAGCTGAAGTCGAAGCCCGACCAGGCGCGCGCGGTCGTGTCCATCGGGCTGATCATCGGCGCTGCCGACGGCCAGTTCGACGCCGACGAGCGCCGCGTGGTCAAGGACGCCTGCTACGCGGTCGGCATCGAGCCGGCCGAATTCGACCTCTGACGAAAGGAATCATCATGAGTGTCTCGCTCACCAAGGGCGGCAACGTGTCGCTCACCAAGGAAGCCCCCGGGATGACCAATGTGCTGGTCGGCCTCGGCTGGGACGCCCGCACCACCACCGGCGACGACTTCGACCTCGACGCGTCGGCGCTGCTGCTCAAGTCCGACGGCAAGGTGCTGTCGAACGAGTACTTCGTGTTCTTCAACAACACCAAGTCGCCGGACGGCGCGGTCGAGCACACCGGCGACAACCTCACCGGCGAGGGCGACGGCGACGACGAGTCGATCAAGGTCAACCTGGCGGCGGTGCCCGCCGAGGTCGAGAAGATCGTGTTCCCGGTGACGATCTACGACGCCGAGACCCGGCGCCAGGGCTTCGGCCAGGTGCGAAACGCGTTCATCCGCATCGTCGATGAGACGGGCAACAAGGAGATCGCGCGCTACGACCTCACCGAGGACGCCTCGACCGAGACGGCGATGCTGTTCGGCGAGCTCTACCGCAACGGCGCGGAGTGGAAGTTCCGCGCGGTGGGTCAGGGCTACTCGTCCGGCCTCGTCGGGATCGCTCGCGACTTCGGCGTCAACGTCTGAGACAGCGAAGGCGGCTGGACTCCCGTCGGCGCGCCGCGTACCGCGGCCGCAAGGGGCCGTCCTGACACTCCTGCGAAGTCCCGGCCTCGCGTCGTCCCGGCGACGTGAGGCCGGGACAACTACGTTAAGCGACCATGGGCGACCTCACGCACTTCGCGCTGGTCATCCTGCTGCTCTCGCTGACGCTGCTGCTGGCGATCGGCTCGAACCGGGTCGCCGAGCTGCTCCGCATCCCCGCGCCGGCGCTGTTCCTGATCCTCGCCGCGGTGGCCTCCGACGTCGCGCCCAAGCTCGGCGGATTGTCGGTCGTCAGCAACCAGCGGATCGTCACGGTCGCGCTCGTGATCATCCTGTTCGACGGCGGGATGCACATCGGCTGGAACCGGATGCGCACAGCGGCGGGTGCCGTGGCCTGGCTCGGGGTCGCCGGCACTGCGGTCACGGCGGGCGCGCTGGCGGTGGTTGCACACGCCCTGCTCGGTTTCGACTGGGAACCCGCGCTGCTGATCGGCGCGGCGCTCGCGCCCACCGACCCGGCCGTGGTGTTCGCGGTGCTCGGCCGCCGGGAGATCTCCGGACGGTCCGGCACCCTGCTCGAAGGCGAGTCCGGCGCGAACGACCCGGTGGGCATCGCGGTGATGGTCAGCCTGCTGGGTGCGCACGGCGGCGGCTGGTCGTCGGTCGGCGGTGGTTTGGGCCATTTCGCGCAGCAACTCGGCATCGGTGCCGCGTTCGGCATCGCCGGCGGATGGCTGCTGGTGCGGGTCATGCGACATGTGCCGTTGCCGAACGAAGCGCTGTACCCGGTGCAGGCGGTGGCATTCGCACTCGCGCTCTACGGCGGCGCCGCCGCGCTGGACGGGTCCGGGTTCCTGGCGGTGTTCCTCGCCGGCATCCTGATCGGTGACGAGCGAGCGCCCTACAAGCGCGAAGTGGAACATTTCGCCGGCGCCCTGGCCTCACTCGGCGAGATCGTCGCCTTCGTGGTGCTCGGACTCTCGATCCACCTCTGGAGCATCCTGACCAGTGACCGCATCTGGATCGGGCTCGCCCTCGCCGCCATCCTCATCCTGATCGTGCGCCCGCTGCTGGTCGGGGTGTTGATGTTGCCCATTGACCTGACCGGCGGCGAACGCTGGTTCGTCCTGCTGGCCGGGCTGAAGGGCGCGGTGCCGATCCTGTTGGGCACGTACGTGCTCGCGGAGGGTGTGCATCACGCGCAGGAGATCTACGACGTGGTGTTCGTCGTCGTGCTCGTCTCGGTGCTGGTGCAGGGCGGGCTGGTCCCGACCCTGGCCAGGGTCTTCCACGTCCCGATGCGGGTCACCGAGCAGCGCCCGTGGGCGCTCGGCATGCGATTCCAGGACGAACCGCGCGGGCTGCGCCAATACGTGGTGGCGCCCGGTTCGCCGGCCGAGGGATCGACCGTCGCGCAACTCGATGTCGGGGACCAGTTCTGGATCAGCATGATCAGCCGTGACGGCGCCCTCGTGCAGGTGCGCGGATCGACCGTGCTGCGGGCCGGCGACGAGGTGCTGGCCCTCACCGACGAGGCTCACCCGCCGGATTCCGTCTTCACCCAATAAGCTGCCGGTGGCGAATCGGCGGCAGCGCATGTGCGAGATGAGAGACGGATCCAATCAGTGAGTGCAGTACCCCAACCCGTGCCGTTCGACGTCGTGGCGACCCGCCGCGACCTGCACGCGCACCCCGAATTGGCCTATCAGGAGCACCGCACCACCGCGCTGGTCATGCGCACCCTGCGCTCCTGGGGTCTCAACCCGGCGATCCTGCCCGGCGGTACCGGTGTCGTGTGCGACCTCGGTGAGGGTGAGCCCCTGATCGCGCTGCGCGCCGACATCGACGCGCTCCCGCTGCAGGACGAGAAGTCGGTGCCCTACCGGTCCACCGTCGCGGGCGTGTGCCATGGCTGCGGACACGACGCCCACACGTCGATCCTGCTCGGAGCCGCCTACGAACTGGCGCAGCGACCGGCCGCCGGCCGGGTTCGGCTGATCTTCCAGCCGGCCGAGGAATCGGTGCCGGGCGGCGCGTCGCGGGCGGTGGCCGCCGGCGTCCTCGACGGGGTCAGCGAGATCTTCGCCCTGCACTGCGACCCGCGGATCCCCACCGGCCAGGTCGGGGTGCGGGTGGGCGCGATCACCGCGGCGTGCGACCAGGTGGAGGTGTCGCTGTTCGGTAGCGGCGGGCACACCGCGCGCCCGCACATGACCCAGGACGTCGTCTACGCGCTTGGGCCGGTTGATCACCGACCTGCCCGGCGTGCTGTCGCGGCGCGTCGACCCGCGGGCCGCGCTGTCGTTCGTGTGGGGTTCGGTCGAGGCGGGCCGGGCGCCGAACGCGATACCCACCTCGGGCCGGCTGCTCGGCACCCTGCGGGTGTTCGGCCACCAGGCCTGGGACGAGGCCGAGCCGTTGGTGCGCTCGCTGGTGGCCGAACTCGTCGCGCCGCTGCGTGTGCGGTCCGAGATCATCTACACCCGCGGAGTACCGCCGGTCGTCAACGCCGCGGGCGCGGTGGACCTCCAGCGCGCGGCCGTGCGTGCCGCGCTCGGCCCGGCGGCGCTCGTCGACACCGAGCAGAGCATGGGCGGCGAGGATTTCGCCTGGTACCTGGAATCGGTGCCCGGTGCGCTGGCCCGGCTCGGGGTGCGGGGGGCCGGATTCGACTCCTTCGATCTGCATCAGGGCACGTTCGATCTCGACGAGGACGCGCTCGCGGTGGGCGTGCGCTACACGGTGGCCCTGGCGCACGTGGCGATCGCCCGCGTCGGCGACTGATCGCAACCGGCGTTATTCGCCGAGCGAGCGACAGGGGCGCCCGCGCAACTCCGAGACGTACTCGTCGGGCGCCCCGGCTGCCTCGGCCGCCGCGGCGATCAACCCGAGCGCGCGAGCGGACGGCAGCCCGCCCTCGTACCCGTCGAGCACGTACACCCAGGCCAGCGCGTCGCCGTCGAGCGTCGAGATCCGCAGCCGGATCCGGTTGTAGACGCCGGTGTCGGCGGACTCCCACCGGTCGAGCTCGGCCAGGTCGGGCGGAGAGATGTCGTAGAGCGCCACGAACACCTGTCCGTCCGGGTCGGGAACCACCATCGGCAGGGCGCCTTCCCAGCCGAGGTCCTCACCGCCGAAGGTGAGCCGCCAGCCACTGAGCCAGCCGGTGCCGGCGGCGGGCGAGTGCGGACACCGATCGAGCATCTGCTCGGGGTCCATGTTCGAGCCGTACGCGGCGTACAGGCCGCCCTCATGCTCACCCATTTGTGGGGGAGCGTACCGAGCACCGGGCCCGAGCGGGACAATGGACCGCGTGACGAATGCGCGCGTCGAATCCGGCAAAGCGACCCGCATCGTCATCCTCGGCGGCGGACCGGCCGGTTACGAGGCGGCCCTGGTCGCCGCCCAGCTCGGCGCTGCGGTGACCGTCGTCGACCGTGACGGGGTCGGCGGTTCGTGCGTGCTCACCGACTGTGTGCCCAGCAAGACCCTGATCGCCACCAGTGCCCGGGTCACCGCGCTGCGCGACGCGCCGCGGGTCGGGGTGGGTACCGCGGGCACCGAGCCGGCCGTCGATCTCACCACCGTCAACGCCCGGATCAAGGCGCTGGCACACCAGCAGTCCAACGACATCGCGTCCCGGCTCGGCGCCGAAGGCGTGACGGTGGTGCCGGCGTCCGGTCGGTTCGCGCAGCGCCAGCCGGCCCGCGCGCACGCCGTGGAGCTGGTCGACGACGGCGGGTCGGTGAGCGACACGATCGAGGCCGACGTCGTGTTGATCGCCACCGGCGGCACCCCCCGGGTGCTCCCGACCGCCGTGCCCGACCGGGAGCGGATCCTGTCCTGGCGCGACGTGTACGACCTCAAGGCGTTGCCCGAGCACCTCGTCGTCGTCGGCTCGGGAGTCACCGGCGCCGAGTTCGCCAGCGGTTACAGCGAACTGGGCGTGCCGGTGACGCTGGTGTCCAGCCGTGACCGGGTGCTGCCCGGCGAGGACCCCGACGCCGCCGAGGTGATCGAGCAGGTCTTCACCAGTCGCGGGGGCACCCTCGCCCGGCGGGCTCGCGCGGCGTCGGTGCGATACCTGCGACGGCGGCGTGGTCGTGGACCTGGTCGACGGCGGCCGGGTCGAGGGCTCGCACGCGCTGATGTGCGTCGGGTCGGTGCCGAACACCGCCGGGCTGGGGCTCGAGCACGCCGGGGTGGTGGTCGACGACCGCGGGTACATCGGCGTCGACCGGGTGTCGCGTACCTCGGTGCCGTCGATCTACGCCGGGGGCGACTGCACCGGAGTGCTGTTGCTCGCCTCGGTGGCCGGGATGCAGGGCCGGATCGCGATGTGGCACGCGCTCGGCGAGGCTGTCACGCCGCTTCGGCTCAAGACCGTCGCCGCCAACGTGTTCACCCACCCGGAGATCGCGACCGTGGGGATCGGCTACCAGGCCGTCATGTCCGGCGAGGTGCCCGCGCGGCAGGTGACCCTGCCGTTGGCCACCAATGCCCGCGCCAAGATGCAGGGCCACCACGAGGGGTTCGTCAAGATGTACTGCCGGCCGGCCACCGGCGCGGTCATCGGCGGCGTGGTGGTCGCGCCCGACGCCTCGGAGTTGATCTACCCGCTCGCGCTGGCGGTGCAGCGCGGCCTCACCGTCACCGACCTCGCCTCGACGATCGGGGTATACCCGGCGTTGACGGGGTCGGTCGCCGAGGCCGCTCGCCGGCTCATGCATCACGACGATCTGGATTGAGAAGGCTCATGGCCAATCACGGGGATCACAGTCCCGAAGCCCGTACCGCCGCCGAGGAGAAGGCCCGCGCCGCGGGGGTGTTCGCCGAGCACGCCGAGGTCATCGTCGCGGCGCTGCCCGACGTGCCCGACGGGCACGTGCTGGTGGCCGTCGTGGACGCCGGTCAGGACTTCTCGGGCACCCACCACGTGCCGCAGAACGAGATCGTTGTGCGAGTGCCGGAACTCGAGGGCGACGGGTGGGCGATGGTGTTCACCGTCGGCACCGATGCCGCTGCGATTCGTCGGCGCACGGACGAGATGGCCACGCTGGCCCGCCGCCGCGCGGAGATGATCACCCGCATTCAGGCCCGGCGTCGGCCCTGACGCTCAGTCCTTGATCTCGCAGATCACGGCGCCGCTGGACACGACTGCGCCGACCTCGGCCGTGAGGTTGGTGACGGTGCCGGCCTTGTGCGCGGTGAGCGGCTGCTCCATCTTCATCGCCTCGAGCACCACGATGGCCTGACCGACCTCGACGGTATCGCCCTCGTTGGCGGCGATCTTGACGATGGTGCCCTGCATCGGCGCGGTGAGGGAATCGCCCGACGCGACCGCGCCGGCCTTCTTCGATGCCGTGCGCTTCGGAGCCGCCTTGCGCGCCCCGCCGCCACCGCCGCCGCCGAACCCGGCCGGCAGCGACACCTCCAGCCGCTTGCCGCCGACCTCGACCACGATGGTCTCGCGCGGACCGGCGTCCTCCTCGGCACCTGCGGCGGCGCCGAACGGCTCGATCTGGTTGTCGAACTCGGTCTCGATCCAGCGGGTGAAGATCGTGAACGGGTCGCTGGTGAAGGCCTCGTCGCGCACCACGGCGCGGTGGAACGGCAGCGCCGTGGCCATGCCCTCGACGACGAACTCGTCGAGCGCGCGGCGGGCCCGCTGCAGCGCCTCGTCGCGGGTCTCGCCAGTGACGATGAGCTTGGCCAGCAGCGAGTCGAACGCGCCGCCGATCACCGAGTTGGGTTCGATGCCCGAGTCGACCCGCACGCCCGGTCCGGCGGGTTCGCGATAGGTGGTGACCGTGCCGGGGGCGGGCAGGAAGTTGCGGCCGGGGTCCTCACCGTTGATGCGGAATTCGAAAGCGTGACCACGCGGCGAGGGGTCGACGTCGAAGCGCAGTTTTTCGCCCTCGGCGATGCGGAACTGCTCGCGCACCAGGTCGATGCCGCTCGTCTCCTCGGTGACCGGGTGCTCGACCTGCAGCCGCGTGTTCACTTCGAGGAAGCTGATGACACCGTCGGCGCCGACGAGGTATTCGATGGTGCCGGCCCCGTGGTAGTCGGCCTCGCGGCAGATCGCCTTGGCCGAGTCGTGGATGCGCGCCCGCTGCTCCTGCGTCAGGAACGGCGCCGGCGCCTCCTCGACCAGCTTCTGGTTGCGTCGCTGCAGCGAGCAGTCGCGGGTGCCCACGACCACGACGTTGCCGTGCTGGTCGGCGAGCACCTGCGCCTCGACGTGCCGGGAACGGTCGAGGTAGCGCTCGACGAAGCACTCGCCGCGGCCGAACGCCGACGTCGCCTCGCGGACCGCCGACTCGTAGAGGTCGGCAACCTCCTTCATCTCGCGGGCGATCTTCATGCCACGTCCGCCGCCGCCGTAGACGGCCTTGATCGCGATCGGCAGGCCGTGCTCCTCGGCGAATGCGATCACCTCGTCGGCGTCCTTCACCGGGTCCTTGGTGCCGGCGACCAGGGGTGCGCCGGCCCGCTCGGCGATGTGCCGGGCCACCGCCTTGTCACCGAGGTCGGCGATGGATTTCGGCGACGGCCCGATCCAGGTGATGCCGGCGTCGATCACCGCCTGGGCGAAGTCGGCGTTCTCGGAGAGAAACCCGTAGCCGGGGTGGATGGCGTCGGCGCCGGCCTGCTTGGCGGCGGCGACCACCTTGTCGATCACCAGATAGGAGTCGCCGGGCGTGGTTCCGCCCAGTGCGTACGCTTCGTCGGCCATCTTGACGTGCAAGGCATCGCGGTCCGGATCGGCGTACACCGCCACCGATGTGTAGCCGGCGTCGCGGCACGCCCGGATCACGCGCACGGCGATCTCGCCGCGGTTCGCGATCAGCACCTTCTGCACCGTCGATCCTCCCTGGGTCGGCCGGAGCGGACATTACTCGGCTGTGGGTCCGGACGCCGATGGCGTAGGTCTCAACCGAGGTCGCGCAAACGCTCGCGGCATTGCTCGGCGACGTCGTGCACTTCGGTCAGGGTGCGCCGCAGATCGGCCTGGCGCCGGCGCAGGTCTGCGGCGATGTCGTCGAGGCGGGCGAGCAGCGCGGTGAGTTGACGACGCTCGGAGGAGGTGGCGCCGTCGTACATGTCCACGATCTCGCGGCACTCGGCAAGGGTCATGCCGAAGCGCCGACCGCGCAGGATGAGCCGCAGTCGAGCGCGGTCGCGCACGCCGTAGATCCGGTTCGGTCCGCTGCGCGCGGGGGAAACGAGCCCTTCGGCCTCGTAGTGGCGCAGCGTGCGGGCCGTCACCCCGAGTTCCTCGGCGAGTTCGCCGACGGTCCACGTCCGCTCTTCCGCCGGTGCAGCCACGCCCGTATAGTTCCTCTCGTTGACGTTAACGTCAAGGCAGGAGATCCGATGTCGTTCGAGTTGTCCCACGAGCACGAGGCGTTCCGGAAGGTCGTGCGCGACTTCGCCGAGCGCGAGATCGCCCCGCACGTGCGCGAGTGGGACCGCGACCATCACTTCCCCGTCGACGTCGTGCAGGGCATGGGCGAGCTCGGGTTGTTCGGGCTGGCCGTGCCCGAGGAGTACGGCGGCAGCGGCGGCGACTTCACCTCCGTGTGCGTGGCCATCGAGGAGCTCGGCCGGGTCGACCAGTCGATCGGCATCACCCTCGAGGCCGGCATGGGCCTGGGCATCAACCCGATCCTGACCTTCGGCACCGAGGAGCAGAAGCAGCGCTGGATCCCAGACCTCGCCGCGGGGCGGGCCATCGCCGGGTTCGGGCTCACCGAGCCGGAGGCGGGGTCGGACGCCGGTGCCACCAAGACCCGCGCGGTGCTCGACAGCGGCGAGTGGGTGATCAACGGCGCGAAGGCGTTCATCACGAACTCCGGCACGCCGATCACCTCGGTGGTGACGGTCACGGCGAAGACGGGCGAGGGGGAGATCTCGACGATCGTCGTGCCGAGCGGCACGCCGGGCTTCATCGTCGAGCCCGCCTACGACAAGCTCGGCTGGCACATCTCCGACACCCACGGCCTGACCTTCGACGACTGCCGGGTGCCCGAGGCGAATCTGCTCGGCGTTCGCGGCAACGGGTTCAAGCAGTTCCTGGCCGTGCTCGACGACGGGCGCATCGCGATCTCCGCGCTGGCGGTAGGTCTGGCCCAGGCGTGCCTGGAGCACTCGGTGCGCTATGCCAACGAGCGCACCTCGTTCGGCACGCCGATCGGTGCGAAGCAGGGAATCGCGTTCCAACTCTCCGACCTCGCGGTGTCCGTGGAGGCCGCGCGCCTGCTCACCTACAAGGCCGCTGCGCTCAAGGACGCCGGACGGGGCAGCAAGGAGATCAAACAGGCCGCCGCGATGGCCAAGCTGTACTCCACCGAGGCCGCGGTGTCGGCGACCCGGGTCGCCACCCAGGTCTTCGGCGGCAACGGGTTCATGGAGGAGTTCCCGGTGGCCCGCTTCTACCGCGACGCGAAGATCCTCGAGATCGGCGAAGGCACCTCCGAGGTGCAGCGAATGCTGATCGCACGCGGTCTGGGCCTGCCCGTCCAGTGAAGGACAAGGAGCTTCGGGCCGCGCGCGACGCGACCGTCGGGCCGCCCGAGAAGGCCGCGGCAAAACTTGCTGCCCAGAACAAGCTCTACGTGCGCGACCGGATCGCGCTGCTGATGGATCCGGACAGTTTCGTCGAGGACGGCCAACTCGCCAACGCGCTCGGCACCGGCCTGCCGGCCGACGGCGTGGTCACCGGCCAGGGCCTGGTCGACGGCCGGCCCGCGCTCGTCGTCGCGAACGACCCCACGGTCAAGGCCGGCTCGTGGGGCGCCAGAACGGTCGAGAAGATCATTCGCGTCACCGAGCGCGCGCTCGTCGACGAGCTGCCGATCTTCTGGCTCATCGACTCCGCCGGGGCGCGCATCACCGACCAGGTGGCGCTGTTCCCGGGGCGGCGCGGTGCCGGCCGGATCTTCCACAACCAGGTCGCGCTGTCCGGGAAGGTGCCGCAGATCTGCTGCCTGTTCGGGCCGTCGGCCGCCGGCGGCGCGTACATCCCGTCGTTCTGCGACATCGTCATCATGGTCGAGGGCAACGCGTCGATGTATCTCGGCTCACCCCGCATGGCCGAGATGGTCGTGGGCGAGAAAGTGACGCTGGAGGAGATGGGCGGCGCGCGGATGCACGCCACGGTGTCCGGCTGCGGTGACAACCTCGCCGTCGACGACGCCGATGCCATCGAACAGGCGCGGGTGTTCTTCTCCTACCTGCCGACCTGTTGGCGCGAGCAGCCACCGGAGGTCGACGCGGAAGCGGTCGCACTCGACCTCGCCGACGACTGCGTCCCGGCCGACGAGTCCGTGCCGTTCGACATGCACGGCATCATCGACGGCTTGGTCGACCAGGATTCGTTTTTCGAAGTCAAGCCACTGTTCGCGCCGGAGGTGATCGTCGGGTTCGGACGGATCGACGGTCGTCCGGTCGGGGTGGTCGCCAACAACTCGGCGGTGAAGGGCGGCGTGCTGTTCGTCGACTCCGCTGACAAGAGCGCCCGATTCATCTGGCTGTGCGACGCGTTCAACGTGCCGCTGCTGTATCTCGCCGACGTGCCCGGCTTCATGATCGGCAGCGTGGTGGAGCAGCAGGGCATCATCAGGCACGGCGCAAAGATGATCACTGCGGTTTCCGAGGCCACCGTGCCGCAGGTGTCGGTGATCGTGCGCAAGGCCTACGGCGCCGGGCTCTATGCCATGGCGGGCCCGGGTTTCATGCCGGATGCGTGTATCGCCCTGCCGACGGCGAAGATCGCCGTGATGGGACCGGAGGCGGCGGTCAACGCCGTCTATGCGAACAAGATCGCCGAGATCGCCGACCCGGACGAGCAGGCCGAGTTCGTGGCCACCAAGCGGGCCGAGTACGAGCAGGACGTCGACCTGCTGCGGCTGGCGTCCGACCTCGTGCTCGACGCGGTGATCGAGCCGTCCGAGTTGCGTGCCGAGCTGGTTCGGCGCTATGCCGTGCTCGCCGGCAAGTCGCGGCACCTGGCCACGAAACGGCATGGGGTGCCCCCGACATGAGCGTCCCGGAGATCCGCGGCGACGCGACCGCGGAGGAGGTCGCCGCGGTGCTGGCCGCCATCTCCGCGCGGGTGAGCGACGGGCCGGATGCGTCGCGCGGGTCGGGCGACCCGTATGCGCGCTGGCGAGCAATCCGCATCGCCGCGCATCGCGCGCCGCGCGACTGAACGACCGAGCAGCGGGCCACGAGCCGGCCCGATCGGCCCGCCGTACCGTCGGCTCAGCCGGTCGCCGGCGCTGGCCGGCGAGCGGGGTAACCGATCGTCGCCAGCGAGTGACCGAGCTCGTGCAGCATCACTCGCAGCGTCGGCAGTGACACGCCAACCACGTTGTGCGGATCGCCGTCGATGGCTTCGACGAACCAGCCGCCCAGGCCGTCGATCGTGAACGCCCCGGCCACGGCCGACGGTTCGCCGGTGCCGGTGTAGTGCTCGATCTCTTCGTCCGTCACGTCGGCGAACCGCACCGCGGTCGGGACGCTGCGGGTGCACGAGCGACCGGCGGCGGTGTCGACGAGGTGGTGGCCGGTGTGCAGCGTGCCGGTGCGGCCGCGCATGTCGCGCCAGCGCGCGGCGGCCACCTCGGCTGATCCAGGTTTGCCCAGCACCGCACCGTCGAGTTCCAACATCGAGTCGCACCCGAGCACGAGTGCCGCGTCGGGCAGCCGCTCGGCCACCGCCTCGGCCTTCGACCGGGCCAGCGTGGCGACCAGCTCGGCCGCGGATGCTGCCCGCACGGCGTCCTCGTCGACCCCGCTGACGATCACCTCTGGTTCGACGCCGGCCCGGCGCAGGGTGGCGAGGCGTGCTGGGGAGGCCGACGCGAGGACGAACCTCGTCACAGGCCCATCGACTTGGACACGACGCTCTTCATGATCTCGCTGGTGCCGCCGTAGATGCGGGTGACGCGGGCGTCGGCGTAGCGGCGGCTGATCGGGTACTCGGTCATGTAGCCGTAGCCGCCGTGCAGCTGCAGGCACTTGTCGACGACGCGGCCCTGCAGCTCGGTGCAGAACAGCTTCGCCTTCGCGGCGTCGGCTGCGTCGAGTTCCTTGTTGTTGAGCCGGTCGACGCACCGGTCGACGTAGGCCTGCGCCACCTCGATCTCGGTGGCGCACTCGGCGAGCACGAATTTCGAATTCTGGAATGACGAGACTGGCCTGCCGAATGCCTTGCGGTCCTTGACGTACTGCACGGTCTCGCGCAACGCTGCGGTGGCTTCGGAGACGCCGCTGACGGCGATCGACAAGCGCTCCTGCGGCAGCTTGGCGCTGAGCTGGGCGAATCCGGTGCCCTCGTCGCCGAGCAGGTTCTGCACCGGTACCCGCACATCGGTGAAGGACAGCTCAGCGGTGTCCTGGGAGTGCAGGCCGAGTTTGTCGAGGTTGCGCCCACGCTCGAAGCCGTCCATGCCGCGTTCGAGGATCAGCAGCGAGATGCCGCCTCGGCGGTCGTCCGGGTTGTCGCCGGTCTTGACTGCGGTGATCACGAGGTCGGCGTTGATGCCGTTGGTGATGAAGGTCTTCGAGCCGTTCACGACGTAGCTGTCGCCGTCGCGCGTCGCACGGGTGCGCATGCCGGCGAGGTCGGAGCCGATGCCGGGCTCGGTCATGGCCACCGCGGTGATCAGCTCGCCGGACGCGATGCCGGGCAGCCACCGGCGGCGTTGCTCGTCGTCGGCGTAGGAGAGGAAGTACGGCAGGCAGATGTCGTTGTGCAATCCGATCCCGAGACCTGTTCCGCCGATGCCGGCGTCGCCGATCTGTTCGCCGATCATCTGGTTGAACCGGAAGTCGTCGACGCCGCCGCCGCCGAGTTCCTCCGGCACGGCCATGCCGAGGAAGCCGCCCTTGCCGGCCTCCTGGAAAACCTCGCGCGGGGTGAGCCCGGCCTTTTCCCAGTCGAGGTAATGGGGAGCGATCGTCTTGTCGACGAAGGTCCGGAAGGCGTCGCCGAAGGCGAGGTGCTCGGCGTCGTAGTGCTTGCGATCCATGCCTGGATTCTAGGACGTCCTAGTGTTGTGTCGTGGCGGAACTCATCGGTGTGATCGGTGGCTCGGGCTTCTATTCGCTGCTCGACGCCCCGGAACAACGCAGCGTGGAGACCCCGTACGGCAGCCCCAGCGACGTGCTCACCGCGGGTTCGCTGGGCGGCCGCGACGTCGTGTTCGTGCCCCGCCACGGCGTGGGCCACCGCTATCCGCCGCATCGGGTGCCCTACCGCGCCAATCTGTGGGCGCTGCGCTCGCTCGGGGTTCGGCAGGTGGTGTCACTGTCGGCCGTCGGTTCGCTCACCACCGCGCTGCCGACCGGCACGCTGGTGGTGCCGGACCAGATCGCCGACCGCACGCACGCACGCGAGCACACCTACTTCGACGCCGCGGATGGCGTGGGTCATGCGACCTTCGCCGATCCGTACTGCCCGCGCGGGCGGGCAGCCGCCCTCGAGGCGGGCGAGCCCCACGACGGCGGCACGCTCGTGGTGATCAACGGCCCGCGGTTCTCCTCGCGTGCCGAGTCGCGTGAGTACCAGTCGCACGGCTGGTCGATCATCGGCATGACGGCGATGCCCGAGGCCGGGCTGGCCCGTGAGCTCGCGCTGTGTTACACGACCCTCGCGCTCGTGACCGATCTCGACGCCGGGGTCGAGGCCGGCGAGGGAGTGACGCACACGGCGGTGCTCGAGGCCTTCGCGGCGAATCTGCCGCGGTTGCGGGAGCTGCTGGTCGGCACGCTCGAGCGGATCCCGGCCGAGCAGGGCGACTGCCGGTGCGGCGACACGTCGGGGTATCCGGCGTCCTTCGTGTTGCCGTGACCCGGGTTCTGCTGACCGGCGGTGCCGGATTCATCGGTACCCATGTGCTGGCCGTCCTGCACGAGCACCGGCACGACGTCGTCGTGCTCGATTCCCTGCGTGCGGACGTGCACCGATCGGCGGTCGTTCCCGACGGCTTGCAGGTCGGGGACGTGCGCGACCCGGATGCCCTGGACTCCGCGCTGCCGGGTGTCGACGCCGTGATCCACCTCGCTGCCAAGGTCGGGCTCGGTGTCGACGTCGCCGACCTGCCCGACTACGCCGATTCCAACGTGCACGGCACCGCGGCGCTGTTGGCCGCGATGGCCCGGCACGGCGTGCGGCGGCTGGTGCTCGCGAGCTCCATGGTCGTCTACGGCGAAGGCTTCGGCCGATGCGCCCTGCACGGCGATGTGACGCCCGGCCCGCGAGCCGACGCCGACCTCGCCGCCGGACGGTTCGAACCGCCGTGCCCGGTGTGTGGCGCCCCACTGGAACCAGCGCTGGTGCCGGAGTCGGCACCGCTGGACCCTCGCAATGCCTACGCCGCGTCGAAGGTCGGCCAGGAGCAGTTCGCCGCGGCGTGGGCCCGGACCACGGGCGGTTCGGTGGCCGCGCTGCGCTACCACAACGTCTACGGGCCGGGGCTGCCGACGGACACGCCGTACGCCGGTGTGGCGGCGATCTTCCGCTCCGCGTTGCGGCACGGGCAGGCCCCGCAGGTGAACGAGGACGGCAACATGCG
This sequence comes from uncultured Actinomycetota bacterium, assembly GCA_963850835.1. GTDB lineage: Bacteria > Actinomycetota > Actinomycetes > Mycobacteriales > Jatrophihabitantaceae > Jatrophihabitans. Next base: position 20,050 of record CAWKNB010000004.1, on the reverse strand, counting down.
GCGCGACTTCGTGCACGTCCGCGACGTCGCCCGGGCCACCGTCGCCGCGCTGGGCGCCGATGAGATGTTCCGGGCGTACAACATCGGCTCCGGAACGCCGCGCACGGTGGGTGAGATGGCGTCGGCGCTGGCCGCCGCGATGCGCGGCCCGCAGCCGCAGATCACCGGTCGATATCGGCTCGGCGATGTCCGGCACATCACCGCCGATTCCGCCCGCGCGCGCCGCGAACTCGGCTGGACACCGCAGGTCGATTTCGCCGACGGCATGGCCGAATTGGCCGGCAGCGACTCAGCCGCTGACCGGTAGCCGCATCCGGAACCGGCAGCCCCCGGGTGCGTTCTCGACATCGACGGTGCCGTCGTGGGCCTCCACGATGCCCCGCGTGATAGCCAGCCCGAGCCCGGCGCCGGTGTAATCGCGGGCGTGCGGGGTGCGGGCGGCCTCGCCGCGGAAGCCGACGTCGAACACCCGGTCCAGCTGGTCGGTCGGGATGCCGCCGCACTCGTCGCGAACCTCCACCTCGGCGAGCATGTCCCCGGCCACCGACACCCGCACGTCGACCCTGCCCTCGGCGCGGGTGTGCCGGATCGCGTTGGCGACGAGGTTGGTGAGGGCTCGGTTCAGCTCCGGGCCGCTGCCGGTCACTGCCGCCGTGCCGGTGACCGAACCGGTGAGCGCCACACCCTGTGCGGTGGCCAACGGCTCGAGCGCGGCGACGCAGTCGGAGACGAGGTCGTCCAGCGCGATGTGCTCGGCGTCGTGGGATGTCTCGCCGGCCTGGATCCGAGAGAGATCGAACAGGTCCTCCACCATCTGGTTCAGCCGCTCGACCGACGTGCCGATCTGCTTGTAGTACAGCTCCGGGTTGTCGACGACGCCGTCCTCGAGCGCCTCGGCCATCGCCCGCAGCCCGGCGAGCGGGGTGCGCAGGTCGTGACTCACCCAGGACACCAACTCGCGCCGCGCGGCCTCCAGCGATCGCTCCCGCTCGCGCGTGGCGGCCAACGCCTCGGCGGTGACCTGCAACTCGTGGCGTACCTGCTCCATCTCGGCGGTGAGCCGGTACCCGGCGGATACCGGCGCGCGCCCGGCGCCGAGATCACGTACCGCCGCCCGCAATGCGGCGTTGTCCTTCGCGAGCCGGCGGCCGACCGCGAACGCGGCCAAGCCGGTGACGAGGGCGGAGAACGCGGTGAGCAACACCGCCGTCTGCCACCCCCAGGGCGGGACCATCATGGCGTACATCGCGCCCCAGAGCGCACCCATCGAGGCTGCCGCGCCGGTGACCACCAGCGTGACGAGCAGCCCGGTCAGCGAGCGCCGTCGCACCGGGGTGAACACCAGCCAGGTGGCGAGTCCGGCGATCGCGCACCACAACAGCGCTGCGCCGAGACTTGCCCAGGTCAGGTCCATTATTCCGGGATCTCGAGTCGGTAGCCGATGCCCCAGACGGTCTGGATCAGCGTGGGGTTGGTGGGGTCGTTCTCCACTTTCTCCCGTAGCCGCCGCACGTGCACCGTGACCGTCGACTGGTCGCCGAAGGTCCAGCCCCATACCTCGCGCATCAGTTGCTCGCGATTGAAAGCCTCGCCTGGATGCGACATCAGAAAGGTGAGCAGGTCGAGCTCGCGCACGGTGAGCGCGAGCTCAGCTCCGTCGCGGGTCGCCCGGCGCGCGGTGGCGTCGACGGTGATGGAACCGACGCTCAGTACGGTCTTGCTCGCGACCGCCGGGATGGCGGCGGCGCGACGCAACACCGAGTCGACCCGCAGTGCGAGCTCGCGTGGCGAGAAGGGCTTGGTGACGTAGTCGTCGGCGCCGACCTCGAGCCCGGCGATGCGGTCGTCCGGCTCCGCGAGCGCGGTCAGCATGATCACCGGCAGGTGTGGCCACTGCTCGCGGACCCGCCGGCAGACCTGCAAGCCGTCGATGCCCGGCAGCATCAGGTCGAGCACGATCAGGTCCGGCGCCTGCGACTTGATCGCCTCCAGCGCGGCCAGCCCGTCGCCGACCTGCGACGTGCGATGCCCGGCACGGTCGAGGTAGTTGACGACGACGGTCGCCACCGTCGAGTCGTCGTCGACCACCAGTACATATGCCACACCTGCATCCTATTGATCTCGGGCGCTCGCGCAGCCGTTGTCACTGGTCCGTAAGGCGGAAATCGGCCTGTGCAAGGGCGAGGCCGGTTAGCGTCGAGAAGTGATCATCGTCGACATCGTGCTGCCGTGCCTGGACGAGGCCGATGCCCTGCCGTGGGTGCTGGACCGTATCCCGCGCAACGCCCGGGCGATCGTCGTCGACAACGGTTCCCGTGACGGATCGGCGCACCTCGCGGCCCAGCGCGGCGCCACCGTGGTCGAGTGCACCCAGCGCGGCTACGGCGCTGCCTGTCACGCCGGGCTGATGGCGGCCGAGGCCGAGTTCGTCGCCGTGTGCGACTGCGACGCGACCCTCGACCCGTCGGACGTGTCGCGGTTCGTGCCGATGCTGCGCGCCGGCGCCGATCTCGTGGTCGGCCGCCGGGTGCCGTCCGGTCGCGGTGCGTGGCCACTCGGTGCGCGGCTAGCGAATGTCGAACTCGCCCGTCGGGTGCGGCGCCGCACCGGTGTCGCGCTGCGCGACATCGGCCCGCTGCGTGTTGCCCGCCGCGAAGCGTTGATCGAGCTCCAGCTCGCCGACCGGCGCAGCGGGTATCCGGTCGAGACGGTGTTGCGCGCGGCGCAGGCGGGCTGGACGATCACTGCCGCCGACGTGCGGTACGCGCCGCGAATCGGCCGCTCCAAGGTGACCGGAACGCTGCGCGGCACCGTGCAGGCCGTGCACGACATGAGCGCGGTGCTCGCCGCATGACGAGCCTGATCGTGATCGCCAAGCGGCCGCGGCCCGGTCGGGTGAAGACCCGGTTGGTGCCGCCGCTCACGCACGCCCAGGCGGCCGCGGTGGCCGCCGCCGCGTTGCGCGACACGCTGCGAGCCGTGGATGCCACCGATGCCGACGACCGGGTGCTCGCCTTCGACGGCCGGGTGACGGGATGGCTCGCGCCGGGCTGGCGTGCCGTGCGCCAGCCTGTCGGCGGCCTGGACGAGCGGCTGGCCGCCGCGTTCGGCGCGGTGTCCGGCCCGGCTGCGCTCGTCGGCATGGACACCCCGCAACTGCGGCCGGAGCACCTCGCTGCCTTCGATCCGCAGCGCTACGACGCGTGCGTGGGGCTGTCCACCGACGGCGGGTACTGGGCGATCGGTCTTGCCGACCCGAGCGTCGCAGCGGCCGCGATCCGGGGCGTGCCCATGTCGACGCCGCGCACCGGCGCCGCGCAGCTGCGGCGGCTCGCCGACCTCGGGCTGCGGGTGCAGCAGCTGGACGTGCTGACCGATGTCGACACGATCGACGCCGCGCACCACGTGGCGGACCAGGCTCCGGACACCGAATTCGCGGCTGTCTTGCGACATTCGAAGCGGCGCGCATCGTGAGGCCGGGAGCGCTCGCGCCCTACGAGGAGGCACTGCGCAGGTCCACGCCGCTCGGACTCCGCACTGTCTCCGGAGAGCTGATCACCCTGGACATCGCCCGCTGGCTCGCCGGCGCCGACGCCGCCGACGCGACCGTCCTCGAGCGGTGTATCGGCCCGGTGCTCGACATCGGGTGCGGTCCGGGCCGCTTCGTCTCGTCGCTGGCCGAGCGCGGCATCGCCACACTCGGCGTGGACATCGCGGAGTCGGCGGTCGCGCTGACCCGCGGGCAGGGTCTGCCGGCGCTGCTGCGCGACGTCTTCGGCGCGCTGCCCGGCGAAGGGCGCTGGCCCACGGTGCTGCTGATGGACGGCAACGTCGGTATCGGCGGTGACCCGGCGCGGCTGCTGCGGCGGGTGCGCGCGCTGCTGCGGGCGGGCGGGCGGCTGATGGTCGAGACGCATGCCGATCAGGCCGCGCACGAGGTGCTGTCGGTGCAGTTCTGGAGCGGCGGACGCGCGGTGGGCCCGGTGTTCGAGTGGGCCCAGGTGGGTTGCCGTGCGCTGCGCGGGTATGCGAGCGTCGCGGGCTATTCGGTGTCGGACGTGTGGTCGCGCGACGGCCGCGCGTTCGCTGTTCTGACGTCGTGACTCTCGCGTAGCACGCGGCCGAGGTAGAGCAGCAGCGTGAGCCCGGCGATGAGGGCCAGCAGGGTCGGCGAGGTTGGCGCCGAAATGCTGCTGCAGGATCGCCTTGGCCACCGGCTGGCTGTCCTGCCGGTAGATCAGCGGTACCGCGACCACGGTCACCAACGCGCCTGCGACCAATCCACCCTGCAGATAGCGACGGGCCCGGTCGGGCACGAAGCGGTGCAGCGCCGCGCCGATCGCCACGATCAGCGGTGACAGCAGGCCGTCGTGGATGGCCAGCGCCCCGATCAGCCAGCAGAACAACACGATCAGGTCGTAGCCGGACACCTCGGTCAGCAGCCGGAACACGCCGAACAGGCCGAGCGCGATGCCGGCGGCGCCGAGCAGGATGCGAGTTCGGCTCATCCGTGGATCTCCACCCTGGTCAGCCATTTCGTATTCAGCACACCGGCCCGGTTCGGTGCAATGAGTCGCAGCGGGTACCCATGGTCGACGTCGAGTCGCTCGCCGTTGAGGTGGGTCGCGAGCAGTGCGTGCGACACCTGCGGGCCGGCCACGGTCGAGCGGTTGTAGGAACCGTTCGGTTCCAGTGACACGACGTGCACCGTCGAGTCGGCGCTGCCGCCGGCACGCCGCACGACGTCGAGCAGCCGCAACCCACGCCAGTGGGCGCCGACGCTCCACCCCTCCACGCAGGAGATCGGGAACGAGGCCTCGCCCGTCGCGAGGCCGTCCAAATCGTCCAGCTGCAACACGAACGGGTGTGGACCGGTGACGGTCAGCCGCCAATCGGGGTCGACGGCCAGCGTGCGCACCTGCGCCTGTTCGGCGGTGCGATTCACCGGCACCTTCTGCGGCCCCTTGCTGGGCTGGCGGATCGCGAGCAGGCCGATCGGCTCGAGCGGGGTGAGTGTCTGCCCGACACTCGCTGCCACCACGACGCCGATGCCGACGCCGGTGGCCGTCAGCAATCCGCGCCGGGTGATCCCGGTCGGTTGCGGCGGAGGTTGGTGGGTGTTCTCGTTGTTGCTGTAGGCGCCCGGGTTCTCCGACCACGGTTTCTCGGTGAGCACGTCGCCGAGAGCCAGTTTCGTCTTCAGGCCGTACCTGATGTCGGGCAGCTTGATCGCGATGTGCAGCAGGATCGAGCCGATGACGACGTAGGCCAGGAAGCGGTGCACCGGGACGAAATCCCACGACCACGGGTACCAGTTCAGCGCGTTGAAGTATCCGGTGAACAGCTGCACCAGCGACGACGACACCAGGATCGCCACGGAGAACCGCTCGGCGGCGTTCTTGCCGGACTTCACCGGCGGCCAGCGGAACAGGTTCGGATAGACCGACCACAACTTCACCAGCAGCAGCGGGATGCAGATCGTGCCCGTCGCGACGTGGACGCCCTGCGTGACCCGGTAGATCCACACCGGTGCAGCCGGTTCCGGCAGCCACGACCACGGTTGGTACTGGTAGTGGCTGAGCATCCCGGTGGCGAAGCAGATGGCGAAGCAGATGCCGAGCACCCGCCCGAGCCGCGCGGTGAGCGCGGTCGAGCGCACCGGACTGCGGAACCGCGGCCAGTACCGCGGCGCCGTCGCCGGCAGCTTCGAACGCATTTGCACTCCATGAATTCTGGCCGCGATCAGCGCGCAGCAACCCTTACGTCGTCAGATAACTTCGTGCTTTCCGGGCTGCCGGTTCCATGATCGTCGGGAAGAGTAGGCCTCCGTGAGCGAAGTGCGCAGACGACCCGCGTGGGAGTGCTGGCTGCTCGCCCTCCTGGGCGAGGCAGTGCTCCTCGCTGCGCTGCTCCCCGGCGCGCACCCGCACCGGGCGATCCTGCTTACCGCACTGTCCGCGCCGCTGTGGGTGCTCGCGGTCTGGATGGTGTCGCGGCTGCGGCTCACCCGTCGCGCCGCCGTCCTGCTGGTGCTCGGGGTCGGGGTCGCCCTGCAACTGATCGCGATCAGCTCCCACCCGTCGACGTCCGACGACGACTTCCGCTACGTGTGGGACGCGAAGGTGCAGCTGTCGGGCACCGACCCGTACCGCTACGCGCCGACCGCGCCCGAACTCGCGCAGCTGCGCGAACCGTTCCTGTTCGGTGATGCGCCGTGCGGGCATCCGATCGCCGGCGGGTGCACGTCGATCAACCGCCCGGATGCGCACACCATCTACCCGCCGGTCGCGGAAGCCGCCTTCGTCGCGCTGCGGGTGGCGTCGTTCGGGGGGCACGGCGGGCACCTGCCGCTGCAGCTGGCCGGGGCCGCGGGCGCGTTGCTCGTGGGTTGGCTGCTGTTGCGCAGGCGCCCGCCGTGGGCCGCGGCATTGTGGGCGTGGTGCCCGGTGGTCGTCGTCGAATACGGCAACAACGCGCACATCGACTGGCTGGCGGTGCTGCTGGTCGTCCTGGCGCTCGGTGCCCGTTCTGCCGTCTCGGCGGGCGCGCTCGTCGGGGCGGCGATCGCGGTCAAGCTGTACCCCGTGCTGGTGCTGCCGTCGCTCATGCGCCGCTCGTGGCTGGCCGGCCTCGCCGCCGCGTCGGTCGTCGTCGCTGTCTACGTGCCGCATGTGATCGCGGTGGGTTCGGCGGTGCTCGGCTACCTGCCCGGATACCTGCGAGAGGAGCAGTACGACAGCGGCGGCAGACTGCTGCTGCTCAGCGCAGCGCTGCCGCACCCGTTCGAGGTCGTGGTGGGTGTGCTCGTGATGGGCGCGGTCGCGCTCTGGGCGTGGCGCTATGCCGGCGGCCCGCCGCAGCGTTCTGCCGTGGTGGTGACCGGTGTCGCGTTCCTGGTGTTCACGCCGTCCTACGGCTGGTACTCCGGTCTGCTGCTCGCTCTGATTGCACTCACCGGAGCGGTCGAGTGGGTGCCCGTGGTGTTCGCGGCGACCCTCGCCTACCTGATTCACGGCGACCACGATGTGTGGATCTATGCCGGTGCGATGTTGGCCACCGCAGGGATCGCGTTGGTACGTCACCGGGATAGCCTGCGGGGATGCCTGCCGCCGCGCTCTCGTGGGACGGCCCTCTTGCCGTCATCACTTTCGATGCCCCGCCGCTGAATCTGTTCGGCCCGGACACGGTCGCCGACATCCGGTCCGCCCTGGCCGAGATCAACGCGTCGCCCGAGGCCCGGGGTGTCCTGTTCCGCGCCAACGGTCGCGCGGTGTCGGCCGGCGTCGACGTGCACAACTTCCAGAACCACACCGCGGAGTCGGGCGCGGCGCTGTGGCGCGACTGGTTCACGATGATCCACGCGATCGAGTCGCTGCCGATGCCGACCGTGTTCGCCGCTCATGGGCTCTGCCTCACAGCGGCCTTCGAGATCTCGCTGGCCTGCGACATCCTGCTCGCGGCCGAGGCGGCGAAGTTCGGACTGGTCGAGATCGTCGTCGGGCTGACGCCTTCGATGGGCGGACCGCAACGTCTCGTCGAGCGCGCCGGCCCGGCCCGCGCCCGCGAGCTGATCATGACCGGCGACCTGTTCGACGCCGCGACGCTCGAGCGATGGAATGTCGTCAACCGAGTGTTTCCGAACGAGGGTTTCGACGAGGCGGCCCATGCATTCGCACTGCGGCTGGCCAACGGGCCGACGCTCGCGCACGCGGCGACCAAGGCGATCCTGCGCGCGCAGATCGCCGGCGGCACGCGGGCCGCGGACGAGGTGACGCCGGCACTGAGCGGAGCGTTGTTCGCCACCGAGGACCTCAACAACGCGGTCGAGTCGTTCCTGCGCGACGGACCCGGGAAGGCGACCTACCAGGGTCGCTAGTGCACGGCCGCCGACTCGCGCAGCACCGCACGCTGGGTCACGCGCGCCGCCCGGTAGAGCTCGCGGCCGGCCGGCGTGATCGCGGTGTAGACCGAACGACGATCGTTGGCGCACATGGTCCGCTCGAGCAGGTCACGCTGCTCCAGCCGGGCGACCAGACGCGACAGCGCGCTCTGCGACAGGTGCACCTTTCCAGCCAGATCGGACATCCGCATCGACCCCTGCGGGCCGGAGCACTGCAGCAACTGCAACACCTCGAAGTCGCTGCTGCCGATACCGTGGGCGGCTTCCAGTTCGCGATCGAGCACGCAGGTGGTGCGGTGATAGCGGCCGATGAGCGTGTGCCACTCCCGGGCCAGCTCGTCGTCGCTACGCCGGGACATGGCGGCAGCATAACACATGCGTCTGCATAAAATGCGTCCGCAAATAATGCTTGCACATTAGATGCACATGCATAGAATTTGGTGTCATGACGTCTCTGGACCTGGCTCCCCGATCCGCATCGATGCCGATCGGTGGCACCAACTGGACCCGAGCCACGTGGGCGCTGCTCGTCGTCCTGTGTGGCGCATTGTTCCTGGACGCACTCGACGTCTCGATGATCGGCGTGGCGTTGCCCTCGATCGGTGCCGATCTCCACATGTCTGCCGCGGCACTGCAATGGATCGTCAGCGCGTACGTGCTCGGATACGGCGGGCTGCTGCTGCTCGGCGGACGGGCAGCGGACCTGCTCGGCCGGCGTGAGGTGTTCCTCACCGCGGTTGCCGTGTTCGGAGCCGCCTCGCTCGTGAGTTCGGTGATGACCAGTGACGCCGCGCTGATCGCCCTGCGTCTGGTGAAGGGCATTGCCGCGGCGTTCACCGTCCCGGCCGGTCTGTCCATCATCACCACGACCTTCGCCGAAGGCCCCGCGCGCAACCGGGCGATCAGCATCTACACGGTGTGCGGTGCGAGCGGCTTCTCCCTCGGCCTGGTCTTCGGCGGCGCGCTGACCGAGTTGGGCTGGCGCGCCACCCTGCTCGCGCCGGCACCGGTCGCGTTGGTGCTCGTGGCCGTCGGTTGGCGGCTCCTGCCGCGTACGCGGCGGGCCCGGTTGGCCATTCGCGATCTGGACCTCGCCGGCGCGCTGACCAGCACCGCCGCCCTCCTGTTGCTCGTCTACTCCGTCGTCGAGGCGCCACGCCGTGGGTGGGGCAGCATCGCGACGATCGGGCTGCTGACGCTGAGTGTCGTGCTGGCTGCGTCCTTCGTCGCCATCGAGCGGCGGCACCCGCGGCCGCTGCTGCGGCTGGGGATCCTGCGCTCCGGACGGCTCCTGCACGCCAACCTGGCCGGCGCGGTGATGGCCGGCGGCTACTTCGCGTTCCAGTTCGTCGTGACGATCTACCTGCAGGATTCGTTGCAGTGGTCGCCGATGCAGATGGCGCTCGGCTTCCTGCCCGGCGGCCTGCTGGTGGTGGCGAGCGCGACGACGATGGGTGCGGTGCTCGAGCGGGTGCCGACCGCGGTGCTCATCTTCGGCGGGCTCAGTGCGTTCGTGGCGGGGTACCTCCTGTTCCTGCGGGTCGACCCGAGCATGGGCTACGCGAACTTCCTGCTGCCGACGATGGTGCTGCTCGGCGTCGGCTTCGCGCTCTCGTTCCCGTCGATCAACGCCCAGGCGACGGCCGGGGTGGCCGAGCACGAACAGGGGCTCGCCTCCGGGCTGGTGAACACCTCGATCCAGGTCGGCGGTGCGATCGTGTTGGCGATCGTCACCGCGATCCTCGGCACCGGCGCGCAGACCACTCCCGGAGAGTTGCTGCCGCACATGACCGACACGATCGCCGTCGTGGTCGGGGTTTCGCTCATCGGGCTCGTCACCACGGCTGTGGTGTTGGTGCGACGGCGACCCGCTCCTCTGGTGGTTGCCGAGCCCGGACCCGAGCCGGAGCTGTGCTCGACGCGATCCTGACTCAGGTCGGGCGAACGGCGGCGCGCCAGCCGTTCGGGCCCGGGTGCAGCTGCCTGCGGTGCGTCGCGGCCGGATCGTTCCAGCCGCCGCGACGCGTCGCAGGCTGTTCCTCGGTTTCGGCGGCGCTTGCGGCCGCGGCCACGACGGCAGTGAGGAGCGCGAGCTCCTCGGCCGTCGGCGAGCCGTGGATGACGTGCAGGATCGGATCGCTCATAGGTTCGGCGGTGTTCATAGCGGAATGTTCCCGTGCTTCTTCGGCGGCAGCGCTTCGCGCTTGTTGCGCAGCATCCGCAGCCCGCGAATCACGTACGCGCGCGTCTGCGACGGTGGGATCACCGAGTCGATGAAGCCGCGCTCCGCGGCAACGTAAGGGTTGACCAGCGTGTCCTCGTACTCCTGCACGAGCTGGGCCCGCAGCCCCTCGGGATCGTCGGCCTTGGCCAACTTCTTGCGGTGCAGGATGTTCGCCGCTCCCTGCGCGCCCATCACGGCGATCTGGGCCGTGGGCCACGCGACGTTGAGGTCGGCGCCGAGGTGTTTGGAACCCATCACGTCATACGCCCCGCCGAAGGCCTTGCGGGTGATGACGGTGACTTTCGGCACCGTGGCCTCGGAGTATGCGTAGATCAACTTTGCACCGCGCCGGATGATGCCCGCGTGCTCCTGGCCGACGCCGGGCAGGAATCCGGGCACGTCGACCAGGGTCAGCACCGGCACGTTGAAGGCGTCACAGGTTCGGACGAACCGTGCTGCTTTCTCCGATGCGTCGATGTCCAGGCAACCGGCGAAATGCGTCGGCTGGTTCGCGACCACCCCGATGGGATAACCCTCGACCCGCCCGAACCCGACGATGATGTTCTGCGCGAAGAGCTCGTGCACCTCGAGGAAGTCACCGTCGTCGATCAGGTGCGTGATGATCTCGTGCATGTCGTAGGGCATGTTCGCCGAGTCGGGGATGAACGTGTCCAGGAACGAGTCCGTCTCGTCAGCGGTGTCGGACACCGCAGTCTCGAAGGCCGGCAGCGGGTCGAGATTGTTGGACGGCAGGTACGACAGCAACGCCTTGACGTAGTTGATGGCGTCGTTCTCGTCGGAGCCGAGGTAGTGCGCGTTGCCGCTGGTGGTGTTGTGCGTGCGGGCCCCGCCGAGCTCCTCGAGCGTCACGTCCTCACCGGTGACGGTGCGCACGACGTCGGGGCCGGTGATGAACATCTGCGAGGTCTTGTCGACCATGACGATGAAGTCGGTGAGCGCGGGGGAGTACACGTGGCCGCCCGCAGCCGCGCCCATGATCAGCGAGATCTGCGGGATGACCCCGGAGGCCTTGACGGTGCGATGGAAGATGTCGCCGTAGAGGCCGAGCGACACGACACCTTCCTGGATGCGCGCTCCGCCACCCTCGTTGATGCCGACGACCGGGCACCCGGTCTTCATCGCGAAATCGAGCACCTTGACGATCTTTTCGCCGTACACCTGGCCGAGCGCACCGCCGAACACGGTGACGTCCTGGCTGAACACCGCCACCGGCCGGCCGTCCACCGTGCCGGCACCGGTGACGACACCGTCGCCGTACGGGCGGTTGCGCTCCATGCCGAACGTCGTCGAACGGTGCCGGGCGAGCTCGTCGAACTCCATGAACGAGTCTTCGTCGAGCAGCGCCAGGATGCGCTCGCGCGCGGTCATCTTGCCCTTGGCGTGCTGCTTCTCGACCATCCGGTCCGAGCCCGAGTGCACTGCTTCGTCGTAGCGGCGCTCGAGTTCCGCGAGCTTGCCTGCCGTGGTGTGCGGGTCGAGATCGGGGCCGGACGGATCTGCTGCCATGGCCGGGAGCCTAAACCGGTTATCGGCGTTGCGCGGCCGATGGGTGACCGATCTCGCGGCTACCGTGACCGCATGGATCGGGCCCCGCTGGATATCGAGCGATTGCGGGACTCGCTGATGCCGCGGTGGCAGCAGGTCGACGTCGTCGCCGAGACAGCGTCGACGAACTCCGACCTGCTCGACGAGCCCAACGCGGCGGACCGCACGGTGCTCGTCGCCGAGAACCAGATCGGCGGCCGGGGGCGCCTCGACCGCAGCTGGGTGTCGCCACCACGGGCCGGGCTGACGGTGTCGGTGCTGCTGCGGCCCAGCGTGCCGGTGTTGCGATGGGGCTGGCTGCCGTTGCTCGCCGGGGTGGCGCTGTGTGAGGCGGTGAACTCCGACACCGGGGTCACGACCTCGCTCAAGTGGCCCAACGACCTGCTCGCGCCGTCCGGGCGCAAGCTCGCGGGGCTGCTCGCGCAGACCGCTGACGGCGTGGTGGTCATCGGCATCGGGCTCAACGTGTCGACCACGGCCGCTGAACTTCCGGTGGACACCGCGACCTCGCTGGCGCTGGAGGGCGCAGCCGGCGTCGATCGCACCGCCCTGCTGGTCTCGATCCTCACGAAGCTCGACGCGCGGATCGCACAGTGGGCCGACACCGATGGTGACCCGGACGCCTGCGGCCTGGCCGCCGCCTACCGGGCGCTGTCGGCGACGATCGGCACGGCCGTGCGGGTACACACCGGCGCGGGCTCCGCGCTGATCGGCCAGGCGCTCGACGTCGACGAGATGGGACGCCTGCTCGTCCGGACCGATCAGCGCACGCAGGCCGTTTCGGCCGGCGATGTGGAGCAGTTACGACCGGTTTGATCGGCTGCGTTGCCCGGCGCTGACCGGATACCCTGCCAGCAAAGGTCAGGAGGGTCGCCGTGCCGTATCCGGAGAGCGTGCTCGCTACGGACGAGAAGGTCGTGGAGCGGTTCCACCCGCACTGGGTGAGCCTCGTCCCCGCGACGCTGTGGTTCCTGGTCATCTGCGCGGCCGCCGGAGCGGGGATCGCGTTCGCGCCGGACAGCGGCACGGGACGCACCGTGACCCTGGTGGCGATCCTGGTCGTCGGCGTGGTGCTGCTGAACTTCCTGTCGATCGCGCCGTGGGTCCGGTGGCGTACGAGTCACTACATCTTCACCACGCACCGCGTATTGATCCGGCGGGGGGTGTTCACCCACACCGGTCGTGACATCGCGCTGCAGCGCATCACCGACGTCGCGTTCCGGCAGACGCTGTGGGACCGCATCGTGCGCGCCGGGACGCTGATCATCGAGTCGGCCGGTGAGCAGGGGCAGGAGGTCATGCACGACATCCCGCGCTCGGACCGCCAGCAGCAGCTGCTCAACCGGCTGATCGAGCAGGACCACGACCGTCGGGCGCGGCTGTCCCATCAACCGCAGCAGGGCTATCCGCAGCAGCAGGGCTATCCGCAACAGCAGGGCTATCCGCAGCAGCAGGGCTATCCGCAGCAGCAGGGCTACCCCCAGCAGCAGCCGAGCTACCCGCAGCAGCAGCCGGGCTATCCCCAGCAGCAGGGCTATCCGCAATCCGGGCAGCAGTATCCGCCGCAGCCAGGTCAGTACCCGCCGACCCAGACCTACCCGCCGGCGGAGTGACGGCCCGCGCTCAGCCGGAGATGTAGTGTTCCAGCGCGCCGCGGTCGTGTTCGAGTTGGCGCATCCGGCTCGACACGACGTCGCCGATCGACACCACACCGGACAGCTGCTCCCCGTCGACCACCGGCATGTGCCGTGACCGCCGTTCGGTCATCTGCTCGGCGACCGAGTCGACGGTGTCCGCGCTGGTGCAGGTGACCACCGGGCTGGTCATCACCTCGCGCACAGCGCACTCCAAGATGCCGGCCCCGCGCTCGGCCAGGCCGCGGACGATGTCCCGTTCGGAAACGATGCCCGAGACCGTCTCGCCCTCCACGACAACCAGTGCGCCGATCCGGTGCTCGGCAAGGATGGCAGCGACCTCGGCGACCGACTGGGCCGGGGTCGTCGTGATGACATCGGTGCCCTTGTACCGCAGGATGTCGGAGATCTTCACCGCAGCACCTCGTTTTCCTAGGTTTCCCTAGCCTGTGCCGAGAAAGCCTGCCCTAGTCCAGCGGACTAGTCCAGACGCCCGGCCGATGTGGTGCTCGGAACCTCCTGAAGACCCGCGCGGGCGTACAACAGGTCGAGATAGCGCTTCGGTGCGTGGTCGGTGGCGGCGTAGCGGCGGCAGTAGTCGGCGTGCAGGGCGCGGTTGTGGTCGGCGAGCCAGCGCAGGAAGTGCTCGCGGACGCCCGGTCGCAGGTGCAGCGGGCCGAGCCCGAGCAGCCGACCGCCCGCACCCTCGATCGCGGCGACGGTGGCCCGCAGCTGTTCGGGTGCATCGCTGAGGCCGGGCAGGATCGGCGCCATCAACGCGCCGGTCCGGATGCCGGCGGCCGACAGGCGGGCCATTGCGTCGATGCGGCGGCGCGGGTTCGGCGAGCCCGGCTCGGTGGCCCGCCAGACCCGCTGGTCGAGCGTGCCGATCGAGAAGTTCACCGAGACGTTCGCGCGCTGTGCCGCCTCGACGATCACGTCGAGGTCGCGGGTCACCAGCGGCGACTTGGTCAGGATCGAGAACGGGTTCGATCGCTCGGTGAGGGCTTCGAGCACGCCGCGGGTGAGCCGGTACTTCGCCTCGGCGCGCTGGTACGGATCGGTGTTCGTGCCCATCGCCACCGGCTCGCCACGCCAGCGCCGATCGGCGAGTTCGGCCCGCAACTTCTCGACCGCATTGATCTTGACGACGATCTTCGTGTCGAAGTCGGCACCGATGTCGAAGCCGAGGTACTCGTGGGTCGGGCGGGCGAAGCAGTTGTGGCTCACCACGCCGTTGGCAATGAAATCACCCGTCGTGGTTGTCATGTCATACATCGGGACGGCCAAGCCTAGCGACTCGACAGCTGACACGCGCAGGTCTGCAGTGCTCTTGATGGCGGTGCCGTCGATCGACCGCTTGCGGGTAGTCGCTGGATCGGTCGAGACGAGAAAACGCAAACGCTGCATCAACCCGCCGGCGATCCGAACGCAGCGAACGCCGTTGGGTCGCGCCGGCTCGAGTACTGCCGCGAAACCCAGCTCTTGCGCGCTCGACATGATCGCGGACAAGATGTCAGGATCAGAATTCGATATTCGGAGGATGCCGCCGCTGTGGCTGCCTTCGGCGTCGAAGATGCCGGCCAGAAAACCCCGCTTCCACTGCGTGTTCGGGCTCTCGGGCCACTTGATCACGGCTCGGATCTGTTCGATGTGCTCCCGCGCTGACGTGCGGATCGCCGTCATCGCGCGGCACCGTGCCCTCGCGGGCGCGAATACGAATGTGGTCGTCGGTATGCCGATCTCATCCAGGAATGCTCGGGTGCGGTCCAGTGGCTCGAGATCGGCCAACGCGAGCCGAAACCGATGGACATCGCCATCGCGGCGCCCCGGTCGTTGATAGTGATAGGTGGCGAGATTCGCATCGCCTCTGATCATTCCCGTCAGGTATCCACGCCGGTAGTCGGCGCAGTGCTTGGCGGGTTCTGGAAGGTGGCCGACGCCGAGGAGTTCGTTGTTGACGGTGAGATGCGGTCGCTGTAGCGGCGCCAGGGTGTCCGTGACGTACTTCCACCCGCGTTCTGTCAGGAACCGATGATCCGCGCTCGCTGTCAAGATCGTGCCGTCGGCAAGCGTGATGCGATGAGCTGGTGTCATCGTCGACCAGTGGTCGAGCACGGTGCTCGGGACATAGCGCCGATAGCTACCGCGCCGCTCAGTGCCGTAGACGACGTCGCCCGCACGAATGTCGGCAATGGGTCGGGTGCGGCCATCGGCCATCAGGATGGTCGTGTCACCTGCCAGGCAGTACGTACACGCATGGCTGCAGCCGCGATAGACGTTGATCGTCCAGTTGGCCGGCGCTCGCGAGTTCGTCGGCACGTGGTTGAGGATGCGCTTGGCAGTGACGTGGAAGAACTCGAGGTCGGACATGCGACCGGTGCCGCGGCCCGCGGAGAACAGGTCGTCGACACCGAACAAGCCCGGCGCGGCGGCATCGGCGGTCTTCCACCGCAACTCGTCCGGCGGCGTCACCGAAAATCCCGGGATCTCGTGTGCAGGCCGAGGTTGAGGCGCTCGATCCGCTCGGCCAGCACATTGATCACACCTTCGCTGGTGTGTTCGAGCATGCCGCGGATCAGCAGGCCGCCGGACTCGCGGGCGACGCGCCGGTGCCGCTGCCACACCGTCTCCTCGACGATGACGTTGACCATGCCGGTCTCGTCCTCGAGGTTGAGGAAGGTGACGCCGCGGGCGGTCGCCGGGCGTTGCCGGTGCGTGACCACGCCGCCGATGGTGACCCGGGTGCGGTTGTCGAGGCGGCGCAGACCGGCAGCGGACACCACCCCCAACCCGTCCAGCCGGGACCGGATCAACGCGGTGGGGTAGATGTCCGGGGTCATCGAGGTGGCCCACATGTCGGCGATCAGCTGTTCTGGTTCGGTCATCGGCGGCAACGCCGGGGGCGCGGTCTCGTCGAAGGTCACGATGTCGAGTTGCCCGGGACGTGCGGTGGCCGCCGCGCCGGCCGCCCACAGCGCGTCGCGGCGGGAGGCGCCGAAGTGGTCGAACGCGCCGGAGGTGGCCAGCGCCTCCACCTGGTCGGCCGACAGCCCCACCCGGCGGGCGAGATCGGCCATCGAGGTGAACTCGCCGTCGGTCTCGCGCGAAGCCACGATCGTCTCGGCGAGGTCGTCGCCGATGGTGCGCACCGATGCCAGACCCAGCCGGACAGCGGGTTGTGGCGCGTGCAGGCAGGCACACTGCGACGGGCCGTCACCCGGCTCCAGCGCTGCCTTGGCCTGTGAGCGCAACAGTGACGGCTTTCGGATTTCGATGTCATGGCGTTTGGCGTCGTGGATCAATGACTGCGGAGAATAGAAGCCCATCGGTTGCGCATTCAGCAATGCGGCGCAGAACGCGGCGGGGTAGTGGCGCTTGAGCCACGACGACGCATACACCAGCAACGCGAAGCTGATCGAGTGCGATTCGGCGAAACCGAAGGCCGCGAATGCCTGGACCTTCTCGTAGATCTGATCGGCCTTGGCGCCGGTGATGCCGTTGGCTGCCATGCCGTCGAAGAGCCTGATGCGCATGGCCTCGATACGGTCGCGAGAGCGTTTGGAACCCATGGCACGGCGCAGCTGGTCGGCCTCGGCCGGCGTGAAGTCCGCGACCGCGACGGCGATCTGCATCAGCTGCTCCTGGAACAGCGGGATGCCGAGCGTGCGTTTGAGCGGTTCCTCCAGCCGTGGGTGCGGGTAGGTGACCTCCTCCTGCTTGTTCTTGCGCCGGATGAACGGATGCACGGAATCGCCTTGGATCGGGCCGGGTCGGATGAGCGCCACCTCGCAGGCGAGGTCGTAGAACTCGCGCGGCTTGAGACGCGGCAGGGTGGCCATCTGCGCTCGTGACTCGACCTGGAACACGCCGATCGAGTCGGCGGCGCAGAGCATGTCGTAGACGCATGGAGCTTCCGCCGGGATCGTCGACAGCTCGTAGGTGATGCCGTGGAAATCGGTGATGAACTCGAAGCAGTACTGGATCGCCGACAGCATGCCGAGGCCGAGCAGGTCGAACTTCACCAGGCCGATCTCGGCGCAGTCGTCCTTGTCCCACTGCAGCACGGTGCGACCGGGCATCCGACCCCACTCGACCGGGCACACCTCGATCACCGGCCGGTCGCACATCACCATGCCGCCGGAGTGGATGCCCAGGTGGCGGGGCGCGTTCTGCAATTCGCCGGCGAGTTCGACCACCTTCGCCGGCACCTCGGACACGTCCTGTTCGACCTCGGTGGACCAGTAGTAGCCGCGCTCGATCTCCTTGCTCCACGCGTCCTGCTGGCCCGGCGAATAGCCGAGGGCCTTGGCGATGTCGCGTACCGCTGACTTCGGCCGGTAGCTGATGACGTTGGCGACCTGCGCGGCGTGCTCGCGGCCGTGCATCTCGTAGACGTGCTGGATGACCTCTTCACGGCGGTCGGACTCGATGTCGATGTCGATGTCGGGCGGTTCACCGCGTTCGGGGGCGAGGAACCGCTCGAACATGAGGTCGTAGTAGACGGCGTCGATGGCGGTGATCCGCAGCGCGTAGCAGACCGCGGAGTTCGCGGCCGAGCCGCGACCCTGGCACAGGATGCCGTTGTCGCGGCAGAACCGCGCGATCTCCCAGACCACGAGAAAATAGCCGGGGAAGTGGAGTTCCTCGATGATCTCCAGCTCGTGCTCGATCATCTCGTAGGCCCTGGCCTCGTGTGGTTTGCCGGCAAAGCGTTCGGCCGCGCCGGCATAGGCGAGCTGACGCAGGTAGCCCATCTCGTCGAGTCCGGGCGGGCACGGGAAGGGCGGCAGGTCGGGAGCGATCAGGGACAGCGGGAAGGCGATCTCCTTCGCCAGCCGGGCTGCGGCGTCGACGACGCCGGGCCAGCGACTGAACCGCTGCGCCATCTCGACGCCACTGCGCAGATGCTGTCCGGCCCAACCGGGCAACCAGCCGTCTATCTCGTCGAGGCTGCTGCGGGCGCGCACAGCCGCCAATGCGGTGGCCAGCGGCCGACGCGGCGGCCCGTGATAGTGCGCCGACGTGGTGGCCACGACCGGCAGCCGCAGTTCGTCGGCCAGCGTGGTGAGCACGTCGTAGCGTTCGTCGGCGAGCGGGTCGAGTTCGTAACCGAGCTCGACGACGACGTTGTCGCGGCCGAAGTGGTGGACGAGTTCACCGAGTGCACGGCGGGCGCCGGCCTGCCCTTCGCGGTCGAGCGCTTGACGCACCGCGCCCTTGCGGCACCCGGTGAGGATCAGCCAGTGCCCGTCGGCGGCCTCGGCCAGTTCCTCGACCGGGTCGTAGACAGGGCGCCCCTTCGCTGCGCCGCGCAGGTGCGCGGTGCCGATCGCTCGCGAGAGCCGGGCGTAGCCGACGGGGTCGCGGGCGAGGGCGAGCAGGTGGGTGCCGGGTGGATCGGGCACGCCGACCCGCGCGGCGATCGAACGCTCGGCCTGGGTACTCGGCATGGCGACGTCGAGTGACAGCTCGGCGCCGAACCCGGTGGGCAGCTCGTGTGCACGGGCCGCTTCGGCGAAGCGGACGACACCGTAGACGCCGTCGTGGTCGGTGAGGGTCAGCGCCTCGAGACCGAGCCGGACCGCTTCCTCGACAAGCTCCTCCGGGCCGGACGCGCCGTCGAGGAAGCTGAACGACGAGTGCGCATGCAGCTCGCCGTAGGCCACCGGCGCCGCCGGCCGGGGCAGGTCGTGCGCGGCGTAGGCCTCGCGTTTGCGCGACCAGGCCGGGGAGTCGCCGCCGTCGCCGAGGACCGCGGGTGGCGGTGCCGGGCGGCCGGACAGCCGCCGCTCCAGCTCGCGCCACGGGATCTCCGGGTTCTCCCAGCCCATCACCTCACATTAGAACTGATGTTCCCATAGTGCAAAGTGGTGTGCGTCAGACTTTTTCGCACGGTCTGAGAGTCGGACTGCGGCAAGGAGAGATGATCTTGAGTAGGTCAAAGAACCATCCGTTGCCGGTCGAGCAGCGGGTCACGCTGGTGATGTCGGTCTTGACCGGTGAGATGACGCTGGCCGAGGCGTCGCGTCGGCACGGAGTTGCGCCCGAGACGGTGAACCGCTGGCGCAACCGGTTCATCGAGGCTGGACGCTCGGCGATGGAGGATGGCCTGCCGGGCGCAACGGGCGCGGCGGCAGCGTGACCGAGCGGCGGCAGCGGGCCGAGATTGAGCAGCTCAAGCTCGCGCTGGCTGAGGCGACGGTGCAGTTGCGGATCTGGCAGCGCGGCGCCGACTATGTCGACCAGATCCCTTCTTCGACCTCGAGGCCCTAAGAGCGGCAGCCGGGCTGCCGTCTCGAGGTTTACGGTCTTGGCCGGTATCCCGTTGCGTACCTATCGCCGCCGGCTGGCTGAACTCCGATCGGTCGAGGTGGTGAAGGGGCCGTGGCCGGCGCCAAGGGTCGATGCGATCGAGGCGGTAGCAGCCAAGTACGCCGAGCGGTGGCCGGCGTGGGGGCACCGCAAGATCGCCGCGCTGATGCCCGCCGACGGGCATCAGGTCTCGACGTCGACCGTGGAGCGGGCGCTGCGCCGCCGCGGGCTGCTTTTGCCACGCGGGTTCCGGGCCGACCGCAAGTCCTGGGCAGCGATCCGACGGCGCGTGTTTCATGATCCGCCGACCGAACGCAATCGGGTCTGGCAGACCGACTTCAGCGAGTTCGAGACACCGGGCGGCGGGATCTGGCGCATCTGCGCGGTCATCGACTACGCCACCAAGTACTG
>CAWKNB010000003.1:0-340414 GCA_963850835.1 uncultured Actinomycetota bacterium | reverse complement strand
CACGAGTTGGGACGACTCCGGACCGGCGGCGCCGCAACAGAGCGCCTCCGCGGACCGAACTCCAGCGAGCCGACAAGAGAAACTGATTCGAATGCGATCGACACGCGAGCTCGGTAAGAAACAGCGTCGCGTGGTTCGCCTCGAACGGCACAGAGTTGGGCCAGGGTCGGGCCACGGTAGCGCAGGCGGGTGAGCCTTTTTAGTGCGGGGTCGTCGCTTCGAGCCTGTCGACGGTCGGGCCGGCACCACACTGTGCCCTCAGAGTTTGTCGCCGGCGGCTGACCTGCGGGTGAACAGGATCAGGTTGACGCTCGTGTCCTGTTGCGACGGCGCGTTGCGTCGGGCGGGGAGACGAGGTGACCCAGAGCGCGACACGCAGCGGACCCGCGCGGGCGTACGTGCCGCGGTGGTTCACCCGATTGACCGCGATCGGCTTCCCGCGCCGGTTCCCGATCGTGCAGTTCCCCAACCTGCCGCTGATCGGCGCATTCCTCGCCGGCCAGTCGACGCGGTTCATCGGTGGGATGGCTCATGGCTATCTGATATCGGTGGCCTATCTGGCGATGACGGTCTGGGCGTATGAGGAACTGGTTCGCGGGGTGAACTGGTTCCGCCGGCTGCTGGGACTGGTGTTCACGATCGTGTTGATCATGCGTGTCGCTCACGCAGTGCATGGCTCATCCGAGCCTGTCTGACAACTTCGGACGGCGGGTCAGTACCGGATCCGCCACCATTGGATCCGGCCGACGACGATGCCGCGGGCGTGGCCGAGGCGCCGCCGCTCGCAGCGACGCTGGTTGTGACCGCCTTGCCGGCGGCATCCACCTCCCACCACTTTGCGCCGAAGCTGTCGCTTCCCTGGCCGGTAACCTGACCGGCCGACGTGTCGCTGGCGAAGTAGTAGAGCGGGTGGCCGGCGTAGGCGAGCTGAGTGCCGCCGCCGGCCCCTTTGATAGTGGTGAGCTTGGCTGCCGACACCCCGGCGCCCGCCTTGTCGTTACCAGGCACCGCCGGCCACACGGCCGCACACGCTCCGGAGCAGGTCGACTTGCCGGCGGTGTCAGCCACCCACAGATAGATGGTCCGTCCGGCCGAGTTGGTGAGGTGGCCGTCGGTGATGATGATCGATGACGTTCCGGCGCTGCCGCCGGTGCTCGAGCCGGCCGCTGTTCCCGCTGGCGTACCGCTGCCTCCACCGCTGCCGCCGCTGCTGCACGCAGCAACGACGATGGCGGCGGTCAGCATGGGCAGGGCGATCTTTGCGATGCGCGTCGTGGGTCCGATCAGTGAGAAAGACATGATTCGCTCCGGTGTCGAGGAAGGCGCTGCCAGGTTGACGTTCGGGCCACCTCTGTGATGAGCACGATGCGCACGCCGGTCCGGTTCACGCCGCTGCCCGCTCGTTCAACGAGATCTCAGGCAGCGTCCGGCGGCCGGGCAAGCCGACATCGAATAGCGGAGCTATGACCGGTTGGTTCGCCTCGGTGACCTGCGCCGCGACGCCGCCGCACAGGGCGATGACCGGACACATACACGATCGCGCGGGGCGCCTGCCCGGCCGGCGCGCATCCCTCAACCGGCCCAGCCGTGCCCGCCTAGCCGGCGTTCCGACCGAACGGTTGCTTCGTCCATTACTGGGGGTCCGTATGAGCCATAACCGGGACGGCCGCCAGTGGCATAGAGCGGCTGGTCTGCGGTGAACGTGTGCGCGAGGATGGGTGTTGTGGCGATGTCGACGGCGTTCACCGAGATGTTTTCGCTGCGGTATCCGATCGCTTTGGCTCCGATGGGCGGTTCTGCTGGCGGCGCGCTCGCAGCAGCGGTCAGCAGCGGAGGCGGACTTGGGTTGATCGGCAGCGGCTCTGGCGATCGCGACTGGCTAGCACGCGAGGTGGCGATCACTGTTGACCGCACGAGCGGCCCTTGGGGAATCGGGTTTCTGACCTGGATGATCGACACGGCAGTGATCGAGCGGGCGATGGCGTACCGGCCGGCGGGGGTGATGCTGTCCTTCGGGGACCCAGCGCCGTATGTGGACTTGATTCGTGCCAGCGGGTCCGCCGTGATCATCCAGGTCACGAACCTGGCAGAAGCCCGGCATGCGGTGGAACTGGAGGCGGATGTCATCGTCGCGCAAGGAACTGAAAGCGGTGGTCACGGCGGTCAACCGGGCATGTCAACGCTTCCGTTCGTGCCTATGGTCGTCGACCTGGCTGGGCCAACGCCGGTACTGGCCGCCGGCGGCATCGCCGACGGGCGAGGTGTGGCCGCCGCCCTGACGCTCGGAGCCGCTGGCGCACTGATTGGTACACGGTTTCAGGCCACGATTGAAGCGCTGGTCGAGCCGTCGATCAAACAGGCGATCCTTGAGGGCCACGGCGATGACACTGAACTCAGTACCGTCCTCGACATCGCCCGCGGCTCAAAGTGGCCCGCCGAATATCCCGCGCGCACCCTCGCTCATCCGTTCCTCGAAGAGTGGCGCGGCCGCGAAGCCGAGCTACGTGACAACGCAGCAGCGCAACAGGCGTATCGCGAAGGTGTGACACACGGAGAGTTCCCACCGCTCCCGGTCTGGGCCGGTGAGTCAGTCGGCCTCATCCACGACCTGCCCTCGGCACGCGATCTTGTCCGTACCCTCGCCGCTCAGGCCGAACGTGCACTCGCTCGCGCGACGGGGCATTGACCGCCGGGCCGGACGCCGAATGTGCGCTCACCAGCTATAAGACAGCGAGCCCCTAACCGGAGCCAACGCTGCGCCAGCTCCGATAGCGGACCGCCAACCGGAACGCTCGCGCAGCGGTACGTCACGTAACTGGTGACATCCGGCCCGGATGAATAAAACTATGCGGCTCGGGCGACGCCTGAGAAGGGCCGATGGGCCGCTCTACCCGTCGATATCGAGCACATCGGTCTTGTGGAGCGAGGCGCAGATCAGACACGTGTGCGTGCGGGGTTCGAACTTGCCCGCATCGTGGGTGATGGGCGCTGCCATCATGGATGCGTGGTGGGATGCGCGCTCAGCTTCGGGTCGGTCGCTTCGGCCTACGAGCAGTTCCGTCTTGATTACCCCGACGAACTCGTCGATGAGGTGACCTACGTAGGTTGTTCAGTCCGCACAGCTCTCGAGATCGGTGCGGGAACGTGGAAAGCGACTCGGGTATTCGCCAGTCGCGGTACCGCGGTGGCCGCGACCGATCCAGATGCTGCGGCGATGCTCGACGAACTGCGTATACACGTTCCGGCACCAGTTGCCACCGTGCACAGCGCGTTCGAAGAACTCTCGCTTCCCTCGAACTACGACCTGGTGTTTCGCAGCAGCTTCGCTGCGCTGGACTGAGTCCAATGACCGCTGGTCGCGGGTGGCTGCGCTCATCAGGGCCGCGAAACCGTCTACCTGTGCCCCAACGTGTGCGCGCCAAGTCCACAACAGATCAGCGCGCGCGTCGTGGATGTTTCTCGCGCTTCGCGCACCACTGACGACAGCGACCACCTCCGCTAGGGGTCGAGCCGACATGCAGCCTGATCTGCGCGCGCCGCGGAGCGGCGCTGCCTGCACCCACCTGGCCGCCTCGAGCGATGCCGCTATCGCGCTGGCCGTTCTGGCCGCGGCCGCGGAGGCGACGTCCGGACAGTCGCCGACTACACCCGCACTTTCCTCCTTTGGGGTGTATTTCAGTTGTGTCGAGCGCGCGTACATTCTGCCGGCGGATGCACTTCTAGGTCCAGTTGGGAGGTGCCGTGCCGAGTGACAGAGACGCTGAGGACTTGATCGACTCTTTGCGACATCAGTTGCGGGTCAAAGAGCGCGAGCTCGGGGACTTGCGCGCGGGTCTTCGCGAAGCGCAGATGTCCGGTATTGCTGTCGGGGTGCTGCTGGCGCGGACACCTGGCTGGACCGAGCAAGACGCGTTGTCGGCGTGGGACCGTGCCTGTGCTCGACTGACCCGCGGCGGCAACACGAAGGCCCTAGTCTCCTACGTCGTACAGACCGGGGAACTCCCCGGTGAAGGCGTCCCGCACGGGTCTGACCCATGGTCAATCGAGCAGCGAGTTGGCTCGTCGTTCTGACATTGTCATCTCCTTGCTGCGCCTTGCGATGGTCACCGCAATGGACCCGCTGCAACTTCCTGTGACGCTGGGTAACTGACCGCAATGCCGCGACAACGATCTTCGCGAAAGACTCGACTCGACACATGTTACGGAACGATGACGTCGGGGAACATCACGCGTAATCGACTTGGTCGGTAGTAGCTCAACAACGAGCGGGCCGCAGCGGCGCCGGCCGCTAGTCAGCGGGAGCAAAGGCTATGGCAAAGATCCATCCAGTGCATTGGACCTCGGAACAGGCGTCATCCGGGATCAAAGACCTGCCACGCAACGCTGCGTGGATGCTGTCAAAAATGCTGAGTTCATCGAGCAGCGGCGCGTCATCTGCCAGCGACAGGGTGACCGACTCGGCGCGCCGCGTCGGCGTGGCCGTTGCTGACGCGATGCCCGGTGGCAATGATTCGGTGGAGACGCGCCTGAAACGTGCCGAAGCGGCAGTAGCCAAGGCCAAGGACGCTGAGCAGGAAGCTCTGGTAGAAGCGCGTAACGCAGACCAGAAAGCCGACGCCGCGAAAGCGGTTGCCGAGCAGAACCGGCAACGTCTGCGCGAAGCCACCCGTGAAGGTAAGCAGGAAGTGGACCGGCGTACGCAGGAACTTCGGCGCCGCCTCGAGGAGCAGGTTGAGCAGGAGCGTGAGCAAACGAGTCACGAGATCGAGCAGCGACTGGCTCGATTGACTTCCGAGACGCAGGCACAGACGGAGCAGGCGCGGACCGAAGCGCTGGAGGCCGCGCAGCGGGCCCAACAGCGCATCTCCGAGGCGCACGAGCAGATGGCGCAGGCCCGCACGCTCGCAGCTGAAGCGACCGAGGCCGCACAGCACGCTGCTGAACAAGCGCGGCGGCAGGCGGCGGCGGTGGCAGAGAAGGCGCAGGAACTGACCGGCAGCGCCGACCAGGCACTCGATTCGGCCCGCACGACCGAAGATGACCTTGCCAGCAACGCCGCCCAAGCGGTTCAGGCCGAGAAGGAGTACAGCTCCCCGCAGCGGTTGAGCGAGCACACCAAAGCGGAACTGGTGGCTATGGCCGCCCCACTGCAAATTAGTGGCGCTGCGCGGCTGACCAAGGACCAGCTGGTCCGGACCATTCAGCGGGCCTCGCGCGCCAAGGCGCGAGCCTGATTCAGAATCGGAGGATCACGTGTCGGCATTTCGACGTAAGAAAGCGTCCAAGAAGTTGCAGCATGCCGCAGGAAAGATGGGTGGTGCGGTCGGCGCGGCCTCGGACAACCCGGTGGCGAAGCTCGCAGCGGGAGCACTAGTCGGTGTCACTACCCTCACCGCCGCCAGCGCGGCCGTATCGGCGGCTCGTCGAAAGAGTGAATCGTGAAGGTGCGCACTCTTGCGGTATTCGGTGTCGGATACGTCCTCGGCACCAAGGCAGGACGGGAACGCTATGCACAGATCGTCGCGGCGGCGCAGAAGGCACCCCAGCGCCTCGAGGAGTACAGCGGAAAACTCGACTCATTCAACGGGACAGTCGGCACGTTCCGTGACCGGCTCAACGTCCTCAAGACGAAACTCGAGGACTACAGCAGTCAGTGACATTGCGTCGCTGTCCAGTTCGGCTCGCCACGAGAGCCGGGTGACCTTCGGCGACGGGGTCGTAATCGAGGCGTCGATACTCGCGCGGCTGCTCGGAATGAAGCTGCTCAGGCTTACTGCCCACGTGACTCTGCAACCCGCCGACTTCGAACGCCTCCGCTATGTTGAGCCGGAAGTCGTCGAAGGGTCCACCCAAATCGGCCACGCGGCGCCCTTTCAGATGCTGACTGCCCCGCAGCCCGCGAACCCCGGACAGCCCGGCACCCTCAGCGATGCCGCAAGTCTGCTCGCGCACGCCTCACGAACGATCCACGGAACAAGCCAGGACGAGCGCTAGCCGTGCGCAAGCAGGCCGAACAGGATTCATCCTCGATCGTTCCATCGGCTCGGGAGTCGGCATCGCGTGCGAAGTGTGCTACACACGTCGGACCCCGACAGCATGTCAGTGGACCGCCATCTTAAGGGAGATGATCATGATCGTACTCGGAGTCATTCTGCTCATCATCGGCTTCATCGCGTCCGTGAAGATCATCTGGATCTTGGGTGTGATCGCGGTCGTGATCGGCGTAGTTCTGGCGATCCTTGGGCTCGCCGGCCGTGAGGTCGGCGGCCGCAAGCACTGGTACTGACCTCAAGTAGTAGCTCGACGTTGGTGATGCCGAGTCGACCAGCGCGCCGCGTGGTCTGCCCGGGCCGCGGATCCGTCGAAAGTTGAGTGTGTACAACGGCTAAACGCAAGTGTGTGTCAGTTCGCGGTCGGGGTGACGTGCGCCTCGTCTCCGGGGTCGCCACGGACGTCAGTGAAGCATTTCTGGGCGGTCATTGCAGCTCGGCAACCCGGCGGCGGCTGGAGTCCGCAACCTCGGGTACGGGAGACGCCTCACACACCACGCCGCGGGAGTGACCCGAAGGCTCACGGTTCGGAGCCTTGACGTTGGGTGGACGGGCTTCGGGGCCGCCGGTGTACAGGTCGGCAATCGAGGTGGCCGGTAAGTGCTGGCGATACCGGCAGGATTGCCCAGACGGCTTTGCCCTCGTCGTCGCGGGCGTCGCGGGCGTCGCGGGCGTCGCGGACGCCCCATTGGGTGCACAGCGCCTCCACGATCAGCAGACCGCGCCCGTGGGCGCTGTCCGGACCCGGATGGGCAACGACGGGGGTGCCGGCGGCTGTGTCATACACCGCGAGGTCGAGTTCGTCGCGGTGCAAATGAGCGGTGATGGCCACGGTCGGCGAACCCGCCTTGATCGAGTTGGTGACCAGCTCAGTGACGACCAGCTGGGCGTTGCCGACGATGGCCGCCGCGGCGGCAGCGTGCGGAAGCACCCGGGTCAGCTCGCCGGTGATCCATTCCCGTGCCTGCTTCGGTGATCCCGCGGCCGGCTGTAGTCGAAGTTCAGACTGCCAACACACACTCACCCGACCTCGGCTGCTGCCTAGCCGAGCCACCTCGATCGTTCCCGTTCCATCAAAATACCCGGTTTGCGTCAGCACAAACCACCCTGTTTCACCGCTGGCCGGGGTCTGGCAACGCTAACCGGCCTGGGCCTCGCCCGCCCACTGCGGGCCTCCGGCTCTTCGCTTGCCCGGACCCCGGACCGGACACGTGATCCACAGACTGAGCTCGCCCGGCGCCCGCGGACGCGTGTGTCTCCGAACAGGTGGGCGTGGTTCACTGCGTCACCGACATCGACACTGTCAGGGTCGTGATCGACCCAGTCAACTGTCGGCGACAGGGCGCTGCGGTGTCGGTACGCTGCTGAACGGTGTTCCGCTCACTATAGAGTCGGGTGAGGACATGAGCAGTGTCAGCAGCTCGCGGTCTGGCGATATCGTCTACCTTGCGCTGCGAGGTGAACTCGACACGGCCAACATCGACGAGCTGCGCGACACCGCCCAACAAGCCGTCCACGCGGCAGGCGTCACACACGTCGTCGTCGACCTGCAGCAGGTGACCTTCATGGGTGCAACGGCACTGGGTTTGCTGGTCGGGCTACGCAACGACACCACCCGCCGGGCTATCACCCTGACCCTGCGCAACGTCACACCCCGATCCCAACGGGTACTCACCATCACCGGCCTCGACCGGGTTTTCACCATCGACCAATGCGATGACACCCACGACCACCAGCCGCCCCAGCTCACCCAGTAGCCGACCCCGCACCCACGTCAGCACCCCACGCCGACGCAGCCGCGCCCGCCGCGATCCAGCGGCCGCGGCATCCAACCCGTCGCCCCTCATCCACCTGTCGCCGTGGAAGTCTTCTTGGTGTCGCGTATCCGCGAGAGCGACCCCCGCCTCGGTCACCCCGAAGCAGACCATCGTCGCCGGCGGCGGAGCAGCCGCCCGCGTCGTGATAGCCGCGGCGTTGATCATGACCGCGATCTTCGCCAGCTACGTCGACATGAGCGTTCGGCAGGCGCAGCGAAGACTGCGTGTGCCCGCCGGCGGATCGCGCCCCCGCCGGCGAACCGTGCCCCGGAACGGACAGTGTCCCGGAACGGACTGATTACCGGAACGCTTGACGCGCGTTATCTCTAGCGTGCTGCGTGGCACGTTGCGCGCATTGGGCAGGTCCAGCGTCTGCTACTTCCTGTGACTACCGATCGCTGATCGGTAGCTGCTCGATCGTGCTTTCGATGTAGCTGGAATCGGCGTCGGGCTTGAGTGGGATGTAACGGCCGCGGTATTGGACGCCTTCGGGGACGGGACCTGTGACCGTAACGTCCAGTTCTTCGGCGCGCGCGTAATCGCGTCGGGGGTCGTCATCGACAACCTCGCGGCTCGGATCCGGTTCTGCGGTCATCTCCCCATGCTGCCATCGAGCGCCGTCGAGGTTGAGGCACCTCGGATCTGTGCCGCGGGTGGAAGGCTCACGAGCAGCGTCGACTAGCGGCATTTGAGGGGGCCCCCGATGCCCAGCAGACTGGCACGGCTTCACGCTCGAACGGTTTGGCGATCGCCGGGTGGAGGATCGACAACTGGGACTGCGAGAAAACGTTCCAGTCCAACGTGGCGATGGAAGTCTGAGGCGATGCGCTGCACGAAGTGGCTTGGCGTCATCGCGATCTGGGTCGGGTCCTGGTACCTGATGTATCTGGAGATCACCCGATGGCATCACGTCAAGCCGTCGCTCGCCTTTAACCCCGAACCCATTCCGGGTACCGATGTCCGACCGGATCCAGGGCTCCCGCTGCTCGTGCTCTACGTTACCCGCGGAGCTGCGCCGCTGGTCGCTATCGCTGCGGTGATCGTTCAATTGCGCAGACATCGAGCTGCCGGATAGCGCTGGCTGCAGCTGCGCTCGACCGGATCCGACCGGGGTACACGCCCCGCGGGCCGATCCATGCGTGGACTCCTATCCCGGCCAGTGTTTCCTACCGAAAGCGATGCCATGGTTGGTGCCGGTAGCAGTCAGGTGGTAATCGTGCCGTTCCGTCGAGTCGAATTGGGTGTTCAACGTCGCCAGTGATGTGGCAGTGGTCTTCTCGTAAATCTGGACCGCGAACAACAGCGGCGACGTACGGAAACGATCTGATATGGCGTCGATGACCTCCCCGACCGGCGGCGTCGTTGCTGCGAGGTCCAGTCCGTGGCGCGGGTCGAGGGCGTCACCCCAGGGTGGAGCGACGAAGCAAATGACGGCCTGGTTGTGGAGGACACCCAGCCGACCGAGGCCTTCGGCGTAGTCCACACAGTCGTAATCGATCGGCGCCGACATAAGGCTCAGGTTGACTTGTGTCAGCGCATGCACCTTCTCGTCGATCTCGAAACCGACACCGCGCGCACCGGGAAGGCTGCGCACGATCCAAAGCAGCGTGTTGGCAGAGCCCGCGAAGGGATCGACGACGATAGCCGGCGGATCGACCGCCAGTCGTCCGGCCACCGCCGAGATGTCGTGCGCGATACGCTGGGCCAGCGCGTCGCGGGTGCACTCCACGGCTGTGCGGCCCAGGATGCGAACGCCGCGGGCGTGCCATTCGGCCGGCGTCATACCGTACAGCGACACGTAGTTCGCGTCGCCGTAGCTGTCCTGGCCGTACTGATGCACCTCCTGCAACTGCAGCACGCAGTCGCGTTTGGCCCCTAGCAGCAGCCCGCGGTCATGGCGCGGGCAAGATGGGCATTCCATCGCCGCTTATCATGGTGCACAACGTGCGCGTTCCGGAAGCCGAACCCGTCCCGAAACCGACAGTGTCCCGGAACGGACCGCCAAACGGAACGATGGGCTCAACTGAATGTGTGGTCTGAATGCCGATTTTGCCCGTCGGCGATGGCTCCCCGACGCGCAGTCCCGAAAGTCCGTCCGAAATGAATTCCCGCAACCGGGCGACATACGGTACGACCCGAGACAGGCTCGACTGTGGGCGTGACTGACAGCAGGTCCTCGCGTATCGACGGCTCCTGAACGGAAATCAGATCACGCCAGCTTCGCTATTTGGTCTCTGCGGCGCGTCGAATACATCGGCTCGCGGAGCTGCGTGCAGCCGATCCTGCGGCGGACATCGCGACAGCGTCGCACGGTCCGCTACAAACCGACTCGCAGCAAGGTGCTCGGGTACCTGAATCCCGACCGCTGCGGCTCGGAGAAGAATTTTTCCAGCGCATGTCACTTTTCTACTGCTGTCCCGCACGTCCCCTCCGAACACACCCGTGACTGAGGAGGACAAGATGGATCTGACGGACGAGAAGCTGCTCTCGCTGGAGGAAGCCGCTGAGTTGCTTGGTACCGGCGTGAGGTTTCTACGGCGGCTAGTGGCGGAACGTCGGATCGAGTTCGTCAAGGTGGGTCGCCACGTCCGCGTTCCGCTCCGGGCACTGCGCGCGTACGTCGACAGCGCTACCGTTCATCCGGTCGGACGCCCGTAGCGACGGGGAGGAAGCATGGCCAGACGTTCCTTCGGCTACATCCGCAAGCTCCCGTCCGGCCGCTTCCAAGCGATGTACACCGCGCCGGACGGGCTGCGGCGCACGGCGCCCAGCACCTTCGCCACCAAGACCGACGCCAGTCAGTGGCTCAACCGCGTCCAGGTGAGCATCGTCGACGGTCGCTGGCGAGACCCGGTGTACGCGCGCGAGCAGTTCGGCACCTACGCCCAGAGGTGGATCGAGGAGCGCCCCAACCTGCGACCGCGGACTGTCGACCTCTACCGCTGGCTCTATCAGCGCCACCTCGAGCCGCACCTGGCGCGCACCCGGCTCGAGGACCTCACACCGCTCGTCGTCCGGCGCTGGCGCGCCGGCCTGCTCGACGCGGGCGTCACCCCCACCATGGTCGCCAAGGCCTACCGGCTGCTGCGTGCCGTCCTCAACACCGCAGTCGACGACGACATCCTCGACCGCAACCCCTGTCGCATCCGCACCGGCGGCGATGAGAAGCCCGCCGAACGCCCAGTGCTCACCGTGCGGCAGGTACAGCAGCTGTGCATGGCGGTCCCGCCCCGGTTCTCGGCCTTCATCGCCGTCACCACCTTTGCCTCGCTGCGCTGGGGTGAGGTGACCGCTTTGCGCCGCGCCGACGTCGACCTGGCCACCGGCACCGTGACCGTGCGCGCCGCCTTCATCGAACGCTCCACCGGAGCCCTCGAACTCGGGCCGCCCAAATCGCGGGCCAGCCTGCGCACCGTCGCCCTGCCCGCTCCCGTCGTCGCGATGCTCGCCGCCCACCTCGACAGCTACGTCGACAACGCCGACAACGCGCCGACACCCTCGTCTTCACCGGCCCCAGCGGTCGGCCCCTGCGGCGCAGCAACTTCAACAAACTCCTCGATTGGCGCCGCGTCGTCACCGAATTGGGCGTGCCGCAACTGCACCTGCATGATCTTCGGCATACTGGCAACACCTTCGCCGCCGGCACACCCGGCACCTCGACCCGCGACCTGATGGAGAGGATGGGCCACGACACCATGCGCGCCGCCCTCATCTATCAGCACACCAGCCGTGACGCCGACCGTCGCATCGCCGATGCGATCGCCCAACGCATCACCCCGGCCGTCGACAGCACATCTGATAGCGATGCGGCCAGCACTGACACGACCGCGTCCGCCGCGGACGCCAGCGTGACCCGACTTAGCGCACGCGGAGCGCACGACGCCCCGCGGCCCAGCCGACGCCGGAAGACCCGCCGCAGCCGAGGCCCCGGAAACACTGGGGTTCAGGTAGGGTCGGACGCGTTCGCGGGTGTAGTTCAATGGCAGAACATCAGCTTCCCAAGCTGACAGTGCGAGTTCGATTCTCGTCACCCGCTCCACGCCGAAGGCCCGAAACCCGTCGACTCGACCGTCCGGGGCTATTCTGGGCAATTCCGACGTGGGAGTCGCAGATGTGTCGTCGCTTGGCTGCGGTCATTGCGGGTCTTGTGATCGGGGCGTCGTTGTTCACGACATCTGCGTTCGCAGCGCCGTCGCCGACAGCCGGCACGACCGACATTCAGAAAGCCACGTCGAGCAGTGCCGACGAGTCGGCCGCCGATCCGTCGGGAACGCCCGCGCTCCCGAGCAGCAGCGCGGTGGCCCGGGCGAGTACGGCAGACATCGCGACATCGATCACGGGTCCGGATCATCCGGTCGCGAAGGGCGAGCACTTCACCGTGACCGTCACCTTCACGAATCTCGGTCCGGCCGACTCGACGCCGTTTACGGGCTTGGACTTCGTGCTGACCTTCGGCACCGGCGAGGAGATGGACACGGTCCCCGGGACCGTGCCGGCCCAGTGTTTCCCCCTCGACCCCGGCTTTTTGAATTGCGAAGTGCACGAGGTTCTCGCCCCCGGCGAAACCGCGAGCCGAACGATTCAACTCATGTTGCTCTCGGATGACTCGGCGACCTATTCCGTGGGTGCAGAGGGTGACTTCGCGGATCGGGCTCCTGGCAACAACACCGCTACCTACATCCTTCACGTAGCGCAGCCCGCTTCCTCGTCGGCGTCGGCAACCCCGACGTCCACGGCCCCGGTGTCGAGCGGGCCGTCCACGACCACCGCCGTAGGCGACGCGTCGCTCACGACAACAGCAGCAGGTGCGAATGATCCGCTGGCGAACACCGGCGCGCCGATCGGCGTCGCCCTCGTGAGCGCGCTTCTGCTCCTGGCGCTCGGCACCGGACTGCAGCTGATCGGTCGGCGCGGTACCGCCCGAGAACACTGAGGCCGGTTACCGAGTCAGTCCGTTTCGGCGACGAAGTCCCACGACGCAACGATCTGGCCGGCGGGTGCCCAGCGAATGACACCTTCGCCGGCCGACATGACGTCGCGCAGCTGGAACCTGATGGTCTGCCCGGGGTGGATCGCGGCGGGTGGTGCGGTCGACCCGGGGGCCAATCGAGGGCGGCTTTCGTTGCCGTCCTCGTCGAGCACGGAGAACGCCTTGACGGCGATCGGCACTCGACCCTGCGCGGCGGTGAGTGTCACGGTCCACGTGCACGTCGTGGTGTCGGGCTCGCTCGCCGCTCCTTCGACCGGGACCTCGGGTCCGGTGACCGTGGCCCGGACCGATCCGGTCGCGATCACGGCGCGCACCGGGTCGCCCTCGGTCGTGATCGCGGGGCGCTGCGCGGTGCCGGTCAACTCGCTGTCCGGGCGCAGGGTGGAAGTCGGCAGAAACGTCGGCAGCGCGCCGTACGTCGGCTCCGGCCGGGTGGTGCTCGCATCGCCGTCGTGTCGGGTGCCGGCCGTGCAGCCGGCGAGGGCGACGCTCATCACGGCCAGCGTCGCGAGTCCGGCCGAAACTCGCCCAGCGGCACCCGTCAACGGACGCCGTGCGGGTTGTTGAACACGTCGGGACCGAACGGGCGTAGCCCGGACTGGGCGGCGAAGCCGAGGTGCCCCTGTCCGTCGATGCCACCGGAGACGGTGCCCACGGTCAGTCGGGTGTCGTCGTTGCCGTTGCTGACGCCGAACATGTCCTCCATCGTGCGCAGCCAGCTGTAGTGGTTGTAGAAGGTCGCGCTGGTGGAGCCGGGCCGGATGTAGGGGCTGATCAGCACACTGCCGGTGTCCCCGCCGCCGGGAGTGGGGTGCGTGCGGTCGAAGAGCGGGTCGGGTGTCTGACCGGGCTGCAGGTGCGCGGGATCGCCTTCGGCGCTCAGTGTCAGGCTGCTCACCGCTCCGGTGGGCGTGACCGGGTTGCCGGCCTTGTCGACGAGTTGGAACGACCCGTTGATCACCGAGCCGGTGTTCGACGTCGGGAACTGGGGGCCGGTGTCACTGACCGCCCCGACGAAGGTGTCGGGCGGGACGGGACTGGTGGCGCCGGGACCGGTCGTATCCGTGCTGTCAGTCACCTGGCGGCCGACGTCGTCGGCGACGACGGACGGATCCTCGACGTACGTCGAGGTGGTGTTGGCCGATACGGCGTCGGTGCGAGCGGCGGGCGAGAGCGCGCCGCCACCGAGCACGAGCCCGGGAACGCAGTTCGGTGTCGGCGTCGGGCTGCACGACGGCGGCCGGTCGACGAAGGCGTTGAAGCCGGGTCCCGGGTACAGCTGGTTGCCGGCGCTGTCGCTGCCAAGGGTGGAATTGGGTCCGGTCGGCTCGGTGTGCACGTCGCGTCCGCGGATGTTCTCGCCGGCGGTGTCGTACTTGAGGCTGCTCGAGACGTCGGGCTTGTCGCCGAGCGTGGGTCCGTAGGCGTTCGCGTTGTTGAAGCTGTTGCCGGTGTAGGTGAACGGCGGGAAGCCTTCGTCGAAGGTGATGTCGATGAGCCCGCCGTCCTTGAAGGCCGCGGACTTCTCGATCATCGGGATGTAGTACTCGAGGAACAGGTCTGCTGCGTACAGGCCGCCGGTGAAGTTCTTCGGCGTGGTCGATTGAGGGTTCGGCGGCGACTGGTAGATGGGCCGCCCGGCGCTGTCGAACGAGCCGGACAGGTTGTTGCCCTTGCAGACCGCATCGTGGGCGTCGCTGCAGTTGTCCGGCGTGATCCAACTGAACGTCGGCGTGCGGGATTCCTTCTGCAGGTCGCGATACAGACCGCCGGCCGGATCGTCGAGATTCGCGACGTGCTTCGCGTCGCAGTCCGTGCCGCCACCGACCGGGGTCGTGAGGGCGGGGACGGTCGACCCGGAGGCGGTCTGCGTGCCGGTCATGGAGTGGAACCACGCGAAGGGGAAGTGCTTGGCGACGTACTGGTCGTTGGGCTGCGCACCGGTGTAGGTGAGGACACCAGGCGCGAACGGGCCGGTCATGGAGGTCGGGTTGGTCGTCGGATTGTTCGCCGCTGTTCCGGGTCCGCCGCATGCGGCGTCCTCGCGGCCGGCCTGGTTGTGCAGATCCTGCGCGTATCCCTTCCAGGTCTGCCCGGCGGCGTCGAGCTGGTTGAACAAGGTCGCGGTGTCGCGCGGATAGGTGCAGCCGTTCAAGCCGTTCGCGGCATTGGCGCCGCTGGGTTGACTCGCGTTTGCCGGCGACGACACCTGGCCGCGGTTCTTGCCCTTGCGGACGATGTCGGCGTTCGTCCCGAGGTCGAAGTTCTTGACGCTGCAGTCGGACTGGGTGTCGGGCTCCGGAGCCTGCCCGGACACCAGCGACAGGTAGTTGTCCATGCTGAAGTGCCCGGTGCCGTAGTAGTTGGTCAGCAGCGTGCCCTGGCTGGGCAGCGTCTTCCACAGGTAGCTGTTCTGATTGAGCCCGGTGAACGTGGCGTCGTAGGACTTGTTCTCCAAGATGATGAGCCAGACGTGCTTGATCGCACCCGGCTTCAATCCCGAACTCGCGATCACCGCTTCGGTGCGCGTGCTTGCACCGGCCGTCGTTGTGCTGACGCCGGCCACCAGGCCCGCACCGAGCAGGACGACGCCGAACAACACGGCCGGGACGGACCGCCGGGGGAGCCGCTTACCTGAGAATCCCATATGAGCGGTTTAGCACCATACGAGCGCGGAGGCCAGGAAAAGTTCACCGGGCCGGGTCTTGCGCGTTCAGTCATGCGCCATCGCCTGTTCATCAGAAGTTCACCGAGCAGGCTTTGCCGAACCGCCCGCGCTCGCTAACTTGCGGCTGAGTATGTGCCCAATCCCGGACCGTGCGGCGCCGGATCCGCCGGCGATGGGCCGTGTGCAGCCGGGAGGCAACGCGTGACCGACGCCGGGTCCACGGACTTGATCACCGCGCTGGACGAGGCTCCCCTCGGTCGGTTCCACCTGCGAGCGGTCGTCGTGTCGGGGATGGGCTTCTTCACCGATGCCTACGACCTGTTCATCATCGGCATCGCGTCTGCGCTGATCAGCAAGGACTGGCACCTCGATTCCGGCCGGCTCGCGCTGCTGAACAGCACGATGCTCGCCGCTGCGTTCCTGGGTGCATTCGTGTTCGGGCGGTTCGCCGACCTGGCCGGCCGTAAACGCGTGTACTGGATGGTCGCCGCGATCATGATCGTCGGCTCGCTCGGGTCGGCGCTGGCGCCCACGTACTGGGTGTTGATCGCCTTCCGGTTCTTGCTGGGCTTCGGCGTGGGTGGCGACTACCCGGTCAGCGCCGTGCTGATGAGCGAGTACGCGAACCGCAAAGACCGCGGCAAGCTCGTCGGGATGGTGTTCGCGACCCAGGCCCTCGGCCTGATCGTCGGCCCGTTGATCGCATTGGCGTTGCTCGGCGCCGGGGTCAGCGACAACCTGGCGTGGCGAGTCATGCTCGGCCTCGGCGCGTTGCCTGCCGCCGGCGTGATCTACTTCCGCAGCCGGATGCCGGAATCACCGCGCTACCAGATTCACGTGCAGGGCAACGCCGAGCAAGCGGCACGCCAGATGGCCGAATTCACCGACGGCCAGGTCAACGCTCGTGCCGTCGGGGAGAAGACCGGCACCCTCGGGTTGCGAGCCTTCCTCACCAACCGGCGCTACCTCACCTTGCTCGCCGGCACCGCGGGTACGTGGTTCCTGCTCGATTACGCCTATTACGGGAACACGATCTCCACCCCGCAGATCCTGAGCCTGATCTCCCCGGATGCCAGCACGATGACCAAGATCGCGTTGCAATTGGCGATCTTCGTGGCCGCGGCACTGCCCGGCTACCTGCTGGCGATCGCCTGGCTGGACCGCATCGGACACCGCAAGCTGCAGTTGGTCGGGTTCACGGTGATGGGCGTCTGTTTCGCCGTGCTGGCGATCGTGCCCGGCATGACCACGATGGTCGGCCCCTTCCTGCTCGTGTACGGGGTGAGTTACTTCTTCACGGAGTTCGGCCCGAACATGACGACCTTCGTCATTCCCAGCGAGGTCTTCCCGGTCGCCATGCGCGCCACCGGGCACGGCATCTCGGCCGGCATCGGAAAACTCGGCGCGTTCATCGGCGTATTCCTGTTCCCGATCCTGCAAAGCTCGCTCGGGTTGCGCGGTACGTTGCTGCTGACCGCAGGCGTGTCGATCCTCGGCATGGCCCTGACCCGGGTGCTCCCCGAACCGTCCGGGGCCAGCCTCGAAGAGATCAACTCCCCGCGCGCCGAAGCGCCGGTTCCGCAGCGGGTGCGGTTGACCAGCTAACCCCGCCGGCTCCCGACTGCAGCGGGAACAGCTGGCGTGACGCCGATGTCCGCGATCACCGCGGCGCCCGCGGCGGTCCGCAGCAGGAACGCCTCGACGTGCTGGAAGCTCTCGCCGACCGGTCGGCCCGCGAGGCGGCTTTGGTAAGCCTCGTAGCGCGCCAGCTCCCAGTCCTGGGCGCCGGAGCGGCGCCGAGCCAACACCGGCATCGGTGCCGGCTGCCACCGCCAGCTCATCACCCCGGTGGGGGCCGCGGTCTCGCGGTCGGGATCCGGACGGACGAATTCGACGACCGCGTCCTGGTCCGAGATCCGGTTGCGGACGAAACGCAGGCCCGCCAGGCTGCCCTCGAGCAGCCGCTGCGCCGGCGCCGCTTCGCCGCCGAGCACCTCGTCGTAGATGCCGGGGTGACGACGGGTCATGGCGGCATCGACCATCGTCACCGCCCACACGGCATCGCTGATCGCCATGTACGCCGCGGGTCGATCTCGGACATCGACCATCATGAGCGCCCGGATGGCCTGGGTCATCGAGGGCACGGTCCACTGCAGCACGCTGTCGCCGGCAATCGGATCCCCCGTCCGGCCGCGGTACCACACCAGCCGACAGCCGGCCGAACAGAACCGGGCATGCTCGCGGCGCGGTGCGAACACCGCTCCGCATTCCACGCAAACCCGAGTTTCGGTCACCATGTGAGAGTACGACCCCCGCCGCGGCTTACCGCTGCTCAGCAAGTACCCACGCCGGTGCAAGCGCTAACGATCGCAGCGGGTGGGTCGCCCGCGCTCAGGAGATGCGCTTCGGTCGTCGGTACGGGATGAGCGCCGGTACCCGAGCCCGATACCCGCGGTAGTGGTCACCGAGTTCTCGGATGAGGTCGTGTTCCTCGAACGCGATGCCGACCAGGATGTAGGCGGTCGAGGCGGCGGCGAAGAGCAGGTGACCTGCCGACAGGTCCGGCGTCGACCAGAAGACCAGCAGGAACCCGGCCATCAACGGATGCCGGACGTGGCGGTACAGGCCGCGTTCGGTGAACGGCGGCGGTTCGTAACCGGCTCGACGCAGGTGCAACCACGCCTGCCGCAGCCCGAACAGATCCGAATGGCTGATCAGGCAGGTGGAACCGATGGCGAGTGCCCACCCTGTTGCGTAGGCGACCTGGAACGCCATGGCGGGCGGCCCGCTCACCTGCCACACGGTCGCGCCGATCGGTCGCCATAACCAGAACAGCAGTGTCATGACCACGCTGGCAGCCAGCACGAACGTCGCACGTTCCGCGGCCGGCGCCACGATCCGGGTCCAACGGGTCTTGAACCACGGGCGGGCCATCACGGTGTGCTGAGCCGCGAACAACGTCAGCAGCAGCAAGTCCAGGCCGACGGCGACCGGCACCGGGGTGTGGGGGCCGTCATCGATGCTCTTCGGGACCCCGACGCCGGCGAAGAAGCCGGCCGAGTAGATCAACACCGCAACGAAGAACACGTACACCGAGACCGCGTACACGGCGATGACGATTCCGTGACGGGGCAGCGGTCGGAGCCGGTGGCCTCGTGTTTCGGGCACACCCGAGCTGGTCATGTGCGTCATACAGCGAACGCTAGGTGCGCTCCCGGCCGGGCGCCCTCGGGTGATCTACCGACCTATGCCGGTCGGTCGCCGCGCGTCGCGCTCCGCCGAGGGCAAACGCCGGGCGAACTACCGAGCCGACTCCCGGCGGAGCCGGCGTTCGGTGACCCACGCCGCGATCTGTGCCCGGGAACGCACCTGCAGCTTGCGTCGGATGTTCTCGACGTGCGCCTCCGCCGTGCGTGGAGCGACGCGCAGGCGGGTGGCGATGGCGTGATTGGTCAGCCCGTCGGCGATGAGCGCAGCCACCTCCAGTTCACGGCCGGTCAGCTCCGGTCCACTGCTGTGCGGCACAGCCAGGAAGTCGATCACGGTCTCGACCACCGCCGACCAGTCGCCGTGGTAGAAGAGGTGACTCGAGCCCGGCAACGGGACGAGGCTCGCATCGGGGATCAGAGCGGCGACCTCCCGGCCGAGCTCGAACCTGGTGCCTCGGTCGGCGGCGCGGTGCAGCACCGCCGTGCGCGCCCGGATCGACGGCAGGAGCGCCCGGACGTCGGTGTCGTAGTAGACCTGCAACAGCGCAGCCGCCGTGGCCGCCGACGCGCTCGCCGGCTGGAATGCGGTCAGCGCCGCCAGCTCTTGCGGGCTCGGGTCGGTCACGAACGCCCCGGCCAGCGCGTTGAAGCCCAGGCCCCAGT
Organism: uncultured Actinomycetota bacterium; assembly: GCA_963850835.1. Lineage (GTDB taxonomy): Bacteria > Actinomycetota > Actinomycetes > Mycobacteriales > Jatrophihabitantaceae > Jatrophihabitans. The sequence continues at coordinate 321,017 of CAWKNB010000003.1, read as the reverse complement.
GCGCCCGCACCAGCGCGACGACCGAGTCCCGGATCTCGGCCGGTGCGAGGTCGCGGCCGTCGGCGCACGTGCCGTACAGCACCAACGCCTCGACCCGGTCCGGATGCCTCGCGGCGAGCGCGGCCGCGACCTGACCACCCTGCGAGGCCCCGAACATGCTGAACCGGTCGGCGCCGACGGCGTCGGCGACCGCCAACGCCGCGGCGACCTGGGTGTCGAAGGACAGGTCTTCCGCATCCCGGTCGGACAGCCCGCACCCGGGCCGGTCGTAACGGATCACCGTGAATCGCGTCGTCAAGCGCTCGATGAAACTGCCGAATGCCAGCACTCCCAATTGCGCGCGCAGGTCGGTGATCCAGCCCGGATCGCACAGCAACGGCGCGCCGGCGCCCGAGGCCGAGTACGCGACCCGGCCGGCGGGCGTCGCGCAGTACCGCACCGTGAGCCGCACCCGCCCATGCTGTCCGTCCGGGCCGCAGCCGTAAAGGCACAGCGCTGGGCGCGTCGAGCCGGGGCGGCTAGCGTGGACCCATGGTTGCGCGCATCGAGCATTGGGTGAACGGCAAGCGAGTTGCGGGGACGTCGGGCCGGTCCGCGCCGGTGTTCAACCCGGCGACGGGGTTGGTGTCCGGCGAGGTCGACCTCGCCTCCGTCGACGAGGTGAACGCCGCGGTCGCGTCGGCGCTGGCGGCGTTCCCGGACTGGCGCCACGCTTCGTTGTCGCGCCGGTCGGCGGTGCTGTTCAGGTTCCGCGAACTGCTGCACGACAACGCCGACGACCTCGCGAAGATCATCACCGCGGAGCACGGCAAGGTGCTTTCGGACGCCCACGGTGAGATCGCCCGCGCGTTGGAGAACGTGGAGTTCGCCTGCGGGATCCCGCAGCTGCTCAAGGGCGGGTTCAGCGAGCAGGCCGGCACCGGTGTCGACGTGTACTCCATTCGGCAGCCGCTCGGTGTCGTCGCCGGCATCACGCCGTTCAACTTCCCCGCGATGGTGCCGTTGTGGATGGCCGCCAACGCGATCGCGTGCGGCAACGCATTCGTGCTCAAGCCGTCGGAGAAGGACCCGTCCGCCGCACTGTGGCTCGCCGAGACCTGGCAGAAGGCCGGTCTGCCGGACGGTGTGTTCTCCGTGGTGCACGGCGACAAGACCGCGGTGGACGCGATCCTCACCCACCCGGACATCGCCGCGGTGAGCTTCGTCGGCTCGACCCCGATCGCCCGCTACATCTACGAGACCGGCACCGCGCACGACAAGCGGGTCCAGGCGCTGGGCGGGGCGAAGAACCACATGCTGGTGCTGCCCGACGCCGACATCGACCTGGCCGCCGACGCCGCCGTGTCCGCCGCGTACGGCGCGGCCGGCGAGCGGTGCATGGCGATCTCGGTCGCGGTGGCGGTGGGCGACGCCGGCGATCGGCTGGTCGACGCGATCGCGGCACGGCTGCCGAAGCTGCGCATCGGTGACGGCGCCGACGCCGACACGGACATGGGGCCGCTGATCACCGCCGAGCACCGGGACAAGGTGGCCGGCTACATCGGTGCGGGCGCCGACTCGGGTGCCACGGTCGTCGTCGACGGGCGGTCCGAGGACATTCCGAGCGACGGGTTCTTCCTGGGCACGACGCTGCTCGACCACGTCAAACCGGACATGAGCGTCTACACCGACGAGATCTTCGGCCCGGTGCTGTCGGTGGTGCGCGCCGACACCTACGACGAGGCACTCGAGCTGATCAACACCAACCCCTACGCCAACGGCACCGCGATCTTCACCCGTGACGGCGGCGCCGCGCGCCAGTTCCAGTACGACGTGCAGGTCGGCATGGTCGGCATCAACGTCCCGATCCCGGTCCCGGTCGCCTACTACTCCTTCGGCGGCTGGAAGGACTCCCTGTTCGGCGACACCCACATGTACGGACCCGAGGGCGTCAACTTCTACACGCGCGGCAAGGTCGTCACCTCTCGCTGGCCCGATCCGGCGACGTCCCAGGTCGACCTCGGCTTCCCCCGGACGCGCTGATGAGTAGCAACCCGCTGGCCGGTATCCCCACTGACAAGGACACCGTCAAGGCGTTGGACCGCGCGCACGTGTTCCACTCCTGGTCCGCGCAGGGGCTGATCGACCCGTTGCCGATCGCGAGTGCCCAGGGCAGTTCCTTCACCGACTACGACGGCGTTCGCTACCTCGACTTCGCCAGCCAGCTCGTCAACGTCAACATCGGCTACAACCACCCCCGGCTGATCGCGGCGATCCAGGAGTACGCCGCGAAGATGACGACGATCCAGCCGGCCTACGCCAACGACGCGCGCAGCGAGGCCGCCCGGCTCATCTGCGAACTCGCGCCAGGAGACCTGAACCGGATCTTCTTCACCAACGGCGGCGCCGAGGCCACCGAGAACGCGTTGCGGATGGCCAAGCTGCACACCGGCCGGCACAAGATCCTCGCGGCCTACCGCAGCTACCACGGCGCCACCGCCGCGGCGATCACGATGACCGGGGACCCGCGCCGCTGGGGCGCCGAACCGGCGATGCCCGGCGTCGTGCACTTCTGGGGCCCGTACCCGTACCGGTCGGCCTTCCACTCCGCCACGCCCGAGGAGGAGACGCTGCGCGCGCTGGCGCACCTACGCGACACGATCATGGTCGAGGGTGCGCAGACCATCGCGGCCATCATCCTGGAGACGGTCGTCGGGACGAACGGCGTCCTGATCCCGCCGCCGGGCTACCTCGAGGGCGTACGCGCGATCTGCGACGAGCACGGCATCATCATGATCTGCGACGAGGTCATGGCCGGCTTCGGTCGGTGCGGCGAATGGTTCGCCGTCGACCATTGGGGCGTGACCCCGGACCTGATCACCTTCGCGAAGGGCGTCAACTCCGGGTACATCCCGATCGGCGGCGTGTTGATCAACGACGCCATCGCCGCGACGTTCGAGCAGCGCGTGTATCCGGGTGGGCTGACCTACTCCGGGCACCCGCTGGCGTGCGCGAGCGCGGTCGCGTCGATCAACATCTTCAAGGACGAGGGCATCATCGAGAACGCCCGTCGGCTCGGCACCGACGTCATCGGACCCGAACTCGCCAAGATCGCCGATCGGCATCCGTCGGTCGGCGACGTCCGTGGCCTCGGCGTGTTCTGGGCCGTCGAACTCGTCCGCGACCGGGACACCCGCGAACCGCTCGTTCCCTACAACGCAGCCGGCGCGGACGCGAAACCGATGGTCGAACTGGCCAATGCCTGCAAGCAGCGCGGCATGTGGCCGATGACGCATTTCAACCGGCTGCACGTCGTCCCGCCCTGCACCACGACGGAGCAGGAAGTGCGTGAAGGCCTCGCAATTCTGGACGAAGCGCTCGAAACCGCAGACGCGTACACCGCCTGACGACCCGGCGTTTCTGCGCCAACCGCTTCGAGTCGCGGGACCCCTCCGGCTGACATAAGGTCGGCGTTTAGTCAGCCGTACTGCGCCGAGAACTCGGGGGCGGCCGGCGCAGAAACGGGGAATCGTGATGGATCCACGGCCGGGCCGCGGGGCCCGACCGCGCGGCAACGGGCGGGTGGCGGACAGCCTCGACCTGCCCGCTGCGCTCGTCGACGCCCTCGAACGGCTGCGCAAGAACGAGGCCGAGGCCACCGGGCCGCAGCGCCGCGCCGCCTGGCGTGACACCGGTCAGTTGCTCGCCGCTGCTCTCGAACTCGGTTACGGCGCGCCGGCCCTGGCCGCTCACATCGGCACCACGCCCAGCTCGGTCCGGTCCCGCGCCCGCGGCGACGAGTGGCTGACCGTCGGCGAGGCAGCCCGCCTGCTCGGTGTGTCGGTCGAGACCCTGCTGTCCTATGCCGACATCGAGGTGCTGCCCGTGGGCCGCATGCACGACGACGGTCGCAGCGATTACCACCGCCGCGACGTACTGGTGCTGTTGATCGCCGGGCTGCCGGAGCTGCCGACGGCGTGACCGCGCCGCCTGCCTTGGGCAGGCTGTCGTGGTTGTCGTCCCGCAGAGAGTCGATCATGCATGTCTTCGCGTGCGGCGTGTGCCGCAGCCTCGTCTTCTTCGACAACGACCGATGCGTGACGTGCGGCTCGTGGCTGGCCTACGACCGCGTCGCTGCCGACCTCGTGGTGGTGCCCGAGGACGAGCCGCGCCGCTGCGCCAATCGCAGGATCGCGAACTGCAACTGGCTCGTCGACGACACCGGTGCCGACGGCCTGTGCGGTTGCTGCACGCTGACCCGCACGCGCCCGGCGGACGCCGACACTGCCGCGATGGCGGCGTTCGCCCGCACCGAGGCGGCGAAGCGGCAACTGGTCTTCCAACTCGACCACCTCGGGCTGCCGACCACCTCGCGCCTCGCCGACCCGCAGAACGGGCTCGCCTTCGATCTGCTTTCGAGCGCCCAGGAACCGGTGACCACCGGCCACGACGACGGAGTCATCACCGTCGATCTCGCCGAGGGCGACGACCCCCACCGCGAGGCGATGCGGGTGCAACTTGCCGAGCCCTACCGCACGCTGCTCGGTCACCTGCGGCACGAGATCGGCCACTGGTACTGGACGGTGCTCGTCGAGGACACGCCCCTCCTCGATCGGTTCCGCGATCTCATGGGTGACGAGCGCGCCGACTACGCCGACGCGTTGGCCGAGCACTACGGCAAACCGATCGGCAGCGACTGGACCGACACCCACGTCAGCCACTACGCGGCGTCGCACCCGTGGGAGGACTGGGCGGAGACCTTCGCCCACTATCTGCACATCCGCGACACGATGGAAACGGCGCAGGCGTGGGGCATGCACATCGACGGGCCCGATCTGGACCTCTCGGTGGCCTGGAACGCGACCCTCGAGGTGGATCCGGGCGAGCAGGCGGAGTCCTTCGACGAGTTGGCGCGCTCGTGGATCGCGTTCGAGATGTGCATCAACGCCATCAACCGCAGCATGGGCGAGGACGACCTCTACCCGTTCCGGCTGGTACCGGCCGTGCTCGACAAATTGCGGTTCGTGCACGTCGTGGTGACCGCGCATAGGTAGACCTGCAGGATGGGGGCATGCCCGACGACACCTCCCAGAAGCAGGACAATCCGGTACGCGCCCTGGCGGACTCGCTCGCCGACACGGTGCTCACCGCCCAGCCGTTCCTCGGCAGCGAACTCGGGCTGCGCGCCTACGACCCGTTGCTGCCGGACCCGTCCGAGGCAGCAGACGATCGGCTCGACACGGAACTGTCGCGAGTGGCCGGGCAGGCCAAGGCGCTGACCCCGACCACACCGGCCGACGCCGTCACGCGCGACGTCATCCTGGCCACCTGCACGAGTCACCAACTCTCGCTGCAGATGCGGATGGACGAGTTCACCGTCACCGCGATGCCGATCGCCGGCCCGCCGGCACTGCTGGCGGTGCTCGCCCGAGCCACGCTGCCCGACGCGCAGGCGGCCGCCGACTTCCTCACCCGGCTGCGCGGCTCGGCCGACTGGATCGACGCCATCGTGGCGCGACTGCGCGATGGTGCGGCGCGCGGGCGCAGACCCGTTGCCTCGTTGGTCGACAACGCCCTGGCCTGGGCCGATGCCACGCTGGCCGAGCCGGTTCCCGCCGCGATCACCGCAGCGGCCGCGCCCTCGGGGTGGGACGGCGCGGATGCCTGGCGCGACGAGGTCGCCGATGTCGCTGGCGAGAGCCTCACCCCGGCCATCGCGCGCTGGCGGGTCGCACTCGCCGAGCTGCGCCCTTCCGCCCGGTCCGACGACGACGCCGGCATCGGCGCGCTGCCCGGCGGCGCCGCCGACTACGAACGCGCCATCGCCGTGCACACCACGCTGCCGATGACCGCGCGCGAGCTGCACGAGACCGGCCTGGCCGAGGTAGCCCGGCTCGAGGAGCGCGCGGTCGAACTCGGGGCGGGCCTCGGCCTCGGCGATCTGGCCGCGGTACGGGCCGCGGTGCGGGCTTCGATGTCCGAACTCGATCCGCAAGTGGCTCTCGGGCTCGCCGAGGGCGCCGTGCGGCGGGCCGAAGCGCGGGCCGCGGAACTCATGCCACCGCCGATGCCGGCGCCGTGTGCAGTGACCCCGATGCCGCCGACCGTCGCCGACTCCGGGATGGCGCCGCATTACACGCTGCCGGAGAAGGACGGCGGACGGCCGGGCACGTACTGGTTCAACACCCGACGCCCGACAGCGGGCACCGGGTGGGACCTGGAGTCGGTCGCGTTCCACGAGACCGTGCCGGGCCACCACTCGCAGCTGGCCAGGGCGCAGGCGCTGTCCGACCTGCCGCTGGTGCAGGAGTTGCCGGTCACCGTGCACGCCGAAGGTTGGGGGCTCTACGCCGAGCGGCTGGCCGGCGAGTTCGGCCTCTACAGCGACATCCGCGCGCAGCTCGGCGCCGTCTACACCGAGATGTTCCGCGCCGCGCGGCTGGTCGTCGACACCGGTCTGCACGCGCTCGGGTGGAGCCGCGGCCAGGCCCGCGCCTACTTCACCGAGCACGTCGCGCTCGCCGAGTCGTTCCTGCACAACGAGATCGACCGCTACATCGCGTGGCCGGGCCAGGCGCTGGCCTACCTCGTCGGGCAGCGCGAGATCTTGCGGCTGCGGGCGAGCGCCCAGGAAACCCTGGGCGCTCGCTTCGACCTGCCGGCGTTCAACGGTGCCGTGCTCGACAGCGGCTCGGTGCCGATGCCGGTGCTCGCCCGGATCGTCGACGCCTGGGTCGCCGCCGCCGGAGCGGAGGTCAGCGGCCCGGCTTGACCACCAGCGCGCTGCCGCCGCCGAGCCGGTCGGTTCGGCCGCGGCCTGGTAGCTGCCGTTGCCGAGCGAAACGACCCCGGTCGCGTTGCCGATCACGTCGTTGACGCTCGGGACGGGACCGCTCGCCGCGGTGAACTGCTCGCCGTAACGCGACTGCAGCACCGACGCCTGATGAGTGGCCAGGAACGCCGGCTCGGCCAGGCTGGTCGTCGAGTTGCGCTGGCTCACCCGCGGCGCGGCGATCGCGTCCGGCAACGACATCCCGAAGTCGATGTCGTTGACCAGGATCTGCAGCACGGTGGTGATGATCGTCGAACCGCCCGGCGAACCGACGGCGAAGTCGAACGTGCCGTCCTTCAGCACGATCGTCGGCGACATGCTCGAGCGCGGTCGCTTCCCACCGGCGGGCAGGTTCGGGTCGTAGGTGGTCGGCGTGGCCGGCGCGAAGTCGAAGTCGGTCATCTCGTTGTTGAGCAGGAACCCGCGGCCCGGCACCGTGATCCCGCTGCCGGCCAGCTGCTCGATGGTGTTGGTGTACGAGACGACGTTGCCCCACTTGTCGACGGCGACGAGGTGGTTGGTGTTGGTGCCCTCGTTGGGCTGCGCCGCCGCCGTCTGCGTCGAGCCGCAGCCGCCGTAGGGCGGGTACGGGTTTCCGGGCGCGACCGGCGAGGTCAGTGCCTTGCTCTTGACCAGGCAGGACCGGGTGGCTGCGAAGGCCGGGTCGAGCAGACCCTGCTCGGGCACGTTCTCGTAGGCGGTGTCGCCGATGTAGGCGTTGCGGTCGGCGAAGGCCAGCCGCGAGGCTTCGAGGTAGTGGAACAGGGCCCGCGCCCGGTTCTCGTCCGACAGCGGCCACGCGGACAAGATGTTGAGCGCCTCGCCGACGGTGGTGCCGCCGGACGACGACGGCGCCATGCCGTAGATGTCGCGGCCCGCGGTAGCTGACCGTGCGTCGGGGCCTGCGTCTTGAGGTCGTAGTTCGCGAGGTCCGCCGTGGTCATGAAGCCCGGCTGGATCGGGAAGTCGGCGACGCCCGGCACGACGTCCGGGTGCTGCACGATGTTCGCCACGTCAGCACCGAGCGGACCGTCGTAGAAGTAGCCCGGACCGTTCTGGGCGAGCAGGCGATAGGTCTTGGCGAGGTCCGGGTTCTTCAGCGTGCTGCCGACCGGCAGCGGATCACCGGACGGGGTCAGGAAGAGCTTGCGGCTCGCCGCGAACGTCTGCAGGTCGGCCAGCGAGACCTTCTCCTGGTCCTGGAACGCCTGGTCGATCGTGAAGCCGCGCTCGGCCACGTTGATCGCCGGCTTGAGGTCGTCGGCGAAGGACTTCAGGCCCCAGTTCTGCACCGCGGTGGCCCAGGTGGCCGGCATGCCCGGCACGCCCACCGAGATGCCCGAACGGCGTGCGGTCTCGAACGTCAGCGGCTGGCCGGTGGCCGGGTCGATGAACATCGTCGAGGTGCACGCGGCGGGGCATTCCTCGCGGCCGTCGAGGGTGACGACCTTGTGCTGCGCGGCGAGGTAGACGACGAAGTAACCGCCACCGCCCGGGCCGGCGACGAACGGCTCGGTGACGCCGAGCGTCGTCGCCATCGCCACCGCGGCGTCGATCGCGTTGCCACCGTTGCGCAGCACCTTGATGCCCGACTGCGAGGCGTCGAGGTCGGCCGACGCGACGGCACCGCCGGTACCGGTGGCCACCGGCTGCTTCAGTCGGTGGCGGTGGCGCCGCACCGGCCGAGACAGCCGTGGTTGCCGTCGCGGCCAGGAGCACCGCGGAGACCGGGACGAGCAGCGAGCGGATTCTCATCGGACTCCTATCAACGAACGTCGCAGGTGTCGTTCTGCCCAGAATGCAACGCTTCATCCCGTCGGAACTCAAGGGCTTGACTTTGGTCGATCGGCATGAATACTTAAGCGTGTGCCTAAGTATTCGCCAGCGGCCGATCCGTCGATCGACCGGGTGCTGCACGCGCTCGCCGATCCGAGCCGGCGCCAGATGGTCGAACAGCTCGGCCGCGGCCCGGCCACCGTCAGCGAGCTGGCGCGCCCGTTGCCGATGTCGCTGCCGGCCGTGGTCCAGCACCTGCAGGTGCTCGAAGCGAGCGGTCTGGTGCGCTCGGCGAAGGTCGGCCGGGTCCGGACCTGCCACCTCGTCGTGAAGCGGCTCGACACCGTCGACGACTGGATCGCCGCCCGCCGGCGGACCTGGGAGCGGCGGCTGGATCGCCTGGGTGACTACCTGTCCGCGGAAGCGGTGGGCACGACCGAATCCGACCCACAACCCGAGGAGCCATCGTGAGTTCTGTTGTCCACGACTCGTTCACCATCGAACGCACCTACCCCGCAACGCCCGACCGGGTCTTCGCCGCCTGGGCGAGTCAGGAGGCGAAATCGCGGTGGTTCGGCGACCCCGAAGGCGTGATGGCGAGTGACCACACCCTTGCCTTCGAGGTCGGCGGCCGCGAGCACCTGACCGTCAAGACACCCGACGGCAGCGTGTACACCTTCGATGCCGTCTTCCAGGACATCCTCGACGGCGAGCGCATCGTCTGGTCCTACGACATGACCGTCGACGGCCGGCGCATGTCGGTCTCCCTGGGCACCGTCGAGATCGCGGCCGTCAGTGGCGGCACCCGGCTCACCATGACCGAGCAGGGCGTGTTCCTCGACGGGCTCGACACCAATGACCAGCGCCGGCAGGGCACCGAGGAGATGCTCAACGGCCTCGGCTCGTATCTGTCCGCGTAGGCAGCGTCGCGGCCGAGTGGTCAGCCCCTCGACCGGTTGAGGTCGCCGAGGACCGCGTCGGCCGCGCGGCGCCCGGACACCAGCGCACCCTGGATCGACGCGGTGTCGCGGTGGTCCCCGGCCACGTAGACCCCCTCGGACAGCGCGACCCGGCGCTGCAGCGGCTGGCCCGGCGCCACGGTCGGCAGCGCGTGCGGGATGGCATAGACCGCGGCGAGCTCCCAGTCGGCTGTCGACGCGCCGTAGATGCGCCCGGCCTGGGCCCGCGCCACCGGCTCGAGGTCGTCGCCGTGTGCACCGAGCACGGTCGAGGCGATCAGCGCGCCATCCCCGGCGGCGTAGGTCGGGGCGACGGCCGACACCACGCCCGTGTTGCGAATCGGGCCGTCCTCGTCGAGGTCGACGTGCAGGGTGCGGCTTGTCGTCGGCGGCCGGGCTGCGCGGTGGTAGTAGGTGGTCAGCGCCTTCATCGGCGGCGCCGGGCGGCCCAGCAGCCCAGCTGCGGTGACCGGGTCGGCCGCCACGATCACGGCCCGCGCGTCGATCTCCGCGAGCCGCTCGATGCGACTAGCCAGCCGCAGCGAGCCGTCCGGCAGCCGAGCGGCGATCTGGTCCGGCAGCGCCTGCATGCCCAGGGCCGGCAGCGCCGGGGTACCGCGCACGAAGCTGCGCACGAGGAACTCGGCGAACCGGCGCGAGGTGCCCAGGTCGTCCTCGGCCAGCACGCCGGACAGGAACAATCTGATCAGCTGCGCGGGCGCGCCGGAGATGCCGCGCGCCCGCAGTGTCTCGGCAAGCGGCTCGTCGGGGGTGCGGCGAATGCGACGGGCCGGGGCGATCCCGCACTCGAGTGCCCACCGCACCGCGGCGGCCTTCGCGCGAACGTCCGGAAGCGGAGCACGCAGGGTGTTCACGACCTGCGCGGGCTGCCGCCGCGGGTCACTGACCACGAACCGGTGGCCGCCGCGGTGCACCGTCACGCCAGGGTCGAAGGCCTGCAGATCGAGGGCGTCGACGTCCACCACCCGCCGCACCTCGGGATAGGCCGGATTGAGCAGCTGGAATCCGCGGTCGAGCCGCAGGCCGTCGCGCAGGTCGGTGCGGACCCGACCGCCCGGCGCCTCCGCAGCCTCGTGGATCTCGACGCCGACGCCCGCCTCGGCCAGCCGTAGTGCTGCCGCCAGCCCGGCCAGACCGGCGCCGACGATCACGACGTCGGCCCGGATCATGATGGCGACGATACGGTCAGGCGGCGGGGGCGGCGCTCTCGTTGCTCACCTGACGCACGATCGTCTGGCCGATCGCCGTCAGTTGCGCCAGCTGTTCCGGGCTGAGCGCGTCGATCACCAGGCGACGCACCGTGTCGACGTGCCCGGGGGCGGTCGCGGCGAGCACGGCGAACCCGGTGTCGGTGAGCCGGGCGTTCTGCCCCCGCCGATCGGTGGGGCAGTCCTCGCGTTGCACCCAGCCGCGTTCCTCCAGCCGCGCCACCGCGTGCGAGAGCCGGCTGCGCGAGGACAGCGTGCTGTGCGCGAGCTCGCTCATCCGCAACGTGCGCTCGGGCGCCTCGGACAGCCGAACGAGGATCTCGAAGTACGCGTGGGGCATGTCCGACTCGCGCTGCAGCTGCCGGTCGAGGGCGTCGAACAGCAGCTTCGTCGACTCCAGATACGCTCGCCAGGCCCGTTGCTCGTCATCTGACAGCCACCTGGTCCCCATCCTCATAGACTACATGGTTGAACGCTCAACTGTTGTGTATTACGCTCATACGGAGCGAGAGGAGTCCCAATGTCCATCCACCGGCTCAACCATGCCGTGCTCTACGTCCGCAATGTCGCCGAGAGCGTCTCGTTCTATCGCGACGTGCTGGGCTTCGAGGTGATCAGCACGCTCGGCGGGGGCAAGGCCGCATTTCTGCGCGCCGACGGGTCCAGCAACGACCATGACCTGGGCCTGTTCGAGATCGGCGCCGACGCAGCCCCCTCGCCGGCCGGTCACGGCGCGGTCGGGCTCTACCACCTGGCCTGGGAGGTCGACACGTTGACCGACCTGGAGCGGTTGGCGGTACGGCTCGGCGAGGCCGGGGCGCTGGTCGGGGCCTCGGACCACAGCACCACCAAGTCGCTCTACGGCCACGATCCGGACGGCTTGGAGTTCGAGATCGCCTGGATCGTGCCTGCCGACCGGCTCGACGACGTGGCATTGGCCGGCCGGTCCTCGATCCGTCAGCTGGATCTGCGTCGCGAGATCGAGCGCTACGGGGCCGACACCGTCGGCGGCGTCGGCGTGAGCCGGCCGGCGCCCGCACCGGCACGCTGAGCACAGTCACCGCACAGCTGCGTCAGGCTCACTGGAGCTACGGCAGTACGGAGGTACGTCATGATCGGTTTCATCATCGGCCTGATAATCGTGGGCCTGATCGCGGGCGCGCTGGCCCGGCTCCTCGTGCCCGGACGCGACCCGATCGGCATCGGTGGCACGATCCTGCTGGGCATCGTCGGCTCGTTCATCGGCGGATTCCTGGGGTGGCTGTTGTTCGGCCACGACCGGTTCGAGGGCGCCATCCAGACCTCGGGCCTGTTCGGCTCGATCGTGGGCGCGGTCATCGCGCTGCTCGTCTACCGCCGGCTGAACCGCAAGAAGTACTCGTTGCGCGCCTGAGCTGCGGCGTAGCGCACACCGCCCCCGGCCGGTTCCGGTCGGGGGCGGTCCACGTTCGTACCTAGACTGGGCAGTCGGAATCGTTTCGACCCGAAGGCCGCCCGATGACCCAAGCGCGCGTCCGCGCCCTGCTGCTCGAACAGATCCACCCCGATGCCGACGACATCCTGCGGGCGGCCGGCTTCGAGGTCGAGTCGGTGGCCCGCGCCCTCGACGAGGACGAACTCATCGACGCGATCCCGGGCGTCGCACTGCTCGGCATCCGGTCCAAGACCCAGATCACCAAACGCGTGCTCGACGCCGCACCCGGCCTGCTGTCGATCGGCGCCTTCTGCATCGGTACGAACCAGATCGACATCGACGCGGCCGCCGAACTCGGCGTCACGGTGTTCAACGCACCGTTCTCCAACACCCGCTCGGTGGTCGAACTCGCGATCGCCGAGATCATCGCCCTCACCCGGCGGTTGTCGGAGAAGAACGCCCTCATGCACGACGGCATCTGGGACAAGTCCGCCGCCGGCGCCCACGAGGTGCGCGGCCACACCCTCGGCATCGTCGGCTACGGCAACATCGGCACCCAGTTGTCGGTACTGGCCGAGAACCTCGGCATGCAGGTGATCTTCTACGACACCGCGGACAAGCTCGCGCTGGGTAACGCCCGGCGTTGCCTGTCGCTGTCCGAACTGCTCGCCGAGTCCGACGTCGTGACGCTGCACGTCGACGGCCGGCCGGGGAACGCGAACTTCTTCGGCGAGCAGGACTTCGAGCGGATGCGGCCCGGCTCGCTGTTCCTCAACCTGTCCCGCGGGTTCGTGGTCGACTACGCCGCGTTGCGCCAGCACATCGAGTCCGGGCACATCGCCGGGGCCGCGGTCGACGTCTTCCCGGTGGAGCCGAAGGGCCGCGGCGACGAGTTCGTGTCCGAACTGCGCGGGCTGTCCAACGTCATTCTCACGCCCCACATCGGCGGGTCGACCGAGGAGGCGCAACAGGACATCGGCCGCTTCGTGGCCACCAAGTTCCGCGACTTCGTCCACCACGGTGCGACCGCGATGAGCGTCAACGTGCCCGGGCTCTCGCTGCCCCGCCCGGAGAACACGCTGCGGCTGGTGCACCTGCACCGCAACGTGCCCGGCGTGCTCGCGCGGGTCAACGGCCTGCTCGCCGAACGCGGCGTCAACGTGGAGGCCCAGCTGCTGGGGACCCGTGGCGATCTCGGTTACGTCGTCACCGACAGCGCCAGCGGCACCACCCAGGAGGTCGTCGACAAGATCCGGGCCATGCCCGAGACGATCCGCCTGCGCGTCATCTTCTGACCCGGACCCGGTCCTGAGCGCAAGGTCTCAGCGGGCTCTGCTTGCGCGTCCTACTCGTCGGTAATAATCTCTAGTTACCGGCGAGTAACCGAGTCTCGTGCACACCGTGGAGGAGCCGATCATGGGCCACTTCAAGAGCAACGTCCGCGATATCGAGTTCAACCTGTTCGAGGTACTGGGCACCGACGAACTGCTCGGACACGGGCAGTACGAGGACATCGACGAGGACACCGCGCGCGGCATCGTCGCCGAGGTGGCCAAACTCGCCGAGGGCCCGCTCGCGGCGTCGTTCGCCGACGCCGACCGCAACCCGCCGGTCTTCGACCCGGACACCAACACGGTGACGCTGCCGGACTCGTTCAAACGGTCCTGGCAGGCCCTGCGCGACGCCGAGTGGTGGCGCCTCGAGACGCTGCCCGAGCTCGGTGGCCAGGTGGCGCCGCGCACTCTGGTGTGGGCGGTCGCCGAGCAGATCCTCGGCGCGAACCCGGCCCTGCACATGTACATGGCCGGCGCGCCGTTCGCCGGCATCCTCTACGCCAACGGCACGGAGACCCAGAAGAAGATGGCCCAGCGCATGGTCGAGCACGGCTGGGGTTCCACGATGGTGCTCACCGAGCCGGACGCCGGCTCCGACGTCGGCGCCGGGCGCACCAAGGCGGTCGCGCAGCCCGACGGCTCGTGGCACATCGAGGGTGTCAAGCGGTTCATCACCTCGGCCGAGCAGGACATCACCGACAACATCGTGCATCTCGTGCTGGCCCGCCCCGAGGGCGCCGGGCCGGGCACCAAGGGCCTGTCGCTGTTCGTCGTCCCCAAGTTCCACTTCGACGTCGAGACCGGCGAGCTCGGCGAACGCAACGGCGTGTTCGTCACCAACGTCGAGCACAAGATGGGCCTCAAGGCCTCGACCACGTGCGAGCTGCGCTTCGGCGAGAACCCGGACCACCCGGCCCGGGGCTGGCTGGTCGGTGATGTCCACAACGGCATCGCGCAGATGTTCGAGGTGATCGAACACGCCCGGATGATGGTCGGCACCAAGGCGATCGCCACGCTGTCCACCGGCTATCTGAACGCGCTCGAGTTCGCCAAGACCCGCGTGCAGTCCGCTGACCTCACCCGGGCCGCCGACAAGACCGCCCCGCGAGTGACGATCATCAACCATCCCGACGTGCGCCGCAGCCTGATGCTGAACAAGGCCTACGCCGAGGGGCTGCGCGCCCTGGTGCTCTACACCGCGTCGGTGCAGGACCGGATCCTGACCGGTCATTACAACGGCGCCGACACCACGTTGGACGAGGCCATCAACGATCTGCTGCTGCCCATCGTCAAGGGCGCCGGATCCGAGCGCTCCTACGACCAGCTCGCGCAGGCGTTGCAGACCTTCGGCGGGTCCGGCTACCTGCAGGACTACCCGCTCGAGCAATACATTCGCGACGCCAAGATCGACACCCTCTACGAGGGCACGACGGCGATCCAGGGCCAGGATCTCTTTTTCCGAAAGATCGTCAGGAACCGCGGTGCGGCGCTGACCGCGCTCTCGGAGGAGATCGACCAGTTCCTCGAATCCATCGCCGACGAGGGCCGGCTCAAGGAGGAGCGGGCGCTGCTCGAGAAGGCGTTGGAGGATCTCGGTGCCATGGGTGCGGCCATGTTCGGCCAGCTGATGAGCGCGCAGGAGGACCCCGCCAACGTCTACAAGGTCGGCCAGAACACCACACGGCTGCTGCTGTCGGCGGGCGACGTGCTGGTCGGCTACCTGCTGCTGCGCCAGGCCGCCGTCGCGCTGACCAAGCTCGACTCGAACGGCGTCAGTGCGGCCGATCGCGCGTTCTACGAAGGCAAGCCCGCCGCGGCGCGATTCTTCGCCACCACCGTGTTGCCCGAACTCAGCGCGCGCCGTGCGGTTGCCGAGGCGATGGACAACGCGCTGATGGACGTTCCCGAAGCAGCGTTCTGAGTCGTTCATTGACACGCCGCTCGCGGCGTACGACTGTGAGGTATGGCCTCCCAAACCTCCGTCACCATCCTTCCGTGTGGCGCGATGACCGCCGACCTGACGTGGTTGCTGCTGGCGCCCGGACGCGCGATCCGTAGCCGTCAGCAGAAGAACGATCCCCCCGAGTGGGTCGACGTCCCGACGCACTGCGTGCTCGTCGACACCCCGGACGGGCGGCTGTTGTGGGACACGAGTTGTCCCGCGTGATTGGGAGGACCGCTGGGGCCCGACCGGGCTGCAGGACTTCTTCCCATACGACAAGGTTTCCGAGGACGAGTACCTGGACTCGCGGCTCGCGCAGTTGAACATCGCACCGGGCGACATCGACTACGTGGTGCTCTCGCACCTGCACTTCGACCACGCCGGCAACGCCGGGATGTTCAAGGACACCAAGGCCAGGTTGGTGTGCAGCGATGTCGAGAAGGACTACGCATTCGGCTTCGACGGGCCGTTCAACGGCGCGCACCTGAAGGCCGACTACGAAGGCCTCGACTTCGAGACCGTCTCCGGCGACGCCGAGTTCCTGCCCGGCGTGAGCTTCATCCAGACGCCCGGCCACACCCCGGGCAGCATGTCCATGCGCGTCGATCTCGCCGACAGCGGCACGATGATCTTCACCGCGGACGCCGTCTACCGCGGCGAGAGCTACGGCCCGCCGTCGGTGCCGGCCGCCATCGTCAACAACCTGGAGAGCTGGTACGCCTCGGTCGAGAAGCTGCGCGGCATCGCCGAGGAGAGCGACGCGACGTTGGTGTTCGGCCACGATCCGGACCAGATCGCCAAGTTGCGAGTGGCTCCCGGCACCTACACGTGAGGACGACGCGATGACAGACACCACCCAGCTCACCGAGGAGACGATCTTCACGTGGGGCGCGCCGCCGTTGAAGTTCGGTGCCGGCGCGCTCGACGAGATCGGGTTCGAGATGAGCCAGTTCAACGTCAAACGCGTGCTCATCGTCACCGACTCGACGATCAACGGCACCGGCATCCCGAACCGGATCCAGGACCAGCTGCTGAAGTACGACATCGCCTCGGAGATCTTCGACGGCGTGCATGTCGAACCCACCGACGACAGCATGGACAAGGCCGCCGGCTACGCCCGTGAGCAGGGACCGTGGGACGGGTACGTGGCGGTCGGTGGCGGGTCGGCGATCGACACCGCCAAGGCCGTCAACCTGATGCTGACCGACGGCGGCTCGCTGATGGACTACCTCAACAAGCCGATCGGCAAGGCGCAGGCGCCGAGGCAGCAGCTGAAGCCGCTGATCGCGGTGCCCACCACCGCGGGCACCGGTTCGGAGAGCACCGCGATGTGCGTGCTCGACGTGCTGTCGATGAAGGTGAAGACCGGCATCAGCCACTGGCGGCTGCGCCCGACGCTCGCGATCATCGACCCGTTGCTGACCATGACCCTGCCGCCCGAGGTGAGTGCGTCGGCCGGCATGGACATCGTCTGCCACGCGGTCGAGTCCTACACCGCACGCTGGTACGCGACGTTCGACCGCAAGAAGCCGGAGGAGCGGGTCACCTACTGCGGCTCGAACCCGGTCTCGGACCTGTGGTGCGAGAAAGCGATGAAGCTGATCGCCCAGTCGTTCCGAACGGCGGTGCACGACGGCGCGCACGACATCGAGGCGCGCAGCAACATGATGATGGCGGCGACCTTCGCCGGGATGGGGTTCGGCAACTCCGGCGTGCACATCCCGCACGCCAACGCCTACCCGATCGCCGGCATGGTGAAGGACTTCCGGCCCAGCGGCTATCCGCAGGACGAGGCGATGGTGCCGCACGGCATGTCGGTGTCGCTGACCGCGCCCGAGGCGTTCCGGTTCAGCTTCGACAGCGCGCCGGAACGGCATCTGGCCGCGGCCGCGATGCTCGGTCCGGACGCCGAGAAGAAGAACCAGGCCGGCGAGCAGCTGCCGTCGGTGCTGATCGATCTCATGCGCGACATCGACATCCCGAACGGCATCGGCGCGGTGGGCTACACCGAGTCCGACATCCCCGATCTGGTGCCGGGCACGATGAAGCAGCAGCGGCTGCTGGCCACCTGTCCGCGTACGCCGACCGAGGATGACATCGCCGACATCTTCGCCAAGTCGATCGAGAACTGGTGAACCGGTGCCGCTCTACGACTACCGCTGCGCGGACGGGCACCACTACGAATCTGCTGCACCGATGTCGGCCCAGGTCGCACCGCCGTGCCCGTGCGGCGCGCCCGGGGTGAAGACGCCGTCGCGCGTCGCGCTGGGTGGACTTGCCGACGTCGGCCGCCCGATGGAGCTCATGCCGCAGACCTGGCGGGGCACCCACGACGGCAACCGCGAGTACCTCGGCACGGCTGCGCAAGGAGTGGGACACCCGGCAGCGGCTCGAGGACAAACACCCGGAACTGCAGGGCGACCGGCGGCCGATCCTCGCCCACGAGGGCCGCTACGAGCACAAGCCGCTGCGCCTCGGTGATCCCGTTCCGTCCGCCGGCGAGGCGCAGCCGCACTCGCACGGCCACACGCACGCCCCGCCGAAGGATCCCGGCGCGGGATAGCGCCAGCGCGCCGACGCGCAAACGTGATGACGAGTGCGTAGGTTCGCCTCCATGGTGGAGGCGATGACCGCGCTCGCCGAGTTCGACGCGCTGTCCGACGATCAGGCGCGCGCGTTTCTGCATCCGGTCTGCGCCAGCGACGCGTGGCTGGACGGCGTGATCGCCGCCCGGCCGTACCAGAACCTGCAGACGCTGCTCGCTCGCTCCGACGCCGTGGTCGCCGGGCTGGACGCGCTGGGCATCGACCAGGCGCTCGCGTCTCATTCGCGCATCGGCGAGCGTGCTGGTGGCCCCGACCTGGAGGCCTCGTGGTCGCGCGAGGAGCACGCCGGTGCGATCGCCGCGAGCGATGATCTTTCCGGGGCACTGCACCGCGGCAACCTCGATTACGAATCGCGGTTCGGGCACGTGTTCCTGATGTGCGCGACCGGGCGCTCGCCACAGCAGATGCTGGCCGCGATGTACGAGCGGATGGACAACGAGCCGGACGTCGAGCAGCAGGTGTTGCTGCGAGAGCTCGCGGCGGTGATCCGGCTGCGCCTCGTACGGTTACTGCGATGAGCAGGGGAGCGATCGCCCACCTCCGGGAGACTGTCCGATGAGCATTTCCACGCACGTGCTCGACGCCGTCGTCGGCCGACCGGCGGCCTCGCTCCCGGTCGTGCTCTCGCGCCGCACCGGTGACGACTGGGTCGAGGTCAGCAGCCGGGTGACCGACGCCGACGGACGAGTCGCCGACCTCGCCCCGTCCGCCGAGCCCGGCGAGTACCGGCTGCGATTCGACGTGGCCGCGCACTTCGGCACCGACACCTTCTATCCCGAGGTGGTCATCGCGTTCCGGATCGTCGATGTTGCCGCACACCATCACGTGCCGCTGTTGCTCAGTCCCTACGCATACTCGACGTACCGGGGCTCATGACCACGGTCCTCGACGGGTGCCATGTCGCGACGGTCGATCCCGCCGGCAGTGAGTACACCGTCGGCCACGTCGCGTTCGACGCAGGCCGCATCGTCTCGGTCGGCGACGGGCCGGGGCCACGACCGGCCGACGTCGTCCGCATCGATGCGCGCGGTCTGCTCGTCACCCCCGGACTGGTCAATGCCCACCACCACCTGTACCAGTGGATCACCCGCGGGTATGCCACCGATGCCACACTCTTCGGCTGGCTCACCACGCTGTATCCGATCTGGGCGCGGCTCACGCCGGAGCGGGTGCACGCGTCGGCCGCCGCGAACCTGGCCTGGATGGCGCTGACCGGCACCACCACCTCGACCGATCACCACTACGTCTTCCCGCACGGCAGCGGGGACCTGCTCGCGGCCGAGATCGGCGCTGCCCGCGAGATCGGCGTCCGCTTCCATCCCACCCGCGGGTCGATGAACCTCGGCGAATCGGCAGGCGGGCTGCCGCCGGACTCGGTCGTCGAGGATCACGACACGATCCTCGCGGCGAGCGCGGACGCGATCGACCGCTGGCACGACCCGGCCCCGGATGCGATGACCCGCATCGCGCTTGCGCCCTGCTCGCCCTTCTCGGTCACCGAGGCGCTGATGCGCGAGAGCGCCGACCTGGCACGCGCGAGGAACGTCCGACTGCACACCCACCTCGCCGAGACCAGCGACGAGGAGGCGTTCTGCCTGCAGACGTTCGGGCGCACGCCCGCGCAGTACGCCGAGGAACTCGGCTGGTTGGGATCGGACGTGTGGCTGGCGCATTGTGTGCACCTGTCCGACGACGCCGTCGGCCGGTTCGCCGCTACCGGCACCGGGGTGGCGCATTGCCCGACATCCAACGGCCGGCTCGGCTCGGGCATCGCGCCGGTGCGCGCGCTGCTGGACGCCGGTGCGCCCGTCGGGCTCGGCGTCGACGGCGCGGCATCCAACGAGTCCGGACGCATGATCGACGAGCTGCACCAGTCGCTGCTCGTGGCCCGACTGCGCAACGGCCCGCTCGCCCTCTCGGCACGCGAGGCGCTGCAGATGGCGACCGTGGGCGGCGCCCGCTGCCTGGGCCGCGACGGTGAACTCGGATCATTGGAGCCCGGCAAGCTGGCCGACATCGCCGTGTGGCGCGTCGGCGATCTGCCCGGTGCGGGCATCGACGATCCACTGTGCACGCTGGTGTTCGGGGCGCCGCGCCTCGAGCACCTGTTCGTCGGCGGACGGCAGGTGGTGCGAACCGGCGAGCTGACCACCGGCGACCCGGGTGAGCTGGCCGCCGGTGCGGCCGCCGCCAGCGCCGCGATCGCCGAGAGCTGACCCATTCTCATTCCGTATCGCAGAAGCTAGTATCCACAGAGCGAAAACGGAAGGATGCCGCATGCCCCGCCCATTGCTCGACCTCGATCAGCTCGACCTGGATCAGCTCAGCCACGAGGTGGATGCCCGCCTCGCCGCCGCGGATGCGGCGCTGGTCGCGGAATTTCCCGGCGAACGTCGCGGCCGGCAACCGATCCACACCGTCTACGTGCCCGCCGACCGGATGCACACGGACCTGGTCCCGGACTGGGGCGAGCAGGCCACGGCGGCGCTCGACGCGCACCACGCGCTGTTCCACGATCTCGTCGGCGACGACGATCTCGTGCGTCGCGTGCGCACGAAACTCGGCAGCGAACCGATCGAGGACCTGCGGATCGACTTCGAGGACGGCTACGGCCGGCGTGCTGACGATGAGGAAGACGCGCACGTGGCCACCGCGGCGCGGGCGCTGGCCGAGAGCCGGGAGCGCGGCAGCGCGGCGCCATTCGCCGGCATCCGGATGAAGAGCCTCGAGGCCCCGACCCGCGGTCGCGGCCTGCGCACCCTCGCCGGGTTCGTGCAGGATTTCGCCGCCGCGGGTGGCGCGTTCGAGCAGTTCGTCATCACGCTGCCCAAGGTCACCAGCGTCGACCAGGTGGCCGCGATGGTGTTCACCTGTGCGCGACTCGAGGCCGCCCTCGACCTGGACGAGCGCTCGTTGCGCTTCGAGATCCAGGTCGAGACCCCGCAGTCGATCCTCGGGCCGGACGGCACCGCCCTCGTCGCTCGCATGGTGCATGCGGCCGATCGCCGGTGCACCGCGCTGCACTACGGCACCTACGACTACTCCGCGTTCTGCGGGATAGCGGCGGAGTACCAGAGCATGGCGCATCCGGTCGCCGACCACGCGAAGCTCGTGATGCAGGCTGCCGCGGCGGGCACCGGCGTGCGCCTGTCCGACGGCTCGACGAACATCCTGCCGGTCGGCGACGCGGCCGCCGTCGAGCACGCGTGGCGACTGCACGCCCAGCTCGTCCGGCGCTCGCTGGAGCGTGGTTTCTACCAGGGCTGGGACCTGCATCCGGCGCAACTTCCCACCCGGTACGCCGCGACGATCGCGTTCTACCGCGAGGGCCTGGAACGGGCCGGCACCCGCCTGCGCAACTACCGCGAGCGCACCGATTCCGCGATCCTGGACGAGCCGGCAACTGCACGCGCGCTTGCCGACTACGTCGTGCGGGCCCTGGACTGCGCGGCCACGACCCCGGACGAGGTGCGCGCGGCCACCGGGTGCGGTGTGGACGAGCTGACCGAGCTCGCCCGCCCGACCCGCTGACCCAAGCCCATTGACGGCTTCCGCAGATCGGGAATATCATTCCACTATTCGGTAGTAACCTTCCGACATACGGAAAACAGGGACGAGGGTGGCAATGGGCATCTCGCTGGGCGCGAACCAGTACGGCAAGGCGGAGAACCGGGTCGTACGCATCTACCGCGACACCGCGCGCCACTCGATCCTCGACCTGAACGTCTCGACGTCGCTGCGCGGTGACTTCGCCGCGGCGCACACCGACGGCGATCAGGCCGACGTGCTGCCGACCGACACCCAGAAGAACACCGCGTTCGCCTACGCCAAGCAGGCCGGCGCCAGCTCGCCGGAGGACTACGCGATCGCGCTGGGCCGCCGGTTCCTGGCGGCTGCGCCGAAGGCCGACTCGGCGCAGATCCGCGTTGAGCAGTACGGCTGGGACCGCATCCCGGTCGGCGGTGTCGGACACGACCACGCATTCGTGCGTCGCGGCGACGTCGTGCGCACCACGGTGGTGACCGTGTCCGGGCGAGGCAACGACGAGCAGGTGCACGTGGTCTCCGGCCTGCAGGACCTGGTGTTGCTCAAGTCCACCGGCTCGGAGTTCAAGGGCTACCTCAAGGACGAGTACACGACCCTGCAGGAGACCGACGACCGGATCATGGCCACCTCGTTGGTGGCGCGGTGGCGCTACGTCGGCACGGACGTCGACTGGAACAAGACCTGGGACGTCGTGCAGGCCGCCCTGCTCGAGACGTTCGCGACGACGTACAGCCGGGCGCTGCAGGAGACGCTCTACCTGATGGGCACCAAGGTGCTCGAGACGTGTCCGGACATCGCCGAGATCAAGTTCTCCGCGCCCAACAAGCATCACTTCCTCGTCGATCTCGCGCCCTTCGGGATCGAGAACAACGGCGAGGTGTTCATCGCCGCCGACCGTCCGTACGGGCTGATCGAGGCAACCGTGGCCCGCGACGACGCACCCGATGCCGGCGACGCCTGGCTCGCCGTGCCCAACTTCGCGTGAGTGCCGCGATGACCGACCACGGGCTGCGCTACCTCGCCAACTGCTCGATCATGTTCACCGAGCATCCGCTGCTCGAGCGGCCGGCCGCGGCCAAGGCCGCCGGTTTCGACGCCGTCGAGTTCTGGTGGCCCTGGCCGGACCAGCCGGTGCCGGGTGACGCCGAGGTCGACGCGTTCGTGCGAGCCGTGCGTGATGCCGGCGTGCAACTGGTCGGGCTCAACTTCTTCGCCGGCGATCTCGCGGGTCCCGACTGCGGGGTGCTGTCCATCCCGGACCGGGCGAGCCAGTTCCGCGACAACATCGACGTGACGGTCGGCATCGGCGAGCAACTCGGCGTGGGCGCGTTCAACGCGCTGTTCGGCAACCGCGTCGACGACGCCGAGCCGGCGGCGCAGGACGAACTCGGCCGGGAGAGTCTGGGCCTGGCCGCCACGGCGGCTGATCGCATCGGTGCGACGGTGTTGGTCGAGCCGGTGAGCGGCCCGAAGCCGTACCCGCTGCGCACCGCCGACGACGCGGTTGCCGTCGTGACCGCCGTACGGCAGGACGGCCACCCGAACGTCGGGTTCCTGTGCGACCTGTTCCACCTCGCAAACAACGGTGACGACGTGGACGCCGCGATCGCCAAGCACGCCGACCTCGTCGCGCACGTGCAGATCGCCGACTGCCCGGGCCGTGGCGAACCCGGCACCGGTGAACTCGAACTGGACCGTTACCTCGGCGACCTCGTCGCCGCGGGGTATTCCGGCTGGGTCGGCCTGGAGTACAAGCCGACCACCGACACCGAGTCGAGCCTGGCCTGGCTGCCGCGCGAGCGCCGCGCCACTGCCTGATTTCGAAACCCGAGGAGCATGACATGAGCAAGATCGCTTTCATCGGCCTGGGCATCATGGGCAGCCCGATGGCCGTCCACCTGCAGAACGCGGGCTACGAGGTCGCCGGATACAACCGCTCACCGGGCCGCGCGACACCACTCGTCGAAGCCGGTGGACGCGAGGCCGCTTCGATCGCCGACGCGGTCGCCGACGCCGATGTCGTAGCCGTGATGGTGCCCGACTCGCCCGACGTCGAGGCGGTGCTGACCGCAGACGACGGCGTGTTCGCGCACGCCCCCGAGGGCGCGCTGGTGATCGACTTCTCGAGCATCCGGCCCGATGTCACGACGGCGCTCGCTGCCACGGCCGCCGAGCGCGGCTTCCGGCTGCTCGATGCGCCGGTGTCCGGGGGCGAGGCCGGCGCCAAGAACGCCCAACTGTCCATCATGGTGGGCGGTGCGGCCGCTGACTTCGACGCCGCCAAGCCGGTGTTCGACGTCGTCGGCAAGACCGTGGTGCACGTCGGCCCGAACGGCGCCGGCCAGACGGTCAAGGCCGCCAACCAGTTGATCGTCGGCGCCAACATCGAGGCCCTCGCCGAGGCGCTGGTGTTCGTCGAGGCGTACGGCGTGGACACCAAGGCGGCGTTGCAGGTGCTCGGCGGCGGCCTCGCCGGCTCCAAGGTGCTCGACCAGAAGCAGGCCAACATGCTCGGCCGGTCCTTCGAGCCCGGTTTTCGCATCGACTTGCACCACAAGGACATGGGCATCGTCACGTCCGCCGCGCGCGAGGCCGGCGTGGTCCTCCCGCTCGGCGCGATCGTCGCGCAGCTGATGGCGTCAGCACGCGCGAACGGCGACGGCGACCTGGACCACTCGGCCCTGCTGCGCGGCGTTGAGCGTCTCGCCGGCAAAGCCACACACTGACCGAACGGAGCACGACATGCCACGCATGACAGCGGCCCAGGCCGCCGTGGAGATTTTGAAAGCCGAAGGGGTCACGAACGTCTTCGGGTTGCCCGGAGCGGCGATCAACCCCTTCTACAAGGCGATGCAGACCAACGGCGGCCTGCACCACACGCTCGCCCGCCACGTCGAGGGCGCGTCGCACATGGCCGAGGGCTACACCCGCGCAGCCGCCGGCAACATCGGCGTGTGCATCGGCACGAGCGGTCCGGCCGGCACCGACATGATCACCGGGCTGTACTCGGCGAGCGCCGACTCGATCCCGATCCTGTGCATCACCGGGCAGGCGCCCGTCGCCAAGCTGCACAAGGAGGACTTCCAAGCGGTCGACATCGCGTCGATCGCGAAGCCGCTGACCAAGATGGCGGTGACGGTGCTGGAGCCGGCGCAGGTGCCTGGCGTGTTCCAGCAGGCCTTTCACCTCATGCGCTCGGGCCGACCGGGACCGGTGCTGATCGATCTGCCGATCGACGTGCAGCAGGCGCAGATCGAGTTCGACCCGGACACCTACCAGCCGCTGCCGGCCTACAAGCCGGCCGCGAGCCGCGCCCAGATCGACAAGGCGCTGGACATGCTCGAGGCAGCGGAACGACCCCTCATCGTGGCCGGCGGCGGCATCATCAACGCCGACGCCGCGGACCTGCTCGTCGAGTTCGCCGAGCTGACCGGTGTGCCGGTCGTCCCGACGCTGATGGGCTGGGGCGTCATTGGTGACGACCACCCGCTCAACGCCGGCATGGTCGGGTTGCAGACCTCGCGCCGTTACGGCAACGCCACCATGCTCGCCGCCGACTTCGTGCTCGGCATCGGCAATCGCTGGGCGAACCGGCACACGGGCGGCCTGGACACCTACACCGAGGGCCGCACGTTCGTGCACGTCGACATCGAGCCCACCCAGATCGGGCGGGTCTTCGCGCCCGACTACGGCATCGCCTCCGATGCGAAGGCAGCGCTGGAACTGTTCGTGACCGCCGCCCGCGAGCGCTCGCTGCGCGACCGGTCGGGCTGGGCCGCCGAGTGCGACGAGCGCAAGCGGACCATGCTGCGCCGCACCAGCTTCGACGACGTGCCGATCAAGCCGCAGCGGGTCTACGAGGAGATGAACCGCGCCTTCGGGAAAGACGTGCGCTACGTCAGCACCATCGGGCTCTCCCAGATCCAGGCCGCCCAGCTGTTGCACGTCTACCGACCGCGGCACTGGATCAACGCCGGGCAGGCCGGCCCGCTCGGCTGGACCGTGCCGGCCGCGCTGGGCGTGGCGACCGCCGATCCGGAATCCACCGTGGTGGCGCTGTCCGGCGACTACGACTTCCAGTTCATGATCGAGGAGCTGGCCGTCGGGGCGCAGTTCAACATCCCGTACATCCACGTGCTGGTGAACAACGCCTACCTCGGTCTGATCCGGCAGTCGCAGCGCGGCTTCGACATGGACTACTGCGTGCAGCTGTCCTTCGACAACATCAATGCACCCGAGCTGAACGGGTACGGCGTCGATCATGTGAAGGTCGCCGAAGGGCTGGGCTGCAAAGCGATCCGGGTGTTCGACCCGGCCGAGATCCTGCCCGCACTGGAACAGGCCAAGAAGCTGATCGTCGAGCACCGGGTGCCGGTGATCGTCGAGGTGATCCTCGAACGCGTCACCAACGTGTCGATGGGTATCGAGATCGACAACGTCACCGAGTTCGAGGAACTGGCCGAGTCCGGCGTGCACGCACCCACCTCGGTGTACGCCAACCTCGACTGAGCGCGGCATGCCGCACGTCCTGCTCGCCCCGGACAAGTTCAAGGGCACGCTGACCGCCGCCGAGGTCGCCGCGCACCTGGCCGACGGCATCCGCGAGCGCCGACCCGACGTCGTCGTCGACACCGTTCCGGTGGCCGACGGCGGCGACGGGCTGCTCGCGGCATTCGAGACGGCCGGTTTCGCGCGGGTCGGCGTCAGGGCTGCTGACGCCGCCGGCCTGCCCGGCCCCACGGCGTATGCCCGCCGCGGCGACGTGGCGGTGGTCGAGCTGGCCGCGGTGGCCGGGCTGGCCGCACTACGCGAGCGGGCGCCGTTGACGGCGACCAGCCGCGGCGTGGGCGAGGTGATCGCCGCGGCGCTCGATGCAGGATGCGTCCGAGTCGTGCTCGGCATCGGTGGCAGTGCGTCGACCGACGGCGGAGTCGGCATGGTGCAGGCGCTCGGTGCGGTGGTCCGCGATGCGGCCGGCGCGGACGTCGGCCCCGGTGGGCTCGGCGCGGCGGCCGCTGCGACGCTCGACCTGGATCGCCTGCACCCGGCGCTCGCGCAGGCGATGGTTCAGGTCGCCTGCGACGTCGACAACCCACTCACCGGGCCGCATGGCGCCGCCGCGGTCTACGGGCCGCAGAAGGGCGCCGATCCGCAGCAGGTCGAGGCGCTCGACGCGGCCCTCGGGCACTGGGCCGACGTCGTCGCGAAGGCGACCGGCACCGATCGGCGTGAGCTTCCCGGCGCCGGGGCGGCGGGCGGCGTCGGTTTCGCCGCGGCGGCGATCCTCGGTGCCGACCTGCGGCCCGGGGTCGACCTGGTGCTCGATCTCATGCGCTTCCAGGAGTTGGTCGAACGGGTCGACCTCGTCGTCACCGGCGAGGGCGCGTTGGACGCCCAGACCCTGCACGGCAAGGCGCCCGCGGGGGTCGCGAGCGCCGCCCGCCGCGCCGGCGTCCCGGTTGTAGCAGTCGCCGGTCGGTGCGGCCTCGACGCGGACACCTGGCGTAGCGCAGGATTCGATGCCGTGTACACGCTCGAGCACGAGGCCTCGGAACCCGACGAATCGTTCACCGCGCCGGGACCGCTCCTGCGCCGCATCGGCGCACAGATCGCGGAGCGGCTTCAATGAGCCTGGACGTCGTCTTCCGGGCGCAGCGCGCCATCGTCGCAGGCGCCGAGCGGGCGTGCGCGATCGGCGTGCAGGACGGCCGGATCGCGGCGGTCGAGCCGATCGACGCCGACGTGTCCGCGCGGCAGACCGTCGAGGTCGGGCCCGACGCCGTGCTGCTGCCCGGCCTGGTCGACACCCACGTCCACGTCAACGAACCCGGGCGCACCGCCTGGGAGGGTTTCGCGTCCGCGACCCGGGCGGCCGCGGCCGGCGGGGTCACCACGATCGTCGACATGCCGCTCAACAGCATCCCGCCCACGACGACTCTCGCCGGGCTCGCCGCCAAGCGCGACTGCGCGGCGCCGCAGGTGCACGTCGACGTCGGTTTCTGGGGCGGCGCGGTGCCCGGCAACCTGGCGGAGCTGGCGCCGCTGCACGAGGCCGGCGTCTTCGGGTTCAAGTGCTTTCTGCTCGATTCCGGGGTCCCGGAGTTCCCACCGCTGGAAGCCGGGCAGTTCCGTGCTGCGATGGCCGAGACCGCCCGGTTGGGCGCGCTGCTGATCGTGCATGCCGAAGACGCGGCGGTGATCGACGACGCCCCCTCGCCGGACGGCCGGGCCTATGCGGCCTTTCTGCGTTCGCGGCCGCACGATGCCGAGGACCGTGCGATCGCCACCGTCATCGACGCGGCGAAGGCGAGCGGCGGCCGCGCCCACGTGCTGCACCTGTCCAGCGCCGACGCGCTGCCGGAGCTGAGGGCAGCGCGCGCGGCCGGGATGGACCTGACGGTGGAGACCTGCCCGCACTACCTCGCCGTCGACGCGGAGCACATCCCGGACGGCGCGACCGAGTTCAAGTGCTGCCCGCCGATCCGCGACGCCGCCAACCAGGACCTGCTGTGGTCGGCGTTGGCCGCCGGCGACATCGACCTGATCGTCACCGACCACTCACCCTGCACGGCGGAGTTGAAGCGGTTCGACACCGGCGACTACGCGGCGGCGTGGGGCGGCATCGCGTCGGTGCAGGTCGGGCTGCCCGTGGTGTGGACGGCCGCGCAGGCCCGCGGGTACGACCTCACCCAGGTGGTGCAGTGGATGGCAACCGGGCCGGCCGATCGGGTCGGGCTCACCCACAAGGGCCGCATCGAGGTCGGTGCCGACGCGGACCTGAGCGTGTTCGATCCGCGCGCGCAGTTCGTGGTCGATCCCGCCCACCTGCTGCACAAGAACCCGGTCTGCGCCTACACCGGACGCGAACTCACCGGGGTCGTCCGCGAGACGTGGTTGCGCGGCCGACGGGTCGACCCGGGCGGCGAACCGCACGGCGAGTTGCTGAGGAGAGGACGACGATGACGAGCTATTACGCCCCGACCGGCGGGCTGCCCGGGCAGACCCAGCTGACCACCGACCGGGCGGTGTTCACCGAGGCCTACGCGGTGCTGCCGCGCGGCACGATGCGCGACATCGTGACGAGCTTCCTGCCGTTCTGGAACGACACCCGGCTGTGGGTGATCGCCCGGCCGCTGTCCGGCTTCGCCGAGACCTTCTCGCAGTACATCGTCGAGGTCGCGCCCGGCGGCGGCAGCGAACGGCCGGAGGCCGACGCCGGCGCCGAGGCGGTGCTGTTCGTGGTCTACGGATCCGTCGACCTCACCGTCGGCGACCAGGTGCACCTGCTGGAACCGGGCGGGTACGCCTACCTGCCGCCCGGCGCCACCTGGACGCTGCGCAACGCCGGTGACACCCACGCGCGGTTCCACTGGATCCGCAAGGCATACCAGCGCGTGGAGGGCCTGGACGTACCGCCGGCGTTCGTGACGAACGAGCGCGACGTGCAGCCACTGCCGATGCCCGACACCAACGGGGCGTGGACGACGACGCGTTTCGTCGACCCCGCCGACCTGCGCCACGACATGCACGTGAACATCGTCAATTTCGAACCGGGCGGGTCCATCCCGTTCCCGGAGACCCACGTGATGGAGCACGGGTTGTACGTGCTCGAGGGCAAGGCGGTCTATCTGCTCAACCGCGATTGGGTGGAGGTCGAGGCCGGCGACTTCATGTGGCTGCGCGCGTTCTGCCCGCAGGCGTGTTACGCCGGCGGCCCGGGCCGGTTCCGGTACCTGCTCTACAAGGACGTGAACCGGCACGTGCCGCTCAGCCGCCAGTTCTGCTGAGTTCACGATGCGGAAAAATCTTTCCGAAAGCTCTTCCTCGAGGCCCGCGCGGCTTGTACAGTCGAGTTCGCCCTCGGGTTGTTCGGCATGGATAACCAACCCGCCGGGTGTCGACCGCCAACCGTGCCCCCGCCGTATGCCGGTGTGGGGAAACATGGACAGTCCGTGGTCGGACAGGAGCACGTCATGACCGTCACCGAGGTCAACGAGAGCGGCATCGCCAGCGTCACCGTCAACGGACGGCCCGCGCCGCTCGACGACCTGCCCACCCACACCACGGCGCTGGACTTCCTCCGCGATCGTGGGCTCACCGGGTGTAAGGAAGGCTGCGCCGAGGGCGAGTGCGGGGCCTGCTCCGTGCTGGTCGCCCGGCCGGGTCTCGGCAGTCCGACGGAGTGGATCGCGATCAACGCCTGCCTGATCCCGGCGGCCTCGCTCGACGGCCAGGAGGTCGTCACCGCCGAGGGGCTCGGCACCGCGGATGCGCTGCATCCGGTGCAGTACGAGATGGCGGTGCGCGGCGGCTCGCAGTGCGGGTACTGCACGCCGGGCTTCGTCTGCAGCATGGCGGCCGAGTACTACCGACCGGGTCGCGCTCCGGCGGCCGCGATCGACGACGACGCGGACCCCGACCACGAGCACGGCCCGAACGGCTTCGACCTGCACGCGCTGAGCGGCAACCTGTGCCGCTGCACCGGCTACCGGCCGATCAAGGACGCCGCCTACTCGCTGGACACCCCGACCGACGCCGATCCGATGGCGGCGCGGCGGGCCGTCGCGGCTCCGCCCGCGCGGCGGACCGCGTTGCGCACCGGCAGTCGCGAGTTCGTCCGCCCGGCCGACCTGGCCGAGACGCTGCGTGTCATACGCGAGCGACCCGATGCCGTCCTCGTGGCCGGCTCCACCGACTGGGGCGTCGAGGTGAACCTGCGCGGGCGCCGCGCGGACTTCGTCGTCGCCATCGACCGGCTGCCTGAATTGCGGGGCCTGACTCGCACTGCCGATTACATCGAGATCGGCGCCGCGCTGACTCTTTCTGAAATAGAACGACAGCTCGACGGCAGCGTGCCGGTGCTTGCCGCGTTGTTCCCGCAGTTCGCTTCTCGGCTCATCCGCAACGGTGCGACGATCGGCGGGAACCTCGGCACCGGATCGCCCATCGGCGATTCGCCGCCCGCGCTGCTGGCGCTCGACGCCGCCGTGGTGCTGGCCGACGCCGACGGCGAGCGGGTCGTTGCGCTGGTCGACTACTTCACCGGATACCGAAAGAGCGTGCGTCGGCCCGACGAGCTGATCCGCGCGGTCCGCATCCCGTTGCCGCTGGCCGGATTGACCGCGTTCCACAAGATCGCGAAGCGCCGCTTCGACGACATCTCCAGCGTCGCCGTCGGCTTCGCGCTCGACATCCATGACGGGGTGGTGCGCACCGCCCGGATCGGTCTCGGCGGGGTGGCCGCCACGCCGATTCGCGGCACGGAGACCGAGGCAGCGCTGGAGGGCCGGCCGTGGTCGGCCGACGTGGTGGACCAGGCCGCGCAGGTGCTCGCTCGCGCCGGGACGCCGATCGACGACCAGCGGGCCAGTTCGAAGTACCGCTCGGCGATGCTGGGGCAGAGCCTGCGCAAGTTGTACGCGGACAACCCGCGCGGAGGAACGTCATGAGTGCCCTGTCCGAGCGGCCGGAGAAGCCGGAGGTCGGCAACGCCATCCCGCACGAGAGCGCCGCGCTGCACGTGACCGGCACCGCGCTGTACACCGACGACCTCGTCCAGCGCACCAAGGACATCCTGCACGCGTGGCCGGTGCAGGTGCCGCACGCACATGCGCGGGTCACCGCGTTGCGGACCGAGCCGGCGCTGGCGATACCCGGCGTGGTGCGGGTGCTCACCGCCGCCGACGTGCCGGGCGTCAACGACGCCGGGGTCAAGCACGACGAACCGCTGTTCCCCGACGAGATCATGTTCTTCGGACACGCCGTCTGTTACGTGCTGGCCGAGACCGCCGAGGCCGCCCGCCTCGGTGCGGCCGCCGTCGAGGTCGACGTCGAACCGTTGCCCTCCTACATCAAGGTCACCGACGCGATCGCTGCGCAGAGCTTCCAAGGGGCGCAACCGCAGGTCGGCCGCGGTGACATCGACGCCGGGTTCGCGCAGGCCGCGCACGTGTTCAGCGGCGTGTTCGAGTTCTCCGGGCAGGAGCACTTCTACCTCGAGACCCACGCCGCGCTCGCGCTCGTCGACGAGAACGAGCAGATCTTCGTGCAGAGCAGCACCCAGCACCCGTCGGAGACCCAGGAGATCGTCGCGCACGTGCTGGGCCGGCACAGCAACGAGGTCACCGTGCAGTGTCTGCGGATGGGCGGCGGGTTCGGCGGCAAGGAGATGCAGCCGCACGGCTTCGCGGCAGTGGCGGCACTCGGGGCCACGCTCACCGGCCGGCCGGTGCGGTTGCGGCTGAACCGCACCCAGGACCTCACGATGTCGGGCAAGCGGCACGGTTTCCACTCCGACTGGCGGGTGGGCTTCGACGCCGACGGTCACATCGTCGCGCTGGACGCCACGCTGACCGCCGACGGCGGCTGGAGTCTCGACCTGTCCGAACCGGTGCTCGCTCGCGCGTTGTGCCACATCGACAACGCGTACTGGATCCCGAACATCCGGGTGAACGGGCGCATCGCGAAGACCAACAAGACCTCGAACACGGCGTTTCGCGGCTTCGGCGGCCCCCAGGGCATGATCGTCATCGAGGACATCCTGGGCCGGTGCGCACCGCTGCTGGGCATCGACGCCGGCGATCTGCGGAGCCGCAACTTCTACTCGGCCGGGCAGTCGACGCCCTACGGCCAGCCCGTTCGGCATCCGGAACGGATCGCGGCGGTGTGGGGCGAGGTCACCGAGCGGGGGGACATCGCCGCGCGGCAGGCCGAGATCGCGCAGTTCAACCGCACCCACGAACACCGCAAGCGCGCGCTCGCGATGACGCCGGTGAAGTTCGGCATCTCGTTCAACCTGACCGCGTTCAACCAGGCCGGCGCGCTGGTACACGTCTACAAGGACGGCTCGGTGCTGATCAACCACGGCGGCACCGAGATGGGCCAGGGCCTGCACACCAAGATGCTGCAGGTCGCCGCCACCACACTCGGCATCCCGCTGCACAAAGTGCGGCTGGCCCCGACCCGTACCGACAAGGTGCCGAACACCTCGGCAACGGCGGCGAGTTCGGGCGCCGACCTCAACGGCGGCGCGGTGAAGAACGCGTGCGAGCAGATCCGCACGCGGCTCGTCGCCGTCGCCGCAACACGGCTGGGCTGCAACCCCTCGGACGTGCACATCGTCGAGGGCGCCGCACGCGTGCTGGGCAACGACACCGACGAGATCCTCTGGGACGACCTCGTGGTGGCTGCGTACTTCCAGCGGGTGCAGTTGTTCGCAGCGGGCTACTACCGCACCGAGGGGCTGCACTGGGACTCCTCCCGTATGCAGGGCTCGCCGTTCAAGTACTTCGCCTACGGTGCGGCCGCTGCCGAGGTGGAGGTCGACGGATTCACCGGCGCGTACACGACCCGGCGCGTCGACATCGTGCACGACGTCGGCGACAGCCTGTCGCCGCTGGTCGACATCGGCCAGATCGAGGGCGGCTTTGTGCAGGGCGCCGGCTGGCTCACCCTCGAGGATCTTCGCTGGGACGTCAGCGACGGACCCAACCGCGGTCGGTTCCTGACCCAGGCGGCCAGCACGTACAAGCTGCCGAGCTTCTCCGAGATGCCACCCGTCTTCAACGTGACGCTGCTCGAGAACGCCACCGAGGAAGGCGCGGTATACGGCTCCAAGGCGGTCGGCGAGCCACCGCTGATGCTGGCGTTCGCAGTCCGCGAGGCGCTGCGCGAGGCCGCGGCGGCGTTCGGTCCGCAGGGCACCAGCATCGACCTCGGATCGCCGGCCACGCCCGAGGCGGTGTACTGGGCGGTCGAGCAGGCCCGCGCGCACACCGAGCACGGCCACGTGGTCGACGCCGACATCGAACCGCCCCAGCCCAATGGTGGGCACCCGATGCACCCGCGTTCCGAGCAGCGACGTCCGACGGTGACCCATGTCTGAGTTGCGCTGGTGGGACGCGGTGGGCCGACTGCGCACGGCGCGCGAGCCCGGCGTGCTGGTGACCCTCGCCTCGGTACGTGGGCACGCGCCCCGCGGCGGCGGTGCCAAGCTGGTGGTGAGCCCGACCGAGACGTGGGGCTCGATCGGTGGCGGCAACGTCGAGGCTGTCGCGATCGAACGCGCGCGGGAGATGCTCGCCGCCGGCACGACCGACACGGATCTCATCGAGGTCGCGCTGTCGGACAAGGCGCCCTACCAGCACGGCGTCCAGTGCTGCGGCGGCGCGGTGTCGGTGCTGTTCGAGCCCCTTCCCGTCGTCGCGGCCGTGGCGATCTTCGGGGTCGGGCACGTGGGCATGGAGCTCGCCCGCATCCTCGCCCGGCACGACCTGGACCTGCACCTGATCGACAGCCGTCCCGAACAGCTCGCCGACGATCGCCTCGAAGTGCTGGCCGACGCGCTCGCGAACGTCCACGTGCATCGGGTGCCGGTGCTGCCCGAGATCGTGCTCGGTGAGCTGCCGCCCGGCGCCCACGTGCTGATCATGACCCACGACCACGCCGAGGATCTCGCGCTGTGCGACGCCGTGCTGCGCGTCGGTGAGTTCGGGTCCATCGGGCTCATCGGCTCGGCCGCCAAGTGGACGCGGTTCCGCCAGCACCTCGCCGACTACGGCCACGACGAGCCGACGATCGCGCGCATCACCACGCCCATCGGGCTCACCGAGATCACCGCCAAGGAGCCTGCGGCCATCGCGGTGAGCGTCGCTGCCGATCTGCTGCTGCGCTTCGAGGGACACCGGGTCGCGCGCGAGGTGCAGGCATGACGCTCTTTCGCGCGCAGGTGTT
Source organism: uncultured Actinomycetota bacterium (assembly GCA_963850835.1). Classification (GTDB taxonomy): domain Bacteria; phylum Actinomycetota; class Actinomycetes; order Mycobacteriales; family Jatrophihabitantaceae; genus Jatrophihabitans. Next base: position 286,668 of record CAWKNB010000003.1, on the reverse strand, counting down.
CGACACCCCGGACAGTCCGTTCGCCGGCGGCACGTTGCGTGCCGACGCCGATGTGGGTATCGCGGTCGAGAGCGGCACGATCATCGACCGGGGACCGTTCGCCGAGCTGCGCGCCCGCTTCCCGGGCCACGAGGTCGATCGAGCTGACCGAGGGCTTCCTGCTGCCCGGGCTCGTCGACACCCACGTGCACTTCCCGCAGATGCGTGCGATCGGCGCGCTCGGCATGCCGTTGCTCGAATGGCTCGACAAGTGCGCGCTCCCCGAGGAAGCGCGACTCGCCGACGTCGGATACGCCCGCGGGGTCGCCGCCGACTTCATCCGCGCGCTCGGTGACTCCGGCACGACGACCGCGCTCGTCTTCGGGTCGCACTTCGCGACCGCGATGGACGTCTTGTTCGAGGCAGCCGCCCGACGCGGCCTGCGAATCACCAGCGGACTCGTCGTCGGCGACCGGTTGCTGCGCGACGACCTGCACACGACACCCGAGCGCGCGTACGCGGAGGGTCGCGCGCTCGTCGAGCGATGGCACGGGCGCGATCGGCTGCGCTACGCCGTCACCCCGCGGTTCTCGCTGTCGTGCACCGATGATCTGCTCGAGTCGTGTGCGCGGTTGCACGAGGAGGCCGCCGACACCTGGTTCACCTCGCACATCAACGAGAATCTGGCCGAAATCGCGACCGTGCAGGACCTGTTCGGCGGCGCGAGCTACCTCGACAGCTACGACAAGCACGGCCTGGTCGGGCGGCGCAGCGTGTTCGCGCACAACGTGCACCCGACCGACGCCGAACTCGCCCGGCTCGGCTCGAGCGGCTCGAGCGTCGCCCACTGCCCGACCAGCAACGCCGCGCTCGGCAGCGGCCTGTTCCCGCTCGACCGGCACCTCGACCACGGCGTGCGAGTGGCGTTGGGCTGTGACGTCGGCGCCGGCGCCGGCTTCTCGCTGTTCAAGGAGGCGCTGCAGGCCTACTTCGTGCAACGGCTGCGCGGTGCGCACGGCGTACCGCTCACCGCGACCCACCTGCTCTACCTCGCGACCGGTGCGGGCGCCGATGCCCTCGGACTGCTCGACGAGATCGGCGATCTCAGCGTCGGGAAGCGCTTCGACGCCGTGTGGGTACGCCCGGTGCCGGCGTCGACCCTCGACGTGGGGTTGCGCTACGCCGCCGATCCCGACGACGCGCTGGCCAAGACGTTCACCCTCGCCACCGCGCACGATCTGGCCGGGGTCTGGGTCGACGGCACTCGGATCAAGGGATAGCTCGTTTCCGGTATGCGGAATCGTGTTATCGTTTTCGGCGTGACGAAGGGGCCGCCATGACCGAACCGGTCGAGGGTCGCGCGCGAGGCGGCGTCCAGTCCCTCGACCGCGCCTTCGCCATCCTGGAGGCCATGGCCGACGCCGACGGCGTCATCGGGCTCTCCCAGCTGGCGGTGGCCGCCGACCTGCCGCTCGCCACCATCCACCGCCTCGTCCGCACCCTGGTCGACCTCGGGTACGTGCGCCAGGAGCCGTCGCGGCAGTACTCGCTCGGCCCGCGACTGATGCGCCTCGCCGACGCCAGCACCAAACGACTCGGCGCGCTCGCCAAGGGCCACATGACCGAGGTCGTCGACGCCCTCGGGGAGTCGGTGAACCTGGCGATCCTCGACGGCGACGAGATCGTGTACGTGGCCCAGGTGCAGCCGTCGGCGAACTTCATGCGGATGTTCACCGAAGTGGGCCGGCGCGTGCAGCCGCACGCGACGGCGGTCGGCAAGGCGATCCTCGCGGGCCAGCCCGAGAGCAAGGTCCGCGGGCTGCTGGAGCGCACCGGGATGACCCGGCGCACCGAACACACCCTGACCACGCCGGAAGCCTTCCTGGCCGACCTGGCGCGAACCAGCGAGCGCGGCTACGCCCTCGACGACGGCGAGCAGGAACTCGGGGTGCGGTGTGTCGCTGTGATCGTCCCCGACGCACCTCGGCCGATGGCATTGTCCATGTCGGGGCCGCTGACCCGCATGACCGACGACGCCGTCACTGCCGCCGCCCCGGTGCTGCACGATGCGGCCGCCCGGATCGCCGCCGATCTCGGGGTACCCGTGGCCGTCGACGAAGCCTCTGCCTGACCGACCTGCACCTCGTTCGCAAACCCGCTCCAGGCTCTTGACCCGCGCGGGTGATGCAGCTAACTTATCTGCAAAGCGAAAAACCATATCCGCTATACGGAAAAGTTAGCGGATCATCGGAACGCCCGAGGAGGTCCCATGTCGCTGGATCAGGACACAGGTGCGGCGCCGCCGCCGGACGCCAAGAAACGCGTGCACCCGGTCGACGAGGTGCTCGCCCCGCAGAAGCTCGTCATCTTCGGGCTCCAGCACCTGTTCATCATGTACGCGGGCGCGGTTGCCGTCCCGCTGATCGTCGGGCCGGCGGTCGGCCTCGACAAACGCGACATCGCGATCCTCGTCAGCGCTGACCTGCTGATTTCGGGAATCGCAACAATCATCCAGTCAGCCGGTATCGGCAAGATCATGGGTGTGCGGTTGCCGGTCGTGGCCGGCGCGACGTTCACCGTACTGAACCCGATGATCATCATCGCCAACCAGTACGGCGGCCGCAGCGGATTGCCGTACGTGTACGGCGCGATGCTGATCTCAGGTGTCTTCGGCCTGCTCATCGCGAAGCCGTTCTCGACGGTGATCCGGTTCTTCCCCCCGCTGGTCACCGGCACGGTGATCTGCATCATCGGGCTCTCGCTGGGCGGCGCCGACATCACCCTGATCTACGGCGACAAGGCGGCCGGTGACAAGTACATCGGTGGCGTCGGGCGCATCGCGCTCGCCGGGCTGGTCGTCCTGCTGATCCTGCTCATCACCCGCTTCTTCCGCGGCTTCATCGGTCAGATCGCGGTGCTGCTGAGCATCGTGATCGGCACAGTCGTGGCGTCGTTCATGAACCTCGTCGACTTCAGCAACGTGAAGGACGCAGAGTGGTTCGGCGGCCCCAAGATCTTCCACTTCGGTCATCCAAAGTTCGCCGCAGCAGCCATCATCACCATGTGCATCGTGATGCTGGTGACCTATACCGAGTCGACGGCGGACATGCTGGCGGTCGGTGAGATGGTCGACAAGGACCTGTCGCCGAACGACCTGGCCCGCGGCCTGGCCACCGACGGCCTGTCCGCGCTGCTGGCCTCGTTCACCAACTCCTTCCCGGACACCGCGTTCGCCGAGAACGTCGGGCTGGTTGGACTCACCGGAATCCGAAGTCGATGGGTGGTCACGACCTGCGGATCCTTCTTGCTGATCATGGGGCTGATACCGAAACTCGGCCAAGATGATCGCGGACCTACCGGGTCCGGTGATCGGCGGCGCAGCCACGGTGATGTTCGCCATGGTCACCGCGGTCGGCATCCAGACCCTGGGCAAGGTGAACTTCAAGGGCAACCACAACCTGCTGATCGTCGCGACCTCGTTGGCCGTCGGGCTGCTGCCGGCCTTCGACCCGAACTTCTACGGCAAGTTCCCGAAGAACTTCCAGGTCATCTTCGGCTCGTCCATCACCGCCACCGCGCTCGTCGTGTTCGTGCTGAACCTGGTGTTCAACCACTGGACGTTCGGACAGCCGAAGCAGGAGTCCGCGGTGCAGGCAGCCTTCGACGAAGGCGCCGTGGCCGTCGATGTGCCCGACGACGGCGTACGGCGCCCGGACAACGAACGACCGGCCGGCACCTGACGATGGCCGACAGCTGGACGCTCGACCAGCTCAACACCACGCCGGACCGGGCGAGCTTGCGCGCCCGGCTCGGCGAGTGTTGCGCGGCAGGCAGTTGGGTCGAGCGCATGATCTCGGCCCGGCCGTACGACAGCCTGGCAGCCCTCGGCGCGCAATCCGATGCCGCCACCGCGGATCTGGACGACACCGGGCTGGCCGAGGCGCTCGCCGGGCATCCGCGGATCGGCGAACGCAGCACGGAGCACGTCGGTTCGTGGTCGCGCCAGGAGCAGGCCGGCATGTCCGGTGCCGACGACGCGGTCCGCGCGGACATCGCCGCGGCCAACGTCGAGTACGAACAGCGCTTCGGCCACGTGTACCTCGTCTGCGCGACCGGCAAGAGCGCCACGCAGTTGCGGGACCTGTGCCGTGCGCGGTTGGACAACGATCCGCAGACCGAACGCGGCGTGGTGCTGACCGAGCTCGCGAAGATCAACCGGCTGCGACTCGGGAAGTTGCTCGACGCCGACCTCTGACGAGCTCGTCGAGCGTGCGTGCGACCTCGGCGGCGTCGTCGCCGAGCACGGTCGTGAGCTCGGTGGTCTCATCCACCCGCTGGGTGACGGCGGTCGGGTTGGCGACGACGGTCTGCGCCGCGACGTCCGGTCCGCTGCGCAACACGGTCGCCAGCACGCGATGCCCGCGGGTCGCCCAGCGGCGTTGCTGCGGGTCGGTGAGATCGACGAACTGGCGAAGCACCGGCCGGCCCGCGCGGGTGACGTCCCAGCGGATGGTGACGGCGCCCGGTGTGTCGTCATGGGTGCGCCCGAGGACCACGATCTCGCGCCACTCGATGCCGGCGGTCTCGGCGAGCTCGATGGACACCGTGACGTCGACCCGGCTACCGGCGCACATCACGAGCGCGCCGGGATCCGCGCACAGCCACGCGTCCTCGGCGAGGCGGGCGTGCATCGTCAGATCGGCGAGTTCACCGCCCGGGCGCCCCTGGGCGATGCCGGCGCCGGTGGCCTGCAGTCGTGCGCGGGCGGCCGCCTCGAGCCGAAGGTCGAGAGTCAGCGAGTCACCGGCGAGCGGGCCGGCGGCGGTGCCGACCAGGCACAGACCCGTGACGCCGGGCTCGTCGTGCACGTGGCGCAGCGTGAGCGGGGGTGCGCAGTGCAGCGCCCCCATCCGCCCGCCGGGCAGCACGACCGCGCAGGCCTGCGCCTTCACAACCGGGCCGGCGTGATGGTGCGGTACACGCCGCGAACCCAGTCGGCCACGTCGCTCGCAACCGGATCCCGGGTGAGGCTGGTGAACAGCGTCGGCCGATCGCCGCGGCCGGCGCCAGCATCGCGGCGCATCACCTCGAGGTCGGCGCCGACGAGCGGAGCCAGATCGATCTTGTTGATCACGAGGAGATCGGACCTCGTCACGCCGGGACCCCCTTTGCGTGGCACCTTGTCGCCGCCGGCGACGTCGATGACGAAGATCTGCCGATGCACCAGTCCGTAGGAGAAGGTGGCGGTGAGGTTGTCGCCGCCGCTCTCGACGAGGACGAGGTCGAGGTCGGGATGGTCGGCCTCGAGCGCCTCGACGGCATCCAGGTTCGGGGTGATGTCGTCGCGGATCGCGGTGTGCGGACAGGCGCCGGTCTGCACGGCGCGGATGCGGTCGTCGGGCAGCACGCCGTTTCGGCGTAAGAAATCGGCGTCCTCGGTCGTGTAGATGTCGTTGGTGACCACACCGAGGGTCAGCTCCGTCGACAGGGCGCGGCACAACGCGGCGACGAGTGCGGTCTTGCCGCTGCCCACCGGGCCGCCGATGCCGATCCGCGGGACGCGTGCGGCAACCGGACCGATGCCGCTGCCGATGGGGTCATGGCCGTCGTCGTGGTGCTGCGGTGGGTGTGGCGCGAGATCAGGACGCAAAGAGACGCACCTCCGCGGTCAGGTGGTAGTCGGCGAGCAGATCGAGGGCGGGGGCACCGTCGGCCGGCAGCCCGGTCGGCACCGGTGTCGCGTCGATCTCGACGGCGAGGCGGGCCAGCATCGCCTGGGTGGCCAACGGATCGAGACCGAGCAGCCGCACCGCGGCGCTGGCCGGGGCACTGACCGCAGCCAGCGCGGCGGCCCGGCCGGCGAGATCACGGGTGCCGCCGGCCGCCGCCACCGCGGCGCCGAGCACGATCGGGTGGTGCGGCGCCGGGCGCAGCGCCTGCCACGGCGGGTCGAAGCCCGGCAGCATCGTGCGCACCAAGCGGCGCAACCCGTTGCCGAGTTGCCGCGACGCCGCACGCATGGCCGGCGACGGCGTGCGGGCGTCGAACTCGGCGTCGAGCGCATGCCAGTCCCCGTCGGGCCACGCCTCCTCCCCGCCCGTGATCAAGAGCGCATTCTGGTCGCTACGTGACCATTTCGCGCTCTTGATCACCTGGGCGCGGGGGGCGAGCAGCCAGAGGTCACAGGCCGCGGCGGCGAACGCGGCGGCCACCCGGCCGGCCGTCCGCAACCGCGCGCGGCACAACGACTCGACGTCGGCGAGGTCACGCACCAACCCGGTCTCGACCGCCGGCTCCATCCCGGCCGAGTGGTTGTGGCCGCCGGCCGGGGCGCGGGAGTCGAGCAGCAGCAACAGCAGCGCGGTCGAAGGAGACATCAGAACAAGAAGTAGCGCTGGGCCATGGGCAGTTCGGTCACCGGCTGCGGCTCGATGAACTCGCCGTCGACATGCACCGCGAAGGTCTCCGGGTCGACGTCGATCGAGGGGAGCGCGGTGTTCTCGGGCAGGTCCGCCTTCGACAGCTGCGACACGTCGGCGGTGGCGACGAGCGGGCGCTGCGACTCCCACCGCTCGCCGAGCCCGGCGTCCAGCGCGGCTGCGGACACGAATGAGCGGCCCAACCGGGCCGGCAGTGACCCGAACGCACCGAACATCGGCCGTGGCAGCTGCGGCTGCGGGGTCGGGATCGAGGCGTTGGCGTCACCCATGTTTGCCCACGCGATGACTCCGGCCTTGAGTACCACGTGCGGCTTCACTCCGAAGAAGGCCGGCTCCCACAGCACCAGATCGGCCAACTTGCCCGGCTCCACCGACCCGATCTCCCCGGCCAACCCGTGCGTGACCGCCGGCGCGATCGTGTACTTCGCCACGTAACGGCGGGCGCGCAGGTTGTCGGCCGCGCCGTCGCCGGGCAGCGACCCGCGGCGCTGCTTCATCACGTGCGCCGTCTGCCAGGTACGGATGATCGTCTCGCCGATCCGGCCCATCGCCTGCGAGTCGGACCCGATCATCGACAGCGCCCCGAGATCGTGCAGCACGTCCTCAGCCGCCATCGTGGACGGCCGGATCCGGGATTCGGCGAACGCAAGGTCTTCGGGAATCGAAGGCTTGAGGTGATGGCACACCATCAACATGTCGAGGTGCTCGTCGAGGGTGTTGCGGGTGTACGGGCGGGTCGGGTTGGTCGACGACGGCAACACGTTGGCGTGCGCGGCGATGCGGATGATGTCCGGCGCGTGCCCGCCACCCGCGCCTTCGGTGTGATACGTGTGGATGGGCCGCCCACCGATCGCGGCGAGCGTGGATTCCAGGTAACCGGCCTCGTTCAACGTGTCGGTGTGGATGGCCACCTGCACGCCGGCGTCCTGCGCCACGGTCAGGCAGGCATCGATGGCGGCCGGCGTGGTCCCCCAGTCCTCGTGCAGTTTGAACCCGGCCGCGCCGGCGCGCAGCTGCTCCCACAACCCGTCGGACGAGACCGTGTTGCCCTTGCCGAGCAGCACCACATTGACCGGCCACGCCGTGGTCGCGCGCAGCATCGCGTCCAGCCAGAACGCGCCCGGTGTCACGGTGGTGGCCTTCGTACCCTCGGCCGGGCCGGTGCCGCCACCGATGAACGTGGTGATCCCGGCCGCCAGCGCCACCGGGATCTGCTGCGGCGCGATCATGTGGACGTGGCTGTCCACGCCGCCGGCGGTCAGGATCATGCCGTTGCCGGCCAGGATCTCCGTCGACGGCCCGATCACGAGCTCAGGGGTGACACCGTCCATCGTGTCCGGGTTGCCGGCCTTGCCGAGCGCGACGATGCGCCCGTCGCGCACCCCGATGTCGGCCTTGATCACGCCCCAGTGGTCGAGCACGACCACTCCGGTGATCACCAGATCCGGGGTGCCCTCGGCACGGGTCGCGACGGCCTGACCCATCGACTCGCGGATCACCTTGCCGCCGCCGAACACCGCTTCATCGCCGGGCGTCGGGGATGCGGAGCGGTCCTCGGTCACCTCGATGAACAGGTCCGTGTCGGCAAGCCGGACCCGATCGCCGGTGGTCGGTCCGTAGAGCGCGGCGTAACGCGAGCGCGACAACTCAGCCATCGAGCGTGCCCTCCGGCCGCAGGCCAGGCACCCGTCGCCGCCCGGCCAGCGCAACCAGCGTCACGTGCAGCGAGATCCCCGGTTCGAACCGCACCGAGGTGCCGGCCGGGATGTCCAGCCGGAAGCCGCGAGCTGCGTCGCGGTCGAACGACAGCGCCGGGTTGGCCTGCGCGAAGTGGTAGTGCGAGCCGACCTGGATCGGGCGGTCGCCGGTGTTCTCCACGGTGAGCTGGATCCGGTCTCGGCCCGGCGTCAGCTCGACGACGGCGTCCGGTGTCACGATCTCGCCGGGGATCATGCGATCGGTCCGTGGACGGTGACGAGCTTGGTGCCGTCGGGGAACGTGGCTTCCACCTGCACCGAGTCGATCATCTCGGGAACCCCGGGCAGCACGTCGTCGCGGGTGAGCACGGCGCGCCCGGCGCTCATCAGGTCGGCCACCGTGCGGCCGTCGCGCGCCCCCTCGAGCACGAACGAGGTGATGATCGCGACGGCCTCCGGGTAGTTGAGCCGCAGCCCGCGCTCGCGTCGGCGCTGCGCGACGTCGGCGGCGTAGGAGATCAGCAGCCGTTCCTGCTCCTGTTCGGTCAAGCGCATCGTCGCACCGTATTCCAGCGCCGTTTCCAGGCGATGAACACTCGCCCCGTAGCCTCGCTGACGTGGCCGAGGCGCAGTGGGTGGACCTGTCGGGTGCCGACAACGTACGCGATGTCGCCGGGCTGCCCACCCGCGACGGCCGGTCGGTCCGGCCTGGTCGGCTGCTGCGTGGTGACAGCCTGCAGACCCTCACCGACGCCGACGTCCGGCTGCTCGTCGACACCATGGGCCTGCGTGCGGTGGCCGACCTGCGCACCGACGTCGAGGTGTCCGGGGAAGGGCCGGGCCCACTCACCCGCGAGCCTTCGGTGACCGTGCAGCACTTCTCGTTGTTCCCCGAGGCCGGGACGGCCACCGACGCCGCCGCGCTCGACGACGCGGACGAGCCGGTGCTGCTGCCCTGGCAGATCCGCGACGCCGAGGAGGCCGACAGCGAGTCCGTGCGCCGGCACGGCGCGGCCGCCACCTACCTGCGCTACCTCGCCGAACGGCCCGACTCGGTGATCGGCGCGCTGCGGTTGGTCGCCCACACCGATGGCGCGACGCTCGTGCACTGCGCTGTCGGCAAGGACCGCACCGGCACCGTGGTCGCCCTGGCGTTGGCCGAGGTCGGGGTGCCCGCCGAGGAGATCGCCGTCGACTACGCCCGCAGCGCCGAGCGGCTCCCGGCGGTGATGGAGCGGCTCGTCGTGCGGCCGACGTACACCGACGACGTCAAGCCGCGGATGCAGCCGGATCAGATCGACCGACACATGCCCCGTGCGGAGACGATCGCGCACGCGCTCGAGGTCCTCGACACCGAGTACGGCGGCGCGCCGAAATGGCTGCGGGCCAACGGCTGGACCGACGACGACGCTGCGGCGCTGCAGCGCCACCTGCTCGACTGAATCACGGAGCTCGAGAGCCTGCCGTCATCGCCGCGGCGAGGTGACGGGCGAAGGTCCGCGCCGCGGGCGGTAGTTGGCGGCCCCGGCGGCGGATCAGCGCGATCGGCGGGTACGGCGGCTCCGGGTCGAGGTGATGGATCTCGACCGCTGCGCCCGTGGCCCGCGCCGCGGAGTCGGCGAGCAACGCGACCCCGAGCCCGGCGGACACGAGTTCGCGGATGCTGGCCGGGCTGTGCGTCTCGAAATCGACGCGGGCACTGAACCCGGCGCGCGCACATGCGTCGTCCAGGATGGAACGCAGCCCGCTGTCCGGGCCGAGCGAGACGAACGCGCGCTCACGCAGGTCGGCCAGTGCCACCCGCGTCGACGAGCCCGGAGCCCGGCGGCGCGATCAGCACCACGCGCTCGGCGACCCGCGGCCGGGCCAGGAATTGCGGCTGCAGGTCGGGGTAGGCCGGCCCGATGACGAGGTCGAGCTCACCGGCGTCGAGCGCACGCAACAGGTCGGCCACCAGCCCGCTGCGCAGCGCCAACGTGACGCCCGGAAACCGGGCGCGGAACGAGGCGAACTCGGCCGGCAGGTCGATCGGGCCGAGCACCAGGGTGGCGCCGACCCGCACCCGCCCGCGCAGCACGTCGGCAAGGTCGGCGAGATCGCCGCGTACCTCGGCGAGTTCCCCGAGCACCCGACGAGTGCGGTGCAGCACGAGCTCCCCGGCCTCGGTCAGCACCACCCGGCGCGTGGTGCGCTGCAGGAGCGCGGTGCCCAGCTCCGACTCGAGCCGACGGATCTGCGCCGACACCGCGGGCTGGGCGATCCGCAGCTCGGCGGCGGCGCGGGTGAAGCTCGCGTGCCGCGCCACCGCCTCGAAGTAGGTCAGCTGCCGCAGCTCCACGGATTCAGAGTGATCGGTGATGAATGCCAGCGCAAGTGTGTCTTGGACTTATGGACTCCGGTCAGCGCACCGTGGAGTCATGCGTCACTTCGAACCTCGGCCCCTTGACCACCTCGGCGCTCGGCTTCGGCTGCATGGGCCTGTCCCAGGGCTACGGCCCCGCCGACGACGCCGAGTCGGCGCGCACACTGCTGCGTGCTGTCGACGCCGGCATCACCCTGTTCGACACCGCGCAGCAGCTACGGCCAGGGCCACAACGAGCGCCTGGTCGGCCGGACGTTGACCGGTCGGCCGGTCCGCATCGCCACCAAGTTCGGCATCGTGCGCACGGATGCCGGTGTCGGGCTCGACGCCCGGCCCGAGCACGTCCGGGGCTGGTGCGACGCGTCGCTGCAGCGGCTGGGCCGCGACGAGATCGATCTCTACTACCTGCATCGGGTCGATCCGAAGGTACCGATCGCGGACACCGTCGCGGCGATGGCCGAACTCGTCGCCGCCGGCAAAGTTCGGCAGCTCGGGGTGAGCGAGGTGACGCCGGACCAACTGCGCGCCGCGTGCGCTGTGCATCCGATTGCCGCGGTACAGGTGGAGTGGTCGCTGCTGTGGCGCGAGCCCGAGGACGACCTCGTCCCGACCGCGCGGGAGCTGGGCGTCGGCATCGTGCCCTACAGCCCGCTCGGGCGTGGCCTGCTCACCGCCACGCTGTCCGCCGATGCCATCGACACGAGCGACTTCCGGCGTGGCGATCCGCGCTTCCACGGACCCGACCTCGACGACAACCTGCGGCAGATCGCGGCGCTGCGCGCGTTCGCCGCGGAACGCGGCATCACTGCGGGGCAGCTGGCGCTGGCCTGGTTGCTCGCGCAGGGCGATGACGTCGTACCGATCCCGGGCACCCGCAATGCCGCGCGGGTCACGGAGAACGCCGCCGCTGCAACCGTCGACCTGTCCACCGACGACCTGGCCGCGCTCGAGCAGCTCGTGCCACGCGCCGGCTGGGCGGGCGCCCGGCAGTCGTTCGCGGTTCCGGTGACGTCGCGCGGGAGCTGATCAGCCGGCCGGTCGCCAACGCGCGTGTGCCGTGCCGGTGACGCCGGCGCGGATCAGCTCGAGCCGCGGCTTCGGCCCCTCGGTGCGACCGGACTGCGGCTTGCGGGCACCGGCCTGCCACGGCAGCGGCCAGACGACGGCCGGGCCCGCGTAGTCCTGCTCGGCCGCGGCATGCAGGGTCCAGTTCGGGTCGTACAGATGCGCCCGCCCGAGCACGCACAGGTCGGCACGACCGGCCAGCAGGATCGAGTTCACGTCGTCGTAGGACGAGATGATCCCGACGGCCATCGACGCGATGCCCGCCTCGTTGCGGATCCGGTCGGCGAACGGGGTCTGGTACGAGCGGCCGAACGCCGGCCGCTCGTCGGGCGTGACCTGACCGCTGGACACGTCGACGATGTCCGCACCGGCGTTCGCGAAGGCCTGGGCGATGGCCACGGCGTCGTCCTCGGTGATGCCGTTCTCGGCCCAGTCGGTGGCTGAGATGCGCACGCTCATCGGTTTGTGCGCGGGCCACACCTCGCGCATCGCGGTGAACACCTCCACCGGAAATCGCAATCGGCTCGCCAACGAGCCGCCGTATTCGTCGCTGCGCTGGTTGGTCAGCGGCGAGATGAACGATGACAGCAGATAGCCATGGGCGCAGTGCAGTTCGAGCAGGTCGAAGCCGGCGCGTTCGCTGCGCAGGGTGGCCTGCACGAACTCGTCCTTGATCGCGGCCAGATCCGCGGTCGACGCCTCGGCGGGCACCTGGCTCACGCCCGGCTGGTAGGGCAGTGGTGACGGCGCGACCAGCGGCCAGTTGTCCGCCGGCAGCGGCTCGTCCATGCCCTCCCACATCAGCCGGGTGGATCCCTTGCGGCCGGAGTGGCCGAGCTGGATGCCGATCTTCGCCTGCGATTCGCGGTGGACGAAGTCGACGATGCCGCGCCACTTGTCGACGTGCTCGTCGGTGTAGATGCCGGTGCAGCCGGGGGTGATCCGCCCGACGTCCGAGACGCACACCATCTCGGTCATCACCAGCCCGGCGCCGCCGAGCGCCTTTCCGCCCAGGTGCACGAGATGGAAGTCGGTGGGGCAACCGTCGACGGCCTTGTACATGTCCATCGGAGAGACCACTACGCGGTTCGCCAGCTCCAGCTCGCGCAACCGGAAGGGCTGGAACATCGGCGGGCACACCTGCCCGGTGCCGTTGCCACGGCGCTGTTCGTGTCCGGCGAACCAGGTGTCGACCTCGGCGACGAACTCGGGGTCGCGCAGCCGCAGGTTGTCGTAGGTGACCCGGCGGCTGCGGGTCATGATGTTGAACGCGAACTGCACCGCGTCCTGGTCGACGTACTGACCCAGGTTCTCGAACCACTCCAGGCTTGCCTGGGCCGCCCGCTGCGTGGACAGCACGACCGGCCGGCGTTCCTGCTCGTAGGCGGCCAGGGCGTTCTCGACGCCGGCGTTCTCGTGCAGGCAGGCGACCAGTGCGAGCGCGTCCTCCATCGCGAGCTTGGTGCCGGACCCGATGGAGAAGTGTGCGGTGTGCGCGGCGTCGCCGATCAGCACGATGTTGTCGTGCCGCCAGGTCCGGTTTCGCACGGTGGTGAAGTTGAGCCACTTGGAGTTGTTGAGCAGCACCTCGTGACCGTCGAGCACGTCGGCGAAGATCTCCGCCACGACCGCAGCCGACTTCTCGTCGGACTCGCCGGGTGCGAACGGACGATCGGCGAAGGCGTCGAAGCCGGCGTGTTTCCACACGTCGTCGTTCATCTCGATGATGAAGGTGCTGCCGGTGCGGTCGTACGGGTACCCGTGGATCTGCATCACACCGTGCGGAGTCTCGCGGATGTAGAACTTGAACGCCTCGAACACCTTGTCCGTACCGAGCCACATGTATTTGCAGTGCCGCACGTCGATGCTCGACCCGAACACGTCGTGGTAGCGCGAGCGGACCATCGAGTTCAGCCCGTCGCAGGCCACCACGAGGTCGTGGTCGCGCGACAGTTGCGCCACGTCGGGGGCCTCGGTGCGGAAATGGATTGTGACGCCGAGTTCGAGGCAGCGGGTTTGCAGGATCTCGAGCAGCCGCTTGCGGCTCATCGCCGCGAATCCGTGGCCGCCGCTGGTGAGGACACGATCGCGGAAGTGGACGTCGATGTCGTCCCAGCGGGCGAACTCACGCTGCATCTGCTCGAACACCGCGCGGTCGGCGTGCTCGATGCCGCCGAGGGTCTCGTCGGAGAACACCACGCCGAAGCCGAACGTGTCGCCGGCCGCGTTGCGCTCCCACACCGTGATCTCGTGAGTGGGATCCAACTGCTTGGCCAGGGCGGAGAAGTACAGGCCGCCGGGGCCCCCGCCGATCACTGCGATGCGCATGGCGCCTCCTGTCGGAGCACGAAACGCTGGATCTTGCCGGTACTCGTACGCGGGAGATCGGGGACGAACTCGACCGCGCGCGGGTACTTGTACGGCGCGATCCGCGCCTTCACGTAGTCCTGCAGTTCGGCGCGCAGCGCGTCGTCGCCGACGGGGCCGGGAGCCAGCACCACGAACGCCGTGACCAACTGGCCGCGCTCCGGGTCGGGCCGTCCGACGACGCAGCACTCCTGCACCGCGGGATGCAGCGCCAATGCTTCCTCGACCTCCGGGCCGGCGATGTTGTAGCCGGAGGACACGATCATGTCGTCGTTGCGGGCCTGGAAGTAGAAGTAGCCGTCGGCGTCCGCGACGAAGGTGTCGCCGGTGATGTTCCAGCCGTCCTGGACGTAGACGGCCTGTCGCGGGTCGGCGAGATACCGGCATCCGGTCGGGCCCTTGACCGCGAGCCGGCCCGCCGTCCCGGGCGCGACGGGCTGCCCGTCCGGGTCCAGGATCGTCGCGACGTAGCCGGGCACGGCCTTGCCCGTCGCGCCGGGACGGATCTCGTCGTCGGCCGCGGAGATGAACACGTGCAGGATCTCGGTCGAGCCGATGCCGTCGATCAGCTTGATGCCGGTCGCCTCGTAGAACTCCTCCCAGGTGCTGCGCGGCAGGTGCTCTCCGGCCGACACGGCGCGGCGCAGGGTGGCCAGCTTCCCCGCAGGTGCCGTGCGCAGCATCGCGCGGTAGGCGGTCGGCGCCGTGAAGCACACCGTCGCCGAGGATGCCTCGATCGCGTCGGCCAGTTCGGCCGGCGTCGCCTTCTCCACCATCACCATTGCCGCGCCGACGCGCATCGGGAACACCACGAGCCCGCCGAGGCCGAACGTGAACGCCATCGGCGGCGTGCCGATGACGACGTCGTCAGGGGTCATCCGCACCGTGTGCCGGCCGAACGTGTCGGCGATCGCCAGGATGTCGCGGTGGAAGTGCATCGTGGCCTTCGGCCGGCCGGTGGTGCCGGAGGTGAAGGCGAGCAGTGCGACGTCGTCGGCTGCGGTGTCGACGGCGGCGAACGGCGTCCGGTTCTGGTGCACCCGCGAGGTGAGGTCGCCCGCTTCGGCGCCGCCGAACAGGATCGTCGGCGCACCGCCGATGTCGGCGGCGACCAGCTCGCCGACGAACCGGGCATCGCACACCGCGAGGTCGATCCGAGCGATGTCGGCGATCTGGGTGAGCTCCTTGGCGCGCAGCAAGGGCATGGTGGTGACGGCGACCGCGCCGACCTTGAGCACCGCGAGCCAGCAGGCCACCAGCCAGGCGCTGTTCGGGCCGCGCAGCAGCACCCGGTTGCCCGCCACGACGCCGGCTTCGTCGCGCAGGACGTGCGCGATCGCGTCGACCTCGATGGCCAGCCGGCCGTAGGTCCAGGATTCGCCGCCGGGCGCGACCAGGCACGGCCGATCCGGCCCGAGGCGGTCGATGACCGAATCCAGGAGTTCGGTCGCACCGTTGAGCCGCTCGGGGTACTGGACGTCCGGGCCGTCGAGCAACAGGTCCGGCCAGGTGTCGCGCGGCGGCAGGTTGTCGCGGCAGAAGGTGTCGACGTGGGCAGAGCGCGTCAGCGCTGGTTCGCTGCTGATCGTCATGCACAAAGTATTCCGGTTTCGTGACGACAGTCAAGAGGACGCAAGAGATACGGTGTCTGCGTGACCATCGCCGAAGACGAGTCCAGCCGTCGCGGCCGTCAGCCCAGAGCGCTCATCGTCACTCTCTACGGCCTGTATGCGCGCGAGACGGGTGGCTGGCTCGGCATCGCCGTGATCGTGCGCCTGCTGGCCGAGCTCGGTGTCGACGAGCCGGCGGTCCGCTCGTCCATCTCGCGGCTCAAGCGCCGCGGCATTCTCGACGCCGAGCGAGTGGACGGGGTGGCCGGGTATGCGCTGTCCGGTCGCGCTCGCGAGATCCTCGACGAAGGCGATCGGCGCATCTTCGAGCGCAGCCGGGCCGCGGCCGACGACGGCTGGGTGCTGGCTGTGTTCAGCGTGCCCGAGTCGGAGCGCGAGAAGCGGCACCAGTTGCGGTCCCGGTTGGCGTGGCTCGGCTTCGGTACGGTGACCGCGGGCGTGTGGATCGCGCCGGCGCACGTGGCCACCGAGGCCCACGACGTGCTCACCAGGTCCGGACTCGACCCGTACGTCGATCTGTTCGAGGCGTCGTACGAGTCGTTCGCGGACGTCTCGCTACGGATTCCGAAATGGTGGGATCTGGAGCGCCTGCAGCAGCTGTACGTCGACTTCCTCGCCACGCACGCGCCGGTGCTGGCGCGCTGTCGCAGGCGTCGCAAGATCGACGACGCCGAGGCATTCGCCGACTACCTCGCCGCGCTCACCGACTGGCGGCGACTGCCCTATTCCGATCCCGGAATCCCGCTCGAGTTGCTCCCCAGTCGCTGGAAGGGCGTCGACGCCGCCGATACGTTCTTCGAACTCCGGAACCGACTCGCCGGGCCTGCGCACGCGTTCACGGACCGGGTGCGGGCCGGGGAGGTGGCGCGCTCAGCCTCCTAGCTGGGCGAACGCCTGGATCTCCACCATCGCGTCGTCGTCCCAGAGCCGGCTGACACCGATCCCGGCCATCGCCGGGTAGTGCGTGCCGACCAGCTCGCGCCAGACTGCACCGATCTGGCGCGCGTGGGCCCGGTAATCAGCGAGGTCGGTGCTGTAGATCGTGACGCTGGCGAGCTGGTCCGGCGTGCCGCCCGCCCCGCGCAAGGCGGTGAGCAGGTTCGTCAACGCCTGGCGGAACTGTTCGACCACGGTGTCGCCGACGATCGCGCCGGTCTGATCCATCGAGGTCTGCCCGGCGAGGAACACCGTGGTCCCGGTGCCGACGACTGCGTGGCTGAAACCGGCAGGCTTGGCGAGTTCCGGTGGATTGACGCGTTCGATGCTCATGCCTGGACGCTCCCTCCGTCGATCGTGATGCCCTGGCCGTTCATGCCGTCGGCCGTGACGCAGAACAACGCGGCGTCGGCAACCTCGTCCGCGGTGATCAGGCGCCCGATCGGCTGCTTGCGTTCGAGCAGCTGGCGGGCGTCGTCGGCGCTGCGGCCGGACGTTGCGGCGATGTTGGCGATCGTGGCGTCGGTCATCGGCGTGTCGACGTAACCCGGGCACACCGCGTTGACGGTGATGCCGTCGCGGGCCAGTTCGGCAGCTGCCGAGCGGACCAGCCCGAGCACACCGTGCTTGCTCGCTGTGTACGCAGCGATGTACGGCTCGCCGATTCGCGCCGCGGTGGAGGCGATGACCACGACCCGGCCCCAGCCGGCCGCGCGCATCCCCGGAACGGCCCTGCGGATGCATCGGAACGGCGCGGTGAGATTCAGGGCGAGCATCCGGTCCCACTGCGCGTCGTCGGTCTTCTCCAGGCGCGCGGAGAAGCCGGCTCCGGCGTTGGCGACCAGGATCTCGACCGGCCCCCAGACGCGTTCGGTGTCGGCGAAGATCGCCTCCACGTCGGCCGGGTCGGTGATGTCGCCGGGCAGCACCAGGGTGTCGCCGCCGCACTCGGCGGCGACGTGATCCAGTTCGTCGCGGCTGCGCGAGGTCAGCACGACCCGATGGCCGGCGTTGCCGAGCCGGCGCGCGATGGCGCTGCCGCTCCCGCGGCCGGCCCCGGTGACGAGCGCGATCCGCGATTGGGGCACGACCGGACGCTACCCGAGTTGTGGCTACCCGCTTGCCGCCGAGTCGAGCCGGGGAGACGCGCCTTCCCGGCTGGCCTTGTTGAATTCCGCGCCGTTTTTCATCCGTTCGGGCCGGGGAGCGGACCACCGCCGGTGGCTACCGGAGTTGTCGGTGCCCGCTGGCATGCTCGAGGCGTGACCGACAAGACGCTCACCCGCATCGCCGCCCTCCTGCGCAAGGCAGAAGGCACCGACAACGAGCACGAGGCCGATGCCTTCCTGCAGGCCGCGCAACGCCTGGCCACCGCGGCCTCGATCGACCTCGCGGTGGCCCGCGCGCACTCCGGCGCCGAGCAGGCCCGGGTCGAGCCTGTGCAGAAGGCGGTGCCGATCGGCGAGCCGGGCACGCGCGGCCTGCGCACCTACGTCGAGTTGTTCCTGGCAGTCACCCGCGCCAACGACGTCACGTGCGACATCGCGTCCAACTCCTCGACGGTGTACTGCTACGGATTTCGCGCGCGACATCGCGACCTGCGAGGCGCTGTACGCCTCGCTCGCGGTGCAGATGGTCCGGGCCTCCGATGCGTACATCAAGTCGGGTGCCTTTCGCGCCGAGATCGTCACCCGGGCGGCCACCTGGCGTGAGTTCCGCGCCACCCGCAAACGCGTGGTCGAGAAGCCGGTGCACGCCTCCACCGCGCGGATCAACTTCCAGCTCGCGTTCGCCCGCCGGATCGCCAAGCGGCTGGGCGAGGCCCGCGAGCAGGCCCGGCGAGACGTCGTCGCCGCGGAGCGCGCCGATGCCACAGCGCAACCCGGCAGCACCGAGCTCGTGCTGCGCGAGAAGGAGGTCGAGCTGCGCGACTTCTACACCGCCACGTCTTCGGCACGCGGTTCGTGGCAGGGCTTCCGGGCCCAGGCCGGCTACTCGTCGCACGCGCGTCGGGCCGGCGACCGCGCCGCCCGCCACGCCAGACTCGGCGGGGAGAAGGAGCTCGGCGGCGGGCGTCACGCGTTGGCGCTTCGGGAGGAGCTGGCGGGGTGACCGAGCGCGATCGACACCGGGCGCGGGTCTACGCGGCCGAGTCGCTGACCTGCCGGGTCTTCGACACCGCCGATCGCACCAGCGCCCGCACCGTCGAGCTCTACGGCTCCACGCTCACCCTCCCGGTGGAGCGGCGGTTCGCATCGGTCGAGTCGGTGCAGCACTACGTCGACCAGGTGCTCGCGCTGGCGTGGGTCCGGGCCACCTGGCCCGACCGCGCCGGCGTGCCGGTCACCGTTCGGTCCCGCGGCGGCCAGTCGCGGGCGCATTACGAGCAGTTGACCGCGACCATCGCGATCCCGCTCCACGCGCACAACCGGGCCTGGGCGCTACGGGAGCTGGTCGTGTTGCACGAGGTGGCGCACCATCTCGCGGCCGACGCCCAAGCGGCCTCGCACGGGCCGGAGTTCCTCGATCGGCTGTTGACCCTGGTCGGCGAGATCGTCGGCCCGGAGGCAGCCTTCGTCCTGCGCACTGCCCTGCACGACAACGGCGTCGGCTCGGCGGCACGACACTGAACGGCATGAAGCCCGCTCGCGCCGCTGCGGTAGTTTCGAGCCTCTGGAGGGCTCGCATAGTGGCCGAGTGCGGCGGTCTTGAAAACCGCTATAGGGAAACCTATCGAGGGTTCGAATCCCTCGCCCTCCGCGCTGGACGGGCGGTCACGACTCGCAGAGCAGACCACGCCCATCGACCCGTTGGTATCGATGAGGGCGAACGCCACGTCGTCGGTGCGCGTGCTCACCAGAACGCGTGCGAACCGCGGATGCCAGCCGCCCCACTGGATCCAGTCCGAGTCCAGCGGAGCCGAGACCGGCTGGCGGCGGGACAGATCTCACGGGCTGGCGGTCACCGCCGAGGACAGCGCTGCGGCCAGGGAATCCATCGCGCCGGGTACAAGCCGGTAGTAAGCCCACTTGCCACGTTGATCACGGGTGAGCAACCCGGCGTCGACGAGAACTCTCATGTGGTGCGAGACGGTGGGTTGGGACAGCGCGACGGGTTCGGTGAGGTCGCAGATGCAGGCCTCGCCGTCGGCGTGGGCGGCGACGAGTGACAGCAGCCGCAGTCGGGTCGGTTCGGCGATGGCCTTGAGCACGCCGGCCAGCGTCTCGGCCGTCGCCGCGTCCAGAGGTTCACCGATCACCGGCGAGCAGCAGGCGACCCAATCCGGCTCGAGCACCGCCGACCTCGTTCGCGCCATGCGCCCATCCTGACACGCGCATTGACAGTCGTCGATACGTTCGGCAAGCTGATCGCATCGACATGCATCAATGTGTCCCCGGAGCGACCGATTGAGAGAGCAGGGAGTCATGGGAAACGACGAACTGCGCCAACATTTGCTTCGCATAGCCGCCGCGGCCACAGCATGTCCAGTGCGGCGACTGGTGACCTCGTGGGCGAGTCGTGTTGCGGAGCCGACGATCAGGTCGACGACGGGTTCGGTGCCGCGCTCTACAGCGCTGACGAGCAGGGCGAGTTGCCGGCCGAGGCCGTGCTGGCCAGCCTGGGCTGCGGCAACCCGCTTGCGGTCGCCGAACTGCGTGCCGGGGAGCGGGTGCTGGACCTCGGGTCGGGTGGCGGGATCGACGTGTTTCCGTCTTTGGCCGAGGCGTCGCAGCACGCGGCGTGCCCGGTGACCACAGGGCGCCTCCAGGTGGTCCGGAAGGCGGTCGCCGAGGCGATCGGCACCGCGTTCCTGGTCGCCGCGATCATCGGCTCCGGCATCGCCGCGCAACGCCTCGCGCCGGGTCAGGCCGGGTTGCAGCTGTTGATCAACAGCGTGGCCACCGGTGCTGCGCTGGTCGCGCTGATCCTCGCGCTGGCGCCGATCTCGGCCGCGTTCAACCCGGTCGTCACGCTCGTCGAACGCGCCCTGGGCGCGATCAGCACCGGCGCCGCGGCCGTGCTGATCGCCGCCCAGCTCGCCGGCGCGGTGGTGGGCTGCATCGCCGCCAACCTCATGTTCAGTCTGCCCGCCGTGACCATCTCGACTCGGCATCGCAGCGGCGGCGGCATCTGGCTCGCCGAAGTGATCGCCACCCTCGGCCTGGTGCTGGTCATCTTCGGTCTCGCGCATGCCGGCCGCGTGGACAAGATCGGCTACGCCGTCGCCGGCTACATCACGGCCGCGTACTGGTTCACCAGCTCGACGTCGTTCGCCAACCCGGCCGTCACCGTCGCCCGCCAGTTCTCCAACACCTTCGCCGGCATCGCCCCGATCAGCGTTCCCGGCTTCGTCCTGGCCCAGCTCGCCGGCGCCGCGCTCGGCTACCTGCTCATCCGCGTGCTCTACCCCGCGATTCGCCGCGAGGCCGCCGACCTGGCGCCGGCCACCTGACCCGCAGAACACCATGACCCGGAGAACACGATGACCACGAAACCGAGCGTGCTGTTCGTCTGCGTCCACAACGCCGGCCGCTCCCAAATGGCCCAGGGCTGGCTCCGCCACCTCGCCAAGGGTGAGATCGACGTCTACTCCGCCGGCTCCGAACCCGCCGACCAGATCAACCCCGTCGCCGTGCAGGCGATGCGCGAGGTCGGCATCGACATCACCGGCGAACAACCCAAGATCCTGACCGCCGACGCAGTATCCCGCGCCGACGTCGTGATCACCATGGGCTGCGGCGACACCTGCCCCTATTTCCCCGGGAAACGCTACGAGGACTGGGACGTCAGCGACCCCGCCGGGCAACCGCTCGAGGTCGTCCGCAAGGTGCGGGACGAGATCCAGACACGCGTTCGCGCTCTCGTCGAGGACGTACGCACCACAACCTGAGGTTCTTGCCGCCGCGATTGGCGACGGTTCCGCCCAGACCATTACTGTGGTAATGATATGCAGTGATTCGGCGGAGGGATCAGCGGTCGTGACTCGCTACTACGAGGACCTCGCGCCGCTCGAACCGGACTGGACCCGTTGGACGCTGGCGCATGTCCTGCGCCGCCAGGCGCGCGAGCGCGGCGACCGGACGTTCCTGATCGCGCCGGAGGAGGGCCCGCACGCGCAGTGGACGTATGCGCAGACCCTCGAACAGGCTGCGCGGGTCGGCGGCGGCCTGCGCGCCGCCGGGGTGCAGCCCGGCGATCGGCTCACGATCATGGCCAGGAACTCGTCGCGGTTCCTGATGACGTGGTTCGGCGCATCGCTCGCCGACATCGTGCAGGCGCCGGTGAACACCGCCTACGAGGGTGACTTCCTGCGCCACCAGGTCGACCTCGTCGCGGCCGAGTGGGTGGTCTGCGACGCGGAGTTCGTCGACCGCTTCGTCGCGGTCGGCGACCGGCTGCCGAAGCTCAAGCGGTTCTGGATCATCGGCGAATCGGCAGATGCGCTGGAGCAGGTGCGCGGCGCCGGTTGGGTGGCAGGCTCGTGGGACGAGCTGGCCGGCGCCGAGCCGTGGGACGGCCCGGAGCCGGATGCGCGTGATCTGACGTCGATCTTCTTCACCTCGGGCACGACCGGGCTGTCCAAGGGCGTGTCGATGTCGAACGCGCACCAGTACTTCTTCGCCGAGGTCACCCGCTGTATGACCCGGTTCACCGAACACGACACGTACCTGGCCCAGTTGCCGCTGTTCCACGGCAACGCGACCTACATGGCCGTCTACCCGGCGATGATCGCGGGCGGTCGGGCGGTACTTCGGTCCCGGTTCAGCGCGAGCCGATGGGTCGATCAGCTACGCGAACACGATGTGACGGTGACGAACTTCCTCGGCGTGATGATGGACTTCGTCTGGAAGCAACCGCACCGCCCCGACGACGCGGACAACAACCTGCGCGCGGTGTTCGCGGCACCGACCGCTTCGGCGGTGCTCGACGACTTCCGCGAGCGGTTCGGCATCGAGGCGTTCGTCGAGATCTTCGGCACCACCGAGACCGGTGCGCCGATCATCACGCCGTACGGCGAGCCCCGCCCGGCCGGGGCGGCGGGATTGCTGGCCGCTGATTGGTACGACGTGCAGCTCGTCGACCCGGACACCGATGTCGAGGTGCCGGTGGGTGCGGTCGGTGAGTTCGTCGTCCGCCCGAAACACCCGTGGATCTGCAGCCTCGGCTACTACAACATGCCGGAACGGACGGCCGAGCAGCGCCGGAACATGTGGTACCACTCCGGCGACGCGCTGCGCCGCGACGAACAGGGCTGGTACTACTTCGTCGATCGACTCAAGGACGCCATTCGACGGCGCGGCGAGAACATCAGCTCCTACGAGGTCGAGCAGGTGGTCCTCACCCACCCGGGCGTCGTCGAGTGCGCCGTGATCGGCGTGCCGGCCGACGAGCAGGCCGGCGAGGACGAGGTGATGGCAGTCATCGTCGCAGCCGAACCGGTGCAGCCGACGGACATCTGGAACTGGTGTGCCGGTCGGGTTCCGGAATTCGCAACGCCTCGATACGTCCGCTTCGTCGACAAGCTGCCGCGCACCCCGTCGGAGAAGATCCAGCGCAACGTGCTGCGCGACGAAGCCGCGCACGCCGGCGACGTGCACGACCGGACCCGCCAATCCATCTGAAAACAACGAAAGGACATCGATATGCCGTTGGACGGCAAACGCGTTCTGATCACCGGCGCCGCGCAGGGCATGGGGCGCGCCATCGCGATCGAGGCTGCCGCTCAGGGCGGCGGACACGTCGTGGTCGCCGACCGCAACCTTGCTGGGGCGCAGGAGACCGCCGCGCTCGTCAACGAGGCAGGCGGTCGTGCCACGGCCGTGCAGGTCGACCTGCGCAACAGCGCGCAGATCGAGCAGATGATCGAGTCATCGGTGGCGGCGATGGGTGGGCTCGACACCATCGTCAACCAGGCCGGAGTGCTCGACTACGACTTCTGCCCGCCGGGCACCGACTTCGAATCACTGCCCGAGGAAGCCTGGGACGCCGTGTTCGACATCAACACGAAGTGCATCTGGCTGGCCGTGAAATACGGTGCCAAGCATCTGCGCGCGTCCGACCGCGGGCCGTCGGTCGTGAACGCGTCGTCGGTGTCGGGACTCACCGGCTATCCGGCCGCCGCCTACAGCGCGAGCAAGGGTGCGGCCATCCAGCTCAGCCGCTCGCTGGCCATCCAGCTGGCGCCCGACATCCGCTGCAACTGCTACTGCCCGGGCTCGATCAAGACCCCGATGAGCGACGCCTACCTCGAGATGGCCGAGGACAAGGTCGCGCAGGAGCAGCAGATGTCCGGCAACCACCTGATCCCGCGCCGCGGCCGGCCGGAGGAGGTCGCGAAGCTGGTCTGCTTCCTGGCCTCCGACGACGCCTCGTTCATCACCGGGGCCACCTACGCGGTCGACGGCGGCACCATGGGCTGGCGCGGCACCCGGGCCTGAACACCGGCCTGTGGACAACCGGCGAATGTGTCGGCGCGAGAAGGATGCCTGTGTTGCTACCCGATGCGTCAGTTGGACGATTTTCCTTGTGACGGAACTCATCGGCACGTCCTGCGATATCGCGACGCGAAGGTGCCGCGGGCGACGGCCATCCTGCAGCGGGTGAGCCGGATGGGCGCCGGGTGTTGCGACTGCGATGTGCTGCGCAACGGTTACCGGCTGCGGTGCGAGTCGAAGCGCGAAACCTGGATGGTCCTGATGCTGTCCTGCTTCGCGCGGTCCCGCGCCTCGATGCAGCCGTGCGGCAAGTGGGTGTCGCGGCGAACGCGGTCGGTGTGACGGACAGTGCGACGCGCACCCGGTGACCCGGGAAGCACGCCCCCGGTCGCTACGGTGGGGCGGTGCGGTTGTCTCGTCGGCTCGTGGCCGCGACGTTCCTCGTCGGGGCCGTAGCCGGCTGCTCCGCGTCGGCAAAACCGTTCGAGACCTCCGCACCGGCGTCGGCGCCGAGCGCACCGGCGGTGACGAGCCTGCCGCCCGTCACGCCGAGCTTCGCCCCGAGCACGCCGACGACGCCCGCGTCGACGTCGTCCTGCCACGTCGTCCGCGCCGGCCTCGAAGACGACCCACCCACCGAAGCCGCCGACCCACGCACCGTCGCGCACGCGGACCTCGCACGCCCCGCGGGTCAACGGTGGCGGGCGGGTGATCGTCATCGACCCCGGTCACAGCGTCACCGTGCACGCCACCGATCCGAACACCGGTCTGGACGTGTCCGACTACGAGAACGAACCGGAGATGCGCGACGTCTACGCCGTGGCGAAACTGGTTCGCAGCGGGCTCGAGGCCGACGGGTACAAGGTGATCCTGACCAAACCGACCCTGGACACGCCGACCTCGCTCGCCAAGCGTGCGCAGGTTGCCAACCAGGCGCACGCCGCGCTGGCACTCAGCATCCACGACCAGGCCGGCGGCAACGGCGGCATCGGTTTCCGGCAGGGCAACAACACCGTCTACTACCAGTCCGTCGGCGACTACCGGGCCACGCCGAGCGGCAAGCGGGTGTATTTCACGAACTCGCGGGTCGCCGCACTGAGCAAACGCTACGGCGAGATCTTCCAGCGCAAACGCGCCGCGGCGCAGGGCACCTCGATCAACCTGCTGGGCACCACCGGCTACAACCTCGGCAGCCGTGGCCTGCCCGCGGGCAACATCTGGATCGTGCAGCTGCTCTCGCACGTCCCGTGGGTCTACAACGAGGCCGGCGGCAACAGCGCCGGGATGGTCGGCCTGAACGGTGCGGACAAGCAGCGATACGCGGACGGCCTCATCGCTGCCGTCGAGGCGTGCGTGCCGGGCGGCAACTGAGCGCGTCATGGTGTCCTTCGCTCAGGTCGTCGTGGTCGGCGGCGGCTGCGTCGGCGCGAGCGTCGCGTACCACCTGGCCGCGGCCGGGTGCACCGACGTCGTGCTCGTGGAGTCGAACACCCTGGGTAGTGGCTCGACCGGCAAGGCCGCGGGCGGGATCCGGATGCAGCACGGCGACCCGCTCAATACCCGCCTCGCCCGACGCTCGCTGGAGGAGTTCAGCCGGTTCGAGGAGTTGACCGGCACCGACATCGGCTTCAAGCAGGTCGGCTACCTGTTCCTGCTCGACAACGATCGTGATCACGAGCTGTTCACCGCCGCGGCTGCGATGCAACTCGACGCCGGCATCCCGGTCGAGTTGCTGACTCCCGAAGCGGCGGGCACTCGCGTCCCGCAGCTCGATCTCGACGGCCTCGTGGGTGCGACGTACTGCCCGCTGGACGGCTACGCGACGCCCGAGGCAGTCGTGCAGGGCTACGCCGCCGCCGCGCGGCGCCTCGGCGCGCGGGTGCGGCAGGGGACGGCGGCTACGCGAGTCCTGGTCGATCGGGGTCGGGTACGGGGCGTCGAGGCGGGCGGCGAGACCATCACCGCCGACGTCGTCGTGTGTGCTGCCGGCACCGGGTCGGCGGCGTTGGCCGCCACCGCCGGAGTGGACCTGCCGGTGACCGGCGAGCGGCGGCGGATCTTCTTCACCAACCGCAGCGGCGGTGTGCCCGACGGCATCCCGCTGACCGTCGACTTCGCGTCGGGTTTCTACTTCCACCGCGAGGGACCCGGACTGGTGTTCGCAGGTCGCGAGTTCGAGGCGGAGGACCTGATGGCGCCGGCGCTGCGCCGCCTGCCGGTGCTCGCGGACCTGCCGATCACCGCGTCCTGGTACGGCGACTACGACATGAGCCCGGACCACAACGCGATGGTGGGTGCTGCCGATCACGTCGCAGGTCTGCACTACGCCACCGGCTTCTCCGGCCACGGGTTCATGCTCTCGCCCGCGGTGGGGGAACACCTCGCCGAGCTGATCACCGGACGAGAGCCGACGATCGACCTCACCGCCTTGAGCGCGACCCGCTTCGATGCCCACGGCGGCCGCCGCCGCGAACCCATCGTCATCTGACATCCGAACGAAAGGCAGACATGCGCGCACCGCACGATGAGCTGAAAGGCCAGGTTGCCGTCGTCACCGGCGCGGCGAACGGCATCGGCAAGGCCATCGCCCGCCGCTACGCGGCCGAGGGCGCAAGCGTGGTCATCGCCGACCTCGATGCCGAGGCCGGGGAGGCCGCAGCGGCGCAGATCCGCGACGACGGCGGCGCCGCGATCAGCGTGGCGTGTGATGTCGGGCTGCCCGAGGACGTCGACCGGGTCGTGCAGGCCGCCACCGACTCGTTCGGCAGCATCGACATCCTCGTCAACAACGCCGGCGACGTCGTCACCCTGCGCCATTTCCTCGACGGCGACGAACAGTGGTGGGACGCGATGATCCGCACCAACCTCAAGGGTCACTACCTGTTCATCAACCGCATCGCACCGATCATGGCGGCCGCCCGGCACGGCGTGATCATCAACATGTCGAGTGGCGGGGCCAACCGCTCCCATCGTGGCGCCGTTGCCTACGACGCCTCCAAGGGCGCCATCGAAGCGATGACCCGCAGCCTGGCTCTCGAACTCGCGCCCTACGGCATCCGGGTCAACGCGCTCGTCCCGGGCCTGATCGCCAGCCGGCCCGAGCACCTGGAGCCCGTCTCGAAGAAGCGCCGCGACGACACGATCCCGCTCGGGCGCGGCGGCAGCCCCGACGACCTGGCCGGCCCGGCGGTGTTTCTCGCCTCGGCCGACGCCGAATACGTGACCGGGCACTGCCTGGTCGTCGACGGCGGAGTGCTCGTGCAGCAGCGCTCACCGCAGGTGGAGGTGTTCGGCCTCGACCAGTTCCCGCGCATCCCGGGCAGCCTGTTCAGCTGATGACCGGTCCGGTCATCAGCGTCCGCAGTTACGGCGTCGAGGCACTGCTCGTCGAACTCGACTCGGCGACGCACGCCACAGCCATGCGCCTCGGCCTCGATGCGCAGCCGCCGCGCGGTGTCGTCGAGACCATGCCCGGCCCGCGCAGCGTGCTGGTCCGCTTCGATCCCGCGATCGCTGACCTCCACGCGCTTGCCCGGATACTCATGGATTTCGATTTCAAGAATGTCGACGAGGGACGACCCGACGCGGTGAGCGACCCGGTGCAGATCCACGTCGACTACTCCGGACCTGATCTCGACGAGGTCGCCGCGCATACCGGCCTCACGGCGCGCGAAGTCGTCGACCTGCATCAGGCGCCCACCTACCGAGTTGCGCTCATCGGCATGGCGCCTGGCTTCTACTTCCTCGCCGGCGGCGACCCGCGGCTGCAGGTGCCGCGCCGCGAGTCGCCGCGGGAGGACGTCCCGCGCGGCGCCGTCGGCCTGGCAGCCGAGTTCACCGGCATCTACCCCAAACGCGGGCCGGGCGGGTGGCAGCTCATCGGGCGGGTTCAGGACGACCTGTGGCATCCCACCGACCTACCCGCCGCGCTGCTCGCTCCCGGCACGACAGTGCGCTTCACGGCGACCTGAGGCGTCCTGTTGATCGAGATCATCACCGCCGCAGCGGCGACCGTCCAGGACCTCGGCCGGGTGGGTCACGCCGCTTGGGGCATATCGCCCGGCGGCGCTGCCGACCGGGCCAGCCTGCGGCTCGCCAACCGGCTCGTCGGCAACCCCGAGGATGTCGCCGCGATCGAGGTGCTGTTGGGCGGGTTCACCGCTCGATTCACCACCGCAGCCACGCTGGCCGTCACCGGCGCACCTGCACCGGTGTTGGTCGACCGGCGCCCGCTCGGCACGAGCGGCGCGACGTCGGTGCCGGCCGGGGCGATCGTGCGGCTGCTGCCGCCGACGCAGCAGCTGCGCAGCTACCTCGCGGTGCGCGGCGGCCTGGACACCGAACTGCTCCTCGGCTCGCGCTCGGTCGACGAGGCGAGCGGTATCGGGCGGGCGCTGCGCATCGGTGACCTGATCGCGGTCGGCGCCCAAGGCGTCCACACGCCGATCGCCGATTTCGCACCGCGGCCCGGATGGCCGTCCGGGCCCGTCGTGCTGTCCGCGGTCACCGGACCGGACGACGACTGGTTCACCGATGCCGCGCTCGGACAGCTGACCGAAGCGAGGTACACCGTGGCGCCGGCCGCTGACCGGATCGGGATCCGGCTCACCGGACCGCCGATGCAACGCCGCCATCACGCCGAGGCGGTGTCGACCCCGACGCTGCGTGGCGCCGTGGAGGTCCCGCGCGACGGCCAACCGATCGTGTTCGGCCCGGACCATCCGACCACGTGCGGCTATCCGGTCGTGGCCGTCGTCGACCCGGCGGGTGCCGACCATGATCAGCCAGTGCCGCCCCGGCCAGCAGGTGTCCTTCACGCTGCGCCGGCCGGCCGTGCGGCTCGTGGGTCAGCGGTAGCCCGCGGCCTGCAACTCGAACAGCTCCGCGTAGCTGCCGCCCGCGGCAAGCAAGTCGTCGTGGCTGCCCACCTCGACCACCCGGCCGGCGTCGAGCAGCACGATCAGGTCGGCCATCTGTACGGTCGAGAACCGGTGGGACACGAGCACCGTGATCGTGCCGGACTCGTCGGCGTTGCGCCGCGCCGCCTCGGCGTAACGCTCGAACAGCGCGTGCTCGGACTGCGCGTCCAGGCTCGCCGTGGGCTCGTCGAGCACCAGCACCAACGGCTCGGTGCGCCGCATCGCGCGGGCGAGCGCGATCTTCTGCCACTGCCCGCCGGACAGACCGTGCCCACCGGTGAACGTCGAGCCCACCTCGGTGCGCAGGCCGCCCGGCAGCTCGTCGGCGAGATCGGGTGCGCCCGCGCGAGCCAGCGCCAGCGCGGCGGCCGGTTCGTCATCGATGGTGTCGACGTCGGCCACCCCGATCGACTCGAGCACCTCCAGGTACAGCCGCGAGAAGTCCTGAAATGCCGAGGCGCACCGCGCCCGCCACGCCGCCGGTGCGATTGCCGCGAGATCGATGCCGTCGATCTCGATCTGTCCGGACGCAGGCTCGTAGAGGCCGAGGAGAAGTTTCACCAGCGTCGACTTGCCGGAACCGTTCTCGCCGACGATCGCGACGGTGCCGCCGGCAGGCAGGTGCAGGTCGACGTCGTCGAGCACCTGCCGCTCGGTGCCCGGGTAGGAGAACGAGACATTGTGCAGCGCGATCCCGCCGGTCAGCCGCTCCGGTGCGCGGCCGGTGCCGGCCCGCGCCGCGGCCGCAGCGGCGTGGTCCTCGAGCCAGAACAGCCGGTCCGCGGTGGTCAGCGTGCTCACCAGCGCTCCCGAACCCTGCGTCGCCGAAGCGAGCTGGTTGCGGGAGCGACGGATCAGCGACACGGTCATCAGCACGGTGCCGATCGACATCGCGCCGCGGGTCGCCTCGACCACGATGAAGGCGATCGCGCCCATCAGGGCGGCGGAGTACACCAGCCAGCCAAGCGTCTGGATCGCCAGGATCTGGCCGGCCTCGCGGCTGCTGCGCCGGTCGATCTCGCGGCGCAGCGCGTCATGTCGCCCGGCGAGGTGCTCGCCCAGGCCGTACGCGCGTACCTCGCCGGCCGACGCGGCGTCGGATGCGAGCCCGAACAGCATCCCCGCCAGCCGGCGACGATGAGCGAGATCGTCCTCGGTGCGCTTACTGATCCGCTTGGCGAACCGGTCGGCGAGCAGCGGTGGCACGGCCGCCAGCGGTAACAGCAACAGGTAGGGCGACACCGAGCCGAGCAACACCAGCAGCGTGACGATGCGGGCCAGGCTGGACACGTTGCTCAACACCAACCGCGGCGCGGCAGCCAACTGCCGGCGCTGCGCATTGAGCTGTTCGACCCGGCTCAGGTAGTCGGGCCGCTCGAGGTGCTCCAAGCCGGGAACGCCGCTGATCAACCGGATCAGCCGGCTCGTGCGGTAGTCGGCGATCCGATCCGAGAGTGCCATCGCCTCGGCCGCGCCGATCGCGGTCAGCACCCAGCCCACCGACAGCAGGCCGCCGACCACCAACACGCCCCATGCCACCTGCGTCGCGGAATCGGCCAGTGCACCGTCGACCAACAGCCGGTAACCCAGCGGATAGCACGTAGCGGCCACGCTGCCGATCACGAGCAATGCGGTGACCGCGGACATCCACCCCGGCGCGGCCCGGAAGCCGTCGAGGAACATGACCCGAGCGAGCCGCACCGCGCGGCGCGCGGGACCAGGAGCGCTCACCGCCGCGGCGCCCGCTCGGCCCGGCCGAACCGGGCCGCCTGCACTGCGTAGGCAGCGGCGTACGCACCACCGACCGCGACCAGTTCGTCATGCGTCCCGGTCTCGGTGATGCGTCCGCCATCGAGCACACAGATCCGGTCGGCCCGGCGCACGGTCGCGAATCTGTGGGAGATCACGACCGTGGTGAGGCCCGCGGTGATCTCCAGGAAACGGCTGTAGAACCGGGCCTCACTGCGCACGTCGAGCGCAGCGGTCGGCTCGTCGAGCACCAGCAGTCGCGCACCGTGCCGCGTCGCGAACAGCGCCCGGGCCAGTGCCAGGCGCTGCCACTGGCCGCCGGACAGGTCCACGCCGTCGGGGAGCTCGCGGGACAGCACCGTGTCCCAACCGTGCGGCAAGGTCGGCACCACCTCGTCGAAGCCCGCCAGCCGCCCGCATTCCACCACTCCCTCGCGGTCGTCAGCGTGCTCGATCGCGCCGAGCGCGATGTTGTCGTAGGCCCGCAACGGATAGCGGACCGGTTCCTGCGGCATGATCGCCACCGTGCGCTGCCATTGCGCGGCGTCGAGGTCACGCACGTCGACGCCATCGACGACAATGCGTCCACCCGTCGGATCGCGCAGCCGGGACAACAGGCTCACCAGCGTCGACTTCCCGGCCCCGTTGACGCCGACGATCGCGGTCGAGGTGCCGGAGGCGAGGACGAGGTCGACTCCGGTCAGCACGTCCCGTTGCATGTTCGGATAGCGAAACTCGACCGACTCGAAGCGCACCTCGCGGACCGGTCGGTCGTCGACCGACCGGTGGCCACGCAGCTCGGCGTGTCTCGCTAGCAGGTCTGACTCGAGCGTGTCGACGTCGGGCAGCCCGGCGAGGGTCCAAGCCAGCGTGATGTCGTCGTAGGACACGCTGCCGACCGACGCCGTCACCGCAAGCATCGGCAACAGCGTGGCGAGCGAAGGCAGGTCGATCGTCGCGTGCCGGGCGGCTTCGGCAATCGAAATAAGTGCGACCGCGTAGCCGGCGAAGACGACGAGCCAGCACGCCAGCGCCCGGTGGTGCAGCCGCCGCAAGCCGGCTGCGCCGCCTGCCATCGCCTCGCCGTTGGCCCGGCGAAACCGCTCGGTGACGAAATCGGTGAGCCCGAACACCCGCAACTCCTTGGCATCGCGGACCTTGGAACCGACACCGATGAAGTACCACGCACGCCGCATCGCGGTGGTCTGGCCGCGCAGCTCGAGGGCCTGGCGGACGACCGCGCGGCGCATCACCCACCGCACTGCGATCCACATCACGAGCAGCCCGAGCCCGAGCCACCAGCGATAGGTCGCCACGATGACGCAGCCGATGACGCCGGAGATACGCGTGGCGACGGTGCCGGCCCAGGTGACCGGAGCATCACCGGGGAACATGCCCGAGAGCGACCCCTCCGCCCGGGCGAGTTTGTCGAGCACCTCCTGGTCCTCGAGATGGTCGATGCCGACCGGCCCGCTGACCGCCGCCAGCAACCGGGCCTGCAGGGCACCGGTGATGCGGGCGCGCGCCGCGGTGCCGAGCGCGGTACCCACCGGATCCACCACGAGTGAGGCACCGAACACCAGGCCGGCCAGCACCAACCACTCCACCAGGCTGTGACCGGCCGGTGAGTCGAAGCCGGCGGACACGGTCGGCGGGATCCTCCCGACCACCTGCCCGAGGGCGATCACCACCAACGGTGGCAGCACCGCGCCGGCGACGACCCAGCCGATGACCAACACCGCCTGGCGCCGGCTCGAGCGCCACAACAGCTGCCAGGCCTGCCGGCCGGACAAGCGTTCCGGATTGGTGGCTGCAGCGACGGCAAGGGAGACCGGGCGCGTCACCGCGTCACGGTATGCACGGCCGCGCCGGGTCGTGCACGCGGTTTTCAGCGATCAGTGCGTCAGCAGCCGTCGCCGCCGGCCTCGGGCACGTTGTCGGGCGCGGCGTGGGCACTCGCGCGGGCGAGCAGCAGGTAGACCGCCCAGGTGAACGGCGAGGAGTAGGAGGTGTACTCGAAGCAGCCGCCCTGATGCAGCCCGCCGATCACCCCGTGCACCACGGCAGCACGACTGCCGAACCGGGTCAGCCACGGGCTGCCGCTGCTGCCGCCGACGTAGCCGTGGCAATTGAACGCGGGGTAGCCGTCGGTGCGGTAGGCCGTGGTGTTGCAGCGGATCGGGTCGTCGTCGCGGCCGGCGTTGTAGGCGACGTCGGTGATCGCCGTGCCGGTCGCCGGTGCGGTGCCCAGCACGTTCGCGCCGGTCACGTCCTGGATGCGCTTGCCGCCCGAGGGCGCGACGCGCAGCAGCGCGTAGTCGTAGCGGGTGTCCTGGTCGGCGCTCCAGTGCGGGTCGACGTACGCGCCGGTCACGGTCCACACGCCGTACGGCGTCGCGCCCAGGCGGTAACCCGGCGCGAACTGCCAACCCACGGCGGTGCCGAAGACGCAGTGCGCCGCGGTGAGGATGAGGTCGCGTGACGGACTGGCAACGACGCTCGCGGTGCATTCGTGGTCGTTGCCGAGCCCGTCGCGAAACAGCGGCCCGACGGTCGGGGTGCCGCGGAACGTCGTCGCGGTCGGCGTGCCGGGTGGCGCAGGCGGGTCGGCCTGCGCGGGCAGCGCGAAACCCAGGACGAGGGCGATCGTGACGGTCAGGACGGCGGCAGCACGGGCGAGCACGCCCTCCACCGAACCCTGAACCGACTCGATCCGTCAATGCGGGCAGTTGTCCGATCCTCACCGGAGGGACGAACATGAGCCGTGTCATCCACCCGACGAACTGTGCTGGAGACCGATGATGTCCGATGTGCTCGACGCCCCCGCCGGCACCGACACCGCACGCGCCACCGTCGAAGGCTGGCTCGCGAAACTCGACGCAGCGCTGTCCGCGGGCGACGCGCGCGCGGCTGCCGAGTTGTTCGGCACCGACAGCTATTGGCGAGACCTGATCGCGTTCACCTGGAACATCTTCACCGCCGAGGGCCAGGACGCGATCGAGCAGATGCTGGGCGCGACGCTGTCGCGGGTGCGGCCGAGCGGCTGGCGCGTCACCGACGGGGAAGAGCCGGCGAGCGCCGACGGGATCACCGAAGCCTGGATCGAGTTCGAGACCGCGATCGGCCGTGGCAAGGGACAACTGCGGCTCACGGGCGACGGTGACGATGCGCGGGCGTGGACGTTGCTCACCACGATGTACGAGCTCAAGGGCCACGAGGAACCCGCCTACGACCGGCGCCCGACCGGCGCCGAGCACGGCATCAACCGGGAGCGGGAGAGCTGGCTGGACCGCCGTCAGCGCGAGGCCCGCGAGCTCGGCTACGAGACCCAGCCCGAGGTGTTGATCATCGGCGGCGGACAGGGCGGCATCGCGCTCGGCGCGCGGCTGCGGCAGCTCGGCGTAGCGACGATCGTCGTCGACAAGCACCCGCGGCCGGGGGACCAGTGGCGCAACCGCTACAAGTCGCTGTGCCTGCACGACCCGGTCTGGTACGACCACCTGCCCTACATCAAGTTCCCGGAGAACTGGCCGGTGTTCTCGCCGAAGGACAAGATCGCCGACTGGCTGGAGTCCTACACGAAGGTGATGGAGCTGAACTACTGGTCCAGCACCGAGGCGAAGTCGGCGGTCTGGGACGACGTGACCAAGGAATGGACGGTCACCGTCGAGCGTGAGGGTCACCCGCATGTGCTCAAGGCCAAGCAGCTCGTGCTGGCCACCGGCATGTCCGGCAAGGCAAACATCCCGGACTTCCCGGGGATGGACGTGTTCCGCGGCGATCAGCACCACTCGTCCGCGCATCCGGGGCCGGAGCCCTACCGCGGCAAGAAGTGCGTCGTCATCGGTTCGAACAACTCCGCGTTCGACATCTGCGGCGCGCTGTGGGAGAACGGCGCGGACGTGACGATGGTGCAGCGTTCGTCGACGCACATCGCCCGCTCGGCCACCTTGATGGACGTCGCGCTCGGCGATCTGTACTCCGAGCGCGCGCTGGCCGCCGGGATGACGACCGAGAAGGCCGACCTCACCTTCGCGTCCGTGCCGTACGCGGTCCTCGCCGCGGTGCAGATCCCGGTGTACGAGGAGATGGCGCGGCGGGACAAGGACTTCTACGACCGGCTCGAGGCCGCCGGGTTCCGGCACGACTGGGGCGAGGACGGCTCCGGACTCTTCCTGAAGTACCTGCGCCGCGGGTCCGGTTACTACATCGATGTCGGTGCGGCCGACCTGGTGGCCAACGGAGACGTCAAGCTGGTGCAGGGCCAGGTCGACCACCTGACCGAACACGCGGTGGTGCTGGCCGACGGGACCGAGCTCGAGGCCGATCTCGTCGTCTATGCCACCGGCTACGGCTCGATGAACGGCTGGGCCGCCGACCTGATCTCCCAGGACGTCGCCGACCGGGTCGGCAAGGTGTGGGGTCTGGGCTCGGACACCACCAAGGACCCGGGTCCGTGGGAGGGCGAGGAACGCAACATGTGGAAGCCCACCCAGGTCGAGGCGCTCTGGTTCCACGGCGGGAACCTGCACCAGTCGCGGCACTACTCGCTCTACCTCGCGCTGCAGCTGAAGGCGCGCGCGGCAGGCCTGGACACGCCCGTCTACAAGCTCGCCCCGGTGCACCACACGAGTTAGCCGCCCGGACCCGCGATAGCGTCACCGACGTGTGCACGGTCGTGACGCGGTGGGCGGCGGGCGCGCCGCTGCGGATCCTGGCCGTGCGCGACGAACTCGCGTCCCGCGATTTCGACGACCCGGACGAGTGGTGGCCAGACCAACCCGGCGTGATCGGCGGCCGCGATCGGCAGGCCGGCGGCAGTTGGTGCGTCACCGACGTCGCGACGGGTGTCACTGCGCTGGTGCTCAACCGCATCGAACGGCGCACCGGAACGCCGTCGCGCGGGGTGCTGCCGCTGGCCGCGGTTGCCGCCGGCGACGAGCTGGCCGGAGCGGGTCGACCATCGCGAGATGGCGAGCTTCACGCTGGTGCTCGCCGGTCCCGATCGGGGTGACGGCGTGGATCTGGGATGCGGCGCAGCTGTCCCGGTTCGATCTCGACCCGGGCACCCATCTGTTCACCTCGCGCGGCGTCGACAACGACGACGAGAAATCCGCTCGATACCGGCAGCAGTTCATCGACCGCGACTGGCTCGACGTCATGACCGCGGCACCGCCGGCCGACGACCTCACCGCACTCGTCGTCCGGCACCGCATCGACGAGGACACGTATGCCACCGTGCTCGGTCAGTTGATCGCCAGCGAGCCCGGCCACCTGAGCATCGCCTACTCGCGCCGGCCGTGGGAACGGGCCGGCTGGACCGAGAAATCCTGGAGCTGACGTCGATGCCGTTGTCCGATTTCCCGCGCTACCCGCTGCTGTTCGGGCCCAGTCCGGTGCATCGTCTCGACCGGCTGACCGCGCACCTCGGCGGCGCCGCGATCTGGGCCAAGCGCGAGGACTGCAACTCCGGTCTGGCCTTCGGCGGGAACAAGACCCGCAAGCTGGAGTACCTGGTTCCGGACGCCCTGGCCCAGGGCGCCACCCATCTGGTGAGCATCGGCGGGGTGCAGTCCAACCACACCCGCCAGGTCGCGGCTGTCGCGGCCAAGCTGGGCCTGCAGGCGCGGCTGGTGCAGGAGAGCTGGGTCGACTGGCCCGACTCGGTCAACGACCGGGTCGGCAACATCCTGCTCTCGCGGATCATGGGCGCCCACGTCGAACTCGTCGACGCAGGGTTCGGGATCGGGTTCAAGGACAGCTGGGAGCGCGCGCTCGCCGAGGTGCGCGAGCAGGGCGGCGTCCCCTACCCGATCCCGGCCGGCGCGTCCGACCACCCGCTCGGCGGTCTCGGCTTCGCCAACTGGGCCGACGAGGTGGCCGCTCAGGAGCGCGAGCTCGGCGTCTTCTTCGACACGATCATCGTCTGCAGCGTCACCGGCTCCACGCACGCCGGGATGATCGCCGGCTTCGCCGGTCAGGGCCGGCCGCGCCGGGTGATCGGCATCGACGCCTCCGCCAGCACTCGACGCGACCCGCGCCCAGGTGGCCAAGATCGCCCGCAACACCGCCGAGCTGATCGGGCTCGACCGCGATCTGTCCGACGACGAGATCACCGTGCTCGACGGCTGGGCCGGTGACTACTACGGCATCCCGGTCGAGTCGACGCTGGACGCCATCCGGCTCACCGGCCGGCTGGAGGGCGTCATCATCGACCCGGTCTACGAGGGCAAGTCGATGGCCGGGCTGATCGACCTGGTGACCAGCGGCGAGATCGGCCGCGACAGCACCGTGCTCTACGCGCACCTCGGCGGGCAGCCGGCCCTCAACGCCTACAGCGCGCTGTTCCGCAACTGATCACTGGAACGTGATCACCGACGGACGCGGGCGCAGCGCCATCACCTGCGCGGGGGTCATCAGGCCGCGGTCGTGGGTGAGGAACAGCTTGAAGCCGATGCCGAACGGCGGGTGCGGGAAGGCGAGTTGCCGGAACACGCCGATCTTCGCGGACTGGCTGCCGAAGCCGTCGGCGTGCAACACCATCTCGACACCGCGGTGCTGGGTGATGTTCTCCCGGTCCGGCAGCATCGAGCGGGTGAACTGGTGCACCACGAGCAGCTTGTCCGGCAGGTGATGCGACCGGATCAGTGCCGACAGCCACGAGCCGACGGCGTTGATCCCGGCGGCCGAACTCGTGCCGATCCGCCCGCCTCCCGGCTTCTCG
This sequence comes from uncultured Actinomycetota bacterium, assembly GCA_963850835.1. Taxonomy (GTDB): domain Bacteria; phylum Actinomycetota; class Actinomycetes; order Mycobacteriales; family Jatrophihabitantaceae; genus Jatrophihabitans. The sequence continues at coordinate 249,363 of CAWKNB010000003.1, read as the reverse complement.
CCCGGGCCGACCTTCCACTCGGGGTCGAGCGCCAGGCTCACCGACGGGTCGAGCAGGACCGGGCGTAACGCCTTCGCCTGGGAGATGAACGACGCGCGGCCAGGCTGCAGGTCGAGGATCAACAGCATCTTGTGCTGGTGCGCGACCTGCAGATAGTGCTCGACGGTCGCGAGCGGGATCGGCTTGGAGTAGGACCCGTCCGGGCCCGGTGCGCCCTGCGCGACCGTGGCGATCAGTTCCATCGCCGGCTGCACCGGCAGCCCGTAGCCGCGAAACGTGGCCGCTCGCCGCTGGAGGTCCGGCGCGATCTGCTCCGGCGTCTTCGTTCCGAGCACGCCCAGGACCGGGTTGTCGGGCACGCCGTAGTAGGCCACGACGCGCTCGTGTCCGAGGATCGTGTGGCGGCGTCTTCGGTTGGTGATGTGCCGTGCTCCTCGTTCGGCGGACGGACGGCTTCGAAGCGCTGCTGGAGGGCCGGCTCGGGGTGGGTCTCGCCGACGTGCTCGACGCGGTCGGGGAGCCGGCCGGCGTGGCGCTGTGCGACGTCGGGCCGGGCGCCGTCGAGCTCGATGCCGTGGGGTTGGGCGCCAATGGATTGGGCTCGCCGGCCACGGCTGAGCTGCACGCGGTGAGCAGCAGCACCACGCCGGCTGCCGCCGCCGACCGTCTCATCCGATCTTGCTATCACCCGCTTCGACGCGACACGTGGACGACCCCCCGGGGAGTCGGTAACGATTCGATGCAACCCACTCATAGACCCGCCCGAGCGGGCGGTCGAGCAGGCGCAGCCCGAGCAGCCGGCCCACCAGAGCCAACGGAGTGCGGCTGGTCCGAAACGCCGCCGCGACCGCGCGGTGGCCGTAGGAGACCCGGCCGCCGGCGTCGACGAACGGGAGCTCGGCCCGCGCCACGTTCGGCCGACACCCCGAGCGCCTCGAGATCGACCGACTGGAGCGGGCGTACCTGCGCGCGCAGCCGCAACCGGCCGGCCACCTGCGCGTACCGGGTGCAGAACGCGCAGTCGGCGTCGTACAGGAGCACCGGCAGTTCGAGCGCAGGCCCGTCGGCCGTCATCGTTCGAGGGTAGATCGGCGGGCGAGGACGGCGTCGTACGCCTGCCGTTGCGGCCACCCGGTGAGCACGGCCAGGGCGCGGGCCGCGACCCGCGTCGGGACGCCGTCGCCGATCAAGCCGTCGACGGCGGCGCGCACGGCCGGATCGAGGTCGCCGGGACCCGGCCCGGGGCAGACGAACAACCGGTCCGCGCCGGGGAACTCACCCGGTGCGTCCGTCGGCACGAGCACCGGGTCGGCGTCGTCCTGCACCACGACGGCGTCTCGGCTGCCGCGGATTTCACGGGCCTGGCGCAACAGCGCCGGCAGGCCTCGTCGGTCGGTCGCGAGGACCGCCCGAACGTGCGCCGGCGCGCTGCGCAGCGTGGCCGCGACCGGTGCGTCGGCGGCGAGGAGCACCGGGCCGCCCCAGGGCGCGGCGGCCGCCGCGGCGAGATCGGGCGCGAACCCGATGGTCTCCACCCGCACGCCCGGCTCCAGCAGCCCCGGCTCGAGCGTGGGCACCGTTCGAGTGGTGACGACGAGGGTGCGACCGCCGGGGCGGCCGGCCGGCCCGGATCCGACGAGCCGCGCGGCCGCGGCGTCGGTGGTCATCACCTCGTCGGCAGCGGCGACCTCGGCCGCCAGCCGCGCCGGATCGGCATCGACGCGGTACAGCACCACCGACCGCTCGCCCGGGCGCGGGTCGAGGGTCACCGTGACGACGGTCTGCGGGTCGCGCAACTGCGTGACCAGCCCGGGCGGCAGGTCGCTGGCGCCGACGCTCGCGTGGGTGGCCAGGGTGCCGGGCAGGCGCAGCGGACCACGGCGGATCACCGCAGAGCCGTCCGGGGTCCAACCGGAGTTGGCCCGCGCGTCGAAGCCGAACGACTCGTCGCCGGCCCGGACGGCCACCCGCACCGGACCGGCGATCCGCCCGGCCGGGAACGTCGTCGCGACCGCGATGACACAGGTGCCGCGCTCGGTGAGGTCGGTGCCCGCGATGAGCTCGAGGGTCTTGGCGTGGGTGGCGCGGATGCGCTCGTCGCCACGGCCGACCAGGTGCACCCGACCAAGGGTAGAGGTAACGAACTGGTAACGGCGCGGCGTGGAACCGATCATGTCGCCGCTCGCGAACGTCTCATCACCAAAGCGAACCCGAATCGAAGAATGCGTGATCGCCATGTCCGTCGTCTCCCGGGCCGAAGCCCTGTTCCTCAGCGACCTGCAGCCGTCCGAGCGGCCCAGCCACGACGAGGTCGAGTTCGCGATCTCCTGGTCGCTGCGCGCCCACGGCGGTGAGTGCCGGTGCGCTGCCGACTTCGCTGCTGCCTACGTCGAGCACCCGGAGACGTCGGCCTCCCGGATGCGCTGGGCACTCACGGCCGCAGCCTGACCACTGCAGCGGCCGGCACCACTACTGTCGCCTCGTGCGGCAGGTCGTCGGCAAGATCGTCCGCGATGTCGACGCGGGGTCGTTCGCGGCGTTGCGCGCCGGCCGGCCGGACCTCGTGGTCGATCTCGGCACCGGCGACGGCAAGCACGTGGTGGCGCTCGCCAGGCAGCGGCCGGACGCGCTGGTGGTCGGCGTCGACGCCGGACCCGACGCGATGCGGACCACCGCACAGCGCGCCGCGCGCAAGCCGGCGAAGGGCGGCGTGCCGAACGCGCTGTTCGTGTGGGCCGCGGTCGAGGATCTGCCGGTCGAGCTCACCGGGATCACCGAGGTGCACGTCCTGATGCCGTGGGGCAGCCTGCTGCGTGCGCTGGTCGAACCGGACGAAGACGTCCTGCGCGACGTCGCGGCGCGCTGCGGCCCGGCGGCCACCTTCTTGATCACCGTGAACCTGCACGCCTGGCGCCCACCGGTGCCCGAGGTCGGCGACACCGCGGAACCGACCCCGCAGTCAGCGCTCGAGTTGCTCGCCGACCCGTACGCGCGCGCCGGTTGGCAGCTGGAATCCGCGGACTACCTCTCGGCGGCACAGATCGAGCAGCTCGGTACGTCGTGGACGAAGCGCCTGGGCTCGTCGCGCTCGGAGCTGGCGGTACTCGGGTTGCGCGGTCGCTTCGGCTAACCCGGGTACTGCCGGCAGTACTCGTAGAGCGCCATGGCGGTCGCGGTGGCGACGTTGTAGCTGAACGGGCGCCCCCACACCGGGATCTCCACGCAATCGTCGACCAGCGCGAGCTCGTCGGGAGAAAGGCCGGCGCGTTCGTTGCCGATCACCAGCGCTGTTCGTTTCGGGAACCGGAATTCGTGCAGGTTGATCGAGCTCGTGGTCTGCTCGAGGCCGACCAGACGGTAACCGTCGGCGCGCAGGGTCTTCAACACCGGCGGCAGCGAGTTGCGTACCTCGAGCTCGACGGTGTCGGCGCCGTCGCGGGCCACGGTGCGGTCGATCCGGGCGTGGCCGCACACGACCATCCGCGGTACGCCGCAGCAGCCCGCGGTGCGCATGATCATCGAGAGGTTGACGTTGCTGCGCATCGGGGCGCAGGCGACGACCAGCTCGCGCGGCTCGCCCAGCGGGGTGGCCGGGCGATGCCGGACCTGCTCGAATTCGCTCATCCGGTCGCCGTGTTCAGTGCGCTCCACTCGGCGTGGGCATCGGCATCCCACCGCGCGTGCAACTGCCGGAACAGCCGCGCCGCAGCGACCCCGGACCACCGCGCTGGCAGCAGCGGCTGCGGGAGCATCGGGTCGGTCCACGGGAAGCGCCGCCACTGGTGCACGAGCTCGACGGTAGCGACCAGGGCGTCGCGGTCGCGCCGCTTGCCGAACTGGGCCACGAATTCCTCGTACCCGTGCTCGATCGCATCGAGATCCCATGCCTGGCGCACCAGGGCCTTCGGCTCGCCGAGCCCGGCGTGCTGCCCGACGAATACGTGCGCGTCGGTGCCGGCGTCGCGCAGCACCTGCTCGATCTCGACCAGCCGCCGCGCGTGCGTGCCCACCCACACGCCGGGCGCCGGCGTGCCGAGGCCGGCCCAGGCCAACCGGGTGCGCAACAGATGCCGAGTGGCACGTTCGGTCTCCGGGGTGCGGACCAGCACGACGACCCATCGGCCGTCCCAGTCGGTCGTGACGCCGGTGAAGGAGTAGATGCGCTCGGTGCCGTCGGTGAGCAGCTGCTCCGCCGCCGGGGTGAGTCGCCAGCAGGTGCGCCGCCCGACCCGTTCGGAGTCCAGCCAACCGTCGGCGGCGGTGCGCATCAGCGCCTGTCGGGTGGTCTTCTCCTCCACCCCGAGCCGGCCCAGCACGTCGATCACCGCCGACGTCCAGGCCGTGCCGCCCGACGGCAGGGCGAACTCGCCGAGCAGGGTGAAGAGCAGGCCGCGGGCGCTCGCCGCGCCGGTGGCGTGGCTGCGGGACAGGGTCGGCGCGGTGGTCATCGCCTATCAATATGCTACGAAACGTTGACGCAGCGCAAATAGTTCGTAGTATTAGCAGGCATGGCGGACGAGCAGACCCCTCATGTCGAGTTCCGGGTGGACCCGGCGTCCTACAAGCACTGGAAGGTGTCCTGCGACGGGCCGGTCGCGACCATCGCGATGGACGTCGACGAGGCCGGTGGCCTGGTGCCGGGGTACGAGCTCAAGCTGAACTCCTACGACCTCGGCGTGGACATCGAGCTCTACGACGTGGTGCAGCGACTGCGCTTCGAGCATCCCGAGGTGCGCACGGTCGTGATGACCAGTGGCAAGGAGAAGATCTTCTGCGCCGGCGCGAACATCCGGATGCTGGCCGCGTCGCCGCATCCGTGGAAGGTGAACTTCTGCAAGTTCACCAACGAGACGCGCAACGGCATCGAGGATGCCACCGCGAACTCCGGCCAGACCTATCTGGCCGCGCTGAACGGCACTGCGTCCGGCGGCGGGTACGAGCTCGCGCTCGCGTGCGAACAGATCATGCTGATCGACGACCGGTCGTCGACGGTGTCACTCCCGGAGTTGCCGTTGCTCGGTGTGCTACCCGGCACCGGCGGGCTGACCCGGGTGGTGGACAAGCGGTTCGTACGCCGCGACCGCGCCGACTACTTCGCCACCAAGGCCGAGGGCCTCGGCGGGAAGAAGGCTGCGCAGTGGCGGCTGGTCGACGAGGTGGTGCCGCGGCAGCGCTGGGACGACGCCGTGTACGAGCGGGCCACCGCCCTCGCCGCCAATTCGCATCGACCCATCGACGCCACCGGCGTCGAGCTCACGCCGCTGGCCAAGGAGCGCGGCACCGATGCGATCACCTACGGCCACGTCAGCGCCAATCTCGACCGTGCCGCCCGCACCGTCGAGATCACCGTGCGTGGGCCGGAGCAGGATGCGCCGGAATCCGTGGCTGCCGTCCACGAGCAGGGTGCGGCCTTCTGGACGCTCGCGATGACCCGCGAGCTCGACGACCTGATCCTCGACCTGCGCACCAACGAGGTCGACCTCGGCACGTGGGTGTTTCGCACCGAAGGCGATGCCGCTCGGGTGCTCGGGTACGACGCCTTGCTGCTCGCGCATCGCGACGACTGGCTGGCGAACGAGATCGTCCACTACCTCAAGCGCACGCTGAAACGCCTGGATGTCACCAGCCGCAGCCTCATCGCGCTGATCGAACCGGGATCGTGCTTCGCCGGATCGTTGCTCGAACTCGCGCTCGCGGCCGACCGCTCGTTCCAACTCTTCGGCGTGTTCGAGGATGTCGATCCCGACGCATCGCCGGCGGCGATCACGGTGTCGGACATGAACCTCGGCCCACTGCCGATGAGCAACGGCTTGACCCGGTTGCAGACCCGCTTCCACGGCGACGACGACTCGCTGCATGCGGTGGAGAAGCGAGCCGGGGACGCGCTGGGTGCCGAGGATGCCGAGTCACTCGGACTGGTCACCTTCGCACCCGACGACATCGACTGGGACGAGGAAGTGCGGATCGCCGTCGAGGAACGGTCATCGTTCAGCCCGGACGCCCTGACCGGCATGGAAGCCAACTACCGATTCGCCGGTCCGGAAACGGTCGAGACGAAGATCTTCGGCAGGCTCACCGCGTGGCAGAACTGGATCTTCTACCGACCGAACGCGTCCGGGCCGGACGGCGCATTGCGCAAGTTCGGCACCGGCCAGCGCGCCGACTTCGACCGGAAGCGAGTGTGACCCGATGACCACCGCCGACTACACAGAGAAGATCCCGAACAACGTCGAGCTGCGCGAGGACCGCCGGCTGCAACGGGCGCTGGAGTCGTGGCAGCCCAACTTCCTCAACTGGTGGGAGTCGATGGGGCCCACGCTGCCCACCGACGAGGTGTACCTGCGCACTGCGGTCAACGTCGGGCGCGAGGGCTGGGCGCACTTCGGGCACGTCGCGATGAAGGACTATCGGTGGGGCATCTTTCTCGCCGAACGCGACAAGGAGCGACAGATCGGTTTCGGCCAGCACAAGGGCGAACCGGCCTGGCAGAAGGTCCCCGGCGAGTACCGCGCCGACCTGCAGCGGCTGATCGTCATCCAGGGCGACACGGAGCCGGCAAGCGTGGAGCAGCAACGCAATCTCGGCGCCACCGCCCCGTCGTTGTACGACCTGCGCAACCTGTTCCAGGTCAATGTCGAGGAGGGCCGGCACCTGTGGGCGATGGTCTACCTTCTGCACGCCTATTTCGGTCGTGAGGGGCGCGAGGAGGCCGAGGAGCTGCTGCACCGCAACTCCGGCTCCGATGACGCGCCGCGCATCCTGGGTGCGTTCAACGAGGAGACGCCGGACTGGTTGTCGTTCTTCATGTTCACGTACTTCACCGACCGCGACGGCAAGTACCAGTTGGGCACGTTGAAGGAATCGGCGTTCGACCCGTTGTCGCGCACCTGCGAGTTCATGCTCAAGGAGGAGGCGCACCACATGATGGTCGGCACCACCGGTGTCGACCGCGTGGTGGAACGCACCGCCGAGCTGATGGTCGAGCACGACACCGACGAAGTGGCCGCGCTCGGCGCGGTCCCGCTCGACGTCATCCAGAAGTACGTGAACTTCCACTACTCGGTCTCGCTGGATCTGTTCGGCGGTGAGACCTCGACCAACGTGGCGAACTACTACACGGCCGGAATCAAGGGCCGCTGGCTCGAGGACCGGCGCAAGGACGACCACCGGCTCGGCGACGACTCGATCATGGTCGACGCCGTGGTCGACGGAAGCATTGCGGAAACCGAAGTATCGGCTCTCGTGGGGCTGAACACCGACCTGCGCCGCGAGTACATATCCGACTGCCAGGGCGGGATCAAGCGCTGGAACCGCATCCTCGACGAGCGCGGGCTCTCCGCGCGGCTGTCCCTGCCGCACGTGGCATTCAACCGGAAGGTGGGCGCGTTCGCGGCGATCGAGGCCGACCCGACCGGGCGGCTGCTCGATGCCGACGCGTGGGAGCGCGACAAGGGCAAGTACCTGCCCACCGAGGTCGACAAGACTCACGTGCGGTCGCTCATGCACCCGGTGTACGAGCGCGGCAAGATCGCGTCCTGGATCGCGCCGCCGCGCAACGGCATCAACAACCAGGCCTTCGACTACGACTACGTGCGCCTGCCATGAGTGACGGGCTGTTCAACGCGTGCGAGTACCTGCTCGACCGCCACGTCGAGGCCGGTAACGGGGATCGACTCGCACTCACCGGCGTCGGCGGGGATCTGACGTACGCGCAGCTGCACGAGCGGGTGCTGCGGGTTGCGGCCGGCCTGCGGGAACTCGGGCTGGCGCCCGAACAGCGGGTGCTGATGTTCATGGCCGACTCGCCGGAGTTCGTGATCGTCTACCTCGCCGCGATGCGCATGGGCGCCGTGCCGGTACCGGTGTCGACGATGACCAAGGCCGACGGGCTGGCCGAACTGTTGCGCGACTCGCGGGCCCGGTTGCTGGCGATCACGCCGCAGTTCACCGAGCAGGCCGCGGCGGCCCTCACCGACGCACCGGAGGTTGCCGGCGTCGTCGTCGCGGGCGGCGCGACGGTTGCGACATCGCTGCCCCGTGTATCCGCTGGCCGACCTCGCGGGCAGTGACGGCTCCGCGTATGCGACCGGTCCGGATTCGCCGGCGTTCTGGCTGTACACCTCCGGCACCACCGGGCTGCCAAAGGCTGCCATGCACCGGCACGGCTCGATCAGCCATGTGTGCGAGACCTACGGCGCGCAGGTGCTCGGCATCACACGCGAGGATCGCTGCCTGTCCGCGGCGAAGGCGTTCTTCGCCTACGGCCTCGGCAACTCGATCCTGTTCCCGTTGGCGGTGGGCGCGGCCACGGTGCTCGAACCCGCGCCGGCGACGCCGGCGACGATCGCCGAACGCGCGCGCGACTACCAGGCCACGCTGTTCTTCGCCGGCCCGACGTTCTTCGCCAACATGCTGCGTGCCGACCTGCCGAAGGACGCGTTGGGCCGGGTGCGGCTCGCCGCGTCGGCGGGTGAGGCGCTGCCCCCCACGCTCTACCGGCGCTGGACCGGTCACTTCGGCGTCGACATCATCGACGGCATCGGGATGACGGAGATGTTGCACATCTTCTTGTCGAACCGGCCCGGCGAGGTGCGGCCCGGCACCACGGGCGTCGCCGTACCCGGTTACGACGTGCGCATCCTCGACGACGACGGCCGACCCGTCGAGCGCGGTACTCCGGGCACGTTGTTCGTGCGCGGCGCGTCGACGGCCAGCGGCTACTGGTCGCGCTACGACGCGTCGCGACAGGTGTTCCAGGGTGAGTGGCTGCGGACGGGCGATACCTACGTGCAGGACGCCGACGGCTACTACGCATGCCTCGGACGCACCGGCGACATGCTCAAGGCGAGCGGTATCTGGGTGTCACCAGCCGAGGTCGAGGCCCGGTTGCTCGCGCATGACGCCGTGGCGCAGGCCGTCGTGGTGGCGGCATCGGACGCCGACGGGTTGGAGAAGCCGGTCGCGTACGTCGTGCGCGCGACGGGACAAGACGTCGACGAGGACGAACTGATCGAGTTCTGCCGCGCGGCGCTGCCGTCGTTCAAACGTCCGCGCAAGGTGGTGTTCGTCGACGCCTACCCGACCACCGCGACGGGCAAGATCCGGCGGGTGGAGCTGCGCGAGATGGCCGCCACTGTGCTGGTCGAGGAGCCGCCTGCGGTGCTGGCGCCCGGCACGCTGCAGTGGGTGCGTGAGGACAACCCGCGCTGGGACGCCGACAAGGACCGCCTGTTCGGTGACGTCGACCTCGCGAGCGTCGGGCTGTCCCGGCCGGCTGTCGGTGTCGCCGTCGCCGACGAGTGGTGGCAGGCCACCGATGCCGCCGGTGTGGTGGTCGGGTACGGCTGGCTGGACAGCGAGTGGGGCGACGCCGAGATCACCTTCATGGTGGCTCCGGCATATCGGGGTGCTGGGGTGGGCGATTTCATTGTGGGGAACTTGGAGCGCGAGGCCGGCGAGCGGGGGTTGAATTACATCTACAACAGGGTGCCTGCGAGTCATCCGGACGCTGGTTGGATGACCGGTTGGTTGGCCGGGCATGGGTTTGTGGACGCCGGGTCGGGGGAGTTGCGGCGGAGGGTGTCGGCTGGGGTGTCTGTCTGACTGTTTGAAAAGCGAAAGACGGCATCGACGAGATGCTCGGCTGGGTCTCCGGTGCCGCTGCTCGGGTCGCGTTTCGCTGGGCTCGAGTCTTCTGTTTCCTGGGTTGTGGATAACTCTGGATCGGTCGGTTCCGAGCCACTAAAATCGCATGTATGAGCGAAGCCTCCGTAGCCGCCGGGCTCGGTGTCGCGTTGGCCGATGCGCACGCGCTCGTCGATGAGCTGCTGGCTGCGGATCTCACTGGCGGGTCGGATGCGGAGTTGCTGGATTCGTTGCGGGAGGTGGAGCGGCTCTCGCGGCGGTTGGCGGCGGTGGGGCACGGGTTGATCGCGGAGGCGTCAGCGCGGTCGTTGCCGGAGTTCGCGTGGGGCGTCGTCGATGGCGGCGTTGGTGCGGCAGGTGCTGCGCCTGCACCCGTGCGAGGCGGCGGCGCGGGTGCGGGCCGCGGAGGCCGCGGGGCCGCGGCGGGCGCTGACCGGTGAGGCGTTGGAGCCGGTGTTCGTCGACGTCGCGGCCGCGCAGGCTGGACGGGGTGATCTCGCCCGAGCATGCCCGGGTGATCGTGCGGGCGGTCGAGGCGCTCCCGGCGGCGGTGCAGGCCGAACACGGTGTCGAGGTGGAACGCGAGCTGGTCGGCCTATGCGCGGCACGTTCGACCCGCGGTCGCTGCACCAGCTGGCGCTGCACATCCACACCTAGCTCGACCCCGACGGGTCGCTGGACGACCCGAAAGAACGTGACCGCAAACGCGACCTCACCGTGCAGCAACGCCCGGACGGGTCCGCGCCGGTGCGGGGGAGTTGACCGCCGAATGCGCCGAACGCCTCCTAGGCGTGTTCGACGCCCTCGCCGGCCCCGCGCCGGAGACCGACGGGGTGAAGGATCGCCGCACGGCGGGCAGCGGCGCCACGACGCGCTGCTCGACGCGCTGACCCGGCTGTGCCTGCCGGGTCGCTGCCCGCGGCCGGTGGGATCGCCACCACGCGTCATCGTGATGATGTCCGAACATTCCTTCCACACCGGCACCGGCCTGGCCGAAACCAGCCACGGCGCGCTGGTCCCGGCGCGGCAGGCGCTGCGCTGGGGCGGCGCCGACCGGCGCATCCTCACCGTCCGCACCACCAGCGACGACGGTCCGGACACCGGCGCGGTCACCGGGCACAGCGACACCCGGCGCCTGTTCAGCGAGAACCAACGCCTCGCGATCCTGGCCAGAGACCGCGGCTGCACCTTCCCCGCCTGCGACCGCCCCGCAGCCTGGTCCCAGATCCACCACATCCTCCCGTGGGGCGACGGCGGACCCGACGACGATCGACAACGCCGCGCTGATCTGCGGCCACCACCACCGCACCTTCGAAAAGTCGGGCTGGCAATGCATCACCCTGCACGGCCGACCCGCCTGGATCCCACCACCACACATCGACCCGGAACGACGACCGAGGCGCAACCGCCTGCACGACCTACCGTCACGGACATAGCTAGTGTCGGGTGCATGTTGGATGGACGCCGCCTGATCGACGTCCATCTGCACCCGGCCCGGCTGGACACGCTGAAGCCCTCGTGGGACGTGTGGGTGCAGAACTTCGACTCGCCCCAGCTGCGAGAGCTCTACGACGGCGACGCTGTCGACCCCGGGGCGTTCGAGGCATTGCTGGCTGACGAGGGCGTCGACGTGGCGGTGGTGCTGTCGGAGTACAGCCCGCGGGTGACCGGAGTGCAGGCGGTCGAGGACATGGCGGCGCTGGCGAAAGGTGCCGGGCCGCGGGTGCGGTTCGCGGCCAACGTGAACCCGTACCTGCACCACCCGGTCGAGGACGAGGTGACCCGCCAGCTGGATCTCGGCGCGGTGGCGCTCAAGGTGCATCCCGTGCACGGCGGCTTCGCGGTCAACGACCGCGCGCTGTATCCGGCATACGCGATCTGCCAGGAGCGTGGCGTGCCGGTGGTCGTGCACTGCGGCACGTCGACGTTCCCGGGCGCCCTCAATCAGTACGGCGACCCGGTGCTGCTCGACGACGTACTGCGGGACTTCCGGCGCCTCGACCTCGTGCTCGCGCACGGCGGGCGCGGGTGGTGGTACGACGCGGCGGCGTTCCTGGCCCTGTCGAACCCGCGGGTATGGATCGAGCTGTCCGGGTTACCGCCGTCGCGGCTGCAGACCTACTACGCGCGGCACAACTGGGCACGGCTCACCCGGCGGATGATCTTCGGCACCGACTGGCCGGGCATCCCGGGAATCGCGCACAACGCACGAGCGGTCGCGGCGCTGTGTCCGGACGAGGAGACGATCGGGCTCGTGCTCGCCGGCAACGCAGAACAGCGTGTACGGACTCGGCGAGCCGGAGCCGGCGTGACGACCGCCGCCGGCTCCGGGCTCGTCCTGCGTTCCTCGCAAGGCCGTGGAGTGTTGGCCGCCACCGTGCTCGGCAGCGGGATGGCCGCGCTCGACGGGACCGTCGTCAACGTCGCGTTGCCGCGTATCGGACGTGATCTCGGCGGGGGACTGACCGCGCTGCAGTGGACCGTCAACGCCTACACGCTCACCCTTTCGGGACTGCTGTTGCTGGGCGGGTCCGCTCGGCGACCGGCTGGGCCGGCGACGGATCTTCGCGTTCGGCGTCGTGTGGTTCACCGCTTGCCTCGGCCGGCTGCGCGCTCGCGCCGACGTCCGGAGTCCTGATCGGGATGCGCGCATTGCAAGGGGTCGGCGCGGCGCTGCTGACGCCCGGGTCGCTCGCGATCCTCGAGGCGGTGTTCCGCAGGGACGAGCGGGCGGCGGCGGTAGGCGCGTGGTCGGGACTCGGCGGCGTGGCCACCGCGATCGGGCCGGTGCTCGGCGGCGTGCTCGTCGGGGTCGCGCCGTGGGGCTGGCGGCTGGTGTTCCTGATCAACCTGCCGCTGGCCGCGGTGGTGATCGCGCTGTCGACCCGCTACATCCCGGAGACCCGCGACGAAGATGCGACCGGTCGCCTCGACGTGCTCGGGGTCGCGCTGGCGGCATCGGGCCTGGCGCTGGTCGTCTTCGCGCTGACCGAAGGACCGCAACGCCACTGGCCGCCGGTGCTCATCGCGTGTCTCGTCGCGGGCCTGCTGGTGCTGGTGGCGTTCCTCGTCGTCGAGGCGCGCGGACGCAACCCGGTCATGCCGCTGTCGTTGTTCGCCGACCGCGAGTTCGCCGCGGCCAATGTCGTCACGCTCGTCGTCTACGCGGCGCTGTCCGGCTCCCTGTTCCTGATCCCGGTGCAGTTGCAGGTCGCGTCCGGGTTCTCGCCGGTCGCGGCCGGCAGCGCGCTGCTGCCGATCACCGCGGTGATGCTGCTGCTCTCGGCGCGGATGGGCCGACTGGCCCAGCAGATCGGGCCGCGGCTGCCGATGACCGTCGGCCCGATCGTCGCGGGCGCCGGGCTGGCGCTGCTGGCCCGGGTCGGCCCGAACGCGTCGTACCTGACCGACCTGCTGCCGGCGCTGCTGGTGTTCTCGCTCGGCCTCTCGGCGACCGTCGCGCCGCTCACTGCGACGGTGCTGGCGGCGGCGCCGGCGCGCCAGGTCGGGGTCGCCTCGGCGATCAACAACGACATCGCGCGGGTGGCCGGGCTGCTGGCGGTAGCCGTGCTGCCCGGGCTGGCCGGCATCACGCCGGACAGCTACCTGCACCCGAGCGAGCTGTCGGCCGGCTTCCAGCACGCGGTGATGATCGCCGGCGGCCTGTGCGCGTTCGGCGGTGTGCTGTCGGCGCTGCTCATCCGCAACCGGGACGACACCGCCGTGCCCACGGACACCGCTCCCGAGCCGACCGCACCGCCCCCCGCACCGACGGTGCGCTGCCCGATCTCGGTGCCCAGCCCGGATCGCTGACGCTCAGAACTGCAGCAGCTCCCGGACCTCGACGACCCCGTAGGTCGGCAGTCGATTCGCCCACTCGAGCGCAGCCTGCAGGTCGGGCAGTTCCATGAGGTAGAACGCCTGGATCTGGCGCTGCCCGTCCGCGAACGGGCGCTGCTCGACCGCGTCGGCGAGGTCGTGACCGTCGATCGCGGTCCGGACGAGCCGCGCGTCGGTCGCGGCCGGCGCGAGCGCACCGTTGAGGACGAACGCGCCTGCCTGCTTCACCTGCTCGTCGAACTCGACCCAGGCAGACAGGTCGCTCTCGTCGCCGCTCGCGGCGTCGCGATCAGCCCACATCAGCATCAGATAGCGCATGCGGGCCACGCTAGGCGCGGGGTCGGACAGTTCAGCCGCGCTGCTGCGCGCGGCTGATCATCTCCTCGACGGCGCTGGGCAAGGTGGTCTCGAAGTCGAGCAGCTTGGCCCAGGTGGGCGTGACGGTGATCGTCACCATCTGGTCGTAGAGCCCGCGGACCTGGGCGTCGAAGTCGGCCCAGGCCTCCTCCGGCATGGTGCGGTGCGAGGCCTGCAGATACCCGTCGGGCACGCCCTGGACCGTGGCCATCTCGGCATTGCCGCGGGCGAGCAGCACCCGCGGCGGCGGCCCGAGAATGTCGATCACGACCGCGACCCGCGGGTCGGCCTGCAGGGCCGCGACCTTCGCCGAGACGGGGATCGTCCACATCTGGAAGCTGGTGCCGTCCCACACGTAGCCGATCGGGATGACCCGGGGACCTCCGTCGGGTGCCGTGTACGACAGGCGCAGCAGCACCTCGGTGCGGAGCAGCTCCTGGGTGATGGGCAGGGCCATGGTGTGCGCGACGTCAGCCATCGCCTGACCCTACGTCGCTACCGGTCATCTACGCCGGCACCGACAGGGTCAGTGCGAAGTCGCCGTCGGGGTCGGTCCACCAGCCGGTCAGGGCGAGCCCGGCGTCGGCGAGTTCACGTTCGAGTCCGGCGCGCCGGAACTTGGCCGAGATCTCGGTGCGCAGCTCCTCCCCGCGGTCGAAGTGCACGGCGAGGTCGAGCGCACGGATGTGCACGACCTGGTCGAGCCGCGAGCGCAGTCGCATCTCGATCCACTCGCGCTCGGCGTCCCACATCGCCACGTGGTCGAACTCGTCAGGCTCGAAGTCGGCGTCGAGGTCACGGTTGACGACCGCGAGCACGTTCTTGTTGAACGCGGCGGTCACGCCCGCCGCGTCGTCATAGGCGGGTACGAGACGCTCGGGCGATTTCACGAGATCGACGCCGAGCAGGAATCCCTCACCGGATCGCAGGACGCCGCGGATCGCGCGCAGGAATCCGCGTCGCTGGTCCGGATCGAGGTTGCCGATGGTGGAGCCGAGGAAGGCGATCGTGCGCTGCGGTGCGGCCGGCAGCAGGCCCAGGTGCTGCTCGAAGTCACCGACCACCGGTTCGACCTCGACGCCGGGGAATTCCGCTGCCACCGAGGTGCTCGCGTCCTTGAGCACGGCCGGGTCGACGTCGAACGGGACGAACCGGTGCAGGGTGCCGGCATCGCGCAGGGCGCGCAGCAGCAGGCGGGTCTTCTCCGAGGTCCCGCTGCCGAGTTCGACGAGCGTCTGCGCCCGGGTGGCCGCCGCGATGTCGTCGGCATGCGCGATCAAGATCGCCCGCTCGGCGCGGGTGGGGTAGTACTCGGGCAGCCGGGTGATCTCGTCGAACAACTCGCTGCCGCGCGCGTCGTAGAAGTACTTGGGCGGCAACGTCTTCGGCGTGCCGGTCAGTCCGGCGCGCACGTCGTGGGCCAGCTGGTCGTGCAGCGCGCCCGGGTCGAGGTAGATCTCCATCACTGCTCCAATTCGGTGACGGCGATGTCGAACCGCGTGCCGTCGGTGCGGACCTCGATGAGGTGTCGGTCCGGGACGAGTACCCAGCGCGGGTCGTCGTCCCAAGGTTCGCTTGCCACGGCCACGCCGTCCGGCTCGACCAGGTAGCTCAGCTCGTCGCCCCAGGTGACGCCGACGACGGTGGCGCCGTCGGTGAGCAGGACGGACAGGTATGCATCGGGATCGCCGGCGGCAACGCCGCGCAGCGTGGCCACCACCTCGCCCGGTCCGCGGTCGAAGACGTGCGCGGCGAGCAACGCGGAATCACACACGGACTCGGCCCGCGGGCCCGGCGGCACGGCGTCGCGGTCGACCCGGCCGTTGTGCGAGAGCAGCCACCTGCCGTCGGTGAACGGCGCGGTCGCGCTCTCGTCGATGGGCATGCCGACGGTCGCCGAGCGAACTGCGGCCAGCACCGCGTGCGACGACAGCACCGGGGCGACGGACGCGAACGACGCATCGCCCCACAGCGGGCGGGTCGAACGCCAGCGGTGCACGGCACCGGCGTCGTCGTAGAACCCGACGCCCCAGCCGTCGGCGTTGAGCAACCCGCGTTTCTGCCGCCGCGGCGCGTAGGACTGCAGCAACAGCCCGCACGCCGGCTCGAGGACGAGCTCGGCCAGCGAGCGCGGGGCACCGAGCCACGCGAGGTGCCTACACATCGAAGGCCAGCCGGAAACCGGTGAAGATCTGGCGCCGGATCGGCAGGTCCCAGTTGCGGAACGACGGCCGGATCGCGGCGCCACCGGTCGCCCACGAGCCGCCGCGCAGCACGCGGTAGTCGTCGCCGAAGAAGGGCTCGGTGTAGCGGCGGTAGAGCATCGGCGTGAAGCCCGGCCACGGGGAGATCGGCGAACTCGTCCACTCCCACACGTCACCGATCAGCTGCTCGACCCCGTAGGCCGAGGCGCCTGCCGGGTAGGCCCCGACCGGCGCGGGCCGCAGCGCGTCGCCACCGAGATTCGCCACCGCCGAGCGACGCCTCGGCCGCACCCCACGGCCACCGGCGCCGCCGGCCCAGCTCCGGGTCCCATACGCAGGCCTTCTCCCATTCCTGCTCGGTCGGCAGCCGCGCACCTGCCCACGCTGCGTAGGCCTCGGCCTCGTAGAAGCAGACGTGCTGCACCGGCTCGTCGGGCGCGATGTCCTCGACGATGCCGAAGCGGCGCCGCGAACCGTCGGCCGACCAGAACAGCGGCCGCTGCAGGTCGGCCTCGACGCGGTGCGCCCATCCCGCGGCCGACCACACCTGCTGCTGCTCGTAGCCGCCGGCGTCGACGAAGCGCTGGTACTCGGCGTTGGTCACCGGCACCCGGCCGATCTCGAAGGCCGGCAGGTCGACGACGTGCGCCGGGCGTTCGTTGTCCAGTGACCACGGCTCGTCGGTGCCGTCGACGCCGAGCACGAACTCGCCGCCAGGCACCCGCACCGGTCCCGGCGGGAGGGGACGGCCGGCGGGCAGCGGCGAGCCGGGGCCCAGCAGCGCCTCACCGCGGCGCAGCTGGTGGGTGGCCAGCATGGTCTCGATGTGCTGCAGCTCGTGCTGTTCGACCATGGCGTAGGGGAACAGGTCGGTGTCGGTGTCCGGCACGGCGTCGAGTGCGTCGAAGACCCGGCCGCGGACGTCGGCGATGAACGCGCGGGCCTCTCGCGGGGTCAACAGTGGCAGCGACACCCGCTCGGCGCGCGGGTGCTCGAAGGCGTCGTAGAGCTGCTCGATCTGGGCGGTGAGCACACCCTGCCGGCGGGGATCGCCGCCGCGCAGCAGCCACAGGTCCTCCTGCTGGCCGATGTGCGCGAGGTCCCAGACGAGCGGGCTCATCAGGGCGCTGTGCTGGTGGGTCAGTTCGGTCTCGTCGATGTCGGTGAGCAGCCGGCTGCGGCGCCGCGCGTCCTCCAGACCCCGGGCTGCGGTCTCACGCACGGGCAGCCGCCTCCAATGCGGCCAGCGGGCCGTCGGCCCTGATGGCCGCGCGCAGCTCGTCGCCGGGGGTGTGCCCGCGCTCGAGCAGTTCGACGTAGGCCTCGACCTCGGCCTTCAACGGCGCCGGACAGCGGGCGGCGGCGACCTCGACGCAGCCCAGGGCGGCGGCGCGCAGGGCCGGGTCGGCGAGCCCGTCGCGGGCGGCCGCGGCCCGCGCGTCGCGCACCGGCTCACACAGCTGCGCGGCCTGCTCGGCCGCGATCGGGTCGTCGATCAGGACGGCGGTGAGGGCGGCCACCGCGGGCCACCACCGGTCGGGCAGCGCGTCGATGCAGCGGATCTCGACGTACCCGCGCGGGCGTACCGGCGGGAACAGGGTGGTCAGGTGATAGTCGAGGTCGGCGAGCGTCGGCGGCCGGTCGATCGGGGCCAACCCCTCCAGCCAGGCCGAGAACGGCACCCGGGTGGTCATCGGGACGACCGCGTCGTCGGAGTCGCCGTCGCCGCGCACCAGCATCACCGGCGCCTGGAGTGCGTAGCTCGCCCAGGCCGCGGCGGGGTCGTCGCCGGACACCGGATCGCTGCGGCTGTGGTCGATGCCGTGCCAGGCCTGCTGGCGCATCGACCGCCAACCCGACGCTCGTCCCCCGAGATACGGCGAGCAACCCGAGATCGCGACCAGCACCGGCCCGAGCTCGCGGATGAAGCCGAGCCGAGGCCCCCAGCCGGCCCGCGGGCCCGCGTCGAGGTTGACCTGCAGCGCCGCGGTGGCCGCCATCATCGCCTTGCCCGGTGCGGCGCACCCGACAGCGGCGAAGTGCCGCTCCATCGCGGCGTAGCGCCCGCTCGGGTTGACCCGCTGCACCGGCCGGGCCGGATCAGCGCCCAG
Organism: uncultured Actinomycetota bacterium; assembly: GCA_963850835.1. Taxonomy (GTDB): domain Bacteria; phylum Actinomycetota; class Actinomycetes; order Mycobacteriales; family Jatrophihabitantaceae; genus Jatrophihabitans. Next base: position 231,206 of record CAWKNB010000003.1, on the reverse strand, counting down.
CGGCGCGGCCCCGAATCCCTGGGCGGCCAGGCCGGTGCGCAGCACCTCCCGGTCGGTCTGCAGGGCGGCGATCGCGGCGACCACGTCGTCGCCCGGAGGGGTGGACAGCTCGATCTGGCCGCCCGGTTCGAGGGTCACCCGGCTCGCGGACGGCATCGCGGGCAGACCGGCCACCAGCGCCTCGATCTGCGGCCACGTCGGGCGGCGCCCCGGCCGGGCCAGGTCGACGAGGTGGAACTCCAGCTCGAGCCCCACCCGGCCACCGGCGGACTCCTGCAGTGCCGTGTCGATGATGTGCTCGCGGGCGCGTGCGACCGGGTCGCTCGCGCTGCTGAGCGGGTCGGTTTCCCAGGCATACGGGATGTGTGAAGCGGTCATCCGCCCCCTCCAGGTCCGGACCGGTCGCTGATGTGCGACCGCGGGTCGGTGCGGGGGCGGCTCGCCGCGGGTCTGGCAAACCGTCCTCGTTATGTGCGTTGTCCAGTCTTCCCCAGGGCTCTGACAACGCAACCGAGTTGTCGTGTCCGTTCCGCGATTCGTTACGCGCAAGCTAGCGTCGCAGGCATGCCCGAGCCCCGCACCGCAGTGGATATCGCGGCCGCGGTCCGGTCCGGTGCGCGCACCGCCCGCGAGACGGTCGAGCAGGCGCTGGAACGCATCGCAGCTGCCGATGCGCGCGATCGGCGCCTACCAGGAGATTCGCACCTTCGCCGCGCTGCGCGAGGCCGACGCGGTCGACAGCCGGCCGGATCGGGAGCGACTGCCGCTCGCCGGTGTCCCGGTCGCGGTCAAGGACAACATCGCGGTGTCCGGGGAGCCGATGCGCTCGGGCTCGAAGGCCACCGACCCGGCGCCGGCGACGCAGGATCATCCCGTCGTCGCCCGGCTGCGGGCGGCGGGAGCGGTGGTCGTGGGCATCACGACGATGCCCGAGCTCGGGGTGTTCGCCACGACCGATTCCGAGTTCGGGATCACCCGTAACCCCTGGCACCTCGCGCGCACGCCGGGTGGCTCCTCCGGCGGCGCGGCGGCGGCGGTCGCGGCCGGCACGGTGCCGGTCGCGCACGGCAACGACGGGCTCGGGTCCATCCGCATCCCCGCCGCCTGCTGCGGGCTGGTCGGGATCAAGCCGGGTACGGGCGTGGTGCCGGCCGAGGTGGGCACGAACTCGTGGTTCGGCCTCGCCGAGAACGGACCGCTCGCGACCACCGTCGCCGACGCGGCTCTCATGCTGGCCGTGCTCGCCGACCGGCCGAACCTCTCCCGGCCCACCGCACCCGGCCAGCTGCGCCTCGCGCTGTCCACCCGGGTGCCGATGGCGGCGGCGCCGCTGGACCGGCACTGGAAGGCCGCCGCGACCGAGTCGGCGCACCTGCTGCGTTCTGCCGGGCACACCGTCGTCGACGCCGACCCGCCGTACGGCCAGCTCCTCGCCGGCAAGCAACTGGTCCGCTGGGTGGCCGCCACCGAACTGGACGCCCGCGCCGTCCGCGACCGGTCGGCGCTCGCGACCCGCACCCGCCGGCACGCCGCGCTGGGTCGGCTGGCGCTGCGGGCCCGGTTACCCCGGGAGAACGGGCGGCTGCGCTGGATCAAGGAGGTCGAGCGGTTCTTCGCCGACATCGACATGCTGATCACGCCGGCGTTGGCGCAGTCGCCGCTCGCGGCCCGGATGTGGTCGCAGCGCGGCTGGTTCACCAACGTGTGGGCGAATTCGCGGTACGCCCCGTTCGCAGCGCCGTGGAACGTCGCCGGATGGCCGGCCATGACCGTGCCCGCCGGTGTCGGCCCGGACGGCATGCCGCTCGCCGTGCAGCTGGTCGCGAAGCCGGGCGCGGAGAGCCAGCTCATCCACGTCGCCACGCAGCTGGAGCAGCTGCGGCCCTGGCCCCGGCTCGCGCCGGCGTACAGCTGACCTCAGCGGGTGTGACCCGCGCGGGCCGCGATCACCCCGGCCTGGAAGCGGCTCGTCGCCCCGACCTGGGCCATGTAGTCGGCGATGTGCCGGCGGCAGGTCCGGACCGAGATCGACAGGCGGCGCGCGATCGCCTCGTCCTTCTCGCCCTCGGCGAGCAGGTTCAGGATGGCCAGGCGGGTGGCGTCCACCTCCGCCTCGACCTCGTGCGGCGTGCCGACGAGATCGGTGAGCGGCGCGGCGTCGGCCCACGCCTGCTCGAAGGCGGCGATCAACCAGGCGACGACGCTCGGCTCCCGCACGATCGTGAGCCCGGAAGGCCCGCCGCCGTTGGCCGGGATCCGGAGCAGCGCGACGCTGCGGTCGACGAGCAACCCGCGGCCGGGCAGGGCCGCGGCGAGCCGGACCTGCGCGCCGGCGCGGGCCAACTCGTGCAGGTACACGCGGGTCGGCCGGTCCCGCGCCGCGGCGTGTTGATAGATCGCCCGGGTGGTGATCCCGCGTTGCGCGACGTAGAGACCTGCGGTGCGGGTCCCGCCGTCACCGCCGCTCGCGGCCCGGCGCCCCGGCGCCATCGACAACAGCTCGCGTTCGCAGCGGTGCGTGAAGTGCCGGAGCACGTTGGCGATCGCGCCCGGCTCCTCGACGATGTCGACGTCCGGCTCGCGCTGTTCGGTCGCGAGGGTCGCGTTCCAATCGGGGATCAGCCGCCGGATCGCGTCGCGGCGCCGTTCGACGGACGTGCGCCGGGCGTCGAGTTCGAGATCCTCACTGCCCAGCACGGTGGCCTCGGCGAGCATCGGGCTGACCGCAGTCAGCTGGTCGTCGGCGTCGGCGCGCAGCAGGCCGAGATCGAGCAGCCGGGCCACCGATTTGTCGACGTTGCCGCTGGCCATTCCGCATCCGGCCGCGGTCTCGGCCAGCTGTTGGGTGCCCGCGCGCAGCACGGCGCGGTAGACCGCCGCGTCCTGCGCGGTGAGGCCCTCGGCGTCGTCCATGTCCCGTCCGTGGTCGCCCGTCGGGTGACTTCGGCTGCACCCGATCGGTGCCGTGATCCTAGTGTGAGGTCGACGCCCTGCCGCTAGTGCGAAGTTGATCTCTGCAGCACGTCACGGAGTGTGGCGGACGACCACTAGACGTGGCGATGTGGCGCATGCCAACCTGTGTCCGGAATCAACACAGATAACGTTTCCGGGCGGAGGGCGTGAAGCTGGCGAGGCGATTGCTCTGGCGGCCGCGATGGTTTGCGGCGTTTGTGGCAATTGTCCTGACGGCCGGGCTCTGCTCGGTCGTCACTGCCGTCCCCGCCCAGGCCGCGGTCGAAGCGCCGTTCTCGCTGGTGTACGACCAGCAGATCTACGGCAACACCATCGTGTCGGGCAACGCCGTCCTGCAGTGCCCGACCGGAAACACGGATTGTTCGGGTTCGTACACCCGGTCCAACACCAACGTGAACGACAACTACTCGATGGCGTACATGGGAGCGAACGCCGCCAACGGCTGGTTCAACTCCTCCAGCATCTCGGTCACGATCCCCACCGGCGCCTCGGTCGCGTATGCCCGGCTGCAGTGGGCCGGCGACACCGGAACGTACAAAACCAGCGCCACCCAGACCACCTTCCCGAAATGCGGCTCGAACGGGGCGGCGACCGCGCCGTCGGCTTCGCCGCCGACCGCGTCCACCCAGGTCCAGCTCGCCGTCGGTTCCAACGCGACAGTGGCCGTGACGCCCGCGCGGTTCACGACCGACGCGATCGCGAACGTCGCGGTCAACCAACCGCAGTACTACTCGGCCGCCGCCAACGTGACCCCGCAGTTCGCCAACGCACCGACCGGCTCCGCGCTCACCGTGACCGCGGCGAACGTGTGGACGCCGGCCGGGTTCGGCTGCATGGGCGGCTGGTCGCTGATCCTCGTCTACGCCTACCCGCAGGCAGACCCGACGAACGCGCCCGTCAAGCGCGAGGTGTTCGTCTACGACGGGCACGTCCGGCAGAACTCCACCGACCCGGCGACGAGCACCACCGTGTCCGGCTTCAAGGTCAGCGGCCAGGTGAACGTCGGTGTAGTGGCGTTCGAGGGCGACTGGGGCATCACCGGTGATCAGTTCTCGATCAACGGCACCGCGCAGACCGACCCGGCGCCGAGCAGTACCAGTTCGAACACGAACTTCTTCACGTCCTATGCGCAGAACAGCTCCAACGGCAGGCTGAACAACTTCTCGGTCGACGCGAAACAGTTCGATGTCCCACCTCGGTGATCAAGACCGGGGACACGTCTGCCAACGTCACGTTCAGCACCTCCGGCGACTCCTACCTGGCCACCAACTTCGTGATGTCGGTGCCGGTGCCGAGCCTGCAGATCACCAAGAGCGCATCACCGACGACGGTCCACTCCGGCGACACGGTCACCTACACGATCACCGTGACCAACCCGGTCGCCGGCAGCACGGCGACCAACGTCGCGGTGAACGACCCGGTCTCCCCGGCCTGCAACAGGACCATCGGCAACGTGACCGGCGGGACGCCGGTCAGCTACACCTGTACCGGGACGGCCGGATCCAGCACCTTCACCAACGTCGCGACCGTCACGGGGACGAATGCGCAGGGCGACGCGTTGTCCGGCTCTGCCCAGGCGACGGTCACCGTGCTCAACCCGAAGATCACGATCACCAAGACGACCGACAAGACGGCCTACCGCGCCGGCCAGACCGTCACGTTCACGATCACGGTCACCAACACCGGCGACGCCGCGCTCAGCGCGGTCACCGTCGCCGACCCGGCCGTCACCGGTTGCGCGCGGGTGATCGGCGCGCTGGCGGTGGGCGCGTCGACGAACTACACCTGCACGGCCACCGCCCCGGTGACCGGCAACAGCAACACCGCGAACGTCACGGGCGCGGACTCACTCGGTCGCGCCGCCACAGCGACCGCGACGGTGCCGGTGCCGATCATCGCGCCGGCGCTCACCTTGGCCAAGACGGCCGCGCCGACCACGGTGACCGCCGCGGGCCAGACCGTCACCTACTCCTTCCGGGTGACGAACTCCGGCGACTCGACCGTCAACGCGATCTCGATCGTCGACACGTTCACCGCGCCGGCCGCGCCGGTGCCCACCATCACCTGCCCGACCACCACGCTCGCGTCCGGAGCGTCGACGACCTGCACGGGCACGTACACCGTCACCCAGGCCGACGTCGACAACGGATCCATCGCGAACAGCGCCGTGGCCAATGGTTCGGACATCGTCGGCGGGGCGGTGGCGTCGAACACGGCGACCGCCAACGTCGCAGTGACCCGGACACCGGCGCTGACGATCAAGAAGAGCGCCACCCCGGCGACCGTGACGAATGCCGGGCAGTCGATCAGTTACTCGTTCGTCGTGACCAATACCGGCAACGTCACGCTGCACGGCATCACGATCGCGGACACCTTCACCGCGCCGGCCGGTCCCGTTCCGTCGATCTCCTGTCCGACCACGACGCTGGCGCCGGCGGCGAGCACCACATGCAGCGCGACCTACTCGACCACGCAGGCCGACATCGACGCCGGGTCGGTGACCAACACCGCCACGGCCAGCGGCCTCGACCCGACCAACGCCACGACCACCTCTGCGCCGTCGACCGCGAGCGTGACCGCCACCCCGGGCGCGGCGCTGACCCTGGTCAAGACCGCGTCACCGGCCACGGTCACCGCGGCCGGGCAGACCGTCACGTACACGTTCCGGGTCACGAACAGCGGCAACCTGACGGTGCGCTCGCTGACCATCGCCGACACCTTCACCGCGCCGGCCGGTCCGGTGCCCACGATCACCTGCGCCGCCACCACGTTGGCGCCCGCCGCCGCCACCACGTGCACCGGCACCTACACCACCACCCAGGCCGACATCGACGCCGGTGTCATCAAGAACTCGGCCATCGCCAACGGTCTCGACCCGCAGAGTCGTCCGATAGCGTCGGCGCAGTCCAACGCGACGGTGAACGCCACGACCACGCCGCGGCTCACGGTGACCAAGGCCGCGACCCCGACCAGCGTCACGTCGGCCGGCCAGAACGTTCACTACACCTTCGCGGTTCGCAACACCGGCAACGTCACCATCACCAACCTGACGATCGCGGACACCTTCACCTCCCCGGCCGGGCCGGTCCCCGCCATCACCTGCCCGGTCACGACACTTGCGCCCAACGCCACGACCACCTGCACCGCCGACTACCCCGCGAGCCAGGCCGACATCGACAACGGCAGCATCAAGAACTCGGCCACCGCGCAGGGCACCGACCCCACCGGCGCCGCCATCAGCTCGTCGGTGTCGACCGCCACCGTGACCGCCGCGCCCAGCGCCGGCCTGCAGCTGGTGAAGACGGCGAACCCGGCTGCGATCACCGCGCTCGGCCAGCAGGTCACCTACAACTTCGCGGTCACGAACACCGGCAACGTCACGCTGTCCACCGTCGGGATCACCGACACGTTCACCGCCCCGGCCGCGCCGCCGCTCGCGATCACCTGCCCGTCGGGATCGTTGGCGCCGGGTGCGAGCACGACCTGCACCGCCACGTACACCGCCGCACAGGCCGACATCGACAACGGCGTCATCAGCAACGCCGCAGTGGCCAAGGCCGTCACGCCGGCCGGTGCGACGGTCACGTCGAACCAGTCGACGGCGACGGTGACCGTCACGGTGACGACCGCGCTCACCTTGCAGAAGACGGCGACGCCGTCGACGATCAGCTCGGCCGGGCAGAACATCAGCTACCGGTTCAGCATCACCAACAGCGGGCAGACCACCGTCACGAACGTCGCGGTGAACGACCCGATGTTCACCGGGGCCGCCGCACCGGCCTGTGTCGCGAGCACGCTGGCGCCCGGCGCGTCCACGGTGTGCACGGCGTCCTACACCAGCACCCAGGCCGATCTCGACAGCGGCAGCATCCAGAACACGGCAACCGCCACCGGTACCGGCCCGAAGGGCGCGGCGGTGACCTCACCGCCCTCGTCCGCGACGGTGACGGCGGCGACCAACCCGCGCCTGATCCTGACCAAATCGGCCGATCCCAGGACGGTCGCCGCGGTCGGCGTCCGGATCACCTACACCTTCACCGTGCTCAACGCCGGCAATGTCACGATCCGCAACGTCGCCATCGCCGACACCCTCGCGCCGCCGGCCGCGCCGCAACTCGCCCCGATCACCTGCTTGGCCACGACACTCGCGCCGGGCGCCGCGACGACCTGCACCGCGACATACGTGATCAAGCAAGCCGACCTCAACAGCGGTTCGGTGAACAACTCGGCGACCGCCAACGGCACCGACCCGACCGGCACCCCAGTCGTCTCGCCGACCTCGACCGCGACGGTGGCCGCAGCGACCGCCGCCGCGCTGCAGCTGACCAAGACCGCCTCGCCCATCTCCGTGTCGGCGCCTGGCCAAACCGTCACCTACACCTTCGCCGTGACGAACACCGGCAATGTCACCGTGCGCAGCATTTCGATAACCGACACATTGCGGCCGCCGGCAGGACCGACACCTTCGCCCATCACCTGCGCAGCCACCTCGCTCGACTCCGGCGATTCGACCACCTGCACCGCCACCTACCGCGTGACGCAGGCCGACGTCGACTTCGGTTCGATCGCGAACACCGCGGTTGCGGGCGGCCTCGATCCCGCGTCGCAACCGGTCGCCTCCAACTCCTCGACCGTGGTCGTCGCGGTCGCGCAATCACCGTCGATCACCCTCGCCAAGAACGCCTCGCCGACGACGATCACCACTGCCGGGCAGCGCGTCACCTACCAGTTCGTCGTGACCAACACCGGCAATGTGACGATCACCGGGCTGTCCATCGCCGACAACTTCACCAGCCCGGCCGGCCCGCCGATCACACCAACGTGCCCGACCACGTCGCTCCCGCCCGCCGCGAGCCTCACCTGCACCGCCACCTACACGGCCACCCAGGCCGACGTCGACGCCGGTTCGATCCAGAACTCCGCCACCGCAAGTGGTCTGACGCCGAGTGGCAATCCGATCTCCTCGCCGCCGGATACCGCGAGGGTCACCGTGACGCAGTCTCCCGGGCTGTCCGTCGTCAAGGCCGCCGACCCCGCGTCGGTCACCGCGGCCGGGCAGAGCGTCGACTACACGTTCACCGTCCGCAACACCGGCAACGTCACCACCAGCCCGGTGCACATCACCGACACGTTCACCGCGCCGGCCGGTCCCGCACTGGCCGTCACCTGCCCGGCGGCGAGTCTCGCGCCGAACGCGACGACGGTGTGCACGGCCAGCTACACGGTCACCCAGGCCGACGTGAACGCCGGCGCCGTCTTCAACACCGCCCGCGCCACGGCGAGCGACCCGAGTGGTGCGACGGTAACGTCCCCGCCGTCCACCGCCACCGTCACCGTCGCGCAGCAGCCGGCCTTGACGCTGGTGAAAAGCGCGGCGCCGACCAGTGTCACCGGCGCCGGCCAGCAGGTCACCTACTCGTTCACCGTCACCAACAGCGGCAACGTCACCGTGTCGGCGATCGCCATCTCCGACACGTTCTCCGCGCCGGCGACCCCGCCGCTCTCACCGATCACCTGCCCTTTGACCACGCTGGACCCGGGCGCGTCCACGACCTGCACCGCCACCTACGCGACGCGACAGGCCGACGTCGACAACGGGTCCATCGACAACCGCGCCACCGCCGCCGGCCGCGACCCCGGCGGGGCCGCCGTCACCTCTCCCCAGTCGGTGGCCAGCGTGTCCGTCGCGCAGGCGCCGCTGCTCACGCTGTCCAAGTCGGTGACCCCGGCGACCTACGCCGCGGTCAACCAGGTACTCAACTACACCTTCACCGTGACCAACCTCGGCAACGTCACCGTCTCCTCGCTGGTGATCGCCGACCCGATGTTCGGCGGTGCGGTCTCGTGCGTCACCCGCACCCTGGCGCCGAACGCGACGACGACGTGCACCGCGCGGCACACGATCACCCAGGCCGACCTGGACGCTGGTTCGATCCAGAACACCGCCACCGCGCAGGGCACCGCGCCCAACGGTGACGCCGGTGAGCTCCCCGCCGGCCACCGCCACCGCCACCGCCACCCAGAACCCGGCACTGGCCCTGGTCAAGACGGCGGACCCGACGAGCATCGACGCCGCCGGGGCGACGATCACCTACACGTTCCATGTCACGAACACCGGCAACGTGACGGTGAGCGGACTGTCGATCACCGACGCGTTCGGCCCGCCTGCCGTTCCCCGAGGATTGATCACCTGCCCGGTCACCACCCTCGCGCCGCTGGCGACGACGAACTGCACGACCACCTATGCCGCGACCCAGTCCGACATCGACCAGGGTTCGATCACGAACACCGCCACGGCGAACGGGCAGACACCGGGCGGCGCACCGGTCTCCTCTCCGTCGTCGACGGCCATCGTGGCGGTCAACAGCAACCCGTCGCTCACCGTCGCCAAGACCGCGAGTCCGACGACCGTCACCGCGGCCGGCCAGACGGTGAACTACAGCTTCGCTGGTCACCAACACCGGCAACGTCACGCTGTCGCTGCTGTCGATCGACGACACGCTGAGCGCGCCGGCCGGGCCGCCGCTGTCGGTGACCTGTCCGCAGCCCACGATCGCGCCGGCCGCGCAGGTCACCTGCACGAGCAGCTACACCGTCACCCAGGCCGACATCGACAACGGCAGCGTGGCGAACACCGCTACCGCCAATGCCCAGACACCTGACGGCACCACGATCACGTCGCCGCCGTCCGGCGCGACGGTCGGCGTGACCCAGAGCCCCGCGCTCACGTTGACGAAGTCGCCCTCGCGCTCCACCGTGACCACCCCCGGCCAGGCGATCATCTACACCTTCACCGTCACCAACAGCGGCAACGTCACGGTCAACACCCTGAGCATCGACGACGCGATGTTCACCGGTGCCGCGGCACCGGTGTGCGCCGCCACCTCACTGGCGCCGACGGCGAGCACGACGTGCACCGCCACCTACACCACGACGCAGGCCGACATCGACGCCGGGACGATCGTCAACACCGCCACCGCGCGCGGGCGTCGACCCGACCGGCGCAGCCGTCGCGTCGCCGACGGCGTCCGCCACGGTGACGGCGACGCAGACCGCGGTGCTGCGGCTGGTGAAGACCGCGCTCACCTCGACGATCACCACGGTCGGGCAGTCGGTCACATACTCGTTCTCGGTCACCAACTCCGGCAACGTCACGATCAACGACCTCGCCATCACCGACACGTTCGTGGCCCCTGCCGGCCCGGCCCCGGTTCCGGTCTGCCCGGTGACGACGCTCGCCCCCGGCGCGTCGACCACCTGCCTGGCGACCTACGAGTCCACCCAGGACGACTTCGACGCGGGCCAGATCACCAACACCGCCACGGCCAACGCCACCACGGAGTCCGCCGGGCCGGTCGTCTCGAACCCCTCGACCGCCGTGGTCGTCGCCGACCAGAACCCGGACCTGCTGCTGCAGAAGCGGGCCACGCCGACGACCGTCTCCAACAGCGGCCAGCAGATCGTCTACACCTTCATCGTCACCAACTCCGGCAACGTGACGGTCAACGACATCGCCGTTGCCGACGTCTTCGCCGCGCCCGCCGGTCCCGAACTGACGCCGGTCTGCCAGAGCACCGTGCTGGAGTCCGGGTGAGAACACGATCTGCACCGCCACATATGTCGCGACGCAGGTCGACCTGGACAACGGGGTCATCGCGAACACCGCAACCGCCGGCGGTGTGACCGACGGCGGTGATCCCGGTGACCTCCAGCCCGTCGTCAGCGGCCGTGGTCGCCGACCAGGCCGGCGCCCTGAGCCGTGACCAAGACCGCATCGCCGACCACCATCGCCCAGGCCGGCGCCACGATCACCTACACCTTCGAAATCCGCAATACCGGCAATGTGACGGTGCACGGCGCGGCGATCGAGGACGCAATGCTGACCGGTGCCAACGCAGCCGACGTGCGTCCTGACCACCCTCGGGCCGAACCAGACGACGTCGTGCACGGCCACCTATGCGGCCACCCAAGCCGACGTCGACGCGGGCGCCATCAACAACACCGCCGTCGCCACCGCCCTGGCGCCCAACGGTGTCTCGATCAGCTCCCCGCAGGCCCAGGCGACGGTCACCGTCACGCGGGCCGGCGGCATCAGCCTGGTCAAGACCGCCTCCACCACCGGCCCGATCACCGCGGCCGGCCAGACGATCACCTACGACTTCGCCGTGACCAACAGCGGCAACGTCACGGTCACCAACCTGGCCGTCGCCGACACGCTGACCGCGCCGGCCGCGCCGGCGCTGACCGTCGACTGTCCCGACGCGCCGCTCGCGCCCGGCGTCACCGGTCACTGCAGCGCGAGCTACGTGACCACCCAGGCCGACATCGACGCCGGATCGATCGACAACTCCGCGGTCGCATCGGCCAGCGCCCCGGACGGCACGCCGGTGACCTCCAACGTGTCGACCGCGACCGTGCCGGTGGACCAGACCCCGCAGCTCACCCTGGTCAAGTCGGTCAGCCCGACCACGGCGAACGTCGCCGGCGACCGGGTCGACTACAGCTTCCAGGTGACCAACTCGGGCAACGTCACCGTCACCGATCTGGCGATCGACGACACCCTCACCGCCCCGGCCGGTCCGGCGCTGACCGTGACGTGCCCGGTGACCACCCTCGCTCCGGGTGACGTGACGACGTGCACGGCTCCCTACGTCCTGACCCAGGACGACGTGGACGCGGGGACGGTGCAGAACTCGGCCACGGCGACCGGTACCGGACCCGACGGCAGCGCGGTGACCTCGGCCGAGTCGACGGCCGTCGTCACGGTGCCGGTGGCCGGCACCCTGACGCTCGCCAAGTCCGCTTCCCCGACCACCGTGACCAGCGCCGGCGAGACCGTGCAGTACACCTTCGCGGTGGCGAACACCGGCAACGTCACGCTGCACGACCTCGCGATCGTGGACACCTTCGACGCGCCGGCCGGCCCGCCGCTCGGCCCGATCACCTGCGGGGCCACCGTGCTGGCGCCGGGCGCCGACACGTCCTGCACCGCCAGCTACACAGTGACCCAGGCGGACATCGACGCGGGCACGATCCACAACACCGCCACCGCGCAGGCAGCCGATCCGGACAGCACCCCGGTGAGCTCCGATCCGTCCGATGCCACCGTGTCCGCCACGGCGAGCCCGTCGCTGTCGCTGGTGAAATCCGCTGCCCCCGCGTCCGTGTCCGCGGTCGGTGACGAGGTCAGTTACGAATTCCTCGTCACCAACACCGGCAACGTGACCATCGACGGCATCGCCGTCGACGACACGCTCGCCGCGCCGGCCGGTCCCGCGCTGGACATCACCTGCCCGGCCACCACGCTCGCGCCGACCGACGCCACGACCTGCACCGCCACGTACGCCACCACGCAGGCCGACCTCGACAACGGCGCCATCACGAACAGTGCGACCGCGGGCGGCACCGACCCGAGTGGCGCCGACGTCGTCTCGAACGAATCGGATGCCGCGGTGGCCGTGGACCAGGACCCGGCGCTCACCGTGGTCAAGTCGGCGGACCCGACGACCATCACGACCGTCGGTGACACGGTCGACTACAGCTTCGCCGTCACCAACAGCGGGAACGTGACGCTTACCGATCTCGCCGTCGTCGACACGCTCACCGCACCGGCGGGCCCGGCGCTCGACGTCACATGCCCGGTCACGACACTTGCGCCGGCCGATGCGACGACCTGCACCGCCACGTACACCGCCACGCAGTCCGACATCGACCACGGCAGCATCGACAACTCCGCGGTCGCCACTGCCACCGGACCGGGCGGCCCGGTCGAGTCCGATCCGTCCACGGCCACCGTCGACGTCGACCAGGAGCCGTCGCTGGTCCTGGTCAAGGCCGCCTCGCCCGGCACCGTGACCGCCGCCGGTGACGCGATCAGCTACACCTTCACCGTCACGAACAGCGGCAACGTCACGATCACGGGCGTTTCGATTTCCGATACGTTCACCGCGCCGGCCGGCCCGGAGCCGTTGATCGAGTGCCCGGACACCGCCGCTCGCTCCCGGCGCCTCGTTGACGTGCAAGTCGAAGTACGCGGTCAGCCAGGCCGACATCGACCATGGCGCGATCGACAACAGCGCCGTGGCCGACCGGTGTCGATCCGACCGGCGCCACCATCGCCTCCCCGGCGGACACCGCCCATGTCGGCGTCACGCAGACCGCGGCGCTGGTGCTGGTGAAGAAGCCGCGCACCACGATCGTGTCCAAGGTCGGTGAGACCATCAACTACGACTTCCTGGTGACCAACGCCGGCAACGTCACGATCACCGGCATCACGATCACGGACACGCTGGCTCCGCCGGCCGGGCCGGAGGTCACTGCGACGTGTCCGGACACGCCGGTCGCTCCCGGCGCGACCCTCGTGTGCACCGCCGACTACCTCGTCACCCAGGCCGACATCGACAACGGCCAGATCGTGAACAGCGCGACGGCGGCCGGTGTCGACGTCAACGGTGATCCGGTCACCTCCGGGCCGTCGACCGCCACCGTGCCGGTGTTCGTGGGGCCGGCCGCGATCACGATCGTCAAGCACGCGACCGTGGCCGACACCGACCACAACGGGGCCCGCAACGCCGGTGACCAGATCCTGTGGACCTTCGACCTGACCAACACCGGGCCGGTCACCCTGCACGCCGTCGGCGTCCGCGACGCGTTCGCCGGCACGGTCACCTGTGCGGCCACCGTGCTGGCGCCGGAAGCCACCACCACCTGCGCCGCTGACGCCCCGCACGTCGTGACCCAGGCCGAGATGGACGCGGGCTCGGTCACCAATACCGCGACGGCCACCGCCATCTCGGCCTACGGCGGCGTCGTCGACTCGCTCCCGTCCACCGTGACCGTGCCGCTGCCCGCCGATCCGTCGCTCGCGCTGGTGAAGCGGGCGACCGTCACCGAACGCAACGACGACGGACGCACCGACGTCGGTGACTCGGTGCTGTGGACGTTCACGGTCACCAACACCGGCAACGTGACGGTGCACGACATCACCGTGCACGACGCGATCGCCGGCGCAGTGACCTGCGCGCACACCACGCTCGCACCCGGCCAGTCGGCCAGCTGCGCATCGAAGCCGCACGTGTTCACCAACGCCGACGCGGACAAGGGCACCATCGTGAACGTCGCGACGGCATCCGGCACGGTGCCGAGCACGGACGGCTCGGTCAGCTCCGACGAGGCGCGCGCGACGCGTGCACGTCAGTCACGCCCCGGTGCCGCCGACACCGCCGACACCGCCGACGCCGCCGCACCACCACGGCTCCGGCCCCTCGCCGCAGCCGACGCCGCTCGCCGGCACCGGCGTCCGTGACCTGCCCGCGTCGATAGGGTTCGGCGTCGCCGCGCTGCTGCTCGGCATACTGCTCACCATCGGTGGCGCGGTGCGCCGGCGTCGTCGAGACGAGAGCTGATCCGAGGAGTGGCGTGATCCGTAGGTTCTCCGGTGTCCTGCTGGCGATGGTGGCGGGAGCCGCCCTCGCCGGGTGCTCGTCGTCGGGCGGTGGCGACACGCCGGCCTCGCCGTCGAGGTCCGGCACGTCGACCGGCTCGCCGACCAGCGCCACACGCGTCCCGTCGCAGCACCCGTTGCCGAACCCGTCGAAGATCAGCAACAGCGTCAAGCTTGCGGCGCCAGGTGGCCATCACCAAGTGCGTGTCGACCCCGGGCGGCTGGAAGGCCTCCGGCAACGCCGTCAACAGCAGCGACACCAAGCGGTTCAAGGCCAAGATCACGGTGTTCTTCACGACGACGTCGGCGACGGTGCTCGACTACGCGCAGACCTCGGTCGACGTCGCGCCCGGCAAGACCGGCACGTGGACCGCGGCCGCGAAGTTCAAGGCCGAGCCGACCATGCGGTGCGTCCTGCGTGGAGTCGGCTGACCTGTAACGAAACCTGCTTCGTGCCGCGTCGATGATGTGACGGCAGTTCCTGCGGCGGCGGACGGAGTGCGATGGCGATGGGGCGTGACTCCGAGGCGGCCTACCGCCGCTTCGCCACCGACGCCACACCGGCGCTGTTTCGCAGCGCGTGGTTGCTCACCGGCGACTGGCACCTGGCCGAGGATCTCGTCCAGGACTGTCTTGCGCGGATGTACACGGCCTGGCCGGGTGTCGGTCGCATCGACAACCCGGCGGCGTACGCGCAGACCGTGCTCGTGCGGTTGTTCCTGTCGCACCGGCGTCGGCGCAGTTCGACCGAACGCCCGTCCGAGCGGCTGCCCGAGATGGGCGCCGACGGACCGGACACCGACCTGCGCCTCGCGCTGAGTGCGGCGCTCGCCGAACTACCGGACCGCGACCGTGCGGTGATCGTCCTGCGCTACCTCGCCGACCGCAGCGTCGAGCAGGTGGCGATCGACGTCGGCCGCAGCCCGGGTGCCGTCCGGATCCAGGCCATGCGCGCGCTCGCGAAGCTGCGTGCCCGACTCGGCGACGCCGTCGCCGACCTGCAGAACTGATGCGGAGGACGAGATGAGCAACGACGACCTGTTCGCCGGTGCGCTGCGGCGCGCGGTGAGCACCCTCGAACCCCCGACCGAGCGGCTCGTGGCCGGCGGGCTGGCCCGCGGGCGGCGGCGCCGCCGCATCCGCCGCACGGTCGCGGTCGGAACCGGCGCGGCGTTGCTGGCGGCGGTGGTGGCGCTCGGGGTGGTGCTGCTGCCCGGCACGACCGCTGCGCCCCGGCAACGCTCCGTGGCGGGCGCCCCGCATGCCACGTCGGCGCACCCGTCGAAGCCGGCGCACCGCGTGGTGCTGCCCGCCCTGACCCCGCAGGCGCTGCTGCAGACTGCGCTGGACGGCCTGCCCCGTGCCGGGCACACGACGCACTACACCGGCCGGTCCATGTCCGGGTTCGTCGGCACCGAGTTCGTCTACAACGACGGCCACGGCGCGGCGCAGGTCGACGTCGCGCTCGAGTACGGGCCAGGGGCGGAGACCGTCAAGCAGTTCATGCACGACACGCACCGGCCGCGCCAGCCCCGCCCCGACGGCAGCAGCCTGGTGACGATCCGCCGCTACGAGTACAGCCACCCGGATCACGGCGCGAAGCAATGGAGCGTGCACCTGTTCCGCCCCGACGGGGCGTACGTGAGCATCACCGAGTGGAACAGCCCGCAGGAGAAGGATGCCGAGATCACCCGGGCAGCACCCGCCGTTCACGATCGCCGAGCTGACCCGCTGGATCGAGAGCACGCAGTGGCAGACCGCGATCTCGGTCGAGCAGGCGAAACACGCGGCGCACCTGTTCACGCCGGACCGCTGACCACCCTCCGAACCGAGCCGTCGGGCTCTGCGATCATCGCGAGGTGACTGCAGCGCCCGACGGCTTGGTCCATCTCCACAGCGGGAAGGTGCGCGACCTCTACCGCACCGACGACGGCCGGCTGGTGATGGTCGCCAGCGATCGGATCTCCGCCTTCGACCACATCCTCGCGAGCACCATCCCGGACAAGGGCCGCATCCTCACGGCCATGACGGTGTGGTGGTTCGACCAGCTCGACGGCATCGTCGCCAACCACCTGATCAGCACTGACGACCCGGTGATCCCGGCACCGTGGCGCGGGCGCGCCATGGTCTGCACGACCTTGGACATGGTGCCGGTGGAGGCGGTGGCGCGCGGGTACCTGGCCGGGTCCGGGTGGATCGACTACCAGCGCACCGGCGCGGTCTGTGGCGTGGAACTGCCGGGCGGGTTGGTCGACGCCGATCGGTTGCCCGAGCCGATCTTCACCCCGGCCACGAAGGCCGAACTCGGCGAGCACGACGAGAACGTCTCCTACGACGCCGTGGTGGCGACTGTCGGGGAGGAGACGGCCCGGGAGCTGCGCGATCTCACCCTGCGGATCTACGCCCGGGCCGCGGAGCTCGCCGCCGCCCGCGGGATCATCCTGGCCGACACCAAGCTGGAGTTCGGCCGCGATCCGCACACCGGTGCGCTGGTGCTCGGGGACGAGGTGCTCACCCCGGACTCGTCACGGTTCTGGCCGGCCGACGACTGGCAGCCGGGCCGGGCGCAGCACGCCTTCGACAAGCAGTTCGTGCGCGACTGGCTGCTCTCGGCGCAGTCGGGCTGGGACCGGGCCTCGGGAGTCGAGCCGCCGCCGCTGCCGCCCGATGTCGTCGCCGCCACCCGGGAGCGCTATGTCGAGGCCTACCAGCGCCTGACCGGCCTCGACTTCGACAGCTGGCCCCGCTGACGCCCGGCTGCGGTCACGATTCGCCGGCGGCCTGCTCGCGCAGGTACTCACGCAGGTAGGGCAGCGTGAAGTCGACGTACCCGCGGCGCGTCGGCGCGATCAGTTCGGCGGCGATGAGCCGCAGCCGGTACTGGCTGGCGTAGTTGTCGTCGGCGCCGAGCCGGGCCCGGATGTCGGCCATCTTCGACGGGCCGTCGTCCTGCGTCATGGCGAGCAGAAACGCGCGGTCGACATCGGAGATGTCCGCGAGCGCGGGCTCATGGACGAGCGCACCCAGCCGGCGGCGGGCTCGCTCCACCCCGGTCCGGGCGTCCTCCAGCGTGATCTCGGGTGCGTCCGGGTGCAGCCGCCACGTCTGCGCGCCCACCAGCTGCAGCAGGAACGGGTACCCGTCGGTGCCGTCGACGAGCACGGCCAACGGTTCCTCGTCGATGTGCCGGCCGGCGGCCTCGATGGGCTCGCGGAAGCCGCGCTCGACGTCGGCGCGCGACACCGGCCCGAGGGTGTGCCGGTCGGCGCGGCGCAGGAAGGTGAGCACCTCGTCGTTGACGACGTCGCTGACCCCGGCGGCGAGTCCTGCGCCCGCGAAGGCCACCTCACGGCCCTCGCGGAACGCGTGCTGGATCGTCGTCGCCATCTCGCGCAGCTCCGCCAGCTGGTTGCGGTGGATCTCGTCGAGGGTGACGAGGACGCCGGTCTCGCGTTCGCGCAACAGATCGGTGAGCAGCTCGAGCTGGTTGCGCAGCCCGTCCTGCGCGATGTGCCGCTCGATCGTCTGCCACCCGAGTGAGCCGACCCGCAGCGGCGCGGTGACGCTCGACAGCCGCCGCGCGACGGCGTCCGGGTCGAAATCGCGCAACAGCCGGGGTAGCTGCTGGGTGGTGATCCGGGCGATGAAGCCCGGTGAGGCCGTCTCGCTGATCACCAGCCAACCCTGCGCGCGGGCCCGGTCCTCGACGGCGTTGAGCATCACCGTCTTCCCGCTCCCGCGGGCCCCGGTGTACAGGGTCGCGCGGCCGGTGGCACCCGGGCCGTCCTCGAGCGCTTCGGCGAACTCGTCGAGCAGGGCGTCCCGGCCGACGAGCAGCGGTGGGCTGACGCCGAAGCTCGCCGTGAACGGGTTGACCATCACGCCAGCCTAGCGTGATTTTAGAGTTCTTTAGAGTTTTTAGTGACTGCTAGTGAGGCATAAAGTTGACGCATCAACGGTTGCTGATCGTAGCGTGATTGAAACTGCAACTATTTCGGAGGCCCGCATGAAACTGCTCGTCGTGATCGCCAGCACCCGGCCCGGCCGGGTCGGCAAGCCCGTCGCGGACTGGTTCGCCGACGAGGCGCGCGCGCACAGCGGGTTCGAGATCGAGATCGCCGACCTCGCCGAGCTCGCGCTGCCGCTGTTCGACGAGCCGGCGCACCCGCGCCTCGGCCAGTACACGCACGAGCACACCCGGCGCTGGAGCGGCCTGGTGGCCGGTGCCGACGCGATCGTGTTCGTGATGCCGGAGTACAACTTCAGCTTCAACGCCGCGCTCAAGAACGCCATCGACTACCTGCACACCGAGTGGGCGTACAAGCCGGTCGGCTTCGTCAGCTACGGCGGCATGTCCGGTGGCATCCGCGCAGTGCAGGCGATCAAGCAGGTCGTCACCACGCTGCGCATGGTGCCGGCCGCGGACGCCGTCGCCATCCCGATGGTCGCGTCGATGATCGACGACGGCCGGTTCCACCCGAGCGACGTCGTGGCGGCTTCGGCGAAGGTGCTCCTCGACGAGCTGGTGAAGCTGGCCGAGGCCCTGCACCCGCTGCACGCCGTCCGTTGACCCGGCGCCGTTAGGCTGCGGGCAACGAGCAGAGGAGGGGCCCGTGGCCCGAGTGGTCGTCGACGTCGTGCTGAAGCCGGAGATCCTGGATCCGCAGGGTCAGGCGATCGTCGGCGCGCTCGCGCGTCTGGGCATCAGCGGCAGCGACGGGGTGCGTGACGTGCGCCAGGGCAAACACTTCGAACTCGACGTCGACGACGACGTCGACGACGACACCGTGGCCAAGATCGCCGACACCCTGCTGGCCAATCCGGTGATCGAGAACTTCACCATCCGGCGGGACTGACCCCGCGAGCGACCGACCGCCGAGACGGCCGCCCGCGGGGTTTCGTGCCCCCTGGGTTTCCCGCCTCATGCGAGGAAACCGAGCTCGTGCGGAACCGTGTCGAGCACCTTCGCCGGCTCGGTCCCGAGCACCTTGTCGAGGACCTCGCCGTAGACCGCGCGGAAGTCGACCGTCGACTTCATGTTGCCGTCGTCGAGATCGGTCAGGCTCGGCTGCTCTCCGTAGAACCCGCCGCGCACCGGCACCCCGGCGACGAACATCGGGGCCGCGGTGCCGTGATCGGTGCCGTCCGAGGCGTTGGCGGCCACCCGCCGGCCGAACTCGCTGTAGGCCAGCACCACGACCCGGCGCCCGCGCGGGTCCTTCGCCATGTCCGCGAGGAAGCCGGACACCGCGGTGTCGAAGGTGGACAGCAGCTGCTGCTGGGTGCCCTTCTCGTTGGCGTGCGTGTCGAAGCCGCCCAGGCTCACCAGGTAGGCGCGGGTCGGCACGCCGGCCTTGACGCACGCGCCCACGACATCGAGCTGCTGGGCGAGCGCGTTCGACGACTGGCCGCTGTGCCCCCCGGCACGCGCCCCGCCCTTCGGCTTCGTCTGCTGTGCCGACCCGAGCACCGACGAGAAGGTCTTCGCCACCGTGCGCTCATTGCGGTAGGAGGTGCGCACCGCGGCGTCGCGACGCCGATTCGCCGGCCACCGCCGTCCCCAGCCCGGTGAGCGCCGCGCCGAGTGACGGCGCCGAGTTCCCGCGCGCCCGGGTCGAGCGCGGCCGCCGTGCACCGCGTGCCGACCGCCGCCGGCGCCAGCACCGATCCGATGTTCACCGCCCGCACCGGATCGTCGCCGGTCGCGTCCAACCAGCGCCCGAGCCAGCCGGAGTTCACCGGCGTCGACGGCGAACCGGTCTGCCAGATGTCCATGGATTTGAAATGGCTGAAGTCGGGCCGCGGGTAACCGGCGCCGCGCACGATCGCGAGGTGCTTGTCCTTCCACGTCGACGCGAGACCCTTGAGCGCCGGGTTCAGGCCGAGCCCGTCGGACAGCTCGAGCACCTCGCTGTGGTCGTAGGCGAGGTCCGGTCGGGCGTCGTGGTATGCGGAGTCGGCATACGGGACCACCGTGTTCAGCCCGTCGTTGCCGCCGTAGAGGGTCACCAGCACGAGCACCTGCGCGTCGTCGGGCAGCGGATCGTCAGCCGCATGCCCGGTGAGCTCGCGTGCCGAGATCGCGGCCGCACCGGCGACAAGGGTGCCGGCGCAGGTGACGCCGGAGGCGAGCAGGAACCGGCGGCGGGTGATCGTGTCCATCTCGAACCCTTCAGTGGACGAGGTATTCGGGCGTGTTCAGCGCTACGGCGACGAGTTGCCGGGGCTGGCCGGCGGCGCCCTTCAGCACGGCGAGGCTGCGGTCCGACCAGCTCGCCACCCCGAGCAGGTGTGCGAGTGCCTCGAGCTTCGCGGTCGCGGAACCGGACAGCGTCGGAAGGTCGCTTCGGGTGGCGAGCAGGGTTGCGGTGCGAAAGCGCAGATCGGCGGCCGCGGTGGACATCCACACCATCCCCGACGGCCAGCCGCCGACGCTGGGCGGGAAGAACGGCAGCTGGCCGAGGCCGTCGAGCGCGACGCCGAGGGCGGTGAGTTGCTTGTCGTCGTCGAGCGGCACCTGCAGGGCGCGGATCGCACCGACGAGCCACTCGACCGGGCCGATGATGTAGCTGCCCTGCGCCGCCGCGAACGCCGCATCGGTGAACATCGCAGCGAACATGGCCTCGAGGTCGCGGCCCGGGCCGTAGGCCGACACCAGCCGCCCGAGGGTCTGCTCGGACGGTGCCGCATTCGACGCGAACGCCCGCCACATTCGGGTGACGACGTAGGGAGCACTGCCCGGGCGCGCGAGCACCGCGTCGCAGAATCCCTTGGCGTCGAGATCGCCGGTGACGCCGAGCAGGGTCTTGGCGCCGCTGTCGTGCATCGCCGGGCGCAGTTGGACGGAGCCGTCGCGCGGATCGAGTTTGTACCCGGTGAGCGCGCGAGCGCCCTGCCGCACGTCGTTCTCGGTGTAGCCGTCGGCGTGGCCGAGCGTGAAGATCTCCATGAACTCTCGCGAGAGGTTCTCGTTCGGTCCCTTCACCGTGTTCTTCGGGCCGTCGAGCCAGCGCTGCGTCGCGGCGTCGAGCAGCATCGTGTACGCCAGGGTGCCGAAGTCGCCGGTGGCCAGCCGCCGCTGACGCTCGTTCTGCGCCAGCATCAAAGAGGCGAACTTGACCTTCTTCAGCGACGTCGCGAAGTGCGCGTGCCAGGCGAAGGTGACCTTCTCGCCGAACGGCTGCTCCACGGCCGCCATCCGCCGCAACCACCAACCGGTGAGGGTCTTGCCCTGCGCGCGCAATGCCTGACGGCGTTGCTTCTTGGCGTCCGGATCGGCGGCCTTGCCGCCGCCTTGCGCGACGCGGTCGAACTGCGGCGGCGGGGTCTTCTTCGCGCCCGCGTCGGCGGCCGGGTCGGCGGCGAGGGCGCGCGACACGTAGTGCGCCACCCCTTCGCGGGCGACAGCGTCGACATCGGCGCCGGTGGCGCCGAACCCGGTGCGGCGTACGACCCGCGCCGCGATGGCCCACTCGGTCGCGGTGTCGTCGCTCATGAGCCGATCGAAACGCGGACATGTTCGAGGAACGTCAGGACAAGATCAGCAGGGCCGCCGGACCGGACGTGGTGGCAGGCTGAGGTGGTGCTGGTCCTGGTCGTCAACGCCGGTTCGTCCAGCGTGAAGGTCCGATTGCTCGACGAAGCCGACGAACTGCGCGGCAGCGTCGACCTGCCTGCCGACGCCGACGGGTTCGACGCCGCTCCGCTCGCGGACGCTCTTGGCGCCTGGCCGCGCCCCGACGTCGTCGCCCACCGGATCGTGCACGGCGGCACGCGCTTCACCGGCGCCGCGCGCATCGACGAAGACGTGGAACGCGCGCTACGAGACCTCACCGTGCTGGCGCCGCTGCACCAACCGAAATCGCTCGCCGCGCTGGACGCGGTGCACGACGTCCTGCCAGACGTGCCGGCCGTCGCCTGCTTCGACACCGCCTTCCACGCCACGCTGTCGCCGGCGGCCGCCACGTATGCCGTGCCGCGCGAGTGGCGCGAGCGGCACGGGGTGCGCCGCTACGGGTTCCACGGACTCTCGCACGGCTACGCCGCGCGCCGGGTGGGGGAGCTGGTGCCCGGGGCCCGCCGGGTGATCACCTGCCATCTCGGTGCGGGGGCTTCGGTCTGCGCCGTCGTCGACGGCCGCAGCGTCGACACCACCATGGGCTTCACGCCGCTCGAAGGGCTGGTGATGGCCACCCGCTCCGGCACCGTCGACCCTGGTCTGGTGCTGTGGCTCGAGGAGCACGAGCACCTGTCCCCGAACGAGGTCGCCACGGCCCTGGAACAGCGATCCGGACTCGCCGCACTGGCCGGGACTCCCGACATGCGCGCCGTCGTTGCCCGCGCCGCCGACGGCGATGCCGACGCAAACCTCGCGCTGGAGGTCTACCTGCACCGGCTGGCCGGCGCGGTGGCGGCGATGGCCGCGGCCGCACGCGGCGTGGACGTGTTGGTGTTCACCGGCGGCGTGGGCGAACGGTCGGCGCCGGTGCGGCCGGCGCTGCGCAACGGCTGGACTGGCTCGGTGTCCGCGTCGACGCGGAGCGTAACGCCGCCGCCGACGGTCCCGACGCCGCGGAGATCGGCGCCACCGGCGCGCCGGTGCGGGTGTTCGTGCTCACCGCACGCGAGGACCTGCAGATCGCCCACGAGGTGCGGCAGCTGCTCGGCGCGTGAGGAACGACTCGACCTGCCTGGTCGGACCTCGGCGGCGGATCGGACCGCGGCCCGAGCGACGGTGGCGGAACCGCCCGGTGTCCACCGGTAGCCTGACCCACGTGCCGATGCGGGTGGGTGTGGTCACGTTCCCGGGCAGCCTCGACGACCGCGACGCCGCCCGCGCCGTGCGCATCGGCGGCGGCGAGGCCGTGCCGCTGTGGCATGCGGATCCGTCGCTGCACGACGTCGACGCGGTGATCCTGCCGGGCGGGTTCTCCTACGGCGACTATCTGCGCTGCGGGGCCATCGCACGGTTCGCGCCGCTGATGGAATCGCTGGTGAAGGCCGCGCGCGACGGGCTGCCGGTGCTCGGCATCTGCAACGGGTTCCAGGTGCTGTGCGAGGCGCACCTGTTGCCCGGCGCGCTCATCCGCAACGACCACCGCAAGTTCGTGTGCCGCGACCAACCGCTGCGGGTGGAGAACAACGGCACCGCCTGGACCTCGGCCTACCGCGACCGACAGGACATCACCATCCCGCTCAAGAACGGCGAGGGCGGCTACGTCGCCGATCCCCGCACGCTCGCCGAACTCGAGGCCGAGGGCCGGGTGGTCGTGCGCTACCTCGGCAACCCGAACGGCAGCTACCACGACATCGCGGGCATCACCAACGAGTCGGGCAACGTCGTCGGCCTGATGCCGCATCCCGAGCACGCCGTCGAGGCGCTCACCGGACCCGGCACCGACGGACTCGGCTTCTTCCACTCACTGCTCGGAGTGCCCGCCTAAATGGATACCGTCGAACGCGCTGCGCAGACCCCCGAGCAGCCGCAGCCCTACAAGGAACTCGGCGTCGCCGAGGACGAGTACGCCCGCATCCGCGAGATCCTCGGCCGCCGCCCCACCAGCAGTGAGCTCGCGATCTACTCGGTGATGTGGAGCGAGCACTGCTCCTACAAGTCGTCGCGGGTGCACCTGAAGCAGTTCGCCCAGAAGGCGCCGCGCACCGACGCGTTGCTCGTCGGGATGGGCGAGAACGCGGGTGTCGTCGACGTCGGCGACGGGTGGGCGGTCACGTTCAAGATCGAGTCGCACAACCACCCGTCATACGTCGAGCCGTACCAGGGCGCGGCCACCGGCGTCGGTGGCATCGTGCGCGACATCCTGACCATGGGCGCCCGGCCGGTCGCGGTGCTGGACAGCCTGCGCTTCGGGCCGCTGTCCGCGCCGGACACCGCGCGGGTCCTGCCCGGCGTGGTGGCCGGGGTCGGCGGGTACGGCAACTGCCTGGGCCTGCCGAACGTCGGCGGCGAGGTGTACTTCGACGAGTGCTATCTCGGCAACCCGCTCGTCAATGCGCTGTGTGTCGGCGTCATGCGCAGCGACGGCATCAAGCTCGCGAAAGCCGACGGCCCGGGCAATCACGTCGTCCTGTTCGGCGCCCGCACGGGTGGCGACGGCATCGGCGGCGCGTCGGTGCTCGCGTCGGCGACGTTCGACGACGCCCATCAGGCCAAGCGACCCAGCGTGCAGGTGGGTGACCCGTTCGCCGAGAAGGTGCTCATCGAGTGCTGCCTGGAGATCTTCGCCGCCGACCTCGTCGTCGGCATCCAGGATCTCGGCGCCGCCGGGCTGTCGTGTGCCACCACCGAACTGGCCGCTGCCGGCACCGGTGGCATGGATGTCGGGCTGGACCGGGTGCCGCTGCGCGATCCGACCCTCGCGCCCGAAGAGATCCTGATGAGCGAGTCGCAGGAACGGATGATGGCCGTCGTCACGCCCGAGCGACTCGACGACTTCCTCGCGATCTGCGCGAAGTGGGACGTCACTGCCACGGTCATCGGGGCGGTGACCGACACCGGGCGGCTGCGCATGTGGTGGCACGACGAGCAGATCGTCGACCTCCCGCCGCGCACCGCCGCGCTCGAGGGGCCGGTGTATCACCGGGCCATGGAGCGCCCGCTCGATCAGGACGCGGTGGTCGAGGTCGACGGGCGCGGGCTGCCGCGCCCGCAGCGCCCGGCCGAGTTGCGCTCGACGCTGCTGCGCCTGGTCGCATCGGCGAACCTGGCCGACCGCGCGTGGGTCACCGACCAGTACGACCGGTACGTCATGGGCAACACGGTGCTGGCGCAGCCGGAGAACGCGGGCGTGATCCGGCTCGACGAGTCGACGAGCCGCGGGCTGGCCGTCGCCACCGACGGCAACGGCCGGTACACGCGCCTCGATCCATACGCCGGCGCGCAGCTCGCGTTGGCCGAGGCCTACCGCAACGTCGCCGCCACCGGCGCCCGGCCGCTCGCGGTGACCAACTGCCTGAACTTCGGCTCGCCCGAGGATCCCGGGGTGATGTGGCAGTTCGCCGAGGCGGTCCGCGGGCTGGCCGACGGCTGCCTGGCCCTGGGCACCCCCGTCACCGGCGGCAACGTCAGCTTCTACAACCAGACCGGCACCGCCGCGATCCATCCCACCCCGGTGATCGGCGTGCTCGGCGTGATCGACGACGTCACCCGGCGCATCCCGAGCGGATTCCGCACCGACGGCGCGTTGGTCTACCTGCTCGGCGACACCCGCGACGAATTCGGCGGGTCGGAGTGGGCGCACGCGATCCACGGTTTCCTCGGCGGGCTGCCCCCGCGGGTCGACTTCGACCGCGAACGGCTGCTCGCCGACATCCTGATCAACTCCTCGCGCGACGGGTTGATCGACTCCGCGCACGACCTGTCCGAAGGCGGCCTCGCCCAGGCCCTCGCCGAGGCCTGCCTGCGCAACGACGCCGGCGCACGCGTGGTCCTGCCCGAGGACACCGACCCGTTCGTCATGCTGTTCAGCGAGTCGACGGCCCGGGTGATCGTCAGCGTGCCGCGCAGCGAGGAAGTCAGGTTCACCGACATGTGCACGGCGCGCGGCCTGCCGGCGCAGCGGATCGGCGTGATCGATCTGCTGGTTCCCGAACTCGACGTGCAGGGCCAGTTCCGGATCCCGCTGCGCGAGCTGCGCGAGGCCTGGACCTCGACGCTGCCGCGCCGCTTCGAGCGGTGACCGGCCCGCTCGACACCCTGCTCGACGTCTTCGCCGAGCAAGCCGATCTGCTCGCCGACTGGCTCGACCGCCTCGCCGACGAGGCCTTCCTCGAGACCTCGTCGCTGCCGCCCTGGGACCTGCGCACGCTGCTCGGCCATGTGGTGCGGGTGCAGACCGGCCTGGCCCATCGGCTGCGCACCCGCAGCGACGACCCGCCGATACCGCTCGCGCCCTACGTCAGCCGCTACCGGGCTGCGGCGGGCGAGATCGCCGACCAGGCCGTCGAGACACGTGGCGATCACACCCCGGCGGAGTTGATCGAGATCCTGCGTGACGCCGCGCCGGCCCGCGACGCGCTCGCCGGGGTCGGCCCGCGCACCGTCCTGGACGGCCCGCGCGGCCCGATCACCGCCGAGCACTGGCTCGTCTCCCGGGTGGTCGACATCGTGGTGCACTGCGACGACTTCAGTCGCTCGCTGCCCGACCGCGACCCGGTCCCCTTGCACCGCCCCGCCCTGGCCCTGACCGTGCGCACCCTCGCCGAGGTCTTGGCCGCCCAGGCCTCCGGCCGCTCGGTCGAGGTCCGCGATCCCGCCCTTCATCGCCGTCCAAGCCATCGAAGGCCCCCGCCACACCCGCGGCACCCCACCCAACGTCGTCGAAACCGACCCCGTGACCTGGATCAGGATTGCGACGGGAAGGGCAACCTTCGACGACGAAGTCCGCGATGGCGCCGTGAGAGCCAGCGGCAGCCGCGCCAACCTCAGCAACTACCTCCCAGTCCTCAGCTAACGACGCATGCGCGACCGAGACGACGCGGGAGGGGTGGTTGTGAGCGGAGGGCATGTCTCGATCGAAGCGGACGCAACCACGGAGCGGCGTGACCGGGACGCAGCAACCGAACTCCTCACCCGTACACTCGAAACCGTGGCGCGCGGCGACGGACACCTCACGCACGAGCTCGATCCCGGCGACAAGAAACCCCAGGACGCATGCGGCGTCTTCGGCGTCTGGGCGCCCGGCGAACAGGTCGCCAAACTCACCTACTTCGGCATCTACGCGCTGCAGCACCGCGGCCAGGAAGCCGCCGGCATCGCGGTCAGCGACGGCAGCTCGCTGGTGGTCTTCAAGGATCTCGGGCTGGTCAGCCAGGTCTTCGACGAGTCGACGCTGAACACCCTGCAGGGCCACATCGCCGTAGGTCACACCCGGTACTCGACCACCGGCTCCACCACGTGGGAGAACGCGCAACCCAGCTTCCGCACCACGCCCGCCGGCACCGGCCTCGCGCTCGGCCACAACGGCAACCTGGTCAACACCGCCGAGCTCGCCCGTGAGGCGCGCGCGGCCGGGATCCGCAGCGCGATCGGCGCGACCACCGACTCCGAGGTCCTGACTGCGCTGCTCGCCGCCCACCCCGACGTCAGTGTCGAGCAGGCCGCGATGGAGGTGCTGCCCCGGCTGCGCGGCGCGTTCTCGCTGGTGTTCATGGACGAGCACACCCTCTACGCCGCGCGCGACCCCCAGGGTGTGCGCCCGCTGGTGCTGGGCCGGCTCGAACGCGGCTGGGTGGTCACGTCCGAGTCGGCTGCGCTGGACATCGTGGGCGCCAGCTTCGTGCGCGAGATCGAGCCCGGTGAACTGCTCGCCGTCGACGAGGACGGCCTGCGCTCGCAGCACTTCGCCAATGCCGACCCGAAGGGTTGCGTCTTCGAGTACGTCTACCTCGCCCGGCCGGACACCACGATCGCCGGTCGCACGTGCACTCGGCCCGCGTCGAACTGGGTCGCCGGCTGGCCCGCGAGCATCCGGCCGAGGCCGACCTGGTGATCCCGGTGCCGGAGTCCGGCACGCCGGCGGCGATCGGCTACGCCGAGGCATCCGGGATCCCGTACGGCGTGGGGCTGGTCAAGAACTCCTACGTCGGGCGCACGTTCATCCAGCCGTCGCAGACGATCCGGCAGCTGGGCATCCGGCTCAAGCTCAATCCGCTGCGCGATGTCATCCGCGGCAAGCGCCTCGTCGTGGTCGACGACACGATCGTGCGCGGCAACACCCAGCGCGCACTGGTCCGCATGCTCCGCGAGGCCGGTGCGGTCGAGGTCCACGTGCGCATCTCGGCGCCACCGGTCAAGTGGCCCTGCTTCTACGGCATCGACTTCGCCTCCCGCGCCGAACTCGTCGCCAACGGCCTGGACATCGAGGGCATCCGCGCCTCGATCGGCGCCGACTCGCTCGGGCACGTCTCGCTCGAGGGCTTGATCGCCGCGACCGAACAGCCGCGTACCAGGCTGTGCAAGGCCTGCTTCGACGGCGAGTACCCGATCCCGCTGCCGGACATCGTCGGCAAGCACGTGCTCGAGGGCATCGAGAAATCCGTGCAGAACGGTCGCGAGCCCGAGCACGTGTCCTCCTTCGCGGCCGAAGACGCGCTCACCCGGCCGTGAGTTCCTACGCCGCCGCCGGCGTCGACGTCGCCGCGGGCGAGCGTGCCGTCGAGCTGATGAAGGCGGCGGTCAAACGCACCGACCGCCCCGAGACCCTGGGCGGTCTCGGCGGGTTCGCCGGTCTGTTCCAGCTCGACCTCACCCGCTATCCGCAGCCGGTGCTGGCCAGTTCCACCGACGGCGTCGGCACGAAGCTGGTCATCGCGCAGGCGCTGGACCGGCACGACACCATCGGTATCGACCTGGTCGCGATGGTGGTCGACGACCTCGTCGTGGTCGGCGCCGAGCCGCTCCTGCTCACCGACTACATCGCCACCGGCAAGGTCGACCCGGAGAAGATCGCCACGATCGTCGCCGGTGTCGCGGAGGGGTGCGTGCAGGCCGGCTGTGCCCTGTCCGGCGGCGAGACCGCCGAGCACCCCGGCGTGATGGGGCCCGACGAGTACGACATCTCCGGCACCGGCGTCGGCGTCGTCAACGCCGACGCCGTGCTCGGCGCGCACCGGGTCCGCCCGGGCGACACCCTGGTCGCGCTCGGTTCGTCCGGTGTCCACTCCAACGGTTACTCACTGGTGCGCCACGTGCTTTTCGAGCGGGCCGGTCTGCAGCTGTCCGACACGCCCGCCGAGCTCGGCGGGCGCACGCTGGGCGACGAACTGCTGACCCCGACCCGGATCTACGCCCGCGACTGCCTCGCCCTCGCGGCCGAGTGCGACGCGCACGCGTTCGCGCACGTCACCGGGGGCGGCCTGGCCGCGAACCTGGCGCGAGTGCTGCCGGACGGGGTGAGTGCCACCGTCGATCGCGCCACCTGGGCTCCCCAACCGATCTTCGATCTGGTGGCCGCAGCGGGCGCGGTGCCGCGCGCAGAACTCGAACTGACCTTCAACCTCGGCGTCGGCATGGTCGCGGTCCTGCCGCCGGAGCGGGTCGACGCAGCGGTGAGTTTGCTCACGGCCCGCGGCGTGCCTGCCTGGCCGCTCGGCGACCTGCGGGCCGCCGCGCCCGGCGGCGAGCGAGTGACGCTGGCCGCAAGCTACGCCGGCCCCGCTACCCATTGGGCGTAACGAAGCCGTGATGTCGGACCCGAGGGCCCGGCACGGAATGTCCGGATCGTCAGGTCCGGATGATCAACGGTCGGTGCCGGTCCACTCGTCGTACTCGTCGTCGTCCTCGTCCGAGCGCCGTGTGGCACGCTCGCCGTTCGACTCCGACGCCCCGAGTTCGCGCTGTAACGCATCGAGATCGGTGAAGTGGCTGCTGTATTTCAACTCGCGGGCCACTTTTTGCTGCTTGGCCTTCGCTCGGCCGCGCCCCATGGCTCGACCCCCTCGCTCGCGCGCTCATCCGCGGTCGCCGCCGGATGGTCTGCGGGCGCCGTCGGGAAAGTTGTCATGTCGTGGTTCAAGAGTACCGCGCGTGCAACGCCAACTGCATCGCACCGACACACCTACCTATCAGTCGCCGACCAGCCGCCGGACCGCGTCGGCGAATCGGCGGAAACCGGGCAGCGACTCCCGGCCTGGCACAGACTGGACAGATGGGCCCGTCTTGATGGCAGCCGGACTTCACTTTATGCATACTTAGCATCGTTCACATTCCGCAGAAAGGGTGGCACACCATGACGACGCCTCGTCAGCGCCCGGAACAACCGTCGCCGGAGGCACTGCTCACACCGTCGGAGGTGGCGACGCTGTTCCGCGTCGACCCCAAGACGGTCACGCGCTGGGCCAAGGCCGGAAAGCTCACCTCGATCCGCACGCTCGGTGGCCACCGCCGCTACCGCGAATCCGAGGTCCGCTCATTGCTCGACGGCAACACCGCGCCAGTCGACGCCTGAACCGCGAGCCGCACCTGCGCCCGCACTGAAGCAGCACACGTGATCGCCCCCGAACCCCGATCGGGTTCGGGGGTGCTTTTTCTCGACGATTCCCTGGACTCGCCGGACTGTCAGCGGGCGGTGCGTCGCTCTAGGCTCGGGCCGTGAGCGAGCCGACCGTCCAGTCGTCGTATTCCAGCGGCACCTCCGACAAGCCGCTGCTCGGCCAGACCATCGACGCCAACCTGCGCGCCACCGTGGCCCGCTGCGCCGATCGCGAGGCGCTCGTCGACGTCGCCGCCGGGCGCCGCTACACCTACCGCGAGCTGGACGCCGCCGTCGAGGAGCTGGCTCGTGGCCTGCTCGCTCGCGGCATCGACGTCGGTGACCGCGTCGGCATCTGGGCGCCGAACTGCGCCGAGTGGTTCCTGACCCAGTACGCGACCGCCCGCATCGGGGCGATCCTGGTGAACATCAACCCGGCCTACCGCACCCACGAACTCGAGTACGTGCTGCGGCAGGCCGGCATCGGCACGCTGATCTCGGCCGTCTCCTTCAAGACCAGCGACTACCGCGGCATGGTCGAGCAGGTCCGCCCGGAGCTCCCCGACCTGCACGACGTCGTCCATATCGGCGAGGCCAGCTGGACAGCGCTGCTCGCCGACGCCGCGCAGGTGAGCGGCGCCGACGTCGATGCGCGCGCGCAGACGTTGACGTTCGACGATCCGATCAACATCCAGTACACGTCCGGCACCACCGGCTTCCCGAAGGGCGCCACCCTCAGCCACCACAACATCCTCAACAACGGCTACTTCGTCGGTGAGGGGATGAGCTACACCGAGCAGGACCGGATCTGCGTGCCGGTGCCCTTCTACCACTGCTTCGGCATGGTCATGGGCAACCTCGCGTCCACCTCGCACGGTGCCTGTGTCGTCATCCCGGCCCCCGGCTTCGACCCGGCCGCCACCCTGCAGGCGGTGCAGGACGAACGCTGTACCTCGCTCTACGGCGTGCCGACGATGTTCATCGCCGAGCTGGCCCTGCCCGGTTTCGCCGACTACGACCTCTCGTCACTGCGCACCGGGTGCATGGCCGGTTCGCCGTGCCCGGTCGAGGTGATGAAGCGGGTGATCGCCGAGATGAACATGGCCGAGGTGACGATCGCCTACGGCATGACCGAGACCTCGCCGGTGTCCACCCAGACCCGCAAGGACGACTCCCTGGACCGGCGCACCGCCACCGTCGGCCGGGTCCACCCGCATGTCGAGGTGATGGTGGTCGACCCGGAGACCGGGCTGCCGGTGCCGTGCGGCGAGCCCGGCGAGCTGTGCACCCGCGCCTACTCGGTCATGATCGGGTACTGGAACGAGCCGGAGAAGACCGCCGAGGTGCTGCGCCACGGCTGGATGCACACGGGCGACCTCGCCACCATGGACTCCGAGGGCTACCTCAACATCGTCGGCCGGATCAAGGACCTGGTGATCCGCGGCGGCGAGAACGTGTACCCGCGCGAGGTCGAGGAATTCCTGTACACCCACCCCGACATCGTCGACGCGCAGGTGATCGGCGTCCCGGACGAGCGCTACGGCGAGGAGCTGATGGCCTGGGTGCGGCTGCGGCCCGGTGCGCCGGAACTCTCGGCCGAATCGCTGCGCGAGTTCAGCACCGGCAAGCTCGCCCACTACAAGATCCCGCGGTACGTGCACCTCGTCGAGGAGTTCCCGATGACCGTCACCGGGAAGGTCCGCAAGGTCGAGATGCGCGCCCAGGCGGTCGAGATCCTCGGTCTCGAGGACGCCGCCGCCACCCGGCACGCCTGAGAACCCCCTGGTTATCCGGTTGCATCAAGCTGTGAACAGGTAGATGCTTGCGTCCAGCAACTAATTGTATGCCGCAACAAAAGGACTGGTATGCCCCAGACGCTGACTGCAGATCGCGCAGCCGTGTCCGCCGTCGCGGACAACGTCGTCGAACTCATGCGGACCTTCACCCGGGCCCGGGCCCGGCTGCTCGCGGCAGCCGAGCACGACGTCGAATGGTCGGCCCAGGTGCTGCTCAAGGTGCTCAGCAGCGAGGGCCCGATGCGGGCCGGCGCGGTTGCCGAGTGCCTGCGGTCGGATCCGTCGACGGTCAGCAGGCAGGTCGCCGCGCTGATCAAGGAAGGGCTGCTGGAACGGCGCGCCGACCCCGACGACGGACGGGCCAGCCTGTTGGTGCTCACCCCGAAGGCCGATGCCCTGCTCGCCGAGCACGACCGGATCCGGCTCGACTACTTCGCCGAGATCGTCAGCGACTGGTCCGACGCCGAACTCGAGCAGTTCGCCGGCCAGTTGCACCGCTTCACCACCAAATACATCGAGACCCACGAGCAATGGCTCGCGTCGCGCCTCGGGCGCCGGTCCGCGAGCTCAGGGAGCAACGCCTGATGTCCACCACTGTCTCCAAGCCGGCCGACCTGTCCAAGCCGCCGGCCGAGTCGGGAGAACTGTCCCACCGGCAGATCATGACGATCTTGTACGGCCTGATGATCGGCATGTTCCTCGCCGCTCTCGACCAGATGATCGTCGCGACCGCGATCCGCACCATCGGTGACGACCTGCACGGGCTCGCCGCACAGGCGTGGGTGACCACGGCCTTCCTCATCACCTCGACGATCGCGACGCCGCTGTTCGGCAAGCTGTCCGACATCTACGGCCGCAAGCCGCTGTTCATGATCGCGATCACGATCTTCGTGGCCGGCTCTGCGCTGTGTGGGTTGGCCCAGTCGATGTACATGCTCGCCGCGTTCCGCGCGTTCCAGGGCATCGGCGCAGGTGGGCTGATCCCGCTGGCGCTCGCGATCATCGGCGACATCATTCCGCCGCGCGAGCGTGCGAAGTACCAGGGCTACTTCATGGCCGTCTTCGCCAGCGCGTCGGTGCTCGGTCCCGTGGTCGGCGGTTTCCTCGCCGGGCAGGCCAGCGTGCTGGGGGTCACCGGCTGGCGCTGGATCTTCTACATCAACGTGCCGATCGGGGCCCTGGCGCTCGTCGTCGTGGCCAAGGTGCTGCACCTGCGCCACGTGCGCCACGACCACCGCATCGACTGGGGCGGCGCCTCGATGCTCGCGCTCGCGCTCGTGCCGCTGCTGATCGTCGCCGAGCAGGGCCGCAGCTGGGGTTGGGGCTCGCCCGCCGCGTTCGCGTGCTACCTGCTCGGGCTGGCCGGCATCATCGGCTTCATCTGGGTCGAGAACAGGATGGGCGACGACGCGCTGCTACCGATTCGGCTGTTCCGCGGCCGGGTGTTCCCGGTCGGGTCTGCGCAATCGTTCGTGATCGGCATGGGGATGTTCGGCGGCATGGCCTGCATCCCGCTCTACCTGCAGATCGTCAAGGGCGCGTCGCCCACCCGATCGGGCCTGTTGATCCTGCCGATGGTCGCGGGCATCATGACCGCCTCGCTGGTGGCCGGGCAGCTGACGTCGCGCACCGGCCGGTACAAGATCTTCCCCGTCATCGGTTCGATCATGATGGTCATCGGCCTGCTGCTGATGACCCAGGTCGGCGCCGACACCGCGCTGTGGCAGACCGATCTCTACATGCTCGTCTTCGGCGCGGGGCTGGGCCTCAACATGCAGAGCATCGTGCTGGCCATGCAGAACTCGGTGGAGCCGCGCGACATGGGTGTGGCCACCTCTGCGGTGACCTTCTTCCGGCAGGTGGGTGGCTCGCTCGGCACCGCGGTCTTCTTGTCGATCCTGTTCTCCACGGCCGGCACCAAGATCGTCTCGGCGTACGCCCACGCGGGCTCCGACCCCGCGTTCAAGCAGGCCGCGGCCGCGCATCCGGACCAGCTCGCACTGCTGCACGGCAGCGGCAACCTGAACGACACCGCATTCGTGCAGAAGCTCGACCCGATCCTCGCGCACCCGTTCAAGGTCGGCTTCTCCAACGCGATGGACCTGGTGTTCCTGGTCGGCGCCCTCGTGCTGGTGGTCGCGGTCGTCCTGTCCGTGATGCTCAAGGAAGTGCCGCTGCGCACCATGTCCGGCCAGCAGGCGCGCGCGGCCGCCGACGCCGCCGAGGCCGGCGGCCCGGTGGACGTGCCCGGCGGGGCGGCAGCGGTGACCGTGCCGGCGGATCTGAGCCGGCAGGCCGGGCCGAATCACCTGGCACCCGGCGACGCGATCGAAGATGCGGCGACTGCAGGGCGGCACCGCAACACGTGAGTGGTGGCCAGGGACAGGATCGAACTGTCGACCTTCCGCTTTTCAGGCGGACGCTCGTACCAACTGAGCTACCTGGCCGTTCCGGCTGGAACCGCGCCGAAGTCTACCCGGCTGCGGCGGCGACGCTGTCGTAGCGCCGCCACACCAGCTCGACGAGCGCCGGGTGCACGCCGATCGGCTCGCTGACCGAACCCCGGCCGTCGACCGCCGCGCGCAGGGTGGTCAGGAACTGGCCCTCCGCGAGCAGGTACGCGAGCACCCGGATCGGGGCCGGCAACCCGGCCAGCACCCGGGGCAGTTCGCCCGCGGTCGCCGGCGTCACGGTGCGGGCGAGCCGGGCGCTGAGCAGATCGGCCATCGCCGCGAGTTCACCGGCGGCCTCCGGCCGGCTGGACCCGACGCCGCCCAACACGGTGCTCGCGGCCGCGGCTGCCGCCGAGGCGGTCCGCGAGGGCGTCGGCCAGCAGCGGGTCCGGGCCGAGGTGGGCCGCCACCCTGATGTGCGCGCGGCCTGCGACGGCCTGCGGGATGTCGGTCTGCACGTGGTAGCCGGTCGAGAGCAGCAGCGGCACGACGACGGTGGGCCGGTCGTCGAGGGCGTCACGCAACCGGGGCGCCGCGACGTCGAGGAAGCACACCTCGACCGCGGTCTGCGGGCGGGCGGCGGCGATCGCCGCGACGAGCCGGGCGGTGGTGGCCGAACCCGCTGCCGAGGCGGTGCCGTGCGCGACGACCAGCAACCGCTGACCGGCAGGGACTGCCTCGTCAACAAACACTGCGACCCAGACGGGACTTGAACCCGCGACCTCCGCCGTGACAGGGCGGCACGCTAACCAACTGCGCTACTGGGCCATGAACTGATCTGAACTTGTGCCGGTTTCCCGGTTCGAACGTGCCCCCAACGGGATTCGAACCCGTGCTACCGCCTTGAAAGGGCGGCGTCCTGGGCCTCTAGACGATGAGGGCGGATGCAAGCCCCACTGGTGGACGTGCTCAATCATAGGGGACGCGTGCAGCGGCAGCCAAAGTCGCGGGCCGGCTCAGTCGACCGGGCGCATCCCGAGCAGCCGCGCGCCGTCGTCGTCGCGCAGGACGGCAGTGACCCAGCCGCCGCGGCTGCCGTGTGCGCGCAGCAGCGCGGCGTCGGCCGGAATCTCGACCGGCTCGAAGCGGCGGTGCTCCCAGTTGATCCGGGCGTCGTGTCCCTCGCGGGCGAGCGGAAGCATCGAGCCGTGCGCGGCGAGCGCGTCCCGTGCCTGTCGCAGGTGCGCGACCGCGTCGTCGATCGCGGCGACGAGGCCCGGATTGCCGTCGCACCAGGTGGCGACGAGCTCCGGACGGGTCCGGGCGACGCGCGAGCCGGACTTGTAGGACCCAGCGGCCAGCGAGAGCCCCAGCGGCCCGCCGGCCAGCCCGGTCAGCGCCAACGCCTCGGCCAGCACGTGCGGGAGCCCGATCACCCGGGCGACCGCGAAGTCCTGCTCGACCGCGGTCGTGGGCACCGGTTTCGCGCCGAGGTCGCACACCAGCTCGGCCAGCCGCAGCCAGGCTTCAACCGGCGTGCCGTCCTCGATCAGCAGCGACCACGGGGCATCGCGGAACAACATCGGGTCGGTCGAGTCCCAGCCCGTCTCCTCGATGCCGGCGAGCGGGTGGCCACCGACGAACACGCGTTTCGGGCACCAGCTCGCGTACGAGGTCGAGCACCGGTTGTTTGAGCGTGCCGACGTCGGTCAGGACCGTGCGCGGGCCGAGTTTGCCGGCCAGCGAGCGCAGCGCCGGCTCGAGATCGGGCAGCGGCATGGCGAGCACCACGAGGTCCGCACCGTGCACCGCGGCCGCGTCGGTCGGCGCCATCGCGAACCCGGCCGAGCTCGCTGCGGCCGTCGTCGCCGGATCGGTGTCGAACCCGACGACAGCGAGGCCGGCGCGGTGCATCGCGCGCAGCAGCGACCCGCCGATCAGGCCGAGTCCGAGCACTGCGACGCGCTCGAAATGCGCGGTCACCGGCTCGTCCTGCTGCGCGGGTTCACGCACTGACGGTAACCGGCGCGCGCCGACGTCTTTTGCGCCGACGGGTTGCGTGTCAGGATCGCGGGGATGTCGCACGGGGGGCTCTGAGGCAGTAGGAGCACGAGAGGCGGTGGGGCAGCATGGCGCAACCGGGCTTCGCCGTGGCGGCGTTTCGCGATGGCCAGCAATGGCGGGTCGAACCGCTGCCCCCGACTGTGCTCGACGATCTGAGCGTGCTGTTGTCGGCACTGCGCTCGCAGCCGCCCGAGGGTGGACCGTTCGTCATCGCGTGCGTCGAGGAGGAGTTCTTCGTCGTCGCGCGTCTGGACGGGCGGCGCATCTCGCTGCTGTTGTCCGACATCACCGCAGCGGTGGAGTTCACCCTCGCCGAGCAGGCCATGGCGCGCCTCGGCGAGGATCCGCCGGCCGACGACGAACTGGACGAGGTGTGGCCGGTCGGCGACCTCGAGTTGTTCGCCGATCTCGGCCTGCCCGAGGACGAGATGGAAGACATCCTCGACGATCTCGACGCGCTGCCCGAGGAGATGTTGGACACCATCGTCGAGCGGCTCGAGATCGCCGACGAATTCGCGGGCGCGACCGAGGCCGCCTGGCCGCCGGCGGCCGGCAAGACATGACGTATTTCGCCGCCGTCCTCATCCGGGCGGACGACGACTGGCGAGGTGGTGAGACCTCGCTGGACGACTGCGAGACGCTCACCGACATCGCCGACGTGCTCCGCGACGTCCGCGGCGAGGTGCGGCTGCTGCTCGTCGAGCAGGACGACGAATACGCCGCGCTCGTGCGCCTGGACGAGGACGAGGACGAACCGCGCGCGTTCCTGTCCGACGGCCACGCCGCTGACGCGTACCCGATCGCCGCGGTGGTGGCCGAGGACCTCGCCGAGATCGGTGCGGACGACGACGTCGCCGAGGAGTTGACCGAAGAGCTGCTCGACGGCACGCCGCTGCCCGCCCACGACAGTGCGCCGTTCGGCGATCCCGATCTCGTGGAGGATCTCGGCACACCGGCGAGCGAGCTGCTCGCGATCTGTAGCCACCACGGGACGCTGCCTGTCGATCTGCTCGTCGCGGTGTGCGAGAAGGCCGGCTGCGGCGAGCTGTTCGAGAACCTGCACGGTTGATGACCGACTACCAGGCAGCGGTCGGTCTTGCTCTCGCCGCCGCTGCCCCGGCCGCGGCCGCCGGCGACATCCCGGTCGGTGCGGTGGTGCTCGGCCCGGACGGCGCCGTGCTGGCGAGCGCGCACAACGAACGTGAGGCGGCGCGCGATCCCACCGCACACGCCGAGGTGCTCGCCCTGCGCCGAGCGGGTGCCGCGCTGGGCTCCTGGCAGCTGAGCGGCTGCACGCTCGCGGTGACGCTCGAGCCATGTCTGATGTGCGCAGGAGCGCTCGTCCTGGCCCGGGTGCAGCGGTTGGTCTTCGGCGCGTGGGACCCGAAGGCCGGCGCGGCCGGTTCGGTCTGGGACGTCGTGCGCGACCGGCGGGTCAACCACCGCGTGGAGGTCGTCGGCGGGATCCGGGAGGCGGAGTGCGCGGCGCTGCTGGCCGGCTTCTTCGCCACGCGTCGGTGATTCGCGTCGGGTAGCCTGTCCGGCGGTGGCGTGTCCGAGCGGCCAAAGGAGCACGCCTCGAAAGCGTGTGTGGGTAACACCACCGTGGGTTCGAATCCCACCGCCACCGCTCTGAGAGCACAGACGACAACACCCCCTGCCGATGGGCAGGGGGTGTTCGTGTCGTGGTGGGATCAGGCGGTCTTGATCGCGGAGATCTCGAACTCCAGGGTCACCTTGTCGCTGACCAGCACGCCACCGGTCTCGAGCGCGGCGTTGTAGGTCACGCCGTACTCGCTGCGCACGATGGGGGTGCTGCCCTCGAAGCCGACGCGCACGTTGCCGAACGGGTCGGTCGCGCTGCCCTGGTACTCCAGCGGGATGCTGATCGACTTGGTGACGCCCTTGATCGTCAGGTCGCCGGTGACCACGA
The DNA here is from genome assembly GCA_963850835.1 of uncultured Actinomycetota bacterium. Classification (GTDB taxonomy): domain Bacteria; phylum Actinomycetota; class Actinomycetes; order Mycobacteriales; family Jatrophihabitantaceae; genus Jatrophihabitans. The sequence continues at coordinate 192,615 of CAWKNB010000003.1, read as the reverse complement.
AGTCGTTGCCGCCCTCGTAGGCCACGCCGGTCGAGGTGAAGGTGATCTGCGGGTGGGTCTCGGCGTCGAAGAAGTCATTGGTGCGCAGGTGCCCGTCACGCTGGGCGTTGCGGGTGTCGACGCTCGCGACCTCGAGGGTCACCTGGACCGAGGAGTTGGCCGGCTCGTCGCCGTCGATCGTGGCGGTGCCGGTGAAGTCGTTGAACTGGCCGCGGACCTTGGTGACCATCGCGTGCCGGGCAACGAAGCCGAAGCGGCTGTGCGCGGGGTCGATGGAATAGGTGCCGGTCAGGGGGCGGAAGTCCACAGCGGTGCTGGTCATGCGAGGTCCTCTCGGAGCGGGTACTTGATTGAGTTCTCAAGTACATTTGACTACAGGTCTGATGACGTGTCAACAACCAGCTAGGATGTGTTATGCCCGCCACTACGAAGAGCGCGCCGCGCTGGCTCGACTCGCGCGAGCAGGCGGCGTGGCGCGCGTTCCTCGACATGCACGCGCGGCTCATCGCCCGGCTCAACCGCGAGATCTCCGACCAGTCCGGAATCTCCATCGCCGACTTCTCCGTGCTGGTCCAGCTCAGCGAACATCCGGACGGCCGGATGCGGGTGCTGGAACTGGCGCGGGCCCTGCGCTGGGAGAAGAGCCGACTGTCCCATCAACTCACCCGGATGCAGCAGCGCGGGCTGATCGAGCGCTCGAACTGCACCGACGATCGCCGGGGTGCCTTCGTCGTCCTCACCGCGCGGGGGCGCGACACCGTCGGCGACGCCGCCCCGGCCCACGTCGAGTCCGTGCGCCGCTACGTGTTCGACGGCTTGTCCACCGAACAGATCGACACGCTGGCCGACATCTCGCATGCGGTGACCGCCCGACTTGCAGATGACGGCACCGACTCCGATTGCGCCGCCGCGTCCGACGACGCGTGCGATTGACCTCGTCTCGGTACAGTCGATCCGCCGCGATAGCGGCTGAGGGCAGTCCACGGGGAAAGTGAGAGGTGCGTGACCGACCCGGTCGTTGCTGATGCCCGCGCCACCGGCTGGGCCGACGACACCATCCTGCTCGTCGAGGATGATCACGGCGACGCCGTCCTGGTGCAGGCCTGCCTCGCCGAGGCAGGCATCGCGATGTCCTCGGTGTTCTGGGTGCGATCGCTGGCCGACGGCCTGGACGCGTTGGCCACCCGGCCGGCGTGCGTGCTGCTCGACCTCGGCCTGCCGGACGCCGACGGCTACGGCGCGGTCGTCAAGATGGTCGGTGCCGCGCCCGAGATCCCGGTCGTGGTGCTGACCGGTCGTCAGGAGCGCGACGGCGTCGACGCCCTCACCGCCGGGGCCCAGGACTACCTCGCCAAGGACCTGATCAGCAGCGAACTGCTCGAACGTGCGATCCGCTACGCCGTCGAGCGCAAGCGGGCCCAGACGACCCAGCAGCAAATGCGGCTGAGTGCGGCCGAGCAGGCCCGCCTCGAACGCGGATTGCTGCCGAACCCGATGCTGCGTACGGACACGGTCGGCTGCTCGACGTACTACCGGCCCGGGCGCGACGGTGCGGTGCTCGGCGGAGACTTCTTCGATGTCGTCGAGACCGCCGACGGACGCATCCGGGCGGTGATCGGTGACGTCATGGGTCATGGCCCGGATGAGGCCGCGCTCGGTGTGAACCTGCGCGTCGCGTGGCGCACCCTCGTCGTCGCGGAGACCCCCGACGCCCAGATCCTGCCCAGCCTGGCCCGGCTGCTGAGCATGGAGCACGATCAGGCCGGCCGGTTCGTGACGGTGTGCGATCTGACCTACGCCGACGGCATGTTGTCGGTGCGGCTGGCCGGGCACCCCGCGCCGATCGTGCGTGCCGAGGGCGTCTCGCGCTACCTCGATGCACCGGTCGGACCGCCGCTCGGGATGGGCCTGACCGACGCCGCCACCGGTTGGCAGGAGGGCGCCGTCGGCGTCGGCCCTGGATCGTCGGTCGTGCTCTACACCGACGGGCTGCTCGAGGCCTACACCGACCCGGCCGTTTCGGGCAGCATCGGCATCGAGGCGCTCGTCGACGCGGTCTCGTCGTGCACCGCGGACGGCTCGCCGCCGCACGTATGGATGCCGAGCCTGCTCTCCACCGCGCCGCGCGAGTCGGTCGACGACACCGCGCTGGTGGTGTTGAGCATCGCCGCATCCGGATGACCGAGCCCGCGACATCGCCTCCCGAGGGTTGGTCGCTGCGACGACGCACCGGCGTCGTGTTCGCCGTCCTCGGCGTGCTGCTCGCGCTGCTGTCGGCGGTGCTCATCGTGGCGTGGGTGACGTTCGCGCGGGCCGGCAACGACGTGATCTACCGCTGGCAACCGGCCGCTGCAGCCAGCCAGCGGATGCTCGCCGACCTGGTCAACCAGGAGACCGGCGTGCGCGGCTACGCGCTTGCTCGGCAACTCCCGTTCCTCGTGCCCTACACGGACTACACCGCAGCGTTGCGGCGCGACGAGTCCCGGCTCGACCAGTTGATCGGCGACGACTCGCGGTTGCGCGAGTTGTACGGCAATGCGCGTCAGGCCGCCGAGCGGTGGCGAAGCGACGTGGCCGAGCCGGTGATCCGCGACATCCGCGCCGGCCGCAACCCGGGTGTCGAGGCCCTCGACGAGGGCAAGGCGAGCTTCGACGCGGTGCGCCGCGATTCGCAGGAACTGACGACGGCGCTGGCCGCGCGCTCGGCGCACGCGCGCGCAACGCGCACCACCGCGGGCATCGTCGCCTCGGTCAGCGGCGCACTCATGGCAGCGCTCGGCATCGTGGCCGGGGTCATCGTGTGGCGTGGCCTGCGGCGCTCGGTGCTCGGCCCGGTGGAGGGGCTGCGCGCGCAGACCCGCGAGGTGGCCGCCGGAGCCATTCAGAAGGAGATCCGCGCCGACGGGCCGACGGAGTTCACCGACCTGGGCTATGACGTCGAGGAGATGCGCCGCCGGATCGTCTCGCAGCTGGCGGCAGCCGAGGAGATCAAGGAGGAGTTGCTCCAACGCAGCGCGGAGCTGACCCGCTCGAACGAGGATCTGCAGCAGTTCGCCTACGTCGCCTCGCACGACCTGTCCGAACCGCTGCGCAAAGTCGCGAACTTCTGCCAGCTGATCGAGCGTCAGTACGCCGACCAGCTCGACGACCGCGGCCGGCAGTACATCGACTTCGCCGTCGACGGCGCGAAACGCATGCAGGTCCTGATCGCCGACCTCCTCGCGCTCTCCCGCGTCGGGCGCACGACCGAGCGTTTCGAGCAGATCGACCTCGACCGCAAGCTCGATCAGGCCCTGGCCGCGCTGAGCGTGGCGATCGAGGAGACCGGTACGCGGATCGAGCGGCCGACCAGGCTGCCCGTCGTCGACGGCGACCGGTCGCTGCTGATCTCGCTGCTGCAGAACCTCGTCGGGAACGCCATCAAGTACCGGCGCCCCGACGTTGCGCCGGTGATCCAGGTCCTCGCCGAGCGTGATGACGAGACCCGGATGTGGACCATCGCGATCAAGGACAACGGCATCGGAATCGACCCCCAGTACGCGGAGCGGATCTTCGTGGTGTTCCAGCGGCTGCACCTGCGCGATGAGTACGGCGGCACCGGAATCGGGCTCGCACTGTGCCGCAAAATCGTCGAATTCCACCGGGGACAGATATGGCTCGACACCGTAGAGTCACCCCCTGGTGCGACCTTCCGGTTCACCATTCCGGAAAGCGAGACCCGTGCCGAACCACGTGACTGATCAGCCGCGCCCGCCGTTGGGTGTGCTCCTCGTCGAGGACGATCCCGGCGACGTGCTGATCGCCCAGGAAGCGCTGCGGGCGAGCCGGCTCGAGTCGCGGCTCACGGTCGTCCCCGACGGGGTCGAGGCCATCGCCTACCTGCGCAAGCAGAACGGCTACGCCGAGGCCGAGCGGCCCGACCTGATCCTGCTCGACCTCAACCTCCCCCGAAAAAGCGGTCACGAGGTGCTCGCCGAGGTCAAGGCCGACCCGCAGCTGCGGCGGATCCCGATCGTCGTGCTCACCACCTCGGCGGCTGTCGAGGACGTCGTGCGCAGTTACGACCTGCATGCGAACGTCTTCGTCACCAAGCCGGTCGACTTCGACCACTTCACCGACGTGGTCAAGCAGATCGACGACTTCTTCATCTCGGTCGCGCAGCTGCCGCCGACCGACTGAACCGCTCGATGTAGGTGTCGTCGCAGCGTCGCCCGCCGTTCACCTCGACTCGGTTAGACCGAACATTGCGCCGGGAATGGTGCAGCCATGACAGCGCGCATCGATTCGCCGATCGGTCATACGTCCATCGATGGCACGCCCATCTCGAGCGCCGATCTGGCTCGCATCGCGGCCGAAGAAGCGATGCACGTCGAGCAGCAGCGCAACGCCGTCGTGGTCGTCGCAGGCTGCTCCCAGGACGCCGCGGACTGCCGGACGCTGCTCGCCATGCTCGGATTCTCCGACGAGGTCGTGATGCAGGCGCGCGCCCAGCTCGTGCCGGACCCGAAGTCGGCCGGCAAGGGCCGCGCCGCCGCCTGATCCCGCACCGACCGCCTGCCTCGAGCAGGAGTTGATTGACGCCGGCTGCGCCGGGGCATGCTCGCACTGGCGCGACGTGCGCGCGCGGTACTGCGTTTCAGATCGATCAGGACGAGGATGCCCGACAGGCTCCGCCACGAAGCTCTGCCCTACTGCGGGCACGAGCAGTTCGTCGCGTCTGCCGTGTCCGTCCTGCGCGACGCACTCGACCGCGACGAGCGGCTCATGTTCCTTGCCGGCGGCGCGAAACTCGACGACGTCCGTGACGGTCTCGGCCCGGACGTCGACGAGGTCACGATGGTCGCCACCGACGAGCACGGGCGCAATCCGAGCCGCATCACGACGATGCTGCACAGCTTCTCGGTGATGGATCACGGTCGTCGCGCGCTCGCGCTCAACGAGACCGTGCTGCCCGGTCTGGCGGCTCCGACGCTGCAGGAGGCACAGCTCGCCGAGAGTGTCCTCAACGCATCGGCGCTCGCGTCCTGGGCGATGTCGATCATCTGCCTGTACGACGTGGATCGCCTCGACGCGGACTGCCGGCAGGAGATGCGCCGCGATCACCCGGTGATCCGTGGCGACGTGGGTCCGAACGAGGACTATGACGCGGACCGGCTTGCCGACCTGTACCGCTCGGAGTTGTCGCCGCCCACGCCTTCCACGGCGCGGCGGCTCGAGGCGGCCGGCATCAGTCTGACCAAGGTGCGCGAGTTCGTGGGTAGCGAGGCGAGGACGCACGGTCTGCGCGACGACCGGGTCGACGATCTCGTGCTCGCAGCGAACGAGATCGTCACCAACAGCGTCCGGCACGGCGGCGGCCGCTGTGTCGTCGCGATGTGGGTCGACGCGGATGCGGTGGTGTGCGAGGTGCGCGATCACGGCTGGGCCCGCGACCCGATCGTCGGTCGGCTCGCGCCGCCCGCCGAAGCGGCGAGCGGTCGCGGCCTGTGGCTCGCCAACCACCTGTGCGATCTCCTGCAGATCCGTTCCTCACCGCAGGGCACCGCGGTGCGGCTGGTCGTCGACCGCTGACCGTCCGCTTGTAACGTGCCCGACGTGACGGACGAGATCGCCCGCGGCACCGTCTCCGCGCGCGGCCACGTGATCGCCTATCAGGTGGCGGGTCCGATCGACGGTCCGCCGATCGTCTTGTTGCACGGGCTGGCCTCCGACAGCGACACCTGGGACCGCGCGCTGTCCTCGCTGGCCGGTCACGGCCTGCGGGTGTACGCGGTCGATCTGATCGGGCACGGCCGCTCGGACAAGCCGGTCGGCGGCTACCTGCTCGACGACTTCGCCGATTCGCTGGCCGGCGTCCTCGATGCGCTCGGCCTGCCGACCGCCACGCTGTGCGGGCACTCGTTGGGCGGCGCCGTCGCGGTGCATTTCGGGGCGCGGTATCCGGGTCGGATCGACCGCTTGGTGCTGGTTGCCTCGGGCGGCTTGGGCCGCGAGGTGCACCCGGTGCTGCGGGCGGCCTCGCTGCCGGTCGCGCCCACGGTGCTGGACCTCGCGCTGCGACCCGCGACTGCGGCGCTGGTACGCGCGGCCCGGCCTGCACCGCGCCTTGCGTCTGACGCCGGACAACGTCACGAACCTGCGCCGCGCCGGACGGGCGCTCGGTGACGCGGACGGCCGCGCGGCATTCTTCGCCTCGCTGCGCGGGGTGATCGAGCCCGCCGGGCAGCGCGGCTCGTTCCTGGAGACGAAGGCGCTGGCCGAGCACGTCCCGACCATGCTGGTGTGGGCCGACCAGGACCCGGTGATACCGGTGTCGCATGCCCGTGCGGCGCACGCACAGTTGCCGGGCAGCCGGCTGGTGATCTTTCCCGGCGGCGGCCACGAGCCGCATCGGCGGCATGCAGACCGGTTCGCTGCCGAGGTTGCATCGTTCGTCAATCCCGTATAGCGAGACGTGCGTCTCTCATCGTGAGAGAGCGGGTACAGTCGCGTGCATGTCCGCACGCCGCTGGATGGTCCTTGCGGTGGGCACCTTCGCGCAGGCCGCGACGTGCAGCTTCATCTACGGCATCCCGATGCTGGTGCCCGCGCTGCGTGCCGACGGCGTGTCGCTGTTCGCGGCGAGCCTGCTCGTGTCCGCGCCGATGGCCGGCCTGCTCCTGACCTTGATCGCGTGGGGAGCGGCCGCCGACCGCTTCGGCGAACAGATCGTGATCGTCATCGGCGTCGGCACCGCCGCGGTGTTGCTGGTCGGGGCGGTCCTGGTGCCGGGGATCGTCGGGCTGGCGATTGCGCTCGCGCTCGCCGGTGCCGCCGGTGCGTCGGTGAACGCCGCCAGCGGCCGGATGGTGATGGGCTGGTTCCCCCCGCGCGAGCGAGGGCTCGCGATGGGCACCCGGCAGACGGCGCAACCGCTCGGCGTCGCGCTGGCTGCGCTCGGCCTGCCACCGCTGTCGCATGCGTTCGGGGTGCACCGCGCGCTGCTGTTCCCGGCCGGGCTGTGCCTGGTGGCCGCCGCGCTCGTCCTGCTGCTGGCCAGCGATCCGCCCCGACCGCCGCGCAGCGCCGGGGTGCCCGCAGCGAAGTCGCCGTACCGGGGGTCCTGGCGGCTGGGCCGGGTGCACCTGGCGAGCTCGATGCTCGTCGTCCCCCAGTTCGCGGTCGCGACGTTCACGCTCACGTACCTGGTGGGCGAGCGGGATTGGAATCCGGCCGTCGCCGGCCGGATGATCTTCGGGTTCCTCGTTGCGGGCGCGCTCGGCCGGGTGGCTGCCGGGGTGTGGTCGGACCGGGTGGGGTCGCGGCTGCGGCCGATGCGGCAACTCGCGATCGCCAGCGCGACGCTGATGGGTGTGATCGCGCTCGGCGCGGCGGCGGGTTCGTGGATCGTCATCGTCGGATTCGCCGTGGGCGCGGTGATCACGGTGGCCGACAACGGGCTGGCGTACACCGCGGTCGCCGAGTTGGCCGGCGCCGAATGGTCGGGGCGGGCGTTGGGTGTGCAGAACACGGTGCAGAACGTCGCTGCGGTGCTGGCCTCGCCGCTGCTGGCAGCCCTCATCTCGGGCACCAGCTACACCGTCGGGTTCGCGGTGACCGCCATCTTCCCGCTGCTCGCGATCCCCGTCACCCCGGTGCGCGCACCGGCGCTTTCTCAGAAGACTCATATGCAGCCCGCGCGCAACTGACTCTATCCATTTTCTCAGCTTCGGATTAGGTTGTCGGCCGTCCTGATTGCGGTGTTCGTGCACCTCCACGCTGCGCCGCTCCTGCCGCGACACCTCTACAGGAGGCTGGAATGCGAAAGGTCATCGCCGGACTGTCGGTCGCCGCACTGGCGACCGCAACGGTCGCGGCACTCGGGTCCGCGCCGGCACACGCTGCGCCGGCCGCCCCGCACAGCAGCGCGGCGGAGGTCGCGCAGACACATGACGATCTCGCCGGTCCGCTCGACACCAAACGTCGCGAACTGCGCAAGGAAGCCGTCCAGCAGGTGCTCGCCGGCCGGGCGAAGCCGCAACAGCGCGGCGCCAGCACCGTCGTCAAACTCGACGGCGCGAAGGGCACCCGAGCCCAATACGTCGAACTGAGCCGGCAGACCACCGACCGGGTGTTCGTCGTGCTCGCCGAGTTCGGCAACCAGCGCGACCAGAACTACCCCGATCAGGACACCGAACCCGGGCATCGCCCGGACCGGTGCGCTTCGACGGGCCGCTGCACAACCAGATCCCGCAGCCGGACCGCAACCAGGACAACTCCACGAACTGGATGGCCGACTACAACCAGAGCCACTACCAGAACCTGTACTTCGCGAAGGGCGGCGGCAGCGTCGAGTCGCTGGCCACCTACTACCGCAAGCAGTCATCGGGTCGGTACTCGGTGAGTGGCACCGTGACCGACTGGGTCAAGGTTCCGTACAACGAGGCCCGCTACGGCCGCTCGAACGGCTATCCGTGCACCGCCAACATCTGCACCAACAGCTGGTTCCTGGTCCACGACGGCATCAACGCGTGGGTCGCCGACCAGCAGGCGCGCGGCCGCTCACTGGCCGACATCACCGCGGAACTGTCGACCTTCGACCAGTGGGACCGCTACGACTACGACCACGACGGCAACTTCAACGAGCCGGACGGCTATCTCGATCACTTCCAGATCGTGCACGCGGGCGGCGACCAGGCCGACGGTGACCCGATCCAGGGCGAGGACGCGATCTGGTCGCACCGCTCCTATGCGTTCCAGAACCAGAAGGGCTTCACCGGCCCGGCGAACAACCTGCTCGGCGGCACCGAGATCACCGGCACGGGCCTTTGGGTCGGCGACTACACGATGCAGCCGGAAAACGGCGGACGCAGCGTCTTCTTCCACGAGTACGGCCACGACCTCGGGCTCCCGGACGAGTACGACACCGCCACCGGCGGCGGCTCGCCGATGGAGTGGTGGTCGCTGATGGCGCAGAGCCGCACCGGGGCGCAGGGCGACGAGAGCATCGGCAACCACGCCGCCGATCTCGGCGCGTGGGACAAGCTGCAATTGGGCTGGCTGGACTACGCGGCGGCCACGGCCGGAGACAACAAGAGCTTCAAGCTCGGCCCGGCGGAGTACAACAACAGCGTCGGACCGCAGGCCCTGGTGGTCACCTTGCCCCAGAAGGCGGTGGTGACCGACTACGGCGCCCCGTATGACGGCAGCCACCAATGGTGGTCCGGACAGGGCGACGACCTCACCGCGACCATGAGCAGACAGGTGACCCTGCCCGCGGACCCGGCGACGCTGAGCTTCCAGGCGCGCTGGAACATCGAGGACTGCGGCACGGATCCGTGCGACTACGCCTACGTCGAGGTCGACGACGGATCGGGTTACCGGCCCATCCAGGGCTCGATCACCGAAACCGGCCGAGGGCAACGGCATCGACGGGTTGCAATGGACCTGGACGCCGGCGACCTTCGACCTGTCGGCCTACGCAGGCAAGACGGTCGGACTGCGGGTGCGCTACGCCACCGACCCGGCAGCCCAGGGCACCGACCCGACCAAGCCGGCCGGCATCTTCCTGGACGCGATCTCGCTGACCGCCGGCGGCAGCACGCTGTTCACCGACGACGCCGAGAACCCGCCGAACGGATGGACCCTGGACGGGTTCAGCTCGATCGAGGCGACGACGACCGCGCACTACGACCAGTACTACATCGCCGCGTGGCGCACCTACGTTTCCTACGACGCGTACCTGCGCTGGGGTCCGTACAACTTCGGGTTCCCCAACACCCGGCCGAAGTGGGTGGAGCACTTCGCGTACCAACGCGGTCTGGTGATCTCGTACTGGAACACGCAGTACACGAACAACGACGTGAGCGTGCATCCGGGCGAGGGGCAGATCCTCACCGTCGACAGCCATCCGGAGACGCTCTACCGCGTCGACGGGTTGCCGTGGCGGGCCCGGGTGCAGCTCTACGACGCGCCGTTCAGCAAGTACCACGTGGATGCGATGACGCTGCACGTCAACGACGTCGCGAGCCCGATCGCCGGCCGCGACGGCAACCCGCTCTTCGACGACACCAAGAACTACTTCGATCCGGTGGAGCTCGATCACGGGGTCAAGGTCGCCGACGCGGGCGTCAGGATCCGGGTGCTGTCACAGGACGGCACCACCGCGCGGGTGCGTCTCACGTCGACCGCGCCCTGAACCTGTACGGCCGGTGCGGGGACGTCGCCCCGCACCGGCCGGCAGCTGGCGGAGGATAGGGGATTTGAACCCCTGAGGGTGTTAACCCAACACGATTTCCAATCGTGCGCCCTAGGCCACTAGGCGAATCCTCCGCCGAGAAGGATACGGCCCCCCGTCGGGCGCCCCCGTACACTGGGCAGCCGACCCCCCGCGCGGCGCTCACCCTGCGAACCTCCCCAGGGCCGGAAGGCAGCAAGGATAAGCAGGCTCTGGCGGGTGCGCGGGGGGTCCTTCCCCAATCTCGTCGATGATCATGCACTCCTGGGCGCACCTCACGCCCACGGAGTGCATGATCACGACGCCACGGGGCAGCCCGATTTCCGCGGGCTCGGGCCGTGCAGCCAGGCGTTCGCATGCCGTCGCACGAACGCGCGAGGTTGTCTGACTCATGTACGCAGGTGTGCGGTGCACGACCGCTGAATCCCATGCGTCTCCAGAGCCACGATTTGTCGGCCGGCGGTGCGTCGCCTTCCCGGCCAGATCTGTGGTGGACGTCGCTGTCGATCTCGAGTACCGCTCGCAGGCTGTTGCCACAAGAAGTCGACGACCAACCACCGGCCGTCCGGCAGATCGATCCGGACGGTTCTGCTCGAACCGGCGCAACGCGGGCGTCGGCGAAGGAGCGTCGCCGCTCGAGCTTCCGGTGCCGACCACGCTCCCTGCGCCGACCTCGTCGATCGCCTGTCGCAGGTACGCGCTGCCGCGCTGTGGCCCCAGCCGCAGCTCGGCACGCCAGTTCCTCGACGTTCAGTCGCGACGAAACCGACACGAACAGGCCGCGGAAGCGTCGCCTTCCCGGCCAGCTCCGCGCGTCGGCCTGCTGGTCGGCCTCGACCCGCGGCGGGCCCGACAGCAACGCACGACGCACCGGCCGCGCTGACGGGCGGATCCGCACCCAACCTGCTCGATCGTCGGGGCCCGACCGGCCGAGGTACCACGACCAGGACGCGGTCGGGTCGCGCGACTGAGCGCAGATCCCGAGGTCACACAAGCGCCGCGGCACCGGACAGCAGTGCGCCCGGCCCCGCAAAGCTCAGCGGCGGCGCGGATCCGGTCGTCCCACACGACAGGTGTCGCTCGGTGGTCAGCAGCGTCCGCGGGCAGTACGAGCTGCCAACGTCCCGGTCGCGAGCAGGTGCTTGATCGCGTCATCCGTGTAACCCAGCCGGCGGGCGTCGGCTCGGCGGCTCAGGATCTCGCGGGACCGCCGTCGAGTCGAGCAGCGGCACGACGTCGGTCGATGTCCACCGCTACGATGATCCGACCAATCCATCGCATAGCCGACCGTCGCGCTGTGGACAACCGTCGTGATCAAGCGCAGCCGGGCGTCCCGGCGCCCAGGCGTGCATGATCACGACGGAGGGAGCGCGTGGCGTGGCACGGCCTGGTGAACGCGCGTCGCGGATGGGCGTGGCGAGGTGTCGGTGCGGGTCGTTAGGGTCGACGGCGTGGCGGACGGTGCGGGAAATCTGGCGCTGTACCGCAAGTACCGGTCGGCCACCTTCGCCGAGGTCATCGGCCAAGATCACGTCACCACGCCGCTGCGGCACGCGCTGGCGGCCGGGCGGATCAACCACGCGTACCTGTTCAGCGGGCCGCGCGGGTGCGGCAAGACCTCGAGCGCGCGCATTCTCGCGCGCAGCCTGAACTGCGTGCAGGGGCCCACACCGGACCCGTGCGGGGTGTGCGACTCCTGCCGCGAGCTCGCCCCGAACGGCACCGGATCGATCGACGTCATCGAGATCGACGCGGCGAGCCACAACGGGGTCGACGACGCCCGCGACCTGCGCGAGCGGGCGTTCTTCGCGCCGGTGCGCGACCGCTACAAGGTCTACATCATCGACGAGGCGCACATGGTGACCACGGCGGCGTTCAACGCGCTGCTCAAGGTCGTCGAGGAGCCGCCGGACTTCCTCGTGTTCGTGTTCGCCACCACCGAGCCGGACAAGGTGCTCACCACCATCCGCTCGCGCACGCACCACTACCCGTTCCGGCTCATCCCGCCGGCCGCGATGCGCGCGCACCTGGAGAGCATCTGTACGGCCGAGGGCATCGTCATCGAGCCCGCGGTGCTGCCGCTCGTGGTCCGCGCCGGCGCCGGGTCGGCCCGCGACTCGCTGTCGATCCTGGATCAGCTGCTCGCCGGCGCCGGGCCCGACGGTGTCACCTACGCCCAGGCCGTCGCGCTGCTCGGGATCACCGACAGTTCGCTGCTCGACGACATCGTCGACGCGCTGGCGATCGGCGACGCCGCGGCCGTCTACGGCACGGTCGACCGCGTCGCCGAGGCCGGGCACGACCCGCGACGCTTCTCCGTCGACCTGCTCGATCGCTTCCGCGACCTGATCCTGCTCGGCGCCGTGCCGGACGCCGGCGAGCGGGGCCTGATCGACGTGCCCGCCGACCAACTCGACCGGATGGCCGATCAGGCCGCCCGACTCGGCGCCGGCACGCTGACCCGCTACGCCGAGATCGTGCACCTCGCCCTGATCGAGATGCGCGGCACGACATCGCCCCGCTTGGTGCTCGAACTGCTGTGTGCGCGGATGATGCAACCCGACGCCGCGAACGACATGGCAGCGCTGCTGCAACGGCTCGAACGGGTCGAACGCCGCCTCGTCGCCGGCGGCGAAGCTCCGGCCCCGTCGGTGGCGGCGCCACCGACGCCGAAGCCGCGGTCCCGCCCGGCCGCGTCGGCGAAGACCGCGCCGCGCGCAGCCGAGCCGCACCCAGCCGAGCCGCCACCGACACCGCCGACACCAACACCGCCACACCAACACCGCCGACACCACGCCGCCGACGCCCACCGCCTGCCCCGCCGGTCGCCGGCCCACCGCCCGCAACCGGCCCACCGCCGGCCCGGCAACCCGAACCGGCCCCGCAGCCCACTCCCGAATCCGAAGCCAAGCCCGCTCCCGAGCCCACTGCCGAACCCGCCGCCCTCGACGCCGCAGCGCTGCGCCGGCTGTGGCCGGAGGTCCTCGACGTCATCGGCGCCTCCAGCCGCACCATCCGCGCCCTGCTGGAGTCCTCGCAGGTGCTCGACGCGAGTGCCGACTCCGTCACCTTGTCCGTCGCCGCGAGCCTGGCGAAGCGGTTGGGCGAGGAGCGCAACACCGCCGCGATCGCCGCCGGGCTCACCAGCGTCGTCGGGGGTTCCTGGAAGGTCACGATCACACCGGCCGGCCCGCGGGCGGACACCACGCCCGCGCCCGGCCGGGCGGCGTCGCGGCCGGAGCCCGAACCCGAGCCCGATCCGCGCGACGACGACGGGCCGGACTCGGCGGATTCGCCGGCGTCGGTCGACCCGCAGGACGCCGCCGTGCAGCTGCTGCGCAGCGAGCTCGGCGCCCGCCCGCTCGAACGCTGAACCGGGCGCCGGTCGGCCGTCCCGGTTACGCTTGGTCGACACCAGTGACGAGTGAGAAACGGGTATCGATGGCGCAGCGAGGCGGACAGTTCGGCGGCCAGCCGAACATGCAGCAGCTGATGAAGCAGGCCCAGCGCATGCAGCAGCAGATGGAGGCCGCGCAGGCCGAGCTCGCCGAGGCGGAGGTCGTCGGCACGGCCGGCGGCGGCCTGGTCACCGTCAACGTCACCGGCAGCGGCGAGCTCACCTCGATCACCATCGACCCCAAGGTGGTCGACCCGGACGACGTGGAGACGTTGCAAGATCTCGTCATCGCCGCCGTGCGCGACGCGAACCGCGCCGTGTCCGAGCTCACCGCGGAGAAGATGGGACCGGTCACCGGTGCCGGAGGGCTCGGCGGTCTCGGCATTCCCGGCCTGTAGCCGCCATGTACGAGGGTGCCGTCCAGGACCTCATCGACGAGCTTGGTCGGCTGCCGGGTGTCGGGCCCAAGAGCGCGCAACGCATCGCCTTCCACCTGCTCGCCGCCGAGGCTGTCGACGTCGAACGCCTGGCGAGCACGCTGCTGCGGGTCAAGAGCGAGGTGAAGTTCTGTTCGGTCTGCGGCAACGTGGCGCAGGCCGACGTGTGCCGTATCTGCAGCGACCCGCGCCGCGACCTGTCGGTCATCTGCGTGGTGGAAGAGCCGAAGGACGTCGTCGCGATCGAACGCACCCGTGAGTTCCGCGGCCGATACCACGTGCTGGGCGGTGCGATCAGCCCGATCGACGGAGTCGGCCCGGACGACCTGCGGATCCGCGAGCTGCTCGCCCGGTTGCGCGACGGCGCTGTCACCGAGCTGATCCTGGCGACCGACCCGAACCTCGAGGGCGAGGCCACCGCTACCTACCTGGCCCGGCTGCTCAACCAGATGGGCCTCACCGTCACCCGTTTGGCGAGCGGGCTGCCGGTCGGCGGTGATCTCGAATACGCCGACGAAGTCACCCTCGGCCGCGCGTTCTCGGGCCGCCGCCGGGTCGAGTAAGCGCCGATGCGTCGCTGGATCTGGCGGGCCGGTGTCGTCGCCGCGGTCGCGTTGATCGGCGTCGGCAGCTTCGTGGCCTACCGCGGCTACACCCGCAACAGCAGCCCGCAGGACGTGGTGCACGGCTATCTCGCCGCGCTCGAGCGCGCCGACGCACCGGCCGCGCTCGCCGCCGGTGACATCCCGGCCGGCTCGCGCACCTTCCTGACCTCGACGGTGCTGGCGGTGCAACAGCGGCGAGCGCCGATCCACGACATCGAGATCCTCGGCACCACCCACGACGGCGACAGCGCCGCGGTGCAAGTGCGGTATGCGCGTGGCCGGTCCACCGTGCGGGACACAGTGGCCCTGCACCGGCACGACGGCGTGTGGCGCCTCGATCGGGTCGCGGTCGCGACCACGCTGCGGGTCGCCCCGGCCACCGACCGTGCGACGTTGTTCGGCGCGCCGGTGCCCACCGCGCGCGGTGCTCCTGTTCCCAGGAGCCCTGCCGATCGAGTTCGACACCAGCGCCCTGCAGTTGGCGCCCGGCCACGACGCGATCACCTTCGGCGCCGACCAGACCACGCAGGTGCCCGTGCAGCTGAGCGATGCCGGTCACCGCGCCGTCCAGGGCGAGGTGCTCGCCGCGCTGCGCCGTTGCCTCGACGGTCAGGGCAGCGACAACTGCCCGATGCCCGGCGCCCGGTACGTGCCGGGCACGCTGCGCGGCACGATCACCGGCCACCCCGCCCTGACGACCAAGCTGCGCTCGGCGCGCGCCGGGGTCGTCGACGTCGAGGGCACGGTCGCCGTCGACGCTCGCTATCGCCGGCTCACGTTCGAGAACATGGCCGCGCCGGGTCACGGCTCGGTCGACGTCGAGGTGCACGCCGCGCTCTACGCGGTGCGCCCGGCCGTCGTCGTCTGGAGCCAGGCATGAGTGCGCGGCGATGGACCGCCGCGGTCGCTCGGCACTGTCGCGATCGCGCTCGGCGCCGCGCCGGCTGCGGCAACCCCGGGGCCGGCCGGCGCGAAGGAGTACTGGTTCGACGACTGGCAGATCCCGTCACTGTGGGCCGACGGCGCCCGCGGCCAGGGCGTCACCATCGCCGAGATCGACACCGGGGTGAACGCCGAACTGCCCGAACTGCGCGGGCGCGTCGTCAAGGGCACCGACCTCGGCGAACCGGGCGACGGCCAGGTCGACCGGGAGATCGACGAGTTCGGCCACGGCACCGCGATGGCCTCGTTGATGGTCGCGCGGGCCGGCACGTACGGCATCGCCGGAATGGCACCGGGGGCGAAGGTGCTGCCGATCGCCGTACCGCTGCAGGGCACCTCCGACGCCGAGAGCCCGGACCACCTCGCCACGGCGATCCGCTACGCCGCCGACCACGGCGCGAAGATCATCAGCATGTCCCTGGGGGAGCGGCGCACCCCGGGCGACGACCCGCTGGCCTGCCCGGCCGACGAGCAGGCCGCCGTGTTCCACGCGTTGCGCAAGGGTGCGGTGGTGGTGGCCGCGGTGGGCAACACCGGTCAGCAGCAGTACGCCGTCGTCGATCCCGGGGTGTGCCTCGGCGTGGTGGCCGTTGGAGCGGTCGACGCATCCGGCACGGTTGCCCCGTTCTCGGCCCGCGCCCGGTACCTCACGCTCACCGCGCCCGGCGTCGGCATCGCGAGCCTGAGCCGCGTCCAGGGCCGCGCCTACTCGGGCGCCGGTACCAGCCAGGCGACGGCGCTCACCGCCGCCGGCATCGCGTTGGTGTGGTCGCGGTTCCCCCAGCTGAGCGGCCCGCAGGTCGTCGCGCGGCTCCTCGCCACCCTCGACGGGAAGCGAACGACCCGCGACAGCTCCTACGGCTACGGACGGCTCGACGTCGGCCGCGCGGTCACCGCGGACCTGCCCAGACAGCTCCCGAACCCGGTCTACGAGGCAGCCGAACCGTTCCTCACCCGCGCCGATGTCGTGGCGAAGTCGGCACTCGGCGCCGCTCCGCCGGCGGCCGCCGAGTCGGGGAGCAGTCCACGCGGCACCGGCGACTTCGCGACCCACTCCAGCGCACGCTGGCGCTCGTCGTCGGTGGTCCTCGGTTGCCGCTGCGGCGCTCGCCGGGCTGGTGCTGCTCGCCGGGCTGCTGATCGGCGCAGCGGTGCGCCGGCGCCGCGCGCGCCGGCACGCACGCGCCGTCGGACGCGCTGCCGGCAGACACGCCGCCGCCGGCACCCGACGTCGGCTGGCCGCTGTCGGTCACGCCGATGTCGCCGACCGCGCCGACGGCTCGGGTGCTGCCCGGGCCGCCGGAACCGCCGGCCTACCGACCGATGCCGTTTCCCCGCGCCCCGGCCGACGAACAAGGATGATCATGCACGGATCGTCGCCCTGGCGACCGTCTGTGCATGATCATCGAGGTCAGCGCTGGCGGGCGAACCGGTTCATCCCGTTGATCACGGCGTGCAGCGAGGCGCCCACGATCGACTCGGACTTCCCGACACCCCACAGCACCCGGTCGCCCACCTCGAGCTCGAGGTAGGACGCGGCCTCGGCGTCGCCGCCGGAGGTGAGCGCATGCTCGGCGTAGTCGAGCACCCGGATGCCGATCCCGCCCAGGCCGAGATCGACCGGCGACAACGCGTTGCAGAAGGCATCGATCGGGCCGTTGCCGACACCGACGACGTCGTGCTCGGTGCCGAACGCGCTGACGGTGGCCGCGATGCGCTCGACGCCGTTCTGGCTCGAGGTGGACCACGCCGTCAGTCCGAAGTCGCCGGGCGCGAAGTACTCGTCGTGGAAGTACGTGTACATCTGGTCGGCCTCGACCTCGCCGCCCTCGCTGTCGGTGTGGCGCTGGATCACCTGGCTGAACTCGATCTGCAGGCGGCGTGGGAGGTCGAGCTTGTGCTCGGTCTTCATGATGTACGCGACGCCGCCCTTGCCGGACTGCGAGTTCACCCGGATCACGGCCTCGTAGGTGCGGCCCACGTCCTTCGGGTCGATCGGCAGGTAGGGGATCTGCCAGCGCATGTCGCGAACCGATTGACCGGACTGGCGGGCCTGCTCCTCCAGATCGTCGAAGCCCTTCTTGATGGCGTCCTGGTGCGATCCGGAGAAGGACGTGTACACGAGGTCGCCGACGTACGGGTGTCGTTCGTGCACGCCGATGCGGTTGCAGTACTCGACGGTGCGGCGGATCTCGTCGATGTCGCTGAAGTCGATCATCGGGTCGATGCCCTGACTGAACAGGTTCAGCCCCAGCGTCACGAGGTCGACGTTGCCCGAGCGCTCGCCGTTGCCGAACAGGCAGCCCTCCACCCGCTGCGCGCCGGCCAGCACCGCCAGCTCCGCGTCGGCGGTGGCCGTACCGCGGTCGTTGTGCGTGTGCACCGACAGGCACACGTGGTCGCGGCGGGAGAAGTGCCGCGACATCCACTCGATCTGGTCGGCGTAGATGTTCGGCGTCGATCGCTCGACGGTGCACGGCAGGTTGATCACGATCTCGCGGTCGGGCCCGGGCTGCCAGACGTCCATGACGCCCTCGCAGATCTCCAGCGAGAAGTCGAGCTCGGTGTCCATGAAGATCTCGGGCGAGTACTCGAGGCCGAACTCGGTGTCCGGCAGGTAGATGTCGGCGTACTTCATGATCGCCTGGATGCCGTCGACCGCGACCGCCCGGCACTCGGCCCGGCCGTCGCCCTCGAAGCCGAACACCACGCGGCGGAACACCGGCGCGGCGGCGTTGTACATGTGGACGGTCGCCTGCTTGGCGCCGACGAGCGACTGGACGCTGCGGTCGATCAACTCCTCGCGCGCCTGGGTCAGCACCGAGATCCGGACGTCGTCCGGGATCCGGTCGTTCTCGATGAGCGAGCGGATGAAGTCGAAGTCGGTCTGGCTCGCAGCCGGGAAGCCGACCTCGATCTCCTTGTAGCCCATGCGGACCAGCAGGTCGAACATGGCGTTCTTGCGGGTGGCGTTCATCGGGTCGATGAGGGCCTGGTTGCCGTCGCGCAGGTCGGTGGTCAGCCACCGGGGTGCGGCGGTGACGCGGTTGCCCGGCCAGGTGCGGTCGGGCAGGTCGACGGGCGTGAACGGGATGTAGCGATGGCACGGCATGCCGGAGGCACGCTGGGCGAAGGACGGGCTCATTGGGTCTGCGCTCCAGGAGGCGATCGGGTGGATCGGTCGGCGCAGATCAACGGCCCGCGACGAGGGGCCGACCGGTTGGCGTTACCGGGCCTCGTCGCGGCTGCGAAGAAGCAGCGAGCGCGTCATGGTGGTTTCAGGTTACCGACCGCCCTCGTGTCGGCCAACCCCCTGGGTGCATCGGCGACCCGACGGCGTTAGCGTCTCGTGACGTGTCCGCCCCGCGCCGCCTCGCCCGCACCGTCAATGCCCAGCTCACGAAACGACTGCGGATGCGTGTCGTGCGGGTCCACGAGACCTCACCGCATGCACCGGTGTCGGTGCGCCCGCCCAGCGACCCGCGCGACCGGCTCGTGCAGCGGCCGGTGTTCGTCCTGTCGTCGGTGCGGTCGGGCTCGACGCTGCTGCGGCTGATCCTCAACAGCCATTCGCAGGTGTGTGCACCGCACGAGACCCACTTCCGTCGCCTCGCGGTGGACCCCACGACGAATCCGGTGCGGCAGGCCATGAAAGCGCTGGATCTGAACCGGCACGACCTGGAACATCTGCTCTGGGACCGGCTGCTGCACCGCGAGTTGGTCCGCAGCGGCAAGTCCGTGCTGGTGGAGAAGACGCCGAGCAACGTGTTCGTCGCGGACCGGCTCGCGACCGCCTGGCCGGACGCCCGGTTCGTGTTCCTGATCCGCCATCCCTACTCGATCGCCCGGTCCTGGCACGAGGCTGCGCCCGACCGACGCTCGATGGAGCAGTCGATCAAGCACACGCACTGGTTCATGCAGGCGCTGGAGAAGGATCGCCAACGCCTCCCGGGCCTGACCGTGCGCTACGAGGACCTCACCGGGCAGCCCGAGCAGGAGGTGCGCCGGATCTGCGAGTTCCTCGAGGTCGACTGGGAGCCGGCGATGCTCGACTACGGCCAGTTCGACCACGGGCGGCTGGCTCGCGGGCTGGGCGACTGGCGCGCCAAGATCAAGACCGGGTCGGTCCAGGCCGGCCGCGACCTGCCCAGCGACGACGAGATACCGCGCGAGCTGCGGGCGACCTGCCGCGCCTGGGGCTACTGAGGCGACCTACACGAATTCCGTCGTTTATCGGCGATGCATTGACGGATTTCGTTGTTGAGCTCCGGTTGCACGCTGGGTAGCGTAGGCGGCGCCCTGAACCACGACGCGGAGAGAACACGACGTGAGCGACAAGCGCAATGTGCAGAACTTCGTCGACGGCAAGACCGTGGATGCCCTGGACGGGCGCCGATCCGACCTGATCGACCCCTCGACCGGCGAGGTGTTCGGCTCCGCTCCGGTGTCCGCCGAGGCCGACGTCGACGCCGCGTATGCCGCTGCGGCGAACGCGTTCGAGACCTGGCGCGACACCACCCCCAGCCAGCGGCAGCTCGCGCTGCTGAAGTTCGCCGATGCCCTCGAGGAGCGCGCCGAGGACCTGATCGCCGCCGAGTGCCAGAACACCGGCAAGCCGATCGCGTTGATGCGCTCGGAGGAGATCCCGCCGGCGGTGGACCAGATCCGCTTCTTCGCCGGCGCCGCCCGGCTGCTCGAGGGCCGCGGCGCCGGGGAGTACATGGCCGGCCACACGTCCTACGTGCGGCGCGAGCCGGTCGGCGTCGTGGGGCAGGTGACGCCGTGGAACTACCCGCTGATGATGGCGGTCTGGAAATTCGCGCCGGCGCTGGCCGCGGGCAACTGCCTGGTGCTCAAGCCGAGTGACACCACGCCGGTCACCACCGCCATGATGGCCGAGATCGCGGGCGAGTTCTTCCCGCCGGGCGTGTTCAACGTCGTCTGCGGCGATCGCGACACCGGCCGGGCGCTGGTCGCGCACCGGACCCCGGCGATGGTGTCGATCACCGGTTCGGTGCGGGCCGGCGCGCAGGTGGCCGAGGCCGCCGCGGCCGACCTCAAGCGCGTTCACCTCGAACTCGGCGGCAAGGCGCCGGTGGTCGTGTTCGACGACGCCGACATCGCCGCCGCCGCCGAGGGCATCGCGATGGCCGGTTACTTCAACGCCGGGCAGGACTGCACCGCCGCCACCCGCGTGCTCGTCGGGCCCGGGATCGCCGACGAGTTCGCCCAGGCGCTCGCCGAGCAGGCCCGCGGCACCAAGGCGGGCCTGCCCGACGACGCCGATTCCGCACTCGGGCCGCTGAACAACAGCAGCCAACTCGAGCGCGTCGGCGGCATGCTCGAGCGGCTGCCCGACCACGCGAACGTGCTCGCCGGCGGCCACCGGATCGGCGAGCGCGGCTACTTCTGGGAGCCCACCGTCGTCAGTGACCTGCGGCAGGACGACGAGGCCGTCCAGCACGAGATCTTCGGGCCGGTCATCACCGTCCAGCGCTTCACCGACGAGGCGGAGGCGATCCGCTGGGCCAACGGCGTCGACTACGGGCTGGCCGCCTCGGTGTGGACGAAGAACCACGGCCGGGCCATGCGGATGACGCGTGCCCTGGACTTCGGCTGCGTGTGGGTCAACACCCACATCCCGATCGTCGCCGAGATGCCGCACGGCGGGTTCAAGCACTCCGGCTACGGCAAGGACCTGTCCGTGTACGGCCTCGAGGACTACACCCGCATCAAGCACGTGATGCACAACATCGAGGCGTAGCGCGCGATCGGTGACACCATCGAGGCAGAGCGCAACGTCGATCGAGGAGGAACGAACATGACGGTCGAACAGCGGCGAGTGTTGAACACCGAGATCCCCGGACCGCGCTCGCAGGAGTTGCAGGCCCGCAGGCGCGCGGCGGTGGCCACCGGCGTGAGTTCCGTGCTGCCGGTTTACGTCGAGCGGGCGGGTGGCGGCATCGTGGTCGACGCCGACGGCAACCAGCTCATCGATTTCGGTTCCGGAATCGCGGTCACCTCGGTGGGCAACGCAGCACCTCGGGTGGTCGAGGCGGTGCAGGCGCAGGTGGCTGATTTCACGCACACCTGCTTCATGGTGACCCCGTACGAGGAGTACGTCGCCGTCGCCGAGAAGCTGAACGAGCTGACGCCCGGCACTCACGACAAGCGCTCGGCACTGTTCAACTCCGGCGCCGAGGCGGTGGAGAACGCGGTCAAGATCGCCCGGTCGGCGACCGGGCGGCAGGCCGTCGTCGCGTTCGACCACGCCTACCACGGGCGCACCAACCTGACCATGGCGCTGACGGCGAAGAACATGCCGTACAAGCACCGGTTCGGGCCGTTCGCCGGCGAGATCTACCGGGTGCCGATGGCCTACCCGTTCCGCTGGCCCACCGGACCGGACAACTGCGCCAGCTGAAGCATTTGCGGCGTTCACCTCTTTGGTGCACACCCAGGTCGGCGAGGACAACTGCGCTGCGGTGCTGGTCGAGCCGATCCAGGGCGAGGGCGGCTTCGTCGTGCCGGCGCCCGGGTTCCTGGCGAAGGTCGCGGCCTGGTGCCAGGAGCACGGCATCGTGTTCATCGCCGACGAGATCCAGTCCGGCTTCTGCCGCACCGGCGACTGGTTCGCCTGCGAGCACGAGGGCGTGGTGCCCGATCTGATCACCACCGCCAAGGGCATCGCCGGCGGCCTGCCGCTGGCCGGCGTCACCGGCCGGACCGAGCTGATGGAGGCCGTGCACGCCGGTGGTCTGGGCGGCACCTACGGCGGCAACCCGGTGGCCTGCGCCGCCGGACTGGCCGCCATCGAGACCATGGCCGCCGAGGACCTGTGCGGCGCGGCCCGGCGGATCGAGGCGACGATGGTGCCCCGGCTGAGCGCGCTGGCCGAGAAGTTCCCGGCCATCGGCGACGTGCGCGGTCGCGGTGCGATGCTGGCCGCCGAACTCGTCGAGCCGGGCACGCTGACCCCGAATCCGGCGCTGACCGCGGCGGTGGCCGCTGCCTGCCACCAGCGCGGGCTCGTGACCCTCACCGCCGGCACGTTCGGCAACGTGCTGCGCTTCCTGCCGCCGCTCGTGATCGGCGAGGACCTGCTCGCCGAGGGTCTCGACCTGCTCGAGGACGCGTTCGCCGCCACCGCCTGACCGGCCGGGGAACTGGCAGGGCCCTGATCCGATTGACGAATGCGCCTGCGGCGCGCCGGTATCCTGAGGGTTCCGCCAAGAAAGAGTGGGGTTTCCGCGTGGGTCTGGTCGTGCAGAAATACGGCGGGTCGTCGGTCGCAGACGCCGAACGGATCAGGCGGGTGGCCGAGCGGATCGTCGCCACCAAGAAGGCCGGGAACGACGTCGTGGTGATCGTGTCCGCCATGGGCGACACCACCGACGAGCTCATCGACCTCGCCAAGCAGATCGTGCCGGCACCCGACGGCCGCGAATTCGACATGCTGCTCACCGCCGGCGAGCGCATCTCGATGGCGCTGCTCGCGATGGCGATCAACTCCCTCGGCTACAAGGCCGAGTCGTTCACCGGCTCGCAGGCCGGCGTGCTCACCACGTCGGTGCACAACAAGGCGCGCATCGTCAACGTCACGCCGGGCCGGGTCGAGAGCTCGGTGGCCGAGGGCAACATCGCCATCGTCGCCGGATTCCAGGGCTTCTCGAAAGAGACGATGAACATCACCACCCTCGGCCGCGGCGGGTCGGACACCACCGCGGTGGCGATCGCCGCAGCGGTGCACGCCGACGTGTGCGAGATCTACACCGACGTCGACGGTGTGTACACCGCCGACCCGCGCATCGTGCCGAACGCGCAGCGCCTCGACGAGGTGACCTACGAGGAGATGCTCGAGCTGGCTGCGTGCGGGGCGAAGATCCTGCACCTGCGCAGCGTCGAGTACGCGCGCAAGTACGGCGTACCCCTGCACGTGCGGTCGTCGTTCGCGGCCAGGCCCGGCACCACCGTTCAAGGATCGATGGAGGACTCCGTGGAACAGGCGATCATCAGCGGCGTCGCGCACGACCGCAGCGAGGTCAAGGTGACCGTCGTCGGCGTGCCCGACAAGCCCGGTGAGGCGGCGGCGCTGTTCCGCGAGCTCGCCGACGCCGAGATCAACATCGACATGATCGTGCAGAACATCTCGACGGGCGGCACCGGCCGCACCGACGTGTCGTTCACGCTCCCGGCCACCGACGGCCCGACCGCGCTGACCTCGCTGCGTCGCGTGCAGGACCGGATCGGCTTCTCCGACCTGCTCTACGACGACCACATCGGCAAGCTGTCGCTCGTCGGTGCCGGCATGCGCTCGCACCCCGGGGTCTCGGCGCGGTTCTTCACCGCGCTCGCCGACGCCGGCGTCAACGTCGAGATGATCTCGACGTCGGAGATCCGGATCTCGGTGGTGTGCCGCGACACCGATCTGGACGTCGCGGTGCGTGCCGTCCACGACGCGTTCGAGCTCGGCTCGGATGAGGAGAAGGCAGTCGTCTACGGAGGGACCGGACGATGAGGGTCGGTGTTGTCGGAGCCACCGGTCAGGTCGGCAGTGTCATGCGCCGGCTCTTGGCCGAGCGCTCCTTCCCGGTGGACGAGATCCGGTTCTTCGCCTCCGCCCGCTCGGCCGGCGGCACACTGCCGTGGGAGGGCGTCGACGTCCGGATCGAGGACGCCGCGGTCGCCGACCCGCACGGGCTGGACATCGCGCTGTTCTCCGCGGGCGGCGCGACCTCGAAGGAGCTCGCGCCGAAGTTCGCCGCCGCCGGTGCGACGGTGATCGACAACTCCTCGGCCTGGCGCATGGACCCCGAGGTGCCTCTGGTCGTCGCCGAGGTCAACGGCGCCAAGGCGCACGAGGCGCCGAAGGGCATCATCGCCAACCCGAACTGCACCACGATGGCTGCGATGCCGGTGCTCAAGCCGCTGCACGACGACGCCACGCTGGTCCGGCTCGTGGTGTCCACCTACCAGGCGGTGTCCGGCGCAGGGCTGGCCGGCGTCGACGAACTCGACGAGCAGGTGCGCGCCGTGGTCGACAAGGCCGCCGGCCTCACCCACGACGGCAGCGCGGTCACCTTCCCGGCGCCGGGCAAGTTCGCCGCGCCCATCGCCTACAACGTGCTCCCGATGGCGGGCTCGATCGTCGACGACGGCGAGTTCGAGACCGACGAGGAGAAGAAGCTGCGCAACGAGTCGCGCAAGATCCTCGACATCCCGCAGCTCAAGGTGTCCGGCACGTGTGTGCGGGTGCCGGTGTTCACCGGCCACTCGCTGTCGATCAACGCCGAGTTCGCCCGCGACCTGCCGGTGGCCCGCGCGCTCGACCTGCTCGCCGCCGCCCCCGGCGTCGTCGTCGTGGACGTGCCCACCCCGCTGCAGGCGGCCGGGCAGGATCCGGCCTTCGTCGGCCGGCTGCGTCAGGACCCGGGTGTCGACGGCCGGCGCGGCCTCGCCCTGTTCGTCAGCAACGACAACCTGCGCAAAGGTGCCGCGCTGAACGCGGTGCAGATCGCGGAACTGCTCGCCTGACCCCTAGGGCACCGGCGCGTTCCACTCGAAGGGCTCCATCTCGCGCAACACGCGGCGGCGCCGGTTGCGCGGCAGGTGATCGATGTACAGCACACCCTTGAGGTGGTCGGTCTCGTGCTGCAGGCAGCGGGCGAAGTAGCCGGTGCCGTCGATCTGCACCGGTGCGCCGGTCTTGTCGACGCCGGTCACCGTCGCGAACGACGAGCGCGCGAGCTCGTGGAACGGCCCGGGCACCGACAGGCAGCCCTCGTCGCCGACGTCGGGGTCGCCGCTGGTCCGGATACTCGGATTCACCACGTGACCGCGTTGTCGCCCGCCGCTGCCGTCGGGGCAGTCGTAGACGAACACCGCGAGATCGACGCCGATCTGCGGCGCCGCGAGACCGACGCCTTCCGCGATGTCCATCGCCGCGAACATGTCGTCGATCAGCGCGGCGAGGTCGTCGTCGAACGCGGTGACCTGGCGGGTCTGCGTGGCCAGCACCGGGTCACCCACGATGCGGATCTTGGGAGGATGTGCACTCACCCGACGATTATGCGGTTCACGCGGTGGGGCTAGGTTGTCGGGCGTGAGCGAGGAGGGCCTGCGCCGCGCGACGGACAAGATGACAGCCGACGGTGTGGGCGAGGACGCGATCGCCGCCTTCGCCAACTTCTACCGGCAGATCGAAGACGGCGCCTCCGGGCTCATCGCCGAGGACGACATCGAGCCGCTGGCCGAACTCGACGCGCTCGCCGACATCGAGGCCGATGACGACGAGCTGCGGGCGGCCGTCGGGGTCACGGCGGTGATCAAGCTCAACGGTGGGCTCGGCACCTCGATGGGCATGGATCGGGCGAAGTCGCTGCTACCGGTCAAGGGCGACCTGCGCTTCCTCGACGTCATCGTCCGGCAGACCCTGCACGCCCGCACCCGCTACGCCGCGCGGATCCCGCTGATCTTCATGAACAGCTTCCGCACCCGCGACGACGTCCAGGCGGTCCTCGCCGGGTACCCCGACCTGCCGGTCGCGGACCTGCCGGAGGACTTCCTGCAGAACCGCGAGCCGAAGCTGCTCGCCGAGACCCTCGAACCGATCGAGTGGCCCGACCAGCCCGCGCTCGAGTGGTGCCCGCCCGGACACGGCGATCTGTACCCGGCGCTGCGTTCGACGGGTCTGCTGGACCGGTTGATCGATGCCGGGTACCGATACGCGTTCTGCTCCAACGCCGACAACCTGGGCGCCACCGTCGAGGGGCGCATCCCGGCCTGGATGGCCGCCCACGACGTCCCGTTCCTGATGGAGTCGTGCCGGCGCACCCCCGCCGACCGCAAGGGCGGGCACCTCGCGATCCGGCGCAGTGACCGGCGGCTGATCCTGCGCGAGACCGCCCAGACCTCCGAGGCCGACATGCAGGCGCTCTCGGATCTGGACCGGCACCGGTTCTGCAACACCAACAACCTGTGGCTGGATCTACCTCGCCTGCGCGACACCCTCGACGCCGCCCATGGCGTACTCGACCTGCCGGTCATCCGCAACGTCAAGACCGTCGACCCGGCCGACTCGAGCACCCCGGAGGTCATCCAGATCGAGTCGGCGATGGGCGCGGCGGTGCAGTGTTTCGAAGGCGCGCGGTCGCTGCTGGTGGACCGGTCCCGGTTCGTGCCGGTGAAGACGACCAACGACCTGCTGGTGCTGCGCTCGGACGTCTACGAGCTCGCCGACGACTACGCGCTGCACGTCGCAGCCGGGCGCGAAGTGGGCCACGACCCGTACGTCGATCTCGACCCCGAATTCTTCAAGTACCTCGCCGATTTCGACCACCGTTTCGAGTCCGGTCCGGTGTCACTCGTCGGGTGCGACCGGTTCGTCGTCGAGGGCGATGTGTGGTTCGGCGCCGACGTGGTGGTCCGCGGCGACGTGCGGGTTCGTGCGAATGGCGCAAGACTTGGGGTCGAACCCGGCACTGTGCTGAGCTGATCGCGACCCGCCCGGCGGGCCCGGCGGCGCAGCGGGGTTCCGGGGACGTGCCAGGTGTGCCAAATTATTGGCCGAAGGCTTCGGAAGGGTGGTCCGGCATGCTCGCCGACCAACGGCAGGCTCGCATCATGGACGAGCTGCGTCGCAAAGGCGGCGCGCGGATCACCGATCTCGTCGAGATCCTGGGCGTCTCGGACATGACGGTGCGCCGGGATCTGACCCGGCTCGAGACCCGCGGCTCGGTGCAGAAGGTGCACGGCGGAGCGGTCCTGAGCACCACCGCGTCCGACGAGCCGGGGTTCGAGGCGAAGTCGGGCCTCGAGCAGCCGGCCAAGACGGCCATCGCCGCCGCGGCCGCCGAGCTGATCCGCCCCGGCTCGGCCATCGCCATCTCGGCCGGCACCACCACCTGGGGCCTCGCCCGGCACGTCGGGGTCATCCCCGGGCTGACGATCGTGACGAACTCGACCGCGGTCGCCGACCTGATCGCGAACTCCGGGCCACGGCACGACCAGACCGTGATCCTCACCGGCGGCATCCGCACCCCGAGCGCGGCACTGGTCGGCCCGGTCGCCGATCAATCGATCCGCAACCTGCACGTCGACCAGCTGTTCCTCGGCGTGCACGGCATGGACGCGGACACCGGCTTCACCACACCGAACCTGGCCGAGGCCGAGACCAACCGGGCGCTCATCGCCGCTGCCGATCAGGTGGTGATCTGCGCCGATGCCACGAAGTGGGGCACCCGCGGGCTGGCCTCGTTCGCGCCGCTGTCGGCCGCCGACATCCTGATCACCGACGACAGCCTCTCCGACGACGCCCACGCCGTGCTCGCCGACCAGATCGACACGATCACCATCGTGGCCAGCGAATGGCACGGGCAGGCCGAGCACCTGTAGCGGCCTATCTCGCGGTGGGTCAGTCGGCGGTGAGCTCGACGATCAGCGCGGTGACCGGTTCGCGCGCCGGCGCCGGCAGTCCGACCTCGGCCAGCGCCGCGCCGGACAGGCGCATGCCCTCACCGCGCCAGCGCGTCGTGGCCTCCGGTCCGACCGCCCGAGCGGTGTAGCGGCGCCGCGGGTCCAGACCCGGGAACAGCAGCGGCGGCGGGTCGTGCACCAACTCGTCGAGCTGCACGTACGCGACTACCGCCCTCGAGTGATCCGGCGCCACGACGCCGTGCACCCACACCGCGTCCTCGGCCGAGTCGACGCGCACCATCCGCCCGGAGTGCAGCAGCTCCCGGTGCTGCTTGTAGCGCTCGATCCAGGCTGCGAGCCGCTCGAGGTCGGACTCGCTCGCGCTCGCCAGGTCCCACTCGATCCCGAGATCGCCGAAGAACGCGGTGGCGACCCGGAAGTCGAGGCTGATCGCGCGTCCGGTCTGGTGGTTGACCGGCGCGCTGACGTGCGCGCCCAGGTACTCGGGCGACACCAGCTGCGCGGTCCACCGCTGGATGCCCTGGCGGGCCAGCGCGTCGGTCATGTCCGACGTCCACACCCGTTGCACCCGCTGCAGCACCTCGAGGTCGATCCGCGCGCCGCCGGACGCGCAGCTCTCCCACTCGACTGCCGGATGCGCGGCCCGCAGCCGGTCCAACAGGTCGTAGTAGCCGAGCGTCTGCCGATGCGCCCCCGGCGTGTCGTGCCGGGCCCGGCTGGCAGCCTCGACGAGTTCGCGGTTGTGATCCCATTTGACGTACGCGATCGGGTACGACGTCAAGATCGTGTCGATCCGCTCGAAGAGGTGGTCGCGAACCTCGGGCCGGCCGAGGTCGAGCACCAGCTGGTTGCGCTGCAGCGCTGGTTCGCGGCCGCTCACCGCGAGGATCCAGTCGGGGTGGGCGCGGTACAGGTCGGAGTCCGGATTGACCATCTCCGGCTCGAACCAGAGCCCGAACTCCATGCCGAGCCCGCGCACGTGATCGACGAACGGCGCCAGCCCGTCCGGCCAGACCTGCTCGGACACCGTCCAGTCGCCCAGACCGGCGTGATCGCTGCGCCGCGCGCCGAACCAGCCGTCGTCGAGCACGACGCGCTCGACCCCGACGCGGGCGGCGAGGTCGGCGAGGTGGGTCAGCCGGCCCAGGTCGTGGTCGAAGTACACCGCTTCCCAGACGTTCGACACCACCGGGCGCGGCCGCCTCGGGTGAGCGGGCACCGAGCGCAGGTAGGCGTGCGTCTGGGCGGCCAGACCGTCCAGGCCGTCGGCGGAGGCGACGACGTGAACCCATGGGGTCGCATAGCTGTCACCGGCCTCGAGCACCATCTCGCCGGGCAGCAGCACCTCGCCCCCACCGAGGGTCACCAGGCCGGACGGCTGGCGTTCCAGGTAGTAGCGGCTGTTGCCGCTCCAGGCCACGTGCACCGCCCACACCGCGCCGCTGCGGAAACCGAAACCGGCGACGCCGGCGACGAGTTCGGTGGGCGAGGCGTGCCCGGGCCGCCCGCCGCGGCCCTCACGCAGCCAGATCCCGTCGGCGACGGCATGCCTTTGCGGCGTGCGCTCGCGTCCCCACCGTCCGGTGCAGTCGAGCAGCTCGGTGGCCCGGTCGGGCACCGGCACCACGACGTCGAGATGGTCGACGACGAAGGGGTCCGATCCGGTGTTGGTGAGCGTGTGCCGGATGCGCAGCGGGCCGCCGGGCAGCGGTTCGAACTCGGTGCGCAGTGCCAACCCTGCGGCCGGATCCGCGGCGTCGACCACCGCGCCGCCGTTGCTCGTCGAGGCGACCGAGGTGGTGACGAGTGCCGGCGCCCAGTCGCGGCCGGCGTGCTCGGGTTCCGCCAGCCGGTGTCCGGCCAGGCCGGGGCGCCCGGGCCAGGTGTCCGAGACCCCCGGCACCAGCGGCACCGGGTGTCCGGCGGTCTCGTGCACCGATCCCGGCGGCCCACCGAGCCCGACGGCCGCGGCGATCTCGGCGGCGTCCAGACCTGGTTGTCCCGGCCCGAACCAGCTCGTCCGGGCCGAGCGACCCGCCGGCGGCAACAGCACCAGGCAGGTCGCCGTCGGGTCGAGCGGGCCGATCAGCACCGCCCGCTCAGTGCCCTCGTCCGGTTCGGCCCTCAAGCGAGCACACCTCCCGTTTCGGACGTACGTTAGATTCCGTTTCCGGTCGTGACCGTAGCCACCCACCCGGAAAGGTCGTCGATGAGGTCTGTCGCTTGGCGTGCGCCAGGACGCGTGAACCTCATCGGCGAACACACCGACTACAACGACGGATTCGCCCTGCCGCTCGCGATCGAGCAGGGCTGCACCGCGCACGTTGCACCGCGCGACGACGGGCGGCTGTACGTGGAGTCCGCCCAGCAGACCCCGCCGCTCGACATCGCTCTCGACGACGTCGAGCCCGAGCGGGTCGCCGGCTGGAGCGCGTACGTGGCCGGGGTCGTGCGGCCGCTGCGCGAGCGCCGGGCGCTGACCTCGGGCGTGACGATCTCGATCGACAGCGACGTCCCGGTCGGGGCGGGGTTGTCCTCGTCGGCGGCGGTCGTGTGCTCGGTTGCCACAGCCCTCGACGACGCGCTCGAGCTGCACCTGTCGCTCGACGAGCTGATCGCCCTCACCCGCTCGGCGGAGAACGACTTCGTCGGCGCGCCGACCGGCGGGATGGACCAGCTCGCCTCCATCTGTTCGCAGGCCGGCACGGCGCTGTTGTGCGACATGCAGACGCTCTCGACGCAGCACGTGCCGATGGTGCTCGAGATGTCCGGGCTGGCGCTGCTCGTGATCGACAGCCGCGCCGCCCACGGTCACGCCGACGGTGAGTACGGCGATCGCCGCGCCGCGTGTCAACGTGCCGCGCAGCTGCTCGGAGTCGACTCGCTGCGTGCGGTGCAGGACAACGATCACGTAACGGTGCTGGCTCGCCTGGCTGCTGCGGCGGGCGACGAAGCGGACGTGCTGGTGCGCCGGGTCCGGCACGTGCTGAGCGAGAACGACCGCACCCTGCAGGTCGCACACCTGCTCGAGCGCGGCCGGATCGGCGACATCGGGCCGCTGCTGACCGCCTCGCACGCGTCGATGCGCGACGACTACGAGATCACCGTGGCCGAGGTCGATGTGGCCGTCTCCGCCGCGCTGGAAGCGGGCGCGCTCGGCGCCCGGATGACCGGCGGCGGGTTCGGCGGCTGCGTCATCGCGCTGTGCCCGATCGGGGTCGTGGAGGGGGTCGCAGGGACCGTCGTGGACGCGTTCGACACGCGCGGCTACACCCCGCCCGGCATCTTCCGGACGGCCCCGGGGCCGGGCGCTCGACGGCTGGCCGGCGACTAGCATCTGTTTGATTCTGTCACTACTACCCGACAAAATCGCACAGGCACTGGCAACAAACTGTTCGGGTATACGGGCGACACCGGCCAACCGATGCACTTTGTTACCGCGCTGTTATGTCGCGAACTCGAACAGGTCTTGACGCTGAAGGGCCTCCTGCTAAATATTGATGCCCGCGTGCCAGCGAGATCTGGCTCACAGTCCCCCCAGCCAGGAGGCGTCCATGCCCGGTTCAACACCCGCTCCGACCACACCCGACGACCCGGGCGGCATCTCCCGCCGATCGGTGCTCAAGGGGTTGGCGGTCGGCGCGGCGGGGGTGTCGACCGCGGGCTTCCTGTCCTCGTGCACCGGCGGCAGTTCCGGCGGTGGCGGCGGTGGCGGCGGCGGCGGGTCGAAGAGCACCAGCCTCGGTTCGAGCGCCTCTGACCCGGTGCCGAAGGCCGGCGTCGCGGCGATGGTCAGCGCGTTCGAGAAGCAGTCCGGTGACAAGGTCAGCATCAACACCAAGTCGCACAACGACTTCCAGAACGCGATCAACTCCTACCTGCAGGGCAGCCCGGACGACACCTTCACCTGGTTCGCCGGCTACCGGATGCGCTACTACGCGTCCAAGGGCCTGGTCGCGCCGTTGGACGACGTCTGGGAGAAGCTCGGCAAGAAGCAACTTCGGCGCCGGGCATCGTCAAGGCCTCGACCGGCGACGACGGCAAGATGTACTTCGTCCCGAACTACAACTACCCGTGGGCGATCTTCTACCGCAAGAGCCTCTGGCAGGCCAAGGGCTACGAGGTGCCGAAGACGTTCGACGAGTGGAAGACCCTCGCCGCGAAGATGAAGCAGGACGGCCTGATCCCGATCTCATTCGGCGACAAGGACGGCTGGCCGGCGATGGGCACCTTCGACTACATCAACATGCGGCTCAACGGCTACCAGTTCCACGTCGACCTGATGGCCCACAAGCAGCACTGGAACCAGAAGAAGGTCAGCGACGTCTTCGACACGTGGAAGGCGTTGCTGCCGTATCAGGACCCACAGGCGCTCGGCCTGACCTGGCAGGAGTCGGCGCAGAAGATCGTCACGAAGAAGGCCGGCATGTACCTGCTCGGCTCGTTCGTCACCCAGCAGTTCACCGATCCGAAGGTGCTTGCCGACACCGACTTCTTCGAGTTCCCGGTCATCACCGAGGCCAACGGCCAGGATGCGCTGGAGGCGCCGATCGACGGCTTCATGGCCAGCAAGAAGGGCGGCGGCAACAAGGCCGCGATCGCGCTGCTGGAGTACCTTGGCAGCCCAGACGGCCAGAACACCTACGCCAAGAAGGACCCGAGCAACGTTGCGACCAACCTCAAGGCCGACTTCTCCAACCTGAACGCCATCCAGAAGAAGGCCCAGCAGGTCATCGCCAACGCGAAGGAGATCTCGCAGTTCCTCGACCGCGACGCGTTGCCCGCCTTCGCCAACAACGTCATGATCCCGGCGCTGCAGGGCTTCTTGAAGAACGGTCAGATCGACGTGAACAATCTGGAGAGCCAGGCCAAGTCGCTGTACGCATCGCAGTAGAGGTAGCCGATGACCAACCTGCCCGTGGCCGGGTTGCCGGAAGGCTCGGCGGACCCCGACGTCGATTCTGTCGCCGGGGCGCCGAGCCCGCACGGTGGGCGCAAGCGGGTCAGGCGCCTGTCCGGCCGGGACAAGCTCGTGCTCGGCGTCATGGTCGGCATCCCGGTGCTCATCGAGGCGGTGCTGATCTGGATCCCGACGGTGCTGTCGGTCGGCCTGTCGTTCACGAAGTGGAACGGCCTGCAGATCTCCGACATCCGCTCCAACGGGCTGAACAACTACCGCTACGTCTTCACCGAGTACCCGCCGTTCTGGCCGGCGATCCGGCACAACGTCCTGTGGCTGCTGGTGCTCGGGCTGGTCGCGACACCGCTCGGCCTGCTGATCGCGGTGCTGCTCGACCAGCAGATCCGCGGCAGCCGGATCTACCAGACGGTGTTCTTCGTCCCGGTGATGCTCTCGCTCGCGCTGGTCGGGATCATCTGGGAGTTGATGTACTCGCCGGACTCCGGGCTCATCGACAGCATCCTGGGTACCGCGGGCACGTCGAAGGCGATCGACTGGCTCGGCAACCCGAGCATCAACATCTGGGCCGCGATGATCGCCGCCACGTGGAAACACGTCGGCTACATCATGATCTTGTACTTGGCGGGCCTGAAAGGCGTCGATCCATCGCTGCGGGAGGCCGCGGCGATCGACGGCGCGAACGAGCGGCAGACCTTCTTCCGCGTCGTGCTCCCGGCGATGCGCCCGATCAACATCGTGGTCGTCGTCATCACGATCATCGAGGCGCTGCGGGCCTTCGACATCGTCTACGTCATCAACCGCGGCACCAACGGCCTCGAGCTCATCAGCGCGCTGATCATCCAGAACCTGGTCGGTGAGGGCCAGGTGATCGGCGTCGGGTCGGCGCTGGCGGTGATCCTGTTCGTGGTGGCGCTGATCCCGATCGTCAGCTACCTCGCCTACACCTTCAAGAAGGACGACTGAGGCATGACCGCGACTGCCGACATCCCGTCCGCCGCCGAACTGTCGCCGCTCGACCAGGAGCAGCGCCACCGGCCCACCGGCGTCAAGAAGTCGCGCTACGGCACGCACATCTTCCTGATCGCCATGTCGGTGCTGTGGCTGATCCCGCTGCTCTGGACGCTGTACACCTCGCTGCGCACGAAGGCCGACACCGACAAGTACGGCTACTTCAGCTTCGCCCGGCACATCACGTTCAGCAACTACTCGACGGCCTGGAAGCAGGCCGGCTTCACCCAGGCGTTCATCAACTCGGCGATCATCGTCATCCCGACCGTGCTGCTCACCCTGTTGCTGGCGTCGTGGATGGCGTTCGCGGTGTCGCGGTACAGCTGGCGGCTGAACATCACGCTGCTGATCGTGTTCACGGCCGGCAACATGCTGCCGCCGCAGGTGCTGGCGGCGCCGGTGTTCCAGATGTACAAGCACGTCACGCTGCCCTACTCGGTCAGCGACTCCGGCAGCCTGCTGAACACCTACTACGGCGTCATCGCGATCATCGTCGCGTTCCAGCTGGGTTTCTGCACCTTCGTGATGAGCAACTACATGAAGGCGCTCCCGAAAGACCTCACCGAGGCCGCGCTCGTCGACGGCTGCGGCGTGTGGCGCATGTACGCGCAGATCATCATGCCGCTGTGCCGGCCAGCGCTCGCGGCGCTCGGCACGCTCGAGGTCATCTGGGTCTACAACGAGTTCTTCTGGCCGCTGCTGTTGATCCAGACCGGCGACCGGCTGCCGGTGACCACCGCGATCAACAGCCTCAAGGGTCAGTTCCTCGACAACTACAACCTGATCTCTGCCGGTGCCACGATCACGCTGATTCCCACCTTGATCGTGTACCTGTTGCTGCAACGACAATTCGTCGCCGGCCTCACCCTCGGCGGCAGTAAGGGTTAGGCGCCTTGTCCGAGTTGCTCTCGTCCTTCGCACCTGGGGCCGGACGTCGATCTCCTCGCGCCCGGTTGCACACCGACGCTGCCGGCGATCGACCTCACCGGCGTCTGGAAGTTCCGCTGGGCGCAGCGACCCGACGCCGTCGACGCCGTGGCCTGGGGCGAGTTGGCGGTGCCCGCCCACTGGCAGCTCAACGGATTCGGCAAGCCCGCGTACACGAACGTCAACTACCCCTTCCCCGTCGACCCGCCGCACGTGCCGGATGTGAACCCGACCGGGGAGTACCTGCGCACCTTCGACCTCGGCAGCGACTGGCCCGACGGTGCCGCGGTGTTGCGCTTCGACGGCGTCGACTCCGCCTTCCGGGTCTGGCTCAACGACGTCGAGCTCGGGTGGTCCACCGGCAGCCGGCTCACCACCGAGTTCGACGTCGGACACCTGCTGCACCGCGGCGAGAACACGGTGCGGGTGCTGGTGCACCAGTGGTCCGCGGCAAGCTACCTGGAGGACCAGGACATGTGGTGGCTGTCCGGGATCTTCCGTGACGTCACGCTGCTCGCCCGGCCCGCGGGCGCGATCGACGACGTGTTCGTGCACGCCGACTACGACGCCGGCTCCGCAACCGCGACATTGCGCATCGACACCGCCGCCCCGTGCCGGGTCAGCTGCCCGGAGCTCGGCATCGACGCCACGACCGGTACCGATCTCGTGATCGCCGAGGTGCGGCCGTGGACCGCCGAGACGCCGCAGCTCTACACCTGCGCGGTGTCGAGTGCGGACGAGACCGTGACGTTGCGGATCGGGTTCCGACGGGTGGCGATCGTCGACGGCGTCTTCCAGGTGAACGGGCGGCCGGTCCTGTTCCGCGGCGTCAACCGCCACGAATGGCACCCCGACCGCGGCCGGGTCATGGACGCGGAGACGCTGCGCGCCGACGTCATGCTGATGAAGCGGCACAACGTCAATGCCGTGCGCACCAGCCACTATCCGCCGCATCCGGATTTCCTCGACCTGTGCGACGAGTTCGGCCTCTGGGTGGTGCTGGAGAACGATCTCGAGACCCACGGTTTCCAGCCGGTCGGCTGGCGCCACAACCCGAGCGACGACCCGCGCTGGCGGGCGGCCTACCTCGACCGCATGCAACGCACCCTCGAACGGGACAAGAACCATCCCAGCGTGATCATGTGGTCGCTCGGCAACGAGAGCGGGCACGGCGCGAACCTCGCCGCGATGGCCGATTGGATCCACACCCGCGATCCCGCCCGCCCCGTGCACTACGAGGGCGACTGGGACAGCGGCTATGTCGACGTCTACAGCCGCATGTACGCGCCGCACGCCGAGGTCGACGCGATCGGTCGTGGCGCGGAAACCTCGACGAAGGATCCGGCTCTCGACGCGCACCGCCGCTCGATTCCCTTCCTGGAGTGCGAGTACGCGCACGCGATGGGCAACGGGCCCGGGGGACTCACCGAATACCAGGACCTGTTCGAGCGCTACCCGCGGGTGGCGGGCGGATTCGTGTGGGAATGGATCGACCACGGCATCCGGCAGCAGACCGCGGACGGCCGGGAGTTCTTCGGCTACGGCGGCGACTTCGGCGAACCGCTGCACGACGGCAACTTCGTGCTCGACGGGCTGCTGTTCGCCGACCGCACGCCGTCGCCCGGGCTTGTCGAGTTCGCCCAGGTGATCGCCGCGGCACAACTGCAGTGCTCGACGTCCGACATCGTGGTCCGCAACGCGCGGGACTTCGCCGATCTCGGGGATATGCGCTTCGAGTGGGTACTCGAGGACGACGGCGTCACCGTCGCGACCGGCGAGCTCGCCGTGCCGCAGGTTGCCGCCGGCGCATCGGTACAGGTGCCGCTGCCGGACCTACCGGAGACCATTGGCGAGACCTGGTTCACCGTGCGTGCCGTGCAGGCGGCTGCGACGCCCTGGGCACCTGCCGGGCACCAGGTCAGCTTCGGTCAGATGCAATTGCGCGCGGTCGACGCCGATCGTCCGCCGCGCCGCCGCCCCGATCGATCAGCATTCGATCCGACCGGCATCCTCGCTGCTGTCGGAGATATTTCGGTTTCCGGACCGCAGCTCGATCTCTGGCGGGCGCCCACGGACAACGACCGCGGCGAGCACGGCGTGGCGCTCTCGCCGCGCTGGCGGGCGATGGGACTGCACCGGCTCACCCACCGCGTCGTGGATCGGGTCTGGTCCGAGGGTGCGCTCGTTGTGCGCACTCGGAGCGCCGCGGCCGCCACCGACCGTGCGGTGCTCGCCACCTACACCTGGACGCAGGACGACGAGGGCCTCGCGTTGCACCTGCTGGTGGAACCCGAGGGCGATTGGCCGGTCCCGCTGCCGCGGCTCGGGTTGCGGATGGGGGTCCCGGCGACGCTCGACCGTGTCGAGTGGTTCGGCGGCGGCCCGGGCGAGGCGTATCGCGATTCCCGGCGCGCGGCCCGGATCACGCGCCATACCGCCACGGTCGACGAGCTGCAGACCCCCTATGCCTTCCCGCAGGAGAACGGCAGCCGCATCGACGTGCGATGGGTGCGGCTCACCGACGCCGAGGGCGCCGGCCTGCAGATCACCGGCGCGCCGCCCTTCGGCCTCAGCGTGCGGCCGTGGACCAACGAGGACCTCGACGCCGCCACGCATCCGACCGATCTCCAGCGGCGCGCGATGCTCACGGTCAACCTCGACGTCGCGCAGAACGGCCTCGGCACGGCGTCGTGCGGGCCTGGTGTACTGCCGCAGCACGAACTGCGTGCCGACTCCGCGCAGATGCGGCTGCATTTCGCCGCGCTCACCGGCTGAGCGTTCAGGCGGCGGCACCCGACGGCGGCAACATCTCCAGCCGCGACGGTGGCGTCCGTGGCGAGCGCCGTGCGCCGCCCTCCTTCCAGTTCCACACCGCGTCCAGGCCCGGCTCGGCGGCGAGCAGCCGGGTCAGCGTCGCGACCTGGTGGCGGTTGAGGCCGCTCGCGGCGAGGGCGTCGGCCGACAGCACCGGCGGTGCACCGTCGGGCGGCGCGAAGGCGCGGAGCAGGTCGGTCGCCGACCGGATGCCCAGACCACGCAGGGCGACCCGGGTCATCGCCGGATTGGCCGCGGGGTGCCCGGCGGCCTCGGGCGACGTGCGCGCCTGCTTGATCTCCTTGCGGTTGGCCGGGTTGAGATGCACCAGCAGGTGTGCCTGGTCGATCCAGTCGATGAGCCGGCCGACCGGGGCGCGGGTGTGCAGGATGACGTCGACGATGTTCACCGTCGTGAGGTTCTGCATGTCTTCGACGCCCTCTTCGATCAGGCGTGCCTCGTACCAGATGTTGAGGCCGTCGATCTGGTCGAGCGGGTACTCCGGCGACATCGTCGGCACGACCACGCGCAGCGCCTTGGCGGCGACGCGCTGCAGCGCCTGCAACCCGACGAGAGGGAAGAAGCCGACGATGAACGCAGTCACGTACTGGGTCGCGAGGCTTGCCGCGCCGCGGGTGTCGGTGATGACGAACAACTGGTGCAGCACGGCGAGGATCACCAGGACCACGACGATGCGCAGCACGACGGCCGCGTACGCGCTCGGACGCAGGTCGCTCTGGTAGAAGCGCCGCACGAGCATCGACACCGCGAACGCGTAGGCACCGAGGAAGCCGAACTGCAGCGTCGCCCAGGGCTCCTGCGGTGTCATCACCGCCGCCGGGTTCCAGAGGATCGACGTCCAGGCCACGGCCAGCGTCACGGTGCACAGGTACACCGGGAACAGGGTGTCGACGCTGACGTAACCGCCCTCGGCCGCGTCGTGGACGCCGGCCGAGATCTTTCGACCGTAGAAAGCATTGAACTTCTGCCGGTAGATGTTGGTGCGCTCCGCACCGCCCCGAGGAGCACCGGCGAGGCGCGTGTACACCGACTCGGCCGGCGGTGGCGGCAGGTACTCCGCGTCGTCGACACCGAGCCGGTACAGGTTCATCACGTACTCGTTCCACAGCGCTTCCTTGCGCAGGCAGAGGAAGCGCACGTACAGCCAGCCGGGTACGAACGACAGCAGCCAGATGGCGAACAGGGTCAGCGCGCGCTGCGACCACGTCGGGTCCGACAGCGGGGCCAACGGGACGAGCGAACCGGTCGTGGCAGCGGCGCCGACCACCACGGCGCCGATGAGGATGTTCATCCAGATCGCGACCGCCGCGCGGCGGATGCGTTGCGGATCGAGCGTCACGGAGACCGCGCGCCGGATCGGGCCGCGCGGGTTGCGGTGGGGCTCGCTGTTCGGTTTGCTCATGACATCGCCGCCTTGTCGCCGCCGTCGACAAAGCAGAGGCGGTCGATCATCGTTTTGATACGTACACCTGCCGAGGGGGACACATGGCGATATCGCACTACGTGGTGTTCGTGCCCAGCGACGGCACGCCCCTGACGGGTGACGGGAACACCGCCGCCGGTCTGGTCGACCCGTTCCGCAGCGGCGTCGACCCGAACGCCTTCTTCGCGATCGAGTCGTGGTCGACGGACGTCGAGCAGACCCTCGACATCGGGTCGCAGTCGACCGGGGCAGGCGCCGGCAAGATCGTCTTCAACCCGTTCTCGATCACGCGCAGGATCGACGCGCTGTCGCCCACGCTGTTCCACAACGCGGCGGCCGGCGTCGCGTTCGAGACCGTCGATCTGATCGAGCACCGGGCCGGCAAGGACGGCGACCGGGCCGCGTTCGTCGCGTGGCAGTTCAAGCTGGTGGCGGTGAAGACGGTCGCTTGGGCGAGCGGCGACGACCGGCCGAGCGAGACCGTGAGCTTCGAGTACGGCGGGCTGACCATCAGGTACGTGCCGCAGTCGGCGACCGGGCAGCTGCAACCGCCGGTGCAGACCGGCTGGGATCGGGTCCGGAACGCGGCGACCTGAGAGACTCAGAAATTCTTGACTGATCGTTCTTGACTGAGCGTTCTCAAACGGCGTACGGTCGATTCATGGGACGAAATCGGGGATTCGACGAAGCGCTGGTGCTGCGCGCCGCGGCGGACACGTTCGTGCGTGGCGGGTACGAGGCGACGTCGATCGACGACCTGGTCACCGCGTTGGGGGTGCACCGCGGCAGCCTGTACAACGCGTTCGGGAGCAAGCGCGGGCTGTTCCTGAAAGCGCTGGACCGCTACATCGAGACCGAACTGGTGCCGCTCACGGGCACCGACGCCGCCCAGGTGGTCGACGAGCTGGTACATCGGGACACCCTCGACCTCGTGCTGGTTGCTGCCATCGAGCGCGGTCACGAGGATCCACAGGTTGCCGAGACCGTCCGGTCGGCGCTTTCGGTCGTCGAAGAGGCGGTCGGCGGAACCGGTCGGGAGGGAGCGGAACCGCAGCGTGCGGTCGAGTTGCTCGGCGCGCGCCTGTACGCCCGGCTCGCTAGCTGAAATCGAAACCGACAAGAGAATGGAGGGCCGTCATGGCCACCGTCGCCGTCGAAGGCACCGATCTGGTCGTCACCGTCAAGGGGCTGGACAAGCTCTGGGCGTTCAAGAGCCAGATCGCCATC
Organism: uncultured Actinomycetota bacterium; assembly: GCA_963850835.1. Lineage (GTDB taxonomy): Bacteria > Actinomycetota > Actinomycetes > Mycobacteriales > Jatrophihabitantaceae > Jatrophihabitans. The sequence goes on along the minus strand of CAWKNB010000003.1, from coordinate 152,242 downwards.
CCGCTGGCGCACGTGCGCGGCATCACCGCGGATCCGGGCATCGTCGCGGAGCCGAAGGGTCGCCGCGGGCCCGGCGCCCACATCCCGGGTCTCGTCGTCGCCGGCACGTTCGTCCAGGACGGCGAGAAGATCTTCTGGGATGTCCGCGACACCAGCAAGGCCGTGGTGATCGAACTGCACGCCGAGGACTACCAGCGCCTCGTCGTCGAGGTGGACGACCCGCGCGAGACCGTCGCGCAGGTCGAGCAGGCGCTCCCGCCGCAGGCGAACGCCTCCTAGTACTGGTCGTGAGTTTCGCGTCCGGCGGCGCATGATCGATCACCGGACGCGGAACCGACCACCAGTCGGGCATAGCAGGATCTAGCAGGGACAACAGGGCGGCCGCAAGGCGCCCTTGCCCCATCGAATGACAATCTCTGGTCATTTCGGCCGCCGACGGCGGCTGCTTGAGTTGTGTTCACAGCAGGAACGACGACTCGAGGTGAAGACCATGAACCGCTTGGCCACAGAAGATGCGCAAGACATCTTCGTGCTGCACGGTCCGGTCACCTACACCGGCGATCAGCCCACCCGCTTGGCCGACCGATCGCACGACGTTCTCCTCGACGACGATGCACTGTGCCTGCCGTATCACACCCCGCTATCAACCGAGGGGAGGTGCAGACGATGAACGAGCTGCTCGCCGGCTATGCCAACTACGCGTCGACCGAGGCCATCCTGCAGGAGAGCCACAGCGCGCACGGCCAGCTCCACCCGGACACCTCGCTCAGCCTGACGGTGACGCTGACCATCACCGTCACCATCTGAACCGCACCAACGGATCAATGACGACACGATGAAGGAGGTGAACCATGAACGAACTGCTTGCCGGTTATGCCAACTACGCGTCCACCGAGGCCATCCTCGAGGAGCGTCAGACCGCGCAGGGTCAGGACCACCCGGACACGTCGCTCACGATCACGGTGTCCGCGTCCGCGTCCTGGACCGTGACCATCAGCTGGACATTCTGACGTCCGAGCGCACAACTCGCGACTGTTCGCGCCAAGGAGGTGAACGATGATGAACGAGCTCTTCGCCGGCTACGCCAACTACGCGTCGACCGAGGCAATTCTCGAAGAGCGGCAGGTAGCCGCATCCGGTGCCGAGCCGGACAGCTCGGTGTCAGTGTCGCTGTCGGTCTCGCTGTCCGTGACCTACAGCTGGAGCTGGACCTGGTGACCTGAGGTCGTACTCCTTTCAGATGGGCAGCCATCCCCGAGACCGGGATGGCTGCCCATCTGCATGTGCGCGCCCATAGGTCCCTGCTGACAGGACCTTGCTAGTCACTGTCACCAGCGCTGTCACCGGCGAGCTCTTGCGATATCGACGCCGGTGCGCCGTTCCTAGCGTTGCAGACATGACCACGACCACCGCCCCGCCCGAGGCGCGCGCCACCAACCGCTTGCAGAGTGCTGCGCCGATCGACGACCCCGACGGGTTCACGCGCACCATCACCGCCCTGACCGGCCGCACGCCGCGTCTGGACGGAATGCGCGGGTTCGTCGGCCGCAACGACAACTGGCTCGTGCCGACGCCGCCGGACGGCGACCTGTTCGTCAAGAGCCTGCGCGGTCCGCGCGACCAGGTGGTCGGCCGGATGGCGCGGGTCGCGACGTTCGAACGCTTGATCGCCGACGCGCCGCCGGAGACGTTCCGGACTCCCGTCTACCACGGAGCCGACGAACTGCGCGGCATGCTGGTGTTCGACTGCCTGCCCGATTCCCGGGCCGCCTCCGACCTGTTCGCCGACGACGAACTCACGCCGCAGCAGGTGTTCGAGTTCGGGCGCATCGTGGCCGAGATCCACCGGCTGCCGCAGGCTTCGATCGGCGTCGACGACGCCGCCGGCGGTGGCCGTGCAGCGGCGTCCTTCTATGCGCTGGACGCCGACAGCTATGCCAACTGCAGCGGCGGTGAGGTCGAGGCGTGGGCGATGCTGCAGCACGACAAGCAGGTGCTCACGTCGCTGGCCACCATGCAGGCGAGTTCCGCGCAGGCGCCGTCGGTCGCCAGCCACGGTGATCTGCGACTCGACCAGTTCCTGCTGACCGATGCCGACATCTACCTCGTCGACTGGGAGGAATTCCGCTACAGCGATCCCGCGCGTGACGTCGGCGCGGTCGTGGGCGAGTTCATCCATCACGCGGCGTCGAAGATGTTCGCCGAGCTCGACATCGAGTCCGGGCTGGCCCCGGGCGCCGCGCACGAGGCGATCCTGACGCAGGGTCAGGTGCAGCTGGACAAGGTGAGCGACCACGTCAATCACTTCTGGGCCGGCTACATCTCCGGCGTCGACACCGCAGCGGACCCCGGGCTCGCGGTGCGCGCCACCGGGTACGCGGGCTGGCACTTCTTCGACCGGTTGCTTGCCGGTGCGTCGCACGGCGCGAAGCTGAGCGCAGCACAGCGCGGAATGGCCGGGATCGGCCGCAACGCGCTCACCGATCCCGAGCGCTACGCCCCCGTCATCGGCCTGCGCTGAGCAGCGGCCGCCCTACTTCGGCAAGGACACCACCATGACGACCACCACCATGACGAGCGCGGTCACCGAACTCTCACCGCGCCTGCGCGCGGCGCTCGACGATCTGCGCATCGATCCGGACACCCACAGCGTGACGGTGGGCGACGAGACCCTCACCCACGATTCGCCGCTGCGGCTGCGGCAGGAACTCGGCGGCGCGCTCTACCGCCACTGGCATGCCGGCTCCGGGCGCGCGAGCGAGGACCGCGACCTGCGCCGTGACTACCGCTTCGAGGATCTGCTGCGCGAGGCAACGCCGCACCGCAACAGCAAGACCCCGGCGGTCGTGAAGTCGGCGCTGCTCGACAGCCCCTTCGGCCGCCACGCGCTGTTCGACGTCGGCAGGGTACGCCTACAAATTCCTGAAAACGAAGGGCCGAACCCGCTCCCGGCCATCGGCACCCGCACCACGCTCGACCTGCCCGCGATCCGGCCCGCGCTGTCGCCGGGCTTCTACTTGGTGAACGGCTCGGCCGGCGGTCCCGTCAACGGCGCGCACCTGTTGCGGGTGTACCTGCACATCGACGAGTCGTCGATGGCTCCGGCGGTGTGGCACGCCATGCTCAGCTTCCTGGAGAGCCAGGACGCGACCTACCGCGCAAAGGTGCTGGCCAAGGCCAGCGGGTACCCACGCCGCGACGCGATCGTGCTCTATCTCGGCGAGGAGACCTGGCCGCATGTCCCGGGCGTCGTCGAATCCGTGCAACACCTGCCCGGCCGCAATCCCGAGTACTCCGTCCTGACCGCGCCGATCGCCGAGGGCATCGCCTGTGCGTGGGACCCGAAGGACTCGCGCATCGGCTGGGACCGGATGAGCTTCGGTCAGCACCGCACCGCGATCATCGCCGGTGCTGTCAGCGCGCACGTGTTCGAGGGCGCTGACCTGCACGCCGGGGTGGTGGACGGCCTTATCGAGGGCAATGTCGACCCGGCGCAGCCGTACCGCAACAGCGAGAGTCCGGTGCTGGACCTGATCACCGGGGTGACGTCGTGACGAGCGGCCGGCGCACCAGCTTCATGTTCCCGCAGCAACCGACCGATCCCGACGCCATCCTGCCGTTCGGCCGGCTGGCCCAGGACATCAGTGCCGACCGGCTCTGGTTGGGCCAGTCGCTGCGCATCGAGTCGCACCCGGCCCTGGCCTATTTGGCCGGGACGGGGTGTCACATCTCGGTGGGCATGGCGGTCGGGCTGATGGTGCTGCGTCACCCCTACGACGCGGCGCTGCAGGCCCGCTCGCTCGCGCAGCTGATGCGCAACCCGGTGGCGATCGGCTACGGGGCCGCCTATCCGTCGTATGTGCGCAGCGTGCGCGGGGCTGCGTACGACAAGCCGGCGTCGGCGGTCGGTGAATACATCGACATCGCTCGTCGGCTGGCCAACAACGAAGCCGTCGCACACGACGGCGACCTGTTCACGGTGCACGCCAAATTGCCACCCATGGAGACTCCGAAGGTCGAAATCGGTGCCGGCGTGCTGCGCCCGGCGATGGCCCGGATGACCGGCCGGTGCGGCGATCTGGCCATGACATGGCTCACGCCGCGCAACTACATCCAGGACGTCGTGATGCCGGCGGTGGCCGAGGGCGCCCGCGGCGTGCAGCAGCCGCCGCGCATCGTGTCCGTGGTGCACGCCGGTGTCGAACGTCCCGGCCGCAGCCCGATGCTGCTCGCCCAGCACGGCAGCATCAGCCACCTGCAGGCCGCGCACTACACCGACATGTTGCGCAAGGCCGGGTTGGACGTCGACGCCTCTGATCCGGTGTCCGGCGCTCGCGAGCTCGTCCAGGCCGGGGTGTACCTCTACGGCAGCCCGGAACACATCGCAGCAGAAATCCGCAAGTATCACGCGATCGGCGTCGACGAGGTCGTCATCAACCCCACGTCGGTCAGCAACATGTACGGCCTCGACGCCGCGAAGGACGACCTGCGCGATGTCTTCGCCGCCCTGCACGACAACCCCGGACCGCTCGATCCGGCGTCGGACGAGGGGAGCGACGATGCGCTTCGCGAACTCACTGAGCTTGCAGGTGCTGTTCCGGTCGGTACGCACTAGGCGCGTCCGGCTCACGGCAGCGATTGCCCTCGCGCTGCTGGCGGCGGCCACCGGCATCGTCTCGCCGCTGCTGGTCGCCAAGCTGATCACCGCGCTCGGCGCGCACACCGGCCTGACCACCACGGTGATCTGGCTGGCGGCGACCGTGATCATCGGTGCGGTCGCCGGCGGATGGTCGGCATATCTGCTGAGCACCGTGGGCGAACGTGCCGTGGCCGATGTCCGCGTCGCGCTCGTCCGGCACATCGTACGGCTGCCTGTCGCGACCGTCCGGCGTATCGGCAGCGGCGAACTGCTCTCGCGGATCGGTAACGACGCCGCGCAGCTGCGCTCGATCACCGACACCGCGGTCACCGGCCTGCCGGTGGCGGCCCTGATGGTGACCGCGTACCTGATCACCATGGGCCTGCTGGACTGGGTCCTGCTCCTCGTGGTGCTCGGCACGTTCGCACTCGCCTCGATCGCCATCAAGGCCTTCCTCGTCGGTATGCGCAAGGGCACACAGATCCAGCAGGCCGCGCTCGGCCGGCTCGCCCAGACAGCGCAATCGGTGTTCACCGCCATCACCACGGTGAAGGCCTTCCGGGCCGAGCGTCGTGCGCTGCGCCCGATCGAGGCGCAGACCGACGCCGCTGCCTCGGCCGCCATCCGGACCGCACGCTCGCAGGCCGCGATCAGCCCGCTGATGGGACTCGGCCAGCAGATCGCGATCGTCGCCGTGCTGGCCGTGGGCGGCTACCAGCTCACCAACGGGACGCTCACCGCGGCCCACTTCATCGCCTTTCTCATGTTCTTGTTCCAGCTCGTGAACCCGCTGATGACGCTCGCGCAAGGCGCCGGGCGCATCCAGGTCGGCGTGGCCGCCGCAGCACGGATGGACGCCGTGCTCGCCCAGCCGGTCGAGCCGCCCGGGGCAGGCCAGGTGCCCACGCCGTTGCGCAGGCACGGACCGGCACTGGAGCTGCGCAACGTGCAGGTCCAGCTTGCTGAGAACGCGGCGCTCGACGGGTTGTCGGTCGAGGTACCGCGGGTCGGGATGATCGGTGTGGTCGGCGCATCCGGCGCCGGCAAATCGACCCTGCTCAACCTGATCGAGCGATTCGTCGAGGCCGACGCCGGTAGCGCGGAGCTGTACGGGCGCGAACTCACCGACTGGCCGTTGGCCGAGATCCGCAAACGGGTCACGCTGGTCGAGCAGGGCAGCGCGGTGCTCGGCGCCACGGTGCGCGACAACCTGGTCCTGGGCCTCGACCGCGAACCGTCGGACGCCGACCTGTTCGACGCCCTGGACCAGCTCGACCTGGGCGACGCGATCCGGACCACCCCGCAGGGCCTGGACACCGTGCTCGGCGAGGCGGTTCAGCTGTCCGGTGGGGAACTGCAGCGACTCGCGATCACCCGGGCCCTGCTCACCGACGCCGAGATCGTGCTGCTGGACGAACCCAGCTCACACCTCGACGGCGTCAACGAGGCCCGGCTGGTCGACCTGCTGCACGAGCTCAGTCGTGACCGCGCCGTCGTCGTGGTGGCGCATCGGCTTTCCACGGTGCGTGACGCGAGTTCGATCGTCGTCATGGAATCCGGCCGGGCCGTCGCCGTCGGCAACCACGTGAAGCTGCTGGCCACCTGCCCCACCTATCAGGGACTGGCATTCAGCCAGCGCTCCAGTGCTTCTGAATCCGAATCACTGAAAGAGGGTGCCTGATCATGAGCAGCCTGCCCATCGCGGCGGTCGCGCCGATCGTCGTCATCGGCGTCGCATTCGTGGCCTACTGCCTGTTCGACATCATCCGGCAACCGCGGACCCAGCATCTGCCCAAAGCGGTGTGGGCCGTGATCAGCATCGTGTCGATACCGCTCGGCGGCATCCTGTATCTCCTGCTGGGGCGTTCGTTTCGCCCGGTCGACGCAGGACGATCCTGACGTGACCACTCTGGCGGCTCCTCGGGCGCGGGAAGCGGTGCCCGAGACCACCGACCGCCCGGTGCTCACGCGCGCGCGGGCTCGTGCGGCGCTTCCCGGGCGACGTCGGGGTGCTCGGCGTCGATCTCACCGTGCAACCGCGGCAGGTGTTCGGCCTGGTCGGCCCCAACGGCGCAGGCAAGACCACCCTCATCGCGCTGCTGTGCGGCCTGATCCGCCCCGACCGGGGCACCATCGACCTCACCGGCCGGCTCGCCGTGTGCCCCGACACCCCGGAATTCGAGCCGTGGCTGACCGGCGAGGAGGTTCTGCGCCAGTCGTTCACGCTGGCCCGTCCCGGTGACCGGCTCGACGCCGCCCGGGTCGCTCGGGTGCTCGCCGACACCGGTGTGGCGCAGTACGCGGACCGACGGGTCGGCGGCTTCTCCCGCGGCATGACCCAACGGCTCGGCATCGCCGCCGCCCTGATCGTCGACCCGGACCTGCTCGTGCTCGACGAACCGACCAGCGCGCTCGACCCGAACGGGCGTGCCGACGTGCTCGAACTGATCCGCGCGATCGGCCGCGAACGCAGTGTGGTGCTGTCCAGCCACGCGCTCGCGGACGTGCAACGCACCACCGACCGCATCGCTGTCATGGACGCCGGCCGGGTGCTCTTCGACGGCGCCCCGCGTGCGCTCATCGACGAGCACCTGCGCCCGCGGTGGCGCATCACCCTCGCCGCCGATGCCGCCGATGCCGTCGCGGCGGAGTTGAGCCGCCAGGACTGGGTGCACACCGCACTGCCTCGCTCGCCGCGCGAGCTCGATGTGGAGGCCCGGACGCTGGCCCTCGGCGAGCGGCACCTGGTGCCGACGCTCGCCCGTACCGGCGAGGGCGTGCTGGCGGTGACGCCGTTGGACGCCGACCTCGAATCGGCCTTCCTCGCGCTGACCAGGGCCGTCACCGCACCGGGGCACCAGGAGGAGACATGACCGGCTTGTCGATCTGGCGCGTCGAGATGCTGCGGCTGGTGCGCACCCGGCGGCTGCTGGTCCTCGGCTGCCTGTACCTGTTCCTCGGCGCCACCGGACCGCTGCTCGCCCGGTATGCGCAGCAGATCTTCTCGCAGGTGTCGAGCAGCTCGGTGAAGATCACCGTGGCGAAGCCGGTCCCCGCCGATGGGATCCTCGGCTTCTACAAGAGCGCCACCCAGCTGGGTCTGATCGCCTGCATCGTGATCACCGCGCTCGGCGTCTGCCTGGATGCGCGCCCGCCGCTGTCGGTCTACTACCGCACCCGCGCCGCGGTCACCCGGTTGCTGTTGCCGCGGCTGGTCGCGAGCGCGGTCGCGGCCGGCGCGGCATATACGCTCGGCATGCTGTTCGCCTGGTACGAGACCGCGGTGCTGATCGGCGCGCCGCGCGTGACGACCACCCTCGCCACCTGGGCGCTCGGCCTGGCCTACACCCTGTTCGCGGTGGGGCTGACCTTCGTGGTGTCCGGGCTGGTGCGCGGCACGCTGGCCGTGGTCGGCACCGCGATCGGCCTGGTGATCGTGCTGCCGATCGTCGGCAACCTGCCGGCACTGAGCCGCTGGGTCCCGTCGCGGTTGACGACGCTGCCGGCCGATCTCTACCACCACACCGGGTCCACCTCGGCGGCCGCTGCGCTGACGGTGAGTGCTGTGCTCGCCGTGGTCGGCGTGCCGGCCGCGCTACGTCAGCTCGACCGCAGGGAGGCACTGTGACCACCGTGACGCGACCACGCCTGGCCGTGGACGTCCATCACACCCGGCTCGACAACGGGCTGCAGGTAGTCGTCAGTCCTGACCCGCGGCTCGGTTTCGCCGTCGTCAACGCCTGGCACGCGAGCGGTTCGCTCGCCGACCCGATCGGTCATTCCGGACTCGCCCACCTCGCCGAGCACGTGTGTTTCGACGATCGAAATGATGCGGCGGGTGCACGTGGGCACGGCGCCAACGCGACGACGTCGTTCGAACGGCTCAACTTCGTCGACGTCGGGCCGGTCGACACGTTGCCGGCGATGCTGGCCCGGGTTCCGTGCCGGATCGAGAACGGCAGCGAGCCGCTGCCCGCAGCGGCGCTCGCCCGCCACCGTGACGTCGTGGTGCAGGAAATCCGTCAGCGCGAGGACGCCGCGCGGTTCGGCTCGGGTCTGCGCCGCTCGCTGCGGCTCCGGTTCGGTGCCGACCACCCGTTCGGCCGGCCGGCGCTCGGCAGCCCGGACGAGTTGGCCGCGGTAGAGCCGGAGGACGTGGCCGCGTTCGTCGCGACCGGCTGTGGCGCGGCCAACAGCGTGGTGTCCGTGGTGGGCTCCGTATCACCCGAGTCGGCCGTCGATCTCGTCGCCGCCGCGTGCTCGACGCTGCCCGCCGGCGCAGCGCCGATGCGAACGACGGTGGCGGATGCGCCGCTCGAACCGGGGCGCGAGGACGTGGAGGAGGGCCAACCGGCGGGTCTGCTACGCCTCATGTTTGCCCTGCCGCGCGACGGCGATCCGCTCGCCGACGCCGGTGAGGTGTTGATGGCCGCGCTCGCCGGCGCGCCGTGGACGGTCTTCGGCTCGCACTTCGCGACGCAGGCGGGCGTGCTCGCCGTCACCGCCGAGCACGTGCGCTGTATGGCCGGACCGTCGGTCGGCATGCTGCGGATGGCGCTGCCGCCCCAGGCGGCGCCGGCCTCGATCGAGTCGGCGGTCCGGGCCACGCTGCGCCGGGTCGTCGAGCACGGCCTGTCCGACGATGTCCGGGCCGCGGCGATCGCCCGATGCCGCAAGCAACGGCTGGCGTTGTTGGGTGCCGCCCGCACCCGCGCCGAGGAACTGTGCCAACAAGCCGGCTGGCACGGTGATGCCACCTTGATCAACGAACGCACCGCACCGCGCGCGAGCGCCGAGCAGCTCGCGCTGGTAGCGGCGAGCGGGTTGACGCACCCGGCCACCGTGGTGTTCCACCCCGCACGTGAGGAGGTGCCGGCATGGATACCGTGACCGCGCCCACCACCTGGCGATTCCCGGTCGCCGAGACGATCGTGCTCGACAACGGGCTGCGGCTGCGCCTGGTCGACATGCCCGGCAAGTTCGTCGCCACCGTCGCCGTCGCGCTGGCGATCCCCAGCGACGTCGAGGCGCCGGACACCGAGGGAGTCGTCGCCGCCTGGACCACCATGATGTTGCTCGACGCCCCGTTCGCGCGCACCGACGGTGTGGGCACCGTGGCCCGGATCGGCGCCGGCGTCACCAGCGGGTGCGACCATCGTGGCCCGAAGGTGATCGCCGACTGTCCGATCACCGATCTCGACGCGCTGTTCGCCGCGTTGGCCCCTGCCCTGTTCGACGTCGAGCTCACCCAGGCGTCCTTCGACCTGCTGCGCACCCGCCGGCTCGCCGAGGCAGATCTCGAGACCCAGGACCCCTTCGCGCACGCGAACAAGTTGCTCAACGAGTCGGTCCTCGCGCCCGGCAACCGGTACGCACGGTCTGTCGCGGGCAGCGCCTCGTCATGGCAGCGGATGACGCTTGCGGACGTCGTCGCACTCCACGAGGCGCACGTCGACCCGCAGCAGGCAACGGTGACCGTCGTCGGCGACCTGGGTGTGCTGGACGTCGTCGGGTCGGCGATCGACGCGTTCGGCCGCTATCCGAGCCACGGTGTTCCCGCGACGCCCGACCGCCCACCCGAACCCGGCGCCGGGCCGCAGCTGTCCTGCCGTCCCGGTCGCGACGGCGCCCAGACGCAGCTCATGCTCGGGGCGTTCGCCGCCGACCGGCTCGACCCGCGCTGGCCGTCGGCGCGCGTCGTCGGTGAACTGATCGGCGGCGGGATCGACGGGCTGCTCGACACCATGCTGCGACAGCGGCACGCGCTCACCTACGGCCTCGATGTGAAGTTCCTCCCGTACTACCGCGGTGGGCTGTTCACCGTCGCGGGCAAGGTCGACGACACCGGCAGCGAGCAGGCACTGGCGCTGATCCTCGAGGTCCTCGATCGGGTGCACGCCGGACAGCTGGATGCGGACCACTTCGCGCGAGTGCGGGAACGCATGGTGCGCAGCGCCCCGGAGACCTACGAATCGACGCTGGCCGTGGCGCAGCAGTACACCGAACTCGACTCGTGCGACATCGGTGCGGACTTCGTGGACGCGCATCTGACCAAGCTGCAGGCGCTCGACCTGGACCGGGTGCGTGCCGACGCGGCCACCCTGGTCGACCCGGCGGCGCTGCATGCGGTGGCGGTGGGCCGGTTCGACCCGGACACCTCGGTGCTCGCGCACCTGCCTCGCAGATAAATCGGTCGTTTCCGTCGATATCGCCCGCTCCCGTTCGACGTTCTGGTAACCGACCAGAAGGAGAACGACATGACCGCCATCTACACCTGGGACGTCTTTTCCAGCGTCGACGGTTTCGGCGCCGCCAGCGCCGGCTGGAGCGGCTACTGGGGCAAACAAGGCCCTGAGTTGCTCGAGCACCGGCTCGCCCTGTACGACACGCCGCAGCGCATGGTGTTCGGCGCCAACACCTACCGCGACTTCACCGCGATGCTGGCCGACAGCACCGAGGACTCCGACGTGCGTGACCCATGGGTCACGCGGATGTGGAACATGCCGGCAACGGTGGTGTCGACGACGCTGAAGGAGCCGCTGAACTGGCCGGACGCCACCGTCGTGAGCGGGGACGCCGTCGACGTCGTCGCTCGGCTCAAGGAGGAGTCCGACGTGCCGTTGCGGTCACACGGGAGCCTGTCGATGAACCGGGCGCTCATGGCCGCCGGCCTCGTCGACCGGTTGCAGGTCACGCTCTTTCCTGCGATCACCGGCCAGACCGGAGTGAACCCGATCTTCGAGGGCGCGGCGGACTTCGACCTGGAACTGCTCGAGCACCGCGTGATCGACGCTCGCACCCTCGAGCTGGTGTACGGATCGACCATGCACTGAGATCAGTGCGAGTGGCGGCCGACCGCGTCGCCGCTGCGGCCGCGCAGGAAGTCGAGGTCGGCACCGGTGTCGGCCTGCAGCACGTGCTCGACGTAGAGACGTTGCCAGCCGCGCTGCGGACCGGCGTACCCGGCGAGGGTCGCCGCATTGGGTTCGCGTTGCGCCAGCTCGTCGGCGTCGACCTCGAGCTCCAGGCGCCGCGCCGCGACGTCGAGCGAGATCACGTCACCGGTCTGTACCAACGCCAGCGGCCCACCGGCTGCCGCTTCGGGAGCGACGTGCAGCACCACCGTGCCGTATGCGGTGCCGCTCATCCGCCCGTCGCAGACGCGCACCATGTCCCGGACGCCCTGGGCCAGCAGCTTCTTCGGCAGTGGCAGGTTCGACACCTCGGGCATGCCCGGGTAGCCCTTCGGCCCGCACCCGCGTAACACCAGCACCGAGTCGGCGTCGACGTCGAGCGCGGGGTCGTCGATGCGGGCGCCGAAGTCCTCGATGTTGTCGAACACCACCGCGCGACCACGGTGGCGCAGCAGATGTGGTGAGGCGGCGGCCGGTTTGATCAGTGCGCCGTCGGGTGCCAGATTGCCGCGCAGCACGGCGATCCCGCCCTCGGCGACCAGCGGTGCCTCGCGGTCGCGGATCACCTCGGGGTCCCACACCTGCGCGTCGTCGAGGTAGTCGGTCAACGGCCGGCCGGTGACGGTGAGCACGTGCGGATCGAGCAGATCACGCACCTCGCGCAAGACGGCGAGCAGCCCGCCCGCGCGGTGGAAGTCCTCCATCAGGAACCGGCCGGCCGGCTGGAGGTCGACCAGCACCGGCACCCGTGAGCCGATGCGGTCGAAGTCGTCGAGGGTCAGATCGATGCCGAGTCGACCGGCGACCGCCAACAGGTGCACGACCGCGTTCGTCGACCCACCGATGGCAGCGAGCGCGACGATCGCGTTGTGGAACGACGCCTTCGTCAGGAAGGTGCTGGGCCGCCGGTCGGTCTCGACGAGTTCGAGCGCCAGCCGACCGGTGTGGTGCGCCGCCTCGAGCAGCCGGCTGTCCGGCGCCGGGGTGCCGGCGAGCCCCGGCCGGATCATGCCCAGCGCCTCGGTGATCAGCGCCATGGTCGACGCGGTACCCATCGTGTTGCAGTGCCCGCGGCTGCGGATGGTGGCCGACTCGGACTGGGTGAACAGTTCGGCCGACAGCGTGCCGGCCCGCATCTCCTCGCTGAGCCGCCACACGTCGGTGCCGCACCCGAGCGGCTTGCCCTGGAACGTGCCGGTGAGCATCGGACCACCCGGCACCACCACCGCGGGGATGTCAACCGAGGCCGCCGCCATCAGCAGCGCGGGAATCGTCTTGTCGCAGCCGCCGAGCAGCACCACGCCGTCGACGGGGTTGGCGCGCAGCATCTCCTCGGCCGCCATCGCGGCGAGATTGCGGAACAACATCGCCGTGGGCCGCAGCTGCGTCTCGCCGAGCGACATCACCGGCATCTCGAGGGGAATGCCGCCGGCCTCGTAGACGCCGTTCGCGACCGACTTCGCGACCTCGCTCAGGTGCCGGTTGCACGGGCTCAGGTCTGACGCGGTGTTCGCAATCGCGATCTGCGGGCGTCCGGTGAAGGCGTCCGACGGCACACCGCGGCGCATCCAGGCGCGATGGATGTAGGCGTTGCGGTCGTCACCGGCATACCACTGGTCGCTGCGGAGCATGGCCGCAGACTACGACCCGCCCGCGAGCTACCCCGCGGTGACCGTCGCGGTGGACAGGGAGGCCCGGTTGGCGACATCGCTGACCCACCGCGCCACCTGCACCCGCGAACTGCACTCGAGCTTGCGCATCACCTGGCGAAGATGGTTCACCACGGTCCACTCGGAGATGTGCAACCGGAACGCGACCTGCTTGTTGGTGAGGCCCGTGGCGACGAGGCTGGCGACCTCGGCCTCGCGAGCGGTGAGAGTGGACTTCGTACCGAGCGAGGTCGGATCCACCTGGTCGCCGTTCGCAACGCCGCAGCTGCGCAGCTCGACCGAACCGGGCAGCTCGTCGACGTAGCGGCGCTTGAGCATCTCGCACAGCATCTCGGCGAGGTCGGCACACGCGCCGGCGGTGGTCCACCGTTGCACCGCCCTGGAGCCGATCCGCGCAGCCAGACGCTGTTCGACGTCGGGCAGCACCGGTGGCGCGCTGGCCGCCATCTCGGTGTCGGTGAAGTCGCTGCGGCTCAGGGCGCCGGTGACCATCGCGAGGTCGATGCCGCTCTGCCCGAGGTTGTGCAGATGCCGGTTGTCGAGCACGACGCGGATCGCGGACAGCGCCGCGGCGGCCCCGATGGGGCGCAGCTTGGCCAGCGCCCGCTCGACGTAGTGCCGGGCGTCCCCGGTGCCGGCGGCGCAGGCGGTGACCGCGCGCCACAACAGCACCGTGCCGGCGGCGTACGCATCGCCGTTGCGAGTGGCCTCGGCGAGCACGAACCGGCAGTCGGTCTCGGCCTGCTCGTAGCGGTGCGCGCGCATCAGCAGCGCGAAGTACTCCGCGCCGGCCTCGCCGAGCCGGGCCATGTCGCGGTTGTCGCGATAGGTCGCGACGCAGTCTGCCAGCGTGTCCATCGCGTCGGTCCCGGATTGGTCGCAGACCAGCACGCGCAGGAACGCGATGTCCGGGTCGCTCTTCACCGCCGCCTGATCGGTGACGAGTTGGTCGAGGAGCACCGACGCCGCCTCCTGCTCGCCGGACGCCGCGAACACCCGGATCGCGAGCAGCGCCAGCCGTCGCGCCTCGTCGTCGTTGCCCGGTTCGAACGCGCGCAATACTCGCAGCATGTCCGGCTGCAGCTCGGCGACACCGCACGTGCGGGCGACCAACGGCAACGCGTCGGACATGAGCGCGATCGCCGGCGCGAATTTGCCGATGCCGATGAGCTCGGCGATCGTGCCCCGCAGGTTGGGCAATTCGTGCTGGAACTCGGCGAATACCGCCGGCTGGCCGTCGGCGTAGAGCTGCTCGGTCATCCGCGCGATCCGCGCGTGCAGATAGTCGGCCTGGGCGTAGCGGATCGCGGCGAACGAGATTTCGAACTGGCATGCGCACCAACTGGCCACCGGCACGGCGCTGATCCGCAGGTGGAATCGGTTCGACTGCCCGCGCTGGATCTCCTCGTGGGCGTCGCAGCTGCCGAGCACGAGGCCGCGCGTGACGAGCGACTGCGTCGACGCGTCGATGTCACAGCGCGGCAGCGATTGGCGCAACATCTCGACACCGGCACCGCCGGGTGAGGCGAAGATCGAGGCAAGGACGACGATCTCGTCCGAGGACAGTTCGGCGTCGTTGACGCCGAGTTCGCCGACCAGCTCGGCCAGGTGGTGCCGCGGGCCGAGCTCGGCGATCGCCTCGTGCACCGTGACGACGCCGAATCGATCCACCAGCTCGGCGAGCAGCTCGAGCTCTGAGGGCACGCCCAAGCTGCTCGCGCAGATCTGCGCGATCGCGGCGTGGTCGGCGCGCTCGAGCTCGAACGCCGGGTTGCGGGCACGCAGGTACTCGAGGAAGGTCCGCACGACGTCGGAGTTGCGGAAGTCGTCCAGGTCGGCGACCGAGGTGTCCACGCTGCCGCCCAACGTGTGCAACGGCAGCTCGACGAGGCCGTCGAACTGACCGGGCAGTGTCGCGGTGACGACCAGACGGACCGATTCGGACTGCTGAGGCATCGACAGCACCAGTTCCTGCGCCTCGGCGTCGAGGCGCTCGAAGTCGTCCAGCACGAGCAATCGGGTCACCGCTTCGTCGGGCCCGCGGCGCTGGGCCTGCTCCACATCGTGGGCGACGCGGTGCGCGAGATGGCGGGCGGCCTCGGGCGTGGCCACCGACGCCTCGATCACCTCGACGTCGGCAAGCTCGCCGAGATCGGCTGCGAGCGCGGCGAGCACCCGGCTCTTGCCGATGCCCACCGGTCCGGTCACCGCCAACGACCGTGGTCCCCCGCTCGTCAACCAGGCGCGGGCGGCCGTTGCAGTGGCGGCGAGCTGCGCCGCGGGCAGGCCCGCATCGTCACCGCGTGGGCAATCAGAGGTCAGCGTCATCATTCGTCCTCGAGGAGCGGCGGGTCGGGAGAGGGTTCGTCGTCGGTCTCGGCGCCCCACAGGGAACGGGCCCAGCGCTGCCGCAATTCGGCAGCGACGTCGACCCGCCAGCCCGATTCGGTGCGGACGAGGTGCCCCTGCTCCACGAGCTGCGCGACGAGGTCGTGCGGCCAGCCGAAATGGTCGGCCAGTTCGCGTGGTGACCGGTCGCCGGGGACGTCGAACGCGCCGTCGGGCTCACCCATGGCACTCGATTAAGGCCCGCAGGTCCCGTCGCCCCACACCGGGTTCTGCGGATTGACGCAGGTGACGCTGTTGACGATCTCGTGCGGCGCAGCGTGCGTGGTGGCGCGCGCGGTGGTCGCGGGCAGCGCAACGGCTGCGAGGACGAGTGCGCCCGACACGACTCCGGCTAGGCGGTGTGCGACTCGATTCATGATGACGCTCCTTGTGCGGCTGGCTGGGCCGCGGTCCGGCTGGGGGCAATGATCACGTTGCCCCGCGGTGGACTCGGCGTACATGGCCGACTTGCGGCCATGACCGGTCGCTGCCGTTGCGCGCGCAAGGGAATCCCCTGACCGGCCCGCTCAGGCCCGAGTTCGCGGCGCGACAGGGATGTGGCGCGCCTGTGACGATCATGAAAAAGGCACATGGACGATTCCGGACATGGCCGGGACCGGAAGGGTCAGACCCAGCCGCGGCGCGCGGCGTGGACCGCTGCCTGGAGCCTGGTCTGCGCGCCGAGGCGTTCGGTGAGGTCGTGGATGTGCCGGCGACATGTGCGCACGCTGATGTCCTGCTGCCTGGCGATCTGCTCGTCGGACTGCCCTTGCACGAGTCCGGCCAGGATCGCTTGGTCGAGTTCGGACAGGCCGTCCTGGTCCGCTTCCGAGGTCGTGAGGAAGGGCTCGGCCGATTCCCACGCAGCGAGAAACAGCTGCCGGATCGTGCCGACGAGATCGATGTGCCGGATCACGACCGCGGCGGTGTCGCCCGGCGCGGCGTTGCGGGAGATCATCGCGATCCGCCCGTCGAAGCACATCAGTCGCACCGGGATCACCGGCAGCACCCGCACCTCGGCACCGGCCTGAGTGGTGCGGGCAACCGCGCGTCTCACGGCCACGCTGTCGCGATTCGACTTCAGGTACAGCGTGCGGCGTACCACGCCGCGGGTGAGCATCTCGAGATCCTGCGGCAACCCCTCGTCGAGGCTGTCGGCGGACAGATGCCGGGTCGGATGGGCGATGAACAACTCGTGACGCGTGTCGCGACACGTGTCGGCGAGGAAGTCACGGATCGTGTCGAGCCGTTCGAGTACCTGCACGTCGCCGACCCCGCCGCCGCTTTGCCGGGCGTCGCGGAAGGTGGGCAGCAGCTGCAGGTATGCCGTGCGGCGGGCGGCGATGCGTCCCTGCAGTTCGCGCACCGCGGCCTCGTCGTCGTGAACCGCGCCGGCCAGGCCGACCTCCGGTGGCAGCGCCACGAGTTGATCGCGTTCGAGGCTGGGCTGCACGAGCCCGGCGCGCACCAGCGTGTCGCGGGCATCCTGGATCTGCCCGGTGGTCAGACCCAGCGTGAAAGCGATCTCATCGACCGTTGCCCCGTCGCTGGCGACCAGGTGGCGATAAACCGCCAGCTCGGTGTCGGTCAGCAACCGGGTTCCTCCGCGCGGCCGGCAAGCACAGCGACGTCAGCCTACCCAGTAGACGATCAAGTTACGGCGGTAGTTGATCAGAAAACCGACCGGTCGGGTAACAAGTGGCTACACACCGTATTCAGAAACGGACGGTCGGCATCGAGCCACGGGAGATCACCGAGTTCGTCCGCGGTCAGCCAGCGCAGCTCGTCGTGGTCGGCGCCGGCGCGCGGCGTGCCCCGAACGAGGCGGGCGAGGTAGACCGCGAGCTCCAGCGCGTCGTCGATCGGCGCCCGACCGAGCAGCGGCCCGGGCTCGACCACCACGTCGAGTTCCTCCGTGCACTCCCGCACGAGGGCGGCCGGCTCCGACTCGTCCGGTTCGACCTTCCCGCCCGGGAACTCCCAGCGCCCGGCAAGCCGGTCCGGCGACCGGCGCCGGGCGCCAGCACTCGCGCACCGTCGGTGATCGCCGCGCCAACCACGACCCGCCGCTGCACCGGCCCAGTATGCGGTGCACTACGTTGCGCCGATATGGACGTCACGGAACGCGAACACGACATCGTGGTGTTCGGCGCAACGGGTTTCGTCGGCCGGCTGGTGGCTGGATATCTCGCGCGGGCCGCGGGCGACGACGTGCGGGTCGCGTTCGCCGGCCGCTCGCAGGAGAAGCTCGAACAGGTGCGGGCGGGCATCGAGGGCGGGCAACAGTGGCCGCTGCTCGTCGCTGACAGCCAGGACGACGCGGCGCTCGCCCGGCTGGCCGGGTCCACGCGCGTCGTCGCCACCACCGTCGGCCCCTATCTGCGGCACGGCCTCCCGCTGGTGGCGGCGTGCGCCGCGGCCGGCACTCACTACGCCGACCTCACCGGCGAGTCGCTGTTCATGCGCCGCTCGATCGACGCTGCGCACGAGACCGCGCGCGGCACCGGCGCGCGGATCGTGCACTCGTGCGGGTTCGACTCGATCCCGTCCGACCTCGGGGTGTGGTTGCTGCACGAACACGGGGCCGGGGACCTGTTGGACACCACGCTGGTCGTGCGTGGCCTGGGCGGCGGGATCAGCGGCGGCACCATCGACTCGCTGCGCGGACAGCTCGACGAGGCGCGCTCCAACCGCGACTCGGCCCGGATCATGCGCGACCCGTACAGCCTGAGCCCGGACCGCGCGGCCGAGCCCCGAACTCGGCGACGAGCGCGACCCGATGGGGGTGTTGCGCGACGACGCGCTGGGCGGCTGGCTCGCACCGTTCGCGATGGGTTCGGTGAACACCCGCGTCGTCCGCCGCTCCAACGCGTTGCTGGGCTATGCGTACGGCCGGCAGCTGCGCTACCGCGAGTTGATGCTCGGCGGCCCGCTCCCGCTCGGGCCGGTGAAGGCGGCGGCGATCGCCGGCACGCTGGCCGGACTGGTCGCCGGCATGTCGTTTCGCCCGACCCGTCCGCTGCTCGACCGGTTGCTGCCCGATCCCGGCGCCGGTCCATCGCAGGACAAGCGCAACAAGGGATACTTCCGCATCGACATCCACGCCGACACCAGCAGCGGCAGGCACCTGGTCTGCAAGATCGCCGCGCAGGGCGATCCGGGCTATGAGGCGACTGCGGTCATGATCGGCGAATCGGCGCTTTCGCTGGCCGGTGACACCGACCGGTTGCCCGACGCCGCGGGGGTCCTGACCCCGGCCACCGCGCTCGGGGGTGCACTCGCCGAGCGGCTGCGTGCCGCTGGGCACCATTACGACGTCAGCGGCTGACGTCAGCGCAACGCGATCGTGCGCGGCGCGGCCGCCCACCAACCGCACGCGAGTGCAAGCCCGAGCGAGATCCACAGCAAGGCGAGCGGCAGCGTCCACGAACCGGTGGCGCCGTGCAGGACACCGAACAGCAGCGGGCCGAGCCCGGCGATGACGTAGCCGATCGATTGCACGAACGCCGACAACGAGGCGACGGTCGCTGGGTCCGCCGACCGCATGCCGATCATCGTCAGGGCAAGAGGGAACATGCCGCTGCCGATGCCGTAGAACACCATCCACACCCAGGCGCCGCCCACCGGCGCGACGCCGAGCCCGACGTAGGCCAGCGCGAAACACGCACCGAGCCCGAAGATCAGGATGCGGTGCCGGGCGGGCGGCACGATCGGCACCAGCATCGACACCGGGATGCCGATGGCCGACATCAGCGCCACCATCGCGCCGGCGGTCGTCTCGGTCACGCCGTGGTCGTGCATGAAGCGGGCCAGCCAGCCGAAACCGATGTAGGCCGACATCGACTGGGTGCCGAAGAATCCGGTGAGCGCCAAGGCGGTGCGGTTGTGGGCGAGCGCCCGGAATTGCGCGGTCGGCGAGACGGATGTCAGGTGCGTCTCGCGCGCGAGGGTCGGCAGCCAGGGCACGATCGCGACGACCGCGAACAGCGCCCACGACCCGATGCCGAAGCGCCATCCGTCCTCGGTGCCGCCGACGGCGTCCCCGATCGGCACGGTGAGCCCGGCGCCGACCGTGGTCCCGACCGCGAGCGCGGTGGTGTAGACGGCGGTCATCGCGCCGATCCGGTCCGGGAAGTGCTCCTTCACCAGCGCCGGCAGGATCACGTTGGCCACCGCACCGCCGGTCAGCGCGAGCACGCTGAGCACGAGGAACCAGCCCACCGACCCGACGAGGGCACGGGTCACCATGCCGAGCGCCGACACCGCGAGCGCTGCGACCAACGTGCGATGCCGCCCGAAGCGGGCGCCGACCTGCGGCGTGAACGCACCGAGCACTGCGAAACAGATCACCGGCAGGGTGGTGAGCACCCCGTCCACGGCGTCGCCGGTGTGCAGACCGGCGGTGATGTCGTCGAGTGCGGCGCCGACGCTGGTCACCGCGGTGCGCATCGTCAGGCCGGTGAGCGCGAGCGCGACGACGAGGTTCGCTCGCGATGCCACGTACGCATACTCTGCCTTGTCGGCACCAGCGAGCCGGAGGAGGTCGGTCGTGTGGCTGCCCGCACGTTGTGCCTGGCTCAACTGAGCCTGATCCAGCTCGCTCCACCCGAGCTCGTCCGGGTCGCCGCCGACGCCGGCTTCGACGCCGTGCTGACGAGACTGCAACGCACGTCGGACGGCCGTGGCCACGACGTGCTCGGTGATCGCGCGATGATCGCGGCGACTCGGCGCGCCGTCGAGCAGACCGGCGTGCGCATCTGGGACACCGAGGTGATCCGGCTGCGGGCGGACACTCAGGTCGGCTCGTTCGAGCCGCTGCTCGCGGTCTCGCGTGAGCTCGGTGCGTCGTACGTGCTCACCACCGTCGAGGACGACGATCGGGCCCGGGCCGTCGACCGGTTCGCCGAGCTGTGCGCGCTCGCGTCGATCTTCGGGCTGTCCTGCGCGCTGGAGTTCATGATCTTCAGCCGGGCACCCACGCTCGCCGATCGCCGTCACCATCGTCAGTGCCGCCGGTGCGGCGAATGCCTGCGTGTTGGTGGATGCGCTGCATCTGTTCCGGTCGGGCGGTTCGGTTATCGAAGTGGCTGCGCTCGCCGCGCAACGGCCCGAGCTGTTCCCGTACGCGCAGGTGTGCGACGCCGTCGACGCCCGGCCGGCACCGGATGCCGCGACCGCCCGGCAGGAGGCGGCGTACGCGCGACTGGTGCCGGGCGCCGGTTCGCTGCCGCTGGCGCAGCTGGTCGACGCGCTGCCGCCCGGATGCACCCTCAGTGTGGAGGCGCCACCGCAGGAAGGTGATGCCGTCGATCCGTTGACCTACGCGCAGCGGTGTTACGCAGGTGTTCGCGGCGTGCTGGACTGAGGTCAGGTGCCCGCTAGCCGCGCGACCACGGGAGCGAACGCGTCCATGTTGCGCTGCGCGACATTGATGTAGCTGATGCCGAGCTCGGCGCGCCGGCGTTGCAGCCGCTCGCAGATCTCCTCGACGCTGCCGAGCAATGCGTGCGGGTGTTCGAGCAGTTCCTCGGTGCTGACGCCGAATCGGGTCGCCATCGCCTCGACGGCAGCCGACGGATCGTCCTGGACGGCGACGAAGTACGCAGCCACCTCGAGTTCGATGTCGTCGTAACGGGAGCCCGCGCCGGCGCGCACCCACTCGAGCTTCTCCAGCGTCGCGGACAGGGTCGCGCTGGCCACGCTGCCCGAGCCGAGCTTGCCGGCCGCGTTGTTGAAGTTGAGGCTCACGATGTCGGCCAACTCGCCGGCAAGCCGCAGGATCTTCGGCGACCCTCCGCCGATGAAGATCGGCGGATGGGGCTTCTGCACCGGCAGCGGCCGCCCGGCGAAACCGTGCGCGTGCACGTACGTGCCGTCGACATCGACCTCCTCGCCGCTCCAGTGCGCCTTGAGCAGTCCGACCACCTCGGCCAGCCGCGCGATGCGCACGCCGGGCGGTCCATGGGAATGCCCAGGCCCTCGTACTCGGCGGCGACCCAGCCGGCGCCGAGCCCGGCCTCGAGCCGGCCGTCGGAGAGCAGGTCGATGGTGGCCAGCTCCTTCGCCAGCACCACCGGGTTGTGGTAGTCGACGCAGCTGACCCGGCAGCCCACCCGCAGCGTGTCGGTGACCGCGGCCGCCGCCATGGTGGCGGCCATCGGCGCGACGTCGACCGCCCGGTGTCCCGAGGAGTCGGAGATCGCACCCGGCCCGAAGTAGTGATCGGTGGTGAACAGCGTCGAGTAGCCGAGGTCCTCGGCGCGGCGTGCGAGGTCGGTCCACTCCTTCGCCGACGTCGCCTCGAAGGCCTGGACCGAGAACCGGAACGGACGCTGCGTCACTGGACTCCCTCTCCCGACGTTGCCCATAACTGTAGCCGTCGTGTAGAAACTGGGGAATGGTTGCCGAACGCGACTTCGACGTTGTGGTGGTCGGATCGGGCGCGGCCGGACTTGCGGCCGCCGTGTCCGCAGCGCAGGCCGGTGCCCAGGTGCTGGTGGCCGAGGCCGAGGGTGTGGTCGGCGGCTCGTCGCGGCTGTCCGGCGGCCTGACGATGGGGGCCGGCACCCGCTATCAGAAGGCGCTCGGCATCGAGGACGACGCCGATTCGCTGTTCCACGACTACATGCAACTCAACCAGTGGCAGGTCGAGGCCGCGGTGGTGCGCCGCCTCGCCGAGCAGTGCGGGCCGACCGTGGAGTGGCTCGGCGACCTCGGCGTCGAGTACTACCCGGACCTCGTTTTCGGTGGGGACGAGCGGGTACCGCGGGTGCACTGCCCGATCGGGCGCGGGCAGGCGGTGGTCGACGTGCTGGCCCGCCAGTGCCGCGAGCAGGGGGTCGACTTCGCGCTCGGGCAGCGGGTCGACCGGCTCCTCGTCGAGGACGGCGCGGTCGTCGGGGTCGGCGTCGGTGACGACGTGGTGCGCGCCGGCGCGGTGGTCATCGCCGCCGGCGGGTTCGGCAACGACCCGGACAAGCTCGCCGAGTTCTTCCCGTCCGCCGCGGACACCGAGTGGGCGTGGTACATCGGCGCCGACGGCAGCCGCGGCGACCACCTCGACCTGGGGGCGCAGGTCGACGCGCAGGTGGAGGGCTTCGACCGCGGGCTGCGGCTGCTGCACGCCGGCTTCGCAAAGATCTACGAGGCGTACCTGCCGGGCTGGTTGGCGCTGGTGAACCGCGACGGCCGGCGCTTCTGCGACGAGACCGCGCCCTACGGGATCATGGACGGCCTCATCGGCACCCAGGGCGACGTCGCGTACGCGATCTTCGACCAGGCTGTGCTCGACGCGGCGACGGCGGCCGGTGTCGCGCGTTACAAGCAGAAGATCCCGGGCTCGACGAAGAAGCAGAGCCCGCACTGGAACGCCGACATCGTGGCGGCGATGGTGGAAGAGGGCAAGGTCCACCGCGCCGATTCGCTCGACGAACTCGCCGCGGCGCTCGGGGTGCCCGGTGACCAGTTGTCGATGACGGTCCAGCGGTACAACGCGGCGGCCGCCGCGGGTGAGGACACCGACTACCTCAAGGACGCGAAGTTCCTCGAGCCGATCGCCACCGCGCCGTTCTACGGCGCCGAGATCCGTCCGGCCACCGTGTGCTTCACCGCGTGCGGGCTGCGCATCGACCGCGACGCCCGGGTGCTCTCGCGCCGCGGTGACCCGGTGGTCGGCTTGTACGCGGCCGGGGAGAGCACCGGCGGCGTCGTCGGCCCGCGCTACGTCGGCAGCGGCAACTCCTACGCCAACTGCGTCACGTTCGGCCGGATCGCGGGTGCGTCAGCCAGGATGATGGCGCTGGCCGAGCAGTAGCTGGCTGCCGAGATCCCGGACGGTGTCGTAGCCGACGAGGAACTCGTCCTGCGCCATTCCCGGTGACATGTGCCCGTCGCGCAGGCCCTCGAATGCCTCGCGCATGCGCTGCAGTGCGGATTCGAAAAGATCCCGCTCGTCCGGGATGTGTGTGCCGACCACGGCCTCACCCTAGTTGAGACGGCCTTCGGGCGGTCGTGGTTGCCAACCGGTGCGTGCGGTCATCGACCAGCTCAGCGGCGTCACTGACGCAACACCGTCGCAGACGACCGCACGGATGTCGCTGTCGGGCTCGAGCGACCCGGTGTCGATCTCGGCGGCGACCTGCAGGCGCAATGGATCGGCGGCGATCCGGTCGCCGGGCGGCAGGCTGTGCACGTAGTACGGCTGACGGCTCTGCACGGTGCGACGCAGTTCCGTGTCCGGCGTCGCCCCGTCGGGGACGTTCAGGTTGAGCACCGCGACGTCGTCGGGCAACCCGTCGGTCAGGACCTGATCGGCGAGCAATCGGGTGAAGTGCCGCGCGGCGGTCCAGTCGATGTCGGCGAACGTGCGCCACGCGGTGACGTCGACCTGCACCGAGGTAGCCACGCCTGGGATGCCGTGGGCCTCGGCCTCCAGTGCGGCCGATACCGTGCCGCTCACACCCAGCGCGCCGCCGACGTTCTCGCCGTAGTTGATGCCGCTGATACACAGGTCCGGCAACCGGTCGGCGAGCTCGAGCAGCGCATGCGTCACCGCGAGCACCGGCGACCCGACGATCGAGTAACCGGTCACCACCCGGCCGTCGATCAGCAGGTCGTGCGCGCTGATCGCGCCGATGTCGTCGCCGGTGACGAATGCGCGGCTCATCGAAGTCTGCTGGGTCGCCGGCGCGGCGATGAGCAGTTCACCGAATTCGGCGACCGCTTCCGCGGCCGCGAGCAACCCGGGGGAGTGCAGCCCGTCGTCGTTGGTGACCAGGATGAGCGGCTGCACCGTACCGCCGGCCGAGCTCAGGCCGGCAGCAGGTCGCGGACGTACAGGCCGGGCGCGTCCTCGAGAGCCGGGTGGTCGTCGCTGCCGAGCCGGGTCGGCGCCTCCGTCGTGTCCGGTGAGCTCTCGATGACCCAGTCGGCCCAGTGCTCCCACCAGGTGCCGGTCTGCTTCTCCGAGGCGTCGAGCCAGCCCTGCGCATCCTTCTCCGGCGGGCCGCCGGAGAAGAACGTCGCCTTCGGGTTGCCCGGCGGGTTGACCAGGCTCTGGATGTGGCCGGCGTTGCTGAGGACGAACGTGCTGGGACCGCTGAGCAGCTGGGTGGTGCGATAGCAGCCCTGCCACGGCGTCAGGTGATCGGTGGTGCCGCCGGTCACGAATGTCGGCACCGTGATGGTGGAAAGGTCGACCGGGGTGTCGAGCACGGTCATCCGGCCCGGCTCGCACATCGAGTTGTGCTCGAAGATGTCGAGGAACTGCTGGTGCAGCCTGGCCGGCAGATTGGTGCCGTCGGCGTTCCACGCCAGGATGTCGAACACCGGCGGGTTGTTGCCCATCAGGTAGTTGTTCACCCAGTAGTTCCACACCAACTCGTTCGGACGCATCCAGGTGAACACGCCACCCATGTTGCGGGCGCTGATGATGCCCGAGCGCCCGGAGTTCCACCGCGCGAGCGCGAGCAGCTTCGGCGAGGAGAACGCACGGATCGGCGCGGTCTGGCCGAAGTCCAGCAACGTGACGGCGTAGCTCGCACTGTGCACGCGATCGTCGTCGATGGCGGCGAGATGATTCAGCGCGAGGGTCTGCAGGATGCCGCCCGCGCAGAAGCCGATGAGGTCGACGTCGTCGGAGCCGGTGACCTCACGGACCGCGTCGACCGCCGACAGCACGCGACTGACGTAGTCGTCCAGGTTCCACTCGCCCTGTTCCTTGGTGGGGTTGCGCCAGCTCAGCATGAACGTCTGCAGCCCGCGGCTCACCGAGTACTCGACGAAACTGCGACCGGGCCGCAGGTCGAGGAAGTAGAAGCGGCCGATCGGCGGCGGCACCACGAGCACCGGGCGAGAACGCACGGTCTCGGTCGTCGGCGCGTACTGCAGCACCTCGCCGACCGGCTCGCGGTCGATGACCGCACCGGGTGTGACGGCGAGATCCGTGCCGACCGTGTAGGCGGTGCGGTCGACCATCGACGGCATGCCGCCGTTGTGCCGCACGTCGCCGACGAAGTGCTTCGCACCGCGCACCAGGCTGGTGCCGCCGGTCTCGAACGCGCGCTTGATCGCCGCCGGGTTGCCCGGCAGCGTGTTCGTGGGCGCGAGCGTGCTCTCCACGACGTTGAGCAGGAAGCGGGCGGCGACGGTCTGGCGTCCGTTGCGCCCGAGCTCGTCGAGCACCTCATCGGCGAAATCACACCCGGCGAGATACGACTGGCCGACGCGACGGTAGATCGGGTTGTCGGCCCAGGACGGATCCTTGAAGCGCCAGTCCTTGGGTTCCGGCTTGATCTGCGACCGGCCGATCGCGATCCGGGCGAGGTCGCCGGTCAGCTTGCGCCCCTTGCTGGCGACGGTGCCGAGCGAGGTGAAGGCCGCGCCGAGGTCGCCGATGCCCTCACCGAGCACCGGCATGCCGACCGGGTCGGTACCACCGACAGCGTCGGCGGCCGCCTGCGAAGTGGTCGATTCGCCGTCGTCGGCCGGTTGTGCCTCCGCGAGCCGAACCCGAGCGTTGCGCCCCGAATTCGGACGCCGGGTGGTGCCGTTCTTCCGAGGTGACGCAGCTCCGTCGCTCACTGGCACTCCCTCCTCCGCAATGGCCCGTTTTTTTTGGGGGTTTCCTCACCGTAGTTCACTTTCGGCATCCTGCGTCAAGCTTGGGAGCGTTATCACCGGCCGGTGAATTCCGGCGGTCGCTTTTCGCGAAATGCGCGTAAAGCCTCGGCCATGTCCTCAGTGCGCGCTGTCAGCGTCTGATTCCGATTTTCGAGTTCGACTGCAGCCTCCAACGATGGGGCGTCGACATTGCTCTGCACCACCTGCTTCGTCAGTCGCACGCCGAGCGGGCTGTTGGCGGTGATCAGTTCGGCGAGCCGGACGGCTTCATCGAGGAGATCGTCGGCCGGCACGACCCTGTTGACCAGTCCGATCGCGGCGGCTTCCTCGGCAGCGACGAATCGACCGGTGAGCAGGATTTCGTAGGCGAGCCCGAGTCCGACGATGCGCGGAAGCATCCACGAACTACCGCAGTCGCCGCCGGTGAGCCCGATCCGCACGAAAGCGGCGTTGAACCGTGCCGCGGGGGATGCGACTCGCAGGTCGGCAGCGAGCGCCAAGGAAAAGCCCGCGCCGGCCGAAGCACCGTTGACTGCGGCGATCACCGGCTTGGGCAGTCGGCGGAACGAGGTGATCGACTCCGCCCACGACTCCTGACCCTGCATGAACTGGGCAGCGGTCAGGTCCGACAGTTCACCGGCGTCGGCCAGATCCAGACCCGCGCAGAACGCCCGGCCGGCGCCGGTGAGGATCAGCACCCGGGTGTCGTCGTCGGCGGCGACGTCGCGGCACAGCTGCCGCAGTTCGCCGAACATGGCGAACGTGAGAGCGTTGAGCCGGTCCGGGCGATTGAGCGTGGCGACGGTGACGCCTGGCCGGGGCGCATCGATGAGCAGGCTCTCGTAGTGCGTCGTCAGCCCCATGTGCGTCATCGTGCGGCATCAGAGCGTGCAGGGCAAAGACCACTGCGCAGACTTTCTTGACTCCGACCACAGTTTATACGAGGATTGCCGGAACCCCGACCCGACGACCGGAGGTGCAGGTGTGGTGAGCGAGGCAGAACTCGACCCGGGGCAGGACGCGCTGGTCACCCTCGTCGTCCGCGGCATGATCCGGGGCAACCCCGACGCGGCGACCCAGCAATTGGTGGAGCAGGGTCTGGCGCTGTCGAAGGGTCCGATCACCATGCCCACCCCGCAGGGCACCAAGGAGGCCGGCACGCTGCTGCGGATCGAGCCCGGCAGCACGCAGGAGAAAGAGGTCGACGCCCTCTTCGACGGGTTCCTGCCGATCAACCGCAAGCTGCGCGATGTGTGCTCGGCCTGGCAGACCCGCTCCGACGGCACGCCGAACGACCACAGCGACGTCGCCTACGACGACGGTGTGCGGGAGCGCCTCGACGAGGTGCACTCGTCGATCGGTCCGATCCTGCGCCGGCTCGCGGCCGCCGCACCTCGGCTGTCCGGCTACCGGCCACGACTGCAGGAAGCGCTGGACAAGTTCGACGACGGCGACAACGCCTGGCTCGCGTCGCCGCTCATGGACTCCTACCACACGGTGTGGATGCATCTGCACCAGGAACTCATCCTGATGCTCGGCCTGACCCGCGCGGAGGACGAGGCGCGCGAGGAGCGTCTGGTCGCCGGTCGCGCCGGCTGACTCGCATGACAACCACCTCGGACGACACCGAACTGCGCGCACTGCGCGAGGCGGTGGCCGACCTCGTCGAGGGCTGCGGCGGCGTGACCGCGGCCCGCCGACAACTCGACGGCGGCACCGGCATCGACGCAGACGCCTGGCGACTGCTCGGTCGTGAGATGGGCTTGGCCGGGCTCGGGATACCCGAGGAATCCGGCGGAGCTGGCGGCGGTCTCGCCGAGCTCACCGTGGTCGCCGAGGAGCTGGGCCGCTCGCTGCTGCCGGTCCCGTTCCTGTCCTCGACCGTGCTCGCCGGGCAGGTGCTCGCCGGGTGCGCCGACACCGGTGAGGTGCTGGGCGCCATGTCGGCCGGGCAGGCGCGCGCTGCATTCGTCGGCGTCGACGCAGACGGGTGCTGGCGACCGGAGCGCCTCCCGGTGACCGCCACCGGTGAGGACGGCTCCTGGCAGCTGAGCGGTACCGCGGAGTTCGTGCTCGACGGGGTCGGCGCCGACCACCTGGTCGTCGCGGCTGCCACGCCGGGCGGTTGCGACCTGTTCCTGGTCGCCGGCGACGCTGCGGGGGTGGATGTCGCCGCACTGCCGGTGCTCGACCCGACCCGCGGCCAGGCGGTCGTGCGGCTGGCCGACGCCTCGGGCGTCGCGCTCACCACCGACGGTTCCGGCGCCGACGTCGTGGGCACCGCGCTGCAGACCGTGTTGATCGTGCTGGCGGCCGAGCAGGTCGGCGGGGCATCCGCGTGCCTGGACATGGCTGCCGAGTACGCGAAGATCCGGCACCAGTTCAGCCGGCCGATCGGCAGCTTCCAGGCGATCAAACACAAGCTCGCCGACCTGCTGTTGCAGGTGGAGCTGGGCCGCTCGGCGCTCGACCGCGCGCTGCAGGCTGCTGGCAACACCGGCGACCCGGGCCGGCTCGCCGAGGCGGCCGCGGTGGCCAAGATCTGGTGCACCGATGCCTACGTCGTGGCGGCCACCGAGAACGTGCACATCAACGGCGGCACCGGCTTCACCTGGGAGCACGACGCGCACCTCTATTTCAGAAGGGCTCGCGCCGACGAGGTGCTGCTGGGCAACGCCACCGTGCACCGGGAGCGGCTCGCCGCCCTGCTCGGGTGGTAACGACTCGAAAGGATCGCAGTGCTGGTTATCGGGGTCGGAACGGCGCAACCGTCGGCGGAGCAGCTCCTCTGGAGCGGGCGGCGGCACGACGACGACGGACCCGGTGCCAGTCGGGGCACGTCGTCGGCCGAACTGTTCGACGCGGTCTTCCATGCGCTGCACGACGGTGAGCAGGTGGCCGTCGGCGTCGCGGCGACGCTGTCGGCGCCGTTGCCCGATGCGGGCGGCGCGGACGACGAGCGGGCACTGAGCCTGCTCGCCGAGGCGGAGGCCAGTTCGTCGGACACCACCGCGATTCGCACCCTGCTGGACGAGATCGGCAAGTGGCGGCCGTGGACGGTGGTGAGTACCTCCTTGGTGCGCTGGCGAGCCACCACCTCGGTGCTGGTGTTCGAGATCGACGCCGACACCGTCGACACGGATGTGGCGGACGCGTCGGTCGATGCATTCTTCGAGCAGGTGCGATCGGGGTCGGGCACCGTCGCGCCGACGGACAACGGGGTGCTCAATCTGCCTGCAGCGATGGCGCTGCGGGCCGGCCTCGGGGTCGACACCGACCAATTGACCGAGGCGCCGTTGTCGATCGCACCATGACGAAGGGAACCTCGATGAACGTCCGCAAACGCCTGCTCCTGCTCCTTGCCGCGCTGGTGCTGCCGATCGCCCTCGTGAGCGCGGGTGGCGCCCAAGCTGTCCCGAGCGCGAAGACCGCGTTCCAGGTCGCCGGATCGGGCACCGGCGTCGGCGCTGCGACCATCATCGACACCCGACAGGTGGGCACCACCACCATCAGCCACATCTCCGCCCCGGTCGAGTTCACCGGCGACATCACCGCCACCGGCACCGAGCTGTTCACTGCGATCCTGGACGCAGGCGGCGTGCACTACCACGGCTACGGCGTGTTCGCCGGCACCGTCGGCGATCGCAGCGGGACCTTCGAGTACCACTTCACCGGCACCGCCGCGGGCGGCCGGATCACCTTCGACAGCGGCATGGACCAGCTCGAGGGCATGCAGGGCCACATCCGCTGGACGACGACCACGGGCGCCGGGTTCACCTACGCCGGCGGCGTGCGTTTCCCGAACTGATCAGCTCCGGGCACGGGGGCCACGCCGACCCGGCGCCCGCCGTGCTCGGGCACCCCAACGCCCACTCTTGCAATGAGATGACCGGATCTGGTCCCGAAATCTGGTCATCTCGTTGCAAGCGTCGGGTCTGGGGCGGCGGCGGAGAGAACCGGACCGCGCTCGCGGTCAGCTGCTGCGCGGCAGTTTCGAGTACGGCACGCCCTTGTCGACGCGCGGCTCGCGTGGCAGGCCGAGCACTCGCTCGCCGATGATGTTGCGCTGCACCTCGTCGGTGCCCCCGGCGAGGCGATAGCCGGGCGCGCCGAGCAGGTGTTCGGTCCAGGCAAAGGCGTCGGGTTCGCCGGTGTCGGCAACCATCCGCGCGCCGAGCAGCGACATCGCCACGTCCCCGATGCGGGTGAGGTTCTGCGAGGCGACGATTTTGCCGATCGACGCTGCGGGGCCGGGCGGCGTGCCGGCCGCGGTGGCACGCGCAACGCGGTCGGTGGTGGCGGTGCGCAGCTGGGTGCGCACGTAGACGTCGGCGAGTTCCTGGCGCACCAGCGGGTCATCGGTGCGGCCCAGCCGGCGGGCGAGCCCGAGCAGGTCGTCGAAGCTGCCGCCCTTGCGTCGCGTGCCCTGCCCGCTCGCGGTCCGTTCGAAGCCGAGGGTGGCGTTCGCGACCTTCCAGCCGTCGCCGACCGGCCCGACCCGCATGTCGTCGTTGATGCGCACGTCGGAGAGGAACACCTCGTTGAACGACGACGCGCCACTCATCTGCTTGATCGGGCGGATCTCGACGCCCGGCGCGTCCATCGGAATCAGAAACATCGTCAGGCCGGCCTGCTTGGCGACGTCCGGGTCGGTGCGCGCGAGCAACAGCCCGTAATCGGCGAAGCGGGCGCCGGACGACCACACCTTCTGGCCGTTGATCACCCATTCGTCGCCCTCCGGCACCGCAGTCGTCGCAACAGCCGCGAGGTCGGAGCCGGCACCCGGCTCGCTGAACAGCTGGCAGCACAGCAGATCCGAGCGAATGAACGCGCGTGCGTACTTCTCGCGCTGCGCGTCGGTGCCGAACGTCGCGATCGTCGGCCCGACCAGGCCGCAGGTGACGCTGATCAACTCGGTGGAGGGTGGCGCCTCGAAGCGCTGCTCCTCGGCGGTGTACGCCACCACGAAACGAGCCGACAACCCTGCGCCGCCGATCTCGACGGGCAGCGCGATGGCACCGTAGCCGGCGTCGTAGCGCTGCCGGCGGTACTCGCGGACACGGTCGAGCAGTGCGTGCTCGGCTTCCTCGGTGATGTTCGCGAAGATCGCGTAGTCGGGTGCGGCCGTGCCGCGGTCGGTGCGCTCAGGCAGCACCGACGCGAGCCACCCGCGCACCTCGCTGCGCCACTGCTCGAGGTCCGGCTCAGCCATCAGGTCTCTCCTACTCCGTCGTCAGGACGGTGCACGCGCTGATGCCCGGCGCGCCGTAGACGTGCGTGAAGCCGACACGGGGGGCGCCGGACACCTGCCGGTCGCCGGCTCGGCCCTGCAGTTGCAGCACGATCTCGCGCACCTGTCGCAGGCCCGACGCCCCGACCGGTTCGCCGTTGGCCAGACAACCGCCGTCGGTGTTGATCGGCAGCCGGCCGGTGGGCGAGGTCTCGTCGAGGTCGAGGATTTGTTGCTGGGCGCCGTGTTCGCACAGCCCGGTCTCGGCCATGTGATAGGTCTCCGCGCCGGAGTCGGTGTCCTGCAGCTGTGCGACCTGCACGTCGGCCGGCGACACCCCGGCGCTGTCGAACACTGCCTTCGCCGCGTCCACGCTCGGGCTCTCGCCGCCGTGCGGCGGCAGCCACGGGGCGAACACCTCGAAGGAGCCGAAGCGCCTGGTGCGCTTGGCCACCGCAGCCAGGTTGACCGGCCGCTCGCACAGGTCGGCAGCGCGGTCGCTGCGGGCCAGCACCAGCGCCGCCGCGCCCTCGCTCGGTGAGCACAACATGTACTGCGTCAGCGGCGGGTTGATCACCCGCGCATTCATGATCTCGTCCTCGGAGAGCGGGGTACGCCGCCACGCGTCTGGATTGAGTGCACCGCAGCGGAACGCCTTCGCGGCCACCTGGCCGAGGATGCGGTCCTTGAGGCCGTGGGTGTGGAGGTAGCGGCGGTCCTTCATCGAGAAGAACTGCGTGGTGACCATCATGCCGGTCTCGGCGTACCAGTTGTCGTGCCCGTAGTCGGCCGGGCTGGCCGCGAACGCGCCGCGGGCGTGCTTGTCGAAGCCGACGACGAGTGCGAGGTCGGTCTCGCCGGCCCGGATCGCGTTGGCCGCGGTGGCGAGGGCGACGCCGCCGGTGGCGCATCCGTTGCGAACGTTCACGAACGGCACGCCGGTGAGGCCGAGGCTGCCGACGAGCGAATCGGGTTTGCCGGACACGTTGCTGCCGCCCACGGCGTAGCCGATGTCCGACCACTGCACGCCGGCGTCGGCCAGCGCTGCTCGAATGGCGTGCGCGCCCATCGCCATTCCTGTCAGGCCCGGGTCGTGCCGACCGAACCGGTGCATGCCGACCCCGACGATGCTGACCCCGGTCACCGGGTCGCCTCGTCACGCTCGAAGGCGTACGTGACGACGTCACCGTCGTCCGTCGGCCACACCGGCAAGAGGGTGAGTCGCATCGGCATGCCGATCTCCAATCCCGTCGAGTCGCCGGCGAGCCGCGACTCGACGATCACCTCGCCGAGGTCGACGTACCCGACGCCGTAGGGCTCGAAGCCGGTATCCGGCGTGCGGTAGGGGGCCTTGGGTTCGAAGGCCTGCACCGTCCAGGTCCACAACGTGCCGCGGTCGGGGAGTTCGACGAGGGACAGCGCCGAGCCGGCGCAGTTTGCGCAACCGGTCTGCACGGGGAACGCGACCGTGCCGCAGGCGTCGCAGCGCGAGCCGGCGAGTCGCGGCGGGTCGAGTGAGGCGAACAGCGTCGGTTCGACGGCAGTGACGCTCATGCGGTGGGCTCGTCGTCGCTGAGCCGGACCAGCATCTTGCCGACGTTGTGCCCGGACAGCAGCCCGAGGAAGGCCTCGACCGAATGGCCGAGGTCGTCGACGACGGTCTGCTTCGACACCAGCTCGCCGGTGCGCAACCAGTCGCTGACCCGCTTTTCGAATTCCGGACGCAGGTCCTCGTGGTCGCGGACGATGAACCCGCGCAGCGTCAGGCGTTTGAGCACGGCCTGGATCAGGTGCTGCACGCCGGGGGCGCCCTCGGCGTCCTCGATCGTCGAGATCATTCCGCACAGCGCGACTCGGCCGTGCAGGTTCAGCGCGTACAGCGCCGCGATCAGGTGATCGCCGCCGACGTTGTCGAAGTAGAGATCGATCCCGTCCGGTGCCGCGGCCGCGAGCCCGGCCACGAGGTCGCCCCGGTAGTCGATGCCCTCGTCGTAACCGAACTCCTCGACGAGCAACTTGGCCTTCTCCGCACCGCCGGCGCTGCCGACCACCCGGCCGGCACCCATCAACCGGGCGAACTGACCGGCTGCGCTGCCGACCGCGCCCGCGGCGGCGGACACGAACACCACGTCGCCGTCGCGCAGCTCGCCCGCACGCAGCAAACCGGCGTAAGCCGTGAACCCGGGCTGGCCGAGCACGCCGAGCCACGCGGGCAGCGGGGCCAGGCCGTGATCGACCACCGTCGCCGTCTCCGCGTCGACCAGCGCCCAGTCGCGCCAGCCCAGCCGGTGCCGCACGTAGGAGCCGGGCGCGAACGTGTCGGCGTTGCTCGCCACCACGCGGCCGATCGCCGACCCGTCGAGCGGGCCGCCGATCGCGAAGTTGGTGGTGTAGTGCTTCTCGGTCGGCTCCATGCGCCCGCGCATCGCCGGGTCGACGCTCATGTAGGTGTTGCGCACGAGCAGCTGGCCGGGGCCGGGCTCGGGCAGCGGCTGCTCCACGAGCTCGAAGTTGTCCGGCGTCGGACGGCCGCTCGGCCGCGACGCGAGGGTGACGATCCGGGTCGTCGACGGAATCTGGTCGTCGGGCACACGCACCTCCTGCTGACCTTGTCCGGACCTTATAACGGCGCTGCCTCCGGCGGAAGGAGTTAGTGAATACTCACACCAGTTAGTAGGACCCCGTCACGGCCCACTGCACGCAGCGACCCAGGACGGTGCGGAACTCCGGGACCTCCCAACTGCCGAGGTCATGACGCCCGTAGTCGTCGATGCCGTCGGTCTGCATGTCGAATCG
Organism: uncultured Actinomycetota bacterium; assembly: GCA_963850835.1. Classification (GTDB taxonomy): domain Bacteria; phylum Actinomycetota; class Actinomycetes; order Mycobacteriales; family Jatrophihabitantaceae; genus Jatrophihabitans. The sequence continues at coordinate 117,985 of CAWKNB010000003.1, read as the reverse complement.
GCCCCGGCAGTGCCCGAGCGTGAAATAGCACACGGTGCCCGCGCCGGTCTGCTTCAGATAGAGCACCGGCCGCGGGTCGTCGTCGGTGATATCGCCCTCGGCGAAGCCACGGCACGGCCCGGTGAAGCGTGTGTGCAGCAGCGTCTGCAACGGCGGGCACAGCTCGAGCACGTACAGCTCGTCGCGAACGGTGAACGGTTCGATGCCGGCCACCAGCGGGTGCTCGGGTGCGGTGATCTCCACCTGGTACGGCTCGATCGGCGGGTGGGCCAGGAACTGTCCCCCGAGCAGTTCCTTGACCTTGCCCAGCGCCCGCGGCGTGCGGAAGATGCCGGTCTCGTCGCGGGGGTCGATGGCCGAGTGCGTGCCGTGCAGCGCGAGCCAGCGACCCCCGCCGTGCACGAACTCCACCAAGGCGTCCTGTTGCGCCGGGTCCGGGCGCACGTTGCAGGTGTAGGTCACCAGCAGATCGGCGGCCGCGATCGCGTCCAGATCCGAGTAGTCCTCGAACACCCGGGTCCGGACCTGCTCGTAGCGGCCCAACTCATCGAGCAGCTGCAGCCGCGCGTAGTCGAAGTCGTGCCACCGGCCGCCACAGATCAAGACGGCGTCCAGGCGGCCGGCCGGACCCATCTAGAACTGCACCCGGCTCACGAAGCCGCCGTCGACGACGAGGTTGGTGGCGGTGCAGAAGCTCGACGCGGGGCTCGCCAGGAACGCGACCGCGCGGGCGACCTCCTCGGGGCGGCCCAGGCGGCCGACCGGGATGCGGGCGCGGATGCCCTCGTAGAACTCGGGCCGGGCGTTGTGCAGCTTGTCCCAGGCGCCGTCGGGGAAGTCGATCGGGCCGGGGGAGACGGTGTTGACCCGGATCCCCTTGGGAGCCAGCGAGTGGCCGAGGCCGGACGCGTGCTGCAGCACCGCGGCCTTCAGTGCGGCGTAGGAGTTCGGCGCGGTCGGCGGGAGGGTGTCGAAGGCCGAGGTGGTGCCGACCGCGACGATCGACGCGGCGTCGGACTGCTCCAGGTGCGGCACCGCGGCCTCGCACAGCCGCACGAACGCCAGCAGGTCGGCCTGGAAGCTCGACAGCCACTGGTCCGGCCCCTTGAGCGCGCCGGCCGACACGTTCGAGACCACGACGTCCAGTCCGCCGAGGCCGTCGGCCGCGGTGTTGACGAAGTCGGTCACTGCCTCCGGGTCGGCGACGTCGACGGCTGCGGTGACGACGTTGCGGCCGGTGGACTTGAGCTCGTCGGCGAACGCCTGCAGCGATTCGACGCCGCGGGCGCACAGCGCGAGGTCGCAGCCCTCGGCGGCGAGCTGCTCGGCGATCGAACGGCCGATGCCGCGGCTTGCGCCGGTGACGATGGCCTTGCGGCCGGACAGTTGCAGATCCATGGTGTGTCCTCTCCTACGGGTTAAGGGGTGGGTGCCGGCGCCGACCGGGCGGTCGCCCACCCGTGCGCGTCGGCCGAGGCCACCCACGCGAGAGCGTTCCCCACGAGGCGGCGGAAGGTCGGGTCGGCGAAGGTCTGCGGACCGTCACCGGGCTGCAGGTAGACGATCGGGCTGGCCCCCGCCGAGGTGGCCCAGGCGATCAGGTCGCTGGCCGGCGGGTGGCTCCAGGCCGCGCCGGCGCGTGGCGTGCCGAGCACCTCGTGGAAGGTCTCGTGGAACTCGCCCGGCGCGACGTCGGCGCGCAGGAGCGCCACGACGTCGTCCTCGAACACCGGGCAGCGGTAGAGCTCGTCGGCCAATGCGAAGTCGTCGACGCCGGCGCACACCGGGTGGGCGGGATCGACCACCCGGGCGGTGTAGGCGGCATAGCGGAATCCGGAGTCCGGCCAGCTCGCGCCGCGCAGTTGCGCAGGGGCGTAGTGGTAGCGGCCGCCGAGCACCTCGGCCCAGTCGGGCCAGCCCGGCCAGCCGGCGAGCGCGTGGTGCAGGAACACGATGCCCTGCCCGGCGGCGAGCAGGTCGTGCAGGTCCCGGCGCACCTGCGGGTCGGGCCCGACCGGTGCGGGTGCGGTGCCGCGCGCGAGGTGCAGCCCGGGCAGGTCGTGGCACAGCATCGCATCGAATGCGCCGGCCTGTGCGGGGGCGAGCCAACCCTGCGCGGCGGGTTGCACCGAATGCGCGTACACCCACGCCCGCTCGGTGCAGATCGAGGACAACATCGCGGTGAACGAGTCGAGATCGACCCGGTGCCCGCCAGTGACGGCCAACACTCGGGTCGGTCGTTCGCTGTTCATCACGCTCCGCGGGTAGGTACTTTATGGAGACAGACTAGTCTTACACCCCCGCGGGGAAGTACGGTAACTGTCGCCGATCTCCCTATGCACCCGATCCGGAGCAGCGATGACGCAGAGCCCCGTCAGCGATTCAACCAGCGACCCGATCACCACCATGTCACCCGAGGTGCTGCGTGACCTGCACCGGCGGATGGTGCGCATCCGGCTGTTCGAGGAAGAGGCCGGCAAGCTGATGGAGGGTGGCAGGATGCCCGGCTTCCTGCATCTGTACGTCGGCCAGGAGGCGTGCGCCGCCGGCGTGATGGCTGCGCTGCGCGATGACGACGTGATCACCTCCACCCACCGCGGCCACGGCCACGCGGTCGCCAAGGGCGCCGACCTGCGCTACATGTACGCCGAGCTGTTCGGCAAGACGACCGGCTACTGCAAGGGCCGCGGCGGGAGCATGCACATCAACGACCTGAGCATCGGCATGCTCGGGGCGAACGGCATCGTGGGCGGCGGTATCCCGCACGCCGTCGGCGCCGCGCTCGCCTCGTCCTACAAGGGCCAGGACTCGGTGGCGGTGCCGTTCTTCGGTGACGGTGCCTCGAACATCGGGGCGTTCCACGAGTCGGCGAACCTGGCCGCCGTGCTGCGCCTGCCGGTCCTGTTCGTCTGCGAGAACAACGGCTATGCGGAGTTCACCCCGCAGGCCAAGCACATGCTGCTGGAGAACGTCGCGGACCGGGCCGCTGCCTACGGCATGCCCAGCGAGATCGTCGACGGCATGGACGCGGTCGCGGTGTACCTGGCCGCCGAGAAGTGGGTTGCGCGGGCCCGCGCCGGCGAGGGCCCGGCGCTGCTGGAAGCCAAGACCTACCGCTACTACGACCACCAGGGCGTCAAGGGCCTGCGCACGCTGTACCGCACCCAGGAGGAGATCGACACCTGGAAGGAGCGGGACGCGATCGCTGCGCTCGAGGCCCGGCTGACCGCTGCCGAGATCGTCGACGTCGAGGAGTGCCAGTCGGTCTGGCAGCAGACCGCCGACGAGATCGTCGCGGCGATCAAGTTCGGCGAGGACAGTCCCGAACCCGACCCTGCCGACCTGCTCGACTACGTCTACACGGTCTGAGGACGAGATGCGCGAGATCACCTACGTCAAGGCGTTCACCGAGTCGCTGATGCAGCTGATGGCCGAGGACGACGACGTCCTGGTCATCGGTGAGGACGTCGGTTTCTACGGCGGTGTGTTCAAGGCCTTCGACGGTCTGTACAAGGCCTACGGCGAGAAACGGGTGATCGACACCCCGATCTCCGAGATGGGGTTCCTCGGGATGGGCGTCGGCGCCGCGGCCCGCGGCCTGCGCCCGGTCGTCGACCTGATGTTCTTCGACTTCATCGGCGTCGCGATGGATCAGCTCTACAACCAGGCCGCGAAGCTGAAGTTCATGTTCGGCGGCGACGTCACCGTGCCGCTCACGCTCACCACGGCCGGGGGCGCCGGGCTGTCGGCCGGCCCGCAGCACAGTCAGAGCCTCGAGGCCTGGCTGGCGCACATCCCAGGCCTGAAGGTGGCGCTGCCGTCGTCCGCGCACGACGTGAAGGGGCTCATGGTCGCCGCCGTGCGCGACGACAACCCCACCGTGGTGATCCTCAACAAGCGGATGCTCGGCGAACGCGGCCCGGTGCCCGAGGAGATCTACGAGATCCCGTTCGGTCAGGCCAACGTGGTGCGCCCGGGCAAGGACGTCACGATCATCGCGGTGGGCCGGATGGTGCCCGAGTCGGTGGCCGCCGCGGGTCCGCTGGCCGAGGCCGGCATCGAGGCCGAGGTCATCGACGTGCGGACGGTCCAACCACTGGACAGCAAGACCATTCTCGAATCCGTGCGGCGCACGAACCGCGCCGTGATCGTGCACGAGGCGGTCACCTTCGGCGGGATCGGGGCCGAGATCGCCGCGCAGATCCAGGAAGAGGCCTTCGACTACCTCGACGCCCCGGTGCTTCGCCTCGGCGCACCCTTCTCGCCGGTTCCGTTCAGCCCGGTGCTGGAGCGCGCCTACATCCCCGACAGGTTGAAGATCGCCGACGGCGTCCGTCGTCAGCTCGAGCGCCCGGGAGCCTGACGTGGCGGTCGAGGTTCTCCTGCCCAAGCTCGGGCTGACGATGGAGACCGGCGTCATCGAGGAGTGGCTCGTCAGCCCGGGTGACGCCGTCTCGCCGGGCCAGCCGCTGATGCGGATGGCCACCGACAAGGTCGACGTCGAGGTCGAGGCCGAGGCCGAGGGCCTGTTCCACCCGGCCGTCGAGGCACCGGTCGAGCTGCCGCCGGGCGCGCTCATCGGCTGGCTGCTCGAGGCCGGCGAGGACGTGCCGAGCGGCCCTGTGCCAGCCGCTGCCCCCGCGGCCGCCGCTGCCCCCGAGGCCGCCGCCGCGCCTGAGGACCCGACCGCGGTGAGCCCGAACGGCGGGACCGTCGCCGCACCTGTCGAGCACTCGGGCCGGCTGTTCGTGTCGCCGAACGCACGCAGGGTCGCCGGCGAACGCGGCATCGACGTCACCCAACTGCGCGGCACCGGGCCGAACGGTCGCATCATCACCGCCGATGTGCTCGAAGCACCGGCGACACCAGCTCCTGCGGCGGCTGCAGCCGCGCCGCCGAGCGTCGGGTCACCGCTCGTGCGCCGCGACGCGGCCGCCGCAGGCGTCGATCTCGGCAGCGTGTCGGCGTCCGGGCCGGGCGGCAAGGTCCGGCGCTCGGACATCAGTGCCGCAGCGGTACACCGCGCTCCGGCCGAGCCCGGCGCGCCACTCGAGGTCATCCCGCTCTCGGGCATGCGTGGCGTCATCGCGTCGCGGATGCACGCGAGCCTGCAGGAGATGGCGCAGCTGACGCTCGGTACCGACGCCACGATGGACGCCGCGGTCGGGCTGCGCGCACAGCTGAAGGAGCAGTGGTCGGAGGCCGGCATCCCGGTGCCGACGATCACCGACCTGATCGTGCGGGCCGCGGCACTGGCGTTGATCGATCACCCGCGGCTGAACGCCTCGGTGCAGGGCGAGCACATCTACGTGCAGTCCGACATCAATGTCGGGATCGCGGTGGCGCTCGACGACGGCCTGATCGTGCCGGTGGTCGCGAACGCCGACCAGCTCGCGCTGTCGGGCATCGCGGCCGAGACGAAGCGGATGGCCGGCGAGGCACGCATCGGCAAGACCGCGCTTGCGGATCTCGAAGGCGGCACGTTCACCGTCAGCACGCTGGGCAGCTTCGGCATCGACTTCTTCACGCCGGTGATCTCGCCGGGACAGGTGGCGATCCTCGGTGTCGGCCGGCTGCGCGACTCGGTGCGATGGGAGGGCGACACCCCGGTGCGCACCCAGGTGCTCACGCTGAGCCTCACCTTCGACCACCGTGCTGTCGACGGCGCCCCGGCCGCCGACTACCTCCGCGCGGTCGTCGATCGGCTGCAGCGCCCGCTCACCCTGCTGGCCTGACCGACCCGCTGCTGCTGACCACCAGGAGGAAACGTGCGCGCACTGCAGCTCCAACGGTTCCAATCCGATCCCGAACTCGTCGACCTGCCCGAGCCGGAGCCCGGCCCGGGCCAGGTGGTGGTGAAGATCGGCGGCGCGGGGCTGTGCCACTCCGACCTGCACGTGATGCACGAATTCGCCGAGGGCATGGCTGCGTGGGGCCCGCCGTTCGTGATCGGTCACGAGAACGCCGGCTGGGTACACACTGTCGGCGCGGGCGTGCGCGGCGTCGAGGCCGGCGAGGCTGTCGCCGTGTACGGGCTCAGCGGCTGCGGTCGGTGCAAGCCGTGTGCCGCCGGGGCGGAGAACCTCTGCGTGCGCGGTTACGACGGACCGCCCGGGCTCGGCTTCGGGATCGACGGCGGACTGGCCGAGTACATGCTGGTACATGACCCGCGCCGGCTCGTCCCGCTCGGCGACCTGGACCCGGTGGCCGCCGCGCCGCTCACCGATGCCGGCCTCACGCCCTATCGCGCCGTCAAACGACTGCTGCCGAAGCTGACGCCCGATTCGCACGCCGTGGTGATCGGCGTCGGCGGGCTCGGCCACCTCGCGGTGCAGATCCTCACTGCGCTGAGCGGCACGCACGTGATCGCCGTCGACACCCGCGAGTCCGCGCTTGCCGTCGCCAAGGAAGTCGGCGCGCATTCCACGGTGCTCGCCGGCGACTCGTCCGACAGCGCCGCGGCCGCCGTGCTGGACGCGGCCGGCGGCAAGGTCGACGTCGTGCTCGACTTCGTCGGTGCCGGCCCGACGGTGGCGCTCGGCGGGGCGGTGATCAAGGCCGGCGGCGATCTCGTCGTCGTGGGTGCCGCCGGTGGGGAATTCGCCTGGACCTTCTACACGCTGCCCTACGAGGTGAACCTGACGACCTCGTTCTGGGGCACGCTGCCCGAGCTGCACGAGGTGATCGCGATGGCCCGCCGCGGCCTGATCACCCCGCACGTGCAACGCTTCGCGCTGGAGGAGACGTTGCACGCGTACGAACTGATGGAGCAGGGTCAACTGTCCGGCCGCGCCGTGGTCGTGCCCTGATCGTCCGGGAGTAGCTGATGACCTCTGGTGAGGCGCCGACCACGGCCATGGCGACGGTGTTCTCCGAACGCCGGTCCGACCTCGTGATCACCGCTCGCGAGGTCCGCGCCGACGGCGTCGTCTCGTTGACGCTGGCCGACCCGTCCGGTACGCAACTGCCCGGCTGGACCGCCGGCGCGCACATCGACGTGCTGCTCGACGAGGACGATCGTGCGGCAGTACTCGCTGTGCGGACAGCCGGGCGACCGGCACAGCTGGCGCATCGGCGTGCTGCTCGACCCGGCCGGCCGCGGTGGCTCGCAACGCGTGCACGAGACCCTCGAGGTCGGTGTGCCGGTGGCGGTGCGCGGACCGCGCAACCACTTCCCGCTGCACGGCGCCGCGCAGTACATCTTCCTGGCCGGCGGTATCGGGATCACCCCGATCCTCCCGATGCTCGCCGCGGCCACCGAGGCCGGCGCCGACTGGAAGCTCTGGTACGGCGGGCGCAGCCGGGCCTCGATGGCCTTTCTCGACGAGCTCGAGCAGTACGGCGACCGCGTCACCGTCTGGCCCGAGGACGAGAAGGGCCTGCTACCGCTCCCGGACATCCTCGGCACGCCCGCCGACGACGTGCTCGTCTACTGCTGCGGTCCGGAAGGGCTGCTCTCGGCGGCCGAGGCGCAGTGCGCGTCGTGGCCGTCGGGCGCGTTGCATCTCGAGCGGTTCAGCGCCAAACCGCAGGAGGCGCCCGAGGGCGGGGAGTCCGGGTTCGAGGTGGTGTGCGCGCGTTCCGGTGTCACGGTCACCGTGCCGCCGGACAAGTCGATCATCGACGCGCTCGAGGAGAACGGGATCAGCGTGCTCTCCTCGTGCCAGGAAGGCGTGTGCGGTACCTGCGAGACCGCGGTACTCGCCGGCACGCCCGACCATCGCGACTCGCTGTTGACCGAGGACGAGCGGGAGTCGAACGAGTACATGATGATCTGCGTGTCGCGGTCGCTGTCCCCGCAACTGGAGCTGGACCTGTGACCGGGCCCGCGCGGATCGGTTCGCGCCGCCCGGACAACTACCCGCTCAACTGCTGGTACGTCGTCGCGACCAGCGACGAGGTCGACGCATCGTTGCTGGCCCGGCAGGTGCTGGGCCGCCGGCTGGTGCTGTTCCGCCAGTCGTCCGGTGCGGTCGCCGCCCTCGACGACCGGTGTGCGCATCGCGCGGCGCCGCTGTCGCTCGGCGCGCTCGTCGACGACACCGTGGTGTGCGCGTATCACGGCTTCACCTACGGCGCCGACGGCATGTGCGTGCGGGTGCCGTCGCAGACCCACGTGCCCTACGGCGCCCGGGTGCGCAGCTACCTGGTCCGCGAGCAGGCACCGTTCGTCTGGGTGTGGCTGGGCAACCCGGTGCGCGGCGCGAACGTCGATCCTCCGGATCTGCCCGAGCTGCGTGAATCGGGGTGGGCGACGCTCGGCGGCGCGATGGAGATGGCCGCGAACTACATGCTGCTGCACGACAACGCGCTCGACCGCACGCACTTTCCGCAGGTGCATCCGCATCGCATCCACCGCGGGTACGTCGAGGACCCGCCGCCGCTGCAGATCGAGGTCGCCGAGACCACCGTGTCCTACAGCCGCACCTTCGCTCCGGCGCCGTTGGCCGACTGGCAGCACGAAGCCACCGGGCTGGCGGCGGGCGGCCAGTACACCCAGCGCGAGACCGGCACCTTCGTCTCGCCGGCGCTGCACGTCGACGAGATGGACATCCTGAGCGACCAGCAGGTGTTGCGCGGGGTGTTCATCCGCGCGTTCACGCCGATCGACCCGGGCCACACGATGATCATCTGGCGGGCGGCGCGCAACTACGCGCTGCACGACGAGTCGGTCTCCGAGCGGTTGCGCGAGGTCTACGAGGGCACGATGGTCGAGGACCAGCCGCTGCTCGAGACGATCCAGGCCACGGCGCCGGACTCCATCGGCGCCGGCGTCAGCGCCGCCTCGGATGCCGCCGCCCTGCGTGCCTACCAGATCGTCGACGCACTGCTCGCCGAGGAGCGCCGCGGCGTCGGCCGGGTGCCACCGCGCCGCTGACGCCGCCGCGCCACACCGCAACCCGGCCGCCGGGCACCGGTCTCACCCCCGATCAGTTGCCGCCGCCCACCTTGACCGCCTCTGGCCTGGAAGTTCGTCCCGTGGCTGACCAGCCAGGTGTCGATCTCGTCACCCGGCTGGAAACCCGACGTGGTGTTCATCGTGACCTCGCCGTTGTTCACGCTCAACGTCGTCTCCGGCGACGTTGTGTTCGGGCTGTCCGGCGACCTGCTGCAGCGGCAGGCTGGTCAGCGCGGTCTGGGCCTCGGTGAAGAACATCAGTCCCATCATGGGCACGCCCGTGTCCGGATCCTTGGTCAGGAACAGCGCCGGCCGATTCGGGTCAGGGTCCGAGGTCAGCGTCGGTGCTCGGGCTGGCCATCTTGGCAGTAGTTCGTGCCCGGATAATCCGAGCAGCCGGTGGCGAGGAAGCCGACCGCAGCCTGTGACCCGGACGGCACGGTTGGCGTGAACCGTCGCGCGCCGATCTCGATCGGCTGGCTGTGTTCCGACGACCCGCCGACGTACGCGGTGATCTCCTGCGCGCAGGGTCGACGAGTCGTGCTCAGGTAGGCGTACCGGCCGCCGACCGGCGCGGTGGGACTGGGTCGCACGATCGATCCCGGCCGATCCGTCGTTGCTGTACTCACCCGGATACGGGCTCACCCGGACGTAGGACGTGCCGTCCATCGGGATCAGCCCCGTCAGCAGATCGCCGTTGTCGTCGCGGTAGTAGATCCGACCGTAGTTGGGATCGGACACCGGCAACACGGCGTTGTCGTCGCCGTAGACCTGCACCCGCAGTGGCGCCTGGTCGAGGCCGTTCGCGAAGGGCGCCGCGGTGCTCGAGCAGTCGCTGCCGCCCGAGACCGGGCACACCGACAACTGACCGACATGCGTGGCCGCCACGGGAGCGGGGATGTCCCGCAGTCCGATCTCGTTCGAGATTCAGTCCCTGAGCCGTCACCCGGAACCTGGTCATCGCAGCACCGGTGCTCGGGTTCTGCCAGTAGAAGCTCACCGGCGCCAGCGTGACCGAACCACTCCTCGACCGCGTCGGTTGTCCTTGCGGGACCAGGCGGCCGAGATCGGTCCAGGTCCGCCCTGGTCGGCCCTCCCCTGCACGACATACGCCGGCATGATCGCCGACACCCGCCGCGGGTTGCTGAACGGCAGGTTCCAGCTGCTGGCGGCCACGTCGAAGCGATAGACCGGACGGACCGTGCCGGCGGGATCGAGCTGCCTGGCTGTCATATTGAGCAGGGGAGGCTGCGGCGCCGGCGCCCCGGCCACGCGCAGCTCCCAGGATCCGAGTGCATAGCTGCTGCGGTCGAATCGAGCAGCCTTGCCTGCACACTCAGCGAACCGCCGACGGACGTCACACTGAGCTTGCCGTCGCGGGACATGACCAGCTTGGCCGTCGTCGTGTTGGCCGGGCGCCCGACAGGTGCGACGACGACATAGGCGGCCCACTGGCCGGTGAAGTCGGTGGCAGCGCAGTCACCGCCGATGCCCGCGGTGTACCCGCCGATGGTGTACGGCGTCGGCGTCACCGCCTTGCTCTCCAACCGCACCGACGCCGACGGCCACGCCGCGCGATCGGCGAATGCCGGACCGAACCAACATCCGTACCCGGCATTGGGGCGCGACGCGAAGGAGATGGTGACCGGGTCGAACGCGTCGTTGCGGATCTGCAGCGAACCCGTCTTGTACCCGGGATACCAGAGCCGGATCCCGCCGACATCGGTCGTGGTGACACCCTTCGCACGTACCGGCTGCGCGTTCAACGTGGTCTCGCCCGAGTACCGCAGCACCCGGGCCTGATTACCGACGCTGCTGACCGCGACGGTGTCGGGCAGTCCCGGGGTGCCGTCGCTGCGATCGACGAAACCCACCGCATCGACCGCGTTGGGGTCGGTGGTCGTGCCGGTACTCGGGGCATTCGCGAGGAGGTTCGCCGTGGTGACTGTCGGGTCCCACAGCTTGACCGTGCCGTCGCTCATCCCGAATGCAGCGACCGGTGACCCGTCCGCGCGGTCGACCACCGCTGCAGAGAGTGCGGACGGCGAGTAGTCGTCCCCGGCGGTCGAGTTCCAATATCTGTAGGAGTCCGGAACGATTGCGACAAACCTCATCCCGGAGAACGTGTTGACCTGCAGCTTGATCGCGTTGATCGTGTGTGCCGGTGATGAGGTACCGATTGCGAGCAGCCCGCTGCCGCTCGGATCCGCGGCCAGCGCGGTCACCGCGGTCTGGGACGGCGCGGTCGTGAACTTGGTGAAGTTGAGAGAAGGGGCGGCTATCGGGTATTGAGCCGTCTTGTCGGCCACCGAAAGGTTGTTCGGGTCGTACACCTCCACACCACCACTGTCTGTCTCGGTGTCGGAGTACCCGATCGCGACGAAGGCCTTTCCGTCGACCTGGCCGGCCGTGAGCGCGGTCACGCCCATGGTCCGCTCGATGAACGGCACGTTGTTGGCGAATATGGTGTCGAGCGGCGTGACGGCGATCGCGCAGGAGCGCGAGGCGCAGCTGCCGTCGGGCGGCAACTCGTAGAGCCAGTTGTGGAAGTACACGTTGGCGTCGGAACCTGCGCCCGCGCCGACGTGGTCCGAGCCTGCCATGTACAGCGCGTCCGGCGTCCAAGCCAGGTAGACGCTCGGGAGCTTGTTCTTGTCGGCGAGATCGGCCATGGCCCCGCCCTGCCACACCGACAGGGTGTTCCCGCGCCCGTCACTGTTGGACGGTCCCACCGGCTCGAGGTCGGTCGCGACCGACTGCGCCACCTTTCCACTCGGGTTGTAGATGTTGAGCCGGCCGTTCTCGACGACCGCGCGTTGGTCGTAGCCCTTGTGGAGGAAGTCACCGACCGTCTCGTCGTGCGCGGTACGCGGCATCCGCATCGAGTTGTCCGTGGCGAGGCTGCTCACCGCAGCAGCGCTGGCGGCGGCCTTGGCGGCGCCCACCGGTGGAGCTGCAATCGCCGGGGCGGCGAGCAACGCCGCCGTCGTAGCGCTCGCCGCAACGATCGCTGTCAGGCCACGAGTGCCGAAATGAAGCCGTGTCTTGTCTCGCATTGGTGTCCCGTCCTGACGGTGCGTACGTGCGGATGCGCTCGCCGCCACTACCTGCGGCTGCCGGTGTTGACTTTGATGAACCAGTTCGGACGCACCACCGGCAGGTTGTTGTCGGGTGTGTTCGGTGCGTTCTGTCCTTGCATGATCTGGTCGTTGGTCTGGACCTGCTCGACGGGGATCTGTTGGCCGACCACGGTGTCGACGTTCCCTTCCACCCGCCCGAGAACCCCGATCTGGTTGAGCGCGTCGGGATTGGCGCCGTTCGCGGCCTGGTCGGCGTTGTTGTTGCCCCCCGGAAGGATCTGCTCCTCCGTCGGCACTCGCGGCACCACACCGTTGTCCTCTTCGAGCGGCAACTCTTGGTTGGCCGCGCCGTTGACAACCGGTTCCGGGACCGGCTCCCCCGCGGGCGGCTCTCCGCCCCCACCCTGGCCTTGGTTATTCACCGGCTGCGCATCGGGTTGCTCGGCCTCGAGGTCGGGGTTGCCGTTGGCATTGCCGTTGGCATTGCCGTTGGCATTGTCGGCGTTGTCGCCCCCAACCTGACCCTCCACCCGCACCTCGTCGACGGTCTGCGGCGGCGCGTCGAAGTCGCTGAACTCGAACGTCCCGACGCCCTCCCCCGGCAGCACCGGACTCTGCGCCGCCCGGTTGGCCGCGATGGCGGCGTCGGTGGCCTCCTCGGCGGCACCGACGGCGAGGTCGGTCAGTCCGGCGGCGACTCCGGAGACGCCACCGACCAGGGTGGCGACCTGGTTGGCGAAGCTCAGGTTCTCGCGTACGTCGGCGCTGAAGAGTTGTTTCTTGCCGTGGTACGCGGCCTGGGTGATGTCGTCTGCGGCGAGGAGTGTGCTCGTGACGGCGCCGGTGACGTTGGCGGCGAAGCCGACGATGTTGGCTGCCGCATTGATCACCACGCCGGCGGTCAGTTCACCCACCTCGAAGGCGGCCACTGCAGCCCCGACGGCCGCCGTCGCCGCGCCGAAGGTGAACACGACGCTCGCCAGGAACACGAAGGCGAAGACGCAGTCGAGGATGATGTCCGGGGTGGAGATGCCGCCGGCGAGGTCGGCGTAAAGGATCGGGTTGGTGTTGAACGCCTGGTAACGGTTGTGCGCGTCGACCGGGTCGGGGCTGGTGAATCGGCCTTGAACGGAGTTGTAGCTGCGCATGGCGAAGACCTGCAGCCCGGTGACCGGCGAGGTCCACGGGCCGCCGGGTGCGGCGCCGAGATAGGTGTAGGGATTGGCCCGCCCGCTCGTCGCCGCGCTGACTCGGATCGACTGGCCGTCCGCGCGGGCCGGGGCGCCGTAGTCGGTGTAGGCGTAGGTGTTGGTGACGGCGCCGGTGCTGTCGATCTGGGAGGTCACCGAGCTGTGCCGGTCGCGCAGGTAGTAGCCGGTGCCGACGCCGGTGGTGATCGGAGTGTTCGGGGTGTCGTTCACCGCGCCGGACGGTGCGGTGCCGGGCAGCAGGGTGCGCGCATCGCGGCCGGTGGTCAGCAGGTAGGACGCGGTGGCGGCGGTGCCGGAGCCGGTGCTGGCGTCGGCGGTGCTGTCGTTGTCCAGGTTTCCGTCGGTGCCGTAGTGCAGGGTCACCGTCGAGATGCGCCCGTCGGCGCCGGTGGTCTTGGCGCTGCGCCGGCTGCCGTCCGGCCAGTACGCGTAGACGGTCTTGGACCCGTTGGGCAGCGTGACGCTCGCCGGGGCGCCGTCGGCGGTGTAGGTGGTGACGTTGCCGTTGAGAGCGGTGAGCACCCGCCCGTCGTCGTCGTAGGTCTGCTTGGTGGTGACGCCGTCGACCTGCTGGCTGGTGAGCCGCCCGGACGCGTCGATCGTGTTCGTGGTCGTCGTCGTCACCGGGATCGGGCGCGGGCCCGGGAGCCGGGTGGTGACCGACTTGGCCGTGACGTCCCCGCCGACATCGACGGTGTAGGAGGTCGAGGTCGCGGCCTGACCGGTGGGTTTCCCGTCCACCAGCGGCCCGGCATAGACCGCCGAGGCGATCAACCGGTCGTACGCGTCGTAGGAGTAGACGGTGGTCCAGGTGTCCGCGCCGCTCGTCGGCACCGACACGCTGGAGCCGGCCGGGTAGGTGTCGGTTCGCGTGGCCGGTTCGCTGTGTTCGTTGTAGGTGTAGCTGTGCGCTTCCACCACCGCGCCGTTCGCCGACCTGGTCGTCTCGGAGGCCACCAGGTTGTTGGCCGTGTAGGTGTCCTTGGTGACTGTTCCGTTGCCGCGCGTGGTGGTGTCCAGCCGACTCAACGCGTCGTAGGTGTAGGTCTCGCTGGCCAGCACTGTGCTGCCGCGCTTCTGCGTGGCCGACTGCAACCGCCCGGCGTCGTCCCAGCCGAACGTGGTGACGGCGCCGGTCACGTCCGTGGTGGTCGTCAACTGGTCTTTGTCGTTGTAGGCGGCCTTCGTCGTGGTGCCGTCGGGGTAGGCGACCGAGGTGCGGTGCCCGTCGGCGTCGTAGCCGTAGCTGATGGTGCCGGAGGCGTCCGAAACGGTCTTGAGCTGACCGGCGCCGGGTTGCCCGTTGGCGATCCAGGTGTAGGTGATGGCACGGGCCGGTTTGCCCGGCGCGGTCACCGTGACACCGGTCCGCAGTCCGGAGGTCTTGTCGTATGTGTACGTCGTCACCGCGCCGGAGGGGTCGGTCTTGCTGACCGGTTGGCCGCCGGCGTTGTAGGTGTATCGGGTGACGCGCCCACCTGGGTCGGTGGTAGCGGCGACGTCCCCGGTTGCGTTGTAGTCCACGCTCACCGCGGTGCTGACGTCATCACCTTGCCGCAGGGTGCGTGAGGTCGCCGCGCCGGTCAGGTCGCGGTCGGTCACAGCCGTGATCGGAGCGCCCGGGAACTGGGCGGTGGCGGTCGGTTTGGCGGTCGCGCTGATGTCCACACCCCCCGGACCGGAGCGGTCCGGCGTCACGGTGAGGTCTTGGTCGGAGCTCGTCGCGGTCTGGCCCAGCCCGTTGAAGGTGGCGCTCGACACCGGGTCGGACAGGAATCCCGGATCGCCCTGATCACCTTGGTAGGTGGTGGTCGACTGCACCGTACGGTTGGCGTCGTCGAACGTGTCCACCGTCGTCGCTGCCGGACCGTCCGCCCCGGCCGGGATCGTCTGGTCGGTCTTGTCGTGACTGGCACCGTTGTCGTACGAGGTCAGCTGCACGACGCCGCTCGGGCTGACCTGGCGCACGATGCGGCCGAACGGATCGAGGACCTCCTTGGTCACGCGGCCGCTCTGATCGGTGCCGGTCATCGACGAGCCGTCCGCGCTGTAGCTCGTGCTGGACAGGGTGCGCGCGCTCGGGTCGGTCGTGAGGACTCCGTTGCGGACGTTGTCGGTGATCGACGTGGTGCGGCCGAGCAGATCCGTCGTGGTTTTCACCACCCGCCCGCTCGGGTCGGTCACGGTCTGCGACGTCGGCGTGTACGACGTGGTGGTGGTCAGCCCGCCTGGCACGACGACCTTCGTGGGACGCCCCAGCGCGTCGTACGTCTGGGTCGTGGTGCGCCCCAGTCCGTCCGTCGTGCTCGTCGACTCGTCGGTGACCAGATCGATGGTCGACTTGGTGGCCTGCGCGCCCGAAGACCCCGCGCCGACGGTGGTGGTGAGTGTCTCGGACGCCGTCGCGGCGTCGACCGCACGGGCGAAGGTGGTGACGATCTCGTCCGGACCGCCGCCTGGCCCGTCATCAGCCGGTTTGGCACCGGGAGCCCAGCGCAGCGCGCGGCTGGTGAGCTGGCCTGCGCCGTCGTAGCCGTAGGAGACGGTCTGCCGCGCCGTCAGTGCCTGCCCCGACTTGCCGACCGAGGTGGTGGTGGTGCCGATGTTGCGGCCGTCGGCGGTCAGCGTGTTGATCTGCTGCGCCTCGGCGCCGTCCGTGCCGACGGTCGTCTGTTTGACCACCTGCCCGTATCGGTCGTCGTATGCCGTGGTCGTCTTCGACCCCACCTCGTTGGTCATGGAGGTGACCCGGCCGTGATCGTCGTAGTCGAAGTCCGTGGTTGTCGTGCGCGGTGGTGCCGCGATGATCCCGGCTGCGGTGGTCTCACTCGACTGGGTGAGTGCCACCTCGTCGGGCCGGGCGAAGTCGGCCGGCAAATTGCCCGGCACCCGCACCGGCGTGTCGTAGGTCGCCTCCTGCGTCTGCGCCACCAGCGGGGTCTCGCCCACCGCCGGCGCCACCGACACGGCGCGCTTCGTCAGCCGGCTCAGCGCGTCGTAGGTCGTCGTGGTCGTCGTGGTGCCGGTGGTCAGCGCTGTGCTGTACAGGTAGTCGGCATCTCCGGACTCGAACAGGGTGTCCGCGCCGCCTGTGCTCAGGTGATTCGGGTAGCCGGTGAAGTTGTGCCGGTTGTTGCCCGCAGGGTTGAGATCGAAGGTCTGCGCCGGAGAGATCGGATTCCCGTTCGCGTCGGTGATCGCGAGCGAGTTGACCACGGTCAAGGTCGGCTCGTAGGCCGGGAACTGGTACGTGATCGCGGTCTTGGCGCCGTTCGGCGCGGCGATCTGGGTCAGCAGCGGCTTGGGCGCGCTGCTGACCGACGCGTACCCGAAGGTGGTCTTCTGGCCCACGGCGTCGGTGACGCTCTGCACCCCGGACGCCGTGGTCAGCGCGACGGTCGTGGTCGCTGCCACCCCGTCGGACCGGTGCGGCGAGACGATCTTCACCACGTTGGCCGTGGAGTAGTCGAACGTCGTCGTCAAGCCGTAGGAGTCGATGATCGACGTCGGCTGCCACACGTTGTTCGCGCGGGCGCGCCAGGTGATGTCGGTCCGGGCACCGAACCGGTCGACCCGGGCGACGAGGTTGCCGTTCACGTCGAAGTAATCCACGTGACCGTCGTCGTAGGTCAGGGTGTACGCATAGTTCACCGCCGCCGCGCCGGCGCGGGCGGGCAGCGTGCCGATGGCGGTCGAGAACGTCAGGTCGTGCAGCTTGTAGTCCTTGAGCCCGCTCGGCTCCGACGGGTCGAGCAGGTACGAGCCGCCCCCCGACGGATAGACCCGCTTGAGCCCCGCGACATTGACGAACGAGCTGCCGATCGTCCACCCTGCACCCAAACCGGACCGGTCGATCGAGGCCGCGGCCCGTTCCTGCTGCCAGCTCAGCGCGATCGCCACCGCCGCGCCGCCGGTGCCGTCGGCGGTGGCGATCGGCACCGAGACGGAGAACTGCCCGGTCCGAGGATCGATCGAGCCGCCGAGGCCACCGGCCAGGCTGAACCCGCCCGTGGGCGCCGACGTGGCTGCGGCCGCCCGCGCGGGTTTGGCGGCGACCGCCTTCGGCGCCGCCAATGCGGTGGCGACCAGCGCCGCGCTGGTTGCCAGCACCAGCGCCGCGCGGGCGTGCGGGAATCGGGACAACGACGTCGCGCGATGCATGAGCAGCCGGACTATCGGCTCAGACGCGACAACGCCTGCCGCAACCGGTTGATGACGGCCTTGCGGCCCCCGTTGGCCCGCAGCGCCGTGGCGTCGCCGATCGGGGCCTGCGTGATTCCGCTCGTCACCCCACCGTTGACGTCGAGGACGTACCACGCGTCCACGGACGAGTACAGCCGCACGGCATGGAAGCCGAGCACGCTGCCGACACCCACGAACGCCGCGTTGGCGACGATGTTCTTCGCGCTGAAGTTCACCGAACTCGTCGGCGGCCGCACGCCGGGCGGATACAGCACGCCATATCCGCCCTTTACCGATGCGACGACCGTCAGGTTCGCGAATACGGCTTCGAGGGTGTAATCGGGTCCGGTCGGCACGATCGAGATGTCGATCCATTGCCCGGCCAGCAGCTTGCCGTCCGAACCCAGCGCCGTCGTCGCCGACTTGCGCAGAATCGAAGCCCGGCCCGCGCTCGTGCGCAGATCCAGCCGACGGCTCGGCGTGGTGGCGAACGGCGTCGGGATGTTCGCCAGATCCATGCCGGTGGCCAGGTAGGTCGTCACTGGACCTTCGATGCTGTCCACCCCGACGACCGGGCCCAACCCACCACCCGCGATGTCGCCGACGGCCAGTTCGCCTGCCCAATCGGCCGGCAACGCCTGTAACGACAAGGCCGGACCGTCCGCGTTGTTCAAGGTCAACGCCGCGTCGGCCGATCCGTCGTCACCGCCCACCGTCAGCGTGGTGGTCGACGAAGCGGTGTTCGCCTGGCCCGCCCTGATCGCATCACCGTCAGCCGCCTGGGCCGAATCCGCCGCCGCGAGCCCGGCGGTCGAGGCTGCGACAGCGCCGGCCAGTACCGCTCCGGCGCGCAACAGTCCGCGACGCCCGATCGCATGGTCAGCATCTGCCGCTGCTTGCGAAGTCAGGTCAGGATTCACGTCAAGTCTCTCAGTCTGCGTCTGTCGCTCACGCGCTGCGCGCATCGCCTGTCAGGGTCGTTGTTCGGAGCAAACGATCAGCCCGAATCACGCAGACGATAGGCGCGATCGCCGAGTCCTGGTCGTGTTTTCGATGCGCAAACGATGCGGCAATGATGCGCTCATGCCGGCCCGCTGTTGCCGAGGAGATCTCGGTCCGAGCGCGCCAGCGGTGCTTCGTGGTCGTCGCCGCGCCAGGCGTGCTGGTGCATCTCGGAGACGATCAGCCAGCTGCCGGCCGGGTCCCTGCGCAGCACGTGGAGGGAGCAGTGACCGGGCGCGCGCGTCACGACGACGACGACATCATTCCCGAGGCGCCGGATCGTGACGCGTGGCGGATCAGCCGGTCGGTCGGCGGCGTAGTCGCGGGCGGCGAACTGCTCGCGCAGGTGGGCGGCGATAGCGGCGCCGCCCTTGCCTACGGCCCCCAACGCGTTGATCCCGTCGGCATCGACGCAGTACAGGTCCTCGAGCCCGTCGGTGTCGCAGGTGGCGAGTGCGCGCTGCAATCGGCGCACCATTGCCGCAATGGCATCGACGTCCGACGCCTGCGCCGGGACGCGATCTCCAGGCTGCACCAGCTCGCTCGAACCGGCCGTGAGCAGTCGAGCCAACATGTTGAGATCGACCTGCAATGCAGGTCGCAGCGCCGGCTCCTGCTGCTGGACGTGCACGCGGGTCATTCGGCCGGTGCGTGTACACGTCACCCGGACAACGCTCACCGTCTCGCCGGCCAGGAACCGGAACACGGCCTGCCGCGGCGGCTCGCAGGCGAGCAGCTCTCCGGTGCCAGGCTGCAGCTGCTGCCCGACACCGCGCAGCTCGACCGCGAACGGCACGGCGACTGCACCCGGCAGCGGCTGAACCCGCTCGACCGCGGGCAGCCAGCTGGACAGGTGCCGGGGTTCGATCAACCGCTCGAAGGCCTCACGTAACCCGACCGGCACCGTGATGAACCCGTCCATCAGTCACCCGCCTCGACGCTCGTATCGCCGCAGGATAGGGGCGACGCCGCGCCGTCAGCGACGTATTCGTTGCCTCAACGATGTCTCATCGTTGCCCGAACCCGTGCAGCGTTCCCGAGTGCCCGGGCGATCACCTCGTCGAGCGGCGCACCGCGCCCGTCGGCGAGTGCGGCGTCACGCTCGGCGGACGTCATACCGGCCGATGCACGTTCGATCGATTCGGCGACGTCGGCTTGCTCGATCGGCTGCAGTTGCGCGCCGATGCGAACGCGCAGAACGGCAGCGGCGCCGATGAGGACCAGGGCCTGCCTCGGGTCCCCCTCCAACTGCTCGATGGTGGCCAGACCTTCGAGATCGTATGCGATGCAACGCCGGTCGGTGATTGCCACCGCGCGTCGCAATGCCTCGGCGAACAGCACGGCCGCGGCAGGCACCTCACCAGAATCACGTCTCACTTCCGCCAGGCTGTGCAGCGCAGCCACGACGCCGTTCTCGAGCTGCATTCGAGCGAACACGTCGATCGACTCCTGCACCTCGGCCGCCGCCACTGCAAGATGTCCTTGTCGACGATGCAGCTGCCCCAGCATATTGAGGGCCGAGCCCTGTGCCTCGGTCTCGCCGCTGACCCGGCTCGCTTCGAGCCCGAGCACGAATTCGCTCTCCGCGATGTCGAACTCGCCGAGGGCGTAGTGCGCTTCTCCGACGTATCGATGAGTCCGGCTCAGCCCGGCGTGGTCGCCGCGGCTGGTGAACAATTCGATGGCCTCCCGGGCCAACGCCATCGAAGACTCGTAGCGTCCGGTGAAGCAAGCCAGCGCGGAAGCCAAGGTCAGTGCCCGTGCGCGGGTCTCGGCGTCCGAGGCCGTCCGGTCCCGATCGAGATCCAACAGCCGGGAGAGCAGGCCGAGACCCTCTGCGAGCATCCCCCGGTGCGCCCACATGCGGGCGACGGCCGTTGCCAATTGCAGGCCATCGGCCAACGACGACTGGTCGTCGGCGCCCTGATGTTGCGCGAAGTCGAGGACGGCGCGGATGTTCGGGTAGGCCTGCTCGACACCCGCCTCGGCATCGAAGTACTCCGGCGTGCCTGCGGTCCTCATCGCCGCCTGCGCGACCGCGAGGTAGTGGCGCAACCCGCGGCGGTAGGTCGCGTCCTCCTCTCCGCTCTCCGCGAGCCGCGCCAGCGCATATTCGCTGACCGTCTGGAACTGGCGCATCGGCAGCTCCGTACCGGTCTCCACCTCGATGAGGCTGTGCTCGATCAACTCATCAAGCGGCTCCCGCGCTCGGATATCGCTCGGCGCACCGGCCACGGCGGTCGCGGCCGCAGCGTCGAAGCGACCAGGCAGTATCCCTACGCAGGCGAACAGATGTCGGGCCGCCGGTGAGAGCAGTGCGTAACTCCAGTCGAGGGTCGCCAGCAGCGTGCGCTGCCGTCCCGGCACATCTCGCGGACCACCGCGCAATACGTCCAGACGTGACTGCAACAGCGGCAGCAACTGTTGTGGGCTGTAGATGCGGGCCTGCGCCGCGGCCAGTTCGATGGCCAGCGGAAGGCCATCCAGAGCCGTGCACGTCTCCACGATCGCCGCCATCGCCGCCGAGTCGCGGCGCCGGTCCCAGCCGGCAGCGGCGGCGCGGGCCACGAACAGTTGCACCGCCTCGCTGCCCTCGGGTGAGGAACCGTCAGCCAGATTCAGCGGGGGCACCCGGACGATGTACTCGCCGTACAGATGCAAGGACACGCGGCTCGTGGCCAGGATTCGGACCTGCGCGCACGCCGCAAGCAGTCGGCCCAGGACCGCGACGCCTTCGACCAGTTGCTCGAGGTTGTCGAGCACGAGTAACAGGTCGCGATCGCGCAGCGCGCCGAGGAGCAGTTCCTCAGGCTCGCGGCGGGCCCCGTCCGCCAGGCCGCATGCGCCGGCGATCGCAGCCGCGATGAGCCCGGGATCGCGGACCGGGGAGAGATCGACGAAGACTGCTCGATCGGCGAACTCCGCCGCGACTTCGGTGGCAACCTGCATGGCCAGGCGCGTCTTGCCGGTGCCACCGAAGCCGGTCAAGGTCACCAGCCGGGACGCATGCAGAGCCTCGGCCACCTGTCGGCGCTCCTGCTCGCGCCCGATCAAGGGTGTCCGCGGCGCGGGCAACCACCCACCGGGACGCAGTGGGGATTCCGGCACGGGTGGCCGCCGCGTGGCCGAGGGCTGCTCGGGGCGCACCGGCAATGTCGACAACGGTGGCGCCTCCCACACCTCGACCGGCACGGCGTGTGGCAGGACGCCCCCTGACTCCATCAAGTCCTCAGCCTCGGCGCGGCTGGCAAGTGCACCCCAACCGGCCAACGCGGCAACGATGCGAACGACCTCCGGCGAGGTCAACCTGTTCTCGCCGTAACCGTTCAGCTTGCGGCTGAGCACCTGTGCGTTGAGGCCGATCGCGGCTGCGAGCTGTTGTTGCGAACGCCCCGCGCCGCGCCGCTTCTCACGGACGGTCTGACGGAACGTCACGACGTCCTTCATACCCACGACTGCGCCGCGATGTCCATCGACCGGCAGGGTTCACCCCTCGAACCCCGCTCCCGCGACCGTCAGGAGCGGGCGGCCGCGAGGACGGCCCGGGTGGCGTCGGCCATCTCCGTGGCGGCGTCCTCCGGCGGCAGCTTGTCGAGCTCGAGGGAGATGACCTCGACCGAGATCGAGGCATCGACGCCCATGGCGTCGAGGGTGCGCACGAACCCGACGAGATCGAACGTGCCCGCGCCGGGCAGCACCCGGTACGAAGTGCAGTCGATCTTGTAGTCGGGATCGATCTTGTGCGCCGGGCCGTCGTCGAACTGCACGTCGAAGACGCGGTCGGCGGGCACCTGGGCCAACGCGTCGAAGCCCTCCCCGCTGCGGAAGTGGTGCCAGGCGTCGACGCACAGCCCGCCGTTGGCGCGCCCGGCCGCCTGCGCGATCGCCCATGCGTGGGCTGCGTCGGGGATGTTGCTCATCTCCGGCAGGTACTCGATCGCGGCCCGGGTGCCGAGGTCGGCGAAGTGGTCGCACACCGTCGCGAAGCCGGCGGCGGCGTCGTCGAGTTCGCCCTCGTAGGGGCCGATCACCTGGACGTGCCACGGCGGCCCGAACGCGTCGACCATCTGCTCGATGGTGCGCAGGTGGGCGAAGTACTGCTCGCGCACCGCGCCGCTCGACGCCCAGCCGCGCAGCGCCTCGTACCCGACCACCTGCTGCCCGTGCTCGGCGAGGATGTCGCGCAGCTGCGCGTCGCTGTGCCCGCGCTCGCGCAGCTGCTCGTACTCGGCCAGTTTGAGCCCGATGCCGGCGTAGCCACCCGCCGCGGCCGCGCGCACCCGCGTCGCGAAATCGGCCTGCCGCACGCTGTAGTGGCTGAGCACCAACGCGTCGGAGAGCATGGTCAGCCGATGCCGCGCCGGCCGCGCTCGCGCAGCAGTTCCGCGGGCTGCGCCCAGCGGCCGTGCTCGCCAGGCGCGACGTTCTCCTTGGTGCCGGTCGTCAGCCCGCCGTCGACGACGAGCGTGTGGCCGCTGACGAACCCGGCGGCGTCGCTGGCCAGCCACGCCGCGGCCTGGGCGATGTCGTCGGCGATCCCGATCCGCCCGCGCAGCGGGGTGCGGGTCGCGAACGCCACGGCCGCCGCCTCGAGGTCGTCGGGATCGCCGACGATCTGCGCCGCGTTCATCGGCGTGACGTGTTTGCCCGGCGCGATCGCGTTGACCCGGATCGACCACGCGCCGAGTTCGGCCGCGACGTTTCGGGTGAGCGCGATGACGGCGGCTTTGGCCGCGGCGTAGCAGTGCGCACCGAGGCCACCCTGCAGGGCGGCGACGCTCGTCGTCGAGAGGATGACGCCCGAGTGCTGGGGCTTCATCACCCGCGCGGCGTGCTTCATGCCGAGGAAGACCGAGCGTTGCAGGACGGCCATGGTGAATTCGTAGTCCGCCAGGCTGATCTCGTCGATCGGGCCCATCGCGCCGACGATCCCGGCATTGTTGAACATGCAGTCCAACCGCCCGTGCGCCGCCACCGCGGCGTCGACCAGCGCGGCGATGTCGGCCTCCGCGGACACGTCGCAGTGCTGGTAGCTCGCCGCGGCGCCGAGCCGTTCGGCGACGGCCCGGCCGTGCTCGTCCTGGATGTCGGCCAACACGACGGTGGCGCCCTGCGCCACCATGAGCGCCGCGGTTGCCTCGCCCAGCCCGCTGGCGGCGCCGGTGACGATCGCGATCCGGCCGGCGAGTGGCTTGTCGTCGCTCATACAGCCGTCTCCCCGCCGTCGGCCACCAGCAGTGCGCCGGTGATGAAGCTGGCCTCGTCGGAGAGGAGGAAGCACACGGGCGCCGCGATCTCCTCCGGTTCGGCCACGCGCTTTTGCAAGTTGCCCTGCCCGAACATCGTCATGCCCGCCTCGATGCTGCCCGCCCGCTCGATCATCAGCGGCTCGGTCATGCCGGAGCGGGTGCGGCCGGGGGCGATCGTGTTGACCCGGATGTCCGGCGCGACCTCCTTGGCGAGCTGGCGCGACATGGCGGCGATCGCACCCTTCGCGGCGCCGTAGGGGATGTTGTTCGACTGCGCGACGAGCGCGGCCACCGATGCGACGTTGACGATCGACCCGCCGCCGCCCGCGCGCATGAGCGGCACGACCTGCTGGCACACGAGGAAGGTGCCGCCCGCGTGCACGGTCATCATCCGCTGCCACTGCTCGAACGACCATTCGGCGAGCGGCCCGAACACCGCGTGCCCCGCGGCGTTGAACACGCAGTCGATGGAGCCGAGTTGCTCGTGCGCGGACTGCACCGCGGCGGCGACCGCCGCTTCGTCGGAAACGTCCAGGCCGAGGGCGATGGCGCCGTCGAGGCCCGCGGCTACTTCCGCGGCCTTGGCCTCGTCGAGGTCGGCGACGGCCACGCGGCCGCCCTCGGCGGTGAACCGCTCGGCGACCGAGCGGGCCAGACCGGACGCGCCTCCGGTGGCGAGGAGGACTTTCCCATCGAATCGCATCGCTGCTCCTGTGCAGTCGTCAGGCGGCGGCGCTGGCGTCTGGATCGACCAGGCGCTGCCGCAAAAGGTCCAAGGCCTCTGGTTCGAGGCCGAGATCGAGCAAGAGTTGGGCGGCCGAGCCGTGCTCACGGGCCAGCCAGGCCAGGAAGTCGCGCATCGTCTCCTGGGGCGCCATGGCGAGCACGTCGTCGGGATTCTGCTTGGCGATCTGCGCGGCGTAGCTGTCGGCGGTGCCGAGCCGCCGCAGCACCTGCGGCATCGCGTCGGCAGTTCGCGCGTAGTCGGCCACGATCGCGTCGTCGGTGACCCCGAGCGCCGACAACAGGATGGCGACCACGACGCCGGTGCGGTCCTTGCCCGCTGCGCAGTGCACCAGCGCCGGGAGACCGTCGGCGGCGAGGGCGCGATACACCTGCGTGATGGCCGCGGAGCTGTGCTCGACGTATCCCTTGTAGTACGGCAGCAGCGAGTGCGCCTCGTCGTCGAGCAGCGCGGCGCGGGTGTCCGCCCCGAGCACTCCCACGATCGGGATGTTCAGATAGCGCACCGCGGTGTCGGCGAGCGGCCCGCGGCCTTCGTGTGCGGCCTCGTCGGTGAAGCGCAGGTCGACGACCAGCCGCAGACCGGCTTCATGGACGAGCCGAGCCGCGTCCGCGGGCTGCAGGAACTGTGGCGACTCGCTGCGGAACAGCAGACCCGAACGGGTGCGGGCGCCTTCAGCGGTGGGGTGGCATCCGATGTCCCGGAAGTTCACCGCGCTGCCCGGACTCCATCGCCGACCCAACGCAGTCTCCTGTCCCTTGTGTACTTACTAGCATCGTAGTACACAAACACATGGCGAGCCGAGGCCTGACAGGAGCGACATGACTGACGACACAGCAACGTATCTGCACGTGAAGATCCAATTGGTGCGCGGTAAGTACACCCTGTTCGCGGACACCATGGCCGAGATGGCGCCGGTGCTGGAAGAGAACGGATGGTTCCTGATAGGCGGATTCACGCCAGGAATTGGCCGGCTCGGCGCCGTCTACCACGTCTGGCGGGTGCCGTCGGCGAACGGCGTGCAAAGCGCCCTGGAGGTCGTGCGCAGTCACCCGGACGCGAAGCGCTGGCACGACAACTTCGCCGAGTCGGTCGAGGACGAGGCCCTGGAACTGGTGCGGCCGACTAGTTACTCGCGAAGCCCGTGACCGCTCAGCGGCCGACGACCCCGTAGTTCGCCATCACGACCTTCTCGGTCTCGACCCGTTCGCGCAGCACCGACCGGCCCTGGACGACGAGGTCGGTCGGCGCCGCTGCGCTGCGCGGTGTCCAGCGCCGCCGAGAACGCGCGCCCGGCCCGTTCGTAACGCTCCACGACGTCGGCCAGGTGCAGGCCGGCCGGCGCGACCTCGACATCGGCGAGTGATGCCGTCAGATCGGCGTCGGGCACCTGCGCCTCGACGATGCGGGCGAACGCTACGAGCGTCGCGCTCTCCTCGCTCATCCAGGCGATCTCGTGGGCGGCGCGCACGGCGGCGTTGCGCAGCACGGTCTCGGCCATCACGACCCGCACCTGCAGCGTTTCGTCGGTGAGCACGGGCAGGACATCCTCGAGCAGTTCGCGGCAGACGTCCTCGATGAGCTGATCGGTGGTCGGTCGGGAGATCACGTCAACTCCGCTCGCAGATCGACAGGAACATGTCGTGCTGGTGGGAGATCGCGTTGATCAGGTAGCTCGCCAGGATGCCCGGCCGCGGCGTGGCGTTGACCGCCACCGCCGCCTCGACGAGCTGCGCGTAGAGCTTGGCCATCCCGATGATCAGGAAGTAGTCGACGATCTCCGGATTGAGCTGGTCCTCGGTCATCCCGCTGGCGTCGCGGTAGCGCTGCAGGAAGCGGTCCTGGTCGCTCCACAGCACGTTGGGCAGGAGCGGGATCTGGCTGTAGTAGCCGATGTCCTCGCGCGGGTCGCCGATGTGCGCGAACTCCCAGTCGATCACCAGCGGGTCGGCGCCGTCGGCCACCAGCACGTTCGACGGCTGGCAGTCGCCGTGCACCAGGGCCAGCGGCACCTGGGGCGGCCGGTGCGCTGCGGCCCACCACGTGACATGCCGCAACACCGGCGCCACCGACGGATTCAGGTCGGCAACCCGTTCGTAGATGCCGAGCACGCTGTCGAGGTAGGCGGTCCAGTCCGCCGGCCGGCCCACCGACGCCGGCAGGTCGTCGAGCGGCGTGCCGTGGATCGCCGCAACGGTGTCGGCGAACAGATCCGACAGCGGCCCGATGTCCTCACTCGCGGCGAGCACGGCCTGCAGCGAGGTGGCTTCGGAGCAGTCCATGACGATGCACGGCGCGCCCAGGTGCGCTCCGGTGGCGTCGTACCAGCGGGTGCGGACGGTCGCGACCTGCGCGACGGCCGGCAACGCCTGCAGCAGTTCCCACTCGGCGCCGCGGTCGCTGACGAACACCCCGCTGCCGGTGGGCGGGTCGCCGCGCAGGATGAAGGTCTCCTCGATGCCGTCGGCCCACCGCACGCTCGCCCGGGCGCTGATCCGGCTGTATCCGCCGCTGATCGGCTGGTAGCTCACCACGTGAGCCGAACGGCCGGGCTCGACGGAGGTCAGGAACCGTTCGAGGCGTTGCGCCATCTCCATGGCAACTGCCGGCCTTCTCTAGAAAGTGACGAGCTCGGGATCGACCGTGCGCAGGTGGTGGTACTCGTTGAGCGTGTGGATCACGCGTCGCCCGTCGCCGGCCAGCACCCGACTGACCGAGGCGTGCGCCGGGCGGAAGAACATGTCCTCCTGGAGCCCGAGGATGTGCCCGAGATAGGCATTGATCACCCCGCCGTGGCACACGATCACGAGGTGCTTGCCCTCGTGCAGGGCGAGGATGCCCTCGACCACGGTGACCACCCGGTGCCGGAACTCCGCGCTGCCCTCGGAGAACGGCGAGACGTCCCACCGGCGCTCGCGCAGGAAGCGCTCCTGCACCCCGTGCCACATGACCGGCGACAGGATCTCTTGCAGCGAGACGCCGTCCGGCACGTCGCGGTAGGTCTCCACCTCTCGCAGCTCCGGGTAGACCACCGGCTCCATGCCGTGCGGGCCAGCAATATTGCGGGCTGTCTCGGCCGCGCGCTGCAGATGGCTGCACAGCACGGCATCGATCGAGATGTCCGCGAATGCCGCCCCGACCGCGGCCGCCTGTCGCTGCCCGAGGTCCGACAGCGGTGGGTCGGTCCACAGCCCGGGCGTGAACGCGCCGGCCGGGACCTCCTGCTTGCCGTGCCGCACGAACGAGAGCGTGACGACGCCGGGCTGGTTGGTCAGGAACGGGCGATCCAGCGAGGTCGGCGACGGTGCCGCAGCCGGTGGCCGGCGCGGCGGCGAGGGGGTCGAAGGTGAGGCCGGGACGGGATGCGGCTGCATAGCGGCTGATCGTAGGGCACCGCTTCAGGTTGTAGTCGCCGTCAATCTCTCACCCAGCAGGTGTTGCCCCGTGACCGACAACACGAGAATAATTCAGGGCAGCTAGCGTAGTTTCATGAGACTGTGTTCGCTATCTAGGAGACGAGATGGTCTACGTCCCGCATCGAGGAGACCTGCCAGCACGCTCCGGGCCGGGCGTGCCTCTCATCCCTGACATCGGCCCCGCCGAATTGGATGCGTCGGTCTACACCGACCCGGCCCGATTCGAGCAGGAGCGCCGCAAGGTGCTCAACCGCAGCTGGCAGATCATCTGCCGTTCCGAGCAGATCGCCGACACCGGTGACTTCCACGTGTGGGAGGGGCAGGGCGAGACCATCGTCATCAGCCGGCGTCGCGACGGCGGCGTGAGCGGCTTCCACAACGTGTGTCAGCACCGCGGCGCGCGGATCGTGCCGGAGTCCGGCACCAAGGCGCGCCGGTTCACCTGCCGTTGGCACAGCTGGAGCTACGACCTCGAGGGCAACGTGGTCGGCGTGCCGGACCGCGAGGACTTCGACGAGAAGGCGCTCGAGGGCCTGTGCGCACCGCCGGTCGAGTGCGCGGAGTGGGGCGGCTGGGTGTGGGCCGTGCTCGGCGGCCCGGGCGTGGCGCCGACGCTGGACGAGTGGATCGGCCCGGAGATCGCCGGCGACCTCGGCGCCTACCGCATGCAGGACATGGTCCTGCACGACAAGCTCGTCTGGGAGCTCGAGGCGAACTGGAAGGTGGTGATCGACGGGTTCAACGAGAACTACCACGCCGCGCACCTGCACACGATCTCGCCGCAGGACGTCAAGGACGGCCGGTTCAGCACCTACTTCGTGTTCGGCAAGAACGGGATGATGGTCGTCCCCTACAAGGGCGTGCTGCCGGAACTGCAGCGCACGCGCGATCACCAGGGCCTGGCGATCTGCCACTACACGCTGTTCCCGACCTCGGTGTTCAACAACAATCCGGCGCATCTGCAGCTGTTCCGCGCGGTGCCGATCGCGGTCGACCGCACCCGCTTCGAGGTGTGGGAGCTGTGGTATCCCGACGGCGACGACGAGTACCTGGAGAAGACCGGCGCGCACTGGGAGCGACTCAAGGGTGTCGTGAAGGAAGACGTCGACATCTACCAGGAATGGGCCGCGGCGCGCCGATCGACCGCCTACACGCGCAACATCTTCAACAACCGCGAATGCAAGATCACGCACTTCCATCAGGTCGTGCAGGACATGCTCGACGCCGACTGAGACAGGATCCACATGGCCGCGCCGCATTACGTCGCAGGAATCGACTTCAATCCCAAGGTCCGCAAGGACGCGTACGACGTCATGGGGCGCTTGGTCGAGCACTTCCGCAACAAGTCCACGGACCAGGTAGCCGAGCAGTGGCGTGAGCCGGTGCGCAACTACCGCGACCCGCAGCTGTGGGCACGCGAGATGCAGGCCGTCCACCACAAGGTGCCCCTGCCGCTCGCGCTGTCCTGCGAGATCGCCGAACCGGGCAGCTACAAAGCGCTCGACGTCGCGGGCACGCCGGTGGTCATCACCCGCGACTCGTCCGGTGAGGTGCACGCGATGCTCAACGTGTGCCGGCACCGGGGCGCGGAGATCGTCGCCGAGGGCTCGGGGCAGACGCGTCGGCTCACGTGTCCGTACCACGCGTGGAGCTACGACATGTCCGGTTGCCTGGTCGGCGTCTACGGCGAGGAGACCTTCGGTGGGGTCGACAAGTCGAGCATGGGCCTGCGCACCCTGCCGGTGGCCGAGCGCGCCGGCATCGTGTTCGTGTCGTTGGACCGCACCGCCACCATCGACCTCGACGAGTGGCTCGGCGAGGAGCTGATCACGCTGCTCGAGGCGATGGCGCTGGACAAGACGCACCACTACTCCACCCGCACCCTCGACGGCCCCAACTGGAAGGTCGTCATCGACGGCTATCTCGAGGGCTACCACTTCGCGTCGCTGCACCGCACCACCGTGTATCGCACGAACTTCTCCAACATGGCCGCGTTCGACAAGTGGGGCCCGCACCAGCGCAACTCCTTCGCGCTGCGCCCGATCGCCAACATGGTCGACGTGCCGGAGGAGCAGTGGGACCCGGCGCTGTGCGTCGGCGCCATCTACTGGCTGTTCCCCGGCCTGGCCGTCGCAGGCGGGTGGCGCTCGCAGGTCGTGGTCTCGCTCGTGCTGCCCGGCAAGACCTGGGACACCTCGCACACCCAGCAGATCATGGCGCTGCGCCACGAGCCGCAGGACGAGGACGAGCGCAAGGCCGCCGCCCACACGAGGGACTGGTTCCACGACGTCGTGATGGACGAGGATTACGCCACCGGCTACGGCGTGCAGCGCGGCTTGGACTCGTTCATCGACGAGGAGTTCACGTTCGGACGCAACGAGCCCGGAGTACAGCACTTCCACCGAGTCCTCAAGGAGATGACCGAATAACATGAGTGGCGGCGGCACCACGGACATCGACGAGACGACGGCGGCACCGGCTACGGCGGGCACGGCCGCGCCGTTGCACAATCGGGTGGCGGTGATCACCGGTGCGTCGCGCGGGATCGGGCGCGGGATCGCGGAGGCGTTCCTCGCGCAGGGCGCGGCGGTGGTCATCAGCGGCAAGTCGAAGGACAAGGGCGATCAGGCGCTGGAGGAGATGGGCGCCGGTGACCGCGCGTACTTCGTGCAGTGCGACGTCCGCAATCGCGACGAGGTGAAGGGTCTCATCGACGCCACCAAGAACCAGTACGGCTCGGTGGACATCCTGGTGAACAACGCCGGCGGCACCGACGGCTGGGGTCTGGTGCACGAGATGACCGACGAGGCGTGGGACGGCGCACTGAACTGGAACCTGAACGCCACCTTCTGGGCCAGCCGGGCGGCGCTGGGCTACATGCTCGACAAGGGCTTCGGCCGCATCATCAACATCTCCTCGGTGGAAGGCAAGCAGGCCAACAAGCCGTCGGTGAGTCACTACATCACCAACAAGCACGCGATCAACGGCCTCACCAAGGCCATCGCGTTCGAGTACGGCACGAAGGGCATCACCTGCAACGCGATCTGCCCCGGCGCGATCGAGACCGACATCATGAAGGTCGCCGGCCCGCAGGTGGCCGAGCAGGCAGGCATCACCTACGAGCAGTTCCTCGACAACTACGCGCAGGAGTCCGCCATCAAGCGGCTCAACACCGTCGAGGAAGTCGCCGCGATGGCGGTGCTGCTGGCCAGCGACATCGGTGCGGGCATCACCGGTTCCCTGATCAACGTCGACGGTGGCACTGCTCAATGGTGACCGTCGCTGCGCTCCCGGACCGGTGGATCACCGACTGGGAGCGTAGCGACCGAATGCCGTTCTACACCCGCGCGAATGCGGGTGAGGTGCTGCCGGACCCCACGAGCCCGTTGGGCTGGACATTGGTCTTCGAGAAGGGCCTGCTGCCCGGCTGGCTGCGCGGGATGGTCGAGTTCGGCATCTACCGCGACGGCGAGCTGCCGATGGATCGCCCACCGGTCGTCGGCACCTTCGGCGGGTACTTCTACATCAACCTGTCGCACTGCCGGGTGATGGCGATCCGGATGGGCATGACCGTCGAGGCGTTCGACGCGGCGCTGCTGGGCAGTGCCGACGTCGCGCCGCCCTACAAGCCGCACCCCGAGGATGTCGACGCCGATGCCTCGGCCAAGGTGGGCGCGACCATCGGCGAGATCCTCGGCGCCACGACGTTCCCGAAGATCGAGGCCGACCTCGCCCGGGTGCTGGACCTGCGTCGGAACCGCCCCGATCTCACATCACTGTCCGAGGCCGAGCTGATTGCGCATGCGCGCACCTTCTTGCCCGAGCTCGACAACGCGTTCGCCGTCCACGACTACTCGACGCTCGGGTCGGCGGTGGGCCCGGCGATGCTCGGCGAGCTGTGCGCGGCCGCCGGCGCGCCGGACGCCCTGCTCGAGCTGATCTCCGGGTTGGGGGAGGTGCCGTCTGCGTCACCGTCGTGGGGGCTGTGGCAGCTGTCTCGCGCAGCCAATGCCGACCCGCGGGTCACCGAGCTGTTCGACGCCGGACCGGCGGCAGTGCAGGTGGCCGTTCAGAACGGTGAGATCGCCGAGTTCGGCGCGCAGTTCGACACGTTCCTGGCCATGTACGGGCAGCGGGGCCCGAACGAGTGGGACATCCGCGCCGTGTCGTGGGAGGCCGGCCCCGAGCAGGCGCTGGCGCTGGTGGACAGCATGCGGCACACGCCGGACGACAACTCGCCCGACGACCGGCACGAGCGCCTCGCCGCCACCCGCCTCGCCGCGGCCGAGCAGGTGCGCGCGGGGCTCGCCGGTGACGACACCCGGCTCGCCACCTTCGAGGTCGCCTTGCAGTCCGCGGCCCGCACCATCCCGCTGCGGGAGCAGACCAAGCTGATCGCGGTGACCACCATCAACGAGGTGCGGATGGCGATCCGCGAGCTGGGTCGCCGCGGCGTCGAAGCCGGCCGGTACGACGCGCCGGAAGACGTCATGATGCTGCTCGAATCCGAGCTCGATGACTACGTGGCCGATCCCGCGCCGTTCGCGGGAGTCATCGCCGAACGCCTCGCGCGGTATCATTTGCTTTTCGAAATCGAGCCGCCGTTCATCGTCGACGACGATCCGGTGCCGTTGTCGGAGTGGAAGCGCCGCACTCGCCCGAAGGCGGCGGCGGCGACCGCGGGCGAGGTACTGCGCGGCATCGGCGGCAGCGCCGGGCAGTACACGGGCACCGCACGGGTGGTGCGCGACCTGCAGGCCGCGATGGCGCTCGAACCCGGCGAGGTGCTGGTGGCGCCACTCACCGACGCCGCCTGGACGCCGCTGTTCCTGGTTGCCGGCGCCGTCGTCGTCGACGTGGGGGCGATGAACAGCCACGCCGTCGTCGTCTCGCGCGAACTCGGCATCCCGTGCGCGCTGTCGCTCGAGGACGCCACCGAGCGCCTGCGCGACGGCATGCAGCTGTCCGTCGACGGCACCGCCGGCACCGTCACGGTGGGCTGACCGACCGTCAGCCCTCGTCGATCATCTGCTGCACCGTCTCGTGGAAGTGCGTGATCTTGCACTCGCGGTTGTTCAGGATGTTGCGGGTGTAGGCGCTCGAGCGCGCGGTGGCCGCGACCTCGTCCCAGATCTCGACGTCCTCGGCCACCACACCCTTGAGCCGCTCCCAGTGCTCGTTGACCTTGGTGCGGTACTCGTCGTCACCGTCGGCGTACTGCAGCTCCCAGCACTCGAACCGGCTGCGGTCGACGGAGAGCGGCACCGAGCGGAACAGCTGGATGTGGTTGGGGTTGCAGTTGAACACCGAGGTGGGAAACAGCGTGTAGTGGCAGATGGCCAGGCTCTGGTGATCGAGGGTTTCACGCAGCCGGGGGAGCACGCCCTTGTACGGGATCACCATCATCCCGTGTTTGCCCATGACGAAGTAGGTGCTGAACCTGCCGTCTCGCACGTCCTGCGGCTTGGTGTTCTTCGAGTGCAGGTGCGCGGCGTGGTAGTTCTCGTTGAACGCGTCGACGACCACCTTCCAGTTCACCGGCACGTCCCACGTCAGCTTCTCGACGAGCGTCATGTCCTCCATGCGGTAGGCGCCGAGGTCGGACACGATGTCGGCGCCGATCCACTGCGACAGCGCGGGCGCGACTCCCGGGCCGGCCAGGACGACCCACACCCAACCGCCCCACTCGGCGCACTCCACCGGCGGAGCGGCCACCTGGGACAGCTCTGCCTCGTCGAAGTCCTCCCGGTCCGGCACGCCGACGACCGAGCCCTCGTGGTCGTAGAGCCAGCTGTGCCAGCGGCAGCGGAACCGGCGGGCGCACCCGCTGGGCTCGCTGACGATCCGCGCGCCGCGGTGCTGGCACACGTTGTGGAAGCCGCTGACGCCGCCGTCACGGCGGCGGGTGACGAGAATCGTCTCGCCGTGGCCTTCCCAGGTGATGAAGTCCCCGGGCCCGGCGATCTCGGACGAGCGGCACACGATCTGCCAGCTGCGGCGCAACACTGTCTGGCGTTCGCGTTCGAACTGCGCGGCGTCGGTGTACACGGAGGCGTCGACATGCCCGGTCCCGATGTCGGGAATCGTCGGCACGTCGGGACCGAAGCGCAGCGGCCCGTCGCCGCGAGTGGGTAGATGGACCATGGACAGTAGTTTCACATGACACTCGTTAGATGACAAGTGTCAGGTGACGATTGTCATCGTCAGCGGCATGCGGGATCATCGGCGCATGCCAATCCAGGTGGACCGGGACGCGCAGCGCGCCCACGTGATCGACCTCGCCACCCAATTGGTCGCGACCGAAGGCGTTGCAGCGCTGACGTTCCGGCGTGTAGCGGAGGCCGCCGGCTCGAGTACCGCGATCGTCAGCACGTATTTCAGCGACAAGCGCGATCTACTGCTGTCGACGCTGCGTGCCGCCGCTTCGCGAACGAGCGTGCGCTTCGAGGCCGCCGCCGCGCGCGGCGACCTGCAGGACGCGCTCGAGGCGTGGCTGCCGCTCGACGACGAACGCCTCACCGACTGGCGGGTCATCGTCTCGTTCTGGGGGGTCGCCGTCACCGATGCGGAGCTCGCGAGGATCCAGGACGGGCATGTCGGCCGAGCGCGTGAGCGCGTCGAGCGCCTGCTGCGCGTAGAGCATGCGGGCCGCGGCACGCGCCGGGCTCGCGCACCAGATCGTCGCAATGACGCTCGGGATCGCGCTGCAATCGGTGTTCGCCCCGGACGGCCTAGCCGCGCGCCGGCAACGCTCTGCTCCTGCGCAGTGGGCTGACCGCGCTGCGCGCGTGATCGTGACGCGCGCAGCGCCCGGGCCTCAGAGGTCGTGCGTGGTGGACGGCTCGCTGACCGTGCTCGCCGTTTCGCCCGCGTGCGCCGCGGGCGAATCGGCTTCGTCCATCGTCTCGAGCACGCCCGGTCCCTCGCCGGTGCGCCGCCGGGTGGTCGCCTTCTTCTGCCGCCAGACGGCGAAGGCAACCGCGGCGATCAGTGCGATGCCGTTGAACATGTCGTTGAGCCACTGCACGCTCGTGACCAGCTGGAGGCCGCGTACACCGGTGGCGAGCACGTAGACCGCGATCATCGCGCCCCAGACGTTGAACCGGCCCGGAATGAGCTGCGTCGATCCGAGGAACGCCGCAGCGTAGGCCGGCAGCAGCAGCGCCGCGCCGAAGGTCAGCGACGGGCCGCTCAGTGAGGAGTAGAAGACGCCGGCGAGTCCGCTGACCGTGCCCGACACGACGAAGGAGATCCACACCCACTTGCCGACCCGCACGCCGGACAGCCGAGCTGCCTCGGGATTGCCGCCGACGGCGTAGATGTAGCGGCCCGCGGGCGTGTGTTCGAGGATCCACCAGAACAGGAACGCCAGCACGATCAGATAGAGGAACACGATCTGGAAGCCGAACACCTCGTGCTGCGTGAGGTTGGTCCAGGACGTCGACGTCGGCGGCAACGGCTGGCTCTGGTTGGTGATGATGGCCTGGACCGCGCCGATGATCGTGGTGGTGGCGAGCGTGGCGATGAACGAACTGATGCCCAGGACGACGACCAGGAAGCCGTTGACGAGGCCGATCACCGCGCCCAGGATCACGCAGAAGATGATCGCCTCCCACATACCCATGTGGTGCTTGGTCTGCAGGATCGCGACGGTGACGGCGGTGAGGTTGATCGTGGCGCCGATGGACAGGTCGAAGACCCCGGCGGCGAGCGGCACGAGCACCGCGATGCCGAGCATCGCGACGATCGCCTGCTCGGACGCGACCGAGTGCACGGTGTCCATGGTGAGGAACAGACTTGGCTTCCACAGTCCGAAGACGAGGATGAAGAACGCCCAGAGGTAGAGCCCGCTGAACCTGTCGAATCCGAAATTGATCTTGCGTTGGCGCGCTGTCATGCCGCGACGACCTTCCCTTCGGCGCCGAGGCACTCGCGCGCGATATTGGCCACAGAGAGTTGATCCCCCGAGAGTTGCGAGACGATCTTCCCGTCCCGCAACACGATCACGCGATGACACAGCGCCGCGAGTTCGTCAGCGTCCGACGAGCTCACCACGATGCCGGATCCCTGCTCGGCTGCTTCGAGCAGCTGCCGGTGCAACTCGGCCTTGGCGCCGATGTCGACACCCTGCGTCGGCTCGTCCAGCAGGAAGATCGCCGGCTTGCGGCGCAGCCACTTGCCGAACAGCACCTTCTGCTGGTTGCCGCCGCTGAACGCCATGAGCCGCTGCTCGACGGCGTCGACCGGCCGTACACCCAGCCGCTCGAACCAGCCCTGGACCTCACTCTTCTCCGGTTTGCGGTGCAGGAGGAGGCCGTGCCAGAACGGCTTGAGGTCGGTCAGGGTCAGGTTCTCGCGGGCGGAGAAGTCCATGATCCCACCCAGGATCTTGCGGTCCGGCGGCAGATACGCCATGCCGGCACGCATCGAGACATCCGGCCGCAACGGCGTGAGCGTCCGGCCGTTGATCGTCACGGTGCCGCCCTCACGCGGGGTGGCGCCGAACAACGCGCCCAGAATGGTCTCGCGGCCTGAGCCGGTGATGCCCGCAATGCCCACGACGTCTCCGGCGCGGATCCCGAACGAGACCCCGGCGACCGGGCCGGTGTGCAGGTCGTCGACCTGCAGGATCGCGTCGCCGTGCTCGCTGTGCAGGCTCTCGGACGCGGCGTGGATCTCCTCCAGCTCGGTGCCCAGGAGCAGGTTGATGAGTTTGCGGCGGTCCAGCTCCTCGATCGGCTCGGTTGCGGCTTTCTTCCCGTCGCGCAGCACGGTGACCCGCTGCGCCACCTGGAACACCTCGTCCAGGCGGTGCGTCACGTACAGCACTCCGACGCCGCTCGCGGCGACCTGTCGGACGATGCCGAGCAGCTGCCGGACCTCGTTGTCCGGCAGCGTCGCGGTGGGCTCGTCGAGCACGAGCAGCTTCACGCCACCGCCGTTCTCGCCGCGCAGTGCCCTCGCGACCGCGACGCCGGTCTTCATGGCCGGGGTGAGCCCACCGACGTGCATCTCCGGGTTGAGATCGCCGAGCCCCACCTTTTCGAGATCGGCGTGGGCCTGCTTGCGTGCGGCCCGGCCGCGGATCGTCGCGAATCGGGAGGGGAAGCCGGTGTTCAGGCACAGGTTGTCGACGATCGAGGACGAGTCGATCAGGCCCAGATCCTGGTGGACGAACCGGCACCCGAGGGTGAATGCCGAGTCGGGGGAACCGAGTTTCATCGGCTCCCCGTCGATCAGCACCTCGCTCGGCGGGTCCGGGTCGTGGTAACCGGACAGGATCTTGATGAACGTGGACTTACCCGACCCGTTCTCGCCGAGCAGAGCGTGCACCTCGCCCGGCTCGACCGTGAGGTCGACCGAGTTCAGCGCGATCACTCCGGCGAAGGACTTGGTGAGCCCCGTCGCCTCCAGCACCGGGCGGTCTGCCCCGCCCGGTGCCGATGCCTCGGTCATCCCACCTTCCACAGTTTCTTCAGCTGGTCGGCGTAGTCGCTCGGCTTGTCGTAGGAGTTCGAGACCGTGAACTCCACGTTCTTGGTCAGCAGCTGCTTGGGCAGGCCCTCGTCGCCGTCGGCCTTGAAGGTGATGCCCTGCATGTTCCGCAGCACCATGTCGATCATCAGCCACGCCCCGTAGTGCAGAGCGAGCCCGGTGTACGCGTTCTCCTTGCCCAACTTGACGTTGGTGAGGTTCTGCACGTCGCCGCTCTCACCCGCGATCTTGACGTTGTTCAGCCCGGCGCTGGCCAGCGCGGCCGGCAGGCCGGTGAGGAACGGTCCGTTGCAGGTGACGACGTAGTTGATCGACTTGTCCTTCTGCAGCGCAGCGACCACGGTCGAGACCACCTGACCGCCGCTCACCTGCGGGATGGTGTTGTCGACGTTGGTGATCTTGCATCCGGGGCAGCGGGCCTTGACCGTCGCGGTGAAGGCGGCCGAGTAGACCTTGAGCACCGGGAAGTCGTTGACGTTCTGCAGCAGGATGTTCGCCTTGCCGTTCGAGTCGGAGATGACCCAGTTGGCGATGATCTGGCCGTACTGGGCGACGTCAGGCGAACCGCCGACCTGGCCGATGACCGTGTCGTCGTACTGCATCGGACCGATGTAGCCGGTGACGATCTTGACGTTCGCGGCCTTGTAGGACGGGATGATGCTCTGCCACACCGCGCGCGGCAGGCCGGAGAGCCCGACGGCCACCGGCTTGTACTGCAACGCCTGCTTCATGGCCGAGACGAGGGAGGCCGGGTCGGCCGACTTGTAGCTGAGTTCCTTGTAGTTCCAACCGATCGCCTCGGCGGCTGCCTTCAGGCCGGCGCCCTCATCGGTGCACTGGTTCACGTCGCACTTCATCCATACGAAGGTCTTCCCCGTGGGGGGCTTCGTCTTCAGCGGCTGGGTCAGCGGGATCGTCTTCGGCGCCTGCAGGTTCTTCGCGGTGGCGACCTTGGCACCCGCGAGACCGCCGCCGCCCCCGCCTCCACCGCTGGTCGCCGGTGCGCTGGCCGCGCCGGATGCCGATCCGCCGGCCGATGCGCTACCGCCGCCTCCACCGCCGCTGCTCGAACACGCGGTCAGTGTCGTCGCGAGCGCGACGAGCAGGGCGACGGGCGCCAGGAAACGGTGCCTCACATGGGCCTCCTATGAGTGATCAGCTGTATGCCTCGCGGCGACTGCACCCGATGCTCGAGGGTCACGCAGTGTTCCCCCGCCGCGGGGTTGGCTAACTGTAGCTAGCACTTAGATACAACGCCAGAGTTTCCTGGGTCTCATTCCTGTTTCGACCAGCAACGATGTCGCGTCCACTTCGCGGCGGAACGCGGCGGCGGTGGGCGTACCGGATCAGGACGAATCCCGTTCACGAGCATCTCCCGTTACGAATTCGGGGTAGGTGCCGGATCTCAGTCGATGCGATGACGATAACCCCGGAGCCCGTGTGTGGCAACGGACACATCGGTGCCCGATCTTGCGCCCGAGGTGGTCGCATCCAATGATGGTGTTCCGAATATTGACGTCACCACCAGTAACCATGCGGCCGCAATCCGCGAGATGAGAGGTGCGCACACCGTGTCCGAGCTGACCGACCTGCAGGACAAGCAGGCCATCACGGAAACCTGCTACCGCTACGGCCTCGTGCTCGACGGCCGAGACTGGAGTTCGCTGTCGACGGTGTTCACCGCCGACGCCGAGGCCTACTACTTGGACATGCCCCCGTGCATCGGCTACCAGGCGATCGAGGACACCTGCCGGACCTCGCTGTCGATCCTCGACGCCAGCCAGCACCTGATCGGCAATGTGGTGGCGAGCCTCGACGGCGACGAGGCCGACTGCATCTGCTATCTCCAGGCCCAGCACGTCAAGGCGGGCACTGAGGGCGGCGATCTGTTCATCATCGCGGGTCGCTACCTGGACCGGTTCGTGCGTACCGACGACGGGTGGCGGATCAAGCGCCGGAGTCTGGAAGCGATCTGGTCGGACGGGAACCCGGCGGTCGTCGGCGCCTGACCGCCGGTCTAGTGGCCCTGGCGCTCGCGGTCGTCGTGACGCGCGGCGTCGGGGGTGTCGCGCCACATCTTGGCGCTGTCGAAACCGATCCGGCCCTCCGGGACGATCTCCAGCACTACCCGCCGCGGCGAGTCGAGGTGTTTGGCGAACGCGGCCGCGGCATCGGGGTCACCGGGCCGCACGGCGCCGGCCAGCTGCGGGTAGAACCACTGCTTGATCGACTCGTCGTCATGGATGACGCAGCGGCCCTTGTAGGTCAGCGACCGGCGGCTGCCGACGTCCGCGCCGTGCGAGCTGACCGCGATGCTGACCCGCGGGTCGCGCCGGATCGCCGTGATACGGGCCCGCTGGCTGCTCGCCGTCAGCCAGAACCGTCCGTTTCGGAACACGAAGTTCATGATGACGCCGACCGGATGGCCTTCCTTGTTGCTCCAGATGAAGGTGCACTCGGTCTGTTTGGCGAGCAATTCCGCCTCGCCGGCGTCGTCGAGTCCGTAGACGGTGACGTCCTCGTAGTCCTTGTCGGACATGATCAACCTCCGGTGAGGGGGTTCACGGTGCCGGCGTCCATCGCGCCGCGGTACACCAGGTGGAAGCGGCGAGTGCCGAAGCGCCACTCGCCCTCCTCGTGGACGTAGGTGTCGTCGTAGTGGCCGAGGTGCATGACGCCCGAACCGTCGGCGATGTGGTTGAGCTCCAGTACGTACCAGTTGCCGCGCGCCTGGCCGTCGACGAGGCTGACCTCGCCCGACGCGGGGACCTGCGCCACCCACGGGTATTTCGTGATCGCGGTGCGCCACAGCTCGAGGGTCGCCTCGCGGCCGTGGGTCACGCGCCCGCCGCCCAGATCCCAGGTGCATTCGTGCGACCAGGTCGCGATCCACGCGTCGGGGTCGCGACGGCACACGGCGTCGCCGTAGCGCGCGAGCAGATTGCGGATAGCGAGCTCGTCGGCGGTGTCCAACGCGGCCATCGTCAGCTCGGCAGCTGCAGCGACGTGAGCTCGAAGTACTCGGCGAGACCGTGCGGCCCGAGTTCACGACCGACACCGGACTGCTTGAAACCGCCGAACGGCGCATTGACGTTGAACCGGCCGCCGTTGACGGCCACCTGCCCGGTGCGCAACCGGGCGGCCACGGCAACGGCGCGATCCTGGTCGCTCGACCACACCCCGCCGGACAGCCCGTAGTCGGAGTCGTTCGCGATCTCGACGGCGTGGTCGTCGCCGTCGGCAGGGATCACCACGAGCACCGGCCCGAAGATCTCCTCGCGGGCGATCACCATCTGCGGGTCGACGTCGGAGAAGACGGTGGGCCGCACGTAGAAACCGCGCTCGAGCCCGTCCGGGGCCTCCGGGCCGCCGGTGACGAGGGTGGCACCCTCGGCGCGGCCCTGGTCGATGTACCCGCGCACCGTGTCGCGCTGACCGGCGGACACCATCGGCCCGAGTTCGGTGGCGGTGTCGAGCGGGTCGCCCACGCGCATCGCCCCGACGAGGTCGGCGAGCCCGTCCTGCACCGCGCCGAGTTGAGCGCGCGGCACGACGAGCCGGGTGAGGGCGGCGCAGGTCTGCCCGTTGTTGACGAAGCAGCTGCGCACCGCGGCAGGCAGCGCGGCGGACAGATCGGTGTCGTCGAGCAGCAGGAACGCCGACTTGCCGCCGAGTTCGAGGGTGACCTTCTTGACCGTCTCCGCGGCGCGCTTGGCCACGCTGATCCCGGCGCGCGTCGAGCCGGTGATGCTGACCATGTCGACCCCGGGATGCGCGGCCATCAGGTCGCCGATCTCGCTGCCTGGTCCGGTCAGGATGCTCACCGTGCCCGGCGGCAGCCCGAGCTCGTCGATGATCTCGGCGAGCACGAACGCGGCCAGGGGCGCGGCACCGGCGGGCTTGAGCACGGTGGTGCACCCGGCGGCCAGCGCCGGCGCGAGCTTGGCGGCGAGCTGGTAGAGCGGGTAGTTCCACGGCGTGATCGCCGCGACGACGCCGGCCGGCTGGCGCAGCAGGACCGAGGTGCCGATCCGGCTCTCGACCGGCAGGTCGGCCATGGCATCGGCGATCGAGCGGAAGACGTTCACCGCAAGGCCGACCTGCACGCGCTGCGAGATCACGATCGGCGTACCGACCTCACGGCTCATCAGCTCGGCCAGCGCATCGGTGCGCGCTTCGAGGCCGTCGGCGATGGCGCGCACCGCCGCCACCCGGTCTGCCACCGGAGTGGCGGCCCA
Organism: uncultured Actinomycetota bacterium; assembly: GCA_963850835.1. GTDB lineage: Bacteria > Actinomycetota > Actinomycetes > Mycobacteriales > Jatrophihabitantaceae > Jatrophihabitans. Next base: position 76,468 of record CAWKNB010000003.1, on the reverse strand, counting down.
GGCAGGGAACGCCTGGCGGGCCGCGGCGACGGCCTGCTCGACCTCGGCCGCGCCGCCGCGCGGCACGCTGCCCATGACCTCTTCGGTGCGGCTGTCGATGACCGCGATCTCGCCGCTGGACTGGGGCGCGGTCCATTGCCCGCCGATGTAGAGCTCTTTGCGGACCTCCAAGCCGACCAGCCTCCTGGGTTCGCGCGTGGGGAGTACCCGTCAAGTTACCGGAGAAAGGCGTCAGTTACTACCGTCGCCCGAGTGGCCCCGGCCATTGCGACAGGGGCTGCACCTCGGGTAAGTATCTACACGTCGAGTTCAAAAAGTGGAGGCGCTCGTGCAGATCGGCCTGACACTGCCGCAGCTCGGGGGCCGGGTCACCCGCGACGGCCTGCGCGGCTTCTGCGAACGTGCCGAGGAACTCGGCTTCGGCGGCCTGTGGGTGCAGGAGCACCTGTTCTACCCTCACCATCCGGTGTCGGGTTATTCGGCGCGGCCCGGGCTCGCGGTGCCCGAGGCCTACCGCAGCGTGTTGGGTGCGCTCGAGACGCTTACCGCGGCCGCGGCATGGACGTCGCGGCCGGTGGTCGGGACCAGCATCCTGGTGGCCGGGCTGCACCGGCCGGTCGCCCTTGCGCAGCGGCTGTCGACCATCGACGTGATCTCCGGCGGCCGGCTGGTGGCCGGCTTCAGCGTCGGGTGGTCCGACGAGGAGCACCAGCAGATGGACGTCGATCCGCGTACCCGAGGCGCACGTTGTGACGAACTGATCGACGCGTTGGTGGCGTGCTGGGGTCCGGACCCGGTGGAGTTCGCCGGCCGGTTCTTCTCGATTCCGAAATCCGATGTGCGGCCGAAGCCGGTCCAGCTGCCCCGACCCCGGCTGTTGTCCGGTATGCGGTCGCCGGCCGGGCTGCGGCGCACCGCCGAGAAGTTCGACATCTGGAACCCGGCGTCCGGCACCCTCGACCAGCACCTGGAGATGCTCGAGACGATCGCCGCGTTGCGGCCGGCCGGGATGGCTGCGATCGAGCTGTACCGCAGGCTGTTCACCGTCCCGCCGGTGCAGGTGGCCAACCTGCAGACCGCGAGCGTCGACGACCTGTGCGCCGAGGTTGCGCGCTCGCGCGACGCCGGTGTCGCTGCGGTGCTGGTCGACACCAACTTCGATCCCGCCCTCGACTCTGCGGCGCGCTGGGCTGCGGTGCCCGACACGCTGGCGCCGCTGCTCGACGCCGCCGCCTGACCCTGGAGCATCGATGCCGCTCATCCGCTACCCGATCCAGCAGCACGCCTACGTCGTCGACGACATCGACGCCGCGATGGCGCAGTGGACCGAGATGACCGGCGCCGGGCCGTTCTGGATCAGCCGTGATCACCTCGGTCGAGAGCACACCTACCGCGGGAAGCCCTTCGACGAGCCGCTCACCTACGCCTTCGGCGGTACCGGTCCGACCCATGTGCAGCTGATCCACCAGGCGAGCGCGACACCGTCGGTCTACCGCGACATGTATGCGCCCGGCGAAGAGGGCTTCCACCACGTGGCGGTGCTGGTGCCCGAGGCCGACCACGCGGCCGAGGTCGCCCGATTCGAGAAGGCCGGCTGCACCGTCGCCTCGACGCTGTGGTCCTACGTCAACGTCGCCTACATCGACTGCCGCGACGAGATCGGCTGCTTCGTCGAGTTGCACGGCGCGAACCAGACCATCTACGACCTGTTCGAGCTGTTCCGCACCTCGCACGAGGAATGGGACGGCGTCACGGACCCGGTGCGGGTGCGCTCCAAGACCTCCTCGCGCTGAGCCCCGAGCGGCCGTCAGCGGTGCTCGACGGAGCGGCCGCCTTCGCGGCCACCGCCGATGAGCAGGTTCTGCCCGGTGACCCACGATGCCGCGGGGGAGGCGAGGTAGAGCACCCCGGCGGCCATGTCCTCGGGCGTGCCCATCCGGCCGAGCGGCACGGTGTCGATCAGCTTGGGCAGGTCGTCGGTGCTGAACTGCAGGACGTCGTAGAACGAGTCCGTGGGCACCATGCCCGGCGAGATGGCATTGACCCGGATGCCGTGGCGCGCGAGCTCGGCGGCCATCGTGAACGTCAGGTTGAGCAGCGCGGCCTTCGACGCCGCGTATGCGCCGGTGTTCGGCGCCGCCCGCATGCCCGCACCGGACGCGACATTGACGATCGCGCCACCGCGGGTCATGCGCCGCGCGGCCTCGCGAGCGCCGGCGTGCGCAGCGATGAGGTTGAGCTCGAGCATGTCCCGCAGCTGCGCGTCCGTGGTGTCGGTGAGCGGCCGGGTGCCGCGGTCGTCGGTGCCGCCGGCGTTGTTCACCCACACGTCGAGACGCCCGAACTCGTCCAGCGCTGCTTGCGCCAGCCGCGCGGGCACGTCGGCCTCGCGCAGATCGGCGGGGAACTCGATCGCCCGCCGGCCGCGCTCGCGTACCTGCGCCGCGACCGCAGTGACATCTTCGGCGCGCCGCGCGGTGATGACCACATCGGCGCCGGCTTCGGCGAGCGCCGTCGCGATCGCGGCGCCGATGCCACGACCGGATCCGGTGACGACCGCGGCGCGGCCGTCGAGCCGGAAGAGGTCGAGTATCAGCGCAGTTCCTCCGGTGCAGGTGCGCCGACCGGCGATCCCGGCGCCTCGGCAGGTAGCGGCTTCTCGATCCACTCGGTGAGCAACTGGTGGTAGTGGCGGATCTTGCTCTCCTGGTACACGCCGAACGTGACGCCGCGCTTACGGCTGGTGCGCAGGCCCTTCTGCACGGCCTCGAGGTTGAACTCGTCCTGGTCGAACACCCGGGCCAGCGAACCGAGGTGCTCGACGGCGGTGCGCCACGGCTCGTCCGCGCCGAGACGCGTCTCGACCGCGGGCGGCGGCCGGTCACCCTGGTAGGGCGAGAGCAGCAGCACCTCCATGATGCTGGTGCGGTGGTCGTCGCCGTTGGGCCGGAACCGGTAGGTGATCTGGTTGTATCCGCCCCACGGGTGCATGTTCGGGAAGACGGTCATGTAGTAGCTGTCGACCAGCTCCGCGTCGGTGAGGTCGTACACCTCGTCACCGAGGATGTTGCGCAGCGATCGGCGCGCGGCCTCGGCGAGGGTCTTGCGCGCGGTGCTGCCCTCGGGAACCTCCAGCATCGGCGGATCGTCGACGCGCTGGTCGATCTGGCTGTTGAGCCGCTGCTGCTCGCTCGGATCCCACGACAGGTAGGGACTCGGCACCCCGCGCGCGGAGATTGCCCGCGACACATTGCCGAACACGTCGTACTGGCTGTTGGCGTCGCCGAAGCCGGCGAGCAGCTGCGGGTGGGTGGTGATGACGTGGAAGGACTCCATGAACGCTTCCTGGGCGACCTTCCAGTTCACCCGCAGGATCTTCGAGATGTGCACGCGCGTGTACCGCTTCTCCAGTGGCCAGCGCGTGAAGAAGGTGGGCAGGTCGCCGAGATAGTCCTCGAGCGGCTCGCAGTCGGGGTCCGGATTCACGAACACGAACCCGCCCCAGGTGCCGACCCTCACCTCGGGAAGACGGAACTTCTTGGGATCGACCTGCGGAAAGTCCCACGCGCTCGGAACGCGCTTGAGTTTGCCGTTCAGCGACCAGCAGAAACCGTGGAACGCGCACTCGAGCTCGGGCACCCGGCCCCGGCCGTCGCGCAGCGCACGACCGCGGTGCAGGCAGGAGTTGATGTAACCCTTGATGCCGCCCGGGCCGGGCTCCGCGCGCACCAGCAGGATCGACGTGTCGCAGATGTCGTACACCTCGGTGTCACCGACCTCGGTGAGCACCTCTTCGCGGCAGGCGAACTGCCAAACGCGCGACCAGACGCGTTCCTTCTCGAGTTCGTGGAACTCGCGGGAGAGATAACGCTCGACGGGAATGTCGGCGTCGCCGAAGTACCCGGGTTCGTTGCGACGCATCGAGGCGGGAACCTCTTTGCTGTCGATGTCCAGGAGATCCTGATAGGACGGTCCGGTGCCGCGGAATCCGGTCTGCGGCGGCGTCTTGGCGGTCAGGAGAACGTCTCCTCTGTCTCGAAGCGCCGGCTGCGGGACGCGGCGCCGCCTGCGGTGCGGCCGCCGCTGGCGATCCAGCGGCACAGCTCCGGATCGGCGCGGCGCAGTTCGCCGATCACCCATTTGCCGTCGCGGTCGAAGCGACCCTGCCGGCCCTTGCGGTCGGTCACCAGCACCGGCCCGAGATCGTCCTCGGCCCACTCGTAGACAGCGCCGCTCAACGCGTGTTCGATCTTGCGCATTTGCCCTCCGGCCAGCCTGCCGACGTCACAGTAACAATAGAAAGGGTTCAGTAAGGAAACTAGCAGGTGTCATGAAACCCACGCTAGGACCTCGGTCCCCGGTCAGCGCTGCCCGGGCGGAACTTCGCGGCATCGATGGGCATGGTGGCGTCGATGACGTCGCGTCGGGTCCATTCGTGCACGCACACCCGGTGCGTGATCGCCCACCGTTCGTCGCGGCACTCGTACTCGTCGAGGTACCGGCCCCACCAGGTGTCGAGTTGTGCGGTGCCGTCGGGCGCGGCGCTGTGCAGGTAGGTGACGTTGTAGATCTCGCCGGTGGCGTGCGTGTCGTCGATGATGTCGATGGCGTGGTTCAGCACGCAGTGCATCGTGGCCGCGTAGCGCTGGTGCGACACGACGACGCGTTCGCACAATCCACGCGCCGGGCCGACGTAGACACCGTGATCATCCGTGGCGTCGTCGTGATACGCGCTGGCCATGAGTTCGAGGTCGAGGCGGTCGACTCCGCGGCAGTACCGAAGGGCGGCTTGGCGGATCGCCTCGGCGGCGTCGGCGCGGTCCAGGGTCAACGCTCGGCCGGCATGTCGATCACCCGGCTGATCCGGTGATGGCTGGCCGGGCGCGGCGCCGAGACCCACACGCACAGCTCGGGGTCGGCCTCGAACAGCGTGCCCTCGATGTGGCTGCCATCCCTGCGGAACCGGCCCCAGCGGCTGCCCTGGGTGACTCGCACGGTGCCGTCACCGTTGTCGGCATAGAAGGAGTTGGGGATGAGGGGGTGCCGGATCGCGCCGGCGGGCCCGGCTGCGGTCACTGGGCTCCCTCGACCCATTCGGCCAGCAGGTCGTGGCGCCAGGCCACGAGGCCCTCCTGGTAGGTCGACAGGTGCACGAACTCCTGCCGGGTCGTCTCGAGCCCGCGCTGGACCGACTCCATGTTGAACGTGTCCTGCTCCATCACCAGGCCGAGCGTCTGCAGCTCCGGTGCGTTCCCCCACGGCTCGCCGAAGTCGAGGTGGGTGATCTGGGCGGTCGGCGGCCGCTCGCCGCGGAACGGGGTGAGGAACATGACCTCGAAGATCGACTCGTCGTGGCGGTCGCCGTTGGGCCGGAACCGGTAGACGATCCGGTTGTAACCGCCCCACGGATGCAGGTTCGGGAACACCAGGTAGGCCCAGTGGTCGACGAATTCGGCGTCCGACACGTCGTCGGCCTCGTCGCCGAGCACCTGGCGCCAGCGCTCGCGGCCGGCCCGCGCCATCGCGCCGCGCGCCGTGGTGCGCTGCTCGAAGGGGATCGGCAGGTCCTCACCCTCGCGGATGTCCAGCATCCGTTTCAGGATGTCGACCTCGGTGGCTTCGAGCGGGAGATCCTCGATCGGCGTGCCGGACGGGCTGATCTGGCGGCCGTAGTTGCCGTAGACGTCCACGGCCGAGTTCGCGTCGCCGACGTAGGGCGCCGACTGCGGGTGGGTGGCGCCGAGGTGCAGGCCCTCGGAGAACGCCTCCTGGGCGACCTTCCAGTTGCAGCGGATCTTCTTCGACACGTGGGCCTGGACGTAGCGGTGCTCGAGATCCCAGCGGGCGAAATGCTCGGGCAGGTCGCCGATGAATTCGTCGAAGGGGACGCCGTTCGGGTCCGGGCTGATGAACACGAACCCGCCCCAGAGCCCGACGCGCGCCTCCGGCAGGCCCCAGGCGTCCTTGTCGGCTTCGATCTCGGGGAACTCGGCCGGCGCGGGCGTGTAGCGCAGGGAGCCGTCCAGCCTCCACGTGAACCCGTGGAAGCTGCAGCGGAACTCGCTGCACCGGCCGTCGTAGTCCTTGAGTGCCCGGCCGCGGTGCAGGCAGGCGTTGACGTAGGCCTTGATCCCGTCGCGGGTGCGCACCACGAGGTAGGAGTCGCCCGATATCTCGTAGACGTGGTAGCTGCCGACCTCGGGGATGTGCTCTTCCCGGCAGGCCATCTGCCACACCTTGCGCCACAGGTGCTCGCGCTCGAGCTGGTGCCATTCGCGGCTGATGTAGCGGCGCACCGGCACTTTGGTGCTCTTCGGCTGGTACGGGAAGTGCTCGCGCACCGGCTCCGCCAGCGGTACCTCGTCGTCGAGTACGAGGTCGTACCAGAGCGTGGTCCGCTTGCTGGTGTCTTCTATCCGCTGCGGAGTCGTCGTCATGCTGCCACCTTCACCGCGGGGTTACTTTATAGGCACTCACATTACTAAGTGCTGCCGACGGTGTCGAGGGCGGGTGGGCGTGATCCGCGTCGGGGTCAGCGGGCGAGGTAGCCCCCGTCGACCGCGAGGATGTGGCCGACGGTGAAGCTGGCGCGGTCCGAGCACAGCCACAGCACGGCGTTCGCGATCTCGCTCGGCTGCCCGAAGCGGCCCACGAGGCTCAGCCGGCCGACGACGTCGGCCTCGGTGCGGCCGCGCACCTCCATCGCGTGCCGCAGCATCGGGGTGTCGATGGCCCCGGGCGCGATGGCGTTGATCCGGATGCCGTGTTTGGCGTAGTCGATGGCTGCAGCTTTGGTCATGCCGGCGACCCCGTGCTTGCTGGCGGTGTAGACGCCCTGGTTGGCCTGCGGGCGGAACGAGCTGGTCGACGCGATGTTGACGATCGCGCCGCCGCCCCGGTTGAGCATCGCCTGGAGTTCGTACTTCATGCACAAGAAGATCGACTTCAGGTTCACCGCGATCATCCGGTCGAACTCGGCCTCCTCGATGTCGGCGAGCGGTCCCTTCTCCGTCTCGATCGCCGCCATGTTGGCCGCCTGGTCCAACCCGCCGTAGGTGTCCACCGCCAGCGCGATCGCCGCCTCGACGTCAGCCGCCCGGGACACGTCGGTGTGCGCGAACACGGCCTCGCCGCCCGCTTCGCGGATCAGTTCGACGGTCTGCTTGCCACCCTCGTCGACGATGTCGGCGACCACGACCTGGGCGCCGGCCGCGGCGAACGCGAGTGCGGTGGCCCGGCCCATGCCGCCCGCGGCCCCGGTGACCAGTGCGACCTTCCCGGTCGAACTCGCCGGCGGTCATGAAGTCGTCGCGACTCGGCGTGCGCGGCGTGACCGCCGGACAGGTAGCCGAAGACGAGCGCCGGGCCCAGCGTGCCGCCGGCGCCGCCGTAGGTCATGCCCATGACCGAGGCCATCGCATTGCCTGCGGCGTAGAGCCCGGTGATCGGATTGCCGTCGACATCGAGCACCTGGCCGTCACCGTTGGTGCGCGGGCCGCCCTTGGTGCCGAGCACGCCGGCGTAGACCCGCACGGCGTAGTAGGGCGCGGTGTCCAGCGGGCCCATCGTCGCCTGCGGGCCGTCGCCGAGGCTCGGGTCGCCCCACCAGCGGTCGTGGGCGCTGTTGCCGCGCCCGAAGTCGTCGTCCTTGCGCGCGCTCGGACTGCTCGTTCCAGCGCGCGACCGTGGCTTGCAGTGCGTCGACCGGTACGCCGATGGCCTGCGCGAGGTCTTCCAGCGTCTCGGCCTCGGTCATCCATCCCGGGGTGGGGCCCGCGCCCTTGAAACCGGCCAGGCCGTAGCGGGTCAGGTAGTGCCGGTCGTAGACCAGCCAGGCCGGGTGGTTCACGTAGTCGAACGTGCTCACGTCGATCACGTGGAACGCGGCGCCGAGGGCGTTGTAGTTGGCTGCCTCGTTCGTGAACCGCTTGCCCAGCTTGTTGACCATGATGCTGTGCGGGCGGGTGCGCTCGCCGTTGACCTGCCACCCGGCGATCCGGTCTCCGACCGGGACGTCGATGATCGGCACCCACCACGCCTCACGCATGTTGCCGAGCTGCGCGCCGACGCGCATGGCCATCTTGAGTCCGTCGCCGGTGTTGGTGGGCACCGAGGCCGACCGGGCCAGCGGGCCGCGGCTGAATGCGCGCACCAGATCCGGGTCCCACTCGAACCCGCCGGTGGCGATCACGACACCGCGCCGGGCGCCGATCTCGACGTGTCTCCAGCGCTGTCGGCCGACTCGAACCGCACGCCGGTCACCCGGCCGGCGTCGGTGATCAGCTGCACGGCGCGCATCCCGGTGCGCGGCTCGATGCCGCGATCCAGGCAGCCCTTGAGCAGGGCGCCGATGAGGCCCTGCCCGGCGCCGCGCTCGTCGCGGATCTTGCGACGCTCGAGCTCGGCCGGTGCGACGCCGTCGGGTGCGCCGCGGCCGAGGCTCGTCTCGCTCATCATGATGTTGCCCGAGAGCTGCGGGCCGACCGTCACCTTGTCCTGCCACTCGCCGAGGTCGGCGAACGGGTAGAGCGGGCACTCCAGCGAACGGCCGCCGCCGCGCTTCGCGCCCGGGTGCTCGGGGTGGTAGTCGGGGAAGTCCTTGATGACCTGGAACTTGACCGGGGTGTTGGCCTCGAGCCAGCTGACCGTCTCGGGGCCGGCATCGACCATGGCCCCGGCCAGCTCCTCGTCGATGAGACCGTGCGAGAGCGAGCGCAGGTAGGTGAGCACCTCGTCGCGGGTGTCCTCGATGCCGAGCTCGGCCATGTGCGGGTTCATCGGGATCCAGGTCATCCCGCCTGACCACGCGCTCGTGCCGCCCACGGTGTCGGCCTTCTCGAACAGGCCCACGGTCGCGCCCTCGTCGTGGGCGCGGATCGCGGCGGTCAGGGCGGCAGCGCCGGTGCCCAGCACGACGACGTCGAACGTCTCCATCGGTGTCCTCCTCGGTTGCTTCCCGAAATATAACTAGCGTTTCAACAAGACTGTCAAGGGTGTCGAGACCCCTCGTGATCAGGGACTCTTTTTCCAACGCATGTCATTTTCTGGTTGCTAGAGTGACGCGGTGCCGAAGTACGTCGATCATCACGCGCGGCGCCAGCTCGTGACCGAGGTGGCGGCCGAGATCGTCGCCGCACGCGGGGTCGAGGCGCTCACCGTCCGCGGCGTCGCCGCCGCCACCGGGTTCAGCACCGCCGTGGTCAGCCACTACTTCGCCGACAAGCGTGACCTGCTTCGATCCACCTTCCGGGCCGCGTCCAACCGCTCCAGCGTGCGTTTCGAGGCCGCGGCGACGGCCGAGCAGCGCAGCGTCGTCAGCTGCCTGGAGTCGCTGTTGCCGCTGGACGCGAATTCGCGCCGCGACTGGCGGCTGTTCGTCGCCTTCTGGGGAACCGCCGCCAGCGACCCGGAACTCGCCGACGAGCAGCGCGACCGGGTGCGCAGCGCGCGGACGCGCATCGAGAAGGTCGTGGCCGAGCAGCTGCCCGCCGGCCAGAGCGAGGCCCGGATCCGCACGGACGCCCGCTCGCTGCTCACCCTCGTGCAGGGCATCGCGACGCAGGCGGTCTTCGACCCCGACGACTGGACCCCGCGCCGGCAGTCCGAGCAGCTGCGCGCCGGAGTGTCGGCGCTGCTGCCGGCGCCGGCCGACACCGTCGCTTCCTGAGGTTTCTGTTCATCCATTGCGCTAACCCGTCGGTCTGGGGCAGGCTCTAGCAGCCCCGCAGTCGCCGCACGGCAGGAGACCGGATGCCCGAGGAAGCAGCCCAGCTCGACCAGGCGTCGTTCCAGCGGTTCCTCGACGCGGTCGAGCCCGACCGCGGCGCGACCGTGACGTCGTTTCGACCGATCAGTGGCGGGTACAGCCGGCTCAGTGCGCTCGGTGAGGTGCGGTGGGACGACGGTTCCACCGAGACCTTCGTGCTGCGCGCCGATCCGCCGCCGGACACCGGCGTGTTCGAGAGCGACCGCGACGACGAGTGGCGGCTGCTGCAGGCGCTGGCCGGGCGGGCGTCGGTGCAGACCCCTACGCCGCGCTGGTACGACTCGACCGGTGAGTACTTCGGCGCGAAGTGCTTCGTGGTGGACTTCTTCGCGAGTACGCCGCTGGCATTGATCGCGCCGCAGGAAGGCCAGCTGGCCCGCGCCCAGTCGATCTTCGTGGACACCATCGCGGACCTGCACCAGACTCCGCTCGACATCCTGCCCGCCGAGCTGCCGCACCCACCCGACTGGGATTCCTACATCGACGGGCTCGTCGACCTCCTCGGCCGCCTCGACGCGAGTGTCGGTGACACCAACCCGGCGCTGCACTACGCCGCCGCGCAGCTGCGCACCCACCGCCCGCCGCCGGTCCCGCTCACCCTGGTGCACGGCGACTGCCAGCCGGCGAACGTGCTGGTGCCCGAGAGCGGCGACGTGCTGGTCATCGACTGGGAGTTCGGCCGCATCGGTGATCCCCGGGAGGACCTCGGCTACTACAGCCACCTGCCGGTGCCACCGAATCTCTACGAGGCCGACCCGGCCACGTTCCTCTCGCGCTACCGCGAGCGCACCGGGCTGACCGAGGAGCAGGTGAATCCGGACAGCGTCGAGTACTTCCTCCTGCTCGGCATGGCACGGCTGCTCGGGCAGATGTTCGAGGCGGCCGACGCGCTGGCCACCGGCCGGCCGCGTGGCGTGATGGCCACCTACATGATGAACGGGACGTCGGCGATGACCCGGCAGTTCTTCGAGATCGCACAACGACTGGCCGGCTGAGGAGCGCCCATGCTGTCCCGACCGACGACCGAGCAGATCCTGTTGGACTGCTGCCGCGAGCTGATGACCGGCGTGCTGCCGGCGCTCACCGACGAGACCGCGGTGGTGCGCGTCGTCATGATCGAGACCGTGCTGCGCAACATGGCGGTGCGGTCCGCGCACGAGATCGCCTGGATGACGCAGGAGACCGCCGAGATCGAGGACTACGCGACCTCGGTGCACGACGCGCAGGCCGACGCCCAGCTGCAGGCAGCGCTCGACGCCCTGTCGGCGGCGCCACGCAATTCCCTGCACCTGGACGAGGTCGTCGAGGCGTACTGCCTCGCCGGCGCGGCCCTGTCGGCGGCGGTCGAGGCTGCGGTCGCCGCGAGCAACGCCGAGCTGGTCCGCCGCGGCGAGGGGATGCTCAAGACCCGCTTCGAGCGCGAGACCGAGGTCATGGCCGGGTGGAGCCCGACCGGCCGCTAGCCGCCGCCATGCCCGTCACTCTGGTCACCGGTGCCGCCTCCGGCATCGGCCGCGCCGCTGTCGAGCAGTTGCTGCGCGCCGGCGGCCAGGTGGTAGCGGTCGACCGGCCCGGCGCGTCGATGGACTGGCTCGATCGCGACCACGCCGAGCCGGTGATCGGCGACGTCACCGACGAGGCCACCAACACCGCCGCCGTCGACGCCGCGATGCGGCGCTTCGGTGGGCTCGACGGCCTGTTCCTCAATGCCGGCATGCCGGTGTCCGGCCCGTTGGAGACGCTTGACCTCGAGCGTTTCGACGAGTGCATGAACGTCAACCTGCGCGCAGTCGTGCTGGGCCTGCGGGCCGCCGCACCGGCGATGCGGGCGCGTGGCGGCGGCGCGGCCGTGGTCACGTCGTCGGTCACCGGGCTGGGCGGCGAACCGGGCCGCTGGCCCTACGCCGCGGCCAAGGCGGCGGTGCTCAACCTCGTGCGGTCCGTGGCCATCGACCTCGCGAGCTCCGGGATCCGGGTCAACGCCGTGTGCCCCGGCCCGATCCGCACCGGCATGACCCGCCACCTCGAGGACAGCGACGCGGAGCGGTTCGAGCGGCTGCGCCGGGTCGTGCCGCTGCAGCGATGGGGAACCGCCGACGAGGTGGCCGCCGTGGTGACCTTCTTGCTCAGCCCCGCGGCCTCGTTCGTCACCGGCGTGGTCATCCCGGTCGACGGCGGCGTGACCGCCGGCAGCGGCCAGACCCTCCCGCCGGCCTTCGACCCGGCCGGGAACTGACCGCTTCCCGGCTCAACTCGTCGATTTCGGCGACGAAAATCGTCTGTTCCAGCCGGGAAGGCGAGATCGCACCTGTGGATAACCGGTCCTGACACGTCGCCGTCGTCGATCATCACCGGCCATGGGTGGTCTGGATCCGGACTGGTACTTCGAGCACGTCCTCTATTTCGCGCAGCCCGGCGTCGGCGGCCCGGTCCGTCCGGGGCCCGCCGGGCTGTGGCTCGCGTGGTGGCGCGGCCGATGTGCCGACGACCCGCTCGTCAACCGCGCCGGCGGGCAGGGTTTCGTCGTGGCACGGCGCGAGCTCGCCGGCTTCGGAGTGAGCGAGTCGCAGGCACGTACCGCCGTGCGCCGCGGCAGGTGGGCCACGGCCCGGCACGGCTTCATTGCGCCGCTCGACCTGCGCACCGAGCTGCCTGACCACGACGCCGAGCACGTCGTCGTCCGCCGACGCCATGCCGTCGAATGCGCTGCCGCGGTGCTGTCCCGCCGCAGCCACGTGGTCAGCGGCCGCAGCGCGGCGATCCTGCACGGCTTGCCGACGCTGCGGGTGCCTGAACGCCCGGAGCTGACGGCTCCCGATCCGGCGCGACTCGGCCGGCGCTCGGGGACGCATGTGCACGGCGCGGGACTCGTCGCCGACGACGTCACCAGGTGGTTCGGGATACCCGTCACGACCGTCGCGCGCACGCTCGTCGATGTGGCCCGGCACGACCGCCACGACGCGATCATGGCCGCCGACGCCGCGCTGCGCGAACGGTTGGTGACGAGCGCTGACATCGAAGGCTCGGTCGTCGCCGCGCGCGGTTGGCCGGGAGTCCGGCAAGCGAGGTCGACCCTCGCCCTCGCCGACCCGCGCGCGGAATCACCTCTGGAGTCGCTGGTTCGCCTGGCGCTGCACGACGACGGCTTCCCGCCGCCCGACCTGCAGGCCTGGCTCGGTCGCGACCGCGTCGATTTCTACTGGGCGCGGCATGGCCTGGTCGTCGAGGCCGACGGACGGACCAAGTACCGCGACGACGAACTGTGGGCGGAGAAGAAGCGCGAGCAGCGACTGCGTGCCCTTGGCAACCGGGTCGAGCGGGTCGTGTGGTCCGACCTCGGTGCGGCGTGGCCGGCTACCCGCGCGCGGCTGTGGGCAGCTCTGGCCGGGGAGCGGCGCCTTCCCGGCTGAAACCGACGATTTCTCCAGCCCGAAATCGACGGATTGAGCCGGGAAGCCGATGCTTCCCGGCCCGACCCGCGCCTCAGCCCTCGAGCACCGTCACCTTGCCGGACGAACCGTCGACCTCGAGCAACGTGCCGTCCGGGATGCGCGACGATGCGTTGGAGACGCCGGCGGCGCACGGGATGCCCAGCTCCCGGCTGACGATCATCGCGTGCGAGCCCATCGCCCCGACGTCGACGACCACGCCGGCCGCGACCATGAACAGCGGGGTCCAGGACGGGTCGGTCTGCGGCGCCACCAGGATCTCGCCGGGTTCGAAGTCGGCGATCTGCGACAGGTCCCGGACGACCCGCGAGCGGCCCCGGACGACCCCGGCCGACGCGGGCGCGCCGGCGAGGATGTCGCCCGGCACGACCGCCGTGTTCTGCTGGCTGCCCTTGCTCAGCAGCTCCGACAGCGGTGGGACGCCCTCGGTGGCAACGACGAAGGTCGGCAGCTCGACGTCGAACAGCTTCTTCCACGCCGCCTCACGCTCGCGCAGGATCTCGAGCAGTTCCCCGGCGGCGTGGGTGGCGAGCACGTCCAGCTCCGGTCCGAGCGCCATGAACACCTGGCGCGGGTGATCGAGGTGGCCGGCGGCGGTGAGGCGCCGGCCGAGCTCGAACAGCGGTGCGCGCACCTCGTGCATCGCCATCACCGCGGTGGTCTTGCCCCGCTCGCGCCAGGACGCGAACCGGCGCGCGGAGGCGATCGCGATGTGCAGGGTCTGCACCGCCTCCTCGTTGTCGCCGAGGATCTGCAGCGCCTCCTGCAGCGCCTGCGCGGACTCGCCGGAGCGTTCCTCGCGCCGCAGGGTGGGTGAGGCCGAGTCCTCGAGCTGGCGCAGCCGGTCGACGAGGCCGAGCGGCAGCTCCGGCTTCGTCTCCCACGAGTCGACGCCCGGATCCCATTCGCTGGGGCCGCGGTAGCCGAACTCGTAGACGAAGTTGTCGAACGCTGGTCGCGAACTCCGGGTGGTCGTCGTGCAGGCGCGCCAGCAGGCCGTCGAGTCCGGCGTCGAAGGCCGCGGTCAGTGCCGGGTCGGCCCGGACCTGACGGGACAGATCCCACAGCGCGTAGGACGGCAGGGCGGAGTCGACGTCGCCCGCGGACCCGATGAGCCGCACGACCAGCGTCGGATCCGCCGCGCCGACGAGCGCGCCGATGACGCCGGGACCGGTTGCGGTCTGGGTGCTGGCGATGCAGTACCCCCGCCCCCACATCAGCCGCTGCACCGCCGCGGCCGAACGGGCCCAGGTCACCAGGATCTCGTTCGTCGCGGTGGCCAGGTTCGGCCGCATCGCCCGCAGCTTGGACACGTATTCGCGTTCCTCGTCGATCCACGGGAACGTCGTGGTGGTCAATGCCCACTGGGTGCGCGCGGCCAGCCGGGTCGACAGCTCCTCGTTCACGTCGGCGTCGCTCGGCTCGTGCTTCGGCGCGTCCGGATGAGGGAAGAACGCCGCGTCGATCGCGTCGGACCCGATGCCGGACCGGATGCCGATCACGCGCACCGCGGTCTGGTTGATGTAGAGGTGCCCGTAGATGAACCCACCGACCGGGGCGACAGCTTCGGCAGCGACCTCGGCCGGGGTGAACGCGTCCTGCTGGACGTAACCGATGCCCCAGCCCGGCAGCACCTCGGGGATCCAGACCAGCGAAGCGCCCAGCGGAGTGATCGGGTCGGCCATCACGTCGTTGGCGTTGAGCCGCGTGTAGACGGGGAACCGGCTGCTCGGCTCGGTGTCGATGATCCACTTGTCGTCGGTCACGTTGCCTCCGGGCGGCGCTGTCCTCGGTTACTGGTCGGGTAAGACTGCGTCAGAGCGTAGGCGTCGCGCAATAGGCGCCACTTGCGAACACCACAGCGCCGCCCATTGGCGCCGCGACCGCTGCTTGGTAACTTGAGTGCCTCACTAGTTACGGGCTGGAGACGAGATGGCCGAGGAATTCATCATCGCGGGCTGGATGGACTACGGCGACAACCGCGACACGGTGCTCGAGCACTTCGCGGTGTGCGCCGAGCACAGCCGCGCGGAGTCCGGTTGCCTCGACTACGTCGTGTCCGCCGACCCGGCTGCTCCCGGGCGCATCGTCGTGTTCGAACGCTGGGAGACCGAACCCGACCTCGCCGCTCACTTCCAGATGCCGCACATCACCGCGTTCCGTGATGCGATTGCCCCGTACCAGCGCCTCGACCGGTCGATCCGGCGCTACTTCATCTCACGCGACGAGGAGTTCGAGTCCTCGAAGGTCACCGCGAGCTGAGCGCTCACCAGGTGCGCCGGTACTCGGCGATCTCACACCTGAGCTCTCCACCTGTTTCTTGACTCCGAGAACAGTTTCAGTGGACGATATGACGCGTATCGACATCGGCCCAAGGGAGAGGATGCGCGTGACGGCTGCCATTCGTGCCCGAGCGAAGACGTCGCCGGACGAGCTCGCGCTGGCCGACGACAGCGGATCGCGGACCTGGGCGCAGGTCGCCGTCGATCTCGAGCAGGCGGCCGGGGCGCTGCTGTCGGTCGCGGGCGGAGCCGACCAGCGGGTGTCCGCCCTCGGCGAGAACGTCATCCCGACGCTCGAGACCCACGCGGCCGGGCTCATGGTCGGCGTCGGCACCGTTGCCACCTCGCGCCAGCTGCGCGCCGCCGAGATCGCCGACCAGTACTCCGACGCCGGGGTCACGTGCGCGATCACCGGCGCCGCGGGCCAGGCCGAGGTCACCGAGGGTGCGCGTGCTGCGAACGTCGACACCGTCGTGGTGCACAGCGGCGAGCCGGCCGAAGGCGCGATCAGCTGGTCCGACTGGCTGGCCGCCGCACCGCCAGTGCCGGCCGACGCGGGACAGCGCCCGCCCCGCCCGGTGCTCGTCTACACCTCCGGCACGACGGGCCGGGCGCGCGGCGCCGTGGTGCGGTGGACGACCGCGCTGCCCGAGACGGCCGAGGACTACGTCGCGGCTATCACCGCGGAGTCCGCGTTCCCGCCCGGACCGCACCTGGTGGTCGGTCCGTTGCAGCACAACGCGCCGCTGACCTCGGTGCGGCACCTGCTCGCCGGCCAACCGGTGATCATCGTCGGGAAGTTCGACGCCGAGCGCATCCTCGCGCTGATCGAGGAACACGGTGTGACCTCGTCGGTGATGGTCCCGACGCATCTGCAGCGGCTGCTGGCACTGCCCGACGACGTGCGCGCGAAGTACGACGTGTCGAGCCTGAAGCTGGTGAGCCAGACCGGCTCGGCCTGCCCGCCGGACACCAAGCTCGCGATGATCGAGTGGTTCGGGCCGATCTTCGTCGAGTCCTACGGCGGTAGCGAGAGCGGCACGCTGTGCCGGATCGACTCGCACGAGTGGCTCGCGCACCGCGGTTCGGTCGGTCGACCGCGGCCGCCGTTCGAGGTCGCGGTGGTCGACGAGAGCGGCAACCCGGTGCCGGTCGGCGAGGTGGGTGTGCTCGGCTTCCGCGCGCCCGAAGGCCGGGGCCCGCGCTATCACGCCGATCCGGAGAAGACCGCGAAGGCCTACATCGCGCCGGGCATCTTCACCCTCGGCGACGTCGGGTACGTGGATGCCGACGGCTACGTCTACATCACCGACCGGATCGCCGACATGGTCGTCTCGGGTGGGGTGAACCTCTACCCCGCCGAGAGCGAGAAGGTGCTCGCCACCCATCCCGCGGTCGCGCAGGTGGCGGTGATCGGCGTGCCGAACAGGGATCTCGGCGAGTCGCTGCTCGCCCTGATCGTGCCGGTCGGCGATGCGCCCGCACCGGGCGACCTCGAGGCCTATGCGCGTGAGCAGCTCGCGGCGTACAAGGTGCCGCGTGCCTACGAGTTCCGCGACGACCTGATTCGCAATGCGATGGGCAAGCTGGACAAGAAGGCCATGCGAGCCCCGTACTGGAGCGACGAACGGACCATCGCCGGATGATGATCGGATGACAACCGCAGCGCAGAGCTTCGTGCCGTACGGCCAGGGGCGCGCCCGCGGTCTCGACGAAGCCGATCTCGGCCAGCACGGTGTCGAGCTCGATCGGCTCGTCGCGTTGGGCCTGCCGGTCGTTCCGGGGCTGACGGTGCCGGCCTCGCACGCCGAGTCGTTGATGGACGTCGGCGTCGCCCGCAGCGCGGTGGAGCTGCTGCAGCAACTCGCCGGACGGCACATCGACGACCCCGGGCATCCGATGCTCGTCCGATTGCTCGCCAGCAGCTCCGCGGCCACGGCCGGGGTGCCGGTCGATGTGCCGGGCGTGGGCATCACCGCCGAATCGGTCGCGCCGCTGGACGAACTGGTGGGCAGCGACGGCGCCATCTACGACGTGTTCGCCGGGGTGATCCGCTACGTCGGAGAGCACGCCGCGGGCATCGCCGGCGACGAGTTCGCCGACGCCGAGTTCGACGCCAAGACCCTGCCGGAGCGCGTCGACGCGTTCCTGCGGCTCAGTGCCTCGGCCGGTGCGCCGTTCCCGATCGACCCGGCCGAACAACTCGCCAGGGCGGCCACCGCGATGCGCCGCCGCTGGGCGTCGCCGCGGGCCCGGCGCTCGCGCCGCGGGCAGGGCCTGCCCGACGACCTGCCCCTCGCGTTCCACGTGCAGGCCGTGCGGGTCGGACCGCCGAAGGCATCCGGGCACGGTGTCGCCGAGAGCCGCGACCCGCAGACCGGCGGGTTCGCCCCCACCGGCATCTTCCGGCGCGGGGTGCGCCGCGGCGCCACGGACGACCGGCCGGGCGAGTCGCTCGACGCGCTGCCCGGTGGCGGCGATCTGCTCACCTCGGCGCTGCGCACCCTCGAACTGCACCTGAAGGGCGCGGCGCGGGTCGAGTTCGAGATCCGCGACGGCGAGTTGTCGCTGCTCGCGGCGAGCAAGGTCGAGCGCCCGGCGCCGCGGATCGCGATCCGGCTCGCCGTGGACCTCGCCGAGGCCGGCGCCGTCGACGACCACGCCGCCGTCGGGTCGGTCCGGGCGTCGGATCTGGAGAGCCTGCTGCATCCCGCAGCTGCAGCTGACCGGCCAGGAGATCGTCTTCGGCCGCGGGCTGCCGGCAGCCGCGGGGGCGGCGGTCGGCCGGATCGCGCTCAGCAGCGACCGCGCCGTCGAGCTCAGCGACGCCGGTGACCCGGTCGTGCTGGTCGCCGACGAGACCTCACCCGGAGACCTGCCCGGCATGCTCGCCGCCAAGGCCATCGTCACCTCGCGAGGCGGCCTTGCCGCGCACGCGGCGGTGGTCGCTCGCGGCCTGGGCCGCCCGGCCGTGTGCGGTGCCACCGGGGTGCGCATCGACCTCGTCAACCGCACCATCGCCAGTGACGGGAACACCCTCGCCGAGGGCGACCTCATCTCCGTCGACGGCAGCGGGGGGATCATCTACACCGGCTCCGTGCACGTGGTGCCGCCTCGCCCGGGCGGCGACCTCGACGCGTTGCTCGTGCGCGCCGACGGGCTGCGCCGCCTCGGGATCCGCGCCAACGCCGACAACGGTCGCGACGCCGCGCTGGCGCTGCAGTACGGCGCCGAAGGAGTCGGCCTGTGCCGCACCGAGCACCAGTTCCTCGGTGACCGGCTGCCGCTGGTGCGCCGCTTCCTGCTCGCCACCGACCCGGACGAGGAGGCCGCCGCTCTGGTCGACCTCGCGGCGGCGCAGAAGGAGGACTTCGTCGACCTGCTCAGCGTGACCGGCAACCGGCCGGTCACCGTGCGGCTGCTCGACGCGCCGCTGCACGAATTCCTCGGCGAGTCCGCGCACGAGGTGAACCCGATGCTCGGCCTGCGCGGCGTGCGGCTCGCCCTGACCCGCACCGAGCTCTATCCCGCCCAGGCGCGAGCGCTGTTCGGGGCGTGGGTCGAACTCGCCGAGGGCGGTGTCCGGCCGCAGCTCGAGGTGATGGTGCCGCTCGTGGCGCTCGCCGGGGAGCTCGCCGCGGCCGTGGAGAACATCCACCGCGCCGCCGCCGAGATCGAGGAGACCACCGGGGTGCGGGTGCCCTACACGGTCGGGACGATGGTCGAGACGCCGCGCGCGGCGCTGATCGCCGGCCAGCTCGCCGGCATCGCGCAGTTCATGTCCTTCGGGACCAACGATCTGACCCAGTTGACGTACGGCTTCTCCCGCGACGACGTCGAGGCGCAGTTGCTGACCGCCTACGTCGAACGCCAGATGCTCCCGGTGAGCCCGTTCGCGAGCCTGGACCCCGACGGCGTCGGCGCGCTCGTCGCGACCGCCATCCAGAGCGCGCGGCGGGTGAACCCGGACATCAAACTCGGGATCTGCGGCGAGCACGGCGGCGACCCCGCGTCGATCCAGCTGTGTGAGCAGCTCGGCCTGGACTACGTGTCGTGTTCGCCCTCGCGGGTGCCCGGCGCGCGGCTGGCCGCCGCGCACGCAGCGAGCGGGGTCAGCGCAGCGACAGGATGAGCCCGACGCACATCTGTTCCACCGCCGCCACGAAGGACGTACGGGACACCCGCTCCAGGGCGCCGTCCAGCGCGACCGCCTGACTGACGATGATGACGTCGAGCAGGACCGCCATGGCCAGCGTGTTCACGGCGTGCTGCTCGCGCGCCTTGCGGGTGCTGCGCGCCGAGCGACCCTCCGGCGCGTAGTCGTAGGCGCGGTCGAGGTGGCGCTGTTCCCACTCGCGCCGCAACTGCAGCGCGTGGGCGGTGCTGCCCTCGGAGTAGCGGGCGACCAGGCGGGCGGCGTCCGGGTTGGCGTACCAGTAGTCCCAGCCGGCGCGCAGCACGCCGCGCAGGTTGTCGATCGAGCCGGGCGCGCTGTCGGGCCGGGCCCGGAAGATCGCGTCACTGAACCCGTTCAGCGCGGCTCGCAAGGTCTGGGCGAACAGCTCTTCCTTGCCGCCGAAATGGTAATAGATCGCGGTCGGGGCGACGCCGGCCTCCGACGCGATGTCCTCGACGTTGGCCTCGAGGTATCCCTCGCGGGAAAAGACCGTGGTGGCAGCGCCGATGATCTCGTGGCGGCGTGACGGCCGGTGTGCAGCGCGCTTGACGGGTGCCGGGCTCATGGCGAACACCGGCACCGCAGTGGTGCGACTAGCATCTGGCCATCATGGCTGATAACGCCCTTCGCAAGCCTGCGAACCGACCGTCTCGTCGGCAAGATCTCATTGCTGCCGCGGTCGAGTTGTTCTCGCTGCAGCCATGGGAGTTCGTCACCGTCGCCGATATCGTCGAGCGGGCTGGGATGACGCCTGCGGCATTTTACTACCACTTCTCCTCCCGGGAGCAGCTGCTCGAAGAGGTCGTGCGCCGATTCGCCGACGACTGGGTCGCGACGACCGAGCGGCTGCTCACCGAGGCCGACACCCCCGACGCCCTGTGCGAGGTGCCGGTGGCGCTGCTCGACGAGATAGAAACGTACGAGCAGTCGGCGCGCATCTTCTTTCTCAGTTCGGCGACCGCTCCGCTGCTCGTCGACCAGGTCCGCCGCGACGCCCGCAACCGGTTGATCAAGGCGGCCGCCAAGGCCGTCCGGCGGCTCTCGCCGGAGCGTCCTCTGGCCCAGGCGCAGGTCAACGGGGTCTCGATGATCGTCGTCTACGAGACCGCGATCCGCGCCCGGCTCGCGCTCGACGAGCCGTACCGCACGCTGGGTCCGCGGCGCTTCCGGGAGGAGGTGGCGACCCTGAGCCGGGTGGCCACCGGATTCACGATCCCTGCCTAGCTGCCAGTGCGGCCTCGATCGAGCGCGCCCGCGAGCCGCCGTCGTGGTAGTCGACCTCGCGCACCAGCAGGTCGCCGTCGAAGACCAGGAAGCTCATGCCGTTGGCCTGCCAGCGCATGCCCACCGCGTCCGCCCCGTGCGACTCGTCGCGGACCGAGGCCGACATGACCCAGGTCAGCGCCACGCCGTCCGCGCGGTGCCAGAACTCCCCGGTGGGCACCAGCGTGAGGTCGGGATAGCGATCCAGGCCATGCTGGAAGTACGTCCGGATCGCCGGCCAGCCGTGATAGACCCCGCCGATCACGTCGTCGAGCACGGCGTCTTCGCGGAGGAGGTTGCGTGGCGCGTCGGCGACGCCGCTGGACCAGGCCGCGAACAACGTGTGAGCGAGTTCGATGTGCTCTTGCGCCATCACGGTTGTCCTTTCCCGGTGCCGCACGACATGATGTAACTATAGGGCGTAACCAGTAACACGGAGGAGTCCAATCGTGCGCTGCTTGGTGCTGGGCGGATCAAGCTTTGTCGGCGGACGGCTGGTTGCGCGATTACTCGAAGCAGATCACGACGTCGCAGTGCTCAACCGCGGGCGAAGCGGCGGCCTGCGCCCGGGAGTCACCCAACTGACCGCCGACCGGCGCGATCTCGACTCGATGCGCGCCGCGCTCGCCGACCAGGAATGGGACGCGGTCTTCGACGTGTCCGGGTACATCCTGGCCACCGACGCGCAGAACTTCTCCGGACTCGTGGACCTGATCGACGGCCGTACTGCGCGCTACGTGTTCGTCTCCTCGGTGATGGCCTACGAGTTCTCCGGGTTCTTCCCCTGGCCCGAGTCCTGGCCGGCGACCGACGATCCGCCCACCACCTACGGCGGCTTCAAGGCCTTCGCCGAACGCACGCTGCTGGATCGGTTCGCGACGAGCGGGCTGCCGGCGACGGTCGCCCGGCCGGCGGCGATCTACGGCCCGGACAACAACATCTACGACATGGAATCGGCGATGTTCTTGCGGCTGCGCCGCAAGCTGCCGATCCTGATGCCGCACCAGGGCCTGGTGGTCAATTCCTTCGGCCACGTCGACGAACTGGCCGACGCGCTGTTGGTGATGGCGACCCATCCGGACGCCCCGGGCGAGATCTTCAACATCAGCGGCGGCGGGGTCACCGCCGATCAGTACGTGCGCACGCTCGCCGAGATCGTCGGCGCCGAGCCGGACCTCCGGCACGTACCGGACGAGCTCGCGGCGAAGCTCGACCGGCCCGCGTTCTGCCGGCTGTTCAAGGCGCGGCACCACAGCCTGATGGATCTCACGAAGTCACGCACCGTTCTCGGGCTCGCACCGGAGCGGACGTTCCGGGTCGGTCACGAGCAGACCTACGAGTGGTTCCTGCAGTCTCCGCTCGCCGACGCAAGCGCGAACCTCGACGATCCGTTGTGGGGCAAGGGCTTCGACCTCGCCTACGAGGCCGAGGTGGCGCAGCAGCTGGACGCCGGTCGGTGACGGCGACCGTGGCCGATCCGGACCGGCCGGCGGACAGTGCGCTGTGGCGGTGCGTGCTCGACACCGTCGACAACGCGATCCTGCCGGCACTGCGGCCGGGCTTCGAGCGTGACTCCGCTCGCCAGCTGACGGGTGTCGCGCGCTATGCGTTGACCAGACCCGCCGACCAGGGCAGCGACCGGGCCACGGAGCTGGCCGGGGTGCTCGAACTCCCGGACTCGACCGACCTGAACGGATGTCTCGCGGCGGCGTCGAAGGTCCTGGTGGCCGGCGACGCGCCGGAGCTACGGGAGGTGTTGCTGCGCTATCTCGCCGAGGATGTGGCGACCGCCGCGCCGCTGCTGGAGACCTTCTCGGGCCACGATCCGGCGGCTGACGAGCCCGACGTCGTCGCTGCGCCCGAGGCCGCTGAACTCGGTCGTTGGCTCGCCGGCGCGCTCGGCCGCGAGATCGAGGAGCTCGAGGTCGCGGTGATGGTCGGCGGCCATTCGCGCCGCATGCTCAGTGCCACGGTGCGATCCCGCGGCGAGCGCGACGACCTGGTCGTGCGGATCGAGCAGGGCGGCATGTTCGGCACCGAGGGCGAACCCGAGGCACGGGTGATGCGCGCGCTCGCCGAGGCCGGGTTCCCGGCGCCGCCGGTGCGCTGGATCGAGCCGGACGCGTCGGTGCTGGGCCAGCCGTTCTTCGTGATGGATCGCGTGCCCGGCTCGCCGGCCGTCGACGATGCGATGCTCGCCGCATACGTCCGCAAGCTGCACGAGCTGCATACGCTCGGCCCGAGCGTGGGCGTCGACGGGCTCGGGCCGGTGCCCGAATCGCCCGCGGCGTGCGTGCTCGCCGGCATCGACCACTGGCTGGGCGTCTACCGGCGCAGCACACTCGCACCGATCCCGCTGCTGGATGCCGCCGCGCAGTGGCTGCGTGAGAACCTGCGTCCCACCGGCCCGACCTGCATCGTGCACGGCGACCCGGGCCCGGGGAACTTCCTGCACGACGGCACGGCGATCACCGCGTTCACCGACTGGGAAATGGCTCACTACGGCGACGCCGCCGAGGACTGGACGTACTTCGGCGCCATTCGGGCCCGGAAACTGCAGAACGTGCAGGGCTGGCGCGACACGTTCGCCGAGCACGCCGGCGTGGTCTACGACGACCGGACCTGGGGGTGCTGGGAGGCGTTCAACCTGTTGAAGGGCGCCTGCGCGAACCTCTCGGCGTTGCGGCTGTTCCGCGACGGCGTCAGCACCGCACCGAACCTGCTCGCCATCGGCACCGCGGTGCACCTGCGGTTTCTGAATCAGTTGGTAACTCGTATCGAGGAGCTGTCCCGCGGATGACCACGCTCACCGAGCTGCTCGACCGGCAGGAGATCACCGAGGTCTGCTACCGGTACGCGATCTCGCTCGACAGCGCGGACTGGGCCGCGCTGTCCACCTGCTTCACGCCCGACGCCGTCGCTCACTACCGCAGCGGCGGCCCGAGCCGCGGCTACCCGGCGATCGAGTCCCGGGTGCGCAGCGCGCTGGCGCCGCTGGCGGCAAGCCAGCACCTGGTCAGCAATGTCGTGGTGTCGATCGTCGGCGACACCGCCGACTCGGTGTGCTACCTGCAGGCGCAACACGTGCGGCCCGGCACCGACGGTGGTGACCGGTACATCGTGGCCGGCAAGTATCTCGACCGGTTCGTGCGCACCGCCGACGGTTGGCGGATCGCCGAACGCCGCCTGCAGATCGCCTGGACGAAGGGCAATCCCGCCGTCCTCGCGCGCTGACCGGGCCGCGACGGCGCGCGGCTTCCGGCCGTTACGGGCGGCGACCGAGGAAACCGGCGAGCCGGTCCATGGTGGGCGCGTCGGCCTCGACCGGCACCTCCGGCCCGAACGCGCGGCCGCGCTCCGCGGCGACCGGGGTTTCGGTAGCCAGCGCGAACACCAGCGCCGCGACGTCCTCGTCGGCCACCAGCGGCTGGTCGACGGCGTGGGCCAGGTCCCAGGTGTGCATCGTGGTGTCGATCAGGTTGAGGTCGATGAGCTGGGTGCCCGGCAGGCGTCCCGGCGCGGCGGCGGCGCCGGATTGCCGCCAGGCGGCGAGGTTCGCCGTCACCGCGGTCGCGAGCTGGTTCGCCGGGTCGTCGGTGAAGCCGGGCCCGGTCCAGTCGGCCTTGTTCCCGGCGATGACGGTCGGGAACTGGTCGACGACCCGGATCAGGTGGCTCAGCAGCGCTTCGACGTCCCACTCGCTGCATGGTGTGGGCCGCGGGTAGTCGGCGGGCGTGACGGTGGCGACCACCGCCGTGGTCATCGCGTAGGCACGCTCGAGCGCGGTCACCTTGTCCATGCCGGATCCTCGTCGTCCGCGGTACTGTCCGGCCAGCCTACAGTTACTGAACACAGTCTCTATGAACGGAGCACCGATGGAGCTCACCGGACGTGTCGCACTCGTCACCGGTGCCAATCGTGGGGTGGGCGCGGCGCTCGTCGACGCGTTGTTCGACCGCGGTGCTGCCAAGGTCTACGCCGGTGCGCGGGATCCGCGTTCGGTGGCCGACGCCGCACAGCGCTACGGCTCCAGGCTCGTAGCGGTGCAGCTCGATGTCACGAAGAGCGCGGACATCGACGCCGCCGCCGAGGCGTGTCCCGATGTCGAGATCCTGGTCAGCAACGCCGGTCTCGCGCCCGCCGGTCCGGTGCTGGAGACCAGTGTCGAGCTCATCCGCGAGGTGTTCGAGGTCAACGTGTTCGGCCCGATGGCGCTCGTCCAGGCGTTCGCGCCGTTGCTGATCGAGAAACGCGGTGGCCTGCTGTTCATCAACTCGGTCACCGGCCTGATCGTGTCGCGCAGCTCACCGGTCTACGGCGCCAGCAAGGCGGCGCAGCGGATGCTCGCCCTCGGGCTGCGCGAACACCTCCGCGGTTCGGGTGTCGTGGTCACCACGTCGCATCCCGGGTTCATCGACACCGACATGGCGGCCGCAGTTCCATATCCGAAAGCAACGCCGCGCTCGGTGGCCGACGATTCCCTGGACGGCCTCGCGGCCGAGCAGACCGTCGTGTTCGGCGACGCGCTGGCCGAACTCGTCGAGGACGCCTTGGTCACCCGCATGCCCGAGGTGCTCACGGAACCGCAGCGGCTGATGACCGAACTGACGGCGTCGCTGTCGCAGCGTTAGGACGTTCCCTGCCGCACTCGCTCGGCTGCGAGCGCCAGCACGTGCCGGTTGCCACGGTTCCAGGTCACGACCAGTTTCTTGCCGCTGATGCGCCACTCGCCGTCGACCCGGGTGAGCCGATCCGCGTAGTAGCCACCGAGCGTGAACCAGTTGTCACCGTCGGCGTTCGTGAGGAAGTGCTCGGCCTGCACGTAGACGGAGATGTCCGCGGTGTCGCCGTCGACGGTGACGATCGGGTTGTAGAGGCAGTGCTGGCTCGCATCCAGGCCCGGGAACAACGCCTGCGCCCGCGATACCCATTCGTCGGCGGCCACCCGCCCGACATTGCCGGGCCGGTAGGAGCTGTAGTCCAGGTCGATCTCGTCGGTGAATACCGAGCGGTATGCCGCCCAGTCACGAGTGTCGATGGCAGCAGCGAATCGATAGAGGGTCCGGCAGACAGCTCAGGTGATCGATCGGATCGGGCACGGATGAGGTCATCGGGCGGGCCTCCTCGAAGGCGGTTACTGTACCGCCTAGTTTGTTATGGACGGACACCCGTGAACATTCGCGGGTGGCGAAGGAGCGCGGCATGACGACAACGGCGCCTGGCGTGTACGAGCCGCGCCTGCGCGCCGTCGAATTGTCGGCCGGCCGGGTGCGTGTTGCCGAGGTGGGCGAGGGGCCACCGCTGCTGCTCGTGAACGGCATCGGCGCCAGCCTGGAGATGTGGCGGCCGTTCGCTCGCCGGCTGTGCGCCGAGCGCCGGCTCATCATGTTCGACGTCCCGGGCACCGGTGGTTCCGGGCGGTTGCGCAAACCCCTGCGGATGCCGGGGATGGCCCGCCTCGTCGTGGAGATGCTCGACGAACTCGGTTACGACCAGGTCGACGTGCTCGGCTATTCGTGGGGCGGTGCAGTCGCCCAACAACTCGCGATGGACGCCCCGCGCCGGGTGCGCCGGCTGGTCCTGGTCGCGACGTCACCCGGACGCGGCGGCAAACCGCCGTCGATGCGGGTGATCGCGCTGATGAGCACGCCGCTGCAGTTCCTGTCCGACTCCTATCTCACCCGGATCGCACCGGTCGTGTTCGGTGGCAAGGGCTTCCGGTCCGGCACCGGGCGCGGCACCGCGAAGGCGTTCGGCCAGCCGCCGTCGCACCTCGGGTATGCCCAGCAGATGTACGCGATCAGCGGATGGACGAGCCTGCCGTGGCTGTCGCGGCTGACCGTGCCGGCGTTGGTGGTCAGCGGCGCGGACGATCCGCTCGTGCCGTTGAAGAACGCCCGGCTGCTCGCGGGACGCATCCCGCATGCGCAGGTGCGGATCATCCCGGACGGCGGCCACCTGTGGCTGCTCGAATTCGCCGACCGGAGCGCTGCGCTCGTCGACGACTTCCTCGGCGCCGACTCCTGATCGGATCTCACGTTTTGCTGCGCCCGGGCGTCTACAGGGCGTGAGCAAGCAACCATTCGAGCAGGTCGTCACCGACCATTCGGCGATGGTGCTGCGGGTGTGCCGAGCCGTGCTCGGGCCGGTCGACGCCGAGGACGCGTGGTCCGAGACGTTCCTCGCCGCGTTGCGGGCCTACCCGGACCTCGACGCGGATGCGAACGTCGAGGCCTGGTTGGTGACGATCGCGCATCGCAAGGCGATCGACGTCACCCGGGCGAGTGCGCGGCGGCCCCGGCCGGTCGCGGACGTGCCCGACCGACCCGGCACGACCGGCCGGCCCGAGGAGGCCGACCCGGACCTGTGGACAGCACTCGCGGCGCTGCCCGCCAAGCAGCGCATGGCGGTGGCCTACCACCACGTCGCGGGGCTGCCCTACGCCGAGGTGGCCGCGATCACCGGCGGAACCGCGGATGCGGCCCGCCGCGCCGCCGCCGACGGCATCAAGAGCTTGCGCGCCGGCTATCCGACGCCCGAAGAGAGGACGAAACGATGAACACCGACACCCCTGACACCCAACTGCTCGCCGCGCTGCGCGCCGACGACGGCTCGACCCTGCAGCGACTGCAGGCGCGCCTGACCGACGCGGCTGCACGCGACGGCCTGCTCGACGTCGCATACCGGACGATGGACTCGCCCGTGGGGCCGCTGCTGTTGGCCGCGACCGACCGCGGCCTGGTGCGCGTGGCGTTCGCCGTGCAGGGCCACGACGCCGTGCTGACCCAGCTCGCTGCGACGATCAGCCCGCGGGTGCTGCACGCCCCAGCCCGTCTGGACGCCGTCGCCCGGCAGCTGCACGAGTACTTCGCCGGGAACCGGACCCGCTTCGACGTCACGGTCGATCTGCAGCTGGCTTCGGGATTCCGGCGCAGCGTGCTCGACCACCTGCCTGACATCGGGTACGGCCACACCGAGACGTATACCCAGGTGGCAACCGCGGCCGGCAGCCCGCGTGCGGTGCGCGCAGTCGGTACCGCGTGCGCGATGAACCCGGTGCCGATCGTGGTTCCCTGCCACCGTGTCGTGCGTTCGGACGGCACCTGGGGGCAGTACGCCGGGGGAGCCGATGCGAAGGCCGCGCTGCTCACCCTGGAGGCCGCGTGATCTGGGCCGACCGGGTCGCCGCGGCCGACTGGCAGCAGGTGACGTCAGAGCTCGACGAGTTCGGCTGCGCCGAGCTGCCGCAGTTGTTGACGCCCGACGAGTGCCGTCAGATCGCCGAGCTGTACGACGACCCCGACCGGTTCCGCGCCACGATCGACATGGCGCGGCACCGGTTCGGGTCCGGGCAGTACCGGTACTTCAGCGCGCCGTTCCCGGAGCCGGTCCAGCAGCTGCGGACGACGCTCTACGAGCGGCTGCTGCCGATCGCGCGGGACTGGTGGACGCGGCTGCGGCGAGAGCCGGAGTGGCCGGACACGCTTGCCGAGTGGCTCGACGTGTGCCATGCCGCCGGACAGGGCCGGCCCACCCCGATCCTGTTGCGTTATGCGGCCGGCGACTGGAATGCCCTGCACCGCGATCTGTACGGCGACAAGGTCTTCCCGTTGCAGGTCGTCATCAACCTCGATCGGCCCGGCGCCGATCACACCGGCGGGGAGTTCCTGCTGGTGGAGCAGCGACCACGGGCGCAGTCGCGCGGCCACGCCCGCATCGTCGAACAGGGTCACGGGCTGGTGTTCACCACTCGCGACCGCCCGGTCCGTTCGGCGCGCGGCTGGTCGGCGTCGCCGGTGCGCCACGGTGTGTCGACCATCCGTTCCGGACGCCGCCGCACGCTCGGCCTCGTCTTCCACGATGCTGCCTGACCGTGGGAGTTGTCCCCCGTCGAGGAGTAACTATAGTCTGCCCCTCGTAACGCTGCCGGGTGAGAGTGAGCGATGCCATGCCGCACAGCGAGACGGTCGAGCCGAACGACGCCGGCCTGTACCTGGTGCCGCTGGCCCGGGTATCGGTGGCCGGCGGTGACGTCTACAAGATCTCCGACGGACCCTTCGGCAACCGGGTCATCGTCGGCATCGCCGAAGGCCGGTGGGACGGCGAGCGCCTCGCCGGGCGCATCGTCGGGCCCGGCGGTGACTGGGCGATGCCCGGTCCGGACGGTGCCATGCTCCTCGATGTGCGACAGGTGATCGAGACCGACGACGGTGCCATCATCTACGTCACCTACCGCGGCCGCTGCGACCGCTCGCGTGGGACGTACACCGTGGCACCGACCTTCGAGACCTCCGACGAGCGGTACTCCTGGCTCAACGCGGTGCAGGCGATCGGCAAGGGCGGCTACGTCGACGGTCGGATGACCTACGAGATGTTCGAGGTGCGGTAGGGCGCCGGTGGCACACTGACCCGCGTGGCAACCGAGGTCGGCACGCAGCGGCGCCAGCCGCTCGGTGCGTTCATCCGCAGCCAGCGCCGGGTCGCGGCGCTGTCGCTGCGCCAGCTCGCCGACATGACGAGTGTCTCGAACGCCTATCTGAGCCAGATCGAGCGGGGAATCCACCAACCGTCGCTGCGGGTGCTGCGCTCTCTCGCGAAGGCACTGGACGTGCCGACGAAGGTGTTGCTCGAGCACGCCGGCCTGGACGAATTGGAGCCGACCGCCGAGCCGGCCGGATATTCGGCAGCTACGGCCATACAGCTCGATCCGGCGCTGAGCGAGCCGGATCGCAAGCTGCTGCTGGAAATGTACGAGCGTTTGCGCCGACGTTAACTCTCGCCAGCACTTGCGTACTATCCCATGCAAGCTTAGGTTGGTCTGCGGGCTTTGTGGAGTCCGACCGGACAAACTAGGGAGACGAGAACAACGATGGCCAAACTGGACGGCAAGATCGCGCTCGTATCCGGAGCAGGACGCGGAATCGGGCAGGCCATCGCCACCAAGCTCGCCTCCGAGGGCGCCAACCTCGTCATCAACGATCTCGATCCGGAGCCCGCCGACCAGACGGTCCGCGCCATCGAAAAGGCCGGCGGCAAGGCGATTGCCGTGGTCGGCAGTGTCACCGACCCGGCGTTCGGCGAGCAGTTCGTGCAGGCCGCGCTCGACGAGTACGGCCGGCTCGACATCATCGTCAACAACGCCGGTTACACGTGGGACAGCGTCGTGCAGAAGATGACCGACGAGCAGTGGTACGCGATGATCGACGTCCACCTGACTGCGCCGTTCCGGGTGCTGCGCGCCGCCGCGCCCTACCTGCGCGAGAGCGCGAAGGCCGAGGCGGCCAGCGGCTCCGTCGTCACCCGCAAGGTCGTCAACATCTCCTCGATCGCCGGTCTGGGCGGCAATGCCGGACAGTCCGGCTACGCATCGGGCAAGGCCGGCATCGTCGGTCTCACCAAGACCCTGGCCAAGGAGTGGGGCCGTTACAACGTCACGGTGAACAGCTTGGCGTTCGGCCTCATCAAGACGCGGCTCACCGACACGCCGGCCGGCACCGACAGCACGATCTCGATCGAGGAACGCGAGATCAAGGTCGGCATCGGTGCTGAACTGATGGCCGCGATGGAGGGCGGGATCCCGCTCGGCCGCGCCGGCACGCCCACCGACGCCGCGAACGGGGTGTACCTGCTGTGTATCCCGGAGTCGGACTACATCAGCGGCGAGGTCCTCGTCTGCAGCGGTGGCATGTCGATCTGATCGATGACCGGGTCAGAACGAGTACCCGCCGTCCACGGCGAGGACCTGACCGGTCAGGTAGCCGGCGTCGGGCGCTGCCAGGAACGCCACCGCCGCGGCCACCTCGGCCGGCTGGCCCGGGCGGCCCATGGTGATGCCCGCCAGGATCTTCTCGCGCCGCTGCGGCGAGATGCGGCCGACGGTGAGTTCGGTGTTCTCGGTGTAACCCGGGCGCGACGAGATTGACGGTGATGCCCCGCGGCCCCAACCGCGTGGCGGTCGCGCGGGTGTAGCCCTCCAGCGCGGCCTTCGCGGCAACGTACGCGGCGGAGGCGTTGCCCAACTGCGCCGAACGCGAACCGACGAGCACGACGCGCCCACCGGGTGCGCGGAGCACCGGCTCGAGCGCGGTCGTGAGCAGCACCGCACTCAACGTGTTGGCGCGGTAGGTCTGCAGCCAGGCGTCGGCCAGGGTGTGCAGATCGTCGCCTGGCGGCTGAGCCGGCGCGCCGGCGTTGTTGACGATCACGTCGACGGTTTCGAATTGCGTAGCGATCCGGTCGGCAGCCGCTCGCACGCTGTCCGGGTCGCTCGCATCGGTCGGGATGCATTCGACGACCGCACCGGCAGCGGCGGTGCGGATCGCACCTGCCGTGTCCGCCAGCGGACCGGGACGCCGGCCGAGCAGCACCACGGCGAAGCCGTCGGCCGCCAGCCGGTGCGCACAGGCAGCGCCGATACCGCTCCCGCCGCCGGAGACGACCGCCACGCGAAGGCTCGGGTCGGACACCTCGATCAGCTCGCGCCGAACGCGGCGTCGAGCCCGGTGAGATCGACAGCCGTCCGTGCGCCGGCCGGCACGTGGTCGACGAGGGAGCGCATGACCTCCAACGCGGTCAGGATCTCGCGGCCCACCTGTTCGGCCGGTCGCATCGCGTCGACGGTGACCAGAATGCCCCGCTCGGCGTACCACGCCACGATCGGGTGCGTGACCTCGTGGTAGAGCGCGAGGCGCTTGCGGATGACGTCCTCGGTGTCGTCGGCCCGGTTCTCGAGGGCCGAGCGCGCCAACAGGCGCCGCACGAGTTCCTCGTCGTCGGCCTGCAGGTGCAACGCGACGTCGGCGGTCATGTCGAGTTCGAGCCCGATGCGATACGCGGCGCGGGCCTGCTCCATGTTGCGCGGGATGCCGTCGAGGACGTACCCGTGCCCGGCCTCCTTGGCGGCGAGGAAGGCTTCGCGCACCATCGCCAGCACGATCTCGTCGGGGACCAGGTCGCCGCGCTCGAGGCGCTCCTGCACGGCCTTGCCGAGCTCGGTCTGTCGCGCGACGTGGTCGCGCAGCAGATCACCGGTGGCGACATGCGAGAGACCGAAATGATTGGCGATGAGCGTGCCTTGTGTGCCTTTGCCCGCACCGGGCGGAGCGATCAGGAGAACCCGCATCCCACGCCGTCCCTTCGTCGCAGTGACCCTAACGCAATTCGCGGCAGATTTTGCCTGCTCTAGTTTCAGAATGTGAGGTACAGTAAGTAACCCGATACATCCGCTCGTCGACCCTCGCGAATGCGGGGTCCAGCTGGAGGTGTTGTCATGATCAGACCACGGGTCGTGGTGCGATTCGCCCCTGGAATGCCGCGGGACTTCGTGCCCGACGTTCCGGACGGCGCCATCGTGGCGCTGAATGATCTCGAGGTCTTGGTTCATCACCCGATCCGCCCGGTGGTTGCGCTGCCGAGCGCGCGCATCGAACAGCGCGGACCGGCCCGGCTGCGGGTCTACGAGCTGCACGCGCTCGGCGGCGCACTGCATTGAGGCCCGACCCCGTGCGCAGATTCCCTCTTCCGTCTGCGGCGCGAGCGGTGTAGAGATTCTTTCTGTCTGTTCACTGCGGAAAGTGGGATTCGATGGGCAAGCTCGACGGCCGGGTAGCGGCGATCACGGGTGGGACCGCCGGCATCGGCCGCGGCATCGCAGAGGCGTTCTTGGCCGAAGGTGCGTCCGTGGCCCTCAACGGCCGGAACAAGGACAAGGGCGAGCGCGTCCTCGCCGAACTCGGCGCCGGCGACCGAGCCGTCTTCATCGCCGGTGACGTCATGAGCGGCGAGGACATCGACGCCTTCATCGACCAGACGCGCGAGCGCTTCGGGCACCTCGACATCCTCGTGAACAACGCCGGCGGCGCCGCCGTCCTGTTGCCCACCGTCGAGATGCCGTTCGACGACTGGGAACTGACGATCCGCTGGAACCTGCACTCGACGTTCATCGCCACGAAGCGGGCGCTGCCCGGCATGATCGAGCAGGGCTGGGGCCGCATCATCAACATCTCGTCGGTGGAGGGCAAGGTCGGCAAGCCGGTGCTCACCGCCTATGTCGCCGCGAAACACGGCATCATCGGCCTCACCAAGGGAGTTGCGCGTGAGGTGGGCACGACCGGGGTCACGGTGAACGCCATCTGCCCCGGCCTCGTGATCACCGACATCATCCGGGAGAACGGCCCGCGCACCGCAGAGGCGATGGGCATCACCTTCGACGAGATGGTCGACCTGTTCGCCCAGGAGTCGGCGATCAAACGCCCGAACACGGTGGAGGAGATCGCCAACGCAGCCGTGATGCTCGCCTGCGACCTCGGCGGCGGAATCACCGGAGCGGCCATCAGCGTCGACGGCGGTACCTCGCCCTACTGACCTCCAGCCGAAGCCCGGCGGCGCACCACGACCGGGACGTGTTCGAGGCCGTGGATGAAGAAGCTGGGTAGGTATCGCAGGCTGCCCGGTTCGACGACGCGGACTTCGGCGAGTTGGTCGGCCATGGTGCGCAGCACTGCCGCTGCTTCCATCCGTGCGAGTCCGGCGCCGACGCAGACGTGGATGCCGTGACCGAAGGCCAGGTGCTCGCGCAGGTGTTCGCGCTCGGGGGACCATTCGTCGGGTTCGTCGTAGAGGGTCTCGTCCCGGTTGGCCGAGCCGTAGACGAGGTAGACGGTGCTGCCTTCCGGCAGTGCCACGCCGCCGAGTTCGGTGTCGCGGGTGACGCGGCGGAACATGCCGATGGCCGGGCTGGACAGCCGCAGCCCCTCCTCGACGACCTTGGCCAGGAACGCCGGGTCGGTGCGCAGCTGCTCCCACTGCTCGGGGTGGCTGTCGAGATGCATGACGATCTCGGCGAGCGTGCGGGTGGTGGTCTCGTTGCCGGCCACGATCAGCTCGCGCACCAGCCACACCAGCTCGTTGGTGCTCAGCTCGACCTCGTCCTCGCCGCCGACGGCGCCCTGGGCCAGCACGCTGAGCAGATCGCCGCGCGGTTCCTCGCGGCGCGCGTCGAGTTCCGCGCCGATCACCTGCTGGAACGCCAGCGTGTCCCGCTCCACCTCCAGCCACCGCTGCGGTGTGAGCTGCGCGCCGAGGGAGGCGGTCGCGGCGTCCGACCAGCGCACGACATCTGCGCGGCGGCTCTCCGGCAACCCCAGGATGCGCAGGATCGCGTAGATCGGCAGTGGCCGGGCCAGGGCGTCGACGAAATCGAGTGGTTCGCCGGTGGGCAACGCGGACACCAACTCCGCGGCCACCGACTCGATGATCGGCTCCATGCCCGCGAGCGAGCGCGGCGTGAATGCGCGGTTCACCAACCGCCGGTACCGGGTGTGGCGCGGCGGGTCGTTGAGCCCCAGCGCCGCCACATACGGGCCGCCCTGAGCCCGGATCGCCGCGACCTCCTCGGCAACCTCGGCCGGCGGCTCGCTGCGCCGGCCCACCTGCACACCGTTCGCGAACGTCTTCGGATCACGCAACGCCTCACGCACCAACGCCATCGTGGTGACCATGTACCACTCCTGGCCTGGCACCCGGAACACCGGAGCGGCCTCGACGCAGCTGCGCGTACTGCCCGAACGGGTACTGCTGAAACGATTCCGAGTAGGGATCGAGTGAGATCGGTTCGTCGACAGTCGTCATGCGCAACCCTTCCGGTGCACCGGACGTGATGTCCGCATAGTAACGGCGTTGCTCAATCGAGGGAGGCGAGTTCCTGTCGCACGATGCGTCGCTGCTTCGCCGCCGACCAGTGCTCGGGATCCAGCGCGTTGTGAGCGCCCAGCCCGTTGACCATCGCCACCAACCGGGCCGCCACGAGCTCGAGGTCGCGCCGGTCCCGCCCGGAGTAGCGCTCTCGCAGCAGAACCTCGATCCGGCGTTGTCCCGAGCGCACGTGCCGCGCCTGCGCCTGCGCCAGCCCGTCGTCGCTGGTGGCCATGCCCCAGTAGGAGGTCAGCAAGCGCCAGTCGCGCTGCCGCTCGGCGTCGAGCGGTAGCAGCGCCTCGATGCATTCGAGCAAGCCGCCACCGCGCTGTTTCGCTGCGTCGAAGCGCGCTCCGGAGCGCTCGGCCACCACCTGGAAGGTCCACAGCATCAGCTCGCTCTTGTCGGCGAAGTAATGCGTGAGCACGGTGGTGCTCGACCCGGCCGCCTCGGCAACGTTGCGGAAGGTGAGCGCCTCGAGCCCGTCGCGGCCGACGAGGTCGGCCGCGGTCTCGGCCATGTGCCGGCGCCGCGCGTCGTGATCCACGTATCTGGGCATTGACGCAGATCCTAGCGCTGGGGTACAACACTTGTCATACAACAAGTGTTCTAAGAAGGATGGTGGCAGTGGCTGACGTGATCGCGGGGCTCATCACCGGTAGGGAGACGGTGGAGTTCCGGACCTTTCCAGCTGCCGCCCCTGCCCCTGGCTGCGTCACCGTCGAGATCAGCCTGTGCGGTATCTGCGGGACGGACATCGCATCATTTCGCAGCGGCCATCTGCACAGCCCGGCGGTCTGCGGCCACGAATGGGTGGGCACCGTCGCCGAGGTCGGCAGCGATGTGGCCGGTTTCGCCGAGGGCGACCGCGTCATCATCGCCGTGCCGCCGGCGTGCGGGCACTGCCCGGAGTGCCGTCGCGGGCTGAGCGCGAACTGCCGCACCGTGTCCCTCGTGGCCCGCGGCCGCGACGAGCTGGCACCCCCGCACGGCGGGTTCGCGCGCCGCATCACCGTCAGCGCGGCGCGGGTCATGCCCGTGCATCCAGGGCTGCGCGACGAGGAGGCGGCTCAGCTCGAGCCGGCCAGCGTGGCCTTCCACGGGGTCCGGCGCAGCGCCATTGCACCCGGCGACGCGGTGGTGGTGCAGGGTGCCGGCCCGATCGGCATGTTCGCCATGCAGTTCGCGCGCGCGTCCGGGGCCGGTGAGCTGATCGTCGTCGAGCCGTCCGAGTCGCGCCGGGCTTTGGCCGGCGAGCTCGGCGCCACCCTCACTGTCGCGCCCGACGACGCGGCGCAGGCTGTCGCCGACCGCACCGACGGCGTCGGGGCCGACGTCGTCCTCGAGTGCGCGGGTGTCCCGAGGTTGCTGCAGACCGCGATGGAGTTCGCACGCGCCGGCGGCACGGTGAACCTGCTCAGCTTCCTTGCGCAGCAGCCGTCCGTCGATGCCGCGCGCTGGTTGGCGAAACAGACGACCGTGGTCGCCTCGAACGCGTTCACCCACGACGACCTGCGCCGCAGCATGGCACTGCTGGCCGACGGGCGCGTGCAGGCACTTCCGCTGCACACCCGCACGGTCGGCCTCGGCGACCTGGAAGCGACGCTGCGGGAACTCGCGGCAGGCTCGGCGGACGTGAAGGTCCTCGTCGATCCGCGGCGCGATGCGTGAGCTGACCGGCCGCGTCGCGGTCGTCACCGGTGGGGCGAGCGGGCTCGGGCTCGCCATGGCCCGCCGCTTCGCCGCGGCCGGGACGAAGGTGGTGCTCGCCGACGTCGAGGCGGGCGCGCTCGATGCTGCCGTGCTCGATCTTCGCGGCGCAGGTCACGACGTGATGGGCGTGCCCACCGATGTCACCGACCCGGTCGCCGTGCAGCACCTCGCTGACGCTGCCTTCGACGCGCACGGCGCCGTACACGTGCTCTGCAACAACGCCGGCGTCGTCAAGCGCGCCCGCACCTGGGAGCTCACCCTCGATGACTGGCGATGGGTGCTCGACGTCGACCTCGACGGCGTGTTCCACGGCATCCGCTCCTTCGTGCCGCGCATGCTCGAGCAGGCTGACGGCGCTCACATCGTGAACACGTCGTCGATGGCCGGGCTGCTGCCGATCCCCAACCTCGGCGCATATGCGGCCGCCAAGTCGGCGGTGGTCGGCCTCTCGCTGTCCCTGCAGGCCGAGTTCGACCAGCTCGGCGCGCCCCTCGGTGTGTCCGTGCTCTGCCCCGGGTTCATCGCCACCGGTATCGCGCACAGCGCCCGCAACCGGCCGTCGACGCTGGGCGACGAAGCGAAGCCGCCGGACGTCCCGCGCACGACCGCGAGTGCGGTGCCCACCCTCACCGCTGCCGACGTCGCGGAGCAGGTGCACGCGGCGGTCGTCGAGAACCGCTTCTGGATCCTCACCCACGACCAGTACCGCCCGGTGATCCGCGAGCACGCGGCCGGTATCGGGACCGATGCGCGTCCCGCAGCTGCACCGATCTGGTAGGGGCCGTTAGGGTGCGTGGCGAATCGTCATCGCGCACCGACGGCGACTCATCACCCACGTCGAAGGAGACACCACCATGGGTCAGTTGGACGGCCGCGTCGCCGCAATCACCAGCGGCAGCACCGGCATCGGTTTCGGCATTGCCAAGGCGTTCCTCGACGAGGGCGCCAGTGTGGTCATCAACGGCCGCGACACCGAGAAGGGCGCACGCGCGCTGGACCAGCTCGAGGCGGGCGATCGAGGACATTTCGTGCAGGGCGACGTCACGGTGCGCGAGAACGTCGACGCTCTCATCGACGGTGCCGCGGAGCGGTTCGGCAGCATCGACATCCTCGTGAACAACGCAGGCGGTCTGATCGCGACCGCGCCGGTGGCCGACCTGTCCGACGAGGACTGGGACTACGCCATCAAGTGGAACCTGTACTCGATGTTCTGGGGTAGCCGGAGGGCGCTCAACTACATGGTGCCGAACGGATGGGGTCGGATCATCAACATCTCCTCGGTGGAGGGCAAACACGGCAAGCCGGGCATTCCCGCCTATGTGACGTCCAAGCATGCGATGAACGGTCTGACCAAGGCGATTGCGAAGGAAGTCGGCACCACCGGGGTCACCTGCAACTCGATCTGCCCCGGGCTGGTGTGGACCGACGTGCTGCAGGCGACCGGTCCGGACAGCGCGAAGGCGATGGGCATCACCTTCGAGGAGATGGTCGACCAGTTCGCCCAGGAGACCGCCCTCAAGCGCATCACCACCGTCGAGGAGGTCGCGGCCGTCGCGGTCCTGCTCGCCTCCGAGGTCGGCGCCGGCATCACCGGCTCGATGTACAACGTCGACGGCGGCACCGCCGCCTGGTGAGGATCAGCGGCGACGGCCCGTCCGCAGCACGCTGAGGTACCGGCGCCGCGCCACATCGCCCATGCGGGTGCGGATGCGTTCGGCGATCGCGGCGAGCAGCGGTTCGCGCACATCGACCGGCAGTTTGCGGTAGGCCGACAGCGTCGCCAGGAGATCGGCAAACCCGTTGCCGTCGAAGGTCTGGACGGTGGGGTACCAGCGAACGACGGTCGGCTCGAACAACGGGCCGGGGTCCGTGGCCTCGCCCCACCCGCTGCCGGTGGCGAGAATGTCGGCCTCCAGCGGCGGATCCTCCCAATCCGGGTCGTCCGGGCAGAACCGTTGATGGAGGTCGGCGGTCTCGGCGTACACCTCGACGTCGTCCGGCCGGCGGACCACGATGTTGCCCAGGAGGGCCATCGACCCGCCGGGGCGCAACACGTCGTGTGCGCGTTGCCACCCGACCGCCGGGTCGACCCAGTGCCAGGCCGACGCTGACACGACACCGTCGAACCGCCGCCCCCGGTCGGCCCACTGCTCGAACGTCGAGACCTCGAACTCGACATTGCCGGTGTGCCGGCGGCGCGCCACGGCGGTGAGCCCGGCGCCGGGCTCGACAGCGAGCACCGAGCCGACGCGAGCGGCCAACGGCCGGGTCGCCTTGCCGGTTCCGCTGCCGATCTCGAGCACCTGCGACCGCGCGTCCAGACCCGCGATCGTGACGAGATCGCCGAACATCTCGTCGGGGTAGGTCGGGCGCACTCGCTCGTACAGTTCGGGCACCTCGTCGAAGACGCGGCCGAGGTCACGCGACGAGGCAGTCACGTACTCATCGTCCGGCTGGTGACAAGCCGGTTGCTAGGCGGCGCCGTCGGCCAGTGCGTCGCGCACGACCGCGCGGGTCAGGTCGCCGGCCAGAGCGGCCGCCTCACGGGCGGGCAGCGCGGCGAGGTCCGGGTGCAGCACCTCCGGGCCCACCCAATTGAGCCCGCCGATCGCCGCCAGGGCACGCACGACGCGGGTCAGGTCGAAGCTGCCCTCGCCCGGCAGCAGCCGACGCTGGGTGTCCTCTCGCAACGTGCCGCGCACGGTCGGCAACGCGTCGTCGAGTTGGACGGCGAAGATGCGCTCGCCGGGGATCGTCGACAGCAGGTCGAAGTCCGGGTTGCCGCGGAAGAAGTGCCAGGTGTCGAACACGATGCCGCCGTTGGCGCGGTCGGCGTCGCGCACGATGTCCCAGGCCGCCGCGATGTCGGCGATCGCGCTCATCGGCATGAACTCCAGGTGCACCTGCACGCCGAGGTCCGCGGCGCGATCGCACAATGCCGCAAACGGCTCGGTGAAGTCCGCCGCCGCGCCCGCGTCGCCAGCGGCCTGCCGGGGTCCGATCGCGGTCAGCGACACGATCCCGGCCTGCTGACACATGCGCAGTGAGTCTTCGGCGGAGAACGAGGCGAAGCGCGACTGACCGCCTCCGTCGCCGGGATACCAGTTCATCACCGGGTCGAGCACGATCTCGAGCCCGGCGTCGCGGATCATGGCGCCGAGCTCGGCCGGCGCAGTGCCGTCGGCGTCGGCGCGCGCGATGTCCAGCGGGCTCACGCTCAACCGCCGGAACCCGTTCGACACCGCGGCGTCGATTCGCGGCGGTACCGGACTTTCCAGGCCGACCGTTCCGGACCACAGGATCCAATCGGTCGGCATCGCTGCGACAGCCATCAGCGGTCGAGGATGTGGTAGACGATGTCGTCGGTGGAATGTAGGCCGCGGACGTAAGCGTCCTCGAAGCCGCCCTCTCCGTCGACCGGATCGGTGCGTCGCCACTCGTAGGCGCACACCCGCCGGTGAATGCGCCACTGCCCGTCGCGCCGCTCGAAGCGGTCGATGTAGCGCAGGCCGGCCACATGTCGGTCGGCCTGCCGTCGCGCCGGTGTACCGATGGAAGGCCACCGCATACGTCTCTGCGCTGGCGACATCGGCAGCGAGGTCGACGTCGATGAGCACATTGCCGAGGAAGTGCGACGTCCGCTCGAAACGCAACAGCGACTTCCGCACGAAGGTGATGAAGTCGTCGACCCCGCCGACGAACGAGCCGTGGGCGTCGGTGCCGTCGGGCCAGTAGCACGCCCGGACCGACTCGAAGTCGAAGCGGTCGACACCGCGCGAATACTGCGTGAGAACCCGCTGGATCGCGCGCTCGGCCAGCAACAGCTCGAGGTCGTCGGCCATGGACCGTCCATTCGTCGAAGTGGCGTTATACAACCAGCGTTGTCCTTCGTTGTCAACGTTCCTGAAACTTGACGCAGGGTGTAGTAACACGGTAGAAGGTAGGGTAGTACAACACTCGTTCTATCAAAGGGTAGCCGCGTGCTGATCGGTCTGGACGAGCATCCGTATCACCAGATCACCGCGTCCTTCGCCGGGGTGGCCGGGAGCGACCCGCAGTGGAACGACGGCCACTACATCTGCGCTGCCGACCAGGCCGGCACGGTCGCGCTCACCTCGAACCTGCGGTTGTACTCCAACAACGACGTGCTCGACGGATTCGTCTGTATTCGGCACGACGGGAAACAGCACAACATCCGCCTGTCACGACGGCTGCGGCCGAACATGGGTGAGCTGTCGGTCGGACCGCTGCGCCTCGAACTCGTGGAGCCGATGCGCGAGGTGCGGCTGGTGCTCGACGAGAACGAGTTCGGGATCGCGCTGGACCTGACCTGCCGCGGTACGTCGGTGCCGTACGAGGACCCCGCCGAGGTGACCCGGGTCGACGGGCGGCTGGTGAGTGAGCGCATCACGTACGAACTGGCCGGCAAGTGCGCGGGCTGGGTGCAGGTCGGCGACACCCGCTGTGAATTCGACTTCTCCTCCGCCTCGTTCTTCCGCAACCACTCCTGGGGTTACCAGGCCGGGCGCGGTGGCCCGCGTCTGTACACGGCGCCGGCGTTGCAGGCCCGGCGCCGAGTGCCCGGCGTGCGGCAGTGGGTGTTGTTCGACCTGCCCGATCACAGCGGGTTCTACTTCGTCGACCCGAGCGGACGGGCCGCGTCGGGTAAGGGCGCGCTCATGTACCCCGACCAGGTGGTGCCGGTGGTCGGCATCGACTCCGACCTCGACTTCTACGAGGGCGGGCGGCGGTTGCGCTCCGGGCGGTTCCGGCTCACCGACGCCGACGGCGTCGAGCACGACCACGAAGTCGCAGATCTCGGCTGGGTCTACTGCCAGGGCGGTGGGTATTTCGGCGGCTTCGACGACGGGCTCGGGCAAGGCGTGTATCGCGGTGACTTCCACGTCGAGGGTGAGGTGTGGGACGTGTCGCACCCGACCGAAGTGGTCGACGCGGACGGCCGGTCCTTCGAGTTCGATCATGCCTGGGCCGAGAACTTCACCTTGGTGACCAACGGCGACGCCCGCGGCCTCGCGCATTTCGAATGCGTCGTGATCCAGCAGGCGCAGGGTTGGACGACCCAACCGGGGATCACGTCGTGACCGACGCCGTCGCCCAGATCACCGCGCTGGTCTACCGCTACTGCGAACTGTTCGACTCCGCCCAGTTCGACGCGTTCGCCGCGCAGTTCGAGCACGGCCAATGGCATCGCGCCGAGCCTGGTGCGGAAGCCGCCCGGCAATGGCTCGACAACCACGTGCTGCTGCACGACGGGCTGCCGCGCACCAAGCACAGCACCACGAATCTCGTCGTCGAGGTCGACGAGGAAGCCGGCACCGCCACCGCGCGCTCGTACGTCACGGTGCTGCAGGCCACGACCGACTTCCCGCTGCAGCCGATCTTCGCCGGCCGTTATCACGACCGGTTCACCCGCGTCGACGGCCGATGGCAGTGGACGCAGCGCGAGGTGGTCGGCGACCTGTACGGCGATGTGTCACAGCACCGGCGCCCGGACTCGGCGCCCGGTCCGCGATGAGCGGCGCGCAGGTGTTGCTGGACAAGCAGGAGATCACCGAACTGTGCGTGCGGTACACCACCGCGCTGGACACCAAGGACTGGGCGCTGCTGCGCAGCTGCTTCACCGATGCCCCGGTGTTCGTGCACCCGGGCGGGCGGCTGAGCGGATTCGACGAGATCCTCGCCCGCACCAGCGCGGCGTTGAACCCGCTCGACGCCACCCAGCACCTGCTCGGCAACATCACCGTCGAGGTGGCCGGTGCCACCGCACGCTCGATCTGCTATTTCCAGGCACAGCACGTACGCGCCGGGACGCCGGGAGGCGAGCTCTACATCATCGCCGGGCGCTACGCCGACTCGCTCGAGCGCACGCCGGCAGGGCTGGCGTATCGCCGAACGGGTGCAGACCTACATGTGGCGTGACGGCAACCGGGCTGTCGTCGCCCGCTGACCGCGAGGTTCTCGTGATGGCTGACACGCAGTATGACGTGATCGTTCTCGGCAGCGGCGCCGCCGGCCTCACCGCCGCCGTATGTGCGGCGAGCGAGGGTGCGCGTGTCGCGCTGTTCGAGAAGGCAGCGAAGGTCGGCGGCACGAGTGCGTGGTCCGGCGGCACGGTGTGGCTGCCGAACAACCGGCACGAGGTCGAGCTCGGATTCGACGACGACCGGGAGCAGGTGCTGACGTACCTGCTCTCCCTCTCGCACGGGTTGATCGAGCGCCCGCTGATCGAGGCGTACGTCGACACCGCGCCGGAGGTCGTCGACTGGCTCGAGAACCACACGCCGGTCCGGTTCGAGGTGCTGCGCGGGATGAGCGACTACCACCCCGAGCACCCGGGCGGAAAGCGTGAGGGTCGCTCGCTGGAATGTCCTCTGTACCCGTTCACCGAACTCGGCGAGTGGGCCGACCGGATCACGGTCGGCTGGCAGCTCACCGGCGAGGTCACCATGAGCGAGTCGTCGCTCGGCCGCAAGGCGCCCGGTGGCGTCCCGGCCGAGGAGCTGGCCCGGCGCAAGGTGCGCGACGAACGAGGTGCCGGCCAGGCACTGGTCGGTCGTCTGCTGCGCGGCTGTCTCGATCTCGGCGTCGACATCCGGACCGACTGCCGCGGCGTGCGGCTGCTGCGAGACGGTGATCGGATCGGTGGCGTTTCGGTGGAAGGACCGGACGGCACGTTCGACGCCGCCGCGCGCGGCGGCGTCGTGCTCGCGAGCGGCGGGTTCGAACACGACGCGAAACTGGTGCGGACGTTCCTGCGCGGCCCGCTCGAGCGCGCGGTCAGCGTGCCGACGAATACCGGTGATGCGTTGCGGATGGCGATGCGTGTCGGTGCCGACCTCGCCGACATGCGTGAGGCGTGGTGGGTGGCAACGATCGATGTCGACGTGCCCGGCTTCGGCGTGGTGCCGTGGCAGGTCAATTCCGAGCGCACCCGCCCGCATTCGATCATGGTCAACGACGACGGGCATCGATTCACGAACGAGGCTGCAAACTACAACGCGCTCGGCAACGCGTTCCACGTGGTCGATGTCGCCCGCTTCGCCTACGTCAATCACCCGGCATGGTTGGTGCTCGACCACCACTTCCTGACTCGCTACGGGCTGGCCCGTCATCGCCCTCCGGCGCCGACCCCGGATTGGCTGATCGAGGCCGACACCATTTCGGAACTCGCAAGTCGCCTCGGCGTGCCTGCCGAGGCTATGACCGCAACCATCGCCCGCTGGAACCACCACGCGGCATCGGGCGTCGATCCGGATTTC
Source organism: uncultured Actinomycetota bacterium (assembly GCA_963850835.1). Taxonomy (GTDB): domain Bacteria; phylum Actinomycetota; class Actinomycetes; order Mycobacteriales; family Jatrophihabitantaceae; genus Jatrophihabitans. Next base: position 32,846 of record CAWKNB010000003.1, on the reverse strand, counting down.
CACCGCGGCGAGAGTCATCACGACCGGGCCTGGGGCGATCCGGCGTTCGGGTACACGCCGCAGGCGACCGTCGGGCCGCTGGACACACCGCCCTTCTATGCGACTCGGGTCCGATGCGGCGCGCTCGGGACGAAGGGCGGACCGCGCACCGATCGTGACGGGCGGGTGGTCGACGTCGACGGAGCGGTGATCGGCGGTCTGTACGCCGCAGGCAATGCGATGGGCTCGGTCATGGGAATGACCTACGGCGGACACGGCGGCACGCTGGGGCCGGGTCTGGTGTTCGGTTACCTTGCCGGCCGGCATGCGGGCGGCCGGGCGCGGCGGGATGTTTCGTGAATCGGTCAGGTCAACCGGTCGAGGGTCTCGCCGACCCAATCGTTGAGTTGCTGCCGGAACGACGTGTGCACGAGCTCGATCCACAACCCGCCGCCGGACTCGTGGTAGCTGAATCGCATCGGATGCTCGGGCGATTCCTGGGCATGCACCCGCGCGCGCATGCCCGCGGCGTCCAGTCCGCGCTTGGCCGCAGCGACGTCCTCGGCCCAGAAACCGACGTGGCTGAGCGCGAATCCCTCGGACCCCCAGATCGGATCGCCGCGCTCCTCGACCAGTTCGAGATAGGGCGGACCCTGCAGCGAATAGGTGACGTTGATCTGCGCCTGGCGGGGTTCGCCGTCGACGACGACCGTGGGCGTGCGCTCGTGCACCGTGGCCCAGTCGAATCCGAAACCGGACGCGTATTGCTCCATTGCCACGTTCAGGTCCGCAACCGTGAGCCCGATGTGGTAGAGATCCAGACCTTTGCCGGGCGCGCCGAACAGAAATGTCATGTCGCTCATCGTGGGCGACAACTCCGGCCCGGGCCACGTCCACGTGGCCGTTGTCTCAATCGGAAAGGAACGTCATGAACTTGTCGGGCCGCCGGGTGCTCATCACCGGAGCCAACCGTGGGGTGGGCGCTGCGTTCGTCGAGGCCGCGCTCGCGCGCGACGCACAGTTGGTCTACGCCGGTGCGCGTGATGTGGCGGCACTGCCGCGGTTCTCCGCCCCGGACCGGGTGCGCGGCTTGCCGCTCGACGTCACCGACGACGCAACTGTGCGAGCCGCCGCGCAGGTCGCGAGCGACGTCGACCTGGTCGTGTCCAACGCGGGTGTCGCGTGCAACGGACCGGTCCTTGGTGCGGACGGGACCGCCGGCTTCGAAGCGGCTCTGGACGTGAACCTGCTCGGCCCCATGCGGCTCGCGCAGGCCTTCGGCGCCGGGCTCGCCCGCTCCGGTGCTGGGATGATCTTCGTGCTGTCCGTGGGTGCAGTCGCGCTGTCCCGCAGCTCTCCGCTGTACAGCGCCAGCAAGGCTGCATGCCTGATGCTCGCGCTCGGCGTGGGGGAGGAGCTGCGGGCCTCCGGCGCCACGGTCACGAGCGTGCTGCCGGGCTTCATCGACACCGAGATGGGCGCGGCGTTCGACATGCCGAAGGCGAGCCCGATGCAGATCGCGCAACGCTCGCTCGACGGCTGGACCGCCGGGGTTCCCACGGTGTGGCCCGACCGGTTCGCCGATCTCGTGCATGACGCCGTCGGGGAGCGGTTCCGGCTGTTGCTCGACGAACCGCAGGCGACGATGAATGCCGTCAAGGCTGCCTATCGCGATTGAGGTATTCGACGGAATCCGAAATACGAGGTGGAATGGCCGGGTGATTTCTGCGCGCCCGGTGGCAGCACTGGCAGGTTGCGTCCTGCTGCTGAGCGCCGGCTGCAGCAGCAGGACGCCGCGGCAGACGGTCACGCCGAGAGCGGCCACGATTGCGGCCGTCACCCCGAGCCCGACATCCACCCCGACGACCGTGTCGAGCAGTCCGAGACCGACGCCGGCGCGGACGAGCACGAAGGCGACCACCCACGCCGCGCCGAGCACCCACCGGCCGACACCGCCGCTACCGCCCAAGTCGACGACGTCGAAGAAGCACCACAGGTCGAACGCGCCGGTGGCCGCCATCCCGCCGTCGGTGCGGGTCCGCTCCTCGGGCACCTACGCGGTCGGTGACTCGATCATGGTCGATTCGGAACCGAGCCTGCGCCGTCTCGTCCGTGGCATCGGCATCAATGCAATGGTCGGCCGGCAGCCCGGTGCCGGCCTGCCCATCGCCCGGCACCTGCGACCGACGCCGAAGGCGCTCGTGTTCGCACTCGGCACCAACGGCACCTTCCCGCGGTCCATGTTGAACAACCTCGTCGAGATCCAGCGGGGCAACGATCTCGTCGTCGTCACTGCTCACTGCCCCTACTGCAGCTGGATCGACAGCAACAACGCGATGATCCACGGCAATTGCATCGCAGCGCGCCACTGCTACATCGCCGACTTCGAGGCCGTGGCGCAGCAGCATCCGTCCTGGTTCGTCAGCGACGGCGTGCATCTGCCCATCGACGGGGCCGGCGCCAAGGCCTATGCGCGGGTCATCGCCGCAGCGTTGTGCACCGCCGGTGACTGTCAGCGACGTCGTGCCTAGTGCGTAGCGGCCGTTTCAGAGGCATGCTTGAGGGTGAATGCACTGTCGCGCTACCGAAGGGCGGTCGGCATGGCCCTGTCCGAGCACGAACAGCGTGCGCTCGAGGAGATCGAGGGGATGCTGACCGCGAACGATCCGTCGCTCGCGTCGAATCTGCGCAGAACTCACGGCCGGCCCTCCATGCGGGCCGCGGTGGCATTGTTGGTCGTCGTGGCCGGGCTCGGACTGGTGTTCCTCGGCCTGGTGTTGGCCAACACGATCGGCACGGCGATCGCGGTCGTCGGCTTTGCCGCGACAGTGGCCGGCGGCTACCTCGCTGCCCGCGAACTGCGGCGGATCCGAGCGCGCTGACGCCGCCGGAGCACTCAGCCGCGGTGGTAGCCCTCCAACGCCGCGCGTAAGGCAGATCGCCCGCGATGCAGCAGCACTCGCTGGTTCTGCGGGGTCAGCTGCAAGGTGGCGCACGCCTCCTCGGAGGACATCCCCAACACATCACGTAACTGGACGACGAGCCGCTGCCGTTCGGGAAGTTCCTCGAGCGCACGCTCGATCATGGCGAGGACCTCGCCGCTCAGGGTCCGGACCTGCGGGTCGGCGGATCGCTGCGGAGCGCCCACCGATGTCCAATGGCCCGGGTATTCGCCGTCCGGGCCCTGGAAGCGCGCCGGATCGACCACCGGGCCGTCGTCAGCCGGGTCGCCGGGTTCGCCGGTCAGGCTGGCCGACGGCACCACGCGCCGATCGCGCACCCCTCGGGTCTTCGCCCGGTTGATCAGGATCGAGAACACCCAGCTGCGCAGCGACGAGCGGCCCTCGAACCGGGCGATGCCGCGCACCACGCCGAGCCACGCGTCCTGGACCACGTCCTCGGCGGCTTCCCGGTCCGCCACGTAGCGGCGCGCGACGTGCACCATGACCGGAGAGAGGTCGGCGACCAGCTGCCGGAATGCGGCGTCGTCGCCGGCCCGCAACCGCGCGACCAGATCCTGGTCGTCGTCTGCGGGGAGGTCTGGCATGCCCACCCCCTCCGGTACCCGTCGGGAGAAGACTGCCGTACGCGCACCCCGGATTCCCACCCGTGGCGCAAACCCGACCTCAGGTCGGGCGGCGGACGTCGTGGAACGCGGCCAGCAGCGTCGCCTGCGCATGGTCTGACAGGCCGTCCATCGAGATGTGCCCGAGCGCGTCGAGCGTGGCCCGCATCTGCGCGAGATACTCTGCGCAGCCGTCGCACAGGTGCAGGTGTGCTTCGAGCTCGGTCGTCACCGCCGGATCGAGCACTCCCTCGAGATAGTCGGTGACCAGCTCGACGACCTCGCGGCATTCGATGGTCATGCCGGGATCGGGGGCACCTGCCATGGGCGCCATCATGCCTCGTTCAGCGCGGCGTCGTGTATCGACATCTGCGACCTCCATTGCCCTACTCAGGCAGACTCCGGCCGCCCCCAGGTGTTACAGCAGCGTCGGTCAGTGGTCTGCGCGACGCTCGACGTGCTCGGGCGGCCCGGCCGCCAGGGCCACGATGCGGTGCGGGTCAGCCAGCCGGCACAGCCGGCGGTAGAGCAGCTGGGAGGACACCGCGAGGGTTGCGGCCGCGCGCATCACCGCGGCCGGTGCATCGGCCATCAGGTCCGGGTCGAACAGCGCTCGGCCGCCGGCCGGCCTGAGCTGCTCGACATCGTCGGGAACCCCCACGACGATCGCGCGTTCGGGCTGCGCCCGGGCGAACGCGTAGGCGAGGCTGTTGTAGCTGTGCCACAGGCTCAGCCGGCGGTAGGTGCGACGGATCCGCACCGCCTTCGCATCGTCTGCGAGCAGCATGGCGTTCTTGCGGCGGCGCAGGCTGTCGGCCACTGCGGCGGGGTGCCGAACACAGAGCACGAACCTCGCCTCGGGCAGCAGCTCGGCCCAGGCCTCGAGGAAGAGCGTCGCCCGTGGGTTCTTCCACACCCACGGCGGGCCGGTGCGCAGGGCGCGGACGGTGTCGTCGACCCGCCCGGCGAGCGGTTCGAGGGAGTAGCCATGGCCGGCTCGCCGCAGTTCGCGCAACCGCGCGTCGCGGTCCCATCCGGAGCGGTAGGAGCGCAGCAGGTCGCGGTGCAGCTGGTGGATGTCCCAGTTCTCGAAATGGCCACGCCGATTGTTACGGGTCGCGCCGATCATCTTGCCCTGCGCGAACCAGCCGGCCGCGATGAGGATTGAGGTGACCAGTGACGTCCCGGATCGATGCATGCCGGCCACGATCAGACCAGGTGCGTCGGCCTGGGTGCGGCCCGGCTCATCCCGCCGATCGCTGTCGGTGATCACTCAATCGATCGTGCCGACCTACGCTGTTCCTCAGCTGTGTGTATGCGAGGCGATGAATGTCCGGATTCGCGGGTAGATGTCGTTGTCGAACCGGGATCCGGCGAACACGCCGTAGTGCCCGACGCTGTCCTGGACGTGATGGGCGTGCCGCTCGGCCGGGATGCCCGGGCACAATGCGTGCGCGGCTTCGGTCTGCCCGGGACGGCACATGTCGTCGAGCTCGCCCTCGATGGTGAACAGGGCCGATCCGATCAGCGCCGGATCCACCTTTCGGCCCTGCCAGTAGAACTGCCCGCGCGGCAGGTCGTGGTTCTTGAACACCCGTTCGAGGGTCTCCAGGTAGAACTCGGCGGCGATGTCGAGTACCGCGAAGTACTCGTCGTAGAACGCGGTCGTGCGGTCGGCCCGCTCGCTGCGGCCGTCCTTGAGATCGCGGTACAGACCGCGGAACGCCGAGACGTGCCGTCGCGGATCCATGCCCATGAAGCCGCCGAGCTGCAGGAAGCCGGGATACACCCGGCGCCCGGCGCCGAGATGACCGGCCGGCACCCGCTGGACGAGCCGCTCGAACATGCGCATGGGCTGCCGGGCCGCGTGCCGGTTGACCCGACCCGGGTTGACCCGGGTGTCGACCGGACCCGCGAGCAGGATCAGCGCGGCCGGCTGGGCCGGATCGTCGTCCTGCGCCATGATCGCCGCGGCCGCGAGACATGCGACCGCGGGTTGGCACACGCCCATGAGATGGGTGCCCGGACCGATCGCACGCAGGAAGTCCATGAGGTGCTCGATGTACTCGTCGAGTCCGAAGCGTCCGGCCGATGCCGGGACGTCGCGGGCGTTGTGCCAGTCGGCGACGTAGACGTCGTGATCGGCCAGCATCGTCGCCACGGTCGGCCGTACCAGGGTGGCGAAGTGACCGGCCAGGCCCGGCACGAGCAGCACCTTCGGCTCGTCACTGCCGACGCTGCCGTGCTTGCGGAAGTGCACCAGCGAGCCGAATGCGGTGCTCGACACGATCTCCTCGGTGACGCCGATCGCCCGGCCGTCGACCTCGACCGTGTCGATCCCGAACGAGCGCCGCTCGTGGGTCAGCTGCAGGGTGCGGGTCACCTGGGCGGCCGCGAGCGCACTGCGCACCGGGCTCGTCGTGTTGACCGGGGCCGGCAGTCGCTGCAGGAGCGCGGCGTTGCCGTCGACCAGCACACCGACGCCGCGCCGGACGGTGCGGCGCAGTTCGTAGCTGCGGTACAGCATCGGATCTCCCGGTGGTTGTCACGTCAAGGACGCCCTGAAGCGGATGCTACCCACGGGTAGCACCCTCTCGACGCGCCGAGGTGACTCAGGTCACCATTCGGTCGACGGCCTCGAGCAGCTGCGTTACCTGACCGGCCACGCTGAAGCGCGTGCGGGCGTAGTCGGCCGCTCCCGGCCCGAGGGTGTGCTTCCAGTCCTCTCGCACGGCCGTGCGCACGGCGTCGGCCAGGCTTGCGGCGAGTGCGGCCTTGTCCGCGGTCTCCGGGACCAACCGGCCCACCTGCGCGGTGACGAAGTCGCGCGGGCCGCCGGAGTCGGCACCGATCACCGGTGTCCCGCAGGCCATGCACTCGATGAACACCAGACCGAAGGGCTCCCGGTAGGACGGGAAGCAGCCGACATCGGCGCAGCCGAACAGCAGCGCCAGTTCCGGCTGCGGGCGGGGGCCGAGGAAGTAGGTGCGCCGTAGGTCGAGTTCGCTCGCCAAGTCGTGCATCGCCCGTTGGGCCTCCGGCGGACCGGAGCCGATCACCACGGTCATGATCCGGGTGTCGAAGCGCTCGTATGTCCCGGCGGCGTGCAGCAACACGTCCAACCGCTTCCAGTCGGCGAACTTGCCGCAGAACACGACCACGGCGTCGAACCCGTCCGCGGGCGCGCACCCGAAACCGGCGAGCACCTCGGCGCGGTCGACGTCGCCGGGCAGCGGCCGGAAGACGTCCTGGTTGTAACCGTTGGGCGAGAGCACGACGCGTTCACGCGGGAACTCCGGGAACACGTCGAGGAATGACTGCACCTGCTCTGCGGAGATCGCGGCCACGACGTCGACGCCGTGTGCCGGATCGGCGTAGTCGAAGATCTTCTCCCGTCGCATGAACGGCCAGAAGCGCTGCGGGAACTCGACCGGGTCGTCGCCGCGGCGCTCGTGGTCGAACATCTTCAACTCCGTGCCGTGCGCGAAGCACACCACCGGGAACCGCTCGAGCCCCTCGGCAACCCGGCGCCGGTTGACGTCGCGCAAGACGACCGTGTTCATGAAGGCGTGGTGGGCGATCCCCAGGCCGAACCGCTCGCCGGTGTCCGCCTCGATCTCGGCCATCCAGTCAGCCACCTCGTCGGTGAGCCGCTGCCGGTACGCGCCGACCTCGGCCTCGCTCATGCTGTGCCAGCGATAGCTGCTGACCGGCGACACCGACTCGCAGATCGGGATGTCGTGGTCCAGGCGGAAGACGCGTACGTCCGCATCCCGGTACCGCTGCCGCCGCGACGGGTACATCGAGTAGGCCCGCACGCCGGGCAACGAATTCAGCGCGTGATGGTGCGCCTCGTGCAGGATTCCCGACCCCGGCGCGAACTCACCATCGCGCTGCCAGTTGTTGGTACCGAGCTGGAAGACCAATCGGTCGGGCATCGGCACAGCGTATTGCCGCGCCGGCCCGGGTCAGGCCTCGATGGTCGCCTCCGCGGCCGCGCGCGGCGCGCCTTGCGTTCCCGCCCGCAGCGTGTCGTCGTCCCAGGTGGCCACGATCGGTGTGCCGGAAAAGGCCGGTGTGAGGAGCCGATATCGAAAGCCGATCGGTGTCACGCCCGCTCGCGCGCGGCACCTCGAGCATCAGCAGAGCGAGCAGCGGGCCATGGACGACGAGATCCGGATACCCCTCGACGTCGCGGACATAGTCGTGGTCGTAGTGGATGCGGTGGGTGTTGTAGGTCAGCGCGCTGAACCGGAACAGCGCCCGCGGGTCGGGATCCAGATCGCGCCGGCCACGGGCGCCGAATTCGTGCTCCCACCCTGGTCCGTCGCCCACCGGCGCCGCGAGCCCGCGCGGCGTGCCCGGCTCCTGCTGCCGGTACACCGCGTGCTCGTCCTCGGTGAGCACCGCTGTGCCGTCCGGGCGGGTGAACACGTGCCGCACGGTGGTGAACAGCATGCGGCCGGTGCGACCGTTCTTCACCTGCGCGGAGACGAGCTCGCTGCGCCGGGTGTACGACTCGCCCACGCGCAGCGGCGCGGCGTATCGCAGCTCGCCGCCGGCCATCATCCGCCGCCGATTGGCCAGCGGCGGCAGGAACGGTCCCTGCGCCGGGTGCCCGTCCTCGCCGAGTTCATGCTGCGGACAGCTCGGCGTGAAGGCGAACCAGTGCCAGCCCGGCGGGATCGGTGCACCCTCGGAAGCGTCGACGTGCCCGTCGAGAAGATCAGCGAAGGCGGCGTTGGGATTCGGCAGGACGGTGCGCGAGACCTCCACCGGCGGCGGCGCCCAACCCTCGAGAGCGTCGAGCGCGTCGCCGCTCAACGGAGTCCGACGGACTTCGTCTCGAGATACTCCTCGAGACCGGCCGCGCCCATCTCTCGACCCACGCCGGAATGCTTGTAACCGCCGAAGGGCGCCAGCGGGTTGTACGCGGCGCCGTTGATGTCGACGGACCCGGTGCGCATGCGCAGGGCCACGGCGCGCGCCCGGTCCTCGTCGGTGGACCAGACTGCGCCGTGCAGGCCGTACCGCGAGTTGTTCGCGATGGCGACGGCGTCGTCCTCGTCGGCGTAGCGCAGCATCGAGAGGACCGGGCCGAAGACCTCTTCCTGCGCGATCGTGGAATCGGGATCGACGTCGGCCAGGATGGTCGGGCGCACGTAGTAGCCCCGGTCCAGGCCGTCCGGCGCCTCGCTGCCACCGGCGGCGAGTCGGGCACCTTCGCTGACTGCGGTGTCGATGAGGCCGCGCACCTTGTCGCGCTGCGCCGCGCTGACGAGCGGGCCGAGCTTGGTCGCCGCATCGGTCGGGTCGCCGACGACGTAGTTGTCCGCGAAGCCGGCGGCGAGCTCGACGGCCTCGTCGTATCGGTCGGCCGGGACGAGCATGCGCGTCCAGGCCGTGCAGGTCTGACCGGAGTTGAGGAACGCGTTCGCGACGCCGACCTTGACGGCCGCTTTCAGCTCGGCGTCGTCGAGGATGATGTTCGCCGACTTGCCACCGAGCTCAAGCGTCACCCGCGTCACGTTCGCGGCGGCGAGTTCGGCAACGCGCCGCCCGGCCCGGACCGATCCGGTGAACGACATGACGTCGATCCCGGGATGGCCCGCGAGTGTTTCGCCGACGGTCTGGCCGTAGCCGGGAACGAGGTTCACCACGCCCGCCGGCACGCCGGCGCGCTCGCACGCGTCCATCAGTTCGAAGGCGACGAGCGGAGCGATCTCGCTCGGCTTGAGGACGAAGGTGCATCCGGCGGCGAGGGCAGGGGCGAGTTTGCAGGTGATCTGGTGCAGCGGGTAGTTCCACGGAGTGATCGCTGCCGACCACGCCGGCCGGCTCCCGCACGACGAGGGTGTTACCGACCTTGGTCTCGAACTCGAAGGACTCGAGCAGGTCGGCGTAACCGGCCACGACCGTGGCCGGGAGGGTCGCCTGGATCTTGCGGGCGATCCACTGGGGCGCACCCATCTCGGCCGTGATGGTGTCGCCGATCTCGTCGCGACGCGCCTTCAGCTCGTCGGCGAGTGCCCGCAGCACGGCGGCCCGGTCGGCGACGGGGGTCGTGGACCAGGTCAGGAATGCGTGCTGCGCAGCGGCCACGGCGTCGTTCACGTCATCGACGGAGGCTTCCGGAACGCGACCGATGATCTCGCCCGTTGCCGGGTTCTCGACGTCGATGTCGCGGCCGCTGGTGGCCGGGCGCCAGGTACCGCCGATGAAGATCGTTTCGCGAATGCGCATGCGGCTTCTCCGATCTGCGATGTGGCACGTGTCAGGACAGGTCGTCTGACCAAGTAACGCTACGACGGCGAGGATAGGGGACATGAACGCACTCGACTCCGCGGAACAGGCCATCGTCGACACCGTTGCCGACTTCGTCGACGAACGGGTACGTCCCGTGGTCCGCGAGCTCGAGCACGCGAACACCTATCCGGAGGAACTCATCGAGATGATGAAGGAACTCGGGATCTTCGGCCTGGCGATCCCCGAGCCGTACGGCGATCTGCAGGTCTCGACACGCTGCTACGCGATGGTCACCGAGGAACTCGCGCGCGGCTGGATGAGCCTTGCCGGGGCGATGGGCGGCCACACGGTCGTGGCCAAGTTGATCCTCGAGCACGGTACCGAGGAACAGCGCAAGCAATACCTGCCCCGGATGGCCACCGGCGAATTGCGCGCGACGATGGCGCTGACCGAGCCCGGCGGCGGGTCGGACCTGCAGGCGATGAAAACCGTTGCCCGGCGCACCGACGACGGCTACGTGATCAACGGCTCGAAGACCTGGATCACCAACGCTCGCCGGGCCGGCCTGATCGCCTTGCTGTGCAAGACGGATCCGCAGGCGCGGCCGGTGCACAAGGGCATCAGCGTGCTGCTCGTGGAAAAGGGCCCGGGCCTCGAGGTGTCGCGCGATCTGCCGAAGCTGGGGTACAAGGGCGTGGAGAGTTGCGAGCTCGCGTTCTCCGACTTCCACGTGCCGCTCGATGCCACCCTCGGCGGGGTCGAGGGCAAGGGGTTCGCACAGATGATGCGCGGGCTCGAGGTCGGCCGGATCCAGGTCGCGGCCCGGGCCACCGGAGTCGCGCGCGCCGCGTTCGACGACGCCCTGAAGTACTCGCAGGAGCGCCATGCCTCGGGCAAGGCGATCTGGCGGCACCAGTCCGTCGGCAACCTGCTCGCCGACATGGGCACGAAGATCACCGCGGCGCGCCAGCTCCTGATGCTCGCCGCCGAGCGTTACGACGAGGGCAAGCGCGCCGACCTCGAGGCCGGCATGGCAAAGCTGTTCTGCTCGGAGGTCGGCATGGAGGTCGCGTTGAGCGCGATCCGGGTCCACGGCGGCTACGGGTACTCGACCGAGTTCGACGTGGAGCGGTACTTCCGCGACGCCCCACTGATGATCGTCGGCGAGGGGACGAACGAGATCCAACGCAACGTCATCGTGCGACAGCTCGTCGATCGCGGTCAGTTGCCCTGACGGCGTCGTGTCGTCTGCAATCTTGTGCCGGCTGGCGATTCGCTGTGTAGCATCTGACGATGCCGAGTCGCGCCCCATCGCCCGCTGCGGGGCGAAAGACCGTGGCTCGGGCGACGACGCCAGCGCCTTCTGAGCTGGACACGTACGTCGTCATGGCAAAGGCGGTCGGCGATCCGACCCGGCTGCGCATCCTGAAGTTGATCGGCAGTGCGAGCGAATATCCGTGCACCGAGCTCGAGCGCCAACTGCCGGTGAGCAAGTCGACGATCTCGCATCACATCAAGATCCTCAGCCACGCCGGCCTGGTAGGGGTTCGGCGCGAGGGCAAGTACTTCCACTACACGTTGCGACGCGACGTCCTGGAGAACTACCTGCCGAGCATGCTCGAGCGCCTCTGACGCAGGCGATCGCCGGCGTCGATCACCAACCCATTGACACGAGCCGTCGCGGCGGAGCATTGTTTTGTCAGTTCGACCGATATCAAACTGTCGAATCGACGGACGGTGACCCTGGAATGAGCGGCGACGCCGAGCGGACCGCAGTGGCAACTTCCGGCGTGGAGCCCGTACCGATCGGAGAACTTCCGCCGATCGGTCGGTGCCCGAGGCGATGCACGTGCAGGCTGTGCGCAGGGACCGCTACGGCGATCCCGCGTCGGCCTTCGCGGCCGAGGTCGTCGCCACCCCGGCACTCGGTCCGGACGAAGTGCTCATCGCTGTCATGGCAGCGGGCATCAACTACAACAACGTCTGGGCCGCGCGCGGCTACCCGGTCGACCAGATCGCCGTACGACAGAAGCGCGGCGAGCCCGAGGACTTCCACGTCGGTGGATCGGACGCATCCGGCATCGTCTACGCCGTCGGCGCGAACGTGTCCGGCATCGAGATCGGCGATCACGTGGTCACCCATCCCGGTTGGTGGCTGCCCGACGATCCCTGGATCGCGCGGGGCAAGGACCCGATGATCGCGCCGTCGGCCCGCATCTACGGCTACGACACCAACTACGGCTCGTTCGGGCAGTTCACCCGGGTCCAGGCGCACCAGGTGCTCCCGAAGGCCGCGCACCTCACCTGGGAGGAAGCCGCCGCGCCGACCCTGGTCGGGACCACCGCGTATCGGATGTTGCACGGCTGGGCCGGGAACACGGTGGCCGACGGCGACGTGGTGCTGGTCTGGGGCGGTTCCGGTGGCCTCGGAACGCAGGCGATCCAGCTCGCGCGGCTGGCCGGTGCCGTCCCGGTGGCCGTCGTTTCTGATCCCGAACGCGGCGCGTACGCCGAGAAGTACGGCGCTGCCGGTTACATCAATCGCCGCGACTTCGACCACTGGGGCATCCCGCCGCTCGTGGACGACGCGGCCGGACAGAAGGCCTGGACGGCCAGCGCGCGCGCGTTCGGCAAGCAACTGTGGGACATCGTCGGGTCACGACAGGACCCGGCCATCGTGTTCGAGCATCCCGGCGCGATGACGATCCCGACCAGCATCTTCGTCTGCGAGGTCCGGCGGCATGGTCGTGATCTGTGCCGGGACGACCGGTTACGACGCGATGGTCGATCTGCGCTATCACTGGACGCGGCAGAAGCGGTTGCAGGGATCGCACGGCACCAACGACGAGCAGGCTGTTGCCTACAACGACCTGGTCGTCGCCGGCAAGATCGATCCGGTGCTCGGCAGGACCATCTCGTTCGGCGACATCGGACAAGCACATGCGGCGATGGGCCGCGGCGAGGACGTCTTCGGCAACACTGTGGCCCTCGTCGGCGCCGCCGAACCGGGCACTGGTGCCGGCCCGACGAAGGGGGCCTGAGCGGCGGTGCGCACCCAGCCGATGCTGCCATCAGGCCTGAAATTGTCCTTCCAGCGCAACATGATCCGGGTGCGCCACGAATCGGGCCTCCCGCTGGTGTTCGGCGGTGCTGTCGGTCCCAGCCGACATCTCGTGCTGACCGAGTTCGCCGGAACGGTCGTCGGCCCGCTGCGGGGCCTGGTCCTGGGGCAAGGGCGCGGCGTCGGCGGCAAGTCGCTGGCGACCGCGCGCGCAGTACGTGTCACCGACTATGTCAACGACGGCCGGATCAGCCACGACTACGACGCAACGATCCAGGCCGAACACCTGCGTGCGATGGTCGCCGTCCCGGTGGTGGTCCATCGGGGTGTGCGTGGGGTGGTCTACGGCGCCACCCGCGACGCGGTGCCGATCGGCGACCGCACGATCGCGGCGCTCGTCGACGCCGCGCGGGAACTGGGCCAGGACATCGCGGTGTGGGACCGCATCCGGGAATCGGCTGCCGCTGCGGAGCACCCGGCACCGATCGAGCGCCATCCCGACGAGTCGAGCCGTCGGTGGGAGGACGTGCGCGAAGCGTTTGCCGAGCTGCGGGTGCTGTCGCGGACGGTTCGCGATCCAGCGGCTCGCGAACGGATCGACGCGGTGTGCGACACGTTGATCGCCGCGGCGGCCGCGGAGCCGCCCAAGTCGAGCGTCACCGCGCTGTCCGCCCGCGAGGTCGACGTGCTCGCCTGCGCGGCGATGGGTCAGACAAGCGGCGAGATCGCTGCCGACCTCGGCCTTCGCCCCGAGACGGTGAAGAGTTACCTGAAGTCGGCGATGCGCAAGCTCAACGCCCATTCCCGTTTGGAGGCAGTCACTTTGGCCCGTCGCATCGGCGCGCTGCCCTAGAGCTTCTCCCTCCACTCCCTCCGCGCGCGGGCATGCCGGCACTGCCGGCATGCCCGCGTCGCCGTCTGCCCATCGGCGGCAACGACGAGCCACCCCCGAACGGGGGTACCGACGTCTGAACAGGACGACAACACTCGGTGCGGCGGCTGGGGAAACCGCCACGCTGACCGAGCGCGGATGTGGGTCCGGGCACTTCGAGGAGGACGAGATGGCGCAGTTGAGCAGGCGGCAGTTCCTGGCATCAGGCGGGGCCGCGGCTGCGGCCGCCGCGTTTGCACCGAGCATCTGGAACATGGGGTCGTCCGCGGCCGCGACCCCGAAGCAGCAGGGAGCGGCAGTCCTCGACAGCTCCGATTGGCTGCAGACCTGGGAAGAGCGAATGATCGGCCTGGGCAACCGGATGGGTGGGACCACCGGCCTGACGAAGTGGGTCGACCTGCTCGAGGACCAGTTCCAGCAGTTGGGCCTGCAGACGGTGCGCGACGCGCAGCCGATGCCCGCCGAGACTCCGAGCTGGAACGCCACCAAGTGGGAGCTGCGCGTCCTCAAGGGCCAGGGCGTGAAGAAGATCCCCGTTGCGAGCTACATGCCGTATTCCGGAACGACACCGGACGACGGCGTCACCGCCCCGATGGTGTGGGCCGGCGCCGGTGAAGCGGCCGACTTCGCGGCGCAGGACTTCACCGGGAAGATCGCGCTCGTCGAGGCGCAGTACCCCGCGTCGCTGTATCAGACGTACCGCAACTGGTTCAACCCGGCGAACACCGGTGGCCCCGGCCCGCAGTACTACCGCTACGACCCGAACCACACCATCAAGCTCGACGACATCTGGCGCAGTTGCTTCATGTTCAGCTCGTCGGACCAGGTGAACCCGGCGATCACGACGACGCTGGCCAAGGCCGCCGGCGCAGTGGGTATCGCGATCATCTTCGACGCCGACCCCGCCGACATGCTCGGGCAGTATCTGCCCTTCGCGCGTCCCTACCGCGACATCCCGGTGCTGTACCTGGACCGCGACGCCGGGCACACGATCAAGGAGCAGGTGCAGAGCTACCCCACGACGGTCCAGTTCACCCTGGCCGCGGATGTCGCGGCGACCAGCGTCGACAACCTCACCGCGTTCCTGCCCGGCACGAACACCGACGAGTACATCATCTTGATGACGCATCTGGACGGCGTCGGTGTCGCCGAGGAGAACGGCGGCTTCGCACTGCTCGCGATGGCCCGGTACCTGAGCCAGATGCCGGCCAGCACGCGCAACCGGTCGGTCATCCTGCACGGGACGTACCACATGACCCCGTACGTATCGACGAACGGCACCGACTTCCAGACCTTCCATCCCGATCTCTATTCGAAGTCGGTCACCGTGTTCGGCATCGAGCACCTCGGCCAGATGAACTGGGTGGACAACAACCTGACCGGGGAGTTCGCTCCGACCGGCCAGACCGAAGTCGCTCAACTCGGTTGCTCCGGCAACTCGGTACTGGCCAAGCTCGCGTACCAGGCATACAAGCGCAACGGCCTGGCGCGCCAGGTGATCGGGACGAACATCCGCGGTGTCGCCGGCCCGCACAAGACGAACATGCCGTCGATGGGTTACTGCCCGCTGGAGAACAACCTGGTGTCCTTCGCCGGCAAGCCAAACCTGAAGGACTTCAACGCCGACTACATGCGCAAGCAGTTGGTCACGTTCCTCGACCTCTACCAGAGCGTCGACGCCACCAGCACCGACGAGCTGTTCTCGGTGGGCGGGCCGTACGCCCGCTGACGTACACCTCCTGACGGGCGGGGGCGCTCGGTCATCCACGGCCGAGCGCCCCGGCCCGGTACGACCCTGTGCGGGACCCGCATTGGCTGACGCATGCCTTCTCACATCGAAGAGAGGACCGCAATGGCACAGGTATCGCCGGAGGGCTCTGCCGCGCTGAACCGGGGGGCGTCATTCGCCGATCCCGGACCGCTCGGGCTGGCCGGATTCGCCGGTACGACCTTCTTCCTGTCCGTCGTCAACACGAACATGCTCGGCGCGTCGGTGCAGACCATCGTGTTGGGTCTGGCGTTGTTCTACGGCGGCATCGCCCAGCTGCTGGCCGGCATGTGGGAGTTCGCAAAAGGAAACACGTTCGGTGCAGTGGCGTTCTCGTCCTACGGCGCATTCTGGCTCTCCTTCTGGTATCTGCTCAACCACCTGCCGGAGAAGGCGCCGCCGAAGGACATCCTGCACGGCGTGGGGGTGTTCCTGCTGGTCTGGACGATCTTCACGGCGTACATGACGATCGCGGCGTTGCGCACCAACGGCGTGCTGGTCCTCGTGTTCGTGGTGTTGTTGCTGACGTTCCTGGCGCTCACCATCGGCTGGCTCAGCGAGACGGTGCCGCAGTTCGCGGCCAACAGCAACGGCTGGATCCACCTCGGTGGCTGGCTCGGCCTGATCACCGCTCTGTTGGCCTGGTACGCCTCGTTCGCCGGGGTCCTCAACGCCACGTTCAGCAAGCCGATCGCTCCGATGTTCCCGCTCGGCGCCACCTCCCGTACCGAACCGGTTGTGCCATGACCGAGATACTCGCGAACCTCTCGCACGAGGAACGCCGGTTCCCGCCGCCGCCGAGAGTTGGCCGCGGCCGCGAACGTCACGGCGCAGGACTATGCCGACGCGAAAGCCGATCGGCTGGCGTTCTGGGAGAAGGCGGCGCGGCGACTCGCCTGGGCGCAGGAGTGGACCCAGGTCTTGGACTGGTCGGACCCGCCGTTCGCGAAGTGGTTCGTCGGCGGCAAGCTCAACGTCGCCTACAACTGCCTGGACCGGCACGTCGAGAACGGATACGGCGACAAGATCGCCTACTACTGGGAGGGCGAGCCCGGCGACACCAGGACGGTCACCTACAGCGAGCTCAAGGACGAGGTGTGCCGCGTATCGAACGCGCTCATCGAGCTCGGGGTCAAGACGGGCGACCGGATCGCGATCTACCTGCCGATGGTGCCGGAGGCGGCCGTCGCCCTGCTCGCCTGTGCACGGCTGGGCGCACCACATACGGTCGTGTTCGGCGGCTTCTCCGCGGCGTCGCTGTCCGGGCGCATCCGCGACTGTGACGCCCAGATCGTGATCACTGCCGACGGCGGTTACCGACGGGGGGCGCCGTCGGCGTTGAAGCCGATCGTGGACGAAGCCCTCGAAAGCTGCCCCGACGTGCGCAACGTGCTGGTCCTGCGGCGTACCGGTCAGGACATCGCGTGGACCCAGGGGCGTGACCTGTGGTGGCACGACGTCGTGGCCCGGCAGTCTGCCGAACATACCGCCGAGGCCTTCGACGCCGAACACCCGCTGTTCGTCATGTACACCTCGGGCACGACCGGGAAGCCGAAGGGCATCTTCCACACCATCGGCGGGTATCTGACCCAGACCGCCTACACGAACTGGGCGTGCTTCGACCTGAAGCCGGACGAGGACATCTTCTGGTGTGGTGCGGACATCGGCTGGATCACCGGCCACTCGCACATCGTCTACGGACCGTTGGCGAATCGGGCGACCTCGTTCATGTACGAGGGCGTGCCGAACAGCCCGGACGAGCACCGGTGGTTCCAGATGATCGAGAAGTACAAGATCTCGATCCTGTACACGGCGCCCACGACGATCCGCACCTTCATCAAGTGGGGTGACGACATCCCGGCGGCGCACGACCTGTCGTCGCTGCGGTTGCTGGGTTCGGTCGGCGAACCGATCAACCCGGAGGCGTGGATCTGGTACCGCAAGAACTTCGGCGGCGATCGGACACCGGTCGTCGACACGTGGTGGCAGACGGAGACCGGCGCGATCATGATCAGCCCGATGCCGGGGGTGTCGCAGACCAAGCCGGGATCGGCAATGGGAGCGATCCCGGGTATCGGTGCCGACGTTGTGGACAACGAGGGCACGCCGGTGCCCGACGGGGGCGGCGGCTTCCTCGTGCTCACCGAGCCGTGGCCGGCGATGACCCGCGGCATCTGGGGTGACCCGGAACGGTTCAAGGCAACCTACTGGGAACGGTTCGCCGCGCAGGGGTTCTACTTCGCCGGCGACGGCGCCAAGAAGGACGACGACGGCGACCTCTGGCTGCTGGGCCGTGTCGACGACGTGATGAACATCTCCGGCCACCGCATTTCGACTACCGAAGTCGAGTCGGCGTTGGTGGCGCACCCGAGTGTGGCCGAGGCCGCGGTCGTCGGCGCGACCGATCCCACCACCGGGCAGGGGATCGTGGCGTTCGTGATCTTGCGTGGCGGCGGCCCGACGGATGAGGCCGAAGGCGAAACCCTCGTCAAGGAACTGCGCGACCACGTGGCCAAGGAGATCGGCGCGATCGCCAAACCGCGGCAGATCATGATCGTGCCCGAGTTGCCCAAGACGCGCTCCGGCAAGATCATGCGCCGGTTGCTGCGCGATGTCGCCGAACACCGCGAACTCGGCGATGTCACCACACTCACCGACCGATCGGTCATGGACCTGATCGGGGAGAGGATGCCGAGCGCGCCGGCCGAGGACTGACCCGGTCCACCGATACGGGGCCTACCAGCGAGGAGCAGAAGCATGACCAGATCCGCTGTCGTCAAAGCAGTATGCGCAGCCGCGGCCGGGACTGCCGTATTGGTCGCTGCGTCGACCATCGGTCCGGTGTCCGCCGAACCGAACACGGCGAGCGCGCACGGCGCGGCCGCGAAACCGGAGGCGGCGGCCAAGACGGCGTGGACGGCGGCCTGGCGGGCCGCGGCCCAGCAACCGTTCACCACTGGTCAGAGCAGCACCGGGTTCAGTGACCAGACGGTACGGATGAACGTGCGTTCCGATGTCACCGGCAACTCGGTCCGGATCCGGCTCTCGAACGCCTACGGCACGCAGCCGGTGACCGTCGGGTCCGCGTCGGTGGCGCTGCAGACATCGGGTCCGGACGTCAAGGGTGCGTCGGTGCGCGCGGTGACCTTCGACCGCACGTCGTCGGTCACGATCCCGGTCGGACAAGAGGTCGTCAGTGATGCCGCGAAGCTCGCCGTCAAGCAAGGCGACGAGGTCAGCATCAGCGTGTTCCTGCCCGACGCGACCGGTCCGACGACCTGGCACTTCGAGGCCGAGCAGACCAGCTACATCTCCCAGCCCGGCGACTGGACCACCCAGACCGGCGGGTCGCCGTACCAGACCATCACGCCCTCGTGGTTCTTCCTCGACGGCCTGGATGTGAAGGGCCCGGCCACGCAGGGCACCGTCGTCGCCTTCGGCGACTCGATCACCGACGGGCATTACTCCACCATCGACGGCAACGGGCGTTGGCCGGACTGGCTGGCCCGCCGCACCTCCGACTACTCGGTCGTCAACGAGGGCATCGGTGGCAACCAGATCCTGAAGGACGTGCCGACCGCAGGTGTGTCGGCGCTCAACCGCCTCAACCGCGACATGATCGACCAGCTCGGTGTCACCGACGTCCTGTTCCTCGAGGGCATCAACGACATCGGCAGCTCTGATGCCACCGCGGCTCAGGTCATCGCCGGCATGCAGCAGATCATCTCGGCGGCGCACGCGGCGTGCCTGAACATCCTCGGCGCCACGCTGACGCCGTTCGAGGGTGCGTCGTACTACAGCGGGCAGCGCGAACTCGTGCGAGAGGCCGTCAACAAGTGGATCCGCACCAGCGGTGCCTTCGACGGAGTCGTCGACTTCGACAAGGCCGTGCGCGATCCGAAGAACCCCCTACAGCTGAATCCGAAGTACGACACCGGCGGCGGCCACTTGCACCCCAACGACCTCGGTTACGAGGCCATGGGCAACGCGGTGAACCTGAGCCTGCTGAAGGGTCAGCCCAAGCACTGCGCATAACGCCTGCCCTCGACGCGGCGTGATCTTCCGGAGTGGCTGACGCTCGACACGACCCACCTGATATAGCGTCGGTCGTCCGAACCGTGCAGCATGCGGATCACGCCGCGTCGAGAGGTACCAGCATGGACGCAATACGGGTCGTCGGATACGTCGTCGGTGTGCTCATCTTCGTCTACATGTGCGTCGAGGTCTGGCGTTCGCCGATGAGCACGGGGAGCACGGTCGGCTGGACGATCTTCTCGTTCTTCTGCGCGCTGATCGCGCTGATCGTGTGGCTGGTCACGGACAAGCGCCGTGCTTACGGCACCTCCTGACGCCGGCACCGTTGCGGCGCGCCGGCGCCGGGCGATTCCTCGACCGGTCGGTGTGGCCGTGCTGGTCGCGGTCGGGACGGCCGGCAACCAGGTCCTCGACCCGGCTCACACCCATGTCCCCACTGTGCCCGTTCCAGGCACTCACCGGTCTGTGGTGTCCGCTGTGCGGAGGACTGCGATCGGCCTACGCCCTCACCAGACTCGACTTCGCAACCGCGATCCGTGACAACGCGCTGCTCGTCGTCGCATTGCCGTTCCTGATCGGGTTCTGGATCGATTGGCTACGGCGCGACCGGGCGGGGCTGTCAGAGCGTGCGCTGTCCCGCCGCGTCATCGCCGTGTTGTGGATAGCGGCGTTGGTGTTCGGTGTCATGCGCAACGTGCCGGCCTTCGGGCACTGGTTCGCCCCGGCGTGACCGACTTCCGTCCCTCACCGGTCTGAGGTCACGACTTGTCGACGAAATCGGTGCTGCGGCTGACGGTCTCCCACGTGTCGAGGTCCTCGCGGATCTTGTCGAGCGCCGCCCGGACCGCGTCCGAAGCGTCGTTGCCGAGCATCAACAAGTACGGCGCGGTACCCGATTCGACGACGTCGACCAACACCTGCGCGCCCCGGGCCGGGTCACCCGGCTGGGTGCCGTCGGCGGTGTCGTGCTCCTTGCGCCGCCTGCCTGCGGTGTTTGCGTAATCCGCAATCGGGGTCTCGGCCTGCCTCAACGATCGACCGGCGAAGTCGGTCCGGAAACCCCCGGGTTCCACGGTCATTGCCGTGATCCCGAGCGGCGCGACCTCCTTGCGCAGCGAGAGCGTCAGCGCCTCGATCGCGGCCTTGACCGCGGCGTAGTAACCCGAGCCTTCGGGGCAGACCCGTGCACCGATCGACGACAGGTTGACGATCGTGCCGGAGCGGCGAGCGCGCATGCCCGGCAGCACAGCCTTGATGGTGCGCACGGTGCCGAAGACGTGGGTGTCGAACAGCACCTGGACCGGTCCGTCCTCACCCTCCTCGACGGCTGCCCGGTAGCCGTACCCGGCGTTGTTCACCAGGACGTCGACCCCGCCGAAGCGCTGCTCGGCCGCCGCCACCGCGGCGGCGACGGCGTCGTCGTCGGTGACGTCCAGCGCGACGGCGAGCGAGGTGTCCGGGTGGGCGTCGGCGATGTCCTGCACCGCGCCGACGTCGCGGGCAGTGACGACGACGTTGTGGCCGCGCTGCAGCGCGGCATGCGCAAACGCCCGGCCGAGCCCGGTCGAGCAGCCGGTGATGAGCCAGGTGGCCATGCGTTGATCTCCTCGTGGTGGTGGTGGATCGGCGCTAATAGCGATCGCGGAGTCGCATCGCGACGGGTCGCCCGTCCGGGTCGTACACGGTGCGGTAGAACGGGGTGGCCCACGCCAACGTCGCGCGGGACAGGCGGCTGAGCCGGTAGGGGCGCAGGCGGCCCGCAGGCCGGGGACCGCGCCGGCGCTGCTCGTGCCAGTGTTCCAATCGCGCGGCACTTTCGGCGAAGACGGAGAACGCGGTTGCCGGGTCGAGCAGATCTGCCTCGTCGCCGGGCTCGCGATCCAGATGTTCGCGAGACAGTTCGAGGCGTAGCTCGCGGGCGAAGCGACGTGCGCCGTGCGCGAATCGGTCGAGCACCTGGGGTGGCCGGGAGTCCCGGACGTCGTCGATGACCGCGCATGACAATTCGGAGTCGTGCGTCCACGATCTGCGATTGATGTTGTCGGATCCGACCGCTGCCCACACGTCGTCGATGACGCAGACCTTCGCATGCACATACACCGGTGTCGATGCGTGGTTCTCCACGCCGTACACCGCCACGCGCCCCGGCGCCGCGGCGTCGAGTTCGTCGAGGGCCTGCTGCCGGCCCACCAGATTCGGAGGCATCGAGAATCGCCCGTCCTGATCCGGATGCAGCGGGATCACCGCGATGAGGTGCAGGTCGCGATTGGCCCGCAGGGACTCGGCGAAGCAGCGCACGATCGTGGCTGACCAGAGATACTGGTCCTCGACGTAGATCAGACGACGCGCATGCGGGACGACCTTGCTGTACGCGCGCGCGACGCTGCGTTCACCACGCGGGGCGAACGGGTAGCCCGGGTGTCGATTGCCGTACGTTCGTAGCAGCTGAATGTTCGCGTGACCCGCCGGCTCGGGGTCGGGCAGCGGCGCCGGCAGCGGCCCGGGGCGGTGGTCGTCGCCGCGCATCCGCTCACTGACCACGTTCACCGGATTGCGCGTCAGCGGTGACGGGTCGTCCCACCGCTCCCGGAAGGTCACCTCGACGTCGGCCACCGCGGGCCCACGCACAGCCAGCTGCACGTCATGCCACGGCGGGCGCCCTCCGTACACCGCCGCCATCGGCTGCCGTTGCGGGTCACCGGCGTGATCACTGTCGTCGCGTCGACTGTGGCACAGGTCGATGCCACCGACGAACGCGACGTCGAGGTGGGGGCGGCCCGGATGCCGCAACACGACGAATTTCTGATGATGCGAACCGCCCGGCCGGACCCGCATGTCGAGCAGGCACTCACCACCGGCAGCCACGATGTCCTCTTCGAGATGGCGATTCTGCTGCTCGCTGAACGAGAGCTTGTCCAGGTGCGAGCGCCACACCAGCCCCTTCACCACGACGCCCCTTGCCGCCGCCGCGCACAGTGCGCGGGAGACCTCGACCCCGTCCTCGTCGAGGACCTGGTCGGGATCGCCGCGCCAGTCGGTGAACAACACAAGATCGCCGGCACGGGTACCGGAAACGCACCGGGCGAGCTCTGCGAAATACGCCTTGCCGTGAACCAGCGGCGTCACCGAGTTGCCGGCCGTCCATGCCGTGCCGTCCGCGTGGCGGCGGTCGAGGCAGGTCGCGGAGTTACCCCGTTCGTCGGCTGTCAGAAACCATTCACCGACGTCCACGGCAACATCCAACCGCACGTCGACCCCGTCCTCGAACCCGCCGTCCTGCGCAGCCCCGCGCTTACGTCGCTTCGCTGGTTCCGACGGATTGATACGGAAGGGCTTCGGAGTGCAGCAGAGCGCGGGCGGCGCGGGCGCAGAAGTAGATCGTCGCAGGGAGCGCGACCAGTGCGCCACTGAGTGGGAAGCCGAGCCCCTGAGTGCCGGTCTGTGCTGCTTGGTCGGCGGAGGCGAGTGCGAGGCCGACGGTGCCGGCAGCGAATGCGGCCGCACCCAGCGCATCGACCAACCCGGCCGGGAGCATGGGTGTCGTGCCGGCATGGCGGCGCCAGACCAGGTAGCCGAGCAGCACGAACATTCCGACCAGTCCGGCGATCACCCGGAGCACGACCGCATCGGCTGCGACCTCGGCGACCGACGCGCCGGGACCCCGAAGGACGGTTCCTGCGCCGACGAACGAGGGTCCGGTCCACACGTTCATCACGAGGGCTACGAGCCCGCTGATGCCGACCGCGACGAGGCCCCAGCCGGCCAGGTAGATCGCGGCTCGTAGCGTCTCCGACACCAGCGCCGCGAGCGATCGATGTGGCATGGCTTGCGCGATCGGCTTGACCGGCCCGAATCGGCGCACGGCTTCGATCTCGGCATCGAGGCGGCACATGCCGCCCGCCTGCAGTTCGGCCGCCGTCGCGTGCACATGGTCGCTCGCCTCGTCCAGGAGTCGGCGCGTGCTGCGTGCGTCGGCCCGCGATCGGCGCAGCAGCTCGTCGAGAAGGTCCTCGATCGGGGTCGCGGTCACGCGATCACCACTTGCATATGCGCGACATAACGCTGCCAGGCCCGGCGCTGGGTCGCGAACTCCTTGCGGCCCCGGGCAGTGAGCGCGTAGGTGCGGCGGCGCCGCCCGTTCGCGGACTCGAGCGAGCTCTCGATCAGCCCGGCCCGTTCGAGCCGGTGCAGAGCGGGATAAATGGTTCCCTCCGCCAGATCGAAGCCACCATCGCTGTCCTCGCGCAGCGCGGCGATGATCGCGTACCCGTGCGCGGGGCCGCGGCGCAACACGCCCATCAACATCAGATCCACGTTGTTCTTCAACAAGCCGCCCAACATACCTCGATACTCTAGGCATCGGGGCGCTAGGTGTCGAGCAGATTGGACTCGGGACCATGCTGCCCCCGTCGGTCAACATCGTGCAATCCAGCTTCGGAGAACAACTCCAAGGTGAGATCTCCGGCCTGTCGCGCTGCATATCCAACCTCCGCCGCGCCGTCGTCCGCGGCGGCGTCGGCGCCGATCTCGAAGGTGAACGTGGCGTCACCCTTGCGGACTGCCATAAGTGGCCGGTGGGTCACGACGAAGATCGGCATTCGTGAACAGCCGTCGGCCCGCCAACCTGTCGTCGGCTCGCGTACCGCCCTGCTCGTCACAACCGCGCTGGACGCGGCAATGTCCGATGTTCAGGACGGTTGCACTCCCGAATCGGCGGGACCGCGAGTGTGGTGAAGGTGTTTGTGGTACCAGAGAACGTCGGTCCCCGAAGGGAACCCTTCGACGCGGCCGACCAGTTCGTACCCAGTCTGTTCGTAGAGTGCGCGCGCCTGGAACTCGTAGGTCATGTGCACGGTCTGCCGGCACCCGCGAGCGGCCGCCTCGGCTTCGGCTGCTGCGATGAGGCGGCTCGCGAGGCCGCGCCCGCGCAGCCGCCGGTGCACCCATAGGCTCTGCAACTCACAGCAGTCACCCCAGGTCCAGCCGCTGATGCCGGCCACGATCTCGCCGGCCTCGCGCACGAAGATCGCCAGCTCGACTTCGTTGCCGAGTCCCATGGCCGCTGACGACTCGTCGCGGATCCGGTTCTCGAGGAACTCGAGGTCGTGTGGATCTGGCTGGTCCTCGACCCGGAATTCCCCCATCGATGGACCGATCAGGCGTCGGCGATCTGTTCGATCAGCGACAGGTCGTCGAAGTAGGTCCGATACGAGCTGATCTTCCCGTCCCGGAAGTCGGCCACCGTGAACCCGGGCAACTGCACCCGCTGCTGCGTCGGCGCCAACTCCACCCCGTCATCGAGGACCAGCGGACCGGTGTGGTCGGCCTCGACCACCCACTCGGCGAACGCCTTGTTGCCCACCTCGTCCAGGCCGCGGAACAGCACGAGGACATTGGAGAACGCGATCTCGCGCAGCAGGGCGAGCGCCTCCAGAGCGGGCAGCCCCGACACCGACGCGTACGGAGACCAGCCCACCACGTCGTCGGTGAACAGCGTCGCCAGATCGACGGAGATGTCACCGACCTCGGCCTCGATGGCCTGCAGCAGCACATCTTTGCGAGATTGACTCATCACGCCCCACATCCCCGTTTCATCGGGAGAGAACGACCGGGATCAGATCCCGAGGACCTTTGCCTTTGCACTCGTGAACTCCTCGTCGGTCAGTATCCCGGAGGAGTGCAGCTGGGCGAGATGTTCGAGCTCGTCGGCCTGCGACGGCGGCGCTGGCGCATACTGAGGCTGCTGCTGGACCGGCGCCTGCGCGGGAGCCTGGTCGTACCCGCTCTGGTCGGACCCACCCTGGTCGTACTGAGCCTGCTCCTGCTTCTTGGCGTGGTGATGAGCAATCGCCCCGCCCGCGACGGCTCCAGCCAGCAGTCCTCGGCGTCGTGCTCGCCGCCTCATACCCATCGGAACTCACCTCTGCTTAGTGGCCGACCGTGCGCGGGGGCCCGCACTCTGTCCGTGCCGCGATCGTAGGGCGTGGGTCCGCCTGACGCCATAGGCCTTTCCCGTCAGGCGTCTTGCCAACGGTCCGCTCGCCGGCGCGTGATCATGCGGGTGCCTCGGCGCGCCGATCTGGCCGTCACCATGGAGATCAACGCCGACGTGAGCTCGGCGCGACCCGCGAAGCGCTCCGCCAGCTCGGCGTGAGCCTCAATGACCCCTACTGCTGTACTCCACGATCGCGCAAGATCATCGGAGCCTGTGGGGCCCGGATTTGCTGGTCGGGGTGACAGGATTTGAACCTGTGGCCTCTTCGTCCCGAAGCATTGCGGTCGCCCCGATTCGCGGGCCGCCCAACTGTGCGGCCTAGAGGTTTCGGGCGAGGACGTGTGCTGCTGTCCGTCGCCGTCCAGACCGATTGTCAAGCAGCTAGTCAAGCACTGCGAGCGATGGCGTTTCGCCGAGGCGCTACTGGTTGATCAGGTTGTCGAGAAGCCGGCGCCTCACGCAATAGGTTGTCCGCCGCGCCCGCTCCGCCGGGTGAGCGGGTCAACCGGGTCCGTGTGCACGGTGCGAGAGGTGTCCGCGGGCGTGGCGGCCCGGGGCGGTGGTGCCCGGGATCTAGACCTTTGATGTGAGCGGCGTGCAAAGCGGCGAGCTGCTGCGGCCGGCCGAATAGGTCCCTGACGGCCGGATTCGTGGTGCGATTGCCGACCTGCGCCGTGGCCTGCGCCGTGGCCTACGCGCGGTCGAACAGCGCCCCGGGCCGCCCGCCGAGTTCGGCATCGCGGCCGGTGACGGCATCGCGGCCGGTGACGGCACGGCGGCCGGCTTGGCGGTCGGCGCGGTAGTGAGGAGGTCCTGGCCGAGGGCTTTGGTCGGTGGTGCGCTGGTCTGTGACACCGGGCTCGCTGGTCGCGGCGACATTGGGCGCGGCGACATTGGGGCGGCGACATTGGGGCGGCGACATTGGGGCGGCGACATTGGGGCGGCGACATTGGGGGTGGCGCGCCGGACCATCGCTGATGTGTTGATCTATTAACCGCAAGGCACCTGGCCGGGCGCCAACTCGGGATGCCGCCCCGGTGGTAGCCGAGGTCGGCTACCACCTCGAAGCTAAGGCCGGACCGCGGGCCGAGGCTGCGTTCTTGTGATCGCTGGCCGGGCGACTTCGCCGTGCAGGCGCCGAGTGTGGACATTTCGCGCGGGACGATTACCTGCGGATGGCCGAGCTGGTCGAGCCCAAGAGAATCTTCCCTAGGGCACGATTGATGCCGCGGTCGTCGCTGATGTCGAGCGACTCACGGGTGGTGAGGTTGCGACTCGTGACTGGCCAGATTTCACCGGCGCATGTCCTCAGCACATCACCGCGTTCACGCTGCTGCCCCGACCCACGACGAAACCACGGCATGCGCCGCTCGGTGTTGCTGGACCCTTGACAGTCAGAATCGGTGTTGGCGGTCCTCGCAGTCGCACTCGACCGCTGCGGCGTCGCATAATTGCGCGCCGAGCCGTTATCGCGCACTTCCCTCCGCCGCAGGCGTTGCACAGATGAAGTGATAAAAGCGGCGGGGCGTCCGGGAGCAGGACCTGTTTCCGTCACCGGCCCCGTGTGTGCCGGGCGCCGAGGTGAAGGGCGCATGTCGGCGAACCGCTCGGACAAGTCAGCAAACAGTCGTCGACGAGTGCACGCCCGACGACGGTAATGCGTGTCGACGAGTCGACGCCTTCTCGCGTCGCGGGCAGACTGATCCACCGCGGCGGTTATCTCGATCGCGAATGAGGTTCGCGAGGACGTCGTGGTCGCGTCTGCATCAACCTGATGCCGACCGGTCCTTTGTCCTCGGAGATCGTCCTGACTGGATCAGCGGTAGCGTCGGTCCAAGGTGACTCGAAGGGACGGCTGCGATGGAGATTGGACGATCGCTGGAGACGGTCGCGCAGCGGGTTGAGCGGGCGGACACCTTGGACCCGCTAGCCGCGCGGGTGCAGAGCTGGCTGGGCAAGGCGGTCCCGGCGGGCCCGGCGCGCGACGTGCTGCGCGGCAAGCCACTTGGCCATCCGCTACATCCCGCTCTGGTCACCGTGCCGATCGGCGCGTGGGCGTCCGCGATCGTGTTCGACCTGCTCGGTGACGATGCGGGGGCCCGGCGGCTGACTGCGGTCGGTTGCCTCGCCGCGTTGCCAACGGCCTTGTCCGGCGGCGCCGATTGGCTCTCGACCGACGGCGAGCAGCGCCGGGTCGGGATCGTGCACGCCATGCTCAACGACGTTGCGCTGACCTGCTACACGCTCAGCTGGCGGGCGCGGCGCCGCGGCGAGCGTAGCCGGGGCGTGCGGCTCTCGCTGGTCGGCGGCGCTGTGCTCGCGGCGGGTGGCTGGCTCGGTGGCCATCTCGCCTACTCGCTGGGCGTCGGCGTGGATACCGCTGCGTTTCTGGGCCGCCAGCACCGAAACGATGCCGGGCAGACGAACGCTGGTGCGAACAGCACCGAGCCCCAGGCGCCGACTGGCGCCAGTTGACGAGCGTCTCGGCTGACCTCCCGATCACGCGCCTCGACTGTCCGGACGGCCGACTTCGCGACATACCGCTCCGCGACGTTGAAGAAGGTCAAGAGCATCGAAGCATCGTGCCCGCGGTTGCCCAGCGCGGGCAGGAGTGAGACTTGTTCAGGCAAACGATCCAAGTTCGCGCTGCCATCACCAATCTCGACCCGGAGCGGTGCAAGGCCACTTCTTCCTGCACTTGGCCAGCGATAGGTGCCCTGCTCGAGCAATGCCCGAGTTCGCGCGACGCGAATCGCCCGGCGCGTCAGACTTTCGGTCGAGCTATGCACGGGCCGGCCGGCGGAACGTGCGGTCCTGACTCGTCGATGCGATGTGAGAACGTTTCCGGGTCAGACCATCTCGGGAACATGCAAGTGGGCAAGCGCCAGTTCGAACTCGGCGACCTCGAGGACGTGAGCGTCCATCTGGCGCGCCGCCTGTTCCCGGACCGCGTTGGCTCCCTCCCGGCTGTACTCGAGGGAACTGCGGTCGTCATAGCCGACCGTGGTCACCGCGCGTCCGTCGTCGCGGTTGACCAGGAGACTCGCGCTGCAGAAACCTGGCAGGTCCTCGATCTTGGCAAGCGTGCCGTGCTTGAACGTCTCGATCGCGTCGGCGACGTCGGCGTCGTCCAGGCCAATCCAGGTCGCCCGCATCCAGGTCCCCTCACGGGCGTGGTGAGCGCGGTGCATAACGGCGACTTCCCATCCCTCGACGCTGGCGCCCGATGCCCCGAAGGTGCGCACGGCCTCGTCGCGGATCGCGATCACCCGGTCGGCACTAATGCGCATCGCGTCCTGCGAACGCCAGCCCGTGGTCACGATGCCGCGCCCCATCTTTCGGTCAACCATCAGGGACAGACCGAGGTAGCCGTCGAGGTGCGACAGCGCGGGCATCACCGTGTCACGCACGTGCGCAATCCCCTTATCGATCATCGACGGCTGCGCGTCGATCGATGTCGAACGAGCGAACACCGCCCACCTCCTACGATCCAAGGCGGCACCCCGGGTGGGCTCCACCAGACGATGCCACGCTGCCCCCTCTGACTCTCTGCTGGCAAGTCCCGACATCTACCGCGCCTGCTGAGGGAAGTGGAGACTGCAACGAGCCAACGCGGTTCTCGGGGGGCGCCGTGGACTCTGCCGAGGCTCGCCAGCACAAGACTTCGACCGGCGTGCTCCAGGCGCTGGAGTCCGGCTCAATCGTCTCCTCGACCGAGTGGCCGCGGAGCGGCGCACGGTTTGCGGGACATCTACCGCCCAGCGGCTCTTACCGGATCTGGCGCGCAGCGTCACGTCGACTCGACACCGCATGTGCACCCGCGCCGAGGATCGGCTAGTGAACGCGGTCTGGCGAGGTTCGGCGACCTCGAAGTGAGATCGTGAGGCGCTGTGCGTTGATCGATCGGGACAGTGTCTTGGGGGCACGGGGCCGCCCTTTGGCCGTGCTGATAGGAACACGGGCTAGGTGAACGCGACCTCGGCACGAGCCTGAACCGCACATCGACGGTGATCTCGTAGTGGCCGCGGCGCAGGTTCTGCACGACGACAGGCCTGGCCGCGACGGCGCGAAGGGACCGAATCGTCATCAACGAACCATCGCTGGCCCGTCGCGTGCCGCGCCGCCCGGGCAGCGGCGATGAACCCTCCCTAAAAGTTGCACGCGGCGGTAGATGTCACGTGATTGACCTCGATGCTCGCTCATGTCACCGACAGCTCAGCGCGCAGCTCTTCCATGCTGCGGTAGGACAGCCAATAGCGCAGATACCAGCGCACCCGCGACCGCGGTCACTTCTCGAGGAAACCGGTAACCGGACGGAGCGGACGAACCAGAAGGGTACCGATCCGGCGATCTTCGCCCGAGGGCAGTGCCCGCGCGAATCGGTTGCAGTAGCGAACTGCTGATTGAATTGTGCTTCGTCGTTCGGCCTGTGGAAACCGATTTGGGCGCGGTCGATGTGGCGCAGCGTCAGTAGCTCGTCAGGTCAGCTCGGCGAGGCCGGCGCCGGATGGCAGCGTTAGACCGGTTCCGATATGCCACACGCCGTCGGCGGTTGGCCAAGCCTTGTACGGACTCATGACCCGGCTACGCCGAAACGCCTCACCTCTGTGGACGGCTCGACGCGTGCTACGTCCACGATGGGTGGGTAGCGGTCGATCGGTTTCGCGCCACCGCCGGGCATCGGCCCAGCTCAGGCTCTGTTGGCGAGGGCATCGGCGACACGCTGTTGCTGGCCACGAACGCAAGTGTCGGCCTCGCAATGGCAGGACCCGCGGACCTGGGTGTGCGCCTTTGGCGGCGGGTCCGGCGTTCTCGTCAAGCTCGCCGAACTTTACGCCACGCTCGGCGCAGTACGGTCCGCTCATTTTGGCAGGCGAAGGACTGCAGCGAATTGGCTCGAGCTTCAGAAACGGCGGGTTGGGGCGGCTGACCGCGGTGCTGCCAGGGAGTGACATCCCGCGCCACCGCAGGGCGGAAGCGGGCATGCGAGGGTCAGCGCTGGTTGACCGCCGAGCGGTTGGCGCCTGTTAGGGGGAGCCCGCTGTTCTGCGACGGCGGCTGCGCGGCGGATTCGGGTCGGAATGGGCCTGGGGTCGGGTCGGGGTGTGCGGTGGGTCCGGGGCGGGTGGTGGTTGGTGCGCAGCCGGCCATCGCGGCGTGCAGCAGGGTGTCGCGATGGGTGTCGAGTTGGGCCGGGGTCAGCGTGCGCAGCGGGCGCCATAGGGATCCGAGCGCCGCCGTGGCCCGCACGGCGGCCGCGGCGCCGTCGGCGCTGTGGGCGGTGATGGCCTGGCACACGCGCTCGGTGTTGTGGTGCAGCCGGGCGCCGATCTGGGGATGGTTCAATACGGCTTTGTCGCTGTCGACCCAGGCCGCGACCTGGCGGTGCTCGGTCAGGGTGGCGAGGTAGTCGCCCAGCAGGGCCCGCACCTGCTCGGGCCAGTGGGGTGCGCGCGGGTGGCGGTGCACCACGGCGTCCAGGCTGTCGAGCAGCGGGTCGGCGACCGCGTGAAGCAGGTCGTTCTTGGTGCGGAAGTGGTAGCTGACCGCGGCCTTGCTCATCCCGGTGGTGGTGGCGAGTTCGGCGATGCTGGTCGCGTCGTAGCCGCGGCCGGTGAAGGCGTCCACGGCGGCGGTGAGCAGCGCGGCGCGTCGGTTGCGGGTACCGGGCACAGTCGGGGTCCTCGACTCCTCAGCCAGACTACTGGACGGACGTCCACCCAGCAGCGTACGGTAGACAGTGTTGGCGCGCCGCAGCCGCAGGGCCACGGAGCGAGCAAATTTGATAGTCGCCAAGACGACTCACCCGCGCCCCCGGGTACCTTCGCCGGTCGCCAGCAGAAGGGTCTGCTGGCGGCTGGGCCGCGCGGTACACGACACCACGCGCACCCCGGCCGGCGGCACAAACGGTCTTCCCGCGGACCTCCCTGCGGCGGAGGCAACCATGACGAGGTGAGCAGCATGCTGGTACGTACCGATCCGTTCCGTGACTTCGACCGGATCGCCCAACAGATTTGGGGCACCACCGCGCGGCCCGCGGCGATGCCGATGGATGCCTGGCGCGACGGCGAGCAGATGGTGGTCGAGTTCGACCTGCCGGGGGTGGACCCGGACTCGGTGGACCTGGACGTGGAACGCAACGTGCTCACCGTGCGGGCCGAACGTCGCCCGACCACCGGTCAGGACCCCGAGGACACCGAGATGATCGCCGCCGAACGCCCGCGCGGGGTATTCAGCCGGCAGCTGATCCTGGGTGATGCGCTCGACACCGACCGGGTGCAGGCCAGTTACACCGCCGGCGTGCTGACGCTACGCATCCCGGTCGCCGAAAAGGCCAAACCCCGCAAGATCACCGTCACCAACGCCGACACCGCCCGCAGCCAGCTCAGCGGCTAAGCGGCTGCCATGGCCAGACACGTCGTGTATCGCCGCAACGGCCAGGTCGACGAATACCAGGAACTGCCCGCCACAGAACACCTGGAACCCGACCTCGTGACCGTCACCTTCCCCGACGGATCACTGCGCTCCTACCACGTCGAGAACGGACTCGGCGGGGTCGGGTTCGAGTTCGCACCAGCCGGCATCCTGGTGCTCCGCTTCGAAGACAGCGACCATCTGCTCACCGCCTTCGCACCCACCGCGTGGACCTCGGTCACCGGCACCGCGCTCGGCGACCGCGGCCGACGATCGGCCACCGGCCGCTGAGGCTCTCCGACAAGAAACCAAGGCAGCCCATCAAGGACGAGCGAGCCGCTAAGAAGGTCACGGTCGAGCAGGCTCCCGCCGCGACGTCGTAGCCGCGATCCGCGACCGAGAACCCAACGCGAGCGCTAACCGCACGGCCATACGAACCGGCCCGCCAACATTTCAGCGTCGCGACAACAGCGACTTAGCAACCGCACCCGACAACCTGCCCGGGCGCGTCCTTCGGTCTGCTCACGCATCCGTTGAACCAGGTAGATCCCTGACTAGTCGGATAGTTACCGCCGGCAAGCTAGCGTCAGCGCGCTCCGAACCACTCGCGGCAGACGGCCGAGCCGGTGGCCACCTCGCCGTCCACCTAATCGTGATAGCCCACTTCCCAGACTCCTGTCCACCGCCGGCACGCACCTCAGCGGACGACAAGACCGGTTGACAACCCGGCCTTGAACGCACAGCGGCCGCCTTGTGGTTGTGTTGTGGAATCCGATGAGGTCTCCGCTGTAACTCAGCCGAACACTCGGTGATATCCAAGGGCTTGCGCGGCATGGGCCGACTGGCGAAGCGCACAACGATCCGCGACATCTCCCGCCGACGACGTCGACT
>CAWKNB010000002.1:0-16307 GCA_963850835.1 uncultured Actinomycetota bacterium | reverse complement strand
CCATCAGAGGAGCCACTGTGGGCCGCAGCCACCGCGCCGTCATCGCAATCGCAGCAACCGCCGCCGCGCCGTCGCAGGCCCGGACGCCGCAGTCCTCCAACCCCAGCAGCAACACCTGGATGTTCAAACCGTGGATCTACACCGGCGACCAGCACTCCATGTGCGCCACCGGTTTCCACGTGCGCGGGACGAACCCACAGGAGGCTTCATGGTCCTGGACGTGTGCGACCCCGACTAGCGACCTGCGTCGGCAGCCTTGACGAAGGTGAACGTCGCGTAGTTGACGGCACTGTTCAAAGCGGTGATCGCGAGCGGCCGGAACCCGGTGCTCGACAGCAGGTCCCAGAACTCGCCGAGTGGATACGACGTGAACGTGACGTGCCTGGAGAAGTAGTCATCGGTTTTCTGCAGATACTTCGGCGTGCCGTCGTCGTAGCGGATCTGCACGCAGCCGATCGCCCCGGGTGCGAGCACGGACGCGACTGTCCGCAGCACGGCGGTCCCGTAGTCGCGGTCCGGAAAATGCTGGAACACCGCGGTCGACACGAACAGCTCGATCGGCTCGTGGATCTCGGCAGCGACCGCGGCCGGATCGTCACCGACGACGATCGGGGTGAACCGCGGCGGTCGGTCGAGCTCGCCGAGCACCCGGACGCACTCGTCCAGGTTCCGTTGCGACAGGTCGGCTCCGTACAGACGCGACGCGACGCCGACGAACGCGGCGAGGTTCGTGCCGCCGCCCGGTCCCCATTCGAGCAGCGGGCCGCGCGGGACCTCCCGGCCCAGCATTGCCGCCGCTCCCCCGACCTGGGTCCTGGTGGCAACGCCGATCGCGGCCCAGGCGTGATCCGGCCAGCGACCGTGCCCACGCCAGTGCGACATGTCGCGCCGGTAGTCCTCGTCGGGGTGCGACTCCCACACGCCGGTCAGGTCCCTGTGCGCGGGCACTCGGGCGGTCGCGGCATCGGTCATCCGCCGAACGCTAGCGACCCACATCGATCAACGGTCGACGAGCCGATGAAGG
Organism: uncultured Actinomycetota bacterium; assembly: GCA_963850835.1. Lineage (GTDB taxonomy): Bacteria > Actinomycetota > Actinomycetes > Mycobacteriales > Jatrophihabitantaceae > Jatrophihabitans. Next base: position 15,283 of record CAWKNB010000002.1, on the reverse strand, counting down.
TTGCGTGACGTCGAGCCCGGTCCCGTCACGGGCCGAGGCTGTCGAAGCGCAGCCCGCTCGAACCCTCGCCTCGTCCGGCGGTCTTGCGGTTCGCCGACCACACGAACAGCTGACCGTCGTGCCATCGCGCGCCCTGGAACGCGCGGCGGACGAGTGCCCCTTCCCGCGGCACCTCCTCCTCCGGCATGAGCAGCGGTGTGGTCGGGTCGTCGCCGAGCACTCGCGCTTGGCTGCGCACGACGATCGGGGCACCGCCGTCGAGGTCGAGCACGGCGGCACGCGCGAGGCGGACCTCGCCGTTGTCCCCCACCTGCTGCGGCAACAGGGGAATCCAGTGGTCGGGGACATCGCTCGCTAGCCGGTAGCCGGGCGCGTCGGCCGGCGGCGGTGCTGCCGGCGCGGGCAGACTGGTCGTGTCCGCCGCGGTGTCCACGCCGGCACCGAGCTGGTTCTCCAACCGTCGTTCGACGGCCCAGGCGAGGTTGGCCATCTCGTCGCGCACGAGCATGACTTCTTCGAGCACCGGTCCCTCGAACGGTTGGGCCAGCGTGGCAGGCAGGTAGAACCGATTGCTGATCGAGACGTCCGGTACGTCCGCGTCGCCGGTCGGCATCGCGAGGTGGTACATGCTCCACTGCTGCCCGCTGTTCGGTTGCAGCAACGTCTGCACGCCGAACGTGTCGGACACGACCAGCGAACGCGAGGCTGTCACGGTTCCCACCGGCAACTCGATCGGGATGACGAACCAGTCATTGCCGTACCCGCTGATGGTCTCGATCAGCAGCAGCTGCGGCACATCTGTGGCGCCCGGCTGCCAGGAGCCGAGGTCGAGCAGGGCGTCCTCCATCTCCCAGAATCGCGGTGCCGGCATGCCACGCACCGTGACCGGCGCTGGTATGACCGTGCGCGTCACGACGCTGCCGGCGTCCTCGGCCGTGGTGCCGAGGTTGACGTCACCGTTGAGGTCGACGCTGTACCAGTCCAGCGTGCCGTCGGTGTACTGCTCGGCGGTGAGGGTGAACTCGTCGAAGGTGCCGGTGCCGATCCGGCCCGCCACGGAGAACGCATACTCCATCCGGTCCGGTTCCCACGCCTGCGCACCGGTGCCGGGCTGGCTGAACAGGGCGTCGGCCCAGACGAGCCAGGCGGCGCAGGCCGAACGCACCTCGGCACGATCGCCGGGATCGATGGTCGTGGTGGTCAGCGGCGGCAGGTCGGTGTGTGCGAGCGTGGCTCGCAACCGCCGCGCATCCAGCGCCCGGCCGGCTGCCAGCTGCCAGTAAGCGGCGGTCGCAGGCTCGGGCTCCCCGGTGACGGCGGGAACGGCATAGCTGGCGATGAAATCGGCGGAGTAGTCACGCGCCGTGCTCTGCTGTTCGAGCATGCGCAGGAAGTGCCGGCCGGTCTCGACCGCGACACGCAGGTCGTCGAGATGCACCGGTTGCCGCTCGACGAAGGTTTCCAGCGGCAGGTCCGGACCGGTGAAATGCGGCGCCGTCTCCTGTGTTTCCGCGGAGATCGCGCCGAGGTGGTAACGGCGCAGCGGTGCCACTTGTCCGCGCCAGCGCGCGACGACGGGCGTGCCGCCGTCCTCGGCCTGGAACTCGCCGACCTGCCATTGCCGGGCGAGCAGCCACAGCGGGTCGTGGACGCGCGCAGCGATGCCGCTGTCGACATCGTCGGCAGACGGTTGCGGCTCCAGACGGAACCAGGTCGTGATCGACGGCATGCGGCACTCACCGGGTGAGGGGGTTGAGGTCGGTGGAGACCGCGTCGCCCACCGCATTGAAGGCGAGCATCGCGGCCGGCAGGTACTGCCCGGCGTCACCGAGCAGGTCCGGGCCGATGGGTCGCAGGTGCGCGAGGTCGAGGGTCTCCAACAGCACCTGGTTGAGCGTCCCGACCGTCCATTGCTCGTCGAGCACCGGGGGTACCGCCAGCAGGATCGCCTGGGGCGCCATGGCATCAGGGGGGTCGTAGCGGAACGCGACCCCGGTTGTCTCGGAGGTGGCGGGAATGATCTCCGTCCACTCGTCGACGAGCAGGCCGGCGAGCGTTGCGGTCAGGTCGGCCGGCGCCCCGTGCAGCGCGAGCGACACGACGCCCTCACGCAACGGGGTGCCGTTCAACGGCAGCCCCACCCACCGCTGGCCGGGCACGTGCGGCACCTGGGCGAGGTCCAGCATCGACGACGTCACACCGGCGAGCACCTGCGCCTGCCGGACCGCGGTGCCGAAGCGGGCGAGCGCGGGCCGCAGCCGCTCCATCCGGAGCAGCCAGGTGTCGACGGCCAGCGGGTCGTCGGTGAGCGTGGCGTCGGCGAGCGACGCCGCGACGTCGACCGCCGTGCTGCACCGAAATCGTGGCACGGCCACGAATCCCGCGCCGAATACCGCCGTGAACCGGCGTTGGACCCGCTCGCGACGTGCCTGCGGAGTCTCACCGTCCGGTGCGGTCGCGTAGGTGTCCGCCTCGCCGACCCGGCGGTCGATCTCGGCCTGCACGGCGGCGGCGATCAAGGCCCCGGCCGGACCCTCGAGCGGCCCGGCCGCGATCCCGAACGCGCCGGCCTGTGCCGGCGTCGCCGCGGCGAGTGCTGCCTGCGCCGCCGCAGCACGGCTCTCGTACTCGTCGAGATCGAGTCCGGGTTGCGGTTCGGCGTGCGGCGGTTGCAGGTCGGCGCCATCCAGGCCGCGTGCGCCCGCGATCAGCTCGCGGACGCCGGCCGCAACCGTGCGCAGATCCGACGGCGGCGCGTCGGTCTCGGCGAGAAAGTCCAGCGGCGCAACTCCGGCGAGCTCCGACGGCGCCGGGCCGAGCAGCTGACCGGCCCAGGCGTTGAGGACCGGTTCGGCGCGGGCCCGCGGCGAGTCCTCGGACCACCCGGCCGGCAGCGGAAGGTCGACGTCGACGAGCACGGCGACGCGATGGCTGACCGGCAGGCCGCTGCGCGGAGTGCGCAGGAAGTCCAGTGGCGGCGGCGCGGCATCGCCGCCGGCGATGGCGTCCAGACTGATCGCGCTGCGGGTGAGATTGCCGCGAGCGAGCTGGTGCACGCTCTCGGCGGTGACCGCGTCCGAGAGGCCGTCGACAGCCACCTCGAGCGCGGCGAGGACGTTGCGCAGCTTGTCGAGCCGGTCACCGACATCGGGCGGCAGCAACGCAAGCAGTCCCTGCGGGTCGGCGGACCACTTCTGGTGCAGCACCAGTCCGTCGATCGGGTGTCCGTCGCGTCGGGCCGCGTAACCGTTGTCGCCGGGTCGGTGCGCTATCCCGCGCAGCCAGATGATCAGGTCGTCGAGTTGGGCGTCGTGCAGCCGGCGCTCGACGTCGTAGCCGAGCAGGGTGCCGAGCGACTGGCCCTGCCGCACGCCGTCGAACAACCGGCGCGCCGACCGCACCTGGCCGGAGGTCAACTGCATCGCGAACGGGTCGTCCGCCGCGCCGCCGTGAGCGAGATGCGCGTTGCGCAGCAGTGCGGCGGCGCCGGCCTGATTGAGCGACGGCGCGTGGATGAAACCCGGGTCGGCGTCGGGAACGGACAGTGGGCCGGGCTCGTCCGGCGGCAGGTCGGCGACGGCGCCGCGGGATTCGCGCCGCAGCCCCTCCACCCAGCCGTACCCGCCGACCACCACGCCGTTCGCCGTGCTCGTGCGCAGGTCGTGCAGGCGGCGGGCCGCCAGCGACGTGGCCCACGCGTCGAGCCGGTGCGAGGTCGCGTCCAGGTGTTGGCGGAGATGAGGCTCCAACACATCCGGGCCGGCGGCGGACAGATCGCGCAGCGCCTCGCGGAAGTCCGCAAGCGCGGCGTCGTTGCCATTGGCCAGCGCCTCGGCGACGGTCTGCGTCGACCCGGGCACCTGCTGACTGCGCTGCCACGTCCACGTCGGTGCAGGCGGCTGACCGGCCTGCACGTCGACGAGCTCGGGGTCGCGAACGAGCGCAGGAGTGGCGAGCAGTCGCGCCGCCGCTTCGGCGTAGGTGCGTAAGAGGGCGTGGCGGAGCAGAGCATGCAGGAGCGGCACCGGCTGGTCCGGCACCGGGCGCGCCAACGGTTCCGGGTCCGTCACGGCCGACAGCTCGGCGAGGTAGTCCGGATCACCCACGAACGGCACGGTGATCGGTCGCGTCCCGTCCTGGAACACCAGCCACGCCCCGAACGGCTCCTGGCCGACGCCGACACGTTGGGCGACCGAGCCGGTGATCGTCTGTAGCGCGGTCCAGTAGTTCAGCTCGTCGAGATTCTGACCCAGGAATCGCCGCAGGTTGCGCAGGTACTGCGGACCCGTCACCCGGCGCGTCAGCACCGATCCGGACATCGCGTCGGTGCGCAGCACGTCGATGATGTCGCCGTTCGGATCGGTGCTGCGGCCCACGCGCGGCACCGCGCTCACCACCGGGCGGAACACGTGATCGCGCAACCCGAGGACCAGCTCCCGGATCCGGTTCAGCCGCGCATCGCCGGAGGTGAACCGGCCGAGGCCGGTGACCGGCAACAGCCCGTACGGCTGACGCCCGCAGCGCAGGACCGGAAGATTTCCTCCCGGCCGGACGAACTCGCGCGCGTGCTCGCGGACCCAGTCTGCGCCGTCGGGGCTCACGCCGGCGAACTGCGTGAGGTAGTAGCCCCAGGTGGCCGGCCACAGCGCGGTGGTCATTGCCGCCGCGACGTCGATGTCGGTGCCGCCCTCGACGGCGAAGGTGGCAGCATCGACGCCGAGGGCCCGGGCAGTGACGTCGGCGTTGCAGCCCGCGGCTGGTGCGGTCTGGGTCTCGACCGCGAAGCTCCGCGACTCCGAGCGGATCTCGGCTGGCGTAGCCGGCTCGCTCGCCGCTCGTGTTGTTCGACGGTGTGCCGGGCGCGACGAACGCAAGCCCGTCGGCGTATTGATGGGCGTCGAGCAGGGCGGCGAACCGGGCCGAGTGGTCGGTGCCGTCGCAGACTCCGCAGACGAGCAGCACGTCGACCTCGGCGGTGCTGTCCAACGGCAGGCGCAGCGCCATTCCGGCCGCCTCCGCCTCCGCGAAGTCGATCATCCAGCGCATACCCGGGTCGATGGCCGCGGCGTCGTCCGTGACCGTCACCACTGCGTCGATGTCCGGAGCCACGGCGAGGTCCGGCCGCACGTCGGCCCCGGCGCCCGCGGCAACCACCTGGCCGCCGCGATACGCGGTTGCCGTCCAGCGCGTCGGCAACAGCCGCGCGACCGGAATCCGCTGCGCACCGCGCGGGGGGCCCGGGTCGGCGAACTGCGCGGTACCGGTCGGTGATCGGTCGGCGGCGTTGGTCGGCGTCGTCGCGCGGGCGATCCAGACGCAGCGACCCGGGTCGTAGCGGTCGGTGAGCTGCTGCCACGCCTGCCGGAGCAGGTTCTCGTCCGCGCCCGCCTGCCATTGGGCCTGCCAGTAGCGGTGGCCCGCGTCGGCCTCGTCGGCGGTCAGTGCCGGGTCGTGGGAGTCGATGTGGATCTTGTCGGGATATATCCGCACCCGCAGTTCCACGGTGCCGTCGGCCAGGTCGGCGAACCGCGTCTCGAGGCGCACCGGCAGCAGCGCGAGGGGCACGGTTGCCGGGCCCGCCGGCGTGGTGAGCGGTGGTGCCGCGACGGTGAGCGCGTCGGCGAGCAACGGCGTGAAGTCGCTCAGCGGGAGCGTCATCACACCTCCCGGAGAAGCACGGAGCTCGGGATCGTTATACGGACCGGGGTCTGCCGGAGCCGCGCTGCCACGCGTGCCGAGTTCTGGTCACCGGTCACGGCAAGGTAGGCACCCGGGCCGGTGTCGCCGCCCACCTCGACGCCGAAGCGCGGGGCGCTCGGCTGCTCCTGGATCACGATCGACCAATCGCCGATCTCGGCGGCCGGAATGTCGAAGCCGAAGAACCGCACATCCGGGTCCATCGCCCCGCTGAAGATCGGATGACTCTCCTGGGCAGCCGTCGTGCCGTCCGCCGGCTTGGTCGCATAGACGACCGCGTGCGGGTAGCGGCGCAGCAGGTCGCTGCGCACGAGCATCACGAACCGCTCGTCGCCGTTGCTCGCCGGCCCACCGAGCGCGCGATCGTTCCAGTCGGTGAGCGGGGGGATGTCCGGCGGTCCGCCGGGATCGGCGCTGTCCCAGAACCGGTCGAAGTAGGTCGTGGTCTGCGGCGCGGGGAACTCCCGCCACAGCAACTCGCGGCCGAACTCGGAGTTGAGCCCGACGAGGAACGCTTCGACGAACGGCGTATTGGTCTCGAGCGGGACGATCGTGTTCGCCGGCACGCCGTCGAGTCCTGGCAGCATCAGCTCCTGCCCCAACTCGGCGAGCGAGACCGCCATCGATTGCGGAAATCGCGGGGTCACCGTCGCGGTCGTCAACGGATCGAGGTCCGTGCGGTCGACCGACTTGAAGTCGACGACCATGCCGACGGTGGCTGCGTAGTGCTGGCGCGGTTCGGCCGCGGCGAGGGCTGCGGTGAACACGACGTCGACGCCCATGGCGATCGGTGGTACGAACACCATCGGCGGCGTGGGGTCGAAGCGCTGCAGGTGCGCGGACGCGGCAGCTCGGAACGCGGCGGCGTCGGTGCTGTCCACCGGGAACGGGCCCGGAGGCAATAGCGGATGGCGGGATGAGGCGGCGGATCGGGGTGCGGCGGCGGATCGGGCGGCCCGTCCGGCGGCCCGTCCGGTGGGCGCGGCCGCAGGCTGAGATGCACGCCCTCCGGCGCCGGCAGCACGTCGAAGATCGGTCGCGGCAGTGCCTCGCGCACTGCCCTTGCCGTCGCCGTAGCCCAGGTGATGTCGTCGCGGGGTGGGTTCAGCGCCGCCGCGACGCGCTCGACGGTGGCCGGGCCGGTGGGCATGACGAGGTGTCGCCCGATCACCGAGGTCGGTTGCAGGTTGCTCAGCACCGACGTCGTGCGCGGCATGCCCGGTACGACCGCCGAGCGCTGCACCCTGCGGTTCACCGCACCTTGCGGGCGGGTGATCCGGCGCAAGGCGGTGCTGAACGCGCTGTTCGTCAGGCGGGTGTCGACCAACATCGCAGCGAGCCCGGTCCCGGGCTCGCGCGCCGCGGACGTGCGGGTGAGCCGAGCCCGGGCCGGCGCGAGCACCTGCAGGCCGGCGTCGGGTGCCATGGTCGCCAGGTGCCGTTGGTGCAGGCTGGTCGCAACGGTGCAGCCGAGCTGCGCATGCCGCAGGGCCTGATTCACCGTGCGCGAATCGGCGGCCTGTGCCCAGGCCGACGCGACGAGTGCCTCCTGGTGCTGTTGCACGACGACCGTGCCGAACTGGGCCGCAACTCGCGCCGGCGGCTCGAGGTTGAGGTGTTCGAACCAGGTGTCCTTCGACGGGTCGACCGCGACGTTGCCGCCCATGGCGCCGTACCGCGGCGGGGTCAGCACCGGGTCGGTGTCCGTCGCGACGTTCAGCAGCCGGGCGAGCTCCGCGCGGAAGGCGGCGTGCAGCGTCTCGTCCGGCCAGGTCGGCGGCGGCTGCCCGACCGGGCGCAGCGCGCCGCCGAGGGGCAACCTGGTGTCGGCGGGCACCACGACGTCGACACCACTGCGGCTGATGTCGATGTCGCGCAGGCCGACGCCGTCGGGCAACGGACGGGCTCGCAGCAACATCGCCAGCGACTGGAAGTCGCCGCCGGGACCGGTGGTGAACTCCCAGCTGTGATACACGGGCAACTCGACGCCGGGGGTGTTCGTCCAGGCGGGGTCCAGCCGTGCCTCGTCGGCGGGGGTGATGTCCAGGCCGAGCCCGGCTTTGCGGCCGAGTTCGAAGGTCGGGACGACGCAGGCCAGATACCCGGTGTCGGGTTGCAGCACGCGCCCGCACAGTAGGCGGGACAGCGAGCGTTCGGGCTGGCTGTCCATCGACGTGATCAACGCGTCGGGTGAAGCGCCGGACTCCGCGGTCACCTGCGCGTGCGCCCAGGCCCAGGCGTCGGCGAGATCGGGGAGCTCGTCGGCGGGGACGGCGGGTGAGCCGATCCGCAGGACCGCAACGGCACCGCGGTCCGGCGGGTCCAGCGAGACACCGTTCTGTTTGCGCACGACAGCGAGACACAGCCAGGGCCGCAACCGCCCCTGCGCGGCCGCGGCCGCAGGCGTGAACAGCCACGGAAGGCTCGGCTCGTCGAATTCGACGAGAGCCAGGTAATTCGGTTCGAAGACGACCGATCCCGGTGTCGGGTCGGTCCGGATCACCTGCGCGGCCGAGACTGCCGTGACATGCCCGGGGCCCATCACCGCGACGTCCATCGGCACCGGCACGGTGCCGTTCACCTCGAGGGTCACCCGCGCGGTCGCGATCCCCGGCTGGTTCGCGCCGTTCGTGTCCGGTTGCGCGAGTGCGGTCGACCCGCCGCGGCGTACCCAGGGCAGCAGGATCATGTCCGCCGGCGACGTCATGAGCCCAGCTCCGTACTCGGCACGAGGATGCGGCCGGCGAGCTGCGCCTGCGCCTCGACCCAGGACGCGATCGGGGCGACCGCGGCGCCGGAGTCCGGATCGGCCACGGTCCAGCCACGCTCGCGCAGCGACGGCGCGTCCGTGCTGGCGGGCCGGGCGAACCGCTCAGCGCTGGCCAGCCGCACCGGCGCGAGGGCGGCGGCGCCGAGGCGGAGCATGGTCATGACGACCGGACCGTCGGGCGTATGCGGATCGGGCGCGACGGTCGGCGAGCCGTCGGGGCCGATGCTGATGTCCGTGTACTCGAACGGCGCGATGACCCGCGAGGCCGCGTCGAAGGCGTACTGGACATCGCCGAAGGACACCCCCGAGTCCATCTCCTCGAACGACGGTGCGGCCAGCTTCTCGTCATCGGTCAGGTCGAAGAACTGGGCCGGCGCGAACTGATCACGCGCCGCCGTTGTCGCGACGAGGTCGGCACCGATGCGCACCGCGGTGACGGCGAACCGGCGCTCGCCACTCGGTGTCGCGGTCCCGACCCGGTCGATGTCACGACTGAGGTTCAACGGCACGGCGCCCTGCGACACGGTGAGGGTGCCGAGCGGATGGACGACGACCCGTCCGGACGCGCCGGTCTCGCGGCGCAGGGTGACCAGCCGACTCGCCTCGCCCGGCGGTTCGGCCTGCCAGTTCCGCGCGTCGGCAAGTTGCCCGGTGAGTGCTGCGAGCGCGTCCACGCTCGGTACCTGCTGCTGGGTCGACCCGCCGAGCAGGGTCGCGTCGAAGCTCACCGAGAAGTCGCACCACAGGATCTCGAAGGTGGCCTTGCCGCTCACCCGCAGCGGCAACGGTCCCTCCAACGAGCCGTCGACGGACACCTTGAACAGATTGTGCGACCCGCGTTTGAGTTGCACGCTCGCGCGGAAGTCGGCCAGGAAGTGGAACGGGATGAGCTGGATGAGCACGTCGAAACCGACGTCGCCGGCAATGCTGAATCCGCAAGCCGCCGCGTACAACGACGCGTCCGCGCCGAACTGGATGGTGTTCGAGGTGATCGCCAGGTAGGCCGTGCAGATCAGCTTCGGGTTGTCGCCCGACGTGAGCGCCACGGTGATGCGCGGCAACGCAGGGAACCCGTCGGGCGGGCGGAACTGCGGATGGAACCCGCCCACCGCGAGGGCGAATCCACCTCCGCCTGGTACGCGCCGGAACGCTGCGGCGCCGGTGAGCGGGAACCGGCCGGCGATCTTGGAATCGACGAGCACCGCATCGAGGGCCGCGACGCCCGCGCTGGGGTCGAAGATGCCGACCGCATCGAGATTCAGCTGGACCAGGCGAGCGCCCTCGTCGGGCAGGATCGAGCTGACCCGACCCAGCACGATCAGCCGGTCGGACACGCCCGGGCCGAATTGGTAGATCAGGGCGAGGTCGAGGCGGACGATCGGCAACCGGCCGAACACCAGCTTGACCAGCAGTCCGACGAGGGTGCTGCCGGACTTCGCCGGGAAGAACGCGCTCAGCGCCCGCAGCGTCTCGGTGGTGTGGTGAACGGGGTCGGCCGGGAAGAGCACGTTGCGCAGCTGGCCGGTCGGCAGCGCTGCCCGCATCGCGTTCTCGTCGAAGGTGCGCTCGGACGCGTACAGCACCCCGAGGCCGTCGAGGGTGACCGGCCCGATCTGCCAGCCGAGGCCCTCGAGCGTCGCGATGATGATGAACGACGACCCGGGCGTGCCGTCCGGGTTCTTGGTCGAGACGAGGCCGATCGCCTTGAGCAGGAAACGGGTCTTGATCCGCAGTGTCAGCGCGCCGAAGTAGATCCCCTGCGCCGGGTCGTGGAAGATCGTCCCGCCGCCGCTGATCAACGAGGTGTCGACATTGACCGCGATTCCCAGCGGGGGCTTCGCGCCGAGATGCAGGTCGACGAAGCGCAGGTTGCGTTCGTGGGGCGGCTTGCTGGTGTCCGCGATGAGCGCGAGGCCCATCCGGTCGATGCGGAAGTACGCCACGCCGAGCTGTGCGCTGAACGAGATGTCGGCTTCGACAGCGGTGACATCGCTGCCGCCGGACGCCGGCTGCGCGTGCGACACCTGCAGCGCGATCTCGTGGATCGTCACCGGGCCGAAGTGGCGCCCGAGCGGGATCACCGCCGCGAAGATCGGCGCGTAGGCGGACCCGGATCCTTCGAGCGGCGAGTTCTGCACGCCGCTCCCGGTGGGGCCGCCGGCCTGCGGCATCTTGGCCTGCAGGATTCGGCCGGTCGAACTGTCGTAGCCCACCACGATGCCGAACGGCAGGCGCAGCGGTGTGCCGCCGAGCAGCGTGCGCATGAAACCGTCGTGGTCGTTGCTGTCGATCACGAGCGCCGCGTCGGCGAGCTCGGCGCGGATCTGCGCGCCGGACGAGGCGAGGGTGAGCGAAACGCTCAGGGTGCCGATCTCCAGCCGGGTGCCGGTCGGCCGCGGGATCGCGTAGGTCAGGCCGGTGGACTCGTCCGGTTTCGAGGTCCAGCCGACCGACGCCGCGAAGTTGCCGTCTCCCTCGATGCCGCTGAAGTGGTCGAACGCGTCGCCGCCGCCGATCAGCGCGGCGACGCCGGCGTCGCTGCGCAGGTTCACCGTGAACGTCCAGCGCGGCGTGATCGGCGAGTCGAGCCGGATCGCGCCGCCGAACGCGAGGAACAGTTGACGCTCGCGTTGCGAATCCGGGCCGATCGAGCGTTTCGGCAGCCACAGCAGGCTCAGCTGCAGTCGTTCGGCGTCCTTGTTCTGGTCCTCGGGTCGATCGCTGTCGTGCGCGACCGAGAACGAGATCATCCGGCTGGAGATGACATCGGCCCGGGTCGGTTCGGTGTCCGAGTCGATGTCCAGGCCCGGGGCGTCCCAGCCGACGAGGGTGTCGCCGATGAGGCTGATCTCGAAGATTCCGTCGACGACGCCCATCACGGTGGCAGCGATCCGCATGCTCGTGTCGACGGCGATGTCGAGGCCGCGCCGGTCACCCGGATCGGTCTTCTCGTTGGCGGCGTCGAGATCGTCGAGGCTCCGGCCGGGGCTCGCCAGGAACTCGCCGAACGACGCGAACATCCGGCCCAACCGCTCGCCGCTGCTGTCGCCTGCGCCGAACGTCGAGCCGGCGTCGTCGATGGCCTTGATGGCCTGCAGGAACAAGAACACCCGCGGCAGCCGGTGCCGGACCCAGTTCGTCGCCAGCAGGTCGAGCAGCGAGTGTCCCAGCTCTTGCGCCCCTTGCGCCGGTCCGAGGTTCCAGGTCTCGACGTTGCCGGCGATCGCATCGAGCACAGCGGCGATGTCTTCGACGACCTCGAGGTCGGCCTCCACGCCGGGCTCGGCCGCGTCGCGGTAGGCGCGGATCGAGTCGAGCCGGGCTTGCGGGAACTGGGCGGTGCCGGTCTGCAGATCGGCGGTGCCGCCGAGATCGCGGATGATCGCCTGGCGCGCCACGCCTTCCGCGATGCCCGGGATTACGAACTCGAAGAACTGCACGACCTCGTGGGCGAGCGACTGCAGGAAGGTCCGGTCGGCGCTCATGGGGTCGGCGCCCCGGGCACGACCGGCACGATCACCCGGGTGCGCAGTTCGGTGGGTGGGTCCTCGTCGACCGGACCGAGCTGCGCGATCTGCACGAGGTACTTGTCCGGCTTGGGTTCGGCATCGACCGGGTCGTCCGGCGCCCGACCCGCGGTGTAGACCTCGTGGACAGCGGTGAGGGTGCCATGCACGTCGTCGGGCTCGAAGCGGCACATGCCGTAGTTGCTCTGGAACAGGATCTGCCGGGCGTTGCGCATCCGGTCGAGCGCGTGCTGGTGGCGGGCCGCGATCGCCTGGTAGCCGTTGATCGCGGTCTGCGGATCGAGCAGCTTCGCCTCGATGCCGGGCGCGTCGATCGGCAGTTGCTGAATCGGTGTCGGGCGCTGGTCGTCGGCGCGTTCGTCGAGCAGCGGCCGCACCCGCCAGCGCCAGTCCGGCGGCCGGACCGGGTTGAGCCGGCTGGTCAGTTCGGGCTCGATCGGCGCGGTCGGGTCGTCGTCGTTGTCGTTGGGCCAGCCCCACGTCGGGATCATCACCGGCACGGACTGCAACCGGGCGCGCATGACCGGCACGAGGTCCAGCTGTGTCTTGCCCGTCGGGAGCAGGACGAGGTCGTCGAGCGGCTGATCCCAGCCGATCCGCTCGGTGCCGAGGTTGGCGCGGACCATCTGCTGGGCGAAGCCGGCCGATCTGTCGACCGCGGTGATGTGGCTGGGCATCACGTTCTTGAAGCCGCTGGAGGTGAACTGCGCGATCCGCACCGGCTGTGTCGCGTTCTTCGGCCAGTAACTCATCAGTGAGCCGGACGAGTTGTGCACGTCGCCGCTGAGCAGCACGACGTGCTGATAGGTGACGAGCCGCTTGAGCAGGTTCTCGAACACCACGGCGTCGAAGGCCCAGGCCTCGATGGCGTCCGGATTGGTTCCGACCATCTCGCGCAGTCCGCTCGGGCTCGACGGGTCGGTATCGGATTCCGAACTCAGCGAATTGAGGAGGTCGAAGACGCGGTAGGACAGCGGCGCGACGATCTCGTCGAGCACCGGCGGTCCGATCACCTGCAGCGGAGCGATGACCAGCAGCACCTGATACCCAGGCGGCAGCGGGGGGTTCGGCGGGATCGGCACCTGGTCGAGTTGCGCCGTGGTCGATACGTTGCCGGGCGGCCCGATCCGGCTCGGGTAGCTGCGCCGCGTGCGGTTGTCGAGCGCGATCGCGCGGTGGCACGGGCCGTCGATGAAGAAGTGCCACAGGATCGGCGGGGTGACCGAGTCGTACTCGCCGTCCGGACGTTGCGGACTGGGCTTCTCGTGGGCGAACAGTTCCTCCAGCCGGCTGAACGCCGCCTTGGCGGGCCCGGTGCTCGCGTCCGCCGGGAACAGGTCCAGCGCGCGGCTCAACAACTCGGCGGGAAACCCGCTGTCGTAACGCAGCGGGTCGTTGCCCCAGTCCTGGAACAGCGCGTACGCGGTCATCGCGTTCGTGAGGATCGTGTGGCCGAGAGCGGTGCCGAGGACGCGATCGCGCCACATCGGGCTGAGGAAGTAGTCGTCGGTGACGTCGTGGTCGTCCAGGATCATGTACGTCGGGATGTTCGCGAGGGCGCGGCGGACCTTTGCCAGGCCTTTGAGGAAGTCCCGGTGCACCTTGTGCAGCACCCGCATGCGCTTGGGTGCGAGCTGCTTCTTCGTGAGGTCCTTCATCCGCTCCGCGTACTTGTCGGTGTACAGCTCACCGGGTACGCGGTCGGGGAACACGAGCGGCGGGAGGGTGATGCGCGCATCCGGGCCTACGTCGTCAGTCCATTGCAGCTGTTTGGTCACGGTCGGCGCGCTGGTCGCATCCGGGGTCAGGGTCGCGCCCGGGATGTCGTTCACCCAGCAGGCGTTGCTCCATGCGCAGAGGTAGGTGGCGGCGAACTCGCCGAAGGAGATCAGGTGCCCGGTGCCGTCTTCGCTGGTGAACTGGGCGGCGTTGCGGGTCAGGTCGAGCCGGCGACCCTCCGGGAAGTGTGCGCGGTCGATAGGCAGGGTGGGATCCGGTCCAGCGACGTCGGCGACGTAGGCCGCCGCGGGGTCGTCCTGGCTCGGGGTGGGCACCGCCGGATTTCGCTTCTCGAACTTGTCGAGAGTGATGCGCTCCATCGGTTGGCCGTTGCGGGTGCCGATGAGCTGCTGTCCGAGTTCGGTCGTGTGCAGCATCTGCAGGATCGACACGTCGTCGGCGTAGATCTGATCGCCACCCAGGAACAGCTGATGTGGCCGGTGGCTGGGCTGCTGGTACAGCTCTCCGTCGGCCAGCAGGTCGTCGATCCACACCATCGCGTCCGGCCCCTCGAAGTTCGGGCGGCGGCACGAGCCGTACAAGACCCGGAGGTCGGCCAGCTGAGCCGGCGGCGGTGCGAAGGTGGGTAGTTGGTCCTTGACGAAGCCGAGCGGCACGTGCGCGACCCCGTCGGGCGTGGTCACACTGTCGAGCATGCCGAGTGACTGCAGGGTGTCGGTCCGGCCGTCGACGGTGATCTCGATGTCGTAGGAGTAGAGCTGGTCGGCCAGGAATGCCTTCCCGGATGCCGCTGGAATGCGCGCGGTCAGCAGACCGAGGTGCAGTTGATCGCCGAGTCGCCAGGTCTGCTCGCCGGTCGCGCTGCTCTGGAGGAACGGGTTGTTGTGATCCACTCCGGCCGCCGCGCCGCCCTCGAAGACCACGAGCCGGACCCTTCCCGGTTTGCTGAGGGCGAGCCACACCGCGGCCAAGGTCGGCTCGACCCGGCGCAGGATCGGGCCGGCAAGCAGCAGCGGCAGGTCCACCCGTCCCCCCGACCGGAACGAAGGGCAATGCGCGAATGGTTCATCCGCGCGGTCGTCGGGTCAGGATAGGGGCTTGCGCGTTACACCGATAGAGATCGTCAAGGGGTCTCACGAGCCCCCTACTTCGGCCCAAACGGGCGTTCCGGTCATCCCGGCGCAGGTGGGCGAGCCGAGGTGATCCGGGCACACTGGGCAAATGATCAGGCTCGGCACCCCGGACGACCATGCCTCGGTAGCCCAGATCTTTCGCCGCGCGTCGTTGTCCAACGCCGGCGATCGCGCCGAGCTCACGGCTCATCCGGAGCATCTCGTCCTCGCGCCCGACGCACTGTCCGAGGGCCGCATGTATGTCGCCGTCGCGGACGGGTCGGTCGTGGGCTTCGCGACGTGGGTCCAGGTCCAGGATGGCACCGACTTGGAGGACCTGTTCGTTGACCCGACGTGGATGAGGCGGGGCATGGCCGGCGCGCTGGTCGCTCACATCGTCGACGTGCTCCGGGCCCGCGGTGTCTCCTGCCTACACG
>CAWKNB010000001.1:0-6338 GCA_963850835.1 uncultured Actinomycetota bacterium | reverse complement strand
AGCTGCTGATCAGGTCGCCGCGACGGTGACCTGCAGCGCGACGTGCACCGGAAGCGCGTCGCGCAGCAACGACCCGAGCCAGTCCTGATCGACACCCCCGGGGTCCGCACACCACGCGCGCACCTGCACCGTCGGCGGCCCGAGGGCCGGGAAGGCCGCGTGCGGATCATTCGTCCACGCCGCGCCCCCGTTGTCGCTGACCTCGATTCGCGCAGCATCGTCGCCCAGCAGGGCACTGGCCAGCGCGTGGATCCCGCGCAATGTCCCCCATTGGCCGTTGATCTGCGGGCTCGAGGCGACGACATCGCGATTGCTGTCCGGGAAGCCGAGCAGGCGCTGCCAATGCACATTGACCGGCTCGGGCGCCGTGTACGCCGCGAAGCACTCGTGGGTGGCGACCAGCAGCTCCTCGATCGGGCCGAGGAGGTGATCGGCGACGTGCACCAGCAATAGGGCGTCGCTCGCCCAGTGGGGCAGGTCGGGCAACTCCTCGCCGACACCGCTCACGTGATCACCCGGATCCCGTGGAGCACCGACAACGCCAGCGCGTCCGGCCCGAGTTCGATCTGCTGCACCGATTCCGAGCGGGCTCCGCTCACCGGGTCGGCAGCGAACAGTTCGACGTGCTCGACGGCGTCGACGCCGGGCACCTGCTGCAACACGGCGTACGCATCCCAGATGCGGACCGAGCGCCCGAACGGCCAACCGGTTCGGTCCGGGCCGCCCCGGGTCGGATGGAAGTACTCGTCGAGCGCGGCGACGGCCCGCGAACGCACGACGTCGGGGGGGCTGCCCTTCTGCCGCACCTCGGCGACGACGCTCACGCCATGGTACTGCGCGGGCTGGACCATCAGCCGCACCCCGGCCACGCGACGCCGGTCCAGCTGCTCGGCGATCCGGGCCAGGGTCTGTTCGGACGGCAGGAAGTCGGCCAGCTGCACCGTGCCCGGCGGGTGTTGCGCCACCGACGGAACCACCACGACGCGCACGCCGCGGCCGTCCGGCTCGGGCCGGCACTGCACCCGGGCCAGCTCCGGCGCCGCCTGTCGCGCGATGTACTCGAAGTCGGCCGAGGTGACCGCCCGGCCCCGGCTGCGCAACTCGAGCGGGATGCGCGCAACGGCCTCGGCTTCGGTTTCCGCATCGACGCCACCCGTCGCGGGCGCCGGGTTCTCGACGCGGCTGACGAACGGGACGTGCTGGAGCAGCACGGTGATCGAACCCGTCATGACGTTGCCCGAGCGCCCGCCGCCCACCTGGTAATTGCGGATGCGGATCGGTGCGTCGGCCAGGGGCGTCGCGCCGAAGTGCCGGTACTCCCCGTCCGGTCGGCGGATCCGCGGCCCGAACCGGACCTCGCCCCGGTCGGCGTCGATCACGACGTGGCGATCGGTCGGTGCGCTCTCGGCGAAGGAGGCCACCGGCTGCCACGGGACCCACTCGTCGTTGCGCAGCTCCTCGACGGCGACGCGGTCGTCCGGCGCGACGACCGGGCCGCGGCGCAGTGCGAACGTCTGGCCGGGCTGGCCGGTCGCGATGCCGAGCAGTTCCTCGGTGACGACCTCGCCGTGGATGACCGCTGCCGTGCCGCCGACCGTGTGCGCGGTGAGAGCGTGCAGCTCCGGGGAGGTCCGGTATGTCGGCTGTCCGGACGCGCGTTCGATGATGCGGCAGCGCAGCCACGCGCCGGATTCGGCGGCGACGGAGCGGTTGCTGTGCGCCTCGGGGACAAGGAGGATGACCTGGCCCGGGCGCTGCAGCCCGCCGGTCTCGTCGCTGTGCACTGTGCACGGTGCCCACCCGTCGCCGACGGACGCCTCCCAGATCAGCGGTGGGTTCGCCGGGTCGACGCCGACACCTTCGGTCCGGCAGTCGATCTCGAGGATCAAAGTGTGTGACGGCAGCGGGTCAGCGAAGCCGAGGCAGAACGCCGAGTTCGCCGGCGGCGGGTCTGTGAAGCGCGCCCCGGCCACGTCGGACAGGACCTGCCGATCGTCGGATTCGATCACGAACCGGAACGGTCCGGCCGGGCGTAGTCGCAGGTCGGCCACGGTGCTGAACACCGGCTTGCCGGGGCTGATCGGCGCTTGCAACTGGGTCGCGCGCGGTACGACGATCTCGCTGTCGGTGAGCGCACTGCTCAGCCAAAAGGTGACTTCGCACCGGGCCGAGCGTCCCGGGAAGCGCGGCGTCCCGAGGATGTCGAGAACAGCCGCATTCATCCGATCGGGAAAGGCGTTCAGGCGATGGCTGAGCTGATCGATCATCAGCGCGGTCGCTTCGACCACGGCTTGCAGCATCTCGTCGGACTCGGCGCCGTGCCGGTAGGCCAGCCGGGCCATGTGCTGACGCGCGGAGTCGACGAGATCTTGATATTGCCGGTCGTCGAGATCCGAGGCGTCCGCCATGATGGGCAGTATCCGCTGCGCACTGTATCGGCGGTAGGGAGGCGATGATGACCGAGCGAGCGGGCAACCTCGAGATCTCGATCCAGCCGGGCAGCCGTCGCTACGAGCCGCACGACGACGCCTGGCGGGCCCAACAGGTGGCCCTGCGCCAAGCGCTGCGCAACGCCGACGTCGCAGAGGTGCGTCGTGAGGAGACGGCGGCGCCGGGCCAGAAGGGCGGCTGGGAGGAACTCGTCGTCGTGCTCGCCAGTTCGGGCTCGATCACCGCCGCGTTGCAGACCGTGCGGGCCTGGCTCGCGCGTGACCGCGATCGGACGATGAACGTCACCTTCAACGACGGCGAACGCGAGGTGACCATGACGGTCGAAGGCACCGCCACCAGCGCAGACGCCGTCGCCACCGCGATGACCTCCGCGCTGGAGCACCTGCCCGGAAAATGATCGACCGCACACGGCGGGCCCTGCTCGTCGGCAACTGGGAGTTCCCCCGCGACGCCGATCACCTGCCGGCGCTCAAGGGCCCACCGCACGATCTCGAGCTCCTCGCCGGGGCACTCACCGACCCGGACACCGGACTGCACCAGGTCTCGGAGCTGATCGTCGTCGAGAACGCCGACAAGGCCGAGATCATCCTCAAGATCGAGGACTTCTTCGGCCAGGCATCGCGCGACCATCAACTGCTGCTCTACTACACCGGCCACGGCCAACTGAATCTGCTCGACGAGTTCTACCTGTGCGCCAAGGACACCGACACGCGGCGCCTGGTGTCCTCCGCCGTGTCCGGGCGCGACGTGCACAACATCATCAAGGCGTCTTCGGCGCGTGCCAACGTGGTGCTGCTGGATTGCTGTTATTCCGGCAACTTCAAGGGCGGCGGCGCGCAGAGCGAACGGTTGTCTGGCGAGGGGCGGTACGTGCTGACCAGCTCCCGGCCGGCGATGCTCACCCGCGACGCCGACGAGCGCGACGCGCCCAGCCCGTTCACCGCATTCGTCGCCCAGGCGTTGCAGGGCGCTGCGCCGGACTCCGACGACGACGGCTTCATCTCCATGGAGGACGTGTACGAGTACGTCAGCCACAAGCTGCCCGCGGAGTCGACGCCGCAGCGGGCCTTCGACGAGGCGGTCGGTCATCTGACGGTCGCCCGGGCTCCCGGGGCTGCGGTCGCGGACCTGCCGGGCGCACCGGCGCGGCCGCGGGTCTCGCTGCGCCGGGCCCGTCGGGCGGCGCTGAGTGCCGCCGCCGCGCAGCGCCTGTTCCTCGCCGCGCAGAGCAGCCGCGGCGCCGGCGACGTCGTGGGTGCGGCACGCGCCTTCCAGCAGATCATCGACGAGGCCGACGGGGACTGGCGCCCGCTGGCCGCGATGGCACTGGCGCGGATCCTTGTCTCGAGCGGGGACCCGACGGCGGCGGCGACCACGCTGCGGGTGGTGGTCGCGGATGCGCACCCGTCGTGGGCCGCCGAAGCGGCCTACGAGCTTGGCATGCTGCTCGTGGCGAACGACGACCCGGCGCCGGCGCAGCAGAGCCTGCAGATCGCGATCGACAGCGGGCACCCGCAGTGGGCCCCGCGGGCGGCCGCCGAGCTCGGGGCGTTGCTGCGCCGTCAGGGCGCCCTGGCCGCCGCCCGCAGTGTGCTGCGGGCGGCGGCCGACTCGCACGACGCCCAGGCCGCCGGCCGAGCCGGTTGTCTGCTCGGTGACGTCCTGGCCGGCCTCGGCGAGTTCGGAGCTGCGCGGGCCCGCTACCGCCGGGTCGTGCTGCAGGGTGAACCGGCCTGGTCGGCGACCGCGGCGATCGGCTCGAGCCGGTTGCGGTCGGCGGGCGCGACCTCACTGAACGCGTTGTTGCGCCACCTCGACGCGGAATCCGCCGATCGGCGCTGGCAGGCCGCGGAGGCGCTCTCCATGGTCGAGGGCGCGGTAGTGACGTCGGCGCTGATCCGACACCTCGACGACGAGCACGCGCTGGTGCGCCAGGCCTGCGTGCGCGCGCTCGCCGACCGACGATCCGACGACCACGTCGACCTGTTGATCGCGCGGCTCGGCGACCCGAACGCCGATGTGCGCTGGACGGCCGCCGATGTGCTGGCGGGTTGGGGCGATCTCGGTGCCGACAAGCTGATCAACGCGTTGCTCAGCGCCCGGCCGTCCGCGGCGATGGCCGCGATCGTGTTGCAGAAGATGAACGACGCCGTGGTGCCGACGTTGGCTGCGGCGCTGGACTCGGACAACCAACTCATCCGGATGCGAGCCGGCGACGCGTTGGCCGCCCACGGTGCGGTCGGTCTGACGACCCTGCTCGATCGCCTGCAATCCGAGCGGCAATGGGTGCAGGATGCGGTTGGCGACGCCCTGGTCCGCATCGGCGACGCGGCGGTCGACCCGCTGGTGGCCCGGCTGTCGGCCCGCAACGCCTCCGTGCGGGCGAAGGCCGCGAACGTGCTCGGCGACATCGGCGACGCCCGAGCGCTGCCGGCGCTCGCCCGGATGTTGTCCGATGCCGACGAGGTCTGCGCGGCTTCGGCCGCTGATGCGCTGGCCGCGCTCGGCCCGGAATCGTTGCAGGTGCTGATGTCCGCACTTCGCAGCCCGGCTGCGGGCACCAGGGCGGCCGCACGGCGCTCGGCAGTGGCGATCGGCGGCCCGGCGGTGCCCGGCCTGGGGCGGCTGGCGGCGGGTGCGTCGCCGGGCCGGGACGAGGCGCTGCTCGCGCTGCGCGAGATCGGCAACCTGCCCGCGGTCTTCCACCTGGCCGAGCTGGGCCAACTAACCGTCGCCGACGTAGAGCATGTGTAGCGGCGCGATGAGGTCGTCGTCCAGCGCGAGCAGGCAGTCGATGCGAAACGCCGTGCCGCTCGGGGCTTCGTTGGCCACCGCCACCGAGTAGGCCTCGTTGGCGCTGGTCCCCCATAGCGCCCCGGTGCGCCACAGCAGGTGGAAGAGATAGGCGAGATCTCGCGCGGCGCGCTCTCGGGCCTCGTCGCCGCGTTGGAAGACCGCCCACTCCGTGCCGTGGACCGCCTGGTCGGACACGAAGTCGAGCAACCGCCGGTGCCGGACGTACCGCTGCGAGGGATCCGACGACATCGTCCGCGCACCCCACACCACGACCCCGCGGCTCGCCGTGGTCCGCAACGGGTTGATGCCCGGCCAGACCAAGAACTCGAGCTCCTGCGCAGCGAGTTCGAGATCGAGACCGATGAGCCCCCGCAGGCTCTCGTTGGCCGGCGCATGGTGGAACCCGCGTTCCCCGTCGAGCCGGGCGAGCATGCCGGCGATGTGTCCGCTGCCCGGCACCGCACGGTACTCACGACCGAGGTACACGTCGCCGACGCGGATCCACGGGTAGTAACAGGCGGCCGCAGCCGAGTCGATCCCGACGTTGACGCGCCACTCCCGCACCTCGAGTGGCGACAAGGCCGGGGGCGGGTCGACCAGCAGCATGGCGCGGTCGGACTCGCACTGCGCGACGAGGGACGCGAGCACCGACCGCTGCTCCTCGATCGACACCGCCCGGGTCACGAGGTCCGGGGCGCAGACGAGCGAGTAGTCGAGCGGGCGGAGGATCTCGTTCAGGGTCACGTCCGGGTGGAGTGTCTGATCCGGCTCTTCCGGGATGCGGACCACGATCGCGTCGGTGCCGCCGTTCGCGAAGAAGCCGGTGACGCAGTCCTGCAGGTAGCAGTCGTCGTCCAGGAAGCCACCGAACACCTCGAGATACGCCGCGAAACTGTTGACTGCGACCGCCGAATTCACCGGACCGGTCTCCGCTCGACCGATGAACACCGTCGGCGTCCGCACAGCCTGCCAGCGGCGCAGGCTCGCGGCCGAGTCCGGGTCGCCACTGGGCGTGAACATGAGTTGATCGACCAGGAAGTCGCGGATCGAGCCGGACGCGAACGGCAGGTACTCGACATATACGCCCGGCG